>NZ_CM191263.1:0-4397500 GCF_041475715.2 Xanthomonas sp. NCPPB 3583
ATGGATGCTTGGCCCCGCTGTCTGGAACGTCTCGAAGCCGAATTCCCGCCCGAAGATGTCCACACCTGGTTGAAACCCCTGCAAGCCGAAGATCGCGGCGACAGCATCGTGCTGTACGCCCCGAACGCCTTCATCGTCGACCAGGTTCGCGAACGGTACCTGCCGCGCATCCGCGAATTGCTGGCGTATTTCGCCGGCAACGGCGAAGTCGCGCTGGCGGTCGGTTCGCGTCCACGTGCGTCCGAGCCGGCCCCCGCAGCGGCGGCGGTGCCAAGTGCGCCCCAGGCTGCACCGATGGTGCCGTTCGCCGGCAACCTGGATTCGCATTACACCTTCGCCAACTTCGTCGAAGGCCGCAGCAACCAGCTGGGTCTGGCCGCCGCGATCCAGGCGGCGCAGAAGCCCGGCGACCGCGCGCACAACCCGTTGCTGCTGTACGGCAGCACCGGTCTGGGCAAGACCCACCTGATGTTCGCGGCCGGCAATGCGCTGCGTCAGGCCAATCCGGCCGCCAAGGTGATGTACCTGCGTTCGGAACAGTTCTTCAGCGCGATGATCCGGGCGCTGCAGGACAAGGCGATGGACCAGTTCAAGCGCCAGTTCCAGCAGATCGATGCGCTGCTGATCGACGACATCCAGTTCTTCGCCGGCAAGGACCGCACCCAGGAAGAGTTCTTCCACACCTTCAACGCGCTGTTCGATGGCCGCCAGCAGATCATCCTGACCTGCGACCGCTACCCGCGCGAAGTGGAAGGCCTGGAGCCGCGCCTGAAGTCGCGCCTGGCCTGGGGCCTGTCGGTGGCGATCGATCCGCCGGACTTCGAAACCCGCGCGGCCATCGTGCTGGCCAAGGCACGCGAGCGCGGCGCCGAGATTCCCGACGACGTGGCATTCCTGATCGCCAAGAAGATGCGCTCCAACGTGCGCGACCTGGAAGGCGCGCTCAACACCCTGGTGGCGCGTGCCAACTTCACCGGCCGCTCGATCACGGTGGAATTTGCCCAGGAGACGCTGCGCGATTTGCTGCGCGCCCAGCAACAGGCGATCGGCATTCCCAATATCCAGAAGACCGTGGCCGATTACTACGGCCTGCAGATGAAGGACCTGCTGTCCAAGCGGCGCACCCGCTCGCTGGCGCGCCCGCGCCAGGTGGCGATGGCGTTGGCCAAGGAGCTCACCGAGCACAGCCTGCCGGAGATCGGCGACGCGTTCGCCGGCCGCGACCACACCACCGTGCTGCATGCCTGCCGGCAGATCCGCACGTTGATGGAGGCCGACGGCAAGCTCCGCGAGGACTGGGAAAAGCTGATTCGCAAGCTCAGCGAGTAGGCCATCGGCTGCCATCGGCGCCAGGCTGGAAAAAAGCGTGGAAACGTTGGGGTCAAATGCGGGAGAATCTGTGGATAACGTTGCACCGCAGTCCGGCTGGGAAACTATCCACAGGTTTTCCGACCAGCTCAGGCGCACTAGTCCAACGCGTTTCAGATGCTGAAATGTCTTTGGAAACAAATAGTTACGGTGGTTATCCGCTGAAAACGGCCCTACCATCACCACCAAGCTTTTGATTTATTCCATATCTTTTAAAGCATAGGGGCACGGAACCACATGCGTTTTACACTGCAGCGCGAAGCCTTCCTCAAACCATTGGCACAAGTGGTCAATGTGGTCGAACGCCGTCAAACCCTGCCCGTCCTGGCCAACTTGCTGGTCCAGGTCAAGGACGGACAGGTCTCGTTGACCGGCACCGACCTGGAAGTGGAAATGATCTCGCGCACGCTGGTGGAGGACGCGCAGGACGGCGAAACCACGATTCCGGCGCGCAAGCTGTTCGACATCCTGCGCGCCCTGCCCGACGGCAGCCGCGTCACCATTTCGCAGACCGGCGACAAGGTCACCGTGCAGGCCGGGCGAAGCCGCTTCACCCTGGCGACGTTGCCGTCCAACGACTTCCCGTCCGTGGACGAGGTCGAGGCGACCGAGCGCGTCGTGGTGCCCGAAGCCGGCCTCAAGGAGCTGATCGAGCGCACCGCGTTCGCCATGGCCCAGCAGGACGTGCGCTACTACCTCAATGGCCTGTTGTTCGACCTGCGCGACGGCTTGCTGCGCTGCGTGGCTACCGACGGTCATCGTCTGGCGCTGTGCGAGATGGAGCTGGAGAAAGCCGGCGGCGCCAAGCGCCAGATCATCGTGCCGCGCAAGGGCGTGACCGAGCTGCAGCGTTTGCTGGAAGGTGCCGATCGCGAGGTCGAGCTGGAAGTGGGACGTAGCCATATCCGCGTCAAGCGCGGTGATGTGACCTTTACGTCGAAGCTGATCGACGGCCGGTTCCCGGACTACGAGGCAGTGATTCCGATTGGTGCCGATCGTGAGGTCAAGGTGGATCGTGAAGCGCTGCGCGCGTCGCTACAGCGTGCCGCCATCCTGTCCAACGAGAAGTACCGCGGCGTCCGTGTGGAAGTGTCGCCGGGTCAGCTGAAGATCAGCGCGCATAACCCCGAGCAGGAAGAGGCGCAGGAAGAGATCGAGGCCGATACCAAGGTCGACGACCTGGCTATCGGCTTCAACGTCAACTATTTGCTCGACGCGCTGTCGGCACTGCGCGACGAGCACGTGGTGATCCAGCTGCGTGACGCCAATTCGTCTGCATTGGTGCGTGAGGCCAGCAGCGAGAAGTCGCGCCATGTGGTGATGCCATTGCGTCTCTAACGCTTCGTTCCACGTGGAACACGCAAAAGCCCGGCATCTGCCGGGCTTTTTGTTTGCGCCATTCGGGGCTTGTTGTGTGTAGATAAGCATCGCGGCCAAGTCGTCTGTGGCGACCAAATGGGGCGTGGGTCGAGCTATGGCGCCTGTGCATGATCTGAAGGGATAAAGCGCTGACGTAAGCGTGGGAGCTATGCCTTCGATCCGATCGATCGACCAAACGCGCTCCACGCGCTTGCCACGGCGCTGCTGTGTTGGCTGGACATCGGCGCCAGGGTTGAGACGCGGTACACATCGAGTTTCAGAATCCACATGGGACGGCCGCGGATCCAGCTCCGACTTGGTCGAACGTCAGGACAAGACTCACCGCGGCGCGTACGTGGGTCCTTTACGGCCTGTTGCCGTCGCCACGCCTCTTCGCGTTACGTCAGCAGGGTCCTGAAATTTTGGACTGGCCTGGCACCTGGCGACTCAGCGAGGTCCGAAAGTCTCAACGTGGCCGGAGCCGAGCCTGATTCATGCGCCCTGTCTTTGGCCGTCGAGCTGGCCTGGTCTGGGACACAGCGAAAGCAGGCAGAGAACAAGACATCTTCTCTCTCATGCGCCGTTGGGTTTGAAACTACGTTCGTTCAAACTGAACAAATTCAGCTAAAGGTGAATCAACTGATTTGCTACCGCCCCTTGCCGGCGAGACCTAGCGTTCAGCTGTTCAGCTCCCTACTGTTTTTGACTTATGCACATCGCGCTTTGCTTTTAAATCTATAAATAACTTAAGAGCTTTGTGGTGATGGTAGGCGCAGATTTCGCGTAAAAACACCTCAAGTGATTGTTCTTAAAGGAAATTATCGGGTCGAAACCCTGTGCTTATCGGCCTGTTTTACGGCTTACAAGCTGTGGATAAGCAAAAACACCGCCCTCCGCCCCCTTTTTATCCACATGTTATCCCCCGCCTGTCCCGCCATTGTCGCCGGCCACGACTGCGCGCGTTTCGTGCCGATCCCGTATCCTTCGACCCGACCGGCATGCCGGATTACAGCCCAGAGCACACCGATCGATGCATGTAGTGCGGTTGTCCATTCATCGGCTTCGCCGGTTTCACACGGTCGAGCTTCATCCCTCCAGTACCTTGAATCTGCTGACCGGCGACAACGGTGCGGGGAAGACCAGCGTGCTCGAAGCGCTGCATCTGATGGCCTACGGCCGCAGCTTCCGCGGGCGCGTCCGTGACGGCCTGATCCAACAAGGCGCCAACGACCTTGAAGTTTTCGTGGAATGGAAAGAAGGCAACGGCGCTGCGGGCGAACGGACGCGTCGAGCCGGCCTGCGTCATAGCGGGCAGGAATGGACGGGACGTCTGGATGGTGAAGACGTGGCGCAGCTTGGCGCGCTTTGCGCTGCGCTGGCAGTGGTGACGTTCGAGCCCGGCAGCCACGTGCTGATCAGTGGCGGTGGCGAACCTCGCCGCCGCTTCCTGGATTGGGGCCTGTTCCACGTGGAACCCGATTTCCTCACCATGTGGCGCCGCTACGCCCGGGCGCTCAAGCAACGTAATGCGTTGCTGAAGCAGGGCGCGCAGCCACGCATGTTGGACGCCTGGGACCACGAACTCGCCGAATCCGGCGAGAGCCTGACGTCTCGGCGCACGCGCTACCTGGAACGCCTGCAGGAGCGGCTGGTTCCCGTGGCAGACGCGATCGCGCCCTCGCTGGGACTGTCTGCGCTGACGTTCGCTCCCGGCTGGAAGCGGCACGAGGTCTCGCTGGCGGACGCCCTGCTGCTTGCGCGCGAACGAGATCGCCAGAACGGCTACACCTCGCAAGGCCCGCACCGCGCAGATTGGGTGCCCAGCTTTCAGGCACTCCCTGGACGGGACGCGCTTTCCCGGGGACAGGCCAAGCTCACCGCCCTCGCTTGCCTGCTCGCACAGGCGGAGGACTTCGCCTACGAACGCGGCGAGTGGCCGGTCATCGCCCTGGATGATCTGGGCTCGGAGCTGGACCGGCACCATCAGGGGCGTGTGCTGCAGCGGCTCGCGTCCGCGCCCGCGCAGGTGCTCATCACCGCAACCGAAACCCCGCCTGGCCTTGCAGATGCCGGCGCACTATTGCAGCAGTTCCACGTGGAACACGGCCACATTACGCGACAGGCAGCGGCCCACTGAGCCGCAACGGCCGGCTCGTGCCGGCTGGTATAATTTGCTCGCTATCCCCCTTTTCCCACGGTGCGGAGCGGCTATCGCCGCCTTCGCCCGTGTTGTGGAGCCAACGGCACGCGCATGACCGACGAACAAAACATCCCGCCAACACCCAACGGCACCTACGACTCCAGCAAGATCACCGTGCTGCGTGGCCTGGAGGCCGTCCGCAAGCGCCCCGGCATGTATATCGGCGACGTCCATGACGGCACCGGTCTGCATCACATGGTGTTCGAGGTGGTCGACAACTCGGTCGACGAAGCCCTGGCCGGGCATGCGGACGACATCGTGGTGAAGATCCTGGCCGATGGCTCGGTGGCGGTCTCCGACAACGGGCGCGGCGTGCCGGTCGACATCCACAAGGAAGAAGGCGTCTCGGCGGCCGAGGTGATCCTCACCGTGCTGCACGCCGGCGGCAAGTTCGACGACAACAGCTACAAGGTCTCCGGCGGCCTGCACGGCGTGGGCGTCTCGGTGGTCAATGCATTGTCCGAGCACTTGTGGCTGGATATCTGGCGCGACGGCTTCCACTACCAGCAGGAGTACGCGCTGGGTGAGCCGCAGTACCCGCTCAAGCAGCTGGAAGCCTCGACCAAGCGCGGCACCACGCTGCGCTTCAAGCCGTCCGTGGCCATCTTCAGCGACGTCGAGTTCCATTACGACATCCTGGCGCGGCGCCTGCGCGAGCTGTCCTTCCTCAATTCCGGCGTCAAGATCACCTTGATCGACGAGCGCGGCGAAGGCCGTCGCGACGATTTCCATTACGAAGGCGGCATCCGCAGCTTCGTGGAGCATCTGGCGCAGTTGAAGTCGCCGCTGCACCCGAATGTGATCTCGGTGACCGGCGAGCACAACGGCATCATGGTGGACGTGGCCCTGCAATGGACCGACGCCTACCAGGAAACCATGTACTGCTTCACCAACAATATTCCGCAGAAGGACGGCGGCACCCACCTGGCCGGTTTCCGTGCGGCGCTGACGCGCGTGCTCAGCACCTACATCGAACAGAACGGCATCGCCAAGCAGGCCAAGGTCGCGCTGACCGGCGACGACATGCGCGAAGGCATGATCGCGGTGCTTTCGGTCAAGGTGCCCGACCCCAGCTTCTCTTCGCAGACCAAGGAAAAGCTGGTCAGCTCGGATGTGCGCCCGGCAGTGGAGAACGCCTTTGGTGCGCGCCTGCAGGAGTTCCTGCAGGAGAACCCGAACGAAGCCAAGGCCATCACCGGCAAGATCGTCGATGCCGCGCGCGCGCGCGAAGCCGCCCGCAAGGCGCGCGACCTGACCCGCCGCAAGGGTGCGCTGGACATCGCCGGCCTGCCGGGCAAGCTGGCCGACTGCCAGGAAAAGGACCCGGCGCTGTCGGAACTGTTCATCGTCGAGGGTGACTCGGCGGGCGGTTCGGCCAAGCAGGGACGCAACCGCAAGAACCAGGCCGTGCTGCCGCTGCGCGGCAAGATCCTCAATGTCGAACGTGCCCGCTTCGACCGCATGTTGGCCTCCGACCAGGTCGGCACGCTGATCACTGCGCTGGGCACCGGCATCGGTCGCGACGAGTACAACCCGGACAAGCTGCGCTACCACCGCATCATCCTGATGACCGACGCCGACGTGGACGGCTCGCACATCCGCACCCTGCTGCTGACCTTCTTCTACCGGCAGATGCCGGAGTTGATCGAGCGCGGCTACATCTACATCGGCCTGCCGCCGCTGTACAAGCTCAAGCAGGGCAAGAGCGAGCTGTATCTGAAGGACGACGCGGCGCTCAACGCCTACCTGGCCAGCAATGCGGTCGAGGGTGCGGCGCTGATTCCGGCCACCGACGAACCGCCGATCACCGGCGAAGCGCTGGAGAAATTGTTGATGCTGTTCACCAGCGCCAACGAAGCGATCGCGCGCAACGCACACCGCTACGACCCGGCCCTGCTCACCGCGCTGATCGACCTGCCGCCACTGGATGTGGAAAAACTGCAGGCCGAAGGCGACCAGCATCCGACCCTGGATGCACTGCAGGCAGTGCTCAACCGCGGCACCCTGGGTACCGCGCGCTACCAGTTGCGCTTCGACCCCGGCAGCGAGAACGCGCCTGCCACCCTGGTGGCCATCCGCCGCCACATGGGCGAAGAGTTCACCCAGGTGCTGCCGATGGGTGCGTTCGAAAGCGGCGAGCTGCGTCCGCTGCGTGAGGTCTCGCTGGCCTTGCACGACCTGGTGCGCGAAGGTGCCCAGATCGTGCGCGGCAACAAGAGCCACCCGATCACCAGCTTCGCGCAGGCCCATGCCTGGTTGCTGGACGAGGCCAAGAAGGGCCGCCAGGTGCAGCGCTTCAAGGGCCTGGGCGAAATGAATGCCGAGCAGCTGTGGGAAACCACGGTCAACCCCGATACGCGTCGCCTGTTGCAGGTGCGCATCGAGGACGCGGTGGCCGCCGACCAGATCTTCAGCACCTTGATGGGCGATGTGGTCGAGCCACGCCGCGACTTCATCGAGGACAACGCGCTGAAGGTGTCCAACCTGGATATCTGAGGCACCCGCATCGGCCGGCACGTCGCAACCGCGGCGTGGTGGCCGGTGCGGTGTTCGCAGGATTGATGATGCGCACCGATCTTCCACCGCCCCCGGCACCACGCACGGTTGCCGGCAAGCCGCCGCTGCTGCCCGTGCTCGTGGGTTTCTGGGTCGACGTGCTCATCGCCGCCGGCCTGCTGTTGACCCTCAGCGTGGCCGGCTTTGCGTTGTGGGGCGCGGTGCGTGGCTTTGGCCACGTACAGGCGGCCAAGGTGCAGGGACTGACTCCCTCGCCCACCGAGGTCATGGCCGCCATTGGCCAACCCGGCGTGATGGTGCAGCTGCTCACCGCCTTGGTCAGCACGGCCACGCCGGCGCTGCTGTTGTACTACTGGCGCCGCCGCGCCACCGCTGCCGAACAGACCGCCTCGCGGACTGCCGCGCGTCGCGCCTCCACCTGGGGCTGGACCGCGCTGGTCGCCGCCGCAGTGTTCCTGCTCAGCAACCTGGTCAGCGTGGCGGCTTCGGCGTTGGGCATCAAGCCGGTGCCCACCAACCTGCCGTTGATGGAAGACGCGCTCCAGCAGTGGCCGCTGGCACTGACGCTGTTTGCGGTGGTCATCGCGCCGGCTTACGAAGAACTGCTGTTTCGTCGCGTGCTGTTCGGGCGCCTGCTCGCTGCCGGCCACCCGTGGCTGGGCATCGTGCTGAGCGGGGCGATTTTCGCGCTGGTGCACGAAGTACCCGGCATCAGCGGCAACGGCCCGGCCGCGATCGCGCAGCTGTGGCTGGTGTACGGCAGCATGGGCGCGGCGTTCGCATGGCTGTACTGGCGCACCGGTACGTTATGGGCGCCAGTTGCCGCGCATGGCATCAACAACGCCACGGCCCTGGCAGCGCTGTACTTTTTCGGGCTTGGCTGAGTCCACAAGCGGTCAGATGCGAGAACCCAGCCGCAGCGGCGCGGCGCCCGGGCACCGAATGGATCCGCACGCTTTGGACAGCCGATCGCCCCGGCTGGGCACGCGTCATCGGCCGCACGGAACCGTTTGACGAAAAGTTAAGACGAGCCTGCCAGAATGCCCCCATGGTTCTAGGGGGATCGAATGAAAGCTAGGCTGTTGATCGTTGTTGCCGTGCTTGCACTGACGGCGTGTGCCACCACAACTTCGCCAACCGGCCGCCGACAGGTGGTGGGCGGGGTATCGCAACAGCAATTGGACCAGTTGGGCGCGCAATCCTTTGCGCAGACCAAGGCCAAGGAAAAAGTCAGCACCGATGGCAAGCAGAACGCCTACGTGCAGTGCGTGGTCAATGCGCTGGTGGCACAACTGCCGCCGCAATGGCGCGAAACCAAGTGGGAAACCGCGCTGTTCGTGGACAACGAAGCCAATGCCTTCGCCCTGCCCGGCGGCAAGGTCGGTGTCAACACGGGCATTTTCACTGTCGCCAAGACCCAGGATCAACTCGCCGCCGTGCTCGGGCATGAGATCGGCCATGTCATTTCGCGCCATCACGAAGAGCGCATCACCCGTCAGCTCGGCGCGCAGACGGGCCTGGGCATCATCGGCGCACTCGCCGGCGCTGCCTATGGCGACGGGGCGGCCAGCGCAGTCAATCAGGTCGGCGGTATGACTGCCCAGACAGTGTTCCTGCTGCCCGGCTCGCGTACCCAGGAAAGCGAAGCCGATGTGGTCGGCCAACGTCTGATGGCCCAGGCCGGCTTCGATCCGGCGCAGGCGGTGACGCTGTGGCAGAACATGATGGCCGCCAGCGGCAATCGCCAACCGCAGTGGCTGTCGACCCACCCCGACCCTGCCAACCGCATCCGCGAACTGCAGGCCGACGTTGCCCAGCTCGAACCGGTGTACCAGCAGGCCAGGCAGAGCGGGCGCGTGCCGCGTTGTGGCTAGTGCTGCTAACGACATCCGTGCGGCCGCCGTCAACCTGGACGAACACCGATTCGATGCGACGCTTGCTTGCCTCCCCTGGTGGCGTACGCGCCGCTACACCGGTCAAGGTCTGTTAGCGACGCTAAGACATCGGTTCCCTGCTTCTGATTGCCGCAACACAACATGGAAACCGTTTTCGGGAACTGAGACTTTCTGCTAAGTTTGCCGGCTCAGATTTTTCGTACAGCGCCCATTCCGCTTTTCGTACCGCCCGACGGCGGATCGTCCGAGGTGAAACATGAAACTGCTCAACCGCAAGCAAGCCCTGTTGTCCCTGTTCATCGCCGCGTCGCTGGGTGGGGCTGTCGTCACCGATGCGGTCGCGCAGTCGGACCGTTCCTCCGAACGCGCCAGCCGCAAATCCAAAAGCGGCAAGGCCGAGGAGCTGTACCCGCAGTCGACCCGCCAGGCACCGACGATCAAGCCGTCCTCCAAGTTGAGCAGCAAGCTGCAGAAGCTGATCGAAACCTTCAACAAGGGCGAGGACTACCAAGGCGTGCGCACCCAGGCCGATGAGATCCTGGCCAACAGCGCTGCCAACGACGCCGACAAGGCGCTGGCGGCCCAGCTGGCCGCGCAGGCTGCCTACAACCTGGACGACACCGCCGCTGCCAAGAAGTACCTGCAGCAGGCCATCGGCCTGAACGCGCTGGACAACAACGGCCAGTTCCAGTCGATGCTGATGCTGGCGCAGTTGCAGATGCAGGACGACCAGCAGGCCGAGGGTTTGGCCACGCTGGACAAATATCTGGAAGAGAGCAAGTCGCAGCGTCCGGAAGACCTGATCCTCAAGGGCCAGGCGCTGTACCAGACCGAGCGCTACAAGGAAGCCATTCCGGTGTTGAAGCAGGCCATCGCTGCCTCGCCCGAGCCCAAGGACAGCTGGAACCAGCTGCTGATGGCGTCCTACGCCGAAGCTGGCCAGACCGGTGAGGCCGTTGCGGCCGCCGAGGCGCTGGCCGCCAAGACGCCCAACGACAAAAAGGCGCAGCTCAACCTGGCCAACATGTACATGCAGGCCGACCAGATGGACAAGGCCGCAGGCGTGATGGACAAGCTGCGTGCCTCCGGCCAGTTGACCGAAGAAAAGGAATACAAGCAGTTGTATTCCATCTACGCCAACACCGAGAACAAAGAAAAGGACGTCATTGCCGTCATCAATGAGGGTATGCAAAAAGGCATCCTCAAGCCTGATTATCAGACATACCTTGCCCTGGCCCAGTCGTATTACTACAGCGACGATGTCCCGAAGGCGATCGAAAACTGGCAGAAGGCCGCACCGCTTTCCAAGGATGGCGAGACCTATTTGAATCTGGCCAAGGTGCTGCATTCGGAAGGTCGCATCCCCGAGGCCAAGCAGGCCGCACAGCAGGCGATCGCCAAGGGTGTTAAAAAACCCGAAGACGCCAAGAAGATCATCAACCTGAAGTAAAAAAAGAAAATAAACCCCCGAAATCCCTGTGTTTTTAGTGGTTACAGGACTCGGGATTGGTATAAGCTTGGGAGTTCCTGCGGTGTCAAAGCCGTCCGAAAACCTGGGGATCATCACAGTGATCCGGGCCCCCACTGAAAGAGCCATTGGCGCATGACGGAACAACTCGTTATCCACAGGCATGACTACGATGCCGGGAACCAGGGTCTGAGCTGGGCCCGCATTATCGGCATTGCTTTTGTAATTGCTTTGCACCTCACTGCACTGATGATGTTGCTGATCCCTGCAGTGGCGCCGAAGGCTCCGGCAGAGAAGGAGCGCACCACCATGGTCACCTTGGTGGATGCACCGCCTCCTCCCCCGCCGCCGCCGCCGCCGCCGCCGCCGGAAGACAAGCCGCCGCCGCCGGTCAAGAATCTGTCGCCGCCGAAGCCGTCACCGGTTCCGCCGCCGCCGGAAGCTCCGGTGGTCGACGTTCCCGAACCGCGTCCGAGCGATATCGTCACGCCGCCGAGCCCGCCGAGCCCGCCGGCTCCGCCGAGTGACATTGGCGCCAGCGTCGATATCTCGTCCAAGAACATGAACCCGCCGAAGTACCCGCCGGCTGCATTCCGTGCCGGTGTCCAAGGTGAGGTCATCCTGATCGTGGATGTGGATGCTAGCGGCAACGTGACCAACGTGTCGGTCGAAAAGTCCAGCCGCAACCGCGACCTTGACCGTGCCGCGATGGACGCAGCACGCAAGTGGAAGTTCAACGCCTCCACCGTCAACGGGCAGAAAGCCGCCGGACGTGTCCGCGTCCCGGTCAACTTTGCTCTGAACTGATCCCACGGGCCGGCCACGGTCGGCCCAGGATCCTGTCTTCCTTTCGCTCCACCCTTCATCACCACACACAACAAAGGTAAGCGTCATGCTGCAGGAATTCTTTATCGCCGCCGCTGCAGGGGGCTCCAATCCGTCGGCCGCTCTGTCGCAGATGGGCTTCGAGCACTTGATCACCGAAATGACCTCCAGCCCCGGCGACTTCGCCGTGTCCTGGGTCGTGTTGATCACCCTGATCGCCATGTCCGCTGCCTCCTGGTACTGGACTGTCATCAACATCTTCCGTGCCACCCGCTTGAAGAGCGCGGCTGACCGCGTCACCACCGCGTTCTGGGATGCCCCGAATGCACAGGACGCCATCCGCGCCATGGAAGAACAGCCGGCTTCCGAGCCGTTCTCGAAGATCGCGCTGGACGCCGCCCAGGCTGCTGCGCACCACCAGCGTGCCGAAGGCAGCACCGGTGGCCTGGGCGAGAGCCTGAGCCGTTCGGAGTTCGTCGACCGCGCCCTGCGTCAGGCCGTGACCCGCGAAAGCACCAAGCTGCAGTCGGGCATGACCCTGCTGGCCACCGTCGGTGCAACCGCACCGTTCGTCGGTCTGCTCGGTACCGTGTGGGGCATCTACGGCGCGCTGATCAAGATCGGTGCAACCGGTTCGGCCTCCATCGACGCCGTTGCCGGTCCGGTGGGTGAAGCGCTGATCATGACCGCGATCGGCCTGTTCGTCGCAATCCCGGCCGTGTTCGCGTTCAACTTCTTCTCCAAGGTCAACAGCTCGGTGATCGCCAAGTTCGACACCTTTGCCCACGACCTGCACGACTTCTTCGCCACCGGTTCGCGCGTTCGCTAATCCGGTCGTCAAGAACGCCTTCGCAACGATTTAGACGGAGCCCGTTATGGCCTTCAGTAGTGGAAACAGCGGTGGCCCGATGGCCGACATCAACGTGACGCCCCTCGTGGACGTCATGCTGGTGCTGCTGATCATCTTCATCATTACGGCACCGCTGATGTCCCATAAGGTCAAGGTGGAGCTGCCAGAGGCCAACTTGATCCAGAAGGAAGATGCGGAGAAACGCGCCGCGCCGATCACTCTGGCCGTCAAGGAAGATGGGTCGCTGTACTGGAACGACGAGCCGATTTCCAAGGAAGCCCTGGAGTCGCGCCTGTCCACAGCCGCACAGCAGACCCCGCAGCCGCCGCTCAACCTGCGTGGCGACCGCACGACCAAGATGCGTACGATCAACGAGATCACCAAGATCGCGCAGGGTCAGGGCATGCTGGACGTCGGTTTCGTTGCAACCAAAGTGAAGGGGCAGTAAGCCATGGCATTTAGTACTGGTGGAAGCCGTGGGCCGATGGCCGACATCAACGTCACGCCCCTCGTGGACGTGATGCTGGTGCTGCTGATCATCTTCATCGTCACCGCGCCGATCATGACCTACCCGATCGCCGTGGATCTGCCGCAGCGGGTGCTCAACCCGCCACCGCAGACGACCGAACCGCCGCCGCCGATCGAGTTGCGTATCGACGCCAGCAACCAGGTGTTCTGGAACAACAGCCCGACTCCGGTCGATGTGTTGCAACAGAAGATGGAAGAAGTGGTGCAGGCCGATCCGACCAATCAGCCGGAACTGCGCATCGATGCAAATCCGGATGCGGAGTACGAGGTGATGGCCAAGGTGCTGGCCGCTGCGAAGAACTCGCAGATGAAGAAAATCGGCTTCATGCAGCAGTAAACGTATCTGCAAGACCGCAACACAACAGTCATGACGCGACTGCAACGCCACCGGAAACGGTGGCGTTTTTTTATGTGTGCTTCGACCCAAGCGCGTTAATGGCAGCGCTTGTAGACCCTTCAGCGTCAAGCACCCATTGCCGAGCCGATGCCGTGCCGCCAGCGCGCCCGTACCCGCGTCGAGTTGCCGGTGCAGGTCGCAGGTGTGTGCTCGGCCGTGCAGCACCCACGATCACAGCACGGGAGGCAGTCATGGCTTTCAGTACGACAGGGGATCGGGGACCGCTGGCGGAGATCAATGTCACGCCGCTGGTGGATGTCATGTTGGTGTTGTTGATTATCTTCATCGTCACCGCACCGATGGTGACGCGGACAATCGCGGTGGATCTGCCGCAGCACATTTCGCAAGTGACCACACGGCCGGAGCCGCCTGCACCAATCGCCTTGCGTGTGGATGCCGACGCACAGCTGTTCTGGAACGCCAACCCGGTGACCTTGCAGCAACTCCAGTCCAGGTTGATCGAGCAGATGCAGGCAACTGCAGGACATCAGCCGGAACTGCGCATCGCCGCCAGTGTGGACGCCGAGTATGCCGTGATGGCCAGCGTGCTGGCGGCAGCGAAGAACGCGTAAGTGCAGCGCATCGCCTTTGTGCAGTAGTGTTTCTGCAAGCGCGTATTGCGCTTGGCCACGTGCAGTGCATGCAACAACGCACGATGCGGTCGCCCAGGCGCCGCATCGCGGCTTCGGACGCGACAGGTATGGGGAGTTAATCGAGGTTGTTTCTCACCGGCAGCAGCTGGCCGTCGCTAACCAGGCGCTCGTCGTGATGTTCCTGCGTAGCATCCACCACGCGAACGTGGTTGTCGCCAACCCGGGCATCGATCATCGATGCCGACGTTAGCGCATGGACTCAAGCGCTAACGTGGCTGCCACGCAGGATGTCGACGTACGCGCGCACGCTTGCATCCAATCCCTGGTACAAGGCCTCGCTGATCAAGGCGTGGCCGATGGATACTTCCAGCACCCCCGGCACAGCGGCGAGAAAATCGCCCAGGTTGGCTTGCGACAAATCGTGCCCGGCATTGATGCCCAGGCCTGCGGCACTGGCGCGCTGCGCGGCATCGGCGAACAGCGCCAACGTGGCATCGGCCTGGCCGCTGGCGTGCGCGTGCGCATAGGGGCCGGTGTACAACTCGATACGGTCCGCACCGAGCGCGGCTGCGCGGGCGATGTCCGGGTTACCCGCATCGACGAACAGGCTGACCCGGCTGCCCAGCTGCTTGAACGCGGTGATCAGCTCGGCGAGCTGCGCGGTGTCCTGCGCAAAATCGAAACCGTGATCGGAGGTCAGCTGCCCGTCGCCGTCCGGCACCAGGGTGATCTGCTGCGGGCGCGTGGCACGGCACAATTCCAGCAACCCCGGGTAGCCTGCGCGCGGTGGCGCGAAGGGGTTGCCTTCGATATTGAATTCCACCGCCTGCGCGCGCGCGAGCGCACTGAGCGCCAACACGTCGTCGGCGCGGATATGCCGCTGGTCCGGGCGCGGATGCACGGTGATGCCGTGCGCGCCGGCGGCAATGCAGGCGCGTGCGGCCTGCACCACGTCCGGGTCGGCGCCCCCGCGCGAGTTGCGCAGGACTGCAATCTTGTTGACGTTGACGCTGAGCTGGGTGGTCATGCGGTGATCAGGCCTGCGGCTCGCTGTCGCGTGCGGCGGCCAGGGCGGCCGACTTGCGTGCTTCTGCCAGCTCGCGCAGGCGGCGCAGCTCGGCCGGGTCGATCATGCTGCTGGTATCGCGTTGGGTGTCGCCCATGCGCGAGGCGAACCAACCGCGCGTCCACAACAGCAGCAGCACCAACGCCACCAGCAGCGAGACCACCAGCAACCACACGTGCGGCGTGCTGAAAGCCAGCACCAGCGCACCCAGTGCCATAAGCAGAAACAGCCAGTGCATGACGCGCTCCCCCGTTGAGTGGCGGCAGTGTAGCGCCGCGCCCGGCGCGGTTCCACGTGGGCGCCGCACCGTTGGTCAGAGCAGCGGCGACAACAGCCGGGCGAAGGCCTCCGGCAGGCGCGAGCGCCATAACGGCCGATGCCGCGCGAATTGCACTTCCTGCGCCTGCTGCAGATCGGTGCCGATCAGCCCGGCCATCTCTGCTGCCACGGCCTGGTCGCGGAACAGCATCGACAACTCGAAATTCAGCCGGAAGCTGCGGCTGTCGAAATTGGCGCTGCCGACGATGCAGACATCGTCGTCGGCCAGCAGCGCCTTGGTGTGCAGCATGCGCGGGCCGTACTCGTAGATGCGGACACCGGCTTCCAGCAACTCGTCGAAATACGAGCGTGCCGCGTAGGTGACCAGGCGCGAATCGCTGACCCGCGGCACCAGCAGGCGCACGTCTAGCCCGCCGAGCGCGGCGGAGGTCAGCGCCATGCGCGCCGCTTCGCCGGGCACGAAGTACGGAGTGACCAGCCATACGCGATGCTTGGCTTCATGGATGGCGGCGACCATCAGGCGGTGGATCGCTTCCCACGACGAATCCGGGCCGGACACCAGCACCTGCGCATCCACCGTGCCTTGCGCGCGGGTGGGCACATCGTCCGGCCACAGCTGCTGGCCGTGGAAGGCCGCGCGGCCCTGGCCGGTGGCATAGAGCCAGTCCTCCAGGAACACCAGCTGCAGACTGCGCACCACATGGCCTTGCAGGCGCACGTGCAGATCGCGATACGCCTGCTTGCGCACCTGTTCGTTCTCGTCGTCGGTGACGTTGATGCCGCCGGTGAAACCCACGCGGCCATCGATGACGATCACCTTGCGGTGGGTGCGCAGGTTCAACCACGGCCGCTTGAATGGCTTGAGCAATTGCGAGGGATGGAACCAGGCGGTTTCCACCCCGGCCTCGCGCAGCGTGCGCAGGGCGCGTCGGGTCATTGCCGATGAGCCGATCGCATCCATCAGCAGCCGCACCTTGACTCCGGCACGGGCACGTTCCATCAGCGCAGCGCAGATCGCGGTACCGCTGTGGTCGGGCTGGAAGATGTAGTACTCCAGATGGATATGGTCGCGTGCGCCCCGGATCGCTTCGATGATGGCGGCATACGTGGCAGCGCCATCCACCAGCCAGTGCACCTCGGTGGCGCTGCTGGGCGCCAGCCCGGTGGTGGACTGGGCGATCTTGGCCAGCTCGGTACAGTCCGCATCCGGCGGGCAGACGCTGCTGTAGCTCTCCATGCCCGAGCGCGAGCGCCCGCGCCGCAGCCGCTGCCGTTTGACCTTTTGCGGGCCCAGCCAGTAGTAGATCAGCAGCCCCAGGTACGGCAGCGCCGCCAGCGACAACACCCAGCTCAGCGTGGCCACCGGTTCGCGCTTCTGCAGCACGATCCAGCCGGCGATCCACAGCAGATACAGCACATAGGCGGCCAGGAGGAGCGCTTCGAGGTGGGGAATGGTGGCCAGCCACTCCCACGCGCCCTGTGCAAGTGCGAGCATGCGCGGATTCTACGGGGCGCATGCGGTGTTGCGATGATCACTGCCCGCGTGAGCGAGGTGGCGTTGGCGGCGGCGGCACGCAAACGCAGCCGATACCGGCCTGCACGCGCCGGTGCCCTCGAGCCGGCAAGACCTGCCCGTTCTGCAGGCGTCGGTCGCATGCCCGGGCGCTTCCAGCCCTGGATGGCATTCGCCAGAGCGGGCTGCAGCGCTGGCGGCCAACCTGCCGGGGAAGCGCCGAATGGGGCGCCGATACCGCGTTGCGCGCCGTGCCCCAGGCGGCAAGCCTGGGCCGCAGCGCACGCGGTGCCTCCACGCGCCATCGGACGCTTCGCACTCACCTCAAAGTACATGACACGCTCTAGGATGAGCGCCGGAATGCAAGGCTGTCGCGCGAAGGCTGATGGATGTCCAGGACAACCCGCCTGTTTGAACTGCTTGGCCTGCTGCGCGCGCACAGACGGCCGGTGTCGGCAGCTGCGCTGGCGTCCGAGTTGGGGGTATCGCAGCGAAGCGTCTACCGGGATATCGACACCTTGCGCGCGCTCGGTGCGCCGTTGGAGGGCCAAGCCGGCGTTGGCTATTACCTGAAGCCGGGATTCTTCCTGCCATCGCTGGCGTTTTCGCAGGAGGAACTGGATGCGGTCATGCTGGGCCTGGATTGGGTCAAACAACGCGCCGATCCTGCCTTGGCCAGATGTGGTGAAAGCGCGCTGGCGAAGATCTTGTCTGCCAGAAGGCACGGCGATGGCGCCGGCACAGACATGGCGCCAGCGGCGATTCTGACCGCCGCTTCCACATCCGAGTCGGTCGATCATCCGCAGACCGCCGTGTTGCGCGAGGCCATTCGGCGGCAATGCAAACTGGCGATCGGCTATGTCGATGCGCACGAGACGCCCTCCGAGCGCATCGTCTGGCCGATCGCCCTGGTGTATTTCGACGACGTACGCGTCCTGGCGGCCTGGTGCGAGCGCCGCTGCGCGTTCCGGCATTTTCGTGTCGATCGGTTGCAGGTGCGGGCACTGCTGCAAACGCGTTACCCGCAGTCGCGCCAGGCGTTGGTGAAGCAATGGCGAGAGCAGGACCGCGACTGGCGTTTGCTACTGACAGTTTCTGACAGGCCGCAACGCTAGCGTGTGTTGGCCGCTTCCACTGCGAGGAAGCCAGACCAAGGAGACTGACATGGTTGCGTTTTTACCCGATGCGCTCGGTGCGTTCCTGGATGACGAGGACACCTCGGCGATCGTCATGTTGAACCTGATTCGCTTCCAGGCCGATGGTGGCCGCGAGCGCTATCACCAGTATCTGCGGTTGGCCACGCCCATCCTGGCCCGGTTCGGCGCGCACATTGTTTTCAGTGGCGATGGCCTGCCGGTGCTGACCGCGGGCCAGGCACAGCCGTGGGATGCGGTCACGCTGGTGCAGTATCCGGGTCGATCCGCCTTCAAGCAGATGATTGCCGATGCGGAGTATCAGCACGCCTTCGAGGTGGGACGTTCGGCAATTGCCGAGATCGTGCTGCAACCCTTCCACGGCATCACGCTGTAGCCCTCTGCTGGACGCGTTGCAGCGCGTTTGCCGGCGCTGGCGCATTGGTCCTGCTGCCGAACGCGTTGCCTGCGCGTCGGGGCCAAGGCCACTGCAGGCAGCGCGGACCCGGCAGGATCAGAACAAGTCCAGCTGCGGCGTGTCCGGTCTGGGTGGACGGAACTGCGTGGTATCGAGCCTGGGCAGCCGCCCGAATCCAAGGCGCCGATACGCGATGGAAAACCGCTGCGCGATCAGTTCTGCAAATGGGCCTTCGCCGACCATGCGCTTGCCGAAGCGGCTGTCGTAGTCCTTGCCGCCGCGCATCTGCTGGATCAGGCTCATGACATGCTTGGCACGATCGGGATAGTGCAGCTCGAGCCACTCGCGCCATAACTGGGTGAGCTCGTGCGGCAGGCGCAGCAACACGTAGCCGGCCGAACGTGCGCCGTGGGCTGCGGCTGCGTCCAGGATGCGCTCCAGTTCCTTGTCGTTGATCATCGGGATGACCGGAGCGACCAGCACGCCCACCGGTACGCCGGCAGCGTGCAGCGCCTGCATCGCGCGCAGTCGCGCGTGCGGCGCGGCGGCGCGCGGCTCCATCTTGGCCGCGAGGCGATTGTCGAGCGTGGTGACCGAGAAATACACCGACACCAGGTTGTGCTGCGCCATCTCGGCCAGCACATCGATGTCGCGTTCGATCAACGCTGCCTTGGTCACGAAGCTGACCGGGTGACGGGCCTGCGCAAGCACTTCCAGGCATTGACGGGAAATGTGCAGGCGCCGCTCGGTGGGCTGGTAGGCGTCGGTATTGATCCCCAACGCGATCGGCGAGCACTGGTAGGACGGGCGTGCGATCTCTGCGCGCAGCAGCGCTGCCGCATTCGGCTTGGCGAAGATCCGCGTTTCGAAATCCAGCCCTGGCGACAGATCCAGATACGCGTGCGAGGGCCTGGCAAAGCAGTACACGCAGCCGTGCTCACATCCCCGGTACGGGTTCACCGACTGCGAGAAGCCGATGTCGGGCGAGTTGTTGCGGCTGATGATGCTGCGCGCGATTTCCTCGGCCACCACGGTCTTGGGACGCATGGCGGCCTCGCCGTCGGCATCGAGCGCGCCCCAGCCATCGTCTATCTCGACGGCGGTGGTGACCGCGAAGCGGCCGGGCACGTAGGCGGTGGTGCCGCGCCCCTTGATGACCGTGCGCGAGCTGCGGACATCGCGCTCAGCTGCCGCGCTCGCGCCGGGGAAAGAGTTCTTCTGCATGCCGTTAGTATTCTTACTAACCAAGCCTGGTGCAAGCGACGTGTACCGGTCCGAGGAGCGAGCACAACTGCTACGACGCGATGCAGGGCGCAGTCGCAGCGGGGGAATGGAGAATCGGGAAACGGGAATCGGCAAAGCAACAGCAACAGCAGAAAGCGCCGCCGTTGCGATTCCCCATTCCCTATTCCCGATTCCCTAATCCCCGCCGTAAAGCGCCTGCGCCGACTGAAACAGAATCCAGCTAGTGGCAATGAACTTGTCGCCGCCGACCGGGCGGTTGCCGCGGTGGGTGTGGGTGAAGGCGGTGGGAGCGATCAGCAGGCTGCCGGTGCGTGGGCGCGCCTTGCGTTGCTGGAACAGGAATTCGGTTTCGCCCTGCTCGAATTCCTCGTTGAGATACAGCGTCCACAGCAGATGCCGATGCAGCGTGTCGGCATTGGCATCGCGCGGATACAGCTCGCAATGCCAGTACGGGTAGCCGCCCTGGTCGGCGGTATACCACTGCAGATTGATCGCACCCGGGCGCAGGCAGGTGCGTGCCAGATCGCCCAGCGCCTGGTCGCTCATCTGCACGATATCCTCGGCCACCAGGCGATGCGCTGTGCCATCGGCCGTGGTGACCTGCAGCATCAGCGGTGAAATCAACGCCTGCGGATACTGCCGCAGATACGTGAGCACGCCATCGAACACGGCCTGTTGCAGGCGGTTTTCCACTTCCGCCCATTCGGTCATCCCACTGATGCGCAAGTCGCGGCTGTGTTTGAGGTCGGGAAAGACGCCGCCACCGATGCGGCCGGGATGCAGCTGCTGGCTCTGGCGCATGCGCTGCACGATGGCCACGCACTCTTCGCGCGCGATGGCGTTGTCGGTGATCTGGATGAAGTCGGGTTGGCTCATGCGCCTGACCATAGCAATCCGGCGCGCCGGCTGCAGCGTTCGACAGGCCTTGCGTGCCGGCGGGATCAGCACGCGAAGTTGTCGGGATCACCCGTGTGTGGCCCGGTAGCGTCACCGCGCACGGTGGGCAAGCGCGGTGCCGAGGCGATGTGTCCTGCCTGCTTTGCTTGTTGCTTGTTGCTTGTTGCCCGTTGCCCGTGTCGTGGGTGGAGCATGCAAGGCGCCAAAGAAAAACCCCGCCGAAGCGGGGTTTTTCGTCACGCAACGCGTGCTGCGGCGATCAGAACTTGTAGTTGATCGAAGCGGCCAGCACGTCGCCCTTCACGTCGTAGCTGCCGGCCAGACGGTCGCCGGTGGCGCTGCGGGTGTCGCTGGTCGGGTCGCTGGTGAACAGGTGGGTGTAGCCGAAGTTGTACTCGGTCTGCGCCGACGGACGCCAGCTCATGCCCAGCGAAACCCACTTGCGGCTCGCGTCCGGCACGCGCACGTCGCGGTGTTCGGCCGTGGTCGGGGTCTGGTCGTACGCCAGGCCGCCGCGCAGGGTCACCGTGTCGCTCATGCGGTAGTCGGCACCGATCGAGGCGAAGGTGGTGTCGCGGTAGGAGAAGTCCAGCACGCTGTCGGGCTGGTTGGAGGCGAAGTCCACGGTCACCTGGTCGAACTTGCTCCAGGCGGTGCGGGTGACGTCGGCCATGATCGACCACTGCTCGTTCACGTTATGCGTGAAGCTGGCGGTGGCGCTGGCCGGCAGCTTGACGGTGGCGCGGCCCTTGGTGTCGACGAAGGTACCCGGCGCGGCTACGCCCAGCACGGCAGCAGCACTGCCCGGCACGGTGAAGTCGGCGGTGCCGTCGGTGATCTTGTGTTCCACCTGCGAGCGGTAGCTGAAGCCGATGTGGGTGTTCTCGTCGATGCTGAACAAGCCGCCCAGGGTGAAGCCCACTTCGGTGCTGTCGCCCTTGATGCGCGAGTAGCCATCGGCGCTGCCCGGCGCGAAGCCCGGCACGCGGCGCGCAGCCAGCACGCTGCCGAAATCCACGGCGTTGGCCAGGTCGATATCCAGACGCTCGGCGAACACCGAGGCACCGAAGGACACGTACGGGTTCACGTCATAGGAGAACGCGACGTTGAAGTCGATCGCCTGCAGCTCGGTCTTGGTGCCGTGGTAGCGGCCGACCCAGTCGCGGTCGTATTCGGTCTTGAAGCCGAACGGCACGGTCAGCGAGGTGCCCAGGTGCATGTTGTCGTTCTCGCCGAACGGCACGTGGAAGTACATCGCCGGGACCGGCGCGATCATGCCGGCGTCGCCGCCGTTGCCGCCGGAGACCGGAGCGCCGTTGGCGTAGGCCGCGGTGTCGGGCTGGAACTTGGCCGAGAAGCTGATGGCGCTGACGTCGGCCTGGAACAGGCGACCGTCCAGCTGGCGCATGCCTGCCGGGTTGTTGGCGATGATGGAGGCATCATCCGGGGCGCTGCCCGAACCTGCGAATGCGCGGCCAAGGCCCTTGGCGCTGTTTTCCTTCAGCTGGAACGCGGCGCCGTGCGCCTGACCAACGGCCAGCACGCCAGCGATACCGACGGCCAACAGGGTGGCGCGGCTGAGAGTGGAAGCGGTAGACATAAGTTGTAGCTCTCCGGATAAGGACTGCAATGGTCGGTTCAGCGCCCGCGTCCAGCACCAATCCAGTGCCCGGAGCGCGCCGGAGACCCCCCCCCGACATACGACGCCGTACGCAGTATACCCATGACGATTAACCGAACAATAACGAGGCGCGCGCTGAACGTGCCGTCAGGTTAGGGCTGGGTTCAGCAGCGTGGACCGGCTATTGTCGCCGTCCGATGTTCGTCTCTCTTCCTTCCCGCAAGAAACCCACCCCGCGCTGGGCAGTGCCGTTGCTGTTCGCCACGGTGTGGCTGGCGTATCTGTGGTCGATCAGCCGGCCGGGCGAGGCGCGCAATACGTTGTGGCTGGACTGGGGCGCGCTCTCCAGCGGGGTCTCCAATCTGGGCGACTGGTGGGCCACCTTGCGCGACGGCAGCGTGCTGCGCCTGTTCACGGCGCTGTTCCTGCACGCGGACTGGTCGCATCTGCTCGGCAACCTGGTGTTCCTGCTGATCTTCGGGCTGCCGGCCGAACGCATCCTGGGCCCGTGGCGGTTGTTGCTGCTGTTTCTGGTCGGCGGCGCGGCCTCCAACCTGGCGGCGATCTTTGCCATCGGCACGCCGGACCGGGTGATCATCGGCGCCTCGGGTGCGGTGTCGGCGTTGATCGGCACGTATCTGGCGCTGTTTCCGGGCGCCAAGCTGGGCGTGGTGCTGCCGCTGGGCGTGTTTCTGGAATTCATTCGTGTGCCGGCGCCGCTATTGATCGGCGCCTGGGCACTGCTGCAGGTGGTGTTCGCCTATATCGGCCCGGCGTTCGGCATGGTGGCGTGGTCGGCACACATCGCCGGCTTCGTGTTCGGCATCGTGTACGGCCTGTACGTGCGCGCGGCGATCGCGCGGCGGCTGCGCAAGCGCCACGGTTTCTGAGCCGCGCAGCATCCGGGCTGTAGCGGCAGGCCGCACCCCATGCGTGGCCGAGGTACCGGCACGATGCCGCGCACGTCGCTGTCCAGGCGCGCGCCTATAATCGTGTGCATGTCCAAGTCTCTGTACAAAGTCACCTTCCTCAATCACGGCAAGGTGTACGAGCTCTACGCGCGTGAGGTCACCGGCAGCCATCTGTGGGGCTTCAACCAGATCGGCGAGCTAGTGTTCGACGTGCACGACGGGCTGGTGGTGGACCCCACCGAAGAACGCCTGCGCGAGGAATTCGGCAATACCAAGACCTTGCACCTGCCGATGCAGAGCATCGTGCGGATCGAAGAAGTGGAGAAAAAAGGCCAGTCGGTGATTCGCGATGCCACCACCGGCGACAAGGTGGTCACCCCGTTCCCCTCGCCGATCAAGCCACGCTGATGCGCATTGTGGTGCCCGACGACTACCAGGGCGCCGTCGCTCAGCTGCCCTGCCTGCAGCAGATGCAGGGCCACCCGGTGCAGGTGCTGGGCGCGTTGGGCGAGGAGCTCGACGCGCGTGCCGCATCTCTGGCCGACGCCGACGCATTGGTATTGATCCGCGAACGCACGCGCGTGGATGCGGCGCTGCTGCAACGGCTGCCGCGGTTGAAACTGATCAGCCAGACCGGGCGCGTTGGCGCGCATGTGGATGTGGCGGCGTGCACCGCATCGGGTGTGGCGGTGGCCGAAGGCGTCGGCTCGCCGGTGGCGCCGGCCGAGCTGACCTGGGCGCTGATCCTGTCGGCCAGCCGTCGGCTGACCGACTACCAGCATGCATTGCAGCAGGGACGCTGGCAGGCGCTTGGCGATCCCGGCCTGGGCCGCGTGCTGCATGGGCGCACGCTGGGGATCTGGAGTTATGGGCGGATTGGCCAACGCGTGGCCAGCTTCGGGCGCGCGTTCGGCATGCAGGTGCTGGTGTGGGGCGGGCCGGCATCCTGTGCGCAGGCAGCGCGCGATGGGTTCGCGGTTGCGGGCAGCCGCGAGGAACTGTTCGAACGCAGCGACGTGCTGTCGCTGCATCGGCGCCTGACTGCGCAGACACGTCATGACATCACCGCACAGGATCTGGCGCGCATGCGCGCCGACGCGTTGCTGGTCAACACCAGTCGTGCCGAGTTGATCGCCCCTGGCGCCCTGCTCGCTGCGTTGGACGCGGGCCGGCCGGCGCAGGCCGCGCTGGATGTGTTCGAGCACGAGCCGGTGCTGGACCCGCGCGATCCGCTGCTGCGGCATGCGCGCGTGCTGGCGACACCGCATCTGGGGTACGTGGAGCGCGACAGCTACGCGCTGTATTTCGCCGCGGCGTTCGATAACGTGCTGGCGTTCGCGGCGGGCACACCGCGCAACCTGGTCAATCCTGAGGTGTTGGCAACAACCCAGCGGGTGTGATTCCCCGCTGGGTGAGCGCGGCCTGGAAGCAGCCGACCAGCCGCGCGCGCTGCTGCCAGGTGAGCGGCGATTGATGTTGGGTGCCGCATGCACCACTCCCACACCAATCCTTTGCGAGACGACCAAACCCGCCTGACGACGGGCCACGACGTTGCATGGGCCGCTCTTAGTTGCCCGGTTCGGTGGACGCTGGCGTGTCCTTTGGCGGCCCCGGCTGCACCGGTTCGGCTGGCGCTGCGGGTGCAGTGGCCGGCTTGGCCTTGCCTGCCGGTTCGGCCGATGTGGGCTTGTCCGTGGTCGCCGGGCGCGCTGCGGCGGGCTTGGGATCGGCACCGGTCGTGGCTGGCTTGGCCTTCTGCGCGGCGTGCGCCTTGGCTTTGCGTGCAGCCTGCGCCTTGGCGACGGAGCCGGGTTGCTTGAGTTCGGCCAGGGCTTCGGCGATCGGGCCGTCGCCCGGCAGCACGTCGCCGGCGCTGTAGCCCTCTTCGCCTTCGTCGTCGCCGCGCAGGTGGCCCGGCAAGGTGGCTTCGCTGTAGTCGGTCAGGCTGGCCGGCACATCGGCATCGCCGGGCTGCGGTTCGGGGGTGAGCAGTACGTCCGGCACGATGCCGCTGGCCTGGATCGACTTGCCGCTGGGGGTGTAATAGCGCGCGGTGGTGAGCTTGACCGAGTCGCCGTTATCCAGCGGCAGCACGGTCTGCACCGAGCCCTTGCCGAAGGTGCGACTGCCGATGATGCGTGCGCGCTTGTTGTCGCGCAGCGCGCCGGCCAGCACTTCCGACGCACTGGCCGAACCGGCATCCACCAGCACCACGACCGGTGCGCCGCTCAGCAGATCGCCCGGGGTGGCGTCGAACTTGGCATCGCTGATCGAGATGCGCCCGCGCGTGCTGACGATATTGCCCTTGTCCAGCAGATCGTCGGCCACCTGCACCGCCGAGGTCAGCAGACCGCCGGGGTTGCTGCGCAGGTCCAGCACCAGCCCGCGCAACTTGCCGCCGGCCTGCAGCTGCTTGAGGTTCTTCTGGAAATCGGCACCGGTGTCGGCCTGGAAGGTGCTGATGCGGATGTAGCCGTAGCCCGGCTCCAGCAGCTTGCTGCGCACGCTGGCCACGCGGATGGTTTCGCGCTGAAGGGTCACATCGAACGGCTTGGGCGTCTTGTCGCGCATGATGGTCAACACGACCTTGCTGCCGGATTCGCCGCGCAGCGGCTCCATCGCCTTGCTGGCATCGATCGGCTTGCCGTCGATGGCCACGATCACATCGCCGGCGCGGATGCCGGCGCGCGCGGCCGGGGTGTCGTCGATCGGCGCGATCACCTTGAGGGTGTTGTCCTGCTGCTGTAGCAATTCCACGCCGATGCCGTCGTAGGCGCCGGTGGCCTGTTCGTCGAAGGCTTCGGCATCTTCCTTGTCGAAATAGGTGCTGTGCGGGTCCAGGTCCGAGAGCAGGCCGCGCACGGCGGAGTGCATCAGCTTCTTGTCTTCGACCGGGTCGACGTAGGCCTGCTTGACCGCGTTGTAGACCGCCACGAAACGGCGGATCTCATCCAGCGGCACCTTGGAAACAGCGGCTTCATTGGCTTCCGGATCGTCCGCGCTGGCCTGGGCGGCGGCGGGGCCGGCCTTCTGCGCCCAACCAGGCGACGCGAACAGGGCCAGCGACAGGGCAACGGACAGGACGGCTACGCGCATGAAGCACTCCGACAAAGAGATAAGGCGCCCCGCAGCGCGGAGCTGACCGGATTATGCGCGAAGCAGCGGTAAATCCGCGTTGAATCGCGGGCGGTGCGCGGCGCTCAGCGGCGTTGCAGCCAGCTCGATGGATCCACCGGCTGCCCGTTGCGTCGCAATTCGAAGTACAGCGCCGGCACGCCCTGCCCGCCCGAACTGCCGACCTTGGCGACCGCGTCGCCACGTTTGATCGATGCGCCGGCATCGCGCAGCAAGGTGTCGTTATGCGCATACAGGCTCATGTAGCCGTTGCCGTGGTCCACGATCAGGATCATGCCGTAGCCGGTCATCCAGTCGGAAAACACCACCGTGCCATCGGCCACTGCGGTCACGGTGGTGCCCTTGGGCGCGCCGATCAGCACGCCCTTGCTGGTGTGGCCATCGGGCAAGGTGGCGTTGAAGCGCGCCAGCAGATTGCCCGCCACTGGCCAGCTGAGCCCACCGACCTTGGGGGCCGGTGCGTTGGCGACCACCTTGGGCGGGGTCTTGCCGGGGCGATCGGAACGCTCGGTTTTGCTGCGTTTGGCCTGCGCGGCGGCTTCGGCGGCAGCGCGTTTTGCGGCAGCGCGCCGTTCGGCTTCGGCCTTGGCGGCCGCTGCGCGCAGATTGGCGAGCAGTTGTTCCAGCGCCTTGGCGTCCTGGCCGATTGCCTTTTCGCGCTCGGCGCGCTGCTTGTAGCGATCGTCCAGCTGCGCGACGGTGGCCGCCTGTTGCGAGCGGTCCTTCTGCAGCGAGGCCGCCTGCGCCTTCTGCTGCGCGCGTGCGGCATCCAGCGCCTGGCGCCGGGTGGCGATGTCCTGTTCCACTTTCGCAAGGGCATCCAGTTGCGTGGTCAGGGCGTGGATGCGTTGCGCACGTGCGTTTTGCACATAGCGGTGATCGGCCAGCATGCGCGTGGCATCGCCCACCGTGTCCTGCGACAGCAGCACCTTCAACGGTGCATTGCGGCCCACCTGATCGGCAGCGCGCAACAATGCCGCCAGCTGCGTGCGCTGGCTCTGCAGGCCGCGCTGCAACTGCGCGCGTTCCTGCTGCAGGGTGGACAGATGCTGTTCCTGCGCGCGCATCGCCGCTTCGGTTTCGCTCAAGGCGCGTGCGGTCTTGGCCACTTTCTCGTCGGCCTGGCGTAGCTGTTGCGCAGCAGTGCCGCGTTTGCCTTCCAGTTCGCGCCGATCGGCGCTGATGGTCTTGAGCTCATCGCGCAGCTGCTGCAGTTTGCGCTCGGTCTCGCGCTGGCTCTGCGCGCTTGCGCCCACGCTGCCCAGCAACGTGCAGGCCAGCACACCCGCCGCCAGCCACATCCGCCCACGGCCGGTGGCGGGAGCGAGCGGCAGGCGCGGCAGCGGTGCGGACGAAGGGGGCAACGAAAGATCCAGTGACTTCAGGCAGGTGCGCGATTGTAGCCAAGCATGATGTGATCGCCGCCACGCCCCAGACTACCGCCGCCGCGCGAGGTTCAGCATGAAGCCCCAAATTCTCCTCCTGGCACTGTCACTGGTCTGCACGAGCGCCTGGGCCGAGGAGGACGTCAGCAAGGTCAACGGCAAGATCAGCGCAGATGCCGGCAAGACCTACGGCGCCCTGGAAACGGTCAACGGCTCCATCGAGATCGGTGCCGGTGCGCAAACCAAGAACGTGGAAACCGTCAATGGCGGCATCCGCATCGGCGACAACGCGCGCACCGGTGGCGTGGAAACGGTCAACGGCTCGATCACGCTGGGCCAGAAAGTCACCGTGTCCGGCGGGCTGGAGACGGTCAACGGCAGCATCCTGGCCGAGCGTGGCAGCCAGATCAGCGGCGGCGTGGAAACGGTCAATGGCAGCATCGGGCTGGTGGGAACCGAGCTCGGCAAGGGCATCGAGACGGTCAACGGCGACATCACTGTCGGGGTGGGGTCGCATGTGCGCGGCGGCATCGAAGTGAGCAAGCCGAGCTTCGGTTTTTCGTTCCAGCCCTCGCGCAAGCCGCGCGTGGTGATCGGCCCGGATGCGGTGGTCGATGGGCCGTTGCACTTCGAGCGCGAGGTCAACCTGTACGTGCACCGCAGCGCCAAGATCGGCGCGGTGAGCGGCGCCACCGCGCGCAGCTTCGATAGCGACGTCGCACCGAAGGACTGACCGACGCAGCACGCACCTGCCGGTGCGTGCGCCGGATCCAGGGCGCCCGCTCCAGGCGCCCTGCCCGGCCCGCCATGCAACCGCAGCACACGCAGCCGCGCGCTCACCCCGCCGTCCGACGCACGCTCTAAGATCGGGATTCCGCCGCACGAGGAGTTCCGATGCCCCGCAAGATCCTGTTGTGCCTGGCCGCGACGCTGGCCCTGGCCGGCTGCAAACGCGAACCCGCCGCTGCGCCCGGTGCGCCTGCCGCGCAGACGCCGACCGAGAGCGCGCCCACCGCGCCGGTCAGCCGCCACACCTTCTCCCCGGAAATGACCACGGGCGACTTCGCCGAACTGGTCAAGACACTGGCGTCGGACGACTTCGAAGGCCGCGGCCCGGGGACGCCGGGCGAAGAAAAGACCGTGACCTACATCCGCGACCAGATGCAGCGCATCGGGCTGCAGCCGGGCAATGGCGACAGCTGGTTCCAGGAAGTGCCGATGGTGGAAACCACCGCCGATGCATCCACCGCGCCCAGCCTGCGCAGCGGCGAGCAGACCCGCACCCTCGCCTTCGGCACCGACATCGTGGTCGGCACGCGCTCCGGCCAGGCCGAGGTCAAGCTGGACAACAGCGAGCTGGTGTTCGTCGGATACGGCGTGGACGCACCCGAGCAGCAGTGGAACGACTATGCCGGCCAGGAGTGGAAGGGCAAGACGGTGGTGATGTTCGTCAACGACCCGGGCTTCCACACCGACGATGCCAAGTTGTTCGATGGCAAGCGCATGACCTACTACGGGCGCTGGACTTACAAGTTCGAAGAAGCCGCACGCAAGGGCGCGGCTGCGGCGTTGATCGTGCACGACACGCCCGGCGCCAGCTACGGCTGGGACGTGGTGAAAAATTCCTGGTCCGGCCCGCAATACGACTTGCCGGCCAAGGACGACCCCGACCCGCGTCTGCCGGTGCAGGGCTGGATCAGCGCCGAAACCGCCAAGCAATTGTTCGCCAACGCCGGATTGGACCTGGCGCAGGCCTACAAGGACGCCAGCAAGCGCGGCTTCAAGCCGGTGCCGTTGAAGGCCAGCTGGTCGGTCGATCTCAAGAGCACCATCGCGGCCAAGACCTCGCGTAATGTGGTCGGCGTGCTGCCGGGCACCAGCCACGCCGACGAGGCGGTGCTGTACATGGCGCACTGGGACCACCTGGGCAAGCATCCGGGCGAACGCGGCGACAACATCTACAACGGCGCGGTGGACAACGCCACCGGCGTGGCCGGCATCCTGGAAATCGCCGATGCATTCGCGCACCAGGATCCCAAGCCGGCGCGCTCGGTGGTGTTCCTGGCGGTCACGCTGGAAGAATCGGGCCTGCTCGGTTCCAAGTATTACGTGGCCAACCCGAGCTTCCCGCTGGACAAGATCGCGGCGGTGATCAATCTGGATGCGATGTCGGTGGCCGGGCGCGCACGCGATGTCACCGTGGTGGGCATGGGCAGCTCGGAGCTGGAGGACATCCTCAAGCCGATCGCCGCCATGCAGGGGCGCACCCTGCACGCAGAAGCCACCCCGCAAAGCGGCTCGTACTTCCGCTCGGATCACTTCAACTTCGCCAAGGCCGGCGTGCCGGCGTTGTATGCCGATGGCGGCGAAGACCTGCGCGAGGGCGGCACTGCCGCCGGACGTGCCGCGGCCGAGGACTACGGACGCCATCGCTATCACGCCCCGGGCGACGAATACGACGCCGCCACCTGGAAGCTCGATGGCACCATCGAAGACCTGCAGGTGGTCTATGGCGTGGGCAAGGAGGTCGCTGCCGGCGAACGTTGGCCCAACTGGTACCCCGGCAACCCGTTCAAGGCCGCGCGCGATCGCATGATGGCCGGCAAGCCTGGCGCGAGCGCGGCGAGCGCGCAGCCGGCCGACGCTGACAGCGCGGCCACGCAAACGCACAAGGCCCAATCTCCACGCTGAGGCCGCCGCGCCGTCACTGCCGCACGGTGTGGCACGACTGCATCAGCGACCTGCCTTGCGCGACCATCGCCGGAAACCAGCTGTTACGCAAAAGGCCTCCCACCGGAGGCCTTTTGCATTGTTGCCTCATATGAGGCCTCTGGCGATCAGCCACGCCACATCGTGCAGCTGCGATCTTGCGCGATCAGGGGCCTGCTGCACTGACCTTACATCTCAGCCCATGGATGGGACGCATGGCCATGCGGCAATCGCGCATGCTCTGCGACGCTCGATCTACCCTACCCGCCTGGCAGGCGAACGAGACGTGCGCCACTCAATCGTTCTCCACGCTCACCACGTGACCGTCTTCCGGATCCACGTGCAGTTCGACTTTCTGCCCGTTGCGCTTGGCATCGGCCTTCCACAGGCCATCCTTGAACTTGAGGTCGTGCACATCGGCATAGCCGCCGGTGGAGAGCGACGCGCGCACGTCGGCTTCGCTGAGCTTGGAGGTGGTCTGGTCGCCATAGACGCGGCCGGTCACCGGATCGATGTGCACGTCCACGTCCTTGCCGTCGCCGCTACGCGCGTCTGCCGTCCAGACGCCATGCTCGAACTTGACGTCGTGCACCTTGGTGTAGCCCTTTGCGGTGAGCATGCTGGTGACCTCACCGGAGGTGAGCGCCTTGGCCGGCTTGTCGGCCGCCTGTGCCAACGCACCCTGCGACAGCAAGGCAAGGGCGCCGATCAGTGCGGTCTTCATCAATCGCTGTGTCATGGGAATGCTCCTGCAGTGAAGTGCGCTCATGCTGGAGGGCGGCCTATCGCCATCAGGTGAAAAACGGGCAAGCGGCCGCAACGAAAGTTCAGTTAGCTGAAACGCCGAGGTGCTTGCTCACCTGCGATGCACGCGATGTTTACATCGACGCGGATGTTGCGGCTGAGCACGCATCGTGTGTTATCCACGATCGCAATCGCAGCAACGTGCGTGTGCTTCTCACCTTGCCAACGCCGTGTGCCCGCGCGCTGCGTGCGCTGGAAAAGCCGCCTTGCGGCGGCTTTGCTTGGCATCAGCGTGTCGTGCGTGCAGCGGATGTGCTTGTTGCCGAGGTCGATGCAGCGGAGCTGCGCGCTGCGGCAGTCGCAACCGGCGCACGCGTGGCGAGTGCGGCCTGTGGCGACAGGATCGCCATCTGCGGCTTGTCGGTGCCGTCCTTGTTGGGGTGCACGTTGTACGCGTAGCTGAGGTTCCACCACGAACCGGCCGCCCACCAGGTCCAGCCCAGCCACACGTCTGCATTGGTTTCCATGTGTGCCAACATGCCTTGCAGCGCCTGGTTGCACACCGCATTGTTGGCGGTGCCGAATTCGCCCAGAAAGCCGCGCTTGCGGTTGGTGCGCAGCCACTGCGTGAAGTTGCGCAGGCGCTCGGCGCCGATGGTGCTGCTGACACAGGTGCTGCTGGTGCCGCTGGAATCGGCATCCAGATACTGGTGCACTTCGAAGGCGTAGCGATTGAGCGGGTCGTAGATGGCGGTCAGCGCGGTGGCGTTGGAATAGCCATCGCTCGTGGGGGAATACCAACTGTGCGCGCCGGTCCACAATGCGCCGGGCACCAGAATCAGGTTATTGGCACCGGTCCTGCGGATGGCATCGATGGCGGCCTGCGCTGCGCCGGCCCATTCGCTGGCCGAAATATTGTTGGGCTCATTCATCAGCCCGAACATCACCGCGTTGTCGCTGTTGAATGCCAGTGCCAGACGACGCCAGAGATCGGTAAACGTGGCCACCGGTACTTCCGGGCCGCCGATCTTGTAGCCGTAATACTTGGCGTAGTTGTGGATATCGATGAGCAGATACATACCGGCTGCCTTGGCGCGTGCCACCGCCTGCTGCAGCAACGCGAGCTGTGCCGGGTCCAGTTCGCCGTTCGCGGTGGGCTGCAGCCGCTCCCACAGGATCGGCAGGCGGATGGTATTCATGCCGACACCGGCGAAATAGGTGTAATCGTTGGTCGCGGGGTACATATAGTCCTTGTTGAGGACTCCGGGCTTCTTGGACGATGCGTACTCGGCACCTGAAAGATTGACGCCGGCATAGGTGAGCGCGCGCGTCTGCGCGTGGGCCAGCGACAGGCTACCGAACACGATGAAAAGCAGCGTAGAGCGCAGTAGCGCGCGCAACGAAAAGCAGACAGCAGACATGACACAACTCCTCAGACGGGGGCGATGCGGGTAAGTGCATGCGCGTTACGTGCGATGCACTGCATCGGTCTAAGTCAATGCATCAGCCGTGCCCAATTGCTGCCGGTGGCCAGTTCAGCGCCAATATGCGAACTGCATCGCAGTCACACTCTGCAAAGTGCGTTGTCGAGATTGATAGGCCGCACAAAAGCGCCAGATATGGGCCGGTATTTGCGCAAGTGCGGCGTGGGTTCGTCCGTGCTGTCGACTTTGCGTCGTATAGAAGCGCCTGCCGTCAGTGGCATGACGTCATGTCCATGACGCCATGCCGCATTGAAGTGCAACCGAGGTTGCAGGCATAGGCTGCCTCGATCTTTCCGCGAAAAGACCAGGAAAAGTGTCCGATCGCGATAATGCTCAGCCCGGTAGAAAGCGCGCTCGCTACCGGATGGAAGAGCGACGTGTGATGACGATTGCCTGCGGCGCCCGCACGTGCCTGCACTGGCGCTATCGTTGCCAACAGCAGCGACAGCACCCGCGTGCAGGCGTCAGGCGGGCGCGGCAGGCGCTTGGCGTGGATCACCTACGGTGTGGTTTGCGTGCCATCCGCGCCCAGCTGACGACTATTTGCTGGGCGCGTTGGTCGCGCTTAATCGGTAATCCGGCGCGCACGTGGGCTCAATATCGACATTTGCGGCTTGTCGCGCCCCTGCGCATCCGGTTGCACGTTGAACGGATACGCCCTGCTCCACCACGCGCCTGCCGCCCACCAGGACCAGCCCATCCACACATCGCTGTTGGATTCCATGTAGCCCAGCATGCCGTTGAGCGCGAGATTGCAGGTGACCGTGTTGCCGGTACCGAACTCGGCAAGAAACCCGCGTTTTTTGTTCAGGCGCAGCCATTCGGTGAAACTGCGCAGGCGCTCGACTCCGATCGTGGCACTGACGCACCCGCCGCTGGTGCCGCTGGAATCGGCATCCAGATATTGATGCGCTTCGATGGCATACCGATTGAGCGGGTCGCGAATGGATGCCATCGCCACTGCATTGGATTGCCCGGCCACTGTGGAGTACCAGCTATGCGCGCCTGTCCATAACGCACCCGGCACCAGAATCAGATTGTTTGCACCGGTTTTACGAATGGTGTCGATCGACGCCTGCGCGGCTCTTGCCCACGCTTGCGGATCGATGTCGTAAGGCTCGTTCATCAGCCCGAAGATCACGGCGTTGTCGCTCTTGAAGGCGATCGCCAGCCGTCGCCATAGATCGTTGAAGGTGCTGATCGGCACTTTCGTGCTGCCGATGGTGTGGCCGTAATACTTGGCGTAGTTGTGCACATCCACGATCACGTACATGTTGGCCGCCTTGGCGTTGGCGACCGCCTGCCGGATCAACGCCAGCTGCGCCGGATCCAGCTCGCCGCCCGCTTTTGGCTGCAGCCGTTCCCACAGGATCGGCAGGCGAACCGTGTTCATGTGCTTGCCGGCGAAGTAGGCGTATTCGTCGGCCGCCGGATAGTGATAATCGATGTTGAGCACGCCGGGTTTTTGTGAGGATTTGATCTCGGCGCCGGATAGATTGATGCCTGCATACTTCAGGCCGGAAGTGCTTTGCGCCTGCGCGAGCGGCATGACGGCAAGCAATAGCAAAGACAGCGCGCGGCAACGCGGCCGGCGCGTACGCGTGGTGAGGGATTTCATGGGGGAACTCCTGAGACTTCTGCGTGCGAAAGACCTGTGCAAGGACGGCGCGCTGATGCGGGTATGAGCTCGTTCGATGTAAGACAGCAACGCGTCCATCACCAGACTAGGCGTATACGCCCGCACAAACCACGGTTGAGAGGGATCAATCGGCCAAGCTGTGCAGTGACCCGCAGTTCTTGTGTTAGAGCGCGCACGCATGGCGCGAACGTACCGCACCGTTTGCACACGCTTCGAACAGTGGCGCGCATCGCCTGCGCGATGGCGTGCTGTACATCGCGGGCGAATGCAGCTGCATTCGTGCAATGCCTCTGCGCTGCAGCGCCTATCTGTCCATCACGATGGGTTGCCTGATTGGCGATGCTGTCGCCGGGCAATGCCAGCCACAGCGGCAGACAGTGCGCAGGTGTAGTGCGGACGTCGACGCGATAGCGCGGATTGGATGAGATCGCTCGCGCGTCGTCCATGCATCGTGGCGCGCAGGCGTCGCATCAGGGCGTCGCCGAGACGGCAGCCTCGCACTGCAAGTTGCACCAGCGCATGGACGATATGGCCAGCGCTCGATACCGGGCTGTTGCATGCCATCGAACAGCGCACATCGGCAACACGCAGCGCGTGAGCTGGCGCGCGATTGCCTCTGCCTTCTGCTGCCCGCAGCGAGCCAGCGGCGGTCTGCCCTTCTCCGAAGCAGGCGGCCCCACGCGCTGCGGCAATGACAAAAAAGTGGCCGCAACACTGGTTGCGACCACCTCTGGCTGCGCCGCTGCTTACTTGCCGGCGCGGCGTGCGTACTTGCTCAGGATCGCCATCTGCGGCTTGTCGCTGCCGTCCTTGCCCGGTTGCACGTTGAAGGGATAGTCCGGCTTCCACCACGCGCCCGCCGCCCACCAGGTCCAGCCCAGCCACACGTCGCTGTTCTTTTCCATGTAGGTCAGCATGCCTTCCAGCGCCTTGTCGCAGACCGGATTGTTGGCCGTGGCGAATTCGCCCAGAAAGCCCTTCTGCTTGTTCTCGCGCAACCACGAAGTGAAGCCCTGCAGCTTTTCTTGGCCTACCGAGTCGCTGGTGCACACCGGCTTGGTGCCGCTGTAGTCCTTGTCCAGGTACTGATGCGCTTCGAAGGCCAGGTTGTTGCCCGGGTCCTTGAGGATTTCCAGCGCCTTTGCGTTGGAGACGCCGTAGCTGGTGCTGCGCCAGCTGTGTGCGCCGGTGTAGGCGGTGCCCGGCACCAGGATCAGGTTCTTCGCGCCGGTCTTGCGGATCGCGTTGATCGCCCCCTGCGCGGCATTGGCCCAGTCGGGTGCGGAAATGCCATTGGGCTCGTTCATCAGCCCGAAGATCACCGCCTTGTCGTCCTTGAACTCCAGCGCCAGCCGGCGCCACAGATCGGCCAACGCGCCGGCCGGCACATCGCTGGTGCCGATGCGCTTGCCGTTGTACGTGGCGTAGTTGTGCAGATCCAGGATCAGGTATTGCTTGTTGGCCTTGGCTGCTTCAAGCGACTTCTTGATCAAGCCCAATTGGGCCTGGTCCAGCGGGCCATTGAGCTCGGGCTGTACGCGTTCCCACAGGAACGGCAGGCGGATCGTATTCATGCCCTTGCCGGCGAAATAGCTGAAATCCGAGGCGGCAGGGTAGGTGTAGTCCTTGAACAAGGTGCCAGGCTTCTTGCGCGAGTTGAACTCGGCGCCGGACAGATTGACGCCGACATACTTCAGGCCGGCGGTGTCCTTCTTCGGGCCGGGCGGCTCCTTGGCCTGGACCAGTGGGGTGGCGGCGAGCAAGGTCAACGCGAGCGCGGCGATGCGCAAGCGGGGAAAGTGCGGGGGAGTGCGGAACATGGGAGTCTCCTTCGGCATCGACGTGGGCGGCCGCGGGGGAGGGCACGGCCAGCGCAGATGGTGCAGCGCCATCTGCTGCTGCGTGAGTCTGGGAGCTCGCACGTTAGTGCGCCATTCACGCGCATGGCGCGGATTTGACCGCGTGCGAACACGCGCAAGGCGCATCATGCCGCTGCGCTCGCGTTCGCAAGAGACCAGGTAAGACGCACTGTCGCAGGAGTGCGACATCCGCGCGTTTTAAGCTACCGACCCTTTCTTCCCGTTGTTGGCGCGCCTTGCCGACGACGCAACACCCCCGGAGTTTTCCCATGAGCACAGCCCACGCCTACGCTGCCCAGGCCGCCGATCAACCACTTGCCCCGTTCGTGTTCGAACGCCGCGCGCCCGGCCCCAACGACGTGCAGATCGACATCGCCTACTGCGGCGTGTGTCACTCGGACCTGCATACCGCACGCAACGAATGGCACAACACGCTGTACCCCTCGGTGCCCGGCCACGAGATCGTCGGCCGCGTGACCGCCGTCGGCAATGCGGTCACCGGTTTCAAGGTCGGCGACCTGGCCGGTGTCGGCTGCATGGTCGACAGCTGCCGCAGCTGCGCCTCCTGCCAGGAAGGCGAAGAACAGTATTGCGAACAGGGGTTCACCGGCACCTACAACGGGCCGATGTTCGGCGGCGGCGAGAACACCTACGGCGGCTATTCCGACCATATCGTGGTCGACCAGAAATACGTGCTGCGCATCACCCACAGCGACAACCTGGCCGCGGTGGCACCGTTGCTGTGCGCCGGCATCACCACCTATTCGCCGCTGGCACACTGGAAGGTGGGTCCGGGCCAGAAGGTGGGCGTGGTCGGCCTGGGCGGCCTGGGCCACATGGCGGTGAAGATCGCCAAGGCGATGGGCGCCACCGTGGTGTTGTTCACCACCTCCGAGAGCAAGCGCGCCGATGCGCTGCGCCTGGGCGCCAGCGAAGTGGTGATCTCCAAGGACGAAGCGCAGATGGCTGCGCAGTACAACACCCTGGACTTTATCCTCAACACCGTGGCCGCGCCGCACAACCTGGACCCGTTCCTCAACGCGCTCAAGCGCGACGGCGCCATGGTGCTGGTGGGCGTGCCCGAGCAGTCGCACCCGTCGCCGGCGGTGTTCAACCTGGTGATGAAGCGCCGCACCCTGGCCGGCTCGCTGATCGGCGGCATCCGCCAGACCCAGGAAATGCTGGATTTCTGCGCCAAGCACAACATCGTCTCGGACATCGAAACCATCCGCGCCGACCAGATCAACGAGGCCTACGAGCGCATGCTCAAGAGCGACGTGAAGTACCGCTTTGTGATCGATATGGCCACGCTGGATAAGGCGGCCTGAGTAGTTGTTACGTCACGCTGTAATGTTGCCGTCTGCGTCGCTGTCGATGCGGACGGTAATACACCTCGCTACTCTGCTGGCGAGCTAATCAACGATGTGGATAGAGGGTTCCTTTGTGCATAGAACGTTGATGCACTCAGAGTGGTCAGCGATGAAAAACTCCATAACTTCGCCGTAGAATCCTGTTGGAATATACGACTCAAGTACTTCATCGTGCTGGCTCCAACCGCCAAAGAGAACCTGTGAGACGGTTGCTCCCTCTATCTCATCAAATGATTCCATATTGCAGCGCCAGAATTCAGAGAAATCGCGTTCGTCCAGTATCTTTACGCCGACCACATCGCTAAAAATGATTTGGACAGTCCTATTAGAGGCATGGGCGGTCAAGTGTACGACGCAGCAGTTTTTTTCATAAACGATTTTCGAAACTGATGTGTACTCAGGTAAAACTGAGCTAGGCAGGCTCCGCAAGGTTAATTTCTTCATGTCTACGTCTAATCGACCCGAGTCTCGGTTTGGCTTGTAGTGATTCTCGTTGAAGCCGAACGTGTAGAACCCGGCAAAACAAGACGTTGATTTCGCAAAACCAGCAATAATCGCCTGAATAGTGGTCGGGCTGTTGAGTGATTCCGAAACGAGTTCCTTCAGATGAATCGATGCAAAGTGCCGTGCACTTCTCTCTCACCAGGCTGCCACACGCTTCGACGGAGAGAAGCGTACGGGCAGCGCAAGGTTATGTGACATGCCCAAGCTAAGAGCGCAGCTTGCCTGTACCCTCGGGCATCATTGAGTTCGTTGATCTTTAGATGTCGAATGCGAGGCGCAACGTCCAGCTCAGGTATTGCTAGTTCTATCTCACGTAGCTCTTGAGGCGCGACTTCGGGGTCTCTGTAGGAAAGATTCTTCGCCTTGCTGAGCTAGGCGCGATCCATATGCTCCTCATCACCCTCATGCCGCAGCCGGCTCCTTGACCTGCGCGTTCACCCCCAGCAGCTGCACGATGCTTCCCGCCGCATCGCGGCCTTCGGCCACTGCGGTGACCACCAGGTCCGCACCGCGCACGCAGTCGCCGCCGGCGAACAGGCGCGGGTTGCTGGTCTGGTAGGGCAGGCGGCCGTTGCCGTCGGCCGGGGCGACGATGCGGCCGTTGCTGCCGGCTTCCACGCCCTGCGAGGCCAACCAATCGGGCAGGGTGGGCGAGAAGCCGAAGGCGATGATGACCACGTCCGCTTCCAGCAGCGATTCGCTGCCTTCCACCGGCACCGCATTGCGGCGGCCGCTGGCGTCGGGCTCACCCAGCTTGGTTTCCACCACGGTCACGCCGATGGCTTCGTCGTCGGCGCCGGATTCGATCGACAGCGGCTGGCGGTTGAACAAAAAGCGCACGCCTTCTTCGCGCGCGTTGGCCACCTCGCGCGCCGAGCCGGGCATGCTGGCTTCGTCGCGGCGATACGCGCAGGTGACCTTGGCCGCACCCAGGCGAATGGCGCTGCGCACGCAGTCCATGCCGGTATCGCCACCGCCCAGCACCACCACGCGCTTGCCGGCGAGGTCGGGCAGGGCGAGCTGGTCTTCCCAGCCGGCGATCGGCCGGCCGTGCGGGTCGTTGCCGCTGACGATGCGGCTGTTCTGCACCAGGAACGGCAGCGCCGGCAGCACGTTCTTCAGGTCCTGCCCGGGCAGGCCGCCGTCGGTGTAGCGATACGCGCCGGTCCCTAAGAACACCGCGTCGTATTCGCCCAGCAACTGCTCGATGCTGACGTCGCGGCCGATCTCCACGCCCAGGCGGAACTGCACGCCCATGCCTTCGAGGATCTCGCGGCGCTTGCCGATCACCGACTTGTCCAGCTTGAAGCTGGGGATGCCGAACTGCAGCAGCCCGCCGATCTGCTCATAGCGGTCGTAGACCACCGCCTCGATGCCGGCACGCGCCAGCCGGTCCGCACACGCCAGCCCAGCCGGGCCGGCGCCGATCACCGCCACGCGGTGGCCGGTCGGCTGCACGTTGCCCAGATCCGGGCGCCAGCCCATCTTGAAGGCGGTGTCGACGATGTACTTCTCCACCGCGCCGATGGTGACTGCGCCGAATTCCTCCAGCGTGCAGCTGCCTTCGCACAGGCGGTCCTGCGGACACACCCGCCCGCACACTTCCGGCAGCGGGTTGGTGGAATGGCATAGCGCGGCGGCTTCCTCGATGCGGTTTTCCTGCACCAGCTGCAGCCACTGCGGGATGGCGTTGTGTACCGGGCATTTCCAGCTGCAATACGGGTTACCGCAGTCCAGGCAACGGCCGGCCTGGTATTGCGCATCGGCCTTGTCGAACTTGCCGTACAACTCGCCCCAGTCGCCGGAGGTGCGCAGTTCCACCGGAATGCGCGTGGGCATGGTCCGGGGCAGGTCGAGGAATTGGAAGGCTTGCTTGCGGCTCATAGGGGCTGGGATTCGGGAGTTGGGATTGGGGATTCGCAACAGCGGGCGACATGGGTCTGACGCAGTGCGAATCTCGAACAGGCAATCTCGATGCGTGAGAGCAGGGAGTGGAGATTCGGACATCGGGATTTGCCAAGGCGACGACAGGTCGCATGGCTTGAGCGAATCCCCAATCCCGTCACTCAGGCGGCACGCCTGAGCGACTCCGTCAGCGACTCGATGCTGGCGGCCTTGGGTTTGACCAGCCAGAACTTGCCGATGTAGTCGCGGAACTCGTCCAGGATCTGCTGCGCCCAGATGCTGCCGGTCAGCTCGCGGTGGCGGCTGATCAGCGTATGCAGATGCTGGCGATGGTTCTCGAAGCCTTCGGCCGAGACGCGGTGGATGTCGATGAGCTCGTGGTTGTAGCGGTCCACGAAGTCGCGTTCGATATCCAGCACGTAGGCCAGGCCACCGGTGAAGCCGGCGCCGAAGTTCAGGCCCACCTTGCCCAGCACCAGCACGATGCCATCGGTCATGTATTCGCAGCAGTGGTCGCCGGCGCCTTCCACCACCGCCAGCGCGCCGGAGTTGCGCACCGCAAAGCGCTCGCCCGCCCGCCCGGCCGCGAACAGCTCGCCGCCGGTGGCGCCGTACAGGCAGGTGTTGCCGACGATCGGCGTGTTGCGTGCCTCGAAGCGCGCGCCGCGCGGCGGACGCACCACCAATCGCCCGCCGGCCATGCCCTTGCCGACGTAGTCGTTGGCTTCGCCTTCCAGCTCCAGCTGCAGGCCACCGGCGTTGAACGCGCCGAAGCTCTGCCCGGCGGTGCCGCGGAAGCGCAGGTTCAAGGGCGCATCGCTCATGCCGTGGTTGCCGTGCGCGCGCGCGATGGCGCCGGACAGGCGTGCGCCGATCGAGCGGTCGGTGTTGTGGATCAGGAAGCGATGGTCGCCACCGCTCTTGTGCGCGATCGCATCGGCGAGCAGGCCATCCATCTGCGTGGCCAGGCTGTCCGGCGATTCGTACAGGCGCTGGGCGGCGCAGTGGCTGCCGTCGTAGCGGGCATGCGTGAGCAGGCGCGAGAGGTCGACCTTGACGCCGGGGCGCGGCGAAACCTCCAGCTGTTCCAGCAGGTCGGTGCGGCCGACGATCTCGTCCAGCGAGCGCACACCCAGGTACGACAGCCACTGGCGCACTTCTTCGGCCAGCAGGCGGAAAAAGTGCTCCACCCGCTCCGGCAGGCCGGTGAAGTAGCCGGCGCGCAGGCGCTCGTCCTGGGTGGCCACGCCGGTGGCGCAGTTGTTGAGGTGGCAGATGCGCAGGTACTTGCAGCCCAGCACGATCATCGGCGCGGTGCCGAAGCCGAAGCTGTCGGCGCCGAGCAGCGCGGCCTTGACCACGTCCAGGCCAGTCTTCAGGCCGCCATCGGTCTGCAGGATGGTGCGCTCGCGCAGATCGTTGGCCACCAGCGCCTGGTGCGACTCGGCCACGCCCAGTTCCCACGGCACGCCGGCATAGCGGATCGAACTGACCGGGCTGGCACCGGTGCCGCCGTCATGGCCGGACACGGTGATCAGGTCGGCGCCGGCCTTGACCACGCCGGCGGCAATCGTGCCGACGCCGGCATGCGCCACCAGCTTCACCGAGACCAGCGCGGTCGGGTTGACCTGCTTGAGGTCGTAGATCAGCTGCGCCAGGTCTTCGATGGAATAGATGTCGTGATGCGGCGGCGGGCTGATCAGGCCGATGCCGGGCTTGGCGTAGCGCAGCCGGGCGATCAGTTCGTTGACCTTGTGGCCGGGCAGCTGGCCGCCCTCGCCGGGCTTGGCGCCCTGGGCGACCTTGATCTGCAGCACCTCGGCATTGACCAGGTATTCCGGGGTCACGCCGAAGCGGCCGGAGGCCACCTGCTTGATCTTGGAGCGCTTCTCGGTGCCGTAGCGGGCCGGATCTTCGCCGCCTTCGCCGGAGTTGCTGCGCCCGCCCAGGCGGTTCATCGCAATGGCCAGCGCTTCGTGCGCCTCGGGCGACAACGCGCCCAGGCTGATGGCGGCGCTGTCGAAGCGCCGCAGCACATCTTCGGCCGGGGCCACCTGATCCAGTGGCGTCGGGGTGTCGGCACGCTTGAGCTGCACCAGGTCGCGCAGCGTGGAGGCCGGGCGCGCATGCACCGCGTCCACGTACTTCTGCCAGTCGCCGGCATCGCCGGTGCGGGTGGCACGCTGCAGCGTCATGACCACGTCGGGGTTGTACATGTGGTACTCGCCGCCGTGCACGTACTTCAGCAGCCCGCCCACTTCCGGCTTGAGCTGGTCGTTCCAGGCGCGCACGGTCAGCTCGCGCGCCTCGGTGTCCAGCCGTGCCAGATCCACGCCGCCGATACGCGCCGGGGTGTCGGCAAAGCACAGGTCCACCACGTCCGGGTCCAGCCCGACGATCTCGAACAGCTGCGCACCGCGATAGCTGGCGATGGTGCAGATGCCCATCTTGGAGATGATCTTGGACAGGCCCTTGTAGATGCCTTTGCGATAGCGGCGGCCGATCTGCGACTGCTCGCCACCCTTGCTCAGCTGCAGGATGCCGCGCCGACCCAGGTCGAACAGCGTCTGGTAGGCCAGGTACGGATACACCGCGGTGGCGCCGACGCCGAGCAGGCAGGCCATGTGGTGCGGGTCGCGCGCGGTGCCGGTCTCGATGATCAGGTTGACGTCGCAGCGCAGGCCCACCTTGCACAGGTGGTGATGCACCGCGCCGGTGGCCAGCAGCGCATGCGCCATCGGCCGGTCCGGCACCGGGTAACGGTCCGACAGCAGCAGCATCACCGCGCCGTCGCGCGCGGCGGCTTCCACCTCCTGGCAGATGCGCTCCAGCCCGGCCTTGAGGCCTTCTTCCAGGCTGTAGGACAGGTCGATCAGGCGGTTGCGCTCGACGTACTGCTCCATCTTCAGCAGCTGGCGCAGCTTGCGCTGGCTGAGCACCGGCGAGTTGAGGATGACGTGGTTCACCGTCTCCGCACCGGCGTGGAAGATATTGGTCTCCTTGCCGAGCTGGGTGGTGAGCGACATCGCGATGCCTTCGCGCAGCGGGTCGATCGGCGGGTTGGTGACCTGCGCGAACGCCTGGCGGAAGTAGTCGTACAGCGGCCGGGTCTGACGGCTGAGCACCGCCATCGGGGTGTCGTCGCCCATCGAGCCGGTGGCTTCCTGCTCGGTCTCGGCCAGCGGGCGCAGCACCTGTTCCACTTCCTCGGTGCTGAGCTGGAACAACTTGTGATAGCTGCGCAGGGTCTGTTCGCTGAAAGGTTCTTCCACCAGCGAGGGGTCGATCAATTCGGTCTGCAGGTAGGTCACGCCCTGCTGCAGCCATTGCTTGTACGGCGCGCGCGCGCGGTTGATGCGGTCGATGGCATCGGAATCGAGCAGGTCGCCGCGCTTGAGGTCGATGGCCATCATCTCGCCCGGGCCCAGCTTGCCCTTGCGGGTGATGCGCTCGGCCGGCAATTCCCACACGCCGGCCTCGGAGGCGACCAGGAAGTGGCGGTCGGAGGTCAGCATCCAGCGCGCCGGGCGCAGGCCGTTGCGGTCGAGCATGCAGGCCGCGTAGCGGCCATCGCAGGCGACGATGCCGGCCGGGCCGTCCCACGGTTCGGTGTTGAGGCCGTAGAACTCGTAGAACGCCGCCAGGTCGGCGTCCTTGAACTCCAGCGACTGGGTCGCCGGCGGCACCAGGATGCGCAGCGCCTGCAGCAGGTCCATGCCACCGGCGATCAGCAGCTCCAGCATGTTGTCCAGGCTCTGCGAATCGGAGCCATGCATGGAGATCACCGGATCGAATTCGGCAATGTCGAAGCGCGGGGTCTGCCACACCTTGCTGCGCGCCTGCGCCCAGCGGCGATTGCCTTCGATCGTATTGATCTCGCCATTGTGGGCGAGCAGCCGGAACGGATGCGCCAGCGGCCAGCGCGGCAGCGTGTTGGTGGAAAAGCGCTGGTGGAAGACAATCGCGCTGGAGGCCAGGTCGCTGCGCTGCAGGTCCGGGTAGAAGGTGCTCAGCTTGTCCGGCAGCACCATGCCCTTGTAGCTGATGCCATTGGGCGAAAGGGTGGTGACGTAGAAGTCCGGCACGCCCTGCAGCTGCTGCTCGGCGCGACGGCGCGCCAGGAACAGCGCCAGGGTAAAGCCGTCTTCGGTCTGCTCCGCACCGGCATCGACAAACACCTGCTCGATGCGCGGCAAGGTGTCGCGCGCCAGCTGGCCGCACACGCTGTCGTCGGTGGGCACCACGCGCCAGCCGCGCAGCTGCACGCCGGCGGCCTGCAGCTGCGCTTCCAGTTCGGCGCGACATCGTGCGGCGTCGGCCTCGTCCAGCGGCAGGAACACCACGCCGGCCGCGTAGCGCGTGCCCAGGGGGATGCCGGCATCGCGCGCGAGCCCGCGCAGGAACGCATCGGGTTTGCGAATCAGCAGGCCGCAGCCATCGCCGGTGAGCCCGTCGGCGGCGACACCGCCGCGGTGGGTCATGCGCGAGAGCGCCGCAATCGCGGTATCCACCAGCGCGCGGGAGGGTTGGTCGTCCAACTGGGCGACCATGCCAAAACCACACGCGTCGCGCTCGTCGCGCACGCTGTTGTAGAGACCGTCGTCGTTGAGCCCTTGGCGAGTGCGGGGGGCCATGTCTGCCTCTTTGCGATCTTAGGAGAGCGGCGACGACGTCGCAGCGCTCGATCCGTGGAGCGTTCGAAGAGGTCACCGGATGATCGACTAGACCACAGTTGATGCGGTGCCGCAATACACCGTTACAGCTGCAACGAGAACCGCTGCAACCCCTTGTGCCAGCAGGCTTGGCGCCGGTCTTGCGACAGGCGCCAAGGCCGTCTCAGCCGCAGCGCACCGAGGTGATCACGTTCTTGGCGTCCACTTCCAGATTGAGCCGTTCGCCATTGAATTCCATGGTGGTCATCTGGCCGGGTTTGAGCACACGCACCGACTTGGCGCCGGCATCGCTGCGTGCCTGTTCGCCCACCGCATCGGTCAACGGCTGGCCCACCAGCGATTGCACCTGGGTGGCATCGCAAGTGCCGATCGGCGGCGCTTCCGGCGCTGCATCCGGTGCGGGCGCAGCGGCTTGTTCGGCCGCGTGCTGGGCCTTGGCGGTGACGGCTTCCTGCTCATCGGGTTGCGGTTTGTTGCAGGCAGTCAATGCAGCCAGCATCACCAGGGTGCAGGTCAGGCGAGCAACAGGTAGAACAGCGCGCATCGATCACTCCAGCAAAGGGGGGATGCCCAAGCATAAGCACAAAGTCACGCGACGGGCATGGCTTGCGCACACGGCGTTGTCGTAGCGTTGACGCAGCCTAGTCTTGCTGCGGCCAACAATCGCGGCCAGTCCCTCGACCTGTGCGCAATGAAAGCCAAACGTGTTGTTCGCAATGCCGCAGTCGCCGTCAGTACCGCCGGCAAGCTCGCGGCGGTCGCCACCGGCGCCGCCGTCGCCACGGCCGCTGTGGCAAGCGCAGCCGCTGTGGCGCAGGCCAAGGCGACCGCGCGTGCGGCCGGGCTGACCTATGTCAACGACCAACAGCCCGGCATCAGTCGCCGCAAGGCCGGCAAGAGCTTCAGTTACCGCGATGCCGACGGGCAACGCATCGCCGATGCCGACACCTTGCAGCGCATCCGTTCGCTGGCGATTCCGCCGGCCTATACCGACGTGTGGATCTGCGCCAAGCCCAATGGCCACCTGCAGGCGACCGGGCGCGATGCGCGGCGGCGCAAGCAATACCGCTATCACGCCGACTGGGCGCAGGTCCGCGGCGAAGGCAAGTTCGAACGCGTGATCGCCTTCGGCACTGCGCTGCCCAAGTTGCGGCGGCGGTTGCGTCGCGATCTGGTGCTGCCGGGATTCCCGCGCGAAAAGGTGCTGGCGATCGTGGTGGCGTTGCTGGCCGACACCCTGGTACGCGTCGGCAATGCCGAATACGCGCGCAGCAATCGCTCGTACGGGCTGACCACGCTGCGCAACCGGCACATGGAATTTCTGAAGGGCGGACGCGCGCGGCTGAAATTCCGCGGCAAGAGCGGCCAGGATCACGATATCGAAGTGGACGACAAGCAACTGGTCAAACTGATCCGGCAATGCCAGCAGCTGCCGGGGCAGTCGCTGTTCCAGTACCGCGACGACGACGGCCAGTTGCAGCCGGTGGATTCGGGCGAGGTCAACGACTATCTGCGCGAGGCGATGGGCGAAGACTTCACCGCCAAGGATTTCCGCACCTGGGGCGGCACATTGGCCGCGCTGCAACGCCTGGCCCGGCTGCCGCTGCCGGAGCGCAGCAGCGAACGTGCGCTCAAGCAAGTGCAGAACGATGTCATCCGCGAAGTGGCCGATGCCTTGGGCAATACGCCCTCGGTGTGTCGCAAGGCCTACATCGACCCATGCGTCTTCGAAGGCTGGCGTGCGGGCCAGCTGCAGGCCATGGCCACCGGTGTGCGTGGCGAGCGCCAGTGGGAAGCGGCCACGCTGAAGTTTTTGAGCGCTTCGCGCAGGAGGCTCAAGACGCAGACGACGTCTGCGGCAAGGCGCAAGTCGGCGTAAGCGCCCGAGGCTGACACGCCACGGCATTCGTCACAGCCAGGGTGTCGGCGTGTGCGGGCATCACGTACCGCGCGCACGCCGGTTCCTGCGCGTCGCTCATGTCCGCCTGGCGACGATCAGCGACGCGGTGTCAACCATTCCAGGTGGCCGCCTCGGGACGCAGACAGCAGCGAGTGCCGTACCGAATCCCGAATTTCGATTCCCGAATCCCGAATCCTCAGCCGCAATAGATGGCCGTGATGCTGTTGTTCGGGCCGGTTTCGATGGTGAGCTGATCGCCGCCGCTTTCGCTGGCGCCCTGGGCCGGGTCGGCCAGGCCGCTGGCGGTGGTGCCGCCGCTGGCGCGCTCGCCGCGGCGCACGATGACGCGCTGGCTGTCGCTATCCACGCGTGCACGTTCGATGGTCTGCGCGGCCGCCGCCAGACCCACCGCACCACGCACCTTGTCGCTATGGCACTGGCCGGAGATGGCGCCGTCGATGGGCTGCACCTGCGCCACCTGGTTGGAGGCACAGGCCGACAACAACGCAGCGGCAGCGAGTGGGGCGAGGATACGGATCATCGGGAAGCTCCAGGGCAAGAATGCCGCAAGCGTGAAGGTGGCGTTGTCGGGATGGCATGAAGATGCTGCGCGGCACCGTGTCAGAGACGGGCCTCACCCGTGTCTGCCGGTGATCGTCAGCGCGCCGGACACGCTGCGCCAACGCTGGGCTACCTGGATTCGCTTGCCAATCCAGTGTTTCCGGACAGCGCCTCGCCCAGCAGCGCGAGAGGTGCAGACTCCTGCTTCCAACCCAGACGATCAGTAGCATGACCATCAAACCGCTGCTGCTTGCATTCGTTGCCTGCGCGGCGCTGCCGCCTTCGGTTGCACGTGCAGCGCCCGCGCCCAGCCAAGCCACCATGACGGTGGCAGGTCTCCAACGGCCGGCGCAGATCCGCGTGGACAGGTGGGGCCTGGCACATATCTACGCGCAGACCGACGACGACGCGTTCTTCGTGCAGGGTTTCAATGTGGCGCGAGACCGTTTGTTTCAGCTGGATCTACTTCGCCGCAAAGGGCTGGGCCATCTCTCCGATGCGTTCGGGCCAACCTATGTGGAACAGGACCGTGCCGCGCGGCTGTTTCTGTATCGCGGCGACATGGCACAGGAATGGAGCAGTTACGGGCCCACTGCCCGGCACGACGTGGGCCGATTCGTCGCCGGCATCAATGCGTATATCGCATGGCTGGACAGTCACCCGCAGGCACTGCCCTACGAATTCGACAAGCTGGGGTATCGCCCCGAACGCTGGGCGCCGGAGGATGTGCTGCGCATCCGCACCACCGGCCTGAGCCGCAATGTCAAAAGCGAAGTGGCGCGTGCGAACGTCGCCTGCAAGGCCTCGCTGGCTGTCGATGCGATACGCCTGAGACTGCAGCCGGCCTGGACCACCACGCTGCCGGACGGGCTGGACCCGTGTCTGCCGAAAGACGTGCTGAAGGTCTACGAGCTGGCGACGCAAAGCCCCAAGCTGAGCGCAAGCACGCAACTTGCGGCAATCGCATCGACGTCATCGGCCATTGACGAGGACGCCTCTGCCGAAGGCAGCAACAACTGGGTCATCGCGTCGCAGAAATCCGCGACCGGTCACGCGGTGCTGGCGGACGACCCGCATCGGGCCTACAACGTGCCCAGTCTTCGCTACTTCGTGCATCTCAACAGCCCTGGTCTGGACATCATCGGTGCCGGCGAGCCCACCGCGCCTGGCATCGCGATCGGGCATAACCGAACCAGCGCGTTCGGCCTGACCATCTTCAACATCGATCAGGAAGATCTGTACGTGTATCGGTTGCGTCCAGACGACAACGCGGCGTACTGGTACCAGGGCAAATGGGAGCCGCTGCGCAGCGAGCACGAACAGATCGCCGTGCGCGGCGCCGCGCCGGTGACAACAGAGCTGCAATTCACCCGTCACGGGCCGGTGATCTATGTCGATGTCGAAAAACATGTGGCGTATGCGCTGCGGTCGGTATGGAGCCAGCCCGGCGCGGCGCCCTATCTGGGCTCGCTACGCTACCTGCGCAGCAACGCGTTCGTGCAGTTCAAGGCCGCACTCGCCCATTGGGGAGCGCCGTCGGTCAACCAGGTCTATGCAGATGTCGGCGGAACCATCGGCTGGGCCACCGCCGGCATGACCCCGCGCCGCGATCACGGCGATGGATTGCTGCCCGTGCCCGGCGATGGCCGCTACGAATGGAACGGCTTCTGGGACAGCACGGTGTTGCCCTGGTCGAAGAATCCCAAAGCCGGCTTCATCACCACCTCCAACGAGATGAACCTGCCCGCCGGCTACCCGGTTGCGCAGCGCAAACTCGGCTTCGAGTGGGCCAATGAGGCTCGCCATGCCCGCATCACCCAGGTGCTCTCGCAGCTGCCCAAGGTGACGCTGGAGGATTCGGAAAAACTGCAGAACGATCAGGTCTCGTTGCCCGCGCAACGCCTGGCCGCATTGTTGCGACCGCTGCGTTCGCAGGACCCTGATATCAGCGCCGCACTGGCGCTGCTGCGGCCATGGAATGGCGAGGTCAGCGCCGCGTCGCCCGCCGCAGCGCTGGAAGAGGTCTGGTTCAGTCGCTATCTGGGCAATGCATACAAAGCGTTGCGATTACAGCCGTCGGAGGCCGACAGCTTCGGCGCGCCCGATGCCGCGGCCATGCTGGATGCGCTGGAACATCCCGGCGCCGCGTTCGGCGCAACGCCGGCCGCACGCCGCGACCAGTTGCTGCTGCAGTCGTTGCGCAGTGCGTACCAGGCGCTTGTCTCGCTGCAAGGCCCCGATGCCTCGCAGTGGCAATGGGGCAAACTGCATACCAACAAGATCTCGCATGCGATGAGCGCGGTGGCCGGGGCCGATCGCGCGCTGCTTGATGTCGGCCCGTTCGCCAAGGGCGGCAGCCCTTATACGCCGAATCAGTCCAGCTACGACCCTGCCGATTTTCGCCAGACGATCGGTCCTTCTGCACGATTGATCATCGACCTGGGCAATTGGGATAACTCTCGCGCCATGAATTACCCCGGCCAGTCCGGCGACCCGGCCAGCCCGCATTATCGCGACCTCGCACCGCTATGGCTCAAGGGACGCTATTTCCCGCTGCTGTACACGCGCGCTGCGGTAGATGCGGCAACCGAACAGATCTTCGACCTGGTGCCTGCGCAGGCGCACTAACGCAATCGCGAACCGACCTGACGCCGCGCACATCGCGTAGCAAGCGCGAGAATCCCCGCGTTTGCTACGCCGCCTGCGCTCACGCCGGCGCAGTCGCCTCGCGCACGAAGGCTTCATAGGTGCGCAGCGGACGTCCCAGCAGCGCCTGCAACTGCGCCACCGTGCCCTCTGCCGCGTGCATCCCCAGGCGCTGGATGCCGGCCATCATCAGGCGCATGTCATAGGCCAGCCACGACGGGCCGTACGCCGCCAGCTGTGCTTCGAAGGCGGCCACGTCATCGCCGGCGTAGGCGATCTCGCGCCCAAGCGCTGCGCTCCAGACCTTGGCCGCATCCACCCCGGTCAGTGCCTGCGGGCCGACCAAGTCGAGCGTGACGCGTGGCAACGGACCGTCTGCACGGTCGCGGCGCAGCAGCTCGACCACTGCGATATCGGCGATGTCGCGCGCATCGATCATCGCGATGCCCTGTGCGCCGATCGGCATCGGGTAGAGGCCGTATTCGGTGATCGTCTGCTGCGCCATGCCTTCGTTCTGCATGAAGTACGCCGGCCGCAGGATCGTTGCCGGAATTTCCAGGCTTTCGATCATGCGCTCGACGGTGTGCTTGCCGGTGAAGTGCGGCACGTTGGTGTACGTGTCGGCATGGATCACCGACAGATACACGATGCGCTCGATGCCGGCTTCCTTGGCCAGATTCAATGCGATCAGCGCCTGGGTCACTTCGTCGGGGGTGACCGCATTCAACAGGAACAGCGTGCGCACCGATGCCAGTGCGGCGCGCATCGATGCGACGTCGGTGAGGTCGGCCACCACTTCGGTGACACCTGCCGGAAAGGAGCGCTTGCCTTGCTGGCGGACCAGCGCCTTGACCTGCGCGCCGGCGTCGGCAAGGCCTTGGGTGACCAGGGAACCGACGGTGCCGGTGGCACCGGTGACGAGAATGCTCATGGTGAATCTCCTGCGTTGGATGGACGGTTGGATCGGAGCGAAGCGGCCGGTGCGGTGGTGCTGCTGCCGGTGCGGCCGCCTGGTGGGTGGGGCAACGATATGCCGTTGCACTGCCAGTACGAAGACGCCAGGATGTAGACATCCCGTTTCAGATGTGGAACAGCATGGACCTCAATGCCCTGATCGATTTCTCGCTGGTGGCCGCCAACCAGGGGCTGGGCAAGGCCAGCCGCGCGAGCGGCAGATCGAAGGCGACCTTGTCGCGGCGCATCACCGAGCTGGAGGAACAGCTGGGGGTGCGCCTGGTCGAGCGCAGTGCCCGTGGACTCAAGCTCACCGAGGCAGGACAGCAGTTGATGGAGCGCACCCAGGTGCCGCTGAGCGAGGTGGCCGAGGCGATGACAGCCGCGCGCGAGGGGTTGTCATCGCCGCGCGGCCGCTTGCGCGTGGCGTCCCCGGTGTTGTTCTCCCAACTGGCGATGGGGCACATCGGCGCCGACTTCTGTGCGGCCTATCCGGAGATCACGCTGGAGGTGGTGGCCGAGGACCGCACGGTCGATCTGATGGAAGAGCAGTTCGATGTCGCCATCCGCATCAACCCAAGCCCGGACAGCCGCCTGGTCGGGCGTTGCTTTGCCAAGGACCGGTTGGTGGTGGTGGCCGCACCGTCCATCGCCATGCCGTCTGGCGATGCGGTGCATCCGGTGCCCGGCGTGGTGATGTCCAGCTTCGAGCCCACGACCTGGACGCTGGATGGTGGGCGCCTGGTCCTGGAGCCGATTCCGCGGATGCGGTTTTCCTCGTTCCTGATGGTGCGCGATGCGGTGATTGCCGGTGGCGGCGTTGCGTTGATTCCGCAGTCGATCGCGTGGCAGCAACTCGCCCGCGGCCAATTGCTGCAGTGGGGAACGATCTCCGGCGTGGCGCCGGCGTTGTGGGTATTGCACACCTCCCGGCGCCTGGCAGCGCCGAAGGTACGCGCCTTCGTGGATTTCATCTGCGCCCGCTATCCGGACGCGTCGTTGGTGTTGAAGGGGTAGGGCGGTGGCGCGGTTCTGTTGAACGTGCGCCAGGTCCGCCAGCACGTGGCGAGCTTCTGCGCGCAAGCGGTTGCCCGTGCCATCGGGCCTTGGCAAAGGCACACAGACGCCACGGCCACCCACACGTCCCCCTGCCATCCGACCTATTGACTACAGCTGTCGTCAGGCCTACGGTAGCGACAACTGTAGTCATGGAGAGCGCCATGCGCGGCAAGACCATCGGGGACCAGGAGCTGGCCCTGCTGCAATACATCGAAGAACAGCGGCATGCCAGCGTGGGCGAAGTGGCGGGGGCGTTCGGCGAGCCGCGCGGGCTCGCCCGCTCCACCGTGCTGACCATGATGGAGCGGCTGCGGGCCAAGGGCTTCCTGCGCCGCAAGCAGGTCGAGGGTGTGTACCGCTACAGCGCCACCGCCGGCCAGGACGATGTGGTGCGCGGGGCAGTGGGGCAGTTCGTCGAGAAGACCCTGCAGGGCTCGGTGTCGCCGTTCGTGGCGTGGATGTCGCAACGCGCCGAAGTCAGCGATACCGAACTGGCCGAACTCGAAGCATTGGTTGCCAAGCTGCAATCGCAGCGCAAGGAGGATTGAGTCATGTCGCCCCTGATCGAAGCGGTGTTATGGAAGCTTGGCGCCACCAGCGTGCAGACCGCGGTGCTGGTGTTGGTGGTATGGGCGCTGTGCCGCGGCGTGCGCCGCCTGCCGGCAGCCACGCAGACCTGGTTGTGGTGGCTGGTGGGCGTGCAGGCCGTGGTGGGCCTGGTGTGGAGCAACCCGGTGCAGTTGCCGGTGCTGCCGGCGCACAGCGTGACCACGGCGCTGGGCTCGGCCGACAGCCTGGCGCCACTGGCAAACGCCACCGCCGCGGCATCCACGGCCGCGCATGCAGGCGTCACCGCGCAGGCCATGCAGGTTGGCGCGTGGTCGACCTGGCCGGTGGCATTGCTGGCACTGTGGGCGGCCGGCGTGCTGGTGCTGGCCGCCGGCACGGCGCGCGCCTATCTGCGCAGCCGTGCATTGGTGCGCGCCGCGCAGCCCTGCAACGACCGCGCCCTGGTGCAGGCGTTGCAGATGGCTGCTGAAGCGCATGGCTTGTCGCGCCCGCCGGCGCTGCGGTTGTCGGCGCAGATCGATTCGCCCCAGTTGATCGGCCCGTGGCAACCGGTGTTGCTGTTGCCCGCTGCACGCTTGCCGCACATGGCCGATGACGATCTGGACATGGCACTGACCCATGAACTGATCCATCTGCGTCGTGGCGATCTGTGGTGGGGCTTGCTGCCGGCGCTGGCGCAGCACCTGTTCTTCTTCCACCCGCTGGTGCATCTGGCCGCGCGCGAATATGCAATCGCCCGCGAAGCCGCCTGCGATGCCGCCGTGGTCGCCGGGCACCGCCATTGCCGCCACGACTACGGCCGCTTGTTGCTGCAACTGGGTGTGGCGCCGCGCCCGCGCGGTGGCGTGGCAAGTGCCTCGCCTTCGTTCATCAGCTTGAAGCGCAGGCTGTCGATGTTGCAGGACACCCACGCGTTTCCGCGGCTGGCTGCCGCGATGATTCTGGCCGCGGTGGCGGTCTGCGGTGTGCTGCCGCTGCGCCTGGTGGCCATGCCGGTGCCGGCACCGGTGACGTCTGCCGGCATGCAGCCGGTCGTGGTGACGGCCCCGGCAGCGCCGCGTGCACAGGTCAGCAGCACGGCGGAGCCTGCCGACGCCGCAGCGCCGATGCGCGCGTTGCCGGCGCTGCCAGCTGCGCCGGCGCAAGTGGCCGCCCCTGCCACGCACGGTGTCATCGCCGATGTGCTGGGCGCCGAACCGCTGCATGACGAGGACGCAGACCCGATAGACAGCGGCTGGAATCTCGACCTGGACCGCATCCGCCGCGATGCCAGCCGTGACGCGCAAGCCGCCGTGCACGATGCGCTCGCTGCCGACAACCACGACCTTGAACTGCAGCAAGACCGCATGCAGGCCGCGCAGGACGCATTGCAGGACGCACGCGAACAACTGGCCTCGCTAGGCCCGGAACTGGCGCAGGCCAAACAGGAAGCGCAACAGCAAGCGCGGCAAGCCGAGCAGCAGATTCGCGAAATGACGCAACAGCATCGTCAGGCGCAATACGCGTATGCGGCCGCGGTGCGCCAGGCGGACGCGCTGTCGCGGCACCAGGTCGAAATGGCCAAGCAGGCCGCTCTTCAGGGCCGCGCCGAGGCCGAACGTGGGCAACGGGAAGCGGCGCAAGCGCAACGCGAGGCAGCGCAAGCGCAGGTCGAGGCCGAAAAAGCGCAAGCAGAGGCAGACCAAGCGCAAGCAGAAGCAGAGCGGGCGAAGAACAACTAGGCGCGATCGACCAGACCGCTGCGCTCACCGTCAGGGGCGCATGGTCGGTACCAGCAGTTGGCATGCACCACGTGCAGGTTCGGGAACGCATTGCTTCTTGGCGCGCGCATTACGCCAGCCGATCGCCATCGCCGACAGCTGTTCGCACCGGTTTGCCGGCTGCCGCAGCGGTCCAGTAGGGAGAACCAGCGCGGCTCGCGGTAGACCGCACGTTACCGCGGCGATGGGGTTCCGTTGGCCACGGAGCAGCAACGCATGGCGTGCAGCCCGCTGCACATCCGGCCGTGCACGGCCGGCACACGTGCGGCCGCAGTAACAGCGGAGAACAGAGCGTCGCGAGCAGTCGTCGGGTGGGCGTGGCCAGCGCGATCGGAATCGCAGTGTAGGCGCGGTACATGCCATTTCAGAGCACCGCCCGGCACCCACCGGGCGGTGAGTGGAGTCACCTTTCGCTGCTTTTCGGCGCAGGTCCCGACGCCAAGCAGCGGCCGGCGCACTGCATTGGCATCGCCTGGGTAACGGCAGCACCTGCATCACCACGGGCCCGCCACAGCCCGGTACTCCTGCATCACGACGCTGCAGCGTCGGCAACGCCGTGGCCGCGTGATCGCTGTTTCCATCCGCCTGCGTGCCCTGCGCAGGCGGCACTCAACTCGCTGTGCCTTTCGTGGAGATCTCACATGATCCAGACCACTTCCCCCGTGCTGTGCCTGCGTTCGGCGTTGCTGTTGGCCCTTGCCGCAGTTGCCGGCAGCGCGGCCATCGCACACGCCTCTGCCGTGCCTGCAGTTGCCGGTGTGCGCAGCTCACCTGCTGCACCGGTATTTGCTGGTTCTGCTGCGTCAGCAACAACGCAGCTTGCATCCATTGCCGATGTCTTGCCTGTGGATGGCATTGCAACGGTTGCGCCAGTCACACCGGAGAGTACCGTTGCGCGAACCGCGCCGGTTGTCGCGGCACGGCGCGCGCCTGCGATCGCTTCGCTAGCGCCGGCCGCCTCGATGACGCCTGCGCTTGCCGTCGCCGGTGCCCGGACGGCACCAGCAGCGCCCGCTGCGCCTGCCATTTCTCCAGCGCCACCGGTCGCTCCCGCTGCACCGACTGCAGTTACTGTGCCGGCACGGCCGCGCATGGGCATGCCGACATCCTGCGGCCATGCCATTGCAAACACGCAGAGCCAAGGCGATGCCTACGTGCTGATACATGGCGATCGCGAAGTGATGCACGGCACGCCCGATGATCTGCAGACGGCGCGCCGCTACGCTGGCGATGGAAGACGGGTGTTGTGGTTTCGCGCCGATGGCAAGCAGTACCTGGTGCGCGACCCGACGTTGCTCCATCAGCTGGCCGTGGCGCATCTGCGCAGCCGGCAATTGGCCGACGCGCAAGCCGGGTTGGCCGCACGTCAGCAGGCCTTGAGCGAACGGCAGGCCGCACTCGCCGCGCAGCTGTCTGCGCATGCCGCGCCGCGCCTGCTGCAGGCCTCGACACGCACCGCATCGGCCACGACCTCCACCTCGGCGCAGCCGCCTGCAACCCCCGATGCGCTGCAGGCGTTGTCCAGGCAGCAACAGGCACTGGCGCAACGGCAGGCCGAGTTGGCGAGCAAGCAGGCCGGTGCATCCCGCCTGGCCACGCAGCAGGCATTGAAGGTATTGCGCGAAGCACTGAGAAGCGGGCGCGCGACGCGTATCGACGGTTAGTGGCAGAGTGCCCTCGCGCAACAGCACAAGCGCAGATGACGGTGCGCTCGCCGATACTGTGCACAGACACAGGCGGCGGGCAGGCCATGACGTATCGGGTAGTGGTGTTGGGCGGCTTCGGTCATTTCGGCGCACGCATCGTGCGTGCGCTGGCGGCAACGGCGCAGATCCATGTCATCGCGGCAGGGCGGCATCCGGGCGATGTCGCGACCAAATGGCCGGGTGCCGCACCCGGTCGCATCTCCACCTGTCGCCTGGATATCGATGCCAGCGACTTCCCTGCGCAGCTGGCGGCCACCGGTGCCGATGCGGTGGTGCATACCGCCGGGCCGTTCCAGGGACAGGAGTACGCGGTGGCCCGCTGTTGCCTGCAGGCCGGCATGCACTACATCGATCTGGCCGATGGCCGCGCCTTCGTCCGCGATTTCCCCGCGGCGATGGATGCCGCCGCGCGGCAGGCCCAGCGCGTGGCGATCAGCGGCGCCAGTACCTTGCCGGCGTTGTCCAGCGCGGTGATCGATGCGCTGTTGCCGCGCTTTTCGGCATTGCACGAGATCGGCATCGTCATCGCGCCCGCACAGGGCACGCCATTGGGCCTGGCCACGGTGCGTGCGGTGCTGTCGTATTGCGGCACGCCCTTCCACTGGTGGCACGCCGGCCGCTGGCAGCAGGTGGTGGGCTGGGCGCGCCCCACGCGCGTGCACTTCGCGCAGCTCGCCCCACGCCTGGCCTCGCCGTGCGATGTGCCCGATCACGACCTGTTGCCGCAGCGCTATCCCGGCGTGCAGACCGTGCAATTTCGTGCGGCGCTGGAAGTGCCGTTCCTGCAGCGCTGCCTGGCCGGCGTCGCCTGGCTACGTCGACGCGGCGTGCCGCTACCGATGCAGCGCCTGGCCGATGTGTTTGCCAACGCCGGGCGCTGGTTCGACCGCTTCGGCACCGATCTGGGCGGCATGCGCGTGGAGCTGCGCGGCACCTGCGATGGCACGGACGGGGCAAGCCGCCCGCTGGTGCTGCACTGGGACCTCACCGCCGCGATGCTGCACGGCCCGGAAATTCCGTGTTTCGCCGCGGTCTTGCTGATACGCAAACTTGCCGCCGGGCATCGGTTGCCGATCGGTGCGCATGCCTGCATGGGGCTGCTGACGCTGGCCGAGTTCGAGCAGGAGTGTGCCGCGTGGCAGATGACCACGGCGGTGACGCAAGCGCACCGGTAGCGGGCGATGCGCAAGACGAGCGCAGCGCCAGGCCTTTGCCGAGCACGCCAGGCAGAAAACCAAGCGCTCTGCGCGCGGCGGGGAGTTCTGAAACCACGTGGCCGGCGCACATCGCTGCGCCGCCGACTCCACGCAACCTCAGACCTCTTGCACCGTGCGAAACGCGTCCATGTCGTTGAACGTACAAAAATGAAAGCGTGGCACCGTGATCGGCCCCGCGGCTGCCAGCTGTGTGAGCCAGCCGCGCACCGCGGAGCGATACGCCGTCTGTTCTGCCGCATCCAGCGTGTCGCACAGGTAGGCCAGCGAAATATGAAACTGGAAGTTGGTGTAGTCGGGGCGCTGCAAACGTGTCAGTTGCATCAGCGCCTGGCGCGCAGCTTCCAGGCGCTGCGCGGTTTGCGTGTCGGCCGGCTTCAACGGAATCAGCAGATTGTCGTTATTGCCGGTCCTGGCTGCGGTGGGGTTGACCAGAAAGCGGCAAGCGCCCAGCGGCGGCGCGGCGCGCTCCTTCAACCGCGCCAGATAGGCCGCGTTGATATCTGCCAAGGCATGGTCGCGCGGCAGATCGCTCGGCCAGGGCCCACGCGCGCGATCGATCTCGTTGACCCCGCCCAACAAGGTCACGTGGTAGCTGCTCGGCGGCAGCACGGCGAACTTGTGGGCAAAGCGCTGCTCGGGGAATTGGCGGTAGATGTTCAGCACGCGGTCGAAGCTGTCGTAGCCATCGCCCTGTTGTTCCAGATGACCCACGAAGGTATTGCCGGCAAACGGCATCGGCCGTCGCGAGCGCAGAAACTTGCGGCCCACATCCGAGGGCGGTGGCGTCATGGCCGGTGTGGCGAGACTGGTGGCCAGCAGCGAGGTGCCGGCGGCAGCCATCAGGCGACGGCGGCTGATGCGTGTGTCCAGAAACGACGACATGGGAAAACCCTCAGAGTTTGACGTTGACGCCGAGCATCACGGTAGGTGCCATTTTCCAGGCCGATTGCACGTATTCCTGGTGGCGGCCGATGCGGTATTCGTAGCCCTGGCCGGTCAGGTTGAGCACATCCAGGCTCACTGCCACTGCCGGCGAGACATCCCAGGCCAGTTTCAGGTCGAGACGGTCCAGCGGCTGTTGGTAGCGGTTGCGATAAAACTCCTGCTGGTTGCTGTAGTTGGGGTAGCGGTCGTCCCACAGCTCGCCGGTACGGCTCCAGGCCAGGGTGCTGCGCAGCGGCCCACGGGCGTAGTTCAGGGTCAGATTCCACAGCTGCTTGGGCTGCTGCGGCAGCACCGACAAGGTGGTGCGGCTGCCATCGCCGAGCACCACCGGGTAGTCCACGTCCAGGAAGGTGACATTGGCACCGACCGACAGCCCGGCCAGCGCGGGCAGCCACGGGCCCAGTTCCTTGATCGCGCCAAGTTCGGCGCCGCGCATGCGGACCGGCCGGTCGGTATTGCGCGGTTGGGTGACCAGCACCTGCTCGCCGTCGATGCTCTGCAGCTGGCCGTAACGGAAAATCTCGTTGTCGATGGTCTTGTGGAACAGCGCGATCGACAGCAGGCTGCCACCGTCGTCGAACGTCCAGTCGTGGCCAAGGTCCAGATTCTGCGAGCGACGCGGCTGCAGGTCCGGGTTGCCCTGGTTGAGCGTGGGCGGGTTGCTGCCCAGCGTGAGCACGCCGCCGTTCAACGCCATCTGGTCCAGGCGCGGTCGCCCGATCGAGCGCGAGGCGCCGAAGCGTAACGTGCCGTTGGCACTGGTCTGCACCTGGCCGGCCAGCGATGGCAACCAGTTGCGGTAGGTGCGTTGCGCACTGACAGGCGCCCAGACGGTGCCGCTCAATTGCTGGCCGCTGCTGCCGAAGCGGGTCTGCTCCAGGCGCACGCCGCCGGCCAACCGCCAGCGCTCGCCGCGCCACTGTGCTTGTGCAAAGCCGGCGCGCACCTGCTCATCCACGCTGTAGGTGCCGCTGTTCTGCGCGGTGATGTCCGCCACGCCGCGCGCCTGGCCGGACACCGCATCCCAGCGCGCGTCGGCCAGGTCCGGGTCGATGATCAACATGGGCCCATTGCAACCCAGGGCGCAGGTGGGGTTGCCCAGCACATCGGCCAGCGAATAAGGCAACCCGCTCCAGGTCGTGCGCTGGAACGCGGTCTGCATGTGCGTGCGCACCTGTCGCAGGCCAAAGGCCAGTCCCAGCCCCTGGCTGTCTTCGTCCATGTTGCGACGGAGCTCCAGTTGCAGGTCGCTCACCCGTTCGGCGTAGGTCGTGCGCTCCTGCTGGTGGTTGAGGTTGGCGTAACGGGTCGGGTCGTCGGCCAGGGCCGGGTCCAGGGCCGTGAATGCCGGCAGGGTGCCATTCCAATCGAAGCCGTAAGCCAGGCCATTCTGCTGGAAGCGGTCCCAGGTCTGCGGGTTGTCCACCGTGGCGCGCGAGGTGCTTGCGCGCAGCGCGCCGCGCCACTGGTCAGGCAGCTCGGCCAGCAATTCGCCGTTGATGCCGGACAGCCCGCGCTTCCAGCGCAGCTGCCCCAACTCGACGAGCTGGTTGAGATTGTCCAGCGTGCCGCTTTGCGGGCCGCTGCGGGTCAGGCGCGCGCTGTTCTGCACCTGGGCGACCTGGGCATTGCGGTCGGAAGATTCGTGCTGGTCGAACGTGTAGCCGGACACATGGCCGCTGAGCGGACCATCCGGCTGCCAATCCACGCGTGCGGTCACGCTGCGCCGTTCGCGGGTGTTGTCGTAGTTGTACCAGCGCCGTTCGCTGGGCACCGCCGCGCCGGTGCCGCCATAGGCCGAAGACGCGCGCGTGCCGTCGGCGTTGTACCAATTGAGGGCGCCGCCATTTTCCTGCTGCGGCACCGAAATCTCACGGCGCCAGACACTGGCCGCCCCCAAAAACGCGAACTGGCCGTCACGCCCGAAGCGCTTGCCCCATTTCAGCTCGCCTTCGCCCACCGGCGTGCGGCCGCCATAGCGGCTTCCCATGAGGTTGGCGCCGCCCTTGGCCGAGGCGGTCAGCAGGCCGTCGGGCCGGGCAAAGCCGGTGGCGGTGACCAGATTGGTGACACCACCGATCGCGCCGCCATCGTTCTCCGGCAGCAGCGACTTCACCACATCGATGCGGTCCACGAAGTTGGCCGGCAGCACATCCATCAGCGCCTGGCGGCTACCGATGTCGTTGCTGGCGAAGGCAAAGCCGTCGATCAGCATGCTGTTGTAGTTGCCGTTGAGGCCGCGCACCGTCACATAGCGTGGTTCGCCCTGGTACTCGACCGTGCTCACGCCGGTGACCCGGCGCAGCGCATCGCCCACATTGAAGTCCGGCAATTGCCCGATGCTGTCGGCGGCGACCGAATCGACGATGGTGGGCGCCGCCTGCTTGGTGGCGATGGCGCGCGTGTTCTGCGACTGGAACGGGTTGCGCACCTGCACCGCGTCCAGGGTCAGCGCGTCGCCTCCGCCGGACATGTCGGCTGCGGTGGCGTGCGAAGGAAGCCAGCCGATCAAGGCCAGCCCCAGCGCAAGCGACAGCGCATGCGGAGGCTGTGGCCAAGACGGGGCAATGCGAGTGGGGCGGGAAGGGGGATGCAACAGGCGCATGGCACGATATCAACGTCGGTGGCCCCAACGCAGGGCCGCGGACGGATTAAATTAAGCTGCTTAATTAAAGCAATTATGACAACGACGGACGTTTCGCCCTGCATGCCCTCTTTGTTCGCAAACGCAGCCATTCGTTCGCATTACCGCCGCCGCAGCGATGGGCAGGCCGCCGGTTCCAGCGAGCGCCTGCTGCTGGATCTGATCCGCAGGGCAGGGCAATTCGAGCGTGCGGATCTGCCGCGCGCCAGCGGGCTCAGCGTGCCCGGCATCAAGGGCATCGTCGACCCGCTGGTGGCGCACGGCCTGCTGCAGCTGCGGCCCTCGTTGCGGCGTGGCCGTGGCCAACCCAGCGCGCAGGTGAGCCTGGTGCCGGGGTATGCATACAGCGTGGGGGTGTCGGTGATGGTCGATGGCTTTGCGGTGGTGCTGATCGACTTCGCCGGCCAGGTCCGCGGCATGCGCCAGCTCACGGCCTTCCCGCTGACGCTGGCGGTGGTGCGTGCACAACTGCCGACCCTGGTGGAGGCGCTGCTAACGGCGGCCGGCGTGGATCGGCAGCATGTGTTCGGCGTCGGTCTGAGCATGACCGGCCCGCGCATCGGCGACGGCACCCGGGTCAATCCGCCCTTGTCGCTGGCAGCGGAATGGATGCAGGTGGAGCTGGACCGGTTTGTCGCCGATTGCCTGCAGCTACCGGTCTGGATGGACAACGACGCCCATTGCGCCGCCCTGGCCGAGGCCGTGTACGGCATTGGCCGCCAATCGCCGGACCTGGTGTATCTGTCGATCTCCGACGGCTTTGCTGCCGGCGTGATTGCAGCCGGCAACGTGCGCCGCGGCGCGCACGGCAATGTGGGCGAACTGGGGCGCATCTCGGCCATCACCGGCATGGCCCGGCCAACCCTGGAAAGCCTGCGCCAGGCGCTGGCCGCCGATGGCCACGCGCTGCCGGACCTGCACACCATGCTGCAGCACTACGATGCGGCCTGGCCGCAGATCGATGCGTGGCTGGATGCAGTGGAGCCGACAGTGACGCTTGCGGTGGCGGCGATCATTGCGTTGATCGATCCGCGTGTGATTGTTTTTGGCGCGCGGCTGCCCACCGATCTTGCGCAACGGCTGATCGCCCGCATCGCCTTCGAACCTGCGCCGCGGCGTGGCGTTGCATTGCCGTATCCCACGCTGCAGGTCGGGCAGGTGACGGCGCATGCCACCGTGCTGGGCGCGGCCATGCTGCCGTTCAAGGAAACGCTGTTCTAGCGCACCGCATGCGCGGCGATATACGCGCCAAGTGCTGGGCAACGCGTCCAAACAATGCCTGCGCCGCACGCCTGCCAACGCGCGCAACGCAGGCATCGTTTCGCATCCGGGCGGTACTTTTCGCCTAATTTGCCAATTGTCATATGCCACGCGCTTTACTGGCCGCCCGCCGCGTTTTCGAGGTCATCATGCGTATCGGTCCTCTGCAACCTTCTATCGCGCACACTGCCGCGCCGGCACTACCGACGCACACCAGTGCGATCAGCCCGACGCAGGTGCCGCACATGCCGGGCAACACTCCGCCACTGCGAGAAAGGCCGCGTCGCCGCGCCACCAATATGCCCCCGCTGGTGCCGTTGAACGACAGCGCGATGACCGGCAAGCCGGCCCTGGTGGCGCTCGACAGCGAATTCTCAGAGCAGCGTCTGGCCGAAGTGCAGGCGCGCCAGATCACCGTGCAGACCCTGCAAGCCAAGCTTGCCACGCATCTTGCGCAGGCCGGCACGGCGCTCAAACCCGACAGCATTGCCGCACGCTTTGCCGCCGGCACACTGGAGCCGGTGTATCTGGATACCGCCGCCTTCAATGCCATGTCGCGCGGGCTGCCCGCACGCGCACGTGCGGCCGCAGGCCCGGTGCTGATCGATGCACAACAAGGTCGCATCATCTTCAATCTGCAGCGCGCGTTTGCGCCTGGCGACACCTTCAGCGACCCGGCGCTTGCCGCGCTTGGCAAGCAGTTGAATCTCTCCGGCCACGGGCTGGCAACGCCGAACTGGCTGCAGCCTGCCGCAGGCACGCCGGGGCGGCGCAAGCTGCAGCAAGCCGCGCGCTACCACGGCCACGAGGTGCCGGCCCGCGACGGTGGCGCCGGGTTCTTCAAGGCCAACGACCATCGCCTGCTGGAAGGCAAGCAAGTGCTGTTGCGCAATCATCAAAAGTCGCTCGTGCACAACCACTACTTCGAAGCACCCAGCACGCGTGCGTTCGGAAAGGACGTCATGGTGCATCGCGGGCTGTTCGATAATCACGCCGGCATTCCGGAAAACTCCCTGGCGTCCATCGATCATGCCTACGAGCAGGGCTACCGCAATCTGGAGCTGGACGTCGAAGTCAGTTCCGATGGCGTGCCGGTGTTGATGCACGATTTCAGCATCGGCCGCATGGCAGGCGACCCGCAGAACCGATTGGTGTCGCAGGTGCCGTTTGCCGAGCTGCGTGAGATGCCGTTGGTGATTCGCAACCCGGCTAACGGAAACTACGTCAAGACCGACCAGACCATCGCCGGTGTGGAGCAGATGCTGGAGCACGTGCTCAAAAAGCCCGAGCCGATGTCGGTGGCGCTGGACTGCAAGGAAAATACCGGCGAAGCGGTGGCGATGCTGCTGATGCGCCGGCCGGACCTGCGCAAGGCTGCGGCGATCAAGGTCTATGCCAAGTACTACACGGGCGGCTTTGACCAATTCCTGTCCAATTTGTACAAGCACTACCAGATCAACCCGTTGCACTCGCAGGATGCGCCGCGCCGCGCCGCGCTGGATCGCCTGCTGGCCAAGATCAACGTGGTGCCGGTCTTGAGCCAGGGCATGTTGAACGACGAACGCTTGCGCGGCTTCTTTCAAAGCAATGAGCAGGGCGCCGCCGGGCTCGCAGACACCGCAATGCAGTGGCTGGACAGCTGGACCAAGATGCGCCCGGTGATCGTGGAGGCGGTGGCCACCGACGACAGCGATGCCGGCAAGGCCATGGAAATGGCTCGGACGCGGATGCGCCAGCCGGACTCGGCCTACGCGAAGGCCGCGTATTCGGTGAGCTACCGGTATGAGGACTTTTCCGTGCCGCGCGCCAATCAAGACAAGGATTACTACGTTTACCGCAACTTCGGTGAACTCCAAAAGCTCACCAACGAGGAATTCGGCGTCAAGCGCACCACGGCCGGCGCGTTTCGCGACGATGGCGAAAGCCTGTTGACCGATCAGCCCGAGGCCGAATTGCTCGCCATCCTGGAAAACCGCACGCTGGCCCGGGGCCATACCGGCAATGAACTCGACGTGCCGCCGGAAACGCCCATCGATATCAACCGGGACGCCGAGATCGTAAAGCAGCGAACCCAGCAATTTCAGGCCAGCTCCATCCCCGCCGACCCGAATCACATCGCCGCGGTTCGCGAAGGCAAGCAACACGATCACACCGTAGACATGGTCAATGACCCTGCAGCAACGCGTGCGCTGGACAAGCGCGCCAAAGCGCTTGGTTTGCTGACCGACAAATACCGTGGCGCGCCTGTGACCCACTATCTCAATGAGCAGGCCAGGCAGACCGAGACGGATTGACCTTCCAAGCTCACCGCTTCGGTTGGCAGGTTGAGCACTTGGGGCGGCATGCAGACGCCCAAGCCACGCTCGGCAGCGTCAGGGATTGCGAGAGATCACGCGCCTGCACCGGCAAGCCGGCGCCGGGAGCGGTGGGGCGGCCGATCAGCCGCGTTGCAGTGCCCTGCGTGCAGGTGCCGCGGCGTGCGCCGCCGCGTTACCTGCATACGCATCCGACGTTGCCTCCCATCGATTCATCGGTGGAGGCGACTGCGTGGCCTGATCGGAATGACCCGCAGCCGCCTGCGGTGCGCCATCACGGCGTTGCATGTCGTCCACCGCAAGCATCCACCCATGGCTGGCGCGCCACGTGGCTCAACACGCCGCAATGAATGGCCGGACGGGTGGTCGTGGAGTGCACGCAGCGTGCGTCAAGCGCCCTGTCGTGGGGCAAGTCCGGCCAACCTCCTGCCCTGCACTAACTCCCCACTTAAATCGCATGACCGGTCAAGGCGTGCGCGCCAACGTCAGCGCATTGCGCTCCTGCGCGTCCACTGCCACCAGCCGTTGCATCAGTAGCGACAGCGTCACCACATCCTGGTGGTTGTGTTCGGCCACGCGGCGCAGGTTGCGCGCGCTGCCGCCGCGCAGGTAACTCAACCAGGCGGCCGGGGCCTCGGAGCCGGGCAGGTCGTCTTCGCGCACCACGCGCAGCAGTTGCCGTTCGATGGTGGACAGCTTGCAGTTCTCCCAGGTGCCGCGATAGCGCCGGCGCGTGGGGAACAGCAGATCCACATGGTCCAGTGCAGAAATCGGGTCGCCGCGACGTGCCAGGCGGTAGCGCGTCTTCAGCAGCGGGGCGTCGTAGCAGCGGCCGTTGTAGCTGGACAGGACGGTGCGCGGTGTCAGCCAGGTGCGGAACAGATCCAGCATCGCGCTTTCGGCCGCCATCGTGGACATCATCAATTGACGCACGCGCAGGCCATTGCCCTGCACGGCATCGGCCACCCAATCGGCCACGCCGATCATGAAGGCGCGGGTGCCGGTACCGCCGGCCAGGCCGGTGGTTTCGGTATCGAAGAACAGCAGGTCCATCGGGTCGACGGCATCGTCGCGTTTGGCAAAGGCCAGCGAGAGCGCCTCGGTGGGAATCGCCTGTGGCAGGAACGCCTGGATCAGATGCAGGCCGGGCGCGATCTCGTTGCCAGGCAGAGATCGGTCGGTGGATGGCGCGCGGATGGGTGCATGCGCCGAAACCGCGCGTTCGCGCAGGCCGATCATCTTGCGCAGGCCGGCGATATCGGTGCGGCGCTGTACCGGTGGTGCCGGCGACATCGATGCGGGCGATGTTGTCGCTGTGCTGCGCGCTGTGGGCCAATGGGGCGCGCTATCCGCCTCAACGGCGATGATTGCATCGACATCGACATTCGAAGGCAGCGCCGGCTTGTGGCGCACATCGTGCTCCACCCACGCAAATACCGATGCCTCGCGCGCAGGCGGTGCAGGCATGGGCGCCTGCAAGGCGCGGCGCGTGCGTGTTGATGCGTCGCGCGCCTCGTTGGGGCGAGCGGCCACGGCGCCATGACGTGCAGCTGCGTTCTCTCGCAGCGGCAAGCCCGCAGTAGGTAACGCGGCGCTGGAGACTGCTGCCCGCTGTGCACGTGTCGGCATGATCGCATCGTCCTTGCGCGCTGCCGGCGTCAGGCCGCCAACCTGACGGCGCAGCAGGCGCAGACGTTCGGCGCTGACGCCCGGGGCATGACCAGGCGCAGGCGTCGTGCCCTGCGTGTGGGCGCCGGAAGCTGGCTGCGCGGCCTCATCGACAGGCGCGGCATCCGCAGCCTGCGCATCGACCGCCGGCGCATCGTGCAGCGCATCGCCATCGTCAGCCTTCGCCGGCGCAGGCACATCCGCCTGCCCGGCCTGACGCCGCAACAAACGCAGCCGGTCCGCACTCACACTCATGCAAGCACGTCCAGCGCCAGGTCCTCGTCCACCTGTGTGGCATGCCGCAATGGCGCATCGGCATCGAACAACAACGCCAGCACCGTCAGCGCCAGCGACTTGGGCGATTCGCCTTTGGCGGCTTCATGTGCGGCCAGCACCGGGCCCACGCAGGCCGGGCAGCCGGCGCTGCAATCGCACCGCCGTACCAATTCGTCCGCGCGCTGCAGCAGCTCGGCCTGGCGCAGCCACAGCGGCTCGCTCAAGCCCACCCCGCCAGGGAAGTTGTCGTACAGATACACCGTGGGCACGAACGCCTGCTGCAATTCCACCGTGGCCGCATCGCCTTCTTCCACGCCGCGCAGTTGCCCACGCCCGGTCTGGTCGGCCACTGCAAACCAGGCGCCGTCGCCATTGCCCACCGCCTTTTGCAGATCGCGCGCATCGGCCATCACGGCGACCGTGGCCACCACGTGCAATGCATAGGCAGCGCCCAGAAATCCATCCAGCGCATCCTGCTTGGATGTAAAGGCTTTGCCCAGCGTGGCCTGCGGCAACTGCCACCATACCGCGGTGGTGTGCAATTCCTGGTCGGGCAGATTCACCGGCCCGTAGCCGATGTTTTCGTGCGTGTAGTAGCGGATCTTCTTATAGCCGGACACGCGCCGCACCACGTGCACTTCGCCGTGGTGGCAATCGCCACGGCCGGCCACGCCGCCGTCGAAGCGGTCCAGCACCTTCAACTTGGTGTAGTCGATGCTGTCGGTGTAGTAGTCCACATGCGTGCGCGTCACGTACGCCTTGCGGCCTTCCCAATCCAGCCGCTCCACCTGGTAGGGCGTGCTCTGCACCATGTGGATGGCGCCTTCGTACAAGGTGAGTGCAGCGGCCGAATAATCCACCTCGGCGATGATCTGCTGCTTGCCGTCGCTCTTGTCCACCACCACAAAGTTGCCATCGGCCACCGAGCGCAGGCTCACCGCATTGGCCGGGTAGCTGTCGGCGATCCATTCCCAGCGGTCGCCTTCCTGGTGGATCACCTCGCTTTCGGCCAGCGCTTCCAGGAACACCACCGGGTCGATCGGGCCGAATGGCTCGTCGGCAATGAACGGCAGCTCGAAGGCCGCGCAACGGATGTGATCGAACAGGATCAGCGGTTGGTCCGGTGCGGTACGCGCATGTTCGGGCGAGGCATCGGCAAAGAAATCCGGGTGTCGCACCACGTATTGGTCCAGCGGTTGCGAGCTGGCCACTAGCACGCCCAGCGCCGGTTGCTGGCGGCGCCCGGCACGGCCGAAGCGCTGCCAGGTGGCCGCCACGCTGCCGGGGTAGCCGTTGAGGATCACCACGTCCAGTGCGCCGATATCCACGCCCAGTTCCAGCGCCGAGGTGGAAATGATGCCGTCGATCGTGCCGGCACGCATTGCACGCTCCACCTCGCGCCGCTCGGTGGGCAGATAGCCGCCGCGGTAGGCGCGAATGCGTGCCGGCTTGCGCGGGTCGTGGTCGAAGATGTCCTTCAGATACTTGGTCAGCACTTCCACCATCAGGCGCGTCTGCGCAAACACCAGCGTCTTCAGGCCGCTCTTGATGGCAATGCGCGCGATGCGGTTGCTCTGCGAACGCGCCGAGGCACGCAGGCCCAGATCCGCATTGACCACCGGCGGGTTCCACAACAGCACATGCTTGTCGCCGGTGGGCGCGCCCGATTCGGTGATGGCATGCACCTGCTCTTCGATCAAGGCCTGCGCGTGCGCATGCGGGTTGCCGATGGTGGCCGAGCACAGGATGAATTGCGGGGTGGCGCCATAGAATGCGCAGATGCGCTTGAGCCGGCGCAGCACATTGGTGACGTGGCTGCCGAACACGCCGCGATAGGTGTGGATCTCGTCGATCACCACATAGCGCAGGTTCTCGAAGAACTGCGCCCACTTGGTGTGATGCGGCAGGATCGCCTGATGCAGCATGTCCGGGTTGCTCACCACGATGTCGCCATGCAGCCGGATCGCCTGGCGCGCATCGCCGGGCGTGTCGCCGTCGAAGGTGAAGGCCTTGACCCCCAGCTCGCCGGCGCGGTTCAACTCCAGCAGCTCGGCCACCTGGTCCTGCGCCAGCGCCTTGGTCGGGAACAGGTACAAGGCCTTGGCGCCGCTGGTCATCGCCGCGCTCACCACCGGCAGCGTGTAGCACAGCGATTTGCCCGAGGCGGTGGGCGTCACGATCGCCACATGCTCGCCGCGCTGTGTCGCTGCCCAGGCATCGGCCTGGTGGCTGTAGAGCTGGCTGATGCCGCGCGCCTGCAACGCATCTGCCAATGCGGCCGGCACATCCTCCGGGATCGGCGCGTAACTGCCGTCGCGCCCGGGGATGGTGAAGCTGCCGGTGATGCGGTCGTGGTAACGCCGTTCCAGGCGCTGCGTGAGCAACGCGCCGTCGCGGCTGGGCCGGCCGTCGGTGGTGGCCAGCGCGCGTTCGGCGGTTTCGGTGCGGGGAGCGAGGGCAAACGGAGGCATACGGCAAGGGCTCCCAAAGAGGGAGATCAAACGAAAAGGATGTCTCAGGGTATGAGACCGGCGCGCCCGCGCCCAGCCTGCCTCACTGAGCGGATTCAGCAAGCCGGGTATCCTGTCGCCCCCACAGCGTCACGGCTGCCTTGCACGCTGTGGGATCCCCCACACCGAAGAAACGCCGTGCCCGTGCCTGCCAACGTCACTGCTCCGCATTACAAGTCCGTTTCTGCCCGCCGCGCCGATATCGCGGTGCATGCTGCCGGCCTGTTGCTGGCCATCGTCGGCGGCGCCTGGATGGTGGTGCGCGCGCACGCCAACCAGACCATGCTGCTGGCCACCTGCATCTACGCGCTGGGGCTGCTGGTGATGTTCGCCTGTTCGGCGGCCTACAACTTCGCACCGCCGCAGCGCCAGCCGATGCTGCGCAAGTTCGACCACGCCGGCATCTTCGTCATGATTGCCGGCTCCTACACGCCGTTTTTCCTGGTGGCGCTGGACGGCACCTGGCGCTGGGTGATGATCCTCAGCGTCTGGTGCGTGGCCCTGTTCGGCGTGTTCGCCAAGTTGTGCCTGCCCGGCATCGCCAAGGGCTTCTGGGTGGCGATCTATCTGCTGCTGGGCTGGGCCGGCATCGTGGTGATCAACCAGATGATCGCCGGGCTGGACAGCGCGGTGCTGTGGCTCATCGTTGCCGGCGGCGCCTTCTACACCGTGGGCGTGGCGTTCTACGTGCGCAAATCCATGGTCTACAACCGCGCCATCTGGCACGCCCATGTGCTGGGCGGCGCGCTGTCGCACTGGTGCGCCATCTGGCTGTGCCTGCGGCCGTTGGGCGAGGGGTGACCACGCAGTGTGGCGTCCTCGGGCCGGCCGCTTGCCCCGCCCGAAGTGATACTTAATGTCACTGCATGCGCACCGAACTTGTCACCACGCTCAAGCGTCAGGCGACCGAACCCCTTGCAGCTGCAGAGCGCGACAAGGAGCCAATCCTGATCACACAGCACGGTTTATCCAATGCCTATCTGGTGGATGTTGCCAGCGATGAGCGCATGCAGCAGCGCATTGCGCTCCTGGAAGGAATCGCCCGTGGAGAAATGGCAGTCGCGCAAGGCCGTACGCTGCGCCATGAACAGGCACAGCAACGCATGGCGCGATGGCTGAAATAATCTGGTCGGTGCCGGCATTGGCTGATCTGGACGCGATTGCCGACTACATCGCAATCGATAACGCACCCGCTGCAGCGGCGGCGCTGGTCAAATGGGTGTTGCCGCAGGTCGAGCGATTGATTGAACACCCGGACAGCGGAAGCCGGCCACAGGAACTCCAGCGCTCGCGCTATCGCCAGATTGTCGAACCACCTTGCGGCGTGTTCTACCGCGTGGATGGGCAGCACATTGTGCTGGTGCACGTCATGCGGTGGGAGCGCGCGCTTCGCAGGAACTGTCTTTCACGCTAAGAAGAGCGGCCAACAAAACCACGGCACAGCCACCAGGCGGGCGCAGCCGGTGCTCGGTGCGGCATGCACCGCGCCGACACGTCGGTTGTGAGTGCGCCGTCCACATCCAGCTGACGACTGCTCGCCACCGTCTGTTAGCCGCTCTACGGCCGGCAGGCACTCCAAGCGCCTGCCGCATCCCATCATTCCACCACGCGCGGTGCCAACAGATCATCCAATCCCACACGGTGCAGCATCTCCGCGCGCAGGCGATCGAGGACCGCAAAGCCCACGTCCGCGCCGTCGCCCGCCGGGTCGATATGCACCCGGAACGGCCGCTTGCCGAACGGTGCGTTCACCACCTGCACGATCGCCTGCGCCACCTCGGCCACGTCGGCGTCTTCGGGCACCAAGCGCGCAAATGCCTGCTGCACCTGTTCGCCAAAGCCCGCATACGGGCCGGCCTCGTACGCAGCGGCGCGCGCGGCGTCGTCGGGCGTACCGGCATGGGCAAAGTGGTTGGTGCCCTTGGTGAAGGCGCCGGGCACGACGATCGAGGTCTCGACGCCCCAGCGTGCCAACTCGCGTGCGTACTGCACCGCCAAGGCATCCATCGCCGCCTTGGCCGCGAAATAAGGGCCCAGATACGGCGGGGTGCCGCCTGCCGAGCTGCTGCTGGACACCCACACCAACAGGCCCTGCTGCTGTGCCCGCAAGTGCGGCAATGCCGCGCGGTTGACCCGCTGGGTGCCCAGCACGTTGATGTCGTAGACCTGCGCCAGCTGTTCGGCGGTGAACGCCTCGGCCGGGCCGAACACCATGTGCCCAGCGTTGTGCACCACCACGTCCAGCCCACCGGCCTGCGCCACGATGGATGCCACCGCCGCGTCGGCCGAGGCCTGCGATTGCACGTCCAGCTCGACCGTGTGCAAGGCCAGCTGCTGCTTGCCCGCCAAGCCGGCCATCTCCTGCACCACGCCGGCATTGCGGCCGGCGGTATCGCGCATGGAGGCGTAGACGGTGTGGCCGGCGGCGGCCAGCGCTTGCGCGGCCAATCGGCCAAAGCCGCTGGACGCGCCAGTCACCAGAATGCGTTTGCGCATGTCATTACTCCTCGAGGGGGAAACCAGCAGCGTGCGCATTGCCGCGCGCCACAGCGGGTCAGACCATGCCGCCGTTGGCGCGCAGGACCTGGCCGTTGATCCAGCCGCCATCCGGGCCGACCAGGAACGCCACCGCTGCCGCGATGTCGTCCGGGCAGCCAAGACGTTCCAGCGGGTTGGCCTTGGACAAGCGTTCGATCAATTCCGGCGACTTGCCGTCCAGGAACAGCGCCGTGCCGGTCGGGCCAGGCGCCACCGCATTGACGGTGATGGCACGCCCGCGCAATTCCTTGGACAGGATCGCCGTCAGCGTTTCCACCGCCGCCTTGGTGGCCGCATACACCCCGTAGGTTTCCAGCTTCAGGCCGACCACGCTGGTGGACAGGTTGATGATGCGGCCGCCGTCGCGCAGCCGTCGTGCGGCCTGGCGCAGCGTGTTGAAGGTGCCTTTCAGATTGATCGCGATGTGTTTGTCGAACAAGGCATCGTCGCTGTCGGCCAGCGTGGCCAGCTGCATGATGCCGGCGTTGTTGACCAGCACATCCACGCCGCCGAACGCAGTCTCGGCCGCGGCAAACAGGCGCTCGACGGCGACCGGGTCGCTGACATCGGCCTGCACGCTGATCGCGCGGCCACCGGCCGCTTCGATGCTGCGCACCAGTTGATCGGCCTCATCCGCATGGCCGGCGTAGTTGAGCACGACGGCAAAGCCATCGCCGGCCAATCGCTGCGCGATGGCAGCGCCAATACCGCGAGAGGCCCCGGTAATCACTGCAACAGTGTGCTGCTGAGTCATGCATGTTCTTCCGTTATGCCGCGGGCTGCGGCGTTGCGGAAACTATCCAATGCAATGACACGACGATCATCACACTAAACTGCACAGCACTGTTTCCAGCGCCCGAACAGTGGGCAAGGAGTGTCATGGATCGGTTCGACGCCATGCGGTTGTTCGTGCGGATCGTGGAGCGGCGCAGCTTCACTGCAGCGGCCAACGACATGCAAATTCCGCGCTCCACCGCCACCAAGGTCATCGCCGAGATGGAAGCGCGCCTGGGCGTGCGCCTGTTACAGCGCACCACGCGCGTGGTGCGGCCCACGCTCGATGGCGAGCTCTTCCATCAACGCTGCATGCGCATCCTCGACGACGTGGACGATGCCGAAGGCAGCTTCCGTGGCGTGGCACCCAAGGGGCTGCTGCGGGTGGAAGTGCAGGGCACGCTGGCGCGGCACTTCCTGCTGCCCGGATTGCCGGCGTTCTTTGCGCACTACCCGCAGATCCAGCTGGTGATGAGCGAGAGCGACCGCTGGGTGGATCTGGTGGAAGAAGGCATCGACTGCGTACTGCGCTATGGCCCGCTGCGCGACAGCGAACTGGTTGCACGCCGCGTGGCCATGCTCGAACGCCTCACCTGCGCCACGCCGCAATACCTGCAACGTTTCGGCATGCCTGCGCAGCTGGAAGCGCTGGACCACCACCGCATGGTTGGCTTGCGTTCGATCACCACCGGTGTGGTCACACCGCTGGAATTCCAGACCGCCCAGGGGCTGCGCACCTTCGCATTGCCCAGCCCGCTCAGCGTCACCGGGACCGAAAGCTATCTGGCCGGCATCCGGCTTGGCCTGGGCATCGCGCAGGTGCCGCGCTTCCATGTGGCGCACGACCTGCAGCAAGGCACGCTGGTGGAGATCCTGCGCGATACCCCGCCGCCGTCCAACCCGGTGTCGCTGCTGTATTCCCGCGCCCGCCAGCTGTCGCCACGGGTGCGCGTGTTTCTGGACTGGGCCGCTGGCGAATTTGCCAAACAGGCCGGCTTGACGCAGCCCGTGGGGTAGACGCGCTGGCGCGCTGCATCGGCATCGGCTGGGCAGCGCACCTGCGTTGACGCTTCACCGCTGTGGCACGCGCACACCCACACCAAACCCCTGCATCGGCAGACCCGGCTCTTCAGGCGCGCGCCGCTGCACCCACATATCGCCCATCATCCGGTCCAGCCCGCGGCCCAATCCGGTCACCAACCCGGCGCCTGGGGTAAAGGTGAGTTCGCCGAAATACACCTGCCCGTGCTGGATATACCAATCCACCCGCACGTAATCGAAGTCGCTGGCCAGCACCTTGCTCAGTTCCAGCGCTTGCTCCAGCAGCTCCGGCGCACATGGCGGTGCGCGTCCGTCGTCGCGGATGCGATGGAACGCATCGTGCAAGTTGCCGACGAAAAACGTCATCGACAATTTCGGCGTGTCGAAGCGGCCGTAGATCACCTGCAACACGTATTTGAACGTGCCATCGGCCTGGCGAAACATGTGGAACTTGTAGTCCACCGGCACCTGCTGCGCATCGCCGATATATTTTTCCACCAGAATGCGCGGCGGAATATCGCGGTAATGGATCTCGCGCACCATGTCGGAAAAATCGGTGCGCATCCATTGGCCGCAACGCGCGATGATGCGGCGTTTCTGCTGCGCGTCCGGCTCATCGCGCACTACCTCCACCATGGCCGCGCCGTGGTTGGCCTTGATCACCGTCTGCTGCCACTGCGGCAAGCGCAGCAAATCTTGCGGGTCGGTGGTATCCAGCAATAGCGGGATCAAATGCGCCTGGCCGATCCTGGCCGCCACATACGGCCGCACCGCGAACTTGTCGGCCAACCGCTGGTATTGCGGGTAATCACCGTGCACACACTTGCGGTAGAGGATCTTCTCGTTGAAGCATTTCGGTGCGTACAGATCCGGCAGGCGTCCAAACGTATGCAGGAAGTACAGCCGGTCCTGGTGCCGCCAGGGCAAGGTGCGTACAAGGCTGCGCGCGCCCTTGCGTAGCAGACGCTTGAGGTTGGCTGCGTCTGCCGTGGTGCGCGTCGGCGCGGCCGGGGGGCCAATCCCTGCTGGCCATGCCAACCCCGGCAGCAGTGCAGCCCATGGCTGGGCCGACGCCCGCTCTGCACCCACCGGCCGCGTGTGCAGCCCCGTTCCGTTCTCGCCCATGGCCAGCTCCCTCCTCGAATATGAGACACCCATCACACTTTTGTGTGTTGTTAGCCACGGTATACGAGAAAAGAACGACAAACGTCACGCATTGTCTCAAGCAGCCCAATTACGCAAACATCGCTGTGTTTTCGGTCCAGAAATGCCGAAATTGCCGGCTGTTGGGTCTGCTTTGATGCGTTGCGGAAGCAGGTGCAGGCGCCACCGCCAAAACCTGGGGACATCCACCGGCGGTCGATCAGACCCAAAGCCATGAGCCATGCATTGCGCGCGGCCAAAGTCCAAACGCCTGCCAGTGCAATGCCATGCGCCCGTCTGCTGCCAGCCCGCCTCGCCGCCAGCGAACGCTGCTATGCAGGCATGTATTTGCTGCGCCTTCGCCACGCGCAGCGGGTCAATGGCATGGCTGAGATAAAAAGCGGCAGCAGCGTGCAGCGGACTTGACCGCGCCATCGCTGCCGCGCAAGGTGCAGGCTCAAGGAGCAACGCAGCTGCGGCATGTGCACCCCGCACATCTTGCATGCATCAGGACAGCCCTATGAACGTCGTTAGCACCGCGTTGATCGCGCTCACCGTCGTGGCACTCAGCAGCTGCACCAACACGCCGCCGCCAGTGCACACACCCTCAGCCATCGCGCCCACGGCCCACGCGCGCACCGCCAGTGCCGCACCGAACAACGTCTCGCGGTCACCGGCTACGCGTGTAGCGCAGACCCATGCCGCCACAACGCCGTATCTCTGCAATCCCGGCTCAGGCGCCTGCATCGCTGGCGGCCCATTGCTGGCCAGCTCGCAGGCAGAAGCGCACTGGCTGATTGCCCACGGCTACCCGTCGCCGACCGAGCACGCACGCTTGAGCAAGCTGGATCTGGCCCAGTTGCAGGCCGAATCGCAGGCGGGCAATCCGGCGGCCACTGTGCTCTACGGCAGCAAGACCGCACTTGGCGGCCGTTTCGAGAGCGGCGTGGCCACATTGCGCAAGGCCGCAGCCACCGGAAATATCTACGCCTACTATGGGCTGTCCGAGGTCTACAACGGCGACACCCTGCAAAAGAGCCTGGTCGAGAGCGCAGCGTATCTGCGGCTCGCCTATCTGCTCGGCGATCGCAAGGCATCGGCGGCCATCGCACAAAGAGGTTTGAGCGGTATCGAAAGCGTCGTTGCAGATGAGCGTGCGGCAGCGCTGTACCAGACCTTTGTCAAGTCCTCGCGCCCGTCTCCGCGGCCGTTTGAGTGATGCGTGATGGCGGGCGACAGGTTGCTGCACGACCCCGGACGCGCGGCCGCGCAGGGTGCATGCGCGGCCAGCAAACGCTGGTGCGGTTGCACGTCATGACCAGCGCGGCATCATGCAAGCGAGGTCATGACGCGCGCGCATCATCGGCACGCAGGCACGCAGGCACGCAGGCAGCTTGCAGACCTGCCAATCACAATGACGCGGCAGCCGTAGCCTGGAGTGCGCCGGGTCATCTACATGCAGCTGCTTTTGCGGCAAACAACCGCGCACCAATTGCGCGCGCTGTGTCGAAGTGCGATTGCGGAAAGCCCGCATCCGGCACTGTCAGCAGTTCCGAGGTGCGTACCGGCGCACCGCAGAAATCGAAGATGCCGTGATTGATCTGTGTCTTCATCGCACCGAAGTAGCCGTGCCGCGCGTAGGTGCGCTCGTCTGCGCCGCCGATGGCCAGCATGTGGACGTCCAGGTGCTGTAGCTTCTTCATGATCTTGCCGTCGGCGCTTTCGTCGAACGCCCAGCCCAGCGTAAACACCCGGTCGATCCAACCTTTCAGCAGCGCCGGAAACGACCACCAGTAAATCGGGAACACCAGCACCAGCGCATTGGCCCGGTCCAGCCGCGCGTGTTCGGCCGCTACATCTGGCGCAGGTGCCGCGCGCTGCTGAAAGAGCGCGATGTCAGCCTGGTTGAAGCGCGGGTCGAAACCTTCCTGCGCCAGGTCAGCAACCTCGACCGTGTGGCCGCCGCCGGCCGCCTCCAGCCCAGCGCTCACCTGCGCGGCAATGGCGTGCGTCAGCGAGCGCGGCTCGGGATGTGCAACAACAATCAGGGCATGCATGTAGGTAATCACTCCAGGGAGAAGACAAGCACGGCTTTACCTGCAGCCGCATCAACGCGACAGAATGCTAACGACCCGTTGCAAAAGCGCTGTCAACACGAAAGGTGATGTGGTCAGTCAGCGAGCAAAGCCAGCGACGTCGCCCGACCACGTGTCGACTCCCCGTAATTCAATGCCAGCTAAAACTAGAGGTCTGCGGTTGATGTTGATCACGGAACTCGACGGGCGTTAGCCCGCCCAGGCTGTCGTGCGGGATCTGTTGGTTGTAGTCGGCGAGCCACTGTTCGGTCTGTTCGCGGACCTCGCTTAGCGTGCGGAAGATGTGCATGTCCAATACGCCACGCCGATAACTGCCGTTGAAGCGTTCGATGAAACCGTTTTGCATCGGACGCCCCGGCTCGATGAAATCCAACGCGATACCCTTGCGCTCAGCCCACTCGGCCAAGGCCAATGCAACAAATTCCGGGCCATTGTCCAAACGCAACTTGTTCGGATAGCCGCGCCAGGCTGCGATGCGTTCCAACGTGCGGATGACGCGGGCGGCCGGAAGATTCAGGTCCACATCGATGGCCAAGGCTTCCCGACTGAAATCGTCGATGACATTGAACGTGCGGAACCGCCGACCATCCCATAACGCATCGGACATGAAATCGATCGACCATCCAGCATTGGGTCGATCGCCGCATGCCAGCGGCTTTGGATAGCGCGTCGGGACCCGGCGCCTGCTGCGACGTCGTTGATTGAGTTTCATCAAGCAGTACACGCGCCAGACCCTTTTGTGATTCCACACATGTCCGCGACGGCGGATGATCTGAAAGAGCTTTCCAAATCCACGCTCGGGAAAACGCTCGGCCAACTCGGACAACAGCGCAATGACCTCCTCGTCGCGATCGGGACGGCGCCGATAGCGCGCTGTCGAGCGAGCCACGCCAACTACTGAACAGGCCCGGCGCTCGCTCCAGCCATGCCGCTCGACGAGCCAGGCCAGAAGCGGGCGTTTGTGCGTCGGGTCTACAGCTTTTTTGCGATGACATCCTTCAATGCATGGTTTTCCATCGCGAGCTCGGCGTACATGCGCTTGAGCTTGCTGTGCTCGGTCTCCAGGTCGCGGAGGCGTTGCACGTCAGCGGCCTCCATGCCGCCGTACTTGGACTTCCAGACGTAGTAGGTCGCCTCGGAAATGCCCAGCTCGCGACAGACATCCTTGACCTGGCGGCCGCCCTCGACCTGTTTCAGCGTGGCGACGATCTGGCTCTCGGTGAACTTGCTCTTGCGCATTGTTGGTCTCCTTGGTGGCTAGTGTGCTGGAGACCTCTAGTTATGGCTGGATCAATTTTACGGGAGACTGACACACGCTCACATGGCGCCTCGCGTGCGTCGAAGGAGGCGCACTATCCAGCAGTGCCCAAGGCGTCCAATACGTCGTCCACCTGCTTAGCCAACTGCTGCATGCAATGCGCCCACTGCCGTAGTGGAATGGCCGGCACGCCCATGGTGCTTTCGTCGCACGAACGCGGTGTGGCCAAGGTAGCGAGCAGGCGCAGCTGGTCGCATACGCATAGCAGGCGGTATTGCGTGCCTTCGGACATCCAGTAGCGGGTTCGTCGTGCATGCCGCTCTCCCTGCCATGAGACAGCCCCCGCTGCACAACGCAGCGGGATGCCGGGAGGCTAGGAACCGCAGACAGCCGGCGGGCTTATTCCCCTTGCGGGTGTTGTGTTCGCCGCCCTCCCGGTGCAAGAACGCCGAGCCGTGCCAAGCCTTTCGGTCGGACACAAAAAAACCAACCAAATTCTCGGAGGTGGGTGCCGCTGTCTGTGTGGAGTTCTAGGCTCCGAACGGGAGTGTGCGGGCGGTGGTGGCTAGGGGCAAGTTGCAACACTCGCCCTGCGCCGGTGCGCAACTGGCATACGCGTACTGCGTGTTGGGCGTGTATCGAGCGACGTGAGGTGATGCAACGCAGACCGTAATCCGGCTCCGATGGTGTCGTAGCGCTCCGGAAGCGTGCGATCTAGCGGGACAGGCTGCCCTGGCTAGGCTCGTTCATTCCACGTGCCAGCTCTTGCTGCTGTGTCAGGGCTCTTTCCTGCGCGATGGCTTGGTTGGCCGCCAGGAGTTTCTGGTCCGACTGTTCCACCGGGGTGCGAATTGCCTGGTCGATCTCCACGTGCACACGCTTGTGCCCAGGGTCATCCAGCCGCCCTTCTACCGCAAACACGTTGCCGGTCTTGCCCATCACAACATGGTCCACGCGGCTCAACGCATTGTCTGCCAGCGAGCGATCCCCCGCAGCCGGGTAGGCCTCGCGGTTGTCCTTGCACACCGCCAGCAGGCTACGGCTGACGCGCTCGCTCATGTCGTCGTACGGCTTGCCCACGCTATCGTCGATCTTGCGGACGCCACTGCGAATCTGCTCCAGCATGCGGTGATCCGGGTGCGCAGGATCGTCCGGCCCAAGCGAACCCGTTGCAGCAGGCGCACTGGGCACGACCGGAACATAGGTATGGTCGTGCGCGGGATTCACGCTTCCATCCTGGGTATGGTCGAAATGATGCAGCGTGGGCGGCCGGGTACTTGTGTCCTGATACGGAAACGGTGACTTGTTGACGCCTCGGTCCAGCCCCTCGTTCTCGATCAAATGTTCTTTGAGCCCCAGCGCTGCCATATCGATGGTCACTTGCGGCCGGGCACCTTGATACATCACGTTCGCGCGATCTTCGGCCTGCAGGATCTGCTCGACAGCCCAGGTGCCGTAGTAATTGGTGTAATCCGCAGTGGGCTGCAGCTGGCCAGCTTGATTGCGGTGCTCGCCGAGGCCTACCGGGTGCTGGCCTGGCTGCGCGTAGAGGGGAGATGGACGGTCGAAGTAATGCTGGCCCATTGCGGCGATGTTGCTGACCGTTGGAGACAAACTGCCATCCTGATTGAAGCCGAGGCCAGGATTTGCCACTGCCTTAGTGGTAAGCGGATCCCTGTGTACGAAATCTAGCGTCCTCGCATTCTTGGTGTTTAACATGAGATCAAGGCCATTGGCAGTCGGATTAGACTGTCTTTCGTGGCTGAGTAACGCATTCCAACCCGCGATTTCTGCTTTCGCTTCGTCCTCGCGTCCCGACTGGATATATGAACGCAGCTCGTTGGTGTAGTCGTGCACAGGAGTCTTGGCGATTGCCTGACTCCTTACATCATTCAGAAAGTTGGCGGTAGCTTTTGTTTTATCCGCATGATTAAAGCTGTGTTGAATTTCATGCCCAAGTACGAACACCATATCTTTCTCAGAGAATCTGCCCTGAGGGTTGTTGGCAGATGCTGTCTGCAAGCCAATCGGCGGCAAATTCATAACCTTGTTGTTGCCATCATAGGTCCCGCCGGCGGAGACACCCGGTCCAACAAATCCAAAGCTCTCAAGTTGTGCACGTTTCGGGCTTGATGTATCCGAAGGATCGACGGTGGTTGCCGCTTTCTTAAGCTGATCAGCAAGGAACGGTGATCTGTTTAGCGTGGACTGCAAGTTGTCCACCATATCCTGCGTCACAGGATGACTGACTCTGGCCACATCTTGATACGTGCTCCGAGCAAACACCAGAGTCATATGTTGGACTTGCAGCGTAGCCTTTAAATCACTACTAGGAGTTGTGCCTGCTGGCTGAAAGCTTGCCGTCGGGAGCGTGATAACTCCGCTTTGCATGTCGTAACTGCCCACTAAATTTGGGGCTCTATTAGCTGATGACTGTAAGGAAAATCCCTGCAAATGCCCTTGTTTAGCCTCTTTCTCGAACTCTTTAAGAAGCGTTGTGTTGGAGATAATTGCCGTGCGCAGTTGCTGTGCTTGATCCCGCGTCACACTTGGATCAGTTGAGAAACGGGCAAGCGCTGCTTCGAGTTGGGGGCTGACGGCTGCCATCTTTCGTTCCTTGTTGATTAGTTCAACGTACCGATAGATTTGACGCAAAGTCGACCAGGCTCACGGACCACAATGTTCCTCGGGACAACGGAAATAACGATATCCCCACCAACTCCATCTTTTGCAAATTTTGTGTAACGCCAATCCTCAAGCTGACCAATCGGTCCGTAATTAGGTGAGGCATTAAAGCCCATTGCTTTAAGTGCCTTGTCATAATGATCAAAATCAAGCCCGCAGACAGCAGACATATTAGACCAATCGTCTTTATCGTTTTGAAAAGTCAAGTCCACGCCTTTTAAAAGCGAGGGCGATTCTGGAACATAGGTAAATGCATAGCGCCACCCATCTTGCAGATCGATGCTCCAGTACGCCACTGACAGCTCTGCTGGATCTGGTTTCTTAAGAGTGATCCCCATAACTTCCCGAATACGTTCGGGACTCAGGTCATCACGGGACTCTAGCCCCTCGACCAGTTTCAAGAACCGATTGCCTATTTCTTCAGCGCTAAGCGTAATTTTGTTGGCGGTGACAGCCTCTGGCAAAGTCATGTCAGCGTGCTCCTTCGGAAGCGGCTTCAGTGGTCCATGGGCACAAGCACTTAGTGCAGGTGCGCAGAGTGCGGTTAGGAAGAGCAGGGCTGCTCGGGGGAAGCGCATTGGCAGATCCTAAGGGGTGACAGACGCAGCATACAATGTGTGAATTCATACGTAGAAAAGCTGGCGAGAGCTGCTTCGAGTTGCGGGCTAGGCGTTGCCATCAGCTTCCGTCCTTGGTTAGTTCAGTGTTCCAATTGATTTGACACATAGCCTGCCGGGAGAAACAGGCACTTCATTTTGAGGAACGAGCGAAATCACAATATCGTTTCCGCTTCCGTCTTTCGCGAAATTAGCAAACCGCCAGCTTTGTAGTTGGCCGATCTCACCATGCACGGGCGAATCCACAAATCCCAACTCAATAAGCGAACTTTTGTATTCCTCAAAATCGACGCAGTTATCTTGAAGACTTGAAGATCCTTCATCCTCGTTGACAAAAGACAGACCAATGCCCTGCTTGAGAGCACGAGACTCGGGAGTAAGCTCCAATAAGTAGCTCCAGCCATTACTAAGCGCTTGGCCGTGGATATACGACTCAAGAGCCTCAGAGGGGAAGGAAACTTTTTTCAGAGAAATGCCAGTGACTTCGCGGACCCGATCGACTGTCAGATCTTTCCTGGAGTCCAACCCGCCCAGCAGTTTCAGAAATCTTTCGCCAATCTCAACAGCGCTGAGCGTAGGGTTGACCATTGAAGTATCAGGCGTCGTCATTGCACGCGGCTCTTTTGGAAGTGGCGAAGTAGGTTTACCAAGTGTATGTGCGCATGCACATAGCGAAGTTACGCAGAGGATGGCAACTGAGAACATTGCAACCTTGGTGGGTCTCATACGCGATCCGTACACGTAGGCAGGTCATCGTACTTGAGCAAGGCAGGTCGCGGGATCACTTCCGCGCAAAGGATTCACTCATAGCATCGCTGCTCCACTGAGCATGTGACTCAGCGGCAGATCGGTGCACGCATACCATCTCGAATCCGTCCTGACATAACGTCATCGGCCCGGGTCGAAGTCGCGATGATCTTGAGCAGCCACGTCACCTGCGGGAACACTACGCGTTCCTCTCTGCTGTCTTCCATCAACCACAGCTCCGATGTCTTTCGGATGCTGGTGAAGTTAGGGATACTAACTCTTGTTGTCAACAGGCAGATTCTTCGAAAAGCGTGGCTTCCAAACGGTATCGCTTGCTCTAACTCATGCCCTTCAAAGCAGCCGACGTCACCACTCATCGCGTCGCCTCGACGGCATGCCTGTCGCGCTCATGCCGCTGCGCCGCTTCCAGCGCCGCCACGAATCCTGCATCGGCATCAGTATATGGGCTTGTAGGTGCAGGTGCCGATGTCTTCTGCAATGCGGAAAACATCGCCTAGGCTGCTGCATTGGTGCGGCTCGCATTGCCGCGTGCTGCACTGCGTAGCAGCTGGCGTGAGGCAGCGAAGCTGCGGCCGCGGGTGATGAGATGGTTACCTTCCGTCTCGCATCCGTCACGCCAGGCGCTGCCATCAGTGAGTAGCCCCCATAGTCCCGGTGCTGGCAAGGCGCTCGCCAATATGCATACCCACCTTCAGACCCGGTTCGGTATGCACGCCATCCTGCTGTTCTATACGCGCGATACAGCGTCAGCGCCGCGTGCCAAAACGCCAACGCCCCGACCAGGTCGGGGCGTTGGTGATCGAGCGCTGCTTGCGCTACATCACTGCGTGCGATGTACGCGACGCATAGTCCTGATGCGGTTTACAGCACGGCAGGCATCCGCCTACCGATCATGCACCCGATTTACTTATTCGATTTGACAGCGTCGCGCACGTCATCGGCAACTTCGCCGGCCTTGCGCTGCACCTTGCCAACATTCTTTTCGGCGGCGCCTTCCAGTTCGGTGCTCTTGTCGCCAGTGACGCGGCCGATGGCTTCCTTGACCGAGCCCTTGACCTGCTTGGCGGCACCGTCGATACGATTCTTATCCATGGATGTTGCTCGTCGTTTGGGGAACCCGGCCAGTCTGTGCGCGCCGGCGTGAGCATGATGTGCGCTTGCATCCGGATGCCCCAGTTGCGAATGCACTAATTGCGTTAGTGCATTTGCGCCAGCTGCAGCTAGCAGGGCCTGGCTAAGCCGAATCTTCAAGGCATGCAGTGGACATGGTCATCGGCTGATTGACGCTGGGATGCTGCGGTAAGCAACGGCCGTAGCGTTACTGCAACTCACTCTACGCTCGCTGCCACCAGCCGCTGCCACAGTGCGGCGTTGGCGTCGCTGTCCGGCTCCAGGGTGGCCAGGATGCCGAGCGCGTGGTCTTCGTGCTCGGCACCGTGGCGGGCGAGCATGGCCAGGGCGGCGGCGAGGCGGCCGTAGCGCAATGCCAGGCCGAGCGGGGTGGCGAGCAGGCTGGTGTCGTGTTCGGGGCGCTGTTCGTCCAGCGCGGTGCCGAGCTGTGGCGGCAGGTCCCAGGCGGTGGCAATGGTCTTGGCCACGGCGGCGGTATGGCGTTCGACCAGGGCGGCGGCTACCTCCAGGTTGTAGGGCACGCCGCGGCGCTCGGCGTAGGTGTCGCGCAGGACGCGCAGGATCACGATCGCGCCCAGGCCCTGCAGCAAGCCGGCGAGTTGACCGGACAAGGTGTCGCCGCCGCGTTCGCGCAGATAGGCGGCAGCGGCGGTGGCGGTGCGCAGGGCGTAATCCCACACGGCGGCAGGCAGGCGTGAGTACAGCCCGCCATCCAGGCTCAGCACCGGCTGCATGACGGCCGCGGCGACGATCTGGCGCACGCCTTCGGTGCCGATATGCACGACCGCGCGCTCCAGGCTTTCCAGCGGGCCGCCTTGCGGGCGGTACAGCGCACTGTTGGCGATGCGCAGCAGGTTGGCTGCCAACGCGGGGTCCTGCGCGATGATCGCGGCGATGCCGCGGCCGGAGGCATCGGGATCGTTCACCGCACGCATCAGCTGCGGCAACAGGTGCGGGCGACGCGGCAGCAATTGCGGCCGCAGGTCGACTTGTTCGAGCGCGGCGGCGACGGCGGCCAACACCTCGGCCTGGGCTGGGTCGCCGGGCAGCGTGCCCTCGGCCAGCGATGGCGTGGCCATCACCGCCGCATACATGCGCCGCAACAGCGGGCGCATCGGCGGTGGTTCGATCTGCAATGTCTGCGCAGCGGGCGGCGGCACGGGCTGCTGCAGCGGCGCGGCAGGCGATGGTGCCGGTGCAATCGGCGAGGGCGACGCATGTGCTGTGGACGCATTGCTTGCCGACGGCGTCGCGATGTCATCGGCCTTGGCGTCGCGGCGTCGCGCCAGCAACCACCACAGACCTCCGGCGAGCACAACGGCACCTAGCAGTCCGGCGGCGAGCAGCAACACAGTGACGAGCATCATGGAAAAATCGTCTGATCAGTGCGGCGACTATCCGCGAAGCCGGTCGCGGCGGCAATGCGAGCGTGTGTCGCTGGGCATTGCCGTCGGACGGTCGGGCAAGCTGGCGCGCACATGCAGCAGGCCACCGTCGCGTCGTTGCGGGCTGGGGCAACGCAGTGCGTGCAGCAGGCAGCAGCTCATACCCCGCCGAGCCGCCGCCGCCCGTGCGCGATAGTGGCGCACGCGGGCCATGGCCTGCCGATGATGTGCAACGGCCGGTTCATGGCTAGCATGCAGAGACGTTCTCTGCCCAAGCGAGTGCCCATGTCCACCGTCACGCTCCACCGCGTCATACGTGCCAGCCCCGAGCGGATCTATCGCGCCTTCCTCCAAGCCGATGCGGTGGCCAAGTGGCTGCCGCCCAATGGCTTCACCTGCACCGTGGAGCATTTGCATGCGCATGTCGGCGGCACCTTCCGCATGGCGTTCACCAATTTCGCCAATGGCCAGCGCCACGCGTTCGGCGGCACCTACCGCGAGCTGCAACCCAACGTGCTGTTGCGCTACGACGATGCGTTCGACGACCCCTCGCTGCCTGGCACCATGGTCACCACGGTGCAGTTGCACACGCTGCCGTGCGGTACCGATCTGCACGTGGTGCAGGAAGGCATTCCCGAGCAGATTCCGCTACACGCCTGCTACCTGGGTTGGCAGGATTCGTTGATGCTGTTGGCGCATCTGGTGGAAGCGCATCCGGAGAATTGATCGGCTGCCGCGCACCGCGTGCTTGGTGCAGTGCAGCGATGAGGGGCATGTCTTCAGACTGACCGCTGCGCTGCACGTCGCGCTAACGCGGTGCGCGCCACTATGCATCACCAGCTGTGCAGCCCTAGAGCATCTAGGCAGCTTAAAGGGTGCAGGCATCCGCAGTTGGACCACATTCGCTCACCGACAGACACCGCGCACCGCGCGGTGTCTTCGTTTGGGTAAGAAGCCAATGCCGCGCGTCGCACGCGCCGCTGTAAGGCGGTGCCTTCCAGGTCACACCGCGGCCGTCGACCTGCGCTACAGCGTGCCCTGCTTCCACAGCTGCACGATTTCCGCAGGTGCATGTTCTTCGGGGATGCGCAGCGGCTCGCTGGCGCCATCCCAGACGATGCTGAAATAGCGGCGATCGCCACCGCCGGCCTGCGGCGCCGGCAACGCGTGCGCCATGCACTGATCCAGCACGCTGCGCAGTCGCACCCGCTGCGCATCGTCCAGCGCATCCATCGCCAACTGGCGCTCGCGGCGCATGGCCGGAAACGCCGCCACCCCGCCTTCGCGCGCCAGTCGCAAGGTCACGCCGGTTTCCACCGGTGGCCGTTGTGGGCTCATGCGAGCACGCCCACGTCGCGCCAGGCTTGCTGCACTGCTGCGGTTTCGCTGCTGTTGGCGCCGTACTCGGCGCTGGCCACCTCGATGGTCAGCGCGGCGAAGGTGGCGAAGTCCGCGCTGGCGGCCAGCTCGCCACCGGTGAGCGCGCGATACCAGATGCGCCCGGTCTTCTCCCACGCCGCCCCACCGATCGCGACGGCGGCCCGATAGAACGCGTGATTGGGAATGCCGGAGTTGTAGTGCACGCCGCCATCGTCCTCTTGCGTGTCGACATAGCCGGCCATGGTCGCCGGCTGCGGGTCCTTGCCCAGGGCCGGGTCATCGTACGCGCTGCCGGGCGCCTGCATCGAGCGCAGGCCCACGCCCTTGATGCCGGGCATCAGCAAGCCGGCGCCGATGATCCAGTCGGCCTGGTCGGCGCTCTGGCGCAGCGTGTACTGCTTGATCAGCACGCCGAACACGTCCGAAATCGATTCGTTCAAGGCACCGGACTGGCCTTGATAGATCAGGTTGGCGGTGCGCTCGGTGACGCCGTGGGTGAGCTCGTGCCCGACCACATCCAGGGCGATGGTGAAGCGGTTGAACACCTCGCCGTCGCCGTCGCCGAACACCATCTGCTCGCCGTTCCAGAACGCGTTGTCGTAGCCGCGCTCGTAATGCACGCTGCCGATCAGCGGCATGCCCGCCGCGTCGATCGAATTGCGCCCGTACACGGTCTGGAAAAAATCGTGGGTCGCGCCCAGGTAGTCGTAGGCTTCGGTCACCGCCACGTCCTGGGTGGCGGCGGCACCTTCGTCACGCACCAGGGTGCCGGGCAGGGCGGTGCCTTGCTGGGCATCGTAGATGCGCCGCTGCACCGCCGGGGCGGTCTGTTGCGCCTTGGCATCTGCCGCCGGCGCATCGGCGCGTGCCAGCAGCCCCAGTGCGCGCTGCTGCCGTAGCTGGGCGGTGATTTGCCGCGAAAGCAGCGCGCACCGGCGCGCGTGTGCGGGCGCAGCCTGCGCCACATGTTCGAGCAGATACGGCGGCAGGATCCCGGCGCGGCGCGCGCTGACAAACGCGGACATAAGCGACCTCCACAATGGCTGCGCCAGCGACTATGCGGGCGCCGGCTTTAGGAATTCGTTAGCCGGCGCCGGTGGCCGCGTGCAGTGCGGATCGCATGGGGTGTTGCGTTCATTCCAGCTGCGACAGCGCCTGCGCAATGGGGGTCTGCCCGTCGATAAAGCCGATCGTTTTGCCGATGCTGCCCGGCGTTGCCAGTGCGGCGGCGATCACCTGCGCCACGTTGGCACGCGAGACGCCGCCTTCGGCATCGCTGCCCGGGTCGCGGGTGATGCGGCCCGAGGGCGGGTCCAGGGTGAGCCGGCCGGGGCCGAGCACGGTCCAGTCCAGCGTGGTACTGCGCAGGTGCGCATCGGCAGCGGCCTTGGCCTGCGCATAGGCGAAGAAGGCATCGTCCGGCCCGATGCCGTGTTCCAGCCCGGCGCCGAGATAGGACACCATCACATAGCGCCGCACGCGCGCCTGCTCGGCCGCATGCATGGAGCGAATGGCCGCATCGCGATCCACCGCGTAGGTGCGCGCCGCATCGCCGCCGCCCGCCCCGGCCGACCACACCACCGCATCGTGACCGGCCAGCTGCGCGGCGATAGCATCGGTCTGTGCGTGTTCGATATCGAACACCACCGGCGTGGCGCCATCGGCCATCACGTCGTCTTCGTGTGCAGGGTTGCGGAACAGCGCGGTAACCTGATGCCCGCCTTGCACCAACAGCGGCGTGAGCAGGCGCGCCACCTTGCCGTGACCACCGATGAAGAGAATTCGAGACATGCACCTCTCCAACAGCTGCGCGCCGACATGGCGCGGAAAGGCGGCCATCCTCGCCAATGCGGTGCTAAGGCGGTGTAATCGCGCGCCGGCACTGCCATACCGCGATAAGCGCATGCCTTCCGCAGTTGCGCGCTGCCGCCGCTGCTTCCTGGATGGCGCTCCTCAGTGCCAAGGCGTGGCGATCGAACATTCCGGCCAGCATTCCCCGCAGCCACCACATCTAGGACACTGACGGGCCAGAGTCTGCGAGAGTTGCTGATGCCGATGTCTTCCGAGTTACGCCCGCGCGTTGGCTGCGGTGCCTTCATCCAGCGCGCCGATGGCCGCCTGTTGCTGGTGCTGCGCGGGCGTGCGCCCGAGCAAGGCCATTGGGGGCTGCCCGGCGGCAAGGTGGACTGGATGGAAACCGTGGAAGCCACGGTGGTGCGCGAAGTGCTCGAAGAAACCGGCCTGCAGGTGCACCCGCAGCGCGTGCTCTGCGTGGTCAGCCACTTCGAGCCGGACATGGACCCGCCGCAGCATTGGGTGGCGCCGGTGTATCTGGCCAGCATCCAGGGCCCGGAACAGGCGGTGCTGCGCGAACCGCAGGTGCTGCTGGAACTCGGCTGGTTCGCACTCGATGCCCTGCCCACGCCACTGACCCGCTCGGCCATGCAGGCGGTGCAGCAGGTGCAGGCCGAGCACGCCGCAGCCCGGGCATGACTGCCTGACAGCCGCGCTGCGGCTCTCGTGCGGCGGGCATGTGCTGCGCCGCGCAGGTCACATGGATTTTGTCGCCGCGCTCGGCTATTTTCTGCGCTGCCGGGGCGAGGGGACAGCGCGCCCGGCGGATCGAATCGCACGGCCGGGATGCCGAACGACTGCGTGGCGCCCGGCCACTCATCAGGGGACACGAATGGAATCGCTCTATCCGCAAGGCCCGGCCGTGGTGCCGGAACAGCTCACTGCGCCCAGCAGCAACTATCGTCGCAACGCCTGGCTGGCCATGCTCGGCCTGGGCGGTTTCATCGCCGTGTACCTGGGCTTGCTGGTGTGGTTCGGCTGGACCGCCTACCGGCTGGTCGCCGGCTTGCTGCAGGGCTCCGGTGGCGAGCAGGCATTCTGGCAATGGGTGGTGGCCGCCGGCGCGGCGTTTCTGGCGGTGTTCATGGCCAAGGCGCTGGTGTTCAACAAGCGCGCCGAACGCGACACCCGCGCGCTGGAACTCACCCCCGCCGAGCAGCCGGCGCTGTTCGCCTTCCTGTACCGGCTGGCCGACGATGCCGGGGCACCGCGCCCGCACAAGGTGTACCTGTCGGCGCAGGTCAACGCCGGGGTGTTCTACGACCTGTCGCTGATCAATCTGCTGCTGCCCTCGCGCAAGAATCTGGATATCGGGCTGGGCCTGGTCAATGTGCTCAACCTGGGCGAATTGAAGGCGGTGCTGGCCCATGAATTCGGGCATTTCGCCCAGCGCACCATGGCGGTCGGCCGTTGGGTGTATATCGCCCAGCAGATTGCCGCGCACATCGTGGGCAAGCGCGATGCGCTGGACCGCATACTGGCCACGCTGTCGCGCATCGACCTGCGCGTGGCGTGGATCGGCTGGGGGCTGTCGTTGATCGTGTGGTCGATCCGCTCGCTGGTCGAAATCGCCTTCCGCGGCGTGGTACTGGCGCAGCGCGCACTTTCGCGCGAGATGGAATACCAGGCCGATCTGGTCGCCGCATCGCTCACCGGCAGCGATGCGCTGGTGCATGCACTGCACAAGCTGGAAGCGGCCGATGACGGCTTCCAGCGCGCGCTGCGCTTTGCCGCGCGCGAATTCGCCCAGGACCGCCCGGTCAAGGATCTGTTCGCCATCCAGTCGCGCATCATCGAACACATGCGCGTGGTGTTGAACGACCCCGGCCATGGGGCGGTGCCGGCGGTACCGACCGAGACAGCGCCGATGCACCGGCTGTTTCATGGCGAAATCGCACAGCCCTCGCAGATGTGGGCCACGCATCCGCCCAGCGCCGCACGCGAGGAGAATCTCAAGCGCCGCTACATCGCCTGCCCCATCGATGCGCGCCCGGCCATGGAGCTGCTGCATGACGCCCAGGCGCTGCGTGAACGCGTGTCGCTGGGCATGTTCAACGGCCAGGCGCCCACCTGCGTGGACACTGCCGTTTCGCTGGAGCAGTTGGAACGCGACTTCGCCGCGTTGTCGTTGTCGCGGCGCTACCAAGGGCTGTACCTGGGGCGCTCGTGCACGCGTACCGCGCGCACCCTGGACGAGCTGTATGCCACGCCGCTGCCGTCCGGCGACCTGCTGCAGGCGTTGGACGGCCTGTACCTGCCCGACGATGGCCAGGCGATCGAACAACTGCGCGAGCGCGAGCGCCAACGCGCCACCTTGCAAGGCCTGATGGATGGCGGGTTGCGCGCCGCCGGCGGGGTGGTGACCTGGAAGGGCACCACGTTGTCGCGCACGCAGCTGCCGGCGGTGATCGCCGAGCTGGACGACGAGCTGCGGGTGCTGCGTGCGCGCGTCAGCGGCCATGATCAACGTTGCCGCAGCGTGCACCTGGCGGCAGCCAACCGTATCGGCGGCGGCTGGCCGGCGCTGCTGCGTGGCTATCTGGCCGTGCTGCATTACACCGACCACACCATCGCCGATCTGGAAGACGCCAATCTGCTGTACCTGCAGACCTTCCAGAGCGTGATCGCCGATGGCCGCGTCTCGTCCAAGGAATTGCGCAAGCTGGTGGCGGCCTGCAATCAGGTGCAACGCGCGCTGGGTCAGGTGTATGCGCAAGCCGGCCAGGTGCAGATGAACGCGCCGCTGGCGCAGGCCCTGGGCAAGCCGCAGTGGTCGCAGTGCCTGCCGGAATTTGGTCTGGTCGAGGCCGACGAGAACAACATCAATGCCTGGATGAAGGCCGCCGGCAGCTGGGTGCAAGTCACCCTGGACGCCCTGGGCACATTGCGCGATGCCAGCCTGGAAGAGTTGCTGCGTGCAGAAAACGCCGTGGCCGAGCGACTGCGCAGCGGCGACACCTCGCCAACCGACGCCACCCCTCCGGCGGCACCGACCGACTACCCGATCCGCCTGCCGGGCGAGATGCGCCAACGCGATCTGCGGCAGAACCTGTGGCAGCGCTTTCTGGCCGCCGACGGCGTGTTTCCGTCGGTGGCGCGGGTGGCGGTGGCCGCATCGATCGTGGCTGGCGTGTTGTGGGCCGGCGGCGCGGTGGGCATGGCCGAAGTGGTCGCCTACAACGGTTTGCAGCAGACCGTGACGGTGGCCATCGACGGGCAGTCGGCCACCATCCCGGCCAATGAGCGCCATGTGTTTCGCCTGTCAGAGCGTTCGACCCATCATGTGGAAACCCGCACCGCCAACGGCGCGGCGATCGAACGTTTCGATGCGCCCAGCGGCGGCCACGGCGGCCAGTTCGCCTACAACGTGGCCGGTGCCGCGCTGCTGCTGAACTGGCGTGCCAGCTACGGCTCGGCCAGCGAAGACACCACGCGCAGCCTGAGCACCACACGCTGGCAACGCACCCAGGCGCAGGACATCTTCAGCGAGCCGCCGCAGAAGGTCAGCGGCAAGGGCGGCCAGTACCGCGACGTGCTCACGGCCGTGTCCGGGCGTTCGCCCCACGAGCTGTTGGGCGAGCTGGGACCGGAGCGCGATCTGGCCCTGATCACCGCGCACGCGCGCTGGGACGCTGCGGACTCGGCGTATCTGGAGCAGTGGATGGAGCAATTGCGCAGCGCAGCGCCACAGGCCTTGCCCGCCATTTTGACCGAGCGCCTGCAGCGCAACCGGCAAGACGTGGTGGCGCTGCGGATGCAGCAGGACATCGCCACGCCCGAGCAACGGGCGCAGGTGTGCGGCCAACAGACCGCCGCTGCGCAGGCGCATCCGGATGCGCCTGCATTGCAGTACGCGGCGATCCGCTGCCGCAGCGATACCCCCGAGCGCGACCAGGCGTTTGTCACCGCACAGGCGCGCTGGCCGAATGACCCGTGGCTGCAGCGCGCTGCAGCGGCCGTGCAGGTCGGTCAGCTGCATCTGCCGCAAGCCCAGGCGCTGTACGAACAGGCAGCGCGCGCGCCGGCACTGGCCGATGACGTACTGCCGCTGCTGGCGCGTTTGCAACGCTACCGCGGCCTGGCGATGGATCTGCCAGGCATGGCGCAGCAGTCGCCATCACTGGCATCGATCGTGGCACTGGAGGGCGGTGAGCGCACCCAGGGCACGCCGTACCACAGCTATTACGCCCTGGCCCACGGGCAACTGGACACGGCAGTGACAGAGGCGGCCGCCGATGCCGACGTGCAGGCGCGCATCGTCCGGCTCGCGGCCGCGTCCCATGGCGCCAGCGCCGCATTGCTGCAGCAGGCACGCGTGCTACCCGAAAGCGCCGGGCTCGACCCGATCACTGCACCGAGCGCCTGGGCACTGGCCGCGCGCGAGGGCTGGCAGACGGATGCGTTGCGTGCGGCAACCCTGCAAGGGACCGGCGAAGATGGCGCCTACATCGCCCGGTTCTTCGACGCGGTACAGGCCGGCGGCAGCCAGCAGCAGGCCGAAGCGGCGTTGGGCGGCGTGAGCCTGGTCGGCCGCGGCCTGGCCTACACGATGGCGGCGGTCCTACTGGGCCAGCGCTGCCCGGATGCATGGCGGCGTGGCGCCCAGCAGCTGTTGTTTGCCAGCGAGCGCCCCTATCTGGGCTGATGCAGTGCCCGGTGTACGACGATGCAATCGCTCAGGTGAGGGCGCCACGTCCCTCGCTCGGACACTGCCGGCGTAGCGCACGCGATGACGCCGCGTTGCCGAGCGGATGCCCAGCAACGAACAACACCTGCGCTCGCCGCCGTGCGGGTGCGGGCCGGCCGCGGCACAGCTTCCATTTCCCACGCCCCACGGAAAAAGCCAGCAGGCGCTACGCGCCATCGCGCGTTTTTTTCAGCAGGCAGCGCAGCTGCCGTTGCCGAAGTTCGACGCGCAGCCCTAACGCGCTGCTGACACCGGCTAGGCGCAATCCTTACATCTTCTCGCCTAGGTTGAGATCGACTGGCGCTGCAGTGGCAGCGTCAACATCGACCAGGAGAAATGGGATGAGTCTGCAAATTCCTCAGGGCGCCTTGGTAGTGGTGGCCGACGGCGGCGAAGCCCGCTGGTTCACCAACACCGGCAACGAATCCAAGGTGGTGTTGCGCCAGCACGCGCGCACCGACGTGCAGAACGTCGATGACGACGGCCCGGCCGGCAAGGCGCCGCAAGATCTCACCGAAACAGACCTGGACGAAATGACATTCGCCAAGCAGCTCTCGCACGCCTTGAACGATGGCGCCTTGAAGCACGAGTACACGCACCTGGTGCTGGTGGCCGACCCGACCACCTTGGGCCGCGTGCGCCCGTTGCTGCACAAGGAAACCCAGCAGCGCCTGGTGGGCGACCTGGCCAAGGATCTGACCAACCTGCCGCTGGAAGATATCCAGCGCGCCTTGTCGTAATCAAGCGGAGCATCCAGACGATGGGCTTCGTTCGCCAGTACGCCTCCCAGGCCCCGGAACGCAGCGCAGTGGAGGCACAGACCGGTTTGCAGGTTCTGGAATTCGGTACCGACTGGTGCGGCCACTGCATTGCCGCGCAGCCGCTGCTGCAAAAGCTGTTGGGCGGATACGAAGCGATCGACTACCGCAAGATCGAAGACGGGAAAGGGCGGCCGCTGGGCCGCTCTTTTCGCGTCAAACTGTGGCCCACCATTATCCTGCTGCGCGACGGGCAGGAACTGGCACGCGCAGTCAGACCGCAAACGCGTGAGGACCTGCAAGACCTGTTGTCGCTGCTGGATGCAGCCTGATTGCACGCAACATCGCATCGCCTTGAGATGCGCTTGCACGGCGCTGAGCATCGCTGACGAACGTTGGCGTGCGGTCGTCTGACGCAGGCGCAGCAGGTTTTCATTCTCTGTAAAAAGCGGGCTTGCGATGCATCGTGCTGCTGCAGGTGCTGCGTCACGCAGGGCGTGCGCGACATCGTCGCAGCGGATGCGTACACAGCGGACGGGCGCGTACGCATCGCGCACCAGTGCAGATGAATCGGCCAGAAAACAAGGTGTTTTGCGCGCCTGGCGCCGTCGCGCCTGCATCGATCGGCCGGCTGTAGTAACATAGCGCACTGATCAAGCCCTTGGGCAATGCCCATCCCTTGGTCGTCTGTCCCGCAGCGTCGTTGAATCCACGCGGCCGTCCGGGAATGCCTCCGGTGTCATCTAAGTGCAATGCGTTGCCGTACTTGCGTGATGTGCCGTGTCCTGTGCGTTGCCAGGGCGTGTGGGTAGCGACGGCCTGCGCCCGACGAGATATCCCGGGCGCAACTTACGGAGACCATAAATGCACGATGCCCGCGCGATGCGTTCGCACTTTGGCTGGTTCAAACGCCGCCGCCAGCTGCAACTGGATGACGTCACCGTGGTGGACCGCAGCATGCTGCGCAAGGCCGTCGGCGCTGCGGCGCTCGGCAATGCGATGGAGTGGTTCGACTTCGGCGTATACGGCTATTTGGCGGTGACGCTGGGCCAGGTGTTCTTCCCGGCAAGTAGCCCCACCGCACAATTGATCGCGACCTTCGCCACCTTCACCGTGGCCTTTCTGGTGCGGCCGATCGGCGGCATGGTCTTCGGACCGCTCGGCGACCGTTACGGGCGCCAGAAAGTCCTGGCCGCCACGATGATCCTGATGGCGCTGGGCACCTTCAGTATCGGCCTGATTCCGGCTTACGAGCGCATTGGCTTATGGGCGCCTGCACTGCTGTTGCTGGCGCGTTTGCTGCAGGGATTTTCCACCGGCGGCGAATACGGCGGCGCGGCCACCTTCATTGCCGAATACGCCACCGACCGCAATCGCGGCCTGATGGGCAGCTGGCTGGAGTTCGGCACGCTGGGTGGCTACATCGCCGGCGCCGCCACCGTGACCGCCTTGCACATGAGCGTGACTCCGGCGCAGATGCTCGATTGGGGCTGGCGCGTGCCCTTCCTGATCGCCGGGCCGTTGGGGTTGCTGGGCCTGTACATGCGCATGAAGCTGGAAGAGACCCCGGCATTTCGCGCCTATACCGAACAATCCGAGCAGCGCGAACGGCAGACCGCCGCGCAGGGCCTGACCACGCTGCTGCGCCTGCATTGGCCGCAACTGCTCAAGTGCGTGGGCCTGGTGCTGGTGTTCAACGTCACCGACTACATGCTGCTGACCTACATGCCCAGCTATCTCAGCGTCACGATGGGTTACGCCGAGAGCAAGGGCTTGTTGCTGATCATCCTGGTGATGCTGGTGATGATGCCGCTCAACATCGTCGGCGGCATGTTCAGCGACAAACTGGGCCGGCGGCCGATGATCATCGGTGCCTGCATCGCGTTGTTTGCGTTGGCGATCCCGTGCCTGTTGCTGGTCGGTAGCGGCAACGACGGGCTGATTTTCGCCGGGCTGATGCTGCTTGGCCTGGCCCTGGTGTGCTTCACCAGCTCGATGCCGTCCACCTTGCCGGCGCTGTTCTACACGCCGGTGCGCTACAGCGCGTTGTCGATTGCCTTCAACGTGTCGGTGTCGTTGTTTGGCGGCACCACGCCGCTGGTCACCGCCTGGCTGGTGGAGCGTACCGGCGACCCGCTGGTGCCGGCGTACTACCTGATGGGCGCAGCGGCGATCGGCTTGCTGACGATGCTGTTCGTGCGCGAAACCGCGGGATTGCCGCTACGCGGCTCGCCGCCGGCGGTGGCCAGCGATGCCGAAGCGCGCGCCCTGCTGCAGGCCGACAGCCCGGTGACGGTGGATGCGCAATTGCCAGTCACCACCACAGCGTCGATGGGCCAACCGCGCACGGCGTGAGTTGTCGGCGATTCGCACGGCATGCATTTGTGGCTTCAGGCGCATGCGGTGCTGTTGCAGCAACCGATGAGATCACGCCAGAGGCGATGCGGGCGATGACGCTGCGCATCGCCGCCAATGTGAAGGCAGGCGACGGCCGGAACCTTTGAAGATGACGGTCGGCGGGCTAATAAAACCGTCGCGAGCAACCGCTTGGCGGTTTGCGTAGCAGCGGTGTTGGCTGTGCTTGTTCGTCACGCACAGGATGGGTGGAAACGTCGCTTCGCCAAGTTTCAGGTCCACATGCTGTTGCCCGTGATCGACGCAGCGCGTTGCACGATGCTGCGGTTCGCCGCTGCTGCCTTTAGCGTGCGGTGTACGGGTTGTGCTCTGGCAACACGGGCATGCGCATATCGGCCGACGGCGCGCCTTCGCCGGTTTCCACATAGCGTTTGAGGCTGCTGCCGAGAAAGAAACGCCAGCCACGCGCGCAGGCCTCCTTGCACGGCGAATCGCGATACCCGGACTGCACGAAATCCACCTGCGTGCCCTGGCTGATGGAGCGCAGCTCAAAGCGCATCACCGTGCCTTTCCAGGCGTCGGTGTCGAGCATGTTGGAGTCGTGGCAGCGCCAGCACACCAGTTGGTGATCGGCGCCTTCGTCGATGCTCAGTTCCACACGCCAGCCCTGCCGGCTCCAGTCCAGGCGCACCAGATCGTCGGCCAGGCTCACTTCACGGGTCCACCAACGCGCAAGCTGCCTGGGCTCGGACAACGCAGCGCAGACCACTTCCGGCGCGGCGGCAATGACGATGCTGTGGCGGATCTCGCAATTCATCTGGTGCGCATTCGCTGCTTGGACGCCGATGATTGCCGCATTTTAACAGCCAATTGCGCTGCAGGCCCAACAGGGTCCGGTTCGCTTGTGCGGCACTCACATCGCGCTGGGTACCATCGGTCAGGTCCCAACCATGATGAGCAGGCATGACGACGCTTCCGATACCGGTGATGGACGCTGCCGCGCAGCGCGATCTGGCCACGGCCCACGCATTGCTGGAAAACCCCGGCGTGGCAGCGCAACTGGCCAATGCGCTGGGCGCGCCGATCGAGAGCCTGATCACCAAACGGCTTCCCAAGGTGGTCACCCGCAGCATCGACGGCGTGACCCGTCGCGCGCTGCAGGTGGCGATGAAGTCGGCGTTGCTGAGCCTGCGCGGCAAGGCCGATGCGCAGCAACCGGCATCCACGACGCGGCATACGCTGGCGGTGGCGGTTTCCGGCGGTGCAGGCGGGTTTTTCGGCCTGCCGGGCTTGATGGTGGAGCTGCCGGTGACCACCACGGTGATGCTGCGCTCCATCGCCGATATCGCCCGTGCCGAAGGCGAGTCGCTGCACGACCCGGACACCGCGCTGGCGTGCCTGGAAGTGCTGGCGCATGGTGGGCGCAGCGCCAGCGACGACGGCGCCGAATCCGGCTACTTCGCAGTACGTGCGGCGATGGCGCAGCAATTGAGTGCGGCGGCCAGCTACGTGGCCGCACACGGTTTTGCCAGCAAGGGCGCACCGGCGTTGGTCTCGCTGGTCTCGCGCATCGCGGCGAAGTTTTCGGTCAACGTAGGCGAAAAGCTCGCCGTGCAGGCAGTGCCGCTGGTCGGCGCAGTCAGTGGCGCCACGCTCAATACCGTGTTCATGCGCCACTTCCAGGCGATGGCGCGCGGACATTTCATCGTGCGTCGGCTGGAGCGTCGCTTCGGCGAAGATGCGGTGCGGCGCGCGTACGAGGCATTGCCGCCGCCGCGGTGATGCGTGCCGCTGCATGCGAAGGTCGCAGATGACTGCAAGGTCATCGTGCAGTAGGTGTCGCAGCCACGGGTGACGCTGGCCCAACGCAACGCAACGCAACGAAACGCGCTGCGGGCGAAGGGCCGCGGCATCCGGTTCACCGAACGGTTGCCGCCAAGCGATGCTTGGGCGCGATAATCGCCGCAACCACGACAGATGCCGATGATGCCCAAACCGTTTTCGCCAGCGTCCGCGCGCAACCGCGACCCCATTCTCGAGGTACTGCGCACGCATTTCGCCGACCGGCAGCAGGTGCTGGAAATCGGTGCGGGCACCGGGCAACACGCAGTGCATTTCGCTGCGGCGATGCCATGGTTGCAGTGGCAGGCCAGCGATCACCTCGATCATCTTGCCGGCATGCGGCAATGGCTGGACGAGGCGGTGCTGCCGAACACGCCGCCACCGATTGCACTGCAGGCCGTGCCCACGCCCACGCCCGGGCTCGCACCGCCGCCCAGCCTGCCGGTGCTGCGTGGCGGCCAGCGCGGCTTCGATGCGATCTACAGCGCCAATACCTTGCACATCATGGGCTGGCTGCAGGTGCAGGCCTTGTTCGCCGGATTGCCCGCGGTGATGGCGCCCGATGTGGTGCTGGCGATCTACGGGCCGTTCAACCGCGATGGGCAATTCACCAGCGACAGCAATCGCGCCTTCGACACCATGCTGCGCGAGCGCGACCCTGCCTCGGGTATTCGCGATGCCGAAGCGGTGGATGCGTTGGCGGCATCGGTGGGGTTGCAGTTGATCGATGACGTGGCCTTGCCGGCGAACAATCATTGCCGGGTGTGGCGGCGCCTGACGGCGGCGAGTTAATCGCCGGCACTGCTGGGCGGACTTGATGGGCATGTTGTTGGTTCGGCGCGAAGTCTCACCGTGTAGCGACAAGCCTGCGCATTTGCGTGTGGAATCCAACGCGTGCTGCGTCGCGAGGCGCAAATGACGCACCGGTGAGCCGTCTGCTGCGAATCGCACCGCGGGATTCAAGACCACGCGCGACTCTGTGCAGCGGGCCATTCCGCCCTTGGCAACGTCGATCTGCAACGCCGCCTTTCCTAGGTCGTTCAAGCGCTTGTTACGGCACCCGTTGCGAAGGTCGCTTTCGCTCAAACCACCACAACGCGGCGGCCGCGCCGAGCCAGACCAGCAGCCACGGCCAGCGCGCGCCGGGTTGGGTAGCAGGGTGTGCAATGGGTGCGGAGGCAGCGCCGGCCGCCAGGGCGATGGTGGCGAGGCGGCTTTGCTGTGCGTACAGGGCCGGCGCTTCATTGGGCGCGCGGACATGGAGCCAGCGTTGGGTGTTGCCGCTCTCCAGGCGATGCCAGCCGGGGGTTGCCGGCCAGTAGCCGGCGCAACGCGGCCCATTGCCGTTGCGTTCCGGCAGTAGTGGGTGGCGAGCCCGGTCAGGGTCGGTCACCAAGGCGTCGGCGTGCAGGTCGCACAGCGGCATGCGGTGTTGCGACCAGCCTTCCTGCACCGGGGTGGGCAGCGCGCCGCCTGGGCGGGCGACGGCGCCGGACAACTGCGCCCAGAGCGCGGCGTGCAGATCGCTGCGGCCGGCCAGCACCAGCGCGAAGCTGTCTTCCACCAGGCCGATGCCGATGCGCCCGCGGCCCTGGGCCCGCCACCAGCCCAGGGCGCTGCCATCGTCGGCGCGGGCGGCGACCAGGGCGTCGGTGGCTTGCGGTTGCAGGTCGCGACGTTGCAGCGGCGCCAGCGTCAGGGCGTCGCCGGGGCCGCCGGCAGGATTCGCGGGCGCGGCCGGCGGCGAGAGTCGCTGCGGTGCGGGCACCGGGCTGCTGGTGCTGCCGCCGCTGACGCCGAGGCCGAGCGCGGCCAGCGCTGCGCGGGTGTTGGCGTCCAGCGGCCCGTCGGTGCGCACCAAGACACCCAGGCCGCGCTGGATCGCGGCGCGTAAGGTCTGGCGCTGCGCAGCACCCAGTGCGACCAGGCGGCGCGGGTCGACGATCAGCAGGTCCAGCCGGTCCAGGCTGGCCGCATCCAGCGCGGCGCCCTCGCCGAGTTGCACGCCAGCGCCGACCGCGATCTGGCTACGCACGTCCAGCCCGGCATCGCTGGCCCAGCGGCGCAGGTATTTCAGCTCCGGCTGCGGCGCGCCGGCCAGGAGCAGCACGCGCATCGGCGCCATGGCAGCGATCAGCACCGGTACCTCCACGCGGCTGCGTTCTGCACCGGCGGCATCGCGTGCACGCACGGCGAACAGCACCTGGCCCGGCGCGCGCGCCAGGCCGCGCAGGCGCACGCGGCCGGCGCGGTCGGCCACGGCGCTGTCCACCACCTGCCCGGCCGGATCGAGCAGTTCCACGCGCGCGTCGGGAAGGCCCTGCACCTGCGCAGACACCGCAATGGTGTCGCCCGGGGCGACTGGCGGTGGGGGCGAGACCGCGACCACGCCGCGTGGGGCGGGGCTGAGCTTCAGCCGCAGCGGAATGTTCAGGCCCTCACGGTCGCGCGCGGGCAGGCCGCTGCCATGCACCACCAGCGCCGTGGTGCCGGGTGCGCGCCGCAGTGCGGTGGCCAGGTCCGGCACGCGCATCACGCCGGGTAATGCGGGCGCCTCGGGCAGGGCGACCCAGCGCGCGAGGTCGCCGGTGGAGATCTGCCCGGCGGCGGTGCTGGCGGTGGCGACATGCAGTTCCCCACCGGTACCGGCGCGCGGCGGGGGCAGCAGCACCGGATAGAGCAGTGCCGCGAGCAACGGTTGGGCGGCGAACAGCAGCCAGAGCCGGGTGCGCGCATAGGGCTGCCGGTGGTGCGCCCGCACCAGCCGCACGCAGCCGATGACGGCGATCAGCAGCAATGCCGCACCGACCAACCAGTGCAAGGAGGGCGTCATGGTTGGTGCTCCGGGCGCAATGCATCCTGAAAGCGCCCGCCGTACAGCCTTGGCGATGCGGTCCGCGCGCACGACCGCGGACCGCCTGCTGCCAGGTCTACAGACCACCTCGGTCCGATCGAGCGGTGCACCGGGAGCAGGCGGATCAGGGCGGGACTCACGGCTGCATCTCCTGCCGCAGCGCATCCAGGTAGCGCTGGCCGCGCGGGTCGGGCGCGGCGCGGCGATGCGGTGCTGCCGGCGGGGCGAGCAGGGTGCGCCAGACCTGGGCGCGCAGCTGGGTGCGGCAGCGGGCGCAATCGGGTTCGGCGCGCAGGGTTTCCACGGCGGCGGCCAGGCCCAGCGGGTCGTGCAGGCGGTCGTGCTGGGTCTGCAGCCACTGCGCGTAGCGGGCCAGGGTGGCGTCGGGCACTGGGGCTGCCTCGCCCAACGCGTCCCACAGCTGCAGCGCGGACGGGTCCGGGGCCGGGCGGGTGTCCAACCCGGCGGCACGGTCGCCCAGGCCGGCGCGATCGCCGCTCAGCCGCCGGCCGGGGTCGATCGGCGGCAACTGCGTGCCCACGCGCGCCAGGTAGATGCGTTCGGCTTGCTGCACCTGTTTGATGAAACCCAGCGCCTTGTTGGCGTACGGCAGCGCGCGCTCGGGGTGGCCCTGGCGCAGCTCGCCTTCGGATTGCCACATCTGGTCCAGCGCCGCGCGCAGCAGGGCGCGGGTTTGCGGGTCGAGCAGGGTGGCGGCTTCGGCGTGGTCGTGGGTATGGCCGAATTCGGCCAGCACGTTCTCTGCTTGGCCGAAGCTGCTGCGCTCGGGCCGGCCGTTGCTGCCGCCATGGTCGTGGTCGTCCAGTGCGGCGGCGCCGGGTTCGCTGGCGTGGGCGGCGTGAGCGTGATCGTGAGCGTCGTGGTCATGCGCGGCGTGCGTGTCCGAAGCAGCGGCCGGCGCGCTTGGCGCATCGGCGGTGGGCATGTCGGCGGTGGGTAAATCGTCGGCCGGGGCGTCGCTGGTGGGTGGCGCGTCGGCAGTCGGCGGACCTTGCGGCGCGCCTTCGCTCTCTTCGCCGAGGAATTGGCCATAGCGCAGCCGCAACAGGCGCTGGTCCACGCCGATGGCATCGGAGCGCTTGAGGAAGCTGGCCGCGTCCAGGCGCGGTTTCTCCTTCAGCAGTGCCTGCGCGTCGATGATGATCTGGCGCTGGCTGCGGAAGTAGGCCGGCAAGGTCTGCTTGACGCTGGCTTCCAGGCCGGAGGCCATGGTCTGTTCGGGCGGCGGCCAGCGCAGGATCACACTGGCGCTGCGGCCTTCCTGCGGGCCGGGCTGGCGGGTGTCGTGGACGATGAGCTGGGCAATCAGGTCGTCGCCCGCGGCCATGCCCAGCGCCTGCGGCTGCACGGTGGCGGCGAAGCCGCGTTGCCGGGCCGGGCCGCTGCCGGTGAGCGTGCGGCGCTGGGTGCTGAAGGTGATGTTCTCGCCGCTGCCCTGGGCCAGGGTCAGGCGCAGCTCGGCGCTGGCGGCCACGGCGTAGTCGTCGCTGGCTTCGAAACGTAGCGTCCAGCTGCGGTTGGCCGGGGACCACAGCACCAGGCTCTGTTCGGGGGCAAGCACACGCACCTGCGGTGGGCGGTCGGGCAGCACGTCCAGCCGATGCAGCTGGCGGTCGGCCGGCGCGCCGTCGATGAGGATGCGGTACAGGGTGGCGCGCTCGGCGACCCAATGGCCTTGCCACGTCTCGCTGCTGCCTTCTCGCGCCAGCGCGACGGTGCGGCCGTCGGTAAGCCGCAGGGCCACGCTGCGCGGCGCCGGGCTGACCTGCAGTTGCCAGTCCAGCCGGGTGCCGGCCGGCACCTTCGCATCCAGGCCGGGCAGGCGCGCGGCCGGCAGACCGGTGTAGGCCGGCGGGCTGCTGCGTAGCTGCGCCTGCCGCAGCGTAGGGGCGCCACTGCTGGCACGCGCGGCGGCAACGCGGTCGGTTGGCGGAGTGCGTTGGGTGGCCGGTTGCGGCCACAGCAGCAGCGCACCGCAGGCGAGCGCACCCAGCACGCTCCAGGGCCAGGCGCGGCGCCACGGCCAGGCCGGGCGCAGATCGCGCGAGGTGCTGCGCAGGCGCTGCTCCAGTCGTTGCCGTTGCAGGGTCTGCAGCGGACCGAGTTGAGCGATCGGCGCGAACAGTAAGTCGCTGCTGTCCTCCAGATCTGCATCGCGGTCCAGCCGGCGGATCAGCCAGGCCTGGTCAAGACGCCGCGCGGCCAGCAGCGCCACGCCGCCCAGTGCCAGCAGGCCCAGAAGCAGCAGCACCACGATGGCGACCTGCGCACCGGCGCGCCACGCCAGCGCCGCCGGCAGCGCTGCCCACGGCAGCCCGAACAGCAGCACGCCTGCGGCCTGTCGCCGCCGTGCCGCCTGCCACGCGCGCTGCAGTGCCGGCGTGCTCATGCGGGAGTGGCCCGGCGCGGCGCGGTGGCCAGCCAGCGTTCGAGCGCGAACAGCAGCAGCACCAGGCCGATCAGCCACGGCGCCAGCGGTCGCGGCGTGGTCGTCAGGCGGGCGGCGGCACCGCGCTGCGGGTGCTGGGTCTGCGCCAGTGCGCGCTGCGGTGTGGGTGCTGGTTGCAGGGCGTCGTGCAGGCGGGTGGGGAAGTCGGCATCCAGCAGCGCCGGCAGTTGCTGCGGTTGCAATGGTGCGGCCCAGCGCAGCATGCGTCCGCGGCCGAACGCTGCGGCATCGAGCCATGGCGCGCCAGAGGCGGTCTGTTGCACGGGCTGCAGCGTCGCGGCGAGGTTGGGCGGGAGAGGTGTCTGCGCATCCACCAGCAACTGCCCACCGGCTGCGACCCAGGCCATCACCGGCGCCGGCGGGGCACTGCGCGACAGCCACGCCACCACGGTGCCGGGACCCCAGCGCGAAGGCTGCGCGTTGGCCGGCGTGCTTATCGGCAAGCTGCCCGGCAGCGCCCAGGCGGCATGTACGGCACGCAGATAGCGCAGGGCCGGCGTGGTGCTGTCGTCGGCAATCGCCTGCAGTCGTAGCGGCGCGGCAGCGGCGGGCGCCGCAAGCGGCGACTGGCCGGGCACGACCTGCCACCGCACCTGATGCGACAGCTGCAGCCGTTGCGCATCCAGCGGGCCCCACTGGGCCGGCACGATCACGCTGAGCGCCGCATCTGGCGGCAGGCTGGCATCGAGCTCGCGCAACAGGCTGGAGACCGGTTGCGTCGCGCCCGCAGGCGTGGCGAGAGTCTTGGGGGTCTTGGCATTGGCATCGGCATCGACCGGCGGGAAGCCCGGCGCCAGCCATACCCACCGCGCGTCCGCGACGTGGCGCAGCTGGCGTGCGGCGGCCACATCGACTCCCGGGCTGAGCGCAATGCGTGGGCGTGCATCGTCGTGATCGCGCACGGCCGGTTCGGCCAGCAGCAGCGCCACCGCAACCAGCAGCAACAAGCGCGCCAGCAGCAGCGGCCATTCGTCCAGACGCACGCGGTGGCGTGGGCGCGGCAGCGCACGCAACCAGCGCAACGCGGCGAAGTCGGTCGGCCGGTGTTCGCTGCGCCGGGCCAGATGGATCAGCAGCGGCAGCAGCAACGCGGCCAACGCGGCCAGTCCCGCAGGGAAAAGCAACAGCAGGTTCATCGCGGTACCCGCCTGGCGACATGCGCGCAGCCGACCTGCCAGCTCATCGCCGCGCGCCTTGCCCGAACAACTGGCGTAATGCCACCTCGGGCGCTGCGTCCAGATACTGCACTGCGTGCGCGATGCCGGCGGCCTGCCAGCGCGCCTGCTGCGCGCGCTGTGCCGCGCCGAAGCGTTGCAGATAATCGGCGCGCATCGCCGCGCCATCGCCCAGCAATTGTTCGCCGGTTTCCGGGTCGCGAAACCGGTGCCCGCCGCTGAAACTGAAATCGCGTTCGTCGCAGGTCAGCACCTGCAGTTGCATGACCTGGCGGCGTGCGGCGGCGAGTTTTTCCAGTGCAGCGTTGAGGTCTTCGTCGAAGCCATCGCCGATCGACAGCACCAGCGCATGTGTGGCGATGCGTTCCCACAACGGGCGCACGGCGGCCATGCCCGGCCAACGCCCACCGGCGCGCAGTCCATGCAGGGCCAGCCATAGCCGGTCGCGTTGCCGCGGCCCGGCGCCGGCCGGCACTGCCACCAACCCGCCGCCATGCACGGCGAACAGACCGACCTGATCGCCCTGCTGCAGCGCGATTTCAGCAGCGCAGGCGGCCAGGGTTGCCATCGCCTGCAGGCGCGTACTGCCGGGCCGCGCGTGATCGGCCTGGCCGGCAGAGGCGGTGGCATCGAGCAACAGCCACAGCGTCAGCGGGCTTTCGCGCTCGGCTTCGCGCACGAAGAAGCGGTCCGAGCGCGCGTAGAGCTTCCAGTCGATCTGGCGCAGCGCATCGCCCGGTTCATAGGCGCGGTATTGCGCGAATTCCAGCCCGGCGCCGCGGCTACGGCTGGCATGTTGGCCGATGCCGTGCGCACCCTGTGCATGACGCGCACGCAGCTGCAGGCCACGCAGGCGGCTGCGTACGTCGCTGGGAATCAATGCCGGCACGTCCACACTCACGCCGCGCGACGCCTCAGGTAGGGAATGGCATGGCGCGCAGCAATGCGGCGACCACGTCGTCGGCTGTGCGTTGTTCGGCCTCGGCCGCGAACGAGAGCAACAGGCGGTGGCGCATCACCGGCGCCGCAAGCGCCACCACGTCTTCGCGGGTGGCTGCAAAGCGTCCATGCAGCAGTGCGCGCGCCTTGGACGCCAGCACCAGCGACTGCCCGGCGCGCGGGCCGGCGCCCCATTTGATCCACTGACGCACCTCGTCGCTGGCCTGCGGGCCAGGACGGCTGGCACGCACCAGACGGTTGATCCAGGTCAGCAACTCTGCGCCCACATGCACCTGCCGCACATGCTGTTGCAGCGCCTGCACGCTGGCCGCGTCCATCACCTTGGGTACCTGCGCGATTGCGCTGCCGGTGGTCTGGCTAAGGATGTCGCGCTCTTCCTGCTCGCTGGGATAATCCACCCGCACATGCAGCAGGAAGCGATCCAGCTGCGCCTCGGGCAACGGGTAGGTGCCGGCCTGTTCGATCGGGTTTTGCGTGGCCAGCACGAAGAACGGCGCCGGCAGCGCATAGGTGGTGCCGGCATAACTCACCGTGCGTTCGCTCATCGCTTCCAGTAATGCGGCCTGGGTCTTGGGCGGGGTGCGATTGAGTTCGTCGGCCAGCAGCAGATTGGTAAAGATCGGCCCTTGCTGAAAGCGAAAATGCCGATGCCCGGTGCCGTGGTCTTCTTCCAGCAACTCGGTCCCCAGGATGTCGCTAGGCATCAGGTCGGGGGTGAATTGCACGCGGCGAAACTGCAGTTCCAGCGCCTGCCCCAGCGAGCGCACCAGCAGCGTCTTGCCCAGGCCCGGCGCGCCTTCCAGCAGGCAATGGCCGCCGGCGAGCAGGCCGATCAGCAATTGCTCCACCACCGCGTCCTGGCCCACCACGGCCCGGGCCAGGGCGGCGCGCAACGTGCCCAGCTGGGCGAGCTGCGCGGTGAGGATGTCGTCGTTGGGGGAGGTCATGCGCGAATTCTCGTTGGATGGTTGCTGATGCGCGGCGCGCTTGCGCGCGAGGCCTCAGCGGTGATTCTTGATTGCGCAAGCCTGGTTCGCCATGGCGAGCACCCTGCGGCGATCAATTGGTCAATGCATACATCACGATATTGACGCCGAACTTGGTGTTGTCTTCGGCCAGAAAACGCTTGTTGCGCCAGTCGTAATCCCATTCGCAACCGTAATCCTTGTTGCTGTAGAGCACCCCGAGCCGGCCATCGATGCTGATGCCTTTGAGATAGTCGTGCACCAGGTCGTCGCCCCAGCCATTGAGTTCGAAACCGGTGGCCGGCGGGCCGTCGGGGAAGTTGAAGAAGGCGCTGTAGAGCCGATGGTTCTTGGGCAGCTTCTGCAACGCCGTCTTGCCGAAGATCGAGGTCATCTGCGCTTCGAAGGAGGTGGCGAACAAACCGTCGATATCGTGGTTGCAATCGTCCACGAACACGAAGCCGCCGTTGCGCACATAGCGCTCGAAGTTGCGCCGCTCGGCCGGGTTGAACTCCACCAGCTTGTGACCGGACAGATAGCAGAACGGCGCCTGCAACATGCGCGGGTCGGCCAGATCCAGCACATGTTCCTGCGGGTCCACCCGCAGCTGGGTGTAGTCGATCAACGAGGTAATCAGATTGGACGGCATGCGCGCGTCCACATCCCAATCGCCGGAGTCGTAGCGCAACCGGGTGAACCAGAAATCGTAATTGCCGGCCGCCCGCACGCGCTGCGGCAGCGCCAACGCAGCGACGCTACCGAGCAACAGGCCGAGAAAGTGGCGGCGCGTCGCAGGCGCCGCCAAGTGACGTAGACCGGAAACGGGAGGTGCAGGAAAAGTATCACGATGCAGAGAGCCTGCTGTGCTCTCCCATTCTCGAATCCCGACTCCCGATTCTCGGCTTCTACTCACACCGCATCCGACAACGAAGTAAACGTAAAGTCCCGCAGCCGCATCGGCGGAATCATCATCACGAAGTTGGATTCATCGCCAGCCACGCGCACCGGCTTGCCCAGCTCGTCGATGTTGTTGAGCATGATCACCGGCGATTCGTTGAAGCGAAAATTCTTCACCGGGTATTTGATCTGGCCGTTCTCGATGTAGAACGTGCCGTCGCGGGTGAGCCCGGTCAGCAGCACGGTCTGCGGGTCGACCATGCGGATGTACCAGGTGCGCGTGACCAGGATGCCCTTCTCGGTACCACGCACCAGCTCGGCGATGTTCTTGTCGCCGCCGGCCATCAGCAGGTTGCCCGGCTCGCCGACCGCACGCTTGCCGTTTTTCTGCGCCCAGAAGCGCGAATACTGCAGGTTGGCGATCTTGCCGTTTTCCACGATGGACATCTTCTCGCGCGGCAGGCCTTCCTCGTCCCACGGCATCACTGCCGCACGTGGGTCCCACGGGTCGGCGGTGATGTTCACGCGCGGGTCGTAGACCTGTTCGCCGAGCTTGTTGCCGCCACCTTTCTTGGACAGGAAGCTGCGTCCCTCATCGGCCATGCGCGCGTCGAAGAAATTCATCATGAACGAGATCAGGCCTGCGGCCGCCGCCGGCTCCAGGATCACCGTGTACTTGCCCGGCTCCAGCGCCTTGGCTTCGGCCGAATCGCTGGCCTTGCGCATCGCGATGCGGATGTCCTGCTCGGCCTTGAAGTCGGCGGCATCCTTTAGATTGCGGCCCACCCAGCCCGAGCCGCGACCATCTTCGGTGCGCACGGTGCAGGTGTAGTCGAAGCGCGCACCGCGCTGATAGCCGAAGTTGCCCTTGCTGTTGGCGAATGCGGTAAAGCTCTGGCCGTCTTCGAGGAAGCCTGCGGCGATCAGCCCCTTGCCCTTGCATGGGGCGATCGAGTCGGCCGCCACCTGCGCGCGGAACGCCGGATCGACCGCTGCCGTGGATTCGCTGAAGGTCGGGCTGGGCCTGTAGGTCTGCTTGTCGACCGCCGGCATGAATTCCGGGTTTTCCGGCGCCAGCCGTGCGAGGTCTTCGGCACGGCGCACCACGCGCTCCAGCGAGGCGTCGTCGAACGCGTTGATGGTGGCAACGCCCACGCGCTTGCCGAACGCCACCTGCACCTGCAGGTCGGTGTTGTCGACGATGCCGCTGGTGGACACGTTGTTGAGCGCAAAACGGATATTGCCGTCGATCGAGCCGGTGAGCGTGGCGGTGCACTCGTCGGCCTTGGACAGCTTGATGACCTTGTCCAGGATGGCCTTGGCCTGCGCTTCGGTAAGGATGCTCATGTGGGTTTCTCCTGTCAGCCGAGCGAGCGGGCGGTGCTGATGACGTTGATGCCATCGAAGCGGGCGGTGGACGAACCGTGCGAGACCGCCGAGACTTGGCTCGGCTGGCCCTTGCCGTCGAAGAACGAGCCGCCCAGCCGGTAGTCGCGTTGATCGGCCACGGCGCTGCAGGCATTCCAGAACTCCGGGGTGCGGATCTGGTAGGCCACGTCCTCGAGCATGCGGGTGATGGCGCCGTTCTTGATTTCGTAGAACAGCTGGCCACCGAACTGCGCGTTGTAACGCTGCTGGTCGATGGAGAACGAGCCGTCGCCGATGATGTAGATGCCGTTTTCCACGTTCTTGATCAGATCGCTCACGCTCAGCGGCGTCTTGCCGGCGGCCAGCGACACATTGGCCATGCGCTGGAACTGCACGCTCGACCACGAGTCTGCATAGCAGCAGCCATCGGAGGCGGTCTTGCCCAGGATATGCGCCTGATCGCGGATGGCCTGGTAGTCCACCAGCTTGCCGTCGCGGATCAGGTCCCACTGCTTGGTCTTGACGCCTTCATCGTCGTAGCCCACCGCACCGAGGCTACCGGGTTGGGTCTTGTCGGCGAGGATATGCACCTTGTCGCTGCCGTACTGGAAACCGGCCTTGAGCTTGTCCAGCGTGGCGAAACTGGTGCCTGCGTAGTTGGCTTCGTAGCCGAGTACGCGGTCCAGCTCCAGCGGGTGACCGATCGACTCGTGGATGGTGAGCCAGGTGTGCGAGGGATCCAGCACCAGGTCGTACTTGCCCGGCTTGACCGACGGCGCCTTGAGCTTTTCCTGCGCCTGCTTGGCCGCCGCAATCGCATCTTCCTTCATGTCGTAGGACAGGCCGTAATTGACCACGCCGTTGGGCGAGACGAACTTGCCGGAGGCGGCGCCATCGAGATATTCATAGCCCAGCCCCATCGGCGCGGACAACCCATCGCGGGTGCGGAACTTGCCGCTGGCCTTGTCGATGGCCGTCACGCTCATCGGCGCCCAGATGCGGTGCACGTCCTGGTCGATGTAGGAGCCGTCGGTGCTGGCGAAATACTTCTGCTCGTTGACCACGAACAGCATCGAGTTGACGAAATTGGCCCCGGCGGCCGTGGCGGCGGCATTGACGCCGAGCAGCAGGTCCACCTTGTCCTTGATCGGCACTTCCATGGCGTTTTTCTTGATCGGCGTCTTCCAGCTCACCTCGCCCACGCCCGGCGTCGGCGCCAGTTGCACCGGCGTGCCCTGCACCTTGGCATTGGCCTTGGCGATTGCCGCCGCCTGCGCGGCGGCCTTGGCCACGCCCTGCTCGGTGAGCTCGTTGGTGGCGGCAAAGCCCCACGCGCCGCCCACGATGACGCGGATGCCGGCGCCGATGGACTCGGTGTTGACCACGTTCTGCACCTTGTCTTCGCGGGTGATCACGAACTGGCGCAGGTAGCGGCCGATGCGCACATCGCAATAGCTCGCTCCGGCCTGGCGCGCCGCGTTCAAGCCGGCATCGGCCAGACGCTTCTTGCGGCCCACATCGAAGGGCGTGAGCAACTGCTCGGCGGCAATGGCCTTGCCGAAGTAGGCAGGCACGATCAGCCCGCCCATGGTCAGCCCGGTGAGGGCCAGGAAATCACGTCGCTGCACGGGCAACTCCCCAATAGTCCCGCGCGGCGCGCAGGTGGTGTGGTGACACGCACATGGCTCTGCGCGCGGTATCGGCCGATTCTTGCCGGGCGATGAATGCTGCGTCAAATGACTTTCGGCAGGGGTGCGTGTGCAAACGTTGTGCGCAGGCCGATGGCGTGGCACAACCGGCGTGCATCGAGTGGATGGCGAGCGCGGCTGGCGGTGTGCGATGACTATCGCTGTACGTTGGATGCGCAGATCCATTCCTTAAATCAGGTGCAGAGCGCATGCTCTGCGCGCTCACTGCAGGGTCCTTGCCCGCCCACCATCGCAGGACACGCTGCAAGTACGTCCCTGTAAGCTCCGTGGCGGCATCCATGCCGCCAAGGGTCCCGCGACGGTGAGCAGGCAAGGACCAGTCAAGTTGGTCGGTGTGCAAAGTTTTCAGCAAGCAAACAGCAATGGTCTCGCGCGGTGCTCTCTGTTCTTCAACAAGCAACCAGCGGACTTTCTGGTGCAGTGTCCTCGCCGATTGCGGGACCGTTGGCGGCATGGATGCCGCCATCGAGCCCCCATGGACGGGTTCACGGCGTGTCCCGCAAACGGTGAGGGCACCGCGCGCTCGACTGACCAAGCTTGAAGATAGTTAAGCGACCGCAACAAACACAATCTCAGTGCCTAAATGTGCTGAGCCAACGCAGACAACTCAATCACCACGCAGTCGATCCACCAACCCTCAACCCAACGAACGCGCGGTATTGATCACGTTGATGCCATCGAAGCGCGCGGTGGACGCGCCATGCGACACCGCCGAGACCTGGCTCGGCTGGCCCTTGCCATCGAAGAACGAGCCACCCAGGCGGAAGTCGCGCTCGTCGCACACGGCGCTACAGGCATTCCAGAATTCCGGCGTGCGGATCTGGTAGGCGCCGTCTTCCACCAAGCGGGTGACCTGGCCGTTTTCGATCTCGTAGAACAGCTGCCCGCCGAACTGCGCGTTGTAGCGCTGCTGGTCGATCGAATACGAACCGCGCCCATGGATGTACAAGCCGTGCTCCACGTTCCTGATCATGTCGGCAACCGCCAACGGCGTCCTGCCTGGCGCCAACGACACATTGGGCATGCGCTGGAATTGCACGTTCGACCACGAATCGGCGTAGCTACAGCCATCGGACGCAGTCTTGCCGAGCAGGTGCGCCTGATCGCGCGTGCATTGGTAGTCGACCAGGATGCCGTCCTTCACCAGCTCCCATTGTTTGGTCTTGACGCCCTCATCGTCGTACCCCACCGCACCCAGGCTGCCCGGCTGGGTCTTGTCGGCGACGAAGGTCACTGCATCGCTGCCCCAGCGGTAACCTGCATCGCGCTTGTCCAGGGTGGCGAAACTGGTGCCGGCGTAGTTGGCCTCGTAACCCAGCACGCGATCGAGCTCCAGCGGGTGCCCGACCGACTCATGGATGGTGAGGAACAGATTGCTCGGGTCGATCACCAGATCGTACTTGCCTGCCTTCACCGACGGCGCGGTGAGTTTGGCGCGCGCCTGCCTAGCCGCGGCGATCGCATCTTCGCGCGCATCGTAGCTGTGCCCGTAACCGATCAGCCCGCCTGGCAGCTGGTGCTTCTGGCCGGCATCGCCATCCAGGTATTCGTAGCCCATGCCCATGGGCGAGGACAGCCCATCGCGGGTGCGGAACTTGCCGCTGGCCTTGTCCACTGCAGTGACGGTGAAGGGCAGCCACAACCGGTGCACGTCCTGATCGATGTAGGAGCCATCGCTGCTGGCGAAATATTTTTGCTCATTGATCGCAAACATGCGCGAGGCCACGAAGGTGGCCCCGGCATTGAGCGCAGCTGCATTGACGTCCATCAGCAGTGCCACCTTGTCCTGCAGCGGCACTTCCATGGCGTTCTTCCTGATCGGCGTCTTCCAGCTGACCTGTCCGGCCGGCGTCACCGGCGCCAGCTGCACCGGCGTGCCGCCCAAGCGCGCATTCGCCTTGGCAATGGCCACCGCCTGCCGCGTGGCGGTGGCCACGCCATCGCTGGTCAACGTATTGGTGGCCGCAAACCCCCAGGCGCCATCGGCCAGCACGCGCACGCCCACCCCGATGGATTCGGCATTGACCACGTTTTCCACCTGCGCCTCGCGGGTGATCACGAATTGACGCAGATAGCGCCCCACGCGTACGTCGCAATAGCTGGCACCGGCAGCCTTGGCGGTGGTGAGCGCGGCATCTGAAAGGCGCCGGTTGCGTGCTGCATCCAGTGGGGCAAGCAGCTGCTCGGCGGCGATTAGCCGCGTGTTGGGGAGCAGCAGCCCGGCGGCGCCGATGCCGGACAGAGTGAGGAAGGTACGACGGTCCACGTGCGGTCTCTCCAATCGATGCGTGCAGCGCGAGAGGCGCACACCGGCATCCGAGCGTTACCGCGTAGACCGATTTGGTCAAGTGCTAGCGGTGTTCGATCCAAACAGTTCCCTGCAATGCAAACCGAACGTGGCCCGCATAAGCGAACGCGAGCAAGCGTGAATCGTGCGCATGGTGGTGGGCCACGACGCAACCCTGCCTCGGCTGCGGATGTAGCAGCGCTCTAGCGGGGCGTGCGCTGTCTATCGTACGCAGGGAAATTCGACGACACCCTCGAATCACTGCACTGCACTGCACTGCACTGCATCTGGGCGCAGGCGCACTACCGGACAGTGTCGGACGGGATGTTGAAGCCGGCACTTCAGCGCAGTCTCAGGGCGTCCCGCTACGGCGGAGCTTTCGGTCCAGTACATAGCCGAGTACGCCGCCCAATGTGATCGGTAGCAACGCGTAAATCGGAATGAAGATCAGCGCCAATGCCGACTGTGCATCGGCGCGTAAATCGAGGGTTGCATGCGCCCAGGCGAGCACACCAAAGCCAAGCAGGCACGGCACCAACAATGCAATCGGACGCCGGTACAAAAAGCTGATGCACAGCAGCGCACCCCAGGCGATCGCATTGAATCCACCCAACAACAGCCAACCACCGAGGCCGACATCCGTGTACTGGCGCAACCACCCCAGTCCGAATGGCAGGCGTGCCGCATACGGCAGCACCACGCCGGCGATCACGAGCAGGAAGCGGGCACTCGCTAAAGTCATTGCAGTCTTCCCTACCTGTCGTTCAAGAGGAAACGCTAGCGCATGCGCGTGAACCGGAGAGGGTCCTACCTTATGAAATCGGTGGGTCGTTCCAGCTGGAATATCGATTCGCCCAAGTCGTCCAGCTTCTTGGCAACGATGGCCTGCGCATCGCAGATACCCCGATTGTAGAAATAGGCTCCCACCTCTTCGGTGAAGAAATCCAGCAGAAACTCCGCATCGAAGCGTCCTATCTGCTGCTTCAGTTCCTCGGTGAAATACAGCTGGATCTTACGCGTGATGCCGCCCACTCGCCTTCGCTGAATTTGATCTCGATTATGGATGCTCTGGCTGGCTCAACCGCGGTATCGGGGCGATTTGCGTCGCGACACCGGCAGCTTGGGGCGATTGCTGGCGGTTGAACCCAATCACTTGCTGGTCGGCATCGAGATGAAGGGTCAGATGGCAACCGGCCAGCGGGAAGGCCGCCCTGCCCGAATGTAGTCAAGGTATTCGGACTCGGCAATCCCGAGCTTGGTCCAGCGAGTAGGGTCCGCCGCCAGGAATGTGCTGGCATACGTCACGGCAGCGGCAGCGTCCGCAAAGATGGCGGCAGGGGCACAAGGCCCGTCTGGCTCGAAATATGCGAAGTCATGCAGATCCGAATAGTCTTCGCTGCCAATGTCCTCGACGTCATACATCCATACCTCGATGCAATCGTTTGCCGGCCGTAGCTCGACATGGCGAACGTATGCTGCATCGACTGGGCTTATTCCGAGAAATTGCTCGACCGACGTGCTGCGCCGTAATGTGGCTGGAATATCGATCGGCAAAAGATGTCGCATACAGGCTCCCTGCCTTCAAATTGCCGTTGCTCCTCAAGTAAATCGAGCCGCGCCGCGCCGCGATGCGGCGTCGGCTCGATTGTGCTTACTTGGACTGGCTTGCCGCGCGCTTGAAATAGGCCGTGCGCATCATCGGGTTGCCGTCCTTGAAATACGCTTCGATTTCGGTCATGACCTTGCCGTCGGCACTGACCGTATAGGTGCGGGTGGAGGCCGGGACGCCTTGATACATCAACTGCATCACCAACACGCCGGGCTCGGGCATTTTGACCGCGGCACGGTCCACCAGGTAGGTGCCCGACGCCTGACCCGGTGTGCCGTCCAGCAGTAGCGTGGATTGCGCCTGCAACTTCGTGTCGTCGTGTTCGACGATTTCGGCAGTGGTTGCCCATTTGTTACCCGGAACCTGCTTGAACTGCAGGACGACACGTTTGGGGCGTACAGCTTCCGGCATCGGCAGGCTGCTGGTGTCCAGCAGCCAGGTTCCGACCAGTGGCGATGGCGTGGTTGATGCGGAGAAGGCGGGGGTGGCCTGCAACAGGACGGCAGCCACCAGTGCAACGCGTGCGGTCTTCATGAGAACTCCCTGATCCAGACGTGATCCTTGCGGTCAGTCGGCCGACTGGTGCAAGGCAGTGCGATTGGAATCGACTTCGCGTAGACCGTCCCACTCCGGCTCCGGCCCGAGGGCGATACTCACTGCTGCCACACGTGGAGTCAAATGACGACCCATGAAGACATGTCGCGCCGGCGGCCCTCGTTTGCCATCGTCTAATGAGCGCTGCAATCAGCGGGCGCCATGAACCAAGACACCCGCACTAGGCGGGTGTCTTGTGGAATCCAGTTTGCGTGCCTTGCAAGCTGCACCCGCTGCCTTACGCCTTATCGGCATCCAGGTGATATCGCGTCGCTTCGGCCACTTCGTTCTTCGAGCCCAGGAACACCGGTACGCGCTGGTGCAGTTGTGTCGGCTGGATGTCCAGAATGCGTTCGCGTCCGGTGGTGGCGGCGCCGCCGGCCTGTTCCACCAGCATGCTCATCGGGTTGGCTTCGTACATCAGGCGCAGCTTGCCCGGCTTGCCCGGATCCTTCTTGTCCCAGGGGTAGATGAAGATGCCGCCGCGGGTGAGGATGCGGTGCACGTCGGCCACCATGCTGGCGATCCAGCGCATGTTGAAATCCTTGCCGCGTGCGCCGTCCTTGCCGGCCAGCAGGTCGCCCACGTAGGCCTGCATCGCCGGTTCCCAGTGGCGCTGGTTGGACATGTTGATGGCGTATTCGGCGGTGTCTTCGGGCACGCGCATGTTGGCCTGGGTCAGCAGGAAGCTGCCTTCTTCGCGCTCCAGGGTGAAGGCGTGGGTACCGTGGCCCAGCGTGAGCACCAGCATGGTGCTGGGGCCGTAGATGCAATAGCCGGCGGCGACCTGTTGGGTGCCCGGCTGCAGGAAGTGCTCATCGCCCGGCTTTTCGGTGCCCTTGGGTGCGCGCAGCACCGAGAAGATGGTGCCGACCGAGACATTGACGTCGATGTTGGAACTGCCGTCCAAGGGATCGAACAACAGCAGGAAATCGCCGCTGGGGTATTGGTCGGGCACCGGCTGGCTGTGGTCCATTTCTTCGGACGCGCACGCGGCCAGATGGCCGCCCCAGGCGTTGGCTTCGAGCAGGATGTCGTTGCTGAGCACATCGAGCTTTTTCTGTGCTTCGCCCTGTACGTTGCCGGTGCCGGCATCGCCGAGCACGCCGCCCAGGGCGCCCTTGCTCACGGCGATGGAAATGCGCTTGCAGGCGCGCGAGACGATGGTGATCAGCTGGCGCAATTCCGCATCGATACGGCCGGCGTGTTGCTCTTCGATCAGGAAGCGGGTCAGCGAGGGACGCGACATGGGAACGGGCAGCCTGTGTAGGAAGTGGGCCGCCATTGTCGCCATTGCCGCGTTAGATTTCGATCACTTGATGCGCGGTTTGCATCGCCGGTGATCGAATATGTGCGGATGGCGTGTGATAAGCGGGGGGTTGTCCCGCGCTACCGCATCCAGCACGCCGTGCGTCGTCGGGGCGAGGGTGCAGCAGCAAGCACAAAAAAGCCGGGAGGCTTGCGCGCTCCCGGCTTATGACTTCAGCCGCTGTCGCCGATGGCGCTCCGCGCTGCATTACACCCGGCTGACAGTGGCCACGGCCTGGGCCACGTAGTCCAGGTTGCGCTGGCTCAGTGCGGCCACGCAGATGCGGCCGGTGCCGACGGCGTAGATCGCGAACTCGTCGCGCAGGCGGTCCACCTGGGTCCGGGTCAGGCCCGAGTACGAGAACATGCCGGCCTGGCGCTGGATGAAGTCGAACTCCGGCGCGCCCAGCGTGGCGAGTTTTTCCACCAGCCCGGCGCGCAGGGAATGGATGCGCTCGCGCATTTCGGTCAGTTCCTGCTCCCACAGATCGCGCAGCTCCGGGCTGGTCAGCACGCCGGCCACCAGCGCGGCGCCGTGCGTGGACGGGCTGGAGTAGATCGTGCGGATGATGCGCTTGACCTGCGACTGCACGGCCTTGGCTTCGGCGGCGGTGGCCGAGACCACCGACAGCGCGCCCACGCGCTCGCCATACAGCGAGAACGACTTGGAGTAGGAGCTGGCGACCACGTAGCTGTCGATGCCTTCGGCAGCCAGCAGGCGCACCGCATAGGCATCGGCCTCGATGCCCTGGTCGAAGCCCTGGTAGGCGATGTCGACGAACGGGAACAGGTTGCGTTCCTTCAACAGCCCCGCCACCTGCTTCCACTGTTCGCGGCTCAGGTCTGCGCCGGTGGGGTTGTGGCAGCAGGCGTGCAGCAGCACCACGGTGCCCGGCTCCAGCTTGGCCAGGTCGGCTAGCATGCCGTCGAAGTTCAGGCCATGGCTGGCGGCATCGAAATAGGTGTAATCGACAACCTCGAAGCCGGCCGCGCCGAACACCGCGCGATGGTTTTCCCAGCTGGGGTTGCTGATGGCGATGGTGGCGGTGGGCAGCAGCTTCTTGAGCAGGTCCGCGCCCACGCGCAATGCACCGCTGCCGCCGACGGTCTGCGAGGTCGCCACGCGGCCGGAGGTCACCAGCGCAGAGTCGGCGCCGAACAGCAGCTCCTGGGTGGCCTTGTCGTACGCGGCCAGGCCGTCGATGGGCAGGTAACCGCGCGGTTTGGCGTCCTGCGCGAGCTGCTGCTCGATCTTGTGCACGGCGCGCAACAGCGGGATGCGTCCGTTTTCGTCGTAATAGATGCCCACGCCCAGGTTGACCTTGTTGGGGCGGCTGTCGGCGTTATAGGCCTCGGTCAGGCCCAGGATGGGGTCGCCTGGAACCTGTTCCACGTTTGCAAAGAAGGACACGGCATGACTCGCTGAAGGACGAAAGAGTGGGGTACTTCCGGATCGTTGACCGCTGCTGGGCCAAACCACTTCATCGTAGCAGCCCACGGCCGGCGTAGCATGCTTCGTTCCGTACGCAACAATGCACTGCCAGTACGGATGAGGGACACTACCTGCATGTCCAGACTCACCTTGTTGGCCGCCGCCTGCGGCCTGTTCGCCACGGGCGCCACATCGCCCGTCCTGGCCGCCGATCCGGCGCCGCCCGCCTCCACGCCGATCCAGCGCCTGCCCGCCGTGCAGGTGGACGCAGCGCGCGTGCGCGGGGTGGACGACTTCGACCTGCCGGCCTCGTTCACCGTGGTGGCGGCCGATGACGACAACCGCCGTGGCGCGCAGGTGTCCGAGCTGCTGGACGGCATCCCCGGCCTGGTGGCGCGCGACCGCCAGAACTACGCGCAGGACACCCAGCTGTCGATCCGCGGCTTCGGCGCGCGCTCCACCTTCGGCGTGCGCGGCGTGCGGCTGTTGGTGGACGGCATCCCGGCCAGCATGCCCGACGGCCAGGGCCAGCTGTCGCACTTCAACGTGCTGGGCGCGCAACGGGTGGAAGTGCTGCGCGGGCCGTTTTCGGCGCTGTACGGCAACTCTTCCGGCGGCGTGCTGCAGCTGTGGAGCGCCGATGGCCAGCCGGACGACCCGTGGCGTCTGCGCGCCACCTATGGCAGCAACGCCACCGTCAACGTCGGTGCGCAATTGCTCGGCCAGCAGGGTGCGGTGCACTACAACGTGGCGGCCAATCGTTTCGACACCGATGGCTTCCGTGCGCATAGCCGCGCCAGGCGCGACTCGGTCAATGCCAAGCTCGGCTTCGATCTGGCCGAGGGCCGCCGGCTGGACCTGGTGCTCAACTATCTGGACGCACCCGATGCCCAGGACCCGCTCGGTCTGACCCGCGCCCAGTTCACTGCCGACCCGGCACAGGCCACGTCGGTGGCCACCCAGTTCGATACCCGCAAGTCGGTGCGCCAGTCGCAGGCAGGCGCCATCTTCACCCAGCAATTGGATAACCAGACGCTGCGCCTGATGGCCTATGGCGGCCAGCGCAGCGTGGAGCAGTCCCTGGCCATTCCGGTGGCGGTGCAGCGCAACCCGCTGCATTCGGGCGGGGTGATCGATCTGGACAGCAATTACGAAGGTGCCGATGCGCGCTGGGCCTGGCAGGGCGAAGCGCTGGGCCGGCCGCTGCAGCTGACCGTGGGCACCAATGTCGACCGCCAGCGCCAGCACCGCACCGGTTACGAGAATTTCGTCGGCGACGCACTCGGCATCAAGGGCACATTGCGCCGCAACCAGCGCGATGAGGTCCAGAACGTGGACCAGTTCGCGCAGCTGTGGTGGCAGTGGAGCGAGCGCTGGTCGGCGCTGCTGGGCGTGCGCCATAGCGACGTGCGCTTCGAATCGGACGACCACTACATCGTGGGCCGCAATCCCGACGACAGCGGCAAGCGCGCTTATTCGGCGACCACGCCGGTGGCCGGCATCGTGTTCCGCGCCGACGAGGATCTGCGGTTTTACGCGTCGGTCGGGCGCGGTTTCGAAACGCCCACCTTCAACGAACTGGGGTACCGCAGCGATGGCGGCGCCGGCCTGGCGCTGGACCTGGGCGCGGCCACCAGCCGCAACTACGAAGTGGGCAGCAAGTGGCGCGCGCAAAGCGGCGCGGCGCTGGAATTTGCGGTCTTCCGCGCCGATACCGACGACGAGCTGGCGGTGGCCAGCAATACCAATGGGCGCAGCACCTATCGCAACATCGGCGCCACTCGGCGCCAGGGCGCGGAGCTCAGCTGGCAACAGCCGATTGGTGCCGCCCAGCAGCTGCAGCTGGCCTATACCTTCGTCGATGCCACCGTGCGCGACGGCTACCTCACCTGTGCCAGCAGCGGCTGCGCCACGCCCACCGCACTGGTGGCCAGTGGTTCGCGCCTGCCGGGTGTGCCGCGCCAGCAACTGTTTGCGCGCTGGCAATGGCAGCCGGCGCAATGGCAGTTGGCTGCCGAATCGGTGGCCTCCGGCGCCACCGTGGTCAACGACCTGGCCACCGAACGTGCACCCGGCTACGCCTTGGTGAACCTGGAAGCCTCCCGGCGCTGGACCACCGCGCAGGGCGCATTGCGCGCCTTCGCACGCATCGACAATGTGCTGGACCGGCAGTACGTGGGCTCGGTCATCGTCAACGATGGCAACGGCCGCTACTACGAGCCCGGCCCGGACCGCACCTACACGGTGGGATTGCAGTGGGATTTTGGCGGCTGAGAAACACCGCACACCACCACGCACCGTGGCCTCGTAGGAGCGCCCCCGGGCGCGACGAGGCTGTCCCGATCAGACCGATCCCCACGCCATACCGCACCAGCATGATCGTGATCGACCACGCCCCTGCCGACTGGTTCCTTCTCTCCGAGGGCGATCGCTCTTGGCTGGATATCAACTGCGCGATCTCGGCCGCCGGCTTTTCGATCCTGCTGCTGTTGGACGCCACCGAGCGTGCCGCCGTGCTGGCAGGCCAGCATGCCGCCTGCGCAACGTTGGCGGCCCACGTTCAAGCCCGGCCACACGACTACGCTGCACGCGACAGCAGCGCGACCGACGGCAAGCGCGTGCTTGCGGCAGTGCGTCAATGGCGTGCGAGAGGAAGTACCGCGGCCGGCTAGTGCGCTATTGCGCCGTGCCGATGGGACTAGCCGATGGCGAGACTGAAGGTTGCGCTGCTGCCTGTGCGTGCTCGCAGCGCGTTGCGCTCTGGTAGACAGCCTCCTGCGCGAGTCCGAGCAAGTCGGCGCCGAGCCAGGCACCGTCAGATCGGCATGCTAGCCTCTGCCACGCATTCACGGCATGGAGCGCAACGATGATGGTCTGCAAGCGAACGGTCATGGTGGCGGCGATGGCGGCCGGCCTGCTGGTCTGCAACGCCGCGTGGGCAGACCACGTGGATATGCGCATCGTGCGCGACTATCCGGCCGGCACTCCGGCCATTGCACAAATCCACGCGTGGTTGCAGCAGCAATCCAGGCTGGGGACGCAGCCCGGGCAAACGCCGCCGCCGGCCGATGCCGCAGCGCTGGGCGCGGTGCGCATCAGCACCGCCATCTTCGATCGTCCGTTGAATACGCGTGCCGATGACATCAGCAACGCCGCGCCGCTGCCCGCACGCGGCCAGCCACGCGACGAAATCACGATCGACGCCTGTAATGCCGGCCAACGCCATCGCTGGGTCTATTCCTGGGAGCAGTCCGGTCGGAGTGCCGCATGGCAGCTGCGCTCTTACCGGCTACAGACGGCAACCGACTGCCGGGAGCCACCGAAGCAATCCATGGCCATCGGCACGGCAGCAGAGCACGGTGTGACGGTAACTGGTAAACCTTAGCGCGGTTGGCAGCGTCAGCTCGGTGAATGCACAAGCCTGGCATTGTGTCACCGCCCGCGTTGCGTTGATTAAATCGACGTGCTTGCCGCGTGCGCTACACGCCTTGCTCTCCTCGCCGATGTTCAGTGTGTCAGTGCCTCACTGGCGAACCTGCGTTGCGACAGATGCGGCAAGCCGGCGGCCAGACGAAGCGGCGCGGCATACGCCATCCTGCTGCAGCGCCATCGGCGTCAGGCCGATGACGCGCTGCAGCGTATTTTCTGCGGGAATGGCAGGGTCAATCCCGGTTCCACGATGACGCAGCGCAACAGCATCGCGCATGACATTGCGCTAGCACTTGCGCGGGTATACACGTTCGCATCGGACCACTTGCCAGGAGATCACGATGAACGCGCAACCTGCCACCAAGCCGCTCAACACCGATCCGCAGTCGATCTTCAAACCGCGCTACGACAACTTCATCGGCGGCAAGTGGGTCGCGCCGAAGGGTGGTCAGTATTTCGACAACACCACGCCGATCAACGGCAAGGTCTTTACCTCGATCGCGCGCTCCACCGCTCCGGATATCGAAGCGGCGCTGGATGCTGCGCACGCGGCCAAGGAGGCGTGGGGCAAGACCTCCACCACCGAGCGCTCTAACGTACTGCTCAAGATCGCCGACCGCATCGAACAGAATCTCGAACTGCTCGCGTACGCCGAGACCTGGGACAACGGCAAGCCGGTGCGCGAAACGCTCAATGCCGACGTGCCATTGTGCGTGGACCACTTCCGCTATTTCGCCGGTGCCATCCGCGCGCAGGAAGGCGGTATTTCCGAGATCGACAGCGACACCATCGCGTATCACTTCCACGAACCGTTGGGCGTGGTGGGGCAGATCATTCCGTGGAATTTCCCGCTGCTGATGGCGTGCTGGAAACTGGCACCGGCGCTTGCCGCCGGCAACTGCGTGGTGATGAAGCCGGCAGAGCAGACGCCGGCTTCGATTTTGGTGTTGATGGAACTCATCGGCGACCTGCTGCCGCCTGGCGTGTTGAACGTGGTCAACGGCTTCGGCCTGGAGGCCGGCAAGCCGCTGGCCAGCAACCCGCGCATCGCCAAGATTGCGTTCACCGGCGAAACCACCACCGGCCGGCTGATCATGCAGTACGCCAGCCAGAACCTGATTCCGGTGACGCTGGAGCTGGGTGGCAAATCGCCCAACATCTTCTTCGCCGATGTGATGGCCGAAGACGACGATTTTCTCGACAAGGCGGTGGAAGGCTTCGTGCTGTTCGCCTTCAATCAAGGCGAAGTGTGTACCTGCCCGTCGCGCGCGCTGATCCAGGAATCCATCTACGACAGGTTCATGGAAAAGGCGCTTGCGCGCGTGGCGGCGATCAAGCAGGGCAATCCGCTCGATCCCAACACCATGGTCGGTGCGCAGGCGTCCAGTGAGCAGCTGGAAAAAATTCTCTCCTACATCGATATCGGCAAGCAGGAAGGTGCGCAAGTGCTGATCGGCGGCGAGCGCAACACGCTCGAGGGCGACCTGGCCGGGGGCTTTTACGTCAAGCCCACGGTGTTCAAGGGGCACAACAAGATGCGCGTGTTCCAGGAGGAGATCTTCGGCCCGGTGGTCTCGGTCACCACCTTCAAGGACGAAGCCGACGCGCTGGCGATCGCCAACGACACGCTATACGGCCTGGGTGCCGGCCTCTGGAGTCGCGACGCTTCGCGCCTGTATCGGATGGGCCGCGCGATCCAGGCTGGCCGCGTGTGGACCAACTGCTATCACGCCTACCCGGCGCATGCTGCATTTGGCGGGTACAAGCAGTCGGGCATCGGCCGCGAAAACCACAAGATGATGCTCGACCACTATCAACAGACCAAGAACCTGTTGGTGAGCTATTCGCCGAAGGCGCTGGGGCTTTTCTAACGGCAGCTGCGTGGCTGACCGCCTCGATGTTTGCGCACACGAAAGCCAGCCGGGCTTGTTCTGCTGCACCATCGATGCAAAGGCATGCACACGTGTCCGCGTGCATGCACGCCCGCACATAGCGGCAGGGTATGGTGCTCGACAAGGCGGCCGGAGCGGCCGCAGGAGTTAGCCGATGCAAGACAGCACCACGCGCACTGAGCTGCCGGCCCAGGTAACGGCCACGCTGGCGGCACTGCAGCTGATCGACAAGCTGCGTGCCCAGCATGGCGATGTGTTGTTCCACCAATCCGGCGGCTGCTGCGATGGGTCTTCGCCAATGTGTTTTGCGGTCGGCGAATTCATCGTCGGCGACCGCGACGTCTTGCTTGGCGAGATTGGCGGCGCGCCGTTCTACATCAGCGCGCCGCAATTCGAATACTGGAAGCACACCCAGCTCATCATCGATGTGGTGCCGGGGCGCGGTGGCATGTTTTCGCTGGAAAATGGGGAAGGTGTGCGCTTCCTGGTGCGGTCGCGGCTGTTTGACGATGATGAATTCGCACGGTTGCAGCAGGCCGGCCGGGCGTGAGCGACGCGGTGACATTTGCCCCGTGATCACGGATCGGCCTGGTGCAGGTTGGTTTGTGTTTCAACCCACGCTTTCAGCCAGAGACCCGCCAGGAATACCTCTTCAGCCATCGGTCCCCGTCGATGGCGCGCTTCCCGGCTTCTTGGCCGGCGTCTGGTCATCGGCAGGAATCAGGCGCCCGGGCGCATCGCCGGCGCCGCGGTCTTCATAGTGTTCGGCGTCGCGCTTGCCGTGTTGTTCGCCCGGCTGGGTGGGTTGGTCGCGTAACGGGTCGCGGGACATGGTGGACTCCTGACAGCAAGATGGGCGAGCAGTTCACCGCGCCTGCGGTGAAGGGCACGCAAATCGCGCAATGCAAGCGAATTTCTCACGCATGGCTCACGGCAGCGGCGTTACTGATGTCAGCCCCCATGCCGCACCGTGGAGCCGCCCATGCGCCCCCAGGATCGCCGTCCCGACCGTCGCCTGTTCAGTGCCCATGTCGAGCCCGCTCCGCCCAGGCGCGCGCCGCGCAAGTCACGCATGCCGGATACGGCTGGCGTGGCGCAGGATTTCCATTGCTACAGCCTGGCCGACTACCAGCGCCGCCGCCGGCGTGGCGGGCCCACCTGGCGCGATTTATCGCCGGCCTATGCGTTTGCGCGGATCACCCACGCTGCCGATTGGCCGCGCGGGGCCGATATCGATTGCGAGCAGGCCCTGGCTGCGCAGTGGGACAGCATGCGTGGAGCCTCGCGACTGGACTGGCCGCATGTGCGCGACATTGTCGAAGATGCCTGGCTGGCCCTGGACCACATTCCCGAAGCCGCAATTCATGGAGCAGCGCACTGATGGCACGACCGATCTGGACCGGCACCCTTTCCTTCGGCTTGCTCAACGTGCCGGTGTCGTTGATGTCGGGCGAGCGCAAGGTGGATCTGCATTTCCGGATGCTGGATTCGCGCGACAAAAAACCGATCCGCTTCGAACGCGTCAATGCCGACACCGGCGATGAGGTGCCGTGGAAGGAGATCGTCAAGGCATTCGAATACGACAAGGGCAGCTACGTCATCGTCGAAGAACAGGATATCCGCTCTGCGGCGCCGGAAAGCCATGAAACGGTCGAGGTGGAAACCTTTGTCGATGCAGCCGACATCGACCCACGCTATTTCGAAAAGCCCTACATCCTGGTGCCGGGCAAGAAGGCCGAAAAGGGGTACGTGCTGTTGCGCGAAACCTTGCGCGACACCGGCAAGGTAGGCATTGCCAAGGTGGTGATCCGCACCCGCGAGTATCTGGCTGCGGTGATGCCGCAGGGCGATGCATTGATCCTGTTGTTGCTGCGTTATCAGCAGGAGGTGGTGGACCCGCAGGACTTCAAGCTGCCGGCCGGTGCGGTGGGCGAGTACCGCATCACGCCCAAGGAACAGGAGATGGCAAAGCAGCTGATCGAGTCGATGTCCGGCACCTGGCAGCCGGAGGATTACCACGACGAATTCCGCGGCAAGCTGGAAAAGATCTTGCGCAAGCGCATCCAGGAAAAGGGCGGCACGACCACCGTGGACGTGGAACCCCCTCAGCACGAAGACGCCACCACCAACGTGGTGGACTTCATGTCGTTGCTGCAGAAGAGCCTGCAGGCCAATACGCGCACGCCAGCCAAGAAATCCAGCACGGCCGAAACGGCAAGCGCACCTGCAAAGAAAGCGGCGACCAAGAAAGCGGCGAAGAAAGCCGTCAGGAAGACCGCAGGCAAGGCGGCCAAGAAGACTGCCGCCAAGACGGCCGCGCCCAGGCGCAAGGCGGGATAGGCGGGGGCGCAGCACGGACGGTACGGGCGGCATGCCCGCCTGTCGGCGCGCGCTTGGCCGCGAATGGTGAGGCACTCTTGGTCCGCTGCCTGGCGGGCCGCTCACGGCGCTCGATCACGCGCGACGGTCTCGCGGCGTCAAGGCGAGATCGCATCGGCCCGCTCGCGCGTCACCCGGCTCAACGCGTCGGCGCTGATCTCGGCGATGGAATGCGTGCCGGTCAGCGTCATCGCCACGCGCATTTCCTTTTCGATCAGGGTCAGCAGGTTTTCCACGCCGGCCTGCCCGGCGGCCGCCAGCGCGTAGACGAACGCGCGGCCCAGCAATACCGCATCGGCACCGAGCGCGAGCATGCGCACCACATCCAGCCCGCTGCGGATGCCCGAATCGGCCAGAATCTTCAGTTCGCCCTTTACCGCATCGGCAATGGCCGGCAGCGCGCGTGCGCTGGACAGCACGCCGTCGAGCTGACGGCCGCCGTGGTTGGAGACCACGATGCCGTCGGCGCCGAAGCGCACCGCATCGCGTGCGTCCTCCGGGTCCAGGATGCCCTTGATCACCATCGGCCCGGTCCAGAATTCGCGGATCCATTCCAGGTCTTTCCAGGCAATGGACGGGTCGAAGTTGGCGCCCAGCCAGCCGATGTAATCCTGCAGGCCGGTGGGGCTGCCGCGGTAGGCGGAGATGTTGCCCAGATCGTGCGGCCTGCCGAGCAAGCCCACGTCCCACGCCCAGCGGGGGTGCGTCACTGCCTGCAGCATGCGCCTCAGCGAGGCATTGGGCCCGCTCATGCCCGAGTGCGCATCGCGGTAGCGCGCGCCCGGCGTGGGCATGTCCACGGTGAACACCAGCGTGGTCACGCCCGCGGCCTTGGCCCGTTCCAGCGCATTGCGCATGAAGCCACGGTCCTTGAGCACATAGAGCTGGAACCACATCGGCCGTTCGATGGCCGGCGCCACTTCTTCGATCGGGCACACCGACACCGTGGACAGGGTGAAGGGAATGCCGCGCGCGGCCGCCGCACGCGCGGCCTGCACTTCGCCGCGGCGTGCATACATGCCGGTGAGGCCGACCGGCGCCAATGCCACCGGCATCGCCAGCGTTTCGCCGAACAGCTCGGTGCTCAGGCGCAGATCCGACATATTGCGCAGCACCCGCTGGCGCAGCGCTACATCGGCCAGGTCCGAGACATTGCGCCGCAAGGTGTGCTCGGCATACGCGCCGCCATCGATGTAATGGAACAGGAAGGGCGGCAGGCGTGCTTGCGCAGCGGCGCGGTAGTCGGAAGCGGCGGAAATGATCATCGAAGACGGGACGGCAGCGGCGGGGAGCGGCCGAGTGTAAGACGATCCATCCAAGACGGCACGGCACCGGGGCAGCGAGTCGGCACTCTAGGTCTGGATGCGGCTCGAGACAGTGCCATGCCCGTTGCAGTGCGCCCGCTTAGGCGGGCGCAAAATGCCCGTGAAACCCTAGCGGTAGCGCGTACGGAAGCCATGCCTGGGCCACCGGCCCGGCATCGATATGTCGTGCGTCCAGCACCATCAGCCCGGTGCGGCCGCGGCGGGTGTCCAGCACGGTGCCGACCAGCCAGCCATCGTCTGGGCGGTCGCTGCCGGGCCTGGGGACGAACACATGTTCCTCGGCCAGCACGTCCGGACCATAGCGATGCACCTGGCGGCGGTCGCGTTCCAGGTCATAGCCGGCCACGGCATTGAGGAACGGCGAGTTGTTGGGCCCATCGATGCATGGCGCATACAGGCGTGCGCCGGTGGTGGTCGGGGTGCGGCGGTCGTACAACGGCAATTCCAGGTTATCCACCGGATGCGGCTGCCAGTGCGCGCGGCCGTTGCTCAGGTCCAGATGCAGGCTGCGCAGTTGCACCTGTGATGGTGCGGCCGCCGGGTCGCCGTGCATGGCCGCACGCATTGGCGAGCGCGCCTGCTCCGGATCGTCGTACACGATGGCGCGCACCACGATGCGGTCGCGATGCGCATAGGCGTCGGCAAAGTGGTATGCCACCGCAAAGTCGGCTTCAAACCAGCGTGGTTGGTCCAACGCATCCTTGGGCACCACCGCAATCCGCGATGGCGCTTCGGGCGTAAAGCGCAGTCTTTCGAAGAACGCGCCCTCGCCGTCCAGCCGGCGGTACGGCGCCATGACCAGAATCAAATGCCGATCTGTCATGGCAAAGCTGTGCATATAGCCGGGGGCGTCGGTGTGCAGCAGCTGCACGTGACGCAACGTGGCATCTGCGCCCAGGTGCCAGAGCACCACGCCGCTGGCGCCTGCCGCATTGATTGAGCCGAAGTTCCATGCGCTGCCGTCGCGGTCGATCAATGGGTGTGCGGAAAACGGCATCGCAGCCAGATCGTCGCGCCAGGTCACCGGGCCGAGCGTGCGCAACGCATCCGGATCCAGCTCGATCGCCGATCCCGCTTCCCATAATGCGAACAACCGGCCATTGAGCATCGCCACCGAGGTATTGGCGGTGTTGACGTCGTCGTTATTGCGGACCGGCTGCATGTCGGGCACGGAGGTGCCAGCGGCGCGATACAGAAAACGCCCGGCCTGCTGTTCCTGGGTGAATTTATGCGTCGCCACCATGCGCCCGACGTGCTGCACCTGGGTGCCGCCCAGCTGCCAGCAATGCACCATGCCATCGCCATCGAACCAGTGTTCGTAGCGGAACCCGGCGCGCTCGGTCCAGGCCGGGCCATTGCGATACAGGCTGCCTGCCAGTCCTTCGGGAAGCTTGCCCTGCACTGCCGTGGTGGTCGGCCCGAAGGTGGGGCTGGTCACGCTGCGCCAGCCCAGCAGCCACGGTGTGCGCTGCACCTGTGTATGAAACGCTGCCGCTTCTGCGGCGTGTGCAGGCAGACTGCGTAACATCCAGCTGCCGAACGCAGCGCTGCCGCCGGCGGCCAACAGGGATTGCAGAAAGCGACGACGGTGCATGGCAGCGCTCCTATCGCGTGCCGGTGTCAGCGCATTTGCACGCTGATGCGCTTACCGCTGGCCGGCAGGTCGAAGACGATCTCGTCCAAGCCAGGCTTGCGCATGCCGGTGGGGTTGTTGCTGAAGCCATATCCTTCCACCGGCATGCCGATCAGGTTGGTGTCCAGCTTGCCGTTGGCGTTTTCGTCGTGATTGATCATCACGGCATAACGGCCGGGCGGAAGATTCTTGAACTGGATGTGCGGTGTGCTGCTGGTGATCGGCAGCGTCTGCGCCTGCACCGGCGGCTGTGCACTGTCCAGTTGTGCGGCCGAGGCGATCACCGCGATGCGCAGCTTGCCTTGTTGCGAACGCAAGCCGCTGACGTCCACGTTCAGGTCGGCGGCGTGCACGCCGGCGCTGCCGAGCAGCCATGCGAGCGCAACAACGGGATAGGGACGGGCGAGCATGCAACTCTCCTGGCAACGATAGGGATGCGACGCGGTGGGACCGATCGTACGCAGCGTATCCACCTTGCTGCGCTGGCGGCCGTCGCAGATCGGACCGTGAGGGGTCGCCCATACTTGCAGCAGCACGCCAGGTTGCATGTCGTGTGGGCCGAACCTGGGTGCAAGCAGACGAAGCACTGCCTGGCATCCATGCGCGACGCCGCTGCTGTCTGCGCCGTCACCACACCAGCGGCAGCAGGCGCCGGCTCTGCTTCGCATACGCCGGGTAAGCCACCGGGAAGGCGCGCTGCAACGCGGCCTCTTCGATGCGAATGCGGTACAGGAAGACCCAGGTCACCGGCACCACGATCGCCATCACCGACAACGCATTGCCCATGCCCAGCGCCAGCCCGTAGAACGCCAGCAGCGCGCCGGTGTACGACGGGTGCCGCAGCCAGCGATACGGACCGCGACGCACCAACTGGTGATCGGGCTGGATGGTCACGTCCACCGTGAACCAGCGCGCCAGCACCTGGATGGCCCACACGCGCAACGCCAGCCCGCTGCCGATCAAGGCGCAGCCGGCCCACTGCAGCGGCCCCGCCCAACCCAGCGGCCAGTGCGCCAGGCCGCTGTAGGCCAGCATCACTGCAACGGCCACCGCCGCAGACAACACGCGCCACAGGTATTTCAGGGTGCCTTGATCGTGCGCGCCACCATCGCCGGCGCGGCGACGGCGGCTGAGCAGCAGCTCATAGCCACCCCAGACCAGATTGAGCGCGATGAACAGACTGGAAGCGGACATGGTGTGACTCCTTGGCAACGCGGTGAGTGGATGAGGCCAGTCTGCGCGCGCACTGCACCATACCAGGGGCCGCAGGTCATCGATCCCACCTGCCAGAAGTCACCTTCTGCCTGCGCACCATTGCCGAGCGCCTGCATGGCGGTCAGCATCGCCGCATGAACTCTTCCTTCCGCCACCTGTTGCACCCCCTGCGCCTGGCCGCTGCGTTCACCATTGCCGCGGTCGCGCTGTCGTTCATGCCCGATGCGTCTGCCTACGGTGCCTGGCGCTGGGGCGCGCTGGCCGGCTTTACCGCATTGTTCGTGGTGCACACCGTGTTGCCGCAAACGCATGCATTGCGCACGGTGGCCACCCTGCTGCAAGCGGCGTTGGCCTTGCTGCTGGTCTGGATGGAGCCGCATGCCGGCACCGCGCCGGTCCTGCTGGTGATGCTGGTGGCGCAGGCGGGCATGACCTGGCCGCCGTTGCGCGTGCTGCTGCTGGCGCTGGTGTTGAACGCGGGCATGTACGCGGTGCTAGTGCACGCCGGCTTCGATCGGGCCTTGTTGATCGTGAGCATCTATGCCGGCTTCCAGGCCTTTGCCGCACTCACCGCGCATTACGCCCGCAGTGCCGAGCGGGCGCGCGACACCTTGGCCTACGTCAACGCCGATCTGCTGGCCACCCGCGCGCTGCTGGCCGACAGTGCGCGCGATGCCGAGCGTTTGCGGCTGGCGCGCGAGTTGCACGATGTGGCCGGGCACAAGCTCACCGCCATGCGCATCAACCTGCGCCTGCTCAGCGCCGACCCGGCCCTGGCGCAGCGCAACGAGGTGGCGGTGGTGGAGCAGTTATCGGCTGAACTGCTGTCGGACATCCGCAACGTGGTGCAATCGCTGCGCGACGACCAGGGCCTGGACCTGCAGACCGCCTTGCGCGCGCTGGCCGCCCCGTTCCCGCGCCCGACGCTGCGCCTGCAGATCGATGCCGACGTGCGTGTCACCGATGCGCGCGTGGCCGAGCTGCTGCTGCGGCTGGTGCAGGAAGCGCTGACCAATGCCGTGCGGCATGCCGACGCCGATGAAGTGGCCGTGCACCTGCATTGCGTAGGCGCACAGTTGCACGTGGACATCTGCGACGATGGCCGCCGCGCCGAGCGCATCCGCGAAGGCAACGGCATTACCGGCATGCGCGAACGCCTGGCCGCATTGCATGGCCAGCTGGACCTTGGCCGCACACCCACAGGCGGCATGCACCTGATTGCGAGACTACCGGTATGAGTTCACGTCGTATTGCCCTGGCCGACGACCAGATCCTGGTGCGCGCCGGTCTGCGCGCGTTGCTGCAGCAGCAGGGCGTGGAGGTGGTGTGCGAGGCCGACGACGGCCAGGGCCTGCTGGATGCGCTGGCCATCCATACGGTGGACGTGGTGCTCAGCGACATCCGCATGCCCGGCCTGGACGGCATCCAGGCACTGGAGCAGCTGCGCGCCCGCGGCGACCGCACCCCCGTGCTGCTGCTCACCACCTTCGACGACAGCGACCTGCTGCTACGCGCCAGCGAGGCCGGCGCGCAGGGCTTCCTGCTCAAGGACGCCGCCCCGGAAGACCTGCGCGAGGCGATCGAGCGCGTTGCCGCAGGCGACACCCTGCTGCAGCCGGTCAGCACCGACCCGGTGCGCGCCCGCTACCAGTTCCGCGACCAGCAGGCCCCGCGGGAGACCTTCAACGAACGCGAGGTGGCGATCCTGCGCCTGCTGGCCGGCGGCTATTCGAACAAGGAAATCGCCCGCACCCTGTTCCTGGCCGAAGGCACGGTGAAGAACTACGTCTCTACCATCCTGGAAAAGCTGGGCACCCGCGACCGCACCCGGGCGGTGTTGAAGGCGATCACGTTGCGGGTGATTTGAGGGCGGGGAATCGGGAATCGGGATTTGGGATTCGAGATTGGGGATTCGGAAAAGCGGGCAGGTGGGGACCGGATCGGAAAGCCCTAGAGCTAAAGAGAACCTAAGCCCCTCTCCCTCCGGGAGAGGGGTTGGGGTGAGGGTACGGCGGAAGACAGCCACCTCGGACAAGCTCAGCCGTGGCCTGAACTTGCAGTCGGCCTCACCGGCCGATCCCGCCTTGCATCCCAGAACAGTGCGCAGCCTTGCACCGTCATCCTGCAACTACGCGCCACCTTGTCCCGCGGTAGAAGGGCCGAAGTTCGCTTGCTACCCGACACGACGCAAGCCCCTCGCCCCCTCGGGAGAGGGGTTGGGGTGAGGGGACGGCCGATACCACTTGCTGCCGTTTCGCCCCGCCCACACGCTGTCCCGAGTGCCGAGCTCGTTCAGGCCTGCATTTCTATGTGACTGTTCCATAAGGGTTTATGGGCAACCGCCAGCGTCGGCCAGCAACCGTAAGGTTGCCGTCAGGTCTGGCGCGGGGCCGCGCATGAAGGGTGATCCGGCGGCCAGCGACGCCGCCCGGGGACGCGCCGCGCTCCGGTCTGCTGCGGAGTCCGTCATGCGCCTGGTCCGGTCGTGGTTCGTGTTGATCGTCGTGCTGTTCACCAGCGCCTGGGGGGCGTCGACCCAGGCCGAATTGCCGGTCAGTTGGCCCCGCGCAGCCCTGCCGATCCAAACGGTCGCCGAACGCGACATGCGGGTCGTCGTGGGATGCGCGTCGGCAGTGCAGGGAACTGCTGCCCATGCCTGCGATCGACTGATCAGGCGCTTCGATGGAGAAGGTTGCCGGCAAGGTCTGGCGAGTCGCCCACGCCAGGTCGGCCAAACCGATGACCCTGAATGCGCGGGCATCGGCACGGGCACGGCCGGCACGTGGTCGAGCCGTGGCCAGATCAAGCCGGCTTTCAGCAACGGAACCGAGCCCGACGAGCGTCTGCGCAGGTTGGCCGACATCTAGCCACGCTCCTAGGGTTACCTGGGATGCACCACGCCCGCAGCGGCGGCAAGGAGCAGGCGCCACGCAGTGCATGCGGCGCCAGATCGATGCCGCGTGCTGGCAGCAGCACGCCGTCATCCTGCAGGATCGGGCGACACGCGCTAGACGCGCAGCAACACGGTCGATACGAAGGAACGTATAAAGACGCAAGGCCGCAAGGAGCGGCCATGCTGGTGTGCAGCGTTGAGGAAGTGACACGATGGGCAGGTATCGGATTGGCTGCGCCGTTTTGGCTATCGCATGTTTGCTCATGGCCGCCACCGGCTGTGCAAAGCAGCCGAGGTTATCGTCGCGACTGATCGTGACCCTCGACGCGCCGATACTGGAACAAGGGGGCGCGGTCATCGTATCGGCGCGTCCGATTGCCGATCACCAGTGGCGCCTGCTTGAGGGCGCCAGGTCAACCAAAGCCGGGTACGAGAAAGAATTTCAAGTCACCGTTGCCTCGCCGGCATCGATCATCGAGCTGCATTACCCTGAAAGCGGAACCTATAGCTTCAAGCTGCAGCCGGCAGCACGTGCCAAAACACGTCCTCTCCAATCGCGTCGGGTGCTGATCGGCCAGGCCGACCTGACGGATCCGCAGACAAAACGCCAAGTGCATTGGCCTTCGATGAGTGTTGTCCATGTCAGCGGCAGCACCTACCCGGAAGGGTGGGCGCGCACTCTAGCGTCCACGTTCGACGTGCCTTTCAAAAGCGATGCGCCAGACAACTATGTGATATCCAGTTTTCCTGCAGGTCGCGTGATTGCCCTGACGCCCAAGGCAATCGATACCTACGTTCGGGACACCAACTGAGCACCTGCATGCAGGCGCTCCGCGGCGGTCGGGTCTCTTATTGTGTGCAACTGAGCCATCGCTCGATCGCGCGGCGGCTCCCGTCCGGCGGCGAACCGTCGGACGGAGATGGACTCAAGGATCAGTGACGCCCGAATTCGGTCGGCGAAATTTCCGGATCGTTGCCGACCTGGGGGTCGCAGCTGAAATGCTTGCCGGTGTGGGTATCTTTCACCACCACGCTGAAAAAGATCAGTGTCCGGTCTTTATTGGCATTGACCACCTGCACCCAACTGCCGTCGGAGGCAATTTCCGCCGGGCCGATCTGCCCCGTCGAATCGGAATTCAGCAGGCTGATGATCTTGAAGCGGTGGGGCACCGATTTGCAGAACGCGTAGCGCAGGGTCACGCCCTGTTCGCCTTTGCCACAGATGAGCAGGTCCGGCGAGAAGCTGTAGAAGTAGGCGCCCCTGCCGGTATTGCCGCCGAACTCAACGTGCGCCACGGTCAGTGTGATGGGGATGATCTTGGGATCGGTCATGACGTTGGTGATTCCTTGAAGAGCGGGGCATAGAGGGAAACGAATCCCGGGTGGCGGTAGCCCGCTTGATACAGCCATCCGAGCTGTTGCGTCACGGCAGCGCGCCGACCCAGATGAATCTGTGCGCGAATCCAGGGGTCGAGCAAGGTCTTGTCGCGACTATTGCCGATATCGGCGCCGAGCACTGCCACGGCACGTTGCCAGGCGGCGCGTGCACCGACGTGATCGCCGCTGGCGTCCAGCTGTTCGCCATACCAGACCAATGCAGTCGCCAGCGCCGACACGCCGATCAGGTCGGCCGGTTTGGCCTGATGCAAGGCATCCAGCCGCGCCACGATCGCCGCCAGACTGGCCGTCTGACGGTCGCCGTGCAGTCCCTGCACCCGATTCAAGCGAAGCGCGATGATGGCGTCCAGCCATTCCCATTCCGGCAGCGGCTGGTGCGCCAGCACGCCTGCCAGCGTTTGCCGCGCCTGGGTGAGTTGGCGTGTGGCAGCAGCGGCGTGCCCGTCCAGCGCGGCCACCCAGCCGGCCTGCGCATAGGCATGCGCCAGATCGCGGCGCCAGGTGCGGTTGTCCGGCTGTTGCGCGACCAGTGGTTCCAGCATCCCCACGCTGGCTTGCGCGTCGGCTTGCGCCTGCGCCAGGTGACCGCGTGCCAGCGCCAGATTGGAGGTGCGCACCAACGAGGTGGCCATGCGCCGTCGCCAGGCGTTGGCATCGGGATCGTGCTGCACTAGCAGGCGCAGTGTTTCGATCTGTTCGCGATAGCCCTGTTCGGCCGGTGCCAGCAGGCCCTGGGTTTCCTGCGCCAGACTCAGCCAGGAAAGGCTGTCGACAAGCTCATAGCGCACGGACGCGTTGTCTGGGGTACGCGCCAATACTTGGCGTTTGAGCGCGATCGAGCGGGCGAACAAGCCGATCGCCGTGTTGGCCTGCCCTTCGCTACGCGCCAGCGTGCCAAGATTGTTGAGCGCGTACGACAACTCCAGTTGCCAGTGTGGATCATCCGGCGCGGTGCGCACCAACCATTCGCTGGCGGCCAGATACTGCGACCAATGGGTGCGTGCCAACGGAAACTGTTTGCTGCGATAGGCCATGTTGCCCAGCCAATACGCCGTCTGACCTATTTCCGCATGCGCCTCCACTGCGTCCGGCGCCTGGGTACGCGCCTGCTCGGCAGTGGACGCGGCACGCGTGAATGCGGCCTGCGCCTCTTCCAGCTTGCCCTGATTCATCAGCACTTCGCCGGTGGTACGCAGCGCACGTGCGTGGTTGATCAGATCACCGGTTGCCATGCCCGACTCGGGCAGATCCTCCAGATAACGCAGCGCACGGCTGCCGACGCTATCGAGCAGTTTGAGGTTGCCCACGGTGCGCAACTGCTCGGCCAGATCGCCCAGCATGTAGCCCACCAGTTGCTGCGCTTGATCGCGGCGTTGTTCGGCCACTTGCTGGGCCTGGCGCGCCTGCCAGCCGAGCAGCAGCGAGGCGCTGGCCAGCACCACCAGCAGTGCGGCGGCGGCGGCGTATACGCTGCGGCGCTGGCGTTGCGAGCGTTCGCAGGCGCGCAGGAAGGCATGATCCAGGGCGTCCAGATCCTGCGGCATGCGTCGCGCAGCCTCGCGTGCTTCGCTCAGCGGGCGGCCGCTGTTGAGCAAGTGATCGCTGCGCCGGCCTTCGGCGGCCCAGCGTTGTGCCGCCAGTTGCAGCCGCTTGCGCGCCTGCAGCAGGCGGCGGTTTTCATGGATCCACTCGGCCGCACGCGGCCACTGCCGCAACAAGGCTTCGTGCGCGACCGCAAAGCCCGGTTCGCCGGCCACCAGCTCGCTGACGAACAGGCGCGCATGCACGAACGCATCCACCAGCACGCGCGCTGCGCCACTCGCCGGCAATGCCGACCACAGCGCACGCCGCGCGGTGACGGCATCGCTGTCGGGGTGGATCACGCTCAGCAGCGTCAGCACCTCGCCCAACGCGGCCTGCGCATTGGAAGGCAATGCGCGAAACGTCCGCTCGGCATGATGCGCCAGCGCGCCTTCCAGGCCGCCCAGGGCGCGATACGCGGCAAATGTCAGCAAGCCGTCGTCGCTGCGCTGCGCATGCAGGGCATGCAGCAGATGTTGCAGCAACGGCAACGCATCGGGCTGGCGCGTGGTGGCATCGCGCAGCACATCGTCCAGGCGGCCGGCGCCGCTGTGGTCTTCTTCGAAGCGCAGCCCGGCCATCGCTGCCGGCACGCGGATGATCTGGCCAATCTCGCCATCGCGTGGCGGCAGCAGATCCACGTGCCCATCGCCGCGTTTGAGCTCGACGATGTCCGGCAGCGCATCGATCAGGCGCGGATAAAAATCGCTGCGGGTGAGCATCAGCACGGCCACGTGCGCGCTGGCGCACAGCGCGTGCAAGGCGGCCGCCAGCGCAGCGCGATCGGCGGCCGTGATGCCGGGCGTGGCCACCATCGCTTCGGCATGGTCGATGACCAGCAGCAGATGGCGCCGGGTGTGCACGTTCTCGCGCGCCGGGCCGGTTTGGCGCATCGCCTCGTCGATGGCCGCATGCAGCGGCGCAGGTTGCTGCAGCCATTCGGGCAGGCGTGCCGTCTGCGCCGGCGACAACACGGCGCGCCCGCCTGGTGCCCACTCGCTTAATGCGCGTGCGAGCGTATCCAGCACATCGCCGCCGCGGCATTGCGCCAGGTTGCAGTACGCCACCGCGGTGGCCTCCAGCCCATCCAGGCCGCCGGGCTGGCACAGCAACGGCACCACGCCGGCGCGCAGCAACGAGGTCTTGCCGCAGCCGCTGGCGCCGCTCACCAGCACCAGCCCACGCTGGCTGTGCAATTGCGCGCGCAACGCGCCCAGCACCTGCGCAATCGCATGGCTGCGGCCGAAGAACACGTCTGCATGTGCCGGGTCGAATGCCTGCAGCCCCATGTACGGGTTGCCGTTCCCCCACGCCTGCGGACCGATCACCGCACCGCGGTAATCGTCGGGAAACACCACCTTCGGCAGCAGCCGGTAGCCACGCTTGCGGATGGTTTCGATGAAGCGCGGCTGGCGGCTGTCGTCGCCGAGCTTGCGGCGCAGCTGGGCGATGGTCTTGTGCACCGGGTTATCGCCGTAGAAGCTGCCGTGCCACACCTCGATCAACAACTGTTCGGCGCTGATGACCTCGCCGGCGCGCTCGGCCAGCGCGATCAGCACTTCCATCATGCGCGGTTCCAGCGTGATGGTCTGGCCGTCGTCGATCAGCGTCAGCCGCTCGGGCTCGACCAGCAATGGCCCAAGACGGAACCGCGGAACGGAGCCCAGCTGCGTGACGCGCTCGCTTCGAAGAGACATCGCTCAAATAACCGGTCGCACAACTGGAAGGGGCCTCGACAATCGCCCTCAGGCGCGGCCAGGCACGGCACGGCAGGGCCGAAACGTAGCACAGCCCGCTGCCGGGTGAGTCGATTGCGGTCGCTGTTCGTTGCGGCGCGCGCGCAGGTGCTGGCGTCAGGCTGCCCCGCGGCGGCCCTCACGTGCTTCCATACAGCGGCGTGTGTTACGCATCAGGCTGTTTCGCGCGCGCCACACGCACTAAGATGCCGCCAGCATCTTGCTGACCAGGAGTCCACGTTGATCATCCATCCCAAAGTGCGCGGCTTCATCTGCACCACCACGCATCCGCTTGGCTGCGAGCGCAATGTGCTCGAGCAGATTGCCGCAACGCGTGCGCGTGGCGTACGCACTGACGGCCCCAAGAAAGTGCTGGTGATCGGCGCGTCCAGCGGCTACGGCCTGGCCTCGCGCATCACCGCTGCCTTCGGATTCGGTGCGGACACGCTGGGCGTGTTCTTCGAAAAGCCCGGCACCGCCAGCAAGGCTGGCACGGCCGGCTGGTACAACTCGGCCGCATTCGACAAACATGCCAAGGCGGCCGGGCTGTATAGCAAGTCGATCAATGGCGATGCGTTTTCCGATGCCGCACGCGCGCAGGTGATCGAGCTGATCAAGACCGAGATGGGCGGCCAGGTCGACCTGGTGGTGTATTCGCTGGCCTCGCCGGTGCGCAAGCTGCCGGGCAGCGGCGAAGTGAAGCGCTCGGCGCTCAAGCCGATCGGGCAGACCTACACCGCCACCGCCATCGACACCAACAAGGACACCATCATCCAGGCCTCGATCGAGCCGGCCAGCGCGCAGGAGATCGAAGATACCGTCACCGTGATGGGCGGGCAGGATTGGGAATTGTGGATCGACGCGCTGGAAGGCGCCGGTGTGCTCGCCGATGGCGCGCGCAGCGTGGCCTTCAGCTATATCGGCACCGAAATCACCTGGCCGATCTACTGGCATGGCGCACTCGGCAAGGCCAAGGTCGATCTGGACCACACCGCGCAGCGCTTGAATGCGCGCCTGGCCAAGCGCGGTGGCGGCGCCAATGTGGCGGTGCTCAAGTCGGTGGTCACCCAGGCCAGCGCGGCCATTCCGGTGATGCCGCTGTACATCTCCATGGTCTACAAGATCATGAAAGAAAAGGGCTTGCACGAAGGCACCATCGAGCAGCTCGACCGCCTGTTCCGCGAGCGCCTGTACCGCGAAGACGGCCAGCCGGCGCAGGTGGACGACGCAAACCGCCTGCGCCTGGACGACTGGGAATTGCGCGACGACGTGCAGGACGCCTGCAAGGCGTTGTGGCCGCAGGTCACTACCGAGAACCTGTTCGAGCTCACCGACTACGCCGGCTACAAGCACGAGTTCCTCAAGCTGTTCGGCTTCGAGCGCACCGACGTGGATTACGACGCCGATGTGGAGACGGACGTCACCTTCGATTGCATCGAGTTGGGGTGATTACCGAGAGTCGCAACTCGGAATCGCGACTCTGCGTAATGCAGTGGCCCGCCACGTTGGCGACTGGGGGGCCTGCGGCGTGTCTACTGCGACAGCATTGGGCGGCAGCGGTTTCGTGCCTGCGGCCTTAGTGGTCGGCGACGCGCTGTTGATGAGCAAGGCGTTCGACAAGGGCGCCGATTTGCTGGACAACCGCGCCATCTATCACCAGACCGACAAGGCCGGGGTGGAGTGGCAGTTCAACGGTCGCAACTGGCAGCGCAAAGCGGCCATCGACCTCGCTCCAGATGGCCGGCGCACGAGCGGCGAGCAGCCCGTGGTCGCCAGCTACGAGAAATCGCAGGAACTGGGCGCGCTTGCCAACGCCAAGGCCGTGGAGTTGGCGCTGGGCAGAGTTCCTCCACCGCAGGACCCGTTCAACATCCCTGCACGGGCCAGCGACCAACTAGGACTAGACAACCAGAATTGGCGGCGCAATCCCGAGCGTCAGACCCGGGGGTGCCAGGTCAGAAATGCAAAACAACGGACATAGTACTACCGTTGCACTGTGTGCCCGGAAGTGCGACTGCGGCGCTAGACTCTGACGCAATGATCCTAGCGACATAAATCTAATGACGGATACCATCAATGGAAACGACGACAGCCAATCAGCCCAAAGGGGGTGAGTTCTTTATCCTCGAAGCGGGCACGATCAACGGTCCCGGGCATGGCGTCGTCTTTGTGAACTTAGATAGATTGCTGACGCCGCCGCGCTTGATTCTTTTGCCAGAAGGGGGGGGCTTTCCTGAGCTACGGGAGAAGCCTCAATTGATCTACAGTCCAAGCAAAGGTGTTCCCCCGCGGGATTTGGAAGCTGGTTTTAGTGGCTACTGGCTTGTGTCTGAGAGGCTTCATCGAGTCATGCTCTCGGTCGATCCCAAAGCCTTTGCTTTTGCGGAAGTAGACTACCGCCTCGCCGATGGAGCGGAGGGGCCGCGCTACTATCTCTGTGACGTGGTCCAAGAGATTGACGCATTGGACGAATCGACTTCCATACTCTCCATCGAGACTGGCGAAGAGTTCATCAACGGTAAGTTTTACGATTTGACTGGTGGCACAAGCGTCACGTTTAAGCATGACCGGCTAGGTGCCGCACATGTTTTCAAGACCCCTTATAACGACACGGTCTTCTGCGATCGGTTCTTCAAGGATGCGGCTGCTGCCGCAGGTATTGCTACCGACACCGATGCCGACGGCCTGTGGTTTATCGACGCCTCGGACATCTAGCAGCGCGGTAACGCTGAGAAGTAAGGAGCCTGCTTCATGCCTCGCAACGGACCTGTTTTTCAAGACCACCATGCCATCGAGCAAAGGACGCTTGAACGAAGCCCACTTTTGGAGATGCTGGCAGAAAAGGGGGAATTCAATATTCATGCCCCGGAAAACCGGATATTCCTGCCAGCCGATCCTGCATTCGCACAAACACTGGGCATCACACCGCATAGCGGTGGTCCTATCTCGGATTACCAGATCGGGCTCCAGCAAAACTTGCGGCGTTTGCAACGAAGCACCGACTACATTGACGCACGGAGCGGCGACCCAGAAGCCCTGGATCGAATTGCAGCACGCGTAGAGACCCTCCGCGACACGGTTCGTGTGGGTCTCATTAATGGCGATTTGCACACTAATGCGCCACTTGGCCTTCGCGCCGACGATATTCGCCCAAACGTCCAGAATTTCTTTCGCAACGAAGTCGGTTATGGACAGGCCCATGTTGCGCAACTCCAGAGCCTGAAGGGCTATGCGGCGGTGGATAACGGCTGGGCGGCGGTGACACATACCGAAGGCCGTGTGGTGGGCACACTCCAACATATCCAGAGCGTCCCCAATCCTCTGACCCGCGGTGGTGCAGTCGAACTCCAGCGGCATAGTTTGTCTCAGGCTATTTCAAACGCTTACCACGGTGGACGCTTGACCATATCGCCGGGGGGTGTTGCTGTTGTTGAGAACACCTTGGGCGAAGAAGCCGCCAGACCTCTGCGAATTCCTCGCGGTCAAAGCGGTGCCGCGTCCATGGAAGTGCTGCTGGGCAATGCGTCGGCCAGTACCTTGGTGCGCTCGGGTGGCTTGTTGGCGACAGGTGCAGACGCAGTGCTAACCGCGCGCCGCTCGGCCGAGTTGCTGGAACAAGGCAATGCAACGGCCGCGCAGTCCGAAGTCACCCATGCATTAGCGCGCAACGTCGGCGGCTGGGCCGGTGGCGCGTCCACCGCCGCCGCGATTGGTGGCAGCGGCTTTATACCTGCTGCCCTAGTGGTTGGCGATGCGTTGTTGATGAGTAAGGCGTTCGACAAAGGCGCCGACTTGCTGGACAACCGCGCCATCTACCACCTGACCGACAAGGCGGGCGTGGAGTGGCAGTTCAACGGCCGCGACTGGCAGCGCGAAGCGGCCATCGAACTTGCCCAGGATGGCCGGCGCACGTCGGGCGAGCAGCCCGTGGTGGCCAGCTACGAGAAATCGCAGGAACTGGGCGCGCTTGCCAACGCCAAGGCAGTGGAGTTGGCGCTGGGCAAAGCCCCGCCGCCCCAGGACCCGTTCAACCTCCCAGCACGGGCCAGCGACCAGGTTGGACTAGACAACCAGAACTGGCATCGCAATCCCGAGAGCCAGGCATGGGAGCGCCAAGTCAAAACCGCCGTGTCCGGTGCCAACGACCGTGGCAGCTATGAACACCAAACCGCTTCCCCGGAACGCGCGCAGCAGCTCAACCAGGAAGCCTTGGAGCGCATCGAAAGCAACATTGCCTCCGGGCGCGAAGCCATTGCCGCCGCCTACCTGCAAAACCACGCCGCGCAACGGGCCCATGCCTATGGAGTGGAGGTGCCGGCGGCCGTCCAAGCCGCCCAGGCCAAGCCCGGTGCGGTGCTAGGTTCGGACGCCCAGCTTTACCAGCGGAACGAGTCTGGGCAGTGGGCCGGCAAGGATGGCGTCGCCACTGGCAATCTGGCGGTGGAGCTGGAACTGACCGACAAACTGCGGCAGCCCTCAATCGAGCGCTCCCAGGAAGCCTTGGCAGCGATCCATGCGCTTCCGGCTCCCACGGCGGCACAGATGGAGCAGAACGAGCTGCTGCACCGTTACCGGGCCGCAGGCGTCGATTTGAACGTCAACCCGCAGACCCAGCATGCCGTGGCGCTGGCCTCGCAGCGGACCAGGGACGCCAACGGCATCACCGGGCCGACCATGCAGCAGTTGCAGCGCAATGAGTCCGGCCAATACGGCTATGACAGCCCCATCGCGCACCTCCAGCGCGGCAGCGATGGGGTGACTCGCGTGGTGGCCGTCACCAGCAGCGAGGACATTCGGCAGGCGTTGAGCGAGGCGCAAGGCAGCCGGCGAGAGCCGCCAGCCCTTGCACGGGCGCCCGAAGCAAAAGGGGAAACAGACAGCTCTACGTCTGACTCTTCCAATCCGCAACAGGTGCTGGATATCCAGGCGCGCATGCAAGCCTCTGTCGCGGCGCAGGCGCGACAAGAACGCGAACAGCAAGATCGCCTCGCGCAAGAGCAGCATGCCGCGCAGGTGCGCGAGCACCTCCAGCAGGCACAGCCAGAGCGCGAGGATCGGGCGCAGAGCGAACAGGCAGTCCAGGCGCACGCGCTGTTGGAAGGTCAACGCCAAGCAGAGCAGCAGCGTGAGCTAGAAGAGCGCCAACTACAGGAGCGGCAGGCACAGACCAGCCAGCAACGCGAGCTGCAGGAGCGTGAGGAAAGGGATGTCCAGGAACGTCAGGCGCAGGAGCGCCAAGCCCAGGACAACCAGCAGCGGGAGCAGCAAGAGCGCCAGGCTCAAGAAGCCACGCGGGTCGAAGTCCAGGAACGTCAGGCTCAGCAAGCGCAGCAGCAAGACCCCAGCCAGCACTCCTCGCAACAAGCCGATCCTCAGCCGCACGCTCCGGATGCGGCGCTGGCTCAACAAACGCCGCAGCCCGAGTTGCAGCAGTCAGACGCCCACCAGCAGTTAGAGGCGCATAACCAACAGACAGGCGAACGCGCGGCTGACACTACGCCCGACCCACAGACCCAGGCACATGGTTCAGGCAGCGCGCAGTTGCATCAAGCAAGAGAAGCGGAACGCGCGTTGGAAATGCAGGCAGTTGAAAGCCGCGATGCCTCACGCCTGCCGATTCCTGCACTCGAGGGCCAGGAATCCGGCAACCAACCTTTGCAAAGCGCGGAGGCCGATGCGGTGCCGCCAGCACTGCATCCCCAGGTGCAAACGCAGCAAGCAGAGATGGAGCCAGCATCGGTCCGTCAGCAAGACGTGGCGCGTGAGCGGGAGGTGGAGCCTGTTCGCGTCATATCCGCAACAACGCCTGCGTCAGAAGAACCGATGATTGCATCGCAGTCCGCGGGGTCTTCCACTTTTGAACGAGATGCGGGGACAGGTCAGCGCCATCCTTCAGACGCGCCGCATGCCTATCAGGAAGCGGCTTTGCTGCCAGCAGCACACCTCGCGCAAGCACACGAGCAGTCCCTGGAAGCCAGTGCGGTAAGTCGCTCCTCCGCGGGTGCACCAGACGCGGAAAACCAACGCACTCAATCGACCCCGACACATGACCGCAGCGCCGCAGACCCGGGTGGTGCAATCTTCCTGGAAGAGACCATGCGCTCGCTGCGTCAACTGCAACAGGAGATTGAGGCGGCGGATCGGGAAGACGAACGCTTCCACCAGGAATGGAGGGAGTATCGCGAGCGCGGAGAACCTTATCCCTTCGCTCAAAGGAGGGCGCTAGACCAGGAAGGTAGCAGCATGGATGCACTCAGCGCGCACCAACCAAGTGGCCGCTCGCCTAGTGAAGCGGCTGAGCAAGCCGATGCCTTCCCATCTCCAGTTCAGCGCTTTGCCGGTCCAGGGGAAGAGAATGCGCCAAACGACGCGTCGAAAGCTGAGCGCAAATCCATCACGGGCGACCCGGACGTAGACGAGGTCCTCTACGCGCTCGACAGCAAGAACGAGTTGGCGATCGAGCAAGCGCTGAACCGAGTCGCCAACAGCGCAGCGACGCAGGCGCTCATCAAAAGAGGCAACGAGTTCCTGGAGGCGCAGGCCCAGCAGGAGGCCCAGGAGCTCGCCACCACACGTCAGGCGCTGGGGATGGATGTCTCAGCGGAAATCAACACCAGCCGCGGGCCGGTCATGGTGATGACGCTGCCGGAGTTTGCCAAGGGACCGATGCAGAGCGGTCCCCAAGGGGACGGCGGTGGGGGTGGAGACGGCGGCGGGGGAGGAGGCGGTGGTGGTGGAGGGGGTGGCGGTTAGTCAAAATCGCTTCCGTGACCAGCCGAGCTCAGGAGACCCCATGGACAGGCAAGACGCCGCCGCAATGGCGGAAATGATGGCGATTTTGAACGCATCGAACGCCTCGCTGCAGGAAACGGTCAAAGCGCTGACGACGCTGGTGGCATCCATGCAGCAGCGCGAACAACGGCTGCGCGAGGTGGTCGCCGAGCAACTTCAGGTAGTCCAACACGCGGCCAGCAGCGCCGATGCCAAGGTCAATCAGGTACTGGAGAATGCGTTGCCGCGGTTGACGCAGCTGACCAATCAAGCGTTGACGCAGACATTGGAGCCGGCCGCCAAGCGGTTCAACAAAGAGATGGCCACTGCGGATGAGACATTGCAGCAAGCCACTCGACGTTACGCGCAGGCCCAGCAGTCCTTGGAAACAAAGATCACGCGACGCATGGGCATTGCATCCGCCACGATGCTCGTGGCCGGCGTGTTGGGCCTGGGTGCGGTGGCCTACTCGGTTGGCATGATCACCGAAAAGCGAACCGAACTCGCACAGCTTCGAGCGTCCATCGACTACCTGGATCGCGTGTCCCGTGCCGACCTAGCTCCCTGTGGCGAAGACCGGCTCTGTGCCACCTTGGAGAAGAATGGGCCGCGTTACGGCAACCAGCGGCAATACAGAGCGATTAACCTGCGCACTGCAGCTGCTATGCGGTGATCACACCAAAGGCGTTCAGACGCATGTCGAGCACCCTTGGAGCAATCAACGAAATGGCTATGCGGGCGGTGCTGGGTGCGGCATACCCGATCGCAACCGCCAGGACACAAACGCCAGTGCTCTTACGATTCCCAATTCCCCACTCCCGATTCACCGCTTCACATCAAACCGCGCATCGCCCACGCAGGCCTGCACATCGGCTACCGACAGCGGATTGAAATCGCCGGGAATCGAATGCTTCAGGCAACCGGCGGCCAGGCCGAAGCGCGCCGTGTCCTCCAACGACCAGCCTTCGATCAGGCCGTGCAGCACGCCGGCCGCAAACGCATCGCCACCGCCGATGCGGTCGATGATGGGGGTGAGTTCCTCGCTGGGCGCACGTGCCACCGCGCCATCGCGCGGCACCAGCATCGCGCCCAGGCTGTGGTGGTCCACGTTGTGCGCCACGCGCTGCGTGCACGCCATCAACTGCAGCTGCGGGAAGGCAGCGAAGGCTTGCTGCGCGGCCGCCTCCACGCGCGCTTCCAGCGTGTCCTGCGCAAACTCGCCGCCCAGCACCACGCCGATGTCGCGGTAGTCGGCAAACACCACATCCGCGCAGGCAAACAGCTGATGCAGGATGCCGCGCGCATCGCCCTGCCAGCGTTGCCACAGCTTGGGCCGGTAGTTGCCATCGAACGACACCTTCACCCCGGCCGCACGCGCGGCACGTGCCGCCGCCAACGTGGCCTGCGCCACCTCCGCGCCCAATGCCGGGCTCACCCCGGACAGATGCAGCCATTGCACGCTTTCCAGCAGACGCGGCCAGTCGTAGGCCTCGGCCGGTGCCAGCGCAAAGGCCGAGTCGGCGCGGTCGTAGATCACTTCGCTGGGGCGATGGATCGCCCCGGTGGTCAAGAAATACAGGCCCATGCGGCCGTCCACGCGCCGCACATGGCGGGTATCCACATCGTGCCGGCGCAGTTCGCCCAGCACCGCGGCGCCCAACGGGTTGTCCGCCACCGTGCTGACCATCGCCACCTCGTGGCCGAAATGCGCCAGTGATACGCCGACGTTGGCCTCCGCACCGCCGCAGTGCACGTCCAGCCGAGGCTGCTGCAGCAGCAGCGCTTGACCAGGCGCCCCCAGGCGCAGCAATAACTCACCAAAACACAGGATACGGGCACGGCTCATGCGGCAATTACCTCGGCTGGGTGATGCGTGACGCGGTGGGGGCGCCGCCACGCATTTGGATGACCATCGGTGTCATTCTAGCCGGCACGAAATGCCGGCTGCTACGGCCATGATGCGACGTGAAGTGACCGCTTGCACCCGTTTTTCGGAAATTTGGTGGCGTTTTCTGCTGCGCTGCAAGATGTTACGGGACGATTCAGCTGGTAACGTCGTTTTGACCAGCGGTGTCATTGCCGCTCTCAACCCGCTATTTCACATTGTTCATGGACCCTTGGGAGGGGAGGACATGCAATTTCGGACCACCAGCCGGAAGACACCGGTTACCTTGCTTGCGCTGTCGATCGGCCTGGCGCTGAGCGGCCAGGCTGCCGCACAAGACGCCGCCCAATCGCCCGCCGAGCCCGCCGTTGACCTGGACACTGTTACGGTGACCGGTTACCGCGCCAGCGTCGAGAAGGCCCTGGACATCAAGCGCGGCGAAGCCGGCGTGGTCGATGCCATCGTGGCCGAGGACATCGGCAAGTTCCCCGACCTCAACCTGGCCGAGTCGCTGCAGCGCATTCCTGGCGTGGTGATCACCCGCGACGCTGGCGAAGGCCGCGCCATCACGGTGCGTGGCCTGGGCCCGGAATTCACCCGCGTGCGCATCAACGGCATGGAAGCGCTCACCACCGTGGGCGCCGGCGACCAGAGCGGCGGCACCAACCGCGGCCGTGGCTTCGATTTCAACGTCTTCGCCTCGGACCTGTTCTCGCAGCTGATCGCACGCAAGACGGCCTCGGCCGATGTGGAAGAGGGCTCGCTGGGGGCCACCGTCGACCTGCGCACCGCGCGCCCGTTCGACTACAGCGGCTTTACGTTTGCCGCCAGTGGCCAGGCGGCCTACAACGCCATGGCCGAGAAGGCCAACCCGCGTGTGGCTGCGTTGATCGCCAATACCTGGGCCGACAACACCTTCGGCGCGTTGCTGTCGGTGGCCTACACCGAGCGGCAGGTGCTGGAAGAAGGCTCCAACACCGGCCGCTGGGCCAACGGGACGAGCAACGGCAACTTCAGTGCGGCATCGCCATTTGCGGCCGCACGCTCGGCCGACGTGTACCACCCGCGCTTCCCGCGTTATGTGCAGATGGAACACGACCAGCAGCGCCTGGGCGTCACCGGCTCGTTGCAGTGGAAGCCCACCGACCGCACCACCATCTCGCTGGACGCGCTGTACTCCAAGATCGACGCCACGCGCGATGAGCATTACATCGAGGCCATCTCCTTCAGCCGCGGTCGTGACAGCGGCACGCCGCGCCGCGCCGACCGCGACGGCAAGCCGACCACCATCGTGCGCAACGGCGAGATCCGCAACAACGCGCTGGTGTACGGCGAATTCGACAATGTCGATATCCGCTCGGAGAACCGCCACGACGAGTGGAACACCGAGTTCAAGCAGGTCAGCCTGGATCTGGAGCATCGCTTCAGCGATGCCTTCTCCGTGTCCGGCCGTGTCGGTACCTCGCGCTCGGCGCACGAGAACCCGGTGCAGACCACCATCATCATGGACAAGTACGACGTCGACGGGTACAGCTACGACTATCGCGGCAACAACCGCGCGCCGGTGCTGAACTACGGCATCGACCCGACCAATCCTGCCGGGTGGGAACTGGCCGAAATCCGCCTGCGTCCGCAGACGGTGGACAACGATTTCGATACGGCGCAGATCGACTTCAACTGGAACATCAGCCCCGGCTTCCGCCTCAAGGGTGGCGTGCTGGCCAAGGACTACACCTTCAGCACGGTTGAGCTACGTCGCGCCAGCGAAGTGTCGGTGCCGACCTTTGCCAATGGCACCCGCATCGTGCCGACGGACCTGACCGAGCAGGCAGGCCTGAAGGGCATCAACGGCAGCCCGTCCAACTGGGTCGTTCCCAATCTGGATGCCGTGGCCAACCAGCTCGGCATCTACAGCAACACCGGCACCTACGCCGTGGCGCCGCGTGCCAACAACACCCGCAGCGTCGAAGAAAAGGACCGCGGCGTCTGGTTGATGGGCGAGTTCTCCACCGACCTGGGATCCATCCCGCTGTCGGGGAATTTCGGCGTGCGCTATGTGCGCACCGAGCAGGAGTCCACCGGCTATGCGTTGATCAACAACGCGCCGGCGCTGACCACGGTGGGCCGCAAGTACAACAACACGCTGCCCTCGTTCAACCTGGTGGCCGAGCTCGCGCCCGACCTGCTGCTGCGTCTGGGCGCGGCCAAGGTGATGTCGCGTCCCGGCCTGGGCAGCCTCACGCCCGGTGTGACCGTGGCCGTGGCCGGCGGCGCACGCACCGTGTCAGGCGGCAACCCGGATCTGGATCCGATCGAAGCCACCAATGTCGATCTTGGCCTGGAGTGGTACTTCAACGAAGGCGCGATGCTGGGCGTCGGCGTGTTCTACAAGGACATCGAAAGCTTCATCCAGACCGCACGCGAAGTGCGCCCCTATTCCAGCAGTGGCCTGCCGGCCTCCTTGCTGGATGGCACCGGCGCCAGCATCAACGACGACTTCACCTTCAGCATTCCGTTGAACACGCCCGGTGGCGAGTTGAAGGGCGTGGAAGCGAACTATGTCCAGCCATTTACGTTCCTGCCGGGCAAGTGGGCCAACCTGGGCGTGCAACTGAACTACACCTGGGTGGATTCGCAGATCCAGTACCTGTCCAGCACCGGCGCACCGGTGATGAAGAACGACCTGACCGGGCTGTCGCGCTCGTCGTGGAATGCGACCTTGTTCTACGAGGGCGAGTCCTTCGCTGGCCGCATCTCGGCCACCAATCGCGACGACTACCTGACCCAGGCCCCCGGCACCGAAGCGGGATTCAACGTGGATGGCGTACACGGCATGACCGGCACCACCATGATCGACGCCTCGCTGCGCTACAAGATCAGCAAGCAGCTGGAGTTGAGCCTGGAGGGCATCAACCTCACCAACGAAGCGTCCGACGAATGGGTGTGGTCGCCGCAGACCGGCGAGTTGCCGCTGCAGTACACCGAAACCGGCCGCCAGTACTTGCTGGGCCTGCGCTACAAGTTCTGAGTGCAGCCAAGTCGCGCCAAGAGATATCCGCCCGCTACGTACATCGCGTAGCGGGCGCGAGATCAACGGTGCAACGCATCTGTACGACGCACCGCTGGCCGCACACCGCTGCACGCAATGCAGTGGTGGATGGCAACCCGCCCGCGCCGCGCACAACGCACCGCCCTGGTCATCAGCGTGCGTCCAGTGGCGGCCAAGGTGCGATGCACGCGCAGGCTGGCACCGCGTAGTCTATGCAGGCCATCGCGGCGCCGGGCAAGACATGTGGCAGACCCGTGCCGGCGTGGGGCTGTCATCCCCATGCAGTTTCGAATATTCGCCGCGCGGTGACCCCGTGCGGCGATGCTTTTTGAGGAGTCAGGCAGTGAGCGTGCAGAAGTGGTGGACGAGTGTGCTGTTGTTGATTGCGCTGCCGATGCGTGCGGCCGCCGCCGATGCACCGGAGTTGTTGTTCCGCGTCTCGGCCGACCAGAGCCTGCAAGCCGATGTGGCCCGTGGCGATGGCGTGCCCAATTTCCGCGACAAGATCGCGCTGGTGCCCACCGGCAAACGCGGCAACGCCATCGAGTGGGCCGACGACGGCGTGCTGTCGTGGAATGCGCCCGGCAACCTCTACACCCAGCGCGGCACGCTCAGTTTCTTCTGGCGTTCGCGTTACCCGGTCGGCGAAGCGCCGTTCGTGATCTTCCGCGTCGGCTATGCCGACCACACCAGCTGGGACATGGCCTGGCTGCGCATCGACTGGAACGGCCACGGCTTCGATGCCTTCGTCACCGATGCCAATCTCGCGCGCACCCGCGTCTCGTTCAAGCTCGACAGGAATCCGGCCGCCAGCGACTGGACCCACATTGCGTTTGCCTGGGACGAAACCCGCGGCGTGCGCCTGTATGTCGATGGCAAGGAAGCCGCACGCGCACACTGCGGCGCGCCGTGCGCCAATGGCGGTTCGCTCGATTACGACGCCGCGCTCGACCAGTTCGGCCTTGCCGGCCGCGTGATGTCGCCGCACCAGGTGCAGAGCCGCTATAACTTCCTGCGCGGCAGCGACTTCGACGAGATCCGCATCTACGACCGCATGCTCGACGCCGGCGGCGCGGCCGCACTCGCGCGCCTGCAGGAACCCACCACCGCACCCGCCATCACTGCGGACGCGCAATACGCCGCCTTCCTGCATCGCTACGGCTGGGACAACGGCCATGCACCGCCCGCATTGACCGCACCGGTCACGCGCATCCGCAAGGTGGAATTCACCGACGCGCGCGACCTCAAACAATGGATGTGGAAGGCCACCGACGGCATCGCCGAAACCACCTGGCCCGGCGTCTATAACCGCTCGCGGCTGCCGGGACGCAACGACTACTTCCAGCTGCCCGACTGGAACACCTATGTCGAAGGCGGAAAAGCGCTCGACCTTTCCCTGCCGGACGAACCCTTCAACCGCATCGAACTACGCGGCGCCGCCTACGGCCAGGCCACCTACGCTGCACCTAATGCACAGCCGCAACCCCTGTTCGCACGTCAACAAGGCGTGGTGCGCAGCGTGGATCAGTTCCCCGAGCGCCGCGGCGGCACGCTGCGCTTTGCCAACACCGCGCAGGAAACCCCCATCCAGGAAATCTGGGCCTACAACGTGCAGCCGGGCGCCGTGCCCAAAGGCAGCGCGCAACTCAGCTACACCGTGCGCAGCGACATCCAGCCCGACTACGACAACCTCGCCGAACTGCGCGGTGTCATCGCCGGCCGCTACCCGCCGGGCGAGCGGCAGACCGTGATTGCGCTGCCCACCAAGGCGCCGGCCCGCAAGCGCCCCAGCGACAAGACCGCAACAACGAATCAGCACCCCATCGTGCACATCCTGGTGCCCTCCAGCCTGGGCGACCCGCCGCCGGATCAGCCGCTGATGCGCAGCTGGTCCTACGGCTGGGAAAACATGCACGACGGCCTGGACGGCATCGCCATCACCTTGCCGGCGCTGAACCTGCCAGCCACCCACAACGGCAGCATCCCGCTCAACATCCGCATCAAGGACCCCATCTGGCCCGCGCGCGACATGATCGATGTTTCGGTCGCGGTGGCCCCCGGCCAGGCGCGCACGCTGTGGCTGGACCTGCGCGACAGAATCCTCAGCAACGACAGCCTGATGCTCAGCATCGCCGCCGCCGCGCCCGGCTTCGACGCCAACGCGCTCGACGGCACCCAGCTGCAGTTGGTGTTCAAACCGCGCGCCGAGGCCATCAAAGAGCACGTTGCCGACCGCTTCAACCAGGTCAAGGACAACTGGGGCTTTTTGGTCGAAGAACACACCACCTCCAAGCGCCAGCTGCTCTACAAACGGCTGGATGCCGACATCACCGACCTGCTACGCGTCGACCCGGACCACGCCCTCGGCCGCCAGTACTGGAACGACATCAGCTACGCCAACCAGGGCGCGTTGCCGGTCGAACTGCCCCCCGTGCCCAAGGGCGTGCCGGCCTGGGCGTTCTGGCAGCTGCAGGACCTCAGCGCCACCCGCCGCTATATCCGCTGGTGGATCGAGCAGCGCCAGGTGGCCTACGGCGATTTCGGCGGCGGCATCTCGGATGACTCGGACCTGGTGCAGCAATGGCCCGGCGTTGCGCTGATGGGCGTGGATCCGGACATGCTCAACGCCTCCATGCTGGCGCTGTCCGATGCCAACTACCGCAACGGCATGTTCACCAACGGCCTGTCCACCATCGAAACCGACGAGCTGCATTCCTACGAGGAGGGCATCAACCTCAACAGCGCCCTGCTATATCTCAACTGGGGCGACCCACGCACCGTCGAGCGCCTGATGGAAACGGTGAAGGCCTTCGACACCATCATCCAGGTCAACCCGCAAGGCCACCTGCTGTTTGCCAGCAACTGGTTCGGCGGCCGCAAGGTCTACCGCGAGCCCAACTGGCAATGGCAAAAACCGTATTCCTTTCCCATCGTGCACCCGGCCATCCTGCTGGGCGGCTATAACGCCGACCCCAACAGCCGCCGCATCGTCACCGGGTTAGCAGACGGCTATCTCGCCCACGCCTACACCAACGCCAAGGGCAACTGGGCCCTGCCCAACGAGATCAACTGGCAAACCGGCAAAACCCGCGGCGGCGAACTGTTCGAAGGCAGCGGCGGCGCCGACACGCTGCACACTTTCTGGGCCGCCTACCGCTTCACCGGCGAAGATCGCTATCTCAAGCCGATCGATTACCGCGTTGCCAACAGCGGCCCCAATGGCCTCTCGCTGCTCAACGAGAATTTTCTCGATGTCATGGGCAAGCGCAGCGACTGGAGCGGCAAGCTCATCGATGCCGCAAATAAAGACGACGGCAGCGCCCCGGACTTCCTGCATCACGTGGCCTGGGAGCAAACCGGCAATCTCGAGTATCTCGCCGCCATTTACCGCAGCGAGGCACACGAGAAACTGCAGAACTTCTACATGAACACCGAAGGCCACTGGTGGAGCGACCGCGTGGAATCCCCCACGGTCAACCTGCAGCGCGCACGCCTCGGCGGCGTGGCGCTCAAGCGCAACCAGACCTACCCCGGCCACACCGTCAGCTGGCGCTTCGCCGATCCAGAAGCGGCGACCCAGGTCGCCATCGCCATCCCCGCACCCCGGCAAGACCGCTTCACCGTCATCGCCTACAACACCTCCAGTAAACCTCAGCGCGCCAGCATGACCGGCTGGAACGTCGCCCCGGGCCAATGGCGCATCACCCAAGGCGTGAGCAAAGTCAATGACGGCAAGCTCGACAGCGCGGGTAAAACGCAAGAGGTCGCTTTCGAAAAAAGCGCTTCCATTGACATCGACTTCCCCGCAGGCCGCACCACCGTCCTGCAGCTCGAACGTATCGCAGCCACCACCCCGGTCGAACTACGCCCGGACTTGGGTATTGGTCATGGCGACGTGCGGGTGACCGCAGACGGCATTGAGGTGACCGTGCACAGCCTCGGCCATGCCGATGCACCGGCCGGGTTTGTGGTGCTGGAGGATGGGCGTGGGAAGGAGTTGGCAAGAGCTGCATTCCCGGCGTTGGAGGCTCCGCAGGATTTGGTGCCTAGGACGGCGGTTGTGCGTTTGCCGCTGCAGGGCGGGGGCACCGGCAAGGGCGCGCGATTGCGTCTGATAGCTGAGGGCGAGGTAGCTGAGGTGACTCAGCGCAATAACATGCTAGCGGTACCACGAAAGTAGGAAACGAGCTCAAGCAGTGGATTTTCTAGATCCAGGCGTTAGGCCGCAAGTAACTAAGGCATAACAGGATGAGCCCCCAAGGACCGGGCCTAACACCTGTCGCCAGCAGTAGGTACATAGTTAGAAAGCGATTAGCTTCAAACGCTTCTAGTGATTGACCGCTGTCAAGGAGTCGGCGAGGATCAGGTTATCCCGCGCTTAGGCGGTCCAATAGAGTTAGCCGCCATGACGATCAGACTTGCCAGCCCTAATGAATATCCGAAGCACTTCCCACCGCAAGCTTGGCATGTCCTGCCAGCGGCAATCGAGAGCGCAGTCCAAGCCGCCTTTGCGGAGCTAGTCGAAAATCCGAGTGCGGGTGAGACAGAAGCCGACAATTTTCTCAAACGCAACCCCGCGCTTCTTGGACAATGCCTTAACTTCACCAACTTTGGCCATCATGGGACTTGGGTAGTACCGCAGAAATTGGTTGACCCCGGCGCTAACACAGTAAGAAAGGGCAAAAAGCCAGACTATCTACTCGGCGGAAAGAACTCCGACGGGTTCCATTGGTGTGTCGTCGAACTTAAGAGCCCGAACGAGAAATTGTTCAAGAAGTCCGCCTCAGGCGTGGCATTTAGTGCCACGGCCAATGAGGGGATCTGCCAACTAATTCAATACATTGACTACTGCTCAGCCAACCAATCCTTCATGCGCGATCACTTCAAACTCAATGAATTTCGCGAGCCAAGAGGATTCTTGGTGCTTGGCCGCGAGGCTGAGCTAGATCAAGATCCGGAGTTGCAAGAGCTGCGCTCCGCTTGGAATCGTCTATCAGGCGGGCGATTGATGATCCGATCTTATGATGCCATCTTGCGTAGCAACACCAGCTCGTGGGGACAAGTCGAGCATGGCTACCACAACGAGGGCTAACAAGCCATTCAAGCCGAACCCGCTTCGCGGGTCGGCTTAATTCAAGCGTTAAGTCTATTAGGAGACTTCGTGGCAACTGGTCGGGATGAAGCCAGCGACGAACTATCAGATTGCACTGTGCACACGCATCCAGTGCCCGCTGGTGAGCTGAGCCGATACAGCGTCGAAGGCGACCCGCACGCCGAACAGGACATTCGCAGTTACGTAGAGGGCCAAGCACGGGACGAAGTCGTACAGCACGTAGAGCGCGTGAAGCGCGAAGTGGTGCTTGGCCAGGTGTATGAGATCTGGGACGTGACCACGGATAAGGATAGGTGGTGGGTGCTCACCAACTTAACGAACCTGTACTCGCAGCGCCACTTCCCTAGCTTGGATTACACCCTTTCGTTTCACATCGGCCTGATGGCTCGGCTCCGGGACAGATCGGGAGGGGCAGACGCTGAAGAACCCTCGCCATTCGAAGAAGTGATCCGCCGAATGGATCAAGCCGAAGGTCGCCTTGGCCATGCCGTCGAAGCCGAGGACTATCAAGCGGTGGGCATGCAACTGAGAGAAGCTCTCCTTTCACTTGTAGTAGCGGTTCGCCGTAGAGTGACGATCCCGGAAGGGCTGGACGTACCACAAGCAGCAAACTTCATTGCGTGGTCCGATCTGCTCATGAACATCCTCTGCGGTGGAGGAAGCAATCGAGAGTTGCGGCAGCACCTGAAAACTTTGGCCAAAGAGACATGGCAGTTGGCTAATTGGCTCACACATCACCGCAACGCCACTGAGATAGCTGCTTCAGTTGCTCTGCATTCTTGTCAGACGGTTGTTGGCCATCTTATACAATTGGTGCAGCGGAGCAGCACCAATCAAGTCGAGCGCTGCCCCGTGTGTTCCTCCAGGAACATCCGGACACACTTTGATATTGAGATTCCGCCGGATGGCCAGTACTTCTCCAGCTGTGGCAGCTGCGATTGGGATAGTCATCCCGGATATGGCACAGAAGAGGCCTAACAATTCGTCCAAGCCGACGCCAACTCGTGGCGCGGCTTAACTCAAGCGTTAGGCATCATAAGGAGAGCTTCGTGCCGCGAATCACCCTCACCGACCTTATAGAGGTCGTAACGAAGTCAGGAAGTCCCAAAGCAACGAAGGTCAGTCAGCTAAAAAATAGACAGGCCTACGACCCGGCAACAGATTTTTACAAGCCACTTCGAGAAGGTCTTGTCTCCCTCCACAAGAATGGCGGGGTTAAAGCCGATTTGGTCAACTTGACCAAGGGGCTGCCGGACCCCAAGAAAGTCGCCAACTATCCTCCTATGGTTGCCGGATACAAGAAGTGGTGGGGACAGAGGACGCTCGAGTGGTTTACCCCTCCCGGAGACACTTACACCAGCTCAGGGATTGACGTTTCAATCAATCCAGAGCTTGGACTGAAGATTAACGGTCAAGCGCACGTTGTAAAGCTCTACCTTAAAACTGAAACGCTTGTAAAAACGAAAGCAGATCTAATTGTCACGCTTATGAACCACGTTCTTAGCTCATCACAGGCTGCCGGTACGCAGATCAGCGTCCTTGACGTTCGCAACAGCAAAATCTTCACCTATTCAGCCACCGGGAAAAACTTCAAGCCTATGGTAGATGCGGAACTATCTTACGTGGCGAGCTTGTGGCCGCATGTGTAGTGCATAAGAATCCATTCAAGCAGACGCCGCCTCGCTGCTTGGCTTAGTAAGGCACCGAAGAATAGGGTCAGGTCTACTTAAAAAGTCAACCTGACCCTGTTCTCCCGGCAGATGGCAGAGATTCAGGGATTTTGAGTGATTGACGGACATAAAAGACTCGGTCAGCGTCATGTTATGCAACACTTGCCTCGACCTAATAGGATCCAGCACTTATGAAGGATAAAAAGTTATCCGAAAAATTGATTTATCTCGATTCAGAGTTCGTGTCCAGGCTTTACGAGTCGGAGTTTGATTACTCGCCAAAGACTCAAATAACACGTACGGAAGGGATTCAAGCATCAGCATCTATCGCTTTTCTTTCAGGTGGCGGAAACTCCAGTGAGAGTAGGAGTTACAGCATTTCGAGTCTAGAGATGTTGGATGAGCTTAAAAAGCGCCTTCTTAAGTTCCCAGATTTTGCGTCGATCGACTACAAGATTGACTCGCCATCAACGTACTGCTGGCTTGAAGGGACCCTGGGAATTAGTAAAATAAAAGTAACACGCACAAAGCAAACAATCACGCTCATCGGCACGCCAGGTCCTAACAAAAACGTAAAGAGTGACGAGATTGTTGGGGAAGAAGCTTTCTTTAGTTTTACTAGTTGCGATGCAAAATTCGCTCTATCGCCAACGGATCAATATTTCATGTCTGGAATTGCCGCTTTTAAAGGCCTCACACATTTGATAATTGATAGATTTTCTCTTCCCAGTCGCGCATTAGTACGCGTTTTTTCAGAAAATACTTCGTTTGGTGAGTGGATTGCAACACCATTAATAATGTATGACGCGCACTGAATAATAGTAATTATTTTAAGCGGGTCCGTAAAGTTGCCATGAGGCAGCTAACCATTAAGGGGGGTATATCGTGGCGGAAGAAGAAAAGCCATTCGCAAGCGCACAGGCGAGTGTTGTGCTTGTTGGTGAACTGATGAAGGCTGCTGGCAACGATCCTAATGTCAAGGAAGCCGCAGGAAATCTGGGGAAAGCGGCCGTAACGCTCTCCCGTACTATCAATAATGCGCTTTTGCCGCTTGCGGCGGTGAATTTTGCATTTGATAAGGCTCGTGCGTATTTTGAAGGGAATTTTCAAAATGATGTTGCAGAACGTGCAGCTAGTATTCCGTTAGAAAGTCTCCAGGAACCTAAGGCCTCCGTAGCGGGTCCAGCGTTGCAAGCTCTAGCTTTCACACATGAAGAGAAATCACTTAAAGATATGTTTTTAGGCCTTCTGGCCACCGCAATGGATTCCCGAAGATCAGAGCTGGCCCATCCGGCATTTGTAGAGATCATCAAGCAACTCGATGCGGGGGAGGCTAAGCACCTTATACAAATGCTTAAATCAAAAGTTTATGTCCCAATAGTGTCCGTCGAAAGAAGGGGCGTGGATGGTGGTCAAAATATTCTCGCTCGACATTTGGTAGACCTTATAGACTCCACTACGCGCGAACCCATTCGATTGTCACGGTTTCCTGCAATGCTTGAAAATTGGTCAAGACTTGGCCTAGTGGATATCCGCTACGACGCTTGGATAAAGGATGATAGCGCCTACAACTGGGTTGAAGTACGGCCGGAGTACCTAGAGCTAAAGGGTTTGCATGAATCGCCAGAGAACTCCGTGTCTTTCAGTAAAGGCTATGTGCATGTGACCCACCTCGGAGCAGAATTTGCCGAAGCGATTGCGGTCGAATCTTTGTAATGTCTACGGATTCATCTAGATACATATTGGTTATTGTCACTTATAGGCGAAGAGCGGGGTCCGAAGAACGGGGTCAGGTTGAGTTTTTGGTGGAGGATCAACAGATGAATTTGAGTAAGAACCGGGTCAGGTTAACTTAAGAAGTAAACCTTATAACGGTTCCGGAACCCGCTTTTGCCAGTCACCAACTAAAAAAATTCATTCAACCGAAGTTGCTTTGCGACTCGGCTAATTCATTTAGGCGCTAGGACCAAAGGAGTGCGCGTGGCGGAGATCGTAAGCGATTGCCCCCGATGTGCGACGTCCCCCCAATTTTGAGTAGCACCTCAGTTTGGAGTCCAATTCCCTACCCCAAGGAGATTGGACGTGAAGAAGCGTTTTTCCGAAGAGCAGATCATCGGCTTCCTGCGCGAGGCCGAAGCGGGCATAGCGATCAAGGACTTATGCCGGCGGCATGGCTTCAGTGAGGCCTCGTACTATCTGTGGCGCAGCAAGTTCGGCGGCATGAGCGTGCCCGACGCCAAGCGGCTCAAGGACCTTGAGGCCGAGAACGCGCGGCTAAAGAAGTTGCTGGCCGAGCAGTTGTTCGAGAATGACCTGATCAAGGATGCTTTGCGAAAAAAGTGGTGAGCGCACCGGCGCGTCGTGCGCTGGTGCGCGAGTGGATCGGGCGTGGTGCCAGCGAGCGTCGTGCGTTGGCGGCGATCGGCATGAGCGCCAGCGCGCTGCGCTATTGCCCACGTCAAGACCGCAATGGCGAACTGCGCGAGCGCATTCTTGCGTTGGCGCATCGCCATCGCCGCTACGGCGTGGGGATGATCTATCTCAAGCTGCGACAGGAAGGACGCCTGGTGAACTACAAGCGCGTGGAGCGGTTGTATCGCGAGCAGCAGCTACAAGTCCGGCGCCGCAAGCGCAAGAAGGTACCGGTTGGCGAGCGTCAGCCGCTGCTGCGGCCAGCGCAGGCCAACCAGGTGTGGTCGATGGACTTCGTGTTCGACCGCTCCGCCGACGGCCGAGTGATTGTCAGTCTCCCGTAAAATTGATCCAGCCATAACTAGAGGTCTCCAGCACACTAGCCACCAAGGAGACCAACAATGCGCAAGAGCAAGTTCACCGAGAGCCAGATCGTCGCCACGCTGAAACAGGTCGAGGGCGGCCGCCAGGTCAAGGATGTCTGTCGCGAGCTGGGCATTTCCGAGGCGACCTACTACGTCTGGAAGTCCAAGTACGGCGGCATGGAGGCCGCTGACGTGCAACGCCTCCGCGACCTGGAGACCGAGCACAGCAAGCTCAAGCGCATGTACGCCGAGCTCGCGATGGAAAACCATGCATTGAAGGATGTCATCGCAAAAAAGCTGTAGACCCGACGCACAAACGCCCGCTTCTGGCCTGGCTCGTCGAGCGGCATGGCTGGAGCGAGCGCCGGGCCTGTTCAGTAGTTGGCGTGGCTCGCTCGACAGCGCGCTATCGGCGCCGTCCCGATCGCGACGAGGAGGTCATTGCGCTGTTGTCCGAGTTGGCCGAGCGTTTTCCCGAGCGTGGATTTGGAAAGCTCTTTCAGATCATCCGCCGTCGCGGACATGTGTGGAATCACAAAAGGGTCTGGCGCGTGTACTGCTTGATGAAACTCAATCAACGACGTCGCAGCAGGCGCCGGGTCCCGACGCGCTATCCAAAGCCGCTGGCATGCGGCGATCGACCCAATGCTGGATGGTCGATCGATTTCATGTCCGATGCGTTATGGGATGGTCGGCGGTTCCGCACGTTCAATGTCATCGACGATTTCAGTCGGGAAGCCTTGGCCATCGATGTGGACCTGAATCTTCCGGCCGCCCGCGTCATCCGCACGTTGGAACGCATCGCAGCCTGGCGCGGCTATCCGAACAAGTTGCGTTTGGACAATGGCCCGGAATTTGTTGCATTGGCCTTGGCCGAGTGGGCTGAGCGCAAGGGTATCGCGTTGGATTTCATCGAGCCGGGGCGTCCGATGCAAAACGGTTTCATCGAACGCTTCAACGGCAGTTATCGGCGTGGCGTATTGGACATGCACATCTTCCGCACGCTAAGCGAGGTCCGCGAACAGACCGAACAGTGGCTCGCCGACTACAACCAACAGATCCCGCACGACAGCCTGGGCGGGCTAACGCCCGTCGAGTTCCGTGATCAACATCAACCGCAGACCTCTAGTTTTAGCTGGCATTGAATTACGGGGAGTCGACATGATCAAGTGTCTGGTGATCGTGGACGACGCAACGCACGAAGCGGTCGCCATCGAGGTGGAACGCGCGATCTCCGGGCACGGGGTTGCGCGCGTGCTGGATCGGTTGGCACACAGTCGCGGCCTGCCGCAGGTGATCCGCACCGACCAAATAACGGGGTCAGGTGCACTTAACGGCAGCCTTAGTCGTTGCTTGTTCAGAAGTGAGGGCCGGCTCGCTGTCTGCTGGCAGTTGCGGGTACGTCATTGTCTCTGACTGAAACGGGGTCAGGTTAACTTAAGGAGTCAACCCGAGCCTGGTTGCGTGGAGTTCGGCGTTTCGCCGTCCACTGCCTTCATTGCGTTGCACTAATTGCCTCTGGCTTTATGGGCATTTGACGCCTTGACAGCCTCTTTCTCCAAGGCCGTGTCACAATCGATCTCGGAGGTAGTGCCGGCGACAGGGGTTGCATCATCGAATCCTTCTGACTACTCACTGCCTAACAACTAATTCAAGCCGAAGTTGCTTCGCAACTCGGCCCAATTCTGTCGCTAGGCTAGTCATGATTGATCACAACCAAAATTGGGAGCGCTTCCTCGATCCAGAGGTTGTCCGGCCATCGCTGTTCACGGCAACAATGTTCATCACGGTTTTCGAAATTCTGAAGAACACTGTAGTCGACAGGATTCGAGACTTCTATTCGGAAAGCTGGTCTAAAGAAGGCAATGCCGTCTCCTCAGAGTACGCAAGTAATGTTCTTTCGCGTAACAAGAGTGTGGTGTACGCATCATTGAACTGGCTTGTCGAACTTGAAGCTATTGACCAATCCGACCTAGCGATATTTGAGCAACTAAAGAATACGAGGAATCTGCTAGCACATCGCCTCTTTGACGTTGTTACAGGCCACGTGGAGTCAAATCATCAGGAGCAGTTCGATGTCCTTGTCGATTTTTTACGGAAAATCGAAGTGTGGTGGGTGGTTAATTTCGAGCTTGCCATCAATCCAGACTACGACAGCCAACAGATAGATGAGTCAGGAATCGTGCCCGGATCAATCTTGTCACTTCAGATTTTGTTGCAGGTAGCTAGCGGCAGCACTGAACTCCTGGAGGTGTGGCGAAGTCAGAGAACAACGAGATCGCCAGACGCCAGGTAGCGCGTAGACGCCGAGGCCTAGCCGATAGAATGGTTGGATTTAGTTAATAGATATCGCTAAATCTTATTTTTTCGCCAATTATAAGTAATAGCCCTGATTTCCAATTGAGAACTAGCAATGGACGCAGCGCAGCTAAACCAGCAACTTGACATGGAACTGGCCGCCGATGGCGTGGTTTCGCGTGAGCTATACCTCCTGCTTGCCGAAGCTCATGGCTATGGAGCTACAAGCACTACAGGCTGGGTAGAGGCAAGGTTGTGCGTTTTGGCCAAACGGGTTGAGTCAAGCGCACCTTTAACTCTCTACACACCGCACGGCACCCAACAGATGTTGTGCCAGTCCCTGGTAGAGCTGCAAGCTTGGGCCTCCGAGAATTTCCCGGATGCCAGAATGAAAGTTACCTAGCTCGTCAATTGTCTCTTCTGGAATAAGAGGTCAGAGTCAGTTTCATGCCTCATCTGAAACGGTGTTGACCTTGTCAGATTTTGATCAGCGCTTTGCCACGCAAAGCAGTTGACATCCCAACAAACCCGCAGCAATCTCTACCACAAGGAGCGTAGAAACTCCTCACAGAGCGGTACCCACCTCCGTCAAACCGGTGGGTTTTTTGTGCCTGCAGCATCTTGCGGGTGCAACCGACGCGATGCCTGCGTCGGGAGGGCGGCTAATACAACACCCTTTGGGGAAATACGCCCGCCGGCTCTGTGCGGTTTCTAACCTCCCGACATCCCGTCGCCACCCGGCGGCGGGGCCTGTTCGTCAAGGAGGGCTTTGCCATGCGTCGACCCACGTCCAGTCCCAAGCCAGCGCGCAAGCGCGCCACGGTGCCGCCGCCCACCGAGGTCGGCTGGCACTCGCTCGACCCCTCGATCCCGCCGCGGCCCTACCTCGAGCGCACCCCCATCCCCGAGCCCCGCCCCGATCCCAATAAGCCGCGCCGCCCAGGCCACCCGCGTGCCCCGCAACACTGCACCGTCGGCTACGGCTACTACCCCGACAGCCACCAACGCATCCCCACGCTGCGCCTGCGTGGCCGCTGGCTGGAACAACTCGGCTTCACCATCGGCAGCAAACTCAACATCCGCATGCGCAACGGCGAGCTCGTTGTCAGCGTCGCACCTACGGACTAACCAGGTGCGCAGCGTACGCGCAGCACGCAACCGCACGCCCCGCGCCAATCGCCACACCGTGCGCGCGCCCCGCTCACCGCGCAGAGGAGGACACAGATGGAGCACCCCGCCGTCGTCTTGCATCTCACGTTGGACCAACGCAACCAGCTCGACCGCCTGCTACGCAGCCTCATCGCTCATGGCGACGTGATCGCCATGAGCAAACCAGAGTGCCTGGAGGCGCAGACGCTGCCCACGCTGGGCCAAGCCACCTTCGATGCCGCCAACGCCGTGCGCGCAATCCTTGATCGGCGAATGGAGCACAGCTATGGCGACCCATAAAAGCACCGTGCGATAACTTGCGAGCCTGGAATCGGAATTCGATAAGGCACGTGACCGTGCTGCGGGTCGGGCGGTGGTTACGCAGGCGTGGGGCGATTGACTGCGGTGAACGACTCGGCGAGGATCGCGCTATACCGCGCTTAGGCGGTCTGATAGCAGCTAGGCGCGTATGGCAACGATCTCAGTGGTTGGGTGGCGATTAGATGATGTTCAATGGCGAGCTGAAGGCGTGCATGCCGCTGCTGAGTTCTCACGCCGCCTTCGGCGAGGGATAAGTGCGTCGCCAGCACAGCGCCGGAAAATCGAAAGATCAGTACTCGCGCGCGAGCATGTTGAGATCCATGACATATCTGTAGATCACGTTCAATCGATGATGCATGTACTTGAGGCTTTGGGCGCAGAGATCTTGGTGGACATGGGCACAGGTGGTCAATGGCACCGGCAACGTCCCTAGCAGTTGACTTAATCCAAAGCCGCTTAGTGGAACGGCTCAGTTTAGAAAGCAAGAACGGGGTCAAAGCAAGAACGGGGTCAGGTTGACTTAAGGAGCCAACCTGAACCAGCTTGCGTGGAGTTCGGCGCTTCGCCATCGATTGCGTTCATCGCGCTTCACTAATTGCTTTGGAACAAGAACGGGGTCAGGTTCACTTAAGCATCAGCCCCCGTTTCTTGTCGATCAAGGGCTGCTAGCCTTTGATGATGACTGTGCGGACATTTCATCGCCTTAAAGTGTCGGAACGGGGCCGCGCTGTTGTTGCTCCTGTGAGCGCTGCTGTTCCATTGCCAGCTCTTGCGTGCGCTCATGCGCTAAGCGCTGGTTGACAGATTCCAGTTGGGTAAAGCTCTCTTGGACAGGTCGCTGCGCTGCGTCGGCTGTTGGGATATGAGCGCGCAACATGGCCGGATCCTTTGGATCGCCTTGCACTACAAACAGGGTCTGCGCAGCGGGCGAGTCTCTGGTCTTTTCGCTGAGCAGCACGTGGTCCACCCGAGTTAGCCCATTGTCTTTGGCTAGCGTCAGCAGACTCGCTGTCATCCGTTCACTGGTCGCGTCAAACGTGCGGCCGTTGGCTGCATCTAACTGCTCCACCTTGCTTCGGATCTGCTGATGCATGGCATGGTCCGGGTGTCCCGCTTCTGCAGGGGTCAATGTGCGGCTTGGCTCATTCGGTGCCGCAAGATTGGGAGAGCTAACGCCGCGTGCGCCAGTGTCCTTGAGCTGGACCATGCCATAGCCGTCCTTGCCAAGGTCAACGATGTTGAAGGTCTTCGCAGACCCTAGCTCCAGTCCGTTGCGCTCCAGCTGTTGGATCCAGGCCCAGCGATTTGAGATCGATGCGGATTTCCGGCGGCTGGCGATCATGCGCCAGATGCGCGTAGTTCTGTGCGATGTGACTGATCGGATTGACGCCATAGTAGTTCCGATAGTCGGAATCGCTATGTGGGCCTAGCGTGCCGCGGCTGTCGTAGAAGCACTGTTCCACTGACTTTGTCAGCGCATCATTACGTGAGAACGGGCGCGTGGTGAGCTCTTCATATGTCAATCCGTTGGCAAACTGCGGTGGAGCAACGTCTCTTTCCACACAACGCGTAGTCGAGCGTTGGAGCAGTCGCAGCTCGACCATTTCATCAGGCATTCCAGGGTTCTGATGCTTGATGCGGTCGTGAAGTGCACGCATGCCTGAAATCTCTGAGAGCGCTTCATCCTCCCGGGTGCTATCCAGGTAGACGCGTGTTGGCCCAGTCAGGTCGACCTGACCCTCGCGATTCTCGTGCGCCTCCTGCATCCGGTTGCCCATTGTCGTTGCGAACTCGGCCAGTGCTTGAGCGCGGTGTTCTGCCAGCACGCCATGCATCGTCTCATGCCCGAGTACTTCGGTGATGTAATCAATCCGCTGCGCGCCGGTGAAGTCGCTGAACGCTGCAGCGCTGATGTTGAGCGTGCCGGCGCTCCCATTCTTGCCATCCTGGAAATGGCCGCCGTTGTTCTGGCCATGCGAGACCGCAATCGATCCGATATGCCCCTTCTCGATCGCATTACCAAGCAAGTTCGATAGATAGGGCGATTCTGATAGCGCTTGACGAATACTGGACTCGGCCTCTTTGGGAAGGCGCGGATCGTTTGCCATGCGTCCCAGCAGAGGTTCGATTCTTGGATCGACACGTATCATGACTTCCCCCCATCGATCTGCATGCCGTAAGCGCATTCGCGCGAACCACTGTCCTGGCTGGTTCGGTAGACCAGCAACGCGACGGAGAAGCCTTGCGTTCCATTATTGAGTGGGCGCCAATGCTGGCGCAGCCATCCTCCCTGGAAAGGCCTTTGCCCACCACGCTTGTACCCAATCTCCTCCAGTTTCCGTGACAGCGTTGTTGCATCCCAAACACAACGCGAGGTAGGCGTGCGCGTTGGGTCGATACGTTCTGGTAGACCGACGGCGACTTCCATACTAGAGAAGATTTTTTCTGCGGGTACATGGGTTGCGTAAAAATTGTAGCCGTCACTCAGGGAAATATTCTTCATGATGTAAAAAGTATGCACAGAGTCCGTGGTGCCGTCGAACTTTGCGCCCAGTGCGGCCTCCAGACGTGTGTAATTCATGTCGGCCGGTGACTTGAATCCATCGACAAACCTAAGCAACCTGGCCTCTAGCTCTTGAGAGCTAATGCTGGGCATGTTCTGCTCCGAGCGATCGCTTACGATCGTATTCTGGGCAATGACTGGTGCTGATGCAGATGGCGTAGCGGAATCCGTTTTAGGATCGGCGCACGCGCCCTGAAGTCCAGCCGCAAGGAGCAGCAACAATAGGGGGAAAAATCTTCTTCCTGTTCTGGTCTGTTCGGTATTCACAGGCTCTACTCTTCGAGTGACCCATTTCATGGCTTGCCTCCATCGATCTTGACGCTATAAACGCACTCTTGTGGACTGCTTTGTTCATTGGTTCGATAGAGAAGCAACGAGACAGAAAAAATCTGACTTCCGCCGTTGATCGCGCGCCAATGCTGGCGTAGCCATCCACCCTGAAACGGCCGCTGCCCGCCGCGCGTGTATCCCATCCCTTCGAGCGCTTTGGAGAGTGCTTCTGCTTGCCAGATGCAGGTCGACGTAGGCACGCGCGTGGGGTTGCTATGGTCAGGTAGAGTCACTGCAACCTCTATCCGCGAGAATCCATCTTTCGTTGGGCGATGCGTCGCGTAGAGCTCATAGCCATCGGCCAGAGAAACCTCCTTTACTTCACGCCACGGGTATGCCGGATCAGACGGTGGTCCAAGTTTGATGCCAAGTGCTGACTCCATCTGGGGATAGTCCAGATCCGCTGGTACTGTCAGTCCATCAATGAAGCGCAGCAGCCGGCGCTGCAATTCTTGCAGAGTGGTGTTCGCAGAGACGAGGACGGCGCCGTTGTCGGTACCTCTGCTCTTCTCTTGAGGCGACGGCGTCGCTGTCGCAGCAGATGACGTGCCTGCATCCCGCTTTGCTTCATGGGGTGTGCGAGCACATGCACTTGGCAGCGCTATTGAAAGCAGCAGCAAGGGAAGCAGGTTTCGGAAGCTAACTTTTATCATTGGGATCCTGCGACTCACGCGACATCGCGCTGCTGGCCAATTGTCACCCGTGCCGTCTGTCTCCTGCACTATCGGGTCCGAAGCTGAGTGGTGCGTTGATGATGGATATAAAGTGGGGAAGCAACTTACGGGTGTGTTGGGGATGGGCTCGCAGTAGCCCTGTCTCTGGTCCAATCCAACACTGAATCTGCTTCTTCAAATGTTGACGCAAAGATCTTCCATCAACGCTTTACGGATTGCCAGCCTCGACCGGTTGACATGACGCGCAGCGCGTAGCAGTCTCGTCGACAAGGAGCGTAGAAACTCCTCGTACAGCGGTACCCACCTCCGAAATCCCGGTGGGTTTTTTGTGCCTGCAGATTCTTGCGGGTGCAGCCGACGTAATGCTCTGCGTCGGGAGGGTGGCCAATACAACACCCGCAAGGGGAATAAGCCCGCCGTCTGTACGCGGTTTCTAACCTCCCGACATCCCGTCGCCACCCGGCGGCGGGGCTTGTTCGTCACGGAGGGCTTTGCCATGCGTCGACCCACGTCCAGTCCCAAGCCAGCGCGCAAGCGCGCCACGGTGCCGCCGCCCACCGAGATCGGCTGGCACTCGCTCGATCCCTCGATCCCGCCGCGGCCCTACCTCGAGCGCACCCCCATCCCCGAGCCCCGCCCCGACCCCGGCAAGCCGCGCCGCCCCGGCCACCCACGTGCCCCGCAACACTGCACCGTCGGCTACGGGTACTACCCCGCCAGCGACCACCGCATCCCTACCCTGTGCCTACGCGGTCGCTGGCTGGAACAACTCGGCTTTACCATCGGCAGCAGACTCAACATCCGCATGCGCAAGGGCGAGCTGATCGTCACCGTGGCGGATGATGGCGAGAAGGCGACAGACAAGGCAGCCAACAATTGACGGTAGCCACCGACTCGACGAGCTTCATGCTGATACCACTGCACACCAGCATGCGTAGCGCTGTGCTTGAGGTGGTGCTTGGACTACCGGGTTACCTGACAACCTATCCAAGCCAAAGTTGCTCCGCGACTCGGCTTGCCACAGAGGCTAGATCCTACTTTGGCAGCGATGAAACAAGCGAACTTTTTTATCGCAGTATTGTTGGCATTTGTCGTCGCGGCGTGCTCTCGTCCAGTCGCTCCGTTCTCATCTGCACACGTTGATCAGTCTGTATCACAGCAGAGTCGCTATCCGTTGGCAGCAGAGCCATCGCTTGTCGGAACTTATTCAGGGCGGTCAAAGTCTGGCGGTGGCTACTTCTATGACCACGTCCTTGAGTACAGGGTCTGGCTCCATCCCGAGCAGGGAGCGGTGCCACTGGCTGGAGACGATGACTACTTCGCCGCGTTCGCGCAATACGAGCCGGCGTTGGCCTTCTCGCAGGCGCACAAGGGTGCCGAGCCACCCGTGGTCTTGGTGCGGCAGCTGGAATCGATCAATGAACCCAGTCCAGGCGTCTATCAGCACCAAAGCGGCGCACGGATCGCTGAGTGGCTGCCTCAATGGCTACCTGGATCCAAGCGCGAGCCTGATAGCATCACCAGGTTCCTGGCCGCGCATGCGTCAACGCAGAAGTAGGCCTGGTAGTTCGTCCAAGCCGACGCTGCTTCGCGGTGCGGGTTAATTCAGACATTGGGGTCCAATGGAGCACTAGAGTATTCCGTAGCAACACTCCGATTCTTTGGAGACGATCTGGTGCCTGACGAGATCAGCGCGTTGCTTTCGGGCAGCCCCACAGCCTCCCAGCATAAAGGGCAAGAACTTAAGTTGAAGAACGGCGCAGTGCGCATTGCCAAGACTGGCAGCTGGAGACTGACTTCAACGCAACGCGAGCCTGAGGATCTCGAGGCACAGATTTTCGAAATCCTGAACCAGCTCACCCAAGACTTGACCGTGTGGGAACACTTGAGCAATCGCTATCAGCCCGATCTGTTCTGCGGCATCTTCATGGCTGGGAGGAATGACGGTTTAGCGCTTTCCGCTAAAGCCCTGTTGGCGCTTGGACAAAGAGGTATTTCCTTAGGCCTGGATATCTATGACCCAACCAGCTAGAGATCCTCTATCACGTTAGCAGATCTATTGAATGCCAACCTGTTTTGGGGAGCGGCTTAACCCAGAGGTCAGATGCGTGCGACTGTGCCGCCGCCCACGAAATCGGCTGGCACTCGCTCGACCCCTCGATCACGCCGCGGCGCTACCTCGATCGCACGCCCATCTCCGAGGCGTATGAGCCGATCAATATTTGGAGTTTTGTATTTAGTTTCATGCGGCAGAGCAACGCAGTCAGGAGCAACTAGTAAGTCAAATTAACTGCAGTCTTCGCCCACATCCCATCACCACGCGGCGGTCACAGGGCGTCGTGATGGCAGAACCCTTGCAACGCTGGTTCATGTCGCTCATGAGCATGGCGGCCGCGGTCGAATGCAGTCACAGACGGAAGGATCAGGCGGCGCGCGTCTTACGCCCCGCAGGGCTGGACTGCCGCCAGCGTCCATTGTCCCGGTGGCTCGCCAGCCGTGCCAAATCCTCACACCGCGCACGGTCGACGTGATAACCTGACCACCGCCATTCGGCGAAGACGGAAAACCAGGTGACCAGCCGACGCCATAGCAAGCGGCGTTGGGAGCTGTCTCGCTGAGCCACGCCTAGCGCAAGTTGCCCAGAGACATGCATGTCATTTCAACCATTACCAGGGAGGTATTCATCATGAAGCCACGTTCTATTGGCGCCACCTTTGCACTAGCTGTGGCTCTCGGCCTAGGCCTGGCTGCCCCAGCTCGCGCTCAGACCGCAGATCCTTGCTCGGTTTTTCTTTGCATGGCCGCCGTGTCCGGCTTCGGCACACCGAGTGCCGAATGCGCAGCGCCGATCGCAGCCTTCCACGCCATCCAGATATGGGACCCGCACTTCGATTCGGCGGCCACAGCGGCGGCGCGCCGGACATATCTGATGACATGTCCAGGTGTCGTCCCGGTGAATCAAGCCACCCTGGAAGCCATCATCGGGCAGTGGGGCTACACACCTTGACGGGGTTGCCCGCTGACTCAGGAATTTGCTTCTGAGCCAGCGGGAATAGCGCCACGCCCTGTTTGCCATGGACATCGCACCACACACAACACCTTTATGCGCCGTTGAGCTCCCACGCCTCGATCAGTGGGAAGTGAACGCAGTAGCGTTATATGTTCGTGCGCAGGGAGCACATTCTGCCCTGTTTTGCTCGCTCAGGTGGCTGTGCTCCCAGTGAGCGTGGCAGGCGCTATGCGCTTATCTACAACGTGAAAGAAACGGTGCCGGGGTTACCTAAAAACTTAATCTGAACCCATTATCGCCGTTGTCGTGCTTTGCAGAACTTGTCTTAATCTATCCGTCTGGTGTTATGACAGTTATTGAAATTTTTCCATCGGCTGGTGTCGGCCTTGTAAAGCTCGGCATGTCCCGCGCCGAAGTTCATGCTGTCATGGGGGCGCCTCCAACTAGCTTCAGAAAAGTTCCCACGTCTGCCTATCCTACAGACGCATGACATCACAACGGGTTTCAGGTTTTTTATGGGGGCATCGAGCCGAGCGTGGAGTTCATAGAGCTCTCCGCGAATTGCGGATTTGAGGTTCTGTGCCTCGGCCAACGTGTATTTAGTACGCCAGCATCAAGGCTCGTCGAGAAATTCCTTGCAGTTACTCCTTTCGATCCTTTTGATAAAGAGTTGGGGTACAGCTACGTGTTTCCAGAACTTGAGCTTGCGTTGTGGCGTCCGGATATGGAAGAGCCGCAGGGAGAATATTTTTCCACGGTGGGCATCGGGTGCGTTGGCTATTTTTCACGCAAAATACCCGCTGAGAGTACGGGGGAAACCTAACTTGAAGCCAGCATGATCCCTTTCGGCGGCCCCCCAGAGCTGGATAAAATTGAAGACACAAAGGGCAAGAAAAAGGGGGCGGGTTTAGGCCGTTAAATAGGTCCACTGGAAGCAGAGTCTGGGCAAAAAGGCGGATCGGACCTACTGGAAGCCCTTGCTCTGGCCCCAATGGCTAACCCACAAACGCCTGCCGATGATCGCGAACAAAGTCATCGAATGTATGCGGGCGCTTCCCGGTGAGTCGCTTGACCTCGAACGTGGGATCGATGTCGTGATGGCCTGCCACCACATCTGCGAATTGCACGGTCAGGCCTTTGGCCATCCACGGCGAGTTGCCGGTCGCACGCATCAATACGCGAAACACAGGCGTTGGCAGGTCGAGATAACGCACCTTGCGCCCGATGATTTTCGATAGGCGCGAGGTTGCTGCCTGCATGTCGAGCGTCTCGGGACCAGTGAGGAAATAGGTTGCACCTGCGTGCCCTTCTTCGGTCAGTACCGTGGCCGCCACGCGTGCGATGTCGCGGGTGTCGATCCACGATACGCTGCCCTGGCCTGCCGCCATCGGAAATAGGCCCTTGGCGATCGGATCCTTGAACCACAGGAAATTCTGCATGTACGCGGTGGGCTTGAGGATGGTCCACGCGATGCCTGACGCACGCAGATGGTGATCGATCAGCGCATGCGATTTCGCCCATGGTACCGGCGAACGCACGTTGCAATCGGATGCCGACACTTTCACGATCCGACCGATGCCGGCGCGCTTGGCTGCATCGATGGCGGCCGTCTCCTGAGCGACCTGCTCGGGAGTGGGCGGGGTAATGAGAAACAGCGTGTGGCAGCCCTGCATTGCGCCTTGCAGCGTTTCGGGTGTGTCGAAGTCGCCCAACACGGCATCCATGCCCTTCTGCTGCAGGTTGTCCACCTGCTCCTGCTTGCGGCACATCGCGCGAAACGGCGTGGCGACTTCTTGTAAGAGCCTGCACAGTTCGCCGCCGATACCACCCGTGGCACCTGATACCAGAATCATGATTGCGTTACTCCTGCAGTTTGACGATGGAACTGGAAGCGCTGGGCGCTTCACCCAGATACTCCGAGATGACAGCGCTCATCTCCTCAAGGGTGCGGACGGCATCGCGGATGCGATTGATGCCGATCTTGTCCGCAATGGCTTGATCGACGGGGGCAACGGCCTTTTCGGCGCCGCTGACGGCCTTGATGCCTGCGCGGGTAAGGACAACGAGCTTGGCGCGTAGGTGATGTGGATTCGGCTGGAACTCGACCAGCCCCTGCTCGGCAAGTACATCCACGATGCGCTGCACTGCCTGCCGGGTGAGGCCCATGTTGCGTGCAATGGAAGCAGCGGGCAGCGGCGCTGGTGCGTAACGCAGCGCGGCTAACAGCTGCCACCACGCACTGGTGAGCCCCAGGTGGGCAACCAGCTCGTTGCCAGCGCTGACCAAGCGGCCATTGGCCGCGAACACTGCTAGCGCCAACGCGCGGACATGCTCGTTGTCGGTCTGCATACGAAGGCTCTTTCTCAAGTCGACAACATGTTGTCAATTGAAAAGTGAGCTGCGTGTGATTGTGTAGCGTAAGGTCTGGTTACGAGACATGGCTCGCCACGAATGAAAAGCGGGCCGCTCGGGTACTTCGTCTTGCGAGCGCATCTATGCAATCGACGCAGACCGGCCGAGCATGCTGGTGTCGAATGCAGAGAGAATTCCCTGCAAATCAATTGAAAAATAATCAATGGAATGGTTTTAGCGGTCCATTGTCATTGGACGAGCACGCAGCGTGAATGCAGCAGAGCACGCCGTGTTCCTGGTATCGCTCAAGCGTTATGTCACATGGACGTCAGGCCCACTGATGCGCAAGGTCTGATACTGAAGGTACTTGCTCGATCCGATGCCATTGGCCAGCGAGACGAACGGCGTTGAGAGACGCGCTTGTCTCGGTGGCAGCGACCCAGCTGATGTACTCCTCAGTTGGTCGAGATGTTGGCCTGCAGTGTGTGGGTCAGGCCTCCTTACGTGGCCTCTGTCACCAATAAGCGCACGCGATCGTCAACGGTGATGGTAGGCGCTCCACTGACACACCACAGCCGCGCTTGTTTGATTTTCGTCAACTCCACCGACACATGAAATTCGCAGTGGGGGTGCTTGACTGCATGGGTCAAGAATCGTTGCGGAGTCGCGCATGAGTGCAGTCACGGGTGGCAGGGTCGGTCGGGCAGCGTGCCGGCATGTGTCAATACGGCAAGGTTCGGTACGTGTAGGCGATGGTGCGGGGTGTGGTGAGCAAAGGCTCGCATCACTGCCAAACGGCAAGCAGGCGCTGGCTTCACTCGTAATGGCGCCCCTGCGCGCCGTTGTTCGCTGAGGGGGCGCCATGCGCATCTGTGTTCTCAATGACGCACTGAAGGACCCGACCGGGCTGGAGCAGCGCTGCGTGGCGGCGCGCGAGGCTGGCTGCGATTACGTGGTGATGGCCGCGCCCTTCGAGCGCGATGCCGAAGGCCGTTTGATCGAGCCGGCGGCCGGTGCCCCGACGCAAATGCAGCGCTTGCACGAGTCGGTGCAGGCGGCGCGCCGTGCGGGGGTAAAGCTGTTGATCGATGTGCGCCTGGACGAAGTGGGCGGTGCCAGTGCGGTGGTGCGCGATAACCCACAGTGGTTCCGCGCGCGCAGCACCGCGGTTCCGGACCCGCGTCAGCCGCGTGCGACGCCGGAAGTGGCCGAAGCCCGCTTTGCCTACGCACAGGAAGGTGCGGCGCTGGTGGAATGGTGGAGTGCGCGCCTGCTGGAGTGGGTGGGCCAGGGCGTGGGTGGCTTCCGGCTGCTGCAGCCGCAGCAGGTGCCAGTACAGCGCTGGCGCGAGTTGATCGCGCGCGTGCACGCGCAGGCGCCGGAGGTGGTGTTTGCGGCGTGGACGCCGGGTCTGGGGTTGGAGGCCTTGCAGCAGCTGGCCGGTGCCGGGTTCGATGTGGCGTTTTCGTCGCTTGCCTGGTGGGATGGCCGCGGCAGCTGGTTCTTCGACGAAGACAGCGCACTGCGTGCGTTGGCGGCGCAGGTCGTTGCCGTGCTGGACGCGCCCGATGGCAAGCGCGCCGCGGCGCCCGAGCAGCATTGGCAACTGGCGCTGGCGTTGGGCGGGGCATGGCTGCTGGACGATGCGCACCTGGCGGCATTGCCATCGTCGATCCGCATCACCGACGGCCTGCCAACCAGCAATGCTGGCATGCGGTTGCGCCCGCTGCTGCGTGAGGCGACCGGGCTCACCGCGGTGGCGATCGAGCCGCTGGGCGGCTTGCCCTCCTTGTTACTGATCAACGGCGACACCCGGCATGTGGTGCCGGTGCCGGCCTCAGACCTGTTGCGGCTGCTCGGCGATGCCGAGGCCTTGGTGGCCGAAGATGGCCGCATCTTGTCCGGGGCCACGCTGGAGGCGCTAGAGCCGGGCGAAGTGCGCGTGTATCGCAGCGTGCCGGCGCGCCATGTGCTGGCCGTGCCGCGCATGCGCCCGCGTGCGCAGACCGCCGGTACCTGGCCACGCGTGTGCATCGAGTCGGTGACGCCGTCGGTGGATAACGGCCGTTTTCCGGTCAAGCGCACGGTGGGCGACCGCATTTGCGTGGAGGCCGACGCGTTCTGCGATGGGCATGACCGCATCGCGGTGGCGGTGCTGTGGCGTCCGGCAGACGCCAAGACCTGGGCCAGCGCGCCAATGCGTGCGTTGGGCAATGACCGCTGGCGGGCCGAGTTTCCGTTGGAACGCATCGGCACCTACGAATTTCGCGTGGAAGCCTGGCGCGACGTCTTCGCCACCTTGCATGCGGATCTGGAAAAGAAACGTGCTGCCAATACGGTCCTGCCGGTCGATGTGCAGGAGGCGATTGCGGCAGTGCAGGCCGCACAGGCGCGCAGCGACGGTGCACTGGCCGAGCGCCTGCAGGCAGTGCTCACCCGCATCGGTGCGCAGAGCGAACCCCTGCAGCAGCTGGCCATCGTGCTGGAGCCGGACACCGCGCAGGCGATGGCGCTGGCCGACGACAAGCCATTCCGCTCGGAATATCCGGTCACCTTCCGGGTGGAATCCGAGCGCCGCGCGGCGCACTTCGCCAGTTGGTACGAACTGTTCCCGCGTTCGCAAAGTGGCGATGCGAGCCGGCATGGCACCTTCGATGACGTCATCAAGCGCTTGCCGCACATCCGTGCGATGAACTTCGACGTGCTGTACATGCCGCCGATCCATCCGATCGGCCTGAACAACCGCAAGGGCCGCAATAACTCGGTGACGGCGGTGGAAGGCGAACCCGGCAGCCCATATGCGATCGGTGCGACCGATGGTGGGCATACCGAAGTTCACGCCGAACTCGGTGGACTGGAAGGCTTTCGCCGTCTGATCCAGGCCGCGCGTGCGCAGGGCTTGGAAGTGGCGCTGGATTTTGCCATCCAGTGCGCGCCGGATCACCCGTGGTTGAAGGAGCACAAGGACTGGTTCACCTGGCGCGCCGATGGCTCGATTCCGTACGCGGAGAACCCGCCCAAGAAATACCAGGACATCGTCAACGTCGATTTCTACGCCAGCGGCGCGGTGCCGGACCTGTGGAATACGCTGCGCGACGCGGTGCTGTTCTGGGTCAACGAAGGCGTCACGCTGTTCCGTGTCGACAACCCGCACACCAAGCCGTTCCCGTTCTGGGAATGGCTGATTGCCGATGTGCGCGGCCGGCGCCCGGATGTGGTGTTTCTCTCCGAAGCCTTCACGCGGCCAAAGATGATGTACCGCCTGGCCAAATGCGGTTTCTCGCAGTCCTACACCTACTTCACCTGGCGCAACCACAAGCACGAGCTGCAGGCCTATGTGGAAGAGTTGAACAAGGGCGTGCCGCGCGAATGCTTCCGCCCGCATTTCTTCGTCAATACGCCGGATATCAATCCGCTGTTCCTGCAGACCAGTGGGCGCAACGGCCATCTGATCCGCGCCGCGCTGGCCACCACGCTCTCAGGCTTATGGGGCATGTACCAGGGCTTCGAACTCTGCGAAGCCACCCCGCTGGCGCCGGGCAAGGAAGAGTATCTGGACTCGGAAAAATTCCAGCTGCGCGCCTGGCCCGAACGTGCGCCCGGCGACATCGTCGAGGAGATCACCCGCTTCAACCAGCTGCGCCGCATGCATCCGGAACTGCAGTCGCACCTGGGCACGCGCTTCTACCAGGCGCATAACGACCAGGTGCTGTACTACGGCAAATTCCTGGATGCCGGCTACCTGTCGCGCAGCCGCAGCATGGTGCTGGTGGCGATCAATCTGGATCCGCACGCCGGGCAGGACGCCGATATCGAGATTCCGTTGTGGGAACTGGGCCTGCCCGATCACGCCAGCGTCGCCGTGGACGATCTGTGGGATGGCCATCGTTTCGCGTGGCACGGCAAATACCAACACATCCGTCTAGAGGCAACGCGACCGTTCGCGTTATGGCGCATCCGCGCAGGAGAGGTCGCATGAATGCAGTGGCATCGTTACAAGCCGACGCAGAGCAGTCCGCCGTGGTTGCCGACCAGCGTTGGTACAAGGACGCGATCATCTACCAGGTGCATGTCAAGTCGTTCTTCGACTCCAACGACGACGGCATCGGCGATTTTCCGGGGCTGATTTCCAAGCTGGACTACATCGCCGAACTCGGCGTAGACACCATCTGGCTGCTGCCGTTCTATCCCAGCCCGCGCCGCGACGATGGTTACGATATCGCCGAATACATGGCGGTGCATCCGGACTACGGCAGCATCGAAGATTTCGAGCAGCTGGTGGCGCAGGCGCATGCGCGCGGCATCCGTATCGTCACCGAGCTGGTGATCAACCACACCTCCGACCAGCACCCCTGGTTCCAGCGCGCACGTCATGCGCCCGCTGGCTCGCCAGAGCGCGACTTCTACGTATGGTCGGACACCGACCAGGAATACGAAGGCACGCGGATCATCTTCTGCGATACCGAGAAATCCAACTGGACCTGGGATCCGGTGGCCGGGCAATACTTCTGGCATCGCTTCTACTCGCACCAGCCGGATCTGAACTTCGACAATCCGGCGGTGCTGGAAGCGGTGCTGGAGGTGATGCGTTTCTGGCTGGATCGCGGCGTGGATGGCCTGCGTCTGGATGCGGTGCCGTACCTGATCGAGCGCCCGGGCACCTCCAACGAAAACCTGCCCGAAACCCACGCGATCCTGCGCAAGATCCGCGCCACCCTGGACGCGGAATACCCGGACCGCATGCTGCTGGCAGAAGCCAACATGTGGCCGGAAGATACCCAGCAGTATTTCGGCCAGAATGCCGACGAATGCCATATGGCGTTCCACTTCCCGCTGATGCCGCGCATGTACATGGCCATCGCGCGCGAAGACCGCTTCCCCATCACCGACATCATGCGCCAGACCCCGGAGATTCCGGAAAGCTGCCAGTGGGCGATCTTCCTGCGCAACCACGATGAGTTGACGCTGGAAATGGTGACCGATTCGGAGCGCGATTATCTGTGGCAGACCTATGCCGCCGACCGCCGCGCCCGCATCAACCTGGGGATTCGCCGCCGCCTGGCGCCACTGCTGGAGCGCGACCGCCGCCGCATCGAATTGATGACCTCGTTGCTGCTGACCATGCCCGGCACGCCGGTGCTGTATTACGGCGACGAGATCGGCATGGGCGACAACATCCACCTGGGCGACCGCGACGGCGTGCGCACGCCGATGCAGTGGTCGATCGACCGCAACGGCGGCTTCTCGCGCGCCGACCCGGCGCAGCTGGTGCTGCCGCCGGTGATGGACCCGCTGTATGGCTTCCAGGCGGTGAATGTGGAAGCGCAGATGCGCGACCAGCATTCGCTGCTGACCTGGACCCGCCGCGTGCTCAGCGTGCGCAAGCGCTACCAGGCCTTCGGCCGCGGCAGCTTGCGCTTCCTGTACCCGGGCAACCGCCGCATGCTGGCGTACCTGCGCTGCTATCAGGATGAAACCGTGTTGTGCGTGGCCAACCTCTCGCACACCTTGCAGGCGGTGGAGCTGGATCTGTCCGAGTTCGAGGGCCGGGTGCCGGTGGACATCATCGGTGGCGGCAGCTTCCCGCCGATCGGCCGGTTGACCTATCTGCTGACGGTGCCGCCGTTCGGCTTCTACGCCTTCCAGCTGGTCAGCGAAGGCACATTGCCCGATTGGCATGTCCCCAGCCCGGTGCCGCTGCCGGATTACCGCACGCTGGTGCTGCGCAGCGATGCCGACGAAAGCGCCGCACTGCTGCCGCATCTGCCCACCCTGGAAGGCGAAATCCTGCCGGCGTGGCTATCGGCGCGACGCTGGTTCTCGGCCAAGGACCAGGCGCTGCGCAGCGTGCGCATCGCGCGCCGCACGCCGTTGCCGGGCGATGAGCCGATGACGCTGCTGGAACTGGAGGTAGAGCTGGAAGACGGCCGCCACGAGCGCTACATGCTGCCGGTGGGCATCGTGTGGGAGCGCGAGCAGCCGAGCACATTGGCCGAGCAGCTGGCGCTGGCGCGCGTGCGCCAGGGCCGCGAGGTGGGCTATCTCACCGATGCGTTTGCGCTCAAGCCCATGGTGCGCGGTGTGATCGATGCGCTGCGCAGCAATGCAGCGCTGGACTTCTGCGACGGCGACGATGCCTCGCAACAGGGGCAGGTCTGTTTCGAAGCCACCCCGGCACTGGCAACGCTGGATATCCCGCAAGATCCGGAGATTCGTTGGTTGTCGGCCGAACAGAGCAACAGCTCGCTGGTGGTCGCCGACAAGGCCGTGTTCAAGCTGCTGCGGCATGTGGCCGTAGGCGCGAACCCGGAGATCGAGATCGGCCGCCGCTTGACCGAGATGGGCTATGCCAATGCCGCGCCACTGCTGGGCAGCGTCAGCCGCATCGACGCGCAGGGCACCGTCACCACCATCGCGTTGTTGCAGGGCTTCATCCGCAACCAGGGCGATGCCTGGCGCTGGACGCTGGACCATCTGGCGCGCAGCTTCGACGAATACGCCACCGCGCAGACCGACGAGGCGCGCGCCGAAGCGGTCGCCGGCTACGATGCCTTCGCCGCCGTGGTGGGCAAGCGCCTGGCCGAGTTGCACGAAGCGCTGTCGCGCGCCACCGACGATGCCGACTTCGCGCCGCAACGCATCGACCTGCCCACCGCCAACGATGTGGTGGCCGGCGTGGGACGCCAGGTCGAAGAGATGTGGGACACCGTCAACGCACGCCTGGCCGGCAGCGAAGACAGCGCCGAACGCGAGGCGCTGGAGGCGGTGCTCGCCGAGCGCCCGCAGCTGGATGCCTTGCTCGCCAGGGCGCCGAGCGTGCTGGCCGATTCCTTGCTCACGCGCGTTCATGGCGATTTCCACCTGGGCCAGATCCTGGTGGCCTTCGACGATGTGGTGCTGATCGACTTCGAAGGCGAGCCGGCCAAGCCGCTGGCCGAACGCCGCGCCAAGGCCAGCCCGCTGCGCGACGTGGCTGGCTTCCTGCGCTCGCTCGATTACGCCAGCGAAGTGTCGGCACGTGGCGAGGAAGGCACCGCCGCCCGCGCGGGTGTTGGCGTGGACACGCACCTGGACGAATTTCTGGTGCAATTCCGCCGCCGCTCCACACAAGCCTTCCTGGACGCTTACCATGCCGTGCTCGACGCCAGCGCCCATCCGTGGATTGCGCCGGCGGCGTTCAATGCAGCCACCTTGTTGTTCCTGGTGGAGAAGGCTTGCTACGAAGTGCGTTATGAAGCGGCCAATCGCCCTGGCTGGTTGATGGTGCCGATCGAAGGCTTGCGACGCATCCTGCAACGCGCACGCGCCGGTGCAGGAGACACATGATGAGTGGAGTAATGACAGCAGTGAGCAATCGATGGGATCCCGGCGCGGTACGCGCCCTGGCAGAGGCGCGCCATGGCGACGCGTTCGCGGTATTGGGCGCGCACCCGTCCGACAACGGGCGCTTGTTGCGCACCTATCTACCCGGCGCCGACCGGGTCAGTGCGGTGCTCGACGATGGGCAGGTGGTGGCGCTGGACGCCGGCCCGGAGCCGGGCCTGTTCGCCGGCGAGTTGCCGGCGCACGGTGGGTATCGCCTGCGCATCGGCTGGCCCGGTGGCGAGCAGGAGACCGCCGACCCGTACGCGTTCGGCCCGCAGCTCAGCGACTTCGACCTGCACCTGATCAGCGAAGGCCACCACTTGCAATTGGCCGACGCGCTGGGCGCCAACGTGGTCGAAGTGGACGGCGTGCGCGGCACGCGCTTTGCCGTCTGGGCACCGAATGCCTCGCGCGTGGCGGTGGTGGGCGACTTCAACAGCTGGGACGCGCGCCGTCATCCGATGCGGCTGCGTCACCAGGCCGGCGTGTGGGAGTTGTTCGTGCCCGACGTCGGCCCCGGCGCACATTACAAGTACCAGCTGCGCGGTCCGCACGGGCACGAACTGCCGGCCAAGGCCGACCCGGTGGCACGCCGCGCGGAGCTTGCGCCGGGCACTGCGTCCATCGTGGCCGATCCCACGCCGCATCAGTGGAGCGACGACGGCTGGATGGCCACGCGTGCGCGCCGCCAGGCCCATGACGCGCCGATGAGCATCTACGAGATCCACGCCGGCTCGTGGTTGCGCGAAGCAGGCCTGGATCTGGATTGGGACGGGCTGGCCGATCGCCTGATTCCGTACGTGGCCGATATGGGCTTTACCCATGTCGAGTTGATGCCGGTGAGCGAGCATCCGTTCGGCGGCTCCTGGGGCTACCAGCCATTGGGTCTGTTCGCGCCGACCGCGCGCTTCGGGACACCCGATGGATTTGCGCGCTTTGTCGACCGCTGCCATCGCGAAGGCATCGGCGTGATCGTCGATTGGGTGCCGGCGCACTTTCCCACCGATGCGCACGGGCTGGCGCATTTCGACGGCACCGCGCTGTACGAGCATGCCGACCCGCGCGAAGGCTTCCACCGCGACTGGAATACGCTGATCTACAACCACGGCCGCCGCGAGGTGTCCGGGTTCCTGATTGCCAGTGCGATGGAATTTCTGCAGCGCTATCACGTCGATGGCCTGCGCGTGGATGCGGTGGCCTCGATGCTGTATCGCGATTACAGCCGCAACGCCGGCGAGTGGATACCCAACATCCACGGCGGGCGCGAGAACTACGAGACCATCGCGTTCCTGCGCCGGCTCAACGAGGTGGTGCGCGAGCACACACCGGGCGCGGTGATGATTGCCGAGGAATCCACTGCGTTTCCCGGTGTCACCGCCGACGTGGCGCACGGCGGCCTGGGCTTTCACTACAAGTGGAACATGGGCTGGATGCACGACACCCTGCATTACGCCGGGCTGGATCCGATCTATCGCCGCTACCACCACGGTGAGCTGACTTTCAGCATGGTCTATGCGTATTCGGAGCGCTTCGTGCTGCCGATCTCGCACGACGAAGTGGTGCACGGCAAGGGTTCGTTGCTGGGCCGCATGCCGGGCGACGATTGGCAGCGCTTCGCCAACCTGCGTGCGTACCTGGGTTTCATGTTCACCCACCCGGGGCGCAAGTTGCTGTTCATGGGCTGCGAATTCGGTCAACCGACCGAGTGGAACCACGACGCCGGCCTTCCGTGGCATTTGCTCGACGACCCTCGCCATCGTGGTGTGCAGACGTTGGTGCGCGATTTGAACCGGCTGTATGTGCAATACCCGGCGCTGCATGCGCACGACGACGATCCGTCCGGATTCGCCTGGGTGGTGGGCGACGATGCCGGCAATAGCGTGGTGGCGTTCCTGCGCAAGGGCAAACGTGGCGACGCACCGGTGCTGGTGGTGATCAACTTCACTCCGGTCGTGCAGCACGGCTATCGCATCGGCGTGCCACAAGGCGGCCAGTGGCGCGAGGTGTTCAACAGCGACGCCGGCATCTACGGCGGCAGCAACCTGGGCAATGGCGGCAGCGTGACGGCCGAGCAGCAATCCATGCATGGGCACGCGCAATCGCTGCCGCTGCTGTTGCCACCGCTGGGCGCCATCGTGCTGACGCCGTATGGCTGATGCTTCCTGCGCCTACCACCGGGCACCTGGCCTGGTGGTAGGCGGCAGCTGCGTCATGCATCCAGCTTTCATCGACAGGGTGGGCCATGTGCTGGCATCGCTTGCATTGCTGCGCTCCCACTCGACTGTGATGGCATGGGTCTGTGCAGGCGGACGCTTGCGCAGCAAGTCATCCAGCAGCAGGTCATCCCGATGATCACGCGCAAACACGGTGATGGCGAGACGGGCACCGGCACGCGCATCGGCGTGATCTCCGATACGCATGGCCTGCTTCGGCCCGAAGCGCTTGCCGCGCTTAAGGGCTGCTCGCAGATCATCCACGCCGGCGATGTGGGCAAGCCGCAGGTGCTTGAGGCGTTGCGGGCACTGGCACCGCTGCATGCCATCGCAGGCAATATCGACGACAAGCCGTGGGCGAACGGCTTACCGCAGACGCTGGATCTGCACATCGCTGGTGTGCGTATCCACGTGCTGCACGATCTGAAGACGCTGGCACCGCAGGTGCAGGCGGATGTGGTCATCAGCGGCCATTCGCACAAGCCGTCGGTGCGCATGCACGATGGGGTGCTGTACCTCAATCCGGGCAGCGCCGGGCCGCGTCGCTTCAGTCTGCCGATCAGCGTGGCCATGCTCTGGCTGGGCGATGGCGCGCCGCGCGCGCACGTGCAGCCATTGGCCCTGGGCTGAGTCCGCTGACTTGGCATGCACATCGGCGGGGCCATGCTCGTGGGCCACGTTGTTGCAAGGGATTCCCCATGAATACACGTCGCCAATTCCTTTCTGCTGCCGCGGCCGGTACTGCGGCATTGGCCGCTGCACCGTTGATGGCGCAATCATCGGCGCCCGGCAGCGTGATGCCCACGCGCGGGAAAACCGATGCGGGCGCATTGCCGACCAATCCGCGCGTCGAGGGCGCACGCTACCGGCCTCGCAGTCGTCTCGGCTTCGGTGGCGTGGCCATCGGCAATGGCTTTGCGCCTGCCACCGACGCCCAGAGCGAGCAAACGCTGGCAGCGGCATGGGAATCGGGCGTGCGGTATTTCGATACCTCGCCTTGGTACGGGCTGGGCTTGTCGGAGCGACGTACCGGCCATCATCTGCACAACCATCCGGCCGACGATTACGTGGTGTCGACCAAGGTCGGGCGCCTGCTCACCGCGACCGACACGCCGCCCAAGACGATGTGGCAGCAACCTTCGCCGTTCGACTATCGCTATGACTACAGCGCGTCCGGTGTGCGGCGCTCGATCGAAGACAGCCTGCAGCGTCTGGGGGTGTCGCAGATCGACATCGCATATATCCACGATCTCTCGCCGGAGAACGAAAAAGACCTGGGCATGCCATGGGAGCAGCGGTTCGCCGAGGCGGTGAAGGGCGCGATGCCGGAGCTGACCAAGATGCGCAAGGAGGGCTTGATCAAGGCCTGGGGCTTTGGCGTCAATCGTCCTGAGCCGGCCTTGCGCGCAATCGAAGAAGCCGACCCCGACATCTTCCTGCTCGCCTGCCAGTATTCGCTGCTCGACCATGCGCAGGCCTTGCATGACACCTTCCCGAAGATCGCAAAGCATGGCGCCTCGGTGGTGGTCGGTGCGCCATTGTTGGCTGGCTATCTGGCCGGGCGCGAGCGGTATCTCTACGACGGCACCATTCCGCCATGGGCGCCTGCCAAGCGGCAGAAAGCGCTGGCCATCTGCGACCGGCATGGCGTGGATCTACGCACCGTTGCGCTGCAATTTGCTGCAGCTCCGCAGGTGGTGTCGGCGGTGATTCCCGGTGCGCGCACGGCCGAGCAGGCCCGCGCCAATGCAACCTCGATGCAGGTGGCGATTCCGCCGGCACTGTGGGAAGCGCTCAAGCGCGAAGGCGTGATGGAGGCAGACGCGCCGGTGCCCGCGGCGCGTTGAGGGCCGGGCCCGCGCGCAGCGCATGGTGTTTGCGCTGCATGGCAATTAAAACGTCCCGCGTTGAATGAACGGTGCTTGTTGATACAACACGCGCTCGCCACCACGTGGATCCAGTTCCAACCGGCTTGGCGTATCGAACACCAGCGTTTCGCGCCGTTTCAAGGAATAGGGTTGCCAGTGCGGCGCACCGCGGCGGTTGGGGTCGCCATGCCGGGCAAACGCAATCAGCGCTTCGCTCATTTGCTCGGCCATGCGCTGCGCATCGGCACCATCGCCGGTGCGCGAGCCCGGCTGGCGCACGTTGTCGAACACCAGCGGAATATCCAGGGTATGGAAGGCGCCGAACTTGCCGCCATCCAGCGGCGAACCCCAATCCAGTTGATAGACCCAGGTGGGCGCGCCCTGACGGGCACGCGCCTCGGCTTCTTCGACAGCGCCGCGCCACGAGCGGCCGGCGGTGGTGGCTGCGAAGAACACCTGCGACGGCGTGTACTGCGGATAGAGGCGCCGATATTCGGCAATGATCACCTGCGGCAACAGGTCCACGTATTGCTGCGCCTCCAGCCTGGCCGGCAACTCGTCCCAACTCAGCGCGAAGTTCTTCGCATCGTTGCCGAGAAAGCCGCGTGTTTCATCGCGCGTATTGCCGATCACCATCGGAAGACGTGCCGACTGCACCGGCGCCGTTGGCCAGAACGGATGCACCGGCACGTTGCGCGCATCCAGCACCGGGCCGAAATACAGCGCGTTGCTTTCCACCCGCGATGGGTCGCGCACTTGCGCGGCAGCCAGCAGTTGGGCCACCGGCAGCGTGCGCATGCGCGCGATCTCGCCTGGCGCAATCTTTAACGCATCGAGCAACAGTTGCGCGCGCTGGGTGGCCGCACGCGGCCCGGCCACGGTGACCTGTTGCCCGCTCATGGTCCAGGCGCGATGAAAGAGCCCGCGCGCGGCCGGCATCGCCATCAGCGTGGCGATCTTGGCGCCACCGCCCGATTGCCCAAACACCGTGACATTGTTGGCGTCGCCGCCGAATTCGGCCGCATGCTGGCGCACCCATTGCAGGGCCTGGATCAGGTCCAGCTGCCCGGCATTGCCGGAGTCGGCAAAAGCGGCATCGCCCAGCTGCGCCAGCGACAGGTAGCCAAACAGATTGAGCCGGTGATTGACGGTGACCACCACCACATCGCCGCGCTTGCACAGGCGCACGCCGTCGTAGAGCGGGTCGCTGCCGGAGCCGGTGGTGTAGCCGCCGCCGTGGATATAGAACAACACCGGCCGCTTGCCGCCATCGCGCAGGCCAGGTGTCCACACATTGAGGAACAGGCAGTCCTCACTGGTGGGCTCGTTGGCCTTGAGCTGCGGCGCCGCTGCACCGAATCCGCTGGCATCGCGCACGTGGTGCCACGGCGTCTCCGGCAACGGCGCCTGGAAGCGCCGCGGGGCAGTGTCGCCGCCATACGGGATGCCCTTGAACACGCAGACGCCCTGGTCGCGGTAGCCGCGCAGCGCGCCGCCACGCACGCGTGCCAGCGGCGCGCCATCGTCGCGTGGCGGCGCAAGTACGGCCGCGGCAGCGAAGCCGGGAAGCGTTGCTGCCGCAGTCGCGAGCAGGCCACCACGCAGCAGCGTGCGGCGTCGCGTGTCGGGGGTGGCTTGGGTCGTCATCGCCCCATCTCCTTCGCCGGTGAAGGTGGTGCAGGCTTGGCTACAGGCGGCTGCGGCTTGGTGACATGCGCGATCCAGGCTTGCGCCAGCTGCGGCCATGCGGACACGGTAAGACCGCTGCCGCTGGCGGCACCGAAACCATGGCCTCCCTGCGGGAATACGTGCAGCTCGCTGGGCACCCCGGCGCGCAGCAGCGCAGCGTGCATCAGCAGGCTGTTGCGCACCGGCACCACGTTGTCGTCCTGCGCATGCAGCAAAAAAGTGGGTGGCGTGTGCGCGTCCACGTGCAGCTGCGGCGAATAGGCCTGCACCCGCGCCTGGCTCGGGGCGCTGCCGATCAGGCGTTCGCGTGAGCCTTTGTGCGCGTTGGCGCTATCCATATCGATCACCGGGTAGATCAGCAACTGGAAGTCCGGTCGTGCGCTCAGTGCATCGGCCGCGTCGATGGGCGGATACACCTGCGCGGCGTAACGCGTGCCCAGGCTGGCGGCGACATGGCCGCCGGCCGAAAAGCCCATCACGCCCACGCGCTGCGCCTCGATGCCATAGCGCGCCGCATTGGCGCGGATCAGCCGCAAGGCACGTTGCGCATCGGCCAGCGGCACGTCGGCGCTGTTCGGGTGGCCTTCGCCCGGCAGCCGGTAGCGCAGCACGAACAGGGTGATGCCGGCGGTGTCGACGAAACCGGGCACCAGCGCGCTGCCCTCGTTGTCCAGCACGATGCGTTGATAGCCGCCGCCAGGCGCAACCAGCAGGGCGGTGCCATTGGGCTGTTTGGGCCGGTAGACCACCAGGTACGGCCTACTGACCTGCTGGATGTAGCGATCCGGCTGCGCCGGGTCGCTGCTGCGCTCGACGATGCGCTGCGGTTGCGGCAGCGCCGTATCCCCCGGTGCCAGCGGCGTTGGCCACAGCGCGATCCGGCTGGCCTGTTCGGCGGCAGTGTCGGCGCTCGGTCGCTCGGCCGCCGGCGCGGGGCGCGCCAGCAGCACGCCCAGCACAACGAGCGCCAGGCCATGCCGCGTGGCGCGCGAAAGCGCGGTCAAAGCCCGCGTTTGGCGTGTCTGTTCCATTCACCCCTCCCAGGGCCACTTCGTCACCGCGACCACAATGCCGCAGTGCACATTGCCAATGACACCGGTTTACCATATACAGCACACCGTGCCGCTGTCGATTGGCAGTGCAACAAGACACCTATCGGGGAGACACCCTTGAGCAACGACGCCGCCACTCCGCCACCGTCCACATCCACGCTGTCCGCCATCGCCCAGCGCTTTGTGGAAGCACGCCGTGCAGGGGCATCGCTGCCTGACTTTCCCGGGCAAATCCCCGACGATCTGGTCACCGCCTACCAGGTGCAGGACATCGCCATCAGCCAATGGCACGACCATGTCGTGGGCTGGAAGGTGGGGTATATCGCCGCCGAGCGCCGCGATGCGTCCGGCGACGAGCGCCTGCTTGGCCCGATCTTCTCGCAGAAGGTCTGGAATGCTACCGGTGGAACAACCGAGTTCCCGATCTTTGTCGGCGGCTTCGGCGCGGTGGAAGCCGAATATGTGCTGGTGCTCGGCGCCGATGCCCCGGCCGAGCAGACCCACTTCACCCCGGAACAGGCCGCGCAGGTGCCGGCCACCTTGTTCATCGGGGTGGAAATCGCCAGCAGCCCGCTGGCCACCATCAACCAGTTGGGCCCGCGGGTGGTGATTTCGGACTTCGGCAACAACAACGGCCTGATTCTGGGCCCGGAAGTGACCGATTGGCTGGCGCGCGACGAGGCTGCGCTCACTGCGCAGACGCTGATCGACGACCAGGTGGTCGGCACCGGCGGCGCCACCACCTTGCCCGGCGGCCTGCGCGCGGCCTACGCATTTGCGCTCAGCCGTTCGGCACAGCGCGGGCGTCCGCTCAAGCGCGGTGATCTGATTGCCACCGGCAATGCCACCGGTATCCACGACATCGAAGTGGGGCAGCGTGCCCTGATTCGCTTCGCCGGCATCGGCGATATTTCCTGTACGGCTGTGTCCGCCAGTTGACGGCGGCCCCCGTGACCAGACGCTTGGGAGGGCGCCAATGATCACACGCAGACATTTTCTTGGTGCCGGGCTCGGCGCCGCGGCTGCCGCCCCCTGGTTGGGTGCCGGCGCCACCACGCCGATTCCCGGCGGGCAGTTGCTCACCGCCACCGATGTGCACGTCGGCGATTACCCCACCGTGGAAGCGGTGCGCTGGTTCGGCAAGCAGCTGGAAGAACGCACCCATGGCCGGCTCAAGCTGCGCCAGTACCACTCCGGCCAACTGGGCCGCGAGTCGGAGGCGATCGACATGGCGCGCTTTGGCGCCATCGACATCACCCGTGTGTATTCGGGCGCGTTGAACAACACCTTCCCGCTCACGCAGGCGCTATGCCTGCCGTATGTGTTCGATTCGGTACCGCATCTGCGCCGGGCCATCGACGGGCATGTCGGCGACAGCGTGCTGCGCAGCTTCGAGCAGCGCGATCTGGTCGGTCTTGCCATCTACGATTCGGGCGCGCGCTGCTTCTACAACACCAAGCATCCGCTGCATCGCCCGGAAGATCTCAAGGGCCTGAAATTGCGGGTGGCGTCGTCGGACATCTTCCTCAAGCTGATGCGCATGCTGGGCGCCAACCCCACGCCGATGTCGCTGGGCGAGACGTTCTCGGCGATGGAAACGCACATGATCGACGGTGCGGAAAACAACATGCGCAGCTTCCAGTCCAGCCGGCATTTCGAAGCCGCGCATTACTGGTCGCAGAGCGAACACTCCTACGCGCCGGACATCCTGGTGATGTCGCGCCAGAGTTTCCAATCGCTGAGCGCGGCCGACCGCGGCCTGGTGGTGGAACTGGCGCGTGCCTCGGTGCCGGTGATGCGCAACTTGTGGGATGCCTCCGAGACGGTGGCGCGCAAGCAGGTCATCGACTACGGCGTGAAGCTCAACCAGGTCGACATGCCGGCGTTCCGCGCCGCCGCTGCCCCGCTGCTGGCCGAATACCGCAAGCAGCCGGAGATCGAAGCGCTGTACCGCCGCATCCGCGATTTCGCATAGAGGTGACCCGATGACCGAACCCGAGACTGTTGCCGTCCCGGTCGCGCCGTTGCAGCGCGCGCTGGACCGCGTTTCCGATATCGCCGTGGGCGTGGCCTCCTTGGCGCTGCTGGGCCTGGTGGTCGTGCAGGGCTGGCAGGTGTTTACCCGCTACGTGCTCAACGACTCGCCCAGCTGGACCGAGCCGGTAACCCTGTTGCTGCTGAGCACCGCCCTGAGCCTGGGCGCGGCGGCCGGCGTGCATACCAACCGCCACTTCGGCTTCTACCTGCTGGGCGAACACGTGCCGCCGCTGGTGCGCAAGATGTTCGAAGTGATCCGCCCGCTGATGATCATGTCCATTGGCGCGGTGCTGGCGTGGTGGAGCGCGGCGCTGCTGTTGGACGGGCTGGATATCAAGATGGCCGGTGCGCAGATGCCGCAGAGCATCAACTACCTGCCGCTGTCGATCGGCGGTGCGCTGATGGTGCTGTTTGCCGTGTTCAAGTTGTGGCGTGTGCTGCGCCCGGTCCATGCTGGAGGAGTGCGCTGATGGGCATCGCCATGTTGTTGGGCACCTTCGTGGTGCTGCTGTTGATCGGCGTGCCGGTGGCCTACGCCCTGGGCGCGGCGGCACTGGCCACGCTGCTGTATCTGGACCTGCCCACGGTAGTGCTGGTGCAGCAGATTTCTGCCGGTAGCGGCTCGGCGTCGTTGATTGCGATCCCGCTGTTTATCTTCGCCGGCGAGTTGATGTTGCGCGGTGGCATTTCCGAACGCCTGATCGCCTTGGCCTCGTCGTTGGTCGGGCGTGTGCGCGGCGGTCTGGGCCAGGTCAGCGTGCTGTCGTCGCTGTTCTTCGGCGGCGTCTCCGGCTCGGCGATTGCCGATGTCTCGGCGGTGGGCGGCACCATGATTCCGCAGATGATCAAACGCGGTTACGACCGCGATTACGCGGTGAACGTGAGCATGACCGCTGCGCTGGTGGCCTTGCTGGTGCCGCCTTCGCATAACCTGATCCTGTTCTCGGCCGCAGCCGGCGGCGGCTTGTCGATTGCCGATCTGTTCGCGGCCGGCATCTTTCCGGCGTTGTTGATGACCGCCGCGATGATGGTGACCGGCTATGCAGTGGCGCGTCATCGCGGCTACGGCACCGAAGCCTTTCCCGGTTGGCGTGCGGTGGCCCTGCGCCTGATCGGTGCGCTGCCCGGCCTGGGGTTGGTCGGATTGATCTTCATCGGGATTCGCGCCGGCATCTTCACCGCGGTGGAAAGCGCCGCCATTGCCGTGGTGTACGCATTGATCGTCACCGCATTGCTGTATCGCCAATTGCGTTGGGCCGAGTTCTTCGCGGCGGTGACGCATGCGGCGCGCACCACCGGCGTGATCCTGTTCGTGATCGCCACCGCTGCGGTGTTCGGCTGGTTGCTGGCCTATCTGCAGGTGCCTGCGGCAGCGGTGAAGTTCCTGCAGGCCATTGCCGACAGCAAGAACATGGTGCTGTTGATGATCGTGGTGATGCTGCTGTTGCTGGGCATGTTCATGGACCTGGCGCCGAAGATCCTGATCTGCACGCCGATCTTCCTGCCGGTGGTGAAGGCCTACGGCATCGACCCGATCCACTTCGGCCTGGTGATGGTGCTGGCCGGCGGTATCGGCCTGATCACGCCGCCGATCGGCTCGGTGTTGTTCATCGGTACTTCCATCGGGCAGATCACCATCGCGCAAAGCATGCGCACCATCTGGCCGTTCTGGCTGGCGGCGTTGTGCGTGCTGTTGATCGTTGCCTTTTTCCCTGAGTTGTCGCTGTGGCTGCCGCGCGCCCTGCGCGCCTGAGCTGGGGCGATTGCGTGATTGCGTAACGGCAAACGGGCGGTCGGTACGGCTTGTTCGCGTGGTAACGAGCGCCTGCCATCCACACGCAGGCGCGTCAGGCGTCGCTGCCGGCGGGAGGCTCTGTCGCATCTGGTTAACCGGTGGCATTGCGCGCCATCGTGGTAAAGCCCGGCATCCGGGACTAGGAGAGAGCATGCGTGTGCGTCCCATTTCATCCCGATGGCGTTGGCCGATGGCCGGCGGCTTGCTGCTGTGCGCCGGCCTGAGCGCTGCGGCGGACTGGAAGCGCGGTATCGAGCACCAGCGCATCGCCGACCAGGGCGATGGCAGCTTTCTCAATCCGGTGCTGGCCGGCGACCATCCCGACCCGTCGGTGCTCAAGGATGGCGATGATTACTACCTCACGCTGTCTTCGTTCGATGCCTACCCGGGCCTGCCGATCTGGCACTCGCGCGATCTGGTCAACTGGCAGCCGCTGGGCCACGCCATCACCCAGAACGTGGGCGCGATCTGGGCACCGGACCTGATCAAGCACGGCAAGCGCTACTACATCTACTTCCCGGCGCGGCGCGGCGACCAGGGCGAGCGCAGCAATTTTGTGGTCTGGGCCGACGACATCAAAGGCCCGTGGAGCGCGCCGATCGACATCGGCCTGGGCAAATACATCGACCCCGGCCATGCAGTGGGCGAGGACGGCAAGCGTTACCTGTTCCTGAGCGGCGGCGATTACGTGCAGCTGTCCGATGACGGCCTGAAGGTGGTCGGCACCCCCAAGCACGTCTACGACGGCTGGAAATATCCGGAAAGCTGGGACGTGGAAGGCTACGCCCAGGAAGGCCCCAAGATCACCCGCCACAACGGCTGGTACTACATGACCACCGCCGTGGGCGGAACCGCCGGCCCGCCGACCGGGCACATGGTGATCACTGCGCGTTCGCGCTCGATCCACGGCCCCTGGCAGAACGCGCCCAACAACCCGATCACCCGCACCAGGAGCGCGCAGGAGCCGTGGTGGTCGCGCGGCCACGCCACCCTGGTGGAGGGCACCGACAAGCGCTGGTGGATGCTCTACCACGGCTACGAAAACGGCTACTGGACGCTAGGCCGGCAGGCGCTGCTGGACCCGATCGAATGGACGCCCGATGGCTGGTTCGTCGCCAAGGGTGGGGACCTGGGCACGCCGCTGAAAAAGCCCAGTGGGCAGGCCCTGCCGCACGGGTTGGCGTTGTCGGACGATTTCCGCGCCAGCACGCTCGGCCCGCAGTGGGCGTTCTTCAATCCGGCCGCCGACGAGGCCAAGCGCCTGCAGGTGGGCAATGGCGTGTTGCGGCTGCAGGGCAAGGGCAGCGCGCCGCGCGACGCTTCGCCGCTGACGGTGATCGCCACCGACCCGGCCTACCAGTTCGAAGTGCAGATGACCGTATCGCCGGGCGGACAGGGCGGGGCGTTGCTGTTCTACAGCGACAAGCTCTATGCCGGCGTCGGCAGCAATGGGCAACAGTTCGTCATGCATCGCTACGGCGAGGAACGCCCGGCCACGCTGGCGCCCAGCACCAACGGCGGCACGCTATGGCTGCGCGTCACCAACAACCGCCACATCGTCACCATTCACAGCAGCACCGATGGCAAGGCCTGGACCAAGTACCCGGTGCAGATGGAAGTGTCCGGTTACCACCACAACGTGGCCGGCAAGTTCCTGGCCCTGAAGCCGGCGCTGTATGCCGCAGGCCCCGGCCAGGTGGAATTCCGCAATTTCCGCTACCGCGCCCTGGACTGACCGTTCTGCATCGGCGGGCATGTCGTGGCGCTGCCTGCTGTGGCGGGCCCGTCACGGCGGACCCGGTGCAGCGGCAGGCTTCGCTCAGGTCTGCCGGCCGTCGGGCCGGTAGAATCCAATCAACTTTACTGGTTGACCGCTATGCCCGCCCGCAAGATGCCTGAAGAGGGAATGCCTGGCCTGCCGAAGGGTCGGGTCGCAACGATCAACGACATCGCGCGGATGTCGGGCGTGTCCAAGAAGACCGTCTCGCGGATCATCAACAATTCGCCGCTGGTGCGGCAGGACACGCGCGAGAAGGTCGAGGCGCTGATGCGCGAGGTCGGCTATGCGCCGGATCCGCTCGCGCGCGGGCTGGCGTTCCGCCGTTCGTTCCTGATCGGCATGGTCTACGACAACCCCACCGCGCAATACATCGTGGACATGCAGTACGGCGCGCTGGACGCGCTGCGCGGTTCCAGCTTCGAACTGGTGGTGCACCCCTGCGACAGCCGCAGTCCCGGCTATATCGAAGGCGTGCGCCGCTTTGCGCAGGCGCAGAAGCTGCACGGCGTGATCCTGGTGCCACGCGCCTCCGAAGACCAGGCGCTGGCCGACATGCTGGCCGAGATCGGTTGCCGCTACACCCGCATCGCCTCGATCGCGCTGGACACCACCTCGCAGACGGTGATCACCCACGACCGCGACGGGGCAGCGGAGGCGGCCGATTACCTGCTTTCGCTGGGCCACCGCGACATCGCCCTGGTCACCGGCCCCAGCGCCTACCGCTCCTCGATCGAGCGCACCTCCGGCTTTGCCGACGCGCTGACCCGGCGCGGCATCGAACTGCCGCCCGAGCGCATCGTCGAAGCCGGTTACACCTTCGAATCGGGCGTGGCGGCGGCCGAAAAGCTGCTGCTGGGCAAGAAGCGCCCCACCGCCATCTTCACCGGTAACGACGAAATGGCCGCCGGTATCTACAAGGTCGCCCTGCGCGCCGGCATCAGTATCCCGCGCCAGCTCTCGGTGATCGGCTACGACGACAGCTCGCTGGCCTCGCGGCTGTGGCCGCCGTTGACCTCGGTGCGCCGCCACACCCGCGACACCGGCCGCACCGCCGCGGCGATGCTGATCCAGCCCGATAACGCCCCGCAGCTGCCCACCGCCAGCGTGCGGCCGCACCTGATCGTGCGCGACTCCTGCCAGCCGCCGGAAGATTGAGCTACTTGGTCCTGGCGGAAGAGGAACAAAGCCCCTCTCCCGCCGGGGCGAGAAGGCACAGCTTGCGCGGCATCGCCGCGCGTGCCTTGGAGCGCCCGCGCCGCTGGCGCGGGCCGGGGCGCGGAGCGGGGGTTGGGGTGAGGGTAAGGCGGCAGGCAGCCAATTTAGAAAGCTCAGGCTTGCGCCGGAAGGCAATAGGCCACCACCCACAAAGCAAGCTGTGCTCTTCAACACAGCGCGCAGCCTCGTACCCTCATCCGCCCCTGCGGGGCACCTTCTCACGATGGGAGAAGGGAGTTGGTAGTCCGTGCGTCCACCGACACCGTCTTTCGTGCACTGCGCAATGACACCGGTTAACCAGAGTCGGTAGACTAGCCCCGTGCAAGCCCACGTTCCCCCTTGCTTGCCTTGGAGAAGTGCCATGTCCCTGTACTGCAAAACGCACTACGCCACCCATCCCGACGCCATCAAGGGCGCCAGCAACGACGCGCTGCGCGAGCTGTATCTGCTCGATGGGCTGTTCGTGGACGACGCGGTGACGCTCAAGTACACCCACTACGAGCGCTTCGTGCTCGGTGGCGCCGCGCCGCTGGGCAAGACGCTGGAACTGCCCAGGCAGACCGAGCCCGCCTCGGCCGCGGGGCATCCGTTCCTGGAGCGTCGCGAGCTGGGCGTTCTCAATGTCGGCGCAGGCACCGGCACGGTGACCGTGGACGGCACCGCCTACACGCTGGGGCCCAAGGACGGCCTGTACGTGGCGATGGGCAGCACCGATGTCAGTTTTGCCTCCGCAGACGCGGCCAACCCGGCCAAGTTCTATCTCGCCTCCACGCCGGCGCATGCGCGCTTTGAGACCAAGCAACTCTCGATCAAGGATGCGGTGGCACTGGAGCGCGGTGCGCTGGAAACCAGCAACGAGCGCACCATCTACCAGTACATCGTGCCGGCCACCTGCCAGTCCTCGCAGCTGTTGCTCGGCCTGACCGTGCTCAAGCCCGGCAGCGTCTGGAACACCATGCCGCCGCATCTGCACGACCGCCGCAGCGAGGTGTATTTCTATTTCGACCTGGGCGCCAACGACCGCGTCTACCACTTCATGGGCGAACCCGATGCGCAGCGCCACATCGTGATCCAGAACAACGAAGCGGTGGTGTCGCCGCCGTGGTCCATCCACATGGGCGCCGGCACCAGCAATTACGCCTTCATCTGGGCAATGGGCGGCGAAAACCTGGATTACACCGACATGCACGTGCTGGACATCTGCCAGCTCAAGTAAGGCCTGCATCGACGTGCCGGCACCCACCAGGCCAGACATGACGCCGCCTGGTGCGAGGCCGGCGCCAACAACGCTGGCGCGACCCAGTTGGGCGCCGGCGTTGCAGCAGTTCGTACAACCCGGCCGCGCGCTGCGCGGCTACTCATCACACCACGGCACATCCAGCAGGAGCGATAAGGTAATGAGCAATCCGTTCAGTCTCGAAGGCAAGGTCGCACTGGTCACCGGTGCCAATACCGGCCTGGGCCAGGGCATCGCATTGGCCTTGGCCGAGGCAGGTGCCGACATCGCTGCCGCTGGCATCCAGGCGCCCACCGAGACCGAAGCCAAGGTCAAGGCGCTGGGCCGCCGCTTCATCGCCATCGAAGCCAACCTGATCAGCATCGAGCCGGTGCAGCGCATCATCGAGGAGACCATCGCCGGCCTCGGCGGGCTGGATATCCTGGTCAACAACGCCGGCCTGATCCGTCGCACCGATGCGGTGGATTTCAGCGAGCAGGACTGGGACGACGTGCTCAACGTCAACCTGAAATCGGCCTTCTTCATGGCGCAGGCCGCAGGCCGTCACTTCATCGCGCAGGGCCGCGGCAAGATCATCAACATCGCCTCGATGCTGTCGTTCCAGGGCGGTATCCGCGTGCCGTCCTACACTGCCAGCAAGTCCGGCATCGCCGGCATCACCCGCCTGCTTGCCAACGAATGGGCCAGCAAGGGCGTGACCACCAATGCCATCGCACCGGGCTATATGGCCACCGACAACACCGCGCAGCTGCGTGCCGACGAAGACCGCAACAAGGCCATCCTGGACCGCATTCCGGCCGCGCGCTGGGGCGTGCCGGCCGACCTGGGCGGCACCGCCGTGTTCCTGGCCAGCAGCGCGTCGGACTACGTCAACGGCGCCATCATTCCGGTCGACGGTGGTTGGCTGGCGCGCTAAGCGCTCGCCTCTGTACGGCTCTCCTTCTCCCAGTGGGAGAAGGTGCCGAAGGGCGGATGAGGGTCGGGGTGCACGCACATGACCAGACGCGTCCCGCAGCTCCGACACGTTCTTCAGAACCTGATCGCTCACCGACAACGCACCTGAAAAGCGAATCAAGACCGCACCCAGGCGCGCACACCAACCGACTCCACAGTCGACACAACTTCCCCAAACCAATCGGAGCATCCCCATGAAAATCGCACTCATGAATGAGTTCAGCCAGGCCGCCAAGAACCCGGTGATCCTGCAGCAGCTCAACGAGGTCGCCAGCGAGCAGGGCCACAGCGTGTTCAACGTCGGCATGGACGGCGACAACGACCACCGCCTGACCTACATCCACCTGGGCATCGTCGCCAGCCTGCTGCTGAACTCCAAGGCGGTGGACTTCGTGGTTGCCGGTTGCGGCACCGGCCAGGGCGCGATGATGTCGCTCAACGCCCATCCGGGCGTGTTTTGCGGCTACTGCATCGAGCCGACCGACGCCTACCTGTTTGCCCAGGTCAACAACGGCAACGCGCTGTCGCTGGCGTTTGCCAAGGGCTACGGCTGGGGTGCGGAAATCAACGTGCGCTACATCTTCGAAAAGGCCTTCAGCGGCGAGCGTGGCATGGGTTATCCGGCCGAGCGTCGCGAATCGCAGCAGGCCAACGCCGGCATCCTGACCCAGCTCAAGCAGGCCACCGCCAAGTCGTACCTGGACGGCCTGCGCGCCATCGACCCGGAACTGATCAAGCAGGCCATCGGCGGCGAGCGCTTCCAGCAGTGCTTCTTCGACAACGCCCAGGATGCTGAAATCCGCAACTTCGTTGCCGGCCTGCTGGGCAAGACCGAAGCTGCTGCAGCAGCTGCGTAATTAGTCGGTGCGTTTTAGCCCCTCTCCCGCCGGGAGAGGGGTTGGGGTGAGGATAAGGCGGAAGACAGCTGGCTTGAACGGGGGAGGCTTGAAGGGCTTGAGAAGACAGGACGGCCGTCCTGCATTTCCTTGCCGCCGCATCCTCATCCGCCCTTCGGGCACCTTCTCCCGATGGGAGAAGGAAACAGCGTCGCGTCCTTAGCATTGTTCCCGGAGCCCATCATGCGTCTGCTGCTGTTCGCATTGCTGCTGCTCTGCGCAAATAGCGCCCGCGCCGAACCCCACCGCATCTTCATCGCCGGCGATTCCACCGCTGCCCAATACGGTGCCGAGCGCGCGCCGCAAGCCGGTTGGGGCCAACTGCTGCAGGACTGGTTCGACCCGGCGCAATGGCAGGTGCGCAATCACGCCAAGGGCGGCCGCAGCACGCGCAGTTTCATCGCCGAAGGGCGGCTGGATGCCATCGCAAAAGAATTGCAACGCGGCGATGTCTTGCTGATCCAGTTCGGCCACAACGACGCCAAACGCGAAGACCCCACGCGCTATACCGACCCCACGACCGACTACGTGCAGTTCCTGCGCCGCTATGTCGCCACTGCGCGCGACAAAGGCGCGACGCCCATCCTGATTACGCCGGCCGCCCGGCTGTTGTACGACTTCGGCGCGTTGCTCGACACCCACGGTCGCTACACCTTGGCGATGCAGCAACTCGCCGCGCAGGAACACGTTGGCTTGATCGATCTCAACGCCAGTTCCAGCGACTGGATTCGCGCACTCGGCGAGCAGGCGGCCAAACCGTATTTCCTGTTCGTGCCCGAACAGGGCAAGGCCGACGGTACCCACTTCAGCCGCGCCGGCGCGACCGCCATCGCCTGCCTGGTGGTGCACGGTTGGTTGCAGCTGCAGCCGGCGCTCAAGGCGCAGCTGCAGCGCGACGCCGATTGCGGTGCTGCGCCCGACACCAGCGCGCAACGCGCCGCGCAGGCGCATCCCTCGCTGGTGGTGCACGAGCGCGATCTCGCCCGCGAACAGCCCGGCCCGCATGGCGGCGCCGGCCCGACCACGGCGTATCCGTTCTTCGCAGATGCACCGGCGCTGAAATTCGTGCTGCGCAAACGCGTGCTGCACAAGGGCGCCGGCATCGGCCTGCATCTGCACGACAAGGATGAGATTTATTACATCGTCAGTGGGCGCGGTTTATATGCGCTGGACGGAAAGCAATACAACGTCGCCGCTGGCGATGCGTTGTTGACGCGGCCGGGCAGCACGCACGCCTTGCAGCAAACCGGCGAAGAATCGCTGGTGCTGTTGCTGGCGTACACCGCATCCAAGTAGCCCTCGCGCCTCAGACAGCGCAGCTGCAACGAAGCGCTGCGTTTTTCAAATGGGCTGAGTTGTCATCAGGCACGGCCAGCCTGCGAGTCGCCTGCTTCCACGTGCAGATGGCTGCAGTGGATCAGCGGCAGGAGCCAGCGACGGCAGACAGCCGATCACGCCGGCGCACAAACCATGTCAGGGGTGGTCGCGGCCGACATCCAGCGATGCAAGCTTTCCAGCACCGTCAGGCCTTATCCACCCCGTAGTGCGTCAGCCCCAGGCGCGCCAGTTCGGCCGAGCGGCGGTAGTAGACCTCTTCCCACCCGTCCACGCGTTGGCGGTCGGTGTCGCTCATGGCATCGAGAATGTCTTCGATGCTGAGCAGATTCGGATCTTCTTCCAGGCGCTCGAACACCGCGCCCAGGCCCTCGATGGCTTGACGCGCTTGCGCCGCGCCCATGGCGGCCAGACCCCGCAACGCATCGCTGCGGGTCGCCGCATCCCAGCGGTCGAAATAGCGGGCGTAGCCGCTCTCGTTCATGTCCGCATCCAGCCGCGCCAGCGCGATCAGTTCGCGTTCGCCCGGCGACAGCGCATCCATGCGCCCGCGCAACTGGGCGAGCTTGGCCTGGGCGCGGGCAGCGCGGCGGCGCCACAGCAACTCGGGCATGTTGAGCAGGCCCTCCGCGGTGGGAGGCGCCACCGCGGGCCAGTTCACCCCGAAGCCGTCCTCGGTGATCTGCCATTGCGCGCGTTGCGGCGGCGATGCCTTGAGCAGGAGCCGATGCGCCTGGATGGGCTCGTCGATGCGGATGCCGTTGGCCAGGGTGAACAGCAGGCGGGTGTCGTCCAGCTCCAAGCGCCGGATGCGCAGATGCGTCAGGTCCATTGAGCGAAGGCGATGTAGGGAGGTTTGACCTTAGTGCGCGTCGGCGGTGGTGTCGAGTCGATGCAGGTCACATCGCGGCATCGTGACCGCGCCGCACCGCCGCGCAGCGGTTGGTCGGCGTGACCTCGGCAGCGACCTCACACGTCGCCGTCGCGGCTCCAACCCTCACCGCTACCGCGTTGGATCACCCGATCGCCCGGCAGCACATCACCCGCCGGCACCTGCGGTTGCTGGGCAAGCTCGGCATAGATCGGGGTGAAGTCCGGCGCGGTGGCCTCCATCAGCTGCGCAAAGCTGTCGATGACGAAATAGGTCTTCTGGAAGCTGTCGATGCGGTAGCGCGTGCGCATGATGCGCTGCAGGTCGAACCCGATGCGGTTGGGTGCGGGCGAGTCCAGCGAATACAGCGATTCGCCCTTGGACGACACGATGCCGGCACCGTAGATGCGCAGGCCCTGTGGCGTGTCGATCAGACCGAATTCCACCGTGTACCAGTACAGCCGGGTGAGGTTCTGCAGCGCGTCCGGGCCGATGCCGTGCGCCTTGACCCCGCCGCGGCCATAGGCCTGCATGAAGTCGGCAAACAGCGGGTTCATCAACAACGGCACGTGGCCGAACAGGTCATGGAACAGATCGGGTTCGGCGATGTAATCGATCTGATCGGGCCGGCGGATCCACCACGTCACCGGAAAGCGTTTGTTGGCCAGATGATCGAAAAAGTCCAGTTCCGGCAGCAGGCCCTGCACGCCGACCAGGGTCCAGCCGGTGGCCGCCTGCAGCACGCGATTGAGCGCATCGAAGCGCGGGATGTGCGTTTCGCCCATGCCCATCGCGTCCTGCGCCTGCAGGAACTCGTCGCAGGCGCGGCCCACCAGCAGCTCGCGCTGGCGCCGATACAAGGTGCCCCAGGTGGCGTGATCGTCGGCGCTGTAGCTGTCCCACGGCTGCTCCACGACCGCGGTGGTGTAGACCGGCACATAGCCTTTGTCGGTGAGCTGGTTTTCGACGCGTTGCGGGGCGGTATTCATGCAGCGGCTCTTCCCGGTGATCAGCCGTCACCTTAGCCGGATGTGCGCGCAACGGGATTGCGAATCTTGCGCGGTGCAAGCGGATTGGCGCAAGATTCGTGCGTCATCGTCTGCTGCTGCGCAACATATGGATCAACCCATCGCCCTGGACCGCACCGATGTGCGCCTGCTCGCCCTGCTGCAGACGCAGGGGCGCAGCAGTAATGCGGAGCTGGCCGTGCAGGTCAATCTGTCGGCGTCGGCGTGCCTGCGCCGCACCCAGCGGCTGGAGGCGGCCGGCATCATCGCCGGCTATGGCGCGCGCCTGGACGCGCGCGCGCTGGGACTGGGCTTGCAGGCGTTTGTGCGCGTGCAGCTGGAGCAGCACGGGCAGGCCGACATCGAACATTTCGCCGAGGGCGTGCGCGGCTGGGACGAGGTGGTGGCGTGCTGGGCGCTGACCGGCGACATGGATTACCTGCTGCAGGTACAGGTCCGCGACCTGGAACACTTCTCGCGGTTTCTGCTCGATCGCCTGCTCAATGCCACCGGCGTGTCGGATGTGAATTCCAGCTTCGTGCTGCGCACGGTGAAGGCGCCGGAAGGTCTGCCGCTGTCGCATCTGGCCTGAGGTGCAAACCAGCCGCGTGCCAGTAGGGCAGGGCGCCGCCCGCATGCCGCAGCCGGAAAGACGCACCGGCGTTGCGCCGGTTTCCAGGCGGACGCAAGAAACGTGCTGCTTGCCACATAAACGATAACGATTTACATTTACCTCACATCCTGGCCGCGTCCGGCCATGTCGTTCGTGTCGCATCGCCAGCCCACGCAGGGTCAGCCAGCCGGTTCGAGTGGACGCCTGCGTGTGCCTGTGCCTTTCCCTGTTGCGTGACGCGCTGCGTCCGCAGCGATCGACGAGAACGCCCCATGTCTGCTGCCATCGCTCCCCTTGGCTTGTTGCCTGCCGCGCTGCTGTGCGCGCTGTCGACCTTGGCTCCCGCCACCCATGCCGCCGAATCCGCCGACGCGACCAACGCCACGACGCTCGACCAGGTCAGCGTCAACGGCACGGTGAGCCGCGCGCAGCCGGCCACCACCACACGCCTGCCGCTGACCTTGCAGGAAACGCCGCAATCGGTGAGCGTGATCGGGCTGCAGCGGCTGGAAGAGCAATCGCTGTTCAGCATCGACGATGTGATGCGCAACGTCACCGGCGTCAACGTGTCGTTCTACGACACCCAGCGCCCGCTGTATTTCGCGCGCGGTTTCCAGATCACCGACTTCCAGGTCGATGGCCTGCCCACCTACAGCGGTGCGACCAACCAGGAATACGACACGGTCTTCTACGACCGCATCGAGGTGATCCGCGGTGCCAATGGCCTGCTCACCGGTGCGGGCATTCCCTCGGCCACGGTCAACCTGTTGCGCAAGCGCCCGGGCAAGGACTTCGATGCCGCGTTCGGGGTGAGTGCGGGCACCTGGGATTTCCGCCGCATGCAGGCCGACGTCAATGCGCCGCTGACCGAAGACGGGCGCTGGCGCAGCCGCGTGGTCGCGGCCTGGCAAGACCGCGATTACTACTACGACCGGTACCACGACAACAAGATGTCGGGCATGGCAGTGCTGGAAGGCGATCTGACCGACAGCACCACGCTCACCGTCGGCTATCAGCGCCAGGACAACACCCCGGTCGGCTCGACCTGGGGCACGGTGCCGTTCTTCGCGGCCGACGGCTCCTTCGCCAACCTGTCGCGCTCGACCAACATGGCGCCGGAATGGACCCGCTGGCAGCGCGAAACCAGCACCGCGTTTGCCAACCTGGAACAACGCTTCGGGCAGGACTGGTTGCTGCGCGTCAACGCCGCCCACACCAAGGGCGCCGTGCAGAGCCTGCGCGTCTACGGCACCGGTTACCCGGCCGCCGATGGCAGCAGCGTGTTTCTGCGCGCCAACGCTGGCGAAACGCAGGACACGCGCGATAGCGTGGACGTGTATCTGTCCGGCGGATTCGCCCTGTTCGGCCGCCAGCACGATGTGGTGATCGGCGGCAGCTGGCAGGACCTGCAATCGACCACCTATACCCTGGCGCAGACCTATCCCGACGACTGGGCCACCTGCGGCAGCGAACGTTGCTATTTCATTCCCAACATCCGCCACTGGAATGGCGACGCTTCGGAAGTGACCTATACGCGCACCGGTGCGCGTCGCCAGGCACGCACCACCCAGCGCGGCGTGTATGCCTCCACGCGCTTGCGGCTGGCCGACCCGCTGTCGTTGATTGCCGGCGCGCGATTGAGTTCGTGGGAGACCCGCACCCAGGCGTTCAATGCCAGCGGCAGCTACACCGGCACCAGCGGCCGTTATGACGTCAGCGACGAAGTCACCCCGTACGTGGGTCTGGTCTACGACATCGTGCCGGATGTGTCGGTGTACGCCAGCTACACCGAAATCTTCAATCCGCAGAACTACCGCGACAAGGACAACAACCTGCTCGCACCGGTGGAAGGCTCCAACCTGGAAGCCGGCATCAAGGCGCAGTTGTTCGATGGTCATGCGATGGCCACTGCTGCCGTGTTCGAGGCCAAGCAGGACAACTACGCGGTGCGCGACATGACCCAGCCGGAAGCCTCGCTGCCGGATGGCAGCTCTGCGTACATCGGCGTGGACGGCACCAAGAGCCGCGGATGGGAAGTGGACTTCAATGGCGAAGTGCTGCCCGGCTGGACCATCAACGCTGGCTATACCCACGTCAAGGTCACCCGCGCGCCGACCGATGCGATCTACGCCAACCTGCCCGAAGATTATCTGCAGCTCTCCACCCAGTGGCGCCTGCCGGGGACGTGGGACCGCTTGAGCATCGGCGGCGGCGTGAGCTGGCAGAGCGCGGTGCGCGGCTTCAATATCGCGCGCCCCACCGGCGACGGCACTGGCGCCACCACCCCGGTCACCGTGGTGCAGAACCCGTACGCGCTGGTGCATTTCAACGCCAACTACCGCATCAGCGACCAATGGACCGCCACGCTGGCGGTGCGCAATGCGTTCGACAAGACCTATTGGGCGAATCTGGATTATCAGAACTACGGCGAACCGCGCTTTGTCAGCGTGTCGCTGCGTTGGCGGTATTGAGACATTGCCGATGACGTCTGGGCTTGAGACATTGCCCATCAAGTCCAGGCGTTGCTACCGATAAGGCCTCGCGGCCAGGGCCGCTCCTACAAGCGCGGCGCCGGCCGTGCCGACGTCGCCGATACACCCAAAGACCCCCGCCCCGGTCGGAGCGGCCCCGGCCGCGCGCCCATCCGACACGTCTCAGCGCACCCGAAAGAACCGCCACGCCGTCGTCGAAGCGGCTCAGGCCGCGACCTTGTCCGGCCACCCTCAGGACATCAGCACAAGGCATCAATAACGCAGTCGCCCCACGCATCTGGTCTAAATGCGCGCGTCTCGAACCAGGCGCCCACGCCCGCTCAGTTCCGCATGAGCTCGCGCGGCACCGGCATCAACTGCGGATCGCCTCGCACCGCAGCCGCATCACGGTGCCACGCAGGCCTGGTCCTTGCCACGCAGTTTTTCCCAACGCGAGCGTTGTTCCAGGCAGCGCTCGTACGCCTGTTGCTTGGCCGCTTTGGCCTGGTCGGCGGCGGTCCGGACTGCGCTGCTGCGCGCGGCCTGCAGTTGCGCAATCTTGGCGCGAATCTGCGGCATCACCGCCATTGCGGCGCGCTCGCCTTCGAGGATCGCCGCAGCACGTTGGTTGAAATCGGCCGAGCCGATCTCGTTGACCTTCGGGCGAATGACCACGTCGGCACGTTTGAGTTCGGCCTCGCCCAGGCGCTGGCCCATGATCGAAATCGACTGGTTCACCGTGCCCAGCAGGTCCCCCGGATTCTTGCCGCTGGCCTTGCTGGAGATATCCACCGCCACCACAAATTCGGCACCCAACTGGCGCGCCGCATCCACCGGCACCGGGCTGACCACGCCGCCATCGACGAAGTGATATTGACCGATGGTCACCGGCTCGAACACGCCCGGGATGCTGCTGGACGCGCGCACCGCCTGGCCGGCATTACCGCGCACGAACACGGTGCGTTCGCCATCTTCCAGTCGCGTGGCGACCGCCGCGAACGGCTTGCGCAGTTTTTCGATCGGCTTGCCGCCGAGCTGTTCGTTGACGTAGTCCTGCAGTTTCTGGCCCTGCACCAGCCCACCGGAAAACAGCCGCACATCGCGGATGCTGGTCTGGTCGAGCGCGACGGCCTTTTCCTGCATTTGGAACGCATCCATGCCGCTGGCATACAACGCGCCCACCACGCTGCCGGCGCTGGTGCCAGACACCACCACCGGTGCGAAGCCGTTGGCCTCGAGCATCTTGATCACCCCGATATGCGCAAAGCCCTTGGCCGCACCGCCACCGAGCGCGACGCCGATCTTGATGGGCTTGGGGGCTGCGGCCGAAGGTACCTGCACCACCGGCGCCGGTGTCGCCGGGCGTGGCTCGCCCCCGCAGGCGCTGAGCAGCCCGGCCAGTGACAGGGACAGGGACAACAGGAGGCACTTGCTAGGAAAGGCGGTCATGGCGAGCGTGCACAGGGCGCGATGTGGACAGCGGCGCAGCATACACGCCGCAGCCCTGGCCGCCGGTCTGCGTTGGCGGCGGGCGGCAGGGCGTCATGCGCAGATATTGCGCGCTGCGCGCACACCTCGCCTGCCCTGATGGTATCGGGCGTCCTTGCGTTGGTACCGTAGGGCATGGACTCGGCCAAACGCACAGTCTGCAGCAGCAGCATCTTCGATCACGCGTCTGCGCGGTGTCCGCTGCGTGGACTGGCGCTGTCACTGCTGCTAGCCGCATTGCCCTGTCATGCGCTGGACGCGGTAGCGGTCAAGCGGCAGGTCGATGGCATTCTGGATCGGGACTATCCACGTTGGGAGGCGCTATACCGGACCGTGCACCAGCACCCCGAACTGGGCTTCGAGGAAACCGCGACTGCGCAACGGCTGGCCAAGGAAATGCGCGCGCTGGGGTTTCAGGTCAGCGCGGGCATTGGCCGGACTGGGCTGGTGGCGATGTATCACAATGGCCCCGGCCCCACGATCATGGTGCGCACTGAACTAGATGCGTTGCCGATGCGGGAAACCACGGGGCTGGCGTACGCCAGCGACGTCCATCTGCAGTCCAGTGACCGCGATACCTATGTGGCGCATACCTGCGGTCACGACATTCACATGGCGGCCTGGGTCGGCACGGCCGCAACCTTGGTGCAGCTGCGCGCCCAATGGCGCGGCACGCTGATGTTCATCGCCCAACCAGCGGAGGAAAAGGGTCGCGGTGCGCAGGCGATGCTTGACGATGGCCTGTTTGCCCGGTTCGGCAAGCCGGACTACGGCTTTGCCCTGCATGTCGGTCCGGATGCCTACGGCCATGTGTTCTACAAGGCCGGGGCGGTGACCTCCAACTCCGATGCGCTGGAGGTGGTGTTCCAAGGCAAGGGCGGGCATGGGGCGATGCCCGCCGCGACGATCGATCCGATCCTGATCGCGGCGCGCTTCGTTGTCGATGTGCAGAGCGTGATCAGTCGCGAAAAAGACCCGGCTGCGTTTGGCGTGGTCAGTATTGGAGCGTTCAACGCCGGCACGGCCGGCAACGTCATCCCAGACCGCGCGCAGCTGCGCGGCACCATCCGCAGCCACGACCCTCAGGTGCGCGACAAGCTGCTCGACGGCGTGCGACGTACCGCGCTGGCCAGTGCGCAGATGGCCGGCGCGCCGGTACCGCAGATCGCCCTGGGCGAGCGCGGGTCCAGGGCGGTGATCAACGATGCAGCGCTGGCCGAGCGTACCGGGGCGGTTTTCGCGCAGGCGTTCGGGGTCGATGCCGAGCGCCAGCGCGAACCGAGTGCCGCCAGCGAAGACTATTCGGCCTTCGTCGCTGCCGGCGTGCCGTCGTTCTACTTCGGCATCGGTGGACTCGATCCGCAGTGGCTGCAGCAGGCCCGGCAAACGGGCGAGCGCATTCCGGTGAACCATTCGCCGGACTTCGCGCCGGTGCCGCAGCCAAGCATCCGGACCGGCGTGGAAGCGATGACACTGGCGGTGATGAACGTGATGCCGCCGCCCTCCTGAGATGGGCGCGGCCGCGCCGGATGTAGGTCAGAAGCGGTTATCGCCATCCAGCAACCGCCCCAGGCCGCCCAGCACCGAGCCTTCGCCGCGCTGTTGGCCGCCGGCTTGCGGGGCGGCCTGCAGCATGCGGCCGGCCATGCGCGAGAACGGCAGCGATTGTAGCCAGACCTTGCCCGGGCCGGTGAGGGTGGCCAGGAACACGCCTTCGCCGCCGAAGAACATGCTCTTCAGGCCAGCAACGCGGCGCACGTCCATGTCCACGCCGGCGTGGTAGGCCACCACGCAGCCGGTGTCCACGTCGATACGCTCGCCCGGGCCCAGCTCGCGTTCGACGACCGTGCCGCCTGCATGCACGAACACCCAGCCGTCGCCTTCGAGCTTCTGCATGATGAAGCCCTCGCCGCCGAACAGGCCGGTGAGGATCTTGCGCTGGAAGGCGATGCCCAGCGATACCCCGCGCGCGCCGGCCAAAAAGCTGTCCTTCTGGCAGATCAGCTGGCCGCCATGCTCGGACAGGCGCAGCGCCAGCACCGTGCCCGGGTAGGGTGCGGCGAAGGCGACCTTGGCCTTGCCGCTGCCGGCGTGGGTGAACACGGTGGTGAACATGCTTTCGCCGGTGACCACGCGTTTGCCGGCCGACAGCAGCTTGCCCATCAGCCCGCCGCCACTTTGACCGGCATGCGAGCCGTCGCCGAACACGGTGTCCATCTGCACCGCCGCGTCCTTGTACATCAGCGCACCGGCCTCGGCGATGGCGCTTTCGCCGGGGTCCAGCTCGACTTCGACGAACTGCATGTCGTTGCCGACGATGCGGTAGTCGATCTCATCTGCGCGCCCGCTCATGCCGGTCAACGGCGGCGGCACGCTACCGCCCCCCTGCAGCTCGGCCAGCTGACGGGCCGGCGTCCAGCCATCGAGCCCGTCGCGCCAGGCGAGCGCATCGGGTTGGCGCTGCGCATGCGCGCGAGCGCTGGCATCGTCGAGGGGGCCGAGACGGTCGGCCTGTCCGGGGTTATGGAAATACCACTGGGCCATCGGACGACTCCTGTCTGTGTGTGCGGCGAGTCTAAGCGCAAGCGCCGCGGCGGCGTCCCGTGTCCAAGGTCATGTCTGCAGAGCGTGGTTGTGACGCGGTTGTGCGCCCGTCCGGAGCGCTTCGCCATCGCGATGCGGAGCATCGCTGGCAGCTCGTGCAAGGACACGGCCTGCGCGAGCTGCGGGATGGGTGGCCCTTACTCGCCCACCGTTGCCCAACAGCGCGCGCCATCACGCTGCACCCGCACCGGGCCATCGAACACGGCCGACAGGCTGGCATCGGTGAGCAGCGCCTCACGCGTGCCGTCGGCCACCACCTTGCCGGCGCGCAGCAGGATCACCCGTTCGATCTCCGGCACGATTTCTTCGATGTGATGGGTCACCAGCACCAGCGTGATGCCTTGCCGGGCGAGGTGCCGCATCGTCTCGAGCAGGTGCTGGCGTGCCACCAGATCCAGCCCGGTGGACGGCTCGTCCAGCAGCAACGCCTGCGGGCGATTGACCAGCGCACGCGCAATCAGCACACGGCGCGTTTCGCCGGCCGACAATTGCGCAAATTGCCGGTCCACCAGCGGCAATGCGCGCGCCAGCGCCAGCGCTTCGCGCGCGCGTGCACGCATGTCGTCGCTGATCTCGCGATGCGGCGGCACCACGTAGCTGGCGAAGAATCCGGAGAGCACCGCGCTTTCCACATCCAGCCCGGGCATGTCGGCCAGATTGACGCTCAGATCGCCGGTGACGATGCCCAATTGCGAGCGCAGGCGATCCACCTGCCAGCGCGTTTGTCCCATCACCTTCACTGCGGGCAGACCGTCGGCGCGCGCTAGCGGGTACAACTCGCGCGTGATCAATTTGATGAAGGACGATTTGCCGCAGCCATTGGGCCCCAGGATCGCGGTGTGCTGCCCCAGCGCGATGCGCAGGCTCAGCGCATGCAGGACCCGGACCTGGCCGCGCATCACGCTGGCCTGGTCGAGTTCGATCAGCTGGGCGGCGTTGGTAACGACAGTGGAATCGGCAGCATGTTCGGTGGCAACAGTCATACGGGTGACAGCAGACGGAAGTGGGGAAGGGGGTCTGAACCGCTTTAGAAATGTAGGTGCAACCCTACGCATCCGAAGGGTGAAGTTTGCCGCGATCGCCCCCATCATGTCTGCATCAAATGGAGAGCGCTGCTGTGGAGATGCCGATGTTGTCCGATCCGATCATCGACGTTCTGACTTCCGGCGTGGCAGGGCTGGGCGCGTGGGGCATGCTGGCGGTGCTGCTAGTCTTCACCCAGCTCACCATCTTTGCAGTGACCTTGTACCTGCATCGCAGCCAGGCGCATCGCGGTGTGGATTTCCATCCGGCCATCGCGCATTTCTTCCGCTTCTGGACCTGGTTGACTACCTCGATGATCACCCGCGAATGGGTCGCGATCCATCGCAAGCATCACGCCAAGGTCGAGACCGAGGAAGACCCGCACAGCCCGCAGACCAAGGGCATCGGCCAGGTGTTCTGGCGCGGTGTGGAGCTGTATCGGCAGGCGCGTGCCGAGCGTGCCGACATCGAGCAATACGGCAAGGGCGCGCCCAGCGACTGGATCGAACGGCATCTGTACACGCCGCATGCCAACGCCGGCCCGATGGCGTTGCTGGTGATCAACTCGGTGTTGTTCGGATTGCCGGGAATTGCGTTGTGGGCAATCCAGATGGCGTGGATTCCGTTCTGGGCCGCCGGTGTGGTCAACGGCCTGGGCCACTGGTGGGGCTATCGCAATTTCGAATCGGCCGACACCTCCACCAACCTCACGCCCTGGGCGCTGTGGATCGGTGGCGAAGAATTGCATAACAACCATCATGCCTTCCCGAGCTCGGCGCGGTTTTCGATGCGGCGTTGGGAGCTGGATATCGGTTGGGTCGCCATTCGCGGCTTGCAGGCACTGGGCCTTGCCAAGGTGTTGCGGGTGGCGCCGTCGCTGGATATCCGCCCCAATATCGCCGTGCCCGATGCCGACACGCTCAAGGCGCTGCTCTCGCACCGGTTCCAGGCCATGACCGACTACCAGCGCAATGTGCTCAAGCCGGCGTTGCGCGAAGAGGCGGCCGTCACCGGCGCCAAGCTGCGCGAGTTGCTGCCGCGTCGCCTGCGCAAGGGCCTGGTCGACGACGGGCGCTGGCTCAAGCCGGATGCGCGTGCACAGTTGCAGGCATGGGTGGCGCAGCGTCCGCGCATGCGCACGCTGGTCGAGTACCGTGCGCGGCTGACCGCGGTACTGGAAGCGCGCAGCCACGATGCGTCCGAACGGCTCCGGCAATTGCAGCAGTGGTGCCATGAGGCCGAGGCCAGCGGCAATGCCGCGTTGCAGGCGTATGCGGCGCGGCTCAAGGGGTATGCGCTGAGTGGTGCGTAACCCGGGCGGCAGGCGCGCTGTGGTGCGTATACACCGGGCGCGTGGCGTGATCGTGCGTGCCTTGCTGGTTGTGTGGTGTGCCTGTGTGCCGGCGATTGCCGCGCAGGCCCAGGTCCAGGACAGCCAGCAATATCTGCAGCGCATGGATACCGATGGCGATGGGCGGGTGAGCCTGGACGAATATCTAGCCTGGATGAGCTACGCCTTCGATCAACGCGATACCGATCACGATGGCGTGCTGGAAGGCGATGAACTGCCGGGCCGTCGCGGCAAGCCGATCACCCGTGCGGCGCATCGTGCCACCTTGATCGCGCGCTTCGCGCGCCAGGATGCCGATGGCGACGGCTACCTGAGTGCACGCGAACTGCTGGCGCCGCCCCGCTGATGCACACCTTCGCGCGTGGCTGACGCTGCCTTCGGCAAGCTCGGCCGCATGTTCACTCTCGACCGGGTCAGCCGCCGCTACGGCCAGGCCATCGCACTCGATGCTGTCTCGCTGACGTTTGCCAGCGGCATCACGACCGCATTGATCGGCCCGAGCGGCGCCGGCAAATCCACCGTGCTGCGCATGCTGGTCGGGCTGGAGTGGCCGGACAGCGGCACGGTCGCTTTCGACGGCACCCCGTTGCAGCGCGCCAACCTGCAGGCGCAACGGCAACGCATCGGCTACGTCATCCAGGAAGGCGGCTTGTTTCCGCATCTGGATGCACGCAGCAACGTGACCTTGCTGGCACAGACGCTGGGCTGGGCGCGGGAACGCATCGAGGCGCGTCTGGATGTCTTGTGCGCCCTGTGCCAATTGCCAACGCAGTTGCTGGCGCGCTACCCGGCCGAACTCTCCGGTGGTCAACGCCAGCGCGTGGGGCTGATTCGTGCATTGATGCTGGACCCGCCGGCCTTGTTGCTGGACGAACCACTCGGCGCGCTCGATCCCATCGTGCGCTACGACCTGCAGGCGCAGATGCGCGAACTGTTCGCGCAGCTGGGCAAGACCGTGGTGCTGGTGACGCATGACGTGGCCGAAGCCGCCTATCTGGCCGACAACCTGGTGCTGATGCGCGCCGGCCGCATCGTGCAGCAAGGCCGTGCGCGCGATCTGCTGGAGCAGCCGGCCGATGCGTTCGTGCAGCGCTTTCTCACCGCCCAGCGCAGCATTGGCGATGCCGCATGATGGCGCGTGCGCTCATCGCCGTGGTGTGGCTGATCTGCAGTGTTAGCGCGCAGGCCGCGCAGGTCACCATTGGGTCGAAGAACTTCACCGAAGCGGTGATTCTTGGCGAAATCGCCACCGCCGCCGGCAAACGTGATGGTGTAGACGTGCAGCACCGCGCACAACTCGGTGGCACGCGCATCCTGTGGCGGGCGCTGGAGACCGGGCAGATCGACGCGTATGCCGAATACACCGGCACGCTGGCACAGGAGCTGCTGCAACTGCCCAACGCCAGCCAGGCCGAGCTGCGTGCCGCACTCGACGCACGCGGGCTGGCGATGACCGATTCGCTGGGTTTCCAGAACACCTATGCCTTCGGTATGAAGCGCGAACGTGCGCAGGCATTGGGCATCGCCTCGTTGTCGGATCTTGCACGGCATCCCAGCCTCAAGATCGGTCTGAGCAATGAGTTCATGCAGCGCGCCGATGGCTGGCCGGGCGTGCGCGCGGCGTACGCGCTGCCGCAGGCCGCGACCGGGCTGGATCACGACCTGGCCTATCGCGCGTTGCAGAGCGGCGCCATCGAGGTCACCGATCTGTACAGCACCGATGCGGAAATTCCGTATTACCAGCTGCAGGTGCTACGCGACGACCGCCATTATTTCCCGGACTACCAGGCGATTTTTGTGTATCGCAAGGACCTGGCGCACCGCTCGCCGGCGATGCTGCAGGCCTTGCGGGGGCTGCAAGGACGTATCGATGAAGCGACCATGCAACGGCTCAATGCACAGGTCAAACTGGAGCGGCAGTCCGAAGCGGCGGTTGCCGCGCGTTGGCTGGGCGTCACGCCGGCCTCTGAAACGGACTCGCGTTTGACGCGGCTGCTGCGGCATACGCGCGAGCATCTGGCGTTGGTGGGTATTTCTTTGGGTCTGGCGTTGCTGCTTGCGCTGCCGTTGGGCGTGCTGGCGGCGCGGCGTCCACGTCTGGGGCAGGTGGTGTTGTCGTTGACCGGTGTGCTGCAGACGCTGCCGTCGTTGGCGGTATTCGTCTTCATGATTCCGCTGTTCGGCATCGGCGCCAAGCCGGCGATTGCCGCGCTGTTCTTGTATAGCCTGCTGCCGATCGTGCGCAACACCCATGCAGGGCTGACCTCGATCCCACGCGAACTGCGCCAGACTGCGCACGCCATCGGATTGCCCGCGTGGACACGCCTGTGGCGGGTGGAACTGCCGCTGGCCCGCCGCACGATCGTGGCCGGCATCCAGACCGCGGCGGTGATCAATGTGGGCACCGCCACGCTGGGTGCGCTGATCGGTGCGGGCGGCTATGGCCAACCGATTCTCACCGGCATCCGCCTGGACGATATCGGCCTGATTTTGGAAGGCGCCATTCCCGCTGCCGTGCTTGCGCTGCTGGTGCAGGCGGTGTTCGAAGGCGCCGAGCGATGGGTAACGCCGCGTGGGTTGCGGATCAGCCAGCGGCAGTGACGCGGCGTTCAATCGCTGAAAACCGAGCGCGCCGCTTCGCTGCCACTGATCCTTGCGCCAATTGTCGTTCGTAGAGCGCGCTGGCCTGCGATGGAGCCTTGCCGGTGCTGCCTGACGACGCGCAGGCCTGCGTACATGTGTTGCAACCAGTACCGCTGCAGATGCCTGGCCAGCGATGCCTGCGCGCCGCCTCACCCATCCGGCAGCGCTGCAATGACCTGTGATAACGCGTGGTCGGTGACGCTCAAATGTGGCGCGATGCGCAGACGTCCATGCCGACGCGTGCAGATCACGCCACTCGCGCCGAGCGCCTCTGCCACCGCATCCAATGCCGCTGCCGGCGGCTGCAGTGCGGTGAGATGCGGCGCATGTCCGGGCGTGCACCAGCTGCCCACGCCGCGCGCCTGCAGGGCGGCGTCCCAATGCGCAGTCAACTCGCCCAACGCCGCTGCGATGCGCGCCGGCTGCCACGCGGTGAGTTGTTGCAGGGCCACCGTGGCCATTGCGACCCGCAATGGGTCGGCAACCCCGCCCGCATCGAATCGGCGTGCACCGCTGCGATACCGCGGCGCGCTGGCCACCGGAAATTCCCAACTGCTGCCCGCATCGCGGCCGATCCAGTGTTCTTCGATCGGCAGCCCGTCCGTGCGCCACTGCGGTGCGACCCACAGCCACGCCAATCCCATCGGCCCGAGCAACCATTTGTGCCCGACGCTGACTACGAAATCCGGTTGCCAGCGCGGCAGATCCGGTGGCAACACCCCCAGGCTCTGGCTCAGGTCCAGCACCAGGGCAGCGCCGCGTGCCTGCACGGCGGCACTGATGCGGTCCAGATCCAGCATTCGCCCGTCCAGCCAGTACGCATGCGGCAAGCTGGCAATCCGCAGCGCAGGCGTGTCGGCAATGGTCTGCAGCACTGCATCGGTCAAGCTGCCGCCAGCGGTGGCGGGCACCGCCACCAGATGCGCGCCGGTCTCTGCGCAGCGGCGCTGCCAGATCAACAGATTGGACGGAAATTGCCCTTCCAGCACCAGCACTGCGTCGCCGGCTTGCACAGGCAGATTGCGCGCGGCCGTGGCCAGGCCGTGCGCGGCCGACGGCACCATGGCCACCGCATCGGCATCGCCGTCCAATAGCGCGGCCGCAAGTCCGCGCACCTGCTCGATCTGCTGTAACCAGGTATCGAACGGCAACCGCCATGGTGTGGCCATTGCATCGACCGCCTGGTGCGCAACGGTCTGCATGGCGCGCAACAACGGACCACGCGACGCCGCATCCAGATGGATGACCCCGGAAGGCAGCGCGAACGCCTGCTGACGCTGGGCCCACGCGAGGGGCGCAGCAAGCGTACTGGACAGAGATGGCGATGACATGCCCACAGCTTACCGCTGGCTGCCACGCTGCCCACACGGCACGTTCACGGGCGCTCCCCAAGCATAGGGCGATGTCTGCACTCTCACCTCTGCTGGGCCACCTCCAGCAACAGCAGTTGATGCTGCTGGAACGCTACGCGCAGACCCGCGCGCTGAGCGACCGTCTCGCCGCACCCTTGAGCGCCGAAGACGCGATGGTGCAGAGCATGCCGGACGCGAGCCCGAGCAAATGGCATCTGGCGCACACCACCTGGTTTTTCGAACGCTTCGTGCTGCAGGCCGATCCGGCGTACCGCGTGTTCGACCCGGCCTGGGACTTCCTGTTCAACAGCTACTACCAGAGCGTGGGGCCGATGCATGCGCGGGCCCGCCGCGGCGTGCTTTCGCGCCCCTCGTTGCAGCAGGTACGCGACTACCGTGCTGCGGTCGATAGGCAGATGCAACAGCGCTTGCGCGAGGGCCTGCTCGATGCACAGGCCTGCACCGTCGTGCAGCTCGGCATCCAGCACGAGCAGCAACACCAGGAGTTGCTGCTGACCGATATCAAGCATGCGCTGTGGAGCAACCCGTTGCAGCCGGCCTACCGTGACCTGCCCACACCGCCTGCGGCCGTTGCCAGCCCGCTGCGCTGGCATGCGCGCGACGAGCAGATCGTCCAGATCGGCGCCGCTGCATGGCCACAGGCCGACAGCTTCGCCTACGACAACGAATCGCCACGCCATCGCGTGCTGGTCGGTGCGCATGCGCTGGCCAGCCGTGTGGTCACCAACGCCGAGTTCCAGCAATTCATCGATGACGGCGGCTACCGCAGTGCCGGTGCCTGGCTCAGCGATGGCTGGGCGATGGTGCAGGCGCAGGGTTGGCAACATCCCTTGTATTGGGATGCCGATGGCCGCGAGTTCACGCTGGACGGCTGGCGCACGCGCGATCCACACGCGCCGGTCTGTCATCTGAGCCTGTTCGAAGCCGATGCGTTCGCGCGCTGGGCCGGTGCGCGCCTTCCCACCGAAGCCGAGTGGGAGCAGGCCGCGACCGGCGTGCCGGTACAGGGCAATTTCGTCGACACCGATGCGTTGCATCCGCGTGGCGCCGAAGCAGTGGACACCGGTATCCAGCAGCTGTTCGGCGATGTCTGGGAGTGGACCGGTAGTGCGTACCTGCCGTATCCAGGCTTTACCCCGTGGCCCGGGTCGCTGGGCGAATACAACGGCAAATTCATGAATGCGCAATGGGTCTTGCGTGGTGGCAGTTGCGCCAGCCCGGCCAGCCATCTGCGTGCCAGTTACCGCAACTTTTTCCCCTCCGATGCGCGTTGGCAGTTTGCCGGCGTGCGCCTTGCCAAGGATCTGCCTTGAACGCCGCCGCCCATGCCCTGCAACGCGCGCACGCCGCGCTGACCGACCTGCGCCCGCAGCCGGACGACATCACCGCCGATGCACTGGCGGGGTTGTCGCAAACGCCCAAGACGCTGCCGTCGAAATATTTCTACGATGCGCGCGGCTCGCAACTGTTCGAAGCCATTACGCAGCAGCCGGAGTATTACCTCACCAGGACCGAGCTGGGTTTGCTGGAAGCCAGCATGGGCTCGATCGCACAGGCGATCGGCGCCGGCGTGCATGTGGTCGAATACGGCAGCGGCAGCGGCCGCAAGACCGAATTGCTGCTGCAGGGCCTGCGCGATGTGGTGGCCTACACGCCGCTGGAAATCTCGCGCACCGCGCTGCTGGAAAGCACTGCGCGGCTGGCCCAGCAATTTCCGCAGATCCAGATGTTGCCGGTGTGCACCGACTTCACCAAGCCGCTGCGCCTGCCCGATGCGCAGCGCCCGGCGCGGCGGCACGTGGTGTTCTTCCCCGGCTCCACGCTCGGCAATTTCGCCGACGCGGCCGCGATCGAACTGCTGGACGCGATGCGCCAGACCATGGGCAGCGACGGTTGCGCCCTGATCGGCATCGATCTGGACAAGGACGCCGGGCTGATCGAAGCGGCCTACAACGACGCAGCCGGTATCACCGCCGAGTTCACCTTGAACCTGCTGGCGCGGCTCAATCGCGAGATCGGGAGCGATTTCGATCTGGACGGTTTCCGTCACCACGCGGTGTATGTCCGTGAGCGCGGCCGCATCGAAACCTTCCTGATCAGCCAACGCGCGCAGCGCGTGCAGGTTGGCGGCAAGGACATCGCGTTTGCCGAAGGCGAAGCGATGCAGGTCGAATACAGCTGCAAATACACCGACGCGCGCTTTGCCGAACTGGCTGCCGCAGCCGGGCTCAAGGTCACCCACGGCTGGAACGATGCCAAGGATTGGTTCGGCCTGCGCCTGCTGCGCCCATTGTGATCCCGCGGGGCGGGCGTGCAGTCGCCCGATGATGCGCAGGTGGCCGCGTTGATCCGGCACCTGCTTGCGCAACGTCGGCCCGAGCAATCGATCTGTCCCTCGGAAGTCGCGCGTGCCTTGAGCGATGACGCGGCGGTGTGGCGAAGCCTGATGCCCCAGGTGCGTGCGGTGGCCGCAGCTGCCGCAGGCAGAGGCCTGGTACGGATCACCCAGCAGGGTCGAACTGTGGACCCTGCCACCGCACGCGGACCGATTCGACTGATGCGTGGGCCGCATTTCGACTGAAGCCCCATTGAGTGGATGCGCCAGCTGCCGTATGTAGCGGGATTAAACCGAATGTCGCCGAGCGACTACATCAAAAGGATGTAATCGTTCGGTGACATCAGGCCGCCTGCACCACGTGCAACGCCTTGGGATTACGCCACTGCGCCAGCAGCGCGGCTTCGCGCGCCCTGGCTTCCTGCAGATGCGCATGCTTGACGTGGCCATAGCCGCGAATGTGTTCCGGAATGCTGGCGATCTGCGCGGCCAAGCCCACGTTATCGGCATCCAGCCGTTCCAGCAGCATGTCCACGGTTGCGCTGTAATCGGCAATCAGCCGACGCTCGCCACGCCGTTCTTCGCTGTAGCCGAAGACGTCGAACTTGCCGCCACGCAGGAACTTCAACCGCGCCAGCAGCTTGAAGGCGGTGAACATCCACGGCCCGTACTCGCGTTTGATCAGGTTGCCGTGTGCGTCTTTCTTTGCCAGCAACGGCGGCGCCAGGTGGAAGCGCAGCGTGTAGTCGCCCTCGAACTGTTGTTGCAACCGGCGCTGGAAATCGCCACGCGTATACAGCCGCGCCACCTCGTATTCGTCCTTGTAGGCCATCAGCTTGAAGGCGTACCGGGCCACCGCCTCGGTCAGTGCGCTGCTGCCGGGCACGCGCTGCAGCTCGTGCGTGCGTACGCGCTCGACCAGGCTGCGATAACGCTGCGCGTAGGCCGCATCCTGGTAGTCGGTCAGGAACGCGACGCGACGCGCGATGGCCTCGTCCAGCGAATGCGCCAACTGCTCGTCGTCGAGCGGCGCGGCCGGTGCAGCGACCTCGCCATGCAACGTGCTGCCGTCGGTCTGTGCCAGCGCACGCGGTGCGCTCTGGCCGCTGAGATCGTGCTCTTCCCAGCTGCCTGGTCCGCGTGCATGCGGTGTATCGCCATGCAGATGTGCAGGCGCGTCGGCACCGGCCAGACCCGCAGCGCGTTGCACCGCCGGCAGATCGATCGCCGCCAGGCGCCCCCAGGCGAACGCCTGCTGATTCATCGCAACGGCTGCACCATTGAGTTCGATCGCGCGCATCAGCGCCGCATGCGATAGCGGCACCAACCCGTGCTGCCACGCGTAGCCAAGCACGAACAGATTGCTGGCGATGGCGTCGCCCAGCAACGCCGTTGCCAGCTGCGTGGCATCCAGCAACAACGGCTCCTGGCCACCGAGCGCAGTGCGCACACCGGCGATGATCTCGGCAGCGGGAAACTGCAGGTCCGGTTGCGTGGTGAACGTGCCCGGCATTGCTTCGTAGGTGTTGAGCACCACCTGGGTGCGGCCATCGCGCACCTTGGAGAGCGCCCAATAATCGTTGACCACCACCATGTCGCAGCCCAGCACCAGGTCTGCTTCGCCGGCGGCGATGCGCACGGCGTGGATGTCGGCGGGCTGGCGTGCGATGCGGATATGCGTGGTCACCGCGCCGCCTTTCTGTGCCAGGCCGGTCTGGTCCAGCACCGTGGCGCCCTTGCCTTCCAGGTGCCCGGCCATGCCGAGCAGCGCGCCGATGGTCACCACGCCGGTGCCGCCGACGCCGGTGATCAGGATGTTCCAGGGCCGTTCCAGCGCGGTGCGCTTGGGCGGTGAGGGAAGCGTGTCCAGCAGCGTGCTGGCGTCGCGCCGCTTGCCCTTGCGCGGGGCACCGCCATGCACGGTGACAAAGCTCGGGCAAAAGCCCGCGACGCACGAATAATCCTTGTTGCAGTTGGACTGGTCGATCTGGCGCTTGCGCCCGAATTCGGTTTCCTTCGGCAACACCGACACGCAAAAGCTTTTCTCGCCGCAATCGCCGCAGCCTTCGCACACCAGCGAATTGATCATCACCCGCTTTGGCGGATCGACCAGCTTGCCGCGCTTGCGACGGCGGCGTTTCTCGGTGGCGCAGGTCTGGTCGAAGATCAGGATCGACACGCCCTTGACGGTGCGCAGATGCTGCTGCACGGCATCCAGTTCGCCACGATCGTGAAACGCGACCTCAGGCGGAAACAGCTCGCGCCGCCGCGTCCACTTGCCAATGTCGTCGCTGACCACCGCAATCTCATGGATGCCTTCGGCGCGCAGCTGGTGGGCGATGTCCGGCACGGTGAGCGTGCCGTCCACCGGCTGCCCGCCGGTCATCGCCACCGCATCGTTGTAGAGAATCTTGTAGGTGATGTTGACGCCGGTGGCGACCGACTGCCGGATCGCCAGTGAGCCGCTATGGAAATACGTGCCATCGCCCAGGTTCTGGAACACGTGCGGGGTGTCGGTAAACGGCGCCTGCCCGGACCACGTGACACCTTCGCCGCCCATGTGGGTGAAGGTGTCGGTGGCGCGGTTCATCCAGGTCACCATGTAGTGGCAACCGATACCGCCCAGCGCGCGCGAGCCTTCCGGCACGGCGGTGGAGGTGTTGTGCGGGCAGCCGGAGCAGTAATGCGGCACGCGCGGGAATTGCGCGCGCGGCAAAGCCATTTCCGCTTCCTTGGCGTCCATCCAGCGCAGCCGCTGCTGGATCGAATCGGTATTGATCGTGCTCGATTGCAGCAGGCGCAGGATGCGCCTGCCGATCACCGCCGCGATGGTGGCCGGCGTCAGTTCGCCGGTGGACGGCAGGATCCACGCGCCCTGCTCATCGTACTTGCCGACAATGCTCGGCCGCGCGCCGGCGCTGGCCGGCCAGTTGTAGAACAGTTCCTTCATCTGGCGCTCGATGAAGGCCTTTTTCTCTTCCACCACCACGATGTCTTCAAGCCCCTGCGCAAACGCGCTGATCCCTACCGGCTCCAGCGGCCAGGTCATGCCGACCTTGTAGACGCGGATGCCGATCTGCGCGCAGGCCTGCGCGTCCAGGCCCAGGTATTCCAGCGCCTGCAGCACGTCCAGGTAGCTCTTGCCGGTGGTGACGATGCCCAGTCGCGCATTTGGTGAATCCAGCACCACCTTGTCGATGTGGTTTGCGCGCGCAAAGGCTTGCGCGGCGGCGATCGCATACCGGTGCAGGCGCATCTCCTGGTCCACCGGCGGGTCCGGCCAGCGGATGCTCAAGCCGCCCGGCGGCAGTGCGAAATCCTCCGGCAGCACGATGGTGCGCGCGAACGGGTTCACGTCCACCGAGGCGGACGATTCCACCGTTTCGGCAATCGTCTTGAAGCCGATCCAGCGCCCGGTGTAGCGGCTCATCGCCCAGCCGAGCAGGCCCATGTCCAGGATGTCCTGTACTCCGGCCGGATTGAGGATGGGCATCATCGCGCTGACGAATTCGTCTTCGGACCCGTGCGGCAGGGTCGAGCTGCGGCAGGCATGGTCGTCGGCGGCCAGCGCCAGCACGCCGCCAAACGGCGAGGTGCCGGCGGCATTGCCGTGCTTGAAGACGTCGCCGCTGCGGTCCACGCCCGGCCCTTTGCCGTACCACATGCCGTAGACGCCCTGCACGTTCGCGCCGGGGAACAGGTTGGTCTGCTGGGTGCCCCACACCATGGTGGCGGCAAGGTCCTCGTTCAGACCTGGAGTGAAGGTGACCTTGGCCGCGTCCAGGTGTTTGCGCGCCCGCCACAGTTCCAGGTCCAGCCCGCCCAGCGGGCTGCCGCGGTAGCCGCTGATGAAGCCGGCGGTCTCCAGCCCGGCGGCGTCATCGCGCAGGCGCTGCAGCAGCGGCAGCCGCACCAGCGCCTGCACACCGGACAGGTAGATGCGCCCATCGGTGCGCGTGTACTTGTGGTCCAGCGTGTAGTCCGCATCCACCCGGCCGAGCTCCGGCGTGTTGGCAGAGTCGGGAGAAGAAAGCGCAGCGGTACTGGTCATGGCGTGCCCGGAAAGGGTGGCTGGGCCCCGGTGCATGTCATCTGAAACTATCTGACGCACCCGACGGATTCCAAAACGGCGGTGCAAAGTGTAACAGTCAGCTTTTCCGCGCCCGTCCCTGTGCGGATGCGCAGCCGACGCGCTGCGGGTAGGATGGGGACGGGAAGGGGTCGTTTGCTGTCAGGGGAAAACACAGTGAAAAGGAAATACGCGTGGGCCGCTCTGGCCCTGCTCGGAGGGGTGTGGTCGTTGGCGCAGGCGCAGAGCTTGCCCAAGCCCAAGGAGTTCTATTTCGACGAAGACCGCGGTACCACCAAGGCCGTGGTGGCCGTACAGGGCCAGGGCGATGCAGTCGTCGACCGGCTGGCGGCGATGGTGCAACGTGACGCCCGCGCGGCCGACCCGCGCGCGCAGTTGGCGGCGCTGGCCTACGCCGGTGGGCGCACCCAGTTGGGCGATGAGTTGTATCAGGGCGCGCTGGCGCTGGTCTCCAACGGCAGCCAGCAGTACCGGGCCATCACCTGGAACTATGGATGGGACCTGCTGCGTGCCGACCAGCCCGACAAGGCGCTGCAGCAATGGGCCAACCTGGCCAATGGCCGTCCGGCCACGCCGGAATGGCTGCCGACCACGGCTGCACTGGCGCTCTGGCGCGCCGGACGCAAGCAGGAGGCGGTCGAGTGGTATGCCGCAGCCGTGCGCACCTGGCCGGACCGTTGGAGCAGTACCGCCAACTACGCCAGCCTGTTGCCGGAATGGCGCGAGGCAGAGCGCGCCAGCCTGGCCGAGGTCTTTGCGGCCTGGCAGGCCAACCCGCCAGCGTTTCCGTAAGCGCTTCGCCGCGCTGCGGGAGTTCCTGCAGCGCGGCTTGTGCAGTGAATCGACCGGTTGCCGCCATTGGCCGATACGCCAGGCGCCATCTGGCGCGTCGGCCTGCCGCTACTTGAAACGAAGACGTCTAACGTTGATTCCGCGAGTTCGGTGAAAGGCTGAGCAGGTCTGCGCCTGATTCCAATCACGGCTCAAAACTTTGGCGTGCCGACGTTGCGAGGTCGATGCGGGAGAGCAACGCGTTGGTCTGTGGCGTGGCTGCGGGGCCCTTGTCCGCCCACCATCGCAGGACACGCTGCAAGTACGTCTTTGTAGGCGCTTGCGCGGCAGCCGTGCCGCGTAAGGTCCCGCGACGGCGGGCGCAAGGACCAGTTGAGATGGTCGATGCGCAGAGCTAAGACAGCAGCAGGTCGCCTGGCTGGCGCGGCGTCCTCGCTCCTTCAATCGAGTCACCAACGAACTGTCTGATGCGCTGTGCTTGCCGATCGCGGGACCGTTGGCGGCATGGATCCCGCCATCGAGCCTCCACGGACGGGTTCACGGCGTGTCGCGCACTCGGCGCTGCAAGCTTGCTCCACGGCCTGGTCCGCCCACCATCGCGGAACACGGTGCAAGGACGTGTTTGACCAACGCATTGTCCGGAGCGGCGAGGGCGCCGCGTGTTCGATACGCTGGCTTCCGCATAGGGAAACGATGCGGTCGTGGCAGCTCCGCGGTGACCGGAGCTCGGGTGGCGTGCACCTTGCACCCCAGCCAGGCCAACGCATCCACCGATGCGCGCACCGCGCGCTATGCGATCCTGTGCATCGCTTTCCAACGGACACGATCGCGCATGGCGGTAGATGCATTTGCCTTGATTCTGGCCATGTTGGGGCTGGGCCTGCTGTTCGCCCGCCTGCGGGTGTTGCCGGACAACAGCGCCGATGTGCTCAACCGCATCGTGCTGTACATCTGCCTGCCGGCGTCGGTGCTGACCTATGTCCCGCGCCTGCATCTGGATGCGTCGCTCGGTGGGGTGATTGCCACGCCATGGCTGCTGACCGCCATCATCGTGCCGTTGCTGTGGGGTTGCAGCCGCCTGTTGCGCTTGGGCCGCGCCGAATACGCCGCGCTGCTGATGTGTGTGGTGTTTACCAATTCAAGCTTCATCGGCTTTCCGATGGTGCGCGCGCTGATCGGCGATCACGCGCTGCCGTATGCAGTGGTCTACGACCAGTTCGGCACCTTCGTGTTGCTGTCCACGTTCGGGCTGTATGTGCTGGCCCGGTACAGCGGCGATACCCCGCCGACCGCACGGCTGATCGCGATGCGCGTGCTGCAGTTCCCGCCGTTGTGGGCGCTGCTGTTCGCCTTGACCCTGATGCCCGAGCAACCGCCGGCCTGGATTGGCTCGGGCCTGAAGAATCTGGCCGATGCGATGTTGCCGCTGGTGATGCTGTCGGTGGGCTTTTCGCTGCAGCTGCGCCTGCCTGCCGACGAACTCAAGCCCTTGGCTGTGGGCCTGGTGTTCAAGCTGCTGCTGATGCCGGTCCTGGCCCTGCCGTTGTCCTGGGGGCTGGGCCTGCATGGGCAGATGCTGCAGACCAACGTGCTCGAATCGGCCATGCCCACCATGATCACCGCCGCCGCGCTGGCCATTTCGCACCGGCTGGCCCCGCGCCTGGCTGCAGCGATGGTCGGCTACAGCATCCTGCTGTCGTTGCTGACGCTGCCTGCGTGGGCCTGGCTGCTGGCGCGGCTGGTGGCGTGAAGCCGTAACGCTTGCAGCAGCCAGAGCGCGCTGGCGCCGCAGGCACACGCTTGCGCTTGTTCGGGCTGTGATACGCCAACACCTGCAACATCGGCGCCATGCTGCATTGCGACGCCGCGGCTGAGCGATACGCGTGGACGATCTTGCGCCGTGCCAGGCTTCCATCGTTGCCACGCACAGCTGCGGCGCAAGGCCTTGCGCGCATCGGCTGAAGGTCTGCGCTGTCGCTGCCTGTCCCGCAGCAGTGCGTTTAACGCGTTTCGACTACTTCCTCACCTTGCCGCGGTGTACGCTGCCGGCTTGCTCCCGGAAGCGAGGCGTGCATGAAGACAGTCCTGGTGGCCGCCTCCAAAGGCGGCGTCGGCAAGACCACGATCGCCACCAATCTGGCCGCACATGCGGCGTTGCAAGGCCAGCGCACCGTGCTGGCAGATGCCGATCCGCAAGGCTCGTCCACCCGCTGGGCAGAGCGCCGCGCCAGCCTGGAAAGTGCGGTCTTGCCGATCGACGCCACCAAGCGCCGCAGCTGGCAGAGCGCCGTGCCGGACGGCACCGATGCCCTGATCGTCGATGCGCCGGCCGGTGCCATGGCCGACGACCTGAGCGGATTTCTCGACCACGTCGATGCCATCGTGGTACCGGTGTTGTCCTCGGCGCTGGATATCGAAGCGGTGGTCGGCTTTCTCAACACGCTGGCCAAGGTGCCGCGCGTGCATCAGCGCAAACTGCCGGTGGGCCTGGTGCTCAATCGTGCCCGTCCCTGGACCCAGACCTCGCAACAGGCCGCCGACATGATCGGCAACTGGCCGTATCCGCTGGTGACCCAACTGCGCGACACCCAGGCCTATGTGGTGATGGCCGGGCTGGGACGCAGCTTGTTCGACTACCGCTCGGCGCAGGTGCGCGACCATCAACAGGACTGGGAGCCGCTGTTCAAGTGGCTCAAGAAGTCCTAGAACCGGAAAGTTCCTATGCGCGAATTGATCTTGTTGCGACATGCCCACGCCGAACCGGCCGATACCGGCCAGGCCGATTTCGATCGCCCGCTGTCGCCGCACGGCATCGCCGAGGCCGAGGCGGCCGGGCGTTGGCTGCGCGAGCAGCGGCTGGTGCCCGACCGGGTGCTGTGCTCCCCGGCCCGCCGCGCCCGCGAAACCCTGGAGGCGGTGCTCGAGCTCACCGGCTACATCGAACAACGGCTGGACGAACGCATCTATGAGGCCACGCCCGGCACCCTGGCCAGCCTGGTGGACGAACATCGCGAGGCCGAGCGCCTGCTGCTGGTGGGCCACAACCCTGGCCTGGAACGGCTGGCAGCGCTGATGCACAGCGGCCAGACCGGCGATTACCGCGGCATGCCCACCGCCTCGATCGCGTTGCTGGCCTTGCCGCTGGACGCCACCATCGAGCCGGGCATCGCCCGCCTGACCGCCTTCTGGTGGCCCTGATCCGTGTCATCGTCGCTGCGCTGGTACGCCTGGCTCGCGCTCTGGGTCGTGTTCCCCTGCATGGCGCAGCAGAAGGTGCAGTCCATCGACCCGGCGCAATCGCGCTTCGGGTTCGAGATCAAGACGCGCTTCGGAATGAAGATCGAGGGGTTTTTCCCGCGTTTTCGCGGTGACGTGGTGACCTTGGCCGACGGGCGTCAGCAGGTGCGCTTCCGGCTGGACGCCACTCAGGTGGAGATCCCCGGCAAGGACCGCTACACCAGCTGGATGCGCGGGGAAGATTTTTTCGACGTTGCGCAGTACCCGGTCGTCGAATTCGAGTCGCTACCGTATGTCGACGAAGTGGTGAAGCAGGGGGGCGACATCGTCGGCAACCTGACCATCCGCGGAATCACCCATCTGGAAACGCTGCATGTGGTGCCGGCCGAATGCACGCGGCCGGGCTATGATTGCGACGTGATCAGTCGAGGGACGGTCCTGCGTGGACGTTACGGAATGAATGCGTGGCAGATGGCCCTGGGCGACAGGGTGACGTTCATTCTGCGTGGGCGCCTGCAGGAGGCGCGGCGCCCGTGAAGTACCTGTTGAGGGTGTGCGTGCTGGCAACGTTGTTGCTCGGCACCGGATGCGCCAGCCTGTCACAAACCGAACGCAACCTTGCCGCCGGTGTCGCTGCCGCGGCACGCAGCACTGTAGTCAATTGCAGCCAGGCCGATCGCTGTGCGCAACCCTCGCCATTGCGCGCGCTGGGCGGGGAGGCGATGACCGCCTCCACACCGGCGGCGCCGCGGCATTACGCCACCATCGTCGACCACGGCGAAGAATCGCTGGTGGCCCGGCTCAACCTGATCCGCAGCGCCACCCGCAGCATCGATCTGCAGACCTACATCTTCGACAAGGACGACAGCGCGCGCATGGTGCTGGACGCACTGGTGGACGCCGCCCAACGCGGGGTCAAGGTGCGCATCCTGATCGATCAGTTGTCGGCGATCGCCGATCTGCAGATTCTCGGTGCGCTGGCCAGCAGTCATGAAAACCTGCAGCTGCGCATCTACAACCCCACCTTCGGCAAGGTCAAACTCAATTACTTCGACTATGCCGGCAGCGTGCTGTGTTGCTTCCGCCGCTTCAACCAGCGCATGCACAACAAGCTGCTGGTGGTGGACGACGTGCTGGGCGTGGTCGGTGGGCGCAATTACCAGGACGACTATTACGACTGGGACAGCGAGTACAACTTCCGCGACCGTGACGTGATTCTGGCCGGGCCGGAAGTGCGCGCCATGGCCGCCAATTTCGATGCGTTCTGGCGCGCCCGGCGCAGCGTCCCGGCCGAGCGTCTGAACGATGTCGGGCGCCTGCTGCTGGAGCAGGGCGTGCCGACGATGCCGCCGGCCGAGTTCCGCCGGCCCGACCGGGTGGCGCGGGTGGACCGCGAAGTGCGCGACCCGCAATTCGTGCGCGACGCTTTCGTGACCCCGGCCATGCCGGTGCAGCGTGTGCTGTACGTGGCCGATCTGCCGCAAAAGCACCGCCGGGAACATGCGGCCAAGGCGGTGTCCACGGCGCCGGAACTGGATGGCCTGATTGCCGGCGCGCAGCAGGAAGTGCTGCTGCAGACCCCGTACCTGGTGTTGTCCGACCAGGCGCAGGCGATCTTCCGCACGTTGCGCAAACACCCGCAGCCGCCGCGCATCGTGGTGTCGACCAATAGCCTGGCCGCCACCGACAACCCCATCGTGTATGCGCTCTCGTACAAGTTCAAACGCCGCAACATGCGCGAGCTGGGCTTCAACGTGTACGAGTTCAAGCCGTTTCCGCTCGACGCCCCGGTGGATTACGCCAACCTGGTGCCGGACCCGCTCAACCCCGCTTCCGGGGTCAATCAGGACAGCCGCAACAATCGCCTGATCGGCGGCAGCGCTGCGGGCAATGCGATGCGCGGCAGCAGCGGCCCGGAAGGCAACGCCAGCGCGAGCGCCGGCAGCGTGCTGCGTGGCAGTGGCGGCGGCCGTGCGCCGGGCGGGAGCGAGGTCGATCGGCGCGTGTTGCGTACCGAAACGCGGCCCTCGTTCCTGGGCACGCGCGCGGTCAACAAGCCGCTGCCGGTGACCCGCGCCGGTGCGCGCATGGGCTTGCACGCCAAGTCGTTGGTGGTGGATCGCCGCATCGGCGTGATCGGTACGCACAACTTCGACCCGCGCAGCGAGAACTACAACACCGAAGCGGCCGTGGTGATCGACGATGCGCGCTTTGCGCAGGCGTTGGCTGCCAGCATCGAACGCGACATCGCCCCGGAAAATGCCTGGACGGTGGCGCCGCGCGAAAAGCCGCCGGTGCTGAGCGGGTTGAACTACAGCGTGGGCAAGGTCTCCGAAGCCTTGCCGGTGCTGGACTTCTGGCCATGGCGCTACGCCACCAACTACGAGTTCCAGCCCGGCCCGGATTGCCCGTTCCCGCTCAAGCGGCAGGACCCGCAGTTCCGCCAGTGCTATGTGGCGGTGGGCGATTTTCCGGAGGTCAATGTCGGCCCGAAGTGGCTGCTGGTGCGCATGCTGACCGCCTTCGGCGCCGGGCTGGTACCGATTCTCTGATCGGCTGGCGTGCCGCGCGGGTCGCAGCAGCCGGTGCCCGCGGTGCAGCGCGTTGTGGTTGGATGCACGCAGTTGGCTGCGGATCGGCCCCTGGACGCCGGAAATCGCCGAAGCGGCTGCAGTTGTCACGGGCGAGGGTCGCGTAGTGCATTGGTGCCACCGACGAATGCGGTCAGGTGACGGCAGCACTGCCCAGTTGCATCGCGTCCCAGGCGCCGGGATGCTCTAGCGCTTCCCGCTCCCCATTCCCCATTCCCCATTTCCCATTCCCCATTCCCCATTCCCAGCCCATGACCTTCCGCGAACCCGTCGATTTAGCCGCCCTCAATGCCGCCAGCCGCGATACCTTGATCGAGCATCTGGGCATCGTCTTTACCGAAGCCGGTGACGATTGGCTGCGCGCCACCATGCCGGTGGATGCGCGCACCAGGCAGCCCTACGGCCTGCTGCACGGTGGCGCCTCGGTGGTGCTGGCCGAAACGCTGGGCAGCAGCGCCGGCAACCTGTGCGTGGATATGTCGACCCAGATCTGCGTGGGGCTGGAGATCAATGCCAATCACCTGCGCGCCGCCACCCAGGGGCTGGTGACCGGCACTGCACGGGCGGTACATGTGGGGCGTAGCACGCATGTCTGGGACATCACCATCGAAAACCCGGCCGGCAAACGCGTCTGTGTGTCGCGATTGACCCTGGCGGTGGTCGCGCGCAGCAATGGCTGAGCTCGCCCGGCAGCGGCATGCATGGAACAGCGTCATCCGCTGCCGGCACTGCGCGGCGGCCACGCTGCTGTCACAATGGTTGCGCTTCCTTCCCCCGTTACCGGTTCCGTTCGTCGAATGAGCGAGTCATCCCTGGACGCCACGCGCGACGCTGGCGGCGCGTTGCGTTGGTTCCGGTACCTCTACCGGGTGCCACTGTTGTTGCTGCATCTGTGTCTCGGCCTGCCGGTCACCATGCTGTGCGTGGTGGTGCCGGCGCTGGCGCAGATCCGGATCGGGCACGACGACACCCTGGAGGAGCGGATGATCCGCTGGTGGCAGGGCACCTTGATGCGGGTGTTCGGCTTCCGGCTGCGCCGCTTCGGGACGCCGCTACCGGGCGCGACCCTGTTCGTGGCCAACCACGTCAGCTGGGTGGATATCTCCATCCTGCACAGCCAGCGCGTGATGGGGTTTGTGGCCAAGCGCGAAATCGCCGGCTGGCCGCTGGTGGGCTGGCTGGCAACCAAGGGCCAGACCATCTTCCACCAGCGCGGCAATACCGAATCGCTGGGCGGGGTGCTGCAGGAAATGCTGCTGCGCCTGCAAAGCGGCAAGCCGGTGGGGGTGTTCCCGGAAGGACGTACCCGTGGCGGTACCGAAGTGGGCCCGTTCCATGCGCGCATCTTCCAGGCGGCGGTGGAAGCCGGGGTGCCGGTACAGCCGGTGGCGCTGCGGTACGGGCTGCGCGGCAACGCGCAGGCGGTGGTGGCCTTCGGTGAGCGCGAGAGTTTCTTCGCCAATATCGTGCGCCTGCTGGGCGAACCGTCGCGGCTGGCCGAAGTGCATTTTCTCGAGCCGATTCGCGCGCTGGACATCGAAGGCCGCCGTCGCATGGCCGAGACCTCGCGCCAACGGATCGTCGCAGCGATGGAATCCTAGCCGACGATGCGCACGCGCCTCTCCCCTGCGGCCAGCCGCAACGCCGGTGCGATGCGCGCATGAACGCCTCCGATTACTTGCCGCCGCGCTGGCTGCGCAATCCCCACGTGCAATCGGTGCTGGGCAGCAGCGCCTTGCGGCGCATCCGTAGCCGCCAGTTGCTGGCCGCCAGCGGTGCGGTCACCAGCGAACATATCCTCGATGGCGGCGACGGTGTGCGCCTGCAGGGTTGGATGAGCATCCCGCCCGGCGATGCGCCACCGCGCGGCACCGTGCTGTTGCTGCATGGCTGGGAGGGCAGCGCCGATTCCAACTACATGCGCCTGACCGCCGCGCGCCTGCTCGGTCTGGGCTACCAGGTGTTCCGGCTGAACTTCCGCGACCACGGCGGTACCCACCATCTCAATGTAGACCTGTTCCACTCCGACCGCATCGAAGAAGTGGTCAATGCCGCAGGCGATCTGTGGCGGCGTTTTCCTGCGCCGCAGTTGCTGGCTGCAGGGTATTCGCTGGGCGGGAATTTCGCGCTGCGGCTGGCGCTGCGTGCGCCCGCCGCCGGCCTGCCGCTGGCGCGCGTGGCGGCGGTGTGCCCGTTGCTGGACCCGGCCGCCACCATGACCCAGCTGGAGAAGGGCCCGCAGTTCTACGACTGGTACTTCCGCCGTAAATGGCGCGAATCGCTGCTGCGCAAGCGCAAGCTGTTCCCCGAGCAGCACGGGTACGACGACGCCACCCTGGCGCTGGACATGCGCGGGCTGATGGCCTGGCTGGCGGTGAAGCACACCGGACACGGCTCGCTGGAAGCGTATTTCGACAGCTACTCGATTGCCGGCCAACGCCTGGCCAACCTGCAGGTGCCGGTCGACATCCTGATGGCCGAAGACGACCCGGTGATTCCGTTCGCCGATTTCGCCGCCTGGCAGTTGCCGGCGCATGCAAAGCTGGAAATCGCACGCTGGGGCGGGCATTGCGGCTTTCTGGAAAACGCCCGCGGCGACGGCTTTGCCGAACGCTGGGTGGCCGAGCGGCTGGCGTCAGCGCGCGAATGACGCCGACACGACATCCGTCCATGGATGCAGTGATCGCCGTTTTGCCAGTGGTCGTCGGTTGCGTGAGGGTCTACTTCAGCGCGATCAGCCTCTACACCCGGCCGCAGACCGGGCAGATCCTGTTCCGCTCCCGCGCAGGATCGGTTTCCGTCGGCGCCCATGCTGCGCTCTGGCATCTGGGCCAGTTGATGTTTGGGGCGCTCTGCGTGGCCTGCGGCGCGAGCGTGCTGCGTCGGACGTCGGCAAGCGTTTGAACCTCTGGCCGGCGCGAACGATCGATGTGGGTTCGCACCGCCGATAACGCCCACCCTGCACACGGCGGCAGGCAGCAGCGTGCGTCGCCCATGCAAGCCGCCGCAGCGCGCATCGTTACAATAGCGGTTTGTCCGGGACCCGCCACCGCCATGCAAGACGCCATCCTTCAAGCCCTGCGCCGCAATGCGGCCGACGATGCGGTGGCGCTGGCCCGCGAGTGGGTCACCAACGCGCCCGATCACGCCGGTGCCCACCGCTGGCTGGCGCTTGCGCTGCAGCAGCAAGGGCAGCCGGTGCTGGCGCTGGACAGCATCGATACCGCGCTGGCGCTGACGCCCGAAGATGCCGACCTGCACTTGCTGCGCGCCGGCGCATTGCTGGCCACGCGCGATCTGTCCGCCGCCGATGCCGCGCTGTCGCGCAGTACCGCGCTGGATCCCAACCAGTTCAATGCCTACGTGATGCAGGCGCATCTGGCGGTGGCACGCGGCGATCTGGACGAGGCCGAGCGGCTGAGCCGCACCGCTGCGCGCCTGGCGCCGGAACACCCGCAATTGCTGGCGGTCGATGGCGTGGTGGAAATGCGCCGCGGCCACAGCGACCGCGCGCTGGCGCTGTTGACCCGCGCTGCCGAGCAGCTGCCCGACGATGCCCGCGTGCTGTTTTCGCTGGGTTTTGCGTATCTGCAGAAGGAGCATTTTGCGTTCGCCGAGCGCGCCTTCGAGCGCGTGATCGAGCTCAATCCGCCGGGCACTGCGCTGCGCGCCTTCATTGCGCAACTGGCCCAACGCCAGGGCCGCCTGGACGATGCACTGGCGGCGATGCAGGGCGTGCTCGAGCAGCCCGGCGGCGATCTGCCGGCCATGCGCCGGCTGGCCGGCGAGATGGAGCTGCAGGCCGGTCGTCCCGATCAGGCCGCCGCGCACCTGCGCCTGGCACTGGCGCACTGGCCGGCCGACCGCCGCACGTTGCACGCGCTGCTCACCGCCTGGGAGCGGCTGGGCGCGGTGGACGATGCGCGCGACACCCTGGATGCGGCACTGGCCACCTCGGCCACGGCACACGACCTGTGGCTGGCGCGCCTGGCAGTGGAGCCGGTCGGTGGGCCGCAGGCGCAGGCGGTGATCGAGCGCTGGCTGCTGGCCATGCCCGAACACCTGCCGGCGCTGGAAGCGCTGATGCGCGTGCACGACATGCAGGGCCAGGCCGACGAGGCGGAAATGGTGGCGCGCCAGATCGTGGCGGTGGAGCCGGGCCGCATCAGCGGCGAGCAGCGCATCGTCGAAGCCTTGCTGCAACGCGACCCGCCGGCGGCGATCGCCTGCGTCGAATCGTTGATCGAGTCGCTGCCTGCACCGCAGCAGACCGTGCTGCGGCCATGGCTGGGCAATGTGCAGGACCGCGCCGGCCAGCCCGATGCCGCCGTGGGTACCTGGATGCAGTTCCACCGCGAACAGGCCCAGCATCGGTTGCCGCTGCCGCCGCAGGCAGCCAGGCAGCCGACGCAGTGGCCTGCGCTGGGCAGCATTCCCGACACGGTCACCGCACGCCCGCTGTTCGTGTGGGGCACGCCCGGCTCGCATGTCGAACGCCTGGTCGCGGTGATGGGCGCGGCCACCCCACTGGTGCGTGGCGACCGCTATGGCACCACGCCGCCATCGGATGCGCTGCAGAGCTACCGCACCCTCGAACAGTTGGCCTCTGGCGAATTGGCACCGATGGCGTTGGTGGAAGGCTGGAAGGCGCAACTGCCGCGCCGCGGCATCGACGATGGCAATGTCATCGACTGGTTGCTGTGGTGGGACAACACCTTGCTGACCGCGCTGCGCCCGCATCTGCCCGAGGGCCGGCTGGCGATCGCGTTGCGCGACCCGCGCGACATGTTGCTGGACTGGCTCTCGGCCGGGGCGTCGGCGCCGCTGGCACTGCAATCGCCGCAGCAGGCCACCGACTGGTTGCTGATCGCGCTGGAACAGCTGGCCACGCTGCACGAGCGCGACCTGTACCCCCACCGCATCATCCGGCTGGACGGGATCGAAAACGACCCGCAGGGTATTTCGACGGCCCTGGAGCAGGCGTTCGGGCTGAGCTTCCCGCTGGTCGAACCGCGTGGCCCGGCACGGTTGGCCTCTGGCCGCTGGCGCGATTACCGCGGCGTGCTCGGCGCGCAGTTCGATCTGCTCACGCTGATCGCGGTGCGCTTCGGCTACCCGCAGGACTGAGGCGCCATCAACGCGGTCGCGCCCACGGCAGTTGGGCGTGGCCGCAGTCGCTTCGTCGCATCGTGTGCAGGCGCGGTACGTACGCGGCGGTAAACCCGGCCGAGCGCATCAGAAGGTTCCATCGCGACGTCTTCCGCTGTGGCGCGGACCCAGGCACCCTGATCCGTATCGCTTCCCTCGGAGACCCGCCATGCGTCTGACCAGCAACAGCATCGAAAACGGCAAGCCCATCGCGGTGGAATTTGCCGCTGGCACGCCGGAGGGCTTTGCGCCCAACCGCAATCCGCACCTGGCCTGGAGCGAGGTGCCGGCCGGTACACAGTCGTTTGCGCTGCTGTGCCTGGACCCGGACGTGCCGACCGTGCCCGACACCGTCGGCCGTGACGACCTGCAGATTCCCGTCGAGCAGCCACGCACCGATTTCGTGCATTGGGCCATGGCCGATATCCCCGCCGATGTGCATGAGATTGCGGCGGGCAGCTGCAGCGACGGCTTCGTGGTCAAGGGCAAGCAGCAGCCAGCCGGCCCGGCCGGTGCCCGGCAGGGCTTGAATTCCTACACCCAGTGGTTCGCCGGCAATGCCGACATGGCCGGCCACTACCGTGGCTACGACGGCCCGTACCCGCCGTTCAACGACCTGCGCGTGCACCGGTATTTCTTCCGCGTGTTCGCGCTGGACGTGGCCAAACTCAGCCTGCCCGACAGCTTTACCGCCGCCGATGTGCTGTCGGCGATGCAGGGGCATGTGCTGGCCGAAGCGGCGTTGCACGGCACCTACACGTTGAACCCGTCGCTGCGCTGAGTGATCGCGCCGATGGCGTCGATCGCCCATCGCTTGACGCCAGCCACGTCCGGCCGGCGTCGCAGCACAGGTAATCCCCTTGAAAGCATTCCAGATTGGCAATCAAACCGGCCTTGACAGCCTGGTCGCGGTCCAGATGCCTGAGCCGGTCGCAGGGCCAGGTGAGGTCATCGTCGCTCCGCGGCTGGTCGGCCTGATCAACCGCGACCTGCAGATCCTGAAAGGCACCTACGGCGGCAAGCTTGCGCCTACGCGCGTTCCGGTTGCCGAGGGCGTGGGCATCGTGACCTCCGTCGGTGCCGGTGTCAGCCAGGTCGCGCCAGGCGACCGCGTCGTCAGCGGGCACTTTCCCACCTGGCTGGAGGGCAGGTTCGATGCCGAGATGTTCGCCCACGACCTGGGCGTGACCCACGACGGCTGGCTGGCCGAAAAGGTGTCGCTGCCTGCCAGTGCCCTGATCAAGGTGCCTGCGTCGCTGGAGGACGAGGATGTCGCGGCGCTGGCATCGGCCGCGGTGACCGCCTGGAACGCCCTGGTGGACGTGGCCAGGATCAAGGCCGGCGACCTGGTGCTGTGTCTGGGAACAGGTGGCGTCTCGATGGCCGCGCTCCAGCTGGCCAAGCTGCACGGGGCCCGCGTCGCCATCACCTCGTCCAGCGACGACAAGCTCGAGCTCGCACGCCGCCTGGGCGCCGACATCACCGTCAACTACCGCACCCACCCCGACTGGGCCGAGGCAGTCGTGCAGCTGTCCGGCGGTGGCGCGGACGTCATCATCGAGACCGGCGGGCAGGACACCTTGGGGCAGTCGATCAAGGCCGCGGCGGCGAACGCGACCATCGTGGTGATCGGCGTCACCCCCGGGGCGTCTTCGCCCATTCCCGATTACGTGGCGTTGATCCGCAAGAACGTGACCATTCGCGGGATCGCCAACGGCAGCCGGGCGATGTTCGTGGACCTGCTGCGGGCGATCGAGCAGCACCGCATCAAGACCCTGCACAGCAAGACGTTCCGGTTCGATGAGGCGCCCCAGGCCTTGGACTATTTCGCCAAGGCGCAACACGTGGGCAAGGTGCTCATCCGGCTGTGATGCGGGGCGGCGTCGCAGCGTGCCACGCCGTTGCCGGCCCCCTACTGCGGCTGCGCTAGCTGCCGGCTTCGATCATCTGGTCGAGCACGTAGACCGGTTTGGCGTCAGGCGCGCTGCCGGCCGGGTAGCGGGTCACGCGCAGCAGCGTGCGGATGCCCTCTTCATGGTCGAAACCCTCGATCGTGCCGTCGTAGGGATGCCACGACGTGGCGGCCGCTGTAGCGGCGGCCGCGCCCTGCTCGTGCTCGCGCACTTGCAGGCAGCGGCGCGCAGGGTCCAAAACGCAGGGCACGGTCTCTGCGGCCACCTCGATCAACAGCGTCTGCCCCGGCCCACCATACCGGGTGTCCGCGGTGGGCGTACCGCCGAAGATCAGCACGGTGCCGTCGCTGCGGGTCAGGGTCAGGCCAGGCACGGCTGCCGCGTTGTCCATGACCACTGCAAAGCGCCCGGACAACAGGTCGCTGGCCGCGCGTTCCTGCGCCATCCGGCGTGCATCGGCGCACATCCGCTTGCTCGAGACCACCCGGCCAATCTGCACGTGCGCCTGGGCCACGCTGTAGTTGGCGCCCAGCGCGTTGCAGGTCTGGCTGACCTGGATGCGCTGATCGTCGAAGTCCAGTTGCACCGGCGACACGCCGTCGACGAACAGGCTGCGCAAGGCCGTGCCATGCGCATCGCTGGCCTGCTGCAAGTGCCAGTGCTGCGCACGCAGGGCAGCGCGCAACGGGACATTGTCCGTGTCGGGGGGAGCGGTGACCGGTGCCCGCGCAGCAGCGTGGCCGGAGCCGGGTGGGTCCGGCGATGCACCCGACCCGCAGGACGTCACGCCCGCCGCCAGCAATGCAGGGGCGAAGAACACGGCACGCATGCGCAGCTCCCGGTGGTCGATGCGTCAGTGATACCGCCAGCGTGCGCCCGGGGCAATGACCGGCGTCACGACGTGGACGCATCAGAGCCGCCAACCAAGCGACTGCGTCCGATATCCGGCGGGGCGGCGGTTGCCCGCAATCGGCTGGCAGCGCGCGGACGCGGCAGTGCCCAGCGCATTTGTGTGCGCCCGGCCTGCACGTCGCAGCCATCACGACGTGCAGGCCGGGGCGGTGGAATGTCAGCCCGCCGCCGCCGGCAGCCACAGCAGCAGGGCGGCGCCCAGCAGCATGCGATACACCGCAAACACCGTGAAACGGTGCTTCTTGATATAGCCCAGCAGCCACTTCACCACCACAAAGCCGGTGATGGTCGCCGCCACGAAGGCCACCGCCACGTCGGTCCAGTTTTCGGTGCCGAAACCGCCTTCCTTGTACATCTCCAGCAGCGCGTAGCCGCTGGCCGCAAACATGGTCGGAATGCCCACCATGAACACGAAATCCGCCGCTGCCGAGCGCTTGCTCAGGCCCAGCAGCATCGCGATGAAGATCGTCGAGGCCGAGCGCGACGTACCGGGAAAAACACCGGCCACGACCTGCGCCAGGCCTACGGCGATGGCCACCTTCCAGGTCACCATATCGCGCTCGGGCAGCTTGCCGGCGAAGTGTTCGGCCACCAGCATCCATACCCCGCCGATCAGCAACGCCCAGGCGACCGGTTGGAGCGTTTCGGGCAATTGCCAGCCGGCCTTGCGCACGATCAGCCCGACCACCGCGGTGACCAGGAAGGCGACGCCGACCTTGAGCACGTAGTCGCGGTTGGCGCGCTCGCCCAGGCCGGTGGCCAGGCTCCACAGGCGCTGCCGCAGCGCCAGGCAGATGGCCAGGATCGCGCCGGCCTGGATGACGATATTGAAGAAGTCAGAACGGCGTCCGAGCCATTGTTCGGCGATCAACAGGTGGCCGGTGCTGGAGATCGGCAGGAATTCGGTGAGGCCTTCGAGAATGCCCAACAACAGGGCGGAAATCAGATCGGACATCGGACTGGGCAGGGGTGAGGGAAGCGCCAGGATAGTGCATTGCGGCATGCACCATATCGGTGCGTTCTAGTTTGCGCTTTGCACTTTTACGGTGCGATGCTGGCGGTACAGTCGCGAGCGATGTAAGCAAAATCAAGGGCTTGTGAAGCGCACAGGCTTGGCACGGTCCCTGCTGTGGTACCGCCCACGAGCCACTTAACTCCTGCCTGAGGTTTCTTCCGATGTCCGTGGAAAATGTTGAAAAGCTGATCAAGGACAACAAGGTCGAGTTCGTCGACCTGCGCTTCGTCGATATGCGTGGTGTACAGCAGCACATCACCTTTCCGGTCAATATCATCGAGCCGGCGCTGTTTGAAGAAGGCAAGATGTTCGACGGCAGTTCGATCGCGGGCTGGAAGGGCATCAACGAGTCGGACATGGTGTTGCTGCCGGACGCGGGCACCGCGTATCTGGATCCGTTCTTCGCCGATCCGACCATCGTGCTGACCTGCGACATCCTCGACCCGGCCACCATGCAGAGCTATGAGCGCGACCCGCGCGGCATCGCCAAGCGCGCCGAGGCCTACCTGAAGTCCTCCGGCACCGCAGACCAGGCGTTCTTCGGCCCGGAGCCGGAATTCTTCATCTTCGATTCGGTGCGCTTTGCCAACGACATGGGCCACACCTTCTTCCAGGTGGGTTCGGAAGAGGCGGCCTGGAACACCGGCGAAAAGTACGACGGCGGCAACAGCGGTTACCGCCCGGGCGTGAAGGGCGGCTACTTCCCGGTTCCGCCGACCGACAGCCTGCACGACCTGCGCGCGGAAATGATCAAGACGCTGGAACAGGTCGGCATCGAAACCGAGGTGCACCACCACGAAGTGGCCACCGCCGGCCAGTGCGAGATCGGCACCAAGTTCAGCTCGCTGGTGCAGAAGGCCGACGAACTGCTGACGATGAAGTACATCATCAAGAACGTCGCCTACCGCAACGGCAAGACCGCCACCTTCATGCCCAAGCCCATCGTGGGCGACAACGGCTCGGGCATGCACGTGCACCAGTCGCTGGCCAAGGGCGGCGTCAACCTGTTCACCGGCGACGGCTACGGCGGCCTGTCGCAGCTGGCGCTGTGGTACATCGGCGGCATCTTCAAGCATGCCCGCGCGATCAACGCCTTCGCCAACTCCGGCACCAACAGCTACAAGCGCCTGGTTCCGGGCTTCGAGGCGCCGGTGATGCTGGCCTATTCGGCGCGTAACCGTTCGGCCTCGTGCCGCATTCCGTGGGTCACCAACCCGAAGGCGCGCCGCATCGAAATGCGCTTCCCCGATCCGTTGCAGTCCGGCTACCTGACCTTCACCGCGCTGATGATGGCCGGCCTGGACGGCATCAAGAACCAGATCGACCCGGGCGCCCCGAGCGACAAGGACCTGTACGACCTGCCGCCGGAAGAAGAGAAGCTGATCCCGCAGGTGTGCTCCAGCCTGGACCAGGCCCTGGAAGCGCTGGACAAGGACCGCGAGTTCCTCAAGGCCGGCGGCGTGATGAGCGACGACTTCATCGACGGCTATATCGCGCTGAAGATGCAGGAAGTCACCAAGTTCCGTGCTGCGACCCACCCGTTGGAGTACCAGCTGTACTACGGCAACTGAGTTCCACCGCGGTGATGGCGGAGGCCCCCCTCCCACCTCCGCCATCGCCGCACATGTTCGATCGATCCAGGGCCCCGGCCGTGGATCGCAGGGGTAACGAGAGAGCACATCGTTCGCGGCGCGCGGGCCTGACCTCTCCCACGAGGCGGATGCATGGCATCTGCTGGGGTCCGCGCAATCGCGAACGATCGGATGCCGGGGTGGCATCCAGGTGACTGACACCGCCGGGCGGCGCAATGCCGGCCGGTTCTTTCCACCATTCGGGGTATGCGCATGAAATTGATCACCGCCATCATCCGGCCGTTCAAGCTCGACGAGGTCCGCGAGGCCTTGTCTGCAGCAGGCGTGTCGGGCATCACCGTGACCGAGGTCAAGGGCTTCGGGCGCCAGAAAGGCCACACCGAGCTGTACCGCGGCGCCGAGTACGTCGTCGACTTCCTGCCCAAGATCAAGATCGAAACGGTGGTCACCGACGACCGTCTGGACGCGGTGGTCGAAGCGATCCAGAACGCCGCCGGCACCGGCAAGATCGGCGACGGCAAGATCTTCGTGACCGCGATCGAGCAGGTGGTGCGCATCCGCACCGGCGAGATCGGCGCCGATGCGCTCTGACCCCACCAGCCCCGGAGTTCGTATGAAGACAGCTCTTTTTGCCGGGTGGAAAGCCCGGTTCTACAGCGTGTGCATGCTGATGCTGTTCAGCGCGCTGATGGTGGGCGGCATGGGCAGCGCGCAGGCGCAGTCCGGTGCGCAGGTCACCCCGTTGCCGACCGAGCCGGTCACCACCGAACCGCTGCCGTCGGCGCAGCCGGCCGCCCCGCCGGCCGCCGCCGCCGAAGCCGCACCGGTGGTGGAAAAGGGCGATGTCGCCTGGATGCTGACCTCCACCTTGCTGGTGCTGCTGATGGTGGTGCCGGGCCTGGCGCTGTTCTACGGCGGCATGGTGCGCGCCAAGAACGTGTTGTCGGTACTGATCCAGGTGGCGGTGGTGTTCTCGCTGCTGACCGTCCTGTGGGTGCTGTACGGCTATAGCCTGGCGTTCTCCGGCGAAGGCGCGTGGATCGGCAATCTGGACAAGGCGCTGCTCAAGGGCGTCACCATCGAAACCCTGGCGGCGACCTTCACCAAGGGCGTGAGCCTGCCGGAATACGTGTTCGTCGCGTTCCAGGCGACCTTTGCCGGCATCACCGGCGCGCTGATCGTCGGCGCCTTCGCCGAACGCGCCAAGTTCGCTGCGGTGCTGCTGTTCTCGGTGATCTGGTTCACCTTCGGCTACCTGCCGCTGGCGCACATGGTCTGGGCCACCGGCGGGTACCTGTTCGGGTTGGGCGCGCTGGATTTCGCCGGTGGCACGGTCGTGCATATCAATGCCGGCGTTGCCGGCCTGGTCGGCGCCTACTTCGTCGGCAAGCGTGCCGGGCTGGGGCGTGAGGCGATCAAGCCGCACAACGTGACCCTGACCTTCGTCGGCGCCTCGCTGCTGTGGGTGGGCTGGTTCGGCTTCAACGCCGGTTCCAACCTGGAAGCCAATGCCGGTGCGGCGCTGGCCTTCCTCAACACCTTGCTGGCCACCGCCGCCGCCATCCTGGGCTGGTCGCTGACCGAGAAGATCATCAAGGGCAAGTCGTCCGCCCTGGGCGTGGCCTCGGGCATGGTGGCCGGCCTGGTCGGCATCACTCCGGCTTGCGGCACCGTGGGTCCGTTCGGCGCGATCGTCATTGGTCTTGCCGCCGGCGTGCTGTGCGTCTGGGGCGTCACCGGCCTGAAGCGCCTGCTGGGCGCCGACGACAGCCTGGACGTGTTCGGCGTGCATGGCCTGGGCGGCATCATCGGTGCCATCCTCACCGGCGTGTTCTCGGCGGCCTCGCTGGGCGGCCAGAAGGGTGGCGATTACGACATCGTCCACCAGGTCGGCATCCAGGCGCTGGGCGTCGGGATCACGGTTGGCTGGATCGGCGTGGTGTCGGTGGTGGGCTTTCTGGTCGCCAAGCTGGTGTTCGGCCTGCGCGTCAGCGAAGAAGCCGAGCGCGAGGGCCTGGACATCACCTCACATGGTGAAGCTGCGTACGAGTCCTGAGCATGCACACCCGCGGCCGCGCTGCCGCGGGTGGCGCCCTGACCCGGCCGGGACCGCCCAGCCGGGTCCGTTTTCCCCCGCCGCCCATTGGGCGCGGAACCACTGCCGAGGTGCCTGCATGACCAGCCCCACGCCCGTGACTGCCGGCGCGGATGCACGCTGGATCGGTGCGACCCGCCGCCGTCCGGCCTCCATGGTGTCTCCGTGCGCTTCGCTTTGCGCGACATCGATGCATGGCGCTGCGCTTTGCACTAAATTGGTGCAATGGTGACGTCCTCTTCCATGCCATCACTGGACAGCCTGGGCACACCGGTCGCCTGGGCCGACCGCGAGGGCCGCGTGCTGGGCGTCAACCCGGCGTTCGCGCGCTGGCTCGGGGTCAGTGCACGGCGGTTGGTCGAACAGCCCCTGGCCGCGCTGGAAGTGCAGGGCGACGCGTTGGCGCGCTTTCTGCTCAACGACGAACGTGACGTCTTGCGCCTGCACCGGCTGGCGCTGGGCCTGCCCAACGATGCGCCGCGTTTTGCCGAAGGCTGGCTGTCGCGGCTGGACGATGGCGGCTGGCTGCTGGAAACCCACCCGGTCGACGAATTTCCCGCGCTCGATCCCACCCACGCCCTGCCCAATGCCTTGAGCGCTGCGCTGAAAGGGTTGGCGCACGAGCTGCGTAACCCGCTGGCCGGGCTCAAGGGCGCCGCGCAGCTGCTGGCGCGCCGCGCGGCCGGGCGCGACGAAGACGAGCGCGAGCTGATCGAGCTGATCGGCACCGAGATCGAGCGCCTCAACACCCTGCTCGAACGGCTGCTCTCGCCCACCCCGGCGCGCCCGCACGACCGCCTCAACATCCATGTCGTGCTCGAACGCGTGCTACGCCTGGCCGAAGCTGAAGGCGGCTGGTCGGTGCAGGTGCAGCGCGACTACGACCCCAGCATTCCCGACATTCTGGGCGATGGCGACCGCCTGACCCAGGCGGTGTGGAACCTGGTGCGCAACGCCTTCCAGGCCGGCGCCACACGCGTGACGCTGCGCACCCGCGTGGAGCATGGCCAGCGCATCCGCGACCGCGTGCATGCGATGTCGCTGCGGCTGGAAATCATCGACGACGGCGGCGGCGTGCCGGAAGAACTGGCCGAGCACCTGTTTCTGCCACTGGTCAGTGGCCGTGCCGAAGGCAGCGGTCTGGGCCTGGCGCTGGCCCAGCAGGTTTCGCGCGAGCACCACGGCACGCTGACCTATCGCTCGCGTCCGGGCCATACCGTTTTCACCCTGCTGCTGCCCGAGCTGGCCGGCGATCACGACAAGGAGCAACCGCATGGCTGAGGCCGCCGCCGTATCCCATATCTGGGTGGTCGACGACGACCGGTCGGTCCGTTTCGTGCTGTCCACCGCCTTGCGCGATGCCGGCTATGCCGTAGACGGCTTCGACAGCGCCGCCGCCGCGCTGCAGGCGCTCGCCATGCGGCCCACGCCGGATTTGCTGTTCACCGACGTGCGCATGCCCGGCGAAGACGGCCTGACCCTGCTCGACAAACTCAAATCCAAACACCCGCACTTGCCGGTGATCGTGATGTCGGCCTATACCGACGTTGCCAGCACCGCCGGCGCCTTCCGCGGCGGCGCGCACGAGTTCCTGTCCAAGCCGTTCGACCTGGACGACGCGGTGGCACTGGCCGCACGCGCGCTGCCGGACGCCGATGCCGGCGTCGAAGAAATCGTCGCCACGCGGCTGGCCGAGGGCTCGGCTTCGCTGATCGGCGACACGCCCGCGATGCAGGCCTTGTTCCGCGCGATCGGGCGCCTGGCGCAGGCGCCGCTGTCGGTGCTGATCAATGGCGAAACCGGTACCGGCAAGGAGCTGGTCGCGCGCGCGCTGCACAACGAATCGCCGCGCGCGCGCAAACCCTTCGTCGCGCTCAACACCGCCGCCATCCCGGCCGAACTGCTGGAAAGCGAATTGTTCGGCCACGAAACCGGCGCCTTTACCGGGGCGACCAAACGGCATATCGGCCGCTTCGAACAGGCCGATGGCGGCACGCTGTTTCTGGACGAAATCGGCGACATGCCGTTGCCGCTGCAGACCCGCCTGCTGCGCGTGTTGGCAGAGAACGAATTCTTCCGCGTCGGTGGGCGCGAATTGATCCGCGTCGATGTACGCGTGATTGCCGCCACCCACCAGGACCTGGAAGCGCTGGTCGAACAAGGCCGCTTCCGCGCCGATCTGCTGCACCGCCTGGATGTGGTGCGCCTGCAGTTGCCGCCACTGCGCGAACGGCGCGGCGACATCGCGCAACTGGCCGAAAATTTCCTGGCCATGGCCGGGCGCAAACTCGACATGCTGCCCAAGCGGCTCTCGTCGGCCGCGCTGGAAGACCTGCGCCAGTACGACTGGCCCGGCAACGTGCGCGAACTGGAAAACGTGTGCTGGCGCCTGGCGGCGCTGGCGACCTCGGACATCATCGACGTGGTCGACGTGGACGCCGCATTGGCGCGCGGCGGCCGGCGTCACCGCAGCGGCCGCAGCGACGGGCAGTGGGACGACATGCTTTCCAGCTGGGCCGCGCAACGCCTGAGCGAAGGTGCCCAGGGCCTGCACGCCGAAGCGCGCGAGCGCCTGGACAGGACCTTGCTCGAAGCGGCCCTGCAACTCACCCAGGGCCGCCGCGCCGAAGCTGCTGCCCGCCTGGGACTGGGCCGCAACACGGTCACCCGCAAACTCGGCCCGGGGCGCAAACGCCGCTGATCTGGGTCCAACGCCCCTCGCCAATGGGGACGGGGTTGGGGCGAGGGTGCCTGCCGATGAAAGCGCGAGTGCCCGCGCACCTATCCAGCGATGCCTTGATCGAGCCGAGGCCGCCCGACAGTGCCCGCGGCAAGCATTGATCAGTGGTACGCCGCCGCATGCGGCGCTGTCGATGACGCCACCGCAACCCTGCCGTGCCGACGCCGTCGTCCGGGCAGTCACGCAGCGTGCCTGGCGCCTCGCACACCATCCGACAAGCCGACCCGGCACACCGACCCCGTACACTCCTGTGCCGCCAGCAGGCCCATTTCATGACACGTGAACATGCGCCCGCATAGGTTTCCAGCCTGATCAGGAGAACTGCTCGATGCGTTACCGGTCGCCCACGATCGTTGCCCTCACCGCGCTGGCGCTGGCCGCCTGCAGCAGCACGCCACCGCCGCCCAAGGCGCCTCCGCCGCCAGCGGCGCGGACCGTGCCTGCGCGCCCGGTGCAGCAAGCCGAGGCCGCGCTGGCTTCGGCCTCGGGCAGCCTGGTCAGCGGCCGGGTGGTGCTGGTGCCGGCGCTGCAGGGCATCCGCCTCACCGGCACCATCGGCGGCCTGCGTCCGGGCGGTGTGTCCGGATTCCATGTGCACGAACGCGGCGATTGCAGCGCGGCCGATGCCAGCAGCGCGGGCGCGCATTTCAACCCGGGTGGCGCACCGCACGGGCGTGCCGGTGGCGGCGCGCATCATCTGGGCGACATGGACAATCTGCGTGCAGACGCCGAAGGCGTGGTGCATCTGGACATGATTTTGTCCGGCATCAGTCTGGGCGATGGCGCCCCGACCGACGTGGTCGGCAAGTCGCTGATCGTGCATGCCGACCCCGACGACTATCGCAGCCAGCCCAGCGGCAATGCCGGTGCGCGCCTGGCCTGCGGCGTCATTCGCGTCACCCAATGGGGCACGCCCCCTTCGCAGCCCTGAGTCGGGGCGTCAACGGCTGCAGTTGCGGCCTTTCTTCAGGAGTACTCCATGCGCATTGTTCCGACCACCTTGTTTCTGGCCACCGCCCTGGTGCTGACCGCGTGCAAGCGCGAGGAACCAGCGCCCGCCGAGCCGGCACCCGCACCGCAGGCCAGCACCCCGGCCGAAGCGGCGCACGGTGGCGAACACGCCGCCTCCATGGTCACCGAGGCGGCGGCCACCACCACCGCAACCGCCGAGCTCAAGCCGACCAAGGGCAATGACGTCAAAGGCACGGTGACGTTCAAGACCGTCGACGGTGCGCTGCGCGTCACCGGCCAGCTCAGCGGCCTCAAGCCCAATACCGAGCACGGCTTCCACATCCACGAAAAGGGCGATTGCAGCGCACCGGACGGCAGCAGCGCCGGCGGTCACTTCAACCCGTCCCAGTCCGATCACGGCAACGTCAGCACCGAGCCGCACCATGGTGGCGACATGCCCAACATCACCGCCGACGCGCAGGGTAACGCCAGCATCGACGGCCCGGTCTCCAGCAACGTCAACCTCGGCAAGGCCGACCAGTTCGATATCGCCGGCCACGCGGTGATCGTGCATGCCGACGCAGACGACTACAAAACCCAGCCCACCGGCAACGCGGGCGGCCGCCTGGCCTGCGGCGTGATCACCACCGATAACGCGCAGGCGGCGACCAAGTAAGTGCTCTGCGACCGTTGTCGATGCACGGCAACGGTTGAATACGACGACGCTGCGGGCGATGTCGGCCGACCGGCCGGTGGACATGCAGGCAGCGCTGCAGCTCACACACCAACGCCGCGGCGACAGCGCCGCGGCGTTTGCGTAGGCGCGAGGTGCAGCGTCCAACCTTCGCTCCGATCGCGATATGGCGCACACATGGGTGGATGCGCCTGGATGCGGCAGCTTGCCGATGCCATAAGCGCGAGCCGTGCGCATCCAGCGCAGCGATTGTCGAACGAACGCCGCAAACGCCGTCTTCCACTGCCCCTGGCGATCACCCGGTGATCCGCTTGCCAGCGGTCATTGTGCGTAGGCAGACGCGGTGTCTGTCCAAGGCCGATCGGGCCAGAGCCAATCGGGCACGCGAACAGTTCGCTTGAAGGCAGTGCACGCTGTTCGAGGAGATCGAACCGGTGGCATCCAGCCCGCCAATCGCGCGACAACCTCAGGTGTTGATCGATCACGGCAAATGCGGCTCACCGCGCAGCGATCACTCAATAATTCGCCCACAACCCCGGTGTCGCCAATTCCAGCAAATGCGCATCGGGATCGCGGAAGTAAATGCTTTGCCCGCCGCCCGGCCATTGCGTACGGCCTTCGATGGCGACCCCGCAGGCATGCAGGTGATTTTCCCAGCCGGGCAGGGCATCGCTTGCGACCGCCAGTGCGAAATGCTGGCGCCCGTTGCCGTCATGCGGCGGAATCGTGCCGCCTGGCAGCGTGACCGTCGCCGAGGTGCTGCCTTGCAGGAACAGCAACAAGACCTGCCCAGGCGCGATGGCGTAGGCGGCCATGCGCGTATCGCGGTGCATCGGTTGCAACCCCAGCACGCGCGCGTAGAAGGCGCATGCGCGCTCCAGGTCCGCAACATACACGCCGGTTTCCAGCACGCCCTGCAGCGCAGGGGGCAAGGCCGCCGGCGTCTGGCTCACGCCGCCAGCGCCTGCCGCGGATCCTGGCCCGGCTCGATATGCACGTACAGCACGGGCAGCCCATGCGCTTCCAGCACGGCGGCCATCTGCCGCTGGCGTGCCAGATAGTGCTCATAGACGCCGCGCAGGCGTTCGCAATCTTCGCGGTCGTGCGCGTAGTAATCGCACCACCCTGCGGGATCGAACAAGGCGATACGCACTTCGCCATCGATGTAGCGCAACACCGGCTCGGGGGGCTGCTCCAGCCACTCTTCGGTGTGCGGCGCCAGCAGTGCGGCTTCGATCAGCGGCCACAGCGGCGCCAGGCCCTGATTGTCGTACTGCATCGACATCATCGCCGCCAGATCGTTGGCGGTGAGATACCGCGCATGCTCGATGCGGGCGCCGAAGCTTTCCTGCGCCAGCAACGCGGTATCGGCCTGCGCCATTCCCTGGGCCAGCAGCACTTCCTCCATGGCGTCGGCCACGCCGGCAACCGTGTGCGGGTCGCCGGACAGCAGGAACGGCAACACGCGCAACCCACCGCCGGCCAGTTGCGCATCGGCCTGGAACGGCAGCGGGATCTCGCCTTGCGCGTCGGCACCGAAGGCCAGCACCCGCGGGCCCTGGTCGCGCCCGGGTGCACGCGCCTGCAGCTCTTCCAGGCGCCGATGCAGCGGCCAGCCCGGCCGCAACACTTCGGACGGATCGAAATGCGCCAACGCCACGCTCAATTCCAGATCGCGGACTTCCGGGATCCATTGCGCCAGGTCGCGGCCGATGCGTTCGGCCAGCATGCCGGCCTGCGCCGGCGCCAAGGCGCCGCGCTCGGGGGCGCTTCCGCCGGTCAATTCCAGCGCCAGCACACCCATGGCGGTTACGCCGTGTTCGGTCTTGCTCATGATTCGCGGTTGGCCCATCACGGGGTCGAAGCTACACTGCGGCCATTATGCCTGCCGGCCCTGTGCAGGCCATGTCCCCGAGTCCTCCATGCCAGGTCAACCGATGCCCGCAGCCCGTCCCGTCGCCATTTTGGGCGGCGTTCGTATCCCGTTCTGTCGTCAGAACACCGCGTATGCGGATGTGGGCAACCTGGGCATGTCGGTGCGCACGCTGGGCGCGTTGGTCGAGCGCTTCGGGTTGCATGGGCAGCAATTGGGCGAAGTGGCGATGGGCGCGGTGATCAAGCATTCCGCGGACTGGAACCTGGCGCGCGAGGCGGCGCTGTCGTCGGGTCTGTCGCCGCTGACGCCGGGCATCACCCTGCAGCGCGCCTGCGGCACCAGCCTGGATTCGGTGATCACCATCGCCAACAAGATCGCGCTGGGGCAGATCGACTCGGGCATCGGCGGCGGCTCTGACACCACCTCCGAAGTGCCGATCGTGTACGGCAAGAAGTTGCGCGCACGGCTGCTGGCCGCCAACCGTGCCAAGGCCACCGGCGACAAGCTCAAGGCGCTGCTGCGCGGCTTCAAGCTGGCCGAGCTCAAGCCCGAGTTCCCCGGCGTGGCCGAGCCGCGCACCGGCAAGAGCATGGGCGACCACTGCGAGGACATGGCCAAGGAATGGAACATCTCGCGCGATTCGCAGGACGAATGGGCGGTGGCTTCGCACCATAAGCTGGCCGCTGCCTATGAGCGCGGTTTCTTCGACTCGCTGATCGCGCCGTTCCGCGGCGTCTCGCGGGACAACATCCTGCGCGCGGACACCTCGCTGGAAAAACTCGCCACGCTGCGCCCGGCCTTCGACAAGACCTCTGGCCGCGGCACGTTGACCGCGGCCAATTCCACCCCGCTCACCGATGGTGCGGCCGCGGTGCTGCTCTCCAGCGAAGCCTGGGCGCTGGCGCATGGCCACACCCCGATGGCCTATCTGCGTGATGCGCAGGTGGCGGCGGTGGATTTCGTGCATGGCGAAGGCCTGTTGATGGCGCCGACCATTGCGGTGCCGCAGATGCTGGCGCGTCAGGGCCTGACCCTGCAGGATTTCGACATCTACGAAATCCACGAGGCCTTCGCCGCGCAGGTGCTGTGCACGTTGCGTGCCTGGGAGAGCGAGGATTACTGCCGCAATCGCCTCGGGCTGGATGCGCCGCTGGGACGCATCGACCCGGACAAGATCAATCCGCTGGGCTCGTCGCTGGCCACCGGCCATCCGTTCGCCGCCACTGGCGCACGCGTGGTGGCCACGGCCGCCAAACAGCTGGAAGAGCGCGGCGGCGGCCGTGCATTGATTTCGATCTGCACCGCCGGCGGCATGGGCGTGGTGGCGATCGTCGAGCGCTGATGCCGTGGTGCGGTACGGGATTGCGCATTCGGGATTGGGGATTTGCAGAAGCGGCAGTTGAATTCTGCCGTTGCGGGTCCGCCATCCTTAATTCCATCGCTGTATGGCTAACAATGCGACGTCAGCTTCTTCGATGAAGCAGATGGCCGCTTGGCGCGCATTGACCCCGTTCGCGGGAGTGCAATGCGGCGGTAAGCACATCGCATACCGCCGCTGTCCCGACTACAGAATGCGATCGTCCGCTGCGTGCGGATCGACTGGCGCCGGGTCGTGCGTGGTGACGATCGGCCCGCGCAACGACTGCTGTGGCATGACGTCGCGTACCGGTTCGCCGCGTGCGGCGCGCAAGGCATTGGCGTAGCAATGCTGTGCCGACAGCAGGTCGCCGGAGGCGGCAAACCCGTGTCCCAGCTCTTCCCAGGCCTCGCTGCCGGCGCCGCTTGCGATGGCGCGATGCAGGAATTCCTCGGCCTGCGACCACTGCTGTTGATGACGCGCGAGCCGCGCCAGTGTCAGCAACAGCCCTGGGCTGTCGGGATATTGGGTCAGCCAGCGCTGCGCGCTGGCGCGGCGCGAATCGTATTTTTCCAGCGGCAGCACGCCGTACAGGCGTACCAGCGATTCGTCCCATTGCGCGTCCAGCGCCTGCTCCAGGCTGTGCACGGCGGCATCGTCCCAATGCAGCACGGCCGCACGTTGCGCGTAGGCGCCAACCACTGCCGGAGTGGTGCGTAATGTCTTGGGCAATGCTTCCCAGCGCTCGGCCAGTGCATTGGCGTCGCTGGCCTGCAACAGGGTCTGCTCGGCCAGCGTCGCTTCCAGCGTGCTGTAGGCATCGGGCGCCAAGACCGCCTGCTGACGCAGGGCACCGAGCTGGCCATAGGCTTCGTCGGCGCGACCGATCTGCGCCAGGGCGTGGGTGCGCAACAGCAGGCCGCGTGCCGGCAACGGCTGCGCGTTGGCGCTATCCAGTGCATTGATCGCATCGACCGGGCGCTGGCGCGCCAGGTGCCGCTCGCCCTGCAACAGCGCATAGCCTGTCGGGTCGCGCTCGGCCAGTTGCTTTGCCAGTGCCGTGGCCGCCGCCTCGTCGCCGCGCGCATCGGCCACGCGCACCGCGCTGGCCAGGGCAATGCCGCTGACCTCATCGTCTTCGCTGGCACTGACCAGCAGCCGCTCGGCGCGCTGCCATTGGCCATGATCGGCAGCGCGCAGACCTTCGATCAAACGCGCACGGCCCTTGTTGCGGCGGTACTTGCCCCACACGCGGAACGGCAGGCTGATCAACGTCCAGAGCAGCCACAGCACCAGCAATGCGATCAGCAGGATCAGCAGCGCTTGCGGCATGGCGGCGTGATAGTCGTTGCCCCCCACACTGACAACGACGTTGCCCAGGTCGTAACTGTTCTGATGCGACAGCCACTGTGCACCAAGCACGCCCAGCGCCACGGCAACCAGCAGGATCAAGACGGTACGCAACACTTTCATTGGGTGGATCTCCCTTCACGCATGGCCTGCAGTTGCAGCAGGGTGGTGCCCAGTTCCGGCAGGCGCGGACGCAGTGGCGCTTGTTGCAGGCTGCGCAAGCGTGCACGCAGCTGACGACGTTGCGGCGAATCCGGCCAGAGCCGGGTGGTCCAGGTCTCCACGCGGCGCAGCGATTGCGCAAAACCGGCGGCATCGCCACGTTCCGCGGCCGCGCGGGCCAGGCTGATTTCGATCTGCACTGCATCGCGCGCAGCACGCCGGTCGCCGCCGGTCAGCAAGGCGTCGCCGCGGCTGGGGCGGATGTCCACCAGCGGCGCCAGCGCCTTTTGCCACCACGGTTGCGCCGCGGCGCTGGCCTGTGCGGTCTGTTCCGGCAGGCGCTGCAACTCGGCGGCCAAGGTGTCCAGATTCTTGCCCGCCTCCGCCTGCGGGCCAGCCCCCAGACGCTCCAGCGCATCGCGTTCCTGTACCAATGCCTGACGCAGATTGAGGTAACCGGGGTCGTCGATGCCGTTGAGTGCGCCGTTGGCCAGCGCATAGGCGCGCCGCGCGCCATCGGCATCGCCGGCGATACTCAGGCGCTGCTGGCCGAGCCGCAGCAGCAGCTCCACTTCATCCAGGCGCAGCGCCTGTGCGCCATGACGGTTGGGGTCGGCCAGCTTTTGCACGGTGTCTTCGAGCAACGCGCTGCGCTGACTCAAGCCCAGCATCTCGTCGCGCAGGACGCGGTTGGTGGCCGCCGCGTCCTGCAGACGTTCGTTGGCCAGGCGCTGATCGCGGCGCAGCGTCTCCAGCATCTGCTGGGTGCCGTCCCAGCGTTGCTGCTGCGCCTGCGCGGCCTGCAGCTGCGTTGCCTGATAGTTCTGCCACGCGCGCCAGCCCAGGAACAGCGCCACGCCAACGGCCGCCACGGCGACGACAAGCAGCAGCCATGCCAAGGGAAAGCGTCGCGCAGGAGCGGGCATTTCGGTCATTCGGACATCCTCGGGCAGTCACGACCGGCGCAGGCGCCGCAGTCATCGCACACAGCATGGCGTGCAGCGCCGGACGGCGGCAAGCTGTGCTTGAGTTCGCAGTTCAGCAAGGTCGTGGTGGTGTCATGATTGCCGCCTCAGCAGCAGCGGCGAGCTGCTGCGGCAACGGGCCTGCTGCGCGCATGCCATGCACGAAACCGGCTGCACGTGCGGCGTCGAGCATGCGATCGCTGGATGCCACTACCGGACGCTGTTGCCACGCAGCGACCAATTCGGCAGGCAGCTGTTGCAGAACCAGCGTCAGCGCTTCGGCGCTACTGAGCGCCAGCACGCTGCGCGGCAGTGCAAGCGACAACGCCTGGATGGACGAGGCGCGCAAGCGCAGCGGGACGCGTCGATAGACATCGGCACGCACGATGCGTGCACCGCGCTGCTGCAACGTGGGCGCCAGCATGCCGCGCCCGCCGGGGGCAGTGATCAGCCCGACGGCCTGTAGCGGTGCCTGCAGCAGCGGCAGCGCAAGCAGGCCTTCGCTGTCCATGCGCGCCGGCCGCACCACGCTGTCGATGCCGCAGGCGTGCAATGCGCGCGCAGTGCCGTCGCCCACGCTGACCCAGTGCGCCTGCGCCGGGCGCTGCAGCGGCGCCAGACGATGCGCTGCCTGCACCGCGGCCGGGCTGGTGAAAATCGCAATCGGCGCTGCCAGCGCCTGCCGCAGCGCGTCTCGCGCCTGTGCGGTGTCATGGGTCTGCAGGCGCCATGGCGACAGCGCAAGTACCCGTCCGCCATGCCGCGCAACTGCCCGCCGCAACGGCGCATGTTCACCGCTGGGGCGCAGCGAGATCAGGGTCCAGGCAGCGTCGGGATGGGCAAGGCCGGTCATGAGGTGATTATGCGAGAGCGTGGGTCACCTGCGGCCCACTGTCGCCGCATCCGGGGATGCCAGTACGAATCGATGGCGCAATGCCGGCAGCCAGAGCGATGATTCGGCAGCCTGACTGGCGCCCTTCGACTCGATCCGGAACCTCTTGCAACCGCTGGGAATCCGGTCACGATCCTGGCCGATAACCGTGCTGGAGCGGCGAAGTGATCAAGTCCTATCTTATCAACATGCAGCGCAGCGGCGACCGGTTGCAGGCCATGTCGGCGCGCTTCGACGCGCTGGGCCTGCCGTTCGAGCGCATTGCTGCCATCGATGGCGCTACGTTGACGGACGAGCAGATCGCCGACTTCGTACGCGAGCGCCCATTGGAAGGGTCGGGCGATGCCTTCAGCACCGGCCCGCGCAAGTGGACGGCGTCCAACATCGGCTGCTTTCTCAGTCACCAGGCAGCGTGGCGCATTGCGGCCGATTCCGACGACGCCTACACGGCGATTTTCGAAGACGACATGCATCTGTCCGATGCGCTGCCGGCGTTGCTGGGCAGCACCGATTGGCTACCGGGTGGCCGCAGCATCGTGCGGCTGGAGCCGTCCTACAACCGCATCAAACTCGATGCCAAGGTGGCGGATGTCGCCGGGCGCCAACTGCGCCTGGTGCGGCCATCGACGTATCAGCATTGCTGGCCGGTATGCGCCGGCGCGCTGATCATCAGCAGGGATGCGGCGCGATTGCTGCTGGCTGCGAAGGCGCGCTGGCACACCATGGCCGATATCTTTTTGTTCGGCTGGAACGAGTCGCCGGTGGCGCACCAGTTGTCCACCTATCAGCTCTCGCCGGCTGCGTGCATCCAGGACAAATTCTTCCATGCAGCTGCGGAAAACATCGTGTTTACCAGCACGATCGATGCGCCGCTGACGCACGCACAGAAGCAGCGCAGCACGCATTGGAAAGCCAAGGCCACCGCGCTGTTGCGGGTGGCGCAGGGCTATCGAAAGGTGGTCTTTGCACCTTAGCGTGGCAAACAAGCACTCGCGCGCAGGCGTCGGTCGTGCCGGGCGGTTTGATGCATGGCGCGCTATCTGCAACGCCACCGGCAGGCATCGTGGCGGATACCGCGTGCTGACTGAGCGCGTGATCCGGGCTGGGCCAAGGCATCGAAAAGGTTGTTGCATGCGGCCAGCGCGATGCCGGCCCACACATCGCACGTGGCGATGACTGCATTCACCATGCGGTACCGCATGTCATGCAGGTGCACAAGACGCTCGCAGAACATTGCGGCATGATGCCGCCCTTCGCCGTCTTTCAGTCTTTGCCGATGACTCCTTCGTGCACGCTCGCATCCGCCCTGCAGTCGCTGCAGCAGCAGTTCATCGCCATGCCGCCGGTCCTGTCGATGGGCATTGCCGTGGACGGTCTGCACGATGGTGCGTTGCGCCTGCGGGCGCCGCTGCAGGCCAACGTCAACGACAAGGCCAATGCGTTCGGCGGCAGCCTGGCCTCGCTGATGACGCTGGCCAGCTGGGGGTGGCTGACCCTGCAGCTGCAATTGGCCGGGCACCACGCCGATGTCTACGTTGCAGACAGCCAGCTGCGCTATGTCGCGCCGGTGTACGAAGACCTGGTCGCCAATGCCGAGCCGTCCGAGCTGGGGAGCTGGGAGGCCTTTCTGGCGACGTTCCGGCAACGTGGCAAGGCGCGCATCGGCATGCGCGCGCAGATCGCGCTGGGCTCCGGTGCCGCCGCGGCCACGTTGAGCGGGCGCTTCGTGGCGTTTCCAAAACGGTAGGATGCCGGCTGGATCCGGGGGAATACGCATGCGTGCAGTCACTACAACGATCGTGCTGCTTGGGCTGGCACTGCTGAGCGGGGTGGCCAATGCCGGCAGCCGTGCCCAGGCGCGGGCGCTGGAAACCATCCAGGCCGCCTACACGGCCGCCGTGCGCTGGAACGATTTCGATGCCGCGCAGGGCTTCGTCGAGCCGGCCTATGCCCAGGCGCATCCGCTCAGCGACCTGGAACGTTCGCGCTACGAGCAGGTGCAGATTTCCGGCTACCGCGAGGTGCGCGTGGGCCAAGACCCCAATGGCGACCTGCGGCGCGAGGTCGAGTTGCGGGTGATCAACCGCAATACCCAGGCCGAACGGCTGGTGCGCAGCATCGAGATCTGGCGCTGGAATCCCGAACAGAAGCGCTGGTGGTTGGCCAGCGGCCTGCCCGACCTGTGGAAGGGCCAGTAGCCTGGCCCCTGCGCGCCGGGCGTCGCGTGCGCCAGCTGTGCGACAATTCCCGCCCGCTCGACTGACCCTGACCCCGTGAATTTCGAAGAGCTGCAGGCCTTTGTCGGCCGCAACCCCATGTTGTCGCTGGCCCTGGTGGGCCTGACCATCGCCCTGATCGTCACCGAGGTCGCGCGCCTGTTCCGCGGCTATCGCGCGCTCAAGCCGGCCGAGCTGACCCGTCTGATCAACAGCGAAAATGCGCTGGTGATCGACCTGTCGCCCACTGCCGACTTCGAAAAAGGCCACATCGCCGGCAGCCGAAACGTGGCGCTGGCCAAGTTCGACCCGGCCGGCAAGCTATTGGCCAACGCCAAGGCCTCGCCGGTGGTGGTGGTGTGCCGCAGCGGTACCACCTCCGCCGGTGCAGCCAAGACGCTGAAGAAAGCTGGTTTCGAACAGGTGTACTGGCTCGAAGGCGGCGTCGCCGCCTGGCAGATGGCCGAGCTGCCACTGATCAAGGGCCGCTGATCCGCCTTGTGCGGCAACCGGCACGCCCCCATTGCTGGCGTGAGAGACTTGCGCTTTCACGTTTGCATCACTCAACGCTGCATCCACCGAACCGTTTCTGGAGTTAGGAATGTCCGACGAAATCCTCAACGGCGCCGCTGCGCCGGCCGACGCCGCTGCTGGTCCCGCCTTCACCATCGAAAAGATTTACGTCAAGGACGTGTCCTTCGAATCTCCGAACGCACCGGCCGTCTTCAATGACGCCAACCAGCCCGAGCTGCAGCTGAACCTCAACCAGAAGGTGCAGCGCCTCAACGACAACGCCTTCGAAGTGGTGTTGGCCGTGACTCTGACCTGCACCGCCGGTGGCAAGACGGCCTATGTGGCCGAAGTGCAGCAGGCCGGCGTGTTCGGCCTAGTCGGCCTGGACCCGCAGGCGATCGACGTGCTGCTCGGCACCCAGTGCCCAAACATCCTGTTCCCGTACGTGCGCACCCTGGTCAGCGACCTGATCCAGGCCGGCGGCTTCCCGCCGTTCTACCTGCAGCCGATCAATTTCGAAGCCCTGTACGCAGAAACCCTGCGTCAGCGTCAGAACGAAGGCACTTCGCTGGCCGATTCCGAGCCGGCTGGCAACGCCTAAGCGTTGATTGCGCCGATGAGCGATTGGACCCACAAGATCGCCGTTCTCGGCGCCGGCTCCTGGGGCACGGCCCTGGCCGCGCTGCTCGCCAGGCATGGTCATCCGACCGTGCTCTGGGGGCGCGATGCGGCGATGGTGGATACCATCGACCGCACCCACGAGAACGCGCGCTATCTGCCGGGCATTGCGCTGCCCGACAGTCTGCGTGCCACCACCGACCTGCAGGCGGCGGTGGCTGACGCCACCTGGATCCTGGTGGTGGTGCCCTCGCATGCGTTCACCGAGACCATCCGGCTGATCGCACCGCTGCGTCCGGCCGGTGCCGGCGTTGCCTGGGCGACCAAGGGCTTCGAACCCGGTTCCGGGCGGTTCCTGCATGAAGTGGCACGCGACATCCTCGGCCCCAGCGTTCCGCTGGCCGTGGTGACCGGGCCCTCCTTCGCCAAGGAAGTCACGCTCGGCCTGCCGACCGCCATCACCGTGCACGGCGACGATGCGGCGTTCGCACAAGTGGTGGCCGATGCGATGCACGGCCCCACCTTCCGCGCCTACACCGGCGACGACATGGTGGGCGCCGAGCTGGGCGGGGCGATGAAGAACGTGCTGGCGGTGGCCACCGGCGTGGCCGACGGCATGCAGCTTGGTCTCAATGCACGGGCCGGTCTGATCACGCGTGGCTTGAACGAGATGCTGCGTCTGGCGGCGGTGATCGGCGCACGTCCGGAGACCCTGATGGGCCTGGCCGGATTGGGCGATCTGGTGCTTACCTGCACCGGCGATCTGTCGCGCAACCGGCGCCTGGGTCTGGCCCTGGGGCGCGGGCAGAGCTTGGACGATGCGATCCGCGAGATCGGCCAGGTTGTCGAATCGGTGCAGACGGCCGATGAGGTCATGCGTCAGGCCGAACACCACGGCATCGAACTGCCGATCTCCAATGCCGTGCGCGCGGTATTGCACGGTGAAATCACTCCGGAAGCAGGCCTGAAGGAACTGCTGGCACGCGAGCGCAAGCCAGAGTACCCGCAGACCTTGTTTACCTGAGAACAGCCGACAAACCGCTGCGCTTACTGCCAGTCGTGCGTGGGCCGGTGCTTAGAATCCTCGTGCGCCACCCTTGCATGACGGTTCCGCGCGCTGTCCACGCCACCGGATGATTGCTCGCTCCGTCTTGTTCGCCGCGCCAAGACCGGTAGCGCCTCGGCATCCGATGCGAAAATGCACAACACAACGCCCGGCAGTACCGGGCGTTTTTTTTGTTTGGCCGCTTGCCGCGCGGCGCAAGCACCGCTTTGGCGGATCGGGCGCCAGGTCGTTGGGGCACCCAACGCGAGCGCGGCCCACCCTCGTGACGCAGATGCATCGTTGGCGAGGTTCCCTGTGCGAAGTGACGCGCATCGTGACGTGCATGTTCAAACCGCCAACCGATCGCCCAAAAGAAAGAAGCCCGGTCGGAGGACCGGGCTTCCAGTGCAACGCGGGAGAGAGAGAGCGCGCTGCAGTCAAACGTGCGGCTTACCAGCTGAAGCGCGGGCCGACCGACCATTCCTTGTTGCCGTCGCCATCCATACGGATGTCGCCATTGATGCCCCAGTTCTGGTTCAACTTCACCTGGGCGCCAAGGCGGCCGTAGAAGTTGTCGCCGATGTCGATGCCACGCTTCTTGGAGAAATCTTCGTAGCCAGCCAGGGCATAGACTTCGAAGTGCTCGCCGAAGGCGTTACGCAGACCGGCTTCAACGCTGTAGCCGTCGAAGTTGATGTTCGGGGTGTCCAGGTCCAGCTTGCGGTAGGCAACGCGCGCAACGAAGTCGGTGCTCGTGGCGATTTCGTGGTTGAAGCCCACGCCGACGCCCCACTGCTGGAAGTCCGAGTCGGTGTTTTCGAACACGTTGTTGTTGTCGTCAGCATTCTGCTTGCTGTAATCGCCGAACACGTGGAAGTTCGGAGCGATGGCATAAGAGGCCTTCACGCCCCAGCCGTCCGCATCGCGACCTTCGGTCGGCGTGCGCACGTAGTCGCCTTCGACGAAGTTGTAGGAGAGGTTTTCAGCAGCCGAAGCCGCAAACGGCAGAGCTGCGAGAAGGCCGAGGGCCAGCAAAGAAGTCTTCATGATCGGGATACCTGTACTTATTTGATTGGACCGGCGCTGAGGCGGATGCCGTTCGCTGCCGAGATGTAAATTCTCCGTTATTCGATGGAACGCGACATGAATTTTGGACTGACCAGTTGATGAATCATCGCGCCAGATTCAGCTGCGCTTTCTTGTGTAGCGTGCAGATGCGCGTACAGCACGTGCAAAACGTGATGCTCTAGCGCTTACATGGCGCCGACGTGAGGCATGTGTACACAAACGCGGCAGATCGCCTGGTTTCCAACGTTTTACGCGCGCTCGCTCCACCAGCACATTGCACTGACACCGCCGCTGGGAGCATTGCACGCCTGTTGAACACACCTGTGGAGCTGCATCGTGGCGAAGAAAAAAACGTTGGCGCGCTTTCTGGCCGAGACGCTGCAGAGCGCCGGGGTCGAGCGGATCTGGGGCGTCACCGGCGACAGCCTCAACGGCTTGACCGATGCCTTGCGCGAGATGCAGACCATCGCGTGGATGCATGTGCGGCACGAAGAAGTGGCCGCGTTCGCCGCAGGTGCAGAGGCGGCGGTGACCGGCCAGCTGGCGGTGTGTGCCGGCAGTTGCGGGCCGGGCAATCTGCACCTGATCAACGGGCTGTTCGATTGCCATCGCAGCCGCCAGCCGGTACTGGCGATTGCCGCGCATATTCCGTCGTCCGAGATCGGGCTGAGCTATTTTCAGGAGACCCACCCGCAGGAGCTGTTTCGCGAGTGCAGTCACTTCGTGGAGTTGGTGACCAACCCGGCGCAATTGCCGGAAGTGCTGCATCGGGCGATGCGCACGGCCATCCTGCAGCAAGGCGTGGCGGTGGTGGTGATTCCCGGCGATATCGCGCTGCTGGAGGTGGACAAGCATGTCTCCAGTGCGTGGCCGGCGCTGCGTCAGCCGCGGGTGCTGCCCGCCGCCGAGGACGTGCGGCAATTGGCCGAGCTGCTGCAGCAGAGCAAGGCAGTGACGCTGTTGTGCGGCAGTGGCTGTGCCGGCGCGCATGACGCAGTCGTGGCGTTGGCCGACACGTTGGGTGCGCCGGTGGTGCATGCGCTGCGCGGCAAGGAATACGTGGAGTGGGACAACCCGTTCGATGTCGGCATGACTGGCCTGATCGGTTTCAGTTCCGGTTATCACGCCATGCTCAATTGCGACACCTTGCTCATGCTGGGCACGGATTTTCCGTACCGGCAGTTCTACCCGAAGGACGCGACCATCGTGCAGGTGGATCGCGACCCGAGCGCGCTCGGTCGGCGCACGCCGTTGCAGCTGGGCATTGCCGCCGATGTGGGTGAAACCATTGCAGCATTGCTGCCACAGCTGCAGCGCCGCGAAGAACGTGGCTTTCTGGAAAAGTCGCTTGCGCACTACCGCAAGGCGCGCGAAGGGCTGGACGATCTGGCGGTGCCGGCAGATCCCGGGCAGCCGCTGCACCCGCAGTTCGTGACCCGGCTGATCAGCCAGATCGCCGATCAGGATGCAGTGTTCACCTGCGATGTCGGCACGCCCACGGTGTGGGCCGCCCGCTACCTGCGCATGAACGGCAAGCGTCGCTTGCTGGGGTCGTTCAATCACGGTTCGATGGCCAACGCAATGCCGCAGGCGCTTGGTGCGCAAGCGGCATTTCCCGGTCGGCAAGTCATTTCGCTATCGGGCGATGGTGGCTTTGCGATGCTGATGGGCGATTTCATCTCGCTGGCGCAATTGAACCTGCCGGTGAAGGTGGTGGTGTTCAACAACGCTTCGCTGGGATTTGTGGCGATGGAGATGAAGGCTGCCGGTTACCTGGATACCGGTACCGAGCTGCGCAATCCGGACTTTGCAGCGATGAGCAATGCGATGGGCATCCTCGGGATTCGTGTGGACGAATCATCGCAACTGGAGCGTGCATTGCGCCAAGCCTTCGCGCATTCGGGTCCAGCGTTGGTGGATGTGCGCATCGCCACGCAGGAGCTGGCGGTGCCGCCGGCGATCAAGCTCGAACAGGCCAAGGGCATGGGCCTGTATCTGCTCAAGGCGGTGATGAGCGGGCGTGGCGATGAGGTCATCGAGTTGGTGAAGACCAACCTGCGTTAATTCAGTTGTACTCGCGCACACTGGCTGTCCTCTTCAGGCCGCTTCGTCCATGCCCCGTTCGCTGCTCCGGCAACTGTTGCTGATCTGGATGGTGATCGTGGCCGCCTGTGTGGGCGTGGCCACGATGTTGTACGGCCTGTATCGGCAGACCGAGGGTGTGCGGCTGGAAGAGGCGCGCCAGCAATTGGGCGGGCAATGCGCGCGCATCGTGCAACGCTATGCCGGGGCAAGCGAGGCGGCGCGTCGCGGCGACGATGGCGCAGGCCTGGCAGCGGTGGTGGTGCAGTTGGTGCTGGCCGATGCGCCAGGCGTCGAAGGCGGTGTCTGGGACCTGCACAAGGGCTTTGTTGCCTATGCCTACCCGACCTACGACGGCAGCGATCACAAGACCGATATTCCCGCCGCGGAGTGGGCCAACATCGTCAACACGGCGCAGCAGAGCGTGACGACAAGGCAGGCGGCGCAATACCGTCGCGACGGTCGCCGCGAGGTGCTGCTGATCAGCGCTTGTCCGTTGGCATCCGGCAGCGCGGCATGGACGATGACGCGGGTGCCGGCCAGCAAGGCCGACGCATGGCGGCCATTGGTCGTTGGCATGCTGCTGATCTTCGCGATGGTGGCGATATCGGCCATTGCGCTGGGCGTGCTGGTACGGCGCTGGAGCCAGCGCCTGCAGCGGATCCAGCAGGCGCTGGCCGCCGACACCCAGACGCCGCACATTCCGCCGACCGGTGCGCCGGAACTGGACCGCCTGGGCGCGGCGGTCAACGACTATGCGCAGCGCAACGCGCAGGCGCTGGCGCAGACGCGCCGGCTGGCCGACGAGCTGTCGCGGCACGAACGGCTTGCCGCACTGGGGCGCATGACGGCCACGGTGGCGCATGAGATCCGCAACCCGATCGCCACGATGCGGTTGGCGCTGGAAAACGAGATCGCGCGCCGCGATGCGACGCCGGACGATGCGGCGCATGGCGAGTTGATGCTGGCGCAGATTCGTCGCCTGGATGGCGTGGTCGAGAGTCTGCTCGGCATGGTGCAGCCGATTCGTCTGCAACTGGAGACGGTGGTCGTGCAGGACTGGCTGGCGACGCTGCTGGAACACGGCCCGTTACCGCCGGGCACGCCGCCGCCCCGCCTGCTGCTTCCGGCCGCGCCGTTGCGCTGGACCCTGGATCCGCAGCAACTGGGGCGCGCCGTGCACAACCTGCTGCGCAATGCTGCGCAGCACGCCGATCCAGGCAGCGAGGTCACGCTGCAGGCGGCAGCAGTGGAGGGCATGTTGCAGCTGCAGGTCTGCAACCGTGGCGCGCCGATCGCAGAACCGATCGCTGCGCACCTGTTCGAGCCGTTCGTCAGTGGCCGCGCCGACGGCAATGGCCTGGGGCTGGCGCTGGTGCGCGAGATCGCGCGTGCGCATGGCGGGCACGCGCGCTACGCACATGCCGACGGGCTGACCCATTTCATCCTGGAGTTGCCATGGCGCGCATCCTGATCATCGACGACGACGCGGCGTTTCGCACCACCTTGCAGGCCACCTTGCGCTCGCTCGGGCATACGGTGGTCGCCGCCGGGAACGGGCCGGACGGGCTGGCGCGGCTGAGCGAAGGCGGCATCGACATGGCGTTCGTGGATTTCCGCATGCCGGGCATGGATGGCATCGCGGTGCTGCGTGCGCGCCTGGACGATGCGCAGGCGCGTCAGGTGCCGCTGGTGATGCTGACCGCCCATGTGTCCAGTGGCAACACGATCGAGGCGATGACGCTGGGCGCCTTCGATCATCTGGTCAAGCCGGTCGGCCGTGCCGATATCGTGGAGGTGGTGGAGCGCGCGCTGCTCAGTCGTGCCGATGCGCAGGCTGCAGCGACAGACAGCTCGCCTGCGCCGGTCGAAGATGAGGATGCACTGGTCGGCCACAGCCCGGCGATGCGCACCGTGCACAAGCGCATCGGGCTGGCAGCGGCGTCCGATCTGCCGGTGCTGATCACCGGGGAAACCGGCACCGGCAAGGAATTGGCCGCACGCGCGCTGCATCGCGCCAGCCCGCGCGCCAATGCACCATTTGTCGCAGTCAACTGCGCGGCCATTCCGCTGGACTTGATGGAGAGCGAGCTGTTCGGCCATCGCAAGGGGGCGTTTTCCGGCGCCAGCAGCGACCGACGCGGGCTGATTCGCGAAGCCGATGGCGGCACGTTGTTTCTGGACGAAATCGGCGACATGCCATTGCCGATGCAGGCCAAGCTGCTGCGTTTCCTGCAGGAAGGCGAGGTGACGCCACTGGGTGGCAGCGGCCCGCAGAAGGTGGATGTGCGGGTGCTGGCCGCCACCCATCGCGACCTGGCGGCCTGCGTGGCCGACGGACGCTTTCGGAGCGACCTGCGTTACCGCCTCAATGTGGTGCCGATCGAACTGCCGCCATTGCGCGAGCGTGGCCAGGACATCCTGCTGCTGGCGCAGCACTTCCTGAGCGCCGATGCAGCGCGTGCGCAGAGCCTGTCGCCGGCCGCGCAAGAGCGCCTGCTCGCGCACCGCTGGCCTGGCAACGTGCGCGAATTGCGCAACGTCATGCAGCGCAGCCAGGTCTTGGTGCGTGGCGCCAGCATCGATGCGGCGGATCTGGATGAAGCGCTGGGCGAGGCGGGTGAGTTGCCGCCGCAGGAGCCATCGGTGGTGACCGGGACCCTGCCCGAGGCCGTGGCGCGGCTGGAAACGCAGATGATCCGGTCGGCGCTGGAACACAGCCAGGGCAATCGCGCCGAGGCCGCGCGCCGGCTGGGGATCCATCGGCAGCTGCTCTATCGCAAGCTGGAGGAATACGGCCTGTGACACTTACGCGCACATCGATCGCAGGCTGCGGGACAGGTGTCCCCAAACCAGACAGGGTGGATGAAATGCAGACGTCTCCGTCCGGCTGCAGAGCAAATAAAGCTCTTTCAAAACAATCAGTTATTGGTTGGCACGATTGCTGCTTTGTCTCTGGTACGCGGCCCCTTCCCGCCGCGCAGGAGACATCCCCATGATGCGTCAGACTGTTCTTGCAATTGCCCTGGCCTGCACCATCGGCGCCGCCGCCGCACAGGTGGCCGCCCCGCCGCCGCCGCCGGCGCCCAACGGCCCGATCGGCGGTCCGCCAGCCCCGCCGACCCCGGTCGCCGCCACACCGGTGAGCGTGAGCGGTACCGTCGAGCGCTTCCTGCTCAACCCCAATGGCGAGGTCGACGGACTGTGGCTGCGCGACGGCACCCAGGTCGGGTTTCCACCGCATCTGTCCAGCGAGGTGAAGGCAGCCGTACGGGCCGGCGACAATGTCGTCGTCAAGGGCTTCCGTCTGGGCAATCTGCCGGTGCTGCAGGTCAGTTCGATCCGCTCCGGCCGTAGCGGCCGCGAGGTGGTCGACCGTCCGCCCACCTTCGGCGCCGCCCCGCCGCCGCCGCCGACCCCCGGCCAGCTGACCCCGTTGCAGTCCGATGGCACGATCCAGCGCCTGGTCTATGGGCCTGCCGGCGAGGTCAATGGTGCGCTGGTCAGCGATGGCACGGTGGTGCGGATGCCACCGCATCTGGCGCTGCAGTTTGCCGATCTGCTGCGCGTGGGCGAGCCGCTGAGCGCCAGCGGCTTCGGTGTGGCCACCCCGGACGGCCGTGCGATCGAGGCGACCCAGCTGGGGCGTGATCGCTCCTCGCTGCGTGCGCTGTTCACCGCGCCGCGTCCGGACGGCCCGCTGCCGCCACCGCCGCCGGGCGCGCCGGTTCCGCCGGCCGGCCGTTGAGTCGTACCGCTCCTGTTTTGTTCGTTGGTTTCCTCCGCTGGTCACGCAGCCGCGTGGCCAGCGGCTTGACCGGCAATGCCGGTCCTTTTTCGGAGTAACACCATGCATTGGGTCGACCCTGATTTCCTCCCCGCCACCCGCGGCACCCTGGCGCGTTTCCTGCTCAACCCCAAGGCCGATATCGACGGCCTGCTGCTCACCGATGGCACCGAAGTGCACACCCCGCCGCATCTGTCCGAGGCGCTGCTGAAGGCGCTCAAGCCTGGTAGCGCGCTCACCGTACGTGGCCTCAAGCCGCGCGACGTGGAGATGCTGGTGGCGCTGGCAATCGATCCGGAAGGCGGCAAGCGCATCCTCGATGAAGGCCCGCATGGGCCGCATGCCAAGCCCAAACCCAAACCGCCCGGCAAACCGCCCAAGCCGGAAGTGGCCCAGCACAGCGGCACCATCACCCGGTTGCTGCACGGTCCGCATGGGCAGGTGCATGGCGTGCTGCTGGACGATGCGGTCACGGTGCGGTTTCCGCCGCATGCCGGTGGCGACTTCGCCAAGCAGCTAGTGGTCGGCAAGCCACTGGTGGCCGAAGGCGAGACCAAGGCCACGCCGCACGGTGTGCTGATCCATGCCCATGCCTTGGGTGGCAAGGCGGCGACGCTGAAGCAGATCGAGCATCCACCGCACGGCCCTGCGCATAAACCCAAGCCCAAGCCCAAACACTAGGAGCCTAACATGCGGCCACCGCGCGCCACTGAGATGCCCGCCCCGTGGCCTGCCACGTGCGCCTTCGTGCGCGCTCGCAGCGGAGCGGTGCCATGCCGATGACCAAGGCCAGGCCCCGTGGGACACGCGCGCTGGAAGCACTGCATTTCAGCGTGGCCGATGTGCAGGACGGGCTGGGGCCGTTCCTCAGCGTGTTTTTGCAATCCAAAGGCTGGTCGGTGGCGGCGATCGGCACGGTGATGAGCGTGGGCGGCATTGCCGGCATGCTCGCCACCACACCGGCCGGCGCGCTGGTCGATGCCACCCGGCGCAAACGCGCCGTGGTGGTGGTCGGTTGCCTGGCGATCCTGCTTGCCACCGCCTTGATCTGGCTGCAGCCCACCTCTTCGGGCGTGGTCGCCGCCCAGATCGCCTCGGCGTTGGCAGCGGCCGGCATTGGCCCGGCATTGACGGGCATTACGTTGGGGCTGGTGCACGCGCACGGTTTCGACCATCAGCTGGCGCGCAATCAGGTGGCCAACCATGCGGGCAACGTGCTGGCCGCGGTGCTGGCCGGCTGGTTGGGATGGCGCTATGGCTTCGCCGCCGTGTTCCTGCTGACCGCCTTTTTCGGCGCCCTGGCGCTGGTGGCGGTGCTGGCGATTCCGGCTGCGGCCATCGACCACCGCGCAGCACGCGGTCTGGCAAGCAACAACGGTGGGGATGCGTTGAGCGGTTGGCGTGTGCTGCTGACCTGCCGCCCGCTGGCGCTGCTGGCGGTGACGCTGGGGCTGTTCCATCTGGGCAATGCGGCGATGCTGCCGCTGTACGGCATGGCGATCGTGGCGGCGCACGCCGGCGACCCGAGTGCATTGACGGCCACCACCATCGTGGTGGCACAGGCCACGATGGTGGTGGTCGCGTTGCTGGCGATGCGCTGGATACGCGTGCATGGGCACTGGTGGGTGCTGCTGGTGGCGTTCATGGCCCTGCCGTTGCGCGCCTTGGTGGCGGCATCGGTGATTCACGGCTGGGGCGTGTTTCCGGTGCAGATCCTCGATGGGCTCGGCGCCGGCTTGCAAAGCGTGGTGGTGCCGGCACTGGTCGCGCGGTTGTTGCAAGGCACCGGGCGCGTGAATGTCGGCCAGGGCGCGGTGATGACCGTGCAGGGCGTCGGTGCGGCACTGAGTCCGGCGTTTGGTGGCTGGTTGGCGCATGCCTTCGGCTACCGCATCGCGTTTCTGACCTTGGGTGCGATCGCGCTGCTGGCAGTGGCGTTATGGGCCGGCTGTCGCGGCATGTTGCAGGCAGCGGCTTCCATGCAGGCCGAGACAGTGCTGTGACCGGTGCGCAGGGCGCGCGCAAGCGGAGCGACCGATCGCTGTCCGTCGCGACTTGCGCGCTATCGATCGCACTGCGTTGGTAGGGACGAGCAAGTGCGCTCTGACCAGGGGCGTGTCCTGTCGGCCGGCAGGCCTGGCAGTCGCGCAGATGACGCGGCGCACATCATCGCCTCGTTGGTCCGGATCGATGCAGTGTCTGTCGCTGTCCAACGATAGCTACCACCACAGATGCCGCGTCCTGGTGAGAGATCAGGTGCGGTAGCCACCATCTCATCGCGCGTCCGTCGATGCGGTCTTGCCAGCAGGCACGCAGGCGCATGCCGTTGCGTACAGTCCCGGCTATCGCCTGGTTACTGGCCGCCAGCGAAATTCCATTGCCGCCAGGCTTCGAACACCATCACCGCAACGGTGTTGGACAGATTGAGGCTGCGGTTGTCCGGGCGCATCGGCAAACGGAGCCGGTGCTGCGGCGGAATTGACTCCAGCACCTCGGCCGGCAGGCCGCGGGTTTCCGGACCAAATAAAAACGCATCGCCATCGGCGAACTGCGGTGTGTCGTAGCGCACCGTACTGCGGGTGCTCAGCGCGAAGACGCGCTTGGGCGCGATCGCGGCCAGGGCGCTGGGCAGGTCGGTGTGCACCTGCAACGGCGCGTATTCGTGGTAGTCCAGGCCGGCGCGCTTGAGCTGCTTGTCGCTGAGGTCGAAGCCGAGCGGCTCGATCAGGTGCAGGCGCGCGCCGGTATTGGCGCACAAGCGAATCACATTGCCCGTATTGGGCGGAATTTCAGGCTGAAACAGGATGACGTCGAGGACAGGTGCTGGCATGCGCGCAAGTGTAGCTGCGCGCGTGCTTAAAGGCTGATGGCGGCGTTGACCAGCGCTTCCAGTTCGGCCGGCGAGGGCTGCAGCTGCGGCGTCGGCAGGTTCACGATGACCTGGCCCATCAGTGCACCGATGGCGCCAGCTGCCTGGCTGGAGGCGCTCTGCGCGCTGGAGGCGGCGCTGCGCACCACCAGGTCGGCACGCTGTTCAGCCGAAGGGTGCACCTGCACCGCCGCCAAGGTGACGATGCGCGGGCCGGCCTGTTCGGCGGCCAGTGCGGCCACTTGCTCGGCCGAGGGACGCACTTGCACGGCGGTCAGGGTGCGAATGGCGCTGTTGCGCTCCAGTGTCTGCTGGGCGATCTGGTCGGCGGCCGGGCGAACCTGGACGGTGTCCAGGGTGGTCAGGCTCGCGGCCTGGGCAAACCCGGCCAGGGTGGCGCCAGCGAACAGGGCGGTGGAGAGGGCGATGCGCAGGGTCTGGGTCTTCATGGCGAGGTCTCTTGGTGTTGTTAATCAGTGGTGTGGTAGTAAGGTAGTACACCGTTTGGGTGCGCACAAGAACTTTCGCGTGGCTTTTTATTTTGTTCAGCGAAAAGTCAGTTTCAGCGGCTGTCGGCGGTTGCGAGATACAGGGGAGCAAACGGTGTGCCAACAAAAGGCCATTGTTTTTAAAGGGATTTCAGCCGCATAAGAGTGTCCGCGTCCGGACACCCGGACGCGCTGCAGGACGGCGGACACCGCGGCTAAACGGGTATGCACGCTCAAGGCAAGGCGGTTCGGTGCGCTGAATGGGTGGATGGCGGGTGCCACCGCGCGCCGGATCGCCAGCAGGCAACTGCGGCACAATCCGGCTTTCCCCACAGGTGTGATGACTTATGCGCGTGCTGATGCTGTCTGTTCTGGTTGCCACCACCACTGCGGCGTGCACCTGGGTGCCGATCGAACAAAGCGGCAAAAGTGTGCGGGTGCTGCCCGCAGGCCCTGTGCCAGCGGGGTGTCAGCAGCAGGGCGAAGTGGTGGTGACGGTCAAGAGCAAGGTCGGCTTCTATAACCGCAACCCGCTGCGCGTGCAGGAAGAACTGGAAACGCTGGCGCGCAACGAGGCCCCCGGCGCCAACGCCAATGCGGTGCAGGCGCAAGGCCAGCCGGCCGACGGCAGCCAGCGTTTCAACGCCTTCCGCTGCCCCCCGCGCTGAACCGTTGGGCTGGGGCGCAGGCGATTCAATTGTAAAGATGCGGTAAAACCAGCCAGCGGCTAGACTAGCGCCCCCTCGCCTGACGCCATGGCGCTACTTCGATGCTCTTCCAGAATGTCTCCATCGCGGGACTGGCGCATGTTGATGCGCCGCACACGCTGACTTCCAAGGAAATCAACGAACGCCTGCAACCGACCTACGACCGCCTCGGAATCAAGACCGACGTGTTGGGCGACGTTGCCGGTATCCATGCACGGCGCTTGTGGGACCAGGATGTCCAGGCATCGGACGCCGCCACCCAGGCCGCGCGCAAGGCGCTGATCGATGCCGGTATCGGCATCGAGAAGATCGGCCTGCTGGTCAATACCTCGGTGAGCCGCGATTACCTGGAGCCGTCCACGGCGTCCATCGTGTCCGGCAACCTGGGCGTGGGCGACCACTGCGTCACCTTCGACGTGGCCAACGCCTGCCTGGCCTTCATCAATGGCATGGACATCGCCGCACGCATGCTCGAGCGCGGCGAGATCGACTACGCGTTGGTGGTGGATGGCGAGACTGCCAACCTGGTGTACGAAAAGACCCTTGAGCGCATGACCTCGCCGGATGTCACCGAGGAGGAGTTCCGCAATGAACTTGCCGCGCTGACCCTGGGCTGCGGTGCAGCAGCCATGGTGATGGCGCGCACCGAGCTGGTGCCCGACGCGCCGCGCTACAAAGGCGGCGTGACCCGTTCGGCCACCGAGTGGAACAAGCTGTGCCGGGGCAACCTGGACCGCATGGTCACCGACACCCGCTTGTTGCTGATCGAAGGGATCAAGCTGGCCCAGAAGACCTTCATGGCCGCCAGGCAGGTGCTGGGCTGGGCGGTGGAGGAGCTGGACCAGTTCGTCATCCACCAGGTCAGCCGCCCGCACACCGCCGCCTTCGTGAAGTCGTTCGGCATCGACCCGGCCAAGGTCATGACCATCTTCGGCGAGCACGGCAACATCGGCCCGGCCTCGGTGCCGATCGTGCTGAGCAAGCTCAAGGAGCTGGGCCGCCTGAAGAAGGGCGACCGCATCGCGCTGCTGGGCATTGGCTCGGGCTTGAATTGCTCGATGGCCGAAGTGGTTTGGTGATGCACGGAAAGACGCGTTAAAAAAAATGGATTTTTAGAACGCGTTCTTGCATCATGTTCGTTCTCGCAACATGAGCAGGTGCCATGGATGAGCCACCCGCTTTCGACCCGGGTCAACCCCACAATGCTCTCCCGCCGCTACCGCCGGCGGGAGATATAGAAACCCGCAGCCTGCTCAAGGCTTGCATCGTCGCACGCACCGCCCTGGCCGAACTGAAACAGGCCACCGCGTTGTTACCCAACCCGGCCGTGTTGATCAATACGATTCCGGTCCTGGAAGCGCAGGCCAGCTCGGAGATCGAAAACATCGTCACGACCACTGACGATTTATTTCGCTACGCAGACGACCAAGAGCGCGCCCAAAACCCCGCGACCAAAGAAGCCCTGCGTTACCGCAGTGCGCTGTACGAAGGCTTTCAATCGCTCAGACAGCGGCCGCTGTGTACCGAAACCGCAATTGTCGTGTGCAGTCGTATCAAAGCGGTGCAGATGCAGATTCGTCGCGTGCCTGGTACTGCGCTGGCTAACGATCAGATCCAGCAGATCATTTATACCCCGCCAGTGGGTGAAACGCTGCTACGCGACAAACTCGCGAACTGGGAGCGCTTCATCCACGAGCACACCGATGTCGATCCATTGATCCGGATGGCGGTTGCGCATTATCAATTCGAAGCGATCCACCCATTTACCGATGGTAACGGTCGCACAGGGCGGGTGTTGCATCTGCTGATGCTGATCGAACAAGGATTACTCGATGTGCCGGTGCTGTATCTGTCGCGCTACATCATTCAACATCGCAGCGACTACTACCGCTTGCTGCTGGACGTGACGCGGCATGGACACTGGGCCGAGTGGATTCATTACATGCTCGCTGCCGTCGCTGAGACTGCTGCATGGACAACAGCCAAAATCCAGGCGATTCGCGGCTTGGAGGCACAGGCGCAAGATCACGTCCGCAGCCTCGCACCGAAGGCCTACAGCCGCGAGCTTGTCGATGTGATCTTCAACCAGCCGTATTGCCGCATCCAAAATGTTGTAGAGGTGCTGGGCGTGACCAGGCAAACCGCTGCACGTCACCTCAAGGAACTGGTAGATATCGGTGTCTTGAAAGAGCAGCGTTTAGGCAAAGAAAAACTGTTCCTACATCCGGCATTTCTACAGCTGCTGTCCAGCGACGAGCATCAACTGCCGCCGTATCGGGGGCATGCGAGGCAAGCCGAGTGACGCTTGGGATCTATTCGAATCTCCGCTACGGGCGGCGTGCCTTGGCCCGGACGCATCGTGACAATCAACGTAATCTGCACTTGTGTGCGGTACAGGGCAGCACCTGCACCGCGCGAAATTACTCGAACTGAATCGGACGCGTTTTTGCATGAATTACCCCGGCTACCCCTTTACCCCCAAGCGCCTTGAAGTGCGCCCCGGCGTTGCGATGTCGTATCTGGACGAAGGCCCGCGCGATGGCGAGGTGGTTGTCATGCTGCACGGCAATCCGTCGTGGAGTTATTTGTGGCGGCATCTGGTGAGCGGCCTGTCCGATCGCTACCGCTGCATCGTGCCCGATCACATCGGCATGGGGCTGTCCGACAAGCCGGACGATGCGCCCGACGCGCAGCCGCGTTATGACTACACGCTGCAATCGCGCGTGGACGATCTGGATACGTTGTTGCGGCATCTGGGCATCACCGGGCCGGTGACGCTTGCGGTACACGATTGGGGCGGCATGATCGGGTTCGGCTGGGCGTTGTCGCATCACGCCCAGGTCAAGCGGCTGGTCATCACCAACACCGCAGCGTTCCCGCTGCCGGCGGAAAAGCCGATGCCGTGGCAGATTGCGATGGGCCGGCACTGGCGGCTGGGCGAGTGGTTCATCCGCACGTTCAATGCGTTCTCGTCCGGCGCTTCATGGTTGGGCGTGTCGCGGCCGATGCCGTCGGATGTACGCCGTGCGTATGTGGCGCCGTACAACAACTGGCGCAATCGCATCTCCACCATCCGCTTCATGCAGGATATTCCGCTGTCGCCGGCCGACAAGGGGTGGTCGCTGCTGGAGCGCTCGGCGCAGGCGCTGCCTGCGTTCGCCGATCGCCCGGTCTTCATTGCCTGGGGCCTGCGCGACATTTGCTTCGACAAGCACTTCCTGGCCGGCTTTCGCAAGGCACTGCCGCAGGCCGAAGTGACAGCATTCGACGATGCCAATCACTATGTGCTGGAAGACAAGCATGAGGTGTTGGTGCCGGCGATTCGCGCGTTTCTGGAGCGCAATCCGCTCTAGTGCACTGCGCCGGCAGCAGCGTGCGGCCACGCGTCAGCTCACTGCACGCAATGACTGGAATGACTGCATCCAAATCCGATGCAGCGCATCGGTCATCCCGGCCAGATGCCTGCCGACGCGGTTGCGAGCACGACACAAGGTGCTGCGCTACAGCGTTACACCGGCGGCAGCGGGTTGCGTTGTGCGTCGTCCACGCCAACCCAATCGGCATCGGTCAGTGCGTGCAGGCCGTGCGCCAAACGCGCTTTATCGCATTGCGCACTGCGCTGCCCGAATTCCAGCGAGGCCGGCACGGCCGCGCAGGACGAGGGGCGGCGGTCGTGGATGCTGCAGCGGCTGTAGCGCCCGATGTCCGCGTCCAGCGCGATGCAGCGCGGCTGCGACTGCGAGGTGCCGCGCATCACCCGCTCATGCGTGCGTAGGGCGTCGGTCAGCTCGATCGGCACCCTGCCGCCCAATGCAGGATCGGCTTCGCTCCAATGGAAACTGACGCGGAAATAGGCGCAGCAGGCGCCGCAGGTAAGGCAGGGGTGTGCCATGGAATGCCGGGCCTGGCGCGGCGAAATCGCGTGGGAAGCGCGGCATTTTGACCGAACCGCGCCGCGATACAAGTAGCGTGCCGCGGTGACCGGTTAGCGATTCAGATGCGCGCCGCCATGCCTGGGTGGGCGGCGCTCCACGCGTGCCGCGCACCCAGGCATGCGCTGCGAACGCGTTGCGGCGATTGGGTCGGGTACTGCCGCGCATCGATGCGTCATGGCGTCAGGTGATGATGAGCCGCGCTTGCGCCCGCGCCGCGCGTCGCCTTCAGGCAGCCTGCAGCGGCCGGCGTCATTGGCGCATGGGTGATAATGCGCAGATGACGACCCTCTGCAATATCGCGGCCACCCTTCCGCAACTGGCGCGCGAGCGCCCCGACCAGATCGCCATCCGTTGCCCGGGCGCTCGCGGCGCCAACGGGTTTGCCGCCTACGATCTGACCTTGAGCTATGCCGAGCTGGATGCGCGCAGCGATGCGATCGCCGCCGGGCTGGCACGCCACGGCATCGGGCGCGGCGCGCGTGCGGTGGTGATGGTGCGGCCGTCGCCGGAATTCTTCCTGCTGATGTTCGCCTTGTTCAAGGCTGGCGCGGTGCCGGTGCTGGTGGACCCCGGCATCGACAAGCGTGCGCTCAATCAGTGCCTGGACGAAGCGCAGCCGCAGGCATTTATCGGCATTCCGCTGGCACAGCTGGCGCGCCGTTTGCTGCGCTGGGCGCGCTCGGCAAAGCAGATCGTTACCGTCGGCGGACGTTACGGCTGGGGGGGAGTCACGCTGGCGCGGGTGGAGCGCGATGGTGCCGGCGCAGGCAGCCAACTGGCCGACACCGCGCCCGACGATGTGGCGGCGATCCTGTTTACCAGTGGCTCCACCGGTGTGCCCAAGGGGGTGGTGTATCGCCACCGGCATTTCGTCGGCCAGATCGAATTGCTGCGCAATGCGTTCAACATGCAGCCCGGCGGGGTGGATCTGCCGACGTTTCCGCCATTTGCCTTGTTCGACCCGGCGTTGGGGCTGACCTCGGTGATTCCGGACATGGACCCGACGCGCCCCGGCAGTGCCGACCCGCGCAAGTTGCATGATGCGATCGCGCGCTTCGGTATCACCCAGTTGTTCGGTTCGCCGGCCCTGATGCGCGTGCTGGCCGACTATGGGCAGCCGCTTCCTAACGTGCGCCTGGCCACGTCGGCCGGTGCGCCGGTGCCGCCGGATGTGGTGGCGAAGATCCGCGCGCTGCTGCCGGCCGATGCACAGTTCTGGACGCCGTACGGCGCCACCGAATGCTTGCCGGTGGCCGCGATCGAAGGGCGCACCCTGGATGCCACGCGCGCCGCCACCGAGGCTGGTGCCGGCACCTGTGTGGGCCAGGTGGTCGCGCCCAATGAGGTGCGCATTATTGCGATTGACGATGCGGCCATTGCCGATTGGAGTGGCGTGCGCGTGCTGGCGACCGGTGAGGTCGGCGAGATCACCGTTGCCGGCCCCACCGCCACCGACACCTATTTCAACCGCGATGCGGCCACGCGCATCGCCAAGATCCACGAACGCCGCAGCGATGGCAGCGAGCGCGTCGTGCACCGCATGGGCGATGTCGGATATTTCGACGCCGAAGGACGCTTGTGGTTCTGTGGGCGCAAGACCCAGCGCGTGGAAACCGCCAGCGGCCCGCTGTACACCGAACAGGTGGAGCCGGTGTTCAACGTGCATCCGCAGGTGCGGCGCACCGCGCTGGTGGGCGTGGGTGCGCCCGGACAGCAGCAACCGGTGCTGTGCGTGGAGTTGCAGCCGGGGGTGTCTGCTCCTACGTTCGCACAGGTGGAAAGCGACCTGCGCGCGCTGGGCGCTGCCCACCCGCACACCGCAGGTATCGCGCGTTTCCTGCGCCACTCCGGTTTTCCGGTCGACATCCGCCACAACGCCAAGATCGGCCGCGAAACGCTGGCGGTGTGGGCAGCGCAGCAGTTGCACAAGAACGGATGACAACAGGCAGCGCCTAGTAGTCAGGCGGGTATGGATGGCGCACTTGGAAATTGCAGCGCGCAAGTGGTCGATTCCGATCACCGCACCCACCCACCCGCCCGCCAGGGATTAGGCGCAGTGTCTGTTGATCGCTGCGGCCCTCGACGGCAGCCTGCACGGCCGCGCGTCGACGCAAGATCGCCAAGTCGGGTGTGGCCGGCTATGGTGTCGTCCCTCAGAGGCGAGGTGTTGTGCGATGAAGGTATTGGTGACCGGTGGTGGCGGCTTTCTTGGCCAGGCGTTGTGCCGCGGCCTGCGCGCGCGTGGGCACGAGGTGGTGAGCTTCCAGCGCGGCGATTACCCGGTGCTGCAACGCCTGGGCGTGGGCCAGATCCGCGGCGACCTGGCCGACCCGCAGGCGGTGCGGCATGCCTTCGCCGGTATCGATGCGGTGTTCCACAATGCCGCCAAGGCCGGCGCATGGGGCAGTTACGACAGCTATCACCAGGCCAATGTGGTGGGCACGCAGAACGTGATCGAGGCCTGTCGCGCCAACGGCGTGCCGCGGTTGATCTATACCTCCACGCCCAGCGTCACCCATCGCGCCACCAATCCGGTGGAAGGACTCGGTGCCGATGAAGTGCCGTATGGCGAGAATCTGCGCGCCGCCTACGCGGCGACCAAGGCCATTGCCGAGCGTGCAGTGCTGGCGGCCAACGATGCCCAGTTGGCGACAGTGGCGCTGCGACCGCGCCTGATCTGGGGGCCGGGCGACAATCACTTGTTGCCGCGCCTGGCCGCGCGTGCGCGTGCCGGGCGGCTGCGCATGGTCGGCGATGGCAGCAATCTGGTCGACAGCACGTACATCGACAACGCCGCGCAGGCGCATTTCGATGCGTTCGAGCACCTTGCCGTGGGCGCTGCCTGCGCAGGCAAGGCGTACTTCATTTCCAATGGCGAACCGCTGCCGATGCGCGAGTTGCTCAATCGTTTGCTGGCTGCGGTGGACGCGCCGGCAGTCACGCGTTCGCTGTCGTTCAACACCGCCTACCGCATCGGCGCCGTGTGCGAAACGCTATGGCCACTGTTGCGTCTGCCAGGCGAGGTGCCGTTGACGCGTTTTCTGGTGGAACAGCTGTGTACGCCGCATTGGTACAGCATGGAGCCGGCACGTCGCGACTTCGGCTATGTACCGCGCATCAGCATCGAAGAAGGCCTGCAACGGCTGCGATCCTCATCTTCCAACGACATCGCCATCACCGGATAAAGACCGGCATATCCACAAGATACGTCTGCGCCGATTCGGCACGACAACTTCTGGATACCTTGCCATGCTGCATTACGCCATCATCTTTTTCGTCATCGCCATCATCGCTGCTGTGCTGGGCTTTAGCGGTATCGCCGGTGCGGCGACCAACATCGCCTGGATCCTGTTCGTGGTGTTCCTGATCCTGGCAGTGATCTCGATGTTCCGTCGCGGCAAGGTATAACGCTTAGCTGCGATACGTCACGGCAGCGGCGCTGCCGGTTGGCGCTCACAGGGCCCGCTTCCGCAAGGACGCGGGCCCTGTGCGTTGTGGCCGGAGATGCGCGCATTTTGAATGTGCGTTGTTGAGTCCAAGCGCGGCGTCGTGGTCGTGGGCGCGCGCTTGTATGCGATGTAACGGCGGCAGCGCCATCAAGGCAGTTGGACCGCACTGCGCAGCAATTGGTCGTCGGCATGCCGTTCTAGTGCAAGCTCGATCAACCGCGTGATCAGGCTGCGATAGTCCAGCCCGCTTGCCTGCCATAATTTCGGATACATGCTGATGCGGGTGAAGCCCGGCAGCGTGTTGACCTCGTTGATCACGATGCGTCCATCGGCGCACAGGAAGACATCCACCCGTGCCAGGTCTGCACAGTCCGGCGCCTGGTAAGCCTGCACCGCGATTTGCTGGATGCGCTGCTGGGTCCGCGCATCGATGTCGGCCGGGATCACGATCTCCGCGCCGTGTTCGCTGATGTATTTGGTCTGGTACGAATAGAACGCGTCGTGCACCTGACCATGCGCCGCGGTGCCCGGCAACCTGCCGTCGCAACGACCGCACGACCGCCGTACCGACAGCCGGCGCACGTGCCACACCGCCGTCGGGCAGCTGCGACATGCAGGGGCGGTAGAATGCGGGCATGCCCGGATCACTCTTCAATTCCCTCAAGCCGCTCGCCGGCCAGGCCCTGCAGGCAGCGCTCAACCGTGCGCTGGCGCTGGACCCGGATACCCGCGACGCCCTGCTGCCGCTGGAAGGCCAGCGCATCGCGCTGACCCTGGAGGCGCCCGCGCTGGCCCTGCAGATCCGCGTGCACGAGCGCCGGTTGCTGGTCGGCCCGGTCGATCAGGCACAGGAACCTGACCTGGCGGTGCGCAGCAGCCTGGCCGGCTTGCTCGGGCAACTGCCGCTGCTGGCCAACGCACGTCGCACCGGCGCGCCGGCCGGTCGGCTCAAGGTTTCCGGCGACGCCGAACTGGCGCGCCAGCTGCAGCAACTGGCCGGCCGCTTCGACCCGGATTGGCAGTTGCCGTTCGTTACGGTGTTCGGCGACATCCTGGGCGTGCAGATCGCCGGCGCGGTGCGCGCAGCGCTGCAGCAGGCACGTCGCAGTGCGGTGAATCTGGCGCAGAGCGCGGCCGAATTCGTCACCGAAGAATCGCGCGATGTGGTGCCACGCGCCGAGCTCGAGGCTTTCCATGACGACGTGGACGAGCTACGCGATGACGTCGAACGGCTGGCCGCGCGCGTGCGCCGCCTGCGTGCGAGCGGAGGCACAGCATGAAGGCGATCCTGCGGGCAAGCCGCATCGGCCGGGTGATCCTGCGCTATCGCCTGGATGCCTTGCTGGAAGGCACCCCGGCCGAGCGCTGGTTGCGTTTGGCCAAGCCCTTCGTGCCGCGTGCCAGCGCCGAAATCGCCGCGCAATCGCGCGGTGCGCGGCTGCGCCTGGCGCTACAGGAACTGGGGCCGATCTTCGTCAAGTTCGGGCAGATTCTGTCCACCCGGCGCGATCTGATTCCGGCCGACGTGGCCGAAGAACTCACCTTGCTGCAGGACCGGGTCAAGCCGTTCGATGGCCAGGCCGCGCGCCTGATCGTCGAAGCCGCACTCGGCCTGCCGGTCAGCGTGGCGTTTGCCAGCTTCGATACCGTGCCGCTGGCCTCGGCGTCGATCGCGCAGGTGCATGCGGCCACGTTGCCGCCCGATGCCAACGGCGTGCGCCGCGAAGTGGTGGTCAAGGTGCTGCGTCCGGACATCGAACGCCAGATCGATGCCGATATCGCGTTGCTGCACTCGCTGGCCACTTTGGTCGAGCGCACCCACCCGCGTGCCGACAAGATCCGTCCGCGTGAAGTGGTGGCCGAGATCGAAGGCACGCTGGCCGCCGAACTGGACCTGCAGCGCGAAGGCGCCAACGCCAGCGTATTGCGCCGGTTCTGGGAAGGCTCGGACGATCTGTACGTGCCGGAAGTGATCTGGTCGCACACCGCCGAGCGCGCGCTCACGCTGGAGCGCGTGTACGGCATTCCATCCGACGACATCGCCAAGCTCGATGCGGCGGGCATCGATCGCAAGGCGCTCGCGGCCAAGGGCGTACGCGTGTTCTACACCCAGGTATTTCGCGACAACTTCTTCCATGCCGATGCGCACGCCGGCAACATCTGGGTCGATTCGGACCCGGAACGCCGGCTCAATCCGCGCTTCATTGCGCTGGATTTCGGCATCATGGGCCAGCTCTCGCAGGAAGATCAGTACTACCTGGCCGAGAACTTCATGGCGATCTTCCACAAGGATTACCGCCGCATGGCCGAGTTGCACGTGGAGGCCGGCTGGATGCCCAGCAACGTGCGCATCGACGAACTGGAAGCGGCCGCGCGCTCGGTATGCGAGCCGTATTTCACCCGGCCGTTGTCGGAGATTTCGCTGGCGCAGGTGCTGATCAAATTGTTCCGCGTGGCGCAGCGCTATGAGTTGACCCTGCAGCCGCAGCTGATCTTGCTGCAAAAAACGCTGCTCAATATCGAAGGCGTGGGCCGGCAGCTGGACCCCAAGCTGGATATCTGGGCGGTGGCGCGACCGGTGCTCGAACGCATCCTGCGCGAGCGTTACAGCCCGCGCCGCGTGCTGCGCGAACTGGGCAAGCGGTTGCCGGAGATCATGACCCATGCGCCGGACATGCCGCGCCTGGTGCACAGCTGGCTGAAGCAGCAGGTGGAAGGCCGCCATCAGATCGACATCCGCTCGCCCGAACTGCTCGCCCTGGACCTGAGCCTGCGCAAGCTGCAGACCCGCGTGGTGACCGCCATCACCGGCAGCGGGTTACTGGTGGTCGCGGCCGTGCTCTATGGACTGCATCCGGATGGTTGGTACCTGGGTACGGTGCCGGTGTGGAGCTGGATCAGCGGCGGCGCCGGTTCAGCCGCGCTGCTGGTCGCCTGGTTGCGGCGATAGGGGACGACGATGCCCGACGCAACCGATACCTTGGACGCAAGCACACCCGTAGCGGCGATTGCTGCGCTGGATGCGCCACCGCGCACGCAAGAATCCAGCTATCCGCCGGTGTTCGCCGCGCAGATGGGCGGCCGCCAGAAGCGTGCACTGGGCGAGGTGTTCGGGCTGCGCAACTTCGGCGTCAACCTGACCACGCTGGCGCCGGGTGCACGTTCGGCGCTGCGGCACGGGCATTCGCAACAGGACGAGTTCGTCTACATCGTCAGCGGCGCGCCCAGCCTGATCACCAACGCCGGCGAGCAGTTGCTGCAGCCGGGCATGTGCGTTGGCTTCCGCGCCGGCGATGGCGATGCGCATTGCCTGATCAATCGCAGCCAGGCGGTGGCGACGTACCTGGAAGTGGGCGACCGCAGTGCCGGCGATTGCGTGACCTATCCGGACGATGACCTGATGCTGGTCCCCGTGGCGGACGGGCAGCGCGCGTACCGGCACAAGGACGGCACGCCCTACTGAGCGCGCCGGTGGTGGTCCATCTGTTGGCGTTGCACGATGGCGCAATACACCGCGATACGCGCATCCGTCTGCTGCCCTGACGCTGGCGTGGTTGGGGCAAGTGAGACGTGAAGCAGCCACCCATGCGGCGGGCAGGCATCAGCTGCGTGAGGAGCGCGCAGCAATTGCACCGTACGAGCGGTCCAGGCCGCAGCCATTGCCGTGCGCGTGGCCTGGTGACAGAACAGTTGCGGTGTTCGCCGCTCGGCAGCGGCGATGCAGTGGCATGCGGTGTCGGCGATGCGGATAATCCGCCGGTGAGCATATCCCCCAAGCATCTGCAGATTCTCTACCAGGACGATGTCCTGGCCGTCGTCGACAAACCCGCCGGCCTGATGGTCCATGACAGCAAGCTGGCGCGTGGAGAGGACGACTTCCTGGCCGACCGTCTGCGCGAGCAGCTGGGCAAGCCGATCTTTCTGGTGCACCGGCTCGACCGCGCCACCAGCGGCTGCCTGCTGCTGGCCTTCGACCGCGACAGCGCCAGTGCGCTGGGCAAGGCCTTGATGGCGGGCGAGGTGGAGAAAGATTATCTCACCGTCTGTCGCGGCTGGCCGGCCGAGGAGCGCTTCATCGTCGACCATGACCTGGACGGCGGGCCGGGCAAGCCGGTCAAGAAGCCGGCCGTGACGCATTTCCAGCGTCTGGCCACCGGCGAGCTGGAGATTCCTTCCACCGGGTTCACCACCTCGCGCTACGCACTGCTGCGCTGTCAGCCGCAGACCGGCCGCTTCCGGCAGATTCGCCGGCATATGAAGCACCTGTCCCATCACATGATCGGCGACACCAGCCACGGCGACGGCCGCCACAACCGCAGTTTCCGCATGCTCGGCATCCACCGCATGTTGCTGCACGCCGAACGCCTGGGATTTCCGCATCCGGGCGGTGGCCGGCGCATCAGCATCACCGCGCCGCTGGATGCGGAGTTCACCAAGGCGTGTGCGTTGTTTGGTTGGGACGTGGCGCAGTTGTAGGTGGCGCCACCGCTGTCGCGCGGGAGCGCCCTGATCGTCCTACGGGGGAGGGGCGCCGCAGAGGCGGATGAGGGCGCGCGCTCAGCCCGCCTGGTCAACGCGCGTGCCACTCTCCGCTAACTCAAGGCCCCAGCAAAGCAAGCTCTGACGATTCCCCATTCCCCATTCCCCGCCTTTCAGGGCTTCTTGGCCGGCGCAGGTTCGTTGACGATCTTCTCCAGGTCCTTCTGCAGGTCGGCAAACAGCGGCAGCATCCTTTGCTGGATGGCGCCCATCAGGTTCTGGGTCAGGGCGGGGGTCTTGTCGAGCAGGCTCTGGCCGGCCGAGCTCTCGTAGAACTCGGCCATGGCCAGCACGTCCTCGCGCGAGAACGAGCGCTTGTAGATATCCAAATACATCGGGCGCAGTTCCGACCACGACAGCGCCTTGCGCACGGTCTGGCGGGTGCGTTCCTGGATGCGCTGCAGCTGCGCCTGTTGGTCGGGGTCGAGCTGGCGCTGTGCGGTGAGCTGGGCGAATTGCTGCTGCTGCAGTGCTTCGATCTGCGGCAGCATCGTATCCAGCATGGTCTGCGCGCGCGAGGCGGCCAGCAGACGGTTGATGTCGGCATCGCTGGGCGCCTGCGCCAATGCCGCCGGGGCAGCCACGGCCAGCAGGGCCGACAGCAGCAGCCGGCACGCAAGGTGGCGCGTGGCAGTGAGCGAATGGGTAGGTGTCATCGGAGCATCCTGCAAACGGGGGACCGGCCGCAGCATACGGGAGCCGGCGTTCGCGCGCGCGTCCACGCCGCTGCCGATACAATCGGCGCACATGGCCAGCGACCCGATCCAGATCACCCCCAGCCTGACGATTCCGCCCAGCGAACTCGTCGAACGCTTCGTGCGTGCCAGCGGCGCCGGCGGGCAGAACGTCAACAAGGTCTCCACCGCGGTGGAGCTGCGTTTCGACGTGGCTGGGTCGCCGTCGCTGCCCGAGCCGCTGCGGGCGCGGCTGCTGTCGCGGCGCGACCGCCGCATGACGGCCGACGGCGTGCTGGTGATCGACGCGCAGCGCTTCCGCACCCAGGACCGCAACCGCGACGATGCGCGCGAGCGGCTGGTCGAAATCATCAGTGCGTGCCTGTCGGTGCCCAAGCGCCGGGTCGCCACCAAACCGAGTCATGGTGCCAAGCTGCGGCGGCTGGATGCCAAGCGGGAACGCAGCCAAATTAAGCGTGGACGCTCTGCGTCCCACTGGGAGTAAGCGTGAGTCAACCCGACCCGTCGTTGCCACCGGTAACACAGGCCAACATCCTGCTGCAGCCATCTCCGCCCCGGATGCCGCGTGCCCATGGCCGCTTCATCCGCTGGCTGGGCCGTACCGCCTTGCGCGTGACCGGCTGGCGCCTGCTCGGGCGGCTGCCCGACGAGCCCAAGCTGGTCATGATCGTGGCCCCGCATTCGTCCAACTGGGACGGCTTTTTGGGCTTTGCGGCCAAGTTCGCGCTGGGTTTTGAAGTGCGCGTGCTGGGCAAGGCGCAGCTGTTCTGGTGGCCGCTGGGCCCGCTGCTGCGCAAGCTCGGCGGCATTCCGCTGGACCGCAGCTCGCCACAGGGCACCATCGGCCAGGCGGTGCGGCTGATCCGTAACTCCGAGCAGATGTGGTACGTGATCACCCCCGAAGGCACGCGCAAGCGGGTGGAGCAATGGAAGGCCGGCTTCTGGAAGATCGCTTCCGATTCCAACGTGCCGATCCTGCCGGTGTATTTCGACTACCCCAGCAAGACGGTGGGCATCGGCGAGCCGTTCTGGACCGGTAACGACATGGCCGCCGATATCGCCGCCATCCGCACCTGGTACCGACCGTGGCGCGGCAAGCATCGCGATACGTTGTGAGTGGCGTGGCGCGCGGTTGAAGGATCGTCGGCGTTGGTTGGTGAACCGGTGCGCCTGTCGTCGAATATGCATTCCATCGAGGCACTTCATGATCGCTAGGTGCGCACGCGCGTTGTGTCTGTCGCTTTCTCTGCTGCTCATCGCCGGCCCGGCGCTGTCGGCCACGCCGATGCTGGTGATCCACGGTGGTGCGGGCGTGGAGAAATCCAGCCTTTCCAAGGACGAGCAGGCGCAGGCGCGCGAGGCGATGCAACGCGCACTGCGCACTGGGCACGCGGTGTTGAACCGCGGTGGCAGTGCGGTGGATGCAGTGGCCGCCACGATCACCGTGCTGGAGGACGCACCGCAGTTCAATGCGGGGCGTGGTGCGGTGTTTACCCACGACGGCAGGAACGAACTGGACGCGGCCATCATGGACGGCGCCAGCGGCAAGGCCGGCGCGATTGCCGGCGTGCACACGGTCAAGAACCCGATCCAGCTGGCACGCCGCGTGATGGACCACTCCAGGCACGTCATGCTGGTCGGCAACGGCGCCGAGCAATTCGCGCGCGAGCAAGGCGTCGCCCTGGTCGACCCCAGCTATTTCCGCACCGACAAGCGCTGGAAGCAGCTGCAGAAGGCGCTCAAGGCCGAGGCCGGCGACCGCCAGGCGCAGGCGCAGCTGGACCTGGAAACCGCCAAGCATTTCGGCACGGTCGGTGCGCTGGCGCTGGACCGCGACGGCCATCTGGCCGCTGGCACCTCCACCGGCGGCATGACCAACAAGCGCTATGGCCGCGTGGGCGATGCGCCGATCATCGGCGCCGGCACCTATGCCAACAGCCAATGCGCGGTGTCGGGCACCGGCTGGGGCGAGTTCTACATCCGCGCCGTGGCGGCCTACGACATCTGCGCGCGCATGAAATACGCCGGACAATCGCTGCAGCAGGCGGCCGAGACCGTGATCGACCAGCAGATCCCAAAGGCCGGCGGCGACGGCGGCGCCATCGCGCTGGATGCACAGGGCAACCTGGCGTTTCCCTTCAATACCGAGGGCATGTACCGCGGCTGGATCGGTGCCGACGGCACCCCGCATGTGGCGATTTTCAAGGACGAGACGCTGTAGCGCCGCCATCCCCAACCGCGTCCGTCGACCCAATCCAACGGCACATGTCAGCGGCCGCGAAACCCGCTAGCGTGGCCGGCTGCACTACCCACTCAGGAATCACACGCCATGTCGCGTACCGTCGTTCTGGCCGCTGCCATCACCCTGGCACTGGCTGCTTGTTCTGGAAAAGAGTCGTCCGGCCAGGAGTCCACCACCGTGCCCGAGAAAACCGCCCCGGCCCCGGCCGCGGATGCTGCATCCAACCCCTTGCTGACTGCCAGCACGCTGCCGTTCCAGGCGCCGCCGTTCGACAAGATCAAGGACGCCGATTACCTGCCGGCGTTCGAAGAAGGCATGCGCCAGCATCTGGCCGACATCCGCAAGATCGCCGATAACCCCCAAGCGCCCACCTTCGACAACACCATCGAAGCGATGGAGCGTGGTGGCGAAACGCTTACGCGCGTGTCGCGCATCTTCTTCGGGCTAGTGCAGGCCGATACCAGCGACGCACGCCAGAAAATCCAGGAAGAGATCGCGCCCAAGCTGGCCGCGCATCAGGACGAGATCAATCTGGACCCCAAACTCTTCGCACGCGTCAAAACCATTTACGACCAGCGCGACACGCTGAATCTGGACCCGGAGCAGAAGCGTCTGGTCGAGCGCGACTACGAAGAGCTGGTACGCGCCGGCGCGCAGTTGTCCGATGCCGACAAGGACAGCCTGCGCAAGCTCAACGTGGAAGAAACCACCCTCTCCACGCAGTTCCATACCCGCCTGGTCGCCGCCTCGGCCGCCGGCGCGGTAGTGGTGGACGACAAGGCCAAGCTCGATGGCCTGAGCGAAGGCGATATCGCCGCCGCGGCCGATGCCGCCAAGGCCCGCAAGCTCGATGGCAAGTATCTGCTCACCCTGCAGAACACTACCCAGCAGCCGGTGCTGGCCTCGCTGAAGGATCGCCAGCTGCGTGCCGAGGTGTTGAAGGCCTCTGAAACACGCGCAGAAAAGGGCGATGCCAACGACACCCGCCAGACCATCCAGCGCCTGGCGCAGCTGCGCGCGCAAAAGGCCAAGTTGCTCGGCTTCGACAACTACGCCGCCTACAGCCTGGGCGACCAGATGGCCAAGACGCCGGATGCTGCGCTCAAGCTGCTGACCGACACCGTGCCGGCCGCCACCGCCAAGGCGCGCCGCGAAGTGGCCGAGATGCAAAAGGTGATCGACGCACAACGTGCTGATGCAAAGACCGGCGATTTCAAGCTCGCCGCGTCCGATTGGGACTTCTACGCCGAGCAGGTGCGCAAGGCCAAGTACGACCTGGACGAGGCGCAGATCAAGCCGTATTTCGAGCTGGACAACGTGCTGCAGAACGGCGTCTTCTACGCCGCCACGCAGCTGTACGGCATCACCTTCAAGCAACGCACCGACATCCCGACCTATCACGCGGATATGAAGGTGTATGAGGTGTTCGATGCCGACGGCACTTCCATGGCGCTGTTCTACACCGACTACTTCAAGCGCGACAGCAAGTCCGGTGGCGCGTGGATGGACGTGTTCGTCGAGCAGGATGGCCTTACCGGTGCCAAGCCGGTGGTCTACAACGTGTGCAACTTCACCAAGCCGGCCGCCGGCCAGCCGGCGTTGCTGAGCTTTGACGACGTCACCACCTTGTTCCATGAGTTCGGCCATGCGCTGCACGGCATGTTCTCGAAGGTGAAGTACCCCTCGATTGCCGGCACCAGCACTTCGCGCGACTTCGTGGAATTCCCCTCGCAGTTCAACGAGCACTGGGCGTCCGATCCGAAGGTCTTCGCACACTACGCCAAGCACTACCAGACCGGCGCGCCGATGCCGGCCGAGCTGGTGGAAAAGATCAAGAAGGCCAAGACCTTCAACAGCGGCTACGCCACCACCGAATACCTGTCGGCGGCGCTGCTGGATCTGGCCTGGCACACCCAGCCGGCCGACGCGCCGCTGCAGGACGTGAGCAAGTTCGAAGCCGACGCCTTGAAGCGCTTCAAGGTGGATCTGGCCGAAGTGCCGCCGCGTTATCGCAGCAGCTACTTCGACCACATCTGGGGCGGCGGTTATTCGGCCGGGTACTACGCGTACTTCTGGTCGGAAGTGCTCGACGACGATGCGTTCGAATGGTTCAAGGAAAACGGCGGCCTGACCCGCAAGAACGGCGACACCTTCCGCGCCAAGATCCTCTCGCGCGGCAACACCGTCGATCTGGCCACGCTGTATCGCGATTTCCGCGGCAAGGACCCCAGCGTCAAGGCGCTGCTGGAAAACCGAGGATTGACCGAGTAAGCGTGTGCGTGCGTAGGCGATGTTTGCATGCGAAGGCATGCATGCCTGGCCAGTGCTGAGCAATCAGGACGGGATGGCCACGTGCCATCCCGTTTTTTGTTTGTGCGCATGTACGCGCTACATGACGGTATTGCCACTTTCAGGATCAGCATTCAGTTTTTAACGCACCGTGCCCGGGTACGTGCCACGTCATGCCGGTCGTATCCGCATGCCTGCCGCTGCAGTGCGCGCCGCGCAGATCGAGACACGTGGCAGTGGCACTCGCGATGTCGAAGAGACCGACCTTGCCGATCTTTGCGTCACGCTGTGCACGCGGTCACCAGGGCGTCGACAAGCATCACACGCACCATGGCGTAGCCACACCCGACACCCACGCCGGCCGCGCAGCCGGCCATTTACGGCGTAGCCACCACTCCATCCGACGCAGTGGCCGCAGCGTCCTGCCGCCACCAACGCACGCGGTTGCCGGGGGCATTCAAGTCCACACGCTCGCCCATGCACGGGGTGATCAGTGCGACACCAGCAGAGTCGGCCAGCGCCACGATCCGGTCCAGCGGCTCCTGCCACGCGTGCATGGCCAGATCGAAGGTGCCGTTGTGGATCGGCAGCAGGCTACGGCCGCCGACGTCGATGAACGCCTGCAGGCTCTGCTCCGGCTGCATGTGCACGTGCGGCCACATGTGGTCGTAGGCGCCGTTTTCGATCAATGCCACATCGAACGGCCCGAGCTGCTCGCCGATGGTCTTGAAGTGCGGGCCATAGCCGCCGTCGCCGCTGAAGAACAAACGCAGGTCACCTGCCTGGATCACCCAGGAACACCACAGCGTGCGTCCATTGTCGAACAGCCCGCGGCCGGAAAAATGTTGCGACGGGGTGGCGGTGAGCTGCAGGCCGGCAACGCTGATCGACTCCCACCAATCCAGCTGCCGCACCTTGGCCGGGTCTACGCCCCAGCGCACCAGCAGGTCGCCCACGCCCAACGGGGCGACAAACACGCCGACACGGTCGGCCAGCGCACCGATGGTGGCGCGGTCGAGATGGTCGTAGTGGTCATGCGACAGGATCACCCCAGCCAGCGGCGGCAGCGCGTCCAGCGCAATCGGCGGGGCGTGGAAGCGCTTGGGTCCGGCGAACGGCACCGGCGAGGCGCGTTTGGAAAACACCGGGTCGGTCAGCCACAGCCCGCCCGCCAGCTTCATCAGCAGGGTGGAATGGCCTAGCCGGTACAGGCTGCGATCCGGTGCGGCCAGCAGTTGCGCGCGTGTCAGCGGCTGCACCGGCAAGGGCGCGGAGGGCACCGTGGTGCGGGGCTTGCCGAATACCATGGCCCACATCAGGCCGAGCTGCTCGCGCAGGGTCATGACGGTGGTCGGCAACGGCATCGCATTACGGAAGCGGCCAGCGCGAAACTGCGGCGAATCGACATACGGGGAAGGGCGTGGGGAAGCCATAGGAAGTCCGGGCAAGACGTGGGAGAGCAGAAGGACGAGCGATCAGGCAACGGCGATGCAGCGGGCACTGGGTGGACCTGGCGTCAGGATCGGCATGGACGGGCGTACAGGCAGCTTCTTACAGACCAACGGCGGCGGGGTGACAACCGCACAGCGCACCAGCACTGATTACACTGCACAGTGTAGTTTTATTTTCGTGAAAGTAAACTGCCGGGTGTAAAATCGCCCCATGTCGACCGCATCTTCCCCTCCGGCCACGCCCCAGCGCCTGACCGACCGCAAGCGCAACGCCATCGTGGAGGCCGCCATTGCCCAATTCCGGCAGCACGGCTTCGAAGCGACCAGCATGGACCGCGTGGCCGCCACCGCCGGCGTTTCCAAACGCACGGTCTACAACCACTTCCCCAGCAAGGACGCCTTGTTCGGCGAGATCTTGCGCGGACTGTGGCAACGCAGCGCCGAGGCGGTGAACCTGGCGTATCGGCCCGACCAACCGCTGCACCTGCAGTTGATCGCCCTGCTGCAACAGAAACTGCGGCTGTTGGACGACCCGGCGTTCATCGATCTGTCGCGCGTGGCCATCGCCGAAGGCATCCACTCGCCGGCGCGTGCGCGCGAATTGTTGTCGCAGCTGGGCAGCAAGGAAGAGGGCACCACCACCTGGCTGCGTGCCGCACTGGCCGATGGCCGGCTGGCAGGCGTGGAGCCTGAATTCGCCGCGCAGCAGTTGCAGGCGCTGGTGAAGGGCTTTGCGTTCTGGCCGCAGATCACCATGGGCCAGCCGCCGCTGTCGCCGCAGCAACAGACGCAGGTGGCCGAATCGGCGGTGGCGATGTTCCTGGGGCTGTACGCGCGCAAATGAGCGCGGGCAGTCCGTTCATTTGCGCTCCTGGAGTAACAAAGCGTAGCGAGTATTCGTCAGGTGAGCGCAGCCGGCGCACGCACAGACGCAGCGGACGAGTGGGACGTGCCCCGATTTCGCGCACCGGCCGCGCCGCCTGGCGGCGCGCGCAGCCGTTTTGGCAGCTGCGCTTAGTCTTTCGACCACACTGCCAAGGGATAGCCGTGCGGGTCGGCAAAGTGAAAACGGCGCCCGCCCGGGAACGCGAACACCGGTTGGGTGATGCGTCCACCTGCCGCTTCGATACGCGCCTGGCTGCGCGCCAGATCATCGGAGGCGAGCACCACCAGCGCGCCACCCGGTTGCGGCGTGCCGTGGAAGAAACCGCCGCTCAGGCGGCCGTCGCGGAATTCGCAGTAGTCAGGGCCGTAGTCCTGAAATGTCCAGCCGAAGGCCTGCCCATAAAAAGCTTTGGCGACGGCGATCGAGTCGACGGCAAATTCCAGATAATCGATGCGGTGCTGCGTGGTGTCGATCATGGCGTGCTCCTGAGCGAGTGCACAGCATGCAGATGGCGCACGCCGGTGGCTTGGCGAAAACGGCCAACTCAGCATGCATGCTGCTGCACCAGTGCGCGCGGACTCAGCCCTGTGAGTTGACGTGCATCGCGCACCAGATGCGGCGCATCGCCGTAGCCTGCATGCAGCGCGGCCTCGGTCAAGTTGCGGTGCCTTCGCACGATCCGAAGGAAGCGCTGCAGGCGCAAGACGCGCTCCAGCGTCTTGCTGCCATAGCCGAACGCGTCCTGACAGCGGCGGCGCAGCGAGCGCTCGCTGATTCCCAACGCGTCGGTCAACGCGCTTAGCCGGGTCGGCGCGCCGACGGTCAGTTGTTCGAACAGCCAAGCCATCTGCGGATCGCGCGCTGCGGCGTGCTGTTGGCACAGTGCCTGCAAGGTCTGTAACGGGTCGGCGCCGTCTTCCAGGCGATGCTGCCATGTGCGGCCCCGCTCGCCCCACAGCGTTTCCAGCGCAACGCGTTGGTCGGCAATGGCGTGTAACGGCAGCTGCAGCAGACCGGCTGCCACGCCCGCTGCCAGACGGACACCGGTCAACGTCGTGCCTGCCGCCACCGATGCGGGATTGGCAATGCGATCCGGCCCGGCGACGAATACTTCGCTGCCATTCCAGATCAGATCGACGCTGCCATCGGGCAACACCAGCACCGGTTGCGGCGCGTGACTGCCCTGGCGAAATTGCCAGCTGCACTGCAGCTGCGCGCGTAACGCAGGCGGTGCCGCGCTTTCGGCATAACACGGCTCAGCTGGGTCGGACATGACGGCACTCTGCGTGAGAGCGGATGCGGGCGTGTGCAGTGCCGCAACGTGGAGCGCGCCATGATTCAATGGCATGCACTGCACGGCAGCCCAGTTGCATGCACGGTATCGGGCCTGACGCGGCACCGCAGCACCATCGCGCCCTCATCCGTGAGGTGAATTGCTTGCGGCCAGCGCATCGGCTGCTGCGTGCCGTTTGCGCTGGAACCAGGCCACCATCGGCGAGGCCATTACCGTGGTCACCAGCGTCATGCCGAACAACAGCGTAAACAGATCCGGCCCGATCACGCCGCTATCCAGGCCGATCTTGATCACCACCAACTCCATCAGCCCGCGTGCGTTCATCAGCGAGCCCACGGTAAGACTGTCGCGCCAGTGATGGCCGCTCAGGCGCGCACCTAGCGTGCAGCCGAGCAACTTGCCGCCCACCGCCACCCCGATCACCAGCACAAGTCCGCTCAGGCCGGCGCCGGCGAATGCGCCAGGGCTGGTGGCTTGACCGGCAACCGCAAACAGCACCGGCATCAGCAGGGTGATGGCCAGCGGCTCGATACGCCCGGCCAGATGTTCCAGCAGGCGGTCATCGCGCGGCAGGCAAATGCCGAACAGGAATGCACCGAAGATCGCATGCAGCCCGATCCACTCCGCCAGCGCGGCGCACGCCAGCAGACCGATCAAGACCCATACCAGCGCGCTCGGTGCATACCGGCCGTCATGCGCGCGTGCGCGCAGCACGCGCGCATAGGCAGGCTTGAGCACACCGAACACGGCGGCGATCAAGACCAACGCACCGATGGCCGTGAACGCCACGCCGCCATGCGCGTTGTTGCCGGTCAAGGTCAGCACGATCGCCAGGAAGATCCATACCGTGGCGTCGTCGATCACGGCCGCGCCCAGCGCCAGGCGGCCGGCGGGCGTCCGCGTCATGTTGCGGTCCTTGAGGATGCGCGCCAGCACCGGAAATGCCGTTACCGACATCGCCGCGGCAATGAACAGCGCGAATGGCCAGAAGCTGACGCCTTGCGGTGCGAAGCGCGGGAACAGCCATGGCGCGGCAGCCAGTCCGAGCAGCAGCGGCAACACGATGCCGGACACGCCCACCAGGATCGAGGCGCGCACTTGCGCCTTGGTGCCTTCCGGCGCACGCAATTCGACACCGACCACGAACATGAAAAGCACCACGCCCATCGTGGCCAGGCCGGACAGCGGCGGCAGGCTTCTGGCGGCGAACAACGCCATGTGCAGGTCGGACAGCCAGGCACCGAATGCGATCGGACCGAGCAACAACCCGGCCGCCATTTCGCCGATGACCGGCGGCTGCCCAATGCGTTGCAACAACGCACCGCACAGGCGCGCAGCGCCCAGGATCACTGCCAACTGCACCAGCAACAACGTGGTCGGATTCATCGCGTGAGCATTCCAGTGGTTGAGTCGGCTCAGCCGCGCGTCCTGCAGGGCATCGGCAAGTTCCCCCCCAACCGACGACACGGCGATGCGCGGCATGCCGGCGCTTAGTGTATGCATGGCGACGCGCTGCGATCAGGTTGGCGATCAACGCGCGCAGGCAATGCGTCCTGACGTGAGGGATAGATGGTCCGATGTAGGTCACGGCATCTTGTCGCGTTCGCTCGCATTGCTGCATGGCACACACGTTTGGCGCGCTTGATCCAGCGTCTTCCGGCGGATGTGCGTGATGGATGGCGCGACGCGTGCTCGCATGGCCGCGATGCCAGACGATGACGCCGGGCCATCGCGAACGACTCAACGCTCCGAATCGCCGCTCTCGTCGTAGCCACGCGGCGTGAACAGATCCGGCTGAATCAGCTCGATAAACGCGCGTGCTTGCGGCGACAGATACTTGCCCTTGCGCACCACCACGCCGTAGCTGCGGGTCGGGAAAAAATCCTTCAGCGAGCGCGTGGCCAGCTTGTCGCGGTCGGCGTCGGTGAGGCAGATCGCAGTGACGATGGAAATACCCATGCCCATCGCCACGTATTGCTTGATCACCTCCCAGCCGCCCACCTCCAGTGCCACGGTGTAGGGCACGCGCGCCTGCTGAAAGACCAGATCGACCAGGCGGTAGGTCACCTGCCGGCGCGGCGGCAGGATCAATGGATATGGCGACAGATCCTGCAGCGAGACCTCGGCCTTGCCGGCCAATGGATGATCGGGCGGGGTGATCAGCAATTGCTCGAAACGGTAGACCGGCGCGTAGTTGAGGTCGGCCGGCACATCCAGCATCGAGCCAACCGCCAGGTCCACCGCATCTTCGCGCAGCAGGTCGGTGCCATCGGCGCTGATGGCGTTGTGCAGGGTCAGCCGCACGTCCGGATGGCGCGCGCGGAAGTTGGCCACGATGCGCGGCAGCAGGTACAGGATGGTGGAACTGTTGGCGGCGATATTGAGCTCGCCGGCATCCAGCCCGCGCACCTTTTCGCGAAAGCTCGCTTCCAGCCCATCCAGGCTTTCCACCAGCGGTTGCGCCATGTCGTACAGCAACTGGCCTTCGCGGCTGGGTGCCATGCGTCGCCCGGAGCGTTCGAACAACGGCACGCCCAGATCACGCTCCAGTGCCTGCAACTGCAGTGTCACAGCCGGCTGGCTGACATAGAGCGCCTCAGCGGCCCGTGAGACAGAGCCCAGCCGCACCGTCTGGCAGAATGCGCGCAACGGCTTGAGGCGATCAGATTTGTAGGAAAATCGAGGGGTTGGCGCCATGAGCGTGCGTTGCGCTGGTCTAATATAAGTCGAGCTTATTTACAGCATTGATAAAACTGCTTTGTCAAATAGTTGCATCGGGCGCACGGTGCAGGTCCGGATGCACAAGGACCCCCACATGGCTGCCACCGCGTTTGCTCCCCGTCCCACCGACCACGCCACGCCCGGTATTGCGCTGACCACCCAGATCGCCGGCCAGGCAGAGCTGCTGCCGGCCGCCGCGCTGGCCCTGCTGGTTTCGCTGCACCGGGCGATCGAGCCCGGCCGCCAGCAGCGTCTGGCCCAGCGGCGCCAGCGCCAGGCCGCTTTCGATGCCGGTCAGCTGCCGGACTTCCGTACCGATACCCAGGCCATCCGTGCCGGCGATTGGCGTGTGGCTCCCCTGCCGGCGGCACTGCTGGACCGCCGTGTCGAAATCACCGGCCCGACCGACCCGAAGATGGTCATCAATGCGCTGAACTCCGGCGCCAAGGTGTTCATGGCCGACTTCGAAGATTCCACCGCGCCGACCTGGCGCAACCTGCTGGCCGGCCAGCGCACCCTGGCTGCGGCGGTGCGCGGTGACCTCAGCTTCGATGCGCCCAACGGCAAGCACTACGCCCTGCGCCCGGAGGCCGAACGTGCAGTGCTGATCGTGCGCCCGCGCGGCTGGCACCTGGACGAAAAGCACGTGTTGATCGACGGCCAGCCGTTGGCCGGCGGCCTGTTCGATGCGGCGCTATTTGCCTTCCACAATGGCCGTGCGTTGCTGGCCAAGGACCGCGGCCCGTACCTGTACCTGCCCAAGCTGCAGAGCATGGAAGAAGCCGCACTGTGGGACACCGCGCTGGCGCATATCGAAGCGATGCTGGGCCTGCCGCATGGGCAGATCAAGGTCACCGTGCTGATCGAAACGCTGCCGGCGGTGTTCGAGATGGACGAAATTCTCCACGCGCTGCGCGAGCGCATCGTGGGCCTGAACTGCGGGCGTTGGGACTATATCTTTTCCTACCTGAAAACCTTTCGGGCGCACCGCGACCGCGTGCTGCCCGAACGCGGCCAGGTCACCATGACCCAGCCATTTTTGAAGGCCTATTCGGAGCTGCTGATCAAGACCTGCCACCGCCGCGGTGCGCATGCGATGGGCGGCATGGCCGCGCAGATTCCGATCAATCACGATGAAGCCGCCAACGAACAGGCCATGGCTCGCGTGCGTGCCGACAAGTTGCGCGAAGTGACCGCCGGTCACGATGGCACCTGGGTGGCGCATCCGGCGCTGATTCCGGTGGCGATGAAACTGTTCGACGAACACATGCCCACCGCGCATCAGCAGCATGTAGTGCGCAATGACGTGCAGGTGACGCGCGACATGTTGATCGCGCCCTCGCCGGGCAATGTCACCCGCGCCGGGTTCGAAGGCAATGTCGAAGTGTGCGTGCGCTACCTGGCGGCCTGGCTGGACGGCAATGGCTGCGTGCCGATCCACCACCTGATGGAAGACGCCGCCACGGCCGAAATCAGCCGCGCGCAGCTGTGGCAGTGGTTGCATCACGGCCAGCACCTGGATGATGGCACCGCCATCGATCAACACCTGCTGCAGGCCACCTTGCGCGCACTGCCTGCACGGCTGGGAACCGCCACCGCGCTGCCCGGCGCTGCACGGATCGATGAAGCGATCGCCTTGCTCGAAGAGTTGAGCCGCGCCGACGAACTGGCGGACTTTCTTACCGTACCGGCGTACCGCCTGATCGATTGATTTCACCCTGCGGCGACGCCTGCCACCGGCATCGCGCAGTTTCCACTTCAACGCATTTCAACGCCCGTTGCGCACGCACGCGCAACGACGGCCTTGCCATGCCGCATGCCCACCATTCCTTCCTCGTTCCATCCGTCGTACCTCTCAGGAGAACGCAAGATGAGCACCACACTGCAAAGCGCCGAACAACTGCAGCAGGACTGGTCCAACAACCCGCGCTGGAGCGGCATCACCCGCAATTACAGCGCTGCCGATGTGGTGCGCCTGCGTGGCACCGTGCATGTCGAGCACTCGCTGGCGCGGTTGGGCGCGGAAAAATTGTGGACCTCATTGCATGCCACGCCGTTCGTCAATGCGCTGGGCGCATTGACCGGCAACCAGGCCATGCAGCAGGTCAAGGCCGGCTTGAAGGCGATTTACCTGAGCGGCTGGCAGGTTGCCGCCGACGCCAATCTGGCCGGGCAGATGTATCCGGACCAATCGCTGTACCCGGCCGATTCGGTGCCGGCGGTGGTCAAGCGCATCAACAACACCTTGCTGCGCGCCGACCAGTTGCATCACGCCGAAGGCAACGATGCCATCGACTTCCTGCAGCCGATCGTGGCCGACGCCGAAGCCGGCTTCGGTGGCGTGCTCAACGCCTTCGAACTGATGAAGGCGATGATCGAAGCCGGCGCGGCTGGCGTGCATTTCGAAGACCAACTGGCCTCGGTCAAGAAGTGCGGCCACATGGGCGGCAAGGTGCTGGTGCCCACGCGTGAGGCGATCGAAAAATTGAATGCCGCGCGCCTGGCCGCCGATGTGCTGGGCGTGCCGACGGTACTGATTGCGCGCACCGACGCCGAAGCCGCCGACCTGATCACCAGCGACGTGGATGCCAACGACCAACCGTTCACCACTGGCGAGCGCACGGTCGAAGGCTTCTTCAAGACCCGCAATGGCCTGGACCAGGCGATCAGCCGCGGCTTGGCCTATGCCCCGTACGCCGACCTGATCTGGTGCGAAACCGGCAAGCCGGACCTGGAATTTGCGCGTGCGTTTGCGCAGGCCATCCATGCCAGGTTCCCCGGCAAATTGCTGGCCTACAACTGCTCGCCGAGTTTCAATTGGAAGAAGAATCTGGACGATGCCACCATCGCCAAATTCCAGACCGAACTGGCGAGCTATGGCTACAAGTTCCAGTTCATCACCCTGGCTGGCTTCCACGCCTTGAACTACGGCATGTTCCATCTGGCGCACGGCTATGCGCGCCGGCAGATGAGTGCGTTTGTCGAATTGCAGCAGGCCGAGTTCGAAGCGGCGGAGAGGGGATTTACCGCAGTCAAGCACCAGCGCGAAGTAGGCACCGGCTATTTCGATGCAGTGACGCAGGCGATCCAGCAGGGGCAATCGTCCACCACCGCCTTGCGTGGCTCCACCGAAGAAGCGCAATTCCATAGCGACAAGGCGGCCTGATGGCTGGCGGCACCGCAACGGCAGCGGCTGTACATGAGGCAATGCAGTGCAGCGACACCTGGCGCTGAGTTGATGCAGCTGTTGCTACAGCAATAGCCGACCAAGGCAGATTCAACCGGCGCCACATTGCGCCACCCTGGGAGGGGGAAGGGCTCGGAGAACCGAGCCCTTTTTTTACGTCCGATACCCGTCAATTCGTCTCTTTCTTGGTGAGAAATAGTGTGATCTGGTGCTGAACAAGGGGGTCCTGTAGGATTTGTCCATGGGCTAATGGTGCAGGCTGGCCTAAGGGAAAACCGATGACGTGCCACAACACCGCAGGCGCACTCGAGCCGACAGGGAACGTTGCCAAAACGGTCCCCGATGGGCTGCATGCGCTGATGACTGCCGAGGAACTGGCGTTTTTCGCCCGTTTCGGCCGTTCGCGTGAGGTGTCCGCGGGCCAGTCGCTGTTCGAGCGCGGTGCGGTGGGCACGCAGATGTACATCGTTGTCAGCGGCCAGATCGACCTGGATTTCGGCGAGGACCTGATGCTCAAGCATCTGGGCCCGGGAGAATTCTTCGGCGAGCTCGGCCTGCTGATCGGCGATCACGCGCGCAGCGCCGGCGCCAGCGCCTCCACCGACAGCCGTCTGATCGAGCTGGCACACGAGGATTTCCAGCGTCTGGTCGACCAGGACCCCTCGATGGTGGCGCACTTCCTGCGCCGCTCCATCGTGCGGGTGGTCAACAACGAACAATTGCTGATCCGCCAGCTGCGCCGCCGCAACCACGATCTGGAAGCGGCGCTGGACAACCTCTACGTCACCTCGCACCAGCTCAACCACACCGAAGAACTGAGCCGGACCGACGAGCTCACCGGCCTGCACAACCGGCGCGGGCTGGCGTTGCACCTGCAGGAATGCCGGCGGGCCGGCCACGTGCCGGGTGTGGGCCTGATCCTGATCGACTGCGACCGTTTCAAGCGCATCAACGACGAGTTCGGTCACCTGGCAGGCGACCGCGTGCTGCAGAACGTGGCCCATGCCCTGCGTTCGGTGATCGCCGAAGGCGACCTGGCCTGCCGTCTCGGCGGCGACGAATTCTGCGTGCTCGTCGCGCAAGGCACCAGCGAGCTGGTGCACCACATCGGCGAATGCATCGTGCGCGCGGTGGAAGCGCGGCTGTGCAACGGCCAGGGCGAACAAGGCTGCTCGGTCAGCGTAGGCTCGTGCATGATCGACGCGGACGCGGCCTGGAACGACTGGTACACGCTCGCCGACAGCGCCTTGTACGAGGCCAAGCGGCAGGGCGGCAATGTGCTGTGCATGCAGGAGACGCTGGCCCTGGATCAACCGCCTGCCACCGGTCACCGCTGAGCGATGAGCAGCCGCACCCACGCACGCAAGGACGCGTCGTCGGAAGCGATCCAGGCGCCGCGGCTGCGCACCTTGCTGTTGACCGATCTCTGCGATTCGACCGCGCTGGTCGAACGTATCGGCGACAACGCCGCGGCCGCCTTGTTCCGCGAGCACGACCGCCTGGTGGTCAAGCTGCAGCAGCACTGGCGCGGCCGCCTGATCGATCGTTCCGACGGGCTGCTGCTGCTGTTCGACCGCCCCATCGATGGCCTGGGTTTCGCGCTGGATTACGCGCGCGGGCTCAAGACGATGGGCGATGCGCATGCGCTCACGCTCTGCGCACGCCAGGGCCTGCATGTGGGCGAAGTGCTGACCTGGCGCAATAGCGACGAAGCGATCAGCATCGGCGCCAAGCCGCTGGAAGTCGAAGGGCTGGCCAAGCCCACCGCCGCACGCTTGATGTCGATGGCACGGCCGGGGCAGATCTTGCTCTCGGCGGTAGCCGAGTCGTTGACCCATCGCGCCGCACGCGAACTCGGAAACCGCGCCGACCGGTTATTGTGGAAATCGCACGGGCGCTGGCGCTTCAAGGGCATGCCCACCGCGATGGAGATCTACGAAGTGGGCGAAGTCGGCCTGACTCCCCTGCGCATGCCGAAGAATTCGGCAAAAGCCTGGCGCGATGTGCCGCTGTGGCGCAGGCCGGCCGCGTTGGTGGCTGAGGTGGGGGTGGTGCTGGCGGTGGGAATCGCAGTGTGGTTCTTCATTCGGCCGCAGCCTGCGATTGCCTTTGCCAGCCGCGATTGGGTCGTGGTCGGCGATGTGCGCAATCTCACTGGCAATGCCGTGCTGGATGGAGCGCTGGAACAGGCGCTACGCATCAGCCTCGAGCAGTCGCGGTACGTCAATGTCCTGAGTGACATGAAGGTGCGCGACACGGTCATGCGAATGAAGCGCGATCCCAACACGACTGTTCTGGACCGCAGTGTGGCATCGGAGGTGGCGTTGCGTGATGGTGCCAGCGCAGTTCTTCTTCCGACCGTTGCTGAAGTTGGAGGGAAACTGCGTTTCAGCGTAGAGCTGGTGGATCCGCGCACGCAAACGACCGTGTATTCGGAGTTTGTCCAAGGCGACGGCTTACCGTCTGCGCTGTCTTCGGTGGATCACGTCACACGTAAGCTCCGCCAGGGGCTCGGCGAGATGGTCGCGTCGATCGACAAGAATTCAGTGCCATTGCCGGCCGTCACAACATCGAGTCTGGACGCGTTGCGTGCCTATGCACTGGGCGTGGAAGCGACTGCTAAAGGTCGGTGGCGTGAGGGCCTGGAACTGTTTGATCGCGCGGTCGGAATCGACCCGACGTTTGCGTTGGCTTACCTGGGGGCGGCGCGCATCAAGGTTGCGGTGTCAGACCGCAACGGCGCGCTTCCATATCTGGACAACGCGGTTCGGTTCCGTCAGCGCTTGCCGGCACGTGATCAGCTCTATCTAGATGCCTGGATCGCCGAGCTGCGGGCGGTGGACACCGCGCTCCCACTGTGGCGAACGTTGGCGTCCTTGTATCCGGACAATTTCGCCGGTGCCGCCAACACTTCATGGCATTTGTTTGTGGCAAACCGCTTTGCGGATGCGTTGCCATATGCGCAGGCTGCCGATGTCGTACAGGATCCGCTGCGTTCTATCGCGTCTGATCGCATCGGCCGCATCCTGATGGCACAGGGGAAGGTCGAGGCTGCGTTGCAGCGCTTCGAAAACTCGAACGACGGCGATCGGGCAGGGCCGCTGCGACGCCAAGCCGATGCCTTGGCAGTGCTTGGCCGTTATGCCGAGGCGCAGCGAACCCTCGACCGGATTGTAGAAAACGGCTACGCCAACGACGATGTGGTACCACTGATCGACCGCACCAGCATCGCGCTGGATCAGGCCAATTGGGCGGACGCAAATGCGGCAATGGCACAGGCCCTGGAGCGTAGCAAGCACACCGACGATTTCAGCTATCGGCAGTTTCTGGTGATTGGGGCTACCACCGCAGCCATCACCGGTGAAACAGCATCCGTCGGTCCCGGGATGAGTTCGGCGTTTGAAGCGCTGGTGGGCGCAATAAAAGCCAAGGGTCCGGCCGAGCCAAACCTTCAGGACGACGCTGCCATGATGCTGGCCCTGGTCAGCCAGGCTCAGCGCAATGGCGACGATCAGTTCACTGCACGCGCGCTTTCGGCGATCAAGCCTGCGCTCGCACACGAAACACCTGTGCTTGGCGAATTACGCGCGATCGTCGAAGCCCAGCATCTGGCGCTGTCGGGCGATCGGGTGGCCGCCATCGCTCGCCTGCCTCCCGGTCCCGACGATCTATTGCAGACGCGTGTGACCTTGTACACCTTGTTGCATGACAGCGGACGGCACGCGGAGGCATTGCAACAAGCCCGCTGGCTTTCCCTTCAGCGTGGGCGCGCCTACATCGAGGCAAATGCCTCGCAGACGTTACAGCCGCTCAATGTGTTGCACACGCGGTTAGCACGGTTATGGACCGCCGAGTCGCTGTACGCATTGGGGCGTACGCAGGAAGCCCGCGAGCAGGCGCAGGCGTTCGTGCGTGCCTGGCCTGCATCGCGTCTGCCTGCTTACCTGCGCAGCAGGGTGGAGCGAATACTTTCGGATTCGAAAGCGAAAATCACGGTGTGATTGGTCTTTTCGGTCAGATAGCTCTGTAACTCGGCACGCGCCAACGCAATGTCTTCCTTGGAAGCAAGTTGGTTGGTGGTCATGCAGTAATAAGGCTCTCCGGCACTGGGCACGCCGTCGTTGGCATTGGCGCCGGCAACACCGAGCTGAGCAAGCGCCTGTGCCGGGTTGTCTTGGAAGCAATCGCGAAAATCGTCGTCGTTGGAGAGCAGCTCCAGCAGCCTGTCGGCGATGGATGCATCAAACGGAAGGTGTGCCTGGTCGGCTGGATCGGTCATTGTCTTGTCCACAGGTGAGGGGGCTGGCGCATGATGTGATGGGATAGCTGAGACAATATCGACCATGCTCATGTGTCCTTGAGATGTCTCCATGCAGATTCGTCGCTGTGCCACGCTGTTCTTCGAGCTTCGCGACGATGCGACGTTCGATTTTGCTCAACTGCTTGCCGGCGGCGTTGGGCTGCGTCGCCGTACCCGCTGGCTTGCGCTTGCGCCTCACCTCGATGCCGAAGTGGAAGTGGCTGCGCACGAGCGTGATTGGCTAAGTCAACTCAGTCCTACGCGCTGGCAGCCGGTCGATCCGGTGCAACCGCTGCTGCCCTGGATGGAGCGGTTGCTCGATCAAGGTCTGGCGATCAGCGACCAAGCCGCGCACGCAACCCATCGGCAGCATGATGAGCAGGTGCAGCAGCAGCGTTGGTGGCCGTTGGCCGCGCTTTGGCATCGTTTTGCACGCTGGAAAGGCGAAGACAGCGTCGCGACAATGGAAGAGCAAGGCCTGACAACCGCAGAGGGAATGGTCGATCGCCTGGGCGCGCCGCCTGCCGAAGTCGTGGAGCGTGGGATAGGAGGTGTTGCCGCACGTATCACGCTGCCGCGTGCGGCCACCGGTGCCTTCGATGACCTGTTGTCACGCCGTGTGACCTGCCGCAATTTCGATAAGCAACGCGCGCTATCGCGTGAGTTATTGGGCCACATGCTCCAACGTAGCGTCATGGCGAGCGCGCGTGTTGCGGTGGGTCACGACACCGCGTTTTTGAAAAAGCCGGTCCCTTCGGGAGGAAGCTTGCATCCCACTGAGACCTATCTGCTGATTCAGCGCGTCCAGGGCATGCCAAGCGGGCTGTATCACTACCGTCCGATCGAGCATGCGCTGCAGCCCATGGCGCCGCCGCCTGAGCCGCTGTCGGATTTCGCACGTCGAGCGCTCTCCGGTCAGCACTGGTTTGCGCAAGCGCCGGTGCTGTTGATTCTGGTGCCACGGTTCTTGCGCAGCTTCTGGAAGTATCGGAACCACGCCAAGGCCTATCGCGCGATGATTCTCGATGTCGGACATATTGCGCAGACGCTTTATTTGAGTGCCACCGACCTGGGGCTAGGGGCGTTCGTGACGTCGGCCATCAATGAGGTCGACATCGAACAGGCACTGGGCCTGGATGGCCTGCAGGACGGCCCACTGGCCATCTGCGGATTCGGTTGGCGTGCCGAAGAGATGACGAACACCGAGCTGGATCCTAACGGGGCCATCTGGCTGTCCAGTCGCGATCGGGACTTATCCAAGGATCTTGAGCAGCCCTGATAGGGTCTTCCAGCTCTCGCGACACATGACCAGGGCAAGGCGGCTGCCCGCGCGGATGGAACTACTGCGCTGCCAGCAGCAAAAGCAGCGAGTCATCGAGTTGCTTTTGCGCTGACTCGGACACCGGCTTCGGCCGGTGGGGCGGCAACCGCTAGCTGCTCAGTGCTTACGCATCATGGGCGGCAGTACTCGCCGGAACAGCGAGTACTGCCTTGCAGACAGTGCGCGGCTGGCGCAGGTCTTTACTTCCGAATCGCCTGCGTATGCGTCTTCAAGGCCTCGCTCAGGCCGTTGATCTTGTCGGCGCCTTCCGGGACGGTGATGCTGGAGCCTTCCAGGTCCGCACCGATCGGTTGCACGCGGCCGCCCAGGCACTGGCTCAGGAAGCTTTCGGTCACGGCGTTGAAGGCCTTGCTGTTTTCCGGGCGGCGGAAGCCGTGGCCTTCGTCGGGGAACAGCACGTAGGTGACCGGAATGTTCTTGGCCTTCATTGCGTTGACGATCTGGTCGCTTTCGGCCTGCTTGACGCGCGGGTCGTTGGCGCCCTGGCCGATCAACAGCGGCTTGCTGATCTTGTCGACATGGGTCAGCGGAGAACGGTCGGTCAGCCACTGCTTGCCGGCTTCGGTGGCGGGGTCGCCCATGCGCCGGGTCAGCTGCTTGTAGAAGCTGGCCCAGTAGGGCGGCACGGTGCCGAGCAAGGTGTTGAGATTGGCCGGGCCCACGATATCCACGCCGCATTTGAAGGCGTCCGGGGTAAACGTCATGCCGACCAGCGTGGCATAGCCGCCGTAGCTGCCGCCCATGATGGCGACCTCGTCCGGTTTGGTGACGCCTTGCTTGACCGCCCATTGCACCGCGTCGAGCAGGTCCTCGTGCATCTTGCCGGCCCACTCGCCATTGCCGGCGTTGGTGAATGCCTTGCCGAACCCGGTGGAGCCACGGAAGTTCACCGACAACACCGCATAGCCGCGGTTGGCCAACCATTGTTCGTACGGCCCGTAGCCGTAGCTGTCGCGCGCCCACGGGCCGCCGTGCACGAACAGCACCAACGGCACCGGCTTGTCGGCCTTGCCGTCGTGGTTGGCATCGGCTTCGGCCGGCAGGGTGAGGTAGCTGATCAGCTTGAGGCCGTCGCGTGCGGTCAGCTCCTGTGGCCACATCGGCACCAGCGGCTTGCCCTCCAGTGCGGGCCGTGCGGAGAACAGCTTGGTCAGCTTGCCGCCATCGGCGCGATCGTAGCGGTAGTACGTGAGCGGGGTTTCTGCCGCGGAATAGCCCACGATCCAGATGCGGTCGTCGAGCGTGCGCGCGGCCACGCTGGCATCGCCGCCGCCAAGGGATTTGAGTTTCTGCAGATCCGCGGCAATGCCGTTGTCCAGCGGCTTCCATTCTTCGCGCAGGTAGTCGGTGGACACCGCCTGCACCGCCCCGGTCTTGGGGTCATTCAAGGTGGCGCCGACGTCGGCGCGCGGGTTTTCGAACAGCAGCGTGCGTGTATTGCTGGCCGTGTCGATGGCATACAGCGCTGCAGTGTCGCGGTTGCGCGAATCCTGCATGTACAGCGTCTTGCCATCCTCGGTCAGGCCCTCCGGCGCGGTATTGGTGACGTCCTCGAACGGAATGCGGTCCACGCTCTTCCAGCGGTTGCCATCGGGCACCAGCAACTCCCTGCCGGCATCGTCTGTCGCGCGCGTGGCGTAGCGCAGCTGGTAGTCGCCATCGAGCAGGTACGCATCCAGGCCGTCGGTGTTCTTCTGCACCAGCGTGCGCTTGCCGGAGGCCAGGTCCACGCGGTACAGGTCGTGCCACTTGGCATCGCGGTCGTTCATGCCGACCATGATCGATTCGGGATGTTGTGCGCTGACCCGATACACCTCGGCATTGGTCTTCTTGAACGGGGTGAGATCCTTGCTGCTGCCGTCAGCCAAATTGACCGAAAACAGGTGGAAATCTTCATCGCCGCCGTTGTCGCGCAGATACAGCAAGGTATTGGGTTGATAGGTCCAGAAGTAATTGCGAATGCCGCGTGCGGTGTCCTTGGTGATCGCACGCGCCTGGTCGGGCGCATCCACCGGCGCAACCCAGACATTGAGCACACCCGCCAGCGGCGCCACCCAGCTGAGGTACTTGCCGTCCGGACTGATGCTGACATTGGCCCGCTCGGGATTGCCGAACAGCGCATCGCGGGTGATCAGCGCAGGCGGCGCTGCGGGCGCTGCTGCCGCCGGTGCAGGTGCTGCCGCTTTCTCGGGAGCGGGCGCAGGTTTGTCGCTGCACGCAGACAGCGCGAGCAGCATGCTGGAAACAAGAAGCAGGCGTTGCATGGGAACTCCGGTGGCAAGGCGGCCGGGCCGGCCGATTTGCCACGCTAGCGGCAGCGTGCGTGCAGGCGAACGTGCCGTTGGTCACCCTGCCATGCGCCGCTACGCAGACGCGGACACAAATTCCACCAGCGCCGCACCGTCGTTCACCAGATCGCCTTCGGCCACCAGGTACGCCTGCACGGTGCCATCGCTGGGCGCGTGCAGGGTGTGCTCCATTTTCATCGCTTCCAGCACCACCAGTGCCTGCCCACGGGCGACCGGCTGGCCCACTGCTGCGGGCAGGGACACGATGCGGCCGGGCATCGGTGCGGTCAGTCCGCCGGTGTCCTGGGTGGGCTGGTCGGCTTCTGCCAGTGCATCGTGGTGACGGAAGGCGGCCCGCTGCGTGGCCCCGATCAGGGTCAGCGTGGCGCCGTCGCGCAACACCTGTGCACGCCATTGCCGGCCGTCCATCTCCACGCGCACGTCCGTCTCGTGCCGGTGGTAGCGCACGGCATGCGTCTGGCCTGCGTCGGTGACTTGCCAGCCATCGGCATCCGGGCGCACAGCAAGTTGGCGGCGCTCGCCGTTTGCTTCCAGGACGATGTGCTGCGCTGCATGCGCACCGATGCGCCAGCCGTCCGCGTGCTGCCACGGCGAATGCGGATCGGCTGGATCAACGGCCACTGGCGGCAATGCATCGGCAATCAACACCGCTGCAAGGCACCACCAGGCGTTGTCGGGGCTGCGCGCCTCTGGAAACAGCACGGCGTGTTCGCGCTCGATCAAGGCGGTGTCCAGATTCGCCGACGCGAACGAATCGGTCGCGATCAGGCGCGACAGAAATGCACTGTTGGTGGTGACCCCTACTGCGTGGAATTGCGCCAATGCCGCGCGCATGCGGGCCAATGCAGCCGTGCGATCGGTATCCCAGACGAGCAGCTTGGCGATCATCGGGTCGTAGTACGGGCTGATGGTGTCGCCTTGCTCCACGCCTGCATCGACGCGCACATGCGCGCTGGCAGCAGGCATCTGCAACTGACGCAGCGTGCCGGTGGACGGCAGGAAACCGCGCTCGGCATCTTCGGCGTACAGGCGCGCTTCCAGCGCATGCCCGTGGATGCGCAGCTCGTGCTGCCTGCGCGGCAAGCGTGCGCCAGCGGCAACCCGCAATTGCCACTCGACCAGATCGGTGCCGGTGATCAATTCGGTCACCGGGTGCTCCACCTGCAGACGGGTATTCATTTCCATGAAATAGAAATCGCCGTCCGGGCCGGCGATGAATTCCACCGTGCCGGCACCGACGTAGCCCACCGCCTGTGCCGCATCTACCGCCGCCTTGCCCATCGCCGCGCGCCTGGCTTCGCTCATGCCCGGTGCGGGCGCTTCTTCCAGCACCTTCTGGTGGCGGCGCTGCACCGAGCAGTCGCGTTCGAACAGGTACACCACCTCGCCATGCGTATCGCCGAACACCTGGATTTCGATATGCCGCGGCCGCCGGACATATTTCTCCACCAGCACGTGCGCATTGCCGAATGCCGACTGCGCTTCACGCTGGCAGCTCGCCAACGCGTCTTCGAACGCTGCGCTGGTATCCACCCGACGCATGCCCTTGCCGCCGCCGCCGGCACTGGCCTTGATCAACACCGGGTAGCCGATGGCGTCGGCTTGCGCACGCAGGAATGCCGGTGCCTGCTCGTCGCCGTGGTAGCCCGGTGTCAGCGGCACGCCGGCCCGTTGCATCAGTGCCTTGGCCGCACTCTTGTCGCCCATCGCGCGGATCGCCGCTGCCGGTGGGCCGATGAAGACGATGCCAGCGTGTGCGCAAGCCTCGGCAAATGCCGCGTTTTCCGACAGGAACCCATAACCGGGATGGATCGCCTGCGCACCGGTGGCGCGTGCCGCTTGCAGGATTGCTTCGCCCCGCAGATAGCTCTGCTGCGCGGGCGCGGCGCCGATGTGCACCGCCTCGTCCGCCAGGCGCACATGCCGTGCATTGCGGTCTGCATCCGAATACACCGCCACCGTCGCAATGCCCAGGGTGCGGCAGGTGGCGATGACCCGGCAGGCGATCTCGCCGCGATTGGCGATCAGGATCTTGTCGAAGGGCGCTTGCGTTGCTGCGGCGATAGGGTCGCGCTGGGTCATCGGATCAGTCTCTGCACGTCGCCGTAGCGGCGGGTCGTCTTACGAAGATAAACGGCTTGCCTGTTGCACACCGACATCGAGCGCAAGCAGGTTTGTTGTCACACGGCGCTGTGTTGCTGCAAGCCACCTGCGCAAACGTCGACGATTGCCGGCACGCATACACACAACCTCACTCCCAGCCTGCACACCAGCATCGGGTGCCGCAGCACGCAGAACCGCGGCTGCCATGCTCCCCCTCACTCACATGCGAAACACGCCAAAGCGCGTGGGTTCGATCGGCGCGTTCAAGGCCGCCGACAATCCCAGGCCCAGCACGCGGCGCGTATCGGCCGGATCGATGATGCCATCGTCCCAGAGCCGAGCACTGGCGTAATACGGATGGCCTTGCTGCTCGAACTGGGCGCGGATCGGCGCCTTGAACGCATCCTCGTCTTCGCCCGACCATGCACCGCCCTTGGCCTCGATACCGTCGCGACGCACCGTGGCCAGCACGCTGGCCGCCTGCTCGCCACCCATCACGCCGATGCGCGCATTCGGCCACATCCACAAGAAGTTCGGCGAATACGCGCGCCCACACATGCCATAGTTGCCCGCACCGAACGAGCCGCCGATCACCACGGTGAACTTGGGCACCTTGGCGCAGGCCACCGCCATCACTAGCTTGGCGCCGTCCTTGGCGATGCCGCCATGTTCGTATTTGCGCCCGACCATGAAGCCGGTGATGTTCTGCAGGAAGACCAGCGGAATGCCGCGCTGCGTGCACAGCTCGATGAAGTGCGCGCCCTTGAGCGCGGACTCGGAAAACAGAATGCCGTTGTTGGCAATGATGCCGACCGGGTAGCCATGCAGGTGCGCAAACCCCGTCACCAGCGTGCTGCCATAGCGCGGTTTGAATTCATCCAGGCGCGAATCGTCGACGATGCGCGCGATCACTTCGCGCACATCGAACGGCTTGCGCGTATCTGCAGGAATCACGCCATATAGTTCGTCGGCGGCATAGCGTGGCGGCAACGGTGCCTGCAGCGCCAGCGATGCGGCAGGTTTGCGCCAGTTGAGCTGCGCGATGATGGCGCGCACGCGCGCCAGCGCCTGCAGATCGTTGTCGGCAAAGTGATCGGCCACGCCGGAAATGCGCGTATGCACATCGGCGCCGCCCAGGTCTTCGGCACTGACTTCTTCGCCGGTGGCGGCCTTCACCAGCGGCGGGCCACCCAGGAAGATGGTGCCTTGCTCGCGCACGATCACCGTTTCATCGCTCATTGCCGGCACATAGGCGCCGCCAGCGGTGCACGAGCCCATTACGCAGGCAATCTGCGGGATGCCGTTGGCCGACAGGTTGGCCTGGTTGTAGAAGATGCGCCCGAAGTGGTCGCGGTCCGGAAACACTTCGTCCTGCAATGGCAGAAACGCACCGCCGGAATCGACCAGATAGATGCACGGCAACCGGTTTTGCTGCGCGATCTCCTGCGCACGTAAGTGCTTTTTCACCGTCATCGGGTAATAGGTGCCGCCCTTGACGGTGGCGTCGTTGGCCACGATCACGCATTCCACGCCGGACACGCGGCCAATGCCGGCCACCACGCCCGCGCACGGGACCTGGTCGTCGTACATGCCATGGGCGGCCAGGGGGGCGAGTTCCAGCAATGGGCTGCCCGGATCCAGCAAGGCATCGATGCGCTCGCGCGCCAGCAGCTTGCCGCGTGCGGTGTGCTTGGCGCGTGCGGCGTCGCTGCCGCCACGCGCGGTCCGTGCGAGGGTGCGGCGCAGGTCGTCGATCACCGCGCGCATCGCGGCGGCGTTGTGTTGGAAACTCTCGCCGCTGACCTGCAGCTGGCTATCGATCACGCTCATGGTGGCTCCGTCAGGCGGTGCGTTCGAACAACTCGCGGCCGATCAGCATGCGCCGGATTTCCGAGGTGCCCGCGCCAATCTCGTACAACTTGGCATCGCGCCACAGGCGTCCGGTGGGGTACTCGTTGATGTAGCCATTGCCACCCAGCACCTGGATGGCCTGGCCGGTCAGCCAGGTTGCCTTCTCGGCGGCATACAGGATGGCGCCGGCTGCGTCCTGGCGGGTGGTACGCCCGGCATCGCAGGCGCGCGCCACTGCATACACATACGCGCGGCAGGCATTGAGTCCCACATACATGTCGGCCAGCTTGGCCTGCATCAACTGGAAAGTGCCGATCGGCTCGCCGAACTGCTTGCGCTCGTGCACGTACGGCAACACCACGTCCATTGCTGCGGCCATCAGCCCGAGCGGCCCGCCGGCCAGCACCACGCGTTCGAAATCCAGCCCGGACATCAGCACACGCACGCCGCCGTTGAGCGTGCCCAGCACGTTTTCCGCCGGTACTTCGCAATCGGTGAACACCAGCTCGCAGGTGTTGGAGCCGCGCATGCCCAGCTTGTCGAGCTTCTGCGCCGTGGAAAAGCCCGGCATGCCCTTCTCCACGATAAAGGCGGTGATGCCGCGCGCGCCGGCGTCCGGGTCGGTCTTGGCGTACACCACCAGCACGTCGGCATCCGGGCCGTTGGTGATCCACATCTTGCTGCCGTTGAGCACAAAGCGGTCGCCGCGCGCATCGGCGCGCAGCTTCATCGACACCACGTCCGAACCGGAGCCGGCTTCGCTCATCGCCAGCGCGCCCACATGCTCGCCACTGCACAGCTTGGGCAGGTAGCGTTGCTTCTGCTCGTGGCTGGCGTTCTTGCGCAGCTGGTTCAGGCACAGATTCGAATGCGCGCCATACGACAGCCCGATCGCACCGCCAGCGCGGGAGATCTCTTCCATCGCCACCACGTGCGCCAGATAGCCCATGCCGCTGCCGCCGTACGCGTCTTCTACGGTCAGACCGAGCAGCCCTTGTTCGCCGAGCAGGCGCCATAGCTGGGCGGGGAACACGTTATCGTGGTCGGCTGCCGCGGCCAGCGGAGCGATATGGTGGCTGGCGAAGGCGGCCACGCTTTCGCGCAGCAGGTCGATCTCTTCGCCAAGCTCGAAGTTCAAGGACGGCACATGCATGCAACAACTCCACGGGGATCGGGATGTGCCGGGTGGGAGCGGGCGGACCGCGCGGCGGATGCGGCCAGACTAGCGGTCCGCAACAAAAAAGTGAACTAAAATTCAACTATTGAACCAAGAATCACACCATGGCTTATCGACGCTCCGCCCTGATGGAAGAACGCCTGGCCGGCAATCGCGAACGGATCCTGCACGCCGCCCGTGTCCTGATCGCCGAAGGCGGTTACCGCAATGCACCGGTCACCGCGGTGGCCGCGGCGGCGGGCGTATCAACCGGGCAGATTTATCGGCATTTCCCGTCGAAAGCTGAACTTTTCGTAGAAGTTCTAAACGAAGCGGTACAGCGCGAGATGGTCATCCTGCGTGCCATTGCGGCCACCCAGGCCAGCGCAGCCGAGCGCCTGCGTAGCGCGATCGCCACCTTCGTACGGCGGGCGCTGGCCGGCCCGGCATTGGCGTACGCCTTCATCGCCGAGCCCGTGGAGAGCGAGGTCGACGCCGAGCGCATCCGCGGCCGCCGCCTGTTCGGTGAGGTGTTTCGCCAGCTGCTTGCCGAAGGCGTGGCGGCCGGGGAGTTTCCGCAGCAGTCGCTGGATGCCGCGGCTGCCTGCATCGTTGGCGCGTTTACCGAGGCCCTGGTGGGACCGATCGCCCCCAGCCGTGGTGACCCGCAACAGGGCGAGCAACTGGTCGAAGCGATCTGCGGCTTCTGTCTGCGCGCGGTGGGGGCAGCGCAAGCGCGCAGCTGACAGTGCACTGACCGAGCGCATGGATGTGCCTCCCAGATGCAGCTGACTGTGCATATACTGTGCACCTACCTTGCCGGAGCCGTGCGATGGTCGCCGTTCTCAATCCCCTGACCTTGACCGAACGCCTGCGCGTGCCGGACCGAACCATCCTGTCGCCGTCGGCCATGGCCGGTCTGCTGGATCTGTCGCAACAGGAACTGGCCGACCTGGCCGGCGTGCATCGCAACAGCCTGCGCGTACACCCGGAAAGCCCGCGCGTGCAGGACTTGCTGCGCAATCTGTCGCGGCTGCTGGTGGCGATGGCGCAGGTGCAACCGGACGAGCGCCAGGTGGTGTTCCACCTCAAGAACACGCCGATCCCCGCGTTCGAGTTCGCCACCTTGCTGGAAGTGGTCAAGCAGGGGCGCACCGACGATGCGCTGACCTATCTGCGCACGGTCGCCGCAGGGGCCGCCGGTTGAAGCTGAGCGCCCCGGCGCACTGCACGCTCTATCGCGCCTTTACCCCGCGCTGGGCCGCCGAACCGCTGAGCGGTGCCGGTGCGGCGCGCTCGGGTGGGCGCTTCAATCGCTTCGGCCAGCCGGCGCTCTATCTGTCGCTGCAACTGGAAACCGCCGCGGCCGAATATGCCCAGGCAGCCCCGTTCCTGCCACCGTTGACGCTGGTCAGCTACGCCGCCGATCTTCCGGCGCTGGCCGATCTGCGTTTGCTCGATGCCAGCTGGGATGCGGTGTGGGCCGACTGGGCCGACGACTGGCGCAAGGCGCTGGTCAACAAGATCGAACCGGTGAGCTGGGTGCTCGGCGACCTGTTGCGCGAAGCAGAGATTCCCGGCGCGATCTTCCCCAGCATGGCGCGGCCGGAAGGCGTCAACGTGGTGCTGTTTCTGGACATGCTGCAGCCCGAGCGCGTGCTGCAGGTGCTTGACGATGGCCGCCTGCCGCGCGATGGCCGCAGTTGGGGCGACCCGCCGACAGTTTAGCTCGGCGATTCCGTCGGCCGGTCACGCGTGTGCTTCATGCTGCTCGTTGCCGCCGCGTCGGCATGCAAACGCACGCAGTAGACCTCTGATCAGCCGCGAACCACCTTCAACCACTCAGCACCTGCACCACACCCGCCAGCACCGGTGCAGCCACTGCGGCCGGCACGATCGCGCCGCGCCGGTACGGCAGCAGCCACAGCGACAACACCGCCGCACTGGCGGTCAACGTGCCCAGCCACAGCACTGCGCCGATGCCCCAGCCCTGCGCATGCACCGCCAACGCGAAGGTGACACACAGCAGCAACCAACCCAGCACACGCAGTTGGCGCGACCGTGCAGTGCCCAGCAGGCGGCCGCGAAGTTCCAGTTGATGCTTGTCCATCGCCAGGCATAGCGCAGCAAAGCCGGAAAAATTCAGCGCCAGCAACAGCAACACGCTCATGCGCTTTCCTGGATCGGCGCGGTGTGCGGCACGGGCGTTGCGGCAGCCGCAGCGCGCGCGCGTCGTGCCGAAGCCGGCTGCGGCGCTTTCCAACGCTGCAGGCGAAAGGCGGCAATGCCTAGGCTAAGGCCCAGGAACAGGCACACCAGATCCACACCGGCCAGTGCCCATTGCCCGGCCGGCAGCGTCACGCCCAGATGCGCATCGGTGGTGATCGCGTTGAGCACCGGCACCAGCGCGAACAACGCCGCGCCCAGATAGAGCTGCCAGCTCCACATCGCACGCCGCGGCCACACGAATGCGGCCAGCAATGCCGTGGCCCACGCAGCAAAAAACACATTGGCCTCCATCGCTGCACGCGCATCCAGGCCGACCGGCAACACGCGGTTGGCCCAGAAGAAGCTGGCAAAGGCGATCGGCAAACCGGCCACGGTGCCGATATTGAGTGCATCCACCAGGCGCAGCCCGAAACCGATTCGCCCGGCTTTCAGATGCTTGGGGCGTTCTTTCACTGCCCACATCACCACGCCGCTGGCCACCATCAGGCAGCCCAGCAGGCCGGAGCCGAAAAACAGCGCGCGCAGCCATGGCCCGGCGAAATGGGCCAGATGCAGGCCCACCATCACCCCGCGCGTCTGGCTGGCACCGCCCGGCGGCCCGCTGCGTTGCAGGCGCTCGCCGCTCACTGCATCGAACAGGATGGAGGGCACGTCGGTGGAAAGGTTGTCGGCCAACTGGCTCACCCCGACGGCAGCGTGCGCATCGTTGGGCAGTGACACCGCCACATTGCTCACCTGGCCACCACGCCAGTCGCTGCGCGCACGTGCCACGAACTGCTCCAGCGGCAGCATGTGCGCCGGTACACCGGCGGCCTTGCGCGTATCGGCCACCCGGTTGGCCGCCTCGTCGTAGAAGCGCATCTCATCGCCGGCATAGCGCGCCTTGATGCCCCACGGCAGGTACATGAACATCAAGGTCACGATGCCGGTGTAGGTAATCATCGCGTGGTACGGCAGCGCGGTCACCGCGCTGACGTTGTGGAAATCCAGCCACGACCGTAGCCCCTTGCCGGGGCGGAAGGTGAAGAAATCCTTGAAGATTTTCTTGTGCGTGATCACCCCGCTGATGATCGCCACCAACATGAACATCGCGCAGAACCCCACGATGTAGCGCGCCCACATCACCGGCACGTAATGCAGGTCGAAATGCAGCCGGTAGAAGAACTCGCCGCCCAGCGTGTCGCGTGCGGCGATGTCCTTGCCGGTGGCCGGGTCGATGATGGCGGTGCCGTACATCTGCCGGCGCTCTGCTGGTTTACCGTCGGCGGGCGCGGGATTCTGCCAGTACATGCTCACCACCGGAGTGCGCGGATCCGGCAAGGTGATGTTCCAGCTCACTGCATCGGCTGCGTGTGTCTGCAGATACTGCTCGGCACTGCGCAGCGCGGTGGCGGTGCTCACGGTGGTGGTGGGCAGTTCCGGGCGCATCCAGCGGCTGATTTCGTCGCGGTAATAACTGGCCGTGCCGCCCATGAAGATCAGCAGCAAGACCCAGCCGACCAGCAGCCCGGTCCAGGTGTGCAGCCACGCCATCGATTGGCGAAAGCCCTGCTTCATGCCGCGCTCCGTTGCAGCCACGTGGCCAACGCAAACATCAACGCCGCCGGCACCGCGATGCCGGCCCAGGCACGCCACACGCTGGCGGTGGCGAAGGCCCACAACGGCGCACACGCGCACACCACGATTCCGATCAGCATGCTGGTCAATACCGCTTCACTGCGCGGCATCGGCAGCACCAGCGCCAGCAACAGATTGGTGGCGCTGGCCAGCGCGTAGCCACCGAAGATGGCTGCCAGCGTGCGCGCAAGCACGCCCAGCCAGGGGCGCCTGAACCAGGCAAGCGGCAGGGGCGAGGCGCTGGACATCACGCCACCGCGCGCGATGGACGTGGGGCAACCGCCATACCGCAACGCAACGTTGCCCAGCCGGGTGGGCCGGCAACCGCAAGTGGTTCCCGCGTGTGGCATGGGACGCGCAAGCCCGGCGTCGCCACCGCGCAGCGGCAGCGCCCGTTCCATGAGTGCGCGGGAGATGTGCCGACCACGCTTACTCGGCCAGGAACGTCAGCGTGCTGATGTGATGCACCATCGACACCTGCTTGCCGGCGATCTCGCGCTTCACCGGTTCCTTGTGGGTGGCCACCAGGATGTGACGGCCGGCGCGCAGCGTGGGCAGCGTCACCTGGCCCTTGGCATCGGAGGTCAGCGTCTTCTGCCACTTCTGCGGGTCGATCACCGTCACTTCCACCTTGGGCAGCGGCTTGTTGCGATAAAGCACGGTCAGCGTATTGCGATTGGCAGCGGTGGGAACCAGCTCGAAATCGAGCTTTGCAGCCGGTGTGGCACGGCCGGCGCGTGCGTAATAGCTCACCGTCTCGAAGCCGCCGGCTTCCCCCTTCCACGGCTCGAACACGCTGTCGTCGCTCAACCACGCATCGCCGCTGCCGGCCAGCGGCGCGGTCAGGAACTCGGTCCCGCGCTGCAGCGGGCCGGCCTTGCCGGCAGTGCCGAACACGTTCGGCTTGACCACGCGCTTGATCTCGTCTTCGCCGTGGTCCAGCGCGTCCTGCGCCGGTTCGCCGAAGAAGATGCGCACCGGGCCGCTGCCGTCGCGCTCGATCCAGATTTCGTGGGCCTGGGCAGACAGGCTGATGCTGGCCAAGGCCAGGCAGGACAGCAGGAAGGATTTCATCGCGGCGACTCCTCAAGGACGGGACCGGCGAGGCGAGAACCGCGCCACCGTGGTTGTTGGGAATGATACGCAATTCCCACAACAGAGACCAATGCGCGGCATGCGGCGCTGCGGCAATTGGCCAGCCGAGGCGAGCGTGCCCGCGGACAGAAGCATCCGCCCACCGGGCGCGCAGCGCCCATCGCTGCGAAAACTGTCATACAGGCTGGTCAGACTGGCGCAAAGTGTGCTCTATACTCCGGCGCTAGCAGAGGTCTTCGACCAACAGCCAGGGGTGAGCGCGTGCGGAATTACGACCTCGAGTTCCTGAAAAAATTCTCGATGGTGATCGGTTTACTCGTGGTGATCACCCTGGGCCTGATCGCCCTGGCAGCGTATTTGCAACGCGCTATCCCCGACGAAGTCTCGCCCACCGCCGCAAAACGTGTGCAGCAACGCATTGCGCCTGCCGGTGCGGTGTATGCCGGCGCCACGGGCGCGTCCGCGCAGGCCGCAGCCCAGGCCGCGGCGCTGGCCAAGGCCGCCTCGCAGTCTGCTTACGGCGGTACGACCGACGGCAAGACCATCTTCAACAACCTGTGCACCGCCTGCCACACCACCGGTGTCGGCAAGGCGCCCACGCTGGACCATTCGCATTGGGATGCACGCATCGCACAGGGCAAGGACACCTTGTACAAGCACGCGATCGAGGGCTACACCGGTCCGGATGGCGGCATCATGCCTCCCAAGGGCGGCAACCCGGCGCTGACCGAAGAGCAGGTACGCGCCACTGTCGATTGGATGCTGGGCAACCTCAAGTAAGGGCTCGGCAAGTCGGCGGAGGAGGATGGGTCTGCGATTCCCGCCTGGTACCGCGCGTTGGCTGCGTTGCGCGCCCGATCGAACGCCTCGCGTGCAGAGGTGACCTAGGCGCTGCACCATCAGTGCACGCGTTAGCCGCATCACGGTTGCGCAGCGTATGTGCCTGGCGGTCATTGACCATCGTTTGCTAGCCTGTTTCCGCGCTTTTTCGTTATCACGCGCCGCCTTTCCGGGCGGCGTTTGCGTTTGATCCACTCACTGGAGTCGTTCGATGTCGCCTCGCCCGCTGGTTGTGCTCGGTTTGGTTGGTCTGTTGGCCCCGTTGCTGTGCAGCGCCGCCGATGGTGCCGCGCAGCGGCTCTCGATTGCCGACGTGCAGGGCGAAGACAGCCGCAGCCCGTACGACGGTCGCGTGGTGGAGGTGGAAGCAATCGTCACCGCCGATACGCGCGCGGGTCTGGCCGGCCTGTTCGTGCAGCAGCCCGGGTTCGAACCGCGGCGCTCGCATGGCCTGTTCGTCACCGGGGCCGGCAATGCCGAGCTGGCGGTGGGCGACCGCGTGCGCATCGTCGGCACCGTGCGCGAGGTTTCGGCAGGTGGCGAGGCGAGCCTGACCACCGTGGACGCCAGCAGCATCGAGCGGCTTGCCAGTGGCCAGCCGGTGCCGGTGCGCATGCTCAGCGGCCCGCCGGCCAACTGGGAAGCGCTGGAAGGCGAGCACGTGCGCATCGCCTCGCTCACGCTCAATGGCAGCGACCGCCTGGATACGTACGGCGAGCTGGTCGCCGCGTTCGGCGGACGCCTGTGGCAGCCGAGCGAGGTCGCCGCTGCCGGCACGCCGGCGTTCGCGCAGGTGCAGGCCGATAACGCACGTCGTCGCGTGTTGCTGGACGATGCGCGCAACGGCCGCAGCCCCAAGACGGTGTCGTATCTGCCGGCCGATCCGGTGTTGCGCAGCGGCAGCCTGCTCAAATCGGTCGATGGCATCGTCGATCAACGCTACGACGGCAACTATCGCATCCAGGTGCTGAGCCCACTGACCTTGCCGGCGATGCCCACAGCCGTTGCGCCGCAGGTGGGCGGCGATCTGCGTATTGCCTCGTTCAACCTGGAGAATTTCTTCAACGGCAATGGCCGTGGCGGTGGCTTCCCGACCAAGCGTGGCGCACGCACGCACGAACAGTTCCAGGCGCAGCTGGCCAAGCTGGTCGCCACCATCGTGCCATTGGACGCCGACGTGGCTGCGTTGATGGAAGTGGAAAACGACGGCAACGGCGCCGATGCGGCGGTATCGCAACTGGTGGCCGCGCTCAACGCTGCCGGCAAGGACAAGGATTGGCAGTTCGTCGATACCGGCAGCGGCCCGGGCGACGATGCGATCCGGGTCGGCATCCTCTATCGCAGCTCGCAGGTCACCCCGGTCGGCAAGCCGGCCACGCTGACCGGCGGGCCGTTCGAGAACCATAGTCGCGTGCCGCTGGCGCAGGCGTTTCGCAGTGCGCGCGGAGCCACCTTCGTGGTGGTCGCCAATCACTTCAAGTCCAAAGGCTGCGGCAACGCCAGCGGTGCAGACGCCGATCAGCAGGACGGCCAGGCCTGCTGGAATGCCACCCGGACCGAATCGGCCAAGCGGTTGCACCAGTGGCTGCAGACCGACCCCACTGGCGCGCAGACCAAGCTCGCCGTGCTGCTGGGCGACTTCAATGCCTATGCGATGGAAATGCCGATGCGCAGCCTGCGCGCCAGCGGCTGGCAGGACGCGTTTGCAGTGGCCGGTGTGAAGCAGCCCTACAGCTACGTTTACGACGGCCTGAGCGGGCGCCTGGACCATGCGTTGCTCAGCCCGGCGATGGCCAAGCAGCTGCGTGGCGCGGCCGAATGGCATATCAATGCCGATGTCATGGACGACGCCGGCTACGCCAAGCGCAACCTGCCGGGGCCGTGGCGCAGCTCCGATCACGACCCGGTGTTGCTGGGTTTTTCGTTGTAGCGCTGCCGATCGTGGCTGTGCACGCTGCACGCGTGCCAAGGCGAATTGGGGACGCGCGTGCTGCTGCAAACCGGGCGGTCATCGAGGATTGCGTAGGCCGTCGTCAAGCCAAGCGGACGCGGCGGACGATGACGCGAAGGTGATCACGGCGGCAGCACTGACGCCGACGCCGACGCGCGGCATGCGTTGAGGTGGTCGAGCCCAGCAGGGCGCGCATCGACCACCGGTGCGTGCCCCACCTCCCTTCCCGCCTGGCGACCGCTCTGGCGATGGTGCCGTACGCCGATCGGTCGCTAGTTCGCGCATGTCCCATGTCGGCGACGCAGCCGCAGATTGAGCAGATGCGTGCTGGCCAGCAGCAGGCTGCCGGCGACCGTGACCGGTGTTTCCAGCGCATCGCCGACCAGACCGCTCGCTCCAATCACCAGCCCGGCCAGTCCGCACAGCGCCAGCACCCAGACCGGCGCCGGCAGGGCGTGCCGGCGATGCGTGCTCCATAGCGCGTAGCCGCTCAGCGGCACCGCCGCCGTGGCGAACATCACATGTATCCACTCGGCCCGGCTCCAGGCGCCCAGTAGCGGGAGCGTGGCGGCCAGCAGCGGCAGGGCGAGGCAATGCAACAGGCATAACCCGGACAAGGCGATGGCCGAGCTGTCCAGCAGGGAGGCGGTGGCGCGCATCAGAAGCATCCGGTCCAGTAAGTGTTATATAGTAACACTCCTTTCCCGCCAGGTTCTCAGGATGTCTCTGTCCCCCCAGCGCGATGCGCGCCTTCCCGTCACCGTGTTGTCCGGCTTTCTGGGTGCGGGCAAGACCACCTTGCTCAACCGCATCCTGCACAACCGCGACGGCTTGCGGGTGGCGGTCATCGTCAACGACATGAGCGAGGTCAACATCGACGCGCAGCTGGTTCGCGAGGGCGGCGCGGCGTTGCGGCGCACCGAAGAGACGCTGGTGGAATTCAGTAACGGCTGCATTTGCTGCACGCTGCGCGACGATCTGCTGCAGGAAGTGCGGCGGCTGGCCGAGCAGGGTCGCTACGACTATCTGCTGATCGAATCGACCGGTATTGCTGAGCCGATGCCGGTGGCAGCCACCTTCGCGGTGCGCGATGCCGATGGTTTCAGCCTGTCGGACATCGCCCGGCTGGACACCATGGTGACGGTGGTGGACGGCAGCCATTTCCTGGAAGACTTCGGCTCGGCTGCCACGCTGGCCGACCTGGGCCAGCAAGCCGGCCCGGACGACACGCGCGGGCTGGTGCAGTTGCTGGGCGAACAGGTGGAGTTCGCCGATGTGCTGGTGATCAGCAAGTGCGACCGCATCGACGCGCAGCAGCTGCAACGCCTTCGCGCCGTGTTGCGCGCGCTCAACCGCGACGCGGCAATTGTGGATGCCGCGCACGGCGAAGTGCCGCTGCAGCAGCTGCTGGACACCGGGCGTTTCGATTTCACCCGTGCGCAGCTGGCGCCGGGCTGGATGCAGGAGCTGCGCGGCCAGCACACGCCCGAGACCGAGGAATACGGCATCAGCAGCTTCGTGTACCGCGCACGCCGGCCATTCCATCCGCAGCGCTTCGCGCGCATGGTGCACAGCGGCTTGCCGCAGGTGATCCGCAGCAAGGGCTTCTTCTGGCTGGCCAGTCGCATGGATTGGGTGGGCGAACTGTCCAGCGTGGGCGGTGCCACCCAGACCAGCGCGGCCGGGTTCTGGTTCGCTGCGCGCCACCGTGTGGATGCGCAGTCGGTCGGCCAGCCGCTGCAGACCAGCGTCACGCCACTGCCATACACCGATATCGGCTGGCAGCGGCAACAGACGCAGTGCTGGACCGCGCCACTGCCGCAACCGCACGAGGTGGGCGATGCCAACGAATACGCCGCGATGCAGCGGTTGTGGCATCCGCTCTGGGGCGACCGCCGCCAGGAGCTGGCGGTGATCGGCGTGGACATGGATGCACCGCGCACACGCGCCGCGCTGGACGCGTGCCTGCTCAGCGACCAGGAACTACGGCAGGGGCCGGCGCAATGGCAACTGCTGGACGACCCATTTCCGCACTGGGCGCGTTGAAGGCAGCACTGCTGCCGCCCGACAGGCGAGCCGCGGACATCGCCAGTCCCATTGCACTGGCGAGATCGCAGTTTTGGTCAATGGCACGCTGTGTCGTGGCTGACGCCAGGGCGTGCGTGGGCGCTGGCGGTCCGCGGACGCTTTGCGCGCAACGACGACGCGCTCAATAGCCGTTGTTGATCGCCTCCTGATGGTCGTCGCGTTCGTTCTGCTCGGACAGCGCACGCTCCTGCGGCGTGGTGGGGATGCTGTCCATCAAGCGTGGCGCACCCATCCGATGCAACTGGTCGTCGGTGCGCTTGACCATGTCTTCCAGCGCCAGCACGTTGGTATAGCCCTGCATCATGCGTTCCAGGCGTCGGATCTTGTCGGGCGGAGCATCGCTCTCCTTCAAGGATTGCAGGCGCCGCTGCGCGCGCGTGTAATACCGTGCCATCTTGGTCATGTCGATATTTTCGCGGACCGCAAGCAACGCACGGCGATTGGACTGCATCACGTCATATTGGACCATGGCCAGCCGACTGCTGGTGGTCCTCGGCGCAGCGATCTTCTCCAATGGCGCCAGCGCCGCCAACATCCCATCGAGCTGCCGATCGCGCACGGCGTCGCGCTCGGCGATCAGGGCCGCGCGCATCTCGAACACCGACCTTTCCTGCGGGCTAGGCGCCCGGCGCTCCTTGTAGAGGCGCCGGCCGATGTGATGGCACTGCTCGTTGAGCGCGGCCAATTCCAGATTCATGTTGCGCACCGGGCGTAGCCGCCTGGACGGCGAGGGCGGAGCCGGTGTCGCCGCTTTCGGGGAAGCAGCCGGTGCCGGCCGCACGGGGAACGTCGGCTGCTGCGGCGGCCGTAGCGGTTCGCGCCTGGCCACGTTTGGAACCTGCTGCTGCCGCTGTTGCTCGGGAGCGCGTTGACGTTGCTGAAAGCGTTCTGACGCGCGTGGCGGCGACGGCGGTTGCTGCGGTGGCGCTGCTGTGTATATCGGCGCACGATTGCGCGGCTGAGGCATCGCCTCGGGCGCCTTCCATCGCGCATCGACGCCAGCCTGCAGTGCCGGTGGACGCGGGTGCGTGCCTTGCCTGGCAGCGTTCGGTGCCGATGTGGCCAGCGCAGGCTGGCTCTGCGCCGTTTTCGTGGCTGGCGCTCCCATGCACATCGACGGCAGCTGTTTGCGTAGCATGGCCAGCGACTTGCGTGCCGAAGCCAGCATGCCTTGCCGCGATTTGGCCGCGCCCTGCGCGGTGCCGGCCTTGGGCGCGTGAGACAGCAGGTGCGGCGACGGCGTCGCACCTGCTGTCGCTGCCGTATCGGTGGCTGCCGGATTGAACGGCTCCGGGGCAACCGGATGAGTGCTGCGAAAGAACGAAGTCAGGCGCATCACAAACTCCCGCGGGAATGCACGCTCATGCTAGCGACCGCCAACCGGCGCGGAAGGCGGATGGCGAACCGACGTCGCGCAGGCCGAAAGCGGGCGTCAACCCAGGCGTATTCCCCAGGCAATCGCCGCGATGGCCGGTGCGGCCAGTGCCAGCCCCAACCAGCCGCGCAGGCCCAGGCGTTCGGCAAATCCCAATGTGCCCACCAGTGCCCCCAACACGACCACACCCAGATTCATGCTGGCAAACACGGTCGCCGGGCTGTGCGGCAGCAGCTGGTGGGCACGTACGTAACACAGGATGTTGCCGAAATTGAGCGCACCCAACAGCACGCCGGCGAGCATGCTGCGGGTGCTCATGCGTGCGCCACGTGCCCAACGCACGCCCTGCACGCCAAGCATCAGCAAGAAGGCCAGCGCAAAGCACAAGGTCAACGAGGTCAGCGATGGTGTCCCGGCCTGCGCGATGTGCTTGAGCAGCAGGTCGATGAGCGCAAAGCCCATCCAGACGCCAATCAGCCAGGGCAGGCCGGTTGTGCTCGGCAGCGGATCGGTCGCTAGGTGCTGACGGGGGCGTCGCACGATGCACACGATGGCCACCATGCCCAGCGCAAGCCCTGCCAGTTTCCAGCCATTGACCGGTTCGCCGAAAACGGTGAAGGCGGCGGCCAACGAGAGCACCAACGACAAGCGTTGCGCGACATCGGTGCGCACGACGCCGGCCACCGCGACCGACCGCGCCAGCACCAGGAAGATGGAGGGCAGCGCCACGGCCAACAGCAGCAACGCCAACCAGGGAGTAGTCGTGACGCGTAGCGTGTCCAGCGCCGGATGCAGGATCAGCCAGGCCAGGAGTGCAGCGGTGGCGTAGTTCCAGGTAATGGCCTGAAACACGTCGATCCGGTGGCGTGGCGCAAGCTTCAACAGCACCGACACCAGGACACTGCAGACAACGGCAAACAGCAGAAAATGCATGGGCAACGCAACGAAGTGTGCAGGCAGGGCGATGAACGCGGCCGGCGGGGCGGCTATTATGCAGGCATGTCCAATCCCTCATTCCCCACCGAATCGGCTGCGTTGACCTTGGACGGGCCGGTCGGCCCGCTGGATGTCGCGGTCGATCTGCCCGAGCCGGATGTTGCCGCACACGCGGTCACCGCCATCTTCTGTCATCCGCTCTCCACCGAGGGCGGCAGCATGCACAACAAGGTCGTCACCATGGCCGCGCGCGCGCTGCGCGAGCTGGGCATCACCGTGGTGCGCTTCAATTTCCGCAGCGTCGGCAATTCGGCCGGCGCGTTCGACCATGGCGATGGCGAGCAGGACGACCTGCGTGCGGTTGCCGAGTGGGTGCGTGCGCAGCGGCCAGGCCACACGTTGTGGTTGGGCGGTTTCAGCTTCGGCGCGTATGTCTCGTTGCGCGCCGCCGGCTCGCTCGAACCGCAGGTGCTGATCTCGATCGCGCCGCCGGCCGGGCGCTGGGATTTCAGCGACATCCAGCCGCCGGCGCAATGGTTGGTGATCCAGGGCGATGCCGACGAGATCGTCGACCCGCAGGCGGTCTACGACTGGTTGGAAACGCTGGAGCAGCAACCCGAGCTGGTGCGCATGCCCGACACCAGCCATTTCTTCCACCGCAAATTGATCGACCTGCGCGGTGCGATCCAGCATGGTGTCCGGCGCTGGTTGCCGGCCGCAGCCTGACCGCGGCACGGCCCACGCGTATCGCCAGGCGATGCGCTGTTGAGCGGTCCGCGCAACAGCCGGCGGCCCGCGGAGAATGCAATGAGTGAGATGACCCCGTCGCAGCGCTACGCCGCCGGCGTACAACGCGGCGACTGGCGCGCCGACCCTGCGCAGCAGGCGGCCTTGGCCGAGCTGGACCGCATCCACGAGGCGCTGGTGGACAGCGCGCAAGATGGTTGGCTGGACCGGCTGTCGGCGTTCTGGAAAAAGCCCGAGCCGGTACGCGGCTTGTACTTCTGGGGCGGTGTCGGGCGCGGCAAGACCTTTCTGGTCGATCTGTTCTACGACGGCCTGCCGATCAAGCAGAAATACCGCACCCACTTCCACCGCTTCATGCGCGGCGTGCACGAGCAGTTGCGCGAGCACGCCGGGCAAAGCGATCCGCTGGCACGCATCGCCCAGCAGTGGCGCGAGAACCTGCGCGTGCTGGTGCTGGACGAATTCTTCGTTACCGATATCGGCGATGCGATGCTGCTGGCACGTTTGCTCGAACGCCTGTTCGCCGAAGGCGTGACGCTGGTGACCACGTCCAACACCGCGCCGGAAAACCTCTATGCCAACGGCTTGCAGCGCGACAGTTTCATGCCGGCGATCGGGTTGCTGCAGAAGTTCTGCGTGGAGCTCTACGCCGAAGGCACCGAGGATTACCGCATGCGCGCGCTGACGCGTTCGCCGGTGTATCGCGCGCCGTTGGATGCGCAGGCCGACGATTGGCTTGCGCAGCGGTGGGCCGAGTTGAGCGGCAACGCCGAGGCGCGTGCCGGCAATATCGAAATCGAGGCGCGCAAGATTCCGGTGCGCGCACGCGGCAAGAGCATCGCCTGGTTCGATTTTGCTGCGCTGTGCGAAGGCCCGCGCGGACCCAGCGACTACATCGAGATTGCGCGCGAGTTCACCACCGTGTTGCTGGGCGGTATTCCGCACTTCGACCGCATGAACGAAGACGCCGCGCGCCGCTTCGTCAACCTGATCGACGAGCTGTACGACCGCCATGTCAATCTGGTCTGCACCGCGCAGGACGCACCGCCGGCCCTATACAGCGGCCAGCGCCTGGCTGGTGCGTTCGAGCGCACCGCTTCGCGCCTGATCGAAATGCAGAGCGCGGAGTATCTGGCAACGGCGCATCGCGCGTGAGCCGGTCATCGGATAGGCGATGACCTGTGCGATTGCCACTGCCGTGCATGTGCGGTGGTCGCACTGCACTGCCGGCAGCGTGACCGCTCAACAGCGGTTGACGACGATAGTCGGGTTGTTGCTGGTACGTCCTTCAATTCCTTCGTGGAGCCGATGAGGCGCCCCAGGTGATGCCGTGCGCATCCGGCGATCGTGATACGTGCCGCCGCCATGTCACGCGCGGCTGTGGCATCCCTGCCACAGCGCCTGATCCTGCAGCGCTACTGCGAAGGCCCCAGCTCCCAGCCAGCGTCCGAAGTTCTGGTCGCAATGGCCGATGGTCCCTCACGGAGCCAAGCCGCAGAGGACACCCCGATAAATCGCTTGCAATTAGATCGCGCACTATGTAAATTGCGCCCCATGGACACCGCCACGGCCACCACTGCCCGCACCGATGCGCTGCTGCAGCTCGACAACCAGCTGTGCTTTGCGTTGTATTCGGCCAACCTGGCGATGCACAAGCTCTACCGCGGCTTGCTGAAGGCGCTGGACCTGACCTACCCGCAGTACCTGGTCATGCTGGTGCTGTGGGAGACCGACGAACGCAGCGTGTCGGAGATCGGCGAGCGCCTGTACCTGGATTCGGCCACGCTGACGCCGTTGCTCAAGCGCCTGCAGGCGGCCGGGTTGGTGACCCGCACGCGTGCGGCCAACGACGAGCGCCAGGTCATCATCGCGTTGACCGAGACCGGCCGTGCGTTGCGCAGCAAGGCGGGCGCGGTACCGGAGCAGGTGTTTTGTGCGTCGGCCTGTTCGTTGGACGAACTGCGTCAACTCAAGCAGGAACTGGAGAAGCTACGCTCCAGCCTTGGCGCCGGGTGAGCTTCCGGCATGTGCACTGTTTTGCAACGCGTCGTACACGATTCAATCGTCAACTATTGAACCTATTGAACCCTCATGCGCCCCTCGCGCTCACCCTGGAGAACCACCATGGCCTCACCTGAAAAAGTCCTCTACACCGCCCACGCCACTGCCACCGGCGGCCGCGAAGGCCGTGCCGTGTCCTCGGACAAGGCGCTGGACGCCAAGCTGTCCACCCCGCGCGAGCTCGGCGGCGCCGGCGGCGACGGTACCAATCCGGAGCAGCTGTTCGCAGCCGGTTACGCTGCCTGTTTCATCGGTGCGATGAAGGCCGTGGCCGCACAGGACAAGCTCAAGCTGCCGGGCGAAGTGAGCATCGACAGCAGCGTGGGCATCGGCCAGATCCCGGGCGGCTTCGGCATCGTCGTGGAACTGCGTATCGCCGTGCCGGGCATGGACAAGGCCGAACTGCAGGCGCTGGTCGACAAGGCGCACCAGGTTTGCCCGTACTCCAACGCAACCCGCGGCAATATCGACGTCACCCTGACCCTGGCGTAATGCAGGCCAGGCCGTGATGCGCAGTGCGTGTCACGGTTTCAACGACGGCCCGGCGCATGCGTCGGGCCGTTGTGCGTTGGGGCTTGAAAAGATTGCAGGTTCGCGCACGCGTTGCCCGGCGATGACGCGCCAGCGGGCACTTCGGCGTCGCCTGTCATGGCATGCGCCGCGCGGCGTACGCACCGTGACGCACGGCAAGCGCATCGAGCAGACGCGCGCAAGGCGATACGCTGCTTAGCGCCTCGCCGTAGCCGCCGCGCCAGTGGAGGCCACGACATCCGCCGGCTGCGGGTGCGCGTTGAGCTCCAGCATCTGCAGGCGCTCGCCGTTGAAGCGGTACTCTAGCGCTTGCTGCACGGCGTAGAGCGCTTGCGCCCGCACGCACAGGGTGCGGGCCTGCGCTTGGAGCGCGTCGCTGCGGCCCTGCATCTGCCGCTGCATCTGAGCATCCAATTGCTCGCCGCGGCGCTCCAACTGCGCAGCGCGTCCGCTCATCACCGTCCACATCATGCTGCGGGTGAGGCTGCCGGCCAGCGCTTCGGCCGCATGTTCGACCTTGGCCTCGAAGCGCTCGTCGAATACGGCTTGCTCCCACCGCCCACGTCCGAGGGTGTCCGCCACCTGCGCCCGTGCTGCCGTGCGCAATTGCTCCACCTTGCGCTGCTGGCGCGCGCTGCCGGACAGCACGTGCACCACGCCATTGAGCGCATCGAACGTGATGTCGACCACCGACTGGGCAACCGACGCCACCGCCGGCATCAACGTGCGCGTGCCTTGCTCCAGCTCGCGCAGGCGTTGCGCGTCGGCGGCGCTGACCGGCTGTGGTTGGCGGTCCACGTTGAGCTCGCCACCGTGGAAAAAGATCTCGCGCGGCAGGCCCTGTTTGCGGCGCAGCCAGATACCGCCGGTATCTGCGAGCACGTCGTAGGAGGTGCTGACCGTGCATTGCTGCGAGGACAGCCGCGGCGCTGCGGTCTGGGCCTGTGCGGCGCAGGCCACCAGCAGCCACAACGGTGCGAAGAACACGGTGCTGCGCATGCGGTGGCCTTGGGAATCGGGCCTTCAGCATTGCGCACGGTGCAGGGCGCCGCCATGGGAAGGAAGTCAGGGTGCCGCCGGTGCGCGTCGACAGGCGGTTGCAGCGAAGCGTGAACCCGGTCGAGCATCGGCGCACTGACGGCATTCAAACGACGCGCTCACTTGATTCTCACGGCTGATGGTGTGAATTATGTTGCACAGCAGCATCGGAGCCACGCAATGCTCGACCCACGCATCGAAAAGGTAGACCTGGCGCTTACCGAGATTGCCCAGGACCCGTCGGAAAAGGTGGCGCTGTGGCAATGGGCATGCCGCGAGATGCTGCACGAGACGCTGATCGGCATGCACCAGCTTTCGCATCTGGCCGGCATCGCCCGGCAGGTGGCCAACGACTGGCGCGAGCCGGTGGATGTCATCGCACCTGCAAAGCCTTATCTGGCCGCGTCGGCGCTTGCCGACCGCCGTCTGCCGCAGGTGCTCGACGGCCTGGGCAGCACGCACGACGACAACGACCGCGCCACCCTGTGGCGATTGCGTTACGCGAGCCTGATCGCCTCGACCCTGCAAGGCATGCAGGCGCTTGCCGAAAAGCACCGCATCGACCGCCAGGCGATGGCGATCGGGCCGTTGAACTAGCGGCGATCGGGCCGCACCTCGCGGTTATGTGTCTTGCACGTGGCTAGCAGCTGACGCTTGCGCGTCCGTTCAAAGGCGCATCTCACCCGGCAGCATTACCGGATCATCTTCAACCCGAGGTTTCTGCACGGGCCGCGCATCACGACACGGTCTTGCGCGCAGGCTGCTGGTGCCGCGCAGCTGAATTCCACCGTCTACCAACAACGTATTGCGCAGCAAAGGTGTTCGGCAGGCCGCCACCAGCCCATCAGGCCGATGACGGGGTACCGCTAAACGATCAGGCAGCTGTTGGCCTGATCGAAGGGGCGTTCATCTCGCCACCGTGACAGGCGGGCGCCACCCGCGTCGATACCAGAAAGCCTGCCTTGCATTGGTTCGGGCATTGGTGACAAAACGCTTCAGCCGTGTGTGAGAAGTTGGCGCCCAACTCAAGGGCGGGCGACCCAAGGCATCCAGGCGCGCTGCATCTTTCAGGATCGCTGTCGTCGTGCGCGGCGAGATGGGCTGTGCGTCATCCAGTCCGTAGGCTTGCCGCGCCGCATCGGCGGCCAGCGCCTTACGCGTCCGCGGCGATAACTCTTGCAGCCTCTGGCGCGTACTTTGGACCAGGTCGGGGGCGATGACCGGAGTTGAGGCATAGATCTTGCGAGGTACGGGCGGGGTGCGAACGACGCTCTCCACGCCGCGCAGATGTGCATGGAACTCGGTTTGCGGATCCTCGATTTCGGCTTGCAATGCGCGGGTCCTGGCCAGCGCATCGATTGCACCCGGCTTGTCGAAGCGCTCAATCGGATAGGTGGATGTGCGGTGGTATGTTCCGGCCCAGCGCGAATCCCTGAGTAGAACCGCCGGACCATCGGACCACGAGTCGAGAACGACGGCCGAGTCTTGGGCCTCTGCCGAGCCTGGAGGCTGGTACAGCGCGTACATGTGGGCGCACGCTTGGTCACAGACGTTGGTTATCTGCCCGCCACCCTCCATGCGGGCCGCATGCCGGCGTGTGTTGATCGCTGCGTTTTGGTCACAATTGCCTGCGCTGACAGCCAGCGCGCAACCTGCCATCAAATTGATGTCATGTTTCCCGGGCCAGTAAGACAGGAAACTGTAAGACAGGTAACTACAGGTGGAGCTGCGCCCATTGCTGAGCCGAAAATCGCTCTCGATATTGCCTCGTCCATGATGCAAGGCCAGCCGTGTCTCGTGCACCGTTGCCGTAGCGTCGGCTAGGCGTTGACGGTCGCGAACGTCTTCAATGGGCCTGCCGCTGAGGCGCATTCCGAGTTGGTAGGCGGCCTGCTGGACTTCGTGCGGCTGCAGGGTCGGTTTCCCGGAGCGCCTCCGCCTCGCACGGGCAGCGCCGAGTCTCGCCAAGCCCTGCAGGCTAGGCGGCACCGATGGCTCGGGTAAAGGCGTGGGGGCGGTGACCTGCTCTGAGGCAGGGCTTTCGGGATGCTCAGGTGACGCTGCCACGCTCGACCCAGACATCGCCGGCTTTGAAATGCATAGTCCCATGTCGCTCTCCGATCATGAACCCCGCACCCAGTGTGGCAAGGTGCTCGGCGAACGTTGCTGGTTCGCCGAAGTCGTGTGTGGGATCACGAATGATTGGCGCTGGCGCCGCCGCGCATTGGGTCGCTTGGGAATGGAAAATCGCAAGCGCGAAGGGTGTAGAGAGGCACGACGAATACCGTTAGTCCAGAGCGACCACGGCCTTGCCGAAGTTCTTGCCGCGCAACACGTCGATCAGGCCCTGCGGGGCGCTGTCCAGGCCGTGCAGCACGTGCTCGCGGTACTGAATTTTGTCTTCGCGCAGCCACTGGCCCATTTCGCGCAGGAAGGCAGGCATCAGGCGGATGAAATCGTGCTGGATGAAGCCGCGCACCGTCAGGCGTTTGCGCAGCACCTGGCCCATGAAGTCGGGCAGGCGATCCGGGCCGGGGTGGGCTTGCCCGCGGCTGTTGTAGGTCGCGATCACGCCGCAGACCGGGATGCGTGCAAAGTCGTTGAGCTGCGGCAGCACCGCATCGAACACCTTGCCGCCAACGTTTTCGAAATAGATGTCGATGCCGTCCGGCGTTGCGGCGCGCAACTGCTCTGCAAAGTCGTCGGCGCGGTGGTCCAGCGCCACCTCCACCTGCAGCGTGTCACGCAGGTAACGTACTTTTTCTTCGCCACCGGCGATGGCGACCACGCGCAGGCCCTGCAGGCGTGCCAGCTGCGCCACCGTGGCGCCGACGGGGCCGCTGGCGGCAGCGACCACCAGCGTTTCGCCGGGCTGTGGCTTGCCGATTTCATGCAGGCCCGCATACGCGGTAAACCCGGGCATGCCATAGACGCCGAGCGCGGTGCTCAGTGGCAGGCTGTCGTCCTTGGGCAGCTTGCGCAGGGGTGTCGTGGGGGTCAACAGGCTATGCGTCTGCCAGCCGCCGGGCAGCACCAGCAGATCGCCAGGCTGATAGTCGGCGTGATTGGACGCAATGACTTCGCCGACGGTGCCGCCTTCCATCACGGCATCGATGGCCACTGGCGCGGCGTAAGAGGGACCTTCGTCCATGCGGCCACGCATATACGGGTCCAGCGACAGGAAGCGATTGCGGACCAGAATCTGGTCGTGCCCGGTCGGTGCGACGGCGACCTCTTCGATGCGGAAATTGTCGGCGCTGGGTTCTCCGTGCGGGCGCGATGCCAGCACGATGCGGCGGTTGATGATGGACGTCATGGGAATGGCTCGTAGGCAGTCCGCGCGTGCGCGGTCGGATGAGCACAGCCGCTGTGCGGCTGCGCGGGAGAGTGCTGTCACAGGCGCAGCAGGGTGCATGGTCGGCACACAACGCGACATGCCCCCTGATGCACTAGCGCGTTGCCGATGACTCCGGCGCGCTGGCGCTGTCCAGTTGCGCGATCTGATCGGCACTGAGCGCCACGCGTGCGGCTGCAAGCACATCGTGCAACTGGGTCACGCTGGTGGCGCTGACGATCGGCGCGGTCAGGCCGGGGCGTGCGATCAGCCAGGCCAGCGCAATCTGCGCAGGCGTTGCATTGTGCGTCACGGCCAGATCGTCCAGCGCCTGCAGGATGCGCAGGCCACGCGGGTTGACGTACTGCTTGACCACCGATGCACCGCGTGCGCTGCTCTTGCCGGCGTCGTCGGCGCTGCGATATTTGCCGGTGAGAAAGCCGCTGGCCAGCGAGTAATAGCTGATCACGCCCAGCTCGCGTTCGCGCACGAGGGGCTCCAGCTCGGCTTCGTAACCGGCGCGGTCGTACAGGTTGTATTCCGGCTGCAGGCTTTCGTAGCGCGGCAGCTTGTACTGCTCGGAAATATCCAGCGCATCGCGCAGGCGCGCAGCACTGTAGTTGGACGCGCCGATCGCACGCACCTTGCCTTGCTCAATCAGTCGGCCGAATGCCGCCAGCGTTGCTTCCAGCGGAATCGATTCGTCGTCTTCGTGCGCCTGGTACAGATCGATCACATCGGTCTGCAGACGCGTCAGCGAATCTTCCACCGCTGCTGCGATGTTGTCCGGCGACAGGCCGGGATGCTCGCTCCACTTGGCGACCTTGGTGGCGATCAGCACCTTGTCGCGCTTGCCGCTGCGCGCAAGCCAGCGCCCGATGATGGTTTCCGATTCGCCGCCGCGATTGCCCGGCACCCAGCCGGAGTAAGCATCGGCCGTATCGATGAGATTGAAGCCGGCATCCACGAATGCATCGAGCAAGGCAAACGAGGTCGCCTCGTCCGCGCTCCAGCCGAACACATTGCCGCCGAAGACGATCGGTTGAACCTGCAGGCCGGAGCGGCCGAGTGCGCGGGGTTGGGTCATCGTGGATGCTCCTGATTCGAACTGGCAACAGGATAGTCACGCACACCGATGTTGCGTGTGACATCTGCGTGGATTCAGCGTTCCGCCGATCGTCCTCAGCAGCTCACAGGATCTGAACATGTCGGCGACGGGGGACGCGGCAACAGGCCTTGTGCGAATGCACGACGGGCACATGGCAGGCCCGGGAGCGCATGCTAGGCTCGCGCTACTTTTTCCCGGATGAGGGTGCTGCGATGATCGGCAACAAGCTGGCCTGTGCATGTGTGATGGGTGTGGTGGTGGCGATGAGCGCGCCGCTGGCGATGGCGGTGAAGCCTGCCGATAGCGCGAGCTTGCCCGCGCCCGACGCCGCATTGCAGGCGGCCATCAACGGCAACTGGCGCGACCGCGTGTACGTGCAGCGCGATCAGTATCGCCATCCCGGTCAGACGTTGGCGTTCTTCGGCATCAAGCCGACCCAGACCGTCATCGAAATTACTCCCGGCGGCGGCTGGTATTCGGAAATCCTGGCGCCGTACCTGCGCGAAAAGGGCAAGTACGTGGCCGCAGTGGTCGACCCGGCGTCGGCACCGGAAGGCCGCAGCCGCGATTACGCGCAGCGTGCGCGCGACGAACTGGAGAAGAAGTTCCATGCCAAGCCGGAGGTGTATGGCAAGCCCTCGCTCGTGTCGTATGTGCCCAAGTCGCCGTCCTTTGGCGTGGACAACTCCGCCGACCTGGTGCTGACCTTCCGCAACGTGCACAACTGGCGCATGGCCGGCACTGCCGAGGCGATGTTCGCCGGCTTCTACAAGGTGCTCAAGCCCGGCGGCGTGCTTGGCGTGGTCGAACATCGCGCCAAGGCCGATGTGCCGGCCGACGACAAGAGCGGCTACGTTGGCCAGGCACAGGTGATTGCAATGGCCGAAGCCGCCGGTTTCACCCTGGTTGGCAAGAGCGAGGTCAACGCCAACCCGCGCGACACCAAGGATTACCCGGGCGGTGTGTGGACGCTGCCGCCTAGCAACAGCCATGACAAGGCCGACGATGCCAAGTACCAGGCCATCGGCGAGAGCGACCGCATGACCTTGAAGTTCGTCAAGCGCTGACGCCCGGCTGCATGCCGGCGCGTTGCGCGTGTCGGCATGCAGATGTTTGACGTCATTAGGGCATGTGCAGCGCGTCGCGCAACAGGATTGGCAATGTTGGTGTTGTTGAACAAACCCTACGGTGTGCTCTCGCAATTCAGCGACCGCTCGCAGCCGCCCAAGCGCACGCTGGCCGAATTCGGCTTGCCGCCCGATGTGTATGCCGCAGGCCGTCTGGACCACGACAGCGAAGGCTTGCTGTTGCTGACCGATGACGGTGCATTGGCGCATCGGCTGACCGACCCGCGCCACAAACAGCCCAAGACGTACTGGGTCCAGGTGGAGGGCGCGCCGCAGCCCGAACAACTGCAGGCGTTGCGCGACGGGGTGGTGCTCAACGATGGACCCACCCGGCCGGCACAGGTGCGCATGCTCGACCAGGCACCGCAGCTGTGGCCGCGCGATCCTCCGGTGCGCGTGCGCAAGACCGTGCCCGATGCCTGGCTGGAGCTGCAGATCACCGAAGGCCGCAACCGTCAGGTGCGGCGCATGACCGCGGCGGTGGGCTTGCCGACCTTGCGCCTGGTGCGCGTGGCCATCGGCGATTGGCGGCTGGACGCGCTTGCACCTGGGCAGTGGCGCGCTGAAGACACCGCCAGCGCGCGCCCGAGCCGAAGCCGGCGCTGAGGTGTGGCGTCTGTGACGGGCGCGGTACGCGTGGCAGGGCGGCAAGGCGTTTAGCCGCTGACAGGACGTTCGCATCGCCAGCGGGCGCAACGACCGGAGCGTGTGAGCGGGCAGATCCTGTTCTTGTCTCCCGCTTCGCCTGAGCCACGCATGGCCGACCGTTATTCGATGGGTTCGATGGTCGTCCCATCATATGACGCAGACGGCACGCAGCGTGGGCCCCTCAATCGCTGACATCGGTGCATTGCGCTGCACGCAGACATGCATGCCACAAACGAAAAACGCCACGGCTTGGTGCCGTGGCGTTTTTGCATGACTTCGCGCGATGGCTTATTCGATGCCGTCGCTCGGGGTCACTGCACCGCGGCGCTGGTAGGCCGCACGGCGTGCGTTGGCATTGCTGGCATGTTCGCGATCCAGACGATGCACATTGCCGCCGAGCACCTGCTGGTCACGCTGACGCTTGCGGTACACCGCATAGCCGATCAGGCCCAGGCCTGCGACCGCGGCGGCAACCGTCACGGCCGGGTTGCGCTTGACCAGTTTGCTGGCGGCCTTGCCGCCGGTGCGCACTGCGCCGAGTGCGGCGCCGGTCTTGAGCCATTCGCTTGCGCTCGGTCCGAAATGACGCAGGCTGCTGCCGGCGTGGCGTGCCTGGTCGCCCGCATTGGACGCGGCATGACGCAGCTGGTCGCCCGCAGTGCCGGCCAGTTCCAGGGCACGCTCCAGGGCGCGTTCGGTGATCACAGTCAGCTTGCTCATCGGAGGCGTTTCCTTTCTGAGTACGTGATCTGCAGTCTGTGCGCTGATGCGTATAGGCGGCGTTAGCGGGACCGGGTGCCGTTTGGCTTACGGTTAGGTAGTGCGCCGCGGTGGATTCCGAGTGCCCGTCTGTTTCACCGCCGCCGCGGGTCCGTGCGTTTCAGGTGCCGCGTGGTTTTGCTCTGTGGGTAGCTGCGGCTGTCCGCGCCGCAGGAGACTTCGAGCGCCCGTCTGTTTCACCGCCGCCGCGGGTCCGTGCGTTTCAGGTGCCGCGTGGTTTTGCTCTGTGGGTAGCTGCGGCTGTCCGCGCCGCAGGAGACTTCGAGCGCCCGTCTGTTTCACCGCCGCCGCGGGTCCGTGCGTTTCAGGTGCCGCGTGGTTTTGCTCTGTGGGTTGCTGCAGCTGTCCGCGCCGCAGGAGATTGCGAGCGCCTGTCTGTTTCACCGCCGCCGCGGGTCCGTGCGTTTCAGGTGCCGCGTGGTTTTGCTCTGTGGGTTGCGGCAGCTGTCCAGGGATCGTCCGGCCACGGATGCCTGGGATACCGCCCCTTCATCTCTTTTTTAACGTCCGGATACGTATTCGCCCAGAAACTCTTCAAGTCCTGGGTCACCTGCAACGGCCGCCCGCCGGGCGAGAGCAGGTGCAAGGTCAACGGGATGCGGCCGTCGGCGATGCGTGGGGTTTCGGCCAGGCCGAACAGTTCCTGCAGTTTGACCGCCAGCACCGGCGGTAGCGGTTGGCCGGCGGGGTCGAGGGCATAGCTGATGGGGCGCTCCATGCCGGAAGGCACGCTGATGCGGGTGGGCGCATGGCGGTCGATCCACTGGCGGCGCTCCCAGGGCAGCGCGCTCTTCAGTGCTTCGCCCAGGCTGGCCTCATCCAGCGCGTCCAGGCGGGTCTTGCCGGCGAAGGCCGGGCGTAGCCAGGTGTCCAGCGTCTCCAGCAGTGCGGCATCGGAGAGATCGGGCAGCGCCAGCTCTGGCATCCATCTCTGCAGCGACTGCACGCGGGCGCGCCACTGCTGCAGGCTTTCTGTCCACGGCAGGGCGTCCAGGCCGAGTTGACGCACTGCGTCGGTGAGCGCGGCTGCGGCGTGTGCCGGGTCGACGCGGCCGGCCGGGCGGCTGTCGAGCACGATGCGGTCGAAGCTGGATTGGCGGCGGGCGACCAGGGCCCGTTTGTCCGCGTCCCACTGCACCACGTCCTGCTGCACGAAGCGCTCGGGCAGGCTGCGACGCAGGTAGGCTTCATCCACCGGCGCGGCGCGCAGCAACAGCGCATCCTTGGCTTCATAGCGCAGTTCGCTGGCCACCAGCCACGGTTCGCCGCGCAGATCGCTATGGTCGAACAGGCGCGCGCTGCGGCCGTTGGCGAGCAGGTAGCGCAGCGGGTCGGCCGGATGGCGTGCGGCGATGCGATCGGGAAATGCGTGCGACAGCAGGTCGCCGAGCGCGTGCGCCTCCACGCTGGATGGCGGGGCGCTGTCGCAGCGCAGCCGGCGCCGCCATTGTTTGGCAGCGCTGTCGATGGCAGCCAGGCCGCCACGATCGGCGTCGGCCGCGCTTCGGCCCTGACGAAATGCCGCCAGCGCCCGCCAACGCGCGGCCAGCCCATCGCCACCCTGGCGCAGTGGGTCGCGCGCTTCCAGCAGCGCGGCCAGGTCGCAGGCCAGCGCCACACGCGGCGCATCGCCGGCCTGCGCCAGCATCGCCGCCAGGCGTGGATGCGTGCCCAGCGCGAGCATGCGCCGGCCGAGCGTGGTGATGCCGCCGCTTGCGGTGAGCGCGCCCAGCCGCTGCAGCAGCTCGTGCGCGGCGGCCAGTGCGCCACTGGGCGGCGCATCGACAAAGCGCAGTGCGCTGCTGCCCCAGGCGGCCAGTTCCAGCGCCAGGCCGGCCAGTTCCACCTGGGTGATCTCGGCACGGCGCTGCGGTTCCAGCCGTTGCGACTGCGGCCACAGCCGGTAGGCCCAGCCGCTGGCGACACGTCCGGCGCGGCCGGCGCGCTGGTCGGCCGAAGCCTGCGCAATGGCGGTCACGTCCAGCCGCGAAAACCCGCTGTTGGGGTCGTAATGCGGCTCGCGCGCCAGCCCGCTGTCGATCACCACGCGCACGCCGGGCAAGGTGACCGAAGATTCGGCCACGTTGGTGGCCAGCACCACGCGGCGGCGGCCTTGCGGGTCGGGCTGCAGTACCTGGCTTTGCGCCTCCACCGACAGCTCGCCGTGCAGCGGCAGCACCTGCACCGCCGGATCCAGCGCCTCCTGCAGTGCGCGATGCACCCGCGCGATCTCGCGCTGGCCGGGCAAAAACACCAGCACGTCGCCGGGATGCGTGGACAACGCGTGCTCCACCGCGCGCCGCGTCTGCGGCTCCAGCGCTTCGTCGCGGCGCGCCGGAAAGTGCGCAATCTCCACCGGGAAACTGCGCCCGGCACTGCTCAGCCGCGGCGCTTCCAGAAAGCCGGCCAGGCGTTCGCCATCCAGCGTGGCCGACATCGCCACGATGCGCAGGTCATCGCGCACCTGCGCCTGCACATCCAGCGCCAGCGCCAGACCCAGGTCGCCGGCCAGATGGCGTTCGTGGAATTCGTCGAACAGCAGCGCGCCGACGCTTTCCAGCATGGGGTCGTCCTGGATCAGCCGGGTCAGGATGCCTTCGGTGACGACTTCGATGCGGGTGCGCGCGGAGGTCTTGTTCTCGAAGCGGATGCGGTACCCCACCGTTTCGCCGACCGGCTCGCCGAGCTGGCGCGCCATGAACTGCGCCGCGCTGCGGGCCGCCACGCGGCGCGGCTCGAGCATCACGATCCTGCGGCCGGCCAGCCACGGCGCGTCCAGCAACGCCAGCGGCACCTGGGTGGTCTTGCCGGCGCCGGGCGGGGCTTCCAGCACCAGCCGCGGATGCGCAGCGAGACTGTCGCGGATCTGCGGCAACAACGGGGAGATCGGAAAAGCAGGGTCGGTCATGCGCGGGAAGGATACGTTTCTGCTGCATAGAGTGCGACAGAGACCTGTGCGCGACTGCCGGCAGCCCGCTGCGTTCCGGCTCACCACAATACAGCGCACGAAACGCTCCACGCTGCAGCGAAACATCGGGTGCGAGAGACGTAATCGCAGCGCTAAATCGGAAATCCCCGTATCCCACTTGGTCAAGGTCTTTCCACAATCGGCAGGCCACTCCGCCAATCCAGAGACGCTATGAACGACTACGGTTCTTATCGCTACCTGCCTGCCGATGGTTGGTACGCTACCTATCCCCAAGTGACCGATACCGACCAGGTGCGCGTCTTCCAACGTGTGGCGCTATGGCGGGTTGCCCCGCACGGTACCATCGTGGGTCTGATCTCCTCGCCCGACGGCGACCAGGAGGACATCGAGTCGCAGCTTCTCAGTGCCCCGCGCGGACAAGGCGTCCACTACATCCACATGGATGATATGACCGAACAAGAACGCGAGCAGATCCGCAACAGACGTTTCAGCTGATCGCACCTGCTGCGTTTTGGGCGCCGTCACGCGTGATCTGACGACGACGGTACGGATGGCGCATGGCCATTCGTACCGTGGTGGCGATTTAGAGCGTGCGTGCGGTTCTCATGCTCTTGCGCCGACAAAGGGCATCCGCTGGACAAGCGCCAGCGGCCAAGCGCGTGCGCTGAAGATCATCCCGCTTCGCGCATCCGGGCGGTCAGGCCCTTGAGGAAGGCGCGCAGCAGCTGGTCGCCGCAGGGGCGGAAATTCTTGTGGCCGGGTTGGCGAAACAGTGCGGAGAGTTCCGGCTTGGACAGCGGGAAACCGGCGCTGGCGAAGATGGCGTGCATGTCGACGTCCTTCAATTCGAAGGCCACGCGCAGCTTCTTCAACACCAGGTTGTTGCCGACGCGGGTTTCCAGCGGGCGTGGCGGCTGGCTCTCGTCGCGGCCGCGGAAGCGCAGCACCAGGCCGTCGAGAAAACGCGCCAGCATCGCATCGGTGCAGGGCTCAAAGCCCGGCTCGTCTTCCTTCTTCAGCCAGGCCTGTACCTGCGGCTTGTCGAGCGCGAACTCGGGGTCGGCCAGGTGGGTGATGTCCACCACCTTGTCGTCGCTGAGGTCGAGCATGTAGCGGATGCTGCGCAGTACATCGTTGTGGATCATGACCGTTCCGGTGCCCCGGCCTGTCGCCGGAAAGCGGCCATTCTACGGGGCTTGAGTGAAACCGGTCTGACACTGTGCGCAGGCGGTCATGCGCACCGGCGGCGATGGAAGCGCAGACCGTCGTGCAGACGGGCCCGAACTGCCTGCACCGCGGCACGACGCAGCGCTCAGCTGCCGCGATAGGTGGAGTACCCGTACGGGGACAGCAGCAGCGGGACATGGTAGTGGCCGTCGTCGGCGATGCCGAAGGCGATCGGGATGCAGTCCAGGAACGGTGGATCGGCCAGCGCCATGCCGGTTGCCTGCCAATAGCGGGCGAGGTCGAATTCCAGCCGGTAGCGGCCGGGTTGCAGCGCGAGCGCGGCCAGGTCCGGGCAGCGGCCGTCGGGATTGGTCACGCCCTCGAAGTGCAGCGTCTCGCCGGCGAACAGCCGCAGCGGCACGCCCGCGGCGGGGCGGCCGCTGGCGGTGTCCAGCACGTGCGTGGACAGCGTGCTCATGCCACCGCCTGGGTGGGCTGCGGCCATTGGCCGACGAATTCGGGTTGGTCGTAGGCCAAGTACTGGTCGACGACGGCCTGGCGGTCGTCCAGGAACAACTGGTCGGCCACTGCGCGGGCCAGCCGCGGCAGTGCTACCTTCAGCCCGGACAGCGCGGCGGCCGATGGGCCGTGATTGATCAGCGCCGAATAGTTGAAGGCGAACAGCCCATGCAGCAGCGCGGCATCGTCAGGCGTGCGTGGCAGCAGTTCGAAACCGGGGCCCAGATAGGGGTGTGCGTCCAGCACCGGATTGGCCTGGCCCGGCGGTGGCCGATAGCGGTCGCCCCAGCAGGCGATGCGCCCGGACAGCGCAGCCAGTTCCGGACGCAGCTGCGGATCGGTGACCAGGCCGGTGGCGATGGCAAGGAAATCAAAGCGGTGTTCGCGCTGCGGCGTGCGCACGACGATCTCGTCATCGCGTTCGGCCACGTCCAGCCACGGCGCGCCAAGATGCAGCGCGAAGCCGGCATGCGCACAGGCGCGCTGGAAGGTGTCGTTGGTGGGCGGTTGGTTGTGCGCGAAGAAGCTGGCCATCATCCGATACTTGTCTGCATCCGGCAGCGCCAGAAAACGCGGAATGATGCCGGCCTGTTCCATGTGCCGGAACGGATTGATGCGCGGCAATTCGCTACGCCGCACGAACACCTCGGCACTGGCGAGGCCCTGTTCGAGCGCAAAGCAGGCATTGTCGAAGGCCGAGGCGCCGCCGCCCAGAATGCCCACACGCTTGCCGGCCAGTGCGGCGAAATCGATCTGGCCGGACGTGTGCGCGTAGCGGTGCGCGGGCAGGGCGCGGCTGATCCACTCGGGCACCACCCACTGGCCCCCGCCCTGGATGCCGGTGGCCAGAATCAGTTTGCGCGTGAGCAGGGGGGCGCCCATCGCCAGATGCAGGCGATGGATACCCGGTGCGAAGTCCGGCTCCACGCGGACCAGGCGGGTGGCGTTGCGCACGGGCAAGCGCAGCGTTGTGCGATACCAGCGCAGATAATCCATCCAGCGCGCGCGCGGAATCTTGTCCAGCGCATCCCATGCGGCGCTGCCGTACTGCGCCTCCCACCACGCGCGGAAGGTGAGCGATGGCACGCCCAGATCGATCGAGGTGATGTGCTTGGGCGTGCGCAAGGTCTGCATGCGCGCGTAGGTCACCCACGGACCTTCCTGGCCAGCCGGGTTTTCGTCGATCACCAGCAGGTTGTGCACACGCTCGCGTTGCAGCGCGAACGCCGCCCCCAGGCCGCTCTGCCCGGCGCCGACGATGATGACGTCGTAGACGTGCCCGCTCGGATGCACGCGCGGTTGCACCCAGGCATCGCCGCCGTGGGCCAGGCATTGCAGGTCGTGGGCGAGGGTACGTTCGAGGTGGGCCAGGCTCATGGCAGTGCCTCCAGGCGCAGGTGAACGATCTTGCCGATTTCGGCGATGGCGGTGGCGATCTCTGCGTTGCGCGCGGCCTCCAGCCGCTGCGCCAGCGCGGCCAGAATGCCGGCCTTGTCGTGCAGCCGCACGCAGATCACGAACGGAAATCCGAAACGGTGGCGATAGGCCTGATTGAGCGCGTGGAAGCGCTTGAATTCGTCCTCGCTGAGCCGGTCCAGCCCGGCCGAAGCCTGCTCCGCGGCCGATGCTTCGGTGAGCGTGCGGTCGATCGCGGCCTTGCCGGCCAGCTCGGGGTGGGCGCGGATCAGTGCGACCTGATCTTGCGGCGATGCGTCGTAGACGACCTGCATCAGGCCGCGGTGCACATCGGCTAACGGCCGCCGCCGCAGCGCACGCTCGACCACCCACGGCGAGTGCTCGAACAGGTCGCGGTAGCGCGCCAGGAAGGCGGCATCGTCCAGCGCGGGGTCGTCGACCACGCTCATGCGTGCGTGCCTTGCAACGAGACATGCGCGGCCACCACTTTCCAGCCGTCGGCAAAGCGTACCCAGCTCTGGCTTTGCCGCCCGCGTGCACTGCTGCCCTCGCGAATGAACTCTGCGTGGGTGGTGGCAAAGTCATGCCCGAAGCCGTGTACCTGCACATGTGCGAGCTGGCGTTGCGGCGAACCACCGCGGCCGCTGCGAAATGCGCGGATCGCATCGATGCCGTACAACACTTCGCCCACGCCATAGCGCACCGTGCTTGGCGCTGCATGAAACAGCGCATCCATCGCCGCGATGTCGTCGCGCATCAGCGCGGTTTCGTAGGCATGGAAGGCGGCCGTCACTTGCGCGATCACCTCGGGCAGATCGATCCGGGAGGCGGCAATGCTCATGCCGGGTGCACCTGCAGCCAATGGCGCGCAATATCGATGCGGCGCGCAATCCAGGCATCGCCGCTGGCCAGTACATGATCGACAAAGCGCGCCAGCGCCGCCGCGCGTGCCGGCTTGCCCACGATGCGCCCGTGCAGGCCGATCGAAAGCATGCGCCCGCCTTCGCTGCGCAATTGTTCGAAGCTGTCGCGCAGATAGCGGAAGAACGGCTCGCCATCGGCAAAGCCGTTATAGGCGACGAATTTCATATCGTTGGCATCCAGCGTGTACGGCACGATCAACTGCGCACGGCCGTGGCGGTGGTCGTAGTACGGCACATCGTCGGCGTAGCTGTCGGCGTCGTAGACGAAGCCGCCTTCCTCGGCAATCAGGCGGGCGGTGTTGGGGCTGGTGCGCCCCTGATACCAACCCAGCGGGCGGCTGCCGGTGACGCGCGTATGCACGGCGATGGCCTGCGCGATATGCGCGCGTTCGGTGGCCTCGTCCACGTGTTGATAATCGATCCAGCGCAGACCGTGACTGGCGATTTCCCACTGGGCCGCCTGCATCGCGGCCACCGCATCCGGATTGGATGCCAAGGCCTGCGCCACCCCGAACACCGTCACGGGCACGTTGCGTGCAGTGAACAAGCGATGCAGCCGCCAGAAGCCGGCGCGGCTGCCGTATTCGTACAGGCTTTCCATAGCCATGGCGCGTGCGCCGGGGTGCGCGTGTGCACCGACCATTTCGGACAGGAACGCTTCGGACCCGGCATCGCCATTGAGCACGCAGTTTTCCGCGCCTTCTTCGTAATTGATCACGAACTGCACTGCGATGCGCGCGCCGCCCGGCCATTGCGCCGCGGGCGGCGTTGCGCCATAGCCGACCAGGTCGCGCGCAGCGTTCATGCCTGCGCTTCCGCGTGCCAGGCGGCCAGTGCCGCTTCCACCGCCAGGCCGTGCGTGCAGGCATCACCTTCGGCGCGCAGTACCGCTTCCAGTGCGGCCAGGGTGATCAGCACCTTGTGCTTCATCGCGTTGTAGCCCATCGCGCCGATGCGCCAGATCTTGCCCTGCAGCGGCCCGAACGCGGTGCCGATCTCGATCTCGAAATCCTCACGCATGCGGCGGCGCACCGCCTCGCCGTCGATGCCGGGCGGAATCACCACGCCGGTGACGTTGGTCATGCGATGCGCATCGTCGCCGAACACTTCCAGCCCCAACGCGCGGATACCTGCACTGACCGCGCGCCCGGCCGCCGCGTGGCGCGCGAAGCGTGCATCCAGGCCTTCCTGCAGGGCCACGCGTGCGCATTCGCGGGCGCCGTACAGCATGGTGGTGGCTTCGGTGTGGTGATTGAGGCGCTTGTCCGACCAGTAATCCATGATCATCGCCAGGTCGAAATAGTTCGAGGCGATGCGCGGGCCGCTGCCGTTGGCGATGTCGGCGCGCACGATGCCGCGTTCGACATGGCGACGCGCGAAGATGGCCTCGGCCGCGCGCTCGGACACGGTGATCGGCGCCGAGCCGGACGGCCCGCCCAGGCATTTCTGCAAACCGCCGGTAACCACGTCCACCTCCCAGCGGTCGCTGGCGACGGGCATGCCGCCGATGGTGGCGGTGGCGTCCACATAACTCAGCGCGCCAGCTGCGCGGCACAACGCACCGACGCCATCGAGCGGCTGGGCCATGGTGGTGGAGGTGTCGCCGTGCACGGTGGCCACCAGCCTGGGCGCCACGCGCTCGATCGCCTCGGCAATCGCGCTCAGCGGCAGTACCTTGCCCCACGGCGCATCCACCGTGTGCACATCGGCGCCGAGACGGCCCAGGATTTCGGTGAGCAGCAACCCGAAGCGGCCGAAGTTGAGCACCAGCACGCGCTCGCCAGGGCTGACCAGCGACACCAGCGCCGCTTCGATGCCGGCGCGCGCGGTGCCATCGACCAGGAACGTCCAGCGATTCTCGGTGCCGAACAATGGCCGGTACAGCGCCATCACCTCGTTCATGTAGGCGGTCATTTCCGGATCGAACTGCCCCAGCAGATCGGCGGCCATCGCACGCAGCACGCGCGGATGCGCATTGACCGGGCCCGGGCCCATCAACAGGCGCTGCGGGGGATCGAGTTCGCCAAAGGTGTGCAGCTGACGCAGATCAGGTGACAAGGGGTTCTCCCAGGTGTTCGATGAAATGGCGCATGACCGCCAGTGCAATCTCGGCATCGGCCGGATCGACATGCTCGTCCGGATGATGGCTGATCCCGCCGGCGCAGCGCACGAACAGCATCGCAGTCGGGCACAGCGCCGCCATCACCATGGCATCGTGGCCCGCACCGGAGACCAGCTGGCGCGGTGCGATGCCTTGCGCGGCAACCGCATGTTCCAGCCGCGTGATCAGTGCCGGCGCGCAGGGGCTGGCAGCCAGTGTCTGCAGCGGCTCGATGGCGATGGCGATGCCGCGGTGGATGGCGATCTGCGCCAGTGCCTGTTCGATCTGATGCACGGCGGCATCGCGGCTCGCGTCGCTGCCGGCGCGCACGTCCAGCGTGCAGTCCACACGCCCCGGCACCACATTGGTGGCGCCGTGTGCCACCTGCAGCGTGCCGACGGTGGCAACCAGATCGCTGCTGCCTACGCGCGCGATGCGCTCGATGGCCAGCAGCGCTTCGGCGGCGGCGCTCAACGCGTCGCGGCGCAGTGACATGCTGGTGGTGCCGGCATGCCCGGCGCGGCCCTCGAAGCGCAGCGCGAAGCGCCGCTGCGCGGCGATGGCGCTGACGATGCCGAGCGGCAATCCTTCGGCTTCCAGTACCGGGCCTTGTTCGATATGCGTTTCCAGATACGCCAGCACGCTGCCCGGGGCGCGGGCGGCGTGCTGCACGTGGGCGATGTCCAGGTTCCACGCGGCCAGGGCGCTGGCCACCGTGACGCCGGCGGCGTCGGTGACCGCCAGTGTGGCGGGGTCGAGCGTGCCGGCCACCGCGCGGCTACAGAACATGGACGCGGGAAAGCGCGAGCCTTCCTCGTCGCCGAAGGCGATGACCTCGATGGCGAACGGTAGTCTGCGCCCCTGTGCATGCAGCGCAGCGACGCATTCGATCCCGAGCAGGATGCCGAGCGGGCCGTCGTAGCGCCCGGCATCGCGCACGCTGTCCAGGTGGCTGCCGATCAGCAGCGCCGGCGTGTCTGGCCGCGTGCCGGCGTACCGGCCCACCAATGTGCCGAGGGGATCGATGCGCACCTGCATGCCGGCCGCCTTCATCCAGGTGCTCACCTGTTCCACCGTGGCGCGGTGGGCAGGACCAAGCCAGCCGCGGAATAGCCCGGTATCGCTATCGCTGTAGGGCGCAACGCCCAGCGCGTCGCAGCGTGCCACCGCACGCGCACCGCCAGGAGCGGTGAGGTCGGCGGTCGCTTGGCGGGACGGCAGGGCAGCGGGCATCGACAGGACCAACGGGGCTCGCGGAGCCTTCAACAGCGGTCCAGGAGCAGGCGGGAGAGGTGACGCTTGGACTATAGGGAGGCAGTCCTGTCGCCATCAAAGAGTTTTTTCGCGGGCTTGTGCTGCAAAAAATGCAACGCGGTACAGGCGCCCCGCTGGCCTGGTGCTGCCGCGGCAGGCATGCCCTTGCGACGACCTCATCCAGCGAATGCGTGCGCGTGCCAGCGGCACCTCGGCCACGGTCTTGCCCGCACCGGTTGGCGGCAACGCCGCGAATGCACCGCAACGCCGTGGGCGCTGCGTCACGCGCAGCCCATGCGCCACACGCCGCGCGAAGGAAAACCTCGGAACGTGCCCATGGGGCGGGGCGGCTGTTAATACGGTTCGGGAGGATCGCACCGCAACTGCGTCAGCTGATCGACTGCATGGCGTTGTTGCGGTCAGGCGCGCCTTCGCGCGCGTGCGGCAGCCAACGGCATGGCGGGGCTGCCTGGCGCCGCTCAACCGCCGTCCGCACATCCAAGGTCGTGCCGTAACGCAGCCACGCACTCGTCCACGAAGGTGCGCACCTTCGACGAGCCGCGGCGGCCTTCGACATGGACCACGTGCACCGGTTCGGGCGCGATTTCGAAGGCATCCAGCACGCTGACCAGCGTTCCGTTTTGCAGGTGTTGGCGGACCTGGTAGGACGGCACTTGCGTGAGGCCCCACCCATCCACTGCGGCAACGATGGCGGCGTTGAATGCGCTGACGCTCAGGCGCGAGGCAACGTCCACCTCATGCGCACGGCCATCCAGACGAAACGCCCACTTGGGTGCGCGTTCGGCCGCGGAAGTGGAAATCGTTGCATGCTGCGGCAGCCTGTCCGGGTGCTGCGGTATGCCGTGTTCTGCAAGATAGCCGGGCGAGGCACAGACCATGCGACGGACGCTGCCGACCGGGATGGCAGTCAGCGACGAATCGGGCAACGTGCCGATCCGGATCGCCACATCGATGCCTTCCTCCAGCAGCGGCACGACGCGGTCCACCAGCAGTGTCCGTGCGCGCATCGCCGGGTAACGGCTGAGGAAGTGCGCTACGACAGGTGTGACATGCAGTGCACCGAACATCTGCGGGGCAGTCACGGTGAGCAAGCCGCTGGGGAGCGTATGCAGCCCAGCGGCGCGGCTTTCGACATCCTCCAGCTCGGCCAACAGGCGCCGGCAGTCGCTTGCATACTGCTGGCCTGCCGCGGTGAACCGCATGGTGCGTGTGCTGCGCACCACCAGCAGCACGCCCAGCCGCGCTTCCAGCTGCGCGATGGTGCGCGTGACTGTGGCGGTGGAAATGCCGAGATGGCGTGCGACACCCGCAAAGCTGGTGTGCTCGGCCAGCGCGGCAAACAGCGTCATTTCCTGGATGCGGTCCACCTGCGCCTCGACTTCGACAATCACCTTCGACCGGGCACGCAGCCTAGCAGCCCGATGTGAGCAACCCCTGGATGCCGCATGCGCCATGCAGCGCATGCAAACGCAACAGTGGCCGCGGCATTGCGTGCGATGCAATGCTCAATTGAATCCCAGGGTGGTTCTCGTGCTGGACCGGCGCACCTAGCATGGCCGCCTTTCCACACGCTTTGCCGCACCAGCATGCACGCCGACCCACGCATCAATTCCCACCGGCAACATGCGCCGGCGTTATACGGGCGCCGCTCCATCCTGCGCCTGGGGTGGATTGGCACCGCACTGGCCCTGGGGGCCGGCAGATTGCGTGCAGCCGACACTTCCGGCGCATACACCCCACCACTTGACGGAGGCAGCATGTCCCACGACTCCACCCAGCGCATCAGGTATCGCACCCAGCAGGTTGGCGATGTCCAGGTGTTCTATCGCGAGGCAGGGCGCAAGGACGCACCGGTCCTGTTGCTGTTGCATGGGTTTCCCAGTGCCAGCCACATGTTCCGCGACCTGATGCCGCTGCTGGCAAGCCAATACCGTCTGATCGCCCCGGATCTCCCCGGCTTCGGCATGACCAAGGCACCGCCGCGTGGGCAGTTCGATTACACCTTCGAGGCGCTCTACAAGGTGATCGAAGGCTTTACCGACGCCTTGGAGCTGACGCGTTATGGCCTGTACCTGTTCGACTACGGTGCACCGGTCGGCTTCCGCCTTGCGGCCGCGCATCCGGAACGGGTGAGCGCCATCATCAGCCAGAACGGCAATGCCTACCTGGAGGGCTTCAGCGACCAATGGGACGCCTGGCAAGCCTACTGGCGTGAGCCAAGCGCCGCCAATCGCGAGGCCTGCCGTGCATCGTTGTCGCCGCAGACCATTCGTGAGTGGCAGTACGGTACCGGTGTCGCGCCCGGGGCACTGTCGCCGGACGGCTACATGCTGGATATCGCCTACATGGCGCGCCCGGGCGCCGAAGAGATCCAGCTCGACCTGATCCTGGATTACCGCAGCAACGTGGCAGCGTACCCGGCATTCCAAGCGTATTTTCGTACCCATCAGCCGCCATTGCTGGCCGTGTGGGGCAAGCACGACCCAGCCTTTATCCCGGCCGGCGCACAGGCCTACCGCAAGGATCTGCCAAAGGCCGAAGTGCACCTGCTGGACACGGGGCACTTTGCACTGGAGACGCATGCGGTGGAGATTGCGCACTCCATCAGTGAGTTCTTGTCGCGTACGCTCGCGCCGTCTGTATGACGCGTGGCCGTGTTGATGCCACTGCATCGCCAACGTGCGCTGAGGTCCAACGGCGCTGCCTGACACAGGATCGCCAAATGCTGCCGTTCTGGAGCGGCCTTGCACTGCTTCGAGATGTGGTTGGTAGTCCAGTGTGAGATGGCGCGCACTCACACTGGAGCAGACGGTACGGGGCTTGGAGCACCTAACAAAAACGACTGCGCAGCCGCCAGGCGGGCGCGGCCGGTGCCCGGAACCGGCATGTACCGCGCGTACACTGCGGTTCTGAGCGCGCCGTCCGCGCCCGCCTGACGGCGGCGCGCGACGTGTTGTTGGCCGCGCTCAGTCTGCCGACAGCGACCCAAGGGTGAAGCCGGAAACCGCATTGACCTTGCCACGCCACAACACGCCACGGTTGCTTGGCAGCGGCTGGCCGCCCGGTGAGAAGCAACGCGCATCGATCAGGTGGATGAACTGCGGCGGCGTGCTGCTCTGCTGCGCATCGTCTTCGGAATCGTAGATGCTGGCGTGGCTGGCAAACGCGCGACGGATATCTTCTTTTTCATCGGCCGCGCCGGGGTAGGCCGCAGAGAACTCCTGCGCAAATGCCTCGAAATACCGCTTGCCGCTGACCAACTGGCCGGAAATGACGATGCCTTCGACAAACAGCGTGACGCCGAACTGCACGTCGGAGGTGTTGGCAATGCCGACCAGCTTCTGCAGATACCAATCCACGCTCTGGCCATCGAACGCCAGCTTGACGTCTTCCAGCGACGGTTGATGTTGATCTTGGTCTGTCATGTTGCTCTCCTTGAGTGGATTGGACGACGCGTTAGCCGCAACGCAGATGTGGATGGCGCGCCGTTGGCGTGCCTAAGCATGGCACACGGATCGCCAAGGTTGCCGTGGTTGGGTTCGCTACGAAGGCTCCGGCACGACGGTCTTGCGACACCTGGACACTTTCACCCGGTGCATGCCCATGGCGCGCATGGGGCGGGCGACCGCTGTGCTCACCACCCCGCCACCACCCCATCGGAGCGCGGATCACTGGCGCCGCTGATCACGCCATCGACCTCACGCACCAAGGCACCGGCATGCCCCATCACCGCGCTGTACGCCGGCAGCAGTTCCACCGCATGCCCGGCGTTGCGCAGGGCTTGCACGACGGCCGGGTCGAAGCGGTCTTCCAGCTTCAACGCCGTGCTGTCTTCGCCCCAGGTGCGGCCGAGCAGCCAGCGCGGTGCGCTGACCGCCTGCTGCAGCGGCATGCCGAAGCGGGCGTAGCGGGAGAACACGGCGGCCTGGGTTTGCGGTTGGCCTTCGCCGCCCATGGTGCCGTAGGCCATCACGCGGCCATCGTCGAAGGTGGCCAGTGCCGGGTTGAGGGTGTGGAAGGGTTTGCGGCCTGGGGCAAGGGCGTTCCAGCCATCGGGGGCGAGGCGAAAGCTGCAGCCTCGGTTCTGCCAGGTGATGCCGGTGCGCGGCAGCACCAGGCCGGAGCCGAATTCGAAATAGGTGGACTGGATGCAGCTGACCGCGCGGCCGTGCGCGTCGATGGCGCCGAACCAGACGGTGTCGCCTGCTTGCGAGGGTTGTGGCCACGGCAGTGCGGCGCTCATGTCGATGCGTGCGGCGAGCGCATCGAGTGCGGTGCTGTCGTCGAGCAGGGCTTGCGCGTCGAGCGTCATCCAGGCGGGGTCGCCCAGGTGTGCGTCGCGGATCAGGAACGCCTGCTTGCTGGCTTCGATCAGCCCGTGCAGGTGTGCGTAGCTGTCTGCGTCTTCCACCTTCAGGCGATCGAAGAGCGCCAGGATCAACAGCGAGGCAAGCCCCTGCGTGGGTGGCGCGTGGTTGTAGAGGCGCGCGCCCTGGATGACAACCGATAACGGCACGCTGACGTCGGCGCGATGGATCGCCAGGTCGTGTGCGCTGAGCGGGCTGTCCAATGCCTGCAGGTCTGCGGCGATATCGTGTGCGATCGCGCCACGATAGAAACTCTCCAGCCCTTCATCGGCGAGCCGCTGCAGGGTGCGCGCGAGCTGCGCCTGGTGCAGCAGCGCGCCTTCGCCCAGCGGGACGCCGTGCGGCTCGAAGATCTCGGCATAGGCGCCGGGTTGCAGACGCAGTTCTGCGCCCTTGCTGGCGGCGATCTGCGCCCCGCCCAGCGTGACCGGCACGCCGGCGCTGGCGTGATGGATCGCATCGCTCAACAGGCGTTGCAGCGACACGCTGCCGTTTGCCTGCTGCAGGGCCAGCGCCCAGCCGGAGACGGTGCCGGCCACGGTATTGGCCGCGCCTGGCCCGCGCCACGGAACGTGGGCGTGGCCGCGATAGAAATCCAGTGTTGCCGCCTGCGCCGCGCGGCCGCAGGCATCGATGGCATGCACGCGGCCATCGGGTTCGTGGATGAGCCAGAAGCCATCGCCGCCGATGCCGGTCATGTGCGGGTAGACCACCGCCAGGCAGGCGGCGGTGGCCACGACCGCTTCGACGGCATTGCCGCCGTCGCGCAAGACATCGCGCCCGGCCTGTGCGGCCAAGTGGTGCGGTGCGACCACCATGCCGCGGCGCGCGCGCAGGGTATGCACCATCAGCGTGACTCCGGCGGCGGGCTGAAGGCGAGCAGGCCGTCGCGTTCGAGTTGCGCGGCCAGCGCAAACAGGCGGTCTTCACGGCCGGGCGCGGCGATCAGTTGCACGCCCAGTGGCAGGCGCCCGGGACGCGGCAACGGTGCGGCCAGCACCGGGCAGGCGGCCAGGCCGAGTGGCTGGGTAAAAATGCCCAGGTTCGCGCGTGCGGAGACGGGCAAACCGTCGATCTGGATGGTGTCCTGGTCGATGCGTGGCGCCACGCACGGGGTGGCCGGCGCGATGAGCACCTCCACCTGGTCCCACAGCGCGTGCATGGCATCGGCAAACCATTGTGCGAAGCGGTGCGCATCGGCCACCGCGCTGGCGGGCAGCTGCAAGCCGGCGAGCAGGCGGTCGCGGGTGGCCGGGTCGAACTGCGCGCCGTGCGCGGTGAGTGCGCTGCGGTGACGATGCCCGCCTTCGGCAGCGGTCAGGACGAAGGCAGCGGCGCGTGCGCGTTCGGCCTCCGGCAGGTCGATCGACGAAAGGCTGTTGCAGGCGGTGAGCAGGGCCTGCAGCCCGGCCTCCAGATCCGGATCCAGATTGCGTTCAAACCAGCCGCCCAACCGCGCGACACGCAGGTTGCCGGCATGGCACGAAGGCAGCGGCTGCCCGCGCAGTACCTCATGGACGCGGCGCAGGTCGGCTACCGAGGTGGCGAATGGGCCGACCACGTCCAGTGCATCGACAAACGGGAACACGCCATCCAGGGGCACGGCGCCGTGCGTGGGCCGCAGGCCGTAGATGCCGCACAGCGCGGCCGGCACGCGGATGGAGCCATTGGTGTCCGAGCCAAGCGCGAACGGCACCAGCCCGGCCGCCACCGCAGCCGCCGAGCCGCCCGATGAGCCGCCCGCCAGGTGCTGGAGATCGTGTGGATTGGCGGTGGTGCCGTAATGCGCGTTGACGGTGGCAAAACCGTACGCGAATTCGTCCATGTTGGCGGTACCCACCAGCACGGCCCCGGCGTCGCTGAGCCGTTGCACCACCGCCGCATCGCGGCTGGCCGGCGGGCAGTGCGCACGCACGGCGGCGCCGGCGGTGGTGACCTGCCCGGCGACGTCGAACAGGTCCTTGACCACGAATGGCACGCCGGCCAACGCGCCCCCGTCGCTGCCCCCGGCAAGCGCGGCCTGCACGCGCGCGGCATCGGCCGCGGCACGCGCCGGCAGCAGGCGGGTGATGGCGCACAGGCGGTCGTTGGCCTGGTTGATGCGCGTCAGCGTCTGGGTGGCCAGTCGCGCGGCCAGCGTGGGCTGGCTGCGCGTGGTGCTGACGATGGAGGCAATCTGGCCGCGCGCACCGCCGCCCTCGTGTGCCGTTGCAGGCGGCGCATGGAAGCTGGCCAGCAGCTGCGCGTGCCCACGCAGCACTTCGGTATTGCGATCGACGCCTGCCTGCCATTGCGCGGGGAGTTGCATGGATCACCTGTTGGAAAGCGGGGATTGGGGATTTGAGATTTGCTTGTGTGCTTGGCGTGCGGGTCGTGCAAACGTGCTGGCTGATGCGTTGAGAGCCGACACGAGGCTGTCGGGATTGCGCGTCACCGTTACCGCGGTCGTTGTGACCGCAAAGACCGCAGACGTGCAGCTTCCGGCGTTGGATCTAATCATGCAGCAGCGTCATCGCGGGTCGTGCTGTCTCACGTCCTGATCGAACGGCTCTCTCGCGGAGCGAGAAGGCAAGGTTTGCGCGCCACCGGTGCGCGTGCATGGGAGCGTTCGCATCGCAAACGCGGGCTGGGGCGCTGGCGGCGTTGGGCGAGGCTGTCACGGCAGTTGGAGATGTGCCAGGCATTTGTTTCCACGTAAATGACTGCCTACTCAACCGGCATCGCAGGGCTACCGGCGATCGCACCCTCATCCGCCCTGCGGTCCTCTTCTCCCCAGACAGGGGACCGACGTCCCGATGGGGAAAAGGGAAGTGGTAACCCCACTGCCGGTGGTTGCGGCGCGGTGAGGCGGTCGACCAGCAGCTGTTCGAATGCCGGCACGTCCACCGCATGCACCACCGTCTGCGCCTGCTCGCCCAGCCCGGGCTGATACCCCGGCGCCCACGACAAGATATCGCCGTACCCGGCATCGAAGGCGGTGTTGGTGTCGACGTACAGCGTTTCGGTGCGTGTGGCCAAGTCGGGGCGCAGCCACACGGCCGTGGCCAGTTCGTCCCACATCGGAAAGCCCGGCTCGCGGCGGCGCAGTGCGTGGCCAATCGTGGTGTCGGCCGCACTCATGCGCGCCAGCAACTCGGCGGTGAGTTCGGTGGCGGTGGAGGGGTCGACCGGCCACCATGGTGATCTGCCGCCACGGCGCGCGCATGACGATGCTGGCCGCTTCCGGGTCCCAGCGGATATTGAATTCGCGTCGCGGCGAATTGACGAACTCGCGTGCGAATTGCTGCGCACTCACGCTATTGCGTTGCTGCCGTGGATTGAGGCTGCCACCCATGTAGACCAGCTCGCGCGCCAACGTGGCAAAGGACGGGTCCAGCGATTGCGCCAGTGCCAGATTGGTCAACGGGCCGGTTGCGATGATGCTCACCTCGCCCGGGTATTGACGCACCATGCGCAGCATGAACAACGCGGCCGGCTCGTCTGCGGGGCGCACCACGCTGGGATTGCCCAACGCCAGCTCGGGCACCACATCGTGGGCGTGATAGCGCGGCGCGCTTTGCACGGTGTCGCCGTCCACCCAGTGCCTGGTCCATGCGCCTTTCCAGACGAGTTTTCCGTACAGCGCTTCCCAGCGCTCGGTGGCCAACTCGCTATTGAGCAGCGGATGCACCGGGCCGGGAAGCACTGGAATCTGCGGATGGCCAGCCAGTTCCAGCAGGCGGCAGGTATGCGCCAGCGCCTCATCGCGCCAGATATTGCCGCTGACGGCACTGATGCCAAGCACCTGCACGTCGGGCGATTGCAACAGCAGCAGCTGTGCGGGCGTGAAGCCGTCGATGTCGTCTTCGAGAATGACGCGGCGTCTGGATGAGGGGCGGTGCGGATCGGTCATTGCGTTCTTGTCGTGGAAGGTTGAAGGCGTTGCAACGGCGATGGAGAGAGGCATTTGTGGGAGCGTGCCTGCGCGCGACGGTGCGTACCGGTAAAGTGCGTTCGTGCTCGGGCGCGCTCCTACGCTGCGTGTGTCATGTGTGTTGCAGCAATAGCGTGCGCTCGTACTGGGCCAGATCGGTTTCCAGCTGCCATTGCAGCCGCGCCTTTTCGCTGCCCTGGCGGAATGCGCGACAGGCAGCGTCATCGGTTTCGCGCTGCAACGCAGTGGCGCAGGCCTGCGCAACCTTACCGTCGGCATCCCACAGGCTGGTGCCCGGCAGGAAGCTGTAGGTGAGGCCATTGCGGGCCAGCTGTTTGAGCGTGGGGTAGTCGAGGCCTTGTTCCTGCATCGCGCGTTGGTACTCGTGGGTCATGTCCGCACGCGAGACGCCGGCATCGTCGGTGGACAACACCACCGGCACGCCGGCACGCAGATACAGCGCCAGCGGATGCGCCATGCCCTTGACGCCCAGGATCACATCGTTGCTGGTGAGGTTGATCTCCACCGCAACCTGTTCGCGTCGCATGCGTTGCAGCAGTGTCTCCGCATCGTCTTCGTAGGGCAGGTCCACGCCATGACCGATGCGGCGTGCACCGGCATCCACCGCCTGCCGAATATGCGAGCGCAGCTGCGCCGGCGGCACCAGCCCCAGCGCCAGCTCGCCGGCATGCAGCGACAGCGGCACACCGGGATAACGCGTTGCGAAGAAGCGGAACATCGCCATGTGCCGCGCGTAATCGGCCAGCGCCACTGGATTGTCTTCCGGCGCGACGATGTTCAGCGCCACCGCGCGGCTGCCGCCGGCCGCGATCAGCGCATGCGCCAGCGCCATCTGCCCGAACACCATCGGCTGCGGCAGCACGCGCAGCACATACGGAACATAGCGGTACTCGACCGTGCAGCCGGGGCGTGCATCGGCCTGGTCGCAACGCAGTACGCGCCGGACCTGCGCGTCGATGTCGGTAAGATCGCGTTGCGCGGCCTGCACCAGCGGCGCCAGGTCGGGCTGCAACGCACGCAGATTCGCTGCGTCGTCCTCGCCCTTCCACGGCAGTAACTGCATGCGCTTGGCTGCCTGATCCATCTGCGGCGGGTTGGCGATGATTTCCACATACGGCACGCGGTCGCGTGCGGCCTGCTCCAGCACTGCGGCGACGGTGTCGGCAACGCGGGTGCGGACCACCGCGTCGAACTTGCCGAAGGTGCTGAAGAACTGATCGTGGCCGCTGGGGTGCGTTGGGCCTGGCAGGAAGTTGCGCATCGACAGCGAATTCACCATCCGCCCGTACAGCGCGGCATTGCGGGTCGCCAGGCCGCCCGCCGGCTCCTGGCCGGCCCCGCAGGGCGGCGCGCGCAGGCTCAGGTCGTCCAGTTGCACGCAGGCGCCATCGTCGCTGGCCCACTGCAGATAGTCTTCCGCATACACCGAACCGGAGAGGTGGTTATGCAGGTCGCCACCTTTCGGCATGGCCTGCAGCCAGGTGCGTAGCTGTGCCGGCTGCGCGGCCGCCTCACGGAACAACTGCGCCACCTGCAGTTGGCGTTGTTGCGCAGGCGCCGGTGCTGGTGTTGGCCGTGCGTGCACGGCAACGGGCAAGCACGCCCACACGCTTAGGATCAGACAGCGGCGAACAAATGGCATGCAGGAGACTCGTTTGGAGAGACGGTGGCGTGCGACGGCCGGCGGCCCCATAGCTTGCCCACCAGCGCGATCCGAAGCCACCCACGTACGCGCCGGCAAGCAGGCCTGGAACACGTGGAGGCACGCATCATTCCAGCGCATAGCGCAGCACGAACAAGCCCGCGATGGCCCAGGTGGCCGGGTGCACCCCACGCCAGCGGCCGCTGCCGAGCCTGAGCGCGGCATAGGTGATGAAGCCGAACGCAAGCCCCGTCGCAATGGAATAGGTCAGCGGCATGGCGAGCATGCAGATGGCGGCCGGCAAGGCGTCGCCCACATCGTCCCACTGGATCTGCGTGCATTCGCGCAGCATCACCGAGGCCAGGTAGATCAGCGCGGGTGCGGTGGCGTAGGCCGGCACCATCGCGGCCAGCGGCGAGAACAGCAGGGCAAGCAAGAACAAGGCGGCAACCACCAGCGCGGTGAGGCCGGTGCGCCCGCCCACCTGCACGCCGGCGGCGCTTTCCACATAGGCAGTGGTGCTGGAGGTGCCGAGCAGCGAGCCGGCCAGGATGGCGGTACTGTCGGCAAGCAGCGCGCGGTCGAACTGGCGGCGCTGCGCGGGCGTGTGCAGCAGGCCGGCGCGTTGCGCCACACCCATCAGCGTGCCGGTGGCGTCGAACATTTCCACCAGCACGAACACCAGCACCACATGCAGCACCGCAGCGAGCGCACCGCCGCCGCCATGGCCGTGCAAGGCGCCGACGATATCCAGCTGCAGCAAGGTGGGCGCCAGGCTTGGCGGCAGCGCCAGGACGCCTTGGTAGCGCACCAGCCCCAACGCCAGCGCCGCGCCGGTCACCGCAAGAATGCCCAGCAACATGGCACCCCGCACGCGGCGCACTTCCAGCACGCCGATCAGCAGTAACCCGGCCAGCGCAAGCAGCGGCTCGGGCCGGTGCAGATCGCCCAAGGTCAGCAAGGTCTGTGGATGCGCCACCACCAGCCCGGCCTTCTGCAGCCCGATCAGGGCCAGGAACAAGCCAATGCCCGCCGCAATGGCGCTGCGCAAGGTGGGCGGAATGCCATCCACCAACCAGCGCCGCGCGCCGGTGACGGTGAGCAGCAGAAAGAGGCAGCCGGAAACGAACACCAGCCCTAACGTCTGCTGCCAGCTATAGCCCAGCGTGCCGACCACGCTGAAGGCGAAGAATGCGTTCAGGCCCATGCCGGGCGCCATGCCGATGGGGTAGTTGGCCAGCACGCCCATCAGCAGCGAACCCAGTGCTGCAGCCAAGCAGGTGGCCACGAACACCGCGCCGTGATCCATGCCGGTGGTGGCCAGGATGTCGGGATTGACGAAGACGATGTACGCCATCGTCAGGAAGGTGGTGGCACCGGCCAGCAGTTCGGTGCGCACGCTGCTGCCGTTGGCGGCAAGCGCAAATCCGGGCCAGCGCATCAGCATGCGCTCGGGGCGTACAGCCGGTTGACGGCAGGACAAACGAACATCGGCAGAGATCTCATCGATATGGGGCGGGGTGCGTGGCAGGGCCCGCACGCGGGCGGCCCATCTTGCCCTGTTGCGCTGCGCTTGCCACGGGCATCGGGCACGGATTGCGCTGCAGGAGCGTTTGCACACAGGTGCGCGGAAGCGTCACGCGGCATCGCGCATCGTTGCGGCGCATGCCGCGCCGCCGCTGCACGCATGGCAGCGCACGTGCCGTGGGCGATGGCGCGCTGTGTCGCCTGCCATCGTGAAGGGCAAGCGAGGCGTCAGGCTGCGCGAGGTGAATGACAACCGCAATGGCGCCGCGACGACCGAGCTCAAAGATCCAGCACCAACTGTGGCGAGCGGCTGCGCGAACAGCACACGGTGATCTGCCGGTTGGCGGCGCGTTCGGCGTCGCTGAGCACGCTGTCGCGGTGATCTGGCGTGCCAGCCAGCACGCCGGTCAGACAGGCGCCGCACATGCCTTGTTCGCACGACAGCGGCACCTCGATACCGGCATCGCGCAGGGCGCTGGCGATGCTGCAATCGGCCGGCACCTGCACCACGCGGCCGCTGGCAGCCAGTTCCACCTCGAACGCGCTGTCGGCATCGTGGGCGAGGCTGGGCGCGGCGGCGAAGTGTTCGCGATGCAGTTGCGCCGCCGTCCAGCCATGCGCCTTTGCCAGCACGGTGAAGTGGTCCATGAACGCCGCCGGCCCGCACAGATACAGCTGGTCGCGCGCACGTGCCTGGCGCAGTTCCTCGGGCACATGCACGCGTGGACTCTGCCCGCCATCGCTCAGGTGCAGGTACACCTGCCCATGCGTAAAGCCTTGTTGCAGCCGCTGCGAAAACGCCACATCCGCATGCCGGCGTGCGTAGTAGTGCAGCACGAAGGGCTCGCCGCGCGCTTCCAGTGCTTGGGCCATCGACAGCAGCGGGGTGATGCCGATGCCGGCCGCCAGCAGCACATGGCGCTCGCCGGGGTGCAGCGGAAACAGATTGCGCGGTGTGGAGATGCGCAGGCGGTCGCCGGGCGCGAGCTGTTCGCACAGATGCCGCGAGCCGCCACGCGAGGCGTCTGCCAGCTTGACGCACAGCAGATAGTGGTCGCGCACATGCGGCGCGCTGGCGATCGAATACTGGCGAACCAAGCCATCCGGCAGATGCAGGTCCACATGCGCGCCGGCCTCGAAGGCCGGCAATTGCGCGCCCACCGGTTCCAGCCGGATCGCGCGCTGGCGGTGACCCTGATCGACGACCTCGGCAACGCGCACTTCATGCAGGCTCATGCGGGTGTCCTCGGCCGTCAGCGCAGGAAGAAGTCGCTATAGCCCTGGCTGCGCAGCCCGCGGCGATAGGCGATGGAACTGCGATCGGCGGGAATGTGCACTTCCAGCAGCGGGTCCAGCGGCAAATACTCCGGCCGCTGCGCTTCCACCATGGCGCGGTCTTCTTCGAACACGCGCAGGTTGAAGGCGTGCACGTCTTCCACCGGCAGATGGGTGTCGAAATTGCGCGCGATCGGCACCAGCAGCCGGGTGGTGTGCTTGGACACCGGGCTGGCGGCATTCATGATCACCAACCGCTTGCCCGGTACCGGGAAGTGGATGGTGAGCGTGGCGGTGAAGGGCAGATGCACCTCGAAATGACGTAGCCACTGGAAGGTCGGGTCCACGTCGGGCAGCGGCATGTCCACCGAATAGTTGGCCACGGTGCTCAGGTAATCGGCGTTGAAGCCGGTCGGCGTTTCGGTGGTGGTGTAGGCCGGCACCTCGCGTTTGTCCGGCTGGGCGAAGGTGGCGGTGTGCACGAAGGCGAAATGCGCCACGTCGATGAAGCCTTCCAGCTGGCGCGCGGCGCTGCCGCCGATGTCGAAGGCCGGGCAGACGATCTGCTGGAAGCCGTCCTCGTCCCAGCCCGGCATCGGTGGAATCTGGATGTCCGCATCGCTCACCCCGGCCGGCTTGGCCAGGCACACCCAGATCAGCCCGTAGCGTTCGGCCACCGCATAGGTGTGCAGACGCATCCTGGCCGGGATGTTCTGGCTGGGACTGGCCGGGATATGGTTGCAACGCCCGCCCGCGCCGAAGCGCAGCCCGTGGTAGGCGCACACCACGCCGCCGCCATCGGCCGTGCCCATGCTCAGCGGCACCCCGCGGTGCGGGCAGACGTCGCGCGCGGCCACCAACTCGCTGCCCAGCCGGTACAACACCAGCGGCTCGTCCAGCAGGGTGGCCTTGAATGGCGCTTCGCTCACCTCGCTGCTCAGCGCCACCGCATGCCAGTGCCGGGCCAGGCGCTGCCAATCGGTGGCCTCGAAGGTGCAGTGCAGCGGCAGGGCGGGGACGGCGACATCCATGGGCGGTCTCTGGCGTGGGGCGGGAGCGGTGCCGGATTGACTCTAGGAAGCCGGGGGTGTGTGATCAAACATCGTTTTTCCGCCAAGCCATTGCAAAAAATGCAACGCCAACCGAGCCCCGCCGCATGCTGACCTTTTCGCGCTTTACCCGGTATTTCATCGAAGTGGCCCGCTGCGGCAGCATCCGCAAGGCCTCCGAGGTGTTGCACGTGTCGGCGTCGGCGATCGACCGGCAGATTCTCAAGGCCGAGGAAGAACTGGGCGCCCAGCTGTTCGAGCGCCTGCCCGGCCGGTTGCGGCTCACCGCCGCCGGCGAGCTGTTGCTGGTGGACGTGCGCGGCTGGGAGAAGGCCTACGCACGCACCCTGGAGCGCTTCGACGAGCTCAAGGGCCTGCGCCGGGGGCATGTGGAGATCGCCATGATCGACGCGCTCAGCGAAGGCGTGGTGCCCGCGGCGGTGGCCGCGCTGGTGCAGGAGTACCCGGGCATCACCTTCAACCTGTCCACCGCGCGCAACCAGCGGGTGATGGAAATGGTGACCTCGGCCGATGTGGATATCGGCCTGCTGCTGGACCCGGTCAGCAGCGTGGACCTGGAGGTGCGCGCGTTTGCAGACATTCCGCTCGGCATTGCGATGCCGGTGGGGCACCCGTTGAGCACCCGTACCGAGCTGCAGCTGAGCGAGACGCTGGAGCACCGTCTGTTGCTGCCGGCCGCGCCGTTGATCGTCGGCGAGCACGCCAAGGTGCTGTACCAGCGCCAGCACATCGATGTGAAGCGGCTCACCCACTGCAACGACGTGCGCACCCTGCGCGGCCTGGTGCGTGCCGGCGCCGGCGTGGGGCTGATGTCGTGGCTGGACGCCGCCCCGGACGTGGCCGACGGGCGCCTGGCTTTCGTGCCGTTCCGCCAGCACCTGACCAAACCGATGACGCTGGCGCTGTGCGTGGCCCCGCAGCGGCAGCTCTCGCGCTCGGCGCAGCTGGCGATCCAGGCGCTGGCGGCAAAGATCGATGCGATGGCGGTGCCGGCGGTGGGGTGAGTGTGTCGCAGGTGGCACTCATCCCTGCCCTTGTCACGCAGGGGGAAAGATCGCGCGTTCGTGCAGGCTCGTGGCTGCAGGCACCGCTGACCGCATGCAGATCCCGTTACGGATGTTCTTTCCCCCGCCTGCCGGAGCAGGTGCCCGCAGGGCGGATGAGCAACCTCACCCAGTACAATCACCCCTGTTCTTTCAGGCGACACCGCAGCATGCAATTGATCGATATCGGCGCCAACCTCACCCATGACGCGTTCGATCGCGATCGCGATGCGGTGCTGCAACGCGCACGCGATGCCGGGGTGGCGCAGCTGGTAATTACCGGCGCCAGCCGCGAGCATTCGCCGCTGGCCCTGCAACTGGCGCAGCAACACCCCGGATTTCTCTACGCCACCGCCGGCGTGCATCCGCATCACGCAGTGGAATTCACTGCCGAATGCGAAGCGGAAATGCGCACCCTGCAGGCGCATCCGCAGGTGGTGGCAGTGGGCGAGTGTGGGCTGGATTACTTCCGCGATTTTGCGCCGCGCCCTGCGCAGCACAAGGCCTTCGAACGCCAGCTGCAGTTGGCCGCCGACAACGGCAAGCCGCTGTTCCTGCACCAGCGCGATGCGCATGAGGATTTCATCGCCATCATGCGCAGCTTCGAAGGCCGCCTGGGTGCGGCGGTGGTGCACTGCTTCACCGGCACGCGCGACGAACTGTTCGCGTATCTGGACCGCGACTACTACATCGGCATCACCGGATGGCTGTGCGATGAGCGCCGCGGTGCGCACCTGCGCGAGCTAGTGCGCAACATTCCGGCCAACCGGTTGATGATCGAAACCGATGCGCCGTACCTGCTGCCGCGCACGCTCAAGCCGATGCCCAAGGACCGCCGCAACGAGCCGATGTTCCTGTCGCACATCGTCCAAGAGCTGGCGCGCGATCGTGGCGAAGATGTCGCGGTGACCGCCGCCAACAGCACGGCCGCGGCGCGTGCGTTCTTCCGCTTGCCGGAGCCTGCCAGCGCCACGAGCGGCTGACAGCATCTCGCAATCGTGCCGCAATCGCGTGCTGTTACCGCAGTGCACGCGTGCCGCACCGAGCCGGCCGTATCTGCCGGCGGTGAGCGCAGTGCTGCTGTGCGCGGCGCTGAGTGGATCGAGCTGCGCGCGGAAGTTTACGCGGCCAGCAATTCCCACCCCTGCGCATCGCGCAGGCGCAGGCCGGGTTCTGGCGCGTCCACGCTGATGCGCAGGCCGTCGGCCCAGGGCAGTTGCCGTTGTTGCGGAAACCACCGCCGGCGCTGGTCGACTACGATCAACAGGCCGTGGTCATCGCCCAAGGCCGCAAAGCCCTCCAGCGGCGGGGCGAAGGGTTGCAGGCCGAAGTGATGCGCCAGGCTGCGCGTCACCACCTCGACATTGTTGCTAGGCAGGCCGATTTCGCTCAGGCACAGCAGTTCTTCGCCGCCGAACTGGCCTTCACCGACCGGTGCATCCTGCAAGGCATTGCGCGCGATCAACTCCAGCACTGCGCCATCGGGCCCGGCGAAGTACACCGAGTGCGACTGCCACACGCCGTCCAGGGCGAAATGCTCGCGACCGTGTGCATCGCTCAGCAAGGTGGCGCGTGCGCCAATCCACTGCGCAGCGGCTTGGAAGCGCGACGGGGCCACGTTGAAGGCCAGATGCACGCTGCCCACCGGCCGCTGCGCCTGCACGCATTCCAGTGTGCTCCAGCCGATGCGCACCGCGTTGCCATGGATGGGCAACTGCAGTACATCGCGGTAGAAGCGCAGGGTCAGGTCGGGGTCCAGGCAGGGCAGTACCAGATGACGCAGATGCATGGCGGCAATGTCGTTGGAAAACCGGCATTGAACGACCTCAAGCGCAGTTGAGGTCAAGCGTTTCACTCTGTGCGTCGTAGCCGGTGGCGAGTAAGTGCCGGCCTGCGGGCTGACCTGACTGAGTTTTGCCTGCAATTGCTGGCATCGATCGATTTCAATGTTCACAGCCACTCGTTAGTTGCCCGACAGTTCGCTGCTTCGCAGGCCGGGCCTTCGCATACGCAAGCGGGATTTCCATCGGCGTGGACGCGGCGTGCGCATCATTGCCTATGCTTTAGAAAAGCATGGGAGATGTACAAATGGGAAACTGCCTACGCATACCCTCTGCAAACATGGCGCCCGCGTTGCCGGAGCATGGCACCGCCGAAGCGTCCACCAGCAACCCCATGCCGCATGCAGGAAACATGACGGCTGGGCCGCAGGAGTACACTGCCGTCGAGGATTGCGCCGGACGCCAGATTGCCGATATGTGGCTGTCATCCCTGGAGCGACCGGCCCGCAGACCCTCCGGGAGTAGGAGCCAACCCACCGCCCAGTCGCGCCCCCAATCGAAGTTGGAGAAGTTGACCGAGCAACGCCAATCGATGCTACAGCGCGCGATCATTCTGGAAGACCAGTGGCGGAGTCTTCAGGAACGCTGCGCGAGAACAAGTGTCGGCGGCCGGCAAGCATTCAATCTCGATATTCTCAAGGGAATCATTGACCGGGATAAACAGGCGTTGCAGCGCATGGGCGGTGAAGGTAGCTATATCGCTGAGCGCCACCTTCACCGAATCGAACGCACACTGCTGGATTTTGAGAAAAAAATCAGCAATCAAAAAAAACTGGAATCGCATCTTGCAAAAGCGAACGATTTCCTGGCCCGGCTGAAGCTGCTGAAAGACGAGCTCTCAAGCCGAGGCGAAAACAAGGACATCTTGAATGATATCGATTTAAATATAAGAGATTTGGAAGGCATCTTGAATGAACTGACGAGGATTGATGCCAATGGTGCCGGCATCGAATACGACGGCTGCCGTGGGGGTGCCATCGCGTACTTCGATAGTGTCACTATATCGCTTGAAGCGATGCTTCGAAGCCATGATCCAGGCTATTCTGATTATCTGCGGCCTGCGCTGGCCAATGTCCTACAGGATGGTTACTCACCAAGCAGGCGGAAGGCGGTAAGCGATGCTGGGGTGCGCGGTGGCGCCAGCGATGGCATTTCTTGAAGAGCCAGCCCGCAGAGTCTCAATGGTCTCCATAGGACGGCGATTGGTCTTCCAAAGCGCAGCCACGTAACGTCTGCCTCGGTGTTCCCTGTGCGAGTAACAACCCGGCACTGCCCAGACGTCGATGATCTGGGAAACGATGTGTTCCTGCTCGAACGATGTCTGCAGTGAGCGCCGGCCCCTCGCGGTCGGTGTATGCGGTCGGCAATGATCAGGGCCCAGGGTCAACATCGTTTTCCAACGGCATCAAGCAGGAACGTCGCTGTATCGTAGGTCGTGTGGCCAGCGCTAGATCAACTTGGCCAGCGCCCACAAATGCCGCACCAACGGTGTGGTTTCCAGTCCACCCGGCGCGGCGGCCAGGGCCAGTCGCGCCAGCGGCATATGGCCTTCGATATCCAGATAGCGCACGCCGGGTCGCTGCAGCTGCGCGGTGGAGGCGGGCACCACCGAAACGCCCAGCTCGGCGGCCACCAGATTGATGATGGACGACATCTGTGGCGCTTCCTGGGTGATGCGCAAGGTCACGCCGGAGTCGCGGCAGGCGGCGAGGATTTCGTCGTACAGGCTCGAGCCGAAACTGCGCGGAAACAGAATGAAGGGTTCCCCGGCCAGTGCGGCCAACGGCGCGCTGTTGCGCGTGGCCAGGGGGTGCGCGGCGGGGACGGCGATCTTCATCGGCTCGTCGGCAAAGCGCAGCAATTGCAGATCCGGTGGCGTGCTCAGCCCATAGCGCACGAACGCCGCATCCAGACGGCCATCGGCCAGCCCGACCAGCAGGCTGGCAGTATTGGTTTCTTCCAGCAGCAACTCCACCTGCGGCCACTTGCGGCGGAAGTCGCGAATCAGGCGCGGCACCACCGGGCTGAAGGCGGCAGAGGCGGTGAAGCCCAGGCGCAACCGTCCGGATTCGCCACGCGCCACCCGGCGTGCGGTTTCGGCGGCGCGTTCCACATCGGCAAGCACGCGCCGCACCTCGCTCACAAACGCCTCGCCAGCCGGAGTGAGCTCGGCGCCGCTGTGGGTGCGCCGAAACAACGGCGTGCCCAGCTCGCGTTCCAGGGTCTGGATCTGCTGGCTGAGCGGCGGTTGGCCAATGCCCACGCGGGCGGCGGCGCGGGTGAAATTGCCTTCTTCGGCAACTGCAAGGAAATAGCGCAGGTGACGCAGCTCCATCCATCTGTTCCAGATATGGCAACTGCCAGCATCATATATTGGACAGGGGGTGGCGGCAGGCGAATACTCCCCTTCCCACGTCACACGTGCACTGCCGTGTCTTCCTCCGATCATCGCCCGGGTTTGCTGCCTGACCCACCCACCCGTTCCGACCCAGATGCCGACGCACCTGCAGCGGTGCGCATTCGCGTGGCGCTGTTTCTGGCCGGCTTTGCGACCTTTTCGCTGCTGTACAGCGTGCAGCCGCTGCTGCCGGAATTTGCGCGTGCCTTCAAGGTGGACCCAGCGACCGCCTCGCTGCCGTTGTCGCTGGCGACCGGTGCGCTGGCGCTGGCGATTTTTGGTGCTGGCGCAGTGTCGGAAAACCTGGGCCGGCGCGGATTGATGTTCGTGTCGATCGCATTGGCAGCAGGACTCAATCTGATTGCTGCGTTCCTGCCGCACTGGGGCGCGCTGGTGGTGGTGCGTACCTTGTCCGGCATCGCGCTGGGCGGGGTGCCGGCGGTGGCGATGGTGTACCTGGGCGAAGAATTGCCGGCCAGCAAGATGGGGGCAGCCACCGGCCTGTACGTGGCCGGCAATGCCTTTGGCGGCATGAGCGGGCGCATCGTGATGAGCGTGCTGACCGACCACACCGATTGGCGCACCGCACTGGCGGTGTTGAGCGTGTTCGACCTGCTGTGCGCGCTGGCGTTCTTCTGGTTGCTGCCGCCGTCGCGCAATTTCGTGCGCCGGCACGGCATCAACCTGCGCTTCCATCTGCGCGCCTGGGCCGGGCACCTGCACGATCGCAATCTGCCGTTTCTGTTCGCGCTGCCGTTCCTGTTGATGGGTGTGTTTGTGTGCCTGTACAACTACGCCGGCTTTCGCCTGGGCGGGCCGGAATTCGGCTTGAGCCAGAGCCAGATCGGGATGATCTTCAGCGCCTATGTGTTCGGCATCGTCAGTTCCTCGGTGGCCGGTGCGGCATCGGACCGGTTCGGGCGCGGGCCAGTGGTCACGATCGGCATCGTGCTGTGCGGGCTCGGCGTGGCGCTGACCCTGGCGCACGTGCTGGCGTTGGTGGTGGCCGGCATCGTGGTGGTGACGATCGGGTTCTTCATCGCGCATTCGGCCGCCAGCGCATGGGTGAGCCGGCTCGGTGGTGCGCATCGCAGCCATGCCGCGTCGCTGTATCTGCTGGCGTATTACGCCGGCTCCAGCGTGATCGGCGCGCTCGGCGGCTGGTTCTGGCAACACGGCGGCTGGGCCGCGTTGGTCGGCATGTGCCTGACGTTGTTGATGCTGGCGCTTGCGTCGGCATACGTGCTGCGCCAACGTGCCGACGATGCACGCCCCTATGGCCGGTTTGCCCCGCATCCTGCGCGGGGCGAATGATGCAGCGCGCCCGACGCTTCTAGCGCACCCGCTGGCGCCGTGTGGCTTGCGCGGCTGAAGACGTGACGGCCGTTGCATCCCCGGCTGCCTGCGCCAAGGTTGCCAACAGATGCGCACGCCGCCGCTCCAGATCGGCCAGCTGGCGCTCGATCAGCTGCAGGCGCGCGCGATGCGCCGGCGCGGTTTCCGGGCACATCTGCGCGCCTTCCACCAGGCGCATGCACTCAGGAAAGCCGACAATCTCATCCAGGTTGAAACCTGTTGCAATCAGGCGCTGTATCTGGCGCACCTGTGCAATGCATGCGTGGGGAAAGACCCGGTAGCCGTTGGCGCTGCGCGAGGATGTCAGCAACCCGTGCGCATCGTAATGACGGATCGAACGCACGCTGGCGCCGGTCTGTTGCGCCAGCGCACCAATGCGCAGCAAGGGTTCAGAGCAAGCGGCCATGCGCCAAGCATACGCTGCGCGCACGGCTTGACCCTCACATTGGTGTGAGGCTGCACGATCACGGCTCTTATTCGTCTGGAGCTCACCCGATGTCCGTTCGCCTGTTGCCCGGCAGCCGCATGCTGCCGCTGCGCTACCTGTTGGCGTGTGTGATGTTGATATGTTCGATGTGGGCGACAGCCAGCCCGAGCGACATTGCGACCGCACGCAGCTATACCGTCACCGCACCCGATGGCGTGCGCCTGGCGGTGCAGGAGCACGGCGCCACCGATGGCACGGCCATCGTCTTCGTGCATGGCCTGCTCGGGAGTCGCATCAATTGGGATGCACAACTGGCCGATGTGCGCCTGCAGCGGTATCGGCTGATTACGTACGATTTGCGCGGGCATGGCGCTTCCGGCAGGCCGGCTGCCGCATCGGCGTATCAAGACGGCATGCGTTGGGCTGACGACCTGGCTGCCGTGTTGAAGGCCGCAAACGCGCGCCAGGCGGTCCTGGTGGGCTGGTCCCTGGGCGGCGCGGTGATCAGCAACTACCTGAGCCGATATGGCGATACCGGGCTTGCCGGCGTGGTGTACGTCGACGGTGTGATCGAACTGCGCGCAGAGCAGTTGGGCGCGCATCCGGCGGTCTATCGCGATCTGGTTTCGCCCGATCTGCGTACGCATCTGCAGGCGGTGCAGGATTTCCTGCGGCTGTGCTTTGCCACCCAACCGCCGGTGCCGGTGTTCGAGACCTTGCTGGCCAACGCATCGCTGGCCTCGTGGGACATGCAGCGTGCCGTGCAAGGCATGTCGATCGATACCACCGGCCTGCAGCGCACGCGCCTGCCGGTGCTGCTGATGTACGGCGCGCGCGATGCCCTGGTCGCCACCGAGCCGACCGTGGCGCGTGCGCGCCAGCTGCAGCCGCGCGCGCAGACCGTGCTGTATCCGGATGCCGGGCATGCGCCGTTCCTGGAGGACAGTGCGCGTTTCAATCAGGATCTGCTGCGCTTTGTCGAACACTGAACGCGCCGCGCATTGAGCGCCGGCAGCCACAACATGCCCCACCGCGAACGGCTCGAAACCACCTGCGCGGCCATGGCGTGATGCCGTACCGTCTGCGTGCCTGCATCCAGGGCGGCGCATTGCGCGTACTCGGTGTACATCTTCACTTGTCGACGACGGTGTGATGTGCACAGCTATGCGCGAACAAGCGCGCCGGTCTGGCGGCCGACACGGCGCCGCGGCGGGCCGGGCACGTGGCGCTGGCGCAACGTGCTCCCATGGCTTTCCGGAACTACCACATGACCGCTGTCCCTGCCCACGACGATCACCCGCTGCAGGACTTCATCGCGCGCCATCGGCGCCTGTTCGTGCTCACCGGTGCCGGCTGCAGCACCGATTCGGGCATTCCCGATTACCGGGACCTGCAAGGCGGCTGGAAGCGTCCACAGCCGGTGACGTTCCAGGCGTTCATGGGCGAGCTCTCCACGCGGCAGCGCTACTGGGCGCGCAGCCTGGTCGGCTGGCCGCGCTTTGGCTTGGCACAACCCAATGCCACCCATCACGCGCTCGCTGCGCTGGAAGCGCGCGGCCAGTTGGAAGTGCTGCTCACCCAGAACGTGGACCGCCTGCATCAGGCCGCTGGCAGCCAGGCGGTGATCGATCTGCATGGCCGGCTCGATGTGGTGCGCTGCATGGGCTGCGAGCGCCGCATGCCACGCAGCGAATTTCAACTGTTGCTTGAGCAGGCCAATCCGGGCTGGGCAGCGCTTGAGGCCGCGCAGGCGCCCGATGGCGACGCCGATCTGGACGATGTGGCCTTCGAGCATTTCGTGGTGCCGCCGTGCCCGGTGTGCGGTGGCGTGCTCAAGCCGGATGTGGTGTTCTTCGGCGAGAACGTGCCGCGCGAGCGGGTGGAGCGCGCCTTTGCGCATCTGCACGCTGCCGATGCAGTGCTGGTGGTGGGCTCCTCGCTGATGGTGTATTCGGGCTTTCGCTTCGTGCAGACTGCTGCGCGCAATGGCTTGCCGATCGCCGCGCTCAACTTCGGGCGCACGCGTGCGGACGCGCTGCTGACGTTGAAGGTGGAGCAGTCGTGTGCGCAGGCGCTGGCGTTCCTGCACGGGCCGACGGACCTGCCGCGTGTACGTAGCGTCAATGACGCCGGTGCGCGCTCTGCATGACGCAGTGATCCATCGCAGCGGTTGTGCCGGCGCGCGCGGCGCAGTGCAATAAGCACCCCATGTCAGCTGTGGATGCCGCCTTGAGCCAGTTGTTCTCCCCCATCACCTTCGGTCCGCTCGCGCTCGCCAACCGGATTGTCATTGCGCCGATGTGCCAGTACTCGGCACAGGACGGCCGCGCCAGCGATTGGCACCGCATCCACCTGGGCACCTTGTCGCAATCGGGCGCCGGCTTGCTGATTCTCGAAGCGGCGGCGGTGGTGCCGGAAGGGCGCATCAGTTACGCCGATCTTGGTTTGTACGACGATGCGACCGAGCAGGCCCTGGCCGAGGTGTTGCAATCGGTACGACGCTGGTCGCCGATGCCGATCGGCATCCAGCTGGCGCACGCCGGCCGCAAGGCGTCGACCGATCTGCCGTGGAAAGGCGGGGAGGCCATCGCACCCGATCATGCGCATGGCTGGCAGACCGTGTCTGCATCGGCGCTGCCGTTCCGGCAGGGACAGCCGGTGCCGCAGGCATTGGACGAGGCGGGGATCGATGCCGTGGTGGACGCCTTTGTCGCATCGGCAAAACGTGCCGAACGGCTGGGCCTGGAGTTGATCGAACTGCACGCCGCACATGGTTATCTGATGCATCAGTTCCTGTCGCCGCTGAGCAACCAGCGCAGCGATGCGTATGGCGGGTCGCTGGAAAACCGCATGCGGCTGACGCTACGCATCTTCGATGCGGTGCGTGCGGCAGTGTCCGAAAAAATCGCCGTTGGCGTGCGCATCTCGGCCACCGATTGGGTCCAAGGCGGTTGGGATGTGCAGCAGAGCATTGCCTTGTCGCAGGCGCTGGATGCACGCGGCGCGCATTACATCCACGTCTCCAGCGGCGGGCTTGATCCACGCCAGCAGATTCCGTTGCAGGCGGGCTATCAGATTCCGTTCGCACAGGAGATTCGCGCGCAGGTGAACACGCCGGTGATTGGCGTAGGCTTGATCACCGAGCCGGCGCAGGCCGAGGCGATTTTGCAGGAAGGCCAGGCCGACGCGATCGCGCTGGCGCGTGGCATCCTGTACGACCCACGCTGGCCGTGGCATGCCGCCGCGGCACTGGGCGCATCGGTCACGCCGGCACCGCAATACCTGCGTTGCGAACCGCGCGATGCGCGGGGCGTGTTCGCCAACTGACTGCACCTGACGTCATACCGAACAAGGACACCGCATGCCGATAGGATTTCTGGGCTTGGGCACGATGGGCCTGCCGATGGCGCACAACCTGCTGCGTGGCGGGTTCGCGTTGAGCGTATGGAACCGTTCGCCCGAACGCGCCCAGCCGCTGCACGACGCTGGCGCCACGGTGGTGGAGCAACCGCACGATGCCGCGCACGGCCCGCTGCTGTTTTCGATGCTGGCCGACGACAATGCAGTGCGCCAGACCCTGCTGGAGCGTGGCGTACTGGACGCGCTGCCGGCGGGCAGCGTGCACGTCAACATGGCCACCATTTCGGTGGCGCTGGCACACGAGTTGACCGCGCTGCATGCCGAACGCGGTGTGGCCTACGTGGCCGCGCCGGTGCTTGGGCGTGTGGATGTAGCCGAAGTCGGCAAGCTCAATATCCTGGCCGCCGGCGATGAAGCGGCCGTGGCTCGGGTGCAGCCGATGTTCGATGCGCTGGGGCAGAAGACCTGGTACATCGGTCGCGCACCGGAGCAGGCCAATGCAGTGAAGCTGGCCGCCAACTTCTGCCTGGCCAGCGCCATCGGCGCCATGGCCGAAGCCAGTGCGCTGGCACGCGGTCACGGTGTGGATGCCACGCAATTTCTGGGCATGCTCACCAGCACCTTGTTCGCCGCGCCCGCCTACCAGGGCTATGGCCGGCTGATCATGCAGCGCCAATACCTGCCGGCGGGTTTCACCGCCACGCTGGGCCGCAAGGATGTGGACCTGGCCATCCAGGCCGGCGCCGACAAGCAGGTGCCGATGCCGTTGGGCGAACTGCTGCGCGCAGGGCTGGACGAGGCCATTGCGCATGGCGACGGCAACGCAGACTGGGCGGTCCTGGCGGACGTCTCGGCGCGGCGGGCAGGGCAGGTGGCCTGATCACCTTGCGCAACGCGGATTGAGCCCTGCGCAAGGCACTTGGCTTCATGCCACGACGGCCCACCGCTTGCTCACCCAAACATGCAGCGGACCTTCTAAAATGCCGGCTCGTTACAGCCGCCGCTCCAGGGAGGATGCGATGCGACACCTGCAGATCACGCTCGGCTTGGCCGCGCGCGCGCCGCGCGCACGGGCTTGCGCCGGTGGCACGCGATGACCGACGCACCGGTCATCCACCAGGGCCCGGTGGGCCCCGACCATCCCGAGCACCCGGACCACTACCTGTTCGCACAGATCCGCGAAGCGGTCAGCGTGCTGGACGCCGAGTTAGGCAAGCCCGTGGACCAGGCAAGCGAACGCATGGCCGCGCGCCTGCTGCCGCTGGCCAAGCAGCATGGCTTCGACCAGGTGGACTACGTGGTGCTCAGCCGCCATCTGGGCGAAGTCGGCGAGAACGTATTCCTGGTGCGTGGCGAGCTGTCCGACCCCGCGCATCTGCGTGCACACATCACCACGCAGGAAGCCATGGAAACATCGGTGGACGCATCGCTTGCGCAGCTGGAGGAGATCAACCGGCGGCTGATGCTGCGTTTGCCGCCGCGCTGAGTGCCGATGCCGGACGTGCGTGGCGGTGCCGCGCATCCGCATCGGTGCACGCATGGCCCTGCCGGGCGACACGTGATGTTGGCTGCACGTCATCTTGCAGTACGAGCGCAACGCCGCCACGGTCAGAGCGTCAAACATCGGCTGGACGGCACGCCGGTTTTTGCACCCGTTCGCACTGCAAAAGTTACCGACGCAAGCACTGCGTCGGTGATGTCGTGCATTGGCTATCATGCGCCGATGCGCTCCGACTACATCCTCACCCTGTCCTGTCCCGACCGCACCGGTATCGTCTATCGCGTGACCGGGCTGCTGTTCGACCTGGCCTGCAACATCCTCGACGCGCAGCAATTCGGCGACGACGAAAGCGGGCGATTCTTTCTGCGCGTGCATTTCCACAAACCGGCAAAGACCGACATTGCCGCGCTGGAGCAGCGCTTTGCCGTGCTGGCTGATCAATTCCAGATGACATGGCAACTGCATGACGCACGCCGCCGCGCGCGCCTGCTGGTGCTGGTGAGCAAGCAGGGCCATTGCCTCAACGACCTGTTGTTCCGCATGCACAGCCGGCAATTGCCGGTGGACATCGCTGCGGTGGTCTCCAACCACACCGACTTCGCGCCGTTGGCAGCCTCCTACGGCATTGCCTTCCACCATCTGCCCGTGAGCGCCGACACGCGCGCCGCGCAGGAAGCGCAGCTGCTCGCCCTGGTCGATGATCTGCAGATCGATCTGGTGGTGCTGGCGCGCTACATGCAGATCCTGTCGCCGCAGCTGTGCCGGGCACTGGCCGGGCGCGCGATCAATATCCATCACAGTTTCCTGCCCAGCTTCAAGGGCGCGCAGCCGTATCACCAGGCGCACGCGCGCGGGGTCAAGATCATCGGCGCCACCGCGCACTACGTCACCGAAGATCTGGACGAAGGCCCGATCATCGAGCAGGACGTCGCCCGCGTGGACCACGCCATGACCCCGCGCGACCTGATCCGCCTGGGCAGCGACACCGAATCGCTGGTGCTGGCGCGCGCAGTACGCCGCCACGTCGAACACCGCATCGTGCTCAATGGACATCGCACGGTGGTGTTTCGTTGAGGCGGGGAGTCGGGATTCGGGATTGGGGATTCGCGAAAGCGGCTTGACCGATTGCGTTTCAGCCATGGCGCTACCGCTCTTGCCAATCCCGAATCCCGAATCCCCAATCCCGAATCACGGCTCGAAGCGATACCCCGCGCCATAGACCGAGCGGACCCAGTCCTCGCCGCCGGCGTCGGCGAGCTTGCGGCGTAGATTCTTGACGTGGCTGTCGACAGTGCGGTCGGTGACGATGCGGTGGTCGGCGTAGAGCCGGCCCATCAGTTGCTCGCGCGAGTACACCCGCCCCGGGGCGGCGGCGAGGGTGCGCAGCAGGCGGAACTCGACCTGGGTCAGGTCCAGGGCGCGGCCGTCCACGCTGGCGCGACAGGCATCCTCGTCGATATGCAGGCCCGGTGCCGGTGCGCCGTGGGGGTCGTGGCGATGACGGCGCAACACTGCCTGGACACGCGCCACCACTTCGCGCGGGCTGAACGGCTTGCAGATGTAGTCGTCCGCGCCGATCTCCAGGCCCAGCAGGCGGTCGATTTCCTCCACGCGTGCGGTGACCATGATGACCGGCACCGCGCTTTCCTTGCGCAGGTCGCGGCAGATGTCCAGGCCGCCACGGTTGGGCAGCATCAGGTCCAGCAACACCAGGTCCGGCTGCTGCGCGCGGAATGCGCCCAACGCTTGCGCGCCATCGGCGATCCAGTCGTGCGAATAGCCGGCCGCGTGCAGGTACTCGCCCAACACCGCGGCCAGGCGCGGTTCGTCCTCGACGATCAGCACATGCCCGATCGGGGACGCGCTGCTCATGCGGCCAGCGCCGGCAAGCGCAGCACCATGCGCAGCCCGCCCAGTGCGGAAGCCTCGGCGTGGATCGAGCCGCCGTGTGCCTCGGCGATGTTGCGGCAGATCGCCAGGCCCAGGCCGCTGCCGCCGCTGGCACGATTGCGCGAAGCCTCGGTGCGGTAGAAGCGTTCGAACAACCGCGCGCGCTTGTCTGCATCCACGCCTGGCGCGCTGTCTTCGACCACCAGCTCCAGCACCGCGCCGCGGCGCACGCAGTGCACCTGCACCGTGCCACCGGCGTCGGTGTAGCGCAGCGTGTTTTCCAGCAGGTTGCCCAGCAGTTGCTGCAGACGGCGCTCGTCGCCGTCCAGCTGCAGCGGGCCGGCATCGATCTGCGCCTGCACCTGCAGCTGCGCGGCGGCAAAGCGCGCGTGCAAGCCGTCCAGCACGGTTGCCAGGATGACCGCCAGATCGACGGGAGCGCGCCGATACGCCAGCGCACCGACATCGGTCAGCGACACGTCGTACAGGTCCTCGATCAGCTTGCCCAACTGGCCGACCTGCTGGTGCAGCGACCCCAGCGAGTTGGGTGTCATCGGCCGGATGCCGTCCTGCAGTGCTTCCAGTTCGGCGCGCAGGACCGCCAGCGGCGTGCGCAGCTCGTGCGAGATGTCGGCCATGAAGTCGCGCCGCGCGCGTTCGTTGTGCTCCAACGCTTGCGCCAGCAGGTTGAAATCGCGCGCCAGCTGGCCCAGTTCGTCGCGCGCCGCGGCGTCGATGCGGGTGGCGTAGTCGCCCGCAGCGAGCAGGTGGGTGGCCTGGGTCAGGCCACGCAGGCGCCGCAGCAAGGTGCGCGACAACAGCCAGCCGAGCAGCGCGGCGACCAGCAGGCAGGCGCCGCCGATCGCCCACCACGCGCGTTGCTGGGCGGCGTAGAAGCGCGCGTCCGCCGCTGCCAGCGCCTTCTGGAACGGCAGCATCGCCATCCAGCCGACGGTGCGGCCGCCAACCACCACCGGGCGCAGGATGTCGTGGCGGCCGACATCCGGATTGCCAATCACCGGCGTGTAGTCCTGGTCGAGCAGCGCGAAGCGAAACACCGCGCCGGTCTGGTCGGAAATCGGCGGTGCCTCGCGCGGCGGGCCGGGGCCACGCTCCGGGCGCATCAGGACGAACCAGGCATCGGGATTGTCGCGCACGAACTCCCAGCTGCCGTGCCGCGCGTATTCGGCCCTGACCCGCGGCAAGGTCTCTTGCATGCGCTCCACGCCCTGTTCGTTGAGGTAGTCCAGGAACTGGCGTTTGACGAAGGCCTGCACCGCGATGCCGTTGATCAGCAGCACTGCCACGCACGCGGCGAGGATGGCGAGAAACAGCTTGGCGGTGATACCCAGTTTCATCGAAGAGGTGATGCGAAGCGCGGTAACCGCAGCTGCTGCGTATTAGCCGGGTCGGGCCAGGGGAAATCAAGCGAATCGACGCCGCGGCCGGCAATCTCCAAATTTGCTGCACATTCGCGCCGTAGCGTGGCCACATTCGGATAAACCGTGAGTTCGTCGCATGTTGCCCGTCGCTACCCATCGTTTTCGCACTGCGTCCGTGCGCTTGCTGCTGCTCGCCGCCGCGACCACGCTCATGGCCGCGTGTTCTTCCAGGCAGCCGCCGCAGATGCCGCAGACGCAGGTCGGCGTGCAGACGTTGAAGGCGCAGCGGCTGGCCGTGGACCAGACCTTGTCCGGTCGCACCGTGGCCTACGTCACCTCGGACGTGCGCCCGCAGGTCGGCGGCATTGTGCGCAAGCGGCTGTTCACCGAAGGCCAGGACGTCCAGGCCGGGCAGGTGCTGTATGAAATCGATCCGGCCAGCTACCAGGCCGCGTACGACACGGCCAAGGGCGATCTGGCGCAAGCCGAGGCGGCGGTGTTGTCGGCCAGGCCCAAGGCGCAGCGCTACCAGACCCTGGTCGGGCTGGATGCGGTCAGCAAGCAGGACGGCGACGATGCGTTGGCCACGCTGCGCTCGAACCAGGCAGCGGTGGTCGCGGCCAAGGCATCGTTGCAGACCGCGCGCATCAATCTCGACTACACCCGCATCACCGCGCCGGTGTCCGGCCGCATCGGCACCTCCAGCTACACGCCGGGCGCGCTGGTCAGTGCCGGCCAGAGCGAGGTGCTGGCCACCATCAACCAACTGGACCCGATCTATGTGGACGTCACCCAGTCCAGCGTCCAGCTGCTGCAGTTGCGCCGCCAGCTCGACGCCGGCCAGCTCAAGGCAGTGGATGGCAAGGCCGAGGTGACGCTGCAACTGGAGGACGGCAGCACCTACGCACACAGCGGCACGTTGGAGGTGGTGGATGCCGCGGTCGATACCGCCACCGGCACGGTGAAGCTGCGCGCGGTGGTGCCCAATCCCGAGCGGGTGTTGCTGCCGGGCATGTATGTCACCGCGAAGCTCTCGATGGCCGTGGACGAGCAGGCCATCCTGGTGCCGCAGCAGGCGATCAGCCGCAACAGCAAGGGCCAGGCGGTGGCGATGGTGGTCGGCAGCGACAACAAGGTCGCGCAGCGGGTGCTGACCACCGGCGATGCGATCGGCGACAAGTGGGTGGTGCGCCAGGGATTGAAGGCTGGCGACAAGGTCATCGTGCAGGGCCTGCAGAAGGCGTCGGTCGGCGCCGAGGTCAGGGCCGTGGAAGTGAGCCAGACCGCTGCGGCCGACTCGGCCGCCAACGCGTCGCCATCCACGCAGGGCACCGCCGCGGCGGCGCCCAAGGCCGACTGAGGAACCGCCATGGCCCGCTTCTTCATCGACCGTCCCATCTTCGCCTGGGTCATCGCCATCGTGATCACCCTGGCCGGCGCGCTCTCGATCCTGTCATTGCCGCTGGAGCAGTATCCCAACATCGCCCCGCCGACGATCAACGTCAGCGCCACCTACACCGGTGCCTCGGCGCAGACCGTGCAAAACTCGGTCACGCAGATCCTCGAGCAGCAGATGACCGGGTTGGACCATCTGCTGTACATGTCTTCCAGCAGCAGTTCCGCCGACACCGCCTCGATCACCCTGACCTTCGATTCCGGCACCGACCCGGACACCGCCCAGGTGCAGGTGCAGAACAAGGTGTCGCAGGGCGAGGCGATGCTGCCGGAGGCGGTGCAGAGCAATGGCGTGACCGTCACCAAGTCCACCGGCAGCAGCATGTTCATGGTGCTGGCCTTCACCTCCGAAGACGGCAGCATGGACAGCACCGACATCGGCGACTACATGGTGTCCACGCTGCAGGACCCGATCAGCCGGCTCAACGGTGTCGGCGGGGTCAACGTGTTCGGCTCCGAATACTCGATGCGGGTGTGGCTGGATCCGGACAAGCTGCGCACCTATGCGCTGATGCCCGCGGACGTGAGCAACGCGATTTCGGCGCAGAACGCCGACGTCTCCTCCGGCGCGCTGGGCGCGTTGCCGGCGGTGCAGGGTCAGCAGCTCAACGCCACGGTCACCTCGCGCAGCAAGCTCAAGACCCCGGCGCAATTCGAAGCGATCGTGCTGAAGTCGCAGCCCGGCGGCGCCACCGTGTATCTACGCGACGTGGCGCGAGTGGAGCTGGGTTCCAAGTCGTATGCATCCAGTTCCAAGTACAACGGCAAGTCAGCCTCGGGCATGGGACTGGAGCTGGCGACCGGCGCCAATGCGCTGAACGCGGCCAAGGCGGTGGAAGACAAGCTGGAACAGCTCAAGCCGTACTTCCCCACCGGGCTGAAGTACGAGATCGCCTACGACACCACGCCGTTCGTGCGCATTTCCATCGAGGAAGTGGTCAAGACCCTGCTCGAGGCGATCGCGCTGGTGGTGCTGGTGATGTACCTGTTCCTGCAGAACTGGCGCGCCACGCTGGTGCCGGTGATCGCGGTGCCGGTGGTGCTGCTGGGCACCTTCGGCGTGCTCGCCTTGCTCGGCTATTCGATCAATACGCTGACCATGTTCGCGATGGTGCTGGCGATCGGCCTGCTGGTCGATGACGCCATCGTGGTGGTGGAGAATGTCGAGCGCCTGATGAGCGAGCAAGGCATGTCGCCGCGGCAGGCCACCTACACCTCGATGGGGCAGATCTCCGGCGCGCTGGTGGGCATCGCCCTGGTGCTGACCGCGGTGTTCCTGCCGATGGCGTTCTTCGGCGGCGCCACTGGCGAGATCTACCGCCAGTTCTCGGTGACCATCGCCGCGGCGATGCTGCTGTCGCTGCTGGTGGCGCTGACCCTGAGCCCGGCATTGTGCGCCAGCCTGCTCAAGCCGATCGCGCGCGGCGGACACGTCTCGCGCCAGGGCATGCTCGGGCGCTTCTTCGGCTGGTTCAACGCCCGCTTCGACCGCAGCGCCGAGGGTTACGGCCGCGGCGTGGGCACGTTGATCGGCCATCGCAAACTCGGCGGGCTGGTCTACCTGGCGCTGCTGGTGGTGATGGCGCTGTTGTTCTGGCGCCTGCCCAGTTCGTTCCTGCCCGACGAAGACCAGGGCATGCTGATGGTGATGTTCACCACACCGGCCGGCGCCACGCAGCAGCGCACGCAGCAGTCGATCGATCAGGCCACCGACTTCATCCTCAAGCAACCGGAAGTGGCGGGGATGATGACCATCTCCGGCTTCAGCTTTGCTGGCAGCAGCCAGAACTCGGGCATGGGTTTCATCAAGCTCAAGGATTGGGCGCAGCGCGATGCGCCTGCGCAGGAGATCGCCAACCGCATCACCGGCGCGATGATGGGCGCGCTGCCCGATGCGCAGGTGTTCGCACTGTCGCCGCCGGCGATCAACGGCCTGGGTACCAGTTCCGGTTTCACCCTGCAGTTGCAGGACGTGGCCGGCAAGGGCCACGACGCGCTGGTCACCGCCAGGCAGCAACTGCTGCAACTGGCCAACGCCGACAAGGACCTGACCGCCGTGCGCTTCAACGGCCTGGAGGATGCGCCCACCTACCGCGTGCAGATCGACGACGCCAAGGCTGGCGCGCTCGGCCTGGATGCGGCGGACATCAACACCACGCTGGCCACGGTGATGGGCGGCAGCTACGTCAACGATTTCCTCAACAACAACCGGGTCAAGCGCGTGTACGTGCAGGGCGAGCCGAGCGCGCGCATGCTGCCTGCCGACATCGGCCGCTGGTACGTGCGCAACAGCAGTTCGGAGATGGTGCCGTTCTCGGCGTTTTCCAGCAGCGCGTGGGCGTATGCGCCGCAGGTGCTGAGCCGCTTCAACGGCGTGGAGTCGATGGAGATCACCGGCAGCGCTGCCAGTGGCATCAGTTCCGGCGAAGCGATGAACGGCATCGCCGGGCTGGTGGGCAAGATCGGCAAGGACGTGGGTTACGCCTGGTCGGGCATGTCCTACCAGGAGCAGGCTGCCGGCGCGCAGACCTGGATGCTGTACGCGGTGTCGCTGGTATTCGTGTTCCTGTGCCTGGCCGCGCTGTACGAGAGCTGGTCGATCCCGATCTCGGTGATGCTGGCGGTGCCGGTGGGCATCGTCGGCGCACTGCTGGCAACGTGGCTGCGCGGGCTCTCCAACGACATCTATTTCCAGGTCGGCCTGCTGGCGACGATGGGCCTGGCGGCCAAGAACGGCATCCTGATCGTGGAGTTCGCCAAGGAACTGGAAGAAAAGGGCCAGCCGCTGATCGAAGCGACCTTGCATGCCGCGCGCATGCGCTTGCGCCCGATCGTGATGACCTCGCTGGCGTTCCTGCTCGGCGTGCTGCCGATGGTGGTCAGCAGCGGCGCCGGCTCCGGTGGACGCCATTCGCTGGGCACCGGCGTGCTCGGTGGCACGCTGGTCTCTACGCTGCTGGGCATCTTCTTCGTGCCGTTGTTCTACGTGATGGTGCGCAGCGTGTTTCCGGGCAAGGCGTCTGATCACGCGACAGCCGCTGAGACGTCCGAGGTGGCCCCGTGATGCGCTTTAGCTTTGCAAGTGTGGCAGCGGCCTGCGCCATCGCCTTGAGTGGTTGCGTCAGCATGGCACCGCATTACGCGCGCCCGGATGCGCCGGTGCCCGGGGTGATCGGCGACACCGGCAGCACCGGCAACGCAGGCACCGGCATGCCGAATGCAGCCGCTGTGGATTGGCGGCAGGTGGTGACCGATGCGCGTCTGCAGCAGGTGGTCGCGCTGGCGTTGGACAACAACCGCGACCTGCGTGTGGCAGTGCTCAATATCGAGCAGGCACGCGCGCAGTACCGCATCCAACGTGCGAGCCTGTTTCCCGCCGTCGATGCCACCGTCTCGCATACCGCGCAGCGCGCTGCGGCAGCGACCAGTTTCACCGGCGCCCCGCAGATCATCCGCAGCGCCAGCGGCGAGGTGGGCATCAGCAGCTGGGAGCTGGACCTGTTCGGCCGCATCCGCAGCCTCAAGAACCAGGCCCTGGAAACCTATCTTGCCAGTGAGCAAACCCAGCGCAGCACGCGTCTGAGTCTGGTCGCTGAAGTGGCCAACGACTGGTTGACCGTTGCCGCCGATCAGCAGCGCCTGGCGCTCGCGCAGCAGACCATGGACAGCCAACGCAAGACCTTGCGTCTGACCGAGCTGCAGCACGACAACGGCATCGTCTCCGGTCTGGATCTGGCGCAGATCCAGACCAGCGTGGAAAGCGCGCGCGCTGATGTGGCCAACTACACCACCCAGCTGGCGCAGTCGCGCAACGCCTTGAATCTGGTCGTGGGCACGCCGGTGCCGGCTGCGTTGTTGCCTGCCAGCGATGCGATCGAGACGGGCGTGGCGCTGGCGCCGTTGCCTGCCCAGCTGGAATCGCGGGTGTTGTTGCAGCGCCCGGACGTGCTGTCGGCCGAGCACACGCTCAAGGCCGCCAATACAGATATCGGCGCAGCACGTGCGGCCTTCTTCCCCACCATCTCGTTGACCGCCAATGCCGGGCGCGGCAGCGATGCGTTATCCAGCCTGTTCGATGGCGACCATACATGGTCGTTCTCGCCCAGCGTGAGCTTGCCGATCTTCCGTGCCGGCGCGTTGAAGGCCGAACTGGATGTGGCCACGTTGGAAAAGGACATCACCATTGCGCAATACGAATTGGCGATCCAGACCGCCTTCAGTGAAGTGGCCGATGCACTGGCCGAACGCACGCAGCTCGAAGAACGCATGCATGCGCAGCAGGCGATGGTGGACGCCGCACAACGCAGCTTCAGCCTGTCGGATGCGCGCTATCGCCATGGCGTGGACAGTTACCTGGTGACGCTGGATGCGCAGCGCACGCTCTACAGCGCGCAACAGACATTGATCAGCTTGCGGCTGACCGAGGCGAGCAATCGGGTGACCTTGTACAAGGTGCTCGGCGGTGGCGCCGATGCGCAGAGCGGCGCGTCTGTGGCGGGTGCGGCGCGTTAGCGTATTGCCCGCACGCTCGTAGGAGCGGCGCAGCCGCGACAGACATTGTCGGTCATGCCTGTCGCGGCTGAAGCCGCTCCTACAACAAACATATTCCGATCAAACTGCACCAGCGTCAGCTTAGGCACCTGGTCAAATCGGCGCTGCACCGGGGACGTGCCCGGGACAGCGCCTTGCCCAATCCCTAATCCCGATTCCCTGGCTTTTCAGCAGCCTAATGGCTGATCATCCCGGCCCTCAACGCGCCGCATTCGCATTCATCACCGCGTTGCGATTGGCATCCAGATACTGCGCCGGGTCGCGCATGCCGGTGGTGTGGCATTGGCCGGTGGTATGGCCGCGATTCACGCCACCCGGCAGCTGCGCATTGACCTGCTCCACCGTGCCGTCTTCCGGGTCGTTCAACACCAGGTCCGAGGCAGCGTTGCAGTAGTCGTTGGTGTACCAGTTGGTCTTGGCGAACGAGGTGGTGTAGTAGTTGACCTTGGCGCGTGCATCGGCCGGGATGCCGGCCAGCCAGGCCTTGGCGCCGTCGTAGGTCATGTCGCTATTGGTGCCGCAGCCCACGCCGAACCACGAACCCACCGCGGCCAGCACCCCAGACAGATTGGTGCCTTGATACGGCGTGCCCACCGATTGCATCACTCGCCCACCGGTGGCGTTATCCAGCCCGCTCCAGTAGTAGGCATACAGGTGCAGCGCCGCCATGCCGCCCTGGCTGTGCGCGACCGTGGAGAACGACGACCATTGGCTGGCGAACTGCGCGATTCGCTGCGCGAACTGATCGTTGCTGCGGTTCTGCTTGGCATCCAGGAAGGTCGAGGCGTTGGTGAATTGCGCCTGTGGCCATACGCCGTTGGAGCAATAGCCGTGCACCAGCACCAACTGCGAACCGGCGGCCTGAGGCTTTGCCGTTGTCATCGCAGACGCCAACGCAGTCGGGCGCGGGCCCATGCGCATGCTTTCATCGATTGCCGTGCTGGCGCGCGCGATGCTGGCGCGTCGCAACGCGGGCACCTGCAACGGTAGCGTGGCGGCCTGCACCAACGGGATGTAATGGTCCGGGTCTTCGATGCGCAGGCTGCGCAGCGTAAACGGCGCACGCGCACCGGCGCGCGCAATCCAGCGTTCGTCCAGGCTTAGCGGGAGCTGGCCTTGTTGCGGCGTCAGCATGCCGCCGATCCAGGCCACCGGGATGTCCTTGCCCTTGGCATCGGTGCCCCAGACCTGGCCGAACACGCGGTAATGCGACGGCGCGTTGCCTCGCGCAGCCACTGGCAGCGCGATCGTCAGCCGCGTGCCCGCTGCAGCACGTGCGCCCAGGGCATTGCCGAGCAGACGTAGCGACGTATCCACCACCGGCACCACATGCTCGCTGGTCCGCACGAACGGCTGGCCGGCCTGGTCATGCCCATGCACGACGACCTGGGCAATCCAGGTACCCTCGCTGGTCGGTTGGAATGTGCCGCCGTACACGCCATCGCCAGCGGCGCCATCGTCGTGCTTGCCGTCGTCGGCCATCGGCAGGCTGCGCACACCGCCTTGCGGATCGATCACACGCAGGCTTGCTTCGTCGATCGTTCCGGCTTGTGCCGTCAGCAGTGTGGCGCCGCGTACATCGTTGCCGCTCAGCAACGCGTTGAGCGTGAGCGACTGGCCAACCTGTTGCTGACGCGTGCGCAGGTACGAAGCAAGCTGCGTGCGCGCATCGCCTTCCATCAGCACGTAGCCACGCTGCGCCACCGGCGAGGACGACTGCAGCGTCAATGACCAGGCGCCGTTGCGCGCCGACTCCACGGCGTAGCGCACGCCGCTGGTGCCGTGCTCGGCGGTGCCCAGCAGCGTGCGCTGCGCTTGCAGCGGCGTCGCCACGGCGGCGGTGCGCGCGCCGGCAAGCTGAGGTGCAGCCACTGCCGCCTCCCAGGCCTGATCGCCGGCCAGCACCATGAAGCGCAGGTGCCCGTTTTCCACCGGCAAGCTGCCTTGCCAGCGCGCGGATTGACCGGCCGGTGCCAGTTCCACCGGCAGCAATGCACTCTTGGACAGAATCGCCGACTCGGCCGGATCTGGCGCACGCATCTGCGCGAACTCTTCCGGTGGGCCAGCCAATTGTTTGGGCTGCAACTCGGCTGCCGCAAGCGGCGCGCAGAGCAATGAGAGGGAGCACAACAGCGACAACGGCGACGGCTTCGGCATGGCAGATCTCTCCGTGAGCATTGCAGAAGCGATGCCATCGCGCACGGCAACGACATCGGATGCAGCGCCCCCTCGCCGCGATTCGTAGACGGTTATACCGCGCTCTTGTGACAGGTCTGCTGTGCGCTGCAACACTCGCGGTGCCGCGCGCAAGTCGTTAGAAATCAAGCAATGCTGATGGTGATCGGGGTCGCGGACGCGGTGTTGTTTAGAGAAGCGCGTGCAGCGCAGGAACACGCAATTCTCTCTTCAACCTCTTGCGATTTAGCTGGAGCGGCCAGATGGCCTTGACCCATGACGCATACAGCGCATTCAGCTGTTCTCATCCTCGTCGGCCTTGCCACGGCTGGATAGCCAGATTAGCAGCGGTGTGACCGTCTCAAGCCCGCGCCGATTGGCACACGGACAGGTTGCTGTCAGGCCTGATCGGCGCGCACGGAACGCATGCGATCTTGCTGCGAAGCACGCGAGCGATAGTGCGCAACCCACTCCACAGACTGGGCGATGCCGCCGAACGGAAACAGGTGCAGGCGGACATCTCCATGGGCTTCTGTCAGGCGGCTGGCGAGGCGATCGACAAAGCGATCCGGCCCCGCGTTGCCGAATAACTTGCCAATGGAAATGCCATAGTTTGAGAGCACCGACGCGCAGGCGCCGACACCGCAGCTTGCCGCATAGCGTGCGAGAACGGCGACACTGGCAGGACCAGGCACGCCCACCCGCACCGGATGCGTCATGCCACGCGCGCGCAACGCTTCCAGCCAGGTCACCACGATGTCGGCGTCGAACCCGAACTGCGTCACGATCAGGGGCGCCATGCCGCGCTCCTGGATGCTGCGACACTTGCGTTCCAGCACGTCCCATTGTTCTGTCGTGCGCAGGATCGGATGCCCCTCCGGGTGACCCGCTACGCCGATGGTGCCGATGCCTGAGCGTTCAAACACACCCGTCTCGATCAGCGACACGCTGTCGGGAAACGGTCCCTTCGGAGTGGAAGGATCGCCCGCAATCACCAGGCAGCGGGTGACGCCGGCCTCATCGACCAGGCGCGCGACACATGCCTGCAGTTCTTCGAGCGAGCCGATGCGACGCGCGGAAAGATGGGGCACAGGTTCGAAACCAAGGCGACGCACCCTCTGTGCTGCGGCCAGCCGCACAGCCTCGTTTTGGCCTGGCAGGTAGGGAATGAACATGGCGCAGCCAGGCAGGATGCGTGGGGCCGCATTGGTCAGCGCGCCGATGTCCTTGGCGCTGACCTCCAGCGAATAGGCCTCGGTCACGGTGCTCGCGAAGTTCGGCGTGTCGGTAGAAATCACGGGTCTTGCCGTCTTGTCATGATGATTGGGTGGCATCGCCACGACGCACTGATCCAGCGGAAAGGAGCCAAAATCCCCATGTGGTCTCCGCTGGACTGGCGAAAGGCTCAGTCTTCCGGCGCGTCATCGCCGTAGAACTTCACACCGAGTTGAATGCGCTTGCGGCCGCTGTCCACACGATGCCGATTGGTGTCGCGCAGGGAATAGACGCAGCCGCAGTATTCCTGTTGATAGAAGTTCTCGCGCTTGCTGATCTGAATCATGCGCGAGGCGCCACCGCCCTTGCGCCAGTTGTACTCCCAATACATCAAGCCGGGATACCTGGACGCGGCGCGAATGCCGCAGTCGTTGATCTGCTGCATGTTTTTCCAGCGCGAGATGCCCAGCGAACTGGTGATCACCGGAAAGCCGTGCTCGTGGGCATACAGCGCGGTGCGTTCGAAGCGCATGTCAAAGCACATGGTGCAACGCACGCCGCGCTCAGGTTCGTTTTCCATCCCGCGCGCCCGCTCGAACCAGTTGTCCCGATCGTAGTCGGCATCGATGAAGGGCACGCCGAACTGTTCGGCAAAACGCACGTTCTCATCCTTGCGCAGCTCGTATTCCTTGCGCGGATGAATGTTGGGGTTGTAGAAAAAGATGGTGTAGTCGATGCCGGAGGCCAACATCGCCTCCATGACCTCGCCAGAGCACGGCGCGCAGCACGAATGCAGCAAGACCTTGGCGTGGCCATCAGGCAGTGGAAGTGGCATGCGTTGGGCAGTGGAATCCATCAGTGGGGTCCTTGCGTGTAGGCAGTGGCATTGGCGGGCGCGCGCGCCAGTTCGATGAAGGCGCGCAGGTAATCGATCGCGATGTCCGCCTCGCGCGCGCCCAGATAGATCTGCTTGGGGATGCCGCGCGCACCCAGCCGCACCGGCACCACGTCCATCCTGGACGCATATTCCTCCACCAGCCAGCGCGGCATGGCGGCCACGCCGCGGCCGCTGGCCACCATCTGCATCATGATGTCGGTGGTTTCGATGGCCTTGTGGCGCCGCGGCGTGACGCCGGCCGGCAACAGGAACTGGCTGTAGATATCCAGGCGCTCAAGATCCACCGGGTAGCTGATCAGCACTTCGCGTGTGAGCTGCTGTGGCTTGACGTAGGCCGCCGACGCCAGCGCATGGCGCTTGGCCACGACCAGTACCTGCTCGTAGTCGAACACCGGCTCGAACCTGAGCCCTGGCTTGAACAGCGGGTCGGGCGTGACCAGCAGATCGATCTCGTAGCCGAACAACGCGCCGATGCCGCCGAACTGGAACTTCTGCTTCACATCCACATCCACATCCGGCCACGTGGCCAGATACGGCGCCACCAGCTTGAGCAGCCACTGGTAGCAGGGATGGCATTCCATGCCGATGCGTAGCGCACCGCGCTCGCCCTGGGCAAACTGCCCCAGCCGCTCTTCGGCCAGATCCAGTTGCGGCAGCACCCGGTTCGCCACCGCCAGCAGGTACTGGCCGGCCTGGGTCAGCCGCAGGCTGCGCCCCTCGCGCAACCAGATGTCGGTGCCCAGCTGCTGTTCCAGCTTCTTCATGCTGTGGCTCAGCGCCGACTGGGTCAGATTCAGCACGCCTGCGGCGGCAGTCAGCGAGCCTTGCTGCTCGACCTGCTGGACGATGGTGAGATGGATGCGCTCAAGCATTCAATGATCCGAATTCATGGATTGTTGAAATAACACCATTTTACTTCATCGAATGCGAGCCCTAGCATCGGGACTCGTCGTTCAGCCGCTGCCGTGTGAACGGGTTCGGACCAGGCGCGGCCGATGGGTCGGGCCGCAAGCGTCCTGGCGCACTGCACGACGTCCCCACTGCGTAAGGTTGCCCAGCATGACTGTCAAACACCCACTCCGCGTCGTTGCGGTCTCCGGCGGGATGCAACGCCCCTCCAAGGCCGTCGCCCTGGCAGAGCACCTGCTGGAGTTGATCGCCGATCAGGCGCCGTGCGAGCGCCATTTGGTCGAACTTGGAGCGTTGGCGCCGCACTTCGCGGGCGCGCTCTGGCGTACCCAAGTGCCCCACACGGTGGAGCAGGCGCTCTGCCTGGTGGAGCAGGCCGACGTCCTGGTGGTGGCAACACCGGTCTACCGCGGCTCCTTCACCGGACTGTTCAAGCATTTCTTCGATTTCATTGATCAAGACGCGTTGATCGACACGCCCGTGCTGCTCGCCGCAACCGGGGGCAGCGAGCGCCATGCGTTGGTGATCGACCATCAGCTACGTCCGCTTTTCAGCTTCTTCCAGGCACGCACCCTGCCGCTGGGCGTCTACGCAACCGACCGCGACTTTCTGGACTACCGCGTGCACAACGACGCGCTGGCCGAACGGGCCAGGCTGGCGGTGCAGCGGGCATTGCCGTTGATCGAGCTGACCGGGCATGCACGGTCGATCGCCGCGCCGGGCGTGGCTGCGGCCTGAGGGCCCAGCTCGCGGTAGCCAGGGAACCAGACCGGTCGGCAAGCGCGCGCTGATCCACTTCCCGGCCTGCATGCCGCCGGCATGACCCGTTACGCAGCGCATGCGCGCGTTCCCATCTTAGAAACAAGGCATCGGTTCGCAATGACTCACGCATTGAATTTCACCATCAAGAGCCTGCGCTTCGATGAGGACTACCGTCCCTCGGCCACGACGCGCAACACGACCAATTTCGCCAACCTGGCCAGGGGTCAGCGACGTCAGGAAAACCTGCGTAACACGCTGGCGATGATCGACAACCGCTGCAACGAGCTGGCGCACTGGGATAACCCCGACCGCGACCGTTACGCGGTGGAGCTGGACATCATCTCCGTCGAAATGCACATCGGCGAACGCGCGCTGGACGATGCGTTTCCGTTGATCGAGATATTGAAGCCCACCATCGTCGATCGCCACACCGGCGCGCGTATCGACGGCATTGCCGGCAATAATTTCTCCTCCTACGTGCGCGACTACGATTTCAGCGTGCTGCTGCCCGCGCACAACCAGGATGCGTCCGGCTTCAACGTCCCGGACGATTTTGGCGAGCTGCACGGCAAGCTGTTCAAGCACTTCGTGCATTCGCCCGCGTACTGCGCGCACTTCCGGAAGCCGCCGGTCATCTGCATCAGCGTCTCCACCAGCAGAACCTATCACCGCACCGGAAACCGGCACCCCATCCTGGGCATCGAATACCGCCAGGACGCGTTTTCGTTGACCGACCAGTATTTCGAAAAGATGGGCCTGCAGGTGCGCTATTTCATGCCGCCCAACAGCGTTGCGCCCTTGGCGTTCTACTTCTTCGGCGACCTGCTCGGCGACTACACCAACCTGGAGCTGATCGGCACCATCGCCACGATGGAGACATTCCAGAAGATCTACCGGCCAGAGATCTACAACGCCAACGCTGCAGCAGGGCCGACCTATCGGCCCAGCCTGAAGCATCAGGACTATTCGTCCACCCAGATCGTCTACGACCGCCAAGAGCGCAGCCAGCTCGCCGTGACGCAGGGAAAGTTCACCGAAGAGCACTTCATCCGGCCCTACGGCAACCTTCTTGCGCAGTGGGCCTCCAGCCACGCTTCCTAATCAACCAGAACCCATCCCATTACTCATCATGACAAAGCTGCTTCCCACCTCAACCGCCGGTAGCCTGCCCAAGCCGTCCTGGCTTGCCCAGCCCGAAACGCTCTGGTCGCCCTGGAAATTGCAGGACGCCGAACTGATCGAAGGCAAGCAGGACGCGCTGCGTTTGTCGCTGCAGGAACAGCAGCACGCCGGCATCGATATCGTTAGCGACGGCGAACAGACCCGTCAGCATTTTGTCACCACGTTTATCGAACATCTCAGCGGTGTCGATTTCGAAAAGCGGCAGACGGTCAGGATTCGCGACCGCTACGACGCCAGCGTGCCGACCGTCGTCGGCGCGGTCAGCCGCCCAAAGTCGGTGTTCGTGGACGACGCCAGGTTCCTGCGCCAGCAGACCCGCCAGCCGATCAAGTGGGCGCTGCCCGGCCCGATGACGATGATCGACACCCTCTTCGATGCGCACTACAAAAGCCGCGAAAAACTGGCGTGGGAGTTTGCCAAGATCCTCAATCAGGAAGCCAGGGAACTCGAAGCGGCCGGCGTGGACATCATCCAGTTCGACGAACCGGCCTTCAATGTCTTCTTCGACGAGGTCAACGACTGGGGCGTTGCCACCCTGGAGCGCGCGGTGGAAGGGCTGAAGTGCGAGACCGCCGTCCACATCTGCTATGGCTACGGGATCAAGGCCAATACCGACTGGAAGCAGACGCTGGGCTCGGAGTGGCGCCAGTACGAAGAGTCGTTTCCCAAGCTGCAAACATCCTCGCTCGACATCATTTCGCTGGAATGTCACAACTCGCACGTGCCGATCGATCTGATCGAACTCGTTCGCGGCAAGAAGGTGATGGTCGGTGCCATCGACGTGGCAAGCACCACCATCGAAACACCGCAGGAAGTGGCCGAGACGCTGCGAAAGGCGCTGCGCTTCGTCGATGCCGACAAGCTCTATCCCTCCACCAACTGCGGCATGGCGCCGCTCGCCCGGCACGTGGCGCGCGGCAAGCTCGGTGCGCTCAGTGCAGGCGCGCAGATCGTGCGTGACGAGCTGTCGGCTTAGGGCAACTAACAACACTCCTACGCAGCCGTCAGGCGGGCGCGGCCGGTGCTCGGAATTCTCATGTACCGCTTGTACATTGCGGTTCTGAGCACGCCGTCCGCGCCCACCTCACGGCCACTCGCTAAGTTTTATTAGCCGCTCCTAGTCCCATTGCCACAGCAGTGTGCCCCGTGCCGTCGGGCGGGCCCGGGGTGCGCGCAAACGCGGCAGATGCCGATTCGTGGACATCGTCCATATCATCGCCAGCGGCTGCGCACGGGCGTCGCCGGCGCCTGATCGCGCCGGCGCCATGCATGGCGCAACGCGCATGGCCCACGCATCCCATCGCAGGCCGCATGACACCCGCCCGGCTCTCAGCCGCTGCGTGCAACCCCACGGCGTGCATACAAGGCCGTCAGCAACGGCACCAGCAACGAGGTGACGATGACCGCGCTGGCCACCAGCGCCGTCGCGGCCGGCGCGGCGGGTGCGAACTGCGGTGCCATGCCGGCGATCAGCGCCGGAGTGGCCACGGCGGCACCGGCGGTGCTGGAGGCCGCCACCCCGGCCGTGCCGTTGCCGCCGCCGATCCAGCGGTCGGCCAGCAGCAGGGGTAGCCCGGTGATCACGATGACTGCCACGCCCAGCAGCACCCCGCTTGCGCCGGTGTGGGCGATGGTGGACAGATCCAGCGTGTTGCCGAGCGCGAAGCCGAAGAAGGGCACCAGCGTCGTGGTCGCCTGCGCGAAGAACTGCCGCAATTGCGCATCGAGGTTGCCGAGCGCAAAGCCCAGCAACAGCGGCAGCACCGCACCGACGAACAGCAGTGGGTCGAAGCTGGCCAGGCCGCTGGCACCCAGGATCAGCATGGAGATCAGCGGGCCCGATTCCAGCGACATCAGCACCACCGCCCCTGCGTCTTCGCTGCTGCCGTATTGCTGCATCAACGCGGCGTACAGCCCGCCGTTGGTCATGTCCATCGCAGCCACCAGCGCCAGGACCGACATCCCGGCCAGCGGCCCGTTCGGCACGCCGCCGATGGGAAGCAGCGGTGCGCACAGGACTGCCACCAGCCAGGCCACGGCGATCTTGGTCAGCACCAAGCTGCCCGAACGGCGCAGCACCCGTCCGGAGGCGCGCAGCTGGATGGTTGCCCCCATGCAGAAGAACCACACCGCCAGGATCGGAACGGTGCCGCTGATCAGCCCGTTGCTGAAAGATCCCAAGGTGCTGCCGGCCTGCGGCCAGAGCGTGTGGCAAACCGCCCCAAGCAACAGGGGGACCAGCATCATCCCGCCGGGAAGTCGCTCCACCGTGGCCTTGATGTGCATCTGCGTTCCAGTGAGCGCGTCACCACGCGCGGGGCTGGCAGCATCGCGCAGGCACCTGCGTGCATGAAGATCCCGGCGCGAACGTGCGCAGCCGCACACGAATGCGCCGGCCATGACCGGCGCTGCCGACCTTGCTCAGTAATTGACCTGCAACTGCAGGCGCAGCAAATCGCCTTCCACCACCGGATACGGCGCGGTGCTGACGTCGGTGCGCTTCATCTTCGAATAGGCGAACACCAGTTCCAGCGCATCCATCGGCTGCCATTCGACACCGGCTTCCACTTCGTCCAGACGCATGCGCGGGGCATTGGTGTCGAACTTGGAGCCGCCGCGGTAGGTCTGCCATTTCAGGTAGGGCAGCAAGGTGCCGTAGTTGAAGTCGTGCTTGAACATGGCCTGCACGTAGCCGCCGCTCAACGAGCGGGTGCGGATGCGGCGTTGGGCCACATCCAGTTCCGGGCCACGGCCCACCGTCCACTCCGCCTGCAGTCCGAACGGCTGCGGGTAGTAGATGATGTGCGCGGCCACGCGCTGGTCGGTATAGCCATTGGGCTCGGTGATGGCCGGGGTAAAGCTGCGGCCGCCGATATTCACTGCCGCCGAAGTCGGCACGAAGCGGCCGGCGTAGGCGTCGGCGCCCACTTCCAGGTACTGGCCGTTGGCGAACTTGAACGGGTAGGTGGCGTGCACCACCGCGTGCATGCTGTCGTTGCGCTCGGCGCGGTTGGCGCCCTGGCCGTTGTACACACCGGCACCGATCACGCCGTAATCGCCGGACCCCTTCAACCCCGACTTGACCAGGTCCTGGAAGCGGCCCTTGGCCACGGTGGGGCTGTAATAGAACACCGCACCGATATCGCGTTCGTCGCGCAGGCCGGAGTTGAGTGCATCGGCGCGATCCAGCGAGAGCCGGTTCTGGCTGGACTGCAGATTTTCCCAGCCGTACGGCATTTTCGACTGACCCACACGCACGCGATATTCGCGCTTCTTGTCGAAGAAGATATCGGCGTAGGCATCGCGCAGCTGCGCAAAGTTGGAGGTGGTGGAGCCGGTGGGCGTGCTGGCGAAATCCGGCTGGAAATACAGCGACACGTGCTCGTTGAGATCGCCGCTCAGCACCAGGCGCGCGCGGCGGATGCCCAGGCTCTGGTCGTTGCCGATAAAGCGGTCGCCCGGCGCGCGCAGGTCCTGCGCATCGCCGCCGATGCCCTGGTTGTAGCGGATCTGGGTGTAGCCGCGCAGGCTGAGTTTGTCGTACCACTTTTTGCCGGCGTCGCCGGACTTGGCCGGCGCTGGCGTTGCAGCGGGCGCCGGCGCAGGCGCGGCCTGGGCAACGGCAGTGTCGGCGGGCGTGGCGGCGCCCGGCGCGGGCGGGAGCGGTTGCGCAGGCGTTGCCGGCATCGCCGACGCCGGCAGCTTGCCGTTTTCGTCCACCTGCACGAAGGTGCCCAGCTTGTCGCGCCCTGGCGCCGGCTCGGCGAAGATCTGCTTGGTCTTGCGGTCGACGTACAGCTCCAGCTCGGCGGCCAGCGTGCTGCCGCTGGCGGTCGCGCTGAGGGCGCACAGAACAGTGGCGAAATTGCGTTTTTTCATTGGTCCGGCTCGTGCAAGGGAAACGGGTCGGCGGCTGCGTCGATCCGGTGCTGCCAAGAAGGCGGCTGCACGGCGTGGAAGCGCCTGCCAGGCGCCGGTCGTCCTGACGTAGCGGCAATGGCAGCAGTTATATTTAGATTTGATGTCAGTTTGGTGACACTGGCGGACCTCGCTGCCGTGGCCCTTGTGTCACGGTCGTGTCGGGGCGATGGCAGTTATGCGACCAACGTGAGGCGGGCCCAGCTGCGCACGATGGTGTGCAGACGATCGACAGAACTGGATTCGGAAGGTGTGGTCGTGGGCATGGCGGAGATTGCGCACGGGCCGTCCAAGCTTTCGACGTGGCCCATCGCCGATGGCTGCGCGGCGTGCTCTGCTGGACTCGCCAGCGTGGACAGCGTCTGCGCCACCACTGGGTATCGGCAGGCACGTGTCACCGGCGGCGACATCGGCCCGGTCACGCGGCCGTCTGCTGCGCGGGGGACTATGTCGCGCAGCGCCAGGCCGTGCAGGTCTCCAGCGCTGGCAGCAACCCAGTGCCGCATCGGCGCGCTCACCGCGCCACGCGTTGACCAACCGAGACGCGCACGGCGGCTGATCGGCCGTTCAGAGCAGCGCCACACCCGATCGCCTGAACCAGTGCCACTGGTCCAACGCACTGGAGATCATCCCGACACACGCAGCCACGCCGACCAGCCAGCCACCGCCGCTGGTTGCATGCGGTGAAGCGCCACGAAGTTCGCCGGGTTCCAAGGGGCCACGTCGCACTTGCTCAACGCTGCGCGAACCACTGCGTGCCGAACGCTGGGCAGCGCAGTGGTCGCGCCGTGACTCAGCGCGCCGCGAGTGCCGCCGCCACCGTGTCGCGCAACGGCGTGGTGGGGCGGCCGATCAACCGGCCCAGCGTCTGGCTCTCATCGAACAGGGCGCCGTCGCGCGAGGCGGCCGAGCACTGCGCCAGCACCTGCGCAAAGCCGGCCGGTAGGCCGATCTGCACCAGCGCTGCCGCGTAATCGGCTTCCGGCAGGTCGTGATAGGCCACCGGCTTGCCCGACTGCTGCGCCACCTCGGCGGCGTACTCGGCCATCGTGAAAGCGGCATCGCCTGCCAGTTCGTACACCTGGCCGGCCTGTGGGGCGTCCGAAGCCAGTACTGCAGCCGCCGCCGCAGCATAGTCGGCGCGCGTGGCGGCGCTGATTTTGCCGTCGCCCGCACTGCCGATCACCGCGCCGTGGGCGACTTCTGCGGCGATCGAGCCGGTGTAGTTCTCGGTGTACCAGCCATTGCGCAACAACGCGTGCGGCACGCCGCTCTCGCGCAGCAGCGCCTCGGTGGCCACATGCTCGGCGGCCAGCGACAGCGTGCTGGTATCGGCATGCAGGATGCTCGTATACGCCAGCAGCTCCACCCCGGCGCGCTTTGCAGCCTCGATCACGTTGCGGTGTTGCGGCACGCGCTGGCCGACCGCATTGGACGAGACCAGCAACACGCGGCCCACGCCGGCGAAGGCGGTGTCCAGGCTTTGCGGGTTCGCATAGTCGGCCTGACGTACCGCGATGTCGCGTTTTGCGAACTCGGCAAGTGACGCGGTATCCCTCGCCGTTGCTACGATGCGGTTGGCAGGCAGATGGCCAAGCAGCGCTTGGACAACCAGCGCACCCAACTGCCCGCTGGCGCCGGTGACAAGAATCAGGGGGGATGTAGATGTCATGACGGGCTCCGTTAGGTTTGCATAAGAGATTTGGTCTACTATCTAGACCTCATTGGTCGCCCGCATAGTGTCAGCCCCGCCCCGGCCTCCGCAAGGAGGCAGTTTCGCTCCCCCTGGTTACCGTGAGATACCCCACGTGAATGCGATTGCCCTGTTCCCGCTGCCGCCGTCCCTGGAAGGACCCTTCGACGCCACCAAGTGCCCGGTGCGCGATGTACTCGACCAGATCGGCGACAAGTGGACCCTGCTGATCCTGCTGACGCTGATCCCCGGCCCATCCCGCTTCAGTGCCATCCAGCGCGCCGTGCCGGACATCTCCAAGCGCATGCTGACCCAGACGCTGCGCAATCTTGAGCGCAACGGCATGATCACCCGCAAGGTCTACGCCACCAAGCCGCCGAGCGTGGAATACGCGCTCTCCAAGCTGGGAATTTCACTCCTCGGCCCGGTCTCGCAACTGCTCACGTGGGCGGGCGAAAACCACGGCAGCATCCGCGCCGCGCGCGAGCGATTCGATCGCGCGCAGCAGGCGGCAGTGGCGTTGGATCCCGACGAAGCGATGGCATAGGCGCAGTGCTGCGTCACCGCGATTCAAGCCAATGCGCTGAGGTGGTGCAGCGGCGCTCCCGCGTGCGCATCGGCTGGGCTGTCGGCCGTGACTGCAGAAGGCACTCGTGGTGTCCCTGCTCGCATCTCTCTCATGTGCGGTCTGATGCGTGAGTCAGTCCGCGCTGTGAAGTGCTGTCGGATGGAATGAAGTGTCAGGGCGCCAACCGGCGACGACACAGCGTCAGTGCAGCCCAGCCAACCCCGCCGCCAGCGATGCCACCCCAAATGATGCCATCGGTGAAGCGATAGCCAGTAAGGTGTGCCACACCGGCACCGATGACGAAGCCGGAAAGCGAGAACCAGCCAACCATCCGACGGCCCGCCACGGCCCGATCTTTCGCGGCACGCCTGCGACGAATCTTTTCTCGTGCTTCCAGATCCGGCTGAAGTATGGCCTGCGCGATTGCGTCTGCTTGTGACTTATCCATGCACCGATTCCTGAAGAGCGCCAGCGCTTGAATTACGCTGCCGCCTGCCCGCGAGACGGACTTGGCTTGAAAGAGTTGTTAGGCCGCATTCTGCGCCGCCACACGCGACCGGAACAGTAGAAACTCCAGGCGGTGATTGCAGTTGGCGCAGTATAGGTCCCGTCCGATGCCGGGGCTCTCAACCTTGCGAACAAGATGCAGCGGGTAATCTGGCAGTGGCCGCTCCGGCAGGCCCCAGTAATCCGGAAAGTACGATCCAAAATCTGCATCACAGAAGTCGCAGAGGACAATCTCTTGGCCCCAAATTTCAAAGGCGTGGTACTCGTGCTCTCCGCGAATGCACTCGTCTAGCTCGCCAGGCACATGCCCGCAGTCGAAGCACGGGGCCACATCAATCTCTTGCAGTTGAAGTGAGCAAATGGGGCAGCTGGTCATACGGCCTGACGCTTGAGGTACGCCGAGCCGCAAAGCGGGTTCGGCTTGAATGAATGGTTACGACGCATCGCCGAACTCGCGCAGATGCGGCACATACGCTGAGAGCACAGACACACAGAGGCACTCGGAGACTATGAGCCACTCCTGCATCGAGTCTAACGATGCGGTGACGTGCAGGAAGTGACCTGCGGTGCGATCCCGCCAGCCGCCGGAAATGACCTTGTAGAGGACGTGGCCTGTAGTGAGCGGGCTTTCCCAGTACTCAAGCATGTCCCCTTCGTCCATCGCCTGGAATGCCCGAACGAAAGGAAAGTGGATCTCAAGGTGGCGGTCGACTCCCGCCGGCGCCGCCACAACAATGCGCAGGCCAGAGCTGGTGCTGATGATCTCGGTAACGTCTGCGCCTTCATGCCATTGGACCTCGGAGCCGACAGGTTCTAGAAACGTCTGCATGCGGCCCAATGCCTCAATGAATTGTTAGACGGCAACACTAACTGCAAGCAGCACGAGTTGCCAGATGAGCAGGAGCACAGTGGGATAGAAGGTCAGCGCGAACCCCAGCGCTCTGGCGCCAGCACCGCCACTGTAGGTCGCAAAAAACGTCAGCCTTCCAAGCAAGAACGCACAAGCGCATGCCGGAACTGCGGCTTGGATGCCGCGGTGCGGGTTCATGAGGGCGGCGACGTAGACCGGCAGCGCAAACGCTAGCTGCTCTGTCGTATTTTGAAGCAAAGATTGCAACGTTTTAGCACGAATGGTGCCATCACTCATCGCGCTGCCGTCAATGTCTGCAGGCGTAACGAAGCGATGTTTGGCCATGCGTGCGATAGCGACAAACATCCCCGTGGCCGGCAACAGCAAGCTGATAACTGCCCGCTCTGGTGTGTCCCAGCGCAAGAACGCTCGTGATAGCAGGAATACAACGAGTAGAGAAGCAAAAAGGCCAGATGCCATACCGAGGACCACGCCTCGCTGCTTTCTGTCTAAATACACCGTGGATCCCTCTGCCGGCGAACGTTCGAGGACACCTTGGCGTAGGTTTCAGGCATTGATGCGCCTCAAGCGGTAGGTCATTTCTTCCGCGATTTCCGGGTCACTGCATTTCGCAAACTCTTCAATGACCGCAATGGACTCGGGTGTATCGATATCAGCGAGCGCATGGCTAAACCATTTCGCGATCACGTCTGGCTCAGAACACGTGTACTCAAACATCTGAAACCCGTTCGCAAGTACCTGTCGAATGTACGTAACGCTGGATGGGCGACGAAGCAACTGGATTTCCCGCGTGATCTCTTGATGGAGCTCATGGCCGGGCATCACCAACAGCCTGTTGAAAAGCTCAGCCCTCTGCTCCTGATCCGGAATGATTTGAGCAAGGCAAAAGAGATCGTATGTGGCCTGCCAATCATTGTTGGCGATGGCTGCGACCATCCCGTGCAGGACTTTTTCTTTGATCGTGGCTGACGGTTGGCTCATGCCGGATGACCTACGCCTAAGCTAAGCGGGCTGCGCGGTCTGGGTGTTGGCCGAGAGGGCAGCTTACTCCATGCAGTTTGCATGGGCGCATGGTTAGGGTCTACAGCGCTGCGCCGAGGGGACTGGGCTTCTTGTAGCAGCCCAAGAGCGTATGCTCGAACTGAACAATGGACACGGTCTTGTGATCGATCGTCTGGATTCGTGAGGCGGCCAGCGTTACCAGTGATTGTTCTGCACCGACAAGCCGCTCCTTGCCTCCGAGGCTGAGCTGAAGCAGAGGAAAGACATGCTTTGAGTCTGCGATCTGGATGAAGTCGTGTAGAGGCGCACCGCTCTTGCATTCGTACACGCTGAACCAGTGAGGGCGAAAGTCGCCAATCTCTCTCAGCTCCGAGCCACACTCGCTGCAGAATTTTGCCATGAAACTAACCCTGAGTTGAGCCACATTGGGGGCAACGCCGGCTTGTACGAAGTGTTAGGCACTTCCGCCGTGCCGTTCGGACCACGCCTGCCAATAACTGGAGCTTGCCTGATCGAGGGACGCAGTTGCCAGTGGCTGGCCGGTGTCGAGCGCGAGCTCCAGTGCCCGATAGGCAAGTGTGAGCGTGCCTAGCGTTGTGTATATGGTCAGAGGTGCCTCACTCACGATCGAGAGCAGCTCAGGTGAGCGCTCAGCGATTTCGCGTTGATCTGCAAGCACCGTGCCATGGTGATCTTCGAGCTGAAACAGTGTGCAGCCTCTCAGCAGAAGCACGAACCCATCGCCCTCAGGCTGGAAGCCCTGCGCAGGTAAGGGATTGAGATGGAGAGAGCCAGATCGCCAGGCACAGTTCCCTCGGCTCGATCCAGGGAGCCGTCGTGGAGATAATCCCAAGCTGCCGTATGACTCATGAAGCGCCTAACGCTTGAATTAAGCCGCGCGCGATGCGGACTTGGGTTGAATGAATTTCTAGACGCCAGCCAAAGTAGCTGGAGCCTGCTCTAACTCTGACGTAAATATATCCGCTAGCCAGATGGTGTGGCCCTCCGAGCCGACACACTCGACGGCGAAAGCGGCCTCACCGCCTGGCTTAGCTGCATGCATCAGAACGACCGCTCCAAGGTCACCGATCTGGAGAGATCTTTGGCTGAAGTCATGGTCTATCCGAGCGTCGGGGATGTTTGCGATAACGCGAACTAGGTCGAACTCAGAGATTGGCATTGCGGGATCCAGTACCTGAGTTAGGCCGCGCCACGACGCGGCATCGGCATGAATGAGCCATTAGGCGGCCTACCCTTTCATGCATACCGCTGGGTGGACCTATGAGGGAGTCAATGCCCTCATCCCGAATGGTGCGCAACGCCTCGTCGCGTGCGATCTGGTCCGTTGCGAATAGGTCATCACAGACGGTGGAGTTATCGAACTCATCAAGAGCCTCAAGAGTCCAGTCGGTGTCGAGCCGCAATAGATCTCTAAGCGACCAGTACGGCCATCGGTCGAAACGGAGCGGCATGGGGGCGGTGCAAAAAGTTGATAGTTCTCCTAAAGAGTCTTTGATGCATTTGCATCTGCTCATCACCTAACGCCTCAGTTAATCAAGGTTGCGACGACGTCCCCCCGCCCTGAGTAGCGGCCGGGTTTAGAGTCCGGGGTTGATGATATCGGTGTTGGCCAGCTGTTGGGCATACGCAGATGGCGTCATGCCGCCAATGGCCTTCTTGGGTCGCTCCTCGTTGTATTCGCGTCGCCAGCGTTCGATCTCGGTACGCGCATGCAGCAGGGTTGGGAACCAGTGCTCGTTGAGGCATTCGTCGCGCAGCCGGCCATTGAACGATTCGACGTAGGCGTTCTGGTTTGGCTTGCCAGGCTGGATCAGCCGTAACTGCACGCCACGCGCATGTGCCCAGGCCACCATCGCTTTGCCGCAAAACTCCTTGCCGTTATCTGTGCGGATCACCTGTGGCAAGCCGCGACTGTGCGCCAGCCGATCCAGCATGCGTGTCACGCCATGGCCCGAGATTGCGCGCTCCACCTCGATGGCGATCGCTTCGTGGGTTGCATCTTCCACGATCACCAGACACTTGATCACTCGGCCTTCGGCGCTGCGGTCGAACACGAAATCCATCGACCACACCTGATTGGCCTGCGATGGCCGCAGCAGCGGCTGACGCTCTCCTATCAGCACCTTTTTGCGCTTGCGGCGCCGGACCTGCAGCTGCTGCTCGCGGTACAACCGCTCCACACGCTTGTAGTTCACGATGCGTCCTTCCTGTCGTAATTTGAGATAGATCATCCCCACACCATAACGGCGATGGCGATGCGCCAACGCACAGATGCGTTCGCGCAGTTCGACGTTGCGATCTTCGCGCGGGCAATATCGCAGCGCACTGGCGCTCATGCCGATCACTGCCAACGCACGACGCTCGCTGGCACCACGCCCGATCCACTCGCGCACCAGCATGCGACGCGCCAGTGCGCTCACCACTTTTTTCGCAACGCATCCTTGATCAGGTCGTTCTCGAACAACTGCTCGGCCAGCAACTTCTTTAGCCGCGCGTTCTCGGCCTCAAGGTCCTTGAGCCGCTTGGCGTCGGGCACGCTCATGCCGCCGAATTTGCTGCGCCACAGATAGTACGAGGCCTCACTGAAGCCATGCCGCCGGCATAAGTCCTTGATCGCTATGCCCGCTTCGGCTTCGCGCAGGAAGCCGATGATCTGTTCTTCGGAAAAACGCTTCTTCACGTCCAATCTCCTTGGGGTAGGGAATTGGACTCCAAACTGAGGTGCTACTCAAAATTGGGGGGACGTCGGCGAAACAACATCGGCCTTGATGAATTTTTAGGAAAAACTACCATCAAGGCATTTTGCTTTCGACAAGTTCTTTCAAGTACGAAAATACGTCAGGCCCAGCATCTTCGCCTGACGACTTATTTGGCGGGGAAGGGCGAGGGTCTTCCTGACGCACAAGCAAAGAGCTGCTTCCCTCACTTTCGGTCAGCTCATAGGTCATGAAGAAATAGTGCTCTGGAATGTCTTGCAGATCGGGACGCGGGAAGAAGAGTGAGTACTTGAGGCGCGACTCCGGCAAGAACTCAAGAACCGTGCCTTTCTGTTCAAACACTTGCCCGTTCCACTCGTTTCGAAAAATGATAGGAGTGCCCACTTCCCACGTGGTCAGCAGATCAGAGCCGTACTGCCATTGCTTGACTAGCTCAGGCACGGTCAACGCCTTCCAGACTTTACTGGCAGGTGCAAGAATCCTTACGAGTGAATCGGACGTTTTCATCTGCATATCCCGAGGATGTTTCGTGTTGGCTAACCCCTGAATCAAACCGCGCCGCGAAGCAGCGTCGGCTTGAATGAATAGTTAGACGGTGGTGCCAGGAGGTGGTGCAGCAAGGACCGTGATACCCAGCCCTGCTGCCGCGCACCGAGCATGCCACAGACTGCGGCTTCGGGCTCGCCCGAGATGCTAGTCGCTGGATGTGACCGGCACCGGAGGCATGAGCGTAGCGGAGCAATGAAGACGCACGACGAAGCGGCGAGCGATCCGACGCAAGGGACGAGAGAGTCAAGCAACGGAGCCGACCGCTGAAGCACAAGAGCTGTTGCAGAAGGCAGAAGTCAAGCCGCAAGTACAGCACTACCGCCTAACGCCCGAATTGAGCCGTGCCGCGAAGCGGCGTCGGCTTGGAAGAATTATTAGCCACTTAGTGGCGGCATCAGTTTTTTTTCACATTCACCGACATCGATCTCTGGGCGCTCCGGCCACTCTAGTTGCGTCATAGGACTAAAGCAGATGTGGTAACAGCCACCTCCAACCCTAAAGCCGTCCGGGCTCATAGTGCAGGTGACCAAACAATCCGCCGCTTTAGTGCAATTCTTGAAGAGCAGCCGAATCTCACACTGCTCTTGCTCGTTCAAGACGCGACGGGGCTGCGCCTTGCAGGCATTGAAGTGGCTGATGTCGCCAAAGTCTTGAGGAGGCGATGGGATTGCGGTCTTAGGATTGACTGCGCCGTAGGATGTGCTGACATCTTGGACTTGGCATCCGCCAAGAGGAGCCGAAACCAGAAACAAGAAAAGAGTAGGTCTCACGTGGCTAACGCCCAAATTAAGCAGACCCACTAAGCGGTTTCGGCTTGAATGGATTGTTAGGCCGCGCCTGACAGCACGCGGCCAGTAGCTTTTGTATCACCCTCCCAGACCGTGAACTCGGTACCGACCGGGAAGTATCGAACAGCCTCTGGCATGAGCAGTTGTACCGTAGCCGGGAAAGTCTCTCCAGGCAAAGGATTGCCCGAGAAGAGCAGGCGAGCCGACCAATGCTCGTTGTTGATGCCAAGGACTGTGCGCCACTCGCCGTGTATCAGGTGGCCAGTACGTCCGCCGACGTCTGTCGCTAGCAGATGAATCTCGGCAGCGAATAGAGGTAACATAGCGGCCTAACGCTGGAATCAAGTCGAGTTGCGAAACAACTTCGGCGGGAATGAATTGTTAGGCTGACGGCCGGTGAGAAATATATTGCAAAGGCTCTCGCTGCAGGAACCATTTTGGTAGGTAGACGCGGCCAAATGGGGGTGACAAAAGCACAACGCTAGGTTCTTCAGTGCCGATGGTCTCCATCTCGGCTGCCGTCAGAATGACAAGCTCAACGGTGCCAGGAGTCTGGCCATGTTCCAGCAGCACCGAGTCTCCTACTTGAATTGGTGATCCGTCTGCGTAGGTGAGCATTGAACTTTCCCCCGAGGCCTAACGCCTGAATTAAGCCGATCCGCGAAGCGGGTTCGACTTGAATGAATTGTTATGTGCCATCCTGCAACGGAAAGCCGTCCGGAAGCAATTCAACCTCCGAGAGCATGCAAATGCCATTGCCGCCACACAGCGGCCTGACGCCAAGGATGACACCGGAGGGGCCGTGCTCAGCTTGGACTACGACGACGGGCTCGGACTCACCAGACTCAAGGCGCTGGAGAGCGCAGCACGGAAGCGTGAAGTCCACGGGCTCGGACCCGCCAGGGATGTAGAACACGGCGCTACCCTCTATCACATCGGCCTCGGTTGCGGGGCGGCGAGCCATGTGGGGAACGGACGACCAGCAGGTTTTTTCTACACGACCCCAGAGATTGTCCATGGCACTTAATACCTGACTTAACCCGAGCCGCGAAGCGGATTGAGCTTGAATGAATTGTTAGGCCTCATCATCTATCATGCCTATGCTGTAAGGAAGTCCTGCAACGAAATGCGCGACGCGCTGGTCGCGTGATGCTGATTTGATGGCGACCGCCTCCTGTTCGCATACCCGAACAAAAGTCCTCCTCTCTTCTAAGGATGCGCCTTGTAGTTCTGCCGCCATCCCTTCCGCAGCTGTAATCGCCGAGTTGCTATGCCGCCTGACGCCTGAGTTAAGTCGAACCGCGCAGCGGTTTCGACTCGAATGAATTGTTAGGCCGGAAGCCGACGCAGTCTTCCCCACGACTGGCGAAGCCCCACAAGGTGCACCAGACCAATGGCGAGACGGGTCGCCGAGCTCACGACCCAGAACGTGAGGCTGTTGCCAGGGAAGTAGGCCATGACCGGGACAAACGCCACACCGCGAACGATGTAAATACCTGTGACCGCAGTAAGGACTGTTCGACGTAGCGGAAACGGCCGGAATACACCTGCAGCCGAGAGTGCGTATGCACCCCAGATGGCCAAGATGGTGGCGATTGCTAGTGTGACCACTGTCGGGTACCAGCTGCCTTCAGCGTGACGTTGCGCCATCTGCTCTCCGGCGCCCAAGAGGCGGAAGAGTGGTTCGCCCACTACCAAGCATGCAAGATGTGCCAGTGCTGCAACGCCACTCAGTGCGCCGCCGACGATGAGAAGCTTGTTGGTTGGGCCTTCCACGCGATCTCCCTTGCGGACTAACGCCCGAGTTAAGCCAATCCACGAAGCGGGTTCGGCTTGAATGAATTGTTATCGCGGAGGTCGTTGACCAAGTTGTCGAACGATTGCGTGCCCTTTAGAAGGTGCTGCGCATCCTGTACGAACTCTTCCAGCTCAAGGATTGTAATCCCAGCAAGGCGATGGACCTCTGCAGCGCTCTGCCCTAGGGACTGGTGCCCAACAACCTTGTTACGGACAAGGAAAATCCACCGAATGCGTTGCACCGCGCTGGCCATCCGAAGCCAGCTCGCCACGCCGCGCTCGCTGTCCCTAGCCGTCCAACAACGCCTTGTCCCGCACCGCACCCTTGTCCGCACTGGTCGCCAGCAACGCGTACGCCTTCAATGCAGTAGTGACCTTGCGCGGGCGCACTTCCACCGGCTTCCAGCCCTTGGCATCTTGCTCGGCACGACGAAGGGCGAGTTCCTCGTCCGAGATCAGCAGATTGATCGAGCGCTTGGGAATGTCGATCAGGATCCTGTCGCCCTCGCGCACCAGGCCGATCGCGCCGCCTGCGGCGGCTTCCGGCGATGCGTGGCCGATCGATAACCCCGAGGTGCCGCCGGAGAAGCGGCCGTCGGTGAGCAGGGCGCATTGTTTGCCCAGGCCCTTGGATTTGAGATAGCTGGTGGGGTAGAGCATTTCCTGCATGCCGGGGCCGCCCTTGGGGCCTTCGTAGCGGATGACCACCACATCGCCTGCGATCACCTCATCGGCAAGGATGCCCTTGACTGCCGCATCCTGGCTCTCGAACACGCGGGCCGTGCCTTCGAATACGTGGATGGATTCGTCCACGCCTGCAGTTTTCACCACGCAGCCGTCGCGGGCGATATTGCCGTACAGCACGGCCAGGCCGCCTTCCTGCGAGAACGCGTGTGCGACATCGCGGATGCAGCCCTCGCTGCGGTCGGTATCCAGGCTGTCCCAGCGCGTGGCCTGGCTGAAGGCGATCTGCGTGGGAATGCCGGCCGGGCCGGCTTTGTAGAACGTGTGTACTGTTTCATCGTCGGTCTGGGTGACATCCCATTGCGCGATGGCCTCGGCCAGCGTGCGTGCGTGCACGGTGGCGGCGTTGGTATGCAGCAGGCCACCACGTGCCAGCTCGCCGAGAATGGCCATGATGCCGCCGGCGCGATGCACGTCTTCGATGTGGTACTTGGGCGTATTCGGCGCGACCTTGCACAGCTGCGGCACGCGCTTGGACAGGCGGTCGATATCGTGCATGCCGAATGCAACCTCGCCCTCTTGTGCGGCAGCGAGCAGATGCAGGATGGTGTTGGTCGAGCCACCCATGGCGATATCCAGCGTCATCGCATTTTCGAAGGCTTCGAAGGTAGCGATGCCGCGCGGCAGGGCAGTGGGATCTTCGCCGCCGTACCAGCGGTGACACAGTTCCACCGCCACGCGTCCGGCGCGCAGGAACAGTTGTTCGCGGTCGGCGTGCGTGGCCACAACCGTGCCGTTGCCGGGCAGCGACAGGCCCAGCGCTTCGGTCAGGCAGTTCATCGAGTTGGCGGTGAACATGCCCGAGCACGAGCCGCAGGTGGGGCAGGCGCTGCGCTCGAACTCTGCCACCTTTTCGTCGGAGGCGCTGTCGTCGGCGGCGATCACCATCGCGTCGATCAGGTCGAGCTTGTGCTCGGCCAGCTTGGTCTTGCCGGCTTCCATCGGGCCGCCGGAAACGAACACGGTGGGGATGTTTAGCCGCAGCGCGGCCATCAACATGCCCGGGGTGATCTTGTCGCAATTGGAAATGCACACCAGCGCGTCGGCGCAATGCGCATTGACCATGTATTCAACCGAATCAGCGATGATCTCGCGGCTTGGCAACGAATACAGCATGCCGTCGTGGCCCATCGCGATGCCGTCATCCACAGCGATGGTGTCGAACTCCTTGGCCACGCCGCCGACGCGTTCGATCTCGCGCGCGACCAGCTGACCAAGATCCTTCAGATGCACATGCCCGGGCACGAACTGCGTGAACGAGTTGGCGATAGCGATGATGGGCTTGTGGAAGTCGCCATCGCGCATGCCGGTGGCACGCCACAGGGCGCGGGCGCCGGCCATGTTGCGGCCGTGGGTGGAGGTCTTGGAGCGGTACTCGGGCATGGCGAATTCGACGGCTGATTGGCGAGCGGTGGCTGGCAATTAGAGCGCGTCGTGACTGTTGCTGCTGCAACCGTCACCGCACGCGCAGGGTCCGCACGGTAGCACGCACGCCGGCGTGCACCTGCAGTGCAGCGGCGGGCGCTGCCGGCATGCCGTGCAGTACCGCACGTGCGCGGCGCCTTTGCCTGTCATGTAATGCGATGTAAACGTATGCGTCCGGGCATGCAGTGGCAGGAGTGCGAACCGGCGCGCAGATCCGGGCGCTGGGGCGCGGCCACCATCGAACCGGACCGCTGCGGCCGAGGGGAGCTGCGCCGGCGAGGATCTTTCCAACGGCACCGCAGGAGGCGCCCCGATGTCCGACCATCCCTCTCCACGCCGCGTACCAGCGGCATCATCTCACTCCACCACGCCACCGGTCGCCGGCGGCATCAGCCGCCGTCGCGTGCTGCAAGGCGCGGCCGGCGCTGCGGTCGTGGCCACCACCGGCTGGGTAGGCCATGCGGCCGCGCAAAGCGCCAGCCTGCCGTTCGCTGGCCTCAACCTGTCCGGTCTGGCCTCCAATAGCTATGTGGAGAACGCCGAGATCGGCACGCATTACCGCGCCATCACTGCCCAGCATGTGGCCGCGGCGGGGAGCTGCCCGCTCTTCCGTCTGCCGACCACTGCCGCGCGCTTCACGCGTGGACAGGGCGCGCCGTTGAACGAGAGCTACTGCAGGCAGGTGCAGGACGCGCTGGACAACATCGCTGCGCGCGGCAAGCGCGCCATCGTGGAGTTGCACGATTACATGCGGCTGCCGCAGCGGGTGGCGGCCAAGAGCGGTTATCGGCGCGATGCCAGCGGTGCAGTGGTCGATGCGCGTGGCAACCGTGTCGGCGACCTGGCGGCGGCCGGGTTGTGGGCCGACACCTACCCGCTGCGCAACTTCAATTACGTGGGCTATCTGGACAGTCGCGACCAACTGCTCAAGCTCTACGAATACCGGGTGATCGGCACGCCGGGGTGTACGCTCTACAACGACGCCGGCTTGCCGGATCTGTGGGCGCGTCTCGTCAACCGGTTCAAGCAGCACCCGGCGGTGTTCGGCTGGGGCGTCATGAACGAGCCGTACCAGGGCGCCGAGCGCAACGCCGATGGCAGCGTGCTGTCGATGGCCGCACATTGGCAGAAGACCGCCACCGCCTGCTCCAAGGCCATCATCGACCGCGATCGAAACCATTTCGTGTTCGTGTGTGGCAACGGCTATGCCAGCGCCCGGCGCTGGCAGGACGATTCGATGGGCCTGTTCGACATCCCGGACCCATACGATTGCATCGTGTACGAGGCGCACAACTATCTCGACAGCAATGGCAGCGGGGGCGGTAACTGGATCGGGCCCGGTGGACGCAACGAGGTGATCAAGCCGGATACCGGCATCGACATGGTCAGCCCGTTCATCGAAGCGCTGCAGCAGGCCGGCAAGCGCGGTTATCTGGGCGAGCACGGCTATCCGGCCGGCAATCGCAGCGCGGAGATCGCCACCACGCGCATGCTGGCGCACTTGCAGGCCTACAACATTCCCAGCACGCAGTGGTGCTTCGGCCCCGGGTGGCCGGACGACGACGTGCTTGGCATGAGCCGCGACGTGGGTGCGGACATCCAGGCCAAGGCCAATCTGGCGGCCGTGCAGGCGTTTTTCGACGTGCGCCTGTCCAGCTACGTTCCGCCCCGCTAGCGGGCATCGCCGCCGCTACGGGGAGGTGGCGGCGGTTTACACTGCGGCATGCACATGGACATCCCCTGCCGCGCTGGCTGCGCGGCCTGCTGTATCGCCCCATCCATCAGTTCGGCGATTCCCGGCATGCCGCACGGCAAGCCGGCGGGGGTGCCGTGCGTGCAACTGGACGGGCAGGGCCGCTGCCGCCTGTTCGGCCTGCCGACGCGGCCGGCGGTCTGCACCAGCCTGCGCCCGTCCCAGGACATGTGCGGTGAATCGCGCGCCCAGGCGCTGGCGATGTTGACGGCACTGGAGCACGCCACGCAGCCGTAGCCGCGCGCACCTGGTACCGTCGCGCCCGCGCCAGACAGGTGCGCCGGTGCTGCGGCTCAGCCGGCGGGTGAGGCGCCCAGGTACTGATCCTTGAGCCGCACGTAATGTTGCGCGGAGTAATGCAGGCTTTCGATTTCCTTGTCGCTGAGCGTGCGCGCCAGGCGTGCAGGATTGCCCAGCCACAACTCGGCTTCGCCCACCACCTTGCCCGGGCCCACCACTGCGCCGGCACCCACAAAGCCATACCGTTTGACCGTTGCGCCATCCAGCACGCAGGCGCCCATGCCGATCAGGCACAGGTCTTCGATGGTGCAGGCATGCAGGATGGTGCCGTGGCCGACGGTGACGTCCTCGCCGATCACGGTGGGGTAGCCGGCCTTGTTGAACGGGCTGTGGTGACTGACGTGGATGATGGTGCCGTCCTGCACGTTGGTGCGCGCGCCGATCTGCACATGATTGACGTCGCCGCGAATCACGGTGCCCGGCCAGACCGAGACGTCATCGCCCAGGCTCACCTCGCCGATGATGGTGCAGGCAGGATCCACGTAAACGCGGGCGCCCAGTTGCGGGGTGTGGTGCAAAAAGGAGCGAATCGGGGTCACGGCATCTCCGTCAGGTCAGCGTGCCGCCCACTGCGGACACGCTGCGGATGATACCTGCGCTGCGGTTGCCGCTGCGGCAGCGCACCGGGCTGCAGTCACCAACGCACGGATGCAATGTGTGCGAGGTGGCTGGCAGAGGTGGCCGGGTGGGCCGACGTGCAATGGAGTGTGTCGCGTCGCCAGAGATTCCAAAGCCGCGGGCAGCACGTGACGCGGTGCATCCGGAGACATCGCAGCGCTGGCCAAGTGTGTTGGCGCATTTCCGATAAGCGCACAGCGTTGCGGTCATCGGCCTTGAACCGGCAGCGCAATGGGCTAGCGTGTGCAGGCGGTCGCAAGCCACTGCGCATCGGCGATTGCACGCATCGCTGCACCGCGGTGTAGCCGGTCTCGCACACTGCGCCGTTCAACGGCCACTGCAGTGCCTTCACCTCAACCCTCGCTCACCACAGGACATGCCAATGCCTCAGCACACTGCATCGTTTGGGCATTTCGTGCTGGAGCGCATGACGCCGTTTCAGTGGAGGGCCGTGGCGGTGTGCGTGTTGCTGACGATGCTCGACGGCTTCGACGTGATGGCGATGGCGTTCACCGCACCGCACGTGTCGGCAGACTGGCAGCTGTCGGGCAAGCTGCTGGGCATGCTGTTCAGCGCGGGCCTCATCGGCATGGCGCTTGGCGCATTGGGGTTGGCGCCGCTGGCCGACCGCATCGGCCGTCGCGCGCTGACGCTGGCATGTCTGGCCATCCTGACCGTCGGCATGGGCATTTCGGCAGTGGCCAGCACTGCATGGCAGCTCGGGGCGCTACGGCTGCTGACCGGTCTGGGTATCGGCGGTATGTTGGCCTGCGTTGCGGTCACGGCAGGGGAGTTTTCCAGCCCCCGTTGGCGCAACACTGCCATCGTGCTGCAGGTGACCGGCTACCCGGTCGGTGCCACGCTGGGTGGCATGATTGCCGAACTGTTGATGCAGCAGTGGTCGTGGCCCGCGGTGTTCGTGCTCGGGGCGGTGGCATCGTTGCTGTGCGTGCCGTTGGTGCTTGCATTCCTGCCCGAGTCGCTGGAGTTCCTGATCATGCGCCGGCCACCCGATGCCGTCGCGCGCTTCAACGCCGTGCTGGCGCGGATGGGAATGCCGCCGCACGACGCATTGCCGCCGCTGCCGCCGCAATCTGCCACGCAGGCACAAGGCTATCGGGCCCTGTTTGACGCTGCCATGCGGCGGCACACGCTGCTGATCGCGCTTGGCTTTTTCTCGCTGATGTTTGCGTTCTACTTCGTGATCAGCTGGACGCCGAAGCTGCTGGTGACCGCCGGCGCGTCGGCCACGGACGGCGTCACGGGCGGGGTGCTGTTGAATCTTGGTGGCATCGGCGGCGGCTTGCTGTTCAGCGGGTTGGCATCGTGCGTGCGGCTGGCGCGCCTGACGATCGGGTCCCTGTTGCTGATGGGCCTGGCGATGCTGGCCTCCGGCCTGTGCAGTACGCAGTTGAGCTGGGCGTTCGCCGTCGCCTTGCTTACCGGGGCAGCGATGTTCGCTGCGGTGGGCGGCATGTACGCCATTGTTCCGATCGTCTTCAACGCTGCGGTGCGCTCGACTGCGCTGGGCTGGGCGATCGGGGTGGGGCGCTTGGGTGCGATCTTGTCGCCGTTCTGCGCCGGGGTGTTGCTGGACGCCGGATGGTCACCGGCCATGTTGTATCTGGCCTGCAGCGTGCCGTTGCTGTTTGCCATCCTCGCCGTGCTGGCGATGCGGTTGCCCAACCGCTGAGCGGCCCGCCTACAGCCGCGTCCGGCATCACATCCGGGCCGTTCCCCGACCCGGCCGCGGGCCAAAGAAATCGTGCCATGTGCCGATAACACCGCAGACCGCCAAGTCGTGGCGAACTTTTCCTGGACATTGTGCAGACCAGCGCCGGCATGCTCAGAACCATCGACTCAGATCAACTCCGCCCCGGCATGTACGTCTACAAGCTGCTGGGCGCGTGGGTGCACCATCCGTTCTGGAAGACGTCGTTTCTGGTCGATTCCGACGATGTGGAGAAGATCCATGACAGCCGCATCGAGCAGTTGGTGATCGATACCGCGCGCGGGCTGGATGTGGAGGCGCCCACGCCCCCTGGCGTGTCCGCCGAACCAGCCGCGCCGCCGAGCCCGGCACCTGCTGCGCCCGAACCGCCGGAGCCTGCCGCCGCGCCGCGTAGCGTGCGCACCAACAGCGTGACCGCCCAGGTCGGCATCGAAGCGGAGGTGGTACGCGCACGCCGCATCTTCGAAGACGGCCGCGACATGGTCGAGGCGATGTTCCGCGATGTGCGGCTGGGGCGCACCGTCGACACAGAAGCGGCCATGCCGCTGGTGGAAGCCATCAACGACTCGGTGCTGCGGCATCCGCAGGCCTTGATCAGCGTGGCGCGGCTCAAGACCGCCGACGACTACACCTATCTGCATTCGATGGCCGTGGCCGGGCTGATGAGCGGGTTGGCGCGCCAGCTCGGCCTGCCCGAATCGCAGGTGGTGGAAGCGGCAATGGGCGGCCTGCTGCACGACATGGGCAAGGCGGTGACACCGTTGGAAATTCTCAACAAACCCGGCCGGCTCACCAACGACGAAATGGAGATCATGCGCCAGCATCCGCTGGATGGCCATCGGCTGCTGGTGGCCGGCGGCGTGCAGAACGCGGTGGTGCTGGAAATCGCGCTGCATCACCACGAAAAGATGGATGGCAGCGGCTATCCGAATCAATTGGTGGGCGAGAATATTTCGTTGATGTCGCGCATGGGTGCGGTCTGCGATGTCTACGACGCCATCAGCTCGGACCGCCCTTACAAACGCGGTTGGGATCCGGCCGAATCGCTCAAGCAAATGGCGTCCTGGAAGGGCCATTTCGACCCGGTGGTGTTCCAGGCTTTCGTGCGCCGGCTGGGGATATATCCGGTCGGCTCGCTGGTGCGGCTGGAGTCGCAAAAACTTGCGGTGGTGATCGAACAGACGCCCGATGCGCTGCTCAAGCCCAAGGTGCGCGTGTTCTATTCGGCCAAGTTGCGCAGCCACGTGTTGGTGCAGGACATCGACCTGTCGCGTCCGGACTGCCATGACCGCATTGCGCAGATGGAAAGCCCTGCCGAATGGGGCTTCCGCGATCTGGAAAAGCTCTGGCTGCCCTAGACGGGCTATACAGGCGTTGAATCGGCAGCCGCCGCGGCAATGCGCGCGGTGCGTCATGCGCGCCGATCACCGCGACACTCCTTGCACAGAAGCGCCACCCCGCTAGCGAACGCGACCATGCTGCGCTGCAGCTTGGCAATGTAGTTATGATCAATAACTATTCCGGAACGCAATCACTTGCCGGCCGGAACCATGTCTCAGCCTTGCCCGGATCACCGTCGCCCCCCGTCAGCCGCAGCGCCGGCCCGCCGCTGCAGGCTGCGTGCGTGGCAGGGCGTCGGGGCTGACGCACCCGCGGCGCGTGCACCCGCGGCCTGCCTGTCCACATCGGCAGGCCCGGTGGCGTCTACAATGCGGTGCACGCCGTGGATCGGCGTTGCGGATGCGGCGCATTGCGCGTACCGGTCCGCCCGCTGCCCCCGTCGCGAGAACCGCCATGCCCGTCACCGCTCTTGCTGCACCCTTGCCCGACGCCGTCACCTCGGTGGATCAGGCGCGGCTGCTGCGGTTGCTGGGGTATCGCATCACCCGCACCGAGTTGATGGTGCGGCGGATGTTCCAGGAGTGCGTGGCCGCCTTCGACCTCAAGCCGGTCGACTTCTCGCTGCTGATGCTGGTGGATGGCAACCCCGGCATCAACCAGCGCCAGATCGGCGATGTGCTGCACGTGTCGCCGCCGAATCTGGCGATCGTGGTGGCCAGGCTGGTCAAGCGTCGCCTGCTGCGGCAGGTGCGTGGGCGGCAGGACCGGCGCATGCAGCACCTTTCGCTGACCGCGGCCGGTGCCGCGCTCCTGGCCGCCGCCGAGGCCGAAGTGCTGCGCATGGAACAGCAGCTCAGTGCCGTGCTCGGTTCCAGCGAAGCACCGTTGTTGCGCGCCCTGGACCGTCTGGACCGTCTGGACACGCCGTAACCCGCCTCCGTCGGCGGCCTGCCGCCCGGCAGCCATTCCCAACGAACGTTTCCACTGCACGTGCTGTGCGTCGCGCGGGGCACGCGCTTGCCTGACGTCGCTGATGTGGCACGCACCGCTGTTGCTTCCCAACGCTGGAGATATCTGCAGTGATTCGATCATCGGTGATGCGTGGTGCGGGTGTGGCAGCAGGCTGGCGGCTGCGCGCGTTGCTCGGCCTGGCGGCATGCCTGGCAGCGGGTGCGGCGCCTGCGCAAAGTGCGCCACAGAGCGCGGCGCTGACCAATGGCATCAATACCGGGGGCACCAGTTTCCTGGATGGCTTTACCAGCACCACGCCCGGCTTGGCGGTGGTCACCTATCTGCGGCACAACGCGCTGGATGCCATCAAGGACGCACGTGGCAACGATATCCCGGTGTTCGACAACCCGCGGATCGATTCCACCGTGTTGCTGACCCAGTTCGCTTACGTCACGCCCTATCACGTATTCGGCGGCGCGCTCGGCATCACTGCGCTGGTGCCGCTGGTCAATCTGGATGCCTCCTTCGGCCGCAACAGCATTGCCACGCTGCGTGACAATGGCGCCGGCGTGGGTGATGTGACGTTCGGGCCGTATCTGCAAATGCCACCTTTGATACGCAACGGGCGAGCGGTGTTCTCGCAGCGGTTCGAATTCGACGCCGTGGCACCGATTGGCAAGTACGACGGCAATCGCGATCTCAATCAGAGCTCCGGTTACTGGTCGCTCATTCCAAGCTACGCATTCACGGTACTGCCCACGCCCAATTGGGAACTTAGCGCACGCATCAACTACATCTATAACTTTCGCAGCGAGCGCCGTCCGAACTTGCCGCCAGGCTTCGACTTCCGCAATGGTCAGGCCGGCGATGCGGGATGGATCAATTTCGCCACCTCCTGGGAAGTGGCATCGAAGCTGCGGCTGGGCATCAATGCGTATTACCTGACCCAGTTCCGCGACAACCGCACCAACGACCAGCGCGTGCCGGACAGCCGTCAACGCGCGTTCTATGCAGGGCCGGGTGGCGTGTGGCGCTTTGATGCAAACAACATCCTGTTCGCCAACGTCTATCTACCGGTGGAGGTGCGCAATGCCGCGTCCGGCAACAATGTCAATTTCGAGTATGTCCATGTGTTCTAGCGCCGGCACGGCTGGCTCCTTTGGAGGATGGCGATGAATTTGCAGAACAAGACGATCGTGGTGACCGGCGTGGCGTCGGGCATTGGCGCGGAGGTCGCACGGCTGGCGCGGTTTCATGGTGCCAAGGTGATCGGGGTCGATCGCACGCCCGTGCAGATGACCCTGCACGGCTTTCACCAGGCCGATCTCGGCGACCCGGCATCCATCGATGCCCTGGTGAAGGCGTTGCCGGACCACATCGATGCCCTGGCGAACATTGCCGGCGTGCCGGGCACCGCGCCGCTGGATGTGGTGGCGCGGGTGAACTATCTGGGCTTGCGCCATCTGACCCAGGGGTTGCTGCCACGCATCGTGCCGGGCGGTTCCATCATCAATGTCGCCTCGATCCTGGGCGCCGAATGGCCGCAGCGTCTGGACCTGCACAAGCAGCTGGCGGCAACCGACAGCTTCGAAAGCGGCCGCGCGTGGCTGGCGGCGCATCCGGTGGCGCACGACACCTGCTACCAATACTTCAAAGAGGCCTTGATCGTGTGGACCTTGCTGCAATCGCGGCCCTGGTTCGCCGACCACGGCGTGCGCGTGAACAACGTCTCTCCGGGCCCGGTGTTCACCCCGATCCTGGGCGATTTTGCTGCCATGCTCGGCGAGGAACGCGTCAAGGCAGACGCCAAGCGCATGACCCGCCCGGCCTATGCCGATGAAGTGGCCGAGGGCATCGTGTTTCTGGCATCCGACGCAGCCCGCTGGATCAACGGCATCACCCTGCCGATCGATGGCGGGCTGGCTTCCACCACGCTGTAATCCCCACACGTTTTTAGCAGGAGGCTAGACCATGAATGCCCTTACCAGCGCAACCGCCGCTGCGACCGACACGCCCGCGTGGCATGGCTGCATCTTCAATGGCGACTGGGTGCCCGGTCGCGGTGGCAGCGTGCCCATCCATGAGCCGGCAACCGGCGCCTTGCTGCATGAAGTGGGCAAGGCCGACCTGACCGATGTCGCCGCTGCCATCGCACAGGCCAAGCAGGCGCAGCGTGCCTGGGCTGCAACACCGCCGCGCGAACGCGCAGCCGTCTTTCATCGTGCTGCGCAGGCGATGCAGGCACGCAGTGCCGAAGCCACGTTGCTGATTGCGCGCGAAACCGGCGGCATCCTGCCCAAGGCCCAGCGCGAGGTGGACGAATCGGTGGTGTTCTACCAGCAGGCTGCCGCAATGCCGTTGCAGGCCAGCGGCCAGATGTTGCCGACCGCATCCGGTCAACTCAGCCTTGCGCGTCGCCTGCCGTTGGGCGTGATTGGGGTGATTTCGCCGTTCAATTTCCCGTTGATTCTGTCGCTGCGCTCGGTGGCGCCGGCGCTGGCGATGGGCAACGCGGTCATTCTGAAACCCGACCCGCGCACGCCCTACACCGGCGGCGTGATCATCGCCCAGGTGTTCGAAGAAGCCGGCCTGCCCAAGGGCCTGCTGCACGTGTTGCATGGCGATGCGCAGATTGGCCAGGCGCTGGTGGAATCACCGGATGTCCCGATGATTGCGTTCACCGGCTCCACGGCCGCCGGCCGCCGCATCGGCGAAATTGCCGGCCGCCATCTGAAGAAAGTCTCGCTGGAACTGGGTGGCAACAACGCAGTGATCGTGCTCGACGACGCGGATCTGGACAAGGCTGCCTCGGCGGTCGCGTTCGGCGCCTACATGCACCAGGGCCAGATCTGCATGGCGACCGGGCGTGTGCTGGTGCACCGCAGCGTGGCGCAGGCACTGACCCAACGGCTGGCCGAAAAAGCGCGCCATTTGCCGGTAGGCGACCCGGTCAGCGGCACCGTGGCATTGGGCCCGATTATCGATCAACGCCAGCTGCAGCGCGTCGTCGACATCGTCAACGATAGCGTTGCAGCCGGCGCGGTCGTGGAGGCCGGCGCCACCCATGAAGGCCTGTTCTATGCGCCGACCGTATTGTCCAACGTGCGTCCTGGCATGCGCGCGTTCGACGAAGAAGTGTTCGGCCCGGTGATCAACATCACCGTGTTCGACACCGACGACGACGCTGCCGAGTTGGCCAACCAGGGCGAGTACGGGCTGGCGGCCGGCATCCTGTCGGCATCGGTCTCGCGCGCGCTGGCCCTGGGCGAGAAGTTGCACACCGGCCTGCTGCATATCAACGACCAGACGGTGGCCGACGAAGTCGTCAATCCATTCGGCGGCACCGGTGCGTCGGGCAACGGCACCAGCGTCGGCGGCCCCGCCGATTGGGAGCAGTACACGCACTGGCAATGGCTGACGATCAAGAGCGAAGTACCGCAGTATCCGTTCTGATCGCAACGGCTTGGGGATGGGGCGGCTGGCTCGGCCTCTCCATCGCTGTATGGATGGCGGTCACGTGCCCGGCCATTGCCTTGGATTTTTGGTGCGGTGTTGCATCAGTTCTGGATGCAGGCAAAGGCTTCACTGGTCGAGCGCGCGGTGCCCTCGCCACGTGCAGCGTGTCCTGCGATGGTGGGTGGGCAAGGACCCTGCAGCTGGTCTGCAGAACGTTCTCCCTGCTACGCGCGCAGCGAGTGAGCGAAGTCGTTCTGCTGGTCGCTCCTACTGACCGGCCCGAAAGCGCGTCGGCGAGCAACCGGCGTGCCGTGCGAAGTAGCGACTGAAATAGGCGGCGTCGAAAAATCCAAGGCTGGCGGCAATCTGTTGCACGCTCAGGCTGGTGTAACGCAGGGTGCGGCGTGCTTCCAGCATGATCCTGCGCTGCAACAACTGCAGTGCGGAGGCGCCAGCCAGGCGCTGGCATAACGCGTTTAGGTGACCGGGCGTCAACCCGAGTTGATCGGCGTAGCGGGAAATCGGCCAGTGGGCGCGGTAGTGCTGGTCGATCAAGCCTTGATAGGCGCGCAGGTGGCGCAGCGCCGGGTCTGCCTGCGGGCTGATCGCTGCGGCATGCCGGGCCCGCTCCAGTGCCGTACGCGCCATCCAGATGACCAGCTGCGCCGCTGCGGCCTGCGCTGCGAGGTCATCGCCGATCGACCGGCGTGCGTGTTCCTGCGCAATGCTGCCAAACAACACATCCAGCCATTTGCGCGCATGCTGGGCGTGCACAACGGCTGGCGCGGCCATGACCTGTTGCAGTAACGGCGCAGCGTTCAGCGCCGTCCTGACCAGCGGCATGCACATGGTGATGACGTGGCCACGCACTGCCGGGTCGAAGGCAAAGCCATGCACGCAGAGCGGCGGAAGCCACACCACGCTGGCACCGCGCAGGCGTTGGGTGCGCCCATCCAGCTGCAGGGTGGCCGGTCCGCGCTGCACATAGACCAGTTGCGCCAAATCCTCGTGTCGGTGCGGCACGATCTGCCAGTCGTGCAGCCGGCTGCGTGCGGCAATCGATTCCCAATGCAGCAATTCGGCGGCATCGGCGTGTTGCTCGCCGTACAAGCCGAAGGCAGGGACTGCGGCAGTGTCGGGCACGGATGTGGCCATCGTCGAAAAGTCCAAGGACTGCACGCAATCATCCCTTCAACGCAGTGCTTTGGCTACCGACACTGCACGCATCGCCATCCAGGCCAGGAGCAGTGCATGCGAACGCAGGTTGCGATCATCGGCGCCGGGCCATCGGGCCTGTTGCTGGGAGAACTGTTGCGGCTCGCCGGCATCGATTGCGTCATCGTCGAGCGGCAGACGCCCCAGCATGTGCTGGCGCGCATCCGCGCCGGGGTATTGGAGCAGGGCAGCGTGGAACTGCTGCAGCGCGCCGGCGTCGGCGAGCGGTTGCAGCGCGAAGGCTTGCTGCATCACGGCTTCGAATTGTCCCTGGACGGTCAGCGCGAGCGCATCGATCTGCTGCGCGGCTGCGGCCGCGGCGTCACCGTTTATGGGCAGACCGAGGTCACCGCCGATCTGATGCATGCGCGCCAGCGCAGCGGGGCACCTACCCATTACAACGCGCAGGACGTGGCCCTGTGCGATGTGGAAGGCACCACGCCTGCAGTGGAGTTCACGCAAGACGGCCAGCGCAGGCGTCTTGACTGCGACTACATCGTCGGCTGCGATGGGTATCACGGCGTCAGCCGTGCCAGCATCCCCGCCGAGCGGCTGCGCCTGTTCGAGCGCGTGTACCCGTTCGGTTGGCTCGGGGTGCTGGCCGATACGCCACCCGTGCACGAAGAACTGGTCTACGCACGTCACCGGCGCGGGTTTGCACTATGTTCGATGCGCTCGCCCACCCGTACGCGCTATTACATCCAGGTGCCGGCCAGCGCGCAGGTGGAGGCCTGGAGCGATCAGGCGTTCTGGGACGAGTTGCGTGCACGGCTCCCGCCTGCGTTGGCGGCGCAACTGGTCACCGGCGCATCGATCGAGAAGAGCATCGCACCGCTGCGCAGTTTCGTCGCCGAGCCGATGCAGTATGGCCGCTTGTTCCTGGCTGGCGATGCTGCACATATCGTGCCGCCCACCGGCGCCAAGGGGCTGAATCTGGCGCTTGGCGATGTCGGCTTGTTGGCGCAGCTGTTCGAGCGTTGGGAGACAAGCGGCGATGCCGGTGTGCTGGAACAGTATTCGACCTTGGCCTTGCAGCGTGTGTGGAAGGCCGAACGGTTCTCGTGGTGGATGACCACCCTGTTGCACCGCTTCGATGACGAAGACGCATTCACTGCGCGGCTGCACGGAGCGGAGCTGGACTATCTGCTCGGTAGCGAGGCGGGCCGCGCGACGCTGGCGGAAAATTATGCAGGTCTCCCGTTGGCCGCGCTATCGGACTGATGGCGCATTGGTGATTGCGAACTAGCAGACGCCGCGGAGCGGATTTCTAGGTGGACATCCTGGTTCGATGTCGCCTCGGCTGCGCAAGTGCGATGCGTGCGCACAACAGCGCTTCCCCAAACCGGCTTGAATGATGCGCGTCAGCGCACATGCATTGCTTCCATTGCGGTCATCGCCTGCTCGACCGCCACACCCCGGGTCCATTCTGTACACGGTGCAGCAGCACGCTGGCGCTCACCACATGGTGATGTTTTTCTCACCAACGGTTGCACAAGTGCCCAGGTGCATGCTCAGGCGGCTAGCGGGCCGGTGAACGGCACCGGTAGGGTGGCGATGACGCGTTAATGCAGCTGTGCGCACGCGCGTCTTCCCCCGCTCAACGGACACGTTGCTGGCATCCCCGATGAGCGCACTGCCACTCTCCACCCAGGAGTACTCCATGAAGAAATTGCTCTCCCGTGCCTTGTTGCTGGTCATGCTGGTTGCGCCAATGGCTGCGTTTGCGCAGACCGCGGTAACGGCCAATCCCGATCATCAGAAGATGCTGCTCGGCAGCACCTGGTATGAAACTGCAAACAAGCGGCTGGTCTACGATTTCTGGCGCACCGTGTTCGAGGCTGGCCAGGTGCAGTACGCGCCGATGTACATGGACAAGAACTACATCCAGCACAATCCGAACGTGGCCAATGGGCGCGATGCGTTTATCGCCTTCCTGACGGCATTCGTGAAGCCGACGCCAGTGCAGCCGCGGGTGCGATTGCCCTTGGTCGCCCTCACCGCCGATGGCGATCTGGTCACCCTGGTGTCGGTGCGCACCTTACCCAACCCCAATAAGCCCGGCACCACGTACACCACCACCTGGTTCGACATGTTCCGGATCGAGAAGGGCCTGATCAAGGAACATTGGGACCCGGACACCATCGCCGGACGTGCCAGCACCGGCAGCCAGTAACCACCGCTGCACACCAGGCTGCGTTGCGTGGCCCTGCGTGTGTCCTCGACGCTCGAAGATGAGCTCATCACAGCGCCCACCTCACGGTGGGCGCTGCCGTGTTGGCGGCCCCAGTGTCAGCTGATGCGGAATCCCATCGTCGCTTCCACTGCTTGCTGCCAGCCGGCGTAGAGCGCTTGGCGCTTGTCGTCGGCCATGGCCGGCTCGAAGCGACGATCCACGGCCCACTGTTTGGCGATTTCTTCGCGGCTGCCCCAGAATCCAGTTGCCAGCCCTGCCAGATACGCCGCACCCAGCGCAGTGGTTTCCGCAACTTCCGGGCGGAGTACCGGCACATTGAGAATGTCACTCTGGAACTGCGCCATGAAGTCGTTGGCGATGGCGCCGCCGTCGGCACGCAGTTCTTTCAGCTCGATGCCGGAATCGCTTTGCATCGCGGTGAGCACGTCGCGGGTCTGGTAGGCCATCGATTCGACTGCTGCACGCACGAAGTGTTCCTTGGTGGTACCACGCGTCAGCCCGAACACCGCGCCGCGGATGTCGCTGCGCCAGTACGGCGCGCCCAGGCCGACGAAGGCCGGCACGATGTACACGCCATCGTTGTCGCCGGCACGCTCGGCATAGGCTTGCGAGTCGCTGGCCTTGCCCAGCATGCGCAAGCCATCGCGCAGCCACTGCACCACCGAGCCGGCAACGAAGATCGCGCCTTCCAGCGCGTATTCGACCTTGCCGTCGATGCCCCAGGCAATCGTGGTCAGCAAACCGGCCTTGGACGCCACCGCCTTGTCGCCGGTATTCATCAGCATGAAACAGCCGGTGCCATAGGTGTTTTTCGCCATGCCCGGTTCGAAGCAGGCCTGGCCGAACAACGCGGCCTGCTGGTCGCCGGCGATGCCGGCGATGGGCACCTGTTCGCCGTAGAAGTACTGGGTCTGGGTCATGCCATAGATCTCGCTGGACGAACGCACGTCCGGCAGCATCTGCGCAGGCACGTCCAACATGGCCAGCAGTTCAGCATCCCACTCAAGCGTGTGGATGTTGAACATCATGGTGCGCGAGGCATTGGTGTAGTCGGTGACGTGCACCTTGCCGCCGGTGAGATTCCAGATCAGCCAACTGTCGATGGTGCCGAACGCCAGTTCGCCTTTCTGCGCGCGTTCGCGCGCGCCTTCGACGTGGTCGAGAATCCACTTGACCTTGGTTCCGGAAAAATACGCATCGATCAGCAGGCCGGTCTTCTCGCGCACCATCTGCTCATGCCCGGCCTCCTTGAGCTGGGTGCAGATGTCCTTGGTCTGCCGCGATTGCCACACGATGGCGTTGTAGATCGGCTGGCCGGTGGCCTTGTCCCACACCACCGCGGTCTCGCGCTGGTTGGTGATGCCGATCCCGGCGATCGCGCGCGCATCGATCTGCGCGTTGTTGAGCAGTTCGGTGATGGTGGTATAGACGCTGGTCATGATCTCGCGCGGGTTGTGTTCCACCCAGCCCGGCTGCGGAAAGATCTGGCCGAATTCGCGCTGCGCCACGCCGGCCACCTTGCCCTGGCGGTCGAACAACATCGCGCGTGAGCTGGTGGTGCCTTGATCGATCGCAAGGACGTACTGCTTTTCCATCGAAAATTCCTCGAACAATGCCGGCATTGGCGCACGGCGAGAAAGGTCGGTGCAGGCGATGACGCCGCGTGGCCATCAGGGTTTGGCCACAGGTAACTTCACGCGTCGTCAGCGTGATTGTTGGCTTGGCGCAGCACCATCACAGTGGATCGAGCGGTTTGCTGCCGCCTTGCAGATGGCGCACCCGCGCCGGCAGGAATGGCAGGATCAGCCACTGATAGGCCAGCGCGCCGATCGGCCCGCCGATCAACGGGCCAACGATCGGGATCCACCAATAGTTGTCCTTGGCCGGCAACGCGGCCTCGCCCCAGCCGGCGAAATACGCGAACAGGCGCGGGCCGAAGTCGCGCGCCGGGTTCATCGCCCAGGCCTCCAGATAGCCCATCGACGCGCCCAGCGTGGCGACCAGCAAGCCGATCATCAACGCGCCGGAGTTGGCAGTGGGTGCGGCCTCGTTGAACTGCTCGGTGATGGCGAAGATGCCGAAGATCAGGAACGCCGTGATGATGATCTGGTCGACCAGTGCATGCATCGGCGTGACCGCCAGCCCCGGTGCGGTGAAGAACACCCCGGCTGCGCCGCCGGCTTCGCGGGTGAGCTGCTGCACCTGGTTGAAGTGATCGATCACCGGCCCGTACAACTGATAGACGATGGCCGCGCCCAGGAATGCGCCGACCACCTGCGCAAACCAGTAGGGCAATACCTTCTTCCAGGAAAAACCGCGGAACAGTGCCAGCGCCAGCGTGACCGCCGGATTGGCGTGCGTACCGGACACCGAGCCGGTCACGTAGATCGCCAGTGTCACCGCCAGGCCCCAGGCGATACACACGCCCCAATAGGCGTTTTGATAAGGGCTGGGGTCGTACAGGATGTACATCGCCGCCACCGAATCGCCGAGCGCGATGATGATGAACATCGCGACCGCCTCGGAGATCAACTCACCTACGAGTTGCCGGCTCATGCGTGCATGCCCGCAAGGTCGAAGATGCAGAAAACAGCGTGCAGCGCGCTTGCTCGCGCGCAGCGGTGGTCGGTGATGCTCATCTGGGGTGCCCTCCACGTGACTTGGGTGACGCTGGCTGAAGCGCCGGAATACGTTGCCGGGCGACCCGTCCTCGCCGGCAACGCGGTGTGTTCAAGCAGAAACGGCATCGCGTTGCCGGATCGGCTGCGTCTGCAGATAGTCTTCAAGGCGCTGCCGCCCGGCCGCATCGATCCGCAGGCCGAGCTTGCTGCGCCGCCACAGGATATCGTCGGCAGCCACCGCCCATTCGTGTTGGCGCAGGTAATCCACCTCGGCCTGGTACAGGTCCGCACCGAAGTGCGTGCCCAGATCGGCCAGGCTCTGCGCATCGCCAAGCAGTTGTTCGGCGCAGGTGCCGTAGTTGCGCACCAGCCGCTGCGCAGTCGCCGCCGGCAGCCAGGGGCGCGCGCGGCCGACGCGTTCCAGCAGGCTGGCGATATCGCGCTGCTCGCCGCCTGGTAATGCCTCCCCATGTGCGGTCCACGCCGGCTTGCGTGCGCCCAGCGCGTGGGTGAGCCGGTCCACTGCCTCTTCGGCGAGCTTGCGATAGGTGGTCAGCTTGCCGCCGAACACGTTGAGCAACGGCGCACCCTCGGTGACCACTTCCAGCTGGTAATCGCGGGTCACTTCGGCTGCGTTGTCTTCGGCGTCGTCCAGCAACGGGCGCACGCCGCTGTAGTTCCACACCACATCGGCGGGGGAGATCTGCTGCTGGAAATACAGGTTCACCGCATCGCACAGGTACTGCACCTCGGCAGCATCGATCTTCGGCGCGGCGGGGTCGGCTTCGTAGTCCACGTCGGTGGTGCCGATCAAGGTGAAGTCGTGCTCGTAGGGGATGGCGAACACGATGCGCCGGTCCGGTTGCTGGAAGATGTACGCATGGTCGTGATCGAACAGCTTGGGCACCACGATATGGCTGCCCTTGACCAGCCGCAATGCGTGTTCGTGCGGCACCGAGGCCACGGTGTCCAGGAACGCCACTGCCCAGGGGCCGGCCGCATTGGCGAGCGCGCGCGCCTGCACCGTGCGGCGGCGGCCCTCGCGGTCTTCGAGCTCGGCATACCAGAAGCCGGCATCGCGCCAGGCGCCGACACAGCGCGTGCGCGTGTGGATCTTGGCGCCGCGCCTGGCGGCGTCCATCGCGTTGAGCACCACCAGCCGCGCGTCCTGCACCCAGGCGTCCGAATACACGAAGCCGGTGCGCAACGATTCCTGCAGCGGCGCACCGACCGGGTGCGTCCGCAGCGACAGCCGCCGCGAGCGTGGCAGGCTGCGCTTGCTGCCGCCCAGATGGTCGTACAGGAACAGCCCGGCGCGGATCATCCATGCCGGGCGCAGGTGCGGTTGGTGGGGCAGCAGGAAGCGCAACGGCCAGATGATGTGCGGGGCCAGCCGCAGCAACACTTCGCGCTCGGCCAGTGCCTTGCCGACCAGCGCGAATTCGTACTGCTCCAGATAGCGCAGGCCGCCGTGAATGAGTTTGGTACTGGCGCTGCTGGTATGCGCGGCCAGGTCGTCCTGCTCGCACAGGCACACCGACAGACCGCGCCCGGCCGCATCACGGGCAATGCCGACCCCGTTGATGCCGCCGCCGATTACCAGAAGATCGTACATCTCGCCCATCGGTGCCTCCGTCCGGGCGCGCTGATGAGCGAACCCAAGTTGTCATGTTCGAACATATTCGAACATCGAACCTTGCGGGGGCGTGAAGATGGACAGCTTTAGTATCAGCGGTGACGTACGCGCGAATCGGCGATGAAAGAGCAGATTAAGAGATGGCGTACCTAGCTGGCCCGATGGTTTTCGGCGGCTATCGCGTAAAAACGCTCAAAAACGAACATCGAACTCAGGCGGTTCCGTCCGCGTCCGCCAGGTGCACCCGGGTACCGGCCTCGGCCAGGACGCTCGCCAACTCCTGCGGCGGCGGCCGGTCGGTAAACCAGTCGTGCACCTGGGCGAGGGCGCCCAGCCGCACCATGGCGTTGCGACCGAATTTGCTGTGATCGGCGGCCAGCAGCACGTGCCGCGAGTGCTCGATGATGGCCTGCGCCACGCGCACTTCCTGGTAATCGAAATCCAGCAGGGTGCCGTCCAGATCGATACCGGAAATGCCGATCACCCCGAAGTCCACCTTGAACTGGCGGATCAGCTCCACCGTCGCCTCGCCGGTCACGCCCTGGTCGCGCCCGCGCACCACACCGCCGGCCACGATCACCTCGAAACTGGGGTTGGCGCTGAGCATCACCGCCACGTTGAGGTTATTGGTGATCACGCGCAGCCCGCGGTGCTGCAGCAACGCGCGTGCGACTTCTTCGTTGGTGGTCCCCAGGTTGATGAACAGCGAGGCATCGTCGGGAATGAAACGCGCCACACGTGCGGCGATGTGCTGCTTTTCGCGGGCCTGCAGCGCTTTGCGTGCGGTGTAGGCCAGATTCTCCACGCTGGAGGGCATGCTGACGCCGCCGTGATAGCGGCGCAGCACGCCGGCATCGCAGAGCAAGGTCAGATCGCGGCGGATGGTCTGCGGCGTCACCTCGAAGCGTGTGGCCAAACCTTCGACCTCGGCAAAGCCCTGCTGCCGCACCAGCGCCACCAATTGCTCCTGGCGCGGGTTCAACGCCGGCGCCGGGACCGTCCTGTAGTGAGTCGACTCCATGCGCAGATGATCGCGCATACGCGTGAGGATGCAAACACGGCGGGGTGCACGCTGAGCGCGACAGGGGCTTGCCGGCGAACATCGGCCTGAAGCGGTGCACGCGTGGCGACATGCCGGACGCGCTGCGCTGAGGCTGCACGGTTCTGGAGGCATACGATTACCCGGCAGGCTCGGCCAGGGCTCGGTAAAGATCGCCGCCTTCGGTGTGTGCGTGCTGAAGCGCCAACGAGAAGGTGGGCAGCAACGCGTGGACACGCAGTGGGTCGTGCCGATGAAACGCGGGCGCCGCAAACGCGTTGCTCGCTGAAGCCGGTATCGACCGCAACCGCCGGACGATGCGCAGCCGGCCGGATGCCGGCTCAGCCCAGCTCGCTGCGATAGCCGGTGTCGATGCTGATGCTGCCGCCCACCGCACGCGACACGCAGGCACAGAGCTTGCGATTCTCCCGGCGCTGCTCGTCGCTGAAGAACACGTCGCGGTGATCGATATCGGCGGAGCTGTCCAGCACGTCCACCGCGCACAGGCCGCATTCGCCACGGCGGCACTCGGCGATCAGCTCCACCCCGGCGTCGGCCAGTGCGTCCAGCATCGATTCGTTTTCAGCGACCGGCACTTCCAGGCCCAGCCCCGGCAATTTCACCACGAACGCCTGCGCCGGCACCCGCCCGCTATTGCCGAAGGTTTCGAAGTGCAGGCGCGCACGCGGCCGGCCGGCGGCGTGCCAGTGCTGGCGTACCGCCTCGAGCATGCCCAGCGGCCCGCACACATACACCTCGGCATTGGGCGACAGGCGCGCCAGTTCGGCAGCCAGATCCGGCGGGCCGGCGCTGTCGTCGCATTGCAGTTGCAAACGTTCGCCTAGCAGTGCTTCCAGCGTGTCGACATACGCCATTGCGCTGCGCGAGCGGCCGGCGTACAGCAGACGGAACGCGCGGTGGCCACGCGCCAGCCGCTGCGCCATGCCGACGATCGGGGTGATGCCGATACCGCCGGCAATCAGCAGGATTTCCTCGCCGCTTTCATCCAGCGCGAAGTTGTTGCTGGGCGGCGACATCTCCACCACATCGCCCGGGGCAAGCGTCCACATATGCAGCGAGCCGCCACGGCTGTCGGGCATTTGCCGCACTGCGATCTGGTAGTACCCGTCGGCACGCGGTTCGCCCACCAGCGAATACGAGCGCACATCGTCGCGACCATGCAGCTGCACACGAAAATCCACATGGCTGCCCACCTCGAAGCTGCGCGCAGCGGTGCCGGGATCGAGCACGATTTCGCGCACGCCCGGGCAGGCGTCGGCAATGCTGACGACGCGGGCGCGATGCCACTGGGTGTCTTTACGCATGAAGGGCTCCAGGCAATGAGGTCTGCCGGCCGGCGCCGGCTGTGATGGCGCCGCAATGCGGCGCTGTGAGCGATGACATGGCTGGCCGCATGCGAAGTGCTTAGCCCACCATGCGCAGCGACAGATCCTGCGCGCGTTGTTCCTGTGCGATCAGGCGGTCGATCACGCGTCGCGCCCACATCCCGCCGGCATCGACGTTGAGGTTGTAGAAGGTGTGATCCGGATGCGCATCGATGGCGCGTTGCTGCGCCTCCAGCACCACTTCGTCCTCGCCGAAGATGCCGGCGATGGTGTTAGTGTGCGTGGTGGTGGTCGATTGATCGTGCAGCGCATAGTTGCGCATGAAGGCCCAGAAATAATGACACGTGCGATCAGTTTCCGGGGTCACGGTATTGAGCACATAGGCGTTGACGCCCTGGCTGCGATCGCCTTCCGGCGCGCCGGTGCCGGCGATGGCCACGCCGACATCGATGGCGATGGTGGCGGGTGCTTCGAAGCGAATGATCTGCCAGCGATCGACCTTGCCGTGGTAGTCCAGATGGCGGGCGATCTGGCCGCCCCAGAAGGGCGGTGGGTCGATGTTGCGCATCCAGCGCGACACGACAACGCTGCGATCGCCATGCACTACATCGAAGGGCGTTTCGGCCACCTCGTCCTGGCCGATGCTGGAGCCGTGCACGAAGGTCTCGTGGGTCAGGTCCATCAGGTTGTCCAGCACCAGCCGATAGTCGCACTTGGCATGGATGGTGCGGCCATCGCCGGCCCAGGCCGGATCGTGCGCCCAGTGCAGGTCGGGAATCAGGCGCGTATCGGCCTTGGCCGGGTCGCCCGGCCAGATCCATACGTAGCGGTGTTTTTCGGCCACCGGAAAGCTGCGCACGCAGGCCGAGGGATTGATGGTGTCCTGCGAGGGCATGTCCACGCAGCGCCCCTGCGTGTTGTAGACCAGCCCGTGATAGCCGCAGACCACGTCGTCGCCGCGCAGCTTGCCCATCGACAAGGGCACCAGCCGATGCCAGCAGGCGTCTTCGAGCGCAACGACCGTACCGGCGGTGGTGCGGTAGACCACCACGTCCAGGTTGCAGAGCTTGCGCGGGCTGAGCACGTGCTTGATCTCATGGTCCCAGGCAACTGCGTACCACGCATTGAGGGGAAACAGCGGCTTGGACTGGGACATGACCGTGACTCCTGGGTGTGTAGGCAACCTGGATGCGACGCGGCGTGCGCCGGCCTGCAGCTAGTTGGCGCGCATCGCAACGCTGGCGTCTGCTTGTGAGCGAAGTTATGTATACACCGGAGACAATGTGGGCGCGTTACGGCTCTGCCGAAATTGTGCGAATATCGATTTGAATCACCGATTATCGGATTGACCACCCTGCCGGCTGCGCCTACCGTGACCCCACGCTCGCTGTGCTGGAAGGGAACGCAATGGCCGAAATCGTCGCTCTCGCGGAAGCGGTGTCGCAGCTGATCGCCGATGGCGATTGCGTGGCGATGGAAGGCTTCACCCATCTGATTCCGCATGCGGCCGGGCACGAGGTGATCCGTCAGCACAAGCGCGCGCTGCGTCTGGTGCGCATGACCCCCGACCTGATCTACGACCAGCTGATCGGCGCCGGTTGCGCGGCAGCGCTGCGGTTTTCCTGGGGCGGCAATCCCGGCGTCGGTTCGTTGCACCGGCTGCGCGATGCAGTGGAACACGCCTGGCCGCAGCCGCTGCAGATTCGCGAACACAGCCACGCCGATATGGCCAATGCCTATGTGGCCGGTGCGTCGGGGCTGCCGTTTGCAGTGCTGCGCGGGTATGTCGGTTCGGATCTGCCGCGCGTCAACGACAGCATCAAGTTCCTGCAGTGCCCGTATACCGGCCAAACGCTGGCCACCTCGCCGGCCGTCAACCCCGATGTCACAGTGATCCACGCCCAGCGGGCCGACCGCCGCGGCAACGTGTTGCTCTGGGGCATTCTGGGCGTGCAGAAGGAAGCGGTGCTGGCAGCGCGCAAGGTGATCGTGACGGTGGAAGAGATCGTCGACAGCCTGGACGCGCCGCCCAATGCCTGCATCCTGCCGCGTTGGGTTGTCGATGCGGTCTGCGTTGTCCCTGGTGGCGCGGCGCCCTCGTATGCGCATGGCTACTACGCGCGCGACAATCGGTTCTATCTGGCCTGGGATGCGATCGCGCGCGACCGTGCGAAGTTCCAGGCCTGGATCCAGACGCATATTCTCGACACCGACGATTTCGCCGGTTTTCAGCGCGTGTATGCACAGTCCCAGCAGCAGGTGGCCGCATGAGCGCCTACAGCACCAACGAGATGATGACGGTGGCTGCCGCGCGCCGCCTGCCCGATGGCGCAGTGTGTTTTGTCGGTATCGGCTTGCCGTCCACTGCCGCCAACCTGGCTCGGCTTACGCATGCACCGGACGTCACCTTGATTTACGAATCCGGCCCGATCGGTGCGCGCCCGCAGGTGTTGCCACTCTCGATCGGCGACGGCGAGCTGGCCGAAACCGCCGACACCGTGGTCTCCACGCCGGAGATCTTCCGCTACTGGCTGCAGGGCGGGCGCGTGGATGTGGGCTTTCTGGGGGCGGCGCAGATCGATCGGTACGCCAACCTCAACACCACCGTGATTGGCTCCTACGCTGCGCCGAAAACGCGCCTGCCCGGCGCCGGTGGCGCGCCGGAAATTGCCGCCAGCGCCAAGCGGGTGTTCATCATCATGCGCCAATCCGAACGCAGCTTCGTGTCGCGGTTGGACTTCATCACCACGGTCGGGCATCTGGACGGTGGCGATGCGCGCGCGCGCGCCGGCCTCCCCGGCGCCGGCCCGACCGTGGTCGTCACCGACCTGTGCGTGATGGAACCCGACCCCGTGACCCGCGAACTCACCGTGACCTCGCTGCATCCCGGCGCCACGCGCGAGCAGGTCAGCGCGGCGACCGGGTGGCCGATCCGGTTCGCCGCCGACCTTGCACAAACCACGCCGCCCAGTACCGCCGAGCTGGATGCCTTGCGCGCGCTGCAGGCACGCACCGATGCAGCGCATGGTGTGCAGGCAATGGGAGCCCAGGCATGAGTGAGGTGTACCTGATCGATGGCATCCGCACGCCGATCGGCCGTTACGGTGGCGCCTTGTCCAGCGTGCGCGCCGACGATCTAGGCGCAGTGCCCATCGCCGCATTGCTGGCGCGGCAGTCGCAGCTGGAGCCGGCCGCAATCGACGATGTGTACCTGGGCTGCGCCAACCAGGCCGGCGAAGACAATCGCAATGTCGCGCGTATGAGTCTGTTGCTGGCCGGCCTGCCGTCTTCGGTGCCGGGCAGCACGCTCAATCGCCTGTGCGGCTCGGGCCTGGACGCGATCGGCACGGTAGCGCGCGGCATCCGTGCCGGCGAACTGGATCTTGCCATTGCCGGCGGCGTCGAATCGATGTCGCGCGCGCCGTGGGTGATGGGCAAGGCCGACAGCGCCTTCGCCCGCACCCAGCAGCTGGAAGACACCACCATGGGCTGGCGCTTCATCAATCCGCGCCTGCAGGCGGTCTATGGCACCGAACTGATGGGTGAAACGGCGGAAAACGTGGCGCAGCGGTACGCCATCGCGCGCGAAGACCAGGATGCGTTCGCACTGCGCAGCCAGCAACGCGTGGCGGCGGCGCAGGCAGCCGGTTTCTTCGATGCGGAAATCACCCCGGTGGCCGTGGCAGCACGCAAGGGCGGCGATGCCTCCACGGTCGAACACGATGAAGCGCCGCGGCCCACCACCACGGCCGAGATGCTGGCCAAGCTCAAACCGGTGTTTCGCCAGCCCGGCACCGTGACGGCCGGCAATGCCTCCGGTCTCAACGATGGCGCCGCTGCCTTGCTGCTGGCCTCGGCGCAGGCGGTACAGGCGCATCGGTTGACGCCGCGCGCGCGGGTGCTGGGGTTTGCATCGGCAGGTGTGGAGCCGGCATACATGGGCATCGGCCCGGTGCCGGCCACGCAGCGCCTGCTGGCGCGCTTGCACCTGCGCATCGCGCAGTTCGATGCGATCGAACTCAATGAAGCCTTCGCTGCGCAGGCGCTGGCCTGCACGCGCGCATTGGGCCTGGCCGACGATGCCGCACACGTCAATGCCAACGGTGGCGCCATTGCGCTCGGGCATCCGCTCGGCATGAGCGGCGCGCGGCTGGCGCTGACCTTGCTGCGGCAGCTGGAGGCGGGCAACGGGCGACTCGGGCTGGCCAGCATGTGCATCGGAGTGGGGCAGGGCGTGGCGTTGGCGATCGAGCGCCTGTGAACCGGCTGTTGCAACCTCCCTCGTCCTTCCCTTGCACTCATGTCGTTCTGGTCGTCTTGTTGCCGACGGAGATTCAAGATGCGCGATCCCACCGCTGACCAACCTGCCATCGCCGACCCGCTGCTCGGCTACCGCCGCAGCCGGCCCGGGACACAGCCGGCCTACCTGCATCCGGCATACGCTTCCACCACGTTGCGAGGGCCTACGCGTGATCCGATCGACCTGCCGGTCACGCTGTCGGAAGTCACCGGCCCGCGGCTGGATCGGCTCACGCTGGGCGCGCACGCGGCCGATCTCACTGCAGGGTTCAGTGGCGCGCCGCTGGGCGAGCGCATCATCGTCTCCGGCCGCGTGCTCGACGAAAACGGCAGGCCGGTCCGTAACAGCGTGGTGGAAGTGTGGCAATGCAACGCGGCTGGTCGCTACCAGCACGCTGGCGATCGGCACGATGCACCGCTGGACCCCAACTTCCGCGGCACCGGCCAGGTGCTGACCGATGAGCACGGCCGCTACAGTTTCAAGACCATCAAGCCGGGCGCGTATCCGTGGCGCAATCACTACAACGCCTGGCGGCCTGCGCACATCCATTTTTCGTTGCACGGCGATGGCATCGGGCAGCGGCTGGTCACCCAGATGTATTTCCCCGGCGACCCGCTGCTGGCGCACGACCCCATCTTCAACTGTGTCGACGATGCGCTGGCGCGCGAACGCATGGTGTCCAGTTTCGACTGGGAAAACGCGGTCAGCGAGTACGCGTTGGCCTACCGCTTCGACATCGTCTTGCGCGGTCGCAAGCAAACTGTCTGGGAGTGACACAATGAGCCTGCATGCAACGCCGTCGCAGACCGTCGGGCCGTATTACCGGCTGGGATTGGAGCCGCTGTATCGCCAACAGATCGCACCTGCGCAGGCCGCGGGCACGCATGTGCAGATCAGCGGTTGCATCTTCGATGGCGCCGGCGCGCCAGTGGCCGATGCGGTGCTGGAAGTGTGGCAAGCCGATGCTGCGGGCATCTATGCGCATGTGGCCGACGGTCGCTGCGAGGCCCACGACCCCAGCTTCGACGGCTGGGGCCGCGTGCCCACCGATGCCAACGGGCGTTTTACCTTCAGCACCATCAAGCCGGGCAGGGTGGCGGGCCCGGACGGCAAGCAGCAGGCGGCGCATCTGACGGTGCTGGTCTTCATGCGCGGCCTCTTGCGCGGGGTGTCGACGCGGCTGTATTTCGCCGACGACCCACACCTAGGCAGCGACCCGATCCTGGCGCTGGTGCCGGCCGAGCGGCGCGCCACCTTGCTGGCCCAGCCGCATCCAGGCGGTGCGTACACGTGGGACATCCACATGCAGGGCGACGCGGAAACGGTGTTCTTCCGCTATTGATCCGCATGCCGATGTTGAAACGCCGTATGCGTACAGGGACAGCGCTGCATCCTGCCGGCACGCGGCCACGTCCACAGGGCCACAGGCGCCGCTGCACGAGCGCCTGCTGCCGAAACATCGCCAGGGTATCTCCGGCGACAAGCAGTGCGCCGTGACGCCTCACGCACATGCATCCGGGGCAGCGCGCATCGTGGCAGGCAGGCGCACACGTGCACTCGCGTGCACGCAGCGCAAGCACGCATGGCCTCATCCACATCATCCCGGCAGTGCCAGGCGCGCCCGATGCATTGCCCTTTGGTCTAGTTGGCACCTTGGTACATCGGTGCGATGCTGCCGGCTCGCCTAGAGATGCAATGCATGAGTGCGACATCTTCGTTGTTGGGATCCTTGTTCGGCGAGCCTGCGTGCGAGGCCTTGTTCGACGATGCCGCGCGCGTGCAGGCGATGCTGCAGTTCGAATCGGCGCTGGCGCGCGCCCAGGCGCAGTGCGGGGTGATTCCCGCCGAGGCCGCGCAGGCCATTGCCGCTGCCTGCGATGTGCAGCACTACGATCTGGCCGCGCTGGCGCAGGCCACGGCGCTGGCCGGCAATCCCGCCATTCCGCTGGTCAAGGCGCTGACCGCGCAGGTGGCCGCGCACGACAACGCCGCCGCGCGCTGGGTGCACTGGGGCGCCACCAGCCAGGACGTCATCGATACGGGCACGGTGCTGCAGCTGCGCGCCGCACTGGATCTGCTGCTGCCGCGTCTGCACGCCCTGTGCGCCGATCTGGCGGTGCTGGCCGAACGCGAGCGCAACACCGGCCTGCCCGGTCGCACCCTGCTGCAGCAGGCCGTGCCGGTCACCTTCGGGCTCAAGGTCGCCGGTTGGCTGGACGCCCTGCAGCGTGCGCAGCGGCGCCTGCACGCCTTGCGGCACGATGCCTTGGTGCTGCAGTTCGGCGGCGCGGCCGGCACCCTGGCCTCGTTGCAGGGCCGTGGCCTGGAAGTGGCGCAGGCGCTGGCGAGCGCCCTGGCGTTGCCGCTGCCCGCGCTGCCCTGGCATACCGCGCGCGACCGCATCGTCGAGGTCGGCTGCGCCTTCGGTCTGCTGGCCGGCACGCTGGGCAAGATCGGCGGCGATGTGGTGTTGCTGATGCAAACGGAGGTGGGCGAAGCGTTCGAGCCGGCCGCCGCCGGCAAAGGTGGCTCCTCGGCGATGCCGCACAAGCGCAATCCGGTCTCCAGCGTGGCAGCCGTGGCTGCGGCCACACGCGTACCGGGCCTGGTCGCCACCTTGTTCAGCGCCATGGCGCAGCCGCACGAGCGCGCAGCCGGGCAATGGCATGCCGAGTGGGACACCTTGCCGCAGATCGTCTGCCTCACCGCCGGTAGCCTGGCGCAGATGCAGCTGTGCCTGTCGGGTCTGGAACTGGATCGCCCACGCATGCAGGCGCATCTGGACAGCCACGGCGGGCTGCTCTACGCCGAGGCGGCCGTGTTCGCGCTTGCGCCACACCTGGGCAAGCCGCAGGCGCACGCCCTGGTGGAACAGGCAGCGCTGCGCGCGCAGGCGCAGCAACGGCATTTGCGCGAGGTGCTTGGCGAGCACGCGCAGGTGAGCGCGGTGCTCACGCACGCGCAACTGCAGGCAGTGTTCGATAGCGCAAGTTGGCGCGGCATGTCCTCGGTGTGGATCGACCGCGTGCTGGCTGGATCTTCTTCCTGTTGACGGTGCCTCGATGGCTTATCTCCAGTTGCCCACGCATCGCCTGCACTACCGCCTGGACGGCACCGAAGGACGCCCCTGGCTGACTTTCTGCAATTCGCTGGGCACCGATCTGCACATGTGGGACGTGCAGCTCGAAGCCTTCGCTCCGCACTACCGCATCCTGCGCTACGACCGCCGCGGCCATGGGTATTCGGAGACGCCGCCCGGCCCGTACAGCGTCGCCGACCTGGGTCAGGACGTGCTGGCACTGTGGGACGCCCTGGAGATCGCGCAAAGCGATTTCTGCGGCCTGTCGATCGGCGGGCTCACCGGCCAGTGGCTGGGCCTGCATGCACCGCAGCGCTTGCGCCGGCTGGTGGTGTGCGCCACCGCGCAGAAGATCGGCAGTGCCGCCACCTGGGAAACCCGCATCGAACAGGTGCGCAGCGAAGGCCTTCCGACGCTGATCGATGCCACGCTGCAGCGCTGGTTTACCCCCGAATTTGCCATCAGCCATGCGCAGCGCCTGGACATGATCGCTGCTGCCTTCGTGTCCACTTCGCCTGCCGGCTACATCGCCTGCTGCCAGGCGGTGGCCGATGCGGACTTCCGCGGCGCATTGGACGGGCTAAGCCTGCCGCTGCTGGCGCTGGCCGGCGACGACGACCCGGTGTGCCCGCCGCCTGACCTGCGCGAGATCGCCTATGCCGCGCCGGACGGGCATTACGCCCAGGTGCCCGGCCGCCACATCTGCAACCTGGAATCGCCGGCCGCGTTCAACCAGGCGGTGCTCGGCTTTCTTCAGGGCCAGTGAGCTTTCCCACCTTGCAAGGACACCCCATGCACGAAGACGAACGTTATCAAGCCGGCATGCGCGAACGCCGACGCGTCCTTGGCGATGCGCACGTCGACCGTGCGCTGGCCGCGCGTAGCGAATTCACCGAAGAATTTCAGGACCTGATCACCCGCTACGCCTGGGGCAGCATCTGGACCCGCGACGGCCTGCCGGCCCACACCCGTTCGCTGATCACCCTGTCGATGATGATCGCGCTAGGCCACGATGAAGAATTCAAGCTGCACGTGCGTGCGGCGCGCAACAACGGCGTCACGCCTGCGCAGATCAAGGAAGTGCTGCTGCAGGCGGCGATCTACTGCGGCGTGCCGGCCGCCAACCACGCGTTCGCGCTGGCCAGGCCGATCCTGGAAGAACAAGCGGCCGACGCCGGCGCAGCCTCGGCGGCGCAACCGCGGTAAGAGTGGTCTCCGGGCGGCGGGCAACCGACTGCGCTCAGCGCCCGGCGCGTGTGGTCGGCATTCGGTGCGGCGGGAACCACTCGTACACTGTGGTGCCTGGCGCGCCGTCCAGAATCGCCTGCCGACTGCGCGCACACGCGTATTGGCGGCGCTCAACCCACCGCAACCGGAGACATTGCATGCTGCATCGATTGGTCTGCCTGCTGGTGGTGTCATTGGCAACCGCGGCGCTGCACGCACAACCGCAGCCCGGCCCCGGCACCGTGTCGGCGCGGGTGCGTACCGACGATGGCCAGACGCTGACCGTGTGGTCGCGCGTGCCCGCGCAGCCACGTGGCACGATCGTGCTGGTGCACGGCCGCACCTGGAGCGCATTGCCCAACTTCGATTTGCAGGTGCCTGGCGAGCCGCGTGACGCGCGCTCTGTCCTTGCAGCGCTCGCGCAAGCCGGGTTTGCCGCGTATGCGGTGGATCTGCGCGGCTACGGCGGCAGCCCACGCGACCGCACGGGCTGGAATACGCCCGCCCGTGCAGTGGCCGATGTCCGCAATGTGCTGGCCTGGGTCGCGCAGACCCATCCCGGCCTGCCGCCGCCGGCATTGCTGGGCTATTCCAACGGCGCGCGGGTGGCGTTGCTGCTCGCGCAGCAGCAACCGCAGGCGATGTCTGCCCTGGTGTTGTTTGGCTTCCCCGATGACGTGGATGCAGCGCCCGCGCCGGCGGTTCCGGCAGATCGGCCCTTGCGCGCACCCACCACGGCCGCTGCGGCCGGTGAGGACTTCATCACCGCCAATGCGGCACCACCGGGCGTGCGTGCGGCTTACGTCGCCCAGGCGCTGGCAGCGGACCCGGTGCGCACCGACTGGCGCGCCATGGAGCAGTTCGCCTTCCACCCCGAGCAAGTCGCGACGGTGCCGGTCTTGCTGTTGCGCGGCGTCGACGACCCGATCGCCACCCAGGCAGACAACGCGCATCTCTACGCACGCCTGCGCAGCGAAGATCGCAGCTGGGTGACCCTACCGCACGCCGACCACGTGGCCCAGGTCGAAGACAGCCACGCGGCGTGGGTGGATGCGGTAGTGAGCTTTCTGCGCCGGCCGCGCTAGGAGCCGTCAACAAAAGACTGCGCGGCCGTCAGGCGGGCGTGGTCGGTGCCCGGTGCGGCATTGCAACCTCGTGCATTGCGGTTCCTGTGCGTCATCCGCATCCATCTGCCGACTGCTCGCTACGTCTTGTTTGCCGCCTGGGTCGGGACGCGTGCAACAGCAAGTGGCGATCAATTCGAACAGGCCTGGCCTGGCGCTTTGCGATGTGCAGCCTCGCATGCACGTCGGGCACGCGCGCAATGCGTGGACGCGATTGCTTTTGACCTCTGCCAGCCACCACTGCGCCACTAGCGCTTATGCAGCACAGCGGCAGGTCAGATGCATCGCGGGCGACGCCCGCGCCAACGCAAGGTGCTGCACTAACTCAGCAAGGTTCCCAGCCGCTGCGCCGCCTGCTTCAGCGGTTCCAGCAACTGCGTTTGCATCGTCTGCAGGCTCACCCGCCCGGCCTGGGCGCCGATGTTGAGCGCGGCGATCACCTCGCCGCGCAGGTTGCGCACCGGCACGGCGATCGAGCGCAGGCCGATTTCCAGTTCCTGATCGGTCAGGCACATGCCTTCGCGGCGCGTGCGCGCCAGCACCTCCAGCAGCGCCGAGGCCTGGGTCACCGTGCGGTCGGTCCGCGGACGCAAGGTGGTGCGTTCCAGATACGCCTGCAAGGTGTCGCCGGGCAGGGCGGCCAGCAACACCCGCCCCATCGAGGTGCAGTAGGCCGGCAGCCGCGTCCCCGGGCGCAGCCCGATCGACATGATGCGCACCGTTTCCGAGCGCGCCACGTACAGCAGATCGTCGCCATCCAGCACGCCCAGCGAACACGATTCGTGCAGTTGGTCGCGCAGCCCGTCCAGGACCGGCTGTGCGGCCGCGGTCATCGATGAAGACGCCGCGTACGCGCCGCCGATGCCCAGCACGCGCGGCAGCAACACGTAGCCACGTCCCTGCTCGCCCACATAGCCCAGCTTGGCCAGCGTATGCAGCACGCGCCGGACGGCTGCGCGCGAGATACCGGTTTCCAGGCTGATCTGCGACATCGTCACTTCGCGCGCGTGCTGCGCGAACACGCTCAGCACCACCAGCCCGCGCCCCAGCGAGGTCATGAAGTCCGGATCGCCCTGGGCGGCGGCGATCTGCTGCATCAGCTCATGCGGCAGGCCGCGATCGCTGCCGGCCGCAACCACGGTGGCGGGACGTTTGCGGCGGCTGGAGGCGGGCTCGGGCATAGGAGTGCGGCAGCGGACAGGTCCGTGCATGGTAAGCGCTCGCGCCATGGCATGCCCCGGCTCACACTCTGTGCGTGGGCATGTAAGCGCTTCACCCTGCTTGCCGCATAATCGCCGCTGGTTTGTGACGGATCGGTGCTCTTAGTCCATGAAAACCCCCAACGGCCTGCAGCCGCTGATCGACGACGGCGTCATCGACGAAGTGCTGCGACCACTGAAGAGCGGCAAGGAAGCATCCGTCTACGTCGTGAGCGCAGGCGCCGAGATCCTGTGCGCCAAGGTCTACAAGGACATGGCGCAACGCAGTTTCCAGGCGCGCGTGCAGTACCAGGAAGGCCGCAAGGTGCGTGGCAGCCGTCAGGCCCGCGCGATGGGCAAGGCCACCAAGTTCGGCCGCAAGGAAGCTGAAACCGCCTGGAAGAACACCGAAGCCGACGCGCTCTATCAACTGGTGGATGCCGGGGTGCATGTGCCCAAACCGCGCGGTTACTTCCACGGCGTGCTGCTGATGGATCTGGTCACCGATGACGCCGGTCACAGCGCACCGCGGCTGGGCGAGGTGGACCTGGAACCCGAGCAGGCGCGCGCCTTCCACACCAGCCTGATCGGCGATGTGGTCAAGATGCTGTCGCTGGGCCTGGTGCACGGCGATCTGTCCGAATACAACGTGCTGGTTTCGCCCGATGGCCCGGTGGTGATCGACTTTCCGCAGGTGGTCAGTGCCGCTGGCAACAATGCCGCGCGCGACATGCTGCTGCGCGATGTGCACAACCTGCGCGACTGCCTGGGCCGTTTCGCGCCCGAGCTGCTGGACACCCATTACGGCGAAGAGATGTGGGCGCTGTTCGAAAAGGGCGAACTGCGCCCGGACAGCGTGCTCACCGGGCGGTTCAAATTCGACACCCGCCGCGCCGATGTACGCGCCGTCCGTGCCTCGATCGAAGATGCGCGCCAGGAAAACCTCATTCGCCAGCAAGGCCGCGAAGCGGCTGCCGAAGACAACGACTAGGAAGCGCCAACAGGCCGCAGCAGCAGCGCATTGGTTGCGATGCAGCGCAGCAAATTCAGCGCGCACGCTGCAGTCATTGCGACATCGCCGAGCGGCCAATCTGCGCGTGTGCGGCCACTTTTTCAGCAATTTTGGGCTTTTTTGCGTACGTGCCCGGACCACCGGCCTTTTTGTCGGTACTGATTAACGATTTGAATAGTGATGGTTCATAACAATCTGGCAAGCTCGACCATCGCTTATCGGAGAGTTCGTCATGTCGTTTGATCCTGATGTCGTGCGTCTGTTCGCCCAGCTTCAAGAGGCGGCGCAGCCGCCCATGGAAACCCTGCCGATCGAAGGCGCGCGCGCGATGATGCGCGCGGTGGGCGCGCAGTTCGGTTTCCCGCGCATCGAGATGGCCGAGGTACGCGATCTGCAGGCCGACGCCGCCACCGGTGCAGTGCCTTTGCGCTTGTACCGCCCCACGGGGCTCGCGGCCGGCCCAGCCCCGACCTGCCTGTTCGTGCACGGCGGCGGCGGTCTGGTGGGCGATCTGGAATCGCATGACGATGTGTGCCGGCAACTGGCGGCGCGTGCTGGCTGTCAGGTGTTGGCGATCCATTACCGTCTGGCCCCCGAGCATCCGGCGCCGGCCGGCGTGGAAGATGTCATCGCGACGTTGCATTGGCTGGTTGCGCACCCGGACACGGTCGGCGCCGATGTGCAGCGCCTTGCCGTCTGCGGCGACAGTATCGGCGGCGCCATGGCCGCGGTTGCCGCATTGGCCGCGCGCGATGCCGGCATCGCCTTGCGTTGCCAGCTGCTGGTCTATCCGCTGACCGACGCGCGCCAGGACAGCGGCGTGTATCCATCGCGCTCGCTCAATGCCGGCCTGCCACCGTTGACTGCGGCAGCGGTGGAATTCTTCAACCGCCATCTGCTGCCGGATATGGCGGTGGCCAATGACTGGCGTGTCTCGCCGATGCTGGCGCCGGATGTCGCCGGCGTTGCGCCTGCGCTGGTCGTGGTCTGCGACCGCGACATGCTGTACGACGAAGGCCGCGCCTATGCCGAGCGCCTGCGTGCGGCGGGAGTGGAGGTCACCCTGCATAGTTTCCCGGGCATGATCCACGGCTTCATCAACATGGGCAGCGTCTTGCGTGCCGCCGGTGAAACGCTGGACCTGGCGGCGTTGACGCTACGCCAGCGCCTGCTGCCCGCGATCGAACGCAGGGCCGCCTGACAGCCTGCGGCAGCCGTGCCGAGGCACGCGCTGCCGCACCTGTGGCGGTGTCACTGCAGCGTCGGGGCGTGTGTCACCGCGTGCGGGCTCGCCTCGCAAAAAGAACACCTGGGTGCAGCCGTGCGCCGGCAGCTGTGTGGGCGCCAAGGGCGCTGTGCACCACGCGAACCGTCACGGTCGTCATCGGTGGCTCGTCGGCAACCCGCAGGTCCTGTCGAAACTAGTCAGCATGGCGCCGGGGTCGATTGAACGCAGCGCTTTCAACTTCGCCCTGCATTGGCCCACGCGCACGTGATGCTCAAAAATTGAAGCGGAACGTGGTCATCAGGACGTGGTTTTCCCGATCCACCGTACGCGTGTTGACGAACTGATTCAGGTAACCGACATCGGCGTTGGCAATGGCATTGAATTTCCAGTTGATGCCGACAAACACCCGGTTCTGATCGAGACCGCGTTGTGCGCCCCATCGGGTCTGATCCAGATTGACGAACACTTCGTTGAACGCCACCCACGACAATTGCGGACTGAACCCGCTGGGGCGCACCGCGCGGATCATCTGCCGCACGCGATACCCTTCATCGCTGAAGCCTTCGCGGTGACGCTGTTCCAGGCGCGTGCGGCTGGTAACGGTGATCTCGGCGATCGGATCGAATTGATATTGAAATTGCCCCCACCAGCGATTCTCGCGGTTGGATGGCTGCCCGGCCGGATGGCTGATGATGGTGTCGTAACCCATCCAGACACTGGCCTTGGGATTGAGCCGATAGAACACGGCAGGGCGCAAGATCAGTTGATCGAACTGTTCGCCTTCCTCGCGCCAGCGCGGATGCACATCCATGCTCCAGTACAGGTTTTCGACCGGCAGCTTGCCTTGCGCGTAGACGCTCAGCCAGTAACGCCCGTCTTCTTCGGTCCTGGCATGCGCCGGCCAACTGCATGCCAGGGTCAACAGCAGGAGGGCGCAGGCGCTGCGAAACATCGCCGGCAGTAACGTGCGAGATGCGTTCATGTGTCGAAATGTGTCGTCGTTGGCAAATCATAGCAATAACGCTTGAGTCCGCTTCGACCGTTCGGTCGGCTCAGGTCGCCTTTGCTCGCCCGCATGTTCGCTAATCGGCACACGCCATCGTTTCGCGATGACTGGCGCGCTCACTGCTGCCTTCAGAGGGATGGATGGCCCGGCGATCGCTGCCGACGGGCAGCGATCGTCGCGTCGATCACGCCACCTGGCTGCGCCGCGCGCGCTCTAGATGCACCAGCAGCAGCGAGATCGCTGCCGGCGTCATGCCGGGAATCCGTTGTGCCTGGCCGATGTGCTGGGGACGCACGCGCTCGAGTTTCTGTTGCACTTCGATCGACAGGCCGCGCACGCTGGCGTAATCGAAACCTTCCGGGATCGGCGTGGTTTCGTGACGTTGCTGACGCGCGATATCGTCGCGCTGGCGATCCAGATAACCGGCGTACTTGACGCTGATCTCGACCTGCTCGGCCACCTGCGCATCGTCCACGCCCGGGCCCAGGGTCGGCACCCGCATCAAGGTGGCGTAGTTGAGTTCGGGGCGCTTGATCAGATCCAGCACATTGGTTTCGCGGCTGACCGTCACGCCCAGCGCGTCGGCCACCTCGCGGCCCAGCGCATTGCCCGGTGTGGCCCACAGCGTCGACAACCGCGCGGTTTCGCGTTGCACGGCCTCCTGCTTGGCCGCAAAGCGCGCCCAGCGCGCGTCGTCCACCAGGCCCATCGCACGGCCGACGCCGGTCAGCCGCGCATCGGCATTGTCCTCGCGCAGCTGCAAGCGGTATTCGGCGCGGCTGGTGAACATGCGATACGGCTCGGTGGTGCCGTGGGTAATGAGATCGTCCACCAGCACGCCCAGGTAGGCCTCGTCGCGGCGCGGCGACCACGCCGGCAGCCCCTGCACGTGGCGCGCTGCGTTGAGTCCGGCCAGCAGACCCTGGGCGGCGGCCTCTTCGTAACCGGTGGTGCCGTTGATCTGCCCGGCGAAGAACAGCCCGCCCACCGTCTTGGTCTCCAGCGAGGCCTTGAGCCCGCGCGGGTCGAAGAAGTCGTACTCGATGGCGTAGCCGGGGCGGGTGATGTGCGCGTTCGCAAAGCCGTGGATCGAGCGCACCAGCGCCAGCTGCACATCGAACGGCAGCGAGGTGGAAATACCGTTGGGATAGATCTCGGCCACCTCCAGCCCTTCGGGTTCGACGAAGATCTGGTGGCTGGTCTTCTCGGCAAAACGCACCACCTTGTCTTCGATCGACGGGCAGTAGCGCGGGCCGATGCCTTCGATCTGCCCCGAATACAGCGGCGAGCGGTGCAGCGCGTTGCGAATGATCTCGTGGGTCTGTTCGGTGGTCTGGGTGATCCAGCAGCTGACCTGGCGCGGATGGTCGCTGACCTGGCCCATGAACGACATCACCGGCAATGGGTCGTCGCCGGGTTGCTCGGCCATCACGCCGTAATCGAGGGTGCGCCCGTCGATCCGCGGCGGGGTGCCGGTCTTGAGCCGGTCGATCGCGAACGGGCGCTCGCGCAGGCGCGCGGCCAGCGTGGTGGCCGGCGGATCGCCCATGCGCCCGGCCGCGTACTGCGTTTGGCCGACATGGATCTTGCCGGCCAGGAACGTCCCGGCGGTCAGCACCACCGAAGGCGCTTGGAAACGTAGCCCGGTCTGGGTGATGACGCCGCGCACGCTGTCGGCTTCGGACGTGCCGTTGTGGACGATCAGATCGTCCACTGCCGCCTGGAACACGGTCAGGTTGGGCTGGGCCTCGACGATGCAGCGGATCGCAGCGCGGTACAGGTTGCGATCGGCCTGGCAGCGCGTGGCACGCACTGCCGGCCCCTTGGAGGCGTTGAGCGTGCGCCACTGGATGCCGGCCAGATCCGCGGCGCGTGCCATCGCCCCGCCGAGTGCGTCGATCTCCTTGACCAGGTGGCCCTTGCCGATCCCGCCGATGGCCGGGTTACAGCTCATCGCGCCCACCGTCTCGATGTTGTGGGTAAGCAACAAGGTGCGCGCCCCTGTGCGTGCAGATGCCAGGGCGGCCTCGGTGCCGGCATGACCGCCACCGATCACGATGACGTCGTAGCGATAGAAGGAGTCGGACATGGGCGTGGACCAGGAGCGGGAAAAGGAAAACGGCCGCGAAGTATCGGCTGAAGGGCGGGCGAGGTCACTCGTTCGCTAGAAAATGTGATGAAAATCACAATTTACGTACGTGACCCTCAAGTTGGCATGTTTCGTGCGGATATCCCTACTGCACCCGTCGTGGCATTGCGACATGGGCGCAAAGGCTGGAATTGGAACAGGGGCCAGCCGCGCGTGCGATGGGGTAGCGTAAGGGTCGGTAGTCGGGGGACTGCCGACCCTTATTTTTTTTAAGGTTTCTGCGAAATGGCGCACGCGCCCGTTCCGCTGCAGCCTGCTTGGCAACCGTCGAAACAAAAACAGAAAGCCCCGGCATGCCGGGGCTTTCTGTGTTGTAGGCGCCGATATCCGACAGGGCCGGAACAGGGGGGATCCAGATTTCCCTGTCGGACATCGACATAAGTCGTCAGTGGGGCTGGCCCGGTCAAAAAATGACGTGGCGGGTCACACAGAGCACCTAGCTTGCGGCCAATCGTTAGCTGAACGCAAGCCCCCAATGTCGCCAAGTGTGGGCCAGGTCGCAGTCAGCCTCTCACGGAATCTGTTCGCGTGTGTTGCGCGGCGCGGTTTGCCGTTGGATCTCGCGAATGACGCGCGGCGGCGCGCCGATACGCGGTGGCGGCCGCGACGGCGGCGCGCCGGTTGCCGGCGGGCGATTGGGTTGCTGCGGCCGCGAGCCGCCGGGGCGCTGCCCGTTGTTGAACGAGCCGTTCGGCCGCGGCGGACGGTACTGCGGACGGCGATCGTACTGCCGGTAGTAGTAGCCGCCACCACCGCGATAGACCGGATACACAGGGTAGTCGTACAGGCCGATCGACCCGGCGCCATACCCATATGGCAAACCATACGGGTTGCCGTAGAAGTACGGGGAGTAGCCGGGCGGATAGCGATACTGCACGGCAGGCGCACCACGGTAATAGCCGCCCGACCCACCGCCGGTGTAGTCGTAGGTTGCGCAGCCGCCCAGGGCCAACAGCCCGGCGGCGAAGATCAGACGGAATTTCATGGATGGTGCCCTCCTGCAACCATGGTGCCACTGTCGAACCGATGCATTGAATCGGTCCTTAATTGTGCGGCATTGCGACGCTTTGTCATCGATCCAGCATGCGCGGCGGCGCTGCGTGCGACCCGTGAAGAGGAGGCGATACGTTAATCTTGCAGGCATGATCGAGACGGTCCCCCTTGCCCATTCCGACGTCCTGCAGGCCGCTGCGCGGATTGCGCCGCACTGCGCGCCGACACCGTTGCTGACATCGCACAGTCTGGACGCGCTCAGCAGTGCGCAGTTGTTCTTCAAGGCCGAGCATTTGCAGCGCAGCGGCGCATTCAAGTTCCGCGGTGCCTGCAATGCCGTGTGGTCGCTGCCGGATGAGCTGGCTGCGCATGGTGTGGTCACGCATTCCTCCGGCAACCACGGCGCGGCGCTGGCGCTTGCCGCACGCACGCGCGGCATTGGTTGCCATGTGGTGGTGCCCGAGGGCGCGGTGGCGGCCAAGCTGGCCAATATCTCCCGGAACGGCGCCACGTTGTGGCGTTGCGCGCCGACCATCGCGGCGCGGGAACAGATGTGCGCCGAGGTGCAGGCCGGCAGCGGCGCCAAACTGGTGCACCCGTATACCGACCGTGCAGTGATCGCCGGGCAGGGCACCGCCACGCTGGAGCTGTTGCACCAAAGCGGCGGGCTGGATGTGCTGGTGGCGCCGGTCGGCGGCGGTGGGCTGGCGGCCGGCGCCGCACTGGCGCTGCAATCCTCGCCGGACTGCGAGCTGGTACTGGCCGAGCCGGCCGGCGCAGCCGACACCGCGCGTTCGCTGGCGGCCGGGCAGCGGCTGGTCGATTTCGTGCCGGACACCATTTGCGATGGCCTGCGCGGCACCTTGGGCGCGCCCAACTTCGCAGTGCTGCAGCGCGCCGGGGCACAGGTGATCACGGTGGACGATGCGGCGGTCGTCCAGGCGATGCGGCTGGTCTGGCAGTTGCTCAAGCAAGTGGTCGAGCCGTCTTCGGCGATCGCCCTGGCCGCGGTCCTGGCCCAGCCGGCACGGTTTGCCGGGCGGCGGGTGGGGCTGATCCTGTCCGGCGGCAATGTCGATCTGGATGCCTTGCCTTGGGCCGCGGCGTGAGCAGGCGCTCACGCGGGCTCGGCCTGTGGGGCTGGGGCTGGCGGTTGTGCATGCTGGCGCTGATCTGGCTGGTGGCCGTGGCAGGCTGGATCGTGTGGATCGGCGACCGCGATCAGGCCGCACCGGCCGATGTGATCATCGTGCTGGGTGCGGCCGCCTACGATGCGCGCCCTTCGCCGGTGTTCGAAGAACGCATCCGGCACGCATTGGACCTGTACGCGCAGGGCTATGCGCCGCGGCTGCTGTTCACCGGCGGCTTCGGCAACGGCGCACGCTTTGCCGAATCGCAGGTGGCCCGACGCTACGCGCTGCGCCACGGCATTCCGCCGGAAGCCATCGTGATCGAAACCACCTCGCGCACCACCCGGCAGAACCTGGAACAGGCACGCACGCTGATGGAGCGGCACGGCCTGCATCGGGCGATCATCGTCAGCGACCCACTGCACATGGCGCGCGCGCTGCGGCTGAGCCAGGAACTGGGTATCGACGCGCTGGCTTCGTCCACGCCGAGCACGCGGTTTCGCAGCTTCCACACCAGCTGGCGCTTCCTGTTGCAGGAGGTGTATTACTTCCACCGCGATCTGGTGGTGCAAGGGCCGTGACCGCAGGCCTATGATGCGGCTTTCCCAGCGGGCAGGTTCGAGCATGAGCGAGACCCATCGGCAACACGCCATTGGCCTGGTGCAGGCCTACTACGCAGCCTTCAACCGTGGCGATTGGGACGGCATGTTGGCGTTTCTGGCCGAGGACGTCGCCCACGACCTCAACCAAGGTCCGCGCGAAATCGGCCGCAACGCATTTGCCGCGTTCCTGCAGCGCATGAACGACAGCTACCGCGAGCAATTGCGCGATGTGGTCGTCATCGCCAACGACGATGGCACCCGGGTCGGTGCCGAGTACGTGGTGCATGGCGTCTATCACACCACCGACGAAGGCCTGCCGGAGGCCAACGGGCAGACCTATGTGCTGGTGGGCGGTGCGTTCTTCGACGTGCGCGGCGACACGATCACCCGCGTGACCAACTACTACAACCTGCAGGAATGGATTGCGCAGGTATCGCGCTGAGTGCATCGACCAGCGCTGCGTAGCAGCGCACCTGGGCGCGATGAGGCGTTATCGACGACGACGCTCGCGCCCGGGTGCGCTTCTACGCGGGTAGGCGGGGATTACAGCAACACGATCCCGACCACCACCAGGATGAAGATGCTCCACTTGAGCACCTGGTACAGCGGGTTGTTGCGTTCCTTCAGCGCCTTGGCCTTGAGGCGGGCGGCGTAGAAATAGCGGAACACGCGATTGATGCCGCCGGTCTTGTCGCCTTCCTGATTGGGCGAGGCGCCGGCCGAGAGCAGGCTGCGGCCGACGAAGCGGTTCACCGCCGCCGCCCAGCGCCAACGCATCGGGCGTTCGATATCGCAGAACAGGATGATGCGGTCCTGGTCGGTGTCGTTGCGCGCGTAATGGATATAGGTCTCGTCGAACATGGTCCACTCGCCATCGCGCCAGCTGTGGCGCTGGCCGTCGACGTCGATGAAGCAACGGTCGTCGTTCGGTGTGGCAAGGCCCAGGTGCAGGCGCATGGAGCCGGCGAACGGGTCGCGGTGCGGGCGAAGTTCGCTGCCCGGCGGCAGCTCGGCGAACATCGCGGCCTTGACCGTGGGAATGGATTTCAGCAGGGCGGTGGTCTGCGGACACAATTCGGCGGCAGACGGATGCGCGGTGCCGTACCACTTCAGATAGAAGCGCTTCCAGCCACGCCGGAAGAACGAATTGAAGCCGATGTCGGTATAGCCTTCGGCAGCGCGGATCTTCTGCATCTGTTGCAATGCCACCGCTTCGTCGCGGATCAGTGGCCAGCTCGCGCGCAGCGGCGCCAGCTCGGGAAATTCCTTGCCCGGGTCGATGAACGGGGTGGTCGGCACCCGCGAACACAGGTACATCAGTGTGTTGATGGGGGCCATGAAGGTGGAATGGTCCAGCAACTGCCGGCTGAGCCGGTGCCGCACGCGACCGCGATAATGGATGTAGAGCGCCGATGCGATGAACAGCGCGATGAGGAGCCACTTCAACATGAGGGAGGCCGATTGGGGGCGGGGGGCCGCAAACGTGAGAGTGGCTGCCAAGAAACGCACGCAGCACTGCTGCGTCGTGTCGGTAGCCACCATCGAACAAGGTGAGCCGCAACGAAGGAAGTGCGGCCGGTCACTTCAGAATTCTAGCAAGTGTCACCGCCGAGCCTGACCGCGGAGCAGTGGCATGGGCGCAATACGCTGTGTCTCACCGGCAGTGGATGCGCGCGGACCGGCGTTCTGTACCGCCGTTCAGTTGTTGCGGCGGCGGATCGGGATGGCGCTGACCGGCACGCTGGCGACGTCGTGCCCGTGTTCGCGGATGGGCGCGCCCGGCGCCGGTGCCCAGGCATGGGCGTAGATCACTTCCCAGGAGCTGGGCAGGGTGCCGTCCGGTCGCCGTAGCGGTTCGTAGGCAGCGCTGGCGGCCGCGAAGCGACCGCGTCCGGTCAGGGTGGCGCGGCGGTTGCTGAGCGCATTGGTTGCCCCCATCGCACGCAGCTCGCGCATCAGTGCGGGCAGATCGTTGTAGGTCAGGGTGAATAGGTCGCGGTCCAGCACCGGGTCGCGGAACCCGGACATCAGCAGGGCATCGCCGAATTGGGCGATCGGCGGAAAGCGGCTGACGTGCGGGGCCGGGTCGGTCTGCGCAAAGGCCTCGCGCAATTCGATCAGCGTTTCCGGGCCGAAGGTGGAGCACAGCAGCAACCCGCCCGGGCGCAGCGCGCGGCGGAAACCGGCGAACACGGCCGGCAGGTCTTCCACCCACTGCAGGCACAGATTGCTGAAGATCACATCCACGCTGCCGTCGGCAACCGGTAGCGCGCGCGCATCGGCGCATACCTGCGTGAACGGCTTCCACCAGCCTGCGGCCTTGCGCGCCTGGCGCAGCATCGGCATGGCCTGATCCAGCGCGATCACCTGTGCCTTGGGCCAGCGCTTCTTGATTGCAGCGCTAGCATGGCCGGGGCCGGCGCCGACATCCAGCACCACCTTGGGCACCTGCTCGCCCAGGTAGTCGAGCGATTCGAGCAGGCGGGCTTCCGCTTCGCGTTGAAGCGCGGCGGCGGCGGTATAGGTGCTGGCGGCACGCGCAAAGGCGCGCCGGACGTGGCGGGGATCGAAAGTACTGGTCATGGCAAGGCTATTGTCGCCCCTGGCAGGGGCGGAGGGAATCGATCGGGCGTGCAAGGCGCCGCGCTAGAACGTGCCGGGATAGCTGCCGCCATCGATCAACAGATTCTGTCCGGTGATATAGCCGGCCTGCGCGCTGCACAGAAAGGCGCAGGCCGCGCCGAACTCGTCCGGCTCGCCAAAACGCGCCGCCGGAATGCCCGCGCGCTTGCGTTCGGCGACCTCGTCGGCACTGCTGCCCTGTTGCTGCGCGATGGCGGCGAAGTTGCCGCGCAAGCGGTCGGTGGCGAACTGCCCAGGCAGCAGGTTGTTGATGGTGACGTTGTCGGCCACGGTGCTGCGCGCGAGCCCGGCGACGAAACCGGTCAGGCCGGCGCGCGCGCCATTGGACAGGCCGAGGATGTCGATCGGCGCCTTCACCGCGCTAGAGGTGATGTTGACGATGCGGCCGAAGCGGCGTGCGCGCATGCCATCGACGGTGGCGCGGATCAGTTCGATCGGCGCCAGCATGTTGGCGTCCAGCGCGCGCAACCAGTCGGCGCGTTCCCACTGGCGGAAATCGCCCGGCGGCGGGCCGCCCGCGTTGTTGATCAGGATGTCGACCTGCGGACAGGCCGCAAGTGCGGCGCTGCGTCCTTCCGGCGTGGCGATATCGGCAACCACGCTGCGCACCTGGCCAGCGCCGGGCAGTGCGCGCAAGGCGTCGGCGGCGTGCTCCAGTGCCTCACGGCCGCGCGCGGCGATCACCACATTGGCGCCTTCGCCGGCCAATGCACGTGCGCAGCCCAAACCCAGCCCTTTGCTTGCGGCGCAGACCAACGCCCAGCGGCCAGCGATTCCCAGATCCATGCGAGATGTCCTCGATCAGCGATGTCGCATGATCGACGATCGGCTCATGGCACGGACGCAACGAAGCGTTGCAGCGCCTCGCTCACCTGATCTGCATGACCCAGAAACGGCGCGTGACCACCGCCGGCAATGGTGAGCGCCTGCGCGTGTGGGCTGAGCGCGGCGGCGGCATGCATGCCGGCTGCAGGCACCAGGCGATCGCGTTGCCCGGCGATCCACAGGCTGGGGCGTGCGAGCTGCGGCACGGCGCGGCGCAGATCGGTGCGTTCGAGCAGGGCGAGCCCTTGCTGCAACGCCTCCGGTGCCGGTTCGCCACGCGCGGTGAGCGTCTCGCGCAGGCTGCGCAGTTCGCTGCGTGCATGCGCCGAGCCCAGCGTGTCCAGCGCAAGAAAACGCTCCAGCGTGCCGCGGTAGTCGCGCGACAACTCGATCCCGAATTGCACGAACACCTCGCGCTGGACGGCACTGGGCCAATCGTTGCCACGCACGAAACGCGGCGTGGCGGCAATCATCGCCAACCCACGCACCTGCGGCAGGGTGGCGGCCGCATGCAGCGCAAACAGCCCGCCCAGCGACCAGCCGAGCCAGACCGCCGGCGGTGTGGCGGCCGCAATTTCTGCAACCACATAGGGCAATGCCAGCGGCGTGCTGTCGTCGCGACTGAAGCCGTGCCCGGGCAGGTCGACCAGATGCAATTGATAGTGCGGCGCCAGGCGCTCCACCAGCGGTGCGAACACGCCGCCGTGCAGTGCCCAACCGTGCAGGAGAACCAGCGCAGGCCCGTGGCCGATGACATCGATATGCATGCGCGCATTGTCGCCGATTGTGGCGTGCCGGCACGCATGGTGGGATGCGCGCTGGCGATTGGAGGCACGCAGATCCGATGGTGGGTGCAGCGCCCAGGCGTCAATGCGTGGCGGCTGCACGCAGTGCGACGATCTTTGGAGCCAGCAGTGCCCATTGCGCGCGCGCATGGCCGCACCAGTGCCAGCGCGCCGGCCAGTGTCGGCGCCGTGCGCGCCGCGCCTGGATCGCCGCAGCCAGCCAGTCGGGATCGAAGCCGTCCCAGACGCCGGCCACGCTGCGCAGATTGCCGATCAGCACCGGGTGCACTTCGTACAACAACATCGTGCGCAACTGGTCCAGGGTGAAGGGCGAGGCAGCCAGGACGCGCGCGATGCCGTCGTCGTCGCAACTGTCGCTGTCCAGGTACAGCCGCGACAACGCTTCCCACACGCGACGTTGCGCCGCCGTATCCGTGCCAGGTGTCGCCAGTGGCATGTCAGTGGCCGGGTGCGATTGGATGCAGGCGCGCACCGGTTGCACGGCGGGTCCAATTCAGGCGATCCATCCCGCAATGCACGGTCAGCGCGCCGTTGTCGCCTGCCATGCAGCTGCGTCGTGCAATCGCTGCATTGGCTGAGTGGCCAACGCGTGCTCGCATGCAGGCCAGCCACGCACTGCCGCGTGTCTCAGGCAGAGGCACGCAGCGGCTGCCGACTGACCACGTCGCGCGCCTGCACGATGGCCTCGATCAATGCCTGCACCTGCTGCGGCGTATGCAGCGCAGACAAGGTGACGCGCAAGCGCGCCTTGCCTTCGGGCACGGTGGGCGGACGAATGGCGCCAACCATGAAACCTGCGTGTTCGAGCGCAGCCGACATCGCCATCACGGTTGCTTCCTCGCCGCATAGCAGCGGCTGGATCGGCGTGTCGGAGGCCATCAGTTCGAAGCCGTGCTTGCGCGCGCCATCGCGGAACGCACCGATCAATTCGACCAGGCGCGTACGCCGCCAATCGTCGCGACGCGCCAGGCGCACGGCCGCCAGGGTGGCCGCCACTTGCGCCGGCGGCAGTGCAGTGGTGTAGATGTAGGGGCGCGCAGTTTCGGCCAGATGGCGCACCAACGCCTCTTCGCCCACCACCACCGCGCCGTAGCCACCGAGCGCCTTGCCCAGGGTGACCAACTGCAACGGCACTTCGGCCACGCCCAACCCGGCATCGGCCACGCAACCGCGCCCCTGCGGACCGAGCACGCCGACACCGTGCGCGTCGTCCACATAGAACAGCGCGTGCTGCATGCGTGCCACCAGGCTCAAGGCGCGCAGCGGCGCGACATCGCCATCCATGCTGAAAACGCCGTCGGTGGCCAGCATCGCCGCGCCTTCGGGCGCGCCCTTGAGCTGGCGCATCGCGCCTTCCACGTCCAGGTGCGGATAGCGCCGCAGCCGGCAACCGGCCAGCCGCGTGGCATCGAGCAGGCTGGCGTGATTGAGCCGGTCCTGCACGCAGACGTCGTCTTCTTCGCTGAGTAACGCTTGCTGCACGGCCAGATTGGCGATGAAGCCGCTGCCGAACAGCAACGCCGACGGATAACCCAACCAGTCGGCGATTTCGCGTTCGAGCGTTTCGTGCGCGGTGTGGTGGCCGCAGATCAGATGCGAGGCGGTGGCGCCGGCACCATCGCGGGCAGCGGCATCCTGCAGCGCGGCGACCACTTCGAACTGTTGCGACAGACCCAGGTAGTCGTTGGAACAGAAACCGGTCAGCCAACGGCCATCGATCTCCAGCCGCACGCCATCGCGCCGCCCCACCTGTCGCCGCACCCGCACCCGTTCCTGGGCCACACGCAATTTACGCAGCGACGAAATCCGTTCGTGCAGATCGGGGCGAGCCATGGGGGCGTTCAACGGCAGGGAAGGCCCGCTAGCGTAGCGTGCCGGGCTCGGGGCGCCCAGCCGCCACCGACGACCGGCGCCCGGCGCCGGGTCAGGCGGCGTGCTCGCAGGCCGCGCTGCGGGTGATCTCCGCATGGACGGTGCCGGGATGATCGTGCTCGGCCGCATCCACGGTGATCTGCATCGGGCGCAGGCCCAGGCGCTGGAACAGGGCCTGGTCGCGCTCGGTGTCCGGGTTGCCGGTGGTGAGCAGTTTTTCGCCGTAGAAAATCGAGTTGGCACCGGCCAGGAAGCACAGTGCCTGCAGTTCGTCGCTCATCGCCTCGCGGCCGGCGGACAGGCGCACCATCGATTTCGGCATGGCGATCCGGGCGACGGCGATCATGCGCACGAACTCGAACGGATCCAGCTGCTGGGTGCCGTGCAGCGGCGTACCGGGGACCTGCACCAGTTGGTTGATCGGCACCGAATCCGGATGCGCCGGCAGCGTGGCCAGCGCCAGCAGCAGGCCGACGCGGTGTTCGCGGGTTTCGCCCATGCCGACGATGCCGCCGCAGCAGGTCTTCAGGCCGACATCGCGCACATGCTCCAGCGTGTTCAGGCGGTCCTGGTACTGGCGGGTGTGGATGATCGAGTCGTAATAATCCGGCGCGGTGTCCAGATTGTGGTTGTAGTAGTCCAGCCCGGCATCCTTGAGCGCACGCGCCTGGCCGGCGTCGAGCATGCCGAGCGTGGCGCAGGTTTCCAGGCCCATGGCCTTGACCTCGCGGATCATCGCCGCGACCTTGGGGATGTCGCGCTCCTTGGGCGAGCGCCAGGCCGCGCCCATGCAGAAGCGCGAGGCGCCGGCGGCCTTGGCCTGGCGTGCCTTGGCCACGACCTCTTCGGTCTCCATGAGCTTCTGCGCGCTCACGCCGGTGTCGTAACGCTGCGCCTGCGGGCAGTACGCGCAGTCTTCCGGGCAACCGCCGGTCTTGACCGAGAGCAAGGTAGACACCTGCACTTGCGCCGGGTCGAAGTGCGCGCGATGCACGCTGGCCGCGCGGTGCAGCAGCTCCGGGAACGGCAAATCGAACAGCGCCTGCAGCTCTTTGCGATCCCAGTCATGGCGGACGACAACAGACATCGGAGTTTCCTGACAGTCAGCGGCTTGTAAGCCAGGCAGTCTGGTGAGCATGGAAGAGGCTGTCAACTTCAATCAGGTTCGATCGGTTTACAGATGGCCGCAGCGGGTGCTGCGGCTGTTGCTGCCGAGCCTGTGCCTGGTCTGCGCGGAGGCCGGCACGCCCGATGGCGATCTATGCCCCGCATGCCGCGCCGCCTTGCCCGATCACGGCCATGCCTGCCTGTGCTGCGCCACGCAACTGTTCGTCTCCGACGCGGTGGCGCTATGCGGGCAGTGCCTGCAGCACCCATCACCGCTGCAGCGGGTGCATGCCTGTTTTACCTATCGCTGGCCGGTGGATGGGCTGCTGCGGCGGTTCAAGTTCCATCAGGACCTGGCGGCAGGCCGCCTGCTCAGCGAACTGATGGCCCGGCGCTGCGTGGGGCTGCCGCGCCCGCAGGCGTTGGTGCCGGTAAGCCTGCACCGGCAGCGCCTGCGCCAGCGCGGTTACGACCAGGCGCTGGAGCTGGCCCGACCGCTGGGCCGCGCGCTGCAGCTGCCGTGCCTGCCGTTGCTGCGGCGCGTTCGCGCAACCGCACCGCAATCCGAACTGGACGCGGTCGAGCGGCAGCGCAATCTGCGCGATGCGTTCGAGGCCCGCGGCGCCTTGCCGGCGCATGTGGCCCTGGTGGACGACGTGATGACGACCGGCGCGACACTCCACGCCGCGGCGAAGGCCTTGCGCAAGGCGGGTGTTCAACGGGTGGATGCCTGGGTCTGCGCGCGGGTGCCGTGATCTGGCCTACCGGCGTCGGGTGCGCGAGGCTTCGCCCTTACCCTCACCCCAACCCCCGCTCTGCGCCCCGGCCCACGCTTGCGGCGCGGGCGCTCCAAGACACGCGCGCCAGTGGCGCGCAAGCCGTGTCTTTTCGCCCCGCAGGAGAGGGGCTCTTTGTCTGACAGCAGAGCGCGCCGAATGGCGATGCGGCTTCGGCGGGTGGACGGCGGAGGACGAGACGAGGAGTAGAGCCATCAAAGATGCGCGCATGCTTCGAACCCTCACCCGTAATCCCAACATCTGGTCTGTAATCGACGGATTCCCGACTCCCGAATCCCGAATCCCGAACCTAACGCCCCGCTACCGCCACGGCGATGCCGACGAAGATCGCCAGGCCGACCCAGTTGTTGTGCAGGAAAGCGCGGAAGCAGGGGCCACGCTCGCGGTGGCGGGCGATGCGGAATTCGTAGGCGACCAGCAGCGCCGCAACGGCCAGACCGGCCCAGTACGCCACACCGAGATCGGCGCGCAGGCCGACCAGCACCAGCGTCGCGGCCATCAGCGCATACAAGATGCCTTGTGCGATCAGATCGAATCTGCCGAACAGGATGGCGGTGGATTTGCTGCCCATGCGGATATCGTCGTCGCGGTCGACCATGGCGTACCAGGTGTCGTAGGCGGTGGCCCACAGGATGTTGGCGGCATACAGCAGCCAGCCCAGCAACGGCACGCGGCCTTGCACGGCGGCGAAGGCCATCGGGATGCCCCAGCCGAACGCCATGCCCAGATAGACCTGCGGCAGGTGGGTATGGCGCTTGAGATAGGGGTAGCTGGCGGCCAGGAACACGCCGGGCACGCTCAGCGCCACGGTGAGCCAGTTGAGCGTGAGCACCAGCGCGAAGGCCACCAGCATCAGCACCACGAAGACCCACAGCGCCTCGCGCCCGGAGACCGCGCCGGTGGCCAGCGGACGCGATTTGGTGCGCTCCACGTGCGGATCCAGCCAGCGGTCGGCGTAATCGTTGATCACGCAGCCGGCCGAGCGGGTCAGCCACACCCCGGCGGTGAACACCAACAGCGTCCACAGCGGCGGCAGGCCATCGGCAGCCAGCCACAACGCCCACCAGGTTGGCCAGAGCAGCAGCAGGCTCCCGATCGGGCGGTCGCCACGGACCAGCTTCCAGTACTGGCCCAATCGCTGCGGCCACGTCAGCGTGCGCGCTGCGGGCAGTTGTTCGACACCATGCTTGCTCATGCGGCAAAGGGTAGCAGCGCGGCTCGGCCGTGGTCATGTGGGCGCGGGGTGGGCGCTGTGCGGGCGGCAATCCTGGCAATGCCCTGCCATCCATGATGGCCGGCTGTCATGGGGTGCGGCTGGCCGCAGCGATCAAGGTTGCGAGCGGCCAGGGCCGGGCGTTGGCGCGGGTGGGCTGCGGCAGGTGGTGCGGTTGCCACGCAGGCTCGGCAGTGACCGCGCTCAGGCGCGTGCCCAAGCTGACGGTCAGGTGGGGACGTTGAGCAGGCTGCCTCTGGCGACGGCCGCTTGAGATGGCCACACCGCTGCACGTCTGGACCCTGTGCGCTTGAACCTGGGCGTCCGGTGTCGCCCGACGACTGCCCGGGCCGAGAGGCCGGTGTCGTTGCATCTGGAGTGACGCCGTGGCTGGCCAGGTCGCGTGTCGCCCGGCCCCATCACGCGCACGCCGGCTGTTCTGGCATAATGCGCGGCCAGGCGCTCGTAGCTCAGCCGGATAGAGTAGTGGCTTCCGAAGCCATTGGTCGGGGGTTCGAATCCCTCCGGGCGCACCAGTTCAGTTCCAGAGCTTGTGCTGGGATTTAAAAAAACCCTCGAGAGATCGGGGGTTTTTTGTTGCCTGTACAGCGAACGGTCCACCCGGAGCCATTGGCATCCAGGCTGATCGGGCATAGATGGGCGCACCTGCCCTCAACGCAGAAGCGCAGAAGATGGATGCCCCATGCAGTCAAGCGGCTTCATGGAACGCTGCAACGGCAGCGACCAACGCGGCGTCCTGGATATGCGTGGCTTCCGCAGTTTGAGCGACGCGAGCAAACAGACCGCTGCCGCTTGGCTGGTTGCCTGCAGCCGATAACGACTGCATGGACGCGGCGGGCAAACACCCGCCGGGTTCTGCGATCAACATCATCAGCATGCCTGTCCATTCTCAACTGCGGGAGTGGCATCGCCGGGCGCCAGGGTCTAATGGATGTGCCATTCCTGGAGCAGTACACGCGCCCGCCGCTCGATGAAGCGGTTCGCGTTGGCCTGCGCCTGCTCGGACTCCTGCTTGGCCTCCGCTTCCCCGATGACACCCTCATGCGCTTCGTCAAGCTGGGCCATCGCCCACGTGATCGCCGCATCCTGCGCCGCTTTTCCTTCCACATCGTGCATGGAGATGTAGGCCTTCAGTGGCGGCCACATTTCCACACGCCCGGTGAGTTCATTCCTGCTGCGCAGCAGCGTCTGCCTGGACAGCCCCAGGTCGGAATTCCTCAGGGCTTCCAGCAGCAGGCCCAGTGCGGTCTGGTGGTCCTGCGTGTGCATGAGCTTGTGCTTGAGCATCTCGGCAAACGCGGTTTTGGCGTCTCCTCGCACGGCGGGCCCGCGCCCACCCACTTGCGTCATGCCATCCAGGTTGAGCGTCTTGATGGTGTGGTCGCTCAAGAATTGGCCGAAGCTGCTGCGGAATTCGGGTGACCGAATGGCCTCGGCTACCACCTGGTCCAGCAGGGGCATGTCGGCCGATGTGATGGAGGCGCCGAAGATCCTGGCATTTTGCATCAGGCCTTGCGTCCATTTCTCGAAACGCTCGCCCAGGTCGGCATCGACACTGCGCAACACGCGCGTGAACTCGGGGACGCGGTTCCACGACGACCCGGCCTGTTGCGCCGCCGGCACGGGCGCGCGTCGTCTCCGCTCGGCCAGCCGCTGTGCCGCGCGCTGTGCCTGGCGCTGCGCGCGCTCCGGGTCGCGGATCTGCAGCAATTGGTCTGCCAGATGCTCCGGTACCTTGATATCGCATTGAGCGGGCAGTCGGGCCAGCGACTGTGGAAGGGTCTGCAGGCCCGTGTCGCGCAGGTCCAGCAGTTGCAGCTGGGCCAGATCCCCCACGCTGTCCGGCAGCTGCTGCAGCGCAGCGCAACTTCTCAGCGACAGTTCCGTCAAGCCGCGCAGTTGACCGATGTCCTCAGGCAAGTGCGCCAGCCGGCGGTTGGATGACAGGTCGAGTTTTTCCAGCCGATGCAGCTGCGTGAGGCTGCCTGGCAGCTGCTCCAGCTTGGAATTCGATGCCACCTCCAGTGACCTGAGCCCCTGCATGAGGCCGATGTTTTCAGGCAACTGGCGAAAATGCGACGAGTGCGACACGCGCAAATCGGTCAACCGGCTCAGTTCGACGATGCTGTCCGGCAGGCGCGCATAGTGCCCGCGACCTAGCGCGAGGCCGCGCAGACCCTGCATGCGCCCAAGGTCTGCGGGTAATTCGTCCAACGGGACCATCGCCAATTGAAGGGTTCTGAGATTGGACAGGCGCGTCAACGAGGGCGGCAGCGTCTTCAGGTCCGGCGCGCCAGTGATCTGCAAATGGCGGAGCTGGCGCAGCTGCCCCAGGCTGTCTGGCAGCGACTGAAGCCCGGTATGGAGCAGCGTCAATTTCTGTAGCGCGTCGAGCCGGCCGATCGCGTCAGGTAGCGTCGTGGCAGGCAGGCAGTCGACGACAAGTTCGGTGCTGCGGCGGCTCGCTGCACGGCGGATGGCGTCTGCGGCGTTTTGCAGTACTTCCCGCGACATATCTCTCGACCCGTCGTGCAGGTTGTAGCCCGTTCGAACCCGCTCTGCCATCGGTAGGCTTTGCGCAAGCCAATCATCGATGTCGTGCTCGATGCTGCGCGGTGGCGCAGAAGAGGCACCCGCAAGTGCAGCCGGCTGGCCCGACGGACGCAGAGGTGAACGGAAAGGGCTCCCGTGCACTGGGTTTCCAGGCGTCGACGTGCCGGCCGCTGACGTGCTTTCGCGCCGTCGCGGCCGCGCAAGCAGGGGGCTCAACAAGCCCTCTGCGTTCGAAGGTTGCCGTGAAGGACTGTCTTGCGCGGGCGCTTGATCGGCGTTGTCCGTTCGCGGGCGAGAGCGCAGTAGGCGATTGACATTGAACATGGAGATCCATCCTGCGTATTCGGCTGGCTGCAGCGTTCAAGCATGCAGGCTACTGCGATGCGACTGCCATCGCCGCATCAACGCGAAGAGGCTGCATCGCCTGGCGAATCAGTTTTTTGTAGAAGCGTGCCTGTGCTGCATCCCTGCTCACCGACAGCGGTGATTGTTCGGCGTTCGATGTCATCGCCTTTCGGCGCGATGTACAAGACGGCAACCGGCGATCGATCTGGTGACGCGCCGCATCGTTCGCGACGCAGTCTCCAAGCGTATCGCCGGTCTTCATTGCCAGGATGTCGATGCTCGCGGGAGAGCTTCCGGTATCCCGCCGACTGTTCGCCAAGGCACATGGCTGCAGCGGCGCCGGAACGTGCCTCCAGGCACCTGGAGGCACGTTCATACGAAGGTCGCCAAGCGATACCGCAACGCATCAGCGCGATGCTGCAGCACGTCGTGGCCCATCGACCGGCGTTGCCTCAACGCCTGCCTTGAGCACCAACGCCGGCGGCCAGAAGCCTAACGAAACCTCGCTGTGGCATGCGCGTTATCTACGACGCATTTTGAAATTCTTCAGATTCTCTCGCAGGTCTGCCTCGAAGTTGTCGGCGATGTTCCTAGGAATGATCTGCTTACCCACCGGGACGCCGCCGGCGTTTTCCATCTTCTGGTGGATTTCTCCGTCCTTCTGCTTGTCCAGTTGATATTCTTCGTAGTGCAAGCCCGCCAGGACGGGCATCTTGAGAATTTCAACCGATCTACTGATGCTAGTGCCGGCGACATACCCTTTTGCGAACTCAGCGGCGCTCGGCCTTTCGGCCGCGGTTTTACCGCCACCTTTGGCGACGCCCTTGGCAGTTCCCTTTGCAGTCCCCTTGGCCGCAACCTCGCCTACTTCCTTGGCCGCGGCTTCGGCGACCCCCTTGGCGACCCCCTTGGCCGCGATTCTGGCCGTGGGTCCACCGATTGCGCCAACGACTGCGCCTGCCATATTGATGCCGGCTATCTTCAACGCAAGCGACATGTCCCCGCCTTGAATCGCGGTATCGACCACCTGCGCCGCCTGCGCCTCGCTCTCCAATGCAATCGACGCCGCATCGGCAATTTCGCCGATGATTGGGATCCCGTTCAATGCGCTGAGCCCGACGGACATCCAGTCCAGGATCTTGCTGTCCCACTTGAGGACCTCGTGCAGGCCGTGTTGGAACGTGCCGACGTCCTTCTTGGGCTTCTTGATCGCCGGCGGATCGGCCTTGCCCACCAGCATGTCTGCGACTGCCTTTTGTTGGTCGGGCGAACTCGCCTCGTGCGTGGCCGGCGTGTCCACGGTCTTGTTGGCTGCACTCATGTGGTCATAGAACTGCCGGAAATCGTTCTGGCTGATCTTGCCAGAGTCGATGACATGGCCGCCGCCGAAGAAATGATGGGGCTTCTTGTAACCGGTGATCGAATTGTTTAACAAGCCGAACAGCAGTGGGTCGGCCAACAACTGCGTCGCGGCCTGCTTGACGGCCGGGTCGGCCTTGTCGTCCTTGGAGATCGCGTCGAGCTTGTCGCGCGTGATTTCCTTGCCGTCGCCGTAGAACGCGTCCTGATGACTGTTGATGGTGTCCAGCGTCTTCTGCTCGTCCGCGGTCAGGTGCATCTCGGAGGTGGATTTCTGCAGGAAGTCCGGCGTGCTCATCGAGCCCGAATCTCCTGCAAATTCCTTCCACTCGTCCGGATGATCGCGAAAATATTGAGCAGCCGCGATCACCTGCGGCGGGCACTTGCCGGTCTTGCTGTCGCCATCGACGATCTTGGCGAGTTCGTCCTCGCTCAGGTTGCCGGGCAGATAGTCGGAATAGCGATACAGCTCGCGCAGGGCATCGCTTTTGGTCATGACCGACGCCTTGGTTTTGTCGGGGCTATCGGAGGCGATGTAGTTCTGGGTGTAGCTCTTCGCCTTCTTGTCGTTGTATTCGGCAATTTGCGGATGGTAATAAGAGAAGTCCGTCAAGTTATTTCCGTTGATCTTGCCGCCGCACTTGCCGTCCTTCTGCGAGCCAATGGCAAAGAACAAACGGGGATCCTTCTGCAATCCGATCAGCGCCTGCTTCAAGTCGGGTTGGGTCGATGGATCATTGATCTTTGCGTCAAGCTGATCGAAGGGCAGGGACCCGATCTGGTCCTTGTGCCGATCCAGAACCGAAACAATCTCCAGTTCGGATTGATTGAGCTGGCCCTCGTTCCAGGTGACCGTCGAGCCCTCCGCCGCCGGCGGCGGGTTGGATCCCTTGATGTTCTTGGGGTTGAACTCGTCGTTCTTCCCGCCCAGTTCCTTGACCTGCGGATGTGAATCAGAGAAATCCCAAAGATCCTGCGCGCTGATCTTGCCGCCGCACTTGCCGTCTCCCTGGGAACCGATCGCAAAGAACAAGCGCGGGTCCTGTTTCAGGCCCTGCAATGCAGCCTTCAGGTCGGCGGGCGTGGAAGGGTCGTTGATCTTGTCGTCGAGATTCTTGTACTCGAGCGGCATCTGGTCCTTGTGCGCATTCAGCGTCGAAACGATCTGAAGCTCCGACTTGGTCAGCGTGCCATCGTTCCAGGTCACCGTCGAACCTTCCAGCGCCGGCGGCGCATCCTTCCCCTTGATGTGCTTGGGATCGAAGTCGTAGCCCAGCGATGGCCAGGAGGTGCGCTTTTCGATCGGTTGGGTGGCCTGCCAGTCCGATGCGGACAGCTGGTTATCGGCATCGCCGCTTGGCGTGTTTGCCGGTGCATCGGCCGACGCATTGCTTGATGTATTCGTTGGCGTGTTGGTTTGGAGGGCTGCCAGCAACTGGTAGATCAGCAGGAAGATGTCGTCCATCGTCGATGGCAGGTCGGAGCCGTCCTTGGACGAATCGGACCCAAGCAGCTCCGATGAAGACGACTCGTTGAAAGAGGTGCCCAGCAGTTGGCTGGGGTTGCTCCCGGTAGAAAGCGTGTTGAGCGACATAGAGGCGGCCTCGCGAATGACAGGATTGGCAGAGCACCTTCGTATAAGTTGATTCTTATACGGCCGCACGGATGCGCCCATGCGGTGTAGACGTATGTTGCCAATCTGCGCAAGCTGCACCCTGGCCGACGAACTATTTTGGCGAAAAAAGCGCAAAAATCGGCCCGCCGATGCGTGGCCTGCCGGTGCTGCTTGGCGCCGATAGTTGAGCGGCGATTGTTCCTGCTGTGGGCCGGCGCACTCATGTACATCGCTACGATACGTGCTTGGAGATGCGGATCATCGCGGTGTTCCGGCGGCGTGTGCAGCGATCACCAGCGTTCCGTCACGCGGCGGCCGAACCCCCCCCCAGTATCGGAATTGAGGGCTGTTCTGACTGCAGCCCTGGATTTGCTGAGAAACCAGGGGATGTCATGGAACCTGGTTGCATGACATTTCTTTTATTGCCCGGCTGGAGCCGTGAATCACGGCCATGAAACGTGTTGCGATCATCTGGGTCGCCAGATAGGGCTTGCACCGAATCAACGCGCTGGCCAACGCTGGAGCTGACACGGATGAAGTGCGCAGGATGAAGTGCGCAGTTAGTTAGTATCTCGGTAATTCACTTGCGTCAGTAGACCGCCTGGACGCGAAATTGCCGGCGGTGCCTGCAGGCGCATTTATCAGTCTTGGTTCCTTCGCCAGGTCAGGGGGCGCTGTCCTTCTGATTGTGTCCGTTTTATTAAGGTGTGGTGCAGGTTTTGGTTGGGCAATTTACCGGCACCCCACTTCGTGTATGGCGCAGGTGGTTCGCCCCGCTTCGCTTGGGCGCGCATTTGTGGGCAAGACAATGTGCCGCGCGCTGCTGGCGCGTCGCAACCCATCGAACTTCCTCACGGAGTACTTCAGATGACGTTGGAATCGCACAATCAACAAACAGCGAATACCGCTTTTTTTATCGGCCTGAGCGCATGCCTTGGGTTACCTGGTGAGCTTGCGCAGCGGCTCGGCGAAGGCGAGACCATTCTGGGCCCTGCCGGCATGCTGTGCCGCGTCCACACGCAGGGGCAGCCAGACGCATTGATGGCCTTCCCGGAAGTGATCTTGCCCCTGGCGGCACGCGAGCTTGGAGGCGAGGAGGTGGTGATGCTGCTGTCGCTGCAGGAGCAACTGCTGACCGAGTATGGCTGGCGGCTCACGCTGTCGGATCTCGGCCTGCTCTGCGTCTGCCCGCTGTTGCTGGTGCGCACGCCTGAAGAGGTGGCCGCTGCACTGGACCGTGGGCAGGTGGTTGCCCGTGTCGTGCTGGACGCGCTGGCGACGCAGGTCGATACGGCCAAGGAGGTGGCCTCATGAAACTCTCCAGCGATATCGCCACCGCTGCAAGTCGCGGCGCAGCCTCGCACCCTCCCGTCCAACCAACGCAGGCCGAAGACGTTGCTGCCCCGCGGGAAGAACGCGCACCCACTGGCCCGCTTGCGGGCCTGGCCTCTTCCAGCGCGGCGCTGCGTGGTCGTCGCGCATCACTGGCCGGTCGCGCCAGTCCTCATGCAGATGAAGAAGGGGCCATGCTCGGCGGCTCGCATCGGTCCGACTCGTCGGAAGCGTCGGACGCGTCGGACGCAACGTTTTACACCGCGCAGGTCGTGTTCCCAGCCCGGGAAATCGACACACCGGATGTGCCTGCCGCCGCGGCGACCTATGCCGAGCGCAGCACGGCGGCGGCCGCCGAGGTGAAAGCGCAGCTACGTGCCCGCCTGGACGCTCTGCCATTTGCTGCGCCCTCGGAAGAGCAGACGGCCCTGCAGGCCAGCTATCTGGAATGGGCTGACGCGCGCGTGCAGGAACGCATCAATGCCTTTGGGCCGGATGCCGGGTACCAGGCTGTCGGTGACATGAAGACAGCGGGCACGAAAGCGGCATTGCCGATTGCCTACGAATGCCTACGGTCGTTCATTATCGGTGCGATGCGTAATCCGGTCGGTCTGGCCACGGGTGCGGCCTATGCGTCCCGGCGCCCGGCCGACGCGGAGGAGCTGAGTACGGCGATGGTTGCAGGTGTCGCGGCGGGGTCTGCGTCCTATACCAGCGATACGTTGTTGATCCCGGCAATGGACCGGCGCGCGCGCGTTTCCAACCTGCCGAGGTTTCAGGCCATCGACCCCAAGATCCTGGTGCCCGATCCACCACCGGTCATTCTGGAAATCACTGCCGAGGGCAAGCGCTTCACGCGTCCGGGCGAGAACAATGCGCCGACGCTTGCCGACCTCAAGGCGCAGACCTACGACCGCCGCCTGGGCATCACGCAGCGCCAATCGACCCTGGACGACAAGTCACTGGATACCTTGTTGCTCAAGCCAGTGATCAACGCAGGGTTCAACGCCGCGCGCCGGACTGGTGGTGAACCGGGCTTACTGACGCCTGTCGGCCAGTGGGGGTTGAGCGCGCTGGCCATTGGCGGTGCCGGGGTCGTGCAAAAGGCACTGCTGGAAACAGGCAAAGCCGTGGCACGGACCGGCCAAATGCGTGTCCCGGATCTGGTTGGCGGAGAGCAACGGCTGAACCTGTTTGCCTTGGCGTTGCCCGACAAAGCGCGCCGGCCTGCACAATGGTCCGACGCCGTGCATTTCCCGCCTAGCTATTTGCTGGACACCGGAAAGGAAGCGTTGGCGTTGGCAAGGCAGGGCTTCAACAGCGCAAACGCCGTCGCCACCACGGCACGCGACCTGTTGACCCGCCACATGCTGAGCAACGTCATGGCCAGCTTCGGCTCGATGGGGGCCGGGCGCATCATCACAGCGCCGTTGCGTGGGGGGAGCCACATCCGTGTTGCTGGCGAAGCCGTCAATTCCACGGCTGTGGTCGTGCAGCAGGCCGTGCAAACCGTGTTCAACGATACGTTCTGGAATGCGCTCAAGGCCAAGAACGGCGCCAATACCTCCCAGGCGGCGCGCCTGGACAACGAGCGTGCCGCGCTTGCAGCCGAGCATCAACGCACCATCGAACGAACCCTCGAGGCCCTGGCCGAGCCCGTGGACCAGGCGATCGCCAGGCTCTCGGGGCCGACACCTGCCGAGGCAGAGCGTGCCATGGAGGAGGGGATGCGCGCCGCGCCTGGCCCTGGGCCGCTTGGCCAGACACTGCGTACTGCGCTGCAGACATTGCGTACGGAGATCGGCACGCAGTCCGTTTCGATCGCGACCATCGATGCGGTACGCACTGCACTGCGCGAGGGGTGGAGTCAAACCTTTAGCGGCGTCCCCCGCGACGCGGCCACGCAGGCGCTGGATGGCCAGCTGCAAACGCTCAAGCGTGCACTGCATGACAGCGAAGCACTTCGCCAGTGGCAGAGCGGGCGAGCATGAGCGCTCAGCTGCCGCGTTGATACTCAGGAGTGTTGTACACCGCCGCCACAGACGTCGCTGTCGTCGCGTCTGTGGCTTGGTGGTGTCTGGCAGCTTAGCCATTACCAGCAATGATGGAACACCACGGCCTCATGCCTCGACCTGCGCAGGTCGCTCACTGCACGAGGCAGGCATTGCATCTGCGACTCGATGGCGCCGTCGCTCCGGAACGCGTCGACCTTGACGCGCACGTCAAACACCGGAAAGAACTCGCCGGCAAAGTGGTCGTGTCCCTCGTCAGCGCCAACAGCACCGGTGCATCAGCTGCCGTCGCGGATGTGCACGGTGTAGACCATGCGTCTGCGCCTGCCTTTGTTCTGTGCAGTGTCGGCCATCGCGGTGAGCCGGCACGACAGACCTGCGATCTCCCGCCAAACCTATATCGGGGAGCAAGCCAGCGCAGATGCAGGCGTGTCAGGCTTCGACATGGCAAGTGGGTTTCACTCAGCGCCACCGGCGCCATCGGGCAGAGGAGTGCCAGGCCGGTGGAGTTGGCCGGCAAGCTAGGTTGCTGTGCCATGGCGAATGGGCGCCGCTGCGGCCGTGATTGAGGCTTCGGCAAGCTGCCAACAAGCCTGTATCAGGCGCGTAACCACAGATAGTTGCCCGTCGCGATTCCTTCGAACATCTCGTCGTGCGCCACGAAGATATTGTTGTTCCAGTAGCGGCCATGCTCGGCGTAGTGGGCAAGCAGATCGCAGATCCACGCCCCATCCACGTCGTCGTCCAGCGGTACCCGCACAATCAGCACGATAACGCCGTCATCGTTCAGTCCAAGCTGTGCCTGGTCCTGCGCATACACCGAGAGATTGGCTTCGAGCAGAAGCCTGAAAACGGTCAATGTCCGCCCGGCAGGTGGTAACCCGTAGGCGATGCGCAGATACAGTGCTTCTTCCTTTACGTCGTCTTCGGGCTGTGGGGTCGGCAGGTGCAGATAGACCTCAAAGCCCTCCACCCAAAGCACACGCCGATTCAGCACCGACTCCACATCCGGCAAGTCCAGTGCCTCGCACATCTGTCGAACGATGGTTTCGAATCGCGCGCTGCTCATCTGTGGTGAGACATGCACAGGACCCCCTACAAGCCCTGCGCATGTCCGAGCCCATTACTGGCCAACGAGCTGCTTAGCGTTGTCGCCCGCCTTGCCGATGAACTTGTTGAGTGCCACGTTGAAGTCCAGATCGTTTTTGAGCATCGTGATCTTGTTGTTCATGGACTTCTGCGCTTCGTCGGAGGCGGTCATGTCGCTGATCAACGAACCCATCTGTCCGTTCGCACCAGCGAGTGCAGAAGCACCGGAGATTCCACCGGACACACCTCCGGTGAAGCCATCCATGCCTTGGCCAAAACGCGACCTGATCGAGCTTACTTCAGGTAAAATTTGCATACCAGTACTCCTTCGTAGTGAGCATGTAATGGTGCGCCTATCGGCGCGTTTTACTTGGTCCGAGCGACCAAGAAATCGATTTACGGCATGCTTGCGATGTGCGCGACGATGTTGCGCGCGGCCGTGATGCCGTCATACAAGACGTTGAAGTCGTTGCGCGCGACCTGGTCGCTCGCTGCAGACCAGTGCACGCGGATCTGTTGCGCAGTGGCATCGAGCGCTGTCTCCACGTTGCGCAGCCGCTCGCCGGACAGATCCATCGCCTTGGTCTGCAGAATCTTGCTCATATCCTGAGTGACCGCATCGGTCATTGCATCGAACATGGTGTGATCTCTCATTGCGCCGCTTGCTGCGGCAGGGATGTCATGTGCTTGGTGCCATCCGGCGTTTCGACATAGTGCAGGCCATCGGCGAGCAATGCCGCGTCGTAATTGTCCGGTGGTTTGATGGACGGGTCTTGCTGGCTGATCTCCACGTGCAGCGCGCGGACCTCCGGGCCCAGGTCGCTGCGGACGTCGGCAATCCGGCGGCTTGCGCGTTCTGCGTAGTCGCTGCTGCCGGAAACCGAGAAAACGCCATTGCCCTCGTAACGGACGGTGAGGGCGGGGTCGGCCAGGGTGTCGCGCAGCGTCGCCACGACCTCGTCCACCACCGCCACGTTGACGGCAACGCCTGGGTGATAGCGATGCACCTGCGCACGCAAGCGTGCGGCATCGGCGCTGCTGGGGACCAGACCTTCGATCAGCACACGCGTGCCGACCTGTTCTGCGTGCGCTTCGCGGAAGCCCAGCTGCTTCAATAAGGCTTTGGCCTGATTGAGGGCATTTTCCGGATGTTGCCGGGTGGCCGCATCGGACAGAAACGCCGGCTGCAACGAGGGGAGCAACGCTGCGGCGGCAAGCGCTAGCACGGCGCCCACCGCAGTACGCAGGACTTTACGCCTGGACGTGCGCGGCGCCGGCGGCGGTGCTGGGGAAAGCAGCCGCTCCAGCAGCGCCACATCGTCCGGCCAATCGGCAGCAGCATCGCCAACGCATAGCACCAGCGGGCCGAAGCGGACCGGCTGAAATGCAACAAAGAACGTTTCTTGCACCGTGTCGCTGCTATAGCGGATCTGACCATCTTGGTCTACCTCGATAATGAGTGAGCAACCAGGCCAATCGTCTATTCGGATATCGGTTTGTGGATCGCTCCCCAGGGTGTAGCGACCTTGCGCCAAATCTAATCGTGCGCCTGCGTGGGTTCCTGTCAGTACGCGAAGCTGCATGGTCATGGGCGAACCTCCTGAGCCGCCGGTTGTGGTTGCTCAATCAGCAGTGTGTTCAGACGTGTGATGGCATGTGTACGGTCGATGCGTCTGCGCGGTTTTTCCGCATTCAGCAGGATCAGTGGAAGCAGGAGATGAAAATTGCGTAGCGCTGGCACCGGCTCCAACTCCGATGGCATCAACTCCAGTAATCGGGTCCGCAAGGCCAGCAGGTTTTCCGCCGCAGTGGCCTTGTCGTACGCGCGTAGATGCTCGCGCATCAATCTCCAGATCGTTGCGGTCAAGGGGGCGACGGCAGGATGCGAAACGCCGACGGCGCGCAGCTCGACAAGCGCAGCAGCCAGCGCGTGGCGCTTGGCCACTGGATCGGCGTCGCGCCTGGTCACGTAGCGATCGACAATCGCGTCGATGCACGTGCGGATGCTGTCGCTCAATTGCGCTGGAGCGGCGCTGTGCCATGGACCGGCCTGCGGATCGTCGGTATGCGTGCTGCGGTCACCGCCGTGCTGGTCGCCCTGGCCATGCTCCCGGCTCTGGGCCGGCGTGATCGCCACGCTCACCCGTCCGCGCAGTGCGCACTCGCGTTTGGCTTCGATCTCTTCCTGCTCGTTGGCGTCGAATTCATCCTCCTGGCCGTCCAGCGACCGAATCCCGCGGCGTCGCCTGCGCGGTGGAGCAGGGCGCAGACGCGGTGCCCGTGCCGAAATGTCGGTAGGCGACCCCGCGCTGGTGCCTGCCGCATCGGCATGATGATCGCCATGGTGATGCGAGCCGCCATGCTCGATGGAAACCGAGGGCCGCAAGGTGCCGGGCGAGATGCGACGGATCATGGGAACGCCGCCTGCATCAATGCCTGGCCGAACTGCATGATGGCCGAGGCACCCCACGGCGCCGTCACGGCAATGGCGGCCACCACCACCACCAGCTTGAGCGCGAACGAGATCGATGCATCCTGCAGCGACATCACCGCCTGGACGAAGGCGATCAGCAGCCCGGCCAACGCGGCGACACCGACCACCGGCAAGGACACCTTGAGGCAGAGCAGCAAGGCTTCGGAGGTGAATCGCACTAGATCGTCATGGTCCATGGCGTCACCGATAGCTCAGAACCAGGCCGTGAATCAGCATCGACCAGCCGTCCATGGCGACAAACAACAGCAGCTTGAACGGGATCGCCACATTGGTCGGGGTGACCTGTGAAAGGCCCATCGCCATCAGCGCGTTGGCCACCACCAGGTCGATGACGATAAACACCAGATACAACAGAAACCCGATACGGAAGGCTTCGGTCAATTCGCTGAGCGTGAATGCCGGTGCCAAGACCAGCAAGTCGTCCGACTTGAGCGTGGCGGCCTTGTCCTTGGGCCAGATCTGCTGTGCAGAACGCATGAAAAACGCCTTTTCGCGCTCGCGTGTGTGTTTGAGGAGGAACTGCCGAAACGGCTCCCGGCAGGCGTCGAGCAGCACCACCACGCGGCTGTTATCCGACCCGGCGCCGTAGTTCTGTGCGGCCTTGAACGCCTCCATGCCCACCGGGGCCATCACAAAGCACGACACCAGCAATGCAACGCCATTGAGGACCATGTTGGGCGGCACCTGCTGTACCCCGATCGCATTGCGCAGCAGGCCGAGCACGACCACGATCTTGGTGTAGGAGGTGACCACCATCGCTGCGAAGGGCAGCAAGCCCAGCATGATGACCACCAGCAGCAGCGAGCCGACGTCAGGCATCTGCATGCGTGCTCTCCGACATGCTGAGGATCTGCACACCCAGATGTTCGCCAACTGCCAGCAGCCTGCCGGTGCCGATGGTCTGGCCGTAAACGACCAGGCGGATGTCGGCTTGATCGACCGGCACCGACAACTCCAGGATCTGCCCGGGCTGTAAACCCGACAAGGTCGATAGAGACAGCGCAAGTTGATCCACTTCCAGCTGCACCGGCAGTTCCAGTTCTGCCACGTTGCTGGTGGACGGCGCGACTTCCGGCTCAAACGTATCGTGCTGCATGGTGGGGCTGGCCTCCAGGATCATCTGTTGCAGGTTCAAGCGCACCGGCGCGCGCAATACCACGCCTCCGGCGATACCCCAGAGCACATCGCCGCTGGTCACCGCAGCCGAGTCCGTGCAATGCAGCAAGACATCGCCAGGCCGCAGCGACTTCAGCAATGCCGCCGATGCGGTGCGCCCGCCGATGCGCAGGCGCGTATTGACGCGCAGTGCAGCCAGCCAGGCTGGCAGCTGCGCGGGCGGCGCAAGTCCGCCGACTGCGGCCTGCAACGTGGCCAGCAGCGACGCGTTGGCCGTCAGCGCAACGGCATCGAGATCGCCCAGCGTCATGCCGATGCCGTGGCAGTCGTCTGGCTCTGCATCGCGCTCGAAGGCGATCACCTCGGCAGCGCCCAGGCCGAGCGGCGCAAATGCGCCCAGGCGATCGGCCAGCAGCATTCCCGCGATCGAAACGCGTAGTGCGTCGTCGTCCTCGTTCAATAGCAACGCCAGGCCGTCGCGCGCGGCTATTCGCAAATCCATCTGGCCGGCATCCAGCTGCAGGCGCAGGCGGGCCGCATCGTTGGGCCAGATGCGACGGCAATGCGTGGCAAAGCCGCATTGGCGTGCTGCGCGTGGGTCGCCGAACACTCTGCCCAGCTGGGCGCGCTCGGCCGCAACGCGCGTCAACGCCTGAGAGAGTGCACGTGCCGGTGGAGTCTGGCTCTGCTCGGTTAGCAAGATGGAGTTCCTCCAAATGGCTTTCTGTCGCCAGTGCCGCGTTAGACAACCTCGATGCTGATCTGGAGCGTGCTACTCAGCGTGGACGTCAGTGCAGCCTCCAGGCGCTGCCTTCCGCACCAAAGTACCTCGCGCGCATCTGGCGAACTGGTATTGAAGCGAAGCGATAGCTGGTCCGGCGAAAGCCGCAAAAACAACGTCGTCTGTGCGACGACCTCTTGGTCGATATCCAGCCACGCTTCCCAGCTCCCTGCGCTGCGCACCGGTTGGGCATTGCAGAACTCGGCCACCCGCAGCGCGATGCGGTCGATCGCCATTTGGGCGCGTTGGGTGCGTATCCACTCGGTCGCAATCTGTCGCCCCACTGCGCCATCGTCGTTGCCTTGGGACGGCTCTTGGTGTTTCGTCATCTCGATACGTAAGGGCGGGTCGGTTTGCACGGGCACGCTGTCATGCGCCTCGGTGAAGCCCTCCTCGGCATCAGGCTGGGGCCGATCCTCGTCGCACTGCGGTGGCAACACCATGCAGGGAAGCGCGAGCTGTGCGCTGCGCAAGCGCTGGCGCAGTTGCAGGAAGCTGGAGCGCAGCGCCGACCGGGCCGGCGTGGCTGGAGCCGCCGGCCGCTGCAGTGCGCCGCTGACCGGCAGGATGCGCACATGGCGGAGGGGCGGCTTGCGCATCACACCACCACTCTACCGATCGGCTGCAGCTGCACCTCCGAACCCAGCTCCTGGAACGAATAGACCTGCAGCCAAGTCAGCCGTGCTTCGATCATGCGGCGCACATACCTGCGCACGTCCATCGACGCGACCACCGCCAGCGGATGCTGCGCATGGTCGCCGACGATGCGTTCCACCTGTTCGACAAGCTGGTTCGCCTGCTCGGGCGGAAGTGCCAGGAAATTGCCGGCCGCGGTCGCGCGAATCGATTGCCTGATCAGTTGTTCGACAGCATGGTCGAGCATTACCGCGGGCAGCTGCCCGGTGCCTGCGGTTGCGGTATGCGCCAGATAACGGCCCAGGTCGCAGCGCACATATTCGGTCAACATCAGATGATCCTTTTCCTTCGGCCCCCAGACCACCAGACTCTCCAGGATGCTCTTGATATTGCGCACCGGAATCCTTTCTTCCAGAAGACGCCGCAACACATCGGCTATGCGCTGGGCGGGCATCGCCTTGTTGACCTCCGCAACCAGCCCGGGATAGTCCACGGCCACCTGCTCCAGCATCCACTGCGTCTCCTGGATGCCGACGAACAAGTGCGCCCGTGCATGCAGGGGCGCGATGGCCTGCCGGGCCAGTGCGGCCTGCATGTCGTCGGTGTTCTCCAGTTCGGCGCGTGTCTCGGGGACATCGTGGATCAACACTTCGTATTGCATGCCTTGCAGCGACTCGGTCTGCCATATCGCGATCCCGGGAAACGGCAAGCCCAGCAGTTCGACCAATTGCCGCCGCTCGCTTTCGATCGCCTGATCCAGCCGCGCGGGGTCGAGCAGAGCGGCCAGCTGCGGCGACAGCCGCATCGACAAAGGGGAGGCGAAATCCGGGGCGTTTTTGCGAATATGTGGCGCCTCGCCTTTGGCACCTTTACGGCTCGCCGAAGGCAACTTGCGCTGATCGGTGCCGCTGATGTCGCGTTGCTTGCGCCAGATCGTATAGCCGCCGGCGCCGACGGCCGCTGCCAGCAGCAGGAACAGCACGGCGGGAAAGCCGGGGACGAACGCAAAGCAGGCCAGCAGCACGCTCGCTGCCATCAGGGCCCGCGCATTGCTGGTGAGCTGACGGCCGATATCGAGCCCGAGCGAGCTGAGCCTGGTCTCGTTCTCGTTGGCCACGCGGGTGATCATGACGCCGGCGGCCACCGATATCAGCAGTGAGGCGATCTGCGACACCATCGCATCGCCCACCGACAGAATCGCAAAGCGGTTGGCGGCGTCGCCGGCCGTCATGCCGTGGTAGGTCACGCCGACCACGATACCGGCCAGGATGTTGACCATGGTAATCACCAGGCCGGCGATCGCATCACCCTTGACGAATTTCATGGCGCCATCCATGCCGCCGTGCAGTTGGCTTTCCATGGCCAGCCGCGCGCGTTTGCGGCGTGCCTCATCTGCGGTCAGGTTGCCGCCACGCAGGTCGGCATCGATACTCATCTGCTTGCCGGGCATTGCGTCCAACGTGAAGCGCGCACCGACCTCGGCAACGCGTTCGGAGCCCTTTGCGATCACGATGAACTGCACGGTGGTGATGATCAAGAAAACCACCAGGCCCACCACCAGATTGCCGCCGACCACCAGCTCGCCGAAGCTCTCGATGATATGGCCCGCCTCGGCATGCAGCAGGATCGACTTCGTCGAGGCGATATTCAAGGACAGCCGCAGTAGCGTGGTGAACAGCAGCAGGGAAGGAAACGACGAGAGCGAGATCGAGTCGGGCACATACATCGTGACCATCAACAGCACCACGCTCAGGGTGATGTTGATGCCCAGCAACGTATCGATCATGGGCGTTGGCAGCGGCAGGATCATCAGCCCGATGACCGCCACCACCAGGGCGGCGATGGCCACTTCGCCGCTATAAGCGAAATACCTTGTCGCTCGCACGCGGTCTCCTAGCATGGCAGGGCTCCATCGCCGTCGCCGTGGTCGCGACCGAGTTCATCGACCCAGCGCAACACCACCGCAACCGTTTCGAACAGTGGCTCGGGGATTGCATCGCCCAATTCAACCTGATACAGCGCACGCGCCAGTGGCGGATTGGCAACGATCGGAATGCCCTGGTTATGCGCGAAAGCGCGCAGTTCCAGTGCGCCGTCGTCCACGCCCTTGGCAACGACCTGCGGCAAGCCGAAGTCGTCGGGCTCGTAGGCCAGCGCCACTGCGTAATGGGTCGGGTTGACCACCATCACCTTGGCCTTGGCCACGCGCTCGCGCGGGTCGCCGAAGACCAGCTCCTTGGCGAATTCCTTGCGCTTTCCCTTGATTTCGGGGTCGCCCTCGCTTTCCTTGAATTCGCGCTTCTGCTCGTCCTTGCTCATTCGCTTGTCGCGGATGAACAGCCAGCGCTGCACGCTCCAGTCTGCAGCGCCGACCAGGACGAACAGCAGCACGCCCAGTGCGAAGAGCATGCCCAGGGTGCGCCAGGCAATTTGCGCAACGTCAAGCGGTGTCTCGTAGGCAAGCCCAATGATCATCGGCATGAGGGCGCGGATACCGACCCACAGCACTACGCCGATCAAGATGGCCTTGATGATCAACTTCAGCAAGTTGATGAGGCTTCGCAACGAAAAGAGTTTCTTGACCCCGGTTGCGGGATTGAGGGAATCGAACTTGGGCGCCACCGGCTTGAGCGAGGCATTCAGGCCAGTCTGGAACGCACCGCCCGCCATACCAGCCACCAGGCAGGCAGCAAGGAACGGCAGCATTAACAGCAATCCCTGGATGCCGATATGGCCGAGTGCGCGGTTGATGGCCGCTGCATCGCGTGTATGTTCCGAGAAATCGAAGCCGATCGTCATCAATGCGCGCATGTGATCGGAGAAGTAATCGCCGGCCGATTTCATCACCAATAACGCGCCGAAGAGCACCGCCGCTGCAGTGACGTCCGGGCTGACCGGAACTTCCCCGTCCTTGCGCGCATCCCGCAGTTTCTTCTCGGTCGGCTTCTCGGTTTTTTCTTCCGACATTGCCTTCTCCTTCCGCGATTGCTGCGCCCCCGATTGTGGGCAGCTGCGGTGGAGTGATCCGTTTTCCAGGCGAATGTGTGGATGGGCTGGCGAAGCCGGAATGATTTGTTCGCCAGCGAATTCCGATATTCGCTTCCGAAAGGATCCGGCCGGCGTGGCGCGCGTAGCGTTCCCCACGTGTACTGTCCGCATGCCATTAAAAACGAGGTGCAGTGTGGAGAAGATTCAATGTCCCGGGTCGGTCGTGAGTGGGCTCATCGAACTGATCACGGTCGGACTCACCCATGAAAAGATTCAGGACGCTGCCGCTGTGCTGGCCGCAGTCCGCGTCCTGCGGCCGGAGCTGAAGGCGCTGGACACCTTCGATGCATGGATTTCGATCAAGCGCGGCAATTACGTCGAAGGTGCGCGCCTGTTGCGCGAACTGGAGAGCGACGCCGGCTCCAAGCCGCTGTGCAGGGCCTTGTACGCCTGCTGCCTGTTCGCGATGGGGGACCCGTCGTGGCATGGCGTTGCAGACGGGCTGATCGAAGAAGACGCCGATGCCGATGCGGTGGCCCTGGTCAAGGCGCTGTCCGGGCGAAGCACCCCAACGTCCGCGCCGGCGGAAGTACCGGTCGAATCTTCAGCACCGATGGAAGTTCCGAATTCGCAGTACCTGCGCGCCTGAGTGACGCCAGTCCCGACCCCATAGGAGTATGCGATGACGCTCATTCCTCCTGTCCAAGCGATTGCCGGCACCAGTGCTGCCGCGACCCAAGCGCTGTCGCCGGTAGCGACGCCCAACCAAGCGCTGGTGAATCGCTTTCAAGCGCTGATGCAATCCTCCAGCCCCTTGCCGCCCGCCATGCAGCGCGTAGGCAACCCGAGCATGATGAGCCGGGTGGTCGATGTGCAGAACGATGGCGTGCGTACCATCGCCGAGCATATCGATGCCTTCAGCATGCAGGCACCGACCATGGGGCTGCAGGAAATGGCAGCGCAGCAGATCAAGTTGATGCACGAGCTGACCATGGTCGGCTTCAACCTCAATGTCAGCGTGGGCGTGGCGCAATCGGGAAAGAACGCCGTGCAGACGCTGGTGAAGAACCAGTAGCATGCGCGCGCCGAGATGCCTGGTGGTGCTGCTGGTGGCGCTGCTGCTGTCTGCGTGCAGTCAGCAGCTGTACTCCGGGCTCACCGAAAATGATGCCAACGACATGCTCGAGGTGTTGCTGCATGCGGGCGTGGATGCGTCCAAGGTCACGCCAGACGACGGCAAGACCTGGGCGGTGAACGCACCGCACGATCAGGTGTCCTATTCGCTGGAGGTGCTGCGCGCGCATGGTTTGCCGCATGAGCGGCACGCCAATCTCGGCGAGATGTTCAAGAAGGACGGGCTGATCTCGACACCCACCGAAGAGCGCGTACGTTTCATCTATGGCGTGTCGCAGCAGCTATCGCAGACCTTGTCGAATATCGATGGGGTGATCTCGGCCGATGTGGAAATCGTGCTGCCCAACAACGACCCGCTGTCCACCTCGGTAAAACCGTCCAGCGCTGCGGTGTTCATCAAGTTCCGCGTCGGTAGCGATCTGACCAGCCTGGTGCCCAACATCAAGACGTTGGTCATGCACAGCGTGGAGGGACTCACCTACGAAAACGTCAGCGTCACGCTGGTGCCGGGCGGAGCGGAGAGCGATGCGCAGTTCACCGCATCGGCACCGCCGAGACCTTCGCCATGGCCGTGGCTGGCCGGGTGTGCGTTGGCGTTGTGCCTGGCGGGCGCGGCGGCGCTGTACTGGTGGCCAAACCCACAGGCGGGCCGGTGGGGCGGCTGGCAGCGCCTGCGCGAGTTGACGAAAGGCAAAGCCGGGTGAGCGCGGGATGGACGACACGCGGATCGACAATGCGGCACGCTGTGTTCAGCGCTGGACGGACGCGTTGGCGCAACTGGCAGAGTCCTTGGACGCCGCACGGGTGGCGCATTGGCTTGGCCCGGTGGCAGCGTCGGGCTGGGCAGCGGCGCCCGTCCACCGTCGTATGCGGGTAATCCAGGCGTGGTCTGGATGGTCGGAATTGTCGCCGTCTGCACTCGGCCTGCATGCGAACCAACTTGCCCTGCTGATGCCCGCGCGATTGGCCAAGGTCCTGATCGCGCGGGCGTTGTTCTCGCGCGGGTTGGCGGTGCGTCGTTGTATCGAGCGCGAACGTCTGGACTGGCTCGAACAGTGTGTGGGGCCGGCCGTGCTTGAGCATGTGCGCCAGAACGCGTCGGCCGGCCTCCCCGTGCCCCTGTTGCCACGCGATGCCGATCAGGCGGCGTGGGTCGGCGACGGTTGGCGTCGGATGCAGGCCGATGGCGTCTGGTCCAACCCGGTTGTTGCCAAGCTGCTGGCGCTGTCCTTGCCGTTGGGCGCCGCGCAGGTGGCCACCGTCGCAGCAGACGGTGCGAGCGATGCCTTCCTGACCGCGCTTCCCACCCTGATACCGGAGGCGTCATGCGTCTGTGGTTGAGGTCAACGCCCGATGCGATCGGTCTGGATTGCGATGTCATTCCGCGCGAGGCGCTGGCCTCGGTGTTGGCGCTGGACGCTGCCACTGCCGAGGTGCACGCACGCTGCGAACAGGCCCTGAGCCAGGCGCAGACACGTGCACAGACGCTGGTCGACGAGGCCCAGCAGCAGGCCGAGGCGATCCTGCACGATGCGCGCCAGAAGGCCGAGCGCAGCGCACGCCTGGGATATGCAGCCGGCCTGCGACGTCAGCTCGATGAGTGGAACGAATCGGGCCTGCGCCATGCCTTTGCCGCCGAAGCGGCCGCGCAGCGGTCACGCGAGCGTCTGGCCGAGATTGTGGCGCGCACCTGCGAGCACATCATCCTCGGACACGATCCTGCGGCGCTGTACGCGCGTGCGGCGCAGGCCTTGGAAGGTGCCCTGGACGAGGCCAAAGCCCTGCGGGTGAGCGTGCACCCCGACGCGGTGGACGCTGCGCGGCGCGCCTTCGATGCGGCCGCCACCGAGGCGGGCTGGACCCTGCAGGTCGAGCTATGCGGCGATGCCGACCTGGCCGTGGGCGCCTGCGTGTGCGAATGGGATACGGGCGTGTTCGAGACCGATCTGCGCGATCAGCTGCGCAGTCTGCGGCGCGTCATTCGCCGCGTGTTGGCCGCACCCCAGGAGCCGGCGGATGCTGGCTGAGACGCCCCTGCTGGAGACAACGCTCGAACGCGAACTGGCCACGCTCGCGGTCGGTCGCCGTTACGGCAAGGTGGTCGAAGTCGTCGGCACCATGCTCAAGGTGGCCGGCGTGCAGGTCAGCCTGGGCGAGGTGTGCGAGTTGCGCCAACGCGATGGCAGCTTGTTGCAGCGGGCCGAAGTGGTGGGCTTCAGTCGCGATCTGGCGTTGCTGGCGCCGTTCGGGGAGCTGATCGGGCTGTCGCGCGAGACGCGCGTGATCGGATTGGGGCGCCCGTTGGCGGTGCCTGTGGGACCGGCCTTGCTGGGGCGCGTGCTCGACGGCCTGGGCGAGCCATCGGACGGGCAAGGCGCCATCGCCTGCGACACCTGGGTGCCGATCCAGGCGCAGGCACCGGACCCGATGCGTCGGCGGCTGATCGAACACCCCATGCCGACCGGCGTGCGGATCGTGGATGGCCTGATGACGCTGGGCGAAGGCCAGCGCATGGGCATCTTCGCCGCAGCAGGCGTCGGCAAGAGCACCTTGATGGGAATGTTCGCGCGCGGGACGCAGTGCGATGTCAACGTGATCGTGCTGATCGGCGAGCGCGGGCGCGAGGTGCGGGAGTTCATCGAGCTGATTCTCGGTGCCGACGGTCTGGCACGCAGCGTCGTGGTCTGCGCAACCTCCGATCGCTCATCGATCGAGCGCGCGAAGGCCGCCTACGTCGGCACCGCCATCGCCGAGTATTTCAGGGATCGGGGCCTGCGCGTGCTGCTGATGATGGACTCGCTGACGCGCTTTGCCCGCGCGCAACGCGAGATCGGTCTGGCGGCCGGCGAGCCGCCCACGCGCCGCGGCTTTCCGCCATCGGTGTTTGCCGAGTTGCCGCGCCTGCTCGAACGCGCGGGCATGGGCGAGAGCGGGTCGATCACAGCGTTCTACACCGTGCTGGCCGAGGACGATACCGGCAGCGATCCGATCGCCGAAGAAGTGCGCGGCATCCTCGATGGGCACCTGATTCTCTCTCGCGAGATCGCGGCCAAGAACCAGTACCCGGCAATCGACGTGCTGGCCAGCCTGAGCCGGGTGATGAGCCAGATCGTCCCGTCCGACCACTCCCAGGCCGCCGGCCGGTTGCGGCGCCTGCTCGCCAAGTACAACGAGGTGGAAACCCTGGTGCAGGTGGGCGAATACCGTCAGGGAAGCGATGCCGTTGCCGACGAAGCGATCGACAGGATCGATGCGATTCGCGACTTTCTCAGCCAACCGACCGACCAGCTCAGTGCCTACGAAAGTACGCTGGACCTGCTGGCCAGCGTGACCGACGATGCGTGAGCCTGCCCACACCTGGTCGGTGCTGCACCAGCTCAAGGCACGCCGCTGCGAGCGCATGCAGGAACGCCTGAGTGACTGCAGGCGTGCGTTGGAACACTGCGACCGCGAACTTGCCAGGTGCAGACAGGAGGCAGAGGCCTGCACCACACGCTTGGCCAACTGCGATGCCGCACTGATGGACAAAACCGGCGTGGGGGGTTCGATCGATATCGACACGATCCTGCAGCACGAACGCTTCCGCACCGTGCTGCTGGAGGCCTGTCGTGCTGCCGAGCAGGCGCAGGCAGCGGCGGATCAGTCATTGCAGAGCGCCCGCGATGAGCTCGCGTCCGTGCAGCAGGCACTGAGCAAGCTGCAGGCACAGGCGCAGGTATACGCAGACAAGGCCGCCAGTGCGCGCCGCGCCCGACAGGCGCAACGCGACGCAGCGGAGGAAGAGGACGCGATCGAGGCACTGGTCGCGCTGCGTTCGCACCGCGCCGCACATGGGGGCGCCCGATGAACGACGCCACCGATGCCTTGCTGGCCATTTCCTCGCAGGGCGTGTCGCTGTTGACCCTGCTGGCACTGTGCGGGGTGCGCGTGTTCGTGATGTTCATCGTGCTACCGGCAACAGCGCAGGACAGTCTTCCTGGAATCGCGCGCAATGGCGTCATCTACGTCCTGAGCTCGTTCATCGCCTATGGGCAGCCGGCCGATGCGCTGGCGAAGATCCAGGCGGCGGGCCTGGTCGGGGTGGCGTTGAAGGAGGCGTTCGTCGGCCTGCTGATCGGGTTTGCCGCATCGACGGTGTTCTGGATCGCCGAGAGCGTTGGCCTGCTGATCGACGACCTTGCCGGTTACAACAACGTGCAGATGACCAACCCGCTCAGTGGCCAGCAGAGCACGCCGGTGTCCACGGTGCTGCTGCAACTGGCCATCGTGTCGTTCTACGCATTGGGTGGCATGCTGATGTTGCTCGGCGCGCTGTTCGAATCGTTTCGCTGGTGGCCGCTGACCCAGCTTGGGCCGAACATGGGGGCGGTTGCCGAATCGTTCGTGATCCAGCAATCCGACAGCATGATGGCCGCCGTCGTCAAACTGTCCGCACCGGTGATGCTGGTGCTTGTGCTGGTGGATCTTGCGATCGGCCTGGTGGCGCGAGCGGCCGACAAACTCGAACCGTCGAACTTGAGTCAGCCAATCCGTGGGGTGCTGGCGTTGTTGCTGCTCGCCTTGCTGACCAGCGTCTTCATCGCGCAATTCGGCGAAGCACTTGGTTTCCTGCATTTCCAGCAGCAATTGCACGATGCCGCCAACCTGGCTGGCAAGGGAGGCGCGACGCACTGATCTTTATTGAGACATTCCCGGCTTTGCACTTCCTACACTGGTCGCTATCGACTTTTTCACTTGCCTAGCAGAGGGAACGCCATGGCTCCTGCCTGTACCACCGCCCACCGCCGACGTGCTCCATTGGCCGCCGTACTGATGCTCAGCCTGCTGCCGCTGTTGTCGCCACATGCCGACGCCGCCCAGGTCCCGTGGCACTCGCGCACGTTCAAATACGTCGCCGACAACAAGGATCTCAAAGAAGTGCTGCGTGATTTGTCCGCCAGCCAGTCCATCGCCACCTGGATCTCGCCAGAGGTGACCGGCACCCTGAGCGGCAAATTCGAAACCTCCCCGCAGAAATTCCTCGACGATCTGGCGGCCACCTACGGCTTTGTCTGGTACTACGACGGTGCCGTGCTCAGGATCTGGGGTGCGAACGAATCCAAGAGCGCGACCTTGAGCCTGGGGACTGCATCGACGAAGTCACTGCGCGACGCACTTGCACGCATGCGCCTGGACGATCCGCGCTTCCCGGTGCGTTACGACGAGGCCGCGCATGTGGCGGTGGTCTCCGGGCCGCCAGGGTATGTGGATACCGTTTCGGCGATTGCCAAGCAGGTCGAGCAGGGCGCGCGTCAGCGCGATGCCACCGAAGTGCAGGTGTTCCAGCTGCATTATGCGCAAGCGGCCGACCACACCACGCGCATCGGCGGCCAGGATGTGCAGATTCCCGGCATGGCCAGCCTGCTGCGCAGCATGTACGGCGCACGCGGCGCGCCGGTCGCGGCGATACCCGGGCCTGGCGCCAACTTTGGCCGGGTACAGCCCATCGGCGGTGGGTCCTCCAACACATTCGGCAATGCCGCACAGGGTCAAGGTGGCGGAGCCAGCGGCATCCTCGGGCTGCCTTCGTCCTGGTTCGGGGGCGCATCGTCGTCCGATCGCGTGCCGGTCAGCCCGCCGTTGCCCGGCAGCGGAGCTGCTGCGGCTGCGGGGTCGCCGGCCAGCGTATGGCCGGAGCTCAGCAAGGCACGGCGCGACGAGTCCACTCCGATCGACGTCGGTGGTGGCGCAGAGCTGGCCTCTGATGCGCCGGTGATCGAAGCCGATCCGCGTACCAACGCCATCCTGATCCGCGATCGACCGGAGCGGATGCAGAGCTATGGCACCCTGATCCAACAGCTGGACAACCGGCCCAAGTTGCTGCAGATCGATGCCACCATCATCGAGGTCCGCGATGGCGCCATGCAGGATCTCGGTGTCGACTGGCGCTTCCACAGCCAGCACACGGACATACAGACCGGCAACGGCAGTGGCAGTCAGTTGGGCTTCAACGGCGCATTGAGCGGCGCTGCCACCGATGGCGCGACCACGCCGGCTGGGGGCACCTTGACGGCCGTGCTGGGAGACGCCGGACGCTACCTGATGACGCGCGTGTCGGCGTTGGAGACGACCAACAAGGCCAAGATCGTGTCTTCGCCCCAGGTTGCGACGCTGGACAACGTCGAAGCGGTCATGGACCACAAGCAACAGGCATTCGTCCGGGTCAGCGGATACGCATCGGCCGATCTTTATAACCTCTCCGCCGGGGTGTCGTTGCGGGTCCTGCCCAGCGTGGTGCCGGGCTCGCCAAACGGTCAGATGCGTCTGGATGTGCGTATCGAGGATGGCCAGCTCGGATCCAACACCGTGGACGGCATTCCGGTCATTACCTCCAGCGAGATCACGACCCAGGCATTCGTCAATGAAGGCCAAAGCCTGCTGATTGCAGGATACGCCTACGATGCCGACGAGACCGATCTGAATGCGGTACCGGGCCTGTCGAAGATTCCATTGGTCGGTAATCTGTTCAAGCACCGCCAAAAAAGCGGGACCCGCATGCAACGGCTGTTTCTGCTGACCCCGCATGTGGTTTCGCCCTGATGGTTCGCGAACGCCATCGCTAGGCGATGAGGGGCTTGCTGCGATCGCCTGACATTCGGCGCATGCCATTGGCCCAATACTGCCGGGATTGTTTGGGAAAGCATCAAACCGGCCATGCAATTGGCGCGTATGCGTATTGACCCGGAGCGCCTGGAGCCACCGCCTGGATGATCATCGGGCGGTGCCCGGAATCAGCATGTGTCACTCGCACATGCTGTTTCTTATGCGTTGCCGGAGCCTGAACTGGCCATCACATGGCAGGCTTGTCGCGTGCGAAAGACGAGTTCCTGGCAGTCAGCTCGGTATCTGCGGTAGACGCTAAGAGGGCGGAGCGGCATCCAAGCCTTCAGCGGGCGGCGGTTGCGCGCAATCGTGTCAAGAAGTGCTGGGCCGGCAGCAGTGTGCATGGCCGGTACGTGGGCACGGCAGGCTCTAGTGGAGCGACAGTGGCGCGATGGTGTGCGATTGAACATGCGATCAACGTCACGCCCGTAGTGAAGACTCACTTGAGAAGGCGTGTGCCGGAATAAAAATCCGGACATTTCGTCGGCGTTGAAGCCGGAACGGCTCGGCTCGCATGCCGATGGCTGTATGTCAGGCACCTGCGGCGCGAAAGCTGACAAGCGCGCCTGAAGTGGGTAGCGAATGTTTGCGGTGACAGCAACGAAGGCACCTGCAGGCTGACGCATGAAGCGGCAACCTGCAGGCCGTGGCCGGTAGGGGCGACCAGCAGTTTTTTACTGCATCGATCCGGTGTCGCTGGCCAGGCTGGTGCCGAGGCCGCCACCAAAGCCACCGCCGAACCCGCCGCCAAAGCCACCACCATTCTGCGCCTGCAGAATGTCTCCGACGATATTCATGAGCATCTGGGTGTATGGCGACGGGGAGCCGTTGGACTGCCCGGCCTGCTGCGGATTCCCGCCCTGGCCACTTCCACTCGTACCACCCTGACCCTGACCCTGACCCTCCTCAGCATTGTTGCTCTGCTGAAGCAGGGCCATGATGAGCTGGGTCAGCAGTTGGTCCAGCTGCTGTTCCGACACACCCTGGTTGCCCTGATTAGGGCCAGCTTGTGTGTTCTGGCTTGGGTCAGCGACGATCATATGAGGCGCGTTGGGGTTGAAACTTGTGGTCACAAAAGGATTCGACATAAGAATACCTCTCTGGTTATTAAGGGTATTGAATTAGATGAATGTCAGAGCCTATTAGTGGCTAGGGCGGAGCATGTCTGCTGCCGCACTCGAACAATAAGATGATGGCGCGCCACCAACCTGACTTCTGCGAAATTTCGCTTTTACTTGCGAACAGAACTCAAGAGGAAAATGATGATGGATCGACATGAAGGTGCTGATGAGTTCAGTGCCAGAGGTTCATTTCGCTTGGCTGTTAAGTGCTTCGTCGGTGCTGACTCAACGGTGTACAGGTGCAGTTATGTTTCTGCCGCCAAGCGCTGCACGCATATTTGCATCAGCGCTCTGCCCAGTTGAAGAACTGTATTCAGTCGATCGAGGTAACCGTAAATGAGCCATTTCATGCTCACCTACCAGCATGTCGAAGACAAATATCATCGGCGGCACCTAAAGCCCTGCGCTGTGTCTTCGCCAAAACGACGCGTGCGCGCGCAGTGGTCCGGAAGCTGCCGTCGGGTAGTAGCGGGGTCGCAGCGCATTTTTTTTGTAGCAGCGCTGGTATGTGCGGCGCCCTTCGCGCGCGCGGACTGCTTCGAGGAAGCAGCCGGCTATCAGCACGTCAACCCTTGGGTGCTGCGGGCCATTGCCTGGCAGGAATCGCGCGGTCGCGCCGACGCGATCCATCGCAACAACAACGGTACGGTGGATTACGGAAAGATGCAGATCAACTCCATCCACCTGCGGCGGTTATCCGGCTATGGAATCTCCAAGGACGCGTTGATGCAGCCGTGCGTCAGCGTGTATGTGGCAGCTTGGAGGTTGCGCGAGATGACCAATAAATATGGAAATACCTGGGCTGCAGTAGGCGCCTACCATTCCGAAACGCCGGGCGAGCGCGATAAATATGCGCATGCCATTCATTCGATTCTGCTGAGGCGCGGTGTGATTGATGAATAGCGGGTGTGCCACTGCAGGAGGACGTAGGCGCAGCCCGATGTGCGCGGGGATTCCCTGGGGTGATGGCGTAGGACCGTACAAAGCGGCGGCGCGCCGCGGCGGAACTATCTGCAGAAAATAGCGCGGTGACCATGCTGTCGCGCATACGGTGACTGAAATGGCGATCGCCAAAGCAGCATCCGTCATCATGGGTCGACAAGGTGCGTCGCGCGGCTGGAGGCCTGTGGTGCAGAGACCAGCTAGCCGCGACCTGAGCTGAGAACTGGCATACGCAGCCTAGCTTTCGATCAATCCCTGCTGTCCGCCACCGCCGGTCGGTTTGTTAGGACGTGCTGGAGGCTGCGCATGGAGCCACCACACAGCTGTTGCACACGCACTGCCGGTGAACCGGCAGTGCGTGTGCGACCACCAGGTGCTGCACTCGCCGATGGCTGCGCGATAGCCGTCGCCAGGCGCGGTCACGCTGACTCAGTTCGCGTGCGAGCGGCCTCGGCTTCGCGCACTGCCGCTGCAGCCTGCCAGGTGCCGGCGATGACCTTGTACTGCATGCCGGCAGCCATGCCCGCCAACGTATTGGAGAGCAATGCGCTGCGTGCTGGCGACAAACCGAGCCAGGTGCCAATCATGTTGACTGCTGTACCGAATGCGATGTTGGAGTTGATGGCGGCCGTGCGCGCGACAGAATGATCCATGACCCGCTCATAATCCTCGCGCTTGGCCTTCCAGGTTGGTTCCCAGATCTGCTGCGTCCCGGCTTCGTCGGCTTCGTGTTGGGTGACATTGAGCCAGTCGGCTGTCTCCAGACCGACATTCAAGGCCGCGTTCACCGCTGCTTGCTGAAAGACGACCCTGGTCGCCTCTCCCATATTGAAGGGCGACATCAGTCCTGCCCAGCGCTGCCTGGCCGATGCAAAGTCTGGTGCCTCCAGCTCGTTCGACGCCAGGTTGGTCAGGACGTTGGCCATGCCGTAGAACCTGCCTGCACTGGTGACGTGGGGATCGCTGACGCCACCGTTGGTCGGTGACCGCATTCCCACCATGCGGAATGTCGCCTGGATGGCGTCGCGGGCCGCAGCATAAGGGGCGACCTTGAGCTCACTGGCCAGCAGCCTGGCCGCCATCTCCGGTCGGCCAGAAGCCTTGCCCGCAGCGCCGATGGCGATATTGCTCAAGATGCCGGTCAGCGCGAGCCGGGTGACCAGATCCGAGTAATGTTGCTGCTCGCTCCTCTTGTGGTGACGTTCGTCTTCGGACAGCGCTTCCCACTGTTCAAGATTCAGGTTGTGAAAACCTCGGGCGGCGGCATCCGGATTGCGGTTTTCGCGGGTGCGCCGCAGCGTATGCAGGGCCAGATGCAGCGTGCCCGACACCGCCTGCATGGCAACGACCGCTTCGGGTGGGAGCTGGCGAAACGCGGCAAACAGCGCTTCGCCGATCAACTCGCGCACGAACGTGGTCGGTCCCACGGAAGTGGTCTGGTGCACGAGATGTCCCAGCGCAGCCCCCAGGTATTGTTTGTCGAAGCTGATCGGTATGACACCGCGCGCCGCAGCTGCGACCGCTGTCGCGGCGGGTCCAAGGAGGGTGGTGACTCCATGTGTTGCACCTGCGCGGACCGACGCCGCCAGTGCGCCCAAGCGCGCAGTGCCTGTCGCAGAGGTGGATGCATGCGCTTGGGAGCCATGTTGTGCAGCGTGTTCCTGTGGAAGTGATGGCAGAGCCGATGGTTCCAAGGAGTCTTCAGCGTCGTAGAACTGCTCGCTGCTGCTCTCTTCCCCACGCAGCGGAGCATGCGGCTGCGGACTTCCATAGGGGGACAGGTCTGCGTCGTTGGCCGTTTCATATCCGCTGTCGCTTCCTGTGCTATTGCGTCGTCCCGAGGGTCTGGGCGGCAGGGCGGAAAGGGGAGAATCGATCCTGGGCGTCGATGTATCGTCGCGTCGTTGTGCCGGTATCTCGATCACAATATCGCCGCTTGTGGCTTGCGGTTGCTGGGAGGTACTGGCTGAAGAGATCTTCGTCACGGCTTGTCCTCGCGTTGGGGGGATATCGGCATGCTCTCGCCCAGGCTTGCGGGGCGATTGATCGATAGCGCCGGACGATGGGTACCTCATCAAGAAGGGCATGGCGGCGAGGGCCTTGATTGCAGCGTGGGGATCGCGATCGGCAGCCAGACGCGTGGACCGGACAATCATGCGTGACGTGCGGCACGCCGACCCGGCAAGGTGCATATGCTGCGCTCAGCTGCCCGTGCAACCAGAGCGTGACTTCTTCGCTCGCAATCGATGCGCCCAGGCGTCCCTGCTATCCACGGCCACCTTGCGCGGTATGTGTCATCGTCGTCGGCGAGCTTGAAGTTCGCATGAATCCACAGAATCTTGACGCGCGCTTGGCGAAACGATCATTCCACATCCGAACAATCAATTCGTCTGTGCTGGCCAAATATGTTTGCTGCCGCGGCCGTCCTTGCAGGGGCGAAGACGTGCGCGCGTGTGCCGCCAGCACGGCGACATGCGTTGGTTGATGGACGTCGGTGCCCGCGCGGATCGATGGCGCAATGACGGGTTAGAGCGTTCGAGCGATCGCCCAGGACGCGTGGTGTGGCTTGGAGAGCAGATGGCAGCATTTCCTAGCACCAAGATCGCGAAACCAACAAGGTGCAACCGCACCAAGGCAGCAGTCGGCCGTTTGATCCGCGTTTTCCCTACCACCACTGCGACCTATCTGTTTCTGCGCAAACCCTGATTCGCATGCCAGCCACACGCCGCCGAACCCTGCGGACCGGGGCGAGCCGGGCTGGATGAGGGAATCGAGTGGCTGCGTCGGTCCGTGGCCAGTCCGCTGTTGAACGATTGCATTGCTGCGATCATGGAAAATTGCAGCAGCGGTTGGCTATTTTTCCAGGCCTTGCAATTACGGTGACGCGCCTGGGAGTTGCCGGGAACTCGAACGCGCTGACTTACGAATCTGCCGGTAAGTCATGGAGATCGAAAGCCGAACTGCGCAAGGCGAGTTTGATCGGTTTGCTGCCGGACTCAAGACATAACCCCGTGCTGCTGTGGGAAGCAAACCATACGTATACCTTCAGCAGTGCCGTGCAATGGGCGAAAGGATCCAGGCAACGTTGCACCCGATTGGTGCGGCTCAGCCTGTCGCTACGCGGGTTATCCGCGTCGCTGGTCATGAGCCCAGTTGCCTGGACGCTGCTGGCGTAAAAGCCAGAGATCAGCTCGACAATCCTAAAAATCGGCGCCGTGTGCTTGGGATTGGGCTCTTTCCGTAAGCACCAAGAGATTCAAAGCATTCGGCCCGCCGCAAGATGAGTGCGACGGGCCGAATGCCGTTTAATGGTCACAGGTTTTGGAGGGGCGCTTCGCGCATCGCTAGATGACGTGCCGCGATGCCATCGCCGCAAAGGTTGGCAGCCGCCGAGGCAGATGCCAACCTCCAGATCAGATCAAAGCATGTCCGGCGGCGGGGCGGTGGCCTTGGAGTGCTGCTTGCCGCGTGCATGTTCGATGGCAGTGCGCAGTTTGCGCGCAGCTCCGGTCACAGCAGAGGCCGTCGTTTCGGCGCTGTTGGTAGCCGCGATCGGCGGCAGGCCGGCGACGTGCGCCTCGATGCTGCAGGTTCGATCCGCCGCGCCGCCGCGCTGGCCGTTCTCATCACGCAAATGCACTTCCACACGGGTGATGTCGCTGGCGAAATGGGCCAGCTGGGCGGTGCAGGTCTTTTCGACATGCGCCACAACGGACGGATCGTGTGGCACGTGCTTGTCGGTCTGGATCTGAATCTGCATAGAGGATCTCCTTTGCGGTCATCCGCTGCGTCTGCCGCAGCGGTGGCTCGATTCTGCGTCAGCGGCGTGTTGTCGCAAAGTGACAACGCGGCATGCCCATTCATGCGCGGGTTGGCTGAGTGGGCGCGCAGGTCCTTGGCAAAGCGCGGCGCGCGCTGGTTGGCGTTCTGCGCCGCTGAGCCGAGACCCGGTCCGCCTGCGGCCATGATGGCGTGACTGCGCCTTGGTTGCTGCGAAGCAGCAGGATGCCTGCGGCATGTGGGTCTGCTCCGCGCTATCGATCAGATCTTGCACTGTAAACGTCGTTGTACTTGCCGACAGTGTCCTCCCGGTCCTGTCCGAGTCTGTGAGTCATCGCGGCTGGGTTGCCTGCGGACGCGGCGCATTGCGTGCCGGTCGGTACGCTTGCGTCCGTATGAATCGACACCGCGGCGGTGATTGGCCCGATAGGAAGGTGCCTTAAAATGCCGGCACCGCGCGGTCCCGCGCTTGTGCGATGTCTGCCTGTGTCCGAATTTCGATCCGCGTCTGCCCGTTCGAGCGTGTTGCTGCGTGTGCTGCTGTGCTGCGCCTTGTGGCTTGTCCATGTGGGTGCTTTCGCCCAGGAAGAAGACACGCTGTTGGAGACAGCTCAGACGCAGTTGGACAATGCACAAAAGTCGCTGGACACAGCCGATGCCGCATTGGAAAAGGCCGACGACGAGCAGCTGCGTAAGCTGATTGACCAAGTGACAACGGCGCAGCGGCAGGTACAGGACCTGGCGCGCGAGCTGGATCCGCCACTCAAGCAAATCAGTTCACAGCTGGCCGGATTGGGGGATGCCCAAAGCGGCGAAGCGAGCGATCTGAAAAAACAGCGGGAAGCGCTAAAAAAAGAGCAGAGCGCGCTGGATGCAGAATTCAAACGCGCCAATCTTCTGGATTCCAAAGCGCGTGATCTGGCCGATCGACTTGAGCAAAAGCGCGCACAACTGTTCAGCGTGCAGATGTCCACGCGTGTGGCATCTCCTCTATCGCCGGCTCTCTGGAACCAGATTTCACAGCAATGGCCGGATGACCGCGCGCGTTTGCGAGCTTTGTATGATGAGGCAGCGCAGCTCCTGCGGAGTGGGACGGCCGCCAATGGTGTGGGCAGCCTGGTGACTGGCGCGCTGATCGCACTACTGTTGGCATTTCCGCTGCGCATTTTCCTGCGACATCTCGGTCGTCGCTATGCCGCCTCACGTGCGCCTGGGGGCCGTTTGCGCCGCTCCGGATTGGCCCTGTGGTTTCTGTTGATCGGAACGCTCAGTCTTGGCATCGCGGCATGGGTCCTCGTCGAAACGGTTCGTGCCATTGCTCAGGTGCCGGCCGATCTGGATCAATTGCTGAGTGCTTTTGTCATTATCAGTTTCGTCGCTGCGTTTATCGGCTCGCTGAGCGCCAGCTTGTTGATGAAGCACCAGCCCACCTGGCGGTTGTTTCCACTGGATGACGCGACCGTCGATCGCCTGAGGCTGCATTGCTTGGCGACCGCGGCGGTGAGCTGGTTCAGCGGTATGGCGATGAAGCTCAACGAGGTGGCGCACACGAGCGATGCCGCAACCACTGCCACCGACGCAATTGCTGCGCTGTTGTATGCCGGTTTGATCCTGTCAGCCCTGGCTGGCCTGAGTCTGTCGCTGCGTGCACGCGCTGCGAGCGCCGGGCAAGCCAATGTCGACAGCAGCGAGCCACCACCTGTGGTGTCGCGAGGTGGCGGTTTCATCGTGCTGATCCGCTTGCTCGGGCATGTTGCGGTGATTGTGTCGCTGTTGGCTGCCCTGTTCGGCTATATCAATCTGTCGCTGTTTATCGCCCGGCAGATCATCTGGATCACGCTGATCTGCAGCCTGCTCGGGTTACTGGTGGTGTTCGCCGACGACCTGCTGACCTGGATCTTCAACCCGGACGGACGCTTTAGCCGTGCGCTGTCGCATGCCTCTGGTGCCGGCAGCGGGCGCCTGGTGCAACTGGGCCTGTTGCTGTCTGCAGTGGTGCGTGTCCTATTGATTCTGCTGGGCATTGCCGCATTGGTCACGCCTTATGGGGCCAACCTGTCCGCCGTGACCGGCTGGGCCGAAAACGTCTCGCACGGTATCAAAATCGGCAATGAGCTGACGATCACGCCGGCGGCGGTGGTGCGTGCGTTGCTCGTCTCCGTCCTAGGACTGGTCGTGGTCCATGTGGTGCAGAAGTGGCTGCTCAACACCTATCTGCCCAAGACCGAACTGGATGCGGGAGCGCGGAATTCGATCAGCACGGTGGCGCGCTATCTGGGCTGGTTGATCGTGGTGGTGTGGGGGCTCACGGCGCTGGGTCTGGATTTGAAGCGGTTGGCGCTGGTGTTGAGCGCACTGTCGGTGGGCATTGGTTTTGGTCTGCAGGCGATTACGCAGAACTTCGTGTCCGGGTTGATCTTGCTGGCCGAGCGTCCGGTGAAGATCGGCGATTGGGTGCGTATCGGCGATCAGGAAGGCGACGTGCGCAAGATCAGCGTGCGAGCGACCGAAATCCAGGTGGGCGACCGCTCCACGTTGATCGTGCCCAACTCGGAGTTGATCACCAAGAGCGTGCGCAACATGACGCTGTCCAATCCGATGGGCCGTGTGCAGTTGCAGTTCTCGGTGCCGCTGGAAACCGACGTGGCCAGGGTGCGCGACATGTTGCTGGCCTTGTTCGCCGAGCACGAGAAGGTGCTGGCCGAACCGGCGCCATCGGTGTTCATCGATTCGCTGGCCGGCGGGCACGTCAATTTCAACTCGTTCGCCTACGTGAGCAGTCCGCGCGATTCGTATGGCGTGCGCAGCCAGCTGTTCTTCGCGCTGCTGCAGCGCATGGCGACGGTGGGCATTGCGTTGCAGTCGCCGCAGGAGATCCGCTTCAGTCGTGCAGGGGCCGCCGTGGCACGCGAGGCCGGAGATGGTGCGCCTGCGTCGGATGACTGAGCTGGCGAGGTCGGCGAGGGCTGCGCAGCGGCAAGTCGGTCGGCTTGCGCTGATTGCACAACCATGCCCGACCATCGATGGACGCATGTCGGCACATCAGGAGCGATCCGCCACCGGGATGTCCTTGACCAAGGCCAGGTCGTCCACGCTGACGTCTTCGGTGTAATCAAGCCAGGCACGAATCTCCAGGTCTTCCACCGCATGTTCCAGGCCCACCGGCATGCGGATGCGCCCGGCGGCGTCGGGCACGACCCATTGCTGTGCCAGCACGACCTTACGTTCGGAGGACACCGCTTCCACCCAGAACGCGCGCGTGGGCCGGCGCTTGGCGTAGAGCTCGAGCATGTAGCGGCCGGCATCGGTCTTGCGCGCAGCCTGGGTGAGCATGATCGGCTGACGCACGCGCGGACGCGGGCCCTGCTGGGTGGCTTCCAGCGGCGCGTCGACGGCGATGCCGCGGGTGAGGTCCGGGTCGCGATACAGCTTCATGCTCTGGTGGCGGTCCACCACCAGCGCACACCAGTGGCCATCGGCCGAGCCGTCTTCGAACGCCGTGCAGCGGTCCACATAGGCCAGCGTGCCCTTGGAATGCGTGCGGTCGAACTGGCGCGAGGTGTTTCCCAGGTACACGTTTTTCAGGTTGGTGTCCTTGTCGTATTCCAGCAGCACCGGTGGGCGCACCTGTTGCACGCCGACCACCACATCGCCATTGCCATTGATGCGCAGCATGCGCGTACTGCGCCCGGTCCACAGCGTGCGCGCGTAGGCCAGGTAGCGCGGATAGTCCTTGCCGCTGTCGCGGCTGGCGGCCGCGCTGGCACTGGGTGGGGCATCGCGGGCCAGCAACGAGCGGCCAAAGCCCAGCGTGCGCATGCCTGGTTCCAGCAACTGCAGCAGCGTTGCGCCCGAATCGAGCGTGCTGCCTGCGCGCGTGTGGACCTGTTGTGGCGCGATGTCCTTGCCCAGGAACAACAGCAGGTTCTCGCGTTTCTGCTTGGCCAGCACGTCGCTCAGGTCGTTGGGCATGGCCAGATGATCGGAGGCGATGACGATGATGGTGTTTTTGCCATACCGGCTGCTGCGGATGCGTGCGACGAGTTCGCCGATCAAACGGTCGCTGCATTTGATTGCATGCAGCAGACCGATATCGCCCAGTGCGCTGTCGTACTGCTGGCCCTTGCACGCCAGTGGCAGGTGGCCGGCCGGATGGTGGGTGTCCATGGTCAGCGTGGTCAGCATGAAGGGTTGGCCGGCACGCGACAGCGTCTGGAAGGTATCCCAGGCGTCGTCCAGCAGGACATCGTCGTGCACGCCCCATGCAGAAAAGTGCTTTGGCGCGACACCCTGGTCGTGGAAATGGTGCACGTCATGCACCACGTCGAAGCCATGGCTGGACAGGAAACGGCCCTTGCCGGCGAAGCTGGCATCGGCACCGCCCACGTAATGATTGCGGTAGCCCTGATCCTTGAGGTAATCGCCCAGGCAGCGCGCTTCGGGCAGGAACATGCCCATGCGGTCCATGCTGTTTTCATCGCCCGGCGCGGTGGTGAGCGGCACGCCGCACATCGAGGCGACCATGCCGGCGATGGTCCAGCCGCTGCCTTCGGCGGAGGCGAGATTGCGTACGTCCACCGCTTCGGTCGCAAGCGCGCGCAAATTAGGCATCAGGCCCGGAAACACCTGTTCGTCGAAGTAGGTGCGCTCCAGGCTTTCGCCGTAGATCCAGACGATGTTCTTGCGCTTGTGCAGCGGTTGCTGCGGCACCTGGTATTCCGGCACCACGGTGGCGTAATCGACCGGGCGCAGCTGGTAGTACAGGCGCTTGCCATCGCGATACAGCGGGCTTGCGGCGATGCCGACCAGCAACATGCCCACAAAGCCTGCGAACACGGCGCCGCCGTCACGCGGACGCTGGAAGCGGCGTACCCGCACCAGCAACAGCGGGCTCAGCGAGAGCAACAGCATGCCGACGAAAACCGCGATATAGCCGGAAAAGTCGCTGACGCCGGCGCCGTCCATGTCGGCGCGAAGGTGATACAGCGTGGCTGCATTGATACCGTCGCCGCTGAGCCGGTCGACCAATCCCCAGACGCTGAGCAGCAGCAGAAAGAGCGACAACAGGCCAGCCTTGAGCCATGCCAGACGCGGAGAAGCGACCAACAGCCACAGCAATAGCAACAACGAAACCAACAACATCCAATGCATGCGCAGCGTCCGTGGGGGAATGGTGCGAGCGCGTACCGGACGCCTTGCTCGCCATGTCCTGTGCGCCACCTGCCATGTGACACCCGGATGACGGACTATGCCGCGCCGAAGCTGACTGAAATGTTTGTTGGAGACAGATCCGGCCTGACCTCCGGCCAGCATCGCCGGACAGCGGCGACGCATCCGTGCGCACCAACCAGCGCGAAGATGCTGAAACGCAGGTGGCGTCAGATGCCTTGCGCCCACGCGTGATAGTGGTTGTGCTCGCTGCAGCGCTGCTGCACGCAGCGAGCCGGGGTGGGGACACGGTGGTGTGCGAAGGATGCCTGCAACCCGCTGCATCGAGCACGTTGCAAGACGCACGAACGGAACCGGCGCTTTTCTTGCACCGTTCCCTGCGTGTCGCGCACGCATGCAATGCGGAGATCACAGGCGCTACCCCTGACGCGCAATCGCTCACACCTGCCTGCGCGGTTGAACGGACTGTCGACACGATAAGAAGCAGTCGTCACTGAACGTGGACAGCGCGCAGCAACCGTCGCTTACACGTCACATGCCGGTTCCGGCCGCGCCCGCCGGGTGCGTGCAGCGCGGTCTTGTCAGGGACACTTGTTCGCAGGCTGGTGACTGACGCAGACCCAATGCCTGACCGCAGGGCACCAAGGCGCCCACCTGCGGCAACCAGCCCTGACGACTAGCGGTGCCCACGCTCTTCGCGCGCTCGCACGCGGCGGTCGAACAGCAGCGCACTGACCACGATGCCCAGCCCCAGCACGACCCCGAGCAGGAACAGCACCATCGCAATAGCCGGGTAGCCCCATAGCTTCAAGCCGGTTTCGATGCGCATCATCTGCGCCGACGCCATGATCAGCGCAGCCGTGACGATGCCCGCCGCCACGCGGTTGGCGATTTTCTGCAGGCTTTCCATCAGGTGCGATTCTTCCAGCCCGGTGACGCGCATCTGCAGGCGGTTTTCCGCAGCCAGCGACAGGATCTCGGACATGCGGCGCGGTCCTTCGCGCACCAGGTGTTGCAGTTCCATTGCCTCGCTGGCCAGGTTGGCCGCGGACAGGGATTTCTTCAGGCGCGCGCGCATCACGTGCTGCAGATGGCGCTCGACGATGCGGCGGGTATCCAGCGTGGGCGACAACGCGCGGCACACGCCTTCCAGATTCAGCAAGGTCTTGCCGAGCAGGCTCAACTCCGGCGGCGTCCGCAAGCCGGTCGAGGTGGCGATGCGCACCAGATCCAGCACCACCCGGCCTTCGGAGGTGGCATCGTGCGCTGCGTAGCGCGCGATCATCTGCCCGGTTTCGCGCTGGTAGCGTTCTTCGTCGTAATCCTCCAGCCGCGTGCTCAGCGCAATGGTCTCTTCGGCCACTTCCTCGCCGCGCCCATCGACCGCGGCAAACAGCAACTTGAGCAGGCGCTCGCGCAGGCGCGGCGGCACATGCGCCACCATGCCCAGGTCGAAGATGGCCAGACGCCCGTCCTGCAGCACCCGCAAATTGCCCGGATGCGGGTCGGCATGGATTTCGCCATGCACGAACATCTGGTCCAGATACCCCTTGACCAGTTCCGCGGCCAGCTCGTCCATCGGCTGTTCGGTGCGGCGAAGACCGGAGATCTTGTCCACGCGCACGCCTTCGGCCAGCTGCATGGTCAGCACCTTGCGGCTGCTCAGGTCCCACACCGGTTGCGGCACCCACAGCAAGGGGAACGGCTTGAGGTGCTTGCCGAAGCGCGCCAGGGTTTCGGCTTCGTCTTCGTAGTTGAGCTCGGCGCGCAGAGTCTTGCCGAATTCGCCCAGCCAGTCGGCAAAGCGCACACGCCGGCCAATGCCGGTGAGACGGTCGGCGGCAGTGGCGAAGCTCTTGAGCACGTCCAGATCCGAACGCACCTGCGCGGCCACTTCGGGCTTCTGCACCTTGATCGCCACCGGCGTGCCGTCGCGTAGCGCAGCGCGGTGCACCTGCGCCAGCGAGGCACAGCCCAACGGGACCGGGTCGAAGAACGAGAACGCCTTGTTGACCGAGACCCCGAGCTCTTCCTCGATGATCTGGCGGATGCGCTCCACCGGCACCGAGCTGGTGTTCTCCTGCATGCGCTCCAGCGCGGTGGCAAATTCCGGCGGCACGATGTCCGGCCGGGTCGACAGCATCTGGCCCAGCTTGACGAAGGTGGGTCCGAGCGATTCCAGGTCGGAGACGAACTGGTCCGGGGTGCCTTCTGCAGGCACTTCGTATTCGTTGATGGCCGCCGGGTCCAGGTTCATGCCAGCGAACACGCCCGAGCCGCGGTAGCGCAACAGCAAGCGCAGGATCTGCGTGCGCCGGCTCATGCCGCCAATCACGGCATGATCAGCCGGGCTTGCAGCCGGGGCGCGGTGCGGGTCGTTGTGACTCAAGGCCATCTCCGGGGCGTCATGCAGGCGGCGAGTGTGGCCAGCGACGGGTCGTCGCGTGGTGAATCCGCGCGCTTGCGCACACCGCAGGCAAACCTGCCCAGGGCAGGCACGAACGGCCGCAAGCGCAGGCGCAGCGGTGCCTGCATCGCCCTGCCAACAGCATGCAACGACCGCGCAATGGCGGCTCATCACCCCACGCGGGTGCGGGATCGGCGAGAATTCGCGACCACCCCAGAAGGACCTTGCGCATGGCCGGTGCCAGCCTGTTCACCCTGCTCGACGACATCGCCACGCTGCTGGACGACGTTTCCATCCTGACCAAGGTTGCGGCCAAGAAGACCGCAGGCGTGCTGGGCGACGATCTGGCGCTCAATGCGCAGCAGGTCACCGGCGTCACGGCCGACCGCGAACTGCCGGTGGTGTGGGCGGTGGCCAAGGGCTCGCTGGTCAACAAGATGATCCTGGTGCCGGCAGCATTGGCGATCAGCGCGCTGGAAGCGTGGCTGCGCGGGCGCGGCTACAACGTGCCGTTGGTGATGCCGCTGATGATGATCGGCGGCGCCTACCTGTGCTTCGAGGGCGTGGAAAAGCTGGCGCACAAGTTCCTGCACAACGATGAGCAAGAAGCGCAGCGGCATGCCGAACGTACCCGCGCGCTGGCCGACCAGAACGTGGACGTGGTGGCGCTGGAAAAGGACAAGGTGAAGGGCGCAATCCGCACCGATTTCATCCTTTCGGCAGAGATCATCGTGCTCTCGCTGGGCGTGGTCTCGGAGGTGTCCTTCGGGCAGCAGGTGGCGGTGCTGGTGGCCATTGCGCTGGCGATGACCATCGGCGTGTACGGCGTGGTGGCCGCGATCGTGAAGCTGGACGACCTGGGCCTGTACCTGACCAGGAAGGGCGCCGCGCTGGCGGCCCTGGGTCGCGGCATCCTGGTGGCGGCGCCGTGGTTGATGAAGTTCCTGTCGGTGGCCGGCACGCTGGCGATGTTCCTGGTCGGCGGCGGCATCCTGGTGCACAACATCCCGGCGCTGCATCACCTGGTGGTGGATCTGGCCGAGTCGTCCGGCAGCATGGGCTGGCTGGTCGAAGCGCTGGGCAACATGCTGGTTGGCGTGGTCGCCGGTGCGCTCGTGCTGGGCGCGGTGATGCTGTTTCAGAAGCTGCGCGGAGCCAAGCCCGCGCATTGATGCATGGCGCGCCGCCAGACCAGCCAGCACGGTACACGCCGCTTAGCGATTGCCCGGGTGCACGGTGCGTTCGCCGACGATCGCCGCTAATCGGCGTTGATCACCCGGTTCTTGCCAGCCGCCTTGGCGTCGTACATGGCGCGGTCGGCGCGGCGGATGACCTCGTCCTGGGTCTCGTCGGTCCCGCGTAGCGCCACGCCGGCGCTGAAGCTGATGAACACGCGCACGTCGTCATGCAGCAGCGAGCGCTGCGACAGTGCGCGTTGCAGGCGGATCACTGCCGCGCTGGCTTCGAAGATGGTCGAGTCCGGCAGCAGCAGCACGAATTCCTCGCCGCCGAAGCGGGCGATGGCATCGGTGGTGCGCAGCACCGCCTTGGCCACCTCCACCGTATGGCGCAGCGCGGCGTCGCCGCCGGCGTGGCCGTGGGTCTCGTTGAGGCGGCGGAAGTCGTCCAGGTCCAGCATTGCCACGCATAGGGGCTGGCCACTGCGCTGGGTGCGCACGGCTTCACGCTGGAACAGTTCTTCGAAGCCGCGCCGGTTGAGCGCGCCGGTCAGTTGGTCTTCGCGCACCAAACCGGCGACGTCCTTGAGCTCCTGTTCGAGCAAGGCGATGCGCTGTTCGGAATCTTCCACCTGCCGGCGTGCCGCGAGCAGTTCGTCGCGCGCTGCCAGGGCCTGTGCCTGTACGCCGGCGGTGTCCTGCAGCAGGTCCTGCAGCAGCCGGTTGAGGTCGGGGATGCCGCGCGCCTCGCCGATCGCCTGCGAATAGCCGGCAACGCGGTCGTGGTATTGCCCGGTGCTGGTGGCCATGCCGTCCAGCCGGTCGACGAAGGACACCATCATTTCGCGCATGGCGGTCTTGGACTCGGCGATGCCCTGCTTGAGCAGACCCTGCTTGTAGGTCACCTCGCGCAGGGTGCCGCGTGCCTGTTCGATGGAACTGACATCCAGCGGGCCGGAAATCAGTTGCCGCACCACCGAGATCTGGCCCTGCAACCAGCTGCGATCGTCCAGGAGTTCGCCGACGTTCTCCAGCAATAGGTCGAACAGGCCCAGTAACAGGTTCTGTTGTTCGCTGGCATCTTCGGCGCGCAGGCCGATCTGGTGGCTGAGTTCGCGCAGGCGTTGTTCCAGCGTGATCAGCTCGTGTCCGGGGCGCCAGTGGCGCAGCGCCGATGCCAGCGTTTGCGCCTCTTCGGCCAGCTCCGGGCTGCGTTGCAACAGCGTGGCCAGGGCATTGCCCAGCGCGTGGCGCAGCAGATCGCGCAGCTGCTCGGCTTCCGTGCGGCCTTCGGCCAGCGAATCGCCGATATCGATGGTGCGGATGTATTTGTCGATGAGCTGGCGCAAGGCACGGCCATAGCCGGGCCAATCACCGGCCGCATACGCCGCGCTCAGGCGCACGCCCATGTCGCCGAGCTCGCCATGCAGGCTGGCGATGCCTTCGGCGAACGCGAGCAGCAGCGCTTCGGGATGCGCGGCATGCGAGAACAGCCGTATCAGCAATGCAGTGGCAGCGGCCGGATCGTGCGCGCCGGACTTGGCCTTGGCCGGCACCAGCTGGTGCGCGGCCAGGCCATGACCGCTGCGCTCGCCATTGATCACCGTCGGCAGGGCAGCGGCAGGGCGCGCGGTGTCCGTGCCGCCCCAGGGCAACAGGCGGCGCAGCCCGCCACGGGGGCGGCTTGGGTGTTCGGGCTGGTCTGCCATGCGCCAGGGTCTCGAGAGGTCTTGTGCTAACGCTCGATATCGGCCCATGGAGGGGGCGCTTGAGCAAGCCGGGCCGTAGCGCGCGGCAACGGCATGCAGGCCGGGCGCGAAGCATGGTCGCCAGGCCCGAAACAAGGCATTGATGAACCGGTTACCCGGATGAGGGCGAACGCGGCCGGAAGTTCCCGCATTCGGTGCATGTCACGGCCAACGCACCGAGACGGGGATGTCATCGCACTGCAATGTGGCGCTTATGCCTTGAGGCGTGCGCAACTGCGCGTAAAGGAATGTGGGCTGTCGCAGAAAAGTCAGCACGTGTTCACGCATATTTTATTTGGTCGGGGTGTAGATTCCTCTGCAAGGGCGACGTGGAGTACGCGCGTTGCCCACGCTCCTCACTCGTAGCAAGTCGTCTGGCTGAATCGGCAGACGGCGGTTTTCGCTTCGCCGTTTTTCCGTCTCCACCCACATTACGACGGATGTTTCGATGGTTGCCATGATGCCGCTTCACGCTACTACCGCACGCTTAGAGCGCAGCACGCTGCTCCCGACTCTGAAAAAGAGCGGGCGCCCGCGCGATGCGCGTGGCCGCTTCATCCGTCACCACGAGCGCTTGCCGGTCTCGTTGGCAGACACGCGCGGTGCCTTGTTCGTGGTGTCGGAAATGGCGGACTTCATCAAGGCCGGCGGGTTGGGCGATGTGGCGGCCGCGTTGCCGCGCGCGCTGCGCCACCGCTACGACGTACGTGTGCTGATCCCTGGCTACCGCGCCGTGCTCGAGCGTGCGGGCAAGGTGGAGATCGTGGGCCGCGTGTTGGCGCATGCCGCGCTGCCGGCCTGCGACATCGGCCGCATCGTGCAATCGGACGGGCTGCCGATCTATATCCTGCTGTCCAAGGAGTTGTTCGAACGCGACGGCTCGCCCTATGTGAGCACCAGCGGTTCGGAGTTCGAGGACAACGCGATCCGCTTTGCCACCTTGTCGCATGCCGCCGCGCAGATTGCGGCCGGCCACGCCGGCCTGGGCTGGAAACCGCGCCTGCTGCATCTCAACGACTGGCCCTGCGCGCTGGCGGCCGGCTATGTGCGCTGGTCCGGCGGCACCACGCCGTGCCTGCTGACCATCCATAACCTGGCCTACCAGGGCCTGGTGCCGTATTCGATGGCTGCCGCGCTGGGCATCCCTGCCGAGCGAGTGGCCGAGCTGGAGTTCTATGGGCAGATGTCGTTCCTGCGCGGCGGCATCGTCAATGCCGACCACGTCAACACGGTCAGCGTCAGCTACGCCAAGCAGATCACCGGCCCGGCACAGGGCTGCGGCCTGGACCGGCTGTTGGCCGGTCGCGCTGCCAAGGGCGCGCTCACCGGCATCGTCAACGGCATCGACGCCAGCTGGGATCCGCGCACCGATGAATACCTGGATTCGCACTTCAGCGTGAACCAGTGGCAGGGCCGGCAGGCCAATGCAGCGCAGGTGCGCAAGGCATTCGGGCTGCGCGAGAGCACCGGCCCGCTGTTTGCGGTGGTGTCGCGGCTGGTGCATCAGAAGGGCCTGGACCTGATTTGCGAGGTGGCCCCGCAGATCGTGGCCGCTGGCGGCCAGATCGCGGTGATCGGCGGCGGCGAGCCGGAGATCGAACGGCAGGTGGCCGAGCTGACCAGGCGCTATCCCGGCCAGGTGGGCGCCTTCATCGGCTTCGAGGAAGGCCTGGCGCGGCGCATGTTCGCCGGTGCCGACTTCCTGCTGATGCCCTCGCGCTTCGAGCCCTGCGGCCTGAGCCAGATGTATGCGCAGCGCTTCGGCTGCCTGCCGATCGCGCATGCGACCGGCGGGCTGATCGACACCGTGGACGATGGCGTGACCGGCTTCCTGTTCCAGCACGCCAGCGTCGAAGCGCTGCGCCGCTGCCTGGAGCGCGCCTTCCGCACCTTCCGCCTGCCCAGCCTGCTGTCTGCGATGCGGCGCGCAGCCATGCTGCGTCCCAGCGGCTGGGACGTGGCAGGCAAGAAATACCTCTCGCTCTACGAACACACCGCCGCAACCGCGCCCGCGCTCGCGACGGTGTCATGAGCGAACGGCAGGGCGGGCAGGAGCAGCGCACGGAAGCAGACGGCATGACCACGGAAGGGATCTCAGAAACGTCGCAGACCCTGCAAGCCCTGGCCAACGGCTTGCCGGCCGATGCCTTTGCGGTGCTTGGACCGAAACCGCTGGCCGATGGCCGCCGTCAGGTGCGCGTGTTGGCACCGGGCGCCGAGGCGATGGGCTTGATCGACCCGCGCGGCAAGCTGCTCGCGCGCATGCAGGCCAGCGCCATCTATGGCGTCTTCGAAGGCATCCTGGCGGCCGATGGGCCGTACCGGCTGCGCATCGTGTGGCCAGACAGGGTGCAGGAGGTCGAAGACCCGTACGCGTTCGCGGCCACGCTGGACGAATCGCTGCTGCTGCAGATCGCTGCCGGCGATGGCCAGGCCGTGCGTCGTGCGCTGGGCGCGCAGCATGTCCACTGTGGCGATGTGCCAGGCGTGCGCTTTGCGGTGTGGGCACCCCATGCCCAACGCGTGGCGGTGGTTGGCGACTTCAACGGCTGGGACGTGCGGCGGCATCCGATGCGGCAGCGCATCGGTGGCTTTTGGGAACTCTTCCTGCCGCGCGTGGAAGCCGGCGCCCGGTACAAATATGCCGTCACCGCAGCCGATGGGCGGGTGCTGCTCAAGGCCGACCCGGTGGCCCGGCAAACCGAATTGCCGCCGGCAACCGCTTCGGTGGTGCCCAGCGCCGCCGCATTCGCCTGGACCGATGCGGCCTGGATGGCCAACCGCGACCCCGGCGCCGTGCCGGCGCCGCTGTCGATCTACGAGGTGCATGCCGCGTCCTGGCGCCGCGACGGACACAACCAGCCGCTGGACTGGCCAACGCTGGCCGAGCAGTTGATTCCTTACGTACAGCAGCTCGGCTTCACGCATATCGAATTGTTGCCGATCACCGAACACCCGTTCGGCGGTTCCTGGGGCTATCAGCCGCTGGGCCTGTATGCGCCCACCGCGCGCCATGGCAGCCCGGACGGCTTTGCGCAGTTCGTCGATGCCTGTCACCGCGCCGGGATCGGCGTGATCCTGGATTGGGTCAGCGCGCACTTTCCCGATGAGGCGCACGGCCTGGCCCAGTTCGACGGCGCCGCGCTGTACGAGCATGCCGACCCGCGCGAAGGCATGCATCGCGACTGGAATACGCTGATCTACAACTACGGTCGGCCGGAAGTGACCGCTTACCTGCTGGGCAGCGCGCTGGAATGGATCGAGCATTACCACCTCGACGGCCTGCGCGTGGATGCGGTGGCCTCGATGCTGTATCGCGACTACGGCCGCGCCGAAGGCGAGTGGGTGCCCAATGCGCATGGCGGCCGCGAGAACCTGGAGGCGGTCGCGTTCCTGCGCCAGCTCAACCGCGAAATCGCCACCCAGTTCCCCGGCGTGCTCACCATTGCCGAAGAATCCACCGCCTGGCCGGGCGTGACCGCCGCGATCAGCGATGGCGGCCTGGGCTTCACCCACAAATGGAACATGGGCTGGATGCACGACACGCTGGGCTACATGCAGCGCGATCCGGCCGAACGTGCGCAGCACCATAGCCAGCTCACCTTCGGGCTGGTGTACGCCTTCGACGAACGCTTCGTGTTGCCGCTCTCGCACGATGAAGTGGTGCACGGCACCGGGGGCCTGCTCGGGCAGATGCCGGGCGATGACTGGCGCCGCTTCGCCAACCTGCGCGCCTACCTGGCGCTGATGTGGGCGCACCCGGGCGACAAACTGCTGTTCATGGGCGCCGAGTTCGGCCAATGGGCCGACTGGAATCACGACCAGTCGCTGGACTGGCATCTGCTGGACGGCGCGCGCCATCGTGGCATGCAGCAACTGGTGGGCGATCTCAACGCCGCACTGCGCCGCACGCCGGCGCTGTATCGCGGCAGCCATCGCGCCGACGGCTTCGACTGGAGCGTGGCCGACGATGCGCGCAACAGCGTGCTGGCGTTCGTCCGCCATGATCCTGCCGGCGGCGCACCGTTGCTGGCAGTGAGCAACCTCACCCCGCAACCGCATCACGACTATCACGTGGGGGTGCCGCGTGCTGGCCTCTGGCGCGAGATCCTCAACACCGACAGTGCCCATTACGGCGGCAGCAACCTCGGCAACAGCGGTCGCCTGGCGACCGAGCCGGTGGGCATGCATGGGCATGCGCAACGTCTGCGCCTGACCCTACCGCCGCTGGCCACGATCTATCTGCAAGCGGAGAAATAACGATGAACCAGCGCAATGCAATCACACCGGCCTGGGGCGCCTGGCCGGCGGGTGAGGGACAGGTGCGCTTTGCGCTCTGGGCTCCAGCAGCCAAGAGCGTGGACGTGGTCTTCGACGACGGCGCGCGCCGCGCGCTGCAGGCGGGACAGGACGGTTTTTTCAGCGCCGTCATCGACTGCGCTGCCAATGCGCGTTACCGCTACAGCGTCGACGGCGCTGAGCCGGTCCCGGACCCGGCCTCGCGCTGGCAGCCCGAAGGCGTGCACGGCCCCAGCGCGGTACAGCCAACCGACGGCTATGCCTGGCAAAACGCCCAGTGGCAGGGACGGCCGTGGGACGAGGCAGTGATCTACGAAGTGCATGTCGGCACCTGCGGCGGCTATGCCGGTGTGCAGGCGCAACTGCCGCAGCTGGCGGCGATGGGCATCACCGCCATCGAACTGATGCCGTTGAGCGCGTTTCCCGGCGCGCACAACTGGGGCTACGACGGCGTGCTGCCGTATGCACCGGTGGAGGCGTATGGCACACCGGACGAACTGAAGGCGCTGATCGATGCCGCGCACGGGCATGGCCTGATGGTGTTGCTGGATGTGGTCTACAACCACTTCGGCCCGGACGGCAATTACCTGCACAGCTATGCCGCGCCGTTCTTCAACGAGGACAAGCCCACCCCGTGGGGCGCAGCGATCGATTTCCGCAAGCCGCCGGTGCAGCGGTATTTTCTCGACAACGCGCTGATGTGGCTGCACGAATACGGTTTCGACGGCCTGCGCCTGGATGCGGTGCATGCGATATCGCCCAACGCGTTCCTGGATACCTTGCGCGAGATCGTCGAGGCCAGCCTGCCGGCCGGGCGGCATGTGCATCTGGTGCTGGAAAACGAGGCCAATCAGGCCTCGCAACTGCAGCGTGGCTATACCGCGCAGTGGGACGACGACTTCCATAACGCACTGCATGTGCTGCTCACTGGCGAAGAGGAAGGCTATTACGCCGCGTTCGCCGACAAGCCGACCGAGCACCTGGCGCGCGTGCTGGGCGAAGGGTTCGCCTATCAGGGCGAGCCGGACCCGCGCGGGCATGTGCGGGGCGAACCCAGTGGCGCCTTGCCGCCGCACAAATTCGTGGTGTTTGCGCAGAATCACGACCAGATCGGCAACCGCGCCCGCGGCGAGCGGCTGAGCGTGCTGGTGTCGCCGCAACGCTTGCGCGCGGCCTTGGCGCTGACCGCATTGACGCCGATGATTCCGCTGTTTTTCATGGGCGAACCGTGGGGCGCCAAGCAACCGTTCCTGTTCTTCACCGACTTCGGCCCACCGTTGGACGATGCGGTGCGCGAAGGCCGCCGCAAGGAGTTCGCGCACTTCGCCGCGTTTGCCGATGAGGCCCAGCGCGCCACCATTCCCGATCCGAACAGCCATGCCACGTTCGCGGCATCGCGTGCGCCGATCGCTGACGCCGCGCATGGCGACGGCGCGCAGTGGGCAAGCTGGTTCACGGCGCTGCTGGACGTGCGTCGTCAGTGGCTGGTGCCGGGCCTGGCGCAGGCGCGCGCCGTGCGTGCCAGCGTGCTTGCCGACGGCGCGGTGACCGCCACCTGGGAGCTGCCGGGCGGGCTGTGGCATATCGCCTTCAATGTCGGCACCCAGCCGGTGCCATTGCCGCCGCTGCGCGGACGCGTGGCGCATGTCGAAAACGTGGCTGCCGATGCGCGGGAACTACCGGTCGATGGCTTCATCGCCTGGCACGAGGCGCAGGCATGAGTACGCGCGATCCGGGCGGGGATGATCTCAACACCCTGGCCGCCGCGGCCGGGGTGATGGTGGATTGGGTGGATGCCAGCGACCAGCCGCGGCAGGTCTCCGAGCAATCGGTGCATGCGGTGCTCAGCGCGCTGGAACTGCCGGCCGCCACCGCGGCGCAGCGCACCGACAGCCTGCGCCGCTGCCAGGCGCAGGCCGACGAGCCGGCGCCGTTGCTGACGGTGCAGGTGGGCCAGCCGCTGCCGTTGCGCGTGGCGGCACACGCCAGTGGCCGCTGGAGCGACGACAGCGGCGCCAGCGAAGACGCGCGTGCCGATGCGCAAGGGCAGGTGCGCGCGCCGCAGCGTTTCGGTTACTGGACGCTGCAGATCGGCGCGATCACCCAGCAGGTGGCCGTGGCGCCGCCACGTTGCTTCAGCGTGGCCGATGCCTGTGGCCAGCCATCGCCGCGTGCCTGGGGCATGGCGCTGCAGGTGTATTCGGCACGCAGCCTGGATGACGGCGGTATCGGCGATGCCGCCGGCACGGTGGAATGGTTGCGGCACGCGGCCTTGGCCGGCGCCGACGCCCTGGCATTGAGTCCGGTGCACGCCGCGCGCCCGGTGAGCGGCGGCTACAGCCCGTATTCGCCCAGCGATCGGCGCTTTCTCGATCCCTTGCATGCCGCGCCGGTGCGCATCCTGGGCGAACTGGCGCTGGATGCCATCAACGCGGTGCCCGGCCTGCGCGAACGTTTCGATGGCTTGCATAACGCTGCATTGATCGATTGGCAGGCCTCGGCGCACGCCAAGTGGGAATTGCTGCGCCAGTTGTACACGCGCGTTTCGCCCGATCATGCCGATCTGGTCGCCTTCCGCAACGCAGGCGGCGCGGCGCTGGAGGGCTTTGCACGCTTTGCTGCGCAGGATTTCGGCGACAACGATCCGCAGCTGCATGTGTTCACGCAATGGCTGGCGGCGCGCAGCTGGTCCGATGCGCAGCGCGAGGCGCACGAGCGCGGCATGAAGATCGGTTTGATCGCCGATCTGGCGGTGGGCTTCGACCCCAACGGCGCCGAAGCCGCAGCGGCGGCCGACACCGTATTGCGCGGGCTGGTGCTGGGCGCGCCGCCGGATGCCTTCAATGCCGATGGCCAGCATTGGGGCATCGGGGCGTATTCGCCCACGGCGCTGCGGCGCAGCGGCTACGCGCCGTATATCGCGCTGCTGCGTGCGGTGCTGCGCGACCGCGGCGGCATCCGCATCGACCACATCCTGGGCCTGATGCGGCTATGGGTGGTCCCCGATGGCGCCAGTTCCAATGAAGGTGCGTATCTGGCCTACCCGTTGCACGATCTGCTCAACCTGCTGGCGCTGGAATCGTGGCGGCACCGGGCGATCGTCATCGGCGAGGACCTGGGCGTGGTGCCGCCGGGCATCCGCGAAGAACTCTCGCAGCGTGGAGTGATGGGCATCGATGTGTTGATGTTCACGCGCAACGACGACGGCGCATTCGTCTCGCCGGCGCTGTGGCGGCCGGATGCGATCGCCACCACTACCACGCACGATCTGCCCACGCTCACCGGCTGGCGCACCGGCCGCGATATCGACTGGCGGCGCAAGCTGGAACTGATCCAGCCCGCGCAGGCCAGCGACGATGCGGCCGCGCGCAACAAGGACGTGGCACGGCTGGATGCCGCTGTCGAACTTGCCGGCCTGAGCAGTGCGCGCGACCCGCTGCTGGGCGCATTGCGCTTCACCGCCACCAGTGTCTCGCCGCTGGCCTTGTTGCCGGTGGAAGACGCGCTGGCCCTGGACGAACAACCCAACCTGCCGGGCACCGTCGAAGTGCATCCCAACTGGCGTCGACGCCTGCCCGATCCCTTGCCGCATGCGCGCCTGAGTTCGGCGCTGCACGGCTTTGCCGAGGCGCGTCGCGTCGCGGCCGTTTCGGAACCGCATCCATGATCGATCTTCGCGCTACCGCCCGCCTGCAGCTGCATGCCGGCTTCACCCTGCACGATGCGCTCGCGCAGGTGCCGTACTACGCAGGCCTGGGTATCAGTCACCTGTACCTGTCGCCGATCGGCACGGCCGTGCCGGGCTCCACCCACGGCTACGACAACATCGACCCCACCGTGGTCAATCCCGAACTGGGCGGCGAAGACGCCCTGGTGGCGCTCTCGCAGGCCGCGCGCGAACACGGCATGGGTCTGATCGCCGACATCGTACCCAACCACATGGCCACGCATGCGCAGAACGCGTGGTGGTGGGATGTGCTGCGCAATGGCCGCAGCGCCAGGCACGCCGACTGGTTCGACATCGACTGGCGCGCGCCCGGGCGCGACGGCAAGCTGTGGCTGGCGGTGCTGGATCGCCCGTATGCGACAGCGCTGGCCGAAGGCCTGATCACGCTGGTGATCGAAAACGACGGCAGCGCGGCGTTGGCGCATTACGACCAGCGTTACCCGATTCGTCCGCAGACGCTGGACATCCCCGAGAAAGCCGCACGTGCGCAGTGGCTGCGCGACTACAACGACGGCGCCAAACGCGGCGACGGCCGCCTGCACAAGTTGATCGAACGCCAGCCGTATCGCCTGAACTGGTGGCGCGTGGGCAACGACATGCTCAACTACCGCCGCTTCTTCGATATCACCTCGCTGGTGGCCTTGCGGGTGGAATTGCCGGCGGTGTTCGACGCGGTGCACGCGTTGCCGCTGCGGCTGGTGGCCGAAGGCCATCTGGACGGCTTGCGCATCGACCACGTGGACGGGCTGACCGACCCCACCGGCTATGTGCGCAAGCTGCGCAGCCGGCTGGATGCGGCCGGCCGCACGCGTGGGCTCAAGCCCGGCACGCTGGGCCTGTACCTGGAAAAGATCCTCGCACCGGGCGAGCACCTGCCAGCCGACTGGCCGTGCGATGGCACCACCGGTTACGACTTCATGGACCAGGTGGGCGGGCTGCTGCACGATGCGGCCGGCTTCCGGCCATTGGCGCGTGCCTGGCAGAAGGTGAGCGGGCGCAGCGGCGATTTCGCGCAGGAAGAACGCACCGCCCGCGACGAAATCCTGCGTGGCCCGCTGCAGAGCGAATTCAATCGCGCCGTGGGGGCGTTGTCGGCGTTGGCGCGGCTGGATCCGCCCACGCGCGAGTTCAGCCCGCAGATGCTGGCGCGCGGCTTGTGCGTGCTGCTGCGCTGGTTCCCGGTGTACCGCACCTATGCCGGCGCCAAGGGCATCACCGGCAGCGAAGCGGAGCGATTGCACGCTACCTCCGCAAAGGCGCGCGAGGGGATGCCGGAATCGATCGTGGCGGCCGTGGATGCGATCGAGCGGTGGTTGCTCGACGATGCCGGCGCAGACCGTGCGCAGATCGCCTTGCGGCGCATCCTGCGCCGTCGCGTGGAGCAGCTGTCCGCACCGCTCAATGCCAAGTCGGTGGAGGACACCGCGTTCTACCGGCACGGCGTGCTGCTGTCGCGCAACGAGGTCGGCAGCCACCCGACCCATTTCGCCAACGAAGCGGCCGAGTTCCACGCGCAGAATCTCGAGCGCGCCAAGCATTACCCGCGCGCGTTGCTGGCTACCGCCACCCACGACCACAAGCGTGGCGAAGACCTGCGCATGCGGCTGGCGGTACTGTCCGAGCAACCGCGCTGGTGGATCGAGCAGAGCGCCCAGTTCGATGCGCTGGTCGACTCGCTGGAATCGCCGGCCCTGTCCGGGGGCGACCAGCAGATGCTGTGGCAGACCCTGGTGGCGGCCTGGCCGATCGGCCTGGGCGCCGACCAGACCGAGCCGCTTGCCGGCTACGCCGAGCGCATCGCGCAATGGCTGCTCAAGGCGGTGCGCGAAGCCAAGCTGCACACCAGCTGGACCGACGGCTCGCCGGCCTATGAGCACGCCGTGCAGGCCACCGTGGAGCAGGTGCTGTGCAGCCGCGCCGGGCTGCCGCTGCGGCGCGCGCTGCTGCGCGCAAGCAACTACATCGCCGCCGCCGGCGCGCGCAACAGCCTGGTGCAAACCACCTTGCGCCTGACCGTGCCCGGCGTGCCCGACCTGTACCAGGGGACCGAAGGCTGGGATCTGTCGCTGGTGGATCCGGACAACCGCCGTCCGGTGGATTACGTCCAGCGCCAGCAGTGGCTGCAGCAGGCGCGCGACTTCTCCGGGTTGCTGCGCAGCTGGCGCGATGGCGCGGTCAAGGCGCGCCTGACGGCGCTGTTGCTGCAGTTGCGCCGCGAATTTCCAGCGCTATTTGCGAAGGGCGACTACCAACCCTTGAACGTGGCGGTCAGCGGCGATACGCAGGTGCTGGCATTCCGTCGCCAGTATCGCGGTCAGTCGCTGGTGGTGGCCGTCACGCGGCTAGGCGCCGGCGTCGAGGGCGAGGGCGATCTGCCGTTGCTGGTGGCGCCTGCCACCTGGGGTCAGGCGTCGTTGGCATTGGGCGAGGGCACATACCGTAATGTGCTCGACGGCAGCACGCTGCAGTCGCAGCGCGGCCGCGTGGCGCTATCCACGCTGTTTGCACGTGCGCCGGTGGCAGTGTTGTTGTCCCAAGAAAATTGACCCCTGAGAGAAACGTACGCAATGAATGACATGGAACGGCAGGCGCGGCTTGCCCAGTTGGCACGGGAGATTTGGGAGGCGGAGGGCCGCCCGGACGGGCACGCGGACCGCCATTGGGCCATGGCCGAGCGGCTGGTGGAGGCCGAGGAGCGCGCCGCCGAACAGGCTGCCGAATACGCGGCCACCCCGATCGCTGCACGCCAGTAACGGCGTGTCTGGCAGCGTGCATGGGCCGGCCTGCTGCGCGCCGGCCCGTGTGCTGCGGACTGCACCGCCAGTGCAAAATCGCGCACCGTTTGCGTTCACCGTTCTAAGGAGTCACCGATGGCCACTCGCAAGTTCACCCAGCGCTCGCGCATTCGCGAAGGCCGTCCCAACCCGCTCGGTGCCACCTGGGATGGGTTGGGCGTCAACTTCGCGCTGTATTCGCGCAATGCCACCCGGGTGGAGCTGTGCCTGTTCGACGAACGTGGCCGCGAACAGGAGCGCATTGCGCTCCCCGAATACACCGACGAGGTCTGGCACGGTTATCTGCCCGACGCACGGCCCGGCCAGTTGTATGGCTACCGCGTGCACGGGCCATATGCGCCCGATGCCGGGCACCGCTTCAACCACAACAAATTGCTGCTGGACCCGTACGCCAAGCAGATCGTTGGCGAACTCAAATGGGCGCCGCACCTGTTCGGCTACATCATCGGCCATCGCGACAAGGACCTGAGCTTCGACCGCCGCGACAGCGCCGCGTTCATGCCCAAATCCGCCGTGATCGACCCGGCCTTCACCTGGGGCCAGGACCGCCCGCCGCAGACGCCCTGGAACCGCACGGTGATCTACGAAGCGCACGTGCGCGGGCTGAGCATGCTGCATCCGGCGGTGCCGCCGGAAGAGCGCGGCACCTTTTCGGCGCTGAAGACCGACGAATTGATCGACCACATCAGTTCGCTCGGCGTCACCGCCGTGGAATTGCTGCCGGTGCATGCGTTCGTGGACGATCAATATCTGCTGGAAAAAGGCCTGCGCAATTACTGGGGCTACAACACGCTGGGCTTTTTTGCCCCGCAGGCGCGTTACATGTCCACGCGCACGGTGGCCGAGTTCAAGCAGATGGTGGCGCGCCTGCATCACGCCGGCCTGGAAGTGCTGCTGGACGTGGTCTACAACCACACTGCCGAAGGCAACGAGCTCGGGCCCACGCTCTCGTTCAAGGGCATCGACAACGCCAGCTATTATCGCCTGGCCGACGATCGCCGCTTCTACATCAACGACACCGGCACCGGTAACACCTTCGACCTCACCAATGTCGGCGCGCTGCGCATGGTGATGGATTCGCTGCGTTACTGGGTGCAGGAGATGCACGTGGACGGCTTCCGTTTCGATCTGGCCAGCATCCTGGGCCGCGAACGCTATGGCTTCGATCCGTCCGGCAGTTTCCTGGATGCGGTGCGCCAGGATCCGGTGCTCAGCCAGACCAAGCTGATCGCCGAGCCGTGGGATATCGGCCCCGGCGGTTATCAGGTGGGCAATTTCCCGCCCGGCTGGGTGGAATGGAACGACAAGTTCCGCGACAACGTGCGCGCGTTCTGGCGCGGCGACAGCGGCCAGCTGGCCGAGTTGGCCACGCGCCTCACCGGCTCTGCGGACCTGTTCAATCACAGCGGCCGCCGCCCCACCGCATCGGTCAATTTCGTCACCGCGCATGACGGCTTCACCCTGCGCGATCTGGTCAGCTACGAAACCAAGCACAACCTCGCCAATGGCGAAGACGGCAGGGACGGCAGCGACCACAACATCTCTTCTAACTATGGTGTGGAAGGCGAGACCAACGACCCGGCGATCAAGCAGCTGCGTCGCCAGCAGATGCGCAACCTGCTCGCCACCTTGCTGTTGTCGCAGGGCACGCCGATGCTGCTGGCCGGCGATGAGTTCGGCCACAGCCAGAACGGCAACAACAACGCGTATTGCCAGGACAACGAGCTGACCTGGATCGACTGGACTGCCGCCACCAAAGCCGCCGCCGCCGACCAGGCCGCATTCGTGCGCCGGTTGATTCGTATTCGTCAGCGCTACCCGCTGTTGCATCGCGCGCGTTTCTTCGACGGCAAGTTCGACGAAGCGCTGGGCCTGAAGGATCTGACCTGGCTGGCGCCCAACGGCACTGAGATGGATGAAGCCGCCTGGCACGACCCGGAAGCGCGCGCGTTGATGCTGCGTCTGGATGGCCGCTCGCCGACCACCGGCCTGCGCGAGATTGCCGCCAACGTGACCTTGCTGATGCTGATCAATGCCGCCTCTACCGCGGTGTCGTTTACGCTGCCGGCCATGCATGACGAACATTGGCGCGTGCTGGTGGACACCGCGCGCCACGGCGGCCGTGTGGTGGCCGGTGGCAGCGAATGGAAGGCCCCGGCGCATTCGCTGACGCTATTGGCGGTGGAGCGCGATCGCATTGTCAGCAGTGCGCGGATCGTCTCCGAAGGCGCGCGCTGATGGCGAGGATGGCCTGATGGATGTCTTGTTGGCAGGGGCGACCGGCCTGGTCGGCAGGCACGTGCTGCAGCAATTGCTGGGCGATACGCGGTGCACCGGCGTGGTCGCGATGACGCGGCGGCCGCTGGCGCAGATCCATCCCAAGTTGCGCAATCAGGTGATCGACTTCGAACGGCTCGAGCACTGGACGGCACCGCGCATGGAAGCGGCCATCTGTGCGTTGGGGAGCACGATGAAACAGGCCGGCTCGCGCGATGCGTTCTATCGTATCGACCACGATTACCCGCTTGCCATCGCGCGCGCCGCCTGCGCACAAGGTACCTCGGTGTTCGTGCTGAACTCGGCGGCCGGCGCCAACGCGCAGTCGCGCATCTTCTACAGCCGCGTCAAGGGCGAACTGGAGCGCGATCTGCGCCAGATCGGTTTCCCCTCGCTCACCTTCGTACGCCCCGGCCTGATCGGCGGCGAACGCGAAGAGCGCCGCACCGGCGAGCACATCGGCAGCGTCGTCCTTGGCGCGCTCGGCCCGCTCCTGCCACGTCGTTTTCGCATCAATCCGGCCGAACGGATTGCCGCGGCGATGGTGTCAGCTGCGCTGGCACCGGCACGGGGTGAGCACAGCATCGAGGCGGCGGAGTTGGCTGGCTAACGGGATCTCGTCGCTTCGGCGTGGGGACATCGGATACAGGCGAAACGCCGCCGTGTCGTCGAGCGTGACTGCGCGCGAGGACGCGTTACCGATGCAGCTGGGTCGCGCGCAGGCACGCTCCTACGAGTCCGCGAGCAGCCGATCGGTATCTCCGTCAGCAGAGATGGTGCTTACACGCCCAGCGACTGCCCGCCATCCACGGCCAACACTTGCCCGGTGATCCAACTCGCCTGTGGCGATGCCAGAAACAACGCGGCATCGGCAACATGCTGCACCTGTCCGAAGCCGCCGAACGGGATGCTGTCGCGGATGCGTGCGTAGAGCTCCGGCTCCTCGCGGCTGCGTTTGTCCCACAGACCACCTGGAAATTCGATTGAGCCAGGCGAGATGGCATTGACGCGGATGCGCTCGCGCGCCAGCTCTGCAGCCAGGGTGGTGGTGTAGTAATCGAGCGCGGCCTTGGCGGTGGAGTAGGCGATCGCGCGCGGGGTGGGGCGTTGCGCATTGATCGAACTGATGTTGAGGATCACCGCAGCCGCGCTGCGGCGCAGATACGGCAACGCGGCGCGGTTGCAGCGCACTGCGGCCATCAGGTCGACATCCAGGCCCGCCTGCCAGCTTGCATCGTCGTTGCCATGGCCAAAGCCGGAAGCATTGTTGATGACCACGTCCAGGCCGTCCAGCGCCTGTGCTGCAGCGTGCACGTAGGCATCGATCTGCGTGGCGTCTGCCAGGTCGCAAGGCAGTGTATGCACCGGGGTGCCATGCGCTGCCAGTGCGTCTGCAGCGTGTGCAAGACCGGCGGCATTGCGTGCGCAGATCGAAACCTGCGCGCCATGACGCACGAAGCCTTCTGCGATCGCCAGGCCAATGCCACGGCTGCCGCCAGCGATCAGCACGCGTTGCGGACGAACTGCGGTGTTTGACATGGCGGCTGCTCGGTTTGGATGGCCGTATTATCCGATAGCCGCGGGCCACGGGGTCGCCACGCGTATCGCAAGTGCGGCACGGACGACGATCGCCCTGCATGTTTGCGCTGCACCGGACCATTGGCCTCAGCCGTTTGCATCGCCAGATTGCGCAGCGCCGCAGAAAACAGCCATGCGCAACGCACGCGGCATCACCACGTACGGTGGCGACCGCTGTCATATCGCTGCCATAGACGATCGGCGCTGCATGCCCCGCCTGCCTCATCACTGCCGGCGATCAGCTCATGCGTTTTTGCTTGCTCGGCGCTAACCAAACGTTTACACATCGGCGGCGCGCTGCGGGCACAACGTGCGGGTCATTCAGCGGGATTTGCACATGGAAACCCATATCACCGTGATCGGCGCCGGCTTCTGCGGCACCGCGCTGGTCCGTGCACTGGCGCAGACGGCCGATGCGCAGGTACGCATCACCCTGGTCGGCGTGGCCGACACCTTTGGCAGCGGGATCGCCTACGGCGCAGCGCGACCAGAGCATCTGCTCAACGTGCGTGCCAAGGACCTGGGTATCGACGCCCAGGCCCCGGGCGCCTTTGCCGACACCCTGCATCTGGGCGAGAGCGGGCGGCTGGAATTCCTGCCGCGGCTGGCGTACGGCGACTATCTGCGCAGCGAACTGGATGCAGCAGTGAGCAGTGCGCAGGCGTCGGTCATGCGGCTGTCGCAGGAAGCGGTGGCGGTGGAGCGCGTGCGCAAGGGGTTCCGCGTGTTTCTGGCCAATGGCGATGCCTTCCAGAGCGATCGCGTGGTGCTGGCGGTCGGCGCGCTGCAGCCGCAGGCGCTGGCGGGCATCGGCCCGCGTTTGAGCGTGCATCCGCGTTACATCGGGTGGCCGTGGCAGGGCGACGCATTGGCGCGGCTGTCGCCGGACGACGATGTGCTGATCGTCGGCACCGGGTTGACCATGGTGGACGTGGCGCTGACCTTGCACACGCGCGGGCATCGCGGCCGCCTGCTGGCGATTTCGCGGCGCGGGCTGGCACCGCAGGCGCATCTGCGCCAGCCCGGCGCGCCATTGGAATTGCCGCCGCATCTGCAGCGTGCGCTCAAGGACGCCGACCTGCGTGGCCTGCTGCGCGGAGTGCGTCAGCTCAGTGCGGTGGTCGACGATTGGCGTCGCGTGGTGGACGCGCTGCGCCCGCATCTGCAGCCGCTGTGGCAGCGCCTGGAACTTCCCCAGCGTGCACGCTTTTTGCGGCACCTGCGCCCGTACTGGGAAGTGGCGCGCCATCGCGTGGCGCCCGGTGCGGCCGAACAGCTGGCGCAATTGCAGGCATCTGGCCAGTTGCAGATCGTCTCTGCGCGCTTGCTGCGGGCGCGCTGGGTGCCAGATGGCGTAGAGGCGGTGATCCGCCCGCGTGGTGCTGCCGACGCGCAGACCGGTCATTACGATGCGGTAATTCGCGCTACCGGGCTGGATACCGACATCGATCGCACCAGCGATCCCTTGATCGCCGGCATGCGCGAAGCCGGTCTGTTGCGGGCCGATCCCTTGGGCCTGGGCGTGGACACCGATGCGCAGTTGCGCGTCCGTGACAGCGCCGGTCAGATCGTGCCGGGACTGTATTGCGTCGGGCCGCTCTTGCGGGGGCGTTACTGGGAAATCACCGCCGTGCCCGAGTTGCGCGTGGCCACGCGTGCATTGGCCGACCGCTTGTTGCTGGGCGCAACGCCGGCATTACAGCCCACGCCCGAGCACGTGCCGCGCGAGGTCAACGCGCGGTTGTAGATGTGGTAATTGACGAGATCTTTGACGATCTTGACCTGCGCATCGCGCCGCCCGCGCATGCGCAGTGATGGCCGACCTCTGGATCTGTGCGCGGCGTCCGCCGGCGAGCGCACTCATGCCGCGCGATGCGTAGTGCCGCGTGCTCATGCAGGCCGAACTGGGTCATGTTGGCGGTCCTGGGCGCATGCAAGCCCAGGCCGTCGCACCCATTTCCCCGCCTGGAGTCCGCCATGCCACGTCTTGTTCCTGTCGCGCTGTTCGCCACGCTGTGCGCGTGTGCGCTGCCTGCCCTGGCCACCGAATCGCTGAATAACCGCGCCGAAGTTCTCGCTGCCCTGGACGCCGGATACGACGTCAGTGTGAGCACCGACCTTGCACGTTGCACGCCCGAAGAAGGCACGCCGGCCACCCAGACCCGCGGCGGCCGCCACATCGACGCCTATCGCATCACCGCCGACGGTACCGTGGCTTTTTCCGATGCGCATTTCACCGTGGCCAACGACGGCAAGCCGATCCAGCAATTCATGCGCTACCAGCTGCGCCCGGATGACACGCTGCGCTTCACCACCTACATGTACGACTTGCCGGGCCTGCAGCAACGCGGGCCGGTGCTGGCGTATCAATGCAAGATCAATGCAGGCGTGCGCTTCCATGCCGATTGAGCACGGCTGACAAGCATTTGCTGACCCTGTCGGCCAGCTCTTGCGGTTGCGTGTAGCCGGCGCATCGGTAGCGGTGGCGTGCCACCTGCGCAGACGCCCATCAACGTCGGCGCGGCGTGTCATTCACTTAGTTGCTGTCGTGTCGTCTTGGTGACGATTGCTGTCCACGGCGACAGCGATCGCAGCAGGACCCGCACCGCCGGCCTGCCAACCGCCGCCCAGCGCCTTGAAGGTCGCAACCGCGCTGCGCGCCGCGTCGGTACGCGCCTGCACCTGCGCGTCGGAGGCGCGTAGCAGGCTGTCGTCGGCGTTGAGCACTTCGATCAGGCTCACCGTGCCTTTTTCGTAGGCCAGCGCAGAGGCGCCGCGTGCCTTGCCGAGTGCATCCACGCCCTGCGTCAGCACCGCTGCCTGCTGCTCGCGTTTGATCAGCGCGGTGAATGCGTTTTCGACGTCTTCGGTGGCGCGCAATACCGCAAGGCGATAAGCCGCCAATTGTTCGGCTTGCTGGCCTTTGGCCTGTGCGATCTGTGCGTTGATGCGGCCGAAGTCGAACAGCCGCCAGCGCAGGCCGAGTACGCCGGACGACTGCGCGGCGTCGCCGGTAAACAGGTTCGCACCGGAGATGGCGGTGGCGCTGCCAAGCAGGCCGCTGAGCGAAAACTTGGGGTAGTACTCGGCCATCGCCACGCCGATACGCGCATTGGAGGCGGCCAGCCGACGCTCGGCCACGATCAGGTCGGGCCGGCGCCGTAGCAGGTCGCCGGGGGTGCCGCTGCCGGCGATCTGGGGGGCTGGCGGAATGGGTTTGGTCGCCGACAGCTCGGCACGGTGCGTGCCGGGCGGCACGCCAAGCATCACGTCCAGCGCGTTCATTGCCGCAACCAGGCCGGCTTCCAGAGGCGGCACGCCGGCCTGCGCCTGCGCGAGTGCGCCCTGGGCCTGCTGCAACTGCAGTTCGGCGGCAAGGCCTTTGCCGTGCAGCAGCGTCACCATCGAAACCAGCCCTTGCTGGGTGGCGACCTGGCGCTGCGCCACGTCCAGCCGCGCCTGGAGGCCGCGGATGCTGATGTAGATATCGGCGGTCTGTGCGGCCACCGCCAGACGGGTGGCCGCGGCGCCGGCTTCGGTGGCCTGGTAGTCGGCCAAGGCCGCCTGGCGGCCGCGGCGCAGGCCCCCGAACAGATCCAGCTCCCAGCTGGCGCCCAGGTTGGCTTCGTACACGCTGGCATGGCGGTCGAAGTTGGGCGTGCTGTTGAGCACCTGGCCCAGTGGGGTTTCCAGCGATTGGTAGGCACGCGTGGCGCTGCCGCTCACGTTGCCCGCCGGTAGCAGCGCGGCAGTGGCGGCGGTCAGCCCGGCGCGCGCCTGGGCCACGCGTGCGCCGGCCTGGGCCAGGTCCAGGTTTTGCGCCAGCGCCGCATTGATGTAGCGGCTCAGGTCGGGATCGTTGAAGCCGTCCCACCAGGTCGACAGGTCGGCTGGCACTGCGGCCTGGCGCTGCGCGATATCCGCTTGGCCGATGTAGCGGTCCGGCAGCGGCACCTCCGGCCGGGCGTAGTCGGGACCAACCGCGCAACCTGTGACGAGGCTGGCGGCAACGAACACTGCGAGGGTGCGGAGTGACGACATGGGCGGGGCCGGAATGACGAGTGGTAAGTGACTATAATACGAAATAGTCACTTTTGTAAGTCGGCAACGACGGCGCTAAGCTGTCGCGATGAGCAAAGCATCCAACTATCCCGTGTCGGGCCGCGGCCCGGCCGACCATGACGTTCGCGACCAGATCGTGGTGGCCGCCACCGAGCATTTCAGCCGCTACGGCTACGAAAAGACGGCCGTGTCCGACCTGGCAAGGGAGATCGGTTTTTCCAAGGCCTACATCTACAAGTTCTTCGAATCCAAGCAGGCCATCGGCGAGATGATCTGCTCGCATTGCCTGGGGGAGATCGAGGCCGAGGTGCTGGCTGCGGTGTCTGCCGCGGCGTCGCCGCCAGAGAAATTGCGTAGCCTTTTCAAGGCGATTATCGAGGCGAGCCTGCGGCTGTACTCGCGCGAGCGCAAGTTGTACGAGATCGCCACGTCGGCCGCGACCGAGCGCTGGCCGCCCGTCATTGCGTACGAGGGCCACATCCAGGCACTGCTGCAGGACATTCTGGTGCAAGGGCGCCAGAACGGTGACTTCGAGCGCAAGACGCCGCTGGACGAACTGACCCAGGCCACCTATCTGGTGATGCGCCCCTACATCAATCCGGTGCTGCTGCAGCACAGCCTGGATCATGCCGGCGACGTGCCGCTGCTGTTGTCCAGCCTGGTATTGCGAAGCCTGTCGCCGTAAAAAGATGTTTGTGACTATTGACTGATTTAGTCACAAGTCTCAGGATGCGAGCCTTCATCCGATCGCTCCGGGATTGCCATGCGTCGCCGCCGCCTTGTCGCCTTTACCTTCCTCTGTGTCTTGCCGCTGGCGCTGAGCGCCTGCGGCGGCAAGGCGCAGCCCGATCCACGGACCGCCGCGCCGCGGGTGCGGGTTGCCACGGCTGGCGATGCCAGCGCTGCGGTGCGCACCTTCTCCGGCACGGTAGCGGCGCGCGTGCAGAGCGACCTGGGGTTCCGGGTGGCCGGCAAGGTGTCCGAGCGGCTGGTCGATGCCGGGCAGAGCGTCAAGCGCGGGCAACCGCTGATGCGTATCGACCCGGTGGATCTGCAACTGGCTGCGCGTGCGCAGCAGGACACGGTGGCCGCCGCGCGCGCCCGGGCGCAGCAGACCGCCGAAGATGAAGCCCGGTACCGCGACCTGCGCGGTACCGGCGCCATCTCGGCTTCGGCCTACGACCAGATCAAGGCCGCCGCCGATGCGGCCAGGGCGCAGCTGAGCGCCGCCCAGGCCCAGGCTGACGTGGCGCGCAACGCCAATCGCTACACCGACCTGGTGGCCGACGCCGACGGCGTGGTGATGGAAACGCTGGTCGAGCCGGGCCAGGTGGTTGCGGCCGGGCAGCCGGTGGTGCGGCTGGCGCACGCCGGCCCGCGCGAAGCGGTGATCCAGCTGCCGGAAACCCTGCGCCCGCAGGTCGGCTCGGTGGCCCAAGCCACGCTGTTCGGCAACGCCGCCGTCACCGTGCCGGCCACCTTGCGCCAGCTGTCCGAGAGCGCCGACCGGCTCACCCGCACCTTCGAGGCACGCTACGTGCTGGACGGCGCGCTCGCACAGGCACCGCTCGGCACCACGGTCAGCGTGCGCGTCCCCGGCGGCACCGCTTCCGGGAACCAGGCCGGCCTGCAGGTACCGCTGGCCGCGCTGTTCGACGCCGGCAAGGGGCCGGGCGTGTGGGTGATTGCCGGCAACCCGACCAGGGTGAGCTGGCGGCCGGTGACGGTGTTGGGCCTGGACGATGACCACGCCAACGTGGCCGGCAAGCTGGCACGCGGCGAGCGCATCGTGGCGTTGGGGGCGCATCTGTTGCGCGAAGGCGAGCAGGTACGCATTGCCGGCGAAGGCGTGGCCGGTAGCAGCGCGGCCACTGCTGGCAGCACCGCCAAGGCGGCAGGAGCGCAGCCGTGAGCGAGGGCCGGTTCAATCTCTCGGCGCTTGCCGTGCGCGAGCGCTCCATCACGCTGTTTCTGATCTTCCTGATCTCGCTGGCCGGCTTGGTGGCGTTTCTCAAGCTCGGTCGTGCCGAAGACCCGGCATTCACCATCAAGGTGATGACGATCGTGACCGCCTGGCCCGGTGCCACGCCGCAGGAAATGCAGGACCAGGTGGCCGAGAAACTCGAAAAGCGCATGCAGGAATTGCGCTGGTACGACCGTACCGAAACCTACACGCGTCCGGGTCTTGCGTTTACGACGCTGACCTTGATGGACAGTACCCCGCCTGGGGAGGTGCAGGAGCAGTTCTATCAGGCGCGCAAGAAGGCCGGCGATGAAGTGGCCAACTTGCCGGCCGGCGTGATCGGGCCGCTGATCAACGACGAATATGCCGACGTCACCTTTGCGCTGTTCGCGCTCAAGGCAAAGGGCGAGCCGCAGCGCTTGCTGGCACGCGATGCCGAGACCCTGCGCCAGCGCATCCTGCACGTGCCGGGCGTCAAGAAGGTCAACATCATCGGCGAGCAACCCGAGCGCATCTTTGTCGAGTTCTCGCATGAGCGTCTGGCCACGCTGGGGGTCAGTCCGCAGGACGTGTTTGCCGCACTCAACGCGCAAAACGCGTTGAATGCGGCCGGCTCGGTGGAAACGCGCGGGCCACAGGTGTTCATTCGCCTGGATGGTGCGCTCGACAGCCTGCAGAAGATCCGCGACACCCCGTTGGTCGTGCAGGGCCGCACGCTGAAATTGTCCGATATCGCCACCGTTAAACGCGGCTACGAAGATCCGTCCACCTTCATGATCCGCAGCGGCGGCGAACCGGCATTGTTGCTGGGCATCATCATGCGCGATGGCTGGAATGGCCTGGATCTGGGCAAATCGCTCGACGCCGAAGTGGGGGCGATCAATGCCGAACTGCCGCTGGGCATGCGTCTGAGCAAGGTCACCGACCAGGCCGTCAACATCGATGCGTCGGTCGGCGAGTTCATGACCAAGTTCTTCGTCGCGTTGCTGGTGGTGATGCTGGTGTGCTTCGTCAGCATGGGCTGGCGCGTGGGCATCGTGGTGGCGGCAGCCGTGCCGCTGACGCTGGCAGCAGTGTTCGTGGTGATGCTGGCGACTGGCAAGAATTTCGACCGAATCACGCTGGGCTCGCTGATCCTGGCGCTGGGCTTGCTGGTCGATGATGCCATCATCGCCATCGAGATGATGGTGGTGAAAATGGAAGAAGGCTATAGCCGCGTTGCCGCCTCGGCGTATGCCTGGAGCCACACCGCTGCACCGATGTTGTCCGGCACCCTGGTCACCGCGGTGGGCTTCATGCCGAACGGATTTGCTGCTTCCACGGCCGGCGAATACACCAGCAACATGTTCTGGATCGTGGGCATTGCGTTGATCGTGTCGTGGGTGGTGGCGGTCGTGTTCACGCCGTATCTGGGCGTGAAGATGCTTCCCGACCTGAAGAAGGTCGAAGGCGGCCACGCAGCGATCTACAACACGCCGCGCTACAACCGCTTCCGCCAGGCGCTGGGTCGCGTCATTGCCCGCAAGTGGCTGGTCGCAGGGTCCGTGGTGGGGCTGTTCGTGCTGGCGGTCGTGGGCATGGGCATGGTCAAGAAGCAATTCTTCCCGATCTCCGACCGGCCCGAAGTGCTGGTGGAAGTGCAGCTGCCGTACGGCACCTCGATCAACCAGACCAGCACGGCGGCCGCCAAGGTGGAAGCCTGGCTGTCCAAGCAGAAGGAAGCAAAGATCGTGACCGCCTACATCGGTCAGGGCGCGCCGCGCTTTTTCCTGGCGATGGGTCCGGAACTGCCGGACCCCTCGTTCGCAAAGATCGTGGTGCGCACCGACGACCAGCACGAGCGCGATGCGCTGAAGCTGCGCTTGCGCGAGGCGATCGCGCAAGGCCTGGCGCCGGAAGCGCGCGTGCGCGTGACGCAATTGACCTTCGGCCCGTATTCGAAGTTTCCGGTCGCCTACCGGGTGAGCGGTCCGGACCCGACGGTGCTGCGCGGCATCGCTGCGCAGGTCATGCAGGTGATGCAGGACAGCCCGATGCTGCGCACCGTCAATACCGACTGGGGCGTGCGCACACCGACCCTGCATTTCAGCCTGGACCAGGATCGCCTGCAGGCGGTGGGGCTGACCTCGGCCGCGGTCGCCCAGCAGTTGCAGTTCCTGCTCAGCGGCGTGCCGACCACGCTGGTGCGCGAGGATATCCGCAGCGTGCAGGTGGTGGCGCGGTCGGCCGGCGATACCCGTCTGGATCCGGCACGCATCGCCGACTTCACCCTGGCCGGCGGCAACGGCCAACGCGTCCCGCTGTCGCAGGTAGGTAAGGTGGATGTGCGGATGGAAGAGCCGGTCATGCGGCGCCGCGATCGCGTGCCGACCATCACGGTGGGCGGCGATGTCGACGACACGCTGCAGCCGCCGGATGTCTCGGCTGCGATCACCAGGCAGCTGCAGCCGATCATCGACAAACTGCCCAGCGGATATCAGATCAAGGAGGCCGGCTCCATCGAGGAGTCCGGCAAGGCCACCGCCGCGATGCTGCCGCTGTTCCCCATCATGCTGGCGGCCACGTTGCTCATCATCATCCTGCAGGTGCGCTCGATCTCGGCGATGGTGATGGTGTTTCTCACCAGCCCGCTCGGCCTGATCGGCGTGGTGCCGACCTTGATCCTGTTCCAGCAGCCGTTCGGCATCAATGCGCTGGTGGGATTGATTGCGCTGTCGGGCATCCTGATGCGCAACACGCTGATCCTGATCGGACAGATCCATCACAACGAAGCCGAGGGTCTGGATCCGTTCCATGCGTTGGTGGAAGCCACCGTGCAGCGTGCGCGTCCGGTGATTTTGACGGCACTGGCGGCGATCCTGGCATTCATTCCACTCACCCATTCCGTGTTCTGGGGCACCTTGGCCTACACGCTGATCGGCGGCACGTTGGCCGGCACCGTGTTGACCCTGGTGTTCCTGCCGGCGATGTATTCGATCTGGTTCAAGATCCGGCCCGATCCCGGCAAAGGGAATAACGCACCGGACATTGCCCGGCCTGCATGAAGCACTTCTGCGACGGTGGCCACGGTGCCGTCGCAGCGCAATGTCGTGCGCCATCGTCACCACCTTCCGAACGCATGCCCTGCAGGCCGCACGCGTATCGCCGATGTCTTTCTCTTGATTGAAGGAACCGCAATGCAACAGCAGACCGTTGTGCTGATCACGGGCGTGTCGTCCGGCATTGGCCGTGCCGCCGCAGAACACTTCGCCCGAGCCGGCTGCATCGTTTACGGCAGCGTGCGTCACCTGGCCGGTGCCACACCGTTGACGGCCGTGGAGCTGGTGGAAATGGATATCCGCGATGCCGCTTCGGTGCAGCGTGCGGCCGATGGCATCATCGCCCGCGCGGGCCGCATCGATGTACTGGTCAACAACGCAGGCACCAATCTTGTCGGTGCCATTGAAGAAACCAGCGTCGACGAAGCGGCCGCATTATTCGACATCAACCTACTCGGCATCCTGCGCACCGTGCAGGCCGTGCTGCCGCAGATGCGCGCACGCGGCCAGGGCCGCATCGTCAATGTCAGCTCGGTGCTGGGGTTCCTGCCGGCGCCGTACATGGGTGTGTATGCCGCCTCCAAACATGCGGTGGAAGGGCTGTCGGAAACGCTGGATCACGAGCTGCGTCAATTCGGCATTCGCGTGACGCTGGTGGAGCCTGCGTATACGAAAACCAGCCTGGGCAGCAATTCGCCGGTGGTGCAGGCCACCATTGCCGATTACGACCGCGAGCGTGGCGTGGTGGCGCGGGCAGTCACGCACAGTATCGACACCGCGCCGGAACCGCATGGCGTGGCCGCCAACGTGGTGGAGGCGGCCCTGGGCAGGTGGCGCATGCGCCGCACACCCGCCGGGCAGGCATCGCTGCTGAGCAAGCTGCGCCGGTTCCTGCCCGCCAGCGCGGTGGACGGCAGCCTGCGCAAACAGCTCGGGCTGCGGTGAGATGCGTCAGGGCGTCGATGCGGCCGGGAACGCAGGGGTTGGGCCGTACGGCGCGATTGCGTCAGTCCAGGCGCGCATGCCGCCATTTGGCGGTTCTGCAGCGCCACTTGATGCTGGATTCACCGAGGATGCCGCCTTGGCCTCACAATAGGCGGCCAGTCCCCACCACCGATGTCGCCATGCGCAAGACCTACCAGCTCAACCTCGAAGGCAAGAACCGCGATCGTCTGCTGGAATCCAGCAAGCACGATATCCGCAAGTACATCCGCCGCGAGCGCCGCAAGGAGCTGCCGGCTGGCGCGGACTACTGGGACTTCGATATGCGCTTCGGTGTGGATGAAGCCAGTGCCGTGGCACTGCCGCCGGCCGAGCTGATCCGCTCGATCAACGCACTCGTCGCCGACGGTGGCGAGCAGTTCTTCGTCGAAATCCTGCGCAAGCCGGGCAAGCGCACGCCGCGCGCGCAGAGCGATCATGCGTTCGGTGATGGCGAACTGGATTTCGAGCAGGACTGAGGTTTGATCGTCGTCCCGTCGGCGGCGCACCGCTACGGGACGAGCAGTTGCTGGCGGATTGTCGACCGCATCGCATGGACGAGCCAGGCCTCGCGCGTTGCGGATGGCAACTGGCAGGGGTGCAGGAGGCCTGCGGTGCCTTAACGCTGGCGAGCGCCCTTGTTGGCGGAGCGACGGGGACGCTGCCATCGGCCAACCCTGCTGGTGCTTGGTAGCGGGCACTTGCCGCTCGGACGCAGCGGTTCGAGCGGGCCGTGGCTGGCCGACGCTGTTGCGCCAGCGCGTTTTGCTGGGCGGTTGCGGCTTAGGCATGCTGAGCGCGTTCGGCTGCCGAGGCGGGCGGTTGCCAGGCCAGCCCGCGCTGCAGTGCGGCGGTGTGGGCGCAGTCATCACGCGCCGGTGCTAGGACTGCTCGCGACGATGCGTTCGCTACTCTCAGCCCGGCTTGCCAGCCTGCGCCTGCGCCGCGGCGCGTAACTTGTCCTTCTTGCTCGGCCGCTTGCCCTTGATGCCGCCGTTGTCATCCGCTGCACGCACCGCTGCGCCGGGCGCATGGTCGGGGGCAGGCGCCTGGACCGGGGTTGGCTCGAACCCTTCGATCACGCTGGTCGGCACGCGCAGGCCCTGGCGTTTTTCGATCAGCCGCCACTGCTGGGCGCTGTCTGCCGTGACGAAGCTGATCGCCACGCCGCTGGCACCGGCGCGTGCGGTGCGGCCGATGCGGTGGGTGTAGTCGACAGTGGAGCGGGGCAGGTCGTAATTAAGCACGGCCGGCAAGGCGTCGATGTCGATGCCGCGCCCGGCCAGGTCGGTGGCCACCAGCACCTGCACGTCCGCCTGTTTGAAGGCGCGCAGCGTGCGTTCGCGGCGGCCCTGGCTCAATTCGCCGTGCAGCGGCAAGGCGGCGATGCCGGTCTTGCTCAGTTTCTCGGCAACCTTGTCGGCGCTGTGGCGGCTGGCGACGAAGACCAGCAGTTGCGGCCATCCGTATTCCAGCAGCAGGTGACGCAGCAGCTGCGTACGTTGGCCGGCATCCACTGCGATGGCGCGTTGCGCGATCGCCGGTGCCTGTTCGGGCGTGGCGTCGAGGGTGATGCGCAACGGATCGCGCAGGCGACGCTTGGCCAGCGACGCGATGGCGGCTGGGAAGGTGGCCGAGACCAGCACGCTTTGCCGCTGCGCCGGCAGCAAGGCCAGGATGCGATCGAGCTCGGCGCCAAAGCCCAGGTCGAGCAGGCGATCGGCTTCGTCCAGCACCAGCGTGCTTACCTGCGAGAGGCGCAGCGCATTGTGCGTCACCAGGTCCAGCAGCCGCCCCGGGGTGGCGATGACGATGTCGGCGCCACCGCGCAAGGCCATCAGCTGCGGATTGATGGCTTCACCGCCGGTGGCGGCGACGATCTTCAGCCGTCGCGGCAAGGCGGCGGCCAGCGACAGCAGGGTCTGCGCGACCTGCGCGACCAGCTCACGCGTCGGTACCAGGATCAGCCCGCCCAGCACGCGCGGCGCCTGTTCCGGCGCCTGCAGGCGCTGCTGCAGCAGCGGCAAGGCATATGCCAGGGTCTTGCCCGAGCCGGTCTGCGCGGTGGCGATCAGGTCGCGTGCGGCCAGCATCGGCGGAATCATCGCGACCTGGATCGGCGTGAGCGCATGCACACCGGCCCTGGCGAGCGCGGACTCGAATACGGGCTGTAGCTGTAGCGACAGCAAATCTGCTTTCAGTGACATCGCGCGATTATCCGCGCATTGTCGACGGCGTGCATGCCGAAACGAAGTGCAGGTGCGCTGGCCGCGCATGGCGCTCCATGGCGCCGCCAAGCGGCAGTGGCAACAACCGGTGTGTCGACCCGAGGTCTGCTGCGTCCAATGCGACTTCGCCTTGGCCGTGGCCCGGTCTCCCGGGGTGGGTCAGGCTATGGGGAGCGTGCGCCTGTGACCCGGGTGTTTCCCACGGAAAGCGCCAGAAGTGGCGAAAAATCTGAAGATCCACGCGCGACTCTCCGGAACGAGGCGACATCGCGCACTCTCAGGACTCAATGTTCAGACCTTCCCTAGCGCAGCGTTGCTCAAGCGGTCCGAATTGCTGAAGACCTTCCGGAGATGCACACGGACGATGCAATGCTTCGCCTATGGGGAATACGTTCTAACTGCGCGCGTTGTTTGACTGGCGATGAATGCTAGGTAGAAATTCTTGTTTCTAAAAGTGGTGGTATCACGCTATGGAAGCAAAGATTGCCGACGGCAGGGTCCACTTCATGCGCAGAGGGGACTTCCTGCGCGCAGAGGCAAATGCGCCAGTGCAGAGTTGTGGGCGACGGCAAGGTGCTACTGCCAGCCGGCGCCGAAACGCGTTGTTGCAGAAGCGACAAAGCAGGCACACAACGCGCTTTCCAGTTACAAGGGATGTAGCGAGGCCGCTTTATCCGTTCAAGGTGTGGTCGCCATCGCGACTTGTCAGCGTGGCTGTGGGCAGCCTGCCGGCTTGCCAATGGCATGTATGCGCCGAGTGGCACACTCTTTTGCGGTGGTCGCCATTTGCAAAGAGTGCAATACCACCTTTGCTTAAGTTGATGCACTCATCGGTAAATTTCGCTTCTCGCACCAAATATTCCTGGTGCAAAAAGAAAAGAATCTAAACATGGAGGAATATTGACGTTGCGGCGTCACACTGAGGTGAAAATTGTATTTCTTATTGGCGCTGCAATAAGCCTTAATCGTGGAGATTTTTTTACATGACAAGTCCGATTCGTGGCGCATCAAGCAGTAGCTATAACTAGTCCCATGAAAGCAATCCAGAAAGCTCGCCACCGCAGCAGGGACAACCTTCGAATCCACCTCCGTCTGCTCAGTTCAGCGGTCTGCAGCACTTGAGTAGTCGCCATCGTCGGCCTGGAGAGCTCTTAAATGTCAGATTCTCGACAGAGGAGCCCACTGTTCACGATTTGCCTCGCGAGGATCGAAAGCCTGGTATTGTGCTGAGTGATGACACTGCACTTAGTTACAGCGCAGGCCAGCTCTACGCTACGTATCCGCGAGGTCTTCCCAGCGATGTCAAGAGGTCTACTAAGAGAGATCCAAAACTATATGCTGCATACAAAGACTTATTAAAAAATAATGGTTATAAAGGTTAGAAATTAAAGATAAACCTGTCTTAGCCGGGCCGACAAATTGTCGGCCCGGTCGCATACGCGTTCCAATATTGCAGCGCGGTCTGAGTTATAAGGCGTTTGGCTAAGGAGCCTCTGAACAAGGCGCCACAGATACACGAAATTGCCCGCCTCATGTTGATGAGTGATCCATGCAACTGATGTTCGGTGACACCGAGAGCCTGGGCAAGCGCAAGCAGACCCGGCACGAGATTTTCCTGGCCGAGATGGAGCAGGTCGTTGCGTGGCAGAAACTGCTCGGGCTGATCGCGCCGCACTATCCGGCGTCGGGGCGGCCAGGGCGGCAGCCCTACGCACTGGCGACGATATTGCGGATCATCTGCTGCAGCAGGGGTATGCGTTGAGCGATCCGGCGAGGGAAGAAGCGCTGCACGAGATTCCGACCTTGCGGCGATTTGCCCAGCTCGGTGGGTTGGACGACATTCTCGACGAGACCACGATTCTCAACTTTCGACGCTTGCTGGAGGCCCATGGTGTTGCTGGAAGCGGTCAACGCGCCTCTGACGCGCAAGGGCCAGAGTCTACGTCCCGGGACGATCGTCGATGCGACGCGGATCGCTGCGCCCGGTTCGACCAAAAGCGCCGATCACGCGCGCGACCCTGAGATGCATCACGCCGAGAGGGCAAGCAGTGGTATCGGGATGAAGGCGCACATCGGCGTGAATGAGTGTTCCGGGCCGGTGCAGCATGTGCATCGGACAGCGGCCAATGTTGCCGCTGTCACGGTGACGCACATCGTGCTACATGGCAAAAAAGACAGTGCTCAGTTGGTCAACGCCAGATCGTCCAGCAAGGCGCGCAGGAAGCGCGCCGCTTCACCGCCGGTGGCGGCGCGGTGATCGAAGGTCAGCGACAGCGGCATCACCTTGTGCGTTTCCACGCCGCCCATCACCGGGGTGAGCTGGTAGCGCGCGCGGCCGGCGGCCACGATCGCCACGCAGGGCGGCACCACCACCGGCGTGGCGTAGCGGCCGGCAAACATGCCGAAGTTGGACAGCGAGATGGTGTAGCCGCTCAGCTCGGACGCGGCGATGCTGCGGCTTTCCACCTGCTGGCGCAGCCGGTTGACGCCTTCGCGAATGCCATGCGCATCCAGCATGTCGGCGTTGCGCAACGCCGGCACGAACAAGCCTTCTTCGGTATCCACGGCAATGCCGATGTCGACCTGGTGGTGCAGGGTGCGGCTGAGTGCGTCGCCGTCGAACCAGGCATTGAGTGCGGGCACCGCCTGGCAGGCGCGCACGATACCGCGCACCAGACGCACGGTGACATCATTACCGGGCTGCCAGGCGTGCAGATCGGCATCGTCGTTGAGCGTGGTCGGCACCACCTTGGTGTGTGCATCGGCCATCACACGTGCCATGTTGCGGCGCACGCCCTTGAGTTGCTCGGGTTGGCCCTGGGCGCTGATGCCGGGCGACTGGGTGCGCATCGGCTTGCCGCTGGCCGACAGCGTGGAGCGGGCGTTGCCCTCGTCCGCCCTGCGGGCACCTTCTCCCGCAGGCGGAAGAAGGGGTGCTGTTGCGGGTCGATCCCTGCCGTCGGCAGCGCTCCCAGCAGCTCTCCCACCGTCATCGATCGGACCACCTCGCCCGCGGGCAGGAGAGGTCGGCGCGCCGTGCGCGCCGGGTGAGGGCTGCGCGGTACCGGCGGCCGCTGCCTGCTTTACGTCTGCCAGCGTGACCGTGCCGTCCGGGCCGGTAGCGCGCACCTGTGCCAGGTCCACACGCAGCTTGCGCGCCAGCGCGCGCACCACCGGCATGGCGCGCACGCCGCCGACGGTAATGGCCTGCTCGCTCTGCACGGCGTTGGAGCTCTGCATCGCGCCGACCACGGTGCCGGCATCGTCGCGATCGCCGCTGCCATCGCCAGCATCGGCATCGGCATCGGCAATTTCGCCGCCGTTATCGGAGGCCACCACGCGCGTGGTGTGCCCAGCCGCGCTGTCGCCGGTGCTGGGCGTGGGTGCGTGCGTCGGCGCCGGTCCATGCGAATGGCCGGTGTCCTGGCCGTCGGCGCGTTGCGGCTGCGAGGCATCCAGCGCGAACTGCGCCAGCACCGAGCCGGTCACGATCACATCGCCGGCGGCGCCGGCGAGCTTGACCACGGTCCCGGAAAACGGCGAGGGCACCTCGACCACCGCCTTGGCGGTTTCCATCGACACCAGCGGGTCGTCCAGGCGCACGGTGTCGCCCTCCTTGACGAACCATTCCACGATGGTGGCGTCGGGCAGGCCTTCGCCCAGGTCGGGCAGGTGGAAATTCTTGTTGTCGCTCATGGCAGGTTCTCTTGCGCGGCCGGCAGCTGCGGCGTGGTGTCGTCGAGGAGTTCAAGGTCGGCGGCCGGCAGCCAGCCCTGCGTGCCGTCGGCACGTTCGGACCACCACCAGCCACCGTGTTCGTGATGCAGCAACACGTCCTCGCCTGTCTGGGCATCGAGTTCGCGTGCGTCGTAGTCGCGCAGGGCTTCGGCCCGGCCGTCCCCCAGCGGGCGCAACCAGGCCAGCGGCGCCCAACCGGCGCGTCCGCTATCGGTCGTGACCCAGGCAAACGCCGGCCATTCTTCGTCGCGCACGCCCACGCCAACCTGCTGGCCTGCCTGGAAACGGACCGGGTTGGCATAGGCGGCGCGATGGTCGCAAAGCAGACGGGCGCGCATATCAGCCGGCAGCCACCGCGCGACGTGCCGCGGCGACGATGCGCTCCACGCTCGGCAGGAACTTCATTTCCAGCCGGAACAGCGGGATATGCGTGTCGTAACCGGTGACGCGTTCCACTGGCGCCACCAGGTCGTACATCGACTGTTCGGCCAGGCGCGCGGCGATTTCCGCACCGAAACCGGCGGTGCGCGGGGCTTCCTGCACGATGACGCAGCGGCCGGTCTTGGCCACCGATTCGGCGATGGTGTCGAAGTCCAGCGGGCGTAGCGTGGCCACGTCGATGACTTCGGCGCTGATGCCTTCGCCAGCGAGTTTGTCGGCCGCTTCCAGCGCCTCTTTCACCTGCGCGCCCCAGGTCACCAGGGTGACATCGGTGCCGTCGCGCAGCACGAAGCACACATCCAGCGGCAGCGCTTGCCCATCGTTGGCCACTACTTCCTTGTACTGGCGATAGATGCGCTTGGGCTCCATGTAGATGACCGGATCCGGGTCGCGGATGGCGGCCAGCAGCAGGCCGTAGGCGCGCTGCGGCGAGGACGGCAGCACCACGCGCAGGCCCGGCACGTTGGTGAAGATGGCTTCGTTGGCTTCGCTGTGATGTTCCGGCGCGCGGATGCCACCGCCCCACGGCACGCGCAGCACCATCGGGCAATGCAGGCGGCCACGGGTGCGGTTGCGCAGGCGGGCGGCGTGGCAGATCAGATGGTCGACCATCGGATACACGAAGCCGTCGAACTGCGCTTCGGCGACGGGCTTCATGCCTTGCGCAGCCAGCCCGACGCTCAGCCCGGCGATGGTGGTTTCGTCCAGCGGCGTGTCCAGCACGCGGTCGCTGCCGAAGCGTTGCTGCAGGCCGGCGGTGGCACGAAACACGCCACCGTTGACGCCGACATCCTCGCCCAGCACCAGTACCGCGGGGTCGTGTTCCAGCTCCCAGGCTAGCGCCTGGGTGATGGCTTCGATCAGGGTGATGGGCGAACTCATGGCGATCTCTCCGCGCGTTGCCGCAGCGTTGTAGGGGGCACTGGCGTGCTGGGAGGTGTCGGCAGGCACATGGGTGAGCTCATCCATGGCGCGACTCCAGCGCCATCACCTCGGCGCGCTGTGCCAGCAACTCGGCCGGCGGGTCGCCGTAGAGGTAATCGAACATCGCTTCGACCGGCTGCACCGGCGTGTTGAGATAGGCGTTGACCTCTTCGTCCACGCGCGCGCTGCATTCGGCCTTCCAGGCGTCTTCCTGGGCGGCGTCCCACAGGCCTTGCGCGGTGAGGTAGCGGCGCAGGCGCAGCAGCGGTTCGCGCGCCCAGCCCTGCTTGACCTCTTCCTCGCCGCGATAGCGCCGCGCGTCGTCGGCGGTGGTGTGGTCGGACAGGCGATAGGTCAAAAACTCGATCACCGTGCCGCCATCGCCGGCCAGTGCGCGCACGCGTGCCTGACGCATGGCTTCGAGCACGGCAACCAGATCGTTGCCGTCCACCTGCAGGCACTGCAGGCCGCCGGCCAGGCCCTTCTGCGCAAGCGTCTGCGCGCCGGTCTGCGCCGAGCGCGGCACCGAGATCGCCCAGCCGTTGTTGATCACGCACAGGATCAGCGGCAGCTTGTAGGCGCCGGCCGAATTGAGTGCGGCATAGAAGTCGGTCTTGGAGCTGCCACCGTCGCCGCAGCAGGCCACCGCAACCTGCGGTTTGCCCTGCAGCTTGAACGACAGCGCCGAGCCGGCGGCGTGCAGGCACTGGGTGGAAATGGGCACGCAGATCGGGAAGTCGATCGCCGCATCGGCATCGCGCGGATAGTCGCTGCCGCGCTCGTCGCCGCCCCAGTACAGCAGCACATCGCGCGGGCGCACGCCGCGTTCGAACATGGTGCCGTATTCGCGGTAGCTGGGCGCGAACACATCGCCGCTGCGCATCGAAGCGCCGATGCCCACATGCGTGGCCTCGTGGCCGATGCAGGCCGCGTAGGTGCCCAGCTTGCCGGTGCGCTGCAGGGCCACTGACTTGGTGTCGAAGGTGCGCACGAACAACATGCGCTTGAACAGGGCGAGCAGTTGTTGCGGGTTGGCAGCGTCGGCCGGAAGGTCGTCGCGGACCCATTGGCCGTCCGCGTCCATGTATTGCAGATAGTCGATCTGGAACTGCGCGGCTACGCTCATTGCGACGACACCTTCATCAAGAAGTTTCAAATGATATGAGTTGCCATGTTAAGGACGGCGAAGCAAAACGCTGTCCTGCACCGCAGCAGACAATCATGCTGGCTTGCACAAAAAAAAGGGCGCGGACCAGGCCGCGCCCTTTGTCGCAGTAGAGAACTGCGACGTGTTGCACTGCGATTAGCGGCGCCCATCACCTCCGCCGATCGGCGTCACGATCAGCGCAGTGTTGTCGGCTGGGTTGGCATCGGGCGAACGCGAGGTGGCCGTGGCCTGCACCCGCACCGCGCCGTCGGCCGGGATGGGCCTGGCAGCGACGGTCAACTGGAAAGTTGCCTGCGCGCCGGGCAGTACCACCGCGGCGGTGCTGCAGACGAAGCGGGCCCGACGCAGCGATTGGGTCTGCTTGTCGCAACGCCAGCCTTGCGGCGGTACCAATTGCGACAACGCCGACACCGTGTTGCCTTCGAACACCAGGCCGGAGCCTTGCGCCGGTGCGGCGCCGACATTGCTCACCAGCACGCGGTAGGTGGCGCTGAAGGCGGTGGTCGGCAGGCTGCTTGGGCCGTCGAAACGTACCGCCAGGTCGCTGCGGGGTTGCGCCTGTACCGTCACGCTGGCCGCATCGGTGTCGTTGCCCGACTGCGGATCGGGGGTTTGCGAAGCCGCCGATGCAGCCAGGGTCAACGTCCGTCCGGCCAACGCCGCACCCGCCTCCACCTGCACCGAGAAGTTCTGCGCGTTACCGGCTGCCAACGCTGCAATGGTGCAGGTGACCACCGTCTGGGTGCCGGTCTGCGGCGGTTGGCACACCCAGCCAGGTGCGGCGGTGACGCGTGGGCTCACTGCGGCATCGAACGCGAAGGCAACCGCAGCGAACGCCGCACTGTCGGGGCCGCGGTTTTCGACGTCCACACTGAAGTCGATGCGCTCGCCTTCGGTGACCTGATCGCGCGCAGCAGTGACCGCCACGCCCAGGTCCGCATTGACCTGTTTGGTCATGCGCAACAGCACCACGGTGGGATCGTGATCGGACAGCCGCGTCGGCGTATTGGCATCGTTACGCGCGGTGCCGGGGAAGTCGGCATTGATGCGCGCGTGGCCCACCGACAGCGAGGCGATCTGCGGCGCGCGCATCAGCGCATCGTTGGCCAGGATGTGATCCAGCGACTGCACGTTGCCGTCGAAGGCGTATGAGTAGCTCTGGTCGGGCGTGTTGAACCAGGTCAGGTCGGTGTAATCCGGGTTGACCAGATCGGTGCCATCGCCGCCCACCACGGTCTGCGCATCCGGCGCCGGTTTGCCGGTGACGGTGCCCATCGCATCCACATAGCCGTCGTTGAATTCGAAGGCGTTGAAGTCGCCCATGACCAGCACTTTTTCGTCAGGGTTCAATTGCTGACGCGTTTGCAGCAGGCGCGCCAGATACTCGGCCTGCGCCTGACGTTTGGCGCGGATGCGCATGCCGGCGGCATCGTCGGTTTCGGCGCCGTTGAGCGAACGCTGATGCACCACGATGGCGGTCAGCGGCAGCACGCGGCCGTCGGCCTGGTGCACGTTGGCGGTGAGCACCAGCGGCGGGCGGTCGTTGAGCAGGCTCACGCCGCCACCCGGCTCGGTCCAGGTGGTGGTCTTGCCTTCCTGAGCGATCGAGAGAACTTCCACGCGCGCCACGCCGCCAGCGATCTGTGCGGTCTTGACCAGGAAACCGACGTCGATGCCGCCCACGTCGTTGCCTTCCTGCAGGTACGCCACGTACTTGGGATCCTGCTGGCCGGCGGCCACCGCATCGGCGTTGACGCGTGCGGCCAGCGTCTGCAGCACGCTGAGGTTTTCCACTTCCACCGTGCCCAGGATGTCGGGCGTGTGCAGGTAGTTGCGGATCGCCAGCGAGGCCTTGTTGAGGCGGGCCTGGAAGGCGGCCGGCGTGAGCACCGGTTCGCCGATCGCCGGGTCGTTCTGGTCGTCGAAGAAGCGCTCCATGTTGTAGGTCGCCACGGCCACGTCGTCGGCCTGCGGTACCGGTGCCGGGCGCGGTTGGTCGGCACCGTTGCAGCTCACCTGCGGGGTGCGTTCCGGATACAGCGTGTAGCGGCGGAAGCTGTAATCCAGCGGGCCGACCACATCGAGCACCTGGCAGCCGGAGGCCAGATCCAGCCGCTCGGCGCCGACGCCGGCACTGCCGACCGCGATCACTTCGGGATTGGTATTCCAGCGCGGCACGCCGGCAGGCGAGCCGGCCGGCAGCGGGTCGGGCAATTGCACGCCCGGCTCGCGGTAGGCGCGTGGCACGCCGGTGACCACGGCATGGAAGACGCCATTGCTGGTCGCCGTGGCGTTGGTCTCGTTGACGCTGCCGCCGGTGGGGGTATTGACGGTGAGGCTGGCGGCGGCCACGCGCATGCCTTCCAGCGCTTCGAGCTGATCGAAGGCACCGTTGGGGTTGGGGAAGTTCGCGCTCAACGCCACCGGCATCGGCAACGGGTTGCCGGTGGAATCGGCCAGCACGGTCAGGCTGCCGCCGATCTCGGTGAGCGGTGGCTGGGTGGGGTCGGCGGTGGGCACGTATTCGATCACCGTGCCCTGCACGCGCACCCGGTTGCCGATGGCGGCCGCCTCCGGCGGTGCGCTGCCGGTGTAGACGTACACGCCTTCGGAGGTGGACGGGTCGGCGTCGGCTTCGCTATCGGGTGCCTGCAGGAAGAACCCGGCGCTGCGGCGTGCGGTGACGATGCCCGAGGTGGCCACCACCTGGCCCTCCAGCGGCGAGCGCGCACCCTTGCCCTGGATGGCGTGGATCGGCAGCAGGCTGAAGTCGTCGTTGAGGATGGTGCCGGTGGCGCTCAGCGTGGCCGGCAGCGCGCCGGTGAGGCCGCTGATCTGCAGCCGGAAGCTTTCATCCGGCTCCGGCGTGGTGTCGCCCAGGACATCGACGGAAATGGTGGCGCTGCGTTCGCCAGCGGCGATGCGCAGGGTGGTGGCGGGCAGGGCGACATAGTCGCTGCCGGCAGTGGCGGTGCCATCGACGGTGGCGGCGGTGAAGCTCACCCCGCCCGCACCGGCCGGCTGGCTCAGGCTCAGGGTGAACACCAAGCTGCGGGTGCCGGCATTGCCTTCGGCCTGGCTGACATCGGCCAGCGTGGCGACCGGCTGGCCGCCGCCGCTGCACAGGCGCGCGGGGCTGGCGGCATTGCGCGGGGCAGGCGCGCCGGTGGCGAAGTCGGCGGCGTTGTTGTCGGTATCGGTGCAACCGTCGTTGCCGCGCAGCACCGCCAGCGTGTTGCTGGGGGCCGGCGTGGGCGCATTGCCTTCGGCGCAGCTGGCCGTGCTGCCATAGCCGACCAGATCGGCATTGCCGGTGGGGCAGGTGCCGCTCAACGCGGAGGCGCTATTGCTCAGCGCCACCTTGCCGGCGGTGCCGCTCATGGCCAGCGTGCCGGTGGCATCGGGCGTGGGCAGCGCCACGCTGCCGCCGCTGCCGTCGGCCTGCTTGATCAGGTAATAGCCGCCGGCCGGGACAGTGCCCGCCAGCGGGGTGACCTGCCAGCTGCTGCCGGCCGCGGAGGCGTACTGCACCGACCAGCCGTCCAGGCTGACCGGGGCACCGCCGATGTTGTGCAGCTCGATGAAATCGCTGCGGAGGGTGGCGCCGCTATTGCCGCCACCGCCGTAGACCTGGCTGATGACGACCTGGGCATTGGCGTGGCCGGCCACGGCCAGCGCACACAGAAATACGGCTGCACGACGCTGCAACACATGCATGAGATGAGAGTCCCCTGATCCTTGAGACGTGAAACGCTCCCCTGGTCCGGCCACGTCCCTGGCCGGCAGCGCCGTTCGATTCTGCATGAATTTGCAGACCTAGGTTGACGATATGGTGACAGCGGCGCAGTGGCTGAGACCGCACCGGGCGCCTGCCAAGTGGTTCAAAGCTGAAGGAAGCGGGCTCGACGCTGAGGCCTGGGCGTGCCAATCGTGCATACGGATTTCTACGAGGCACCTGCGCACGTATCTCGCTGGCCCCGATCCCCTCAGGCAATCCCGCCAGGGCTGCAAGCAGCCAGCCAGGGCCGGCGATAGCCGTGGGCCAATACGCTTCGCCATCCGCCATCCGCCATCCGCCAATCCCGAATCCCGAATCCCGAATCCCGAATCCCGGCCGCTGCGTTACCCTGCGTGGCCCGATCTTCAGCGCGATGCCATGCCCGTCGACAAGAACCTGCGTGACCTGGAACCTGGCATCCACACCGACCTGGAGGGGCGGCTGACCTACGGCGGCTATCTGCGGCTGGATCAACTGCTGTCTGCGCAGCAGCCCCTGTCCGAGCCGGCGCATCATGATGAAATGCTGTTCATCATCCAGCACCAGACCTCCGAGCTGTGGCTGAAGCTGCTGGCGCACGAGTTGCGCGCGGCCATCGTGCATCTGCAGCGCGACGAAGTCTGGCAATGCCGCAAGGTGCTGGCGCGCAGCAAGCAGGTCCTGCGGCAACTGACCGAGCAGTGGTCGGTGCTGGAAACGCTCACCCCGAGCGAGTACATGGGGTTTCGCGACGTGCTGGGGCCGTCGTCGGGCTTCCAGTCGCTGCAATACCGCTACATCGAGTTCCTGCTCGGCAACAAGAACCCGCAGATGCTGCAGGTGTTCGCCTACGACCCGCACGGCCAGGCGCGGCTGCGCGAGGCGCTGGAAGCACCCAGCCTGTACGAGGAGTTCCTGCGCTATCTGGCGCGCTTCGGTCACGCGATTCCGCAGCACTACCAGGCCCGCGACTGGACCGCCGCACACGTGGCCGACGACAGCCTGCGGCCGGTGTTCGAGCGCATCTACGAAAACACCGACCGCTACTGGCGCGAGTACGCGCTGTGCGAGGACCTGGTGGATGTGGAAACCCAGTTCCAGCTGTGGCGCTTCCGCCACATGCGCACGGTGATGCGGGTGATCGGCTTCAAGCGCGGCACCGGCGGCTCCAGCGGCGTCGGCTTCCTGCAGCAGGCGCTGGCGCTGACGTTCTTCCCGGAACTGTTCGACGTGCGCACCTCGGTGGGCGTGGACGGCCGCCCCCCGCAAGGCGCCCCGGACACCGCGCAGGGCTGAGCAAGGCCAGGCATGCGCAAGGGCAAGGCAAGCGCACGCAAGCGCTTGTGTTTTCGGAAGAGGGCCGGCGCGATCTCACGCCGGCCCCTGGTGCCCCAGCACGCGGCCAAATTCCGCCAACTCCACCCACGGGCATCAGGCAGCTGACTCCGGCGAATTTGACGCGTACATGACGTCTAAGTGATCCTCGCGCGTCGCCCGGGCTCGCCTCGGTGCACCCAGCCATCACTGAATACGCAAGGGACCTCTATGAGCGTTGACGCGACCGCGCCGACATCCGCCTCCACACCGCCGCAGCCGCCGGCGCCTCCCGAGTTCCCCACGTTGCTCGGCCACCCCCGGCCGTTGTGGCTGCTGTTCATGACCGAATTCTGGGAACGCTTTGCGTTCTACGGCATTCGCTGGGCGCTGGTGTTGTACATCGTGGCGCAGTTCTTCAATGGCGATGCCACTGGCCAGGCGCCGGCGGGGCGGACCTATGGCGCCTACCTGGCGCTGGTGTACGCGGCGGCGATCTTCGGCGGCTACGTGGCCGACCGCGTGCTCGGTTACCAGCGCTCGATCCTGGTCGGGGCGGCCGTCATGGCGACCGGCCTGTTCCTGATCGCCATTCCCGACCACACCATGTTCGAGATCGGCCTGGCCACCGTGGTGGTCGGCAACGGGCTGTTCAAGCCGAACATTTCCACCATGGTCGGCAAGCTGTATTCGGTGGCCGATCCGCGCCGCGACAGCGGCTTCACCATCTTCTACATGGGCATCAACCTGGGTGCGATGATCTCGCCGGTATTGACCCAGTTGCTGGCCGAAAAGGTGTTCGGCACTGAAGTCATGCCGTCCTACAAGATGGTGTTCATGGCTTCCGCCGTGGGCATGCTGATCAGCCTGGTGTGGTTCTGGTTCGGCCGCGTCCAGCTCAAGGGCATCGGCGCACCGGCGCCCAACGCGCAGGGCATGGGCCGCGTGCTGATGGTGCTGGTGGGCTGCCTGCTGGCGATTCCGGGCGTGTACTTCCTGCTCGCCGTCGGTGCGGACGTGTTGCAGATCGTGCTGACGGTGCTGTTCATCGGCCTGTCGGTGATGCTGCTGGTGGAAGGCATCCGTGAAGGCAAGGTACAGCGCGACAAGGTGATCGCGATGCTGATCATCTTCGCCTTCAACGTGCTGTTCTGGATGTTCTTCGAACAGGCCGGCAGCTCGTTCACCTTCCTGGCCGACAACATCGTCAACCGCAACTTCGGCAGCTGGACCTTCCCCACCGCGTGGTTCCAGTCGGTGAACTCCATCGCCATCATTGCGCTGGCACCGGTCATCGCGTGGATCTGGGTCAAGTCCGGCCGCTTCAATCCGTCGATTCCGCGCAAGTTCGGCCTGGGCCTGCTGTTCAACGGCCTGGCCTTCCTGCTGCTGATGTTTGCGCTGTCCAGCCTGGTCAACGACGCCGGCAAGATTCCGTTCTGGACCTTGTTCATGGTCTACGTCATCCAGTCGGTCGGCGAGCTGTGCCTGTCGCCGATCGGCCTGTCGATGGTGACCAAGCTGGCCCCGGTACGCCTGGTCGGTTTCGGCATGGGTGGCTGGTTTTTGTCCACCGGCATCGGCAACAACCTGTCGGGCATTTTCGCCGGCCATGTCAGCGGAAACGAAGGCATGAGCGTGTCCTCGGCGCTGGGTGGGTATACGTTCGGGTTCTGGGCGCTGGTGGGCGCCGGCGCGTTGCTGTTCCTGATCGCGCCGCTGATCAATAAATTGATGCATGGTGTGAAGTGAGGAGAACAGCGATGCCGATCAAACCCCTTGTCTGTGGCCTGCTGCTGACCGGTCTGTTGAGCGCCTGCGGGCAGACCAGCAGCCCGCAGGAGGCGCCCAAGCCGTTGGATACCTCGATGCAGAAGCCGCCCAGCGCCGATCCCAGCCAGCCGGTGTCTTCGGGCAACACGCCGACCGCGGCCGACATCGCCGCGGCCGCTGCGCTCAATGCGCAATACGACCCCTCGCGCGATCCGGCGGCCGATCTGGAGACGGCCAAGGTTGAGGCCAAGCGCGGCGGCAAGCGCATCGTGCTCAATGTCGGCAATGCCGCCTGTGAGCCCTGCAAGGCGCTGGACGAGTTGATGGGCGGCGATGCGGAGCTGCGCAGCTTCCGCGACGCGCACTTCGTGGTGGTCAAGGTCAACCGCGATGCAGCCAACGAGAACGCTGCCTTCCTGTCGGCGTTCGCCCAGCTCAACGACGCCCCGTCGCTGCTGGTGCTGGACAGCGACGGCAAGCTGCTGACCACGCAGTCCGGCCCGGAGTTGCGCAAGGGCGAGGGTTTCGACCGCAAGAAGCTGTTCGATTTCCTCAAGCAGTGGGCGCCACCGCAGGCCTGACGTTGCGCGAACACGTCACACAAAAACCCCCGCATTGCTGCGGGGATTTTTGTTTGCATCGTGCCGATGGCTATCGCCCGGCGCGAACTCAGCCTGTGACTTCCACGCGCGCAGCCCTGGCGCGATGTGATGAGGCCTTGCTGGCGACGGCAGCCACACCGGCATGCGATGCGCTGCGTCAATGCGCGATTTGCGAGCCAGCGAACAGTCGTTTCCGAGCGCGCCGACAATCTATCGAAATCGCGCGACAGCGCCGCGGCACGGCATCCAGGCCAGTGCTGCGCCAGCGCCGATTGCAACCGGATCCGATCCTGGGCGGCGCCAAGGCACCACGCATTGGCTCCCGGCGTAGCGCTGCTCAGTCCTTGCTGGCCATGCGCGGCAGCCCGTCCTTGGCCAGCCGGTCGATCAGCGTTTCCAGGACCTGCTGTTCTTCGGCGCTGAACACCGACATCAGCCGTTGTTCCATCTCGTTGACCAGCGGCGCGACGGTCTCGTAGACCTGCCGCCCGGCTGGCGACAACGCCAGCATCGAGCGGCGGCGATCGTCGCCATGGGTCTCGCGGCGGATGAAGCCGCGCTCCAGCAGGCGCGCCACGGCGCGGCTGACTGCCACCTTGTCCATCGCCGTGCGGTCGGAGACCTCGCTGGCCGAGGAACCCGGATACAGCGCCAGGATCGTGATCACCCGCCACTCGGGAATCGCCATGCCGTAACGATCGCCGTATACCTTGGCGATGTTGCTGCTGATACGGTTGGACAGCACGCTCAGGCGATACGGCAGGAACTGCTCGAGGTTGAGCAGCACGGGATATTGCGGCGGGTGGGGGCTGTCGAGATCGCTCATGTTGCACTGTGTCTTGATTTTGGTTTCATTTGCAACTACAAACCGAGGGTGGCCTGCGCATTCTCGCGGGTCTTCTGCTACTCCGCATAGCCCTGCGGCCCCCCAAGCGTGGAGAAACGAAGATGAGCGCACAACCGAACACCACTGCAACCCGCCCCGATCCTGGCATGCAGGTCACCACCTTCGACAATCCGATGGGCATCGACGGCTTCGAGTTCGTCGAATTCGCCGCACCGGCCGGCCAGGGGGAACAGCTGCACGATTATTTCCGCAAGATGGGCTTCAGCGCGGTACTGCGTCACCGCAGCCGCCCCATTACCGTCTATCGCCAGGGCGGGGTCAACTTCCTGCTCAACGAAGATCCCGATTCGTTCGCTGCCGATTTCGCCGCCGCGCACGGCCCCTGCGCCTGCGGCTTTGCCATCCGCTTCCGCACCCCGTCCGAGACCGTGCTGCAGACGGTGCTGGGCAACGGCGGTGAAGCCGTGCAGAACAAGCCCGACACCCGCGCGGTCCCGGCGCCGGTGGTCAAGGGAATCGGCGATTGCATGCTGTACCTGGTGGACCGTTACGGTGAGGCCGGCAGTATCTACGACGCCGATTTCGAGCCGATCGACGGTGCCGACCAGCACCCGGCCGGCTTCGGACTGACCTTCATCGACCACCTGACCCACAACCTGTATTTCGGCAACATGCAGCGCTGGTCGGACTATTACGAGCGCCTGTTCAACTTCCGCGAGATCCGCTATTTCGACATCAAGGGCGCCAAGACCGGCCTGGTGTCCAAGGCGATGACCGCGCCGGACGGCATCGTGCGCATCCCGCTCAACGAATCCTCCGACCCCAAGAGCCAGATCAACGAGTATCTGGACGCGTATCAGGGCGAAGGCATCCAGCACATCGCCTGCTTTACCGACGACATCTACACCAGCGTGGAAAAGATGCGCGCCGCCGGCGTGAGTTTCCTGGATACGCCGGACACGTATTTCGATGTGGTGGACCTGCGCATCCCCGCACATGGCGAAGATGTCGAACGCCTGCGCCGCAACAAGATCCTGATCGACGCCGACCCCGATACCAAGCAGCGCAAGCTGCTGCAGATCTTCACCACCAACTGCATCGGCCCGATCTTCTTCGAGATCATCCAGCGCAAGGGCAACGAAGGCTTTGGCGAAGGCAATTTCCAGGCGCTGTTCGAAAGCATCGAGCGCGATCAGATCAAGCGCGGGGTGCTTTGAGGGCGGGGATTGGGTATTGGTGATTCGGGATTCGGGATTCGGGATTCGCTTGGAGCAAGACCCTCGAGCGCCACCTCAGCAAGACCAGGCTGTCTGATAAGAAAAGCCCATGAAAACGGACGTGCTTGAAGCCCCTCTCCCCACGGGAGAGGGGTTGGGGTGAGGGTACGGTGGAGCGATGAAAATCAAACCGCCATTGCCTACCGTCACCCGTGCCCACGCACGCGCATTGCGTCGCCACATGACCGACGCAGAGCGTGCACTTTGGCGCCGTCTGCGAAGCAATCAGCTACAAGGCTTCAAGTTCCGAAGGCAGCATCCGATTCCACCGTACATCGCAGACTTTTGTTGCATTGAAGCTAAGGTGATTGTTGAGCTGGACGGATCGCAGCATCAGGCATCCTTCGATCAGGCAAGGACGCGGTGGCTTCAATCGAAAGGCTGGATCGTGCTGCGCTTTTGGAATAACGATGTGCTGCTTTCGCTGGATACTGTGGTTGAGGCGATCTTCACGATAGTCGCGACGCCGTACCCTCACCCCAACCCCTCTCCCGGTGGGAGAGGGGCTTGAACATTGCGTTTCTCTAACATCGCACCTCCCTGCAACGGTGGTGCCGCAACCAAAGAGCCCACGCCCATGCATGACCAGACTTCCTACATGACCGGCTTCGGCAATGAGTTCGCAACCGAGGCGGTGGCCGGCAGTCTGCCGGTCGGGCAGAACTCACCGCAGCGCGTGGCGCATGGCCTGTACGCCGAGCAGTTGTCCGGCACCGCCTTCACCGCGCCACGCGGCGAGAACCGGCGCAGCTGGCTGTACCGCATTCGTCCGGCAGCGGTGCATGGGCGTTTCTCGCTGATCGAGCAGTCTCGGCTCCACAACGACTTCGGCGGCGGCCCGGTGCCGCCGGACCAGATGCGCTGGAGTCCGTTGCCGTTGCCGGTCACGCGCACCGATTTCGTCGATGGCCTGTACACCATGGCCGGCAATGGCAGCCCGGAGGCGATGACCGGCGTGGCCGTGCATCTGTATGCGGCCAACGCCTCCATGCGCGATCGTTTCTTCTACAACGCCGACGGCGAGCTGCTGCTGGTGCCGCAGCTTGGCCGGTTGCGGGTCTGCACCGAACTGGGCGTGCTCGAACTGGAGCCGCAACAGATCGGCGTGATACCGCGCGGTGTGCGTTTCCGGGTGGAACTGCTCGATAGTGAAGCGCGTGGCTACGTCTGCGAAAACTTCGGCGGCCTGCTGCGCCTGCCGGACCTGGGGCCGATCGGCGCCAATGGCCTGGCCAATCCGCGCGATTTCCAGACCCCTCGCGCCGCCTTCGAACAACGCGAAGGCAGGTTCGAACTGGTGGCCAAATTCCAGGGCCATCTCTGGCGTGCCGACATCGGTCACTCGCCGCTGGATGTCGTCGCCTGGCACGGCAATTACGCGCCTTATCGTTACGACCTGCGTCGCTTCAACACCATCGGCTCGATCAGTTTCGATCATCCCGATCCCAGCATCTTCACCGTGCTGACCTCGCCCAGCGACACGCACGGGACGGCGAACATGGATTTTGCGATTTTCCCGCCGCGTTGGCTGGTGGCACAGCACACCTTCCGCCCGCCGTGGTTCCATCGCAACGTCGCCAGCGAATTCATGGGCCTGGTGCATGGCGTCTACGATGCCAAGGCCGAAGGCTTCGCGCCCGGTGGCGCCTCGTTGCATAACTGCATGAGCGGGCACGGCCCGGATGCGGCCACCTTCGACAAGGCGTCACAGGCAGATCTCACGCGCCCGGACGTGATCGCCGACACCATGGCCTTCATGTTCGAAACGCGCGCGGTGTTGCGCCCTACGCAGCAGGCATTGAACGCCGCCCATCGGCAAGCGGATTACCAGCAGTGCTGGTCCGGATTGCGCGCTGCGTTTCAACCGCCGACAACGGAAGACGCAACCTAGCGCGCGGCCAAGACCTCGCAAGCAATTGGCAGATGGTGCGGACGATGCTCAGGCACACGGTGCCTGGAGTGGATGGCGGCCAGATGCCTGCCCCGAGTACCAGCCGGCTGCGCCTGGCGGCTGAGCGGCAGGGGTCCGACGCTCCCAAGCCGGACTGCAGCTGCTCTGTCTGCGCGTCAGCGATGTGATGCGAGCGGTGGGTGAGCGGGCTGCTGCCGTTGCGGTGATGCGGCGCTCGGCTCCAGCCCCTGCGCATGTTGAGCGACTCGGCAAGAGCCGGTCGGCGCGCGCTGGCCACCACTGCCATATCACGCGGCTTGCAAGGTCTCCGGCAGCAGCTCGCCGATCCGTGTGCGGACGCGTTCGGCGTAGCTCGCCGAGGTGATCTGCGGCAGCGCGTGCAACGCCTCGGCGATGGTCGTGCGGATCTGATCGTCGTCGCGCGCGGCGTGCAGTTGCCGATGCAGCGCAGCGGCAAGGGCATTGCGTTGCAACTGCAGGATATCGAGCAAGTACAGGCGTGCATTGGTCGCTGCACGGCGACGCAGGCGCCGCAGCTCTTCTTCGCTGGGCCCTGCGTCCGGTAGGGCCACAGGTGCTTCGTGCACATCGGGCAGCGCGGCAGTGGCTGCCGTGCGCGTTTGACCCGCAGCACCGCATGCAGCGGGTCCAAGATCCAGATACCCCATCGCGCACAGGCTCTGCACCAAGCCGGTGCCGTCGCCGCCCAGCAGCATGGCGAGCGTGGCCAGATCGCGCTGGCCGTCGGCCAGGATCAACGCGCGCCGTTGCAGCAGCGTCAGCGGGCTGCGGTGCGATTGCAACGTGGTTAGGGCGAGCTCGGTCTTGCGTGGGATCATGGCGGCGGTCCTGCGAAGCCAATAGCGTGACGCCCGCCAATGAAGCGCCGATGACATGGCGGCGACGGTGTGTGGCCACGCTCTGCACATGGTCGCGATGGTGGCTGTGTACGCTGTACTGCAACTCTAGGAAACGCGCAGATGACATCCAGACTATTGGGCCTGATGAGCGCATTGCTCGTACTGACCAGCTGCAACCGCGCCGACCAATCGCCCGCGCCGGCCGCGCCCGCCAACGCCGAGCACGCACCGGTTGCGGCCGCTGACGACCAACCGGCGGCCACTGTCCCGCCGGCCACGGCGCCAGCTGGCACATTTCCACCGCGCACCCAGCAGGACCCCGCTGCGCTTGCGCGCATGGATGGCTATGGCGATTTGCGCTTTGGGATGGATGCCAGCCAGGCGCGGGCTGCCTGGGGTGGCGATTTGCAGGGCAAAGCGGCACCCGATAATGGCTGTTACCTGCTGCGCCCACGGTGGGCCAGCGATGCGCGTCGCTTGGGCTTCATGTTCGAAGGCGGGCAATTGGTGCGCTTGCAGACCAACGAAGCGAAAGAGACGGCGCCGGGCGGCGGCAAGGTCGGCATGACATTGGCGCAGCTGCGTGCGTTGTACCCCGACGGCCTGACCGAGCAGCCGCATAAGTACATTCCAGGCGCGCTGACGCTGCGTCTCCCCGACGCTGCCACGCAGACCGCGCTGGTATTCGAGACCGATGCAGACGGCAAAGTCACCAGCTGGCGCGTGGGCAAGCCGCCGCAGGTGGATTACGTCGAAGGCTGCGGCTGACATGCAAGGTGCGATGGCGGTGTCGTCTTGCGCAGGCGTTTGTATCCTGCGCTAGCGGAGGGTGTGTCATTCCTGCTGCGGCCCATGCGTCGCGCCGGTTAGCGATGGTGGGCGGTCGCAGAATCGCTCTGCGCAACGGTGGCGCAGCGCCACGCGTGATTGTTGAGTCGCGCCGCACTGCAGTTGCATGCCCATCTGTGGTAGGCGAACGCACGAAGTGAGCGCTCGTGAGTCGATGCCCCATGTGCGGGCTACCGGCTCAGCCAGTTGCGCCGTTGAGAAGGTTCTGAGCAGCAACGGGACCTGATCGGCAAACACGCCACGCCGGGCAGCAACGCCTCAGCCACCCTCGGACGCAGGCCCCGGATGCTGCTTCTCGGTTTCTTCGTTCTCGCCAAGATCGCCTTTGACCTGCGGCAATCCTTCCTGCTGCGCGTCGCCGTGGTTCGGTACTTCCGGGCGGTTTTCCATCATCAGCGACAGCGCTGCCTTGGCCATCAAGTGCGCGCTGATCGGTGCGGTGATGAACAGGAATACGGTGATCAGCAATTCGCGCGGCTGCGGGTCCACGCCGAGAAACAGGTGGTATCCCACTGAGGCCAGCAACACGCAGCCCACGCCCAGCGTGCTGGCCTTGGTCGGTGCATGCAGGCGCTTGAAAAAGTCCGACAGCTTCACCAGACCGAAAGCGCCGATCAGGATGAAAAACGTGCCCGCCAGCAGCAAGGCGCTGAGCAAATATTCGGTGAGGGCGATCATTCGACGATACTCCGCCGCAACACGTACTTGCTCAGTACCACGGTGCTACCGAAGCCAAGCATCGCAATGACCAGGGCCGCCTCGAAGTAGATCGGCGAATCCAGGTACATGCCCAGCAGCATCAATTCGGCAATGGCGGTGACCGAGAGTGTGTCCAGCGCCAGGATGCGGTCTGGCACGGTCGGCCCGCGCAGCAGCCGCCACAAAGCCATCAGGATGGCCAGGCCCACCGCGTGAATGCAGATCACGATGGTCGATTCGATGAACATGTGGCCGGTCATGGAAAGATCTCCATCAGGGGCTTTTCGTAGCGGGTCTTGATCTCGGCAATCAAGGCCTGCGGATCGTCCAGATGCAGCACGTGCACCAGCAGATATTTGCGGTCGTCCGACAGCGCGGCCGAGACGGTTCCCGGTGTCAACGTGATCATGCTGGTCAACGCAGCAATGCCGTGGATGTTGGCGATGTCCAGCGGCACCCAGATGAAACCGGGATGGATACGCGATTCTGGCCCGAGCACCTGCGCAGCGACCTTGATGTTGGAGCGCACGATGTCGCCTGCGGCCACCAGCAGCATGCGTGGCACCGAGCGCAGCGAGCCGATCTGTGCGAACTCGCGGTCCAGCCGCGCTGCAAAGATCGGTACCACCACGCCCAGCAGCATGCCCAGGACCCATTGCTGCGGGCCGAAGCTATCGCTGAGCAGCAGCCAGAACACGAAGACCGTCACGCTTAAGGGCGGCGAGGGAAACAGGCGGCGACGCAGTGGCAGACACGTGTTCATGGCTGCCTCCGTTGCGGCGTGGTGGCGCGGACCTGGTCGACATACGCGCCGGGGTCGCGCAACTGCGCAGCGGCCGCATCGGTGTAATGCATCAGGGGACCTGCGGCGCCGGTCATCACAACCAGCCCGCTCAGCAACAGCACCGTGGCGGCGGTCTCCACCGGACGCATGCGGCCACGCCGCGGCGGCTGCAGTTCCGGCGCATTTTCCGCCGCCGCCGGCACCCGCCAGAACAACCGCACGCCGGCGCGGGTGAGGCCGATCACGATCAGCAGGCTACTGCCGAGCACCGCGATCCACACCGGTCCCACCAGCCCTTCAGGCACGTGTTGCAGCAATGCGGCCTTGGCCAGAAATCCGGAGAGTGGCGGCAACCCGGCCACCGCCACCGCGGCAATCATGAACATCGTGCCCGGAATGGCCCGCCCCGGTAGCGGCGCCACCACTTCCTTGCGGTCGCTGGCACTGCCGCGGCGACGGCGGATCAGGTCAGAGACCATGAACAACGCAGCGGCGACAAAGCTGCTGTGCGGCAGGTAATACAGCCCCGCGCCCAGTGCGCCGGCATCGTCCAGCGAAAACGCGATGAACAAGGTCGCTGCCGAAAACACCACCAGGTACGACACCATCACCCGCAGCCGCGATGCGGCCATCACCCCGAACGCGGCCATCAACAGCGTTGCGATGCCCAGCCACAACAGCGCGTGGCGACCGAAGCCGTGCAGCGCGCCGGCACCGGCGCCGAACCACAGCGACGATACCCGCAGCGCTGCGTACAACCCCACCTTGGTCATGATGGCGAACAATGCAGCCACCGCCGCCGGCGCACGCGAATAGGTTTCCGGTAGCCACAGATACAGCGGTAGCAGCGCGGCCTTGCTGCAGAACACCAGCAGCAACAAGCCCAGCGTGGCCTTTGCCAACGGCAGGTCCTGCGCCGGCAGATCGGCAATGCGCTGCGACAGCTCGGCCATGTTGAGCGTGCCGAACACACCGAACAGCAGGCCCAGCGCAATCAGGAACAACGTCGACGCACACACGTTGAACACCACGTAATGCAGGCCCACCCGCATCTGCAACCCGCGCCCGCCGCTGAGCAGCAGGCCGTAGGAGGCGATGAGCATCACCTCGAAGAACACGAACAGGTTGAAGATGTCGCCGGTCAGGAATGCGCCGTTCAAGCCCATCAACTGGAACTGGAACAATGCATGGAAATGCGGTGCGCGCCGGTCCCAGCCTGCGCATGCATGCAGCAGGCACGCCGAGCCCAGGATCAAGGTCGTCAGCAGCATCCACGCCGACAAGCGGTCGCCCATCAGCACGATGCCGATGCGCGCCGGCCAGTCGCCGAGCAGATAGACCAGGATCTGGCCGTCGGCCGCGCGTGCGAACAGGGCGATGACCGCCGCAGCCAACAAGGCGATGCTGACCCACGCCACGCTGCGCTGCACGCGCGGCCCATAGCGGCGGTGCTCGACGAACAACGATGCCGACGCGCCCAGCATCGGGATCAGGATGGGCAGGATCAGCAGATGGTTCATCGCCGGGCCTGCCGCGTATCCGTGCCGGTCGCGGCATCTTCGTGCGCATCCACATGGTCGCTGCCATTGTCGCTACGGCTGCGGATCGCCAGCACCAGGCTCACCGCGGTCATCGCAAACGCGATCACGATGGCGGTCAGCACCAGGGCCTGCGGGAGCGGATCGGTGTGATGCATCAGCTCGGCCGGCACGCCGTCGCGCAACACCGGCGCCTGGCCACTGCGCAGGCGCCCACCGGCAAAGATCAGCAGATTGGTCGCATACGACAGGAAGGTCATGCCCAGGATCACATCGAAGCTGCGCGCGCGCAGCAGCAGATAGATCGCCAGTGCGGTGAGGACGCCGATCGCGCTTGCCATTGCCAATTCCATCAATGCTGCTCCGCGGTGCGTGTCGAACGTTGGGTGGGGTCGATCTCGCCGCGCTGCGAACTGCGCGTACGCGAGGGCTTGATCGTGCCCATCATCGACAGCATCAACATCGCCGCACCGAACACCACCAGGTACACGCCGGTATCGAAGCCCAGCGCACTGGCCAGTTCCAGCTCGCCCAATAGCGGCAGCGGAATTTCCAGATGTCCGCTGCTCAGGAACGGCAGCCCGAACACCAGCGAGCCGGCGCCGCTGACCAGCGCGCACAACAAGCCGATGCCGATCAGGCGGATGTAGTCGAAACCAAAGCGCGACTCCACCGAGGCCGTCCCCTGAATCACGTACTGCATCAGCAATGGCACCGCCAACACCAGCCCGGCAATGAAGCCGCCGCCCGGCGCGTTGTGCCCGCGCAGGAACAGGAACAGCGACACCGTCAATGTCAGCGGGAACATGATCTGCGCCAGATCGGCCGGCACCGGCAACTTGATCGGCGGCCCCGGCATGGTGCGCTCCGGTGCCATGCGCGCGCGGCGCAGCAAGGCGTGCACCACCAGCCCGGCGATGGCGAAGACGGTGATCTCGCCAAAGGTATCGAAGCCCCGGAAATCCACCAAAATTACGTTGACCACATTGCGCCCATACGCTTCGGGCAAGGCGCGCTGCAGCAGTTCGCCGGCGACCGAATGGCTGGGTTGCGTCATCAAGGTATACGCCAACGCCGCAAGACCGGCACCGCCGGCAATGGCAATTGCGGCATCACGCATCTTGCGCAGCCGCGCACGTTCGGGCAACGAGCGCTCGGGCAGGTAGTTCATCGCCAGCAGCATCAGCACCAGCGTGACCATTTCCACCAGCAACTGCGTCAGCGCCAGATCCGGCGCCGACAAGAACACGAACGTCAGGCTGACCGCCAGCCCGGTGCCGCCGAGCACCAGCACCGCCAACAGGCGCTGCTTGTACAGGAACAGGCTGCCCAGGGCGCATGCGATCATCAACAGCCACACCATCCACCCCAGCGCCGGCATTGGCATGGGTGCAGGCCATTGCGGCAATGCACCGCCTTGCAGGAACGGCACCAGCGCCACCACGACCGCGCTTAGCACCAGCAGCATCAACATGCGCTGCAGGTTGCCGTTGGTGACGGCGTCGGTCATGCGTGCGGTGGCACTGAACAAGGCACGCAGGTTCCATTGGAACAACGCCTTTCCCGGCGAACGGTTCTGGATTGCATACAGATCCAGCGTGCGGCGCAGCGCCACGTACAACAACGCACCGCCGACGATGCCGGCAACGCTCATCGCCAGCGGCAAATTGACGCCATGCCACAGCGCCAGGCTGTAGTCGGGCAGCCGGTCGCCCAAGATCGCGGTGGCACCGGCGCGCAATACGGGCGCCACTGTCCATGCCGGCACGATGCCCACCGCCACGCAGGTAAGTACCAGCACGTCGACCGGAATCCGCATCCAGCGCGGCGGCTCGTGCGGCGTGGTGTCCAGCGCGCGCGGGCCTTCGCCGAAGAAGGTGTCGTGCACGAAGCGCAGGCTGTAGGCCACGCCCAGCAGGCCGGCCAGCAGCGCAGCGGTGCTGGCCAGGATGCGCATCAGTTGCGGCGCTTCGGTATCCAGCGCAACCGCGAAGAACATTTCCTTCGACAAGAAGCCGTTGAGCAGCGGAATGCCGGCCATGGCCAGCGAAGCGGTGATGGCCAGCGCGCTGGTCACCGGCATCAACCGGCGCAGATTGCCCAGCTTGCGCATGTCGCGCGTGCCGGTCTCATGGTCGATGATGCCGGCGGCCATGAACAACGACGCTTTGAAGACCGCATGGTTGATGAGGTGAAACACGCCGGCCACCACCGCCATCGGCGTGGACAGGCCGAACAGCATCGTGATCAGGCCCAGATGCGAAATGGTCGAGTACGCCAGCACGCCCTTGAGATCGTGCTGAAAGATGGCGTGCCAGGCGCCCAACAGCACCGTGATCGCGCCGATGCTGGTCACCGTGTAGAAAAACAGATCGGTACCGGCCAGCGCCGGATGCAAACGCGCCAGCAAAAACACGCCGGCCTTCACCATCGTGGCCGAATGCAGATACGCCGACACCGGCGTGGGCGCCGCCATTGCGTGTGGCAACCAGAAGTGGAACGGGAACTGCGCGCTCTTGGTGAAGATGCCCAGCAACACCAGGCCCAGCGCGTACGGATACAGCGGGCTGGCGCGGATCACATCGCCGGCGGCCAGGACGGCATCGAGCTGAAAACTGCCCACGATGCGGCCGATCATCAACACGCCGCCCAATAACGCCAGGCCGCCGCCGGCAGTCAGCACAAAGGCCATGCGTGCGCCTTCGCGCGCGTCCTTGCGATGCGACCAGAAACCGATCAACAGGAACGAGCTGATGCTGGTGAGTTCCCAGGACACCATCAGCAAGAGCAGGTTGCCCGACAACACCATGCCGAGCATCGCGCCCATGAACAGCAAGAGATAGGCAAAAAAGCGCGACGCGCTATCGCGTGCGCTCAAATAGTAATGCGCGTACAGCACCACCAGCGCACCGATGCCCAGCACCAGCAGTGCGAACATCCAGGCCAGGCCGTCGAGCCGCAGCGAAAACATCAGGCCAATCTGTGGCAGCCACGCGTGCTCGCTGGCAATCACCTCGCCGCGCAGCACCGCGGGCGTCAACAGCGCCAGCACCAGCAGCCCGGCCAACGGCGCGGCCGCAGCCAACCACGCAGTGATCGAACGGGAGGCGCGCCAGAGCAGCGCAGCGGCAGCGGCCATGACAAATGGCAGCGCCAGCAGAATTTCCAACGAGAAAGGCATGCAGGGAACACAAGATTCGCGAGCAGGCCCGAGAGCTTAACAAACCCTTGACTGACGTCCGCGTCAACGCCGCCAGCGCACATGGCCTGCCATCGGCCCCACTGGGCTGCACATTGCAATGCCGCACTCGCTATGCTGCAGGCATTCATGCATCGATAATGCCCTGTGACTGCCGCCAATCCCGCTCCGTCCACCGCTGCATCTGCGCCGCGCGCCCTGGCCTTCGGCGGCAGCGGGCAAATCGGCGAGCGCTTGCTGACCCGTCTGCTGAGCGGCCGATGGCAGGTGACAGCGTGGTCGCGCCAGCCGCGCGCAGCGCGCTCCGGTCTGATCTGGCGGCAGGGCGATCTGGCTGTGCCGGCAGCTGCCGGCGAGGCGTTCGAGGTGATCTTCAGCTGTGGTCCGCTGGACCACTTCGCACGCTGGTATGCCGAAAACCCGGTGGTAGCGCCGCGTATCGTGGCGTTCGGTTCCACCAGCGTTGAGGTCAAGGAACACTCCATCGACGCGGCCGAGCGCGACGTGGCCCAGCGTCTGGCCACTGCCGAACAGGTGCTGTTTTCCGCCGCGCGTGCGCGTGGCGCTAGCGCCACCGTGCTGCGGCCGACCCTGGTCTACGGCGCGGGACGCGACAAAACCTTGACCCAGATCGCCGGGCTGGCGCAGCGCACCGGCGCGTTCGTACTGCCCGCCAACGCCACTGGCCTTCGCCAGCCCGTGCATGTGGAAGATCTGGCCAGCGCCGCTCTGGCGGTGGTTGGCCAGCCGGCCACCCAGCAGCGCAGTTATGCCGTGGGCGGCGGCGAAGTGCTGGCGTACACGCAGATGGTAGAGCGCGTACTGGAAGCGCTGCCACGGCCTGCACGTCTGTACCAGGTGCCGCCGAGCCTGTTCGGTCTTGCACTCACCGCAGCGCAACGCCTGGGCCGCCTGCGGGGCTTGAATGCCGCCGCGCTACAGCGCATGCGCGAGGACCTGGTATTCGATCTGGAGCCGGCACGCCGCGATTTCGGCTATGCGCCGCGTGCATTTCGCCCACTGCCCGAAGAGCTCGGGATCGGCGCGTGAGGCCTGGCTGGTCTGTCGGCGACGCTCAGTAACGCCAACCCAGCTGGCGATACGCCTTGGCCAGCACCCAGATCGGCCCGATCAGCAGATAGGTCAGATCGGTCAGGAAGCTCGGTTTGCGGCCTTCGATCTTGTGGCCGACGAACTGCGCAATCCACGCCAGCACGAACACCGTCAGCGCGGTGGTGAACAGGCCGCCAAGCCCGACGCGGCCTTCGATCAACCGGCACACACAGCCGAAGAAGAAAAAGATCCCCAGCATGCCCAGCCCCAGCGGGCGCGACAGCCGGTTGTAGTACGACCACGCCGCAAACATCGACAGCGCGGCCCACACGCCGCTGCTGAACCAGCTACCGCCGACCGGGATGCACCACAACAGCGCCACCACCGACCACAGGATGGCAGGCACCGCCAGCACGTGGATCTGCTGATTGGTCGCGTTTTGATGATCGTCGGAATAGCTGGCGAAATAGCGCTCGATCGGTCGCGCGGTCGTGGTGCTTTGGCTCATGTTCCCTCCCAGGAATGATCCAAGCATACGCGCGCGGATGGCGCCATGGCAGATGTGCCCTCGCCACGCCTTGCTGGCGTGGCGAGGGACGCACCGTCAGTTCACCGAGACCGCGCTCCACGCCGCCGCTACTGCGCGGTATTGCGTGGACGTGCTGCCGTACAGATCGGTGGCCGCGCTCAGCGTGGCCCGACGGGCCGCCGCGTAGTTGGTGGACGAGGTCATGTAGACCGTCAGTGCGCGATACCAGATGCGGCTGGCCGCGGCGCGGCCGATCGCGGTGAGTGCCGTGGAGCCGCTGCAGACCAGACTGGTCGGGGTCAGGTTGTAGCTGGTGCCCGAGCCGAACCCGCTCGGCACCACCGCCCCTTCGGCCAGTAGATAGTAGAAGTGATTGGCCACGCCCGAGCTGTAGTGCACATTGAGCGAGCCCAGGCTGCTGCTGTAGCAATCGGGCGATTTGCCATCCAGGCTTGGCTTGAACATGTAACGCAACGCCAGTGTGCCGGTGCTGTTGTTGGGGATGATCTTCTCGCCAATCAGATAATTGCCCGGCTCGGCACTGTTTGCAGCGGAGTACTCCACCATGGTGCCCATGATGTCGGACGTGGCTTCATTCAAACCGCCCGATTCGCCCGAGTAGGTCAGCGCGGCGGTGCGGCTGGTCACACCGTGGGTCATCTCGTGACCGGCCACATCCACCGACACCAGCGGCGTGAACGTGCTGCCGTCGCCATCGCCGAAGGTCATGCAGAAACAGCTGTCCTGCCAGAAGGCGTTGTTGTAGCGACTACCGTAATGCACCCGGCTCCGTGCACCGGCGCCATCGTTTGCAATGCCCGTGCGCGAATGCGTGGTGCGGTAATAGTCCCAGGTCAACGCCACGCCGTAATGCGCATCGACCGCTGCGGTGACCGTATCGCCGGTGGTGCCGCTGCCCCAGGCATTGTCGGCATCGGTGACCAGCGTGCCATTGCCGGAGGTGCTGTTGCGCATGTTGTAGGTCGCACCGCTGCCGCGACTGAGATCGGTCATTTCGTAGCTGGTGCTGCTGCAGCGCGTCGTGTTCACCGTCACGCTGCCCGCATACAACGAACGTCCTGTGCCAGCGGCGCTGGTGCCGCCGCTACATGCGGTATGCACGGTATCCCAGGATTCGAGGATGCGCTGGTTCACCGCATCGACGATGTAATGCATCTCGGTCGGTGTCTGGTCGGGTTTGACGCCGCTGTAAATTACCTCGTACACCAGGCGCGGCGCGCCCTGGCGTGCATACAGCGCCAGACTCGCACGCGGCGCGGCATCCTGCGCCACATCGAAGTGCGAACCGGCCACACGCAACGCGCTTGCCGCATCGATTCCCGGCACCAGGCTCGGACGCACCGTGGTGTCCATGGTCTGGCTCAATTCACGCATCACCCCGCGACGCGAGTGCACCACCACGTCGCCGCCGATCACCGGCAGGCCCTGATAGGTGCGATCGAAACGCACATGTTCGGTACCGTCGGCATCGACGATGCTGTCGCGTGCGATGAAGGCGTCGGCCGGCGCGCGATTGGCCAATGCAGACGCGTTGTTCCCCAATAACGATTGCGCGCGCGAAATAGCGGCATTTGCCGATACATCGGCAGCATTCGCGGCAGCAGAAAACGAGAGCGCGCAGCAGATTGCCGCGCCCAGGACATGGAATTGCATGACGACTCTCTCCAGAAAACGTGTAATGCAAAGACCGGCAGCCCCCCGACAGCCGGTCGCCGATGGCACCTTGGGTGCCGGCAGTTACGCTTGCACAGTCACGAACTGGACAGTAGTAAAAATTACGGATGTGTTTCGTTCTGTGCGCCCGGCCACTTTCCGCTGTGGCGCACATCGCAGAGGCGCAGCGGATGCATGGTGTCATTGGCCGCTGCGGCCAAGCATGCGCGCAATGCAGTGGTATCAGGCAGGGTTGCGCCGTATCGTGCGCCAGCGCGGGGGTGTTGCGGTGTTCCATCACCACACGCGCTGGCCGTTGAATGACGATCAGCTTGCGCGATGTGTCGTGACTCCCGCGGTGCATGTGGAAACAAGAACGCCGGCCAATCTCCTGGCCGGCGTCTTCTTGATCTATCGCTGAAAGATCAGCGACCTCCCATCGCAACCTTCTGCTGTTCTTGCTGGGCCTGTTGCTGCTGCGAGTGACCAGCCAGCAACTGCGCGCTGGTTTGCTCAAGTGTCGGGGCAGGTTGGTTCAGGTCCACCGCCGCACGGAAGCCCGGCGTGGTGCCCATGACGAACGCCTTGCCGTCCTGCACTGTCACGTTCTGCAACTTGTCCGCGCTGTCGATCCCATTCTGCTTCGCCTGCAGCGTGACATGTGCCGCCGTCTCGTTGGAGATCATGCTCGGCAGCTTGCTGCGGATTGCGTTATGTAGCGCGTGGTCGGGATGCGATGCATCGTTGAGCGAAGGCCCTTTCGGCGCAGCAACCTGCGCCTCGCGCGTCTGCGCCGGTTGTGCAGCCAATGCTGCACGCGTATCGCGGCCGACAACACCGTCCTGCTGCAGCCCATGCTGCTTCTGGAACGCCATTACCGCCTCACGCGTGTTGTCGCCGAAGCGCCCGTCTTCGGCCAGGCGGTTGCCTTGTGCATCGCGTACACCGAGACGGTTGAGGTCCTGCTGCAGCTTGCCCACATCCTGACTGTTGTCGCCATGCCGCAGGGCACTTGTGCCGCTTGCCGGTGCTGCCTGCGTGTGGCGCGCACCCGCTTCGTGTTGGTGACCCTGATTCCAGAAGGTCTCGGGGCTGGTCAATTTGCCGTTGGCATCGCGCAATTGGTAATGCACATGCTGCGCATATTGGCTTGCGCCATTGGGCCCACGTCCCCCCATCGTGCCGATCGCGTCGCCTGCCGACAATGTTTGCCCTTCTTTGACCTTGACGCCATCCAGATGCAGGATCTCGTGCGAGTTGACTTGTGCATCGCGAATCTTGACGGTGCCGTAGCTTCCGCCAGCAAAGGTCACCGTTCCGGCGACCGGCGAATGCACGGTTGGATGCTGCAGATTGCGTCCTGCCTGACCGCCCTGATAATTGAAGTCGGTGCCGCCGTGGTCGCGCGCGCTGCGGTGCTCGCCGTAATGCCCGGTGATATGCGGCGCAGTGCCGTTCTGCGGCGGAAGCATGCGCTCCATGGTGGCCTGGAACGAATGCGCGTTCGAACCGGCATGCGGTGCTTGCGTCGGTGCCGAATGCTGCGCGGGCGCGACGGTCTGTCCGAGTTGACCGTGTTCGAGCTTGTGCATCACATCGGGCGTGAGGTCGCGCTGCCAGCGCGCGAAGCGGCTTTCGCGGTCAGCCAGTCCATTCGGCGGATCGCCGCCGTTGATCGCAACGCCTGCTGCATGCGCATCCTGCCTGGCCGCTTGCGGCACATTGTGCTGCCAGTACCAGGTTGCGATCCGCGACGCGTTTTCCGGTTGCGCGGCCAGTTCGGGGTGCGCGACCAGGTCGAGTTTCAACGCTTCGCCGGCCTCGCGATACTGATCCTTGCCGGTGAGCTGGATGTAGCCGCGACCACGGTAAAGATAGCCATCGCCGGGCTCGTTGTTGCCCATGCGCCCGCCATACATCAATTCGGCGAGTTTCTCCGGCTGGCCGCGCAATGCCTCAAGGCGCGCTTCTTCCAGCGCCTCCGGTCCTTCGCGCAGTGCAGAACGCACTTTCGAGCTCACTTGGGAGGGGCCGCGGGTATAGCGGAACCCTTCTTCCAGGCGATTGAGTCCGCCCGATTCGTGGCCTACCTGGGCCATGAAATTCGCCAATTCGTTGGGCCGGGTGATTCCCGCTGCATAGGCTGCCTGCAGCAGCCCAGTTTCGCGATCGGTTGCCATGGTGTAACTCCTCATTTCTCAGCAACATGAAAAGACGGACCCATCCTTGTCCGCGTCAGCCATTACTTCCCTTTAATTTTGTTTCTGGGCTCCAGCCTCATCCAGCGCCGCGACTTTCTTGAGCGTGGCGGGGTCGAAGTCCTGGAACGTCACCGTCCCAAAATCCTTGTCGGTTAATTCCAGGGTGTTGTGTTGTTCGGTCTCGGTATCGGAAAGATCGCGCACGACCTTGTCCAGCAACCAGGTCTGCTTGTCTGCCGAATACTTGAACGTGAAGTCGTCGGCCCAGCGCTCGCGCGACCCGCCTGAGATGGAGATGGTGAATTGCCCGGGCTGGACGCGCGAAAACGCATACGGGTCGCCTGCCAGACCGCCGCAGCGGGCACAGGGCACGATGCGATTATTTTCAGCGGCCTTTTGCAGGCTGCCATCGGCGTTCTGGGTCAGCAGCAGGACGCGACGTGGCTGCCCTTCGCCGAGCTTTTCGTTGCCGGTTGCCGGCGGAGAAATCACGACAAGTGCGTCCGAATGTCCGGCGCCAGTCAGGTCGCCGCGTTGGGTATCCAGTGCCTTCGATCCTGCTGGAACGAAGGAGTCGATCGTTGCCATGGGTACAGTCCCTTGTGTCGGTGTGGCAGGAGGTGTCGCGGCCGGTGCGGGTGGGCCAGCCGCGGCTGCGGGTGCATTGGCCGGCGTTTCAGGCGCATCGGCTGCCTGCGGACCGTTACACGCGGCAAGCGCTACTGCCAGCACGGGGATGAGCACTCTGAAGGGGGGCACGGCCGTCTCCTGATTTGGGTTTTTGCGTGGCGCGGTGTTGGCCGCGCCGTTACTTGCCCGCGCCGTTACAGCGACTGGTCGTCGACCTTGACCAAGGTCCAGCATGGGCGCTGGGCGAAGTGGTAGACCTGTTGGTCGCCGCTGTCAGGTGTACGCACCAGCACCTGGCGACCGCCTGCGTTCTCGGACACCACGACCTCGCGGCCCGCGGAGCGGGCCACGTCCAGGTTCGGGATAACCGGCCATTTGACGTCGGCCAGCGCAACCTCGCGAGTGACTGGCGCCGGTTCCGGCTGCGCATCCGGATCGATCCGGATCATGGTCAGCGGGTCGGCCGTGGCTTTCTCCTGGGCCGCGATGTCTGCACTGAAGCTTTTTAGAAATGCAGAGAAGTCGGCGGTGGGGCAGGTCGTCGGCTGAGCGGGCGTGGCTGACGCCGTAGCAGGGGTTGAGGCGGCAGGCGCGGTGCCCGCTGCCTCTGCTGTCGCTGCGGGCATTGCCGCGCCTGCTGGCTCTGTTTGCGGTTTGCAGGCAACCAGCGCCAGGCTCAGTGCGAGGGCATGCAGAGATGTTCGTAAAAGGGCCAACGGATCCTCCTGATCGTATCGGGCGATGTGCGAGCGCGCAGGATGGTATCTGCGCATTGTGTGCAAATGCGTGAAGGCTTGCGGGGGCCAGAGTGCGGCGAGCCGGCCGGACGCGGCAGGCCCGCACCCTGGGAGCGTGACCGGAATGACGGTGGCCGATTGCTCAAACGATGCCAAGGCCGGTGAGTGTCCTCAACACGGGCCGGGTACCTCATCTGGATCCATTGCAGCAATCGTCATGCAGTGATGGATGGGTTGCCTGCAAATCACCCGTTTGGTGCGTGCAACTAGATTCCGTTCGAAAATACTTCGAGTGCGTCCGCACCCACCCATCCTTGCGCGCAATTGCCAGTGGATTGTCCTGGTGCTGCCGCGTGGCAGCTCTCACTACTTTCAGGCTTGATCTGCTTAATCGGCCTGTCGCCATAGGTTTTGCACAATGCGTTGTTTTTGCACTTTGCAATGGTGTCCGCTGGAATTGCGGCCACGTAGTAATAACGCGGGTTTTGTCCGGCTCGGCCGATCGCCTGGACGCAGACGAGCTGGCCTTGGGCAAGATTGGCTGTAGCCGTTGCGCTGCTGCCGGTGACGGGAACGGCATCCAATAGATCTGCTCCGTTCGCCTGGGCGACGCCGGCGAAGAAGCCCTTATCGCCACAATCGGGCAAAAACTCCACATCGTAAAAATCACGCGTGTCGACATTGCCTGCTGTGCATCCTGTTGCATCCGTGCAGGTTGCGCCAGCGGCCTGTATCAGCGCGGCTAGTCTGGCGTTGACCTGCAATGCTGCGGGTGCGTTGTTCTTCGCAGGTGCTACCGGTGCTGATGAGGGAACGGCGTGGGGTGCAGATTCGCCGGGAGTGCAGGCGCTCAGTGCGAGCGCTAGACCTGGAATTAGTGCGCTGCGCAAGGCAGGCAGCACGCGACACAAGTGACTTGACATGGTCATTGCGGCCTTGCTGGGCAAGAGAACACACCATCGCAGTGGGCGCGGTGGGGATACTGGTGGGCGAGTGTGTGCGATAGCCGTCATGAAGCTTCACGCTTGATCACCAACCTGGCCTTCAGTCGGTAGTCGAGAAATCGAAGCGCCGAGAATGTCGGCGCTCGCAGTCATAGCGGCGTCTGCGTACTGCGCCGCCTCGCCCCTTTCACCGGGCGCGTGCATTCAATCCACCGAAATATCCGCCAGCCGCTGCAGCGCTTCGGCATATTTCGCACGCGTGCGATCGATGACGTCGGCCGGCAGGCGCGGGCCGGGCGCGGTCTTGCCCCAGTCCAGGGTTTCCAGATAATCGCGCACGAACTGCTTGTCGTAGCTCGGCGGGCTGGTGCCCGGTTCGTATTGGTCGGCCGGCCAATAACGCGAGGAATCCGGAGTCAGCATCTCGTCCATGATGTACAGGCGGCCATCGGCATCGGTACCGAATTCGAACTTGGTATCGGCCAGTAATATGCCGCGTTCGGCAGCAAAATCGGCTGCGAACCGGTAGATGCGCAAGGTGGCATCGCGCACGCGTTCGGCCAGCTCGGCGCCGACCGTCTTGACCATTGCATCGAAGTCGATGTTTTCGTCGTGGTCGCCAACCGCTGCCTTGGTCGAAGGAGTGAAAATCGGCTCGGGCAGTTTCTCGGCCTGACGCAGGCCGTCGGGCAATTCGATACCGCTGATCTTGCCGGTGCGCTGGTAATCCTTCCAGCCGCTGCCGATCACATAGCCGCGGGCGATGGCTTCCACCGGCACCGGCTTGAGCTTGCGCGTGACCACGGCGCGTTTGGCGTACAAGGCCGGATCGACACCCTCGGGCAATACCTGCTCCACGCGGATGTCCACCAGGTGGTTGGGCATCAGGTGTTCGGTCTTGTGGAACCAGAAGTTGGATACCTGGCACAGCATCTCGCCCTTGCCGGGAATCGGGTCGGGCAGCACCACGTCGAACGCGGACAGGCGGTCGGTGGCCACCATCAACAGATAGTCGCCCGGGGGCGCATCGGCGGGCAGGCGGTCGCGGGGAAGATCGAAGACATCGCGGACCTTGCCACGGTGACGCAACGGCAGGCCGGGCAGATCGGATTGCAACAGCGTGGTCGACACAGGCACTCCTAAGGACGTCGCTATGACGCTGTCCCCGGGACCCGGCGGGCCCGCGGGTAGGCAGCGGGCCGCGTAGTGTACGGCGCTTCGCCGCCTCCCGCAGAATTTATTGGAAGCCCGCGCGGTGGGGCTTGTGCAGGAGCCGTCAGCCAGGCCGGGCGGGCGTTCGGGTAAGATCGCCAGCCCGCCTCCCGCCCCCGATCGCCCCCATGTCCTGGTACGGAAAACTGCTCGGCGCATTGGCCGGTGCCTTGCTGTTTCGCGGGGCGCCGGTGGTGGGGCTGCTGATCGGGCTGGCGATCGGCCACGCGGTCGACGCCGGCTGGTTCAAACGGCGCGCGGAAAATCCGTACGAGGCGCTGGGCCTGGAGCCGGACGCCACCACTGCCGAGATCGACCTGGCCTATCGCCGGCTGATGTCCCGCTACCACCCGGACAAGGTCGCCAACGCCGACCCGGAAGCCCGCCGCCAGGCCGAAAAGAAGGCCAGCCAGATCAACGCCGCCTATGACCGGATTCAACGGCAGCGCAAGCGCTGAAGCAAAGGCTGCACGCCGAAAACCGCTGTGTTACGTAGTGCCGGGCGTCGATGCAGCGCGCTGTACATCGAAATCCCCAGCGCCCAGCGGCATCCGGCTTTCCTCGCCGGGCCACGGTTGCGACAATGGCGCTCCTGCATTTTTCCGAGCTGCCCATGCAACCGACGGCGATCGCCCCGTCCATCCTGTCCGCCGATTTCGCCCGTCTGGGCGAGGAAGTGAACAACGTCCTCAAGGCTGGTGCCGACTGGGTGCACTTCGACGTGATGGACAACCACTACGTGCCCAACCTCACCATCGGCCCCATGGTGTGCCAGGCGCTGCGCAAGCACGGCATCACCGCGCCGATCGACGTGCACCTGATGGTCGAGCCGGTGGACCGCATCGTGCCGGATTTCGCCGAAGCCGGTGCCACCACCATCAGCTTCCACCCCGAAGCCAGCCGCCACGTGCACCGCACGATCCAGCTGATCAAGTCGCATGGCTGCCAGGCCGGACTGGTGCTCAATCCGGCCACGCCGGTGGACATCCTGGATTGGGTGCTGCCCGAGCTGGACCTGGTATTGGTGATGTCGGTCAACCCGGGCTTTGGCGGGCAGGCCTTCATCCCGTCCGCACTGGACAAGCTGCGCGCCCTCCGCCGCAAGATCGACGCGACGGGCAAGCCGATCCGGCTGGAGATCGATGGCGGGGTCAAGGCCGACAACATCGGTGCGATTGCCGCGGCCGGCGCCGACACCTTCGTCGCCGGCTCGGCCATTTTCAATGCGCCCGACTATGCGCAGGTGATTGCGCAGATGCGCGCGGCGGTGGATGCGGTGCGATGAGCCGGCCCGCGCCGCAGATCCGCAGCGCCACGCCTGAGGATGTGCCGCTGCTGCATGAACTCATCACCGCGCTGGCGGTGTACGAGCGCGAGCCGGACGCAGTCAAGGCCGGCCTGGAGGAGTTGCGCGCCAGTCTGTTCGGCGACGGCGCCACCGCGCATGCGCTGATCTGCGAGCAGGACGGTCAGGCGCTGGGATTTGCGGTGTATTTCTTCAACTACTCCACCTGGCTCGGCCGCAACGGCCTGTACCTGGAAGACCTGTTCGTCCGGCCGGAAGCGCGCGGCAAGGGTGCGGGCCTTGCACTGTTGCGGCACCTGGCGCAGCTGGCCGTGCAGCGTGGCTGCGGGCGGTTCGAATGGTCGGTGCTGGACTGGAACCAGCCGGCCATCGACTTCTACAAGGCGGTCGGTGCGCGCCCGATGGACGGCTGGACCGTGTACCGGCTCGACGGCGAACGGTTGGCCGCGTTTGCGGCAGGCGACTGAGCCGGGCACGCCGCGCAATCCAGCCTCATGCAAAAGGAAGGCCGCCCCCATCGGGGCGGCCTTCAAGAAAATTGGAGGCTGATCCTGCCTCCGCCCGTCGTCCCTGCTATGGCCTTCCACTCTCCGGGTCATCGATGACACCGCAATGACAGTGCGCCGGCAGCGCCTATTCACGATCTGCCCATTGGCCCGCTGCTAGCCTGCGGCCATTACCCTCACAGCATCGGCAGCGCGCATGGCCCCGTCCCACTGGCGTGTGATCCTCAACGGCAAGTCCACCGACAACATGGACCTGCGTGAGGCGGTGGGAACGCTGCGCAAGCGCGGCATCCAGCTCGATGTGCGGGTCACCTGGGAAGACGGCGATGCCGAGCGTTACGTGGGCGAGGCGGTGGCCGATGGCGTGCACACGGTGGTGGCCGCCGGTGGCGACGGCACCCTGAGCGAAGTGGCCGCCGCCCTGGCGCACCACGAGGGCGATGCGGCCTCGCTGCCGTCGCTGGGCCTGGTGCCGCTGGGCACCGCCAACGACTTCGCCACCGCCGCCAATCTGCCGATCGCCCCGCTGGAGGCGTTGACCCTGATCGCCGAGCGCGTCGCGCAGCCGGTCGACCTGTTGCGGATCGACGCCGACCACGGCCCACACTGGTGCGCCAACGTGGCCAGCGGCGGCTTCGGCACCCAGGTCACGGTGGAAACCGACGAAGGCCTGAAGAAGATGCTCGGCGGCCTGGCCTATCTCATCACCGGCATGTCGCGGCTGGGCCGCATCGACCCGATCAGCGCCCGCTTCAGCGGCCCGGAGTTCAGCTGGGAAGGCGAATTCATCGCACTTGGCCTGGGGAACGGGCGCCAGGCCGGTGGCGGCCAGGCGCTGTGCCCGGAGGCACTGATCGACGACGGCCTGCTGGATGTCACCATCGTCCCCGACCTCGACGGGGAAGTGGCCGCCACGCTCGGCACCCTGGTCACTGGCGGCAAACAGGCCGCGCTCGAACGCGTGGCCGTGCGCGCCCGCGTGCCGTGGCTGGAAATCGTTTCCCAGCAACCGCTGACTTTGAACCTGGACGGCGAACCGGAAACCTCGCGGCACTTCCGCATCGAATGCGTCCCGGCGCGTCTGCGAATGCACTTGCCGGGTGAGTGCCCTTTGCTTGGCGGGTGAGAATCGGGAATCGGGGATGGGGGTATCGGGAAAGCTTCGCATGCGTTTCGGGTGGGCCAGGCAATCGCCGCGCCCACCTTCGCCGTTGTTGAACGACGTTCGCCCCCGCCTGCTGCCCTGGGCCAGCAGTTGCGCTACAGTAGCGGCGTGTCCCGCCTGACGACTCCACGCTCCTTCTCTTCCGCTCGCCGCTGGTGGCGATGGTGGCCCGTTGCCGTCGTCCGCCCCGCCACAGAGTCCCGGAAGGAAAGTCGTCTTGATCACTGCAGAGCAGTTCCAGCGCCAGGCCGCTGAAGGCCACACCCGTATTCCCGTTGTCCGCGAAGTGCTGTCCGACCTGGACACGCCACTGTCGGTCTATCTGAAGCTCGCCGACGGCGCCTACACCTATCTGTTCGAATCGGTCGAAGGCGGGGAGCGCTTCGGGCGCTACTCCATCATCGGCCTGCCGGCGCGGCGCGTGTACAGCTTTCGGGGCCACACGCTGGAGGTCAGCGAACACTGCGAAGTCGTCGAGACCCGTGAGGTCGCCGACCCGTTGGCCGAAGTTGATGCGTTGCGCGCCGAACATTCGGTGCCGCAACTCGATGGCCTGCCCGGCTTCACCGGCGGGCTGGTCGGCTGGTTCGGTTTCGAATGCATCCAATACATCGAACCGCGCCTGGGCAGTGGCGACAAACCCGACGAACTCGGCACGCCCGACATCCTGCTGATGCTCTCCGAAGAGCTGGCGGTGTTCGACAACCTCAAGGGCCGTCTGTACCTGATCGTGCATGCCGACCCGCGCCAGCCGCAGGCCTATGTGCGCGCCAATCGGCGCCTGGACGCGCTGGCGCATCGCCTGCGTCAGGGCGGCGCCGGTTATCCGCGGGCGCAGATTTCCGATGCGATCGACGAAGCGGACTTCCATTCCTCGTTCACCCGCGAGGAGTACCACGCCGTGGTGCGCAAGGCGCAGGAATACGTGCGCGCCGGCGACATCTTCCAGGTGGTGCCATCGCAGCGCTTGCGCGTGCCGTTCCGCGCGCGCCCGGTGGACGTGTATCGCGCGTTGCGTGCGTTGAACCCGTCGCCGTACATGTATTTTCTCGATGTCGGCGGTACCCAGGTGGTTGGTTCGTCGCCGGAAATTCTGGCGCGCCTGCGCGATGGCGTGGTCACTGTGCGCCCGATCGCCGGCACCCGCCCACGCGGCGCCACGCCCGAACTGGACAAGGCACTGGAAGCCGAACTGCTGGCCGACCCGAAGGAACGCGCCGAGCACGTGATGCTGATCGATCTGGGGCGCAACGATGTCGGCCGCGTGGCCGAACCGGGCACGGTCAAGGTCGGCGAGCAGTTCGTGATCGAACGCTATAGCCATGTCATGCATATCGTCAGCGAAGTGACCGGCACCCTGAAGGCCGGCCTGAATTACAGCGATGTGCTGCGCGCCACCTTCCCGGCCGGCACCGTCAGCGGCGCGCCGAAGATCCGCGCGCTGGAAATCATTCGCGAGCTGGAGCCGGTCAAACGCAATGTCTATTCCGGCGCGGTGGGCTATATCGGCTGGCATGGCGATGCCGACACCGCCATCGCCATCCGCACTGCCGTCATCCAGGACGGCTACCTGTATGTGCAGGCCGGCGGCGGCGTGGTCTATGACTCCGACCCCGACCTGGAGTGGCAGGAGACCATGAACAAGGGGCGCGCGCTGTTTCGCGCAGTTGCCCAGGCGGCCAAGGGCCTGTGATGGACGGGCAGGGCAGCACGACGCGCATCAGCTTTCGCAACGACTACAGCGAAGGCGCGCATCCGCGGCTGTTGCAGGCGTTGGCGCAGGCCAGCGCCGATCAGCACCCCGGCTACGGCACCGATCGGCACACAGCGCGTGCGGTTGCGTTGATCCGCCATGCCGTCGCGCAGCCGCAGGCCGACGTGCATCTGCTGGTCGGCGGCACGCAGACCAATCTGATTGCGATCAGCGCGTTCTTGCGCCCGCATCAGGCCGTCATCGCGGTGGACGCGGCGCATATCGCCACGCACGAGACCGGCGCCATCGAAGCGACCGGCCACAAGGTGCTCACTGTCCCGGCGCTGCACGACAAGCTGACGCCTGCGTTGATCCAGCCGGTGCTGGCTGTGCATGGCAACGAACACATGGTGCAGCCGCGCCTGGTCTACATTTCCAACAGCACCGAAAGCGGCACCCTCTATACACGTGCAGAACTCGAAGAATTGTCTGGCTTCTGTCGCGCGAACGATCTGCTGCTGTACCTGGATGGCGCGCGCCTGGGGGCGGCGCTGACCGCCGACGGCAACGATCTGGATCTGCCCACCATTGCCGCGCTGACCGATGCGTTCTATATCGGCGGCACCAAGAATGGTGCGCTGCTCGGCGAAGCGCTGGTCATCGTCAATCCGGCGCTGCAGCCCGATTTGCGTTATCTGATCAAGCAGCGCGGCGCGCTACTGGCCAAGGGCATGGTGCTTGGTGTGCAATTTGCGGCGTTGTTCGAAGATGGTCTGTTCTTCGAACTGGCCGCGCATGCCAATGCCATGGCGCAACGCCTGCGCGCTGGCCTGCTTGCGGCAGGCGCGCATTTCACCAGCGACTCGCCGACCAACCAGCAGTTCATCGCCGTCAGCGCGCAGCAGGCCGCGCAGCTGGCGCAAGGCTACGACTTCGAGCGCTGGGAAATGCGCACCGATGGCAGTCAGGTGATCCGCTTCGTGACCTCGTGGGCGACCACGGCCACGGCGGTCGATCGGCTGTGTGCGGATGTGGCGGCCCTTTTGCAGCAGCACGCAGTGCAGGGCCATGACTAGACCTCAAGGACGACAACGATGAACACAATCGCTGGTTGGATGCTCGCCGCTGTGCTGACGCTACCCACTGTTGGAATGGCGCAGATCAATGCCCTGCCGTCGCAGCCGCATTTGTTGGTCAAAGGCCAGGCGTTTCGCACGGTCGATCCAGACCGCTTTATCGTTGACCTCAAGATCAGCAAGACGGAATTACAGCCCGACTTGGCGCGGAAGTTTGTCGAAGACCGTGCCAGGTTGGTTCTGGATGGATTACAGCGCGATCACGTTCTCAAGGACTCCCTTTACGCCTCTGCACTCTCGATTTCTCCGCAATCGCGTTATGAGGCGGGCAAATCCGTCTTCGAGGGGACCCGGGTGGAGCGCAGGATTCGTGGCACCTTTACTTCATTGAAAGATGTGCGTGCCTTCCTCGGCGACTTGGACGCCAACGAGAATGTGCAGGTGTTATCGATGCAAACGGCCTACGCCGATGCTGCCGCGTTACGTGCGGAACTCAAGCGTGAAGCCGCGACGCAGTCACGCCAGTCCGCTCAGGGGCTTGCCGCTGCGTACGGCGTCCGGCTCGGCGGCATTTACAGCATTTCGGATGTCGCTCCCAATTTTGCCTATGGCGTCGAAGCAGGCACCTGGTCGGCCGCCACAGCGGCAACGCCAGGCTCGATCGTGTCTCCGCCTTCGCCGCCGGCTCCACCGTCGTCGCCTGCGCCAAGCGCAGTGGGCCAGGGAGTCGGCGAGAGCCTGATGACCGGCACTATCACTTATACCGAAAACATCTATGCGGTCTTCCTGATCGCGCAATGAGTCCTTTGCCATGCTGCTGATGCTCGACAACTACGACAGCTTCACCTACAACCTCGTGCAGTACCTGCAGGCGCTGGGCGCCGAGGTTATTGTGGTGCGCAACGACGCCATGAGCGTCGACCAGATCGCCGCGCTCAAGCCCGAGCGCATCGTCATCTCGCCCGGTCCGTGCACGCCCAACGAAGCCGGAATCTCGCTGCAATTGATCGAGCAGCTGGGCCAGACCACGCCGATCCTGGGCGTGTGCCTGGGCCATCAAAGCATTGGCCAGGTCTACGGTGGCGATGTGATCCGCGCCGGCAACATCATGCACGGCAAGACCTCGCCGATTCGTCATCAGGGCAAGGGCGTGTTCGCCGGCCTGCCGGACAGCTACGAGGCCACGCGCTATCACTCGCTGGTGGTGGACAAGAGCACCTTGCCGGACACACTGGAGGTCACCGCCTGGACCGAAAATCCGGATGGCTCGATGGAAGAGATCATGGGCCTGCGCCATCGCCAGTTTCCGGTCGAAGGCGTGCAGTTCCATCCCGAATCGATCCTGACCCAGCACGGACATGCCTTGCTGAAGAACTTTCTGCAGCGTTGATTGCGATGTGCCTGTGCCATCGTGACGTATCGCATTGCGGCATCGGTGCAGCGACGATGCGAAATCGCGACATCGCCCGACGCGCGCCGTACTACGCACCGTGTTCAAACACCGCGCCGCCTTCCACTGCATTCGAATCACGATGAGCACACCCGACGACAGCATCCATTTCTACGAGCCGACGCAGGGTCACGGGCTGCCGCACGATCCGTTCAACGCCATCGTCGGCCCGCGTCCTATCGGTTGGATCGGCTCGCGCAGCGCCGAGGGCATCGCCAATCTGGCGCCGTACAGCTTTTTCAACGCATTCAACTACATCCCGCCGATCGTCGGCTTTGCCAGCATCGGTCGCAAGGACAGCCTGCGCAACATCGAAGCCACCGGCGAATTCACCTGGAATCTGGCCACCCGGCCGTTGGCAGAAGCAATGAACGCCAGCGCGGCGATGGTGCCTGCGGAGGTCGATGAATTCGGTCTGGCCGGCCTGCAGGTGGCGCCATCGCGGCTGATCGCTGCGCCACGGGTCGCTGCCAGTCCGGTCAGTTTCGAATGCCGGCTCAGCCAGCTGCTGCCGCTGCAAACCGCTGCCGGTCACGCCATCCAGACCTGGTTGGTGCTGGGCGAAGTGGTCGGCGTGCACCTGGCCAGGTCGGCGCTGCACGAGGGCATCTATGATCCGGGCGCAGTGCAGACGATTCTGCGCGCGGGCGGGCCGGCCGATTATTACGAAGTGCAGCCGCAGGCGCGTTTTCGCATGACGCGTCCAGGCCAATGATCGTCGCAGCTGCGACGGCAGTCGCCTCGCCTGGCGCTTGCGCTTTCCTGCATTGATCGCGCGCGTCGCAAGCCGCCTGCGTCTCCATCCATCACGTTCTGCCACGGTTGTTTCCATGCCCATCACGCCGCAAGAAGCCCTGCAACGCACCATCGAACACCGCGAGATCTTCCACGACGAAATGGTCGAGTTGATGCGGCAGATCATGCGCGGCGAGGTCTCCGACATGATGGTCGCGGCCATCCTCACCGGGCTACGGGTCAAGAAAGAGACCATCGGCGAAATCGCCGGTGCGGCCACGGTGATGCGCGAGTTCTCGCGCCGCGTGGACGTGGCCGATCGCCAGCACATGGTGGACATCGTCGGTACCGGCGGGGACGGTTCGCATACCTTCAACATCTCCACCTGCGCCATGTTCGTCGCCGCAGCCGGCGGTGCCAAGGTGGCCAAGCACGGCAATCGCAGCGTCTCGTCCAAATCCGGCAGTGCCGACGCACTGGAAGCATTGGGCGCGGTGATCGAGCTGCAGCCCGAGCAGGTTGCCAGCGCGTTGGCGCACACCGGCATCGGCTTCATGTATGCACCAGTGCATCACCCGGCCATGAAGGTGGTGGCACCGGTGCGGCGCGAAATGGGGGTGCGCACCATCTTCAATATCCTGGGTCCGCTGACCAATCCGGCCGGCTCGCCGAACATCCTGATGGGCGTGTTCCACCCCGACCTTGTCGGTATCCAGGCGCGCGTCTTGCACGAACTCGGCGCCGAACGCGCGTTGGTGGTGTGGGGGCGCGACGGCATGGACGAACTTTCGCTTGGCGCTGGCACGCTGGTTGGCGAATTGCGCGATGGCCAAGTGCGCGAATACGAAGTGCACCCGGAAGATTTCGGCATCGCCATGTCGGCCAGCCGTAACCTCAAGGTGGCCGATGCTGCGCAATCGCGCGCGATGTTGCTGCAGGTATTGGACAACGTGCCCGGCCCCGCGCTGGATATCGTGGCGCTCAACGCCGGTGCTGCGTTGTACGTGGCCGGCGTGGCCCACAGCATTGCCGATGGCGTGCTGCGCGCACGCGCGGTCATCGCCGACGGCTCGGCGCGCGTGCGGGTGGACGCCTATGTCGCCTATACCCGCCAGCTTGCCGTGCAGGCCTGAGCCATGCCGGCAACCGCCGCGCAGCGGCCATCGCCCGCCAGCATCCTCACCGTGGCGCTGGCATGCTGCGTGCTTGCGCGCAGCCGCGCTCCAGTGCGCCCGTCTTGACCGATAATGCCCGCCCGCCAGGACCCGATACGATGAGCGACATCCTCAACACCATTCTTGCCCGCAAGGCCGACGAAGTCGCCGAGCGCAGTGCGCGCGTGCCGCTGGCCGAATTGATCGCGCGCAGCGCCGACCTACCGCTCACGCGCGGATTTGCAGCTGCCATGCAGGCCAGCATCGCCGCAGGCGACCCGGCCGTGATTGCCGAAGTGAAGAAGGCCAGCCCGTCCAAGGGTGTCATCCGGCCGGACTTCCAGCCGGCCGATATCGCGGTCAGCTATGAATTCGGTGGCGCGACGTGCCTGTCGGTGCTCACCGATGTGGATTTCTTCCAGGGATCGGATGCCTATCTACGCCAGGCGCGCGACGCCTGCACGCTGCCGGTGCTGCGCAAGGATTTCACCGTCGACCCGTATCAGGTCTACGAAGCCCGCGTGCTCGGCGCCGACTGCATCCTGCTGATCGTGTCCGCGCTGGAAGACGCCCAACTGGCCGATCTATCGGGCCTGGCCATGCAGCTGGGCCTGGACGTGCTGGTGGAAGTACACGACATCGACGAGCTCGAGCGTGCGGTGCAGGTGCCGGTGCCGTTGATCGGCATCAACAATCGCAACCTGCGCACCTTCGAAGTGACGCTGCAGACCACGTTGGACATGCGCGCGGCGGTGCCGCGCGATCGCGTGCTGGTCACCGAGAGCGGCATCGTCACCCAGGCCGATGTGCAACTGATGCGCAGTCACGATGTGAACGCGTTTCTGGTCGGCGAGACCTTCATGCGCGCGGCCGAACCCGGCGAGTCGCTGCGTCAGCTATTCTTCGCGCATGACTGAGTCGTATCCCGTTCCGCGCGAAGACGCACCGCTGGTGGTCTTCGACTTCGACCACACGTTGTACGACGGCGATTCCGGCAGTCATCTGTTTGCCTGGCTGATCAAGCGCAACCCGTTGCGCTTGCTGGTTGCGCTGTTGGCCTCGCCAATTCTCGGCCCGATGGTGGCGATGCTGCCAACCCGGCGGCGCGGCGTGTCCGGCTATGTGTGGATCGCCACGTTCGGCCTGCACCGCGCGCGCGAGTTCAACCGTTTCATCGACGCATACGTGCTTAAGCATGAAGCGCAGATCCGCCAGCGCCTGCTCCCGCATGCCTTGAAGGTCTTCACCCAGCACCGCGCCGCCGGCGACCGTGTGGTGGTCGCCACCGGCGCACCGCCGGAGTTGGCGCGCGCCATTCTCGGTTTCGTGGCCCACCAGGACGTGCCGGTCATCGGCAGCCTGGTCGGCCCGCGCCTGGGCGCAGTCACTGCGCGACGTCACTGCCATAACGAAGAAAAGATGCGCATGCTGCGCGAGCGCGGCTACGCCGATATCGCCATCGCCTACTCGGACAGCACCGCAGATCTGCCGCTCTTGAAGGCCGCGCGCGCGCCGGTGGTGGTCAATCCCAAGGCCAACCGCGAAGCGCTGTTCCGCCAGGTACTGCCGACAGGCACGCCCATCCTCAACTGGGGTTGCCGCGACCGCGGTGGCAAGGCGCTGTAAGCGAGCGCAACATTCAGGCAGCTAGGTCGTTTCGCGCGGAGCGCAACGATTGCGCAGTCCAGCTTGCGATGGCGCACTTGCACGCCGGGTCGCGCGGGCAAACGGATGCGACCTGCAGCGCAACGAATCTTCAGGATCGTGACGCAGTCGCGATGCAGAGCGTGCGGTTCGACGGCGCGAAGACTCTCTTATAAGAGGTATCGCGCAAAAGTGCCGCTGCAGAGGACATGAAGTGCCGATGTTGGCACCGTCGCAATCAATCCATCGGAGCCGAAACCGGCATGCAGCCAGTGCACAAGGCACTGGCTGCACAGCGCCGTCAGCGGGTGCCGTACAGCACGACGGTTTTGCCGCGTGCATGCAGCAGGCCGTCGGCCTGCAGCTTCTTGAGCACGCGGCCGGCCATTTCGCGCGAGCACCCGACCAGGCGTGCCAGCTCCTGGCGCGAGACACGCAGCTGGGTGCCCTGCGGGTGGCTCATCGCTTCCGGCTCCTTGGCCAGGTCGTGCAGCGTGCGCACGATGCGGTCGGTCACGTCGAGGAAGGCCAGGCGGCTGGCTTTCCTTGTGGTATCGAGCAGCCGTTTTGAAAGCTGAACACCGATCGCATACAGGATCTTCGGCGCATCCGGCGACAGGCTGGTCTGGAACAGCTGCTGCAGCCGCTCGTAGCTGATCTCGGCAAGCTCGCACTGGGTGCGGGTGCGCAGGATCACCTCACGGGTATCGGATTCAATGAATAACCCCATCTCGCCGACGAATTCGCCGCTGCCGAAGTAGCCCAGCACCAACTCACGGTCGTCATCTTCCTCGGCGATGATGCTCACCGAGCCGCTGATCACGTAGTAGAGGGTGCCGGCCGGGTCTCCTGGCCGGAAAACATCGGTCCGGGTCGGATAGCGCCTTCGGTGGCTGTGCGCCAGGAAACGCTCGATGGTGCCCGCGTCCAGCGCCAGGGAAGGGGTAGCGTTACGTACCGTCGTAGTGACAACCGTCGTATTTCCTGGGCTCATGGTAGTTCCGCGTGTGATTCCTGAAGCTTAACGGCATGAGTCATGCAAGGTAAACCACTCTTAACATCGGCATTTCGTTGCTGGGATCTTTGGCTCATAATTGACTCCTTTCCCGCTTTCCATAAGGACAGACCGACGTGGTCAAGCCGTTGCCTCGTCTGAGGCTACAGGGGTTCAACAACCTCACCAAGGCGTTGAGCTTCAACATCTACGACGTCTGTTATGCGCGTACCGAAGAGGAGCGTCAGCGCTACATCGAGTATATCGATGAGCAATACGACGCCGATCGTCTGACGCAGATCCTGACCGATGTGGCCGAGATCATTGGCGCCAACATCCTCAATATCGCACGTCAGGACTACGATCCGCAGGGCGCATCGGTGACGATCCTGATCTCCGAAGAACCGGTGATCGACAAGAAGCAGGCCGGCAAGGAGTTGATCTCCGATGCCGTGGTTGCTCATATGGATAAGAGTCATATCACTGTCCATACATATCCGGAAACGCACCCGCAGGAAGGCATCGCCACGTTCCGCGCCGACATCGACGTCGCGACCTGCGGCGTGATTTCGCCATTGAAGGCGCTCAACTACCTGATCGAGAGTCTGGAATCGGACATCGTGATCATGGATTACCGCGTGCGTGGCTTCACGCGCGATGTGAAGGGCAAGAAGCATTACATCGATCACAAGATCAACTCGATCCAGCAATTTCTCGCCAAGAACGTGAAGTCGCGCTACGAGATGTTCGACGTCAACGTCTACCAGGAAAATATCTTCCACACGAAGATGCACCTGAAGGACTTCGACCTGGATCAGTACCTGTTCGAAGAGCGCGCCAAGAACCTGTCGTTCAAGGAGCGCATGAAGATCGAAACGCTGCTCAAGCGCGAAATCGAAGAACTGTTTCACGGACGCAACCTGAGCGAATAAGCGCAGGCGCATCCTGTCGCGTGCTTGCTCGCAAGCGCGCAAACGCCACAAGGCGGGACGGCCCGCCACGCGACGACCTCGCGTTCCACAGCCGACGGCGGCCCAGTGTGCAGACACTGGGTCGCTTTTTTTTTTGTCCGTTTTTTCTGTGAGGAGTACTGCAATGCCCTGGATCTATCTGTTGCTGGCCGGCCTGTTCGAGATCGGCTTTGCCATGGGACTGAAATACAGCGACGGGTTCACTCGCCTGTGGCCGACCGTGCTGACAATCGGCCTTGCCGGCATCAGCCTGTGGTTTCTGACGCAGGCGCTGAAGACCATTCCGGTGGGCACCGGCTATGCGATCTGGACCGGCATCGGCGCCCTGGGCGTGACCATTGCCGGTATCGCGCTATTTGGCGATAGCGCCTCGTGGTCGCGATTGGCATGCATCGGTCTGATCGTGGCCGGCGTGATCGGGCTGAAGCTGGTCGGGTAGTCAGTCCTCCAGCGTTTGCTGCGCAAACCCTGGGCTCCGACTTGGAGGCTGCCTATCCCCGCGCATTCGGCCGTAGCTGCACGCGCAATGCGGGCACAGCCCCAAGTTTGCGGCGCAAACCTTGGGACCCCGACTCAGAGGTTGCCTATCCCACGCCTTAGGCGCGCCCCCCTCAACAAGGGGGGCTGTGCTTCAGTGGTGTGCCGGCCAGCGGTTGATCGCCGTGTTGGGTGTACTTAGGTACGGGCTAGATTCTGGTTGCCAGTCCCCAATTCCCAATTCCCAACTAGAGGCGGTAAGCAACCGCCTTCATCAGCTTGGAGGCCAGGGCCATCGCGCTGGGGATCGGAGCCGGGAGCGGGCGGGCGCCAGCCTGCTCGGCCTGGTCGGCATGGCGGGCCTCGTCGATCTTCATCACGCGCAGGATGGCGCGGCTGCGTTGGTCGTTCTGGGGCAGGGTTTCCAGATGCTCGTCCAGGTGCGCTTCGACTTGGCGTTCGGTTTCGACCACGAATCCCAGGCTCCAGTCGTCGCCGCGCAGCCCGGCCAGCGCGCCGAGCGCGTAGCTGCCGGCGTACCACACGGGGTTGAACAGGCTGGGGCGGCTGTCCAGCTCGTGCAGGCGGTCGGCGCACCAGGCCAGGTGATCCGTTTCTTCCTGGGCAGCTTCCAGCAGGTGGTGCTGGGTGTGTGCGTCGCGGGCGACGGCGGCCTGGCCGAAATACAGGCCCTGCGCGCACACCTCGCCAACATGGTTGATGCGCATCAGGCCGGCCGCATGACGACGCTGCTCCGGGTCCAGGACGACGTCGGGCGTGTCGGCGGCGGGATTGGGACGCTCGGCCGGCGGATTGCCGAAGACGGTGTCCAGCGCGCGCTGGGCTTCGACCAGCAGCCGGTCGAGCGGGCTATGCAGGCGGGTGGGGGAGATCTGGGTCATACGGCGATTCTGGCCCCGCTCCGCCGTGCTGCCAACCGCCATGGCGCGGTTGTTGCTGCAACTTGCGCCGCCGCCGAACGTCCCGTACAATCCCGCCTCTTCTGTTTCGCCTTCACAACGCGTGGCAAAGTTCCAGTGGTCATCGGCCGCTGCAATCCGCCCGACCACTCAAGAGTTTTCTCATGACTACGTTCACCGCCAAGTCCGAGACCGTCCAGCGCGACTGGTATCTCGTTGACGCCGCCGGCAAGACGCTCGGCCGTCTGTCCACCGAACTGGCCCGCCGCCTGCGCGGCAAGCACAAGCCGGTTTATACCCCTCACGTCGATACTGGCGATTACCTGGTGGTGATCAACGCCGAGAAGATCGTCGTCACGGGCAACAAGCTGAAAGACAAGAAGTATCACCGCTTCACCGGCTACATCGGTAACTTGAAGACCGAGAGCCTGGAGCAGGCGCTGCAGCGCCACCCGGAGCGCGTGATCGAAATCGCCGTCAAGGGCATGCTGCCGAAGGGCCCACTGGGCCGCACCATGTACCGCAAGCTCAAGGTCTATTCGGGTGCCGAGCATCCGCACGCCGCCCAGCAGCCGCAAGTTCTGGATATCTAATCATGGCTATCACGCAAAACTACGGCACTGGCCGCCGCAAGTCCTCCACCGCTCGCGTGTTCCTGCGCAAGGGCACCGGCAACATCACCGTCAACGATCGTCCGCTGGACGAATTCTTTGGTCGTGAGACTGCGCGCATGATCGTGCGCCAGCCGCTGGAACTGACCAAGAACACCGAAAGCTTCGACATCATGGTCACCGCCTCCGGCGGCGGCACCACCGGCCAGGCCGGTGCGATCCGTCTGGGCATCGCCCGTGCGCTGGTCGAGTACGACGAAACCCTGAAGTCCGAGCTGCGCAAGGCTGGCTTCATGACCCGCGACGCTCGCGAAGTCGAGCGCAAGAAGGTCGGTCTGCACAAGGCCCGTCGCGCCACCCAGTTCTCCAAGCGCTGATCCAAGGCGTTTGGTGCATCCCGGTTCGCCGGATGCCTGCTTCAAGAGCCCGGCCATGCCGGGCTTTTGTCGTTTTGGGTCCTGGTGTGTGCCCTGTACGAGCGCGTGGCCAGGATCGCCCTGGAGGCCGAACGCGATATGCATGAACGCAGATGCGCCATGCGTCGCCGCCGGACGCCGGGCAACAAAAAAGGCCCGATCTTTCGATCGGACCTTTTGAGTTTGGCTGCCCCGGATGGATTCGAACCACCGAATGCCTGAGTCAGAGTCAGGTGCCTTACCGCTTGGCGACGGGGCAATAAAACGTGTTGGCCCAAGATTATTGCATGCCGGTGAGGGCGTGAACACCTTGGTGGCTATGGGTGGACTCGAACCACCGACCCCAGCATTATGAGTGCTGTGCTCTAACCGGCTGAGCTACATAGCCTAGGGAGCCGGCAATTCTCACGATGCGTCGTGCTGTTGTCAAGCATTTCGTTTTCAGCTTGTGAGCCGGGCGTCGCCGTGGCAGAGTCGGTGGCAGTAGATTTTCAGGAGTCCGCATCGTGATCGATCCGGACGGTTTCCGGCCAAACGTCGGCATTGTGCTGATGCGGCAGGACGGTCAGGTATTCTGGGCACGACGCGTGCGCAGGGACGGCTGGCAGTTCCCGCAGGGTGGCATGAACACCGATGAGACACCCGTTGAAGCCATGTACCGCGAGTTGCGCGAAGAAACCGGGTTGTTGCCCGAGCATGTGGAATTGCTCGGCGCCACGCCTGGCTGGCTACGCTATCGGCTGCCCAGCAGGGCAGTGCGCCGCAATGAGCGGCAGGTGTGTATCGGGCAGAAGCAGGTCTGGTTCCTGCTGCAGTTCACCGGCGATGAATCCCATCTCAAGCTCGACCATACCGACACCCCGGAGTTCGACCACTGGCGCTGGGTGGATTTCTGGTATCCGGTCGAGCACGTGGTGATGTTCAAGCGCGGCGTCTATGCGCGCGCGCTGCGTCATCTGGCGCCGCTTGCGCAAAGCCTGGCCGGCCCGGCGGCAGTCGGTGCGATGCCCCAACGTGCGCTGGAGGCGTGGCTGCCGGGCAGCAGCGCGGCGGGGCACGACAGCCCACGCAAGCGGCCGCGCAAGCGCAGCGGGGCTCGCGCGATGCGGATTAATAATGATTAACGGATGGAATTGACACCTATTCTCGTTTGCGGTGCAATCAGCGCCGGTCCTTTCCGGATCGCCAACACCCGACCGATACTGTGTACGTCTGCATCTGTAATGGGGTCACCGACCACCAGATCCGCGAAGCGGCCGAGAATGGCTGCGCCAGCCTTGCCGAACTGACCATGCGTACCGGCTGTGGCTCCAATTGCGGCTCATGCCTGGAGATGGCGGGTGATCTGTTGAACCAGGCACATGCCACTCGCGCATTGCCGTTGCCGCTCCTGGGGCTGGCCAGCGCCGCCTGAGGCAGGTGCTCGGGGCCGAGTCCCGACGATGGCTGTTCCGGGATTCCCACGCGGTACCTGATGCCAGATGCATCCGGCCCGGGCCGCGAATGCCAGTTCCATTCCTGCCTCGCCGGCGCCACCTGCGGCGAAGTGGTCGCCCGTTGATAGCCAGCACAAGACTGCGGCGGTTCCACGCCTGATCCGCGATTTCAGCTGGCAGCTGCCAGGCAACTGGCAGCTGCCCGCGGCGCGTCCCGCAACTGATCACGATTCGCGTTCCTTCATGTGCCGCGCCAACGCGCTAGAGTGCGGCCGGCTCACTGTCTCGGAGACATCGCATGAAGGGCGATACCAAGGTCATCGAGTACCTCAACAAGGTGCTCTACAACGAACTCACTGCGATCAACCAGTACTTCCTGCACGCCAAGATGCTGAAGAACTGGGGCCTGAAAGAACTGGCCGAGCATGAGTACAAGGAATCCATCGACGAGATGAAGCATGCGGACAAGCTGTCCGACCGCATTCTGTTTCTCGAAGGACTGCCCAATTTCCAGGCCTTGGGCAAGCTGCGCATCGGCGAGAACCCGACCGAGATGTTCCGCTGCGATCTGACCCTGGAGCGCGAGGCGGTTGTCGTGCTGCGCGAGGCGGTGGCGTATGCGGAGACCGTCAAGGACTACGTGAGCCGCCAGTTGCTGGTGGACATCCTGGAGTCCGAAGAAGAGCACATCGACTGGCTGGAAACCCAGCTGGACCTGGTGGCGCGCATCGGCGAGCCGAATTACCTGTTGACCAAGCTGGACGACTGAACGCGCATGGTCAGGGCTGTCTTGTTTGGCCCTGAATTTGCGGATGCGCGGTACTGCTGCCGGTCGGGGTTCTCAGCGATTGTTCGCTGATGATTTGCTTCTACAGATTCTGTTGCCGGGTGAGAGTGCGCGGCTTCGTCCTTACCCTCGCCCCAACCCCTCTCCCGCAGGAGAGGGGCTCTGGTGTCCTTTCGGAACCAGGATCCCGGGCCGCTCACCGCGCTGTCAGGGCAGCGGCCGAATAACGTTCGTGGTTAGGGCGGCTCTACCCGAGCGTGTTCGCGGCCGGGATGGCATCCCTCAGCAGTTCGATGCAGGTGGCGGCGCCAGGCGTCTGCTGCTGCTTCGACAGCGCTGATGCGACTACGGATTTGTGGTGCTGGCGGCGGCTTGCAGGCGGGCGACCTGGCCTAGCAGCGCCAGGCGGGCGCGGGCGTATTCGGCGATGACCAGGGCGACCATGACCGAGGGGCGTTCGATGGTGCCGGTGCGGGCGGCCAGTTCGATGCGTCGGGCCGCGTTGGACACCGCCTGCGCACCGACGTTGGCGCTGGAGGACTTGAGGGTGTGGGCGAGGTCGCGAAGCTGCATGCTGTCGCGGTTGGCGGCGGCCGCTTCCAGTTGCTCGATGATCAGCGGTGCGTCTTCCAGGAACAGCTGCAGGATGGTGATGGTGTCCGCGCCGGCCACTTCGTACAGCTCGTCGATCACGCTGTTGTCCAGGATCGGCAGTGCGCGTGCCTGGGCAGCGGCGCTGGCGCTTTCGGGGTCGTGGGTCGCCTGGCCGGCGCTGCTTGGGCCGGGCAGCAGCGCCTGACGCGGCAGCCAGCGCTGCAGACAGGCGTCGAGCTGTTCGCGTGCGACCGGCTTGGACAGATAGTCGTCCATGCCGGCGGCCAGGCAGCGTTCGCGATCGCCGGCCATGGCGTTGGCGGTCATGGCCACGATCGGAATCGGGCGGCCGCCGCTCTCGGTTTCCATCGCGCGCCAGCGGCGGGTGGCGGCATAGCCATCCAGCACCGGCATCTGGCAATCCATGAAGACCATGTCGTAGCGGGTGGATTCCATGCTGGCCAGTGCGGCTTCACCGTCGGTGGCGGTGTCGGCCTCGAAGCCAAGCACGGCCAGCAGCTTCTGCGCGACCAGCAGGTTCACCGGGTTGTCTTCGACCAGCAGGATGCGCACCTCGCGCGCATTGGCCATCGGCGGCGGCAATGGCTCGGGGATCATCGCCGAGGCCAGCGTGGTGACGTGGGCGGGCTTGGGCTCGGGCGGCAGCACCAGGGCGCGCAGGGTTTCGTCCGGGCTCTGTCGCGGCACCAGGGTGGCGTGATCCTGCAGTTCGGCCGGCACCGGTTCTTCGCCGTACAGCCAGATCAGCCGCGCGCTGTTGGCGTTTTCCGGGCGGGCGAGCGCGCGGTGCACCGCGCGCGCGCTGTAGCGCAACGTGTCGTGGTCGGCGATGACGCAACGGAAGCCCTCGCTGTCGTTGTGCCGGCGCACGCGTTCGAGCGCTTCCTGGGTGGTTTCCATGAGCACGTGCGACACCCCCCAGCTGTCGAGCAGGCGCTTGAGGCGTTGCGACAGGCGCGCGTCGGAGCTGATCACCATCACCCGTGCGGCATCGGCGTCGGTGGCCTGCTGGAGATCGCCGATGACCTTGAGCAGCGGGATTTCGAACCAGAAGGTGGAGCCGCGCCCGGGTTCGGATTCCACCCCGATGCGGCCGCCCATCAGGTCGATGATGCGCTTGCAGATCGCCAGCCCCAGGCCGGTGCCGCCGTACAGCCGCGTGGTGGAGGCATCGGCTTGTGCGAAGGAGCGGAACAGGCGTGCCTGCTGGTCCGGGGCGATGCCGATGCCGGTGTCGCGCACCTGGAAGCGCAGCAGGTGCTGGGCGCGCGTTTCGCCCAGGCGGCGCAGCTGGATGTCGACGCTGCCGCGTTCGGTGAACTTGATGGCGTTGCCGATCAGGTTGCCCAGCACCTGGCGCAGGCGGATCGGGTCGCCGCGCACCAGCAGCCGTACCGACGGTTCGATATCCAGGCTCAGGCGCAGTTGGCGGCCTTCGGCGGTGCGCTGCAGCAACTGGATGACGCCGTCGAGCAGCTCGCGCAGGTTGAAGGTGGTGATTTCCAGTTCGAGCTTGTTGGCTTCGAGCTTGGAGTAATCGAGGATGTCGTCGACGATGCGCAGCAGCTGCAGCGAGCTGCCGGTGGCGGTCTGCAGCATGTCGCGCTGGTCAACGCTGAGCTGGCCGCTGGAGATCAGCTCCAGCATCGGAATGATGCCGTTGAGCGGGGTGCGGATCTCGTGGCTCATGGTGGCCAGGAATTCGCCCTTGGCCAGGGTGGCGGCCTCGGCGGCCTGCTTGGCGCGCAACAGTTCCTGTTCGAGTTCGCCGTGGCGCCGCAGTTCCTGCTGCAAGCGTTCGCGGGCCAAGTCGGCCTCTTCCAGGCGCTGTGCCAACGCATGCTGCGCCTGGGCAGCCCGGTGGGCCGCAAGTGCGGCGCACAGCCCGCAGACCACCGCCAGTACTGCCGACACCGCGCTGACGGCGCGCCAGGGGCCTTGCAGCGACGACCATTGCAGGCCTGCGCCGAGTGCGGCCGCCAGCGCGGCCAGCACTGCCAAGATGCTCCAGGCGCGAAGACCTGCTGCCCGCTCTCTCACTCAGAGCACCGCGCTCGTGAAGTCGAAGTCCAGTTCCTTGCCGACCGTCTGCACCAGGTTGCCCTGGATGAAATCCACGCCGCTCATCCACATCGCAGCCGCGGCCTGCGGGTCTTCGATGCGTTGGCCGATGATCAGCAGGCCGCGCTGGTGGGCGATGTCGATGACGCCGCGCAGTTCGTCGCGCACCGCCGCGTTGCCGTGCGCATCGGCGAAGCGGTTGGCCATGCGCACGAAGCTCAGCGGCAGCTGGGCCAGCAGTGCGTTGGCTTCGTCGCCGGGTTCGAACTGGCTGAGGCAGAACTGCACGCCGGCCGGCATCAACTTGGCGCAGAACTGCTGCACGGTGACGGCATGGATCAATGCATCGTCCAGGCGCAGATCCACGATCAGCGACTGGCCGGCCACGCCACGTTCGACCAGCGCCTTGAGCAGCCAGTCGGCGAAGGCGTCGCGGGCCAGCGTGCGCGGCGATTGCGAGACGAACAGGCGCAGCGGCGGGCTGGCGTGCTGGTACAGGTGCAGCAGGCCCAGCGCGTGGTCCATGACCTGCTGGTCCAGATCGGCGATGCGCCCGGCCGCTTCTGCGGCAGGAATGACCTGGCCTGCCGAGAGCAAGGTGCCATCGGCCTGGCGCAGCCGCAGCAGCACCTGGTACTGCGCGGTGTCGCCGCCGGCCACGGCCACGATCGGCTGATAGGCCAGTTCGAGCTGGCCTTCGACCAGCCGCAGTTGTTCCTGCTGTTCGGCCTGGCTGGGCGCCAGGTAGGTCTGCACGCCGTCGCTGCGCAGGCGTGCCTGCAGCGCGGTGCGTTCGACCGCTTCCAGCGCGCTGCCGGTGTCGTCGAAGCCCTCGCCCAGCGGTGCCACGCCGATGGCGCAGCGCACGTGCACGGATTCTTCTTCGCGCACCGGGAAGGCGTTGGCAGACAGCCGCTGGCGGATCTCCAATGCCTGCTGTTCCAGGCTGGCTTCGGGCATGTCGACGGCCAGCAGCAGGAAGCTGTTGTCGTTCAGGCGCGCCAGCGGGTAGGGCTGGGCGGCGCTGGCCAGGCGGTGCCCGGCCTGGGTCATCAGGCGCTCGTAGGCGGCATAGCCGTAGCGCTCGCGCAGGCCGAGCGCGCTGGCGATCTCGATGAAGAACAGGCCGCCGGACTGCTTGCGCTCCAGCGCATCGGCGAGCAGGTCCATCACGTGGCCGCGGGTGGGCAGACCGGTTTCCGGATTGCTGCGCGCGCTGACCTGTTCGCCGGCTTGCTGCAGCGCCTGTTGGCGTGCGCGCCGGATGCGGTTGGACACCGCAGCGATCAGATGGCGCGGGCGGATCGGCTTGGTGAGGAAGTCGTCGGCGCCGCTGTCGAGCACTTCGAACTGGCGCTCCGGGTCCGGGTCGCCGGTCAGGAACACGATCGGCAGCAACTGCTGACCGGGCTGCTGGCGGATCAGCGTGGTCAGGCGGATGCCGTCCAGCTCGGGCATGTGCAGATCCATCAGGATCAGATCCGGGTGATAGTCCTGGATCGCCTGCGGCACGCTGGCGGCGGTCATTTCGACCTGCGCATGCATGCCGGCGCCATGCAGCACGCTCTGCGCAAACAAGGCCTGCGAGCGGTCGTCCTCGACGATGAGGACGCGGTACGGCGCATCGGCGGCGACATTGTCCTCGCCGTCGTGCGGCGCGGTGGCCGCTGCCGATGTGGGTAACGCCGTGGGCGCCGATGCTGCGGCAGCACGCGCGCTGCCGCTGGCCGCCGACGCGCGCGGCGCCGACACGGCCGCGGCCGGGCTGGGCACCGCTGCAGCGGCAGGCGCAGGAATGATCGCCGCGCTCACCGGCACAGCGGTGTCGACCGGCGACGCAACCTCATCGGCCCAGCGACGCCAGTGGTCGGCCGGCGGCGTCTCGGCGCGAAGTGGACGATTACGCGTGGCGGTGTCGTCACGTGTGGTGGAAGAAACCGGATCTCGGGCGGCCATCGATACTCCCTACAGTCGCTGTGATTATGCGATGAACTTCACGGTAGCGGGGAGCTGCGTGCAGTTGGCGTAGCGGCGGGGCGCATCGGCGCAACCAGCCGACGCATGCCCCGCCACAGCAATCGCCAGACCCACCACACCACCAGCCCCGCCAGCAGGCTGGAACCCACCGCAAGACCCAGTGCCAGCCAGGGGTGCGCCAGTGCCAGTGCCAAGGCCGTGGTGGCGATGGTGTCCTCGGCCAGCGAGGCGATCCAGTTGCTGGCCGGTTCGGGCGAGGTGTTGAGCAGTGCGCGCGTGCCGGCCTTGAGCGTGTGGCTGGTCAGCGCCACGCCGGCACCGGCCGCCAGGGCGCCCGCGCCCAGGTCCCCATCGGGCGAGAGCGTTGCCGCGGCCAGGAAGGCGCCAGCGGGCACGCGGGCCAGCGTCTGCAGCAGGTCCCAGCCCGAATCCACCCCCGGGATCTTGTCGGCGAAGAACTCGGCCACTGCCAGCGCGCCGGAGGTGCCCAGGACCCACCACGACTGCGCCGGATGCAGCGCCGGCGGCAAGTCGATCCAGCCCAGCAGGCCGGCCAGGCCGACGCCGAACACGGTGAGATAGACCCGGATGCCGGCCAGCCAGGCCAGCAGGATGCCGATCACGAACAGATGCGCTTCGCTCATGGCGTGGTTCCCTGCAAACAATTGCAGAACTATCGCAGAACTTTGGGATAACCGCCGGTCCAACGCCAGCGCGACCATTGTCTGGGCTCTGGCACACTACGCCGCCCATGATTGCGCCGGCCCGTCCGGACCCGATGCCTATGAGACCAGCCGCACGCGTGCAGATCGTCCAACGTGCCTCCGGCGGCGGCCGGCCCGGTCGCCGCTGGTTGTGGCTGCTGGTGGCCATCGTGTGGCTGGCTTCGCTGGGCGGGGTGTGGTGGATGGCCACGCGCACGGCCGCACCGCGGCTGGTGAAGGCCGAGGCAGCGCTGCAGCAGGCGCAACGCAGCCAGGCCCAGCAACGTCGGCAGATCGAGCAGTTGCAGCAGCGCCAGGTCAATCTGGCGATGTCCGACAAGATCAGCCGCGCGGCCAATACCGAAGTGCAGGCCTCGCTGGCCGAGCGCGACGAGCAGATCGCCGCGCTGCGCGCCGACGTGGCGTTCTACGAGCGGCTGGTGGGCTCCACCGCGCAGCGCAAGGGGCTCAACGCGCACTCGGTGCAATTCACTGCCGAAGCCGGCGGCACCTGGAATTACAGCGTGGTGCTGACCCAGAACCTCAACCGCGGCGCGATCAGCCAGGGCCAGCTGCGCTTTGCGGTGGAAGGCGTGCGCGCCGGCAAGCTGGTGACGGTGAGCTGGAACGAATTGCACCAGAAGCCCGATGCCGCCGGGCAGCCGTACTCGTTCCGCTATTTCCAGCAGCTGGACGGTAGCGTGATCCTGCCGAAGGATTTCACCCCGCAACGTGTCAAAATCTCCCTGAGCGGCGATGGGGCGCCGGTCAGTCAGACATTCGATTGGAAAGTCGCCGGCAATGGCGCGGGGGAGTAGCTCATGTTCGGAAACAAGTCCAACCGTGGTGCGCAGACCGTGGTCGATACCTTGATCGGGCCGCAGGTGGTCATCCGCGGCGACCTGATGTTCAGCGGCGGGCTGTATGTGGAAGGCCGCATCCTGGGCAAGGTGATCGCCGAAGACGGCGCCAGCGCGACCCTCACGGTGGCCGAGCAGGGCAGCATCGAAGGCGAGGTGCGTGCGCCGGTGGTGATCATCAACGGCCAGCTGACCGGCGATGTGCATGCGGCCGAGCGGGTCGAACTGGCCGCCAATGCGCGCGTGCAGGGCAATGTGCACTACCAGGTGGTGGAAATGAGCGCCGGCGCGCAGCTCACCGGGCGGCTGATCCATGCCGCGACGGCCGGTGCAACCGCGGCGCTGCCGGCGCCGGAAGCCGGCCGTGCCGAGCCGGCCACGGCGTTGCAGGCCGAAACCGCCGACGCCTGAGTGCGGCATGCGCGGTGAATGCCGCGGCAGCCGATGCGGCGGCCTGGCTTGAAGTAGGACCGTCTGGCCCCCATGCTGGCGCCATGAGTACGCTCGTTTCGCTTCCTACTGTCGCCCCGGCGCCGGACTACCAGTCCATCGACCGGCCACTGAACTTCTCCGTGGCCGCTGCCGCCAAGGTGCGCGAGCTGATCCAGGAAGAAGGCAACGCCGACCTGGCATTGCGCGTGTACATCCAGGGCGGAGGGTGTTCCGGTTTCCAGTACGGTTTCGAGTTCGACGAGAACCGCGCCGAGGACGATCTGGCCGTGGCCACCGATGGCGTGACGCTGCTGGTGGATCCCCTGAGCCTGCAATACCTGATGGGCGCCGAGGTGGATTACACCGAAAGCCTGACCGGCGCCCAGTTCGTCATCCGCAATCCCAATGCGAAGACCACCTGCGGGTGCGGAAGCAGCTTCAGCGTCTGATTGCCTCTGGATAGATGCGGATCGTTCGACGTATCTGGGCAAATGCGAATTGCTGGCGCGTAGCGCCTATTCCTGCAGGCACCTGCGTTGATGCCAAGGCATTGCCGAACGTGTGATCGATCGCGGCAGGGCTGCGCGCTGTTTGCGTGAGATGTTGACCGGCTCGCGATGAGGTGGGCGTTGCAGGTGGCGGGACTGGCCGGTATGCCTCGCTCGCCTTGCAGTGCGCGCTGTGATGAGGGTGGTGCATCGCTTGTTGTGCGGCTGCAGTTCGTCGGCGACCGCCGGCCGCCATCACGATGAGGCGGCCAACCCGAGCTGCGCAGTGCGTACATGGCCGCCACTGGTCAGGCATGCGTGTGAGTGCTTCCACGTTGCGCAATGACTGCGGCAATGCTTCAAGACGATGACAGCGCTGTGCGCCACGTGGAGACGAGCGAACCGCGCGCGTCGTTGCGAACCACGTGCGTAGTTGAAAATGCCTGCGTCATGCGCGGCGCTGCAGGTTGCTTCAGCACGACGGCAGGAATGCGGCGAGTCGCTGGCGGTCGATCGCCGGGCACGCACCCGATTGCTTGGGCTGCGCCCGCGAGGCGGGCGATCTGCACGCGCGCGTAACGCGCCACGCCACTTTCTGCGCTGCAGGTTTCGCGGCGCGCGCGCCAGCTTCGTGCGTGCGCGATGGTGCGCAGATCCGGATGACCATACTGCGTGCGTGCTCACCGCTGGCGCCACGATATGCGCGTTTTCTCCAGGCATTGCCGCTTGTCCACGCTGATCCACCGCAGTCGTGTGCGACACCGTGCTGATGCGCATGCCATGCCTTGTGTCGATTCCACGCCGTGGTGCAGTGAGCGTTCCCGCTCGTTCCGCACCTGGATCGGGCACCGGCACCGATCCGGTGTCGGCTGATTGCTGCGCGTCTGTTCCGTCCTTCCCCAAGAGAGCATTACTTCATGTTGCAGATCAACTCCCGATCGGCGTTTGGCCTGGCGGCCATGTTGGGCATCGCCAGCGCAGTGCTTGCACCCGCCGCGCAGGCCGCGCCCGCGCGCGGTACCTTGCTTACCAGCAATTTCCTGACCAGCTACAGCCGTGACGCGATCGGCGCGATGCTGGCCTCCGAGCCGCAGGCCGAACAGCCCAAATGCAATGTCCGTGTCGCCGAATTCACCTATGCAACCGTCGGTGTCGAAGGCGAACCTGCAACCGCATCTGGCGTGCTGCTGGTTCCAGATGGCGAGCGGTGCGTAGGGCCGTATCCGTTGCTCGGCTGGGGACGTCCGACCGGAACGGTTCGCACTGAGGAGCAGGCCAAGGACATCCGCGATGCCAAGGGCAACGACCCACTGGTCACGCGCCTGGCCAGCCAGGGGTATGTCGTGGTCAGCAGTGATTATCTGGGGCTCGGGAAGTCCAACTACGGTTATCACCCGTATTTGCACAGCGCGACCGAGGCGAGTGCGACCATCGATGCGATGCGTGCGGCGCGCAGTGTGTTGCAGCGCTTGAACACGCCGCTGTCCGGCAAGGTGATGCTGTCGGGTTATTCGCAGGGCGGCCACACGGCGATGGCCACCCAGCGTGAGATAGAGACGCATCTGTCCAAGGAATTCCATCTGGTGGCCAGTGCGCCGATCTCCGGGCCTTACGCGCTGCAGCAGACATTTTTGGACAGCTGGAGCGGCAGCAATGCGGTAGGCGAAAGCAGCTTCGGCATCATTCTGGGCAGCTATGCCATCGTCGCGATGCAGCACACCTACAAGAACATCTATCTGGAGCCCGGACAGGTGTTTCAGGAGCCGTGGACTGCCAAAGTGGAGCCCTTGTTCCCGGGCAAGCAAAGCCTGACCGATCTGTTTCTCGGCGACACCTTGCCAGGCATCGATCAAATCAAGGCGTATTTCCAGCCTGGCTTCTACCGCGACTTTGCCAGCAACCCCGCCAACCCGTTCCGCCAGGATCTGGCGCGCAACGATCTGCTGGCGTGGGCGCCGCAAACCCCGACCTTGCTGTGCGGTTCGTCCAACGATGCCACCATTCCGCTCAAGAACGCGCAGACCGCCATCGCCAGCTTCAAGCGGCGTGGCAGCAACCAGGTGGCGTTGGTGGATATCGGCACCGGCAACTCCAGCGACAACTCGGCCTTCGCCCATCTGTTGACGAACGAGCCGTGCATCGTGGCGGTGCGGCATCAGCTGTTGGACAAGCAGCGCTGATACAGCGCTCGTTGCTTGACCCTGCCGAAAGAACCGTGCAGGTGCGGGCGTATCCCAAGCCCGCACCTGCACGGTTCTTCACTGCAGCCGGTGCAGCGCACTGCCGTGACCATTGGCGAACGTGCGTGTACTGGCATGGCCGCGCCTGCGCGCGGTCCCGTGATGGGGGCCGCGCGACCAGGCGTGAACCACGTTCCAAGCCGGTGGCCAGCGCGGGCGGCGCCCGCGTCTGAACACGCACCGCAGGCGCGCTCGGTCGAGTGCGTACGATGGTTGCAGGCGCTGCCGATTATCGGCAGGCTTGCGCCGATGTCAGAGTCTCTTTTTTCATCTTCCGGTTTTGCCTTCACCCACGCGCCGCTCGATCGCGGCGATATGTTGCGTGACGATCCCGACGCCCTGGCGCGTCTGTGGCCGCAGGGCCGTGTGCTGTTGATCGACGCCAAAGGCGCGGCGCTGGCCGATGCCGATGGCCAGCCGTTGTTGCTGGATGGCGCCGAACTGGGCGACGGGCCGGAGGCTGCGATCTTCCTGGGTCTGCGCGATGCGGTGGGCTGGTTTTGTGTGCCGGCCGACATTGTCGCGGTGCAGGCGCCGCAGCGGATCGATCTGCGCCAGGCCGCCGCCGATTGGCCTGCCGAGATCGCTACCGCCTTCGCCTATGCACGCGCCATGTTGCACTGGCAATCGCGCACGCGTTTTTGCGGTGTCTGCGGCGGTGCGATCGCGTTCCGGCGCGCCGGCTTCATTGCGCACTGCACGCAATGCCAGATCGAGCATTACCCGCGCGTGGACCCGGCCATCATCGTGGCGGTCAGCGATGGAGCGCGCTTGCTGCTTGGTCGTCAGGCCAGTTGGGCCCCAGGACGTTACTCGGTGATTGCCGGGTTCGTCGAACCGGGCGAGTCGCTGGAGCAGACCGTGGCGCGCGAGGTGTTCGAGGAAACCCGCGTGCATGTGCAGGACTGCCGCTACCTGGGCGCGCAGCCGTGGCCCTTCCCGGGCGCGCTGATGCTGGGCTTCACCGCGCGTGCCGCAGCGACCGAGGTGCCGCAGGTCACCGGTGAGCTGGAAGACGCGCGCTGGGTCAGCCATGCGCAGGTCAGCGCTGCGCTGGCCGGCGAGGGCGACATCGGGTTGCCGCCGCGCATTTCCATTGCGCGTGCGTTGATCGAGCATTGGCATCGTGCGCATGGCTGAGCCAGGCCGGCTTTTGCAGTGTTGCAGCGGCGCTCGCGTCCGCTCGGCTAGACTCGGCTGAGGAGGCCTGCCCATGTTCACCACCTTGGTTGCCGTCGTCGTCGCGCTCACGCTGGGCCATCTGGTACCGGCGCAGGTAGCCAGGCTGCGCAATTTCGCCTGGTTCGGCCAATGGCTGCGCCGGCTGGACGGTTACGCGGCCGGGCGCGGTGCGTGGCAAGGGCGCTATGGCGTGCTGCTGGCGGTGCTGCCGGCGCTGGTGGTGCTGCTGGTGCAGTGGCTGCTGGACGATGTCTGGCACGGTTTTCTGGATTTGCTGTTCGGCGTGGCGGTGCTGGCCTGGACCTGGGGGCCGCGCGATCTGGATCGCGATGTGGAAGCGGTCATCGACGCCGACGAGCCGCACACGCGGCGCGAAGCGATTTCGCACCTGCAGGCCGCCGGCGGCAGCGTGCATGAAGACGCGCCATCGCTGGTGGAAGCGGTGGTGGTCAACGGCCTGCGGCGTTGGTTCGCGGTGCTGTGGTGGTTTCTGCTGCTGGGGCCGTTCGGCGCGGTGTTGTATCGGCTCACTGCGCTGGCGGTGGAAAGCCCGCTGGCCGTGTTGCTGCCGCCCCGCAATCTGGCCGGCGCACGTTGGCTGCTGGCGGTGCTGGAATGGCCGGTGGCGCAGTTGATGACGATGTCGATGGCGCTGGTGGGTAACTTCGACACCGTGTTCCGCGCCTGGCGCGAAGCGCATGGCAACCGCTGGTCGCTGGAACCGCATTTTCTCGGTGCTGTGGCGCGTGCCAGCGTCAGCGCCGAGCTACGCGAGGAGGCGCACGACTACACCGATTCGGGCCTGGTACCGGTGTGGCGCCGCCTGCCGGAAGTCCGCGATGCGATGAGCCTGGTCTGGCGTGTGCTGCTGCTGTGGTTGGGGGTGCTGGCGTTGTTGGTGATTGCGGGATGGGTGCGGTAGCGCCGCGCATGATGTCGTGCAAAAAAATGTGTAGCGCGCGTCCGCCTGGGAACCTCGGCGCATCGCGCTTGTTCGCGGTCTAACCCGGCGCCAGCAGCGTAAACGGGTACCACGGCAGATTCCTTGCGATCCAGTACATCGGCAATGCCCATAACCAGAACTTCGGTTCGGACATCACGGCCACCACCGGGGCAAACCAGCGTGCGCGCCAGCCGGCTTTCCAGGCGATCAGGCCGGGCAGGGTGAACAGGCCGAGCACGGCGGCCGGATTCATTGCGAAGGCGCCGGGCAGGTCGAAGTGGACCAGCGCATACAGTGCGCGGGTCATGCCGCAGCCGGGGCAATAGCAGCCGGTGACGGCGCGGAACACGCAGGGCGGGAACGGGCTGTTGCCCGCATTCGGATCGAAGCGATACAGCAACGATACGCCAAGGGCGGCCACGCTGGTGGCCGCCCCCAGTCCAAGCCAGTGGCGTGGACGCAGTTCCATTACTGCATGTGCTGCAACTGCTGCATGTAGTCCATGTAGCCCTGCATGCCGCCGGTGGCCACCATGCCGATGTTGATCAGCAGGCCGATCGCGGCCAGCACGCTGGTCACGATGCACCAGGTCTTGGCGGTGTTGGAGGCGCGACGTGCGCCGTCGATGTCGCCCTGGTTGAGCAGGCCGTTGACCTTGCTGGAAAACACGATCGCCACGATGCCGGAGATCAGCGCCGGGCAGCACAGGCAAAAGCCCAGCACGGTGGAAACGATCGCCCAGATCAGGTGATTCGGTACCGGGCCGGGCGCGGCGCTGGACGAGGGATGGATCGGCGGTGGCATGGCACTCATGGTGAAGCTCCTTGGGTGGTAAACAACAGCGAACTGATGGGTGAGTGGGGTGGATTATCGGGCGCCATGCGCGGCGGTGATGCGCCCGGTGTGCGCTGACGACGGCCGGATGACTCTCATGCGCGCTTTGGCGCGCGTGTGAGCCGGGGCCGGCGTGTCGGTCGCGGCAGCGGCGAGTAGCGTCTCGCGGTGCCGGATGGCTGCTCGCGCCAGCGAACGGGCGCTCCACGCCTGCGCAGCGAACGAATGCGGCGGCATGCCCATCGCTGCCGGCACAGCCAGCCGCTGGAATGCGTGACGCCCGCCGGTCACGGCAGACGCCTCAGGCGCGATGATGTTGAGCACAACGACGTCCCCCGGTACGACCGGCCGCGTCCGCTTGGCGGCTGCGACGGCAAAGCGTGCAATGGCGCACAGGCTACTCGCGGCGCGCCATGGACGCAAAGCCTGCACCGGCCGGGCTCAGGGCTGATCCTGCCGCAGCGCGCGCACCTGTTGTTCGAGCAGCGCGGCACTGGCCTGATCGCCGGCAACCGCTGCCCCTGCCACCACGTCGATCTGCGCGCGCATCCGCCGCGGCACCCGCATGCGGCCCAGGCGCGTGTCGCGCCGGCTCCACATGCTCGACCACATGCCGCGCAGCGCCATCGGAATGACCGGCACGTTGCGGCGCTGCAGAATCTTTTCCACGCCGGATTTGAAGGGGGCGATTTCGCCATCCTTGGTCAACGCGCCCTCGGGGAAGATGCACACCAGCTCGCCATCGGCCAATGCGGCATCGATGCGGTCGAAGGCCTGCTGCATCAATGCGGGGTCTTCGCGCGCGCCGGCGATCGGGATGGCCTTGGCGGTGCGGAAGATCCAGCGCATGACCGGGATGCGGAAGATCTTGTAGTACATGACAAAGCGCACCGGACGCGGGATCACCGCCGATAGGATCAGCGCGTCCATGTAGCTGACGTGGTTGCACACCAGCAGGGCAGCGCCCTCGTCGGGCACGTGCGCGTCGATGTTGCGCGCGCGCAGGCGGTACAACACGCTCACCAGCACCCAGCTGAGGAAGCGCATCAGGAATTCGGGCACCAGGGTGAAGATCCACAGTGCCACCAGCGTGTTGGCGATCGCCAGCGCCAGGAACACTTGCGGAATGCTCAGGCCCGGCAGCGGAATCCGCACCCCGAACAGCACCACCTGCGGCAACTGCAGCGCGATACCGATGACCGCCGCAGCCACGATGAACAACGAGTTCTGGATATTGAGCCCGGCGATCACGCGCGAGAGCTCGGCCTTGGGCGTGCGGCTCTGGATCAGCGCAAACAACGGCACCACGAACAGGCCGGTGAACAGGCCGATGCCGACCAGGTCGATGATCAGCCGCACGCTGCCGGGCTGCTGCACGAACTGGCCGATCGACAGGCCGGTGGCCGGCGCCGCGCCAGGCCGGGCGAAGTACAGGTCCAGCAGGAAGGCGCTGATGCCGAACGCGCCCAGCGGCACCAGGCCGATTTCCACGGTGCGCCCGGACAGGCGTTCGCACAGCAGCGAGCCGGCGCCGGTGCCGATCGAAAACAGCGCCAGCGCGAACACGTACAGGTCCTGCTGGCCGCCCAGGTTGAGCTGCGCATAGGTGGGCAGCTGCGCGGTCAGCACGGTGCCGACGAACCAGAACCAGGACACGCCCAACACCGCGTTGCGCACCGCCAACGTGCGCCGGGTCAAGCGCATGATGGCGCGCGATTCGGGGATGGGGTTCCAGTTGATTTTCAGCTCGGGCGCGCCGGCGTCGACGCGCGGTACCAGCCGCGCCACCAGGTTGCCAGTGACGGCAATCGCGATCACCGCGGTGGCGGCAGCCTCCGGCCCATGACTGCCGGCGATCTGGAAGATCAGTCCGCCGAAGATCATGCCGCACAGGATCGAGATCGAGGTGCCCATTTCGACCAGGCCGTTGCCGCCGGTGAGTTCTTCCGGTTTCAGCACCGAGGGCAGGATCGAATATTTCACTGGCCCGAACAGCGTGGACTGCAGGCCGGTGCAGAACAGCGCAATCAGCAGGATCACCATGTTCTCGGTGATGAAGCCCACTGCGGCCAGCGACATGATCGCAATCTCCATCGTGGTGGTGATCACGATGAGCTTCTGTTTTTCCAGCTTCTCGGCAATCTGCCCGGCCAGCGCGGAGAACAGGAAGTACGGCAGGATGAACAATGCCGGCGCCAGGTTGGTATACAGCGTGCGCTGGGCGGCATCGATGCCGAGATAGAACAACAGGCCGATGATGGCCTGCCGATAGACGTTGTCGTTGAACGCGCCCAGCGCCTGGACAGCGAAGAACGGCAAGAAGCGGCGCTGCCTGAGCAGGGCGAACTGACTGTGACCGGACATGCAGTTTCCTTTGCGAACGCGCGCAGCCTAGCAGGCTTCCACGGCGTGCTGGTGGATGGCGGCTGCGCTCAGCGGCTTCTAGGTGCCGGCGGCCTGCGTTGCGCGTGCTGGGCGCGCAGTAAGGCCACGAAGGCGCGTGCGGCCGGGCTGGGATCGGGCCGCCACACCGCGTAGGTCAGAAAGCGGTAACGCTCCTTCAAGGCCACCGCGACCACGCCGTGCATGGCCCCGGCCATGGTCTGCGGGACGATGCCCACGCCCAGGTTGGCGGCGACCAGTTCGCGCACCAGATCGGCATGGGTGACTTCGTACTGCTGGCGTTGCCGCAGGCCCCCGTGCGCAAACGCAGCATCGATGATGCCGCGCACGCCGGCACCGGGAACCAGCCCGGCCATCGGTTCGTCGTCCAGCTCGGCCAGTGCCACCCGTTTGCGTGCGGCAAAGCGGTGGCCCGGTGCCACGATCAAGGCCAAGGCCTCTTCATGCAGCAGCAGGCGCTGCGCCGGCACCGCAAGCTGCGGGCCGACCCCCACCAGGGCGACATCCAGCCGGCCTTCGCCCAGATCGTGCAGCAAGGCCTCGCTCATGGCGGTGCGCAGATGCACGTCCACCCGCGCATGCGCGCTGCGGAACTGCTGCAGCAACGTCGGCAGTTGCACGGTGGTGAGCGAGGAAATCTGTCCCAACGCCAGCCGCCCGCGCACGGTACCCAGGGCCTGCGCCATTTCCTCGTGCAGGCGCTCGGCAGCGCGCAGGGTCTGGCGGGCATTGTGCAGGAACACCTCGCCGGCGGCGGTGGGCCGCACCTGGCGGGTGCCGCGTTCGAACAGGCGTGCGCCGAAGGTCTCTTCGATCTTGGCGACCTGGTGGCTGAGCGCCGATTGCACGGTGTTGCAGCGGCGCGCAGCAGCGGTGAAGCCGCCTTCTTCGGCCACGGCAATGGCAAATTCCAGTTGGCGCAAGGTCAGCATGCAATCTCGAAAAAAGATGGCGATGGTGAAAACAATACATTGGAAAGATGCGTGCCGGCTGCCCACACTGTGCATATTCCTTGACCAGGCAGCAGCCATGCAGGCCGAGCCCACCTCCCACCCGCCCTTGCCCCGTCGCCTGGTGCTGCTGATGGCTGCCGCCACCGGGTTGGCGGTGGCGAGCAATTACTACGCCCAGCCTCTGCTGGAAACGCTGGCGCAGGCGTTCGGCATCCAGGTGCGCAGTGCCGGTGCGGTGGTCACCGCGGCGCAGCTGGCTTACGCGGCAGGGTTGCTGTTGCTGGTGCCGCTTGGCGACCGGCTGGAGCGCCGCGGCCTGATCGTGGGCCTGTTCGTGCTGAGCGCGCTCGGGCTGCTGGTGAGCGCCAGTTCGCACAGTTTTGCGATGTTGCTGGTCGGCACCATCGTGACCGGCGCCAGCTCGGTGGCGGCGCAGATCCTGGTGCCGTTCGCCGCCACGCTGGCGGCGCCCCACGAGCGTGGCCGGGTGATCGGCACGGTGATGAGCGGGTTGCTGCTGGGGATCTTGCTGGCGCGCACCGCGGCCGGCGTGCTGGCCGGTGTCGGCGGCTGGCATACGGTGTACTGGATCGCCTCGGTCGCGTTGTTGCTCACCGCCGGGCTGTTGTGGCGCGGGCTGCCGCGCCATCCCGGCAACGCGCAACTGGCGTATCCGCAGTTGGTGGGCTCGGTGCTGGCGCTGCTGCGCGACGATGCGGTGCTGCGTTCGCGCGCGGTGCTGGGCGGGCTGATCTTTGCAGGATTCAGCATGTTCTGGACCACGCTGGCGTTTTTGTTGTCCGGGCCGAGTTATGGCTATGGCACTGCGGTGATCGGCTTGTTCGGCCTGATCGGTGCGGCCGGTGCACTGGCGGCCAATCGTTCCGGGCATTGGTCCGATCACGGCCATGGCGACCGCGTGAGCTGGGGCGGGCTGGCGATGTTGCTGCTGTCGTGGGGCTTGCTCGCGTTTGCGCCGCAGTCGATCGGGCTGCTGATCGTCGGCGTGCTGCTGCTGGATATCGCAGTGCAGGGCGTGCATATCGCCAACCAGAGCGTGATCTATCAGCGCAACCCGGCGGCGCGCAATCGCATCACCTCGGCCTACATCACCTGCTATTTCATCGGTGGTGCCGTGGGGTCGACGTTGGGCACGGCCGCGTATGCGCAGGCCGGGTGGATGGGTGTGGTGATCGGCGGCGCGGTACTGGCTGCAGCGGCACTGGGTTGGGTGGGGCTGAGCGTGGCGCGCAGGCAGTGGAAGTGAGCGTGGCCGGTGGGGCGACGACGCAGCGGTTGCACGCAGTGGCGAATACGCGGCATGGCCGTGTTCGACATCGCTTACCGCATCGAGGCTGCATGTACGGCGCGGCGCCCATGCCTGTCGACCGCTGGCGGCTAGGTCTTGCTGGCCGCCAGACGCGGCGTGTTCTCCGCCGGCGCCGTTGTCACCGCCAGCGCTGCAGCGCGGAGCTTGGGCAGCAGGCGCAGCGTCAATGCCAGTTGGTCGCGCACCAGGCGTTGCTTGGGCGGTAGTTGCACCGGATGGTGTTCCAGCGCTTCGGCGGTGGCCAGTTCTTCGCTTTCGTCGTGCGCCGGCAGCGGTTGGCGTTGGCCAAGGGCGCTGGCGATCTCGCTCAGTGCGCGCTGCAGATATTCGCCGGCTTGCGCGATGGTGGCGTCGTGTTCGCCCTCCAGTGCGGCGCGGTGCGCGCCCAGTGCCGACAGATAGCCGAGCAAGGTGTTGGACAGCGCCAGGAAGCGAAAGCCCGCATCTAGATTGCGCCGATAGCGGCCGGGTTCGCGCAGCATGTTGGATAAGGCCACCGACAACGCAGCATCGGCGTTGTGCATGTCGCGGCGCGCAATGCGGTAGGGCAGGTCGTCGCGCTTGCCGCTGGCGTACTGCTCCAGCACCTGGGCCAGATAACGCGCGCAGCTGGCCAGCACCGTGGCCATCACCTGGTTCAGCCGGCGGCCCTGCCAGTCCGGCAGGATCAGGAACGAGGCGGCCGCGGCAATCGCGCAACCGATCAGGGTGTCGATCAGGCGCGGCCAGATCAGCACGAAGCCATCGCCCAGCAGGTTGAAGCAGAACAGCGCCATCACCGTGATGCCGGCGGTGGCCAGCATGTAGCGATCGGTGCGGGTGATGAAGAACACCAGCGCGCCGGCCAGCGCCAGCAGCAGCTGCACTTCGGTGGTGGGGAACAGCTGCATCAGCGCCCAGGTGGCGACCAGGCCGATCAAGGTGCCGGCAATGCGCTGCACCAGCCGCAGGCGCGTGGCGCCGTAGTTGGGCCGGCACACGAATGCGGTGGTGAGCAGGATCCAGTACCCGTTGTCGGCGTGGATGGATTGCATGATGGCGTAGCCCACCAGCAGCGCGATGGCCATGCGCAGGCCATGGCGGAACAGCACCGAGCCGGGCGTGAGTTGCTGCACCAGCCGCGCGCCCATTTCGCGCAAGGTGTGCGGCGAGGAATCGCGCAGCCGGGTGTCGAGGTTGTCGCTGGTGGAATCGGATTGCGCCGCTTCCGACAACCTGCGTTCGATGCTCTGCAGATTGGTCACCAGCAGCTCCAGCGCGCCGAGCAGGCGGGCCAGTGCGGGGTCGGCGCGCGCGTGCAGATAATCCAGCGATTGGCGCAGGTCTTCGGTGGCAAGGCGGCTGCTGTCGCCGTAATCGAACGGTTGGCGCAGGCGAATCGCCTCGCCCAACGCCGCGCACGCCTTGCCTTGCAGGGCGAGCAGGCGCTGGCAGCGATACAGCACGTCGCTGTGGAAGAACGCGTCGGTGAGCGCCTCGTAGGGATAGTGCGAGGAGCTGGCGCGCTCGTGGAAGTCCTGCGCCATGTAATACAGCCGGAAATACAGGCCCGACTGCACGCCCGGCCGCCCCGAGCGGCCGAAGCGGCTCATGATGGCGGTCTTGGCCGCATTGAGCGCGCCGACCACCTTGGCGTTCTGTTCGGCCAAGGCCAGCCGGCGTGCATGCAGGTCGCTCTGGCGCACCGGTTCGAACAGATCGGCCTTGAGCTTGAGGTAGCGGCCCAACTCGAAGAACAGCCGCGACAGCCGCTCGCGCACCGGGCGATTGGCGAACAGGATGGTCCACAGGATCGACAGCACGCCGTACCAGGTGGCGCCGATCAGCAGCAGCGCCGCGCCGTGCCAGGCGACCAGCGGATCGCGGCTGCCATGCTGGTCCATGCCGATCATGGCGTAGATCGACAGGGCCACCGTGGCCTGCGCGATCGAGGCATAGCGCTCGCCCAGTGCGCCGAGCAGGGTCAGCGAGAACGTAGCCAACGCCATGCCCAGCACGAACGGCAGCGGATACGGAAACAGCACCACCACTGCGGCGGCGGCGGCGGCGAAACACAGCAGCGAGAGCAGCACCGATTTGATGCGGCCCAGCCAGTTGTCGTCGGTTTCGGCAATGGCGCTGGCGATCGCGCCCAGAAACAGCGCCGGCACCGCAGTGAGCTGTTGCCAGTGCCAGCACACGCCCATCGCCACCGCCAGCGCGATGAACACACGCAGGCCATAGCTGGCCTTTTCATGGGCCCACAAGCGGCTTAAGCGGGTTTCGAAGGAGGGAGTGGCCACAGTCTCTACAAGGCAGGGAGCCCGGGCATTATTGCCGCAGCCACGCGCCGCCGGTGTGGATGGCGGCTAGTTCTTTGTCAGTAGCCGCACGGTGCCAGGCGCCGCAGGTGGCCCGTGCCGGTATCGGCAGGATGCCTGGTGGTGCGCAGAAACCTGCAACCACCGCGTGGCGACAGCGCGCAACGCGGTGGTTGCAGGCGCGAGGCGCTTAGCCCTGCGCCGCCTGCTCGCGGGCGATGGCCCGCCAGCCGATGTCGCTGCGCTGGAAGGCGTTGGGCCAGTGGATCGGCTTGAGGCCAGCATAGGCGTTGCGCTGGGCGTCCTGCACGCTGTCGCCGAGCGCCGCAACGCACAGCACGCGGCCACCGGCGCTGATCACCTCGCCGGCGGCATTCAGCGCAGTGCCGGCGTGGAAAACCTTGGCGCTGGCCGGCACCGCGTCCAGCCCGGTGATGACCTCACCGGTGACCGGGGTGTCCGGGTAAGGCTTGGCGGCGATGACCACGCCCAGCGACGGGCGCGGGTCCCACTGCGCGTGCGCGCCATCGAGCTTGCCGTCGATGGCCGCGTCGAGCAGATCGACCAGATCCGACTGCAGGCGCAGCATTACCGGCTGGGTTTCCGGGTCGCCGAAACGCACGTTGAATTCGATCACCTTCGGCGCGCCGTGCGCGTCGATCATCAGCCCGGCATACAGAAAACCGGTGAACGGCACGCCATCGGCGATCATGCCCTGCACGGTCGGCTCGACCACCTCGCGCATGACCCGCGCATGCACCTCGGGCGTGACCACCGGCGCCGGCGAGTAGGCGCCCATGCCGCCGGTATTGGGGCCGGTGTCGCCGTCGCCGACGCGCTTGTGGTCCTGGCTGGTGGCCATCGGCAAGGCGTGTTTGCCATCGACCATGGAGATGAAGCTGGCCTCTTCGCCGTCGAGGAATTCTTCGATGACCACGCGTGCGCCGGCATCGCCGAACGCATTGCCCGAGAGCATGTCGCGCACCGCGTCTTCGGCCTCGGCCAGGGTCATCGCCACGATCACGCCCTTGCCGGCAGCCAGGCCATCGGCCTTGACCACGATCGGCGCGCCTTTCTCGCGCACATACGCCAGCGCGGCGTCGACTTCGGTGTGCACGGCGTAATACGCGGTGGGAATGCCGTGGCGGGCGAGGAAATCCTTGGCGAAGGCCTTGCTGCCTTCCAGCTGCGCGGCCTTGGCGGTGGGGCCGAAGATGCGCAGGCCGGCGGCATGGAAGCGGTCGACCACGCCCAGCACCAGCGGCACTTCCGGGCCGACCACGGTCAGCGCGACGGCTTCGCGCTGCGCCAGCGCGAGCAGGCCGTCCAGATCATTGACCTTGATCGCGACATTGCGGCATTTGGCTTCGGTGGCGGTGCCGGCATTGCCCGGTGCCACCAGCACCTCGCGCACGCGCGCGGACTGCGCGATCTTCCAGGCCAGGGCATGTTCACGGCCGCCGGAGCCGATGACGAGGATTTTCAAGGCAGTTGCTCGCTAGTACGGGGGAAGGGGCGTTACCTGCAGCCTTCGCGCTGCAGTGCATTGGGAAACGGGTAGGTCCAGGTCTTGGTGTCGAGCGCGAAGACGTGGGTCTTGTCCAGGGCCACCCCGCAATCGCTGCCGTGCTCGCGGATGCGCAGCGGCCAGGTGCGCGCCTGCGGCGCGCTGTTGTCCACCTCCAGCGCGAAATCCACGTCGAAGGCCTCGGCAAGGCATTGCGCCTGGGTCTGGTCCGGCTCGCGCGCGTCGTCGTCGCAGGCCAGTGCGCCGCTGTTGTCGATGTGCGCCCGCAGCGAGCCGGCATTGACCAGGCCCTTGGGCCCGGGCACGACCAGATCCTGCGATTCGAGGATCAGGCCCTGGCCCATCCAGAAACTGTGCACGGCAAAGCCGTAGAAATCGCTGCCCAGACGCAGGACGTCCACGCTGCCGGGTTGGCCGGCGCTGCCGTAGCCGTCGGCGAGCCGTTCGGCCACGACCTTGAAACCGTCGCCATCGCCGCGCAGCACGAAGAAATCGATCAGCCCCGGATTGCCGTGGCCGGCATCGCTGAGGCTGTGGCAGACCGCCAGCAGTTGCTGTACCTGGTCGCCCACCACCACCGGCTGTTCGGCGCAGACTGCGCTGTCGGCCTTGAAGCCGTCGGCTTCGCCGCTCCACTGCGCGGCCAGGCCGGCCTTGGCGCCGTAGCGCGTGCGCAAGAACCCATCCAGCCGCTCGGTGCGGCTCAGACGGGGGCCGTCGCTGGGCGCGGTAGGTGCTGCGGCGCCCGGCGCCGCAGCGGGCGCAGGCGCCTGCCTGCACGCGCTCAACAGCGCGGCGGTGGCAAGAAACGCGGCAAAACAACGCAGACGCTGCATCGACCTATCCCTGTGTCGGTGACATCAATGCCGGAAGTGGCGCACGCCGGTGAACACCATCGCGATGCCGTGTTCGTCGGCGGCGGCGATCACCTCGCCATCGCGCATCGAACCGCCCGGCTGGATCACCGCCTTGATGCCGGCCGCAGCCGCCGCATCGATACCGTCGCGGAACGGGAAGAACGCATCGGACGCCATCACCGAGCCGGCCACGGTGAGCTTGGCTTCTTCGGCCTTGAGCGCGGCAATCTTGGCGCTGACCACGCGGCTCATCTGCCCGGCGCCCACGCCAATGGTGCGGCTGTCCTTGGCATAGACGATCGCGTTGGATTTGACGTACTTGGCCACGCGCCAGGCAAACAGCAAATCGCCCAGTTCTGCCTCGTTGGGCGCACGTTGGGTGACCACGCTCAACTCGCCCAGCGACATGCTGCGGTTGTCGGCCGACTGCATCAACAGGCCCGAGCCGATCCGCTTGGTGTCGTAGTTGTTCAAGCCATTGCCGTGCGGAATCTTGAGCACGCGCACGTTGGCCTTCCTGGTGGCGTATTCCAGCGCGCCGGCCTCGTAGTCGGGCGCGATCAGCACTTCGACGAACTGGCGGTCCAGAATGGCCTTTGCCGTCGCTGCGTCCAGGGTCTTGTTGAACGCCAGGATGCCGCCGAACGCGCTGGTGGGATCGGTGGCGTAGGCCAGTTCATAGGCATCGCCGCAGCCCGCGCCCACCGCCACGCCGCAGGGGTTGGCGTGCTTGACGATCACGCAGGCCGGCGCGTCGAACTGGCGCACGCATTCCCACGCTGCATCAGCATCGGCCAGGTTGTTGTAGCTCAGTTCCTTGCCTTGCAGCTGCTGGAAGGTGGCCAGCGTGCCCGGCACCGGATACAGGTCGCGGTAGAACGCGCCGGACTGGTGCGGGTTCTCACCGTAACGCAGGTCCATCACCTTGACGAAGTTGGAATTGATCTGCGCCGGGAACGGGCTGCGCGTGGGCACCGCCTCGCTGCTGTCGGCCACTGCCGAGAGATAGTTACTGATCGCCGCGTCGTACTGGGCCACGCGATTGAACGCAGCCACCGACAGCGCAAAGCGCTTGGCCGCCGACAGCTGCCCGTCGTTGGCTTCCAGCTCGGCCAGCAGGTCGGCGTACTGCGCCGGGTCGGTGGCCACGGCCACGCGCGCGAAATTCTTGGCCGCACTGCGCAACATCGCCGGGCCGCCGATGTCGATGTTTTCCACCGCATCGGCCAGGGTGCAATCGGCTTTCACCGTGACCGACTCGAATGGATACAGGTTCAATACCAGCAGGTCGATCGGCACGATGCCGTGCTCGGCCATCACCGCTTCGTCGACACCGGCGCGCCCGAGCAGGCCGCCATGCACCAGCGGGTGCAGGGTCTTGACGCGGCCATCCATCATTTCCGGGAAACCGGTCAGCTCGGCAACGTCCTTCACCGGCAGGCCGGCCTCGCGGATCGCCTTGGCGGTGCCGCCGGTGGACAACAGCTCGACGTTGCGCGCCACCAGCGCGCGGGCCAGGTCGATCAGGCCGGTCTTGTCGGAAACGGAGAGCAGGGCCCGGCGCACGGGCAGGAAATCAGAGGCCATCGGTGGGGGATGTCGTTGCGGAGCAGCCGATATTGTAGGCTGCGCCAGCGCTCGAATGGACTCAACACCCCGTATGGCCTCGATCTACGCATTGAAGGGACGCTTCCAGGCGCTGCTGCGGCCGATGGTGGGCGCGCTGTATCGCGGTGGCATCACCGCCAATCAGGTCACGCTGGGCGCAGCGGCGGTGTCGCTGATGGTGGCGGCGGTGGTGTTGCGCGGCGGCCCCAGCTGGCCGCTGCTGTATCTGCTGCTGCCGGTGTGGATGCTGCTGCGCATGGCGCTCAATGCGGTGGACGGCATGCTGGCGCGCGAATTCGGCCAGCAGTCGCGGCTGGGCGCCTACCTCAACGAGCTGTGCGACGTGGTGGCTGATGCGGCCTTGTACTTGAGCCTGCTTGGCGTGCCCGGTGTGAGTGCGCCCTGGCTGTGGATCTTCGCGCTGCTGGCCGCGCTGACCGAGTACGCCGGCGTGCTCGGCCTGATGGTCGGCGCCAGCCGCCGCTACGACGGGCCGATGGGCAAGAGCGACCGCGCCTTCGTCATCGGCGTGCTGGGCGTGGGCCTGGCTTGTGGCTGGCTGGGTGCGCGCGGCGTCACCTGGGTCGCCATTGCCGTGAGCCTGGCCTGCGCGGTCACGGTGTGGCGGCGGGTGCGCGCCGGCCTGGCGCAGGCGCCCGCAGGCACCTAGCGATCCATTCCCGCAGCAACGCCGCTGGCCGCTGCGCTGTGGTGATCTCTGCGATTCAACCTTTCGACTTTTCAGGATGCTTCGATGCGCACAGTGCTAGAGCGCGAGTTCGTCAGTTTCGATGGTGTGCCGCTGTTCTACCGGCACTGGCCGTTGCACGATGCCGCTGCCACCGGCACGCCGAAGGCGGTGGTGCTGCTGCATCGCGGCCATGAGCACTCTGGCCGTGTGATGCATCTGGCCGAAGAACTCGACATGCCCGACGCCCAGTTCTTCGCCTGGGACGCACGCGGCAACGGCCGCTCGCCGGGCGTGCGTGGCGATGCGCCGGGCTTCGAAGCGCTGGTGCGCGATCTGGACAGCTTCATCGCGCATCTTCGCGCCACCCACGGCATTGCGGTGCAGGACATCGTGGTGATTGCGCAGAGTGTGGGCGCGGTGGTGGCCGCCACCTGGGTGCACGATTACGCCCCGCCGCTGCGCGCGCTGGTGCTGGCATCGCCGGCGTTCAAGGTGAAGTTGTATGTGCCGTTTGCACGCCCCGGGTTGGCGTTGCTGCATGCGCTGCGCGGCAACTTTTTCGTCAACAGCTACGTCAAGCCGCAATGGCTGACGCATGATCCGGCGCGCGTGGAAAGCTATCGCACCGATCCGTTGATCACCCGCCCGATTTCGGTGCGCGTATTGCTCGGTCTGTATGCGGCAGCCGATCGCGTGGTGGACGATGCACAGGCCATTACCGTGCCGACCCAGTTGCTGGTCTCCGGTGCGGATTTTGTGGTGCATCGCGGCCCGCAGGACCGCTTCTACGAAAACCTGCGCTCGCCGATCAAGCAGCGCCACTGGCTGCCGGGGTTCTTCCACGACACCTTGGGCGAACGCGATCGCGCGATGGCCATCGCGCACATTCGCCAGTTCGTCCAGGCGCGTTTTGCGCAACCGCCGGTGCGCGCCGCGCTGGGCGATGCACACCGTGCCGGGCCCAGTTTCGAAGAGGCCGAACGGCTGGCCTGGCCGCCGCAGCGCAATAGCCTGCAGGACCTGCGCTGGCGTGGCGTGCGTGCCGGCCTGCGCCTGGGTGGCAGGCTCTCCGAGGGCATCGCGCTTGGTCTGCAGACCGGTTTCGATTCCGGAAGCACATTGGATTACATCTACCGCAATCAGGCGCGTGGTCGCGGGCCGTTGGGGCGCATGATCGACCGCACGTATCTCAACGCGATCGGCTGGCGTGGCATCCGCATCCGCGGCAGCCATCTGGGCGAATTGCTGCGCGATGCGGCGGCGCGCTTGCGTGGCGCCGGCAAGCCGGTGCGCGTGCTGGATGTCGCTGCCGGGCACGGCCGCTATGTACTCCAAGCGCTGGGCAGCGGTGCACAGCGTGCCGATGCGATCGTGCTGCGCGACTTCAGCCCGCTCAACGTGACCCAGGGCACGGCGCTGATCCAGGCGCTGGGCGCAGGCGATATCGCCCGCTTCGAACAAGGCGATGCGTTCGACCCGGCAGCGCTGGCCACAGTGCAACCGGCACCGACGCTGGCGGTGGTGTCGGGCCTGTACGAGCTGTTTGCCGACAACGACCAGGTCGCGCGTTCGCTGGCCGGCCTGGCCGCGGCGGTGCAGCCGGGCGGTTATCTGCTTTACACCGGCCAGCCCTGGCATCCGCAACTGGAATTCATTGCGCGCGCGCTGACCAGTCACCGCGATGGCGTGGCCTGGGTGATGCGCCGGCGGAGCCAGCAGGAGATGGATGGCCTGGTGGAAGCGGCGGGCTTTCGCAAGGTGGCGCAACGCATCGATGCGTTCGGCATCTTCACCGTCTCGATGGCGCAGCGAATCGACGCATGAGCCACGTTGCGCGCCCATCCGGCCGTGCCGCGCTGTGGCTGGCGTTGCTGGGACCTTTTTTCTTCCTCAGCTACGGCCTGGCCAACACGCTGGCCGGGCGGGCGACGCATGTGCCATCGGTGGTGTTCGGCTGGGAACACGGTATGCCGTTCTGGCCGTGGACCATCGTGCCGTACTGGTCGATCGATGTGTTCTACGCGGTCTCGTTCTTTGTCTGCCGCAACCGCCGCGAGCTGGATACGCATGCACTGCGCTTGCTCAGCGCCCAGCTGATCTGCGTGGCGTGTTTCGTGTTGTGGCCGCTGCGCTACAGCTTCGTACGGCCGCAGACCGAGGGCGTGTTCGGCTGGCTGTTCGCGGTGCTGCTGGGCTTCGACAAACCCTTCAATCAGGCGCCGTCGCTGCACATCGTGCTGCTGGTGGTGCTGTGGGTGCGCTATGGGCAGCATCTTTGCGGGGTGTGGCGCTGGTTGCTGCATGCCTGGTTCGCATTGATCGGTGTGTCGGTGCTGACCACGTATCAGCATCACTTTCTCGATATTCCTACCGGACTCGCGGTGGGCTGGCTCTGCGTGTGGCTATGGCCGGAGCGGGTCGCCGCACCATTTGCGCAGGCACGGTTTGCACGCGACCTGCGCCGTTGGCGCCTGGCCGCGATGTATCTGGCCGGCGCGCTGGTCAGCGCTGCGCTGGCGCTGTGGAGCGGCGGTGCAGCACTGTGGTTGCTGTGGATCACCTTGGCCTTGCTGCTGGTTGCCTTGAATTACGCGCTGCTCGGGCCGGGCGGATTCCAGAAGCGCAGCGATGGGCGCCTGAGTCTTGCAGCCCATTGGTTGTATGCGCCGTATCTGTTGGCGGCATGGTGCAACTCCCGGCTCTGGACGTGGCGTGCGCCGTCGCCGCGCGCGGTGTGCGATGGCGTGTGGCTGGGGCGGATTCCGTTGCCCGGCCAGCGCGACAAGCGTGCCGCCGTGGTGGACGTGTCTGCAGAGCTCTCGTTGTACGCCGCGCAGGCGCAGGACCGTGTGGTGCCGATGCTCGATCTGGTCGCGCCGTCGCCGGCGCAGCTGCGCGAGGCCGCGCAGGCGATCGCGCAGGCGCAGGCGATCGGGCCGGTGCTGGTGTGTTGTGCATTGGGCTATTCGCGCAGTGCTGCCAGTGTGGCCACCTGGCTGGTGCGCAGCGGTCGCGCCCAGGACGTGGATGCGGCCATCGCACAGTTACGCGCCGTGCGGCCGTCGATCGTGCTCGGGCATGCGCATCGCGCGGCGATCCTGACGGCATGCGACGGTCATGACGGTGGCGACGACATCCCCGAACGGAGAGCGCAATGAATATCGCCCCGCTGACCTTGGCGGCCATGCGCGCAGTGCTGCGGCAAGGTGCAGCATTGGACCGCCTCTCACTCCTGCTGCTGGCAGCGGCCATCGGCTTGCTTGGTGTTGCGCAGGCGCCGCCGTTGATGCAGTTGAGCTATGCCATCAGCATGCTTGCGGGCGTGCTGCAGCGCTATTGGGCGTTTCGCGTGGGCCTGGATGCCGACCTGCTGGCAGCCTCCATCGCGCATCTCGAACGCTGCGGTGGCACCGGGCAAGACGCCGCGCACCAGCTCGATGCGGCGATGCATGCGATTGGCCTGATACCAAAGCTTTCGCCCACCCGCGACTGGGCATCGCGCTGGACCGGCATGCGCCGCCTGCTGCGTTGGCAGCTGGCAAGCGTGGTGGTGCAACTGCTGTTGGTGGCTGCCGCGCTCGCTCTCAGGATATTCGGATGAGCAACCAACCCGATTCCGCTCGGCGCGAACCGCGCCATGCCACGCCAGCGCAGCGAGCGCTGTGGCAACGGCTGCAGGGCTATCGTTTTGGCCAGGACGAAGCAGCGTTTGCCGCCTTCGTTCGGCGCGTGGCCAAGCAGGCACAGTGCAGCACCGAACAAGCGCAGGCGTTGGTGGAGGAGTACCGCCGGTTCTGTTTTCTTGCCTGCACCGACACCGACACCGACACCGTCGACGTCACCCCCAGCCCGTTGGTCGACCAGGTCTGGCACACGCATCTGACCGACACCCGCGAGTACTGGCAGCAGTTCTGCCCGCACGTGCTGCAGACCACGCTGCATCATCAACCCGGACGCGGCGATGCCGGCGAAGAAGCGCGTTTCCAGGCGCAGTACCGCCAGACGCTGGAGCGTTACCGCACGCAGTTCGGCGAGCCGCCGGCGCAATGGTGGCCTGTGGCGCGACCGCCGCAATCGACGCTGGATCCGCTGCACGGCCACACTGCCGAACAGACCTTGCAAGCCTTGCGTGGAGCGCCGCGGTCAGCTGGGCCGCAGCGCGGTGTGCCGTATGCCGTGGTTGTGTGGGCAATCATCGCGGTGGCAGTGGGCATGGTCTGTCACTCAGCCAATGGCGGGGCGCTGTCGCCGCTGCACTGGCGCGGTGTCTATTTCCTGCCGCTGTTCATCGCGCTGATCGGTCTGGCCTGGTCGATGGCGGCATGGTTGCGGCGGGTGCTGCGACGCGGTCGCACCGCAGCAGCAGTGGATGCCAGCGAGCTTGCATATCTGGGCGGCGGTGCCGATCGCGTGGCCGACCTGTGGTTCACCGAATTGCTGGTGCGCAATGCGGTGTATCTGGAGCGCGACGCAACCGAACCGGCACGTCGCTGGGTACGTTGCCACCGGCAGATTGCAGTCCCGCCTGCGCTGGAGCCGGCACTGGAAGCGGTGCGCACCACCGAAGACCCGGTGTGGGCCTTACGCGCGTTGCGCGCGCTGGCCGCACCGCTGGAGCAGCGCTTGATCGACAAGGGCCTGTGGCTGAGCCAGGCGCAGGCACGCGCGGTGCGCCTGGCATGTACCGTGCCGGTGGCGCTGGTATGGGGGCTTGGCCTGTGCAAGCTGGTCATCGGCGTGCAGGGCAACCATCCGGTGGGCTATCTGCTGTGTCTGATGGTGCTGACCACATTGCTGGTGCTGGGCTTTGCGCTGGTGCCCGTGCGGCGCACGCTCGGCGGCGAGGCTCGCCTTGCGACACTGCGTCAGACACGGCGACGCGATGCGGCGCGCACCGGCGGTGATCCAGGCGAGGCGGTGGCGCTGTACGGCACTGCGGCACTGATCGGAACCGCTTGGGCCGACTACCACAGCCTGCGTGCGCCGCATGGCCACGCCGGTGGCAGTGGCAGCAGCTGCGGCGGGGGTGGCGGCGACTGCGGCGGCGATGGTGGTAGCAGCGATGGTGGCGGCGGCTGTGGCGGCTGCGGCGGAGGAGGCGACTGATGCAACACGGACAGCGACAGCGGCAGTTGCTTTGGGCGCGCGTGCTGCGCGGACGTGGCGCCACGCCCAATGGCGTGTCGTGGGTGGGCATCGCATGTGCGGCGTTGGCCGGGCTGATGTTCTACATCGGGTTGAGCGCGCCTGCGCGCGAAGGGGCCATGCCGCTGCTGCTGGCGGTGCTCGGGATGCAGGGGCGGCTGTGGTGCAACCGCATGGATGGCGTGCTGGCGCGCCAGGCGCGCATGGTCGCGCGCGCCGGTGAGGTCTACAACGACGCGCCCGATCGGTTGTCCGATGTGCTGGTCTGCGTGGGCCTGGGCTATGGACTGCAGGCCGGTTTGCCGTGGGCTGCGCAACTGGGGTGGGCGGCGGCGCTGTGCTGCGTGACCACCGCATACGTGCGCATGCTGGGCCTGGCCTGCGGCACGCCAGAGCCGCGGCAGGGGCCGATGAGCCGCGTGCAACGCATGCAGTGGTTGTCGCTGGCAGGCGCGCTGGCCTTGCCGCTGCAATGGATGGGCCAGCCGCGTCTTGCGGCCTGGCTGCTGATCGGAGCACTGGCGGTGTTGATCGCCGGTGCCTTGCTGACGGTGGCAGTACGACTGCGCACGATCGTGCGCACCCTGGAGCAGAAATGATTGCCCGTTTGATCGCGCGCGCTTGCAGCGGCGCCATTCGTACCTTGACCGGCGCGCGTGCGCTATGGCGCGGTTGCGCGCCCTCCAACGAGCGTCGCGTGTATTACGGCAACCATGCAAGCCACGGCGATTTCGTGCTGATCTGGTCATCGCTGCCAGCCAGCCTGCGGCATGAAGTGCGCCCGGTGGCGGCGGCCGACTACTGGCAGCGTACCGCCCTGCGGCGCTACCTGATCCACGCGGTCTTCAACGGCGTGTTGATCGAACGCGACCCGGCGCAGCGCACGCGCGACCCGATCCAATGCCTGTGCGATGCGGTGGACGCCGGCGATTCGTTGATCCTGTTTCCCGAAGGCACGCGCAACCCGGACGACGGCGTGCTGCCGTTCAAGAGCGGGCTGTATCACCTGGCACGGCAACGCCCGGAACTGGAGTTCGTGCCGGTGTGGATCGATAACCTCAAGCGCGTGATGCCCAAGGGCAAGTGGTTGCCGTTGCCGCTGCTGTGCACCACCACCTTTGGTGCGCCATTACGCCTGGATGCGGACGAAACCAAGGATGCGTTTCTGGCGCGTGCACGTGCGGCGTTGCTGGCGTTGTCGCCCGATCAGTTGGAGGCGCGCGCATGAGCCTATATGTGGACAGCGGGCAGCTGCAGCAGTCTTCGATGCATCAGCAGACGCTGTGGCTGTTCAGCGGTATCGCGCTGGTGCTGGTCATCGCCACGCTGATTTCCGAAACCCTGCGTTGGCGCGCACGCGAACGCCCCAGCGCAGTGCTGGACAACCTAGTCGCCCGTATCCGTGCGTGGTGGGTGATGGCTGCGGTGGTCGGCCTTGCGTTCGTGTTTGGCCGCGCCGGCGTCATCGGCTTGTTCGCGCTGGTGTCGTTGTTTGCGCTGCGCGAGTTCATCACCTTGACCCCGACCCGGCGCGGCGATTACTACGCGTTGTTGGCCGCGTTCTACATCGTGCTGCCGTGGCAATACGGCCTGGTGTGGACCGGCTGGTACGGCATGTACACCTTGCTGATTCCGGTCTACGCGTTCTTGGTGTTGCCCATCCTGGCCACCATCGGCGGCGACACCACGCGCTATCTGGAACGCACCGCCAAAGTGCAGTGGGGCCTGATGATCTGCGTGTTCTGCATTTCGCATGTGCCGGCGCTGTTGAACCTGGACGTTCCCGGCTATGCCGGGCGCAATCTGCTGTTGATCGCCTTCCTGGTGATCGTGGTGCAGTCTTCGGATGTGCTGCAGTACGTGTGGGGCAAACTGGCCGGCCGCCATTTGATCGCGCCGAAATTGTCGCCGTCCAAAACGGTGGAAGGATTCATCGGCGGCGCGTTGTCGGCCAGCCTGCTCGGGATGGCGCTGTGGTGGATCACCCCGTTCGCGCCGTGGCATGCCTTCGGCCTGGCGTTGGTGGCCAACCTGATGGGATTTTTCGGCGGGCTGGTGATGTCGGCGATCAAGCGCGATCGCGGCATCAAGGACTGGGGCCATATGATCGAAGGCCACGGCGGCGTGCTCGACCGCCTGGATTCGGTGTGCTTCGCCGCGCCGGTGTTCTTCCACCTGATCCGCTATGGCTGGGCGTGACCGCTTGTCACATCGCTCGTCATGAAATCGCAACACGTGCATCGCGTGCGGTTGGCAATCTGCAGCATCGGGTCGGCGCAGCGCGCGTCGGTCGGCCGCCGCATCTGGCCAACCGGAAAGCTGACCCGCACGAAACCACGCTGTGACCGGTAACCCGTGCGCGCACCGTCTGGCAGATGCACGCTTTTACGATTCCCGATTCCCGATTCCCGATTCCCGATTCCCGATTCCCGGGCCTACGTCAGCCCGTACTCTTTGAGCTTCTTGCGCAAGGTTGCCCGGTGAATGCCCAGCATCGCCGCGGCGCGGCTCTGGTTGCCTTCGCAGTGGTTGAGCACTTCGACGAACAACGGGATCTCCATCTCGCGCAGCACGATTTCGTAAACATCGTCCGCGTCGCTGCCGTCCAGGTCGCGCAGATAACGGCGAACGGACTGGGCCACGTGTTCGCGCAGGGGCGACTTCGGGGCGCCACGACTGGTGTCAGGACGAGAGGGGGCTGCGTTCAAAGGAGGTTCCCAGTGTCACGAAGCCGGGACGCGTGGCCGGCGAGGGGGAGTGAGTCTAGCGCGTGACCTCATCGCTCGCCACGCCCATGTGGCGGTCGCGCCCGTTCACCGGAAGTCGAAACTGAAGGCGGCGGTGCTCGCGGCCGGTTCGCGTACCCGGAACGCGACCTGCACCGCCTGACCCGGCGCCAGCGTGTCCTGCGCCGGCGGCGATGGTCCCAGATACTCCTGCGGCGACAGGATGCGGGTGCCGATCACCCGGCCGTCGGCATCGGACAGCGACAGCTGCAGCCACGGCCAGGCCTGTGCCCAGCGCGCGTCGTTGCGGAAGCTGGCCTGGATCTGCAGCACCCCGGCCACACCGGGCAGCGGCCGCACCTCGCGGTTGAGCAGGGTCAGCGCCTCCGGCTCGCGCCAGGCCGGCAAGCTGCAGCGCGCCAGCGTGCAGGCCGCGCCGACCAGCGGCCGCCAGCGCGCGTTGGCGGCCAGGTGCGCGCGGTCGGCGATGACGATCTGCAACCCGAGCACGCCGACCAGCCCGACCAGCAGCGCCCACTGGCGCCCGCTGGCGCGTAGCCGCGGGCGGGTGACGCCACGCCGCGCGAAGGCGGGTGCGGCCAAGGCGGGCGCGGGCAGGGGCTGCAATTGCACGGCAGTGGTACGGGGCTGCGCGATGCCGGCATCGGACTGCGCGTGCTCGCCTGCCAATGCGCTGGCTGCGCCGGAATCGGTGGTTGCCGGGTCGGGATGGCTGGAGGGGCGGCTCGGGTGTGACTGGCCGTCGGCTGTGCCCGCCGACCGCTCGCTGGCGCTGGTGTCGGCCTGCGTTGCGGCTGCCGCCGTTGCCACAGCTGGGGTAGATCCCGCAGACGCTGCTGGCGTTGCGACTGAAGCCTGGCGCGCGGGCGTTTCTGCCAGCGCCTTCGGCGTGCCCGGCGCATTCTGAAATGCCAGATCTGCATCCGCCGAGGCGCGTAGTGCCCGTTGCTGCGCTGAATTCGATGGGCCAGGTGCAGCCCGCGCGGTTGGGTGCCCGAGGTCGTCAGCATCGGTCGCGGCCAGCCCGTCGTCGGCCCGGGTATCGGTGGCGGCCGACGCCGAGCGAGGTGGATCGAGCATCGCATCAGGAACGTGTCCGGCCGCGGGCGCGCTCGCCGAAGCGGACGGCGTCGCGGTGCCGGGCGCGGGCAGTGGCGTCTGGCCGGACACCGGCGCCTGGAGACCATCGTGCCCGGACATGCCCGTTGCGCGCTGCGGCGACGAAGCCACCGCGGCAGCAGGCAATGGCACACGCGGTGCCGGCTGCGCATCCACCTCTGGCGCTGGCGCCGGCGGCAACGCAGAGCCCGGGGCCGATGTGGCCTGCTCGGCCGGCTCCGCAGGTGGAACCACCGGGGTCGGAACCAGCGGCGGAGCAGCCGGCGTCGCACGCAGGAACGTGGCCAGGGGGCGGCGCGGTGGCGGAGTCTCGGACATCGGCAGGCGTGCAGCGGGAAGACCCCTATTCAACCACGCGCACGTCCAGGGGCGAACCTGTGCCGACGGCGATGCGGTCAAGCCGCCGCGCGCATGCCTGCAGGTGTTCGTCTCCGGCCCAGGTGGTCATGGCGGCGTCTGCGTCGATGCCCACGCAACGCACGCAGCGCATGCCTTCTCCGAAAACGGCCGCCGCCACGCCCATGCAAGCCGACGAAGACGCCCGGGCGCATCCAGGATCAGGAGGCCACAGCCAGCGGAATATCGCCTTGAAATCTCGGTGCCGGTTGCGTCGGCTCGCCGATTCCCGATTCCCGATTCCCGATTCACCGCCTGCGCCGCGTCTTCCCTTCAGCCAGCAACAGATCCAACAGGCCGGCGCGCTGGCGCGGCGTCAGGGTATCGAAGCGCGTCAGCAGCACGCGTTGCTGGTCATCCAGGCGGCGGTACTGCGCCGGTTCTTCGGCGATGGCCGACACCGGCGGGCCGAACACGCGGTCGCCGCGGCCGGTGGCCAGGTATTCGAACGCCATGCCGCTGCGCCTGGCCAGGCCGATCAGGTTTTCCACCGACGGTGCGGTGCCTTCGGCCATCTCCCATTGCGCCACCGCGCTGCGGGTGACACCCAGCTCGCCGGCCAGGGCTTCCTGGGTCAGCTTGGTGAGGCTGCGGGCTTCGCGTACTCGTTCGTACAGCTTGCTCACACGGCACCGTTGGAGGGCAGGCAGGGGCGGGAGATATAGCCCTAGCAGCGCCTGGAGATAGTTCGTATAACTTTCATATCGCCATATGTTTGCGATACTGTCGGTGGATCAATGATGGCTACATCACAGCGAACTCAAGGAGGATGTTCATGGTCGAGCCTGCCGGTCGAAAACCCGACCCCCAGCGGCGCAGCCCGCCCCCGCACGCCGCGCCCGCAGACGTGCCGTGGCCGGCCCATTCGCCGCTGGACCCTGCGGTGAGACGTTTTCGGGGCGCGGCCCGGTACGCGATCTGGCGGCGTGGCGACGAGTGGACGGCCGTGGCCGATGGTCCGCAGTGGTCAGCGGCGCTGGCACCGCGGGTCTGGGCGCTACGGCAGCGGCACTGGCCGCTGCTGGCGGCGAGCGCGCCGATGCTTGTGGTTGCCGGCGCAGTGGCGCTTGCAGGTGTGCGGGCGTGGTCGCCGGTGGCCTGGACGGCGCTGCTGGCGGCTGAGGTGCTGCTACGGGTCTGGGTGGCCCGGCAGGCCGGGCCGTGGCGCACGGCGGCACTGCAACGCGACGGCTGGCAACCGGTGACCCGGTTGCGGGCGATCAGCGTGGCCGATGCAGTGACCACCGCGCAGATTCGCGCCGGCCGGCCACAGCGCTAGCCGGCGTGGACGATACCCCGGATCAGCCGCGGCGCACGCCGTCGATCCGCATCCAGTCTTCGTCGCGTTCGCAGCGCAACTGGTCGAACCAGGGGGCGTAGCGTTTGAGCAAGTCGTCTTCTTGGCCGTGCAGGATGCCCGACAGCGCGATCCGTCCGCCCGGTGCCACGCGCGCGGCCAGGGTGTCGGCCAGGGCGTCCAGTGCCGAGGCCAGGATGTTGGCCACGACCACCTGGTAGGTCTGCACCGGTTCGTCCTGCGGCATGTAGACCGTCAGCTGCGCGTCCACACCGTTGCGTTGTGCATTGTCGGCAGTCGCCAGCAGCGCCTGCGGGTCGTTGTCCACGCCGACCGCGCCGGCGGCGCCCAGCTTCAGCGCGGCGACCGCCAGGATGCCCGAGCCGCACCCGAAATCGAGCACGCTGCGGCCCTGCAGCTCGCCGCTGCCGGCCAGGCTGTCCAGCCAGCGCAGGCACAGCGCGGTGGTTTGATGGGTGCCCGAGCCGAACGCCAGGCCCGGGTCCAGCCGCACCACGGCGGCCCCCGGGGTGTCGGCGGCTTCGGGCAGCGCGTGATTCCACGGCACGATGAAGGTGCGTTCGCCAAACTGCATCGGCTTGAACAGGTCCATCCAGGCGCGTTCCCAGTCGCTGTCTTCGACCATGCGAAACGCCACCTGGCTCCAGTCCAGGCCCGGATCGAAGGCTTCCAGCGCTGCCAGCACCACCAGCGCGTCGCTGTCGCCATCGAACAGCGCGGTCATCGTCAGCCGGTCCCACAGCGGCATTTCGCCCACGCCCGGTTCGAGAATGGCGCGCTCGTTGCTGGTATCGGCATCGGCGTCGAGCATGGTCACCGCCAGTGCGCCCACATCGTCCAGGGCGTTCTGGAAACGGGGCAGGGTGACCTCGGAACAGGAAAGCGTCAGTTCAAGAAACGGCATCGTGGCGGTCGGGCAATTCGAAAGCACGCATCCTAGACCATTCGTGCCGGCGTGCCTGCCGCGCTGCAGGCGACGGCGTTCGCAGGCGCCGTCGCTTCGGCGGTGTCTTGCACATGCGTGCGGTGAAAACTGCCTTGCTGATCAAGATGCGTCCGCCGCCAGGCAGACGGTGTGCTGCTGGCGAATGGACGACTGCCCGGTGCGACGCTGCCAGACAGCGCATCTGCGGCTGGATGTGGTGCCCGGCGGATGGCTGTAGGCCGATGCCGCCACGCCTGGGACTGAACCGATGATGCTGCTGCGCAATCGGGCACGGGCTTGGTCGACGGCCGCGTCGAGCAACCAGGAAGAGGCGCTGCGTCTTTGCGAACACGCGCAAACGCGTGCGCAGACAGCTGCGTGATGTGCTGCCGTGTTGCGTACCGCCGTGCAGCGCGATGTGTGCGGCACGCTGCGTCCACCGATGACGCAACAGCGCTGCAGCTGGGCATCGCAGCGTCGGCGAGTGATGTTGCCAGAGGACAGGCTCGCTCGAAGCGGCGCTCTCCAACATGCGCTGCTATCGGATGCCCAACCGGCGAAGATCGATGCCGCATCCGGCAATCGGCAACCGATCAACTCAACCGCAAGCCAGACGCAGCTGAGCAACACCGACACCACACCAACACCCAACACGCAGCACGGCAGAGCAAGCACCACAGCGCAGCACACCGCACAACCGAACGCATGCAGCGCGCCACTCACGTGCAGTCCGTTCAGGCCGTGACGCATGTCGCCCCCTTCCCGCCACCTCCACTGGCAGCGTCTGCTTGGCGGCGGCTGTGCGCGTGGGTGGGTGCTAGACTCCGCGCCGTCGCTGCGGGTGGTTCCGCAGCAGGGTCGCCGCCATCCATGCCGCTTGCTCGTGCCCGCCATCTCTGGCTGCTGCTCGCTCCCGCTGCGCTTGCGGCGGCCGCGTGGTGGCATGTGCGCGCGCAACCGGTCGAGCGTGATGTTGACCGCGCAGCGCCGGTTGCTGCACAGGTGGCGCCGGTCAGCGCTGCCACACCGCAGCTGCACGCGGCGGCCGAGCACGGCGCCGCGTTGCAGCTGCCGCATCGCGATGCGGTGGAAGCGCAGCCGGATCTGTATCGCTACGCGCAGCAATTGCAGCAGCAGGTGCGTGCCGGCGACGCACAGGCCGGGTGGCGGTTGAGCCGTGTCTACGATTACTGCGCGCCCTATGCGGCCAGCCCGTCCGGCTATGCCGCCGATAGCGCATGGATCGCCGCGCAACGCACGCCGGGAGTGGCAGCGATGCATGCCGCACGCGAGCGCCTGGCGCAGCGTTGCGCCGGCTTCGCCCCCACCGACGGGCTGAGTCCGCGCATGGTTGCGCAGCAACGCCTGGCCGCGGCGCGCGCCGGCAGCCTGGCCGCCGAGGCCGCCATGCTGGCGTTGGGCGAACCGTTGCACGCATCGCCCGGCTACAAGCGCGCGCTGGTGCAACGCGTGCTGGCCTCGCGCGATCCCGAGGCCTATCTGGCCCTGGCCCCGGCGATGGGCGCGCGGGCCAGCGGCGATGACAGCCTGCAAGGCTATGTGGCCGGCGATCAGTTCGCCGAGCTGGCCTGGCAAGTGGCTGCGTGCCGGCTGGGGCTCGATTGCAGTGCCAGCAGCACCTTGGTCACCAGTTATTGCGCCAACGCGGGCATCTGCTCGCGCGACAGCGCACAGGATTTCGTGTCGTTCGTATTCGATGCCGCGGTGCCGCGGCAGGGAGCAGACAGGGTGGATGAGATGGTCGATACATTGGTCTCCGATGCGGGAGCGCAGTCATGAATTACCGTCGGTTGGCGCACGGCGCCAAGTTCTGGTTATGGGTGGCGTTGTTCGTGGCGTATTCGGCGGCGGCAGTGAGCATCGTGATGATCGATACCGCCGATCACCGGTACCAGCCGCTGTCGGTCAAATCCACCAGCGTTACCGGCGACGAACAGCAGCGACGGCGGGGCGCAAGCCAGGTCGCTGCGGTCTACCGCGCCAGCAGTGCCATGCCGTTTTCCACCTTGCCGGCCGGCTCCACCTTCCAGGTGGTGTGGCCGGACGGCTCCACCGAAACCATGACCGTGGTCGACCCGTCATCGGCCAGCGGCATCGTGCCGGTGCCCGGCAGCCAGCAGGCGCCTGCGCCGCGGCGGTGAGGGGTGCGGCGCGTTACATATCGACACGGCCGCAGCCGCTACGTCTCCGGTAGCGCAGGCGGCGAAGGCGGCTAGGTGCGGCTGCAGCTTCAGTCATTCTCATGTGTGCAGACGACCGAGGGTCTGCAGATCGGATCCGGCGCTGGCTTGCGCCATCCGGGCGTCGAACCCTCGGGCTCTGTAGGAGCGCACCCGGGCGCGACAGGGCTTTATCGGTAAGCCCGGTCGCGCCCAGGTGCGCTCCTACGCATAGACTGGCCGGCTACAGGGTTGGCGGCGCGACGCAGTGTCGGCGCGATGCACCGGGGAACAACGAAAAAGCCCGGTTTCCCGGGCTTTTTTGCTTCATCGATACGGCGGCAAGTGCGATCAGGTCAGCGCGATCGACTTGTTCTTGCGCTCGGCCAGGCGCTTTTCCAGGTAGTGGATGTTCTGCCCACCGGCCTGGAAGCCCTTGTCGCGCATGATGCGCTGCTGCAGCGGGATGTTGGTCTTGATGCCGTCCACCACCATCTCGCTCAGCGCCACGCGCATGCGCGCAATCGCGGTTTCGCGATCGGGGCCATGCACGATCAGCTTGCCGATCATCGAGTCGTAGTTCGGCGGCACCTTGTAGCCGCTGTAGATGTGCGTATCCACACGCACGCCAGGGCCGCCTGGCGGATGGAAGGCGGTGATCAGGCCCGGGTTGGGCATGAAGGTTTCCGGATCTTCCGCGTTGATGCGGCATTCGATCGCATGCCCGCGCAGCACGATGTCGCTTTGCTTGATGCTCAGCTTGTGGCCGGCGGCGATGCGCAGCTGCTCGCACACCAGGTCGATGCCGGTGATGCGCTCGGTGACCGGATGCTCCACCTGGATACGCGTGTTCATTTCGATGAAGTAAAAACGCCCGTTCTCGAACAGGAATTCGAAGGTGCCCGCGCCGCGGTAGCCGATGCGGATGCAGGCGTCCACGCAGACCTTGCCGATCTCGTTGCGCAGTTCTTCGGTGATGCCCGGTGCCGGCGCTTCTTCCACCACCTTCTGGTGGCGGCGCTGCATCGAGCAATCGCGTTCGCCCAGATGGATCGCACCGCCCTGGCCGTCGGCAAGCACCTGGATTTCCACGTGGCGCGGATTTTCCAGGAACTTCTCCATGTAGACCTGATCGTTGCTGAAGGCGGCCTTGGCTTCGGACTTGGTGGTTTCGATGGCAGCCTTCAGCGCAGCCTCCGAATGCACCACGCGCATGCCGCGTCCGCCGCCGCCGCCGGCCGCCTTGATGATCACCGGGTAGCCGATTTCGCGCGCGACCTTGGTGTTGGCGACGATGTCATCGCCCAGCGGGCCACCCGAGCCGGGCACGCACGGTACGCCGGCGGCCTTCATGGCGCGGATCGCTTCCACCTTGTCGCCCATCAGGCGAATGGTGTCGGCCTTGGGGCCGATGAAGATGAAGCCGGATTGCTCCACGCGCTCGGCGAAATCGGCGTTTTCCGACAGGAAACCGTAGCCGGGGTGGATGGCCTGCGCATCGGTGACCTCGGCCGCGGCGATCAACGCCGGAATGTTGAGGTAACTGTCGCTGGAGGCGGCCGGGCCGATACACACCGACTCATCGGCCATGGCCACGTGCTTGAGGTTACGGTCGACCGTGGAATGCACCGCGACCGTGCGGATGCCGAGCGTGTGGCACGCGCGCAGGATGCGCAGCGCGATTTCACCTCGGTTGGCGATGACGACTTTATCGAGCATGGGATTGGGGATTCGGGATTGGGGATTCGTAAAAGGCGCTGGGTTCGCGGAGATGTCGCGACTTTTCCAACGAGCGGATCAATGCGTTGAGCTTGGCAAACGTGCGATTCAGCAAGTCGGCAATTGCCGCATCGGGCGATGCGAACTGCAGTCGTGTTGCGATCTGCAGCTGCGTGTCCAGCTCCGCCAACGAACCACGCGCCATCGAGAGATAGCGCAGGTACTCGGCCGTGGAGCGATGTGCAGCTCCTTCGGCAATGTTGGATGGAATGCTGATCGCGGCGCGGCGCATCTGTGCCGTCAGCCCAAAGCGTTCGGAATCAGGAAAGTCGTGGCTCAGGCGATAGATCGCTTCGACGAGCGACATCGCGTCGCGCCACACCGTCAGGCGCTCGTGTGGTCGCTCTTGCGAATCCCGAATCACGATTCCCGAATCCCGGCGCTTCAGCCAATCACAAACAACGGCTGGTCGAATTCCACCGGCTGGCCGGTTTCGCCGAGGATGGCGACGATGGTGCCGGAGGCGTCGGCTTCGATGGGGTTGAACATCTTCATTGCCTCGATGATCGCCAGGGTATCGCCGACCTTGACCTGCTGGCCGACGGTGACGAACGCCGGCTTGTCCGGGGAGGGCGAGGTGTAGAACGTGCCGACCATCGGGGCGCGCAGCACGTGGCCTTCCGGCAGTGCGGCGGCCTGCTTGGCGCCGCCGGTGGAGGCTTCGGTGGGCGATTGCATCGGCATGGTGGCCGCGGCGGCCGGCGCCTGGACGGGGGCCGGCGCGTACTGCTGCTGCACCGGGGCGCTCAGCATGGCCGCGCCCTTGGGTACGCGCGCCAGGCGCACGCTTTCTTCGCCTTCCTTGATCTCGATTTCGGCGAGATTGGATTCTTCGAGCAGGTCGATCAGTTTCTTGATTTTGCGGAGATCCATAAGGGCCTCTGGAAGTGAAACGGTGGGGAGTGCCGGCGGATGCCGGCGGAATGGGATCAGGACGCCAGCGCGCTGGCCGAGGTCATGCGGCAGGGGTCATGCGTCGCGCTCCAGGCGCGCGATCACCGCTTCCAGCGCCAGCCGGTAGCTGTCGGCGCCGAAGCCGCAGATCACCCCGTCGGCCTTGTCGCTGAGATAGCTGTGGTGCCGGAACGGCTCGCGCGCGTGCGGGTTGGACAGATGAATTTCCACGAACGGCAGCCCCACGCCCAGCAGCGCATCGCGCAGCGCCACCGAGGTATGGGTGAAGGCGGCCGGGTTGATCAGGATGTAGGCGGTGCCGTCCTCGCGCGCGGCGTGGATGCGCTCCACCAGCACGTGCTCGGCATTGGACTGCAGACAGTGCAGCACGTGCCCGGCCGCCTGCGCGCGGTCCACCAGGGCCGCATCGATCTGCGCCAGCGTGGTACGCCCGTAGACCTCCGGCTCGCGGGCGCCGAGCAGGTTGAGGTTGGGGCCATGCAACAGCAGCAGATGGGCCATGGGATCCGGAAGAGCGGAAAGGCCGGAAGTCTGCGCGATGTCGCCGATGCTGTCCAGTTCGACGAACTTAGGTCTGTTTAAAACGATTGTTTTAAATTTCGAATGGTTTGGGCGGTGGCTAATGGCGGCGGGCAATGGCGTGCCGGAGGTCATCGTGCCGGCCTTGAATCGCCCGGACCGCTGCGAGCGGAACCGGCAGCTGGCCGTGCGCATCCGGAGCGCAGCGTTTGCGCCTGGCGCGATGGAGGCAGCCGTCCCGGCCGGTTACGCGGCAACGGCTGCTGGCGGCATCCTCTCCTGTCGGGCGTCGGAATGTTGTGCCGGCGGCAGCAATTCGGTGAGTGCCCGGCTTGTTCATTGCAAGCGCGCAGGAGGTGATTTGCAGCAGGGCCGCGATCTGCGTTTTGCGCGCAGATGCAGGCTCCCAACAACGTGGCGTCGGGCCGGAACGGCCGGCGTGCCAGATGAAGGGCGATCAGCGCGATCGCCCCCCTCTGTTGCCTCGCTTCCTGCAGCTTCCCGCCGTGCAGGCCGCGGCCACGGTCGCCTGCTGCGCATCGCATGCATCAAGGCGTTGGAGGTGCCAGGGGCACCGAACAGGCGAGGCCGCGCGCAGCCTGACGCCACCTATGCGCATGCCAACATCGGCCAGTCAGGTCTGCAGGGCGCCAGCAGCGCGGGGCGTGCAGACCCCGGCCAGGAGGGGCTAAACCCGCGCTTGGACCTGTCGCAACACGCCTGTGGCGCGGGTGTCGGCCCACACGGTTCGCAAAATCTTCGGCCTGGCCCGCCAACAGACGGCCGCCCAGGCCACCGGCCGCAGCGAAGGCGCGCCTTACCGCGCAGCGCGCAGCAAGGCGTCTTCGGTAATCGCGCCGGTCAGCACGGTCGGCAGGATCGCCGGCGGGGCGCCGGGGCCGTAGACCACGTACAGCGGCACGCCGACGGCCTGGTGCTGGTCCAGGAAGGTGCTGATGGCGGGGTCGACATTGGTCCAGTCGCCCTTCATGTAGACCGCATCGACGCGGCGCAACGCGTCGCGGAATTCGGCGCTGCTCAGCACGTTCTTTTCGTTGGCCTTGCAGGTCACGCACCAATCGGCGGTCATGTTGACGAAGACCACGCGGTTGTCGGCACGCAGGCGGTCCAGCAACTGCGGCGAGAACGCCACCACGCCCTCGGCCGCGGTGGCCGCTGGCAGGCTCAGGCGCGTGACCGCGACCACCGGCACCAGCGCCAGTACCAGCATCGTCGTGGCCAGGCCCATGCCCAGGCGGTGGCTCTTCCAGCGGCTGCGCTCGAAGCACCACAGCCCCAGGGCCAGCAGGGTGGCGCCGACCAGCATCAAGGCCAGCGCATCCACGCCGCGCTGCTTGCCCAATACCCACAGCAGCCAGATCGCGGTGAGATACATGGGGAACGCCAGCACCTGCTTGAGCGTTTCCATCCACGCCCCGGGGGTGGGCAGGCGCCGCGCCAGCGAAGGCACGAAGCCGATCAGCAGGAACGGCAGCGCCAGGCCCAGGCCCAGCACCAGGAATACCAGCATCGCCAGCAGCGCGGGCGCGGTGAAGGCGTAGGCCAGTGCCGTGCCCATGAACGGCGCGATGCAGGGGCTGGCGACCACGCAGGCCAGCACGCCGGTGAAGAAGTCGCCCAGCGGCCCGTTGCGCGCGGCCAGTGACTGGCCGATGCCGCCCAGGTTGGTGCCCAAGGTGAACACGCCCGACAGGCTCAGCCCCACCGCGAACATCAGATACGCCAGCGCCGCGACGAACCACGGCTGCTGCAGCTGGAAGCCCCAGCCGGCGGCCTGCCCGGCGGCGCGCAAGCCGATCACCAGCCCACCGATGGCGGCAAAGGACACCAGCACGCCCAGCGAATACCAGATGGCATGGCTGCGCGCGTGGCTGCGGCTCTCGCCGCTGTGCGCCAGGCCCAGCACCTTCAGCGACAGGATCGGCAGCACGCAGGGCATCAGGTTCAGCACCAACCCGCCAAGCAGGGCCAGCACCAGCATGCCCAGCAGGCCCTTGTCGGCATGCGGCGGCGGCGTGCGCTCCGGGTTGCCGGCCGAGGCATCGGCGACCGGGACGGCCGTGCTGGCGGCCGGCGCCGGCTCGACCGGTGCCTGACCGGCGGCCAGCGGCGAAATCATCAACGGCGCGGCCTGCGCCTGGTTCTGCGGCGACACGGTGCCGGCCGGTACATCCAGGGCGACGCGGCGGGTCATCGGCGGATAGCAGATCCCGTCGGTCTGGCAGCCCTGGAAGGTGGCCACCAGGGTCACGTGGGCCGGGTCAGGGTGGTCGCGCAGCAGCGGCAAGGTCACTTCGGCCTGGTCGAAATACACCACCACATCGCCGAAGTGTTCGTCGCGGTGGGCCTTGCCTTGCGGCCAGCGCGGCAGCCCGGTGCGCACGCCGCTGGCGCCTTCCAGGGCCAGCGAGGTGCGGTCGCGGTAGATGTAATAGCCTGGCGCCGGGGTGAAGCGCAGCAGCAGGCTGTTGCCGTCGCCGACGATGGCTTCGAAATTGAACGCCTGCTCGGCTGGCAGCGGCAAGGCGTCCACCCCGGCGGTCTGGCCGGAGGCGCCGAACAGGCGCGGGGCGGCGTTGCGTGGCACCAGCGCGCCCAGGTTCTCGCGTGGCGCAGCGGTGGCCTGCGCCCCGGTGGCATCGGCCGCGGGCAGGTCGAGGCGGATTTCGCGCCGCTGCGGCGGATAGCACACGCCGGCATCGGCGCAGCCCTGGTACTGCACCTGCAGGACGGCGGTCTGCACTGCCGGGTCGGCCTTGCCGGCCAGGGTGGCCTGCAGTTGCTTGCGGTAGGTCTGCACCTGGCCGAAGAACTCGTCGTGCTTGCTCTCGCCTTCCGGCAGCGCCAGTTCGCCCGCGGCAAACCCCTTTCCGGCCTTGACGCTGATGCGGTGGCGATACAGGTAGTAGCCCGGTGCGATCTTCCAATTCAGCGCGATGCGGTCGCGGCTGTCGGCGGTGGCGCTCAGCGCGAAGGCCTGGTCCACCGGCAGCAGGTCGGCTTCGGTTACGGCGGCCTGCGCGGGGGCGGGCGCCAGTACCGCCAGCGGCGCGGCGAGCAAGGGGGCGGCCAAGAGCGCGCAGCGGGCGATCCAGCGGGACAGAGACTTCATGGACGTCAGAATTCCTTGCGGGTTTCGGCCCGGACCCAATCGAGATACGCCGGCAGCCCGGCGCTGGCTTGGACAGCGACCGCCTCCGGCAGTTCATACGGATGCAAGGCCTGCAGCCGCGCGATGGCGTCGGGCAGGCAGTCGTCCCAGGTTTTGATCAGCAACTGCACCTCGGTGCTGCGCTCGATCGCGCCCTTCCAGCGGTACAGCGATTGCACGCCGGGCAATAGGGTGACGCAGGCGGCCAGCCGTTCGTCGAGCAAGGCCTGCGCAATGCGCTCGGCGCTGTCGGTATCCGGGCAGGTGCTCACTAACAAATGGAGGGAAGGTGCGCTCATTGGACCCGGCAGTGTAATCCCCTGTTTGCGGGGGATCGACCGCCGATTCCGGAACAAGACGTTAACTTCGTGGCCCCGGTGAGATGGCGTGCTCAAGCGACCCTGCGGTCAGCACGCGGCGCCTTGGATGGTTCCGGGTTCGCTTGCGCCCTGCCGTGCACGGCAGGGCGGCTACCCGGGTTCGGCCAATGGGGGATCAATGCCGTGGCGCCTGCAGGCAACGCATGCCGTCTGTACAGACGCCCGGCGTCACCGGTTGGGGCAAGGCGCCCGGCGCGATCTGCTCCGGGCCCCGCGCCTCACCCGCCCGGCCGGTGCAGCCCAGGCCAACAGGCAACACGGTTGCGCTTGCCGCCAGGCGGGTGCGGCGGGCCCGGAATCGGCATGTACCACGCGTACAGTGCGGTTCCGAGCGTGCCGTTCACCCCGCCTGGCGACTGCGCGCGACGTGCGTGAGCCGGTCTTAGTTGGCCAGCTGGCAACTGGCCGGCTTGGCCGAGTTGAACAGGCTGGCGGTGGCCCATTCGGGGTGATCCACGAACGGGTTGCGGTTGCCCTGGAAGCTGAAGATCACCTCGTTGCGGGCGCGCTCGGCATCGTCCGGCGGGTCGGCCTGATGCCAGGCCAGCAGGGTGGAGAGCAGGCCCATGTAGGCCGGCGAGGCCGCGGTCTGCACGATCTTGCTGCGGTCGTCGGTCAGCTCCAGGTCCGGCTCGGATTGTCCGGTGGCCGCATCCAGCCCGCCTTCATAGCGGATGGCCATGTACATCACCGCGCGCGCCATGTCGCCCTTGCGCCGGCCCCACACCTCGAAGGTGCCGCTGTTGCCGTCGGGCGTGCGGACCCAGTTGGAATTGCCCGGATATCGCCCGCTGCCGCCGCCACTGCCGTCGTTGACCTCGGTCGCCCGCTCGCCGCAGCTGCTGGTGCAGGTGGCATAGGGCTTGTTGCCGCGGTCTGCGTTGAAGCTGGTGTCGGTCAGGTACAGCATGTGGGTGTCGGTATAGGGCGCGTACGGCAGGCCGCGGTCGCCGGTGGCGCTGCCAAAGCCCAGCGAGTTGGGCCAGGTGTGCTCGCGGTTGTAGGTGAGCCCGCTGCCGGTGCCGGCGCGGTCGCTGACCTTGGCGTAGCTGCGGTTGCGGTAGGCGTCCAGGATGCGGCCGCTGTTGTTGGGATCCTCGTCGGCCATTTCCAGGATGGTCCAGGTGCTGGTGCCGCTGCCGCTGTACGGGTAGACCGTGTGCCCCTTGATGGTGGCGTGCAACGAGCAGCGCAGCTGGCTGGCGCTGGCGGTATTGACCCGCGCGTAGTACCCGGTACCGCCGCCGCTGGCGGTGGCCACGGTGAAGGCGATGGACTGGTTGGCGGCCGGGCTCAGGCCGCTGGCATCGCGGATGGCGCTGGCGGTGATGGCCAGCGTGCAGCGCTCGCCGCCGACCAGCGCGGTGTTGGTGGACAGGGTGAAGCGGTTGCCGCTGGTCGGGTATGTCAGCGCCACGTTGCCGGAGCTGGCGCAGCTCAGCGCAAACGCACCGCTGCCCAGCGTCACCGCTTCGCTGAAGCCCACGGCCAGATCGCCGGCAGCCGGAAAGCCGGTGGCGCCTTGCGTTGGTGTGGTGCTGCTGATGGTGGGAGCACCGGTGCTTCCACCGCCGTCGCTGCCGGTGAAGGTCTGGCCGCGGTTGCAGGCGCCGAAGGTCTGCGCCGCCGAGCCGGCCCAGCTGAAGTTGGCCGCGCTGCTGCCGGTACCGGTCAATTGCAGCGAACTGCCGACCGCGGTGCTGTTGCTCTCGCTCACCGGCAGGTTCTGGCTGGTCACGCCGGCCGCCGGGCCGCCGCTGCCGGTGATGGCGCCTTCATAACTGAGGAACTGCACCAGCTGCCCGTTGGGGTCGACCAGCGCCACGCCGTCGTTGGGGCCGTTCTGCACGCCGTTGCTGGCATAGCTCACCGTGGCCATACGCACCTGGCTGCCGCAGCTGACCACCGTGCCGGCCGGCACCGCCGTATTGGCGTACACCACTGCCGCACTGGGGCTGTTGCCGTTGTACAGGTAGATGCGGTAACCGCTCAGCGATTCGCCGGCAGTGGCCACCACTTCCACCCCCTCGCCGCTGTCGCCGGAGGCGCCCGCGTCGTCGTAGTGCAGTTCGTTGATGAAGACCGCCGCATTGGCGGAGGTGGCACCGAGCGCGAACGCGCAGGCCAGGGGAAGGGTGCAACGCAGGGACACGAAACGGGACGGCAACCTCATCGACAGCTCCTTGTGATCGGGGAATGCGTTCCCGACTGTAAGGCGCGCGCATGACAGGCGATGGAACCTGGTTCCATTTCTAGAGCATTGGACCAGACCGCTATACGCCTGCCAGGTGGGCGCGCCCGGTGCCCGTGGGCATGCACTCCATTCCGGTTCCTCCGCGATGTCCGCGCCCACCTGACAACCGCTCGCTCCGTTTTGTCGGCTGCCCTCGGCGGTTCGGAGAGAAGCGGTCGGCGAAAAATTTTTGCCGCCAGCCCTTGAAAGCCGCCCGCGCAGCACAATCTCTGGCCCGCACCCGCTTGTCGGGTTTTTTCCGCGCGCTGTGCTGGCAGTCGTCATGTGCGAGTGCTAACATCGCCGATAATTTCCAGGCCAATCAAACACTTAAGAGGTCTTCTCTCTATGAGCATCAAGCCGCTTCACGACCGCGTTGTAGTCAAGCCGATCGAAGCCGACGAAGTTTCCGCCGGCGGCATCGTGATTCCGGACTCCGCCAAGGAAAAGTCCACCAAGGGTGAAGTCGTCGCGATCGGCGCCGGCAAGCCGCTGGACAACGGCAGCCTGCGCGCGCCGGTGGTCAAGGTTGGCGACAAGGTCATCTACGGCCAGTACGCCGGCAGCAGCTACAAGTCCGAAGGCGTCGAGTACAAGGTGCTGCGCGAAGACGACATCCTGGCCGTCATCGGCTGATAGCCGTTGCCGGCGGGATTCGGGAGTCGAGATTCGGGATTGGTCACCGCGGCTTGCCGCACCAATCCGCCTCTCCTCCGGATCCCGCTCTAGCCAATCCCCAATCCCCAATCTCAAATCCCGGAGTAACAACCAATGGCTGCTAAAGACATTCGTTTCGGTGAAGACGCACGTACCCGCATGGTTCGTGGCGTCAACGTGCTTGCCAATGCCGTGAAGGCCACCCTGGGCCCGAAGGGCCGCAACGTCGTGCTCGAGAAGAGCTTCGGCGCGCCGACCATCACCAAGGACGGCGTTTCCGTCGCCAAGGAAATCGAACTGGCTGACAAGTTCGAGAACATGGGCGCGCAGATGGTCAAGGAAGTCGCGTCCAAGACCAACGACAACGCCGGCGACGGCACCACCACCGCCACCGTGCTGGCCCAGGCCCTGATCCGCGAAGGCGCCAAGGCCGTGGCCGCCGGCATGAACCCGATGGACCTCAAGCGTGGTATCGACCAGGCCGTCAAGGCTGCGGTCGTCGAGCTGAAGAACATCTCCAAGCCCACCACCGACGACAAGGCGATTGCCCAGGTCGGCACCATCTCGGCCAACTCGGACGAGTCGATCGGCAACATCATTGCCGAGGCGATGAAGAAGGTCGGCAAGGAAGGCGTGATCACCGTTGAAGAAGGCTCGGGCCTGGAAAACGAGCTGGACGTGGTCGAGGGCATGCAATTCGACCGCGGCTACCTCTCCCCGTACTTCATCAACAACCAGCAGAGCCAGTCGGCCGACCTGGACGACCCGTTCATCCTGCTGCACGACAAGAAGATCTCCAACGTGCGTGACCTGCTGCCCGTGCTTGAAGGCGTGGCCAAGGCCGGCAAGCCGCTGCTGATCGTGGCCGAAGAAGTCGAAGGCGAAGCGCTGGCGACCCTGGTGGTCAACACCATCCGCGGCATCGTCAAGGTCGTGGCCGTCAAGGCACCGGGCTTCGGCGACCGTCGCAAGGCGATGCTGGAAGACATGGCCGTGCTGACCGGCGGTACCGTGATCTCCGAAGAAGTGGGCCTGGCGCTGGAGAAGGCGACCATCAAGGACCTGGGCCGCGCCAAGAAGGTGCAGGTCTCCAAGGAAAACACCACCATCATCGACGGCGCCGGCGACACCGCGGCGATCGAATCGCGCGTGGGCCAGATCAAGACCCAGATCGAAGACACCTCTTCCGATTACGACCGTGAGAAGCTGCAGGAGCGCGTGGCCAAGCTGGCCGGTGGCGTTGCAGTGATCAAGGTCGGCGCCTCGACCGAAATCGAAATGAAGGAAAAGAAGGCACGCGTCGAAGACGCCCTGCACGCCACCCGTGCAGCCGTCGAAGAAGGCGTGGTCCCGGGCGGCGGCGTGGCCCTGGTGCGTGCGCTGGTGGCCGTGGGCGAGCTCAAGGGCGCCAACGAAGACCAGACCCACGGCATCCAGATCGCCCTGCGCGCCATGGAAGCCCCGCTGCGCGAGATCGTGGCCAATGCCGGCGAAGAGCCGTCCGTGATCCTGAACAAGGTCAAGGAAGGCAGCGGCAACTACGGCTACAACGCCGCCAATGGCGAGTTCGGCGACATGGTCGAATTCGGCATCCTGGACCCGACCAAGGTGACCCGTTCGGCACTGCAGAACGCCGCCTCGATCGCCGGCCTGATGATCACCACCGAAGCGATGGTGGCCGATGCGCCGAAGAAGGACGAGCCGGCGATGCCGGCCGGCGGTGGCATGGGCGGCATGGGCGGCATGGATTTCTGATCCACGCCACTTCGGCTGTTGCAGCAAAAAAACCCCGCCCAACGGCGGGGTTTTTTTATGCGCGTCACTTGCGCAGGCACGCGGCAGTTGCCGATGACCGGCGGCCGTACCGTCAGGACGAAGGCGCAGTGCTGGCTGCGGCCTGATCCGGCGACGGATGGGTGCGGGCAGGCGAGCGTTGTTCAGGCGATGCGCTGGCTGCGGCGAGCGCCTCCTCGTTTGCCTCGGTGATCTCGGTGATGGTGACGCTGCTGGCGGGCCTGGTCTGCGCCTGCGCGCCGGCGTCCTGGATCCCCTGCAGGGCGCTATCGGCAACGGTCTGCGCGTAATCCTGCGCCTGTTCCGGCGACAGGCTTTGCACATATCTGGCGGTGTCCTGCACGTGCTGGATGAGTTCCTCGGGTGAGGACGGCATGCGGGTTGCGAGCGCGGTACCGTCGGGCCCCCTGAAGACACGCATGATCTGACCGCCGCCCCAGTTCATCGCCAGCTCTGCGCCACGCGCCATGGGGCCCGGCATGGTCATCGACATCAGCGACATGATCGCGCCGGCGTAGTAGGGCGATGAGGACGAGGCTTCGATCAGACTCTTGTCTGCGAAGGTCTTGGACAGTTTCTCCACGCCCAGGGCCAGCGCCATGACCAGGCTGCCGGAGCACATGGCCTTGAAGCGCTCCATGGCGTCCTGACGGGTCGCATGTGCGTTGAGCGCCGACTGCATCATCACGGTCGTTACAAGGATAGAGTCGGCCACCAGGTCGACCGTGCCGATGCGGTCGGGCTGGATCAGGTAGACCGTCAGCCCGGTCACTCCGGCCCCCAGCAATGCCAATGCCAACTTGGGTGCGATGTCGTGGTTGGTCACCTGATGCGGGATGGTGGCTGGCTGGTCCTGGTCCTGGTCCTGATCCACTTGTAGCGCAGTGCTCAGGCGCTTGCTGCATCGGTCCAGCGTCTCCAGCAGGTGCGTGCACTGGGCATTGAGCGTGCGGGTCAGCTCGCGCCCCTGGCTTGGGTCGGTAAAGTCGCGACGTGCCTGTTGAAACGCTTCCCGGCCGTGCTCCAGAGCGGCGGTTATCTCGTTGAGTTGCGTGCGCAGTTGCGCGCTGACCTGGCCGGGCGTCAGGCGTGCACGCAATCGCTGCGCCTGGCTCTGAAAACCGGCGCTTTCTGCCATGCCGGCGCCCAGATGCGACAGCTTGTGCTGCAGCCGATTGCCAAGCACGTTGAGGCTGTTCCAGAGGAAGGGCGTCAGCACCATCGCCGCGCACGCCGTCGATGCGGCCGCGGCAAATCCCAGGTTGTTTTCCACTGCTTCGGCTTGGTGCCGCATGGAGGGGTTGCCGAATTTCTTGGGCAGTTCGGTGGTGAGAAACAATCCGTTGAGCAGAATGGCGTAGAAGTGCATTTCGTTGGCGTCGCGCCCCAGCTGCCCGCCCATCAGCGGGAACGGAAATCCGTCGGCGGTGGGGCGCAGTGCAGATGCCGAGAGCGTCATCACGCCCTTGGTTGCCGCGGCGATGGAATAGGCGAAGGTCTTGGCCTGGTTGCCCAGCAACGGACTGGGGACCACCAGGGGCCAGAGATTGACCAGGTTGGCCAGCGACTTGAGCGCCCGCCCGGTCGCAGGTGTGCCGTGCTCCAGCGGCTGCAGCGCGTCTTCCACGGCCTTGATGTCGCCGAGCAATTGCTGACGGAAGCGTGCTTCCAGGCCGGTTGCCGCTGCGATGGCATCGCGCAGCTGCGTGATCTGTTGGCGGCACGCGGCCAGGGTGTGCGGGGCGCTCTGTTCCGGGTCGGTGTGACGCACCATCTGCAGGAATGCGGGATCGTCCGCATGGATCTGCAGCATGGTGCGCAGGTCCGCCAGCGACCAGAGATTGGACGCCCCCTTCGATACCGCAGCGTAAGCCTGCTGAACGCCGCTTGCCAATGCGGCGTTTGCGCGTGCGGCAAGCGTTGCGGCGGTGGACGGGCCGGAGGCGCGTTCGGGTGAGTCGGCCTGCGGTTCGGTGTCGTGCGAAGGCACCGGCGAAGCGCCGTGCTCGGAGTCGGCGCTGGATGCGCGCGAACGGCTGCGCGGAGTGAGCGCAGCCAGGCTGGGGTGGAGCGGGGTTTGCGTCGGCGATGTGGCGTCGGCGACGGGGGCATTGTCGGTATGGATGTCGTGCAATGGCGCCAGAGAAGAGGGGCCTGCGGTTTGCTGTTTCTTGATCTCCATGGTGGGTTTCCTTGATGAGGGGGAGCGGCCAGCGCGTACTGGCTGGCGCGCCTGCATCATTCGAACAAGCCTGCCCGGCCGGCCTAGCGCGATGCGAACTACTGCGTTGCAGGAAGAACCAACCAGGCAGGACGATGGCAACTTGTGATCGCATGACCTGTTGCCAGCTGCGCAGGGTCGAGTGCGCTGGGAGCGCAATCATCGCAGTGAGGGCAGCCCCAGCCTGCCGGATAGTCGATCGCCGTCACACTCCGCGACCACCTGTTGACACCGATGTCATCGCAGCTTTAGCGTCGCTGGGCAGGCGTTTGCGCCGAGCGGTCGGGGGGCCATCGGACAAGGGGCAGCGGTGCACGCATCGCTGGCAGGCGTCGTTGCAGCGCATTGCCACGCCGGCCACGTCCGGCCTCTCCCGGGGGATCTTATGAACTGCCGCAGTCATCGCCTTGCCTTGTCGATTTCCGTCTCCCTTGCCGTGACTGCCGCGTGCGCGCCGCCGCTCATGGCCCAGCAAACCGAACCCGATGCCACGCGCGCCACCTCCACGCTGGATGCGGTCAGCGTCACCGGCTCGCGCATCAAGCGCGCGCAGGTCGAAGGTGCGCAACCGGTGGTCACCATCAGTGCGCAGCAGATCCAGCAGGAAGGCTTCGCCACCGTCTACGACGTGCTCAACAGCATGAATCAGCAGGGCTCGGTGGAAGCCGATACGCAGTGGGGCTCGCATACGCCCAACGCCTCGCCGATCAATCTGCGCGACCTCGGGCCGGGACGGACGCTGTTGCTGGTCAACGGGCACCGCGTGGCCGATTACCCGCTGCCCTACGGCGGCGAGAGCAACTTCTCCAACTACAGCAATATTCCTTCCGCTGCGGTGGAGCGCATCGACATCCTCACCGGCGGCGCGTCGGCGATCTACGGCTCCGATGCAGTGGCCGGCGTGATCAACGTGATCCTCAAGCGCGACTATCAGGGCGACCAGGTGCGCCTGCGCGGCGGCACCGCCACCGAAGGTGGGCGCGACAGTTTCGACGTGTCCTGGGCCGGCGGGCGCACCGGCGAGAACTGGAGCCTGACCTACGCGCTGCAGGCCACCAAGCGCGACCCGTTGAGCGGGCGCGATCGCCCTGAAATGGACGATTCGGACGACATGTCCTATTCCAACTGGACCGGCCAGAACCGCCTGTACGGCTTCAATCCGTTCACCGGCTTGAGCCTGATCGACGCCAATACCAACGAGCGCCTGGCACCACCGGCCGGCACCTGCGCGCGCTTTGGCGGTGAGTTCATCGACGGGCAGCGGCTGAGCTACAACCAGAACACCGGCGCGCTCACCAATGCCGGCGATTACTGCGGCGTCGCGCGCGATTACGGCGACTGGGGTCTGGTCACCGGCAGCGAGGATTATTCGGCATATCTCTACGGCACCTGGAAATTCGGCGAGCACACCGAGGCTTGGGCCACGCTGTCTGCCAACCGCAGCATCGGCCGCTGGACCTACGACCCGCCGTACGCGTACCTGGGCCCGTTCCAGGACGCGGCCACCGGGCGTTCGTTGAACCTGATCCGCCAGCTCACCCGGCGCGAAGCCGGCGGCTGGGACCGGCTTGCCAACTACAACAAGGAGCAGTCCTGGGATCTGAGCGCCGGCTTGCGCGGCGTCTGGGCCGACCGTTTCGATTGGGAATTGAGCGTGGGCCGCTCGCGTTACACCGTCGACGAATACATCCGCACCGTGGACACCGCGCGCGCCACCGACTACTTCCTCGGCAGCTCCCTCGGCATCGCCGCCGATGGCACGCCGATCCATGCGATCAACGAGGCGCGCCTGTACACGCCGCTGTCGTCGGACCAGTACGACGCGCTGGTCGCCAAGTCGCATAACTCGGCGTATTCGTGGGTGAATCAAGCCAGTTTCAGCGTGAGCGGCGATGTGGTGCAGGGCTGGGCCGGGCCGATCCGCTTCGCCACCGTGGCCGAAGTGGCAAAGCAAGGCTATCAACTCTCGCCCGACCCCTGCGCCAACGCGTGCTACCCGGTGGATGTGGTGGACAGCGGCGGTGGCGAACGCATGCGCAGTTCGGCCGGTCTGGAATTCCAGATTCCATTGCTCTCCACGTTGAGCGCGAATGTGGCCGGCCGTTACGACCGCTACGGCAATTACCGTTCTTCGGCCGCCATCCCCACCGATGTGGGCACGCAGAGCGACACCACCTGGAGCGCGGGCCTGGAATGGCGGCCGGTGGAAAGCCTGCTGGTGCGCAGCACCGTGGCCACCAGCTTCCGCGCACCCGACATGCATTACGTGCTTGGCGAACCCAGCTCCACCAACCAGACGGTGATCGATCAATACCGCTGCATTTCCTCGGGCGCGTATTTGACCGGCGGCTGCAACGACGAGAACAACAACATCTTCTACACGGTGGACGTCAATCGTCGCGGCACCCCGGATCTGCGCTCGGAAACCGGCCGCTCGTTCACCGGTGGCGTGGTGTGGGACATCGCCCAAGGGCTGTCGTTGAGCGTGGATTACTACCGCATCCAGCTGGAGGAAATGATCAAGGACCTGGACCGCGACGAGATCCTGTCGGCCGAAGCCGGCTGCCGTACCGGCACCACCATCAGCGGCGGCACGTGGAATAACCCCGGCGGCGCGGGCTATTGCGACACCATCACCTCGCGCGTGATGCGCAATGCCGACGGCACCATCGCCAGCATCGAGCGCGGCCCGATCAACCTGGCGCAGATGGAAACCTCCGGCATCGATGCGTCGCTGAAGTATCGCCTTGCCACCGCAGGCTGGGGCAACTTCCAGCTGTCGCTGGACTACAACAATCTGATCGCCTACCGCGAGCAGATCTACCGCACCGACAGCGACGAAAACCGCCGCGACGAACGCGTGCGCAGCCGCGTGCGTGGCAGCGTGCATTGGGACAACGGCGGCGCCTGGGACTGGACCGTGTATTTCCGCCGGATCGGCTCCATGCGCGCGGTCAACTGGGGCACCTGCGAACGCTTCGACGACGGCTATCAACCCAGCGCCTCCGATGCGTGCCTGGTGACCGACACCGCCAACGTGCATCTGGGCGAAACCAGCAAGCGTTACTTCGGCCGCGTGGGCCCGGCGATCTACTGGAACCTGAGCACCGGCTACAAGATCACCGACCACGCCAAGGTCAATTTCTACGTCAACAACGTCTTCAACGAAGTGGGCTACGACCACAAGGAACGCTTCTACGGGTACGGCTTCTACAACACCACGCTGTTCAACCCGATCGGCCGCGAAGTGGCGGCCGAATACGTGTTCACGTTCTGAGCGAGTGCGGCGCTTGCGCACGCCACGGTGGCGGCCGTGGCGTGCGGGCGTCTGTTGTCTGCACTGCTTCCGGCAGGGCCGCAGGACCTGGCGAGACGACCAGCTCGATCAGCGCGTCATCGATTGTTTGCATCGCGCCGATTGGCGGCAGCGCCATCGTCACCCGTTGGATTGGCGGCCGCCGCGGGAACCTGTGCCGACTTCACCGCTGCGGCCGCATGCATTTCAACGCGGGGGTGTGCCGGAGCCCGTGGAAGGGCGTTCGCTTCCACCTGTGCCCGGTCCGTTGCCGATGAAACAGTGGCAACGCGCAAAAGTGCGTGGTATCAATGCATCCCATGAACGCACCCCGCAGCCAGTTTTATTTTTGGTACTACGGTTTTCCGATGCCGCTGGCGGAGGAAGGATTGCGCTCACCCTGAAGGCAACTTCAGCAGCATTCCCGAAAAGCCGCCAGCGCACACTGGCGGCTTTTTTGTTGCCGCCGTGCCTGGCTCCCCGATGCAACACCGCCCACCGAGACACTGTGATGCCGCCTGTAACCGATGACCTGCGTATCCGCAAGATCGAAACCCTCGCACCGCCTGCGCAACTGCTGTCGCTGCTGCCCTGCGATGAGCGCGCCTCCGAAACCGTCACCAATGCGCGCACCGCGCTGCACGACATCCTGCACGGGCGCGACGATCGCCTGGCCGTGGTGATCGGCCCCTGCTCGATCCACGACCCGGTCGCGGCGATGGAGTACGCACAGCGCCTGCGCCCGTTGCGCGACCAGTTCGGCGACGCGCTGGAGATCGTGATGCGGGTGTACTTCGAAAAGCCGCGCACCACCATCGGCTGGAAGGGCCTGATCAACGATCCGGACCTGGACGGCAGCTTCCAGATCAACAAGGGTCTGCGCGTGGCGCGTGGCCTGCTACGCGATATCAACAATCTCGGCCTGCCGGCCGGCGTGGAATTTCTCGACATCATTTCGCCGCAATACATCGCCGACCTGGTGGCCTGGGGCGCGATCGGCGCACGCACCACCGAGAGCCAGGTGCATCGCGAAATGGCATCCGGGCTGTCATGCCCGGTGGGCTTCAAGAACGGCACCGGCGGCGACGTCAAGATTGCGGTGGACGCGGTGGGCGCGGCCTCGCATCCGCATCATTTCCTGGCCGTGACCAAGGACGGACACACCGCCGTGGCAGCGACGGCGGGCAACCCGGATTGCCATGTGATCCTGCGCGGCGGCAAGCAGCCCAACTTCGATGCGGCCCATGTGGAAGCGGCCAGCCAGGTGCTCAATGCATCCGGCCTGCCCGCGCGGCTGATGATCGATGCCAGCCACGCCAACAGCAGCAAGAATCCCGAGAACCAGCCCAAGGTCGTCGAGGACATCGCCCATCAGCTGGAAAACGGCGAAACGCGCATCGTCGGCGTGATGGTGGAAAGCCATCTGGTCGGTGGGCGTCAGGACCTGTTGCCGGGGTGCGAACTGACCTACGGCCAGAGCATTACCGACGGCTGCATCGGCTGGGACAGTTCGGTGCAGGTGCTGGAACGCCTGGCGACCGCAGTGCGCGCACGGCGCATGCGCCGGATTGCCGAGGCTGCGTGAGTGGCGACGCAGCAGCATCGGCAGAACACGTGATGATGCTGCGTGGAGCATCGGCAGAACACGTGATGATGCTGCGTGGAGCATCGCCAACACGGAATGATTGCCAGGCAGCGCGTTGGCTGGTCTGCGGTGAGCGTGAGACCTCGCGCGTCCCCTCATCCGGCGCTGGGGGTCATCTTATCCCGATGGGAAAAGCGTCTTGCGGCTGGCACGTGCGTCGGTCCAGCGGGCGTCGGCAACTGCGCAGGCGATGAAGTGGATGCGCCGAACGCTCGTCCACGCCTCACCGAGGAGAGAAGGCACAGCTGGCGCGCCGATCTCGTGCAGGTGCAGCACGTTCAAGGTGACGCGCGGCGGTGCCATCGGCGACGACGCTCAGCGACGACCAATCGCTGCATCGATCGGCTTTGGCAGTGAGCGCAGGCGTCTGGCAGGCCGCTGCAGGCCAGGAACGTCGGGCCGGCGCAGGGAGCCGGCCCGACGGATTGGACACCACCCAGTGATGGCCCGTTTCGCTCAGTGACAGAAGGGGGAGAGAGCCTTCCTGGCACAGGAAGCGAGCGGGCAGGACCGTTATCCACCCGGCACGTGACCCTGCGATGTCGCTGCATGTCGTGCGCAGCAATGAAGTTCGAGAAGCGTTAAACGCAGGGATTGCGCGATTGCAGCGGTTCAGCGCATCGCCGGCGCAGCACCGGTCACCGGCCGCGCGCCAACTTCCAGGCTCGCCGCCGATTCCCGATTCCCGCAACGGCACCAGCCTCGTTCACGCGTCGCGGTCAGCGCAACCGGGATAGTGGCGGCAGACTCTTTCCTGCCTGTGCCCATGCCCTCACTTCGCGACCGCTTCCAGCGCTGGCCACGGCCGTGGCGTCGTGCAGTGGGCGTGGTGTTGGCGCTGTACGCGCTGTATCTGCTGGCCGGCAACCTGTATCTCAATACCCCGCTGTTCGACGCCAGCACCAATCGGCAGCCGCACAAGTTCACCATGCAGACCGGCCCGGCACTGACGCTGTTCCCGGGCGAGGTCATCGCCTGGAACGTGCGCATGCGCGGGCAGGCCAACCGCACCGTGTACGTCTTCCACGCCGACCGCGCACATGCGCGTATTGCACTGCTGGCCTTGTTTCGGCGCGAAGTGCGCCTGCCGTGGCTGCATGCCACCGGCGTGAGCGCGGAAGTGGAAACTTCCGATACGCCGATTCCGCCACCGCCGCGGGGCAACCAGGGCTGGACGTTGCGCTTTGATGCAATCACCAGCAACAGCATTCGCAGTGCCCGCCTGGGCAAATTGCTGATTGCCGGACAAGGGCACGGCAAGGTCGGTTTCCTGAAGCAACTCAAGGGCGGGCCGTCGGAACTGTTTCCTTCCGAAGCGGGCTTTACCGACGCGGTGGTCAGCTACGACGGAGTGCAGGTGTTCAACGGTGCGCAGCTGGATGCGCAGTTCCAGTTTCCACGCCATTACCGCGACCAGGCGCCGGGCTTGCGCAAGCTCGGCATCACCGCCGCACGGCTACAGCTCAAAGCCAATTCCGTGGCGCTGAAGATCGACACCGGCGCGCCGCATGTGGACATCGGCAGCGGACCATCGGCCGCGCGCGTGGAGGCCGATATCCGCCTGGCCAGCGGCGCGCTGCAGCCGGGCAGCCGTGCGGTGTGGCGGCTGCCATTGCTTGCGGGCGTTGGCGCCACCGACCGCGGCATGCTCGCGCTGCAACTGGACGTGGCGCAGGACATCCGCGTGCAGGCGCGGCTGCCGCGCGATGAGAAGACCGGCAGCGAGCTGCACGCCGATCTGCGCATCGCCGGGCGCAACGTTCCGTTCGAACAGCCGGCGCAGCTGTTGCCGCGCCTGTCGGGGCAGGTGCGTGGGCGCTGGAAGTTCGAATCGTTGAACTGGATCGCCGAGCTGTTCGTGCGCAAGCCGTGGTTCCAGCTGGAAGGCGGCGGTCTGGTCGAAGCGGACCTGCGCCTTGCACAGGGCCGGCTGAGTGCCGGCAGCACGCTGGATATTCCGCGCGTGGAGGCGGTGGCGCAGGTATTCGACACGCGCCTGGCCGGCGTGGCCAAGGCGCACGGGCGCATCGACGATGCCGCCACCCCGCAGGCGCATCTGGATGTCAGCATTCCCACCTTCAAGGCGGCGCCACGCGATGCGCCCAAACAGCTCCTGCTGGACGGCCGCGATCTGCAACTGGCCATGCATGGCGATGCCGAGCTGGCCCGCCTGAGCGACACGCTCAAGGCGCAGCTGCGTTTCAGCGATGCGCGTGTGCCCGATCTCACCGCCTACAACCGCTATCTGCCGGGCAATAACGTGCGCCTGCTCGGCGGTAGTGGCAGCCTGACCGGCGATGTGGCGCTCAATGCCTCCGGCGATGTCGGTAATGGGCATGCGCATCTGCGCGGGCAGGGCGCGCACCTGGCGTTGGCTGGCGTGCAGATGCGCGGCGATGCCGAGTTGCAGGCAACGCTGCAGCGCGCCGACTTCAAGAACAAGTTCTTCGACCTCAGTGGCACGCGCATACGCCTGCGCAACATGCGCGTGGGCGACGACGATAAAGACGCCGCTTGGTGGGGCGAGTTGCAAGTGGGTGCCGGCACCATCCAGGCCGAGGCACCGTTCCAGGTGGATGCCGAGGCAGCCCTTCGCATGCGCGATATCGCACCACTGCTCTCGGTGTTCGCCCAGCGCGCCGACTATCCGCGCTGGGTGCTGGGTTTGCTGGATTCGGGCGAACTGGATGCGACCGGCCGGCTGCGTTGGCGCAAGCAGCAGGTGCTGATCGACGACCTGCATGCGGAAAACGCGCGCTTGTCGCTGCGTGCGCGGCTGGCCTTGAACGATGCGCAGCGGCGCGGCGATCTGTATCTGCGCTGGGGTGTGCTGGGTGCCGGTATCGAACTCGATGGCAAGCAGCGGCAGTGGCATCTGGCCGGCGCGCGCCAGTGGTATGACGCGCAGCCCGCACTGCTGCCGGCGGTCTCCAAAACCAAGTGATGCGGCCGCTGGCGTGAGCGTGCTGCGCCCTGCTCACGGCTGGCTTGGCACACTGTGCCCAGCCGCGTGCGCGGTTTCCAGGAGCCTGCCGTCATGACGATGCCTGTTCGCGCCCGCTGGCGCGCCTTGCCACGCTCACTGCGATGGCCGCTATCGGCACTGATTGCGCTGTACGCAAGCTATTTGCTGCTGGGCAACCTGTTGCTCAACACGCCGCTTGGCCCGGCTGCGCTGAATCGCTCGCCCGACAAGTTCACGATGCACTGGGGCCCGGCGCTGACCTGGTGGCCGGGGCGTGTGGTGCTGTGGGATGTCGACCTGCAAGGCCATTCGGCACGCACGCACTGGAATGTCAGCGCGCAGCGGATGAGTGGGCAGATTCGGCTGCTGCCATTGCTGCACCGCCAGCTGCTGGTGCCGCAGTTGCATGTGCGCGGTGTGCGTGGCGGTATGCAGGCTGCAGCCGCAACGCCCGGGACGGGGGCGATGCAATCCCCTGCGGCGGCGCAAGCGACGCGTGCTGCTGTTGCTGCGGCGAAGGGGGCCGCGGATACGCCGGCCGCTTTAGCAAACGAGCGGGCGCCCACAGCAACGCCCAATGTCGAACACACGGCGACGACGCAGCCGCCCGCGCAGCATCTGCGCGTGACGACTGCAACGACCACGACGGACGCGAAGCCCGCAACGCCTACCACCAGCACACCGCAATCAGCCAGGCGCGCCGACACGCAAGCCGGTACACCCGCCTCGCCAACCGCCTGGACCCTGCAATTGGACCGCATCGTTGCCGAGCAGGTGCAGGCCGTGTCGCTGCGTCAGCTGCACATCGAAGGGCAGGGCCAACTGCAACTGGGCCTGTTCAAACAACTGCGTGGCGGGCCGATGGAAATCTTCCCCTCGCATGCGGTGTTCGAATCGGCGCGTGTGCGGTGGGGGCAGGACGAAGTGATGCGCAATGGGCAGCTGCGTCTCGACGCCAGCATCGCGCGGCATGCACCGGAGCAGGCAAGCGGACTGGCGGTGCTGCAACTCACCGACGCGCTGATCGCCGTGCATGGCGACACCGCAGCGCTGGATGTCACCCGTCATGCGCAGGGCCGGCACACGCTGGCGACCCGTGCCGGCAAGGGGCGTGCAGATGGCGAGCTGCGCTGGATACGTGGCGCCTTGCAGCCCGGGAGCCAGCTGCAATGGCGCGCGCCGCTGCACGACAGCGCGCGCGCGCCGGCCGCATTGCTGGGCGAATTGACGGCGCAGTTACAGGTCGATCAGGACATGCGGCTCGAGGTCAGCATGCCCGAGCCGGCCGATGCCGGGCTGACGCTGGACGCCGACCTGCGCGTGCAAGGCAGGCAACTGCCGGTGCAATCCATGCGCAGCCTGTTGCCGCGCACGTCCGGGCATGCGCGGCTGCATTGGCAGCTGTCTTCGTTGCGCTGGATTGCTGCGCTGTTTCCGGATGTGGATTGGCTGACCCTGGAGGGCGAGGGCCTGGTCGATGCCGATCTGCGGATCGATCGCGGCCAGCTTGCTGCCGGCAGCCGCCTGCAGGTGCCGCACGTGCACGCGCAGGTGGGCGTGATGGGGCATGCGATCACGGGACAGGCCAGTGCAGATCTGCGCGTGGACGCCGATGCCAGTGGACAGCTGCTGCCGGCGCTTGCACTGCAGATGCAGCAGTTTTCGATCGCGCATACCGACGCACCCGCGCGCCCGTTCGTGCAAGGCCGCGATCTGCGCCTGGAACTGCGCACACGCGCCGATGCGCGCAACCTGAGCAGCCTGCGCGATGCCACGCGCGCGCATCTGGTCTTCGCCAATGCCCGCGTGCCGGATCTGCGTGCCTACAACCGCTATCTGCCGCAGCAGCAACTGCGCTTTGACGGCGGTAACGGCGTGCTAAGCGGCGATCTGCAGATCGAGCCGGGTGGGCGCATCGGCAAGGGCGGTGTGCGCATCGGGGCGCGTGCAGCGCGGCTGCAGTTCGCCGGCCTGGCGTTGCGCGGCGATGTGGATGCGGATCTGCGCCTGCAGCGCGGCGATCTACGCGCCGAACAGTTCAGTCTCGATGCCAGCAGCATCCAGCTGCGCAATGTCGGATTCACCGGCCCGGATGGACAACAGCGCGATGGCTGGTGGGCGCGCATCGTGCTGGACGATGCGCGCATGCAATGGCGACAACCGGTTGGCGTGGATGGGCGTGTACGCATCCAGGTGCGCGATCTGGCATTTCTGGTGGCGTTGTATGCACGCGACCGCTCGATTCCGAACTGGATGCTCCGGCTGGTGGATGCAGGCCAGGCGCAGCTGACCGCACGCGCGCACTGGCAAGGCGAAACGGTCATCGTCGATCGCTTGCAGGCGCGCAACGAACGCTTTCAGGTCGATGCGCGCCTGCGCCTGCAGGGCAATCAACGTCGCGGCAGTCTGCTGGCCCGCTGGGGATTGCTGAGCGCGGCAGTGGGCTTGCGCGGCGACACGCCCGAATGGCATCTGCGAGGTGCGCCGGAGTGGTATCGCGCGCAACCCGACCTGTTGCGCTGAGGCCTGCATCGCGCGCGCAGGCGTGAAGAAAAAACACCAGTTCTGTACTGCCTGGTATTGTTTTGCAGTGCAGCGTGCAAGTCCGATTCGGGGCGCGCACTATGATCCTGCATCCCGACGTGGGGGAGGGAGCAAAGCCCGCTGGCAGTTCGCTGCAAGCGGGCTTTTTTATGCCTGCAGGTTGCCGGGTCAAGCGCCAATCCGCGCGAGATCCGCTGCAAATGAAGGCCGCACCTCATGCCGTGGCTGCCGCCTGCGCGCATCGCGGCGAGCAGGCTTGCATGGCGTGGCGCTGCGCCCAAAACCTGGCGAGCGATCATGCTGCTGGATGTGCACGGCGTGCGTGCAACCGTTCGTACGCGTGATCCCTGCCATCGCGGGCAGCGGCCGCGTCCGCCTGGCGGTTTTCGTTAACCGTTCTTATTGCTGCAACTCCAGCAGCCACAGCGTGCTGCCGCCAGTGATGAACAACCGCCGTTGCTCCAGGTCGAAGGTGCAGTTGGACGCCGTGGCCGGTGTCGGCACCAGGCCGAGGTATTGGCCATCGGTGTCGAAGACGCACACGCCCGCGCCGGAGCTGCTCCATAGCCAGCCCTGGCGGTCCACGCAAAAGCCATCCGGCAGGCCGTCCGGCACCACCGCGAAGCGGCGCCGGTTGTGCAATGCGCCATCGCGCCAGTCGAAGGCGGTGATCTCCGGCGAGGTCGGGCCACCTTCGGGCGTCTGCGAGACGTACAGCACGCGTTCGTCGGGGGAGAACGCCAGCCCGTTGGGGTGATCCAGGCCGACCATGCACTGCAGGGCACCGCCATCGGGCGGCAGCCGGTAGACGCCGTGATGGTCCAGCTCCTGTGGGCCCGGGCAGCCCTGGCTGGGCTTGAGCAGCCCGAACGGCGGGTCGGTGAACCAGATCGCGCCGTCGTGCGCCACGATCAGATCGTTGGGCGAATTGAGCCGTTTGCCCTCGAACCGCCCGACCAGCAGATGCGCCCGGCCATCGACATCGCTACGGGTGATCGCGCGGCGCCCGTGTTCGCAGTGCACCAGTCGCTGTTGCGCATCCACCGCATTGCCATTGGTGAAGGCGGTGGCATCCAGCAGCACGTCCACCGCGCCGTCCTCGCGCCAGCCAAGCACGCGGCGGCCGACCACATCGCTCCAGACCAGCGTGCGCTGCGCCTCCCACCAGGCTGGCCCCTCGCTCCAGGTCGCCTGGTCGTAGAGGGTCAGCAGGCGCGCGTTGCCCAGGCGCGCCGCCAGCCCGGCGTGGCGCGTGGCGGGGGGCGGGCACTCGGCCGGCCGGGCGGCGCCGGGCGCGCGGACGCGGCAGTGGCGGTCCATCAGCGCGGCGCCGGATGGCCGAACGGATGCGCGGTGGCCGCGCCCGGCGATTGCGCAAACTGCACCATCATCTGCAGGCAAGGTTCATCGCCCAACTGGCCGGAGCGATGGCCGCGCTGATCGGTGGTGCCCTGGTCCTGGCCGAAATGGATGTCGCCAGGACCCATTTCCACGCGTGTGCCGTCGCCGGTTTCGATGAACCAGCGGCCACGCAACGGAATCACCCATTGCGGGTGCGGGCTCTCATGCCAGTCGCCGACCCAGCCTACCGGCAGCACCGCGAACTGGATGCCGAGCACCTCGCCGGGAAACGGGCGCAACCACTGCGGTGCGGCACCGCCACCCACGCTCTTGCGACCGAAGCCGGGCAATTGCGAGAGGTTGAGGCAGCTGTTGCCATCCGGCCCGGTCCATAGATGCAGAAAGGGCAGGCTGGGCGGCAGCGCAGGATCGTTGCCATCGGTCTGGAGCGGAATCTGCGAGGGCAGCAAGTGGGCAGGCAAGGGGGTGGACGACATGGCGGGACCTCGTGCGAAAGCCGCAGTGCAGCATGGCTGTCGTCAGGGCTGCGTAAGCGAGATGTTCAAGGCGGCGAAATGCTGCACGCTCTGTTGCAGTCACCCTGCGGGATCTCGCGCATGCGTGTACTCCCTGCGTGGCGGGGATGCCAAAATCCGGTCATGCCGATGCCGACCGTTTCCATGTCTCCTGCGCTCACCGCCCTGATCGAGCGGGCCGTGGCGCGTGTTCGTCAATCATTGCCTGTCGAGCAGGCGTGGCCGGGCGGCGCGTTCGATCGGCAGCTTGCGCAGGTCGCACTGGCCAGCGAGTTCGCGCTCGATACCTTGGCGCGGCAATCGGCGTTGCTGCAGCACCTGGCCCAACCCGATCCGCCGCCACTGCCACTGCCGCAGCTGGATCCAGCCCAGCCACCGCTGTGGCCTGCCCAATTGCGACGCTATCGCAGCGCCGAGTCCACGCGCCTGGTCTGGCGCGATGTGCTCGGTCTGGACAGCGTCGAAGCCACCCTGGCCGGCGCCACCCGGCTGGCCGAGCACTGCCTGCAATGCGGCCTGCAAGCGCTGGAGCAGCAGTTCCACACCCGCCACGGCAAGGTCGTTGCTGCAGACGGCAGCGTGCAGCGCCTGGTGGTGTTCGGGCTGGGCAAGCTGGGCGGTGGCGAGCTGAATTTTTCCTCGGACGTGGATCTGGTGTACGCCTATCCGCAGGGCGGCCAATCCGATGGCGCGCGTCCATTGGCAGCAGAAGAGTATTTCGCGCGATTGGGCCAGCAGTTGGCCAGGTTGCTGGACGAAACCACGGCCGACGGCTTCAGCCATCGCGTGGATCTGCGCCTGCGTCCATTCGGCACCGCCGGCCGCGTGGCGTTGTCGTTCGCCGGCATGGACCAGTATTTCCAGCGCGAAGGTCGCGATTGGGAGCGCTATGCCTGGCTCAAGGCGCGCGCGGTGGCTGGCGATATCGACGCCGGCGAAGCCTGGCTGGAAACGCTGCGCCCCTTCGTCTACCGGCGGTATCTGGACTTCACCGCACTGGATGGCTTGCGCGAAATGAAGGCCGCCATCACCGCCGAAGTGGCGCGGCACGATCGTCTGGACGACATCAAGCGCGGGCCCGGCGGGATTCGCGAAATCGAGTTCCTGGCCCAATCGCTGCAGCTGATTCGTGGTGGACGCGAACCGAGTCTGCGCGAACGCCGGCTGCTGCCCGCGCTTCAGGCGCTGGTGGCCGCAGGCCAGATCGACCAGGAGAACGGCCAGGCGCTGTCGACGGCGTATCGTTTTCTACGCCGGCTGGAAAATCGCCTGCAGATGTTGCGCGATGCGCAGACCCACGCATTGCCGCAGGCGCCGCTGGATCGCGAGCGCATTGCGTTGGGCCTTGGGTATGCGGATTGGTCGGCATTGCTGGACGCGCTGGCACCGCAGCGCACACGCGTGGCCGCGGAATTCGCCGAACTGCTGGCCCCGCGCGTGCGCGCCACCGCACCGGACGCGCTTGCCGATTACTGGCGCGCGCTGCCGGAAGGCGATGCTGCGCCGTTGGCGGGGATTGGCTTGCACGATCCCGATGGCGCGCATCAGGCGCTGGCCGATTTCGCGCAGTCTTCCGGCGTGCGCGCGCTGTCCGATAGCGCGCGTGCGCGGCTGGATCGGGTGATGCCGGCACTGCTGCACGCGGCCACCCGCGCCAGCCAGCCCGACGCGGCAGTGCGTCGCATGCTCGGCCTGCTGCAGGCCACCTTGCGCCGCACCAGCTATCTGGCCTTGCTCGACGAGCAACCCAGCGCGCTTGCCCGCCTGGTCGATGTGCTCTCGCGCAGCGCGCTGCTGGCCGAGCGGCTGGCGGCGTATCCGCTGCTGCTGGACGAATTGCTCGACACCCGCATCAGCGGCCCGCTACCGGATCGCGCAGCGTTGCACGCGGCCTGCGCCGAGACCTTGCACATCGACGACACCGAAGCGGCGCTGCGTGAACTCAACGAGCGCCGGCTGGCACTGAGCTTCCGTATTGCGCTGGCCACGCTGGATGGCCGCCAGCAGGCGGTGGAGAGCACCCGGCAACTGGCCTGGCTTGCCGAAGCGGTCGTGCAGACCGTGCTGCACCTGGCGCGCAGCGACATGCTGGCCGCGCACGGACACGTGCCTGGCGGCAGCTTCGCCATTGTCGGCTACGGCAGTCTGGGCGGGCTGGAGCTGGGGTTCGGATCGGATCTGGATCTGGTGTTCCTGTACGATCATCCGCCCGAGGTGGACGCCTCCGACGGCAAGCGCCCGCTGGAAGCCGGGCGCTGGTTTGCGCGGCTTGCGCAGAAAGTGATGGCATTGCTGGCTGCCGAGACCGGCGCCGGCCGGCTGTACGACATCGATGTGCGACTGCGCCCGGATGGCGGCAAGGGCGCACTGGTGTCCTCGCTGGCCAGTTACCGCGACTACCAGCGCGATCGCGCCTGGACCTGGGAGCATCAGGCCCTGGTGCGTGCACGCGCGGTGGCCGGCGACGCGGCGCTTTGCGACGCGTTTGCCCACGTGCGTCGCGACACGCTGATGCGGGTGCGCGACACCGCGCAGTTGCACGAAGACGTGCGCAAGATGCGGGCGCGCATGCGCGCCGAACTGGATCGCAGCGATGCCGGCAGGCTGGATCTCAAGCAGGGCGCTGGCGGCCTGGTGGATCTGGAATTCGTGCTGCAGGCCGGCGTGCTCGGGCTGGCAGCGCAGCAGCCGCAGCTGCTGGACGCCTGCGACACGCCAGCGTTGATCGACGCACTGGCGCGCACGCACTGGCTCCCGGACGAGAGCGGCGCACCACTGCATCAGGCGCACGCAACGCTGGTCGATGCCGGCCTGAGCTGCACGCTGGACCGCCGCCCACGCCTGCTCGCACCGACGCCGGCCATCCAGCAGGCGCGCGGCATCATCTTCAACGCAGCACGTGGGCAGGGCCTGACGTTTCCGCTGGGCAAGGATGAAACAGCGCTGTAAGGGCCCTGGTGAGTGCGCCGCTTTCGATGCAGCTGCGGCAAACGGCGGCAACGGTGCCTGGCTGTCCTGGCGGAAAGCCCCGCATCCATGCGCGTCATGCGTTCTACCGACGCGGCGCACTCCGCCACAGCAGGGCGCGAAACGGGCCGAGCAGGAACACGCCCATGCCCAGTTTTACCGCCAGATCGCCTGCGGCCCAGCTGACCCACGGCAGGCTCGCGCCGGCAAACGCAATGCTCCAGAAGATGGTGGTATCCAGGGTGGCGCTGCAGGTGGTGGCCACGATCGGCGCGCGCCACCAGCTGCCATCGCGCAGGCGGTCGAACACGCTGATGTCCAGCAATTGCGCGGCGATGAAAGCGCTGCACGAGGCCACCGCGATGCGGGGCGTCGCCAGCCAGATCGACAGCAGCACCGCCAGCGCGAACCCGCACCAGGCAACGTGGCGCGCAGCGCGTGGACCGAAGCGGCGGTTGATCAGGTTGCTGACCAGAAACGCCAGCGGGTAGGAGAACGCACCCCAGGTCAGCCAGTCGTTGATCGGGTATTGCACCAGGATGTTGGACAGCAGGACCACCGCGCCCATTGCCAACACCGCCCAGATCAATGCGCGAGAGGTGAGCGGGGCAAAGGCAGGTGGCGAGGCAGGACGCATGGCGACACGGTTGATTGGGCGCGCAATTATCGCTTCGAGGGCAGGGCTGGACCAGCGCAGCGATGCGCGCCCCGACCACGGCGCCGCTGCGCGAAGACCCCTTCCCGTATCGCGCAGGCGCCTGGCGCCGGACCGTGCCTGTATCATCGGCGGCGACGACCGAGCGCGTGCGCACATCGCGGCCGCAATACAAAAGCGCCTGCGTTCGTGGCGGCGGCGGCGCTCGGCAGCATCGTCGGCATGCGATGTGCAGAGCGGGGCAAGCCTGCGCCCCGACATCGGGTCGTCATCGGTGACGCGTGCACATGACGCCTGACCGGCGGCATCGGCAGCACGCGGTGATCGCAAAGCAGGCGGCAGCCTCGACGCAGGAACTGCGGTGATGAGCGGGCGCAGGTGCGCGCAATGGGCGCTTGCATGTACTCGCGGCAACGGCGCGCACCTTGAGGCAGCCACGCGCGGCGAGCTGGCACGCAGCGGCACCTGCTGCCGCAGGCGCGCGCACCTCGCTGATGGCGACACAACCTCGCCCGCTGGCATTTCAGCGGTAGACATCGCACGTATCGTCCCGGCTCCCGACCCGCCGTCTGAGTGATGGCAACCCTTGCAAGCCGCGCGACCTGCCGATGCCGATGGAGATAGCCGCCGAATGTGCAGTGTCGCGATGGTGCACCGGCAGCGCTCGGCCTTGCCGTGGTCTGTGTCAGCGGCCAGCCGCGTGGATCGCGGCCCGCGCGGCCATCGATCGCAGCCGGCATCTGTGTCCTGTTTCCGTGTCGACATGATCGCGCCGGTGGTCGCGAGCGGTCGTGCACGTCCCTGCGATGCCATTCGGCCTCGCTCACTGCTGTGCCCCCTGGAGAGATCCATGCTTACTCGCATCCGCTGTCGGCCGCTGCTGGCTGCCGTGCTGTCCGCTTCGCTGTTGGCCTTCGGTAGCGCCAACGCTGCCACCACCGTCCCCGATGCCCGGATTGACGCGATCACGGCCAGCTTGCGCACAGCGCCCGTGTCCTTCGACGTGCATCTGCCACCACGCGACCAAGTGGCCCTGAACGCCCTGCTGGCCGACATCCAGGACCCGCTGTCGCCGCAGTACCACAAGTGGCTGTCGGCGGCCGAATTCCAGCGGCGTTTTGGTCCGGCGCCTGCGCAGCTCGCGCAGGTACGCGCCGCCCTGCAGGCCGCACACATGACCGTGGTGCAGCAAGGGCCAACCCTGCATGTCAGCGCGAATGCCGACAGCGTGGAGCGGTTGTTTGCCGCGCCGCTGGTGGCTGATCTGAACGCCGGCCAGCAGGTACGCCTGGCGGCTGCCGCTCCGCTGCAGCTGCCGGCCGCGCTGCGTGCCAACGGTGTCACCGTCACCGGCCTGAGCCGCGGGCTGCCGGCGGCGCGCATGGACTCGCGCATGCTGGCCGGCACGCCCGGCAACCGCACCGGTGATGGCACCACCAGCTATTGGTACAACGATCTCAAGCAGGCCTACGGCTATCCTTCCTACCAGACGATGATCGGTGCGCCAGGCAAGCAACAGCGGCTCGACGGTAGCGGCAGCACGATCGCCGTCCTGATCGGCAGCGACGTGCTGGATACGGACATTGCCGCGATGTTCGACCACGAGCGCTTCAGCCGCTATGCCGGCAACCATGCCAACCCGACACTGTATGCACGCCGCTATGTGGCCGGGGCCAAGCCCGGGGTGCAGGACGGCAATCGCGCTGCGGTGCGCGAGGCCACGCTCGATGTGGACATGGCACTCGGCGGCGCACCGGGCGCGCACGTGCTGCTGTACGTGATCCCCGATCTGTCCATCGATTCCATCCTGGCCGGCTACCGGCAGATCGTGCAGGACAATGAGGCGGACGTGGTCAGCTCCTCGTTCGGGTTCTGCGAACAGATCTTCACCGCGGCCTATAACGGCAAGGACGCCACTTCCATCCTTGGCCTGTTCGATTCGGTCTTCAAGCAAGGCAACGCGCAGGGCATCAGCTTCGTCGCCTCCAGCGGCGACAATGCCGGCCTGGATTGCCCGGACACGCAATACCTGGTGGAAGGCAAGAACGGCCGATACGTCCCCAGCGTGCATTGGCCCGCCGCCGATGCGCATGTCACCGCGGTCGGTGGCGGCAACCTGCTCACTGCCTACAAGAAGGGCAGCCTGGATTCGAGCTACCTCAGCGAAAGCGCGTTTGCCGACCCGTTGCAGGCCGAGGACCCGTATGGCGTCGGCGCGCTGCTCAGCGGCGGCTACTGGGGTGCCGGTGGCGGCGTCAGCACGCTGTTCCAGCGTCCGGCATATCAGCTGCGCGCGCTGGGCGGCACGCGCACCTCGATGCGCGCATTGCCCGATGTCGGCATGTTGGTCGGCGGCTGCCCGGGAATCGCCGTGCATCCCTGTCAGCAGGGCACAAGCTCGGTGTCCATCTACGTGGCCGGTGCCATCACCAAGGTGATCGGCACCAGCGTGGCGGCGCCGGAGTTCGCCAGCGTGGCCGCGTTGCTGGTGCAGAAGCAGGGCCGGCAGGGCAATCTCAACGATTACCTGTATCGCCTGGCCGCCAACGGCCCGCAGGCCTATCACCGCGGCATTCCCGGCAACAACGGGGTCGTCGGCAACGACGTGCCGATCGCCGGCAAGTACAACTACACCACCGGCTTGGGAACCCCGGTCGTGCGGCTGATGATCGGCGCGCTGGATGCGGCGCCTGCCGGCATTCCGCGTTCTCCCAGCAATCCGTAAACGCAGCGCGGTTGGAGGCATCGGCGTCGTGGCAACGCCGCCGATGCAACGACGATCGCGCTGCGCTCGATCAGAGGTGGCCCGGCCTGCGGCGCAGGGCGTGCACGTCACCAGGTCTGGCTGCTGCCGTATGCGGCGGCCGCTTCTGTCGGTACGAACGCCAACGCCTGGCCTTGTTCCGCATGCACGGTCCAGCCGCTGCCTGCGGGGCTAGGTTGGAACGTCACCATTTCGCCGACGTGGAAGCCTGCGACGGGGTCGTCCTGGCGTGCCTGCCATTGCAGCACTGCGGTGTTCTCGGCATGTTGCGGGTCCTGCAGGCGCACTTGGCGTGCACCCGCAGGCAGGGTGTCGACGGCTTGCACGCGCATTGGCGGCAGCTTGCCCGCGCGTGCCTCGCGGCGTGATTCGGCCACTGTATTAGATGCAGCAACGGGTGCGGAAAACACAGAGCCCGCCACACCGGACGCGATCAGCACTGGCATGGCGAGCGACAGCGCCGAATAGAACTCGGATTTTTCGCCGGGTGTGGTCGCTTCACCGGCGTGTGCGCAGGGCAATGTCAAGGCGGCGAACAGGCATGCGCTGGCAGCGAGAAAAGAACGGGCATGCATCATGGTGTTGCTCCAGGAGTAGGGGCGGCGCGTGCAATCGACAGTTCCTTGTCCACCGCGTCGCGCTGATGCAGGAAGTCGAATACCGATTCGACCGTGACCACCGAATAGTTACCGGACACACGTTCGCTCACAGGATGATCGGTGACCGCCGCATTGGCGGCGACAAAGCGCGCGCCGATGCGCTGGCTCAGGTCCAGATGCAGGGCGCTTGGGTGATAGCGCGCGGTGCGCAGCCATGCCTGTGCATCACCGCTGTTGGCAATCGCGACCGCCGGTTGCGCGTCGGCCGCCAGCGCGACGGCCAGCACTTCCAGCACCCATTGGTTGGAGTTTTGATAGTCGGTGGAAAACGGATACGCCACGATGCTGTAACGCGTTTCATGCAGGCGGTGCGCAAGATCGCCACTGCCAGTCAATCGCGCGTACAGACGTTGCTGCAGTGCCTGGGTGGGAATGCCCACGCGCAGATCGCTGCTCAACGCGCTTTCGCCGATGAAGTTGCTCAGGCCTTCCTGGTAAAGCTGTGACGCATCGCTCTTGCAGCGATTGAGCAGGTGGCGCACCCGCCAGCCGCCATCATCGTCGCGCACGGCAAATGCCAGGTGGCTATGTTTGAGGCCGTAGCGGCTTAGATCCTGGCCGCCGCGCGCCAGCAGCACCACCTTGGCATCGGGCAACGCATCCAGCGCCTGCGCGGTGGAGGTGGCCATGTCGAACATCGCGGCAGCGGCGTGCGGCGTGGGATAACGCGGCACGCAACGCGGTGTTGTTGCGGTGGCCGCCAGCGGTAATGCGGCCAGTACCAGCAGCGCAATTGCCTTGCGCCGGGTTTGCCGCATCCATCGCGCGTTGATCGTCCCTGTCATGCACATCGTCCTTGTCTCGCTGGCCCGCTGGCGGGCGTTGGGTTATGGCAGCAGGCGCGCGCGTACCTGCATGGCGATGCGCTCGGTTTCGCGCACAGGAACGATATCGACAGCGCTGGCGAGAACTTCATCGACTAAGCGCAAGCGCTGGCGTTGCCGCAACGCTTGCAAATAGGTGTCAACGCGCCCACGTGCCTGCTCGCCGAACGCGGCAGCGACCGGTACGCGGGTGGCACAGGCTTCGGAGAGCAGATTGACCGAATCGGCGCTGGCCACGATGGCATCGGCCCAGCCGAGCAGTCCAGCGTAGGGGTTCGGCCCATCGCGCTCATCGCACCACAGCAGATGCGGCAGGCCGGCGCAGGCCGCGCGCAGCGTTGCGAGTGCATCGCCCGGTGTGCGGCGCGAGGTGGTCACCAGCAGGCTGCCGCCCAGCGCGCGCAGTTGGGCGCTCACGCGCGTGCACAGCGCCGCCAGCGCCTGTGGCGTCCACGGCACCTGGGCGGTGGGGCCACCGACCAGCAGCGCCAGCCGCGGGCCCGGCAAGCCGCCCAAGGCGGGGAAGGCGGCCCGCCCGGCCGCCAGCCACGCATCGTCCACCGGGTGCAGGCTGCCGAGCAGGGTGAGCACGTTGCTGCCGCGCAGTGCATCGTGCTCGGGCACCACCAGCAGGTCCCAGTGCCGCGGGTCCAGCCGCGGATCCAGGATCTGCACGCTGCGGCTGCCGTGGGCACGCAGCAACCGGGTGGCCAGCGCCGCCTGCCTGCCGCAGCCGATGGCCAGCGCCGGGGGCTGCTGCAGTTGCCGGGCAAATGCCGCGCCAAACGCCTGCCGTGCGCCGGGGAGCCGCCGCGGCGCCGCCCAACGCCACGGCGCGTTGGTCTGCAGGTGCAGTGGCTGGTAGGCAGCGGGCTGCAATGCACGCGCCAGCGCCTCGGCCTGGCGCGCATTGCCGGCACGGCCGTCGCTCAGTGCCCAGGTCAGCCCCATCGTTTCAGATCCGACATAGATTTGTTTCAGATTGAACGCGTGTGGCGGCAATCGCGCCACTCTACACTGCGGGTCTTCACACTGGCGCCGACGCCGCAGCCTACCGTCGCACCACCCCTTCCTCTGGAGTGCTCATGTCCGACTCGCTCAATGCCGCCGCACTGGATCAGCTGTTCCGCACCGCCCGCACGCAAAATGCGTTTGCCGACACGCCGGTCAGCCACGAGGTGCTGCGTGAGCTGTATGAGCTGGTGAAGTGGGGACCCACCGCGGCCAATAGCGGCCCGGCGCGCTTTGTGTTCGTGACCAGCGCCGAAGGCAAGGCCAAGCTCAAGCCGGCGCTGTCGGAGGGCAATGCCGCCAAGACCCTGGCCGCGCCGGTGACGGTGATCGTGGCGCACGACGAAGACTTCCACGAGAAGCTGCCGTACCTGTTCCCGCATGCCGACGCCAAGAGCTGGTTCGACGGCCCGCGCGAGGGCCGCACCGAATCGGCGTTCCGCAATGGCTCGCTGCAGGGCGCCTACCTGATCCTGGCCGCGCGTGCGCTGGGACTGGACGCCGGCCCGATGTCCGGCTTCGACAACGCCAAGGTGGATGCGGCGTTCTTTGCCGGCACGCCGATCAAGTCCAACTTCCTGGTCAATCTTGGCTATGGCGACCCGGCCGGGCTGTTCCCGCGTTCGCCACGCCTGAGCTTCGACGAAGCGGCGCGCTTCGAGTAAGGCGATGCATGCGTGCCGGCTGCCGCGCAGCGCCGTGGACGGCGTGCGTCGGCCCGGCACACCGCGTGTGCCTGCCGCGTCAAGCGACGCAGTTGGCCGTTCGCCTGACGATCGCTTGATCTGGCTCGCCGTGTCGACGTACATGGTGTCTTGCGTTTCCTGCAGTCCTCGTCCGTCTGCATCTGTCCCACCCGCGTTGATCCGACGCGTCTCTCATCCCATGGAGTTCCAATGAAGACCACCCACAAGCTGTTGCTGCCGCTCGCCCTGACCCTGGCCATTGCCGCCTGCTCCAAGCCGGCCGAGAACACTGCCGCTCCGGCCGCCGAAACCCCGGCGGCGGCCACCGCACCGGCCGACGCCGCTGCTGCGCCGGCACCTGCACCGGCGGCTGCCGCCTCGACCGCCCCGGCCGTGGAAGTGGCGTCGGGCACCTACACCCTGGACCCGTCGCACACCGACGTGCTGGCGCAGTGGAGCCATTTCGGTTTCTCCAACCCGAGCGCGCACTTCGGCAATGTCGACGGCACCCTGGTGTACGACGCGGCCGACGTGACCAAGTCCACCGTGCAGGTCACCCTGCCGCTGTCCGGCTTGAACAGCTTCACCGCCAAGTTCGACGAACACCTCAAGAGCGGTGATTTCTTCGACGCGGCCAAGTTCCCGACCGCCACCTTCAAGAGCACCAAGGTGGAAGCGGCCGGCACCAACAAGCTGACCGTCACCGGCGACCTGACCATCAAGGGTCAGACCAAGCCGGTCGTGCTGGACGTCACCCTCAACGGTGCCGGCGAGCACCCGATGAAGAAGGTGCCGGCCGCCGGTTTCGACGCCACCACCACCATCAAGCGCAGCGATTTCGGCCTGGGCCAGTACGCCCCGAACGTCAGCGACGAAGTGAAGATCCGCATCACCACCGAAGCCCTGCAGGCCAAGGCGGGCGATGCTGCGGCGAAGGATGCCGCTGCCAAGTAAGCGATCTGGCTGCTGTCCAGGCAAAGGCCCGCTTCGGCGGGCCTTTGTCGTTGAGGGTAACGGCCAAGTGAGATGCCGTCGGGCGTGGTCACGTCATGTTGGGGCGGCCTGCGTGCCGGGCGAATCCTGGGAAACACCGCCGCTCACGGCATCGCCGGCAGCGTGGACTGCGTTGACCGTGGCATCGGCAAACAGGTGGCCGCCGCGACGTTTGGCAAACCTGGCGCCGCTGCACTGTCTCGACAGATCGCGCCATCGCCATCGCCGCGAATCAACGGCCGGGCGCAACGCGCGGCAACGGAGTTGCGGCTGTCATCCACGCGTCATCCGGTCCACGCAGGCTGGGCGCATTTTTCTGGAGCGGTGATGTCTGTCGTGCGCTTGGGTAGATTGTTGCCGCTGTTCCGGCAAGGGCAGCCATTGCGCCACCGCGATGTCCGGCCTCGCGGCACGCGCACCGTTGGCGCGCGTTCCACCCATGCACCGCGGTATGCCGGTCAGCCTGGACGCGGGAGAGTGCTCGCGTTGTCGGCAACGTTATGAGGCAAGCCATGCACAATCGCTCTTTTGCCGGAACGATGCGGCACGCACTGCTCGGTCTGGCGCTCTGCCTGCCGATGGCAAAACCGCTCGTGGCAAAAGAGACCGCCGCTGCAACCGCGCACCTGCGCCTGACCATCGTGCTGGTGCGGCATGGCATCCGTGCACCGACCCAGCCCGGCAGCGAGCTGGATCGCTACAGCGCGCAGCCATGGCCGCACTGGCCGGTGGCCACGGGCCAGCTGACGCCGCACGGACGAGCCGGCATGCAGGCGCTGGGCGCACGTTATCGCGCGTTATTCGCGCCGCCGCTCGGACTGGCGGCCAGTGGCTGCGCGGGCACCGAACAGATCGTCACCATCGCCGACAGTACCGCCCGCAACCACGCCAGCGCGCAGGCGCTGCTGCAGGGCATGGCGCCGGGCTGCGCAGTGCACTACCAGGCCCTGCCGGAGGGCGAGCGCACTGTATTGTTCGATGGCGGCAAGGCGCCCACGCCGCCGGTGCGGCTGGAAGCTGAGACGCGCGCGCAGCTGGCGCACTTGCAGGCGGTGTTGAGTGCCTGCCAGCACGGACGCTGCGCCACGCCGCCGCCTACCCGCCTGCTCTACGAGCCGGCCACGCGCGACGGCTCGCCGGCCGCGGCCAGCACCCTGAAGCTGGCCGGCGGACTGGCCGAGAACCTGATGCTGGAAGACATCGAAGGCTTCGATGCGGCGCAGCTGGGCTGGGGCCGTGTGGATCGCGCCGCAGTGGCGCAATTGATTGCCCTGCACAACACCTCGTTCGCCCAGAGCAAGCGTCCGTTGCCGGTTGCCACGGCGGCGGCATCCAACCTGCTCGCGCATCTTCTGGCCACCGTGCAGGCCGCGGTCGGGCAGACGCCGTCGGTAGCGGCATTGGCGCCGCCTTCCACGCGTCTGCTGGTGCTGGTGGGACACGACACTACCTTGGCCACGCTCGGTGGACTGCTCGGCGTGCAGTGGCATCGCAGCGATCGCCCCGACGACTATCCGCCCGGCGGTGCGCTGGTGCTGGATGTGTTCGAAGGCGACGGCATGCCGTTGCTGCGCGTGCGGACCTTGATGCCCAGCCTGGCGGCGTTGCGCAGCGGGCGCTTCGACGGCGATGCGCTGGCCTCGTCCACACTGGTATTGCCCGGTTGCCACGGTCAGGCCTTGTGTCCATTGCCGGTTGCGTTGGCCTGGCTGCGCACGCGCATCGATCCGACGCAGGTGCAAGTGGCGTTGCCGGCCATGCAGTCCTGGCCGGCGTCACCGTAGCGCATGTCATGCGCGGCGAGTGCGCAAGAAGCGGCTTAGTGACGCGTTGAGAGCCGACGCGCCTTGCGTGCACGCAGGGCAATCACTCCTCGCCGTGCTCGCCGCGCGCCTTCCAATAGCCTTTTGCGCGCACCGAATCCTTGTCCACGCCCAGGTGGTCTTCGAGGAATTTGCGCATGGCGCGCGCGCGCATCGATTCGGCGCCGATCCAGTAGAACGTGTCGCCATCCTCTGGCTCGTAGTCGCGCAGGCTGTCTTCCAGCAGGGTGCTGCTGGCGGCATCGAAGCCATTGCGCTCCAGCCAGTTCACCCGCACCTCGGCCGCGCTGAGCAGCTCCTGCCGCTCGGCGGCATCGGCGATCTCGATGAATACCTGCGCGTGCATGTCGGCGGGCATCGCTTCGAGCCAGCGGCCGATCGCCGGCAGCGCGGTTTCGTCGCCGATCAACACGTAGTGGTCGTAGTCATCGGTAACCAGGAACGAGCCGCGCGGGCCGCCCAGTTTCAGTGGATCGCCGGGCTGTGCGCGCGCGGCCCAACCGGACGCCACGCCCTCGCCGTGCAACACGAAGTCGATGCTCAACTCGCCGCTCTGCGGATCGAAATCGCGCGGCGTGTAGTCGCGCGCCGGCGAAGGCAGCGCGCCTTCTTCGTAGCGCGGGCCTTCCGGCGTCATGGTCGGCAGGACGAAGGCGCCGTCGGCGTTGGGAAAGAACAGTTTGACGTGATCGTCCGGCGCATCGCTTTGAAAGCCGGCCAGGTCGCTGCCGCCGAACACGATACGGCGCATGTGCGGGGTGATCGCTTCGCAACGCAGCACCTGCACGGAACGCAGGCGTGGGTCGCGACGGAGTTGGGTATTGGTGTGTGCAGCCATGGGATGCAATTCCTGGAGTGCCGCACGGATGCGCGGCGGTGCGGGGGAAGAGGGAGCGTTACGAAATCAATGCGTGATCAGTCAATAACGTGGTGAGTGGCGATCGGCCATGCTGGTGTGCTGTCATCCAGCGCAATGGCGTGGTCTTCAGCTCTACGGGAGAAGTGCCCGCAGGGGGCAGAGGAGGGGGCGTGTGAAGCTGCATGCAATTGCATCGCTTCACCTCGAACCGGGGCAGCGGGGGCGTTGTATCGCCCTGCGCGGTTCGCAGATCGCTGTCGGGCCGAGCCCAGGTGCTACCCACACCCGCTCAGTCGTCGTCGCGCTCCATGCCGTCGGCGGCGGCGTTGAGTAATGCAGCAATTCGCGCGGTTTCTGTCTCGCTCCATTGCCCATGGCGCGCGAACAAGCCATGTTTGATGCGATGAATCGCCTCGCGAATCGGGGCCGGCGTTTGCGACTTGATCAGCTCACGCGCGCGCCGATGGGTGCGGGCCAGTGCGGCATCGAGCGCATCGCGTTGCTGTGCAACGTAGTCGCTGCCAGCGGCAGTGACCTGATAGCGCTTGCGGCCGGCATCCAGATCGGTGTGCACCCAGCCGGCGGCCTCCAGTTGCGCCAGCGCCGGATAAATCGCCCCGGCGCTGGGCGTGTACAGCCCTTTGAAGAGGGCGGCGATCTGCCGCATCAGCTCATAGCCATGGCACGGGCGCTCGGCAATCAGCGCCAGCAGCAGCAGGCGCAGATCGCCGTGCTCCAGCGGGCGCACACGTGCGCCGGCACCGCGCGCGCGGGCAGATGCCGCATCGAGATCGGCCGTTGGCCTGACGGGCGGGCGCTGTTTCATTCGATATATCGAATCATGGAGAAACGATATATCGAAGTGTGTTGACGCGCAAGCGCTCGGCTTGCTGGCGGCTGACGCCTGCCCAGTGGCAAACCCGGATGCTGCAACGCGTCTAGACACCCGTAAATTTCATAATTACGATGTAATTACTTTGACATTACGGGCTCGCCCCGGCGAGGCAGAGGCATGAGTCGACAGTGGGACACCCAGGCCGAAAGCCGGCGTCAGCGTCTGCAGCGGGCCGCCGCGCTGGCGCCGCAGGGTCGCGTGGTGGCTGCCGAGGATGTCGTGGCGTTGCTGGAAGCGGTCATCGAGCCCGGCGACCGTGTGTGCCTGGAGGGCAACAACCAGAAGCAGGCCGATTTCCTGGCGCGGTGCCTTACCGAGGTGGATCCGGCGCGCGTGCATGACCTGCACATGGTGCAATCGGTGTTGTCGCTTGCCGCGCATCTGGACGTATTCGAACGCGGCATCGCCAAGCGCCTGGATTTTTCGTTCTCCGGCCCGCAGGCCGCGCGTCTGGCCGGGCTGGTGAGCGAAGGTCGCATCGAGATCGGCGCCATCCACACCTATCTGGAATTGTTCGGCCGCTACTTCATCGACCTGACCCCGCGCATCGCACTGGTCACCGCGCAGGCGGCCGATCGTCACGGCAATCTCTATACCGGCCCGAATACCGAAGACACGCCGGTGCTCGTGGAGGCCACCGCGTTCAAGGGCGGCATCGTGATCGCGCAGGTCAACGAAATTCTCGACACCCTGCCGCGCGTGGATATTCCCGCCGATTGGGTGGATTTCGTGACCCAGGCGCCCAAGCCCAATTACATCGAACCGTTGTTCACCCGCGACCCGGCGCAGATTTCCGAGATCCAGGTGTTGATGGCGATGATGGCCATCAAGGGCATCTATGCCGAATACGGTGTGGACCGGCTCAATCACGGCATCGGTTTCGACACCGCCGCGATCGAACTGTTGCTGCCCACCTACGCCCAATCGCTGGGGCTGAAGGGCAAGATCTGCCGCCATTGGGCGCTCAATCCGCATCCGGCGCTGATCCCGGCCATCGAATCGGGCTTCGTGCAATCGGTGCATTCGTTCGGCTCCGAGCTGGGCATGGAGAACTACATCGCCGCGCGTCCGGATATCTTCTTTACCGGCGCCGACGGCAGCATGCGTTCCAACCGCGCGCTGTCGCAGACCGCCGGGCTGTATGCCTGCGACATGTTCATCGGCTCCACCTTGCAGATCGATCTGCAGGGCAACAGCTCCACCGCCACGCGCGACCGCATCGCCGGTTTCGGCGGCGCGCCCAACATGGGCTCGGATGCGCGCGGTCGCCGGCATGCCAGTGCTGCCTGGCTCAAGGCCGGGCGCGAAGCGGCAACGCCGGGCGAGATGCCGCGCGGGCGCAAGCTGGTGGTGCAGATGGTGGAGACCTTCCGCGAACACATGGCGCCGGCATTCGTCGACAGACTCGACGCCTGGGAACTGGCCGAGCGCGCCAACATGCCGCTGCCGCCGGTGATGATCTACGGCGACGATGTCAGCCACGTATTGACCGAAGAAGGCATCGCCAACCTGCTGTTGTGTCGCACGCCGGAAGAACGCGAACAGGCAATCCGCGGCGTGTCCGGCTATACCGCGGTGGGCCTGGGCCGCGACAAGCGCATGGTCGAAAACCTGCGCGACCGCGGCGTCATCAAGCGGCCGGACGATTTGGGCATTCGCCCGCGCGATGCCACGCGCGACCTGCTTGCAGCGCGCACGGTCAAGGACCTGGTGCGCTGGTCCGGCGGCCTGTACGACCCGCCGAAACGTTTTCGCAATTGGTAAGGGCACAGCATGGAAACCCTGCGATATCGCTTTGATGGACAGCGCGGTGCACGCGCCGGGCTGGAACACGCGCTGGTCGGTGTCGTGGCCTCCGGCAATCTGGAAGTGCTGGTCGAGCGCGTGCCGCTCGAGGGCGCCATGGAGATCGAGATCCTCACCGCCGCACGCGGCTTTGGCGCAATCTGGCAGGCAGTGCTGGACGATTTCGCTGCACGCCATCCACTGCGCGATGTACGCATCAGCATCAACGACGTGGGCGCCACGCCGGCGGTGGTGAGCCTGCGCCTGGAACAAGCGCTGGAAGTGCTGCAGGGAGCTGACGCATGAGCCGCCCGCTCCACTGCGTAGGAGCGCACCCGGGCGCGACAGGCGTTCCCAATAACGCTGCGGTCGCGCCCAGGTGCGCTCCTACGCAAGTCATCGGGAGTCGCACATGAGCACCGTTCCCATGGCCCAGCGCAGCTACTACGAAGCCGATGCCCGCGAACGTATCGAGGGTCTGCTGGATGCCGGCAGCTTTCGCGAATTCGTTGGTCCGCGGCGTCGCTTGATCAGCCCGCACCTGGCACAACTGGACACACCCGGCGCCTTCGACGACGGCATCGTGGTGGGCGAAGGCACTTTGCGCGGCCGCAACGTGTTGATCGCGGCGCAGCAAGGCGCCTTCATGGGCGGCGGCGTGGGCGAAGTGCATGGCGCCAAGCTCACCGGCCTGCTGGAGCGCGCCGCAACCACGCAGCCGGCAGCGGTGCTACTGCTGCTGGACACCGGCGGCGTGCGTCTGCACGAAGCCAATGCAGGGCTCATCGCCATTTCCGAAATCATGCGTGCCACCTTGAGCGCGCGTGCCGCCGGTGTGCCGGTGCTGGCCCTGATCGGCAGCGGCAACGGTGCGTTCGGCGGCATGGGCATCGTGGCGCGCTGCTGCAGCGCGGTGATCATGTCCGAAGAAGGCCGCCTGTCGTTGTCCGGCCCGGACGTGATCGAAACCGTGCGCGGGGTGGAAGAGTTCGACGCGCGCGACCGTGCGCTGGTGTGGCGCATCACCGGCGGCAAACACCGCTACCTGCTTGGCGAAGCCCACACGTTGGTGGCCGATCGCATCGATGCCTTCGCCGATGCAGCGCTGGCCACGCTCGATGCACTCACCGAAGCGACGGGTGAGGCCGCATTGCAGGCGCTGGAGCATGCGCAGCAGCAGTTGACAGCGCGCATCGATGCCTACGGCGATTGCCGCGACGGGCTGGAGATCTGGAAGCGCCAAGGCATCGTCGATGCGCAGCGCCTGCCGCTGCTCGATACCGAGGCCTTTCTTGCCGCGACCGCAGACCGGAGCCTTCCATGGACCTGAGTCACTTGCTCGATCAGCTGTTTCCGCTCGGTCACGCCATCGCGCGCAACGACGATGTGCTGACCGGCAGCGCAACCACCGCCGCCGGCGATGTCACCGTGATCGGTACCGCCAACAAGCTCGAAGTCGGTGTCGATCACGCCTTGGCCCTGGCTGCCACTGTCTTGGCGAGTACCCGCGCATACCCGCAGCGCCCGATCGTGATGCTGGCCGACACCGCCGGGCAGCGGCTGGCACGGCGCGACGAGCTGCTCGGCATCAACGGGTATTTCGCGCACCTGGCGCGTGCGCTGGAGTTGGCACGCACGCGCGGTGCGCGGCTGGTCACACTGGTTTATGGCGAATCGGTCAGCGGTGGATTCCTGTCGTTCGGGCTGATGGCCGACCATATCCATGCATTGCCCGATGCGCAGATCCGGGTCATGGATCTGCGTGCGATGGCACGCGTGACCAAGCAATCGGTCGACACCTTGCAGGCGTTGAGCAAGAGCTCGCCGGTGTTTGCGCCGGGCGTGGAAAATTACGTGCGCATGGGCGCGGTGGAATCGCTGTGGGAAGGCGATCTGGCGCAGGCGCTGCTCGACGCACTGGCCGCGCCGGTCGACGGCGACCAGCGCCGTGCACGCGGCGCGCAACGCGGCGGGCGCACGCTGGCGCGCGATGTCGCCAGCGCCGTGGCTGCGGGCGAGGCCTGAGCATGGCCGGCCGCCACGCTCTGGTGTGGTTGCGCGAAGATGCGCAGTGGCAGGCCGTCACGCCTGGCGCGCAGCCACGGCTGCGGCAGTGGTTCGCGGCCGGCCTGCCAGCGGTAGTGGCGCGTGGCGATGGCAGTCAGGCACCCGGCAGCGTTCGGCTTGGCGTGCCGCTGCCGCCCAGCGAAGGCAAGCAGCGTTTGGCCCTGCAGGCGCACGTGGCCGATATCGCACGCTGCACTGCCCCGCTGACACTGGATGCGGTGACGCCACAGGCGCCTGTCGCGGTGCAGCCGGTACTGCAGGCCCTGCTCGCTCAAGCGCGCGCACATGCGTTGCGCCCGCACGTCTTCGGCAGCTTTGCCTGGCACGCCCTGACCGGCCTGACGTATGTGCACGCGCAATCGGATCTGGATCTGCTGTGGCCCATCGGAACGCCAGAGCAAGCACGCGCGCTGGTCACGCTGCTGCAGCGCTGGGAGCAGCAGCACGGGCTGCGTGCCGATGGCGAACTGCTGTTGCCCGAAGACAACGCGGTGAACTGGCGCGAGTACGCCGGCACTGCGCAACAGGTGTTGGTGAAATCCAACCAGGACTGCCGGTTATTGCCGCGTGCTGCGCTGTTTCCGATCCGGAATGCGGCATGAGCGCACAGCTGCAGCAAACCTGGGTTGCCGGTGCGCCTGCACTGCCGCGCGATGCTGCCTACCAGCTCGCACGTCTGGCGGTTGGCGCCCTGCATGCAGAGCTGGCCTGCGCGCCCAAGCCGGGCTTGGTGACGCCGTTCGACAGCGGCAGCCACACCGACATGGATGCCGCCACCTTCATGCGTAGCCTGTTCGCCTTGCGTGGCTATTTTGTCGCCATTGCCCAGGCCGGCATCGACCATGCGCCATTCGAGCGGCTCCGCGAGCTGGGTATCGGGGCCGAGTCCGCGATGTTGCGCGCTACCCGTGGCATCAATACGCATCGCGGCGCGGTTTTCAGTCTTGGCCTGCTCACTGCGCAGGCTGCACGCCTGTGGGTTGTGCAGCGGCGGCGACCTACTGCAGAACAGGTCTGCAATGGCGTACGCGCCTGGCGCGATGCATTGCAGGCTGCACCGTTGGATCCGCACAGCCATGGCCAGCGGGTGCGTGCGCAGTACCGCATCAGTGGCGTGCGCGAACACGCCGCGGCAGGGTATCCGGTGCTGCGCGAGATCGCCCTGCCTGCGTTGCGTACCGCGCTTGCGGGGGGCGCCACGCGTGAAGCGGCGTTGGTGCAGACCTTGATGCAGCTCATCGCCCAGGTGGACGATCTCAATCTTTTGCATCGTGGCGGGGCGGAGGGCCTGGCATTCGCCAAGGCGCAGGCGGCAGCCTTCCTTGCCGACGGCGGCGTTGCGCACCCGCAGTGGCGCGCGCAGTTGCATGCCATCGGCCAGCAGTTTGTCGCGCGTCGCCTGAGCCCTGGCGGCAGCGCGGATCTGCTGGCCTGTGCATGGTTCCTGCATCGGCAGGAGCTGGCATGAGCCGCGTTTGCTCGCTGGCTGCAGAACATGTGGTGCATGCGCAGGCGCACTGCCGCGGCGTTGTGCTCATCGGCGCAACGCCGGCTGGCCTGCCCGCCGTCGCAACATACGTCGCACATTGCTCCTCAGTCGACCTTCGCATCCAGGTGTCTCGCCACATCGCTTGCAATACGGAACACGGCAGCATGCGCGCAAGGCATTTCTGCAAAAACGGTCAGGTCACCGCATGAGCCTGGCCGTGCTCTGCCCCGGCCAAGGCGGCCAACATGCCGAGATGTTCGCGCGTGTCGGCGATGCGCCCGCGGTAGCCGCTGTCCTCGCCAGCGCACAGCGCGTGCTTGGCGCCGCACCACGAACACTGGCCGCAGATCCGGACCGCTACGCCAATGCCATCGCACAGCCACTGGTCTGCGCCGGTACGCTGGCGCACTGGCAGGTGCTACATGCGCAACTTCCCACGCCGCTGATGGTGCTCGGCTATAGCGTTGGCGAGCTTGCCGCCCATGCGGTGGCCTGCAGCATGTCCATCGACACCTGCCTGCAGCTGGCAGCGACGCGCGCCCGGTTGATGGATGCGGCCAGCCCGCAGCAGGCAGGGCTGATGGCGGTGGTCGGTGTGCCCTTACGCGGCCTGGAGACGCTGTGCCACACGCACGGCGCAGCGCTCGCCATCATCAACGGCGACGATCATGCCGTACTCGGCGGCCCGCGCACTGCATTGCAGGCGCTTGGCGAGGCTGCCAGCGCACAAGGTGCGCGCGTCACGCTGCTGCCGGTCAGCGTGCCGGCGCACACGCCGTGGTTGAGCGCGGCTGCCGAAGGCTTTGCCATTGAACTGGCAACCGCAGACCTCGTCGCGCCCAAGCTGCGCGTCTTGGCAGGCATCGATGCGCGTGCGGTCGGTACGCACGCCCTGGTGGTCGACTCGCTGTCCAGGCAGATCGCGCAGACCGTGCGTTGGTACGACGTGCTGGTGCAAGCCGCCGAGCGCGGCGCACGCGTGTTTCTCGAACTCGGCCCCGGCAGCGCATTGGCGCGGATGGCGCGCGAGGTGCTGCCGGCATGCGAAGCGCGCTCGGTGGACGAATTCCACAGCACTCAGGGTGTTCTCGAATGGGTCACGGCTGCGTGCGAGCGCGCGGCATGACGGTCCGGCAGGTGCTGCACACGGTGTGACCCCAGGGTGGCGGGCGGCCATCCGTGTTGTAGGCGTATCAGGTGTCTGGGAGGGCGCATGACCCCGCAAATTGCAACGATTCTTGGCTTGGTGATCATGTTCATCGTCGCCACCGCATTGCCCATCAACATGGGGGCGGTGGCGTTCGCGCTGGCCTTCATCATTGGCGGCGTGTGGGTGGGGCTGGAGGGCAAGGAAGTGCTGGCCGGCTTTCCCGGCGACCTGTTCCTGACCCTGGTGGGCATTACCTATCTGTTCGCCATCGCGCAGAAAAACGGCACCATCGATTTGCTGGTGCACTGGGCAGTGCGCGCGGTGCGGGGGCGCATCGTCGCCATCCCCTGGGTGATGTTCGTCATCACCGGGCTGCTGACCGCATTCGGTGCGCTGGGGCCGGCAGCGGTGGCCATCATCGGGCCGGTGGCGCTGCGCTTCGCCAAGCAGTACCGCATCAACCCGTTGATGATGGGCCTGCTGGTGATCCACGGTGCACAGGGCGGCGGCTTCTCGCCGATCAGCGTGTATGGCGGCATCACCAACAAGGTGGTCGAAAAGGCCGGGCTGGACGTCAGCGAGATGGCGGTGTTCCTCACCAGCCTGGGCTTCAACCTGATGATGGCGATCATCTGCTTCTGCGCCTTCGGTGGGTTGAAGCTGATGCGCCGGCAGGAGCTGTCGCTGGCCGATGCGCAGTACGTGGCGGTTGCCGGCGACCAGGCATCGCACCGCGGCTTCGCGATCGAAGGGCATGGCGCGCTGGTGGCGCCGGGCGGCGGCACCCTGTCCACCGACCCGCTGGCATTGGAGGCGGTGTTCATCACCCGCGACCGCGTGATCACCTTGATCGGCCTGCTGGGCCTGGGCGTTGCTGCGCTGATCTACAACCTCAACGTCGGCCTGGTCTCGATCACGGTGGCGGTGGCCCTGGCGCTGATCTCGCCCAACGCACAGAAGGGCGCGGTGGACGGCATCAGTTGGTCGACGGTGCTGCTGATCAGCGGCGTGGTGACCTATATCGCCGTGCTGGAAAAATCCGGTGCGGTGGACTACATCGGCACCGGCGTGTCGCACATCGGCATGCCGCTGCTGGGCGCGCTGCTGGTCTGCTACGTCGGCGGTATCGTCTCTGCATTCGCCTCCTCGGCAGCGGTACTGGGCGCCACCATTCCGTTGGCGGTGCCATTCCTGATGCAGGGCCAGTTGGGCGCGGCCGGGGTGATTTGCGCGCTGGCCGTGTCCTCCACCATCGTCGACGTCAGCCCGTTTTCCACCAACGGCGCGCTGGTGGTGGCCTCGGCGGCCAAGGAAGAGCGCGACGGCCTGTTCCGCCGCTTCCTGATCTACAGCGGCCTGGTGGTGTTGCTGGGGCCGCTGGCGGCGTGGCTGGTCTTCGTGGTGCCGGGCTGGCTGTGATGCGGTCCGCACGCCACAGCGCAGCGGGGCGCCCACGTAGAATGGGCGCCCCGACCCGATGCCGACAGCCTGCCCGCCATGACCCTCGCTCCTGATTCGCGCGCCTCCAAAAAGCGCGTGCCGCTGTACGAGGAAGTGGCCGAGCGCCTGCGTCAGAAGATCTACGATTACGCGCTGCCGCCGGGCGAGTGGATCGACGAGCCGGCCCTGGCCGAAGAACTCGGCATCAGCCGCACGCCGTTGCGCGAAAGTCTCAAGCTGCTCGCTGCCGAAGGCCTGGTGCAACTGGATGCCGGCCGCGGTAGCCGGGTCACCCGGCTGACGCTGGAAGACCTCAACCAGTTATTCCCGGTGATGGCGATGCTGGAAGGCCGCTGCGCGCACGATGCGGTCAAGCGCATCGATGCGGCCGGCGTGCAGCGCCTGGAAGAGCTGCATGCGGCAATGGAAGCCGCATCGGCAGCCGGCGATGTGGCCGAGTATTACCGCAACAATTACCTGATCCACGAAACCGTGCAGCAGTACGCCGGCAATCCCTGGTTGATCCGGGTGACGCACGATCTGCACCGCATCTTGAAGATGCACCGCGGCCGTCAATTGCTCACGCCCGGGCGCATGGCGCAATCGCTGGCGGAGCATCGCCAACTGATGGACTGCGTGCGACGCGGCGATGCCGAAGGCGCCGAGCGCACCATGCACGGGCACCTGCTGAGCCAGGGCCAGGCCCTGGCAGCGTATGTCGCGGCCGGTGGCATGCTGAACGTACCGGCGCCGTTGCCGCGGGTAGGTGGGGTGTAGAGATTGGCACGGTCCGGGCGCAGCGCCAGGCGCCCCGAGATCCCGCCTTCCTTCCTCCCATCGCAAGAAGGTGCCCGACGGGCGGATGAGGGTATGTCGACACGCATCACCGGCAATGCCCAGCGCTTGCCAATGCGCAGTTCCGCCGCCTAATCCCCGCTCAACGCAAGCAAGTCTTCCACGCGTTCGATCAACCGCGTTCCGGCCAACCCGGCGAACACGTCCGGATGCGCATAGCCCCAGGCCACTGCGGCAAACGGCAGACCCACGAGCTGTGCGGCTTCCCAGTCGGCGACCTGGTCGCCCACGTAGACCGCTTGCGACGCAGTGTGCCCGGTGGCACGCAGCACACGACGCAAGGCGCGTTGTTTGCCCAGCAGATGCGCGCCGCCTTCGATGACGGCAAATGTGGCGCTCAGCTCTGCGCCTAGCGCGCGTTGCACGTTCTCCACGGAGTTGGACGACACCACGGCCAGCCGGCTGCCGCCGGCATGCAACGCGCCCACGGTGTGGGCAATGCCGGGAAACAACGCCACCGGTGGCGCGGCGCGCATGAGCCGGATGAAGTCGGCCGCCACCCATGGCACGCGCCACGCGCTCAGGCCCGATGCCTTGAGCAATTCGCGCGTGCTTAGGCGACGTGCATCGTCGACTTCATGCGCTTGCGCGGCGCGAAAGCCATGCCGTTCGGCCAGCAGCCGCTGGGTGCTCAGGAAAAAACCAAACGAATCGGCAAGCGTGCCGTCGAAATCGAAGATGATCAGTGCGGGCATGGCAACGCGCAGGGCAGGGCGTCATAGCCTAACCAAGGTGGTGCCGGCACCCACGCGCACAGGTCCCCACATGTGCGCGCAGGCGACGTCGGCGGCGACATCGATGTGGCGCGCAGTCGTCAGCCCCGATGGAAAGCCCGCAGCGACCGCACGGCGCGCGTACAAGCCGCAACGTGCCTTGCCGCGCCCGGCGGTGGGCCCCGTCGGTAGTACAGCTGCGCTCAGGCTTCGGCGAAGTGCGGCACGATCGGCGTATCGCTTTGCGCGCTCTGTTCGATCACCTTGCGCTGCATCGCCGCCAGGTACGCGTCCAGCTCTTCGGTGGAGGCGAACACGTCGCTCAACGGCACCGCCTTGACCATGTCGAAGACCTTGCGGATCTGCGGTTGCGGGTTGCTCACCAGCACCTTGCCCTGGCGCGTGGCCAGCGCCTTGCGCGCCTTGAAGATGCAGCGGATGCCGGCGCTGGAAATGTATTCCAGTGCGCTCAGGTCGAGCACCAGCGTGGTGATGCGGGTGCCCAGCAACGGCGACAGTGCCGCGTCCAGGTCCTGGTAGGTGTGGGTGTCCAGCCGCCCGGTCAGAGTGACGCGTTGACGGGTGTCTTGCGGCGGGTCGATCTGAATGGCGAGCGTGGTCATGACAGGGCCTCGGGGACAGGGGCGTACGGGTGCAGCAGGGTGACGCGCACGACGTTATATGCACCATCGCGGCGGTAGTCGATGTGATCGGCGAACTGATGGACCAGAAACAACCCCAGCCCGCCGATGGCGCGGTCGTCGAGCTCGTCGGTCACCTCGGGCATGGGCGCGGCGCAGGGGTCGAAAGCGCTGCCTGCATCGTGCATTTCCAATACCAGCGCCTGCGCGTCCAGCTGCAGCTGCAAACGCAGCGGCTGTGCCGCGCACTGGCCGTGGGTCAGCGCATTGCAGCCGAGCTCTTCCACGATCAGCCGTACCTGGCCGATGCGCTCGGCGTGCAGGCCCTCGAGCGTGAGCGATTGTTCCAGCGCATCGTTGGCGCCCGCCAGCTGGGCCAGCGATGGCGCGATGGCCAAATCGAGCTTCATGCAGTCGTTGCCTTTCCGGGCGCGTCCCGGCCAGCGTGTGCGACCCGCCCAGCATGCTCCTGGCGCAGCCGGATCGCCAGCAGCGTGATGTCGTCGTACGGATCGGCCGTGCCGGTGAAACGGGCGATATTGGCGATCACCGCCTTGCACTGCGCCGCCGCGCTGCGGCGCGGGTGCAGCGCCGTCAGCAACCGCTCCAGTCCGTAGCTGGCGCCGCGCTCGTCCATCGCCTCGGTCACGCCATCGGTGTAGCCCAGCAAGGTCTGCCCTGCGCTCATGCGGCCCTGCAGCACCGGGTAGGATTCCTGCGGCTCGATCCCCAGCGGTGCACCGGTTTCCAGCGGCAACGGGCGCGCCTTGCCATCGATATCGATCAACAAGGGCGGCTCGTGCCCGGCGCTGGCCAGCCAGTAGTCGCCGCTGACCACGTTGATCAGGCCGCACAGCACGGTGGCGAACATGCAGGTCTCGTTGTTTTCGGCCAACCGCGTGGAGGCGGCAATCAAAATCGCGTCCGGGCGCGTGTACCGCCGTGCGGCAATCTCCAGCACGCTCACCGCGCGCGCCATGAACAAGGCCGCCGGCACGCCCTTGTCGGAGACATCGCCCACCACGAACCACAGCAGGCCCGGTTCGGTTTCCACGAAGTGGTAGAAATCTCCGCCCACCGCCTTGGCCGGCTCCAGCCATGCGCAGGTTTCCAGATGCGAACTGGCGCGGTCGAAGGTGCGCCCGGAAGGCAGCATCGCCTGCTGGATCTCGCGCGCAATCTGCAGCTCGCTGTGCATGCGTTCGCGCGCGGCGGTCATCTCGCCGATCTCGGCGATGTGATGGCGGATCGCATCGCGTGCGCTGTCGAAGGCGCGTGCCATCACGCCTACCTCGTCGTCGCGTTCGATGTGCTGCAACGGGTATTCGAATTCGCCGCGCCGGAAGTGCTCGGCGGTGTCCGTCAGTTCTTCGATCGGCCGCGTCAACTTGCGCGTGATCCGCCGCATCAACCACCACCACACCAACGCGCCCAGCAGCGCGGCCAGCGCCACCCACGCCGCCAGCCAGTTCAGGCCGGCCAGCACGTAGCCTTCGGAGGCCGACAGCACGAAGGTCCAGCCGCTGCGCCCCACCGCCGCGCTGTGGGTCAGAAAGCGCTCGCCATCGGGCGCGGTGTGCGAAAACGAAATCGGCTGGCCGGCAGCCACGGCGCGCTGCAATGGCCGCAGATCCGGGCGCGACCGGGCCACGTAGGCCGTGAGCGAATGGCGCAGATTCAGTGCCGGGTCGGGGCTGAAGACCAGCAGGCCTTCCGGCGACAGCAGCATCGTCTGGATGCCGATATCGCGCGGCAGCTGATCGATGATCTCGCGCAGATGCTGCAGCGGCAGATCCACGCTCACCATGCCGACCGGCGCCGTATCCGGTGCATCGCCAGGCCGGCGCAGCGGCAGGTTGTAGCTGGTGTACAGGCCGCCGCCGTTGGCATCCAGGTAGGGCTCGGACCACCATGCGCGGCCCTCGCGCTGGGTGCGCAGATACCAGGGCATCGCGCGATAGTCATAACCCAGTTCCAGCGCGGATTTTTCTGCGATGCGCGTGCCGCTGCGGTGCACGTACCACACAAACCCGCTGTCGCCGGCCTTTTGCGTACGCGGTGCGATGATCAGGCGCGCCGCCCCGATATCCGGGTCGCCGGTGAGCGTGGCCAGCAGCAACGCACGCAGATTGAACGGCTGCAGCCCCACGCCGCTACTGCTGGCGGCCAGCGTGCGCCCGCTCACCTGCACCGAATCGAGCAAGGCCGCCAGGCTGCGCGCGGTCTGTTCGGTCAGGCCATCCACCTCGGTACGCGCCGCCTCCACCAGCTCGGCGCGTGCGCCCAGGTAGAACACCGTGCCCAGCACCGTCAGCAGGGCCACCAGCACTGCGGTGGCCGCCAGCAGCACACGCATGCGCAAGCTGCGGCGCCAGGGCATGCGCGCGGCGACCGATGTCTGGGGTGGCAGTGATCGCGGGCGGTTGCGCATGGCGCATTCTTCGTGGCAGCGGCTGCGCTGGATCATGGCAGCTTTGCTGCCACGCACAACTCTCCCTGGCAGCCTCATCCTCACGAGGTCTCGATTGACCGGCCGAACGCGAGCGGACTAGATTGGCCGCCCACCTGCCACGGAGGCCGGCCTTGCGCCAGATGTTGACCCCAAGCCTGCTGGCCCTTTTGCTTACGGCCTGTCACCCCCCGGAGACCAGCATGACCCAGACCCATTCCCCCGCCACCGAGGCAACTGCAGCAGCCGACGTCCAGGCCGGCGGCCGCGGTCTTGCCAAGGTGAATCCGAGTCCGCGTAGGGCCTACGAGGTCACGCTCACCGTGGACAAGGCGCCTGGCGCGTTTGGCCTGGTGGAGGCTGCGGCGCAATACGACGTCAGCAATGAGCAGGAATGCGGCAAGATCCAGCCCGAAACCGGCACAGCCGGCCGCATCACCAGTCAGGAAAATGTCGCGCTCAAGAAGATTTCCGAGACCGAATACCGCGGCACCGTGTATCTGGATCTGATGCAGGACGAGGACTACTACGGTCGCGGCGTGTGCCATTGGGAATTCAGCGGCGCCAGCGTGTTGCTCAAGGCCACCGGTGCCGAAGAAGACACGCGGTTCTTGTCGTTTATCGAAGCCAAGACGGTGACCGCGCAGCAGGCGGTGACCAAGTACTACTGGAAAGACGGCTATCCGCGCTCGGAATCCAAGAGTTTCCCGGACACCGGCGAGCTCAGCCCGGAGAACTTCAAGCCTGAGATCCGCGACAATCTCTTCACCATCACGCTGGCTGCCAAGGAAGTTGCGCCATGAGTATTCCGTCACCGCAATATGCCGGTTTATCCGAGGACGCCTACAAGGATCGCGCCGTCGGTCGGCGTGCACCGGGGCACGAAGAGATCGTCACGATCGAGGGAGAGCGTTATGCCGTTCTCGATCACGTCAACAATCAATCCAACGGTTACCAGGGCACGGTTTACCGCCGTGAAACCAGTGGCGAGATCGTGGTTGCGCATCGAGGCACCGAGGGCGCGGTCAATGACGTGCTCACCGATGCCACCATGGTCACCTCGCGGACCAATCCACAGGCTGCAGATGCGCTTGCGCTGACCAAGCATGCGATGGACATCGCCAAGGATGTCGGCAAGCGAACCGGTCATCAACCGGAAGTGACCGTCACCGGCCATTCGCTCGGCGGCGCGCTTGCGCAGGTGTCCGCACACCACTACGACCTCAAGGGCGAAACCTTCAACGCGTATGGCGCGGCCAGTCTGAGTTATCGCATTCCGGAAGGTGGCAATAGCGTGATCAATCACGTCATGGCATCGGACCCGGTCAGCGCGGCATCGCCGCACTTCGGGCAGGTGCGCATGTACGCCAAGCCCGATGAGATTACCACCTTGAGTGGTGCCGGCTACAGCAATAGCAAGGCAAACTTTCTGATTCCGGACTACCCGCTGGTTGCTGCCGGCGGGTCGCTCGGAGCGCACAAGCTGGGCAACTTTCTGGGCGAACATTCTGCGCTCAGGGACCCCAACGCGAGCCCACTTGCCGAGCAGAACAAGCGCATGATCGAGGAGTACCGCAGCGATATCGATGGGCTGCGCACCGGTACCACTATCCTTACGCGTAGCGCGCGCGGCCTCGGCCAGGATGCCATCGATGCCATCCGCGGCCCGCTCGCGCCGGGCGAGCCGGCCAAACGCGACGCACGCGAGCATGGCAACGGCCATACCTCCCTGCGGATCGATCAACCCGGGCACGTGGGCAATGGCCTGTTCCAGGATGCCCAGCGCGGCGTGCATGCGCAGGACGCACGTGCCGGGCGCACGCCCGACCAGCACAGCGCGCAGTTATCCGGTTCGCTCGCATCGGAAATGCACGCCGCCGGTGGCCAGCGCATCGATGCGGTGATGATGAGCCCGGATGCCGCACGCACCTTTGCCGTGCAGGGACGTGTCGACGACCCGGCACAGCTGCGCGTGAGCGTGGACACCATGACGGCAATGAATACCCCGCTGGAACAGAGCAGCCAACGCGTCGCCGAAAACGCGGCGCGTCAGTCGGTGGCATTGGAGCAGCAACAGTCCCAGACCCAGCAACAGCAGCAGGGCGCACGCGCCATGGGCTGAGGGGCGTTTGGCGCTGCAGCGTTTGGGTGTGAAGTGACACATCACGCTGCGGCCCATGCCGCACGCCGGCCGGACTTCACATCGCCACCATCGAACATTGCATCAAGACGCCGGGCCTGCCCGGCGTTTTTGCGTTCATTCGCGCAGTCATGCGCACCGCTGCTGCTGCATCTGCACAACAACCGGCCCGCGCGAGGCGTGCAAATGCAAGGTTTTCCTGCATCGAGCTATGCCACAACTCCCCGCACCTATAGCGGCCTCAACCGGGCTGTACGGCCGTGCTTGAATCGCCACGGATTTGCAGCAATGCACGGCCAGGCACATGCCACGCCGCGCACACGCACCAGGCAAGACAGGGGATCAAGCAAGGCGCCAACCGGCGCGACATCCATCGATCGAGGGAGCGTTTCATGACCATCTTTTGCAGGCACTACCACCGTGTATGGCTCATCGTGCTGCTGTGTCTGTGCAGCGCCGGCGTCAGCGCGCAAGGCATCGCCAAAGGCGCGGACGTCAGCTGGCTCAATCAACAGGCCGCCAACAATCCGCCGCAGGTCTTTCGCGATGCAGCCGGCAACACCACCGACTTCATCAAGCTGTTCAAGGATGTCGGCGGCAACGCCATTCGCCTGCGCGTCTGGGTCAACCCGTCCGGCGGCTGGAACGATGGCCGCGACACCCTGGACAAGGCCAAGCGCGCCGCCGCGCAAGGCATGCGCATCATGATCGACTTCCACTACAGCGACAGCTGGGCCGACCCGGGCAAGCAGACCAAGCCTGCGGCATGGGCCGGCCACTCCGTTGCCCAGCTCAACACCGATGTGTACAGCCACACCCAGGGCATCCTCAAATACCTCAAGGACAACGGCATCACCGTCAGCTGGGTGCAGGTGGGTAACGAGATCAACAGCGGCATGCTGTGGAACGAGGGCAAGACACCCAACTTCGCCACCCTGGGCCAGTTCATCAACAGCGGCTACACCGCCACCAAGGCGGTGTATCCCAACGCCAAGGTCGTCGTGCACCTGGCCAATGGCTACGACAACGCCAACTTCCGCTGGTTCTTCGACAACCTGCGCTCGGCCGGCGGCAAGTGGGACGTCATCGGCATGTCGCATTACCCGCCGGTTGGCAGTTGGCAGGATTACAACAGCCGCCTGGACACCAACATGCGCGACATGATTGCGCGCTACGGCAGCGATGTGGTCATTTCCGAGGTCGGCATGGATTGGCAGCAGGCGGCCACCACCCGCGCCATGCTCAGCAACCTGCTCAGCCGCAGCAGCAGCATCGGCGCGCGCGTCCTCGGTGTGTTCTATTGGGAGCCCAACGCCTACCCGGGCTGGCAGGGCTACACCATGGGCGCAGTCAACAACAACGGCCAACTGACCGAAGCGCTGCAAGCATTCTGACCAGCACGCTGCCACGGTGCGGCGCCCGCCGCGGGGCGATGCCCTGGCACAAACCCACAGACCACGCCATCGCGTAGGAGCGCCCCCGGGCGCAAGGGCGTTACCGAGAAAGCCTCTCGCGGCCAGGCGCACTCCTACAATCGGCGGCGCCCGTCGCTGGGATGTGCTGGCGAGGGCACCCAGCTGCACCCACAGACTCCGCCATCGCGTGGGAGCGCACCGGGGCGCAAGGGCGTTACCGAGAAAGCCCCTCGCGGCCAGGCGCGCTCCTACAATCGGCGGCGCCCGCCGCTGGGATGTGCTGGCGACGGCATCCAGCCGAACCCACAGACTCCGCCATCGCGTAGGAGCGCACCTGGGCGCGAGGGCGCCACCGAGAAAGCCTCTCGCGCCCAGGTGCGCTCCTACGGGTGGGCATGCACAGCGGCCCACTCGATACGGCAGCGCCCGGCCATCGCCTGCCGCTGACCCTCATCCTTTGGTCGTACACCGGCAGCGCCCGCTGCGCCGCATCGGCGTTCCAACAGGCACCGAGGCTCCACGCAGCGCACAACAGCGTCCCATTCCATACGCACCCGTAGCGAGGAATGGCAACAGGTGCGTGCGGTACACTTGGGGGTTCACGAATTCACGATGTCGACACACCCGCGGGGTGTGTCCCCCGGGAGCGCTAATGAACTGGTTGAACGAAGTGCTGCACAACGATCCGAACCCGCTCGAGACCCAGGAGTGGCTCGAATCGATCAAGGCCGTCATCGACGTCGAAGGCCCGGAGCGCGCCCATCAGCTGCTGGAAGGCATGGTCGAACAGACCCGCCGCGCCGGCGCTTACCTGCCGTTCTCGCCCACCACCGAGTACGTCAACACCATCTCCCCGGCAAACGAGGCCAAGCACCCTGGCGACTCCGCGCTGGAGTGGAAGATCCGCTCGATCATCCGCTGGAACGCCATGGCCACGGTCGTGCGCGCAAACCGCAAGCCGGGCGACCTGGGCGGCCACATCGCCTCGTTCGCCTCCAGCGCCACGCTGTACGACGTGGGCTTCAACCACTTCTGGCGTGCGCCTTCGGACAACCATCCGGGCGATCTGCTGTTCATCCAGGGCCACAGCGCCCCGGGGATCTACGCCCGCGCCTTCCTCGAAGGCCGCATCAGCCAGTCCCAGCTGGACAACTTCCGCATGGAAGTGGACGGCCAGGGCATCTCCTCCTACCCGCACCCGTGGCTGATGCCCGAGTTCTGGCAAACCCCCACCGTGTCGATGGGCCTGGGCCCGCTGGCCGCCATCTACCAGGCGCAGTTCATGCGCTACCTGGAAAACCGCGGCCTGATCGAGAAGTCCGACCGCAAGGTGTGGTGCTTCATCGGCGACGGTGAATCGGACGAACCCGAAACCCTCGGCGCCATCGCGCTGGCCGGCCGCGAAGGCCTGGACAACCTGATCTTCGTGGTCAACTGCAACCTGCAGCGCCTGGACGGCCCGGTGCGCGGCAACGGCAAGATCATCCAGGAGCTGGAAGGCGTGTTCCGTGGCGGCGGCTGGAACGTCATCAAGCTGCTCTGGGGCGGCTACTGGGACGCCCTGCTGGCCAAGGACACCGACGGTGTGCTGCGCAAGCTGATGATGGAAACCGTCGACGGCGAATACCAGAACTGCAAGGCCTTCGGCGGCGCCTACACCCGCGCCAACTTCTTCGGCAAGTACCCGGAGACTGCGGCCATGGTCGCCGGCCTGTCCGACGACGACATCTGGCGCCTGAACCGTGGCGGCCACGACCCGCACAAGGTGTATGCCGCCTACCACCAGGCCGTGAACACCACCGGCATGCCCACCGTGATCCTGGCCAAGACGGTCAAGGGCTACGGCATGGGTTCGGCCGGTGAGGCGCTCAACCCCACCCACCAGACCAAGAAGCTGGACGATGCGGCGGTCAAGCACTTCCGCGACCGCTTCAACATTCCGGTCACCGATGCCCAGTTGGAAGACGGCCAGGTGCCGTTCTACCACCCCGGCGAAGATTCCCCGGAAGTGCAGTACCTGAAGGAGCGCCGCAACGTGCTGGGCGGCTTCCTGCCGTCGCGCCGTCCCAAGGCCAGCAAGTCGTTCGTCGCGCCCACGCTCGACAAGTTCGAGCGCCTGCTCAAGGACAGCGGCGAGCGCAGCTATTCCACCACCATGTCCTTCGTGCAGAGCCTCAACATCGCCCTGCGCGACAAGGAACTGGGCCCGCGCATCGTGCCGATCGTGGCCGATGAAGCGCGCACCTTCGGCATGGAAGGCATGTTCCGCCAGATCGGCATCTATGCCCCGTTCGGCCAGAAGTACAAGCCGGTCGATGCCGACCAGCTGATGTACTACCGCGAAGACCAGACCGGCCAGGTGCTGCAGCAGGGCATCAGCGAGCCGGGCGCCATTGCGTCCTGGATGGCCGCCGGCACCAGCTACTCGGTGTCGGATGTGCCGATGCTGCCGTTCTACATCTACTACTCCATGTTCGGCTTCCAGCGCGTGGGCGACATTGCCTGGCAGGCAGCGGACATGCGCACGCGTGGCTTCCTGCTCGGCGGCACCGCCGGCCGCACCACGCTCAATGGCGAAGGTCTGCAGCACGAAGACGGCTTCAGCCAGGTCATCGCCGGCTCCATCCCGAACGTGCGTAGCTACGACCCGACCTTCGGTTTCGAAGTCACCGTCATCATGCAGCACGGCATGAAGGCGATGATGGAAGACCAGGTGGACGAGTACTACTACATCACCCTGATGAACGAGAACTACGCCCACCCCGGCATGCCGGAAGGCGCAGCCGAGGGCATCATCAAGGGCATGTACCTGCTCAAGGACGCCGGCAAGCCCAAGAAGGGCGAGCTGCGCGTGCAGCTGCTGGGCAGCGGCACCATCCTGCGCGAGGCCATCGCCGCGGCCGAGCTGCTGGACAAGGACTTCGGCGTCACCGCCGACATCTGGTCCTGCCCCAGCCTCAACGAAGTGCGCCGCGACGGCTACGCCGTGGAACGCTGGAACCGCCTGCATCCGGAGGCCGAACAGCGCAAGCCGTACGTCACCCAGCTGCTGGAAGGCCGCCAGGGCCCGGCCATCGCCGCAACGGACTACGTGCGCGCCTTCGCCGACCAGATCCGCGCCTTCGTCCCGATGACCTACACCGTCCTCGGCACGGATGGGTTCGGTCGCTCGGATACGCGTGCCAACCTGCGTCGCTTCTTCGAGGTCGACCGTTACTACATCGCACATGCGGCGATTGCCGCGCTGGCGAAGGATGGCAAGATGACCGGGAAGGATGTGGCCCGGGCGATCAAGCAGTACAAGATTGATCCTGAGAAGGCTAATCCTGTTGGGGTTTGATTCTCACTCGACCGATTCACCCTAAAGAAAAGCGGCCGATGGCCGCTTTTCTTCTATGGAAACATATAGTTAGCTATCGAGACTGACCCTGTCAGTCGGGAACATGCACTCGGGAACGATCGGAAATGGAATTCTGCATCTATCTGGTGGAAGTTGGTTCGGCGGCCACGGACGCGGTAACCCCTGAAGATGGGAAGGCTCTTCCCCCTTCGGTAGCTGGCGAGCTTGGGGACCTTTGGGTGTTTCCTAAGGATCCGGCCCCGCCTGAGTGGGTAAGCGCCGTTTCAGCCAATTGGCCGACCGCCGTTCTCGACGGAGTAGTCTCTGCCCGGGGCGGCGCGATCGCGAGCATCGAGGTTGCAGGTCGCGTTTTCCTCATCACCTTCGGCACAGGCTATCTACGAGTCGACAAGGAATACATCGTCCGCGATTTTGGGAGGCGCACGGTGGTCAACTGCGTGGATCAGGATGAACTACGCCAAGTGTCTCGCCAAGCAATCGAGGGTAACTACCTGCAAGCGATTGAACAAACGCCGAAGTCAGCAAACATTGGAGCGTACGGAGTTGACGCCGACCGAGATCTCCTCAAGGGATTGGCTGGAATTCCGAGAAAGAAGGCGTTCGGAGACTTTTTGGCGGGATCCGACTCCCTGCGAGGAAGGATAGCTGGTGGCCTGGAACATTTAGCAAAGATTCTCAGGCTCTACCTAAAGGCGTACAACCAGAAAAAGATCATCTCAGATGACTTGAAGTGGTTTGATCGCGTAGCTCGCGAGACAAAGTCAGCCATTATCCACGCGCTAGAACAGCGGCTCGATAGGCGGTTGATGGGCATTATTCGGGGAGGTGAAGTACTGCTTCTCCTTCCAGAGTTCATTGATATATCGAAAACGCCAACGTTCTCATTTGATAGGATCGGAACAGTAGTCGCGCCTGCAATCTACGAAGATCCATCAGTAGGAGACTGGGTTGATTGGCGAGCTTCCCACAAGACTAAGCCTGCGACTTACGCAATCTCAAAAAACGATAGGATGTACTTGCACGTAGATGGGGTCAGCAATAAGGCAAGTTACACCGTCGCGCGCTGTCTCAATTGGGTTGCAAACTATTCGGGCAGTACGTACATGCTGCACGACGCAACCTGGTATCGAATTGACCACGCCTTTGTCAAAGATCTTGCGGCTTCCCTCAGGGCTATATACAAGAGTAGCAGTGGGATAGCTTGGCCAAAATACACTGGTGGCTCCGAGGGAAAGTACAATCAGGACGCAGTGTTGTCATTCGCCCCCAGCAGCTTTGAGCTCTTGGACAAAAGCAACATTACGCTGCCCGGCGCACGTACCGCCATTGAGCCCTGTGACATCTTCGATCCGCGCTCAAAAACGCTCGTGTATGTCAAAAGGAAAAAATCCGGATCGGAAGGTCTGGGGCACCTTTTAATGCAAGTGCTTGTGGGAGTGGAATCGTTTATGTCGCATGACGTCTCCATGCGAAATGAAATTCAAAAGAGACTTCCCCAGCCAAGCATGTTTCCAGTCGATTCCGAGGTGGTGTCTACGGAATGGACGGTCGTTATCCTCATCTGTGGGGTGAGTGCCAAGCGGGGTTTGCCGATTCTCACGAACGCCATGCTTCGAAAGGTTGTTAATCAACTTAAAACACGCTACGGAGTTAAGGTGTGCATTGAGTACGCCTGAGAGGGGCTACACAGTTATTAGTGCCGAAACGATTTTGGCATCCCCCAGGGGCGCGAAGTATGGGTGCGCGCTCTTTCAGCAAATCCTGCAAAACGCAGGCGATGCGCGAGGCTTGTTTGTATGCTGAATGTTGTGCGGACTGCGCGACATCACGGAAGTTAGAGGCGCTTTGGGTCCGAATAAAGCAGGTTGGTGGGGAAGCTGCTTGCAGTACTCGGTTATTTTATAGATGGATCTTGAAATATCGCAATGGGAAATAACGCTCAGGCGGATGGCTTTTTCTATAAGGCGTTCAGGGCGGCAAATGAGTTATTTAGTCGCCCCTGAAAAACCCCCAGACCGCATCCATTGCAAGGCTTGACCTGCGTTTTAGGTGTGCTGGAATTGCCAGTTTTCGTTACTCTACGAACTTGTTTCTGGCAGTTTTCGCCCATGCGTACACGCCGTCCCGCCGCCGAGCAATTGCCTGCCGATGAGTTGTTTCGTTCGCGTCTGGAGAACCAGATCGACTTGCGCCATCCACTGGTCCAGCTGAGCCACCGGCTGCCGTGGAGTGCGTTGAAAATAACTGGGTCAGGTTAACTTATCAGTCAATAACGGGGTCAGGTTAACTTATCACTCGGCGGTGTTCGGTTTGCGTGGCCGATGAGCGGGCCTGACGCCTGCAAAGCGGTGGGTCTTGGCTTCGACCATTGCGCGGAAGGCGTCGTGGCCCAGGGCTCGCTGCTGCTGTAGATGAAGACGAATGTTGGCGAGCAGTTCGTCGGAGAGGGCTTCATCGAGCAGAGCACGGTAGGCGTTGGATCGCTCGATCGGGTCGCTGCCTAGCGCAAGCCAACAGGGATGTGGTGTCAGTGCGGAGTGCTTGCGTTGGCCTAGGTTGGCTGGGCAGCTGGACCAACGATACGCCGCCGGGTTGTCGGTCAGGCGAGCACGCACCGGATTGAGCTCAATGTAGCGATAGCAGCGAAGGACGTAGTCTGCACTGTCAACAAGACATGCTTTGTACCGACCTTCCCATAGCGTACCCGTGCGCCCGTGGCGGCCATTGAACAATGCGACGTAGTTTCGCCCAAGCCGTTGCATCAGTTGCCCGATGCGTCCCGCTGCAGGTGGCGTGACTAGCAAGTGCACATGGTTGTCCATCAAGACGTAAGCGTGCAGCTGGCAGCCTGTGGCGTGCAGGGCCTCATGCATCAGGTGCAGATAGCGCAATCGATCGCCATCATCCAGAAAGCACGGCAAGCGGTTGTTCCCGCGCTGCACGATGTGCTGCGGGATGCCGGTAAGGTCCATGCGTGTGAGTCTGGACATATCACAACGCGTGCAGCCAGCTGATGGTGATGATAGCGGGAGGCCATCCAAATATTTGAGTCAGTCGCCTGAAATTTGCTTGAAAAGTGAACCTGACTCCGCTAGGGCCCAGCCGTGTATGGCACGTTAATTACTCTTTGGCCCGCTAAAATGAGATTTTGATCATGTATTTAAATTAAATGCTATTTTTATGCTTAAGTTAGGAGGCCATATGCCGCTATCGCATGCGATACGCGCGAAGAGAATTAGATGAGAACGGAATTAGCTTACAGCGAAGAATTTAATGACATCATCAACGCGGAACGTGCTTACGAGCTCTATTGGGCGGATATCATCACTGATAAGCGAGCATTTTGCTGCCCAGGCGAGGCCTGTCCAGCACGCTACACCTGCGCGAATTTAGACACGCCTGAGCTGGAACTCAAACAACAGCCGCACTATCGTGTCCAGCGTGGCTACGATACTCACACAGCTGGCTGCCCATTTGAGGGGGATGTCGAAAAAATTGTGGGGTCGGGAGTTGGGAAGGGACGAAAAGCGGACGCGGGTTCGCCGGCACCGGACCGATTTCTCATGAGTCGTCCTGCAGATCACTTTAAAGCCAAAATTGCAATTTCTGGTGGAACCGGCGGATTACGAGGTCATGGTGTTGGGGGCGGAAGTGGTGGACTTCGCAGTAGACGTACAGATTTCTACTCAGTGGCAGCGCTTGTCTCACGATGGACTAAAGCAAGGACCGCCGGAGTAGACGCAGACCAGACTATCCGGGTCGGTGCTAATCAAGCTATCACCTACAAGGAGATGTTCGAGTGTATTTTTTCTAAGCGTCCCCAACTTAGTGGAAAGGACCGCGTTTATTGGGGGACCGCTTCTATCGCGGAAGAAGAGAAGGGGTTTAGAATTAAATTTCGTGACGCAATTGAGTCCGTTCTGCCTGGGCCTAAATTGCCACGAAAGGTTCGTCCTTCGCTAATGATTTGGAGGAGTGATTTACAGGCTTCAGAGATGAAAAAGTTACACGCAAAGCGTCTGATGCGATTCGCGTCAAGCGGTGAACCTTGTGTAGTCTTTGTGTACGGTGTTCCGTTGGTAACAAAGGGGAAGGATGAGAGTGGTCTCTACGTAGGTTTTAAGGTGAAAAATCTGGATCTTATTGATGTTGAATCAATGGATATATACGAGAGAATTAAGCGCCCGCCTGCCAAGTAGGGTTTTTAGAATATACGGCGGGATTTCTTGTTGGGATCGCTCAGATGACTGTTTAGCGTAAAGTGCTGACGGGCTTCTTCGTGATGGGGGATGCAGGTGGATCCTTGATAGGGGTTTTGAGGAAATGGATGCAGTAATCAAGCAATTAGTACAGGCCGGTGGTCTATCGTTAGCCGTTCCGATTATAATCATTGTGCTAGGAAGCATCCTAGTGAAGGGTGGATTCAGTCTGCATCGATCGCGGAGCGCAGACCGAAAAGATTTTCTCGATGCGTTCAAGGATATAGAGGGGCGCAGCGACCTATGGCTATGTGTAAGTGTTCGTCATCTGTTCGGGAAATATCTGCCTACAATTTTGATTCGTAAGCTGATGGTTAGTCAGAATCCTGGTAGAGCACTACTTGACGTCTCGGACGGATGGAGCCTTTTTACGTTCGACGTGGCGACATCGCAGGTACATTGGCGTAATCCAAAGAACATCAGTGCGATCACTCGAAAGCGCAAGGTGCTGATACTAAATGTGGGGTATTTCTTGCTGGGCTGCCCAGGACTTTTTCTGGCCTACTGGATTGTGACTGGAAAATTGGCTCAGCAGTTCGCAGTCGTGGCTTGGGTCTACGTTGCATTGGCTGCCATCGGCGCAATTACCTGTTTGATCAACGGCGATCAGCTGAAAGATGCTGGTCGAGCTGCAGGGTGGTTGGAAATCGGGGGCTAGAAATTTCGGCCAATATCTATCGATTTCCGTCGACTGCAGGGAATACGGTTTATCGTAGACCCCTAGATTTTGAAGCGATTTTGCCTGTGCCACTCCAGGTAAGCTTGGTGTGGCCGCAGTTCTAAATCCTTAGGGAGGATGAGGCGACGATCCCTAACGATCAGCCTGTCGAGTTCATCAGGCACTCCTTGTGGCGATACGAGAATGTCGTAAGTTGGAGAGATGCAAATAATGGGGTCAGGTTAACTTATCGGTCTACGGTGTTCGGTTTGCGTGGCCGATGAGCTGGCCTTACGCCCGCAAAGCGGTTCGTCTTGGCTTCGACCATTGTGCGGAAGGCGTCGTGGCCCAGGGCTCGCTGCTGCTGTAGATGAAGGCGGATGCTGGCGAGCAGTTCGTCGGAGAGGGCTTCATCGAGCAGGGTACGGTACGCGTTGGATCGCTGGATCGGGTTGCTGCCAAGCGCAAGCCAACAGGGATGTGGTGTCAGCGCGGAGTGCTTGCGCTGGCCTAGGTTGGCTGGGCAACTGGACCAGCGATACGCCGCCGGGTTGTCGGTCGGGCGAGCACGCACCGGATTGAGCTCAATGTAGCGATAGCAGCGAAGGACGTAGTCCGCACTGTCCACAAGACATGCCTTTTACCGACCTTCCCATAGCGTACCCGTGCGCCGGTGGCGGCCATTGAACAATGCGACGTAGTTTCGTGCAAGCCGCTGCATCAGTTGCCCGATGCGTCCCGCTGCGGGTGGCGTGACTAGCAAGTGCACATGGTTGTCCATCAAGACGTAAGCATGCAGCTGGCAGCCTGTCGCGTGCAGGGCCTCATGTATCAGGTGCAGATAGCGCAATCGATCGCCATCATCCAGAAAGTATGGCAAGCGTTTTTTCCGCGCTGCACGATGTGCTGCGGGATGCCGGGAGGGTCGATGCGTGGAAGTCTGGCCATGGCACAAGACTCGCAGCCAGGCATTGGTGCTGATAGCGAGGAAGCCCTGTCGAAAGTTGAGGCTGTAGCCTGAAATTTGCGTAGGAAGTGAACCTGACCCCGTTAGCGCCCGATACCTTGATCGCTGCGTTGCCGGCGTCGACGACATACCTACCAGTCGTCTATCGGGTGGGAGCATGGGGCTGCGGTAAGAATAGGCAAGGGTTGGGGGCGCTATGTAGTAGCTTTGTAGCGGCAAGGCCGGCAGAGATTCCAAGAGCAATCATGAGCACTGCAGCGTACTGGCGACGCGATCCAGGACTCACTGACGCGGGTGCCTCGTTGTGTTGCGTCCTCCTGGTAAGCATGTCGAGCTGTCGGGCTGCACTGTCCCAATCATTGCAATGAACTAAAACCTGATGCACTTCATCGGCGTCATTTATCTGCACTCTGTACAAGCGCTTGCTAGTCTCGTGATCGATTCGAGATTCAGTGAGCATCAAAGTTAGCGAGTCGCAGAGTATCTTGTCCGTACCCGAGTAGAGGATTTCCATGGAGTGAACGCTCCCATTGGGCCGTGCAGAAAAAAACGCTGGCGGCTTGAGTGAATAGTGAGATAGGTAGCTGCATGACCGACTGAATATTGCAGTCACGAATTTTATTGCTAAGACTAACGCGGTCAGGTTGACCTGACCCGCTAGAACAGACTTAAAACTAAGGTGCAAATTTTTCTTCTGTATCCACGTAAACCACCAATACCTCTTCGCCCGCATAGGGCACGGTGACTTTCGGCATCCAAAGCTCAGCTGGTGGTATGACAGCTTTCGCCATCGCATCGCACCTAGCACTAATGCCACATCTGCGGATGGCAATGCGCAAGACGCCGCGGTCACTTAAAAAATCAACGCCGGGAGAATAAAATTGGCTTTCCGCCGGCATGCGATAGGTGATTTGGAGCGAGTTGGATCCCACCTTTGCAACTTTGACCGGCTGCACATCACTCTTCCTATAATCAGATCGCAGACTTACTTCTGCAGAAGCAGTCGAGATTGATAGCGAAAGTAATGCTGTCCCAAAAATGAGCCTAATTTTCATATCTAAGTTCATGCCAAGGTCTGGGATCCGTCTAGAAACGTTAGCACCTGCCATCTCGGTAAGCCAAAGCTAACCTCAAACGCCGGAAGCGAGCTACTTGCAAAGTGTTTCAATACTTACGTGTTGTCTCTGCTTGGCTGGTCGAAAGGCTGCTATGACCCAGGTCAATCAGACTTGCAACCTTGGTGCATCTTGCTTTTGACTCTGTTCCTGAATTTCAGCACTCATCGCGAGTGCACATGTCTGTTCGGCAGACTGCACGCGCGCTTGGCTTTGCTCAACCGAACTCTCCACCGCATCTGCCGTGCGCATTTGCTCACGGTGGTACACGGAGGTGGAAGGATCTCCCTGGACCAGGAAAACGTACTCGCCGGCGGCTGCCCGGGTGCCTGCTTGGCCAAGCACTACGCTGTCTACACGTTCCAGTCCCTGCTCTTTGGCAAGGGCATACAGGCTCCAGGTCATACGGTCACTTGCCGCATCGGGAGCACGATTCAGCGAATGATCGATCCGATGTACGCCATCCTGGATTTGAGAAAACATGGGATCGCTAGGCGATGGAGCCTGCGCGCTGAGCTTGAAACCATCGGATGATCCACGCGACGGCGCGGCCGGATCCTGTGGTATCAATGGCTGCCCACTCGTAGGAGGCGCGATTCTACGATCGTCCGCATCGAACCACTGCTTGCCGTCAAACCTGTATCCGCTGCGTACCGATGCCGCGCCGACGTCTTGATAAAGGTCTTCCCCAAAATCCGGGGCGTTGACTGTCTCACCTTGTGCGTTCTTCGGCAGAACAGGTTGAACGCCGCTGGCTTTCAGCAAGTTGCTGACAACGCCGTTGCTGTTGTTGTGCAGCGGGGAATATTCCAGTTGTGCGTGATTGATCTGATCCCCAGCCTTCAGGGCAGACTCAAGTTTTGTGGATAATTCCTGGTCAGAACCGCTCCAGGCAACGATGCGCTCGTGGCGTTCGCCCGGTGCGGGCCAGTCTGGTGCGGTGACTGTCGCTTTCACGATGTTGCCCTTGGCATCCCTCGCAAGAGCCGGCTCGGAGGGATCCAACTGGTTCAAAGGCACTGGCTCGTAGTTGCCGTCTTGTTTGAGCCGGTACCCAATTTCATAAGGGGCAATGTAAGGGGCTGTTTCAACTCGAATGTGCCCAAATTTCTCCGAGCCAAGAACTGTGCTCTCGGCAAAGTTCGCCAAGTCATTTCCCTCGGCTCTAGTGTCGGGTCCTCCACGTACTACGGTCTGGCTGCCATCCGATTTCTGAAAGAGCAGGTAAAGATGGCGGCGGTCACCAGCAACCTCGCTTGCCCCCACCAAAATTGTCGCCTTCCTCTGCTCATCCATGACTTATTCCTCAATATCTTGCGGTGCTCGATTCACTACCAGTTTGCTCAAGTAGATCCCGTCAGCAGAATGAAAGCCCACCATCCAGGTAACCGGCACAGCTGGCGCTGTCACCGATGGCTGCGCCTCTTTCACGGCAGGGGAAAGCGTGCACATTATTGACGCTTTGTAACCTGCGCCAGGAGAGCTCAACGCTTGGCAGTGAAATCCTAGATCCTCAAGGTTTTTCTGCGCGGCCATAATGGGCGAGCCTACCGGGTTGGCGGCTTGAAGCTGCTGCCTTGCTTTCGCGGCAGACTGCTGAGTATTAAAACCGGGCCGTGAGTCTTGCTGCATGGCAGAGCACCCTGATATGAAGAAGAGACTAGCAGCTGCTAGCAATGCTAAAGAGCTAAGGTTGGCGTGAGGATTCGTTTGCATGACTGACAGCTCCAACGCAATCACACAGATGGTCATCCATGCGTAGTTCGGTTGCAAGTATGCGCCCCAAGAGATAGCGGAGCTATGAAGTTACAGTGGCGGGCTGACCTGACCTAGCCTGGCCCCAATCTTATGCGTCAGCTGCTGCTGCGCCTTTCTCTTTGCCCTTTAGCGCCATGTCGAGCAAGTATTCATAGGTCTGCAGTTTACCCCTGGCCGACGTGGCAACCCAGCAGATCATCCAGAAGAACAGCAGGAAAATCCCCACTATTGCTGTTAATGGAGACATCGCTAGAGGATTGCCACCAGCGCGCAGAACCAGGAAGAGCGACGCCGCAACCGGCAGAAGGCCTAGCTTGTCGATGCTTCCGGCCAATAGCGCAATGCGGCCCGCACGGCGTGTATGGCTGTAGCGAGCGTGATCCAGCATGATCTGCAGGGTTGCTGCCGGATACTTCTTCAGCCAACTCACCTCCTGCATAAATTGCTCTAGCTGATGATCAGTGCGCATTGCTTGATCTACTGTCCATCGACGTAGATCACTGACTATCCCATAGATGCTAATTATCATCAGGATGCCTAGCGCTATCAACGCAACCCAGAAGCCAGCCGTTGCTGCCTTCTTTAGCAACTGGGGAGGAACATTGGTAAAGCTTAAGAACGAAGCAACGAGGGTCAGGGCGATTCCTAATGCCATAACGATGGCGGCGCCGCGCACGAGGCGGCTTGGGCTGGCAGTGTCGGCAGGAAACTCTGGTAGCGCGCGCAGGCGTTCTTCTAATGCCTTGAAGGTCAAGGGCACGATCGGTCCCACATCGCTACTTTCCATGACACCTACCATCGTTGGGTGATACGGCAAGATTAAAGGTGTCAGGTCTACACAGCCAGGTAGAAGTGATGGGACGGCGCGAAATTTCTTTCGTAGTGCATCCGGTGCAAGCGTAGCGGGCCTGTGACCTCAAATATCTGATCACACAGATCGTGTGTCGCTACTTTTCGGATCTGCCTTCTGAGCACAGATGGCCTCGGTTGACATCGCGATTGGTACGTTGCAATCTCCAGCCTAAGGAGCGTCGAAACTCCTCACACAGCGGTACCCACCTCCGTCAAACCGGTGGGTTTTTTGTGCCTGCATCCTGCAGGTACAAGCCGACGCGATGCCTGCGTCGGGAGGGCGGCTAATACAACACCCGCAAGGGAAATACGCCCGCCGGCTGTGTGCGGTTTCGAACCTCCCGACATCCCGTCGCCGTTGGCGGCGGTTCTTGGGTTGTTCCAGGAGGGCGTTGCCATGTCTACCGCACCATCCATGCCGGCATCTGTGCCGGTTGATCTATTGCCAGCTTCCGCTCACCGCCTGCTGTTAGATGTAGCCGAGGTGCTACGCCGGCTCGTCGCACGCGCAGCTGTTGAGCAGGCGAGCATCCATCCCGCGCATCCGCTGAGTCGCCAGCTTGGTGCGCTGCTGCACACCTTGCGCCGCCGGGTCGCGCGCAGTGCTGGGGGGTGCAGCAGCGCGTTGCCGCATCCACCAACCACCAGCCGGAGGTGCCATGACACGCCGCCGCCCACCCACGGCATCTGCCAGCGCACGGCCCACCCGCACGCGTGCGCGCCCCACGCCGCCCAAGCGCGTGCAGTGGGTCGTGGTGGAACCCGACCGCACCAAGCTGCCACCGATGCTGCCGCCCGACCCGGACGTCTCTCCGCAAGGCCCCGGCACGCTACGCGCAGCCCGCCGTGCCCGCCGCCCGCGCCAATGCACCGTCAGCTACACCCATTACCCCGGCGCCCACGACCACGCCGGCGACCAGCACGTACCGCACGTCCGCCTCAGCGGCCTATGGCTGGAACAACTGGGCTTTGCCATCGGCACCAAGCTGCGTATCACCGCCAGCGCGGGGCAGCTGTTGATGGAGGTGTTGCCACCGGTGGAGGTGCCGCTGTAGCCGCGGTGCTAGATGTTGCCCACGCAGCATGCAAGACAATCCGTCCAGAGGCATAAGACACGTGCTGCGTAATGATGTCTCTGCCTGATTAGTGCTTAGCTATAGTGGTCGCGCGCCTTCTATCAGGCTTGCGCGCCGACCATGACTACTGAGTAGAGGTAAGTATGCGGATGTTGACTGCGTTCCTTTCAGTTTCCCTTCTATTGCCTAGCTGCAGTGCGGTGTCAGCCACCAAGGCGCGGCACTCCATTGCATATCCCACAGAACTCCAGGGGATGTGGGATCTGGGGCCACAATCGTGCAAGCTACCCTTGAATCCTGATTCTGATTCACCCATACGCATCGAGAAGACCCGGCTGCGTGGGTACGAGCACGAGGAGGTTCTGGTAGCAATCAAGCTTGTTTCCACCGGCCCGCACGCCTGGGTTGTTTCCGCCAAGTCGGATATTGCGCCAGATATAAGAACTGATGACTTGTACATTTTGAAGGGCGAGCATCTAGTGATTTCCGACGGTGAATCAGTGAAGCAGTATCGTCGGTGTAAATAATTTAAAAAGTTATCGCATGATCAAGGAGAGACGTCATGGCAGGTGAAGACGGGAATGTCGTTCAACCTGCGCCGTACAGGCTGCAGCAGTTTCATAGCCCCAGGCTCGGCAATCAGCGTGTCGAAGATTTCGAAGGTTTGGTCACCCATCATCCAGGGGCAAATGCGCGTGCTCAAGTGGTGGACGGCATTCCTGTCAATGTCGAAAACCCGCGTACCCGGTCTTAGGGTGTGATTGGCGGGGAAATTCAGGAGCTGGAGACACGTAGAACTGACGGCGGATCTTCCAGCGCTCTGGGCGCGGATCAGATGCTCTTGACCAAGGATTTCTTGCTTGAAGATAGCCGGATCCCGCCAAGTGGTGCCAACGTTCGCGCCGTTGATGTGCCTTCGCCTGTTGCAGGCTATGTAGCCCGTGTTGATGCCGGCCGGTTTGGTGCCGTAGATATCTACGATCGCAAAGGCGGCGAATTGGTCGCGCGCATCTTGCATCTGGATCCAGTCGGTGTTTCGGTAGGAGACAGCGTGGAATACGGTCAGTTGCTCGGTACGCAGAGCAACAAGGGGCTCCCTAACGCCGGCAAGCATGTCCATATGGAGATGGACAAGCGTTACTACCAGCAATCCGAAGACTACATGGAAGACCCGCGAGCGGGCGTCTATCGGTTGATGCCCAGACACGGAGTGGTGGCATCGAGCCAAGGCCAATTGTGGACGATGGCACCATCCGCATTGGCGAATCGTCTGACATTGTGCGGCATGTGCAGCGCACATAGAATGCTGAGGGATTCCGAGGCGCAGATAACCAGCCGCTTCAGGAGGATGGCGTGTACCGTCTGTCGATGCAGCCGGCTGTCATCAACTACCAGCAAGTCTTCATTGTCCAAGGTGCCATCAACGACCCGGCACACCAGCGCGCACACATGCCGACCGTGGAAGCCGTGCAGACGCCAGAGATCCAGTCATTTGATCGCCTGCAGGCAATCAACCAGACCCAGGCGCGCGAACAACAGCAGGCGCTGGAGCAATCGCAGCAACCCGTCAGCCAAACCGGTCCATCAATGACGCGCTGAACGTCATGCCACGCGGCGACTTCTGGTAGTGGGCTTGCATCGCTTCCGTCGGGTTGGGAGATCGCACTTGGGTGACTGCCACTGCAGCCTTGCACGCGTCGGTTGCCGCCACGCTGGCCGATGCCGGACAGATAGATCGCCGACGACGCACTTACTCCTTGGGTTTCGATCGATACGCTGCTTAAACGGCAGGGAAGTAATTAAGCGAGCGACTCATGCAAGCCCGTGCGACGCTGTGCAATAGCGTGCCGGCTTCGCTTCCGTCACGATAATTTCTTCTTGAATGCGAGATGTTGGCGACGTCGCGTCAGCTGCGTCCGGACCTTTCCGTACCTGATGCGCGTCATCCAGCAGGGTGGGGATCGTTGTGGATCTTCTTGGCTGATGATCACCGGCATCACCAAAATGCCACGCACGATCTGGGTCACCGGGTAGGTTTGAAGGTGTGCTGGGCAGACCAAGTACATGTCGTCTGCGTGGGTGTCCTAGGGTAAGAGATTCGGGTGGTTCGATTGTCTCATCTGTTTTAACTCGCTCGTTTAATCTGCGGCGTTTTTCGGATTATTGCAGATAAGTTCGCGGCCACGTCCACTGGCGAGTGCGTATTTTGTAAGAATTTCTCTGTGGATCGATAGAGGTAATTTCCATGACAAGTAGTATCAATCGTTACTCATATAACCCAACTAATTTCCCTCAGTTTGAGCAACTGTCTGCCAGCCAGAACCAGGCCGAGCGAAGCCATCCTAGCGCTCCGCTCAAGGATCGCAGTCATGAAGAAGCGTTTCCCGTGCGCCTGGCATCTACACGGATAAAGAGATCCTCCGGAGCAGGTCGGGAGTTCGCATTGAACCGAAATAAGCCGATCAAGGGCGTTGGCTACTCGACCCAGCCTGCTGTAACAGCTTCAACCGGGACCTCTAAGCCTGGGGTTCTCTGCATGACTGACGGGATGGACCTTTGCGTTGGGGTTGCGGTCGGGGGAGAAAAACCCTCCCAGAATGCAGGCAAGGCGCGGGTGTTCCATGTTATGCCCGAAAATCGCAGAGCGCAGTGGGAAATTAAAAGCTATATTGAGAGTCTTCGTTCGCAGGGGTATGCCGCTAAAGCAGCAATCCATGGAGGCGATAGTAGCTCTCGCTCAAGCGTCTCAAAGATTCAAGCCATCGAGGCAACCCTTGGGGCGATGGACGTACCGATTGAATTTAGCAGCACCGGTGCTGGTGCCAATAATGGCAACGGCCCGCTGGGCGCCGTCGTAGAAGAAAACGGAACTGTAAGGTTCGTAACAAATCTCGTTAAGTAGTCATCTGGCGGATTAGCTCCACGTGCAGGGGCTAGTCCGCCATTCCAGCACTCTGTCTACTTATTGATCAACGGCGCGGCTTGCCGGGCCGATATGCTTTTGCTTCAGTGTCAGCGTGGACCACTGCGACCGTTCGCCCATATCCGATCAAGCGAATTTCGGCATCTGGGGATCAGCCATTGGCATGGCAGTTTTTGTCTAGGAATCGTATGTGTCACTGGCGCCACATTTGCGGGTAACGGTGCGCAAATTCCGTCTTCGTTAGAATCGATTCCTGGGAAATCAAGAAATTCGGCTGGTAGGGGTTAACGAGATGTTGCATTGCGTCCTGCTGCCCAGCTACAGCAGATCCCAGCCGACACATGTGCACGCATAGGGCGGGGACTCTGAGCATGCTTACAGCGCTGAGTGCGCCCGGTTGGCCTTCAAACCCTCAAGCGCTGCTAAAAAATGACATGCCAGCGCGTAAATGGATTGACGCCCACTACGCTTGCGACGTAGGGCGAATCACCAGGCTGCCGACCTCGACATCCTCTGGCTGATCGATCGCATCGGCGATGGCGTGCGCGATGGCCTTGGCAGGCAGGCCGCTTGCCTCGGACTGCGCCTGCAGGGTTTGCCGCAGCGTTGGGTCGCTCACGGTCGGTTACCAGTCGCCGAGCGCGTTCAGCCATGCATTCAAGCGCTTGTTCGGGGCGGCACCCAGGCGCTTGGTGAGGCCGGGCGAGAGATAGCGCAGCAAGCAGCCGGTTGTGGCGATCATCCGGAGCCTTGTTTGCCTGTCCTGCGGCGCTGCCTGGAGAGGCGACCGTTGAAGTAGGCCTTGCGCGCGTCAACGCATGCGCGTGGAGCATGCCTGGCGGCCGCCACGCTGATGCGGGGCGTCCTCACACCGCACTGCGCAGCGGTGCATACAGTGGCCCGCGCACCACCGCAATCGCTCGCGCTGCAGTGCGGACTCATCCATGCGCGACGCCAACACACTGTTGGTCTCATACAGAGGAACTGCCATGTCTATCGAACGGGAGCAGGCCCATGCCAACCATTCGCGCCGTCTGGTGCTACGCACCGCACTGCTGGGCAGCGCTGCGATGATCTGCGCCGGCGCAACGGCCAACGATGCGCATCCGGCAAGCGCGCGGCGCGACAAGGTGGCCTCAGATGCAGCGCAACTAACGCTAGGCATGCTGGTGTTCGAGGGCTTCCAGCTGCTGGATGTGTTCGGGCCGCTGGATATGTTCGGCAATCTTGAAGGTAAGGTGAGGATCGTGATGCTCGGCGAACGTGTCGGCGCAGTCGCCAGTAGCGCCGGCCCAACGGTTGCGGTGGAATACGCGCTGGATTCGGCGCCCCCAGTCGATATCCTGATGGTGCCGGGCGGCATGGGCACTCGCCGCGAGGTGGACAACGCCGCGTTGGTTGCTGGCATTGCGCGCCTGGCGCACACGGCCCCGCATGTGGCCAGCATCTGTACTGGCGCCGCATTGCTTGCGCGCGCCGGCCTGCTGGATGGGCGGCGCGCCACCACCAACAAGCGCGCCTTCGCCTGGGTGACGTCGCAGGGTCCGAAGGCGGAGTGGGTGAAGCGTGCGCGCTGGGTGGAGGATGGACATCTATTCACATCCTCAGGCGTGTCCGCTGGAACGGACATGGCGCTGGCGCTCATTGCGAAGATCTTCGGCCACGACGCTGCCAAGGAAGTCGCCAGCATCGCGGAGTACGTCTGGAACGAGGATGCCGGCGACGACCCGTTTGCCACCGCCCTCGCTGCCGGCTAAATGGTGGGTGCGCTGAGACTGTCTTGTTGATCCGGCTCAGCGGCAAGATGCGACCGGAGCCGCAATGCACCAGGTGGGGCCAGGCTGCGCGCTGATGAAGCGCCGTGCAGCGCTTGATCCTGGTTCCACCTGTCTACCAGCCCGCAGCAAGGAGTCGCGCCCCCATGCCATTGGCCATCTTCCGTCGTTACCTTTCGTTCGCAGCCGCCGTTGCCGTTGCCACGCTTGCAGGATGCGGCATGACCAAGCCCCCGATTTCAAAAAAGCAGTTTTCGCAGAATGTTGCGGCACTGCTTGCAGGTAAGGAATCGGCTGTTGTCGAAGCCGGGAAACTGGCCGATGTTGCCTGGAGTCGGCTGTGCTTCGAGCGCGAGGACAGTTTGTTGCTCACGTTCGATCAGGGCGGTGAGACATCCGTACTGCCGTTGCCTTACGAAGAGTTCTTCGTTGATGAAGCCCATGTAGCCAATTCGCTGGAAAATAGCTGCATCACACCGGCCGACCGCATCCTGGTCAAGAGAAAATATTCGGGCGATCACGGGCGTATCGAGTTTCAAAAGGCGACGCAGGAGGGCTGAGCCATGGCCGAGGTCACCGATTCGAACGGTGCCAAGCGCGGTCATGGCGGCGACCATGTTCAGACGGATTCACGTGCGCGCAGGTGATTGAGCAGGAGGACGTGCTGCACTGGCGGCATCGGCATATCGCGCTGCCCGTGGTCCCATTGCTGCAGGAATGGGGTCAGATACGCGCGATGCCAGGCATTCAGACGCGTACGCGCGGCATGGCGTGCGCGCAGGCGCTCAACCACCGCTGCCGCAGCGACGTCGTCCCCATGTTCCAGATGGTGGAACACAAACGCCAGTAATGTGCTGTCGGGACTGGCAAGCAGCACATCCTGGGCAATTGCCCCGGTGCTGTGGCCTTCCTCCATCATGCGCATGGCCATCTCGAGGTCGCGATCGAAGAATGGCCCGGACAACTGCTGCGCGATCACATCGAAGTAGTACGCGTCCAGGGCAGGGAGGGCAGCGGCCAGACGGTCGAAGGCGTTGCCCAGCTGCGCATCGCTGCGAGCCGGGTCCAGTCTCACGCCGCCATACGTGCCGACGTCCTGGGGGTTGAGCGCATGCTTGCCAAGCAGCGGTGCGGCGCGATCGTATATGTGCAGGTCGTGCAGTTGGGTGGTTGCCGAACGTCGCTGCCAGTCCAGCAGCCGGGCGTGCTGCAGGCCTGCCTGGACAATCAACTCCCCACACGTCGCGTCGTGGGTGGCCCACAGGCACTGGCGGCTGCCGTCGCGGTCGCGGGTCCAACACCATGGATGCTCAGGTGGCGCGGCAACCGGCGACCAACCTGCCTGCTGCAGCGCGGCGCTCAGGCGCTGCTCCACCAGCATCGGGATCAGTTCCTGCACGCGTGCGAGCTGGCGCCGGGTCCTGTTGCGTGCGGCCAGCAAGGCAGTGGGCGTGCGCTTGGGCTGCAAGAAGAAGCGCAAGCCGGCGTTTTGCTCGATCTCGCCAGGCTCCTGGCTCTCGCTGAGGTGAGGCAGCGCGAGATCTTCCGACACGCCGCGCCGGCGCTTGAGTCCACGCCGCGCGGCGATGCCACGGATCGCCTGCAGGTCGTCGCAGGCGACAAGACCGTCCAGCGACGACGCCAGGCCGTCCTCGGCGGTGAATGTGGCGTCGAGCCAGCCGTTGACCAGCAGGCCATAGAGGTCGGTGAACAACTCGCCATCGTCGGCCTGATCGGCAAGCGTCAGCACGTCACGGAACAAGGCGGAGACCGGCAGGGCGTGGCCGGTTGCCGTTTGCTGGTAGAGCGCAGGTGCGTCTTCTTCCAGGTGCAGATAGCCCGCACCGCGATCGCTCTCCAACCAGCACGATGTCTCGGCAGCCCTCGCTTGGGCGCGCAGCGCCGCATCGTCGATGGCCTCCACCGGCGTGCGCACCAGCACGCCGTGGCGCAGCAGCACCTCATGCATGCGCAGCCAGGTCAGGCCGGTGTCGTAGCGTGCCTGCAGGTGGAGCAAGGCGTGGATGAGCGCGGCCTGGTGCGCGGCGTCTTGCGTACTGCGATCGACCAGGTGGATGGCGCGTTCGATCACGTCCTCGATCGCGTGCTGTGACATGGGCAACGTCCTTGCTGGGGGCCGCGACAATACGCACCATCGTAGCGGCTCGCGACAACCGATCAACGACTTCGCCGGCCTGCAGCATTTTGCGAGTGCACTTAAGTCCGCCTCTGGCGCCCATGTGAGTTGTCGCTGGCCCGGTGCAAGGCCGCTAACAGGCAGTGGCTTCACTTGCTAGCAATCGCGTCTTCAGCAGTGTGTCGTGATGGCGTGAAGGGTGCGTGGTTGCGTGCCGTTGAACGCATCCGGCCTCCTGGATCACAGTGCGGCGACGGCCTAGCGCCGATCATTGCCTGCATGAATATCGGGAACCAGATCACGGCGCGCACCGTGACCGTCACCTCGGGCGACACCGGGCGCGCGCACAGTAAAGTCAATGTGGAATTGTCGGCGCGCCCCGATCCGCGGTGGCAATCGTGCTTCCACTTCGTCGTGCAGGGCCGCGATGGCTTCTACATGGAAGGCCGCCCGATCTTCGATCAGTCAAACTTCGAAGCTGTCGTGCCAGCCGGGCAGGTAGATGCCTTTCGGCACGAATTGCCGGAGGTTTTGGCCTTGACCAACACGCTTGCGCGCGCGCAAGCCATCAAGGATACGGATCGGCGATAGCGCAGAGCCCGGGACGATTGCAGCGTGAGTCGGCCATGCACCGCGCGGCAAAAACTGCACAAGGCGCGGGTTCATCTGCTCTGCCACTGGAAGGAAGCTTCTTCCTTCTTGCGTAGATGCCAATGCAGGCGCGCCCTGCTGTTCGGAACACCTCTGTCCCCGCTTTACATCGTCAGATGCCGCTTAACAGCGAGGGCTGTCTGGAGATGGTGCGAACATGGCCGGTTTCTGTGTCGAAGGATGCAGAGCGTCGCGGCCATATCGTGGGCAAAAGCGCATCGCTCGGCCAGGCAGATGTGATGCCTCCGGTGATATGTGCCTCACTTTGGGCGTGGCACTTGCACCGGAGTTCAAGACTTCACGCAACCTGCCGCTATTCCACGCTCACCAGAAGGTTCGATGGAACTGTGGAGGCTGTGTTGAACGTGATGATTCGATTGCTCGTTGTGTCCTTGGCGGCTGCGTGTGTCGCCCCCGTGCTGGCTGCCGAACAAGCGCCTGCGCGGATCGATGGCACGGGTGCGCGCATCCGGATGTTTGGTCAGAACGGCGTGGGAATCGTGTTGTACAAGGACGCTGTGTGTACCGCCGCGTATGGTGAAAAGGTGCGTGCGTCCGGTTCGTTGGGGAGCGCGTTCGGCTCGCTGATGGGGTCGGTGAAGAACCAGGCGATCGGCATTCCGGAGACCCAGAACACGCGCAACCTGCACGAGCGCAAGATGATCGGTTCCAAGCCGTTCTACAAGGAATATGCGATCGAAGCCGGCAAGCCGGTGGTGGTGGAAGCCGGTGCCAGTTCGCCGGCGCATTGGACAAGCACGCCGGGCTTCACAAGCGGTTGGACATGCGGGCCGTTGCTGGCGTCCACCTTTGTTCCGGAGGCGGGTGCCGATTACGAGGTTGCGTTGGACCTGGACTTTCGCAACTCGGTCTGCACCTTGGCGGTCAAACGGGTTGCCGTTGATGGACAGGTAACTCCTGTCGATGTGGCGCCCGTCTCCAAAGACTGCAAATAATCTCTAGCGTTGCATCAGCTCAGGATGTGGCCAGCGATGATGCAGGCCAATGACGAGACGTTGGCCTGCGTGATTGCAGCACGCGGGCAAAAAAGCAGGAATGGCATCCCTGACGACAGACGTGGCTAGATGGAAGACGAGTCGTTGATGCTGTCTGCCGCCTCTGCAAGGATGTGCTGACGATATGGTCGACACGTTTCTTGCACGCACTTGCAGTCTGTGTCACTGCGCATCGCGCCAATAGCGCCGGATGCCGACAGCGTCAACCGAACACCGTTTTTGCTGGTGGTGAGGAATACGCGTGCCGGTATGGATCGCCAGGCCCCGTCATCGCGCCTCACCAATCGGTTGGCGCGTAATCCTTCAAGAACTGCCCCCACACATGTTCGCCGGTGTTGAAGCCGTGGATGATCGGGTCGACGATACGCGCGGCGCCGTCGACGATATCCAGCGGTGGGTGGAAGCGTTCCTGCTGCACCTTGAGCGCGGCGATCTCTGCCGGGTCTTCGTCGGTGACCCAGCCAGTGTCCACACTGTTCATATGGATGCCGTCGTTCTGGTAATCGGCCGCCGAGGTGCGCGTCATCATGTTCAACGCGGCCTTGGCCATGTTGGTGTGCGGGTGGCGCGTGGTCTTGAAGTTGCGATAGAACTGGCCTTCCATCGCCGAGACGTTGACGATGTGCTTGTCGCGTTCGGGCGTGCGCAGCATCAGCGGCTTGAGACGCGCATTGATGATGAAGGGTGCGATGGCGTTGACCAGCTGCGTTTCCAACAGCTCCACCGACGGCACTTCGGCCATCAGCAGGCGCCAGGAATTGCGGCCGCGCAGATCGACCTGCTGCAGGTCCTGATCCAGTCGCCCATCAGGAAACAGATGCTGTTGGCCTACCAGCTCGTCGTCCAGCAACGCGATCTGCGAGAGTTCGGCGGCACGGGTGAGGCCGTCGGCGCTGTCGAGCCCACGGCCATGCACCGCGGGTAACGCGGTGGCCGAGGCATCGCGGAGCAACTCGGGGGTGCGCAGGCCTTCGTAATGACCGACAAGATTCCGCACGGTCTCCGGCAATTCGTGCAATGCGGCGGTTTCGCCGGCCATCATGTGGGCGTAGAACTGCGGCGGGCGACGCACGGTCTGGCAGGCGTTGTTGATGATGAAGTCCAGCCGCTCGCGCGTGGCCAGCAGTTCATGGCAGAACGCTTCCACGCTGGGGGTATGGCGCAGGTCCAAGCCGAACACCTGCAGGCGATGACCCCACTGCGCGAAGTCCGGTTCCTGCGCATAGCGCGCGGCCGAATCGCGCGGGAAGCGCGTGGTGACGATCAACTCTGCACCGGCGCGCAGCAGCTTCAAACCCGCCTGGTAGCCGATCTTGACGCGCCCGCCGGTCAGCAGGGCGACGCGCCCGCGCAGGTCGGCGGTTTCGGTGCGCTTGAAGAAGTTCACCTCCGCACAGGTGGGGCACATCTGGTCGTAGAAATGATGCAGCTCGGTGAACTTCTGCTTGCAGACATAGCAATGGCGCAGCTCGGGCGAATGCGTGGGCTCCGCCGCGGCAGTGGCGTTTTCGCCGTTGTGGGCGTCGTGCAGGCCGGCGGCATGCGGCGGGAAATAGTTTGGCGTGCTGAACACCGGTTTGCGTCGTAGTGCGCGGATACCGCGTTGTTCCAGCAGCGCTTCGGCCTTGCGCACCTTTTCCTGGTGGCGCTCTCGCTCTCGCTGCTTGAGCAACTGCCGCCGCGCCTTCGGCTCGGGGTGATAGACCTTGGCAACCACTTGATGCAGCCGCACGCGGTCGGCTTCGGGCAGGGTGTCCAGTACGCTGCGGTCGGCGTCGATGGCCTCCAGCACGTCCAGGGCCGCGCGCAGGCGGTCGGTCAGGGGCAGCTCGTCGTTGGGCACGGGTGGGGCGTTGGTGTTCAAGGCAGATCCGGAATGGGCGGCTGGCAACGCAGGCACGATGGCCGGCAGCCAGCAGGCGAAGACGATGACAGGAGCAGGCGGGCAGGGCGCCGCTGCGCTTGGCCGCTGGGCGGGATGTCGGCAGGCGGACATTTTCGCCGATTGTGGGTGGCTGGCGCCAATACGGGCGGCTGAGCGGGTCAGCCAGGCTGTTGCCGCGCGCTCGGCTGGCGGCCTTGGGCGCTCTCCGAGCGACGAACTGTCGGCGAACGTCCCCAGCTGCGGGCAGGATGCGACTGGCCGGATGTTTGGGTAACCTTCCGCCACACCGGCGCGAATTGGCGCCCGGGCATTCAAGGGGACATCGATGAAGACTTCCATGCTGGCCATCGGGCTGGCCGGCTTGCTGTGTGCGTGCACCGTTGTGTCGCCCGATCCGGGGCAGCAGGCCGTGTTGGTGGATAAGCCCTTGTTCTTCGGCAAGGGCGGCATCCGCCTGGACGATGTGCGCGATCCCGGGCGCACTTACACCTGGCTGACCACGTCGGCCAGCTATGTGGATGTGACGCCGCAAACCGTGCAGGTGGCATTCGACGATTTTTCCTCCAGCGACAACATCCTGTTGGACTTCTCCACCCAGATCCAATACAGGATTACTGCGCCGGCGCTGCTGTTGTCCAGGTTTGGGCAGGATTGGTTCAAGAACAACGTGGCCAGCCAGTACGCGTCCATCGTGCGCGACCAGGTCAAGCGCTACGACATGACCAAGATGATGAGCGACCCGGACACGGCCAGGAAGATCGACGATTCGGTGACACAAAACGTCAGTGCCTTGGTCAAGGAGCAAGGCCTGCCGATCCAGATCCAGAACATCACCTTGGGCCGCGCACGTCCGAATCCGGATGTGTTGCAACAGATGAATCTGACCGCCGCGCAGCAACAGCGGGTCAAGACCCTGGTGGAGGCGACCACCGCAGAACGGCAGCGCGAGCAGGAGCAAGAGGCCAAGGCCGACGCCGACAACGCGTACCGCAACCGCATGGGGCTGACGCCGGAGCAGTACCTGGCCAGCCAGATCGCCGAGCTCAATGCCGAGGCCTGCAAGAAAGCGCAGGCGTGCTACATGGTGCCATCGGGAACGGCGGTGATTGCAAGATAGGTGCGTCTTGCCGGCCGCCAGGCGCACGCACCGGGCGATGCGCCTGCCTGCATTCTTCCACGGTGATCGCGTGCCACGCTCGCGCACCATCGCGCTGCTCACGCAGCCTGCAACATCGCTGGGCTACGGTCGCCAGTGAGCGTCGCGGAGGGAGAAAGCACGATGGGTCTGTTGGTCGATGGGAAATGGCAGGACAGGTGGTATGACACCAGCAAGAGCGAGGGACGGTTCGAGCGCTCGCAGTCGCAGTTTCGCAATTGGGTCACGCGCGATGGCAGCGCCGGGCCGCATGGCCAGGGCGGGTTCCAGGCGGCTTCGGGGCGTTATCACCTGTATGTGTCGCTCGCCTGCCCATGGGCGCACCGCACGCTGATCTTCCGGCGCCTGAAAGGGCTGGAGTCGATGATCGACGTGTCCATCGTGCACTGGCTGATGCGCGAAAACGGCTGGACCTTCGCCGATGGGCCAGGCGTGGTCGGCGACACGGAGAATCACGCGCGATATCTGTACGAGGTGTACCTCAAGGCCGACCCGCATTACTCGGGCCGGGTCACGGTGCCGGTGTTGTGGGACCGCGAGCGCAAGACCGTGGTCAGCAACGAGTCGGCAGACATCATCCGCATGTTCAATAGCGCCTTCGACGCGATTGGCGCTGCAGACGGTGATTTCTACCCGCACCCGCTGCGCGAGCAGATCGATGCGGTGAACGCGCGTGTCTACGACACCGTCAACAACGGGGTCTACAAGGCGGGCTTTGCGACCACCCAGGCGGCCTATGAGGAAGCGGTGGTGCCGTTGTTCGAAAGCCTGGACTGGCTGGAGGCGCGCCTGAGCGCACAACGCTATCTGTGTGGCGACCGGCTCACCGAAGCCGACTGGCGCCTGTTCACCACACTGGTGCGGTTCGATGCGGTGTACGTGGGGCACTTCAAATGCAATCTCCGGCGCATTGCCGACTACCCGCAGCTGTCTGGATTCCTGCGCGAGCTCTACCAGATGCCGGGGATTGCCGACACCGTGAACTTCCAGCACATCAAGGGGCATTACTACCAGAGCCACGACACCATCAACCCCACCGGTATCGTCCCGATGGGGCCGCTACTGGATCTGGATGCGCCTCATGGGCGTGGCGGCTGATTCGCATGGTCGATGTGGCACGGCGGGCATGGTGGCGTATGCTGCGCACCCGCGCGATCAACAGGCGACGTCATGCTCAATCATGTCATGGTAGGAACGAACGATATCGCGCGTGCGCGAGCGTTCTACGATGCAGTGCTAGGAGGTGTCTTCGGTGCGCCTGCGCCGTTCGTCAATCAGGCAGCAAGCGGGCACACGCGCCTGTTCTACCGGCATGCAGGCAGCACTTTTTGTGTAAGCGAGCCGATCAACGACGAACCCGCCAGCCCGGGTAACGGTGCAACGGTTGGCTTCAAATGCGACTCGCCGGAGCAAGTGCAGCACTTTCATGACAGCGCGGTCGCTGCTGGCGGCATTTCCATCGAAAGACCGCCCGGTTTGCGTGAGAGCAGCATGGGGCCGACGTGGTTGGCGTACGTGCGCGACCCTGATGGAAACAAGCTGTGTGCAATCTATCGCCCGGCGTGAGCGTGGTCTGTCGCGCAGTCTGTTACAGGAATAGCTGGCTGGGTCGATGACGGCGACTGAGCGCTATGCGAGCACGGCCTGCACAACCCGTGGCAGGCCTTCAAGCATCATGCATGGATCCGTGGAGATGCGTTATCGCTTGGCCGCATCGCGCATGATCAGCGTCGCCGCGCCTACCGTGATTGCGTCTTCGACCACGCCGGTGCTGGTTTGGCCATAGCGCTCGATCGCACGCATGCGTGCATTGAAGGTGAGATAGGCGGCGGCAAGGGCGGTCGTCGCACCGAGCAGCGCGGCGATGCCGCGTTGTTCGCGTGGCGCCAATGCAGTGCCGACGATCACACCTGTGGCGATGCGCGCAATCATGCCGGGCAGCACGATGCGGTCGGGCGCGGTTTTCATCTTGTCGCCGGCCAGCTCGCCGCCAGCCAATGCCAACATGCCGGCCGATGCCAGTGGGTTGGCGAGCAGTGCCGGCGCACCATTGTCGGCAGGCAGCTTGCCGGTGCGTGCAGCATTGGCGACGGCCGCCAGCGGCGTCATCGACCGCATGCCGGCGACGACGCCCATCAGGATGGAGTGGATCAAAGCCATGTGCACCTCTGCATGTGCTCGACCATCGCAGGCGGAATGCCTGCGCGTGGCACGCTGTCATCGATCTGCGCAGACTAGGGCGTGGCGTGTGTGGGAGTTGGCAAGATGTTGTGCACGCTACGCATCGGTTGTGCTCGCATGCCGGCCGCTGCCATGCGCAAACCGCTGGCGCAGCAACCGGTGGTGTCCGTGGCTGACCGCTGCGGTGCATGCCATTGCCTTGGGCACTTGAATATCCCGAGGCCATGCCTTGCGTCAGCGCTCGCTCCGATCGGCAGCCTTGCTCCCGAGCAACACCTTCAAGCCGTGGGTGATGCCGCGCGGCCCGATGCTCAGGTGGTCCTCATCGTTGAGAACCTCAAGCGTGAGATGCAACGACGGATAGCCACGCGCACGCAACGCACGCGCCATGTTCTGGGTATCGATGACCATGTCGTAGGTCTGGTGATAACGCACTTGCTCGTACTCACCGACGTACATGTACACCTGCGCCGGCAGATCGCGATGCGTGGCTGCAAAGGTCGTTTCCTGCGCCACCATGTCATGTTCGCCATACCAGTACGACGGGCTCCCGAGGATATAGCCAGAAAACATCTCCGGGCTGCTGAGCAGGATGTCCGTGCCGAGCAGGCCGCCGTACGAATGCCCCAGATACAGGCGCCGCTGTTCGTCGGTTCGGTAGTGGTTGGCCACAAACGGCAAGACCTGCTCGCGCAGGTAGCGGATATAGGCAGCGCTCTTGCCGTGGGTCGCCACCGGCGCCGCGTTAGGGCCGTCTTCCGGCGTCGGCGTATAGTCGCGCCTGCGGCTGGGCATGGGTTCCTCGCCGACGGCGTAGGACAGCCCAACCAGGATGAAATCCTCGATGGCCGGGCCTTCGCCATTCAAGCGACGTGCGATCTGTTTGACCAGCGCAAACGCGTAGTCGCCGTCGGTGGCATACAGCACCGGGTAACGCCGCTGCGGATTTTCCGCATAAGCGCGTGGCAGGGCGACGAAGACCTGATAGCGACGCCCCGAGACTGGATCCGGTACGTCCCAGACCTGCGTATCGGCCAGCTCATAAGGGTGGCCCTCGCCACGCTGGCTGCCCGGGGCATGGGCAGGCGTGCGCACTGCGACCGCTGCCTGCGGCGTTGCTGCTTTAGCCGGCGTCGGCGCTGGTGCCTTGCCGCAGCCGACCAACAGCGCGATCCCTAATCCTGCCAACATCGCATTCTTCAAAGCAGTCTCCTGCAGGGTCACCCCGGAATCGTCTGGGGACATCGGCACGCGGCGTTTAGTTCAGCCGACCCATCGAGGTCAACGCCGCCGTCGTGGCCATATCGTTCGGATTGGTGCCCGGCATGTCCTGCGGCACAGGCATGCCCTTGCTGCGGTAGAAATCGATCCAGTATGGCGAAATCTTGCCGGTCTGCAGGTTCTTGAAGTTCATCGGTTGCAGGGCGAACACGTGATGCGCGCGGAAGGCGCGCTCGATGAAATCCGAGCAGTAATAGCGGTTGTCGTCCTGCACGTAAGTGTCGTTGTAGGGCTTGCCAAGCATGCGCCATGCCTGGGCAATGGCATCGGGGATGGCAGGACGATGTTCGGGGGTGAGCCGATACACGAAGATCTGCCGCTGCTTGGCGGTGGCCTCATCGATGAATGCCTGCAGTGGTTGCTCGCGCGAACCGTATTCGTCGGCATGCAGCACCACCGCAACGTCGCCTGCATGCGCCACCAGCGCGACATGGTCGAAGCTGGGTTGCCCCTGGGTGGAAGTTGCATCGTCGATGGCGCCGCTGAGGCCAGTGTGCGCCGCAGTGACGAACAGCAGATCGCCATCGCGCACCTTCAGCGCCAGCGCCGTGGCGGGCAATAAGGCAACCAGCAGGAACAACAGCACTGCGATGCGCATGGTGCGAGGCTTGAGGACGACGGAGCCGGCATTATCGCCGGGATGTGCGGCGGCGGTGCCAAACGCATGTGGGCACTGGGCACGTATCACGCGCATCGGTCGCAAGGCGCATGCGCTTGCCTGGCCATTTAACCTCAGTGTCGTTGGGTTGGACTGTAGACTGGCCTTGCCAGCGGGCGTCGCCGCCGCCATCGCGTCGCGGCAATCCCTGTCCGTCTGGAGTGTTGTATGCGTGTGTCTTCTGCGTTGTCGCCGATCGGCCGTCTGTTTGCGTTGGCTGCATTTTTCGAAGGGCTGACCTGGGCCGGATTGTTGGTCGGCATGTTTCTGAAGTATGGGCTGCAGAGCACCGAGCTCGTGGTCTGGGTATTCGGGCGCCTGCATGGCGCGGCGTTCCTGTTCTATGTCGCGGTCAGCATGATTGCCGCACTGCGGCTGCGCTGGCCGTGGTGGGCATGGGCCTTGAGTCTGCTGGCGGCGTTGCCGCCGCTGGTGACGGTGCCGCTGGAGATGTGGTTCCGGCGTCTGGGCTTGCTGGGCCAGCGGCAACCTGTTGCGCACTGAGCCGCTGCGCGCGCAGCGCCCTGGCAGCACGTTCGCCGCTGACACCGGCCAATCCGATCAAGATGCCGGTGCTTCTTATGGCCGGTGGCAAGGACGAGCGCGCCGGTCGAACACACCCAACGGATGGAGTGCGCACTCAAGGATGCCCGCGTAATCGCTGTACTTCCCCAACGAGGGCTACGGGTTCTTCATCGAGCCGCATCGACGCGGGTACGACACGCGCGTGCTGGCGTTTTTGAGGAAGCACTTGGGTGGCAGTACGGCCAAGCGAGTGGCCGCCGTGTCATCCGGGTCTAACCGGATGACACATGTGGTGCGGCGCCTAGGCGCGATGACGCGTTAGCTGCGGACATGGCGCAGCAGCGGCCACCGTACCGCCTGTACGCCGCTCAATTGGCCGGCATCGGCTGCATCTGATACTGCGCCGGCGGGGTCGCACCGAGCAGGTACTGCACGAAGTAATCCCAGCGACGGCGGGTGACGTACGGGGTGAGATCGCCGTAGCCGTGCTTGGCGTTGGGCAGCATCAGCATGTCGAAGTTCTTGTTGGCCTTGATCAAGGCATCGGCCACCAGCAAGGTGAGGTACGGCGGCACGTTGTCGTCCAGGGTGCCGTGCACCAGCATCAGCCGGCCCTTGAGCTTGCTGGCGTGATTGGCGTTGGCCTGGTCGTCGTAATTGGAGGTGCCGTCGGTGTTGACGATGTGCTCGCCGTGATACTTCTCGGCCCAATCGTCTTCGTAGCCGCGATTGTCGTGGTTGCCGCTTTCCGACCAGGCCACCTTGAAGAAATCCGGATAACGCAGCATCGCGCCGGTCGAGGCGTTGCCGCCGCCGGAATGGCCCCAGATGCCGACGCGATCCAGATCGATCCAGGGATAACGTTGACCCAGCTCCTTCAAGCCGGCGACCTGATCGGGCAAGGTGTTGTCGCCCATGTTGGCGTACCAGGTGTCGTGGAAGGTCTTGGAGCGCCACGGCGTGCCCATGCCATCGATGGCAATGACGATAAAGCCCAGTTCGGCCAGCGATTGATTGTCGCCATGGCCGGCGAGAAAGCTGCGCCCGCGCACCGAGCCGGTCTGCGGGCCGGGGTAGACGTAATCGATGACCGGGTACTTGCGCGTCGGGTCGAAGTTGGTGGGTTTGAACATCAAACCGTACAACGTGGTCTTGCCGTCGCGTGCCTTCACTGTGATGGGTTCCGGCGGTACCCAGCCGGCCGCCTTGAGGCGGGTGATATCGGCGGTGGCGATCGTGCTGACGGTGCGGCCGTCGCCGGCTTCGCGCAGCAACGTGACCGGCGGCGTGACCGAGGTGGAATAGGTGTCGACAAAACGTGCACCGTCGGGCGACAGCGCGATGCTGTGATTGGCCGGTTCCGGCGTGAGCAACACCGGATCGCCGCCATCCAGGCTGACTTTCCACAGCTGCTGGTAGTACGGGTCCACGCCTGCGCTGCGGCCGACGCCGACAAACCATGCGGTGCGCGTGACCGGGTCCACGCGCAGCAATTCGGTGACGTTGCCTTCGCCGGTGGTGATGGCGCGCTTGGGTTTGCCGGTGGCCAGATCGTAGAGATACAGCTGGCCCCAGTCGCTGCGTTCGGAGAACCACACCGCCTCGTTGCTGGCCGGCAGATACGCCCAGTTGGCGGCGACCTGGCCGCTTTCGTAATAGGTCTTGACGGTTTCGTCGAAGGCGGTGCGCACCGCGCCGGTGCTGGCATCGGCGATACGCAACCAGGTCTGCTTGTGGAAGCGCGAGGTGGAGGCGAATGCCAGCGTCTTGCTGTCCGGTGCCCACTTCACGTCGTCCCACAGGCCAGGCGAGCAACTCACGTCGTCGCAGAGCGTGGAGCGATGTTGATCCGGCGGTGTTTTCAGGCGCAGCACGCTGCGGGTGGGCACGTCGATGATGACGCGCTCGATCATGGTCACGTCCTTGTCGCCGGCCAGCGGATATTTCCACGCCTGCAGTTCCGGATGTCCAAGCTTGGTGCTGACCAGGTACATGTCGCCGGTCTTGCGCTGGTCCTGCTGGAAGGTGGCGATCTTGCGGGAGTCCGGCGACCACGCCACGATGGCATTGTCGGTGTGCTGCCAGCCGGCGTTATCGGTGGCGTAACCGAAGTTTTCCACGCCATCGCGGGTGAGCTGGGTTTCCTGGCCGCTGGCAAGATCGCGTACCCATAGGTTCCAGTCGCGTATGAAGGCTTCGCTGCGCTTGTCCGGCGACAGCACGCCCGGTTCCGGTTTGTCCTTGGCGTACAGCTTGCTGCAACGCGCACGCGCATCGCAGACCACGGCGGTGTCGCGCACGTTGAGGCGGTAGCGACCATCGGCGGTGACCTTGACCACCGGTGCGAAGGTGTCGACCTTAAGCGGCTTGTCGCCGGTCTTCAATAGCTTGTTGAGCGAAGCAACCAGCGCAGCCTGTTTGAAGAGCGGTGCGGTCTTGCCGGTGCTGGTGTCCAGCTGCAGCAGCCGGTTGCCCTTGGCATCGTGATCGACATACGCCACGTGCGTGGCATCCAGCCAGTCGATGCGGGTGAGGGCGTGGTCCACCAGTGGCTGTGCGGCATAGCTGATCAGCCGTTCGGCGCGCGCGTAGTCGGCCTCGGTGACGGCAGGGGCTTGCGCGCCGGCAAGTGCCGGCAGAGCGGCCAGGGCGACGGCAAGGCACAGGTGCCGCAGCGGCAACGGGGTGGTGGGCATGAAGATTCTCCGGGATGAAAGGAGCGCGCAATGCGGTCGGCGCGACCGTCCGATGCTACCCGCCACGTGGCCTGGGTGCCTCTGCCAGAAGTCGTGCCCGCGTGGTGGCGTCCGTTGCGAGCCGCACCCGGCTCGCAACGGACGCCGCGTGGCCGAGAAAGCGGGCCGGCAATCGAGCGGTTGCCCAGCGGATCACCCAGGCCCTGCACCACCGCTGCGTGGCGGCGCGGGGTCGATCGCCATCGCCATCGCCATCGTGGGCGAAGACACCCACGGCCCGCACGTGCGCCGCTGCGCGATCAGCCACCGACGACGTGCCCTTGCGCGATGAACTACGCTTCTCCCGTGCCCCAGCATGGCCATGCGGCACGATATGGGGTGTTGCACGCACGCAATGTTGACTGGAGGCCGTCTGATGTCCTGGTTTCGCCGCTTGGCACTGTCCCGCTTCCTCAAGGCGCATCCGCCAGGCAGGACGCAGCCTGCCGCCATGGATCTGATTGCCGCATATGCGCCAGTGCTGCCTGCCAGTCTGCTCGAGCTATGGCGTAAAAAAGGGCTGGGGCATTATGGACGCATGCAATTGGCGCTGATCGACCCCCGGCACTGGCAGCCGGTGCTGGATCGCTGGATCGTCTCGCCACCTGACGCAGTACAGCGTATTCCGATCGCGCTCACGCCCTTCGGCGCACTGCTGTACTACCGCAAGCTCACTGCCACCGACGAAGACGTGGTCTATGTGGATCCGGTCTCCAAAGCCACCGGCGATCTGAGCTGGAACCTCGAGGACTTCTTCAACCAGTCCCTCTGCGATGCGGCGTTCTGCGATTCCCTGATTCCATCGGCCCGGCTTGCCGCCGCGCGCAAGGAGTGCGGCCCACTCGCTGCGGGCGAGGTCTACCAGATCGACCAACTGCTGCTCTCGATGCAGATGCTGCGGGTCGACAAGGTCGATGCGTTGGCGCTGCACACCCGGCTGCGCGACGCTGTCGATGCCCCCGCACCCGTGGCCGACGCGCCCGCGACCGTTGCCGATGCATTGCCTGCAGAGCAGCGCCCTGTGTTCGAGGGCATCTTCCAGCAACCACAGGCGAGCGGCGACCTGCACGGCCTGTACCTGTCGTCCTACATCGATTGGCATCGCATGCTGTCACTGGAACCCGACGGGCAATATCGCCTGCTGTTCTGGAAGATCGATCATCGCAGCCATGCCCGTACCGATGTGCGTGCGTATTCGGGGCGCTTTGAGGTGACGCAGACCGAAATGGGCGATCGCTACCTCACCCTGGACATCCGCTTGCGCCGTGATTCGAGCGGTAGCGATGCCAACGATGCACAACTGCTGGTCATGCGCTCGGGTACGGAGATGTTCCTGCTGCGCACCGACGAACTGGCAGACATGGCAACGGCCATGGAGGGCTCGAAAACACTCGGACGCAGCGAGTACTACTTCCGCAAGGTGAGGTTGACCGATGCGTTCGTCCCGGAGCCATCCGGCGGGCGCGCCGCGCCACCGCTTGCCGATCTTCCACACGTGTTGCAGCAACAGGTGAATGCCGAGGCGATCATCGCCACCGTCACCTACGTGGACGAGATCGACCCGGACGCTGAAGACGACGGCGCCGGCACCGTCATGTGCACGCTGGACCGCGGCCAGGACGATGGCCTGCGCATGAACATGCCGCTACGCTCGCCACCAGGCACAGGGCGTGCCCTGGTTGGCTGGGTATGGGAGATGGACCCTGCTGTGTGTCGTGCCGGCATCAGGTATCGACGCGGCAGCGATGGCAAGGTGGAAGACGGCCCGGTTGTCGGCGATGTGTTGACCAATCGCCTGAGCACCGAATGAGGCGACAGAGCGCAGCGCCGGCAGCGCGGTGGCCCGCTCGTCTACTTGCTCATGCAGCGCTTCCAGCGTTCGTTCACTCGCTGCGCAAACCAGGCGGTGGTGAGCGTGCGGGTGATCTTTGGGCTTTCCAGGGTGATGCCGGGCAACACGGCACGCGGCAGCGGCTTGCCGGCGCTGCGCTCTGCCAACGCGAACACCTGGCGATACAGGTCGGAGTCGGCGAAATCTGCGGTGTTGCCGGCCTCCAGTGCGCGGCGGAGCTGGCGGTCGCTCATCGCCAACTGGCTGACCAGGCTGCGTGCGGCGCGCTCGGTGCTGCCGGGCGCATCCAGGCTGGCGCCCGGCGTGAGCAGGTCGCCGTCCAGGGCTAGCGCGATGCCGCTGGCCCTGCTCAGCGCGGCCTGGAAGGCGGCATTGCGGCTGGCGTACCAGCCGGCGTTGAAATCGGCGAAGCGGTACAGCAGCGCGTCGTAGTTGGCGGGATAGCCCAGCAGATGCTGGGTACCGAACCACAGCCCGCCACGGCGGCTGAAGACTTCGTGGCGGATCGAATCGCCGGGCGGGTAGGGGTAGCGCTGCGCATGCTGCTCGGCGAAGGCGATGCTCACCTGCATCGGCCCGGCGGTGTGCACCGGGTTGAACCCGTCGAACAGCCGCGCGCCCAGCGGCACGCTGCCGGTGAAGTCTTCGAAGATGCGGCTCAGTTCCTGTTCGGTGCGCGCGGCAGCGATGCGCGTGGCATAGCTGCGCCCATCCGGCGAACTCAGACGCAGGGCGGCATCGACCATGAAGCCGGGAATGTGATGCGCGCTGGCGCGGCGGTCGATCTCGGCACGCGAGATCTTGCCCAGGTTGGGCACGACCGGATTGGCCTGGTAAGTCGATTCCTGCTCGGTCACCGCCAGCACTGCGCAGATGTGCTCGGCGCTGGTGTCCAACGCCTGCGAGGACAGCGCCACATACACATCGTTGGCCCAGCCGGCGCGGTCGGGCAATGTTGCCGGCAGGCGCTGCGCGATATCGGCCTTGACCGCATCGGGCGAGCGTTGCGGGGCACGCGGGGCCTGTGTGGCGCAGGCCGACAGCAAGGCGATGGCGAGCAGGGTGAGCGCGCGGGGCAGGTGTGAGATCACGGCGTCTCCGGAAGATCGAGGGGCGGCAGCTGCCGTGCGGCAGTTTACGCGGCCGCGCCGGGGGAGCTTCACCCACCGGCGCGTGGGGTTGCCGTCTCGTCGCATCGCGATGGCAGGCGATCGAGCAGATGGGGTGGACTGCGTGTCGCCGTGCCTCAGGCGCATCGCGCGATAGCCAGGCGACGTGCGGGTCTGGCTGCCGTCTGCGCGTCCGGGCGATGTGCTGCGATCTCCCGTCATCCGGATTCAAGAGTGGCCCGCCTGGGCCGATAACGAACGCGACCGCTTGCGTCGATCACGTGCGCTGTCGTGTGCGTTGGTCATCATGACAGTCGCATCACCTCGGAACATGGGCGTTTGGCCTGAAATTCCGCTGGATTCCATCGCCATCCAACCGTGGGAGTGCTTGAAATGCCGCAGCAACCAGCAAGCCGCCACGTATGCGCAGATGGCAGCGGCTTGGCGTGCGCACGTTGCGGCCCGTCCTCGACGTGATGACGCGATGAGCATGTGCGTGGTCCGATGGCGACATGGGCTCGCCGCGTTTGCCTTGCTGCTGGGCAGTGTCATGGCGTCGGCGCAGCCGCAGCCGTGGAAGACGATCGAAGCGGCGACCATCGACGACCCGGTGGTCGCCTTGCAGATCGCACAGGGCGCACTGCAGCGGGCTAGCGGGGACCACGACGTGGAGGCCGAGTTCTGGGCCTTGCTGGCGCAGGCGCGCGTGCTTATTTCGCTGGAAGACAGCGAACGCCGCCAGGTGGCGCTGACGCAGGCGCGCGGAAAGCTCGACCAGCTGCACGGCAGCACCTCGCAGGCGCAGCTGTGGCTGGATATCGTGCAGGCGCTCAGCGACGTGCGCGAAAACCCCAATCGCGTCATGGTGGCGCGGCTGGAAGCGCTGCGCCAACGGGCCAGCGCGCTGGGCCGCAACGATCTGCTGTGCGAAGTCGAGGCGGTCGACATGTGGAGCATGCTCGCCTCCGGCAGCAGCGATGAATCCTGGAGTGCGGCGCAGGCCAGCTATCAATGTGCGGCGCGCGAAAAACTCCTGGGGCTGGAGCTGGATGCGTTGACGCAACTGGGCGCATTGGCCAGCCGCGTCGGTGGTCGGCCCGCCGAAGACAGCGAAACCGAAGACTATCTGCAGCGTGCGCTTTCACGCCTGCACGACCAGCCGGCGCGCTTCCAGCGCAGTCTGATCGAATACGAGTTCGGCACTGCCTTGGCAACCAGGCAACCCGAAGCGGCGCTGCTGCATTTCAGGCGCGCCTTGGCGCTCAGCCGCGAACTGCGCGACCAGGCCGGCGTGGCTGCGGCGCTGACCAGCGCCAGCGAAGCCCTGATCGAAACCGGCGATGCCGCTTCTGCATTGACGATGGCGCGCGAAGCCCTGCCGTTGATGCAGCAGCAAGGCAATATCGGGCGCGTTGCGGCGTGTCATGCCGTCTTGCTGCAGGCCTTGATCGCGTTGAAGGCTGAGGGCCTGGACGCCGAAATCGTCGCCGCCAAGGCCGCGGACGATCCCAACCTGACCTTGAACCGTCGTGCGCAACTGGTGGACGCGATCGCCCAGGCGCTGGCATTCCGCGGCCGCCATGCAGAGGCCTACCAGGAACTGCAACGCGCCAACGCGCTGCGCGCGCAGAGCCTGGACCGCCAGCGCGATACGGTGATGTTGCGGTTGCAGGCGCGCTACGAAGACGCACGTCGCGGCGCCGAAACGGCCGAGCTGCGCCGCCGCAGCGAGACCGCGCAGCTGGCACTGCAGGCGCGCGAAGCGGGCCAGCGGACGCTGTGGATCGCGTTGTGCGCGGCCTGCCTGTTGCTGCTCGGTGCACTGGTGGTGCTGGCCTTCGGCGCACGGCACCGCCGCCAGTTGTCGCGGCTGGCGATGCGCGATGAACTCACCGGTCTGCCCAACCGGCGCGCCATTCGCACCGAGGCGCAGCAGCAGATCGAGCAGGCCTTGCGCTCGCACACGCCGGGCATGCTGGCATTGATCGATCTGGATCACTTCAAGCAGATCAATGACGTGTATGGGCACGCCACCGGCGATGCGGTGCTCAAGGCACTGGCCAGTGCGTCCCGGCTCGCCTTGCGCGCGCAGGATCGCCTGGGCCGCCTGGGCGGCGAAGAATTCCTGCTGGTGCTGCCGGGCTGTGGCGAAGAGGAGATTCCCGCGGTGTTTACGCGCCTGCGCAGCGCGGTGGCAGCGATCGACATCGCCGGCCTGCCGCCCGACCAACCGGTGCGCTTTTGCATGGGCGCGGTGCGCATCGTCGCCGACACCGGGCTGGATGTGTTGCTGAGCCAGGCCGATCTTGCGTTGTACGCCGCCAAGACCGCTGGGCGCGATCAATGGGCGGTGTGCTGATCCTGGTGCACGCACCCGCGCTGCGACATCGAGGCGATGCTGCGGCACAATCTGCCGGCCGATGGCGACCGCTGGTTGCCGTGAACCGATCGAACGACCCAGGACCGCATGCGCACCGATAGCCGCCTTTCCCGCATGTTGCACGTGTTGCTCCACATGGCCAGAAGCCCGCAGCCGATGACCTCCGAGCAGATCGCCAGCATGCTGTCGACCAATGCGGTGGTGGTGCGCCGGACCATGGCCGGGCTGCGCAGTGCCGGCTATGTGCAATCCAGCCGCGGGCACAACGGCGGTTGGCAGATCGGCTGCGATCTCGCGCAGGTGACGCTGCTGGATGTGCATCGCGCGGTTGGCGGCCCGCACCTGTTTGCGATCGGTGCCGATCACCCGAATCCGCAATGTGGGGTGGAGCGTGTGGTCAATGCGGCAATCGCCGATGCGCTGGCCCACGCCGAAGCGCTGCTGTTGCAGCGCCTGGGCACGGTGACGCTTGCCGCACTGGCGAGCGAGTTCGATGCCTTGTGCAGCGCGAGGGCGCCATCTGGCGGCAACGCGGCGGGCAAGCGCACGCGGCAGCGCTGAATCGGGTCACTGGATGCGCGGCGCGATACCCGTGGTGTCTGTCGTCGTCGATTAATGTAACATTGAAAGATACATTAATCGGTGTCGGCACCCAAGAGCGACCATGCAGCACGAGGTGATCATCATTGGCGGCAGTTATGCAGGGCTGTCAGCCGCCCTGCAGTTGGCGCGGGCGCGACGCCGCGTCTTGCTGGTGGACAGCGGCCGGCGGCGCAATCGTTTTGCCGAAACCTCGCATGGCTTGCTGGGCCGCGATGGCGCATCGCCTGCGCGCATCGCCGATGAGGCGCGTGCGCAGGTGCTGTCGTATGCCAGCGTGCAGTGGGCTGACGGCGAGGTGGTCCAGGTCCGCGGGCAGGCGGATGCGTTCGAGGTCGTCTTTGCCGATGGCAGCGTGCATGCCACTCGCCGGCTGATTCTGGCCATGGGGGTGGTCGATCGTCTCCCTGCGCTGGCCGGTCTGGCCGAACGTTGGGGCAGGCAGGTGTTCGTGTGTCCGTATTGCCATGGCTACGAACTGCAGCAGGGGCGCATCGGTGTGATCGCGACCTCTGCGCTTGCTGCGCATCAAGCCGCCATGCTGCCGGATTGGGGCCCTACTTGGCTGTTCTTGAACGACACGCTGGTGCCGGACGAATCCCAGCGGGCGCAACTGGAGACGCGCGCGGTGCATGTGGTGACCGGCGCAGTGGCGGCGCTGCAAGGCGAGGGCGATGTGCTGGAGCTGGTGCTGCACGACGGCCAGAGGTTCGCGTTGGACGGGGTGTTCATCACCACCCAGACCGAGATCAGTCCGTTGGTGAGGCAGCTTGGATGTGCCACCAGCGAGGGGCCTTTCGGTCGCCTTCTCGCTGTGGACGCCATGCAGGCAACGACGGCGCCGGGCGTATTTGCCTGTGGCGATATCGCAAACCCGGCCGCATCGGTGGTGTTGGCGGCAGCCGGCGGCGCGATGGCCGGCGTTGCAACGCATCGCAGCTTGATCTTCGGCCTGGGTAGCTGACGATTGCGCCGGTAGCGACGCGCGTGCACGCCAGCGGTGTGCGGGCTGCGACTCAGCGCCGCATCCCCGACCGACGCAGGTCCTGCATTGGAATCCTGTGCCTGGCGAAAAACAGCAGTGCAAGAGCGCCGCAGCCGGTGACGAATGACGGCCAAGCCCACCTGACGACTTCGCATTGGTTGGTCGCTCTGAGTGGGGGGGCGCGTAAACTTCGCTGCCATGTGGATAGAAATTCAGCTTGAAAACACCTCGTCCATCACCGCCGCCGGCCTCTGAACGCAAGAGTTCACGCCTGATTGACTGGCTCGTGCGCGGCGTGGTTGGTATGGCGGTGATCGCATGTTGCGGACGTTTTTGGCTATTGGGTGAGGCAGTCTTCGAAGGGCGCTATGTCAGCGTTATTCGTGGCCGGCCGGCACGGATCTTTCTGGTCGACAGCGACCCGCATCGCTTCTGGATTGCTGTTGGCTGGGATGCACTGCTGAGCTGCGTACCGTTGCTGATCGTCGGCGGGTTTGCATATGCAAGTTGGCGCGCGCGCCGCCACGTGCGGTGATGGCACGGTTGGCGGCGATTGCAGTCTTCGTGCTGCATGACCCGGCGTGTGCGTGGCCACCGATCATGCGACGTCGCTGCCATCCGACACCCAGCGGTTAAGGCGCGGCGGCAGGCAATCGTCTGCAGCGTGCAAATGCTGGTGCGCGGCGCAAACGGCGTGTCGGGCAAACAGCGCTGACCAAAAGCAGGCCGGATTCGCATCGGCCTCGCGGCGCTCGCGCATCCATCAATGCGCTTTTTGCTTGCGCGCAGGTCGCCGCGCACCGTGCCTGGGCCAGGTGTCGTAGCTGTAGACGAACTGCTTCTGGTCGGCCCCCACGGTCGGGTCGCAATGCCAGGAACCGGCGACACCGCCGGGTTCCAGCACGCCGCCGATCTCGCGTACCGCCTGCGCTTCGAAGGCGCAGATGGGCCCGTAGACGGCCACATCCCAGTCTGGTCGCGACGTTGGATGCGCGTGCTGTACCAGCACGACGTCGCTGCCATGGAAGCGATGGACCTGCGCGGCATGTTGGCGATCGGTGCTGAAGTAGCAGGGTGCACCGATGCTCAGTACCACGACGTCGCCGTCGCGCGATACCGCGCACTTGCCCTGGTGCTCGCCCAGGCGGATCACACGCCCGCCCACCGTTGCGGTGGTCACCGGATAGCGCGTGGTCACTTCCGACATCGGCTGTGATGCTGCGCTTGCCGATGCCGTCTGCGCGTGTGTTGGTGTCGCAGTGACCGGCAGTAGCCAGACCAGCAGGGCAATGATCAAATGGGCGCGCATGCAACGTCCGTGTCGAGGGCGCGGCAGTATCGCAGATCCCGCCGGCGGCACGCTGCAACCGCCGCGGTAACCGTCATGCCGGCCTCGCGTGATCATGCAGTGCGCATGCGTGCCGCGAGTGCACGCTGTCTTGCATTCGCCACGCGATGATCGCGCGGGCCGTATCGCCAGCGTCAATGGCGTGGAGGCACCACTCAGCGCCGTGCAGGCAAGCTCGCCAGCACGCCATCCAGGGCAAGTTGCGTGGTGAAGCCGGCCTTGGCCAGGCGCTTGCTCACTTCGTTGGGCACATCGCGCCCACTGGTGAGCTTGTTCGGCGCGCCGGTGTAATGAAACAGCCGCCCGCCTCGGCGCAACACGCGTGCCAGCTGACCGTAGAAAACCTGCGAATACAGCTCGCCCGCAATGCCGAAGCGGGGCGGGTCATGCAGGATGGCATCGACCGAATCGTCGGCCAGCGTGGCGATGTGCTGCGCGATATCGGCATGGGTCAGCTGCAAACGCCCGCCGGCAGCGGCGCCCTGCGGATCTGGCGACCACGGGTTGAGCGTGCGCAGCCACAGCACGTCGGCATTCTTTTCGAACGAGAACAGCTGCGCGACCCCGGCCTCCAGGCAGCAGGCGGCGAAGTAGCCCAGGCCGCCGCAGGTGTCCAGCACGATCTTGCCGCGCGGATCCACCAGCGCCACCTTGCGCCGCGCATCCTCGAATGGGGATAGTTGCGCGGACGGCAGCATCTTGATGCCATCGATCTCGAACGTGGGCGCGCCCCATTCGGTGGGCACCAGCTTGATCAATGCGCCGCTGTAGCGCGAGATCGGCGCGAAATCCTCGCCATCCCAGAAGTACAGCGTGCGCTCCTTGAGTTTGCCCGGATAGGGATAACCGCGGCCGCGCCATTGCCAGGTCTGTGCATCGAGCTGGGCAGTGTCGGTACTGCGGCCCAGGTCGAGCGAGCCGGTCCAGTGAGTCAGACCACTGCCGCGCGCGGCAAGCAGGGCTTGGGCATCGGCGAGAACGAGTAGGGGGCCGGAGTAGTGGGGCACGGCTGACAGCTCTGTGTGCGGCGTGCGGCACGTGCCGCACCGCTGCAAGGAAGGGAGCGGCATCGTAACCGACCTGTTGCGGCATCTGCTGCCGGGCCACCACCATGCGCTCGCCACCGAGGTCGACTGCCCGCGCCGTTTCGCTGACACACGCTGCAACGCATACTGCAGGCAGTCCGTATCGACACCTCGTCGGATCGGCGTCAACCGTGGAGTGTGGGCAATGCTGAAAGGTGTGTTGTTGGGGTTCGCCTGCTATGCGGCCTATTCGATCAGCGATGCGTTCGTGAAACTGCTCGAGGGCACGCTGCCGGTCTATGAAGTGCTGTTTCTCGGCGCGCTGCTGATGCTGCTGGCGGTGCCGTTCCTGAAAAAGCCCGACGACCAGCTGCGCGAGCTGGTGATGGCCAAGCAGCCGGCACTGTGGCTGCTGCGTGCGCTCACCGGCGCCATCGGCAATCTCACCTCGGTGATCGCCTTCACCACCTTGCCAATGGCCGAAGCATTCGCGCTGATCTTCCTGATGCCGATCTTCGTCACCGTGCTGTCGGTGATCTTCCTCAAGGAAGAAGTGCATTGGCGGCGATGGTCGGCGGTGATCGTCGGGTTCATCGGCGTGTTGATCGTGCTGCGCCCTGGATTTCGTCATCTCACCCACGGGCATGTGGCGGCCATCGTGTGTGGCCTGGTCGGCGCCATCTCGGTGATCGCCTTGCGCATGGCCGGCCATAGCGAGAAGCGATTGACCTTGTACGGCGCTGGCGTGATCGGCCCGTTGGTGATGGGCGGGATCATGATGTTGCCGAGCTTCGTCTGGCCCACGCTGTCCCAGTGGGGCTTGTTGGCCGGCTACGGCTTGCTCGCCGGGCTGGCCGCCATCTGCATGATGTACGCCACGCGCATGGCCCCGGTCAGCCTTGTCGCACCGACCCAATACAGCCAGATGCTATGGGCCATCGCCTTCGGCTACCTGCTGTTTCACGATCATCTGGACTGGCCGATGGCCGTGGGCATCGCGCTGATCCTGGGCGCCGGTCTGTTCACCCTGGTGCGCGAGGAACAGGTGTCGCGTTGGTGGCGGCGAACCAAGATTGTTTGACGGCGGGGATTGGGGAGTCGGGATTGGGGATTTGTAACAGCGTTAGTCGACTTGACGTGCAGCTTTGCTGCTTTTCGAATCCCTAATCCCGGCTCATTCAGCGCGGCTGCCGCCAGCCTTCAACGATGCGTTGATAGTCGCCGCTGGCCTTGCTCAGGTGCAGCCATTGGTCCACATAGGCTTTCCAGGCGTGGTCGTCGCGCGGGAGCAGGAAGGCTTTTTCGCTGTATTGCAGCGGTTGCTCCGGTGCGATGGCGCACAGGCCTGGCAGCCTTGCCTGCTGATACAGCGCTTCGGAGGCGTCGGTGATCATGACGTCTGCGCGATGCGCCAGCAGTTCCTGAAAGATGGTGGTGTTGTCGGCGAACAGCCGCAACGTGGCCTGCGGTAACTGGCGGTGCGCGAAAGCCTCGTTGGTGCCGCCCGGTGGTTCGATGAGGCGCACCTCCGGCCGGTTGAGCTGTTCCAGACTGCGGTAGCGCGCCTGGTCGGCGCAGCGCACCAGTGGAATCTTGCCGTCCACATCCAGTACCGCGCTAAAGCTGGCCTGGCGTTGCCGCTGCAAGGTGATGGAGATCCCGCCGACCGCGATATCGCAGCGGTCGGCCAGCAAGTCCGGCATCAGTTGCGGCCAGCTGGTGCGCACCAGGCGCACGCGTGCGTCCAGGCTGGCGGCCAGCGACTGCACCAGGTCGATGTCGCTGCCTTCGAACTGCCCGTCGCCGCGCAGCAACGAATAGGGACGGTAGTCGCCGGTGGTGCATACGCGCAGCACCCCCGATTGCAGCACCGCATCCAGGCGCGACGCCGGTGTGGCGGCGTGCGCCGTGCCGCAGCTCAACAACAATGCAAGGCAGATGCGATGGCGCATGGCATGGTCTCGGCGAGGTCTGGGCATGATAGCGGTGGCTGCGGCGGCCTGCGCTGCAAGGCGTCGCATGCGCGCCAGGTCAGGCTTGCTTACCGGCTTGGACGTGGCCGTCTGCGGTTGTGGATGCGCGACCGCGCAAGAGGGCCTTGTGCGCCGTGCGATGTCGAGTGTGATCATTCGCGCCATGCCGACTGCGCCACGTCAACAGCATGTCACGCAAGCTCATTGCAGGCTCACGGCGGAGTAGCGCGATGCAGCCTAGCGTTAACGCTCCTGTCGAATTCCATCGGAGCTGCTCATGCATCTGAATCCACGCACCGCGCGCACCATGACCAACGCCGACGCCGCTGTTCTGGCACATGGCACGCCCGATCCCGATACCAACGAAGAAGACACGCCGCTGGAAGAACAGCCGCCGCAACGCGGTGGCCTGAACGATGAGGTGGGCGACCCGGAGCAGGAGGACGACGGAGCGCTGCCGGGGCGGGTAGGCGGCGGCCTTGCGGGTGGTTGAGTACTGACGGTGCGACTGCGCTGGTATGAGCTCTACCTGCCGTCACCGTGACAGCACGTCGCATGCCGGTCCCACTTGTCGGCGCGTGTCTTTCAAGACACGGGCGTCCACGCCTGTACCGCGTTTTGTTCTCTTGATAGTAGCGCCAACGAAGAGTAGGTCAGTGTCGCGTTTGGCCCTGCTTCCTGTTGGCCATTTTTTTCGCCTGGCGTCGTGTCTCTGCGTGCTCGTCCTCCGTCTTGTGCGCTCGACGTTGTGCGCTAGATGCTGCTTGTCACGCGCGCGGTCGGGGAAGCGGGCGCGAGCATGGCACGCGCATGCTGTGTGCGGCTGCGCTGCAATGGGGCAGCACTAGCAGCGCCGTGGTGTGATCTGAGGCGCAGCTGCAGGCTCGATCTATTGCATGTGGTGCTGTTGGCGTCGTCATCAATGCCGTGCACTGCCTTGCTGCCCGGCGATGACCTCGCGACAACGGGCATTGCGGCAAGCGATCCGTCAGCGCAGTTCCGACCGGCACGAGTTGGCGAATCAGGCGGGCGCGAGCCAGCTGTCCGATGCGCAGCGACTGGGTACCCGGGTGCCCAATGCGCACAGCGCCCACGCGTTCGGTGCTTGTCTCGACAGTGGGTGTCTACACGCCACCACCGACGCACCATGATGGGGCGAGCTGCCCACCATGCGCCGGCGCATCCATGCCCTTGCGGTTGCCGCGGCGCAAACCCCTGGTATGCGTCGGCGCGATCTCGTATTTTTGACGGCTTGTTCACTTGCCGGTGCCGTGCCCATGTCTGACCCGTCCGCGCCCGATCATCTGCAACGCAGCCTGTCCAATCGCCACCTGCAGTTGATCGCCATCGGCGGGGCGATCGGTACCGGCCTGTTCATGGGCTCTGGCAAGACGATCAGTCTGGCCGGGCCGTCGATCCTGTTCGTCTATCTCATCATCGGCGCGATGCTGTTCTTCGTGATGCGCGCAATGGGCGAACTGCTGCTCTCCAACCTGGAATACAAGTCGTTCATCGATTTTTCCACCGACCTGCTCGGGCCGTGGGCCGGGTTTTTCTGCGGGTGGACATACTGGTTTTGCTGGATCATCACTGCCATTGCCGATGTCATTGCCATTGCGGCCTATGCGCAGTTCTGGTTTCCGGGATTGGCGCCGTGGGTTCCCGCGATCTTGTGCGTGTTGTTGCTGCTGAGCCTGAATCTGGTCACGGTGAAATTGTTCGGCGAGATGGAATTCTGGTTTGCGCTGATCAAGATCATCGCCATTGCCGCGTTGATTATCACCGGCGCCGGGCTGGTGGCCTGGGGCTTCCGTTCGCCATCGGGCAACGTGGCCTCGCTGTCGAATCTGTGGAACGACGGCGGCATGTTCCCCATGGGCATCGGCGGGTTCTTTGCCGGCTTCCAGATTGCGGTGTTCGCCTTCGTCGGTATCGAGCTGGTCGGCACCACGGCTGCAGAAACCGCCGATCCGCGCCGCAATCTGCCCAAGGCGATCAACTCGATCCCGGTGCGCATCTTGATTTTCTATGTGCTTGCGCTGATCGCCATCATGGCGGTGACGCCGTGGCGACAGGTGGTGGCCGACAAGAGCCCGTTCGTGGAGTTGTTCGTGCTGGCCGGCGTGCCGGCGGCAGCGAGTTTGATCAACTTCGTGGTGCTGACCTCGGCCACCTCCTCGGCCAATAGCGGCATCTTTTCCACCAGCCGCATGCTCTACGGCCTGGCCGAAGAACAGCATGCGCCCAAAGGCTTTGCCAAGCTGTCGCGCGCGGCGGTGCCGGCGCGCGGCCTGCTGTTTTCCTGCCTGTGCCTGCTGCTGGGCGCGATGCTGGTGTATCTGATTCCCAACCTGGTCACTGCGTTTACGCTGGTCACCACGTTGTCGGCGGTGCTTTTCATGTTCGTGTGGTCGCTGATCCTGTGCGCCTACATCGCCTACCGCCGCAAGCGCCCGGAGCAGCACGCCGCCTCGGCGTTCAAGATGCCCGGCGGCGTGCTGATGTGCTACGTCTGCCTGGCATTCTTCGGCTTCGTCATCGTGCTGCTCACCCTGCAGGACGACACGCGTCAGGCATTGCTGGCCAGCCCGGTGTGGTTCCTGCTCCTGACCATTGGCTATGCAGTCAAACGCCGCGGGAACCGGCAGCGTTGAGCGATCGGTGCGAACTCATCGCGTGTGCAGCGTGCGGCGGTGACCGCACGCTGCGAGCCATCATGGCGATGCGCGTGGCCGGTGGATCATTCACCGCTTGGGTCAGGATGCGCCGCTTCGCCTTTCTCTGCCGGGCTCGGTGACGCGATGGCCGCCCCGGCGGGCACACGCTGCAACGGAATCTGTTTCTTTGCTTTCCATTCCGGCGTGACCGGCAGACCGTAGTGCTGAAAGAGCTTGGCGACGTTTTCGAGATGGTCTGACGTTCGGTCGGCATATTCGCTGAATCGCCCCGAATCGTTATCGATGCAGAGCTCGCCTTCCGTGTTGTAGTACAGGGTACCGCTGATGCGCGCCTCCGGTATGCGGCGATTTTCCTGCCAGGGTGTCTTGTTCCATGGTTGGCCGCCCACGAGGGTGACATGGCCTTGCGCGTATGGCTGTTTCTTCTTGCGCGCGTCCTTGCTTGTCATCGGCTCGTCCAGGACCACGCCAGGATGCCCTTCGCCGATGACCAAGCTGCCATTGCTGGCGATGTTCCATTTGTACTCCACCTTCTTGTCGCGCAGATCGTCCAGGCGCAGGCGCTGAGCCAGTGGCGTACTGGGCGGGACGTCGGTTGCAGTCTGTCCGCGGAACGTCGGGGTGCTTCTGATGCGATCGATGGCGTCCTCGCTCAGCCCAAGATCGTTGGATAGCTTGGCTGGATCGAGACGATGCAGCGTCTTCAGTGCCGGACCGGTCGAGACGAACAGGCGTGTTGGATTGATCTTGACGTGCTCGGGAGCCTCCGTTATTTCCTGAGCCTGGATCGGCGTCCGGTGGGTACCGTCTTTTAGAAGCTTTCCGCGCGCAGGCTGGGTGCTGCCGAACAGCGTATCGAGATGGCTGCTGTCTGCGACGAACGCCGGCGATCGCCCCTTGGCTGATGCGCTTCGGCGCAGGCGGGGCAGCTCGCGAAGCTGGGAATGGACGCCGATTTGGATGTCGTCGCACACCGCTGGGGCATGTCGCGGATCCACATGACCGACAGGCTCGTGTAGCCCGCCAGACGCCGAGCCGGAGATCTTCATGCGCGTACTCCTGGAATGCGTGAGCGGAAAATGTAAGACAGCCAGAAACTGCATACCGCGCACAGCAGAATCGATGTGCGATTTGGCGAACGCTTTCGCTGCCTTGCAGAAACCGCACGGCGAATTGCAGGTGTGACCAGGGACGGCCGTCGTCGCCGTCGCCGATGGGCATGTGCCGGCGTTGACGCCATGGTGGACGCGGAGGATGCTTGGGCTCTTTCATCTCACCGTCGATGCATGATCACGATCCACCCGATTGCTGGAACCCGGCACACCCCAGGTTGCTGGGTCGACCTGTGCCAGCCAAGCCCGCAGGAGCTGGCGCAAGCCGCTGAGAAAGTGGGGTTTGCCTTGCCTGATCGTGCGGCGATCGGCGAGATCGAATTCAGCAGCCGGGTGCGTCGCCAGGGCGATGTGTTGTTTCTCAATGTGCCGCGTTTCCAGGACGAGGACGGCCCCACGGCGCCTTTGGGGTTTGCGCTGTCGCCGACCATGCTGGTGACCTTGCGCGAGCAGCGCATCGGCTCGTTGGAGGACTTGACCGCGCGGCTGGAACACGAGCCTTGCCACAGCTCGGACGATTTGCTGTTACGCATGTTCGATCAACTGGTCGGGCGGCTGGCAGACCGGCTTGAGGCACTCGAAGCAGCGGTGACCGAGACCACGCGGCAGGTATTCGACAGCCCACACAAGACCAAGGATCTGGAGCGCATGTTGCACCAGGTCGGCGACATGGGCCGCCAGCTTGGCGGCCTGCACAACGCAGGGCAAGGCATGCTGCGCCTGGTCACCTATCTGGATGGCGCCGCCCCGGACTGGTTCGGGGCCGATGCAGCCAAACGCATCACCCTGCTGCACAAGGACCTGACCACCTTGAGCGAATTCCAGCAGCACATGGACGACCGCATCGAGTTCCTGCTCGACAGCGTGCTGGGCATGATCAACATGGACCAGAACAACGTGATGAAGGTGATGGCGGTGGCGTCGGTCGTCGGCATTCCGCCCACCGTGCTGGTCGGCATCTGGGGCATGAACTTTTCTTACATGCCCGAACTCAAGGGGCACGACCATTACTTCTGGGCGCTGGGCATCATCGCGCTGAGCGTAGTGGTGCCGCTGGCGTGGTTTCGCAAGCGTGGCTGGGTGTGACGCATCAGCGCCCGTAAACCGTGGGAGCGCTGCTGGGCGCGCTATGGCGTGACTGGGAAGGCGCTCGCGCCCGGGCGCGCTCCTACAACGTGTCGTTAGCGCAATCATCTGTTGCGCGCGGTTTCCAGACTAGGCAATGCCGAGCTGGTGCAGTTCGGTCGCCCAGCAGCTCGCGGCAGAATGCGGGAACCCCGTAGGAGCGCCCCCGGGCGCGATGTGGGGTTACCGGGAAGGCCCTCGCGCCCGGGGGCGCTCCTACGGGGTTGGCCGGAAAACTGCCCGGGTGCATGGCGTGCAACCGGGCAATGTGCAGTGCTTGCTGCTGTCGGGCGGCCTGGTCAGCCCTTGGCCTGGAAGCTGGCTTCTTCGTACGGCTGCACCACCACCCAGCCTTCGCCGGCAAAACGCATCTGCATGCTTTCGCCCGAGCCGCGGCCGAACAGCGTGCCGATCGAGACGTCGGTGACCAGCTCGGGGGTCAGCGTGCCGGACCAGGCGACCGTGGCGTTGGGGTCGGTGAACACCGGACCGCTGGCGGCGGTGACCGGCAAGGTCAGTGGCTCGTAGTGCGAGGTGATCGCCACGATGCCGTGGCCGCTCAGGCGCACATTGAACAGCCCGCCCGAGAGCATGCCGGCCACTTTGCGCATCATGGTGATCTTGTGTTCGACGCCCGATTCGAACGCCAGCACGTCGTTGCCGTTGACGAAGATCGCCTCGCCGTTCAAGCGCAGCAGCGTGATCATCTTGCCGACATCGGCCAGATACACGCGGCCCTGGCCTTCGGCCTTCATCAACTGCATGCCTTCGCCGCTCACGGCTTTTTTCAGCAGATTGCCCAGGCCCTGTTCCAGCAGTCCCTCGCGGGTGAACTTGACGTTGCCGGTGCGCGCCACCATGGCGCCGGCCTTGGACCACACCATGCCGTCGAGGCGCACTTCCAGCAGATGCGGGTTTTCCAGTTCGAACGGATCGGGGCTGACGTCCTTTTCCTTGGAATGGGCGAGAAATTCGTTGAGCGTGCGTACGGCCATGGGTCCGTCCTGGAGTGTAAAGAGTGCGCATGATACGCGGCCCTCTGCGGTGCAGTCGCGGGCCGGCACCGGGAGCCTAAGTGCTGCGCATCGCCGCACGCGATGACAGCGGCAATGTGGCGATCAGCAATCGCCCTCTACGCTTGCGGGCGAACCAGGTGCGGATCGAAGAGCTGCGCTCCACGCGGCTGCGCACACCATCAGAGCGCGTCGCCGGTGCGCAGGATCGCCATGGTGGCCCGTCTGCCACGGCTCGTGCGGGCAATGCCTCATCGCACGACTGCTCGCGACCTGTTGCCGGAAAATGCAGAGCGCGTCATTTTGCCGCGACGGCGGTACTGCGCATCGGTGACGTGCACCGTCCGAGACCCGCCGCCAATGATCCGACCCTGCCGCCGCCACGCACTGCGCGGCAGCGGCACCATCCTCAGCGCGCGGCCGCCTCGGGCTTGCGCACGCGCTTGGCGGGTGCGGCTTTGGCATCCTTGCCCGAATACAGGTTCAGCAGCATCAAGGTGACGCCGTTGGTCCAGCCGAAGCCGTCCTGCAAGGCGTATTCGCCACCGCCGCCGCCGGCCGCATCGGTTTCCAGGCCGTACTTTTCGACCAGCTTGTGCTCGCGTGCGAACAGCGCCTGTACCTGGGCCAGAAAACGTTCGCCAATGGTGCGTGCCAGCGCGTCTTCGCCGTAGCGCCGCAGGCCATCCACGGCCACCCATTGCAGCGGCGCCCAGCCGTTGGGTTCGTCCCATTGCTGGCCGGTCTTCACTGCGGTGGTCGCCAGGCCGCCGGGGCGAAGCAGCGTTCTACGCACGGTGCTGGCGGTGCGCTTGGCGTGATCGTCCGAGGCCAGGCCGGCGAACAGCGGGTACAGCGCGGCGGCGGTGACCTGGTTGCTCAGCGTGCGCGTCTGCCAGTCGTAGTCGGCGTAGTAGCCGGCGGCATTCCACAGATGCGCGTCGATGGCCTGCTTGCGCTGTTGTGCAAGTGCGGCGTAATCGCGGGTGCACTCTGCGCCGGCTTGCGTGCAGGCCTGCGCCAGCGTGCGCTCGAGGTGGTAGAGCAGGCTGTTGAGGTCGATCGGGAGGATAGCCGTGGTGCGGATGGTGCGCAGGTTCTGGCCGTCGGCCAGCCAGCGGCTGGTGTAGTCCCAGCCACTTTCGGCGCCGGCACGCAGGTCGCGGTAGACCTCGGCGGCCGGGCGGTCTTTCACTTCTGCGGCGGTACGGGTGTCGTGCAGCCAGGCCTCCGGGCGCGGGGTGTCGCGCTCGTCCCAATAGCGGTTGAGCACGCTGCCGTCGGCCAGGCGCACCACGTGGCGCGCGGCCTGGCCGGGCTGCAGGTCATCGCTGCCCTGCATCCAGTAGGCGTATTCCTTCTGCAACTGCGGCAGGTAGCGCTGATACACCGCCTCGCCTTCCACGCCGGCCTGTAGCTCCACCATGTAGGAGAAGAACGGCGGCTGCGAGCGGCTGAGGTAGTAGGTGCGGTTGCCGTTTGGAATATGCCCGTAGGTGTCGATCAGGTAGGCGAAGTTGTCCAGCATCTGGCGGCTGAGCGTGGTTTCGCCGCTCTTCACCAGGCCCAGCATGGTGAAGTAGGAATCCCAGTAATACACCTCGCGGAAGCGCCCGCCCGGCACCACATACGGATGCGGCAGCGCCAGCAGGCTGCTGTGCGGCGGCACGTGGTTCTGGCTGCGCACCAGCTTGGGCCACAGCAGGTCGATGTGCTCGCGCAGCGCGGTGTCCTGGCGGATCGCGTCGGTCTGCACCGGCGGCGATTCTTCGAAATTGGCATCCACGAACTTGCGCAGGTCGAAGCCGGGGTGATCGTGCTGCGCCAGATAGTCGGCATTGATCAGCGCCGGGTCGCGCAGCGGCAGGAAGTCGACAAAGTGCTTCTGGTCGTCGAACAGCTCACCGCGCTGCACGGCCTGGAACAGTTCCGGGTAGGCCAGGTCGGGCGTGGGCGGCGTGGGCGCCGGCGCATTGACGACCGGAGGGTCCAGCGGCGCGGCGGTCAGCGTGCCCGGCGCAACAAACATGCTCAGCGACAGGCCAAGCAGCGACGTGCAGCACGGGGGCGCGGCAGAACTCATGACATCTCCAGAACGGGCAGTGGCGTAGGGCATGGTAAACGACCGATGTGGCGGGCGGGACCGAGCGGGGTGCCGGCACGCCGACAGGCTTCGCACGGGGACGACTGGATTCAGCAAGCTGATCGGCGTGGTGCCGCAACGTGCGTCGGTCCAGGCATATCGGCGCGGCACTCAGGCAGCTTGAATTGTGGCGCGCCGGCATCCCTGCAGTCTGGCTGCTGCAAGATGCGCGCCAGTGACGTGCCGGAAGACCGCCACCTGCCCGCTTGCGCTAGCGCTCGTTCTTCAGCAGGCGCTGTAATTCCAGCGCATTGGAGGTGGCGCACCCGGCTGCGGTGTTGTCGAAGATCACCCAGCGTTCGGGCGGTGGCGGCGTGCTATCCGGGTGGCTGGCGCGCACCGTGGCGGCCAGCGCCTGCAGTGCGGTGTGCGCGTAGCTGCTGTAGTAGATACGCGGTGCGCCATGCCAGCGCCAGTAAAGCGGCGCAGCAGCCAGGCTCGGGAGGGAGGCCGCGGGCACCGGCGCCGGGTCGGCGGCGCAGCGTGCAATGCGATGGCGTGCCAGCAGCGCCTGCGCAGGTGCGGCGAACCAACTGGCGTGGCGTGGTTCGCAGACCACGCCGCCGTCCCAGCGCCGGCGCAGCATCGCGAAAAACCGCGAGGCCACCGCGGCATCGAAGGCCGCGCTGGGCGGCAGTTGCAGCAGCAGGCAGCCCAGTCGTGTTCCCAACGCGCCGGCCTGCGCCAGGAAGGCATCCAGCAGCGGCCCGGTGCCGTGCAGGCGCGCGTCGTGGCTGATGCTGCGCGGCAGCTTGACCGAAAAACGAAAGTCCTCCGGTACGCTGTCGGCCCATCGTGCGTAGGTGCTGGCGCGATGCGGGCGATAGAACGAGGAATTGATTTCCACCGCGTCAAAACGCGTGGCGTAGCGCTGCAACACGCTGGCGCCCTCGCCGAACTGTGCACGGTCGGCGGCAGGAATCGACCAGCCCGCGCAACCACAACGCACACGTGCAATGGCACCGGATGAACGAGCTGGCATGGCAGGCAAGCGGAGGGTGGCAGCACTCTATGCATGCGCGTGCGTCAGGATGTCGTGTGCATCGCGATCACGGGCGAATCACGCAGCGCTTCGATACTGGGCGCATGCCAGAAGGTCCCTCACTTGTCATCCTGCGCGAAGATACCCAAGCGTTTGTCGGTCGCAAGATCGTGCGCGTGTCCGGCAACAGCAAGCAGGACATCGCCCGTCTGGACCAGCAAAAAGTGCTGGCACTGCGCAGCTGGGGCAAACACTTCCTGATCGAATTTGCGCACTTCAGCGTGCGCATCCATTTCCTGCTGTTCGGCAGCTACCGCATCAACGAAGACAAGCCCAACGCGGTGCCGCGCTTGTGCCTGGAATTTTCCAATGGCCAGCGGCTGAACTTTTATGCCTGCTCGGTGCAGTTCATCGAGCGCCCGCTGGACGAGGTCTACGACTGGACGGCGGATGTGATGAACCCGCTCTGGGACCCAGCGCAGGCACGCCGCAAATTACGCGCCGCGCCGGCACTGCTGGCGGCCGATGCACTGCTCGACCAGACCATCTTTGCCGGCGTGGGCAACATCATCAAGAACGAGGTGCTGCATCGTATCCGCGTGCATCCGGAAAGCACCGTGGGCGCGCTACCGGCGCGCAAGCTGGGCGAACTGGTCACCCAGGCACGCGACTACAGTTTCGACTTCTACACCTGGAAAAAAGCCTTCGTGCTGAAGAAGCATTATCAGGTGCACACCAAGACCAGTTGCCCGCGCGACGGCGCGCCGCTGCAGTACCGCAAGCATCTGGGCAAGGCCGGGCGTCGCGCGTTTTTCTGCGAGGTCTGCCAGTGTCTGTACCGCGCCGACGAGGCCTGAGCTGCGCCGCGCCGCGGCCGGGAAAGCGGCGGGCGGACCGGGTAAGGCCTGCCGACGGATTGCGGTCACTCAGCACCAGCTCGCACTGGCCGAGACCTGCGTGCGCCTGTCGTTGGCTTGCCAGTGAGCGGATGGCGATGCGTCTTCGGTGGGAGCGCTGGCGTACCGGTGCAACAGCGTTCGGGCAGATGCACTGCGCGGTTGGGCGTCGCCGGGTGCGCAGTTTTTCGCGGTGCTGGCGGTTGGCCTGCGCATCGCATGGCCGGCGATGTGCCTTGCCTGTTTCGGATGCTGGTGTCGACAGCGGCGCGCCCGCTGTTTGGCCCGTGGCGCACTGGCAATTCGCTTGCGCAACCTGCGGCGCAATGTGAATGGCGGCTGGCCCTGCCTGGCCAAACAACGAATTCCAAACGCGCGCCGGCGCGGCGCCGGCTAGATTTGCGCGTCGCACACCAGGGTTCGCCGTGTGCGGCATCGGCACTCTCATCTCATCGGTCTCCCGCATTGTGATTACCCGCAGGAAGGAAGCGCTTGTCCCGCATGTCGCCGCTGTCGCATGCACGGGCGCCATCCTGTTCTTTCTTGCCTGCCTGTTGCTGTACATGCCGCCGCCGCGCGAAACCGCGCAACACGAGGACACGTTGCAGGTGTATTTCGTGCCGCGGCCGCAACAGACGCCGCCGGCACCGCAGCAACCGCCGCAGGAGCCCGAGCGCAAACCGCGCGTTGCATCGGCCGCGCGTGCGACGCCGCCGGCCACGCACACGCCGCCACCGCCGCGGGAGCCGGCCGCCGCCACTGCCCCTGCCAGCGATTCGATGTCGGCCCAGCTGTATACCCGTGACGGGCGCCTGCGCATGGCGCAGGTGGACCCCATGGCGCAGACCGGCAGTGCGGTGCCGCCGGGGATGGCCGACGAACGCGCGCAGGCCAAGGCGCGCAAGATCATGGAGCGGGTCAACCCGGTGCAGTACCAGCAAACCCGCTTCGCCAAGGACTGGAAGAGCGATGGCACCCTGGGCGATGTGGCGGTGCAGGAAATGAATCGCGGCATGAAGAAGTTCAACGACATGCTCAACGGGCCGCAGACCCAGGTTGCCAAGGCGCGGCCGCCGCCGGATGTGCGCTTCAATCCCGCGCTTGCCGGCAATCAGGCCGAGATGGGCAGCGAGGCGACGGGCGATGCCTATAAATCGGCGCCGATTGCGCATGAAACGCTGCCCGACCTCAAGGGTGAAGCCAGCCGTCGCATCCGCGAGGCATTGGCGGCGCTGGAACAGCGCAGTGCGCGTTGCGATGCCTCCAGGCGCACATCGCTGTTGTCGCCGGTACGCACGCACCTGTCGGATCTGGAACGCGCCGAGCACGCCTTGAACAACGGCGCCGACCCGGTGATGGCCGCACAGATGTTGCCGCGTCAGGCCGACAGCGCCTACGACCTGGCCCGCCGCGCGCTGTGGTACGCCGATCGCCAGTTGAAGCAGTGCGCGCTGGGGTGAGGGTACGTCTGCGACGCAGCAGACCGGTTCGCAGGCCTCAGGCCAGACTCTGCCGGTAACGGTCCTTTTCTGCGCTCAGCGCGACCTCGGCACGTAGGAACACCTGGCCGATCGGCTCGTCCGGGGCAGTGGATTGCGCTTGGCCCAACAAGACGGTCAGGCCCAGCGCATGTTGTTGCTGGGCGATCTCGCGCAGGCTCTGCAAGGTGCGCTCGGCGTCGGGGCCGCGCAGCACGGCGATGAATTCCGCACTGTCGGTGACGCGGTCGATGCTGTTGCCTGGCCCCTGCACCAATGCCGCGAAGGCCTGGTCGAGCTGCTGCAGGTTGCGCCCGAGCAGACGTTCGCTCTGGCGCTCGGCCAGTGCGGCCAATTCCTGCACTTCCAGAATCACCAGGTGATAACCCGTGTCGGCAACGGCCTGGCTGGCGACCGGGACGACAGGCTGCAGGATGGCATCGCGCTCGAGTTGCAGCTCGCGCTTGCGCTCGTCGAGCAGGCGCATGGCCACCCGTGCAAGCGCCTGCAGGCCGGTGCGCTGCAACTCGGTGAGCGTGCGTGGCTCGGTGTCGAGCACGCAGACCGTGCCCAGTGCAACGCCTTCTTCGGTGACCAGCGGCATGCCGGCATAGAACCGCGCGCCGGTGTCGCCGGTGACCACCGAGATATCGGCAAACCGGCTGTCCTTGCGCAAGTCGGGTACTTCCATCAACTGATCGGGGCTGCGGATGGCGTGGTCGCACACTGCCTGGCTACGTTCGGTCTGCTGCAGGCCCAGCCCCAGCCGCGCCTTGAACCATTGGCGGTCGCGGTCCACCAGCGACATCAGCGCGATCGGTGTGTCGCACAGGGACGCGGCAACCTGCACGACGTCTTGATAGGTGTCCTCCGGCAGGCTGTCGACGATGCGATAGCCATCCAGGACGTGTTGGCGAGAGGATTCGTCAGCCACGGGCATGTCTTTCATCGAATAAGCCAGGCAAGCGCGAACGCGAAAGCCGCAAGCATACCGGCAGCGCCGGTAACGTGGCGTGGATGCCGCCCCGCGGAGCGCGCAGCGTGAGACACCAACACCGCATGCCGACAACGACCGCGTGTGTCGTGGTTGCGTGCCGAGCGGGCAGGGCTGCCATGGCGAACTCGCTACAGGCAAGGTGTTCGACACGTGCTGGGTGTACCGCCCGCTCTGGCGAGTTTTTCGCCCGGGCCGTCTGCAGCAAGATTGCACAGCGGCAGACGGGCCCACCCGGCAGTGGCGAGCCAGTGCGATTGCTGCTTCAACAGCACAGCGCATGACAGGCACTCTGCCGTATCCCTGCTGCTGTCGAGCACGCCTGCAGGCCGCGATCACAGGGCAGCAGTGCATGTGCCCCTGGTGCTGTCGCGCCACAACCACGCGGGAACACTCGCGGTGGCGACGCTCGTTCGGGCAACGACTGACGCGGCGGACAACCACACGCCGCATCACACATGACCCCCGCCGGCACCGGCCACGCTGCATGCAGCAGCGCAGCCGGTGTCGCAGGTGCGATCAGCGCTTGACCGGCTTGCCGTCCACGTCCAGCACCTGCACTTGGCCCAGTTTGAGTGCACGCACCGGGGCTTCGATCTTCTTCAGGTCGCCGACGATCACCCAGGTCATCGCCTCCGGCTTGATGATTTCCTTGATGGCCTTTTGCGCGGCCGGCTGGTCGATCGCTTCCAGGCGCGGCTTGAGCGTCTGCACGTAGTCGTCGGGGCGGTCGAACTGCACGATGCCTTCGATCGCGCCGAGCACCGCACCGGTGGTTTCGAAGCTGCCGGGCAGGGCGCGGATGCGCTGGTTCTTGATCTTCTCGATTTCCTCGCTGGTCAGCGGCTTGTCGCCGATGATGGCGGTGGCTTCCTTGAAGATCTCGTTGGCCGATTCGGCGGTCTTGTCGGTCTGCACCGGTGCCGAGAACAGATATGGCCGCTGGCCCTGCGCGTCCATCATGCGGGTGCCGGCGCCATAGGCCCAGCGCTTGTTCTCGCGCAGGTTCATGTTCAGGCGCGAGGTGAAGGTGCCGCCGAAGGCGCCATTGGCCACGCCGATCGCCAGGTTGTCCGGCGCCTTGGTCGACGGTGCGAGCAGGCCGGCCAGAATCACCGACTGCGGCGCATCCGGGCGGTTGATCAGGTACACGCGCGGCTTGGGCTGCGCGGCGACCTGGACCAGGTTCTTCTTCGGCAACGGCGTGGCAGGCGCCTTCCAGTCACCGAAGGCGGCATCGAGCTGGGGGATGATCTGCGCCAGCGTGGTATCGCCGGCCACCAGGATGCGCAGGTTGTCCGGGCGCAGCCACTGGCTGTGGAAATTCTGCAGATCCTGCGCATTGAGGCTCTTGATCGCCGCCTCGGTCCCGCTACCGGTGAGCGGGATGCCGTACGGGTGCTGGTTGCCGAACAGCAACGGCGGCAACGCCCGCAGCGCCAGGCTGTTGGGCTGGGTCTTTTCCTGGGCAATGCCGGACAGCCACTGGCCGCGGACGCGTTCGATGTCGGCGGCCTTGAATGCCGGGTTGCGCACGATGTCGGAGAACAGCTGCAGCGAGGGCTGCAGCTGGTCGTTGAGCGCATCCAGCGAAGCGCTGCAGCTGTCCAGATCGCAGCCGACCGCCGTGATCGCGCCCAGGCGCTGGCGGCGCTGCGCCACTTCCACCGAATCCAGTGCGGTGGTGCTCTCGTTCATCAGCGCGGCACTGAAGCTGGCGGTGCCGAGCTTGTGGCCCTGGTCGGCGGCGTAGCCGGCGTCGAACAGCAACTCCACCTGGGTGACCGGGATGGTGTGGCGTTCGGCCAGGATCACCTCGATGCCGTTCTTCAACTTGCCGCGCTGCAGCTTCGGAAAGCTCAGGTCCGGGAATCGATCGGTCTGCGGCACGCCCTTGCTGCGGTCCAGCGTGGAGGCGGTGACCTTGAACGTGCCCGCGGCCGGCAGCTTGGGCGCCGGCTTGCCGGGTTCTTCGCCACGTGCCACCACCGCCTTGTCTTCGGCGGCCGGGTCGAAGTCCTTGCCGGCCGGCAGCACGGTCAGCAGGTAATCGCCCTTGCCGAACCAGGTGGCCGAGGCCTGCTTGACGCTGTCGGCGGTGGCGGCCTGGGCGCGCTGCAGATCTTTCTTGTAGGCGCCGGGGTCGCCGCGATAGACCTGGCCCTCGGCCAGGATCACCGCCTTGCCGGTGAAGCCGCCGACCTTTTCCAGCCCGCGCACGAAGCCGGCGCGGTAGGCCACCTGCGCGCGCTGCAGTTCGTCGGCGGTGGGGCCCTGGGCGATGAATTTCTTGAGTTCTTCGTCGATGATTGCCTCGACCTTGGCCGGGTCCACGCCGTCCTTCACGTCGGCCTGGATCTGTACCTGGCTGGACAGCGCGAACGGCTGCACCGAGGCGGAGACGTCGTCCACCAGATTGTCCTGATAGACCAGGCGCTGATACAGCCGCGAGGTCTTGCCGCCGCCGAGCACGGTGGTGGCCAGATCCAGCTGGATGAGGTCGTCGGTGCCCAGTTGCGGTGCGGCCCAGGTGCGGTAGATGCGCGGCTGCGAGACATGGTCGTGCTGCACGCCGCGCTTCTGCGCCGCCAGCGGGGTCACCCACGGCTGCTGGCGCGCCACCGGCTTGCCGGACGGGATATCGCCGAAGTACTGCAAGGCCTTGGCGCGCGCCTGCGCCACGGTGATGTCGCCGGCCAGTACCAGGGTGGTGTTGGCGGCGCCGTAGTTGTCGTTGAACCACTGTTTGACGTCGGCCAGCGAGGCCGCGTCCAGGTCTTCCATCGAGCCGATGGTGTCGTGCTGGTAGGGATGGTTGGCCGGGAATAGGTTGGACAGGATGTTCTGGTCCACGCGGCCATACGGGCGGTTCTCGCCCTGGCGCTTTTCGTTCTGCACCACGCCGCGCTGGGTATCGAGTTCCTGCTGGCCGATCGCACCGAGAAGGTGGCCCATGCGGTCCGATTCCAGCCACAGTGCGGTATCCAGCGCGGTGGTCGGCACGGTCTCGAAATAGTTGGTGCGGTCGAACCAGGTGGTGCCGTTCATGTCGGTGGTGCCGACCTTTTCCAGCGGCGCGAAGAAGCTGCCCTTGTTGTTTTCCGAGCCGGAGAACATCAGGTGCTCGAACAGGTGGGCAAAGCCGGTCTTGCCGGCCGGCTCGTCGCCGGAGCCGATGTGGTACCAGATGCTCACCGCCACCACCGGCGCCTTGTGGTCTTCGTGCACCACCACGGTCAGGCCGTTGGGCAGGGTGAAGCGGGTATAGGCGATATCGGGAATGGCGCTGCTGGCCGCGCTCTTGGACAGGCTGGCCGGGGCGGCAGCAACGGCGGGGGCAACGGAACCGGCAGCGACGCCAAGCACACCGGCGATCAACAGGGACAGCGGACGCAGCATGTGACACTCCAGGACAGGGCAATCGGCCGAGGGTAGTGGCTGCTTGGCGGCGGGGCAAATGCGGATCGGCAGGGGCCGGCCTGGCGGCTCACCGCGTTCGGTGCCGGGCAGGAGCCGGGCGCCGGCGCGTCGCTCGCGCGGCGCATTGCCACGGCACGACGGCCAGGCGAGCGCCAGCGCCACGACTCAAGTTGCTCGTCGCCTCGCCGTTACCTGGGGCGACCTATCCTGACCAGACGCCGCCTGCCGATCACGCCATGACCGTCCTGTTGCCGCCCGTGCCGATGCCCGTCGATGACGCCCTGCGCGTGGAGGCGGTGCGCCGGCTGGGCGTGCTGGACACCGAGGCCGAGGCCGAATTCGACGATATCGCCTGGCTGGCTGCACACGTCAGCGGCGCCACGATGGCGCTGGTGTCGCTGCTGGATGCCGACCGCCAGTGGTTCAAGGCGCGTTGCGGCACCGATCTGGAAGGCACCCCGCGCAGCGCCTCGTTTTGCGCCCACGCGATCATGGGCACCGAGTTGATGGAAGTGCCCGATGCCGAAGCCGACCCGCGCTTCGTCAACAACCCGCTGGTGATCGCTGCCCGCGGCGTGCGCTCGTATGTCGGGGTGCCGTTGATCGGGCGCGAAGGCTACGCCTACGGCACCTTGTGCACGCTCAGCACCCAGCCGCGCATGCTCGAGGACAGCCAGAAACAGGCCCTGATCCGTCTCGCCCGCCAGGCCGCCAAACAGCTGGAAGCGCGGCGCGACCGGCTGGACGCGCAGGCGCAGCGGCAGACCTTGAGCATGTTGCTGGAAGCCATGCCCGACGGCGTGGTGGCGTGCGGCACCGACGGCTTGCTGCGCGAGTTCAATCACGCCGCCCGGCAATGGCATGGCACCGACCCGCGCGTGCTGCCGCCGGCGCAGTGGGCGCTGCACTTCGACCTGTACACCGCCGATGGCAACAGCCTGCTGCCCACCGAGGAAATCCCGCTGCTACGTGCCTGGCGTGGCGAACACGTGCGCAATGCCGAACTGGTCATTCGCGCCACCAACCAGCCGCCGCGCAGCGTGCTCTGCAATGCGGACCCGGTGGTCGGCGACAAGGGCACGGCGTTGGGCGCGGTGTGCGTGATGCACGACATCACCCAGCTCAAGGATGCCTCGGCCGCACTGGCCGGCGAACGCGCGCGCCTGCAGGCTCTGGTGGACGCCTCGCAGGACGTGGCCATCATGGCATTCGACCCGCAGGGCCGTCTGGAACTCTTCAATCCCGGCGCCGAGCGCCTGCTCGGTTACCGGGCCGAGGAGGTGCTGGGCACCTGCCCGGCGCAGTTCCATCTGCCGGCCGAACTGGAGCGGCACATGGCGACGCTGGCGTTGTCGCCCCCTTCGTACCTGAAACTGGCTGCGGCCGCGGCTGGCGATGTGCTGGCCGAAGAACTCTGGACGCTGGTACGCAAGGACGGCGATCTGCGTCGCGTGCGCCTGTGTTTCAACGTGATCCACGATGCGCAGCAGGGCCTGGCCGGGTATCTGGCGATGGCCATCGACGTCACCGCCGAACTGCAGGCGCAAGCCGCCGCGCAGCTGGCCGCCGAACGGTTCACCGGTGCATTCGAAACCGCGCCACAAGGCATGGCCATCGTGTCGCTGGAAGGTGAGTGGCGCGACGTCAATCCGGCGCTGTGCGGCATCCTGGGCTATTCGCGCGAGCAATTGCTGCGCACCACCTTCCAGCAGATCACCCATCCCGACGATCTGCAGATGGACCTGCAATTGGTCCAGGACCTGATCGACGGAAAACGCGACAGTTACAGCCTGGCCAAGCGCTACATCAGCCAGCACGGCGCGGTGATCTGGGCGCAGCTGTCGGTGTCGCTTGTGCGCGATAGCAGCGGTGCGCCGGTGCATTTCGTTTCGCAGATCCAGGACGTGACCGAGCGCCACGTGGCCGCCGAGCGGCTGGCCGAAAGCGAAGCGCGCCTGCGCGCGATCAGCGACGCCACGCCCACCCTGGTGGCCCAGTTCGATGCCGGGCAGCGCTACCTGTTCGCCAATGAAGCGCATCGCCACTGGCTCGGCGTGGAGCCTGCCAGCCTGGTCGGTCGCCACATTACCCAGGTACTGGGCGAAGACCTCAGCACCGCCGCGCGCGCTGCGCTGGCACAGGTGGTGGCCGGGCAGCGCGCCAGTTTCGAACATGTCCTGGGCGGCAGCACACCGCGCGATGTGGAAGTCACCCTGGTGCCCGAAACGCAGACTGCCACGCCCACGCAGGGCTTTTTCCTGATGGCCCACGATGTCACTGCGCACAAGACCCTGCACCGCCTGATGCACGAGCGCGCCACCCGCGATGCCTTGACCGGCCTGCCGAACCGGCACGCATGGTCCGAAGCGCTGCAGGTGGCGGTTGCGCAGGCGCAACAGCAGCAACGCGCGGTGGCCGTGATGTTCCTGGATCTGGACGGCTTCAAGCGCATCAACGATGTCCACGGACACCGTGCCGGCGATGCGGTGCTGGTGGCGTTCGGCAGCTGCCTGCAACGCGCGGCAGGCGAGCGCTATCTGGTGGCGCGTCTGGCCGGCGACGAATTCGTCGTGTTGCTGGACGGGTTGGAAGATGCGCAGGCCGAATGCGCCGCGGTGGCAGAGCGTATCCGCACGCTTGCCGCGGAAGGCGCCACGTTTGGCGATGAGCATCTGCCGATCCAGCCCAGCATCGGTGTGGCCTGGCAACACGGCGCACAGGCCGAGGCGTCCAGTTTGATGCATGCCGCTGACGAGGCGATGTATGCAGCCAAGCGCGCGCGGCAGCCAGATGGGCAAGCGCCTTGATCTTAGGCGTGGTGTGGGTGCGGGGCAGCTCATGCGCACTGCCGGAAACTGCGTACTTCTGCTGTTAGGTTCAAACGCAAACCGCAAACCGCAAACCGCAAACCGCAAATAGCCAGTGCCTGACTGCGTGACGGTGGGCATCGGATCGGCGCGGCAGCCAACGGTTGCCGGCGGCGTCAAGCGAGTGGGACGACGCAGAGCACACCGATGGCACACGCCAACGGGCTATCGCGTGGGACAGCCTCGCCGGGAAGACGCCGCGCCCGCGTCGCAAAAAGGCAACGATACGCGTCCGTGCCTGGGGAACGCTCGATAGAGCGCGTCGAGACCGACCCCGGCACGTTGCGCGCCGCGGTTGATGCTCAGGTGCCCGGTCAGTCGCTTTACAGCACCCCACCATCGCTTCGCGCAGGCTGGCGTGGTGGGGTCGGCCCACGATTGCGGCGAACCCTGATGCGGACGCATGGCAGATGGCGGGCTTATTGTGCCGATCCCAAACCATCAGTCGCCGTGATTGCTGCACATGCCACCGACATCGCCTGCCGCACAGGCGCGAGCGCTCGTGTGCGTGGCAGGCGATATCGCTCACGCACGTCGCCTGTGCTCGTGCACAGCGTGCTTGGCGGCCGCCGGCTTCGTAGCGGCAAGCGCGTTCGTTGCGCCACGTACCGGCGGTGTTCCGGCATCCGATGTCAGCCGGAACACCGCCACGGCGCGGGTCAGGTCTGCTGCCTGGTCTTCCATGCTGCGCGCGGCCGCGGTGGCTTCTTCCACCAGTGCGGCGTTTTGCTGGGTCATTTCGTCCAGCTGCATCACCGTGGTGCTGACCTGTTCGATGCCGGCGCTTTGTTCGGTGCTGGCCGCGGTGATCTCGGCCATGATGTCGGTCACGCGCTTCACCGAGCTGACCACCTCGGTCATGGTGCTGCCGGCCTGTTGCACCAGCTCCGAACCCTGCGCCACTTTTTCCACCGAATCGGAAATCAGCTGCTTGATTTCCTTGGCAGCACCGGCCGAGCGCTGCGCCAGGGCGCGCACTTCGGTGGCGACCACGGCAAAGCCACGGCCTTGCTCGCCTGCGCGCGCTGCTTCCACGGCCGCATTCAGCGCCAGGATGTTGGTCTGGAAGGCGATGCCGTCGATCACCCCGATGATGTCGGAAATACGCGCCGACGATTGCGTGATCGCCTGCATGGTGCTCACCACTTCCTGCACCACGCGGCCGCCGCTCTCGGCCACATCGCCGGTGCCCTTGACCAGTTGGTTGGCCTGGCGCGCGTTGTCGGCGTTCTGGCGCACGGTGGAGGTGAGTTCTTCCATCGAAGCGGCGGTTTCTTCCAGGTTCGCTGCCTGATGCTCGGTGCGCGTGGACAGGTCGGCATTGCCGCTGGCGATCTCGCCTGCCGCGGTATTGATCATCTCGGCCGAGTGCTGGATGCCCTGCACGATGCTGGTCAATTGGATGGCGGTGCGGTTGGCTGCATCGGCCAGGCGACCGAACGCGCCTTCGTAATGCGACTCCACGCGCTGCGACAGGTCGCCGTCGGCGATCGCGGCCATGATGCGGCCCACATCGTCCAACCCGGCGTCGGCCTGCTGCATCAGCCGGTTCAGCGCCTGCACCATTTCCGCAAACGCGAACTGGTAATGCGATTGGTCGCCACGTGCGGAGAAATCGCCGCGCGCAGCTGCATCGGCCAGGCGCGCGATGTCGCTGTTGATTGCAGACAGATTCTCTTTCACCGTATCCAGCGCCTGATGCAAGGCTGCGCGCTGGCCGGGCAGGCGACGCATGTCGCGGCGCAGATCGCCACGGCCGTAGTCGCTCATCACGTCCATCGCTTCGTTGATGGCATCTAGATGTTCGAATACCACCGTGTTGACGCCGTGCGCCAGCGTGCCGTAATCGCCGGGGAAATCTTCCGGAATGCGGTGCGCGATGTTCTCGCCCTGCTGCAGGCGGATCATGGTCTGCATCTCGCCGTTGAAGCGCTGCAGCTGGGTCTGCATCTGCTGCATGCTGTGCATCAGCTGGCCGGTTTCATCGCGCGATTCCACGCGGATGTCGTTGTCGAAGCGGCCCGAGGCGATGGCTTCGGCAGTGCGCGAGGCAGCGCGCAGCGGCGCGGCCATGGCCGAGGCGATCAGCCAGCACAGCCCGATCACCAGCGCCACCAGGGCGCCGCCGATCAAGGTCAGGGTGCGCGTGAAACCCCACGCCTGCACTTGGATGTCTTCGGCATACACGCCCATCACCAGCACCCAGTTCCAGGCCGGAAAGGTCTTGGCATAGCTGATCTTCGGTAGCTGTTCCTTCTTGCCCGGCTTGGGCGCGTCGTAATAGCTGAAGCCGTCGCCGCTATCGATGGCGGTCTTGATGTCGCGATACACGTATTGCCCGGCATCGCTCTTGTAGTCGGTCATGTCGGTGCCGACCGGGCGCTTGGGATGCATCAGGATGCGCATCTGCGGGTCGACGATGAAGAAGTAATCCACCCCGTCGTTGGTGCGCATGTCGGCCAGCGTGGTGCGCGCGGCTTCCTTGGCTTGCTCCAGGCTCAGCTCGCCGGCTTTGACCTTGTCGGCATAGTGCTGCATCACCGTCAGGCCCATCTCCACCTCGGTCTTGACGCTGAGCTTGCGCGCCTCCACCAGATCCAGATATTGCAGGCGCGCGGCGGCCATCGCCAGCAGGATCACGCCCACGGTCAATAGCGTGCACAACAGGACGAACTTTCGGGTGAGCGGGAGATTGGCAACAGAACGACGCAAGAGGGAAACAACAGGCATGACAACGACATCCAGAACGCGCGCACGGCGCTACATCATGGATAGCGGCTGATTCACATGCAGGTTGAATACTAACTGCGGCAGCGTCCGCTCAGGCGATGCAACAACGTGCCAATGCAATGTAGGAGCGCACCGGCCGCGACAAGACGTATCGGTAACGTTCCTCGCGCCCGCGCTGCTACGGAAGCATCAGCATTGGTCCATCGATGCAACGGCGGACACGCACTGCGTGTCCGCCGCATTGCATCAACCTGCAGCGCAGAAGCCGAACTCGGCAGTGGCGCCGGGCGCCAGCGTGCGGTTGAAGTCCACGCCGCTGGCCTGGAGTGTGGTGCCGCTCTGTGACCAGGTAACGTTCCAGGCGTTGTTGACGGTGCCGGTGACTGTCAGCGAGATCGACCAGTTGCCGCTGGCGGTGCCGGTATTGGTGACCTGCACGCGGTTGCAGTAGCCTCCGTTCCACCTACTGTCCGGGATCACCTTGGTACTGAAGCCCGCGCTTGGCGTCGGGCTTGGCGTCGGGGTTGGCGTCGGTGTCGGCGTGGGGGTCGGCGTTGGCGTCGGTGTGCTGTTGCTTACCGTTCCCCACAGCGTCCGCAACAAGGTCATCTTGTCTTCGCGCACGCTGATCCAGTCGTCGCGCAGGATGCCGCCGGTATCGCCGCTATTGGGGTTCCACGACCAATAGAACCCTTCGTTGATGCCCTTGCCACGCAGGTACTTCACCAGCGCGTCCTGCCAGACTTTGTCGCGCGCATCGCCTTCGCCGTACTTGCCGCCGAATTCGCCCAGCAGCAGTGCGTGATTGCCGGCAAACTGGCCGAAATGGCGGTCCCAGATCGCAGGCATGTTGTTGGGGAAGTTGCTGTCGTTGAAGTACGACTGCACGAACACGTCCGGGCCGTACACATGCGGTGCCAGCAACAGTCGGTTGGCCGGAATGTTCAATGGGGTGCAGGCCAGCGGCTGCAGGCTGCCACCCCAGAAGATGCCGCCATTGGTCGAACACACCGGGTTGTCGGTGATGCCTTCCACCGCAATGATCCACTTCGGCGCCACCGCAAGCACGGCGGCAGAACCGCGCTCGGCGGCCTTGTTCCAGTCGGTGGCGGCGTTGCCCGTGCCCCAAGTCGCGGCGCCGTGCGGCTCGTTCTTCAGATCCACGCCGATCACCCTCGGCACGTTCTTGTAGCGGTTGGCGACAAAGCGCAGATCGTCCAGCCATTGCGCTTCGGAATATGAACTGGTGTACCACAGCTCGGAAATCGCCGCGCAGTCGGGCGTGTGGTGATCCAGCAGCACATACATGCCGCGTGCGTTGAATTCGTTGATCACCTTGTCGAGGATCTGCAGCGAGGTCAGGCCCTGCAGATCGGCGTTGCGGCTGTAGTCGATGCTGCTGGGCATCTGGCCGCTACGCAGCGTGGCCGGGCAAAACGGCAGGCGCACCGCGTTGAAGCCCAGGCCCTGCATCTGATTGATCATCTCCTTCCAGTTGCGTGCCCACAGGCCATGCATGACATGGTTGCCGGTCTCGAAGCCGAACACGTTGACGCCCTTGAGCTGAACCACGTTGCCGTTGTCGTCGACGATCTTGTTGTTGCTGACCGAATAGCTGAAAGCCGGTGCGGCTGTGAGCGCTAACATCGTTGCCAATGCGAGCGTACTTGCAGTCCTGAAAATGGACATGATGGTCTCCCTGGATGACCGAACTCGACGGCCGAGTGCGGTGAGGGGGGCATCTTGGTCTTCGGCTGCGCCGTGTGGCGTGACCGCTGCCACAGAAGAGCGCAGTGGCGCACCGATCACACGCAAGCTGCGGGCGAGGTCGCTTTCCCGCACACTATCGCTGCTGCGTGCTGTCCGCAGGCTGTCCTTTTTGTCCCCCGGAGTGTCCCTCAATGTCCTTGTTGCGTGCCGAAATGGCGCAATGGCGCGCCTCCCCCGCGCGCGAACTCATGGCCGGTGCGGTCGCCACATTTGCGCTGATTCCCGAAGTGATTGCATTCGCGTTCGTCGCCGGGGTGGATCCGCAGGTGGGCCTGTTCGCATCCTTCGTGATCGGCATCGTGATCGCGTTTTGCGGGGGGCGGCCGGCAATGATTTCGGCTGCGGCCGGCTCGGTGGCGCTGGTGGCTGCACCGCTGGTGGCCGCGCACGGGTTGCCCTATCTGCTGGCCGCCGGCCTGCTCGCTGGCATGGTGCAGATCCTGTTCGGGTTGTTGCGCCTGGGCGTGCTGATGCGCTTTGTCAGCAGTTCGGTGCGCACCGGTTTCGTCAACGCGCTGGCCGTGCTCATCTTCGCAGCGCAACTGCCGCATCTGCTCGGGGCCAACCTGACCACCTGGGTCATGCTGGGCGCAGGCCTGGCCATCATCTACGGCCTGCCGCGTCTGCGCCTGCCGGGGCTGTCGGCGATTCCCTCGCCCCTGCTGTGCATCCTGCTGCTCAGCGTGGCCGGTACCGCGCTGCATCTGCCGCTCAAGACGGTGGCCGATCTGGGCAAGCTGCCCAACGCGCTACCGTTCCTGCAATGGCCGGCGGTGCCGTTGACGCTGGAGACGCTGCGCATCATCGCGCTGCCGGCACTGGCCATTGCCATGGTGGGCCTGCTCGAGTCGATGATGACCGCGCGCGTGGTCGATGAGCTCACCGACACGCCCAGCAACAAGAACCGCGAATGCACCGGCCTGGGCATCGCCAACGCGGCGGCCAGCCTGTTCGGCGGCATCGCCGGCTGCGGCATGATCGGGCAGACCGTGGGCAACGTGAAATACGGCGGCCGCGGCCGGCTGTCCACGTTGTTTGCCGGCGTGTTCCTGCTGATCCTGATGGTGCTGCTCAAGCCGTGGGTGTCGCAGGTGCCGGTGGTGGCGCTGGTGGCGATCATGGTGATGGTGTCGGCGGAGACCTTCGACTGGCGCTCGCTGCGCACCGTGGTGACCCACCCGCGCACCTCCAGCGTGGTGATGCTGGCCACCGTGGCGGTCACATTGTTCACGCACAACCTGGCGGCAGGTGTGGCGGTCGGCGTGCTGCTGAGCGGGGTGTTCTTCACCTTCAAGGTGGCCGGGTTGCTGCAGATCGCGCATCACGATGGCGCGGATGGCGTGCGCACCTACAGCGTGCGCGGGCAGGTGTTCTTCGCCTCGGCCGATGTGTTCATCGACGCCTTCGACGCACGCGAGGTGCCCGGCCGCGCAGTGGTGATCGATGTCGGCCGCGCGCACTTCTGGGACATCACCGCGGTGGCGGCACTGGACAAGGTGGTGCAGCGTTTGCGTCATCACGGGCTGGACGTGCAGGTGAAAGGCCTGAATGCCGGCAGCCGCCGCCTGATGCAGCGGCATGCCTTGGGCGAAGACGCGCTGGAATCGGCACTGCCTTAGAGCGTGTTATTCACGTTGAGATGGAATGCGCCTGGCACGCCTGCGGCGCGTCATCCCGGGCTGTCCGTGCGCTGAGCGCGGCTGCGAGCGAATTCAAGTTCCGGCGGGCGACGCCGATGATTCGGCATCCTCATTGCCGGTCGTCGCTGTGATGCCAGTGGGTTTCAGCCCGAGATGTGTACCTGCGTGCCAAGCCCGGCATGACGGGTTCGTGTCCGCCCGCCGGAGGGCGCAGCCGTGACCAACGCACCGTTGCTGGAACGGATGGTGGACCTGACCGCCATCCGCGATGCGGACCTGCTCGATCTGAGCCTGTTGCGCACCGTGCGCGAAGTCTGCGCGGCCGAAGAACTTTCGCTGCTGCGCATCGCCCCGGACAGCAACAGCATCGCCGAAACGCGCCTGCGCGACGATGGCCGGCTGGCGTTGACGGTGGCGGAGATCCACGATGCGCGCACGCGCATCCAGCTGGCCGAGGTGCATGGGCCGGGCGATGTGGTGCAGCTGCACGAAGACGGCCGCGCCCTGCTGGTCTACCCGATGATGGAAACGCGCGGCATCCGGACCTGCCTGCGGGTGGGCGGGACGCGTATTCCCGGCGTTGCCGAGCAAGCGATGCTGCAGGGCTTTGCGCGCTTCTTCCAGAACTACCGCAGCCTGCTCGACGACGCCCAGCGCGATGCGCTGACCGGCCTGCGCAACCGCAAGACCTTCGACGATGTGATCCTGCGGCTGTTTGCCGGTGGTGCCGACTCCGCCGCAGAGCAGGGCGTGTGGCTGGGCATCGTGGACATCGATCACTTTAAGCGCGTCAACGACACCTTCGGGCATCTGTATGGCGATGAGGTACTGCTGCTGGTCGCACAGCTGATGCAGCGTGCCTTTCGCCAGGACGACCTGCTGTTCCGCTTCGGCGGCGAAGAGTTCGTGATCGTGTTGCGCGGCGTGGACCGCGACACGGCCGTGAGTCTGTTCGAGCGATTCCGGCTGGCGGTGGCCGAGCACCTGTTCCCGCAGGTGGGGCAGGTCACGCTCAGCACCGGCATCGTCGAACTGACGCACGGTCGGCTGATCAGCGAAATGCTGGACGAAGCCGACAAGGCGCTGTACTGGGCCAAGCAGAACGGCCGCAATCGCGCGGCGGTCTATGCTGAGCTGATTGCCGGTGGGCAATTGCAGCAGGTTGCGCAACCAGTGGGCAGCATCGATCTGTTCTAGGCGCCAGCGCGGCGCTGAAACAGGCCAGAGCTCTTGGCCGTGGATGCAGACACGAAGCTTCTGCAGTATTCATCGCACCCGCATCGCATGCTTCGGCGCAGCCGCAGGTATCGGCCTGCACGCGATGCTGGCTACACTCCAGGGCTATCCATGATGCGGGGTGTGCAATGAAGCGAGTTGCCGTGGGACTTCTGGCGATGGCGGTCTCGACCGCACTGATGGCGGCCACGCCGAGTTTCGATGGCGCGCGCATCTCGCGCGACGTCAAGGAACTGGCCTCCGACGCCTATGAAGGCCGCGGCCCGGCCACTGCCGGCGAAGAAAAGACCATTGCTTATCTGAGCGAGCAGTTCGCCGAAGCCGGCCTGCAGCCGGGCGGCGACCTGGCCAACGGCAAGCGCGGCTGGACCCAGGCGGTGCCGTTGCGGCGCGCCGATATCGTCGGCACGCCGACCATTGCGGTGCAGAACGCGGGCAAGCCGCAAACGCTGACCCAAGGCAAGCAAATCGCCATCCGTGCCGCGCTGGATGGCTCATCCAAAGTGGAGATCGCCAACGCGCCGCTGGTGTTCGTCGGCTACGGCGTCAAGGCGCCCGAGCGCAACTGGGACGATTTCAAGGGTGTGGACCTGAAGGGCAAGATCGCGGTGGTGCTGATCAACGACCCGGATTTCGAAACCGGCAAGGGCGACTTCGACGGCACCGGCATGACCTACTACGGCCGCTGGACCTACAAGTACGAAGAAGGCGCGCGCCAGGGCGCACTCGGCGTGCTGGTGGTGCACGAAACCGCGCCTGCCTCGTATGGCTGGGACACGGTGGCCAGCTCCAACACCAACACCATGTTCGACGTGGTGCGCGACAACCCGCGCAGCGCGCATCCCACGCTGGAAGGCTGGATCCAGCGCGATCTGGCCACCGAGCTGTTCAAGCACGCCGGGCTGGATTTCGAGACCTTGAAGAAGCAGGCGCAGACGCGCGGGTTCAAGCCGGTCGAGCTCAAGGACCAACGTTTGAGCGCCAGCTACCAGGTCAAATCCGATGTGATCACCTCGCACAACGTGGTGGCGCGGCTGGAAGGCAGCAAACATCCGGACGAGACGCTGATCTACAGCGCGCACTGGGACCATATCGGCGTGGGCAAGCCGGATGCACGCGGCGACACCATCTTCAACGGGGCACTGGACAATGCCAGCGGCACCGCCGCGCTGCTGGAGCTGGCGCGTGGTTTCGCCCAGGGGCCAACGCCTGAGCGCTCGGTGGTCTTCCTGGCGGTCACCGCCGAAGAAAAGGGCCTGCTGGGCTCGGAGTTCTACGCCTCCAAGCCGCTGTACCCGCTGGACACCACGGTGGCGGTGATCAACATGGACGGCATGAATCCGTTCGTGCCCTCGCGCGACTTCGGCATCTACGGCACGGCAAAGCTCGAGCTGCTCGATCAACTGAAGAGCGTGGCCGCGCAATCCAAGCTGCGTTACACGCCCGATCCCAAGCCGCAGGCCGGGTATTTCTTCCGTTCCGATCATTTCTCGTTCGCCAAGCGCGGCGTGCCGGCGCTGTCGTATGCAGCCGGCCAGGATTGGGAAGTGGGCGGCGTGGCGGCGGGAAAGGCGGCCGCCGACGACTACACCGCCAAGCGCTATCACCAGCAAGGCGACGAATGGAAGCCGGATTGGACCTTCGCCGGCGCCGCCCGCGACCTGGGCGTGCTGTATGCGTTGGGCCAGCAGCTGGCCGACTCGCGCCAGTGGCCGAACTGGAGCCAGGATTCGGAGTTCCGCGCTACCCGCGACGCCAGCGCGGCGGCACGCAAGTAAGACGGCTCACAACGTCATTGCGCGAGGACCAGGGCTGCTGCCCTTGCGCAATGGCGCATGTGCCATATCGATATGCCGCGTTTGAATAAGCCTTGCCTGCCACGCGGCTTGTGCTTGCTGTTGTCGGTCACAGCAAGCGGCGAACGTTCTGTGTAACGCCCTCGCTGCTGGCGGCATGGATGCCGCATCGCGCCCCAGATGCATTCACGGCGTGTCCGGCGAGCGGCGAGGGCACTGCGCACGCGACACGGCGGGCCTAAGGATCGCCGAGCGCTCGCAGACGTCATTGATGCCTCGATCAAGCGGTTGCATCAGCAAACAAAACCACGTGCGACGAGCCGCTTTCCCGGGCATCGCGCAACTGTCTGGTGCGGCGAGGACGCCGCATACTCGACCAATCAAGCTGTTGCCGCAGGCCTTGAGAACGTTCGACCACCGCAATGCCTGGAATTCCAGAGCGCCTTGAGCGATGCAGAGCGACCAACCAATCGCTTGTCCCAACCTCTGACCGCATCGGCACAACGCAACGCCAGCGCCCCGTCGCCGCAACCGATTGCACGCCATGGCACACCAATTGCACCTCTCCGGCAGGATGGCCCGGCCAGCGGTCCGTGACAGCGTCTGCGCTAGGCTGCAATCTGTTGGGGTTGCGTTCGGTCGGTGCGGCGTAGTCTGCCGCGCGGTCCTCGTGGGGGAGGGCGAAGACCGTACGCGGCGTTCGTTCCTTTAACGGTCGATTCTTTAGGATGAGCTGCGAGGTGAGATTGCAGCCAGGAGAACTTGTGCATCGGAGTGGTTTCAGAGCGTCTTGGTCGTACACCGTCGGGCTCGCCCGCTCGGCCGCGTGCCAGGCAACATCGCACTGCATGGCGGGGATGGACCTCCCGTGTCAGCCCGCACTGTCGTCCTCGCGCGACGGGCAGCCCTGATGGATGGCACCGTGACTCCTTCCCCGACAACGACTGCAATGCCCCCCGTTTCCGCCCTCGATGCCGGCACGCCCACGCTGCCGCCGGAAGCACCGCTGGCGATGCCCGAACAGAACCTGCGCGAAGGCAGCCTGCAAGTGCGCCACCAGCGCACTTCGCCGCCCGGCATCGGCGTGCGCCGCTTCTATTTGATCGGCGGCACCTTCGCCACCACCGCCATCGCCGTGTGGGTGATGCTCAGCGTGCTGTGGCCCGACGGCATCAGCGTGCTGGAAGGCTGCCTGCTCGGCCTGTTCGTGTTGCTGTTCGCCTGGATCGCCATGTCCTTCGCCAGCGCGGTGGCTGGTTTCGTCACCGTGGTGGCGCGCGCCGGCCGCAAGCTCGGCATCGACCCGGAGCAACCCCTGCCCACGCTGCGTTCGCGCACCGCGTTGCTGATGCCCACCTACAACGAAGACCCGCGCCGGCTGTTGGCCGGCCTGCAGGCCATCTACGAATCGGTCGCCGAGACCGGCCAGTTGGAGCATTTCGATTTCTTCGTGCTCAGCGACACCACCCGCGAGCACATCGGCCGCGCCGAGGAGCTGGTCTATAACGAACTTTGCGATCGCGTCGACGGGCACGGCCGCATCTTCTACCGCCGCCGCGCCGACAACGCCGCGCGCAAGGCCGGCAATGTGGCCGACTGGGTGCGTCGCTTCGGCGGCAGCTACCCGCAGATGCTGATCCTGGACGCCGATAGCGTGATGACCGGCGACACCATCGTGCGGCTGGTCGCCGGCATGGAAAACAACCCGGACGTGGGCCTGATCCAGACCTTGCCGGCAGTGGTCAACGGGCAGACCCTGTTCGCCCGCATGCAGCAGTTCGGCGGGCGCGTGTACGGGCCGATCATCGCCTTCGGCGTGGCCTGGTGGCACGGCGCCGAGAGCAATTACTGGGGCCATAACGCCATCATCCGCACCCAGGCCTTCGCCGATCACGCCGGCCTGCCGTCGCTGCGCGGGCGCAAGCCGTTCGGCGGGCATGTGCTCAGCCACGACTTCGTCGAAGCGGCGCTGATGCGGCGCGGCGGCTGGGCCATGCACATGGTGCCGTACCTGCAGGGCAGCTACGAAGAAGGCCCGCCCACGCTGACCGACCTGCTGATCCGCGACCGCCGCTGGTGCCAGGGCAACCTGCAGCACGCCAAGGTGGTGAGCGCCAAAGGCCTGCACTGGATCAGCCGCATGCACATGCTGATCGGCATCGGGCATTACTTCACCGCGCCGATGTGGGGTCTGTTGATGCTGATCGGCATCGGCATTCCGCTGGCCGGCGGCGGTATCGATCTGGCCGGCGACCTGCCGTTCTCGCCCGCCCGTTACTGGCACGGCAGCAGCCAGGGCAATGCGATCTGGATCTTCATCTGCACCATGTTCGTGTTGCTGGCGCCCAAGCTGCTCGGCTACATCGCGTTGCTGCTCAACCCGCGCGAACTGCGCGCCTGCGGTGGTGCCTTCCGCGCTGCGGTGAGCATCCTGCTGGAGACCGTGCTGGCCGCCCTGATGGCGCCGGTGGTGATGTACCTGCAGTCGCGCGGTGTGTTCGAGGTCCTGGCGGGCAAGGATTCGGGCTGGGATGCGCAGGTGCGCGACGACGGCAAGCTGTCGTGGCCGGCGCTGTTTCGCAGCTATGGCGGTCTGACCGTGTTCGGCCTGTTCATGGGCGCGGTGGCCTACGCGGTCTCGCCCGCGCTGGCCGCCTGGATGGGGCCTGTGATCGTCGGCATGGCGTTGTCGATTCCGGTGGTGGCGCTGACCTCGCTGCGTCGCACCGGCATGGCGCTACGCCGCGCCGGCATTTTCTGCATCCCCGAAGAACTCGACCCGCCCAAGGTGCTGGTGCGTGCCTCCGAGCTGCGCCGCGCCGCTGCGCTGGAACCGTCGCTGATCTGAGTGTGCGTCGGCGCCGGCCTCATTGGCCGGCGCTGTGGCGCGGTCGCCTGCAGAGGCCCGTGGCGATCGGCGGGCCTCAAGCCTCTGGCGCCGGTTGATCTGGCCCACCCCTCGCGCAAGGCATAATGCCCAGCCCGCAAGCGGAGCTGGATGATGCTGGAAGTGATCGAACGCGAGACCGGACCGAACCCGCAATGGAGCGTGCTGTGGCTGCATGGCCTGGGCGCCGATGGCAGCGACTTCGCCCCGATGGTGCCCGAGCTGGTACGCCCGCAGTGGCCCGCGCTGCGCTTCGTGTTCCCGCATGCGCCGATCCGCCCGATCACCATCAATAACGGCGTGCGCATGCGCGGCTGGTACGACATCGTCGGCATGGATTTCGCCCAGCGCGCCGACAAGGCCGGCATCGCCGAATCGGTCACCCAGGTCGAGGCCTTGATCGCCCATGAGCAGAGCCGCGGTATCGCGCCGGAGCGCATCCTGCTGGCCGGCTTCTCGCAAGGCGGCGCCGTGACCCTGGCCGTTGGCCTGCAGCGCAGCGTGCCGCTGGCCGGGCTGATCGCCATGTCCACCTATCTGCCGGATCCGGCCGCGGCCGCCAGCCAGTTGCAGCCGGCCGCCCTGCGCCAACCGCTGTTCATGGCGCATGGCACGGCCGACCCGGTGGTGCCGTTCGCGGCCGGCCAGGCCAGCATGCAGACCTTGCGCACGCTGGGTTTCGCACTGGATTGGCACACCTACCCGATGGGTCACCAGGTCTGCCTGGAAGAGATCGAGGCCTTGCGCAACTGGATGCAGGCACGCTTCACCGCTGCCTGAGCCCATGGCCCAGCGCGCACCGCAGATCGCCTGGATGCCGGACCTGTGCCGGCTGCCGCGGTTGGGCGCGATGCTGGGCCTGGCCGAGTTGGTGGTGCTGGTGGTGACCTTGGTCCCCGACGCCGGCGCGCGCAACATCACATTGTCGCGGTTCCTCTCCGCCAGCGGCCTGGCGCTGTGGCTGGCATTGGCGGTCACCGTGCTGCTGTGCGTGTTGCGGCCCACCTTGTCGCGATTGCCGCCACGGCTGGGCGGGCTGAGCGCCTTGCTGATCGCTGCCGTGGTGGCGATGCTCGGTGCCGGCATCGTGCATGGCCTGTATGCGGTGCTCGGGCAGGTCCCGCTGGGCGCGCAGGTCGGCTTCTGGCGGTTCACGCTCGGCAGTGCGGCCACGGTGGTGCTGATCACTGCGCTGGCGCTGCGCTACTTCTATGTCAGCGACCGCTGGGAGGCGCAGGTGCAGGCCAATGCACGCGCCGAGGCGGATGCCCTGCAGGCGCGCATTCGCCCGCACTTCCTGTTCAACAGCATGAACCTCATCGTCAGCCTGCTGCGGCGCGATCCGGTGGTGGCCGAACAGGCGGTGCTGGACCTGTCGGATCTGTTCCGCGCCGCCCTCGGCGCCGGCGAGGGCGTCTCCACCTTGCGTGCCGAATGCGAACTGGCCGAACGCTATCTGGCAATCGAATCGCTGCGCCTGGGCGAGCGCCTGCAAGTGCGCTGGCACCGCCAGGAACCGTTGCCGTGGGAGCTGCCGATGCCGCGCCTGGTGCTGCAGCCGCTGGTCGAAAATGCGGTACTGCATGGCGTTTCGCGCATGCCCGAAGGCGGTACGCTGTACCTGTCGCTGCGTCAGCGCGGCAACCAGCTGCAGATCCGCATCGTCAACCCGGCGCCGCAGCCCGGCACCCAGTTGCCGCTGCTGGCCGGCGCCGGGCATGCCCAGGCCAGCATCTCGCACCGGTTGGCGTTCCAGTTCGGCGCCGGGGCACGGATGGCGGCCAGCTGGGCTGAAGGCTACTATGCCTGTGAGATCACATTGCCGCTGCCGTGAGGGGAAAGTCACTGCAGCGAGGGGGAGTCCATGACGGCCACGCAGGTGCGGGTGCTGATCGCCGATGACGAGCCACTGGCGCGCGAGCGCCTGCGCATGCTGCTGGGCGAGCATCCGCAGGTCGAGGTGATCGGCGAGGCCGAAAACGGCCAGCAAGTGCTGCAGCAGTGCGAACAGCTGCGCCCGGACCTGGTGCTGCTGGATATCGCCATGCCCGGCGTGGACGGCCTGGAAACCGCGCGGCTGCTGCGGCAAGGCCAGCCGCCGCCGGCGGTGGTGTTCTGCACCGCCTACGACCAGCATGCCTTGTCGGCGTTCGACGCGGCCGCGCTGGATTACCTGATGAAACCGGTGCGCCCGGAACGGCTGGCATCTGCACTGGAGAAAGTCGCCACCTTCCTGGCCGGCCGCGTGCCCGGCACCGCGCCCAGGCCGCTGCGCACCCATCTGTGCGCGCGCCTGCGCGGCAGCCTGCGGCTGATCGCCATCGGCGACATTCGCTATCTGCAGGCCGAAGAGAAGTACGTCATCGTCCATCACACGCGTGGCGAGGACTTGATCGAAGAGTCGCTGAAATCGCTGGAAGACGAATTTGCCGACCGCCTGGTGCGCATCCATCGCAATTGTCTGGTGGCCCGCGATGAACTGGTGGAACTGCGCCGCAGCGGCGATGGCCAGGTCCACGCGGTGCTGCGCAACGTGCCGCAGACCCTGGAAGTGAGTCGTCGCTGCGTGGCCAGCCTGCGCGATCAACTACGCCAACTGTGAGTTCGGTGCCGGCTCCGCGATAATGCCGGCATGACCACGCTCCGTATCGCCACCCGCAAAAGCCCGCTTGCCCTCTGGCAGAGCGAACATGTCGCCGCCGCGCTGCGTCAGCACCATCCCGGCCTGGAGGTGGTGCTGGTGCCGATGAGCACCCGCGGCGACGAAGTGCTGGACCGGTCGCTCGCCGCCATTGGCGGCAAGGGCCTGTTCCTGAAGGAGCTGGAGTTGGCGATGTTGCGCGGCGAAGCCGATTGCGCGGTGCATTCGCTCAAGGACGTGCCGATGGAACTGGACGCCCCGTTCGTGCTGCCGGCCATCCTGGAACGCGGCGATCCGGCCGATGCGCTGGTGTCCAATCTCTACGCCAGCCTGCAGGCGCTGCCGCTGGGCGCGCGCGTGGGCACCTCCTCGCTGCGCCGCCAGGCCCAGTTGCGTGCCGCGCGCCCGGATCTGGAATTGATCGACCTGCGCGGCAACGTCAACACGCGGCTGGCCAAGCTCGACAACGGCGGCTACGTCGCCATCGTGCTGGCCTGCGCCGGCCTGCAGCGGCTTGGGTTGGAAGCACGCATCAGCGCGCGGCTGGACGCGCCGGAATGGTTGCCGGCACCTGCGCAGGGCGCGGTGGCGGTGGAATGCCGTGGCGACGATGCACGCATCCACAGTCTGCTGGCGGTGCTGGATGCCGGCCGCACGCGTGCCTGCGTGGAAGCCGAGCGCGCCATGAACCGCGCCCTGCACGGTAGTTGCCATGTGCCGGTGGCCGCCTTCGCGCGCTGGGAAGGGCAGGGCCTGTTCCTGCAGGGCATGGTGGGCAGCGCCAGCGACGGCCGCCTGATCCACGCCGATGCGCACGGCAGCGCCGAAGATACCGAAGCGCTTGGCCGCCGCGTTGCGCAAGGGCTGTTCGACAAGGGCGCCGCGCAGCTGCTGGCCGAGCTGTAACGCGCTGTCGCGTCAACGTGTAACGCGACCGACATCGACGCCGGCGCCCAAGCGCAAGCTCCAGACCCAGCCGCTACACACGCAATGCCGCCCCCACGCAGCGCCCGCTCTTCGTAGCAGCGGCCCTGGCCGCGAGAGGCTTTATCGGGAACGCCCTCGCGGCCAGGTCCGCTCCTACCGTTCGCGGTTGTTTACTTGAACGTGTAGACCAGATTGACCGTGGTCAGCGTATCGGTCTTCTTGTCGCCGTCGCTGACGTCGCTGTTGTGACGCATCTGCCACGCCGCCTTCAACGCAAAGTGCGAGTTCATGCTGACCTGCACGCCGAAGTCGTTTTGCGCATAGGTGTTGTACTCGCCCGATTCCACCAGCAGCGTGTTGATCAGATCGGTGTTGTCGGTGACGGTGTACTTCAGGTCGAACAGGCCGCGGCCGATCAACCCGGTTTCGTTACGGTCTTCGTCGCTGTTGTGCGCGCGGCGCACACCCGGGCCCACCTGCGCATCCAGGTAGAAGCGGTCGGCGTCGATCAGGCGCGTGCCATAGCCGATACCGAAGGTGGCCAGACGGTCGTAGGTGGCGAAGTCGTCGTGTTCGTAGCGGCCGGTGGCCGTGAGCTGGCGGTGTTCGCCCAGCTGCAGTGCGCTGCCGACGCTGCCGGTGTAACGCTCGGCGGTGGTCTGGCGCTCGCGCGTGGTGCTGCCGTCGTCGTTGGTGTTGGTGTATTCCGAACTCGAACGCAACGCGGTGGCATCCAGGCTATGGATCCAGTCACCGTCGGTGTAGCGCAGGCGCACGCGGCCGTTGAGGCTGTCGGTGGTGCTGTTGCCATGCGCCGCTGCGTAGCCGAGCTCGCCGCTGCTGCCGCTCCACGGCGACGGCAGTACCACGGCGGCCGGGTCTGCCGGCGCCGGTGCGACTGCCTGGGCCCAGACGGAGGGCGTGATCAACAACAGCGGCAACAGGGCAGACAACGGGACACGGCGGGACATGGGCAGCTCGCTTTGGAAGGCGGGAGAGGGGTGGAAGCGATTTCATGATAACGGACTGTGCGGTGACGTCATCGCCAAGTGAATATCCGCTTCATTGCCGGTTGGGACGCCGAAGGCGGCATGGACCGGAGCGGCCCTGCAGACGGGCGCGGCGATGAAAGGCGATCTTGGAAGCGGTGGGCGATGTGGTCGCAGTGGCTGGAGCGACCTGCGAGGTCGTTGTCAGGGGAATGAATGGTGGTTCGGGGCGAATGCCCGGCGTGAACCGCAGCGACCTGCCCGGGTGCGCGTGCGCATGGCAGGCGGCCTGGCGATGTCATCAGGACTTCTGGCCAGCCAGTGGCAGGAGCCTGAGCGGCCCGGGGCGTCGCGTGCCAGCGTTACCGGCGATGCCTGCCAACCCGGGGCCTGCGCGACCGCGCGCACGACCCCGGCATGCAGTGGCTGTGCGACCGACCCAACAGACCAGGCCGCTGCATCGCACATCCTCCGGGCGCTTGCCGCTGTCTGCCAGCCGTCACATCGCGATGCTCACCCCGCCGCGCAAAGACTCGGACATAATCGACGCATGGACCGCTACGAACGCATCAACTCCCTGCATCGCTTGCTCAAATCGGCACGCTACCCGGTCACGGTGGCGCGGCTGCAGGATGAGCTGAGCTGTTCCCGCGCGACTGTCTACCGCGATCTGGCGTTTCTGCGCGACGCGCTGATGGCACCGGTGGAAGGCGACGGCGAATCGGGCTTTCGCTATCTCTCCGGCGAAAGCGACCGCTTCGAATTGCCCGGCCTGTGGCTGAGTTCGGAAGAACTGCACGCACTACTGGCCTCGCAACAGCTGCTCGCGCGCACCGGCGGCGGGGTGTTGTCTTCGATGCTGGCACCGCTGCAGCAGCGCATCGAAGGACTGCTGGCTGCCCAGGCCGGCGTCTCGCAGTGGCCAGTGGATCGGGTGCGGGTCATTCCACATCGCGGCCGCAAGCTGGACGAAGCCAGCTTCCGCACCGTGGCCTCCGGCGTGCTGGAGCGCAAGCAGCTGAGCTTCGACTACCGTGCGCGTTCCACCGACGAATCGACCAAGCGGACGGTGTCGCCACAGCGCATTACCCATTACCGCGACAACTGGTATCTGGACGCGTGGGATCACGGTCGCGACGGCGTGCGCAGCTTTGCGGTGGACCGCATCAACCACGCGCGTCTGCTCGATGCGGCGCCGCGCGATGTGCCCGACAGCGAACTGGACGAGCAGCTTGCCGCCAGCTACGGCATTTTTTCCGGGGCGCCCAAGGGGTGGGCGACCATCGTGTTCAGCTCCAAGGCCGCGCGCTGGGTTGCCGACGAACATTGGCATTCCAAGCAGCAGGGCCGCTTTCTGCCCGATGGCCGCTACGAGCTCAAGTTGCCCTACAGCAACTCGCGCGAACTGCTGATGGACGTGCTGCACTACGGCTCGGACGCAGAAATTGTCGAGCCCATGTCGCTGCGCGAGCAGGCCAAGGCGTTGTTGTCGCTGGCGCTGAGCAATTACGACTGAGCGTGGTAGACAGTTGACGCATACGGCAGGGCCGCAGTTGCGGCAGGCACGTGCACGCGTCTGGAAGCTGCATCAGCCCTGGTAGGCGCAGATGCGATCAATGGCGCCCAAGGCCTGAAGTGGCCGAGGTGCGAAGCGGATTCGGCCTTATGACGTCTCAGGCCCCATCTTGCACCGCGAGCATCTGCTGCGGCTGCAAGCCCAGGCAGTGGAAGTCAACCAAATCCTCACCCTGATGCCACTGCTGCTCTACCCAGGCCTGTCCCCACCGATCCACCTCGTAAACCTCGAACGTTTCGCCGAGCATCGAGAGAAGCCGGTCTCTTTCCAGTTGCGGCAGGTGGCAGACAGTGGACTGGTGGAGATGCGTGACCTGGACACGCGTGCCGACCCGAACGACCAGGCCGATGCTGTCAGTTGTGGTTTGCTCCGGCATGGGGCCTGATACCTCGGTTAGCCGAGCCGCGACGCGGCGTCGGCTCGGACGAATTGCCAGGCCGCGCGACAGGCACGATCACAGGAGCTAGCGCTGCCACAGGCCGTGATCGTTTCCGCCGAGCAGGTAGATGGCACATCGACCCCAGCCGGGAAGTTCCATCGGTGGGACTGCGACCGTGCCGCCTGCCTCCACGATGGCCGAAACAGCCGACTCGATGTCTTCGACGAGCCAGTAGGGGCGAACAACGGGCCGTTCCGACTCGCGCAGAGGTGCGCGTACACCGACGATGCCGCCGCCGGCCAGGTATGCGGTGCGGGCGTTACCCAGCTCGGGTACCGGCTCGCCGAATTCGGCGCCCTGCACCGCGTAGGCGGCACAGACCTCCTCCGTGTTGCAGGTAACGATCTCCAAGTACTGAACCTTCAAGCCACACCTCCAACGGATGACGTCCGATCGTGCTAGCGCTTGTTCGGCACTTCAAAGCCCAGGCGGTCCACCTGTTCGCGCAGCTGCGGTACCCGCTTGAGTTTGTCGGTATAGATGGAATAGTCGTCGCGCATCTTGTTGACCAGCATGCGGTACTGGTCGCGGCTCATGTCCGGCTTGCGCGAGAAGATCCAGGCCAGGTCGCGGCCCGGGTAAGAGATCAGCATCCACGAGCCGTCGGGGGCGATCTCCAGGATGCGCTGCTTGGCCGGGATGACCTTGTAGAACCACACGCGCCAGTCGCGGTTGCCGCTGTCGGCATCCACCGAGGCGCGCGCATTGACTTGCTTTTCCGGTTCGCCGAATCCGTCGCGGTACAGATAGCGCACCGCCACCTTGCCGTCTTCGACCAGGGTGTATTCGTCGCGGCTGGTGACGTGGCCACGCTCGACCGCGTTGGGCATGCGCGCAATCACGTACCAGGTGCCCATGATCTTGGACAAGTCGATTGCCGGCTCCGTGGCGGACGTGTCCTTGGCGTGTGCCACGGGCAGGCCGAGGACGAGCAGAACAGCGAGGGCGATCGTAACGGTCAGGCGCATCGCAACATCACAAAGAGGCAGTCGGAGCAGCACACTACCGCATGCAGGGGGCAAGTTCGCGTCAACGGTCGGGTCTGGCATCGGCAGCCGGGCAATCCGCGGCAGACGCCGGGCGGCTGGGGCCGGCTGGCGGGCGCCGATCAGGCGCTGGCACCGCGACCGACCGGCTGGCTGCGCCGCGCGGCGTCGGTCCGGTGCCGCGCGCCGACGTTGCAGGGGGCCGCAGCATTCGTGGAGGCCGGTGACGCGCCTGCGCAGGCGCCCCAATCGCGCCCCGCAGGATGCCCGCGTCAAGGTCGCAGCTTGTGAGATGGGCTGCGGCAATCCTGCGCGCCTGTTGTGATCCTTCCTGCCACGGAGTTCCGCCATGTCGCATCGTCCTGCTTCCCGTTCCGAACGTCCCGACCCGCGCGTGCTGCGCCCGGTGCGGCAGATCGCCCTGGCCGGGCTGGCCCTGGTGCTGGTCTGGCCGGCCGCGCGAGGTAGCAGCGAGTGGATCGGCTGGTTGCCGCTGTGGCTGGTCGGCATGCCGATGCTGGCGTGGTGGAGCCTGCACCGGTTTGCCCTGCCTTCGTTGGCAACGCGTGGCGCGCGCCGTGTTGCGCCCCGGCGGCGTGGCCCGCAGGCCCAGCGCCGGCGCAGCGCTTCGCGTACGGCGACACAGGCGCGCGCAGCCTGACCTTCGGCAGGGTTGGCTGGCGGGGCGCTGTGCTACGTTCCGGGCATTCGTGTTTCCGGAAACATTCATGTCCAAGTTCGCCTCGATCTGCCTGGTTGCCGGCCTGATCACCGCTGGCGCCGTCTCTGCAGAGGAACCCCCCGTGTCCAACGATCCCTACGCCTGGCTGGAAGATGTCACCGGCGCCAAGCCGCTGGACTGGGTCAAGACCCAGAACGCCAAGACCGAGGCGCGGCTGGCCAGTACGCCGGCGTTCAAGCAGATGGAAACCAGCATCCGCGAAGTGCTGGATTCGGACGCCAAGATTCCCGGCGTGCAGAAGATCGGCGCGTTCTACTACAACTTCTGGAAGGACAAGCAGCACGAGCGCGGCCTGTGGCGGCGCACCACGCTGGACGAGTACCGCAAGGCTTCGCCCAAGTGGGAAACGGTGCTGGACCTGGATGCGCTCAACAAGGCCGAAGGCGAAAACTGGGTGTGGCACGGTGCCGACTGCCTGCGCCCGGACTACCAGCGCTGCCTGATCGCGTTGTCGCGCGGCGGTGCCGATGCCGATGTCACGCGCGAGTTCGATCTGGGCAGCAAGCAATGGGTCAAGGACGGTTTCTTCCGCCCCGAGTCCAAGGGCGGGCTGGGCTGGATCGACCGGGACACCGTCTACGTGTTCACCGATTTCGGCGCCGGCAGCATGACCAGCTCCGGCTACCCGCGCATCGCCAAGCAGTGGAAGCGCGGCACGCCACTGACTGCTGCGACCGTGGTGTACGAAGGCAAGCCGACCGATATGTACATCGCGGCCATGCATGACGACACGCCCGGTTTCGAGCGCGATTTCGTCAGCCGCACGCTGGCCTTCTACAACGACGAGCTGTATCTCAAGGGCGCCGACGGCAAGCTGGTCAAGGTGGACGTGCCCAATTCGGCCAGCAAGTCGGTCAAGCGCCAGTGGCTGACGCTGGAGCTGCGCGAGCCGTGGACGGTGGGTGGCAAGACCTACAAACCCGGCACCTTGCTGGCCACGCGTTTCGACGATTTCATGGCCGGCAAGCGCAACTTCGATGTGTTGTTCGAACCCACCGACACCACCTCGCTGGCCGGCATGGCGTGGACCAAGTCGCACCTGGTGTTGAACGTGCTGGAAGACGTCAAGAACCGTCTGAGCGTGATCACGCCTTCGCGCGATGGCTGGAAAAAGAGCGCGTTCGTCGGTGCGCCGAGCTTTGGCACGGTGGATGTCGGCGCGGTGGATAGCGACGACAGCGACGCGCTGTGGCTCACCGTCACCGATTACCTGACCCCCACCACCTTGTCGTGGGTGGAGGTGGGCTCTGCGCCGCAGCCGCTCAAGACCATGCCGGCGTTCTTCGATGCCGGCAAGGACACCATCGAGCAGCACTTCGCCACCAGCAAGGACGGCACCCGCGTGCCGTATTTCCTGGTACGCCCGAAGACCTTGAAGCTCGACGGCAGCGCGCCGACCCTGCTGTACGGCTACGGCGGTTTCGAGATTTCGATGACGCCCAATTACTCCGGTGGCCTAGGGCGCGCGTGGCTGGAGAAGGGCGGCGTCTACGTGGTGGCCAATATCCGCGGCGGTGGCGAATACGGCCCTCGCTGGCACCAGGCCGCGCTCAAGCAGAACCGCCACAAGGCGTATGAAGATATGGCCGCGGTGGCCAAGGATCTGGTGGCGCGCAAGATCACCTCGACCAAGCATCTGGGCGTGCAGGGCGGCAGCAATGGCGGCCTGATGACCGGCAACATGCTCACCCAGTATCCGGAGCTGTTCGGTGCGGTGGTGGTGCAGGTGCCGCTGCTGGACATGAAGCGCTACAGCCACCTGCTGGCCGGCGCCTCGTGGATGGCCGAATACGGCAACCCGGACACCGACGACTGGAAGTTCATCCAGACCTTCTCGCCGTACCACCTGTTCGATGCGAAGAAGACCTATCCGCCGGTGATCTTCCTGACCTCCACGCGCGACGATCGCGTGCACCCCGGTCACGCGCGCAAGATGGCCGCCAAGATGATCGAGGCCGGCAAGGACGTGACCTATTACGAGAACATCGAAGGTGGCCACGGCGGTGCGGCCAACAACGCGCAGGCCGCGCATATGGCCGCGCTGGCGTACAGCTTCCTGTGGGAGCGGTTGGCCGACTGAGGCGCCGTCCACATGCGGCATGATGCGTCGCGCGACACGAGGCCGCTGGCAGTTTGCAGCGGCCTCGTGTCGTTAGAGGGTTTTGTCTTAGGTCAACATGCCCAAGCGTGCGCGATGTTGGCCTTGCCGATGGCGTTGGCGGTCAGCGGGTGCGCAGTGGAGAACGCGCGTGCTACGCAATGCGCAAGGCGTCGGCGCCTTACGCAAAACGTCCGTGCAGCGCACTGCGGGTCACGCAGCCTGCTACAACCGCTTCAACCCACGCGCAATCCGCTCCACCGCCTGCTGCAGACGCGGCAGGCTTTGCGTGTAGGCAATGCGGACGTGCTGGTTGGCGCGGTAGTGGCCGAAGTCGATGCCGGGCGTAAACGCAACATGTTCGGTTTCCAGAAAATGCGCGCAAAACGCCTGCGCATCATCTGAAAATCCGCTGATGTCGGCATACAAGTAAAACGCGCCTTGCGGTTCGACCGCGATCTCGAAGCCCAGCGCACGCAAGGCCGGCAGCAGGTAATCGCGACGCTGCTGAAACTCACCGCGGCGCGCTTCGAAGATGGCGATGCTCTCGGGCGTGAAGCAGGCCAGTGCGGCATGCTGGGCAATTGTCGAGGCACTGATGTAGAGATTCTGCGCGAGCTTCTCCAGTTCCGGCACCGCGTCGGGCGGTGCGATCAGCCAGCCCAGCCGCCAGCCGGTCATGCCGAAGTATTTGGAAAAACTGTTCAGCACGAACGCGCCATCGTCCACCTCCAGCACGCTGTGCGCGTCCAGGCCGTAGGTCAGGCCGTGATAGATCTCGTCCACCACCAGATGGCCATCGCGCGCATGCAGCGCCTGCGAAAGCGCAGCCAGTTGCGTGCGCGACAGCACGCTGCCGGTGGGATTTGCCGGTGAGGCCACCAGGGCGCCCACGCTGTCGGCGCTCCAGGCGCTCTCCACCAGCGCAGGGGTCAACTGATAATCGCTGTACGGGCCGACCGGGACCAATTGCGCGGCGCCTTCGACCAGGCGCAGAAAATGCCGGTTGCACGGGTAGCCCGGGTCGGCGAGCAACCAATGCTTGCCCGGATCCACCAGCAGGCTGCTGGCCAGCAGCAATGCGCCAGACCCCCCGGGTGTTACCAGAATCCGCTCCGGATCGAGGTTGCAGGCGTAGCGTTGCGCATAGAAGCGGGCAATCGCCTCGCGCAGCGCTGGCAGCCCGCGTGCGGCGGTGTAGCGGGTGTGGCCGGCTGCCAATGCCGCCTGGCCGGCAGCGACGATCGGCGCGGCAGTGGTGAAGTCGGGCTCGCCGATTTCCAGGTGGATCACGTCGTGGCCGGCCTGCTCGAGCGCATTGGCGCGCGCCAGCAGCGACATGACATGGAACGGGGCGATGTCCTGGCTGCGACGGCTATAGCCGCCTGCGTAAGGAAGTGTGGAATCCATTGGTTCGATGATAGACCAGCATGACCCAGGACACATGGCGCCCGACAAGGGGCTCTCACACACTCCGGTGCCGGGATGGCATTGCGTTCATCCAATGGACCCCAATCTGATGAAGCCGTCCTCACTCTTCTGATCGCCAGCCTGATGACCACATCCCCTGCCTTCGCCGCCCTTCCGTCGCCGCCAGACGTCGCCAAGCACCCGCATGTGGTCAAGGCGCCGTTCGGTGCGACCCGCAACGATGACTATTACTGGTTGCGCGACGACAAGCGCGAAGACAAGGCGGTGCTGGCGTATCTCGACGCCGAGAATGCCTACACCGACAAGGTGATGGCGCCGCTGAAACCGTTGGAGGAGGCGCTGTACACCGAGATCGTCGGGCGCATCAAGCAGGACGATGCCAGCGTGCCGTATCGCGAGCGCGGCTATTGGTATTACACGCGGTTCGAAACCGGCAAGGATTATCCGATCCAGGCGCGTCGCAAGGGCAGCATGGAGGCGCCGGAACAGATCCTGCTCGACGTCAACCAGATGGCGCAGGGCAAGGGCTACTTCAGCGTGGGCGATGCCGCGGTGAGCCAGGACAACCGCATCCTCGCCTGGGCCGACGATGCCGTTGGCCGCCGTCAATACACCATCCGCTTCAAGAACCTGGACACCGGCGAACTCTATCCGGATACCGTGGAAGGCGTCTCGGCCAATGTGGTGTGGGCCGACGACAACAAGACGCTGTTCTATGTCGAAAACGACCCGGAAACGCTGCTCACCGTGCGCGTGAAAAAGCATGTGCTCGGCACGCCGTCCAAAGACGATGTGCTGGTGTACGAAGAGAAGGACGACAGCTTCTACATGGGCATCGGCCGCACGCGCGACGACAAGTACATCACCATCGCGGTGGAAAGCACGGTTTCTTCGGAAACCCGCTATGCGTTGGCCGCCAAGCCGGACACCTTCACGGTGCTAGCCAAGCGCGAGCGCGATGTGGAATACCACGCCGAGCATTTCGATGGCCGCTGGGTGATTCGCACCAATGCCGATGACGCCAGGAACTTCAAGCTGGTCACTGCACCCACCGGTGCGACCACGCGCACGCAGTGGACCGACTGGGTGGCGCACGACGACAACGTCTACATCGAAGACTTCGAATTGTTCGATGGATTCACCGCCATCGAAGAGCGTTCGGGCGGACTGGAGCGTGTGCGCTTGCTCATGCGCGATGGTAGCCATGAATACGTCAAGGCCGATGAACCGGCGTATTCGATGGGTCTATCTGTCAACGCCGAGCCGGATACCGTCTGGCTGCGTTACAGCTACACCTCGCTGACCACGCCGGCGACCACCTACGAGCTCAACACCCAGACCGGCGAGCGCCGGTTGCTCAAGCAGCAACCGGTGATCGGCTACGACGCCAGCAAGTACGTGACCGAACGCGTGTGGGTGACGGCACGCGACGGGGTCAAGGTGCCGGTGTCGCTGGTGTACAAAAAGGGCTTCAAGAAGGATGGCAGCGCGGCGCTGTTTCAGTATGCGTACGGCAGTTACGGCATGTCGATGGACCCGGCATTCAATCTGCCGGCGATCAGCCTGCTGGACCGCGGTGTGGTGTATGCCATCGCGCACATCCGCGGCGGCCAGGAAATGGGGCGCCAGTGGTACGACGACGGCAAGCTGCTGCACAAGCAAAACACCTTCAATGACTTTATCGATGTCACCCGCGGTCTGGTCGCGCTAGGTTACGCCGCCAAGGACCGGGTTGCCGCATCCGGTGGGAGCGCGGGCGGTCTGCTGATGGGCGCGGTGGCCAATATGGCGCCGCAGGACTATCGCGTGATGGTCGCGCAGGTGCCGTTCGTCGATGTGGTCACCACCATGCTCGACGCCAGCATTCCGCTCACCACCAACGAATACGACGAGTGGGGCAACCCGGAAACCCAGGACGATTACCAGTACATGCTGTCGTACTCGCCGTACGACAACGTGCGCAAGCAGGCGTACCCGGCGCTGTTCGTGGGCACCGGCCTATGGGATTCGCAGGTGCAGTACTGGGAGCCGGCCAAGTGGGTGGCCAAGCTGCGTGACGACAACACCGGCACCCAGCCGATCGTGTTCCGCACCAATATGGAAGCCGGGCATGGCGGCAAATCCGGACGCTTCCGCCGCTACCGCGAGCTGGCCGAATCGTATGCGTTCGTACTGGATCAGTTGGGCGTGAAGTAGCTGGACGGGAGGGATTGGGGAGTCGGGATTCGGGATTCGTTGGAGCGGATGGCTTGGGCGGCAGCTGGCTGCTCGCTGGGATGCGAGCGGCTTGCACGTCTTCCATCTTCCGCCTCACCGCCTTCGTTTTTCCTTATCGGCGCGGTGCGTTCGCTGCCTCGCCCTGCAGCGAGCCGGGCATCGCAGTCAGGCGTCGCTGCGGCCGGGGCTGCGTATCTGACCGCAGCGCGGTGGGGCGACGCTGGAGATCTGGCGGCCAGCGCGCGCTGCATGCCGCCCGCTGCGCAGAACGCGCCCTTCTGCAGCGGTAGAATCATCGCTGCAGGGCCGACTCACCAAACCGCAGCGCTGGCCGTATCATTTGCGCATGACGCGACCGACTCGATTCCGCTGGGCCTGGTGGTTGCTGGCCTACGCCAGCCTGGCTACCGGCATCGTCGGGATCTTCGTCCCGGGGCTGCCGACGACGGTCTTCATCCTGATCTCTGCCTGGGCGGCCTCGCATGGCTCCGAGCGCCTGCACAACTGGCTGCTGTCGCATCCGCGCTTCGGCCCGGCGATTGTGGAATGGCAGACCTACCGGGCAGTCAGCCGCAAGGCCAAGTGGATGGCGACGCTGACCATGACGGTCTGCGCCGCGATCATGCTGTGGTGCGTGCCGCTGTTCTGGGTCAAGTGCCTGTCGATCGGCAGCATGGCCGTGGTGGTGATCTGGCTGTGGTTGCGCCCGGAGCCGCCGCCGCGCCCGCTGCCAGGTGCGCACTGAACGCAGCGCGCCTGCCAGCGCACGGCCGTAACGGCGTTCTGGCTATACTTCGGCCCATGAGCATCATGTCCCGACCGTCTGTTCGTCTCGCACTGGTTGGTGCGACCTTTCTCCTGCTTGCCGCTTGCGGCAACAAGGGCCCGCTGGTGATGCCGCAGAAGCCGGTGCCGGTGGAAGCCCAGCCGGTGCCGCAGCCGGCGGATGCGTCGCAACCGCTGGACGAGTCCACGCCTGCGCCTGCGCCGGTGGATGGCGCTACCAAGCCCGCATCCACCACCGACCAGCCCGCTAGCAGCGGCAATGAGCGCTGACGGTCGCAGCGGGCGTCTGCGTTTCACCAAAATGCATGGCGCCGGCAACGACTTCGTGGTGCTGGACCTGCGCGACGGTACGCCGCCACCGGATGCCGCACTGGCGGCGCAGCTGGCCGACCGCCACTTCGGGGTGGGCTGCGATCAGATCCTGACCATCGAGGCACCGCGCAGCCAAGGTGCCGTGGCGGCCTACGGCATCTGGAATTCCGATGGCTCGGCCGCACGCCAATGCGGCAACGGCGCACGCTGTGTCGCCGCGTGGCTGGTGCGCGACGGCACGGCCCAGGGCGAGCGCTTCATCATCGACAGCCCAATGTCCGCGCACGCGGTCGAGCGCCTCGACGGCGACCGCTACGCGGTGGCGATGGGTGTCCCGCAGTTCGAGCCCGCCCAGATTCCGCTGGCCGGGTTTGCACATGCGCGCGACGAATATGCGCTGCCGGTGCACGGCGAGACCGTGCGCTTTGGCGCGGTGTCGATGGGCAACCCGCACGCGGTGGTCGAAGTCGGTCGCGTCGATGCAGCACCGGTGGAACGCGTAGGCGCGCTGCTGCAGCAGAACGCGGCGTTTCCCGATTCGGTCAATGTGGGTTTCGTGCAGGTGGTCGACCCCGCGCATGTGCGCCTGCGCGTGTTCGAGCGCGGGGTGGGCGAAACGCTGGCCTGTGGGAGTGGCGCCTGTGCGGCCGCGGTGGTGTTGATGCAACGCGGCCGTGTCGAGCGCGATGTGCAGGTGTCCTTGCCCGGTGGCGAGTTACGCATTCGTTGGCCCGGCGACCAGGAGCAGGTGGTCATGTCCGGCCCGGCGGTGTTCGTCTTCGATGGAGAATGGAACCGATGAGCGAGAACACGGACAAATTCGGCGCGCACGAAGTGGCCACCTGGTTGCGACGTCACCCCACCTTCCTCAAGCAGTTCCCGGATCTGGCGGTGAGCTTGCTGGTGCCGCGCGACGACGGCCCCACCGCTTCGTTGGCCACCTATCAGCTGGAAGTGCTACGCGACAAGAACCGCGAACTCTCGCGCCGCCTGCACGAGCTCGGCAGCAACGCGCAGGAAAACGAGCGGCTGGCAGTGCGCACGCATCAACTCACGCTTGCGTTGATGCGCCAGACCAGCGCGGCCGACACGCTCAAGGCGATGGCCGCCTCGCTGGCGGAAGATTTCAACGGCGAACTGGTGCGGCTGGTGTTGCTAAAGCCCGTCGATGCGCTGGATGCGGACTGGCTGCAGACCATCGCAATCGACGATGCACGGCTGGCGCCGTTTCGCGATTGCCTCAACGATGGCGAGCCCATCTGCGGCCGCCTGCAAGCTGAAAAACACACGCTGCTTTACGGCGCACAAGCGGGGCAGGTGCACTCCACCGCGTTGCTGCCGCTGCCGGGCATCGGCCTGATCGCGGTGGGGAGCAGCGATGCCAACCGGTTCTATCCCGGCATGGGCACGCTGTTCCTGCGCATGATGGGCGAATCGTTGAGCGTGGCGTTGCAGCGCTTCGACGTGTGAGGCCATGGCTGCGCACACCGACGTTGGCGACATGGGGCGCTGGTGGTGGCGCTGCTTTTGCAGCAGGGAGAGTGAGGTGTTGGCAGTCGAGTCTCTGCGTTGTCTGCACCTGCAGGGCGCGCGCGTCGCGCGCGTGTTGCAGATGACGGCAGTCACCCCGCGCAATCGGGAGCGCTGAGGTGTCATCGGTCGACGAGTTCCTGACGTACCTGCAGGTCGAGCGGCAAGTATCGGCGCACACGCTGGACGCGTATCGGCGCGACCTCGCGGCCCTGGTCGTCTGGGCAGCCGAGCAGGCGACCGAAGCTGGCGTGCAGGGCGCTGCAGTGCCTGGCGAGACTGCACAGCTCGACAGCGCGCACTTGCGGCAATTCGTTGCGGCAGAGCATCGACGCGGGCTGTCGGCAAAGAGCCTGCAGCGCCGCCTGTCGGCATGCCGCAGTTATTACGCCTGGTTGCTCAAGCATGGCCGCATTTCGGCCAGCCCGGCGGCGGCGCTGCGTGCGCCCAAGGCGCCGCGCAAGTTGCCCCAGGTGCTGGACGCCGACGAAGCCGTGCGTCTGGTGGAAGTGCCGACCGATGCGCCACTGGGCCTGCGCGACCGCGCGCTGCTGGAAGTGTTCTACTCGTCCGGGCTGCGCCTGAGCGAGTTGTGCGCGTTGCGCTGGCGCGACCTGGACCTGGACAGCGGCCTGGTGATGGTGCTCGGCAAAGGCAGCAAGCAGCGCCTGGTGCCGGTGGGCTCGCACGCGATCGCCGCCTTGCGCGAGTGGCGACGCGACAGTGGTGCAAGCGCCGACAGCCACGTCTTCCCTGGCCGTGCCGGCGGTGCGCTTTCGCAACGTGCAGTGCAGATCCGCATCAAGCAGCTGGCCGTGCGCCAGGGCATGTTCAAGGACGTGCACCCGCATATGCTGCGCCACAGCTTCGCCAGCCATATCCTGGAATCGTCCGGCGATCTGCGCGGCGTGCAGGAGTTGCTGGGCCATTCGGACATCGCCACCACCCAGATCTACACGCATCTGGATTTCCAGCACTTGGCCAAGGTCTACGATGCCGCGCATCCGCGTGCCAGGCGCAAGAAAGCTGCAGAGTGAGCGCCAAGCTGTAAGCAGCCGGCAGCCGGCGTCATCGATTCGTGCGGTTCATTGCCGCAGGTCGGTCTGCATGTCGCGTGCAACCGTGTTGCTGTCTCGCAAGTGAGCGCCGCCATCCCTGCCTGCGGCGACTGGTCGCGGCGTGCTTGAACCCGGCATGGGCGTCCCCACCTCCTTGGAAACCCTCGGAGGATCCATGGACCCTAGCCAGAACCCCAATATCGTTCACGCCACCACCATCATTTCGGTTCGACGCGGTGGGCATGTCGCCGTCGCCGGCGATGGCCAGGTCACCCTTGGCCATACGGTCATGAAGGGCAATGCACGCAAGGTGCGTCGGCTGGGGCGCGAGGGCCAGGTGCTGGCCGGTTTCGCCGGTGCGGCAGCCGATGCGTTCACCTTGTTCGAATTGTTCGAAGCCAAGCTCGACAAGCACGGCCAGCTGACGCGCGCTGCAGTGGAACTGGCCAAGGATTGGCGCACCGAGCGCCGGCTGGGCAAGCTCGAAGCGCTGCTGGCCGTGGCCGACAAGGAAACTTCGCTGATCATCAGCGGCACCGGCGATGTGATCGAACCGGAAGACGGCATCATCGCCATCGGTTCTGGCGGCTCGTACGCCTTGTCGGCCGCACGCGCGCTGCTGGCGCACACCGAGCTGGATGCCAAGACCATCGCCACCGAAGCGATCAATATTGCCGGCGATATCTGCATCTATACCAATCGCAACGTGGTGGTCGAAGAGCTGTGATTCGGGATTCGGGATTGGGGATTCGCAAAAGCGCTCCTTTCCCTCCGCCCGGATATCCATCGATCGTTCCCATTCCGCTTTTACGAATCTCAAATCCCTAATGCCAAATCCCGACACCGCCACCATGACTCCGCGCGAAATCGTGCAGGAGCTCGACCGTCATATCGTTGGCCAGCACGATGCCAAGCGCGCGGTTGCCATCGCGCTGCGTAACCGCTGGCGCCGCATGCAGTTGCCGGAAGAACTGCGCAACGAAGTGATGCCCAAGAACATCCTGATGATCGGCCCCACTGGCGTGGGCAAGACCGAGATTGCGCGGCGCCTGGCGACGTTGGCCAATGCGCCCTTCGTCAAGGTCGAAGCCACGCGCTTTACCGAAGTGGGGTATGTGGGCAAGGATGTGGAGCAGATCATCCGCGACCTGGCCGATACGTCCGTCAAGCTGTATCGCGAGCAGGCAAAGGTGCGCGTGCGCAACCAGGCCGAAGAGCGTGCCGAAGACCGCATCCTGGACGCATTGCTGCCACGTCGCGCGGCCGGGATTGGGTTTGATCCGGAAGCGGCGCGCAACGAGCCCTCGTCGCAGGACAACGAAACGCGCATCAAGTTCCGTCGCATGCTGCGCAACGGCGAGCTGGACGAGCGCGAGATCGAACTGGACGTGGCGGTGAACGCCAGCATGGACATCATGACCCCGCCGGGCATGGAGGAAATGGGCCAGCAATTGCGGCAGATGTTCTCCAATCTGGGCAGCGGCAAGTCGCAGAAGCGCAAGCTCACCATCAAGGCGGCGCGCCCGCTGTTGATCGAGGAAGAAGCCGGCAAGCTGGTCAACGAAGACGACGTGCGCACTGCGGCCATCGAGGCGTGCGAGCAGCATGGCATCGTGTTCATCGATGAGATCGACAAGGTGGCCAAGCGCGGCGAAGCCGGCTCCAGCGGCGGCGATGTCAGCCGCGAAGGCGTGCAGCGCGATCTGTTGCCGCTGGTGGAAGGCTCCAACGTGTCCACCAAGTACGGCACGGTCAAGACCGACCACATCCTGTTCATTGCATCCGGCGCGTTTCATCTGGCCAAGCCCAGCGATCTGATTCCGGAGCTGCAGGGCCGCTTCCCGATCCGCGTGGAACTGACCGCGCTGACCAAGGCCGATTTCGTGCGCATCCTCACCGAGCCCAAGGCCGCCTTGATCAAGCAGTACGAGGCCTTGCTGCAGACCGAAGGCGTGGCATTGACGTTTGCGTCTGACGCGGTGGATCGGCTTGCCGAGATTGCCGCGCAGGTCAACGAGCGCCAGGAGAATATCGGCGCCCGTCGCCTGCACACGGTGTTGGAGCGTCTGCTGGATGTGTTGAGCTATGAAGCGCCCGATCGCGATGGGCAGAGCGTGACCGTCGATGCAGCTTATGTGGATGCGCAGCTGGGTGAGCTGGTACAGGATCCGGACCTGAGCCGCTACATCCTCTGACGGTGCTGCACGGTGACGTGCGAACGGTTTAGAAAAGACCCGCCATTGGCGGGTCTTTTGTTTGCAGAAGGCACTGCGAACAAGCCAGGTCTTGGTGCAGACTAGCACTGCGACGCAAGCCAAACAGCAGCGCCACTGCGCAGTGGCATTGCCTGCCATCTGTCACCGCGTACGGCTACGCACCTGCAGTGACGCTGACCTCAATCCTCGCCAATATCTTCGTTCCACACATCCGGGTTGGCGGAAATATAGCCGCCAAGCAGGTCGATGCATTCCTGGCTATGCAGATCGATCACGTTGACGCCGTGCTCGCGCAACCACGCGATGCCGCCCTGGAACGTGACCGATTCCCCGACCACCACCGTGCCGATGTTGAACTGGCGTACCAGCCCGCTGCAGTACCAGCACGGCGCCAACGTGGTGACCATGATGGTGTCCTTGTAGCGGCGCTGGCGGCCGGCCTTGCGAAATGCGTCGGTCTCGCCGTGTACCGAGGGGTCGTTTTCCTGCACGCGGCGGTTATGGCCGCAGCCGAGCAGGCGCCCGTCGTTGTGGTATAGCGCCGCGCCGATCGGGATGCCGCCTTCGGCCAAGCCCTGGCGTGCTTCGGTGATGGCGGTGTCCAGCAACGCGCGGTAGTCGGGGGTGGTGATCATGCGAACTCCAAAGGGGCCGCGCCGGCAGGGCGCAGCATGTCGAGATGGGGAATGCCATCTTCCAGGTACGGTGCGGAAGCAGGTGCAAACCCGTGCGCCGCGTAGAACGATTGCAGGTGCGCCTGCGCACCGAGCTGGATCGCGTGACCCGGCCACTGCGTGTGCACCAACCGGATGCCTTCGCCTAACAGCGCATGCGCAAGTCCAGTGCCACGAAATGCAGCGGCGACGACCACACGGCCGATGCTCGGTTCGGAATAACTCAAGCCCGGCGGCAGCACGCGCAGGTAAGCCGCCAACGCGGCGTCATTGGCGGTGCCCAGCAGATGCAGCACCGCCGGATCGGTATCTTTGCCATCCAGTTCCGGATAGGCGCATTGCTGCTCCACCACGAATACATCCGTGCGCAGCCGCAGCAGCGCATACAGCTGCGTGGTGTTCAGTTGCGCAAACCGCAGGTGCTGCCAGTGCAGGGCAGGAAGGGGCATGGTGGGCATCACTGCATGATAGCGGCAGTGCCGCCGTTGAGCTGCGACGTCATGCCGGTGTGGGGTACTGGCTGCCTGACCTGCGCCGACACTGGTGCCCACGCGCGGATACCGGTTTGTGCCTAGTCGACTGCGCTGTCGGTATCGACGGCCACCACCACCGACATGCCCGGCCGCAGCCGCGGCGCCAACGGCTGGTCCGGATCGACGCTGATGCGCAGCGGAATGCGTTGGGCAATCTTGACGAAGTTGCCGGTGGCGTTATCGGCCGGCAGCACGCTGAATTCGGAGCCGGCAGCCGGCGAAATGTCCTGCACGCGGCCATGCAGGCGCGCGTTGTCCAGCGCATCCACGGTGAAGCTGGCGCGCTGGCCGATGCGGATCCTGGCCATCTGGGTTTCCTTGAAATTGGCCACGATCCACAGCGTGTCCGGCACCAGCGACATCAGCTGCGTGCCGTTGGTGACGTAGGCGCCCTGGCGCACGCCAAGCTGGCCGAGCTGGCCGTCGCGCGGAGCCAGGATGCGCGTGTTGTCCAGGTTGATCTGTGCCAGCTGCACGGCGGCCTGCGCATTGGCGAGCGCGGCTTCCAACGCGGCGCGGTTGACGGTCACGCTGCGGGCGTTTTCTTCGGCGGCCTGCACTGCGGCACGTGCCTGCGCCACGCCGGCATCGGCTTGCGCGCGCGCGGCAAATGCGGTGTCGCGGTCCTGCTCGGAGACCAGTTGCTGGCTGGCCAGCTGCTGCGTCCGTGCATAGGCCGAATGGGTGCGCTCGCGTTGTGCCTGGTTGCTGCTCAGCGCCGCGCGTTGCTCGGCGATCGTGGCTTCGGCGCTGTGGCGTTGTTGATCCCAGTTGGCAAGGTTGGCCTGGGCGGTCTGCACTTGCGCCTTGGCCTGTTCGAGTTGCTGGGCATAGATGCGATCGTCGATGCGTGCCAGCAACTGGCCGCGCTTGACGTGCGCAAAGTCCTGCACCGGTACCTGCGTGACATAGCCGCTCACCTGCGGCGCAATCACCGTGATCTGACCGTGCACCATCGCATTTTCGGTGCGTTCGATCGCACTGACGAACGGCGGCAGGCGCCAGGCATACAGCACCAGCGCCACGCCGATCAGGGCAAGCCCGCCGAAGCCGATGACCCCGGCCAGACGACGACGCCGACGACGTTGCCGGTCGGCAGGCGGGGAGGAATCTGCTGGTGTCTTCATGGGCGCGCAGTGGGAGCAGGAGGAGGAGGGGGTGATACCGAGGGGCGCAGATAGCGGCGCCACAGCAGCACGGACAGGATCCACACGCCGGTGGCGATGGCGATGCAGCCGATCAACAGGAACACGTCGTTGTACGCCAGCACATTGGCCTCGCGCGTGGCGACCGTGCCCAGCGTGCGCACGCCTTGGGCCTGACGCAGTGCCGGGTCGCCGATGCTGCGGCCATACAGGCTTGCATAGGCCTGCACGCGCGCGGCCACCTGCGGGTCGGTCAGCGCCAGATGTTCCACCAATTGGCTGGAATGGTATTTCTCGCGCACCACCTGCACGGTGCCGAGCAGGGCGCTGCCGAGCAGGCCGCCCATGTTTTGCGCCATGCCGAACAGCACGATGAAACTGATCAGGTTGCCCGGCTGCGCGATTACCCGGCCGATGCCGGCCACCATCGCCGGGCCGATGAAGAACGTGCTGCCGAAGGCGAGCAGGAACTGGCTCACATACATCTGTTCGGGGCGGGTGAGGCTGGTGGCATCGGCATCCATGAAGCAGCCCACACAGATGGCCGCTACCGCGATGATCAGATGTTCGGCAACCCGCGCCGGGTTGATCAGCCACGCGCTGGCCGCCACGCCGACCACCGCGCCCAGCAGCATCAGCGCAAACAGGGTCTGCAGTTGCGTGTTGGCCAGGCCCAGCGTCTGGAAGAAGCCGATGGCGCCGGTGCTTTGTTCCGACAGCACCAGGCGGATCAACAGGATCGCCAGCCCCAGCCGCAACATGTCCGCACTGGCCAGCCAGCGCGTGTTGATCATCGGATTGCGGCGGTTGTGTTCGATCCAGGCCGCCGTGCACAGCAGCACGATGGACGCGGCCAGCACCACGCCCAGCCATGGCGTGCTGGTCCACCACAGCAGGCGCCCGAGCGAGAGCACCGCGGCCAGGCCGGCGGCGCCGGCGGCGAACAGGCTGAAGGTGAGGAAATCCAGCGGCTCGAACACGCGATACCGGTCGCTTGGCGGTAACTTGAGCGCCAGCACGCAGGCCAGCGCGAACACCGCCAGCCCGCACTCGAACAGGTACAGGCCTTGCCACTCGCCAAATTCCAGCAGGTCGGTGGAAAACACCCGCGCCAGCGGCAACGCCAGCTGGGTCATGCCCAGGCCCAGTACCACGGCCTTGAGCCGATATTTGCTCGGGAACGCCTGGATCACGTAATACAGACCCAGCGAGCTGAGCGCCGCGCCCACCAGCCCATGCGCGGCACGCACGGTGATCGCCGAGCTCAGGCTGTGCACGAACAGGTGCGCGAAGGCGATGAGCGCGTACAGCGCCAGGAAGATTTCGGTGAACCGGCGCAACCCGAACTGCTGGCGAAATTTCACCAGCAGCAGGTTCGCCGACATGTTGGTCATCACATAGGCGGCCGGCAGCCACGCCATTTCGGTGGCATAGGCCCCCAGCGTGCCTTGCAGGTAGGTGAGGTTGGCAGTGACCAGGGCGTTGCTCAGCCCTCCGGTGAGCGCCACCACCGCGCCCACCAGGCCGTACTGAATACGCCGCCGGATAGGGTGCAGGGGGGTGGAGGCCGACCCGGGCAGGGTGGGCCGCTCGTGGGGCTGCCAGTCGCGCTGGACGTACTTGTCGCGCACTGAGTGCTCGCAGGGCCGGTCGCAGGTGAAAACGCGATTGTGGTCCGGTTGCGGTCATGGCGGCGTCAGCAGTGCGATAATCCAGCCATGAGCGAATCCCCCTATACCTCCGGTACCACCCATTTCGGCTTTCGCGATGTCGCTGCCAAGGACAAGCAGAAGCTGGTCGGCGAAGTGTTCACCTCGGTCGCGCGTAACTACGACCTGATGAACGATCTGATGAGCCTGGGCGTGCACCGCGCATGGAAACGCTACTTCGTGGCGACCGCGCAGGTGAAGCCAGGCGACCGCGTGCTGGACCTGGCCGGCGGTACCGGCGACATCGCCGTGCTGCTCAAGGAGCGCGTGGGCAATGAAGGTGCGGTGGTGCTGGGCGACATCAATGCCGGCATGCTGTCGGTGGGCCGCGACCGGCTGACCAACCGCGGGCTGGTGTCCGGTTTCGACTACGTGCAATGCAATGCCGAAGCGCTGCCGTTCCCGGACCAGAGTTTCGACCTGGTGACCATTTCCTTCGGCCTGCGCAACGTCACCGACAAGGACGCCGCCTTGCGCGAGATGTACCGCGTACTGAAGGTCGGCGGCCAGGCGCGCGTGCTGGAATTTTCCGAAGTCACCGCCGAGTGGTTCAAGCCGATCTACGACTTCCACTCGTTCAAGATCCTGCCCAAGCTGGGCCAGTTGTTCGCGCGCGATGCCGATAGCTACCAGTACCTAGCCGAAAGCATCCGCAAGCATCCGCCGCAGGAATCGCTCAAGGGCATGATGGGCGAGGCCGGGTTTGCGCGTTGCCACTTCAAGAACCTGACCGGCGGCATCGTGGCCATCCACTCCGGCTACAAGATCTAAGCAGGTCGTTTCAGCCCGGTTGGCGTCGGCGCGCGTAGCGTGCGCTGGCGCTCGCCCACCGCGTGCACGGGATCGCGCGTTGCGTGGAAGCGGTGTCGCACATGGATACACCAGCGAAGTTCTGAGACTTCCGTCGCGTTGGCTCGACACGCTCTCGGCGACACTAAACGCTCTTTTGCCGGAGTGTTGGATGCGCTTGTACGCCGGGCTCTCGCGCGTGTTTCCCCGCTCCTTCAGCGCCAAACTGCTGGCGGTGACCTTCCTGGGCATCCATCTGCCGTTGCTGTTGTTGATCGCCTGGTTGGCAGCGCAGAGCGAACTGGACGGGCGCCCGCTGTGGTCGGTGGTGATCGTGGCATTGCTGGCCACCCTGGCCGGCACGGCGCTAACCTTGGTCGCGCTGTACCGGCTGCTGGCGCCGCTGCGCATCGCTGCCGATGCGCTGGATTCGTATTACGCCGATCAACGCCTGCCTACGCTTCCCGAACAGGGTGACGATGAATTGGGCCGCCTGTTGCGCGGCATCAACCGCAGCCTGCGCGGCATCGATGCCGGCATGCGCGATCTCAAGAAACACGCCTTGTTCGACCCGTTGACAGAAGCGCTGAACCGGCGCGGCTGCGAACAGGCGATGCGCGATTCGGTGATCGCCTCCCAGCGCGAAGGCTGGCCGTTCGTGCTGTTCGTGCTGGACATGGACAACCTCAAGCAGATCAACGACCGCTTCGGCCATCTGGCTGGCGACCGCGTGCTGGTGCGTCTGGTGAACTCGGCGTACGGCTGGTTGGGCGCGCAGGACTGGGTCGGGCGTTGGGGCGGCGACGAATTCCTGATCGGCATCCATGCCAGCGAAGACGACGCCACGCTCAAGCTCAACCAATGGCTCTCGATGCTCGAGCGCGAAGATGCCGACGAGGCGCCGCTGCATGTGAGCGCCGGCAGTGCGGTGTGCGAACAAGGGCTGGATGCCACCGAACTGTATCGCCGCGCCGATGCGGCGATGTACCGCGCCAAGTTCTCCGGCGGCCGGCGTCTGGTGCGCGACGGGCACGACGCCCCGCGCGGCCATCCGGTGGCCTGACCTGGGAAAGCCGATTGCGACAGCACGCGGCAGGCCATCGCGCGGATGGCTACCGATGGCACGGGCAGGCTGCGGCGCAGGGCGTTAAAATGCCTCATTTTCCTTGCTGCGGTGCCGTCGATGCGCTTCCCGTTCCTGTCGCTGTCCCTGGCCGTGTCCATCGCGCTGGCCGGCTGTTCCAATGACTCCACGCCGTCGGCCTCCCCCACCGCGCCGGCCGCCACTGCCAAGGCCCCCGTGAAAGCAGACGCCCGCAACCACGACGAAAGTTCCTACGCCCAGCCGCAGCTGGTGGTCATCAAGGACCTGGCGCTGGACCTGAAGCTGGATTTCGATGCCAAGCAGATCGGCGGCACTGCCACCTACACGCTGGAGTGGAAGGACAAGGCCGCCAAACAATTGGTACTGGATACGCGCGAGTTGAGCATTGCGCAGGTACAGGTGGACGATGGCAAGGGCGGCCTGTCGCCGCTGCAGTTCGCCCTGGCACCGGCCGACAAGACCTTCGGTAGCAAACTCACCATCGAAGCGCCGAATCAGCCGGGCAAGGTGGTGATCACCTATCACACCGCACCCACCGCCTCGGGCCTGCAGTGGCTGGAGCCGTCGATGACCGAAGGCAAGCAACTGCCTTTCATGTTCAGCCAATCGCAGGCGATTCACGCGCGCAGCTGGGTGCCGCTGCAGGACACCCCGAGCGTGCGCTTCACCTATAGCGCGCATGTCACCTCGCGCCCGGACGTGATGGTGCTGATGAGCGCCGACAACGACCCCAAGGCGGCACGCGACGGCGATTACAACTTCAAGATGCCCGAGCCGATTCCGTCCTACCTGCTGGCGATCGCCGCCGGCGACGTGGTGTTCAAGCCGATTTCCGCGCGCTCGGGCGTGTGGGCCGAGCCGGCCATGGCCGACAAGGCCGCCAAGGAATTCGAAGACACCGAAAAGATGATCGGTGCCGCCGAAAAACTGTATGGCCCGTATCGCTGGGGCCGTTACGACATGCTGGTGCTGCCGCCGTCGTTTCCGTTCGGCGGCATGGAAAATCCGCGCCTGACCTTCGCCACGCCTACCGTAATCGTCGGCGACAAGTCGCTGGTCTCGCTGGTCGCGCACGAACTGGCGCATAGCTGGTCCGGCAACCTGGTGACCAATGCCAGCTGGAAGGACATCTGGCTCAACGAAGGGTTCACCACCTACGTGCAGGGCCGCATCACCGAGGCGCTGTACGGCAACGAGATGGCCGAGATGGAGCGCGAAATCGACCAGGGCGATTTGCTGGCCGAAGTCAAAGACATGCCGCCGGCCGACCAGGTATTGGAGTTGCCGCCGCTGGCCCAGCGCGACCCTGACGAGGCCTTGAGCCAGGTTGCCTACGTCAAGGGCGCGTGGTTCCTGCAGTTCCTGGAGCAGCGTTTCGGCCGCGAAGTATTCGACCCGTTCCTGCGCGGCTGGTTCGACGATCATGCCTTCCAGAGCGCCACCACCGACCAGTTCGTCGATTACCTGAAGAAGAACCTGCTGGACAAGCATCCCAACACGGTCAGCGCAGCCGAAGTGGATGCGTGGCTGAAGCAGCCGGGCATTCCGGCCTTCGCCGCCAAGGCGCGCTCGCGCAGCTTTTCGATCGTGGATACCGCACGCATCGCCTGGAGCGGCAGCGGCACCTTGCCGAACAAGCAGGTCACCAGCGAGTGGGGCACGCAGGAATGGGTGCACTTCCTCAGCGGCATGGGCGCCACGCTCAAGCCCGAGCAGCTCAAGCAGCTGGATGAGGCGTACCACTTCACCGGCACGCCGAATGGCGAGATCGCCATGCGCTGGTATCCGCTGGCCATTCGCAGCGGCTACACCGATGCGCGCGCTGCCGCGGGCGAGTTCATCGAACGCGTCGGCCGCCGCAAGCTGGTGCTGCCGATTTACGCCGAATTGTTGAAGACGCCCGACGGCATCGCGTTCGCCGAACAGGCCTTCGAAAAGGCCAAGCCCAGCTATCACCCGATCACCACCGCATCGGTGGCCGAGATGATCGCCAAGGCCAAGGCGGCACCGCCGGCGCAGCCGTAAGGGCAGCGGAGGGCGTTGCAGACGCCCTCCGGCCACCTCCATCGCTGCCGTAGGAGCGCACCCGGGCGCGAGGTGGCTTTACCGGGAATGCTCCATCGCGCCCAGGTGCGCTCCTACGGTCGCCGGCGGTTTGATCGCGGGTACGGCAGGCAGGCTGGTATCGTTGACATTGAATTCTCTCCGGAGTCGACGATGAAGTATCTGCTGAGCGCGGCCTTGTGCGTTGCCGCCTTGAGTGCCTGCACCGACCGCGAGGCGCAACGTCAGGCGCAGGCCACCGCGCAGGCGCAGGCCAGGGAAGCCCAGGCCGATGCGCTCGCCAAGCAATACGACGAAGCGGTGAAAGCGCAGAACTGGGACATGGCGCGTGCGCATGGTGCGGCCTTGATCGAAGGTTATGCCGGCACCGCGGCTGCCACGCGTATCGAACCGGGCTATGCCGATATCAAGGCCAAGGGCGAGCAGGCGCGCGAGCTGCGCCGCATGCAGGCGCTGTGGCAGTACTCGCAGGTGCCGGCCAAGGGCGGTACGCAGCGCTCGGCGATGATCGAGGCCAAGCAACGTGTGGATGTGGATGGCAGCGGGCCCAAGCCGGTCAGCCTGGTGTTTCGCGATCATCCGCAGTGGAAGCGCCACAGCTACCTCGTGCTCAAGGCCGGCGATTTCAATTGCTACGGTGGCTGCAAGGTGCAGGTGGCGGCCGATGGCGGCGCGCCGCGTGCCATGGCGGCGCACCGCCCGGACACCGACGAAGCCATTGCCATGTTCATCGACGATGACAAGGCGTTGTGGAAGCTCGTACGCAACGCCAAGCGCATCAGCATCACGTTCCCGGTCAAGGCCGGCGGTACGCGCACCGCAGAGTTCGAGGTCGGCGGCCTGGACACCACGCAGATGCCCGGGTGGAAGTAGGCCGGCTCGCGATGACATGCCGGCGTACATCGAATGTGTGTGCGGGCTGGTGCAGCACTAGCGGGCTTGATCGACTGTGCGGTACCCCGGTGTGATGGCGCTGCAGCGCGTCGGCACTGCGCGCTCGGGGCGGTCGGCAAAGCTGGCGCGCATTCGTTCGGTGGCAGGCGCGCGCGCGTTGGAGTGTCCGCGCAAGTACATGCCGAGCGGGCGCCACACGCACCGGCTTGGCGGTGCGTGCAGACGCCATGTCGACCGCGTTGGGCGAAGTCGCTGATGGCGCCCTGCAAGTTGGCCGCACCGCCGCATGCCGCATCGAATCGATCACTTTCTTGTCTTTGCACGGATGGACAGCATGACACTCACCGCGCGCGCTCCCACGTTGTCCGACTACCGCCATTGGGTCTTCGACATGGACGGCACCCTGACCGAGGCTGCGCACGATTTCGCCTTGATCCGCCGCGCGCTGGACATCCCGCCAGAGGCGGACATGCTGCACCACCTGGCCGCGCTGCCGGCCGACGAAGCGGCGACCAAGCATGCCTGGTTGCTCGAACACGAGCGTGCGCTTGCCCAAGGCGCACGCGCCGCGCCGGGCGCAGTGGCGCTGGTGCGCGCGCTGCATGCTGCCGGTTGCCGGCTTGGCATGCTCACCCGCAACGCACGCGAGCTGGCAAAGATCACGTTGCAGGCGATCGGTCTGGACGATGCGTTCGCCTGGGACGACATCGTCGGCCGCGACGAGGCGGCCCCAAAACCTGCGCCCGACGGGCTGCACTATTTCGCGCAGCGCTGGTCGGTGCAGGGCAGCGCGCTGGTCATGGTCGGCGACCATCACAATGACCTGGCCTGCGGCCGCGCCGTCGGTGCGTGCACTGTGCTGGTCAATACACCCGGCGATCCCTGGCCCGGTTTCGCCGACTGGCGCCTGCACGATTGCACGCAGTTGCTTGCACGCTGGAAAGGCTAAAGTCGGTGCTTTGTGCCTGAGCAAAGCGCGGGACGCCAGCGTACAACGCGCTGGTGGAAAGCTTGAATAAGCCGGCTTCGGCAGAAGTGTTTGAACGAGCATTGCTTCTCGTCCCTAACCGATGCGCAGAGCAAATCGAAGCGTGGCTGAGCTTCTATAGCGAGGAAAGCATAGGCTCGCTGTTAGTAAACGTACTGACCGCAATTCTTAACACGTTGACTTGATGAGGGTCTGGCCGGTGACATAGAGCTCGACAGGATCGATGAGTTTCTGGATGAGCTGAAAGAGGCGCTTCCAGCGATGGTTGTTGAAACCCGGACCAGGATGATTCTGGCCCGCTTTTGCCGACCAAAGCGATGCGATCCATGACAACGCTGGTCCGTTCCAGGAGTTGGTGCGGCAGCGTATCAGTGCGATGCTTTTCGCCAATGGCTTTCCCTGACAAGTTGAGGTCAGCGGATCGGAGTTAAAGGCACCAGGCAAGGACCGGAAGAAGATGAAAAAATTGCACACCCATCCATCGCTCGAAAAGCTGGCTCAGGAATGCCGAGAGTGGCTGGAACAGGCCCAAGCAAAGCGCAAGGCTGAGCAAGCAGAGGCTGCGATCCAAAAATTCTTGGACATGCCAGGTGAGCTGGACCCAAAGGCAGGCCTGCAGTTAGACCGCCTGGCGCTCTATTTCGATGTAGCAAGCTGCGATGGTTTTTTTCGCTCTGACACAGAAGATCTCTCCCGCCTGATCCAGCACGCAGTTCAGCTGCGTGCTCTTGTTTTTCGCTGGGATGCGATGTATTCCGACATGCGTCAGGATCTTGGGAACTGGCCCAGGGAGTTCTCAGACAGCATGAAGGCTATGGGGCCTTCGATGCTTTCGTGGTGGGGCCAGGCTTCGACTTGCGCTCAGCTTTATATTGAAATGGCAGAGAAGGATCAGCGCATCAATACGATGCCTGAGATGCGCAAGGTCAAGAACGCTACTTCGGATGTCTTTGCGGTGGAACTCTTCTCAACACACTTTAATATTCCAACATGCTTTAAACCTCTCAAACCACTCATTCCTGAGTACCAAGCGGTGCTCGATGCCTGGAACACGGTAGATGAAGTGAAGTTCCAGGCCCTGATGCAAATGGCTGCTGACTTCCACATCTCACGTAGCAAAGAGAACACTGATCGGACCCGCTATGAGTTCGATGCCACGATCGATCGTGTTTTCCCGGCAGAGCTGCTGGCCATCCAAGCACTACGACGCAAGCACCACCTTCCAGAGTTCGAGGCTGATCACGCATTGATCGATACGCCTTGGAAAGTGCTGCGCGAGATCAAGAGTGTGGATGTCCATCCGCTTGCCAAGGCCGTTGAAGAACGTCTGATCAAGGACTACCCGCAGTTCCGCTAACCCATGCATCATGAAGAGAAGGACTTTGACATGAATGACTCAATCCGCCAGACGCGCAGCGCAGACATTGCTGCCCTCGCCCAAGCCACTGATGCAAACAGCCAAGTAGATCTCACCGCTTATCAAGCCTACCGACTGATCTACTCGCATCAGTCCATGGACGGGTTGGATGCGAAGGGTGTTGTCAATGACATTGTGAGTTCGCCGGCTTACGCCAGTGAACGTGGGCGTGAGCAACTTGCATCATTGATTGATGCCATTAGCTCCAGGCTTCCGCCTGCTGATTGCAAGCGGCTAGATGCGGCTTTGGATGCTGCAAATGTCAACGAGTCTTTGGCCGAACGGACTTACGAGCGCTACATCGAAGAGCCTGTTGTTGCTGGTTACGAGACGGCGAAGCTCAGAACGGGTGAAGCGCTCGACTGGACGGACAAGCAGATCAGCGACAACCTGGCAGAAGCTAGGAGGTGGGCCAATGACGCCCGAGACAATCCGCAAAATAGCTACCTTGAACGCGCCGCCGCTGGATTAGGCGGCTACGGCACCGGTGAAGCGCAGAGCAGCTACGGTGCCATGAAAGGCGCAACATCTCGTGGCCTTGGGATGATTGGCGACACCATTGACCTGGCTAAATTCGCCCATCAGTTCAGCAATGATCGCGACTTCCGCAATCTGGTCATGGGCGCGGCAGCGGTCTACGCGAACTCCGCAGTTGAGGATCCCGCGAAAATTCCCCGCGACATCAAGAGTGCCGCGGTCGGTGCCTGGAACGAATGGGAAGCCGGATACGAGAAAGCGACGAAGGAAGGCAAAGAGCAGGAATACCTAGGTGGGATCAAGGGTGCAGCCGCGATTGAAATCATCGCAACCTTTGTTCCTGCAACAAAGCTTACGAACCTGGCCAAGGTTGCCAAGGCAGCTGATGTAGCCGAAGACCTGGCACCTGCAGCTGGGAAGATCGCTGGTCGCGTTCAAACGCATGCCGGCAAAGAGTTGGCGAGCGAACTTGTCGAGCTTGCGCACGACGCGCAGAGGCTCCAAGCCAAAGGCGGCGCTGCTGCTGAGGGCGCAGATCTCATGTTTCAAGGCTTGGCTGGGGTCAAGCGCAGCCAAGGTGAGCTTGGTGATCTTGTTGAGGGTTTCCGTAAGTCGGGTAATTTGGATGGGCTACTCCAAAGCGGTGCACTCTCGCCGAAAGAGCTTGGGCACTTGGCTCGGAAAGACGTCTCGATATTTGAAGGCCAGGTCTCCATGGAGAAGGCCGTCGATGCCTACATCGGCAAGCGAAATCTCTCTGAGCTGGCCGATCCTGAGATCGGCGACATTGGTGAGGCTTTCGTCTCCCATGATCTTGCCAAGAAGGGCTACACCGATCTCGTTGCGATCCAGAACAAGCAAGGCCACGGCATCGATGTCGTCGGCAAAAATCAGGAAGGCAAATGGGAGAGTTTTGAGGTCAAAGCATCTGTCCAGGGCACAGCCCGGAGGCAATTTGGTAACCCGGAAGAATTCATCACTGATCGGTTGAGGAAAGCGGAAGGCGAGCGGGGATCCTGGGCCCCAAAGAACGTGTGGGAGGAACAAGCTCAATCTACTGCCGAAAAGATCCTTGATGAAACCATGGATCGCACGACTGGTAGGGTCAAGATCGAATCCAACTGGGCACGTGTCAACATTGAGCGCGATCCGGCCACCGGCTTGATCAAGGGTGAGCCCGAAATCGAGAAGTGGAAAACGCCGCTCGAACGGCAGCAGGATCGCCAGCTTGAACGAAGCCTTCGCCAAGAAACGCAAGGGCAGAAGAAGACACCAGTTGATGCAGACCATCAAGATTTCGCGCTCCATCAGCAGATCAAAGGCAAGGTCGCGGAGCTGGACGTGCAAAACGGCCGCACCTTCGATGCAGTCAGCGAAAGGATGACGGCGAGCTTGCTCGCGCTTGCGAAAGACAACGGATTGACCAGAGTTGATCATGTCCTACTGAGCAAGCAGACGGACAGCCTGCCAGCAGCTCAAAATGTCTTTGTTGTGCAGGGATCCCTGAATGATCCGGCGATGCTTCGAGCTTACATGCCAACGGCTCAAGCAGCACAGACACCGGTCGAGCAGTCTTTCAGCCAGCTTGAACAAGTTAACCAGCGGCTTGCCCAGCAGTTGGCTCAGCAACAAACATTGGACCAAACACAGGCGCAGTCACAAGGCGCGCCACAGATGCGCATGTCTTGAATGGCTGAAAGAAGGGAACGCATGAAGTCATACCGGTGCGCCGTAGCTAAGACGCCATAACGGCTTGACATAGGCTGGCTCTACGACAGTTACAGCAGTGTGGCAGCTGAAGGACGCAGCTCATCAGGTTAGCTTGAGTGGGTTTCCCTGTTGGCCCAGGGATATGGAAGAGATTGCAAGTTCAATTCTTCGGCAGGGCATTTCCCATCATCTGCACCACCTGTGTCACAGCACGTTCGGCGCAAACTGTGCCAAAACCGTGACAGCGCCAAGTGCCCAGCTCGCCGTCATTGCCTCCAACCCTTGCCGACTCGACGTGGTGCGGCGCACCAGTGCGCTGGCATGACGTTTGCTCAGGTCTCTCCCGACGTTTCCTACGTCCGCATCGCCACGGCGGTGACAGCGCCTGCGCTGCGGGATGTTTCAACCGACTGGTTGTTCAAACGAGAGGGGTAGACGCACATGCACCAATCTTCCTGTCGCAGCGTATGCAGCACTGCGCTGCTCATGCTTGCGCTGAGCGCCGTTCTGTCTGGCTGCAAGAAAGACACACCGACCGAAACTGCGGCGCCGGCAACGGCTGCAACACCTGCCGCTGCGCCCGCCGCTGCACCTGCCGCCGCGGTCGATACCGATAGCGAGTTCACCGCCAATGCCAGCAATGCGGACAACTGGGGCGGTGTGGGGCGCGACTTCGCACTCACCCGGCATAGCCCGCTGGCCGAGATCAATCGCGACAACGTCAAGAATCTGAAGATGTCGTGGGAGATGAAAACCGACGCCACGCGCGGCCACGAAGGCCAGCCGCTGGTGATCGGCAGCATCATGTACATGGTCAGTGCGTATCCGAACAACGTCTTCGCCATCGATCTGGCGGCGCAGGACGACGGCGGCAAGGTGTTGTGGAAATACACCCCGCAACAGGACGAACGGTCGGTGGCCGTGGCATGCTGCGACACGGTCAACCGCGGCGCCTCCTATGCCGATGGCAAGCTGGTCTTCGGCAGCCTCAGCGGCGATGTGATCGCACTCGATGCCAAGACCGGCAAGGAAGTGTGGAAGCAAAAACTCGCCCACCCGGACAAGGGCGAAACCATCACCATGGCGCCGATCATCGCCGACGGCAAGGTGGTGGCCGGCATCAGCGGCAACGAATTCGGCGTGCTCGGGCGCGTGGCCGCCTACAACCTCGCCGATGGCAAGCAGGCCTGGTCCTGCGATGCGGCCGGCACCGACAAGGCGATCTGCCTGGGTCCGGATTTCAACAAGGCCAATCCGCAGCATGGCCAACTCGGCGACCTGGGCGTCAAGACCTTTCCCAACGAAGAATGGAAGCGCGGCGGCGGTGCAGCGTGGGGCTGGTACAGCTACGACCCGAAGTTGAAGCTGGTGTACTACGGCACCGGCAATCCCGGCCTGTGGAGCCCGTCGTATCGTTGCGGCAAGACCTCGCAGGAGGAGTGCAACAACGGCGAGCATGACAACAAGTGGTCGATGACCCTGTTCGCCCGCAAGATCGATACCGGCGAGGCGGTGTGGGGCTACCAGAAGACCCCGTTCGACCAGTGGGATTACGACGGCATCAACGAGCCGATCCTGGTCGACCTGACCATCGACGGCAAGCAAGTCCCCTCGGTGGTGCAGTTCGATCGTAACGGCTTTGCCTACGTGTTCGATCGGCGCGATGGCACGCTGCTGCGCGCGCACAAGTTCGTGCCGGCCAACTGGGCCGAACGCATCGACATGAAGACCGGTCGCCCGGTCAAGGTGGCTGCGCATTCTCCGCTGGAACGCGGCAAGAAAGTGCAGGCGTTTCCGTCGGCGATGGGCGGCAAGGACCAGCAGCCGTGCTCGGTGGATCCGGCCAATGCGGCGGTGTTCTTCTGCGGCACCAATAACTGGCACATGGAGCTGGAACCGCAGGAGCGCGGCAACACCATGATGGGCCTGCCGTATGTGTTCGCCAACGTGATGATGAAGCCGAACGAGCCGGGCGCGCTGGGCATCGTCAAGGCGTTCGACGTGGTGGAAGGCAAGTCCAAGTGGGAGATCAAGGAGAAGTACCCGGTGTGGAGCGGCACCCTGGTCACTGACGGCGGGCTGGTGTTCTACGGCACGCTGGATGGTTGGTTCCGCGCGGTGGACAAGGACACCGGCAAGAAGCTGTGGGAGACCAAGCTGCCGTCCGGCATCATCGGTAACCCCATCGCTTATAAAGCCAACGGCCATCAGTACGTGGCGGTGTTCTCCGGTATCGGCGGGTGGATCGGCCTGCCGGTCACTGCGGGCCTGGATCCGTCCGATCCGTATGGCGCGCTGGGTGCGGCAGGGCTGGCGTTCGGTGCGGGCTTTGACAAGATCCCGCTCGGCGGCATGGTCCACAGCTTCCGTATCGATGGCGCCGGCAAGACCGTGACTGCCACTGCGACCGCCACTGCGGCCGCAGGTGGCGGTACCGCCAATGCCGCAGCGAAGACGGCACGATGATCTGCACGCAAGGCGTTGGACGCGCACCTCGGCAGCTTGCTGCCGGCGTGCGCGGCATCACCCGGCACCTGCAGCAGGTGCTGGTGCTGTGCAGCCTCGGACTCGTCGCCGCAGGTTGCACACGCGAGCCGTCTTCATCGACGGCTCGCGCTTCTCGTTCGGATGTGGTGCCCGCTGCGGCACCTGCATCAACCAACTCGCCGGCAACACCGCCGCCAGCGCCCGACCCGCACGTGCTGCGCGTGTGCGCAGACCCGGGCAACATGCCGTTGTCCAACAAGGCCGGCGAAGGCTTCCAGAACAAGATTGCCCAGGTCGTGGCCGCTGCCATGGGCCGGCGCCTGCAATACGAATGGCGCACCTACTACCAGCGCGGGCTGGCACGCAGCACGATCAACGCGGGCCGTTGCGATGTGCTGATGGATCTCAACAGCGATTTCGAGCAAGGGGTGGTCACGCGCCCGCTCTATCGCTCGACCTATGTATTGGTCACACGCAAAGGCTTGAATGTGCGGCCTGCTTCGCTGGACGACCCGGCGCTGAAGAAGCTGCGCCTGGGCGTGTTCCAGAGCTCGCCTGCGCGTCAGGCGCTGTACGAGCATGGCATCAGCGGTGAGGTGCAATACCTGTTCTACGACTCGGCCACTGCGCCGGAAGAACACCCCGGCAAGCTGGTCGAACGGGTTGCCGCCAACACGCTGGATGCGGCCGAATCCTGGGGCCCGGTGGCCGGGTATTACGCACAGCGCAACGGTCTGGGAATGGTGCCCTTGAACACCATCGACGATGCGGTGCTGGAGTATTCGATGGCCTGGGCGGTGTCGCGCAAGAATGCAGACCTGCGCGATGCGTTGAACACGGCGCTGCAGCAGAGCGCGGCAAAGATCGACCAAATCCTGCGCAGGTATCACGTGCCGCTGGTGCGCTGTAGCGACTGCGTGGTGGCCGGCGATCTGGCGTCGCACGGGCCGTATGTCACGCCGACACCGGCATCCACTGCACCCAGTCCGGCGGCCTCGTCGCAAGAGTTGGCGCAGCTGCAATTGCGCATCGCCGACGGTGCAGACCCGAACCAGGAACTGGCGCATGCACTGGACGCGGGCGATGCCGTGCGTGCGGCATGGCTGCTGCGCCATGGCGCCGATGCCAATCACGCGAACCTGCTGGGCGAGCCGCCGTTGCACCAGGCCATCCGCAATCAGGAGACGGACCTGGTCGGCCTGCTGCTGGATGCCGGCGCACGCATCGAGGCGCGCGACGCCAGCGGCTGGACCGCACTGATGAAAGCCGCCTGGGCCAATGACGCCGACAGTGTCGGCAGGTTGCTGGCCAAGCGCGCGCCGGTGGACACCGTGTCCAGCGACGGCTGGAGCGCGCTGGATCTTGCGGTGTCCTATGCCGACGTGGGAGTGGTGCAGGCGCTGCTGGACAAGGGCGCGACCGTGCGGCGCGCCAACCCCACCGGGTTCACCCCGGTGATGTTTGCGGTGGCGCGCGACGACCCGGCCATTGTGGAGGCTGTGCTGGCACGCGGCGCCGAGGTCAACCACGCCAATCAGGCCGGTGTCACAGCGCTGATGCTGGCTGCCGCGGCCGGGCGCGAAGCGGTTGCCCGACGCCTGCTGGCCGCAGGTGCCGACCCGTCTGCGCGCAACCGCGACGGCAAGAGCGCTGCGGATTTGGCGCAGGCACGTGGCGACACCGCGCTGGCCACGCTGCTCGCCGAGGCCCCGCGCCCGGCACCCAAATGATTGCCTCACTCGTCGCGCGCACCGGAGTGCGCGGCGTTCCCTCCGATCAAAAAGGTTCGTTCATGCGCACGTCCACTACACGTTATCTCGATCGTTCCGTCCGCGCACCGCTGTGCGCGTTGATGTTCAGCGTCGTGTTGGCGGCATGCGGCAAGGACGCGCCGCCGGCCCCGGCCGCCGATGCGCCGCCGCCAGCGCCCCCGGCGGCCGCCAGCGCACCGGCGCCTGCGCCAGCCGCCGACAGCACAGCGTCTGCACCTGCACCTGCGGCCGCAGGGATGCCGAATGTGGCGGCCGGGCCTGCCCCGGATCCAGCGACGCCGGTCGCACCACCTGCCACGATCGTGCCGATTCCCAAGGGACCCGAGGTCAAGGTCACGCCCGAACTGGTCGCCGAAGGCAAGAAGATCTATTTCTCGGCCGGCTGTAATGCCTGTCATGGCGGTACCGGTGGCGGTGGCATGTGCCCGCCGCTGACCAACGACATCTGGGTGTACGGCAGCGACGACGACACCCTGCGTACGCTGATCAATGAAGGCACCGCGGCCATGATCACCCACGGCAAGACCCGCGTCGGGCACGAAAAGGTCGTCGGGCAGATGCCGCCGTTCGCGCCGGTGCTCAAGCCCGGCGATACCGAAAAGTTGCTCGCCTTCATCCACTCGATCAACAAGACTGCAGGCAAGGCGCAATGAGGCCAGCGCCTGCTCGCTGGCCATGCATGCTTGCGGCAACGCTGCTGGCCACGCTGCTGCTGGCCGGCTGCCAGCGCGACGCTGCCTCGCCGGCCTCCACCGCCGCACCCGCGACGACGGGCCCTGCAGCACCGGCGCCGGCAACGCCGCCGGTGTTTGCGTATGTGCCCAATCAACGCAGTGGCACCGTCTCGGTAATCGATACGCACACCGATACCGTGGTGCGCACGCTCAGCGCGCAGGGCCAGCTCGGCAAGCGCTTGCAGCAGCTATTGCCCGGCCCACAGGGGCATCTGTATCTGATCGATGCCGAGCATCACCGGCTGGTCGAACTCGATACCGAAAAAGATGCGGTGTTGCGCAGCGTGGACATCGGCGAGAACGCCGAGGGCATCGCGTTGTCGCCGGACGGCAAGCAGTTCGCGGTATGCGTGGAAGGCCAGAATCAGGTGGCGCTGATCGACGCGGCGCAATTTGTCGTGCAGCAGGTGATCGCCACGCGCGGGCAGGCGCCGGAGCATTGCGCCTACACCCCGGATGGCAAGTGGTTGCTCACCAGCAATGAAGGCTCCAACGACATGGACATGATCGAGCTGGCCACGCATCGATCGCGCGGCGTGGTGGCCACCAGCGGGCATCCGCGCGGCATGGCGTTCGCACCCGACGGGCACAGCGTGTACATCGCCCAGGAAACCGCCAACGTGGTGGACGTGATCGACCTGCAGACGCGTCAGCGGCGCGCCAGCCTGCCGGCCGGCGTGCGCACCGCCGGCGTGGCGCTGTCGGGAGATGGCGCGCGGCTGTATGCCTCCAACGGGGGCGCCGGCACGGTCAGCGTGATCGATCTCAAGACCGCACGCACCCTGGCCGAGATCCCGGTCGGGCAGCGTCCGTGGAATCCGGCGCTGACGCCGGCCGGCGACAAGCTCTACGTTGCCAACGGGCGTTCCAACAGCGTGAGCGTGATCGACACCGCCAGCTTGCGCGAACTCAAACAGATCCCCGTCGGCGAGCTGCCGTGGGGCGTGATCATCGCGCGCTGAGCGGCCGGCAGGCCGACGCGCGTCAGGGAGGCCGGATGAAGACACGCGCTGCGGTGGCCTGGGGTCCGCACCAGCCGTTGACCATCGAAGAGGTAGACCTGCAGCCGCCGCGTCCCGGTGAGGTGCTGGTGCGCCTGGTCGCTACCGGCATTTGCCATGGCGATGCGCATGCGTTGGCGCATGGCCACGCCGGCAGCTTCCCGGCGATCCTGGGGCAGGAGGGCGCCGGTGTTGTCGAAGACGTCGGGATCGGCGTCACCAGCGTGCGGGCCGGCGATCACGTGATTCCGCTGTACATGCCCGAATGCGGCGTGTGCAAATTCTGCCGTTCCGGCCGTACCAATCTGTGCCAGGCGATTCGCAGCAGCCAGGAACGTGGCCTGATGCCCGATGGCAGCAGCCGGTTCTCGTTGCACAGGCGTCCGGTCCTGCATCACATGGGCACCAGCACGTTTTCCGAATACACGGTATTGCCGGAGATTGCGGTCGCACGCATCCATCCGGATGCGCCGCTGGAGCAGGCCTGCCTGCTCGGTTGCACGGTCACCACCGGCGTCGGTGCGGTGCTCAACAGCACGCATGTGCGGCCGGGAGATTGCGTGGCGGTGTTCGGGTTGGGCGGCATCGGATTGTCGGTGATACAGGGCGCAGTGCTGGCCCAGGCCGGTCGCATCATCGCGGTGGACATCGACCCTGCGAAATTCGCACTGGCACGCACGCTGGGCGCCACCGATTGCCTGGATCCGCGCGACTACGGTGCGCCGATCCAGCAGGTGATCGTGGACCTGACCGATGGCGGCGCCGACCACAGCTTCGAATGCATCGGCGATGTCGGTGCGATGCGCGCCGCGCTGGAGTGCTGCCACAAGGGGTGGGGCGAGAGCGTCATCCTGGGCGTGGCCGAGGACACGCAGGAAATCAGCACGCGCCCGTTTCAATTGGTCACCGGGCGGGTGTGGCGCGGCAGCGCCTTTGGTGGCGTCAAAGGCCGCAGCGAGTTGCCTGGTTATGTCGAACGCTATCTGCACGGCGACATTCAACTGGCGCCGCTGATCACGCGCACGCTGGCGCTGGACGACATCAACCAGGCGTTGGCGGACCTGCGTGCGGCACGCGGCATCAAATCCATCGTGGTGTATTGAAGGAGACGCACATGGCAGCAGGCAGATGCAGGACAGCGACGCTGCATCGCAGGGGATTGGCAGGCGCATGCGCCATGACCTTGCTCGCACGCAGCGCAGTGGCCGTTGCAGCGGAAGCGCCGCAAGTCACCTGGTTGGACCGTATCGAGGTGACCGCCACGCCGATCCCGGGCACCACCATCGATGCGGCGCAATTGCCGTACATGGTGCAGTCGGCAAGCAATGCCGAACTGTCGCGTGGGCGCAGCAACAACCTGAGCGATCTGCTGCAGCGCCGCTTCGTGGGCGTGGACGGTAACGACGTGCAGGGCAGTGCGTTCCAGAACGATCTCACCTTCCATGGCTTTCGTGCGTCGGCGCTGCCGGGCGCCTCGCAGGGGGTGTCGGTGTATCTGGATGGCGTGCGCTTCAACGAACCGTTCGCCGATATCGTCAGCTGGGACATGCTGCCCGAAGCGGCAATCAGCGCCGTGACGCTGATGCCGGGTTCCAACCCGCTGTTCGGGCCGAACACGCTGGGTGGCGCGGTGGTGCTGTCTACCGCCTCCGGGCTGACCGCGCCCGGATTACAGGGGGAAGCGAGCATCGGCAGCGGCGCGCGCAAGCGGCTGGATGCCAGTTACGGCGTTGCCGGCGCCGACGGCTGGCATGGCTTTGTCGCGCTGACCGGCTTCGACGAAAACGGCTGGCGCGCTGCCTCCGAAGGCCGGCTTGGCACCGTGTTCGGCAAGGTCGGCAAGCAAGGCGAGCAGACCGACTGGAGCCTGTCGCTGTTGCACGGACGCAGCCGTCTGATCGGCAATGGTCTGCTGCCCGATACACGCTACACCGACGAAGGTCCGGAGCCCGGCTTGTATCGCGCCGATCGGCGCTCGGTCTACACATCGCCCGATCTCACCCGCAATCGCACTACGCTATTGAGCGTGCAGCTGGACCATCGTTTCGATGCAGACACTGCGCTGCACGCGCTGGCTTATTCGAAGATGGGGCGGCGCGACACCGTCAATGGCGACATCGGGCAGGACTACGAGGAATTCGTCGAAGAGTGCGCTTCCGGTTACGCCACCGATGGCAGCGCACTGGATGCCGATTGCGACGTCGCCCGCACCGATGCCGACACGCTGCACACCGGCGCGCTCAACACCACCCAGATGCGTCAGCACGCGCAGGGCGTTGCGCTCAATCTGAGCATGCAATGGGGCGCGCATGCGCTCACCACCGGCGCCACTTTCGATCGCGGCCATGTGCGTTATCGGCAATTCGCCCGCGACGGGTGGGTGCAGCCCGACCGCTCGGTCGTTGCAGATCCGGCGACAGACCGCGCGTTCTTTTCCGGCGTGCGCGGCAGTACGCAGACATTGGGCGTGTTCCTGGCCGACACCTGGGCACTGGACGATGCCACCCATCTCACCGCCGCGGTGCGCTGGAATCATGTGGTGGTGGACAACGTTCTTTCCACCGCCGACGACGGCGACCGCCCACGCGAGCGCTTCGTTTATGCCAAAGCCAACCCGTCGCTGGGGCTGACCCGGCGGCTCGCATCGGCGGTGACGCTCTACGGCTCGGTCGCGCAGAACAGCCGTGCACCGACCGCCATCGAATTGGGCTGCGCCGATCCCACTCAGCCATGTCGGTTGCCGACCGGTCTGCAGGCCGATCCGCGCCTGGAGCAGATCATCTCGCGCACCTACGAACTGGGCGCGCGCTGGACGCCGTCGGCCGATCGCAACGCCACGCTGTCGGTCTACCGCGCCGACAATCGCGACGACATTCTGTTCTTGCGCGCACCGGATATGCAGTTGGGTTACTTCGACAATGTCGGCCGCACGCGCTATCAGGGCGTGGACGCGGCACTGCATCTGCGCAGCGGCGATTGGCAGTGGTCGGCCGGCTACAGCTACCTGGATGCCACTTACCGCAGCGACGGCCAATTGCTGTCCGGCGAGCGTGTGATCGCGCTGCGGCCGGGACTGCGGATCGCCGCGCTACCGCGGCACAACCTCAAGCTCGGGGTGGAGTGGCAACGCGATGCGCTGACGCTGGGCGTGGGCGTGCGTGCGGTCTCCGGGCGGGTGGCCAGCGGCAACGAAGATGGCCAGGTCGACAATGCCGAAGAAGGCCAGGCCGCGCCCGACCGTATCGACATCGGCACCGCCGGCTATGCCCTGGTCGACCTGCAGGCGCGCTGGACCATCAACGCGCGGGTGTCGCTGTTCGCCCGGATCGACAACGTCTTCGACCGCCGCTATGCCACCTATGCCGCGGTGGCCGAAGACGTGTTTCCCGACGGCGAACTCGCACGCCCGCAGGATGCGCCAGTGGAAACCGGCCCGGCACGATTTCTCGCACCGGGGGTGCCCCGGCAGTACCTGATCGGCGTGCGCTGGGCGCTTTGATCGCGGGAAATCGGGAATCGGGAATCGTAGAGCGTCAGCGCGCTGCTTTTATCTATTCCCGATTCCCGATTCCCGATTCCCGATTCACCCGGTCTCCAGCCCGTGCTTGCGCAACTTGCGGTACAAGGTGTTACGGCTGATGCCCAGGGCATCGGCGGTGCGGCTGACATTCCAGCGATGGCGTTCGAGTTGTTGCTGCAGCACCAGCCGTTCGGCCTGATCCAATGCAACGCGGCCGGGCATATCGTCGGCCGCGACCGCGCGCGCATCGACCAGGCAAGGTGCGCTGCCCGCGTCGACGATCTCCTGCGGCAGATTCGGCAGGCGAATCACCTCGTCACTGCACAGCACGGCCGCCGTGCGCAGCACATTGCGCAATTGGCGCAGGTTGCCCGGCCAGGCGTAGCTGAGCAGCTTGTGCAGCGCATCTTCGCTGATGCGCACGCTGCGCTCGCTGTTTTCCTCGCGCAACAGGGTGCGGATCAGTTCGGCCTTGTCGCTGCGTTCGCGTAGCGGCGGCAGATGCAGCACCACGCCGTTGAGGCGGTAGTACAGGTCCTCGCGGAATTCGCCGGCGGCCACCATCTGCGCCAGGTCGCGGTGGCTGGCGCTGATCACGTGCAGCTCCAGCGGCATTGCCCGGTCGCTGCCCAGCGGGGTCACGCTCTGTTCTTCGAGCACGCGCAGCAGCCGCGTCTGCAGCGGCAGCGGCATGTCGCCGATTTCGTCCAGGAACAGGGTGCCGCCGCTGGCCTGCAGCAGCTTGCCGTGACGGCCTTCGCGCGCGGCGTCGGTGAACGCGCCGCGCGCGTAGCCGAACAGTTCGCTCTCGATCAGCGCCTCGGGAATCGCCGCACAGTTCACCGCCACGAACGGCCGCGCTGCCCATGGCGAGCCGCGGTGCACCGCCTTGGCGAACTCCTCCTTGCCGGTGCCGGTGGCGCCGCACATCAGGATCGACACGCGATGCGCGACCAGCTTCAGCGCGTTGTCCAGGTTGTGGCGCATGCGCGGATCGGAGCCGACGTGTTCGCGTGCGTAAGCGGCCTCGCCATCGTCGGCGGGGGTGGCGTGCGCGCCGCCAGCAACCGCGTTGCGGCGCGGCGGCTGCGCCAGGGCGAAGAAACGGCGCCCGTGGCAGGCGCAGCGGATCGACCACAGCGTGCTGGCAGCGTTGCGCGCACGCTGCTCCACGGTGTCGAAGTCCAGCTGCATCACCTGCGAGATGTCGCGCCCGACCAGCAGGCTGCGGTCGCCCTTGCCGAGCTGTTCCAGCGCCGCTTCGTTGACGGCCAGCACGCAGCCGTCGGCGCCGATCGCCATCAGCGCCTCGTGCAACAGGCCGGCGAACTCCGGGCGGCTGTGGAAGCGCAAGATCCACGCATGCCTGTACTGCTCCAGGAAATACGAACGCGCGATCTGTGCCGCCGACATGCGCACCAACGCGCTGGTGTGGCGCTGTACCAGCTTGGTGTCGCGCGCGTCCGGCGTGGACGCATCCAGCACCGCCAGCAATTGCCCGTGCGGGTCGAGGATCGGCGCACCGCTGCACGACAGCGGCAGATGCCGGGCCAGGTAATGCTCGCCACGGTGCACGCCGAGCGCGCTGCGCTCCACCGCGCAGGTGCCGATGCCGTTGGTGCCCTGGTAGCGCTCGGCCCAGCTGGCGCCGCAAAACAACCCGGTCTGGCGGAATTCGCGCAGCAGTGCCGGGTCCTGCACGCTGTGCAGCAAGGTCGCCTCCGCGTCGGCGAACACCACGGCATAGCCGCCGCCGGCGATCTGCTCGTAGAGGTTCTCCATCTCCACCTTGGCGATGCGCAGCACTTCCTCGAGCCGCTGCTGGCGCTCGCGCAGCCCGCTACCGTCGTGGACCATCGGCAACGGGGGGGTATCCGGACTCAGCCCATACTCGTCCAGGCAGCGCTGCCACGAGCGCGCCAGCGCCGGCGGCAGCGGTTCGATCTGGCGGAAGCGGCGCATCCGCGCCAGCAGCGCCGATTCGGCCTGGGCATCGGACAAGGGCCCGGCCGTGGCTTGCAGGAGGTTGGCGACAGTCACTTCCGACACGTGGCGCTTCCTCGGTCCCTACCCGGGGCCAGAGCGGCAGTGACGCATAAACCGGGGCGAGGCTCAAACCGCGGTGCAGCAAACGCCGGGGATGCGGATTCGGGAGTCGGGATTGGCAAAAGCGGCTCGGCTGGGGGCGGCTGCCTTTTCGCCTGGGCCAAAACGAAAAAACCGCGCCATCGCGCGGTTCCTCGTGGCCTCGAGGCGCCAGGACCCAGCTTTTATAACTCCCGACTCCCGAATCCCCACTCCCGGCTACAACGCGTAGCCGAACTGCTGCTTGAACTGGTCGTTGAACTCGGCGAAGTCGAAGCGCTGGTTCTGGGTGCCCGGGTGTTCCACTTTCAGCGCGCCCATCAGGTTGCCCATGCGGCCGATGGTCAACCAGTCGTAGCCGCCCTGGATGCCGTAGATCAGCCCGGCGCGGAACGCATCGCCGCAGCCGGTCGGGTCGACCACGCGGCGCTCGTGCGCCGGCGGAATGTCGTAGGTCTTTTCCGGCGTATGCACCAGTGCGCCCTTCGGGCCCTGCGTGGTGATATAGGCCTGCACACGCGAGACGATGTCTTTTTCGTCCCAGCCGGTGCGTTCCTGCAACAGGTTCGACTCGTAGTCGTTGACCACCACGTACTGGGCCTGTTCGATGAACTGGCGCAGCTCCGGGCCGTTGAACAGCGGCATCGCCTGGCCGGGGTCGAAGATGAAAGGGATGCCGCCGGCAGCGAACTCTTCCGCGTTCTGGATCATGCCTTCGCGCCCGTCCGGGCCGACCAGGCCCAGGGTCACGCCCGGCACATCCTTCACGTGGTTTTCGTAGCTGCGCATCATCGCGCCCGGATGGAAGGCGGTGATCTGGTTGTTGTCGTGGTCGGTGGTGATGAACGCCTGCGGGGTGAACAGGTCGTCGATGATCTTCACCCGCGACAGGTCGATGCCCAGCGTTTCGAAGTGTTCGCGGTACGGGCCGAAATCCTGGCCGACGGTGCCCATCGGGATCGGCGCGCCGCCGAGCAGATGCAGGTTGTAGGCGATGTTGCCGGCGCAGCCGCCGAATTCGCGGCGCATGCGCGGCACCAGGAACGACACATTCAGGATATGCACCTTGTCCGGCAGGATGTGGTTCTTGAACTGGTCCGGAAACACCATGATGGTGTCGTAGGCGAGGGAACCACAGATCAGTGCGGACATCGAGTCGGGCCTTTGCGTTGGGAAAACCCGCCAATTGCCGGGCATGGCAGCGGGACGGCGCGTGCGCCGCGGCGCAAAGGGTAACGGCTGCGGCCGATCAGGGCCACAACCGCATGCCATGGCCGGCGTGACCGCCACATGAAAACGGGGGCGAAATCGCCGATTTTTCCTTGCTCACCCCGGGGGGGATTGCTAGGCTAGCCGACTTCGTTTTCTGCCCAAATTTTCGCCAGTCTGGCGGCGGGCATGCGACTCACCCAGGAACGACTCCCTCGATGTTCAAGAAACTCCGCGGCATGTTCTCCAACGACCTGTCCATCGATTTGGGCACGGCCAATACGCTGATCTACGTGCGCGGACAGGGCATCGTGCTGAACGAGCCGTCGGTGGTTGCGGTGCGGCAGGATCGCGCAATCGGCGGCACGCGCTCGGTCGCTGCCGTCGGCGCGGAGGCCAAGCAGATGCTCGGCCGTACCCCCGGCCACATCACCACCATCCGCCCGATGAAGGACGGCGTCATCGCCGACTTCACCTACACCGAGGCGATGCTGAAGCACTTCATCAAGAAGGTGCACAAATCGCGCTTCCTGCGCCCCAGCCCGCGCGTACTGGTGTGCGTGCCGGCCGGCTCCACGCAGGTCGAGCGCCGCGCCATCAAGGAATCTGCGGAAGAGGCCGGTGCGCGCGATGTGTATCTGATCGAAGAGCCGATGGCCGCAGCGATCGGCGCCGGCATGCCGGTGACCGAGGCGCGCGGCTCGATGGTCATCGACATCGGCGGCGGCACCACCGAAGTGGCGGTGATCTCGCTCAACGGCATCGTGTACTCGCAATCGGTACGTGTGGGCGGCGACCGTTTCGATGAGTCGATCACCAATTACGTGCGCCGTAACCACGGCATGCTGATCGGTGAAGCTACCGCCGAGCGCATCAAGCTGCAGATCGGCTGCGCCTACCCGCAGGACGAGGTGCAGGAGATGGAAATCTCCGGCCGCAACCTCGCCGAGGGCGTGCCGAAGATGATCAAGATCAACTCCAACGAAGTGCTCGAAGCGCTGCATGAGCCGCTGTCGGGCATCGTCTCGGCGGTGAAGCTGGCGCTGGAGCAGACCCCGCCGGAACTGTGTGCCGACGTGGCCGAGCGCGGCATCGTCCTCACCGGTGGCGGCGCGCTGCTACGCGACCTGGACCGCCTGATCTCCGAAGAAACCGGCCTGCACGTGCAGGTGGCCGACGACCCGCTCACCTGCGTGGCCCGCGGCGGCGGCCGTGCGCTGGAGCTGGTGGACATGCACGGCAACGAGTTCTTCGCGCCGGAGTGAAGCGCTCGGGATTAGGGAGTCGGCATTCGGGATTCGCAAAGCGTGTCCCGGCCTTCGGCCTTGACCGATTGCGGTGTAGCCCTGTTTGTCTAACGCTTAGTCGTACCGGGGGCCGCCAACTGCTCCTCGAATCCCCAATACCTAATCCCGAATCCCGGCCTTAACGTGCCCTCCTACGCCGGTCCTCCCGTCGCCTCCCGTCCGGGCGAAGTCACCTCCACGCTGCGGCTGCTGGTTTATCTGGTGCTGGCGGTGGTGCTGATCGCGCTCGATAGCCGCGGTGGCTGGCTGAGCCAGGTGCGCATGCAGGCCAATCTGCTGATCCAGCCGATCTGGGCGGTGGCCGGGCTGCCGGGGCGCATCGGCTCGCAGGTGCGCGACAACGCCGCAACGCATGCGCAACTGGTGGAGGAGACCCGGGATCTGCGCAATCAGCTATTGGTCGCCAATGCGCGCCTGACCCGGTTGCAGACCGCAGCCCTGGACAACGCGCAACTGCGCGAACTGCTCAACGTGGCCGAGCGCCGCGGTCTGGACGTGCAACTGGCGCCGATCCTGAACATCGATCTGGATCCGACGCGCCAACGCCTGCTGCTGGACGCTGGCAGCCGCGAAGGGGTGGTGCTGGGCCAGGCGGTGATCGATGCCGGCGGCCTGATGGGACAGGTGATCGAAGTCACCCCGCTGCATTCCACCGTGTTGCTGCTCACCGACCCCGACCACGCCGTGCCGGTCAGCGTGGCGCGCAATGGCGTGCGGCTGATCGTCTACGGGCGCGGCGACCGCCTGGAACTGCGCGACATCCCGCTCAGTGCCGGCGTGCAGGTGGGCGATGAAATCGTCACCTCGGGGTTGGGCGGCCGCTTCCCGGCCGGCTTCCCGGTCGGCAAGGTCTCCGAACTGCATCCCGACGATACCCACGCCTTCCTGGTCGGCGAACTGACCCCGGCCGCCAAGCTCGATCGCGGCCGCGATGTGTTGCTGCTGCGTGCCGGCAAGCCGTTGCGGTTGGTGCCGGGGGCCGGGATTGGGGATTCGGGAGTTGGGATTCGCAACAGCGACAACAGCAACGGCGGCGCGGCAGCCGCCAGCGCGCCGGTGGCTGCCACGCCACGCACGCCGGTGGGCGGGATTTCCAACGTAATGATTGATACCGCGCGTCCGACGGCCGCTGCGGCATCGGGCACCGGCACTGTTCCCGCGCCGCGCACACAGTCCGTGTCGACACCTGCCGCGCCTGGTGTCCAGTCGGCCCGCGCATCAGCGTCAGCATCCAGCGGCCACGCCAGCCTGCCGGCCAGTCCTCCTGGGTCGAACGGCCCTGAACTCCAGACCCGCGGTTCCCGCGCAGCGTCATCGCAGGGCTCACAGGCTTCAGGGAGTGGAGACGCTGGAAGGGGCAACGGCAACGGCAACGGCAACGCCGCACCAGCACAGGCGGCCGCTTCTAACCAATCCCCAATCCCCAATCCCCAATCCCGTTCTTCTCCGCAGGAGACGGACCAATGACCCGCATGCGCAACACCTGGATCCTGCCGGCGAGCATCTTCATTGCGCTGGTCCTGGGCCTGCTGCCGTTGCCGATGGTGGTGCAGCCGCTGCGGCCGTACTGGCTGGCGCTGGTGCTGGCGTATTGGGTGATCGAGGAGCCGGACCGGGTTGGGCTGGGCCTGGCCTTCGTGGCCGGCGTGCTGGCTGATCTGCTGTATGGCGGGCTGCTCGGCGAACAGGCGCTGCGGCTGGTGATCATGACCTTCATCCTGCAGCGCTTCCGCGCGCGCATGCGTTTTTTCCCGGTCTCGCAACAGGCGCTGGCCATCGGCGGGCTACTGCTCAACGACCGCATCGTGTCTTCGGCGGTGCATCTGGCGGTGGGCGAGCCGACCCTGCCGTGGAGCTACTGGTGGGCGCCGCTGCTGGGCATGGCGCTGTGGCCGCCGCTGTTCGTGGTGCTGGATGCGGTGCGGCTGGGCAAGCGGGGCAAGAAGTAAGCCATGCACGGGCGCCGTCATCCCAAGAATCCGCATGCGGAGGCCGAACAGTTCCGCCGTCGCGCGGTGCTGGGCTTTGTGATGGTGGTGATCTGCCTGGTCGGCCTGGGCGGCTGGTATTTCAAGTTGCAGGTGCTCGACCACGAGGTCTACGCCACCCGTTCGGAGGCCAACCGCATCAAGCCCAAACCGGTGGTGCCCGGGCGCGGCATGATCTACGACCGCACCGGCCGGCTGCTGGCCGAAAACGTGCCGGCCTTCCGTCTGGACGTGACCCCCGACAAGGTCGCCGACATGAACGCCATGCTGGACGCGTTGGGCAAGGTGATCCCGATCGCGCCGGAGGATCTGGAGCGCTTCAACCGCGAGCGCCGCGCACGCCGCAGCTTCCTGCCGGTGACGCTCAAGCTGCGCATGAGCGATGAAGAGATGGCACGGTTCGCGGTGGAGCGCTGGCGCTTCCCCGGCGTGGAGCTGGAGCCGTATCTGACCCGGCGTTATCCCTACGGCCCGTTGTTCGCGCACATCATCGGTTATGTGGGCCGGATCGACGAAAAAGACCTGGCAGTGCTGGGCGAGGGCAATGCTGCGCTCACCCATATGGGCAAATCCGGGCTGGAGCGCTACTACGAGCAGGATCTGCGCGGGCAGGTCGGTTACGAGCAGGTCGAAACCAATGTGCAGGGGCGGGCCATCCGCACCGTCGGCCGGGTCGCGCCGCAGTCGGGTGCGGATCTGCGCCTGTCGGTAGACGCCGACCTGCAGCGCGCGATGGTGGCCGCCTTCGGCGAGCACGAAGGGGCGGCCATTGCGATGGACCCGCGCACCGGCGAGATCCTGGGCATGGTCAGCTTGCCCAGCTACGACCCCAACCTGTTCGTCAACGGCATCTCGCACACCGATTTCAAGATGCTCAACGACAACCCGTCCCGGCCGCAGTTCAACCGGCTGGTGCTGGGCGGCGTGGCGCCGGGCTCCACGCTCAAGCCGCTGATCGCGTTGGCCGGCCTGGACAGCGGCCTGCGCCGGCCGGAAGACCGGGTGCTGTCCACCGGCATGTTCTACCTGCCCGGCGTCAGCCGCGGTTGGGGCGATTCGCACCGCGGCGGGCATGGCTGGACCGACCTGCGCAAGTCGATCGCCCAGTCGGTCAATACCTACTACTACCGCCTGGCGGTGGATATGGGCATCGAGCGCTTCGACCACTATATGTCCGAGTACGGCTTCGGCCAGCCTACCGGGGTGGACCTGCTGGGCGAAATCGGCGGCATCCTGCCGTCGCCGGCCTACAAGTACAAGACGCGCAAGGAGCGCTGGTATCCCGGCGACACGGTCAACATCGCCATCGGCCAGGGCGACTGGAAGGTCACGCCGCTGCAGCTGGTGCGCGGCGTCTCGGCGATCGCCAGTGGCCTGCTGCTGCGCCCGCACCTGGTGCTGGAAGAACGCACCGGTTTCGATCATCCCTGGGAGCCGATGATCCAGCCGCCCGGCAAGCCGCTCAGCCAGAACCCGGCGCATCTGCAGGTGGTGCGCGAGGGCATGATGGACACCATGCGGCCCGGCGGCACCGGCTATGCGATCACCCCGGGCGCGCCGTACCAGATGGCGGGCAAGACCGGCACCGCGCAGGTGGTCAGCCGCAAGGGCGTGGCGGCAGTGGACCCGCGCAGCCTGCCGTTGCACCTGCGTCACCGCGGCCTGTTCGTCGGCTTCGCGCCGGCCGACAACCCGGTCATCGCGGTGGCGGTGGCGGTGGAAGGCGGCGGTTTCGGCACCAGTTCGGCGGCACCGATCGCACGCAAGATCTTCGATGCCTGGCTGCTGGGCAAGATGCCCGCCGGTCTGGAGCCGCTGGACAGCGAGCTGGGCATGACCGCCGTGGGCGTCAATCAGTTCGAAGCCGGCGTCACCGACGCGCGCGCCGCCGGCGACGCCGCCGCTGCCACGCTGGACGAGCTGCCAGTGGTGATCGGCCAGAGCGCCGTTGCGCTGGACCCCAACACTCCCGCGCAACCGGTGGTGCCGGATGTGCCGGACGCGGTGCAGGAGACCGACCATTGAGCGACATCCTGCGCTGGTTGGTGGACATGGCTGCGCGCTTTACGCGCAGCCTGGACTGGGTGCTGTGCCTGGCGCTGGGCGGCCTGATGGCCATCGGCCTGTCGGTGCTCAAGAGCGCCGGCGGCACTGCCAATGGCGAGCACCTGATGCTGGCGCAGGGCATCCGCTTCATCATCGGGGCAGCAGCGATGTGGGGCATTTCACGCATGTCGGTACTGCGCCTGCGCGCCTGGACACCGTGGGTGTACGGCTTGTCGATGCTGCCGCTGCTGGCGGTCTTCGCGCTGGGCACCGGTAAGTACGGCCGGCAGTGGCTGGACCTGAAAGTGTTCTACCTGCAGCCGGCAGAACTGCTCAAGATCAGCCTGCCGATGATGGCGGCCTGGTATCTCCACCGCATGCCGCTGCCGCCGCGCATTGCCACCGTGCTGGTGACCGGCGTGATTATCGGCGTGCCCACCGCGCTGATCATGTTGCAGCCGGACTTCGGCACCGGCGTGTTGATTGCTGCCAGCGGCGTGTTCGTGCTGTTGCTGGCCGGCCTGCCGTGGTGGTGGGTGGTCGTTGGTGTGGGTGGTGTATCCGCGGCTGCGCCGGTGGCGTGGTTCTGGCTGCTGCGGCCGTACCAGAAGGACCGCATCATGATGTTCCTCAACCCCGAAAACGACGCGCTTGGCGCGGGCTGGAACATCATCCAGTCCAAGATCGCGATCGGTTCGGGTGGGCTGAACGGCAAGGGCTGGGGTCTGGGCTCGCAATCGCACCTGAACTTCATTCCCGAACAGACCACCGACTTTGCGTTTTCCGTGCTCAGCGAAGAATTCGGCTGGATCGGCGTCGCCACCGTGCTGACCCTGTACCTGATCGTCATCGGCCGCTGCCTGTGGATCGCCTCGCAGGCGCGCGACACCTATTCGCGCCTGGTTGCCGGCGCCACCGGCCTGGCGTTCTTCGTCTACGTGCTGGTCAACGGCGGCATGATCTCCGGCCTGCTACCGGTGGTGGGCGTGCCGATGCCGCTGATGAGTTACGGCGGCACCTCGGCGGTGTCGTTGCTGGCCGGCCTGGGCCTGGTCATGGCAGTAAAGTCGCATCGACCGGTGCACGGTTACTGAGCCGTGCCGAAAATATGCCGTTCAAACACCGATGCGCGCAGCGACTGAAATAAGGCGCTCGAAGATGTCCATGCCATCGCGCCGAGCACGGCAATCATATGCGCCACGACGTCGTCCATTCCCGCATTGTCCGGCGGGCACTTCCGCCAGCGCCGGGATCGTACGGCAGGCGCGCCTTGAACATTGTCCCTTTTGCTGGCGACGCGGCAGCCCCTGGCAGGAAGGGCTGCCGCGCGTGTCAGTGCTGAGCGTTGCAGCCTTATTGGGAAACTCGGATGCTGCCGTTAACGTCGATAAAGACTTGAAACACGTTGCCGACTGTAAACGTCGGCTGGTTCAGGGTTCGCAGCGCAGTGCCGAGTCTGCAGTCGGTCGTGCTGAATCCACCCACTTGAAATGTGGAGCCGACAAGAACCGAGGCAAGGGTTGTGGTCCTGCCGTTCGAAGGTACCGGGGTGCAGCTCCATCCGCTGCGAACGTTGACGTTCTGTACGAAAATTGCTTTTACGCCGGGGTTTTTATTTGTCGCAAAAATGGGAACGGCCTGCTGCGCGCTGGCCGTCGTGGCGACTCCCGCTGCCAATGCGAGCAAGGCACAGCATGCGGCTTTCCTGAAATCACGTGCGTTCGAATATATGGTCATTTAAATTTTATTTGGGTTGGAGAAGGGCGGCCTGTTGCAGGCTGCGGGGGATATCGCCAGTGGCGCATTTAATTGTTGCCTGAGCGTCGCGCATTTTGTCTATAGTGAAGTTAATGGATAAGATGGAATTGCGGAGAAAGTCACGAAAGCGCGTGGGTCGGATATGGATGTATATAACGGGGAATTTTATCTAATATAATTCGAGTAAATGGAGCGGTGGGCCGGGGTATTATTTGCCACTGAAAACTACGCGAATTAAATTCACTGGTGCCCTTGGATAAACTGGTCAAGCCGGCCGCGTGTGGTGACTGGAATGTTGGCTCAACAAGACCCATGCCATCGCGCGTGCAAGGCACCTAGGAGCGCAGTCCTGTGCAGCAGCCAGCGCAGGTGATCGTCGGCCGCTCGCCGTCGGGCAGATGCAGTGCATCGCCATGGCTGCTTCAGTCGGCATCGACGGCGATGGCAGTCGGCGCTCAGACGGAGGATCGCCACTCTGCTGAGGGCTCTTGATCCGGCGACCTTGAAGTCGCGTCGGCGTCTGGAGTTTTGCGGGAGCCTGTAAAACCGGCTCCCTGGGCGACTGGTTCGGTGCCACGGTGGCCGATTCGCAATCGCTGCCGCCAGCTGCGCCGGGCGCTTGTAGAGTCCGCACGCTGGCGCCACTGCGTCGATCGCGACGTGCAGGCGACACATTCCTTCGCATTCGAGTGATCTCCCCGATGAAACTGCTCGCCACTGCCATCGGCGGTGCCTGTCTGGCGCTGGCCGGTCATGCCGCCGCCATCGATTTCGCCACTGGCGATTCCCGTCCGCTGTCCGAGCCGGTCGTTCCGGCCACCTGCAAGCTGCTGCGTGCCGGCCGGACCGCCAGCGATCGCCAATTCGACCCGGCATTGGAAAGCGCGCCGCCCGATACCCAGGCCATCCAGGCCGCGCTGACCGATTGCGCCAGCAAGCACGGTAGCGTGCTGTTGACCACCGGCAGCGGCGACGCCTTCCTGACTGGCCCGTTGTCGATCCCCGCTGGCGTGACACTGGTCGTCGATCAAGGCGTCACCGTGTACGGCTCGCGCAACCCGGCCGACTACGGCAACGGTTGCGGCACGGCAGGCGCCAGAAGCGGAGGCTGCCAGCCGTTGATCGCCATCAAGGGCGCTCGATCCGGCGTGATGGGGGTGCGCCGCAATGGCCACCAGGGCACCATCGATGGCCGCGGCGATCTGCCCATGCTGGGCAAGACCACCACCTGGTGGGAGTTCGGCGAGGCCGCCAAAGGCGCCGGCCAGGTGCAGAACAGCCCGGACCTGGTCAAGTTGCAGAACGCCAGCGCTTTCACGCTCTACGACATCAACCTGGTCAATGCACCGTACTTCCATTTCTTTGCGCATATCGTCGACGGCCTGACCATTTGGGGCGTGCGCGTGAAGTCGCCGGCCACCAGTCCCAATACCGACGCGCTGGACCTGGACAGTGTGCTCAATGCCACCATCCAGGACAGCGACGTGATGAGCGGCGATGATGGCGTGGCGATCAAGACCATTGCGTCCAGGTCGGCCAACATCAGCGTGCTGAATTCGCGCTTCTATGGCACCCACGGCATCTCGATCGGTAGCGAATTGATGTCCGGTGTCAGCAACGTGCTGGTCGACAACAACGTCATCGTATCCACCGATGCCAACGGCAATCGCAGCACCGACAACAATGGCCTGCGCATCAAGACCAGCCTGGCCAAGGCAGGGGCGGTCGACCTGGTGACCTACCGCAACACCTGCCTGTACGGAGTGAGCAACCCGCTGGTGATCAATCCGTTCTACGGCAGCGCCCGCGGCGGCAACGTCCCGACCTTTCGCAGGATCGTGGTCGATGGCTTGCGCAGCGTCGACGGGCGCGGCGGCAAGGGATGGCTCCTGCAGGGCGCCGATGCGAGCGCTCCGCTCGATCTGGTGCTGGCGAACGTGGCGTCCGACAACCTCGGCAATACCACCGGCAATGCGCGGATCGGTCTGAGCAATAGCGCGTTGACGCCGAGCGGCAGCAACGTGGTGACCACCGCAGTCCAGCTCGACGGTGCGGTGCCTACCTGCCCGGGCGCTTCGCAGTTTCCAGAGCTATAAGCGGTGCGGCGCGACCTTCGCCGGTCGTGTCGCTGACGAACGCTCCTGCGCAGCAGCGCAGGCCGGCTGCGAGAAGGCAGCCTATGCTCCGGAGAAGGGGGCCGACGCCGGGCTTGGCCCGGCAGATCGGCAGGGCCACGCGACGATAGCGGCCTCATCCATCTGCCCGAGGCCGCGGTGCTGCCACCACCGCCAGCCGCAGGCCTTGGGAAGCGCCCTTCAGCGCCCGCCGCGGACCACTGGCCGGTTCGCTCTGACGGAGGCGGCATGCTGCGGAGAGTCTTGACATTGGCCAAAGTTCTTCGTTTTCATGGCCTTATTGCCAGAAGTTCATCTGATGTCTGTTACCCTCGGCCGATGATTCGACGCACCCTGACCTGCCTGCTCACCCTCGGCCTTGTCGCCTGCGCGACCCAGCCTAGTCCTCCGTCGCCGCCACCGGCTGCCAGCGCGCCGCCGGCCAAGCCGCCGCTTGCGCCATCGGCATCAGCACCGCCGGCCAGCGCCGCCGCCGAGGCGCCCGCGCTTCCGCCAGTCGACCTGACTCCGGTGCCGTTCGAGATCGCCCGCGCCAACTTCGTGCGCGACACCTCGGCCAGGTACGGCATCGATGCCGCGCAGATCGAAGCGGTGCTGGCGCAGGCGCAATTCAAGGACGCCATTGTCACTGCGATGTCGCGCCCGGCCGAACGGGTCAAGCCGTGGAACGAATACCGGCCGATGTTCATCACCCAGGCGCGCATCGATGGCGGCCGCAAGTTTCTCGCCGAACATCGCGCCGAGCTGAGCAAGGTCGAAGCCGCCACCGGTGTGCCCGCGCAGGTGATCGTGGCCATCATCGGGGTGGAAACCAGCTACGGCAGCAACGCCGGCAAATACCGCGTGCTGGACGCGCTGTACACGCTGGCGTTCCGCTATCCGCGCAGCGGCGACCCGGCCAAGCTCGAACGCGAAGTGCGCCGCGAACTGTTTTTCCGCGACGAACTCGCCCAGTTGTTCGCGCTCGGCAAGGAAGAGCAACTCGACGTCAGCACCCTGATCGGCAGCTATGCCGGCGCAATGGGCATGGGCCAGTTCATGCCGTCCAGCTATCGCCAGTTCGGCGTGGATGGCGATGCCGACGGCAAGCGTAATCTGTTCACCGACTACAACGACGTATTCGCCTCGATCGCCAATTACTTCGTCAAGAAGGGCGGCTGGGTGCGTGGCGGGCAGGTCGCGGTACCGGCCACGCTGGCCGCCGGGCACGAAGAATTCAATCCCACCGACTGGTCGCCGGTGTACACGCTGTCCGACCTGTCGGCGCGCGGCTATCACCCGAGCGCACCGGTGGTGGCCGGCAGCACCGCTACCCCGATCAGCCTGGACGACGCCAACGGCAAGCAGTACTGGCTGGGCTTCCAGAACTTTTACGCGATCACCCGCTACAACATTTCCAAGATGTATGCGATGGCCGTGTTCCAGCTGTCCGAGGCCATCGCCGGCAAGGAGTTACCCCCGGCATGAACAACATTGCAGGCCCCAAGTGGCTGATCCCGATGGCGCTGATGCTCGGCCTGGCGGCCTGTAGCAGCGCACCGAAGAAGACCGCCGGCGGCACCGGCAGCGGCGCGATCAAGGGTGTGAAGGTCGAAGGCAAGGGCCCGGCGTATGTCGCCACCGGTTGCCCGTCCACCTCGCCGTATGCGCCCGCAAAGGAAGATCCGTCCACGCGCGGCGACTACACCGCCGGCGGCTTGTACAAGCCCGGCGTGAAAGACTCCACGCCCGATCATGTGCCCAATGTGGCCTGCATCCCCGAGCCGCTGGTGACCAACGAGCCGCGCTCGGCGGTGGGCAATCGTTCGCCGTACGAAGTGCTGGGCAAGCGCTATGTGGTGATGGACAACCCCGGCGACTATGTCGAACGCGGCACCGCCTCGTACTACGGCAACAAGTTCCATGGCCGGCTGACCTCCAACAAGGAGGTGTACGACATGTACGCCTTCACCGCCGCGCACAAGACCTTGCCGCTGCCCAGCTTTGCGCTGGTGACCAACACCGACACCGGCCAGTCGGTGGTGGTGCGCGTCAACGACCGCGGCCCCTTCCACGACGGCCGGGTGATCGATCTGAGCTACGCCGCGGCGGTGAAGTTGGGCATCACCGGCAAGGGCACCGGCAATGTCGAAGTCCGCGGCCTGACCGAAGCCGACAACGGCAATCTGCTCGCCAAGCGCCGCAGTGGCCAGACACCGGTGAATACCGCCGTTGCCGCGGCGCGGCCGGCTGCCGGCGCCAGCCAGATCGATGGCCTGGTGCAGCGCTTGCCCACCCGCACCGTGCCGCCGCGTGCGGTCGCCACCGGTACCGCCACCGCGGTTGCCACAACTGCCGCTGCACCCACTGCCGGTGCACCGGTCACTGCGGCCGGCGAGCGTTGGCGCTACCGCGTCGCCGATTCGCGCCAACCCGGCAATGCCGACAACTTCGATGCCTGGATGAAGGCGCAGGGCGTGCGTGTGGCCACCGGCAAGCCGGCTGCTGCGGCCCCGCGACCGGCCCCGTCAGCGTCCGCCGCCGTGCCCGCCGCGGCGCCGCCAGTGGCGGTTGCGGCGGTCAAGCCGTCCGAAAGCACTGCCTCGCGCCCGCTCAAGGCCGACCCAGCGCCCGCCAAGGCGCCCAGCGTGGCCGAAGCTGCGCTCGGCGACATCCTGCTGCAGGTCGCCAGTTTCGCCAGCCGCGAAAACGCCAATCGCGCACTGTCGCAACTGGCTTCGGCGGGGATTGCCGGCGCCAGCGTCAGCGACATCGTAAGTGGCGGGCGCACGCTGTGGCGGCTACGCGTGAATGCACGCGACCATGCAAATGCGTCGGAGATTGCCCAGCGCATCGCCGGCCTCGGGTTCGGTCGCCCGCAGATCGTGGTCAATTAGCGCGCCTGGGTGGGCCACTGCGACGCCGATCGGGCGTGAGCGCATCCGTGCTTGCGCGCTGGCTGCAGTGGCATTATCGGGAACGGCTGAGCCCACCCGGTCAGCGGGTAAACATTGCGCATCTGCATTGCGCATCTGCGAGGCGGATGCGGCCAAGGTCGGCTTCGATATGCACGTCGCGCACGTCAAATCCTTCGCGTCCTCTGCCTCCAGCTCACGCCTGCGCACCAGCGTCGCCCGTCGAATGCGCTGCAAGCAATGCCGCACGTGTGCGTGTCGCCGCATTCGGCAGTTCGCCTCGGGCACCGCAAGCGTCCGTGCGCCTGGCTGCCATCGCTGAACTGCGCAAGCGCACGCATCGCGCAACGCGTCGCCCTGATCGCCGCGGCGCCTTACAATTTCGCATTGCCCGGCTTTCGGGCCCGTCAGGAGTCGTTCTTCAATGAAATTCCGCTTCGCCGCCGCTGCCGTGGCCACGTTCGCCTTCGGCCTGGTCTGCGCCCAGACACCTGCGCCGCAGCCGACTCCTGCCGTGGCTGCCGCCCCGGCCGCCTTGCCGGTGCCGCCGGCGCCCGCACCGGCCGTGTCCAAGTCCTGGATCCTGATGGACTACGCCACCGGGCAGGTGCTGGCCGGTGAAAACATCCACCAGCAGCTGGCGCCGGCCAGCATCACCAAGGTGATGACCTCCTACGTGGTCGCCGCCGAGATCAAGAACGGCAAGGTCAAGCGCGACGACCAGGTCATGATGAGCGAACGCGCCTGGCGCGAAGGCGGCGCGGGCACCGACGGCAGCTACAGCGGCTTCCCGGTCAACCAGACGGCGCGTCTGGAAGACATGGAAAAGGGCATGGCGATCCAGTCCGGCAACGATGCCGCCATCGCGCTGGCCGAGCACGTGGCCGGCAGCGAAGAAGCCTTCGCCTCGCTGATGAACAGCTACGCCGCCAAGATCGGCATGAAGGATTCGTACTTCGTCAACGCGCACGGACTGAGCGCCGAAGGGCATCACTCCACCGCCTACGACCTGGCCCTGCTGGGCCGCGCGATGGTGCGCGATTACCCGGAGACCTACGCCTACAACAAGATCAAGGAATTCCAGGTCGGCACCATCAAGCAGAGCAACCGTAACCGGCTGCTGTGGCGCGACCCGGCGGTGGACGGCATCAAGACCGGTCACACTTCCGAAGCCGGCTACTGCCTGCTGAGCTCGGCCAAGCGCGGCGATCAGCGCCTGATCGCGGTGGTGATGGGCGACAGCTCCGAAGAACAGCGCGCCACCGATAGCCTGGCGCTGCTCAACTGGGGCTTCCGCTTCTTCGAAACCCACAGCCTGTATGCGCCCGGCAAGGTCGTCACCAAGCAGAAGGTCTGGAAGGGTCAGCAGGATGAAGTGCAGCTCGGCGTGGCACAGCCGCTGCTGGTCAGCCTGCAGCGCGGCCGCTACAACGATCTCAAGCCCAGCATGGAAGTGCCCAAGAACCTGCAGGCACCGATCAAGCAGGGGCAGCAGGTTGGCACCGTGAAGGTCAGCCTGGACGGCAAGGTCATCGCCCAGGCCCCGCTGGTCGCCATCAACGCGGTCGAAGAGGGCGGATTCTTCAAGCGCCTCTGGGATGCGTTCTGGATGTGGTGGGAATCGGAGTGATCCAAACAAAAAAGCCGGCTTTCGCCGGCTTTTTTGTTTGCGGGATTGGGGATTGGGGATTGGGGATTCGAAAAAGCGAGGGCAGCGGCGAAGCCCCGCGCTGCTCTTCCAAATCCCGCTGGCCCGCTCTTGCGAATCCCCAATCCCGAATCCCGAATCCCAGCCGTCAAAGCATCCGGCTAATCGTAAAACTGCCATACACCGGCGTTTCGCGCTGGGTGTCGAATTCGCGGGTACGGTGGTAGCGGGCGAGGGCGAATTTCCAGCGGCCGTACATCACTGCCAGGCCGTAGCCCACATCGCCGACGAACGGGCGCTTGTCCACGCTGTGGCTGTTGCGGAAGGTGTTGCCGTCCAGGGTGATGTCGCGGATCACCCAGCGCGCGTCGGTGGTGACGAACAGGTGGCCGGACCAGCCGCTGGCGCGCCCGAGCCGGCTGGGGGCGGTGTTTTCGCCCGCGGGGCGGGTCGGGGTGCTGCCGAAGTCGTCCGGCAGTTTCCAGCCGAAGCGCGCCTCGCCGCCTGCATTCAAGTGCGTGGCCATGTTGCCGACCGCGCCGCCCCAATGCGAAATGAAATCCCAGCCGAACCCACCGGCATTGCCGCTGGCATCGGCGGGCCAGCGATGCATGCGCTCGTGCACCAGGTTGATCAGCGGTTCGTTGTGCAGCTGGTTGTCCCAGCCCTGGAATTTCTCGTCCCCGAGTGCATCGTGGATCGCATCCTGCGCTTCCTTCGCAAGCGCCCACGGGCCGACAACGCCGACCTGCAACTGCGTGGTGCGCAGGTGCGCATCGTTACGCGCGTTGTAGCCGAAGCTCGCCAGCAGGATGCCGGCATAGGGGCGGTCGTCCGGGATGACGTCGCGGCGGGTGTAATCGGTCGGGGTGAAGATCGCCTGGCCGATGGAAAACACCATGTTCTGCTGGTCGAACTCGCCCGGGTGCAGCCGCTCCAGATAGCTGTTGACCCACCGCGCAGTCCGCGGCAGGCACGGGTCGTCGGTGTAATCGACCAGGTTCGGCGACACCAATGTCAGTACCGCGCCGTTGGAATACCCCTGGTCCTGATCCTCGCCGCCGAACAAGTCGTTATCGACACGGAAGTTCACCGCAGGCGGCGTGCGCCCAAGACGGCTGGAATCGCACTGATCCGCCGCCAGGGCCGGCAACGACAGCCCGGAGAGAGAAAGCAGCAAGGCAGCAGACAACGCGCGCGGTCGGAGCATGGAGGACCTGGGGAGGAGGGCTGGAATCGGAAAAATGCCTGCGTCTTCTGTTGCGCCGTGTGAACGCGCGCGTCATTTGCCGCGGCTAAAGCGAGCTGTAGCAGCCGTCGAACACAGCCGTGTGCGATGTCTGTGTGGCAGTGACAGCCCTAGGCAGCAGGCAAGCGCTGCTGCCATGAAAAGCTGGCGCCGATAGCATATGATCCGCCGCGGGGGAACCAGCCCCAAGGAACGGCGGCCTTTGCAGGCCAATTCATTACCAACGGATCGCGTTTGCCAACGGCAGCGCAGGTGTTTAGGGGAGTAACATGAGCAAGACGATTTCTGTGGGCGCAGCGCTGCTGTCCAGCGTGCTGGGTATTGCATTGGCCAGCGTTAGCGCGCCGGCGTCGGCCGGGTTCAAGGACGCCTTCAAGGGCTCCGCGCAAGATCAGCGCAAGGAGGGTGTGGCGCAGATCCCGACCTGCACCAAGTCGCTGGGTAGCCTGTCGGTCATCGAGCCGGAAGACGCGGTCAACTGGTGGTCGGGCCAGCAGCTGCCGGCGCCTTCCAAGTTGATCAAGGTGTTCGTCAACAAGTCGCGCTGCTTCACCCTGGTGGATCGCGGCGCCGGCATGGCGGCCTCGCAGCGCGAGCGCGATATGGCGGCCAATGGCGATCTGCGTGCCCGGTCCAACATGGGCAAGGGCCAGATCCGCGCGGCCGATTATGTGATGACGCCGGACCTCATTTCGCAGAACCACAATGCCGGCGGCAGCGCCATTGCCGGCATGTTGGGCGGCCTGGTGGGCGGCAATGCCGGCAACCTGGTCGGAGGCCTGAACCTCAGCAAGAAGACCGCTGACGTGGTGCTGACCATCACCGATGTGCGTTCTTCCGAACAGGTCGCCATGGCTGAAGGTAACGCCAAGAAGACCGATTTGGGCTGGGGCGCGCGTGGCAACGTCTTCAGCGGCGGCGACTACGGCGCGGCCGGTGCGGGCGGTTACGCCAATACCGAGATCGGCCAGGTGATCACGCTGGCATATCTGCAGGCCTACACCGACATCGTCAGCCAGCTCGGCGGGCTGTCCGGCAATGCGGCGGCATCGAACACGCAGCAGGCGGTCACGGTCACGCGTGCAGGGCGTCTGCTGGCCAATGCCAAGGGCACGGGTGCGGCCGTGCGCACGCTGGAGCCAGGCATGATGCTCTACCCCACCGGGACCAAGGAAGGCGTCATGTGGGAAGTCGAGGACGAGATGGGCAACCGTGGCTGGGTCTCCTCGGCCATGTTGGAACTGTCCAAGTAAGCCGCGGATGCAATCGGCGCCAGGCGTGACGGCGCTGGCGTAACGCAGCGGGGCCGCGCGGCTCCGCTGTCCCATTCCGCGCGGGGCGGGCTTGGGTTTGCCCATCGTCGGCCCGATAATGGGCGGATGGATATCAGCACCGACAACCCCGATCACGGTTTTCAGTTTCCCGGCACCTTCGAGCTCAGCGCCATGGGCACGGCCGAGCGCGGACTGGAAACCGAGCTTCCGCGCCTGCTTGCTGCCACCGGCGTGGAGCTGCTGCAGGAGAGCGTGAGCTGGAAGCATTCTTCCAGCGGAAAGTATGTCTCGGTCAAGATTGGCTTCCGTGCCGAAAGCCGCGAGCAGTTCGAGGCCGCACATCAGGCGCTGCGCGATCATCCGGAAGTGAAGTGGACGCTGTAGCGGCCGAGCCCGTGAGCAGCTCTACGGCTGGCCTGCCTGCGCAATTACGCGACCTCGGCCAGCAGAATTACGCGCCTGTGTGGCGTGCAATGCAGCGTTTCACCGATGCGCGTGGCGAACACACGGCCGATGAGGTCTGGGTGGTCGAGCATGCGCCGGTGTTTACGTTGGGCCAGGCCGGCAAACCCGAGCATGTGCTGGCCCCGGGCGAGATTCCGGTGCTGCAGGTCGATCGCGGCGGGCAGGTCACCTATCACGGCCCGGGCCAATTGGTCGTTTACCCGTTGCTGGATCTGCGCCGGCTGAAGATCGGTGTGCGCGATTACGTGTGCAAGATCGAGCAGGCGCTGATCGATACGCTGGAGGAGTGGAACATCCTGGCCCAGCGTCGCGAGGGGGCGCCGGGGGTGTATGTCGGCGACGCCAAGATCGCCGCGCTCGGTATCCGCGTGCGGCGCGGTTGCACCTTCCACGGCCTGTCGTTCAATGTGGCGATGGACCTGGAGCCCTTCCGCCGCATCAATCCCTGCGGCTATCAGGGCCTGCAGGTGACCTCGGTGCTAGACTTGGGTGGTCCGTCCGGGATGGATGCCGTCAAGACCGTGCTGCTCGCCCAACTGGCCCGCCAGTTTGGCCTCGTCCTGCAGCCGACGTCCGCATTGCCCGACCTTTCGCTTCCGGCCTGAGTGCCCCGACTGCCATGACCCAGCCTCCCGCCCGCTCCATCCCCTTGCAGGTCGTTTCCGGCGAGCACGCCGCGCCTGCGTCCCTGCAGACCGGCGTCAAGCAGATCGGTGGCGACAAGATCAACCGCTCGCCGGTGCAGTTCGTCGACGCGCCGGTGCTGCGCAAGCCGTCGTGGATCCGGGTGCGGATTCCCTCCGGCAATGCGGTACAGAACCTCAAGGCCAAGCTGCGCGAAAACCGCCTGGTCACGGTGTGCGAAGAAGCCAGCTGCCCGAACATCCACGAGTGCTTCAGCCACGGCACCGCGACCTTCATGATCCTGGGCGAGGTCTGCACGCGGCGCTGCTCGTTCTGCGACGTGGCGCATGGCCGGCCCAAGCCGCCCGACGCGAGCGAGCCGGCCAGCCTGGCCGCCACCGTTGCCGACATGGGCCTGAAGTACGTGGTGGTAACCAGCGTGGACCGCGACGACCTGCGCGACGGTGGCGCCCAGCATTTCGTCGACTGCATTTCGGCCATCCGGGCCAGTTCGCCCAACACGCGTATCGAAATCCTGACCCCGGATTTCCGCGGCAAGGGTCGCATGGACCGCGCGCTGGAGATCCTGGCGCTGAGCCCGCCGGACGTGTTCAACCACAATATCGAAACCGTGCCGGACCTGTACCCGAACGTGCGCCCCGGCGCGGACTACCAATGGTCGCTGACGCTGTTGCAGCGCTTCAAGGCGCAGCATCCGTCCATCGCCACCAAGTCCGGCATCATGCTGGGCCTGGGCGAAACGATGGAGCAGGTGCAGGCCACGCTACGCGACCTGCGCGCGCACGATGTGGACATGATCACCATCGGCCAGTATCTGCAGCCCACGCCGCACCATCATCCGGTGATGCGTTACTGGGCGCCGGAGGAATACAAGGCGCTGGAAGACTACGGCAACGCGCTGGGCTTCAGTCATGTCGCCTCCGGCCCGATGGTGCGTTCTTCGTACCACGCCGATCGGCAGGCTGCAGGCGCTGGCGTCGCCGCCTGAGTCGGTAACAGGCAATCGGGCGACTGCCGCTGCCCGTGTGCGATCGATGTCTGAACCAGCCCCGCGGTGCGGGTGCGTCGATGCAGGCCGGTCCTGCGTGTTGTCGGTAGGCCACTGATCGACCAGTGGCGACGTGCTACGGCCGGCCACATCGCGATGCCAATCAACGACAGCCCCGTGCATCGCGCGGGGCTGTGTCGTCTCTGGCCCATGCGGCGCGCAGCCGCAAGGTACGGTCTCGTTCACAATCCGCTACAGGCCCGGCGCTAGGCTGATTCAGCCAGCGGATGACAACGCCAGCAACTTTCGGCACTGTCATGCTGTCTGATCCGTTCACCGCCCTTCTTTCGTCGGCCTCGTGCCGAGAGCCATTCGATGACCTACAACGTTTCTTCGTGCATGAAGGCCGGCCTGCTGGCGCTGGTGTTGACCACTCCGATGGCCTTGCTTGCGCGCGCCGATACTGCGCTGCCCGCCGCTGCCACGCCCGACCAGGCGACGGCCACCAAACTCGTCTACGGCCTGCTCTCCGACAGCCGCTATGCCTACCGGCCGCGCACGCTGGACGAGGCGATGTCCAAGGACGTGTTCAAGCGCTACCTGGAAACGCTGGATGGCGGCAAACAGTTCTTCACCCAGGCCGATATCGACAGCTTCGCGCCGCTCCAGGCCGGCGTGGGCGACGCGTTGCGCGGCGGCAACCTGGAGCCGGCGTTCCAGGTGTTCTCGGTCTACAAGAAGCGCGTCGATCAACGGGTCAAGTACGCGCGCGACCTGCTCAAGCAGGACTTCGATTTCAGCGGGAACGACAAGTTCGAGTACGACCGCAAGGACGTGCCGTGGGCTGCAGACGACAAGCAGTTGGACGTGCTGTGGCGCCAGTCGGTGATGAACGATTGGCTGCGCCTGAAACTGGCCGGCAAGAAGCCCGACGACATTCGCAAGACGCTGGACAAGCGGTATGTGGCACTGGCCGATTCGGTCAAGCAGCTCAAGGGCGAAGATGTGTTCCAGTTCTTCGTCAACGCCTATACCAATGCCGTCGACCCGCATACCGATTACTTCACCCCGCGCACTGCCGAAACGTTCAACCAGCAGATGTCACTGTCGCTGGAAGGCATTGGCGCGCAGCTGCAGAAGCAGGACGACATGGTGGTGATCCGCGAGGTGATCCCGGGCGGTCCGGCGGCGGTGGATGGCACGCTCAAGCCGGGCGATCGCATCGTTGGCGTTGGGCAGTCCAAGAATGGCGCGATCGAAGATGTGATCGGCTGGCGCATCGATGACGTGGTGGCCAAGATTCGCGGCAGCAAGGATACCCAGGTGCGCCTGGAGTACATCCCGGCCGAGTCGGGCATCGACGGCAAGCACCGCACGGTGACCCTGACCCGTCAGAAGGTGCGTCTGGCCGAGCAGGCTGCCAAGGGCGAAACCATCACCTTGCCGGCCACCGGCAGCGAGCCGCAGCGCCGTATCGGCATCATCAAGCTGCCGGGCTTCTACCAGGATTTCGAAGGCCGTCGCCGCAACGCAACCGACTACGCCTCGGCCACGCGCGACGTCGCCAAGCTGCTGGCCGGCTTCAAGACCGACAAGGTCGATGGCGTGGTGCTCGACTTGCGCAACAACGGCGGTGGGTCGCTCGACGAGGCGATCGAACTGACCGGCTTGTTCATCGAGCAGGGGCCGGTCGTGCAGGTCCGCGAATCCGGCGGCCGCGTCACCGTCAACGGTGACAGCGACCCCAAGGTCGCCTGGGACGGTCCGCTGGCTGTCTTGATCAACCGTGGCTCGGCGTCGGCATCGGAGATCTTTGCCGGCGCCATCCAGGACTACGGTCGTGGTCTGGTGATCGGCGAAACCAGTTTCGGCAAGGGCACCGTGCAGAACATCGTCGACCTGGATCGCTGGCCTGCTGCCGAAGGACAGCGGTATGGGCAGGTCAAGTTGACGATCGCGCAGTTCTTCCGCGTCAGCGGCTCCAGCACCCAGCACAAGGGTGTGGTGCCGGATATCGCCTTTCCGGCCAGCGTGGATGCCACCGAGTTCGGTGAGAGCACCTACGACAATGCATTGCCGTGGACGCGTATCGCCGCTGCGCCGCACACCCAGTACGGCAACTTCGCACCGCTGCTGCCCAAGTTGCAGGCTCTGCACACTACGCGCATCGCCACCGACAAGGAATTCCAGTGGTGGGAAGAAGACGTCAAGCAGTTCCGCGATGAAAAGGCCAAGAAGTACATTTCGTTGAATGAGGCCGAGCGCGTTGCCGAGCGACAGAAGCAGGATCAGCAACGCAAGGATCGCCAGCAGATTCGCAAGCAACTCGGCCTGCCGCTGGATCCGCTTGCCGAAGACAGCGACGACGGCCTGACCGGTAACGAGCGCGACATCGTCAAGGACACTGCACGCGAAAAGGCCGCCGAAAAGCGTCCGGATCCGCTGCTGCATGAGTCGGCGGCCATCCTGGCCGATGCGCTGGGCTTGCTGTCGCAGGACAAGCCGTTGTCGGCGCAGGTGCTGCCGAAGTCGACCGCACCGGGACGTTGGGCAGACTGAGCCGGGCTGCCGATTCAATGCATGGGCGCCACCGCTTGCCGGTGGCGTTTTCATTTGGACAGTAGTGTTGCCGCTGGCAGCGTCTTAGGCGATGGCCTGCCAGCAGGCCTGCAGGCCGAGCAGCAGCAAGGTGCCGAAAAATATCCGGCGGAATGCCTCGGCAGAGATGCGGCGTCGCAGCTTCGTACCGGCCCACACTCCCAGCGCGGTGGGCAGCAACGCCAGCAGCGATGGCAGGCCGGCCGAGAGCGGCACGCCACCGTGCCAGACCAGTGCGATGGCCAGCGCAAGCGTTGCCGTGCCGAAGCACGCGGCCAGTGCGCGGATCAACACCTCGCGTGGCAGGCCCAGTGCAGAGAGGTACGGCACCACCGGGAGGACCAGCACGCCGGTGGCGCCATTGAGCAGGCCACCGACCAGGCCGATCAGCGGGCTGCCCCAGCGCTCGTGACGTGGCGGCAGGGTCCATTGCCGGCGGGCAAGCCCCAACAGGGCATAGGCAACCAGCAGGACCCCAAGTGCGCCGCGCAGGTAACGCGGATGACCGCCAATCATCAACCCGGCGCTCAACCAGGTGCCCGCCACCACCATGGCCAGCACCGGCCACAGACGCCGCAACAGCTCGGTCGCAGCTGGCCCCCAGGCCTGTTGCAGATTCGTCACCAACGAAGGCAGCACCAGCAGCGCGGCGGCCTGGCTGGGCGGAAGCCACAGCCCCAGCAACCCCATTGCCACCGTTGGCAGCCCCATGCCGGCCACGCCTTTGACCGCGCCAGCCAACAGGAATACCGCGACAACCATGATCAGCTGCGAGACGTCTTCATTCATGGGGAGCAGCATCGGCGCGGGGGCGGTGCCCGGCAAGCTGTCTTTGTTTGAGGCAGACTTCGGCCACACCGAAGGCTGGAGGTGCAGATGCAGGTGGAATTCACCGACTTGCGGATCTTTGTTGCGGTGGCCGATACCGGCAGCATCACCGCCGGCGCCGACCGCGTGGCGCTGTCGCTGGCGGCCACCAGTGCGCGTATTCGCGCGCTGGAGCTGCAGGTCGGCGCGGCCCTGTTCGAGCGTGGCCGGCGGGGCGTGACGCTCACCGCCGCCGGCCAGGTCCTGCTGCGTCATGCACGGGTGCTGGCACGGCAGGAACAGGCGATGCGCAGCGAGCTTGGCGATTACGGTCTTGGTGGACAGGTCACCCTGCGGCTGGCCGCGAACACCGCCGCACTCTCCGAATGGCTGCCCGAGTGCGTCGCGGATTTTCTGCTGGCCCATCCGCGGGTGGACCTGACCCTGGCCGAATGGGGCAGCGAGGAGGCGGCCGATGCCGTGCGCGACGAACGTGCCGACCTGGCCGTGGTGGCCGGGCATGCCGACTTCACCGGCCTGCAACGGCGCCCGTTTCGGCAGGATCGCCTGGTAGTCGCGGTGGCCGCCGGCCATCGGCTTGCCGGCGCCGACAGCCTGCGCCTGGCCGATATCGCGCCGATGCAGTTGCTGGCGTTATCGGCCGACAACGCCTTGCAGCGCCACCTGCGGACGCATCTGGCCCGTGCCGGCGTGCAGCTGCGCATCCGCGCACGCGTGCCGGGCATCGAAACGCTGTGCCGCATGCTGGCACGCGGCGTGGGTGTGGCCATCGTGCCGCACGCGGCGCTGGCTTGCTCCAGTGTCAGGCAGCAGCTGGCGGCGGTACCGCTGGAGGAAACCTGGGCGCGGCGCGAGCTGTCCATCATCTGGCGCGACGCCCCCTCGGCCACCCTGCAGGCCTTGCTGGAATGGCTACAGGCCAGCGCCGCGAACGCCGGAATTCACCCGGCTTGATCACCGCAGCGCTGCGTGCATCGGCTGGACCGTGTCACCGCCGGCGCGCGCGCCGGCTGCCGGCCGCTGGCTCTTGCGCGCTCTTGTCCTCAGCGTGGCCAGTCGAACTCGGCCATCACCGGGTAATGGTCCGACGGCAGAATGCCACCGGGACGATCGTCCAGGGTCGCGAAGCGGGTAGGACGCAATCCGCGATACAGGATCCAGTCGATGCGCCGAGTCGGGTGCGTGGTGAAGTCCTGGAAGGTGTTTTCCGGCCCGCTGCGCTTGCTGGCCTGTGCACGTGCATCGCGAAGTACCGCGGTCAGCGTGGGGTAGGTGATTTTGTCCGGATCGCTGTTGAAGTCGCCGGTCAGCACCACCGGGACAGTGGCGGGCAACTGCGCGATGCGCGACAGGATCAGGCGCGCGCTGCGCTCGCGGGCGGGCTCGTCCTCATCGCGATACGGAAAGTGCGTGTTGAACAGATAAAAGCGGCGTTTGTCGCTGCGTCGCTCGAACAGCGCCCAGGTGGCCATGCGTGGCAGCACATTGCCCCAGGTAATGCTGCCGGCGCGTTCGGGCGTGTCGGACAGCCAGAAGTTGCCCGACTCCACCACCTTCAGTACACGCGCGTCGTAGAACACGCCCATGTGCTCGTCGCTGTCATCGCCGCGCCGGCCCTGGCCGAACCAGCGGTAGTCGGGCAACTGTTCGGCCAGAAAGGCAGCCTGTTCGCTCACCAGTTCCTGCGTGCCGAACACGTCCGGATGCGTCTGTTTGATCAACGCGACCATGGCAGCGCGACGCACCTGCCAGCGTTTGTCGCCATCGGTATCGGCCGGCACGCGCACGTTGAACGACATGACCCGCAGTGGCGCGGCCGGCGCGACAGCCAGCGCGGGTAAGGCGATACACAACAGTGCACCGATTGCGAGAAGGCGGCGCAGCACCTGCGCGATGGAGCGTGGCATGCAGGGAAATTCCTTGAAGAAGCAAGAGCGCCGAGTCTAGCCAGAGATGATGACCGCTGCGTCACGGCGACGACCACCGATGCAGAGGCAATTGGCCGCTTGACGCCATCGTGCATCGGCGTAGCATTTGCACCAGGCAGGCGGACAGACCGCCAGCCCACCACTCAACCGTGAGGGATTCTCATGGCAACACCGTACGACTATCTCGTGTTCATCGGGCGTTTCGAGCCCTTTCATAACGGCCACGCCGCCGTCGCCCGCCATGCGCTGGGCAAGGCGAAAAAGCTCATCGTGCTGATCGGCTCGGCCGACACGCCGCGCACCATTCGCAATCCTTGGACCGTCGCCGAACGTGCGGTGATGATCGAATCCGCGTTGCCGGACGAAACTGCGCGGCTGATCGTGCGCGCGCTACGCGATCATCTGTACAACGAAAGCCTGTGGATTGCCGAAGTGCAGCGGCAGGTTGCTGAAGCGGTGCAAGCCGATGGCGGCTCGCTGGATGCGAACATTGGCCTGATCGGCATGGACAAGGATGCCAGCAGCTACTACCTGCGTGAGTTTCCGCAGTGGCCGCTGGAAGATGTGCAACACACCGCAACGCTGTCTGCCACCGAATTACGCCGCTACCTGTTCGAAGCCGGCGACATCGGTTTTCACGGCGGCCTGTTGATGCTGCGCGGCAATGTGCCGGCGCCCGTCTACGACATGCTGGAAGCGTTCCGGCGCAATTCCCCCAGCTACGCGCAGCTGGTGGCCGAATACCGCTTCATCGAGCAATACCGCGCCGCGTGGAAAGACGCGCCATATCCGCCGACGTTCGTGACCACCGATGCGGTGGTGGTGCATTCGGGCCACGTGCTGCTGGTGCGGCGTCGCGCCGAACCGGGCAAGGGCTTGTGGGCATTGCCCGGCGGTTTCGTCGGCCAGGAGGAAGGACTGCTGGACTGCTGCCTGCGCGAGCTGCGCGAGGAAACCCGGCTCAAGCTGCCGGTGCCGGTGCTCAAGGGCTCGTTGCGTGGCAAGCAGGTCTTCGATCATCCCGAACGCAGTCAGCGCGGACGCACCATTACCCATGCGTTCCATTTCGAGTTTCCGGCCGGCGAGTTGCCTGCGGTGCGCGGCGGCGACGATGCCGACAAGGCGCGCTGGATTCCGATCGCCGAAGTGATGGCGATGGGCCCGCGCCTGTACGAAGACCACCTGCATATTCTTGAATTCTTCCTGGGCCGTGGCTGACGCGCGCAACGACGACGTGCTGCCGCGATACCACCAGGGCCGCACATGCCGTGACCGCTTGAACCGTGACCTCCCGCCGGCGGACAGACCGCCGGTTCATTCGACGCGAAGGAGCTTCCGTCATGCATTACCTCGATAACCTGCTGCTCAACACCGATAGCTACAAGGCCAGCCACTGGCTGCAATATCCGCCCGGCACCGACGCGTCGTTTTTCTATGTCGAATCACGCGGCGGACTTTACGAGCAGACCGTGTTCTTCGGCCTGCAGTCGATCCTGAAGGAAGCGATCAACCGGCCGGTGACGCACGCCGACATCGACGATGCAAAAGCGTTGCTGGCCGCGCATGGCGAGCCGTTCAACGAAGCCGGCTGGCGCGATATCGTCGACCGGCTTGGCGGTCAGTTGCCGATCCGCATCCGCGCGGTGCCCGAGGGCGCGGTGGTGCCAACGCACAACGTGCTGATGACCATCGAGTCCACCGACGCCAAGGCATTCTGGGTGCCGTCGTATCTGGAAACCTTGTTGCTGCGCGTGTGGTACCCGGTGACGGTGGCCACGGTGAGCTGGCAGGTGAAGCAGATCGTGCGCGGCTACCTGGAGCGCACCAGCGACGATCCGGAAGGGCAGTTGCCTTTCAAGCTGCACGATTTTGGCGCGCGTGGCGTGTCCAGTCTTGGCTCGGCCGCGTTGGGCGGTGCCGCGCATCTGGTGAACTTTCTCGGCACCGACACCTTGTCGGCGTTGCTGCTGGCGCGTGCGCATTACCACACGCCGGTGGCCGGGTATTCGATTCCCGCTGCCGAGCACAGCACCATCACCAGCTGGGGCCGCGAGCGCGAGGTGGATGCGTATCGCAACATGCTGAGGCAGTTCGCGCGTCCGGGTTCGATCGTGGCGGTGGTGTCGGACAGCTACGACATCTACCGCGCCATTGCCGAGCATTGGGGTACCACCTTGCGCGAGGAAGTGATCGCCTCCGGCGCAACGGTGGTGATTCGTCCGGATTCGGGCGACCCGGTGGATGTGGTCGAGCAGTGCCTGCTGTTGCTGGACGAAGCGTTCGGCCATCAGGTCAATGGCAAGGGCTACAAGGTGCTCAACCATGTGCGGGTGATCCAGGGCGATGGCATCAATCCCACCTCGCTGCGCGCGATTTTGGAGCGCATCACCGCCGCCGGATACGCCGCCGACAATGTCGCCTTCGGTATGGGCGGTGCGTTGCTGCAGAAGGTGGACCGCGACACGCAGAAGTTTGCGTTGAAGTGCTCGGCGGTGCGCGTGGACGGCCGGTGGGTCGATGTCTACAAGGACCCGATCACCGACCAAGGCAAGCAGAGCAAGCGCGGCCGCCTGACCTTGCTGCGCAACCGCAACGATGGCAGCTACCGCAGCGCCTTGCTCGATGAGATGGACGCCTACCCCGACAGCGAAGACGCGCTGGTGACGGTGTGGGAAAACGGCGTGTCGCAACAGGAGTGGACGCTGGAGCAGGTGCGCGCGCGTGCCAACGCCGCACGTCGCTGACGCGCGGCGCGCAGGGTTCGCCATGCACGCTTCCATCGACGACATCTCCTTGTTGCCTGCTTCGGCGCTGTTGGCGCGCCTGCGCGCCGCAGCACCCCACCTGCAGCGGCGCGTGCCGCTGCAGGACGAGGCCAGCCGCTGGCATGCGCTGCGCATCGGCGCGCGCACCTATCGCGCAGCGTTGCCGATCACCTTTACCCCGTATGCCTCGGTGCGGCCGTGTTCGGCGCGCTGCGGGTTCTGTTCGGAAAATCTGCGGCAGCACGGCGGCGGTCGTGCGGCAGCGACGTTGCGACCCGGGCCTGCGTATTTCCAGCAGCTGAGCGCTGTCTTGCAGTTGCTGCGCGATGTGCCGTTGTCGTATTCGTTGTCCGGTCTGGAAATGACCGACGATGCGGCGTGGTTGCAGACCTTGCTGCGGACCCTGGCAACCACGCCCAATGGCCCGCGCGTCGAGCAGCGCGTGCTGTACAGCAACGGTGCCGGGCTGGCGCGTGCGCACGGTGCGCGCTTGATCGAGGCGCTGGTCGCGTTCGGGCTGTCGTGGGTCGAGCTGTCGCGTCACCATCGGCTGCAGGAGCGCAACGACGCGATCATGCGTTTCCGCCCCGACGAGCCGATCGCCGATGTGGCGACCTTCGTACAGACGGCACGGCGGCTGGCAGCACGGCTGCCGCTGCGACTGGTCTGCATCGTGCAGCGCGGTGGCGTGGACAATGCCGACGCCGTTGCGCAGTACATCGCGTGGGCGCGCAGCTGCGGCGCCAGCCAGGTGATCTTTCGGGAATTGTCGCGGTTGGACGATGCCTATCGCAGCAACGGCACGCTGCGCTACATCGGCGAGCACCGCGTCGGCGTGGACACACTGCTGGAGGAGTGCATGCAGCAGCCCTGGTGGTCGCGCTGGCAACCCGATGGCCTGACCGAAGGCTATTACTTCTGGAATGTGCGGCTGCGCGATCAGACGGGCTTGCAGGTGGTCTTCGAAAGCGCCGACTACGCCGCGATGCATGCGCGCCACGCGACCGGCGATCTGTACAAGCTGGTGTTCTTCGCCAACGGCCGTCTCTGTGCGGGCTGGGATCCGGAGGCCGATGTGCTGTGGGAGCCCACCGATGGATGAGTTCGATCGGCGCAGCTGGTGGATGCCGGCCCCGGACGAGGCCGCTTGGGCGCTGCCCGACGATCTGCGCGCGGTCGACCCGCTGAGCGGGCGCGATTGTGGCTGGGTCAATCAGATGCGCCCGTTTGTGCGCCATTTCAGCCGGCCGGGCGAGCAGGTGTTCGACCCGTTCTGCGGCTTTGGCAGCACCTTGCTGGCGGCCGCGCTGGAAGGCCGCAACGCGCATGGCATGGAAATCGATGCGGCACGTGCGCAGTTGGCACGAACGCGTCTGGCGCGGCATGCGGTGGCGGCGCCGGTGGTGGTCGGCAGCCTGGCCGATATCGCGCCTGCGGCCCCGATCGACCTGTGTCTGACCAACGTGCCGTATTTCGGCTGCCACTGGCATGGCGACGTGCTGCCCGGGCAGCTTTATGCGAGCAGCGATTACGCCAGCTATCTGACCGGCATGCGCGCGGTCTTCCATGCGCTGCGCAAGCAGATGCGGCCGGACGGCGTGGGCGTGGCGATGGTGCAGAACGTGGTGGTCGGCGGCCGCGTGATTCCGCAGGCCTGGGATCTGGGCCGCATCCTGGCCAGCCTGTTCACCCTGCGCGAAGAGCGGGTGCTGTGCTATCGGCGTCCGGCCGCAACGCTGGCGCATGCCAAGACACAGAGCGATCGCAGCCACGAATACGCACTGATTTTTCAGCATTGTCGTGCCCGGCTGGATCTGCAGCAGGCTGCGCAATTGCTGCAGGCGGTGCAGGCACAGGGCCTGCCGGTCGTGGTGCATGGCAGCTACGCGCGCTGGCTGGCGTCGCCGACCTCGGTGCCCGAAGGCCCGGCCGATCTGGACCTGATGCTGCGTGGCGAACAAGCGCTGTGGGACCGCCTCACCCTCTGGCTGCAGCAGCAGGGCTTCGCGTTGAGCCTGTGGGGCGAACCGTGCCGGGCGCCGGTGGCACTGGCGGTGGTGCGTGCGCACCACTACCTGCGTGCCGAGCGCATCGGCGCCGATGGCCGCCGCCTGCAGGTAGACCTGCAATTGCCAGTGGATGAACCGCCGTTGCCCTGACCCGGCAGCGCGACGCCGCGCGCACACGGGTTGCCGCTATGCTCTGTGCCGGTTTTGGATGCCGGAATCTCCCTATGTCTTGTTCTTCCCTGATCGCGCGCGGCGCACTGCTTGGCGCGCTGGCAACCCTGGCTGGCTGCGGCGGCAGCAAGGGCGACACGATGCTGATGCGCGAGTCGTTCAATTCCGATGACACCTATTCGCGCAGCGTGGCGGCCAGTTCGCCGCAAGCCTGCGAGGCGGCGCGGCGTGTGCTGTTGAGTCAGGGCTACGCCGTCACACGCGCAGATGCCGCCGCGGTGGAAGGCAGCAAGAACTTCCAGCTCAAGGAAGCAGACCAGAGCGAACAACTCAATCTGCGCATTTCCTGCGCCAGCCAGGACGGCGGCAAGGCGCAGGTCTTCGTCAGTGCGTTGCAGGACCGTTACGCACTGAAAAAGAGCTCCACCTCGGCCAGCGTGGGCGTCGGCGTGCTGGGCTCGTTATCGTTGCCGGTCGGCAGCAGCGGCGATTCGCTGGTGCGCGTATCCAGCACCACGGTGCAGGATGCGGCTTTCTACAAGCGCTTTTTCGAACGCCTGAATTCGTATCTTCCCAAGGTCACCGAAGCGGCACCTGCTGCGGTGAGTGCAGCGCCCGCACCTGCACCTGCAGCCACACCAGCGCCGGCAGCTGCGGCCGCGCCTGCCGCAACCACCACGACGTCGGCAGCTCCTGCTGCGGCTCCCACCACGGTTGCACAGCCTCCGGTTGCGCCGTTGCCCGTCGAAGCGCAAGACCCCCCACCGGCACCGGCGAAGGTGCCGCAAACCGAGCCTGCCACGCAGCCGTGATGGCGCGGTTCACGCTCCGCTCCAAAGCCTGAATAGCGACTGCGCGCTTCACGTTGTGTTCTCGACCCAGCGGCCAGAGTGCGCCCATGCCTCGCCGAGCGGGCGAGAAACGTGGAGAACAACGATGAAAATGCGCACCTCCCTGCTGGGTATGTCCCTGATCGGCCTGATGGCGACGAGCACTTTCGCACAGGCTCAAAACTACGCGCATCAGCAGCGCTATACGGAAGCGGACGAAGGTCGCAGGTTCAATGACGGCACCCGCGTGCGCTGCCGCAATGTCGAAGTGCAAAAGAACTCGACCGACCCGAACCGCATCGGCGGTACGCTGGCCGGCGCTGCAATCGGTGGCCTGTTGGGCAACCAGGTTGGCGGCGGTAACGGCAAGAAGCTGGCGACCGTGGCAGGTGCAGTGGCGGGTGGCGCGGCAGGCCGCACCATTCAGGGCAATCGCCAGCAGGCCAACGGCAACCGCCAAGTCGAGCGCGTCTGCGAACGTCGCTGAAGTTCGGTGCGGCGATTGGTCCGAGTTGAGTCCTGCAAGCCCCGGCCATGCCGGGGCTTGCTACGTTTGAGAGTGGCGTCGTGCCGACGATTCATTGCGTATGCCATCGATGAGTGTTGTCCACGCGCATGGCAGTTCGTCATCGCGCGCACCATCGGCGCCGATGCCGCCGCGGCATGCGCGCCTGCGCCGGCTTGCCGCGCTGGCATGTGCAAGCGGTTTGCTGGCGGGGCAGCTGCTGCAGATCGCCGATGCTGCACCGAGCCAGACCGCACGTGCTGCCAGCGCAGAGTGCCTGGAAGCACTGCTGCGACGGCTGGGCTGGACCATCCAACGGGCCGCAGTGAGCGAACCGGTACTAAAGCGTGGTGAACCGTGTACGCGCGGCACGCTTGCGCAGGCGCAGGCCGCCGGCGATCTGCAACTGACGCTTCCGGCCGATTGGGACACGCGACAGCGCGGCGCAGCGCTCACCGCTGTGCTGGACGATGCAGCCACGCACTGCGCCTACGCGTTCGAACTCGGTGCAGCCACCCGCCGCGCGGTCACGCAATTGCAGAACAACCCGCGCTACCGCTTCTCGGCGCTGCAGCTGGGTTGGGTCGGATTCGGCTGGCGTGGCGCAGCGGCGCAGGGCTGGAGCGGTTTTCGCAGTTTCGGTCGCGGGTATCAGCCGCGCGGCAGCAATGCGCGGGCGCTGGATGCGTTCTACCGCGGCCAGGTGCGTTCCGAGTGCGGCGTGGGCCGACAAGTGGCTCAGCTCGCCACCCAGCGCGAATTGTTCGGCGATGCCGGGTTCGATGACGTATTTACGCCTGGCGAATTGTCGATCGGCACGTTCCTGACCTTGCACGACACCGACAGCATCCTGCTCGGTACGCATGCCGGCGACTTCTTTGCCGACGGCAAGGCGGTGAAAACCTCACAGCTCGGGCGGCAGGCGTTCGTGGGCGCACCAGGCTTCATCGCGCATGTGTTCGATAAGTCCTACCTGGATGACATCCACAATCAGGCCGAGAATTTCGTGGTGGTGGATGTCAGCGATGCAGCCGCGCAGGCGCTGGCGCAGCACGGTGGCTTTGCGTACTACGACGCGCGCAACCGGCAGATCTGGGAGCTGGCCAAACAGTTGCGCGGGCCAGGCAAGCGCCGCTTCGAGCGCCTGCTTTACGAGCGTGATGCAGCCCTGCGCGCCACGCTCGACCCGCAGCAGCAGACCCAGCTGCAGCAGTTGCAGGCGCTGCTGGACGACCCGTTCTACCAAGGCTTTTGGGTTTATGTGCACCCCAAGGGCACCAAGCCGATCGGCTACCACGTGGCACGCCTGCTCGACCGTAACCCGCGCACGCCGTATGCCATCGACCTGACCTTGCACAATCTGCGCACCACCTTGTACTGGCGATGGATCGACTGGCAGCTGCAGCGGTGCAGCGCCGCCACCGTCGCGGAACAATCCATTGAGAATTCCGCCACGCCAGCGTACGCCGAGCGTGGCACCCTGCACTGATCAGATCATGAGGAGCGATTATGGAACTGGGTATGGTGGGACTAGGCCGCATGGGCGCCAACATGGCCGAGCGCCTGGTCAATGGCGGGCATCGCGTGCATGGCTACGATCCGGGCGCGAACGCGCGCACCAGCGCGCAAGCCAAGGGCATCGTCACCGCCGATGCGCTGGCAGCGCTGGTGTCCGCATTGCCGAGCCCGCGCGTGGTGTGGCTGATGGTCCCGGCCGGCAAGATCGTCGATGACACGCTGGCGCAGCTGCTGCCCCTGCTGCAGGCCGGCGACATCGTCATCGATGGCGGCAATTCGTACTACAAGGATTCGCAGCGGCGCGCGGCGTTGCTGCAGGACAGCGGCATTGCCTTTGTCGATTGCGGCACCAGCGGCGGCATCTGGGGTCTGCAGGAAGGCTATAGCTTGATGGTGGGTGGCGACGAAGCGGCGGTGACGGCCTTGCATCCGATCCTGGCAACGCTCGCACCGGCGCCGGACAAGGGCTGGGGGCGGGTTGGCCCGAGCGGTGCAGGCCACTTCACCAAGATGGTCCACAACGGCATCGAATACGGAATGATGCAGGCCTATGCGGAAGGCTTCGCGCTGATGCAGCACAAGGCCGATTTTGCGCTGGATCTGCACCAGGTTGCCGAAATCTGGCGCGATGGCAGCGTGGTGCGTTCGTGGTTGCTGGACCTGACGGCCGATGCGTTGACGCATAACCCGACCATGGCCGGCATCGCGCCGTTCGTGGCCGATTCGGGCGAGGGCCGCTGGACGGTTGCCGAAGCGATTGATCTGGAAGTCTCGGCACCGGTCATCACGTTGTCGCTGATGGAACGGCTGCGCTCGCGCGACAAGGATTCGTTTACCGACAAACTGCTCGCAGCGATGCGCAACCAATTCGGCGGCCACGCGGTGATGACCACCACCCCGGCAGCGCCGACTATCGGTAGCAAGGACGCGTAAGGACTTGGATGCAACCACGGTGCGCGCCGGGACTACGGCGCGCGCTGTTGGAAGTGCAAAACCGTTGCAGCGTGATCAACCGCGCGCGGCATCCAGCCACTGCACTCGGCCGTCCGCAGCGCTGCGTTGCGCAAGGTCCACCAACCGCATCAGTTGCACCGCATCGCTGCTGCTGACCGGCGCTGTGCCGGTGCCTGCCAGCGCGTCGCGAAAGGCGGCGTAGCACTGCCGATAGTCGCCCGGCAGGTTGTCGGGCTGATGGGTGTGGACGCGGCCTTCGTCATCGACGCGGGTGAGCGTGCCCGGTAACGGGTCCACGCCCCAGCCGACCGTGCCGGGGCGACGGCCGGCACGCAGCTGGTCTTCCTGCGTATCCAGGCCGTGCTTGAGATAACTGCCGCGCGTGCCATGCACGGCGAAGCGCAGGCGGCCATCGGCCACCAGCGACCCCGCGTGCAGAATCACGCGCAGCCGAGGGTAGTGCAGGGTGACGTGGAAATAATCCACGCTGCGCGCCTGGTCGCGCTGACGTTGCAGATCCGCGCCAATGCCCTGCGGCATACCGAACAACTGCATTGCCTGATCGAGCAGATGCGGGCCCAGGTCGTACCACAGTCCGGCACCGGGGCTGTCGCTCTCGCGCCAACGGTCGCGCACCTGCGGGCGATAGCGGTCGAAGTGCGAATGAAATTCCACCACCTCGCCCAGCTGGCCTTCTTCGATCAGCCGGCGCACGGTGAGAAAGTCCGCATCCCAGCGGCGATTCTGGAACACGCTGATGATGCATCCCGCCGCATCGGCGGCATCGACCATCTGCTGCGCTTGCGCCGCATCCAATGCAAACGGCTTGTCCACCAGCACATGCTTGCCGGCGGCCAGGGCTTTCAGCGCGAAGGATGCATGGGTGTGGTTCGGGGTGGCCAGCACCACGGCATCCAGTGCCGGATCGGCCAGCGCACTGTCCAGATCGGCCACCACGGTGACGCCGGGAAAGTCGGCCTGTGGCTGTTGCGGCTTGGACGACACCACGCTGTGCAACTGCAGGCCGGGGGTGCTTGCGATCAGCGGTGCATGAAAGGTGCGGCCGACATAGCCATAGCCGACGACGGCCAGATTGAACAGTTTAGGCATTGAAAACGGTTCATCGCAACGACGGAGGGAGCCCGCATGGTATTGCACCTGCCCGTGTGCGCAGGGTTCACAACCTCTGCATGCAACGGTCACGTCTGCTCGACGAGCGCCACCGCAAGCTGCGCCCACATTCAACAGGAGGTGCTTGGTATGAAGAACGTGACGCATGCACGCAAGCTGCTGGCTCTGTCGCTGTCGCTCGGTCTGACCCTCGGCGCGTCGCAGGCATTTGCGGCACCGCAGGAACATGCCGACCACAAGGACCACGCTGCCGGCATGAACGAGTCCAAGAAGCCGGTCACCGACACCTGGATCACCACCAAGGTCAAGGCCGACCTGCTGGCGACCGACAATGTCTCGGGTACCGACGTGAAGGTCGAGACCAAGAACGGCATCGTGACCCTGACCGGCGCGGTTGCCACCCAGGCCGAGCATGACAAGGCCGTTGCCGTTGCCAAGGGCATCGAGGGCGTCAAGAGCGTCAAGTCGACCGGCCTGAAGGTCACCGCTGCGAAGAAGTAAGCGCAGCTGCTGCGAATGCCGGGCCGCCGAGGCGAGGCGGCGACCCGAGCACCAGGCGCACTCCACGGAGTGCGCCTTTTTTGTTTTTGATGAACCGGCCGGCAAGCCGACAGCTGGCAGGGCGCTCGCGCCATTTTCACGCATGCTGCACGTATGCTATGCCCATTCAGCTATGTCACAGACTGACCTGATTTCTCTGAATCATTAATCTGGCAAGCTGCGTGATCGGAGACAATGCCGGTCAGCCCTTGGCCCTGCAGCGAGTGCAATTCGGTCCAGCAATGCAAACAACGGTCCAAGCAGACAAGTGGGATCGCTGGCGCCTGCCTCTGTTGGCGGCCGCCGTGTTCCTGATTGTGGTGGTGCCCTCCTTGTTGCTGCAGCAGATGGCCCGCAACGCCAACCAGGCCGCGTCCTGGGTGTCGCATAGCCAGGAAGTGCAGGAGACCGCGCAGCGCCTGGAGGCGGCGATGCGCGATACCGAATCGGCGGCGCTGATGCGCTCGCATGGCGTGGAGCGCGAGGCGCTGAACGAGCGTATGCGCCGCGGCCGGCGCGAATCGCTGGCCGCCGTGCAGCGACTGATCGAACTGACCAAGGACAACCCCGCCCAGCAAGTACGCATGGGGCGCATCCAGAGCACCATCGAACGGCGTCTGCTGTTGGCCGAGCGCATTGCGGTGACCACTGCGCCGGAGCAGATACGCGCGCTGATCAACGACATGACCCTGAACAACCCGATCCGTGTGCTGATCGACGACCTGCAGAGCGCCGAAGGCCGGTTGCTGGCGCTGCGCAATGCGCGCGCCGCAACCGAGCGCATGCATTACGCGGTGCTGAGCTGGGCGGCGCTGGCGGTGCAGTTGCTGTTGCTGGGCACGGTGACCTGGCTGCTGCAGCGGCAGATCCGCCGCCGGCTGGCGGCCGAGCAGGAATACCTGCGCGCCAACGGGCGCGCCAGCTCGGTGCTGCAAACCGTGCGCGAGCCGATCGTGCTGCTGGATGCCAGCCAGCGCATCGTGCTGCATAACCCGGCCTTCGCCGACCTGTATGGCCTGGAAGAGCGCGGCAACGAATTGATGCCGCTGGAAGAGGTGGGCGATGGCGTCTGGCGCGATGCGCAGATCCATCAACGGCTGGCGGACGTGTTGTTGCGTGGACGCGAGTTGTGGGATTTCGAACACGAGCAGCGCGCCGCCGACGGCGTGCTGCGCACCATGTTGATCAATGCACGCCGCATGCCGCTGCCCGACAGCACAGACGAAGACGTGGTGCTGATGACGGTGAGCGACATCAGCCTGCAGAAGGCCGCGCAGTTGCGTATCCAGGAGCTCAACCGGCAGATGGAAGGCAAGGTGGAGCAGGTCTCGGAAGTCAATCGCGAGCTGGAAGCCTTCAGCTACTCGGTCTCGCACGATCTGCGCGCACCGCTGCGGCACGTGGCCGGGTTCTCCGACAAGCTGGCGCGCCATCTGGGCGATGCGGCCGACGAGAAGTCGCGCCATTACATGGAGGTGATCAGCAGCTCGGCGCGGCGCATGGCCTCGCTGATCGACGATCTGCTGGTGTATTCGCGCCTGGGCCGCGGTGCGCTGCGCCTGCAGGCGGTGGACATGCAATCGCTGGTGGCCGAAACGCGTGCGATCCTGGATTCCAACGTGCAGAGCGAGAACACCGGCCACCGGGTGGAATGGCATATCGCGCCGCTGCCGGTACTGGTTGCCGACGAAAACATGATGCGCCAGCTGTGGATGAACCTGCTCGGCAATGCGGTCAAGTACAGCGCCAAGCGCGAGGTGGCCAAAATCGAGGTCAGCTATACGCCGATGTCCGACGGCGGCCACCAGTTCAGCGTGCGCGACAACGGCGCTGGTTTCGATATGGAATACAGCGGAAAATTGTTCGGTGTGTTCCAACGTTTGCACAAGGCCAGCGAATACGCTGGTACCGGCATCGGCCTGGCCAGCGTGCGGCGCGTGTTGACGCGTCACGGCGGCCGGGTGTGGGCCGAAGGCGTCGTCGACGAGGGCGCCACGTTTTATTTCGTGTTACCTCCTGCGCTTGAAGCGCCCAACCAAGAGTTCATTGCATGACCGCCATCCGTACCATTCTTCTGGCAGAAGACAGCCCGGCCGATGCGGAGATGGCGGTCGACGCCTTGCGCGAAGCCCGCCTTGCCAATCCCATCGTGCACGTCGAAGACGGCGTGGAAGCCATGGACTACCTGCTGCGCCGTGGCATGTTCGCCGACCGCGAGGAAGGCCTGCCGGCCGTGCTGCTGCTGGACATCAAGATGCCGCGGATGGACGGGCTGGAAGTGCTCAAGCAGGTGCGCAGCGACGAGACGCTCAAGCGCCTGCCGGTGGTGATCCTGTCGTCCTCGCGCGAAGAAAGCGATCTGGCCCGCAGCTGGGACCTGGGCGTGAATGCCTATGTGGTCAAGCCGGTGGACGTGGATCAGTTCTTCAACGCGGTCAAGACGCTCGGCACGTTCTGGGCGGTCATCAACCAGGCACCGGAGCTGGACTGAACCATGCCGCATGAGGGGGGCACCCTGGAGCAGCTGAAGATCCTTCTGGTGGAAGATTCACCGGAAGACGCCGAGTTGTTGTCCGATCAGTTGCTCGAGGCCGGGCTGGACGCGGCATTCGAGCGCGTGGACAGCGAGCCGTCGCTGCGCGCCGCGCTGGATGACTTCCAGCCGGACATCGTGCTGTCGGACCTGAGCATGCCGGGCTTTTCCGGCCACCAGGCGCTGCGCCTGGTGCGCCAGAACGGCGCCACGCCCTTCATCTTCGTCTCCGGCACCATGGGCGAGGAGACCGCGGTCAAGGCGCTGCAGGATGGCGCCAACGATTACATCATCAAGCACAACCCGACGCGCTTGCCGAGCGCGGTGATCCGCGCGATTCGCGAAGCACGCGCGGATCTGGAACGCCAGCGCGTGGAAAGCGAACTGATGCGCGCGCAGCGCCTGGAAAGCCTGGCGATGCTGGCGGCCGGTCTGAGCCACGACCTGCGCAATATCCTGCAACCGTTGTTGATCGTGCCCGACCTGCTGGCCGGGCGCACCGACGACCCGCAGCTGCGTCAGCTGGCCAACGTGGTGGCCGAATGCGGCCGGCGCGGACATGAGATGGCCGAGTCGATGCTGTCGTTCGTGCGCGGTTCCAACAAGCCGCGCGAGCAGGTGTCCATCGCCAACCTGTTCCAGGCCGTGCAGATGCTGCTCAAGAGCAGCCTGCCCGATGGAGTACGCCTGCAGATGGACACCATCGCTGCGGATCTGACCATCGAGGCCAACTACACCGAATTGCAGCAATGCCTGCTCAACCTTGGCTTGAACGCAATCCAGGCGATGCCCGAGGGCGGCAGACTGATCCTGGCAGCCGATCGCTACGATGCCTCGCGCGTGCGCATGAGCGTGGCCGACACCGGCGTGGGCATGAGCGATGAAACCCGCGCGCGCCTGTTCAGTCCTTTCTTCACCACCAAGGCCGATGGCACCGGGTTGGGACTGATTTCGTGCAAGCGCATCATCGAAAGCTATGGTGGCAGCATCGTGGTCGATAGCCGGCTGGGCGAAGGGACGCGCTTTGACATGATCGTGCCGATGCGTGCGGTGTCGACGGCGGTGACCGAAGCCGAACTGCCGCTGCCGCTTGGCCATGGGCAGCGCATTTTGCTTGTGGATGGCGAGGCAACGCGCCTATCGCTGCTGGGCAATGCGCTCTCCAGCCAGGGCTATCAGCCGCAGCTGGCCAGCGATGGCGCCGCGGCGCTGCAGCTGGTGCAGCAGCACGCGATGCCGGACCTGGTGATCATCGACAGCGACATCATCCTGCTCTCGGCCGTGAGCGTGCTGCTGAGCATGCAGGAGCTGGGCTACCAGGGCCCGGCGATCGTGCTGGAAGATGTCGGTGCGCCGTTGCAGCGTGCGCATTTCCCGTCGGATCTGCCGGTGCATGTGCTGCGCAAGCCGCTGGAAATGCGCCGGGTGTTCCGCGCCGTTTCGCATGCGCTGGAAGTGGCCTGACACCACGTTTGCGCGCACCCGGCGCATGCGTCGATGGGTGCAACGCGATTGCAACAGTTGACGTCCGTGCCGGCCGCATGCGCGAATAACGTATGACCACCGTGCTTCTCAGCCTCGGCAGCAACGTCCAGCCGACCCACTACCTGCGCCTGGCTGTCGCCGCACTGCGCGCGCGCTTTGGCCAGATCGTCGTGTCACCCGCGTACCGCACGCCTGCGGTGGGCTTCGAAGGGCCGGACTTCGTCAACAACGCGGTGGTCTTGCAGACCGATCTGGAGCTGGACGCGCTGGATCACTGGCTGCATGCACTGGAAGATGCGCATGGGCGCGATCGCAGCGGCCCGCGTTTCAGCGACCGCACCCTGGATCTGGACGTGGTGTTCTTTGGCGACCGTATCGTCGAAGGCCCCGGGCATCTGCGCATCCCGCGGCCCGAGCTGAAGCACGCATTCGTGCTCAAACCGCTGGCCGACATCGCGCCGGACTTCGTCGACCCGCTGAGCGGGCAGACGTTGGCAGCCCTGTGGCATGCGCACCCGCAGTACGGCAGCGCGTTTGCCACGGTGGAGCTGGATGCGGCTGCGCCGCAGTTGAGCGTCACGCAATAGTGCTGTTCTGGCAGCGCGGTTGAGCGCGGCCGAGCACGCGCGCACGTAGCGCACGGACGTGTGCAACCGTCCGGCAATGCCGCACGCGGCGAGGTGGCAACCGGGCGCACGTGCATGACACGGGGGGCGTCCCTTTGCAGCGAAAGTGCGCAGGCCCCGGAAGCGTCGTTCAACTGAGCTGGCGGCCGCCATCGACGTGCAGGGTATGGCCGGTGACGAAGCTGGCCTCGTCCAGCAACCAGCGCACCGCTTCGGCAATTTCCTCCGGCGTGCCGATGCGCGCCAGCGGCGTACGCGCGAGCAACGCCTGCTTGGCATCGGCGGACTTGCCTTCTTCCGGCCACAGGATGGCGCCAGGCGCGACCGCGTTGACACGCACGTGCGGCGCCAGTTCCAGCGCCAGCGAACGGGTCAGCATTTCCAGCGCGCTCTTGGAGGCGCCGTACAGCGGGTGGTTGCGCATCGGCGCCTGCGCGTGCAGATCGGTGAGGTTGACGATGGCCCCGCGGCGCTGGCGCAACTGTGCGGCGGCCGCTTGCGCGATGAAGAACGGCGCGCGTGCATTGACCGCAAACAACTCGTCCCATTGCGCTGCAGTGGCCTCGCCAATGGCGGTGGAGTAGAACGCCGAGGCGTTGTTGACCACCCCATCCAGGCGACCGAAGGCGGCGACGCAGTCGGCCACCAACTGCGCAGGTGCGTCGGGCAACCGCAGATCGGCGTGCAAGGCCTGTGCGCTGCCGGCACGCTGGGCGCACAGTTCGGCCACGCGAGCGCCCAGCACCTCGGCGGAACGGTGTGCGTGCAGTGCAACGCGGTAGCCGGCAGCGTGCAGCGTGGTGGCGAGCTGCGCGCCGATGCGGCGGGCGGCACCGGTGATCAACACCACCTTGGAACTGTCTGTCATGGCGTACTCGCTCGGCGTTGCGGAGGGCTCGGCTATCCTGTGCATTGTCCCCGCAACCGGTGCCCGCATGCACGCCGACCTTCCCACACCCGATCCGGACGCGCTGGCCCACAGCGACCGGCTGGCTGCGCATGTGCGCGCCGAAATCCAGGCCGCCGGCGGTGCGATCCCGTTCTCGCGCTTCATGGAGCTGGCGCTGTATGCGCCTGGCCTGGGCTATTACAGCGCCGGCGCCAGCAAGTTCGGCGAGGCCGGCGATTTCGTCACCGCCCCGGAATTGGGGCCGTTGTTTGCGGCCACCGTCTCCGGCGCGTTGGCGCCGGTATTGCAACAGCTCGGGCCGCAGGCGCGGGTGCTGGAAGTGGGCGGCGGCAGCGGCGCGTTTGCCGAAGTCACGCTCAAGCGGCTGCTGGAACTGGACGCGTTGCCCGAGCGCTACGCGATCCTGGAGCCCAGCGCCGACCTGCGCGAACGTCAGCGCGAGCGGTTGGGGCGCAGCCTGATTCCGCCGGTGTTCGATCTGGTGGAATGGCTGGATGCGCCGTTCCCGGACGATTGGGATGGCGTGCTGTTTGCCAACGAAGTCATCGACGCCTTGCCCACGCCGCGTTTCGCACTGCGCGATGGGCAGGTGTATGAAGAAACCGTGGTGCTGGATGCCCAGCAGCACTTCGCGCGCGGCGAGCAACCGGCCGATGCGTTGCTGAGCGCGGCCGTGCGTCACCTGGAGCGTTATCTGGAGCAGCCGTTCGCCGATGGCTATCGCTCCGAGTTGCTGCCGCAGTTGCCGTACTGGATCCAGGCGGTAGCCGGCGGTTTGAAGCGTGGCGCGATGTTGTTCGTCGACTACGGTTACCCGCGCGGCGAGTTCTATCGTGCGCAGCGCGAGGACGGCACGTTGCGTGCGTTTTACCGGCATCGCATGCACGAAGATCTCTACCGTTGGCCGGGCCTGCAGGATCTGACCGCATCGGTGGACTTCACCGCGTTGGCCGAGGCAGGCACCGGCGCAGGTTTCGAGCTGGCCGGGTATTGCACGCAAGCAAGCTTCCTGCTCGGCAATGGGCTGGACGCATTGTTGGCGCAGGCCGATACGCGCACCGATGAAGTGGGGCGCATGCGTCTGCGCGAACAGATCAAGCGACTGACGCTGCCCAGCGAGATGGGCGAGCGCTTCCAGGTGATGGGCTTCTCGCGCGATGTCGATTTTGCCCCGGCATTCCTGTCCGGCGATCTCACATGGCGGTTGTGAGTTCGGCACTCCGGCCGTTTCACCGGCCGCGGTTGTGGGTGGGCGTGTGGATCGCGGCAATCGTCGTGGTCATTGCCGTGTGCCTGGGGCCGCCGCCGGAGTTTCCGGAGTTGCCGTCCAACAGCGACAAGGCCGAGCACTTCATTACGTTCGCGTTGTTGTGCTGGGGAGCGGTGCAGTTGTTTGCGACCCGGCGCGCGCTGGCGTTGGCTGCGTTCGGATTGGTGTTGCTGGGCATCGGCATCGAAATCGCGCAAGGCGCGCTGACCACCAATCGCAGCGCCGACCCGTACGATGCATTGGCCGATACCTTGGGCATTCTCGCCGGGCTCTGTCTGGCATGGACGCCGTTGCGATGTGTGATGTTGCGGATCGATCGGCGCCTGTTTGGACAGCGGCGACGGTGACGGAACGATGTCTCGGCAGGCCAGGCGCCTGCCCGCTGCCGTAAACGGAGCCAGGCGGCGACGCGATCCTGATCAACCTGGCAGCGTATATCCGCAGCGATCTGAAGCATCGTACGCCAGGACCGCATGCGCCAAGCGGCGTGCCGAAGCCGCGGCGGGGCGCCAGGTGCCGGCTTGGCGATGACGGCTTGTGCAGCCGCTACGCTGCGTCGCGGACCCGTGGTTCGCACCTCGCCACCGCTGCCGCGGCGTTACAGCTTCATTCTCAGCCCGAGATACAGCTGCCGTCCGGCCGCTGGCGAGAACATGGGCTGTGCCTGTGCCCAGAAGAAGCTGTCGTACCACACGTAGGCATACTCGCGACCGGTGGCATTGCGGACCTGCACGTCCACGCTCCAGTTCGGGTTGATCGAATAGCGCGCGGTGAGGTCGAGCGTTGCAAAGCCGCCGTACTTGCCCGCCACGTTGCGCTCTTCGAGGTAGTAGTCGCCCTGGGCGCGTCCCTGCAGGCCCAGTTGCAGCGCCTCGGTCGCGCGGTAGTCCACGCCGATGTTGCTGATGTAGCGGGGCGTGGCGATGACTTCGTTGCCTTGCAGCGAAAGCGCGGCGGCACGGTCGTCGCGCGTGATCCTGGCTTCCTGGTAGGCATGCGATGCCCAGAGCGTCCAGCGATCGCCCAGCTGTGCGCTGATCTGCGCATCCACGCCGCGGCGACGCGTCTTGCCCAAGGTGACGGTGGTGCCGGTGGCCGGCATGTTCGATACCTCGTTTTCCGCATCCTGTTGCCAGACGGCGATACGCGCCTGGCTGCCTGCAAATGGGCTGAATTTCATACCCAGCTCGACGCCGGTGTTGGTGGAAGGGCGGATGCCGGCTTGCCCTGGGGTGAGATAGGCCGGGGCGGTGGAGCCGGTCAACACCTGGAAGGTACGGCCCCAGTTGGCGTACACGTTGGTGCTGGGCGTCAGGGCGTAGATCACGCTGAGTTTGGGTTGCCCGATGCTGCCGTAACGCTGCAGCGGTGCGCGCACCGCACCCGGTAGCTGCGTGTCGCCGTCGAAGCGGTCCACGCGATAGGCCGGCACCAGCTTCAGGGCCTCGACCGGCTGATAGATGGCCTGTACGTAGGCGCCCCAATTGTCGAAGGTATAGCGGTCGTCGTTCTGGATGCGCGCTGGCACTGCGGCAAAGTCGGTGGGCTCGGCATAGTTGAAGCGTTCGCGCCGGTACGCATTGTCCTGATGTTCGTAGTTGATGCCGCCTTCCAAGGTCAGCAGGTCGTTGGCGCGCCAGGTCAGGGTGTTGAGCATGCCCACCTGCGTTTCGTTCCAGCGCCGACGCTGGCGCGGGGCATTGCCGGTGGGCAGGTCGCTGAAGGTCACCCGGCGGTCGTCCTCGTAGCGGTTGTAGTAAAGCTTGCTGCCCAGGAACAGGGTGTCGGTCAGTTTCAGGTCCAGATGCACGCCGAGCTGCTGCATGTCGCGGTCGTCGCCATCGTTACGGTTGCGGCGGTCCGAGCTGCGACGGTCCGCCTGCAACTCTGCTGCGGTCATGAAGCCCGGCTCGTCGGCCTGGGTGCGGTACGCGCGTGCCGTCAGGCCGATGCGCATGCCGTCGTCGAGACTGCCGTAGAACCATTTGCCGCCCAGCACATGCTTGCTGGAGCGATCGTGCGCACGATAGCCATCCGACGCCTGTGCGCCGATGAAGTAGTTCTGCGCGAATCCGTCGCGTTCGCGCCCTATCGCGATCTGCGCATCGCGGCTGGCGTAACTGCCGTAGGCCACGCGGGCATCGGTGTAACTGCCGCCCTGGCGGGTGCCGAAGTTGATGTTGCCGCCGATGTTGTGCAGCCCATAGCGCGGATCGTTGGTGCCACGCACCACCTCGATGTAGCTGATTTCCAGCGGAAACAGCATGTCGATGAAGCGCTGGTTGCCGCTGTTGACGTTGCTGGGAATGCCGTCGATCAGGGTCTTGATGGCATTGAGATAGCCCTCGCCGTTGAAGGCGCGGAAGCTGACCTTGCCCGATTCGGCGCCCTGTCGGGTTTCGGTCAACTGCATGCCTGGCATCTGCCCCAGCAATTCCCAGCTGTAGGACACGTTCTTGTCCTCGATCTGGTCGGCGCCCAGGACATCCACCGACGTCAGCACCTGATGCGCACTGAGCTGGCCTTCGTGATGCTGATGGACGTCGACCTTGCCGAGCGTCAGCGCCGAATCGGAGGACTGCGCGCGTGCGTCGGCAGCAAACAGCAGAGCGGCGACAGTCGCCACGAGGGGATGGATCTTCATGAAGCGGGCAATACCTGCGGGCCAATGGAATCGTGTCAGTAATGACATGTTATAACATATTCTGACAAATTCAATTCGCGTCGCGCTGCTGCCGCCTTGGGGGACGATCGGCAAGTGATCGTGTTGCAACGCCTGATGGCCGCCTGCGTGTTGGCGATGTGCCGCTCGCGGCGTGGGGAACAGCCAACAGCCAATGGCGCTGCATCCGACAGCCGCAGCACGCAGGCGATGCAGGTGCCGTGTCGCTCCGCGTTGGCGGCGGACGGGGTCGATCCCGCCGGCGCGGTGTTGCGGTGCTTATCCGGGCATGCGCACTGCGCGCTCGCGCAGCCACTTGGTGGCTACCCACTTGTCGCCGGCCAATACCGGCGCACCGGCGTGCAGGCTGCGTGTCATCGGGTGCGGGCGGTCGTAGCTGAAAAACACTGCATTGCCCTTGACCGCAGCGACATCCAGATGCGCATCAGGAAAACGCGTCGCACCGCCGCGTTCTGGCGTGTTGAGGTACATCACCAGCGAGGCGACGCGTTGCCCGCCGGCCTGCACCAACACCGGGGTGCCGGCTGCGTCCGGATCGAAGTAATCGTAATGCGGCCGGTATTCCGCACCGGTGGCGTAGCGCAGCACTTGCAACCCTTCGCCGTGATCGACCGGCCAGTCGAGCAGGCGCGCGATGCGCGCTTCGATACGTTGACACAGCGCATCCTGGCCAAGGCGCAGGCACATGCTGTCGCTGGTGCGCGCGGCATGCACCACGTGCTCTCCGTTTGCATTGTCCACGGTGCGCGAGCGCGCCAGATGCGGCTGGGCCAAGGCGATCAATGCATCGCATTCCTCGTCGGAAAGAAAGCCGCCGAGTACCACCACGCGCGGCAGCAACAGGCTGACCAACACGCGCACATCGCGGTCGCCCAACGCAAGCAGCGAGGCATCGGCGTCTTGTTGCAACGCGGGCACGCGCACCGGCATCGGCAAGTCGTTCGCTTGCGCGTGTTGCTGGATGTGCGCACGGACCAGTGCCTCGACCGCATCGATGGCGTCCTGTTCGTTCCAGCCCTGATCCAGTAGCGGCTGTAGCGCTTGCTCGGGCGGATGGCCGGCCACGGCTTGCGCCACGATCCAGTCGGCCAGCGGGGTCGGGATATCGGTGTGTGTCATCGCTCTACAGTGCATGTCGGCATGTGGCATTCGTATGTCAATTGTGTCGTGGTAAGACAAATGAAACAGATGCCCTCTATAAAAGTGACGGGGATCTTGAACGTGCTCGCCACTGCAGTGCGCGGAACGCCACCAATTCTTGACGACTCCTCTTCATACCGACCTTTGACCTGGAGATCAGCCGCATGGCCGTTCGCAACAGCAGCAAGACACTTCTCATGACCTTTGGTACCGCACTGGCGCTGTCGGCCTGTGGTGGCGGAGCCGACCGTGTCGCCTCGCCAGGTGAAGGCGCATTCCCGCCGGCACCGGCCCCCACACCGACGCCGGCGCCCACGCCTGCACCAACGCCGGCACCCGCACCGAGCGGTCCGGCCGCCGATTGCCCGAGCGGTTTTTCCAACGTCGGCACCATCGCCAACAACACGCTACGTGCCTGCCAGTTGCCGGAAACCATCAACGGCAACCTGGTGGTACCGGCGCGCGCGGGCACCGTTTACTCGATCAGCGGCCGCGTCAATGTCGGCACCGACCGCGGCGGCAACGCCACCGCACCGGCCGCCGGCAGCACGCAGAGTGTCTTGACCATCGAGCCGGGCGTAACCCTGTTCGGGTCGGCCGGTAGCGACTACATCGTGGTCAATCGCGGTTCGCAGATCTTTGCCGAAGGCAGTGCGACTGCGCCGATCGTCTTCACCGCACGTCAGGCGCTGGAGAGCACGGTCAGTGCCAATACCATCGGCCTGTGGGGCGGCATCGTGGTGCTGGGGCGCGCGGCGATCAACAACTGCCCGGGCACCACGGTGTCGGGGACGCCGGAATGTCAGGCGCAGGTCGAGGGGACCAACGCGTTCTATGGCGGCAACAACGCTACCGACAACAGCGGGTCGATGCGCTACCTGCGCGTGATGTATTCGGGCTTTGAAATTTCGCCCAACAACGAATTGCAGGGCATCACCCTGGCGGGCGTGGGAAGCGGCACCAAGCTGGATTATGTGCAGATCCACAACAGCTCCGACGACGGCATCGAATGGTTCGGCGGGACGGTCAACGGCAGCCACCTGGTCATCACCGGTGCCGACGACGATTCGCTGGATACCGATGCTGGCTGGAGCGGTGCACTGCAGTTCGGCATCGTGGTGCAGCGCGCCGGTGGTGGCGACCGCATGAACGAGTGGAGCAGCCTGCGTCGCCAGCCGTATTCGCGCCCGAAAGTGGCCAACTTCACCTACGTGGGCAACGCGCGCGCCGGTGCGGCGATCATGCTCAACCAGGGCACCCAGGCCGCGTTCTACAACTCGGTGGTCACGCGCCCAGCCGGCGGCACTGGTGATGGCCTGGTATGCTTCAACCTGGCCGATACCGACACGCTCGGCACCTTCAACTCGGTGTTCTTCGCCTGCCCGACGGCCTTCGGCAGCGACGCGCGTGCGGCCAGCCAGTTCGCAGCCGGCACCAACAATGTCGCCAACGGCGTGTCCACCTTGCAGAACACCTTCGTCAATGGCGCCAATGAATCGGCAGTACCGGCGTTCCAGGGCCTGAACGGGGTGAGCAGCTTCTTCCAGCAGGTGAACTACATCGGTGGCGTGCGCGATGCCAACGATACGTGGTGGCAGGGCTGGACCTGCGGGCTGACCGCCGACCGTCCCTGCTGAGGCATGGCATCGCACGGCGGCCATCGGTGGCCGTGCGATGCGTCCAGCTTCATCTTTCTGTTGCCAGGGCTCCCACGATGCGAACCTCTGCTGTTGCCCGTCTCTCGCGGACGGGCCTGTCTCTTTCCATTTCCACCTTGCTGATGTCCGGCGCCGCCATGGCGCAGTCGACCACCAGCGACGCCGACGCCGGCAGCAGTACGTCCAGCGCGGCCAGTACCAGTGTGCCCAAGCAACTCGACCAGGTCGTGGTGCGTGGCGACTACATTCCCGAGCCGATGCTGCAAACCTCCGAAGTGGCCTCGTTCGTGACGCGCGAAGACATGGAGCGCACCGGCGACAGCAGCGCCGCGGTGGCGCTGACGCGTGTCACCGGGCTGAGCCTGTCGCGCGGCAAGTATGTGTATGTGCGCGGTCTGGGCGAGCGCTATTCGTCTGCGTTGTTAAACGGTTCGCCGCTGCCCAGCCCAGAGCCGATGCAGCGCGTGGTGCCGCTGGACCTGTTCCCCAGCGATGTGCTGGCCAGCGTGACCGTGCAAAAGACCTATTCGGCCGATTATCCGGGCGAATTCGGCGGCGGCGTGATCGATCTGCAATCGATGGAAATCCCCGACACGCCGTTCCTGTCGTTGACCGTGGGTGGTGGGGCCAACAGCGTCAGCACCGGCGAAAAAGGCCTGACCTATTACGGCTCAGACGATGACGAGTGGGGCGTTGATGATGGCACCCGCAAGCAGCCTGCCGCCTTGCGCGATGCGATCAGGACCGGCCGCCGAGTCGATCTGGGCAGCTTTTCGCGCGAGGACATCCGTCGCATCGGGCGCAGCTTGAACGATGCCGACCTGTATGTGCTGCAGGAAAAGGACAGCATCGCTCCGGACGTCAATGTCGGCGGCAGCGCCGGCTACAGCATGGATGTGGGCGAGGCCAAGCTGGGCATCATCGCGGTGGCCAGCTACGACAACGAATGGCGCACGCGCACCGGCAAGCAGCAGGACGGCATCTTTGTCGGCGACAGCGTCGAGTTCAATTCCAACTACGACTTCGCCACCACCCGCAACAACGTGCGCAGCAACGGCATGCTGGGGCTAGGGTGGGAATATGGCCGGCATACCATCGGCTGGACCACGCTCTACGTGCACGACACCTTGAAGGTGGCGCGCAGCCGCGCCGGTCGCGACGAACTGGCAGGTTTCGACGTGCGCGACGACAACACCGAGTGGTACGCGCGGCAGTTGATCAACAACCAACTACGCGGCACGCACGCCTTCGGCGAATACGACGACCTGAAGATCGAATGGCGCGCTGCAGTGGCCAACGCCAGCCGCGATGTGCCTTACGAAACCGGGATTCGTTACGAGCGGCTGGACGGCTACTGGGCGCACGATGCCTCACGCGTGCAGAACTACACGCGTTTCAGCAAGGTCGACGACAAGGTGGCCAGCGGTGGCGTGGATGTCACCTGGCGCTTGCCGATGGAGCACGACCTCACCGTCAAGGGCGGGCTGGCCTATCTGGACAACGACCGCAGCGCGTGGAGCCGCGAATTCCGTTTCCTGGCGCTGGACGGGCCGCTGCCGTTCCTGAACCAGTACCAGCGCGTGGATTATCTGTTCTCCGATTACAACCTCAGCAACGATCTGCTGCGTCTGCGCGAAACCACCGGTAGTTTCGGTGCGGCTGCCTACGACGCGAACTTGAAGGTCAAGGCGGCGTATCTGCAGGCAGAGGGCGAGATCATGCCGACGCTGCGCGCCACGGCGGGCGTGCGTTACGAAGACGCCACCCAGGCGGTGCATCCGTACGACATCTTCAGCGGCACGCGCCAGGACGGTGTGGCACCGTTGCACAACAGCTATGCGCTGCCGTCGGCCACGGTCACCTGGAATTTTGCCGAGAACCAGCAGCTGCGCTTTGGCGCTTCCAAGACCATCGCACGCCCGCAGTTTCGCGAAATGGCGCCACAGCAGTATCTGGACCCGGACATCGACCGCCAGTTCTTCGGCAACCCGTTTTTGGTCGACAGCGAGCTGGTCAATCTGGACGCACGCTACGAATGGTTCTTCGAACCGGGCCAATACGTCACCGTCGGCGCGTTCTACAAGAACATCGACAAGCCGATCGAAGCCATCGTCAACGACGCCCCCGGCGGCGGCATCGTGCAGAGCTTCATCAATGCGCCCAAGGCGACGCTGTACGGCGTGGAGCTGGAGGCCAAGAAGTATCTGGAGTTGCCGATCGCTGCCGACTGGTGGGGCGACAAACGCATGTTCGTGTCCGGCAATTACACCCGAACCACGTCCGAGGTTAGTGCCAGCGATGGCGATACGGTGCAGCCGTTCGGCTTCAGCGCACCGGTGCAGGCGACCTTGTTCATCCGCGATGGTTCGGCATTGCAAGGCCAGTCCGATGACATCGCCAACCTGCAGATCGGGGTGGAAAGCGAGCGCACGCTCAGCCAGGCGACGTTGATCGCCAACTACGTGGGCAAGCGGGTGTCCGCGCGTGGTCGCCCCGGGCAGCCGGATTACATCGACAAGCCGGGCACCTCGCTGGATCTGGTGATCAAGCAGGGCCTGACGTGGTCCGGCGAGACGGTGTCGGTGAATTTTGCCGCGCGTAACCTGCTCAAGACCAAGTACCAGGAGTACCAGAAGGTAGGGAGCAACCGGGTGGACCTGTACACCTACCAGCCTGGCATCAGCTATGACATCAGTGTGACAGCGCGCTTCTGATCTGAGGTGCAGTTGCCAGTGTCGCAAGCGCCCGCTGTGCGTTGCATGGCGGGCGTTTGCGTTTAGTCGTATGGCGCCGTGTGTCGGTCTGTGTCATCGGTTTCTTCGAACTGACACATTGCAGCCGCATTCTGTCATCCAATCGAAATCCTGAGACGGATGTCCGCTTTGCAGCGCGCCTGGCCCTCGTTGAATTCCTTGTTGCTGGCGCCAGGCGTTCGCACGGCGGTGGCGTGTTGCGTGGTTGCGTTGCTGGTGCTGCAAGGTGTGCGCCTGTTGTGGCTGGTGCTCACGCCGATCGGGCCGTTGGGCACTGCGCAGCGCGGTCGCGTCACTACTCTCGACGTGTCCGCATTGCGTCGCGATGTGTTCCATCGCAGCGCCTCCGACACCAATCGCGATGGCATGGTGCTGCATGGCGTGCGTGCTGGCGGCACCCAGGCGGCCGCCTATCTCAGCGGTAGCGATGGCCGGCAAGGCGTCTACCGCGTCGGCGACACGGTTGCGCCCGGCGTGGTGGTGCAGGCGATCGCGGCCGATCATGCGCTGCTGCGCGCTGGCGGCAGTGTGCGTCGCATTGCATTGGGCGAGGCATCTGCTGCGGGTGCATCGCTCCGGCCTGCAGCAACGAGCGCAACCGCGCCGACCGTTGCTCCGGCAGCCGTGCAATCGAATGTCACCACGGCAGCAGGCGCGAGCGCAGCCACCGCCGTCGATGCGCAGCAGCTGCTCGCCAGTGCCGGCTTGCGCGCCAGCGCCGATGGTGGCGGTTTCACCATCATGCCGCGCGGCGATGGCGCACTGCTGCGTCAGGCCGGTCTGGCGCCGGGCGATGTGCTGACCCAGATCAACGGCCGCACGCTCGATGCAGAACATCTGCGCGAGCTGCAGGACGAATTGCGCGATGGCCAGAGCGCCACGCTGACCTACCGCCGCGACGGCCAGACCCACACCATGACCTTGAAGCGCCCGCAATGACTGCTGTTCGCCCGCTCTGGCTGCTCTCGGCCACGTTGTTGCTCGCGCTGCCCGCGGTGCCGATGACTGCGTTGCATGCCGCCGATGCACCGGCCGTGCGCCTGCAGGACGTGGACCTGCGCGCTTTCATCCAGGACGTCTCGCGTGCCACCGGCATTACCTTCATCGTGGACACGCGCGTGCAGGGCTCGGTCAACGTGGCGCGCGCGCAGGCGATGTCCGAAGCCGATCTGCTGGGCATGCTGCTGGCCGTGTTGCGCGCCAATGGATTGATTGCGGTGTCCAGCGGGCCATCGACCTATCGCATCATTCCCGACGACACCGCCGCGCAGCAGCCGGGTAGCGCCGCCAACGGCAACCTGGGATTTGCAACGCAGGTCTTCACCCTGCAGCGCGTGGACGCACGCAGCGCGGCAGAAATCCTCAAGCCGCTGATCGGGCGCGGTGGTGTGATCATGGCGATGCCGCAAGGCAACAGCCTGTTGATTGCCGACTACGCCGACAACCTGCGACGCATTCGCACGTTGGTGGCGCAGATCGACACCGACCGTGCGGCCATCGACACGGTGACGCTGCGCAACAGCTCGGCGCAGGAACTGGCGCGCACCCTGACCTCGCTGTTCGGGCAAGGCGGCGAGCGCAGCAATGTGTTGTCGGTGTTACCGGTGGAAAGCAGCAATTCCTTGATCGTGCGTGGCGACCCGGCACTGGTGCAGCGCGTGGTACGCACCGCAGTCGATCTGGACGGGCGCGCCGAGCGCCGCGGCGACGTCAGCGTGGTGCGCCTGCAGCACGCCAGTGCCGAGCAATTGCTGCCGGTGCTGCAGCAGCTGGTCGGGCAGACGCCCGGCAACGAGGCGCAGGCCGGGCAGGACACACGTTCCACTGCGCTGGACGTGGCTGCGGCGAGCGGCGCGGCGCAGACGCAGGTGATCGCGCCGGCAGCAGGCAAGCGCCCGGTGATCGTGCGCTACCCGGGCTCCAATGCATTGATCATCAATGCCGATCCGGAAACCCAGCGCGCTTTGATGGATGTGATCCGGCAGCTGGATGTGCATCGCGAGCAGGTATTGGTCGAAGCGATCGTGGTGGAGATCTCAGACACCGCTGCCAAGCGCCTGGGCGTGCAGCTGCTGCTGGCTGGCCGCAATGGCACGGTGCCGCTGATCGCCACGCAATACGGCGGCGCCTCGCCAGGCATCGTGCCGCTGGCTGCGGCGGCGGCTGGCACGCGCAGCGGCAATGCCGACGACGATTCGGTGCTGGAACAGGCACGCAACGTGGCTGCGCAATCGCTGCTGGGCCTGAGCGGTGGCCTGATCGGCCTGGCCGGGCAAAGCAACGACGCGGTGTTCGGCATGATCATCGACGCAGTCAAGAGCGACACCGGCTCCAACCTGTTGTCCACGCCGTCGATCATGACCCTGGACAACGAGCAGGCGCGCATCCTGGTAGGCCAGGAAGTGCCGATCACCACCGGCGAAGTGCTCGGTGCGGCCAACGACAACCCATTCCGCACCATCCAGCGCCAGGACGTGGGCGTGGAGCTGGAAGTGCGCCCGCAGATCAACACGGCCGGCGGCATCACGCTGGCGATCAAGCAGGAAGTCTCGGCCATTGCCGGGCCGGTCAGCGCGCAATCCTCGGAGCTGGTGTTCAACAAGCGCCAGATCGAAACGCGCGTGGTGGTGGAGAACGGTGCCATCGTGGCGCTTGGCGGCCTGCTCGATCAGAACGACCGCCAGACCGTGGAGAAAGTGCCGCTACTTGGCGATGTACCCGGCCTGGGCGCGTTGTTCCGGCACAAGTCGCGCAACCGCGACAAGACCAATCTGATGGTGTTCATTCGCCCTACCATCATTCGCGATGCAGCCGATGCCCAGCGCATGACCGCGCCACGCTACAACTACCTGCGCGAGCGTCAGCTGGCCGATGGCGATCCGGAAGCGGCGCTGGATGCGCTGGTGCGCGACTACTTGCGTGCGCAGCCGCCGCAGCTGCCGGCCGGTCCATCGTCGGTTGCGCCGGCACCGGCAACAATACCTGCGCCCGGCGCACGTCCCGTGCAGCGTTGATGCCATGAGCAGCGCCCGCGCCAGCATTTCCTATGCATTCGCCAAGCGTCACGGCGTAGTGCTGCTTGGCAGCGACACCACCGCGCAGATCGGTTTGCGCGAAGGTGGCGATGTGCAGGCCCTGATCGAGTTGCGCCGCGCGTTGGGCATGCCACTGCAGGTGCGCACGCTGGCGCCGTCGGTGTTCGACCGGCATGTATCGGAGATCTACGCCGATGCCGGGCTGGAGCAAGGTGTGCAGGTGGAAGCGCTGGATCTGCATGGCAGCCTGGATTCGTTGATCGACGACATCCCCACCGCCGATCTGCTCGACAGCCAGGACGATGCGCCGATCATTCGTTTGATCAACGGCATCATCGCCGAGGCCGCGCGGCTGGGTGCATCCGACGTGCATCTGGAATCCTACGAGTCGCGCCTGCGCGTGCGCCTGCGCGTGGATGGCGTGATGCGCGAGGCAGCCACGCTGCCCGGACGCATCGCACCGCTGCTGGTGTCGCGCGTCAAGGTGATGGCGCGGCTGGATATCGCCGAAAAACGCATCCCACAGGATGGACGCGTGTCGCTGGTGATGGGGGCCAAGGCACTGGACGTGCGTGTGTCCACGTTGCCCACGCGCGGCAGCGAGCGGGTGGTGTTGCGTATCCTGGATAAGGAGCAGGGCACGCTGTCGCTGGCGCAGCTGGGCATGCCACCTGTGGTGATGCACACCGTGCAGCGCGCATTGCAGGTGCCCAATGGCATCGTGCTGGTCACCGGGCCCACCGGTTCGGGCAAGACCACGACCTTGTACGCGGCGCTGCGCCTGCTCAACGATGGCTCGCGCAATATCCTCACCGTGGAAGATCCGGTGGAATACGCCATCGATGGCGTCGGCCAGACCCAGGTCAACGCACGTGTCGGCATGACCTTCGCCGCCGGCCTGCGCGCGATCCTGCGCCAGGACCCGGACGTGGTGATGATCGGCGAGATCCGCGATACCGAGACCGCGCAGATTGCGGTACAGGCCAGCCTCACCGGCCATCTGGTGCTCTCCACCGTGCACACCAACGATGCGGTGGGCGCGGTCACGCGGTTACGTGACATGGGGATCGAGCCGTTCTTGCTGGCTTCCAGTCTGCGACTGATCCTGGCGCAGCGGCTGGTGCGGCGCTTGTGCACGCAATGCCGCAGTGCACGGCCGATGGACGCCGCAACGGCCCAACTGCTGGATGCGCCGGCCGATGCAGTGATCTACACCGCCGTGGGCTGCAACGTCTGCCACCACAGCGGCTACGCCGGCCGCGTGGGCATCTACGAGGCCATTGCGGTAGACGATGCGATGCGCCGTTTGATCGGCGACAACGCCGACGAAGACGCGCTGGCTGCAGTGGCCTTCGCACGCGCGCCGCGGCTGGGCGATGCCGCACGCGCTGCCGTGCTGCAAGGCCTGACTACGCTGGAAGAAGCGCTGCGTGTGACCCGCCAACAGGACGACGCGCATGCCGCAGTTTGATTACACCGTGCTCGATCTGCATGGGCGCAACCGGCACGGCGTCATCAGTGCCGACAGCGTGCACGGCGCACGTGCGCTGCTGGAACAGCGGCAATGGGTGCCGGTGCGCGTGGAAGTTGCGGCCGCGGCCGGCAGCACGGCCGGGCGCGCAGCGCGCTTCAGCGGCAAGGATCTGGTGCTGTTCACCCGCCAGCTTGCCACGCTGGTGGAGACCGCGCCGCTGGAAGAGGCCTTGCGCACCATCGGCACCCAGTCCGAACGCCGCGGCGTGCGTCGGGTCACCAGCCAGACGCATGCATTGGTGGTCGAAGGATTCCGCCTGTCCGATGCGATGGCACGCCAGGGCAAGGCGTTCCCTGCGTTGTATCGGGCGATGGTGGCCGCCGGCGAAAGCGCGGGTGCGTTGCCGCAGGTGCTGGAACGACTGGCCGATCTGCTCGAACGCCAGGCACAGGTGCGCAGCAAGTTGCAGTCTGCATTGGTCTATCCGGCGGCGCTGGCAGCGACGGCCGGTGCGGTGGTGATCGTGCTGATGACCTTCGTGGTGCCCAAGGTGGTGGACCAGTTCGATTCGATGGGCCGCGCCCTGCCGTGGCTGACGCGCGCGGTGATCGGCGTGTCGCATTTTCTGCTGCATGCCGGTATCCCGCTGCTGATCGCGCTGGTGATTGCGGTGGTTGCGGCGTTGCAGCTGCTCAAACGCCCGGCACTGCGCCTGACGGCGGACCGCGCGTTACTGCGTGCGCCACTGCTGGGCCGGTTGCTCCGCGATCTGCACGCCGCGCGCATGGCGCGCACCCTGGCCATCATGGTCAACAGCGGCTTGCCGTTGATGGAGGGGCTGATGATTGCCGCACGCACCGTGGACAACCGCGCGTTACGCCTGGCCACCGACGGCATGGTCACCGCGATCCGCGAAGGCGGCAGCCTGGCCGCGGCCATGAAGCGCGCGGGGGTGTTTCCGCCAACGCTGCTGTACATGGCCTCCAGCGGCGAAAACAGCGGACGCTTGGCGCCGATGCTGGAGCGTGCCGCCGATTACCTGGAGCGCGAATTCGAGACCTTCACCGCCGCCGCGATGAGCCTGTTGGAGCCGGCCATCATCGTGCTGCTCGGCGGCGTGGTGGCGGTGATCGTGTTGTCGATCCTGCTGCCCATCCTGCAATTCAACACCCTCGCGCTTGGTTGAGCGCGTCCGCTTATCCATGGAGATCGTCATGCAGTCCATCCACCCTCGTGCACGCCTTGGCTCGCTGACGGCACATCGACGCAGCCGTGGTTTCACCCTGGTCGAACTGATGGTGGTCATCGTCATCATCGGCCTGCTCGCCACGGTGGTGATGATCAATGTGATGCCCAGCCAAGATCGCGCGATGGTGGAAAAAGCCCGCGCCGACGTGGCGGTATTGGAGCAGGCGCTGGAAACCTATCGCCTGGACAACCTCAGCTACCCAAGCACCGAACAAGGGCTGCCAGCCTTGCTCAACCCGCCGGTCGGATTGACGCGGCCGGAGCGCTATCGGCAGGGCGGTTACATCCGCCGGTTGCCGGAAGACCCATGGGGCCATGCATACCAATACCGGCGCCCCGGCCGCCATGGCGGCTTTGACGTGTACTCGTTTGGCGCAGACGGTGCCGAAGGTGGCGATGCCGACAATGCCGATATCGGCAACTGGCGCTGAGTGACGGCCGTGTCTGCAATGCTGGGCCCTCCAAGGCCGTGTTCCTCGCGCATGCCGATGCGCGTGGCGAACCGATGCGCGCGTGGCTTCACCTTGCTCGAGGTGCTTGCCGTGTTGGTCATTGCCGCGCTGGCCAGCACGTTGGCGGTGATGACCTTGCCGGATACGCGGCGCGATCTGCACGATCATACCGACACCCTGGCCAGCGCGCTGATGCATGCACGCGACGAGGCGATCATGAGTTTGCGCATGGTGGAGGTCAGCATCGATGCCGGCGGCTATGGTTTCCGTCGTCAGGCCCAGCAGCAGTGGGTTGCCTTGGATCAATCGCCATTTGCCGCGGTCCGCTGGCCGCAGGACATCCAGGCGCAGCTGCCTGCCGACAGCAGACACATAAGTGTGCGCTTCGACCCCACCGGTGCGGCCACACCGCAGCGCATCGCGTTGGGCGATGGCCGGCAACAGATGCAGATCGTGGTAGATGCCGCAGGCGTGGTGCAGGTCGATGCGCCATCTCGCTAATGCACGCGCATCAAGTGGATTTTCGCTGCTCGAACTGATCGTCGCGCTGGCGATCTTCGGCATGGCGGTGGTCGGCCTGTTGAACCTTTCCAGCGAGAGTACCCGCACCGCCGTGGTGCTGGAGGAGCGCGCGTTGGCCGCGGTGGTGGCGGAAAATCAGGCGATCGAGGCGACGCTGGCGCCAGCTGCCGCGATCCGCGCACCAGCGAACGGGCAGGTGGTGATCGGCGGGCGCAGCTGGGAGTGGCAGCGCCAGTCGAGGCCGGCCGGCGCGGCAGGTTTGGTGCAAATCGAGGTGCGCGTGCGCCCTGCAGGCCAGGCGCAGGAAGTTGCCGGTCTGAATGTCTTGCGGAGCGCCGAATGATCGGCAAGCAACGCACGCGCGGCTTCACCTTGATCGAATTGCTGGTGGCCCTGGCGGTGTTCGCGTTGGTGGCCGCAGCTGCGGTGGTGGTGATGCGGCAGAGCATCGACCAGCGCGATGCCGTGCGCGCGCGGCTGCAACAGATTCGCGACTTTCAACTGGCCCATGGCCTGCTGCGCAGCGACCTGCAGCAGGCGGCCATGCGCCGCACCCGCAACAGCGAGGGCAGCGCCGCACGCAGTGCATTTGTCGCCAGTGCGCCCGGAACGTACGGGCCCTTATTCGGGTTTGTGCGACGTGGCTGGAGCAATCCGGACCAGGCACCGCGTGCGTCGCTGCAATACGTGGAGTACCGCGTCGTGGATGGGCGGCTGGAGCGCAGCGCACGCTCTGCGCTCGACGGCGCGGCAGCTGGCACGCCGCAGGTACTGTTGCGCGGCGTGCGTTCGGCGGCGGTGGCATTCCATTACCGGGCGCAGTGGAGCGATGGCTGGAGCGGCGGGCTTGAAGCATTGCCGGACGCGGTCGCACTGGAGCTGGACCTGGAGCACTGGGGGCGCGTGCGCCAACTGTTCCTGTTGCCGGAAGGGCGCACGTGATGGCACTGCACGTACCTGCCAGGCAACGCGGCGTGGCCTTGCTCACGGTATTGCTGCTGGTTGCCGTGATGACCTTGCTGATGGCGGCCGTGCTGGAAGACCTGCGCTTTGGTCTGCGCCGCAGCGGCAATGGCCAGGCGATGACGCAGGCGCAGTGGTACGCCCTGGGCAGCGAGGCCGTTGCGCGGCAGCGCTTGCAGGCGCTGTCCCAGCGGGATCCGCTGCGCACCACGCTGGACGGCGGCTGGAACGACCAGCCGGTCCGCTTTCCGCTGGACGACGGTGCGGTGAGCGTGCGCCTGCGCGATCGCGGCGGCTGCTTCAATCTCAACAGCGTGGTCGTTGGTGCGCCCGAACAATGGCAGCGTAGCGATGAGGGAGCACGCCAATATCGCGCATTGCTCCAGGTGTTGGGCCTCGCCCCGCAACAGGCGCATGCGCTGACCGACGCATTGGTGGACTGGATCGACTCCGACACACAGCCGGGCGTGCACGGCGCCGAAGACGAGCGCTACCTGCAGGTCGCCGCGCCGCGGCGTACCGGTGCAACCTTGCTGGCAGGCGTCAGCGAACTGCGCGCCATCGCCGGTTACACGCCGCAATTGATCGCGCAACTGCAGCCGTATCTCTGCGCATTGCCGGAGGGGCGCTTGTCGCCGATCAATATCAACACGCTGCGCCTGGACGATGCACCGGTGCTGGTGGCGTTGACCGGAGGAGCGCTGGAGCTGCCGGCCGCGCGACGCGTTATCGCTGCACGGCCGGCTGGAGGATGGCGCGATGTCAGGATGTTTCTCAGCCAGCCGGCGCTGATGCAGGCCGAGCTGTCCAATGCGGTATTGGAACAGCTCGAACTACGCACCCGCTACTTCTCTCTCTACAGCCAGGTCGACCATGCCGGCGCGCAGGTCATGCTGGAAGCGTTGCTGCAACAGGAAACGGCCGGCCGGGTCCGACTGGTCGCGCGCCAATGGAGTTCTGACCAATGACCACCACGTTGTTGTTGCTGCCAGCCGATGCAGCCGCCCAAGCCACTGCAGTGCGTGTGGACGCGCAGGGGCAAGTGCAATCGATGGGTCAGGCCGCCACGCCGCCTGGGCCATCCACGCGCAACCTCCTGGTGGTGCCGGGTGTGGATGTCCATCTGCGCTGGTTGAGTTTGCCTGGCCGCAGCATTGCGCAATCGCGGGCCGCTGCGCGCCTGCAATTGGCCGAGCATCTGGCTGTCGACGCGCAGGCCTTGCATGTGGTGATCGCCGCTGGCGCTGAGGCCGATGGCACGCGCCTGGTCGCCGCAGTGGACAGCGTGGTGATGCAGCACTGGCTGGCGCGCGCAACGCAACTGGGCTTCGTTCCCGATGCGGTGGTGCCGGATTGCCTGCTGCTGGAGCCCGGTGCCGATGCGACGGTCGCGGTGATGCACTGGGACGGCCGATGGCTGATCCGCGGCGCACAGCTGGCCTGCAGCCTGGAGCCAGAGGCGGCGCGTCTGCTGTTGGGCGATCGTGTGCCGGCCGTGCCGCCGGTGCCCGACCCGACGCAGTCCATTGCCTGCTTTGCGCGCAATGCTGCCCACGTGCCGATCGATCTCCTGCAGCACCCGTTCGCGAACAAGGCCGCTGCTGAGCAACGGCGCGCTTCGCGCCGTCTGGCGGTGTTGGCCGCATTGGTGCTGCTATCGCCGGGGATGCTGTTGCTGGCGCAGACCTTGCGCTACGAGATCGGTGCGCGTGTACTGCAGGCGCGCGCCGCCACGCAGTTGGGTGTGCGCGATGCAGCGGCGGTACCGGCCGCATTGCAGGCGCGTTGGCAGGCCGGCACGGCGGCCGATCGCCTGGCGATGCAACTGAGCACCTTGTTCGGCGCAGTCGATACCCTTCCAGCGGCAGAACTGGATCAGCTGGACTACAACGCCGCACAGCCGTTGCGCGCGACCTTGCTGCACACCGATGACGCCAGCCTGCAGCAGCTCTCGGCGCGGCTTGCGGATGCCGGCTGGCACGTGGATCCGGGCAGCAGCCAGGTCGAAGACGGTCGCATGCGGACACCGTTGGCGCTGGAGCCATTGCGATGAAGACATCTGTGCAACGCGGCACGTACTGGTGGCAGACACGGGCGCCGCGTGAGCGGCGCATGCTGGGTGTGATGTGCGCCGCACTGGCGGCATCCGTGGGCTGGTATGCGCTTTACATGCCATTGCGGCACTGGCATGACCGGGCTTGGGCGCGCTACGCCCACGCTGCGCAGCTGGTGCTCGATGCATCTGCACAGGCGGCATCGACCAGACGCACCGCCGCACCGGGACCAGCGGCTTTGGCCGAGATCATCGCAAGCAGCGCACGCGATGCCGGCGTCAACATCACCTCGCAACAGCGCAGCGCCGCGGGCGGGGTGGAGGTGCAGATCGAGGCCGTCAGTGCCGCCACGCTGTTCGGCTGGCTTGAGCGATTGCGACAGGCGCACGGCCTGGCGCCGACCCAACTGCACGTGGCACGCGAGCAGGGCCAACTCCGCGTACGCTGCGGGTTTGCGGAATCGGAACCGTGACACGCATGCGCTGGGCCTTGCTCTTGGTGTCGATGGTGGGGGTCGCGCTACTGGCGTTTGTCCCGTTGCGCCTGGTGCTGCCGCGCGAGGGACTGCCGTTCTCGGTGCTGGATGTGGAGGGCCCGATCTGGGCCGGCACGTTGCGGCAGGTGCAATGGCAAGGCATCGCCTTCGGCGATGTGGCGGTGCGGCCGCGGCTCTGGCCGCTGGTGCGTGGCGAACGCCAGGTGCAGTTGCAGTCCACACATCTGCACATGCTGTTGGTGGATGGCGCGCAACGCGGCATACGCAATGCACAGGGCCAATTGCTGGTGCGCCAGCCCGGTGGCGTGGCGCTGATCGATCTGGCGTTGCAGCTGCAGCAGGTGGATCTGCTCTTCGATGCCACCGGTTGCGTGCAGGCGCATGGGCGGGTCAGCCTGCAATTGCTGGCAAGCGGTGCGGGCGAGCTGCCCGGTCTGCCGCCGCTGCGCTTGTCCGGGCAGCCGGCGTGCGTGGATCACACCGCCGTGCTGACCTTGCTGCCCGACACCGCATTGCCCGCCGGCGTGCAGGCCGAAGCACAGCTGCAACTGTGGCCCGACGGACGCTGGCAGCTACAGTCGCGTGTCGATCCGGCGCAGGACGCGGTGTTGGGCGTCGGCCTGCAATTGCTGGGCTTCGCCGCCACGCCGGAGCGCGGGATGGTGCGCAACGACCACGGTCAATTGCGCTAGTGGCGATGTGACTGGCTGCGCGCCGTAGTGCCGGTTTTCTGCACCATGCACGTGCGCGCGGCACCGCTGGCGCATCCATCGCGGCCGATTAAGCGACACGCCGGGGCATCCGTCGACAAACCTGTCGTCATGGTGCGGTGGCGAGTGGTTACGGCATTCGTCAGCGCGCACGCAACCTGCATAGCAGCTCCGGCACGCCTGCACTTTGGCGGCCGAAGGAGTGCAGCCGGTCCGCCGTGGCCGGATGCGTCGCCGATCCGGCGCTTTCGCGATTGCACGCGGTCTGATGCGCACGGGGCAAATTGGTACTATATTGGACCTAACAAATCCAAGTCGGTCCGGAGGACAGGCAGTGGCCAAACCGAGAACCAATGCCAGGACGGACGACGACCCCAGGATGGACGCGCTGGCGCTGGAGGCTTCCGCGCCGACGCCGCTGTATCTGCAATTGGCCGCCAAGCTCAGCGACGCCATCCGTGGCGGGCAGTGGAAGGCCGGCGAGGCGTTGCCGGCCGAGCGCCAGCTGTGCGAACGGCTGCAGATCTCGCGGGTGACCCTGCGCCAGGCGGTGGATGTGCTGGTCGAACAAGGCCTGGTCTCGCGCCGGCAGGGCGCCGGCACCTTTGTCACCACCCAGATCCAGCATCAGCTCAGCGGCCTGACCAGTTTCAGCGAGACGCTGCGCATCAAGGGCTATGAACCCGGGACGCGCTGGCTGGAACGGCGGCTGCGCCCGGCGCATGGCGAAGAGATCCTGCGGCTGGGCTTGTCGCCGGATGCGGCGGTGGCCTCGCTGACGCGTCTGCGCAGCGCCGACGACCGCGTGATGGCCTATGAGCACGCGGTGTTGCCGCAGCGCATCGTCACCGACCCGCAGCAGATCGGCGATTCGCTCTACAGCTATCTCGATGCCCAGGGCACGCCGGTGGTGCGCGCGCTGCAGTACTTCCGCGCCATCAATCTGCCCGCACGGTTGGCCGAACACCTGCGCATGAAAACCGGCGAGGCGATTTTGCATGTAGTGCGCGTGGGCTATGCCCGCGATGGCAGCGCGATCGAATTGACCGACACCTATTGCCACAACGACTTCTACGACTTCGTCGCCGAACTGCGCCGCTGACGCCAACGGCATTCCTTACGACAACCTCAGAGCCAGCCGATCCATGACTACCGCCAGGCCCGCAAATCCCGTTGTCTCGATCGCCATCGTCGGCGTGCTGTTTTTCATCATCGGCTTTTTTACCTGGATCAACGGGCCGCTGATCACCTTCGTGCGGCTGGCGTTCGACCTCAACGAGGTCAATGCGTTTCTGGTGCTGATGGTGTTCTACCTGTCGTACTTCTTTCTGGCCTTGCCCTCGTCGTGGATTCTCAAACGCACCGGCATGAAGAAAGGCCTGGCGCTGAGCCTGGTGGTGATGGCCGTGGGCGCAGCAGGCTTCGGCCAGTTCGCCACGCAGCGCTGGTATCCGGGCGCACTCGGCGGCTTGTTTGTCATCGGCAGCGGCCTGGCCTTGCTGCAGACGGCGATCAACCCGTACATCAGCATTCTCGGGCCGATCGAAAGTGCCGCGCGCCGCATTGCCTTGATGGGCATCTGCAACAAGATCGCCGGCATCCTGGCGCCGATCCTGATCGGCTCGCTGGTGCTGCACGGTATCGGCGACCTGTCCGCACAGGTGGCCAGCGCCGATGCGGCGACCAAGGAAGCCTTGCTCACCGCGTTCGCCGCCAAGATTCACGCGCCATATCTGGTGATGTCCGGCGTCTTGCTGCTGCTGGCCATCGGCGTGCTGTTCTCGCCATTGCCCGAGCTCAAGCCCTCCGAGGCCAACGCCACGCCGGGCGCGACCGGTGGCGTGCAGAAATCCAGCATCTTCCAGTTCCCGCACCTGTGGCTGGGCGTGCTGTGCCTGTTCGTCTATGTGGGCGTGGAAGTGATGGCCGGCGATGCCATCGGCACCTACGGGCACGGCTTCAATCTCCCGTTGGACAGCACCAAGATCTTCACCTCCTACACATTGGGCGCGATGTTGCTGGGCTACATCGCCGGCCTGGTACTGATTCCGCGCGTGATCTCGCAGGCGCGTTACCTGAGCGTGTCGGCGGTGCTGGGCGTGCTGTTCTCGCTCGGTGCCTTGTTCACCCACAACTACGTGTCGGTGGGCTTCGTCGCCGCGCTTGGCTTTGCCAACGCCATGATGTGGCCGGCGATCTTTCCGCTGGCCATTCGCGGACTGGGCCGGTTCACCGAAATCGGCTCGGCACTGCTGGTGATGGGCATCGCCGGCGGCGCGATCATTCCGCAGCTGTTCGCCATCCTCAAGCAGCATTACGACTTCCAGGTCGTGTTCGCTGCGCTGATGGTGCCGTGCTATCTGTACATTCTGTTCTATTCGCTGCGCGGTCATCGCTTGGGCCTGCCGGCCCAGGCCCAGTGATCGCGGCGGCATGATGCGTTCCGACGGACAAGGTACCTCCATGCGCAGGCCCACCATCAAAGATGTCGCCGAACGCGCCAAGGTCTCGTTGAAGACCGTGTCGCGGGTGATCAACAACGAGCCGTCGGTGATGCAGGCCACGCGCGCGCGCGTGCTGCGCGCCATCGCCGACCTGGATTACGAACCCGACCCGTCCGCGCGTAATCTGCGCAGCGGCACGCCGTTCGTGATCGGCCTGGTGTACGACAACCCCAACCCGTACCACATCATCGGCATCCAGAACGGCGTGCTGGCCGCGTGCCGGGAAACCGGCTTTGGCCTGCAGATCCATCCCTGCGATTCCACCTCGCCGTTGCTGGCCGAAGAACTGGCCGAATGGGTGCAGCGCTCGCGCCTGGCCGGGGTGGTGTTGACCGCGCCGATGTCCGAACGCCCGGAATTGCTGGCCGGTCTGGCTGCTCGCGGCATCAAGAGCGTGCGCATCATCGCCTCCACCGACGACCCCGGCGACGGCCCGTGCGTGTACATCGACGACCGCGATGCCGCCTATGAAATCACCGAGCACCTGATCCAGCTCGGCCATCAACGCATCGGCTTCCTGTGGGGCGGCCCGCAACATCGCTCCAGCGGCGAGCGTTACGCCGGCTATGAAGCGGCATTGAAGGATTACGGCATCAGCCTGGACAAGCACCTGGTGATTCCGGGCGACTACACCTTCGACGATGGCTTCCGCGGCGCACGCCGGCTGTTGTCGCTGCGCGAACCGCCCACCGCCATTTTCGGCAGCAACGACGAGATCGCTGCAGGCGTGCTGGCCGCAGCCAAGTCCACCGGCATGAACGTGCCGTATCAATTGTCGATCGCCGGCTTCGAAGACAGCCCGTTCTCGCGCCAGTCGTGGCCGGCATTGACCACCGCCAAGCAGGCCACCGATGACATCGCGCGGCATGCCGCACGCTTGTTGATCAGCCAGCTGCGCAGCGACGCCTACGACGACCAACCGGCGCAATTGCAGAGCCGTGGTTTCGTGCCGCAGTTGGTGGTGCGCGGCTCCACCGCGCCGGCGCCCGCGTCCACCGGCAAACCCCTTCCTCCTGAATCTGCCTGAGCCACGATGAGCCTTCCCTCCGAAACCGAGACCTTGATGTTCCGCGAAGCGGCGCAGACCGCCGATGTGGTGGCTGCACAGTTCGCGCGTAATGCCGACACCATCGCCGCGCTCGCGCAGTCGCTGCGCCAGACGCCGCCGCCGTTCGTGGTGACCTGCGCGCGCGGTAGCTCCGATCATGCGGCCACCTATGCCAAGTACCTGTTCGAAACCCAGCTCGGCATCGTCACCGCATCTGCGTCGCCATCGGTGGGCTCGGTCTATGCAGCGCCGCTGCAGCTGCGTGGCGCGCTGTACATCGTGATTTCGCAATCGGGCAAGAGCCCGGACCTGCTGCGCAATGCCGAAGCGGCCAAGGCGGCCGGCGCGCGCGTGGTCGCACTGGTCAACGTGGAAGATTCGCCGCTGGCGCAACTGGCAGAGGTGGTGATTCCGCTGGGCGCAGGCCCGGAAAAGAGTGTGGCCGCCACCAAGAGTTATCTTGCCTCGCTGGCCGCGGTCCTGCATCTGGGCGCGGTGTGGAAAAACGACCCGGCCCTGCTTGCCGCGCTCGACGCATTGCCGCAACAGTTGCGCAGCGCGTGGCAGGCCGATTGGTCGGCGCTCACCGCCGGCCTGGTGCCTGCGCACAACCTGTTCGTGCTCGGCCGCGGCCTGGGCCTGGGCGCAGCGCAGGAAGCAGCATTGAAGTTCAAGGAAACCTGCGGCCTGCACGCCGAAGCCTACAGTTCGGCCGAGGTCAAGCACGGGCCGATGGCCCTGGTGGGGCCGGGCTTCCCGGTGCTGGTCTTCGCACAGCCCGACGAAACCGGTGCCGGCACCCGCGCACTGGCCGAAGAATTCCGCGCGCGTGGCGCGCAGGTGTGGCTGGCCGCGCCCGGTGGCGATCTGCCGCTGGCAGAGGCCGCGCACCCGGCTTGCGCGCCGCTGCTGACCGTGCAGAGCTTCTATCGCGCGATCAATGCGCTGGCGCTGCAGCGCGGCAACAATCCCGATCTTCCGCCGCATCTGAACAAGGTCACGGAAACCGTCTGATCATGCACGCTCTCGCGACTCAGGCACTGTGTAATGCACGCGTGCTCACCGACAACGGATTGCAGGACGGCCTGGTCGTGGTACTGGCTGGCACGCAGATCCAGGCGATCGTGCCGGCCGACGATGCGCGCGTTGCGCAGGCGCATACGCGCGTGGATCTGGGCGGCGCCACCTTGTTGCCGGGCTTTATCGACATCCAGGTCAACGGCGGTGGCGGCGTGTTGTTCAACAACGCACGCGACCCGCAGGCGCTGGCCACCATTGCGGCCGCACATCGCCGCTTCGGTACCACCGGCATGCTGCCGACCTTGATCAGCGATACCGCGCAGGTGATGGCCGAGGCGATCGATGCCACGCGCCAGGCCATCGCACAAGGCGTGCCCGGAGTGCTCGGCATCCATCTGGAGGGCCCGTACCTGAGTCCTGCGCGCAAGGGCACGCACGACGCAGGCAAATTCCGCGTGCCGGACGCGCACGAGATTGCCGTCGATACCTCATTGGACAACGGCGTCACCCTGATCACGCTCGCACCCGAGCGCGTGCCGCTGGACGATATCCGTGCCTTCGTTGCCGGTGGCGCGATCGTGTTCGCCGGCCACACTGCGGCCACCTACGAGCAGGCGTGCGAGGGCATTGCCGCCGGCGTCAGCGGCTTCACGCACGTGTACAACGCGATGTCCCAGCTGGCTGGCCGCGAACCCAATGCAGTCGGCGCAGCGCTGGAAGACCCCAACGTGTGGTGCGGCGTCATCGTCGACGGCGTGCACGTGCATCCGGCCAGCCTGCGCGTGGCGCTGGCGGCCAAGCCACGCGGTAAATTGCTGCTGGTCACCGACGCCATGCCGATGGTCGGCAGCGACAGCGCCAGCTTCGACCTCTACGGCGAAACCATCACCGCCGTGGACGGCGTGGTGCGCAATGCCGATGGTGCATTGGCCGGCTCTGCATTGGACATGGCCACCGCCGTGCGCAACAGCGTGCGCTGGCTGGGCGTGGACCTGGCCGAAGCTGCGCGCATGGCCTCCACCTATCCCGCGCAATGCATTGGCCTGGGCGAACGCCTGGGACGCATCGCACCTGGCTACCAAGCCGACCTGGTACTGGTGGATGACGATGTGCAGGTGTTGAGCACGTGGGTGGCTGGGCAGCGCGATTAGGCGGCACTGGCAACATGACTTGGCCAATCTACGCATCGTGCGCGCCGCATTGCGTAATGCGGCGCGCGTGTCGTGTTTGATTTTTGAAATGCAGGGGCGTGCAGCGGCCCATGCACATCGAATTGGCGCATGTCGCATGCCTCGCCTTGCTTACCCGCCCCCTTATGCGAACAGGCCGCAAGGCGCAGTGGTCTGCATCGGCGCCAAGGGCAGTGAGACAGCGATCACGCCGTCATCCCGATATCTGCAGGGAAGCCGGTGTTTAGCGCATAAAAATAGACGTATGCAGCAGCGGGTTGACACTGCAACCCACCGAAGGCACCTTCGCTGGTAACGTTCTCAGCGAAGAAACGTCTGCTCCACGTTTGAGAAGACGACAACCGGCCGTTGTTCCAGCGGTCCGGCGTTTACCCGCATGTGGTCATGCAATGCGGGCAGTTGTTCGTATCCGGCACAGGGGACGGATCACGGGCATGGCACGCGCGTCGCGCGCCGTTGTGCAACCAGGCGGTTGCCATCCGACATCAGTGATGAGGTCCACGCAATGCTGCTTTCCCGTCTGTTCGCGTCATCCCCTTGCGTTCCGGTATCTGCGTTCGTCAACCCACTGCGCCGCTCATCGTTGAGCGCTGCTGTCAGGCGCCTGCTCATGGGTGGCGCCAGCCTGGCCTGCGTCGCAAGCCTTCCCGCATTTGCGCAGGAGCAGCCCGCACCCGCGCAGCAACAGACACCACCACAAACCAGTCCCTCGGTCTCCACCCTGGACGAAATCAAGGTGGTGGGTTACCAGGCCAGCCTGGGCAAGGCGCTCAACGTCAAACGCAACGCCGATGCGATCGTCGATGCGATCAGCGCCGAGGATATCGGCAAGTTTCCCGATACCAATGTTGCCGAATCGCTGTCGCGGTTGTCCGGCATCACCGTGGACAGGCAGTTCGGCGAGGGCGAAAAGGTCAGCATCCTGGGAACCGACCCGGCGCTCAATCGCGTGCTGCTCAATGGCCAGCCCATTGCGTCGACCAGCTGGGGCGGCGACCCCAACGACCCGGACAGCCGCTCGTTCAACTACAGCACGCTGGCGCCGGAAGTGGTCGGCCTGATGGAGGTCTATAAGACGCCCGAAGCGCGCATCGACGAGGGCTCCATCGGCGGCACCGTGATCGTGCATACGCGCAAACCGCTCGATCTGGATCGCAATACGCTCACCGGCACCGTGAGTTATGGCTACAACGATCGTTCCGACGAAGGCAAGCCGAGCGCATCGGCGCTGTATAGCTGGAAGAATCAGGACCAAACGTTGGGCGTGCTTGCCTCGGTGATGCATTCGCAGCGCGTTCTGCGCCGCGACGGCGTGGAAATTTTCGGCTACGACAATGTGCAGGGCGCCGGGTTTCCGCCCGGTGTGGTTGGCAACAACACCGGCGTGTTTCCGACGTCGATCAACACGGCGTTATTCCAGCAGACGCGCAAGCGCGACGGTGTCAGCGCGGCGCTGCAATGGAAGCCGGACAGCGATTTCGAGCTCAACCTGACCGGTTTGTACGTCAAGGAAAGCTTCGACAACTACAACCAGAGCCGCTACGGCTACTGGGGCTCGACGCCCGGCGATGCGCAGGCCTTGGGCTTCGAAAACGGTATCGCCACTTCGGGTACCTTTGGCGATCAGTCCAACACCTATCTCGACGGCTATCTGCGCAATAGCCAGGTCAGCACCGGCAGCATCCACTTGCGCACCGACTGGCATGGCGAGGGTTGGAACGCCTCCAGCCAGGTGGGCTACACCAGTTCGCAAGGCGGCGCCGAGCGTATCTACGGCATCCAGTTCCGCAATCTGGCTGGCTACAGCTACGCCATCGACGGGCGCCGGACCGCGATGGACTACAGCACCGATCCCACCAATGCGGCGGCGATGCAGCTCAACAACGCCTCGGCCAGCCATAGCCCGCAATACGACAAGGAGCGCTATCTGCAGCTGGATTTCGATCATGCGGTGGAGTGGGGGCCATTCACGCAGATCCTCACCGGCATCAAGCTCACCAATCACGCCACCGGGCAATCGTCCTATAGCCGTACCTGGACCCCGAACGATGGCAGCACGCTGGCGGCATTCTCGCCGGGTACCACGCCGTCGGGCTATCTGGACGGGCTATCGACCAGCACCGACATGCAACGCTGGTCGACCATCAACAGCGGTGCGATCGGTCGGTATATCGGCGAATTGGAAGGCGATGATGGGTTGCCCATCAGCTATGCGGGCAACTACAGCATCCAGGAGCAGAACCGTGCGTGGTTCCTGCAAGGCAATTTCTCCGGCGAGCGGTATCGCGGCAACATCGGCGTGCGCTATGTGCACTCACGCGATTCCACCGATGGCTACAGCTATGCGCCGGGCGGCGGCTACACACCGGTCAACTTTCTCAGCAGCTACGGCAAATGGCTGCCTTCGTTCAATATTGCCTACGACCTGCGCGACGATCTGATGCTGCGGTTTGCCGCCTCCAAAGTGATCGCGCGGCCGCGCTACACCAACATGACGCCGTACGTGGCCACCGACGACACCACGCTGACGGCCTCGACGGGGAACCCAGGACTGAGTCCATACGAGTCGACCAATCTCGGTGCATCGCTGGAGTGGTATTTTTCCGACAGCAGCTTGCTCAGTGGCGAATTCTTCTCGCGCGATATCTCCAACTACATCCTCACTACCGTGCAGGACCGTGTGTTCTTCAACAACGCTACCGGCGGCTCGAGCACCTACCAGACATCGGTGCCCACCAACGCCGGCGATGCCACGGTGCGCGGTGTGGCGCTCAATCTGCAGCACAATTTCGGCAATGGCTTCGGCGTGGTGGCCAACTACACCTATTCCGATTCCAACACCGACGGCGACTACAGCCTGCCGTACAACTCGCGCAATGCCTACAACATCAGCCCGTACTACGAGCAAGGCAAGTGGAATGCGCGGGTGAATCTGGGCTGGCGCTCGGAATACTTCACCCAGATTGGCCGGCTCAACGGGCAGCAGATGACCGACGCGTTTACGCAGGTAGATGCCTCATTCGGCTACCAGGCCACCGAGCGGCTGCGCGTGGCGCTGGAAGCCACCAACCTGCTGGATGAAACCTATTTCAGCTACATCGGCAACAAGAACCAGCCGTACTACATCTACAAGAATGGTCGTTCTTTCATGTTGAGCCTGAATTTCAAGCTGTGATGCCCGGCCGGGGCGGCTGCTCATGTGTAGCCGCCTTGGTTTAGAGCGGCTAACAAAACGTCGCGAGCAGTCGTCAGGCGGGTGCGGACGGCGCACAGGAACCGCAGTGTACGAGTGGTACATGAGGATTCCGAGCACCGGCCGCGCCCGCCTGGCGGCTGCGCAGTAGTTTTGTTAGCTGCTCTTAACGGCGGAAATCAGATCTCCAATACATCACTGAATTCGAATGGGCAGGTTTCGGTCCATGGGGTGCTGCAATTGTGTCCTTCCTGGCGTCCCCACATCGCGTCGCACCTGGACCCAGGTGCGCGACATGCAGCTATGCACCGATCCGTCGCGCTGCCGCAATCGCGGCAATGCGCGCCTTTGTCAGTGCCTCGCCGATCTGCGGCCCTTGCAGACCTTCGGCCGCCAGATCCCGCGCATTGATCGCCAGTGCGGCGGCATGTAGCCGTTTGAGTGCTTCGCCCTGCGGGTACGCGGCTTCTTCACTGCCCAGACGGCCACGCTTGTCGGCTTCGCAGACCAGTGCCAGCTGCGCGATACGCTCCGGGCGGCGAAACGCATCGCAGCGCACCAGCAGCTCGTGCAGGGTGCGGTCGCGCAGCTCGGCCAGGCGATGCACGTTCAAGTGTTCGCGGCAGGCGATGATGGCAAGTTGCCGAAAGTCCTGCGGCACCTTGAGCCGCTCGCACAGCGCCTGCAATGGCGCCACGCCGCGTTGTTCGTGCATGACGTGGCGCGGCCATTCCTCAGGTGGTGTGAGTGCCTTACCCAGATCGTGGGTCAGTGCGGCAAAGCCCACCAGCGCATCGCCGGGCGCGAGACGTGCCGCCATATCGCTGACCATTTCCTGGTGAATGCCCGTGTCGACCTCCGGATGGAATTCGGCGCGCTGCGGCACGCCGTACAGCGCATCGACTTCCGGCAGGATGACCCGCAGCGCATCGGTGTCGTGCAGCGTGCGCAGGAACGCCGAGGGCTGCGCGCAGCTCAATGCGCGCCGCAGCTCCTGCCACACGCGCTCCGGCACCAGGCTATCGAGTTCGCCGCTGGCGGCCATGTCCCGCATCAATGCCGCAGTGTCGGCAGCGAGCGTGAAGCCCAGCGGTGCCAGCCGCGCCATGAAGCGCGCGGCACGCAACACGCGCACGGGATCTTCGACAAACGCCGGACCGACATGCCGCAAGACGCGCGCCTGCAGATCACGCGCACCGTTGTACGGGTCGAACAACTCACCCGTCTCCTCATCGCGCGCGATCGCGTTGATGGTGAAGTCGCGGCGTAGCAGGTCTTCTTCCAGGGTCACCGATGGGTCGGCGTCCACCACGAAGCCGCGATATCCGCGGCCGGATTTGCGCTCGGTACGCGCCAATGCGTATTCCTCGCCACTGCGCGGGTGCAGGAACACCGGGAAATCCTTGCCGACCGGCTTGAACCCCTGCGCTTCCATCTGCGCCTGATCGGCGCCAACCACCACCCAGTCGCGGTCGCCAGCCGGCTGCTCAAGCAATGCATCGCGGACTGCGCCGCCAACGAGATAGATCTTCATCAGCGCATGATGCCCGAGCAATCATGCGCCTGTCTGTGCGGTGTCCCGGCTGCTTGCGGGACCACTGGCGGCGTGGACGCCGCCAACGCGCTCATGGAAGGGTTCACGGTACATGCAAAAAGGGTTAGGGCACCGCACGCTCGACCCGGAGAAAAGGTCACCCGCGCACAGGTGCATCTCCAGCGATGTAGTAATCGGCGGTGCTGCGCGGCAATGGGGTACGACCACGCATGCGGTCGGCGATTTTCTCGGCAATCATGATGGTGGTGGCGTTGAGGTTGCCGGTGATGATGCGCGGCATGATCGAGGCGTCGATCACGCGCAGGCCCTCCATGCCGTGCACGCGGCCCTGGCCGTCCACCACCGCCATGTCGTCGGTGCCCATCGCGCAGGAGCAGGAGGGGTGATAGGCGGTTTCAGCGCGAGAGCGGACGAATGCGTCCAGCTCCGCATCGGTCTTGCAGTCCGCACTGGGGCTGATCTCGCGGCCGCGGTAGGGGTCTAGCGCCGGTTGCGCGATGATCTCGCGGGTGATGCGGATCGCGTCGCGGAATTCCTGCCAGTCCTGGTCGGTGGATTGGTAGTTGAACAGGATCGAAGGATGCTGGCGCGGGTCGCGCGATTTGGCGTGCACACGCCCGCGGCTGGGTGTGCGCATCGAGCCGACGTGCGCTTGGAAGCCGTGCTCCTTGACGGCATTGCTGCCGTTGTAATTGATGGCCACCGGGAGGAAGTGGTACTGGATGTTGGGCCAGTCAAATTCCTCGCGCGTGCGGATGAAGCCGCCGGCTTCGAACTGATTGCTGGCGCCGGTGCCGGTACCGGCAAACAACCATTCCGCGCCGATCGCAGGCTGGTTCCACCACTGCAATGCCGGATACAAGGACACCGGCTTGGTGCATGCGTACTGGATATACACCTCCAGGTGGTCCTGCAGGTTCTGGCCGACGCCGGGCAGGTCGTGCACCAGTTGCACATCCAGTGCGCGCAGCAGATCGGGTGCGCCTACGCCGGAGCGTTGCAGCAGCTGCGGCGAGGCGATCGCACCCGCGCACACCAGTACTTCGCGGCGTGCATGCGCATCGATTCCTTCGCTGCTGTTGCCCACCAGGTAATGCACGCCGATGGCACGCTTGCCTGCAAACAAAATGCGGTCGGTGGTGGCGTGGGTGACGATATGCAGGCCGTCGCGCGGCTTGGCCATGTCCAGGTAACCGCGCGCGGTGCTGGCGCGGCGCCCGCGTGGCGTCACCGTGCGGTCCATCGGTCCGAAGCCTTCCTGCTGGTAGCCATTGAGATCGTCGGTACGCGGGTAGCCTGCCTGTACGCCTGCCTCGACCATGGCATGGAACAACACGTTGTTGTCGTTCTTCGGCGTTGCCACGCTCACCGGGCCGTCGCCGCCGTGATAGTCGTTGGCGCCGATGTCGCGCGTCTCTGCCTTGCGGAAGTACGGCAGGACATCGCGGTAGCTCCAGTCCTCCAGGCCGGGGCGCTTGGCCCAATGATCGAAGTCCAGTGCATTGCCGCGGATGTAGCACATGCCGTTGATCAGCGACGAACCGCCCAGGCCCTTGCCGCGACCGCATTCCATGCGCCGGTTGTCCATATAGGGTTCCGGCTCGGTTTCATAGGCCCAGTTGTAGCGACGTCCCTGCAACGGAAAAGCCAGTGCTGCCGGCATCTGCGTGCGGAAATCCATGCGGTAATCCGGCCCGCCGGCTTCGAGCAGCAGCACGGTCACGCCGGGATCTTCGGTCAGGCGTGCCGCCAGCACGTTGCCTGCCGAGCCGGCGCCGATGATGATGTAGTCGTATTCGCGTTGCATGGTGTTCTCCTGATGCGGTAACGGTGCGGTGGCGATCAAGGCATATGGCACAGACCCAAGCGTGCTCCCGGGGAGCGATAGCGGCGCGTTATTGCTACCGCGCTTGCGTGCGCTGGCTCTCTGCCCTCAGAACACCGACGCGTAACGTTCCAGTTCGATCTGGACGGATTTGGTGCGCGTGTAGGCCTCCAAGGTCGCCAGGCCGTTTTCGCGCCCCACGCCCGACTGCTTGTAGCCGCCCACCGGCATCGGTGCCGGCGACTCGCCCCAGGTGTTGACCCAGCAAATGCCCGCTTCCAGGCGATGGATCAGCCGATGTGCACGCGCCAGATCCGGCGTGACCACGCCTGCAGCCAGCCCATACGTGGTGGCGTTGGCGCGCGTCACCGCTTCGTCTTGGTCGTCGTAGGTGAGCAGGCTCAGGACCGGCCCGAAGATTTCCTCGCGCACGATGGTCATTACATCGGTGCAATCGCTGAAGATGGTCGGCGCCACGTAATAGCCCTGCGCCAGTGCGCCGTCTTGCAGGCGCTCGCCGCCGCACAGCAGACGTGCGCCTTCGGCCTTGCCCTGTTCGATATGCTCCAGCACGCGCTGCATATGCGCGGCGCTGACCAGCGGACCGAAGGTGGTGCGCTCATCGAGCGGATCGCCGATATGGATCCGTTGCACGCGGGCCAGCAGGCGCGCTTCGAATGCATGACGCAAGGCGCGCGGCACGAACACGCGGGTACCGTTGGTGCACACCTGCCCGGAGCTGTAGAAGTTGGCCATCATGGCGATGTCGGCCGCCAGGTCCAGGTCGGCATCGGCGCAGACGATCAGCGGCGACTTGCCGCCCAGCTCCATGGTCACCTCCTTCAGCGACGAACTTGATGCGCTGGCCATCACCTTGCGGCCGGTGGCGGTGCCGCCGGTGAAGCTGATCTTTTCGATCTGCGGATGTTCGGTGAGCGCCGTGCCCACGCTGGAGCCATCGCCGGGCAACACGTTGAACACGCCATCGGGCAGGCCGGCCTCGGTAAAGATTTCGGCCAGTTTCAACGCGGTGAGCGGGGTAACTTCGCTGGGTTTGAAGATCATCGCGTTCCCGGCGGCCAGGGCGGGCGCGGCTTTCCACAGCGCGATCTGGATGGGGTAATTCCACGCGCCGATTGCACCCACAACGCCCAGCGGTTCGTGGCGCGTGTAGAAAAAGCTGCCTTCGCGCAAGGGCACCTGCGCACCCTGCAGCGCCTGCGCAACGCCAGCGTAATACTCCAGCACGTCGGCTCCGGTGACCACATCCACGCTACGCGTTTCGCTCAGCGGCTTGCCGGTGTTGAGCGTTTCCAATTCCGCCAGCGCATCGTTGCGCTCGCGCAGCAACGCCACCGCACGCAGCAAAATGCGCGAGCGCTCCACTGTCGTCAGGGCCGCCCATTGTCGCTGGCCTGCCTGCGCGCTATCGACCGCGGCGTCCAGATCGTCGGCACCGGCATTGTGCACGTTGGCCAGCACCTCGCCGGTGGCGGGGTTGACCACTTCGAACGTGTGGCCGCCGCGGGCGGGAACATAACGGCCGCCGATATACAGCAACTGGTCGGAAAAACGTGGCATGACAAACCTCCTGTGGGACGGTCGCCGCAGCGACGCACCTTCAGCGGGTGAGGTGCAGAAACTGCAGGTGACGTTCGTATTGATCGATGATGTCGTTGATGATCTGTTCGCGGCTGTAGCCCACCAGGTCGTAGTCCTGGCTGCCTTCGTACAGGTAGACCTCGGCGCGGTAGTAGCGCTGGTTGCGGAAGCGCTGCGCGGCAAACGACGGAGTCAGATAGCCGCGCATCACGATTTGATAGCGGAAACCCTGCTGTTCGCCATGATCGACGCTGATTTCCATGTCGCCGTCGTCGATGCGGCTGCTGACCTTCCAGCCTTCCTCCTGCAGCTGTGCGGTGACCGCTTCGATGGCCGGGCGCACCTGGTCGTGCATGAAGCGATACACCTCATCGCGCGCCGGGAAGTGCATCGCCTGGCCCAACCGCTGGCGCCAGCCGCCGTGATGACGCGATTGCCCGATCAAGGGGCTGGGGCTGTAAAGCTGCGCGCGTTTGCGCTGCGATTCTTCGCTGAGGGCGCGTGACAGGCCCCAGGCCATCAGCAGCAGCACTGCAGAGAATGGCAGCGACGCCAGCACCACCGCCGATTTCAGTGCGTCCATGCTGCCGGCCAGCAACAAGCCTGCCGTGACCACGGCAGTGAGCACGCCCCAGAACACGCGCAGCCAGCGCGGGCCATCGTCGTGCGGTTCGCCGCCGTGGGAGGAGAGCGTGGACAACACCACCGTGCCGGAATCGGCGGAGGTCACGAAGAACACGAAACTGATCGCCACCGTGACCGTGATCACCGTGTGGCTCCAGGGATAACTCTGCAGCAGGGAATACAACACCGTCTGCGGTGCATCGATGGCCTGCTGCGCCCATGCTGCCTGGCCGTGATGCAGCAGCTGATCCAGCGCGCTGTTGCCGAAGATCGACAGCCACGCCAGGGTGAACCCGAGCGGGATCAGCAATACCCCCAACACGAATTCGCGAATGGTGCGGCCGCGCGAGATGCGCGCGATGAACAGCCCGACGAACGGCGCCCAGCCGATCCACCAGGCCCAATAGAACACCGTCCAGTTGCCCAGCCAATCGGCGCGGCCACCGTAGGCATACACGTCGAAACTCTTGTTGACCACGCTGCCCAGGTAGTCGCCCAGGTTTTGCATCAGCGCATTGAGCAGGTACTGCGTCGGTCCGGCGAACAGCATGAACAACAGCAGCGCAATGGCCAGCAGCATGTTGATGTCCGACATCCAGCGCACGCCCTTTTCGACGCCGGACACCGCCACCACGATGGCCGCGCCCATCATCGCCACGATCAGCGCCACCTGCACCCAGTGCGTATGCGGCACGTCCATCAAGGTGCTCAGGCCGGCGTTGAGATGCAGCACGCCAAAGCCCATGTCCGCGCCCAGGCCGAACACGGTGGCCACGATGCCCAACGCATCCACGGTATAGCCGATCGGCCCGTTGATGCGTTTGCCGATCAGCGGGTACAACGCCGAGCGCAACGCCAGCGGCAGGTTATGGCGGAAGGCAAAATACGCCAGCGCCATGGCGGCCAGTGCGAACACTCCCCATCCATGCAGGCCCCAATGCAGGAACAGCACCTGCATCGCCTGTCTCGCGGACGCCTCGCCACTGCCGGTACCGCCCTGGGGCGGTTGCAGATAATGCGTGAGCGGCTCGGAGACGCAGAAGAAGAACAGCGTGATGCTGATGCCGGCGGCGAACAGCATGCCGGCCCAGGAGAGATAACTGAATTCCGGCTCGTCGTGATCGGCGCCGAGCTTGATGTTGCCGTAGCTGGACAGGGCCGTGGCCAGCACGAACACCAGATACAGCGTCATCGCCAGCAGGTAGTACCAGCCGACATTGCGCGACGCCCAGGTCTGCGCATCCAGCAGCACACGCCCCGATTCCAGCGGAAACAACGACACCAGCAAGGCAAACGTGCACACGACCGTGGCAGCCAGCACGAACACCGGGCGCAGGGTGCGTACCGGCAAGGTGTGCGGCGCTGTCGCACTCATGGCAACGCACTCATACGCTGCGTATCACGTGTTGTGCTCCCAACGAAAAACCGCCTGCGTTATCGCACAGGCGGTGTCGAGGGGGTGTCAGCGGTCGAGTTCGCCAATGCGAACCCGTCGTCACTTTTCCGGTTGTTTGGAGCGGCCAACACAGCGTGGCGAGCAGTCGTTAGGTGGGCGTGGGCGGCGCGCTCAGAACCGGAGTGTACGAGCGGTACGTGCCGATTCCGAGCACCGGCCGCGCCCGTCTGGCGGCTGCGCAGTCGTTCTGTTGGCTGCTCTTAACGCAGCAATTGCCTTGGCACGCGGATATCCATGCCCACCGCCAGGTGATCTGAAAACGCGGCCGGAATGGCTTCGGTATGTTCGATCACCAGGCTGTCGCTGACCAGGATGTGGTCGATCGCCCGGTCCGGACGCCAGCTGGGAAAGGTGTGCACCTCGCAACTGGGCGGTTGCAGACGGGTATGGCGATAGAGCGACTGCATCTCCGGGCGATCGGCCATGCAATTGAAATCGCCCATCAACATCGCGTTGGGATGGTCGGACAACAATTCGGCGATGAAGGCCAACTGCGCCATACGCGAATTGGCGCCCAGCGACAGATGCGCCACCGCCACGGCCAGGCCATCGCGGCCCTCACCGAATTTCGCCAGCAGGATGCCGCGCCCGCCGATGCGGCCGGGCAGGGCGTGGTCCTGCACTTCCACCGGTTCCAGCTTGCTCAACAAGCCGTTGGCGCTGGAGGCCACCCCGCCCATGCGGCGGTTGGGTTGGTGGCTCCAATAATCGAAACCGGCGCGCTCGGCCAGATAGTGGGTCTGGTTGGTGAAACCCGAGCGCAGGCTGCCGGGGTCGGCCTCCTGCAGGCCAACGATGTCGCGTTCGCCGACCAGCTTGGCGATGCTGTCCAGGCTGGTGCGCTTGCTGCCCAGCGGCAACGCGTGCGACCAGCTACGCGTCACATAGTCGCTGTAACGGCGGGTGCTGGAACCGGCCTGGATATTGGCGGTCAGCACCCGCAGGGTGCGCGAGTCCGAAGCGTTCACGACGTTGCGTTCGCGCGACTCACTTGGCCAGCGTGGCGCGTTCGCGCGCGATCAGGTGATCGGCAATGCGCAGCATGTCCGGGAAGCTCTGGCCCTTGACCAGGTACTTGCCGTTGATGATCAGCGACGGGGTGCCGGTGATCTTGCTGCGGGTGGCGAACTGCTTGGCGCGGTTGGTCTTGGCCGAGACGCCGAAGCTGCTCATGGTGTCGATGAAGGTCTTCTGGTCCACGCCGTACTTGGCATAGAACGCGGCGATGTCCTGCACCGAATCCTTGCCGCGCTCGCCCTTGAGGGTCTGGTCGACGTGGATGGCCTTGTACAAGGCTTCGTGGGTCTTTTCCTGCACGCCCAGGGTTTCGGCGGCATAGAAGGCGCGGCCGTAGTCATCCCAGGTGCCACCGAACATGGCCGGCACATAGACAAAATGCACGTCCGACGGCAAACCGGCCTTCCACGGCCCGATCAGCGGCTGGAACGCGTTGCAGGCAGGGCAGACATAGCCGAAGACTTCGGCCACTTCGATCTTGCCGGCGGCCTGTTGGTAGGGCTGGCCAGCGTCGATGTCCAGATAATCGGTGCCGGCGACCGGCTCGGGGCCATTGGGTGCACGCGGGGCAGCGCTGGGCGCGGCGGGCGGTTGAGTGGTGGCGCTTTCGCCGACTGCAGGCGGAGCGGCCGGGTCTGCGGCCGGGGTAGCGGCAGCAGGCGCGGGCGCCGTTTCGGCAGCTGGGGTGGTGGCGGCAGGTGCGGTGTCGGACGAACCGTCCTGCGCCTTGCAGGCGACCAGGATCGGCAACAGCGCCATCAGCGTCAGGGCGAAGCGTGTCTTCATCGGATTGGATCTCCAGCGTGGGGCGAGAAAAGGGCCGGACGGCCGCGGGGCGCATGATGCCACGCGCGGCCGTCGCTGGCGGTTATGCGGTTCAGCGCTTGGCCGGCGCGGCGTGCTCGCGGGCGATCAGGTAGTCGGCAATGCGCAACATGTCCGGGTAATTGCGTGCGCCGATCAGGTAGCGGCCGTTGACGATGATGGCCGGCGTGCCGGGAATCTTGCTGCGCAGCGCGAACTCGCGCGCGGCCTTGAGCTTGGCCTCCACCGCCTCGCTCTTGTAGGTCTCGATGAAGCGCTGCTGCGGGATTCCGTAACCGGCATAGAACGCGGCCAGTTCTTCGGGCGCCACGTTCTGGGTGGGCACGGTCTGCTTTTCATGGATGGCGTCGAACATGGCGCGATGGCTGCGCTTGGCCACGCCCAGGATGTCGGCAGCGAAATAGGCGCGCGCAAACGCGTCCCAGAAGCCACCGAAGGCGGCCGGTACCGGGGTGAAGCGTACGTATGCCTGCTGCTTGGCCACCCAGGCTTCCAGCACTGGTTCGAAATGTGCGCAATGCGGGCAGGTGTAGCCGAAGACTTCGGTCACTTCGACCTTGCCGGCCAGCGGGGCGTACGGCTGGCCGCCGTCGATCAGGGTGTAGTCCTCGCCTTCGACCGGCGCGGCCTTCTTGTCGGCGGCGCAGGCCACCAGCGGCAACAGGAACATCAACAGCAGGGGCAGACGGGAAAGCAATTTCATGCGGGCTCCGTGGGGGCGAGGGGAGAGCGGTAAACGACGACGCCGGTCGCGGGACCGGCGTCGTGAAGCGGCGTGGCGACGGCAGGGATCAGCTCACGAACGTGCAGGCGTTCCTGCAGGTGGCTGCGCCGCTGCCGCGTCGTCGGCACGATCATGCAGGCCTTGCAGATAGCTGGCCAGCGCCTGGATCTCCTGCTCGGTCAGCGGATGCGCCACCTGCGCCATGATATTGAACAGCGCCGGATTGCGCTCCTGGGTGGTGCCGGCCTGGTATTCCTTCAGGCGCCGCGCCACGTACTCGGCATGCTGTCCGCCCAGGCGCGGATAGGCCGGGCCCGGATTGCCGCCGCCCGATGGCCCATGGCAGGCCATGCAGGCCGGTACGCCGCGGGCGATGTCGCCGCCGCGGTACAGCTTCTCGCCGACCTCGTAGAACTTCATGCCTTGGTAGGGGCCCTCGGCGATCGCCGCGTCGTCGGCGACACCGGCGGAGGCCTTCTGGGTGGCGAAGTAGGCGCCCAGGTCGCGCATGTCCTGCGCGGTGAGGTCCTTGACGAAGGGCACCATCACCGCCGACATCCCGGTATTTCGCTCGCCGCTGGCAATCAACGCCACCTGATGCGCCACGTAGCGCTCGGTCTGCCCGGCAATGCGCGGGTACATCGCCACTGCCGGATTGCCGTCCGGTCCATGGCAGGCTGCGCAGGCAGCAGCCTTGGTCTGGCCGGCCTTGGCATCTCCCCAGGTGGTCTTGGCCAGGTCCACCTCCAGCGGCGCAACGCGTACCGGCGGCGGATCGGGGATCGGCGTGACTGCCGATTGCGCAAACGCCACGGCCGCAATGACCGGTACGGCGAGTGCGGCGAGGACTAGCACACGAGCATGGCGCATCAGCTAAAGCTCCGTATGGACCCGGCCCGCGCGCGTTGGGTACTGGCAGTGGCAGGCGTGCTTCGATTATCGACACGCCTTTGCGCCAGGGTCAACGAACAGTGCAGCAAAACTGCCGGGCCCGAACGTGCGATCCTAAGCGGATGTCGCTTCTTATCGAACAAGCCCGCTACCACCTGTCCGCCCACAACGCCCGGCAATTGCCCGACGATGGCGGCTACGAGGTGGCCTTCGCCGGCCGCTCCAACGCCGGAAAATCCAGCGCGCTCAATGCGCTGACCCGCCAGAACGCGCTGGCGCGCGTGTCCAAGACGCCCGGCCGCACCCAGCAGCTGGTGTTTTTCCAGATCCAGCCCGAGCGCTATCTGGTGGATCTGCCCGGTTACGGCTACGCCAAGGTGCCGCAGGACCTGCAGGCGCACTGGCAGGCCTTCATCGACCGCTATTTCCGCACCCGCGAGGCGCTGCGCGGGCTGGTGGTGGTGATGGATATCCGCCACCCGCTGAAGGATTACGACCTGCAGATGCTCGGCTATGCCGCCGAACGCGGCCTGCCCGCGCATGGTTTGCTGACCAAGGCCGACAAGCTCGGCCGTGGCCAGCAGATGCAGACCCTGCAGAAGGTCAAGAAGGAAGTGACCTCGCGCTTTGGCGACAGCGTGACCGTGCAGGCCTACTCGGGCGAATCGCGCCAGGGTGTGGACGAATTGCGCGCAATTGTCGGTGCTTGGCTGGGACTGGATGTGGAAACCACTGCGGCCGAATGATGCCGTGCAACACGAGTGTCGGGCGTGGCTGGATGCCCAGCGCCTCGTCACGACGGCAGACTTCGGTCTGCCGTTTGCGTTTCCAGCGGCAGTGATCGGTGGGTCGCCTGCGGAGCGATGCGCGGCCTGAGCATTGCGTAGGGGCGCGCATGGCAACGCTTGCGGTGATGACCGCGCTGTGTCGGACGATGCCGGCGCTGCAGAACGCGCAGCCCGGTCATTTGATCCAGATCACGCCATCGCCGCGATCGATGGCGGGCATGCATCGGTGGAAATGTCATGCCCCGCCGGTGTCGCCAATCCTTTCGCGTCGGGCGGGTATAGTGCGGGCCTTGCGGTGGCAGGGGAGGATCCCCACATCGTCCCACCCCTTTCGTTTGCGAGCCTGCCCTTGTCGAGTCCCAGCCACGTTGCCGAAACGCCGATCACCGAACGCGCGGAGCTGGTCCAGGTGCTGGCTTCCGGCGAGAAGCCGAGTGCGGACTGGCGGATCGGCACCGAGCACGAGAAGTTCGGCTTTCAGTTGGATGACCTGCGTGCGCCCACCTTCGAAGGGGCACGCGGCATCGAGGCCTTGCTGACCGGGCTGACCCGTTTCGGCTGGGAGCCGGTGCAGGAAAACGGCCGCACCATCGCGCTGCTGCGCGATGGTGCATCGGTCACGCTGGAGCCGGCCGGGCAACTGGAGCTCTCCGGCGCGGCAGTGGAAACCCTGCACCATACGTGCGTGGAAACCGGCACCCATCTGGACGAAGTGGCGCAGGTCGCCGGCGAATTGCAGCTGGGCTTTCTGGGCATGGGCTTCCAGCCCAAGTGGCGTCGCGACCAGATGCCGTGGATGCCCAAGGGCCGCTACCAGATCATGAAGAACTACATGCCCAAGGTCGGCTCGCTCGGCCTGGACATGATGACGCGCACCTGCACGGTGCAGGTCAACCTGGATTACGCCACCGAAGCGGACATGGTGAAGAAGTTCCGCGTGTCGCTGGCGTTGCAGCCGATCGCCACCGCGTTGTTCGCCGATTCGCCGTTCACCGAAGGCAAGCCGAACGGCTACCTGAGCTACCGCTCGCACATCTGGACCGACACCGACGCCGATCGCACCGGCATGCTGGATTTCGTGTTCGAAGACGGCTTCGGCTACGACCGCTACGTCGATTACCTGCTCGATGTGCCGATGTATTTTTCCTACCGCGACGGTGTGTATCACGACGCCAGCGGGCAGAGCTTCCGCGCTTTCATGCAGGGCAAGCTGCCGGCGTTGCCGGGTGCGTTGCCGACGCTGCGCGATTGGTCCGACCACATGACCACCGCGTTTCCGGAAGTGCGTTTGAAGAAGTATCTGGAAATGCGCGGTGCCGATGCCGGCCCGTGGGATCGGTTGTGCGCGCTGTCGGCGTTCTGGGTCGGCCTGCTGTACGACCAGACCGCGCTGGATGCGGCCTGGGACCTGGTCAAGGATTTCAGTCCGACCGAGCGCCATGCGCTGCGCGACGGCGTGCCCAAGTACGCGTTGGGCCTGCCGTTCCGCAATGGCACCGCGCGCGATCTGGCAGTGGAGGCGGTCAACATCGCGCGCGAGGGCCTGCGTCGCCGCGCACGCCTGAATCGCGACGGGCAGGACGAAACCGGCTTTCTGGATGTGATCGCCGAGATCGCCGAAAGCGGCGTCACCGCCGCCGAACGCAAGCTGGCGCTGTATCACGGCGCATGGAAGGGCGATATCGACCGCGTGTTCCGCGAGTTCGCCTACTGAGCGTGGGTTGGCCGGTCGCCAGCGCGTGCTGGCGCTGGCAGCAGTTGGCCGTGGGCGATTGCGTGCCGGAGTCGTCGCGTCAGCCGATGTGGCCAGACGCGCAAGGCCATGGCCGGAACAGCGGTGGTGGGCTCGGATCATGACAGCTGCCGCTTGCCCGGCCTGGCAGGCCGCACTCCATCACACGTCAGCGCCGCTCGGGCATGCAGGGCAGTCGTACGGTCACGCGCAAGCCGCCATGCGGGCGATTGTCCAGGCGCAGGTCGCCGCCGTGCGCCAGCACAATGCTGTGCGCCACCGACAAACCCAGCCCGATGCCGCCGGTGTCGCGATTGCGCGAAGACTCGCCACGCACGAACGGCAGCAACAATTGTTCGCGCTGGGTCGGGTCGATGCCGGGGCCGTCGTCGTCGATCCACAACACGCCGTCCTCGCCATCGCGCTGCAGTTGCAGACGGGCGCGCTTGCCGTACTTCAACGCGTTTTCGAGCAGATTCATGACCGCGCGGCGCAACGCCAGCGGGTCGCCGTCCAGGGTGATTTCCGGGCCGGGCAGCAGCTCGGCGTCGGCGCCGATATCGGTGGCGTTGTCCACCACGCTCTCCACCAGCAAGCGCAGATCCAGCGGCGCGCGCTCGCCGCGATGACGATCGTTCTGGATGAAGTCCAGCGCTGCGGAAATCATCGCCTTCATTTCGTTGATATCGGCCAGCGCCTTGTCGCGCAGCGGTGGCTGCAGGCCATCCAGACGAAACGACAGCCGCGCCAGCGGCGTGCGCAGGTCGTGCGCAATCGCTGCGACCATGTGCGTGCGTTCGTTGATCAGGCGGTTCAGGCGCGCCTGCATCGCGTTGAACGAATCGGCTGCGCGCACGATTTCCGGCGGGCCGCTGCGTTGCAGGGCGGCGGCATCGGGATTCCGGCCCAGGCGGTCGGCAGCTTCGGCAAAGCGCTTGATCGGTGCCGACAGCGCGCGCGAAAACCACCATGCCAGCGGCACGTTGGCCAGCAGGCCGGCCAGGAACAGCAGCACGACGTGGGTCTTGAACTCGCCCGAGAGGCGTCGACGCGGCGATTCCACCGTACGCCAACGGCCATCGGGTTGTTGCAGGGCGGCGGTGAAGCCGTCCAGCAGCGGTACGCCGGGGGTCAGGCGCTCGCTTTCCCAGGCGCCGGGCAACTCGTCCGGGCGCAGCCCGTCGCCGGGCAGCGCAGCAGGGTGGCCGTCACGCGGCCAGTCGTCCGGAAACGGCGGCAGAGGTTGCGTGCCAGGGCGTTCGTGCGCCCCGTCACCGCCTTCGCCCGCGTGGTTCTGGTTGGACCACCGCTGCGGCGGCAGCATGCCTGGCTGGGGGCCTTCACGATCATTGGCGTTGCGGTAGAACCGCACCTGGCCTTCGGGCACGTCCAGCCAGTGCGCAAGCAGCATTTCGGCGAAGGGGTCGCGCACCTGGCCTGTCGGCGGCACCGGGGCTTGCGCCGATTCGTGCACTTTCAGGGTCTGGGTACCGGCCGGCATGCGGGTGGAGAGCAGCGCCACCACTTCCGGCGGATGGACCGGAGGCTCGTAGACGGGGGTACGCATCATCAACAGGGCGATGCCCACCGCCTGGGCGGTGACCAGGGCCACCGCCAACAACACAAAGGTCCGCGCAAAGATCGACAGCCCGCGTCGTGCCGGTTTGCTCACAGGCGCGAGACGCTCGGCAGCAGCATGTAGCCCTCGTTGCGTACGGTGCGAATCAACTCGGTATGGACGCGCTCATTGATTTTGCGGCGCAGGCGGCTGATCTGGCTGTCGATGGCGCGGTCGTAGACGTCGGTGTCGCGGCCGCGGGCGTAGTCCAGCAGCTGGTCGCGGCTGAGTACGCGCTGCGGGTGTTCGACGAAGGTGCGCAGCAGCGCGAACTCGCCGTCGGACAGATTGATGAAGATGCCGGTCGGGTCGCGCAGGTCGCGGCGCACCACGTCCAGCCGCCAGCCGGCGAATTCGTAGACGTTTCCGCGCTGGTCGGCCTGTTCGTTGCTGGCCTGGCTGCGCCGCAGCAGGGCGCGCACACGGGCCAGCAATTCGCGCGGATTGCAGGGTTTGGCCAGGTAATCGTCGGCGCCGACTTCCAGGCCGATGATGCGGTCGGTGTCGTTACCCAGCGCGCTGAGCATGATGACCGCAGGTGAACCGCGCTCGCTGGCCAGGGCGCGCGCTGCACTCAGCCCATCTTCTCCCGGCATCATCACGTCGAGTACGATGAGATCCGGGCGGCGCTGCGCCATGACAGAGCGCATCTCCGCCACGTTTTCGGCCATATCCACCTGGTAGCCGTGAGCGCTCAGAAATTCGCCGATCAGCTTGCGCAGGTCCGGATCGTCGTCGACCACGAGAACGCAGGGTTGTTGCAGGTCCATAGGGATCATCGTCTGTGGCGCGGAGCTTGGCCCGCGCAAGGTGGTGGCTGCCGGATACATGGTGCTCGCAATTGCAGGGCTGGAGCACGCATCATAATGATCGAATTTGTCAACCATTGGCACACGTGTAACGCACCATGACAGACCAGGACATCGCGCAGGAAGCCACGGCATCGACACTATGCCGTTGTACTGGCGCGTGCGTGCATGACAAGGCATTTCCAATGATGCGGGTGATCAGTCGCGACAACGGCGTGGGGCTGACCCGCGACATGGTGCTGATGGCCGATACGCTGCGCGCCGGCGGCGTGCCGGTGCAGGAAGTGGGATTCACCAGTCAGCGCCTGCACGACACTGGGCGCGAGGCACGCCTGTGGGCCAGCCGCACGCTGTTCGGGCGGGTGCCGCTGCAGATCTTTTCCGAGCGCGTGTACAAGCGCTGCCTGCCGCTGGGGCAGATCAACCTGCTGGTGCCCAACCCGGAGTGGCTGCTGCCCAAGTGGCTGCCATTGCTGCCGCGCTTCGATGCGGTGCTGTGCAAGACCCACCATGCCGAGCGAATTTTCCGCAGCCTCGGGTGCGCCACGCGCTTCATCGGCTTCACCAGCCCGGATCGCCATGACCCACGCGTGTTTCGTCAGCGCGCTTTCTTCCACCTGGCCGGGCGCAGTACCGCCAAGGGCACGCGCGTCTTGCTGGACACCTGGCAGCAGCATCCGGAGTGGCCGCTGCTGACGGTGGTGCAGAACCCACGCACCGCCGGCAAGCCGGTCGTGGCCCCGAACATCGACCACCGCGTGGGGTATCTGGACGATGCCGAACTGCGCCGCATGCAGAACGCGCATCTGTTCCATATCTGCCCCTCCGAGGCCGAAGGGTTCGGGCACTACCTGATGGAAGCGCTAAGCGTGGGCGCGGTGACGTTGGCGACCGACGGCGAGCCGATGAACGAATTGATCAGGCCCGAACACGGGGTGCTGATGCCGGTGGCCGAGGTGCGTCAGCGTCGTCTGGCATCGTATTACTACGTGGACGCGGCAGGCATCGCGCAGGCAGTGGAAACCGCGCTGGCATTGCCACAGGCCCAACTGGACCAGTTGTCGGCCAACGCGCGCGCGTTCTACCAGGCCAACGATGCGGCATTTGCCGCGCGCTTTCGTGCTGCGGTGCTGGCCTCGCTACCGGAGCATGCAGTGGACGCTGCGGTCGCCGCGGCGCCGGCTGCCGTCGAAAACTGACGGCGACAACGCCTGCGTCGCCACTGTCGAACCACGCATCTTCCCGCGCGTAAGCCGAAGCAGGTGCTGCACGCGCCTTGCATCTGCGCTGCGGATGGCGGCAAGCGCCAATCCACGCCGGCGCGCGGCGCGCGATGGCAAATGCGCAGCACAGTCAGCTGCAACTCTTCCCGGACCAGCGCGGCCCAGCCCGCGTCCGCCGTCTGCAGGCCGTGCGCAGATGTGCCATCCAGCCAGGGAGATCACGATGGTCCACGCACCACCACGCGTTGTCGTTACCACTGCAATACTCGCGGCGCTCAACCTGGCAGGTTGTGCCAATTTCTGCGGTGCTAGGCACCATGCGCCTATGCCCTACGCGCATCGCGAGCCACCGCCACCGCCACCGCCACCGCCGGGTGCAGGAATCATCGATGCGTTACCGCCCTGTGCGCCGGAACACGATGTGATCCCAATGCCGCCGCCTGCCGACGTCGCGCACCGCGCTGCGCCGCAGCGGCAGGATCGGGGAATCGGCGACGGCTGCCTGGTACATAGGGGCGTGGCACCGCCACCGCCGCCACCCTTCGATAGCGACCCATTCGACGCACCGGATGCCGCAGATGAACCGCCTGGCCTGCCGCCAGACGATTCCGAATTCGACGCAGCGCTGCAGGCGTGCGCGACCGCCGAAGGCAGCGCAGCGCCGTTCCCGCAGGCGCCTTCGCCGGACCTGCCGCCCGAGTTGCTGGCGCAATGTCTGGATGCCGCAGGATTCGCTCCGCCGCCGCCGCCGTTCCAGCCCCGGCGCTGAGGCAGGGACTCCACCCCAGCGGTCGGCAACGGTCGGGATGATCGAAGGGGCCGGTGCTGCGGCAATGGCGCGCAACAATCCTTGCGCTGGGTGCCTGGGGCGCCTGCGACGTGCGAGGCGTCGCCACGTCTGCGCAATGTGCGTGCTGCACTGCGGCTAACAGGTGGGCTCTTTATCCCCGTGCCACCGGCGGCAGTGGGGGCATCGCGCCATGTGCCAACGCGTGGCGGTCATCGCGCTCGACAAGACCACGGTCGGCGGGCCGCTGGCCATAGCTTTTTTCGAAACAATCCATATACTGCCCCCCAGTATTTTGCTGGAGCTGACATGCCGCATTCGCCGCACGAGAAAAAGCGAGCGCTAGCACGCGTGCGCCGGCTGCGCGGGCAATGCGACGCGCTGGAGCGGGCGCTGCAGGCGGGCGCGGACTGCGCTCCGGTCTTGCAGCAGATCGCCGCGATCCGGGGCGCCGTGAACGGGCTGATGTCGCAGGTGCTTGAAGCGCATATCCGTGAAGATTTCGGGCACGCCGCCGCATCCGATGCGCAACGCGCCGAGCGGGTGCAGGATCTGCTCGGTCTGGTCCGGTCCTACCTCAAATAAATCTCCCACCGGGTCGGCGCTTGTCGCGCCCCCGTCCTCGAACCTCATCGTCAGGAGCGTCATCCCATGAAATCCCGTGCAGCAGTCGCATTCGGACCCGGCAAGCCGCTGGAAATCGTCGAAATCGACGTCGCGCCGCCGAAAGCCGGGGAAGTGCTGGTCCGCATCACCCACACCGGCGTGTGCCACACCGATGCCTTCACGCTGTCCGGCGACGACCCGGAAGGCATCTTCCCGTCGGTGCTCGGGCATGAAGGCGGCGGCATCGTCGAGGCAGTCGGCGAGGGCGTGACCAGCGTCAAGGTCGGCGACCACGTCATTCCGCTGTACACGGCCGAATGCCGCAAGTGCAAGTTCTGCCTGTCCGGCAAGACCAACCTGTGCCAGGCCGTGCGCGCCACCCAGGGCAAGGGCCTGATGCCGGATGGCACCACGCGCTTCTCCTACAACGGTGAGCCGATCTATCACTACATGGGCTGCAGCACCTTCAGCGAATACACCGTCGTGCCGGAAATTTCGTTGGCCGTGGTCAATCCGGAGGCGCCGCTGGAGAAGGTCTGCCTGCTCGGCTGCGGCGTCACCACCGGTATCGGCGCGGTGCACAACACCGCCAAGGTCAAGCCAGGCGAAAGTGTTGCCGTGTTCGGCCTGGGCGGCATCGGTCTTGCGGTGATCCAGGGCGCGGTGCAGGCCAAGGCCGGGCGCATCCTGGCCATCGACACCAATCCGGGCAAATTCGACCTGGCGCGCAGCATGGGTGCCACCGATTGCATCAACCCCAAGGACTACGACACGCCGATCCAGGAGGTCATCGTCGAGTTGACCGATGGCGGCGTGGACTTCAGCTTCGAATGCATCGGAAACGTCAACGTGATGCGTTCGGCGCTGGAGTGCTGCCACAAGGGCTGGGGCGAGAGCGTCATCATCGGCGTGGCTGGCGCCGGCCAGGAAATCAGCACGCGTCCCTTCCAGCTGGTGACTGGTCGCGTGTGGCGCGGCAGCGCCTTCGGTGGCGTCAAGGGACGTACGCAATTGCCGGGCATGGTGGAGCAGTCGATGAAGGGCGAGATCGACCTGGACCCATTCATCACCCACACCATGCCGTTGGAAGAGATCAACGAGGCCTTCCACCTGATGCACGAGGGCAAGTCGATCCGCACGGTGATCCATTTCTGACCAGGCGGCCAGGAGCGGCGCGCGGCCGCTTCCGCGCACGTGGTACCCGACACTCCGGGAGGAGCGTGATGACTAACGTGTCGATTCATCCTTCGGTAGATGATGGTGTTGCGCGAGGTGGTGCAGAAGATTTTCAAGGCGGCACGCTTGAATGTCACTGCGCCAGCGACAAGGTGACCGTCGAGGTGTCTGCGCAGACCGCGCATAACCATGCTTGCGGTTGCAGTAAATGCTGGAAACCCGATGGCGCGAAGTTCTCGGTGGTGGCGGTGGTTCCGCGCGACAACGTCAAGGTCACCGCGCACCGGGAAAAGCTGAAGATCGTCGACGAAAGCGCGACGATCCAGCGCCATGCGTGCACCGGTTGCGGCGTGCATCTGTATGGGCGGATCGAAAACAAGGACCACGCATTCTACGGTCTGGATTTTGTGCACACCGAGTTGTCGAAACAACAGGGCTGGTCGGCACCGGGCTTTGCCGCGTTCGTCTCGTCGATCATCGAAACCGGCACGCCGCCGGAGCAGATGGATGGCATACGCACGCGCCTGACCGAACTGGGATTGCCGCCCTACGACTGCCTTTCGCCGGCGTTGATGGATGCCCTGTCGGCGCACGTGGCACGCAAAAAGGGTCTGTTGCATTGATGGTCCAACCTTGCAGCCGGCGATCCGGCTGCAGGGTTTTCTCTTCGTAAGGAATCTTCATGGAACGTATCGAACACCGCGCCTGCTTCGGCGGCTGGCAGGATGTCTATCGGCATCAGTCGCACACCTTGAACTGCAGCATGCAGGTGGGCATTTACCTGCCGCCGCAGGCCGCCAACGGCCCGTTGCCGGTGCTGTATTGGCTGAGCGGTTTGACCTGTACCGAACAGAATTTCATCAGCAAGGCCGGCGCGCAGCGCTATGCGGCCGAGCATGGCGTGATCCTGGTTGCGCCCGACACCAGCCCACGGGGCGAGGATGTGGCCGATGCGGACGGTTACGACATCGGCAAGGGCGCGGGCTTTTACGTCGATGCCACGCAAGCGCCATGGGCGGCGCATTACCGCATGTACGATTACGTGGTGAACGAATTACCGGCCTTGATTGAAGCGACCTTTGCCACCACCGGTGCGCGTGCGATCAGTGGCCATTCGATGGGTGGGCATGGCGCGTTGACCATCGCATTGAAGAATCCGGGCCGCTATCGCAGCGTGTCGGCGTTTTCGCCAATCGTGGCGCCCAGCCAGGTGCCGTGGGGCGAGAAAGCATTTGGCCAGTATCTGGGCAACGACCGTACGACCTGGAAAGCCTACGATGCCACTGCATTGATTGCTGACGCGCAGGAGCGGTTGCCGCTGCTCATCGATCAGGGCGATGCCGATGAATTTCTGCAAACCCAGCTGAAAACCGTAGTGTTCGAAGATGCAGCCAGGTCCGCCGGCTACCCGGTGACGGTGCGGCTGCAGCCCGGCTACGATCACAGCTACTACTTCATCGCAAGCTTTATTGGCGAGCACATTGCGCATCATGCTGCGGCCTTGCGTGGTTGAGTGCCGCTGTTGGCGTATGCCGTTGGAGATGCAGTCCGGTGGATGAGGGGCAGGGGCCACGCCGACGCAGTGCGTGGCGTCACGTTTGGCTGAGTGGCGTCACTCGCCCGCTCTGCCATCGGCGGCACTGGGCACTGCCAGCGCCGCCGACACATGACGGAGTGCAGTTCAGCGAACGTCGCGCAGTTCCCAGTGCGAGCCAGCCAGGGCCTGCATGCGCTGTTTGAACAGGTCGCCGGGAATGCTTGTCGTTGCAACCAGATCGATGCGCAGGTCGTGCTGCTTGCCGGTGACCGTCGCTGCCGGGTCGGTGATGCCCAGGCTGGGATCCACTTCGTCGGGGTCGGTCTGTAGCTGGCGCCAACGGTCGAACCACGCCGGATCGCGCAAAGCTGCCTGCAATTGCTCGGCAAAGGCCTCGGCGCCATTGGCGGTGAAGCTCACCGAGGGCGCACTGCCACGGGCGAGCTTGGGATCGGGCAGGCTGATCGAATAGCTGACAGGCATATGCAAGGCTCAGATGGATGACGCCGGCACGGTAGTGCAGCGCAAGTGAGCATCCCGTCGACGGGCGGGCAGGGGACTCCACACGCGCAGGTGGACGGCGCCAGCAGCCAACAGCCAAGTCTCCGTCCGCTGACTCCGCACACAAAAAAGGCGCCTTTCGGCGCCTTTTCTTTGGAACTACGACGACTTACTTCAAGGCCTTGAAACGCAAACGCTTCGGGCCGGCGTCGTCGCCCATGCGGCGGCGCTTGTCTTCTTCGTACTCGCGGTAGTTGCCCTGGAAGAACTCCACGTGCGAATCGCCTTCGAAGGCCAGGATGTGCGTGGCGATACGGTCCAGGAACCAGCGGTCATGCGAAATCACGAAGGTGTTGCCGGGGAATTCCAGCAACGCATCTTCCAGCGCACGCAGGGTTTCGATGTCCAGGTCGTTGGACGGTTCGTCCAGCAGCAGCACGTTGCCGCCCTGCAGCAGGGTCTTGGCCATGTGCAGACGACCGCGCTCACCACCGGACAGCGAACCGACCATCTTCTGCTGGTCCTGGCCCTTGAAGTTGAAGCGGCCGATGTAGGCGCGCGACTGGATTTCGATGCCGTTGATGTTGAGGATGTCCAGGCCGCCGGCGATTTCCTGGAATACGTTGTGGTTGCCCTCCAGTGCGTCGCGGCTCTGGTCCACGTACGACAGCTGCACGGTCGGTCCGACCACGATCTCGCCGGAGTCCGGCTTTTCCTGGCCGGTGATCATCTTGAACAGGGTCGACTTACCGGCACCGTTGGGGCCGATGATGCCGACGATGGCGCCCGGTGGCACGATCATCGACAGGTTGTCGATCAACAGGCGGTCGCCGAACTTCTTGGACACGTTCTTGAACTCCATCACCGCGTTGCCCAGGCGCTCGCCCGGCGGGATGAAGATCTCGTTGGTTTCGTTGCGCTTCTGGTAATCGACCGATTGCAGTTCTTCCAGGCGGGCCAGACGTGCCTTGCCCTTGGTGCGGCCGCCCTTGGCGTTCTGGCGCGACCATTCCAGTTCCTTCTGGATCGCCTTCTGGCGGGACTTTTCCTGGTTGTCTTCCTGCTTGAGGCGCTCGTCCTTCTGGGTCAGCCAGTCGGTGTAGTTGCCTTTCCACGGAATGCCGCGGCCGCGGTCCAGTTCCAGGATCCACTCGGCGGCGTTGTCGAGGAAGTAGCGATCATGGGTCACCGCCACCACGGTGCCGGTGTAGCGCGCCAGGAACTGCTCCAGCCATTCCACCGACTCGGCGTCCAGGTGGTTGGTGGGTTCGTCGAGCAGCAGCATGTCCGGCTTCTGCAGCAGCAGGCGGCACAGCGCCACGCGACGCTTTTCGCCGCCGGAGAGCTTGCCGACGATGGCGTCCCACGGCGGCAGGCGCAGCGCATCGGCCGCCACGTCCAGCTGGTTTTCCAGCGTATGCGCATCGCCGGCGGCCAGGATCGCCTCCAGGCGCTCCTGCTCCTTGGCCAGCGCGTCGAAATCGGCGCCTTCTTCGGCATAGGCCAGATACACCGCATCCAGCGCGGCCTGGGCCTGCAGCACGTCGCCCACGCCTTCTTCCACCGCCTCGCGCACGGTGTGCTCGGGATTGAGTTGCGGTTCCTGCGCCAGGTAGCCGACCTTGATGCCCGGTTGTGGGCGCGCCTCGCCCTCGAAATCGGTGTCCACGCCGGCCATGATCTTCAGTACCGTGGACTTGCCCGCGCCGTTCAGGCCCAGCAGGCCGATCTTGGCGCCCGGGAAGAAGCTCAGCGAGATGTCCTTGATGATCTGCCGCTTGGGCGGGACCACCTTGCTGACGCGGTTCATGGTGTAGATGTATTGCGACATGGGGGCTCCGTGGACGCAGGCAGCCCGCCGGCCGAGGCCGGAGGCAGCGGAAAAGGGGTTGCGCCAATTATACGGGCAAGTGGCTTGAGCCGCGGCAGCACCCTTGCAGCTAAACCGCACCTTACTTTCGACCTGAATAGGCTTTTTCGTAATCGATTCCAGCAAGAATGCGTTAAGGCGGCCCGCCCCTTAATGAAATTACGACACCGCGAACAGGAACTGTCATGAACCGCAAACGCATCGTTACCGTTGTGCTTTCCTCCATCCTGGCGCTCGGTGCCTTCGCACCTGCGGCGTTCGCCGGGGATTGGGACCGCGACCACGATCGCCGCGGCCATGACCGTCACCATGGCCACGATCATCGAAGAGACTGGCGCGACGCCCGCCGTGACGACCGTCGCGAGTGGCGCCAGGACCGCCGCTACTACAGCAACGGCTATCGCGAGGGTTATCGCGATGCCCGCTACCAGGACCGCCGCTACGACCGCAATCGCGTCTACGTCTACGATCGCCCCGCGTACTACCGCGCCGGCCCGCCGCCGCGTCCGTATTGGGCCCGTGGCCAGCGCTACCACGGCCCGGTCTATGTGGTGAACGATTACGACCGCTACGACCTGCGCCGCCCGCCGTACGGCTACCGCTGGCAGCGCGACGACCGCGGCAATCTGCTGTTGGTGGCCATCGCCACCGGCATCATTGCCGACCTGGTGCTCAACAACTAACGTGGCGCGGCTGCCGGGTCGTCCCCGGCCGCGACCGGCAATCAAGCCGGTCATCACGCAAAGGCGCATCGTCGGGTGCGCCTTTGTCATGTGCGCAGTGCGGGCACACGGGCGGCGCCGGCTGCGCGATTGGTCACCCGTGCGGCAGGGGCTTACAATCGGCGACCCTACTGGCAATAGCTGCCCCGGAGCTTGGAATGTTCTCGCGCGATGTCCGACTGGAAACCTACGACCCCGAACTGGCCAAGGCCATCGCTGCTGAAGCCGGCCGCCAGGAGGATCATGTCGAGCTGATCGCCAGCGAAAACTATTGCAGCCCGCTGGTGATGGAAGCGCAGGGCAGCCAGCTGACCAACAAGTACGCCGAAGGCTATCCGGGCAAGCGCTACTACGGCGGCTGCGAGTTCGTCGACATTGCCGAACAACTGGCGATCGACCGCATCAAGCAGGTGTTTGGCGCCGATTACGCGAACGTCCAGCCGCACAGCGGTTCCCAGGCCAACCAGGCGGTGTATCTGGCGCTGCTGCAGCCGGGCGACACCATCCTGGGCATGAGCCTGGCGCATGGCGGCCACCTGACCCACGGCGCAAAGGTCAACGTCTCTGGCAAGCTGTTCAACGCGGTGCAGTACGGCGTCAACGAGCAGGGCCTGATCGATTACGACGAGGTCCAGCGCCTGGCAACCGAGCACAAGCCGAAGATGGTGGTGGCCGGTTTCTCCGCGTATTCGCAGAAGATCGACTGGGCCCGCTTCCGCGCCATCGCCGACAGCGTCGGCGCCTATCTGTTCGTGGACATGGCGCACATTGCCGGGCTGGTCGCCGCCGGGGTGTACCCGAGCCCGATGGAACATGCGCACGTGGTCACTTCGACCACGCACAAGACACTGCGTGGCCCTCGCGGCGGCATCATCGTCGCCAAGGGTGCCAGCGAAGAGCTGCAGAAAAAGCTGCAGTCGATCGTGTTCCCCGGCATCCAGGGCGGCCCGCTGATGCACGTGATCGCGGCCAAGGCGGTGGCGTTCAAGGAGGCGTTGGAGCCGGCGTTCAAGACCTATCAGCAACAGGTGATCAAGAATGCCCAGGCGATGGCCAATACCCTCATTGCGCGCGGCTACAAGATCGTCTCCGGCGGCACCGAGAACCACCTGATGCTGGTGGACATGATCGGTCGCGATGTCTCCGGCAAGGACGCCGAAGCTGCGCTCGGCAAGGCGCACATCACCGTCAACAAGAATTCGGTCCCCAACGACCCGCGCTCGCCGTTCGTCACTTCCGGTCTGCGCCTGGGCACCCCGGCGATCACCACGCGCGGTTACCAGGAACAGGACAGCATCGACCTGGCCAACTGGATCGCCGACGTGCTCGACGCGCCAACCGACGAAGCCGTGCTGGCGAAGGTGCGCGATGCCGTGACCGCGCAGTGCAAGCGCTATCCGGTGTATGGCTAAGGTGCCGGGATTGGTGATTCGGGAATCGGGATGCGCTAACGGCGCGTCCTTGCTTGTGCTGTTGCCAATCCCCAATCCCCAATCCCAAATCCCGGACGTCTGATGCATTGCCCCTTCTGCCAGCACAACGATACCCGCGTGATCGATTCGCGGGTGTCCGAAGACGGCACGACGATCCGTCGGCGCCGCGAGTGCGAGGCGTGCGGCGAGCGGTTCAGTACGTTGGAAACGATCGAGCTGAAGCTGCCCACCGTGGTCAAGAGCGATGGTGGACGCGAGGCGTTCGATGCACGCAAGCTGCGCACCAGCTTCGACCGCGCGCTGCAGAAGCGGCCGGTGGCCGAAGAGCAGATCGAGGCGGCGGTGCGCGCGGTGGTGCATCAGCTGCGCATGTCCGGCGAGCGCGAAGTGGGTTCGCTGCGGGTAGGCGAATACGTGATGGTGGAGCTGCGCAAGCTCGATCATGTCGGCTATGTGCGCTTTGCCTCGGTGTATCGCAGCTTTCAGGACGTTGCCGACTTCCGCGAGGAAATCGAAAAGCTCGAACGCGAACTGCCGGTCGGCAGCGAACAACTGCCGCTGCTGGAAGCGGCATTGGAACGCGCCGGCAAACCCGGCAAGCGATGAGCGCGATGCGCATCGCCTGCGTTGCGCAAACGCCGCAGTACCTGCCTGCGATTGCGCAAGCGCATCTACAGGCCTTCGGCGCGCTGCTGCCGGAGTGGAGCATCGATGAGGCGCTGAGCGAACTGCGCAGCCATACGCGCGATGGCGTCATTCCCACGACCTGGGTGGCGCTGGATCAAACGCAGTGGCTGGGCTCGGTGAGCCTGCTCGAAAACGAGGACGCACGCATCCGGCAATGGTCGCCGTGGTTGGCGTCGTTGTACGTGCAGCCGCAGGCGCGCGGGCAGGGCATCGGCGAGGCGTTGGTCGCACACTGCGTGCAGGCCGCCGCGCAGCTGGGCGTGCCGCTGCTATACCTGTATTGCCAGCCGGGCTTGGCGCCGTTCTACCAGCGCCTAGGATGGCAGATACATACCGGGTTCCTGCTGGGCCCGATGCAGATCGTGGTGATGCGCATTACGCCGGGAGTGCAACGCAATGCGTGAGGCCACAACGACCGCCAGCGCCGACGACCATCGCTGGATGGCGCAGGCGTTGCGTCTGGCCGAGCGCGGCGCCTACACCACCCGGCCCAATCCGATGGTGGGCTGCGTCATCGTGCGCGATGGCGTCTGCGTGGGCGAGGGCTTTCATCAACGTGCCGGCGGCCCGCATGCCGAAGTCTTCGCGCTGCGTGCAGCGGGTGAGTTGGCGCGCGGTGCCACCGCGTACGTGACGCTGGAGCCATGCGCGCACTATGGGCGTACCCCGCCATGTGCGCTGGCCTTGATCGATGCCGGCGTTGCGCGTGTGGTTGCAGCAATGGCCGACCCGTTTCCGCAGGTCAATGGCGGCGGGTTTGCGCTGCTGCGCGAGGCCGGGATCGAAGTGCTGAGCGGCGTGATGCACGCGCAGGCGCGCACGCTCAACCAGGGATTTCTGTCGCGGGTGGAGCGTGGGCGGCCGTGGCTGCGGGTCAAACTCGGCGCCAGCCTGGACGGACGGACGGCGCTGGCAAGCGGTGAATCCAAATGGATTACCGGAAGTCGCGCGCGTGCCGATGGGCAGCGCTGGCGCGCACGTGCTGGCGCGATCCTGACCGGTGCAGGTACGGTGATGGCCGACGACCCATCCATGACGGTGCGGCTGGGCGAGGACATGCCGGTCGTGCCACCGCTGCGCGTGGTGCTCGATGCAGGGCTGCGGACGTTGGCGTGCAGGAACATTCGTCAGGGCAATGCGCCAACGCTGTATCTGCATGGCGAAAATGTGGCCGCACCTTCGCTGGACGATGCGCAGTTCCTTGCGATGCCGTTGCAAGCTGGACGCTTCGATCTGGCGGCGGTGCTGGCGCTGCTGGCCGAGCGCGGCATCAACGAAGTCCACGTGGAAGCCGGCGCCATGCTGAGCGGTGCGCTACTGCAGGCCGGACTGGTGGACGAATTGCTGGTCTACATGGCGCCGGTGTTGCTGGGCGACACCGCAAGGCCGCTGGTCGCTGGCCTTGGCATCGAAACGATGGCGCGGCGACATGCACTGCAGCTGCTGGATGTGCGCCAGCTGGGGCAGGATCTGCGTCTGCGCTATGCGCCGGCTGTTGCCGGGTGAGAGCTGCATGGCGCGTGCGATGCTGCGCGGCTGTGCTGTTGCGCGCATAAAAAAAGGCCCCGCATGCGGGGCCTTGGTGTATCTGCGAGGCGCCGATCAGAAGCTCGCGCGCACGCCGACCTTGTACTGGTTGGCGTTGTCGACGAACTGCGCTTCGGCGACCAGGCCCCAGGTGCGGGTGAAGTTGACCTGGCCACCCAGGGTGCCGACGAACTCACCCTTGTCCACGTCGCTACCGTCGATGTAACCGGCCTTGATCCAGGCTTCGGTGCGCGGCGAAGGCTTGCCACGCAGGCCCAGGTTGGCGAAGCCCAGGTTGCTCGAGTCCGACGCATCGTCGACCGAACGGCCGCGCAGGCGCAGGTCGGATTCGACCTTGGCGCGCAATACGCTGATGTCGGCGGTGAACTCCACGCGCTCGGTCATTTCTTGGCGGTAGCCGATACCCAAGGTGGCCTGCTGCAGCGTGCCCTCGAGCACAAAGCCTCCACCGAGGTTGAAATCCTTGTTGGCGCGCTCATAGCTGGCCAACAGGTAGACCGGCTGGGCAATCTGCCAGGAACCGCGAATGTAGCCGCCGTCGATATCGTCCGAATCGCCATTGACGCTGATTTCGGTACGGTTCCAGCCGCCTTCGACGTAGTTGTAGCTCAGGCCTTCCGCAGAAGCGGCAAACGGTGCGGCAGCCAGCATGGCAGCCATGATCAGGGTGTTACGCATTGGATGTCTCTCTCCGAATTGATGTCCGTGTCTCCACCTCGTTGCAAGGTGGAAAAGAACGACGTCTCCCGTCGCGGCGCGTAAATTAACAGATCCTTCACAATCCTGGCTATGGGGGATTTCCCGACATGACGCAGTGTCCTGCCAGCCTTGGCCCACGCTCGGCCATTGCTTCGATGTGCCCTGTTAAACTTTGCGCACCGGTTCGCCGGTACTCACGAACGTCTTCAGGGCGGGGTGCGATTCCCCACCGGCGGTAGGCATGCGCAAGCGTGCGAGCCCGCGAGCGCTTGCACTCCAGGGTTGAGCGGATCAACGCCAAACGCCTGCCGGGCAAGGTCAGCAGATCCGGTCCGATGCCGGAGCCGACGGTATAGTCCGGATGAAAGAAGACGGCCAACGCGCGGCCTTGCGGCTGCGCGCGCGCCTGTTTGCTTTGCCTTGCGGCGTTTTTCGCTCAACTCCTGCGAGAAACGACTAATGTCCATGCACCACCAGCCGCGCTGTGCCGCGGCCTTCCAGCGCTCCGTCACGGCAGCCGTGCTGCTGCAAGCGGGGGCACGCTGATGTTCACCGGCATCATTGAAGGCGTCGGCCAACTGGCCGCGCGTCAGCCGCAGGGCGGCGATGTGCGCTTCACCTTCGCCACCGGCACGCTGCCGTTCGAAGCGGTCCAGTTGGGCGAAAGCATCGCGGTCAATGGCGTGTGCCTGACCGTGATCGCATTCGACGCGGCCAGTTTTCAGGCCGATGCCTCGACCGAAACGCTGTCGCTGACCACCCTGGGCGCGTTGCCAGAGGGCGCACTGCTCAATCTGGAACGCGCGATGCGGCCTACCGACCGGCTTGGCGGGCACCTGGTCAGCGGACATGTGGATGGCCTGGGCCAGGTGCAGTCGGTCCATGACGATGCACGTGCGCAGCGTTGGCGGTTTGCTGCGCCGGCGTCGGTGTTGCGCTATGTGGCCAAGAAGGGCTCGATCTGCGTGGACGGCGTGAGCCTCACCGTCAATGACGTAGACGAAGACGGCTTCGAGGTCGCCTTGATTCCGCATACCGTGGCCCACACCGCGTTTGCGCAGACTGCGGTCGGTGCGGCGGTGAACCTGGAAATCGATCTGGTGGCGCGCTATGTGGAACGCCTGCTCGGCACGCGGGGGGCAGCATGAATTTCGCACCCGTTCCGGAACTGATCGAAGAACTGCGCGCCGGGCGCATGGTGGTCATCGTCGATGACGAAGACCGCGAAAACGAAGGCGATCTGATCATGGCCGCCGAGTTGGTCAAGCCGTCTGACATCAACTTCATGGTCACCCACGCGCGCGGGCTGGTGTGCCTGTCGCTGACCCGCGAGCGCTGCGCGCAGCTGGGTCTGGCGCCGATGGTGCGCAACAACACCGCGCAGTTCCAGACCAACTTCACTGTCAGCATCGAAGCGGCCGAAGGGGTGACCACCGGCATTTCGGCCTACGACCGCGCGCACACCGTGCGTACCGCCGTACGCCCGGATGCCCGGCCCCAGGATCTGAGCCAGCCTGGGCATATTTTCCCGTTGATCTCCCAGCCCGGTGGCGTGCTGACCCGTGCCGGCCACACCGAAGCGGCCAGCGACCTGCCGATGCTGGCCGGGCTGGAACCGGCCGGTGTGCTGGTGGAAGTGCTCAACCCGGACGGCAGCATGGCGCGCCGCCCGCAATTGGAAGTGTTCGCGCGCGAGCATGGCCTGAAGATGGGCTCGATCGCCGACCTGATCGCATATCGGCTTGCCAATGAGCACACCGTCGAGCGCGTGGACGAGCGGCAGATCACCACCGAATTCGGTCCGTTCAAGCTGGTGACCTACCGCGACCGCATCGCGCACGACCTGCACTTTGCGCTGGTGCGCGGTCGCGCCGATCCGCAGACGCCGACGCTGGTACGCGTGCAGGTGGAAAACCCGTTGGCCGACCTGCTGCACTGGCAGCGCGATGACTTCGGCGTGGCAGCCACCGACGCCTTGCGCGCGATCGCCGCCGAAGGGCAGGGCGTGATGGTGGTGCTGTCGGCGCCACGCGACAGCGAATCGCTGCTGGCACGGCTGCGCCAGCAGCCCGAAGCGGCCGCCAATGCCAAGGACGTGAGTCAGTGGCGGCGCAACGGCGCCGGCGCCCAGATCCTGGCCGACCTCGGCCTGGGCAAGTTGCGCGTGCTGGGCACCCCTCGGCGCCAGGTGGGGTTGGCCGGGTTCGGGCTGGAGGTGGTTGAGTATCTGGAATGCCACCCCGGTGAAGGCGTGCGCTCGGTGCCGCCGTCTGCCGTTCCCTGAGATGGCTGCGAGCTCACTTGGCCGGTCCCGTTGGTCTGGACTGTCAGTTAGCTGACGGCGCGCGGCTGTCAGCTGCGCGCTGCGTGTGGCGGCGCTGAAGTGGCCCGGGGCCGGCTACCGGTTCCAGCCGTGGCCCGCCCCCGGCCGTTTGCGCAGTGGGCCATTCGCCACGCCCCGTGTTGCTGAAACGCATGGCCGGGTCTGCTTTGGCCGACCCGGCCCACACGCGTCGGCCAGGCCTGGGCCCGGCAGCTGTTAAACTTCCCGCCCCCTCGAGTTGCCGACCCGCATGACCCACTACGAAGGCGATCTTCGCCCCACCACCGCGCGCTTTGCGATCATCGCCAGCCGCTGGAATGCCCGCATCACCGACGTGCTGGTTGCCGGCGCGCGCCAGAGCCTGGCCGGCAACGGTATCGGCGAAGACGCCATCGACGTGATCCGCGTGCCGGGCGCCTGGGAGATCCCGATCGCCGCCAATCGCGTGGCGCAGTCCGGCCAGCACGGCGCGATCATCGCGCTGGGCTGCGTGATCCGTGGCGATACCCGCCACTACGAGCACGTGGCCGACCTGTGTGCCGAAGGCCTGATGAGCGTGCAGCTGCAGACCGGCGTGCCGGTGCTCAATGGCGTGCTGGCGGTCGAACGCGTGGAAGATGCCGAAGCCCGTGCCGGCGGCAGCCACGGCAATAAGGGCGAGGAATGCGCGCTTGCAGCGCTGGAACTGGTGAATTTGATGGAGTTGTTGCCATGAGCAAGCCCGGTGGGCATTCGCGCCACGGCCGTCGCGACGGCATCGACCCGGTGCTGCGCTCGCGCGCACGTCGACGCGCCTTGCAGGCGGTCTATGCCTGGCAGATCTCCGGCGGTTTTGCCAAGCAGGTGATCGCCCAGTTCGCGCACGAGCAGGCGCACGAAGTGGCCGATCTGGCGTACTTCGAGAACCTGGTTGAAGGCGTGCTGAGCAACCGCGCCGAGCTGGATACCGCGCTGACGCCGTACCTGGATCGCAGCGTGGAAGAGGTCGATGCGATCGAACGCGCCGTGCTGCGCCTGGCCGCCTACGAATTGCTGTACCGCCAGGATGTGCCGTACCGCGTGGTGATCAACGAAGCGATCGAAACCGCCAAGCGCTTCGGCTCCGAGCACGGCCACACTTACGTCAACGGGGTGCTGGACCGCGCCGCGGTGGAGTGGCGCAAGGTGGAGTCGGGCGCCAGCGGCGCCTGAGCGCCGCGGGAACTGGGGAGTCGGGAAAGGCAATCGTAAGAGCACCGTTTCCGATACCTCACTGAGGCGCTTTTGCGATTTCCGATTCCCTTTTCCCGATTCCCGTCGCCATGCCCGAATTCGATCTAATTGCCCGTCTGCGTGCGCGCATTGCAGCGCGTGCCGATGTGCCGCTGGGCATTGGCGACGATGCGGCGTTGCTGCAGCCGCCGGCCGGTGAACAGTTGGCGATCACTGCCGATACGCTCAATGCAGGCGTGCATTTTCCGCACGAGACGCGCGCTGACGATCTGGGCTGGAAGACCCTGGCGGTCAATCTCTCCGATCTGGCGGCGATGGGCGCGCAACCGCGTTGGTGCACCTTGTCGTTGTCGTTGCCGCACGACGATGCGGCATGGGTGGATGGCTTTGCCGATGGCTTCTTCGCGCTGGCTGATGCACACGACATTGTGCTGGTCGGTGGCGACACCACGCGCGGGCCGTTGTCGTGCGCGGTGACTGCGATCGGCAGCCTGCCGCCGGGCGCCGCGCTGCGGCGCGATGGTGCGCGCGTTGGCGATGATGTGTGGGTGACCGGCGCGCCGGGTGAAGCCGCCGCCGCGTTGGCGTTGTGGCAGGCCGGCCAGTTGGATGTGACCTGCGCGGCGGCCGACCCGTTGCACGAGCGCTGGCGCGGCCGCCTGCTGCGTCCGCAGCCCCGCGTGCAGGCGGGGCTGCGCCTGCGCGGGCTTGCGCATGCCTGCGTGGACATCTCCGACGGGCTACTGGCCGATCTGGGGCATCTATGCGAACGCAGCGGCGTGGGTGCGCACCTGGTGCTCGCGGCCTTGCCGGCGATGCCGCGCAGTGCCGGAATCGACGTGGTGCAGTGCCTGGGCTGGCAACTCGGCGGTGGCGACGATTACGAGTTGTGTTTCACCGCCGCGCCGCAGCACCGCGATGCCGTGGCGCAGGCAATGGAATTTGCAACGGTGGCTGCAACGCGCATCGGCCAGATTGTCGCCACGCCCGGCGTGGTGGTACACGACGCCGAGGGCAACCCCTGGCACCCACCGCAGCGCGGCTACCAGCATTTCGTCGGCTGAGGCGTGGGGTTGGAGCGTGCGGTGGATGCGGGCAGTGCCGGTGCGCTGCGCTGAGACGATGCTGCTGCGCTGATCGTTGGGTGCCGTAGTGGAGGCGGCGGTGGCGCCTGCTGCGAAGTTGGGTGGAGCGCATTGGAAACAACGGGTGCTGCCAGCCCTCATCCGCCCTCCGGGCACCTTCTCCCGCGAGCGGGAGAAGGCAGCGAACCGGTTTGCCCGGCCGCTCCCGCTTGCGCAAGCAACGAATCCCGAATCCCGAATCCCGAATCCCGGCCCTTGAGCCATACCGTACCGTCTGGTACGTTCGCCCCGTTCTCCCCCGAACCACGGATGCATCGCAGTTGCCGCTGGGCCATCCCGGCCTGGCCTCGCGTGGGAGACAGCAGCATGAGCAAGCGTTGGATCGGGAGCATCGCCGCACTGGCGTTGCTGTTGGCATCGGCGTCGGCCGTGGCAGGCGCCTTCAGCAAGACCTATGAACGCATTCCCGGCTGGGACGGTGCCCAGATGGGCGCATTGGTGTTGGTGCCGCAAGGGCAGGGCGCCGGGCCGTTTCCGCTGATCGTGATGCCGGCCAGTTGGTCGTTGCCCAATCTGGAATATCTGGGGCGCGCCACCCAACTGGCCAGCGACGGCTACGTGGTGGTCAGCTATACCTCGCGTGGATTCTGGGATTCGGCCGGGCAGATCGATATCGCCGGGCCGGACACGGTGGAAGACGTCAGCGCGGTGATCGACTGGGCGTTGGCGCATACGCCGGCTAACCCGAATGCGATCGGTGCGTCGGGCATTTCGTACGGGGCGGGCATCAGCCTGCTGGCAGCCGAGCGCGACCCGCGGATCAAGGCGGTGGCTGCGCTCAGCGGTTGGGCCGATCTGGAAGCGGCGCTATATTCCAATCGCACCGTCAGCCAGCAGGGCGTCGGCCTGCTGGTGGGTGCGGGCGCACTCACCGGCCGGGCCGGCCCGGATCTGGCGCAGATCGGCGCACGCGTGGCGCAAGGCGATTACGATGGCGCGGTGCAGGGCTTCCTGCCGCAGGCCGCCTCGCGCAGCCCTGCGACCGATGTGGCAGCGCTCAACGCGCGTGGGACCGCGGTCTTGTTGGGTAATGCCTTCAACGACGGCCTGTTTCCGCCGAACCAGACCATCGCGTTCTTCAACCAGTTGCGTGGCCCCAAACAACTGCTGCTCAGCCAGGGCGATCACGCCACCGCAGAGCTGCCTGGTGCATTGGGATTGCCGAATGAGATCTATACCGCGACCACGCGCTGGTTCGATCGCCATCTCAAGCAACTCCGTAATGGCGTAGATGCCGAAGCACCGGTGCGGCTGTCGCCACGTGCCGGGCAATGGCTGGACTATCCGGACTGGGCATCGGTGCAACAGGCAACCACGCAGCTGGGTCTGTCCGCACCAGCCAGCTTGCTGACCCCCACCGGTGGATTGACCGGCGGGACGTTCAGCGGGTGGCAATCGCGCATCGCCACCGACGTGCCGACCGTGGCCGATTCCGGGGTGGTGCTGGTCAGCGGTTTGCTGCAAGGCATCGGCCTGCCGGTGAGCACCTCGATTCCGCTGGTCAACCGCGCCGGTGCCGCCGTGTGGGTCGGCTCGCCATCGACCAGCACCCGGCGCCTGGCCGGTAGCCCGTCGCTACGCGTGACAGTGGTGCCCAGTCAGTCCAACGTCAGTCTGTTCGCGTATCTGTACCGCATGGATGGCTTGGGCGTCGCGCAACTGATCACGCATGCGCCGTACTCGTTGCGCAATTCCACACCGGGCCGTGCAGTCACCCTGGACTGGCCACTGCAGGCGGCGGCAACCGAGATTCCCGCAGGGCAGCGACTGGTGTTGGTGATCGACACCCGCGACGCGCGCTACACCGATGCCAGCGAGGGCGGTGGCACGGTGACATTCACCTCGCCAGTTGCAGCGCCCTCCGTGTTGAACGTGCCGCTTCGGTAGGGCAGCACGCCGTATCTGCATCGTCCCAGATCGTCCGCCGCGAGACTGGCGAACAGCGGCGGGTGGCGTGCCAGCCGCCGAACCCGCATCTGCATCGGTCACGTCGCGTTCGCCCAGGCGAACGCGATTTCTGGCTGTGCGCGCGGACACGAGGTCGCTTTCGGGAAAGTACGCACGAAGCCTAACTCGATGCCGCTGCTGCGGCACACCGCAGGAGACCCGAGATGCCGATCACCCGAACCGGTCTGCCGCACGCTGTGGCGTCAACCAGCCAAACGCAGGAGACGTCGCAGGCTTCGGCGAGTCAAGGAGTCGTCGACTCAAGCACAGTGCCACCCCGGCGTGCCGAGACGTTCGACGGGCTATCTGCGCTGCCGAATGATCTACGCCGCGAGATTGCGCAGCGGTGTGGACCGCGCAGCCTCGTGCGCCTGGGCAGCGTCTCGCGGCAGATGGCGGAAGACACCAGGGATGTGCGAGCGTTCCTGACAGCGAGGCCGCGCTATGACCCGAGCTTGGAGTTCGGGGACGTCCATAGTGCAGAAAGCATGCGTGTCGCCCTGGACGAAGTGGCGCATTTCCCCTACCCGGACGATGAGGATCGCAGCGAGCAGATATTGCGCGGATACGGAAGGCTTGCAGCGCGGATTCCATCATTGCCGCAGGCGCAGCGATTTGAGGCGTTTACCGCGGTGTTGAATCACGCCACCCGCCATTCCGGGAACATGGCATTTCGCGTGGTGGCGCGCTTGACGGATGACCTGGGATGCTTGCCCGAGGACCTGCGCGCGCTCGCGTTCCATGCAATCTTGCCCAGTTTGATTGCTACGCGCCGGCAAGCGCTGCAGGCTGCTGCCGGAGCAGCGCACGTTGGCCACATAGGGGCAGTCGCAGAGGCTGATGCAGGGGGCGTGCAAGGTGATGGTGAGCCAGGGCCGCAAGGCGCTGCGGCTCCGGCCCAGGGTGGCGCTGCCGGAGGCATCGGCGGAGCGCTTCCGTTTAATTTGCTGGCATCGGCGATCAGGCATCTGCCCGAGGAGGCAGTCAACCTGGCGATCACCGAGGCTGCTGCACTCCAGAGCGGCCCACGCCTGCTGGCAGAGGTGACCCTACGCCTGCATCTTGTCGGATTGGAGCCGATCCATCGATTCCAGCAAGCGTATGCGCAGCTTGCCGAGCACCTCGCGCGTTCCGGCGATGGAGCCGAAGCCTTGACCCACCTGGTGGCCTTGTTGAACAGACTGCCCGATCCGGGAGTGCGCCAGGCTGCCTTCAGGGAATTGACGCGCGCCGTGCACGCATTGGACAGCACAGAGAGCGGCGCTGCGGTGCTGAGGCGGTTGGCTGGGGCGTTGCCGCACCAGCCTGCCGCGGTGCGTTACCTGTGCAGCCTTGATGTGCTTGCAGCGGCGGCGAGCCTCTTCCCGAGCGAGCAGATACCGGTCATTGCCGCCGTCCGTGCGCAGGCTGCTGCGATCCCGAACCAGGCCGCTGAACTTATCGCCAGATGCGACGACGCGATCGCCACGGCCAGCATGATGCTTGCGACTGTGTCGCGCAGGTATATGGACATGTGAGCACTGTTTGATTGAGTGTGGTCTGGTCACGCAGCGGACGCGCTTGCCTGGAGCCCCCCCTGTCCGGCGCGACCCTTGAGCAGATGGAACTTCGCAGCGTCGCTGCCATCTGCGTGCCTGCAGCCGGCGCAGCCAGGCAAGCCAACCGTCGGAACGCGCGGCGGGCCATCTGGTTGAGGCGCAGCGCTGGCCCGCGCATTTTATGCGGACTTTACGCAGCGCCGGCGGCAGATCCATAGCGACTTTACGCGGCCCAGGCAGAGACTGCGCAGGTTGGCGGAGCGGTTCCGCCGTGGACGATCCCGATGCATCCCTTGACCTGTCTGCTCCATCGGCGCTGCGCGCACGGTGCTGCAGCGCTTTGCCATGTTGGCACGCACACGCCGCCTACGCCGTTGCACATCGCACTTATCGCGCCGCCGTGCGCGCGTTCGGGGGAGTGATCGACATGCCTGGCTGGTTGTCCCTGTTGTGCGGTGTGGCCGTACTCGTTGCTGCTGCGTACCTGCTGTACGTGGTGCTGCGGCCCGAAGACTTCTGATCCGAGTGCGCCTCAATGACTGAAACTTTTCTTGTGTACGCGCTGGCCATCGTGCTGGCGTGGCCCCTGGGCCGTTATATGGCTGCGGTGATGCGCGGTGCACCGATGCGCGGCGATGCGCTGTTCGGCTGGATCGAACGGCCGTTGTATGCCTTGCTTGGCACGCGTCCGCAGCAGGGCATGTCGTGGCGCGGATACAGCATGGCATTTCTGCTCAGCAACCTTGTTGTTGGTTTGCTGACCTGGGTGGTGTTCATGACCCAGGCATGGCTGCCGTTCAACCCGGACGCCATCCCCAACATGCGGTGGGATACCGCCCTGCACACCATGGTGTCGTTCGTCACCAACACCAATCAGCAGCATTACTCTGGCCAGGCGCAGCTGTCGTATCTGTCGCAGATGACCGGCATCGTCGGCCTGCAGGTGGTGACGCCGATGATGGGCTTGGCATTGGCGGTTGCAACGCTGCGCGCATTGTTCGGTGGGCGTGCCGCCAGACAGGCGTCGATTGCTGCAGCGAATCCGGACACGGCGGCCGTGGCGGAGAGTTCGGAGCCGGAACCGTCGCGTCCAGGGCGCCAGCACGGCGGGTCTGGGTTGGAAGCCCTGCCTGAAGCGGACGTCGGCAATTACTGGGCCGACGTGATTCGCTCCAGCGTGCGCGTGTTGTTGCCGCTGTGCCTGCTGTGGACCGTGCTGCTCGGCTGGCAGGGCGTGCCGTCGACATTACAGGGCGCGGCGACGGCGACGCCATTGGATAGCAGCGCGGGCATGCCCAAGCAGACCATTGCGGTGGGCCCGGTTGCGGCGATGGTGGCGGTGAAACAGCTGGGCACCAATGGCGGTGGCTGGTATGGCCCCAATAGTTCGGTGGCGCTGGAAAACCCAACGCCGTTGAGCAATCTGCTTGAAACGCTCGCGTTGGTCTTGCTGCCGATGAGCGTGGTGTTCATGGTCGGCTACCTGACCGGGCGCAAGCGCCTGACGGCATTGGTGTTCGGCACGATGCTCACGATGTCGGCCGCGTCCACCGCGCTATTGCTGTGGTCCGAAGCGCATTCGGCCAGCGCCAACTCGCCGGCGCTGATGGAAGGCAAGGAAGTGCGCATCGGTGCCGATGCCTCGGCATTGTGGGCGGCGTTGACCACGCAGACCTCCAATGGCTCGGTCAATGCGATGCACGATTCGTTGGCGCCGTTGAGTGGCCTGGTCACGCTGGTCGACATGTTGATCAACGCCATCTGGGGCGGTATCGGCTGTGGTCTGCAGCAGTTTGTGGTGTATCTGTTGCTGAGCGTGTTTCTGGCCGGTTTGATGACCGGACGCACGCCGGAGTTGTTCGGCCGCAAGATCGAATCGCGCGAAGTGCAGTTGCTGGCGCTGTTGATCCTGCTGCAGCCGCTGGTGGTGCTGGGCTTTACCGCAGTGGCGCTGGCTGTCCCGGCACTGACTGCCAATTCCAACCCCGGCTTCCATGGCATCAGCCAGGTGTTCTACGAGTACACCTCTGCATTCGCCAACAACGGTTCGGGTTTCGAAGGCCTGGGCGATGCCACGTACTGGTGGAACCTGAGCTGTTCGGCGGTGCTGGCGCTGGGACGGTATCCGGCGTTGATCCTGCCGCTGATGGTGGCCGCCCGCATGGCAGTCAAGCGGCGTGCGCCGGAATCGGCCGGCAGCCTGCAGGTCGAAACGCCCACCTTTGCGCTGACCCTGATGGCGATCGTGATCGTGCTGACCGTGCTGCAGTTCATGCCGGCACTGGTGCTGGGTCCTATCGCTGAACACCTCGCCCTGGCGGCGTCCTGAGAGTTTTGAGCAATGTCTACGATCGATACGACTGAAAAACGCGAGCGCGGTGACGCAGCGTTGTTCGATGCCGCCGTACTGGTTGCGGCGATGCGTGCGGCGTTCGCCAAGTTGGCGCCGCGGCATCTGCTGCGCAGCCCGGTGATGGCGGTGGTGATGGGCGGTACCTTGCTGGCGGCGGTGATCACCGCCAGCGGGCATTCGCATGCCGGCTTCGGCTGGGCGGTGACGGCGATCCTGTTCGTCACCGTGCTGTTCGGCAATTTTGCCGAAGCCATCGCCGAAGCGCGCGGTCGCGGCCAGGCTGCATCGCTGCGGCGTGCGCGCAAGGACCTGGTGGCACGCAGGGTGGAAACCGCACTCGGTGGCCGCGAAACGCGTGTGCCGGCAGCGGAGCTGCGTCCGGGCGATTACGTGATGGTATCCGAAGGCGAATTCGTGCCGGCCGATGGCGAGATCGTGCGCGGTGTGGCCACCATCAACGAAGCAGCGGTGACCGGCGAATCGGCACCGGTACTGCGCGAGGCCGGCACCGATCGCAGCGGCGTGATCGGTGGCACGCGCGTGCTCTCCGACGAGATCGTGTTCAAGGTCACCGCCGAGCCGGGGCACAGCTTCCTCGATCGCATGATCGCGTTGGTGGAAGGTGCCAACCGGCAAAAGACACCGAACGAAATCGCGCTGACCTTGTTGCTGGCCGCGATGACGCTGACGTTCTTGATCGTGGTGGCATCGTTGCCGGCGATCGCGGGCTTTGTTGGCGTCACGCTGGATCCGCTGCTGCTGATCGCGTTGCTAGTGTGCCTGATCCCGACGACCATCGGCGGGCTGTTGCCGGCGATCGGTATCGCCGGCATGAACCGCGCGCTGTCGGCCAATGTGCTGGCCAAATCGGGCAAGGCCGTGGAAGTGGCCGGCGACGTGGATGTGCTGCTGCTCGACAAGACCGGCACCATCACCTACGGCGACCGCCAGGCCACCGCATTCCATCCGCTGGCCGGCGTCGACCGTGCGCAACTGCGCGATGCGGCCATGCTCGCCTCGCTGGCCGACCCCACGCCGGAAGGCAAGTCCATCGTCAAGCTGGCGCGTCAGCAAGGTGCGGTCGCAGTGGAAGCCGAGGGTGGGCATTTCATCGCGTTCACCGCGCAGACGCGCATGTCCGGCGTGGATATCGGTGGGCGCAGCATCCGCAAGGGCGCCGGCGATGCGATCGTGGCGTATGTGCAGGCGCAGGGCGCAACGGTCTCGCCGGAATTGCAGGGCCGTATCGAGGAGGTCGCACGTGGCGGCGCCACACCGTTGGTGGTGGCCGAAGGCCGTCATGTGCTCGGTGTGGTCGAGTTGAGCGACGTGGTCAAGCAGGGCATCAAGGAAAAATTCGCGCAGTTGCGTGCGATGGGCATCAAGACCGTGATGATCACCGGCGACAACCCGCTCACCGCGGCGGCGATCGCTGCCGAAGCCGGCGTGGACGACTACATCGCCCAGGCCCGCCCGGAAGACAAGCTGGCACGCATCCGTGCCGAACAGACGGGCGGACGGCTGGTGGCGATGGTCGGCGACGGCACCAACGACGCCCCGGCGCTCGCGCAGGCCGATGTGGGCCTGGCAATGAACTCCGGCACCCAGGCGGCCAAGGAAGCCGGCAACATGGTGGATCTGGATTCGGATCCGGCCAAGTTGCTGGCGGTGGTGGAAGTGGGCAAGCAGCAGCTGATCACGCGTGGCGCGTTGACCACCTTCTCGCTGGCCAATGACGTTTCCAAGTACTTCGCGATCCTGCCGGCGCTGTTTGCAGCCGCCATCCCGTCGATGGCAGCGCTCAACGTGATGCAGCTCTCCAGCCCGCGTCATGCGGTGCTGGCGGCCTTGATCTTCAATGCGTTGATTATTCCGGCATTGATTCCGCTGGCGTTGCGCGGGGTACGTTTTCGTCCTTCCAGCGCCACCGCGCTGCTGCGCCGGAACATGCTGATCTACGGCGTTGGCGGCGTGTTGCTGCCGTTCGCGGCGATCAAAGTGATCGATCTGGCGCTGGTGGCCGTCCTCGGTGCCTGAGCCACGCGTGATGCCCCTTTCTTCTTCCGGAAACATGTCCATGTCTTCTTCCTTGCCATTACGCGACGGCGGCGTTCTGCGCGGTTCGCTGATGCTCGCGGTGTTCACCTTGTTCGGGTCGGGCCTGGCCTACTCGCTGATCGCCACCGGCATCACCGGTGCGCTGTTCTCCGAGCAGGCCACCGGTTCGCTGGTGCGCGTCGATGCGCGCGTGGTTGGTTCGGCCTTGGTGGCCCAGCCGTTCACCGATGCGCGCTATTTCCAGCCGCGTCCGTCGGCCGCCAAGTACGACCTCACCGCCGCGGCCGGCAGCAACCAGGCCCGCTCCAATCCCGATTTGCTGGCCCGTATCGCGACCACGCGTGCACAAGTGGCCGCACGCGACGGCATCGCCCCTGAAGCCGTACCGGGCGAGCTGCTGACCCAATCCGGCAGCGGCCTGGACCCGCACCTGAGCCCGGCCGGCGCCCAGGTACAGATCCGCCGTGTGGCCGCCGCACGCGGCTGGCCCGAGCAACGCGTTGCCGCCCTGGTGCAGGCGGCGACCGAAGCGCCCCAGTTTGGGCTGCTTGGGCAGCCACGGGTGAATGTGTTGGCTTTGAACCTCGCGTTGGATGAGGCCGGGGGCCGGAACCCGGGACCGGGGACCCGGGAAATGCCGAAGCAGTAACTGCAGGATTACGCATTTGCTAGTTGCCAAGCGCGCTGCCTGCAAACGCAGTCATCATGCAGCATTGCGCGGTAGGCTCTTCCGGGTCCCGGGTCCCGCTTCGCCCACTCCCAATTCCCGACTCTCCATTCCCGCATGTCCGATGCCCGCACCCAGCAAGCCGACGCCCTGATCGGCGAATTACAGCGCGAACATGGTGGGCGGCTGACGGTGTTCCTGGGCGCCGCGCCCGGAGTCGGCAAGACTTACGCCATGTTGTCGCGGGCGCGCGAGCGCCTGCGCCAGGGCATGGATGTGGTGGCCGGCGTGGTGGAGACGCACGGGCGCAGCGAAACCGCGGCGCTGCTGGAAGGCGTGCCGCTGCTGCCGCGCGCCCGGGTCAGTTACCAGGGCCGCATGCTGGAAGAACTGGATCTGGATGCACTGCTGGCACGCAAACCGCGGCTGGCCCTGATCGACGAGCTGGCGCACCGCAACGTGCCCGGCAGCCGCCATGAGCGGCGCTGGCAAGACATCGTGGAGTTGCTCGATGCCGGCATCGACGTCTACACCACAGTCAACATCCAGCACCTGGAAAGCCTCAACGACATCGTGCTGCGCATCACCGGCGTGCGCGTGTCCGAGACCGTGCCCGATGCCGTATTCGACCGCCTGCGCGACATCGTGCTGGTGGACCTGCCGCCACGCGAACTGATCGAGCGCCTGCAGCAGGGCAAGGTGTATCTGCCCGAGCAGGCCACGCAGGCGTTGCAGGCGTTTTTCTCGCCTTCCAACCTCACCGCGTTGCGCGAGCTGGCGATGCAGACCGCTGCCGACCGCGTCGACAGCGATCTGCGCGATACCCAGGCCGCGCGCGGCTTGCCTGGCACCGCTGCGTTGCGACGCCGCGTGGTGGTGGCCATCGATGGCCGTGGCAGCTCGGATTATCTGGTGCGCGTGGCGCGGCGCCTGTCGGAGCGGCGCGATGCACCGTGGACGGTGGTCACCGTCCAGACCCGCACCGTGACCGATGCGGCCTGGCAGCTGGAAATCGATCGCGCATTCGCGCTCGCCCATCGTCTCGGTGGCGACAGCGCGCTGCTGCACGGCACCAACGTGGCCGATGCCTTGCTGGATTTCGCTTCGCAAAACGGCATTTCCACCCTGGTGCTGGGGCGCACCCGCGAGCGCCCGCTGGCGCGCATGTTCAACCGCACGTTGACCCAGCAATTGCTGCAACGTGGCGCGCATTACGAATTGGTCATCGTCAGCTCCGCCGATGCGCGCGCACGTGCGCGCCAGCGCTGGCGTAACCCGCGCCAATGGCTGCAGCGTTACGACATGGCGTTCGCTGCGATCGCGGCAGCCAGTGCGGTGGGGGTGGCGTGGTTGCTGCAACGCTGGACCGATATCGACGACCTGTCGATGGTGTTCATTGTCGCGGTGGTGCTGGTGGCCTCGCGCACACGCATGGCTGCGGCGGTGGTTGCCGCATTGCTGAGTTTTGTCGCCTACAACTTCTTCTTCATCGAACCGCGTTTCACCTTGCAGATCAGCGCGCGCCAGGGCGTGGTGACGGTGTGCATGTTCCTGATCGCCGCGTTGGTCGCCGGCCGGCTGGCCTCGCGCCTGCGCAGCCAGGTACTGGCCTTGCGCGCGGCCAATGCGCATGCCAACGCCTTGCAGGCGCTGGGCCGCCAGCTCAGCACCGCGGCCGATCTGGGGCAGGTGCTGGAAGCCGGCCGTCGCGCGCTGACCACTGCGCTGGATGCCGACGTCTGGCTACGCCTGGAGCAGCGCGAAAGCGACGCACCCGCCAGCTTCGGTGCGCTCGATCGCAGCGCCGCAGACTGGACCCAGCGCCACGGCCAACCGGCCGGCCGCTTCACCGATACCCTGGCCGGCGCGCAATGGTGGTGCCTGCCGGTGCGCCACGAGCGCGGCACGCTGGGTGTGGCCGCGCTGCGCCTTCGGCAGACCCTGCAACGGCCCGGCCTGGAGCAACGCCGCCTGGCCGAAGCGATGGTGGAAGACATCGGCCAGGCCGCGCTGCGCACGCGCCTGGTCGCCGATCTGGAAGGCGCACGCGTCAGCGGCGAAACCGAGCGCCTGCGTTCTGCCTTGCTCTCGTCGGTCTCGCACGATCTGCGCTCGCCGCTGGCCTCGATGATCGGCTCGGCCAGCAGCCTGGCCAGCTACGGCGATGCGATGGACGCGCACGACCGCCACAGCCTGCTCGACACCATCCAGCTCGAAGGCGAGCGACTGGATCGCTACATCCAGAACCTGCTCGACATGACCCGGCTCGGCCACACCGGCCTGACCTTGAATCGCGACTGGATCGGCGTCGATGAATTGATCGGCTCGGCCACCCGCCGCCTGCAGCGCTACCAGCCGGAGGTGCGCCTGCAACTGGACCTGGCCGCCGACCTGCCGGCGATCTGGGTGCACCCGGCGCTGGTGGAACAGGCCATCTTCAACGTGCTGGAAAATGCGGCGAAATTTTCGCCAGCCGGCGTGCCGGTGACCGTGCACGCGCAGCTGCGCGCCGGCGCGCTGCAGATCGACATCGGCGACCAGGGGCCGGGCATTCCCGAAGACGAGCGCGCGCGGATCTTCGACATGTTCTACAGCGTGGAGCGCGGTGACCGCGGGCGCAACGGCACCGGCTTGGGTCTTGCCATCTGCCAGGGCATGATCGGCGCGCACGGGGGCAGCGTGGAGGCATTGGCAGGCGCGCATGGTCACGGCACCACAATCCGCATTACGCTGCCGTTGCTCGTTCCCGCCGCGCCACCTCGCCCCGATGCCGACTGACCTCACCGCCATCCCGCCCGCCCGCGTGCTGATCGTCGACGACGAGCCGCAGATCCGTCGTTTTCTCGACATCAGCCTGCGTGCGCAGGGCTATCGCGTGCTGCAGGCCGGCACCGGCGAAGAAGGCCTGGCCTTGCTGGCCGGGCAGGGCGCCGAATTGGTGGTGCTGGACATCGGCCTGCCCGATCGCGATGGGCATGAAGTCCTGCGCGAGATCCGCCAGTGGTCCAACGTGCCGGTGATCATGCTCACGGTGCGCGCCGGCGAAACCGAAAAGGTCGCCGCGCTCGATGCCGGCGCCAACGACTACGTCACCAAGCCCTTCGGCGTGCAGGAATTGATGGCCCGCATCCGCTCGTTGCTGCGCCAGGCCGGCGCCGGCAGCACGGTGGAAGAAAGCGTGTTCGACGACGGCCGGCTGCATATCCATCTGGGCCTGCGCGAGGTCACCCTGCACGGCGAGGCCGTGCCGCTGAGCCGCAAGGAATACGCCTTGCTCGCACTGCTGCTCAAACACGCCGGCCGCGTGGTCACCCAGCCGCAGTTGCTGCGCGAGGTGTGGGGCCCCACCCACGAAGAAGACACCCACTACCTGCGCATCCTGGTCGGCAAACTGCGCCAGAAACTGCAGGACGACGCCGCCGACCCGCACTACATCGTCACCGAGCCGGGCGTGGGGCTGCGGTTTATCGGGGGCACGCGGTGAGTCCTGCGCGTCGCTAGGCGGGCGGCAACACCTTCCCCGGATTCAAGATGCCATCCGGATCCAGTGCGGCCTTGATCGCGCGCATGGCCGCCAGCGTGGCTGCATTGAACGCCTGGCTCATGAAATCGCGCTTGGCCACGCCGATGCCGTGTTCGCCGGAGAGCGTGCCCTCCAGCGCCAGCACCAGCGTAAACAGCCGTGGCAGGGCGGCGTGTGCGCGGGCATCTTCGTCGGCATCGGCCGGGTCGTACATGATGTTGACGTGCAGGTTGCCGTTGCCGGCATGGCCGAAGGCGACGATGGGCAGTGCGAATTCCGCAGCGAGTGCTTCCACGCCGGCAACGAGTTCGGGAATGCGCGACACCGGCACCACCACGTCCTCATTGATCTTGCCCGGCTTGATGGTGCGCAAGGCCGGTGACAAGGCACGGCGTGCGGCCCACAACCTGTCGCGCGCGCTGCCATCGGCGGCCACGTCCAGGCCCAGTACGCCCTGGCCATCGGCCGCCTCGTGCAGGGCTTGCAGCGCGTAGGGCAAGGTGTCGTGATCGCCGTCGGCTTCGATCAACAGCATGGCGCCGGCGTCGGGTACGTCGCTGCCATTGCGGCGTAGCAGCGCAATCGCGCTGGCATCCATGAATTCCAGCATGGTCGGCGTGGTCGGTTGTGCCATCAGCCGCGACACTGCGGCTGCGGCGCTGGAGGCATCGCGATACAGCGCGCGCAGGCCGGCTTGCGCGATTGCGCGCGGGGTCAGCTTCAAGGTCGCCTCGACGATGATCGCCAGGGTGCCCTCGCTGCCCACCAGCAAGTGGGTGAGGTCGTAACCGGTGGAATTCTTGGTATACGCACCGCCGCAGCGGATCACCTCGCCGGTGCCGGTCACCGCCACCAGGCCGAGCACGTTGTCGCGGGTGGCGCCGTATTTCACCGCGCGCGGGCCGCCGGCGTTGGTGGATAGATTGCCGCCGACGCTGCAGATCTCCGCGCTGGACGGATCCGGCGGCCAGAACAATCCGTGCGGCTGCAGCGCCTGCTGCAGGTCGCCATTGAGCACGCCCGGTTGCACCACCGCGCAGCGGTCTTGCGGACGCAGTGCCAGGATCTGGTTCATGCGCGCCATCGACACCACCACGCCGCCGGAAAACGGCACCGCCGCGCCGGTGGTGCCGGTGCCGGCGCCGCGCGCCACGATCGGCACGCCGTGCGCACGGCACGCCTGCACGATCGCCACCACCTCATCGGTGTCGCGCGGCAACGCCACTGCGGTAGGCAATGCCCAGCGGCGCGAATCGTCTTCGCCATAGCGGCGGCGCGCATCGTCGCCGGTCAACCAGCCATCGGTACCTAGGCGCGTGGCCAATACCTCGGCAAGTGCGGTGGGAAGTACATCGGTCATGACTTGCGATCCTGTGGTGCCGCGCGCTGGATGCATTTCCACCCCAGCACGGCGACGGTGAGCGGCAGCCAGACCCAGCGCAGCTCGGAGAGCAGTGTGCTCAGGCCACGCGCATTGAAGAAGCCGGTGGCAAATGGTGACACCCGGATCGGCCGCCATGGCGCGAACCAGCGCGTCTGGCTCCACGGCCAGCCCAGTGCCACGCCCAGGCCGCCGGAAGTCATCGCATCCAGCAGCGGGTGCGAGGCGGCACAGACGAACAAAAACACAGACGCCTGCACGGCATCCGCGCGCAACAGGCGATGTAACGCAACGCCGAGCAACCCCACGATTGCGGCGAACAACAGCGAGTGGCTGGCACCGCGATGGCCAAACGCATCGGCGTAGGGAATGTGCAGCGCGAACGCCAGCACATCGGCATCGGGCAGCATCGCCGCCGCCACGCCGGCCGCGAGCAGGCGTGGCGAGATGCGGCCGCGTTCACTGGCGCACCACAGCGCCAATGGCACGGCTGCGTGGGTCATGACGGTTGGCATAAAAACGTTGGCGTGAGCGTCGGTGGCGGTCAGCAATCGTCGGCGCGGAACGCGTCGCGAATCCAGTGCAATACCGGCGGTTCGCCGCTGGCATCGACCACATCGAAGCGGCACGGCAGCGCGGCCAGGGTCGGGTGGGCGCCAAGAAACAACTGCGCGGCCAGCACCAGCTTGCGACGTTTGCGCCAGTCCACCGATGCCGCACCGCCGCCGAAGCGGTCATCGCGCCGGTAACGCACTTCCACAAATACCAGCGCTGGCCCGTCGCGCATCACCAGATCCAGTTCGCCGCCACGGTAGTTGGCATTGCCAACCACCAGCCGCAGCCCGGCCTGCTCCAGCAACGCGCGTGCGGCCGCCTCGACCGCCGCACCACGCTGCTGACGCGCTGCCGGCATGGCTCAGCGGCCGTCGGCGATCGGCGTCGGGCGGCCGCCGCTGAAGGTGGACCAGGCCGGCGTGCGCAACACATTGCCGAAGCCATCCAGGTGCAGGGTGCCGGTGGCGCCGCGCAGGCCGCCATCGGTGCCGGTGGCGAGTTTTTCCAGGTACGCAGTGATCTTCCAGGCGTCGTAGCCGAACGCGAACAGGCGGGCGGCCGGGCCGCGTGCGCTGGGCAGGGTGCTGGCCACCTGGCTGACCGCCGGCAGGCCGGACACGCCCAGGGCGGTCCAGGTTTCGCTCGGGTAGACGATGCCATCCAGCGCCAGATCGTCTTCGACCTTGCCGGTGCCGGCCACCAGTTGCGAGGTACCCACGCGCGATTTGCCGGCGAACCCGGCCAACGCCAGCTGCGGCGCCAGCGCACGCGCAGTATTGCCGCGCACTGCCAGAAACACTGCATCGGCAGTGCCGTAATTGCGCAACTGCGCACCGATATCGCCCGGCGCATCGGCCACGCTGATGCTGCCGGCCACTGTGCCGCCGCGTTCGCTGAAACGGTCGCGGAAGGCCTTGATGGTGCGCTTGCCGTTGTCGTCGCTGGTGCCGACGATCAGCACGTTGCGGCGTTCGCGCGAGAGCAGGTATTCGGCGGCCATGATGCCGTCGTCTTCCGGCGCCAGCGAGAAGCCTGCGCTGCCGGTGGGCGGGGCCTTGTTGTCGGTGGGGCGGTTGAGCGCCAGCACCGGCACCGCCAACTGGCCGCGCGCAAACAGCGCGCTGACCTCGTCGCGCCCCAACGGGCCGACCACGTAATCCACCCCGGCGTTGACCGCCTTGTCGTAGGCGGCATTGGCGCCGGCCGGGGTGCCGGCGGTGTCGAAGAACTGCACTTCCGGGCGGCGGCGGGTTTCGGCGTAGTAGCCGGCCAGCAGGCCATCGCGTACCGGCGCGGCGGCGGTGGCCAGGTTGCCGGTGATCGGCAGCAGCACGCCCAGCTTGACCGGCGGGCGGTAGCCATCGCGCTCGGCCGGCGGGCGCTTGCTGGTGTCGAAGCCCCACTGTGCATCGCGCTCGAAGGCGCGCGGCAACGCCAGGCCGCGGCTGATCAACGCGCGCCCGGCAAAGTTGTACAACGGGTCGCCGGCCGGCAGTGCAGCGGTGCGGCCCTTGAGGGTGGCGTCGTCGAGCGCGGCAAGCAGGCGCACGATCGCGCGCTGGTTGTCGCTGCGCACGGTGCCGGTCAGGCTGGCATCGGCACGCGCGCGCTCGGCTGCGGCGCCGAACAGGTCGCCGGTGGCTTCCAGCGCCGCAGCGCGGGCCACCAGCCAGCGCGTCTGCAGCGGCTGGGTCAGCCCCTGCGGGCTGTCGCCCAGGGCCTGCAACGCCTGCGCGCCCTGCTTGTCGAGCACCGCCAGCTCGCCGGTGAGCAGCCCGAAGCGGGCCCGCTCCTCGCCGCTCAGGTGGCGTGGGTTGACCTGCGCCAGCAGCGTGCGGGCGGGCGCATCGTCACCGGCGTCGTGCCAGCCGAACGCCGCGGCCGCCAGCAACCGGCTGCGCTGCGCGCCGCTGGCACTGGCGGCTTCGGCTTCCAACTGCTGCGCGGCGTCGCGCGGTTTGCCCTGATCCAGCAGTGCCAGCGCTGCGCTCTGCGTCGGCGACGCGGTCGGCGTGACGCTGCTGGTGGCGCAACTTGCGGCCAGCATCACCATCAGCGAAAGGGCAGAGATCCTTGCAACACGCTTGTTCATTTCAGATCCATTGGACAGGGGCCGCCGGGGCGGACCGTTAAAAACGCTACGATTCTACCCTTTGCCCCCGGAAAACCGCTGATGACGTCCCCTGGAACCCTGCACGTGGTCGCCACGCCGATCGGCAACCTGGCCGACCTGTCGCCGCGCGCGCAGGAGGTGTTGCGTGGTGTGGCCGCGATCTGCGCCGAAGACACGCGCCATACCCGCCAGTTGCTCGGCCATTTCGGCATCGACCGCCCGCTGCTGGCGCTGCACGACCACAACGAAGACGCCATGTCCGAACGCATCGTGGCGCGCCTGCGCGAAGGCGAGTCGCTGGCCATCGTCAGCGACGCCGGCACCCCGTTGGTGAGCGACCCCGGTTTCAAGCTGGTGCGCGCCGCCCGTGCGGCCGGCATCAAGGTCAGCCCGGTCCCGGGCGCCTGTGCGGCGATCGCCGCGCTCAGCGTGGCCGGCCTGCCCAGCGACCGTTTCGGCTTCGAGGGATTTCTGCCGGCCAAGAGCGCCGCCCGCCGCGAGCGCCTGGCGCGGCTGGCCGGCGAGACCCGCACCCTGGTGTTCTACGAGTCGTCCCACCGCATCGTCGAATCGTTGGCCGACCTGCGCCTGGCCTTCGGCGATGACCGCCCGGCGGTGATCGCCCGCGAACTGACCAAACTGTTCGAAACCGTGCTCGACGGCAGCCTGGCGCAGCTGCAGGCCCAGGTCGAAGCCGACGACAACCAGCGCAAGGGCGAGTTCGTGGTGATGGTGCAGGGCGCCGCCGACGCTGCCGACGGCCAGCTCGCCGAAGGCCGCCGCGTCTACGCCAAGCTCGCCGAGCACCTGCCCCCGTCCACCGCCGCCAAGCTCGCCGCCGAGCTGACTGGCGCGCCGCGGAAGGCGTTGTATGGCGGCTAATGCGGTCATCCCAGGAGCATGCCTGGACGCGACGGTGGCGGGTCGGTACCCCCTTTCGCGCACGGGTGCGCTCCCACAAGGCAACGGCCAGCGTGAAATCGCCGCGCCGTTTTGCACTGCAGCGATAGCGTAGAATGCGCCCCGGCGGAGTCGGCTAGACAGTCGCGTCACTCGCAAGAGTGCCGAGGAAAGTCCGGGCTCCATAGGGCAAGGTGCCAGGTAACGCCTGGGCGGCGCAAGCCGACGGACAGTGCAACAGAAAGATACCGCCTACGTTCCCTTCGGGGAGCCGGTAAGGGTGAAATGGTGCGGTAAGAGCGCACCGCGAGTCCGGTAACGGACCGGCACGGCAAACCCCACCTGGAGCAAGACCAAATAGGGATCCATTGGCGTGGCCCGCGCTGGATCCGGGTAGGTTGCTTGAGCGCTGCGGTGACGTAGCGCCTAGACGAATGACTGTCCACGACAGAACCCGGCTTATCGGCCGGCTCCGCCGCCTTCGTTCGGGCGTTCGCCCTTCTCGAAGGCGCCCACGCTTTTTACCGCCGCAGGCGATACAAAACGCGGGTCCCGCTCCGGGCATTCCACATCCCCGCGGCTGTCGCCGCGCCCCCTTGACTCAAGGGGGCTTGCAGGTAGGCAGTTGGTCGAGGCGTAGGTCGTTGGTCGAGGCTCTCGCGACGCGTCGCCGCCTTCATTCGGGCGTTCGCCCTTCTCGAAGGCGCCCACGCTTGGTACCGCTGCAGGCGGTACAAGACGCGGGTCCCGCTCCGGGTCTGCCACATCCCCGCGGTTGTCGCCGCGCCCCTTGATTCAAGAGGGCTTGCACTCGGTAAGTTGTCTGGTGCTTTCGGCTGTCTGCGATCAATGCGATTGCTGCTTCGATCTTTACTGCTTGGCTTGGGCTTTGCCCTCGCGGCGAACGCTGTGTGCGTTGCTGCGGCCTTGCTTGACGCGTTTTTCTGTTTTGCGCTTAACCGAACGAGCGGGTGAATAGCTCGTCCAGGGCGTCGATGATGATCTGGCCTTGGTCCTTCAATGTGCCGGCAGGTTTGTTGAGCACGGCCAGCGGCACCGAGGTCATTTCCAGAGGCTGCAGGATGACGCTGTGGCCGGCGACGGTGAGTTCCGGGGTGAAACGGGATGGGGTCGGGGAGTGGCCGGACTTAATGACCAGGGGCACGACGACGCGGCGAGGAGAGGCGTCGAAGATCTTCGACTGGACCACCACCACGTACGGGATGTTCTTGTTCTGGCCGACATTGGCGTAGACATCGAACTGGCCGGTCATAGCGTGGAGAACTCGTCGGCGAAGGAGCCGTGCGCTTCAGTGAAGACCTTCCATTCGCTCGCGGCGCGTTGCAGCTCAAGCGCTCTGGCGCTGTGGTTGTCGCGTTCCTTGGTGACGTACTCGGCCAGCAACTCTTCCACCTTTGCCGAAAGGTTGCCAGTCATCGCGCGGGCTTGCGCCGCCAGGTCGGCATTGATGGTCAGATTCAGCGGCTTCTTCTGCGCTGAAACGTCGTAATAGCGATTCATGCATTGGCTCCTGGTTATGCGCACGCTATGCGCATGACTGTGGCTTGTCAACGCGAGCCAGGGATCTCCAGGCGTGTCTCGCCCTGGAAACTCCCATTCGGCCCGAAGCGTCGTTCGTGGATGAAGCCGTGGCCGTGATGGTCTGCCGCAACGATGGTGCTGGCGCGGGTGCCGTAGCTGGGGCCGCTGATGAAGGCGGCCGAGAGCAGGCGTTCGGTGGGCAGGTCCACGCCGGTCTGCGGTAGCGCAGCGTCGGGGGCGATGGCCGGGTTGCCCAGGGCGGCCCACAGCGGCTGCAGGTCTTCCTCGCCGCTGGCGCACCAGCGGTGCAGCACCCTGGTCAGCGCGGCGGTCTTGGGCCACGGCGCATCCAGCGGTCCGTTGGACATGCCATGGATGCCCGCAGCCAGTCGCCGTGCCAGCGGTGGGTGGTTGCTCAGGTGCTCGCAACGGTCGGCGTCGCACAGCAACAGGTTGAAAGGTGGGAACTCGTGGGCGGCACCGGCCAGTGCGTTGCCGTAGGCAGTAGCGCTCAGGCTGCCGGACAGATAGTCGGCGATCAGATGCCCGCGCGAGCGCCCCGAGGCCGTGGCGAGCGGGTCACGCACGTTGGTGACCACCGCAGCGCGTCCGTCCCGACCCAGGCCAACCCAACTGCCACCGGAGCGTAGGTCGCGGCCGGCCAGCATGTTGTCGGCCGGCGCCGCCCAGCGCGCCAGTGCCGCAGTGGGACGTTCATGGAATTCGTCGCGGTTGCCCACCAGCAGCAAACGCCAGCGCGGGTGGGCTTTCCAGGCAAGAGCGACCAAGCACATGCCGCCGATTGTCATCTTGTTTGCGCAGTTGGGATACGTAGCTGGCGCAATGTGAAGTGAGACGGCAGTCGGGTTTACATGGCCTTCACCGCCCTGAATTTCCGTTCAATCTCAAAATATGAGACGAAACAGCAACTTGTGGATAACCTTTGAACAAGTCTCTAAAGAGTGCCGCAACTCATTGATGCAACTGGCGATTTGTGGTCTTGAAAACTGTTGACAACCTTTGACGCACTGCTAAGGTGGGCAACGGAGGGAAAACCAGGTGTTTTGTGGTTTTTCGTGGTTCAATGATCCCCCAGCGGGTATTCGAGGTTGCATTCGGTGTTTCAGGGCGAGACTGCCATCACGGTGGACGACAAGGGGCGTATGGCGGTGCCAACCGCATACCGCGACCTCGTTGCGCGTGTCAGCGGCAATCGCCTGGTCCTCACCTACAACCCCTTCGAAGCCGGATGCCTGTGGCTATATGCGGAAAAGGAGTGGGAGCGGGTGCGCGACGACGTGATGTCCAAGCCCAATACCCAGCGCGTGGTCCGCACGCTGCAACAGAAGCTGGTGGGTTCATCCGCCGTGCTGGAGCTGGACGCCAACGGCCGTCTGAGCATTCCGGCCAGCCACCGCAATGCGGTGGGCATCGAAAAAAAGGCCGTGCTGCTGGGCATGGGCGACAAGTTCGAACTCTGGAGCGAGCAGGCACATCGCGCACTGATCCAGCAGACATTGTCTGACGGGGATCTGGGCGATGAATTGCTCGATCTCAGGTTGTGAGCCGGGGTGCCCGGATGCGCGGTGAAGCGCAGCCCGGTCACCCGGTGTCGCAGCCGCCGGCGGCGCATGTGCCGGTGCTGTACACGCAGGTTCTGGATGGCCTGCAAGTGACCGAAAACGGAACGTATCTGGATGGCACGTTCGGGCGTGGCGGGCACGCACGCGGCGTGCTGGAACACCTTGGCCCGGGAGGTCGACTGCTGGTGATGGACAAGGACCCCGAAGCGATCGCGGTGGCCGAACACAGCTTCGGTGGCGATGCGCGCGTGTCCATCCATCGCGGCAGTTTTGCCGGACTCGGCCAGGTGGTGGCCGCGGCCACCGTCGACGGGATCCTGCTGGACCTGGGCGTGTCTTCGCCGCAGCTGGACGTGGCCGGGCGCGGTTTCAGTTTCGGCAAGGACGGCCCGCTGGACATGCGCATGGACCCGGACAACGGCCAGAGCGCGGCGCAGTGGCTGGCGCAGGCCAGCGAGCGCGAGATCGCCGATGTGCTGTGGACCTATGGCGAAGAACGCCAGAGCCGCCGCATCGCGCGCGCCATCGTGGCGCGGCGCGCCGAACAGCCGCTGCTGCGCACTGCACAACTGGCCGACCTGATCGCGTCGGTGATGCCGCGCGGCGACAGCAAGACCCACCCGGCCACACGCAGCTTCCAGGCCATCCGCATCCACATCAACCGCGAGCTGGCCGATCTGGAAGCCGGGCTGGACGCCGCCCTGGACGCGCTCAAGCCGGGCGGCCGGCTGGCGGTGATCAGCTTCCATTCGCTGGAAGATCGCATCGTCAAACAATTCATGGCCCGCTATGCCAAGGCCCCGCCGAGCAACCGCCGCTTGCCCGAAGCCCAGCCGTTCGTTCCCACGCTGCAGCTGGTGAGCGGCGCGATCAAGGCCGACGACGCCGAATTGATCGTCAATCCGCGTGCCCGCAGCGCGGTGTTGCGGGTAGCTGAAAAGCTGGGAGTCGGGATTCGGAATTCGGGATTGGAAGAGCGCTCCAAGCGAATCCCAAATCCCCAATCCCCAATCCCGGCGTCTCAAGGAGACGCCGCATGAGCCGCTTGCTGCTCGTCGTGCTGCTTGCCTGCAGCATCGCCTCGGCGATCGGTGTGGTGTACATGCGCCACATGCATCGCAAGCTGTTCGTGCAGTTGTCCAAGCTCGAGCACACGCGCGACGAATTGAATATCGAATTCGGCCGGCTGCAGCTGGAGCAGGCCACCTGGGCGGAAAGCAACCGGGTCGACCAGGTCGCACGTGCGCGCATCGGGATGAAGTTCCCCGAGACCAACGACATCGTGGTGGTGCGCCCATGAGCTTGTGGCAGGACAACCGCGTTGCACGACGCAGCTGCCCGCAGGGTGGCGCTTATGTGGGTGCGGCCATGACAGAACGGCAGGACAGCCGTTTTGCACAGCGCAGCTGCCCGCAGGGTGGCGCTTATGCAGGTGCCGCCATGACAAAACGGCAGGACAGCCGTTTTGCACAGCGCAGCTGCCCGCAGGGTTGCGCTTATGCAGGTGCCGCCATGACAAAACGGCAGGACAGCCGTTTTGCACAGCGCAGCTGCCCGCAGGGTGGCGTTTATGCAGGTGCCGCCATGACAAAACGGCAGGACAGCCGTTTTGCACAGCGCAGCTGCCCGCAGGGTGGCGCACACGGAGGTGCGCCATGAAAACCGGCCGCAACCGCCCCCGTAGCAATTTCAACCTCCGTGGTCGCCTGACCCTGGTCGGTATCGCGCTTGGCCTGTGCTCGGTGACGCTGATCGGCCGCGCGGCCTACGTGCAACTGGTCAATCGCGATTTTTACCAGCGTCAGGGCGAAGCGCGTTACCTGCGCGAACTGCCCATCGCCACCTCGCGCGGCATGATCACCGACCGCAACGGCGAGCCGCTGGCGGTGTCCACGCCGGTGGAATCGATCTGGGTCAATCCGCAGGAACTGCTGCGCAACCCGGACCGCATTCCCGAGCTGGCAAAAGCGCTCGGGCAGCCGCTGGACGAGTTGAACGCCAAGCTGGCACAGAAGGCCGGCAAGGAATTCATGTACCTGCAGCGCCGGATCAATCCGGACAAGGCGCATGCGATTGTCGATCTGAAGATTCCTGGCGTGTTCTCGCAGCGCGAGTTCCGCCGCTTCTATCCGCAAGGCGAGGCGATGGCCCATGTGCTGGGCTTCACCAACATCGACGACCGCGGCCAGGAAGGCCTGGAGCTGGCATTCGACGAATGGCTGCGCGGCAAGCCCGGTTCCAAGAAGGTGGTGCGCGATGCGCGCGGCGCCATCGTGGAAAGCGTGGACCTGGTGCGTCCGGCGCAACCGGGCAAGGACCTGACGCTGAGCATCGACCGCCGCATCCAGTTCCTGGCCTACAAGGAGCTGCGCAACGCACTGGTCGAAAACAACGCGGCCGGCGGTTCGATGGTGGTGATGGATGTGGCCACCGGCGAAGTGCTGGCGATGGTCAACCTGCCTACCTACAACCCCAATTCGGTCACCGGCATCAATCCGTCGGCGCGCCGCAACCGTGCGGTCACCGATCTGGTCGAGCCGGGTTCGACGATGAAGCCGCTGACCGTGGCCACCGCGCTGACGGCCGGCGTGGTGACCAAGGACACCGTCATCGATACCAACCCCGGCTACATGTCGGTGGGGCGCTTCACCATTCGCGATGTGCCGCGCAACAACGGCGTGCTCAACGTCACCGGCGTGATCACCCGCAGCTCCAACATCGGCGCGGCCAAGATCGCGGCCAAGGTGCCCGACCAGACCTTCTACCAGTCGATCCGCAACTTCGGTTACGGCAGCGCGCCGCATAGCGGGTTCCCCGGCGAATCGGCCGGCGTGGTGCTGCAGCCGGCGCGCTGGAGCGGCCCGTCCAAGACCACGATGTCCTACGGTTACGGCCTGTCGGTGACGCCGCTGCAGATTGCCCAGGCGTACGCCACGCTGGGCAACGGCGGCAAGCTCACTCCGCCGACCTTCGTGCGTGGCCAGCACAACGAAACCCGGCAGGTGATCACGCCGGAAGTGGCGCGCCAGGTCATCGACATGATGGAGACCGTGGTGACCCAGGGCGGCGCCAAGGGCGCGGCGATTCTGGGCTACCACGTGGCCGGCAAGACCGGCACGGCGCGCAAGAATGGCGCCAACGGCTACGAGCGCGGGCATTACAACGCCCTGTTCGCCGGCCTGGTGCCGGCCACGCGCCCGCGCTTTGCCACCGTCATCGTGATCAACGATCCGCAAGGCAAGGTGTATTACGGCGGTCTGGTGTCGGCGCCGGTCTTCCATCGCGTGATGGAAGGCGCGCTGCGCTTGATGGACGTGCCGCCGGACGATATCCAGTCGTGGCTGGCCGCACAGGCGGCCGGCAAGACCGGCCAGCCGGTGGTCAAGCCGCAATCGGCCGATCCGGATCCGGCCCTGGTGCCAGACCCGGTGGATGAAGTCTCTGCCGGCATTCCGACCGCACTGGCGCCTGCGCCGGCTGCCGCGCCAGCACAGCCCGCGCCGTTGCAGGAGAGCCGCCAGTGAGCCGCTCCATGGCGCTTTCGCAGTTGCTGCCGGATGTGGCATTGACGCACGACGTGCAGGTGTCCGGGTTGGTGATGGATAGCCGCGCCGTGCGCCCGGGCGATGCATTCGTGGCGATCGCCGGTTTCGGTGCGCATGGTCTGGGCTTTGTCGAACAGGCGCGCGCCAATGGCGCGGCGGCGGTGTTGTTCGAGCCGCCGGCTCCCGACGGTCTGCCGGTCCCGGCCGATGCGATTGCCGTGCCCGGTTTGCGCACGCGCCTTGGCGTGATGGCCGATCAATTTCATGGCCGGCCATCGCAGGCGATGCGCATGGTCGGCGTCACCGGTACCAACGGCAAGACCTCCACCGTGCAGCTGCTGGCGCAGGCCTTGACGCTGCTTGGTACGCCCACCGGCACGCTCGGCACGCTGGGCGTCGGTCTGTATGGCGCGGCCGTGCCGACCGGTTTCACCACCCCGCTGGTGCTGCCCACGCACGCCCTGTTGGCGCAGTTGCGCGATGAGGGTGCGCAGGCCGTGGCAATGGAAGTCAGCTCGCACGCGCTCGATCAGGGCCGCGTGGATGCGGTGCATTTCGACGTGGCAGTGTTCACCAATCTCACCCGCGACCATCTCGATTACCACGGCGACATGGCGCAATACGGCGCGGCGAAGGCCAAGCTGTTCACCCGCGCAGGGTTGAAAGCGGCCGTGGTGAACCTGGACGATGGCTTCGGCCGCATGCTGTTCGCTGCGCTTGATCCCGCGCTGCGCGCGATCGGTGTGAGCTCGCGCGCGCATGCCGACGCCCGCGTGAGCGCGCAGGCACTGCAGCTGGACCACAACGGCATCAACTTTGCGTTGAATATCCAGGGCCAAGTGCATCCGGTGCATTCGCCGCTGCTGGGCCGTTTCAACGTGGACAACCTGCTGGCCGTGGCCGGCGCGTTGTGGGCGATGGAGTTTGCGCCTGCGCAGATCGCCAGTGTGCTCGGCCAGTTGCAGCCCATCCATGGCCGCATGAACCGCCTCGGCGGCGCACATGGCGCACCGTTGGTGGTGGTCGATTACGCACACACGCCCGATGCGCTGGAACAGGCATTGAGCAGCCTGCGTTCGCATGCGCAGGACCGCCTGATCTGCGTATTCGGCTGCGGTGGCGAACGCGACACCGGCAAGCGCCCGCAGATGGCGGCGATTGCCGAGCTCAAGGCCGACGTGGCGATCGTGACCGACGACAACCCGCGTGGCGAAGACGGCGATGCGATCGTGGCCGATATCCTGCGCGGCTTCGCGCGACCGGATGCCGCCATCGTGCAGCGCGACCGCGCCGCTGCGATCCATCAGGCCATCGGCATGGCCAGCCCATCGGACATCGTGTTGATCGCCGGCAAGGGCCACGAGCCGTATCAGGAAATTGCCGGTGTGCGGCACGCCTTCGACGACGCCCTCGTGGCGGCGCAGGCGCTGCTGCCGCGCACCGTGTTGGGAGTGCGGCCATGAAGCTCACGCCACTGTCGTTGATCGCACATTGGGCGGGCGGCGAGCTGCACGGCGACGACACCATGATCGATGCGGTCGGTAACGACACCCGCACGCTTGCCGACGGCAGCCTGTATGTGGCGCTGCGCGGCGAACGCTTTGATGGGCACGATTTCGCCACCGAGGCGGTCGCGCGCGGTGCCAGCGGTGTGCTGGTCGATCGCCTGCTGCCGGCGCTGAGCGTGGCGCAGGTGGTGGTGGACAACACCGAGCTGGCGTTGGCGCGCATCGCCGCCGGCATGCAGCGCGACCGCGCCACGCGTGTGCTTGCGCTGACTGGCTCCAACGGCAAGACCAGCGTCAAGGCGCTGCTGCTGTCGATCCTGCAGGAAGCCGGGCGCGTGGATGGCACCACCGTGTACGCCACGCCGGGCAACCGCAACAACGAGATCGGTTTGCCGCTGGCAGTGATCGCCGCGCCCGACGATGCGGACTTTGCGATCTACGAAATGGGCGCCGGCAAGCCGGGCGATATTGCCTATCTCACCGAGATTGCGCAGCCGCATGTGGCGTTGGTCAACAACATCGCGCCCGCCCATCTGGAACGTCTGGGCAGCTTGCTTGGCGTCGCACGGACCAAGGGCGCCATCTACGCCGCGCTGCCCGCCGATGGCGTGGCGGTGATCAATGCCGACGACGCGTTCGGCATGTGGTTCGAACAGCAGTTGCAGAGCCAGCCGGTGCAGGGACGTCGCGTGTTGCGCTATGGCTTGCAGGCCAGTGCCGAGATCACTGCGCGTCAACTGCGTCTGCACACCGGCGGCGCGCAGTTCACCCTGGTCACGCCGCAGGGCGAGGCGCCGATTGCGCTGCCGCTGCCAGGCCGCCACAACGTGCTCAACGCACTGGCGGCAACCGGGCTTGCACTCGGTGCCGGCATCGCCTTGCCGGTGATCGCCGACGGTCTGGCGCAGGCGCGCGCGGTAGCCGGCCGGCAGATCGCGCAGACCTTGCCCAATGGCGCGGTCCTGATCGACGACAGCTACAACGCCAACCCGGGCTCGCTGGATGCGGCCATCGATGCCTTGGCCGCCGCACCGGGCGAAGGCTGGCTGGTGCTGGGCGACATGCGCGAACTCGGCGCCGAAGGCGTGGCACTGCATGCCGCCGCGGGGCGTCGCGCACGCGCGGCCAAGCTGCAGCGGCTGTATGCGCTGGGCGAACTGAGCGCTGCCGCAGCGCAGGCATTCGGCGAAGGCGCCCGCGTGTTCGCCACGCACGCCGAGTTGATCGACGCCTTGCAGGCGGATCTGGTCGATGCCACCAGCCAGCAACAGCAAGTGCCGCAGCACGGATCAGGAAATACGCAGGAACATGCAGTGATTCACCAACAGCAATCGCCATCCACCAACGCGCTTCCGGGCGTCGCCTCCATCACGATCCTGATCAAGGGCTCGCGCGGTAGCGCGATGGACCGCGTCGTCACCGCGCTGCTCGCATCGGCGGAGGACGCATCCCATGCTGCTTGAGTTGGCCCGTTGGCTGCAGCAACTGGAGAGCCTGTTCGGGCTGTTCAATTATTTAACCTTCCGCGGCATCCTGGCTGCGCTGACCGCGCTGTTCCTGTCGTTGTGGATGGGCCCGGCGGTGATCCGCAAGCTCGCCCAGTTCAAGGGCGGCCAGCCGATCCGCCAGGACGGCCCGCAAACGCATTTTTCCAAGGCCGGCACGCCGACCATGGGCGGTTCGCTGATCCTGCTCACCGTCACCTTGTCGGTGCTGCTGTGGGGCGACCTGCGCAACCGCTACGTGTGGTTGGTGCTGGCAGTGATGATCTGCTTCGGTGCGATCGGCTGGTACGACGACTGGATCAAGATCGTCAAACGCGATCCCAATGGCCTGAAGTCGCGCTGGAAGTATCTGCTGCAGTCGATCTTCGGTCTGGCCGCTGGCTTGTTCCTGTACTACACCGCCGACGTACCGGCGGCGATCACGTTCTACATCCCGATGTTCAAGTCGATCGCGCTGCCGCTGGCCGGCGTGAGCTTCGTGGTGATCGCCTACTTCTGGATCGTGGGCTTCTCCAATGCAGTGAACCTCACCGACGGCCTGGATGGTCTGGCCATCATGCCGACCGTGCTGGTGGCCTGCGCGCTGGGCGTGTTCGCGTATGCCTCGGGCAACGTGGTGTTTGCCGAATACCTGAAAATCCCGCTGATTCCCGGCGCCGGCGAGCTGATCATCATCTGCTCGGCGATCGCCGGGGCAGGGCTGGGCTTTCTGTGGTTCAACACCTACCCGGCGATGGTGTTCATGGGCGACATCGGCGCGCTGTCGCTGGGCGCAGTGCTCGGCACCATCGCGGTGATCGTGCGTCAGGAGATGGTGCTGGTGATCATGGGCGGCGTGTTCGTGATCGAAACGCTGTCGGTGATGATCCAGGTGGCCAGCTTCAAGCTGACCGGCAAGCGCGTGTTCCGCATGGCGCCGATCCACCACCATTTCGAGCTCAAGGGTTGGCCGGAGCCGCGCGTGATCGTGCGCTTCTGGATCATTTCGGTGGTGCTGGTGCTGATCGGCCTTGCCACGTTGAAGGTGCGCTGATGAACGACATGTCCCGCCAGGCCACACGACTGGACGCCATCGGCGGCCGCTACGACCCGTGGCTGCTCGGGGCGGCAGTCACGCTCGCCTCGCTGGGCGTGGTGATGGTGGCGTCCAGCTCGATCGAACTGGAAGCCAGCCCGTTCTATTACCTGACCCGCCACCTGCTGTTCCTGGGTGGTGGCATCGCGCTGGCGTTCTGGGCGATGCGCACCGAGCTCAAGACCATCGAACAGCACAACCAGATGCTGTTGCTGGCCTGCTTTGTGCTGCTCGTGGTGGTGTTCGTGCCTGGCCTGGGCAGCACCGTCAATGGCGCCAAGCGCTGGATCAACCTGGGCGTGTCGCGGTTCCAGGTGGTCGAATCGGTGAAGGTGTTCTACATCATCTGGCTTGCGAGCTATCTGGTGCGGTTCCGCGACGAGGTCAACGCGACCTGGCAGGCGATGCTCAAACCGGTATTTGTGGTCGGCTTCTTGGTCGGCCTGTTGCTGCTGCAGCCGGACTTCGGCTCCTCGATGCTGCTGCTGAGCGTGACCGCCTGCATGCTCGTGCTGGGTGGTGCGCCGATCGGGCGCATCATCCTGCCGATCCTGCTGCTGCTGCCGGCCCTGGTGGCATTGGTGATCTTCGAGCCGTACCGCATGCGACGCGTGACCTCCTTCATGGACCCGTGGGTGGATCAGCTGGGCTCCGGTTACCAGCTGTCCAACGCCCTGATGGCCATCGGCCGCGGCCAGTGGACCGGCGTGGGCCTGGGCGCTTCGGTGCAGAAGCTCAACTACCTACCCGAATCGCATACCGACTTCATCTTCTCGGTGATCGCCGAGGAGCTGGGCTTTGTGGGCGTGTGCGGCGTGATCGGGCTCTACGCGCTGCTGGTCGGTCGCGCCTTCTGGCTGGGCATGCGCTGCGTGGAGATGAAGCGGCATTTCTCCGGCTATATCGCCTTCGGCATCGGCCTGTGGATCGCGATGCAGAGCTTCGTGTCGATCGGCGTCAACCTGGGCATCCTGCCGACCAAGGGGCTGACCCTGCCGCTGATTTCGTCGGGCGGCTCATCGGTGCTGATGACCTGTCTTGCGATGGGTGTGCTGCTGCGGGTGTCCTACGAAGCCGATCGCGCCGAGCGCCTGCGCAGCAAGTTGTCTCCGCAGGGCGCGGCCACCTCGCCAGCTGAGCCGGCCGAGCCGGTGGTCGATTCGGTGCCGCCGGCGTACGCGCCTGCGCACAAGCCGCAGCGCGACACTGGCGCTACGCCCACGCCGGCCGCTCCCCCGGTTGCCGCCGCCTACGTAGCGCCGGCGTCGGCCATCCTGCGCGGCACCAGCCGCATGCAATCGCGTGTGGAACCGACCTTCGGGAGGATTGCGTGAGCGTTTCTGCCCATGCCGCGCAAAAAATGCCCGCACCGTCGTCTGCGATGATGCGGCCGGTCATGATTCTGGCTGGCGGCACCGGCGGGCACATCTTCCCCGGCCTGGCCGTGGCCAAGGTGCTGCGCGCGCGCGGCGTGCCGGTGACCTGGCTGGGCGCCGATGACGCCATGGAAACCCGCCTGGTGCCGCAGCACGATATTCCTATCGATACGCTGGCCATCAGCGGCTTGCGCGGCAAGGGCGTGGTGAAGCTGCTCGGTGCGCCGGTGCGGGTCATGCGCGCGGTGCGCGCTGCCGGCTTCGTGCTGCGCAAGCGCCGGCCGCGTGCGGTGATCAGCTTTGGCGGCTTTGCGGCCGGCCCGGGCGGCCTGGCTGCGCGCCTGCTCGGTGCGCCATTGCTGGTGCACGAACAGAATCGCGCCCCCGGCATGACCAACAAGGTGTTGTCGCGTTTCGCGCGCCGCGTGCTGACCGGGTTTCCGGGCAGCTTTGCTGGCGAAGAAGCGGTAGGCAACCCGGTGCGTGCAGAAATCGCTGCATTGCCGGCGCCGGCCGATCGCTTGGTGGGCCGCACCGGCCCGGTACGCGTGCTGGTGCTGGGCGGCAGCCAGGGCGCGCGTGTGTTGAACCAGGCGGTGCCGACAGCGCTGGCTGCACTGGGTCACCCGGAGGTCGAGTTGCGCCATCAGTGCGGCGAGAAGCTGCGCGCCGAAGCCGAAGCGGCCTACCTGCAGGCAGGCGTCAACGCCAGCGTCGAACCCTTCATCGCCGACATGGCCGCGGCCTATGCCTGGGCCGATCTGGTGGTGTGCCGCGCTGGCGCATCCACCCTGGCCGAACTATGCGCCGCCGGTGTCGGCAGCGTGCTGGTGCCGTTCGCCGCCGCCGTGGACGACCATCAAACCCGCAATGCCGAATACCTGGTCGGCGCCGACGCCGCCGTGCTGCTCAAGCAGGACGACAGCCTGGCAGTGCGCTTGCAGCAGGTGTTGCAGACGTTGCTCGCCGACCCGACTCGTCGCCTCTCGATGGCCAACGCCGCACGCACCCTGGCCAAGCCGGACGCCGCCGAGCGCATCGCCGACATCATTCTTCAAGAGGCCGGGAGTGGAGATGGCCAGCCTCCGGCTGTCCAAGAGCGAGCGGGATTGGGGATTCGCAACAAGCAAACGCACAAACAGGGCAGCATGCAGACATCCGTAAATGGCGACCGTTCGGCGCAGTTGATCGCCACCAATCCCCAATCCCGACTCCCCAATCCCGGCGCCTCCGCAGGAGGTGCCCCGTGATCCGCCGTCTGCAAGACAGTGGCGATTTGGTGCGGGCGTTCCCGCGCGTGCATTTCGTCGGCATCGGCGGTACCGGCATGAGCGGCATTGCCGAGGTGATGCTGACGCTGGGCTATGAAGTGTCCGGCTCGGACAACGCCGACAACGCGGCCACGCGCCGGCTGGCCAAGCTGGGTGCGCGCGTGATGCGCGGCCATTCGGCGGCCAACGTGCTGGGCACCGATTGCGTGGTGGTATCCAGCGCCATCCGCGAAGACAACCCCGAGTTGATGGAAGCGCGCAGCCAGCGCATTCCGATCATGCCGCGCGCGGCGATGCTGGCCGAGCTGATGCGTTTCCGTCGTGGCATTGCGGTGGCAGGCACGCATGGCAAGACCACCACCACCAGCCTGGCGGCTGCAGTGTTGAGCGAAGGCGGGTTGGACCCGACGTTCGTCATCGGTGGCCAGCTGCTGGCTGCCGGTGCCAACGCAAAGCTCGGTGGCGGCCAGTGGCTGGTCGCCGAGGCCGACGAGAGCGATGGCAGCTTCCTGCGCCTGAATCCGTTGATGGCAGTGATCACCAACATCGATGCGGATCACCTGGAAAACTACGGCAACGATTTTGCCCGCGTGCAGGCTGCATTCGCCGAATTCCTGCAGCGCCTGCCGTTCTACGGCCTGGCGTTGCTGTGCATCGACGACCCGGAAGTGGCTGCACTGGCCGGCAAGACGCCGCGCCACGTGATGAGCTACGGCATGAGCGAAAACGCCGACGTGCGCGCCGAAGATGTCGTGCAGGACGGGCCACGGATGCGCTTTACGCTGCGCCTGCCCGAAGGCACCACCACGCCGGTGACGCTCGCACTGCCGGGCCGTCACAACGTGCTCAATGCGCTGGCGGCTGCCGCAATCGGCTGGCAGCTCGGCGTGGCGCCGGACACCATTGCGCGCGCGCTGGAAAACTTTGCCGGCATCGGCCGTCGGTTCAACGATCTGGGCGAAGTCACCACCAGCAGCGGGGCACGTGTGCGCGTGGTCGACGATTACGGCCATCACCCGCGCGAACTCGAAGCGGTGTTCGCCGCCGCGCGTGGCGGCTGGCCGGACAAGCGTCTGGTCGTCGCCTTCCAGCCGCACCGCTATAGCCGCACCCGCGACCAGTTCGACGCCTTTGCCGCGGTACTCAGCACGGTCGACGCATTGGTGCTGAGCGAGGTCTACCCGGCCGGCGAAGCGCCGATCCCGGGCGCCGATTCGCGTGCATTGGCACGCGCCATCCGTGCGCGCGGCCGCAGCGAGCCGGTGGTCGTCGGCCAGATCGCCGGGCTTGCCGAAGTGTTGCCGGACGTCCTGCAGGACGGCGACCTGCTGTTGATGATGGGCGCCGGCGATATCGGTTACGTGGCCCAGCACATCATCAGCAACGGGTTTGTCGGAGAGCAGGCATGAGCGCGTTGGTCGGCAACGTTCGCACCAGCGATCCGGCAGCCTTTGGACGCGTCGCCGTACTGCTCGGCGGCACCTCGTCCGAGCGCGAGGTGTCGTTGAATTCCGGCAGCAACGTGCTGGAGGCGCTGCGCGCGCGCGGCGTCGATGCGCAGCCGGTGGATGGCATTCCGGCGTTGGCCAAGGCATTGGTCGCGCAGCAGTTCGATCGCGTGTTCAACGTGCTGCACGGACATAACGGCGGCGGCGAAGACGGCATCGTGCAAGGCCTGATGGAAGCCTTCGGCGTGCCCTATACCGGCTCGGACGTGCTGGGCTCGGCGCTGAGCATGGACAAGATCCGTACCAAACAGGTGTGGCTGTCGCTGGGCCTGTCGACGCCGCGCTACGCGCGGTTGGCTGCTGGCGCCAGCGCAGAGGCAATCCATGCCGCTGCACAGCAGATCGGGTTGCCGGTCATCGTCAAGCCGGCCAACGAAGGATCCAGCGTCGGCGTCAGCCGCGTGTTCGACCAGGCGCAGCTCGAAGAAGCAGTGACTCTGGCGGCGCGCTACGACGGTGCGCTGTTGATGGAGCAATTGATCGAAGGCGACGAACTCACCGTGGCCGTGCTCGGCGACACCGCGTTGCCGTCCATCCGCATCGTGCCCAAGGGCCAATGGTACGACTACAACGCAAAGTACATCGCCGAGGACACCCAGTACCTGTGCCCGGGCCTGGAAGGCGAGGCCGAAGCGCAGATTCGCCGACTCGCGCTGGACGCCTTCCGCGCTGCCGGCTGCCGTGGCTGGGGTCGCGTGGACGTGATGCGCGATGGCAGCAGCGGCCAGCTGTATCTGCTCGAAGTGAACACCGCTCCCGGCATGACCAGCCATTCGCTGGTGCCCAAGGCCGCCCGCCAACTCGACATCGATTTCGAAGAACTGGTCTGGCGCGTGCTGGAGCAGACGCTGTGACGCGGGGATTGGGGATTCGGGATTCGGGATTGGCCAACAGCGACGCGATGCGCGCCCTTGCTGTTGCTGCTGCCGTGACGAATCTCCAATCCCCAATGCCGAATCCCGTGTGCGGAGCACACCAATGAACGCCACCCTGCGCATCCTGGCCTGGTTGCTCGCGCTGGCGTTGGTCGCGCTGCCGGTGGTGGCCGTGCTCAATGGCTGGGTCGGTGCCGAGCGCTGGCCATTGGCGAAGTTGCGCGTGTCCGGCGACTTCAAGCGGGTGCCGGCCGAAGAGTTGCGTGCGGTGGTGTTGCCGTATGCGCGTGCCGGCTTTTTCGCGGTGAAACTGCAGCAGGCACAGGACGCCATTGCGCGGTTGCCGTGGGTGGAAAGTGCGCAGGTGCGCAAGCGCTGGCCGGATGTGCTGGAAGTGCACGTGACCGAGCACAAGCCGTTCGCGCGCTGGGGTACCGACCGCATGCTGTCCGAGCAGGGCCGGCTGTTTCGCACCCCGCCGCTGTTGAAGGATTTCAAGTTGCCGCAGCTCGGTGGGCCGGACAGCAAGACCCAGGACGTGGTGGCGCTGTACAACGAATCGCGCGCCCTGTTCGCACCGACCGGGCTGGATGTGGAGCGTCTTGAAATGGACGCGCGCGGCAGCTGGTCGCTGGGGCTGAGCAATGGCGTGCAGATCGTGGTCGGCCGCGACGATGCACGCGCACGGCTGCAGCGCTTCGCCCGCGTGCTGCCGCAGCTGTCCGATCCACAGCGCCCGATCGCCCGCGCCGACCTGCGCTACACCAACGGATTTACCGTTGAAAGGCAGCGATTGGAAAGTGGGGATTCGGGATTGGAAAAAGCGCAGCCCCGGCATCGCGCAGCACCTTCCGCACCTCCCGTCGCCCAGGCATTTCCGCGTTTTCCCAATCCCGTATCCCGAATCTCGAATCCCGGCTTTAAGACATGAATCGCAAAGGCGACAAATCCCTCATCGTTGGACTGGACATCGGCACCTCCAAGGTCGTTGCGCTGGTCGGCGAATACTCGCCCGGCAATCCGATCGAAGTGATCGGCATCGGTTCGCATGAATCGCGCGGTCTCAAGCGCGGCGTGGTGGTGGACATCGAATCCACCGTGCAGTCGATCCAGCGTGCGGTGGAAGAGGCCGAGCTGATGGCCGGCTGCGAGATCCGCTCGGTGTATGCCTCGATTTCCGGCAACCACGTGCAGTGCAAGAACTCGCCAGGCATCGTGCCGATCCGCGATGGCGAAGTGACCTGGAGCGATCTGGAGCGCGTGCTCGATGCCGCCAAGGCGGTGGCCATTCCGGCCGACCAGCGCATCCTGCATGCGATTCCGCGCGAGTACGTGCTGGACGATTCGCAGGAAGGCATCCGCAACCCGGTCGGCATGACCGGCGTGCGCCTGGAGGTGCATGCGCACCTGGTGGTGTGCGCGCAGTCGGCAGCCGCCAACATCACCAAGTGCGTACAGAAGTGCGGCCTGCAGGTCGACGATCTGGTGCTGTCGTCGCTGGCGTCGTCGGTCGCAGTGCTGACCGCCGACGAACGCGAGCTTGGCGTGGTGCTGGTGGACATCGGCGCCGGTACCACCGATCTGGCGGTGTACGTGCAAGGCGCGATCTGCCACACCGCTTCGTTGCCGATCGCCGGTGACCATGTCACCAACGACATTGCGCACATGCTGCGCACGCCGACGCCGGAAGCCGAGCAGATCAAGGTGCGTTACGCCTGCGCGCTGGCACAGCTGGCCACCGCCGAAGAAAGCATCCAGGTGCCGTCGGTGGGCGACCGCCCGCCGCGCCGCATGCCGCGCCACGCACTCGCGCAGGCGGTGCAGGGCCGTTACGAGGAAATCTTCGAGATGGTGCAGGCCGAACTGCGTCGTTCGGGCTTCGAAGAAATGGTGCGCGCCGGCATGGTGCTTACCGGCGGTGCCTCGAAGATGGAAGGCGTGGTGGAACTGGCCGAAGAAATGTTGCAGATGCCGGTGCGCGTGGGCATTCCGCAGCACGTCACCGGCCTGGGCGAAGTCGTCGGCAACCCGGTACACGCCTCCGGCGTAGGCCTGCTGCTGATGGGCAGCCAGATCGAACACCCGCGCCGGCCATCGATTCCGACCGGGCGCGCAGGCAGCTTGTTCAAGAAATTGAAGAATTGGTATCGCGGCGAATTTTGAAGTGCCGGGATTCGGGAGTTGGGATTCGGGATTGGAAAGAGCAAGAGCAAGAGCGAAAGGCAAAGCGGCGGCGGTTGCGAAGATTAAGTAGAGAGCGGCGAGCAGGTAGGCGATAAAATTATTTGCAGGCATTGCGTCGAGGAGTAGGTGACACGAGCCGTGGAGCGCAACAGCGAATCTACGGCCCCGGCACACGAATCCCGACTTTCAAACAACAACACTCGCCGTGGTGCGGAGTGGGCAGGGACCCTCGCTTGTGCGAATCCCCAATCCCATTCCCCAATCCCGGCTCAAGAGGACACTGACATGGCACATTTCGAACTGATTGAAAAAATGGCTCCCAACGCGGTCATCAAGGTGGTTGGCGTCGGCGGCGGCGGTGGCAATGCCGTTGCGCACATGGTCAACACCAACGTCGACGGCGTGGAATTCATCACCGCCAATACCGACTCGCAGGCCATCAAGAACTGCGGCGCCAAGCTGCAGCTGCAGCTCGGCACCAACGTCACCAAGGGCCTGGGCGCAGGCGCGAATCCGGAAGTCGGCCGTCAGGCCGCGCTGGAAGATCGCGAGCGCATCATGGACGCGCTGCAGGGTGCGGACATGGTCTTCATCACCGCCGGCATGGGCGGCGGCACCGGTACCGGTGCGGCACCGGTCGTTGCGCAGCTGGCCAAGGAAATGGGCATCCTGACCGTGGCCGTGGTCACCAAGCCGTTCCCGTTCGAAGGCCGTCGCCGCATGCAGGTGGCGCTGAAGGGCATCGAGGAACTGAGCCAGCATTGCGATTCGCTGATCACCATTCCCAATGAAAAGCTGATCACCGTGCTGGGCCGCAACGCCACCATGATCCAGGCGTTCCGCGCTGCCAACGACGTGCTGCAGGGCGCCGTGCAGGGTATCGCCGACCTGATCGTGCGTCCGGGCCTGATCAACGTCGACTTCGCCGACGTGCGCACCGTGATGTCGGAAATGGGCCTGGCCATGATGGGCACCGGTTCGGCACGCGGCGACGATCGCGCGCAGGCCGCTGCCGAAGCCGCCATCCAGAACCCGCTGCTGGACGACGTGAACCTGGCCGGTGCCAACGGCATCCTGGTCAACATCACCGCCGGCCCGGATTTCACCATGTCCGAGTTCGACGAGATCGGCCGCACCATCGAAGCGTTCGCGTCGGAAGATGCCACCGTGGTCGTCGGTACCGTGCTCGACCCGGACATGCAGGACGAAGTGCGCGTGACCGTGGTGGCCACCGGCCTGAACCGCGCGGTTGCCCGCCAGGCCCAGCGTCCGGACCAGCGCGCGCCGATCAAGCTGGTGCGCAACGCCACCACCGGCCAGCCGGAATTCGGCGACTTCGACACCACCAGCGGCGATGCGGTGTCCAAGGCCGTGGGCGGCAGCATGGGGCTGGGCCTGCGCCGTCCGAGCAGCGACTCGGTCGGCAGCGGCAGCCACAACAGCGGCGGCTCCTCGACGCCGGCGGCAGACCTGCCCAACGATTACCTGGATATCCCGGCGTTCCTGCGCCGCCAGGCCGACTGAGGATCGTCGGCTGCGTCGCTACGGTGACGTAGCCCGTCCGCCCGGGGCCCGCTTCGGGTTGTACTGCCATGTCATGTCATTCCTGCCGGATCGGTGCCGATCCGGCAGCTTTTGTTATCGCGTGACTGACTGATTACGGTTGCCGTCACGCGCGACTTGTTAAAATTCGGATAATCTCAGCGGATTAGACAGTCGGTTCAGCGTCTGTCTGCATTGTTCATCCAGACTTCGCATATGACCCAGCAACGCACTCTCAAGAACACCATTCGCGCCACCGGCGTCGGCCTGCACAGTGGCGACAAGGTGTACATGACGTTACGGCCGGCTCCGGTCGATCATGGCGTGGTGTTCCGACGGGTGGACCTGGAACCGGTCGTCGAAGTCCCCGCAGATGCCGAACTGGTCACCGAGACCACGCTGTGCACCGGGCTGACCTGTAACGGCGCCAAGATCCAGACCGTCGAACATCTGATGTCCGCATTGGCGGGCCTGGGTGTGGACAACGTCATCGTCGAACTGTCTTCGGCCGAGTTGCCGATCATGGATGGCTCGTCCGGCCCGTTCGTGTTCCTGCTGCAGTCGGCAGGCATCGTCGAACAGAGCAAGCCCAAGCGCTTCATCCGGATCAAGCAGACGGTAGAAGTGCGCGACGGCGACAAGGTGGCGCGTTTTGAGCCCTACGAGGGCTACAAGCTCGGCTTCACCATCGAATTCAATCACCCGATGATTCCGGCCAAGCAGTCGCGCCAGGAAATCGAGTTCTCCACCTCGGCGTACGTCAAGGAAATTTCGCGCGCGCGCACCTTCGGTTTCATGCGCGACCTCGAGTACATGCGCGAGCGCAATCTGGGCCTGGGCGGTTCGATGGACAACGCCATCGTGCTGGACGAGTTCCGAGTGCTCAACGAAGACGGCCTGCGCTACACCAACGAATTCGTGCGGCACAAGATTCTGGACGCCATCGGCGACCTGTATCTGGCTGGCGGCGCCATCCTCGGCGCCTACGAAGGCTTCAAGTCCGGCCACGCCCTCAACAACAAACTGGTGCGTGCGCTCCTGGCCGACCAGACCGCCTGGGAATGGGTCAGCTTCCCGGAAGGCACCGAACAACCACCGGTCACCTACGCCAGCCCCGTCTACGCCTGATGTCAGGGAATGCCCTGGTTGGCGTTCAAAGTGTGAACGCGCTCGAATTTCAGGCCCTTTCTTAACATTTATTTAAGACTTCTCTAACTCCTGCGGGCCACATGCCCGCTAGGATGCGTCGGGTCGTGTGCGGTCTTCGCAACGCTTTCACGCACTGGCGGCCGCTCCGGATGGGCGGCATGGCTTCACCGTTTGGTCGGTAACACGTCCTGTAGAGAAGCCAACGCGTCGCGCAAGCCTTTGTGCGTCGCCTCGGAAACAGGTTTAGGACGGTCGCGGTTCTGCTGCGTTGGGGAATGCAGCGGCACGGTTGCGGTCTTGACGGTCACCGCGGTGGCCTTCAGTCCGACGGATCGGGCGGCATCCAGGATTTGGGTTTCGGCAAGCCGCACCTTGGCATGCCAGACCGGCGAATCCACCAGAAAAACGAGCTGTTCGCCTCGGACATTGGCCAACCGGCAACGGGTCGCCAGATGAGGTGGTAACAGGGGGCGCAACTGCCGGTCCAGCGCATCGAGCCACAAGGCTCGGCGCAAGGGGTCGCCAGCCTTTTCCCCCAGCGCGGCCTCGATGGCCGGTTGTGGAGTGGAAGGGTTGCGTGCGTTGGACTTGGGCTTGGACATGACACTCATATGGCGTTGAAAAAAGTTGTAATCAAATCGCGGCAGACCCGGGCGCAGCGTGTGGCCCGACAGTTCCAGGACTTTGCAGCGGATCGACCGATGGTGGTGCTTGGCGCGGTACTGGGCCTGGGCATGTTGATCGGCGTCGGTGCCAGCACCGCCACCGGCATGGTGACCAATTCGGCGCTGCAGGCCAAGGTTGCGCAGCAGCAGGCCGAGCTGGCCCAGGCGCAGCGCGCCTCGCAGGCGCAGGTCAATGCACTGGCCGCCCGGCTGGGCGAGCTGCAGGCACAGGCCACCCGCCTCAACGCGTTGGGCGAGCGCCTGACCGAAATGGGCAAGTTGAAGGACGGCGAGTTCGACTTCGACGAGCCGGTCGGCGTCGGTGGCGGCGATGAGCCGGTCAGCGACATGCCGGTGAAAGACCTCAAGGAGACGCTCGGGCAAGTGGAGCAGCAGTTCTCCGCCTCCGGCCAGCAATTGAACGTGCTGGCCTCGCTGATGTTCGATCATCAGCTGGAGCAGAATTCGGTGCCCTCGCGGATGCCGATCCGCAACACCTACATCACCTCCGGTTTCGGCGGCCGCGCCGATCCGTTCGACGGTGGTTCGGCCTTCCACAAGGGCGTGGACTTCCATGCCAACGTGGGCGACCCGGTGCTGTCGGTGGCCGATGGCGTGGTCAGCTACGCCGGCGTACGCGGCGGTTACGGCAACGTGGTCGAAGTGGATCACGGCAATGGCTATGTGACCCGCTACGCGCACAACTCGCGCCTGGTGGTGAAGGTGGGCGATCTGGTGCGCGCCGGCCAGCAGGTCGCGCGTGCCGGTTCCAGCGGCCGCTCCACCGGTGCACACGTGCATTTCGAGGTCTGGGCGGATGGGCGCGTGGTCAATCCGCGCAAATTCCTGGGCGAAGCCACGCCGGTGGGACGTCAGGGGCGCGGTTGACGGGGGCGCGGGCCGCGCTTGATTCGTGAAGGCCCGCCCCAAGCTACAATAGGGTGTTGCCATCGACAGGGCGCAGTGCGCCCTGTTTCGTTTACGGCGGTCGGGTCTGTGGGGACCGGCGTCGGTCAAACCGTTCCTTTTCAACCGGTTTCTTCAATGATCAACAGTCTGCTTACCCGTGTCTTTGGCAGTCGTAACGAACGCCAGCTGCGCCAGCTCAACCGCCTCGTCACCCAGATCAATGCGCTGGAGCCGACGATCGAGAAGCTCTCCGACGCCGAGCTGCAAGCCAAGACTCCGGAGTTCAAGCAGCGGCTTGCCGCCGGGCAGTCCCTGGACAAGATTCTTCCCGAAGCCTTCGCGGTATGCCGCGAGGCCAGCCGACGCGTGCTGGGCATGCGCCATTACGACGTGCAGCTGATCGGCGGCATGGTGTTGCACCTGGGCAAGATCGCCGAGATGCGCACCGGCGAAGGCAAGACCCTGGTGGCCACGCTGCCGGTGTACCTCAATGCGCTGCAGGGCGAGGGCGTGCACGTGGTCACGGTCAACGACTACCTGGCGCGCCGCGACGCCGCGCAGATGGGCAAGCTGTACAACTGGCTGGGCCTGAGCGTGGGCGTGGTGTACCCGGGCATGCCGCATAGCGACAAGCGCGAGGCCTACGGCGCCGACATCACCTACGGCACCAACAACGAATTCGGCTTCGATTACCTGCGCGACAACATGGCGCTGTCGCGCGCAGACCGTTACCAGCGCAACCTGCATTACGCGATCGTCGACGAAGTCGACTCGATCCTGATCGACGAAGCGCGCACCCCGCTGATCATCTCCGGCCCGGCCGACGAATCGCCGGAGCTGTACATCCGCGTCAATCGCATCGTGCCGCAGCTGACCAGGCAGGAAAGCGAAGAAGGCGAAGGCGATTTCTGGATCGACGAAAAGGGCAAGCAGGTGCATCTGTCCGAGGCGGGCATGGGCCACGCCGAAGAGTTGCTGTTGCAGGCCGGCATCCTGGAAAACGCCGAAGACGGGCTGTATGCCGCGCAGAACCTGAGCGTGGTGCACCACCTCAACGCGGCGCTGCGCGCGCATGCCATCTATCAGCGCGATGTGGATTACATCGTGCGCGATGGCGAAGTGGTGATCGTGGACGAATTCACCGGCCGCACGCTGTCCGGGCGTCGCTGGTCGGACGGCCTGCACCAGGCGGTCGAAGCGAAGGAGGGCGTGCCGGTCCAGCGCGAGAACCAGACCCTGGCCAGCATCACCTTCCAGAACCTGTTCCGCATGTACAAGAAGCTGTCCGGCATGACCGGTACGGCCGATACCGAAGCCTACGAATTCCAGAGCATCTACGGCCTGGAAGTGGTGGTGATTCCGACCAACCGCCCGACCGTGCGCAAGGACCATCCGGACCAGGTGTTCCTCAACCGCAAGGGCAAGTTCAACGCGGTGCTGGCCGACATCGAAGATTGCGCCAAGCGCGGCCAGCCGGTGCTGGTGGGAACCACCTCGATCGAGACCTCGGAGATGCTGTCCGAGCACCTGCGCAAGGCCGGGGTCAAGCACGAAGTGCTCAACGCCAAGCAGCACGAGCGCGAAGCGACCATCGTGGCCAACGCCGGCCAGCCGGGCGCGGTGACCATCGCCACCAACATGGCCGGTCGCGGTACCGATATCGTGCTGGGTGGCTCGTTGGAATCGGAGTATCACGCCCTCGGCGAAGACGCCAGCGAAGATGCGCGCTTCAAGATCAAGACCGAATGGCAGCGTCGTCATGACGCGGTCAAGGCGGCCGGCGGCCTGCACATCATCGGTACCGAACGCCACGAGTCGCGGCGTATCGACAACCAGCTGCGTGGCCGTGCCGGTCGTCAGGGCGACCCGGGTTCGTCGCGCTTCTATCTGTCGCTGGAAGACAACCTGATGCGCATCTTCGCCTCGGACTGGGTCCAGAAGGCGATGCGCATGATGGGCATGAAGGAAGACGACGTCATCGAAGACCGCCTGGTCAGCCGGCAGATCGAAAAGGCGCAGCGCAAGGTGGAAGCGCACAACTTCGACATCCGCAAGAACCTGCTGGATTTCGACGACGTCAACAACGATCAGCGCAAGGTGATCTATGCCCAGCGCGACGAATTGCTGGACGCCGAGTCGGTCAAGGACAACGTCGACGGAATTCGCGGCGATGTGATCTACGACCTGGTCGCACGCTTCGTGCCGCCCAATTCGGTCGACGAACAGTGGGATCTGAAGGGCCTGGAAGCCACGCTGGAGTCGGAGCTGGGCATGACCTTGTCGCTGACCGACATGGTGCGTGCGCAGGAAGAAATCGACGCCGAGCAGATCGCCGCCAAAGTGCAGACAGCGGTGGATGCGCACTTCGCCGAGAAGGAAGCTGCGATCGGCGCGGACACCATGCGCGCGCTTGAAAAGCACGTGATGCTGACCGTGCTCGACCAGGGCTGGAAGGAGCATCTGGCCAAGATGGATTACCTGCGCCAGGGCATCTACCTGCGCGGTTACGCGCAGAAGCAGCCCAAGCAGGAATACAAGAAGGAAGCCTTCGAGCTGTTCTCCGAGATGCTGGAGAACGTCAAGCGCGAGGTGATCAATCTGCTGGCGCGCGTGCGCATTCGCAGCGAAGAAGAAGTGGCCGAACTGGAAGAGCAGGAACGTCTCCAGGCGCAGGCGCGCTTGATGGCCTCGCAATTCCAGCACCAGGATGTGGGTGGCTACGGCGCCGAGGAGGAAGTGGAGCAGATGCAGGGCGGCAACGCGCCTGTGCCGGTGTCGCAGGTCACCCGCGACGAACCCAAGGTGGGCCGCAACGACCCATGCCCGTGCGGCAGCGGCAAGAAGTACAAGCACTGCCACGGTCAACTCAGCTGAGGCTGAGTTGACCGTGGAGCAGCCCGCTTTGCGGGCTGCTCACCCGCTATCCGCGTTGCCGATAGCGGGCTCACGGCGCTGCTCCCGATCCCCTGCGCCTTCGGCGCGCCCCCTTACCAAGGGGGGCTTTGCTTTCGGAATTATCGCGATGCTTTGCGGGCTACGAGGTTAAGCGGTAAGTGCGGCGTTGATCTGCTGCTCTGAGGCGGAGGTTTGGGATTGGGGATTGGCAATGCCTGTGCAACGCCTGCGTTAGCAAATCCCGAATCTCCGATCCCGGCCTCATTGCGCTGTACCGCTCACTCGCGGCACTCTTGCCGCCATGCCTGATTCTCTTCGATCCATTCACGTCGTTGCCGGCGTGATCACCGACCCCCGCGGGCGCATCCTGCTGACCCGCCGCACCGAAACGCGCGACATGCCTGGCCTGTGGGAATTTCCGGGCGGCAAGCGCGAGCCTGGCGAGACCTCCGAACAAGCGTTGGTGCGCGAGCTCAACGAAGAGCTCGGCATCGAGGCGCAGGTGGGCGATTGGGTGATGGAAGTGCCGCAGCTCTATCCGGACAAGCGGCTGCGCCTGGAAGTACGTCATATCACGAGCTGGAAAGGCAGCCCGCGCGGCCGCGAAGGCCAGGCCATGACCTGGGTGGCGGCAGACAAGCTGGCCCGCTATTCGATGCCGCCGGCCGACGTGCCGGTGGTGGGCGCGCTACGGCAGCCCGACCGTTACCTGATCACGCCCGAGCCGGAGGACGAGGCGCGCTGGCTGGAGGGCCTGGAGCTCGCATTGCACAACGGGATCACCCGGATCCAGCTGCGTGCGCGGCAGCTTGCGCCGGCGCGTTGGCAGGCGTTGTTGCAGCAGGTGATGCGCCTGCGTGGTCGCGCGCGCGCGCAACTGTTGCTCAATCGCGATATCGCGCTGGCTGCGGATCTGGGTATCGGCGTGCATCTGGGATCGGAGCAGCTGGCCGGTCTGCAGGAACGCCCGCTGCCTGCAGACCGACTCGTGGCTGCGTCGTGCCATGGCTTGGACGACCTGCGCCACGCCCAACGGATCGGCTGCGACTTCGCGGTGCTGGGGCCGGTGCAGGCGACCGCGTCGCATCCGGGCGCCACACCGATCGACTGGGACGGTTTCGAGACCTTGCGCGAACAGGTCTGGCTGCCGATCTACGCGCTCGGCGGCATGCAGGGCGAAGATGTGCGTCAGGCGCGCTCGCATGGTGCGCAGGGTATCGCGGCGATCCGCGCGCTCTGGCCGCAATGAGCGCACCGCAGCGTCTGACGGCCGAACCGCCAGCGCAATGCCTTCGATCCCTGTTGCGGCGTGCAGCGGTCCTGCGGTGATCCCGCGCCGCCGGATGCCACGCATACGCTGCTAGAACGTCACCCAGAAGCAGTTGTATTGCCTGCGTAGCCGCAGCACGCTGCGCGCCGGCGTGCCGCTGGCGAGGTTCTGTTCCAGCCGCAGTCCCCAGGGGCGCGGGCGGCTGGGCGGGGTAGGCAGTGGCGCGTCGATGGCGCTGCCATCCAGCGACGATGTGGGCGCGGTGGTGTCGGCGTCCCAGGTGGGGGTGTCGCTTTGCGGATACATCGGCACGATATCCAGCAACGGGCGCTGCACGATGGCTTCCAGCCGGCTCAGCACCTGATTGGCGGCGGCATCGGATTGACCGCTCCACAGGTACAGGCTGGACAGGCGGTTGACGTCGCGGCTGTCCACCGCCAATTGCAGCAACGACACCAGTTCGCTCAGCCGCCGCGGGCAGCCGTAGCGATACAGGCCGGTATCGCCCTGCGGGCGGATGGCAGGCGGTGCGCGGCTGGCCGCGCCGACGTCTTCGCAGCGCCGGTCGGTGAACAGGGTTTGCCCGTCCGGCGCGACGCAGCGATGGATTTCCTGCGCCTGCACGCGCGCGGCGGGACAGGCGCAGAGCAAGAACAGCAGGGGCAGAAGGCGATGCATCGGCGCAGCGTAGCCGGGTAAGCGTGAGCTGGCGACATGCATGCGCGCGGGTGTGCGAGGGCGACGACTGGAATGCGAAGCAGGTGCTCAGCGTCCGAGCAGCTGCAACACCTGCGTGGTCGGCTTGGCCAGATTGAGGGTGTAGAAATGCAATGCCGGCGCGCCACCTGCGATCAGGCGCTGGCACAAGGCCGCCACGACCTCTGCGCCGAAGGCGCGCACTGCGTCGGCGTCGTCGCCGTAGGACTGCATCTTCTTGCCGATCCAGCGTGGAATCTCTGCGCCGCATTGCTCGGAAAACCGCCGCAGCTGCGAGAAATTGGAGATCGGCATGATGCCGGGAATGATCGGTATCTCCACGCCCATCCGCTGCACTGCGTCGCGGAAATGAAAGTAGGCATCGGCGTTGTAGAAATACTGGGTAATGGCCGCATCGGCGCCGGCATCGACCTTGGCCTTGAAATAGCGCAGGTCGCTGAGCGCGTCGGCCGCCTGCGGATGGGTTTCCGGATAGGCGCCGACTTCGATCCGGAACGCGGCGCCGTGCTCGGCGCGGATGAAGGCGATCAGGTCCGAGGCGTAACGCAGGTCGCCCGGATGGCCCATGCCCGACGGCAGGTCGCCACGCAGCGCAACGATGCGGGTGCAGCCGATGGCGCGATACAGCTTGAGCAGCTCGCGGATTTCCTGCCGGCTGCCGCCGACGCAGGACAGGTGCGGCGCCGCTTCGAAGCCATGCTTCTGCTTGAGGTGGCGTACCGTTTCGGAGGTGTAGCTGAGCGTGGAGCCGCCGGCGCCGAAGGTGCACGACACGTACTCCGGCGCGTAGCCCTTCAACCTGGCTGCAGTGCGGTCCAGTTGCGCGCGCTGATCATCGGTCTTGGGCGGGTAGAACTCGAAACTGAGATGCGTCATCGCGGCGGTTCCGGCGGATCGTCTGGCGATAATATCGCTTCATCGCGATGAATGCATATCAGATTGCGACGGTTCCGATGCGCACTGTCGCAGGGCCGGTGAGGGCGGCAGCACGCGGAATGGCAGGTTGGCATAGCCGGCGCGGCCGGCGTCATCGCGCACTTCCACAAACAAGCGGTAATTGCCCGGCGGTGGTGCGACCAAACGCACCTCCTCGCCCGTAGCGCCTGCGCCGTTGCGACCACCGGGCATGCGGTTCGGCGCAATGGCGGCATCGACCAGCGGTGGCAACGTCTCGGGGTCGCCCCCGATGCTGCGCGCGGTGCTTTCGCTGCGCACGTGCCAGTCGTAGCGCAGTACGGATGCGCCGCTGGCACGAATGCGTGCGGTCACGGCCTGGCCCGGGCGAAGGCTCACGCTGTCGGTGGCGCGTTGGCCAGCCAGCGTGAGCGCCGCTACCGTTGGCGCCCTGGTGTCTGGCCATTGGCCGGTCCACAGCAATTGCAATGTGTCCACGCTGGGCGTGGCCTCGCCCGAAGACAGGAACAGGCCATACCAGGTGGGCGTGCGCTCCTGCTTGTCGCCCCACAGGAACACGAACGAGCCCAGCCCCTGGCGGGTGTCGCTGGCGATGTCGCTGCGGTAGCGCTGTTCCAGCAATAGCGCCTTGCGCGTGCTGTCGTCTTCGATCGGTGCGCCCCACGAGGTGGTCGGCGATTCCCAGTGCCCGGTGGGGCCCCATTCGGTGACCACGTATGGGCCGCGCCAACCGCTCTCGTGCAGCTTTTGCGGGAGCGCTGCGATATCGCCGTAGAGCTGCACGGCGATCAGGTCCAGTGCCGGCGCGCGCGTCTTGAGTTGGTCGATGAGTTGCTTGTCGAAACCGGCCAGCGTGGTGGTGACCGGATGATCCGGGTCGATGGCATGGATCGCCTCGGCGATCTCGCCGACCGCATTCCAGACCTTGGGATTGGTGTAATCCAGATTGAGCTCGTTACCGACCACCCACATCAGCACCGCCGGATGCGCCGCCGATTGCCGTACCTGCGCAAGGATGCGTTGCAGTTGCTGTTTCACTGCCGTTGCATCGTCGTAATCGAAGCCATGCCGCTGGTTGCCGACCTCGATGCCGACCGCCACTTTCAGGCCGTTGCCTTGTGCGCGATCGAGCAGGGCGCGCTGGCGTTGCGGGTCCGGATCCACGCGCCAGGTGCGCAACGCGTTGCCGCCGCGTGCGGCCAGCGTTTCCATGCTGCCATTGCCCAGGCCGGCACCCTTGATCACGAAGGGAGCGCCATCCACCAACAGGCGGTAGCCGTCTGCTTCCTGCGCAATGCGCACCTGCGCCGCGCTGACCTGCGTGCTCGCGACCAGTGCGAACACGCAGACGGCGATGACACGCGCATTGCATGACAGTTGCATGGCGACTCCTGGTGGTCAGCAAGGCACCAGCATAGGCCGGGATACCGTGATGCGGGCGGCCGCGCAGCATCTGCCTGGTTGGGGTTGCTTGCGGTCAATCGCATCCGGTTCTGGGGACTGGGTTGCAATCGCGCGCCGCTTGCCTGCTTGAAGTTGCTGCGCATTCGGTGAGCGCAGCGCTTTGCGCCATTGGGCTGCAATGCGACATGCAGGAAGAGGTTGGCGAAGACCGCTTGTCCAACGCACATGGTGTCCTTCGAACATTACGCAGTACCGCGGCGTTGTCGAAGACCCACCATCGCTGGCTTGCCGCTGCCGTGGCAATGCCTGCTGGAAACCGTGGAGTGCATCTGCGCCGGGCGTTGACGCCTGCACGCCTACACTGGGCGCACTTTCCATGGAGCGCTTTCATGAGCGATACCACGATGACCGCCATCGCCATCCGCGATGGCAAGGGCGACGCCGACGCGCTGTACGCCACCGAACAACCGCGCCCGCGTCCGGCACCGGGGCAGGTGCTGATCCGCGTGCATGCCGCCGGCATCAATCGCCCGGATCTGCTGCAACGCGCCGGGCACTACCCGCCGCCACCTGGCGCGCCGGAAACGCTGGGGCTGGAAATCGCCGGCGAAATCGTCGAGCCGGCTGGTCGCTGGAAGGGGGGCGAGCGCGTGTGCGCGCTGCTGGGTGGCGGTGGCTACGCGCAATACGCCGCCGTCGATGCGCGTCACGTATTGCCCATTCCCGCCGGCATGGATCTGATGCACGCCGCCGCGTTACCGGAAACCATCTTCACTGCCTATGCCAATCTGTTCGAACACGGCCGGCTCGCGGCAGGCCAATGGCTGCTGTTGCATGGTGCGACCTCGGGCATCGGCGTTACGGCGATCCAGATGTCCAAGGCGGCGGGCGCGCACGTGCTGGCCACCGCGCGCTCGGCCAGCAAGGCGGCACAGGCGCGCGAGTTGGGCGCCGATGTGGCGATCGATTCCACCACTGCGTCGTTTGTCGAGGTGGCCAAGGCGCACGGCGGCGTGGATGTTGCGCTCGACATGGTGGGCGCTGCGGTCTTCGCCGACACCCTGGAAGCGCTCAACCCGCGCGGACGCATCGTCTACATCGCCTCGCAGGCCGGCGCCACCATCGAGGTGCCGATTCCGGTGCTGATGCGCAAGCAGGCGGTCATCACCGGCTCGACGCTACGCCCGCGCAATGCAGACGAAAAAGCCCGGCTGGCGGCGGAAGTGGAGCGCGTGGTGTGGCCATGGATCGAGCAGGGCAAGCTGCGCGTACTGCTCGACAAGCGCTTCCCGCTGAGCGAAGCGGCTGCGGCGCATCGTTACCTGGAGCAGGGCAGTCACCTGGGCAAGGTGGTGCTGGAGATGTAGCACGTAGCACTGGACTCAACCAGCTCGGCGCCAGCGGCTGCAGGCGCCGTGCGCCCGGCGATCGACAAGCGCCGGCCGCGCCACCGCGCAATCGCACAGCTACCTCGGCACGAGGTTCGCGTGGCAGTTCGCGGCCGCATCGTTTTACGCACACAGAGTTCGCACTGTTGCGCCTGAAACCACTGCCGCCTCGTGAGAATCCGCAGCCTGTTAACTCACGATCAATGGCGGCACACGAATGATGACGCGCTCTTTCTCTCAGGCCGTCCTGGCTTGCGCCGTCGCACTGGGTATGACCGGTGTCGCGCAGGCAGCCGAACAGGCACCTGCGCAACTCGCCGTCGGTGGCGCGCTGGCGCCGCAACGCATCCTGCAGGTGGGGTTGGTGCTCAAGCCGCAGGTGACCATGCGTCAGCAACAAGCGGCGGTGGAGCAGTGGTTGACCCGCGATGGCGGCGATCCGCTGTTGCGCGGCCAACTGGCACGCGCATCGGCTGCTTCCACCCGCGATATCGCACAGGTCAAGGCCTATCTGAGCCGGTATGGCATCACCGATGTACGCCCGGCCGTCGATGGCCGCCTGCTGCAGGTTCGCGCGACAGCGACGGCATTGCAGGCTGCCCTTGGCACCCCGCTGCGGGCAGTGAGTGCCGATGGCCGCCTCGGCGTTGCCGCTGCTCAGGGCACGGTCGCAGTGCCGGCCGGCTTGCAGGCGGTGGTGCAAGGTGTGGTTGGCCTGGACGGCACGGCCGGCGCCAAGGTCACCCCGCACGGGGCGCCGCTGAGCGCCGCGCGCACATCGTTGTTGAACAGCAGCGCCGTGACGGCCGCCAACAGCGGCGGCGGCGCAGAAGTCGTGCGCCACAGCATCGAAGAGCTCAATAGCGCGTACGGCGCCGATACGCTGGCACCGGCCAGCGATATCGTCGGTGCGGTCATTGCCGCCGGCAATCTGGAAAATACCCTCGCGCGGCTGCAGAGCTTCCAGGACCTGCACGGCCTGCACACCCCGGTCACGGTGGTGACCGTGGGCGACCCTAGCGCGCCGGGTTACCAGTCCGATGCCGCCAGCAAGGATTCGGAAGTCGAGTGGGACATGGATACCCAGTTGCTGGTCGGCAGCGCCGGCGGGTTGAAGCGCCTGATCATCTACAACATCCCGGACTTTTCCTGGAAGAGCATGATCGATGGCATGGCGCGCGCGGCCGACGACAACCTGGCCCGCGTGGTCAGCATGTCGATCTATGGGCAGGAAATCCAGGTCAACGACGCGGTCTTCCAGGCCATGGACGCCAGCCTGACCAAGGCGGTGCGTCAGGGGCAGAACTTCCTGATCTGCAGCGGCGACGACGGCGTCTACCTGCCGCTGAGCGCACGCGCCAACGCGCCTTATTACGACACGCTGGCGGGGCGCCCGGACCTGCGCCAGGTCGGTTGGCCGGCTTCGCACCGCTACGCGATTGCGGTGGGCGCCACCGAGTTGCTGACCCAGGGCGGCAACCCCGGCAGCTACGCCTCCGAGCGCGTCTGGAATGCCGGTGTCGGCCGCCACCTCAGCCAGGGCGGCCTCAGCAAGATTGCCTATGCGCCGCAGTGGCAGCGCACCCTGCTGCCGGGGCAGACGGCCTCCGGCTACCGCGCTGTGCCCGACGTCAGCTTCAATGGCTCGTTCTACAGCAGTGCGCAGATCCGCGGCACCGATGCGCAAGGGAACGAGGCTGCCTGGTATGTGTGGGGGACCAGTGCCGCCACCCCGACCTTCGCCGGCTATATCGCCCGGCTGTTGCAGTCGCATCCCACTCTGGGCTTCGTCGCGCCGCAGATCTATCAGTACGCGAGCCAGCGTCACGATGCGCAGCGCGCCCATGACGTGGTGGTCGGCAGCAATGGCCTGTATCGCGATGGATACAACGCGAGCTACGGTTGGGACTTCGCGTCGGGTTGGGGCAGCATGAACATCGGCGACTTCGACCGTTTCCTGACGCAGGCAGCGCCATGACCTTCACTGCGCATGGCGAGCTCGCTGTCGCTGCGCATTAACCCACCGATATTCCAACGTTGCGTAGCGGCGGTGCTGGTTACCGTGGCGGCGTACAGTCGACCACCGCTTCGATGTGGTGGCCGTCCGGGTCGATGACGAACGCGGTGTAATAGTCATCGCCATAATCCGGTCGCAAGCCGGGTGCGCCATTGCAGTGACCGCCGTGCCGTAGCGCGGCTCGGTGAAACGCGTCCACGGCGGACGCGTCGGTGGCGGCAAATGCCAGATGGAATCCGACCCCCGGGGCACATTGCGTTGCCTGGCGTTGTTTCAACGCCAGGCAATCCTCGCCACCGGGCCTGCCATCGCCGACCGCCTGGTCGAGCGTGCCTGGCTCCAGATCGGACCACACCCGCACATAGCCAGGCGCACCCAGCGTTGCGTCGAAAAATTCGGCGGATATCTCGATCGTACGAACGCCCAGCGAAACGTGATGCAACATCGGTGCAGCCTTCGATGGCGACGGCACAGCGGCGTGCCGGCAGCGATACTTGTCTGCACGCGCGCCGGCGTCAATCGCATGCTGCAAAAGAGGCTAGTGGCGTGTGGTCGAGCACCGCCAATTCCAACCGCCGCGCCGACAACGTCTGCAGCCGTCGCGCATTGTCTTCGTGGCGCAACTGAGCAGGCCCGGTAGGCAGCGGCTGGCATACAGGTATAGCAAAACAAGCAGGAGAGATGTCTCGCAGTGGGCTGCACGCTGACCGTACACTGCGCCGTCGCGTGCGCTCTCCGCATCGCGCCGCTGCAGCATTGGCCTGGCAGTGTGCGTGCAGGCGTTCGCATCGGTGGCCACCCCTACCAGCACGAAGGTTTCGATGAAGCATCCAGACGCATTGCGTATCGCCCTTGTCGGGATCGGCAAGATCGCCCGCGACCAGCACGTGCCGACCATCGCCGCGCGCGACGATGTGCAGCTGGTGGCCACCGTGAGCCGGCATGGCACGGTCGACGGTGTGCCTGCCTATCACACCCTGGAAGACGCATTTGCCGCCCAGCCGCAGATCGAAGCGGTGGCCTTGTGCACGCCACCGGTCGGACGGCACGCTTTGGCGCAGGCCGCGTTGATGGCCGGCCGCCATGTGTTTCTGGAGAAGCCGCCGGCTGCCACGCTCGCCGAAATTCATGACCTGCAGGACGTGGCGCGGCGTGCGCAACGTAGCCTGTTCACCAGCTGGCATTCGCGTTGCGCAGCCGGTGTCGAGCCTGCCCGTGCATGGTTGGCCGACAAGCAACTCGTGCGCGCGCACATCACCTGGAAGGAAGACATTCGCCACTGGCATCCGGGCCAGGACTGGATTCTGGAACCTGGCGGCATGGGGGTGTTCGACCCCGGCATCAATGCGCTCTCCATCGTGACCCATCTGCTGCCGCGCAGCTTGGCGCTGCGCGACGCCGAGCTGCATACCCCGGAAAACCGCCAGGCGCCGCTGTATGCCAGGCTCGCATTCGTCGACACCGCAGGACTCCCGGTAACGGCCGAATTCGATTTCCTGCAGACCGGCCACCAGCGCTGGGACATCGAAGTGGAAACCACCGCGGGCCTGCTCATGCTCAGCGAAGGCGGGGCCAAGTTGAGCATCGATGGGCAACTTAAGGCGCTGCCAGCGTCCAGCGAATACGACGGCTTGTACGGGCGCTTCGTGCAGCTGGTGCGCGCGGGCCAATCGGAAGTGGATATTGCACCGTTCGTGCACGTGGCAGATGCGTTCATGCTCGGCGCACGCCAGGTCACCGCAGCGTTCGCCTGGTAAGTCGTTCTGCCGCTCGCCAACGGTGAACACCGCTGGTCAATGCCAGCGGTCCTGCGGCCGACTGCGATCGATGGAAGCGGGTTCGGGGCACACGGTCGTCCGCCCACCGCGGTGCGCGGTGCGCAGGAAACGGGCCGACTGCAAGGCGTGTTGGCGGTTCATCGATGCGAGTGGGCGTGTACTGCACCCCGCGGCATCCTGGTGCAGTCGATCGGCGCCAGCACGTAAAGACAACGAAGCCCCCATACGCCGGCTGCGTCGGGGGCTTCGCCTTGATCGCCCTGCGGCGTTGGCGTGCAACGTCGCACGCCAACGTCGCAGTCACCATTTCAAACGATGGGAGCACTGCAACGTAGTGCCACCGCCATGCTGTGGTGGCTGCTCAGCGGCGCCACATGCGCGCCCCGCGCGCCGGCAGGGTAAAGGTGTACGAGCTGCTGGAAATGCGCACCACGTTGCCCGAGCCCAACGCGTCCACGTAGTCGGCATTCCAGTACAACACGCTGTTGTTCATTCCCACCGTGGTGGTGACCGGGTTGCCGCACTTATTGATGCCCACGATGCCTAGGCTGCCGCGACGGAACAGGATATGGCAGGAGCTGGACGACAAGACCTGCATGTCGGTGCCCTGCACGCCGTTATGGAAGCCGATCATGCGGCGCAGGTCTTCGCGGAGATAGGCGTTGACCCAGCGGTTGTCGCCGCTTTCGTTGTTGTCGGTATAGATCATCGGCATGCCGCCGTTGCGACCGATCAGGTATGCGTAGGCCAGCGTCTCATCCACCGGGTCGAGAATCACGTAGCGGAAGCCGGCGTTGTTGGGAATGTCGTGGGTCACTGCAAAGGTCACGGCGCGATTGCCCGGCAATGCCTGTCCGGACGCGGCGGGGTCCACCAGCTGCTGCATGCTGGCGCCGATCGCGAACGCATTGCGCACCGCATTGAACAACGGAAAGTCGTAGGCTGCATGCGGCGTGGATTGCAGATACGGCGCCAGGAACTGGTCGTAATCGCCATTGCCAGTACCGCCGCCGGTAATCACTTCACCGAAGACATACACACCCGAGCGGATGCCGGCATCGAAGACGCGGTTGAGATGGTCGAAGGTCATGTGCTTGGCCGCATCCACCCGGAAGCCGGTCACGCCAATGCTCTTGAGCGCCTGCAGATAGGCGCGCTGTTGCTGCACCACCCAGTCGTTGCCCACGAGATCCGGCAGGCCTGGATCGCTGCCGCCGCCGCAAATGCGGTAATTACGCACTTGGTAGGCGTCGTTGTAGTTGCTGATGCATTGCGCCGGGCCGAAATCGCTGGCGCTGAGGAAGTTTGACTGCAGCGTGCCGAACAGGCGCAACGAATCGTAACGGCCGGGGTCTGCAGCGTACTGCGACAGCACCACGCTGCCCGGGTAATTGAGGTCTGAACGCGTGGCCGCTTCGTTGGCCATGTGGTTGAACACGATGTCGGCATAGGTTTCCACGCCGTTGTTGGCCAGCGCCTGGACCATCTTCTTGAATGCAGCGGTGTCGCCGAGCGGGTTGTCGATCAGGCGGATGTCCTGGGGTTGATAGCGCGCCCACCAGGCACTTCCTTCGGAGCGGTACGCGGGGGCGACCAGCACCTTGCGATAGCCTGCATCGGCAATCTGCTTGGCGCGCGCTTCGACGGTGGCATATGGCCAGTTGAAGGCATGCAGGATGACATCGGCCTGCGCGTTGGCGGTGGTCAGCAGCAGGACCAATGCGGTCAGCAAGAGACGTGCACCGCGTTGTATCAGGGAAGGTGGGGCATGAGCAGGCGTGTTGCGCATCGGATCGATCTCCAGTGGTAAGCGCAGGCCGACGCGCAGTGCGCGATGCCCGCATCAAGGCTTCCGGCCCCTGTTCCGGAAAGCGCGCGCACGGCGTGCAGCGCGCGGTGATGCTAAGCGCGCATCGCGGCGCAGCATGGAGGTTGTGCATACGTATTCACTGCAGCGGGCCAGCAAACTGGGCGCCGGGTTGGGCGCCAACGGCGCGATTGGTCGCAAAAATCAGGGAACCACGCGGCCGTTGCGATCTCGCCTGCACTTGCCTTGTCACATCAAGGCTTGGCGATAGGCAATGCTCATCCTTACCATGCTGCGCGTGCAACGTGGCCGGCGCAATCTCGCTAGACCGTCGCGGGTGACACAGATCAGCTGCTTCGCTGTTCGCCGCCGGCAGTGTGCACGTCATCGTTGCACGCTGCGCTGCCCTCGTGCGGCAAGGCCTGAGGTGCCGATTCGCGGCTTGCATGCCGCATCCGCATCGCGCCGAGCAGCGATCGCCCGCCGCAGCGGCGATAAGCCCGAACCTGCGGCTGGCTGCGCCTGGCAGCGGCATGGCTGCAATCTGGATTGCAGGCGATCCCAACGGCTCGGCCCGGCCACGACGATGGGCCGGTGCTGGCCGCGTTAAACTAGTCGCCAGTCCACTGCCCGGCCTCCCGATGCGCAATCCATTGCAAGAACAGCTGCTCAAGGCCGGCCTGGTGAAAAAAGCCCAGGTGGACAAGGTTGCGCGCGAGCAGGTCAAACAGCGCCATGCCAAGGGCGCGGCGGTGCAGCCGGCGGCGACGGACAAGATCGATGCGGCGCGCCTGCAGGCCGAGCGTGCCGAGCGCGATCGTGCGCTGGCCCAAGAGCGCAACGTGCAGGTGCGCCAGCAGGAAGTGCTCGCGCAGGTACGGCAGATCGTGGAGACCAACAAGGTCAAGCGCGAAGGCGAGATCGACTACCGCTTCAACGACGGCAGCGTGATCCGCAGCGTGCTGGTCAACACGACGCTGCGCAGCCAGTTGGCCAGCGGCGCGCTGGTGATCGTGCGGTACGGTGATGGTTTCGAGCTGATTCCGCGTGCGGCCGCCGACAAGGTTTACAGCCGCGATGCCAATGCGGTGGTGCTGGACCACGGACGCAACAGCGCGCCGGCTGCCGCCGACAGCGATGACGAGTACTACAGCCAGTTCAAGGTGCCGGACGATTTGATCTGGTAGCGCCGGCGAACGGCCGCGTTGGGTGATTGCCGGACGGTTCCCGCTCCGCCGCAGGCGCGACGTCGCTGCATGCTGCGTACCTGCATGCTGTCGGTGCATGTTCGGTGACTGTCGGGAACCAGGCCAGGCACTCGGGTCAGTCCGATCGCCGCGCGGTCGGCTGATGCTGATCAACGTAGTCGTGCGAACGCCTGCGCGCTACCCTGGCGCTCTTTGTCGCCGCATACCCCACTCATGTCGATCGTCCTGACCCAGTTCGCCCGCACCCGCTTGTTTCCGCGCGATGGGCGTCGCAATGCCATCCAGGACTGCACGCCGGAGCAGTTCATCCAGCGGCTCAACGACGAGGCGCCGCTACGCGTGATCGAGGGCTATGCGCCGTTTTGCCAATTGCATGTGCACCGCAACTGGACCTCGACCCGTTGCCTCACCATTCCCATTACCGAAGACAACCGGCACCTGCTGCGTTCCGGCTACGAGGCACGCAGCACGCAGGAATTGGCCGTGCTGGTGCGGTGGTTCGAAGGTGTCGAGCCACCGGTGGCCGGCTATCTGCTGCCCATCCTCTACAGCCGCGAGCAGTTGGCCAAGGAAGGCACGCCCATCGAGGCAGACTGGGGTGTGGTCGGTTGTCTGTACACCGCAGAGCCGGACGAGATTCCGATGGCACCGATCACCATGTTGCGCAATGCCCTGGGCGTGGAAGAGGGCGGCTCGGGCACGCCGCTGGACCGCGAGGCATATCGGCGTAGCGTGGCGTTCTGGGAGCGCAATGCCAATTGGCGCGGGTGAGCGCGTCGTTGCGATCCGCGTTCTTGTCCGCCACTTAAATCGCGCATGGCGCGTGTAGTTGCCACATCCATCCTGACTGCCAATGCCGGGACGTACGCCATGGCTGCGTGCTAGGTTGCCGCCCTGCGTGTAACGGATCGGAGAATCGCCATGTCGTTAGAAGTGCTTGGTGCTGGCCTAGGCCGAACCGGGACGCTGTCGCTGAAGTTCGCGCTGGAACATTTGGGATTTGGACCGTGTTATCACGCCACGGAGGTCGCCGCGAACATGCGTACGGCACTGCCGCTGTGGAATGCCGCCGAGCGCGGTGCCGCAGACTGGTCGACCATCTTCGCCGGCTACCGTTCGAGCACCGACCATCCTGGTTGCTATTACTGGCGGCAATTGATTGAGGTATATCCGCAGGCCAAGGTCGTCCTGACGGTGCGCGATCCCGACAGCTGGTTCGAGTCGGTGACCCAGACCATCCTGATGCCGGGCAGAAAGAGCACCTTCGTCGGCCCCGAAGGCGAAACATTCAGTACGTTCTTGAAGCAGCAGATGGGCGGGCGCAGTCAGGACCGCGCCTTCATGGTCGACTACTTCAATCGCTGGAATCAGGCGGTGATCGATACGGTGCCAGCCGAACGGCTGCTGGTATTTTCGGCTCGGCAAGGCTGGGCGCCACTATGCAGCTTCCTCGGCGTACCGCTGCCGCACAAGCCTTACCCACACTTGCACGCACGGCCGCGGCTGCGTTGGTTTACGCGCGGCTTGCGTCTGCCGGACGACGTTGCCGCACGCGAGCGACACGTGCGCGAATATCTGGAGTACCTGCGCGAAGATCTGTTCGGATAAACGCACATTGCGTGGCTTATTCTGCGACACATGCCCGATAATTTGATTTTAAAAATAAAGTACCAACCATGATGTTGATTGGCCATATGACTATTGCTAGCCTGAATAAGGCGAATGTCAAAGTTCGCCATTTCTGAAACTTCCAGAAGAGGTGCGCGTGATGAAAACTGCCAAAGCCATGCTGTCACTCGTGTTTTCGAAGATTCTAAAAATGTTTGGTCCGCGCAAGGTGGCGTATATCTACACGCAGTGACTGCAATGCCCGGGCAGGCTTTGCCGGATGGCCCGCATGCACGCGCATCGTCGGCGACGGCGATGCGCGCTGCCGCAGGTTACCGATGTGCTGCAAGTGCAGTGTGCGGATGTGCGGCAGACGTTATGCCGTCTTGCCGGGACTTGGAGCCAGGCGCGGATGCGGATCATGCGGTTGCGAAGTGTTCACGCGTGCATATCCGATGAGCCCGATGCGATGACAACCGACAGGACGCCGATGTGGGCATGCCCTCCAAGCAGCGCGAATATCCCAGTCGCTTTTTCGACTCGACAGTCTGGAACGACTTCGCCTTTCGCGACGACGATGTCGTCATCGCCAGCTATGCCAAGGCAGGGACGACCTGGGTGCAGCAGATCGTCGCGCAACTGATCTTCGGCGGCACCGAGGAGATCGAGGTCTCGCGGCTGTCGCCCTGGTTCGACTCGGTGTATCCGGACAAGGCCACCAAGCAGCGGCTGCTCGCCGAGCAACGCCATCGCCGCTTCGTGAAAACCCATCTGCCCGCCGATGCGCTGGTGCTATCCGAACGCGCCCGCTATCTCTACGTCGGCCGCGATGCGCGCGACATCGTCTGGAGCCTGTACGACCATCAGCGGGCAGTCAGCGCGGATGCACAGGCGCGTCTGGATGCGGAGCCCTCCAGCAACGGTAAATTGAAGGTCATGCCGCCGCCCACGTGCTCGGTGGAGGACTATTTCCAGAACTGGATGCGCGCCGATGGTGCGCCGCTGTGGCCGTTCTGGGAGGACGTGCGTTCCTGGTGGGCGCTGCGCGATTACGACAACGTGCTGCTGGTGCATTACGCCGCGTTGCTGCATGACCTGCCTGCGCAAGTGCGGCGCATTGCCGCATTCCTGGATATCCCGCTGGATGCCCAGTGCTGCGAGCGCGTGCTGGCGCACTGCAGTCTGGACTACATGCGCGCGCACGCGGCGCGCTACGTTCCACAGGGCGCCGGTTTCTGGCGCGACGGCGGCCGAGCCTTCTTCAATCAAGGTCTCAATGGGCGGTGGCGTGACCGACTGGCACCGGCAGTCGATGCGGCCTATCGCCAGCGTGTTGTCGCCGAGCTTGGCGCCGAGTGCGCGCATTGGCTCGCCACCGGCGATGTTGCGTCGGCGGCGCATGCGACGACCGGGATGGTTGCTTAGGGTGGCCAGCGATTCTTTCGCGGAGAAGGGCATGGATGCATCGTCGGCGCACGCCTACGATCAGGTGTCGCAATACTACGATCGCCTGAGGGACCACTGGGCCGCTGCCAGTGCAGCGCAGTGTGCGCAGGCATTGGCGGCACTGGTCGGCACTGGCACGGCGCTGGAGTTGGGGATCGGCACCGGCCGTATCGCGCTGCCGCTGGCGGCTGGCGGCGCGGCAGTCTGCGGCATCGACAACTCGCCTGGCATGTTGGACATGCTGCGTGCCAAGCCCGGTGCAGAGCGACTGACCCTGGTCTGCGCCGATTTTGTCGATGTCCCGGTCGCCGGGCCGTTCGACCTGATCTATTCGGTGTATTCGCTCGGCTATCTGTTGACGCAGGACGACCAATTGCGTTGCCTGCGCGCGGTGCGCGAGCGCCTGGCAACGTCCGGCGTGTTCGTCCTGCAGACGATGGTGCCGCAGGCGGAGACCTTGCTGGCGGACGGCAAAGTGAGGTCGTTGGAGGCGCCGGCCCTGGACGAGGGCGAGGTGCCGGTGATGCTGATGTGCTCCAGCGCCGATCCGGCCCGGCAGCTGATCCAGCAGCGCATCGTGATGATCGGGGAGTCGGCGACCCGCGTCTTCAACGATCGCTATCGCTACCTCTGGCCTTCCGAGCTGGATCTGATGGCACGGATCGCCGGCTTGCGCTTGCGGGCCAGATGGGGCGATTGGAGCGGGCAGCCCTACACTGCGCGCAGCCGTAGCCAGATCTCCGTGTATGAGCCTGCTGCGATGGATGCGGACGAGGCGAGCGCACGCGGCTGACAGTGCCATCGGCGAAGATCGGTCAATAGCGGCTGCAGCAAATGTCGGCGTGTCGTGGCCCTGGCCGCCGCGCGGTCTGTCACGTTCGGCCGACCACAGCGCAGGCGACAACGCGTAGTGCAACGCGTGCGCAGATTCAGCTTCGACGTCGTGCCGATCATGGCCTTGAAGCACAACGGGCGCCTTGCGGCGCCCGTTGATTGACACTGTCGAGGATGGGCGAACATGCGCCCACGTCTCAGTAGCGGTAATGATCCGGCTTGAACGGGCCTTCCACCGGCACGCCGAGGTAGTCGGCCTGGTCCTTGGTGAGGGTGGTCAGCTTCACGCCGATCTTTTCCAGGTGCAGACGCGCAACTTCTTCATCCAGGTGCTTGGGCAGGATGTAGACCTTCTTCTCGTAGGTGTCGCGCTTTTCCCACAGGTCGATCTGAGCCAGGGTCTGGTTGGCGAACGAGTTGGACATCACGAAGCTCGGGTGGCCGGTGGCGCAGCCCAGGTTCACCAGGCGGCCATCGGCCAGCAGGAAGATCGCGTTGCCGTTGGGGAACACGTACTTGTCCACCTGCGGCTTGATGTTGATCTTCTGCACGTCCTTCAGCGCCTTGAGCGCATCGACCTGGATCTCGTTGTCGAAGTGGCCGATGTTGCAGACGATGGCCTGGTCCTTCATCGCCTGCAGGTGCTCGACGGTGATGATGTCCTTGTTGCCGGTGGTGGTGACATAGATGTCGGCCCGGCCCAGGGTGGATTCGATGGTGTTGACTTCGAAGCCTTCCATCGACGCCTGCAATGCGCAGATCGGGTCGATTTCGGTGACGATCACGCGAGCGCCATAGGCGCGCAGCGAGGCGGCGCTGCCCTTGCCGACATCGCCGTAGCCGCAGACCACGGCAACCTTGCCGGCCAGCATCACGTCCATCGCGCGCTTGAGGCCATCGGCCAGCGACTCGCGGCAGCCGTAGAGGTTGTCGAACTTGCTCTTGGTGACCGAGTCGTTGACGTTGATGGCCGGGATCAGCAGCTTGCCGGCTTCGGCGATCTGGTACAGGCGGTGCACGCCGGTGGTGGTTTCCTCGGAGACGCCCTTCCAGTCCTTGACCACGCGGCCCCAGTAGCCCGGGCGCTCGACGGCCACGCGCTTGAGCAACGCCTTGATGACGCCCTCTTCGTGCGAGGAGGCCGGCTCGTCCACCCAGGTGCTGCCGTTCTCGAGCTCATAGCCCTTGTGGATCAGCAGGGTGACGTCGCCGCCGTCGTCCACCACCAGCTCCGGGCCGGTAAGGGTGCCGTCGGGCAGGGTGAAGGTCAGCGCGTCCAGGGTGCAGTCCCAGTACTCTTCCAGCGTCTCGCCCTTCCAGGCGAACACGGGGGTGCCGGTCGCGGCGATCGCAGCGGCGGCGTGGTCCTGGGTGGAGAAGATGTTGCACGAGGCCCAGCGCACATCGGCGCCGATGTCCTTGAGCGTTTCGATCAGCACGGCGGTCTGGATCGTCATGTGCAGCGAGCCGGTGATGCGGACGTTCTTCAGCGGCTTGGTCTGCGCATGCTTGCGGCGGATCGACATCAGGCCCGGCATTTCGTGCTCGGCGATGTCCAGCTCCTTGCGGCCCCAATCGGCCAGGGAGATGTCGGCAATCTTGTAGTCGGTATGCGGGGTGATCTTTGTGACAGCGTTCATGCAATGGCTCCGGTAGGCAAACGAATGTCTGCAATGCCGGGCGCCGTTGAACGGTAACTGCTGGTCGAGCCTGGCCGTGTACCTGCACCTGTGGTGCAGTGAGCGGATCAGTCCGCTCTACCGGTCGCAGCGCCCCTCGACGAGAGTGCCCGATTATATCGGCAGCACCCTCGCGCGGCATGAATTGCGGCCGACCCCCTACCAACGGCAGGGGAGCGGCCGACAGGCGGCTGCTATGGTCCGGAGTCGATCATCAGCGGGGACGGACGATGCGGGCGAAACGGCATGCGCAAGGCTGGCGGCAGCACACATGGGCGTTGGCAGGGGTGCTGGCATTGAGCGCACCGGTGATGGCCGGGACGGCTCGCCCGGCAGCGACCAACGCGGCAGTTGCTCCACCAGGCCCTGCGCCAGGCAGCAGTTACCAACTGCCGTCCAAGGCACTGCAGGCGGTGGTGGATGCCCCGCGTGCGCCGCTGCTGCAGCTCTCGCCCAGGCGCGATCTGGCTGCGATGCTGCAAATGCCCGCACTGCCGGACATCGCCGAGGTGGCCCAGCCGGAGCTGAAGCTGGCCGGCCTGCGCATCCATCCGAAGACCTTTGCGGCCAGCCGCTTTTCGTTCGCCAGCAAGCTGTGGCTGCTGTCGGTGGCCGACGGCAGCGAGCGGCAGATCGCCGGGTTGCCCTCCCCGTTGTCGCTGGCCGATCTGAGCTGGTCGCCCGACCAACGCCATCTGGCGTTCCGCCGCGAAGATGCCGCCAGCGGCGCCAACGAACTGTGGCTGGTGGACGTGGCGGCCGGGCAAGCGCGGCGGCTGCTGGCCGGCTTGAACACCAGCGTCAACGACGACTTGCGTTGGTTGCCCGATGGCAGTGGTTTGCTGTTGCAGCAACAGGTTGCACGACAGGGCGCACCGCCGACCCGCGATGCGATCCCGACCGGGCCGGCGACCCAGCAGACCAGTGCGGCTGCCGGGGTGCGCTCGCTGCCCACGTATCAGGACCTGCTGCGCAACGAAGCCGATGCGCGCGTGTTCGAGTACTACGCCACCGGCCAGCCGATCATCGTCACGGTGGCCGGGCAGGTGCGCCCGATCGCCACGCCAGGCATCTATCTCAACCTGTCGGTGTCGCCGGATGGCCGTTACATCCTGAGCGAACGCAGCGAGCGGCCGTTTTCGTATCTGGTGCCGGTGGACAACTTCCCGCGCAGCATCCAGGTGCTGGACCTGCAGGGCAAACTGGTGCGTCAGATCGCGCAGCTGCCATTGGTGGAAGGCCTGCCGACCGGAAACGATGCGGTGCCGACCGGCGTGCGCGACATCGCCTGGCGGCACGATGCACCGGCCACGCTGGTGTGGGCCGAAGCGCAGGACGGTGGCGACCCGGCACGCGAGAGCAAGGTCCGCGACGCGGTGCGGATGCAGGCCGCGCCGTTCAACCGCGCGCCGGTCACGCTGGCGCAATTGGGCAGCCGATTCGAAGGCATCCAGTGGGGCCGCGGCGATCTGGCGATCTTGAGCGAAAGCTGGTGGAAGACCCGCCGCACCAAGCAATGGCGTATCGCACCGGATCAACCGCAACGCGCGCCCGAACTGTTGTGGGACCGCTCCTCGCAGGACCGCTACAAGGACCCGGGCACGCCGGCGACGGTGGCCGACGGCAAGGGCCGCCCGCTGCTGCAGACCAGCAGCGATGGCAACAGCCTGTTCCTGTTCGGCAAAGGTGCTTCGCCGGAGGGCGACCGCCCGTTCGTCGATCGATTCGATCTGCGCAGCAAGCAGGCCACGCGGCTGTTCCATTCGCAGGCGCCGACCTATTCGGCGCCGCTGGCCTTGCTGGACGCGCAGGCCACGCAACTGCTGCTCAGCCGCGAATCGCCGGAAGAACCGGCCAACTATGTCGTGCAGTCGCTGGGCGATGGCACCGCGGCGCGCGCGTTGACGCACTTCGCGCACCCGCTGCCGCAATTGCGCGGCGTGCAGAAGGAGCAGATCCGCTACAAGCGTGCCGACGGCGTGGACCTCACCGCCACGCTCTTGCTGCCGCCCGGTTACGACCCCAAGCGCGACGGGCCACGGCCGTTGCTGATGTGGGCCTACCCGGGCGAATTCAAAAGCGCCGACACCGCCAGCCAGGTCACCGATTCGCCGTACCGTTTCAACGCGATCAGCTACTGGGGGCCGCAGGCGTTTCTGGCGATCGGCTATGTGGTGCTCAACAACCCGAGCATGCCGATCGTGGGCGAAGGCAATGCCGAACCCAACGACACCTATGTGCCGCAGCTGATCGCCGATGCGCAGGCCGCGGTGGACGAAGTGGTGCGGCGTGGCGTCACCGACCGCGAGCACATCGCCATCGGCGGGCATTCCTACGGTGCCTTCATGACCGCCAACCTGCTCGCACACACGCGCTTGTTCAAGGCCGGCATCGCACGCAGCGGCGCCTACAACCGCACGCTCACCCCGTTCGGTTTCCAGGCCGAAGAGCGCAATTACTGGCAGGCGCAATCGGTGTACCAGGCGATGTCGCCATTCAATTACGCCGACAAGATCAAGGACCCGCTGCTGCTGATCCACGGCCAGGACGACAACAATACCGGCACCTTCCCGATCCAGAGCGAGCGCATGTTCGCCGCGATCAAGGGCCTGGGTGGCACGGCGCGCCTGGTGATGTTGCCCAACGAATCGCATGCTTACCGCGCGCGGCAATCGATCATGCAGATGCTGGCCGAGAGCGAGCAGTGGTTGAAGACCAATGTCGGCGAGCCGGTAAAGGAGACCGGCGCTATGCGCACGCGTTGATCGGTGGTGCGCTGGCACGGTAGGAGCGCGCTCGCGCGCGATGCGCCGTTACCGATGAAGCTTCGTCGCGCCCGGATGCGCTCCTACAGCGGATGAGGATGTGGCCGATGTGGTGCCGGCAACGGCTGCCGAGCCGTATAGATGGGTGCCGCGATCACCTGTAGGAGCGGGCCTGCCCGCGATGGGGCATTACCGGTAACGCCCCATCGCGCGCGAGCGCGCCACGACGAGATTCATCGCCACGTGCGCCAGCACACGATGGTTGGTGTTGAAACCGTCGTGCCGGTCGCGATCATCTAATCCTTTTGGGTTAGTCTTCGACGACTTTGCGCTTGAAGAGGGTGTGCGTTTCCGATGAACGAGTACCGCAGCAGTCTTGTGTTCGCTACCCCCGATCTTCCCTTGCGCGACGATGTGCGTCGGCTCGGCGCACTGGTGGGTGATCTGCTCGCCGAGCAGGTGTCTGCGGAATTCCTCGATGAAATCGAACGCGTGCGCACCACCGCCATCTCGCGGCGCGAAAGCGATGCCCCACCTTCCACGCTGAGCGAACAACTCACCGGACGGCAGCCGCGTGACGCCGAAGCGTTGGTCCGGGCGTTCAGCACCTATTTCCAGGTGGTCAACATCGCCGAGCGCGTGCACCGCATCCGCCGCCGCCGCGAATACCAGCGCAGCGGCACCGATACGCCGCAGCCCGATGGCCTGCATGACGCATTGCGCCGCCTCAAGGCGCAGGGCGTGACCCTGGACGAACTCAGCCAATGGTTGCCGCGCATCGATGTGGAGCCGGTGTTCACCGCGCATCCCACCGAGGCGGTGCGGCGCGCGCTGCTGGAAAAAGAACAGCTGATGGTCGCCAGCCTGGTCGACAACCTGGACGGCATGCGCACGCCCAACGAACGCGCCAGCGACGCCGCGCGCTTCCGCATGGCCCTGACCGCGTCGTGGCAGACTGCCGATTCCTCGCCGGTGCGCCCCACCGTGGACGACGAGCGCGAGCACGTGGGCTTCTACCTCACCCAGGTGCTCTATCGCGTCATCCCGGTGATGTACGAAACGCTCGAACACGCCATCGAAGAAACCTACGGCAGCGTGCCGGCATTGCCGCGTTTGCTGCGCTTCGGCACCTGGGTGGGCGGCGACATGGACGGCAATCCCAATGTGGATGCCAAGACCATCGCCGGGACGCTGGACGCGCAGCGGCGCGCGGTGCTGGACCGCTATCAGAAAGAACTCTGGCAGTTGGCCAGCCTGCTCAGTCAATCGACCACGCTGGTGCAGGTGAGCGCCGAACTCACCGCACAGCTGGAGCGCTACCGCGCGCTGCTCCCCGACGCGGCCGCGCGTTCGCGCCCGCGCCATGGCGACATGCCGTACCGCCTGCTCAACGACCTGATGCGCGCGCGCCTGCAGGCCACACTGGACGATGCCGAGGGCGCTTACAGCGCACCTTCGGAGCTCGAGCACGACCTGCAATTGATCCTGGACAGCCTGCAGGCCAACAAGGGCCTGCATGCCGGGTGGTTCGCGGTGCGGCGTCTGCTGTGGCGCGTGCGCAGCTTCGGTTTCCATCTGGCGCGGCTGGACGTGCGCCAGGAATCGAGCGTGCATGCGCGCGCGGTGGCCGATGCCCTGGGCCAGACCGATTGGGATGCGCAGGATGCCACCCAGCGCGCTGCCGTGCTCGGCCCGTATGCCGCAGGGCAGGAACCTTTGCCGCGCGTGGACGATGAAGGCAATGCACGGTTGGATGCGGTATTCGCCGCGCTTGCCGATGCGCGCACCCGCCATGGCGCCGATGCATTGGGCAGCTACATCATCTCGATGGCGCATAACCGCGCCGACGTGTTGACCGTGCTGGCACTGGCCCGGCGTGGTGGCTTGGTCGACGATGCCGGCGCGGTGCCGCTGGATATCGTGCCGCTGTTCGAAACCGTGGACGATCTACGCGGCGGCACCGGCACCGTGCAGGACCTGCTGGCCGACCCGGTGTATCGCCAGCATCTGGCCGCGCGCGGCGATACGCAGATGGTGATGCTGGGCTATTCGGACAGCGGCAAGGACGGCGGCATCGCCGCCTCGCGCTGGGGCCTGCAACGCGCGCAGGTCGAGTTGCTGGAAGCGGCCGCCGAATTGGGCGTGCGGCTGACCTTCTTCCACGGCCGTGGCGGCTCGATCGCGCGCGGCGGCGGCAAGACCAGCCGCGCGCTGGATGCCGCACCGCGCGGCAGCGTGGATGGCCGCCTGCGCGTCACCGAGCAGGGCGAGGTGATCCACCGCAAGTACGGCATCCGCGCTCTGGCGTTGCGCTCGCTGGAGCAGATGACCGGCGCGGTGCTGCTCTCGAGCCTGCGCCCGCGTGCGCCCGAGCCGCGCGAGGCGCATTGGCGCCCGGTGATGGATCTGGTGGCCGAACGCAGCACGGTTGCGTATCGCGCCTTCGTCGGCGCGCCGGAGTTCATGCAGTACTTCCGTCTGGCCACGCCGATCGATGTGATCGAGCGCATGACGCTGGGCTCGCGTCCGTCGCGGCGGCTGGGCCAGGACGCGGCCTTGTCCAACCTGCGTGCGATTCCCTGGGTGTTTGCGTGGAGCCAGGCGCGTGCGGTGATTCCCGGCTGGTACGGCGTGGGCAGCGGCCTGCAGGCGGCGGTGGATGCCGGGCATGAAGACACCTTGCGCGAAATGGCGCAGGACTGGCCGTTCTTCCGCACCTTTCTGGACGACATCGCCATGGTGTTGTCCAAGGGCGACCTGAATATCGCCGAGTTGTTCTCGCGCTTGTCCGGCGACCTGCACACGCGGTTTTTCCCGCTGATTCGCGACGAACTTGCCTTGACCAAGGCCTGGGTGAAGGCGCTGCTGCAACAACAGTCGCTGTTGCAGCACGACCCGCGGCTGGCGTTGTCGATCCGTCTGCGCAATCCCTACATCGACCCGATCAGCGTGCTGCAGGTGGATCTGCTGCAACGCTGGCGCGCCACCGATGGCGAAGACGAAGCGCTGCTGCGTGCGCTGGTGGCCTGCGTCAACGGCGTCTCGCAGGGCGTGCAGAACACCGGCTGATTGCATGGCCGGCTGCAGGGGCGGGTAGGGAACAGACCACCGCAAGCCAACGGCAATCACGCCGTTGGTCGGAGAGCGCGCACGAACGGCAAGCGGACTCTGGCGTAACCGGACAAATCTGTCCGATAATGTCGGCATGATGACGTCCCGCCCCGATGCCGCGCTGCGCCGCCGGCAGATTCTCGATGCCGCCGACGAGGTGTTCAGCGAACACGGCGTCAATGCCCCGCTGGAGCTGGTGGTGGAGCGCGCCGGTCTGGGGCGCGCCACGCTGTATCGCAATTTCCCCGACCGGCTGGCACTGATGACTGCATTGATGGCGCGTGGCCTGGATGGGCTGGAGCGCCTTGCCGCCGACCTCGCCGACCGTCCGGATGGCCTGGCGGTGCTGCTGCACGATGTCGCCGAGCACATCGCCCAGTCTTCGCCGCTGGTGGATTTCTGGCGCTCGATCGAACGCGCGCATCCGGCGGTGGAGGCGGCAGATCGGCGGGCGGTCGGCATCTTCCTGCCGTTCGTCCATCGCGCCCGCGACGCCGGGCTGTGCCGCGCCGATGTCGACGAGGAACAGGTGCTGTTGGTGATCGACATGCTGGGCAGCTGTCTGCGCGGCAACGATGAGGCCGAACGCAAACGGCTTGCGCATCGCTCGGCCGATCTGTTGATGCATGCGCTGGGCATGCGGGTACCCGAAGGCGGCACGCGATGACACCGGCCACACGCGCCCGCATCGGTCGCTGGGCCCTGCGCACTGCGCTGGTGCTGGCCGCCGGATGGGGCGCCCTGGCGATCTACTACGCACTGACCGGCAACGCCCTCGTACGCGCCGGGTGGGTGGCCTCGTGGTGTGCGATGGCGGTGGCAGCGTTGTGGGGGGTACGTCGTGGCCGCGAGAACTGGGCCCTGGTGGGCATCTTCAGCGCCGCGTTCGTGGTGCTGGCGGTGTCGTGGTGGCTGATGCAGCCCAGCCAGGACCGCGACTGGGCCGACGATGTCGCCCAGCGTCTGCAGCCGCAGGTGCACGGCGACATCGTCACCCTGCACAACGTGCGCAACTTCGATTGGCGCAGCGAGACCGACTATGTGCCGCGTTGGGAGACGCGCCAATACGATCTGAACCGCCTGGTCAGCGCAGATCTTGCGCTCTCGTACTGGATGGGCCCGGCGATCGCGCACACGCTGGTGTCGTTCGGCTTCGACGATGGTTCGCACGTGGTGTTCTCGCTGGAAATCCGCAAGGAACGTGGCGAAGCGTTTTCCGCGTTGGGCGGATTCTTTCGCAGTTTCGAAGAAACCCTGGTCGCCGCCGACGAACGCGACATCCTGCGCGTGCGCACCAACGTGCGTGGCGAAGACATGTACCTGTATCGCCTGGCGATTCCCAAGGCCGGGCTGCGCCGCATGTTCATGGGATATGTGGAACTGGCCAACGAACTCGATCGCAAGCCGGCGTTCTACAACACGCTTACCAGCAACTGCACCACCATTGTGTTCGCGCTGGTGCGGCAACTGCAGCCCACACTGCCGCTGGATCATCGCCTGCTGCTGTCCGGCTATGTCGACCAATACGCCTACGACCATCACGGCCTGATGCCCGGTTATCCCTTCGCCACCTTGAAGCAGCGCGGGCATTTCACCGCGCGTGCGATCTCCGCCGACAAGGCCGCGGATTTTTCTGCGCGCATCCGTGCCGGCATGCCGCTGGCGCCGGCGCCAGGCGCAACCGCGACCACGCCGCGATGAGGCCGCGCATGCACCGAGCGCGTGCCGCTGCATTCCTGGCGGGAGTGCTGGCAACTATGTGGTTGAGCGGCTGCGCCATGGTGACGGTGCAGTCGCGCAACAGCGGCGACTACATCGCGCAAACGCGTGGCGATGTGCTGAGCACCGGTGAATTGAGTCAGTCCGGCAGCGAAACCTTGCAGGTTGCCGGCCTGCAACCCAAGGCCTGCCGCGCTGCGCCGCTGCCGTGCCTGCAGCAGCTCACCAGCGAGGCCGGTATCGGCGATGAGCGGCGCTTGGCCACGCAGGCAGAACTGTGGACCGCGCGCGCCATCGCGCTGAGCGGGCGCAACCCCACCACGATGAGCGATGCCGCGGTGGAGGCCTGGTTGGAGGCCGCGCGGCATGCGTATGCGTACCTGTTCTTCACCGCGCGTGCGCCCAGTGCGCGGGCGTTCGAGAATCGCCAGTCGCAGGTGCGCGATTACTACAATTACGCCGTGCAGCAGGTGGTGGAGCGCCTGTTCGCACGATCGCAGCAAGCCGGCGAAACCACTCCGGCATCCACCACGGTCGGGCGCTGGCAGCTCGACGTCGATCTGTCCGCCTACCGGCTGCCGGGCGACGGCAATACGCCACGTGCGATCTTCGCCGCCTCGGCGCTGCGCTTCAATGGCCTGCGCAGCACCTACCGGCGCGATGGATTCGGCGCCGAGCTGGTCGCGGAAGTGGACCCGCAAGTGGTTGGCGACCCCGCCGGGCTAGCATTGCAGCAGGCCGTCGCGGCGGGTGCGGCGCCCGATCGCCCGTTGCCGACGTTCAGCGAAATGCCGTACGCGCCGGCAACGATCTTGCTGCGTTTCGAGGGCGAGACGCTTGCTGAGGTGTTGCGCAGCCACCTGGTCACCTTGGTGCCGTACGACCCGTATCGCCAGAGCGAAGTGGTGCTGCATGGCCAACGCGTGCCGCTGGCAGGCAACTTCACTGCCGCGTATGGATTGTGGCTGGCCAAATCCGGATTTGCGGAGCAGTCGCTGCGGTCGATGCTGGGCAGCGCACGCGGTATCGATCGTCCGCACCTGTATCTGATGCAGCCCTATGATCCCAACCGACGCGTGCTGCTGATGCTGCACGGTCTGGCCAGCAGCCCGGAGGCCTGGGTCAACGTGGCCAATGAAGTGATGGGCGATGAAACGCTGCGCCAGCGCTACCAGATCTGGCAGGTGTATTACCCGACCAACGCGCCGATGGCGATCAACCGTGCGGAAATCCAGTCGCTGGTGGAACGCAGCCTGCAGCACTTCGATCCGTCCGGCAGTGCGATCGCGTCGCACGACATGGTGTTGGTCGGGCACAGCATGGGCGGGGTGATCGGGCGGCTGCTGGTGTCGTCCTCTGGCGAGCAATTGTGGGATTCCCTGCTGCAGAACTACCGGCTGGACGGCGAACGCGGCGCGCGCATCCGCGCCAAATTGTGGCCGTTGCTGCACTTTTCGCCGATGCCGCAAGTGGACCGCGCCATCTTCATCGCCGCGCCGCATCGCGGTACGCCGTTGGCCGAGGGCGGGCTGGGGCGGTTTGTGAGCAAGCTGGTCCGTTTGCCGGGCGCGTTGCTGGATCGCTTCGGCGATGTGATGCAGGACCTGGCCAACAGCGAACGCGACGATCCGGGCGGCGCTCCCCGCCGCAAGGGCCGCGCGTTGGTGCCCACCAGCATCGACAACCTGCGCGACACCGATCCGTTCGTGCGTGCCACGATGGATCTGCCGATCTCTCCAAACGTGCAGTACCACACCATCATCGGGCGCGAGAAACCGCAGGTGCCGCTGGCCGATTCCGACGACGGCCTGGTGCCGTATCGCAGCGCGCATCTGGACGGCGCGGCCTCGGAGCTGGTGGTGACCTCCTGGCACAGCGTGCAGGAAACGCCGCAGGCCATTCTGGAAATTCGTCGCATCCTGCATGTGCAGTTGCAGGCAGAGCAGCAGGCCTCGCACGCGCCGGATCGCTAGCCTGCCGGTGGGGCGGCTGCCGTTTCGCGTGCTCCACTGGCGGCACCGGCATGCAGCGTGAAAGCTGCCGGTCTTAGCGCCATGTTGACCGCGACCGTGCTATCAGGCGGGTCTCGTACAGGCTCGAACAGGGAAGAGGCGATGCGCAAGGTGTCGGCGATGTTGTGGGTACCGGTGTTGTTGGTCGGATGCGGGCGTGGCGAAGCTCCAAAGGATGCAACCACTGCTGCCGGTGCCACGGGTGCTGCGCCGATGCAGCCTGCAGGCACCTCCAACGCTGCAGCGGCCGTCGACCAGGCCGCACCGGAATTTCCGGCCATCCCCACCATCGTGGTGCCGGAGATCGTCGGCGTCACTCCCGCGCAACGTGCACTGGAAGCATCGCTGCAGGACATTCTCGACCCGATCCAAGGCGTCAGCGTCGCCCCGGCACGCTGCGGCGATGGCGGTGCCCTGATCACCGATGCCGGCATCACCAGCGTCGACGCCAACGGCAACCTGTTGCGCAATGGCGAGGGCGGTCTGTTCGATCTCAAGGCCGACGGCAGTGGCACCGCCAACTTCGAGGGCGGGCTGGTCAACGTCAATGCCGACGGCAGCGGTACCATCAATGCGATCGGCGAAGGCGGGTCCGGTGGGGCGCTCATCGATGTGCAGTCCGATGGTGGCGGCACCTACAACGGCCCGGCCGGCTTGATCAGTCTGGACGGCAAGGGCGCCGGAACCTGGAACAGCGAAAAAAGCGGGCTTGTCGACAATCGCGGCGATGGCAGCGGCACCTGGAACGGGCCACGCGGGCTGGTCACCATCAACGCCGATGGCTCGGGCACCTGGAACGGTCCCGATGGCCTGGTGCAGAACCACGGCGACGGCACCGGCACGGTCGGTACGCCGCCGCGCGAAGTGCGCATGCCGCCACTACCGAAAGTGCCGCCAGCAGGCCGCTTCCCGCCGCTGCAAAAGTTCGCACCGCCCGGCGCACCCTGCGGTTACCTGATCACCTTGAACGACCGCATCCTGTTCGACTTCGATAAGTCCGACATCCGCCCCGACGCGGCGCGCGTGCTCGACACCCTGGGCGCCGCACTGACCAAGGTCACGGCAAAAGACATGCAGGTGCGCGGGCACACCGATGCCAAGGGCAGCGACGATTACAACCAGGCGCTGTCCGAGCGACGCGCCAATGCCGTGCTGGCAGCGTTGCGCGCCCGTGGTGCCGCGCAGTCGGCCAATGCAAAGGGCTATGGCGAATCGCAGCCGGTGGCGCCCAATACTCTCAACGGCCAGGACAATCCGGGCGGGCGGCAGCTCAATCGACGGGTGGAGATCTTCCTGCGTACCTGACGCAGGCGTGACGGTAGGGGAGAGCGCTTGACCGCGCGCTGGTGCGGACTGCCTTGCATGCCACCGCAATGCGCGTCGATCGCAGGCTGGCGGGCGGCCGAAGGCAGTCGGCAACACCTGCCGTTGGCGCGTGCGCAACCGTCAGATGATTGAGGTGTGTGTCTGCGCCACCACCTAGACCCGTGCATCCAGGGTCCAGGCATCGCCTCGCCGGCGCGCATGCCCTGCTGTCGGTGGATGCATGCGCCAGGCAGGCAGCGCACAGCGTCGACAATGTTTGCCTCCATACGGCAATGACTGTGCCGACTTGCGCATGCGTTGCGCGCATTTGTCATGTTCGCAACCACGGTCACCAAACTGACATACCGCATCACCACCATGCGCGGCGCCTGCCTGCAGGTGTGATGCAGTTCCGCCTGCGCGGGCTGCCTCGCTTCCCCACATTCGCGGCGGCGCAGCCTTGGCGCGTGTCCATGGCGCGCTGCTGCATTCATCGGATTGGATCATGATCGTTCGTTGCTCGCTGTTGCGTCCTTCGCGGTTGTCGCAGGCGCTGTGTTTGTCGTTGTGCGCCCTGTGCGGCCATGCCGCGGCCCAGGAGACGCAGGCCACCACGCCCGCACAGGGCGACATGGCCACGCTGGACAAGGTCACTGTCGCTGCCACGCGCTATAACGCGACCGACATGCAGATGGCCGCCACCAATACCGTCAACGTGTTGTCGGCCGACGATCTCAAGACCACTGCCGTGCACAACGTCGCCGAAGCGCTGGGCCTGATGCCGGGCGTCAACGTGATCAATACCGGGCAATCGTATTTCGGCGGCATCGACGGCGCCGCGCGCGGCGAAGGCATGTTTTCATCGGTGCGCGGCCTCAATGCCGAATACAACGTCAACCTGATCAACGGCATCAACGTCGCGCAAGGCATGCCGTACAGCCGCGGCGTGCAATTGAGCCTGCTGCCGCCGTCGGGCCTGCAGACCATCGTGTTGAACAAGACCTCCACCGCCGACATGGACGGTGATGCGATCGGCGGCACCATTGATTACCGCACGCCCAGCGCATTCGATTCGCCCGATCGCCAGGGCGGCAGCGTGACCTTGAGTGGACGCCTGGAAAGCCGTGCACGCGACTACGGCGATTCCGGGCTGGGCAGCGGCGCAGCCGGCGACTGGCATGCGCGTTTCGGCGGTGCCGGGCAGTTCGGTGTGTCGGTCAGTGCGTATTACGACGAGCGCCATTTCGTGAACAGCGAAGTGGCCTCTGCCTCGGCTGCACGCAACGATGGCGCATGGAAATTCGCACGTGCCGACGCCAGCGGCAATCTGGCCGCAGGCGCCGACCCGCAAGAGGTCCTGCAGAGCACCGGCATCAATATCGGCTACTCGCAGGGGCAGACCCGACGCTACGGCGGCAACGCGGCCTTCGACTGGCGTGTGGATCCCAGTTTGCATCTGTATGCACGCATGACCTACGCCTTTGCCAAGACCGAGCAGAACACCGGCTACACGCAGTTCGTGCCGGCCAATGTCAGCTTCACGCAAATCGGCAGCAGCGGCGTGTATCAGCCGCAGATCAACCGCGTTGCAGTGCGTTACTGGTACGAAACCAACCCGGAAGAGGCCGACCTTGCCACCGTGCAGTTCGGCGCAGAAAAGCAGCTCGGCCATTGGACGTTCGCGCCCAACATCTTCTACGGCACCGGCAATAACGACCGGCCGGATCACGTGGAAATCTCCGCGCGCAACGACCAGTACAGTTCGACCAACTTTGCCTATGGCGCCAACCGTTTCATCAGCTACGACGGCGACGGTTTCCCGATTCCCTTGCTCACCCCGGCCATGCAGGCGCAGGCCTCGGACGTGGGTAGCCTGTATGCACGGCGCACCGGGCAGATTTCCAAGCAATACAGCGGCCAGGACAAGGGCGGCGGCAAGTTCGACGTGGCCTATGACTTCGATGCGGGGCTGCTCAGCCGCATTGCCTTTGGCGTGAAGTATGTCGACAGCTCGCGCAGCTTCACCGATCGCGATTGGACCAATGCCAAGTACACCGACGGCACCTTGTTGCGCGATACCGGCCTGATCGCGCAGCGCTATGATGCGGTCTATCCAGGCCAATACGCGTTTCCCACCGTGCGCCTGAGCAATGCAGCGCTCAACGACCTGATCGCACGCACGCTCACCCCTGCCAGTTTCGACAGTTGCGGCCAGTTGGCCATCAACAATCTCAACTGCAACACCATGCGCGCAACCGAAGCGGTGAGCGCTGCCTATGCAATGGCCACCTTGCGCACCGGCAACTGGGAAATCCTGCCGGGCGTGCGCTTCGAACATACCGCCATCACCAACACGTTCTGGGCGCAGCCGGCCGCCATCAACGGTGCCGAGCAGGTCGGCGCATTCGCCAACAACCAAACGCGCTACAACGTCGCCTTGCCCAGCGTGTTCGTCAATTACCGGCCCGATGGCGATGGCGCGGTGTATCGCGGCTCGGTGTGGACCAGCTACACGCGCCCGGCCTTCGTGCAGCTGGGCGGCGGCCGCTCCACCGACATCTCCAGCGATGGCCAGACCACCATCACCGAAGGCAACCCGGATCTGAAACCGATCAAGTCGCTCAACGTAGACCTGTCGGGCGAATGGCAGAACGACAGCGGCGGCCACGCCATGCTGGCCGGCTATTACAAGCGCCTCACCGATTACATCTATGAAAGCGGTTCGAATGCCGCCAATGCCGGCGAAAGCGAAAGCGGCAATATCCGCTTCGTGCGTCCTCAAAACGGTGGCGACGGTCGCGTGCTGGGCATGGAAGCGGCCGTGCGGCAAACCTTCCAGGGCCTGCCCGCACCGCTGGACGGCTTCGGCATCGGTGCCAACATCACCCGCCAGAGCACGCGCGTGGACCTGGGAGAAGAAGGCTTCGCACACGAACGTATCCAGAACGCGCCGAACCTGCTCGCCAATGCGGAGCTGTTCTACGAAAAGGGGCCGTGGTCGGTCAACCTGAGCTATCACTACTCCGGCGAATACGTGTCGGTGTACGACTATCTCAACCAGGGCGCAAATTGGGACAACCTGTGGATCAAGCCGATCACCCGCGTGGACCTGCATCTGGGCTATGCACCGAACGATCACCTGCGCGTGGATCTGTCGGTGGCCAACCTCACCAAACAGCACAGTTACTGGGCGCACGTTGGCCATGACACCGATGCGATTTCCGACATCGTCGATTCCGGTATGACCAGCCTGTTGACCGCCAAGTATGTGTTCTGATCGCGCACGATTCGCATCCGACGACCTTCCAGGTGCGCAGCAGGATGCAGATGTCATGACGGACGCGCGGCCTAGCGCAGGCCGTGCACGCGCCTGCGGTGGAACGGAGCAGTGGGCATTGCAACGCGCGTCGTCGGCCAGCGGTGGGGAGCCGCGATGGGCCGCCCGCGTTGTCGCGAGCGCAGGTGCCGCGATGGGGATCGCGGCACCTGCGCGGCAGGCCAGGCGCAGGCAGTGCGTCGGTATTGCACCGAGGCCTGATACGCCCCGTGGCGCGCCAGCGGCAACCGGCAGCGTGCTGTGCCTGGTACTGGCGGCTGCGTTGGCGTTGGGCGGCTGCACCACGTCGATCCCGAGCGTGGCCACCGCGCGCGCCTCCACAGCGCACGGTGGCGATCGAGCGACAGGTATCGCCGGCAAACAGGTGGGCACCGGAGCGCCGGCATCGACGCAGGCCGCGCAACTGGAGCGCGTGGTGGTGGTGTTCCGGCATGGCGTGCGCGCACCGCTGCAAGGCGAGGCCGCCGCCGCGCACTATGCCGACCAACCCTGGCCGCAATGGTCCACGCCCGCCAGCCTGCTCACTCCGCATGGTCGCCAAGGCGTGCGCTTGAGTGGCGAGTACCTGCGTCAGTGGCTGGTGCAGCAGGCGTTGTTGCCGAGCAACGGTTGCCCGGTAACCGGCAGTGTGTCGGTGTGGGCCAATACCGATCAACGCACCATCGATAGCGGCGCACTGCTGGCCGACGCGCTTGCACCCGGCTGCGGCATTCTTGCCGGGCATCGGGAGGCTGGCAGCAACGATCCGCTGTTTCGACCGATCGAGGCCGGCACGGTGCCGTTCGATGCGGCGGCAGCGGTCGCATCGATCCAGCAACAGACCGGAGGCCCTGCCGCCTTGCTGCAAGGCCATGCTGCCGAGCTGCAGGCATTGCAGCAGATTCTGGGCTGCACGCGGACGCCGTGCGAGTTCGCGCAGATGCCTTCGACGCTGGCGCCGTCGGCCAACGGGCGCGGGCTCAAGTTAGGTGGGCCAATTGACCTGACCTCCGGCACCGGCGAGGTGTTGCTGCTGCAATACGCAGAAGGCCTGCCGCTGTCGCAGGTCGGTTGGGGCCGTGCGACGCCCGAGCGCCTGGCCCAGGTCTCACGCTTGCACGCATTGCTGTTCGATATTTACGCACGGCCGCACTACATGGCCTCGCGTTCGGGCGCACCGCTGGCGCGCGAGGTCTTGCAACGCTTCGGTGACGCGCAGGCGCCGAAGGTCTCGGTGTTCGTCGGCAGTGACACGCATATCGCCGCGTTGAGCGGCCTGCTGCATGTGCATTTCCTTCTGCCCGGTTACGGCGCCGACGACCCGCCACCGGGCGGCGCGTTGGTGCTCGGCCTTTGGCGCGAGAGCGACGGCCGCCAGCTCGTGCGCGCCCGTTACCTGGCGCAATCGCTGGATCAACTGCGCACGCTGGTACCGCTGGATCTGGCCCATCCGCCGCTGCAGCAGGAACTGTCGCTGGGCTTGTGCGCTCCGGAGCAACGCATGGCCTGCCCATTGGCGGATTTTGCGATGGCGCTCGAACAGCAGTTACAGCTCGATCGGTAGCAACAGGTTCGCGACCGCTGTTCTGCGGTGGTCCACATGGCATGTGGCTTCGCCCCGTACCCTCACCCCAACCCCTCTCCCGCGGGGAGAGGGGCTTGAGCGGCGTGGTGTCGTTGTCCCTTCTCCCGCAAGGCGGGAGAAGGTGCCCCGTAGGGGCGGATGAGGGTGCGTGCGCAGCCACGTGCTATCTGGCAGGTGAGTGGCTTTGCCCCGTACCCTCAACCCCCCTCCCGCGGGGAGAGGGGCTTGAGCGGCGGTTGGCGTCGTTGTCCCTTCTCCCGCAAGGCGGGAGAAGGTGCCCCGTAGGGGCGGATGAGGGCGCGTACGCAGCCACGTGCTATCCGGCAGGTGAGTGGCTTCGCCCCCTTACCCTCACCCCAATCTCTCTCACGCGGGGAAAGAGACTCTATTTCGTCACGCCCGTACGCGTGCGGGACCGTCGTTAGCCGAAGCCTTCGCAACCTGCCACTTCCTGGCGTGGGCAACCCACCGACGACCCCAAAACCGCAACTGGGCCGCATCAGCGGCCCAGTCGTTATGCGTCTACCTAGCTTTCGCAGGAGCGGGACGATTATTTCAGCTTGGCGGCGGCACGCAGTGCGTCGGCGCGGTCGGTCTTTTCCCACGAGAACGAGGTCGCGCTGTGCTGCGCGCCGGTGCCGTCGGTGTAGGTGAAGTCCTTCGGCTTGCGGCCGAAGTGGCCGTAAGACGCGGTCTGCTGATACATCGGGTGGATCAGGTCGAGCATCTGGATGATGCCGAACGGACGCAGGTCGAAATGCTTGCGGATCAGCTTTTCGATCTGCTCGTCGGCAATCTTGCCGGTGCCGAAGGTGGTGACCGAAATCGAGGTCGGCTCGGCCACGCCGATGGCGTAGGAGACCTGCACTTCGCAACGGTCGGCCAGACCGGCGGCCACCACGTTCTTGGCGACATAACGCGCGGCATAGGCAGCCGAACGGTCCACCTTGGACGGATCCTTGCCGGAGAACGCACCGCCACCGTGACGCGCCCAGCCGCCGTAGGTGTCGACGATGATCTTGCGGCCGGTCAGGCCGCAATCGCCCACCGGGCCGCCGATCACGAACTTGCCGGTCGGGTTGATGTGGAACTTGGTGCCTTTGTGCAGCCACTTGGCCGGCAGCACCGGCTTGAGGATTTCCTCGCGCACCGCTTCGATCAGGTCCTTCTGCTTCACGCCCGGGTCGTGCTGGGTCGACAGCACCACCGCATCGATCGCCGTCGCCACGCCATCTTCATAGCGCAGGGTGACCTGCGACTTGGCGTCTGGACGCAGCCACGACAGCGCCGAGTTCTTCTTCTTGCGGATCTTGGCCTGCTGCTCGACCAGGCGGTGCGAGAGGTGGATCGCCGCCGGCATGAAGCTGTCGGTTTCGTTGGTGGCATAGCCGAACATCAGGCCCTGGTCGCCCGCACCCTGCTGCTCGGGATTCTTGCGATCCACGCCCTGGTTGATGTCCGGCGACTGCTTGCCGATCAGGTTGAGCACGCCACAGGTCTCGCCGTCGAAGCCGACGTCGGAGCTGTTGTAGCCGATGTCCAGGATGACCTTGCGGGTCAGCGCTTCCAGATCGATCCAGGCACTGGTGGTCACTTCGCCGGCCACGATCGCAACGCCGGTCTTGACCATCGTCTCGCAAGCCACGCGGGCGCGCTTGTCCTGGGCCAGGATGGCGTCCAGCACTGCGTCGGAGATCTGGTCGGCGATCTTGTCCGGATGGCCTTCGGAGACCGATTCGGAGGTGAACAGGTAGCTGGACATCAGGCTTATATCCCTTGATTCGGATGAAAAGATGGGTGCGGATGATACACGCCCCGTGTGTCGGTTGCATTGTGCGCCTGAATGGATCGGTTTGGGGTTAAGCCGACGTCGGTCCGCCGCCCGGGGGCGCGGGCCTGTGCGTTGCCCGTGACGATTAACTGCCCGGTGACGCAGCGGTGCCGGCCGGCCGCACCCCGCCTCAAACATCCCGATCCGTGCAGGTCCGGCCTGCTAGCATCGGCCGATGGATTCATTGACCCAGATCGTTCTCGGCGGCGCCATCGCTGCCGCCATCGCGCCGCCCGGACAGCGGCGTGCCGCCTTGTTGGCAGGCGCGGCACTGGGCACCTTGCCCGACCTCGACTCGCTGGCATTGCTGCCGCTCACCGACGACCCGGTCACCCTGATGACCGTGCACCGCAGCGTCAGCCATTCGTTGTTCGTGCTGCCGCTGGTGGGTTGGTTGATCTGGTGGCTGTTCCGCCGCTATGGCAATGGACGCGTGGCCAGCGCACCCACGCGCTGGTTCTGGGCGATCCAGCTGGCCTTGATCACGCATCCGCTGCTGGATGCGTTCACCGTCTACGGCACCCAGCTGTGGTGGCCGTTGCAGCCGCATCCGACGATGTGGTCGAGCGTGTTCATCATCGACCCGGCATACACGGTGTGGCTGTTGCTCGCCTGCGTGGTGGCCTGGTTTGCGCGCGCGCGCCCGTTTGCGCAACACGTGCTGGTGATCGGGTTGGTGGCCAGCACCGCGTATCTGGGCTGGTCGTTGATTGCCAAGCAACTGGTCGACCGCCAGGCCGATCGTGCGCTGGCAGCGATGGGCCTGGCCGATGCGCCGCGGTTCTCGGTGCCGATGCCGCTCAACACCTTGCTGTGGCGCGTGGTGGCGATGACGCCCAACGGCTATGTCATCGGCGAGCGCTCTCTCGTGGCCGACACCGGCCCGATGCACTTCCGTGGGTTTTCCAGCAACACCCAGGCGTTGGGCGAAGTGGCCAGGTTCGATTCGGTGCGTCGGCTGACCTGGTTCAATCGCGGCTTCATGCGCGCGCGCCTGGTCGACGATGACCTGATGCTCAGCGACCTGCGCATGGGCCTGGAGCCGGACTACAACTTCAACTTCGTGGTGGCCCATCGCGACAACGGGACGTGGCAGCCGATCGTGCCGCGGCAGGTGCAGGCGGCATATCGTGCGCCGGTGGCACGCGACCAGATCGGTGCAGTGCTGGGGCAGATGTGGCACCGCATCTGGCACGAGCCCCGCAGCACCGTGCTGACCGGCGACCTGGAAGCTGTCGGCGCTCCGGTCGTCGCGCCCGCATCGGCAACTCAATAAACCGTGGCGCGCGCCTGCACGAACGAATAGAAGAACACGGCGTCCGGGTCGCTGTGCACCTGCGCCAGCTCACGGTGCATGCCATCCACGGTGGCGGCCTCGACCGCGCCGGCCTGCAGCAATTGATCGGCCGCCGAGAGCAGCACTTCTTCCCAGAACCCGATCATGGTCTTGCGCCGGCCCGGTTCGCGGTTGTCCAGATGCAGCGTCTTGATCTGCGTGTGCACGTCGCGAAAGCCCCCGGCCAGCAGCAGGTTGCCCAGCTTGGCACCGACGAACGGGTCGCCGCCCTGGTCGTGCTGGAAATCGTTGAATGCCATCCAGTAGCGCCACAGGTTGGGCGAATACGGATGCAGCAGGAACGAAGCATTCATCACCTCGGTCACGTACACCGGCGAGCCGGGCAGCAGCACGCGCCGCACTTCGTTGAGCACGCGCGCAGGCGAGGGCACGTGTTCGAGCACCCAGCACAGAAACGCCGCATCGAACTGACGCGCCTCGAACGGTAAATCGCTCGCATCGGCCTGCTGCAGTGTGTAGCGTGCGCGGCACCACGCCAGCCGTTCGAGATTTGCCCGCGCCGCGCCCAGCTGCGCCTCGCTCAGATCCACGCCGGTGACATGCAGTTCGGGAAAACGGCGCAACAGGATTTCAGTCTGCGCGCCGACGCCGCTGCCCACTTCCAGCAGGCGCCGCGCGCCGCTGTAGTCGATCTGATTGAACAGCGTGGTTTCCAGCAAGCGCGCCTGTTTGAGCAGACGCGCCTGTTCGGTGGCGGAAAAGCCGTGCAGATAGGTGGGGGTGTCGCTCGGTGCGCTCATGCGTGCGGCTCCAGCAAGGCAGGAAAACTCAGGCAGCGTCCGATAGTGCGGGCGGCACGCCGGCGATCAAGGCATCGAAGTAATCACGCGTCAGGGCCAACTGGGCTTCGGGCGTTTCGGCGCGATTGACCACCGCCCGGAAGTCGGCGCTTTGCGGGTGGTCCTTGGCATACCAACCCAGATGCTTGCGTGCGATGCGCACGCCCTGCGGTTGGCCATAAAACGCGTGCAGCGCTTCCAGGTGGCCGAGCAAGGTATCGCGCACGAACGCCAGCGACGGCGGCGGCAATACCTCGCCGGTGGCCAAAAAATGTGCCACTTCGCCGAAGATCCACGGGCGGCCTTGTGCGGCGCGGCCGATCATCACGGCATCGGCGCCGGTCTCGCGCAGCACCTGAGCGGCTTTCTGCGGCGAGTCGATATCGCCATTGGCAACCACCGGGATCTGCAGCGCGGCCTTGATCTGCGCAATCGTCGCGTACTCGGCGCTGCCGGTGTAATGCTGGTCGCGGGTGCGTCCGTGTACGGCGAGCGCGGCGATGCCGCAGTCCTGCGCGATCCGCGCGATCGTCGGGCCGTTGCGGTGGTCGCAATCCCAACCGGTGCGGATCTTCAACGTCACCGGCACGTTCACTGCCTGTACCACCGCGGTCAGGATGCGTGCCACCAGGTCTTCGTCGCGCATCAGCGCCGAGCCGGCCCACGCGTTGCAGACCTTCTTGGCCGGGCAGCCCATGTTGATGTCGATCAACTGCGCACCGTGGTCGACGTTGTAGCGCGCCGCCTCGGCCAGTTGCTGCGGCTCGGTGCCGGCGATCTGCACGCTGATCGGGTCCGGCTCGCCGGCATGGTCCATGCGGTGCAGCGATTTGCGCGTGCCCCAGAAGCGCGGGTCGGAAATGGTCATTTCCGACACCGCCAGGCCCGCGCCCAGCCGCTTGCACAGCAGCCGGAACGGTTTGTCGGTAACGCCCGCCATGGGGGCGAGGATCACCTTGGGAGCGATGGAGTAGGAGCCGATCTGCATGGCGCTAGTGTAACTTCAGCGGTGACGGCCCTTCGCGCTGCCAACCCTGCGGCGGCCGGGCCGGCAGCAGGCGGGCCGCATGGCCGGCACCGCCGCTGTGGTATCGCCTACTGCCAGACGGCCAGATTATCCAGGTACAGCTTGGCCTGGGTGCCTACACTGGCGCGGTATTCGACGATGTTGTTGCCGGCACGCAAGGTTGCCGTCAGCGGACTGCTGGCCCAGTCGCTGGCCGAACTGGTCTGGGCGAAGGCCGGGGTGCCGACACGCACGCCATTGACGTACAGGTCTACGCTACCGACGCTTGTGCCCGGTGCGGAATAGCGCGTGGCCAGCGTATAGCTTCCCGCCTGCGGCACGTTGATGGTGGTCCGCAAACGCGCGCCGGGGTTGCCGCCGAAGTCGACATAGCCCAACCCCTGGTAGTTGTGCACTGCGCCGGAGACGCCATTGGCGACAAGGCTGCCGATGCGCAGGAAGTCGAAGTTCTCCGCTTCGTATTGCCGCACGCCGGTATAGGCGGGTGGCGCAGCCGGTGCCTGCAGTGGTGTGACCGCCGCGGCGCTAGCGCGTCCGGTGGCCGAGCCGGAGCACTGGATGGTGATGTCCAGCGGCCCGTTGTGGGCGACGTTCAAGGTCAGACCATCGCCGCTGGGCGTGGCGGTGATGGTACTGGCCTGGTGCTCGCCGCGATCGGCAAAGGTATAGGTCGGCGTGGCGCTGGCGCCGCTGATGGTGATGGTGTCGGTCTTGAGCGGGCCGGTTTCCGAATCGAAATTGGTCAGGTAGACCGACACCGCGTCGGCGAACTCCTTGACCACGCCCGTCGTGTAGGGGCCGTAGGTCATGTTGAGCGCGGCGCAACTGTTGTACTTCAGGTTGAACGCGCCGCTGGCAGTCTTGTTGGTCTTGTAGGGGTTGTAGGTGACCCAGGTGTTGTCTTGACGTGCCACATAGAGATCGCCGGTGGATTCCTGCGGGAACAAGGCATTCAGTTCCTGGGTCTTGGCGGCGATGGAGGGCCAGCGGGTGGCGTACGCGCTGCGCTTGACCTGTACGGGGAAGGATTTTGCAAGGTCATCGCTCAACTGCCACATGGTCGGGATGGCGGGGTAGCGCCCGGTCTTCTTGTACCAGCTGTGCTGGTTGAGATAGGTGCCGTCGTCGTCCATCAGATACAGGCCGGAGAACAGCGTTTCCGGCGATGCATACAGACTCTGATCGTTGCCGCTGGTGGTGTCGTCGACCACTGCCAGCTTGGTGCGGTCGATCACCTGCTGGCGATCGAGGATGTGCAAGGTGCCGTCGAGAATCTTGCGGTAGACATCCATATGGATGTTCTTGAACTGCGGGAAGAACTGCCAGCGCCGCGTGTTGTAGCCGTCGGCGGTGGTCCCGTTTGGCAGGCTTTGAACGGTATCGGTCCAGATCAGTTCCGGGCCATCGAAATAGGTTTCGCCGGTCAGCGTCAGGTGCTCGATCAGATGCGGGGCGCCCGCGGCCAGAGGATAGGCGCTGCCATCGGCGGCGTACCAGCCGCTGCTGTCAGGACGGATGCCGTAATGGCCCGCAAATCCCGACAGAAACATGCCCAGGCTGACGCTTTCGATGTCGTGGTAGCCGTAGTTCATCGTGAACTTTTCTTGGATGATGAAATTCTTGGCATAGCTGCCCAGGGCGGTGCGTAAGGCCTCGTTGCGCTTGACCATTGCCAGCGGGTTGATGTTTGCGCCCCAGAAGCCGCCGGTGAAGCTCACCGCCAGATAGCCGCCGTACTTGTTGGTCAGCTTGAGCAGGTTGGCCCAGTGCTCCCAGCGCTGCGCTGCCGAGACCGAGCAGGCTTCGTCGAATCCCCAGAACTGCTCGGCGTAGTTGAAACCGAGGAAGTTCGGGTAGTCGCGGAAGAACTCACCGTAGACCGTCGATTCCAGATCGGTGCCGTTGGGATAGTCGGGGAAGTGGCTGAAGCCGCCGCTGGACGGTTGCACCATCGCCCAGACACCGTTGGCCGCAGCTGTCTTGATCCACGAGCGTGCCGTCTCGATCCCGTTCGCCACCTGGTTCCAGTTGCACTGATTGTCGGTGGCGCCTTTGTGACTGATCGAGAGCGAGATCAGCAGAACCGTGTAGGGGCGCAGGTCTGCAGGAATCAGGTCGATGATCTTCTGCGGATCGGCGGCGTTCCAGGTGTCGGCATGGATCACGAACATCGGCTTGTCGGGCGCGAGGCTGCGCCGGAATGCCGGGTCGATACTGGCGCTCGCCGTTGCCGTGGACGCCTGCGTGGCGGTTGGCGCCATGGCGCGCGGGGCGCTCACGGTGACCGTCGCCGCCGGCGATGGGGTCGCAGCGGTGCCGGCATCGGCGGCATCGCCGCCACAGGAGCTGAGCAGGCAGGGAAGTAAGACGCAGGGCAGCAGGAATGGCGTGCGCGATCGACGCAGGATCATCGGTAGTTCCGTTGAGCTTGGGGGGCAGGGCCAGGCATACCGCGTCACTGCCATTGCGTGAGGCGGTAATGCGCCAGTCGACGATGCAGACGCATCTCGGCAAGCCGCGCCGCCAGGAGCGTCCTCGCATGACAACAGGCAATGGTCGTGGTACGCCCGGTGGTGCGGCGATAGTAGGCAAGCGCAGATAGCGCGCTAGCGCGTGCAGCCGATCAGCACGCTTTATGCGATGCGCTTTCGTTTTTCGAGCACCCAAAACAGCGCTGGGTCACGTGGCGTCGCGATGGCGCAGCCGGTGGTGTGACGTTGGCAGCAGAGCGTGCGCAGCGTGGCGAAAGCAGACATGCGCTCGTTGCAGCGTCACATCGTTCGGCGCGATGCGCAGCGACGCGGCCAACCGCTTGTCGCGATCGTCATTGGGCGCGGGACATGCACGCGCATTCCTGGAAAAAACCTGGGCGCCTGCGTGGGTGCGGTGTCGAGGGCATGCGCGCGTGGCGCACGCCAATGGCAGTGAACCGTGGTCTCAGTCGTCCGCGCGCAGCCGCGGCATCGACACCGCCGCACCTTCCACCTCGGTGGAGCGCGCCGCATAACGGGTGGCAAAGCGCACGTGGGTTGCGAAGCTCGCAGCCGGCACCTGCGCCAGCGAGGCAACCAGCGCACCGTTGAAGGCATCGCCCGCGCCGGTGGTGTCGATGGTCTGCGCGCTTTCCGCGCCCACGCGGTAATGCGCCTGGCTATCGCCGCGCAGCTGTTCTTCGGCGTGCGAAATGAAGGCGCCCACCGCGCCCAGGGTCACCACTACGGTACCGCCCGGCAGCAGCTTGCGGCACAACGAATGCAACGTATTGCCGTCCAGCGCGGCGACGTCGTCGGCATTGATGCGCTCGCCGACATGGCGACCGAGCAGTGCGGCGAATTCGGTTTCGTTGGGCGTCAGCACATCCGAGAGCTTGAGCAGGCCAATCGAGGTCGGTGCATTGGCCGGCGCGGCATTGAGCACGGTCAGCACGCCACATTCGTGCGCCAGCGCCAGTGCGGACTCGATCGTCTCGGCCGGGGATTCCAGCTGCGCCAGCAACACCTTTGCCGCAGCCACCAGCGGGCGTTGGTTCTCGATGAAGGCGGGGCTCAACACGGCGTTAGCGCCGGCGCCGATCACGATGGTGTTGCGGCCGTGCCCGTCGACATAGATGCCGCCGGTACCGGTCGGTTCATTACTGGGCTCGGCGATCAGCGAAAAGCCATCCTGCGCGGCCAGCGAGCGCGCCAACGCACCACCGGCGTCGTCGCCCAGCGCGCACAAGAAATGCGTCTTGGCGCCAGCGCGTGCGGCCGCAACCGCCTGATTGAAGCCCTTGCCGCCCGGGCCGGTGCTGTAGCGCCCGGCGATGGTCGCGCCCGGCACCGGCAAGGCATCGCAGCGCCACACGTGATCGACATTGAAGGACCCGACAACGACGACCGAACTCATAAATACCTTGCCTTGAATGACTGACTTGAAAGACTGGATGAAACGCGGCGTGCAGTGATTAGACCGTCACGCCGATGAACCCGCACCGCCTCAACCGAAATGCGACAGCACACCGGCAATGGTAGCGGTCATGAAGGTGGCGATCGAACCGCCGAGCACCGCACGCAGGCCGAACTTGGCCAGATCGTGACGACGTTCCGGCGCCAGCCCGCCGATCCCGCCGATCTGGATCGCGATCGAGCTGAAATTGGCGAAGCCGCACAGCGCGTAGGTGGCGATCAGGCGACCTTCTGCGCTCAGGCCTACGCCCGGCACTTCGCCCTTGACGATGCGCGACAACTCGCTGTAAGCGACGAACTCGTTGATCACCACCTTCTGGCCGATCAACGACCCGACCGTGGTCGCATCCACCCACGGGGTACCGATCACCCAGGCGATCGGCGCCAGCACGTAGCCGAAGATCGTCGACAGGTTGGTCGGGCGGCCCAGTAGCGCGGCGGCGCCGGTGACCTCGCCCAGCCAGGTCAGCGGTGCGTTGATCAGCGCGATCAGCGCGATGAAGGCCAGCAGCATCGCGCCGATGTTCAGCGCCAGGCGCAGGCCATCGCCGGCACCGGCCGCGGCCGCATCGATGACATTGCTGGTGGTTTTTTCCACTTCCATCTTGACGGTGCCGCGGGTCAGCGGGGTGCCGGTTTCCGGCACCAGCAGCTTGGCGACCACCAGCGTGGCGGGCGCGGCCATGATGCTGGCGGCCAGCAGGTGCTTGGCATAGAACGCCTGTTGCGCCGGATCGCTGCCGCCGAGCATGCCGACGTATGCAGCCAGCACGCCACCGGCGATATGCGCCATGCCGCCGATCATCATCGTCAGCAGCTCGGACTGGGTCATCTTGGGGATATACGGGCGCACCGTCAGCGGCGCTTCGGTCTGGCCGATGAAGACGCTGGCGCACACGCTGGTGGTTTCCGCACCGGAAACGCGCATCACCTTGGTGATCGCCCACGCCATCGCACGCACCACCATCTGCATCACGCCCAGGTGGTAAAGCACGCCCATCAGCGCCGAGAAGAAGATGATGGTGGGCAGCACCTGGAACGCAAAGATGAAGCCGTAGCTGTCGATGTTCATCAGGTTGCCGAAAATGAAGGTGGACCCTTCATTGACGAAACTCAGCACCTTGACGAAGCCCTTGCCCAGCGCGTCGAACACGTCGCGCCCGCCCGGCACCAGCAACACCAGTGCGGCGAACGAGATCTGCAGGGCCAGACCGGTGGCGACCAGCTTCCAGTCGATCGCGCGGCGGTTGCTCGAAAACAGCCAGGTGATGCCGATGAGCACCGCCAGACCGAACAGGCCGAAACCGATCCTTCCCAAACCTTCGACCATTCCAATCCCCGGGCTGCTGACGGCAAAACGGGAAGCCTAGAGCAGGGGGTGACAGGGGGCAAGGCGAGGGGCATTCAGATGGCCTCGGTCGGCCCACAGACGAGAGGGGGCGGGCAGGGGCAGGCCCGCGCTGGCGCGCTGTGGGACCGTGCTTGCGCAAAGTCGGGAGTCCGCATGGGCGAGGTGGGCGGTGTTCATCGCGTGGCGGCGCGGCTGTGGCGGTCGTGGCGCCCGCCCGGATGCGGTGTTCACCGTCATGCGTCAGCGTTCGGGGGAACTGCCGCGCAGCCTGGAGTGGCTGAAGCGCGTGATTGGATCTACTGCTGCGACTGCTACGGCTGTCGTTGCTGCTCCGCTTCATCGGGCGGGGTGTCTTTGGTGCAGATGGCCTGGGACGGTTGGCGTTTGTGCGCGAGTGCTGCTGACCGTTGCACGCATGTCCGCCGGCGTCATGCGCTGGTGTCTCCAGGCACGGTGCCGCATCCGGTGTCGGGGCACGCCGTCAATCCGTCCATGCGGCTGGTTGGCGCATGCATGCCACCAATGGCCCCACCCTGGTTGCGACGCCACACGCCGGCGATTTTGCCTGTTGATCGGCAAGCAGTCGCTGCAGCAAGGTCTCGCGTCTGTCACGTGTGGATAGGCGTGGAAACGCCCATGCAAGCCGAGGCATTCGGTGCAGATAACCACCAACGGCAGACCAACACCGACAAAAGCGCCGATCACGATGCATGCGCAGTGCAGGCGGTGCTGCGAACACGCAGTCGAGCCGGGAACAGGTCGATGCACGGCGCTGCACACGCCGCGCGCTGTGCCTGCCCGACGCCACGGCCTACACTGCGCACGCCGGTCCAGGGCAGGTGCCCTGGAGGTTGCGGGAGTTCGCCATGCTTTACCGACGTCTGGGTTCCACCGGGCTGCAGCTATCGGCCTTGTCGTTCGGGGCCTGGGTCACCTTCGGCAAACAGATCGGGCGCAGCGAAGCGCGCAATCTGATTGCCGCCGCCTGGGACAACGGCATCAATTTTTTCGATAACGCCGAGGTCTACGCGCGCGGCCGCGCCGAGGAAGTGATGGGCGATGTGATCGCCGATCTGCGTTTGCCGCGCGATGGCTTCTGCGTGTCGAGCAAGGTGTTTTTCGGTGCGGTCGACAGCCCGCGGCCGACCCAGCGCGGGCTCTCGCGCAAGCATGTCACCGATGCCTGCCACGCCGCGCTCAAGCGCCTGCGCGTGGAGTACCTGGACCTCTATTACTGCCATCGGCCCGATCCGGACACCCCGATCCAGGAAACCGTACGCGCCATGGATGCGCTGATCCGCCAGGGCAAGGTGCTGTACTGGGGCACATCCGAATGGAGCGCCGCGCAGTTGCGCGAGGCCATCGCGATTGCCGAACGCGAACATCTGCATGCGCCGGCGATGGAACAGCCGCAATACAACCTGCTGCATCGCGAGCGGCTGGAGCGCGAATACGCGCCACTGTGCGAGAACGGGCTGGGCACCACGATCTGGTCGCCGCTGGCCTCGGGCCTGCTGACCGGCAAGTACAACGCGGGCGTGGAGGCCGACAGCCGTCTGGGCCAGCCGGGCAACCAATGGTTGCAGGACGAAGTGCTGGGCGCGCCGGAAGCGCGCCGGCTGGAGCGCGCCCGCGCGTTCTGCGCGGTGGCGGCCGAGCTTGGCCAGTCGCCGGCGCAGTTGGCCATCGCCTGGTGCCTACGCAACCGGCATGTGTCCAGCGTGATCCTGGGCGCGAGCCGGGTCACACAGTTGGAAGAGAACCTCGGTGCCCTGGACACCCTGGATCAGGTCGATGACGCCGGGTGGGCACAGGTGGAGTCGAGCACGCGCTGAGCCATTGGGTCGATCGAGTGCTGCGGTGGATGCTTGTAGTAGTCACCGCAGCTGAGGGCAGCGACACACGTCCGTTCGATTGGCGCGATCAATCGAAGACTAGAGAGCGATTTAAACATCCGGCCTTTCAAATGAGAATGGCTCTTGATCATTAAATGAGAATGGTTATTATTTGTCTGGCCAACCGACTGGAGAACCAGATCATGACCGCCCACCCCGTGCTGCTTCGCTCCGAACCGGTCAATCTGCGCGACCGCGCCACGCCGCGCGCCGTGCCCGCCGAAGACCTCATCAGCAGCCAAGCGCTGCTCAAGGGCCGGCGTGAAGTGCTGATCCAGCACGGCGATCGCGTCTATCGCCTGCGCCACACCAGCAACGACAAGCTGATCCTGACCAAATAATCCAGCCACTGGGCTGCGCACAGCCACTGTGCGCAGCCGCTGCCGCAACGATCGTCGTGCGCCGTCAGTGCCGATGACGCGATCCTGCTCTGCGCGCAACGCCCGATTGCCATCGCATCCCATCTTTGCGTACTCGCTCAACGCGTGTGCGCAAGATCGCAGCGGGCGCTGCCGCCGCCGCCCGCCACTCAACTCCATCTTCCCTGCCGCGTTTGGCTTATGCCGCACGCGCCGCCGGGGGACGCGTAAAGGTTCCTGATGATCCGCCTGCATCCGCTGGTGGTCGCGCTGTCGCTGGCGCTGCCCGCTATTTCCTTGTGTGCCCGTGCTGCCGAACGCGATGCCGGAGCGGAGGGTGCGCGTGAGGTGCACGACTTCGACCGGCTCCAGGTCACCGCCACGCGCACCCAGCGCGCGCTGGTGGATGTGCCCAGCACGGTGGATGTGATCGATCGCGAACAGCTCGACAACCAACTGGTGCGCGAACTCAAGGATCTGTTCCGCTACACGCCGGGCGTATCGGTCACCAGCACCAGCGGCCGCTTCACCGGTGCCAACGGCATCCGCATCCGCGGGCTGGATGGCAACCGCGTGGCGATGCTGGTGGATAACGTGCCGGTGTCGGACACCTTCAGCTTCGGCAGCTATCTCAACGCCAACCGTAACTTCGTCGACCTGGAAACACTCAAGCGCGTGGAAGTGGTACGCGGGCCGGCCAGTTCGTTGTACGGCTCGGATGCATTGGGCGGCGTGGTCGCCTTCGTCACCAAGGATCCGTCGGACTATCTGAGCGCAGACAAGCACAGCTACGCCGGCCTGAAGTTCGGCTACGAAGGTGACTGGAACGGCCTGTTTGCCGGTGCCACCGGCGCGTTCGGTGGCGAACGCTGGAGCGGCTTGGTGGCGGTGAGTCATCGCCAGGGCCAGGAGGCGCAAAACCAGGGCGATGACCGCAGCCGCGATTTCACCCGCACCGCGGCCAATCCGCAGCGCATCGATGGGCGCAGTGTGCTCGCCAAACTGGTGTACGCCCCAAGCGCACAACAGCGCTTCAAACTCACGGTCGAAGGCAACGAAGACTACGGCAGCATCGATGCATTGACCGGCATCGACACGCGGAGTCCGACGGCGTCGCTACGCATCCTGTCGCAGCAAGGACGCGATCATCAGACACGTGCGCGGGTCTCGCTGCGGCATGAAGTCGATGCGCTGGATTCCGTGTGGGCCGACGATCTGCAGTGGCAGCTGTATCGCCAGGACAGCGAGAGCCTGCAACGCACCAACGAACTGCGCGGCAACACCACGCGCCGGCATAACGAACACAATTTCGATCAGCGTGTTTACGGCCTGCTGGTCAACGCGCATAAGTCCATCGAAACCGGCACCCTCAGCCACGAGATCACCTATGGGCTGGATGGCACCTGGACCGATACGCGCGCCAAGCGCGACGGCTATTCGGTCAATCTGGCCAATGGCGTGGTGAGCAACCGCGTCGGTCAGGACGTGTTTCCGGTGCGCGACTTCCCGATGAGCGAAACCACCAAGCTCGGGTTGTATGCGCAGGACGAGATCGGCCTGCTCGATGGCCAGCTGTCGCTGACGCCGGGCGTGCGCGTGGATTATTTCCGGCTGTCGCCGCAGGTGGACGACATCTTCCGCGAAGACAATCCCGGCGTTGCCGCCGAGACCATCGACGAGACCCAGGTGTCTCCCAAGTTCGGTGCGGTGTGGCGGTTTTCGGACGCCTGGTCGGCGTACGCCAACTATGCGCATGGCTTCCGCGCGCCGCCGTACAACGACGTCAATATCGGTTTCACCAATCTGCAGGCGCGCTACACCGCCATCGCCAATCCGGATCTGAAATCGGAGACCAGCCGCGGCGGCGAACTGGGCCTGCGTTTCAACGATGCGGTCGGCTATTTCGGGCTCGCCGTGTACTACACCGACTATCGCAACTTCATCGAATCGTATGCGCCGGCTGGCGTGAATGCCGACGGACTGGCGCTGTTCCAGTCGCGCAACGTGGACGATGTGGTGATCAAGGGCGCAGAGGCGCGCGCGGGCATCGATCTGGGCATGCTGGCGGGTTGGCAAGGCTGGTCGTTGAACAGTGCCGTTGCCTATGCGGAAGGCGACAACCTCACCGACGGCACGCCGCTCAATTCGGTCGACCCGTTGCGCGGCACGCTTGGCATGGCCTTCGACAGTGATCGCTGGGGCGCAGAAGTGATCGGTACCTTTGTGGCCCGCAAACATCGCCCGCAGCTGGACAGCTATTACACGCCGGCCGGCTACGCCACGCTGGACCTGATGGGGCATTGGGAGTTCGCGCCTGGCGCCAAGCTCACCGCCGGCATCTTCAACCTGGCCGACCGTCGTTACGTGGACTGGAATGCGTTGCCCAACGGCACGCTTGCCAGCAGCACCGTGGTCGATCGCTTCACCGCCGCCGGGCGCACCGCCTCGGTCAGCCTGGCCGTGAGCTGGTAGCGGCCATGCCCATCGTCCGCCCACTGCCGTTGTCGTCGACCGTGCGTGCCACCCGCCGCACGCTGCCGCGCCCGGCGCAGCTGGCGGCCCTGGGTACGGTGCTGTGCCTGTATCGCCCGGCCCTGGGCAATGAACTTGAGGGCTGGCAGCACGCGGTCGACGCGGCGGCCTGCCGGCAGCTGGACAGCGACGGCGTGCGCGAAGGCGTTTGCTTCTTCGATGCCGACGGACAGTGCTGCTGGCGGCTCTACCTGCTGCCGGACAGCGATTTTCTCAGCTGGGACCGGCTGATCTGCCAGCTGCCGCCATTGGCGATGGAGAACCAGGCGCTGGGCGTGGGCGAGCGCCTGTGGCGTCGGCTGGCCGGGCGCATGCGCGGCGAGCACTGGCGTCTGAGCGCGCTACGCCTGCAGGCCGGTGGCGACCACGCGTCGTCGCTGGCGGCCAGCCTGGCCACCGTGTCGGCCCTGGGTGCCGAAGTCGCTGCGCGATTGGCGAACGATGAGGGCATCGACGGACGGGTGGCGGTGGATGATTGCTGTTGCGCGCGCGCCGCCGCGCTGCGGGCGACCTCGCCTGCCACTGCCGGTAGCGCCCCGGCGGCCATGCACGCTGCCTTGCTGCGGCTGCGCCGCTGATGTTCCTGAGACCACCACCGAGAATCGAGATGAACCGAGTACTGCCCTGCTGCCTTGTCGCCACGTTGAGCCTGTTGCCGCTGTCGGCGATTGCCGACGCCGCCGCTGCCGATCCCGAACGGGATCGCCAGAGCATCCTGGCGATGCAGGGCGAATACGCGGTGGACTTCGCCTTCGACGAAACCGTGCTGCTCAAGCCAGGTTACGAGCGCGCCTCGGCGATGCGCAGCGGCGCCAACGAGGTGGTCATCGTGGTGGAGGATTCGCCACGCAAGCTGGTGTTGCAGCATCTGCTGGTCGACGAAAAGACCAGGCATGTGACCAAGCACTGGCGGCAGGATTGGGTGTACGAAGCGCCGCAGCGTTTCGAATTCACCGCCGACCAGACCTGGCAGGTGCGTGCGCTGCCGGCATCGGCCACGCAGGGCGCATGGACGCAATGCGTCTTCGAGGTCAGCGATGCGCCGCGCTATTGCGGCACCGGCCGCTGGGACTACGCCGATGGCCATCCCACCTGGACCAGCGATCTGAGCTGGCGCCCCCTGCCGCGCCGTGAGTACACCAAGCGCAGCGACTACAACGCGCTGTCGGTGATCAACCGGCACACGCTCACGCCCAACGGCTGGACCCACGAACAATTCAACACCAAGGTGCTGCGCAAGCCCGACGGCACCCAGGAAGCGATTGCACGCGAGTTCGGCTTCAACGATTACCGCAAGACCACCGAGGTGGACTTCGCCCCGGCCTATGCGTACTGGAAAGGCACACAGGGGTATTGGGCCAAGGTGCGCGCGCGCTGGGCCGCATTCCTGCAAACGCCACCGGGCCTGCATCTGAAAACCAAGCCGGACGGCATGGCGATGATCGTGCCGATGTTCGAGCAGGCTGAGTCAGCGCAGAAGGGCAAGCCGGTCAAGGACGCGCAAATCGATGCGGTGTTCGCACGGTGGGTCGAACCGGCGAACTAGGCACCCTGACGCCGTAGGAGCGCATCCGAGCGCGATATGGCATTCCCGGTAAGGCCAATCACACCGCAGGGGGCTCTTGCGAGGTCGCGCCCGGGTGCGCTCCTACGAGCGAGAGGGTGCTTTGCCTTTATTCCTTGAACATCAGGAACGCGGCCACCAGGATCAGGCCGAACGCGGCCCAATGGTTCCACTTCAGCGACTGCCCCAGGTAGAAGGTGGAGAAACCGGCAAAGACCAGCAGCGTGATCACTTCCTGCATGCCCTTGAGCTGCGGCGCCGAATACACCGCGCTGCCCAGACGGTTGCCAGGCACCTGCAGGCAGTATTCGAAGAACGCGATGCCCCAGCTGACCAGGATGGCGATCATCAGCGGCGTGGTCTTGTACTTCAGGTGCCCGTACCAGGCGAAGGTCATGAACACGTTGCTGGCGATCAGCAGCAGAACCGGGTACAGGTAGGCGGTGAAGGGGGCAGTGGGCATGGCGGCGAGCGGCAGAGAATGGGGGCCGAAGCATAAGCCAACTTCGTTAAGCGCACGCGACCGTGCCGCCGGGGCCGCGCTAGCGCTGCATGCCCCAGCGACGCACCGTGAGCCGCTCGATCGCCTGGAACACCACGCCCTCCACCAGCAGCCCCAGCACGATCACCATCGCCAGCCCCGCGAAGACCTTGTCGGTGTAAAGCTCATTGCGGTTCTGGAAGATGTACCAGCCCAGGCCGCCCTGGCCGGAGGTGGCGCCGAACACCAGTTCGGCGGCGATCAGGGTGCGCCAGGCGAATGCCCAGCCGATCTTCAGCCCGGACAGGATCGCCGGCAGCGCCGCCGGAACCAGCAGTTGCGCTACATAGCGCGGGCCGCGCAGGCCGTAGTTGCGCCCGGCCATGCGCAGCGTGTCCGGTACCGCCTGGAAGCCGGCGTAGGTGGTCAGCGCCAGCGGCCACAGCACCGAGTGCACCAGCACGAACACCAGGCTGCCGGTGCCCAGCCCGAACCACAGCAAGGCCAGCGGCAACAGCGCAATGGCCGGCAGCGGGTTGAACATGGCGGTCAGCGTGCCGAGCACATCGCGGCCCCAGCGCGTGGAAGCGGCCAGCGCGGTCAGCACGAACGCCAGCAGCACGCCCAGCGCATAACCTTGCGCCAGAACACGCAACGACGCACCGACCCGGCGCAGCAGTTCGCCCGACAGCAGCCCGTCGTAGAACGCGCGCGCGGTCTGCACTGCGCCGGGCAGCATCAGATCGTCGCCGACCAGCCGCGCGGCGATCTCCCATGCCGCGACCAAGACCACCAGCACCAATGCCTTGCGCAGCCAGGGCGGTGCGTGCCAACGCGTGGGCGTGGTCGCGGCGCCCAGGGCAGGGTCCAGCGGGGTCAGTGCCACTTCGTACTCGGGCCGCACCGGTGGAATCGGCGGCACTGCGCTTGCGGTGCTGCGGCTCATGTCAGCGCCTGGCGTTGGCGCAGGGACGGGCGACGCAGCGGTGCCACCTTGTCGTCGTCCAGCGTGTCATCGGGCAGATCGAACAGCAGCCGGTGAATGCGTTGCGCGGTCTGCTGGAAGGCCACGCTGCCGGCACTGTGCGGGCCGAAGGCATGCGCGTTGAGTTCGGCGCGCACCTGGCCCGGGTGCGGCGACAACAGCAGCACGCGATTGCCGACCACCAATGCTTCTTCGATGGAATGGGTGACGAACAACAGCGTGAAGCGCAATTGTTCCCACAATTCCAGCACTTGCTCCTGCATGCGCGAACGCGTCAGCGCATCCAGTGCCGCGAACGGTTCATCCATCAGCAGGACACGCGGGCGCATCGCCAGGGCGCGTGCGATGGCCACACGCTGCTTCATGCCGCCGGACAAGGTGTGCGGGTAAGCATCTGCAAATCCGCTCAGCCCGACCTGGGCCAGACTGTCGTCTGCCCGCTCGCGCGCCTCGGCACGGCCGAGTTTGCGCGCCGCACGCAGCCCGAACACCACGTTCTCGCGCACGGTTTTCCATGGTGCCAACTGGTCGAATTCCTGGAACACCACCACCCGGTCCGGCCCGGGACCGGTGACCGCATGACCCTGCAGGCGGATCTGTCCTTCGCGCGGCGCAACGAAACCGGCCACCGCCTTGAGCAAAGTGGATTTACCGCAGCCTGAGGGCCCCAGCAGCACGAAGCGGTCGGCTTCGTGCACATCGAAGCGCACGCGATGGGTCGCGCGCACCACGCGCTGGGCCGAAGCATATTCCAGGCTGACATGATCGACCTGCAGCAGGGGCGTGCTCATCGCTCAGCTCCCGCCCGCAATCAGCGGGTCGTCGAAAAAGTAATCGCCCACCTTGCCCGGCGCCTGCTTGATCGCCCCGCTGTGCTGCATGAACTTGCCCAGCCCCAGCGTGTTCTGCGGTGCCACGGTGAACTGCACTTTCGGGTCCTTGAGGATCTGCAGCACCAGCGCGCGATCGATGCCCGAGCCATTACGACGCAGGAAGATATCGGCCGCCTGCTCCGGATGGGCCGTGACGAACTTCGCCGCCTGGTCCAGTGCGGCGACAAACGCGCGGTAGGTCTTGGGATTGTCCTTGCGGAATTTTTCGGTGGCGTACAACACCGTTGCCGACGACGGGCCGCCTTCGATCTCGTAGGAACTGGTGACGATATGCGCGGCCGGGTTGCGCGCCAGTTCCTGCTCCTGAAACGGCGGGCTGGCAAAATGCGCGGTGATTTCGGTACGCCCACGGATGATCGCCGCGGCGGCATCCGGATGCGGCAAGGCGACTTGTAGCGCGTCGAGCTGATGGGTGCCCTTGTCGCCCCAACGTTGTTGCGAGGCGTGTTGCAAGAAACGTGATTGCACGGAGACACCCGTCGCCGGCACCGCAATGCGGTCCTTTGGCGTGAAATCGCCGATGGACTTGATGCGCGGATTGTTGCTGATCAGGTAGTACGGGAAATTGCCCAGCGATGCGACGCCGCGGACATTCTGGCGGCCGCGCGTGCGGTCCCAGATGGTGAACAACGGCCCGACACCGGCACCGGCGATATCGATCGAACCGGTCAACAACGCATCGTTGACTGCCGCCCCACCGGAGAGCTGCAGGAATTGCACGTCGATGTCCACACCGGCGGCCTTGCCCTGCTGTTCGATCAACTTCTGGTCCTGCGCCACGTCCAGCAGCAGGTAAACGATGCCGAATTGCTTGGCGATCCGCAGCTTGCCTTCGGCTTGCGCATGCGCGCTATGCAACAGCGGCAACGCGGCCAACACCAGCAGCGCGATGGCCCGCGAAAAACGCCGGTGCGGCAAAGGAGCGTGGGAAGAGACGGTCAAACGCATGCGGCGCTCCAGTCGGGAAGGGGAGGGAACAGGTGCAGGCTCAGAACGGTGCATCGCCTTCGATGGTGGTGCGGTTGAGCCGACGGCGCAGATGATCCGGCGTACCCGCCGCCAGATGCATCACCGAGCGGTTGTCCCAGAACACCATGTCGTGCGGCTGCCAGCGATGCCGATACACCAGCGCATCGCGCGTGGTGTGTTCGAACAACCTCTGCAACAGCGCGCGGCTTTCGTCCTCGGGCAAACCGACGATGCGCGTGGTGAAATGCTCGCTGACGAACAGTGCCTTACGGCCCGTCTCCGGATGCGTGCGCACCACCGGGTGCTGCACCGGTGTCACTTCGGCAATCTGCTCCGGCGTCAGTGCCGGCCGCCACGGATTGCGGGCGCGCAACTCCTCGTACTTGGCCAGATAACTGTGTTCGGCGCGCAGGTCCTGCACGGCGCGTTTGAGCGATTCGGGCAGCGTTTGCCATGCCAGGTGCTGGTTGGCAAAGAGGGTGTCGCCGCCTTCGCCGGGCAGCTCCTGCGCATGCAGCAGCGACCCCAGGCTCGGTGTTTGCTTGTACGACAGATCCGAGTGCCAGTAATGCCCGGCATCGCCCAGGCCGATCGGCTCGCCGTTCTCCTTGATGTTGGACACCACCAGCACTTCCGGGTGCCCGTGCAGTTGAAAGTTGCGTAGCACGTGAATCTGCAGCGGCCCGAAGCGACGGCTGAATTCCACCTGCTGGGCCGGTGTGATGCGTTGATCGCGAAACACCAGCACGTGGTAATCCAGGTGCGCGCGGTGGATACGCGCGAAGGTGGCGGCGTCCAGCGGTTGCGCAAGGTCCAGCCCGATCACCTCGGCGCCCAGCGGAGCGTCGAATGGCACGATCCTGACGCTGGAGCTCTGCACGGGGGAAGACGCATCGCGCGGCGTGTGCACACGCGCTGCGGAAGTGATGCTGGCCATGACGTGGCACCTCGACGGCAACGAAAGGCCGCCTGGGCCGGCGGCCGGACGTACCACTCTAGGCAGTCGTGTCACCGCTGCGAACGTACGATTTGCAAGGTGCTTATGCGCTGCAGACATATGCAGCACTCACAGAAGAGCAAGGCCCCTCACGCTGCGCGCCACAGCGTCCGTGAGCTGGCCTGCAGCACAGCCACCGGGCCGCGCGTCGCATGCCGTTGCCCGCATGCGACGCGTTTTACCCGCGCTTATTCGCTCCGCAATGCCAACGCCGGCGGCGTGGACAGGATGCGCCGCGTGCCCGACCAACCCGCCAACAGACTCAAGGCCAGCCCGAATGCGCCGCCGAGCAGCAGGCGCGGCCAATCCGGTGTCAACGCCATCTCGAACGCCTGCTTCCCGACGACCGCGCCGATCACGGCCGCAGCGGTCACCGCCAGCGTCGCCGCCAGCAAGCCAAGCGCGCCGAATTCCACCAGCACCGCACCGCGTAGCTGGCCACGGCGTGCGCCCAGGGTGCGCAACACTGCGCTGTCGTAACGGCGTTCGCCCGCGGTGGCCTGCAATGCGGCCAGCAACACCAGCATGCCGGCCAGCAGGCTGAAGCCCATCACCAGTTGCACCGCCTGTGCCACCTGGTCGATGACCTCGCGCACGCGGCCCAGGATGGCATCGATATCCAGCAACGAAATGTTCGGATAGTCGCGACTCAGCGCCGCCAGCTTGGACGCATTGCCCGGCGGCAGGTGGAAGGCGGAAATCAGGTTGTACGGCGCATCGCCGACCGATCCTTGATTGAGCAGCAGGAAGAAGTTGACCCGGAACGAATCCCAGTCGGCCTTGCGGATGCTGGTCACGGTGAACGTGCGTTGCTGTTCGCCCAGCAGCAGGGTGATGCGATCGCCCAGTTTGAGCTGGTAGCGCTGCGCCCAGCCTTCTTCCACCGAGGCTTCCGCCGCGGTGCTGTCGGCCGCCCAGAACTTGCCCTGCAGCAGCGTATTTGCCGGCGGGAACGCGTGGCGCCAGGAAAAATTCACCGGGCGGTTGTCGCCGTCGCCGTCGTCGGCCGGGTCGCGGTCGCCACGCACCGGCGGTTTGTCGTTGATGGCCACCAGGCGCCCGGTGGAAAACGGCTCCACGGCCGCATCCTTCACCCCCAGACCGCGCAGCGTCTGCAGCACCGGCTGGGTTTGTTCGGGCTGGATGTTCATCAGGAAGTAGTTGGGCGTATCGGCCGGCAGGCGGTCGCGCCATTGGCCGAGCAAGCCCGGGCCGACCACCGCCAGCAGCAACAGCGCGCACAACGACAGCGACAGCCCGACCAGTTGCACCACGCTCAAGCCGCGGCGCCGTGTCAGCGAGGCCAGGCCAAGTTTCCAGGCACCGCGCAGGCGGTGCTGGATCGGTCGCAGCAACGCGAGCAGGCCCAGCCCCAGCAACATCGCCACCAGTGCCAGCGCGGCCAGGCCGCCCAGCACCCAGCCGGCCAATACCAGGTTGCCGGTGGCATAGACGGTGAGCGCCAGCGTGGCGGCCAGGGCGGCGCCATACACCAGCAACGAACTCGGTGGCACTGCAGCAAAGCTGCGGTTGAGCACGCGCATCGGTGGCACGTTGCGCAGCCGCAGCAGCGGCGGCAGGCCGAAGCCCAGCAACAGCACCAGGCCGATGCCTGCACCGGCCAGGGCCGGGGTGGCCTGCGGCAGCGGCAACCGGTTCGGGATCAGGCTGCCCAGCGCCTGCACCAGGCCTTCCTGCGCAAGCATGCCAAGCCCGATACCGACCAGGCAGGCCGGAATCGCCGTCAGCAGCAACTGCAGCGACAGCATTGCCAGGATGTCGCGCTGGCGGGCGCCCAGGCAGCGCAAGACCGCCACGGTGTCGATGCGTCGCATCGCAAACCGGTTCGCTGCCAGGGCCGTGGCCACGCCGGACAACAGCACCGCCAGCAACGCCGACAAGGCCAGGAAGCGGCCGGCGCGATCAAACGCTGCACGCATGCCGCGTTGGGTGTCTTCGATACCCACCAGGCGATACTCGCTGGCGCGTGGCTTGAGCCAGGCGCGCAAATCGGCGATGGCATCCGGTGCGCCGGCGAACATCAACCGATAGGAGGCGCGGCTGCCTGGGCCGAGCAGGCCGGCGCCGTCGATATCGGCGCGATTGACCAGCAGCGGCGGCGAGAGCTGCATCAGCTCCCCGGAGGCATCGGGCTCGGCGCGCAACACGCCGGTGATGGTCAGATGGCCGGCACCGAATTCCAGTTGCTCGCCCACGTGCAGGCCCAGCGCTTCGAGCAGGCGCGGATCGGCATAGGCCTGGCCCGGCGGCGGTGCGCTGGCGACGCTGCCTTCCGTCCCGGTGCCGTCCTTGGACACCAGCAACTGCCCGCGCAGCGGGTAGCCGGGGCCAACGCCGCGGATATTGGCCATCTGGCTGGCATCGCCATGGAACAGCACGCTGGGAAAGCTGACCATGCGCGTGCTCTGCAGGCCGCGTCGCTGGGCTTCTGCGGCGAAGTCGGCTGGGATCTCCTGCCGCCCGGTCACGCCCAGATCGCCGCCGAGCACTTCGGCCGCGCTGGAGGTCAGCGCGAGCGTCACCCGGTCGACCAGGGTGCCCACCGCGGTCATCACCGCCACGCCCAGCACCAGCGCGGCGAACACCGTCAGCAGATCGCCGGCCAGGAATTCGCGGCGCACGGCGCGCGCGGCTTGGCGCACGACGTTCATGCCGCCGGACCGGTCTGTGCGTGCAGGCGGCCGCTGTCGATGCGGTAGATGTGCCTGCAGCGCTGCGCCAGGCTCATGTCGTGTGTGACCAGCACCAGGGTGGTGTCGCTGGTGGCATTGAGCGCGAACAACAGGTCGCTGATCTGCGCGCCGGTGGCCTGGTCGAGGCTGCCGGTGGGCTCATCGGCGAACAGGATGCGCGGGCGGGCCACGAATGCGCGCGCCAACGCCACGCGTTGCTGCTCGCCACCGGACAGCTGGCGCGGGTAATGCCGCGCACGTGCACTCAGGCCCACGGCCTCCAGCACTTCGCGCACCCGCGCCGGATCCTCGCGCCCGGCCAGTTCCAGCGGCAGTGCGATGTTTTCTTCGGCAGTCAGCGCCGGCAGCAGGTGAAAACTCTGGAACACGAAGCCGACGTCGCGGGCGCGCAGCGCAGCGCGCGCTTCTTCGTCGAGCTGGCCCAGGTCCTGGCCCGCCAGCGCAATGCTGCCGCGGCTGGGCAGGTCCAGCCCGGCCAGCAGGCCGAGCAGGGTGGTCTTGCCGGAACCGGACGCGCCGACGATGGCGATGCTGTCGCCTTCACTGACCGTCAAGCTCACGTTGTCGAGGATGTGGAGCGTTCCCTCCGGGCCACTGACGGACTTGCCGACCTCGCGAACGTCGATGGCGGTGCGGGTGCTGGAGCGGGGGGCCAGACTGTCGATGAGGAATCTCCGAATGCGTGAAAGAACACTGCGATATGGCGTGCTGGCCCTGTGGCTGCTGACACTCTCCCTGCTTGCGCCGGGGATTGCCTCTGCCAGAAGTCCGGTCGCCACTGCGCCGATCCTGGTGGTGGGCGACAGCCTGAGCGCTGCGCACAACATCCCGGTGCAGTCCGGCTGGGTGACCTTGCTGGACCAGCGCCTGAAGCGTGACATGGCGACGCCCCCGGCAGTCGTCAATGCCAGCATCAGCGGCGAAACCACCTCCGGCGCGCTGACCCGGCTGCCGGGCCTGCTGGAAAAGCACCGCCCCGGCGTGGTGGTCATCGAGCTCGGCGGCAACGACGCGCTGCGCGGGCTGACCCCGGCCCAGCTCAAGGGCAACCTGGAAAAGATGATCCAGCTCAGCCAGCAAGCCGGCGCCAACGTGCTGCTGCTCGGGATCGACGTGCCGCCCAATTACGGCCCAGCCTACCGCGAGCGGCTCAAGGCGACCTATGCGGACCTCTCCACACAGTACAAGACCGCACTGGTGCCGTTCTTCCTGGAAAAGGTCGCGCTGCAGCCCGGTCTGATGCAGGCAGATGGTCTGCACCCCACCGCCGCCGCGCAACCGAAGGTGCTGGAGACGGTATGGCCGGCATTGCGCCCGCTGCTCGGCCGCTAAATGCCGCGGAAGACGAAACGTTATCCGGTCTTCACGCTCTTTCCACCGTCGATCCGGCATGTTTCACAAAGCTGAAGACCGAGGAAAGTCCATGCGTCAGACCAAGGAAACGTCCGGCCTCGTGCTGGTCGTCGAAGACAACCGCAATATCTCCGAAATGATCGGCGAGTACCTGGAAGGCCGTGGCTTCGAGGTCGACTACGCGCAGGACGGCCTGGACGGCTACCGTCTTGCCGCGGAGAACAGCTACGACGTGGTCGTGCTGGATCTCATGCTGCCACGCCTGGACGGCATCGAAGTGTGTCGCCGCCTGCGTAACGACGCACGCAAGTCCACCCCGGTGTTGATGCTGACCGCCCGCGACACGCTGGACGACAAGCTCACCGGCCTGGGCTTTGGCGCCGATGACTACCTGACCAAGCCGTTCGCGATTCAGGAACTGGAGGCGCGCCTGCGTGCCCTGATCCGCCGCGAGCGTCGCCAGGTGGGCTCGGAAGTGCTCAAGGTCGCCGACCTAGTGCTGGACCCGGTGAGCATGCGCGCCACCCGTGCCGGCACCGAGCTGCAGCTCTCGCCGATCGGCCTGCGCCTTTTGACCATCCTGATGCGCGAATCGCCGCGTGTGGTCACCCGCCAGGAAATCGAGCGCGAAATCTGGGGCAACGGCTTGCCCGATTCGGACACCCTGCGCAGCCATCTGTACAACCTGCGCAAGATCATCGACAAGCCGTTCGACCGTCCGCTGCTGCACACCGTGCAGAGCGCCGGCTATCGCATCGCCGACATCGCCCAACCGATGGCGTGATGTCACGCGCCGGCCGCCGTTCTGGCGGCCGGCTGCTGTATAGGCGCTCACGCGCCGCTCGATCTCCTGTGCTGCCGGCTGGTTGCACGAAGGACTCACGGAAGCGTTGCCTATACTCCGGCGCTCTTCCCTGGATGCAGTAATGCCACACGGGCTTCCGAGAAAAATACGTCTCGCCTTCCTGCTGCAGGTCGCGCTGGCGAGCCTGGCGCTGGTGCTGGCCGGGTATCTGGTGTCGTTCGTCATCAAATACAGCCTGGTGCGCACCGTGCTCGCCGACGAGGCCGTGCATTTCTGGCAGATGCAAAAGAGCGTGCCGGACAACCGACCGCCCAATACACGCAACATCCAAGGGTATTTTTCGCCCGCCGGTACCACTGCCGAGGCTGCACCGGCCGCACTGCGCCACCTTTCTCCGGGTTTCAGCGAAGTGGCTGCCGCCGATGCGCTGGTGTATGTCGATCAACGCCCAGAGGGGCGGCTGTATCTGGTGTTTCCGCGCTCGCGGGCGGCGCATCTGACCTTGTGGTTCGGTGTGGTGCCGGCAATCGTGGTGTTGGTGGCGATCTATGGCGTGTCCTGGTTCACCTATCGGGTTTCCAAGCGGCTGGTCTCGCCGATCAGCTGGCTGGCCCGGCGCGTCTCGCATTGGGACCCACGCAACCCGGATGTGGACGAACTGGCTCCGGAGCGGCTGCCTGCCGAATTGCAGGGCGAAACGCGCCAGCTGGCCGCCGCGCTGCATGCGCTGGGGCTGCGCGTCAGCGAGCATGTCGCGCGCGAACGCAATTTCACCCGCGATGCCAGCCATGAATTGCGCACTCCGCTCACGGTGATCCGCGTGGCCAGCGACATGGCCTTGGCCGACGACGAGTTGTCGGCGCGCACGCAGCGCAGCCTGCGTCGCATCCAGCGCGCCGGCCACGATATGGAAGCGGTGATCGATGCCTTCCTGATCCTGGCGCGCGAAGCCGAGATCGACCCGCAGAGCGAAAATTTCGATGTGGCCGAGCTTGCCAGCGAAGAGCTGGAAAGTGCGCGCGAATTGCTCGGCGACAAACCGGTGTCGTTGCGCATGGTCGGCGACCGCAGCCTGCAGATGTTCGCCCCGCCCAGGGTCATGCGGGTGGTGCTCAGCAACCTGTTGCGTAACGCCTGCGCTTACACCGATACCGGCAGCATCGAGGTGGAGGTGACCCACGACCGCATCGTGGTCCGCGATACCGGCATTGGCATGAGCGAAGAGGCGCGTGCCCGCGCGTTCGAACCGTTCTTCCGCGCCGACCCCACCCGCCCGCAAGGCACTGGGCTCGGCCTGTCGATCGTCCGTCGGCTATGCGATCGCTTCGGCTGGCGTATCGAACTGCAGAGCCAAGCCGGCGTCGGCACGTCCGTGGCGGTGGTCGTCGCCTGAGGCGCCACTTTGTGGTCCTGGCGCTTGCTGATGACGCCTTGCTGCCGCTCAACAGTCACGCGGCATGGCAGGAAGACGACGACCGGCTGCTGCACGCGCTTGGCTGACCGCTTCGATCACCCTATTTACCGCTCGGCAGCCGGAACGCTCAACGTGGTGCCAACAGTGCACCGGCGCGTGGACGTTTGCAGTGCCTTTAGCGACGTTGCAGGTGCTTGGCATTGCCGGTATTTCTTGCCCACACCGCCAATGCGGTCGCCACGTGCCCAAATCGCAGACCCCTACGTCAGTTGTGTGGGAACAGGGCCGGCAGGCTGCCGCCACGAAAAAACGCGCTGGCATGGAGCGGCAGCCAACGCCTCCCCTGCAGGCCGGCCGATCCGGCGACAGGCGCGCCGGATCGGCTCGGTTGCGTTCTAGCGTTGTTCCAATACCGGTGCCACGACCTTGCGCCAGATCGCGTAGCCATCGGCCGTCATATGCAGCCTGTCGGCGCGGAACAGTTCTGCGCGCGGTTTGCCGCTGGCATCGAGCATCGGGGTGTAGATGTCGACGAAGTCCACACGCGGCAGCGGGGCTAGCGCGTCCTTGATCAGGCGGTTGGCCTTGATCACGGCCGGCAGCAGTTGCGCGCGCGACGGGCTGGGCTTGATCGACAGATAGCTGATGCGTGCCTCGGGCAGGTCGCGGCGTACACGTGCCACGAATGCCAGCACATCATCGCGCACCTGTTCGGGTGTGCGGCCACTGTTGAGGTCGTTGTCGCCGGCGTACAGCACGACCTGGCGTGGCGCGTATGGAATCACGATGCGGTCTGCGTACCAGGTGCTGTCGCGCACTTCCGAGCCGCCAAAGCCGCGATTGATCACCGGTTTGCCCGGGAAATCCTGGGCCAATGTCTCCCAGAACCGGATCGATGAACTGCCGACGAACACGATGCCGTGCTTGGGCGGCGGCTGACGCGCGTCGCTCTCGGCGAAGCGTTGCATGTCTTGTTCCCAAGCGGCATTGGAGACCTGCGCCGGCACCGCCGGAGCGGTGTGCAGGGCGTCGGCATACGCATGGCCGGACAGGAGGACTAGGGCGCACAGCACGCTGCGCAGGCGATGGATGGTCATGCAGGAACCTTCAAAGTGAAGCGGGCTGCCATGGTGCGCCAGGCTGGAAGCTGAGGGCAAACCTGCCGGTAGCTGGCGGGGCGGGGCGCCACGGTGCAAGATTCGCACTTTCCCCAGCAGCGACCATGCCATGCGTTTGATTTGTTCCCCTCTTCGCCCATGCGGCAGGACGCACTGACGCATGGCCGATCAATTGGGGCACGTCCCGCGCGGCCCGCGTCGCATGCTCAAGGCGGCGATCTGGTCATGGCAGGGATTGCGCGCGGCGTGGCTGCACGAATCCTCGTTCCGCCTGGAGGTCTGTCTGGCGGCAGTGCTGGTGCCGCTCGGTCTGTGGCTCGGGCAGTCGGGACTCGAGCGCATTGCACTGATTGCACCACTGTTGATCGTGCTGGCGGCCGAACTGCTGAACTCGGCCATCGAAGCGGTGATCGAACGCTACGGCCCGGAACATCACGTATTGGCCGGGCGTGCCAAGGACATGGGCTCGGCGGCGGTGTTCGTGCTGCTGATCAATGTGCTGCTGTGCTGGGGATTGATCCTGTTGCCGCGGCTGTGGTGACGCGCGGCAGGCAGGGCGAGCCGGGCAGGGGCGTGTGCATGCGGGCTTGACCTGGCACGTGGCATGCTCGGGCTCTCTTCCAATGGAATCGCCTGCATGCCTGTCCTGATTCGCGCCTTGGTGTTGCTGATCCTGACCGCGTCGCTGTCCGGTTGCGGCTACAACGCGATCCAGCAGAAGGAAGAGGGCGTCAAGGCCGGTTGGTCGGAGGTGCTCAATCAGTATCAGCGCCGCGCCGATCTGATTCCCAACCTGGTACGCACCGTGCAGGGCTACGCCCAGCAGGAACGCCAGGTCCTGACCGAAGTGACCAATGCGCGTGCGCGCGTGGGCCAGATCCAGGTCAACGCCGATGACGAAGCGTCGTTGAAGCAATTCCAGCAGGCGCAAGGCGAGTTGGGTAGCGCGCTGTCGCGGTTGTTGGTGGTCAGCGAAAACTATCCGCAGCTCAAGTCGGACCAGTCGTTCCGCGATCTGCAGGTGCAGCTGGAAGGCACCGAAAACCGCATCACCGTGGCACGTGGCCGCTATATCCAGACCGTGCAGGACTACAACACCTACATCCGCTCGTTTCCGCAGGTGATCACGGCCAAGATCTTCGGCTACCAGCCCAAGCCCAATTTCAGCGTGGAAAACGAAGCGCAGATCTCGCGCGCCCCGCAGGTGGATTTCGGTAATCAGCAGACGCCGCAGCAGGCACCGCAGCAACAGCCCGCGCCTCAGCCAGCGCAGTAATCAGTTGCTGTGCGTGCACGGTGCTTGTGCAGTCGTCGCTAGCAAGCGCAGTACGCGCGCTGTCGAGCAATGTACGGGCACGCGCCAGGTGATGCGCGCCGAGCCGCACATCAGCACGAATCTGCGGACCAAGCCAACAGACCGTGTCGAGGCGAGAGCTAGCTCTCCCATCGGGGATGGGCTTGGTGCGGATAGGTCGCCCGCCAGGCTTTGCAGTCGTTCCGACCAGCCGTGGCTTCGTTTCAGGCGCACACGTTCTCTGTAAGAGGCAACGTCCTGCAGGGAAGACGCAATCGCAAAACCCCGCGCTGATGGACGATCGGCGCGCATCAGGTAGGAGTTGGCAATGCGACGAATGTGTTTGCGAGTGGTGTGGATGATGGCGTTGCTGCTGCTGCCGGCATCGCTGCTGGCGCAGGAGTTGGCTGCCATCCCGCCGCTGCGCTCGCCGGTGGTCGACGTCACCGGCACCCTGGATGCGGCGCAGATCCAGCAACTCGAGCAACAGGCGCTGGCCTTGCAGCAGCGCAAGGGCGCGCAGTTGCAGATTTTGATCGTGCCGACCACGCAGCCGGAAGCGATCGAGCAATACACCCAACGCGTGTTCGACCAATGGAAGATCGGTCGCAAGGGCGTGGACGACGGCGTGCTGCTACTGGTGGCCAAGGACGACCGCCGCGTCCGCATCCAGCCGGGCTACGGCCTGGAAGGCGCCATTCCGGACATCACCGCCAACCGCATCATCCAGGAGTATCTGGCGCCGCGCTTCCGTGAGGGCGATTACGCTGGCGGCATCACGGCGGCGACCGCAACCCTGGCCGGCCTGATCGAGGGCGAGGCCCTGCCGGCGCCGGTCAGCGGGCATGCCGAGGGCGGCAACGGCGCGGGCGGCGGTGGCTGGATCATGGCGCTGTTCATCGGCTTCGTGGTGGCCATGGTGGCGCGAGGCATCCTGGGCGCGCTACCGCGCCCGCTGCGCGCCGTGCTGACCGGCGTTGCCGCCGGCGGTGCGGCGTTGCTGTTGACGTCGTTGCTGTTGGCCAGTGCGGGCGCGGCGCTGATCGGCCTGCTGGCCGGCCTGTCCTCCGGCTCGCCCGGCCGCTTTGTCGGTGGTGGCGGCTGGGGCGGCGGCTTCGGTGGATTTGGCGGCGGCGGCCGCGGCGGTTTCGGCGGCGGTGGTGGATGGGGCGGTGGCGGCGGGTCATCAGGAGGCGGTGGCGCCTCGGGGAGCTGGTAATGCGGTGGCTCAGGCATATCTTCGCGCCCTCGGCGCAGCGCACTTTTCCAGCCGCATGCATGGACGCCATTGCGGCGGCGGTGACCGCGAGCGAGCGCTCGCATACCGGCCAGATCATGGTCGCGGTCGAGGCCGACCTGCCGCTGGAGGCGTTGTGGCGCGGGCACAGCGCGCGGCAGCGCGCCGAGCAGGCCTTCGCCCAGCTGCGGACCTGGGATACCGAAGCCAACAACGGGGTGCTGATTTACCTACTGCTGGCCGACCACGCCATCGAGGTGGTGGCAGACCGCGGTCTGCGCAGCCGGGTGCCGGAAGCGCGCTGGGCAGAGGTGTGCCGGCGCATGCAGCAATTCCTGCGCGAAGGCCAGCACGAAGCGGCTGTCCTGGCCGGCATCGAGGCGGTGACCGAGCTGTTGGCCGAGCATTTCCCGGCCACAGACGGCGCGCAGCATGAAGACGAGCTACCTGACCGGCCGCGGATTTTAGGCTGAGCGCGTGCGAGATGTCAGAATAGCGGCCTCGCTTGTTTGTGATACGCGGTCCGCATGATCTATCTGCACGCCATCGACCCCATCGCCTTCTCGCTCGGCCCGGTGCAGGTGCACTGGTACGGCTTGATGTATTTGGCGGCGTTTTTCTCGGCCTGGGCGCTGGGCCGTTCGCGCATCCTGCGCGGTCGCCTGCCCGGGGTAGACATGGATGGTTTTTCCGACCTGCTGTTCTACGGCATGCTCGGCGTGGTGTTGGGCGGGCGCATCGGCTACATGCTGTTCTATGCGTTCGAGACCTTCCTGGCCAACCCGCTGATCCTGTTCAAGGTCTGGGAAGGCGGCATGAGCTTCCACGGCGGCCTGCTTGGCGTGTTGATCGCCTGCTGGCTGTGGGCGCGCAAGCACCGGTTGCACTTCTTCGATGTGATGGACTTTGTCGCCCCGCTGGTGCCGCTGGGTCTTGGTTTCGGGAGGCTCGGCAATTTCGTCGGCGGCGAATTGTGGGGCAAATTCACCCAGGCCGGCTGGGGCGTGATCTTTCCGCACGCGCCGGAACTGGCGGACCGGTTGCCCGCGCAGATCCAGGCGCAGTACGCCGCCGGCGCGTTGAACCAGTTCGCACGCCACCCCTCGCAGCTCTATGAAGCTGCACTGGAAGGCGTGGTGATGTTCGTGGTGTTGTGGACGTTCTCCATGAAGCCGCGCGCACGGTATGCGGTCTCTGGCCTGTTTGCATTGCTGTATGGCGTGTTCCGTTTCATCGTCGAATTCGTGCGCGTGCCAGACGCACCGATCGGCTACCTGGCCTTCAATTGGCTGACGATGGGCCAGATTCTGAGCCTGCCGTTGATTGCGGTTGGCCTGGTGCTGCTGGCGATGTCGCGCCGCGCGCCGGTGTTGCAGCCGGTGCTGCCGGCGCCCGCAGGCGTGGAGGCTGCCAAGTGAAGCCGTACCTGGAGTTGTTGCAGCATGTACTGGAACACGGTGCAGAGAAGTCAGACCGCACCGGTACCGGCACGCGCAGCGTGTTCGGCTGGCAGATGCGCTTCGATCTCAACGACGGCTTCCCGTTGGTGACCACCAAGAAGCTGCACCTGCGCTCGATCATCCATGAGTTGCTGTGGTTCCTGAAGGGCGACACCAATATCGGCTACCTCAGCGACAACCAGGTACGCATCTGGGACGAGTGGGCCGACGACAACGGCGATCTCGGTCCGGTGTACGGCAAGCAGTGGCGGCGCTGGACCGGCCCGGACGGTGTCGAAATCGACCAGATGCAGTGGCTGGTGGATGAAATCAAGCGCAATCCGGATTCGCGTCGGCTGGTGATCAGCGCCTGGAATGTCGGCGAGCTGCCGCAGATGGCGCTGATGCCGTGCCACAGCCTGTTCCAGTTCTATGTGGTGAACGGCAAGCTCAGTTGCCAGCTCTATCAGCGCAGCGGCGACATCTTCCTGGGCGTGCCGTTCAATATCGCCAGCTATGCGCTGCTGACGCATATGGTGGCGCAGGCCACCGGCCTGGGCGTTGGCGATTTCGTGCACACGCTGGGCGATGCGCACCTGTATTCCAATCACTTCGACCAGGCACGCGAGCAGCTGACGCGCACGCCGCGCGCGCTGCCCACCTTGCGTTTGAATCCCGAGGTCACCGACCTGTTCGCGTTCCGCTTCGAAGACATCGCCATCGAAGGCTACGACCCGCATCCGGCGATCAAGGCGCCGGTGGCGGTGTAATTAAGGTCAGTCAAGGAGGGCATATGACTAGTGGTTGGTCTTCACGAATCGGAATGGTCGTACTGCTTGTTGTAGCTAATTGCTTCGGCTCAATAGAGGTTTTCGCAGCAAAGCTGACCTCGCTGACGCCACTCGAGCAATCGCGCGCCTTCTATCAGCAGTTATTGGCGCCGACGCTTACAAAGAATTTAACTTCTAAATATCTAGCTGAGCTTGAAACGCAGCTGGAAGAGGAAATGCAAGATCGCTGGAAAGGGGGTTGCCCTGAGATGCGCCCCGCAATTCGCTCCGAGCTGGAAAAACAAATGCGGCCATCGCTGCAAGAATTATTTGATCGCCCCTGGCTTGGCGACACAATGGCCCCCTTGATCCTTTCTGCGACTACGGATTCGCAACGTTTGATGATTGCTACGGCACTGGATACCAATAATAGGGAGCTAGCATCATTCCTGATGGGGAAAACCAGTTTTGACTCTGTGACGCCGGGTAAGGTTGACGAAGTCATAGCATTGAAAGTGCAAGAAGCTATGCCTGGATTAGTGTCTAGGATGAATAGTATTTTTGCAGCGTTAAGGCCTATTACCGATCAATGCGATGCACGTTTAACCAGCGGTACTTTCAAGTGATGAAACTGACCCTGGTCGTGGCCTTCGACCGCAACAACGCCATCGGTCGCGATAACGAGCTGCCGTGGAAGCTGCCCGATGATCTCAAGCGCTTCAAGGCGCTGACGCTGGGCAAGCCGATCCTGATGGGGCGCAAGACGGCGCAATCGCTGGGGCGTGCATTGCCGGGGCGGTTGAATCTGGTGCTGACCCGCTCGGGGCAGGTGCCGTTCGACGGCATGCAGGCGGTCGCATCGGTGGAGCAGGCGATCGAACGCGCCGTGCAGGAGGGGGCGCAGGAGCTGTGCGTGATCGGTGGCGGGGAGGTGTATCGCCTGACCATGGAACGCGCCGATCTGCTGGCCGTGACCGAAGTGGACACCGCGGTGGATGGCGCCGATACGCACTTCCCGCCGATCGACCCTGCGGTGTGGTCGCCGGCGAGGCGCGAGTTACATGCTGCCGACGCCCGGCATGCCCATGCGTTTTCGTTCGTGGATTACGAACGCCGCTGAGCGATGCAGGGTCGCGCCCGGCACCGCGATGGCGACGGGCGCCTCGCGCGCTCAGTCCTGTGGCGTATCGACTGACGGCTTGGGGCCGGCCGCTGCGTTCCCCGCATTGCCGCGGTTGCCGCGCGAGCGCTGACGCCCCTGACGCTCACGTGGACGCCGCGGTGCGCGTGCGACCGGTGCCGGCCCGGTCACTTCCCGTCCGGGCACCTGCACCACGCGCAGCTCCTCGCTATCCAGCTGCAACGCCGTGAGCTTGCCGCCCCAGACCGCGCCGGTATCGATCGCATGCACACCCTGGGTGATCGTCAGGCCCAGTGCGGACCAATGCCCGCAGACGATCTTCAGGTCGCGCTCGACCCGTCCCGGCACTTCGAACCAGGGATACAGGCCCTGTGCCTGCGTCCCCGGCGTGCCCTTGTCGTCGGTGGCGATGCGCCCACGCGGGGTGCAGTAGCGCATGCGGGTGAATAGGTTGATGATGGCCCGGCTGCGGTCGTAGCCGCTCAGGCCCGGCGACCAGCCCGGCTGGTCGCCGTACATATTGCGCAGCAGCTTGCGATAGCCGCCGCCCTGCAGTTGCTGCTCGACCTCGCGTGCATGCTTTTCGGCCATCTGCGTGGTCCACTTCGGCGCCAGCCCGGCATGGATCATCATCCAGCCCAGGGTGCGGTCCACGTGCGCCAGCTTCTGCATGCGTAGCCAGTCCAGCAACGCATCGCGATCTTCGGCCATCACGATGCGCAGCAGATCCGGGTTGACCTTGCGCTGCTCTTCTTCCGAACGCGCCCCGATCGCCAGCAGCGATAGGTCGTGATTGCCCAGCACCACTACGCTGTGCGCGCGCAGGGAATGCACCAGGCGCAGCGTTTCCAGCGATTGCCCGCCGCGGTTGACCAGATCGCCGCAGAACCACAGCGTGTCCTGGGCGGGGTCGAAATTGATCTTCTCCAGCAACCGCTGGGTGATGTCGTAGCACCCTTGCAGGTCGCCGATGGCCCAGACGCTCATTGCGCGCGCTCCCTTACTCCGGCATTCATCAGTGCAGCGTCCTGGGCACGCTCAGCACGAAGGCGGCGATCGGAGCGATAAATTCGGTGCCATCGTCGGCCACCATGTCGTAGTGGCCCTGCATCTGTCCCTGCTCGGTCTCCAGCAGTACGCCGGAGGTGTAATGGAAAGCTTCGCCCGGTCGCAGCCACGGCTGTTCGCCGACCACGCCTTCGCCATCCACCTGCTCGGTGCGCCCGTTGCCATCGGTGATCTGCCAATGACGCGCGATCAGGCGCGCAGGCACCGCGCCCGCATTCTGGATGCGGATGCTGTAGGCAAAGGCGTAGCGGCCTTCGTCCGGGGTGGATTGATGGGCGAGGAAGCGGGGCGATACCTCGACCTCGACGCGGTAGCGCGGATCATCTTGCATGGCGAAAGTCTAAATAAAACGGTGTGGGAGCGGCGCTCAAGCCAGCTCGACATTGGCCAGCCGGATGAAATCCGCGACCTCCAGTTGTTCGGCGCGTGCATCCGGGCGCACCTGCGCGGCGTCGAAATGGGCCGGTTCGCAAATGGTGGACAAGGCATTGCGCAGGGTCTTGCGGCGCTGCCCGAACCCGGCGCGCACCACATCGGCGAAGCGGCGGCGGTCGTTGATCTGCACCGTGGCCGGGTCGCGCGGCACCAGCCGCACGACGGCCGAGTCCACCTTCGGCGGCGGCCGGAATGCGCCCGGCGGCACCACGAACAGCGCAGTCACCTCGCAATACGCCTGCAGCATCACGCTGAGCCGTCCGTACACCTTGCTGCCGGGGCCGGCGGCCATGCGGTCGACCACTTCCTTTTGCAGCATGAAATGCATGTCGGCCACGGCAGCGGCATGGTCCAGCGCATGGAACAGGATCGGCGAGGAGATGTTGTAGGGCAGGTTGCCGACCAGGCGGATCGGCGTGCCGTTGGCCAGTGCAGTGAAATCCACGCTGAGCACATCGCGGTGGATGATGCTCAGCGCGCCGATCGGTGCCGCCGCTTCGGTCAACGGCGCGATCAGGTCGCGATCGAATTCGATCACGGTCAGCGCGCCATGCCTGCGCAGCAGCGGAAAGGTGATGGCACCCTGGCCCGGGCCGATCTCGACCAGATGCTGGCCGGCGCGCGGGTCTACCGCCTGCACGATGCGGTCGATGTAATACCGGTCGGCAAGAAAGTGCTGGCCAAGCGACTTCTTGGCCGGTGCGCTGAAAGAAGAATTCATCTGCGCAGTTTAACGGAGGCCGCGCCTGCACGCGGTGTCGTTCGCGTGCCCGCCTGGCCTGGCGGATCGGCGGCGTGCGCCATGCGGCAGGCCCGCGCCGAGCAAGCACACGTGGTGTTAGCGGCGCGCCGCCAATCGCGCGCACAACGCAGTGGCTGCCATCAGGCTGGAGGGGTCTGCGATTCCGCGGCCGGCCAGTTCCAGCGCAGTACCGTGATCCACCGCCACGCGCGGGTAGGGCAGGCCCAGGGTGATATTTACAGCCTGCTCGAAGCCGCTGTACTTGAGCACCGGCAGGCCCTGGTCGTGATACATCGCCACCACCGCGTCGAAACCGCGCAGTTTCTGCGGCAAGAACGCGGTGTCCGCCGGCAGCGGGCCGATCAGCTGCATGCCCTCGCCGCGCAGCTGCTCAAGCAGCGGAATGACGATATCCAGTTCCTCGCGGCCCAGGTGACCGTCTTCGCCGGCATGCGGGTTGAGGCCGAGCACGGCGATGCGCGGGTGCTCCAGACCGAAGTCGCGCTGCATCGCTGCATGGGTAATGCGCAGGCATTGCAGCAGCGCATCGGCGGTGATCGCATCGGCCACCGCGCGAAGCGGCAGATGGGTTGTCACCAGCGCGACGCGCACGATGCTGTTGGCCAGCATCATCACCACCGGGCAACCGGCTTGTTCGGCCAGCAGTTCGGTGGTGCCGGTGTAAGCAATGCCGCCGGCGTTGATCACTGCCTTGTGCACCGGGCCAGTGACGATTCCCTGCAGGCGGCCGGCGAGGCAGTCACCCGCGGCGCTGCGCAGGCCGGCGATCACTGCTGCCGCATTGGCCGGGTCGGGTGCGCCCAAACGCGTGGTCACGGCCTGGCGAACGGGATGCAGCGGCAGGTCGCCGGGCGCACGTGCCGGCTGGTCGGGATCGAGCAGCCGTACAGGCAACGACAGCGCCGTTGCGGCGCTGTGCAGGGTGTCTGGGTCGGCGTAGGCAATCAGATGCGCGTCCGAGCGCGGCTGCTGCGCAAGCCGGATGCATAGCTCCGGCCCGATTCCGGCCGGCTCGCCTGGCACCAGCGCGAGCGACGGGACCATCATGCTATCCGGCTGCCCGGTCTCAGCGCGTCGGCTTTGCCGGCGGCGGCGAGGGCGCTGCCGGGTCTGCCGATTTGGCCGGAGCGGCAGTGGCATTGTCATCGGCGCGGTCGCCGGTGCGGTAGCTCACGTACGCTTCGCCACGCAGTTCCTGCAGATAGCGGTTGTACTCTTCTTCCAGCTTGCGGCGACCGATGGTTTCACGCACCTGCGCGCGCTGGTTCTCGGCGCTGACGTCGGTCTGGCGGCTGCCGACGCGCTGCACGATGTGCCAGCCCGCCTGGGTCCGGAACGGTTCGGAGACTGCGCCGTCGGTCAGGCTTTCGACCTGCTTGCCGAAGTCCGGGCCGAACGCATCGGCGGGGAACCAGCCCAGATCGCCACCCTGACCGCGGCTGTTGGTGTCCTCGGAGGACTCCTTGGCCGTCGCCTGGAAATCGGCACCACCAACGATGCGCGCGCGAATCGTATCGATCTTGGCCTTGGCCTGCGCCTCGGTCTGGTTCTCGCCGATCCGCACCAGGATGTGGCGTGCGTGGTACTCGGTGACCATCTTCTTTTCGCCGCCGGCATTGGCGTCGCGCATTTCCACCAGCTTGAGCAACTGGAAGCCACTCGGGCCGCGCAGCGGTCCGGCCACCTGGCCGGGCTGCATGTCGCGGATCAGCTGCGCAAATGCGTTCGGGATTTCATCCAGGCTGCGCCAGCCCAGATCGCCGCCTTCCAGCGCATTGGGGCTATCGGAATAACGCACCGCAGCGGCCGAAAAATCCAGCTCGCCCTTGTCGATCAAGGCTTTGACGCCATCGACCTTCTTCTGGCCGGTGGCGATCTGCTCGGCAGTTGCCCCTTCCGGCAAGCCGATCAGGATGTGCGCCAGGTGGTACTGGCTACCGGTGGCGGCCTGTTGGGCCAGTGCGGTATCCACTTCGCCTTCGCTCACGCTGATGCGGCTCTGCGCAAAACTCTGGCGCAGGCGCTGCACGATGATCTCGTCGCGCACCGATGCGCGGAAATCGGCGTAGCCCATCCCGTCGGCTGCCAGCTTCTGGCGCAGGCCGTCCACGGTCGTGCCGTTCTGCTGGGCGATGCTGGCGATGGCGCGGTTGAGTTCTTCGTCGCTGACGCGGATACCGTTGCCATCGGCACGGCTGACCTGCAGCTTGACCAGCACCAGGCGCTCAAGCACCTGCCGCTGCAGCACATCGTCTGGCGGCAGCTGGTTTTCGCGACCGGCGTACTGCGACTTGACGTTGCGGACTGCGCGATCGAGCTCGCTCTGCAGCACCACGTCTTCGTCGACGATGGCAGCGATGCGATCCAGCGGCTGGGATTGCTGTGCCGAGGCCAACGGCGAAACCGTGCTGGTGATGGCCAGCAGCGAGGCAAGAACAACAGAGAAAGGCTTGGTCATGGAATCAGGTTCGGATCGTAATCGTCCGGATTGGTCGTGGTGTTGCTGGGCGGGACCAGGTAGAGGTCGTCGCGGTAATAGCCGAGAATAGCACGGCGCAAAGTGCGGTCCGTGTTCTGCCCGAACGAGCTCAAGCCCTTCAGCACGAACTCAATCTGGATCGAGTTGTCCATCTCGCCATCGCGGTTGCGCACGAACCGGCGCACCAGCCCGCGTACCGCCAGGCAGCAGCTGTCCCATTGCACGCCACCGATGATTTCCAGCGGCTTGCGGTCCAGCAGCGAGTAGTAGTACCGACCGACCGCGCTCCAGCTGGGGTTGATCGGGTACAGGAAGGAGAAATCGGCCTGCTTGAGCTGGTCGCTGTTGTCGGTGAGGTTGCGACGGTAGCGATACGCCAGGTTGATGATGCCGTCGTTGTTGAGCAGGTAGCGCGTGCGCAGGCTGGCCAGATCTTCCTTGCGTGAGTTCGGGTTCCACTGGTAGGTGGCGCCCATCGACCAGCGGTCGTTGATCATGTAGTTGGCGTCAGCCACCCAGGCAGACTTGCCCTGTTCGACGGTCTGCTCGCTGCCGGCTGCCGAATTGTTGCTGTTGTTGATGGTGACCAGCGAGTCGCTGAAGTACAGGATCTGGCCCGCGCTCAGCGAGAGCTTTTCGCGGCCGTCGTCCTGGCGCAGCCAGCGCGAGGTCACTGCCAGGGTCAGCTGGTTGGCATCGTTCTGGCGGTCGGCGCCGGTGTAGCGGGTGTCGCGGAACAGCTGCCCGTAGCTGAAGGTGAACGGACGGGTGTCGAACACCGGCAGATCGTCCTGGTCGCGGTACGGCACGTACAGGTAGTACATGCGCGGCTCCAACGTATTGAGATAGTTGGTGCCAAACAGCGAGGTTTCGCGATCGAAGTACAGGCCGGCGTCCAGCGAGGCGATCGGCAGGCTGCGCGTGGGCGTGCGGTTGCCGGTCAGCGGTGCGGTATCGGCCAGCGTGGAATCCAGCTGGTACGCGGTGTAGCGCCACGCCACGGTAGGCGTCAGGAACCATGCTGCGCCCGACAGCGGCATCGAGATGTAGGGCTTGACGTCCAGGCGCGCGCCGCTGCCGTATTGCTTGTTGCGGATATTGGTACGGACGTACTCGTCTTCGTTGTCATCCCTGCTGCTGCCACTGATCGGCGGCCTGACGAAGTAAGAGTCATCATGCGTAAACCGCACTGCCTCGGCATAGATACCGGCCTCGAAAATGCCCAGCGGCTTTTCCCAGGTGAAATACGCGCGCGGCTGCCGGTTATAGGGCAGGGCCTGCTCGTCCAGCGTGTAGTCGGTGAGCTGCCAACGGTCGGCCATCAGGCCCGCGGTCCAGGTCTCGCCGGTGCCGTAGATGCCCACGGTGCTCTGCAGGCTGGAGGCCGAGCCCATGCCGTTGATGCGGCTGGTGAAATCTTCCACGTAGCGCGTGTCGCTGACCCAGGAGATGCTACTGCGCGCCTGCCAATTGCTGTTGACGTTGTGGTAGCCGCTGTAGAACACGCTGCCACGGTCCTTGTCGCGCAACTTGTCGTTGGGCAGGTAGTTGCCGGTGACTTCGCCGCGACCGCCCTCGTACAGGTACCGGAATTCGGTGCCGAACATGAAACCGCGCTTGCTCATGTAGCGCGGCAACAACGTGGCGTCGTAGTTCGGCGCCAGGTTCAGATAGATCGGCTGCAGGTAGTCGAAGCCGTTACGGCCGGACAGACCGAATTGCGGAAACAGCAGGCCGGTCTGGCGGCGGTCGTCGATCGGGAACTTGAACCACGGGAAGTACAGCACCGGCACCTTGCCGATCTGCAGCACCGCGTTGCGCGCGGTACCGAAACCTTCCTCGTTGTCGACGTCGATCTCCGGCGCGCGAACGCGCCAGATCGGCTGCGAGGGGTCGCAGGTGGTGTACGTGGACCGATGCATCTGCCCGACCTGGCCCTGCAGGTCCACCGATTCGGCGTCGCCATTGCCGCGGCGCTCCACCAACTGGTACTGGATGTTGGTGACCTTGTGGGTGTCGGTGTCCTGATTGCCCTCGGCGCGGTCGGCGACCATGCGGAAAGAGGTGTCCTGGTAGCGGACATTGCCTTCGGCGATGTAGTTGCCGGTTTCGGTGTCCATGCGCAGGTTGTCGGCACCCAGGAACTGGTCGCCGCGCTTCAACGCAACATTGCCTTGGTATTGCGGGGTGGTGCTGGTGCCGGAGAGTTGGTCGCCTTCGATGTCGGTCGGCAACTGCTGGCGCATTTCTGCGGCCTTGGGGTCGGCGGCGGGGGCGCCGTCGAAGCCGGGTAGCGGGTCTACGGCCGGGCACAGTCCCCAGTTCAACGGCTTGTCGGCAGCCATGGCCGGGAGGCAGATGGCGATGCTCAAAGGCAGGGGCAGCAGGCGGAGAGCTCGGCGCACGCGTGGGTTCAACCAATAAAATGGCGACTAGCTTGCCGCATACCCCGCATAGGGGCAATGAAGAGCGCCGGCGCCGGGAGGGCGAGGTTCATCGCACTCGGTGACGCGACCGGCGCCCTGGCCGGGGTTCAGCGCAGCGCTGCCACGTGCGCCACGCTGCTTTCGCGCAGCGCCTGCAGGTCGTAGCCGCCTTCCAGCATCGAGACCACGCGGCCGCGTGCATGGCGGTCGGCGAGTGTGCGCAGCGCGCCGGTGAGCCAGGCGAAATCGTCGTCGTCCAGCATCAGGTCGGCCAGTGGGTCGCGCAGATGCGCATCGAAGCCGGCGGAGATCAGGATCAACTGCGGGCGGAAGGCATCGACGAGCGGCAGCATCTCGTCTTCCCAGACATTACGGAAGCGCAGCCCGTCGCTGCCCGGTGGCAGCAGCAGGTTGTGGATATTGCCGACGCCGCGCTCGTACACGCTGCCCGAATGCGGATACAGCCCGGACTGGTGGGTGCTCAGGTACTGCACGGTGGGGTCGCGTTCGAAGATCGCCTGGGTGCCGTTACCGTGATGGACGTCGAAATCCACGATGGTGATGCGTTCCAGCCCATGCCGGTCGCGGGCGTGGGCGGCGGCCACGGCGATGTTGTTGAACAGGCAAAATCCCATCGACACCTGTGCGGTGGCGTGGTGACCGGGCGGACGCACGGCGCAGAAGGCGGTGCGGGCCTGGTCCTGCATCACCGCATCGACCGCGGCGATGCCGGCGCCTGCGGCGCGCAAGGCGGCCGCGCGCGAGGCCGGCACCATGCGTGTATCCACGTCCAGCTGACGATAGCCGTCGAAGGCGGTTTCCAGCACCGCATCCACCTGCTCGCGCTCGTGCACGCGGCACAGGTCGCCCAGCTTGGCCAACGGCGCTTCGCGCCAGTCCAGATCTGGGAATGCGCCGCGCAGGGCCTGGACGACCGCTTCCAGGCGGGCGGGGCTCTCCGGGTGCTCAGGGCCGGCGTCGTGACCGAGGCAGGCGGGATGGGTAAAGACCAACATGGGGCAACTCTAGCCTCTGTGCCGACCCGGGCACATGCTCAACCGCGTCGGCGGTCGTGCCGCCACAGGACTTCCTGCCGACCATCGGCACGCGCCAGCACGCGCGCCAACACGAACAGCAGGTCGGACAAGCGGTTGAGATAGCCGATCGCCTCGCTGCGTACCGCTTCCTGGCGCGACAGCGCAACGGTCTCGCGCTCGGCCCGGCGCACGATGGTGCGGGCCAGATGGCAGCGCGCGGCGGCCTCACCGCCGGCCGGCAAGATGAATTCCTGCAGTGCGGGCAGCGTCTGGTTGAAGGCGTCCAGCTGCGTCTCCAGCGCCTGGATGTCGGCCGCGTCGATGGCCGCGTGGCCGGGGATGCAGAGCTCGCCGCCCAGGTCGAACAACTGGTGCTGCACGGTGGTCAGCAGTGCGGCAATCGGCTCCGGCACACCGGGGGCGGCCAGCAGCACGCCGATGGCCGAATTGGCTTCGTCCACGGTGCCGTAGGCATTGACGCGCAACGCATCCTTGCCGGTCCGGCTGCCGTCGCCCAGGCCGGTGCTGCCGTCGTCGCCGGTCCGCGTATAGATACGAGAGAGTCGATTGCCCATGGCTTAGCCGGCGTAGGGCTGGCGACGCGGTGCGGACAGGCGCTCGGCAGCCACCTGGATCACCGCGGCGGCCGCCACGTACAGCGCGGCGCTGCGCAGATAGGGCCCCAGCCAGTCGGTGTAATTCTTGAACCAGCCGGCCACGGTCGGGTCGGCCACGCTGGCGCTGATCCAGTAGAAGCTGCCCTGGGCGATCAGCTGGCACAACGCCACGGCGATCAGCAGGGCCGGCACCAGCCGCGCCAGCGCGCTCCACTGTGCGCCGTGATAGTGCCGGCGCAGCCACATGCCGCCGGCCCACAGCGCGAAATACGCCGGGATCAGGCACCAGTAGGCCGGCGACACGCAGTAGTGCTGCCAGAAGCTCAGGCCCTGGCCGGTGATCACCAGCCAGTCCACCGCCACGGCCAGCAGCATCAGCAGTGGAAATGCCAGCTTGGTGCGCGCAGCCAGATGAAATCCGCCGATGAAGAACACCGCCCAGGACGCATCCGGAACCGGCGCGAAGTGATTGATCCGCGTGGCCGCCATCAATACGGCGAGCAGACTCAGAATCAGGGTGTCGTGCGAGCGAGAAGTCATGCGCGGAGCGGGCCGGATTACAGGCCCTGGAGTGTAGCGTGGAAGTGGTGCTGCCCGTGGCTTGGTCATGGCAGCTGCAGAACGAGTGCGCAGTGCCAGGCGCGCGTGGGCGGGGCCCGGAATCGGCCTGCACCACGCCTAGATCGCCGCGTCCGGGTGCGCCGTCCGCGCCCGCCCTGCGACTGCCCGCCACGCTGTGCCAGCCGCTGCATGCGTTTTGGGGAGCGCGTGACGCGCTGCGCTGCGTGCGAGCCGGGCAAGGCGCAGGTGGGCAGCGGGCGCGGCAAGATGTCCCGCCCTCCGGCGGCAACGCGCAGTGAGCGAAGGCTTATCATGTGCGGATGACACATCCCCATGACGTTCTGATCGTTGGCGGCGGCCTGGTCGGCTCCAGCCTTGCGATTGCGCTGGACCGCCTCGGCCTGGATGTCGGGCTGGTGGAGGCCACCCCGGCCGGCACGCCGCCGGCAGTGTTTGATCAACGCAACCTCAGTTTCGCCGCGGCCACGGTGAACGCGCTGGGTGCGCTCGGGGTGATGGCCAAGCTGCGCAGCCCGCCCGGGCCGATCCGGCGCATCCATGTCAGCCGCGCCGGGGACTTCGGCCGCGTGCAACTGGACGCGGCCGATTACGGCCGCGACGCCTTCGGCCAGGTGGTGGTGGCACGCGACTTCGGCGATGCCTTGCAGACCCGTCTGGACGAACTGACCCATCTGCGGCGTTACCGGCCTGCGCGGTGCATCGGCATAGAGCCAGTGCAGGACGACGTGCGCGCGGTGCGCCTGGCCACCGATGCGGGCGAGCAACGTGTGCAGGCCAAACTGGTGGTCGGCGCCGATGGCAGCCATAGCGCGGTGCGCGAGCTGCTGCACATCGGTACCGATGCCCACGATTTTCTGCAGACCCTGTTCGTGGCGCGCGTGCGTGCGTCACGACCGCCCGATGGCACGGCCTGGGAGCGTTTTGGCGAACATGGGCCAACTGCGCTGTTGCCACGCGGCGACCGCCATTACGGTGCGATCCACTGCGTGGCGCGCGCCGAGGCCGAGGCCGTGGCTGCGCTCGATGACGCCGGCTGGCTGGCGCGCCTGCAGCGTGCCGCCGGCTGGCGTGCCGGGCGCTTCGTCGCCACCGGCGAGCGCAGTGCCTATCCGCTGGTGCAGGTGCTGGCCAACAGCCTCATCGCCGAGCGCGTGGTGCTGTTGGGCAATGCCGCGCAGACGCTGCATCCGATCGGTGCGCAGGGCTTCAACCTGGGGCTGCGCGATGCGCTGACGCTGGCCGAATTGATCGAGCACGATCGCAGCGATGCCGGTGCCGGTGCGTTGCTGGCCGAGTATCTGGCGCGGCGGCGGGTGGACCGCGAGCACACCATCGGGTTTTCCAGCGGTCTGGCGCGGCTCACCGGCAACCCGGCGCCGTTGCTGCGGCCGTTGCGTAGCCTGGGCTTGTTTGCCACGTCGCAGGCGGCCCCGCTGCAATCGATGCTGGTAGGCGGTGCCATGGGCTTTCGTGGCGATGTGCCGCAGCTGTGCCGGAGCAGCGCATGAGCCGGCGCAGCACGCGCGATGCGGTGATCGTCGGCGGTGGCGTCGTCGGCGCCGCCTGCGCGCTGGCGTTGAACGATGCCGGCCTGAGCGTTGCCCTGGTCGAAGGGCGTGAGCCTGTCCGCTGGCACGCCGATCAACCCGATCTGCGTGTCTATGCCTTCGCCGCCGACAACGCCGCGTTGCTCGACAGCCTGGGCGTGTGGAATGCGGTGCGTGCCGCGCGTGTGCAGCCTTACCGGCGCATGCGGGTCTGGGATGCCGGTGGCGGTGGCGAGCTGGGCTTCGACGCCGACACGCTGGGACGCGAGCAACTGGGATGGATCATCGAAAACGACGTGCTGGTGGACCGCTTGTGGGCCGCCGTGCATGCGGCCGGCATCGAAGTGCATTGCCCGGCACGCGTGGTCGAGCTGGAGCAGGACGCCGCCAGCGTGCGCCTGCGCCTGGACGATGGCAGCCGGCTGGAAGCGGCAATGGCCATTGCCGCCGATGGTGCAGCATCCACCCTGCGTGAACTCGCCGGGCTACCGGTCTCCCGGCATGCCTACGCACAGCGCGGCGTGGTTGCCTTCGTGGAAACCGAGCACCCGCATCAGGCCACCGCCTGGCAGCGCTTCCTGACCACCGGGCCGCTGGCCTTCCTGCCGTTCGCCGATGGCCGCAGTTCGATCGTGTGGACCTTGCCGGATGCCGACGCCGAGCGCGTGCTGGCGCTGGACGATGCCGATTTCTCGCGTGAGTTGACCCAGGCCTTTGCCGCGCGCCTGGGCGAGGTGCGCGTGGTGTCGGCACGCACTGCCTTCCCGCTGCAACGGCAGCTGGTGCAGCAGTACGTCAGCGGCCGCGTGCTGACCCTGGGCGACGCCGCGCATGTGGTGCATCCGCTGGCCGGGCAGGGCGTCAACCTGGGCCTGCGCGATGTGGCGGCATTGCGGCAGAGCGTGCGCGAGGCGATGGCCAAACGTGCCGATTGGGCCGCGCCGCATCGCCTGCAACGCTGGGCACGTACCCGGCGCAGCGAGAACACCGTGGCCGCCTACGGCTTCGATGCGATCAATACGGTGTTTTCCAACGACGAAATGCACCTGACCTTGTTGCGCGGATCGGTATTGGGCCTGGCCGGCACGTTGCCGCCGTTGGTCGATGCGCTGTGGAAGCGCGCCTCCGGCGGCGCGTGAGCCAATCGCACCCGCCGCCGGAATCGGCGTCGGCGGCTGTCTGTCATGCCTTGATATGCCTTTGATGCTATAGCGAAGGCAGCAGGTTCCATACGACGTGCGTGGCTGCCATGGCTACAGTCGCGCCATGACCTCGTCTGCGCCTCCTTCGTCCAAGCCGGCAGTGCTGTTGTTGTGCGGCCTGCTGTGCGACGCCGCCATCTGGCAATCGCAGCGCGTCGCGCTGCGCGATCTGGCCGATGTGCAGGTGATGGATTTCGCCGGCTTCGACAGCATCGCGCAGATGGCCGCGCATGTATTGGACGTTGCGCCGCCGCACTTTGCGCTGGCGGGACATTCGATGGGCGGGCGGGTCGCGCTGGAAATCATGCGCCAGGCGCCAGCGCGCGTGCTGCGGCTGGCCCTGCTCGATACAGGCATCGCGCCGCGCCGCGACGGCGAACGCGAAGAGCGGCTTGCATTGGTGCGACTGGCGCATGCCCAGGGAATGCAGGCGCTGGCTCAGCGCTGGTTGCCGCCGATGCTGCACCCCGATCACCGCGCCGATGGCGCGTTGATGGATGGCTTGATGGCCATGGTGCAACGGCAAAGCGCGCAAAGTTTTGCTGGGCAGACCAATGCCCTGCTGGAACGCCCCGATGCGGCACCGGTGCTCGCGCACATCACATGCCCGACGTTGTTGGGAGTCGGGCGACAGGACGCGTGGAGCCCATTGGCGCGGCATCAGGACATGGCGCGACACATTCCGCAGGCGCGGCTGGCGATTTTCGAACACTGCGGGCACATGGCGCCGGTGGAGGCACCTGCCGCCGTCAGCGACGCGCTGCGCGACTGGTTGCAGGCCGCGTGATGGCGCGCCCGCCGAACGCATGGGACTACGGGGCCACTGCTGCCGAAACACGCAGTTCGCCGGGTGTCGAGATTGCCTTGGTCACGCCTTGAGGAACGCTGCATGCACGACGACGTCTCGATCATCATTGCCTGCGAGCAAGCGATCCGCCGGTTCGCGCTGTGCAACGACCGCCATGATCATGCCGGCCTGGCCGCGTTGTTCACCGACGATGGTGTGTTCGCGCGTCCCAGTGCACCGGATGCGCCCGTGCGGGGGCGCGAGGCCATCTTGCAGTCGTTTCGCGAGCGTGCGCCGCGCACCACGTGCCACCTGATGCTCAATACCTTGGTCAGCGTCCAGTCGCACACGCTGGCGCACGCGCACAGCCATGTCCTGCTCTACACCGCCGGCGATACCTCCGCAGCGCCGCCGTGGACGGCGCAATCGCCGGCATTGCTGGGCAGCTTCGAGGATGTGCTGGTGCTCGAGCAGGGGCGCTGGTTGTTCCAGCAACGGCTCGGGTCGCTGCTGCTGCGGGTCGGCACCGGCTGAGTCGGCGTATCCGGGCTGCAGACAACACCGTTACCCATCGCTGTCCCGATGGCGCATGTCGCGTGCCGCCGTCTTTGAGTCCTGTTTTCTCCCCTCCCCGTCGCGTCGCATCGCAGTCATCCATTCCCTTTGCATCGGAGATTCGCCTAGTGGAACGCGTCCGTTCGTCTGTTCGTTGTGGTTCGGTGTTGCCGCATGCGCTGTCGCCTCGTCAACCTGCGCTGATCATCGCTGCCTTGCTGGCCGCAGCGTCGCCAGCAGCGTGGGCGCAGGCCGTGCCGGAAACCGCGGCGCCACCGCAAGGCATCAATTTGGGTGGCACCAGTTTTCTAGATGGCTTCAGTTCCATGAAGCCTGGATGGACGGCCATCGAGTATCTGCGGTACTACGATTTCGATGCGATCAAAAATGCCAACGGCGATAATTCGCCGGCGTTCCGCGACCCCAACGTCGGGGTCAGCGTCGCGTTGACCCAGCTCATCTACGTCACGCCCTACACCTGGAAGGGCGGTTCGTTGAGCTTCAATGCGATCGTGCCGCTGGTCAATTACGACACCTCCGTCGCTGCCGATAGCCCGGTGCGCTTGAGCAGCAATGGCTTGGGTCTGGGCGATATCTCGTTCGGGCCGGCGCTGCAGATGCCGCCGGTGATGCGCGATGGGCGGGTGCTGTTCTTCCAGCGATTTGCCATCGACGCCTTCGCGCCCGTGGGCAAGTTCGATCGCGATGTCGCCATCAACCAGAGCACCGGTTTCTGGTCGGTCGCACCGCATTGGGCCTTCACCGTGCAACCCAGCGACAACTGGGAAATCAGCGGGCGGTTGAATTATCTCTACAACTTCCGCACCAGCCGCGCCGGCGGTGTGCCGCCGATTCCCGGGTTCCGTTTTCGCAACGGCCAGGCCGGCGATGTGCTGTGGGCAAACTTCGCCAGCTCGGTCAAGGTCACCGAACAATTGCGTCTGGGCATCAATGGGTATTACCTGCAGCAGTTAAAGAACAACCGCACCAACGACCAGAGCATTCCCGACAGCAAGCGCAGGCAGTTCTACGTTGGTCCCGGGTTGTCCTGGCGGTTCGACGAAAAGAACCTTCTCAACTTCAACGTTTACCTCCCCATCGAGGTCGAGAACTCGGTGGCGGGCAATAGCTACAACCTGATGATTGTGCACTCGCTGTAACGTGTGCGGGTCATGTGTCCTGCATTGCCTGTGCCGCGGTGCCGGCATGTGGACGATGCTGATGCGATGCGATCCGTCACGCGAACCTGCTTGCGCGGGAGGTCCGGCCTCATCGCTCAAGCCGGGTGCTTGGCGCGCAGGGGTATCGACGAGCAAAGCGCTCGTCTCACAGTCCCATGCTGTGCCGTTGCGTGTTGGCGTGTTCGCGGAACAGCAATTCCGCGCGTGCGCCATCGCGCTGCTCGATGGCCGAGACGATCGCGCCGTGTTGCCTGTGTCCGTAAAACAGATCGTCGTAGGCAAGCGCGGCAGTGCGTTGGCCGAGCACGACGTTGACCGGGCTGACGAACGGCACCAAGGTGCAGCGCTCCACCGTTTCGGTCAGGATCGGCTTGTTGGCCGCCTCCACGATGGCGCGATGGAAACGGGCATTCATTGCGCCATATGCCTGCTCGTCGTCGGCACGGAGATTGCGGCTGGCCAGGATGCGGTCGCCTTCGCCCAGGCAGGCGTACAAGGTGGCGAGCAACTCGGCGGGGGCGCCCCGTTCGGCGACGGTGCGCGCGGCCATGCCTTCCATCACTGCGCGCACCGCCAGTGCATCCAGGCTTTCCTGCTGGCTGAAGCGCCGCACGGCGTAACCACGGTTGCCTGCCTGCACCAGCAGGCCTTCCTGGCACAACGCCGGCAGGGCCTGGCGGATCGGCGTGCGCGAAAGCGCCAGGCGCTCGGCCAGTGCCGCCTCGGTGAGGCGCTCGCCCGGCGCGAAGGTGCCGCACAGGATCAATTCGCGTAGCTGCTGGATCGCTTGCAATCGGTGGTTGTTCGCCATTGGCTCCATTCTCTCGCGCCATACCGCAGCGCACGTTCCTTCGACAGGGAAAACTCGCACTTACGTGTATAAAAACCTTGCGGATGAGATCGCTTGATGGCAATTTGGATCCCAAGGATACCGTTTTGGCGATCCGAAGTCGTTGGTCGTCCTTTGTTGGGATCCATTGCGTTGCAGATCCCAATCACCCACTGATGCGCGCCTGCCCCGACCGGGCCCGGCCCGCGTCGCAGGAGCACAACATGGCAAGCATCATCGGCGGTATCGGGACCTCGCACGTTCCCACCATCGGGGTGGCCTACGACAAGGGCAAGCAGCAGGACCCGGTATGGAAACCGTTGTTCGACGGCTACACGCCAGTGGCCGCGTGGCTGGCCGAGCAACGGGCCGACGTGCTGGTGTTCTTCTACAACGACCACTGCACGACGTTCTTCTTCGATCTGTATCCCACCTTCGCGCTGGGCGTGGGCGAACGCTTTCCGGTTGCCGACGAAGGCGCGGGGCTGCGCGAGCTGCCGCCGATCCGCGGCGACGTGCAGTTGCAGGCGCATATCGCCGAATGCCTGGTCAATGACGAATTCGACCTGACCGTGTTCCAGGACAAGCCGATCGACCACGGCTGCGCAGCGCCGCTGCCGCTGCTGTGGCCGCATGTGCCGGACTGGCCGGGCACGGTGGTGCCGATCGCCATCAACGTGCTGCAGTACCCGCTGCCGACGGCGCGGCGCTGCTATCGCCTGGGCCAGGCAGTGCGCCGCGCGATCGAATCGTATCCGGAAGATCTTCGGGTGGTGGTGGTGGGCACCGGTGGGCTATCGCACCAGATCCATGGCGAGCGCACGGGCTTCAACAACACCGAATGGGACATGGAATTTCTGGACCGGTTCCAGCATGCGCCCGAGACACTCACCGATCTCACCCACACCGATTACGTGCGCCTGGGCGGTGCGGAGAGCGTGGAGCAGATCATGTGGCTGGCGATGCGCGGCGCGCTAGATGGGCCGATCCGCAAGCTGCATCAGAACTACTACCTGATGACCACCACGGCGATGACCGTGGTGCTGTACGAGCCGGGCGAAGAAGCGGCCGGCGCGCCGCGTTCGGCCGAGCTGCTTGCGCGCACTGCCGCTGCGGCCTGAGGAGGTGCTGATGAATCCGCAAACCCATGGCATGGAGCAGATCGGCGGCACGTACCTGTTCGATCTGCGCACCAGCAATCGCGCGCTGCGCCTGAACCGCTTTTTCTGGCACATGATCCGCGCCCCGTGGCGCGATCGTTTCTTGCAGGATGCAGAAGCATTGATGCAGGAAGCCGAACTCACCGAGCAGGAGAAGGCGCTGATCCGTGCACGCGACTGGCTGGGCCTAGTGCAGTACGGCGCCAACTTCTTCGTCATCGAAAAATTTGCGCGCGTGGTGCGCATGACCAATCTGCAGGTCTACGCCATCATGCGCGGCGAATCGTTCGAAGACTTCATGCAGACGCGGCGTGTGCCCCATGCGCGCTGAGCCGGGCGTATCGGCTGTGCGCCGCATCGTCGCGTTACCCGACTTCCCAACCCAAGGTCTCCCCCAATGACCATGTCCTCCGTGTTCTTCGAACACCGCATCAAGGTGCGGCACCTGCGTGTCATCGAGGCGCTGGACCGACAGAAAAGCCTGTTGCGCGCCTCACGCGTCTTGAATGTCACCCAGCCTGCGCTCACGCGCGCTTTGCAGGAGATCGAAGAGATCGTCGGTGCGCCGCTGTTCGAGCGGCATTCGCGCGGCGTTCGCCCCAACGCGATGGGCGAGGTGCTAGTGCAGACGGCGCATGTGGTGCTGGGGCAGCTGCGACGTGCGCAGGACACCTTCGAAGGGCTGCTGCAGGACGATGCGCTCACGATCACCGTGGGTGCCTTGCCGGTGGCGGCCAGCGGTCTGCTGCCGGCGGTGCTGGCCGCGCTGTATCGCACCGAGCCCACGCTGCGGGTGCGCCTGCTGCACGGCCGCACCGATGAACTGTTGCCCAAGCTGGCCGGTAACGAGATCGATCTGGTGGTCGGGCGGTTGTATCCGCTGGCCCGCTACGACGCACTGATTCGCAAGGTGTTGTACCAGGATCCGATTGCGCTGGTGGCGCGCAGCGACCACCCGCTGTTCGCCAACGGGCCGGTGCGCGTTGCCGAGGCGGTCGCGTACCGGCAGGTGCTGCCGACCCTGAGCCAGCATGTCGAACGCGACGTGGCGCAGGTCATGCGCGAGCACGGTCTTGCAACGCGCGATCAGTTGCGTTCCAGCTCGGCCAGTTTCACGCGCGAAATCCTGCTCGGCACCGACAGCATTGCGGTGATGCCGAGCATGATGGTGGCCGGCGACATCGCACGCGGCGAGTTGCGTGCCTTCCAGCTGCAGCAGCCCTCGCAGGCGCGCGCAGGCGGGGTGATCTATCGCGATGGCGCCGCAATCCACAAGCCGGGCGTGCGCTTGCTGATGCGCGAGCTGGAGCACCAGCTGGCCCTCATGGCCGAACAGGGCGCGGTGTGGGTGGACGACCGTGTTGGCGAAGACGATGTGTTGCTGGATGCCTCTGCGTGATCGCGTGAGGCCGGCGCAACGCGTGGCGCTTCGCGATTCCTGCTGAGCTGCATCAACGCTCAACGGGTTGTCGCGCGCGGCTGCACACGGCGGGTCGTGCGCCGCGCCACAGCAACGGGCAGCCCAGGCTGCCCGTTGCAGTTGGCGGTGCGCATGCGCGCCCGATGCGACGGCACCTCAGGTGTCACTGGCCAAGGTGTCCTTCAAGCGCGCTTTTTGTAATTTGCCGGTCGCCGTGCGCGGCAAGGCATCCACCAACCGCAGATGCTTGGGCACCTTGTACTTGGCCAGCCGTGCGGTCAGATAGGTGCGGATCTCCTCCAGGTCCGGCGCCGCAGCGGCCGGCACGATCGCCAGATAGCCCACCTCGCCCCACTGCGGGTCGGCCAGGCCGACCACTGCGCACTCGCGGATGTCCGGATGGTCTGCGAGCAACGCTTCGATCTCTGCCGGGTACACGTTCTCGCCGCCGGAAATGAACATGTCCTTCTTGCGGTCGACGACCCAGAAGAAGCCGTCGGCATCGCGCTGCACGATATCGCCGGTACGGAACCAGCCCTGCCCATCGAGCACGTCCGCGCTCGCCTGCGGGTCGCGCCAGTAACCGGGGCTGAGGTTGGGACCGCGCAAGAGCAATTCACCGGGAACGCCCGCCGGGCAGTCGTTGCCGTGGTCGTCGACCACGCGCGTCTGCACCGATGGCGTTGCGATGCCGGCCGCACCCAGCTTGTTGCGGATCACATCGCAGTCCACCGACATGCCGAACACCGTGCCGGCTTCGCTCATGCCGAAGCCGCAGACCATGGGGATGCCATCGTCCAGCCAGCCAAGCAGATCGTCGCTGGCGTGCGGCGCGCCGCCGCTGACCAATGCGGTGAGATGGCGCAGCGCTGCCGCATCGAAGCCGGGCTGATTGCGAAATGCCTGCATCATCTGCGGCACGCCGACGTAATGCGTGATTCCCAGCGATGGATCGGCAAGCCAGCCCAACGAGCGTTTGGGATCGAAGCCATTGGAGACCTGGATCGAACCGCCCACCGCCAGCGCCGAGCGCACATTGGTGACCAGGCCGATGATGTGGAACATCGGTGCTTCGCACAGAAAGCTGCTGCGTGCGTCCACGCGTGTGGTGACGCCGAAGTTATGCGCGGCATGCTGCAGGTTCTGCTCGCTGAGCATCACGCCCTTGGGCTGACCCGAGGTGCCGGAGGTAAACAGGATCAGGCTGACACGATCCGGCGGAATCGATGGCGTGTCGGCAGGCTCCAGTGCATCGGCGCTCGCGATAAAGCCTGCCAAGGCTTCCATGTCCGTGCGACCGGCAGCGACATCGTCGCCCAGCAATACGCGTGGCTCTGCGCGTTGCAGCAGCGCATCGAGCTCGCTCGCGCTCAACCGCCAGTTGAGCGGTACATAGATCGCGCCGACCCGCCCGCAGGCAAAGTGCAAGGCCACCTGCCACACCGAATTGCGCGCCAGCACGGCGAGCCGCTCTCCATCGACGCAGCCACGCCGGCGCAACAAGGCCGCCAGGCGGCCCACCAAGGCGTCCAGTTCGGCATAGGTCCATTTCAGGCCCAGCACTAGGTCGCGTGCGGCAAACTGTTGCGGCGAGAGACGGGCGTGGAAGGCGATCGAGTCGGTCGGCATGGCCATGGCGCGGTCTTCTGGAAGAGTGGGAAGTGACTGGGTGTGAGTGCGAGTGCTGCGTGCGAAAGGTTTAGACGTCCCGGAGAACGTGATGCGCACGTGGCGGATGCAGCCCACGCGTGCGCCTGCGCATAGCAGGCACGCAATGCGCTATCGGTTGGCGATGTGTGCATGCCAGTCCGCACGCAGGCGCGCGTTGTTTCGACTGTGCGCTAGCTCAGGTAGAGGGTTTTGGTTTCGAGGAAGGCATGCAGACCTTCGATACCGCCTTCGCGGCCGATACCCGAATGCTTGAAGCCACCAAACGGCATGCTGATATCGACCCACATGCCGTTGATCGCATGACTGCCGCTGCGCACGCGGCGCGCGATGCGATAGGCGCGTTCGGCGTCTTCGCTGTAGATGGTGCCGTGCAGACCGTAGTCGCTGGCATTGGCCTTGGCGATGAGGTCGGCTTCGTCGTGGTAGTCGATGAAGCTCACCACCGGTCCGAAGATTTCCTCGCGCGCAATGGTCATGTCCGGCGTCACCTCGGCAAACACCGTCGGTTCGACGAAGAAGCCGCGCGACAGGTGTGCCGGGCGGCCTCCCCCCATGGCCAGGCGTGCGCCCTGCGCCTTGCCTTTGGCGATGTAGGACTGCACACGTTCGAGCTGGCGGCCCAGGGCCAACGGGCCCATCCCGGTGTCTGCCGCAAACGGGTCGCCCAGCTTCACTGCGCTCAGTGCCGCGCAATATGCCTGCAGGACTTCTTCGCGGCGCTGCGCCGGCACCAGGACGCGCGTCAACGAGAAGCACACCTGTCCGGCGATCGGCATGGAGTAGGGCACCAGGGTGGGCAGCACCTTGGAGATGTCGGCGTCCTCCAGCACGATTGCTGCCGATTTGCCGCCCAGCTCCAGCCCAACCCGTGCCAGGCGCTCGGCGCAGGCGATGCCGATCGAGCGGCCGGCCTGGGTGGAGCCGGTGAAGCTGACCTTGTCCACGTGCGGGTGGCGGATCAATTGCTCGCCCACCTCGCGGCCGGCGGGGAGCAGGTTGAACACGCCATCGGGCACGCCGGCGGCGCTGATGCACTCGGCCAGGATATAGGCATCGATCGGCGTTTCCGGCGAGGGCTTGGCCACCACCGTGCAGCCGGCAGCCAGCGCGGCGGCGACCTTGTAGCACAGCAATACCAGCGGCGCGTTCCAGGGCGTGATCGCGGCGACCACGCCGACCGGCTCCTGCACCACATGCACGCGGCCACCGTTGGGGCGCACACGTGGTTCGACGAATGCGTGGGTGGCAATCAGGTCGGCGTAGTAGTCGAATAAATCCGGCGCCTGCTGCGAGGCGCGCTTGCTGAAGCCAAGGGTCGCGCCGACCTGGCCCGTCCATGCTTCGGCCAACTCCGGCATGCGTGCACGCAAGTGGTCGGCCACCCGCTTGAGTGCCACGCTGCGCGCTTGCGGGGAGAGCTGCGGCCAGGGGCCGTGGTCGAAGGCGCGGCGTGCAGCTGCGATGGCCGCTTCGGTATCTGCGTGCGAGGGTTCGGTGTAGCGCAGCAGCCGTTCTTCGGTATGCGGCGCGATCACATCGACCGAGCGATCGCCGGTGCTTGCGCGCCATTGCCCGTCGATGAACAGACCCAGGGGACCTCGCGCGGCGATGCCGCGCAGCGTTTCGAATAAGGCTTCCATACTCCCTCCTCGGTGCAGAAAACCACTGGCAGCGCCAGCGATGCACGCACAACGCGCACCGCTTCGGACGCCGTAGGACGCGCTTACGCTCGGTGTTTGCTGAGGTCGTACTCGCCCAGGCCGGGCTTGTAGCTCTTCTCGTCGATGAACTGACGGATGCCTTCCTTGCGGGCGTTGTTGTCGAACGAGTTGGCCGCTTCCTGCATGCGTACCAGGTAATCTTCGGCTTCGTCGTAGGTCATGGTGCCGACGCGGCGCACCGCATCCTTGGCGTACTTGAGCGCGACCGGGTTCTTGCGCAGCAACAGTTCGGCCACTTCGCGGGTGCGTGCCTCCAGGCGTTCCAACGGCACGCTTTCGTTGACCAGGCGCCATTCGGCAGCCTTCTTGCCATCCACCATTTCGCCGGTCAGCGTCATCCACATCGCATCGCGCATCGACAGCAGTTCCACCGCGACCTTGGTGACGCCACCGCCGGGCAGGATGCCCCAGTTGATTTCCGACAGGCCAAACTGCGCCTCATCGGCGGCAATCGCCAGGTCGCAGGCAAACAGCGGGCCGAAGCCGCCGCCGAAACACCAGCCGTTGACCATGGCGATGGTCGGCTTCTGATACCAGCGCAGGCGACGGAACCAGCCATACGATTCGCGCTGCGAGCGCCGCACGCCACGCAGGCCCTGCGCTTCGGTTTCGCGGAAATATTCCTTCAGGTCCATGCCCGCCGACCAGGCGGTGCCTTCGCCGCCGAGCACCAGCACGCCGACGTTGTCGTCGAACTCCAGCTCGTCCAGCACGTCCATCATGCGGCGGTTGAGCGCCGGGCTCATCGCGTTGCGCTTGTCGGGGCGCGCGAACTTCACCCAGGCGATGCGGTTTTCGATGCGAACCGATACCACGTCATGCTCGTTCAAGCGGCGTCTCCTTCGAGTCGTGAGAGTGCTGGTGTGTTGATGGGCTCAGAGTGCTTCGGCCAACGCGGTGTCTGGCGCGGCGGCGCGCTCCAGTGCAGCGCTGGCGTTCAACTTGCAGAGCAGCCGCAGCAGGGTCTGTTGTTCGCTGGCCTGCAGGCCGGTGCAGGTGCGTTCGCCCGCGCGCGCCAGGCAGCCCTGCGCAACCAGCAGCGTGCGCTCGCCCGAGTCGGTGAGGTACAGGCCCTTGCTGCGACGATCGCGGCCAGCAAGGCGTTCGATCAGGCCTTGCTCGGCCAGCGCATTGGCGATCTTCATGCCGGCGGCGCGGTTGACCAGCAGACGGTTGCCCAGCTCGGTCTGGTCGCAGCCGGGTTGATCGCGGATGTGGATCAACGCGGTCACGCGCGCCGGGGTGAGCTGTAGCTCGGCCAATTCCTGGCGCGCGGCGTGGCTGGAGGCCAGGGCGGCGAGTTGCAGCTGGTAGCCAAGATCGGCGGCAAGTGAAAGGCGAGCAGTCATCGGTCCGTCCAGATTGTATCCGTTAAATACAATCTAGCCGACCGAAGCGGGCCCTGCAAGAGGGGGCGATGGCGTGATGCGAAGCACAGTGCGCGGTTGCGTAGTACAGCCGCGCCTGCCGTAAGACGATCAGCGGATCAGCCAGCCAGCGAGCTGTTCGCGGGTCAGGTAACCGCTGTGACGGGTGTCGAGCGCGTCGAATTCATCGGCCAGGGCAGGGTTGGCCTGCGCCTCTGCACGGCTGATGCGGCCATCGCCATCGGTATCCATGGCTTCAAAATCGATGCGGTAGCTGCCGACCACGCTATTGGGCTGGATCGAACGCACGATCACGCTGGATTCGCCGCGCGGGCGCTCCAGTTCGGTTTGATGGGTGACCTCGCCACTGGACAGCGGCTGGGTGCGGATGGCACTGGGCACGTCGATCAGCGGCATGCTGCTGGCCGGCGTGGGCGCCTGCTGCGCCTGTGCGGCAGTGCAGAGCAATAGCGACAGCGTTGAGACGAGTGTGGCAAGACTGCGGTTGGTCATCAGATCCCCCTGATGCGGAACAGCCCACAAGCATAGAGCCTGGCGGCCTTTTGCGCTGTGCGTGACGGTGGCGCGCCGCTTGGCGACGGGGATACGCTGTTGAATTGTCAGAGGCGGCGAACGGGTCTTGTCGCGCTGCTGCATCGTTGCCCTGAGCGAGCACTGCGCATTGCATCGCGCAGTGCTCTGGTTGGCGCCACTCAGCCGGGAATGAAGGGGAAGACGATCTTCAGTAGTCCCTTCAGGCCGCCCTCCGCCGTGCTTGTCACCGCCTTGGCACCCAGGCTGTTGAGTGCGCGGCGCACGTCGTCCCAGCGCAACTGCGCAATGTCCTTCTTGAGCAGATCCGACACCTCTTCTGCGGTGGGCGTGAGCTTCTGCAATGCGCGCACAGTGGCGTGCGGATCCGGTTGCAGGTAGCCCCAGCGCTCGGCGATTTTCAGCAGCGTGTCGAAGCGCACCGCGACCACTTCGCGGTTGCGTTCGTACACCGGCAGCGCACCGACATCGAGAATGGCTTGCTCGAACTGTTGCGCGTCGTCGGGATGTTCGATGCGCACCGCCAAAAAGCCTTCCTTGCGGCTGCGTTCGCTGACATGTTTTGCACCCGAGCGCAGATTGTCTTCGGTGAGCACGTTGGCAACGATGCGCTGCATCGCGGCGTCGCCCTCTTCGGGCACCAGCGAGCGCCAACGCGCATAGCCATCGCGCCGCAGCGCCTTGACCTTGGCCGAAGTCACCCGCAACTGCAATGCGACCGCAGCGTTGGAGCTGTTGCGCGAGATGGCGCCATCGCGTTCGAGCAGCACGAAGATCAACAATTCCAGGTCACGCTTGGTCAGCGACTGGAACCCCTGCAACAGGGTCAGGCGCAGAAATTCGCTGCCGAAGGCGGCCGCGTCCTTCAATTCGATCGGTTGCATGGGGAGTCCTCCACAGGTGACCTGCAGCATGCCAGGACGCTGTTGCGCGGCCTGAGAACCAATGCGACGCACACGCCAGTTTCAGTGTCCGGTTTCGCGCCCGCGACGATCGGACCTGAACGTTTCAACTGCGCCGCGGTCCTGCAAGGTGACGAACACCTGCTTGCCATCGGCGCCGCCGAAGGCCACGTTGCTGGCCTTGCGCCCCTTCAATGCAACCGTGCGCAGCAGCTTGCCCTGCGGCGACACCACTGCAATCTGCCCGGCATCGTAGCGGGCGATGTACAGATTGCCGTCGGCATCGCAGCGCATGCCGTCCATGCCGAAATCGGGGAAGCTGATCAGCAGCCGTTTGTTGCGCAGGCTGCCGTCGCTGCCACGGTCGTAGGCCCACACCTTGCGCGACATGCTTTCATTGACATACAGCTGTTTGCCGTCGGGGCTGACATCCAGGCCGTTGGGCGTGGTCATCCCTGCCTCCAGCAGCCGCACCGCGCCGTCGCGGCCGATGTGCCACAAGCGCCCGCCATTGTCCTTCCAGTTCGGGTCGCTGGCGTAGAAGCTGCCATCGGGCGCCAGCGCCAGATCGTTGGGGCCATCTGCCTCGGGCAATGCCGCGAACGTGCTGACCGCACGCGTCTGCATGTTGACCTGCAGGATCTTGTGGCCGGTGTAATCGGCGACATACATGGTGCCGTCGCGAAAGCGGATGCCATTGCCGGTGCTTCCCTCGGGCAAGGTGACGAACACCTCGGCACGTGCGCCGCCGTCGGCCTGCAGCGCGATGCGCGCGATGGTGCCGTCCTTGCCCAGGTTCACCGCGTACAGCGCGCCATCCGGACCGGTCGCCGGGCCTTCGGCATTGTGTGTGAATGCGCCATCGCCGATCAGATCGCGCGCAACGAAGGGAGTGTCGGCAGCGCTGGCGAGCGAACTGGACAACAGGAGCGCCAGCGGCAGATAGCGAAGATGGGCAACGACGGTCATGCGCAATGCTCCGGATGTGATCGCCAGCAGTGTGCCAGAACGTGCAGCGCGACCATGGCGGTGATCACACCCGATCAAGTAAGGTGCGCGAGCAGTACGCCCACACTCGCGAAGGAGGTTTGCATGTCCGTGGAATCGATCACACGTCGCCGCTTGCTTGCCGCCTTTGGCGGTGCAGGCATCCTGCTGGCTGCACCGACGTGGGCAGTGCCGAAGAAAAAGCCCGGAAAACCGCTCAATGTCGCGTTGGTCGGGTTGGGTAGTTATGCCAGCGAACAGCTCGCGCCCGGCCTGGCGCTGACCAAGCATTGCAAGCTTGCCGGGATCGTCACCGGCACGCCGTCGAAGATTCCGCAGTGGCAGTCCAAGTACGGCATCGCCGACCGCAATGTCTACAACTACGAGAACTTCGATCGTATCGCCGACAACGACGACATCGATGTGGTGTACATCGTCACGCCAACGCATCTGCATGCGCCACTGACCCTGCGTGCGGCTGCCGCGGGCAAGCATGTGTGGTGCGAGAAGCCGATGGCGATGCACGCCGGTGAATGCGAGGCCATGATTGCTGCCTGCAAACGCAACAAGGTGGCGCTGACGATCGGCTACCGCATGCAGCATGAGCCCAACACGCGGCGCGTGATTGCGATGGCCAGCGAAAAACCGTTCGGCGCGATGCAACGCGTGCGTGCCGAGGCCGGGTACAACGGCTATCAAGGCACCGCCAAGGCCGACCGCCCGTGGCGGTTGCGCTCGCAGTTCGGTGGCGGCGCGATGTACGACATGGGCGTGTATCCGCTCAATGCCGCGCGTTACACCGTGGGCACCGAGCCGCTGGCAGTAACGGCCAAGCGCTGGACCGACCGACCCGATCTGTTCGATGAAGTCGACGAGCACATGGACTTCACCCTGGAGTTTCCCAATGCGGTGCGCGCCGAGTGCAAGACCAGCTTCGGCAAGAACATGAATGTGCTGCGCGCCGAATGCGAGCGCGGTTGGTACGAGTTGTCGCCGTTCCAGAGCTACCAGGGCGTGACCGGCAAGGCCAGCGATGGCCGCGTGTTCGACGCCAAGGTGCCGCATCAGCAAGCGCTGCAGATGGACGAAGACGCGCTGGCCATCATGAACGGCACGCCATTACGTGCGCCGGGCGAAGAAGGCCTGCGCGACATCCGCATCGTCGATGCGATCTACCGCTCGGCGCGCGAGGGCAGCAAGCGCATCGTGCTGTAAATGAGCTGGTTCCGGCGGCCAAGTGCCGCCGGGGCCACCGCAATAGCAAGCAGCGGCCCAGGGCCGCCAGGCATGGCAGCACACAGCGGCCAACACACATCCTGACTATGGAGCGAGCAAGCGGCCAACCGACCAACCGGCCGCGGTGCGTCACGCCCGCAATCAATGGCCGACAGCTGCAAGCAGCACACCAGCGGCAACCAGCGGCCGCAGAAATGTTGATTCAGTGAGAAGAGCAAGCGTCAATTTCGCAAAAGCGAGTCGCGCCAGTCGGGAAGCAATTTCTACTACAAGGCACGGGACCAACCATCACGAGGATTCCCGTTGCACGCCTCAGGCGCGCTTCAAACGCTCAGAGCATCGCTGTGCAGGAATGATTCAAAACGCTCCGTGAACGTCGCGCGGTGGTCGAAGGAATCGACGACAGCATATACAGCCGAACCGGCCAACCGCTTTTACGATTCCCGATTCCCGATTCCCGATTCCCGAATCCCAAATCCCGAATCCCAGCCTCACTCCCGCATCGCCAGTACCGTGATCTCCTCGCGATCGTGATACAGCTGCTTGGCGCGCACGATCAATGATTTTTCTGCCTGTTGCTCGAACAGGTCCAGGCACAGGCGTGTCTCGTCCCAGCGCTTTTTCATCGGCAGCTTGAGGTTGAAGATGGTGTTGCGGCACCAGCCTTCGCGCACCCAGGTGGCCATGCGTTCGGCCACGCGGCGCGGTTGCTCCACCATGTCGCAGACCATCCAGTCCAGCGGCTGCGCGGGCTTCCAGTGGAAGCCGTCGGCGCGCAGGTGCTCCACCAGCCCGGTCTCCAGCACATGCTCGCGCAGCGGGCCGTTGTCCACGCTGGTGACGTGCACGTGCTGCCGCGTCAGTACCCAGGTCCAGCCGCCGGGCGCAGCGCCCAGATCGGCCGCGCGCATGCCCGGCTTGACCAGTGCGTCGCGTTCTTCGGGCGTGAGCAGCGTCAGCAGGGCCTCGTCGAGCTTGAGGGCAGAGCGCGAAGGCGCTTCCGGCAGCAATTTCAGGCGTGGAATGCCCAGCGGCCACGGCGCGCTGTCGGCGTTGTCGGCCACCGCCAGCAAGGCGTGGTCGCCGTCGAGAAAACAGACGTGCAACCGCGGTTGGCGCGGCTGCGGCTTGTCGGTGAGCAGGCCGGCCTTGCGCAGGGCCGGTCGCAGTGCATTGCCGAAGCTGCGCGCCAGGCCTGCAAGCGGCTTGCCAGCGTCCGAATCCGGGTGTTCCACCCACAGATCGCCAAACCGCTGCTGCCCGTCCAACGCGGCCAGGATCGGCGTGATGCGGTCCTTGGGGTCGATACCTTTCAGCTCGGCAATCACTACCAGCTTTTGCCGGGCGAAGATCAACTCGCGCCACTGCAGTTTTGCTGCAAGTTGCGCAGCCTCGTCGCAGACGAACAGCACATAGCCGTCGTTGCGTTGGGTGCGCGCATACCCGGCGATGCCGACGAATGCAGCGCGCGCGCTCAGTTCTGCGGCAAGCTCAGGTTCGAAACCCTGCCGGCAATAACACAGCAGGCCGCTCATCGCTGCACCTGCAGGAGGGCGCCCGCTGCGCCGGCAACATCAGTAATGGTCACCGCCGCCCTCGCCATAGTTGCGCAGCACTGCACACGCCTGGTCGCGCAGTACGTCGCGCACCACCTCGATGCCGCGGCGGCTCAGTTCACCCACCCAGTCGGCCGGCAACGGGCCTTCGTCGAATTGCGTCAGCGCCATCACGTCGTCGGCGCGCGCGCCGATCAGCAGGCGGTCGATGCCGGCCCATACGGTCGCGCCGTAGCACTGGCAGCACGGCTGCGCGGAGGTGGCCAGCGTCACCGGCGACAGCACATCGTTCAAGCGTGGCGTCTGCAGGCGCTGTTGCGCCAGCATGTAGGCCATGTTTTCGGCATGCGCCAGCGAGGTGGTCTGCGGCACCACGCGGTTCACTGCGGCGGCGATGATGCGATGGTCCGGGCCGAACACCACCGCGCCGAACGGGCCGCCGCTGCGTTCGCGCACATTCATCCGCGACAGCTCGATCACCAGGGCCACCTTGTCCTCATCGCTGGGATAGGCGCGGCTGTCGTCGACATGCGCGTGGATCCAGTCGGGCAGGGTGAGGTGGATGTGCGCGTAAAGCATCAGTGGACCGTTTCTGTAGGGGGAGTGGCGGGGCGCAGTGTATCGGCCTGCGCGTCCTTTGCGGCACATTGACCGGCCACGCACTGGCAGGCGCTGATCTCGCGGAAGCCGCACACGCTCATCATGCCGCCAGCCTGGCATTGCGCCAGTACGCCGTTGGGGTCGGTGGCGCTGTTGACGTTGACGCAGGCCGGAAACGCACCGCAACAGTTGCCGACGTTCTTCACCGTGCAATCGGCATCGGTGCGGCAAGTGGTGGTGACGACCACCGCTTTGCCGGCTGCCGGGCCGCGTGTCGAGCCGGTCGCCGGAGGTGGCGTGGCGGTATCGGTCGGTGGTGCGGCCACGCAGCCAATCGACCCAAGACAGGCCAGCAGCAACAGCGTGCTCAGACACCGGGACAAAAGACGGGACATGCAGCCGCTCCGATCAGGATAGGTGAGCGGCCATGGTAAGCCCCGGGTGCGCGGAATGTGGCACGCGCAGGATCAGCTAGAAAATTCCGCAAGCCAGATCGTGCGCGCGTTGTGGCTGATGACGCTGGCGACGGCGTCGCGTGTGACCGAAACACGCCTGCAGCCTTGGAGCAGCTAACGAAACGACTGTGCAGCCGCCGGGCGGGCGCGGCCGCTGCCCGGAATCGGCATGTACCACGCGTCCACTCCGGTTGCTCCGCGCCGTCGTATCCGCCTGACGACTGCCCGCTAGGTGTTGTCAGCTGCTCTTGGTGAAGTCAACGCCGTCTGCGCAGTGACCGGTGGCAGCGCGTGGCAAGGTCCAGTTGCTGCATGCTTTCGTCGCGGCGATCGCTGGGCAGATCGTCATCCGGCCGACCCGGAAGCAGCGTACAGAACACCTCGGCCGGAGTCGCCGCGTTGGAGACGGGCGGCTGCGGCGAGCAGGCCGCCAGGCCGATCGACAGCGAAAACACCGCGCCGCGCAAGGTATTTGCAGGTGGGCGTAAGCATGGTTGCGGGAGGCACATGGCGGCATCGCTGGCTGATACAGCCTGCAATCTAGGCCGCTGCGTGCATCAGGTACCGGGGTCATTTCGCTTCCGCATGCAGTGCTGCGCACCACAGCACGCCGACCAGCAGGCAGGCGATGGCGGCCAACTCCAATGGCGTGGGCAGGCGCATTTCCCAGGCGAAGCCGTACAGCAGCGCAAACACCGTCTCGAATACGATCATCTGCCCGACCAGGGTCAGCGGTAGCACGCGGCTGGCACGATTCCACAGCGCATTGCCGATGATCGAGGCCAGGATGCCCAGCAACAGCGACACGCCCCAGAAACTGGCCCACTCGAGCGGTGCATGCGCGGCACTGCCGATCAGGGCCGCCGGCGCCAGCAACAACGCCAGTGCGCCGGTGACCACGCCGGTCAGCAGCGACCAGTCGCCGCCGGACAGATCCGGGCGCCGCCGCAACCAGCGTGCATTTGCGATCGAATAGGCCGACCACGACACCAGCGCACCCGCCGCGCACAGCAGGCCGGCGATCCGGGTCAGGCGATCGCTTGCCTGCTGGCCGGAGTCGTCCTGCACGGTATCCACTGCCACCAATGTCACGCCGATCACGCACAAAACGCAGGGCGCGGCCAGACGTCGCAATTGCACCGCACCGGCGGCACGCGTCCCGATCACGGTGACCACCACCGGCAACAGCCCGATGATCAACGCCGTTGCCGCGCTGCCTGCCCACTGCACGGCGCTGCCAAGCAGCACGTAATACATCAGGTTTCCCATCAGGCTCAAGCGCACCAACGCCCACCATTCGGCAGCGCCCAGCCGGGCAGCGGTCTGCCGCGCGCGTGGCGCCAGTAGCAAGGTCGCCACGGCGCCATACGAGAGATACCGCGCCACCGCCAATTGCAGCGGCGTAAAAGCGCCCAGCAATTGCGGCGCCAGAAACACCAGCCCCCACAGCGCGCCCGCACCGATTCCGCAGGCGACACCCACCATCAAGCGTTCACGCATCGTGCTGTTCCTCAGGGCATGCATTGCAGCGTGCCGTGCGGCAGGGCGTTGATCAAGGCGGGCCCTGCAGACGGATGCAACGCCGCACGCTGCATCAGTGCGCTGTTCCAGCTTCTGTGATGTCGTCGGTCACACGCATGGCGCCGCGTGCGTGCGATGGCGCTGCGCAAATCAATGGGATGCCATCGCAGCGCATGCGCCACCGCCACGATCGTGATGGCCTGAAGCGGTCCACGGCGTGGCAGCCGCTTGCTGCGCATCGGCGTTGCGGCCGAAAGGGTGCGTGACGACGCAGGTGCGGCCTCTGCAGCCGTGCAGCCGCCGCCCAACCTAGGGAGCAGCGACGCCCGCCTTGCAACAGCGCCGCTGTCTGTCCTGCGTGGTTACTTGGCCCAGGTATCGCGCAAGGTCACGCTGCGATTGAAGACCGGCGTGGCCGCGCTATGGTCGCGACGGTCGGCAACGAAGTAACCGCTGCGTTCGAACTGGAACGCCTGCTCCGGCGCAGCCATCGCAGCGCTCGGCTCCACGTAGCCGCGCACGTTGCGCTTGGACTCGGGGTTCAGATAATCGCGGTAGGTCTTGCCTTCGGATTCGTCGTCGGGCTTTTCCACCGAAAACAGGCGGTCGTACAGGCGGATTTCCGCTTCCACCGCGTGTACGGCGCTGACCCAGTGGATGGTGCCCTTGACCTTGCGGTTGGCGCCTTCCATGCCCGGACGCGATTCCGGATCGAGCCAGCCGCGCAGTTCGACGATCTCGCCGTCAGCGTTCTTGATCACCTCGTCCACGCGCGCAATGCCTGCGCCGCGCAAGCGGATTTCGCCGCCCGGCACCAGGCGCTTCCAGCTCTTGGGCGGAACCTCGGCAAAATCCTCGCGTTCGATCCACAGCTCGCGCGCAAACGGTACTTCGCGTGTGCCGAAGCTCTCGTCCTTGGGGTGGTTGGAAAACTGCAGCGTTTCGGTATGGCCTTCCGGCAGGTTGGTCAGCACCAGCTTGAGCGGGTCGATCACTGCCATGCGGCGCGGCGCCGCGGCGTCCAGATCCTCGCGCAGGCAACCTTCCAGCACCGAGAAATCGATCAGCGAGTTCTGCTTGCTGATGCCCACGCGGTCCACGAACAACCGCATCGCCGCCGGCGTATAGCCACGCCGGCGCAGGCCCTGCAGCGTGTACATGCGCGGGTCGTCCCAACCGTCCACCAGCTGCTCTTCCACCAGCGCGGTGAGCTTGCGCTTGCTCATCACCGTGTAGTTGATGTTGAGGCGCGAAAACTCGATCTGACGCGGCTTGGCCGCTTCGCGCGGTAAGCCCTTGTCCAGCAGCGGCTGCAGCAGTTCCGGGTGACCGGCCAGGTCCACCTTGTCCACGCACCAGTCGTACAGCGGGCGGTGGTCTTCAAATTCCAGCGTGCACAGCGAATGGGTGATGCCTTCGACTGCATCGCCGAGCGAATGCGCGAAGTCGTACATGGGGTAGATCGGCCACGCATTGCCGGTGTTCTGGTGCTCCACATGCTTGATGCGGTACAGCGCCGGGTCGCGCAGGTTGATGTTGCCGCTGGCCATGTCGATCTTGGCGCGCAGCGTGCGCGCGCCGTCGGGGAATTCGCCGGCACGCATGCGCGCGAACAGCTCCAGGTTTTCTTCGACGCTGCGCTCGCGGAACGGCGAATTGCGGCCGGGCTCGGTCAGCGTGCCACGGTATTGCCGCACCTGTTCTGCGGACAGGTCGCACACGAACGCATGGCCATCGCGAATCAGCTTCTGCGCGGCCAGGTAATACACCTGGAAATAATCCGAGGCGTGGCGCAGTTGTGCCCACTCATAGCCCAGCCAGCGCACGTCGTCCTGGATGGCCACCACGAACTCGGGGTCTTCCTTGGCCGGGTTGGTATCGTCCAGGCGCAGGTTGCACAGCCCGCCGAACTCGGCCGCCAGGCCGAAATCCAGGCAGATCGCCTTGGCATGGCCAATATGCAGGTAGCCGTTGGGCTCGGGCGGGAAGCGGGTGCGGATGACCGTGTGCTTGCCGCTGGCCAGATCCTCGCGGACGATCTGGCGGATGAAGTCTTTCTTCTCCGCCGGGGCGGTGGCGTCGGTGGCTAGGGTCTCGGACATGCGCGCATCAGCAATGGGTAAACCGCAAGTTTAGGCGGTGGCACCGGTTAGGGGTAGGCGCGGGGCGCGGCGGGGCGGCTTCCGGGCGTTGGTTTGCGCGGGGTTGGGTCCCGGATAGCCCCTGCAGGCGGTGCCGGCGATGTGCGGATCTGTCGTCGCCGGCTTCACGATGCAACCCACGGCACGCCAGGCGGCGCTGACGGACCTGGCGAGCAGGCGCGGTCGGCGTGCCCATTGCGCAGCAACCACGGCGCAAGGCCCCCTCTCACCTCGCGCTTGGCCTTTTCACGTTATTGGCCCGCACGCGCTGCCTTGCGCGCGTGCTGCAGGACCAGGCGTGCCTGCGGCCGGGCATGGCTGGCGGGTATCGGCCGCGACGCGTACGCTGCGCCGACCCCGTTGGAGCGCTCCTGCCCATGCCACTGCCCCGTCTGGTGATCGGCGACAAGACCTTGTCTTCCTGGTCGTTGCGGCCGTGGCTGCTGTTGCGACACTTCAGGGTGCCGTTCGAGGAAGTCGCGCTGCCGCTGGCGACGCCCGAATTCCAGGCGCGCATTGCCGGGTATTCGCCGACCCGCCAGGTGCCGGTGCTGTGGGACGACGCCCTGCATGTGTGGGATTCGCTGGCGATCTGCGAATACATCAACGAGCGCTGGTTGGACGGCCGCGGCTGGCCGGCCGACCTGGCCGTGCGTGCACAGGCGCGCGCGGCCGCGGCAGAGATGCATTCGGGCTTTGCGGCCTTGCGCAGCCAATTGCCGATGAATTTGGCCCGCGCGCCGGGCCCTGCCCAGTGGGATGCCGCGGCCGAGCGCGACATCACGCGCATTCAGGCGCTGTGGGCCAGCCTGCGCGCCGAGCACGGCCATGCCGGGCAGTTCCTGTGCGGGCAGTTCGGCATTGTCGATGCGATGTATGCGCCGGTGGCGCTGCGTTTTTCCAGCTACGGCGTGCCGCTGTTTGAAGCGGCCGGAGATTATGTGGCGGCGCTGGATGCATTGCCGGCGCTACGCGACTGGCGCAATGGCGCGCAGCGCGAACGTGCAGAGCGCAGCTGAGATGCAGATCGCCTACCGCGCCAGTCACCTCATCGATGCGCATCTGGCCAAGCACGCGCTGGAAGATGCCGGCATCACCGCGTTTGTCTTCGGTGAATCGCTGCTGGGCGGTGCCGGCGAGCTGCCCGCCTTCGGCGTGCTGCAGGTCTGCGTGGCAGATATGCATTTGACTCAGGCCCAGGCGGTGCTGGCGGAGATCGGCTTGTGCGGGCAGGTCACGCGGGCGCTGTAGCGCAGCGCCAGTCGTAGGAGCGCACCCGGGCGCGACGAGGCTCTGCCGATAAACGCCACGTCGCGCCCAGGTGCGCTCCTGCGATGTATGCGCGTCATTCCTGCTGACGCCACCCCGGCGGCGCTGCATCCGGCGCGGCCAATGCGCGCAGACGCTTGAACAACACGGTGGTTTCGGCCACGTTCCAGACCCGCAGTGCGACTTCGAAGGTATCCAGCGGCTTGGTCAAAAAGTCCTTGGCGCCCAGGCCCAGGGCGCGGTGGCGCGCGCTGCGGCTGGGGTCGGCGGTGAGCACGATCACGGGCAGGAACCGGCCAGGGTCTGACAGCCGCGCCAGCTGTTCCAGCAGCGCGTAGCCGTCCAACTCGGGCATCTTCAGATCCAGCAGGATCAGGTCCGGGGCAAATGCCGAGACCAGGCCCATGACCCGTAGCGGATCGGTGGTGGCGATCACTTGCTGGAAACCTTCGCGTTGCAGCAGGTCTTCGAGCAACCGCACGTTGGCCGGCTCGTCGTCGACGATGAGGATGCGGGAACCGAGAATTTCGTCGCGTGTCATGCCAGCAACCCGTCGATCACGGTGAAGAATTCCGCCACGTCGAGCGGCTTGGTCAGATAGGCGCGCACGCCTTGATTGCCCACGCGCGCCAGTGTGGCGGTGGTGGCATCGGCACTGATCACCACCACCGGGATGGCCGCCAGCGCCGGCTGCGCCTGCAATTCGCGCAACAGCTCTTCGCCGTTGCCATCGCTTAGGTGCAGGTCCAGCAGGATCAGATCCGGCGCGCCGTGCTGCAATAGCGCACGCGCCTGCGCCAGGCTGGCCGCCTCGAGCAGCTGCCACTGCGGGCGACGCTCGGTGAGCGTGCGGATCAACGCCTGATTGGATGGATTGTCTTCGATGCTCAACAGCCGGCACACGCCGCTGCCGGCACTGCTTGGCGGTACCAGCGGCCGCGCCGGTTCACTGTGCTGATGCTCGCCCTGCGGCAGCGAAATCCAGAACCGCGCGCCCTCGCTGCTGCTGTCCACGCCGATCTGTCCACCCATCGCCTCGATCAAGCGCTTGCTCAGCGCCAACCCTAGCCCCGTTCCTTCCACCGCAGAGCGCTCGGCGCCCAACCGCTCGAACGGCGTAAACAGGCGTTCGATCTGCGCCGGGGTCAGCCCCGCGCCCTGGTCGGCCACGGTGATACGCACCTGTTCGCCATCGGCCTGCGCGCTCACCTGCACCTGCCCGCCAGTACGATTGAACTTGACCGCGTTCGACAGCAGATTGAGCAGCACCTGGCGCAGCCGCTGCGCATCGGCGCGCACCGTCCAGGGTCCGTCGATGGATGCCGGTTGCAGTGCAATGCCATGCTTGTCGGCATCCGGCGCGATCAGTCCCAGGGCTTCGTGCACGGCCGCGCGTACCGAGACCGGCTCCGGACTCAGATCAAGTTGATCGGCTTCGATACGCGCGATGTCCAGCAGCTCGGTGATCAACCCGAGCAAGTGCCTGCCGGCACCCAGAATGTGCTGCAGATGCCGCCGATGACCCGGCTCGGGCAGATCCATTTCCAGCACCTGCGCATAGCCCAGGATCGCATTGAGCGGAGTCCGCAGTTCATGGCTGCTGCGCGAGAGAAATTCGGTTTTTGCGCGGTTGGCGGTTTCGGCCTCGCGCCGCGCCAGTTGCGCTTCGGCTGCGCGTGCGGCCAACAATTCGCTGGCTTGCGCCAGACGCTGGCCGACCTGGCCCAGTTCGTCGCCGGCACGCGGTTGCGGTGCCAGCGGCAGGCCTTCGCCCAGCCGGTCGGCGTTGGCGGCCAGGGTGCGCAGGCGCCCGGACAATGCCGAGGCGAACCATGCCACCGCAAATACCGCGCCCAGCCCGCCCAGCATCGCCGCGCTCAAGGTGATGATGAGATTGCGTTGGCGCAGCCCCTGCGCCTTGGCGGTACGTACCTGCAACTGCGCGGTTTCGTAATTGCGCAACTCGCGCAGTTCCGCACGCAGGATGTCGAGTTTGTACTTGCCATCCCACAGTTGCCGGATCTCTTCTTCGCGGCTCAGATCCGGTGCCAGCAATCGGCGCCAACCCTGCATTTTTTCCGCAAAAAGCGGCTTGATGCGCGCAAAGCGCCGCGCTTGGCTGGGATCGGTGATGCGTTGCGAAAGGCGGTCGGCCACGCGCTGCAGCCGCGGCTCGGCATCGCGATACGGGGTCAGGAATTCATCGCGCCGCACCAGACGATATCCGCGCACGCCGGCCGCGGTTTCGGCCAACAGTGCGTGCGCTTCATACAGATCGCTGAGCACTTCCAGGGTCTGCCGCACGTCGTTTTCGGCGGCGATGTTCTGCCGTTCCACGCTGTAGATCGCCATCAACGCAACGGCCAGCAACAGCAGCGGCAGGGTGACCACCGCCAGGCTTTTGCGGGTAATCGGCCAATCGTTCCAACGCACCGCCAATGCATTCATAGCGCAAGTCCGGATTGGACCGCGTACACCGCGGCCTGGGTGCGATCTTTTACCTCAAGTTTCTGCAGGATTCGCTCCACGTGCACTTTCACCGTGCCGGGAGAAATCCCCAGTTCAGCTGCGAGGGTCGCGTTGGTGAGTCCGCGCGGAAGCAACGACAACACCTGTTTTTCGCGCTTGCTCAGCGCGCCCAGACGGTCGTCCTGCAGCGGTTTGCGCCGCCGCGTGGCAATCGGTTTGGCCGGCTCCGCCACCATCGCCGGCAGCAGCAGCGCGAACGCCTGCAGCGCCTGCACGTCGTCATTGCCGGGGGCCGGGCGGCCTTCGCTCCAGGCCACGCAGACCATGCCGTGCGTGGTGCCCAGCGCGTGGATCGGCACCCTGGCTTCGCGGATGTCGGACGGGCGCGGTGGCATCAACCAGGCCGCTTCCTGGCCGTCGCCGGCGGCGCTGGCACCGGGCGGCAATGCACGGCCGCGGCTGGCCAACACTTGCGCGCGCGGGCCGCGCTGCGCCAGTACTGCGCCGTGTTCCAGGCCCAGCAGCAGCAGCACCCGGCCAAGGACCGCATCGCAGGCCTGCTCGGGGCTGTGCACCTGGCGCAGTGCAACGGCAGCTTCCCACAGCGCCTGCCAACGCGCGCTATCGGAGGCCTCGCGGCGCAAGGCTAGGCGCCAATCGCCAGCATTGGTGGGAGTTTCCATAGGCTCGCTCTAGGCCGATCAGCATATTTGAGTATATGCCACCCGGCAGAATTGTTGGGGCTGCTTGATTTCGATACTGGCCCTGCCCGCTGAGGCACCCCCATCAATCACACGGAGATTTCCCATGCGTCGCACCCTCTTCTCTCTGGTTCTGGCTCTGGCTGCCACCCCGGCGCTGGCTGGCGGCGTGATGCATTACACCGACAAGGCCAAGCTGCCGGCCGGCGGCGAGGAACGCGAAGTCGCTGCGCTGTTCGACACCTGGAATGCGGCGTTGGCCACGGGCAACCCGCACAAGGTGGCGGACCTCTACGCACCGGACGGCGTGCTGCTGCCGACGGTCTCCAACGAAGTGCGCGCCTCGCGCGAGCAGATCGAAAACTACTTCGAGATGTTCCTGACCAAGAAGCCGCAGGGCGTGGTCAATTACCGCACCGTGCGCGTGCTCGACGACGACAGCGCCGTGGATGCCGGGGTGTACACCTTCACGCTGACCGACAAGCACGGCAACAAGAGCAACGTGCAGGCCCGCTACACCTTCGTGTACGAAAAGCGCGACGGCAAGTGGTTGATCATCAACCACCACAGCTCGGCGATGCCGGAAGTGGACACGCGCGCGGCGGTTGCCAAGGCGAAGTAATGCGGCGCGGGCGACAGGCGCTGGCCGGGCAGGCTTGAAAGTGGCTCTGGCCGGCGCCATCCAGCAGGCAATCCTCACGATTGCGGAGTTGCACCATGCTGGGAATCGGCGCCTTCAAACAACGTATGCCACGCCCGGGCGAGGCACTACCCGGGCGCGAGCAAGCGCTGCCGCTGCATAACACGCACCTGGTCAACGGCCATCCGTTGCGCGGAGAGTTCATCGGTCTGGCCCAGGTGCAATTCGGGCTCGGCTGTTTCTGGGGCGCGGAACGCAAGTTCTGGAACGTGCCAGGGGTCTACACCACAGCGGTGGGTTACGCCGGCGGGCAGACGCCGAACGCGACCTACTCGGAAGTGTGTTCAGGGCAGACCGGCCACACCGAAGCGGTGCTGGTGGTGTTCGACGAACAAGCGGTGTCGTTCGCACAATTGCTGCGCACCTTCTGGGAAAGCCACGACCCCACCCAGGGCATGCAGCAGGGTAACGATGTCGGCACGCAATACCGTTCGGCGATTTACTGCACCACGCAGGCGCAGTACGACGCCGCGCTTGCCAGCCGCGATGCGTATCAGCAACAACTGACTGCAGCCGGGTACGGCGCAATCACCACGGAGATCCGTTTCCCGGCGCCCACGTTCTATTACGCCGAAGACGATCATCAGCAATATCTGGCCAAGCACCCCAATGGTTATTGCGGGCTTGGCGGCACGGGAGTGAGCTGCCCGATCGGGCTGGATGCCTGACGGAAAGGCGGGCCGGATTGAAACGCTGTCGTCCACATGATCGTGGCAGCGTGCCGATGGCCGACAGTGACCGGCAGCGTTATCACGATCAGGCACTGCATGGGAGTGCGTGCTAGGCAACTTGAATGGCTGCGTCGGAGACGGCGCGGCCATCTTTTTTGAGTGCCATTCTCGCCAGGCATGCCGCTGATGGCGTGGTGCGTCTGCAGGCGAACCGGCTCGGTGGAGTTGTGCCGCGAATTGGCAGTTGCGCGCTGCCGCGGCACGCGCGGCGTCAAAACCGGTGCGCAGCCCACGTGACGTTCGTTGCGCCATCATTGGAAGCAAGGCGCCAGGGTGCGCGAACGACCGGTTTGGCGCATCGGAATGGTAGGCCTATGCAGCGCATCAACCATGCCGGCCCAAATCCGTTGGATTAAACGAATTCTCCGGCAAACATGCCGCGCAACTGGGCAAGCGTATCGGTGCGCTCCGGATGCAATTGCCGCATGCATGCCAATGCAAAATTCACCGGGCTGGTGCCAGGTGCGGTGATGACGCCATCGGCGCTGACGACCTTTTCGTGGCGATAGTGCGCGGCGCCTGCGTACGGCACCACGTGCTCCTGCAAGAAGGCCAACGCGTTGCTGGTGTGCGCGCGCTCATCGAGCAGGCCGGCATAGGCGAAGGCGAGGGTGGCGCCGCAAATCGCCGCGACCGGGCGCTGCTGCTGCACGCGCTCGACCAGCAAGCCGCTCAGCCCGGGAATTTCGCCGGCTTGCCAGCGTTCGCTGCCGGGCAGGATCCACAGATCGGCCTGCAGTGGCGCCAGATCGGAGAGGGCGAATTCTGGCGTGATGCGCACCCCGCCGATGGACTGCAGCGGTTGCCCGTCGATACTGGCGATGGCGACCTGGTCGCCGAACCATTCGCGTGCTGCCGGCAGCACCACGCCGATTTCCCAATCGGCCACGCCATCGACCATCACCACTGCAATGTTTGCCATTGTCCGTTACGCCAGTTGAGTGAATCCGGATTCTAGGCAGTGCGCGTGCAGCGGGTGTAAGCGATATGTGGAGAGCAGGGGGTTTGGTCCAAGCGGTACACGGCGCAGGCATGGCTGTACTGTGCCGCGCGGTCTTCTGTCTGTCGTGCAGGGGCGCTGACAGGCGGCTGCTGTTCGATCCCCGCCAATGCCGGCTGCGGAAGCGGCAACGCCCACGTCCACGTCCACGAGCTGCCCGCATCCTTACCCGTTATCGCGATGCAGACCGGCTTGGCCGCACATCTCTAAACCAGACTCAAAAACGACAACGCCCGCAGCCAGGCAGCTGCAGGCGTTGTATGCAGAACAGGCTCGCTGTGTGATTAGCCAGCGAGCTTGTCGGCGATGGTCTTGCGCAGTGCGTGCAAGTCCTTGGCGAACGTGTCGATACCGCCGGCCAGCTTCTCGGTGGCCATCGGGTCGGCGGCCAGGCCCGAAGCGAAGCTGTCGCTGTCGATCGGGGTGAACTGGGCATTGTCGGCCTTGGCCGGCGAGAGCTTGCGCGGCAATTCGCCGTGCTCGGCGTCGAGCTTTTCCAGCAGGTCCGGCGAAATGGTCAGGCGGTCGCACCCCGCCAACGCTTCGATCTGCGCGGTGGAGCGGAACGAGGCGCCCATGACCACGGTGGACGAGCCGCGCTGCTTGAACTCGTTGTAGACGGTGCGCACGAAGACCACGCCCGGGTCTTCGTCGATGCTGGCCGGGGTCTGCCCCTGGGCGACGTAGTAGTCCAGGATGCGGCCGACGAACGGCGAGATCAGGAACACGCCGGCTTCCGCACATGCCAGCGCCTGCGCGCGGTTGAAGATCAATGTCAGGTTGCAGTCGATGCCTTCGCGTTGCAGCTGGCGCGCGGCTTCGATGCCTTCCCAGGTCGCTGCAATCTTGATCAGGATCTTGTCCTTGGACACGCCGCGCTCGGCGTACATCGCAACGAACTTGCGCGCCTTGGCGATGGTGGCCTGGGTGTCGTACGCCAGGTCGGCATCGACTTCGGTGGAGACACGGCCCGGGACCAGCTCGGCCAGCTTGACGCCGACGCCGACGGTGAGGCGGTCGGCCACTTCGTTGACGGTGCTGGTGCGGTCTTCGCCACCGTGTTCGCGGCCCCAGGCCAGTTCGCGTTCGATCAGGTCGGCATACACCGGCAGATCCAATGCCTTTTTGACCAGGGTGGGATTGGTGGTGCAGTCGACCGGCTGCAGGCGCTTGATGGCGTCGTAGTCGCCGGTATCGGCAACGACAACGGACAGTTCACGCAGCTGGGCGAGCTTGGAGGGGGATGCAGTCATGCGGGTTCTCTCGAATCGTGGAACGGGTCGGGGATGGCGCAGCGCGCTACGTTAGCGCGCCGCGCGCCGGAAGTCGCCCGCTGCTGCGGGTTGGTCGTGCACGGCAGTCACGCGCAGGCGCAGGTCGCGTCCGTCGGGCGTACGCCAATCGATGCTCTGGCCGACCGACAGGCCGAGCAACGCGCTGCCGACCGGCGCGAGCACCGAGATGCGGCCGTGCTGCACATCGGCCTCATGCGGGTACACAAGGGTGAGCGTATGCCGTTCGCCATGCAGTTGGTCCTCGCATTCGATGCGTGAGTGCATGGTGACAACATCGCCGGGAATCTGGTCGGGCGGCAGCACGCGGGCGCGGCCCAGTTCGTCGCTCAGCGCAGTGGCGGCGGGATGCTTGTTGAAGGCTGACGAATCGAGCAATGCCTCAAGCCGGGCAAGGTCGTGGCTGGACACCAGGATGGATGGCGGCAAGCCGCTGTGGTGTTGCGAAGTCATGGCAGTCTCCTCATAGAAACGGCTCGCCGACATGGCAAGCAGCACTGACAAGATGAGGGCGCCGGCGGCTGATCGCAATGCATGGATGGTGCGAAGCCAAGACATCGGCAGGGACGCCAGGCAGTCGCTGCGGGCCTGGTGCGGCGAGCAAGCGCTGCGGTTGAGACAACCGGAGGGGGAGGGCATACAGCCGCTGCAAACGGGCCTGCGCCCACCGCGTGCCGCAACGCCGCGCCATCGGTCTCAAGCAAGGGAATAAATCGCATGGTCGCGTGGGCAGCGTGCCGCCCACCAGCCGCGTCGCGCGGACAGCGGCGGATTGATGCGCCGCCAACCTTGGGCAAGAGTGCTGCACACAAACAAAAAGCGACGCTCGCGCGCCGCCCAATTCCAAACCTCCAACCGCAGCCAAAGCGACCGCAACCGCGATACGCTTTTACGATTCCCGATTCCCGATTCCCGATTCCCTAAGCCGCAACCGCCTTCGGTCCCATCGTAGGCTGATCCACGGTGAACAGGCTCTCGGGCAATTCCTTGAACAGTTGCGACAGCTGCTCCAGAAACGCGGTCATGGCCGAACTGCGCCGCCACGCCATCGCAATGCGGCGGCTGGGCTGCTTGTCTTCACGGAAGCGGATCAGGCGGATGTTTTCCGAGCGCGCAACCGGAGGCTTGACCGCCAGCAGGGGCAGCAAGGTCACGCCGACATTCGCCGCGACCATCTGGCGCAGGGTTTCCAAACTGGTGGCCTGAAATTCGGATTTTTCCATCGCCCCGGCCAGGTGGCAGACATCCAGTGCTTGGTCGCGCAAGCAGTGGCCATCTTCCAGCAGCAACAGGCGCTGCTCGGACAAGTCGTCCAGGGTCATGCTGTCGTGTCGCGACAGCGGGTGGCCTTCCGGCACGGCCAGCACGAAGGGTTCTTCGAACAGGAATTCGGCATGCAGTTGGTCGTCCTGCAATGGCAATGCAAGCAGCGCGGCATCCAGCCGGCCTTCGCGCAACTGGTGCATCAGCTGGTCGCTCTTTTCTTCGATCAGCAGCAATTCCAGACGCGGAAAACGCTCGCGGATGCGCGGTACCACGTGCGGCAACAAATACGGGGCCAGGGTGGGAAAGATGCCCAGACGTACCGTGCCCGCTTCCGGGTCCTGGCTGCGGCGTGCGGCTTCCTTCATCTGTTCCACCTCGGCCACGATGCTGCGCGCACGCACGGCAGCTTCGCGGCCGGCCGGGGTCAGCATGACCTTGCGCGGCGCACGCTCCACCAGCGACACGCCGAGTTCGTCTTCGAGTTTCTTGATCTGGGTGGACAGCGTCGGCTGGCTGACAAAGCAGGCCGACGCAGCGCGGCCGAAATGCTTGTGGTCGGCCAGGGCTACCAGATATTTCAGGTCACGCAGATTCATGTGCAGCAGCCTTCATTGCGGTGACGGGGAACGACTGGCGCGTGTTGCAAGCCTAGCGCCCGGGTCGGCCGGGCGCTAAGCAGGCGCTCGCTTATGCCGCCTGGGCCACGCTGTCGGCAGTGGCCGGTGCGCTGGTGCGGATCAGATGGTCGAATGCGCTCAACGCGGCCTTGGAACCTTCGCCCATCGCGATCACGATTTGCTTGTACGGCACCGTGGTGGCGTCGCCCGCGGCGAACACGCCGGGCACATCGGTCTGGCCGCGGTCGTCGACGATGATTTCGCCGCGCGGCGACAGCGCCACCGTGCCGCGCAGGAACTCGGTGTTGGGCAGCAGGCCGATCTGCACGAACACACCTTCCAGCTCGATGTGCTGGATATCGCCGCCGGTGCGGTCCTTGTAGACCAGACCGGTCACCTTCTGCCCGTCGCCCAGCACCTCAGTGGTCTGCGCGCTGGTGATGATGCGCACGTTGTGCAGGCTGCGCAGCTTGCGTTGCAACACTTCGTCGGCGCGCAGCTTGTCGTCGAATTCCACCAGCGTGACATGCGCCACGATGCCGGCCAGATCGATCGCCGCTTCCACGCCGGAGTTGCCTCCGCCGATCACCGCCACGCGCTTGCCCTTGAACAGCGGGCCGTCGCAGTGCGGGCAATACGCCACGCCCTTGTTCTTGTACTGGTCTTCGCCGGGCACGTTCATCTGCCTCCAGCGCGCGCCGGTGGACAGGATCACGGTCTTGCTCTTGAGCGAGGCACCATTGGCCAGCTTGATTTCGATCAGGCCGTCGGCACCGGCCGGAATCAGCTGCTCGGCACGCTGCAGGTTCATGATGTCCACGTCGTACTGGCGCACGTGCTGCTCGAGCGCGGCGGCCATCTTCGGGCCTTCGGTTTCCGGCACGGAGATGAAGTTTTCGATCGACATGGTGTCCAGCACCTGGCCACCGAAACGCTCGGCCGCCACACCGGTGCGGATGCCCTTGCGTGCGGCATACACCGCCGCTGCCGAACCGGCCGGGCCACCGCCCACCACCAAAACGTCGAACGCTTCCTTCGCGGCGATTTTCGCTGCGTCGCGCTTGGCGGCATTGGTGTCGAGCTTGGCGACAATCTGCTCCAGCGTCATGCGGCCCTGGTCGAACAGCTCGCCGTTCAAGTACACGGTGGGCACCGACATGATCTGGCGGGCCTCCACTTCGTCCTGGAACCAGGCACCGTCGATGGCCACGTGCTTGATGCGCGGGTTGAGCACGGCCGCCAGGTTCAGCGCCTGCACCACGTCCGGGCAGTTCTGGCACGACAGCGAGAAATAGGTTTCGAACTGGTAGTCGCCCTCCAGGTGCTGCACCTGCTCGATCAGTTCGGCTGCCGCCTTGGACGGGTGGCCGCCCACCTGCAGCAGCGCCAGCACCAGCGAGGTGAACTCGTGGCCCATCGGCAGCCCGGCAAAGCGCAGCGAAATGTCCTGGCCCGGCGTGGTCAGTGCGAACGACGGCTTGCGCTGGTTGTCGTCGCGGTGGATGTCCAGGCTGATCTTGTCCGAGAGCAGGACCAACTCTTCCAGCAGGTCGAGCATTTCGCGCGAGCCGGCACTGTCGTCGATCGAGGCGTTGATTTGAATCGGCCGCGTCACCCGTTCCAGGTAGGCGGTCAGCTGGGTCTTGAGATTGGCATCCAACATGGAGAACTCCTGGGAATGGGCAAGGGGAGGGCGTGGCGTCGCTGCGCTGAGGCAGGTCGCCGGGAAGGAAGGGAGTGAACCGCAGCCGGCGCGAGGTCGGGATGCGTGCTGGCGGCGGCTGGCGGGCAGCCCGGCACCGGCTCCGGTTCACCCCCGGCCCTTATCGGGCCGGAGGTGACAGCCGGCTTAGATCTTGCCGACCAGGTCCAGCGACGGAGCCAGGGTCTTGGCGCCTTCCTTCCACTTGGCCGGGCAGACCTGGCCAGGATTGTTGGCCACGAACTGTGCCGCGGTCAGCTTGCGCAGCGTCTCGGTGACGTCGCGAGCGATGGAGTTGTCGTGGATTTCCAGGGTCTTGATCACGCCTTCCGGATTGATGATGAAGGTGCCGCGCAGCGCCAGGCCTTCTTCTTCGATATGCACGCCGAACGCGCGGGTCAGCTTGTGGGTCGGGTCGCCGATCAACGGGAACTGCGCCTTGCCCACGGCCGGCGAGGTCTCGTGCCACACCTTGTGCGAGAAATGCGTGTCGGTGGTGACGATGTAGACCTCGGCGCCAGCCTTCTGGAAGGCGGCATAGTTGTCGGCGGCGTCTTCCACTTCGGTCGGGCAGTTGAAGGTGAACGCGGCCGGCATGAAGATCAGCACCGACCACTTGCCCTTCAGGCTGGCTTCGGTGACTTCGATGAAGTTGCCGTTGTGGTACGCATTCGCCTTGAACGGCTGGACCTGGGTGTTGATGAGAGACATTGAGTTTCCTCGTGCGGTGAAAAGGGGGCGGGGGATGGAACAGGCGCCATGGTAGGCAGGATCGATAGATTCCTCAAATCGATTGATGGAATTACATAGATAGTCTTAGGCTATCGACCCGTCAGATTGCATCTAGCGCAATCGCGGTGCACGCCATGGTCGATAATGGTCAGCCGATGTTGCGTGTAGGTGAACAGCCCGTATGTCCGACGATCTCGCTGCCATTCCCGCCGATCAGCTGCTTCGCCGCGTTGCCGGGCGGGTCGAGCGTGGCGATGCCGAAGCGCTGATGCTGCACGCGCTGGGCCGTGATCGTGCCTGGTTGTTCATGCACGGGCGCGATGCGGTGCCTCTATCGGTCGCGCAGGCCTTCAATGCCCTGGTGCAGCGCCGTGAGGCCGGCGAGCCGGTGGCCTATCTGACCGGCTCGCGCGGATTCTGGACGCTGGACCTGGCGGTCTCGCCGGCCACGCTGATCCCGCGCGCCGATACCGAGGTGCTGGTCGAGCTCGCGCTGGAGCGCCTGGACACCGTGCCAGGCCGTCGTGTCGCCGATCTGGGGACCGGCAGCGGCGCGATCGCGCTGGCCATCGCCAGTGAACGTCCGCAGGCGCAGGTGATCGCCACCGATGCCAGCGCCGCGGCGCTGGCGATGGCCCGGCGCAATGCAGACAGCCATGGGCTGCGCAATGTCGACTGCCGGCAGGGGAGCTGGTTTGCGCCGCTGGCTGGCGAGGCTTTCGACCTGATCGCCAGCAACCCGCCGTATATCGCCGCCCACGACCCGCACCTGCAGCAGGGCGATCTGCGCTACGAACCGGCCAGTGCCCTGGCCTCGGGCAGCGACGGGCTGGACGATATTCGCCTGATCGTGGCCGATGCGCCTGCGCATCTGCTGCCCGGCGGCTGGTTGCTGCTGGAGCATGGCTGGGACCAGGGAGTGGCGGTGGCCGAACTGCTGGCCGCACGCGGCTTCGCTGCGGTGGCCACGCATCAGGATCTGGAGCGGCGCGATCGCGTGACCTTGGGGCGCTGGTCGCCAGCTGCGGGCCAGGCCGGCTGAGCAATTGCCGCAGCGTCATTGTCGGCAGACTGGCCGCACGTTCCGGAGCGGAGCACGCGCGTTCGATCGAGCGGTTGCGCGCACCGAGTGCGCCCGCCTGCCGGCAAGCGCGCAAGGTCGATGTGCTCTTCAGCGCCTCGCCCATCACCGCGCACCGGTCTTTTCGATCACATGGCGTTGCCCGTGTGCGCCCGCAGCAGCCGATACACTAGCGGTTTCCCGCAGGACCGACGCATGCGCACGCTCTATCCCGAGATCACGCCCTACCAGCAGGGCAGCCTGAAGGTCGACGACCGCCACACGCTGTATTTCGAGCAGTGCGGCAATCCGCAGGGCAAGCCGGTGGTGATGTTGCATGGCGGCCCTGGCGGCGGATGCAACGACAAGATGCGGCGCTTCCACGACCCGGCCAAGTACCGCATCGTGTTGTTCGATCAGCGCGGTTCCGGCCGGTCCACGCCGCATGCCGATCTGGTGGACAACACCACCTGGGATCTGGTGGCCGATATCGAACGGCTGCGCACGCATCTGGGCATCGACCGCTGGCAGGTGTTCGGGGGCAGCTGGGGCTCCACGCTTGCGCTGGCCTATGCGCAGACCCACCCGCAGCAGGTCACCGAGCTGGTGCTGCGCGGCATCTTTCTGCTGCGCCGCTTCGAGCTGGAATGGTTCTACCAGGAAGGCGCCAGCCGGCTGTTCCCGGATGCCTGGGAGCACTACATCAACGCGATTGCACAGGACGAGCGCGGCGACCTGATCGCTGCCTTCCATCGCCGCCTCACCAGCGATGACGAGGCCACGCGCCTGGCCGCGGCCAAGGCCTGGAGCGTGTGGGAAGGCGCCACCAGCTTCCTGCATGTGGACGAGGACTTCGTCACCGGGCATGAAGACGCGCACTTTGCCCTGGCGTTCGCACGCATCGAAAACCATTACTTCGTCAACGGCGGTTTCTTCGAGGTCGAAGACCAGTTGCTGCGCGACGCGCATCGCATTGCCGACATTCCCGGCGTGATCGTGCACGGCCGCTACGATGTGGTCTGCCCGCTGCAAAGCGCGTGGGACCTGCACAAGGTGTGGCCGAAGGCGCAGTTGCAGATCAGCCCGGCTTCCGGGCATTCGGCGTTCGAGCCGGAAAACGTCGATGCCTTGGTGCGTGCCACCGACGGGTTTGCGTGAGCGAATGCATGCACATCGATCAGAGTTCGCTTTGGTCGATGTGCATGATCACTCCGCGGCACGCGCTGAGGTGCGATGACATACGCATGACGTGTAGGAGCGCGCGTGCGCACACTGCGGCGTTACCGGTAACGCTCCATCGCGCGCAAGCGCGCTCCTACAGATTGCAGATGTTCAACGTGCCTGCATGCAGGCGCCAAACGCTGCTGCTCAAGGCGCCAGCAAGGCATCTGCCAACGGCGGCAGGATGCGCGCCAGGCGCGCTGCCCAGGCCTGTTGCCCGGCCGCGTCGGCAATCAGGTCCTGGCGGATTTCCAGTTCCACATGCAGCAGGCCGCGGCCCTCGCCATACACCGGGATGGCGTAATCGGTGGCATCGCTGACCGCATACGGCTGGTTGTCGCCCACCACCAGGTCGGGTTCGGCACGCAGCGCCTGCAACAGGCGATGCGCCAGCCGCGTATCGCGGTGGTAGAGCACGCCGGCATGCCAGGGCCGCGCGTTGCCGGCCATGACCGGGGTGAAGCTGTGCATCGACACCAATATTGTCGGCTGACTGCGCTGTGCACGCGCATCCAGTTCGGCGGCGATGCGTGCGTGATACGGCGCGAAGATCGCAGCGATGCGCTGCTGCCGGTCGCTGTCGGTCAGGTGCTGGTTGCCCGGAACCAAGGTGCCGTCGCTGACCGCCGGCATCAGGCTGGGTGCGTCGTGCGGGCGGTTGCAGTCGATCACCAGGCGCGAATACGTCTGCGCGATGGCCAACGCATCCAGCGCCTCGGCCAGCCGCTGCGTGACCTGCGCAATGCCGATATCCCAGCCGATATGGCGATCCAGCTCAGCCTGCGGCAGGCCCAGGTCGGCCAGCCGCGCCGGCACGCGCTGGCCGGCGTGGTCGGCGATCAACAGCCACGGCGATGCGGCCTGCGCGTTGTGCACGGTGACCGGCGCCGGATCGTCGGCGCCGAGCAAGGGTTCGATGGCTGCGTCAGCCACGCGGGGTGCCGTCCAATGCGTGATCGGCCAGATACAGGCCGGCCCACAGCTTGGGGTCCATCTGATAGCCCTCGGCCATCTTCTGCACCAGCCAGGCACCGACCTGCGCGCGTGGAATTTCGTGCACGGTGATGTCTTCGCTAGCATCGCCGCCGCCGTCGCCGACCTTGCGCAGACCGGTGGCGCGCACGAAGGCGATCTTCTCGCTGCTGGCACCGGCCGAGGTGGGGCCGATCATCAACACTTCGGCATGCTCGGCGGTCCAGCCGGTTTCTTCTTCCAGTTCGCGAATGGCCGACAGTTCGATCGACTCATCGGCATGCACATCGCCTACCAGTCCGGCCGGCATTTCGATGGTGCGCGCCTGCAGCGGCACGCGGAACTGTTCGACGAACAACATCGCATCGTCCGGCGTCACCGCCACGATGATCGCGGCCAGGCCGCCGGCATGCACACGTTCGGAATACTCCCAGGTGCCACGTACGACCATGCGCTGGTACTTGCCTTCGTAGACCACGGTGGGCGGGGTGTCGTGTCGGTTCATGGGCGGGGACCTTGTGCCAGGGAAACGGGAGGAAACGGTGCGGCGGCGCCGGTGCTGGCGGCCAACAGACGGCGCCGGGTGAGCGGGCCGAAGCGCAGGCTCTCGCACAACCCTGTGAGCATGTCCGCATCGGCGTGGGCACGCGTGAAGCCGGTTTCGGTCAGCGCCAGCGGCGCGTCGAGCGCGATGGTGGTGAGCTGACGCCACAGCAATGCGTGTTCGCGCTGTTCGCGCAGCCGCACCGCCATTTGCGCCGCGCCGCGCAGGCGCAGGAAGGGAATCTCGTCGATGCGCTCCAGCAGCGCATCCAGGCTGCCGAAGTGCGCCAGCAGCACCGCTGCCGATTTGGCGCCGATGCCGGTCACGCCGGGGATGTTGTCGATGGCATCGCCGCATAACGCCAGGTAGTCGGCGATCTGGTGCGCATGCACGCCATGGCGCGCCTTCACCCCGTCGATGCCCCAGCGCTGGTTGCGCGCGTAGTCCCATTGCTCGTCATGCTCGAGCAATAACTGCGACAGGTCCTTGTCGGCCGACACGATCACTCCGCGCAAGCCGTGCGCCCGCGCGCTGTGCAGCGCGCTGCCGATCAGGTCGTCGGCCTCGTAATCGCGGTGGGCCAGCACGCTCAGCCCGAGCGCTGCGCACAGCGCCTTGCAATGCGCGAACTGGCGGCGCAACGCATCCGGCGCAGGCGTGCGGTTGCCTTTGTAGGCCGGGTAGATCGCATGCCGAAAGCAGCTGTCCAGGGCTTCGTCAAAGGCAATGGTGATGTGCTGCGGATCCTCGCGTTCGAGCAGGTCCAGCAGAAACCGCGCAAACCCGTGCACCGCATTGGTCGGCCAGCCCTGCGCATCCTGAAATTCGTCCGGGATGGAATGCCAGGCGCGGAACACGTACAGGCTGGCATCCACCAGATACAGCGGGGTCGGGCGCCGGATGGCCAGCGGCGCAGCGTCGAGCGGGTCGGTCGGTGTGGTCACGGGGTCCAGTCGCGCAGCAAGGCACGCGGGTCCGGGCGCTCGCGTTCGGGCACCTGCATGCGCGGCGTGCCGATGTGGATGAAGCCGGCGATGCGTTCGTTGTCTTCCAGGCCCAGGTAGCCCGTCACCGCCGGGTCGTAGGCCATCCACGCGCTCAACCACTGCGCGCCGAAGCCGTGCGCCTGCGCGGCCTGCAGCAGCGCGAAACAGACGCAGCCGGCGGTGAGCAGTTGCTCCTGCACGGGCACCTTGTGCTCGGGGCGCAGCGAGGCGATCACCACGATCACCACCGGTGCGTCGCTGAAGCGTCCACGTTCCTTGGCAAGGGTGGCCGGCGATGCCAGCGGGTCGGCGGCCAGGGTGCGCTCGGCGAGGAAATCCCCCAGCGCAGCGCGCGCGGCGCCGCTGATGCGCAGAAAACGGAACGGCACCAGCTTGCCGTGGTCGGGCACGCGCACCGCCGAGGTGAGCATGCGCAGCAAGGTGTCTTCATCCGGCCCGGGCGCGCCGAGTTGTTTGGAGGGAACCGAACGGCGCGCGTCCAGCGCCTGGAGCGAATACGGTGCGTGCATAAATCCGGGTCGGGGCAACGAGGCATTGAATTATAGACGGCCGCTTCCCAACGCTCGCCGCAGCATGGCCGGTGGGGGCCGTGGCCGCCGCGATCGACCTCATGTAATGGCACCCACCTGGATTTCATTGGCCGCGACGTTCTCGGACAAGTAGGCACGCTGTCGTGGATCAGCCCGATCTCCGGGCGCCTGATGTTCGCCAACCGGCGTGGTGGCAGCTGTGCCTCGCTTCACCGGAGGAGCTGGCGATGACGGCGTTGCTGGACGGCCTGCGCCTGCACTGCGATGCCGCTGCCGCTGCCGCTGCCGCTGCGGCGCGATGCAAGGCGTGGCTGATGGTCCGGAAGCGCCCGCGAAGCTGAAGGCTTAACACCCGCAGGCGCAGAATGACTGCCGGCAAGCTCCACCGCGACGTGGCGAGCTAGGATGGCCGCTTGACACGCAAACCCTGGGCGGTCACGAGTAAAGTGAGTAACATGTCACACTTAACGGATGCGCGAACCGCCTACCATGCACGGGCGGAATTTGGGGCCGCGTCTGTTTTTTCTCGTTCGAAAATTTTCACGCCTGCAGAGGCGGGGAGCCTTTGCGCATGACTTTTCAGCCCAGTCCGTCGGGACACCCGGGCCGTGACCAACGCTTGCTCGAGCAGGCCCACGACGTGTTCGTGCCGGCGCTCGCGCAGGTTTTTGCTGCTGCAGTTGCGCATTTCGACGATGTGCTGTTCGACCGTGCCGAATCCGCTGGCGCGTCGCAGTTGCTGTTTCTCGATGGCATGCGCGAATTGCGCCGCAAGCGCGAAGAGGTCGCCCGCCAGTTCCGCCAGCAGCTGGAAGACGGCTGGCAGGCGTTGGTGCTCGGCACGCCGTTGTCGGCCGAAGTGGTGCTGGCCGGCGACATGGGCAGCGGCCCGCTGAGCCTGGTGCCCGAGCACGTGCTCGAATCGCGGCTGGCTGTGCGCAATCTGGCCACGGTGCTGTTGCGCGATTTCAAACAGGTGCTGGCACGGGTGGACCGCCGCCTGGGCTGGATCGCCGGCGGGCTGGAGCTGATGGCCGACACCAACCCGATTGGCCCCGAACATCTGGGTGTGGCGATCCACGAAGCCTTCGCCACCTGCGATCTGGCGCCGGAAGTGCGACTGGTGCTGATCAAGCTGTGCGAGCGCGATCTGGCCGAGCCGATCGGCAAGTTGTACGCACGCCTGGACGAAACCCTGGCCAAGGCCGGGGTGATGCCGGAAATTTCGCAGGCCAAGCGCGCGCCGCCGCGCATGCAGCCGCGTGGCGAAACGCCGGAAGAGCGCGCCCAGGTCGAGGCGCAGGGCGGTCACGCCGAGGTAGGTGGCGACGATCAGGGTGATCAGTACGCACCGGCCTGGGCCAACCGTTTCCTTGACCGTTGGGCGCATAGCCGCGGCCGCATGCAGGCTGCGACGCAGCGCGGGCATGCCGATGGTGGCGGGGCTGGCGGCATGGACGGTGAGGCCGACCATCCCGGCGGTAGCCAGGGCATGCTGCTCGAGGCGCTGCACGAGTTGCTGCAACAGACCCGCAGCGTGCGCGACACCGCCGCTTCTGCCGCCACCGTCGCGGTGGGGCAGCAACGCCCGTTGAGCCAGCGCGAAATGATGTCGGTGCTGTCGCTGTTGCAGGCCACACCCAGCGCGACGCTGCAGGCGGCCATCGGCGACGACACCGAATCGCTTGCGCAGCGATTGAAGAACGAGGTGCTTTCCAGCGCCACGCGGCTGGGCGTGGACCCGGCCACTGCAAAGCTCGACCCGATGGACGAAGACGCCATCGACCTGGTCGGCATGCTGTTCGATGTGATGCTGGACGAGCGCGATCTGGAAAATCGCTCGCGCGAAATGATCGGCCGCCTGGTGGTGCCGTTCGTCAAGGTCGCGCTGCTGGACCGCAAGATGTTCGTGCAGAAGACCCACCCCGCGCGGCGCCTGCTCAACTCGCTGGCCGAGGCCTGCGAAGGCAACAACGGCGACAGCGCTGCCGAGCGCGTGCTGATGGGCAAGGTCGAAGAGATCGTCGACCGCCTGGTGGCCGAATTCAACGAGAACCTGGCGATCTTTCTCACCCTGGAGGAAGAATTCCGCGACTTCCTGTCGCAGCACCGGCGCCGGGTGGAAATTGCCGAGCGTCGTGCTACCGAGACCCAGCGCGGGCAGGAAAAGCTCGAACTGGCGCGCAGCCGCGCGCTGTCGGAACTGGAGCAGCGTGCCCCCGAAGACGCGGGCCTGCCCAAGGCGGTGGACGACTTCCTGCGCCAGCCGTGGCTGCATCACCTGACCATGGCGATCCTGCGCGACGGCGAGGAAGGTCCCGGCACCATCGAGGCCCTGGCGCTGGCCGACGGCGTGCTGGAAGAACTGGCCGAAGCGCGCCGCCATATCGTCGGCAAGCCATGGCTGCAGGTGTGGCAGCCGGCGCTGCACCGCGTGTTCGCCAGCGTAGGCCTGCACGGGGATGCGGTGGTGGTGGCGATCACCGCCTTGCACGACACCCTGCAGGCGATCGCCGAAGCGCGCCCGGAACTGGAAAAAGCCCTGCCGGAACTGCCGCAGGTCAATCTGCCGCCACCGGCTGCCGAAAGCGTCAGCGTGGTGCTGGGTGCCGAAGCGGTCGCGCAGAGCATCGACAGTGCCGACGCCGAACGTTTCCGCGCGATGGATATCGGCACGTGGCTGGATTTTGTCGACAAGGACGGCAAGGTGCAGGCCGGCAAGCTGTCGTGGGTGAGCCCGATTTCGCAGCGCCTGCTGTTCGTCAATCGACGTGGCGTGCGTTTCTGCGTCGCCTCGCCGGAAGAACTGGCGGTAATGGTGCGCCTGGGCCGCCTGCGCGAGCACATCAACGATGGCGCTTTCGACAGCGCCATGCAGGGTGTGATCGATCGTCTGGATCCGTTGCAGAACAACAGCACGGTGCACTGAGCGGTCCACGCGCATGGGTAGCCGCTGCGGCTTCCCGTAGACATGTGGCACGCGCGCGCTGCACTGGCGTCGTTGCCGGTACCGCCGGCAGTGGCGCCGCGCTCTGCTAGCATCGCCGCGACTGGGCGCAAGACCGGAGCAACGCATGGCTGTGCAGGTGCTGGTGCTGAAAGAACGGGCCGCTGGCGAACGCCGCGTGGCCGCGACGCCGGAAACGGTCAAGAAACTGGTCGCGCTCGGTGCCGGCGTGTGGATCGAGCCGGGGGCCGGCCGGGCCAGTAGCATGGACGATGCCGCGTATCTGCAGGCCGGTGCGCAGCTTGCCGGCGCCGACGCCGTGGCACAGGCCGAGATGGTGCTGTGCGTGCAGGCGCCCTCTACCGGGACCTTGCTCGGCTGCAAACCGCACACGGTGGTGATCGGCATGCTGGCGCCGGACACGGATCCGGCGCGCGCGCAGGCATTTGCCGCGCGGCAATTGATCGCGTTTGCCCTGGAGCGCCTGCCGCGCACCACGCGCGCGCAATCGATGGATGTGTTGAGCTCGCAGGCCGGCATGGCCGGCTACAAGGCGGTGCTGATTGCCGCGCAACTGGCGCCGCGCTTTTTTCCGATGCTGACCACCGCGGCCGGCACCATGCGCCCGTGCAAGGTGTTGGTGATCGGTGCGGGCGTGGCCGGCCTGCAGGCGATCGCAACGGCCAAACGGCTGGGCGCGCAGGTGGAAGGCTTCGATGTGCGGCCGGAAACGCGTGAGCAGATCGCCTCGCTGGGTGCGCGATTTCTGGACCTGGGCGTGAGCGCTGCCGGCGAAGGCGGCTACGCGCGCCAGCTCAGCGACGACGAACGCGCCGAACAGCAGCGCCGTTTGGCCGAACATCTCACAGGTGTGGATGTGGTGGTGTGCACCGCAGCGGTTCCGGGCCGGCCGGCGCCGAAGATCGTGACCACCGAGATGGCGCGTGGCATGCGCGCCGGCAGCGTGATCGTAGATCTGGCGGCGGAAACCGGCGGCAATTGCGCGGCCACCCGCCCGGGCGAAACGTATGAGCTCGACGGCGTGGTCATCGCTGGCCCGCTCAATCTGGCCAGCCAGGGCGCAGTGCAAGCCAGCGAGATGTTCGCGCGCAACGTGTACGCCTTCGCCGCCTTGTTGATCAAGGACGGTGCGTTGACGCTCGACTGGGACGATGAGTTGCTGGCGAAGACGCGTTGGTCGGCGCCGGCGCCGACCAACGCGTAGGCATCGCAGAAAGTTCGGTGCGTGCAATGCGGCAAGGGCAGCACGCTGCGCATCGCGAGCCGTCGTCGGTCCGGCGCTGAAGAGCGCTCTTTGGGGCAGGTTGAGGTTTGGCGCGGTCAGGGATTTCGTGGTTGTCCTTGCGACCAGCGACGCCACCGATGCCAGCACGGGTGCTGGCATGCATCTGGTTGCCGCGACGTCATGCAGCTGCGTGCGCTACACACACTTACGCGGCCGCGCGCGCGGGGTGCGCAGGGTGCGCGTCGCTGCAGCGACTGGCCCTGGCATGCTGCAAGATGCCAAGCGCGACGGCTGGATCATATCCAGCGCCCATCGCAACCCTGCGCGGCGCCTGAGCAAACGCAATCCGCTGCTGCGACCGCTGCGCAGTGCTGGGAAACGTCAGTCCTCGACCGGCGGATGCTCGCGCAACCAAGCGCTGCGCTCGGCCGGGCTCATCTTCTGCCAGCGTTGCTGCAGTTCGTTGCGCTGTTGCGGGTTGAGCGTGCGCATGCGGTCGAACAAGGCCTTGGCCTCGCGGCGTTGCTCCGGACTCATGTTGCGGAAGCGGTCCATGCCGGCCTTGGCCTGCTTGCGCTGCTCGGGCGTCATGTCCAGCCAGCGGCGGGCGTGCCGGTACATCCTGGGACGTTCTTCGGGCACGTCGTTCCAGCGCTCGCGCAGCGCATCGATCATGACCTGGCGCTGCTGCTTGGTCAGTTGGTCCCACTCGGGCATGGGCGTCTCGTCACGCGGACCTTGGCCGCGTGGGCCAGGCGCGTCCATGGGCGGACCCGGGGGAGGAGGTCCGGGTGGGCCGTCCTGAGCCAGCGTGGAGGCGCATGGCCCGGTGCACAGCAACAGGGTCAACAGCAGGCGGGTGGTGTGGGTCATCGTGCTTATTCCATGGCCAGGGCGGTGTCGGAGCCGAGCCAGACATACAGGTCCGGGTTCTGGGCCAGCAGGTCGTCTGTCTCGGTGGTGGCGCTGGTGCTGGCAACCGGCGAGGTCGGCGCGGTGCCAGAGGAGACGCTTTGGCTCGGATGCAGCTGCAGGCCGATGCCGATCGCCAGCAGGCCCGAGCACGCGGTGGCCAGCAACCAGTAGCCACGTCGGCTGCGCGTCGGGGCCGCGGCGTGGCGGGCCTGGCGCAGGCGCGCCAGGGTTTGCGGCGGCAGGCTGGTCAGCGCGGTGGCGTGCAGCTGGCGCAGCTGCGCATCCAGCCGGGCGGGGTCGTGGGAGCGGTTCACAGGAAATCCTCGAACTGTTTTTGCAACGCGTCGCGCGCGCGCGACAGGTGGGTTTTGACCGAGCCTTCGGAGCAGCCCATCGCCTTGGCAGTGGTGGCCACGTCCAGGTCTTCGAGCACGCGCAGAGTGAAGGCTTCGCGCTGGCGCGCCGGCAATGTGCGCAATGCATCGACCAGCCGTTGGTAGGCCTGTCGATGCTGTTGTTCGTCGACCGGTCCGGTGCCGGGGTCGGCCCAGTCGATCGGACCTTCGTCGTCGGCGCGCTCGGCCGGTGCCCAGAACTTCAGACGAAAGCTGCGTCGCCGCTGCAGGTCGATGATGCGGCTGCGCAGGATGCTCCAGAACAGCGGCGTCCATTCCTCCGCTGGCCGCTCTCGATAGCCCAGCAGCTTCACCATGGCGTCCTGCACGGCGTCCAGCGCATCTTCGCGGTGCCGCAAGCCGGCCTCGGCAAAACGGAAGGCACGCGGCCCGATGCCGGCCAGAAATGCATCCAGCGACACCGGTGTGGTGGCGGCCGGTGCGGTAGCTTGCGGATCGAAAGGAGTTCCCACCAGCACAGCGTAGCTTCCGCGGAGACGATACGACGTCAACGGGCGAGCGCGGATTCGGTTGACAGGCGCCCGCACGGGCGTGGCGTGGGTATGATCGGCGGGCCGCACCGGCCAGTGGAGCCAGAGACGATGAGCGACGGATTCGTAGCGCTGTACATCTTCATGCTGGCGGCCATCGCCGGCCATGTGATCATCTCGCGGGTGCCGGTGATCCTGCATACGCCGCTGATGTCCGGTTCCAACTTCATCCACGGCATCGTGTTGATCGGGGCGATGGTGGTGCTGGGGCATGCCGACACCACACTGGAAAAAGCGCTGGGATTTGTCGCAGTGGCGCTGGGCGCGGGCAACGCAGCGGGCGGTTATGTGGTGACCGAGCGAATGCTGGAGATGTTCAAGTCCAGCAAGAAGCCGCCGGGCGGGGATGCGCCATGAACGTGTCTATTGCCGAATTGCTGTCGTGGCTGGTGAAGTCGAGCTATCTGGTGGCAGCGACCTTGTTCCTGCTCGGCCTGCAGCGCATGGCGTCTCCATTGAGCGCGCGCAGCGGCATCCGCTGGGCCGGGCTGGGCATGTTGATCGCCACCGTGGCCACGTTCTTCCTGCCCGAGCTGCACAACGTGCCGCTGATCCTGGCGGCATTGGCGATCGGCACCGGCGTGGCGTGGGGGTCGGCCAGGAAGGTCGCCATCACCGACATGCCGCAGATGGTGGCGCTGTACAACGGCATGGGCGGCGGCTCGGCGGCGGCGATCGGTGCAGTGGAGCTGCTGCGGTTTTCGTTCTTCGCCAATCGCGACACGGCGCACTGGAGCGCGCAGGCGATTGCGCAGCTGGCGGCGCGGCAGCCGGACACCACCACGGTGGTGCTGGCGGTGATCGGTTCGGCGATCGGGGCGGTGTCGCTGTCGGGGTCGGTCATCGCGTGGGCCAAGCTCGACGGCCGGCTGGACCGGCGGGTGACCTTCCCCGGTCAACAGGTGTTCAATCTGGTGGTGGCCGTGGCGGTGCTGGCCCTGGCCGTCTGGGCGGCGAGCAGTCTGCAGCCGTTGGCGATCATTGCGTTCTTCGTGGTGGCGTTGGCCTTGGGCGTGCTGATGACGCTACCGATCGGCGGTGCCGACATGCCGGTGGTGATTTCGCTCTACAACGCGTTTACCGGGCTGGCGGTGGCGTTCGAGGGCTATGTGCTCGGCAATGAGGCATTGATCATCGCCGGCATGATGGTCGGCGCCGCCGGCATCTTGCTGACGCGGTTGATGGCCAAGGCGATGAATCGGCCGATCGGCGGCGTGCTGTTTTCCAACTTCGGCGGTGGCGGGCAGGCGCAGGAAATCAGCGGTGTGCAGAAGCCGATCGAGGCCGGCGATGTGGCGGCGATGATGGCCTTTGCCGAGCGGGTGGTGATCGTGCCCGGCTATGGCATGGCAGTGGCGCAGGCACAGCACAAGATCTGGGAGCTGGCGCAGCGCTTGATGGCGCGCGGGGTCAAGGTGAAGTTTGCGATCCATCCGGTCGCCGGGCGCATGCCCGGGCACATGAACGTGCTGCTGGCCGAGGCAGGTGTGCCCTACGATCTGATCGCCGACATGGACGACATCAATCCGGAATTTGCCAGCACCGACGTGTCGTTGGTGATCGGTGCCAACGACGTGGTCAATCCGGTTGCCAAAACCGATCCGGCCAGCCCGATCTACGGCATGCCGATTCTGGACGTGGTCAATTCGCGCAACACGGTGGTGATCAAGCGCGGCAAGGGGACGGGCTTTGCAGGCATCGAGAATGCGCTGTTCTACGCCGACAACACGCGCATGTTGTACGGCGATGGAGCAGAAGCCGCTGGTGCGCTGGTGAGCGAATTGAAAGCGCTGGATGGCGGCGGGCATTGAGTGCTGGTGTGTCGTCAGGCGCGCTCGGATGCTTGAGGCAACGCACGGTCGGTCGTGTCCTGTTGCGTTACAGGGGGGCGCTTACACGTGCGGATCAACGCCAGGGTTAGTCGAAGGCGCGGTGCCCTCACCGCTTGCGGGACACGCCGTCAATCCGTGCCTGGAGGCTCGATGGCGGCATCGATGCCGCCAACGGTCCCGCAATCGGCCAGGGCACCGCGCCAGACAGTTTGCTGATTGCCTCGTTCAAGAACAAAGGCACCGGGTTGGACAGTTTGCGAGCTGCTCTTTTGAACGCTACGCACCCCGACCAACGTGACTGGTCCTTGCCCGCCCACCGTCGCGGGACCCTTGGCGGCATGGATGCCGCCAAGGAGCTTACCAGGACGTACTTGCAGCGTGTCTCGCGATGGCGGGCGGGCACGGGTCCTGCGGCAAACGCGCAGCGCTTCCCATGCATCTCTGATGGGAGCGATGGCGCTTGACGAGCACCGGCGCTCGAATCTGTGCAGCTGACGCGTCAGCTTCAACGACGTGCGATGTTGGCTACTGAAACAATCGCGCCTGGCTCAACGCGCCGCCCACCACGCCACCAACAGTGCGGCGGCGTAGCACAGCAAGTCGAAGCCGTTGTTGGCCAGTTGCAGCAGCGTCCAGGCCAGGCCGGTGCCCATCTTCTGTGCCGAGGTCCACGGGTCCAGGCCCAGCGGTCCGCCCAGTTGCGCCGAGGCGATGCCCCAGTTGGCGCCCGCGATGATCAGCGCCGTCGCCACCATGGCCACGCCGATGCGCAGGCGGCCTGCATGCAGGGTGCCCAGGCGCAGCATCCAGACGATCTCCAGTGCTGCGACCACGGCCATCCAGCCGGCCTGGTTGCCCAGGGCCAGGGCGATGAGCAGCCAGGCGATGAGGGCGGTGACGCATCCCAGCAACAGGAGCGGGGGCCAGAGCCAGTGGGCCGTTCTGGCGGACGCGGTGGTGGGCGGCATTGGAGCTCCTGACAGTGCGCACATGATAGAGCGCGCGCCGGCCTTTGCGACGCACGCCACGCCACGACAGTGCGGCTGATGGAATGCAGCGTCGTTCCCGGCTGGCGCGGTGGCCGGCGGCGGTGGCGTCGTGGTCGGCTAGAATGGCCGACTTGCGCGCGACCTGCGCGGCCCCATATCCAGCCCATGTATTCCCGTAGCAGCGAACCCGTCCAGTTCGAACGCGATTGCGATGCCGTCATGGTGCCGCAGGGCGATTCGGTGACCCTGCCCGCAGGCAGTTACGGCTATATCACCCAGGCGCTGGGTGGCAGCTATACCGTCTTTGTCGAAGGCAATCTGTTCCGCATTGCCGGCAAGGACGGCGATGCGATCGGCAAGGAGCCGCCGCCGGGGCTGGAACTGCCCGCCAATGCCAGCGACGAAGAGGTGGAAGCGCTGGTGTGGCAGCAGCTGCGCACCTGTTTCGACCCGGAAATTCCCTTCAATATCGTCGATCTGGGCCTGGTCTACGAGGCGGTGGTCAGCCATCGCGAGGAAGACGACCAGCGCCGGGTCGACGTCAAGATGACCCTGACCGCGCCCGGTTGCGGGATGGGCGAAATCCTGGTCGACGATGTGCGCAGCAAGGTCGAGATGATCCCGACCATCGCCGAGGCCGACGTCGAGCTGGTGTTCGACCCGCCGTGGGGCCGGCATATGATGTCCGAAGCGGCCCGTCTCGAGACCGGCATGCTCTGATCGTCACGCGCCATGTCCACGATGTGGCGCTGCGTCCTTTCGCCCGCCATACAGGAATCTCCCGGTGTCCGTGTCCTTCGCTTCCACCCGTTCTCCGTCGCCGCGCAGCGCCGACGAATTGTCCGTGATCCTGGCCGCACCCGGTTTCGGGCTGCATTTCACCGACCACATGGTCGCCATCTCCTGGAACAACGAGCAGGGCTGGCACGACGCGCAAGTGCGCGCGTACGGCCCGCTGCAGCTGGATCCGGCAGCGTCGGTGCTGCATTACGGCCAGGAGATCTTCGAAGGCATCAAGGCCTACCGGCACGCCGACGGCTCGATCTGGACCTTCCGTCCGCAAGCCAACGGCGAGCGCCTGCAGCGGTCGGCGCGCCGTCTGGCGCTGCCGGAATTGCCGGTGGACCTGTTCGTCGAATCGCTGCGTCAGCTGGTCGCCGTGGACGGCAATTGGGTGCCGTCGGCGCCGGAGACCAGCCTGTATTTCCGCCCGTTCATGATTGCCGATGAGGCCTTCCTGGGCGTGCGTGCGGCGCACAAGGCGTCGTACTACGTGATCGCCAGCCCGGCCGGCCCGTATTTCGCCAAGGGCGTGGCACCGGTATCGATCTGGTTGTCCACCGAGTACGCACGTGCGGCCAAGGGCGGCACCGGTGCGGCCAAGTGCGGCGGCAACTACGCCGCCTCGCTGTTGCCGCAGCAGAAGGCCTATGCCCAGGGCTGCTCGCAGGTGTTGTTCCTGGACCCGGTGGAAGGCAAGTACATCGAAGAACTCGGTGGCATGAACGTGTTCCTGGTCTACAAGGACGGCAGGTTGGTGACCCCGGAACTGTCCGGCAGCATCCTGGAAGGCATCACCCGCGACAGCATCCTGCAACTGGCCCGCGACCGTGGCATGCAGGTGATCGAGCGCAAGGTCGCCATCGACGAATGGAAGCAGGGCGTGGCCTCGGGCGAGATCACCGAGGTGTTTGCCTGCGGTACCGCGGCGGTGGTGACCCCCATCGGCGAGCTGAAGGGCGAGGGGTTCGCGGTGGGCGATCTGTCCGCGCCGGCGGGCGAGGTGACCATGTCGCTGCGCCAGGAACTGACCGATATCCAGTACGGCCGCGTGCCGGACCGCCACGGGTGGTTGGTGCGTTTGTCGTAAGCAGACATATTCGTCAAACAATGGCCTCCGTGTGTCAGCACGGGGGCCTTTTTGTTTGCGTAACAGCAAAAAGACCCTTTTTCGCCTGGGAACCGGTCGAATTCAGCATGAGTCAAGTGTGATTGAAGTCACGCAATGACATTTTGATTTCGAAAATTACCAACTCCGTATTGTCCAGTTCGGTTTCTTTGGGATAGGTTCGCTGAACGGATCGATAACAGGGGCGGTCCGGGGCACTGGGCCAGTCGCCATCGCGACGGTTTCGGAACTACCGCTTCGGCGGTTCTCTTGACTGGAAGGGAATTCGATGTCTAACGCGTCGTTTCGTCCGCGCCACCGTGCGCTCTGCATCCTGGGTGCTTCGGCACTTACCTCGCTGTCGCTGGCAACGCCGGCATTTGCCGGCGATGTCTACCTGGGTGGCCTGGCCACCGCGCAGACCCACCAGAAGTTCATCGTGACCTACAAGGACGGCAGTAGCGCCCTGAGCAGCCCCAGTGTGTTGACCACCTCGTTGCGCACCGCTGCACGTGCGTTGCCGGCCAAGGCCGGCAAGCCGCTGGGCTTGAACAGCGTGCGTCGTCTGGCCGTGGGACCGGAGCTGATTCAGGCCGACCGCGCGCTGGATCGTGCCGAAGCCGAAACCCTGATGCGCCAGCTGGCCGCCGACCCCAACGTGCAAAGCGTGGAAGTGGACCAGATGCTGTACCCCACGCTGACCCCCAACGACAGCCGCCTGTCCGAGCAATGGGCCTTCGGCACCACCAACGCCGGGCTCAACATCCGCCCGGCCTGGGACAAGGCCACCGGTGCCAACGTCGTGGTTGCGGTGATCGACACCGGCATCGTCAGCCACCCCGACCTCGACGCCAACATCCTGCCCGGCTACGACTTCATCAGCGATGCCACCGCCGCGCGCGACGGCAATGGGCGCGACAACAATCCTGCCGACGAAGGCGACTGGAACTCGACCAGTGGGTGCGCCACGTCCAATTCCAGCTGGCACGGCACCCATGTCGCCGGCACGGTGGCGGCGGTGACCAACAACACCACCGGCGTGGCCGGTACCGCGTTCAACGCCAAGGTGGTGCCGGTCCGCGTGCTGGGCCGTTGCGGCGGTTCGCTGTCGGACATCGCCGATGCCATCATTTGGGCCTCCGGCGGCACCGTCAGCGGTGTGCCGGCCAATCCCAACGCGGCCGAAGTCATCAACATGTCGCTGGGCGGCGGTGGCACCTGTTCGTCCACGATGCAGAGCGCAATCAACGGCGCCGTCTCGCGCGGTACCACGGTGGTGGTGGCGGCCGGCAACAGTGCCGCCAACGTGTCCGGTTCGTTGCCGGCCAACTGCGCCAACGTGATCGCAGTGGCGGCCACGACCTCGGCCGGTGCCAAGGCCAGCTATTCCAACTACGGCAGCGGGATCGACGTCTCCGCGCCAGGGTCGGGGATCCTGTCCACGCTCAACAGCGGTACCACCACGCCGGGCAACGCCAGCTACGCTTCGTACAACGGCACCTCGATGGCGGCGCCGCATGTGGCCGGCGTTGTTGCGCTGGTGCAGTCGGTGGCGCCCACCACGTTGACGCCTGCCGCAGTGGAAACACTGCTGAAGAACACCGCACGCGCCTTGCCGGGCGCCTGTTCGGGCGGTTGCGGTGCGGGCATCGTCGATGCCGATGCGGCGGTGACGGCGGCCATCGCCGGCAGCAGTGGCGGTGGTGGTGGCGGAACCGGCAACACCTTGACCAACGGCACGCCGGTGACCGGCCTGGGTGCAGCCACGGGCGCGGAGTTGAACTACACCATCACGGTGCCGGCCGGCAGCGGCACGCTGACGGTGACCACCAGCGGCGGCAGCGGCGATGCAGACCTGTACGTGCGGGCCGGTAGCGCGCCCACCGACACCGTCTATGCCTGCCGTCCGTATCTCGATGGCAATGCCGAAACCTGCAACATCACCTCGCCGTCGGGAACCTATTACGTGCGGATCAAGGCTTACAGCACGTTCTCCGGCGTGACCCTGACCGCCAGCTACTGACGCTGGATCGCTGCACGCGTTCCCTGGCATGACCGCCAGGGAACGCGCCTTCCTCGCTTCAACCCCATCTGCGATACCTCGCCCAGGTCTGCCGTTTCGGCAGGCGCAGGCGACGTGTTGCCGCTTGGCCGGAATGGACACCGGCCAGTCGCCCCGACGGGCCTGGCGCCCGTGCAGTTCCGGCTCCGAACCGCAGCGTGCGGCAACGGGCCGGCCCTCTCGCCGCAGCTGCGGTACCTCTCCAATAAGGAACGATCGATGTCCAATGTGTCGCAACGTCGTGCGCCCACGCGCGCGCTGGTAGTCCTGGGTGTTTCCGCGCTGACCTCGCTGCTGGCCGTGCCGGCGTTTGCCGGTCAGGTCAATCTGTCCGGGTTGGACTCGCAGCCCACCCTGGACCGCTTCATCGTCAAATACAAAGACGGTTCCAGTGCGGCGGTCAGCCCGACCTCGATGCGCGCATCGCTCAATTCGGTTGCCGGCGCGATGCCGGCACGCGCCGGCCGTGCGCTGGGCCTGAACCACGTGCGCCGCACGGCGCTGGGTTCGGAAGTGCTCAAGACCGATCGTGGCCTGGACCGCGCCGACGCCGAAACCCTGATGCGCCGCATCGCCGCCGACCCCAGCGTGGACTACGTGGAAGTGGACCAGATCATGTACCCGGTGCTGACTCCCAACGACACGCGCCTGTCCGAGCAGTGGGGCTTCGGTACCTCTTCCTCCAGCATCAACGTGCGCCCGGCCTGGGATACCGCCACCGGCACCGGCGTGGTGGTGGCCGTGATCGACACCGGCATCACCAGCCATCCGGACCTCAACGCCAACGTGCTGCCGGGTTACGACTTCATCAGCGATGCCACGCGTGCACGCGACAACAACGGGCGTGACAGCAATCCGGCCGACCAGGGTGACTGGACCACGGCCGGCCAGTGCGGCAGCGGTACGTCGGCCGCCAATTCCAGCTGGCACGGCACCCATGTGGCCGGTACCATCGCGGCGGTCACCAACAACAGCACCGGCGTGGCCGGTACCGCGTTCAACGCGCGCATCGTGCCGATTCGTGCGCTGGGCGCATGCGGCGGCGCGACCTCCGATATCGTCGATGCGATCGTGTGGGCCTCGGGTGGCACCGTGTCCGGCGTGCCGGCCAATGCCAACCCGGCCGAAGTGATCAACATGTCGCTGGGCGGCAGCGGCAGCTGCTCGAGCAGTTACCAGAACGCCATCAACAGCGCGGTGTCGCGCGGCACCACCGTGGTGGTGGCGGCCGGCAACAGCAATGCCAACGTGGCCAACTTCACCCCGGCCAGCTGCGCCAACGTGATTTCGGTGGCATCGATCACCTCGGCCGGCGCGCGTTCGAGCTTCTCCAACTACGGCACCGGCATCGATATCTCCGCGCCGGGTTCGGCGATCCTGTCGACCTTGAACAGCGGCACCACCACGCCGGGTTCGGCCAGCTACGCCAGCTACAACGGCACCTCGATGGCGGCCCCGCACGTGGCCGGCGTGGTGGCGCTGGTGCAGTCGGTCGCCAGCCGTCCGCTGACGCCTGCGGCGGTGGAAACGCTGCTGAAGAACACCGCACGTCCGCTGCCGGGCGCCTGCTCGGGCGGCTGCGGCGCGGGCATCGTCAACGCGGCCGGCGCGGTCAGCCAGACCCCGTAAACCTGCGCCGACGACCGCGATGCCGGCGCGATGCCGGCAATGCGTCGGGTCTTTTCCGACGCCGGTGTCGGTGCTTTGAAACCTGCACTGCCCCGCTCTACGCGGGGCAGTGTGCGTTCGGGAAGCGGCAATGGCCGCACCGCCGGCCAGGGCCGCCAGCGCTGGCTGAATGAAGCGCGTGCCAGCACGGCATGGCTGCCTTCAGTGCGCCCGGTAGCACGCCGATAGCCAGCCCACGTGAGGCATGCAACATCTGCATGCACGCGCAACGGGCACGGCGCAGCGCAGTGGCTTCAGTGCGTTGCCAACCGGGTTGCAAGATCCTTGGGGAGGGATGAAGTCATGCCGTATCACTCAGTGCGCGCACTGCGCCGCGTTGCATTCGTCTGTGCGTTGTCCTGCACGTTTCATGCCGCCGCTGGCGAGGTCAGTCTGCAAGGATTGAATTCCAGCAGCACCCATCAGCGCTTCATCGTCAGCTACAAGAACAGCGTCGGCAGCGGCCGGGCGACCGGGTTGTCTGCGCCATGGGGCGACATCGCGCGTGCCGTGCCGCAAGCGCGCGGGAAGGCGCTGGGCCTGTCGGCCACGCGCCGGCTCAGTGGCGGGCCGATGTTGCTGGTGGCCGACCGCAAGCTGGACCGCGTGGATTCGGAAAGCCTGATGCGGCGCCTGGCCGCCGACCCGGCGGTCAAACGCGTGGAAGTGGACATCCTGATGCGGCCACTGCTGGTTCCCAACGACCCCGGCGTGCCGCAGCAGTGGGCGATGGGCGCGACCGCCGCCAGCCTCAACATCCGTCCGGCCTGGGACCGTTCCACCGGCAAGGGCATCGTGGTGGCGGTGATCGACACCGGCATCACCAATCATCCGGACCTGGCAGCCAATGTGCTGCCCGGCTACGACTTCATCGTTGATCCGGCCACGGCGCGCGATGGCACGGCACGCGATGCGAACGCGGCCGACCAGGGCGACTGGGCCGCGGCCAACGAATGCGGGCCCGGAGCGTCGGCGTCCAATTCCAGTTGGCATGGCACGCATGTGGCCGGCATCGTGGCGGCGGTGGGCAATAACGCGGTGGGCGTGGTCGGTACCGCGTTCAACGCCAGGATCCTGCCGTTGCGGGTGCTGGGCCGCTGCGGCGGCTACATGTCCGATATCGCCGATGCGATCGTGTGGGCGTCCGGCGGCAAGGTCGCCGGCGTGCCGGCCAACCCGAATCCGGCCACGGTGATCAATCTGTCGTTGGGTGGCGCGGGCACCTGTTCGGCGACGTTGAACAACGCCATCGCCGCAGCCGTCACGCGCGGCAGCGCGGTGGTCGTGGCCGCCGGCAACAGCAATCTGGACGTCTCCACCAGCGTGCCGGCCAATTGCGCCAACGTCATCGCCGTGGCGGCCACCACCTCGGCCGGCGCCAAGGCCGGCTTCTCCAACTTCGGCAAGGGCGTGGATATCGCCGCGCCCGGGCAATCGATCGTGTCCACGCTCAATACCGGCACCACGGCACCGGGCAATGCGGCATATGCGGTGTACAGCGGCACCTCGATGGCGGCGCCGCATGTGGCTGGCGTGGTGGCGTTGATGCAGTCGGTGGCCCTGAATCCGCTGCCGCCGGCAACGGTGAAAGCCCTGCTCAAGTCCAGCGCGCGGCCCATGCCGGTCGCCTGCACGCAGGGCTGCGGGGCAGGGCTGGTGAATGCCGATGGCGCGGTGGCGGCGGTGATCGAGTCGACCACCTTGGCCAGGAATGTGGCACGCACCGGGCTGAGCGCAGCGCTTTCCGACTCGCTGTATTACCAGGTCAATGTGCCGGCCGGCACACGTTCGCTCAAGGTCGCGCTTGCCGGTGGCAGCGGCAATGCCGACCTTTCGGTACGGGCCGGTGCGTTACCGACCGACGCGGCGTACAGCTGCCGCAGCATGTTGCCGGGCAATGGCGACAGCTGCACGCTGGCCGCGCCGTCCGCGGGCGTCTATTACGTGCGCTTGAAGGCAACGCTGGGCTTTTCCGGCGTCAGTGTCACCGCAGCGTACTGAGTGGTGCCGGCGCGGCGTCGTTGCCGTGCCGAAACACGCGACATGGTGTTGTGGTGCGGCAGTGGTGCATGGGTGAAGTGCGAAGACACTGGCGGAAGATCGAAATACGCAAGCGGTCCGTCGAGAGGCATCGCGTGAGTTAAGTCCCAAACGCGTCACGCGCATGCCAAGCGGCATGCGCGCATTGCGTCTACGCGTTCACTCGCACAGCGCGCAAGCGCGTGCGGCGAGTGCATGCACCAGTTGGGTGCCGGGCAATTCCAGCAGCAGTCCGCGCTGGCCGGCGTTGATCCACAACGCCGGTGCGTCCAGCGCGGTGATTTCGACCAGCACCGGCGCCTGCCGTTGCTGGCCGAGCGGGCTGATACCGCCGACCTTGTAGCCGGTGCGCCGTTCGGCATCGGCCACGTCCATCATGCGTGCCGACTTGCCACCGTAGGCGCTGGCCAGTTTTTTCAACGACACCCGGCGGTCGCATGGAATCACCACGCACACCGCCTTGTCGTCGACCCATGCCATCAATGTCTTCAACACGGTATGCGGCGGCAGGCCCAACGCATGTGCGGCCTGCAATCCCTTCGCATCGGCATCGGCCTGGTAGTCGTAAGGATGCAGCACATAACCCACGCCGGCCGCGTCCAGTGCCTTGGTGGCGCGGGTGGCCTTGCTCATGCACTCAGACCGATTCGAAGCGGTTGGCGGCCACGTTCTTGCGCACTTTTTGCGGATTCCAGATGCGGCCGTTCATGGCGATATAAACACCCGACGGCAGCGATTGCACTGCGCCCACGGCGCAACCGATATTGAATTCGGCATCCGAGCCGCGAAAGCGCGCCGGATTCAAGGCGCCGGTCATCACGATGGTCTTGTCGGCGATCGTCTGCAGCACCTTGCCGGTTTCCACCATCGAATCGGTGCCGTGGGTGATCAACACGTGGCGGGTGGGCTGGGCGGCGATGGTGGCGCGGATCAGTTCGCGGTCGGCATCGGTGATGTGCAGCGAATCCTTGCGGATGATCGGAATCACCGAAAAACGAAACGTCACGCCCAGTTCTTTCAGAATCTGTCCGATCTGCGGGTCGCCGATCTGGTAGTCCGATTTGTCGTCGAAGTAGATCTTGTCGATCGTGCCACCGGTGGTGACGATCAGGAGGTCTTCCATTGCTGTGGATCCTGTAGGGCTAACGCGGCGCAGGCCGCGCGCGGGCCGCCATGATACCGCCCGGCCAGGGGGCTGGCAGTACGGTAGCCATCGCGATAGACCAGCGGGGGCGAGACCGGCGCCTGGCTGCCGACTATGTGGCGGCGCTGCATCCGATTGAGATGGCCTGGCGCAGGCGCACGCCGACATGCCCAAGGGTGCCTGCATGTTCGAGGCGCAGCGGGTGTCGTGCAGGCTGGCGTAGCCCTGCCCATGGCGTGCTTGCGCCAAGTCAGCGTGCAACTGGAGTTGCCACTGAACGCGTTGCTTCAGCGTTGCCCGTGCCCAGCCTCCACATGCCGCAGCGCAAAACGCAGTGTGATCCACGCACCGCTCCGCTGCGCCGGGTGCGTGTGCTACGTCACGAACTCAATAAAGAGACATTACGGAAATTGACTTGACATTTGTGCGGTCGATAGTCGGCGAGCCGTCGGTACGCATGCCGTCGGCATTCCCTTCCCGGAGAGCCTCATGAACAAGTCCTTGTCGATGTTACGCGCACTTACCTGCGCGATGGCTGTGCTGCTGGCGGGTCATGCCGCTGCGCAGACGGTGACGATCACGCCCACGCAGACCTACCAGACGGTGCGCGGGTTCGGCGGCATGAATGGCGCCGGCTGGATCAACGACCTGACACCGGCGCAGGTGGATCTGGCTTATGGCAGCGGCACCGGGCAGATCGGGTTGTCGATCCTGCGCATGCGCATCGACCCCTCCAGCTCAGGCTGGGCCACCCAGGTGCCGACGGCAACGCGCGTGCATGCGCTGGGCGGGCTGGTGTTCGCAACCCCCTGGACGCCACCGGCCTACATGAAGTCCAACAACAGCCTGACCAATGGCGGCAAGCTGCTGACGAACTATTACGGTGCCTACACCCAGCACCTGCTGGATTTCGCCAATTACATGTCGGGCAAGGGTGCGCCGCTGTATGCGATTTCCCTGCAAAACGAGCCGGATTGGCACCCGGATTACGAATCGGCCGACTGGAGCAGCAGCGACTTCGTCAATTATCTCGTGAGTCAAGGCAGCAGGTTCGGCAGCCTGAAGGTCATCGTCGGCGAGTCGGTGGGGTTCAACTTCTCCATCACCGACCCGGTCCTCAACAACGCCACTGCCAATCAGGCCACCTCCATCGTGGCCGGCCATCTGTATGGCGCAAAGCCGCGCGACTATGCCTTGGCGCGTAGCAAGGGCAAGCAGGTGTGGATGACCGAGCATTACACCGACAACACCGATGGCAACGCATGGCCGTCGGCACTGGGAGTGGCCAGCGAACTGCACGCCAGCATGGCGGCCAATTTCAACGCCTACATCTGGTGGTACATCCGGCGCAGCTACGGGCTCATCAGCGAAAACGGCGCGGTGAGCAAACGCGGCTATGCGATGTCGCAGTTCGCACGCTTCGTGCGGCCAGGGTCGGTGCGCGTGGGCGCCACCGAACACCCGTACAGCGATGTCTCGGTGACCGCCTACCGCACGCCGGACAACAAGTTGGTGGTGGTGGCGGTCAACACCGGCAGCGGCCATCAGCGGCTGGACCTGACGCTGCCCTCCGGCACTGCCACGCAGTTCGCCAAATACAGCACCTCGAGCACGCTCAATGTCGGGTTCGGCGGCAACTACAGCGTGGTCAACGGCAAGACCTCGCTGTATGTCGACCCGCAGAGCGTGGCCACGCTGGTCGGAAACTGACAGCGGCCGCCGAAACGCCGCACGTCCTCGTCAGGTGGCGTGGACGGCGCGCTCGGGCCAGAGTGCAGGCTGTGCATGCCACCTGATCGCCGGCCGCGTTCGCCTGACGATGATCGAAGTTGGTGTCGTGGTTGCCTTGGGGTAGTCGCGGCTGACCACCTCGGCTAGCTGCATGCGCAGCTGCATCGCGCAGCTGCGCCTACGGTTTGATCGGCTCGCCGATCAACGTGGCGGGCGCTTCCTGCCCAAGCGCGCCGCCATGCCGGGACCACCTACCAGGCCCACCACGGCCAGGGCGAGCAGTAGTTCCATCCACGCCATTCCACGTGCCTGCGGCTGGCTCCAGGCGGCCATGACGCCGTGGCTGAACCAGCCCAGCGCAAACACACCGGCCCAGAAGCGCGCACGCGCGCTGCGCACTGCCAGTACACCGGTCAGCGCGGCCGGCAGCACGAACACGATGAGCGCGGCCAGTGGGCGCGGGTCGTCGTGGAACCACACCGCAAACAACGCCGCCAGCGCCAGCAGCGCAGCGCTCAGCAGCCAGTGCGTGGCGCGCACGCTCACGGGGTTGCCAGCCGCTGTGCGACATCGGCCACCCGGCGGCCCAGCGCACGCGCCAGCAGCGCTTCGTCCTCGCTCGGTTGCGGGTCGCCGCCAGCGCCGGAGACATGGCTGGCGCCATAGGGCGTGCCGCCACTGGTGGTATGGCTGAGCGCAGCTTCGGTAAACGGAATCCCCACGATCAGGCAACCGTGATGCAGCAGCGGCAGGTGCATCGACAGCAAGGTGGATTCCTGTCCGCCATGCATCGACGCGGTAGAGGTGAACACGCCAGCCGGTTTGCCAGCCAGGGTGCCACTGGCCCATTCGGCGCCCAGGCTGTCGAGGAAATGCTTCATCGGTGCGGCCATGTTGCCGAAGCGGGTGGGGCTGCCCAGCAGCAGGCCGCTGCAGTCGGCCAGATCGGCGCGGTCTACATAGGGCGCGCCCTCGTCCGGGACCGGCGGGGCGCTGGTCTGGGTGACCGCAGCCACCGGTGGGACGGTGCGCAGCCGCGCGCTCATGCCGGGCACTTCGCCGATGCCGCGTGCGATCTGCCGCGCCAGCCGCGCCACCGAACCGCCCCGGCTGTAATACAGCACCAGAATCTCCGCCATCGTGTCGTTGCCGCCTGTGTGAGTTGCCGCAGTATCGGCCAAGCCAGCCTGTTGCTGCACGCCGCAGCTGCGGCAAGGCCGCGATGACGGCGCATCGGGTACCCTTGCGCGATGTCGCGCGTGAACAAACTCCACCAATGGAAAGAACGTCTGCGCGACCGTGCGCGGACGGTGAGTTTCGGGCGCTTTCTGTGGCGCCGCTTCCTGGACGACCGGCTGTTCCAGGCCGCCGCCTCGCTGGCCTACACCACCGTGTTCGCGCTGGTGCCATTGGCGATCGTGGTATTCGGCGTGCTGTCGGCGTTTCCGGCCTTCAACGAGTGGAAGGACGCGCTGACCGACTTCATCTTCAACAATTTCGTGCCGGGCGCGGCGCGCTCGGTACAGAACTATCTCAATCGCTCGCTGGAAGACCTGGGCAAGTTCACCGTGGCCGGCATGGTCGCGCTGGTGGCCTCGTTGCTGATCACCCTGCACAGCATCGAACAAACCTTCAACAGCATCTGGCGGGTTGCCGCCGCCCGTCCCAAGGTGACGCGCTTCCTGATCTACTGGACGGTGCTGACGCTGGGCACGATGCTGGCTGCCGCCTCCATGGCGATGGCGGCCTACGTGTTCGCGCTGCCGCTGTTCCGCACCACCGAAGGCCAGTGGCTGGCCGAATTCGCCTGGCGGCTGGCGCCGATGGCGGTGGAGTTCGTGTGCATCGTGCTGATCTACCGCGTGGTGCCGCAGCACGTGGTGCGGCTGCGGCATGCGCTGCCGGGCGCGCTGCTGGCGGTGATCCTGATGGAAATCGTCAAATGGGGGTTTGGCTTTTACCTGGGTAATTTCCAGACCTACCAACGCATCTACGGCGCGCTGTCGGCACTGCCGATCCTGCTGTTGTGGATCTACCTGAGCTGGGTGTCGGTGTTGCTGGGCGCCTCGCTGGCCTCCTCGATGTCCGCCTTCCGCTACCAGCCCGAGGCCATGCGGCTGCCGCCGGGCTTTGAGATCTACGGCCTGCTGCGTCTGCTCGGCCGGTTCCGCCAGGCGCGCGTCCACGGCGATGGCCTGGACGAAGACCGCATCCTGGCGCTGGAGCCGATGCTCACCGACACGCTGATGCAGGAACTGCTGTGCGAGCTCAAACGCATCCGCCTGCTGCGTCGCGACGAGCGGGGGCAGTGGCTGCTGGCGCGCGATCTTGACGTGGTGCCGCTGGCCGAACTCTACGAAAACTGCCAGCTGCGCGTGCCGATCGAAGACCGCCCGTTGCCGTGCCGCGACGATGCCTACGGCCAGGCCGCCGCCGCCGCGCTGGAACAGCTGCGCCAACCCTTGCGCAGCGTGCTGGCGCAGCCGGTCGGCGACCTCTACACCCACCTTCCCGGAGATCCTCCATGACCGTGCGTCTTGTCCGCAGCGCCTGTGCGCTGCTGTTGCCACTGCTGTTGCTGAGCGCCTGCAAGCCGGCCAGCGAGGCCACTCCCGCTGCCGGCAACGGCGCTGCGCCTGCCGCCACGCCCCAGGCGCCAGCCACGCCAGCCACCCCAGCCACCCCAGCCACCCCGGCCGACCCGGCTGCACCGCCCAATAGCTCGGTGGTGCAGCAGACCGCCCAGATGCCGAGGCTCTCGCTGCCGACCGTGACCGGCGAGACCTACGACCTGGCCGCGCACCGCGGCAAATGGGTGGTGGTGAATTTCTGGGCCACCTGGTGTGCGCCGTGCCTGAAGGAAATGCCCGAACTGTCGGCGCTGCACACCATGCGCGACACCGTCGAGGTGGTGGGTCTGGCCTACGAAGACATCACCAGCGCCGACATGCAGGCGTTCTTGAAGGACCACCCGGTGTCGTACCCGATCGCCATCCTCGACCCGTACCAGCCGCCACAGGACTTCGCCACCCCGCGCGGCCTGCCGATGACCTACCTGATCGGCCCGGACGGCAAGGTCGCCAAGCAATTCCTTGGCCCGGTGACCGCACGCGATATCGAGGCCGCCGTCGGCATCACCGGCAAGGCGGGTTGATGCAGGCGGCGCGTTTCGTGGTGAGCGGGGTGGTGCAGGGCGTGTGGTACCGCGCGTCCACCCGCCAGCGCGCAGTCGCACTCGGCCTGGTCGGGCATGCCCGCAACCAGGCCGACGGCAGCGTGGAAGTGGTCGCCGCCGGTAGCGCGGCGGCGCTGGACGCTTTGGAAGCATGGCTATGGCAGGGCCCGCCGGCCGCCACGGTCGCGGCGGTCACGCGCACGGCCTGCGCGGTTCCGCCGACTGAAGACTTTGTAACTGGGTGAGCGTGCGCCACTGAAGCGGGGCAACAGAGTTGGGTTGCCTCGCCGATAACCTTGTCAACGCGATCAGGCGTGCACGGGGAATGTAATGGCCGCTCCATCTCAAGACCGCAACGACGGGCACGACCTGCCCGCGCATCGCCGCCACCGCCAGATGGCGCAGCTGGCGCCGTGGTTGTATCTCGGTGTCCTGCTGGGCAGCGGCTGGTTGTTGTTCCTGCACCCGCAAACCCGCGTGCTAGCAACCGGACAGGCGGCAACCAGCTGGCTGCTGGCCTGGATCTTTGGCGGCATCGTGATCGGCGCAGTGGTGTGGAGCCTGCGTCTGGCACGCCAGGGGCTGGGTCAGCCCTCGGCAAGCTACCCGCTGTCGGCGCGCTTGCCCGACTCGTGGGCCGATGCCTACGCCGCACTCCTGCGCCCGGCCACGGTAGCTCCGATGGCCGCGGCCCGGCCGGACCCGGCCGGCGCCCAGCGTGGCGCAGCCTGGCATCGCTTCGGCGGCGGCATGCTCAGCGCGGAAACCTTCGACCCGAACGACGCCACCCGTGCGCCGTGGGACGGACTGGATGCGCAGTCCTGCATCCTGCGTCTGGACGATGTGCGTCAGGCCTGGCACAACGCTGCCGCCAACCGCACGCTGCAGCAGGAGCGCCGTTACTGGCTGGATGTGGTGTTGTCGCTGCTCGACCACGGCGTGATGCGCCCGCTGCAGGACGGCTACCTTCCCGACACCGCCGCGCTGCGTACCGAACGTTTCCTGCTGGGCGCCGATGCCGGCCCGATCGTGCTGTCCGAGGTGCCGGCATTGTTTGCACGGCGCCTGGCACTGGCCATCGAGGCCATGCCGACCGCCCAGCGCGAGGCCGCCGGCGTGCAATGGCGCCTGCTGCAGCAATTGCATGCGCTGGTCGCCGAAGGTCGCATGCTGGACGAACGTTCGCAGGTGATCCAGGTGCTGGCATGGAATCCGGATGTGGACCTGGACCAGGTCGAAGTGGCCTACATCCTGGCCGCCGAATACCGCGAAGGCATGCGCGACTGGCTACGCCGCGCCGCGCTGGTGCGCCTGCCCGACAGCGCGCTGCGCCTGGACGAAGTGCTGCTGTCGTCCTGCAGCCCGCTCGGTGCGCAGGCCGACGATGTGGACTACATGGAAGCGATGCGCCCGCTGCATCGCGGTTTCATGCAATTGTTCAGTCAGCGCCTGAGCCAGCTGGTGCTGCAGGCCGAACAGGCCGAACGTCAGGCCGGCCTGCACCCGCTACCGCGTGCCACCGCGGCCAGCGACGAAATCTCTCAGGACTGGGCGGCGTAATCGTCGATCGGCTCCAGCACGCCATAGCGTTCCTTGTGCAGCTTGCCGGGCAATGGCGGCAGCTGCACCAGCTCGTCGGGCACTGCGGTGTCCGGTAGCCGGTCCAGCAGATCGCGGATCAGGCTCAGGCGGCCACGCTTCTGGTCGTTGAAATCCACCAGCGTCCACGGTGCATCGGGCGTATGCGTCGCCTCCAGCATGCGTTCGCGCGCGGCGGTGTAGTCGTCGTACTTGGTGCGTGACTGCAGGTCCACCGGCGAGAGCTTCCAGCCCTTGAGTGGGTCTTCGCGGCGTTCGGCAAAGCGCTTTTCCTGCTCGGCCTGGTCCACGCACAACCAGTACTTGAACAGCAGGATGCCGTCGTCGACCAGCATCTGTTCGAAACGTGGCGCCTGCTCCAGGAACAGGTCGTATTGCGCGTCGGTGCAATAGCCCATCACCTTCTCGACGCCGGCGCGGTTGTACCAGCTGCGGTCCATCAGCACCAGTTCGCCGCCCGCCGGCAGGTGCGTCACATAGCGCTGGAAATACCACTGCGTGCTTTCGCGGTCGTTGGGCTTGGGCAGCGCCACCACGCGACACTGGCGTGGGTTGAGATGGCTGGCGATGGTCTGGATCACGCCGCCCTTGCCGGCGGTGTCGCGGCCTTCCACCAGCACCAGGGCGCGCTGGTTGGTGTGGCGCAACCAGCGCGCCATGTCCACCAGCTCCAGCTGCATCGGCGCCAGCAACTTTTTATAGGCCTTGCGTTTCAGATGCGACATGCGCGTTCCAGCAACAGTGGAGAGCGCGCAGGCTATTGCCCCAGGCGTGGACGCAATGTCGCCAGATTGCAGGGCCTGGTGCGCGCATCCAGCTGCGCACGCACGATCTTCTCCCAGGCCGTGCGGCAGGCCGAGGTGGAGCCGGGCAGGCAGAACACGAAGCTGTGATTGGCCAGCCCGGCAAAGGCGCGCGACTGCAGCGAGGAGGTACCGATTTCTTCCACGCTGATCGCGCGGAACAGCTCGCCGAAGCCAGGCATGACCTTGTCCAGCAACGGGGTGATCGCTTCCGGGGTGCTGTCGCGACCGGTGAAGCCGGTGCCGCCGGTGATCAGGATGCCGTCGACCTGCGCATCGGCAATCCAGCGCGACACGATCGCACGCATGCGGTAACGGTCGTCCGGGCACAGTGCACGTTCGTGCAGCACATGGCCTTCGTGGGTGAGGGCATCGGCCAGGTAATCGCCGGAGCGATCGTCGGCCAGCGTGCGGCTGTCGGACACCGTCAGCACGCACAGGCGCAAGGGAATGAAGTCGAGAGTGGAAGGCATGCCACAAGCCTAGCGAGCCGGGACGACCGGGTACAGCACCACGGCGTGAAGCCGCACAACGCAGCTGCTGGCGTCGGTCAGGGCGACAGCGCGGCCGCGGATCGGCTCCTCGGCCCGGCACACATCCTGTCTGGCTCGCCGTCGCGGCACATCCGTGTGCCGCTTTCCGCCAATCCCCGGTCACGCTGCCGACTCGGCGCGTGGCTTCCATGGCCTGAAAAGGTCTCGACGAAACTTGATGGCCCTTTCAATCCTCTCCGGCCCGGGGTGGGAAGGACGGCTGCGCGCCCTGGGTGCACGTGCCCCGGAGCGCCCGCGCTGCAAGCGCCGGCCACGGCGGGGCGCGGAGGTTGGGGGCAGGGTGCGGCGGCAGACAGCGATCCATCACGTAGCGGCCGTTGCTAAACCCCTAACCAGCCATGCTTTCCCGCGACCCCACGCACCAATTCTCCAAACGCATCCGCAAACCCGTCCATATTGAACAGGTCCGATTCGCGCCGACGCTCCGCCACCCGAGCACGCAACGCACCCAGTGCCGCTGGATCGCTCGCCAACGCCACCGCCGTGGCCACGAACGCAGCGTCATCGGCCACATTCATTTCATCCAGCCCCAGATGATGATTCAGGCTGCCGGCCACACGCGCGGCAAACGTCTGGCCAGGTGTGGTCAAGACCGGGCAACCTGCCCATAACGCATCGGAGGCGGTGGTGTGCGCGTTGTAGGGGTGCGTATCCAGAAACAGATCCGCATGTCGATAGCGCGCCAGATACTGCGGGTGCGGCAGTTTGGGCATGAAGACCAAACGCTGCGCGTGCACGCCCTGTGCCTGCGCTGCTGCACGCAATCGCGCATCCGCCTCACCCGGGCCGGACAGCAGCCACAGCACGCTGCCAGGCACCGCGCGCAACACCGCCAGCATGCGCGCCATGCTGCGTGGATTGAGCTTGTAACTGTTGTTGAAGCAGCACAGCACCACAGCGTGCTCAGGCAGCCCGCACTGAGCACGCGATGGCGGTTCGGCTACCGTGCGCGAGGTGTCCGATGGCTGGAAGGCGCGCGGCAAGCGCAGCACCTGCTCGCTATAGAACGGCTCAAGCGACGTCGGCAATGCAACGGTATCGCCAAGCACATAGTCCATCCACGGCGCGCCCGAGGTGCCCGGATACGCCAGCCAGTTGAGCTGCACCGGCGCCGGCCGCAATGCGAAGACTTCCGGCCGTCCGCCACCGCCCCAGCCGCGCAGATCGAACAACAGATCGATGCCCTGGTCGCGGATATGTTGCGCGGTTGCCAGATGCCCCAGCGCAGTGACCTCGTGCATGCGCGTTGCCTGCGCCAGGCGCGCGCGAATGTCGCTGCCATCGTCCGGGCTGGTTGCAAACAGCTGCACGTGCAGGTCCGGTTGGCGTTGCTGCAACGCTTCGAACAAGGCCACCGTCAGTAAGCCCGTCGGGTGGGCGCCAAAGCCGTTGGACACGAACCCGAGTTGCAGCGCGCCGCGGCTGCGCAGCGTGGACGCTGGCAGCGGGCGCACCGAGGAGGCAATGGCGTGCGCACGGGTACGGGCGCACGCCAGTTGCTCCGCGGCGCTGGCGTCCTCGCTCAGGAACGCGAAAGGCTCCACGGCCGCCTCGCCTTGTGTGACTGCGGCCCGCACCTGTGCAGCCAGTGAGTCCAGCTCGCGCCAATCGCATAAGCGGCGTCGCCAGTTGAGCAGTTGTGCGGTGATGTAGGGCTCGTCGGGCAGCAGCTTGTGGGCGCGCGTATAGGCGGCCGCGGCCTGTTCCGGTTGGCCTGCATCTTCGAGCGCGTGCCCAAGCCACAGGGCGATCCCCGGATGCTGCGGTACCAGGTCCGAGGCCTGTTGGAGCAGCGTGGCCGCTTCTGCATGGCGCTGCTGCGCCCAGCGCACCCGTCCCAGCCGCGCCACCGCTTCCGGATGACCCGGATGCAGCGCCAGCGCGCGCTGCACGGCCGCTTCGCCGGCAGCGGTGACGCCCATGCCCAGCTCGGCATCGGCCAGCATCAACCAGGCGACGAAATCGCCGGGCTGGCGTCGCACTTGCTCGCGCAGCTGCAGCAGCTCGCGCGGGACTTGCGCACTCACGGGCTATCGCTCAACCGTGCCAGTTCGTCGGCTTGATGTTCGTGCAGCAGCCGCCCGATCAACGCATCCAGATCGCCTTCGATGATGTTGGGCAGGTCGTACAAGGTCAGCCCTTCGACGCGATGGTCGGTGATGCGACCCTGCGGAAAACTGTAGGTGCGGATGCGCTGGCTACGGTCGCCGCTGCCCACCTGCAACTTGCGCGTCTGGGCTTCGGCCGCTGCCGCCTTGCTGCGTTCGGCGTCCAGCAGCTGCGCCTTCAACCGCTTCATCGCCTTGTCGCGATTGGCATGCTGGCTGCGCTCGGTCTGGCATTCCACCACCACCCCGCTGGGCACGTGGGTGATGCGGATTGCCGATTCGGTCTTGTTGACGTGCTGGCCGCCCGCACCGGACGAGCGGAACGTGTCCACCTTCAGATCGGCCGGATTGATCGTGATCTCTTCCACGTCGTCGGCTTCGGGAATGATCGCCACCGTGGCAGCCGAGGTGTGGATACGGCCCTGCGATTCGGTTGCCGGCACGCGTTGCACGCGATGGGTGCCGGATTCGAATTTCAGGCGCGAATACGCACCGCGCCCGACCACCCGCGCCACCACTTCCTTGTAGCCGCCATGCTCGCCGGGGCTGTCGGATTCGATTTCCACCTTCCAGCCCTGGCGCTCGGCGTAGCGTGCGTACATGCGGAACAGGTCGCCGGCAAAGATCGCCGCTTCGTCACCGCCAGTGCCGGCGCGCACTTCCAGAAACAGGTTGCCGTCGTCGCGCGGATCACGCGGTACCAGCAGCGATGCAAGTTGTGCATCGAGTTGTTCCAGGCGCGCCTGTGCAGCGGCGATTTCCTCTTCGGCCAGTTCGCGCATCTCCGGGTCGTTGCGCAGCGCTTCGGCCGTGGCCAGGTCGGCCTTGGCGCGCGCCTCCTCTTCCAGCGCCACCGCCACCGGCTCCAGTTGCGACAGTTCGCGCGAGAGCGTACGGAACGTGTCGTTGTTGCCCACCACATCGGGGTCGGAGAGCAGGTGCTGCAGTTCTTCGCGGCGCTCGGCCAGCGCTTCGAGCTTACGGCGCAGGGTCGGCGTCATCGGTCCTCACGATCGGGGTAGCTATGGGGGGGTGTTGGTAACCCGGCTTTTCCGGAAACAGCCGGTCGGCCGCAGTGGTCAATTCCAGGTCGTTGTTGAGCGCCGCATTGCGCAATGCGGCCGTGGGCGGATGCAACAAACGGTTGGTCAGCGCATGCGCCAACTGTTCCAGCACTTCGTCGGCCGGCTTGCCGTTGTGCAACTGCTGGCGTGCCTTGGCCAGCAGCTCGTCGCGGGTGCTATCGCCAAAGGCGCGCAGCCGTTTGAGGGGTGCCTGGCGCGCAGTGGCCTGCAGCGTTTCGACATAGCGCGCCACTTGCAGGTCGATGATGGCTTCGGCCTGGTCGGCCGCTTCGCGGCGGCCACGGCGGTTGTCTTCGACCGCGCGTTCCAGATCGTCCACCGTGTACAGGTAGGCGTCGCTCAACTCGCCCACCGAGGCCTCGATATCGCGCGGCACCGCCAGGTCGAACAGCAGCATCGGCTTGCGCTTGCGCGTGCGCAACGCCTGTTCCACCTGTGCGCGGGTCACCAGCGGCTCACGCGCAGCGGTGGCCGAAAACACCACATCCGCCTCGGCCAGGTGGCGTTCCAGATCGGTCAGCGGCAAGGCGAAGCCGCCGTGCTGGCTGGCCAGCGTCTGGGCATGGGCCAGGGTGCGGTTGGCGATCAGCAGGCGGCGCACGCGGCCTTCGCTCAGATGCTTGGCCGCCAGTTCGATGGTTTCGCCGGCACCGATCAGCAACACCGTCGACTCGTTGAGCCGGGCAAAGGAGTCCTGTGCCAGCCGCACCGCCGTGGATGCGACCGAAACCGGATTTGCGCCGACACGGGTGTCGGTACGCGCGCGCTTGGCCACCGAAAAGGTCTGTTGGAACAGCCGGTCCAACCCGCTGCCCAGCGTGCCGTGCGCCCGCGCCACCGCCCAGGCGTCCTTCACCTGGCCCAGGATCTGCGGTTCCCCCAGCACCATCGAATCCAGCCCGGTGGCGACGCGGAACAGGTGGCGCACCGCCTCGGCTTCCCGGTGCTGGTACAGATGACCGCTCAGCCCGGGCGCGTGCGTTTCCAGCCAGTTGACCAGGCTGTGCGCCTCGTCGGCCATCGCATACAACTCGGTACGGTTGCAGGTGGACAACAGCGCGGCCTCGCTTACCTGGGGCAGCGCACGCAGCGATTCGAGCGCGCGCGGCAGCGCATCACCTGCGAACGCCGCGCGTTCGCGCAGGTCCACAGGTGCGGTCTGGTGATTCAGTCCGAGCACCCACAACGTCATTGTTCAGTTGCTTGCGATAAGCTGGCGGCCATTCAGGGCCCCATTTTACGGCCCGGTTGCCCCCGATGCCTGTACCGATTCGCATCCTGAGTGTTCTTTTGCTGGTCGCAGTCTCCGCCAGCGCCACTGCAGCACCCAAGAAAGCACGGCCCGCTCCGCCCCCAGGCAATGCCGGCACCTCGTCGCTGGAACCCGTGCTGGCCGGCGAATTCGCCTTGCAGGCCGGGCAGCTGGACGATGCCGCGCGCGCCTACCTGGACGCCGCCAAGGCCGAAGCCGGCGATGCCGGGCTGGCCGAGCGCGCCGCCCGCATCTCCATGCTGGCCAACGACGACCCGCGCGCGATCGAAGCGCTGGCGTTGTGGCGCGCCCGCGCGCCGTCGTCGATGTCCATGCGCAGCACCGAGGCCTCGTTGGCGCTGCGCCGCAACGACCTGCGCACCGCGCGCCGCGATTTGCTCGGCTTGCTCAAGGAGCCCGATCCGCGTGGCTGGCGCTTTGCGCTGATCGCCCTGGCCAACGGCGGCCGCGAGCCGGAAGCCTCGGCCGATGTGCTCGAAGACCTGGTCAAGGCCGGCGCCATCCCGAATCAGATCGAAGCCTGGCAGGAATTCGGCCGGCTCGCGCTGCGCATGGAGCGCCCCGCGCTGGCCAAGCGCATCGTCGACGAGGTGGTACGCCGCTTCCCCGAAGAGCCGCGCGTGGCCTTGTTGCATGCCACCCAGTTGCAGCAGGAAGGCAAGAACGACGAAGCGCTGGCGCTGCTCAAGAATATCGAACCGCAGGCGGTCAAGGACTCCGAGCTGCGCGGCGCGCTGGCATTTGCCTACGACGCCATGGGCCAGACCGAAGCTGCTGCACGCGTGCTTTCGACCGGGCCGCAGGACACCCAGACCTATGGCTTGCGTGCCTCGATGCTGGCCAAGGAGAAAGACCGCAGCTCGCTGGAGGCGCTGTACGCCGAGCTCAAGAGCAACGCTACCAAGCCCGATCCGGACCGCCGTCTGCTGCTGGGCAAGATCGCCGAATTCCTCAAGCGCTACGACGAGGCGGTGGAGTGGTATCGCGGCGTGCCGGGTGGTCCGCAGGTCAGCGAGGCGCGTCTGCGCACCGCCAGTGCCTTGTACGAACTGGGCCGCAAGCCCGAAGCGCTTGCCGAAGCCCGCGCCCTGCAGGGCGACGCCAGTGCCGACGACGACGCGCGCCGCGACGCCTACGTGCTCGAAGCCGAGCTGCATCAGCGGGCCGACGATGCGCCGGGCGAACTGGATGCCTTCGAACGTGGCCTGGCCGCCTACCCGGACGATAGCGCGTTGCTGTACGCCCGCGGGCTGGCCTGGGAGCGGCGCGACGACGTCCCGCGTGCCGAGGCCGATCTGCGCAAGATCCTGGTGACCGAGCCGGAAAACGTCGCCGCGCTGAACGCGCTGGGCTACACCCTGGCCGACCGCACCACCCGCTACAAGGAAGCGTTGGCGCTGATCGACCGTGCCCGCACCGCCGACCCGGACAACCCGGCCATTGTCGACAGTTATGGCTGGGTGCTGTACCGGATGGGCCGCACCAAGGAAGCGTTGGTGCAGCTGCGCCGCGCCTGGGCGCTGGTCAAGGACCCGGAAATCGCGGCCCACGTGGGCGAAGTGCTGTGGGTCAGCGGCAAGCAGGACGAAGCGCGTCGCTACTTCGATGAAGCGCGCCGCCTCGACCCGGACAACCGTGCGCTGCAGCGCGCCGTGGAAAAGTTCGGGCTATGAGCAGGGCGGTTCGAACGCTGGCCCTGGGCGGGCTGGTGCTGGTCGGGCTGTCGGCCTGCGTCAGCGTGCCGCGCGGGCAGGGCAGTGGGGCGGCCGTGGCCGATCACGTCTCCGACAGTGCGCGCCAGGCCGAAGCCGCTCGCCAGGCCTGGTTGCAGGCGCACCCCAATTGGTCCTTCCAGGGCCGGGTGGCGATCAGCAAGGACCGCAATGGCGGCAGCGGCCGCATCGACTGGCAGCAGGATGGCCCACGCTACCGCGTGCAACTCAGTGCGCCGGTCACCCGGCAAAGCTGGGTGCTCACCGGCGACACCACCAGCGGCGCCGGCCGGCTGGAAGGGCTGGACGGCGGTCCGCGCAGTGGTCCTGATGCCGAGCAGGTGCTGCTGGAAGCAACCGGCTGGACCATCCCGGTCAACCAGATGCCTGACTGGGTGCGCGCGCTGCGCATCGCCGACGCCGGTGCCGCACGCGTCGACCTGGATGCCGCCGGGCGCCCGCGCACCGTGCAGCAGGATGGCTGGACGATCGAATTTTTGGCCTGGACACCAGCCGGCGCCGACCAGCCCGAGCTGCCGCAGCGGATCGAAGCCCGCAACGGCGAGGCAAAGGTGCGCCTGTTGGTCGACCAATGGACCGTGTCGCCCTGATGGACGCGCCGGGCACTGATTGGTCGGCGTGGCCTGCGCCGGCCAAGCTCAATCTGTTTTTGCAGATCACTGGGCGCCGTGCCGACGGCTACCACCTGCTGCAGACCGTGTTCCGGCTGCTGGACTGGGGGGACACCGTTCATCTTCGCGTGCGTCGTGACGGCCAGATCCGCCGCCTGGGCGAGAGTCTGCCCGGCGTATCCGAAGACGATGACCTGGTGATCCGCGCTGCGCGCCTGCTGCAATCGGCAGCCGGCACCCAGGCGGGCGCGGAGATTCGGGTCGACAAGCGCATCCCCGCCGGCGGCGGTTTCGGCGGCGGTTCCTCGGACGCGGCGACCGTGCTGGTGGCGCTCAACGCCTTGTGGGGCCTGGGCCTGGCGGCCGATGTGCTGGCCGAGCTGGGCCTGCAGCTGGGTGCGGACGTGCCGGTCTTCGTGCGCGGCCGCAATGCCTGGGCCGAAGGCGTGGGTGAACAACTGACCCCGATTTCCCTGCCGGAAGCGGCGTATCTGCTGGTCGATCCCGGCGTTCATGTACCGACCCCGGCGTTATTTCGATCACAGGAATTGACGCGGGATGCTGCGCCCGCGAAAATAGCGGACTTCGCTTCCGGTTCCCTGCTCGACAATGCGTTCGAGCCGGTCCTGCGGCGCCGCGAACCCGCCGTCGAGGCCGTGTTCCAGGCGCTTTCCAGGGTCGGTACACCGCGTTTGACCGGGTCGGGAAGTGGCTGTTTCGTCGAGTTCGCCACGCGCGCTGCTGCAGAGCAGGCGCTGGCGCAGTTGCCGGGCAGCCTGCGGGCGTGGGTGGTGGAGGGTGCAGCGCACTCGCCATTGCTCGATGCGCTGGACGCGACACAGGTTTGATGCAGGGGCGTCGCCAAGAGGCCCAAGGCACCAGGTTTTGATCCTGGCATTCGTAGGTTCGAATCCTACCGCCCCTGCCAGTTTGTCGAGAAAGGCAGGTCCGCCTGCACCAGGTTTCACTGCAGATCCTTCTGCAATACCTCGCGCATCCTTGCGCGGGAATCGAACGAAAGCCCGGCATTGGTTCGGCTTTGTCCTGCTCCACCATCGATCCGCACGCTCTTCGCCGCCGCCCGAGAGATCTCATGCAAGACCAACGTAATCTGCTGGTGTTCTCCGGCAATGCCAACAAGCCGCTTGCCCAGAGCATCTGCAAGGAACTCGGCGTTCGCATGGGCAAGGCGTTGGTCACGCGCTTTTCCGACGGCGAAGTGCAGGTGGAGATCGAAGAGAGCGTGCGTCGGCAGGAAGTGTTCGTCATCCAGCCCACCTGCGCGCCCAGTGCCGAGAACCTGATGGAACTGCTGGTGCTGATCGATGCGCTCAAGCGCGCCAGCGCCCAGTCGGTGACCGCGGTGATCCCGTACTTCGGTTATTCGCGCCAGGACCGTCGCATGCGCTCCTCGCGCGTGCCGATCACTGCCAAGGTGGCTGCCAAGATGATCTGCGCCATGGAGGCGGACCGCGTGCTGACGGTCGACCTGCACGCCGACCAGATCCAGGGCTTCTTCGATGTGCCGGTCGACAACGTCTATGCCTCGCCGCTGCTGCTGGCCGACATCTGGCGCGCCTACGGCACCGACAACCTGATCGTGGTGTCGCCGGACGTTGGCGGCGTGGTGCGCGCACGCGCCGTCGCCAAGCGCCTGGACGACGCCGATCTGGCCATCATCGACAAGCGTCGTCCGCGCGCCAATGTGGCCACCGTGATGAACATCATCGGCGACGTGCAGGGCAAGACCTGCGTGCTGGTCGACGACCTGGTCGACACCGCCGGTACCTTGTGCGCAGCTGCCGCAGCGCTGAAGCAGCGCGGCGCGCTCAAGGTCGTGGCCTACATCACCCATCCGGTGCTGTCGGGTCCGGCGGTGGACAACATCAACAATTCGCAGCTCGACGAGCTGGTGGTCACCGACACGATTCCGCTGAGCGAAGCGGCGCGTACCTGCGCCAAGATTCGTCAGCTGAGCGTGGCCGAACTGCTGGCCGAGACCATCCGCCGTATCGCCTTCGGCGAATCGGTCAGCTCGCTCTACGTCGACTGATACCCCATTCGGTGCCCGGATTCCCGGGTGCCGCCACACGTCTCACCTGGTCGCGGGTGAGACGCTTCATCGCCGCGAGGCGGTGTTCCAACTAGGTAGTGAAATCCAATGGCAAAGACTCATGAAATCAAGGTCGAGCGCCGCGCTGACGAGGGGAAGGGTGCGAGCCGCCGCCTGCGTCATGCTGGCGTCATCCCGGCCATCGTCTACGGTGGCGAACTCGAGCCGGTCAGCATCCAGCTCAACCACGAGCAGATCTGGCTCGCCCAGCAGAACGAGTGGTTCTACTCGTCCATCCTGGACCTGAACCTCAATGGCGACGTGCAGCAGGTGCTGCTGCGTGACATGCAGCGCCATCCGTTCAAGCAGCTGATCATGCACATCGACTTCCAGCGCGTCAGCGCCAACGAGAAGCTCAGTGCTGCCGTGCCGCTGCACTTCATCAACGAAGCGTCTTCGCCGGCTGGCAAGTCGAGCGAAGTGGTCGTCACCCACGAACTCAACGAAGTCCAGGTGGTCTGCCTGCCGAAGGATCTGCCGGAGTTCATCGAAGTGGACCTCGGTGCACTGGAAGTGGGCAACGTGATCCACCTGTCCGAAATCAAGCTGCCGGCCGGTGTTGAAATTCCGGAACTGAAGCTGGGCAAGGAACACGACGTTGCCGTGGTGGCTGCCAAGCACGTACGGATCGAAGAAGACGACGCTGCCGGCGAAGAAGGCAGCGAAGGCGCCGAGACCAAGTAATCCGTCGGCCGGTCCCCTGCATTGCGCGCGGGATCGGCTGCGGTCACTGGCATGTCTGCACTTCGTCTGATCGTCGGGCTGGGAAACCCCGGCCCGGAACACGCGCAAACCCGGCATAACGCCGGGTTTCGTTTCGTCGATGCCCTCATCGAGCGCAGTGGCGCCCGCTGGGCATTGGATAGCAAGTTGTTCGGCGAGACCGCCAAGGTCCAGGTCGCGGGACAACCGGTCTGGCTGCTCAAGCCGGCCACCTTCATGAATCTCAGCGGCAAGTCGATCACCGCCGCATTGCGATTCTGGAAGATCGAGCCGGAGCAACTGCTCGTTGCACACGACGAACTGGATCTTGCGCCCGGCACGGCGCGGCTCAAGTTCGACGGCGGTCACGGTGGGCAAAATGGCTTGCGCGACACCATTCGCCTGCTCGGGCACGGCAAATTTCACCGTCTACGCGTTGGCATCGGTCATCCCGGTCACAAGGACCGCGTGGTGCCCTGGGTGCTGGGGCGGGCAGGGCGCGAGGACGACGCGGCGATCGGCGCTGCGGTGGATGCCGCCATCGATGTGCTGCCGCTGGCGATGGAAGGCAATTTCAACGAGGCGATGAAACGCCTGCATACCGAAAAAAAATAGAGAATGGGGAATAGGGAATGGACAGGGCGCTGCTCCTGCCATTCTCCATTCCCGATTCTCCATTCACTGGAAAACCCATGGGTATCAAATGCGGCATCGTCGGCCTGCCCAATGTCGGCAAGTCGACCCTGTTCAACGCGCTGACCAAGGCGGGCATCGCTGCGGCCAACTTCCCGTTCTGCACCATCGAGCCGAACGTCGGTATCGTGCCGGTGCCGGATCCGCGTCTCAATCAGCTGGCTGACATCGTCAAGCCGCAAAAGCTGATTCCTACTGCGGTCGAGTTCGTCGATATCGCCGGCCTGGTGGCTGGTGCGGCGAGTGGCGAAGGCCTGGGCAACAAGTTCCTGGCGCACATCCGCGAAGTCGATGCGATCACCCACGTGGTGCGTTGCTTCGAGAACGACGACGTCATCCACGTCAACAACAAGGTCGACCCGATCGCCGATATCGAAACCATCGATACCGAGCTGGCGCTGGCCGATCTGGATAGCGTGGAAAAGGCCCTCAACCGTGCCGAACGCAGCGCCAAGGGCGGCGACAAGGATGCAGCGGCGCGCAAGCCGGTGCTGGCCAAGTTGCAGGCCGCGCTGGCCGACGGCAAGGCGGGTCGTGCCGCCGGTCTGGACGATGAAGAAAAGGCGCTGGTGCGCGATCTGTTCCTGCTGACGCTCAAGCCGGTGCTGTACATCGCCAACGTGCTGGAAGACGGCTTCGAGAACAATCCGCACCTGGATGCGGTGCGTGCGCATGCGGCTGTCGAAGGTGCCGAAGTGGTGCCGGTCTCGGCGGCCATCGAAGAGGAGCTCTCGCAGCTGGACGATGCCGATCGCGACAGCTTCCTGGCCGATCTCGGCCTGGAAGAGCCAGGCTTGAATCGCGTCATCCGTGCGGCCTATACGCTGTTGGGCCTGCAGACCTATTTCACCGCAGGCGTCAAGGAAGTGCGTGCCTGGACGGTCAAGGCCGGTTCGACGGCGCCGCAGGCTGCAGCCGTGATCCACACCGATTTCGAGAAGGGCTTCATTCGCGCCGAAACGATCGGTTTCGACGACTTCATCAAGTACCGCGGCGAAGCAGGTGCCCGCGATGCCGGGCGCCTGCGCCTGGAAGGCAAGGAATACCGCGTCCAGGAAGGCGACGTGCTGCACTTCCGCTTCAACGTGTGATCGGCTGTGCGTGGCGCCTGACGCCGCGTATCGTTGAGAGTGAAGAATTGCTCAAAATTTTTGTTGACACTGCATGCGTCCCACAACAAAATAACGGGCTGCTTCACCCCGAACCGAATATGCCTCGCGGCGCACCGGTCCGGTAGTAAAAGCTGGAGGGATACCCAAGCGGCCAACGGGGGCAGACTGTAAATCTGCTGGCTTACGCCTTCGGTGGTTCGAATCCACCTCCCTCCACCAGTTTCACGTTGTGGCATGCAGTTCCCGGCGCGGGAGTAGTTCAACGGTAGAACCTCAGCCTTCCAAGCTGATGGTGCGGGTTCGATTCCCGTCTCCCGCTCCATTGAACGCAAATGCATGGCATAATGCAAAACTCGCTCACGTAGCTCAGTCGGTAGAGCACCTCCTTGGTAAGGAGGAGGTCGAAGGTTCGATTCCTTTCGTGAGCACCATTACTCAATCGTCTTCAACTCCAAACGATTACCGAGACACGCACCCATGGCAAAAGCTAAATTCGAGCGCACCAAGCCGCACGTGAACGTCGGCACCATCGGTCACGTTGACCATGGCAAGACCACGTTGACCGCTGCGCTGACCAAGATCGGTGCCGAGCGTTTCGGTGGTGAGTTCAAGGCGTACGACGCGATCGACGCGGCGCCGGAAGAGAAGGCGCGCGGCATCACGATTTCGACCGCACACGTCGAATACGAATCCCCGACCCGCCACTACGCGCACGTTGACTGCCCCGGCCACGCCGACTACGTCAAGAACATGATCACCGGTGCAGCGCAGATGGACGGCGCGATCCTGGTGTGCTCGGCCGCTGACGGCCCGATGCCGCAGACCCGTGAGCACATCCTGCTCTCGCGTCAGGTCGGTGTGCCGCACATCGTGGTGTTCCTGAACAAGGCCGACATGGTCGACGACGCCGAGCTGCTCGAGCTGGTCGAAATGGAAGTGCGCGAACTGCTGAGCAAGTACGACTTCCCGGGCGACGACACCCCGATCATCCACGGTTCGGCGCGTCTGGCGCTGGACGGCGATCAGAGCGACATCGGCGTGCCGGCGATCCTGAAGCTGGTCGAGGCGCTGGATTCGTTCATTCCGGAGCCGACCCGCGACGTGGACCGTCCGTTCCTGATGCCGGTCGAAGACGTGTTCTCGATCTCCGGCCGCGGCACCGTGGTGACCGGTCGTATCGAGCGCGGCATCATCAAGGTGGGCGACGAAATCGAAATCGTCGGTATCCGCGACACGCAGAAGACCACCGTCACCGGCGTGGAAATGTTCCGCAAGCTGCTGGACCAGGGTCAGGCAGGCGACAACGCCGGTCTGCTGCTGCGCGGCACCAAGCGTGACGACGTCGAGCGCGGCCAGGTGCTGTGTAAGCCGGGTTCGATCAAGCCGCACACCGAGTTCGAAGCCGAAGTCTACGTGCTGTCCAAGGACGAGGGTGGCCGTCATACCCCGTTCTTCAAGGGCTACCGTCCGCAGTTCTACTTCCGCACCACCGACATCACTGGCGCCTGCCAGCTGCCGGAAGGCGTGGAGATGGTGATGCCGGGCGACAACGTGAAGATGGTCGTGACCCTGATCAACCCGGTCGCGATGGACGAAGGTCTGCGCTTTGCCATCCGTGAAGGCGGTCGTACCGTCGGCGCCGGCGTGGTTGCCAAGATCATCAAGTAAGTGCCTGTATCCAGCTGCCTATGGGCGGCTGGATTCAAACGAATGGCGGGCCGGCTGAACCGCGGTCCGCCTTCGTTGTCTTGGGGTTTGCGGTAAACGAGTACATACGCCAGTAGCTCAATTGGCAGAGCAGCGGTCTCCAAAACCGCAGGTTGGGGGTTCGAGTCCCTCCTGGCGTGCCACTCCTCTTTCCGGCCCAGCGATTCGGGTCAGATCGGTAACTAGAGCCGGATGAATAGCAAAATCGAGCCTTCCAAGAGCGCGTCCTCTAGCGCTGATGTCGTTAAGTACGTTGTCTCCGCTGCCCTGGTGGTTGCGGGGCTTTTTGTGTGGTTCTGGTTCTCCGCTCCTGAGCGCGCGACCCAGCTGGGCGCGTGGACGCCGCAGTTGCGTGCGTTGGCTGTCATCGTTGGGTTGTTGGCGGGTACATTTGTGTTTTTGGGCACCGGCAAGGGCCGGGAGACCCGCGAATTCCTGTCCGAATCCAGGTTCGAGTTGCGTAAGGTTGTCTGGCCGACGCGCCAGGAAGCTATCCGCACCACCTGGGTCGTAATTGTGGTTGTAATCATTCTGAGTTTGCTGTTGGGCGGCTTCGACTTTGTCATCCAGAAGCTCACGCAGTGGTTCCTGGCTCGTTGAGGAGAATCAAGCAGTGAAGCGTTGGTATGTCGTTCACGCCTATTCAGGCTTCGAAAAATCCGTTGCGCAGGCATTGCGCGACCGTATCGCGCGCGCCGAAATGGAAGACCGTTTCGGCGACGTGCTGGTGCCGACCGAAGAGGTCATCGAAATGCGCGCCGGCCAGAAGCGTCGGTCCGAGCGCAAGTTCTTCCCCGGCTACGTGCTGGTGCAGATCGAAACGCATGAAGAGGGCGGTATTCCGCGCATCGACAACGAAAGCTGGCACCTGGTGAAGGAGACTTCGAAGGTGATGGGTTTCATCGGCGGTACCGCCGACCGTCCTCTGCCGATTCGCGACGAAGAAGCGGATGCGATCCTGCAGCGAGTGCAGGATGGCGTCGAAAAGCCGCGTCCGAAGGTGTTGTTCGAGCCGGGCCAGATGGTGCGCGTCACCGAGGGTCCGTTCAACGACTTCAATGGCGTTGTCGAGGAAGTCAATTACGAAAAGAGCAGGCTGCGGGTTGCTGTGCTCATCTTCGGCCGCTCCACGCCGGTCGAGCTCGAGTTCGGTCAGGTCGAGAAGGGCTGACCCTGCGGGCGCCAGCTAGGCGCTCGCCCCAAATGCTGCTATAGTGCGCGGCTCGCTGTCCTGGCGAACTGCCTGGAACCAATGGCTGCCGCATGGCAGCCATCTGCGTGTGGTCAACAACGTGAAGCCGGGACACGTGAATCCCGGTCCGATGGGGAGCCTGCAGGTCAGGCGCTAGCACCCGGAGAGTATTGAAATGGCTAAGAAGATTACTGCTTTCATCAAGTTGCAGGTCAAGGCCGGTCAGGCCAACCCTGCACCGCCGGTCGGCCCTGCACTGGGTCAGCGCGGTCTGAACATCATGGAATTCTGCAAGGCATTCAACGCCGCGACGTCGAAGCTGGAGCCAGGTCTGCCGACGCCGGTGATCATCACCGCGTATTCCGACCGTACCTTCACGTTCGTCACCAAGAGCACCCCGGCCAGCGTGCTGCTCAAGAAGGCCGCAGGCGTGACCTCCGGCTCGAAGCGTCCCAACACCGACAAGGTGGGCAAGGTGACGCGCAAGCAGCTGGAAGAAATCGCCAAGGTCAAGGAAGCCGATTTGACGGCGGCCGAGCTGGAAGCGGCGGTGCGCACGATTGCGGGTTCTGCCCGCAGCATGGGTTTGACGGTGGAGGGCTAAGACATGGCACAGAGCAAGCGCGTTAAGGCCATCACGGCCGCTGTCGTTCCGGGCAAGACCTATGCCTTCGAAGACGCAATCAAGATCCTGAAGACTGCCACCAAGGCCAAGTTCGTCGAGTCGATCGACGTCGCCGTGCGCCTGGGCGTGGACGCCAAGAAGTCCGACCAGCAGGTGCGCGGTTCTACCGTGCTGCCGGCCGGTACTGGCAAGAGCGTGCGCGTTGCAGTGTTCGCACCGGCAGGCGCCAAGGCCGACGAAGCCCTGGCTGCGGGTGCCGAGGCGGTAGGCATGGACGACCTGGCCGAGAAGATGCAGGCCGGCGATCTGAACTATGACGTGGTCATCGCGACCCCGGATGCCATGCGCGTCGTCGGTAAGCTGGGCACCCTGCTGGGTCCGCGCGGCTTGATGCCGAACCCGAAGGTCGGCACCGTGTCGGCCAATCCGGGCGAAGCGGTCAAGAATGCCAAGTCGGGCCAGGTGCGCTACCGCACCGACAAGGCCGGCATCATCCACTGCACGATCGGCAAGGCCAGCTTCGACGACGAAGCGCTGAAGTCGAACCTGCAGGCGCTGTTGCTGGATCTGGTCAAGGCCAAGCCGGCCACCTCCAAGGGTACCTACCTGCAGAAGGTGTCGGTCAGCTCGACCATGGGTCCGGGCGTGACGGTGGATCAGTCGAGCCTGTCGTTGAAGTAAGCGAATGCGTCCGGCGTCATGCGCCTGACGTATTTGGCAGTACAGCATTGTTTTTCCGGCCCGGGTCACCGTGTGCTGGGAGTCCGTTCCCTCCTTTGGGGCAACGGACATTTTGAAGGCGATCGCCGGCACGTCCGGCGGTAGCCGTCAAAGACCGCAGGCGCGGTCAGCGCAGATCGACGACGGGCACGGATGCTCGCACTGGCAAGGAGTCGCCGTCGATGCAGCGGGATCGCTTAATTGGTTCGTGTCGAACCGGCCGGCGTAGATGGTGTCGCCCTTCTGGAGCTTTCTGGTTTACGCGCGTCTGGGACATCCCGGATCGAGTCCACTCCAGGTCTAGAACGGCCACCAAAGGAACATCGGTCGATGTTCCCGGCTTCCAGGAAGGAGGCTGCCCTGGACCGCAACCGGCAGGAGCCGCGAGCGGAGTAGTTTGAAGCGGGGATGACGATTCGGCATGTGGGATCTGGCAACGGCGTGATTGCTGTGACGGATTCCGAAGTACCAATCCCGAATCCCGGCTTTAACGGAGGAGTGCAATGGCTCTCAATCTGTCCCAGAAGCAAGAAGTAGTCGCCGAGCTGGCAGACATCGCCGCCAAGGCCCACTCCCTGATCGCCGCCGAATACGCTGGCACCACGGTCTCCCAGATGACCGCGATGCGTAAGCAGGCCCGCGAAACCGGCGTGTTCTTGAAAGTTGTCAAGAACACCCTGGCCGCGCGCGCCGTTGAAGGTACTGATTTCGCTGTCGCTGCTGACAAGCTGGTCGGTCCTTTGCTGTATGCGTTTTCGATGGAGGAGCCCGGCGCAGCCGGTCGCCTGATCAAGGAATTTGCCAAGAGCAACGACAAGCTGCAGGCCAAGGTCGTGTCCATCGGCGGGGAATTGTTCCCGGCGGGTCACGTCGACGTGTTGGCCTCGCTGCCGACCCGTGACCAGGCCCTGGCCATGCTGGCCCGCGTGCTGTCCGAACCGGCTGCCATGTTCGCCCGTGCCGTCAAGGCCGTTGGCGACAAGCAGGGTGGTGGCGACGAAGCCGCCGCGCCGGTCGCCGAGACTGCCGAAGCTTGATGTCCTAGCGTTCGCTAGAACCCCAATCCAGAAAATCATTTAAAGGTAATCACAATGTCCCTTACCAACGAACAGATCGTCGACGCCATCGCCGAGAAGTCCCTGATGGAAGTGATGGAGCTGGTCAAGGCCATCGAAGAAAAGTTCGGCGTCTCCGCCGCTGCCCCGGTCGCTGCTGCTGCAGCTGGCCCGGCCGCCGTGGTTGAAGAGCAGACCGAGTTCAACGTGGTGCTGACCAACTGTGGCGCCAACAAGGTTGGCGTCATTAAGGCCGTGCGCGCCGTGACCGGCCTGGGTCTGAAGGAAGCCAAGGATCTGACCGAAGCCGGTGGCATGCTGAAGGAAGGCGCTTCGAAGGACGAAGCCGAGAAGATCAAGAAGGAACTGACCGAAGCTGGCGCGACTGTCGAAATCAAGTAAGCAGTACCTTGCATCGCCAGCGTTTCATGGTGATGCACTGAAGGCTGGGAGCGTAAAGCTCCCGGCCTTTGGCCGTTTCGGAGGGGAATCGGGATTGGACAATCGCAGTGCAACATCGCGCGATCATCCGATTCTCGATTCCCGATTCCCGGCCTCACCGAGTTGGTAGTTGGAAGTAGCGGGAGAAGGCGTGCTGGTGCCGGCAATACCAGCGACTTCCAACTGACAATTTTGTTATTTCAGGGCCGCCGCGATGTGGCCCCCGCAGCCTAGGGTGAAGACCTCATGACGTCTTATTCGTTCACCGAAAAAAAGCGTATCCGCAAGGACTTCGGTAAGCAGCGCTCGATCCTCGAAGTGCCGTTCCTGCTTGCCATCCAGGTGGATTCCTACCGCGAATTCCTGCAGGAAGACGTGGAGCCGAACAAGCGTAAGGACCTCGGTCTCCACGCGGCATTGAAGTCGGTGTTCCCGATTTCCAGCTACAGCGGCAACGCTGCGCTGGAGTACGTCGGTTACAAGTTGGGTCAGCCGGTGTTTGACGAGCGTGAATGCCGTCAGCGCGGCATGAGCTATGGCGCGCCGCTGCGCGTGACCGTGCGCCTGGTGATCTACGACCGCGAGTCGTCGACCAAGGCGATCAAGTACGTGAAGGAGCAGGAGGTCTATCTCGGCGAAATTCCGCTGATGACCGGCAACGGTACCTTCATCGTCAACGGCACCGAGCGCGTGATCGTTTCGCAGCTGCATCGCTCGCCGGGCGTGTTCTTCGACCACGATCGTGGCAAGACCCACAGCTCGGGCAAGCTGCTGTACAGCGCCCGCATCATTCCTTACCGTGGCTCGTGGTTGGACTTCGAGTTCGACCCGAAGGATGCGCTGTTCACCCGTATCGACCGTCGCCGCAAGTTGCCGGTATCGATCCTGCTGCGTGCGCTTGGCTACAGCAACGAAGAGATGCTGGCCGAGTTCTTCGAGATCAATACCTTCCACATCAACCCGGACGAGGGCGTGCAGCTGGAGCTGGTGCCTGAGCGCCTGCGTGGTGAAACGCTGAACTTCGACCTGGCCGATGGCGACAAGGTCATCGTGGAAGCGGGCAAGCGCATCACTGCGCGCCACGTCAAACAACTGGAAGCTGCCGGCGTTGCCGCGCTGGCCGTGCCGGACGACTACCTGGTCGGTCGCATCCTGTCGCACGACGTGGTCGATGGCTCCACCGGCGAACTGCTGGCCAATGCCAACGACGAGATCAACGAAGACCAGCTGGCTGCCTTCCGCAAGGCCGGCGTCGATGCGGTGGGCACCCTGTGGGTGAACGATCTGGATCGTGGTCCGTACCTGTCCAACACCTTGCGCATCGATCCGACCAAGACGCAGCTGGAAGCGCTGGTCGAAATCTACCGCATGATGCGTCCGGGCGAGCCGCCGACCAAGGAAGCGGCGCAGAACCTGTTCCACAACCTGTTCTTCACCTTCGAGCGCTACGACCTGTCCACGGTCGGCCGCATGAAGTTCAACCGTCGCGTCGGCCGCAAGGACGTGCTGGGCGAGTCGGTGCTGTACGACAAGAAGTACTTTGCCGAGCGTAACGACGAAGAATCCAAGCGCCTGGTCGCCGAGCACGCCGACACCTCCGACATCCTGGAAGTGATCAAGGTGCTCACCGAAATCCGCAACGGTCGCGGCGTGGTCGATGACATCGATCACCTGGGCAACCGTCGCGTGCGTTCGGTCGGCGAAATGGCCGAGAACGTGTTCCGCGTGGGCCTGGTCCGCGTCGAGCGCGCGGTCAAGGAACGCCTGTCGATGGCCGAGTCCGAAGGCCTGACCCCGCAGGAACTGATCAATGCCAAGCCGGTGGCTGCTGCGATCAAGGAATTCTTCGGCTCCTCGCAGCTGTCGCAGTTCATGGACCAGAACAATCCGCTGTCGGAAGTGACGCACAAGCGTCGCGTCTCCGCGCTGGGTCCGGGCGGCCTGACCCGCGAACGCGCCGGTTTCGAAGTGCGCGACGTGCACCCGACCCATTACGGCCGCGTCTGCACCATCGAAACGCCGGAAGGCCCGAACATCGGCCTGATCAACTCGCTGGCCGTGTTCGCCCGCACCAACCAGTACGGCTTCCTCGAGACGCCGTACCGTAAGGTGCTGGACGGCAAGGTCTCCGACGACGTCGAATACCTGTCGGCGATCGAAGAAAACGAGTACGTGATCGCTCAGGCGAACGCGCTGACCGATGCCAAGAACATGCTCACCGAGCAGTTCGTGCCGTGCCGGTTCCAGGGCGAATCGCTGTTGAAGCCGCCGTCCGAAGTGCATTTCATGGACGTCTCGCCGATGCAGACCGTGTCGGTCGCAGCGGCGCTGGTGCCGTTCCTGGAGCACGACGACGCCAACCGCGCACTGATGGGCGCCAACATGCAGCGCCAGGCCGTGCCAACGCTGCGTTCGCAGAAGCCGCTGGTCGGTACCGGCATCGAGCGTGCGGTTGCGCGCGACTCGGGTGTGACCGTCAATGCGCTGCGTGGTGGCGTGATCGAGCAGATCGACGCAGCCCGCATCGTGGTCAAGGTCAACGAGGCAGAAATCGGCGGCGGCACCGATGCCGGCGTGGATATCTACAACCTGATCAAGTACACCCGCTCCAATCAGAACACCTGCATCAACCAGCGCCCGCTGGTGAATGTGGGCGACGTGATCGCGCGCGGCGACGTGCTGGCCGACGGCCCGTCCACCGACATCGGTGAACTGGCGCTGGGCCAGAACATGCTGATCGCCTTCATGCCTTGGAACGGCTACAACTTCGAAGACTCCATCCTGCTCTCCGAGCGCGTGGTGGAAGAGGATCGTTACACCACGATCCACATCGAGGAACTGACCTGCGTTGCGCGCGACACCAAGCTGGGGCCGGAGGAAATTTCCGCCGACATCCCGAACGTGTCCGAGCAGGCCTTGAACCGTCTGGACGAAAGCGGCGTGGTGTACATCGGTGCGGAAGTGCGCGCCGGCGACATCATGGTCGGCAAGGTCACGCCGAAGGGCGAGAGCCAGCTGACCCCGGAAGAAAAGCTGCTGCGTGCGATCTTCGGCGAAAAGGCGTCCGACGTGAAGGACAGCTCGCTGCGCGTGCCCCCGGGCATGGACGGCACCGTCATCGACGTGCAGGTCTTCACCCGCGACGGCATCGAGAAGGACAAGCGCGCCCGCCAGATCGAGGAAAACGAGATCAAGCGGGTCAAGAAGGACTTCGACGACCAGTTCCGCATCCTGGAAGCGGCCATCTACGCACGTCTGCGCTCGCAGATCGTGGGTAAGGTCGCCAACGGCGGCGCCAACCTGAAGAAGGGCGACACCGTCACCGACGCGTACCTGGACGGGCTGAAGAAGTCCGATTGGTTCCAGCTGCGCATGAAGGACGAAGACGCTGCCGACGCCATCGAGCGTGCGCAGAAGCAGATCCAGGCGCACGAGAAGGAATTCGAAGCACGTTTTGCCGACAAGCGCGGCAAGATCACTCAGGGCGACGACCTCGCACCGGGCGTGCTGAAGATGGTCAAGGTGTTCCTGGCCGTGAAGCGCCGTATCCAGCCGGGCGACAAGATGGCAGGCCGCCACGGCAACAAGGGTGTGGTCTCCAACGTGGTGCCCGTGGAAGACATGCCGTACATGGCCACCGGCGAGTCGGTCGACATCGTGTTGAACCCGCTCGGCGTGCCGTCGCGTATGAACATCGGCCAGATTCTGGAAGTGCATCTGGGTTGGGCCGCCAAGGGCCTGGGTCGCAAGATCCAGCGCATGCTGGAAGCCCAGGCCGCCGTCAGCGAGCTGCGCAAGTTCCTCAACGACATCTACAACCACGACAACGCGATCAATGCACAGCGCGTGGACCTGTCGCAGTTCAGCGATGAGGAATTGCTCAACCTGGGCAAGAACCTGATCGACGGCGTGCCGATGGCGACCCCGGTGTTCGACGGCGCCAGCGAAGCGGAAATCAAGCGCATGCTGGAACTGGCCGACCTGCCGCAGAGCGGTCAGACCCAGCTGTACGACGGTCGCACTGGCGAAGCGTTCGATCGCAAGACCACGGTCGGCTACATGCACTACCTGAAGTTGAACCACTTGGTCGACGACAAGATGCATGCGCGCTCGACTGGCCCGTACTCGCTCGTGACCCAGCAGCCGCTGGGCGGCAAGGCACAGTTCGGTGGTCAGCGCTTCGGTGAGATGGAAGTCTGGGCGCTGGAAGCCTACGGCGCGGCCTACACCCTGCAGGAAATGCTGACGGTGAAGTCCGACGACGTGCAGGGCCGCAACCAGATGTACAAGAACATCGTCGATGGTGAGCACGAGATGGTCGCGGGCATGCCGGAATCCTTCAACGTGTTGGTGAAGGAAATCCGCTCGCTGGCGATCAACATGGAACTGGAAGAGTGATCGAGACGGATCCCGGCGCCGCAATGCGCTGCCGGGATCCGGAACGTAACGCCCTCGGTTTCATCTCAGATACGAAATTCCTCCGACCCGGAGATATCAAATGAAAGACCTGCTCAACCTCTTCAATCAGCAGCGCCAGACGCTGGATTTCGACGCGATCAAGATCGCGCTGGCGTCGCCGGACCTGATCCGTTCGTGGTCCTACGGCGAAGTGAAGAAGCCCGAAACCATCAACTACCGGACCTTCAAGCCCGAGCGTGACGGCCTGTTCTGCGCCGCCATCTTCGGACCGATCAAGGACTACGAGTGCCTGTGCGGCAAGTACAAGCGCATGAAGCACCGTGGCGTGGTCTGCGAAAAGTGCGGCACCGAAGTCACCCTGGCCAAGGTGCGTCGCGAGCGCATGGGTCACATCGACCTGGCCTCGCCGGTCGCGCACATCTGGTTCCTCAAGTCGCTGCCGTCGCGCATCGGCCTGATGCTGGACATGACCCTGCGTGACATCGAGCGCGTGCTGTACTTCGAAGCCTATGTCGTCACCGAGCCGGGCCTGACCCCGCTCGAGCGCCGCCAGCTGCTGACCGAAGAGCAGTACCTGACCGCACGCCAGGAGTACAACGACGACTTCGACGCCGCCATGGGCGCCGAGGCGGTGTACGAGCTGCTGCGCACGATCGACCTGCAGTCGGAAATGACCCGCCTGCGCGAAGAAATCGCCAGCACCGGTTCGGAAACCAAGCTCAAGCGCCTCACCAAGCGCATCAAGCTGATCGAAGCCTTCCTGGAATCGGGCAACCGTCCGGAGTGGATGGTCATGACCGTGTTGCCGGTGCTGCCGCCGGACTTGCGTCCGCTGGTGCCGCTGGATGGCGGCCGCTTCGCGACCTCGGATCTGAACGATCTGTACCGCCGCGTGATCAACCGCAACAACCGTCTGCGTCGTCTGCTCGAGCTCAATGCGCCGGACATCATCGTGCGCAACGAGAAGCGCATGCTGCAGGAATCGGTCGATGCGCTGCTGGACAACGGCCGCCGTGGTCGTGCCATCACCGGTACCAACAAGCGTCCGCTGAAGTCGCTGGCCGACATGATCAAGGGCAAGCAGGGCCGGTTCCGTCAGAACCTGCTCGGCAAGCGCGTTGACTATTCCGGTCGTTCGGTCATCACCGTCGGTCCGTACCTCAAGCTGCACCAGTGCGGCCTGCCGAAGAAGATGGCGCTCGAGCTGTTCAAGCCGTTCGTGTTCGCCAAGCTGCAGCGTCGTGGCCTGGCCACCACCATCAAGGCCGCCAAGAAGCTGGTCGAGCGCGAAGAAGCCGAAGTCTGGGACATCCTGGAAGAAGTGATTCGCGAGCATCCGGTGCTGCTGAACCGTGCGCCGACCCTGCACCGTCTGGGCATCCAGGCGTTCGAACCGGTGTTGATCGAAGGCAAGGCCATCCAGCTGCATCCGCTGGTGTGTACTGCCTTCAACGCCGACTTCGACGGTGACCAGATGGCCGTCCACGTGCCGCTCTCGCTGGAAGCCCAGCTGGAAGCGCGTGCGTTGATGATGTCCACCAACAACATCCTGTCGCCGGCCAACGGCGAGCCGATCATCGTGCCGTCGCAGGACGTGGTGTTGGGCCTGTACTACATGAGCCGCGCCCTGGAGAACAAGAAGGGCGAGGGCATGGTGTTCGCCAACACCAGCGAAGTGAAGCGCGCCTACGACAACCGCGTGGTCGAACTGCACGCCAAGGTCAAGGTGCGCATCACCCAGGTGGACGTGGAGGCCGGCGGCAAGCGCAGCAGCGGCACCTCGATCGTGGACACCACGGTCGGCCGTGCGCTGCTGAGCGAAATCCTGCCTGAAGGCCTGCCGTTCCAGCTGGCCAACACCGAGATGACCAAGAAGAACATCTCGCGTCTGATCAACTCCAGCTACCGTCTGCTGGGCTTGAAGGACACCGTCGTGTTCGCCGACAAGCTGATGTACACCGGCTACGCCTACGCAACCCGCGCCGGCGTGTCGATCGGTATCGACGACATGCTGATCCCCGACGAGAAGAAGGGCATCCTCACCGAGGCAGAAGCCGAAGTGCTGGAAATCCAGGAGCAGTACCAGTCGGGCCTGGTCACCGCCGGCGAGCGCTACAACAAGGTCGTGGACATCTGGTCGCGTACCAGCGAGCGCATCGCCAAGGCGATGATGGACACCATCGGTACCGAAAAGGTCGAGAACGCCAAGGGCGAGACCATCGACCAGAAGTCGATGAACTCGCTGTACATCATGGCCGACTCCGGTGCCCGTGGTAGCCAGGCGCAGATCCGTCAGCTGGCCGGCATGCGCGGCCTGATGGCGCGTCCGGACGGCTCGATCATCGAGACGCCCATCAAGGCGAACTTCCGCGAAGGTCTGAACGTGCAGGAGTACTTCAACTCCACCCACGGTGCCCGTAAGGGTCTGGCCGATACCGCGCTGAAGACGGCGAACTCCGGTTACCTCACCCGCCGCCTGGTCGACGTGGCGCAGGACGTGGTGATCACCGAAATCGATTGCGGCACCACCGAAGGGTTGATCATGACCCCGATCGTGGAAGGCGGCGACGTGGTCGAGCCGTTGCGCGAGCGCGTGCTGGGCCGCGTGGTGGCCGAGGACGTGTACCTGCCGGGCAACGACGAAGAGCCGATCGTCACCCGCAACACGCTGCTCGACGAAGCCTGGGTGGCCAAGCTCGAAGACGCCAGCGTGCAGTCGGTGAAGGTGCGTTCGACCATCAGCTGCGAATCCTCGTTCGGCGTGTGCGCACGCTGCTACGGCCGCGACCTCGCACGTGGTCACCAGGTCAACATCGGCGAAGCGGTCGGCGTCATCGCCGCGCAGTCGATCGGCGAGCCGGGTACCCAGCTGACCATGCGTACGTTCCACATCGGTGGTGCGGCATCGCGTGCGGCTGCGGTGGACAACATCACCGTCAAGACCACCGGTTCGGTGAAGTTCAACAACCTCAAGTCGGTGGCGCATGCCAGCGGTTCGCTGGTTGCGGTCTCGCGTTCTGGCGAACTGTCCGTGCTCGACGGCCATGGCCGCGAGCGCGAGCGTTACAAGCTGCCGTACGGCGCGACCATCACCGCCAAAGACGGCGATGCGGTCAAGGCCGGGCAGAGCGTTGCCAACTGGGATCCGCATAACCACCCGATCGTGTCGGAAGTGGCCGGTTTCATCCGCTTCATCGACTTCGTCGACGGCGTCACCGTCATCGAGAAGACCGACGAGCTGACCGGTCTGGCGTCGCGTGAAATCACCGACCCGAAGCGTCGCGGTGCACAGGCCAAGGAACTGCGCCCGATCGTGCGCATCGTCGATGCCAAGGGCAACGACCTGACGATTCCGAACACGGATCTGCCGGCCCAGTACCTGCTGCCGCCGCGCTCCATCGTCAACCTGCAGGACGGCGCTGCCGTCGGCGTGGGCGACGTGGTGGCCAAGATCCCGCAGGAAGCGTCCAAGACCCGCGACATCACCGGTGGTCTGCCGCGCGTTGCCGACTTGTTCGAAGCACGCAAGCCGAAGGATCCGGCGATCCTGGCCGAACGCTCGGGCATCATCAGCTTCGGTAAGGACACCAAGGGCAAGCAGCGCCTGATCATCAAGGACACCGATGGGTCGGAACACGAAGAGCTGATTCCCAAGTACCGCCAGATCATCGTGTTCGAAGGCGAGCACGTGACCAAGGGCGAGACCGTGGTGGACGGCGAGCCGAGTCCGCAGGACATCCTGCGCCTGCTGGGTGTCGAGCCGCTCGCTGCATACCTGGTCAAGGAAATCCAGGACGTGTATCGCCTGCAGGGCGTGAAGATCAACGACAAGCACATCGAGGTGATCACGCGCCAGATGCTGCGTAAGGTCGAGATCGTTGACCAGGGCAACAGCAAGTTCCTCAACGGCGAGCAGGTCGAGCGCCAGCGCGTCATCGAGGAAAATGCCCGCCTGGTCAAGCGCAACGAACTGCCGGCCAAGTACGATCCGGTGTTGCTGGGTATCACCAAGGCGTCGCTGGCCACCGAGTCGTTCATCTCGGCGGCATCGTTCCAGGAAACCACCCGCGTGCTGACCGAGGCGGCCGTCCGCGGTACCCGCGACAACCTGCGCGGTCTGAAGGAAAACGTGATCGTGGGTCGCCTGATCCCGGCCGGTACGGGTTTGGCGTATCACGCCGGACGTCGCAAGGCCTCGGGTCTGACCGACTCGGAAATGGAAACGCTGTCGGGCAAGCCGGCAGCCGCCGAACCGGTCGCTGCAGTGGCCGACGCTGGCGCGGACGAGGAGTAAGCGCTCCGACGGCAGTCGCAAGACCGCCGTAAGCCAGGCGAAAAGGAGGGCAGGACGCCCTCCGTTTTCCGGCCTTGGATGGGCCAGCAGGTTCAGATTCCGTGAAGTTGACGGAGTTTCGTCCTGCCAGCTATACTTCTCTGTCTCGGTGGGCCGGTCTCGGCCTGCCTTCTTTTTCGTGCAGGCCGTCTCGGCCTATCAATCAGAAGAATCAACTGATGACGACGATCAACCAGCTGGTCCGCAAGCCTCGGCAAGCGACCACCTACAAGAGTGCCTCTCCGGCACTGGACAAGTGTCCGCAGCGCCGTGGCGTCTGCACACGCGTCTACACCACTACCCCGAAGAAGCCGAACTCGGCCCTGCGTAAAGTCGCCAAGGTGCGCCTGACCAACCAGGAAGAGGTCATCAGCTACATCGGTGGTGAAGGCCACAACCTGCAGGAGCACTCCGTGGTCCTGATTCGCGGTGGCCGCGTCAAGGATCTTCCCGGTGTGCGTTATCACACCGTCCGTGGTTCGCTGGACGCCGCCGGCGTCGCCAAGCGTCGTCAAGGCCGTTCCAAGTACGGCGCCAAGCGCCCGAAGAGCTAAGGAAATACTCAAATGTCCCGTAAAGGTTCTACTCCGCAGCGCACCGTCCTGCCAGATCCAAAGCATGGCAGCGAAACCATTGCCCGCTTCATCAATATGGTGATGCAGAGTGGCAAGAAGTCGGTTGCTGAGAAAATTGTCTATGGCGCAATGGACGTCATTGGCGAAAAGAATCCGAATGCCATCGAACTGGTGCAGAAGGCACTGGACAACGTGGCCCCGGCTGTCGAAGTTAAATCGCGTCGCGTCGGTGGTGCTACCTATCAGGTGCCCGTCGAAGTGCGTTCCTCCCGTCGCATGGCGCTGGCAATGCGCTGGTTGATCGATTCCGCGCGCAAGCGTGGCGAGAACACCATGCCGCGTAAGCTGGCTGCAGAACTGTTGGACGCCTCGGAAAGCCGCGGCGGCGCGATCAAGAAGCGCGAAGAGACCCACCGTATGGCGGAGGCGAACAAGGCGTTCGCACATTACCGCTGGTGACCTCGGGGGCCTTGGTAACGGGGCCCTTCAGCACCATATGAGTGCTGTTTGCGACGCATGTTGCGTCGCATCCAATCCGAAGGCCGCCGAAAGGCGGCGTTCGGCCATCCGAAATCCAAGAAATTGAGAGGCTCCCCGTGGCCCGCACCACCCCTATCGAGCGTTACCGCAACTTCGGCATCATGGCCCACATCGATGCCGGCAAGACCACCACTTCCGAACGCATCCTGTTCTACACCGGTGTGAGTCACAAGATCGGCGAAGTCCATGACGGCGCTGCAGTGATGGACTGGATGGAGCAGGAGCAGGAGCGTGGTATCACCATCACCTCCGCTGCGACTACCGCGTTCTGGTCGGGTATGGACAAGTCCATGCCGCAGCACCGCTTCAACATCATCGACACCCCCGGGCACGTCGACTTCACCATCGAAGTGGAGCGCTCCTTGCGCGTGCTCGACGGTGCGGTGTTCGTGCTGTGCGCCGTCGGTGGCGTGCAGCCGCAGTCCGAGACCGTGTGGCGCCAGGCCAACAAGTATTCCGTGCCGCGCATGGCCTTCGTCAACAAGATGGACCGTACCGGTGCCAACTTCGACAAGGTCGTTGAGCAGCTGAAGGCCCGTCTGGGTGCGTACGCCGTGCCGATGCAGGTGCCGATCGGCGCCGAAGACGGCTTTGAGGGCGTGGTCGACCTGCTGAAGATGAAGGCGATCCATTGGGATACCGCATCGCAGGGCACCACCTTCGAATACCGCGATATTCCGGCCGACCTGGTCGATGTCGCGACCGAGGCACGCTCGTTCATGGTCGAAGCGGCTGCAGAAGCCAGCGAAGACCTCATGGACAAGTACCTCAACGAGGGCGACCTGAGCGAACAGGAGATCCTGTCGGGTCTGCGCGAGCGCACCTTGAAGGTGGAGATCGTGCCGGTGTTCTGCGGCTCGGCGTTCAAGAACAAGGGCGTGCAGGCCATGCTCGACGGCGTCGTGCACCTGCTGCCGTCGCCGGCTGACCGTCCGCCGGTGCAGGGTATCGACGAAGACGAGAAGGAAGACACGCGCGCTGCCACCGATACCGCGCCGTTCTCGGCGTTGGCGTTCAAGATCATGACCGACCCGTTCGTGGGCTCGCTGACGTTCTTCCGTGTCTATTCGGGCACGCTGAACTCCGGCGACCAGGTCTACAACCCGGTCAAGTCGAAGAAGGAGCGCGTGGGCCGCATCCTGCAGATGCACTCCAACAATCGCGAAGAGATCAAGGAAGTGCGTGCGGGCGACATCGCCGCTGCCGTGGGTCTGAAGGATGTCACCACCGGCGACACGCTGTGTGCGCAGGACAAGATCATCACCCTGGAGCGCATGGTGTTCCCGGAGCCGGTGATCTCGATGGCGGTGGAGCCGAAGACCAAGTCGGACCAGGAAAAGATGGGCATGGCCCTGGGCCGTCTGGCGCAGGAAGATCCCTCGTTCCGCGTCAAGACCGACGAAGAATCCGGCCAGACCATCATCTCGGGCATGGGCGAGTTGCACCTGGACATCATCGTCGACCGCATGCGTCGCGAGTTCAATGTCGAGGCCAACGTCGGCAAGCCGCAGGTGGCCTACCGCGAAACGATCCGCAAGTCCGACGTCAAGTCTGACTATAAGCACGCCAAGCAGTCCGGTGGTAAGGGTCAGTACGGTCACGTCGTGATCGAGCTGTCGCCGATGACCGAGGAAGAGCGCAAGAGCGAGAACGTCAAGGACGATTTCCTCTTCATCAACGACATCACCGGCGGCATCATTCCGAAGGAATTCATCCCCTCGGTCGAAAAGGGTCTGCGCGAAACGATCACCAGTGGTCCGATCGCCGGCTTCCCGGTGGTGGGCGTGAAGGTCAAGCTGGTGTTCGGCTCGTACCATGACGTCGACTCCTCGGAAATGGCGTTCAAGCTGGCTGCATCGATGGCGTTCAAGCAGGGCTTCGCGAAAGCCAGCCCGGTGTTGCTGGAGCCGATCATGAAGGTCGAAATCGTCAGTCCGGAGGATTACCTGGGTGACGTGATGGGCGACGTGAGCCGCCGTCGTGGCGTGTTGCAGGGTCAGGACGACAGCCCGTCGGGCAAGATCATCAACGCGATGATCCCGTTGGGTGAAATGTTCGGTTACGCCACTTCGCTGCGCTCGATGAGCCAGGGCCGTGCGACGTTCTCGATGGAGTTCGACCACTACGAAGAGGCACCGGCCAATATCGCCGACGCCGTCACCAAGAAGGGCTGAGTTCGCTCAGCCGCTTCTCACAAATTTTTCAATTAGAGGTAGTTAGTCATGGCAAAAGCTAAATTCGAGCGCACCAAGCCGCACGTGAACGTCGGCACCATCGGTCACGTTGACCATGGCAAGACCACGTTGACCGCTGCGCTGACCAAGATCGGTGCCGAGCGTTTCGGTGGTGAGTTCAAGGCGTACGACGCGATCGACGCGGCGCCGGAAGAGAAGGCGCGCGGCATCACGATTTCGACCGCACACGTCGAATACGAATCCCCGACCCGCCACTACGCGCACGTTGACTGCCCCGGCCACGCCGACTACGTCAAGAACATGATCACCGGTGCAGCGCAGATGGACGGCGCGATCCTGGTGTGCTCGGCCGCTGACGGCCCGATGCCGCAGACCCGTGAGCACATCCTGCTCTCGCGTCAGGTCGGTGTGCCGCACATCGTGGTGTTCCTGAACAAGGCCGACATGGTCGACGACGCCGAGCTGCTCGAGCTGGTCGAAATGGAAGTGCGCGAACTGCTGAGCAAGTACGACTTCCCGGGCGACGACACCCCGATCATCCACGGTTCGGCGCGTTTGGCGCTGGACGGCGATCAGAGCGACATCGGCGTGCCGGCGATCCTGAAGCTGGTCGAGGCGCTGGATTCGTTCATTCCGGAGCCGACCCGCGACGTGGATCGTCCGTTCCTGATGCCGGTCGAAGACGTGTTCTCGATCTCCGGTCGCGGCACCGTGGTGACCGGTCGTATCGAGCGCGGCATCATCAAGGTGGGCGACGAAATCGAAATCGTCGGTATCCGCGACACGCAGAAGACCACCGTCACCGGCGTGGAAATGTTCCGCAAGCTGCTGGACCAGGGTCAGGCAGGCGACAACGCCGGTCTGCTGCTGCGCGGCACCAAGCGTGACGACGTCGAGCGCGGCCAGGTGCTGTGCAAGCCGGGTTCGATCAAGCCGCACACCGAGTTCGAAGCCGAAGTCTACGTGCTGTCCAAGGACGAGGGTGGCCGTCATACCCCGTTCTTCAAGGGCTACCGTCCGCAGTTCTACTTCCGCACCACTGACATCACTGGCGCCTGCCAGCTGCCGGAAGGCGTGGAGATGGTGATGCCGGGCGACAACGTGAAGATGGTCGTGACCCTGATCAACCCGGTCGCGATGGACGAAGGTCTGCGCTTTGCCATCCGTGAAGGCGGTCGTACCGTCGGCGCCGGCGTGGTTGCCAAGATCATCAAGTAAGCAACACCTGCAGCACGGCAGCTTCGGCTGCCGTGTCGCTGGAAAAGAAAAGGTCGGCGAGAGCCGGCCTTTTTCTTTGTACACGTGTTGGCGGGGACCCTGCCTGGCGCGAGAATGCGCTTGCCGATGCAAAGAGAGAGATGAAGAAAACAGGCGCCTGCTCCACTCATAACGCTGCGTCCGGTGGGCAGATGGTGCGTGCGCCAGCCGCATCGGCGGCATGATCGCGGATTGGCAAACCGGCTGTCATGACGTGAGGCGGCATGGCGCGCAGATGCCGGCAACAGTCAGCGAATGCCGTTGATCAAGCCGCTTGTCGGGCTCTTGAGCAGATTCAGGCCGGGCAGGTCGAAATTGTCCAGCTCCTGTTTGGTGGTTGCGATATTCAGCCCGACGATGGCCAAAGTGTCCGGGTCCACGTCGATGCCTAGTGGTATGGAAGAGAACTGGACGTAATCGCGGCTGGCATTCCATTGCGGGCTGCCGCCGATGGTTTGGAGGATGCGGTTGATCTGGGTGCCGACCGGATGGCCGAGTAGATGGAAGGGCAGGTGCGCCCTCTGATCGGCGAAGGCGATCAGGTTGCTGACACGGTCATTGCGCAATCCCACCGCCAGCTCGCAATGCAGGAGGATGCCAGCTCGACGCGGATGCTGCGCCAGCTGTGCTTTGATGTCGCGCGGGTACAGATACAGCAAGCTGAGTCTGTTCGGATCCACCGCATCGGTGTGGGTAACGTCAGGCTGCCCTAGCGCGGCCAGTACCTGTTGCTTGCGCATTCCAAGTGCGAGCGGACCGATGTGCGCGCATGCCACCGGCAACGTGGTCGCGCTGGCGGAGGTAGTAAACGTCAGGTGCAACGCGCGCGAGCAGGCCTTGCCATCGTTGCTGGCAGCGCGGGAAGGCGGGGCGACGAGTCCGAAGAGTAGTAGGCCGCAAAACAAGAGAGAGTGCCGGGGCATAGGGGGTGTCCGGTGGCGAAATCCTGCAAGGACGAGGCCGGGTGGGAAAGAAAGGTTGGTTACTTGTATTGGTTGATACGTCTACCTTATGCCGCCTTTGCAGCTGTCGGTAATCGGTCCGCGACGGAGTTCGACCCGATAAGCGCCGGTGGGGCCGTCGATGTCGCTGAGACCGGAAGCGTCCACCGCGATACGGTCTAGCATCAGCGCCGTCAAATGGCGCGCCGCTTGCGCGGATACGGACGTCTTTGGTGAGTTCGATATGGATGGCGTTCCCAGTGTAGTGGGCGGATTCTTGCCGGTGGTCGACACCCTGCCACCGGGCGGATCGGGGGCGTGCTGCTTAGGTGTTATCTGCAGGGCCATCTTCGGAAGCCGCATTGCTGCAGTCGTGGCAGGCTTTGCCTGCACCAGCAGACCGGTGATGCAAACGCGTTGGCAAGGTAGGGCCCTGCAACGATCACTGCAGTATCCCGGCAACGCCGCTGGGGTCCGATATTGCCTGGAACCAGGGTCGCTATACTCCAGCCGTTGTCCATGCCCGCCGTGTTTGATTCCCGGCCCTGAGTTTGGTCAGTCCGGACTGGCGCCACGACAAAGGTGGTGTCCGGGGCGGATTTATGCGTCACAGCTGCTACCGGGCTAACTCTGGATCAGGGTAGCGCGCTTGCAGGAGCGGAGGTGAGCCGCTAGAATGCGCGGCTCGGTGTCCCTGGGTAGGGCGCTGAGTTACAGCGAAAAGAACGGCAGGATGCCGCTCGTGTTCGCCAGACCGGGAAGGTCGCGTTGCATGGAGCACTCAACAACTCTCACGTTGTTGACCGTGCTCTTGTTGCGCATTATACTTTTCCGTCTGGGCAGGCCGGGTCACCGGGCTGCCTCAGTTTTTGGGCGGAGGAAATGCCCTCGCCAGCAGGATGCGCGGCGATTTCATCAATGTCAGGAATATCGGGGCAGGTATCCCAGAGGCCTTGCCCGTCGCTCTTTTAACGAAGGAACCCACCGTCATGGCGGAGCAAAAGACCGGTCAGAAGGCGGATCAGAAGATCCGTATCCGGCTGAAGGCGTTCGATCATCGCTTGATTGACCGTTCGGCCAGCGAGATCGTCGAAACGGCTAAGCGGACTGGCGCGCAAGTGCGTGGCCCGATCCCGTTGCCGACCAAGATCGAACGTTACACCATCCTCGTATCCCCGCATGCTGACAAAGATGCGCGTGACCAATACGAAACCCGCACGCACAAGCGTGTGCTCGATATCATCGACCCGAACGACAAGACCGTGGACGCGCTGATGAAGCTCGAGCTCGCGGCTGGCGTCGACGTCCAGATCAAGTTGACCTGAGGACTACGACCATGACGAAGAAATATTCGTTGGGCTTCGTGGGCCGCAAGGCTGGTATGAGCCGCGTCTTCACTGAAGATGGCCGCTCGGTACCGGTCACGCTGATCGAAGCAACTCCGAACCGCATCGCGCAGATCAAGACCGTCGAAGTTGACGGCTACAGCGCCGTGCAGGTCACCGTTGGCGCCCGTCGTGCCGCGCTGGTCAACAAGCCGGCTGCAGGCCACTTCGCCAAGGCGAAGGTGGAAGCGGGTCGCGGCCTGTGGGAATTCCGTGTTGAAGATGCCCAGCTCGGCGATTTCGCCGTCGGTGGCGAAATCAAGGCGGACATCTTCGAGGTCGGCCAGAAGGTCGACGTCCAGGGCGTCACCAAGGGTAAGGGTTTCCAGGGCACCATCAAGCGCTACAACTTCCGTATGGGCGATGCAACCCACGGTAACTCGCTGTCGCATCGCGCGCCGGGTTCGCTGGGTCAGCGCCAGACCCCGGGTCGCGTTTTCCCGGGCAAGAAGATGTCGGGCCACATGGGCGCAGTGCAGCAAAGCACGCAGAACCTGGAAGTGGTCAAGGTCGACGTCGAGCGTGGTCTGATTGCTATCCGCGGCGCCGTGCCTGGCGCAGCTGGTGGCGATGTGATCGTCCGTCCGGCGAGCAAGGCATAAGGAGAGATGACGATGGAACTCGTTATCACGGGTAGCAACAACAAGGTCTCGGTCTCCGATGCCGTGTTCGGTCGCGAATTCAGCGAAGATCTGGTTCACCAGGTCGTTGTCGCTTATCGCAATGCCGGTCGCGCCGGTACCAAGGCACAGAAGACGCGTTCGGAAGTTGCGGGCACGACCAAGAAGTCGAAAAAGCAGAAGGGCGGCGGTGCGCGTCATGGCGCGCTGACGGCTCCGATCTTCGTCGGCGGTGGCGTGACCTTCGCGGCCAAGCCGCGCAGCTTCGAGCAGAAGGTCAACCGCAAGATGTACCGTGCGGCCATCTGCGCGATCTTCTCCGAGCTGAACCGTCAGGGTCGTCTGATGATCGTCGACGCGTTCGACCTCGAAGCGACCAAGACCAAGGGCTTGATCGAAAAGCTCAAGGGGCTGGAAGTGGGCAAGCGCCCGCTGATCGTTACCGAAGAGGCTTCCGAGCACCTGTATCTGTCCGCTCGCAATCTGCCGTATGTGCAGGTGCGTGACGTGCAGGGTCTGGATCCGGTCGCTCTGGTCGGGGCCGATACGGTCGTGATCACCGCCGACGCGGTCAAGAAGGTCGAGGAGTGGCTGGCATGAGCAGCAACGAAAAAAGCAGCAACGAAAAAATCTTCAGCGTGCTGCGTGCTCCGCGAGTCTCCGAAAAGACCGCGCGCCTGCAGGAAATTTCCAACCAGTATGTCTTCGAAGTTTCGAACGAAGCCACCAAGGCCGATGTAAAGGCCGCGGTTGAGCAGCTGTTCGACGTCAAGGTCAAGGCGGTCAACGTGGTCAACGTCAAGGGCAAGAGCAAGTCCTTCCGTAACCGTGCTGGCAACCGTGGCAATTGGCGCAAGGCGTACGTCCGCCTGGTTGATGGTCAGTCCATCGACGTAACGGCCAAGGCCTGAGGTCCATCCCATGCCATTGATGAAGTTCAAACCCACCTCTCCCGGCCGTCGTTCCGCCGTGCGCGTGGTTACTCCCGATCTGCACAAGGGCGCACCGCACGCGGCGCTGCTCGACTCGCAGAGCAAGTCCGGTGGTCGTAACCACCACGGCCGCATCACCGTGCGTCACGTCGGTGGTGGCCACAAGCAGCACTACCGCATCATCGACTTCAAGCGCAACAAGGAAGGCATTCCGGCGCGTGTGGAGCGGATCGAATACGATCCGAACCGTACCGCTCATATCGCCCTGCTGTGCTACGTCGACGGCGAGCGCCGCTACATCATCGCCCCCAAGGGCCTGAAGGCTGGCGACCAGGTCATTGCCGGTGCCAATGCACCGATCAAGACCGGCAATACGCTGCCGCTGCGCAACATCCCGGTCGGTACGACGGTTCACGGTATCGAGCTGAAGCCGGGTAAGGGCGCTCAGATCGCACGTGCCGCCGGTGCAGCCGTCCAGCTGGTCGCTCGCGAAGGCATCTATGCCACGCTGCGTCTGCGCTCGGGCGAAATGCGCAAGGTGCCGGTCGAGTGCCGCGCCACCATCGGCGAAGTCGGCAACGACGAGCACAACCTTGAGAAGCTGGGCAAGGCCGGCGCCAAGCGTTGGCGCGGTGTTCGTCCGACCGTTCGCGGTGCGGCCATGAACCCGGTCGATCACCCGCACGGTGGTGGTGAAGCGAAGGCTGGTCAGGGTAATCCGCATCCGGTCACCCCGTGGGGTGTTCCGACCAAGGGTTACAAGACGCGCAAAAACAAGCGCACCCAGCAGTTCATCGTCCGCGATCGTAGGGGCTAATCGACCATGGCACGTTCACTTAAGAAGGGCCCGTTCGTCGATCACCACCTTGCAAAGAAGGTGGAGTCCGCTGCGGGTAGCAAGAAGCCGATCAAGACCTGGTCGCGCCGTTCGATGATCCTGCCTGAAATGGTAGGCATCACCATCGCCGTGCATAACGGCAAGAACCACATTCCGGTGCTCGTCAACGAGAATATGGTCGGCCACAAGCTCGGCGAATTTGCCGTCACCCGGACCTTCAAGGGTCACGGTGGCGACAAGAAGTCGGGCAGGTAAGGAGAGATGACGATGGAAGCGAAAGCAATCCTGCGCACCGCGCGCATCTCCCCGCAGAAGGCCCGCCTGGTCGCTGACCAGGTGCGTGGTTTGTCCGCCGAACGTGCGGTCAATCTGCTGAAGTTCTCGGACAAGAAGGCTGCACACCTGATCAAAAAGGTGGTGGAGTCGGCGATCGCCAATGCCGAGAACAATCAGGGCGCGGATGTCGACGAGCTGAAGGTCAAGACCATCATGGTTGATGAAGGTCCCTCCCTGAAGCGTTTCATGGCGCGGGCGAAAGGCCGCGGTACCCGCATCCTCAAGCGCACCAGCCACATCACTGTGGTTGTGGGCGCCGCCAAGTAAGCGGAAAGGAAAAGACCATGGGTCATAAAGTTCATCCGACTGGAATCCGCCTCGGCATCGCCAAGGACTGGAATTCCAAGTGGTACGCAAACAAGGCCGAGTTCGCCTCCTATCTGGCAGCCGACCTGAAAGTGCGTGAAATGCTGCGCAAGAAGCTCGCGCAGGCAGGTGTCAGCAAGATCTTGATCGAGCGCCCTGCCAAAACCGCCCGCGTGACCATTCACACCGCCCGTCCGGGTGTGGTGATCGGCAAGCGTGGCGAGGACATCGAAAAGCTGCGCAAGGAAGTGAGCCAGCTGATGGGCGTTCCGGCGCACATCAACGTCACCGAAGTGCGCAAGCCGGAGCTGGATGCGCAGCTGGTCGCCGAGTCGATCGCGCAGCAGCTTGAGCGTCGCATCATGTTCCGCCGTGCAATGAAGCGCTCGGTCGGTAACGCGATGCGCCTGGGTGCCTTGGGCATCAAGGTCAATGTGGCTGGCCGCCTCAACGGTGCAGAAATTGCCCGTTCGGAGTGGTACCGCGAAGGCCGCGTGCCGCTGCACACGCTACGTGCCGACATTGATTACGGTTTTGCCGAGGCGTCCACGACGTACGGCATCATCGGCATCAAGGTCTGGATCTATAAGGGCGAAGTCTTCGACTTCTCTCAGGTTGGCCAGGAAAAGCAGGACGACAGCCCGCGCAACGATCGTAACGATCGCGGCGACCGTGGTGACCGCCCGTCGCGCCCGGCTCGTGAAGCGAGGTAACGGCAATGTTGCAACCCAAGCGAACCAAATATCGCAAGATGCACAAGGGCCGTAACGACGGCCTGGCATGGAGCGGAAACGCCGTCAGCTTCGGCGAGTACGGCCTCAAGGCCACGGCGCACGGTCAGCTGACCGCACGCCAGATTGAAGCAGCACGCCGCACGATCAGCCGCCACGTCAAGAAGGGCGGCAAGATGTGGATCCGTGTGTTCCCCGACAAGCCGATCACCAAGAAGCCGATCGAAGTCCGCATGGGCTCCGGTAAGGGCAACGTGGAGTACTGGGTCGCGCAGATTCAGCCGGGCCGCATGATCTATGAAATCGAGGGAATCCCCGAAGAGACCGCACGTGAGGCGTTTCGCCTTGCCGCTGCCAAGCTCTCGGTGACCACCACTTTCGTGACCCGGACGGTGCGCTGATGGATATCAAACAACTCCGCGAGAAGTCGGCTGACGAATTGAAGGCCCACCTGACCGATCTGCGTAAGGAGCAGTTCTCGCTCCGTATGCAGCAGGTCACCGGCCAGCTGCCGAAGACCCACGAAACCCGCCGGGTGCGCCGCGAGATTGCTCGCGTCAAGCACCTGCTCGGCAGCACCAAGTAAGGACGGCCGCGATGAGCGACAATAACGAAAAGCAAACGCTGCGCACGGTCGAAGGCCGTGTCGTCAGCAACAAGATGGACAAGACGGTCACCGTGTTGGTGGAGCGCCAGGTCAAGCATGCGCTGTACGGCAAGTACATCAAGCGCTCGACCAAGCTGCACGCACACGACGCCGACAATGCCTGCAACGAAGGCGACGTCGTGCGTGTGACCGAGATTGCTCCGATGTCCAAGACCAAGAACTGGCGGGTGGTGGAAATCGTCACCCGTTCGGCCGAATAAGGGAGATCTGAATCATGATCCAGATGCAGAGCTACCTCGATGTCGCCGACAATTCGGGTGCCAAGGAAGTGATGTGCATCAAGGTGCTGGGCGGCTCCAAGCGCCGTTACGCACACATTGGCGACATCATCAAGGTGACCGTCAAGGACGCCATTCCGCGTGGCAAGGTCAAGAAGGGCGAAGTCTACGACGCCGTCGTGGTGCGTACCCGCAAGGGTGTGCGCCGTCCCGACGGTTCGCTGATCCGCTTCGATGGCAACGCCGCTGTGCTGTTGAACAATAAGCAGGAGCCGATCGGGACCCGCATCTTCGGGCCGGTGACGCGCGAGCTGCGTTCCGAGAAGTTCATGAAGATCGTCTCGCTCGCTCCCGAAGTGCTGTGAGCGGAGGACATACACATGGCTAACCGTATCAAGAAGGGCGACCAGGTCGTCATCAACACCGGCAAGGACAAGGGTAAGCAGGGTGAAGTGGTGCGTGTGGACGGCGATCGCGTGATCGTCTCCAACGCCAACGTCATCAAGCGCCACACCAAGCCGAACCCGCAGGCAGGCGTTGCCGGCGGCGTGGTCGAGCGTGAAGCGTCGATCCATATCTCCAACGTCAATATCGTCAACCCGGCAACGGGCAAGGGCGAGCGCGTTGGCTTCAAGGTGCTGGAGGATGGACGCAAACTGCGTGTGTTCCGCTCCAGCGGTGAGGCGCTCGACGCCTGAGGAATGAGATCATGAACACTCGTCTCGAAAAGTTTTACAAGGAAAACGTGGTGCCGGCCCTGATGAAGGAATTCGGCTACACCAATCCGATGGAAGTGCCGAAGCTGGTCAAGGTCACGCTCAACATGGGCGTGGGCGAAGCCGCTACCAACAAGAAGATTCTGGAAAATGCGGTCGCCGACATGGCCAAGATCTCCGGCCAAAAGCCGGTGGTCACCAAGTCGCGCGTTTCGGTCGCATCCTTCAAGATCCGTGACGGTTGGCCGATCGGCTGCAAGACCACCTTGCGTCGCGCCAAGATGTACGAGTTCCTGGATCGCCTGATCAACATCTCGTTGCCGCGCGTGCGCGACTTCCGTGGTGTGTCCGGTCGCTCCTTCGACGGTCGTGGCAACTTCAACATGGGTGTGAAGGAACAGATCATCTTCCCGGAAATCGACTTCGACGCCGTCGACGCGATTCGCGGTATGGATATCGCCATCACCACCACCGCCAAGACGGATGCGGAAGCGAAGGCGCTGCTGGCAGCGTTCAAGTTCCCGTTCCGTAACTGACCGTCGAGGACATCCGAAATGGCAAAGACCTCCATGATCCACCGCGACATCAAGCGTGCAAAGCTGGCGAAGAAATTCGCCGGCAAGCGTGATGCGCTGAAGAAGATCCTCTCCAGTCAGGATGCGTCCTACGAAGAGAAGATCGAAGCGTCGACCAAGTTGCAGAAGCTGCCGCGCGATTCGTCGCCGAGCCGCTATCGCAACCGTTGCGAGCTGTCCGGTCGTCCGCGCGGTGTCTACCGCAAGTTCGGTCTGGGTCGCAACATGCTGCGCAAGGCCACGATGAACGGCGACGTTCCGGGCCTGCGTAAGGCGAGCTGGTAACAGCATTCCGGCCGTTCGCGGCCGGATTTGAACAGGATGGTTCTGTTCAACAAGAGAGTCCGACGCAAGTCGGGCTCTTTTGTCGTATACTTCCGCTTCTGTCTTGCCCGTTCGGGCCTGGCGTGGCGTCAAGGGTCCTGGCCCGTCCCCAGGAAAACACAAGATTTTCGCGAAAGCGGATATCGGTGCACTCAAAGGTACTCACATGAGCATGACTGATCCCATCGCCGACCTGCTGGTTCGCATCAAGAATGCGGCCGCGGTTGGTAAGCAGACGGTGAAATTGCCGTCGTCCAAGATTAAGGTTGCGATCGCCCAGGTCCTGAAGGACGAGGGTTACATCACCGACCTGCGCGTGACCCAGACCGAAAACAACAAGGCGGAACTGGAAATCGTGCTGAAGTATTTCGAAGGCCGCCCGGTCATCGAGACCCTGAAGCGTTTTTCGCGCTCGGGTCTGCGCCAGTACCGCGGCAAGACCGAGCTGCCCAAGGTCCTCGGTGGCCTGGGTATCGCCATCATCTCCACGTCGAAGGGCATCATGACCGATGCGCAGGCTCGCGAAGCCGGCGTTGGTGGTGAAGTTCTGTGCTTCGTGGCCTAAGGGAAGGAATCGAACATGTCCCGTGTAGCCAAGAAGCCTGTCTCCCTCCCGAAGGGTGTTGAACTCAAGGTCCAGCCTGAGCTGGTCAGCGTCAAGGGCCCGAAGGGCACGTTGACCCTGCCCAAGCCGGCTGGTGTCGAAATCGCCATCGATGGCGACGTTGCCACGCTGTCGGCTAACGATCCGTCGCAGATCGCCCTCACCGGCACCGTGCGCGCCATCCTGGCCAACATGGTCAAGGGCGTCTCCGAAGGCTTCGAGCGCAAGCTCGAGCTGGTCGGCGTCGGTTACCGTGCTGCCATGCAGGGCAAGGACCTGAGCCTGGCGCTCGGTTTCTCGCACCCGCTGGTGTTCGTGGCGCCGGAAGGCATCACGCTGTCGACTCCTACCCAGACCGAAATTGTGGTCCAGGGCGCCGACAAGCAGCGCGTCGGCGAAGTTGCCGCCAAGATTCGCGGCTTCCGTCCGCCGGAGCCCTACAAGGGCAAGGGTGTGAAGTACGCCGGTGAAGTCATCATTCGCAAGGAAGCCAAGAAGGCGTAAGGCAGGTCCCTCTGCGAGGAGCCTGGCCATCCATGGCCGGACTTTTCAATGTACAAGCCTGTTTTCCTTCAGCTTTCGTAGGATAAATATCATGAGCATCAACAAGAACATCGCCCGTCTGCGTCGCGCCAAGTCCACCCGTGCGCACATCCGTGAGCTCGGCGTTGCCCGTCTGTCGGTGCTGCGCACCGGTCAACATCTGTATGCGCAGGTCTTCACTGCCGACGGCTCCAAGGTGATCGCTGCTGCGAATACCCTGCAGGCCGACGTCAAGGATGGCTTGAAGAACGGCAAGAACAGCGATGCGGCCGCTAAGGTCGGCAAGCTGATCGCCGAGCGCGCCAAGGCTGCAGGCATCGAGAAGGTCGCATTCGACCGCTCGGGCTACCGCTACCACGGCCGCATCAAGGCGCTTGCCGACGCTGCGCGCGAAGGCGGCCTGCAGTTCTAAAGCACTGCTGCGGAGGTGGTCATCGACCACCTTCGCGATACCGCCGGCAGGGAGATGCCGGACCGTCCCGTTCTTTTGCAACGGTGCCGGGAACACCGCTTCACTTCACAACCATAAGCGGCTTCGAGCCGTACATACTCAATCAATCAAGGAATCAAGATGGCAGAAGAACGTGCACCGCGGGGTCGTGATCGCGACCGTAACCGCGAAGAGAAAGTCGACGATGGCATGATCGAAAAGCTGGTCGCGGTCAATCGCGTCAGCAAGACGGTCAAGGGCGGTCGCCAGTTCACCTTCACCGCGCTGACCGTGGTCGGCGATGGTCTGGGTAAGGTCGGTTTCGGTTACGGCAAGGCGCGCGAAGTGCCGGTTGCCATCCAGAAGTCGATGGAACAGGCGCGCAAGAATCTGGCCACTGTCGATCTGAACAACGGCACCTTGTGGCATGCCGTCAAGTCCGGCCATGGCGCAGCACGCGTCTACATGCAGCCGGCTTCGGAAGGTACGGGCGTCATCGCAGGCGGCGCCATGCGCGCTGTGCTGGAAGCGGTTGGCGTCAAGAACGTGCTGGCCAAGGCTGTCGGTTCGCGTAATCCGATCAACCTGGTCCGTGCGACCCTGAAGGGTCTGTCGGAAGTGCAGTCGCCGGCACGCGTTGCGGCCAAGCGCGGCAAGAAGGTGGAGGAGCTCAACCATGGCTAAGGACACCAACAAGACCGTGAAGGTGCGCCTGGTGCGTGGCCTGCGTGGAACCCAGTCGCGTCACCGCCTGTCGGTGCGTGCGTTGGGCCTGAATAAGCTGAACGATGTGCGTGAACTGAAGGACAGCCCGCAGGTGCGTGGCCTGATCAATACGGTTCATTACCTCGTCAAGGTTGAGGAGTAATCCCATGACTCTGCGTCTTAATGACCTCAAGCCGGCCGACGGCGCCCGTACCGAGCGCACCCGCGTCGGTCGTGGTATCGGTTCGGGACTCGGCAAGACCGCTGGTCGCGGTCACAAGGGCTCGTTCGCTCGTAAGGGCGGCGGCAAGATCAAGGCCGGCTTCGAAGGCGGCCAGACCCCGATGCAGCGCCGTCTGCCGAAGATCGGTTTCCGCTCCAAGATGGCGCGCGATACCGCAGAAGTGTTGTCCTACCAGCTGGACAAGCTGGATGCCGGCGATGTCGACTTCGCAGCGCTGCGTGCGGCCAATCTGGTCCCGAGCCGCGCCAAGAAGGCGAAGATCGTGCTGAAGGGCGAGCTGAGCAAGAAGTTCGTGCTGAAGGGCGTTGCGGCAACCGCAGGCGCCAAGGCGGCAATCGAAGCTGCCGGCGGCAGCGTAGAGGAGTAATCGGCAGATGGCGCAGGCTGGCATTGGTAACCTCGGTGGCGGGCTCGGCAAGTTCACGGAACTTCGCCAGCGGCTACTGTTCGTCCTCGGGGCATTGATCGTCTATCGCATCGGCTGCTATGTGCCGGTGCCGGGCGTGAATCCCGATGCCATGCTTTCGTTGATGCAGGCGCAGGGCGGCGGCATCGTGGACATGTTCAACATGTTCTCGGGCGGCGCCCTGCACCGTTTCAGTATTTTTGCGTTGAACGTGATGCCGTACATCTCGGCGTCGATCGTGATCCAGTTGGCCACGCATATCTTTCCCGCCCTCAAGGCGATGCAGAAGGAAGGCGAGTCGGGTCGACGCAAGATCACCCAGTATTCGCGCATCGGTGCGGTGTTGCTGGCTGTGGTGCAGGGCGGCAGTATCGCGCTGGCACTGCAGAACCAGACCGCGCCCGGTGGCGCTCCGGTGGTGTATGCGCCGGGCATGGGCTTCGTGCTCACCGCGGTGATCGCATTAACCGCTGGCACCATCTTCCTGATGTGGGTAGGCGAGCAGGTCACCGAGCGCGGCATCGGTAACGGCGTATCGCTGATCATCTTTGCCGGCATCGTGGCTGGCCTGCCGTCGGCAGCCATCCAGACGGTCGAAGCCTTCCGCGAAGGCAATCTGAGCTTCATTTCGCTGCTGTTGATCGTCATCACGATCCTGGCGTTCACGCTGTTCGTCGTATTTGTCGAACGTGGGCAGCGCCGGATCACGGTCAACTACGCGCGCCGCCAGGGCGGTCGCAATGCGTACATGAACCAGACCTCGTTCCTGCCGCTCAAGCTCAACATGGCCGGCGTGATTCCGCCGATCTTTGCGTCCAGCATCCTCGCTTTCCCGGCGACGCTGTCGATGTGGTCGGGCCAGGCGGCGTCGGGTGGGGTGGGGTCTTGGCTGCAGAAGATCGCCAACGCGCTTGGGCCCGGTGAGCCGGTGCACATGCTGGTCTTCGCTGCGCTGATCATCGGTTTTGCGTTCTTCTACACTGCGCTGGTGTTCAACTCGCAGGAAACCGCCGACAACCTCAAGAAGTCGGGCGCGCTGATTCCGGGCATCCGTCCTGGCAAGGCCACCGCCGACTACGTCGATGGCGTGCTGACGCGCCTGACCGCGGCCGGTTCGCTGTACCTGGTGATCGTGTGCCTGTTGCCGGAAATCATGCGCACGCAGCTCGGCACCTCGTTCCACTTCGGCGGCACCTCGCTGTTGATTGCAGTGGTCGTGGTGATGGACTTCATTGCGCAGATTCAGGCGCATCTGATGTCGCACCAGTATGAGAGCTTGCTGAAGAAGGCCAACCTCAAGGGCGGCTCGCGCGGCGGTCTTGCGCGCGGTTAAGTGGTACACTAGATCTTCATTGCGTGAAGACGGCCCGGTTCCCGGGCCACGATCTTCCGATCAGAAGGGCGGCTCGCGCGACGTCTCGCGCGCGGGTGTGACGGGGTGGTCCTGTGCGGGAGTAGCACAGGCGATTCGGAGCAGTTTTCTGGATCAACATCGTCCGGCGCCGGAGCGAGGGCACACTCCCCACGCCGGGTCCATGGAACCTCTGGTTTCACGGGCTTCAAAGCAATCCGAGGCCTTGCTATAATTCCGAGTTCACTTTTGATCCATCCTGCCGGATGGCGCCTGGGCGCTGTCGGGCCATCACTCAGTTGGAGAATCGCGTCATGGCGCGTATTGCAGGCGTCAACCTGCCAGCCCAGAAGCACGTCTGGGTCGGGTTGCAAAGCATCTACGGCATCGGCCGTACCCGTTCGAAGAAGCTCTGCGAATCCGCAGGCGTTACCTCGACCACGAAGATTCGTGATCTGTCCGAACCCGAAATCGAGCGCCTGCGCGCCGAAGTCGGCAAGTATGTCGTCGAAGGCGACCTGCGCCGCGAAATCGGTATCGCGATCAAGCGACTGATGGACCTGGGCTGCTATCGCGGTCTGCGTCATCGCCGTGGTCTCCCGCTGCGTGGTCAGCGCACCCGTACCAACGCCCGCACCCGTAAGGGTCCGCGCAAGGCGATCAGGAAGTAAGGGATAGATCATGGCCAAGCCAGCAGAAAAGAAAACGAAGAAGAAGATCAAGCGCGTCATCACTGACGGCGTCGCTCACGTCCACGCTTCGTTCAACAACACCATCGTCACCATCACCGATCGCCAGGGCAACGCGCTGTCGTGGGCTACGTCCGGCGGCGCCGGTTTCCGTGGTTCGCGCAAGTCGACCCCGTTCGCTGCCCAGGTTGCCGCCGAGAAGGCTGGCCGCGCTGCGCTCGATTACGGCGTGAAGTCGCTGGAAGTGCGTATCAAGGGTCCGGGTCCGGGCCGTGAGTCGGCCGTGCGTTCGTTGAACAACGTGGGCTACAAGATCACCAACATCATCGACGTGACGCCAATCCCGCACAACGGGTGCCGTCCGCCGAAGAAGCGTCGCGTCTAAAGGGAGCGATAAGAAATGGCTCGTTATATCGGTCCTACCTGTAAGCTCGCGCGTCGCGAAGGCGCCGACCTTTCCCTCAAGAGCCCGGCGCGTGCGCTGGACTCCAAGTGCAAGCTTGAGCAGAAGCCCGGCCAGCACGGTGCGGCTCGCAAGGGCAAGCTCTCCGACTACGCCACCCAGCTGCGCGAAAAGCAGAAGGTCAAGCGTATCTACGGTCTGCTGGAACGTCAGTTCCGCAACTACTACAAGAAGGCCTCGACCAAGAAGGGCAACACCGGCGAGAACCTGCTGCAGTTGTTGGAAACCCGTCTGGACAACGTCTGCTACCGCATGGGCTTTGCCGTCACCCGTCCGGCCGCGCGCCAGCTGGTGTCGCACCGTGGCGTGCTGGTCAACGGCAAGTCGGTGAATCTGGCCTCGTACCAGATCAAGGCTGGCGATGCGATCACGCTGTCGGAAAAGGCACAGAAGCAGCTCCGCGTGCAGGAAGCCCTGACCGTGGCTGAGCAGCACGACATGACGCCGTCGTGGGTTGAAGTCGATTCGAAGAAGTTCAGCGGCGTGTTCAAGGCCGTTCCGGATCGCGCTGACCTGCCTTCGGATATCAACGAAGCGCTGATCGTCGAGTTGTATTCGAAGTAATTCACATTGGAGAACCTCCGGTACTGCCGGAGGTTCGCAGGAGACCCCGCAACATGACGGTTACCGCCAACCAGGTTCTGCGCCCCCGTGGTCCGCAGATCGAACGTCTTACCGACAACCGTGCCAAGGTCGTGATCGAACCCTTGGAGCGCGGTTACGGGCACACGCTGGGCAATGCCCTGCGTCGTGTGTTGTTGTCGTCGATCCCCGGTTTTGCGATCACCGAGGTCGAGATCGACGGCGTGCTGCACGAGTACACCACGGTGGAAGGTTTGCAGGAAGACGTGCTTGACGTCCTGCTGAACCTGAAAGACGTGGCGATTCGTATGCACAGTGGCGACAGCGCCACGCTGTCGTTGTCCAAGCAGGGTCCGGGTACGGTCACTGCGGCAGACATCAGGACCGATCACAACGTTGAGATCATCAACGGCGACCACGTGATCTGCCACCTGACCAAAGACACCGCATTGAACATGCGCCTGAAGATCGAGCGTGGCTTTGGCTACCAGCCGGCTGCTGCGCGTCGTCGCCCGGATGAAGAGACCCGCACCATCGGTCGTCTGATGCTGGATGCGTCGTTCTCGCCGGTGCGTCGCGTTGCCTACGCCGTGGAAGCTGCGCGCGTCGAACAGCGTACCGACCTCGACAAGCTGGTCATCGATATCGAAACCAACGGCACGATCGATGCCGAGGAAGCCGTGCGCACCGCCGCCGACATCCTCAGCGATCAGCTGTCGGTGTTCGGCGATTTCACCCACCGCGATCGCGGTGCGGCCAAGCCGGCTGCCAGCGGCGTGGATCCGGTGCTGCTGCGCCCGATCGACGACCTCGAGCTGACCGTGCGTTCGGCCAACTGCCTCAAGGCCGAGAGCATCTACTACATCGGCGATCTGATCCAGAAGACCGAAGTCGAGCTGCTCAAGACCCCGAATCTGGGCAAGAAGTCGCTGACAGAAATCAAGGAAGTGCTGGCACAGCGCGGCCTTGCGCTGGGCATGAAGCTGGAGAACTGGCCGCCGGCCGGTGTCGCCCAGCACGGCATGCTTGGTTAATGCATCAAGGCATGGGCGTCTTCGGGCGCCCATGTTTGTTTTCTACATCGACGGGTTAAAGCCTGCGATGACATCCGGTTCAAGGACGGCCGGCTCGGACCAACCGCAGTCCATTCAACAGCGCCAGGATGGCGACAACGTTTCTCAAGCAGTCTCAACATTCCCTAGGAAACCATACTCATGCGTCACCAGAAATCCGGCCGTAAGTTCAACCGCACCAGCGCGCATCGCGAAGCCATGTTCCGCAATATGGCCGCCTCGCTGTTCAAGCACGAGCTGATCAAGACCACCTTGCCGAAGGCCAAGGAACTGCGTCGCGTCGCCGAGCCGCTGATCACCATCGGCAAGGTCGATGGCGTTGCCAACCGCCGTCTGGCGTTCGCCCGCCTGCGCGACAAGGAAGCCGTGGGCAAGCTGTTCGTCGAACTGGGCCCGCGTTACGCGACCCGTCCCGGCGGCTACCTGCGCATCCTGAAGGCCGGCTTCCGTGCCGGCGACAATGCGCCGATGGCGTATGTCGAGCTGGTCGACCGTCCGGTCGTCGCCGAAGAAGTGGCCGAGTAATCGGATCGCTGCTGCACAGATTCTCGAAGAAGCCCGGCTGACGCCGGGCTTTTTTGTTGGCTGCTCGAAACTGCGTGTCTGCCGACGGCTGTCGACTGCACGGGCACGCGTGCGTGCGCGTGGATGTGTGCGTTACGCAGCAAGCAGGGCGACGTCGCCAAAGCCTATGTGCCAGTGCAGGCGCTGCCGCTTGCTCGGCCAATTGCAATCTCCTTCCGGCTGGTCGACGACGGCTTGCGGACTTTGGATTGCCGCTCGCGGGTGGGCGTGCGGTGGGCCCTGGTCTTTCGGACATCGCATGCGTGTCACTCCGTGCCGCGGCGGCGATGCAGCGCACAAGCACCACACGCCGCGCGATTGGACCGCCCGCTCAGGCATGCGTGGTCACGGCCGTGGCGATGGCTGATAATCGACGACTTGACCCAAGGCAAGCAGTGACGATGAATCCATTTCGCTGGAGTTTCCGGGCGCAGTTTCTGCTGGGCTTTCTTGCATGCGCAGGATTGCTGGCTTACGCGATCTATGTGCAGTTGCATCTGGGTCTGGAGCCTTGCCCGCTGTGCATCTTCCAACGGATCGCCTTCGCGGCGCTGGCCCTGTTTTTTCTGCTCGGCGCGCTGCATGGGCCGCGTGCCGCCGCCGGGCGCAAGGTCTATGGGGTCTTGAGTTTCATCGCCGCGGGCGTGGGCATGGGCATCGCTGCGCGGCATGTGTGGGTGCAGATCCGGCCCAAGGACATGATGTCTTCGTGCGGGCCGCCGTTGAGCTTTCTGAGCGAGACCATGGGGCCCTTCGAGGTGTTCCGCACCGTGCTGACCGGCACCGGTGATTGCGGCAATATCGATTGGCGCTTCCTCGGGTTGAGCATGCCCATGTGGAGCATGGTGTGGTTCGTGGGGTTGGCGCTGTGGGCGCTGTACGCGGGCTTCAAGGCGCGGCGTAGCTCGGTCCATCACTGACGCATGACAGGGCTAGCGGCTTGCAAAGCCCTGCGGCAGCGTTGTAGGCGTGCAGTGGGATCGTGACGGGCAACGGGCGCTGTGCGCTGCTTAGGCGAGGCTGCTGCGCGGTTGGCGGTTGAAGGGCTGCCTGATCCGCTGCAGGTCAGGCGGCTTGATTCGTCGCAAGGCGCCCGACCTGCGCTGCGCTTGCTCGACGCGTCTGCTTCCTGGCCTTGATACTGGATGCCGTTGCTGCCGCTTGCATGCGTCTGCGGCGTGTCGACCGCGAGTGCCAAGAACGACATCGAAGACGTGACTGATTCCTGGCTCTTTCCGCTGGCTAGCGCTGGTCGATCGCGGCATCGCTTCAATCGATAAGCCGATATTTACGTGTCTGCCAAACGATGCGCGTCAGCCATGCAGGCGGTCCGCAGCGTGGCCAGCCGTGCTGCAGGCTTGGTCATCGGACTTCGGCAACGAATGGGCCGGTGTTGTTCCGGTCCATTCGCCGCCTTGCACCGCGTCAGAAGTCCTGCTGCAGGCTCACATAGACGCCGCGGCGCGGCGCCCACTGCGGCGCGAAGACGCCGATACCGCCGCCATCGCGCAACTGGTAGCTGCGGTTGAGGACATTGACCGCGGCCAGTTGCACATGCAGCGGATGCGTATTGACGTCGAAGTCGTGGCCGACGCTGGCATTCAACTGGAAGTACGACGGAAGCGAGGCGCCGTTGGGCACGGTGTCGGTATCGGTGCGCAAGCCGCTGCCGAACAGATAGTTGAGGCCGACCTTGCTGCCTTCGCTGAAGGCGTAGTTGATGCCGCCGGACGAGGTCAGCTTCTGGTCGTGATCCAGGTGGATCCAGTTGTCGTAGGTGTAGGCCAGCGCATCCGGATCGAAGTTGTACAGGCTGGTCATGACCCGCTTGCCCATGGCTTTGCTGTAGGCGAGGTTGAAATATGCCGTCACCGGCCCGTTGGTGTAGTCGGCGCTGAATTCGGCGCCGCGGATGCGGCCATAGCGGTAATTGAAGGTGGAATAGATATAGGCGGCACCGAACTGGCCTTCGTCCTGCAGCCGGTCGGCCTTGCGGTAATAGGTGTCCAGGCCAAGCGTCAGATGGTCGGTGACCACTTGCGAGATGCCCAGGTCGTAGTAGTCGCTACGTTCGCTCAGTGGCGTGGTCGGGCCGTCACCGGCCGACTGCTGGTTGGTGGTGCCGTCGTAGAGCGCGATGTCGCTGGTGGAGATCAGCTCGCTGGCCGGCGGGGTGAAGTAACGCGCGTATCCGGCATGCACGGTGGTGCTGTCGGTGGCGCGCCAGATGACGCCCAGGCGCGGGCTGAGCTGACCTTCGGTCGTGCCGAAGGCCTTGTACTTGTCGCCGCGCAACCCGTAATTGACGGTCCAATCTTCGCCGATCTTCCACTCGTCCTGCAGGTAGAGCGCGTAGGTGCTGGCATGGAAACGGCTGCCGTCGGGAATGAACAGCGGCACGTTGCTGCTCTGGCTGCCGTCGTCGTTGGCGGGGAAGACATACGAATTGTTGCTGGCGATGGCGTGTTCGAAATTGCCGTATACGCCGTAGCGCAGCGTATGCGAGCCGCCCCATGGCGTTGCGAAGTCCGCCTGCACGGTATTGGCGCGGTTGCTGCGGTCCACCCGCGAGGCGATGCCGTTGAAGATCAGGTCGCCGGCGACGTCGGGGGAGAAGGCGACGCTGCTGTAACGCTGGCCGGCGGAGAGCTGATAGTTGGTGTCGCCGAGCGTGCCTTGCAGGGCCAGGGTGCCGAAACGGGTGTTTTCGCGCTGGTTCTCGTCCAGGCGCGAGGAGTCGAAATCGGTGGTGCCCAGGTAATCGAAGGCTGGCGTCTGCCCCGGATTGTTGGGGATCTGGAAGCGGTTGTTCGCGTAGCCGACCAGCAGGCTGAGACGGGTGTTCTCGTTGACCAGGTAGGTCAGATCGGCGAAGCCCTTGCCCTGATGGGTTTTGTCGTGGATGGGGTTGAGGCTGTCGACCGGGTTTTCCAGGCCATTCTTGTTCTGGTCGTAATCGCCGCTGACGAACCAGCTCCAACGCCCGCTGCTGCCCCACAGCGAGGCGTTGGGGTTGATGGTGCCGAATGAGCCGGCGGTGATGCCGACGCTGCCGCCATTGCCGAGTTCGGCACCGCTCTTGGTGGTGATGTCGACCACGGCTGCGGTGCGGTCGCCGAACTGCGCCGGCAGCGCACCATCGAGCAGCTTGAGGTTCTTGATGATGCGCGGCTCCAGACTCTGGCCGAAACCGGAGATGGATTCGGGAATCATCACCCCGTTGATGCGGTACTGCAGGTTGGCGTGGTCGCCGCGGACGTGAATGCCGCCGTAGGAATCCTGTACCACGCCCGGCGCCTGCAGCAGGACCTGATTGAGTGGAGTCGCCGCGCCGAGCGGCAGGCGATCGATATCGTCAGCGGTGATGGCAAATTGGCTGCTGCCGATGTCCGGTGACAGGGCATTGCGCGCCGCCTCGAGCTTGGCGATCACGTTGACCGTGTCCAGATCGGTCGTGCGTTCGGAGTCGGCATCGGCGGCAAACGCCGCACCGATGGGGGCGGCCAGCAGGGCGGCGGTGATGGCAGCAGACAGAAGACGAGGAGTCATGGCAGTTTCGCGAGGCGGGTGAGGGGAGGGTGTTGTTATTTTGTAACGTTGAGCGCTTTGGCGAGCGCTAGCGTAGGTCGAAAGTCATGGCTCGACGAGCGATGTTGTTTGCTGTTCAGGTCGAAAGGGCCGGCGCGCGACCGCACGTCGGACGGACGCGGCGGCAATTCGGTGCCATTGGCCTCCAGGCGCTTTGCGTAGCGTTCCGGCTCTGCGAACATCGCAGGCTGCCTAGGAGTCCTTTCATGAATCTTTCCGCTGCCACTTCCGCTACCGATTCGGCCGCCGCAGCGTGGGCGCCGGACAGCTGGCGCGGCAAACCTGCATTGCAGCTGCCGGTGTACCCGGATGAGAACGCGCTGCAGGCGGCCATGCACGAGTTGGGGCGGCTGCCGCCGCTGGTGACCTCGTGGGAAATCTTTGCGCTCAAGCGCCAGCTGGCCGAAGCGCAGGAAGGCAAGCGCTTCCTGCTGCAGGGTGGCGATTGCGCCGAAAATTTCAGCGATTGCGAATCGGGCACCATCTCCAACCGTTTGAAGGTGCTGCTGCAAATGAGCCTGGTGCTGGTGCACGGCCTGCATTTGCCAGTGGTGCGGGTGGGTCGCTTTGCCGGGCAATACGCCAAGCCGCGCTCGGCCGACACCGAAACGCGCGATGGCGTGACCTTGCCGAGCTATCGCGGCGATGTGATCAATGCGCCGGCCTTCACCGAGGCCGCGCGCGTGCCCGACCCGCGCCGCATGATCACCGCACATTCGCGCTCGGCAATGACGATGAACTTCGTGCGCGCGTTGATCGACGGCGGCTTCGCCGACCTGCATCACCCCGAATACTGGAATCTGGACTGGGTGGGCTATTCGCCGCTGGCGGCGGACTACCAGAAGATGGTTGCCTCGATCGGCGACGCCGTGCGCTTCATGGAAACGCTGTCCGGGGCAGAGGTGTACAACCTCAATCGCATCGATTTCTACACCTCGCACGAGGCGTTGTTGCTGCCGTACGAAGAAGGCCTGACCCGTCAGGTGCCGCGTCAGTGGGGCTGGTTCAATCTCAGCACGCACTACCCGTGGATCGGGATGCGGACGGCCGCGCTGGATGGCGCGCACGTGGAATACCTGCGCGGCGTGCGTAACCCGATTGCGATCAAGGTGGGGCCGTCGGTGCAGCCGGACCAGCTGCTGCGCCTGATCGATGTGCTCAATCCCGAGGACGAGCCCGGGCGTTTGAGCTTCATCCATCGCATGGGCGCGGCGCAGATCGCCGACAAGTTGCCGCCGTTGCTGGATGCGGTCAAGCGCGACGGGCGGCGGGTGCTGTGGGTGTGCGATGCGATGCATGGCAATACCGAAAGCACCGGAAATGGCTATAAAACGCGGCGTTTCGACAATATCCGCAACGAAGTGGAGACCTCCTTCGACCTACATGCGGCTGCCGGCACGCGGCTGGGTGGCGTGCACCTGGAACTTACCGGCGAAGATGTCACCGAATGCACCGGCGGTGCGCGCGAGCTCACCGAGCGCGATCTGGAACGGGCGTATCGCTCCAGCGTGGATCCGCGGCTGAACTACGAACAGTCGCTGGAAATTGCGATGGCGATCGTGCGCAAGCAACAACAGGTGGCGTCGCAGCCGCTGGGCGGATGATCAACGTGTGCGCATGACGTGATGCTCATGCCGCGTGCGGCATGCTCTGGCAGCCATCCCTCTTTCCCCCCACAGGAGGAACGGTTTGACTGCCGATTGGAACGTCATCCGCGAATATGCAATTCCGCTCGGTGCCTCGCTGCTGGCGGGCATCGTCACCTGGTCGTTGATGCTGTGGCTGTTTCGCCGCATGCAGGGTCGCGACTACCGCCGTGCGCGCATCATTCGCGTGATCACGCTACCGGCGGCGTTTATCTTGCCGCTGTTGTTTCTGGGGGTTGCCACCGAAGCGACCCCGTTGGCCGGCAAGGCGCTGGCAGCGGTGCAGCATCTGCTGCACCTGGGAATCGTCGGCTGCGTCACCTGGTTGCTGGTACGCGCGGTGGCCGCCGGCGAGGCGGCGATCTTGCGCAGCAATCCGATCGAGGTGTCGGACAACCTCACCGCGCGGCGCATCCAGACCCAGACGCGGGTGCTGAGCCGCGTGCTGATGGGCACGGTGATCTTGCTCGGCATTTCGGTGGTGCTGCTGACCTTCCCGCAGGTACGCCAGATCGGCAAGACCTTGCTGGCGTCGGCCGGCATCATCGGGCTGGTGGCCGGTATCGCGGCCAAGCCGGTGTTCGGCAACCTGATCGCCGGTTTGCAGATTGCACTGACCCAGCCGATTCGCCTGGATGATGTAGTGATCGTGGAAGGCGAGTGGGGCCGCATCGAAGAGATCGGCAGCTCGTACGTGGTGGTGCGGATCTGGGACGAGCGCCGCATGGTGGTGCCGCTGACCTGGTGGATTGAAAACCCATTTCAGAACTGGACGCGCAGCAGTGCCGATCTGCTCGGCACAGCGTTCCTGTGGCTGGATTACCGTACGCCGATTGCAGCGGTACGTGCGGAACTGGAGCGTATCTGCCACAGCGAGCCGCTATGGGACGGCCGCGTGTGCGTGACCCAGATTACCGACACCAGCGACAACACCATCCAGGTGCGACTGCTGGTGAGCGCGCGCAATTCCGGCGATGCCTTTGATCTGCGCTGCCTGGTGCGCGAACGCATGATCGATTTCCTGACCCGCGAGCATGCGTATGCCTTGCCGAGGCTGCGCGCCGAAATCGCAACGCAGGAAAGAACGCCATCACGCCCTGCCGAGCCGATTGCACAGGAGAGCGTGCGCTCGCCGGGCGCAGAAGACGGCGAGCCTGCGGCCAGCATCTAGCGCGCCAAGAAAACGACTGCACCCCTGCCAGGCGCGTGCGGCCGGTGCCCGAAACCGGCATGTATTCCGCGGACAGGCGGTTCTTGCGCGCCGCCCACGCCCGCCTGGCGACGCTCGTTGCGTTTGTGGGACTGCTTTTATCGGGTGGTATTGCGCAACTGCCGGCATCGAATGTGTTCGGCAGGCAGTTGCACAAGCGCCCGCCAGGGCATTCTTGTTGGGCGCCAGGTATAACGGCGGTCAATCATGCTGGCGCGAACCGGGCGCAGGCGCGACGGGTGTCGTGCCTGACGTGGCCCCACCTGGCGCAGCCGGCGCACTCGGCGCATAGCCAGGCGTAAAGCGCGCATGGCTGCGTTGCTCGTATGCATACGCCAGCTCGATCAGGCGCGGCTCGCTCCAGGCCGTGCCCATGAACAACAGGCCCAGTGGCAAGCCCTGGGTCTGCCCCATCGGCACGCTAAGGCTTGGATAGCCGGCCACCGCCGCGGCACCATAGCCGGCGCCGGGGAAGGTATCGCCCTTGCCGAGTGTGGTGATCCACGCCGCGCCCGTCGTGGGCACGATCAAGGCATCCAGGCGATCTGCCTTCAAGGCTGCGTCGATGCCTTCCGGCCCCGCCAATCGCTTGGCGTTGGCGCGCGCGCTCAGATACCCCGCATCGTCGAGACCGGGCGCTGCCTGCGCCTGTTCGAACAATTCCTGCCCGAAGTACGGCATTTCGCGCTGCGCGTGCTTGCGATTGAACGCAATCAACTGCTCCAGGTTCGCCACAGGCGCGTGGTGGTTCTGCAGATACGCGTTCAAGCCGGCCTTGAATTCGACCAATAGAACGAACTGCTCGGCAGCATCCCACTTGCCATCGGTGACCAGGGCGGTCTCGACCACGGTGGCGCCTGCGGCACGCAGCGTCTGCACGGCGCGGTCGAGCGCCGCGGCGATTGCCGGATCCTCGCGGAGCGGGTTGCGCAACAGGCCCAGGCGCGCGCCACGCAGGCTGTCGGGTTTCAGGTGGGCGAGATAATCGACGCTGGTCGCCGGTGCCTTGGCGGTGGCGGGGTCCTGCGGGTCGGGTGCGGCGATGGCCTGCAGCACTGCAGCCGCATCGGCGACGCTGCGGGTCATCGGGCCGGCGGTGTCCTGGCTGGCGGAAATCGGGATGATGCCGTCGCGACTGATCAGGCCAACGGTCGGCTTGAGCCCGACCAGGCCGTTGACCGATGCCGGACAGGTGATGCTGCCATCGGTTTCGGTCCCGATGCCGACGGTGGCCAGGCTGGCCGCGATGGCCGCACCGGTGCCGGCACTGGAGCCGCAGGGATTACGATCCAGCGCATATGGATTGCGCGTGAGCCCCCCGCGTCCGCTCCAGCCGGAACTGGATTGGGTGGAGCGGAAATTGGCCCATTCGCTGAGGTTGGTCTTGCCCAGGATCACCGCGCCGGCGGTGCGCAGGCGCTGCACCACAAACGCATCGCGAGCGGGGCGGAACTCGGCCAGGGCGAGGGAGCCGGCGCTGTTGACCATCGGCAGCGCGTCGATATTGTCCTTGAGCAGCACCGGGATGCCGTGCAGCGGCCCACGCACGTGGCCGGCTTTGCGTTCGGCATCCAGGGCGCGTGCGTCGGCTTCGGCCTGTGGATTGAGTTCGATCACCGCGTTGAGCCTGGGGCCGGCGCGATCGATGCCGGCAATACGCTGCAGATACGCGCGCGTCAGTTGCAGGCTGCTGCTCTGGCCGCTGGCCATGCGCGCCTGCAGGCCGGCCACGTCGGCCTCGCTCAGATCGAGAGGGTGGGCGGTGGACGCGTCGGCAGCGCTGGCCGCAGAACGCGACGGATCATCGGCATGCACACAGCCGCACAGCGCGGCAAGCAGCGCGAAGGACAAAAGGGTGGATCGCATGGATGGTCGTCCCCGGGGAGAAGTCGCAGGCTAACGGCGCTGCGTCGGGGTGACAACGTAAGGACGTGCCCGCCAACGGGCAGGCAGGCTCAGCGACGGCGGCGTCGCACCAGGTCGCGTGCCAGCACGCCGACCACCAGCAGGTTGATCGCCAGCACGCCCCAGGCGGTCCAGCCGGGATGACGCACGATGGCGTAGATATCGAATGGCAGATAGATGGCCGCCGACAGGCAGCCCAGCACCGAGGCCCAGGCCTTGGCACGCCACAGACCCCAGGCTTCCACCACATGCAGCAAGCCATAGGCCAGCATGGCGGCAGCGGCCAGATGCACCGCATCGGGGCTGATGGTCTTGAGCAACGACGGCAGTGCGCCGTGGTCGGGGTCCAGGTTGAAGCGGCGGATCAGGGTGATGACCGCGTTTTGCAGCGGGAGCGGGCCCAGAATTTCCAGGCCCGTCGCCGCCAACAGCGCAAGCGTCCCCTTGACCGCCTCAAGCAAGGCGATCACATGCAGTCCCGGATGCGCGCGCGGATCCGGGCTATAGGGTTTGTTACTCACGCGTCAGCTCAACAACTCAGCCCGAACGGCCAGCGCGCTTGCGGTCGCTTTCGGTCAGGAATTTCTTGCGCAGGCGGATTTCCTTCGGGGTGACTTCCACCAGCTCGTCGTCCTCGATGAAGTCCAGCGCCTGTTCCAGCGTGTACTTGATCGCTGGGGTCAGCTTGATCGCATCGTCCTTGCCCGAGGCGCGCATGTTGGTCAGCGGCTTGGTCTTGATCGCGTTGACGGTCAGGTCGTTGTCCTTGGAGTGGATACCCACCAGCTGGCCTTCGTACACGTTGTCGCCTTCGGCGGCGAACAGGCGGCCACGCTCTTCCAGCGGCCCCAAGGCATATGCCGGGGTCGCACCCGGTGCATTGGCAATCATCACGCCGTTCTGGCGCTTGGCGATGGCGCCCTGTTCCTTCGGACCGTAGTGGTCGAATACGTGAAACAGCAGGCCCGAGCCCTGGGTCAGGGTGCGGAATTCGTTCTGGAAGCCGATCAGGCCACGCGCCGGGATCATGTAATCCAGACGCACGCGGCCCTTGCCGTCGGGCTCCATGTTCTTCAGCTGGCCCTTGCGGGTGCCCAGCTTTTCCATCACGCCGCCCTGGTGCTGTTCTTCGATGTCCACCACCAGCTGCTCGATCGGCTCCATCAACTTGCCGTCGATTTCCTTGATGATCACTTCCGGACGCGACACGGCCAGCTCGTAGCCTTCACGACGCATGTTTTCGATCAGCACCGACAGGTGCAGCTCGCCACGGCCGGAGACCAGGAACTTGTCGGCGTCCGAGCCTTCCTCGACCTTCAGCGCCACGTTGTGCACTTTCTCGCGGTCCAGACGGTCGCGCAGCTGGCGGCTGGTCAGGAACTTGCCGCCGGACAGGTCCTTGTTGCCGGCGAACGGCGAGTTGTTGACCTGGAAGGTCATCGAGATGGTCGGTTCGTCCACGGTCAGCGCCGGCAGCGCTTCGGGATGATCGAGCGCGCACACGGTGTCAGAGATGGTCAGTTCCTGGATGCCGGAGATGGCCACGATGTCGCCGGCCTCGGCGGTGTCCTGCTCAATACGCTCCAGGCCCAGGAAGCCCAGCACCTGCAGCACCTTGCCCTGGCGCTTCTTGCCTTCGCGGTCGATCACGCTGACCGGCATGTTCTTCTTCAACGTGCCGCGCTGGATGCGGCCGATGCCGATCACGCCGACGAAGTTGTTGTAGTCCAGCTGGCTGATGCGCATCTGGAACGGGCCGTCCGGGTCCACGTCCGGGGCCGAGACGTGCTGCATGATCGCTTCGTACAGCGGGGTCATGTCGCCTTCGCGCACGTCCGAATCCAGGCTGGCGTAGCCGTTCAGTGCGGAGGTGTAGACGATCGGGAAATCCAGCTGCTCGTCGGTGGCGCCGAGCTTGTCGAACAGGTCGAACACCTGGTCGATCACCCAGTCAGGGCGTGCGCCGGGACGGTCGATCTTGTTGACCACCACGATCGGCTTGAAGCCCATCGCAAAGGCCTTCTGGGTCACGAAGCGGGTCTGCGGCATCGGGCCGTCCATCGCGTCGACCAGGATCAGCACCGAGTCCACCATCGACAGCACGCGCTCGACTTCGCCACCGAAGTCGGCGTGTCCGGGGGTGTCGACGATGTTGATGCGGTTGCCCTGCCAGGTGATGGCGGTGTTCTTGGCCAGGATCGTGATGCCACGTTCCTTTTCCTGGTCGTTGCTGTCCATCACGCGTTCAGCCAACACGGTGCGTTCGGACAGGGTGCCGGACTGCTTCAGCAGGCAGTCGACGAGGGTGGTCTTGCCATGGTCGACGTGCGCGACGATGGCGATATTGCGGAGTTTTTCGATAGACATGCGGAAAGGGCCCCTGTCTGGCGCCAGTCTTGAGATGAGGTAAGCCCGACATTATAGCGGTTTCGTTGCGCTGCCGTTGCCGATTGCCCGGAGTCGATTCAGATCGCCCATTCAGCCAGCGTGACGGGCCGCGCGCCGAGCGGGCCGGAGCGTTGAACGATGGTCGTACCCATGCGGCCGGCCACGCACCCGGGTGTATCCTAGCGGGCTATTGATCACCCCAGAACCTGCAAGGATTTCTATGTCCCTGATCGCCACTTTCGACACCTCCCGCGGCCCGATCGTCGTCGAGCTGTACCCGGACAAGGCCCCGCTGACGGTTGCCAACTTCGTGAACCTGGCAAAGCGCGGCTTCTACAACGGCCTGAGCTTCCATCGCGTCATCGCCGACTTCATGATCCAGGGCGGTTGCCCGGAAGGTTCCGGCCGCGGCGGCCCGGGCTACCGTTTCGAAGACGAGACCAACAATGGCGTCGGCCATGAGCGCGGCGTGCTGTCCATGGCCAATGCCGGCCCGAACACCAACGGCAGCCAGTTCTTCATCACCCACACCGCCACCCCGTGGCTGGACGGCAAGCACACCGTGTTCGGCAAGGTCACCCAGGGCCTGGACGTGGTCGATAGCGTTGCCCAGGGCGACACCATCAATACGCTCACCATCGAAGGCGACACCGACGCCGTGCTGGCCGCCAAAGCCGACCGCGTTGCGGAGTGGAACAAGATCCTCGCCGCCTGATCGCATCCTGTCGAACGGCCGCCATGTGCGGCCGTTCGCTTGTCAACGCGCGCCGCCAAGCCCTGCGCCCCGCCAGCGTGCGACCCCCACCAACGTTTTTTAGCAGAGGAAACACCCCATGAAAGCACCTGTTCGTGTTGCTGTGACCGGCGCTGCCGGCCAGATCGGCTATGCCCTGCTGTTCCGCATCGCTTCCGGCGAAATGCTGGGCAAGGACCAGCCGGTCATTCTGCAGTTGCTTGAACTGCCGATTGAGAAGGCCCAGGCCGCCCTCAAGGGCGTGATGATGGAACTGGAAGACTGCGCGTTTCCGCTGCTGGCCGGCATGGTCGGTACCGACGACGCCGAAGTGGCCTTCAAGGACGTTGATATCGCCCTGCTGGTCGGTTCGCGTCCGCGCGGCCCGGGCATGGAGCGCAAGGACCTGCTGCTGGCCAATGCGGAGATCTTCACCGCACAGGGCGCGGCCCTGAACAAGGTCGCCAAGCGCGACGTGAAGGTGCTGGTGGTCGGCAACCCGGCCAACACCAACGCCTACATCGCCATGAAGTCGGCGCCGGACCTGGACCCGAAGAATTTCACCGCCATGCTGCGCCTGGACCACAACCGCGCGCTGAGCCAGCTCTCGGCCAAGCTCGGCAAGCCGGTTGCCGGCATCGAGAAGCTGGCGGTGTGGGGTAACCACAGCCCGACCATGTACCCGGATTATCGTTTCGCCACCGCCGATGGTGCCTCCGTCGGTGATGCGATCAACGACCAGGAGTGGAACGCTTCCACCTTCATCCCGACCGTGGGCAAGCGCGGCGCAGCGATCATCGAAGCGCGTGGCCTGTCCTCGGCCGCCTCCGCCGCCAATGCCGCCATCGACCACATCCGTGACTGGGTGCTGGGCACCAACGGCAAGTGGGTGACGATGGGCGTACCGTCGGACGGCTCCTACGGCATTCCGGAAGGCGTGATGTTCGGCTTCCCGGTCACCACCGAAAATGGCAAGTACACCATCGTCAAGGATCTGCCGATCGACGACTTCAGCCAGAAGTACATCGACAAGACCCTGGCCGAGCTGGAAGAAGAGCGCAGCGGCGTGGCGCATCTGCTGGGCTGAGTTATTCGGTCACTGCTGTCATGAAAACGCCGGGCATTGCCCGGCGTTTTTTTATTGCGCCTCGCGTGGCAGAGACTGCGCGGTCAGGCCAGGCCTTCGGCCTTGAGTGCAGCCTGCACATCGGCATCGGCCAGCATGCGTTGCACGAACGCCTGCAGCGCATTCAATCCATCCAGATTCACCGCAACTTTCTGCGCCCACAGCAAGGTGACGAACAAATACGCATCGGCACCGGTGTGGCTGTCGCTGGCGAGCCAGGTGCGGCCTTGCAGATGCGCATCGACGCGCTCGTACAGCGTGCGCAATTTGCTGCGCGCATCGTCCTGGCTGCGCGCAATCAGCGCCGGGTCCTGCAGATACGCGGTGCTGCCGAAGATCGGCTTGAAGGTGGGGTGCACGTCGGCATTGACGAAGGCGATCCACCGATTGATCTCGGCACGGCTGCGCGCGGTGCCATCGCCGGATAGGCCGGTGAGTGGTGCGATGTCGGCGATGTAATTGAGAATGGCTGCATTCTGGGTCAGTGCCCAATCGTCGACCATCAGCAATGGCACCGAGCCTGCCGGATTCAGACGCAGATACTCTGGAGATTTCATCGTTGCCGCATCGACCACGCTCAGGTCGAACGGCAGCCCCGACCAACGCAACACGATGTGATCTGCCAGCGAACAAGCGCCGGGCTTGGTATACAGCTTCATGGACGATCCACGCGGGAATGAAGACCCAAGCTTAGCGGGCAGACGATGCCGTGTGGAGCGCGCAGCGGGAATTGGGCTTCAGCAGGGCGCCGCTCATTGGCCCATGGCTCGCTCGCGCTGGTGTCGCGCCGATATGAACGGCATCACCGAACTGGCAGCGCGCACGTGGCGGCTCCGGCCTGGTCAGGCTCTTCTTTGCAACCTGTCCGGGCGCGGGAAGCGAGTCGGTGCCTGATAAGGCTTGCTGCCGCGCTGGTCGATCGCCATGCGTGCAGTGTGTCCGTTGTATGCGACGCATGAGCGTCTTGAGATAGGCGCTTGAAACACGTCAAACGCAGCGGCACTGCGTCTCGATGATCAACGATCCCAGCGACGTATGACGCTCAGAGATACCGCGACAGTCCGCGCTCAGGACGCGTTGCGCGGGCGCAGCGATTGCACGCGATAGAACGTGTGGTCGCCGATGGTGGCCACCTGATAGGCATTACGCCAGCTGGGGCTCGCAATTGCGCTTGCGGCAAAGTGGCTGGCGCCCGGCACGATCTCCTTGCGTTGGCCAACCGGCAATGCCCAGTTGCGCTGCGCCGCCAGTGCCACGCCCAATGCCTTGTTCCAGGCATCGTCGTTCTTCAGCTGCGTGCCTGGCGCGACGATCGTCGGCGCGAACTGCTTGCGTGCAGTGACCACCTGACACATCGAATCGCCCCACAAACCACTATCCAGGCGACGCAACGCAACTTCTGCAACGGCCTGTTGGCCACGCAAGGTCTGGTCGCGCGCTTCCAGATAGACGGTCGTGCTCAAACACAGCGAATCTGCGGCTGGCTGCGGCAACACATGCGACAGCCAGAGTATCCAAACAAGTTTCATAGAACTCCTTGCTCCGTATGGGCCGGTCCGCAGAGCATCCAATGTGGATGCACCAGTGCAGAGGGCTTGGCGTCATGGGGAGGCGACCTGCCACCGGTCGCCAAATGCTTCGGCGAAAGACCATCTGCCGAAGGCGCCCACCAAATGCGGTGGGTCAAAAAGTTGGCGCAAGGTAGGCGTCGATCACACAATCGCGGCTGAATGAGAGGGGTTGACGACTGCAACCGCCCGCAACGCATGGCGCTGCACACAAGCCTCGCGTGCATCGCAACATCGCATCTGCGTCGCATCGTTGCAGCGACTGTTGTGTTGCCTGAATTTTTTGCCACATCGCGCACGCTGCGGCATTGCGCGTTGGTTTGGGAAGATCGCCTGGCGGCCAAAAAAGCACCCTCCGCATAAGCGAATTTTTCTTACACGCGCTCGTCACGCGTTGTTGTGTTGTCCAGTTGAGTTGCGCAATTGGTTTCGTACATCGACCACGGATGCGCGAGAAAAAGAGCGTTGCGGTGACGCCAGCGATGGCGCAAGTGCTACGTGTCCGAGATACATCGTCGTGCTGCAGTCTTGGCGATTTAGACATCATCTTGGATGCGTACAGATGCGCGGTCTCGACGCATCTTGCTGATAACGCCATCGGAAGCAGCACAGACGCCATCCGCTGCAGCGAAAGCTATCTGCCATTACGACGCGATTTCCGTCACTGCATGACGTTCGGAGGATGCGTGACCATGTTTCGACAGCTCGTCGATCATTCGATGCGCCAGGGATGCGCCCTAGTGCGTTGCGATGGGTTCCGAGGTCGCCTGCTTATGCGCGCAAGAGCACGAAGAAGCTCAAGTGCAGAAGTGCCAGGCACATAAGTTTCAAAACGAATGGACGCCAAGGCGAAGGAGGCGATGAGGCGCCAGGTGCTGCAGTCAGTGCAGCACGCACTGTCGGCAGCGCGCGCATGCAGCTTTCGAAATTCCTTGTCCAAGTGACAAAGCGTGCGGTGTATTCGCATCCCATAACCGCGTTGATGCTCTCGCGGTAACTGCGAATCGACAACGCAAGAAACAAGCATCGACCCGAGCGCGTTTCAGGTGCGCGAAGTGCCCGGCCGTCTACCAGGCAGGCGCGTGTCGAAATGTGCTGTCGTGCAGGCACGCAATATGGCAGGCGGCAGTGCGCGCGGTGACGATGCATCGGGCACATATCGCCGAGCCGCACGACAAGAAAAAGAACGGGCGTTGCAGACCGCCACATCCGCGTGCATGTCGGCGTCGGTCGCGCCGCATGCACGTCAGTCGTGCAGCCAGGACGCGAACACAACGACGGCGTCGTGGTGACGCCGTCTTCGAAAACCCGTTACAGGGTCGCGGCCAGCCGACTTGCCTGGTTGATCGCGCGCTTGGCATCCAGTTCGGCCGCCACGTCCGCGCCACCGATCAAATGCGGCTGCTGGCCATTGGCCTGCAGCGCAGCCAGCAACTCGCGACGCGGCTCCTGCCCGGCGCACACCACCACCGTACCGACATCCAGCAGCTGTTCGCTGCCTTCCACGCGAACGCGCAGGCCGGCATCGTCCACGCCCAGATATTCCACGCCGCCGAGCATCTTGACGCCCTTGGCCTTGAGCGTCGCGCGGTGGATCCAGCCGGTGGTCTTGCCCAGGCGTGCACCAGGCTTGCCGGGGCTGCGCTGCAACAGCCAGACCTGGCGGGCGGCGCGCTCGGGTTGCGGTTTGGTCAACGCACCGCGCGCTTCGAAGTTCGGGTCTACGCCCCATTCGGCCATCCAGCGCTGCGGATCCAGCGCAGGCGATTGGCCGGTGTGCACCAGAAACTCACCGACATCAAAGCCAATGCCGCCGGCACCGATGATCGCCACTTTGTCGGCGGCCACGTGGCGGCCCAGCACCACGTCGAGATAGCTCACCACCATCGGATGATCGGCACCGGGGAAATCCACCTTGCGCGGCTCGATGCCGGTTGCCAGCACGACTTCGTCAAAGTCTTTCAGATCGGCCGCCTGTACCGGGGTGTTCAGACGCAGCTGCACGCCGGTCGCTTCGATGCGATGGCCGAAGTAACGCAAGGTCTCGTTGAATTCTTCCTTGCCCGGAATGCGCCTGGCGACATTGAATTGCCCCCCGATCGCATCGCTAGCATCGAACAAGGTCACCCGGTGCCCGCGTTCTGCCGCCACTGTCGCGCAGGCCAGACCGGCCGGGCCGGCCCCGACCACGGCGATGCGCTTGGGCGTGGCAGTCGGGGTGTAGTTGAGTTCGGTCTCGTGTGCGGCACGTGGGTTGACCAGGCAGCTGGCCAGCTTGTTGTCGAAAACATGATCCAGGCAGGCCTGATTACAGGCGATACACGTATTGATGGTGTGCGACTGCCCGGCGCGCGCTTTATTGGTCCACTGCGGGTCGGCCAGCAGCGGCCGCGCCAGCGACACCATGTCTGCGGCACCGTCGGCCAGGATGCCCTCGGCCACCTCCGGCATGTTGATGCGGTTGGTGGCCACCACCGGAATGCGCAGATGCGGCTTGAGCTTGGCGGTGACCCCGACAAACGCGGCGCGCGGCACCGAGGTGGCGATGGTGGGAATGCGCGCTTCGTGCCAGCCGATACCGGAATTGATGATGGTCGCGCCGGCCGCTTCGATCGCTTGCGCCTGCGCCAGGATTTCCTGCCATTGGTTGCCGTCTTCGACCAGATCCACCAGCGACAGCCGGTAGATGATGATGAAGTCCGGCCCGCAGGCCTCGCGGATGCGCCGCACGATCTCCACCGCAAAGCGCATGCGCTTGCTGGCATCGCCGCCCCAGGCGTCGCTGCGCCGATTGGTGCGCGCGGCGGTGAATTCGTTGATCAGATAGCCTTCCGAGCCCATGACCTCGACGCCGTCGTAGCCTGCCTCGCGCGCCAGCCGCGCGGCACGCGCATACGCGGCGATCTGCCGGTCCACCGCGCCGGCCGACAACGCACGCGGAGTGAACGGGTTGATCGGTGCCTTGAGCCTGGACGGCGCAACCGACAGCGGGTGGTACGCATAGCGCCCGGCGTGCAGCAGCTGCAGGCAGATCTTGGCGCCGTGTTCGTGGACTGCGCGGGTGACCTGGCGATGCGGGCGTACTTCCCACGGCCAGGATAACTTGCCGCCGAATGGCTTGAGCCAGCCCACCACATTGGGCGAAAACCCACCGGTCACGATCAGGCCCACGCCACCGGCGGCGCGCTCGGCGAAATACGCCGCCAACTTGGGGAAGTCGCGCGCGCGGTCCTCCAGGCCCGTGTGCATCGAGCCCATCAGGACCCGATTACGCAATTGCGTGAAGCCCAGGTCGAGCGGGGTGAACAGGTGCGGGAAAGACAAGGCGGAGGGGCCGGTGGCGGGCGACATGATGTGGATACGCTGGCGTACGGATTGCGCACGATGCCGGCAAACCGGCCTGGCGGCAAGTCCTGGTGCATGCAGCGGCGCGCCGATGCTGCAGACGCCCGTTCGGCACCACGCCTGTGCTGCCGCCCGCACAGGCGCGCCCCGATGCGCAGGCGCCTTCGCACCAGGGCATCGGGGCAGCGACCGCGGCCCGCCGGCCGCCTTACCAGCCGGCCAGCACCAGCTTGCCGATCGTGCTGCCGCTTTCCAGGCGACGATGCGCCTCGCGCAGCTGCTGCGCATTGATCGGCGACAGCGTCTCGGTATGCGTGGTGCGCAGTTCGCCGGCATCGATCAGGCTGGCCGCCCGGTTGAGGATACGGTGCTGCTCGACCATGTCCTCGGTCGCGTAGCGCGCGCGCGTGAACATCAGCTCCCAATGGATGCCGATGCACTTGGATTTGTAGGGGTCGCCGATCGACAACGGTCCGCGCGGCTCCACGATCAGGCCCACATGGCCCTGCGGCGCCAGCACTTCGCCCAGTGGCTGCCAGTAGCGGTCGGTGTCGGCCAGATTGAGCGCCGCGTCCACCGTGTCCAGCCCCAGCGCCTGCAGTTGCGGCTGCAGCGGTTGGTGATGATCGATCACGTGATGCGCGCCCATTTGGCGAACCCACTCGATGCTCTCAGGACGCGATGCGGTGGCAATCACCGTGAATCCGGCATGCCGCGCCAGTTGGATCGCGATGGAGCCCACGCCACCAGCGCCGCCGATGATCAGCAGATGCCTGCCGCGATTGCGTGCACCGTCGAACGAAAAGGGCATGCGCTGGAACAGCAGCTCCCATGCCGTCAGAGTGGTCAGCGGCAACGCGGCCGCCTGCGCGAAGCTGAGCGAGGTCGGTTTGCATCCGGCAATGCGGGCGTCCACCAGCTGGTACTGCGCATTGCTGCCCGGCCGCCCGATATCGCCGGCGTAGTAGACCTCGTCGCCGACCGCAAAGGCGGTGACCTCCGGGCCGACCGCCTCGATCACCCCGGCGGCGTCGTAACCCAGGATCTTCGGCGCGTGCAGCGGTTGCGGCTTGGGCGCGCGCACCTTCGTATCGACCGGGTTCACCGAGATCGCTTCCACCCGCACCAATAAGTCATACCCCGACGGCGCCGCAGGTGTCGGAAGTTCCATGTCAAGCAGCGATTCGGGATCGTCGATCGGAAGATGGCGGGTGAGGGCGACAGCTTTCATTGGAGCGCTCCAGAGCGGGAGGTTCAGGGTGCGTTGTGGAGCAAGTCGCCCGCAACCACCGACCCCACAATTCAGCTCGGACGGGGCCTGGCGTTCACCAATGTAGTTTTCGAGGCCGCCTGGAACGCTAAAAACCAGTCAGCCTGAAAGCGTATTCAAGTGACTTAATTGGGCTGCGGTTCATGCAGGTGCGTTATCCGAATTGGGCGCACGGTCCTTTCCTTCATGAAGCTGTATACGTAGTATTGCTTGGCGTTGCGGGACCTGGTGATTGCTTTCACATGTTATATGACCGTTAACGCGATCTTCACCGAGGCCGGCTTAATCTGCGCCCCGATGGCTCTGGATGTGACGAGCATCTTTACCAAGCACAACGCCTCTATCGGTTTTATCTCCCAAAGAAGGAGCTGTATAAATGAACAAGAAAATTCTCACTGCCGCGTTGCTCGGCGGTCTGGCAGTTGCCCAGGCTGCTTCCGCGCAGGAGTTCGACGACCGTTGGTACCTGACCGGTAGCGCTGGCTTCAACTTCCAGGACAGCGATCGCCTGACCAATGATGCCCCGTTCGTCACCCTGGGTCTGGGCAAGTTCGTCAGCCCGAACTGGTCGATCGACGGTGAGCTGAACTATCAGAACCCGAACTTCGATGCCAACCAGGATCTGAACTGGAGCCAGTACGGCATCTCGTTCGACCTGCGTCGCCACTTCATCCAGGAAGGCCGCGGCTGGAACCCCTACCTGCTGTTCGGCCTGGGCTACCAGCGTTCGGAAGAAGAATTCGACGCGACCCCGAACCCGGTTTCGCCGGGCCAGCAGAAGGACGGCAACTTTGCCGCCAAGGCTGGTGTCGGTCTGCAGACCACCTTCGACAAGCGCGTCGCCGTGCGTGCCGAGTTGGCCTATCGCGCTGACTTCAACGACCAGAGCGTTGCCGCTCCGCGCGAAGACTGGTTCGGTGACGTGCTGGCTTCGGTCGGCGTCGTGATCCCGTTGGGACCGGCTCCGTCGACCGCTCCGCCGCCGGCTCCGGCTCCGGTTGCTCCGAGCTGCGCCGATCTGGATGACGACGGTGACGGCGTCAACAACTGCGACGACAAGTGCCCGAACTCGCAGCCTGGCCAGACCATCGGTCCGGACGGTTGCCCGGTTCCTGTCTCGATCGACCTGAAGGGCGTGAACTTCGACTTCAACAAGTCGACCCTGCGTCCGGATGCCGTCTCGATCCTGAGCGAAGCGACCGAAATCCTGAAGCGTTACCCCGATCTGAAGGTCGAGGTTGCCGGTCACACCGACTCGAAGGGTACCGACGCGTACAACCAGAAGCTGTCCGAGCGTCGTGCGACCACCGTGTACGACTACCTGACCAAGAACGGCGTCGATGCGTCGCGTCTGGTCGGCCCGATCGGCTACGGCGAGAGCCGTCCGATTGCTCCGAACACCAACCCGGATGGTTCGGACAATCCGGAAGGTCGTGCGAAGAACCGTCGTACCGAGCTGAACGTCCAGAACTAATTGGACCGCTAGCTTTGCTGCATACAAAACCCGGCCTTGCGCCGGGTTTTGTCTATGCAGGCCCTGGAAAAGCGCGCTCAGGCGCTGCCGATCCTGTCTGTGTTGCCATCCAGGCACGGTTCCTGTTGAAACAGCGTTCATCGCTGCCTACACTCGCCGCGTCAATACCACACTCATACTTGGAAGAACCCGATGCTGCGTACCGCTACGGCAGGACTGCTCTGTCTCGCTCTGATCCCCGCCGCCTACGCCGCTCCGAACTGCGCCGGCAGCATGGTGTCCCAGCCACTGCCGTTGCCCGCCACCGTGGTTGCACCGGCGGCTGCCGAGTTCTACACCCGCAGCGTGCAGCTGGGCATGCCCACTGGCGTGCTGGCACAGCCCTATAGCAGCGACCAGTCGGTGGATCGCGTGCTGCTGCGCCTGCGCGTGGAAGGCTGCCAGGATCTGGCCAAGGTCATTCCGCCTGGCGGCACCGTCAACCCGAACGACCCGGCGGCCTACAAGGCGACCACCGCGTTCGACAACACCCCGTGGCGCTTCGACATGAGCCAGAACGGCAAGCGCATGACGGCAGAAGAATTCGATGCCTGGATGAAGGCCCGCGGTGTGCGCGTGGTCAAGGCACGCCCGGCCGCTGGCGCGGCACCTGCCGCGGCAGCGCCCGCAGCACCTGCAGCCGACGCCAAGTCGGTCGAAAACAAGTAAGCCCTGCGGTCGGGACGGCATGCCCCGGCGACCTGCGCCGGCAACGTCCCGGCAGCGTCAGCGTGGTCCGGGAGCGGCCGGTGCAGTGCGCACGTCCGCTGCCGCATCCGCCAATGCCGCGCCACGCCATGGGCTGGCGCGTGTGCTGTCCAAGCTTGGCGTGTGTTCGCGCACCGAGGCAGCGCGCTGGATTGCCGATGGCCGCGTCAGCGTGTCGGCGCGTGTGGTGCGCGACCCCGAATTTCCGATCCGCGGCGATCAGCAATCGTCCATCACTGTCGATGGGCAGCCGCTCGCGGGGCCGGCGCGTTGCTATCTGATGCTCAACAAGCCGCGTGGCGTGGTCACCACCGTGCGCGACGAGCAGGGCAGGGACACTGTCTACCGTTGCTTCGATGGCGCCGGCCTACCGTGGATCGCGCCGGTGGGGCGCCTGGACAAGGCCAGCGAAGGCCTGCTGCTTTTCAGCAACGACCCCCAATGGGCGGCGACGGTGACCGACCCGGCGAGAGGGCCGGACAAGACGTACCACGTGCAGATCGATTGCCGCCCCAGTGCCGCGCAACTGACGCAGCTGCAGGCCGGTGTGGCAGATACCGATCCTGAGGGGGAGGGCGTGCTGTTGCGTGCCAAACAGGTCAGCGTGCTGCGCGAAGGCGAGCGCAATGCCTGGCTGGAAATCGTGCTGGACGAAGGCCGTAATCGGCAGATCCGCCGGCTGTTGGCCGCAGTCGATATCGGCGTACTGCGGCTGGTGCGCGTGGCGATCGGCCCGCTGGCGATGGGGGAGCTCGGCAAAGGCGCGTGGCGGATGCTGAGCGCCGAGGAAGTCAGGGCGTTGGTACCGGCAGCGCGCGCCAGCGCGCCAGACGCGCGCTGAGCAGGGCGCTCACCACTTCGTAAGCGCGTGCGTCGCCGGCGCCGTTGGCATCGTGGCGGCGCCCCTTGGCGTGATTGCAGCCGGCACAGGCCAGCGCCAGATTGCGCGCATCGTTGGCATCGCCGCCCACCAGCGCGCACAGCGCCGCCGCCGCGCGACGACCGAACCAGGCCTGCGGCACCACGTGTTCCAGCGTGGTGTGGCCAAGCGGTTCGCCGTCGGCGCGCACTTGCAGATGCCGACGGCAATGCAGGCAGCGTGTCTCCCAATGGCCGTCGCGCAGCTGCGCCTGCGCATCGGTCTGCGCCGCCAGCAGCAGCCGTTGGCGCAGCACCGTGCGCATGCTCAGGCGTCGATGACCTTGAGTTCGCGCCCGATCTTGATGAACGCTTCGATCGCTTGATCCAGGTGCTCGCGCGTATGCGCTGCGCTGATCTGGGTGCGAATGCGCGCCTGGCCTTTCGGAACCACCGGGAAGAAAAAGCCGATGGCGTAGATGCCTTCTTCCAGCAAGCGCTCGGCGAATTTTTGCGCCAGCGGTGCGTCGTACAGCATCACCGGGCTGATCGGATGCACGCCCGGTTTGACGTCGAAACCGGCGGCGGTCATGCGGGCGCGGAAATAGGTGGTGTTTTCGACCAGCTGCGTGCGCAGCTCGCCCGCGGCATCCAGCATGTCGAAGGCCTTGATGCCGGCAGCCACCACGTGCGGCGGCAATGAATTGGAGAACAGGTAGGGGCGCGAACGCTGGCGCAGCAACTCGATCACTTCGCGCTTTGCGGTGGTGAAGCCGCCGAGTGCGCCGCCCATGGCCTTGCCCAGGGTGCCGGTGAAAATATCGATCTGGTCCAGTACGCCTTTGACCTCGGCCGAGCCGCGGCCGGTGGCGCCGAGGAAGCCGGTGGCGTGGCATTCGTCGATATGCACCAGCGCGTTGTATTTGCGGGCCAGGGCAGTGATTTCGTCGAGCGGGGCGATGAAGCCGTCCATCGAGAACACGCCGTCGCTGGTGATCAGCTTGGTCTTGCAACCGGCGGCGTCGGCGGCCTGCAGCTGCGCCTCCAGATCGGCCATGTCGCAGTTGGCGTAGCGGAAGCGCTTGGCCTTGCACAGGCGCACACCATCGATGATGGAGGCATGGTTGAGCGCGTCGGAAATGATGGCGTCGTGCTCGCCCAGCAGCGGTTCGAACAGGCCGCCGTTGGCATCGAAGCAGGCCGCGTAGAGGATGGTGTCTTCGGTGCCGAAGAACTCGGCGATGCTGCGTTCCAGTTGCTTGTGCAGGTCCTGGGTGCCGCAGATGAAGCGTACCGAGGCCATGCCGAAGCCGTGGCTGTCCAGCGCGTCCTTGGCGGCCTGGACGATGTCCGGGTGGTCGGCCAGGCCCAGATAGTTGTTGGCACAGAAGTTCAGCACGCGGCGGCCATCGGCCAGGGTGATCTCGGCCGACTGCGGACCGGTGATGATGCGCTCGGACTTGAACAGGCCTTGGGCCTGGATGGCATCCAGTTCGGCGGCGTAATGGGCAGTCAGCGCGGCGGGAGCGGTGGTCATGGCGGTCGCAGTGGCAGAAAGAAGCGCAATTTTAACGATCACGGTGGCATACCACTACGTCATGCAAAATCGGCATAAGAGGCGGCGCTGATGTCATTTCACCGCCTGCGTGCCGCTGCGCAGCATGGCATGCTTGCTGTTCAGCTGTGCTCAACCGGCCAGGAGATCGTCGTGACATACCCCCGTTTCCGTTTTGCCTCCCTTCTTTGCGCCTTGCTGGTCCTGGCCGGGCCGGCTGGCGCGCGCGAGATCGGGCTGCTCAACGTAAGCTACGACCCCACCCGCGAGTTCTACCGCGACTACAACGCCGCCTTCGCCGCGCAGTGGAAACAGCAGCACCCGCAGGACACGGTGACCGTGGAAACCTCGCACGGCGGCTCTGGCAAGCAGGCGCGCGCGGTGATCGATGGCATCGAGGCCGACGTGGTGACCCTGGCGCTGGCCTACGACGTGGATGCCATCGCGCAGAAGGCCAAGCTGATCGATGCCGATTGGGAAAAGCGCCTGCCCGACAACAGTGCGCCGTATACCTCGACCATCGTGTTCCTGGTGCGCAAGGGCAACCCGAAGAACATCCACGACTGGCCGGACCTGCTGCGGTCTGGCGTAGCGGTGGTGACGCCGAACCCGAAGACCTCCGGAGGCGCGCGCTGGAACTATCTGGCCGCCTGGGCGTATGCCGACCACATCTTCAAGGGCGACCGCCAGCGCATGCTGCGCTACATGCAGGCGCTGTTCCGCAACGTGCCGGTGCTGGATACCGGCGCACGCGGTGCCACCACCACGTTCGTGCAGCGCGGCATCGGCGATGTGCTGCTGGCCTGGGAAAACGAAGCGCTGCTGGCGCGCGAGGAACTGGGCAAGGACAAGTTCGAGATCGTGGTGCCGAAGTTGTCGATCCTGGCCGAGCCGTCGGTGGCGCTGGTGGACAAGAACGTCGACAAGCATGGCACCCGCGAGGTGGCCGAAGCCTACCTGCGCGATCTGTATGCGCCTGAAGGGCAGAAGCTGGCAGCCAAGCATTTCTATCGCCCGCGGCATCCCGAATTTGCCGACCCGGCCGACATGGCGCGGTTTCCGGACATCAAGCTGGTGACCATCCAGCAGGCGTTCGGCTCATGGGAGAAGGCGCAGCAGGAGCACTTCGCCGACGGTGGCGTGTTCGACCAGATCCAGGCCAACAAGTAGGCGATGTCGATGTCGGTTGCACCCCACCCAGCGCCGTCATCGCGCCGACGCGTGATGCCGGGGCTGGGCCTGAGTCTGGGCATCACCCTGACCTGGCTTGGCCTGATCGTGCTGATCCCGCTGCTGGGCATCTTCATCAAGACCAGCGGTCTGGGCTGGGAGGGCCTGTGGCGGGTATGGAGCGAGCCGCGCGTGCTGTCGGCGCTGCGGGTGAGCTTCGGCACCGCGTTTGCGGCCGGTGCCTTCAACGCGGTGATGGGCACCTGGGTGGCCTGGGTCTTCGTGCGTTACAGGTTCCCGGGCAAGCGCTTTTTCGATGCGGTGATCGATCTGCCGTTCGCGTTGCCCACCGCGGTGGCCGGCATTGCGCTGACCGCGCTGTACGGCGGCAACGGGTGGGTGGGGCGCTGGCTGGAGGCGATCGGGATCAAGGTGGCTTACACGCAGCTGGGAATCGTGCTGGCGTTGGTCTTTGTGGGCCTGCCTTTCGTGGTGCGGGTGGTGCAGCCGGTACTGGCAGAGAGCGATCGTGAAATGGAGGCTGCCGCCGCCACGCTGGGTGCCTCGCGCTGGCAGACGGTATGGCGGGTGGTGCTGCCGGGGCTGTGGCCAGCGGTCCTGACCGGGTTTGCGCTGGCATTTGCGCGCGGCGTGGGGGAGTACGGCTCGGTGATCTTCATTGCCGGCAACCTGCCCAATTCCACCGAGATCGCCCCGCTACTGATCACCATCCGGCTGGAAGAATTCGACTACGCCGGCGCCACTGCCATTGCCGCGGCCATGTTGTTGCTGTCGTTCGTGATCCTGCTGGTGGTCAATACGCTGCAGGCACGGCTGCTGCGCTATCAACGGAGGCCCGTATGAACGATGCCGTTTCATCTCTGCCTTCCATGTTGCCTACCCACGCCATGACCAAGCAGGCGCGCCGCATCAGCGATTCGGCCACCAATGAGCCGCGCTGGGTGCAATGGCTGATGATCCTGGGGGCCGTGCTCTTTCTGCTGGCGTTCTTGCTGCTGCCGCTGGTGCTGGTGTTCGCCGAGGCATTGCGTGGCGGTTGGGAAACCTTCCTGCGTGCGGTGGTCGACCCGGACGCGTTGTCGGCGATCAAGCTGACCTTGCTGGTGACGGCGATCGTGCTGCCGTTGAATCTGGTATTCGGCGTGGCCGCGGCGTGGGCCATCAGCAAGCATCAGTTCTGGGGCAAACGTCTGCTGGTCAGCCTGATCGACCTGCCGTTTTCGGTGTCGCCGGTGGTGGCAGGCTTGATCTTCGTACTGATCTTCGGCCGCAGCGGCTGGGCCTGGCCGCTGATCGACGAAGGCTGGCATGTGCAGCTGCCGGTGCTGGGCGAGTTGGTAATTCAGCTGCCGCGGATCGTGTTCGCGTTGCCGGGCATCGTGCTGGCGACCACGTTCGTGACATTCCCCTTCATCGCGCGCGAACTGATGCCGCTGATGGAGCAGCAGGGCAGCGACGAGGAACTGGCGGCACTGAGCCTGGGCGCGAACGGCTGGCAGATGTTCTGGCGGGTGACGTTGCCCAATATTCGTTGGGGCCTGCTGTATGGCGTGCTGCTGTGTGCGGCGCGCGCGATGGGCGAATTCGGGGCGGTGTCGGTGGTGTCCGGGCATATCCGTGGACGCACCAATACGCTGCCGCTGCATGTGGAAATTCTCTACAACGAATATGCCTACAGCGCCGCATTTGCCTGCGCGTCGCTGCTGGCACTGACCGCGCTGCTGACGTTGGCGCTGAAGACGTATCTGGAATGGCGACACGGCGATTCGCTGGCCGCCAACCACCGCCATTGAGGTGACCATGGGCATCCGCATTCACCGCCTGCGCAAGCAGTTCGAGACCTTTACCGCGCTGGACGACATCAATCTGGAAGTGCGCCAAGGCGAGTTGCTGGCCTTGCTTGGGCCCTCCGGCTCGGGCAAGACCACGCTGCTGCGGATCATGGCCGGGCTGGAGCATGCCGATGGCGGCCAGGTGCTGTTCGGCGATGAAGATGCCACCCGCATGAGCGTGCAATCGCGCCGGGTCGGCTTCGTGTTCCAGCACTACGCATTGTTCAAGCATATGGACGTGTTCGAGAACATCGCGTTCGGCTTGCGCGTGCGCCGCGGCAACGCGCGTTGGGCCGAAGCGCGCATCCGTGCGCGCGTGGAGGAATTGCTGGCGCTGGTGCAGCTGCAGGGCCTGGAGCAGCGTTATCCCACCCAGCTCTCCGGCGGCCAGCGGCAGCGCGTGGCGCTGGCGCGCGCGCTGGCGATCGAACCGCGCGTGCTGTTGCTGGACGAGCCATTCGGGGCGCTGGATGCGCAGGTGCGCCGCGACCTGCGCCGTTGGCTGCGCGAGTTGCACGAACGTACCGGCCTGACCACCGTCTTCGTCACCCATGACCAGGAAGAAGCCCTGGAACTGGCCGACCGCGTGGCCATCCTCAACCGCGGCCGCATCGAGCAACTCGACACGCCGGCCATGATCTACGACAAGCCGGCCTCGCCATTCGTGTATTCGTTCGTGGGTGCGGTGAACCGTATCCCCGGGGTGCTGGCGCAGGGGCAGATCCAGGTGGCTGGGCACGCACTTCCCCTGCCCAATGCCTCGCTGGCTGCAGGGCCGGTGGAGGTGTATGTGCGGCCGGAAGATCTGGTGCCCGACGAGGCGGGCTGGCCGGCGACGGTAGCGTGGTCGCAGCGCAGCGGGCCGCGCCTGCGGCTGCGCGCAACGCTGGAACCGGCGGGCAACGAAGTGGAGGTGGAACTGCCGGCCTCTGCCGGTAGCTTTCAGCCAGGGCAGCAAGTGCGCTTGGCAGCACGGCAGTACGGGATATTTCCCGCGTAAGCGGGCGCCGGCTGAGATCGCAGGGCGCGGGAATGGATGTGCGAGGCGCGTTTCGCCTTTGCTGTGACCAATTCCGCTGCCCGATTTCAACCCGAACATCAAGATTCGGCGCAAGCGGTCGATGACATCGACACCTGATTCGCGCATGGGCTCTTGAGTGTGTGCGCTGGATCAAGCGAACGCGACTTTCATGTTGCGCTGCAATGACAGTTGGACTAATAAGTCCTTGCAGCCTCGCTTCGCGCCATCCCACCGTTCATCGCTCCAGGAGATGCCCATGAAGTCGTCCCCGCTCGCTTGTTGTCTTTCGTTACTCCTGTTGGGCGTTGCACCGCTTGCGCAGGCGCAGGACGAAGATGCGTCTACATCGCCGTTCAGCGGCACCTTCGCGGTGACCAGCGATTACCTGTTCCGCGGTATTTCGCAGACAAATGAAGAGCCTGCGTTTCAGGCCGGTTTGACCTACAAGACGCCATTCGGGTTGTACCTGGGGACCTGGTCGTCCAACGTCGATTTCGGCGCCGGCGACCCGGATTGGGAAGTGGATGGTTTCGTCGGCTACAACACCGACCTGGGCACCCACTGGAACTTCGACGTCATGATCAACCGTTACCAGTATCTGGGAGCGGGCGCATCCAACTACGCCGAGTTGATCACCAAGACCACGTTCCTGAAGACCTATAGCGTGACGGTCGCCTACACCGACGATCTGTACGGCAGCAAGACCGATGGCTATTACTACGCCTTCGATGCCAACTGGACGTTGCCGTACGACTTTACGCTCGGCGCGCACGCAGGGCACAGCGTCTACACCTCGTCGCTGAGTCAGGTGGACCACGACTACAACGATTTCGGCGTCAACGTCGGCAAGACGTTCGGCCCGCTGGGTTTGAGCGTGGGTTATTACGACACCAGCAAAGCCGCCGAATTCGGCTTCGGTCGTCAGAATTCGCAGAACCATCTGGTGGCAACGGCGACCGTCACCTGGCCGTGATGGCGACTGATTGAAGCGACTCTGACAACGTGCAGAGTCGTCGTCATGCGGGAAGCGCCGACGCACTGGGTTGTCTGCTCTGCGTCCAAACCAGGTCAAGACTCGAGGCTTGGCTGGTTCGATTCTTGAATGACTGCAGCTTGTGGATCGATCACTTGCGGAGCTGCCGATCGGCGGCCGCCTGCAGGGTCCTTGCCGCCCACCATCGCGCAGCACGCGGCACGTGCGTCCGTGCAAGCTCCGTGGCGTTGTCCATGCCGCCAAGGGTCCCGCGACGGTGAGCGGGCAAGGACCAGTTGAGCTGGTCGGTGCGTCGAGTTCCAACGAGTCGGTCAGTAGACGGTCTGCCGCGGTGTGTTCGTTCTTCAATGAATCCACCAGCAAACTATCCGGTGCGGTGTCCTTGCCGATTGCGGGACCGTTGGCGGCATGGATGCCGCCATCGAGCCTACATGGACGTACTTGCGGCGTGTCCCGCGAGCGGCGAGGGCACCGCGCAATCGGCCCACTAGGCTTTTATCCAGACCCTAGCCGCCCCCGCGTTGCTTGAGACGCTTCGCCAGCTCCTGAAAATCGCTCGCAGCATTCGTCAGCAAGCGCATGTCTTAAAAACGCAAAAGGCGCCTCGCGGCGCCTTTCGCAGATCTGCAGTGTCAGCCGATCAATTCCAGCTCAGCACGACCTTGCCGGCCTTGCCTTCTTCCATCAGGTCGAAGCCTTTCTGGAAATCGTCGATCGGCAGCTGATGGGTCAGCACCTTGTGCAGCGGAAAACCCGACAGCACCAGCTGCGTCATCTTGTACCAGGTCTCGTACATCTTGCGGCCGTAGATGCCCTGCACGGTGAGGCCCTTGAAGATGATCTTGTCCCAGTCGCAACCGGCGCCACGCGGCATGATGCCGAGCATGGCGATCTTGCCGCCGTGGTACATGCAATCGAGCATGTCGTTGAACGCACGTGGGTTGCCGCTCATTTCCAGGCCCACGTCGAAGCCTTCCATGTGCAGGTCGGCCATGACGTCCTTGAGCGAGGTCTTGGAGACGTTGACCACGCGCGTGGCCCCCATGTCGGCCGCCAGCTTGAGGCGGAAATCGTTGACGTCGGTGACCACCACATTGCGCGCACCGATGTGCTTGCAGATGCCGGCGGCAATGATGCCGATCGGGCCGGCGCCGGTGATCAGCACGTCCTCGCCGATGACGTCGAATTCCAGCGCGCAGTGCGCGGCGTTGCCGTAGGGGTCGAAGAACGCGGCAAGCTCGGACGGAATCTGGTCCGGGATCGGCCACAGGTTGCTGGCCGGCATCACCATGTATTCGGCGAAAGCGCCGTTGACGTTGACACCGATCCCGACCGTGTTGGGGCACAGGTGCGGACGGCCGCCACGGCAGTTGCGGCAATGGCCGCACACGATGTGGCCTTCGGCCGACACCCGCTGGCCGACCTGATAGCCGGTCACGGCCGAACCGAGCTCGGCCACGCGGCCGACGAATTCATGACCGATGGTCAGGCCCGGCCTGATCGTGCGCTGGCTCCATTCGTCCCACAGGTAGATGTGCAGGTCGGTGCCGCAAATGGCGGTCTTTTCCAGCTTGATCAGCACCTCGTTGGGGCCGGGCGTCGGCACTGGCACCTGTTCCAGCCAGATGCCCTTGTTCGCTTCGCGCTTGACCAGCGCCTTCATCGTCTGCGCCATCTGGCGGAACCTGCTGAGTGAAAGTAAGCCGGCGATTATAGGCGTCGCGGCCTGTATGCCATGCGGCGGTGCGGGAATGGACGTGATGCGGCCCTGGATCCACGGTGGGGCAGGGCCGGTCCGGCCCGTGCCCGTTGCGACGAAGCTGGCGCCTCGGCCCAGGATGGGAACCACGCTCCAGACCTGCCGCCGCCTGCCAGGGCTAGCGCGTTGGCCAAACGGCAGGCGTGCGTCATCGGCGCCAGCACCGCTCCAATGCTTGTCAGCCGCGCCTAGAACTTCACATCCAGGCTCATGAAGTACTGCCGCGGTGCGCCGACCACCATGGTCTGGTTGTAGCCATCCGGATCGGAGGCGACATAGCCGTTGGTGCCGGTGCTGGCGAAGTAGCGCTTGTCGGTGAGATTGCTGATGTTGAGCGCCAGCGCCACATCGGCCACCCCGCCGACACGGCCGAAGTCGTAACGTGCCCCGGCATTGAACAGCCAGTAGGACGGCACCTGCGAATCGTTGAGGAAGGTGATGTAGCGCTTGTCCACGTACTTGCCGTCCAGATCCAGGCGCAGGTTGCCGATCTGGTAGCTGGCGCTGGAAGAGAACATCAACGCCGGGATGCCCACCACGTCCTTGCCGGAGGTGGCGACCACGCCGTTGTTGAGGTAATCGTCCTGGTAACGCGAGCGATTCCACGACAACGAGTTCAACCAGCTCACTCCTTCGGTCGGGCGCCACATCAGTGCCAGATCCGCGCCGGCGCTGTGCACCGCACCGACGTTGCTCAGGATCGAAGCGCAGGTCTGCACCGCGGTGCACGGCGAGGTGGTCAGCAAGCGGTTGGAGAACTTGGTGAAATAGGCGTCGGCCGAGAGCTGGAACTGCGCATCCTGCACGCGGTAACCCACCTGCACGGTCTGCGATTGTTCCGGTTCCAGCGTGGAGCGGCTGCGGTCGAACGCCGCCTGCGAGGTGGCGAACGGGGTGAAGCCGAACGCCGCGATGTTCTTGCTGTAGGACGCGTACAGGTCCTGGCGTTCGTCGAGCTTGTAGTTGATGCCCACCTGCGGCAGGAAATTATCTTCGGCGCGAATGCGTCCTTGCGCCAGTGCGGTGGTCGGCACCAGCGATTGTGCGCGCGTGGTGGTGCTGAGCGCCTTTGCGCCGTAGTTGAGGGTCAGACGGTCGTCGAGCAGGCGCACGGTGTCCTGTAGATACAGCATGCGGGTCTGGGTGGTGTAGCGCTGCAGGAAGTCGCGACGGAACGGGGTCTGTGCCTCGTATACGTTGTACAGCGAGGTGTAACCTTCGTTACCAAGCGCGAAGTAATTGCGGCCCTGCATGGTGCGCGCGTTTTCTGCCCATGCGCCCACTTCCAGATCGTGGTTGCCCCATGACCACTTCAATGCGCTGGTACCGCCGAAGCGATCCAGGCCGTAGTCGGTGGTGCGCATCGACAGCGGCATCTGCGCGGAGGTGGGCACATACGGTGTCACCCATTGGCCTTCGCCACGATTGCCGTGGTAATAGCCGCTGGCATCGAGCGTGGCGCCGCCGAACACGAACGTGCCCGACAGGCCTGCCAGGTTGTCGCGACGCAGTCCGCCGCCAGCGTAATAGCTGGCGTCGAGCCAGCTGTAGTCGCTGGGCAGGCCGGCCAGCGATTGCGGGTAGCCGTTGGCCACGCCGCTGGTGGCCCCGGTGTTCTGATACGCGCGTGCCATCTGCACGGCGGTGGCCCAATCCGGCTGCAGGTAATCGTAGTCCCAGCCGAGCGCGCGCTGGCTGGTCAACGACAGATCCATGTAGTCGTATTCCTTGCGCCGCGAGGTATCGACGAACAGGCTCAGGCGGTTGCCGTCGCCCCATTGGTACACCGTCTTGAGATTGGCCTGTTCGGATGTCTGATCGCCATAGCCCTTCCATTTGTCGGTGCTGGCATTGGCATACGACAGATACGCCGACAACCCATCGCGATCGCCGGTGTCGGCGCGCACAAAGGTGCGGCGCGTTGCATCGCTGCCCACCGTCTGCACCAACCGTGCGCCAGGCGTGGTCTGCGGGTCGGCCGAGTAGAACTGCATGGTGCCGCCGAGATTGGTGTTGGACGCAGTGCCTAGTGCACCAGCGCCTTGCGCAATTTCCACCGAACCGAGGTTTTCCGAAATGATGGCGCGCGTAATGTGCAGGCCATTGGTCACGCCATAGCTCATGTTGCCCAGTGGAATGCCGTCGAGCGTGTAACCCAGGCGGCTTTGGTCGAAGCCATGCAGGGTCACCTGCGTGGACCATTCGTAGGTGCCGAATGGATCGGCGGACTGGAACTGCACGCCAGGCAGTTTTTCCACTGCCTTGAATGCGCTGCTGCCGGGCGTCAGCTGCTCGATGTCCTGCTGGCTGATGCGTTGCACCTGGCGCGTGCTGCCTTGCGACACCACATTGATTGCATCCAGTTGCGTTGCATTGGCGGCGTCGGCCACAGGTGTCGCTGCCTCCGCTGCCGGAGCAACGGCAACCGGCTCAGCCGGCGACGCGGCCTGCGAAACGACGGGAAGCAGCGTTGCCAGGGCAAGCGCCAGCGGTGTGACATGAAAGCGACGAGCGGAAGTCATGGGGGAGTCCTGTTCGGCCACGGCTGAGGGCGGACGCACGGTGCAAAGCCGGCGTTTCGCGACGCAGGGTGTCAACGGCTCATGAAACATTGATGACGATCGCTGTCGCAAAACTGTCGCGCTCGCCCGCTATACGTGTCGTGTCCAACCGCGCTGCGCGGTGAAAAAAGCACCATTTTTTGCAGGTTCTGCCGCCATGACCTCTTCCTCTTCCTCTTCGCGTCGCGATTTCCTCAAGCGCGTCGCTGCGCTCACTGCTGCCGGCGCCTTGCCGTCTTCGATCGGCCGTGCGCTCGCGCTGCCGGCCAACGCGCGGACCGGCACGTTGCGCGATCTCGAACATGTGGTGATCCTGATGCAGGAAAACCGCTCGTTCGATCATTATTTCGGCGCGCTACGTGGCGTGCGTGGCTTTGGCGATCCGCGCGCGCTGCAACTGCGCGATGGCCATCCGGTATGGAGTCAACCCACGTCCGATGGACGACGCTTGCTGCCGTTCGCGTTCGATTCGCAACATACCTGCGCGCCCTTGATCAAGAGCCTGGATCATTCCTGGAAGGCCGGTCACGGGCAGGACCCGGCACGCTGGGCCGAATACGATGCGTGGGTGCCGTACAAGGGGGAATTGACGATGGGATACTTCCAGCGTCACGACATCCCGTACTACCACGCGCTGGCCGACGCGTTCACCATCTGCGACGGCTATTACTGCTCGCTGCACGGGCCGACCAATCCCAACCGCATGTATCTGTTCACCGGTACCAGCGGCCCAAGCGTGGGCAACGTCGGCGCGCAGGCGGTGACCAATGCCGACGATGGCAACTGGACCGCCGACATGGCGCGCGACAAGCCCGGCTACGCAGCACTGCAGTGGACCACGTACGCGCAGCGTTTGCAGGCTGCCGGCGTGGACTGGCGCGTGTATCAGGAATACGACAACTTCGGCTGCAACTCGCTGGCGTACTTCTCGCACTACCGCGATCTGCGCACCGACGACGAACGGTACCGGCGTGCACGTGCGTGCGTGCCCGGGTCCACCGCGGACAATGCCGCCACCACCCAGGCCGAGCATCTGGTCGCGGCGATCGCTGCCGATGTGCAGGCCAATCGCCTGCCGCAGGTGTCGTGGGTCATCCCGCCCACCGCGTACTGCGAACATCCCGAAGCGCCGCCTGCCTATGGCGAGTCGCTGGTGGCGCGTCTGATCGATGCGCTCACCGCCAATCCCGAGGTGTGGGCCAAGACGGCACTGATCATCAATTACGACGAGAACGACGGCTTCTTCGATCACGTGCCCGCGCCGTTGCCGGCAGTGGACGCACGCATGGGGCGCAGCAATGTCGACACGCGTGGCGAGGTCTACGATGGCGTGCCGATCGGCCTGGGCATTCGCGTGCCGATGCTGGTGATCTCGCCGTGGACGCGTGGTGGCTGGGTCAACTCGCAGGTGTTCGATCACACCTCGGTCCTGCGTCTGCTGGAACGCCGCTTCGGCGTGGCCGAGCCGAACATCAGCCCATGGCGGCGTGCGGTCAGTGGCGATCTCACCAGCGTGTTCGACTTCCGCAAACCGGACGATTCGGCGTTGAGCGCATTGCCGTCGGTCGAGGACTATCGCGCACGTACCGCTGCCGTGCGCGACAAACCGCTACCGTCGGTGCCTGCCGCCGCAGCGATGCCGCGGCAGGAACCGGGGCAACGGCCGGCGCGCGCACTGCCGTATGCCTTGCAGGTGCATGCACGCGTGCAGGAGGGCGCCCCCGTGCAGTTGCAGTTCGTCAACAGCGGCGCGGCGGCCGCGGCGTTCAACGTCTACAGCAGCGCGGCCAGTGGCGGCCCCTGGTATTACACGGTGCTGCCCGGCACGCAGCTGGAGGATGCGCCGGTTGGGGCCACGCACGCGGGTGCATACGCCTTGCGCGTGCACGGGCCGAATGGCTTCTTGCGCGAGTTCTCCGGGCAGGTGCCAAGTGCCTCTGCGCCATCGGCCGCGCCATGGGTGGAGGCGCGGCAGGAGGGCGACGCCTTGGTGCTGGAAATCGGCAATGCCGGGCAGCGCGCCTGCACCGTGCAGCTGCGTGCGCTGGACTACGCAGACCCAGATGCGCGCACCTTCCCGCTGGCCCCAGGTCAGCGCGAGACCATTCGCCTGGCGCTTGCCGCCAGCGATCACTGGTACGACCTGGTGGTGGAACAGCCGGGCAGCGCTTTCCGCCGCCGGCTGGCCGGGCATCTGGAAACCGGCAGGCCCAGCCGCAGCGACCCCGCGTTCGGCCGCGTCTAGGCGGGCGCCCGGCCACGGTAGCTGCAGGCGAACCGCGGGCGCCTGCTGCGCGGCATACGTGCGTGCGTGGGGAAAGGGCGCGCGCCGATCCTGTCATCGGTCGTGGATTTGCCAGCAGACGTTGGCGTTACACTGTAACGACAATAACCCTTGGGGCTGTCGATGCGTCCGAACCTGTTCGCTGTTTCCGTGCTGGCCACGCTGGCTGTCGTTTCGTCTGCACAGGCGGGCGAGGGGATGTGGGTTCCACAACAGCTGCCCGAGATCGCCGGGCCCCTCCAGCAAGCAGGCTTGCGGCTTTCGCCGCAGCAGCTGGCCGACCTGACCGGCGATCCGATGGGCGCCGTGGTCGCCCTGGGTGGTTGCACCGCCAGCTTCGTCTCGCCGCAGGGTCTGGTCGTCACCAACCACCACTGTGCCTATGGCGCGATCCAACTCAACTCCACCGCGCAAAAGAACCTGATCAAGGACGGGTTCAACGCTGTACGTCCCGCCGACGAGCTCAGCGCAGGTCCCAGTGCGCGTATCTACGTGCTCGATGCCATTACCGACGTCACGGCACCGGCAAGGGCAGCGATGGCCACTGCAGGCGACGATGCGCTCAAGCGCACGCTGGCCCTTGAGGATTTCAGCAAGCAACAGATCGCGTCCTGCGAAGCGCAGCCGGGTTACCGCTGCCAGTTCTTCAGTTTTGCCGGGGGCAACGCCTACCGGTTGTTCAAGAACCTGGAGATCAAGGATGTGCGCCTGGTCTATGCACCGCCCGGCAGCGTGGGCAAGTTCGGCGGCGACATCGACAACTGGATGTGGCCGCGCCACACCGGCGATTTCTCGTTCTATCGCGCCTATGTCGGCAAGGACGGCACGCCTGCTGCCTACGCCAAGGACAATATGCCCTACCAGCCCAAGCACTTCCTGAAGTTCGCCGACCAGCCGCTGGGCGCTGGCGACTTCGTGATGGTGGCCGGCTATCCGGGCCGCACCAATCGCTACGCGCTGGCTGCCGAATTCGACAACACCGCTAGCTGGACCTACCCGGTGGTCGGCCAGCAATTGAAGGACGTCATCGGCCTGATCGAACAGGCAGGCAAGCAGGATCCCGACATCCAGGTGAAATATGCCAGCACCGTCGCCAGCCTCAATAACTCCGCCAAGAACTTCGACGGGCAACTGGAAGGTTTCAAGCGCATCAATGCGCAGGCCACCAAGCAGGCCGACGAAGCGGCCGTGCTGGCCTGGCTCAAGGGGCGGGGTGCGAGCGGGCGTAATGCGCTTGCCGCGCACGACACCTTGGTCAAGCTGCTCAAGCAGACCCAGGCCACGCAACAGCGCGACTTCGTGCTGCGCCAGTTCGACTCCACCGGCACGGTGGGTGCCGCGGTGACGCTGTACCGGCTGGCGCTGGAGCGTGCCAAGCCCAATGCGCAACGCGAATCCGGGTACCAGGACCGCGACCTGCCGTCGATCGAAGCGACGATGAAGCAGATGGAGCGCCGTTACGTGCCGGCCATGGATCGTCAGCTGCAGCAGTACTGGCTCAGCCAGTACCTGAAGCTGCCGGCCAACCAGCGCATCGCCGCGCTGGACCAGTGGTTGGGCGGTCGCGATGCGGCGGCCGTGCAGGCGGCCGTGGGCAAGCTCGATGGCACGGCGTTGGGGAGCACGCAAGCGCGGCTGACGTGGCTCACCGCCGACCGGGCCGCCTTCGAAGCCAGCACCGACCCGGCGATCCAGTACGCCGTGGCGGTGACACCGGCCCTGTTGCAGATCGAGCGCGAGGACAAACTGCGTACCGGCGAGCAGCTCAAGGCGCGGCCGGTGTATCTGCAAGCCCTGGCCGACTACAGGAAGAGCCGGGGCGAATCGGTCTATCCGGATGCCAACCTGTCGCTGCGCATCACCTTCGGCAACGTCAAGGGCTACGCCCCGAAAGATGGCGTGGCCTACACACCGTTCACCACCGTGGAAGGGGTGGTCGCCAAGGAGACCGGCGCCGATCCGTTCGATTCGCCCAAGGCCTTGCTGGATGCGGTCAAGGCCAAGCGCTACGCCGGGCTGGAGGACAAACGCCTGGGCTCGGTGCCGGTCAATTTCCTGTCGGACCTGGACATCACCGGCGGTAACTCCGGTTCGCCGGTGATGGACGCGCAAGGCAAGCTGGTCGGCCTGGCATTCGACGGAAATTGGGAGTCGGTGAGCAGCAACTGGATCTTCGATCCGGCAATGACCCGCATGATTGCCGTGGACAGCCGCTATCTGCGCTGGATCATGACCGAGGTCGCTCCGGCGCCACAGCTGTTGAAGGAGCTAGGCGTGCGCTGACGCGGCGCCGGTGCGGCAGGGGTTATCATGCGGTCCCGTTTTCGCTGCGGCGAGCGGGCCCCTCCCCCAAGGAACTCCCAGCGCATGCGCATCCTGCTTGCTCGTCACGGCGAGACGCCGTGGAACGCCGAAGGCCGTTACCAGGGCCAGATCGATATTCCGCTTTCGCCGGTTGGCGAAGGCCAGGCGCGCGCATTGGGCGAACGGCTGCACACGCTGCAGATCGACCGCGCGGTGGCATCGCCGTTGTCGCGTGCGCAGGCCACTGCCAAGGCCGCGCTGGGCGCGTCGCGTCAAGCGCTGCTGCAGACCGATGCCGACCTGCAGGAAATTGCGCACGGCGAGTGGGAGGGCCTGCTGGCCAGCGAGATCAACGACAAGGACCCCGCACGTCTGCGCGCCTGGCGCGAAGAGCCCGATACCGTGTTGATGCCGGGTGGCGAATCGCTGCGTCAGGTGCTCGATCGCAGTTGGCGCGGCCTGGTGCGTGCCACCGATGGGCTGGGCGCGCACGACACCTTGCTGGTGGTTGCGCACGATGCGGTCAATCGCGTGATCCTGTGCAAGATCCTGGGCCTGCCGTTGTCCAAGCTATGGAGCTTCCGCCAGGCCCCGACCACGCTGAACCTGCTCGAAGGCGATGACGTGGAGCATCTCGAAGTGGTGCGCCTCAACGACTGTGCGCATCACACACCGTTCTTTGGTGAGGCAAAGCATCGGGCGTTGTAAGGCGAGGCAAGGACGCTGTATCGCCAATGACACGCCATGTCGTTGCAGGTGCCAAAATGCCGAACGTCGTTGATACACGCTTGCAGGTTTGGGTGAGTTGGTGGAACAGGCCTCGGTGCGGTTGCGTAGTCAACGCTCCGTGTCGGGGCTGCGTCTTGGGGTGATCGCTAAACGTCCTGGGATGCGCTGGTGACGGCGTTCGCCACCATGCGCGATCAACCGAGCTGCGTCGTACTAACCAAGCACGCGCGATACATCCAACACCGACGTGGCGTGCGTTGCGCAAGCGCAAATGGCGATAATGTGCCCCTCTCTGCGCAGCCCTCCCCATGAACGCAACCGACTCCCTCTCCGCCTGGCTCGCCTATATCGAGCAGCAGCATCCCAGTGCCATTGCGATGGGCCTGGAGCGCGTGCGCGCGGTTGCGGCGCGGTTGCAGCTTGCCGCGCCGGCCACGCATGTCATCGTCGTGGGCGGCACCAATGGCAAGGGCTCGACGGTGGCCTTCATCGAGGCGATCGGGCGTGCTGCCGGCTGGAAGGTGGGGGCCTACACCTCGCCGCATCTGCTGCGCTACAACGAGCGCGTGCGCATCGATGGCGAAGAGGCCAGCGACGCGCAGCTGGTCGACGCGTTTGCAGCGGTCGAAGCAGCACGCGGCGACACCGCGTTGACCTATTTCGAGTTCGGTACGCTGGCGGCGCTGTGGTTGTTTCAGCAGTCGGCGCTGGAGTTGGCGGTGCTGGAAATCGGCCTTGGCGGGCGCCTGGATGCGGTCAACATCGTCGATTCGGATGTGGCAGTGATCACCACGGTCGATCTCGACCACACCGACTGGCTGGGCGAGGACCGCGAGGCCATCGGCGCCGAGAAGGCCGGCATCATCCGCGCATGGAAGCCGGTGGTGCTGGGCGAGATCGACCCGCCGTCCAGTGTGCTGCGTCGCGCCTACCAGCTGGGTGCCAATGCCATCCGTGCCGGCAGCGATTATTTCTTCGAGCCGATCGACACACGGCACGCCGAGAGCCCGCAATCCGACGCGCCGCGCTGGCGCTGGCGCGATGTGGCAGTGACGTTGGAACTGCCGATGCCGGCACTGCGTGCGCCAGTGCAGCTGGCCAACGCCGCTGCCGCGATCGCCGCGTTGCAGGCATTGCCGGTGGAAGTGCCCGACGCGGCCTGGGCGCAGGGCATCGGCAACGCGCAAGTGGCCGGGCGACTGCAGCGGCTTGAGGTCAATGGCGTACAGGTACTGCTGGATGTCGGACACAACCCGCAGGCCGCACGCGCGCTGGCCGCCGCGCTCGGTACGCAGGCGCATGCCGGCCGCACCTATGCGATCTACGCCGCATTGGCCGACAAGGATGTGCTGGGCGTGGTGGAGGCAGTGGCTGGGCAGATCGACCACTGGGCGCTGGCGGGGCTGGAAGGCGCGCGCGGCCAATCGGCGCAAGCATTGCATGCCCGTCTGCAAGGCAGTGCCGCCGCGCAGGCGCCGTGTCATCGCGATGTTGCCAGTGCAGTGCGCGCGGTCCTGGACAGGGCCAGCCCCGGCGACCGCGTGCTGGTGTTCGGCTCGTTTCACACCGTGGCCGACGCGCTCGACGCACTTCATTCAGCCCGCTGAGGTCGTCGGGGTGGCGCCGGCCTTATAATCGCCGCGGCACCCCGCCACGCCGCCTCTCGTCTCTTCCGTGGATACTGCTCTGAAACAGCGACTGATTGGCGCCATCGTTCTGGTGGCGCTTGCCGTGATCTTCCTGCCGATGCTGGTCAAGGGCCCCGCGCCGTCGAGCGGTGTGGCCGATGTACCGCTCGAGGCGCCCGCAGCGCCCGCCAATGGCGAGTTCGAAACCCGCGAATTGCCGCTGGTCACTCCGGGCAATGCGCCGGCCGGTGGGGCGCTAGGCATGGCCGGTGCGCCGGCGCCGGTGCAGAACAACCTCGATGCCGCCGATCTGGCCGCTCCGTCCAGCACGCCCTCGGCTCCGGAAGTGGCTGCCGGCAACTACGCAGTGAATTTTGGTGCATACGCCACCAGCGCCGACGCCGACGCGGTGATTGCGCGGCTCAAGCAGGCGCAATTGCCCGGCTTCAGCGAAAAGACCCAGATCAACGGCCGCCCCGCCTGGCGCGTGCGCGTGGGGCCGTATGCCGACCAGGCGCAGGCCGAATCGGCCCGGCTGCAGGCAGTGAAGGTACGCAGCGACGTCAACGCCCAGGTGGTGACGTTGGACGCCAACGCCGCCGCGCCGGCGCCTGTCGCCAGCGCACCGGCGCCTGCGCCTGCCGTCAAACCCAGCAGCAGCGTCGCCGCCGCCAGCACCACCGCACCGACCAAGACCGAAAGTCTGCCGCCGGAGCCCGCCAAACCGGTGGCCGCCGCGCCCAAGCCGGCCGAGGTGGCCAAGCCCGTGCCGGCCAAGCCTGAGGTCACCAAGCCCGCCCCCGCCAAGCCCGAGCTTGCCGCCAAGCCTGAACCCGCCAAGCCGGTGGCCACCGCGCCGGCAGCGCCTGCGGCCAGTGCGGTCGGGTTTGCAGTGCAGCTGGGCGCGTTCGGTCGTGCCGAAGATGCCGATGCCTTGCGCGACCGCGTGCGCGCTGCCGGCTTCAGTGCCTTCGTCGAACAGGTGCGGACCGACAAGGGCGCGTTGAACCGCGTGCGCGTCGGCCCGGTCGCCAATCGCAGCGATGCCGAACAGTTGCGTGCCCAGGTGGCAGCCAAGGTCGGTATCTCCGGCATGGTGCGTCCGCATCCGTAACCGCCATGCCGGCCGCAAGCAAACGCGGCCGCCGCGCAGGTGGCCGCCGCTCGTACACTGCACTGCCGGCGGACCGTCACGTGTCTGCCAACTGCCTGCACTGCGCGCCTGCAGCTGCTGGATTTTCCAACGCCTCGCACCCATGGAGGGGAGGGCAATGACGACCGAGCCCCATTGCATTCACGGCGCGCGCGCCACGCGGAGAGGTTGCCCATGATCGACATGGTGCTGGGCGTCATCATTCTGGTGTCGGCCCTGTTGGGCTTGTTGCGCGGCTTTGTGGCCATCGTGGTGGGTACGTTGTCGTGGTTGCTGGCCGGCTGGGCCACCTTCATGTTCGGCGGCGCGGCCGCGCGCTGGCTGGCCGATGGCAAGCATCCGTCTGCGACCGAATCGTTCGGCGGCTACGCCATGGTGTTCGTCGGTGTGCTGATCAGCGTGGCGGTGATTGGCATGGTGATCCGCGCGGGCGTGGATGCGATCAAGCTCGGCGGCACCGACCGCATGCTCGGGTTCGGCCTGGGCGTGGTGCGCGGTGCGTTTCTGGCCAGCGTGCTGGTGCTGCTGATGGGCTTCACCCCGCTGCCGCGCGAGCCGGCATGGCGCCAGTCGGTGCTGCTGCCCATGCTGCAGCCGGGCGCGGGCTGGATGCGGGCACAACTGCCGGCCTGGCGAATGCCATCGATGGAGATGCCATCAATGGAACTCGGCAACTTGCCCACGGAGTTGGGGAAGTTGCCTTCGGCAGGCGATAATACGGACCTGGGCAAGGCACTTGGCGGTTCCGGGCTGAGCAACACCATCACCCGTGCGCTTGGCAACCCCGGCAAGACGGCTGGCGACGGACGCGATCCGACGCAGGCGATGCCGGCCAACATCGATCCGGCGCAGGTTCGCGGCGGAGAAAGCGACCCGGCTCGGGTCGAATCCCAAGGCCAGGCACGGCCACCTTCACAGTAACGGCGCAAGCCGAAGCGGAGAACGCGCACCATGTGTGGCATCGTCGGTATTGTCGGCAACCAGAACGTCGCCGGGCAGCTATATGACGGCCTGACCGTCCTGCAGCATCGTGGGCAGGACGCCGCGGGCATCGCGACCGCAGATGGCACGCGCCTGCGCGTGCAGAAGGCCAACGGCCTGGTGCGCGACGTCTTCGACGAAAAGAAGATGGCGGTGCTGGAAGGGCGCGTCGGCATCGCCCATTGCCGCTACCCGACCGCAGGCTCGGAAGGCATGGACGAGGCGCAGCCGTTCTACGTCAACTCGCCCTACGGCATCGCGCTGGCGCACAACGGCAACCTGATCAACACCGAGGCCTTGCGCCAGCAGGTGTTCGAAGCCGACCGCCGCAACATCAATACCGATTCGGACAGCGAAGTGCTGTTGAACGTGTTCGCCTACGAGCTGGACGCGCAGCGCATGCTCACCCCCGAAGCGGCGATCCGCGCGGTGGCCGGCGTGCACCGCCGTTGCAAGGGCGGTTATGCGGTGGTCAGCGTGGTGCTGGGCCTGGGCCTGGTGGCGTTCCGCGACCCGCACGGCATCCGCCCGCTGGTGCTGGGCAAGCGCGAACACGCCGAAGGCACCGAATACATCGTGTCCTCCGAGTCGGCAGCGCTGGATATCCTCGGCTACCAGCGGATGCGCGATGTGCGCCCGGGCGAAGCGCTGGTGATCACCGCGCGCGGCGAGCTGTTCTCGGAAGTCTGCGCCGCACCGACCAACAACGCGCCGTGCATTTTCGAGTACGTGTACTTCGCGCGCCCCGATTCGATGATCGACAACATCTCGGTGCACAAGGCGCGCATGCGCATGGGCCTGAAGCTGGGCGAAAAGATCCTGCGCCTGCGACCGGACCATGACATCGACACCATCATTCCGATCCCGGACACCTCGCGCGATGTGGCGCTGGAGATGTCCAACGTGCTCGGCGTGAAGTACCGCGAGGGCTTCGTCAAGAATCGCTACGTGGGCCGCACCTTCATCATGCCGGGGCAGGGCGAACGGCAGAAATCGGTGCGCCGCAAGCTCAATCCGATCCACCTGGAATTCCGTAACCGTGTGGTGCTGCTGGTGGACGATTCCATCGTGCGCGGCACCACCAGCCGGCAGATCGTGCAGATGGCGCGCGATGCCGGTGCGCGCAAGGTGTACCTGGCCTCGGCCGCGCCGCCGGTGCGTTACCCCAACATCTACGGCATCGACATGCCGGCGGCCGAAGAGCTCATCGCACATGGCCGCAGCGAGCTGGAAATCCAGGAGTTTCTGGGCTGCGACTGGCTGATCTACCAGGATCTGGAAGACCTGGAAGTGGCAGTGCGCGAGGGCAACCCGGACATCAAGCAGTTCGATTCCTCGTGCTTCAACGGCGAATACATCACCGGCATCGAGCCGGGGTATTTCGAACGCATCCAGCAGCTGCGCTCGGACGATGCCAAGAAGCGTCGCCGCGCCTGAGTCACCGAACCAGGGCGGCCGATTGGCCGCGCTGGTTGGCGTGCGGAGAGGGTCGGCGAGGTGCGGCAAACAAAACACCGCAGCTATCGACACGCTCGATGAAGCGCGCCTGCGCAACGGGCAGCTACCTGCGGCCGAACATGTGCAAGCGCAGTGCGTTTCTGCAGCGCGCCAGTGCCCCGTGCGGCCAACGGCGTGAGCAGCGATCCGTTCGCAAGCGCGGATCTGTTCGACGCTGCGCGGCTGTGCCTGGACCAGGCCGACCCGCGACAGAAAGTCGCGCTGACCCAGCACTACGCGGCCGCCTTTCGCGAAGGCGTCTTGACGCTCGATCCGGCAGCGCCTGCGCCTGCGCCGATCCGTATGCCAGGCCGTCCGGCAACGCCACTGCTGGTGCATCCGCGCCACTTGCCGCGCCGTGGACTGGGCACGCCGGAAGGGCGCGCTGCGTTTATCCATGCCATTGCGCACATCGAACTCAACGCCATCGATCTGGCCTGGGATGCGGTGTATCGCTTTCGCGGGCTTCCCGCGGCGTTCTATGCCGATTGGGTCGCGGTCGCCGACGATGAATCGCGCCACTTCATGCTGCTGCGCGCACGATTGCAGGCGCACGACCACGACTACGGCGATTTCGCCGCGCATAACGGGCTGTGGGAAATGTGTGAGAAGACTGCACACGACGGCCTGGCGCGCATGGCCCTGGTGCCGCGCGTGCTCGAAGCGCGCGGCCTGGACGTGACACCGGCGATGATCGTCAAACTTCGTTCGCTCGGCGACGCTGCCACTGCCGAGGTGCTCGAAACCATCCTGCGCGAAGAGGTGGCGCACGTGGCCGCCGGCTCGCGTTGGTACCGGTGGTATTGCGAGCAGGCCGGTGTCGAGCCGCGCGCACGCTTCAAGGCGCTGCTGCGCGAATACGCTGGCGGGTATCTGCATGGGCCGTTCAATCTGCAGGCGCGCCTGCTTGCCGGTTTCGACGAGGACGAGCTGGCCGACCTGGTGGAGCAGGCTGGCTGAGCGTGCCTGCACGGGAGCTGCGAATCTGCGTTCGTGACCTGTACTGTGAATCTACCTGACGCATGCGTGCGCGGATTCCAGTGACGCCACACACGCCGCGTCACGCGCCACAGCTTGGAGCGCACCTTCACGTCATGGCCGATGAGGCGGGCATCCATGCACGCGATGCCATGCATGACGACCTGGCGTCACTCGCCATCTGCACCGACGCCGACGCAGCGGTGTCCACGACACAGGCGAGGATCGACGCAGCCAATCGCTGGGCGGACGCAATCGGGTCCATGTGCATCGATCCATAGGGCGACGCAGGATCGCCGTATTGTCCGTGAAGACGGCTTGTGCTCGTTTGACGCACGCCTTCAGCACGCGCTCTTTCAGTACGACTGTGCGCTGGTTCCCGTTCGAGAGCTGCTGGAATCGCATCCAGGGATTGGTAAACATCACAGAAACATAATTTTCCGTTGTAACAACTTGCATTCTGTGCAGTGCCACGCGCCCTAATGGCGTCCCGGGGACAGGGGCCCGGTGTTTCACATCCGTAACTTTCATGTCTTAGGAGAGAAAGACGATGAAGTCGAAGTCGATGTGCACCACGGTCGGTCTGATTGCCATGTGCCTGGCCGGCTCGGCCGCCGCTGCCGGCAAGCCGTTGTATCAAACCGGCCCTGCGCTGAGCCGCAGTGCCGCCGCCACCGCTGCAGCCGAACCTTCGCTGCAACGCCTGTTGAGCGCCCCGTCCACTGCCAACGCGCAGGTGGTTCAGCTCGATGCCGGCGCGGTAACCGCCTCGGAAAAATTGCTGGAGCTACAGCTGGATGGCCAGACCATCACCGCTACCCAGGCCAAGGTCGATGCCCTGGAGGGTGGCGACAGCGTCTGGTACGGCAACCTCGGGCCGCGTGCCGGCACCCGCGCACGCACGCTCTCGGGCGTGGACCCGCTGAACTCGGCCATCTTGGTGCGCAGCGGCGACACCGTGACCGGCACGATTCGCTACGCCGGCAAGCTCTATCGCCTGCGTCCGCTGGCCGATGGCCGCCACGTGCTGGTGCAGGTGGATGAGCAGCGCATGCCGCAGGAGCATCCGGCCGAATACAGCCTGCTGCCGAAGTTCGACATGCCCGGCGACGGACGCGTGACTGCCGCTGCTGCCTCATCAGGTAGCCCGGCCACCATTCGCGTGCTCGTGGTGGCCACCAACAAGGCCGTGACCGCTTACGGCGGCAACATGCAGTCGCTGGTGCAACTGGCGGTGGCCGAAGCCAACCAGGGCTACATCAACAGCAACGTGGGTATCACCTTGCAGCTGGCGCGCTACGAGACCACCAGCTACACCGAGACCGGCAACTTCACGACCGACCTGCAGCGTTTCCGCGTGACCAACGACGGCTACATGGACAGCATCCACACCAGCCGCAACACCTACACGGCCGATGTGGGAGTCATCGTGCTGGACAACAGCAGCTACTGCGGCCTGGCGTCGGGTATTGGCTCTAACGCCGCGAGCGCATTTGCGTCGGTGTACTGGGATTGCGCCACCGGCTACTACAGCTTCGCTCATGAAATCGGGCATCTGCAAAGCGCACGCCACGACGCCACCAACGACCCGAGCACCTCCCCGTATGCGTATGGCCACGGCTACCGCTACGGCAACAGCTGGCGCACCATCATGGCCTACGACTGCACCAGCGGTTGCCCACGCCTGAACTACTGGTCCAACCCCAACATCAGCTACAACGGCGTGCCCATGGGCAATGCCAGCACCGCCGACAACCAACGCGTGCTGGTCAATACCAAGGCCACGATTGCGGCCTTCCGTTGAGCGGTTGTTGACCGATCCAAGCCCGGCCCGGCACCGCAAGTGCCGGGCGTTTTGGCTACACCCGCGCGCATGGATCGCGCAGACTAGGCGCACCGCCGGTGACTGCCGGCCTTGTCCTGTCGAGCGGAGCCCTCATGTCCACGTCTCTGCGTCATGCGCTTGTGTTCCTGGCCGCGCTGACGGTTGCCGGATGCAAGCAGCAACCGGCCGACCCTGTCGCCACGCAACCCAAACCTGCCGTGAGCGCACCGGCGCCACCCCCCGGCGGCGACGCGCAGGCCCGCGCACTGCAGGCGCTCGAAAGCCGCTTGCAGGGCGACAAGGTGTACCCGGATAACTGCATCAGCATCATGGCCGAGGACGGCGATGCGCCTGCGCCGGACACGTTCGATTTTGCGGTGCGCGAACGCCATGGCGACGGCTGCCCCGGCGACCCGCAGACCAGCCCGGTACGCGACCGTTTCCGCGTACAGGCCGATGGCACGCTGCTGTGGTACGACGTGGTGAATGCCGATTTCGTCGACTACGCCGAGCGTGCGCGAAGCCTGCAGTGATGCGGTGCGGTCATTGATTGGCACGCTCGACGATGCTGCGTGCCTCGATCGGCAAGCGCTGCCGATCCATGGTTGCATCGCCGCGTGTCTGTGGCGTCAGGCGCGCTTTCGATCGTGCTGCGCGCCTTGAATGCAGCACCGCGTCGCTGCGCCTGCCATGGCAGGCGCGTGGATCTGCCGCGCTATAACGCCAACTGCTCCAGCGACACGCCATCGGCATCCACGCGCAGGACCGATCCTTGCTCGTACCAGTCGCCCAGCACGATGCGCGTGCAGGTGTTGCCGCCGGCCTGCAAGGTGTGGATGGCAGGGCGATGGGTGTGGCCGTGGATCAGCCGATCCAGCCCGTAACGCACGAAGGTGGCTTCCACTTCGGCGGGCGAGACATCGGTGACGGTTTCGAAGCGCGACTGGTCGCCCTGCTTGAGTTCTGCATGCCGCGCCTGGCTGGCAGCGCGCGCCTGCTGCGCGAACGCGACGCGTGCGGCCAGCGGCTGGGCCAGGAACTGCGCCTGGAACACCGGGTCGCGCGTCTGCGCGCGGAAGGCCTGGTAGGCCGTGTCGTCGGTGCACAGCAAATCGCCGTGCATCAGCAGCGTGGTGTGCCCGTACAGATCGATGACGGTGGGGTCGGGCAGGATCCGGAAGCCCGCGCGCTGCGCATAGGTTTCGCCTACCAGGAAGTCGCGGTTGCCTGCCATGAAGAACACCGGCACCCCGGAATCTGCCACTGCATGCAGGGCCACCGCCACTGCATCGGCGGCGGTGGATGGGGTGTCGTCGCCGATCCAGGCTTCGAACAGATCGCCCAGGATGTAGAGCGCGTCGCTGCCGGGAACCTGCGTGCGCAGGAACTCCAGAAACAACTCGGTGATTGCCGGCCGGGCCGGATCCAGATGCAGGTCGGAAATGAACAGGGTCGTCATTGCGCCATTGTACGGCGGCAGCGCGGGGCGGGAATCGGGAATCGGGAATCGCAGAAGCATTGCAGCTTCGCGGCGATTGGTGTGCCAACTTGCAACGACGCCGCAGGCTGGCGATCGCCATTCAGACATCCTGCGGGTCGCACGCGCCGTGGGACATGCGCGTGGGTGGGCAACCTGCCGTCAGTTCACCGCGTACCGGCAGCGCAAGATCCCCTCTCCCTGCGGGAGAGGGGTGAGGGTACGGGGCGAAGCCACGCGCTGGAGTCGCAATTGCTGCGCTGGGGCTCTTTTCGGCGTTTGCGAAAACACCCATCGACGGCGAGTGCATGAGGCTTCGCACGTACCCTCATCGGCCCTTCTCCCCCATAAAGGAGGACAATGTCCCGAAGGGAGAAAGATGAGGCGAAGAGGCCTTGTTGCTGACTGGGCAGCGTCTTGGTACCTGTCCGTTTGCCGTTACGCTTACCTGTCAGCAAGCCGCCATCACGCAACCCCTAGCGCTTATCCCAACACCACCGGCAAGCCCCACAGCGACAGGCTGGCCAGCAGCACGCCGATCAGCGTGGCGGCCAGCACGTCGCTGGGATAATGCAGCCCTAGCACCACCCGCGAGAGCGCCACGCCGGCCGAAAACGGCACCAGCAAGGGGGCCAGCCAGGGGTAATAGGCCAGCGCCACGATGCTGAAGGACACCGCGTGCAAGGTATGGCCGGAGGGAAAGCTGAACTCGTCCAGCGGTGCCACCCACGCGCGAATACGCACGTCCGCCGCATATGGCCGCGGACGCCGGGTCCAGCGTTTGAGCGCCTTGTAGAGCGTCAATGCAAGCACGCCGGTGGCAGCCATGTGCGCCGATGCACGTACACCGTCCATGCCGTCGAGCACCACCAGCAACCCCATCAAGGCGTACCAGAACACGCCGTCGCCCAGGCGGCTGATGGTGGCGAAGACGCGCCGTACCGGGTGGCGTCGGCACCACAGATTGGCGCGTCGGCACCAGCGCGCTTCGTGACCGCGCAAGACCTCAAGCCGCGTTGACGACATAACGCCCCCGTGCAGCGCTGATCCCCAGCAACAAGGCTTCGAAGTCGCAGACCACATTGTCCGGATGCAATTTTTTCATCGCCTGCGCCGCCGCCGTGCCCATGCGCTGGCGCAGGGCGTCGTTTTCGGTGAGCGCGACGGCGGCCTGGATAAAGGCCTCGTCGGTGTCCACCGCCGCGCCGGTATGGCCGTTGCGCAGATATTCGCGGGCCGCGCCGTAATCGAAAGCGACCGTCGCCACGCCGCTGGCCATCGCCTCCAGCGTCACGTTGCCGAAGGTTTCGCTGCGGCTGGGAAACAGGAACAGATCGCCGCTGGCGAAGTGACGGGCCAATGCATCGCCACGCTGGACACCGCAGAAGATGAAGTCCGGATTGTCGTGCGCAAGCTTCTCGCGCGCCGGGCCATCGCCCACCCAGACGAAGCGTGCCTTCGGGCGGATCTGCTGCAGTTTGCGAAAGGCGCGTACGGCCAACGGCAGATTCTTTTCGCTGGCGATGCGCCCCACATAGATGGCGGCAAAGCCTTCGCCTTCCATGCCCCAATCGGCGCGCAATGCGAAATCGCGACGGATCGGATCGAATTGCTGGCTATCCACTGCCCGCGCCAGCAATTGCACACGCTCAAAGCCATCGTTGCGCAGAAACTGCTGCAGCTCGCGCGTGGGCACCAGGGTGGCATCGGCCTGGTTGTGGAAGCGCCGCATCCAGCGCAACGCGGTGCCCTGCAGCCAGGCAGCGCCGTAGTCGGGCAGGTATTCGTCGAAGCGGGTGTGGAAGCCGGTGGCGACCGGAATGCCGAGCCGGCGGGCTGCGCGCATTGCCGACCAGCCCAGGGGGCCTTCCGTGGCCACATAGATCGCGTCCGGCTGCGTGCTGCGCCAATGACGGACGAGGCGTTGCGTCGCCGGCAGGCCGAATTTCAATCCCGGGTAGCGCGGCAACGACGCGCCACGCACCAGTAGCGCATCGGTCGGGGCGGTATCGGCGCTCTGGCGTGGCCGCACCACATCCACCTGGTGTCCGCGCGTGCGCAGACCGGTTTCCAGACCATGCACGGTCAACGCAACACCGTTGACCTCGGGGGGATAGGTTTCGGTGACGATCGCGTAGCGCATGCCCGTTCTCCCGTTTTGACTAGCTTCCGGGAGTGCGATGGCATTGATGTTGCGCTAGTAAGACGTGGCGGTGACAGGTGTGACGGGATTCGGGATTGGAGATTCGCAACAGCGAATTTCATCTTTTCGGCACGTACCCCACAACGATGCTGCTCTGGCTTTAAGCGAATCCCGAATCCCGAATCCCCAATCACCAATCCCGCCTGCGGCCGCAGGCCTCAGGTCACAAACGGTTTGAACGCAATTCCCAGCCCGGCCATGCTGTCGACTTCGCCGATCAGGTCGGCGCGCAGCAGCGGGCGCGAGTCGATCCAGCTTTGCGACAGGATCAACGACAGCCGGGTGTCGTCGGCGGTGAGTTCCAGGGTCGGAATCGGGTCGGACTCATGCGCGCGGTGCAGCAACACCGCCAGTCGCAGCAGCGCAGCCTTGCGTCGGGTTGGCAGCAGCAGGCGGTCGGGCAGCGCATCGAAGGCGGTCTTGGGCACATTGCGCCGGTGCGTGCGTACCAGCGCCGCCAGCACCTGCTGTTCCTGTCGCGAAAAACCCGCGATATCCGAATGTTCCAGGATGTAGCTGCCGTGCACGTGGTACTGGCTGTGCGCGATGATCAGCCCCAGCTCGTGCAGGCGCGCGGCGCGGCGCAGCACCTGCGCATCGTCGCCATCCAGTTGCCAGGATTCGCAGACCTGGTCGAACAGGCGGCAGGCGGTCGCTTCCACGCGCTGCGCCTGCACTTCGTCGATGCCGTAGCGCTGCATCAGTGAGGTCACCGAACTGTCGCGCGGGTCGTTCTCGCCGCCGCGGCCAAGCATGTCGTACAGGATGCCTTCGCGCATCGCCGCCTTGCTGACCATCAGTTTCTCCAGCCCCAGCGCCTGGAACGCAGCCTCCAGCACCAGGATGCCACCGGCGATGATCGGCCGCCGTTCGGCCGCCAGGCCGGGCAGCTGGATGTCTTCGATACGCTTGGCCTTGAGCAACTCATCGCGCAGCGCCGGCAGCGCCTGCGCGGTGATCGCGCCCTTGGTCAGCTTCATCGCCGCGCACATCTCGCCGATGGCCTTGTGCGTGCCGGACGAGCCGATCGCCTCATGCCAGCCCAGTGCCTTGTACTGGCCGGCAAATTGCTGGAACTCGGCGCCGATCTCGGTCAGCGCGTCCTTCCATTTCTTCTTGGATAATTTGCCGCCGGGGAAAAACCGCCGCGTGCTGGCAATGCATCCGGCCTGCAGACTTTCGCGTTCCAGTGTCTGAAACCCGCGGCCGATGATGAACTCGGTCGAGCCGCCGCCGATGTCGATCACCAGCCGGCGTTGGTCGGGCTTGGGCGGTTGCGCATGCGCAACACCAAGATAGATCAGGCGCGCTTCCTCGCGCCCGCTGACCACTTCGATCGCATGGCCCAGCGCGGTTTCGGCCGGCATCAAAAACGCCTGTGGCGAACGCAGCTGACGCACCGTGTTGGTCGCCAGCGCACGCACGCGCAGCGAAGGCACGTCGCGAATGCGCTGGCCGAACCGCGCCAGGCATTCCAGTGCGCGCTGTCGCGCTTCATTGGAGAGCCCACCTTTGCCATCCAGGCCATCGGCCATGCGCACGGTCTCGCGCAGGCGATCGACGACGCGCAGCTGACCCATCAGGTAGCGCGCAATGACCATGTGGAAACTGTTGGAGCCTAGGTCGATGGCGGCAAGAAAATCGCCATCGCGCAGGGGCGGAATCGTGGGGGAGGGCATTGGCATGGCCGCATGGTAGCCGATGGGCTGTTGGCCACGTGAGAGGCCATGCGTGCGCCCAGCGGCAGGCGCACCAGATCTGCATTCGCAAGCGCGGCAAGCGGGCGGTCAATCGCCGTGATGGGCATGCCGCATGCCTGCGCAAGCGGCTTGCACCTGGCGTGCGGCAGTGCGCGCTCAGATCCGCTCGAGCAAGGTCATCTGCGCCGAATGCGCCGGCTCGCCCGGGGCGGGCGTGCGCTTGTGGTACACGCCCTCGGCGTCCAGCTCCCAGGCGCTGACGTTGTCGTCCAGATAGTTCTGCAGCACTTCGCGGTAGATGCGCTTGGCCAGGTCCGGTTCCAGGATCGGGAAGCAGGTCTCCACCCGCCGCAGCAGATTGCGTTCCAGCCAGTCGGCACTGGCGCAGTACAACTCGGCGGCCCCGTCGTTGCCGAACCAGTACACGCGGCTATGTTCCAGAAAGCGGCCCACGATCGAACGCACGCGGATGTTGTCGGACACGCCTGGCACCCCGGGGCGCAGCGTGCAGGCCCCGCGCACGATCAGATCGATCTGCACCCCTGCCTGCGAGGCCATGTACAACGCACGCACCACCTGCGGTTCGTTGAGGGCGTTCATCTTGGCGATGATGCGGCCCGGACGACCCTTGCGGGCCAGCCGTGTCTCGCGATCGATTCGCTTCAATACGCCCGCATGCAGCGTAAACGGCGACTGCAGCAACTGGTCCAGCTTCATGCGCGGCGCAAGTCCGGACAACTGCTGGAACAGCATGTGCACGTCGTTGCCGATCTCGGCATCGGCGGTGATCAGGCTGATGTCGGTATACAGGCGCGCGGTGCCGCTGTGGTAATTGCCGGTGCCCAGGTGCACGTAGCGTTTGAGCTTGCGGCCCTCGCGGCGCACGATCAGCAGCATCTTGGCGTGGGTCTTGAAGCCGACCACGCCGTAGACCACCTGCACGCCGGCTTCCTGCAGCTTGTCGGCCAGGCCCAGGTTGGCTTCTTCATCGAAGCGCGCACGCAACTCCACCACCACCGTGACGTCCTTGCCGTTGCGCGCGGCCAGAATCAGCGCATCGACAATCAACGAATCCTTGCCGGTGCGGTACAGCGTCTGCTTGATCGCCAGCACGTTCGGGTCGACCGCGGCCTGGCGGATGACATCCAGCACCGCGGTAAACGCATCGAAGGGGTGATGCAGCAACACATCGCCTTTTTTGACGATCTCGAAGATGCCCTCGCTGTCGCGCAAGGTGCGCGGATTGAACGAGGGATACTTGAGTTCGGGGCGCTGCACCAGGTCATAGACCTGGGTGACGCGGCTCAGGTTGACCGGCCCGGTGATGCGGTACACCGCGTTCTCGTTCAGGCCGAAATTCTGCAACAAGGTGCGCAGGATCGGCGCCGGGCAATCGTGCGCGATCTCCAGCCGCACCGCCGGACGGTAGCCGCGCGTGACCAGTTCATCGCGCAGCGCCAGTGCCAGGTTTTCGACTTCTTCCTCGTCCACCACCAGTTCGGAATTGCGGGTGACGCGGAACTGGTATGAGCCCATCACCTGCATGCCCGGGAACAGCTCGTCGACGAATTCGGACAACACCGACGACAGGAACACGAAGCTCTGCGTGCCCTCCGGCGACAGGCTGGCCGGCAGCTGGATGATGCGCGGCAGCGAACGTGGTGCGCGCACGATGGCCAGATGCCCGGCGCGACCGAACGCGTCCTGGCCTTCCAGCACCACCACGATGTTCAAGGTCTTGTTGAGGATCTTCGGGAACGGGTGCGCCGGGTCCAGGCCCAGCGGCGACAGCACCGGCATGATCTCGTTGCGGAAATACGCACGCAGCCAGCGTTTCTGCCGCGCCGTCCATGCCGAGCGGCTGAGTACGGCAACGCCTGCGTCTTCCATCGCCGGCCGCAGCACCTCGTTCCACGCGTGGTATTGCTGCTCGACCAATTTGGCGGCGCGATCGTGCACGGCGTTGAGGATGGCGGTCGGGCTCAGCCCGTCCGGTGCCGGCGGCAGCCCGAACTCCTGTGCGTGCCGCACCGTGGCCGCACGGATTTCGAAGAACTCGTCCAGGTTGGTGCACGAGATGCACAGGAAGCGCAGCCGTTCCAGCAATGGCACCTGCTCGTCGAGCGCCTGCGCCAGCACCCGGAAGTTGAAGTCCAGTTGCGACAGCTCGCGGTTGATGTACAGCGCCGGATCACGCAACGGATCGGTGGCGATGTCGTCGCCGGGTGTGATGTCGTGCAGTTCTTTGGCGTGGCCCATGGAATCGATCGTCAAGACGGGTTGTGTAATTGCCTGGGGCGCGCAACGCAGGCAATGCGGCGCGTGGCAGGCGCGTCCATCGCAGCGCGCTGCGGCGCGCACTGACTACATATCACGCCGAGCGTGACAGTGGCACCGATTGCTCGCGCTGCACGACGCGCGCAGGCACGAAATGACACGAGAATTCGCTGCCGCGTCCCACTTCGCTTTCGATGTCCAGGCGCGCCTGATGCAGCCCCAGGATGTGCTTGACGATCGACAGCCCCAGCCCGGTGCCGCCGCTCTCGCGCGAGCGGCTGCTGGACACCCGGTAGAAGCGTTCGGTGATGCGCGGCAGGTGCGAGGCGGGAATGCCATAGCCGGTGTCGCGCACGGCCAGCGCCGCACCATCGCCTTCGCGCACGAAACGGATCGTCACCGTGCCGCCGCCGGGCGTGTAGCGCACCGCATTGGTCACCAGGTTGGAAAACGCACTGTGCAGCTCCTTGTTGGAGCCGAGCAGATCCACGCCGGCCTCGTCGATCACCTCCACGGTGTGGCGGCCCTGGCTGTGCGCCTCGGCCTCGCGGCGCAAGGTCGACAGCATCGGCGCCATCGCCACGTGTTCTTCGCCGAGTTCTTCCTGCGATTCCAGCCGCGACAGCGTCAGCAGGTCTTCGACCAGCTGCGCCATGCGCTGGGATTGCTTGCGCATTTCCGCCAGCATCGGACCCGAATCGGGGAAGTCTTCCGGGTCGAGCATGTCCAGATAACCGTGCACCACCGTCAGCGGGGTACGCAGTTCATGCGAGACGTTGGCCACGAAATCGCGGCGCACCTGTTCCAGCCGCAGCAGCTTGCTGACATCGCGCGCCACCAGCAGCCAGTAGTCGTCGGAGTAGGGGATCAGGCGCAGATTCAGGCGCAGATCCGGGTCTGCCGGCGAGGCGGCATCCAGCATCGGCTCGGCGTTGCGCCCGGCCGCCAGCCAATGCGCCAGCGGCAACGGCTGCAGCCGCTCCACGATCGACACGCCCATGTCGCCGGGATGGTGCAGGCCGAGCAAACCGCCGGCCGCCTTGTTGAACCACTGCACGCGCTGGCTGTTGCGATCCACGACCACCACTGCATCCGGCAGCGCCTGCGCTGCGGCGCGGTAGGTGCGCAACATTTCGATCAGGCGCCGCTTGCGCGCGCGCATTTCGTCCTGGCTGCGATACAGCAGCCGGTCCAGTTCGTTCCAGGCCCCGATTCCGGCCGCAGGCTCGGCACGCTGGCGTGCAGTCAGCCGCCGCAGCACCTGGCGCAGCCGCCAGTAATGCCAGGCCAGCACGCCCAGGGCGGTGAGCGTCAGCGCCATCCACACATGTCCGATCAGCACGCCGACGACGACGGCAGCGCCCAACAACAGCGCGAGGGTGCCGAGCGTCTTGAGCCAGGCGGAACGGATGTGTTGAGGCATGGAAGGCGTTACCACGAAGCGTCAGGTAGGCAGCCACCCGGCCGGACTGCGGCCAGGGCGGCTTTGCGGCACGTCAGGTCGCCGAGGAAAAACGATAGCCCGAGCCGCGCACGGTCTGCACCATGTTTTCCAGCCCGAACGGTTCCAGCGTCTTGCGCAGGCGGCGGATATGCACGTCGATGGTGCGCTCTTCCACATACACGCTGCCACCCCAGACATGGTCCAGCAGCTGGGTGCGTGTATACACGCGCTCGGGGTGTGTCATGAAAAAGTGCAGCAGACGATATTCGGTCGGGCCGATCGGCACCGGCGCATCGCCGGCGAACACCCGGTGCGCGGCGCCGTCGATGCGCAGCTTGCCGACCGCCACGCTACCGTCTTCGTCGTCTTCGCGGGTGCGCCGCATCACCGCGCGGATGCGCGCCAGCAGCTCGCGTGCCGAGAACGGCTTGACCACGTAATCGTCGACGCCGGCTTCCAGGCCGCCCACGCGGTCGTTTTCTTCGCCGCGCGCGGTGAGCATGATGATCGGAATCTCGCGGGTCAGCTGCTCCTTGCGCCAGCGCCTTGCCAGGTCCAGCCCGCTGGTGCCCGGCAACATCCAGTCCAGCAGGATCAGGTCCGGCACGCGGTCGGCGATGGCGGTCTGCGCCTCGCGGGCATCGCCGGCATGGATGGGCTCGAACTCGCCTTTGCGCAGCGCGAACGCCACCATGTCGCGGATCGCGGGTTCGTCATCGACGATCAGAATGCGTTTCTGCACGCGGGGCTTACCGTCTGGCTTTGGTTGATCGCCAGTAGACTACGGTTTTGTGACTCTAATGTGACATCGCCGGCGGCGCCTGCGTGGCGAAACAGGGGCGTGAAGCGGACTGGGCAGTTCCGTTACCGGCCGGCGGCCGCGCGATACCGTGCCGTCGTGAACAGGCCGGCAATGCATCGGCGATCAGCGCGTGGACAAATCCGGGTCGCGGATCCCTTGGCGACGCAACTCCAGCACGGTTGGGGTGATCGCGGCGATGCGCGCATCCACGCGCGCCCGTGTCACATAGTCGAGATCTTTCTTCTTCAGTGCTTCCAGCTGGATCAGTGCCTGTTCGGCGCGGCCGTTCAAAAACGCCGCCTCCGCATACGCTTCGCTGGCGCGCAATGGGTCGCCGGACAGCTCGCAGGCCCGCGCGTAGCTCTGTTGCAGCAATGGGTCGTCGCTGCTCCGGTGCAACAACGGTTCCAGCACCTGGCGCGCGCGCTGGCCGGATTCCTTGCTGGCCTGCTCGTTGAGCGCAGTGGCATAGGTCAGCGCAACCGCGCGGTTGTTCGGCAATTGCTTGAGCAACGCATCGAAGCGGGCATTGGCCGCCTCGCGCGGGCCCACGCGCGCCTGCGCCTCGCTCAGGCCCAGCGCCAGCCACACATTGTCCGGATGCGCCTCGAGCAGGCTGGTCAGCTCGGCCACCGGCTCGCCCGGCCGCCCGCCGCTGTTGCGCAGCCGCGCCAGCGCCAGGCCATAGCGCTGCGGATCGCTCAAGCCTTGTTTGGCGCTGCGGCGCAGGTTTTCGTACTCGCGAATGGCCGCATCCGGCGTGGCTGCGCTGAGCACGCGCAGGCGTTCCTTGGCCCAATCGAAACCCTGCTGGTCGCCGCCGCGGCTGAGCGCATCCACCGGCAACCGCAGCGCGTAAGGGAGCAGCGCGTTGCCATTGCGACTGAGCGGCTCCGACAGCGACGGGTCGGCCGGGTCTACGCGCTCCTGGCGCGTCCCGCCCGGCACCGAGGTGGTCAGCACCACGGTGTTCTTCTTCATCTGTTCGGCGCGCGACTTGGCCTCGCTGATGCGGGTGACGGTCACCGGATGGGTCTGCAGGAAATCCGGCGCGCTGTAGCCGCCCTCGTTGGCGCGCATCGCCACCGACATGCGCTCGAAGAAGCCGGCCATCGCATCCACGTCGTAGCCGCTGCGCGCCAACGTGCGGATGCCCAGTCGGTCGGCTTCGGATTCGTTGGAGCGGGTGTAGTCGATCTGGCGCTGCTGCATCAGCCCCATTGCGCTGGTGATGGTGGCCATGGTGGCGTCGCCCTTGGAATTGCCACCGGCCTGCTGCGCTGCCACCACCGCCGCCAGCATGCCGAGCAGGATCGGAATCTGGTCGCGCTGCGCTCGCTCCACTCCACGTAGCACGTGCTGCTGGGTGACGTGGGCGATTTCGTGCGACAGCACCGCCGCCACTTCGTCCTCGCGCTCGGCGGTCAACACCAGCCCGGCATTGACGGCGATGTAGCCGCCCAGCGTGGCGAATGCATTGATCTGGCGGTCGCGCAGCATGAAAAACGTAAACGGCTGCTGCGGTTGGTCGCTGTTGGCGCCCAGCCGGGTGCCCATGGTCTGCAGCCAGTCGGTGATCAGCGGGTCGTCCAGCACGTAGTCGTAGTTGCGCAACTCGGCCAGCATCATCCGGCCGTATTCGGCCTGGCGGGCCGGGGTCAGCAACTCGCCGGCCGACGAGCCGATATCGGGCAGGCGGCTTTCCTGCGCAGGTGCCACGCCCATGGCGACGGCCAGCGTGAGGGCAGTGGCGAGCGGTAGCAGGCGCAAGTGGAACTCCCAGGTGGTGTGCGGAGCATGCGGGCAGCCCGGCGCAGAGGCGTGAATCATCGGTTAACCCACAGTGTTGCGGTGACGACATGGAAATTCCAGTCGCCCGGTACCATGTGTCAGACCTCACACCAACCACGGAGTTTCCCGTGAGCCAAGACCATACCGATCAGGATGCGGCCTCCGGCCCGCAGATCACCCTGTATTCCTCTGCCATCTGCCCGTATTGCGTGGCGGCCAAGAACTTCCTCAAGAGCAAGGGCAAGACCTGGACCGAAGTGCGGATCGACCTGGATCCGGCCGAACGCGACAGGATGATCGCCCTGGCCAAGCGCACCAGCGTGCCGCAGATCTTCGTCGGCGACGTTCACGTGGGCGGCTACGACGACATGATGGCCATGCATCGTGCCGGCAAGCTCGAGCCGCTGCTGGCCGGCAGCGCGGGCGGCCAGGCATGAGTGGCCCCGACGACGGCAGCGCCGACCGCCTGCGCGAGTTCACGCAATTCCGCCAGCGCATGAACCAGCGCATCCTGGCCGAGCCGAACCAGGTGGTGCGGCGGTTCTTCGCGCTGGACACCCAGACCTACCAGGCCGGCGCGCTGGACGTGAAGACCAAGGAACTGCTCGGCCTGGTCGCCTCGATGGTGCTGCGCTGCGACGACTGCATCAGCTATCACGTGGCCCAGTGCAAGGAAGCCGGCGTGAGCCGGGAAGAGTTCTTCGAAACCTTCTCGGTCGGCCTGGTGGTCGGCGGCTCCATTGTCATCCCGCATCTTCGCCGCGCGGTGGATTTCCTGGACCAGCTCGAAGGCGGTGCGCAGGCGCCGGCCCAGCACGCACACGACTGAACGGGTCGCTGCGGCACGCAAGTGTCGATCAGGGTTCGTCAAAGCGAGTAACGCACGCGCCGCCCACCGAGGCGGCGCGTTGCGTTCGGGCGCCTGCACCCTTAGACCAAGGTCGGTTTGGGCGCCTTCACCGGCATCGGGCATAATTGCCCGTGAAACCTCCTTGCGCCGCTCTGCCGGGTATCGCGGCTGGCGCTCCCCCCCTTCAAGTTCGGAAACCCAACGTTATGACGCAGACAATCACGGTCATCCGCGGCGACGGCATCGGCCCGGAGATCATGGATGCCACGCTGTTCGTGCTCGACGCGCTGCAGGCTGGCCTGACCTACGAGTACGCCGACGCCGGCCTGGTCGCCCTGGAAAAGCATGGCGATCTGCTGCCCGAGTCCACTCTGGCGTCGATCAGCAAGAACAAGGTGACGCTGAAAAGCCCGCTGACCACGCCGGTCGGCGAGGGTTTCAGCTCGATCAACGTCGCCATGCGTCGCAAGTTCGACCTGTACGCCAACGTGCGTCCGGCCAAGTCGTTCCCGAACACCAAGTCGCGTTTCGCCGACGGCGTGGACCTGATCACCGTCCGCGAAAACACCGAAGGCGCGTACCTGAGCGAAGGCCAGACCGTGTCCGAGGATGGCGAGACCGCGTTCTCCGGCACCCGGATCACCCGCAAGGGCTCCGAGCGCATCGTGCGCTACGCCTTCGAGCTGGCCAAGAGCACCGGCCGCAAGAAGGTCACCGCCGTGCACAAGGCCAACATCATCAAGTCGACCTCGGGCCTGTTCCTGAAGGTGGCACGCGATGTCGCCGCGCAATATCCGGACATCGAATTCCAGGAAATGATCGTCGACAACACCTGCATGCAGCTGGTGATGCGTCCGGAGCAGTTCGACATCATCGTGACCACCAACCTGTTCGGCGACATCATCTCCGACCTGTGCGCCGGTCTGGTCGGCGGCCTGGGCCTGGCCCCGGGTGCCAACATCGGTCTGGACGCGGCGATCTTCGAAGCCGTGCACGGCTCGGCGCCGGATATCGCAGGGCAGGGCAAGGCCAACCCGTGCGCGCTGCTGCTGGGCGCAGCGCAGATGCTGGACCACATCGGTCAGCCGCAGAACGCCGAGCGCCTGCGCGAAGCCATCGTCGCTACCCTGGAAGCCAAGGATTCGTTGACCCCCGACCTGGGCGGCACCGGTAACACCATGGGCTTTGCCAAGGCCATCGCCAGCCGCCTCTGAGCGCACTGGCAAATTGCACAAAAAGAAAGGGCGCCTAGGCGCCCTTTCTGTTTGCTCGGGATTCCTCCTGAGCCGTCCTCGGTCATCGAGCGCAGGGGAAACGCTGTTGCGATTCCCCAATCCCGATTCCCCGCTCAATTGCGCGACTGCAGCTTCGACAACAGGCGCAGGAACTCGATGTACAGCCACACCAGCGTCACCATCAGGCCGAATGCGCCGTACCACTCCATGTGCTTGGGCGCACCGTGCTCGACGCCGCTCTCGATGAAGTCGAAGTCCAGCACCAGGTTCAGTGCTGCCACCACCACCACGAACAGGCTGAAGCCGATGCCGATCAGGCCCGAGTCGTGGATGAAAGGGATGCGCACACCGAACAAGCCCAGCACGATGGTCGCCAGATACACCAGTGCAATGCCGCCGGTGGCTGCGACCACGCCCAGCTTGAAGTTCTCGGTGGCCTTGATCATGCCGCTGCGATACGCGAACAGCAGCGCGAACAGGGTGCCAAAGGTGAGCAGGACGGCCTGGAACACGATGCCGTTGAAGCGCGCTTCGTACACCGCAGAGATCGAGCCGAGGAAGAAGCCTTCGATCAATGCATACAGCGGCGCCGTGATCGGTGCCCAGGTCGGCTTGAAGCTGGTGGCCAGCGCGAATACCAGGCCGCCAATCGCGCCGGCGATCATGTAGATGCGCGCGACGGGCAGCGGCATGCCATCGGCCCCGATCGATTGCGACCAGGCGAAGGCGGCCGTGATCACCGCCATCAGCAACAACGCGCCGGTCTTGTTGACCGTGCCGTTGAGGGTCATCGCCTGACCGTCGCGGGTGACGATCGAGCCGGAGCCGGAGTCGAGGAATGTGGATTCCCGAAGGGCAGGGTTACCGCTACGCATGCATGTTCTCCATGAAAATAGTGCTCACCCTACTGGCGAACGTTGGTGTGAGGATAGCTGATCGTTCAAGTTACACAGGGTGATTGACAGCGAGGCCAATCATTCCCAAAATAGCCGACCTTTCGAGCCTTCAGGATTGAAAGGTCCCGCCGGGGTATAGCGCAGTCTGGTAGCGCGCCTGCTTTGGGAGCAGGATGTCGGGGGTTCGAATCCCTCTACCCCGACCATTCCGAGCTTTCGACGGCGTGGGAATGCGAAGTTCGGTCCGGGCGCCCGTAGCTCAACCGGATAGAGCACCGGCCTTCTAAGCCGGCGGTTACAGGTTCGAGTCCTGTCGGGCGCGCCATCGGTTCCTTATGTTTTTCAGTAAGTTGCCGCCAAGACTTCCTCTGATTCTGGGTTTGCTCCAGAAAATACTCCTGAAATTGATACAGGTCTTCAGTTGTGCGGCATGCTGCCGCTGTACACTTTAGCGCCGTGCATGTTTGCTAGATTAGCAAGTGCTTCCGTTGCCGACCCTGTAGGAGTTGCATGTAGTGGCAAACGCCGCGCCAGCTACGATCTTTGATGCGGTACAGGCGAAAGTCCTGGCTGCAATCGGGACCGGCATAAGTGAGTTCGAAGCTCGTTCGCTCAGGGCTGAGGCTGAGAAGCTCTCTAGAGCGGACCCGCTGTCGGCGATTGAGCTCAAGGCCATGTTGGCGATTGCGGACGGAAGATTAGAAGAAGCTGATGAGATGTATGCGCGGGTCCTGAGGGCCAGTGGCAACCCACTAGACAGATTGCTGAGGTACTTGTCCGTGCTTTCACGTGCGGGTCACGCTGAGCAGTTAGGTCGTGTTTACCGTAGCAGAGTCAACTTGGCCGATCTTGCCCCTCATTCACGCGAACTGATGGCGAAGATTCTGGGATTCTGTGGATGGGCTGTCGAATCGACGAGGATTCGCCGCGAGTTGGGTGCAACCGGCTACCAACTAGACTATGGACCTATCACTAGCCTTCATTTCCCCGACGAAGCTGCTAAGGAAGCTTCAATGCCAGGGGAGTGGATTCCGAGATCGCAGAGCATCCGTGACCTCACAATCACAGAGGAGACGATGGCTTCGCTTGGCACGGATGACTCATGGATAGCCGCGCGCGTGGGGGATGCTCTGCAATTTTTCCGCTCCCGAGCCATCGACGTACTTGCCGTGCGGTCTTCGCCGACTCCCAGGGAGTCAGGTGAACAAGGGCTTCTCGTGAACATATACGTAAATGCTCTCATTGATGAGGCATCTGATGCCGAGTGGGAAATGTTCGGTTATCTTTGCGACCGTAGTCCTGACATCTTGGATATAGATGGCGTCGGGTTTGCGGTAGTGGCTGCTCCAGAGTACTCGTGATGGCAATAGGTGCAAAGGATTTGCGAGATTTCGCAAAAGCGAGTTGTCATGAGAATGCAGATGAGGTAACCCTTCGGGCCTCTGCGAGCCGTGCTTACTACGCTGCGTACCATGCCCTTCTTCCGTTCGTGGAACTTCTACCTGTTTCTAGTAAGGGGGATCCTTCTGCGACTAATGTTGGTCACAGGGAAATGTTACGAAGGCTGTCCGAATGGCGGGTTTATTGTGTGCATCCGAAGCTAGACGATCTTTCTTCAACTAAAGGGAGACTAGTGCTCGCAATGAGGGCGCTTAGGGAGACCCGGGAAATGGCTGACTATCAGCTTACGACCAACATGAGTCGCAACGAAGTTTGTCAGCAGGTTGAGAGATGTCGTCAGGTCCTTAGTGCTAGCTTACAGATTCAAACTATTCGCGAGTCGGATCGTTCTGACGTTGCTTGATCTTTAACAAACAGTGACCTTTACTTGCGGTTATGGTGGCTAAAGCGCCTAAGTTTTGATTCGGGCATGACATAAAAGCTCTTCTAAAATTTGTGTCAGGCTCCGTCGATAGATGGTGTGCTAAATAGGCGCGCTATTTATAAATGACCGTATTTCCCGGTGTGGTTGGTGGCAATTTTGCTTGGTAGCGAAAAACTGCGCACTGAGATTTGCTTGCTTGAAGGAGGTCGTCACTTCATCTTTCATTGCGCACTGAAAATCTCAATTGACGTGCTGCATGTTATTTAGTGTCAGTTCGTTCATTTTCATCGATCAATGCAGCCTTTGGCGCTCGCAACGATTGGATTAGGGTGTTGGTGGCCCAGCCAACGACTCCTAGCAGCACAGTCCCAAGCAACCCTGAGATCCATTTCAACAGGCCATATAACCTGTCTATCTCTTCGCGAAATACCATTCGTTGAAGTTCGTTGCTTGCGCGAGCCGCGTCTAGGTCGCGCCTTAAAAGTGGGATTGCCAGTGCTTTTTCTGGGTTCTCAAGAATGGTTGACTCTAATTTCTGCATTCTTTCGTTCAAGTCAGTTTGACTATTTTTGATTGAAAGTATTTCGTCATTTTCACTTTCATTTTTAGCGCCCGATTGGCTGATCATATGAACGCCAGCCGCTTCAATGAGTTGTTTGACCCGAGCCTCGTCTGTTCCTTGTGCAGCTGCCTTGGATAGTAGATCTGAGAACTCCTCTGCTCGAACATTTGTAACTTCTAGGCGTTCGCGATCAACCTTCCAGTTGTATATTCCTGCCCAAAACGCTACTAAACTACCCACTAGGGAGCTGCAAGCTAAAATAATCCTCAAGCGTGCGTTACGGCGGCGTTTGCGTGAATTAGGGAGGGGGCGTTCTTTGAGGCCTTCCGTTTCGTGATGTGGGAGGTGTGCTGTGGCAGGGTCATTTTTTCTATTGTCATCGCGCTCGGGCATTCAAAGTCCTTGGGTGGTGTATAGGGTGCTCATTGGTTGAATTCGGATTAAAAATTTTGTTTGGATGGCTTGTATCGTGATCGTTAGAAACGAAGTCTGTACTGGGCGTCGAAGTGAAGCGGATAGCTTTACTCTGAGTCGTCAGTTGACTGCACGGATAGCAAAGAGTGGTCATAGAGATATGCCATGGCATCAGTCTTGTGTCCACTAGCAGTTTTCTTGTCCCCTTGAGTGTCAGTCACTCCGCGATGCTTTAGGCCATGTATTGCGAAGCGATCGTCAGCATCCAGTACTTTCGCTTCAATTGCATTCTTTATCATCCGCTGCCAAGAGGTGTTAAATCCAGATCTGCTTAACGGATCTCCATCTTCACCTACAAAAAGAAAACGTTCACTCGGCCGAACAGGCTCAGGTCGTCCGCGTTGCTCCCATACTCGCTGCCGATACGCCTGCAGTGATTCAATCGCTGCGGTGAGCTGCGTACCTTTGCGTACCAAGTTGTCGCGACTGCCCTTTCGTCTATTTGTCATCAGCTCCTTTCCCAGGTCGTGTGCGTCGGTAAGCGTAAGCACCTCAATGCCCCTCAACCTTGCCTGGTATGCCAGTTCCATGGCTGCCCAGAGATATGGCGGGACAGCACCTTTTTGGCGGGCACCTCGGGTGCTGCATTCCCGGGCGTAGGCCTGCACCGCACGAAACACTTCGATCTTCGGCATTCGGTGAGCCCGTCGTTCCATCACCTGCTTGACGCCGCTAGCCGGATTGGTCTGCACATGGTCGTGTTCACGGGCCCAGCCGAAGACTCTGCGTAGGTAGCGCAGCCAATGATTTGCCTTGGTGGGATAGCCGGGCACATCCTCCTGCCCAGGTTTTTCGGCTGGTCTACCTTGAGCGATCACGTCTACCAGCCGGCGGATGACGCCCGGGGTAAGGCGGTCCACAACTGCGTCGCCGAGCTTCGTGCCGTTCTTCAACGGGTACAGCCTGATCGCTTTTGCGTAGTCACGATAGTGCTGTTGGGTTGTGCTCGCCAGCTGAGCAAATGTCAGGCTGCCTTCGAAGAGGTCAATGACGAACGCGATGGTGCCTCGTATCGCAGCACCGCTGCGCTGCTCGGCGATCACATGCAGGTCGGATAGCCGCGCGGAGGCCTGAGCTACTGTCTTTGCTTTGCAGCCTCTGCCTTCCGGATGTGGATTCAGTACATACCATCGACCATTGCCGCTGGCGTCCCAGTAGATACCCTTGGGCACTTTGCTGTAGTCGATATGGCTTGGAAGATTTGCGGGTGTCTTCCGTGGGCGGCCGCGCGTAGCCATGCTGATAACCATAAAAGTAGATGACCCGCATTCGGGCAATGGGTTGACGTCAGTCTTGCGAGTCAAAGCAAATCGCTAGCGCTATAGGACTCAGCATTGTTGGCATTTGGCGAAAGACCGATGGCAGCGTTTAGTGCATCGGTTGTTGTCCATATGCCTCCTTTGCCGTCGTAGTGATAGCGAATGCCGCAGCGACGTGCCCATTGCTCGACGGTGGCCAGACGCGGGCGCTCGCCCGGTCGGCACAAGGACTGCATGTCCTCAAATTGCAATACGGTTCCAATCACGTTGGCGATCCGATCGCGATTTCTTTCAGCAGCAGAAAGGAAATGCTGCCAGTGCCAATGTTTGCTGTGGCTGCTTGTCCTACCATTGCGCGCCTGTTATCTCGAAGGAACGCCTATGTCGAACGCTTGTACTTGCAGTTGCCACAACGAGGAGATTCCTACTGAGCAACGCGTGCAGCAGCTGAAAGATGCTGACGCGGAAGCTTTTGAGCAATCGCTCAAACGCTTCGTGGAGTTGATGAAATGCATGGCGCTTGGGGTGTCGTTTGGCATTGGCGGAGCGGCTGTAGCAGCGTCTGGGATCGCAGACCGTGCGAAGGTTGTGGGAGTAGTAGGCTGCGCGATCGGCGGAGCCCTGACAGTTGCTTGTGCTGTCCTGATTTTTGTAAAGCCATATATGCACAATGTTCCCTCCGAGTGGCGTGCGAGGGCTAAGGGCGTTAGCGTCTTTTCGGCTCTTGTATTGGCGGCATCCTTCACATTCTTCATCACGATGGATGTGATCAAAGATGCTCGTAAAGACCGACCTGTCCCTGAGTCCTGCATTGGCTCTGGCAGCCAATTCGATCAGTCCAGTTTGATAGTGAAATATTGACCGCATACAACTAGACCTTGATCACTCGCGCATCGTTTGCCTCACGCCGCGACAAGCTCTTACGCACCGGCGTAGCACCCAACTTCTGCACCTTGCCGCCGCGCTTGGCGAACGCCTTGAGGTCGTTTGCCAGCTCGGCGCGTTCGCGGTCCTTGTAGCGGACGGTGGACAGGGCAAAGGCGCTCATTGCGCACCTGCCTTGCCACGCGCAGCGGGTTCGTCGCGCAGCAGCTGTTCGGCGTAGGCGATGCCGCGCGGGTTGAGGGTGATGACGTTCGGGAATTGCGGGTCGTCGAATTGCACCAGGCCGGCTTCGTCGAGCCAGTTGATGCAGCGGCGGGTGAACGCCTGGATCTGCACGGGGCCGCTGGTTTGTACTTGTGCGGGCATGGCGGCGAAGCCTCCGCGGGTGCGGCGCAGAGTGCGGCCTTGGGCGCCGTAGGCCGCCTTGAGCGCGGCCTGTGCTTTGGGTTGTAGATGCATGATGACCTCGGTCAGGCGGCGTGGGCCGCAAGCGCCAGTACGGCGAATAGTTGCTCGCGTGCTCGGCTTAGGTGGGACAGCGGGATGCGGTGCTGGCCGGTGGGTTCGGTCCAGCGGCTTTCGGTGAGCGCGCGGCTGGGGGTGGGCGCGGTGGCCTTGCCGCAGCGGCAGCACTCGATGTGGAACGTGGTCGGTGCGGGGCCGCCGATGCGATAGCGATGCGGCGCGCCGTGCGTGGTGACCAGTTGCGGGCGATGGCCCGGCTGGCATGTCGGGACGGTGGACGGTAACGGCGTGGCTTCCTGGCGCATGTCAGTCCTCTGCTCGCGCCAGCCGTACGTGGGGGACGGACGCCTTTTGCTCTGTGACCACTGCCGGCTGGGCATCTACGTTGCGTTGCGCGGCGTGGATTTCGGCCAGGCGTATTGGCACACAGACGGCGGCGCCGATAGCCACCAATGTCCAGCCAAGGGCGAGGGCACGCTGATAGAGGCGGCTCATGCGCGCTGCTCCTGGACCCGCACGCCGTGCAGGCGTAACCAGCGCGTGGCACGCAGCAGAACGCGTGGTGCCAGTGCGAAGGAGTCACGGCCGATGCACAGATGGCGGGCTGTGGCGCGTGCGCGTAGGCGCGGCGCAACTGCGCAGCCATCCAGGGATGGCGTGACCTTGCCGTCGTACAAGCCAGCCCAGATCCAGTCGCTGCAGATCATCAGCGCGAGTGTTTGGCTGGCGTGCCCAGTGGGGAAGAAGGCTTCCAATGGTCGGTCGCTCATGGCGTCACCCGTACCGGCACGCCGTGCGCCGCCATCCACTCGCACATGGCCTGCAGCGCGTCATCGCCTGCGGTATACGCGGTCTGGCCAAGTTGCAGCGCGCCGGCCATGCGGCGCACGTCGCCGAGGCGGCAGACAGTCACCGCAAGCTCTCTGCCGCGGTCTGTGCCATATAGCGCAGCGCTCACCGAGTCACGTTTGACGCACAGCCGCAGCAAGGTGCCTTGACCACGGCCCGGCCGGAAGCCGGCAGAGGGAAAGTCGCTCATACGGCGCCAACCTCTGCCAGAGCAGAGCGGAAGCGCTCCACTTGCTCCCTACGCTTGGCGATCCTCTTTTGCAGGCACGATGTATAGCTCGCCGAGGCAGAGTCGCCCAGCGCTTTTAGGGTATGCGCGTCCTCGCGGATAGCGTCCTCGGCCCAGATGATTGCGGCCGTCAGATCTTCCGCGGTCAACGAAGCTGCAACAGCGCTCATGCGCGCAGCTCCCGGACGAAGTCGCGACTGGCTGCTTCGGCCCGCAGGCCCGTCAGTTCTATGCGATTGCTGCGCTTCGGGTAGCGTTTTGGACCCTTTGACATGCCGCGGCGCTTAAGCGCCTTGGCGTGTGAGTGGTCAGCAGCTGCGCAGGCTTGAAGACACCTACGTGCGGTAGCAAGCAAATCGTTATTGGCAGCATCGGTGTCTGCCTGCGCATCTACGGCGTGTGTGCTGGTACGCATTGCGTTCTCCTGCCGCGACCTCGCGGCAAGAGAACAATAGCGAAGCTATCTACAACAATCAATAGCAAGGCTATCTACATTTGCTGCTACAGCTGAGAGCGTTAGAACTTGCAGCCACTGCCGCCATCAACCCAGCGTTTCAGGCGGTCAGCTTGGCGCTCGCGCGTAGCCTTTGCATACAAGGTGACTTCCGTCCGCCCGTTCTCCACTTCCTTGATGGTGATGACGGTATAGATCTGCGTTCCTACTCCGGACGCACCCTGCACGATCTTTGCTTCTCGCAGATCGGGATAGTTCTGCACGTCGTTGATCGTCTGACCAACCGGTACCAGAGGTTTAGGACGGCACTCTCCGTCTGCTTCAACAATGCGCTTGAGCGCGAGTTGGTAGGGAATCTCCACTACGAAAGAGGAGGCGAACTCGGGCTTTTCCAAGCCCTTGGGGCTACTCGCGCACCCAGATAGGATGAGCAAAGCGATACACGCAATCTTCTTCATGTCGTCCTTACAAAATTGATCGAAGCAAACCTGCATCTTCAAACTTGATGTCCTCGCGGATGCATTCAATGCCTCTGTCCATGTCACGCATCAATTGGCGCAGCTCTTCGTCGCCTAATTGCTCAAAGCCGGCCACCTCCCTGCATGCTTGATCGATCAGAATCTGCATGGGTGGCCCCCAGAAATGCCGATAGTGCCGGATCATGCGGTAATGCCCTTCGCGAGTGATGTCGTCCATCAGCGACTTGGGCGACGGGGCTGGTGCGCCGGCAACCTCTCTATGCAGATTTTCGCGCCCCACGAGGCGCAGGCTCGCTTTTTTCCCTAGCTTGCGCTGAGCGCGTAGGGCGACTGACTCGGCCAACCTTTCCATCTCTTCCTTCAGACTCACTTCTTCCCTCCAACGCGTTCTTCATCTCCAAGGTTGCGTTGATTGCATCTGCCAACTCTTCCGGCCGATGCTCTACGGCGAATGAATCATCAGCCATCAGGCCTGCGACTTTTTTCGCATACGCAACCGCGGCGATGATTATTTCCGCATCGAGTCGCTGCGGATGAGACCGGCCAAAGTGATCCTGAAGTCGACGGTACTCAGCACTGATGACAGCTGGGGAAACCCCAATAAGAGTGGCCAGCGGCTCGGCCTTATCCCACGGCACGGGACGATGACCACTAGCAAATTGGGAGATGAAGCCTGCACTGACATCCAACATGTCTGCGAGTTTCGCCTGAGACTGACCCGACCGCAGAATAGCTTCTGTGATGGCTTGGCCTTCAGGGGTCTTGGGGTTGGCGGGTCTAGGCATGTAGCAATGCTATTGATAGCCAGTGTGACCAGCCATCAGCAACGCTATTTACACTTGTAGATAGCGTTGCTATGCTCAGGTCATGGAAAGCCCAATTCACAACGCAATCCGAGCCGCTGGTGGACAGCGCGCTTTGGCTACTGCGCTGCAGATTCATCCAGCCTTGGTGTCCCAGTGGGCGACTGCTAGGCGTCCAGTAGCTGCACATCATGTGTTGGCCATCGAAGCGTGCACGGGTGTGTCACGCCATGTGCTGCGTCCTGATGTATTCGGATCGGAGCCTTCAACAATCGTCGAAGGTGCTGCCTGATGACTCGCTCTGTCATTCCTGTGCAGGACGACCTGGACTCCGGCGAGCTCTCGTCTTTGATTGGCATACCGGTTCACGATAACGGTGACGTCGCAGAGCTTTGTCTGACTACGGATGAGTGGAGTGCGCTGATAGAACGCCGTCGACGAGTTCGATGGCCGCTCAGATTTCTGGAGCACCGCGATGCACGATGAGTGGGGCATCAAGCCGCGAACGATACAGGTCGCTCGGATATCTAGTGCGTTATCCACCGCGAAGCTGGCTCGGGCGGTACTGGCCGTTACGCTGATGACGACAAGTGCTGCCCTGTTTTTGGCGGGCCTCTTGAGCAACGAAAAAGACGGCGACGACGTCGCCGACACCGGTGCGCGTGTCGTAGCGTCGGAGGGCGGTGAATCTAAGGAGTGGGGTGGTGTGCATGACGCACATGGTGCGTCGGCCGACCAATCCGCCACCACGATGAACTGCGCAGCGTTTCAGGGTGCCGCGCGATGACGTGCCAACGCTCAGACATCTACTGGCGCGACGCGCTGTACAACTCGGTGTCGCAAATGCCGGGGAATGTGCGTGCAGCCGCTGCCTACCTGACAGAGCGTCGTGGCAAGGCCATCGCCGCAGAATCGCTCCGCAAGAAGCTGCGAGGGCTTGAGGGTGAGTCGCTGTCGATGGAGATGGCGGAGATGCTCACCGAGTGGATGCAGGAGCTGAGTGCCGGGCAGGCGCAGGCGACGTGCTGGATTCAATCGCTGGGCGCGCAATTCGATTTGGCGATGGACTTCGTACCGCCCGCACCGGAGAACGGCTGGCCGGATGAAGTGGCCGCGATGCAAGCCAAGCTGCTGCACGTTGCCAAGCACGCGGGGCGCCTGTCTGGTGTTGCGCTCGAAGCGCTGGACGATGCGCATCTGTCGCTGCAGGAAGCCGACCTGATGGTGGACGAGCTGCAGGCGATCCGCACGATGTGCCACCGCCTGGAGCGCAACGTTCGCCGCGCGGCAGCCAAGGGCCGCAAGCGTGCATGACATGACGACCAACCGCGCCGCACACATCCGCCGCGTCTTGAGCCCCGTCGCGCAGCAGCACGTGGCCGAGGCCTTGCGCCTGCTCTACAGCGATGCACCTGGCCTGGCCGGCGATGACGCGCTGGCCGAGCGCGAGCGGTTGCGCCATGCCGATGCCGCAGGCGTGTACGCGCAAGGCGTGTTGCCGCTGCCCTGCGCCCCATCTCCCCGTGAGGCGGCGGAAAGGACGCGCGCGCATGGCGAGGCACTGAATCTGAATAAACGGACGGGGCAGTCAGCTCCGGGCGATGGGTCCTCCTGGCCGACCCCCGATGCGGGTAATTCGAACCCCGTTCCCATGGTAGATAGCGCGGCTGGAAGTTACTGAATGTTGGCGAATTACGATGATGTGCTTGGCCAGCTGCGCGACGCGGGTCTGATCCTCGACAGCTTGGATGCGAGCGGCCGCATGGTCCGCTGCAAGGTGGAAGGTTCGCGCGAGCGGCGCGGCTGGTATGTGCTGCACGAGCTGCAGACCAACGGCACGGATATGCTGATTGTTGGCACTTACGGCATATGGCGCGGCAACGACAACGGCGCGCTCAAGGTGGAGCTGCGCAAGCGTGACAGCGAGTTCACCGCCGAGCAGCGCGAAGCATTGAAGCGCCGGCTGGCGGAAGACCGCCGCCGCGCAGAAGCAGCGCGCCAGGACGAAAATCGCCGCGCTGCCGAACGCGCCACGCGGGCGTGGGGCAAGGCTCTGCATGACGGCGAATCCGACTATCTGGCCGCCAAGGGCGTGCAAGGCTTTGGCCTGCGCTACGGCGGATCAGGCATTGCCGTTGTGCCGCTGCTCGATGGCAATGGCGCGATCCACGGGTTGCAGCTGCTTCGTACCGCCAAGCAGGCCGACCAGCAGCGCAAGCCGGTGAAGGAATTCTGGCCGGCCGGCCTGGCCAAGCGTGGGCACTTCCACCTGATCGGCGGCACGCCGCAGTGGGTGCTGCTCGTCGCCGAGGGCTACGCCACAGCGGCCAGCTTGCACATGGCGACTGGTTACCCCGTTGCCGTGGCGTTCGACGCCGGCAACCTGATGCCAGTGGCCAGCGCGCTAGCGAAGCGGTACCGCAGCACAAAGGTGCTGATCTGTGGCGATGACGACGTGCTGCAGAAGTGCCGCGCGTGCAAGTCGCGCCTGGTGCTCTCCGACCACCCGAAGACGTGCCCGACTTGCGGCGAAGACCACAAGGCGGAGAACGCCGGCATGCTGGGTGCCAGCGCTGCGGCACTGGACGTGCGTGGTGCTGCGCTGTTACCGGTGTTTGCCGATGAGGGCACGCGCTGTGCCAACTATATCGACCACGGGCGCAAGGTCAGCGACTTCAATGATTTGCACCTGGCCGAAGGACTGCACGTGGTGCGCGCGCAGGTAGAGGCCCGCATCACGGAGCTATCGTGGCGGGCACCGGTGGAAAAACGCGCCGCTTCCATCCCCAGCACCGGGGGCGCGGGGAAGGCACTCCTCAAGCCCATCGACAGCATCGATGCACTGCTGAGCCGTTTTGCGTTGGTGTATGGGCAGGGCGGCACGGTGTTCGATCACCAGGAGCACATGCTGGTGGCGCTCGGCGACATGCGCGATGCCTGCGTGCGGCGCGAGCTGCACCGCGCATGGCTGGAAAGCCCGCAGCGCGCCATCGTGCGTGTGCAAGAGGTGGACTTCGACCCATCTGGCTGCAAGCCCGGCATCACCTGCAACCTGTTCGCGGGCTGGCCGACCGTGCCGCAGGATGGCACCTGCGACAAGCTGCTGCAGCTGCTGTGGCACATGTGCGGCAACGAAGCCAACCAGCGCATGCTCTATGACTGGGTGATCAAGTGGCTGGCGTACCCGCTGCAGCACCCGGGCGCCAAGATGAAATCGACGATCGTGATCCACGGGCCGCAAGGCACCGGCAAGAACATGTTCTTCGACGAGTACATGAAGCTGTTCGGCGAATACGGCCGCGTGCTGGACCAGTCCGCGCTGGAGGACAAGTTCAACGACTGGGCCAGCCGCAAGCTGTTCTTGCTCGCGGACGAAGTGGTGGCGCGCACCGAGGTGTATCACCTCAAGAACAAGCTGAAGGCGCTGATCACCGGCGACCGCATCCGCATCAACCCGAAGAACATCCAGGCCTATGAAGAAGACAACCACGCCAACCTGGTGTTCCTGTCGAACGAGGCGATGCCGGTTGTGCTCGAGGAGGACGACCGCCGGCATGCGGTGATCTGGACGCCGGACAAGTTGCCGCCCGACTTCTACCAGGAGGTGCTTGCGGAGATCCGCGCTGGCGGCACCGCAGCGCTGCATCACTACCTGCTGCAGGTGGACCTTGGCGACTTCAGCAACGGCACCAATCCGCCGATGACCGCTGCCAAAGCGGAGCTGATCAACCTGGGGCAAGACAGCCCACAGCGCTTCCTGGACGAGTTGTACGGCCAGGACATTCCTGGTTTGAAGCCGCGGCCGGCGCCATCGAAAGAGTGGTACGAGGTCTACAAGGTCTGGTGCGGCCGTGAGGGCGTGAAGCCGGCGCCGTCGCCCAAGTTCATCAACGCGCTGGTGCGCAAACGAGGCATCACGCATCCGGATCGCGCGCGCAAGCGATACCTGATCGAGCAGACCAGTCACGGCCCGCATGGGTTTCTGTTGCTGGGAAATGCGACATGTCCCCAAGACCAGACCGAATCGTCCTGGCTGGGCACCGAAGTGGTCGGGTTCCGCGGCGCGTTCAACGAATACAAGGGGCGCGCATGAGCACTGCGCCTGGTCATGTGCGGGACGTGCGGGATGGTGTGCGGGCTTCTGTGCGGGCGCAGATGCTGATGGCAGTAGGCGTGTGCGGGATGTGCGGGCGTTTTGTTTCCTACGCGGGCGCAGGCGCGCGAGGCGCCGCCCTCGATAAGGCACCTACACGCTCCCGCGTGTGTGAGTGCCCGCACATCCCGCACATCCCGCACATCGCTACTGCCGCAAGTGTCTCGGGCGATATGCGTCCCGCACACGTTCCCGCACAGCCCGCACACGCTCACACGCGCGCGTTTTCTCCTGTCTTGCTGGCCCTGAAAGAAATGGAAGAAGTGGAGTACTGGGTATGACGGACAACGAGGTGGTGGTGACAGGCAAGGAGTTGGCGGCTTACATCGGCTGCCGGCCGTCTTACATCGTGGAGCTCAAGCGCAACGGCCGCCTGGTGCAGGCCGAGGGCGGCAAGGGCTATCTCAAGAGCGCATCCCTGGCGCTGTACGAGCAGACGCGCGATCCCGCCCGTGCCGGCGTCGCTGCTCGCCACGCCGAAGCGCGTGGGGCTGTGCTGGCGGGCGAGGGCAGCGACGACCGGGACGACGCCGACGAGCCGCAGACCAGCGACGCAAAGCGCAAGGCCAAGGCGCTGGCGGACAAGGCCGAGACGGACGCGCAGATGGCGCAAATCGAACTGGCCGAGAAGCTGGGCGAGCTGCTGCCACGCGCAGACGTGGAGCAGGCCATCTCCGAGGCCGGCACCGGCCTGCGCGTGGCGCTTGAGCGCATCCCCGACACGCTCGCCCCGCAGCTGGCTGCCGCAACCGATGAGGCCAAGGTGCGGCAGCTGCTGTGGGACGAGTTGATGCATGCGCTGGAGGAGGTGAGTCGCGGCTTTCGGTCAGCCACCAGGCCGGCAGAGGTGGAGGGATGAGGTCGGACAACAACCAGCGGCACCTGATCCGCGAGTGCGACCCGGAGCTAGCGAGCGCCTTCCGTGCTGCCGCCGAGATCGCCGCCGTAGACCCGCACTTCTACGGCGCCGTGCGTGAGCAGCGGGTGCGCCACTACCTCGACCAGGCAGCCTTTCACGAAACCGGCGTTCAACCCGCCCAGGGAGCAGCACGATGAGCAAACAGCAGTACATGATGAAAGCGCGGGCCGCATGGTGGTGGACGTACCTGTACACGCCTGCGGTCGTGCTGATGATTTGTTGCGGGCTCGCTCCCAGCCAGCGCCGAATTGAGCAGGACGCGGTGCGCGCCATCCGCATCGTGCTCAAGCCGGTGCGCCGCTATGAGGTTTTGTTCTGAACACGTCGGCCTCCCTTCGAATCAATGCCGTGCTTGCACGTGCGCTGCAGCCGCGCCGGCCGTTGACCGTCTCGCAGTGGTGCGATGAGCACATGCGTCTGTCGAGTAAGGGCAGCAGCAAGCCGGGACGCTGGGTCACCGACCGCAACCCACCGCTGCGCGAGCCAATGGACGCCATGTCCGCGCGCAGCCCAGTGCATCAGTTGGTGGCCATGTTCCCGATCCAGTTCGGTAAGAGCCAGCTGGCCACCAACGCGATCGCCTACTGGATGGACTACGCACCGGCGCCGATCATGTACGCGCTGCCGGGCGAGGCCTCCATGAACAAGTGGATTGCCCAGAAGTTGAACCCGATGATCGAAGTGTGCCCGGCCGTGCGCCGCGCGCTCAGCAGCACTGCCAGCCGAGACAGCGCCAACCAGCGCACTTTCAAAGACTTCGCCGGCGGCCAGCTCTACGTGGAGCACATGGGCAGCCCGCAACGGCTGAAATCCACCACGGTGAAGTACCTGGGCGTCGACGAGATCGACGAGGCACCGCAGCAGCTCATCACGGGCGACGATCCGGTCAAGATGCTGGACGGGCGCACCTCGGCATTCCCGACCACGTACAAGCGCCTTTACATCAGCACCCCCGGCATCGCTGGACTGAGCCGCATCGCCAAGCTCTATGAGAAAAGCGACCAGCGCCGGTTCCACGTGCCTTGCCCGCACTGTGGCCATTACCAGGCGCTGAGTTGGAGCGGCCTGGTGTGGTCGCCCGATGCCAAGCACGCCTGGTACGCATGTAGCGACTGCGGCACCGCGATCGAGGAGCACCACAAAACCGACATGATCGCGGCCGGCCGCTGGGTAGCCGCAAATCCAGACTCCGATGTACGTGGCTATACGATCAATTGTCTCTACTACCAATTCGGCCTTGGGCCGCGCTGGGCAGATCTGGCTCGCGAGTGGCTCGATGCCCAGAACGATCCCGCCTCCCTCAAGACGTTCATCAACGACCGGCTTGCGGAGACGTGGGAAGATCCGTCGATGCGGGCGGTGAAGCACAACGTCATCGCCGACCGCGCGGAACCGTACCGCCTGCGGCATGCGCCGCGCGGCGTGCTGGCGATCACAGTAGGCGTCGACACGCAAGACAACCGCTTGGCGGTGCACATCGTGGGATGGGGCAGGGGGATGGCCGCCTGGACTCTGGATTATGTCGAGCTGCCGGGCGACCCCGCTGAGGAAGCAGTGTGGGTGGCGCTGACTGATCTGCTGAACCGGCCCATTGAGCGCGAAGATGGGGCCCAGCTGCGGCCGCTCGCTACTGCTATCGATGCCGGTGGCCACCGGACAGAGGCGGTGAAGCACTACGTGCGCCAGCGGCTGATCACTCGTCCGATGTGCATCTTTGGCGCCGTGCCGAACAACGCCCCGATCCTTTCGAAGGGAAAGCTGGTCGACGTCACCTGGCGAGGGCGAACCGACAAGCGCGGCATCACGATCTACCACATAGGTAGTGTGGCGGCGAAGCACTATTTGTACAGCCGGCTGTCAGCAGATGCGGAGCGGCAGGCCGATGCGCGCCTGGTGCACTTCAGCGATCAGCTGCCGCCAGAGTTCTTCCCAGGGCTAGTGTCGGAAGTGTACAACCCGGTCAAAAATCGCTTCGAAAAGCGAGTCGTTCGCAACGAGCCGCTTGATACATGGGTCTATGCGTATGCAGCGGGGCACCATCCTGAGGCGCGAATACACCGTTACGGTAGGTCCGACTGGGACGCCCTGGATGACCGCACTTGCTCCTCGATATCTCTCCGCATGCAGACAACTCGAAGCGCAACTGAATCCACTGCAGATTGCGGGGGAAACGATTCCCGTGGAACCAGCCCTGCCGGTCAGGCACCACTGGCCCCGTCGGAACCCAGGCAGATTCGAACAGTGAAGCGATCGTCCGGGTTTGCTCGAGAGGATTGGACTCTCCTATGACTAATGAAGTTGGATCAGATGGGCACCTCCGTTGCCGCATACTGAAAGCGTTGGAGGCAGACATAGGTATTAGCCGAAAAATGGCAGAGCCTTTCGTTAATGCTGTCTTAGATTGCTTCGCAGGTGAACACCTTTACTTTCCTTCAAAACGTCGAACCTATCCTCTGGAAACCATTGCGGAGAAGCTTCGAGCAGGAGCAACCGTTAAGCAGGTCGTGAAAGAGTTCGACATGTCGAGATCCAAACTTTACGACCTGTTCCCCGGTGGCTTGCCGGGGAGGAAAAAACGTCAGTGTCAACGCAGCAGCCGTCAAGAATTGTCTGCTGCAAAGCAAGCTCATCAATGAACTTGCTTGCGCAAATGACTGGGCCGGTTAAGACTTGTGGGTCAACAAAAGAGCCGCGACATGGAAGACCACATCAAGGTTGCTGATATTTATGACAAGAGCCTCAGTTTTTTAATCGGTTCTGGTGCGTCAGTGGGACTCTTGCCGACGCTCGCACTAAAAATCAAGGATGAAATTGGGCTAACCTCGACAATTGAAGAATTAGCAACTCGGTTTGAGAAGCAGGATGCTCGTTTCGACTGGCTTTTTGCTCATTATTACAAAACATGCATAAGGCCCGCACAGATCTTCCGCCCAGAAGATGCCAATACTGAGGATAAGAAGAAAGTCCTGTCGAATTACGAGGTATTTACCGCGACATTATTGCGCATCCTTCAAAAGCGAAAAGCGCTTGACAGGCGTTGCAATGTTTTTACAACAAACTATGACAGTTGTTTTTTTCATGCAGCGGATGCGCTTATAAGAAAAGGTGAGTTTGACTTCCATCTCAATGATGGAACTCGGGGTTTTAGAACTCGCTACTTACATGCGCGTAATTTCAACTCATATCTTTGTCAGGCGGGAGTTTTTGACAAGGGTTTGAGCGGTATCCCGCAGATTAATCTGATTAATCTACATGGTTCAATTTATTGGAAGAAGGTTGCTGATAGTATAGTGGTTGACTATGGGATTGATCATAAGGAATCTTATCTTCCCGACTTTATAATTCCGGATGTAGAAGCATTCTCAGATCAATTATATGACCCGAATAATGACGTCGATAACTTGACCGCATTGCCAATGCCTCCTCATATAAGCGAAGCATTCTGGAAGAAATATCGGGCGCTCCCAATCGTTAATCCAACGAAGTGGAAATTTAACGAGACAGTGTTTGAGGAGCACTACTATCAGATGCTTCGTTATCTCACTTACGAATTGGAAAAGCCCAATTCCGTTCTAATCTCCTTTGGGTTTTCATTTGCAGACGAACATATTTTGAACCTCATTAAGAGGTCGCTGTCTAATCCGACATTGCAAGTTTTCATTTGCTGTTATTCGGTTAGTGAGCATTCTCGCTTGGCCCCTAAATTCAAGCTTTTCGCTAATGTTAAATTTATAGTACTTGCCGACAACGAAATGAGTTTTACGGAGTTCAATGAATCTGTTTTTAACATTCAACGACCTACTCAAGCAATTTCATTGCCTGGAGTGGTCTGATGTCTATAAAGGTCGGAGAGGTTATAGCCGTCCACGGCGTAAAAATCACCCTGCGAATTCAAGAGGAATCTAATAAAGAGTCCCTGTATTATAACGGGGAGAAATTTAAGGGTATTTCGATTCGAGAATATATCTCTGTGCAGCGCGGATTTCGCGATATTGTCTGTATTGTCGAAGGGGAATACCTAGACGAAAACAGAATCGAGGGGGATGGGCCCGCTGCGGTATACATGCGTAAGGTTGACGTGCGCCCAGTTGGGTATTTTGAAGAAGGGGTCTTTAAACACGGAATTAAATTTCTGCCTATGATTAGGGATGTCGCTTTTCTGCTGCCAGAAAGACTGATATCGCAAATCTATGGGAAAGAAGCTGTCGGTACCTTTGTGATTGGTAGAACTCTAAAAGAGGAGGTGCCAATTGGCCTGCCCTGGAAGCGATTGTTCAATAGCCACATCGGTGTTTTTGGCAATACTGGAAGCGGGAAATCCAATACATTGACAAAGCTATATACAGTTCTTTTCGACAACAAGGTTGACGTAATTGTCGGGAAGAGCAGATTTATTGTTCTTGATTTTAATGGGGAGTATACGGGGGCGCAGCTGATCTCGGAGGATCAAAAGACGGTTTTAAAGCTCAGAACTCAGGGCGATCAAGGTGATAAGTTTCCTCTGCATAAAGACGAATTTTGGAACGCCGAGATGCTTTCGCTGCTGTTTCAAGCTACACCAAACACTCAGAAGCCGTTTTTGATTAGATTAGTTGAAGGCAGGAAGATATTTGAAGCAAGTGTTGGCGCTATGAGCAACTACTGCAAGGCAACCTTTCGAAGAGCATTTAGTGCAGCTCGGCCGAGGCCTGAAGCACTTGATCTATTGCGCGGTATTGCCTCGACCCTCAAGAGCGAAAGCTTAGTAGCATTGCTTAAGACTATCTCATGGCATAGTATCCAGGAGCGCTTTATCCGACGAAGCGATTCGACATATTTTGACGCTGACGGAACACAATATGACGAAAAAATTGGCCCTTATGTTGAACAATTAGACTTGTCTGATCTGGATTCTTTCGATCAGCTGATTATTCGTGCATATGTTCAACTGACGCGCGAGCTGATTAACGGGTTTGTGCAATTTGATCATATCCAGCCACTAATCAAACGAATGGAGTCTTCGATGTCCAGTCTTCGGAGAGTTCTGGATGTCAATCTTGCTCAGCAATTGGAGCGACTAGTTACGGTGATATCGTTAAAAAATTGCAATAACGATGTAAAGAAAATTTTGCCTCTGTTGGTGGCCAAGCATTTTTATAATCAGCATAAAGATGTGGTTGGCTATCCTCCGAGTCGTACTGTGCACTTGATAATTGATGAGGCTCATAACATCCTTTCGCAGCAATCGTCCCGCGAGCAAGAAAGTTGGCGCGACTACAGGTTGGAGTTATTTGAGGAAATTATTAAAGAAGGTCGTAAGTTTGGTTTTTTTATCACGATCGCGAGTCAGCGTCCTGCCGATATATCTGCCACGATAGTGTCGCAACTGCACAATTTCTTCATTCACCGTTTGGTGAACGACCGAGACCTTTTTCTGGTTGATAATGCATTGACCACACTGGACAGCCTGTCTCGTTCCATCATTCCAAACCTTTCACAGGGCTGCTGCGTTGTTACGGGCACATCATTCGACATCCCGATGGTGTTACAAGTTGATGAGCTTGACCCGGGCCGGAGGCCCGACAGCGGGGACGTTGATCTGGATGCACTTTGGGCTGCCCCGTAAACACGCTGCTTTTCCGGGGATGGAAGGTTTTGTCTGCTTTTTGGCAAAGTCGCGGACAGTAGGATGTCAGGACCTTTAATAATCAAGAGCTTGGTGCCGGTCGCGTCTATAAAATTTTTTAGGATTTGGACAATTCGCTAGTTAGCCTGACTCGTCATGAAGACGGCTCAGGAAATGCTCACAACATACCAGCAGGCAGAGATTGCCGTGCTGCAAGGGCAGAGCGTTCGTATCGGTGAGCGCGTGCTCACCCGCGCGGACCTGGCAGAGATCCGTAAGGGTCGCCAGGAGTGGCAGGCCGCCGTAGATCGAGAGGCTGGAGCAGGTCGTCGCGCTCGCTGGGCAACGGCTGATTTCGGTGGCCGCACCTGATGGCCTCCGCACGCATCGCCCGCGAGCGCCTCGGCGTCGCAATCTCAACTGACCGTAGCGTGCGCGCCATCGAGACGCGCACGGCGGTGCGCGAGCAGCAGCTGCGCGTGGTCGCACGTGCACATGAGGTGACCCGCCCATCGCGCAGCCGCAAGCTGGCCCGTGACTGGGGCAGTGGTAACGCCATTGCCGGCATGGATGCCCGGCAGCTGCGTGACCAAGCGCGCCACCTTGAGCGCGACCTGGACCTGGCTGACAACGCGCTCAACGTGCTGGTGCAAAACACCGTGGGCTCCGGCATCGACGTGCTTTCTGCACCACGGCTGCCGGGCCAGCCCATCAACCGCGATCTCGCTCTGCAGCTGGATGAGCTGTGGGACGTATGGTGGGATGCGCCCGAAGTCACCCGCGCGCATGACTACGGCGCCTGCCAGCAGCTGCTGGCACGCAGCTGGCTGCGTGATGGCGAGGCGTTCTACCAAGACCTAAGCGGCGTTGTGCCATACCTGGAGCACGGCGGCGGCGTGCCCTACAGCATCGAAATGCTGGAGGCCGACCTGGTGCCGTTGGACTTCAACGACCCGGCCCGCAACATCTTGCAGGGCGTGGAGCGCAACGCGTGGGGCCGCCCGGTGGCCTACCACGTGTACAAGCAGCACCCCGGCGACCCGCTGGGCTGGACCACCGACACCAAGCGCGTGAGCGCCGAGGTGATGCACTGCATCGCCAACCTCAAGCGCCTGCACCAGGTGCGTGGCCTGAGCGTGTTTGCCAGCGCGATGTCGCGCTTTGAAGACGTGAAGGATTACGAAGAATCCGAGCGCATCGCGGCCAAAGTGGCGGCGTCGATGACGTTTCAGATCAAGAAAGGCTCGGGCGAGCTTTACCAACCGTCGGGCGAGGGACTTGGCGGCGTAGCCCTGGTGCAGGAGGGTGTGCCGAGGCGCGATCTTCGTATGGCGCCTGGCGCGATTTTCGACGACCTGCTGCCCGGCGAATCGATCGAGAGCCTGGGCAGCGATCGCCCGAACCCGAACGCAGCGACCTGGCGCAAAGAGCAGCTGCGCGCCGCGGCCGGCGGCATCGGCGTGAGCTACTCCAGCCTGTCGCTGGACTACAACGGCACGTACTCCGCACAGCGTCAGGAGCTGGTGGAGAAGTGGGGCAGCTACCTGATGCTGGCCGAGCGCTTTATTGCGCTGTTCGTGCGGCCAACGCGCCAGCGCTTTATTGAGGCGGCGGTGCTGTCCGGCAAGGTACGTATGCCGCGCGGGTGGACGCTGCGGCATCTGGCCGCCTCCACCTACGTGCGGCCGATCATGCCGTGGATCGACCCGCTCAAAGAGGCTTACGCCAAGGGCGAGGCCGAGGACCGCGGCTGGGTGAGCCCGCAGCAGAACACGCTGCAGTACGGCAACAACCCTGACGAAGTGCTGCGCCAGCGCCAGGACTGGCAGCAACAGCAGCAGCAATTGCAGCCGGCCGCGCCGGCACCTGTGGAAGCCCGCGCGCAGCTGCGCGCCGAGCTTTCGCGCGACATGTTGAGGGACATCTGACTATGCGAACCCACGCACTGACCGCGACGTTGGGCCGCGTGCTTGCCGATGCCGGCCCGGCGCTCGGCCCGTGCCTGCTCAAGATCGAAGCCCGTGCCGCCGATGTGGCCGAGGTCATGATCTACGGGACCATTGGCGACAGCCTGTGGTCTGAATCTGTCTCTCCGCTGCAGCTCGCGGAGCAGATTGGCCAGGTCACCGCCGGCACGATCCACGTGCGCATCAACAGCGGTGGCGGCGTGGTGGCCGATGGGATGGCCATCTACAACGCGCTCAAGCAGCACGCCGCGCACAAGGTGGTCTTCGTGGACGGCCAGGCCGCATCAATTGCCTCGCTGATCGCCATGGCCGGCGATGAGCTGGTGATGTACGCCAGCTCGCTGCTGATGGTGCATGCGCCGCACACGGTTGCTGCCGGCAATGCGTCCGCTTTCCGCCAATACGCGACCGCGCTGGATGCACATGCCGGTGCAATGTTGGAGGCGTACGCCACCAAGACCGGCAAGCGCTCGGAGGTTGAGCAACTGCTAACCGATGGCGCCGACCATTGGTACACCGGCGTGCAGGCGGTGGAGTTCGGCTTTGCAGACCGAGTCGCCGACACCCCTGCCATTGCCCGCGCCGAGGCCGCATCTGTCGTCGCGCTGACCGGCTACCTGCAGGCCATCACCCAAGCGCCGGCGCCGGTCGCCGCGCAGCTGCGCGGCCATATCGCCGCTGCGCTCAGCCCCAGCGTTTTTGCCTCACTTCCCGAGGTCACCCAAACGGCCGTCGTTGGCCACATCGAGGATCCTATGACCCAACAAACCTATCTTCGCATCCTCGCCAACGCCGGTGGCGGGCAGGGTGCTTCCACCACCACGGCTACGCCGCCTGCGCCGGCTCCGGCGCCGGTTGTCGCTGCTGCACCGGATGCCGCGGCCGCCGTGCAAGCGGCGCTGGTCGCCATGCGCGGCCGCAATGCGGACATCATGGCGATGGCCGAGCCGCACATGGGCAATGCGGAGATCCGCGCTTATGTGGACGGTGTCATCGCCGCTGCCGACCCTTCGGTGACCCCCGACAACGTGGGCCGCCACATCCTGGCGCTGATGGGCCGCAACGGCGAGCCGCTCAATGGCCGCGCTGGGGTTGTTGCTGGCGGCGACCAGCGCGACAACGTGCGCGCAGCGATGACCAACGCAATCGAGGCCCGCGTGGGCCTGGCCCAGGCCACCGGTGACAACCCGTACCGCGGCCACTCGCTCGCCGAGATGGCGCGCGAGTGCTTGGTGCAGGCTGGCGTCAATCCGCGCGGCATGGACCGGCGCGAGATCGTGGGCATGGCGTTCACCCATTCCGCCTCCGACTTCCCGGCGCTGCTGGGCGATGCCGCGCGCCGCTCGGTGTTGCAGGGCTACCAGGAAGTGGAAGAGCGCTTTAGCGAGTTCACCCGCGCGGTGAGCGTGCCGGATTTCAAGCCGACCAACCTGGTGGGTCTGGGCGCGTTCTCGGATTTGCTGCCGGTGCGGGAGGGCGGTGAGTACAAGCAGGGCACCTTCAGCGAGCAATCGCAGTCGATGCAGATCGTCACTTGGGGCCGACTGTTCACGATTACCCGCCAGGCCATCATCAATGACGATCTGGGCATCTTCAGCGATGTGCCGCGCAAGATGGGCCAGGCCGCCAAGCGCACGTTGGCCAAGGCGGTATTCGAGCTGATCATCAAGAACCCGCGGCTTGCCGATGGCAAGACGCTGTTCCACGCCGACCACGGCAACCTGCTGCCGGCCGCGACCATCACCACCGAGAGCGTCAGCGCCATGCAGGCGCGGATGGCGCTGCAGAAGGATGCGGACGGCAACGTGATCCGCGTGCCGATGAAAACGCTGCTGACGCCGGTGGCGCTTTCCGGCGCGGCGCTCACCGTGCGCGCTGCCGAGTTTGCCGTGGGTGGTGCCAACAACCAGACCACACCCAACATCGTGCGCAACACCTTCGAGGTGGAGAGCGATGGCCGTCTGGATGGTGCAGACCCGAAGGCGTGGTACGGCCTGGCTAATTCGGCCTACGTGGATGCGCTGGTGGTGGGCTACCTGGATGGCAACCAGACGCCGTATCTGGAGCAGCACGAGGGGTTCACCGTGGACGGTGTGGCCTGGAAGGTGCGCATGGACGCGGCACCGGCCATCGCCGACTACCGCGGCATCTACAAGAACCCCGGCCAGTAAGCCGCCTGCCGCACCGCGGGCGCGGTGCGGCGTCTCTTCGCATCTGGAGTACTCCCCATGAAAAACGGATATCAAGACGGCCGCGTGCTGGACGTGACCTTGACCACCGCTGTGACTAGCGGCGGTGTGATCGCTGACGGCAAATTGGTGGCTGTCGCCGTCACCGACGGCGCAGTTGGCGAAACGATTGCTGCGCACGTCGAAGGCGTGTTTGCACTGCCCAAGTTGGCGGCCGCGGTGTTCGCGCGTGGCGCCTCGGTCAACTGGGATACCGACACCAAGCAGGCCATCTCGGCTTCTGGTGGCGCTGGCGACATCAACAACATCGGCTACGCCATCGAAGCGTCCGGAAACGGCGCCGCAACGGTGCTGGTGCGCCTGACGCCTGGCACCGCCACCCCGGTGGCCGCCTAAGCCTTACCCATCATCGCACGCAGATGCCCGGGTGGCGCGTGCGGTGGTGGCTCTCTTCAACCTGACCTCAAGGATCAGCACATGGCCCCGCCGCGCGGCGTCCGCAACAACAATCCAGGCAACATCGATCGTACCGGCGTGGCTTGGCAGGGCGAAGACCGCACCGCCGCCGCACGCGCACGCGAGGCCCGCTTTGCGGTGTTCGATACGCCCGAATACGGCTTTCGTGCCCTGGTCAAAACGCTGCTGACCTACCAGCGCAAGCATGACCTGCGCACAGTGCGCGGGATCATCAACCGCTGGGCGCCGCCGGTGGAGAACGACACCGGCGCCTATGTGCGCGAAGTCGCCAAGGCACTGGGTGTGGAGCTGGACCAGCGCATCAATGTCGAAGCGCCGGCAACCGCATTTCAGCTGGCCAAGGCGATTGCCAAACACGAGAACGGCGGCAACTTCTGGGGCGATGCGGTCATCTGGGATGGCGTGGAGCTGGCGGGGATTGCCCGGTGATGGACGGCGGCGCCACGGTGGTGCTCAAGTCGGCCGCACTGCTGGTGGCGACCAGCGCGGGTAGTGCGGTGGTCACTGAGGTGATCACCGGCAGCGAGCATCTGTTTCTCGGCATCCCGCAATCGTGGTTTCTGGCCGCGGTGGCCGGCGCGCTGGTCGGATTGCTGCTGCTTAGCGAGATCGACGTGGGCAAGGTGTCTGCGCCCAGTGGCGGGCCGGGCGTGCAGTGGCTGACGCTGCTGCTGCGCGTGGGCCTGCTCGGCCTGTTCGTGCTGGGCTTCGCCTTGGCCGCCGGCTGGATCGTGGTGGCGCTGGCCAACTACTTTCCATCAGTGCACCGCATCGGCATTGCGGTGAGCGGGCTGAGCGGCTTCATCATCAAGCCGATGCTGCCGCACTACTTGGGTGCGCTGCAGAAGTGGTCCGACCGGTTGGCCGGGCGTGCCGGAGGTGCTGCATGAGCATCTATCTCGTGAGCCTGGTCAGCACGCTGGCCGTGTTTTGTGCGACGACATGGCAACTGCTGCACACCTTTCATGCCGGCGAGCGTGCGCGCGACCACGCTGCCTGGGCGCTGCGAGGCGCCTGCTTCATTGGTTTGGCTGTCGGCATGTTGGGCATCTTTCTGCGCGACCTGGCGCAGCACACACCCGCGCCTTGGTACGTGCTGCTGGTGCGCGTGTGCCTGACGGTTTTGCTGATTTACCCGTGGCGCCGGCGGGAGAGCGAGCGATGAATATCCTGGCCTTCCTCAAGGCGTTCGTTGCGTTGATATTCGGCTGGGCAGCTGATGCGCTGACCTGGCTGCGTAAGCCGGGCAGCCGGCTCAAGGTCATCTGCGCGTGTCTTGCCGCGCTGCTGTCGATTGCTGCGCTGACGTCCTACCGCAAGGGGCAGCAGGTGATCGTGGTGACGCGCCAGGTGGCGCAGTGCCAAAGCGACCGCACGGCAGCCCTGGAAGCGGCCCAGCTCAAACGCGCCGAGTTGGAGCGCAACAACGCCGACAAGGACGCCGCGCTGGCGACCATCGCCGCCAAGTTGCAGGCCGAGGCCGAAAAGCTGCGGATGCTGCAGGAGCGCAACGCCGGTCTGCGCGACAAGACCGAGATCGCCAAGGCAGCAGCTGACCGCAGCGCCAAGGCGTTCAAACAGGAATACGACCAACGCCCGGCCGAATGCAATGCGGCGCTGCAGGCGCTGGCTGCTGCGTGCCCCAGCCTGGGAGGCTACTGATGTTGCGTTCACTGTTCGTCATCGCTCTGGTCGTTGCCCTGGCTGGCTGCGGCAAGAAGGGCATCACGCGCGAAGATCCCGCGCGCCCAGTGGTCGTGGCGCCAGCGCCGGCCGTGATTGCCGTGCCGGTACGCACCTACGTGCAGATCGAGCCGCGCCTGACGCAGCGCTGCGCGTGGGTGAAGAGCGGCACGCTGGAGCAGGTGCTGGACGTCTCGCGTGGACGCAAGCGCTGCCTGGAGTTCTACGAGGCCAATCTGGGCGAGATCGAACAGTTGCAGGGCACGCCGGCGGGCGAGGGCAGCCCGTGAGCCAGCTCCGCATCGCCGTGGATGCCGACAACCTGCTGGGCCGTCAGTTCAGCGCGCTAGAGCGCGAGCAGCTGCCGTTTGCGATCGTGCAGGCGTGCAACGCCACAGCTTACGAGATCCGCGAGGTGTGGAAGCGCACCGCGCCGCGCGTGTTCGACCGACCGACGGCGCTCACCATCAACGCGGCGATGTACCGCAAGGCGACGCGCGAGCGCTTGTTCGCAGAGATCTTCCTGCGCGATGAAGCCTTCAAGGGCACGCCGCCGTCGAAGTACTTGCGCACTGAGGTGGAGGGCGGCCAGCGCCGGAAGAAAGGCTTTGAGGTATTGCTGCAGGCCAAGGGCCTGATGCCGGCCGGGCAATTTGCAGTCACTGGCCGCGGAGCGCGCACCGACCAATACGGCAACGTGCCCGGCGGCCAGGTGACAGCCATCCTGTCGCAGCTGGGCGCGCAGCGCGATGCCTATCAAAACGCCAGCAACGAGAAGGCCAAGCGACGCAGCAATGATCGCAGCCGCGCGGAATATCTGGGCCGCACACGACTGAACACTGTTGCAGTGATGCAGCGCACCGTGCGCCGCGGCGGTCGCTACTTCGCCCTGCAGCGCCAGCGCGGCAAGTTGGCGCCGGGCATCTATGAGCGCATCGGTACCGGTTTCGGCAGTGCGGTACGTAGCGTGTTCGTCTTCACCTCGCGTGCCAGCTACACGCCGCGCTACGACATCTTCGGACTGGCCCAGCGCACCTGGGACAAGCTGATGCCGTTCTACTTCAACCGCGAGCTGGACAAGGCGATCCGCAGCGCGATTGCGAAGGTGCAGGCATGAACCAGCGCAAGTTTATGCAGGCATTCGATGCGACCGCATTTGCTGCCTTTGCCGACGTCGGCTTGGCTGATGGCGCGCGCTATCAGGCACCCGGTGCGACGGAGACGGTGCCGTGCACTGTGCAGATCGACCGCGACGTGCGCGACTTCGGCAGCGACCTCGCACCGGTGAGCACTGGCTACACGCTTGTGACGCTGCAGCGTGCCGAAGTGGAGCCGGCCAAACGTGGGCGCGTGCTGCTGGATGGCGAAACTTTGGTGCTCACAGAGCGGGTGCGCGAGGACGAATCCGTCAGCCAGTGGGTGGCCGACCATGGCTAGCCCGCGCGAACACCTGCGCGCTGCAGTGGGCAGCTGCCTGCAGCGCATCAGCGTAGCGAACGGCTACCAGACCGATGCCGGCGCCAGCTTGACGCTGGAGCCGGGCCAGGTCGACGAAGACGCCAATGCCGTGTTGACCGTGCTGGTGGCCAAACAGCAGCGCGCAAGCGAGAGCGCACTGACGCGCACGCATCGCCTGACCACGTTGGTGGTCGTGGTTAAGGCGCCCGCGCCGCTGGACACCGCGCAGGCGCGGCTGGACGCGCTGGTGGCAGACATCGAGTTGGCCATGGCAGACCAGCAGTTCCGCTACCCCCCGGGCATCCAGTTCCCGCAGTACGTGTCCATGGAGCCGGTGAAGCCCGAGGCGGGCATGAGCTGGGTTGGCGCGCTGCTCACCTACCAAACGCACATCCCCATTACCTGACGCCGCACGCGGCACCTACAAGGAGCACCCATGCCCATCAATTCCCCCGACTACAGCTACCTGGGTAGCGGCGAGCTGCATCTGCGTAAGCGCGGCGCGGCCAAGCCGTTCCGCGGTGTTGGTAACTGCTCGGCCTTCAGCTTTTCGCCGCAGACCAACCGCATCAACCTGCTCGACAGCACGCAGCCCGGCGGTGGCAACCGGAATTCGGTCGATCGCATCACCGAGGTGCAGGTGAGCTTCACCATGCACGATTTCAGCGCGGAGAACTTCGCCGACGTGTTGCGCGGCACCGCCACGACCATCGTGGCCGGCAATGCAGCCGATGAGGCCGTTGTGGCTTACAAGGATGGCGTGACCCCGCTGGCCAATTTGGCGGCCGACATCACCGCGGTGAAGCCGGTCACCGGTGATGCGGTGTACGAAAAAGGCAAGGACTGGGATATCAAGAACGGCGCGCTCTACGTGCCGGCAGACTCGAAGATCGCCATCCCGGCCGATGGCGCTGCCAACATCAAGGTCACTTACAGCTTCGGCGCGGCCGAGCGCCTACAAGCGCTGGTCAACCCCAACGAAGAGTATGAGCTGCTGTTCCTGGGCTTCAACGAAGCGCGTAGCGGCAAGAAGGTTCGCGCCCAGGCCTACCGCGTGTCCGGTGGCGTGATCGGCGAGCTGGCGTTGATCGGCGAGCAGTACGGTGCTGGCACGGTCACCGGCACGCTCAGCAAAGACACCAGCAAGCCGGCCGGCGTGTCGCAGTACTTCACCTGGGATGCGGAGAAGTGATGGACGACCTCGACGTGCTGAGTCCGCCGACGCAAACGGTCACCTACCGCGGCGAGCCGCTGGTGCTGTCGCCTCTGACGTTGGCGCAGATCGGTCCCTTTATCATTGCCACGCGGCCGATCATCGGCCGCGTGCTGATCGCCGCAAGCCTGGCGAATGCTGGCGCATCGATCGAGGTGGCCGCCCTACTGATGGACGTGCTGGAGCAGGATGGGCAAGCGTTCGCGAAGGGCGGTGCTCTTGTCACCGGCAAGCCGGAAGCCTGGATTGCCGGTGGCAGCTTGGCCGATGCGGCCACGCTGGTGGAGGCAGTGGTGGAGCTCAACCAGGATTTTTTCGGCCAACGCCTGCCGAGCCTGATGCAGGCGGCAGGCAAGGCGATCCCCGCGATGGTGGCGACGCAGGCACCGCCGGGTGGGCCGACGTCGTCCACTTCCTTATCGCCCGCGGCCACCAACGCCGAGACGTCATGACCTACACCCTGGCGCAAGCCAGGGCGTTCGCCGCTGCTGCGGCGCGTGATGAGCGCATGCAGCGACGCCAGCAACAAGCCGCAACGGCAGAAGCCGTCCGCATGGCGATGGGCGCCGAGCCTGCCGCCTTTACCAAGTACCTCAACGACCTGAGCAGGTAGATGGCCGAACCTTCTGCAAACTTGCGCGTCCGCATTAGTGCGGACGTCAACGACATCAAGCAGGGCCTCGCATTGCTGCGCGGGCAGCTGGCCGACGTGCGCAAGCAGGCGGGCACTCCCTTGCCTGCAAACGACCCGATCAAGCAGCTGGGCATTTCCGCGGGACAGACCAGCAATGCCATGCGGCAGTTGCCGGCGCAGTTCACGGACATCTTTACCAGCCTTCAAGGTGGCATGCCCTGGTTCACGGTGCTGGTGCAGCAAGGTGGCCAGATCAAGGACAGCTTCGGCGGGGTGGGACCTGCACTGTCTGGCGTGTCGACTGCCTTGGTGGGAATGCTCAATCCGCTCTCGATCACTGCAGCGGCCGTCGCTGCCGTGGCGCTGGCATGGAAGTTGGGCAGCGATGAGGCGACCGACTACCAACAGGCCTTGATCCTGACGGGCAACCAATCTGGGCAGACGGCTGCGCGCCTGGCGGAAGTGGCAGCGCAGATGGATGGCATCGCCGGTGTGACAACCTCCAGTGCCGCAGCGGCCCTGACGGAGGTTGCGGCCACCGGCAAGTTCACCGCCGAGCAGCTGGAGACCGTGGCGATCGCTGCCGAAACGATGCGCGCCGGCACGGGCAAGGCCGTGAATGAGACGGTCGCCGAGTTCGCCAAGATCAAGGCAGACCCGGTCGCTGCGTTGCTTGAGCTCAACGAGACAATGCACTTCCTGGACCAGACCCAGCTGGCCAACATCAAGACGCTGATCGAGCAGGGCAACCAGGTCCAGGCAGTCGCGGCGGCGTTCAAGATCTACGCCGACACGCTCAAGGATCGGGCTGCCGATGTGCAGGAAAACCTGGGCTACATGGAACGCGCTTGGCGCGCGGTCAAAGGTGCCGCCTCTGAGGCTTGGGACACCATGCTCGGCGTTGGCCGGCCCGACACCGCAACGGAGAAGATCAAGCAGCTGCAGTCCAACATCGACGGCATCAACCGCGGCAGTGGGTTCTATCAAGATCTGAGCGATGCCAACCGCACCAGGCTGGTCAAGCAATTCCAGCAACAGATCGACGATCTACAGAAGGCGGCCAACAAGAAGCCGGTCAAGGTCATCATGGCTGGCATCTACTCAGAGGTTGACAGCAAGCAAGAGCAGGCGCGCACCAAGTTCCAAGAAGAGGGCGTGCAGTATCTGAGCAAGCAGGCGCAGCTCGAAGAGCGCATCAAGGATATGCGCACCCTGGCCGCGCAGGCAGGAATCACCGACACCAAGGTGCTGCAGCAGCGCGAGCGTGCAATGCGCGACACCGCAGCTGCAGCCGGTGCAAAGGGCGCAGCGAGTATCGCAACGTCTGGCCGATCGGCTGGGCTGCAGGCACTCAAGGATGCGCTGACCACCGAGCAGGCGCAGATCGCAACCAGCACCAAGGTGCTGCAGGCCCAGTACCAGGCGCGCGAGCTGTCGGCCGAGAACTACTATCAGCGTCTTCGCGAACTGACTGAGCGCGGCACCAACGCTGAGGCGCAGTCGCTGCAGAAGCAGATCGACTATCTCAAGGGCCGCGGTGTCGCAGGCAAGGATGCGATCGACGTCGGCAAGCAGGTCGGCGAGATGGAGGCGCAGCTGGCCAAGGTGCGCACCGAGGGCGCCGCGGCCCTTGAGTTGTTGTCCACCGAAGAGGGCAAGCTGAAGAAGCAGCGCGAGGACGCGCTTGCCTCCTACAAGGCGGCGCTGGACGCCAGCACCGATGCGCTTCAGGAAGACATGGACGCCATGATCGGCCGTGTCGGCGCGGGCGATCGCGAGTTCGAGATCCAGCAGCGCCTCAACGGCGTCTACCGGGAGCAAGCGCAGCGCCTCACCGAGCTTGCCCTTCAGAACAACACCGGCCGTATTGACGAGGCCACCGCCGCTGCGGAGGAGCAGGCCGTGCGCGCTGCGACTGAGCGCCGTGTCCAGGTCATCCGCGACGGCTATGAGCGCATGTCCAAAGCGCAGGCCGATTGGGGTAATGGCGCGTCTGCGGCGTGGACGAAATACGTGGATGAGGCGCGCAATGCCGCAGGTCAGGTGGAGTCTGCCATCGGGTCTGCCCTGGGCGGTCTGGAAGATGTGTTTGTCAAGTTCGTGACCACCGGCAAGATGAGCTTCAGTGATCTGGCTAATTCGATCATTGCCGACTTGGCGCGTATTGCTGCAAAGCAGGCGATTTCGGGTGCTCTGGGGGCGCTATTCGGTCAGCTCGGTGGTGGAGCCTCGGCTGGAGCCGTTTCCGGAACGATGGGGACGTTCGGCAACAACATCGACCAATTTATTCGCGGTAAGGCCTCAGGCGGCTACACGGGGCCGGGTGGGGTGTACGAGCCAGCGGGCATTGTGCACAAGGGCGAGGGCGTGCTGAGTCAACGCGATATCGCCTCGATTGGCGGGCCGGGCGCGTTCCTTTCGCTGCTCAGTACGATCCGCAGCGGACGAGGTTATGCCGCCGGCGGATTTGTCGGCGGCGGCGGTGCCGTGCCAGTAGCCGGGGGTGGCAACAACGTAAGCATCGAGATCCAGAATTACAGTGGGCAGCCCGCCACGCAAGAGCGGCGGACCCAGCGCATGCCGGATGGGCAGGAACTGGAAAAGTGGTTCATCCGCATTGGTGCCACGAACATCGCCCAGGGTGGGGAAATGGCTGGCGCCATTGAAAGCCGCTTTGAAACGCGGAGGCGCCGCTGATGGCCGTCTTCCCGTCTTATGCGAGCGTGCTGTACGACACCGTTCGCCGCTCGTTTGATCCTGCTGTGTCGCGGACCGAGATGGAGCGCGGCGTGCCCAAGCAGCGCGTGCTCAACACGGGTGTGCTGGTGAAGCTTGCGATGACCTTGGACTTTGCCACGCCGGCAGACGCTATCGCATTCGAGAATTGGTATTTCGACGATATCCGCCGCATAGGTTGGTTCGCCTTCGTGCATCCACTTAGCGGCGCAGCACTTCAGGTGCGCTTCGAGAATGGTGGCATCGGTGAGCTCCGTCCTGTCGAAGGCGCGGATCGCCCGTGGCAATGCGATGTCACGGTGGAGTACTTGCGATGAGCTCCTTTCAGGAGCGCCGGCAGCGCGTCACCGACGACGATACCACGGCACCGCTGGAACTGCTGGAAATGACCGCGCCTTCGTTCGGTGCAGTGCTGCGCATTTGCAACGACACGCGCGATTGGGTGAGCAACGGAAACACCTACAAGGGGTATCCGTTCCGATTCACCCCGCCCAAAGATGCGGCCGGGCAGACGCCTCGGGCGCAGCTGGAGGTGGACAACGTCGGGCGCGGCATCACAGAGGATCTGGAGCGGGTGCAGCCCAATGAGCTGGTGATGTGCCGCTATCTGATCACAGATCGCGCCCAGCCCGACGTCATCGCCCGCCGCTTCTATCTGCCTTTGACGCAGGTGCGTGCCGCGGGCCCGCTCATTACCGCGCAGATCGGGGTGGATTTCTTCATGGGCCAACAGGCGGTGAAGCTCCGTGGCAATCCGCACGTCCTACCGGGGATTTTCTGATGCGCGCCAGCGAGGTCGAACGGTTCCTCAACATCCCGTACGACGCCGACACCTACGACTGCGCAGACCTGGTGGTGCAGGTGCAGCGCGAGCTGTTCGGTCGCGAGGTGCAGATGCCGGCGCGGCGCCCTCGCGGTGCCGCAGGGCAGGCGGCCCTTGGCGAGCTGTCGCGGGCCTACGCGGTGCCGACGGCTTCACCGGTCGACGGCGACCTGGTGCTGATGTTTGACAAGGGCCAGAGCCGGCCCGGACACGTGGGCATCTTTTTCTACCTGGCCCATGAGGGTTGGGTGCTTCACACAACCAGCGCTCTCGGCAGCAGCTGGCTGCACCGCGTGCGCGAGCTGCCGGATTACGGCGCAAGGATCGAGGGGTATTACACATGGGTCTGATGACCACGCCTGCGAGTGACGGCCAGCTGGTGCTGACGCCGCACCCGGTGACGCTGGAGGGGCAGCGCCACATTGCGATGGACCTGCAGCCGGGCGAGCGCCTGTGCGAGTTCCTGCACCGGCACGTGATCGACCTGGATCAGGGCGATTGGACGGTGTCCATCGGCGGCCGAGTTGTGCCGCGGCGTCTATGGGCCTACGTCTATCCGAAAGATGGCCAGGTCATCGAGGTGCGCGGCGCGGTCGGCAGGAACGCGCTGTACATCGTGGCGATGATTGCGCTGACCTACTTCACCTTCGGCATTGCGGGTGCTGGCGGTGCGGCTGCTGCAGCCTTTGGCGGTGGCACTGCGGGCGCAATTTTCGCCTCGGCGGTGTTCGTCGCTGGCTCACTGGTGATTAACAAGGTGCTGGGTCCGAAGGTCGAGAGTCCAACCGGCCCGAGTACCGCGGGTACGGTGTACAGCCTGGCAGCGCCGCGGAATCGGCTGCGCCCCTACGAGCCTGTTGGCCTGCTGTTCGGCCGCATGCCGATCGCACCGGACTTGGCCAGTAAGCCTTACACCTTCTACGAGGGCGACAACCAGTACATCGGCATGGTGCTCACGCCAGGCATCGGCGTGGGCCGCGTCGGCACGTTCACCAATGCCGGCACGCCGCTGTCGAGCTACGAGGGCGTGAGCGTCTACCACTCCGGCTACAGCCAGATGCCGGATGAAACTATCCCGCTCTACAGCAACGTGGACACCACCGACGGTGGCGAGCTGCCGGATACGGCCGACTTCGTGACCCGCACCACCAGCGCCGACACCGTGCGCATCCAGATCAACCTGGAATACGTGCTGGGAGGCGTGGGCACGTCCGGCAAGAAGTACAACGTGTCGGAGACGGTACAAGTGCAATACGCACCTGCCGGAACCGGAATCTGGGCCACGCTGGCCACGCAGACGTTCACCGGCGACAAGCTGGACGTCAGCAAGCGCGCCACGGTGTCGGCGGATGTGGCCAAGGGTCAGTACGACGTGCGCGTGCGCATCTTGGGGCAGGGCAACTACACGGGCGACAACACCCAGCGCAACGACTTCCAGTGGTCGACGATGGGCAGTGTGCAGGCGGATACCGCGACCTACGCCGGCCTCGCGCGTAGCGGCATCCTGATGAAGGCCACTGGCCAGATCAATGGTCAGCCCGATGAGTTGGTGGCCGAGCACATCGCCGCGCCGATCCCGGTGTGGCGCAATGGCTCCTGGGTCAACGAAGAGACCAGCAACAACGGTGCCCACATCCTCAAGTACGCCCGCGGCTATTACGACCAGAACGGCAGACTCATCGGCGGAATGGGCAAGAGCGATGAGGAGATCGATATCGAGTCGTTGCAGGGCTTCATGGCGCACTGCCAAGCGAACGGCTACACCTACGACTACTGGCTGACCGAAGAGCGTAGCCACGACGAAGTGCTGCAGGCGATCGCTTTGGCTGGCATGGGACAGGTCACCTGGGCCGGTGGCCGCCTGTCGGTGGTGTGGGCCGCAGACGAGCAGCCGCTCTCCGGCGTGGTCAACATGGCGGAGATGAAGAAAGGCAGTTTCAGCGTGGACTACACGCTGGCCACTGCAGCCGATGGCATCGAGTACAGCTATTTCGATAGCACGACCAAGAAGGTCGAGACCCTGCGCGTGCCGGCGCCGGGCGTGGAGACGATGCTTAACCCTGCGCGGCTCACCGGTGAGGGCATCGGGCGAGAGGCACATGCGGCCGAGATGGCGCGCTACCACCTTGCCCAGAGCCTGTTTCAGTACAAGGACATCGGCTTTGCGCAAGATCTGCAGTACCTGTCCTACCGTCGCATGTCGATGCTGTCGATCTCGCACGACCTTACGCAGTGGGGATTCGGCGGGCGCATCGTCGCGGCAGAGCGCAGCCCGCTACTTGGCACCGTCACGCTGACACTGGACGAGCCTGTGCCGCCGCCAGATGCGCGCAGCGCCTTTATCGGCCTGCGCATCCCGGGTGAGGCGGTCTATCGCACGTTCCGTGTGCGCAACTTCACCGAGTCAACGGACACCATCCAATTGGTCGAGGAATGGCCGGACGATGCGCCGCTGCCCGGCGAGGGCTATGCCGATTCGATGGTGCAGGGCGGCTGGCAGGACAACCCAGCCCACGACACCGTGTGGATCTACGATTTCAAGGCCACGCCGGGGCTGCGTGTGCGCGTGGTGGCGATCGAGCCGGAGAGCGATCTGAAGGGCGCCAGCATCAGCGTGGTGCCGGAGTCGCCGGAGTTCTGGACCTACGTCAAGACAGGCCAGTACATCCCGCCGGAGAGCGGCTCGTCGTTGGCCACACGCCCGATCGTCAGCAACCTTGCGATCAGCGAAGACCAGGTCACTACCGGCGATGTCACCGCGACGGACCTGGTGGCCACGTTCGACATCAGTGGCCCGTTCGATCACGCGCTGGTGTACGCCTCGGCGTCGGACGGCAATGGCGAGTTGGTGGAAGTGGCGCGGACGCGCACCCGCACGGCGCGGTGGCGCATCCCGCGCGCCGGCACCTACACGATCAACGTGCGTCCGTTCGGTCCGGATGGGCAGATGGGCATCGGCGCCTCCCTGATCTTTACGACCATCGGCGCCGACGCACCTCCAGTCAACTACGACCTGTTCGACGTGGAGGAGGTCGGCGGCGGCATCCGGCGCTACACCTGGGGCTTCTGGACCGACACCATCCAGTCGGCCAACCTGGCCGGTGCGGAGATCCGCTACACCCAGGCACCGGAGCAGAGTGCGCCGATGCCGTCGTGGGATGCCATGACGCCCGTGGGTGATAGCGGATACCACACCGGTGCGTTCGACTCGCCCATCCCGGCCTCGGGCACGTGGGTCTTCGCGATCCGCGCGCGCAACACCAACGGCACGCTGTCGGTGGCGGCGAAGTACATCACCAAGACCCTCGGCAAGAATCTGGCGGAGCTGCAGCAGGAGATGCAGCAGGCTATCGATCAGACCACCGAAGAGATCCGGCAGGGTTTTCTCGAAGCGGCGGCGCGCGATCAAGAGCTCGCTGACAAGCTCTTTCAACAAGCGCAGGACTTGGCGAACCTGCAGGCGCTTGTCGAGGCTCCGGAGTGGGTGGACCAAGCGTGGCCGGCCGGCTCGATCGTCAAGCACGCCGGCGGGCTCTATGTGGCCAAGCAGGACGTGCCGGTGGGCACGGCGATCACCGACACGGCGTATTGGTCCTTCATCGGGCAGTACGCAAGCCTGGCCGAGGCGGTGGGCGCCATCGGCGTGGCGATGCAGCAGGTCACCACCGAGGTGCAGCAAGTGGATCAAGAGCTGCAGATCCTTGCGCAGGATGTGAGCGGGGTGCGGTCCAGCCTCGCGGGTAAAGCGGATGCGTCGGCGGTGCAGGCGATGAACACGCGCCTGACGCAGGCCGAGAACAACATCTCGTCCCTGTCGCAGCTGATCAGCACCGTGCAATCCACGCTGTCGGGTAAGGCGGACACCAGTGCGCTACAGGCCTTGCAATCCCAGGTGAGCCAGCAGGGCAACGAGATCAACGCGCAGAGCACAGCCATCACCTCGGTGACGTCGAAGCTCGGTGGTCGCCCGAACATCCTGCCGAATGGCGGGTTTGAGAGCGGCATCTGGACCAATGGTTCTGCGAGCGGCTTTATCGTGTCCGATGGGGCATGGGGACGCATCATGACCCACACTTCGCCGTGGAACATTGGCAGTGGTGGGCAGGCAGTTGCCTCAGCCCGCTTTCCAATCAACGCGGGCGAGACGCTGACCGTTTCTTGGGACAGTGTGCTATACGCCCAGGCGGGGCAAGTCAGCATGGACATTGAGTGGTTCCGCGCGGATGGCACCTACATCAGCAGTTCGACGCGTAGTCCAATCATCAGGGCGACGCACAACTTCATGGATGGGGATGCACGGCGTCAGGAGCGTGCCTTTACGCGGACGCCGCCGACCGGATGCACGCAGGCCCAGGTGCGGCTCATCTGGGAAAGCATCAGTGGGTGCACCGCACTGGGCTTTCGTCGGGTCAAGATCGAATACGGCGCGCTTCCCGCAACGCCCTATAGCGCAGACGCAACCGTCGTTGGTCAGGCCTCCGCCACTCAGTCGCTGACCACTCGTGTCACGCGGGCCGAGAATGGAGTTGCCAGCTACGAGGCATCCGCAACCCTTGCGCTGGACGTCAACGGCCGCGTGGCCGGCTGGCGCTCGGTAAATAATGGGGCGAGCGCAACACTGGATTTCGCGTTCGACAAAGTGCGCTTCATCGGTGTGGATGCGGGGCAGGGCCGCAGTGAAATCATCAACGGTAGGATCTACTGCTACGCGCCCAATGGCGTGCAGGTGGTAGCCATCGGAGCGGGCGTATGACGACGTTCCTGCGGGTCACGGATGAGGCGACCAATGTGGTGCTGCTGCAGGTTACCGACCAGTCTGATTCGGATTTGCTCACGCAGCACATGGGTGCGATCGGGATCGCCAGTGGCAGCAGCGGTTCGGTGGCGGTGCCGATCACCGGCAGCGCCAACCAGCTGTACTACTGGTTCGTGGCCGACAGCGGTGCAGGCAATGCGCTGCTGCCCTACATCACTGACGACGGCAACACGATTATGTGGACGGCACCGTCGACGAACTCGAGTGCCCGCGCCGGTGGCACGTTGTTCTACGGGAGGTTTTGACGTGGCATTCGTTCGTATCAATGCCGGCCCCAATCGGGTGGTGATCTCGGAGGACTGGAAGAATCTGGCGCTAGCATCAAAGCAAACCATTACACCCAGTGGCAGCGGCGTGCTGAAGACGTGGAGTCTGACCGTGGCCGGGACTAACCCGGCGCTGGCGTTTCTGGGCGAGAGTAACGCTGTGCTCGCCCAGCGCTCTCAGAGCGGCAATAGCTTCACGTTTACCGGTTGGACGACAAGCGGCAGCTTCACCGCGTACGTGTTCGATGAACCCAACTTCGGGCGCATGAAGTACTTCTGTGTCCGCAATCCTGCGAACAATCAGGTCGTGTTCGACGCAACACTCAAGTACATGAAGGTGCGCGGGTTGCTGCAGGGAAATGCCAACCAGGGAGGATCGATCACGCTGCCTGCTGGCCGGACCTACGCTGCGCTGGCCGGCTCCACCGGCAACATCATGCTGGTCATCGGTGGCTTGATAGGCGGTGGGCCGGGGTGGCAGGTGCAGATCATATGGCGCAAGGGCGTGGTCAACATCAACGGCAACGTCGCATCCATTGCCACTGTCGACACTGCACAGGACCTGCGTAGCGGCAGCAGCGGTACCCCACAGCCACCCCCTGGCAATTACGGCCAGGCCTGGGTGCGCGCTCCCATCCTCGACGTCACTGGATACTGACCATGCTTATCAGCGAAAACCCAACCTTCGGCACGCAGACAAAGATCGTGTCGCCACGCATCGAGATCCGATGGAACCCGGCCACCAACGACGGGCCGGTCGAGTTCCACCTCGAGCAGATGACCACCAAGCCGCATCCCGATGGCTGGACGCAGACGCTTGAGCGGTTTTTCCTGCGCGTGCTCACCGTACAGATCAGCGACCTGATCGGCCGCAGCTACGAAATCACTGCGCCGGCCACCACTGAAGTCGACCCAGCCACCGGCGAGTCCATCCAGGTGTCGGGCGAGACAGTTACCGAGCCGGGTGTGCATCTGCTGCTGGGCATCAAGGCGGCCACGCGCGCGGCCTACGACTCAAACGTGGTGATGCCTGACCCGAATGCAGACCCGATTGCGCATCAGATCACGATCATCTGGAATCCGATCAACGACACCGGCACCGTCACGTTCCAGGTCGAGGACCGCGGCATTGCACTCGGCGTGCTGGCGTCGCCAATTGCCGAACTGACGGCGCCGACTTACGCCATCCGCTATCCCGGCGCGGAGGCGACGCAGGAGCTCGCAGGCTGGAAGCTCAAGGCGCTGATAAAGGCGGCAACGGACATTTCGATCGCAGCGAGTCTGCCAAAAGCGGAGCAGGCAGCAGCGTGAGTGAAACGTCGCGGCGCACGCTGCGGCGGCATGCATAAACACTTGAAGTATGAACAATGCTCGATTGACGATCGATGCCTATCAAGGAAGAATGCGCGCCGCCGCAGGACCGCGGTGCTTTCCTTGCTCGGGTATCGAGATGCAATCGCACAAAACTCGCTTCAAGATCATCGCTGCACTCTGCTTCGCCATAACTATTGGCAGCGCAATCTCATATCTGGGGCAGCCTTCGGAGGTACCGAGTGGCCTCAAAGAAGCGAGCGGCCCAGTCCAAGATGTTGAGGCGACTCAACGGAAGATGCGTCTTCAAAGCGTTCGCTTCACCCTCAAATCGAATCCGTCCGAATTCGAGTACTCGAGCGTGCTACCCAACATCGATGGGTTGTGGCATGAGATGAAGGTAGGTGATGTGGCCCATGTAACCTACAGTGGCGAGCAGACAGATCCAGAGCTTTGGGGACTTGAGCTCAATGGGAAAGCAGTCGTAACCCCGCAAGGCGCGCTTCAAGCACGGCGAGACAATGGCCAGATAGGTCTGTACGTCGGCCTAGCAGCTCTACTTGCAGCCGGCTATTTCTTCATGCGCGCCCGTCGAGCGTAGGCGATCAGGGCGCTCTATTCAGTACACGGCACGCGACGCCACGGTCCTGGAGCTTTATCCTCCAGGAAGCAGCAGATAGACCGGCCGGCGGTAGTAGACGCCCGGCATGTGATCTTCGTGGGCATCTCTTGCGCTGCCGTTGATCGACACTTGGGGCGCCGCTTTCTGCATTACCTCGCACCAATCCCAGTGCCAGAGCTGGTGCGCACCGATGCAGCGCGTGCGATTAAGGAAATTCCGACCCCGATGTGCGGTTCAGCCGGATACTTGAAATCTAATGCCGGTGACAATCTATTCATGTCGGACGTGGGGCCACAGGCCGCTCACCCGCGTGGCGCCTGAGCAGCGCCTGGCCGGCTCTTGCGCATATCGGCCGCCCAATCGGACGCGGCTACAGGGTCACTTCCTCCCCTTCGCCGAGCCAGGCGTGAATCTGCTGTAGGTATTAAGGTGGTTGAGTTCACGGCCAACGACGTAAACGTAGTGACGTCCGATTCAGATACCGATCTGCTTGCATAGCACAGCACGACCAGCTGAAGTCCGATCAACGACACCGGCAATGGACCTTCCAGATTGAGTATTGAAGCGCTACCCTGGGACTGTTGGCAGCACTAATTACGGATTTAATCGCACCGTGTACGTTACCCGCTATCCAGGCGCGCGACAGGCGCAGATCTTTCAGGCCTGAAGGCTACGGATCCTGATCAAGCCCACCAACGATGCAGCAATGTCCGCAAGTTTGCGCCTGCCCGCCACTAGTGGAATGAAACAGGGTACCGGCCGTGCAGCTGTCACTGTACGGTCGGTGCCGCAACACAGGTGTTCTCACCACCTGGCATTGGCCTAGACCCTGCGCCCTCGCGAGAGCAGCCGCAGTGTCGGCTACCGACATCGCAAAAGCTGAGAACCCAATGACCCGACCCATGATTCCCTGGCCTGGCGGCAAGCGTCGCCTGATCAAGCACCTCTATCCCCACTTTCCTGCGCACGAAACCTATGTCGAAGCCTTCGCCGGTGGCGCGGCCGCACTATTGATGCGGCCACGTCCGGCGCCGCTGGAAGTGCTCAACGACATCAACAGCGATCTAGTCTGCCTGTACCGCTGCGTGCGGCATCACCTCGACGAATTTGTGCGAATGTTCCGCTGGTCTCTAGTCTCACGCGAGATGTTCGAGTGGGCGCAGATGGAGCGGCCCGAGACCTTGACCGACATCCAGCGCGCCGCCCGGTTCTACTACCTGCAGAAGCTGGCATTCGGTGGCAAGGTCCAAGGTCAGACTTTCGGTGTAGTGGCCGGCGGCGTGGGGCCGCGACTGAATCTGCTGCGCATCGAGGAAGAGTTGAGCGCAGTCCATTTGCGATTGGCTAATGTGGTAATTGAGCATTTGCCTTGGCACGAATGCGTTGTGCGCTACGACCGATCTGACACTCTTTTCTACCTTGATCCGCCATATTGGCAGACCGAGGGCTACGGTGTCGATTTTCCGTTCTCTGAGTACCAGCGTATTGCTGCGCTCATGCGTGGCGGGCGAGGTAAGATTATCGTTTCCGTAAATGACCACCCTGACATGCGAAGAGTCTTTGCAGAATTCCAAGTGGTTCCGCTGCAGCTGAGCTACTCGATTGGAAGTGCGCCCAGCCGGAGCAGGCACTTTGGCGAGCTCATCGTCAAGTCATGGGACGACAGCGCAGCCGCCCTGTTCTGAAGAGGAAATTTCGGGCTGTTGTCTAGATTACCGGTTGGGCTGAATTGCTTTTCGATAGAGATCATGGGCAGGTCGCAGCAGGGAAGTGACGCTTGCGGACTCAATACGGTATTGCTTGTGTTGAAAGTAATGTCATGATGGGCGGGCCAATTTGGGGGCGCTTGCCGCATCACTTAGCACATCCACATGCAAAAGGCATTTTTTCTGCCATGCGTGCGGAGCTTCGTGTGCTTGGGTTCTCAGCTTGAGCTTTGACAATTAATCAACCTAGTGGAGCAACAATGAAAGGAATAGTCGGCATAGCTTTCGCCGCGCTTGCTGCGGTATCGTTCCAAGCGTCCGCAGTGGGGTCGCGGTATTACAACTTCGACACCACTACGACAGTGACCTCATCTAACCCCTTTCCATCGGGCGGTGAGACGATAACCCTCACTGCCAAAGTGACCGCGCCGGCGCTCGGTGTCACGGTCGGGAATCCCGCAGCTGGCGAGGATATTGGTGGGCGTATTAATTTATTCGCTAACGGCACATCAATTGGTCAAATCCGCATCGGTCGCGCCAACACGCCAGTAGTTGGCCAGATAACAGATTTTGACCCGGTGTGCTTCGGCGTCACTGGTGAGCGAGCGCGTTGTACTTACTATTTCTTTTACGCGCGTGAGGCAAATCTATCTGTTCGCTATACGCTTCCCAGCCAGTACAGCAGCGTCACGATCACGGCCTCCTTCTCTGGTGACTCCAATTTCTCGAAGGCATCCTCGTCTGCCCCGGTCACGCTAAAGGCTCTACCGGCTTTCGGCCTTATCAAGGGAATGGGAAATAAGTGCCTAGATGCAGTAGCGGGTGGTGCGGTTAACGGAACGGAAATTCAGCAGTACTCTTGCAACGAGAATGTGCAGCAAATGTGGAGTATCATCTCCGGTTCGGGCTACATTCGAGGCGTGCCAAGTGGTCTGGTTCTGGATGCTAAGGATCTTGGAACCACGAATGGAACTAAACTGCAACTCTGGAGTGGGTTGGGTGCGGCAAATCAGCAATGGTGGTTTACGAGTGCCGCAATTGTTGGTATCGGTGGAAAAGTTCTTGATGCAGTAGGTCAGTCCAGTACTAACGGCACGAAGTTGCAGATCTTCTCGCCACTTTCGAATGCTGGTCAAACTTGGAACTACGATCCAATTTCTGGACGGATCACGGGCATTGGCGGGAAATGCTTAGACGTAGAGGGTGCTTCTACTGCCAACGGGACCTTGGTCCAACTATGGGACTGCAGTGGTGTGCCACAGCAGCGCTGGGAAGTGGGGGAGCGTGGAAGTCTTCGTTACGCCGGAAAGTGCCTCGAATCGGCGAATGGCAGTGCGCAAGACGGGAATATCGTCCGCATTTGGGACTGTAACGGCGGCGCCCATCAGGCTTGGCACTTCCTAGGTGAAATTCGCAATATTGGGAGCAATCGTTGCTTAGCGGATCCTGGACGGGGCGTGACTGACGGAGCACGAACCTACATATGGGACTGCACCGGTGATGTGAATCAGAAGTGGGACTTTTCGTCCTATTGAATAGAGGCAAGGCCCGGCTAGTCCGGGCCTTGTTCTTAGTCGTTTCTGAAATCTCCAGCGCGATTACATCCCGCTATCAGCACCTGGCTCTTGGCAGATCTTCAAGCGAGGTAGTGAAATGACCGGAGAGCATGTCTTGACGCGATGCCCAGGGTGGCGACTTCTGCCAGCCGCTTGCTCCAAGTCCCGCTGAGCCCTTTCCGAAGCGTCGGTTGATAGCGTCTAGAGTGCTCATTAGCTTGTCGTCGCCGACACGTGTCGGCGTTAACAGGTCGCCCTGCAATTCATCAGGCTTAGCCAGGTCCGCCAGCAAAACGCCGGCCCTCTTGTAGGAATAGCCCTCGCGCATGAAGCCTTGGAAGAGACGTCGTACCGTCGTCAGGACAATCCTGCTGTCGGACGTCGCCGAGGCCAGCGGCGCAGTGCGCGACGGATTGTGCTGCGGCATGCCAGGCTTGAACGAGTCGGTCTCGGCAAAGATGCCGATCGCGCATGTGGTCAGTCCGCGCACGCGCAGCTTCTCGGTGGCACGCATGGCGAAGGTGGCCAGCGCCTCGGCCATATCCTGCGGATCGGACACCCAGGCGCCGAACGATCGGCTGACCATGATCTGCTGTCGGTCTGGCTCAATTTCCTCGAGCTCCAGGCAGGCATGGCCCTGCAGTTCGCGCTGAGTGCGCGCAATTACAACCCCGAACTCTGCCAATAGGTCGTCTGCAGGCGCATCACGTAGATCTGCAGCCGTCGCTACACCACGTTCCTGCAGGCGAGCACCCCAGCGCCGCCCTATGCCCCATATATCGCCGACAGCGGTCGCACGGAGTACGGCATCTAACTCGCCGGGGTTGAGTGCCGCCAGATCGCACACGCCGGCCAGGTCGGCCGGGTAGCTGCCCGGCTTGCGTGCCGCATTCTTGGCGACCCGGTTGGCGAGTTTGGCCAACGTTTTGGTCGGCGCGATGCCGATGCAGTTGGGAATGCCTGTCCATTGGTGAACGCGTTCGCGCAGGTCGACCGCCAGCTCCCTGCGATCGCGGATGCCTGCGAGGTCGAGAAATGATTCGTCGATCGAATAGACCTCCACGCGCGGGACGGCCTGGCGAAGGATTACGCTGATGCGGGCGGCAATGTCGCCATACAGACCGAAGTTTGCGGAGCGAAGGGCGAGCCGGCGGCGCACCGGCGTTGGCACCTTATGGATCGGCTGGCCCATGGCCACGCCAAGTGCCTTGGCCTCATCTGACCTTGCAATGGCGCAGCCATCGTTGTTGCTCAATACGACCAGCGGCCTGCCACGCAGTTCGGGCTGGAACACCCGCTCGCAGCTGGCGTAGAAGTTGTTGCCGTCGATCAAGGCAAACATCAGCGGCCGGCGCGTGCGTGGGTCCGGGTCACCTGGCGGACGACTCCGACCACGGCAAATACCTCAACCTCCGTGCCTGGCGCCAGGATGATTGGCGCGCAATGAGGGCTGCGGCTGTGCAGCTCAATGTGGTCGGAAGCGACCTTCAGGATCTTGCAGACCGGCTGATTGCCGTCCCAGATGGCCAGCACCATGTCGCCACTGATCGGTCGCGCCGACCGGTCGACGACCAGGATGTCGCCGTCGCAGACACCGGCAAGAAGCATGCTCCAGCCCTCAGCGCGGTAGAGAAACGTGGCCGGCGGATTGCGGATCAGCACCTGGTTCAGATCGATCTCGTCGTCCTGGAAATCCTCGGCGGGCGAGGGGAAGCCGAGCCGGATCCGTAAGGCACTGAGTGGCAACCCGAGCGGCAAAGGGTCTAGGCACGCTGGGCCAATCAGGCGCGCATAGGTGTGAGGTGGCGGAAGAGACAACATGGCGCGAACTCTCGCGGGACGAAGTCTCAAAGGTCGAGACGGCTTGCCAAGTTAGCAAAATTACTAAAATTAAGTACTCTCACTTGCTGACGGGTTCAGTGCGATGCCGGTCCTGCGACCCGTGGTCTTCAGCCTTACTAGCGGAAGAGGAGTTCCCCTACGTGCAAAACGGCGTAAGCCGAGTTCGCAGAGCGCGAGAAGCAGGCAATCTATTTGTGTCGGGCGCGGGGCCAAGATGGCCGCTCAACCCGTGAGGCGTATGAGCAGCGCCGACCCCGGCACATCAGATGTACCCATTCAGGTCTTGTCGCTCAAGCACGCTAAGACGGTAGCCCCAAGAACCGATCAGTTCCGCAACGGCCGCGGCTTCGCTGGGAAACGCAAACAGCAACTCGGCTTCAAATTCCTCAAGAACTTTGAGTGGTTCAGACGCAGCTGCGAGGCGCTGCTGCAATTGCTCAAAAAGGCTTGCTGGCTGTGTCTCGTCCATGTGCGCGAGTCTACGGTGCACTGTCTCAAGCATTGAGACGCTCGGGCCGATACTGGCCGGATGGACAGAGCCGCACTTAGAACCCATCTAGAAAACCTCGATGCGGCGGTGCCGGCACTGCTGAAAAGCAGCCCCGACCGTTGCCACTTCTGGCAGGTTTTCGCCGGTATGGCTGATGTCATCGAGGACAGCGCCATCACGGATGACGATGCTCAATTTGTTCTCCGGCGGGTTGATGAGATCTTGGCATGGCCTTGAGGATCCCGACCGCGATTGCTGAGGGACCGCTATGTGCTACTCCGCACGAGGCGCTGATGCATGCTCGCCTGGGGCGGTTGGCTGACCTGGTTAAAGCGCTGTCGGTGCAGGCCAAGATCCCATGCTGAAAACGAACGCTTGCATTCCGCGCGCCGCTCCTGAAAAATAGCGGACTTGCTTCGAGGTGGTGCGGCTTTCGGGACGCCCACTCCTGAAAAAAAATTGAAGCAAGTTGTTGATTTTTCGGCTTAGTTGTCCTGACTTCTAAGCCGGCGGTTACAGGTTCGAGTCCTGTCGGGCGCGCCATCGGCGGTACGGTAGGGAGCAGGTTTTCAGTGGTGGCTGTAGCTCAGCTGGTTAGAGTACTGGATTGTGATTCCAGATGTCGGGGGTTCGAGTCCCCTCAGCCACCCCACTGATGACGAGCGATTGCAGGAATGTTCGACCCGATGTGTCACGGGGTGTTGCAACGAAGCAAAAATGCACATACAATGTGCGACCAGTTTCAGGGCCGTTAGCTCAGTTGGTAGAGCAGTTGACTCTTAATCAATAGGTCCAAGGTTCGAATCCTTGACGGCCCACCAAACAAAAGCACTTAGGCGTCTGCCTAGGTGCTTTTCTTTTTCCCGGACTGAAAACAGAGGCGCGCTCGTTGGCCTGCTGTGAACGCATCGAGGCCGCGATAGGTTGGCGTCGCCCGCGCAAGATCCGGCTGGATACCGATGGCTTTACAACGCCCTTGGGTAACGCTCGCTATCGAATGCTTTGGCTGGTGGAGCGCGCTTGCCGCAGCCGCGGTCAGCGATCGAACCCCGGTGAGATCGTCGGCGATGCCAGAAGTAGCGCCGTGCGCCACTCCTGCACCACGTCGTTGCCTGTGCTGAGCGCGTGCGCAAACTGCTCTGCGCGATCTGCAAGCAGTTGCAGGAAGCAGCCATGTCACTCATAAGCGCGTCCGTGCAACACCTGCAACAGGCCTCTAGCTTCGCTGCACGCGCGGAAATGCCAGCACGAAGCGCGCACCCTGGCCCGGCGCCGAGAAGACGTCTATAAAACCGCCGGCCTGGCGCACGGCGCTGTAGACCTGCGCCAATCCCAGGCCAGCGCCCTTATTGGCGTGCTTGGTGGTGAAGTACGCCTCGAATAACCGCGCCTGCACCACGCTGTCCATGCCGTGCCCGGTATCGGCAACCGCGATGGTCATGTAGTGCCCGGCCGGTTTGGCCAGTCGCGCCTGCTCCTCGGTGACGAAGGTTTCGCCGGTTTCCACACTGATGCAGTCGCCGCTGGTGCAGGCATCGCGCGCATTGATCACCAGGTTCAAGATGGCGCGCTCCACGGTGTGGCGGTCGACCATCGCGCAGCATCCGCCCTCTGCGGTGCGCAGCTGCAACCGCAGGTCTGCGCCGACCACCTGTTCCAGTAACGGGCTGAGCTGTTCTGCCAGTTCGGCCAGGTCCACCGCTTCGGGGCTGTAGGGGTACTGACGCGAGAAGCCGACCAGGCGCTGCGCCATCACCGAGCCATGTTGAAGCGCCGCGTCGGCCACGCTTAGCAACTTGGCGTCGTGCGCGTCGATCTGCGCGCGCTGCACGACCAGGTCGATCGCCGATGTGGCAGCCTGCAGCACGTTGTTCAAGTCGTGGACCACGCCGGCCAGCAGTTGTCCTACCGCTTCGCCTTTCTGCGCCTGCTCGGAGATCTTCTCGGCGGCGTTCTGCGCGGCGCGCGCGATGTCCAGGTCGCCTTCGATGCGCTCGTGCAAGTCGCGCAGGCTGTGCAGCTCGGTCGACAGCGAGGTTTCGCGCGCGCGCGCCAGCATCAGGGCACTGGTGGAAAACGCGCGTTCTGCCGACAGGGTGCTGTCCAGGGTGTGACAGGCTGCCTCCAGCGCACGGCGGTCGGAGACATTCCTGCTGACCGCCAGGATGGCCTCGACCTTGCCCAGCTCGTCGAACAATGGGCTGGTGACGACCTGCCAGGTCTGGCGCACGCCGGCCAGGTTCACGCAGCTGGCCTCGAATTCCCGGGTTGCGCCTTTGGCCGCCTCGGCCATGGCCGCATCCACCATGGCCGCCGCCTCGAGTGGCCACAGCTCGCGCCAGGGGCGGGCAACAACCTGATCCGCAGAACTGGCCCCAAGTCCGACCAGGCCGTTGCGGTTGACCGACGTGATTCGCCCATCCAGGTCGATCTCTTTGATGCAATCGCGCGACAGTGCCACAATCTGGCGATATCGGTCTGTCATTGCAATTGCTGCCCCCGGAATGGAATTAACGGAATTTTCGCAAATCCGGTTGCTGCAAAGTGCCGGTAGCGAACATGGGCTTTGTCTGGATTCAGGCGGGCTGGCCGCTGCCGCCCCTCTGCAGTGCGTGAGCCTCAAGTCACCGCGCCAAGCAGCCCATGCCCACTGCAGTCATCACGCGCCCAGGCCTCGCAGCGCTTTTTCTTTACCGGCATCCCTGCAACAATAGCCGGGCATCTACGGCATTGCGAAAGTGGCGGAATTGGTAGACGCACCAGATTTAGGTTCTGACGCCGCAAGGCGTGGGGGTTCGAGTCCCCCCTTTCGCACCAACGCCGCGCGGCCGTGTGGGTTCCGGCCGCTGCATTTCCTGCAAACCAGTCGCTTCTGTCCGTGAGGCCGCTGCACGCATGCCGCTGGCAGCGGCCGCCGTTATCGGCGAAACTACAAGGCTCGGCGGCATTCTCGCCATCCGTCAACCCGCATCTTCCATCTCGTGCCGACGCTGTGCGCTGTCGGTGGCAGGAGTCAACATGCAAGCATCGATCGAATCCACCGGCAATCTGGAACGCCGCCTGACCTTCACCCTGCCGCAGGAGCGCCTGGAGACGCACGTCGGTGGCCGCCTGCGCGAGCTTGCGCGGACCACGCGCATCAAGGGCTTCCGTCCCGGCAAGGTGCCGACCAAGGTGATCGAGCAGCGCTTCGGTCAGCAGGTGCGTGCCGAGGCGATGGAAGGCCTGCTGCGCGAGACCTTCGATTCGGCCGTGCGCGAGCATTCGCTGCGCCTGGCCGGCAACCCGCGTATCGATCAGGGCGAGACCGATTTCGACTTCGTCGCCACCTTCGAAGTGGTGCCGGATTTCGGCGACATCGATGTGACCAAGCTGTCGGTGGTGCGCGCGACCGCTGAAGTGACCGATGCCGACATCGACCAGATGATCGAAAACCTGCGCCTGCAGCGCCGCACCTGGAATCCGGTCGAGCGCGGTGCGCAGGTCGGCGACCTGGTGGCGCTGGAGACCTGGTCGCAGGCCGGCGACGAGCGTCTGCCCGCCGAAGGCGTGGAGACCGGCAGCAGCGTGCTGGGTTCGGGCGTGATGTTCGACCAGATCGAAAAGGGCCTGGAAGGCCTCACCAAGGGTGAAGAAAAGACCCTGACCGTCGATTTCCCCGCCGAATGGCGCGTGCCGCAGCTGGCCGGCAAGACCGTGCAGGTGCACGTCAAGGCGGTCGAAGTCTCCGAGCCGGTGTTGCCGGCAGTGGACAAGGAGTTCATCAAGAGCTTCGGCGTGAAGAGTGGCGATGCCGAGCAGTTCCGCGCCGATATCCGTACCAACCTGGAGCGCGAGCTCAAGGGTGCGCTGATGAACCGCCTGCGCCGCGAAGTGGGCGAACAGCTGATTGCCGCCTACGCGCATGTCGAAATGCCGCCGCGCCTGGTCGAGAACGAAGCGCGTTCGATGCTGGCCCAGCAGGTCGAGCAGGTCCGCCGCAGCGGTCGCGATCCGGGTCAGGTGCCGGCCGACGCGCACCAGGGATTCATGGATGCCGCCGCCAAGCGCGTGCTGGTCGGCCTGCTCGTGGGCGAGGTGGCGCGCCGCAACGAATTGCGCCTGGAATCCAAGCGCGTCAGCGAAACGCTGCGTCTGATCGCTTCGACCTACGAAGAGCCGGAACAGGTCATTGAGATGTACCGCAACGACCCCCAACTGATGAACGGGCTGCAGAGCCGCGTGATGGAAGAGCAGGTGATCGACTGGATCGCCGAGCGCGCCCAGCACACCGAGCAGTCGCTGTCGTTCCAGGACGCCATCCGCGTCTGATCCGGCAGTAAGAGAAGAACCGCGCCCGCAGTCTGGGGTGCGGATGTCGAACACGGGCAGCGGCACAGGCCGCTGCCACAACGGGAAGACTGATGAGCATTGTGACCAAAGCCCTGAACCTGGTGCCCATGGTGGTCGAGCAGACCAGCCGTGGCGAGCGTGCGTACGACATCTACTCGCGTCTGCTGAAGGAGCGTCTGATCTTCCTGGTCGGTCCGATCGACGACCATATGGCCAACGTGATCGTGGCCCAGCTGTTGTTCCTGGAAGCGGATAACCCGGAAAAGGACATCAGCATCTACATCAATTCGCCCGGTGGTGTGGTCACCGCCGGCATGGCCATCTACGACACCATGCAGTACATCAAGCCGGACGTCAGCACCATCTGCGTCGGCCAGGCCGCCTCGATGGGCGCGTTGCTGCTGGCGTCGGGTGCGGCGGGCAAGCGTTACGCGCTGCCGAATTCGCGCGTGATGATCCATCAGCCGCTGGGTGGCTTCCAGGGCCAGGCGACCGATATCGACATCCACGCGCGCGAGATCCTGACCCTGCGTTCGCGCTTGAACGAGATCCTGGCCAAGCACACCGGCCAATCGCTGGAGACCATCGCGCGCGACACCGAACGCGACAACTTCAAGAGCGCGGTCGATGCGCAGGCCTACGGCTTGGTGGATCAGGTGCTCGAGCGTCGTCCGGAAGAGTCGATCCAGCCGTCTTGATCGTCAAGTCACTGAAATTGTAGGAAAAACCGGCAGGGTCGGGCGGGGCGAATGTCCTCCCGACCCTGTGCTATTCTCGAAATCGAACCCCCGTGCATCGGGTGGGGTAACTGGGTAACAGAAGCATGAGCGAAGACCGCCAAGGTCGTTCCGGCGACAGCAACAAGATTCTCTACTGCTCGTTCTGCGGTAAGAGTCAGCATGAAGTCCGTAAGCTGATTGCCGGTCCCAGCGTATTCATCTGCGATGAGTGCGTTGAGCTGTGCAACGACATCATCCGCGAGGAACTCGAAGAGAAGGCGCAGTCGGCACGTTCCAGCCTGCCCAAGCCGCGCGAGATTCTCGAGGTGCTGGATCAATACGTGATCGGGCAGCTGCGCGCCAAGCGCACGCTCGCCGTAGCGGTGTACAACCACTACAAGCGTATCGAGAGCCGCAGCAAGAACGATGACGTCGAGCTGGCGAAATCCAACATCCTGCTGGTCGGCCCGACCGGTTCGGGCAAGACGTTGCTGGCCGAAACGCTGGCGCGCCTGCTCAATGTGCCGTTCACGATCGCCGATGCCACCACGCTCACTGAAGCCGGCTATGTCGGCGAGGACGTGGAAAACATCATCCAGAAGCTGTTGCAGAAGTGCGATTACGACGTCGAAAAGGCGCAGCAGGGTATCGTCTACATCGACGAAATCGACAAGATCTCGCGCAAGAGCGAGAACCCGTCGATCACCCGTGATGTGTCCGGCGAAGGCGTGCAGCAGGCGCTGTTGAAGCTGATCGAGGGCACGGTTGCCTCGGTGCCGCCGCAGGGTGGCCGCAAGCATCCGCAGCAGGAATTCCTGCAGGTGGACACCAAGAACATCCTGTTCATCTGCGGCGGCGCGTTCGCTGGGCTGGACAAGGTGATTCAGCAGCGTTCCAACGATGCCGGCGGCATTGGCTTCGGCGCCAAGGTCAAGAGCAGCGAGCGCAAGCAGGAAGTGGGCAAGATCCTGGCCGAAGTCGAGCCGGAAGATCTGATCAAGTTCGGCCTGATTCCCGAGTTCGTCGGCCGTCTGCCGGTGGTCGCCACGCTGGAAGAGCTGGACGAGCCGGCGCTGATCAAGATCCTGACCGAGCCCAAGAACGCCATCACCAAGCAGTTCAAGAAGCTGTTCGACATGGAAGGCGTGGAGCTGGAGTTCCGCCCCGATGCCCTGTCTGCGATCGCCAAGAAGGCGCTCAAGCGCAAGACCGGCGCCCGCGGCCTGCGCACCATCGTCGAATCGGTGCTGCTGGACACGATGTACGAGCTGCCGTCGCAGGAAAATGTCAGCAAGGTCGTGGTGGACGAGTCGGTGATCGAGCATAAATCCGAGCCGTATCTGATCTACCAGGCGCAACCGGCGCCCGCCAAGGCTGCGTCCGGAGACTGAGTCCGTTGGCCGCCTCGCCAGGCCTCGGCCTCGCTGGTGGATAACCGCTTTCCGAACGCTACTTGCAACACCTCGCCGATGGCCCCATAACGGGGCCATCGGCTTTTTACTGCCCCAAAAACCCCCATTCCTGCGGAGTGCCCCATGGCCCAGTCCCAACCAGAAATTCTCGATCTGCCAGTGTTGCCGCTGCGCGACGTGGTGGTGTTTCCGCACATGGTGATCCCGCTGTTCGTCGGCCGCGACAAGTCGATGCGTGCGCTGGAAAAAGCGATGGAGGCGGACAAGCGCATCCTGCTCGTTGCGCAAAAGTCGGCCGAGACCGACGACCCGGCTGCCGGCGATCTGTATACCGTCGGCACCCTGGCGCAGGTGCTGCAACTGCTCAAGCTCCCCGATGGCACCATCAAGGTGCTGGTCGAGGGTCTGTCGCGGGTCACCGTGGACAAGGTGGTCGAGCAGGACGGCGCGTTGCAGGGGCAGGGCACCGAAATCGAAGCCAGCGATGCGCGTGAGCCGCGCGAGGTGGAAGCGATTGCGCGGTCGCTGATGTCGCTGTTCGAACAGTACGTCAAGACCAATCGCAAGCTGCCGCCGGAGCTGCTGCAGACCTTGGCCGGCATCGATGAGCCGGGCCGCCTGGCAGACACCATCGCCGCCCACATCGGTGTGCGTCTGGCCGACAAGCAGCGCCTGCTGGAGATCACCGACATCGGCGAGCGGCTGGAATTGCTGGTCGGCCTGGTCGATGGCGAAATCGACGTGCAGCAGCTGGAAAAGCGCATCCGCGGCCGCGTGAAGTCGCAGATGGAAAAGAGCCAGCGCGAGTACTACCTCAACGAGCAGATGAAGGCGATCCAGAAGGAATTGGGCGACCTGGACGATGCGCCCGGCGAGCTGGAAGAGCTGGCGCGCAAGATCGCCGAGGCGGGCATGCCCAAGCCGGTCGAAACCAAGGCCAAGGCCGAGCTCAACAAACTCAAGCAGATGTCGCCGATGTCCGCCGAGGCGGCCGTGGTGCGCAACTACCTGGACTGGCTGCTGGGCGTGCCGTGGAGAAAGCGCACCAAGGTGCGCAAGGACCTCAAGGTTGCCGAAGACACGCTGGACGCCGATCACTACGGCCTGGACAAGGTCAAGGAACGCATCCTCGAGTACTTGGCCGTGCAGTCGCGCGTGAAGCAGATGAAGGGGCCGATCCTGTGCCTGGTTGGGCCGCCGGGCGTGGGCAAGACCTCGCTCGGGCAGTCGATCGCCAAGGCGACCAACCGCAAGTTCGTGCGCATGAGCCTGGGCGGCATTCGCGACGAGGCCGAAATTCGGGGCCACCGCCGGACCTATGTCGGTTCGATGCCGGGCCGCCTGGTGCAGAACCTCAACAAGGTCGGCAGCAAGAACCCGCTGTTCCTGCTGGACGAGATCGACAAGATGTCGATGGACTTCCGTGGCGACCCGTCGTCGGCATTGCTGGAGGTGCTCGATCCGGAGCAGAACAACTCGTTCAACGACCACTATCTGGAAGTCGATCTTGACCTGTCGGAGGTAATGTTCGTCGCCACCTCCAACTCGCTCAATATTCCCGGTCCGTTGCTGGACCGCATGGAAGTGATCCGCATCCCCGGCTACACCGAGGACGAGAAGCTCAACATCGCCACGCGCTACCTGGTGCCCAAGCAGATCAAGGCCAACGGCCTGAAGCCGGAAGAGATCGAAATCGCCAGCGACGCGATCCAGGACATCGTGCGCTACTACACGCGTGAGTCGGGTGTGCGTAATCTCGAACGCGAAGTGGCCAAGATCTGCCGCAAGGTGGTCAAGGAGATTGCGCTCGCAGGTCCGCAGCCGGCGGCAAAAAAGGCGGTTGCCAAGAAGGGCAAGCCGAAGGCACTGGTCACCGTCAACGCGAAGAATCTCGACAAGTATCTGGGCGTGCGTCGCTTCGACTTCGGCCGTGCCGAAGAAGAAAACGAGATCGGTCTGGTCACGGGTCTGGCATGGACCGAAGTCGGCGGCGAACTGCTGCAGGTCGAGTCCACCTTGGTGCCGGGCAAGGGCAACCTGATCCTCACCGGCCAGCTCGGCAATGTCATGAAAGAATCGGCATCGGCTGCATTGTCGGTGGTGCGTTCGCGCGCCGAGCGGCTTGGCATCGATGTGGATTTCCTGCAGAAGCAGGACGTGCATGTGCATGTGCCTGACGGCGCCACGCCCAAAGACGGTCCAAGCGCAGGTATCGCGATGGTGACCTCGCTGGTGTCGATACTGACCCGGGTGCCGATCCGCGCCGACGTGGCGATGACCGGCGAGATCACCCTGCGTGGGCGGGTATCGGCGATCGGTGGCTTGAAAGAGAAGTTGCTGGCGGCCCTGCGCGGTGGCATCCGCACCGTGCTGATCCCCGACGAGAACCGCAAGGATCTGGCCGACATCCCGCCGAACGTGACCCGCGATCTGAAGATCGTGCCGGTGAAGTGGATCGACGAGGTACTCGATCTGGCGCTGGAACGTCCGCTCGCGCCGAAGAAGGCCGGCAAGGAAAAGGCACGCAAGGCGGCCTCGCGCGTGACCGTGCGCGGCAAGTCGCGTAGCACGCCGGGTACCCGCGTCAAGCACTAACGAGGGCTGTCTGAGCCTCGCCAAAACAAGCCAAAACCCGCGTCGTTATTGGGTTTTGGCTTGCGTGCTGTTGGGGGCGCTGGTATAAATGCACGACTCGTGGGCGCGGCAAATGTGATGCGTCATGCGATACCACTTGTGTCGGGTTCTTCGCTTACGGCAAGAGCGCCGATTGTCGATTCCGCGGCATCTGCCGCAAAGGGAGTTTCAAGAATGAATAAAACCGAATTGATCGATGGCGTTGCCGCTGCCGCTGACATCTCCAAGGCTGAAGCTGGCCGTGCTGTTGACGCGGTTGTGAGCGAAATCACCAAGGCACTGAAGAAGGGCGACGCCGTCACCCTCGTTGGCTTCGGTACCTTCCAGGTCCGCGAGCGCGCCGAGCGCACCGGCCGCAATCCGAAGACCGGCGACAGCATCAAGATCGCTGCTTCGAAGAATCCTGCATTCAAGGCTGGTAAAGCCCTGAAGGATGCAGTAAACTAATCGACTCGCTAGGGTGCTTAGCTCAGCGGTAGAGCGTCTCCCTTACACGGAGAGGGTCGGGGGTTCGAAACCCTCAGCACCCACCATTAAGCACCAGGCAAATGTTTCAAGCGCGGAGCGGTAGTTCAGCTGGTTAGAATGCTGGCCTGTCACGCCGGAGGTCGCGGGTTCGAGTCCCGTCCGCTCCGCCAGTTACACGCGAAGCCCCTGAGCAATTGGGGGCTTCGTTTTCTCCACGAAATTCGTCATGCGAATGGGGTGGGGGCAGATGTCCAAGTTTAAAGCGGAGCGGTAGTTCAGCTGGTTAGAATGCTGGCCTGTCACGCCGGAGGTCGCGGGTTCGAGTCCCGTCCGCTCCGCCAGTTATACAAAGCCCTCGGCCCTGTGCCGGGGGCTTTTTTTTTGGATGTCGGTTGATGGGTGTGGGTCCATGCAGGCATGCCGGTGCGGCGTATTGCAGCGCATCCGGCAGCGGCGCGTTCTGCTGCGTCTGAAGGTACTCGGGTATCTGGCCCGAGCTGGCGCCGTTCGCCCTGGACCGATGAATGCGCACGACGCCATCGTCACGGGCATTGGGCTGGGTGCCTGGCGTCAAGCGCGTTACACTGCGCGGCTCGCCCACAGGCCGTGATTTGCCAATGCTGCAGAAACTTCGCGACAAGACGTCAGGCTGGATCGCTACCGCCATCCTGGGGTTGCTGATGATTCCGTTCCTGTTCGTCATCGACAACAGCTACCTCGGCGGCATTGGCGCCAACAACGTGGCCAAGGTGCAGGCGCCGCCGACCTGGTGGAAATCGGCACCGTCGTGGTGGCCGGTCTCTTTGCTGTGGCAGCACCATGAAATCAGCACGCAGGATTTCCGCGCGCGCTTTGAGCAGGCGCGCATGCAGGAGCGTCAGCGTCAGGGCGAGAAATTCGATCCGCGCACCTTCGAGTCCCGCGAAAACAAGCTGCAGGTGCTCGACCAACTGGTCGACGAACAGGTGGTGCGATTGGGGGCGGAAGACGCTGGAATCGTCATCGGCGATGCGACCGTGCGCGATTACATCGCCAACATTCCCGCATTCCAGGTCGATGGCAAGTTCAGTCCCGACCAGTACCGCGCCACACTCGCGCAGGGCACGCCGCCGCGCACGCCAGCGCAGTTCGATGCGCTGGTGCGCGATAGCCTGCAGCAGTCGGTCATCCCGCAGGCGGTGGCGGAGTCCGGCTTTGCCACCAAGTCCGAGTTCGAGCGCCTGCTCAAGCTGATGGGCGAAACGCGCGATGTGGAGCTGGCGATGCTGCCGCCACCGGCCGCAGATACCGCGCCGGTGAGCGATGCGCAGATCAAGCAGTGGTACGACGGGCACGCGCAGGATTTCCGTCAGCCGGAAACCGTGATGATCGAATACGTGGAGCTCAACGCCGCCACGATGCCGCCAGCCACTGCGGCCGACGAGGCCACGCTGCGCAAGCGCTATGAAGACGAGAAGGCACGTTTCGTCGAGCCGGAGCAGCGTCTTGCGTCGCACATCCTGATCAGCGCCGGCGCCGATGCCGCCGCGCAAAAGGCTGCCGAGGCAAAGGCTGCCAAGCTCGCTGCCGAGGCCAAGCAGCCGGGTGCCGACTTTGCTGCGCTGGCCAAAGCCAATTCGCAGGACCCCGGCTCCAAGGATGCCGGCGGCGACCTGGGCTGGGTGGAGAAGGGCACGATGGTCAAGCCGTTCGAGGACGCGCTGTTCTCGATGAAGGCTGGCGAGGTAGTCGGCCCGATCAAGAGCGAATTCGGCTACCACGTGATCCAGCTGCGTGAGGTCAAGGGCGGCCAGGGCAAGTCGTTCGAGCAGGTGCGCGACCAACTGGCGGCCGAGCAGCTCAAGGCTGACGCAGACAAGGCCTTTGCCGATGTCAGTGGCAAGTTGGTGGACCAGGTTTACAAGAACCCCACCGCGCTGGAGCCGGCGGCCAAGCAGGTCGGCTTGCCGGTGCAGACCTTGGGGCCGTTCTCGCGCAGTGATGCCAGCGGTGTTGCTGCCAACCCGGCTGTGCTGCGCGCGGCGTTCTCAGAAACGCTGGTGCAGGACGGTACGGTGAGCGATCCCATCACCATCGCGCCGAACCATAGCGTGGTGTTGCGTGTCACCAACCACACCGCCGAACAGGCCTTGCCGTTGGACAAGGTGCGCGACAAGGTGACCGCGGCAATCCGTGCGGACCGTGCCGAGAAGGCCGCCGCGGCGGCTGCCGATGCCTTGCTGGCACGCTTGCAGAAGGGTGAGACGCTGCAGGCGCTGGCCGCCAGCGAGAAGCTGCAGGTGCAGCCGATCCCGGGGCTACCGCGGACGGCACCGATCCCGACCCCGGCTGCGAACCGTGCGATCTTCAGCGCGCCGCGACCGACCGAAGGCAAGCCGTCGGTTGGCAAGGTGGAGCTGGATGGCGGGCGCTTTGCTGTCTTTGTCATCAGCAAGGCGACGCCGGGCGATCTGAAGCAGATGCCGGCCGAGCAGCAGACGATGCTGCGCGAGCAGTTGAGCCAGATCGACGGAAACAACGCTGCGCAGGCTTACGTCAAGGAAATGCGCAAGCGCTACAAGATCCAGATCGAAGAAGCCCAGCTGTAAGGCTGGATAATCGATTGGTGAGAAAAGCCCGGGCAACCGGGCTTTTTCTTTGGGCGTTTGTCGTGGAGAACACCGGCCGGCTGGCGCGCAGTCGCCGTCGATCTTCCGCGGCGCATGTCGATTTGCCGGCGGTGTCTGCGCGCTGCATGGCTGCCGGGAGCTGCGATTCCTGGGCGCCAATCGCCGGTTGTCGGCTAGTCGCCTGACGATCTGGCAGTCGTCGCTGACGCTCGATTGGGCGACGGCGCGCGCCGGGAGCGCTCCTGACAGACATGCCAGGTGTCCCGCTGATGATCTCCGGTGGCCGGGTCAGCTGAATGGCTCGGCGTATTGACTCGCCGGGGAGCACCGCTAACGTCGTGGCGCGCATTGCAGAGAGGCCTGCAAGCTTCGAGTTTTGCCGGAGCTCGGCTCGCACGTACAGCGCCAAGTCGATTCCCCGGCGCGACGCGCAGCAGACGCTAACTGTGCCTTTGCACCCCGGCAACGCTCAAGATCCATCTTTCGCGACCGAAGCGGCCTGACGAGAAGGCTGGGTTGGTGAGCGAAGTTCAGGATCGGCGCGATCATGCCGCCTACCGCCTACCGCCTACCGCCTACCGCCTACCGCCTACTGCCTGCCTGTGCCCACGACAACGTCCAAGGTGCGTCGCACCTTGGCGCGTCACTTTAGGGCGAGTCGTCGAACGACAGCACCATGCCAGGCTTCAGAATGGCGCTTTTGTCCAGGCCATTGGTGGCGAGCAGCGTCGTCACGGTGATGCCATAGCGGCGTGCGATCGCCCAGGCCGATTCGCCATTGCGCACGGTGTGGGTACGTGCTGGCGAGGTCGACGCTTTGCTGGCTGCAGAGGCAACGGCGGTCGGTGCGGGAGTGCTGCTGGCGGCGCCAGTTCCCACCTCGGCAGAGGCGACCATGGCGCTATTTGCACCGGGCTGCGGCGGCGCAAGCGGCGCAAGCACGTGCACGCCGCGCGGCGCAGCGCGCGCGCCAGCGAGGGCGGGATTCAGGCGCGCGAGCAGTTGCGGCTCGATCGCGCGCTGTCCGGCCCAGGCGTTGAGGCTGGTGCCTGCCGGCAACGCATGTTCGGTGAGGACGGGCACCTGGCGATCCAGCGACGTCAGCAGGTTGCCCTGCTGTTGCGCGTGATCCAGCACGCAGGCAAGTGCGTGCAGTTTCTCCACATAGTCGTAGGTAACCTTGGACATGCCCGGCAATTCGGAGGGGCGTGCGTTTTGCGCGTTCATCCCGGCGCTGCGCATTGCCTGCAGCACGCGGTACTCGCCGGCGTTGTAGGCCATCAGGGCCAGGCGCCAGTCTCCGCCGAACATGCCGTAAAGGGTTTTGAGATAGCGCACCGCCGCAGTGGTGGAGTCCACTGCCGACAGGCGTCCGTCGTATTGCGCACCGACCGGCACCTGGTGGTTGCGCGCGGTGGTCGCGATGAACTGCCACAGGCCGGCAGGGCCGCTGCCGTTGCGGGCCCCGGGGCGGTAGCCGCTTTCCACGAACGGGATCAGCGCAAATTCGGTCGGCATGTCGGCCTTACGCAACTCGTCGACGACATAACCGAATAACGGCAGGACATCCTGCGCATCGTCTGCCAGACGTGCCGGGGCGCGCGAAAAATGCTGTTCCCAGCGGGCATCGCTATGGGCGCTGTCGCAGCCCGGGTCGGCGCGACCGTCGAGGAAGGCCGAAAAAATCTCGCGCCCGTTGCGGAGGCTTGGCGCGCTGGCTTGCGCGGTCTGGCTACTGGCGGGGGCGGAGCTTGCGTCATTGGGCGATGCGGCTGCCGGTGCGATGGCCGAACAGACGGCCAGCACTGTCAAAACCAGGCGCCTCATGCGCGAAATTCGTCTTTCCAGCGCCGAAGTTCGGCGAAAACATCGACTTCAGAGGAAAGCTCGCCGGCTGCGCGCGGTGCCACTGCAGCGCGGATCTCGGGGCGGCCGGTGCGTAAGAACGGATTGGTGGCCAGTTCACTCTTGAGCGAAATCGGCAGGGTAGGACGGGCTGCATGACGCATGGCCTGGGCTTCCTGTTGACGGCGCTGCAAGGCAGCGTTGGTGGGATCGACGTGCAGCGCGAAGGCCGCATTGGCCAAGGTGTATTCGTGGCCGCAACACACAAGCGTTTCGCCAGGCAGGGAGGCCAGGCGCTGCAACGAGTCGAACATCTGGGGAGCGGTACCTTCGAACATCCGCCCACAGCCTAGGCTGAACAGGGTATCACCGCTGAACAGGTAGCCGTCAGCGACGAAGGCGATGTGGCTGCGGGTGTGGCCGGGCACCTGGAGCACCTGGAACTCGACATCGAGCAGGCGCAGGCGCTCGCCCTGGCCTACCTGATGCGCGTGGGCCGGGATGCGTTCGTCGGCCGGGCCGAACAACGCCAGGTTCGGCCAGCGCTGCTGGAGCTCGGCAACGCCGCCGATATGGTCGCCGTGGTGGTGGGTGAGCAGGACGGCGCTCGGCACCAGGCCCTGGTGCTGCGCGGCAGCCAGGACCGGCTCGGCCTGACCGGGGTCGACAATGATGGCGCGGCCATCTGCAGCGATCAGCGCCCAGATGTAGTTGTCGTCGAATGCGGGCAGGGCGATCAGTCGCATAGAATTGGGACCATGCCTGCCCCGCCATTCTCACGTCAAGCTGGCGTCTCATCCTGGTTTGAAACCGGCGCGGGGCGCGGCCTGCTTCAGCTGGAGCGTCGTCTGGCGTTGGAAGCGCTACAGACACGGCCGTCGCAGCCGTGGTTGTGGCTGACGCCGACCGCCGACATGCCTGCGCGCGAGTTGCTGCAAGGGCGCGGTTTGCGCCTGCATCGCAGTGCCGGGCGCTTTGCCGGCGACGCACGCTGCGCGCTGCCGTTTCCGCTGCCGACCGAGAGCCTGCAGGCGATCGTGGCGCAACATGCGGTAGTTGGCGGGGCAGCGGACTTTCTGGCCGAATGCGAGCGTCTGCTGATGCCCGGCGGCCGTCTGTGGCTGTTCACGCTCAATCCGATGAGCCCCTACCGCTTCCGCTGGGCGCGGCGCGGGCCGGTCGCGTTGCGCCCGGATCGCTGGCGCCTCCTGGCCCAGCGTGCCGGTCTGCACAGCGTGCAGGCCGAGCGCTACCTGGGGCCGATCTGGCGCCCCAGCGGCGAGTCCACCGACCCCGGCCGGGCACCCTGGCGCGCGGTGTATCTGCTGGAAGTGGAAAAGCGTGCTGCCGCGGCGATCGGGCCGACGCCGATCGCCCTGCCTGCCCGCTGGCCACAGCCGGTGGCCACGATCTGACCTGTTTACGTTCAACTCTGGAACCTGATGAAATCCATTGAAGTGCATACCGATGGCTCCTGCCTCGGCAACCCCGGCCCGGGCGGCTGGGCGGCCTTGCTGCGTTACAACGGCCGCGAAAAGGAGCTGGCCGGCGGCGAGGCGGTATCGACGAACAACCGCATGGAATTGATGGCGGCGATCATGGCGCTGGAAACGCTGACCGAGCCGTGCCAGATCGTGTTGCATACCGATTCGCAGTACGTGCGCCAGGGCATCACCGAATGGATGCCGGGGTGGGTGCGACGCAACTGGAAGACCGCCGGTGGCGATCCGGTCAAAAATCGCGAGTTGTGGGAGCGGTTGCACGCGGCCACGCAGCGCCATCGCATCGATTGGCGTTGGGTGAAAGGCCACAATGGCGACCCGGACAACGAGCGCGTCGACGTGCTCGCCCGCAATCAGGCCATCGCCCAGCGCGATGGTCTTGCGACATCGTAAGAGGACACATGCGTCAGATCATTCTCGATACCGAAACCACCGGCCTGGAATGGCGCAAGGGCAACCGCGTCGTCGAAATCGGCGCGGTGGAGCTGCTGGAGCGGCGCCCGAGCGGCAACAATTTCCATCGTTACCTGAAGCCGGACTGCGACTTCGAGCCGGGCGCGCAGGAGGTGACCGGGCTGACCCTGGAATTTCTTGCCGATAAACCGCTGTTCGGCGAGGTGGTGGATGAGTTTCTCGCCTATATCGACGGCGCGGAACTGATCATCCACAACGCTGCGTTCGACCTGGGGTTTCTGGACAACGAACTGGCGCTGCTGGGCGATCACTACGGGCGCATCGTCGAGCGCGCCACGGTGGTCGATACCTTGATGATGGCGCGCGAACGCTATCCGGGGCAGCGCAATTCCCTGGATGCCCTGTGCAAGCGTCTGGGCGTGGACAACTCGCATCGCCAGCTGCACGGCGCGTTGCTCGATGCCCAGATCCTGGCCGATGTGTATATCGCGCTGACCTCGGGCCAGGAGGAAATCGGGTTTGCCAGTGCCGATGCCGGTCAGCAGACCGATGCGGCGAGCGGCGTGATTGCGTTCGACCCGGCGCTGCTGTTGCCGCGTCCGCGCATTGCGGTGACCGCTTCCGAATTGCAGGCCCACGAGGCACGCTTGGCGCAGCTGCGCAAGAAGGCAGGGCGTGCGTTGTGGGATCCGCCGGTCGAGGAGATTGCGGTCGCCGGGTGAGGCGTCTGGCCGGAGGTACTTTGCTCGCGCGCCGCGCTACGTCAGTAACTGCGCACCAGGATCGCGGTGATGTTGTCCGAACCGCCGCCATCCAGTGCGGCGGCGACCAGGCATTCCACGCATTCCTGCGCGCTGCAATCGGCCTGCGACAACGTGGCCGCGATGGCGGCATCGTCCACCTCTTCGGTCAGGCCGTCGCTGCACAGCAACAGTTGCATGCCGGATTTGAGTTCGCCTTGCATGATGGCGACATTCAGATGCGCCGGGTCGGTCACGCCGAGTGCCTGGGTCACCACGTTGCGATGGGGGTGCGCGCGTGCCTGCTCGCTGGTCAGCGTGCCCTGGGCGATGAGCTCCTGCACATAGCTGTGGTCCTGGCTCAGCTGCGCCAGCCGGCCATCGCGCCACAGGTAGGCGCGGCTGTCGCCAACCCAGGCCACTTCGAAACGCTGGCCGAGTACGCGCGCGGCGACCACGGTGGTGCCCATCGGCAAGGTGTCGTTGCAGCGGCGCGAGGTCTTGATGATCTCTTCGTCGGCGATGCGTACCGCCTGCGCCAGCGGGGTACCGGCGCGGACTTCGCGCACGATGGTTTCGCGGGCCAGTGCGCTGGCCACTTCCCCGCAGGCATGCCCCCCCATGCCATCGGCGACCAGCCACAATCCCAGCTCGCTGTCGCCGTAGTAGGTGTCCTCGTTGAGGTCACGGCGCAGGCCGACATGGGTGAGGTGTCCGAATTCGAGCATGGGGCCGGGTCGCCAAGGAGAAGATGCGCCACCATCATCGCGGCCCGGCCGGTTAGCGGCAACACGCCACGCATAGGCGCCGCAGCACCGGTTCACGCCTGGACGCGCGCTGGCCCTGCCTGCGCCGGCCCGGGCCGCTTGTGGCGCGGGCCATGTGCCCGTATGATGCACGGCCCCAGGACACTGGGGACCATCTGGAGAGGTGGCAGAGCGGTTGAATGTACCTGACTCGAAATCAGGCAGGCGTTTATAGCGCCTCGGGGGTTCGAATCCCCCCCTCTCCGCCAGATTGAGGCGAGTAGGTGCGCCAGTGCCGCGTGAGTTTCGCCGGCGGCATTGGGGGGTGAGAATCCCCGGGTTCGACAGGCAGCGCAGCTGTCTGCACGGCGAAGCCGCCCGTAGGGCGAAGGCACGAAGTGCCGAGTGAATCCCCACTCTCCGCCAGATTCGCATCAGCCCCCGCAAGGGGGCTTTTGTTTATGTGTGGCAGTCGCCGGCCGCGGCGATGACTACAATCCGCCCGATCCCCGTTGGAGGCCTGTCATGTCCGAGATCCTGGTGCCCGTGTCTTTTGGTGAACTGCTCGACAAGATCGCGATCCTGCAGATCAAGTCCGAGCGCATGCGCGATGCGGCCAAGTTGACCAATGTGCGCAACGAGCTGTCTGCGCTGGAAACCAGCTGGATGGCGCATCCGGCCGCCGGCCACGACATCGTGCGCCTGCGCGCCGAGCTCAAGGCCGTCAATGAGCGGCTGTGGGTGATCGAGGACGACATCCGCCTCAAGGAGCAGGCGCAGAGCTTCGACGATGCCTTCGTGCAGCTGGCGCGCAGCGTGTATATCGAGAACGACGAGCGCGCGCGCATCAAGAAGGAGATCAACCTGGCGCTGGGTTCTTCGTATGTGGAAGAAAAGTCCTATCAGGACTATCGCGCCACTGGCGGCTGAGCGCATTGACGTGGTGATTGCGCGGGTGGTCTGAACGGCGCGATTGGTTGCAGGACGCGTTCGCTCGATCTCAGCCCACTTGCGCAGGCGCCGCTGCAACTTGCTCGGCGCTGGATTGCCGAGCCACATACAGCGGCTGATGAAATGACTGCACGGCAACGAGGCGCGCGTAGTCGGTGCGTAGGCGTTGCATGTCACGCGTCGACTCGGGTGGTGAGCGCCCGCCGTCCACGCCACCCGGCAACTGCCGTGGTCAGTCTTGCTCGATCCTGTAGCGAGTGCGTCGTGGTGCTGCGCGCGGTGTCTGCCGCACCAACTATGCGGCGCTGTGGCTGTGGCGGCGATCGATTGCCGATCGCCGGTGCCGAGAATCAGCGTGAGTGGTCGGCGCGATAACGCTCGAAGGCGGCGATCGCATCGTCCACGGTGATCAGCGCCATCACCTCGTCGAATTCGATCTTCGTTCCCCAGCGTAGCTGGTCGGCTGGCTTGTGCAGGAATTTGCGCGCGGCGGCGTCGTAGCGGTCCACGCAATAGCGCACGTCCGAATACGGGCCGCTTCGTCGCGGGTTGCTGGCCGCATGCAGGCCGAGCACCTTGGTGCCCATGGCGTTGGCGATATGCATCGGCCCGGAATCCGGCGTGACCACCAGGTCCGCGCGCGCGAGCAGTGCGGGCAGTTGCTTGAGGGTGTCCTTGCCAACCAGATCCAGCACCGGCGTGCGTGCGGCCGCAACGATGGCATCGGCAGTGCTGCGTTCCAGGTCGCTGCGGCCGCCGCACAGCACGATCCGCCAGCCCTGCGCGGCGGCATGATCGGCCAGCGCGGCGAGGCGATCGGGATACCAGTTGCGACGCGGGTGGCTGGAGCAGGGCGAGATCATCAGTACCGGGCGGCCATCGTCGTCCCATTGCGCGCGTGCCCAGGCATGCGCCTGGTCGGGCACCGGCAGGTCCCAGCGCACCTGGGTCTGGCGCAGGCCCAGCGGCTCGGCAAAGCTGCCGATGACGTCGAGCACGTGGATGCCGGGGCGATCGGCGATGCGCTCGTTGACGAACAGGCCGTGCAGGTCCTTGGAGCGGCTGCGGTCGTAGCCGATGCGTCGCCGCGCCGGCACGAAGGCCGACAGCACATTGGCCCGAAAGGCCACCTGCATCTGCAGCAAGGCATCGAAGCGGCCCAGCGGTGCCAGCGACCGGCGTAGTGCGCGCATGCCGGCCACCCCGCTGCGTTTGTCGTAGGCGTGGAATTGCACGCCGGGCAGACCCTCGAGCAATTTCAGCCCGGCCTTGTCGATGACCCAATGCAGTTGGGTTTCAGGAAACCCGGCCTGCAACGTCCGTACCAGCGGCACCACGTGCGTGACATCGCCCAGGGCGGACAAGCGCAGCAAACACAGCGATGCGGGCGTTACAGCCATGGTGTTGTTAGACTCGATAGATGGTTTCTTTCGATGCCACCGAAGCGCTGGCGCCGTACCGCGAAGGTCGCGGGTATGGCGCCATTCTGTTCGACCGCGAACGGCTGCGGCAAGCCGATGCCAGCCTGTTTTCGCCGCAATCATGGGGCGACAGGGCGCGGCCGGTGGACGCGGGCGGGCGTGGCGGCGCGTGGTTCGTGGATGCGCCATTCGGGCATAGCGTGTTGCGGCAGTACCTGCGCGGCGGCATGGCCGCACGCGTGAGCCGCGATCGCTACCTGTGGAAAGGGGCAGGGCGCACGCGCAGTTTTGCCGAGTTCCGGCTGATGCGCGAACTGATCAAACGCAAGTTGCCGGTGCCGCGCCCGTTGGCCGCCTGCTATCTGCGCGAAGGCGTGGGCTATCGCGCTGCGCTGTTGATGGAGCGGCTGGAAAACGTGCGCTCATTGGCCGACCACGCCCAGGTGGCCGGTCGCGGTGCGCCGTGGGAGGCGACCGGCCAGCTGATTGCACGCTTCCATCGCGCTGGCCTGGATCACGCCGATCTCAACGCGCACAACATCCTGTTCGATGCCGGCGGGCATGGCTGGCTGATCGATTTCGACCGCGGCGTGCTGCGCATTCCGGCCACGCGCTGGCGCGAGCGCAACCTTAGGCGGCTGCATCGCTCGCTGTTGAAGCTGCGCGGCAACCGCAGCCGCGAGGACGTCGACAAGGACTATGCGCGCCTGCATCGGGCCTACGAACTGGCCTGGGGCCGGGGCTACTGATGGACTGGGGCTTGCGGGTGCAGGGAGTCGGCAATGCGTCGGCGGTGGCCCTTGGCTCGCCGATGGCCACGCTCGAGCGCGCCGGTGCGCCCTGGCTGACCATCGATTGCGGCAGCGAGGGGCTGACCGCCTATCAGGCCCACTATGGCCAGCTGCCACAGGCAATCTTCATCACCCACGTGCATCTGGACCATGTCGGTGGCCTGGAACGGGTGTTCGTCGACAGTTATTTTTCCGAGCGCCGCGGGCGCACGCGCCTGTACGTGCCGGCGCCGGTCGTGCCGCTGCTGCAGCGGCGCATCGCCGATTACCCGAATGTGCTGGCCGAGGGCGGGGCGAACTTCTGGGACGCATTCCAGCTGGTGCCGGTCGGCGATGCGTTCTGGCACGACGGCGTGCGGCTGGAAGTGTTCCCGGTACGCCACCACTGGCCCGAGACGGCATACGGATTGCGTTTGAAGGGGGCGCTGGTCTGGACTGGCGATACCCGACCGATCCCCGAAATGCTGAAGCGTTATGCGGACGACAGCGAGCTCATCGCGCATGACTGCGGCGTTCACGGCAACCCGTCGCATACTGGCGTGGACGATTTGGAGCGGGAATACCCGCAGGACCTGTTGAACCGCATGCTGCTGTACCACTACGCCAGCGACGCCGACGGCGATGTGCTGCGTGCACGTGGCCACCGCGTCGCCGTGCCCGGCCAATACCTTGCGCTGGCGAACCCGACCGCAGCGACGGTGCCCTGATGGGCGCCTTGCTGCTGCCGGATCTTGCCACGGCGCCGATGCAGGACCGCTACGGCCGTCCGCTGCGCGATCTGCGCCTGTCGGTGATCGAGGCCTGCAATTTCCGCTGCGGGTATTGCATGCCGGCCGATCGCGTGCCAGACGATTACGGCTTCGACTCGCAGCAGCGGTTGAGTTTCGATCAGCTGGAAACCCTGGTGCGTGCCTTCGTTTCGGTCGGGGTGACCAAGGTGCGCCTGACCGGCGGCGAGCCGCTGCTACGGCGCGACTTACCGAGCCTGATCGCACGGCTGACCGCGATCGAGGGCATCGAAGATCTGGCGCTGACCACCAACGGCACCTTGCTTGGGCGCCAGGCCGTCGCGCTGCGACAGGCCGGGCTGCGCCGCATCACCGTCAGCATGGATGCGCTGGAACCGGCGTTGTTCAGGCGCATGAGCGGCGACCGCGGCGAAATTGCGCAGGTGCTGGCTGGCATTGCCGCCGCCGAGCAGGCCGGTTTCCAGCGGCTGAAGATCAACTGCGTGGTGCAGCGTGGCGTCAACGAAGATCAGGTGCTGCCGTTGGTGGAGCACTTCCGCGGCACCGGGCACGTGCTGCGCTTCATCGAATTCATGGATGTGGGCAGTTGCAATGGCTGGACGGCGGATGCGGTGGTGACCTCGGCGCAATTGCACGAACGCATCCATGCACGCTGGCCGTTGGTGGCGCTGGACGCCAATTACACCGGTGAAGTGGCGCAGCGCCACGCGTTTTCGGATGGCGCTGGCGAAGTGGGCTTCGTCAGTTCGGTCAGCGTGCCGTTCTGCGGCGATTGCCAGCGTGCGCGCGTCTCGGCCGACGGGCATCTGTATACCTGCCTGTTCGCCAGTCAGGGCCACGACCTCAAGCCGGCCCTGGCCAACGGCGAGTCTGCGCTGGCGATGCATCTGCGCCAGCGCTGGAGCGTGCGTGGCGACCGCTACAGCGAAGTGCGCGCCTCGGTGCCACGGCGCGGCAAGCCGGTCGAGATGTTCTTGATCGGCGGATGAGCGAGGACGCGCTGCTGGTGCAGCTGCGCACGCTGGAGCTGCGTCTGCTCGATCCGCAGCAGCGTGCCGATGTGCAGGTGTTGGAAGCGCTGCTCGATCCGGCCTTTGTCGAGTTCGGTACGTCGGGCCGCCGGTACACGCGGAGCGAGGTGATCGCGGCCCTGCGCGCCCCCGGTGTCGCTGCCGAGTACTGCGCAGAAGACTTCGAATGCGCGCGGCTGGCACCGGATCTTGCGCAGGTGCGCTATCGGTCGGTGGATCGCCGTCAGGGTGTTGAACGGCAGGCCTTGCGCAGCTCGTTGTGGCGCAGCAATGCTGCCGGATGGCAGCTGCTGTTCCATCAAGGCACCTTGTTCACCGAGAATGCCGCATCCTGAGTGCCTGTCTTCGCGTCACTTCCCATGCCTGCAAATTCCCGCTCCGCCCGCCTGACCCATCTGGACGATGCCGGGCTCCCCACCATGGTGGATGTCTCGGACAAGGCGGTTACCGCCCGTAGCGCCACTGCGGAAAGCCGCGTGCGCTTTCCGGCGGCCGTGGCCGCACAGTTGCGCGCCAACGGCTTGCGTAGTGCCAAGGGCGGCATCGTGGAGACGGCGGTGATTGCCGGCACCATGGCGGTCAAGCGCACGCACGAATTGATTCCGTTCTGCCATCCATTGCCGATCGATGCCTGCCGTTTCGAGATCGACTGGGCGGGCGAGCAGCTGCTGGATATCCGTTGCACGGTGCGCTGCGTGCATCGTACCGGCGTGGAAATGGAGGCGCTTACCGGTGCCAGCGTGGCGGCGCTGACGGTGTATGACATGTGCAAGGCGTTGTCGCACAGCATGAGCATTGGTCCGACCAAATTGGTGTCCAAGCGCGGCGGCAAGCGCGACATCGGAGCGGCACAATGACCGCCACGGTGACGGTGCTGTATTTCGCCAGCCTGCGCGAGGCCGCAGGAATTGCCGACGAGCGCGTGCAGAGCGGCGCACAGGATCTGCGCAGCCTGTACGCGGAACTCGATGCGCGGCATGGCCTGCGCTGGACGCCTGCGCAGTTGCGTGTGGCCGTGGATGGCGCATTCGCGCGCTGGGAGGATGCGCTGCGCGATGGCAGCGAAGTGGTGTTCATTCCGCCAGTGTCGGGAGGTTGAGCGTGAGCGAACAGGTTGCAGCGATCTTTGCGCTTTCCGAGGTGCCGTTGCCGATCGATCGGCTGCGTGCGGGGGCGGAACATCCGCATGCCGGCGCGTTCGCCAGCTTCGAAGGCTGGGTGCGCAATCACAACGAAGGCCGCGGCGTGGCCGGCTTGCGCTACGAAGCCTATGCCGCGCTCGCACAGGCCGAAGGGCAGCGTGTGCTGGACGAAGCAATGCAGCGATACGCCATCGTGCACGCGCATTGCGTGCACCGCGTGGGCGAGCTGCGTATCGGCGACATGGCGGTGTGGGTCGGCGTCAGTGCGGCGCACCGTGGCGCCGCATTCGATGCGTGCCGCTACATCATCGATGAGGTCAAGGCGCGCGTGCCGATCTGGAAGCACGAGCATTACCTGGAAGGCGACGCGGATTGGTTGCATCCCCAATCGCAACCGTAGCAGGCGGATGCGGGTCCGGCGCGCACCTGCGCGCGAGCCGGCGCCGGCCTTGCATAGCCGCGCGGCGCAGCACGAGCTGACTGCCGCTTTTTGCTGGATCGATCGTGCGCAAGTCGATGCTCCGGGTAGCTCGCCTGGAGTCTTGCGAAGTTGGGGTGGTGTCCCCGCCGGTTGACCTCGGCGCCCGCATCGCGCCGTGGGAAACACTCACGTTGCGGGGATGGGGGCGCCGTCGCCACGGCGGGTACGAATGACTGGTCAGCTTTTCGCCTCGGCTTTGCGCATGCGCGCAGCGCTGCACGTGATGATCGTAGTTGTTCGATCAATCGCGCCCAAGCCAGAGGTTCCAGCTAGTTCGCCTGGCATTGCCGAAAGTTGGGGTGGTGTCCCCGCCGGTTGACCTCGGCGCCCGCATCAATCGATACCGTTGCTGCCTTCCGGCCCTGGCGGGATTTTCGATCTAGCGTCGCGAGGGACCGACGGGGCCACCATAAGACGTGGGCCATTGGCATGGCCCTGCGATTTGCGACATGGGTGTCATTGCGCAAATCATGAAACTGGCGGAGAGAGGGGGAGGGGGCTGATCCCGCCCGAACGTCCTGATTCTCCTGCAGCCACGCAAACCAGGAAGGCGTCCTGTTTTTTATGGTTCGCCATTGTAGCGGGTCTGGCATGCTCGCCGCTAGCCTAGAATGGTGATGAGGTCTGGCTCAGAGTCTGTACCAGTGAGCTGATGACTGACCCACTCCGAAAAACCGTGCCGACGTAAAGTAGAGACTTCGCCCCGCATGGGCCCCGTGTGTCGACTCCCCGTAAACTTGATCCAGCCATAACTAGAGGTCTCCGGGCACACTAGCCATCAAGGAGACCACCAATGCGCAAGAGCAAGTTCACCGATAGCCAGATCGTCGCCACGCTGAAGCAGGTCGAGGGTGGCCGCCAAGTCAAGGATGTGTGTCGTGAGCTAGGGATTTCCGATGCGACGTACTACGTCTGGAAATCCAAGTACGGCGGCATGGAGGCCGCTGATGTGCAGCGCCTTCGCGACCTGGAGACCGAGCACAACAAGCTCAAACGCATGTACGCCGAGCTGGCGATGGAAAACCATGCATTGAAGGATGTCATCGCAAAAAAACTGTAGACCCGGCGCACAAGCGCCCGCTTCTGGCCTGGCTCATCGAGCAGCATGGCTGGAGCGAGCGCCGGGCCTGTTCGGTGGTTGGCGTGGCGCGCTCGACGATGCGCTATCAGCGTCGTCCCGATCGGGATGATGAGGTTATCGCGCTGTTGTCCGAGTTGGCCGAGCGTTTTCCTGAGCGTGGATTTGGAAAACTTTTTCAAATCATCCGCCGTCGCGGACATGTGTGGAACCACAAGAGGGTCTGGCGCGTGTATTGCCTGATGAAGCTCAATCAACGTCGTCGCAGCAGGCGCCGGGTACCGACGCGTCATCCACAGCCGCTGGCCTGCGGTGATCGCCCCAATGCTGGATGGTCGATCGACTTCATGTCCGATGCGTTATGGGACGGTCGGCGTTTTCGCACGTTCAATGTCATCGACGATTTCAGTCGGGAAGCCTTGGCGATCGAAGTGGACCTGAATCTTCCGGCCGCCCGCGTCATCCGCACGTTGGAACGCATCGCAGCTTGGCGCGGCTATCCGAACAAGCTACGTTTGGACAACGGGCCGGAATTTGTCGCGCTGGCCTTGTCCGAGTGGGCCGAGCGTAAGGGCATCGCCTTGGACTTCATTGAACCGGGGCGTCCGATGCAGAACGGTTTTATCGAACGCTTCAACGGCAGCTACAGGCGCGGCGTGCTGGACATGCATCTCTTCCGCACGCTGAGCGAGGTCCGCGAACAGACCGAACACTGGCTTGCCGACTACAACCAACAGATCCCGCACGACAGCCTGGGCGGACTAACGCCCGCTGAGTTCCGTGATCAACATCAACCGCAGACCTCTAGTTTTAGCTGGCATTGAATTGCGGGGAGTCGACAATGAATTATCGCTACAACGGTAAAGGCGAGCAGGTGCGCCGCTTCCTCGGCACCACCAACACCTACACGCTTTATGACGAATCAGGCCATTGGCTGGGCGACTACGATAACAACGGCGTGCCTAAGCAACAGGTGATCTGGCTGGACGACCTCCCGGTCGGCCTGCTTGCTAACGCCAACAAGCTGCACTACATCGAACCCGATCACTTGGGCAGCCCGCGCGTGGTGGTTGACCCGGTTCGTAACGTGGCGGTGTGGAGCTGGAGCCTAAAGGGCGAGGCCTTCGGCAACACGGCGCCGAATCAGGATCCGGATGGCGATGGAGCGGCGTTGGTGTTGGATATGCGGTTCCCAGGGCAGCGGTTTGATGCGGCCAGTGGACTGAATCAAAATTACTTCCGGGACTACGACTCTGCTACCGGGCGGTATGGGCAGAGTGATCCTCTCGGCTTAAGAGGTGGAATTAGCACATACGCCTATGTAGGCCTAAACCCCTTCTATGCCAGTGACCTTTTCGGGCTTGAATCGCCTGGTTGGTGGTCTTTCCCTCCTGGAAAGCAACGAGAGGACTGGCGGAGAGCCCAAACATCTGGTTATAAAGGGGAGCTCAATGCTCAGTTTGGCGTTGCAGCTTCTTACGGTAATTTTGCTGCGGGCGGGGGCGGCGAGGCAGGTGTTGCTCTCGATACGGCTCTAACAGTGTGCGTTTACGTGAAGGGTTGCGGGGCATCCCCGGTAGCCGCCGGGTTCATTGGGGGGCTGGCGGGCTCAGTTAGCGGTTCCTGCGGAACTGGCGAATTGTCTTCTGGTAAAAGCCAATCAATGCAACTCCAGCTTGGTGCTTTTGAAGGGGGCGGTTTGAAGGGGTCCGTGGAAATTGGGAAAAGTGGTGGGGCGAGCGTGGGTTTAAACGGTGGCGTGGGAGCCCAAGCTTCAGGCGGACTACAACAATGCGCAACTAAAATGTGGTGCACTAAATGAAATACAAATCCGTAAGAGGCGATAAGGCTCTGCTGGCCGGCGCCGGCACATTTTGTGTTTGCCTGATAATAGCGCTACTCCTGTTTTTTTTGAAATATCAAAAAATAATTGATGTTCCTTTTATATTTTTTGGATTCCTTTCTATAGTAATGGCGGTGGCAGTAATCTTCACTGCCCAGCATGGGTTAAATAATTACTTAAGGAAGTGAATTAGTGTCGATGAAGTATTTAACCAACTGTCATGCGCTCCTTGTGACGATTTAGCTAAGTGCGCCGAGCTGTGAAGAGGGCGGTGATCGGCGAGTGAAAATTTAATCTTGCTGATGTGCTTGTCGTTGGCATTATTCGTGGATTTTTGGTCATGGTGATTTCGAGTGCGAAAAGACGAGTGATGTCTCTGTCGCAATTTTCAGTCGATAGCGAAGGGAGACGTTTACCTAGGATGGGTCATTGTCAGTAGTTCCCAGTGAGTAGCTTTTTATTTAGAGGATTCCATTGCGAGCTCAAAAGTCCATTGCCTCCTAAAATTTCCTGATTAGCCCTGACTCTCAGCCATGAAAATTGCTCGCTGCACGCAGGACCGGCTCTGGACATGGGTTGGATTGCATCATGGCCGTGGCAAGTCGCGGCAGCATCTCGCGCAAGCGGAATCGACGATTAAAACGATAGGCCGCTTCTCCCAGGTAGCGCCTTGCGTATTTGCCTTGCGCGATAGCGTGATACACGCCGCTGATGGCGCGTTTGAGATTGCCCAGCACCACGTTGAGCCAACGTGCACCGGCCGTTTCGGTCGCGGCACGACCACCGCCAGTGTCCAGCGTGGTGTGCGCGTGGCCGGCGTCTTCCAGCCGGCGGAAGCAGGCCAGCCCATCGGTGTAGACCTCGCATTCGGGCGCCAGGCGACGGGCAATCCAGTCCTGCAGCGAGGTGTTGTCGAAGCTGCGCACCGGCTCAATCACCACAAAGCGCGGCGCGGTGAAGGTGGCATCGGTCTGCACCGCAATCAGGAACGCTTGTTTGTTCTCTGATCCGCGTCCGGCCTTGCCACCGTTACGCTCGCCGCCGAGATAGGCATCGTCGATCTGCACGAAACCCGCCAATTTCCGCGTGGCTTCACGCTCGGCCATGACCTGCATGATCTTGTGCTTCATCCGTCAGGCCGTCTTGTAGTTAACCCCCAGATGACGCATCAGCTCCAGTGCGGCCATGTTGGTTTTGGTCGAGGTCAACAGGTGCAAGGCCAGCATCCAGGTGCGCAGCGGCAGTTTGGTGCCTTCGAACATCGTGCCTGCCATCAGACTGGTCTGATGCCGGCACGCGCTGCATTGGTAGTAGATCGCAGCACGCCGCTTGAAACGCGAGCGCACGCGCCCGGCACAAACAGGGCAACGAAAGCCCTGCGGCCAACGCCACGTGTAGAGCGCGCGATAGCACTTGGCCTCGGTGCCGTAGAACGCGAAGAACTCAGGCATCGACAATCCAGCCTGGAACTGCACCGCATTGATGCTCATCACGTCACCTCGTTGGCTTCAGAGTGACAGCAGCATCCACCCAGCGCGGCGCAGATCCTGCGACTGGCGGCTGAAGGTCAGGGCTAATCAGGTAAAATTTTTGATCAATCCCTCGATTAGAACGTTCCTCGTAAAGGCTCTAGACCTTCACATCGAGCGGCAGGTCGATGGACTTTGTCGCAATCTGCCATCACGGCGGCGCGGGATTCGTGCGGAAGTCTGGGTGTGCTCATGTGGATTGCTTCCTTGGCTTCGAGGGTTTCTTGCTCGGCGGTGGTTCTTTGAGCAACGGTAGGAGGGCAGGAAGACCGAGGCCGTAGGCCAACACCGAGAGCCCCGGCGATACGCTCCCCAGGCCATTGAGTTTCTCCTTGGCGGTGAACGCCCGGCTGTAAGTGACGTGGTGCTCGTCGTCCAACTCGTGGCCGACCAACTGAGCCCGGAGCTCGGACACCACGCCCGCGCCCTGCAACTCTTGAATCAAGGTCTTGCGGAGCGAGTGGAAGCCGCGCTTGGCCGTGGGCCAGTTCTTGCCCACCTCGGCCAGGTGTCGGCTGAAGGCTTTGGAAATCCAGTTGCCTTGACCGTTCTTGGCGTCGGCTTTGGCCGCTGGGAACAAACGTTCCTGTCCTTGGGCGCGCGCATGCTCGACCCAGTCCAGGAAGCCCAACGCGAGTAGGTCAGGGTGGACCGGCACCGTCCTCAAGCTCACATCCGTTTTCACCTTCTGATGTTCGCCCTCGTCCGAAATCTGGATGCAAGGGATACTGCCGTCCTCCACCACATCGGCGGTCAGCAGTTGGCCGACCTCCGACGCGCGGGCACCGGTATACAAGCCAATGAGGGAGGCCCACCGCGCAGCCAAGGGCAGACCTTCGAAGGCGGCCGGCGCGAACAGGGCCTGGACCTGGTGGGCGTCGTAGGCTTTGAAGGCGAACTTGCGCCGGGCCCGCTTCTCGCGGGTGGAGTAGCTCACGTGCCCAGACGCAGGGTTGTCGCCACGGGGGTAGTGGCCGGAGGCTTGGGCCCACTCGAAGAACCCGCCCTTGCCGCCGATGTAGGACTGCTTGTTGGTGAGCGTGGGTGTAGAGGCGCCTTTTTCCCGCATGTCCTGATACCAACGCGCCAAGTCCGAGCGGGTGACCGTGTGCAGCTTGGTCTTCTCGCCCAAGAAGCTGGTCAACAGCTCGATGGCGGTCCGCTTGATGGTCCAGGTCTTGGGCAGGGTGCTGCCCTTGAGGCTGTTCAGCCAGGCGTCTCGGGCCTTCCCGAGCATGATTGATTCGAGGGAAGGTTTGGTTACCCGCCTCGGCGTGGGGAGAGGCGGCACGTGCTGTTGAATCAGCTCCCCCAGCGCGCTGGGCTGCGGGGCGGTGAGCGCCATCAGCTGCTGGAAGAGTGTGACGTCCTCTGGGGTGTCGATCTGCCATTGCTCGGTGATCGACCCGTCCGCCGAGCGCGTCCGATTCAAGGTCAGCTCCTGCGGGCGTTGGGTGCCGGTCAGGCGCGCCAGAAGCGCGTCCAGGTCGTCGTCTCGGCTTTGCATGCGTCGTTCCTTCAACACAGTGAAGACCTGAGCATAGCGGGCGGCCAGGGTCAGCGCGCGCAGTCTTGCCTCGCGCATGTCGTAGGTGTGCAGGGTGCGTTTGAAGGTCTGGCGACCCACGATGGGCTGCAAATCGACCGGCACACGCTGTCGGTAGGACCAGAGTCCGGAGGGGGCTCGAACAAGATGATGAGGGATGCGCATGGGCGTCGTGTGTTCCGACTTGCGCAGCTGCAGCCAGTTTTTACGCTAACAAAAAACCCCTGATTTCTCAGGGGTTTGCGTATTCTGGCGGAGAGAGGGGGATTCGAACCCCCGAAGCGCGGTTTAGACGCTTACACACTTTCCAGGCGTGCTCCTTCAACCACTCGGACACCTCTCCGTGCCTGCCCGACCGTGGTCGAACAGGGCCGCAAATTCTAGCGGTCGCCGGCCCGTACCACAAGCTGAATCTTCCAGCCGCAGTCGCTGAGACCGGGCATGGCACAATATCGGCTCAAACAGAGCCGGTTGCCCGATGTCTTATCTCGTTCTCGCCCGCAAGTGGCGCCCGAAGCGTTTTGCCGAACTCGTAGGCCAGGAACACGTGGTCCGCGCGCTCAGTAACGCGCTCGACAGTGGGCGCGTGCATCACGCGTTCCTGTTCACCGGCACCCGTGGCGTGGGCAAGACCACCATCGCGCGCATCTTCGCCAAATCGCTCAATTGCGAGACCGGCACCAGTGCCGATCCCTGCGGGACGTGCCCGGCCTGCCTGGACATCGACGCCGGGCGCTACATCGACCTGTTGGAGATCGATGCCGCATCCAACACCGGCGTGGACGATGTGCGCGAGGTGATCGAAAACGCGCAGTACATGCCCTCGCGCGGCAAGTTCAAGGTCTATCTGATCGACGAAGTGCACATGCTGTCCAAGGCGGCGTTCAACGCGCTGCTGAAGACGCTGGAAGAGCCACCGGAGCACGTGAAGTTCCTGCTGGCCACCACCGACCCGCAAAAATTGCCGGTGACGGTGTTGTCGCGCTGCCTGCAGTTCAATCTCAAGCGATTGGACGAAGACCAGATTCAGGGGCAGATGACGCGCATCCTGGCCGCTGAACAGATCGAGTCGGATCCGTCGGCGATCGTGCAGCTGTCCAAGGCGGCCGACGGCTCGCTGCGCGATGGTCTGTCGCTGCTGGACCAGGCCATCGCCTATGCCGGCGGCGCGCTGCGCGAGGATGTGGTGCGCACCATGCTGGGTACGGTCGATCGCACCCAGGTCGGCGCGATGCTGCAGTCGCTTGCCGATGGCGATGGCGCGCGCCTGTTGCAGGTGGTGGCCGCGCTGGCCGAATTTTCGCCCGATTGGAGCGGTGTGCTGGAGGCCCTGGCCGAGGCCCTGCACCGGGTGCAGGTGCAGCAGTTGGTGCCATCGGTGGCCTTTGTCGGCGACGGGATCGACCCGACGCCGTTTGCGGCGCAGCTGCGGCCGGAAGTGGTGCAGCTGTGGTACCAGATGGCGCTCAACGGGCGACGCGACCTGTATCTGGCGCCCAGCCCGCGCGCCGGTTTCGAAATGGCAGTGCTGCGCATGCTTGCCTTCCGCCCCGCAGCGGCGGTGCCGGCTGGCGGCTCGGACGACGGTCGCGGTGCCACGGCGGGCGGTGGTGCGCGTTCTGGCGCTGCCGGCGGTCAGGCTGCTGCGCCGGCAGCGGCAGCGCCCGCCGTAGTGGCCTCGCCTGCTGCGGTGACGGATACGATGCCGGCTGCGGAAGCGTCCTTGCCGGCATCAGCGACCCGGGCAACGCCGATTTCGGCTGCGCCTCCCGTTGTCGTGCTTGCCCCCCAAGAGTCTTCTCCGGCCAGCCGTGCGTCTGCAGCCAGTGCGCGTAATGACGACACGCCGCCGTGGGCAGTGGACGATGCGCCGGTGCGTGCGCAGGTCGCGCCGGCACCCGACGCGATGGCCGTGCTTGCGCCCGAAGCGGCGATGGCTCCGCCATCTGCCACCGTCGAGCTCGCGCACCCCGATGCGATTGCGTCCGACGCTGCGGTGGAGGCTCCGGCTTCGGTCGCAGTGTCGTCGCTTGTCGAGCCCTCGTCGCTTGAGGAGCCAGCGGTGGTCGCGCCATCGGCAACGGCAGGGGCTGCATCAGGCTCGGCGACCGACGCGACGGCCCTGCTCGATGACGGCCGCATCGCCGATGCCGAGCAATGGCTGGAGCTGGTCACGCGCAGCGGCTTGAATGGCCCGTCGCGGCAGCTGGCCGCCAACGCCGCATTCATCGGCCATCGCGATGGCGTGCTGCGGCTGGCGCTGGCGCCTGGCTTCGAATATCTGAACTCTGAGCGCTCCATCGCCAACCTCGCGCAGGCGCTGGCACCGGTGTTGGGAAACCCGCCGCGCATCGTCATCGAAACCGGCAGCGCCGATGTCGAAACCTTGCACGAGCGTGCCAACCGCCAGAAAGGCGAGCGCCAGAGCGCGGCCGAAACAGCCTTCATGAACGACCCGACGGTGCAGTTGCTGATCCAGCAGCAAGGCGCGCGGATCGTGCCCGATTCCATCCGCCCTTACGACGAGTAACGACCCATGCGTGGAAATATTGCCCAACTGATGCAGCAGGCGCAGAAGATGCAGGAAAACCTGCAGCGCGCCCAGGAAGAACTGGCCAAGCTGGAAGTCACCGGCACCGCCGGTGGTGGCATGGTCAGCGTGACGCTGACCGGCGCCAAGGAGTGCCGCAAGGTGCGCATCGACCCGAGCATCCTCTCCGACCAGGAGATGGCCGAGGATCTGATCGCCGCCGCCTTCAACGACGCCTCCAACAAGATCGACGCCGAATCCAAGGACCGCATGGGCTCTGCGACCGCCGGCATGCAGTTGCCGCCGGGCATGAAGTTGCCGTTCTAAGCGAGGGGATTCGGGAGTGGGGATTCGGGATTAGCCAAGCGCAAAGGCCTTTGCCGTTGCGAATCCCAAATCCCGAATTTCCAATCCCGGCCACCCAATGTCCACTTTGCTCGAACAACTGATCGAGGCCTTCCGGGTATTGCCCGGCGTGGGCCAGAAGTCGGCCCAGCGCATGGCCTATCACGTGCTCGAGCGCGAGCGCGAGGGTGGGCGGCGGCTGGCCGCTGCGTTGGGCAACGCGGTGGAAAAGGTGGGGCATTGCGTGCAATGCCGCGACTTCACCGAATCGGAAATCTGCACCATTTGCGCCAGCAGCAGCCGCGACCGGCAGCAGCTATGCGTGGTGGAGTCGCCGGCCGATCGCCTGGCGATCGAACATGCCACCGGCTACCGCGGGCTGTATTTCATTCTGCAGGGGCGCCTGTCGCCGCTGGATGGCATCGGCCCGCGCGAACTGGGGCTGGATCGGCTCGGCGAGCGTCTGGCTGCCGGCGAAGTGACCGAAATGATCATCGCCACCAATGCGACGGTCGAAGGCGAGGCCACGGCCCATTACCTGGCGCAACTGGCGCGCCAGCACGCAGTACGCCCAAGCCGGCTCGCCCAGGGCATGCCGCTGGGTGGCGAGCTGGAGTATGTGGACCGCGGCACCCTGTCGCACGCCTTCGGCACCCGCAGTGAGGTGCTTTGAGGGCCGGGATTGGGGAGTCGGGATTGGGGATTCGCAAAAGCCGGTCGGCGCGCGCGGTAAGCTTTGGCCAATCCCGAATCCCGAATCCCGAATCCCGTCTATGACCGACACCATCTTCGGCAAAATCATTCGTCGCGAAATTCCGGCCACCATCGTTTACGAGGACGATGAGGTGCTGGGCTTCGAAGACATCGCGCCGCAGGCGCCGGTGCATGTGCTCTTCATTCCCAAGCAGCACGCCTTTCCGACCCTGGACGATGTGCCGCCGGAGCAGGCGCTGCTGGTTGGCAAGCTGGCCATCGCAGCGGCGACCTATGCGCGCGCACAAGGGCTGGCGCAAGACGGCTACCGCATCGTGATGAATTGCCGCGAGCATGCCGGCCAGACGGTGTTCCATCTCCATCTGCATTTGCTGGCCGGTGCGCCGCTGGGCCGCTTCGGCACGCCTTGACGCGTCGTCGGATCGCGCGTTGCGCGCAAGCCGCGTCATGCAGCGATCGTCGTGCACAAACAAAAACGCCGCTCCCTGCGAGCGGCGTTTTTGCGAGTAACCCAGGTCAGCGGCGCATTACCACCAGCCGCGGCCCCAGCCCCAACCGCCGCCCCAGCGCGGGCCCCACGGGTCGCCCCACGGGCCATACGGGTAAGCCGGCACGACTTCCACGTCGCGCACGACCGGCCACAGGTAGACCACGTCGGCATTGACCTTGGGCAGCTTGTAGTCGTATTCGCCGATCTTGGTGGTTTCGTAGCCTTCGATCTTGCCGATGAAGGTCACTTCGCGGCCCGGCTCGAACACCGCCGGATCGTAGAAGCCCGAGCGGCAGGCCAAGAAGCGGCCATCGCTGGCATCCACGGCATTACGGTCGGGGCGACCGCTGGCATTGAGCGGGCGCGAGATCAGCTCGAAGCAGGTCTGGCCCTGGCCAGGCGTGGTCTTGATGATCTTGCCACCCCAGCGCACGGACGTGCCGACCTGGGCGCTGGCAGTTGAATCACTCGGACTGACCGCGGGGAACTGGCCCTGCAGCGGCTTGGGTGCGGTGGCGCAGGCTGCGAGCCCGAGCACAGCGATAAGAGGAACAAGAAAACGGGTACTCATGAGGAAGCTCCGGTTCGCGGGCGATGCTGCAGCAAGTCTTTCAAGAGAGTGGCGCTGTCCGAATCAGCGCCAGCGTATCGCGCGGCAGCGAAACGTTGGCTGAGTGCCAACAGTGCCGTATTCGGGTGTGAGCGGGCGACACGTTGCGCCCACACACCGGCCGGTTCGTGCGGTTCACGGGCAAGGCCGAGCTTGCGGTAGCGGCGGCTCAGCCGGTGCCAGGCGCGCAGCAACGGGTCGCGCTCACGTTCGCCACGTGCCAGCAGCCAGCCCATCCACGCCAGCGCGCTTACCGCGAACACGCCGAAGATGGCGGCCAGCTGCGAGGTGTCCAGGCGATCGATGCCGAAGGGTTGCAGCAGCCGTTGCTGACGGTCGGCATCGAAGGACAGCACCAGCTCGTTCCAGCCGCGCCGCAGCCAGTCGCTGACCTGGCCCAGCCTGGCCCATGTGCCGAGGTCGGCGAAGTCGTTGCCGCCGCCGGCTTGCAGGCGATCTTCGAGGGTGTCGTAGATGCGTTCCGGCGCCACTGCGGCGGTGGGGTCCACGCGAACCCAGCCACGCCCGGCCAGCCAGACTTCGGTCCAGGCGTGCGCGTCCATGCGGCGTACCACCCAGTAATTGCCCAACCGGTTGTAGGTGCCGCCGGCATACCCGGTCACCACGCGCGCCGGGATGCCGGCCGCGCGCATCAGCACCACGAACGAGGAGCTGAAGTGTTCGCAGAAACCGGCCTTTTGCTGAAACAGGAACTCGTCGACGCTGTTGCGGCCGAGCAGCGGCGTGTCCAGCGTGTAGGCGAATTCTCGGGTGATCCACTGCAGTGCGCGCTGCACCACCGCATCGTCGTTGTTGCCGGCCTCGCCACGCCATTGCCGTGCCAGCGTCAGCGTACGCGGATTGAAACCGGGCGGCAGGGCAAGTGCACGCTTGCGCAACTGGTCGGGCAGGTCGGTATCGAAGCGCGTTGGCGGTGCCGATTGCAGGTCCCAGCGCGTCAGTGCGCTTAACGGCCGTTGCGCCAACAGTTCGTAGTCCGGCGATAACTCGGCGTTGGGCACGCCCTGGGTAGGCAGATCCAGCGACACCAGCTGGCGGCGATCGGTGGGCTCGTAATCCAGGCGATAACGGTAGGTTTGCGGACCTGCGGTGACCGAAGCGGGCTGACCGCGGCCGGTCCAGCGCGCGCGCTGCCAGGTGCGGCCGTCGAAGTCCCACATCACCGGGCCGCGCCAGTAGCGCTGTTGCGGCGGCGGCGCCTTGCCGGCGAATTGCACGCGCAAGGCCGGGCTGTCGTCGGCCATCAGGTCGATCCATTCGCCCGGCGACATGTTGTCCGACAGGCCAGGCCGGGATAGCGCGCGCTCGGGCACGCCCCACAGCGGCGCACTCAGCCGCGGCAGCAACCAGAACGTGGCCAGCGCCAGCGGCACGCCGATGGCAACCAGCTTGCCCATACTGCGCAATTGCAGGCGCAGGGCCGGCGTGGCGGCGTGGTGTTCTTCGTCGGCCAGCCGCTGCATGCTCAGCAAGGCGCTGACCACCGCCAACAATGCCAGGCCCATCGTTGCCGGGCCCTGGTCGAGCAGAAAGGCGGCAAACGGTGCGAACAACGCAAAACCCAACAGGCTGCGGGCATCGCGCAAGGTGCGCAGTTCGGAGGCCTTGATCGCCAGCATCGATGCCAGCACCGCGCAGCCGGTGTCGCGGCCAAAGCGCATGCCGATCTGCCAATACACCGCCGCCAGCATTGCGATCACCAACAACAGCCGCACCGGCGCCATCAAGGTGCCGCGCCAGCTCAGCACGCCGACCAGCACCGCCGCCACCGCGACAGTGGCCGCAAGCAGGCCGGGCAACTGCAACAGCAGCGGGGTCAAGGCCAGCCAACTGGTGGCCAGTACCCAGGCGCGGCTGGCCTGGCTGATCGGGGGCGAGGGCTCAGTCATGCGGAAGCAGGGCCAGGGCGCGTTGGCACAGGTGGTGGTGCGAAGGTCCTTGCGCGGGACCTAACGGTGGCTGGCCAGGCAACAGCAGGCGATACCGGCGCCCGTCGCGCTCGGCCAGGTTGACCCAGCGGGCAAGGCGCGCAATGCGGCGCTCGTACGGCAGCGCGCTGAGCGCCCGCCAGTCCAGTGTGACGTCGATTCCCAGCGGTTGTTCGTATTCGCGCACCAAGAGGGTGTCGCGCCGTGCCGAGTGTTTCCAGGAAATGGTGCGCGGAGCGTCGCCAGCGCGATACGGGCGCAGCTGGTGCAGCTCTTCGCCTTGCGCATGCAGACGCGTCTTGTTGGGCGAGCCCGTCCCCTCGGGCAGCGCCGGACCCTGTTCTTCGGGCCGGGGGTAGGCCAGCAACGGCGTTTCCGGCCATACCCACGACCAGGCGCGCACCAGGCCCAGCGGCTGGGTGCTGGACAGGCGGATGCGCTCGATATCCTGCCAGCCGCGGCGCTCGGTCGGCACCAGCAGGTCGATCTCGGCCATGTCGTGCTCGATCAACGCACAGAAGCCGCTGCTGTCCAGATGATCCAGCCGCAGCCCGCGTCGTAAGCGGGTATCGCGACGCGCCAGCGACACCCGCATGCGCAGCGGTTCGCCGGCGACCACCGGTTCTGCCGAGACCGCTTCGATACGCAGTGCCGATAGCTGCAGGTGCGCCATGATGCTGCTGGCGATCCCGGCCGTGGCCAGCAACAGCGCGAGCAGCAGCGCCGGATTGTTGTTGTAGTTCAGTGCGCCGAGCAGCATCGCCAGCAGTAACGCCGTGACGAACAGCCCGAAGCGGGTCGGCAACACATAGATGCGCCGCCGATCCAGCACGATCGGCAAGCCCTCCGCGCCCCGCGGCCGCGCCAGCAGGCTGAGTCGGCGGACGATGCCGCGCAGGTGCGCGCGCACCAGGTCAGTCCACCGGCACGCTGTGCAGCAGCGCCTTGGCCAGTGCCGGCCCGGACGACGATTCGGCTTCCGGCACCAGCCGGTGCCCAGCCACGGCCACAAACAGCGCCTGCACGTCTTCGGGCAGCACGTGCTCGCGCCCAAGCAGCAGTGCGTAGGCCTTGGCCGCGCGCAGCAAGGCGATCCCGGCGCGTGGCGACAGGCCCACGCGCACCCCGGCATGCTGGCGGCTACGCAGCAACAGGGCCTGCACATAGCCGATCAGCGCATCGCTGGCATGGATCTGGTTGACCACACCGCGCAGCGCGACCACGTCGGCGTCGCTCAGTTGCGGGGCGGCCTGGGCAATCAGTTCGCGCCGATCCGTACCCGACAGCAGCGCACGCTCGGCATCGGCGCTGGGGTAGCCCAGGCTCAGCCGCAGCAGAAAACGGTCCAGCTGCGAATCGGGCAGCGGAAAGGTGCCGGACAGATCGACCGGGTTCTGCGTGGCAATCACGAAAAACGGCTCCGGCAATGCATGCGTCACGCCATCCAGGGTCACCTGCTGCTCGGCCATTGCTTCCAGCAGCGCGCTCTGCGTACGCGGCGGGGCCCGGTTGATTTCGTCGGCCAGCAGCACGTTGGTGAACACCGGTCCGGGATGGAACTGGAACTGCCGCGAGGCGGCGTCGTAAACGGACACGCCCAGCACATCGGCCGGCAGCAGGTCGGAGGTGAACTGCACACGCTGGAAGCCTAGCCCCAGGCTGGAGGCCATCGCATGGGCGAGCGTGGTCTTGCCCAGGCCGGGCAGGTCCTCGATCAATAAATGTCCTCCGGACAACAAGGCCACGAATGCCAGCCGCACTTCCTGCGCCTTGCCCAGCAGCAGCGAATTGACCTGGTCCTGTGCGCGCCGCAGCGATTGGCGCAGCGCATCGGTTAGCATTTCCGTGGAACGCAGCGGTGTCGACATCACAATTCCGTAGGTGAAAAGAAGAGTGCACAGGGCAATGCAGGGGGACCAACGCGCACATCGCACCTTCGTGATCCTGTGGACACTGGCGACAGCCGTCAAGCTATTGATCGCCGCACGCTTGCCGCTCTTCGTTGACGAGGCCTTCTACTGGCAGGAAGGCCAGCATCTGGCGGCGGCGTATTCGGATCTGCCGGGCATGACCGCCTGGCTGGCGCGACTGGGCGTGGAGCTGGGCGGACATCATCTGCTGGCGCTGCGGCTACCGTTTCTGGCCATTTCCGCGCTGATTCCCTGGTTGATCGCGCATATCGCCACACGCTGGTTCGGCTCCACGATGGGGTGGCAAGCTGGCAGCCTGACCTTGCTGATGCCGCTGTCTGCAACGCTGGGCATTCTGGCCGTGCCGGATGTGCCGATGGCATTGGCGGCGGTGCTGTGCATGGATGCCGGGGCGCGCTTATTGCGCGAGGTCGATGCCACCAGCGCGCTGGAGCTCGCCATCGGCCTGGTCATCGGCGCGCTCAGCCACTACCGCTTTGTCGGGGTGATCGGGGTGGGCTGCATCGCATTGCTGTGCATCCCGCAGGGGCGTGCGGTGTTGCGCGACCCACGCATCTGGATGGCACTGACCGTCGGCGCGGTGAGCTGGCTGCCGCTGCTGTTCTGGAATACCGACCACGACGATGCCGGGTTGCGTTTTCAATTGGTCGACCGGCACCCGTGGCGGTTCCAGATCGGCGGGCTGTGGTTTGTGCTGATCCAGACGGTGGCGGTGACGCCGCTACTGGCCTGGGCGATGGTCAAGGTCGGTCTGGCCGGCACCCGCAGCGGCGGCGGCTCGCGCGCGCAGTGGCGCTATTTCGGTTTGCTCGGCGGCATTTCGACCGTGGCGATCTTCGTGCTGGGCTTCTTCAGCGATGCCGAGCGGATCAGCTTCCACTGGCCATTGCCCGGCTACCTGGCGTTGCTGGTGGCGGTGCCGGTGATCCTGATGCGCTGGCCGCATCCGCTGCGCCGCGCGGCGTGGCTCATCGCACTGCTGGGCATGCTTGGCGCATACGGCTACTACCTGGCGGTGTCGGTGCCGTCGATCCGCGCGCATGCCGCTGGCGAAAAGTACTACCCGCGCAACTTCGCCGGCTGGAACGATCTGGCCCATGCGGTCAAATCCCGATTGGCGCAGATGCCGCCAGGCACACGCGTGTTGGCAGAAAATTTCAAGGTTGGCGCCGAGCTCGGCTTCCAATTGCACGACGCCAAGATCGAGGTGCTGCCTGCCACGTTGAACGACAAGCACGGGCGCAGCGCGCAGCTGCAGCAGTGGGGCCTGCTCAGCGATGGCACGCGCACCGGACCACGGCTGCTGGTGCTCTCACCCAGCGATCAGCGCTATCGCGAGCTGTTGAAGCGCTACCACGCCATCTGCGACATGGTCGGCCCGCTGCCGCCGCCCACCGTGGTGTCCACCGATCACGGCTATCAGCGCTTTCTGCTGTTCGCACTGCCTGCGCAACGCCAGCCGGGCCCGTGCGTGGCCCCGGCGATGGCCTGGATCGATGCGCCGCTGCCGAAGGTCTCGGTGTCCGGCAAGTTTGAGGTGCGCGGCTGGGCCTTCAAGGATGGCGTCGGGCTGGCGAATGTCGAGCTGCTGCTCGACGGTCGCCCGGTCGCGCAGGCTAGGTACGGCACGCCGCTCGATGTGCGCCCATACTGGAAAATCTCCAACGATCCACAGCACCCCAACGTCGGCTTCACCGCCACGCTCGACACCCACGCCTTGCCGCCCGGCACGCATTGGTTGGGGCTACGCCTGCACGGCCGCGACGGCAGCGTGGAAGATTGGTGGGAGCAACACCTTGTTGTAGGTCGGTGACATTCTGCCCAATGCGTTCCAGTCCTAGCGCGGAGTTAGTAGCTTTTTCAGCAGTTGTTACCGCTACGATCTCTGTCCTCGCTGCCTAGGGATTTTCCAAGGAAAAATACAGGTGAATGATTATAATTCGATAAATCAGGTCGCGAATGTGTCGCCGCATTCTGAAGGTTTACGTTCTGGTTTTAGCATGCGCCAGTTAACTTGGTGGGTATTCTTTTGTGCATTTGGAATATTGACATGGCTGACTTTTAGGTGGCGAATTCCAATTTTGCTTTGGGATCACCTTGATATAGTGCCTATCTATCAGGCATGGCAAGACGGACATCTCGGAAATTCGGATTTTTGGAAAGTGCATGATGGTAGTCATTTGCATACTGCAGCCTACGCAATTTTATTGTTGACTACCTGGTTATCGGAAGGGCAAACCTGGCTAGATTGTTTGGTGAGTTCGCTTATTCTGGCTGTATGTAGCTTCTTTATTGTTCGAATGGCGCTGCGCGATTTTGGTGCGCGTCTGAGTGTTGGTTGGATGTATGGATTTGTTTTACTTGCGCTATACCCTGGGCATCTCATTAATCTGCAGTGGGGCTGGCAGGTTGCCGTATTTGTCAGTCTTCTGGGGGTCGTTGCGCCTGTCTATCTTTTGACTAATGGAGTCATAAGCTGGCCTGCGAATTTTGGCGCTGTGGCATGTGCGACGGTAGGCGTGTTGGGTTTCTCTACTGCCCTTGCAGTTTTTCCTGTTGCAATATGGTTGTTAATTAGGCATGTGGGTTTTCCGGTAGGCCGGCGTCTGACAATGTGCCTGCCCTGGTTGATCTCAGTGATGTGGCTTGTCATGCTGTTGCATGATGGGCATGCGGGTGAGTTTGCAGCGAATCCGGGAGTTTTTGTTATATCTCGTTACGTTTTGAATTATTTGGGAAGTGGTGTGATGCACTTCTCTAACGAGTTGGCGCCTTTTTTCGCCGTTCTCGCAATAATGTTGACGCTTTGGGCGGTGGTGCGTGTGCGATTGCGAGCGAACCTAGTTCCCTGGCTGAGTCTTATGGTGGTTGCAACGGGCTTCGCAATCATGACGGCATGGGGGCGTGCTGCACTTTTCGGTCCTGAGCACGGCTTCATGCCGCGCTATGCTAGTTTTTCTATTTTATTCTGGATTGGTTGGCTTGGGGTGATGCTTGCTGCTTTCCGCGATGAATCGCAGTGGAGATGGGTGAGGCCGCTATTGTTGTTTTGCCTTTGTGCTGCTGCGTTTAATGGGCTTCATCTTGCAAAGAAATCCATGAAAGTGGCAGAGCGCTCGCGGCAAATTGCTGTTCAGGTGAGGCGTGAATATCCTAAAATAGACCAGAAAGTGTTGCTAGAGGCTTATGACTGGCGCGCCAAATTTGCAGAGGATCGTCTGCGCACTTGGTATTCGTATGGATACGCGCCTTTTGAAGAGGCGACGCCTAGCAACCGGTGAGTTCAGGTTTGCAAGTGCTATTGTCGATCGCTTGTTCAACGAGGCCAAGCAGCGTCCAGCACTTGGTTTAGGGCGTGTTGGTTGGTTAGGGAACCGACAAGTCGCTGCGCATCTCAGGGAATTTGAAGCCCTGCCTGCCGTAACAAGCGCGCCAGCGCGATCAGCGGCAGGCCCACCAGGGCGGTGGGGTCCTGCGAGCGGATCGCGTCGAACAGGCTGATGCCGAGGCCTTCGCATTTGAAGCTGCCGGCGCAATCAAGGGCCGGTTCGGCGTCCAGGTAGCGTTCGATCTCGGCGGACGTCAGCGCGCGGAGCTGCACCTCGGTCAGGTCCAGCGCGTGCAGCTGGCGCTCCGGGCCGACCAGGCTGACGGCGGTATGGAAGCGCACGGTGTGGCCAGACATGGCAGTCAGCTGCATTCGGGCCCGCTCGCGCGTGCCGGGTTTGCCCAGCGGCTGGCCGTCCAGGTCGGCGACCTGATCCGAGCCGATCGCCCAGGCGGCGGGGAAGCGGGCTGCCACCGCGGCGGCTTTTTCCACGGCCAGGCGGCTGGCCAGTGCGCTCGGGGATTCGCCCGGCTGCGCCTGCTCGTCGACCTCCGGCCGGACGGTGTCGAAGTCGAGCTGCAGGCGGGTAAGCAGCTCGCGCCGATAGACAGAGGTGGACGCAAGGATCAGGCGTGGCATCATGGGGCGCTACCGGGGTGGTCACGGGAGTCTGCCGTCCTGCGGCCCATGCGGCAATCGCATGAATGGGGTCATTTGACAGGGCTGCCGCGGGTCTTTAACATTCTGCGGCTTATGTCCGCGAACGTGCCCGAAATGCTGGATGCTTGGCGGATGGTCGCAGCGCGCAGGCGCTTCGATGGCCGCATCCCGCTATCTGCGATGACCCGCCTGCAGGGAAGCCTTGTCGATACCGATGGCGAATGTGTCTATTCGCTTCAATTCGATCAAGACCCCCTGCTCAAGGTCGCCTATGTCGAACTCAGTATCGATGTGGAGCTTCCGCTGGCCTGCCAGCGCAGCCTGCAACGCTTCCTGTATCCGGTGCAAATCAGACAGCGTCTTGGTTTGATCCGTGACGAGGCCGACGAAGCTGCATTGCCGGCCGAGTACGAAGCGTTGCTGGTACCGGAAGATGGCATGCTGCGGGCCGTCGACATGGTCGAGGACGAACTGGTGCTGTCGGTGCCAGTGGTGCCGGTGGCGCCGGGTAGCGAAGCGATCGACGCCGAATGGGTTCCGACCCAGGAAGAGCAGGACAAGGCCAGTCCGTTCGCGGCGCTGGCAGCGTTGAAGAAACAGTAACCGCCGCTGTTAAGGGCGGTAAGACAGGTCGACGCGGGCGTAGAGCGTGCTGTTCGACTCAACAGACAAGTTATCGAACTAAAGTTGGAGCAATCCCATGGCTGTGCAGAAATCCCGTGTCACCCCGTCCCGTCGCGGCCAGCGTCGTTCGCACGATGCCCTGACCGCCAAGCAGCTGTCGACCGACCCGACCAGCGGCGAGATCCATCTGCGCCACCACATCACCGCCGACGGTTACTACCGTGGCAAGAAGGTGATCGCGACCAAGTCGTCGGCCGTCCAAGAAGATTGATCCGTGGCGCCCGCCGCGTTCGACGCGGCCGGGTGACTCTCGCTTCTTCAGGAGCCGCCGGTCACCGCGGCTCTTGCAACAGGGAACAGTATGAGCAAGCGGATCTATTCCAGAATCGCGGGCACGGGTAGCTATTTGCCCGAAAAGGTGTTGACCAACGACGACATGTCGAAGATCGTCGACACCAGCGATGAATGGATCTTCTCGCGCACTGGCATCCGTGAACGTCACATCGTTGCCGACGACCAGACCACCAGCGATCTGGCGTATTTCGCCTCGCTGAAGGCGATGGAAGCGGCCGGTGTGACCGCCGACGAGATCGATCTGATCGTCATCGGCACCACCACCCCGGACCTGATCTTTCCGTCGACCGCCTGCTTGTTGCAGGCCCGGCTGGGTAACGTCGGTTGCGGTGCGATGGACGTCAACGCTGCCTGCTCGGGTTTTGTCTACGCGCTCAGCGTGGCCGACAAGTTCGTGCGCAGTGGCGACGCCAAGACCGTGCTGGTGGTGGGCGCAGAAACCCTGACCCGCATCGTCGACTGGACCGATCGCACCACCTGCGTGCTGTTCGGCGATGGTGCCGGCGCGGTGATCCTCAAGGCCGACGAAGAAACCGGCATCCTCAGCACCCATTTGCACGCCGATGGCAGCAAGAAAGAACTGCTGTGGGACCCGGTTGGGGTCTCGGTGGGCTTCGGCGAAGGCAAGAATGGCGGCGGCGCGTTGCTGATGAAGGGCAACGACGTCTTCAAGTATGCGGTCAAGGCGCTGGACTCGGTGGTCGATGAGACCCTGGCGGCCAATGGCTTCGACAAGCACGACCTGGATTGGCTGATTCCGCATCAGGCCAACCTGCGCATCATCGAAGCCACCGCCAAGCGGCTGGAGCTGCCGATGGATCAGGTGGTCGTCACCGTGGATCGCCATGGCAATACGTCGTCTGCGTCGGTGCCGCTGGCGCTGGACGAGGCGGTGCGCTCCGGTCGCGTGCAGCGCGGCCAGTTGCTGTTGCTGGAAGCCTTCGGCGGCGGGTTTACCTGGGGCTCGGCGCTGCTGCGCTACTGACGTTTCTGCGTCCTGCGCCGAGCAGGTGCGCACGTCCACTCACGCGGATGCGTGCATGGCGGGACACTCGTCTTTCCTTGCGATGGTGGCAATCTTGCCGCCTGGGGCCTGTGTAGGTTTCCGGAGCGCTTGAATTCCGTGAAGGGTAGCGCCCGGTTTTAGGTCACGTGAGTGGCTTGATTCGCTGGATGCGACCTGTCTGCGGGCCGGGGCGTCGGACAGGCCGGCCGGCAAGTAAAGTCTGCGCATGCACCCCGCCCACGACCCCGTTTTCGTCGCCTTGCTCACTGGCAGTTACCAGCGGTTTGCAGGCCGCCCGCTGGTCGCAGATCGACAGATCGAGCCCGATTGGCTGTATCGCGATGCGCCGTTCGCCCTGCTTGCGCACGATATCGCGGCAGATCCGCGGTTTGTCTATGCGAATCAGGCGGCGCAGCGCGTATTCGGCTACAACTGGGGCGAGTTCGTCGGCATGCCATCGCGGCTATCGGCAGAATTGCCGGAACGCGCGGAACGTCAGCGTTTGCTCGATGCGGTCACCCGCGATGGCGTCGTCAGGAACTACGCGGGTGTGCGGATCGCGAAGGATGGTTCCCGCTTCCGGATCGCCGACGGTGTGGTCTGGCAACTCGTCGATGAGGACGGGATGCTGCGTGGACAAGCGGCAACATTCCCATTGCCAGGGTAGACGAGGCGCAGGTGGCAGCACCGGGTGCGCCTGGCCCTTCACTTCCTCGCCCGCCGGCCTTGCGGGCGCTGGCCGCGCCGCCTTTGCCGGCAACGCTTTCACCATTGAACCCGAATAGCGGCGCGTCAGCGCGGCGGTTGCCGTTGCGCGCGCCCGGCCCGACCAGGCCCGGTGTGCGGTTTCGCGACGTCGCGACACGTTCGCGGAGCCTTCTGCATACGCGGCAGTACAGACGCCGGGGCGATTTCGCACGTATGATCCCGGCTCGATTTTTGTAGGCAGCAACGCGTGACCGAATCCACTCTCGCCTTCGTGTTTCCCGGCCAGGGCTCGCAGTCCTTAGGCATGCTGGCCGAACTGTCCGAACTGCACCCGCAGATTCGTGAAACGTTCGCCGAAGCCTCCGAGGGCGCCGGCGTCGACTTGTGGGCATTGTCCCAGGGCGGCCCGGAAGAAATGCTCAATCGCACCGAATACACCCAGCCCGCCTTGTTGGCTGCGGGCGTGGCGGTGTGGCGTCTGTGGACTGCCCAGCGCGGGCAGCGCCCGGTGCTGCTGGCGGGACACAGCCTGGGCGAATACACCGCGCTGGTCGCGGCTGGCGCCCTGTCGTTGCACGATGGTGCGCATCTGGTGCGGTTGCGCGGCCAGTTCATGCAGGCTGCGGCACCGGCGGGCGTTGGCGCGATGGCTGCGGTGCTGGGCGCCGAAGACGCCGTGGTGCAGGAGGTCTGTGACCAGGCGTCCGGTAGCGACGTGGTGGTGCCGGCCAACTTCAATTCGCCCGGTCAGATCGTGATCGGCGGCCACGCTGCGGCGGTGGATCGCGCGTTGGCGCTGCTGGCCGAGCGCGGCGTGCGCAAGGCGGTCAAGCTGGCAGTGAGCGTGCCCTCGCATACCCCGCTGATGCGCGATGCCGCCAATCAGCTTGGCGAGGCGATGGCCGGGCTGACCTGGCACGCCCCGCAGATTCCGGTGGTGCAGAACGTGGACGCGCGCGTGCATGAGGGCAACACGGCCATCCGCCAGGCCTTGGTGGAGCAGCTCTACCTGCCGGTGCAATGGACCGGCTGCGTGCAGGCGCTGGCAAGCCGGGGCATCACCCGCATTGCCGAATGCGGCCCGGGCAAGGTGCTGAGCGGGCTGATCAAGCGTATCGACAAGAGCCTGGACGCGCGGCCGCTGGCAACGCCTGCCGACTATGCCGGCGCGCTCGACGCGTGGGTGCACTGATCCAACGCCGCTGCCGGCCGTGCCGGCATCCCTCGACGTTCGCGGCCACGGTTGCGGCGTCCCCCATCGAGGAACAGCAATCATGAGCAAGCCCCTGCAGGGCGAAATCGCCCTCGTCACCGGCGCCAGTCGCGGCATCGGTGCGGCCATTGCCGATACCCTGGCCGCCCAGGGCGCCACGGTCATCGGCACCGCCACCTCGGCTTCCGGCGCCGCGGCGATCGGCGAGCGTCTGGCCGCCCACGGCGGACACGGCCGTGAGTTGAACGTCACCGACGCGACTGCAGTCGATGGCCTGATCGATGCCATCGGCAAGGAATTCGGCGCCATCTCGATCCTGGTCAACAACGCCGGCATCACCCGCGACAATCTGTTGATGCGGATGAAGGACGACGACTGGCAGGCGATCATCGACACCAACCTGACCAGCGTGTTCCACACCTCCAAGGCGGTCATGCGCGGCATGATGAAGGCGCGCAAGGGCCGCATCATCAATATCGCCTCGGTGGTGGGCGTGACCGGTAATCCTGGCCAGACCAACTATGCCGCCGCCAAGGCCGGCATCATCGCGTTCTCCAAATCGCTGGCCAAGGAAATCGGCTCGCGCGGGGTGACCGTGAATGTGGTGGCGCCCGGTTTCATCGATACCGACATGACCAAGGCGCTGCCGGACGAGGCCAGGACCGCCTTGCTGCAGCAGATTGCGCTGGGCCATCTGGGCGAGCCGGAAGACATCGCCAATGCGGTGGCGTTTCTGGCCGGCCCGACGGCCCGCTACATCACCGGTGAGACCCTGCACGTCAACGGTGGCATGTACATGCCGTAAGCGTGCGGCGCCGGGAGGCGCTAAGTGGCTGATCGGCCGGGAGTTGTGATGCAATGCAAGGCCCGGTCGCTTCCACTACACTATCCAACGCGGCCATCGCAGCGGCGATGGCGTTTTGTGAGTCCCTCACAGGAGCACCGCACATCCGTGTGCGGGGATCCTAAAACTCGAACCACCACTACTCCAGCTGGAGCGATATCCCCAATGAGCACCATCGAAGAACGCGTCAAGAAAATCGTCGTCGAACAACTCGGCGTCAAGGAAGAGGAAGTCACCACCAGCGCATCGTTCGTCGATGATCTGGGTGCCGACTCGCTGGACACCGTCGAGCTGGTGATGGCGCTGGAAGAAGAGTTCGAGTGCGAGATCCCGGACGAAGAGGCCGAGAAGATCACCTCGGTGCAGCAGGCGATCGACTACGTCAAGGCTCACGTCAAGAGCTGATGCGTTGTTCCTGATCGTGGCGGCGTGCATCAAGCCGCTGCCGCATCAGACATTCCATGGGGCCGCTGATGCGGCCCTGTGTTTTTCAAGTGTCACCCGCAAACCCCAAGCACCGTCCGTTCCGTGGTGAGGAGATCTGCAATGAGTCGTCGTGTTGTCGTTACCGGCATGGGCATGGTGTCGCCGCTGGGCAATGATCTGGCCACCAGCTGGGATGGAATCGTCCACGGCCGCTCAGGCATTGGCCCGATCACGCAGATCGATGCCTCGCAGTTCACCACCAAGATCGCCGGTGAAATCAAGAATTTCGACCCCACGCTTTTTGTGTCCGCCAAGGACGTCAAGAAGATGGATTCGTTCATCCACTACGGTGTCGGCGCCTCGTTCATGGCGCTGGACGATTCCGGCCTGGAAATCGACGAAAGCAATGCCGAACGCGTGGGCGCCATTCTCGGCTCCGGCATCGGCGGGCTGCTCGGCATCGAAGAGCAGACCATCAAATTCCATGAGGGCGGCGCGCGCAAGATTTCGCCGTTCTATGTGCCCAGCACCATCATCAACATGCTGCCCGGCCAGGTGAGCCTGATCAAAGGCCTGAAAGGCCCGACGTTCTCGGCAGTATCGGCCTGTGCCACGTCCAACCACTCGATCGGTACCGCGATGCGCATGATCCAGCACGGCGATGCCGATGTGATGCTGGCTGGCGGTGCCGAGCGCGGTTCGTCGCCCAGTTCGGTGGGCGGCTTTTGCGCCATGAAGGCGATGTCCACCCGTAACGACGACCCGACCGGCGCTTCGCGGCCGTGGGACAAGCAGCGCGATGGCTTCGTGCTGGGCGACGGTGCCGGCGTGCTGGTGCTGGAAGAGTACGAACACGCCAAGGCGCGTGGCGCACGCATCTATGCCGAGCTGGTGGGCTTTGGCGCCAGTTCCGATGCGTTCCACATGACCGCTCCAAGCGAAGACGGCGAGGGCGCGGCGCGCAGCATGGCGGCAGCGATGCGCGATGCCAAGCTCAACCCCGAGCAGATCGGCTACCTCAACGCGCACGGCACCTCCACGCCGCTGGGCGACCTGGCCGAAACGATGGCGATGAAGCGCGCCCTGGGCGATCACGCCTACAAGACCATGGTGAGCTCGACCAAGTCGATGACCGGGCATCTGCTCGGCGCGGCCGGCGGTGTGGAAGCGATTTTCTCGGTGATGGCGCTGCACACCGGCATCATCCCGCCGACCATCAACCTGGAAGAGCCAAGCGAAGGCTGCGACCTGGATTACGTGCCGAACGTGGCGCGCGAGGTACAGGTGGATGCGGTGATGTCCAACGGCTTCGGCTTTGGCGGCACCAACGGCACGCTGGTGTTCAAGCGCGTTTGACCCTGCATATCGGTCGCGTGGCCGTCATCGGCGCGCGACCTGCCTGGCTGCCGCATGCACTGCCGGCTTGCGGGTTGATGTTCACTCCTGCGATCACCCTTTGATTCACTCCTCGCGCGCTGCGTACGGCAGCGGCGCGTCTGTATCCCACGCCATGCCGGACCGATGACGCTTACCCGATCACTGCACGCGGACATCGACCTGCTGGCGCTGCATCGGCTGTCACCGCAACGTTATCCGGCCCTGCTGGAATCCAGCGCTTCCGGCACCGAGCACGGTCGCTGGGATGTGCTGTTGCTGGCAGAGGGGCCATGCCTGCGGCTGGATCCGGACGGATGCACGCGCGATGGCGCTGGGCAAGTGCTGGAGGGCGGCTTTCTGGCGGCGCTGGATGCCGCCTGGCAGGCCGAGCGGGTGCCGCACGCGCCTGCAAGCCCCTGGCCGTTTCGCGGCGGTTGGGCGGTGCTGCTGGATTACGAACTGGCCGCGCAGGTCGAACCGATTCTGCAACTGCCGACGCGCGCCGATGGCTTGCCCACTGCGCTGGCCTTGCGCGCGCCGGCAGCGGTGCTGCGCGATCGCCTGCACGGGCACTGCGTGGCGCTGGCAGAGCCGGGCCGCGAGGAGTTGTTGCAGCAGATCGGCGAGGACATTGCTGCCTGCGCCGCACTGCCGCCGCTGCCTGCCTGGGCCGGGCCGCTTGCCGTGGACGAAGATGCTCCCGAGCGTTTCACCGCGGCGGTGGAGCGCGTGCTCGATTACCTGCGCGCCGGCGATGTGTTCCAGGCCAATATCTCGCGCGCGTGGCACGCGGCATTCGCTGCGGTGGTCGATCCGGCCGCGTTGCATGCGCGCCTGCGTGCGGCCAATCCGGCGCCGTTCGCCGGCCTGTTCGTGGCGGCCGGGCGTGCAGTGGCCAGTTCCTCGCCCGAGCGGCTGGTGTCGGTACAGGGCGATGTGGTGCAGACGCGCCCGATCGCCGGCACCCGCGCGCGGTTTGCCGGCGACGACGATGCCGCACGTATCCGTGAGCTGGTCGGGCATCCGAAAGAGCGCGCCGAGCACGTGATGCTGATCGATCTGGAACGCAACGACCTGGGCCGCCTCTGCGCGCCGGGCACCGTGGAGGTGGACGAGTTGATGTGCGTGGAGAGCTATGCCCATGTGCATCACATCGTCAGCAACGTGCGCGGGCGCCTGCGTGCCGGAGTGACGCCCGGTGAGGTGATTGCCGCGGTGTTCCCCGGCGGCACCATTACCGGTTGCCCGAAGGTGCGCTGCATGCAGGTCATCGCCGAGCTCGAACAGACCGCGCGTGGGGCCTATACCGGCGCATTCGGCTGGCTCAATCGCGACGGCGACATGGATCTGAATATCCTGATCCGCACGGCCGAGGTGGCCGGTCACCAGGTGCGGTTCCGCACTGGGGCCGGGATCGTGGTGGATTCGGATCCGCAGCGCGAGCTGGACGAAACCCGCGCCAAGGCGCGGGGCGTGTTGCGTGCGATCGAGCAGACATGAGCGCTTCAACGGGACATCACCGGTGCGCGGTATCCTGCGCGGCGCAGGGGCAATGACGAGGTGGGTGTGGCGGTGACTGGCAAACGCGGATGTCTGGCCGTGCTGGGCACGGCATTGCTGCTTGCAGCGCTGCTGGCGATTGCCGCCGTGGTGGCGTGGCGGCATTACCTGCACTTCGCCGATACCCCCGTGCCTGCGAGCGCGCCCAGCGTGGTGATTGCGCCCGGCGATTCGCTCAAGGCCACATTGCGCAAGCTGCGCGCTGCCGGCCTGGTGCAGGGCGCCGAGCTGGAGTGGCAGCTGCTGGCGCGCCAGGTCGATGCGGCCGGCAAGCTCAAGGTGGGCGAATACGCGCTGTCGCCAGCGCTGTCGCCGCGGGAACTGCTGACGCGCATGCGCCAGGGACGGGTGATCCAGTACCGCTTCACGATCGTGGAAGGCTGGAATTTCCGTCAGCTGCGCGCCGCACTGGCGACCGCCACGCCGCTGCAACATTCCATCAATGCGCTGGACGATGCGGCACTGATGGCCCGCCTGGGATTTGCCAAGCAGCATCCGGAAGGGCGCTTCCTGCCGGAGACCTATGTCTACCAGCGTGGCGACAGCGACATCGATGTACTCAAGCGCGCACACGCCGCCATGGACAAAGCATTGGCACAGGCCTGGGAGCAGCGCGCCCCGAACCTGCCGCTCGTCTCGCCGGAGCAGGCATTGATCCTGGCCTCGATCATCGAAAAGGAAACGGCGCTGGCCTCCGAGCGCCCGCTCATTGCCGGGGTGTTCCTGCGCCGCTTGCAGCTGGGCATGAAGCTGCAGACCGACCCCACCGTGATCTACGGCATCGGCAGCAGCTACGACGGCAATATCCGTCGCCGCGACCTGACCACCGATACGCCGTACAACACCTATACCCGCACCGGCCTGACGCCGACGCCGATCGCCATGCCGGGGCGCGAGGCGCTGCTGGCGGCGGTGCGGCCGGCGCCCGGCGAGGCGCTGTATTTCGTGGCGGTGGGCGATGGCACCGGCGCGCACGCGTTTTCGGCCACGTTGGCCGAACATAACGCAGCGGTGGCGCGCTATCTGCAGCGCCGCCGCCTGCCGAGTACGCCGCAGACGGAGACCACGCCATGACCGCCGCATTTTCGCCCTGGCAGCAGCGCGCCTTCGACCAGACCGTGGCTGCGCTGGATGCGGGGCGGCTTGGACATGGGTTGCTGATCTGCGGCCCGGAAGGATTGGGCAAGCGTGCCGTCGCCCTGGCCCTGGCCGAGCACGTCCTGGCCGCCTCGCCCGACCCGACGCTGGCGCAGCGCACGCGCCAGCTGATTGCCGCCGGTACCCATCCGGACCTGCAACTGGTCTCGTTCATTCCCAATCGCACCGGCGACAAACTGCGTACCGAGATCATCATCGAGCAGGTGCGCGAGATTTCGCAGAAGCTCGCGCTGACCCCGCAGTACGGCATCGCCCAGGTGGTGATCGTCGACCCGGCCGATGCGATCAATCGCTCGGCCTGCAATGCCTTGCTCAAGACCCTGGAAGAACCGTCGCCGGGGCGCTACCTGTGGTTGATCAGCGCGCAACCGGCGCGTCTGCCGGCGACCATCCGCAGCCGTTGCCAGCGCCTGGAATTCAAGCTGCCGCCTGCGCACGAGGCACTGGCCTGGCTGCTGTCGCAAGGCGTGAGCGAGCGCGCCGCGCAGGAAGCGCTGGACGCCGCGCGCGGCCACCCCGGCCTGGCCGCGCAGTGGTTGCGCGAAGACGGCCTGGCCGTGCGGCGTGCGGTCGCGCAGGATCTGGAGCAGATCGCCAGTGGCCGCGCCGGCGCAGTCGATGTCGCGCAGCGCTGGACCAGCGATGGCCAGGCCGACCAGCGCCTGCGCCATGCCGCCGATCTGGCATTGGCACAGGCATCGGCCGGCTTGACCGATCCATCGCGGTTGCACAAGCTGGCGACCTGGTTCGACGCTGCCAACCGCACCCGCGATCTGCTGCGCACCACCGTCCGCGCCGACCTGGCAGTGACGGAATTATTGCTGTCCTGGCGCGAGGGAGAGCGCCAGCCACGTTCTAGGGGAACTCGATGAGTGCAATGAATGCACGCCAAGGCATTTTGTCGCTGGCGTTGAAAGACAAGCCAGCGCTTTACAGCGCCTACATGCCGTTCGTGAAAGGCGGCGGCATCTTCGTGCCCACGCCCAAGCGCTACATGCTGGGCGACGAAGTCTTCCTGCTGCTGACCCTGCCGGACTCCAGCGAGCGCTTGCCGGTCGCCGGCAAGGTCATCTGGACCACGCCTGCCGGCGCGCAGGGCAACCGCGCCGCCGGCATCGGCGTGCAGTTCCCCGACGGCCCGGAAGGCGAGGCGGTACGCAACAAGATCGAGACGCTGCTGGCCGGATTGACCACCTCGGACAAGCCGACGCATACGATGTAAGCGCCAGGGGCACGGCAAGACGCCAGTGAGGCTCGCGGTGAAGCTGCTAGGTCATCGCGGCAGACCTGTGCGATGAAGGTGCGATCTGGCTGGCGTGAAAGAGGGCAGGTAAACAGTTGTTGACGACCGCCGCCGCTGCCCTATAATGTGCGGCTCGCGTCACCGGGCGGTTAGCTCAGCGGTAGAGCATTGCCTTCACACGGCAAGGGTCACAGGTTCGAACCCTGTACCGCCCACCATGAATTCAGAGTCAAACAAAAACCGGCGAAAGCCGGTTTTTTCGTAGTTGCAGGGCATCAGCCACAGGCTTGGTGATATGACTACGCGGCAGTCACCTTTCGATGCAGCGATACAGGCAGTCACCGCCGCCAACTCGGCGGTATGGCATGCGATCGCTGGCTTCCGCTACATGCGGGAGGCGGGGGATGCAGGGGTCCCCTTTGAGCTCATTCTCGACGGCGACGACATTGCCACCGAGCCATTCCCAGTCCTGGCGTGAACTGGACCTTTAAGGTCTACCCGGAGCAGTGGCGCGAGCGTGCGCAGGAAGTGGTTCGATATACCGCGCGTCAAGCAATCGTCGACATCTCTGATGCCATGTGAAGGTATGCGCATCAGGCCCCAAGCGGAGCTATCAAAGTGAGCCCGCCGTTGTCTTGCTGCGCGCCTTGCGCAACGCATATGCCCATCGTAGGGACGACTGGAATTTCGGGAATGCAAAGTTGCCGCTTCGGTGGCGGCAGCTGGATCTTGTTGCTGGAATGCAGGGTCTGACAGTCAGCGAGATGATTTTTCTCAATGAACAACTGTTACTCATCAACGACGCGATCCATCTGCTCGATCCCGACAGCGCTTTGACGACACAGATTCATCGTTGAACTGGGCGCTGCACAGTTTGCTTGGCCTATCGACTGCCAGAGCAACTGGCTCCGGTGCTGGTATCACCATGCTTAATTGAGAACGGCGTTCGGCACTATTGGCGACAGACGCTGCATTTAAGCACTTTTCGCTAAGGCCGGTGCCTTGCGAGCTCGACAGGGACTTGCCATCCTTCAAGGCCCCGGATCGAGATGGAGTGGCGATGAAGACGCTGCTTGGAAGTGCGCTGGTTGCGACATTGCTGTTGGCCGGGTGCGCGCGCGACGTTGGCGAGCAGTACGTGGGCAAGTGGGTCAACGTGAAGTCGGAAAAGAATGTGCTGAGCATCGAGCACAATGGCGAGAGTTTCATCATTCGCGACACCCAGCCGGAGCTGTTCGGCAATGGCGTCAAGACCCGCAACCATCCGGCGCTGCTGACCAAGGGCGTGCTGCAGGTGTCCAACGGGGTCGGCACGGTCAACTACGCGATCGATGAGGCGACCGGCAAGTTGAGCACGGGCGATACCGAGTACACGCGGGTCAAGTGACGGCGAGACGCTTTTCAAAGGCATGCGATGAAGGCGCGCGGCGTTTGCGGTCGGCGAGTTGATCGTTTCACCAGATCGCTGCCTCGTGTCGTTCTGAGTGCGCCCATATCGCGATCAGCGTGGCTCGGGCATTCATGCGCCGAGCGTGCATGCCATTCATGTGTGGCCTGGTCAGCCGCGCGAGTTCGCGCTTGCCTTATGCACGCGATGCCACCGCCTGCGCCTGCATCCAGCGCCACAGCGTGGTGCGCGAGACGCCGAGCGCTTGCGCGGCAAGGGCGCGGTTGCCGTTGGCGCGGTCGAGCGCTGCGCGGACTGCGGTGGCAGTGAGCTGCAGGCGAGAGGTTGCCAAATCGGCAAGCTCACGCGGTGCTTCGTGGTTGCCGAAATGCGTATCGAATAATTCCGGCGCCCAGCGTTCGAGTTGCTCCAGGCTGAGGCTGTCGTGCGGTTGGGATTTCCAGTGAATGCACAGGCGTTCGACCAGATTGCGCAGTTCGCGCACGTTGCCGGGCCAGGTGTGCTGTTGCAGGCGTTGCAATGCCGCTGGCGATAACGGCGATGCGATGCTGCCGAGTTGCTGGAAATAATGCGCAAGCAACAACGCAATGTCGTTGCGGCGATTGCGCAACGGAGGCAGTGCGATGCGCAGCGCGGCAAGACGATAGAACAGGTCGCGGCGGAAGCGGCCTTGTTCGACCAACTGCTGCAGGTCCTGCAGGCTGGCGGCGACCACGCGCACGTCGATCGCAACGGGCACCGTTGCGCCGACACGCACTACTTCACGTTCTTCCAGGACGCGCAGTAGCCGGGTCTGCAACGGCACGGGCAATTCGCCGATTTCGTCGAGGAACAGCGTGCCGTCCTGCGCGGCTTCGATCAGGCCGGTGTGGCCGCCGCGACGTGCACCGGTGAAGGCGCCGTCGCTGTAGCCGAACAGTTCCGCCTCCAGCAACGATTCGCTGATGGCGCCACAGTTGATCGCCACGAAACGGCCGCGGCGACGACTGCCGGCATGCAGTTGTCTTGCGACCAGTTCCTTGCCGGTGCCGGTGTCCCCGCTGATCAACACGGTGCCGGTATGCGGTGCGTAGAGCTGCACCAGCTCGCGCACGCGCCGCATTGCGCCGTCTTCGCCCAGCAGGGCGTCGGCGCGTCGTGCGCGGCGCGGGGCGGCACGGCCGGCGACGCGATCGATGCCTGGAGCGGTGCCCAGCGTGATGGCCTGTTCCAGCGCATGACGCACCGAATCGGCCGAATACAGCAGCACGCCAGGCAGCCCGGCCTGCTCGGCGAAGTCGATCGCCATGCCGGTGCCGACAATGACCTGGATGCCGCTGGCGCGCAGATCGGCGATGCAGTCGCGTGCGTCTTCGGCGGTGACGAAACGGCGGTGTTCGATCTCCAGATCGAAGCTGTGCTGAAACGCGCGGAACGACGGCACATCGGTGGCGTGGGTGACCACGCCGATGCGTGGCGCAATGCGGCGCGCACGCGCCAGCGCTTCCATCAGATCGAACCCGGTGGCCTGGATGGGCGCCAAGGGCAGCGCGAGCCGGCTGCGCAGGTACGCCGCATTGGATCCGCCGGCCACCAGCGCGTCGCAGCGCTCGCGCTGGCCGATGACCTCGACCGCTTCGGCAAAGCCGAGGTTGATCTGCTCGATGCGCGCGCGCTGGTCGAACTCGGGGATGACATCGGCCAGCAGGCCGGTCAGGCGCGAGACGCTGACGGTCCAGATGATGGGCAAGGAGGCGTCTGCGGTTTCCGGAGGGGCAGGGGGGCGCATGACGGTGTCGCGTTTCAATGATGTTTCATAGTGGATCAGTCGTTGCATTTTTGCAACAATTGGCGTGTGGGATTGTCATCAAATCAACGACTTGTACTTGGCATGGTGCTTGCGCCTGTACGGTGGATCCCATCCAAGGAACCGCCATGACGTCCTCGTCCACTCCCTCTGCTGGCACGCGGTTTCGCGCTGCACTGGCTGCCGAATCGCCGCTGCAGGTGATCGGCGCGATCAATGCCAACCATGCGCTGCTGGCCCAGCGCGCCGGCTATCGGGCCCTCTACCTGTCCGGCGGCGGCGTGGCGGCCGGGTCGCTGGGGTTGCCGGACCTGGGCATCAACACGCTGGAAGACGTATTGATCGACGTGCGCCGCATCACCGACGTGTGCGAGCTGCCGCTGCTGGTGGACGTGGACACCGGCTTCGGGCCGAGCGCGTTCAATATCGAGCGCACCATCAAGTCGCTGATCAAGGCCGGCGCGGGCGGTTGCCATATCGAAGACCAGGTGGGCGCCAAACGCTGCGGTCACCGGCCGGGCAAGGAGATCGTGAGCCAGGGCGAGATGGTGGATCGGGTCAAGGCCGCGGCCGATGCCAAGACCGATGCGGCGTTCTTCCTGATTGCGCGCACCGATGCAATCCAGATGGAAGGCGTGGATGCGGCGATCGAACGTGCCATCGCCTGCGTGGAAGCGGGTGCGGACGGCATCTTCGCCGAAGCTGCCTACGACCTGGACACCTATAAGCGCTTCGTCGATGCGGTAGGCGTGCCGGTGCTGGCCAACATTACCGAGTTCGGCAAGACCCCGTTGTTTACGCGCGACCAGCTGGCGCAGGCTGGCGTGGCGATCCAGCTGTTTCCGCTGTCGGCATTTCGCGCAGCCAACAAGGCGGCCGAGGCGGTCTATACCGCGATTCGGCGCGACGGTCATCAGCAGGGCGTGCTGGACAGCATGCAGACGCGCGAAGAGCTGTACGAACGCATCGGCTATCACGATTACGAGCAGCGCCTGGATGCGTTGTTTGCGCGCAAAGGCGCATGATTGCGCGCTGCTGATCATCTCATTGCCACCTCGCACGCTACACCGCGACACCACACAGTTTGGGAGCTCATCGCATGAACGACACTGCTACTGCTGGTTTCAAGCCGAAAAAGTCCGTTGCCCTGTCCGGCACTGCCGCCGGTAACACGGCCCTGTGCACGGTGGGGCGCAGTGGTAACGATCTGCATTACCGCGGTTACGACATTCTCGATCTGGCCACCACCAGCGAGTTCGAAGAAATCGCGTACCTGCTGGTGCACGGCAAGCTGCCCAACAGCGGCGAGCTGCGCGGTTACAAGGCCAAGCTGCGCTCGCTGCGCGGTGTGCCGGCAGCGGTGAAAACTGCGCTGGAACAGTTGCCGCCGTCGGCGCATCCGATGGATGTGATGCGCACCGGCGTGTCGGTGCTGGGCTGCCTGCAGCCGGAAAAAGACGACCATAACCACCCGGGTGCGCGCGACATCGCCGACAAACTGATGGCCTCGCTCGGTTCGATGCTGCTGTACTGGTATCACTACAGCCACAACGGCAAGCGCATCGAGGTGGAGACCGACGACGATTCCATCGGCGGCCATTTCCTGCACCTGCTGCACGGCTTTGCCCCCAAGGATTCGTGGGTGCGCGCGATGCATACCAGCCTGATCCTGTATGCCGAGCACGAATTCAATGCATCCACCTTTGCGAGCCGCGTGATTGCCGGGACCGGCAGCGATATGTACAGCGCCATCGCCGGTGGCATCGGTGCGCTGCGTGGCCCCAAGCATGGCGGCGCCAACGAAGTGGCGTTCGAAGTGCAGAAGCGCTACGACACCCCGGACGAAGCAGAAGCCGATATCAAGGCGCGGGTGGAACGCAAGGAAGTGGTGATTGGCTTTGGACATCCGGTGTACACGGTGTCGGACCCGCGCAACAAGGTGATCAAGGAGGTGGCGCGCGAGCTGTCCGATGAGCAGGGCAGCCGCAAGATGTACGACATCGCCGAGCGTTTGGAGAGCGTGATGTGGGACATCAAGAAGATGTTCCCGAACCTGGATTGGTTCAGTGCGGTGAGCTACCACATGATGGGCGTGCCGACGGCGATGTTCACCCCCTTGTTCGTGCTGGCGCGCACAGCCGGCTGGAGCGCGCACATCATCGAGCAGCGCATGGACGGCAAGATCATTCGCCCCTCGGCCAATTACACCGGGCCGGAAGATCAGGTGTTCGTGCCGCTGGATCAGCGCAGCTGAGGACGCTTTGCGCAGCCGCTGATTTCTGGGTTTCGGTCGCCTTCCATGAAGGCGATCGGACCTCGCAAGCCAGGTCAGCAGCAAGACCTGCAAACCTCTGCAACGCCAAGTCCGATTCCCGATTCCCGATTTCCCCCCGCCCGCTTCGATATCGCCAGCCATGAATAGCCAGTACCGCAAGCCCTTGCCGGGCACCTCGTTGGATTACTTCGATGCACGCGCCGCCGTCGATGCGCTGCAGCCCGGTGCGTATGCAACCTTGCCATACACCGCACGCGTGCATGCCGAGAACCTGGTGCGGCGGGCAGAGCCACAACTGCTGGAGGCGTACCTGCGGCAATTGATCGAGCGCAAGCGCGATCTGGATTTCCCGTGGTTTCCGGCACGGGTGGTGTGTCACGACATCCTGGGCCAGACCGCACTGGTGGATCTTGCGGGCTTGCGCGATGCCATTGCCGAGCAGGGCGGCGACCCGGCGCAGGTCAATCCGGTGGTGCCGGTGCAGTTGATCGTGGATCACTCGCTGGCAGTGGAATACGCCGGCTTCGACAAGCAGGCGTTCGCCAAGAATCGCAGCGTGGAAGATCGGCGTAATGCCGATCGCTTCCACTTCATCGAATGGACCAAGCGTGCGTTCGAGAACATGGAAGTCATTCCGCCGGGGAACGGGATCATGCACCAGATCAATCTGGAGAAAATGTCGCCGGTGATCTACACGCTGGACGGGGTGGCGTTTCCGGATACGTGCGTGGGCACCGACAGCCATACGCCGCACGTGGATGCGCTGGGCGTGATCGCGGTTGGCGTTGGCGGGTTGGAAGCGGAAAACGTGATGCTGGGGCGCGCCTCGTGGATGCGCCTGCCGGACATCGTCGGCGTGGAACTGACCGGCCGGCCGGCGCCGGGCATCACCGCCACCGACATCGTGCTGGCATTGACCGAATTCCTGCGCGCGCAGCGCGTGGTCGGCGCGTATCTCGAGTTTTATGGCGATGGTGCACGCGCACTGACCATCGGCGACCGCGCGACCATTTCCAACATGACGCCGGAATTCGGTGCGACGGCGGCGATGTTCTACATCGACCAGCAAACCATCGATTACCTGCGCTTGACCGGTCGCGACGATGCGCAGGTCGCGTTGGTGGAGACCTATGCGCGGCATACCGGCCTATGGGCAGACGATCTGGCCACCGCGCAGTACGAGCGCGTGCTGCAGTTCGATCTGGCCAGCGTGGTACGCAACATGGCTGGGCCATCCAATCCGCACAAACGCGTGGCCACTACCGAGCTGGCGGATCGTGGGATTGCCGGTGCGTGGGAGCAGGTGCCGGGGCATATGCCCGATGGCGCAGTGATCATCGCAGCGATCACCTCGTGCACCAATACCTCCAACCCGCGCAATGTCATCGCTGCCGGCTTGCTGGCGCGCAACGCCAATGCACGCGGATTGACCCGCAAGCCGTGGGTGAAGAGCTCGCTGGCGCCGGGGTCCAAGGCCGTGCAGCTGTACCTGGAAGAGGCCGGCTTACTGGGCGAGCTGGAGCAGTTGGGCTTCGGCATCGTGGCGTTTGCCTGCACCACCTGCAATGGCATGAGCGGGGCGCTGGATCCTGCGATCCAGCAGGAAATCATCGATCGCGATCTGTATGCCACGGCGGTGCTTTCGGGCAACCGCAATTTCGACGGGCGCATCCATCCGTATGCCAAGCAGGCGTTCCTCGCCTCGCCGCCGCTGGTGATTGCCTACGCCATTGCCGGCACGGTGCGCTTCGATATCGAGAAGGATGTGTTGGGCATCGACGCCGCCGGCGTGCCGGTCACGCTCAAGGACCTGTGGCCGAGCGATGCCGAGATCGACGCGGTGGTGGCGCGCAGCGTCAAGCCGGAACACTTCCGCAGCGTGTACGACCCGATGTTCAAGCGCAGCGTGGGGCAGGGGATCAGCGTGAACCCGCTTTACGACTGGCGCCCGACCAGTACGTATATTCGGCGTCCGCCGTATTGGGAAGGCGCGTTGGCCGGTGCGCGCACGCTACGCGGCATGCGCCCGTTGGCCGTGCTGGGCGACAACATCACCACCGACCACTTGTCGCCGTCGAACGCGATCATGGCCGGCAGCGCGGCTGGGCAATACCTGGCGCAGATGGGCGTGCCGGAGGAGGACTTCAATTCCTACGCCACCCATCGCGGCGACCATCTCACCGCGCAGCGCGCCACGTTCGCCAACCCCAAATTGATCAACGAAATGGCGGTGGTCGATGGGCAGGTCAAGGCCGGCTCGCTGGCGCGGCTGGAGCCGGAAGGCCAGGTGCTGCGCATGTGGGAGGCGATCGAAACCTACATGACGCGCAAGCAGCCGCTGATCGTCATCGCTGGCGCCGATTACGGGCAGGGGTCTTCGCGCGACTGGGCGGCCAAGGGCGTGCGGCTGGCCGGTGTGGAAGTGATCGTCGCCGAAGGCTTCGAGCGGATTCACCGCACCAACCTGATCGGCATGGGCGTGCTGCCGCTGGAGTTCAAACCGGGCACCGATCGCAAGACCCTGGGCATCGATGGCAGCGAAACCTTCGACGTGGTGGGTGAGCGCACGCCCGGCGCCACGCTGACGTTGTCGATCCACCGGCGCAATGGCGAGCAACTGCAGGTGCCGGTGACTTGCCGCCTGGATACTGCAGAGGAAGTGTCGATTTACGAAGCCGGTGGCGTCTTGCAGCGGTTTGCGCAGGATTTTCTTGAGGCAAACAAGGCCGCATAGGGCAGCACCATGGCCGATTCTTCGCGATTGATCTTCATGCTCAAGCCGCCACCGCAGGTGCTTGAAGCGATGGCCGGTGTCGTGGCTGCACACCGCCTGGATGCACTGCTTGGTGAGGCGTACTTCGATCCAGGCAACTGGCATCAATCGGTTTCGGATCGGTTTGAAGGGTCGGCTGCGCGTGCCGCAATGCTGCGCGCGGGCGATCGTCTCGATGCTCAGGCAGTGACGTTCTGCTTGAACCGGATCACCAGTGGCGGAACCGACCCGGTGCATTGGGCATTCCGGGCAGAGGGCACGCCATTTGCCTTCGTTGCATTGCAGGCTGCCATCGCAGCAGCGCTGTGTGCGGAAGGCCTGCATGGCGGGGGCGGACACACGCCACACATAACGATCAGCTATGCCGCGCCCGGTAAGCTCAACCAGCCAATCGTGCCCATCACCTGGCACGCCACCGAGGTGCTATTGGTCGAAGGCGGTGGGCGACCGTATCGCTATGTACCCATCGGATCTTGGCCATTGCGACCTGAGGGGCTCATGCCGGAGCAGACGCAACTGCCACTATGACATGAGCAGCAAGGCGTGCCTGCGACTGTCATGGCGACCTTCGCCAGGCCGTACAGATGCATTACGCAAAATTATTCACATCACGTCCGCACGTCGTTTCCAAGGAACATGCATGGCATTCGCTCCCCAACTCCGCATCCCCGCCACCTACATGCGCGGCGGTACCAGCAAAGGCGTGTTTTTCCGTCTGCAGGATCTGCCCGCGGCCGCGCAGCAACCGGGCGCTGCACGCGATGCGCTGTTGTTGCGGGTGATCGGCAGTCCGGATCCGTATGCCAAGCAGATCGATGGCATGGGCGGTGCCACTTCCAGCACCAGCAAGAGCGTGATCGTGTCGGCCAGCACGCGCGATGGGCATGATGTGGACTACCTGTTCGGGCAGGTGTCCATCGATAGCGCGTTCGTGGATTGGAGCGGCAACTGCGGCAATCTGTCGGCGGCGGTGGGGCCATTCGCCATCGCCGGCGGCTTGATCGATCCCACACGCGTGCCACGCGATGGCGTGGCCACGGTGCGCATCTGGCAGGCCAATATCGGCAAGACGATTGTGGCGCATGTGCCGATGGCCGATGGGCTGGTGCAGGAAACCGGCGACTTTGAACTGGACGGCGTGACCTTTCCTGCAGCCGAAGTGCAGCTGGAATTTCTCGACCCGGCCGACAATGCCGAAGGCGAGGGCGGGGCGATGTTTCCCACCGGCAACGTCATCGATCAACTGGAAATTCCCGGGCTGGGCACGCTCGATGCCACGCTGATCAATGCGGGCATTCCCACCATCTTCGTCAACGCGCGCGACCTGGGCTACACCGGGACCGAGCTGCAGGACGCCATCAATGGCGACCCGCGCGCCTTGACTATGTTCGAGACATTGCGCGCGCACGGTGCGGTGCGGATGGGTTTGATTGCGAAGGTGGAAGACGCCGCGACACGGCAACACACGCCCAAGGTCGCCTTCGTGGCACCGCCGGCCGACTACACCGCGTCCAGCGGCAAGCCGGTGCACGCGGCCGAAATCGATCTGCTGGTGCGTGCGATGTCGATGGGCAAATTGCATCACGCGATGATGGGCACTGCAGCAGTGGCGATCGGCACCGCTGCAGCCGTGCCGGGCACGCTGGTCAATCTGGCTGCCGGCGGTGCGGCGCGCTCGGCGGTGCGCTTCGGGCATCCATCCGGCACCTTGCGCGTCGGCGCGCAGGCGCAGCTGGTCGAGGGCCAGTGGCAGGTGACCAAGGCGCTGATGAGCCGCAGTGCGCGGGTGTTGATGGAGGGGTGGGTCAGGGTGCCGGCGCCGGTTGCCGAGGTTGGATAGGCCTGCGCAGGGTGTTGGCGCGCGTGGATGCACGCGACACATGCCTGGCGTGCGAGGCACTTCACTGGTGCTGGTGTGCGATAGCGGCATTGCGTCGGTCGGGCACCCCTGGTGGCGATGCGGAGCCGGCGTCGCGCTGCCCGCATTAGCCGGATCTGCTCCGCATCAGCTCTTCCAGGCATGCGCGTAGAACCCGGAACATCTGCGTTTCAGTCCGGCGTGTGTCCACGCTGGATGGTCATTCCCGATGCCATTGATCGATGTTGTTCGCCCCCAAGTGATTGGCGCTGGCCACCACAGCGCAGTAAATGGCAGCGTGACCAGCGTCGCTAACGAGCCTCCGTTTTCGCCATCGTGTAAAACGCACTGCCGTGTTGCATTAATTCGAACGCTATTTCGAATTCTGGAAACTTTTTCGCACGCGCCCTGCCATAATTGTGTAAATCGTGTTAATTCTGTTGCACCGCGGCACGCAGGCCGGGCCGCCCCGCCACCAGAATCCGGAGTTCTTCCCATGTCCGCCAGCCGGTCGCTCAAGATCAGCGCGCTTGCCGTTGCCGTCGTTTCCCTTCTTCCGCTCCATGCCGCTGCCCAGCAGGCGCCCGGCGACGACGGCGTCGTGCGTCTGGATGCGGTCAAGGTCACGGTCGAGCGGCGTTCGGAAGACTCCAAGGATGTGCCGGTTTCCGCATCGGTATTGCGCCCGGAGTTCCTGGATGCCATCTCCACCAGCGGTTCGGACATCCGCGTGCTGGCCGGCAAGGCGCCCAGCCTGAACATCGAATCGTCCAACGGCCGTGTGTTCCCGCGCGTGTACATCCGCGGCTACGGCAATACGGACTTCAACACCTACGCCTCGCAGCCGGTGTCGTTGATCTATGACGACGTGGTGCAGGAAAACGCCTTCCTGAAGGGCTTCCCGATCTTCGATCTGGAAGGCCTGGAAGTGCTGCGCGGCCCGCAGGGCACGCTGTTCGGCCGCAACACGCCGGCAGGCGTGGTCAAGTTCAATTCGGTCAAGCCGACCATCGGCGCCAATGACGGCTACGCCAGCCTGTCGTACGGCACCTACGGCACCATGACCCTGGAAAGCGGCCTGAGCATCGCGATGGGCGACCATTGGGCAGCGCGTCTGTCGACCCTGGGCCAGCGCCGCGACGATTGGGTGGAAAACCGCGACGGCCGCGACCTGGAAGGCTATACCGATTCGGCCGTGCGCCTGCAGCTGCTGTACCAGGCCAGCGACGACTTCAGCGCATTGTTCAATGCGCATGCGCGCCATCTGGACGGCACCGCGCGCCTGTTCCGCGCCAACATCATCCAGCCCGGTACCAATCAGCTGGTGGATGGCTTCGATGCGGAAAAATCCTTCATCGACGGTGCCAACCGCCAGGAACTGCAGACCTACGGCGGCAGCGCCAACCTGACCTGGGACCTGGGCGACATCGCGCTGCACTCGATCACCGCCTACGAAGGGATCGGCAAGTACTACAGCCGCGGCGATATCGACGGTGGCTTCGGCGCGGTGTTCGCGCCGCCGTCGGGCCCGGGCGTGATTCCGTTCCCGGTGGAAACCGCCGGCGGCATCAAGAGCCTGGACCAGTACAGCCAGGAAGTGCGCGCCGAATCGCAGTACGACGGCCCGCTCAACTGGCAGGCAGGACTGTACTACTTCCACGACGATGTGGAAGGCGAAAACTACACCTACAACACCCTCAGCGGCGGTGATCTGGCCAGCTATCAGCTGACCCGCCAGCGCAATACCTCCTGGGCGGCGTTCGGCTCGTTGAACTACGCGGCCACCGATCGGTTGAGCCTGCGCGCCGGCATCCGCTACACCTACGACAAGAAAACCTTCGACGTGCTGGCGCTGGACCGCGTCACGCTGGTCGAACCGTCCAGCGGCGAGACCGACAACTCCAAGGTCACCGGCGATCTGGCGGCTACGTTCTCCATCAACGACGCCGTCAATGTGTACGCACGTGCCGCACGCGGTTTCCGCGGCGCCAGCTTCGGCGTGCCGTCGGGCACCGCGCCGCTGACCGTGGCCGAGCCGGAGACGGTGGACTCGTTCGAGGTCGGCATCAAGTCGGACCTGTTCGACAACCGCGCGCGCCTGAGCTTTGACATCTACGATTTCCGCGTGAAGAACCAGCAGCTCACGGCGGTGGGTGGCGCGTCCAACGACATCCGCCTGCTCAATGCCGACAAGACCAAGGCCCGCGGCGCGGAGTTCGATTTCGAAGCCTTGCTCACCCAGAACCTGCGCGTCACCGCCGGCGGCGCCTACAACTGGACCCGCATCGACGACCCGAACCTGTCGGTGGGCATCTGCCGTACCTGCACGGTCACCGACCCGATCAACGCGGCCGGCCGTGCGGTGATCGACGGCAACGACCTGCCGCAGGCAGCCAAGTGGATGGCCAACGCCACCCTGCGTTACGGCATTCCGATGGGCAACGACGGCGAGCTGTTCTTCTACACGGACTGGTCGTACCGCAGTGAAGTGAACTTCTTCCTGTACGACTCCAAGGAATTCACCGGCCAGCCGCTGGTCGAAGGTGGCGCCAAGATCGGCTACAACTGGGGCGCGGGTGCGTACGAGTTGTCGGTGTTCTGCCGCAACTGCACCAATCAGATCCGCGTGACCGGTGCGATCGACTTCAACAACCTCACCGGCTTCATCAACGACCCGCGCATCGTGGGTGCGCAGTTCCGCGCCAACTTCTGATCGGCGTTTTGGTGGAGCACTATCGAACCGCCGGCGATCATGCCGGCGGTTTTTTTTATGGCAGCAGGAGTGGGCAGATGCAGCGGACCTGGCAACGCGCGTGGGTAGCGATGGCGATGTGGTGCGTGGCGACAACCGCGGGGGCGCAGCAGTCCGCCGCGGCCGTGCAATCCACGCTGGCATCGGTGCAGGCCGAGAAAGTGGTGGTGTCTACCGACGTTGGCGACGATATCGACGATGCCTTCGCGTTGGGGCTATTGCTGCGTAGCCCGCAGTTGCAGGTGCTGGGCATCGCATCGACATGGGGCGACACCGCGTTGCGTGCGCAGTTGCTGCAGCGGTTGTTGCAGCAGGCCGGGCGCAGCGAGATTCCGCTGGCAGCGGGCGCGCGTACCACCAGCACCATCGCCTTCAGCCAGGCGCGCTGGGCGGCCAAGGGGCAGTTGCCGGCGGCACTGCCGGATGCGGCCGCGATGATCCTGCAGCAGGCGCGCCAGCATCCGGGCGAGGTCACCTTGCTGGTGCTGGGGCCGATGACCGATGCGGCGCTGGCGCAGCAACGTGACCCGGTCGGCTTTGCCAAGCTCAAGCGTGTGGTGGCGATGGGCGGATCGGTGCGGGTGGGTTATGGCAAGTCTGCGTATCGTCCGGCCAGTGCGCCGGCGCCGGAGTACAACATCCTTGCCGATGTGCCTGCAGCGCAGCGCGTGTTCTCATCTGGTGTGCCAATCGTGCTGTTGCCACTGGATGCCACGCAGATCAGCCTGGAAGAACCCGAGCGCATCGCACTGTTTGCGCATGGCGACGGGCTGACCGATGCGCTCACGCAGCTGTACTACCAGTGGCGCAACACCGACCAGCCCTGGGCCAGTGCCACGCCCACGTTGTTCGATGTGGTGCCGGTGGCCTGGTTGCTACGTCCGGCGCTGTGCCCGACCACGCCCTTGCATCTGGACGTGGATGCGCAAGGCTATACCCGCGAAGGGGCTGGTGCGCCCAATGTGCAGGCCTGTTTGCACGTGGACAAGCCGGCGCTGATCGAGATGTACATGCGTGCGTTGTTGGAGTTGCACGGAGAATGAGGAACACAAAGAGTCATGCCTGATCCCGCGGCGAGTGCTTCTTTGCAGCTCTTTGTGATCTAGCCAAAAGCCGGGTTGGTCGACAGCGCGGTGCCCTCACCGATCACGGGACACGCCGTGAACCTGTCCGTGGGGGATCGATGGCGTCATCCATGCCGCCATCGGTCCCGCAAGCGGTGAGGGCACCGCGCTAAACAGTTGGCTGCTGACCAACTGAACGCGGGTCACTCGGCTCGCGTGCTGCCGCGGATCGATTGTTGGCATTCGATGGACGAGATGACAGAACGAGCGAGGCCCTGCAGGCAAGTCGCAGTCCAGCTGCCTGCGCCAGGCGGCATGACGTGGTTCGGCGGTCGCTCCAAGCGCGAGTACCAGACCACTGCGCTCACCGCCAGTCTGCCATCGCATCGCTCGCCAGCAGCGCACGCTTGCCGCCCATCGGCAAGCAGCCACGTCGTCGCATCGGCGCCATCAGCCAGATGCGCAGCGTCGTTATACTTGCGTTCTCACATTGCGAGTAGCACGAATGGACAGCCAGGGATCACGGATGATGCGGTCGGGCACGCGGCGGGTTGTGCTGTGGGCGGTGTTGCTGGCCGTGGCGATCGGCGCGGTGGCGTGCAAGCGCAACGAAAGCGGTCAGCTACCCGCCGCCAGTGGCGAGGCGATCAAGGCCGAAAAGCAGGCCATCACCGGTTTCGCGCTGGCGCGTGCCTATCCCGACCAGACCAGCGACGGCCTGTCGCTGGCACTGGAATTCTCGCGGCCACTGGTCGGCACGCAGGATTTCGATGCGCTGGTGCGCTTCGAAGAAAAGGTGGGCACGGGCGACAGTAGCTGGACGCTGTCCGAGGACGGCAAGACGCTGCGCTACCCGTACGTCGAAGCGGCCAAGGACTACACCGTCCTGGTCGACGCCAACCTGCTGGCCGCCGACGGCAGCCGCCTGGGCAAGCCACTCAAGCAAAAGGTCTACACCGGCGAACTCAAGCCTGTGGCCGGGTTCGCTTCGCAGGGCAGCGTGCTGCCGGCGCGCGAGAGCCGTGGCCTGCCGGTGGTGTCGGTGAACGTGCCGGAAGTGGACGTCGAGTTCCTGCGCGTGCGCGAGAAGTCGCTGCCGGCGTTCTTCCAGCAGTTCCAGCGTGGCGGGCGCCGTGGCAGCTGGGATCTGGAGAGCGAATACAGCGGCAACCAGCCGTTGTCCAAGCTGGCCGACCCGGTCTACGTCAATCGCTTCATCCTTGGCGGCAAGCAGAACGAGCGTGTGCTGACCTACCTGCCGACGCAGGACATCAAGGAACTGCAGGAACCGGGTTTGTATTTCGCGGTGATGAAGCGCGCCGGCAGTTTCGAGAACGAATTCGACACCGCGTTCTTTACCGTCAGCGACATCGGCCTGCATACGCGCGCCTACAAGGACAAGTTGTTCGTGCACACCGCCTCGTTGCAGAGCGGCGAGCCGGTCAAGAACGTGGAGCTGCGCATCCTCGATGCCAAGGGCGAGTTGTTCCTGAAAGGGGCGACCGACGGTAACGGCAATGCGCTGCTCAACTACACGCTCGACGCCGGCCATGTGCTGACCGCACGCAGCAAGACCGACATTACGCTGCTGCCGTTCAACCAGCCCGCACTGGATCTGAGCGAGTTCGCCGTGGCCGGGCGCCAGGGCGCGTGGTTCGATGTGTTCGCCTGGGCCGGTCGCGATCTGTATCGCCCCGGCGAGACCATGCGCGTCTCGGCGATCCTGCGCGACAACGACGGCAAACCGACCAAGCCGCAACCGGTGTTCCTGCGCCTGAAGCAGCCGGACGGCAAGACCTTCCGCGAGACCAAACTGCTGCCGGGCGAGCAGGGCTACTTCGAATTCGCCCAGCAGATTCCGGCCGATGCACCGACCGGCCGTTGGCAGGTGGAATTTCGCACAGATCCGGCCAGCAAGGACGCCGTGCAGGGCATGACCGTGCGCGTGGAAGAGTTCCTGCCCGAGCGCATGAAGCTGGACCTGGACAGCACGCAAAAGACCTTGAGCGCCGGCCAGCCGTTCAAGCTGGTGGCCAATGCCGCGTATCTGTACGGCGCACCGGCCGCTGGCAACCGTTTCACCGCCAAGCTGGCAGTCAGTGTGGAGCAGCATCCGCTCGAAGCGTTGCCCGGCTGGTTCTTCGGCGACCCCACGCTGGAGCTGCCGCGCGAAGCCAGGGACGTGATCGACACCGAATTCGGCGGCGACGGCATCCTGCGCGAAGACATCGCATTGCCGGACGAGGCCAAGCCGGTCAGCACGATTGCCGCGGTCGTCTCCGGTAGCGTGTACGAAACCGGCGGGCGCACGGTCACCCGCACCCTCAAGCGCGTGCTGTGGCCGGCCAAGGCCCTGGTCGGCGTGCGGCCGTTGTTCGACGACGCCGACGGCGCCGATGCCAATGGGACGGCGCGCTTCGAAGTGACCCGCGTGGATGCCGATGGCAAACCGCAGCCGGCCAAGGGCCTGAAGGTCACGCTGGTGCGCGAGCTGCGCGATTACCACTGGAACTACACCGACAACCACTGGGATTACGACTTCACCCGTCGCTTCGAAAACAAGGACACGCGCACGCTGGATGTGGGCAGCGTCAATGCCAAGATCGATTTCCCGGTGGAATGGGGCGAGTACCGCCTGGACGTATTCGACCCGGCGAGCGGGCTGACCACGCGTTACCCGTTCCGCGCCGGCTGGAGCTGGAACGATGAAAACCGTGGCCTGGATGCGCGCCCGGACAAGGTCAAGCTGGCGCTGGACAAGACCGGCTACCGCGCCGGCGACACGCTCAAGGTCACGCTGACCCCTCCGCATGCCGGCAAGGGCGTGCTGCTGGTGGAAAGCGACAAGCTGTTGTACGTGCAGGACATCGACGTCAAGCCCGGCAGCAGCTTCGAGGTTCCGGTGACCGAGGCGTGGGAGCGCCACGATGTGTATGTCACCGCACTGGTCTTCCGCGGCGGCAGTGCGCCCAGCAAGATCACCCCGGCACGCGCGGTGGGCGTGGCCTATGTGCCGATGGACCGCAAGGCGCGGCGGGTGGCGGTGGGCTTGTCCGCGCCCAAGCAGATGCGCCCCGAGCAGCCGTTGCCGGTGACGGTGAGCGTGCCCGAACTGGCGGGCAAGGCCGCGCACGTGACCATTTCGGCAGTGGACGTGGGCATCCTCAACATCACCCGTTTCCCGGTGCCCGATGCCAACGCGCAGTTCTTCGCGCAGCGTCGTCTGGGGACCGATGCGTACGACATCTATGGGCGGGTGATCGAAAGTTTCGAAGGCGCCAGCGGCAAACTGAAGTTCGGCGGCGACATGGCGCTGGAAGCCTTGCCGCAGGCCAAGCGCCCGACCGCGCGCGTGCAGACGGTTGACCTGTTTTCCGGCTCGGTAAAACTCGACGCAAAGGGCAATGCGCGCGTGCAACTGCCGGTGCCGGATTTCAACGGCACCTTGCGCGTGTCGGCGTTGGTGTACTCGGATACCCGTTACGGCAACCGCGATATGGAAACCATCGTGCGTGCGCCGATCCTGGCCGAAGCCAGCATGCCGCGGGTGATGGCACCGGGCGACCGCAGCACGGTGACGCTGGACGTGCAGAATTTCACCGGCAAGCCGGGCGAATTCAACGTGCGTGTGGAGGGCATTGGCCCGCTCGCCATCGGCGAGGCGTCGCGCAGCGTCAAGCTCGGCGTGGACGCCAAGCAGACGCTGAGCTTCCCGCTGAGCGCCACCGAAGGCTATAGCGTGGCCAAGGTGCGCGTGCGCGTGGATGGCAATGGCTTCAAGGCCGACCGCAGCTACGAGCTGCCGGTGCGCGCCGGCTGGCCACAGGTGTTGCGGGCACAGACCCGCGTACTCGACCCGCTGGCGCCGATCACCCTGGACAGCGGCTTTGCCGATGGCCTGATGGCCGGCTCGGTGACCGCGCGCATGGTGGTCAGCGCGTTGCCGCCGATTCCGTTCGCCAGCGCATTGCAGGGCGCGTTGGAGTATCCGTACGGCTGCGCCGAGCAGACCACCAGCAAGGGCTATGCGGCGCTGCTGCTCGACGATGCCACCGCCAGAACGCTCGGCACCAAGGGGCTGGAGGCGGCCAAGCGCCGCGAGCGCATGGAAGGCGCGTTCGGGCGTCTGGCGTCGATGCAGATCGCCAGCGGGCATTTTTCGATGTGGGGCGACGATGGCCACGTCAATCCGGGCCTGACCCCATACATTGCCGAATTCCTGCTCGACGCCAAGGACGCCGGTTTCGCGGTGCCCGACACGGTGCTGCAGAAGGCGCTCAATCGCCTGAGCGAAGATCTGTTGTCCGGTGGCAACGAGTTCTATGGGCAGGACCGTCGCGACAACTTGAAGTTCGCCAATCAGGCCTGGTCCGGCTACGTACTGGCACGCGTCAACCGCGCGCCGCTGGGCACGCTGCGCGCGCTGTACGACAACCAGCGCGACAAGGCGCTGACGGGCCTGTCGCTGGTGCATCTGGGCATCGCCTTGTCGCTCCAGGGCGATACCAAGCGTGGCGATGCGGCGATCAAGGCCGGGTTTGCCAAGGACAGCAGCGAGCGTCCGCCGTACTTCGGCGATTACGGCAGCGCGATCCGCGACGACGCCTTGATGATGGCGTTGCTGCACGAACGCGGTTTGTCCAAGCCCGAGTACGACACCCGCGCGGGGGCCCTGGGCCGCGCGTTGGATGCACGTCGCGCGACCGGTTGGTTGTGGCTGAGCACGCAGGAGCAAGTGGCGCTTGCGCGGTTGGGCAAGGCGTTGATGGCCGGGCAGGGCAAGCAGGTGTCCGGCAGCTTGACGGTGGGCGACCAGGTACAGCAGATCGCACCGGCACGCGTGTTCGGGCGCAGTTTCGACAGTGCCGCCCTGGCGCGCGGCGTGCAGTTCGCGCCACAAGGCGAGGCGCCGATGTACGCCAGCCTGGAAGTGGCCGGCATTCCGCGCAGCACACCGGAACCGGACACGCGCAATCTCAGCGTGGAGCGCAGCTGGTACACCACCGACGGCAAGCCGTGGACCCCGCGTCCACTCAAGGAAGGCGAAGCGTTGATCGTGCGCGTCAGCATCACTGCCAACAGCAGCATGCCCGACGCCTTGCTCACCGACCTGTTGCCGGCCGGTTTGGAAATCGAGAATTTCAATCTGGGCGATGCCAAGCAATGGGCCGACGTGGTGGTGGACGGCATCGGCATCAGCGAGCGGTCCAGCGCCGCCGACGTCAAGCACGAAGAGTTCCGCGACGACCGCTATGTGGCCGCGCTGGCGCTGTCTTCGGGCAGCAAGGCGCAGGTGTACTACCTGGTGCGTGCCGTCACCCCGGGGACCTACACGGTGCCGCCCTCGCTGGTGGAAGACATGTACCGGCCGGAGTTGCGTGGTGTGGGGCGCAGCACGCCAGCCACGATGACGGTGGTGCAGCCGTAAGGTGACGCGTTCGCCCTTCTCCGTCGGGAGAAGGGGCCCTGCCAGGGGCGGATGAGGGGACGAGCGAAGCCTGGTGTCGTTGGCATGGCATGAGTGGCTTCGCCCGTACCCTCACCCCAGCCCCTCTCCCGCAAGTAGAGGGGCTTTTGCAGCGCGCTTGCGATGTTTCCCGGTAGCCGCTGAGTGCTTGCTTCGCATGCAGCGATATCGCTGCGCCTTGTCTTTTCGGTGCGATGGTAGCGACACGCAAAGTTCATTTTTACGCTCTACGGTCATTTTTACGCTCTACGGTGGCGTGCTTTCTCATCAGCGCAGCATGATTGATGCGCGACTTACGGGATTCCATGCAGCGCTTCGATCCGTACCGTATGCACCTGTCCGTTCTCGCTGTGGCCATCGCAGCATGCTCGCCTGGCGTGCAGGCTCAAAGTGTCGCTACCTCATCCGACTCCGCGCGCCTGGCGTCATCGATGCGCCCAGCCGGTGCTTCATCCAACGAAAGCCAGCGACCTGTCGAGACAGCGTCAGCCTTTGAAAAACTCTCTGGCCTCGCGACCGCAGCCTCGCCGAGCGACGCACCCAACAGCGACGCACCTAGCAGAGATGCAACTGCCGCAGACATCGCCAAAACCGCCGTACAAACCCTCGATGCCATGCAGGTCACCGGCGTGCGCCGCGCCAACGCGGCTGCGGTGGAAAGCAAGCGTGCGGCCACCAATATCACCGATGTGATCAGCGCCACCGACGTGCGTGCCTTGCCCGACAGCACCATCGTTGAGGCATTGCGGCGCGTGCCGGGCTTGTCCGTCTTGCCTGCCACCGACAACGAGCATCCGCGCGATGAAGCGGCCACGCCGGTATTGCGTGGCCTGGGGCCGTCATACAACAACGTCACCATCGACGGGCTCACCATCGCCTCGCCCGGTACACCGAACGGCACGCTCGGTTCGATCACCCGCGGTGTGCGCCTGGATCTGTTGCCGGCCTCGATGGTCAGCGAATTGCAGGTGGTCAAGACCTTCACGCCCGACCTGGACCCCAACGCCACCGGCGGTGCGATCAACCTGAAAACCCGCAGCGCGTTCGAAAACGGCGGCAAGCCGTTCTTCAGCGCCGAGGCGGCGCTAGGCCACGCCAACGATGTGGGCAAGCCGCGCGATCAGGACGATCCGGGCTATCGCGTCAACGCCACCGGCAGCCGCACCTTCGGTAGCGAGCAGCAGTACGGTCTCACCGTGTCTGCCAACTATCAAACGCTGAGCAGCTACACCGAAACCCATATGACCACCGACACGGTGCACTACGGGTTCTACGACAACAGCGGTGTGTTGCAGACCGGCGACAATCTCGGCAATGGCTGGGCGGTGCCGCAGCAGGATAAATACTGGTACGTGCAAGATCAGCGCGACCGTTATGGCCTCACCGGCAAGTTCGAGATGCGGCCCAGCGCGGCGCTCGAAGCCTACGCCATGGCCGGCTACTACTATTTCAAGGACGACATGGAGCGCAACGAGGTCATCATCGACCCGCGCAACCGTGGCCAGGTCTTCAATCAAACCGCAACTTCCGGCAGTTATCCCGGTGGCGACATCGAGGTGGGCTATTCGAACCAGATCGTCACCACACGTACCAAGGTGGCGCAGCTGGGAACGATCTGGCGGCCCACCGATCGCCAACAGCTTTCCGCGCGTGGCGCGTGGTCGGATGCGACCTACGACGAGCCGATTCGCATGATCAAGTACGCCACCGGCATCACGCGTCCGGCACCGGTGCCGGTGGGCCAGACCGGCAGTGGCGTGACCATCAATGCCACGCCCAATTATGCGTTCAATTACGACACTTCCGGCCTGGATCAACGCTTCGGCGTGTCGCCGCAGGCGTATGACGACCTGGACAATTACAGCCTGTCGTACTGGCGCCCGGACTATAAACGCACCGCGTCCGACCGCATCCTCACCGGTCGGCTCGATTACGGTTTCAACCAAGGCGAAAGCGATCAAGGCATCGGTTTTGCGGCAGGCGTGTCGTATACCACCGACAAGCCGTCCTATGAGATCTATCGCGTCGAGTATCAGCCCAATACGACGGCGCCGGCGTTCGGCCTGGCCGACGTGGTAGGCACCGGCAGGGCGCCGATGCGCTATGCCGGTTTGAACCTGCTGAGCATCGACCCGAACAAGGCCAATCGCGTGCTGGCGGCCACGCCGTTGAGCGCATTCAACAGCACCGACCAGCAGGCCTTCAGCAACCAGGATAATTTCACGCATACCGAAAAAATCTTCGGCAGCTATGGCTTGGTCAGCTATCGCAGCGATCGCTTGAACGCGCAGGCCGGTGTGCATTTCGACAGCACCAAGCTCGACACGGTGGGCCGCCAGCGGCAGCTGGATGCGGCAACCAATCACTACGTGTACGTCGATAACCCGACCAGTGCGGATTACGACTATCTGCTGCCTTCGGCGGTGATGACCTATCACCTGACCGATGCGCTGGATCTGCGTGCCGGTGCAAGCCGCACGTTGGGCCGCCCGCCGTACGACGCCTATGCGGCGCGCACCTCCATCGGCTTTGTCAATACGACAGACGCCGGCAACCCGAATGCGCAGGGCGTCACCGTCACCATCGGCAACCCCGACATCAAGCCGCGCGTATCCAACAACCTGGACCTGTCGCTGGAATGGCGCCTTCCCGGCGATTTCGATGCGTTCGCATCCGCTGCCGTCTTCGACAAACATATCCAGGACGAGATCTTCACGCTCTCGCGCACCGATAGCTTCACCTTCGACGGCACCACGTATGCGAATGCGTTGATCAGCACACCGGCCAATGCCGCCAAGGCGCGCATCCGTGGTGTGGAGTTCAACGGCATCGTCAACACGTTAGGGCCGGTCGCGCCGTGGTTGAGCGGCGTCGGTTTCAGCGCAAACCTCGCATTGCTCGATGGCAGCCTGGACGTGCCTTACAGCGTCGGTAGCGGCAGCAGCCTGACCCAGCGCGAGCGCACGCTCGACAATCTGGTCGGTCAGCCCGATTACACCGCCAACGCAACGCTGTTCTACAACACCGGCGGGCTGGAACTGCGCGCGGCCTACAACCGGCAAGGCAAGGCGCTGCGCTCGGTCGTCAGCAATATCGACTGGCAGGACCTGTATTGGTCGCCGCGTTCGCAACTGGATTTCACCGCCACCTATGCGGTGAGCAAGCAGTTGAGCCTGATCGGCCAGGTCAGCAACATCACCCACAGCCGCATCACCAGCGTGACCGGCCCCGGGCAGAATCTGCTCAAGGACAGTTACTCGGTGCCCACCACCTATTGGGTGGGTCTGCGGTTCACGCCCACGTTGTGAGGTCAGCCGGGCAAGAGGTGGCGGAGCCTGCCATCCTGAAATCGATGCCTGCCGTCCACCCGCTTAATTTCAGCCGCGTGTGCGACGCGGCAACGCCGGTCCGCCGCGCTACCGTTTGCAAACATCTGCTTGGAGTTGTTCGATGACATCACGCCCCATTGCCGTCCTCGCCGCCGTGCTGTGCACAGTCGTGACCACTGCAGCAAGTGCCGCACCGACAGGCGTGGCCGCGATCCAGGCGCGCCTGACCAACCCGCAGGGCGGCCTCGTCGTGGTGGCGCACCGCGGATGTCATGCCGCCGCGCCACAGCATGGCTTCACCGAGACCGCGCCGGAAAATTCGCTGGCGGCGTTGGAGCGCTGCATCGCCATCGGCGCCGATGTGATGGAAACCGATGTGCGGCGTGCCGCCGACGGCAGCCTGGTGATGCTGCATGACGCCACCGTGGACCGCACTACCGATGGCACCGGCAAGCTCTCCGAGTTGACCCTGGCCGATCTGCAGAAGCTACGCCTGCGCAGCGACGAAGGCGGTGCACAGGCACCGCTGACCGACCAGCGCGTGGTCACGCTCGAGCAGATGCTGGCCAAGGCCAAGGGGAACATCCTGCTCAACCTGGATGTCAAGGACGCGATCTACGTGCAGGTGATCGACGCGGTCGCACGCGCCGGCATGCAGCATCAGGTGATCGTCAAGGCCGAAGCCGGTATTTCTACCGCGCCACTGGCTGCGATGCCGCCCTTCAACACCGTGTACTTCTTCCCGATCCTGATCAACGCGCATGGCAATGCCGATCTTGCGGCCATTGCAACGGCACAGACGCGCAATGCGCGTCCGATGGCATTCGAGTTGCCCAAGATGACCGCCGCGCAATTACCGGCCCTGGCAGCGGTGAGCAAGGCGCACAACGTGCGGCTGATGGTCAATTCGTTGTGGGAAGGTTTCATTGCCGGCTATGGCGGCGATGCGGACGCCGAGCGCGACCCTGGCAGGGTCTGGGGCCGGATGTACCGCGACGGTGTGTCGATCATCCAGACCGATGCACCGGAAGCCTTGTTGCGCTACCGCGCCACGTTGGAAAAGCGCTGAGCGGAAGTGACTATGCCGCCGTCCCAGGCGGCGGCAACCAGGTCTGGCACGGCGCGCCGTGCACCAGACAACTCGACGGACGAGACATAACGTCTACCGAAGTGCGCACGTGAGCATCGCCACCAACTGCCGCCAATGCGTGCTGCTGCCGAAGGGCGCCGGCCGCGCCTTCGGTGTGAGCGGCTGATCATCGCAGTCACCCCTGCATGCGGTGGCCACAGGTAGGATCAGACGGTTGCGCGCAGGGAGGTCCGCATGCCGCTCACGGGCTGTGCCTGGCCTTGCGCTCGTCGCTTGTCCGGCTGGCTGTGCGGCTGATCGCGCTGCCGATACGCCAGGCCCGAGCCGCGTAGGAGTGGCCGAAACGCGTTTTGCCCTGCATGCTTTGCGCAATGGATGAACAGCCGCAGGCACCAACAGGGATGGATCGCACGCAGCCGCGCCCGCAAGCGCCGAACCATCAGGCCCGCAACGGACGTCGCTGGCTGCGGTGGCTGCGCTTGAGTGCGGCGGCCTTGCTGGGCGTCATGCTGTTGCTCGATCTGGCTTTCCCATTGCCGTTGCCCAAGTCCCGCGACACCTCCACCTTGGTGGTTGCGCGCGACGGCACGCCGTTGCGTGCATTCGCCGACCGTCATGGCGTATGGCGCTATCCCGCCACGCCGCAGAGCGTCTCGCCGCTGTATTTGCAGGCGCTGCTGAACTACGAAGACCGCTGGTTCTGGCGTCACCCGGGCGTCAATCCCTGGGGTCTGCTGCGTGCCGGTGGGCAGTGGATCGGGCAGGGCCACATCGTGTCCGGTGGCTCCACGCTGACCATGCAGGTGGCGCGCATCCTGGACCCGCATACGCGCACACCGTGGGGCAAGGCCAAGCAATTGTTGCGCGCGTTGCAGCTGGAAGCGCACCTGAGCAAGCACGAGATTCTGATGCTGTATCTGGAGCGTGCGCCCTATGGCGGCACCATCGAAGGGGTGGAGGCGGCCAGTTGGGCGTATCTGGGCAAGCCGGCCAGGGCCTTGTCGCACGCCGAGGCCGCGTTGCTGGCGGTATTGCCGCAGTCGCCCAGCCGGTTGCGCCCGGACCGTCATCCCGAAGCCGCGCAGCGCGCACGCGACAAGGTGCTCGATCGCATGGTCGAGCTGGGCGTGTGGTCGCGCGCGCAGGTGGACGATGCGCGCATCGAACCGGTGGTCACCCGCTCGCTCAAACCAACGTTGCATGCCGCCTTGCTGGCGCAGCGCCTGCACAGTGCGCAGCCGCGTGCGGCGCGTATCGTCACCACGCTGGATGTGGAATTACAGCGCACGCTGGAAGAGCGCGTGTCCACGTATTTTTCGCAGCTGCCGGAGCGCACTTCCGCGGCATTGCTGGTGGTGGACAACGCCACGATGGAGGCGCGCGCCTATGTGGGCTCGGCCAGTTTTGGCGACCGCAAGCGCCTGGGTCATGTCGACATGGTGCAGGCATGGCGCTCGCCCGGCTCCACGCTCAAGCCCTTCCTGTATGGCATGGCGCTGGACGATGGCCTGATCCATTCCGAAAGCCTGCTGGTGGATGCGCCGCAGAGCTTTGGCGACTATCGGCCCGGCAACTTCGATGCGGCGTTCAACGGCCCGGTGAGCGCGGCCACGGCGTTGCGGCTGTCGTTGAACGTACCGGCGGTGGATCTGCTTGATCGCATCGGCCCGGCGCGCTTTGCTGCGCGACTGTCCAATGCCGGGATTGCGCTGCATTTTCCCTCCGGCAGCACGCCGTCGCTGGCCTTGATACTGGGCGGCACCGGCGCACAGTTGCAGGAGTTGGTGGGCGCGTTCGCCGCGCTCAATCGCGGCGGCATTGCCGGACGTGTGCGCTATACGCCGGATGACGCGCGCATCGATCGGCGCCTGATGTCGCCGGGTGCAGCGTGGATCGTGCGCGAAATCTTGCAAAGTAATCCGCGGCCCGGCTACGGCAGCGGTACTTTCGACACTACTGCACGCCCCGGCGTGGCGTGGAAGACCGGCACCAGTTACGGCTACCGCGATGCATGGGCCATTGGCGGAACGCGGCGTTACACCGTCGGCGTCTGGGTAGGACGGCCGGACGGCACCCCGTTGCCGGGCCAATACGGTGCGGTCACCGCATTGCCGTTGATGTTCGAAGTCATCGATGCTTTGCCCCGCAGTGCTGGCGACAGTGCGCCATTGCCGATGCCGCCCTCGGTGCAGGCAATCGACATCTGCTGGCCGCTGGGCGGCGCTGCCGATCAGACGCCACCGCCTCTGTGCGCACGTCGTGCCGATGCATATGCACTCGACGGTGCGGTGCCACTCACCTTTGCCGAGCGCGATGCGCGCCTTTGGCAAAGCGGGCAGGTGCGCTTCGAGGCCGATGCGCGCAGCGGTCAGCGGTTGTCGCAGGAATGCAGCCAACCGCATGCGCGTGTGCCGCGCGCGGTGGCGCGTTGGCCAGCGTTGGTCTCGCCCTGGCTCAGTACATCCGAACGCGCCGCCGCACAACTGCCGCCGTTGGCTGACGATTGCATGCCGGACGGGCGCATGACCGGTGGCGGGGTGCTACGCATCGACGGCTTGAGCGACCGCGCCACGCTTGCGCGGGCCAACGACGCCGCGCACCCGGTGCGGTTGCAGTTACGTGCGCTGGGCAGCGAGGCGCGAATCGATTGGCTGCTGGATGGCCGCTGGATTGCGCAAACCACCGGAAGACAAGGGTTTCAGCGCGATTTCGAAGAAGTGGGGTTGCACACGCTCACCGCAATGGCCAGCGATGGCGCATGGACGCAGTTGCGCTTTCGCGTGTTGCGCTGACCGGGTTGCCAACCAAGTGCGACCGCCCCGTGCGTGGCGGCAGACCGGCTGTGCGCGACAAACGTGTAGGAGCGCACCTGGGCGCGAAGAGGTCTTACCGGGAATGCGTCATCGCGCCCAGGTGCGCTCCTACAGAGGCGTTGACGAAGGCGGCGGCGTGTCGGATCTGGCCGCCTTATGCGATCGTTGCTCATTCGAGGCGCGACCGTTTACGCGCAATCTGGCGGCACAAAAAAAGACAGACAGGGCGCTCGAGGCGCTGCCCTGTCTGTCTCATCATTGAATCGATTTCAATTTCAACTCGCTGCGATCTCCATCGCAACGCATCGCTACATCGCAGAACTCAACTCACTCGCCAATCCAGCCTTCCAGCATGTCGGCAAATTCATCGGCATGCTCTTCTTCCTGGGCCAGGATGCTTTCGAGAATGCGCTTGGTGGTGGTGTCCTTGTCGCCGATGAAGTCGATCATCTCCCGGTAGCTATCGATGGCGATGCGTTCGGCGATGAGATTTTCCTTGACCATGTCGCGCAGGTCGGTGCCTTCCTTGTATTCGGCATGCGAGCGCTTGGTCAGGGTGTCCGGATTGAGATCCGGTTCGCCGCCCAGCTGCACGATGCGCTCGGCCAGCTTGTGCGCGTGCTCTTGCTCCTGTTGCGCATGCTCCAGGAACTCGCCCTTCACTGCGTCGGCAAGCATGCCCTTGGCCATGAAATAGTGGCGGTAGTAGCGCAAGGTGCACACATATTCGGTGGCAAGCGCGGTATTGAGCAATTCGATCACCTTCTCGCGATCGGCGTGGTAGCTCTCGGTGATGGCGCCGTCTTCGATGCTCTGGCGCGCGCGGGCGCGCAAGGTGGCAGTGTCGGTGATACCGGCGGGAGTTTTGGTGGCTGGCTGATCAGACATGGCTGGCCGTTTTCCTTCTGAGTGATGGGAGAAAGGGGGTCTCAATCCGGCAGATGCTGCAGCACGTAATCGGCTGCAGAGACTTTGAATTCGCCGGGTTCTTCAACAAACAACGCCTTGACCACGGCGTCGTCTGCATACAGCGCGTAGCGGCGTGAGCGCAGGCCCATGCCCGAGCCGCTGGCGTCGATTTCAAGGCCCAGGGCGCGCGCCAGTTCGGCGTTGCCGTCGGGTAACAGGTGCAGGCCGTCGGGAATCAGCTGGCTGCGTCCCCAGGCCTGCATCACGAACGGGTCGTTGACCGCGGTGCACAACACCTCGATACCGCGCTTGCGGAATTGCTCGAAGTGTTCCACGTAGCCCGGCAGGTGCTTGGCCGAACAGGTGGGGGTAAAGGCCCCCGGTACCGCAAACAGCAGCACCTTGCGGCCTGCGAACAGGCTGTGGGTGTCGATGGCCTCGATGCCATCGCGCAGGTGCTTGAGCACGACTTCGGGAATGCGGTCACCAACGTGGATGGTCATGCGGCTAGCTCCTTTGGCTGAACGGATTCTAGAAAGGGGTAGGGGAAAAGCGCGTCAACGCGCTTGAAATCCGTGCGGCCACGCCTATCTGACGCACATGGCCGGCGCAACCGCGCACCGCGCAGTCGCCGGCCCCGTCATCAACCTGTTTGGAGGCTTTCAATGAACATCGTTCGTTATCCCCAATTTCCCACCCACGCGCTGCAGAACGAGATCAAGCATGTGTTCGATCGCTTCTTCGAGCAGAACGGCGACACCGACGAATCGGCCGTGGTGACCGCGCAGTGGGTGCCGCGCGTTGACATCAAGGAAGAGCCCAATCACTTCGTGCTGTACGCCGATTTGCCGGGCATCGACCCGAGCCAGATCGAGGTGCAGATGGACAAGGGCATCCTGTCGATCAAGGGCGAGCGCAAGAGCGAATCCAGCACCGAAACCGAGCGCTTTTCGCGCATTGAGCGCCGTCACGGCAGCTTCCATCGCCGCTTCGCGCTGCCAGACAGCGCCGATGCCGATGGCATCACGGCTGCGGGCCATAACGGCGTGCTGGAAATCCGCATTCCCAAGCGCCCGGCCGCCACGCCGCGCCGTATCCAGGTGGGCAACGGTCAGAGCACCAGCGGCAGCACGGTGCAGTAAGCGTAAGGAACGTCGCGGCGGCGCGCTGTGCAGGCGCGCGGTGTCCGCTGGGCCGGCCTGTACTGTGCGTGCAGGCTGGCCAGGCGCCCGGCAGTTTCGCATGGCACCTCATGCCAGCCGGAACTGGCCGTCGCGCGACGCTGGACCTGGAGCGAGGCCGCAGCTTCGCTCTCCGGCGACAGTCGCGCCGTAGAATAGGCGCGGTTGCCCGCCCGGCTGCGAATAGATTGGCCAACAGCTCCATGGCGTGACCGCTTGTGGACGCGGCTGGTATGCGAACCCGGCACGTACGTCCGTACGGTGCAGGGTTGCGTGCCTGCCGCGCCGCACTCGCGCTGTCCGCCGCAGCGCTGGCCGTTCGGACTGGCTCGTGGCCTCGGCTGCGGGCCGTTTTTTTTCCAGAGGTGATTAGATGGAATTCAAGGATTACTACGCAACGCTCGGCGTGGAGCCCAGTGCAGGCGATGCGGAAATCAAGACCGCCTACCGCCGGCTCGCGCGCAAATATCACCCCGACGTCAGCAAGGAAGCCGGCGCCGAAGACAAGTTCAAGGCGATCAACGAAGCCTACGAAGCGCTGCGCGACCCGGCCAAGCGCAAGGCCTACGACCAGTTGAAGGCGCAGGGATTCCGGCCGGGCGACGAGTTCCAGGCCCCGCCCAATTACGGTGGCGGGCAGGGCTTCGATTTCGAAGAGGTGTTCGGCAACGGCGGCGCCGGTGGCGGCTTCAGCGATTTCTTCGAAAGCCTGTTCGCCGGCCAGCGCGGTGGCCGTCCGCGCGGCCCGGGCGCCGGGCCCGGTGCAGGTGCAGGTGCCGGCCCGCAGGCGCGCGGCGACACCCGCGCCAAGCTTGCGGTGCCGCTGGAAGCGGTGCATTCGGGCGACAGCGTGCGCATCACCATCAATGGCAAGCAACTGGACGTGCGCGTGCCCAAGGGCGTGCAGCCCGGCCAGGTGATCCGCCTGAGCGGGCAGGGCAACGGCGGCGGCAACCTGTTGCTGGAGATCGAATACGCGGCGCATCCGCATTTCGAAGTGGACGGGCGCAACATCCTGTACACCTTGCAGGTCATGCCCTGGCAGGCGGCGCTGGGCACCACCATCAGCGTGCCCACCTTGGGCGGCTCGGTCGAATTGAAGGTGCCGGCCGACTCCGATGCCGGGCGCAAGCTGCGCCTGCGCGGCCGCGGCCTGCCGGGCACCACCCCGGGCGACCAGATCGTGGAACTGGAAATCCTCGCCCCAGCCCCGACCGACGACGCGCAGAAGAAGGCATACCGCAATCTGGCCAAGGCATTCGGCGAGACCGTGAGCTGAGCCGGTCGGCGCGGGCTGGATCAGCTGTGCGCGTACGAGGGATGAGGCAGGCTAGGGTCGTCCTGCGATGCAGCCGTTGATGTCGACGACCAACAGCGTCGAGTCTTGGCCGCACCCTCAGCCGGCCCCGGAGAGGGGAGCCCGCCCCTCTCCCTTGGGCGAGCGGGGCAGGGGATTCGGTTGCTCCGCAACGTGATCATCAACTCGATCTGCCCCCGGCGCATCGGGATCCCGCCCCATCCAGCGCCACGCGCCCCTTTCCCTGCCCCGAAAGGGGAGTAGGGGGGCAGCGAATCGACGCGTTGGCTCGGTAAGCCCTGTATTGAATCCAGCCTGGGCTATTGGACGTAATGGCTCCAGCGACTCGCAAAAACAGCGCCTCGCTCCATCACCTCTGGCCTCGCTCGCAAACCTCGAACCAGCACACAACTCACCTGGCCCAGCTATCGAAAGCGCGGCCGGCGCACTACACTCGCCGCGCACACTAGGGGAAACACATGGCACGTATTTTGATCGTCGACGACTCGCCGTCGCAGCTGCTGGGGATTCAGCGCATCGTCGAGAAGCTGGGCCACGAAACCATCACCGCCACCGATGGGGCCGCCGGCGTGGAAGCGGCCAAGGAATCGCTGCCGGATCTGGTGCTGATGGACGTGGTGATGCCCAACCTCAACGGGTTCCAGGCCACGCGCACGCTCAAGCGCGAGCCCACCACCCAGCATATTCCGGTCATCCTGGTCACCACCAAGGATCAGGACACCGACCGCATGTGGGGCATGCGCCAGGGGGCCCGCGCCTACATCACCAAGCCGTTCTCCGAAGACGAACTGCTGGAAGTGATGGAGCGTGTGTTCAACCAGAAAGACGAGCCGCCGAAAGCGTAAGTGCACCGGCCAGCCGTGATCGCAGTCGGATTTCGGCAATGCAGAGGTGGGAGTAGCGGGAGACGGGCCAACCCTCTGCTGCGCGCTGGGGAGCCGGTGAGGGTCGGCAGCCCGGCGATGCGCAACTCGACCTCGTCGTGCACCATCGCTTGGCAACTGGACCCCTCAGCCTGCGCCGAGCTCCATCTTGTGCCAACGGGCCAGGGGAGATCAGTTGGGGTGAGGCGGTGCAGCCGTCATTGCCTGGGACAAGGTGTGGTTGAAAGAATGGGTGCCAAGGACGCAATCGCCGCTTGGCCCGCACGCGTGCGACGTCCCTCCCATCACCATCCGTGCCCGGATCCCTGCCAGCAGGCATGCGCCCGGTAAATGGTCTTCAGCCGCCCAAGACCAATCAGGTACCCGGCTGCATCCAATGGACGCGCACGCAGCGCTCGGCAGGCGCACCCGGTGCCCGGCGCCGCCACGTGCAACCTTGTCTCCAGGTCTTCAGCGCAAAGGCCCCTGCCGGTCGGCCGCTGCGTGTGTCCCCAGTCAGCCCGATCCGCCCCGCCGGCTAAACCAACAATGCATCGCACCGGGCCTTTCAAAACGGTGGGTCTGCCCCATCTAGTAGAATCGGCGAATCAAACAACATGGCGGCACTGCGGGACTGGCCCGCACAGCCCCTCGATCATGGAGCGTGCATGGCCTGGAACACACCCGGCAACAAGGGCGGAGACGGCCCGGATCCCAACCGTCGCAGGTCCTGGGGCCCGCGCGGTGGTGGCAACGGTGGCGGTTGGGGCAATCTGCCCGCTCCGTTGAAGGAGCTGTTCGATGGCGGCGTGGGGCGCTGGATCCTGGTCGCGGTTGTGCTGATGGTGCTGTTCTCCAGCTTCCAGCTCATCGGCGAGCAGCAGCGTGGCGTGGTGCTGCGCTTCGGCCAGTTCTCGCGCATCCTGCAGCCCGGCCCGAACTTCAAGCTGCCCTGGCCGATCGAGTCGGTGCGCAAGGTCAATGCCACCGAGATCAAGACCTTCAGCAACCAGGTGCCGGTGCTGACGCGCGACGAGAACATCGTCAACGTCTCGCTCAACGTGCAGTACCAGATCAGCGACCCGCGCAAATACCTGTTCGGTTCGCGCAACGCCGATCTGGTGCTGGAGCAGGCCGCGCAAAGTGCCGTGCGCGAGCAGGTGGGGCGTTCGGACCTCAATACCGTGCTCAACAATCGCGGCCCGCTGGCGATCGCGTCCAAGGACCGTCTGCAGGCGGCGCTGGATGCCTACAACACCGGCCTGGCCGTCACCGGCGTGACCCTGCCCGACGCCCGCCCGCCGGAAGAAGTGAAGCCGGCCTTCGACGAGGTCAACGGTGCCCAGCAGGTGCGCGAGCGCCTGATCAACGAAGCCCAGGCGTATGCCGCCAAGGTGGTGCCGGAAGCGCGCGGCCAGGGTGCGCGCACCCGTACCGGCGCCGAGGGCTACAAGCAGGCCACCATTTCCAAGGCCGAGGGCGACGCCGATCGCTTCACGCTGTTGCAGGCGCAGTATGCCGGCGCGCCGGAAGTCACCCGCAAGCGTCTGTGGCTGGAAACCGTGCAGAAGGTGCTGTCGGAGAACCGCAAGGTCATCGGTAGCGATGGCCGCCAGGTCATCTACGTGCCGCTACCGGCCGACGCCAGCAAGCCGGCCACGACCGGTGGCAATGCCGGCATGCCGTCGATGGTGCCCCAGGACGTGCTGTTGAATCCGCCGCAAAGCGCCAGTAGCGAGGCCATCCGCAACCCGGAGCGCGGCCCGCGCCCGACCGGCCGTGAGGGAACCGAATAATGAAGAATTCGCTAGTCATCGGCCTGATCATCGCCGTCTTGCTGACCCTGATGGGCTCGGTATTCGTTGTGCGCGAAGACCAGACCGCCATGGTGCTCAACCTGGGCCGTGTCGTGCGTGCCGACCTCAAGCCCGGCCTGCACTTCAAAATTCCGGTGGTGGAATCGGTGCGCGTGTTCGACCGCCGCTTTCAGGTACTGGACACCGCGCCGGCGCGTTACTTCACTGCCGAGCAGAAAGACGTGAGCGTGGACTTCTTCGCCATCGGCTACATCTCCGATGTGCGGGCGTTCTATCGTGCGACCGGTGGCGAGGAATCGGTGGCCAACTCGCGCCTGGCCCCGATCATCACCGATTCGCTGCGCAACCAGATCAACTCGCGCACCCTGCAACAGCTGGTTTCCGGCGACCGCAGCGAACTGATCGCCAACCAGCTCAAGGGCATCAATGGCGCCATCAAGGGCTTAGGCATGCAGATCACCGACCTGCGCATCAAGCAGATCGACCTGCCGACCGACAGCCAGGTGATCACCGACGTCTACGAGCGCATGCGCGCCCAGCGCAAGCAGGAAGCCAGCAAGCTGCGCGCCGAAGGCGAAGAGCAGGCCCTGACCATCCGCGCGCAAGCCGATCGCGAGTCCACCGTGATCGTGGCCGACGCCGAGCGCGACGCGCAGAAGCTGCGTGGTGAAGGCGATGCCGAAGCGGCCCGCATCTACGGCCAGGCCGGTTCCAAGGACCCGTCGTTCTATGCGTTCTACCGCAGCCTGGAGGCTTACCGCAGCTCCATGGCAGACGGCAACGGCGTAGTGGTGCTGGACAAGAACGACCCGTTCCTGCAGTACCTCAAGAGCGACCGTTGATCGCTCTGTCTTGAAACATCGCTCTGCCTTGAACCAAGAACGCCCGCATCATGCGGGCGTTCTTGTATGTGCCTGTCACCGCAGGGTAGACAGACGCGCGCGCCCCATCGTAGGAGCGCACCTGGGCGCGACGGGCCTCACCGGTCGACCCCGCTGACGGCCTCTGACAGCCAGTCGCCACATGGATTCCTAGCGCAGAACACGGCAACCGCCGATATCCCGCGTGGTCCAAGGCCATCAGCATTGGGGTATGGCCAATATCGACTCTCCCCGGGCATCGCGCGCTGCGCCGCGGTAGGCAGTCTTCGCCCAACAGCGCTTACCTGCTGACTACCGCGACATGGCAGCGTCGCGCCGTGTTCGCAGATTTTCTGATTGCGGCAACCGCCTGTCGAGCATTCACCACAGCGACGCCTTGCGATGCCAGGCTACTGGCCTGGGTGTTGATGCCGGATCATGTCCATTGGTTGTTGCAACTTGGGAGCGACACCGCATTGAGCGACTCGGTTTCACGCATGAAAGCCTGCTCAGCCCGCGCAGCGAATGCGCAGCGTCAGTCTCGTGCACCGGTCTGGAGCCGCAGCTATCACGACCACGCATTGCGCACGGATGATGATCTGATCGCTGCGGCGCGCTACATCATTGCCAATCCGCGACGGGCCGGACTGGTGACGCGGGCCGGGGACTATCCGTTCTGGGACGCAGTCTGGCTGTGAGACACATCTGCCGTAGGAGCGCACCTGGGCGCGATGGCTTCACCGGTAATGCCTGTCGCGCCCGGGTGCGCTCCTACGGGGGGGGGTTATCGGGGTGGTGGTTAGGGCTGCCCGTCGTGGATCGGGCGATGGCCGCTTTGGGCGGTCTGCAGGTTTGCCAAGGCTCGCTACGTTGCCGTCCCTACGACCCAATTGGGATGTCGCTACGGTGATCCGGCAGGCTAGGGCCCCTAGGGACCCTGGTGGCCGGCAGCGCTCGGAGCACCACGCAACCGACTGCCAGCCGCAATCTGACCCGCCCCCGATCCGCCGTCCGCCAGGGGTAGTGCAGGCCAGCGGAAACCCGGATAATGCACAAAAGCCGGCCGGGCACGCTCCAACCAGAGCACTCGGTTCGGCTTTTTCCGTGTCAGGGCTATCGCGCCACTGCAACGCTCCCCGATGGAGCCGCGCGCAGGGTGTCGCGGCCAGCCCTGCAGCGGTCCCATCCCGCGGCCCCGATGGCCGCAGCAAAACTTAGGAGTTCACCCGTCATGGGTCAGTCAGTTGTCGTGCTCGGTGCCCAGTGGGGCGATGAAGGCAAAGGCAAGATCGTCGATCTGCTCACCGAGGAAATCGGTGCGGTGGTCCGCTTCCAGGGCGGCCACAACGCCGGCCACACGCTTGTCATCAACGGCAAGAAGACCGTCTTGCATCTGATTCCGTCCGGCATCCTGCGCGACGACGCGCTGTGCCTGATCGGCAATGGCGTGGTGATCTCCCCGGCTGCCTTGATCAAGGAAATCAGCGAGCTGGAAGACGCCGGCGTGGAAGTGCGTTCGCGCCTGAAGATCTCTCCGGCTGCGCCGTTGATCATGCCGTACCACATCGCCCTGGATCAGGCGCGCGAGAAGGCGGCCGGCGGCAAGGCCATCGGGACCACCGGTCGCGGTATCGGCCCGGCGTACGAAGACAAGGTGGCGCGTCGCGGCATCCGCATCGCCGACCTGCATTACCCGCCGCAGCTGGAAGAACTGCTGCGCACCGCGCTGGATTACCACAACTTCGTGCTGACCAAGTACCTGGGCGTGGAAGCGGTCGATTTCCAGAAGACCTACGACGAGGCGCTGGCCTTCGGCGAGTACGTGCAGCCGATGAAGTCGGACGTGGCCGGCATCCTGCACGACCTGCGCAAGCAGGGTAAGCGCGTGCTGTTCGAGGGCGCGCAGGGTGCGTTGCTGGACATCGACCACGGCACCTATCCGTACGTCACCAGCTCCAACACCACCGTGGGCGGCGCACTGGCCGGTACCGGCGTTGGCGCCGATGCGATCGACTACGTACTCGGCATTGCCAAGGCGTATGCCACGCGCGTCGGCGGCGGCCCGTTCCCGACCGAACTGGACGATGAAGTGGGCCAGGGCATCCGCGACCGCGGTGCCGAATACGGCGCCTCCACCGGTCGCCCGCGTCGTTGCGGCTGGATGGATATCGTGGCGCTCAAGCGTGCCGTGGCCATCAACGGCATTTCCGGCCTGTGCATCACCAAGCTCGACGTGCTCGACGGCATGGAGAAGCTGAAGATCTGCATCGCCTACGAATATCACGGCAAGCGCACCGAGTACGCGCCGCTGGACGCGCAGGGCTGGGAAGAGTGCACCCCCGTGTATCTGGAGTTCCCGGGCTGGAGCGAGAACACCCACGGCATCACCGTGTGGGATGACCTGCCGCCGGCCGCCCGCGCCTACCTGCGCGCGCTGGAGGAACTGGCCGGCTGCCCCATCTCGATCGTTTCCACCGGCCCGGACCGCGACCACACCATGGTGCTGCAGGACCCGTTCGCCTGATCGGCTGATGCGTGATCGAACCGACGAAAGCCCTGCGAAAGCGGGGCTTTTGTTTGCGCAATGCCATTGCGTTGCCTGGCCACGCGCCCGGCACCTGTCTGACGGCCGCTGGTGAGGTGTTGCTGGCCACCCCCGCCTGATCGATGCGGGGCGGGTTCAGCATGGCCGTGTAGCATGCTCGCGCCAGCCGGATTGCCTTGCCCTGGTTTGATGCATGCGTGCCCTGTCGTTGCCGTGGCTTCTCTTTGACGTGTGTGTCTTCGCGTCTGTCAGGCAGGCGCATGACTTTCGGCCGTGTGTGGTCTTGCGGGCCGGCGCCATGATGCTGGCCGCTGTACGACTTCGTTTACTTCATTACTCTTTTTAGGAATGTCATGCGCCAGATCCTGGTGACTGCTATTGCGCTGGCGCTGGCCAGCACCTGCGCCGTTGCGCCGGCTCACGCTGCTGTGGCTGCACCGGAGGTGGTCAGCGCATCGGCCGCGCAGGTCACCAGCCAGTTGCCGCGCACGGCCAAGCCCACCCACTACGCGGTGGAGATCACCCCGCATGCCGACAAGATGACCTTCGACGGCAAGGTGGCCATCGACATCGTGGTGCTACAAGCCACCGACCGCATCGTGTTGCAGGCGGCCAACCTCAGCTTCGCGCGCAGTACGTTGGCGCAGCGCAAGGGAGGCAAGCCGCAGACGGCCAAGGTCAGCACCGATGAGCAGGCGCAGACCGCCACCTTCGCCTTCGACAAACCGCTGGCACCGGGCAACTACGTGTTGTCCATCGACTACAGCGGTGTGATCAATACCCAGGCCAACGGCCTGTTCGCACTGGATTACGCCACCCCGCAAGGCCAGCGCCGCGCGTTGTTCACCCAGTTCGAAAACTCCGATGCACGCCGCTTCATCCCCTCGTGGGACGAGCCTGATTTCAAGGCCACCTTCGACCTGGCAGTCAATGCGCCGGCCGCGCAGATGGCGGTGAGCAACATGCCGGTTGCCTCGTCCAGCAATGCTGCTGGCGGCATGAAGCGCGTGGCGTTCCAGACCACGCCCAAGATGTCCACGTACCTGTTGTTCCTGAGCGTCGGCGACTTCGAGCGGGCGACGCGCAAGGCCGACAACGGCACCGAGATCGGCGTGATCGCGCAGAAGGGCAAGGTGGGCCAGGCGCAGTTCGCACTGGATTCCGGGCGCGACGTGCTGCATGAATACAACGCCTATTTCGGTATTCCGTATCCGTTGCCGAAGCTGGACAACATCGCCGCACCCGGGCAAAGCCAGTTCTTCAGCGCGATGGAAAACTGGGGGGCGATCTTCACCTTCGAGTACTCGCTGCTGCTCGACCCGGCCACGTCCAACATCAACGACAAGCAGGACGTTTTCACCGTTGCCGCGCACGAGATTGCGCACCAGTGGTTCGGCAACCTGGTGACCATGGCGTGGTGGGACGACCTGTGGCTCAACGAAGGGTTCGCCAACTGGATGGAGGCGCGCACCACGCACAAGCTGCACCCGGAGTGGGATATCGACAACACCGGCGCAGCCTTCAAAAGCCGCGCGGCGATGCAGCGCGATGCGTATGTCACCACCCATCCGGTGGTGCAGCACGTCGCCACGGTGGAGCAGGCCAGCCAGGCATTCGACCAGATCACCTACGACAAGGGCGAAGCGGTGATCGCCATGCTCGAAGACTATGTGGGCGCGGACAACTGGCGCAGCGGCGTGCGCAGCTATCTCAAGCAGCACCAGTACGGCAACGCCGTCACCGATGCGCTGTGGCAGCAGATCGATGCAGTGGCACCGGGCAAGCAGTTCACCCAGGTGGCGCACGACTTCACGCTGCAGCCGGGCGTGCCGTTGATTCAGGTCAGCGCCAGCTGCACGGCCGGCACCTCGACCGTGCAGCTGAAACAAGGCGAATACACTGTCGACCGCCCCGACAAACAGCCATTGCGCTGGCATGTGCCCGTCACGGTGCGCGGCGCCAAAGGCACGCCGGTGCGCGTATTGGTGGATGGCAGCGCGCAGGTGCAGTTACCCGGCTGCGATGCGCCTGTCGTGGTCAATGCCGGGCAGAAGGGCTACTTCCGCACGCTGTATGCACCGGCGCAATTCACCGCGCTCACCAAGGGGTTCGACGCCTTGCCGGTGGTCGATCAGTTGGGTGTGCTGATGGATACCGCTGCGCTGGCACCGGTGGGGCTGCAGCCCGAAGCGGACCTGCTTGAGCTCACCGCCAAGGTGCCGGTCGGTGGCTCGCCGGATCTGTGGAAAGTGGTGTCCGAAACGTATTCCAACATCGATCGCCTGTTCGCGGGCGACCTCAAGGCGCAGGCCAGCTGGCGGCGCTTCGCGCGTGCGCGGCTTGCTCCCGAGTTCGCCACGCTCGGCTGGGACGAGCGCAAGGACGACAGTGCACAGACCAAGCAGCTGCGTGCCAGCCTGCTCAACAGCCTGAGCGCGCTGGACGATGCACAGGTGATTGCCGAAGCGCAGCGTCGTTTCGCTGCGTTCCAGGCCGACCCGGGCACGCTGTCGCCGGAGCTGCGTAGCACTGTGCTGCGTATCGTCGCCCGCCACGCCGACTCCGCCACCTGGGACGCATTGCATGCCATGGCGAAGAAGGAAACTTCCTCGATGCTGCGCGACCAGTCGTATGCGTTGCTCGCCTACGCCGAGGACCCGGGGCTGGCGCAGCGCGCCCTTGAACTTGCACTCACCGACGAGCCTGGCGCCACCACTGGCGCCAGCATGATCGGCGATGTCGCCAGCGAGCACCCGGAGCTGGCATTCGACTTCGCACTGGCCCATCGCACCCAGGTGGACACATTGATCGACTCCACCTCGCGCGCCCGCTACTACCCGCACCTGGCTGCAGGCTCGAACAAGCTGGAGACCATCGACAAGATCAAGGCGTATGCCGACACCTACCTGGCCCCCACTTCGCGCCGCGACGCGGAAACCGCCATCAGCACCATCCAGACGCGCGTGACGTTGCGCGAGCGGCGTGTGCCGCAGATTGCGGCCTGGTTGAAAAAGCGCAAAGTCTGACGCGTTGCGTGGAGCAACAAAAAGCCCGGTAGTTTCCGGGCTTTTTGTTTGGTGCAGGGGCCGCCAGTGCAGGTGAAGCGCATTGGCCAGCAACAGTAGCGAAGGGATCCGGCGGCTGGGTGCCTGAAAAATGCACGCGCGCGTGGTGACTACCGATTTCGGTGTCTAGCGATTCCGCGCGGTGCGGCGTGCTGCATCTTTGTGAGCTGTTTCTGGCTCCGGCGCGCTGGCCGACCGGCTGCGGTTGGCTGCGTGCATCACGTCATGCGCATCGACATATTCTCGCGAACCGGATTGTCCATGTCTTGCTGCTGGCTCTGCGCCAGCGCCTGCTGCCGCTCCACGCTGGCGGTTTCCAGTTGTTGCAGCGACTGCTCAACCGGTGTGCGCACCGCCACATCGGTGGACATGGCAGCACGCAAGTGGGCAGGGTTAAGCACCGACCGGATGACATCATGCGCATTGGTCAATCCATTGCTGGGTTCGTCGCGAACGATAGGCAATGCAGGGTCAACAGGGTATGCAAGCTCAAGCCAGCGATTGCATGTGCAATACGGCGCAAGACATGGGAAGACGATCCATCACGGCCAACAGCATCATGCGTGTGGATCACGATGCTGGCGATGCAACAGCAGCTCGCCCTGCACGTCGACGGAGGGCGCTTGCCGCCATGCGTTGCGCTACATGTCGAGCTGCAGTGGCATCAATCCAAGCGACGACGCGTCACGCCCCGAACGCACCATCGATGGTATGCATCGCGCCGGTTACAAAGCTCGCTTCCGGGCCCGCCAGCCAGGCCACCATGCCGGCCACTTCCTCGGCGCGACCGTGGCGCTTGATCGCCATGAAGCTGTGCATCAGGTCTTTCATCGGCCCGTTTTCCGGATTGGCGTCGGTATCGATCGGGCCCGGTTGCACCACGTTGATGGTGATGCCGCGCGGCCCGAAATCGCGCGCCAGGCCGCGCGCCAGCCCTTGCAGCGCGGATTTGCTCAGCGCGTAAGAGGCCATGCCGGGCAGCGGCATGCGGTCGCCGTTGACCGAGCCGATCACGATGATCCGCCCGCCAGGTGGCATCTGCCGCGCGGCCTCCACGGCGGCGTGGTAGGGCGCGTGCACGTTGATGCGGAACAGCCGGTCCACCGCGTCCGGATCCTGGTCCAGCGCATCGCCGAACAAGGCGATGCCGGAGTTGACTACCAGGACATCCAGCGGCCCACTGCGTCGCACCGTGTCGATGACCGCATCGCGATCGGCGCTGTCTGCCAGCACCGCGGTGCTGCCGGTTTCGCCGGCCAGGCGCTGCGCCGCCTCGGCGGAGCCGGCGTAGGTAAACGCCACCCGCGCGCCGTCGGCCACGAAGCGCCGCACGATGGCGGCCCCAATTCCCCGGCTGCCGCCGAGCACCAACACGGACTTGTCCTTGAACGCTGACATGCACCCACCTCGCTATTAATGTAGCGGGTAATACATAATAAATATCGTCTGCCGTCAAGAGTTTTGTAACAATGACTACAGAAATCTCCCGGTCGCGCGGCCGGCCGCGGGCGTTCGACCCGGATCAAGCGGTGGCCACCGCGCAGCAGCTGTTCCATGCGCGTGGCTACGACGCACTGAGCGTGGCCGACCTCACTGCGGCGCTGGGCATCAACCCGCCCAGTTTCTACGCCGCCTTCGGCAGCAAGGCCGGCCTGTATGCGCGCATCCTCGACCGCTACGCGCAGACCGGTGCCATCCCGCTGCCGCAGATTCTGGACGCCAACCGTCCGCTGGCCGACGCCCTGGCCGACCTACTGGAGCAGGCCGCCCGCTGCTACGCCGCAGACCCCGCCGCCACCGGCTGCCTTGTGCTGGAAGGCACGCGCAGCAACGACGCGCAGGCACGCGAGGCGGCCTGCAGCTTTCATGTCGCCGCCCAGGAGTTGATCCGCTCCCACATCGCCAAGCAGTGCCCGCACGAGGCAGACCGGCTGGCGGATTTCGTCAGCACCACCATGGCCGGCCTGTCCGCCAGTGCCCGGCATGGGCAGAGCCTGGAGCGTTTGCTGGCGAGTGCGCGGTTGGCGGGGGAGGGGATTCGGGTGGCGCTGCGCGGATAGGCAGGGCGCGGGTAGGCAAGGTGCGAGCGGGCAGAGGGCTTTCGATGGCGTGCGCGCACCTGCTCGCTAATCGAGGTGCGCTTGCCGCTACCCAGTACGGTCAATGGGCAGGTGGTACGAGATGGTCGTGACCGGCCGTCGCTCAGGCGAAGTCGTTGTCGGATGATCGGTGCGGTAAATCAAGAATGGACGGGGCAGCGCCTATGGGTCATCCATGCTCTAGGCTGGCTTTAACACAGGCCACTTCAACCTCCTTGTGCAATGCTGGCGATCACATGGAGCCGCACGCAGCGTGTTGGTTGAACGTTCCGAACCATCCGAATTGCTGCTCACCCCCGGACAGTCGCGCTGAGTCCATGCCAGATGGCGTCTTTGCGGGATGCAGCGTCTATTTCGGTCCCGAAATGAGAGTGTCGCTGAACCGTTTTCGTCTGCGATCAGTCACTTGACCGAGCCTGCTCATACGGCCACAGTCCGTGGCGTTCGCCCTCTTCGTTCAAGGATGCCCGTGAAGAAGCTGACGCATTGCATCGTGGCGACCGCGCTGGCGCCCATCATGACGCTTGGGTGTGCACGGCTTTCGATGGAACAGGCAGCCGCAAAACCCTCAAGCGGTGCACACGAAGCATCGTCCTTTCCTCAGTCGCCTGCTGCCACGCCTTCACCTTGGGTGTCCTTCAAACTGGAACGGCAGATGGGCGCCGTCTGCGTGGACCGTACGCAATCACAGGGCTCCTCACCTGCGCCTTTGCTAAGGGACGGGTTTTGCAAAGGCCCGGCACCTGCGCATATGGCGGCTGCATTGCTTGCCCTGCCTGCAGATGCGGTCGATGCCTCGCCGCAAGCGCGCGAAGCGCGCCTGCGCGATGCCGTATACGTGGCCGCGCCCGGATTGGGACGGCGCGCGGATTTCACGGTGGTTGCGGGTGATCTGACAATCCGTTCGTTTGAAAGTGCAGATCCCGACAAAACGGTGTACCTGGTCTGGCCGGTGAAATGTGGCGCGGACGAAGCTGGCCTCGCGTGCCAGGCAGGCAAAGGGCGAAAGGCGTATCGCGTCACCAAGGACGGTATCGCACGCGATGTCAGTGCAACGGTGTTTCCGCCAGCGCCTAGCCTGACTGCAGAAGATGTTGCCCGGCAAAACGACCACGGCGGCTCGGAGCTTTTTCTGTTCGATGACAAGCTGCCCTTGGCGCCGACAATGCGATGGTTGATGGAATTCGATCCTGACCAGCCGCTGGCCACCGATGACCCGAAGCGTGTCGGGTCTTATGCCCATTTTGGTTTTCTTCGTTGGACAGGCGAACGCTTCGAGCTGGTAGAACGAGTCGCTAGAGCGCAGTGGCCGTGTCGCCAGCAGCGCACAGGCGAACCGGCATGTGCGGATTATCCAGATGGTGAGGACCGTTTCATCAGCGAGTGACCACTTCTGCAAGGAGCATCGAAATGGCGAGATCCAACGATTTAGACATCCGTGCGACTGCCGACCAGATTTCTGCGTTGTTCAACGCCAATCGACAGGCCGAGGCGCTGCGCATGCTTGATGAGCGCAGACAAGGCCAGGCAGAGGTCGTGCGTGACGCACTGGATCGCTATATCGGCGCAGCGTCCGCCGGTGCAATCGCCAATCATCAACAAGGGCCGGTCGCCGCTGCGGATGCCAGTGTGCTGCAACGCTTGCAACTAGCCGCGTCAAATCAGCCAGCAATTCCGCCGCAAGCGCAAATGGCTGCCTTGAGCGACGCACAGCGCTATGACGTCTACGCCAGCATCGTACAGGTGCGAGGTAACGAAGCCGCGCACGAGGCACTCTCGCGACCCAACGAGCGCGTGGTATTAGGCCTTCGCCAGGAAAACTCAACGCTTGCGGCCATGCAGGATCGCGCGCATGCCGGAAGCTTGCGGAGCGACGATCCGGCAACCCCTGCCATCAACGAAGCCCAGGGCGGCACGGGCGTCTACAACGACCGCCTGGTCGTACTGTGGAAGGATGCCGATGGCACGCGGCATACGCAGGTCGCCCAACAAGCAAACACCGAGCCGACTGCGCAGTACGATCATCATGCAGGCAACACGGGGCGGCGCCCGCGTGCGGAAGGCGGCATGGAGAACAGGACATTTGCACCGTCGCCAGGCTTTGAAAGCATCACCAGGCCCAGGAAGATCGAAGGCGAGGATGTCAATGCCGATGGCATCAGGGATCTCGGTCGCCTGAGCGAAGGCACCATCGAGATGCGGATGGGGCAGCACCCAAATCCCAGCCGGCCAGGCACCCAAGACAACGCATTACGCCCAAGTCAGGCGGCGGTCGATGCAGGGCGGGGCGGGGTACAGCGGGATAGCAATGCGGACGGCTGGTTTGATCAAGCCGATCTCAACGGTGTGCAAAATCTCAACGACACCTTCAAGATTCATCGCGGTTCCAGCGGCAGTACCGATTCGGCTGGCTGCCAGACAATTCATCCAGCCGAGTACGATGGGTTCATCGCGGCGGTGCAAGGCAACCCAGCGCAGACGCGCTGGCAATACGTGTTGACCAGCACCACACCCGAGCCGGTGCGGGAGCAGCATCAGGACCAAGGGCGAGGGCGTGAAGGGGTACAGCCAGGGCAGGAGGAGCGGGGACATCCTCCAGCCCAGCTGCAGCGGCAGAACGGCGGGCCTGCCGCGCCCGTGCCTGGGAGGCCGCGACAGGCAGACTCAGAAGACGCCCAGCCCGCGCCTCACCCGTTGCATGCACAGGCCAGCACCTTGGTTGGCCAGTTGGACGCCAGCATGGGCCGCGCCAGCGATGCGCACAGCGAGCGGATGAGCGCCAGCCTGGCCCATCTGGCAAAAGAGCACGGGCTCGAGCGCATCGACCACGTAATGCTGAGCAATCAAACATCGCGTGCAGCGGCCGGTGCCACCGTGTTCGTGGTGCAGGGCGAACCCAGCAACCCGGCCCATCTGCGTGCCAGCATGCCCACTGACATGGCAGTCAATACTCCGGTGGAGCACTCGCTGGCAAAGCTGCAAGAGCTCGACGCGCGTACGTTGGCGCAAGCGCAGAGTCAGGGGCAGGAAAGATCGATGGCGCAGGAAGAGGTTGTCAGGCCCCGAAGTATTGGGTGAGGTAGTCAGCTTCCACCCTTCGGGCGTAATCAGTACTCGGGTTCGCTTCTGAAAAACCCGCTTGCAAAAATCAGTCGCTAGACGGATATTCCATATTCCGGAATATGGAATATGGGCGGACCTAGCGGTGGAATTGAAGCCCCAAGATCTGGTGGTGCTGTACAAGCAAGTCGCCCAGGCTGGCCAGGCCTGGACGTATGCATCCCTTGGAGAAGCGCTGGGCATGAGCCCTTCTCAGGTGCATCGCAGCGTCAAGCGCGCGGTGGCATCCGGCTTGGCGCTGGAAAAAGGCCGCGGCGAGTGGGAAACGGTGCGCACCGCGCTGCACGAGTTTGCGGTCCACGGCGTGCGTTACGCCTTTCCTGCCGTCATCGGGCCGCTAAGGCGTGGCATTCCTACGGCCTTCGGCGTGCCCCCACTGTCCATTGCCATTTCCAGCTCCCCAGGGGATGCACCGGTGTGGCCAAGCGCGCAGGGCGCGGCTAAAGGCCCCAGCTTGTCGCCGTTGTCGACCGGTGTGCCCAGCGCTGCGCTGGCCGACCCTGCCTTGCACCAACTGCTGGCGCTGCAGGACGCCCTACGCAGCGGGCGTGCCCGCGAGCGCACGCTGGCAGCGAGCTATCTCAAACAATTGCTGAGGCTTGGCGATGCGCTCTGACGATCCTAATTTGCCGCACCTGCTTGTGATTGCGAATGCATTGGGCGAGCTTTGCGAACACGTAGTCTTCCTCGGCGGAGCAGTTGTTGGCCTGCTGGTGTCGGATCCATTGGCGGAAAGCGTCCGCGCCACCTATGACGTCGATGCGGTGGTCGATCTTGATTGGGCACGATTCCGCGGTATCGAGGCGCGTGTGGAGTCGCAGGGCTTTGCGCGCGAGATGCGCAGCGGTGTCGTCTGCCGCTGGGTACACCAAGCGTCGGGCGTCATCTTCGACCTGATGCCGGTGGATGCCGGCGTGCTTGGCTTCTCCAACCGCTGGTACGCCCATGCTGTAGAGACGGCCCAAGTGGTGGCCTTGAGCGATCGCCTTTCCATCCGCTTGGTGACAGCGACTGCATTCGTGGCGACCAAGCTCGAAGCCTTCGTTACCCGAGGCAACAGCGACTTCCTTTCCAGTCACGACCTGGAGGACGTCCTCAATGTCGTCGATGGCCGGGCCGAGTTGGTGGAAGAGTTTGCCGTGGAGCATGCAGACCTTCGGCAGTGGGTTGCCGACGTGTTTGCGGGGCTAGTGTATAACCCGGCGTTTGTGAACGCGTTGCCGGGATTGGTCGCCGACCCGCAGCGCGCAAGCATCGTGCTTCAGCGTCTACGCACCATTGCATCAGCGTAGCTGCGGCATCGTCGGCTTAGGTCTGCAAAGAAAACCTTGAAGCACCGCCGCCCGCTTGCGATGATGCATCGCAATTGCAACGCACTAGGTCCGCCATGAAATCCGCATCTCTTCCATCGCTACGCGTAGATCCGGCGCTGCGCGTAGCGGCCGAAGCCGTGTTGCAGGAGGGCGAGACGCTGTCCAGCTTCGTCGAGCACTCCGTGCGCGCCCAGGTGCAGCAGCGTCAGCAGCAGGAAGCCTTCATTGCGCGCGGGCTGGCCTCGCGTGACAGCGCCAAGGCATCCAACCAGTACATCGACGCGAAGGATGTGTTGGCCGGGCTGCAGTCCCAACTGGACAAGGCGCGCAAGGGCTGAGCCAGCGTGGGATTTTCCGTCCGCTTCACTCATCAAGCGCGCAACGAGCCCGCGCGCCTTTACGACTGGCTGCTACAGCGTGCCGAAGGCGACTTCACCGTGGCCGAGCGTGCGCTGCAGGCCATCGGCGATGGCGTCACCGTGCTTGAACTGGCGCCGTTGAGCTGCCGCAAGGCGAGGGTGGCGGATCCGTTCTTGCGGGAGCTGGTGATCGGCTTCGGTGCCAGCGGCTACGTGCTGCTGTTCGAGGTTGAGAGCGATCAGGTCGTCACCGTTTTGGCAGTCAGGCATCAGCGTGAAGACGACTATCATTAAGCACGGCGTTAGCGCCAACGTCGCGCCACAGGGGAAGTAGATGGCCAATATCAGCAGGCGCCGCACGGGGGAATTGACCCGTGCGCTGTTCCATATCCTCAAGACCCAGCCGGAGGGCATGCGCGCCGCAGACGCGCTGGCCGCACTGGAAAAGCAGGTCGTGCTCACCGAGTACGAAGCGGGCGACTACGAAACCGGCGGCCGTCGCTTCGAGAAGATCGTGCGCTTCAGCACCGTGGCGCCGGTCAAGGCCGGCTGGTTGGTCAAGGACAAAGGCATCTGGACCCTCACGCCAGAGGGGGAAGCGGCGCTGCACGCCTACCCGGATCCGGAGCAATTCATCCGTGCGGTTGGGCAGCTGTACAAGAAATGGAAGAGTGCCCAGCCCGTTGCCGACGAGGTCGACGATCCCGAAGGCGAACTTACCGAGGAATCGGCCAGCATCACGCTGGAAGAAGCCGAAGAAATGGCATGGGCCGAGATCGAGGCTTACCTTGCTGCGATGCCGCCGTATGACTTCCAGGAACTCGTGGCGTCGCTGCTACGGGCGATGGGCTACCACGTCGCCTGGGTCGCACCACCCGGCAAGGACGGTGGCACCGACATCATTGCCTACAACGACCCACTCGGCACCCGCCCGCCGCGCATCAAGGTGCAGGTCAAGCGCAATGCCAACTCACCGCGGATTGATGTAACAGGCCTGCGCAGCTTTATGGCGGTTCTGGGGGAGGGTGATGTCGGGCTGTACGTCGCGCTGTCCGGCTTCACCAAGGACGCCGACTATGAGGCGCGGCATTCGCATCGTCGCATCAATCTGATTGATGCGCGGAAGTTGGTGGAGCTATGGACCACGCACTATGCACAGCTCAGTGACGCTGCCCGCACACAACTGCCATTGAAGCCGGTTTGGTTCCTTGCTTCAGAAAGCTGACAAAAGCCCTGCGAAGAAAGCTGGTGGTCTCAGTGAGCTGTCTGTAAAAAATCCATCATCTGGCGCCGTCGATCCGCGTTGAGAGGCGAAACTGATGCCAATCTTTCACTCGAATTTAAGCATTACTTAAAGAGACGTTTGATTCATGCCCTTGACCCTCCCCCAGCTGGAACGCCATCTGTTCAAGGCCGCCGACATCCTGCGCGGTAAGATGGATGCGTCCGAATTCAAGGAATACATCTTCGGGATGTTGTTCCTCAAGCGTTGCTCCGATGTGTTCGAGCAGCGCCGCGAGCAGGTCATCGCCGAGCGCAAGCGCGCCGGTGAAAGCGATGCGCAAGCCAACGCTTCTGCCGAAAATCCGCGCTGGTACAAGGTCGAAGGTGCGTTTTGGGTTCCGCGGATTTCGCGCTACCAGACGTTGGTCAACGATGCCCACCAGAACGTGGGCGACGCGCTGAACAAGGCGCTGTCCGGGATCGAAGACACCAACAACAGCCTTGACGGCGTGCTGGAGCACATCGACTTCACCCGCAAGGTTGGCCAGAGCAAGCTCCCCGACATCAAGCTGCGCCAGCTTATCACCCACTTCGCTCTGCATCGCCTGCGCAACGAGGATTTCGAGTTTCCCGACCTGCTGGGTGCGGCCTATGAATACCTGATCGGCGAATTCGCCGACTCCGCCGGCAAGAAAGGCGGCGAGTTCTACACGCCCCGCTCGGTGGTTCGGATGATGGTGCAGCTGCTCAAGCCCGAGCAGCATCACGACATCTATGATCCCTGCAGCGGATCGGGCGGTATGTTGATCCTGTCCAAGGACTACATTGACGAACATGGCGGCGACGGCCGCAAGGCCAATCTGTTCGGGCAGGAGTTCAATGGCACGGTCTGGTCGATCTCCCAAATGAACATGCTGCTGCATGGCATCAGCACCGCCGATCTGCGCAACGAGGATACGCTGGCCGAGCCGCAGCATGTCGCCGGTGGCGAGCTGCAGCGCTTCGACCGCGTGCTGACCAATCCGCCGTTTTCGATCAACTGGGGCACCGCCGACAAGAACACCGATGGCACGCCGGCCTGGGCACCGAAGTTCCCCGAACGCTTCCGCTACGGCCAGGTGCCGCTGGGCGCGAAGAAGGCCGACCTGATGTTCCTGCAGCACATGGTGGCCGTGACCCGGGATGGCGGCATGATCGCCACGGTCATGCCGCATGGCGTGCTGTTCCGCGGCGGCGATGAGGCGCGCATCCGCGCCGGGTTGATTGCCGACGATCTGCTGGAAGCGGTGATCGGCGTGGCACCCAACCTGTTCTACGGCACCGGCATCCCGGCCTGTGTCCTGGTGTTGCGCCAACAGGTGCAGCATGGCGGCAACCGCGTCAGCGGCAAGCCGGCGCAGCGGCAGGGCAAGGTGCTCTTCATCAATGCCGACCGTGAGTATTTCGAGGGGCGGGCACAGAACTACCTGCTGCCCGAACACATCGAAAAGATCGTCACCACGTTCGACGAATTCCGCGCCATCGACGGCTTCTCCGCCATCGTCGACAACGCCACGCTGCTGCAGAACGGCTGCAACCTCAACATCCGCCGGTATGCCGACAACGCCCCGGCGCCGGAACCGCACGACGTGCGCGCGCATCTGGTCGGCGGCGTGCCGAAGGCCGAGGTGCAGGCCAAGGCCGCGCTGTTCGCTGCGCATGGCCTCGACCCGCAGGAGCTATTCGTCGTGCGTGACGCGGCGTATTTCGATTTTGCGCCGATGCTGACCGCCCGCGTCGAGCTCAAGCCCGCCGTCGAAGGCAATCCCGGCCTGCAAGCGAAGGAGGCGGCGCTGCGCGACGTGTTCGAGGCATGGTGGCAGGCCCACGGCACCCGCATCACCGCGCTGGCCGGGCGCCAGAACGATGCCGCTGCGCTGGTCGCGCTACGCCACGAATTGTTGGCCAGCTTCAGCGACGCGCTGGAAGCCGTTGGCCTGCTCGATCCGTTCCAGGTGCGCGGCATCATCGCCGGCTTCTGGGTACAGAGCCGCTACGAATTCCAGACCCTGATGGCGCGCGGCGCCCGCGGCGTCATCGACGCCTGGCGCACCAGCATCGTCACCGCGCTGGAGGACAAGGCCAGCAAGGACAACCCGCTGGACCACAAGCTGGTGCGTTTCCTGATGGCCGAGTTCGTCGAAGCCATCGCCGAACTGGAAGCGAAGAAGGCCGAGCTGGACAGCCAGATCAAGGCGGCCGACCCCAAAGCATCGAAAGACGCCGATGGCGAGGACGGCGATACCGAACCGGCCGATGCGGACGAGAACGAAGATACCTTCGATGAGGCACAGCTCAAGGCCTGGAAGAAAGACCTGGCTGCAGTCAAGAAGCAGCTCAAGGTCCAGAAGGACAGCTTCACGAATGAGCTCGACCGCAAGGTCGATGCGTTGGACGACGCGGCAGCCGCAGCGCTGCTGCTGACCATCCTGCACGACGACATGCGCGCCATTGTCGAGCGCTATGTCGCCGCGCAGCGCAAGGATGTCGTGGCCGCGTTCGAGACGTGGTGGGACAAGTACCGGGTGACGCTGGCGGATATCGAAGGCAAGCGCGATGAGGCGGCGCGAGCGTTGCAAGGGTTCTTGAAGGGGTTGGGGTATGTCTGAGGTCCGTCTTGGTCCGGGAACATTGCCGATTCATCCAGAGGACCTACCCGAGGGTTGGCAGGCGCTGCAACTGAAGAGCTTTTGTGATTTCATCCAAGGCGGACGCAAAGGGCTGACAAAGCAGAACTATCTAAGCAGCGGATTTCCTGCGTTCAGCGCAGCGGGGCAGGACGGGTTTGTTGACGTCCCGGAGTTCCATGACACCGAAGCAGTTATTCTTTCAGCTATCGGCGCCAACTGCGGACGCTGCTTCTTGGCAAGTGGGGACTGGACAACGCTCGCCAATGTGCAAGCAGTGGTGCCGAGCGCCGAGCAGGCGAGCGCCAGATTCTTGCATTACAGAGTTAATCGCGATGACTACTGGCCTCGGTCCGGCTCCGCACAGCCTTTCATCAAGCCTAGCGATATGAAGTTGTGCTGGCTCGCGTTGCCTCCGCTGCCTCAGCAAGAAGTTATTGGGAGTGTCCTGAAGGTCCTCGACACCGCCATCCACGAAACCGAGGCACTGATCGTCAAGCTCAAGGCCGTCAAGCAGGGCCTGCTGCACGACCTGCTGACGCGGGGCATCGACGCCAATGGCGAACTACGCCCGCCTCAGTCCGAGGCCCCTCACCTTTATAAGCTGTCACCAATGGGGTGGATCCCAAATGAGTGGGTTGTTGATTCGGCTGGCAGCATATTGACAGGGATTGATGCAGGCTGGAGTCCGAGTTGTCCCGAGGAACCGCCGAGGGAGGGTGAATGGGGCGTCCTGAAGGTGAGTGCCGTGTCTGGGGGGGCTTATGATGCGCGCCAATCAAAGAGGCTGGCGCCTAATCTGAGGCCGATTTCCTCGATTGAGGTGCGTGTCGGAGATGTTTTACTTGCACGTGCCAATGGGGTGGCTGATTTAGTTGCGAAAACAGTCTTGGTTCGCGATACGCCAACAAAGCTGATGCTGTCGGACAAGATTCTCAGGCTTGTCCCAAACGAAAAATTCGTCAGGTCGGATTACTTGGTGAGAATAATGATGCATGCAGGAACTCGCTCTCAGATTAATGGGATGATGAATGGCAGTAGTGGTCAAAGGAATATTTCGCAGAGTCAAATTCGAAGCATTATTGTGCCTATCCCGCCGATAATTGAGCAGGCTGCGTCAATGGAGCGATTGAACGAGCTGGTGGGCCGCCTGGAGGGTGAGATGAAGATCCTTCAGAAACGGAAATCTTTGAAGCATGCCCTCATGGACGACCTCCTCACCGGCCGCGTCCGCGTCACCCCGCTGCTGGATGCCGCCACCGCATGACCCACACTCTGCCAGCCGCCGAATCGCTGATGGTCGAGTTCAAGAGCGACCGCAGGAAGCTGTCCGACACTGAGCTGGCCGAGGCCGTGGTGTGTCTGGCCAACGCGGACGGTGGCGAGCTGTGGCTGGGCGTAGAAGACGATGGCACCGCGACCGGTCTGCATGCCGATCACCGGCAGTTGGCCGGCTTGCCCGGCCTGGTCGCGGCGCGCACGTCGCCGGCCATCGCGGTGCAGGTGGAGGCGGTCGAGATCGATGGTGTGCCCGTCGCGCGGATCGTGGTGCCCAAGGCCGCCACGGTGGTGGCCACCGCCGGTGGCGTCTACCTGCGCCGCCGGCTGAAGCATGACGGCATGCCTGAGTGCGTGCCGATGCTGCCGCATGAGCGCGACAGCCGGCTCGGCCAGCTGGGGCTGGTCGATGCGTCGGCGCAGCCGGTGGCCGGCGCGCAGTTGTCCGATTTCGACCCCTTGGAGCGTGAGCGCCTGCGCCAGGCCGTGCAGCAGTACGGTGGCGACCGGGTGCTGCTGGAGCTAGACGACGAGGCGCTGGATGGCGCACTGGGCTTCACTGCGCGCCAGTCCGACGGCCGCCGCGTGCCGACGCTGTGCGGCCTGTTGGTGATCGGCCGGGTCGAGGCGCTGCGCCAGCACGTTGCCACGCATGAGTTTGCGTTCCAGGTGCTGGCCGAGCAGGCGGTGCGCTTCAATGAGTTCCGCCGCGTGCCGCTGCTGCAGGCCATCGAGTGGCTGGAAACCAACTTCCGCCCTTACAACCCGGAGGAAGAACTGCAGGTCGGCCTGTTCCGCGTGCCGGTGCCCAAGGTCGATATGGGTGCCTACCGCGAGGCGGTGGCCAATGCGCTGATCCACCGCGATTACCACCGCCTGGGCGCGGTGCATGTGCGGCTGGAGAACGACGCGCTGGTGGTCAGCAACCCCGGCGGCCTGGTCGATGGGGTGACGCTGTACAACCTGCTGACCACCGAGCCGCGCCCACGCAACCGCGCATTGGCCGATGCGATGAAGCGCATCGGTGTGGTGGAGCGCTCGGGGCGCGGGGTCGACACGATCTATCGCGGCCTGCTGCGCTTCGGCCGGCCGGCGCCGGACTACACGCGCACCGACAGCCACAGCGTGGTGGTACGGCTGGATACCGGTGCGGCGGACCTCAACTTCGGCCGGATGGTGGTGGAGCAGGAGCGGCGCAGCAATGGCGAACTGCCGATCGACAGCCTGATCGCGCTGGCCGCGTTGCGCGAGCTCAAGCGTGTGACCGCCGACGAGTTGGCCGCGCGCATCCAGCGAGACCCGGCCAGCGCCAAGCGGACGCTGGAGGCGCTGACCGAGGCCGGCCTGATCGAGGCGCACGGGCAGACCCGCGCGCGCAGCTACACGCTGTCGGCCGCCGTGTATCAGCGCCAGGGCGACAAGGCCGCCTATACCCGGCAAGCCGGCTTCACGAGCCTGCAGAACGCGCAGTTGGTGCTGAACTACGTGCAGCAGCACGGGCAGATCCGCCGTGCCGAGGTGATGGAGCTGTGCCGCTTGGGCGCCGATCAGGCCAAGGCCCTGTTGGGGCAGTTAAAGGAGCAAGGGCGGCTGTCCCAACATGGGACACGCCGTTCGGCCTACTACACCATCGAACCTGAGGACTGACTGGTCGTCGGCAGGCGAACTGGGCGCTTTGGGAAGCTTTGGGGCTCTTTGGGAGTTTTTGGGAGTTTTTGGGAAATATTGGGATGTTCATGGATGCCTGCATCCAGCCAGGGAGACGTTGATGGGTTGGGAGTTGGAAGACGTTGAGAAGCCTTTCGTGGCGCAGCTGCAGGCGGTGGGCTGGGCCCATCTGGCCGGCAGCCTGGACGACCCCGCCGCCACAGAACGGAGCGGCTTCGCCGAGGTCGTTCAGGAAGGCCGGCTGCGCGAGCACCTGCTCGCGCTGAATCCGGGGCCGGACGGCAAGCCCTGGCTGGACGACGCCCGCCTCGCTGACGCAGTGGCTGCGATCACGCGCCTGGGCGCGCACAAGTTGATGGAGGCCAACCAGCAAGCCACCGAGCTGCTGATCAAGGGCCTGACGGTCGACGGGCTGGCCGGCTGGGATGGTGGGCGCGGGCAGACGATCCGCTATATCGATTGGAACACGCCAAGCAACAATCGTTTTACCGTGGTCAGCCAGTACCGCGTGGACTGCCCGCCCGGCTTCAACAGCGCCAAGGCCTTCATCGTGCCTGACCTGGTGTTGCTGGTGAATGGCATCCCGCTGGTGGTGGTGGAGTGCAAGAGTCCGTCCATCCCCGAGCCGTTGAGCGAGGCCGTGGACCAGTTGCGCCGCTACAGCAACCAGCGCAAGGCGGCGCTGGAAGTGGACGAGAACGAGGGCAACGAGGCGCTGTTCGCCACCAACCAGTTGTTGGTGGCCAGCTGCGTGGATGAGGCGCGGGTAGGAAGTATCGGTGCGGGCTTCGAGCACTTCGCGCAGTGGAAGACCGTGGTGGGGCTGGACGGCGCGGGATCGGAGGCAGAGGCGGCGCAACGCTTCGGCAAGCAGGCGCTCAATGCCCAGGAGCGATTGATTGCCGGCCTGCTGGCGCCAGCGAATCTGCTGGATGTGGTGAAGCATTTCCTGCTGTTCATGCAGGTGGGTGGGCAGACCATCAAATCGGTGTGTCGCTATCAGCAGTACCGTGCGGTGAACCGTGCGATCGCAAGGCTCAAGCGCGGCCAGACCCGGCTGCAGCATGGCGAAAGCGATCAGCGTGGCGGCATCATCTGGCATACCCAGGGCTCGGGAAAGTCGCTGACCATGGTGTTTTTGGTGCGCAAGATGCGCGCCGAGCCGGCGCTGCGACGCTTCAAGGTGGTGGTGGTCACCGACCGCAAGGACCTGCAAGGCCAGCTGTCCGTGACCGCCACGCTCACCGGCGAAACCGTTGAGGTGGGCAACAGCACGTCAGATCTGAAAGCCCTGGCGCGGCGCAAGGGGCCGGGATTGGTGTTCGTCACCATCCAGAAGTACCGCGATGGCGACACGGCCAACGATGCGCCGCTGAAGGCCGAGGATCTGCCGGCTGCTGGACACGCGGTCAAGGAGGCGCGGGCGCTGTATGGCAAGGCCGAAGCGGCTGCGGAGCACTTCGAGGTGCTCAACGATGACGAGGCCATCCTGGTGCTGGTGGACGAGGCGCATCGCACCCAGGCCGGCGACCTGCATGCCAACCTGCTGGCCGGATTGCCCAACTGCGCGCGCATCGGTTTTACCGGCACGCCGATCATCATGGGCGAGAAGAAGCGTACACACGAGATCTTCGGCGAGTTCATCGACCGCTACACCATCAAGGAGGCCGAAGCCGATGGGGCGACGGTGCCGGTGCTCTACGAAGGACGTACTGCCAACGGCGCCATCAAAGATGGCGCGAACCTTGATGAACTGTTTGAGGATCTGTTCCGCCAGCACACGCCCGAAGAGCTGGAAGCGATCAAGCAAAAGTACGCCACCAAGGGCCATATTTTCGATGCGCCGGCACTGATTGCCGAGAAGGCACGCGACATCCTCCGCCATTACGTCGCCAACATCCTGCCCAATGGCTATAAGGCCCAGGTGGTGGCCTACAGCCGGCTGGCTGCCACCCGCTATTTCGTCGCCTTGAAAGCCGCGCGCGACGAGCTCTTGCAGGAGGCCAATGCGCTGAGCCCGCAGGACAAGGCGATGGACGATGAGGCCCTGTGCCTGCGGCCGCCGAAGGTGCGGGCGGTGGTTCAGGCGTGGCGCTATCGCGAGGTGCTGGCGCGTATCGAGTTTGCGCCGATCATCTCCGGCAGCAACAACGACGATCCCGGCTGGAAGCACTGGACCGACAGTGCCACTCATGAGTCGCTGATCAAACGCTTCAAGAAGCCGCTGCTGCATGCGGATGCGACCAAAGCGGATCCGCTGGCGTTCCTTGTGGTCAAGTCGATGTTGCTGACGGGATTCGATGCGCCGATTGCCGGTGTGATGTACCTGGACCGGCCCATTCGCGAGGCCGAGTTGCTGCAGGCCATTGCGCGCGTCAATCGTACCGGCTTTGGCAAGCGCCGCGGCATCGTGGTGGATTACTACGGTGTGGCCCAGCATCTGAAGGAAGCGCTGGCTGCCTACGCCGATGAAGATGTGGTTGGCGCATTGGCGAGTTTGAAGGACGAAGTACCGGTGCTGCGCGACCGGTATGCGCGGGTGGTTGATCTGTTCCGCGAGCGGGGCATCGACTCGCTGGCGGACACCGAGGCCTGTGTGGATGCACTCGGTAACGAGAAGCTCAGAGCGGAGTTCGTGGTCAAGCTCAAGGCCTTTCTTGGATCGCTGGACACAGTGTTGCCACGTCCGGAAGGTCTGCCGTTCTCGGCAGATGCCAAGCGCCTGGCCTATATACATGCGCGCGCCCGTAATCGCTACAAGGACACGCCGGTGCTTGGGAAGGACGTGGGCGCCAAGGTGCGCAAGCTGATCGACGACCATGTGATCTCGCTGGGCATCGATCCGAAGATTGCGCCAATTCAGCTGACGGATACCCAGTTCGATGCACATGTGAGCCGGGCCGCGAACGACCGCGCCAAGGCTTCGGAAATGGAGCACGCAGTGCGCTCGCATATCCGCAAGCACGCCGACGAGGACCCGGTGCTGTACCGCAAGCTTTCCGAGCGATTGAACGAGATCCTGCGGACGTTAGGCGAACAATGGAGTGCGGTGGTTGCCCAGCTGCAGGCACTGGTGGACGATGTGCGCAACGGCAGCGTCGGTGCCGCCGATGCGCCAGCAGGTGTGCCGGAGCATTGCGCGCCGTTTCTTCGCACGGTGATGGACATGGTCTGTGCCGGGCGCGAGCCGCCCCCAGCGGAACTGCTCCGGTTGATGGACGTGACCGTGGAGCTGGTCGAGCTGTTGGTGCAGGAGCTGCAGAGCAACCGCAATATCTGGAGCCCGCACAAGCGCGCGGCACAGGAACAGCTCAATGGTTTGCTGTTCGACCGTCTGATGCGGCTGCGTCCCCCGCTGATGGACGAAGCTGCGGCGGGGCTGCTCACCGACAAGCTGATGGAACAGGCGCGTGCCAGCCACGCGCGGTTGATGCAGGTGTGATGCCATGCGAGCACCCATGACAGCCTCCAGTCTGCAGGTGGACGATCTGCTGTTTACGGTGCGACACAGTGCGCGCCGCCGGACGATGGAGATCACCGTCGAGCGTGATGGCGCGTTGGTGCTGTCTGCACCGCCAGACGTGGCAGAGTCCAGGTTACGTGCCTTTGTGCAGGAAAAGCGCTTCTGGATCTACACCCGGTTGGCGGAGAAGGATCGCCTGCAACGCCATGCACCGCGCAAGGAGTTCGTGGGTGGCGAGGGCTTTCTTTACCTGGGGCGGAGCTACCGGCTGAAGATGATGTCCGATCAGACCACGCCGCTGAAGCTGGCCGCCGGGCGTTTCTGCCTGGCGTCGGAGGCCTTGCCCGAGGCCAGGGAGCATTTCATCCGCTGGTATGGGGCGCGTGCCAAAGCCTGGCTGTCCACGCGCATGTTGGAGCATGCTGCCCGGATGGAAGTCGCGCCGGCGGGCGTCAAGGTGCAGGACCTGGGCTACCGCTGGGGTTCGTGTGGCAAGGGCGACTGGTTGTACTTCCATTGGAAGACCATCCTGCTCCCTGCCCGCATCGCCGAGTACGTGCTGGTGCATGAGATGGCGCATCTGCATGAGGCGCATCACACCCCGGCGTTCTGGCTGCGTTTGGAGCGTGCGATGCCGGACTATGCGCAGCGTAAGGCGTGGCTTGCCGAGCATGGGATGGACGTAGAAGGGATTTGAAAGATCTGATTGGTTGCGCCAATTACGCGATTTGGCTGGTCTTGTGGCGGTGCCGCCGAGCTGGTGGATTACACGCGCTCTGGTCGGCTCGCTGCTAAGAGGTCACTGCGTCGATTGCCGGCTAGCCTTGACGCCAAGCCTTGCCAGTAGCACGATCGCCCCACGGAGCCTCGAAACTCCGCACACAGCGGTACCCACCTCCGTCATATCGGTGGGTTTTTTGTGCCTGCATGTTCTGTAGGTGCAACCGACGCGATGCTCTGCGTCGGGAGGGCGGCTAATACAACACCCGCAAGGGGAATACGCCCGCCGGCTGTGTGCGGTTTCGAGCCTCCCGACTTCCCGTCCGTCGCCTTGCGGCGGGCGGGGGCGATTCCATGGAATGAGGAGCAGGCCATGTCGGACGTTGTACGCGATGCGCAGTCACACCCGGGCTACTACCTGCCAGAAAGCGCGCAATACCGCCTGCAGCAGCTGCGCGACCACATGCGCTTTTTGGCGCGCCTTGCGCAGCCGCGCACGCAGGCCGAAGAGCAGGCTAGGCAGCCGGCCATCTGCATGGACGAGTTGGCGTTTTGTCTGGAGCTGCTGGCTGAGCAGGTGGGACGGGTGCTGGACGATGTGGAGTGCGCTGTCGTCGAAGGCACGCATCCGCAGCCATGACGTGTTGTGCCCTCTGGATTTTGTTGCCGTCTGGATCACCGCCGAATGGGCGCATCACCGGCACGGGTATGGCAGCACGCAGCGTGCCGATTGAATGCCCGAGTCAGCGCTCAGGCTGCGTGCGTGTCTGCACAATTGCCTCACTTGTCTTTCAATCCCGCGCTTCTAGGCGCGGTCACTACACCCTACGTGGTCCATCGGCTCGCGCTTGCCTGTAACCGTGGGCGCTGCTGAAAATAATTGTTGCTAAAAAGAAGGCAAGCGCTTCAGTTTTTCGTAGGTGCGGTGCATCCGATCACGGGGCGGGAGCGGCGGTTCGGTGAAAAAGGGGTCGCGGAGCAGTCTCTCTGCCTTGGTGCGCTCGCCGGTTCCGTCGTCCAGCATGCTGTTGAAGAAGCGGACCACAATGCGCTTGTGGTCGGCCGGGAGAGCCTGCAACGCATCCATGAAGGGGAAGGTGTCTGCGGTCTTGGCGCGATTGATCCCGATCATGCCCATGTTGTAGTCGGGGCGCTTGAGCACATGCACCAGCAGTTGCGCCACGCTGTAGACGTCGCGCGCATGCCTGGCAGGTGTGCTCAAGTCGTAAAAGCCCGGTGTACCGCCGCGGTTAGGGTCGCCTTCTTCTGCGCCGAGCCCCATGTCGATCAGCCGGAAGATCTTCATGGGTTGGTCGTACATGACGTTGTTGTGCGAGATATCCTGATGCACGATGCCGGCGTCTTCGCAGCAGGCGATCCCCACCAGTACGTCGGCCATCAGCTGCCGGGCCAGGCCGAGATACTCCATTGCGGTGATGGCGCCTTGCCGCAGCGCGATGCGTGCGCGGCCAATCATGCTGCGTACGCTGATGCCGTCGATTTTTTCCAGCAGGATTCCGAAGGTGTGTTCGATCTGCACCACGCCGTGGGCGCGCACGATATACGGCACTGCATCCACCGACCTGATCATTTGATACTCCTGGAAGATCATGGCTTTGCGCTCAGCGATCCGTTGCTGCAGCGCCGGTGCGTCTGCAGCGGTGGCGGGGTCGCACAGTGTCGGTGGGATCGGCCGTTGCGGGTCGGTGCGCAACAAGGCCTTGAAGATGAAGTCGCGTCCGCAATTTTGCCCGCCCTGCCAAAGATCTTCGGCCAGCCGCACCGCGTAGGTCGAGGCGGATGCGCCGGTGCCGACGGTGGGCATGGCGTCCAGCGTTCCTGCAGTGCCTGCGTGCCCGGTTTCCAGCGTCACGTGGACAAACCCATTGTCTACATCCAGGGCGCCGGGCTTCAACGCCGAGAGCTTCTGGATCAAGTCCGGGCGTTCGGAGCGGCTGGTCAGCGATTTCACCAGGCGCGGGCTCAGCACGACGTGCTGCCGGGCATGACGCGTATCGCTGACCAGCCGCCGTGCGTTGCGCAAGTTCTGGAATGCGTCACTGCTGTCGGCGCCCGCAAGGGCCGACAGGCGCGCCGGCGTCTCCAGCAGACAGGCCCAGGTCGGTGAGCCGGGTTGCGGGCCCAGACGGGGGCTGCGGCCGGTGACAGGCGTCGTTGGCGAGTCGCTACTGGATGAGGACCAGGTGTGCGGTGCCAACGCTGCCTGCAGGCGGGGCACCACGACTTCCAGACGCTTACGTTCGTCGGCAAGTACGCCGGTGATGCTTCTTCTTTTTTCCAGCAGGTTGAGCGGATGGTCTGCGACAGGATGGGGCGGGGTGTGTGGTTCGGGCGCCTGTGCAGTTTCGGGCGCATCGCGCTCTGCGTCTGCGCGCAGCGCCGTGGAAGGGAGAGTGAAGTTGCCGGAGATCTGTTTCATGGTCGAGGACAGTGTGGTCAACGATCAGGGGAGGTGGCTCTGGCGGTTCGCTTGCAACACGCGGCAGCTGGAGTGAGCCGCTGGCACCAGGGGCCACTCAGCGGCGATGCCGGCTGCGTCACTTTGATCATCATTGAGGCAGTGGTGCATGCGGAGGGAGCAATGCACGAAGCAGTGCAGGCGTGGGCGAAGTTGCGCGGGTGCTGCATGTCTTGGCCGCTGGCGCCGCGGGATCGGCGCCGGCTGTGGTGGCCAACGCGCGCGTTCAACACGATCGCCAGCCACCCTGCTGGTTTGCCTGCAGCGATACGTGGCGCGGGCGTGCACCGCTTGCGCACTTTGGCAAGCTCCGTGCCGCTTGTTTCGTGTTCGGCAATGGTTTTTCGGCCGGATGCGTCATGCCCGATCACGCTGGGGAACAATGGCGCGCATCGATAGCGGAGAAGTGACGATGCGGCCTTTAGCATTGACGTCCGTCACGCGCCGAGGCGCCAGGCGCGAGCAGCAAGAGGGTGCGACCGTGGCAGATGCCGGCCCGCCTGCACCGGCCAACGACCCGCATGCCAATACGCAGTTGGCCCAGAGCCTGCCGCGGCGCCCCGTGCGCGAGGCGCGGCTGAGGGCGCCTGGCACGCCGCGTGGCGTCCCCCTCGTCAATCTAGGGCGAACGATGGCCCACGTGGGCGCCGCCGGGGCCGCAGTATGGGGCGGTTTTTCGGCAATCCAGGCGCCTGCAGCGGCGGCCTACGGCTATTTCAACGATGACCTGTATTACAAGAATCTTGCTGTAGTCAGTGGCTACCAGGCAGTGGGAGCGCTGGCTGCATTCCTGGGAATGGGGCTGGCCGACGTGCTGGCCGCGCGCTACGTGGAGGCGCAAACCCGGTGGTACGAAGTGCCGACCAAGGCGCAGCGCGCGAGCGAGTTGGGAGCCACCGAGGCCTGCCTGGATCAGGCGGTCGACATGGTGACCAGATTGGACGCCGACCCTCCTGGGCCTGCCATGGACGAAGGCGAGCGGCTGGCCTTGGCCAGGGATCTGATGCACCTCATGACGGTAGAACGTTCCCGTCTGCCACCAGACCTATGGCGAGCAGCGCGCGGGGCCGGCAACGATGCGTACGGTCTGGTCGCCCGGCTCCTGCAGGCCGCCAGAGGGCGTGCAGCGGAAGAGGCATCCACGTCGTCAGCAGGTTGAGCGCGCCTGCCGGCCAGGTGCCGGGGCGCGGCCCGCAATCGCCGAGCCGGTGCTGCTCGAGGATTACACCGGCGCCGACTTGAGGATGCCCGACAAACTCTCCCGCAGGATCAGCTGCAGATGCATGCGGTTGAGTTCCATGCCGCTGGTCATCACGCTGTGCAGGCCGCCGCACATGGCAGCGACGGCGAAGACGCGGGCCTGGAATTCGTGTTCGCTGCTGGCGGTGTCGGTGTGGCCGCGGAGCAGGCGCTTGAGCAATGCGCTGAGGTGTTCGATCAGCGATGCGCTCTGCCGGCGCATGAAGGCGGCCAGCACCGGGTCGCGCAGGGTGGCCAGGTGCAGCTCCAGGTCGATGCGGGTGCGCTTGATGTTGATTTCCTGCAGCAGCCAGTCTTCGAGCAGGCCGGCGATGAAGTCCACTACGTGCACGTTGGCCGGGCGTTCCACCAGCCACATCTGACGGATGGCGCGCATGTAGTTGCGTTCGAGCAATGCGCGCACCAGCGCGTCCTTGTCTTCGAAGCGCTGCAGCAGGCTGCCGCATGACAGACGGGTGCGTTCGGCGATGAGTTCGAAGCTGGTGGCCGAAAGGCCGATCTCGTCGATGCAGCGTTCGGCGGCATCCAGTACGTCGTCTAGCAGAAGCTCTTCGCGCTGTTTTGCGGTGCGCAGCTGAAGGACGTTGGACATGGGCGAGCGGCGTGGCGGGGGCCTGCAGTATACCGAGCCAGGGTTATGCATCCGTTGGAGCGGCGCTGGTCCGTGCCATGGCGCATGTTCCCTGCGGCATGCACCGTGTGCGGGCTCATGCATGACACCGGTGGCGCGGCGGCGCATGGCCGCACGCATGGTCGACCACCCGTTCACGGCGGCTGTGCGACACGTGGTGCCGACGTGATGCAGGAGACGGGTGTGAGTGAGCACAGTGCGGTTGCAGGGGTGTCGGCGCAGTGGCCGGCGCGCCTGTGGGTGGTGCGGCATGGGCAAAGCGCAGGCAACGTGGCGCGCGATGTGGCCGAGTCCAATGGCGCGACGCTGATCGACCTGGAGCACCGCGATGCGGACGTGCCGCTCTCGGCGCTGGGCGAGCGCCAGGCCGAAGCCTTGGGCGCGTGGATGGCTGGGCTCCCCGAACACGAGCGGCCGACCTTGATCCTGAGTTCGACCTATGTGCGTGCGCGGCAGACCGCCGCCGCGGTTGCGCGTGCGCTCGGCCGGCCGGCCGATGCGGTCAGCGTGGACGAGCGGCTGCGCGAGAAGGAATTCGGCGTGCTCGACCGCTACACCACGTCCGGCATCCTGGCGACGTTTCCGGAGCTGGCCGAGCAGCGCAAGCTGGTGGGCAAGTTCTATTTTCGCCCGCCTGGTGGCGAGAGCTGGTGCGATGTGATCTTTCGGTTGCGCAGCATCGTGGGCGACCTGCAGCGCAACCATGTGGGGGCGCGCGTGCTGATCGTGGGGCACCAAGTGATCGTCAATTGCTTCCGTTACCTGATCGAGCGGATGGACGAGGCCACCATCCTGGCCATCGACCGCGAAGGCGATGTGCCCAATTGTGGCGTCACCGAATATGCGGCCGCGGCCGATGGCCAATCGCTGCGGTTGGTGCGCACCAAGTTCGTACCGCCAGAGCTGGCCGATGAGCCGGTAACCACCGAATCCGACCGCCCGGCCGGAGCGCGCTGATGGCTGCCGCACGCCTTCGCACGCTGAGCGCTGCTGCATTGCGTGCGATGCCGCTGCCATCGCCCGGCGGCGACAAGGAGCAGCGGGGGCGCGTGTTGGTGGTGGGTGGCTCGATGCGCGTGCCCGGTGCGGCACTGCTGGCCGGAGAAGCTGCATTGCGCGCGGGCGCCGGCAAATTGCAGATCGCCACCGCTGCCAGCGTGGCGCCGGCCATGGCCCTGGCGGTGCCCGAGGCATTGGTGCTGGGGCTGGGGCAGAACGGGCAGGGCGAGATCACGCGCGGGCACCGTGCGTTGGATGCGGCGCTGGCAGCCTGCGACGCCGCCGTGATCGGGCCGGGCATGGCGTCCACCACAACGACAATGGCGCTGGTCAGGCTGGCCGCTGCAAAGGCCGTCTGTACCTTGGTGCTGGACGCCGGTGCGTTGTCGCGCAGCTTGCGTGCGCCGCCTGGGCGGCCCTTCGTGCTGACGCCGCATGCGGGGGAGATGGCGACCCTCGCTGGCGACGACAAGGCTGCGGTGGAAGCAGCGCCGGGCGAGTACGCGCTGGCCTTCGCGCGGAAGATGCGCAGCGTGGTGATCGTCAAGGGCGCGGACAGTTTCATCGCCGGGCCGGATGGTGCGTTGTGGGTGCATCGGGGTGGTGTGCCCGGATTAGGCACGTCTGGTTCGGGCGACACCTTGGCCGGCTTGATCGCGGGGTTTGCTGCGCGGGGCAGCGATGCGTTGACCGCCGCGCTGTGGGGTGTATTTGTGCACGCGGTAGCGGGTAAGCAGCTGTCCAGGCGGATTGGCACGGTTGGATTTCTGGCACGCGAGATTCCACAAGAAGTGCCCGGGATTTTGGATCGTTTGTCGCGCAAGTGAGTGAGCCCCTCTCCCTGCGGGAGAGGGGTTGGGGTGAGGGTACGGCTGCTGGGATTGGTGAAGATTGAAGTCTTTTACGTTGTTTTGTTCGCGACGCATTACGCGCGCGGCCGGCACCTTTAAGTGCACACGTACCCTCATCCGGCGCTGCGCGTCACCTTCTCTCCCATGAAGGGGGGCAATGTCCCGACGGGAGAAGGAAGTCTGATGTCACACCGCACTGCGCTTGCGCTCGTTTGTCCTGCAATGCTGCGGCGCGTTGGTCGGTTAGGCTTGCGCGATCTACCTGGGAGGGTGCGCGGTGAAGCGAGCGATGACGTGGTCGGTGGTGGGGATGTTAGGGATGGGGCTGGGCACAGTGAGCAGCGCGAGTGCAGCAGCGACGGCTGTTGCATCCGCAGCGACGCCAACAGCGGTAGATGAGACCTCGCCAGCGGTGAGCAGCACTGGTGCACTGCGCGTCTACACCAGTTCTCAAGGCGCCACGCAGCAGATGCGCGTCAGCACGGCTGCTGCTCCTGCCAACGGGCATCCGCTGACCGAAAAAGAAAACTCCATCTTCGTCAATCCGCAACGGCAATTTCAGGAACTGTTGGGCATCGGCGGCGCGATCACTGATTCCAGCGCAGAGACCTTTGCCAAGCTGCCCAAGCGTGCGCAACGTGCGCTGCTCACGGCGTACTACGATCCGCAGCAGGGCATTGGCTATACGCTGGCGCGTACCACCATCCATAGCTCGGATTTCAGCAGCGGCAGCTACACCTACATCAAGGAGGGCGACGCGGCGCTGAAGAGTTTTTCGGTCAAGCACGATGCCAAGTACCGCATCCCGATGTTGCGCCAGGCGATTGCGGCGGCCGGCGGCAAGCTCACCACGTTTGCCAGCCCATGGAGCGCGCCGGCCTTCATGAAAGACAGCAAAACCATGCTCAAGGGCGGCAAGCTATTGCCCGAGTACGCGCAGGCCTGGGCAAGCTACTACACGCGCTTTATCGCGGCATACGAAAAAGCGGGCATCCCGATCTGGGGCGTCAGCCTGCAGAACGAGCCGATGGCGGTGCAGACCTGGGAGTCGATGCTGTTTTCGGCCGAGGAAGAACGCGACTTTTTGAAGCATCATCTCGGGCCCACCATGGCCAGCGCCGGCTACGGCGATCGCAAGATCATCGTGTGGGACCACAACCGCGACATGATGGTGCACCGCGCGCATGTGATCTTCGACGACCCGGAGGCGGCAAAATATGCGTGGGGCATGGGCTTTCATTGGTATGAAACCTGGGCCGGATTCGAGCCGATGGTGGAGAACGTGGCGGCAGTGGCGCAGGCGTACCCTGACAAGCACTTGCTGTTGACCGAAGCGGCGGTGGAAAAGTTCGACCCGGCCAAGTTGCAGTACTGGCCCAATGGCGAGCGCTACGGCACGGCCATCATCAACGACCTCAATCATGGCGCAGTGGGCTGGACGGACTGGAACATTCTGCTCGACCAACACGGTGGGCCGAACCACGTGGGCAACTATTGCTTTGCGCCGGTGCATGCCGATACGCGCACGGGCGAGGTGATCTACACGCCGAGCTATTGGTACATCGGCCACTTTTCCAAATTCATCCGGCCGGGTGCACGACGGGTCAGCGCAGCCAGCAGCCGTAGCAATCTGGCAACCACCGCGTTTCTCAACACCGATGGCAGCCTGGCCATGGTGGTCATGAATGCCAGCGACGCTGCGATTGCTTACAACCTGTATGTGGGCGAGGCATCCAGCACGTTGGAGATTCCGGCGCATGCGATCCAGACCGTGGTACTGGCGCAGTAAACGAATCGACGCACTTGGTTGAGCTGCGTTCTGGCGCAGCTGCATCCACCGAGCGTGCTCCTTCTGCCGATGGGAGAAGGAGTTTGCGGCGATAACAGCCTGGTGAAGGCGACAGATGCTGCGCTTCGCTTATTCGCCATCCACGGCCAGCGCCGCGTGGATCAGCGCAAGGTGGCTCAAGCCTTGCGGGACGTTGCCCAGCGCGGCGCCCGTGCTCGTGTCCAGCATCTGCGGCATCAGCGCGACATCGTTGCCCAGCTGTTCCAGCAACTGTTCGAACAAGCGCTTGGCTTCAGCACGCTCGCCGAGCAGGCCATAGGCTTCCACCAGCCAGAACGAGCAGGCAATAAATGCGCCTTCGCGTTGTTGCATGCCGCTGTAGCGGTGCAGCAATGCGTCGCTGCCAAGTTCTGAGGCAATGGCATCGCGGGTGGCGATCATGCGCTGGCGGCGCGGCCCGCCCAGCCCAAAGCGCGAGGCCAACAGCAGGCTTGCGTCCAGGTCGTCGGTGCCCGCGTAGAAGGTGTAAGCCTGCTTGGCGTCGGACCAGCAGTGCATGTCGATCCACTCGAGAATCCGCGCCTGTTCGCGTTCCCAGCGTGGCAGCATCGCGGTGGAGAGATGGCCGGCCTTGGCCAGCTCGCTGGCGCGGCGTAGCGCCAGCCAGCATTCCACTTTGGACATGGTGTAATGCTCGGCGGTTTCCAGTTCCCAGAAGCCGGCGTCCTTGCGCATCCAGGTGTTGGCGCATTCGTTGCCGAGCTCGAACAACTGGCGTGCGGTTTCTTGGTCCAGGATGTGCCCGGCATCAAGAAAGCGCGCGGCCATTTCGAAGATATCGCCGTACAGGCACAGCTGCAGCTGGTTGTTGGCGGTGTTGCCAACGCGCACCGGGCGCGTATTGCAATAACCGGGAATGTCGATCTCGCGTTCGTCCGGCACCAACGCGCCATCCAGGGTGTAGCAGGGGCGCACGCCAGGCCGATGCTGGCGGATGGTGCGCATCAACCAGCTAAACGCGGCCTTGGCATCGGCCAATGCGCCCACGCGCAGGAAGGCCTTGGTGGTGTAGGCGGCATCGCGGACCCAGGCATAGCGATAATCCCAATTGCCATTTGCGCCAATTTGCTCCGGCAATGACGTGGTGACCGCAGCGGCGATGGCGCCGGTAGGTGAAAACCACAGGAACTTGAGCGCCAGCGCAGAGCGCACGACCGCATCGTGGTAACTATTGGCGTAAGACAGGTTGCCGCTCCACTCGCGCCACTCCTGGTCGCTGCGCTCGATGCGCCCACCGATGTCTTCCAGCGCGGGCACCGGTAGCGCATCTTCTTCGGCGGCCAGCAACGCAACGACCTGTGTGTCGCCTGCGCGGATCGCCAGCGTGGCGTGCACGCCGCGGTCGTCGCAGTGCACCAGCTGCGCTGCCTCCGTGTCGTAGCGCAGCATGGTCATGAGCGGGCCGACGTGATGCACACGGCCGTTCGGCGTCTCGCTTTGCCAGGGAGTGGCTTCTCCGGCACGTGTACCGGGGCGGTAGATCAGGTCGAAGACAACGCGGCCTTCGAGACCTTCGATGCGTCGCGCAAGTTCCGACCACGGCAGCCGGCCGGCTTCGCCGCTGTTGAGCGACTCGGTCAGACGTGCGCTGCCGGTTGCGGTGCTGAAGGTCGTTTCGAGAATATTGCTGCCATCGCGGTATCGGCGCTGTACCTGCTGCAGCTGTTGCGGCGTGAGGGCAAAATAGCCGCCTTCGCCTGCATCCAACAGGCGATCGAACAACGGCGGCGAGTCCATCTTCGGCACGCACCACCAATCGATGCTGCCATCGGCACCGCATAACGCCACCGAGCGCCCGTCGCCAATCGCCGCATAAGCGGCGATTGGCAAGGTGCCGGTGGCATCACGCTGAAACTCGGCGCCGGGACGGCTCAAGACAACAGCAGGCCACCGGTGGCACCGAACACTTCGCCGGTGACGTAGCTCGATTCCTGCGATGCCAGAATCACATACAGCGGCGCCATTTCTACCGGCTGGCCGGCGCGCTTGAGCGGCGTCTCCGAGCCGAAATCGGGAATCTTTTCCGGCGGCTGACCACCGCTGGGCTGCAGCGGCGTCCACACCGGTCCGGGCGCGACTGCGTTGACGCGGATCCCCTTCTCGGCAACTTGCTGCGCCAGGCCCTTGGTGAAGTTGACGATGGCCGCCTTGGTGGAGGCGTAGTCGAGCAGCGTCGGCGAGGGCTGGTACGACTGGATCGAGCCGGTGTTGATGATGGATGCGCCCGGCGGCAAATGCGGGATGGCGGCCTTGCACAGCCAGAACATCGCATAGACGTTGGTCTTGTAGGTGGCGTCGAACTGCTCGGTCGTGATGTCTGCGATGTCTTTCACGGCGGTCTGTTTGCCCGCGATATTGACCAGGACATCCAGCCCGCCGAGCTCTTTCACTGCACGGTCCACCAGTTCGGTGCAAAACGCCTCGTTCTTGAGGTCACCCGGAACGCTGATGGCTTTGCGCCCTTCTGCCTGGATCAGCTGCACCACTTCGGCTGCGTCCTGTTCTTCTTCAGGCAGGTAATTGAGCAGGATATCCGCACCTTCGCGTGCAAAGGCAATGGCGGTGGCGCGCCCGATGCCGGAGTCTGCGCCGGTGATCAGGGCCTTGCGGCCTTGCAGACGACCAAAGCCCTTGTAGCTGTGCTCGCCATGGTCTGCCTTGGGCTGCAGTTCGTGGATGGTGCCCGGAGCCTGCTGGGTTTGGTGCGGAAATTGCGGCTGCGGGAACTGGGTCAACGGGTTCTGCATTTCGTACTGATTCTTGCTGCCGGACATGCACACTCTCCTGCATTGGGGGAAGGGCAGGCACGCAGTCGTCGTGCGTACCGATGACGGGGAGTGTGGAAAGCGAGGCGATGCGTATCAGTGAACAAAAGTTGTGCATCATGTGAATGCGTGACGGCGGTGCACGCCGTGCGATCACCTCGGCTTTGAAAACGTCGCATTCAGAAACCGGCGGCAGACAAGCGCGTGCGTCATGCAGGAATTGACGGCGCTGGCACTGCTGGCGACATGGTAGCGGTGGTGGAACGCGCTGCGTGCGGCTTGCGCATGCGGATCTGCTACCGAGTCAGAAAGCGAGTGCCACTGCCGATGCCGCTAACGAAACCTAGCGAGCGTCAGCTCGGGGCCGCGCAGACACCGCATCTGCTGCGGGTTGCATCGCTACAGGATCATCCGGCCGCTACCTTGCAATTGCGTTGGATCATTGCAGCTGCGCCGACATCGAATACGGCCGCTGCGCTGGGTCGGTGGCCCATTGCTGATTCGGTGTCGCCTGCATCCGGAAACGCAGTTCACCGCCGGTCTGGATTTCCTCGTGCGTAACGTAAGCGCGAGTCAGTGGTGTGCCATTGAGCGTGGCGCTACCGACGTAGCTGCGTGCATCGCTCAAGCCCTCGGCGATGATCGCGAAACGTTTGCCATTGGGCAGGTTGAGCGTGGCGCGCGGCAGGAACGGGCGGCCGATGATGTACTGGTTGCTGCCGGGCGCCACCGGGTAGAAACCCAGCGTGGTGAACACGTACCAGGCCGACATCTGGCCGAGGTCATCGTTGCCGGCCAGGCCCTCGGGCCCTGCGTGATACTGGCTGCGCATGATCTGGGTCAGGCGCGCCTGCGTGCGCCACGGTTGGCCTGCGTACGCATACAGATAGGCAACGTGGTGGCTGGGTTCGTTGCCGTGCGCGTACCAGCCGATCAGGCCGGTGATGTCTTCCATGTGCTCAAAGATCTTCGGGTCCACCTTGGCATCGAACACCGCATCCAGCCGGGCAAGCAATGTGTCGTCGCCGCCATGCGCGGCAGCCAGCCCGGCCACGTCCTGCGGCACGTACCAGGAGTATTGCCACGCATTGCCTTCGGTGTAGTCGCTGCCGTAGCCGCTGGCAGATGGGTCGAACGGCTCGCGGAAGGTGCCGGCGCGGGTGCGCGCGCGCATGTAGCCGGTGGCCGGGTCGAAGGCGTGCTTCCAGTTGCCGGCGCGCTTGCTGAATTCTGCCGCGATGGCGGGCTTGCCGAGCTTGTCGGCCATGCGCGCGATGGTCCAGTCGTCGAAGGCATATTCCAGCGTCTTGGATGCGGCTTCGCCTTCTTCGTCGATGGGCACGTAGCCCAGCTCACGGTATTGCGCAATGCCATCGTAAGGGCCGTAGTTGGCGCTGGCGACCATGGCCTGCAAGGCTTCCTCTGCATCGAAGCCGCCGATGCCTTTCATGTACGCGTCGGCAATCACCGGGACGGCGTGGTAGCCGATCATGCACCAGGTTTCCAGGCCGTGGAATGCCCATACCGGCAGGATGCCGTAGGCGCTTTGGCGACGCGAGGCGAGCAGCGAATTGACCACGTCGCTGCTGCGTTGTGCCGGCTGCACCAGGGTGAGCAGCGGATGCAGGGCGCGGTAGGTGTCCCACAGCGAGAAGGTGGAATAGTTGGTCCAGCCAGTTGCTTGATGCACCGCATTGTCTGGCCCGCGGTAGCGGCCGTCGCTGTCCATGAACAGCGTTGGCCCCAGCAGGGTGTGATACAGCGCGGTGTAGAGCTGGGTGCGCTGTTGCGTGGTGCCTTGTGCATCGATCGCCGACAGCGCCTGCGTCCATTGCGCGCGTGCATCGGCGCGTACGCGATCGAAATCGAAGCCGGGCATTTCGGCATCGAGGTTGGCGATGGCACCGGCCTCGCTGACTGGCGAGAGCGCCACCTTCACCACCAGCGGCGTGCCGTCGTTGGTGACATCGAATACGCCGACCAGTTGCCGGCCTTCAATCTGCGCGCGCTGTGCAGGATTCTTTTCGCCCGGCGGTGGGAACCCCTTGTAGGGGATGTCCTGTTCGGTGTCGTGGAGTTGCGTGGCAGTGAGCGGGCGCGAGAAGCGCATGGCGAAATACAGCTGCCGGCCGGGCGCCCAACCGCGCGTTTCGCGAAAGCCGGTCACCGTGCCATCGCTGCGCACCCGCAGCCGCGACCACTGCACCTTGCCGGGGTAGTCGTACAGGCTGGTGCGCAGGTCGACCAGCACATGCGCCGGCGTACCTTTCGGAAATTGGTAGCGGTGCACGCCCACACGCGCGCTGGCAGTGAGTTCGGCGCGGATGTTGCGGTCCTTCAGGGTCACTGCGTAATAGCCGGGCTGCGCCTGTTCGCTGGTGTGGTCGAACTGCGCGGTATAGCCGCTGCCCGGCTTGCTGGCATCGCCGCGTTCCAACTTGATGGCGCCAGCTTGCGGCATCAGCAGGATGTCGCCCAGATCCGAATGCCCGGAACCGGAAAAATGCGTGTGCGAGAACCCGACGATGGTGGTGTCGCTGTGCCGGTAGCCGGCCGCCCAGCCGTAGGCGTCCTTGCGCGGCTTGATTTGCGTATCCGGGCTCAGCTGCACCATACCGAATGGCACCGTGGCGCCAGGATAGGTATGGCCTTCGCCGCCGGTGCCGATGAACGGGTCTACCGCGTCGAAGGCAGTTGCAGGCGTGCGCGGCGCGGCGTTGCCGAAAACTGCGACGACAGCGGCAAGCACTGCCAGCCAACGGGCCCGACGCGGGGCGATCAAGCGAGGCGACATGCAGATGCTCCAGGCGGATGCAGCGCCGGACCGTAGCACAGCTGCGTGGGCGCGCTACACCCTGGAGCCGCCAACAAAAGCCATTGCGTAGCCGCCAGGCGGGCGCGGCCGGTGCCCGGAATCGGCATGTACCACGCGGACACTGCGGTGATGAGCGCGCCGTCCGCGCCCACCCGACGGCTGCGCGCTACGTTTGTTAGCCGCTCTTGGAGGGTGCGATGGCCCTCGCGGCCATGGTTGGGTTCGCTGATCACTCACGGCGTCACGATGTGTGCCGATCGGCATGCACGGCGGCGCACGCGCTTGCTGCGGTGGTGTCGCATTGAGGCTGGTCTACTTTCCCGCGTTGCCGCAGCGTCTGGAAATCGCCGGCAAACGCGCAATTGTCGGCACGGCATTGCAGACTTCAGCGACTCACTTGCGTCGTAAAGCCAGCACTGCCAAACCCGTGACTGCTGCAGCGGCCGCACCGATCAACATCTTGTCGCGCGCAGAGCGTGCCCGCAACGCGGGGCGCCGCCGGTAGCCACCGTCGATGCCGCCGGCAATGCCGGGCGCTGCGAACACATTGCCGCTGGATCGCGCCACCTGTGGTGCCTGCGCAAAATACCGCTTGAAGATACGGTACATGGCGCGCGCCAGGGTCTGCGGTGCCAGCGCATGACCCAGGCGCATCGCATGGACGGCGGTGCCCAACACCACCGTGTTGCGTGGCCGGTCCAGCAGGCGCACGACAGCTGCCGCGACGGTGCGGGTGTCCAGCATCAACGGCGGCCCGCTGATGCGCCGGCCCACGTAATTGGCACCATGGGTCAGGCCTGGCGTGTCGACGAAATACGGGTACACATCGCACACGTGGATATGCGGGTAGTCGCTCAACTCGGCGCGTAACGCTTCGGAAAAGCCGCGCTGGCCGAATTTGCTGGCGCCGTACGCCGCTGCAAACGGCGTGGATGCAAAGCCGCCCGAAGAGATCATATTGACGAAGATGCCGTGGCCTTGTTCGACGAAGATGGGGATGGCGGCATGGGCGTCGTGCATGCGACCGAGCAGATTGGCGTGGATGACGGCCGCGCTTGCTTCCATCGGTACCTCGTGGAATTTGCCGACCGTGCCCACCCCGACATTGCCGAACCACAGGTCGATGCGGCCCAGAAAACTCTGCGCGCTGGTGGCCAGTGCCTTGACCTGTTCGGCCTGTTTGACGTCGGTGGGCACCACCAAGACTTCGGCACCGCGCGCACGGCAGCGTTCGGCAACCGCATTGAGGGCTTCTTCGCCGCGTGCAGCCAACACCAGGCGCGCGCCTCGTTCGGCGAATGCTTCTGCAGTGGCTTGGCCGATGCCGCTGGACGCGCCGGAAATCACCACGTGGGCAGGAGGGGTGCGATGCATGCGATGTCTCCACAAAAACGAGCAGGCATGCTTGATCGTCGTGCGTGAACACGGTGCGGCGCTTTGCGTACCGTAGCGTGAAGCTGAACTGGTCGGGCTGGCGCCACGCGTGATGACAGCGTGGCGCTGAAATCGGCGGCAGGCGCCCGCATATCGCGCTGATGGATCTGTTCAACGCTCCCATCGCACCGCTGCAGGTGCTGCACGACCAGCAAGGCGGCGTGCGCTATTGGCCGCAGCTGTTGCCGCCCGCACTTGCGCAGGAGGCGTTCGACGCATTGCGCGATGGTGCCGATTGGCGCAGCCAGCGCCGCGAAATGTACGAGCGGGTCGTGGACGTACCGCGCTTGCTGGCCTCGTATCGGTTGGATGATGCATGGCCTGCGGGATTGCCGCTGCAGCGCTTGCTCGATGCGGTGCAGGCGGTGCTCCCGGCGCCATACAACGCGGTAGGTTTGAATCTGTACCGCGATGGGCGCGACAGCGTGGCAATGCATCACGACGCATTGCACACGCTGGTGGCACCGCACCCGATTGCGCTGCTGTCGCTGGGTGCACCGCGCCGGATGCAACTGCGCGCCAAGGACGGCAGCACGCGGGCGGTTGCGCTGGAGCTGGCGCCGGGGAGCCTGCTGGCGATGAGCCACGCCTCGCAACACACGCACGCGCACGGCATTGCCAAGACCGCGCGCGCGGTGGGCGAGCGCATCAGTGTGGTGTTTCGCGTGCGCCCGGCCCAGCGTATGGCGGCCGAGCAACATGGGCCACACTGGGAGCCTGTGCGATCGTAAGGCACAGGCTTGGGCTCGATTGATTGGCAGCTTGCAAACCGCCTGTGCTGCTGCCAGGGACGCACGGCCGTTGCTTCGTGCCGGATGCACCGCACTGCGTTTGCCATGTGCGGTTCGCCCCCGGCCTGAGGACTGCTCGCTAGGTTATTTTCGTGCTGGATGTCCCGCATGCTGGGCGTATGCGGTCTTTACAGCAGCTGCGTGCGCCTGACCGGCAGCAGCGCTCGCTCGCCTACGCGTGCCTGGCGTCTGCGCGCTGTCGTGGCCATCAGTGACCATTTCGGGTGATTGCCATTGCCATCACCACTGCCCATGCTTGCATGTGATCCCCTAGCCGCGTCGCCCCTGCATGTCTTTGGACCAGACCCGCCACCATCAGATGTTTCCCGAGCTGGACGCGGGCCAGTTGTCGATCACCCGGCGCTTTGCCAGCGGGCCGGCGCAACGGTTCGACGCGGGCGACCCGGTGTTCGAGGTCGGCGATGCCCATGCACCGGTGTGGGTGGTGCTGGAGGGCGCCATCGAAGTGGTGCGCCGCGACGGACTGGGCAACGAAAAGCCGATCACCCGGCACACGCCCGGCCAGTTCACCGGCGAGGTGAGTCAGCTGGCCGGGCGCGCGTCGCTGGCGGCTGGACGTGCCGGGCCGGACGGCTGCCTGGCGCTGCCATTCGATACTGCGCATCTGCGCGCGCTGATGATCAGTTCGGCCGAAGTGGGCGAAGTGGTGATGCGTGCCTTGATCCTGCGCCGCGTTGGGCTGATCGAGGGCGATGCGTCGGGTTCGGTGCTGATCGGCGAGCCTGACGATCCGCATCTGACCCGTTTGCAGGGCTTTTTGACCCGCAACGGCTACCCCAACACGGTGATGGATGTCTCCGACGACGAAGGCCGCGCGTTGGTGGAGCGCCTGGGTATCCAGGAGCACGACCTACCGGTGATGGTGTGCCCGAGCGGGCGCGTGCTGCGCCAGCCCAGCGATGCCGAAGCTGCGCATTGCCTGGGCATGACGCCGGACATCGACCCGGACAAACGCTACGACGTGGCGATTGTCGGCGCCGGCCCTGCCGGCCTGGCGACGGCGGTGTATGCCGCATCCGAAGGCTTGTCGGTGCTGGTACTGGACCAACGCGCCATCGGCGGGCAGGCGGGTGCCTCGGCGCGTATCGAAAATTATCTTGGCTTTCCCACCGGCATTTCCGGGCAGGCGCTGGCCGGGCGCGCCTACAACCAGGCGCTGAAATTCGGCGCGGAACTGGCGATTCCGATCGAAGCGGCCACGTTGGAATGCGGCCGCGACGATGGCGCGCTGAAGCTGGATCTTGCCGATGGCAAGCAGTTGCTGGCCAGCACGGTGGTAATCGCCTCCGGCGCGCGTTACCGGCGCCCGGAGATCGAGGGCCTGGATCGCTTCGAAGGCCACGGTGTCTCGTACTGGGCCTCGCCGGTGGAGGCGCGCCTGTGCGAAGGCGGCGTGGTGGCGCTGGTGGGCGGCGGCAATTCTGCAGGGCAGGCGGTGGCGTTCCTGGCGCCGCGGGTCAAGGAACTGCACCTGATCATTCGGGGCGATGGGCTGGAGAGCTCGATGTCGCAATACCTCATCGAGCGCATCGCCGCGTTGCCGAACGTGCAGCTGCACACCGGCACCGAAGTGGCCGCGCTGGAAGGCGACCCCGAGCGCGGCCTGCAGGCCGCGGTGTTGCGCACCCGCAAGGACGGTGCAACCGCGCGCGTGGCGTTACGGCACCTGTTCCTGTTCGTCGGGGCAGATCCCAACACCGGTTGGCTGCAGGACTGCGTGGACACCGACAAACGCGGCTTTGTCATGACCGGCACCGCGCGTGGCGACGGCGTACCGGCGTGCCTGCCGCTGGAAACCAATCGCCCTGGCGTGTTCGCCATCGGCGACGTGCGTGCGGGTTCGGTCAAGCGCGTGGCGGCCGCAGTGGGCGAGGGCGCCGCCGTGGTCGCGCAGATCCATCAGTACCTCGCCCATCAGGCCAACCCGGTGCCGGTCTCCGAACTTGCCAGCGCCACCCAGGAGTCGACCAGCGCATGAGCCGGCACTGCCGCCATACTGATCAAATCCATGCAGTCACTCCCAGTGCGCGTGGCTGCGAGGAGTGCCTGGCCATCGACGGCGTCTGGGTGCATCTGCGCCTGTGCCGCAGCTGCGGCCATGTCGGGTGTTGCGACGATTCGCCCCACCGCCACGCCACCGCGCATCACCACGCCACCGGCCACCCCATCATCGAAGGCTACGACCCGCCTGAAGGCTGGGGCTGGTGCTATGTGGACGAAGTGGAAGTGGAGCTGCCGGATCAGACGCCGCAGCTGGGGCCGATTCCGCGGTATGTGTGAGCGGCGCCGCGTGGTGTTCGGCGGTCGCTGCTGGCTTGCGAGGCGGCCGGGAATCGGGAATCGGGAGTCGGGATTAGGGAATCGTAAGAGCGGCTTCCGCACGTTTCATTGCCGCTGTGTTCGGATGTTGTGGGTCTGTTACGGCGAGTGGCGCCTGCTGCTAGGTGCGCTGAGTTGCTTAGTTCATACGCACAAGCGTGAGCTTACTGCGGCCAATGCACCTTCGGCAGCTCGCCGATCTGCGGTCTGGCGAACAGATACCCTTGCTGCAGGTGGATGCCCAGGTCGCGCAGGGCGCGGTATTGATCGGGTTGTTCGATGCCTTCGGCAATGACGGCGATGCCGAGTTCTTCGCACATGCGCGTCACGTGGCGCACGATGGCCTGGCGGCTGCGGTCGGTGTCGATCCCGCGGACCAGGGCGATGTCCAGCTTGAGCAGATCCGGCTGGAACTCGGCCAGCAGGCCGAGCCCGGCGTAGCCGGCGCCGAAGTCGTCGATGGCCGTTTTCATGCCGCGCGCCTGATAGGTGCGCAGGATGCCGAGCAGATGCGCCGGATCGGTGAGATGTTCCTGTTCGCTGACCTCGAAGATGATGGCGTCGAGCGGCCAACCGTATTGCGCAGTGGCCGACAGCGTGGCGCGCAGGCAATGCTCGGGGTTATAGACCGCGTTGGGCATGAAGTTGATCGACAGCAGCGCCGGCAAGCCAATCTGCACAGCGCATTCGATGGCCTTGATGCGGCAGGCCTGGTCGAATGCGTAGCGATTGCGCTCATCCACTGCGGCCAGGATGCTGCCGGCCGACTCGCCGTTGATGCCGCGCACCAGCGCCTCGCCTGCGTAGATGCTGCGGGTGGACACGTCCACGATGGGCTGGAAGGCCATGGTGATCGCGGTGGGGAAGTCCTGGCCGTCGCGGCAGGCATTGCAGACAGGAAGCGTGGTCATGGCGTCAGGTCATCGAACAGCGTAGGTGCAGCCTAGACCTATCGGCCGCAATCGCGTGGGATTGAGCCTGAATCGCTCATGGCAGCATCCTCACCTGTCGGCAGTCGGGCTCGGCGATACTAGGCGCATCGCTCGCATCGGATGCCCCATGACCGCTCTCACCGAACGCTACGCCCTGGCCGTGGACTACGCGCGCATCGCTCACGCCGGGCAGGTGCGCAAGGGCACGCAGGTGCCCTACCTGAGTCATTTGCTGGGCGTCTCGACGCTGGTGCTGGAATGCGGCGGCGATGAGGAACAAGCCATCGCCGGCCTGCTGCACGATGTGGTGGAAGACTGCGGTGGCGGGCACGAGGCCTCGATCCGTGCGCAGTTCGGCGATGCGGTGGCCGATATCGTGATGGCTTGCACCGATGCCACTGCCGAAGACAAGGCCGAGGTGGACAACAGCGAGCGCGCACGCAAACGCGATTGGCGCGAGCGCAAGCAGGCCTATCTTGCGCACCTGCGCAAGACGCCCGAGCGCGCGCTGTTGGTGTCCGGCTGCGACAAGCTCTATAACGCGCGCAGCATCGTGCAGGACCTGGAAAATCCTGCCGTCGGTCAGGGCATCTTCGATGTGTTCACTGCCGGGCGCGAAGGCACGCTGTGGTATTACGCCGCGCTGGAAGAGGTCTTCCGTACACGCAATGCCGCTACCGCGCGGTGGTTCAGTGGCGTGGTGACGCGCATGCATACCCTGGCCGACACCGGTGAGCAGGTGACGCCGGCACATGCGCTGGGCTGAGCGCCGCTGGGAGACGGCGGTACGTCCGGCAGCGGCAGGTACGACGCGCAGATGTGTTGCTGGGCCCTGTCCGACCTCCATCTGACGAATGCGTCCCGTGCCTCGTCAGCCACCGCATGCGCCCTGCAGCGCCTGGCACCTTGGGTGTTGCCTGCGCTCGATCACCATCGCTGACACCGGCTGCATGGCGCGCACGCTAGGCTGGCGTCTTGTCGATCTCTGGTTTCGGTAGTCATGTCAAACGCGACGTCTTCCACTGGCCTGGTGCGCGTGCGCGGCGCGCGCGAGCACAATCTCAAGAACGTGGATGTGGATATCCCCCGCGATGCGCTGGTGGTGTTCACCGGCGTTTCCGGCTCGGGAAAGTCGTCGTTGGCGTTCGGCACCATCTTTGCCGAGGCGCAGCGGCGCTATCTGGATTCGATCTCGCCGTATGCGCGGCGGCTGATCGACCAGGTAGGCGTGCCGGAGGTGGATTCCATCGATGGCCTGCCACCGGCAGTGGCCTTGCAGCAGGCGCGCGGCGCGCCCAGTGCACGCTCGTCGGTGGGCAGCGTCACCACCATCTCCAACTCATTGCGCATGCTGTATTCGCGTGCCGGCCAGTACCCGCCGGGGCAGGAGATCATCTACGCCGACGGTTTTTCGCCGAACACGCCTGCGGGGGCATGCCCGACCTGTCACGGCCTGGGGCGCATCTATGACGCCACCGAAGCGACCATGGTGCTGGACCGCAGCCTGAGCATTCGCGAGCGTGCGGTCGCCGCCTGGCCGGGCGCATGGCATGGGCAGAACCAGCGCGACATCCTCACCACGCTGGGCATCGATGTGGATGTGCCATGGCACACGCTGCCGAAGAAGACCCGCGACTGGATTTTGTTCACCGACGAACAGCCGGTGGTGCCGGTATACGCCGGTTACGACCTGGCCGAGGTCAAACGCGCGCTCAAGCGCAAGGAAGAGCCCAGCTACATGGGCACCTTTACCAGTGCGCGGCGTTATGTGCTGCACACCTTTGCCACCACCCAGAGCGCGCAGATGAAAAAGCGCGTGGCGCAGTATTTGCTCAGCACGCAATGCCCACAGTGCGATGGCAAACGCCTGCGCCGCGAGGCCTTGTCGGTCACCTTTGCCGGGCTGGATATCGGGGAGCTGTCGCGGCGCCCGCTGGACGAGGTGGCCGAGCTGCTGCGCCCCGCCGCCGAAGCCGCCCCATCCAAAGGTACGCGTAAAGATGCGCGCCAACATCCGGAACAAGCGATCGCCGCGCAACGCATCGCCGCGGATCTGCGCGCGCGTATCGCCGTCGTACAGGCGCTGGGTCTGGGCTACCTCAGCCTGGAGCGCAGCACGCCCACCTTGTCGCCGGGCGAGTTGCAACGGCTGCGGCTGGCCACGCAGATCCGCTCGCAGTTGTTCGGCGTGGTGTACGTGATGGACGAACCATCGGCAGGCTTGCATCCCGCCGATGCGCAGGCGCTGCTGGGTGCGTTGGATCAACTCAAGGCGGCCGGAAATTCGGTCTTCGTGGTCGAACACGAAGTGGGCGTGATCCGCCATGCAGACTGGATCGTGGATGTCGGCCCGGCAGCCGGCGTGCAGGGCGGGCAAGTGCTCTACAGCGGGCCGCCCGCGGGATTGGAGCAGGTGCAGGCCTCTTCCACACGGCGCTATCTGTTCGGCACGCCGCCGCAGGTGCATCGCCAGGCGCGCGCGGCACGCGGTTGGTTGCAGCTGCGCGGCATCACCCGCAACAACGTCCGCGCGCTGGATGTGGACCTGCCGTTAGGTGTGTTCACTACCGTGACCGGTGTGTCCGGCTCGGGCAAATCGTCGTTGGTGAGTCAGGCGCTGGTGGAACTGCTGGCCGCCCATCTGGGGCAGGCGCAGGCAGAGGACGAAGAAGCACTGGATCCACTGGAGCGCGGCACGCAGGTGCCGTCGGAGGGTGCGATTGTTGCCGGGCTGGATCAGGTGCGCCGCCTGGTGCGCGTGGATCAAAAACCCATCGGCCGTACCCCGCGCTCCAATCTGGCTACCTACACCGGCCTGTTCGACCCGGTGCGCAAGCTGTTTGCGGCCACGCCCGCCGCACGCCGGCGCCGTTACGACCCAGGGCAGTTCTCCTTCAACGTCGCCAAGGGCCGCTGTGCCACCTGCGAGGGCGAAGGCTCGGTGTATGTGGAATTGCTGTTCATGCCCAGCGTCTACGCACCGTGTCCCACCTGCCACGGCGCGCGCTATAACGCCAAGACGTTGGAGATCGCGCTACGCGGTCGCAACATCGCGCAGGTGCTGGAAATGACGGTGGATCAGGCAGCCATCTTCTTTGCCGACGATGCCAGCGTGTTGCGCCCGTTGCAGGTGTTGCGCGAAGTGGGGCTGGGCTATCTGCGTCTTGGCCAGCCGGCCACCGAACTATCCGGTGGCGAAGCGCAGCGCATCAAGCTGGCGACCGAACTGCAACGCGCCCAAAGGCGCGACACCGTCTACGTGCTGGACGAGCCCACCACCGGCCTGCATCCGTCCGACGTGGATACCTTGATGGCCCAGTTGCAAGGGCTGGTCGATGCAGGCAACACCGTGATCGTGGTCGAACACGATATGCGCGTGGCCGCCAGCAGCGACTGGGTGCTGGATATGGGGCCGGGCGCGGGCGGTGCGGGCGGCAAGGTCGTGGTGGCCGGAGCGCCGGATGTCGTGGCGCGCCATCGTGGGAGCCGCACCGCACCGTTTCTGGCGCAGGTGTTGCGCGGACAATAGGCCAACAGTTTGGCAAGCCCGCGCCGCATCGTACGAAGTGCCATGCCTGCGATCCCCCGTCAGCCTACGGACGAAGCTAACGGATGATGCCGGAAAGCTGTGATGCGTTGCGGGATGTCTCTGGCATCGCGGTCGACTTGCCGCTGCCTGCCCAGGCTGATCACCCACATGCCTGCCTGTCGATCACGACCGCTTGTGCAGGTGCGTACGAGCGGTATCGACACATAAGGCAGAGGACGCTGCGCATGACAGGGTTGCGAGTGGCATGCGCCGCATTTGCCGCGCTATCGCACGGCCATGCGTCTGACCGACATGGCAGCAGGCCCAATGCATCGCTGCATTGGGCCCGACTGTTGGGATCACTTCACTACCCTTGGCGCCAATCATTGACTGCAAGCGCAACGTGCACTGCAGGTCAGTCCGCCATCACCTTGTCCGGCGTCATCGGCGTGCTGCGGATGCGCTTGCCGGTGGCGTGGAAGATGGCGTTGCAGATCGCCGCAGACACGCCGACCAGGCCGATCTCGCCCACGCCCTTCGCACCCAGGCTGCTGACGACGCGGTCGTCTTCGTCGGCGAAGATCACGTCGATGTCGTGAATGTCGGCGTTGGCGGAGACGTGATACAGCGCCAGGTCGTGATTCATGAAGCGGCCGAAGCGATGGTCCGATTGGGTGTGCTCGTGCAGCGCCTGGCCGATGCCCCAGACCACGCCCCCCACAATCTGGCTGCGTGCGGTGATCGGATTGAGGATGCGCCCGGCGGCAACGGCGCTGACCACGCGGGTGACCCGCACCGTGCCCAGTTCTTCGTCCACCCGGACCTCCACAAACACCGCGCCGTGCGTGGCACGGGTGTATTTGCGTTGCTTGAGCACGTTCGGCAGCAGGAGGAACTTATCTTCGATCTGCTCCAGCCCTGCAGTGCGCAGCAGGTCGGTCAAGGCGATGGTGCTGCCGGCATCGGCCCGCAATGCCAGCTTGCCGTCGGCAAAAACCACATCGTCAGGTTTGGCCTTGGCAAAGCGCGAGTCCGGCAGGGCCTGGGCCAGGCGCAATAGACGCCCGCGCAGCTTTGCGCACACGCCATCCACTGCCGAGCCCACCGTGGTGACGTGCGAGGAGCCACCTTCGATCGGCGCAACCGGCAAAGTGGAGTCGCCAAGTTGAAACGTCACCTGCTCCAGGGGCAGGCCCAGCGCTTCGGCAGCGATCATCGCCATCACCGTATAGGTGCCGGTGCCGATGTCGCTGGCTGCGCTGCTGACCACCAAACGGCCGTCGGCATGCAGCGCCGCATGTGCGCGCGCGAACATCTGCATCGCATCCCACTGCCCGGTGGCCATGCCCCAGCCCACCCACTCGCTGCCTTCCTTGCGCGCGCGCGGCTGCAGGGGGCGTTGCGCCCAACCGAAGCGCTCAGCCCCTTGCTCGTAACACTGGCGCAGCGCCTTGGTGGAGTAGGGCTTGTCGTCGGCCGGATTGACCTCGGCGTAGTTCTTCAGGCGCAGTGCCAACGGATCGATGCCGACCTCATAGGCCAACTCGTCCATCGCCACTTCCAGCGCATGCACACCATGCGCGGCGCCGGGCGCACGCATGTCGATGGGGCTGTATTGGTCCAGACTCACCAGCTTGTAGCCCAGGTGCACGTTGTCGCAGGCGTACAACTGACCGCTCCAGTTGACCACCACCTCGACGTAGTCTTCGATGCGCGAGGTTTCGGCGATGGCTTCATGCCAGACCGAGCGCAAGGTGCCGTCGCGATCTGCGCCGAGCTTGAGCCGCTGCAGCGTTTCCGGGCGGTGGCCGAAGGTGAACATCTGTTGCCGCGTCAGCACCACGCGCACCGAGCGATCCAGCAGGATCGACGCCATCACCGCCAGCGGCAACTGATACTGCGGGCGCAGCCCGGAGCCGAACGCGCCGCCCACGTACGGGTTGCGCACGGTCACCTTGCGCTTGCTCAGCCCGAACACGTGCGACACGTACCAGCGGCTGTTCTGCGAACCTTGGGTTTTGTCGTAAATGGTGAAATGGCCGTCGGCGTCGCGGATGACGGTGGAAGCGAACAATTCCATCGGGTTGTGGTGCTCGACGCCGCTGTAGTAGTCGGCCTGTACCTGGCACGCGGCATTGTCGAATGCGCTCTGCGGATCGCCCTTGTCCTTGGGTGGCGGCGAAAATCCGGCCTTCAACGGCTTGGGCGCGTGTGCACGGTCCAGGTTGGTCATCAGGTTGGTGTCGTGCGGGTCCTGCAACAGCTCCACTTCCACCAGATGCGCGGCATGGCGCGCTGCTTCGAAGGTCTCGGCAACCACCAGCGCGATGGGCTGGCCGCTGTACAAGATCTTGTTGTCGTACAACGGACGGAAGGGCGAGCCGGCCGGCGCCGTCATGTCCTTGTAGAACAGGTCCATGCCGCGCATGTGCGGGCGGTTTTCATGGGTGACGATCTCCAGCACGCCGGGGACTGCGCGTGCTGCATCCAGATGGAAGGCAACGATCTCACCCTTGGCAATGCTGCTGTTGACCACCACGCCATAGGCCAGGTCCGGCACCGGCCATTCGGCTGCATAACGCGCCTGGCCGGTGACTTTTGCGCGTCCGTCGATGCGCGTGACGCCGGTGCCGGTGGGGCGATAGCCGGTGCCGCTGTCGGCAACCGGCGGGGTCAGCGCGCTGTCGGACAGGTCGGGGATGCGTGCGTTCATGGCGATTCCTCCAGCGCACTGGTGCGCCCGCGGTTGTCGAGGGTGCCCTCGCGCGCAACGCTCAATGCGCGCACGATGGCGCGGCGTGCCAGCGGCAGCTTGAAGGCATTCTCGCCCTGCGGTTGCGCACCCTGCAGCAGCGCATCGGCCAGGCGGCCGAAGGTGTCGGCAGTGGCCGGCTGGCCGACCAGCGGTGCCTCTGCATCGGCATTGCGCCAGGGTTTGTGGGCCACGCCGCCCAGTGCCACACGCACTTCGCGAATGCTGCCGTCGTCGGCCAGATCCAGGGCCGCTGCCACCGACACCAGCGCGAACGCATAGGAGAGGCGCTCGCGGATCTTGAGGTAGGCACTATGCGCAACGAAGCGCTGCGCATCGGGCAGATCGATATGCACGATCAATTCGTCCGGCGCCAAGGTGCTATCCAGTTCCGGGTGATCGCCAGGCAGACGGTGGAACTGCGCGAGCGGAATGTCGCGCTCGCCATTGGCGCCCTGCACGTGCACCACGGCATCCAGCGCGGCCAATGCCACGCACATATCCGATGGATGCGTGGCGATGCAATGCGCGCTGGTGCCGAGAATGGCGTTGTATTTGGTCAGCCCGCCAATGGCCGAGCAGCCGGTGCCCGGGTCGCGTTTGTTGCACGGGGTGGCATGGTCGTAGAAATACATGCAGCGCGTGCGCTGCAGCAGGTTGCCGCCATTGCTGGCCATGTTGCGAATCTGCGGCGAAGCGCCGGCCAGAATCGCCGCGCTCAGCAAGGGGTAACGCGTTTCCACCTCCGGGTGATATGCAGTGTCGGCATTGCGCGCCAACGCACCCAGGCGCAGGCCGCCGTCGGGTTGGGTGCTGATGCTGTCCAGCGGCAGCCGATTGATGTCGATCAAACTGCTGGGGCGCATCAGCTGCAGTTTCATCAAATCGGTCAGATTGGTGCCGCCGGCGATGAAGCGTACCGGTGCCTCGGAGGGCACCGGCTGCGTGTCGCCGCTGCGCACTGCAATGGCGCCAAGCGCCGCATCGACGGTGTCCGGGCGTGTGTAGGTGAGCGGAATCATGCCGGCACCGTCCCGGGCGTCCACGGAGTGGCCGCGCTGTCGCTGCTGTCGCTGGGCTTGCCCATCACCTCCATCACGGCATCGGTGATCTGCGGATAGGCACCGCAACGGCAGATATTGCCGCTCATCAGTTCACGTACCTGGTCGCGGTCGTGCGCCTTGCCTTCGTTGATCAAGCCCACGGCCGAGCACAGCTGCCCCGGAGTGCAGTAACCGCACTGAAATGCGTCGTTGGCGATGAAGGCGCGTTGCAGCGGATGCAGTGTGTCGCCATCGGCCAGCCCTTCGACGGTGGTGATGTCGGCGCCGTCCTGCATGACGGCCAGGGTCAGGCAGCTGTTGATGCGGCGGCCATCGACCAGCACCGTGCAAGCGCCGCATTGGCCATGGTCGCAACCTTTCTTGGTGCCGGTGAGGTCGAGGCGGTCGCGCAGCAGGTCGAGCAGGCTCACCCAGGCTTCGAGCTGCAAGTGATACGGCTGAGCGTTGATGCGCAGGTTGACCGGGTAGGTCGGCGCACTGGTGGTGGCAGTGGCCGGCGCCGTGTCATGGGCAGTGGCGGGTGTGGCAGTCATGCGAACCCCGTGGCGATGGCTGAGGAGAAGGACCACCACCTTGACGGCGCTGTGGTCAACGCAAAGTGACCACGGCTGCGATTGGCACCGATACGACGCGGCGTACGCGCATTCAGGAGCGGCATCGTGATCGCTGCACGCTCGTGCCTGCATGGCGCGAGCGTGCAGGCGGGCACTGTGTGGAGTGTCACGCGGTGCGCTGAATGTGTCAGCTTTGCGCATGCGTCGTGGTGCTGGTGTCCCAGCTGTTGCGACGTGCCGCCATTATCCTGGCGGCATGAAGACGAGGTGGCAGCAATGAGCCGGCGTGGTGGTAGTGCGGATCTTCCCTTGCATGGAGGCCGCGTTCCGCGTTGGTTGGGTGAGCGGATGACGCGGCTTGGCGCAGTGATGTGCGAGGCGATCGTGCACAGCTATGGGCGCGATGAATTGTTGCGGCGGCTTGCGCACCCGTTCTGGTTTCAGTCGTTCGGTGCGGTCATGGGCATGGACTGGCATTCGTCCGGCATTACCACCAGCGTGATCGGCGCGCTCAAGCGTGGGTTGACGCCACTGTCCGGCGAACTGGGCATTCATGTCTGTGGCGGGCGCGGCCGGCATTCGCGTGCCACGCCTTCGGAGTTGCTGGCCGTGGGCGATGCGGTCGGGTTGGACGGCGCCGCATTGGCACAGGCCAGCCGCCTGGTCGCCAAGGTGAACAGCGCTGCCGTGCAGGACGGTTTCGATCTGTATCTGCACGGCTTCATCGTCAGCGACGATGGCCGCTGGGTGGTGGTGCAGCAAGGCATGCATGGGCAGCGCAAGCAGGCACGCCGGTATCACTGGCTCTCCGAAGGCCTGAGCAGTTTTGTGGATGCGCCGCATGCTGCCATCGATGGCGCGCATCAAGGCAACATCGTCAATCTCGCCGACCACCGCGCCGCTGCCTCGCGCGATGCGCAGGTGGAACTGCTGCGCAGCACCGCGCCGGACCGGCTGGCACAGCAGTGGCAACGGATTGCGGGTGTGGAGGCGCCTGCGGCGCAAGGTCCGCTCACCGGCGATCTGTTCGCCGTGCACGCCTGGGACCCGGCACAACAACCGCATCTGTGCATGCCCGACCATCATGACGTGCGCAGCGAAAACGTGATCACACGACGGCTGCACGCCAGCTTGGCCGCCGCTGCCGAAGCGGGGCCGCGCGATTTCACCGCGCTGCTGCAAGTGCCCGGCGTGGGTGCGCGCACCTTGCGCTCGCTGGCGATGGTGGCCGAAGTGATGCACGGCACGCCATGCCGTTTCAGCGACCCGGCACGCTTTTCGCTTGCGCATGGCGGCAAGGACCGGCAACCGTTCCCGGTGCCCACACGCGTGCTCGATCACACCATCGGCGTACTCAAGCAAGCTATGCAGCAGGCCAGACTGGGCAACGACGAACGCTTGCAGGCGATTGCGCGGCTTGACGCGCAGGCGCGTCGACTCGAAGCCAGCGCGCAAGGGCCGACGGTGGACGACTACATCGCGCAGGAACGTCGCGATTCGCATCGCTATGGCGGGCGTGGCGTGTTCGGGTGGGAACCGGCGCCGGAGGATGCGCGCGCGGTGCAGCCGACCCAAGCGCATGCAGGTCGCCGATGAGCGTGCGCGCGCCTGGCAGCACGCCAGTGGCCATCGACGGACGTTGCTTCACCTATGTGTTCCCATGCCAGTGGGAAGACCATTGCAAGATCGGTTTCTCGCGCGATCCGCTGGGGCGCATCGGTAGCCTGCATCCGCGCTGGTTCGATTTTTTCGATCTGGAGCACGGGCTGCTGGTGGAAACCGAGCGCGAGCGCGATGCGCGCGATCTCGAACTGCAACTGCGGCGCCCGCTGCTTGCGCACAACGCACCGCCACCGATGGCGATCCGCGCAGTGGCCGGTGGGCATACCGAATGGTTTCGGGGCGTGGGCGAGGCATTGCAACGTGCAGTCGCGCAACTGCAGCAGGGCGGGTATCGCGTGTTCGTGTTGCGCGACTGGCTGCAGGCGGCGATGGCCCAGCGTATCGATCGCCTCTACGACTGGGCCGCGGTGCAGTTGAGTGCGGACGAACTGGATGGCCTGGTCGGCCCCACGCCAGCACAACGTGCGCTGCGCGATGTACTCGATGGTTACCGCGCATTGGATCTTCCCGTGCAGGCACATGTGCCCGAACATATTTGGGCCTGGTATTGCCGCAACGGCTGAGCATGTTGCCAGCACCTTGACGTGCGTCGCCTCAGCATCGCCTCAACCCTGAGGAGTGCCTTATGCAGATTGCACAACTGACATTGACCGACGCGTTCAAGGTGCTGTTTTCGGTGCGCCAGGTGCAAGCTGCCGAAATGGCGATTGCACCGGGCCAGGGCGAGGGCGGGCCAGACAATCGCCACCGTGGTGCCGATCAATGGCTGTACGTGGTGGACGGCACCGGCGAGGCGGTGATCGAGGGGCAGACGCATGCACTGCAGGCCGGTAGCCTGATCGCCATCGAGCGCGGTGAAACCCATGAGATCCGCAATACCGGGAGCACACCGTTGAAGACGGTCAATTTCTATCACCCGCCTGCCTACGATGCCCAAGGCGAACCCTTGCCAGCCGGTGAGGGGGCGTGATCGCTGGCGGTTTCGCATGTCGTTGAGTGGATCGGTCACGGCGCGGGTGCATGACCTGGAAAAAGCGGCAGGCAGGCTTCAACGCCAGGTGAGCACCGCGCCCACTGCGCATTGACGCGGCGCTTGTTACATCGAGTTGCCATCCACAACAGGGGAAGTGCCATGCCACAGGCCAAGACACGCCGCGCTGCTGCCAAGGACAAGCGCGAAGGAAAATCGGCCAGCACCCAGGCCGGCGAATATGTCAAAGAAGAAATCGACCAAGTGCGCGACGGCGCGCATGGTGTGAAAAGTACCAAGCAGGCCATTGCGATCGGCTTGTCCAAGGCGCGCCGCGATGGCGTGGACGTTGCCCCGCGCAGTTCCGCGTCCAAGGCCACCAAGAAAAAAGCCGCGCAGGACAAGGCAGCGGCAGCCTCCAAAAAGCCGGTGTCGCCTACGCGCTCGGCCGGTGCCAAGAAAGCCCTCAAGACCGCCAGCAAGGGCACTGCCGCCAAGAAGACAGTAGGCAAAAAGGCATTGTCCAAACAGACCACGGGTGCCGCAAAAAAGCGCACTGCCAGCGACCGTTCGACGGCAGCAAAGAAGGCGGCCAAGACCAAGGGCCCGGCAGTACGCAAGGCCGCTGCAAAGAAAGCGGCGGCGACACGGAAGCTTGCCGAGTAAGAGCATCTGTGCCATGCAGCGACGTCAGTGCTGACTGGTTGCGGCGTGTGGATCCAAGACTGCGCATGCAATGCCAGACAAGCGCGTCGCGTGCCACAGGCCTGTTTTCAGCCGTAGTGGCCCTGCGGTTCGTGTACATGCGTGTCCGCGCGCAAACGCACGCGAGGTCGCAGCCATTGCGCAAACGTCGCTTCGCTCCACGCGCCATCGGCTAGGCCCATCATGGCAACGTATTTCTCTTCCTGCGAAGCGATGAGTTCGGCGCCGTTGAGTAGCAAAAAAACCCGATAACACACATGGGCAGTCCGTTTGTTGCCATCTACGAACGGATGATTGCGCGCGAACCCGTAGGCCAGGCTGGCCGTCAGCTCTACAAGATCGGGTGGAGGATCGCCGTAGGAAAACAGTTGCTGCGGGCGTGCCAGTGCCGAGGCCAAGAGTGCCTCGTCGCGCACTCCGCTTGCGCCGCCGTGCTCGCTCAATTGACGTTCGTGGATCGCCAATGCAAGTGCGTGCGTGATCCAGACCAGCATGCGCGTGTTCACTTGGCCAGCTTGTTCAGCACTTGGCGATCCTCGCGCATCACCTGCTCGGCCACATCCATCTGCGCGGCCAACGTCGGGTCGAATGCGGTCAGCCTGATGCCGTCGGGCGTTTCCAGTGCATAGAGTTCGTCGCCCTTTCCAAGCCGCAGGCGGGCCAGCAGTTCCTTGGGCAGGATGATGCCGGCGGAATTGCCGATGGCGGTGATCTTGAGTTTCATGGCGGCATCTCGCGTTATTACGAAAGTTATAACCTTGTCGTCAGCCAGTCGCAAGTGGCGTGCTGAACCGGCTCAGCACGCCAGTCTCGCCTGCTGCGATCGATGGGTGTACAAATGTACACCTTGTCCCGTCCTGCTGCCTCGCCCCGATGCCATCGCTTCCCCCCCAACGTGCCGCCGTGCTGGCGTTCCTGCAGGAGCAGGCCCTGGCGGGCGTCTCGCCCAGTCTGGCCGAGATCGCGCAGGCCTTCGGGTTTGCCTCGCGCAATGCTGCACAAAAGCACGTGCAGGCGCTGGCCGACGCCGGATTGATCGAGCTGCTGCCCAATCAGAAACGTGGCATCCGTGTACCGGGAGGCGCCGGTCGCGATGCATTGCTGGCCTTGCCGGTGCTGGGGCGAGTGGCAGCAGGTCTGCCGATCGGTGCGGATATCGGCCTGGAGCGTCAGCTCTGGCTGGACCGCGCGCTGTTTTCGCTGCGCCCGGATTACCTGCTGCAGGTGCAGGGCGATTCGATGATCGATGACGGCATTCTGGATGGCGACCTGGTGGGCGTGCATCGCAGCAACGAGGCGCGCGACGGGCAAATCGTGGTGGCGCGGGTGGATGGCGAAATCACCATCAAGCGCCTGGAGCGCGGCGCCGAACGGATCCGCCTGCTGCCGCGCAATCGCGCGCATGCGCCGATCGTGGTGGCGGCCGATGCCGACTTCGCGATCGAAGGGCTGTACTGCGGCCTGATCCGGCAGGGCTGACATGAGCCAGGAGCCGGCGCGCATCAGACAGGACGGCAATGCGGCCGTGGCACTGCCGTTGGACGCCCTGCTGGCCGCGCGCACGGTCTGGCGTGCAGGCCAGGGCACGGCCACCGCCAATGGCGGTGAATCCACCGGGCATGTGGCATTGGATGCATTGCTTCCCGATGGCGGCTGGCCGCGGCGTGCCTTGACCGAATTGTTGTTGCCTGCGCATGGCATCGGCGAGATCGCCTTGTTGCTGCCCACGCTGGCACGCATGACCGCCAGCAGCAGCCGGGTGGTATTGGTGGCACCGCCGTTCATTCCCTACGCGCCGGCCTGGCAGGCGGGCGGGGTGGTGCTGGAGCATCTGGAAGTGGTGCAGGCCGAGCCGCGCGAAGCGTTATGGGCGTTCGAACAATGCCTGCGCAGCGGCGCATGCGCTGCGGTACTGGGCTGGCCGCAGACCGGCGATGCGCGTGCGCTGCGCCGGTTGCAGGTGGCGGCCGATAGCGGCAATTGCTGCGCGTTCGCACTGCGCGACCGCCGTCATGCGGTGAATGCATCGCCGGCGGCCTTGCGGCTGGAATTCCTGCCCGAGCGCGATGCCTGGCAGGTGCGCAAATGCCGGGGCGGGCAGGTGCCGTCGCAGCCGTTGCGGCTGGCGCATTGAGGCGCGCGCATGTTGTGGGCCTGCATATTGCTGCCGCAGCTGGCGCTGGACGCCGTCCTTCGGCGTCTGGAAGAACCGCAGGCGCCACTGGCGCTGGTGGAAGGCCCGGCGCAGCTGCGCAGCCTGCATTCGGTCAATGCTGCCGCTGGCGCAGCTGGGTTGAAGGCCGGCATGCGGCTATCGGCGGCGCATGCCTTGATGACGCAGGTACGCACCATCGATTACGACGCGCAAAACGAAGCGCGCACGCAGCGGTTTCTTGCGGCCTGGGCGTATCGGCATAGTTCGCTGGTCAGCCAGCAGTGGTCGCGCGCCATCGTGCTGGAAGCCGGTGCCAGCTTTCGCCTGTTCGGCCCCTGGCCGCGCTTCGAGCGTCGCCTGCGCGATGAGCTGCAGGCCTTGGGCTTCCAGCACCGGCTTGCGCTGGCGCCCACGCCGCGCGCCGCACGCGTGCTGGCTGGGCTGCGCGACGGCATGGTGGTGACGCAATTGCCGGCCCTGCACAGCACGCTCGACAAGGTGCCTGTACGCCGCGCTGCATTGCCTGACGATGCCGGCGAGCGCCTGCAGCACATGGGCGTGCGCACGCTCGCGGCGGTGCGCGGCCTGCCGCGTGACGGGTTGCGCCGGCGGTTTGGTGCGGGCCTGCTCGATCATCTGGATCGCCTCTACGGGCAGGTCGACGACCCACTGGAGTGCTACGCGCCGCCAGACCACTTCGACCACCGCGTGGAGCTGGGCTATGAGGTGGAAACGCATCTAGCGCTGCTGTTTCCGTTGCGCCGGCTGATCGGCGACCTGTGCACGTATCTGTCCATTCGCGATGGCGGCGTGCAGCGGTTTTTATTGCGCCTGGAGCATGAAGAAGGCGCGACCGATGTGGAGATCGGTCTGCTCACGCCGGAACGCGCACCCACCTTGCTGTTCGAGCTGGCCCGCAATCGGCTGGAGCGGGTGGAGATTCCGCGGCCGGTGGTGGCGATGCGCTTGCTGGCACGGCAGCTGCCACCGTTCGTACCGGCCATGCGCGACCTGTTCGATCAGCGCGCGCAGCAATCGGTGGAGTGGCCGCAACTGCGCGAGCGCCTGCGTGCACGGCTTGGCGATGACGCGGTCTATCGCGTGTTGCCGGCCGACGACCCGCGCCCGGAGCGCGCGTGGCGTCGCGCCATCGGCGATGCGGTGCGCGAAGCTGCTGCGCCGCCGCGTCCGCCGCGCCCCACCTGGTTGCTGCCGCAGCCGGTGCCGCTGCACGACCCGCACCTGCGCATCGTGTCCGGCCCGGAACGGCTGGAAAGCGGTTGGTGGGACGACGATGAAGCCCGTCGCGATTACTACGTGGTGGAGACTGCGCGCGGCCGGCGTGGTTGGGCCTTCGCCGCGCCCGGTCGGGTGGACGGCTGGATGCTGCATGGATGGTTCGCGTGAGCGCGCGTATGTTCGCGCGGTATCGGAGCAGGTACCGGCTGTCTGGTGGTTGCGGCTGGGGCGCACGTGGCCGATGCCAGGGCTGCAGGCAAGAGCAGCAGCATCTGCAACGGCGCGATCTGCTACGCATTGCAAAAACCGTCTGGCGCAGCGCGCTGTTGAAGGCAGCCGTCCATGAGCTGGGATGACGCCATCGATGGCGTAGACCGCGACACGCCCGGCGGGCGCATGCCGCGCGCCTGGAATGTGGCCGCACGGTTGCGCGCGGCCAACGACGACATCAGCCATGCGCACGTTGCCGATGGCTTGCCCGCCTATGCCGAGCTGCACTGCCTGTCGGACTTCTCGTTCCTGCGTGGCGCCTCCAGCGCCGAACAGCTGTTCGTGCGCGCACAACACTGCGGCTACAGCGCCTTGGCCATCACCGACGAATGCTCGCTGGCCGGCATCGTGCGTGGCCTGGAAGCGTCGCGCGCCACCGGGGTGCGGTTGATTGTCGGCAGCGAATTCGCCCTGGTCGATGGCACCCGCTTCGTGCTGCTGGTGGAAAATGCGCACGGTTATCCGCAATTGTGCGCGCTGATCACCACCGCGCGGCGCGCGGCCAGCAAGGGCGCTTATCGCGTGGGGCGGGCCGAGGTGCAAGCGCAGTTTCGCGATGTGGCGCCGGGCGTGTTTGCACTGTGGCTGCCCGGTGCGCAGCCGCAGGCAGAGCAGGGTGCCTGGTTGCAACAGGTCTTCGGCGAGCGGGCGTTTCTGGCAGTGGAATTGCATCGCGAACAGGACGATGTCGCACGCCTGCAGGTCCTGCAAGCGCTGGCGCAGCAGTTGGGCATGACCGCGTTGGCCAGCGGCGATGTACATATGGCGCAGCGTCGCGAGCGCATCGTGCAAGACACCTTGACCGCCATCCGTCACACGCTGCCGCTGGCCGAATGCGGCGCACACCTGTTCCGCAATGGCGAGCGCCATCTGCGCACCCGGCGCGCGTTGGGCAATATCTACCCGGATGGGTTGTTGCAGGCCACGGTGGAGCTGGCGCAACGCTGCACCTTCGACATTTCCAAGCTCCAATACACCTATCCCAGAGAATTGGTGCCGCAGGGGCATACGCCTGCCAGTTATCTGCGTCAGCTCACTGAAGCCGGGATGCGGGAGCGCTGGCCGGATGGGGTGCCGAAGAAAATACGCGACGACATCGAGAACGAATTGGCGTTGATCGCCGAACTGGAATACGAGGCTTTTTTTCTCACGGTACAGGATGTGGTGCGGTTTGCGCGTTCCAAAGACATCCTGTGCCAGGGGCGTGGATCTTCAGCAAATTCGGCAGTCTGCTATGCACTGGGCATCACCTCGGTTGATCCGAGCAAGACGCGATTGTTGATCTCGCGCTTCTTGTCCAAGGCGCGTAACGAGCCGCCGGACATCGACGTGGATTTCGAGCACGAACGCCGCGAGGAGGTGTTGCAATACGTCTACGCCAAATACGGGCGCGAACGCGCAGCGCTGGCGGCGACGGTGATCTGCTATCGCGGCAAGAGCGCGGTGCGCGACGTGGCCAAGGCCTTCGGTCTGCCACCGGACCAGATTGCCTTGCTGGCCAATTGCTATGGCTGGGGCAATGGCGAAACACCGATGGAACAGCGCATCGAAGAAGCCGGCTTCGATCTGGCCAACCCGCTGATCAACAAGATCCTGCTCGTGACAGACCACCTGCGCGATCACCCACGGCATCTGTCGCAGCACGTGGGCGGATTCGTCATCTCCGACGAGCCGTTGTCGTTGCTGGTACCGGTGGAAAATGCCGCGATGGCCGACCGCACCATCATCCAGTGGGACAAGGACGATCTGGAAACCATGAAGCTGCTCAAGGTCGATTGCCTGGCCCTGGGCATGCTGACCTGCATTCGCAAGACGCTGGACCTGGTGCGTGGCCACCGTCATCGCGACTACACTTTGGCGACCTTGCCGGATGAGGATGCGGCGACCTACAAGATGATCCAGCGCGCCGATACGGTCGGCGTGTTCCAGATCGAGTCGCGTGCGCAGATGGCCATGCTGCCAAGGCTCAAACCGGCAGAGTTCTACGACCTGGTCATCGAAGTGGCGATCGTGCGCCCTGGCCCGATCCAGGGCGACATGGTGCATCCGTACCTGCAACGTCGCAAGGACAAGAGCCTGATCAACTATCCCTCCGAAGGCGTAGAGCAAATTCTCGGGCCGACATTGGGGATTCCGCTGTTCCAGGAGCAGGTCATGGAGTTGGTGATCCACGCCGGCTACGACCCTGACGAGGCCGACAAGCTACGCCGTTCGATGGCGGCCTGGCGCCGCGGTGGCGACATGGAATCGCATCGCGTGCGCATTCGCGCATTGATGGAAGGCAAAGGCTACGCCTCCAGCTTCATCGACCAGATTTTCGAACAGATCAAGGGTTTCGGTTCCTACGGTTTTCCGCAGAGCCATGCCGCCTCGTTCGCCAAGCTCGTCTACGCCAGCTGCTGGCTCAAACGCCACGAGCCGGCCGCCTTCGCCTGCGGGCTGCTCAACGCGCAGCCGATGGGTTTCTATTCGGCCAGCCAGATCGTGCAGGATGCGCGCCGCGGCAGCCCCGAGCGCGAGCGTGTGGAGGTGCTGCCGGTGGATGTATTGCACAGCGACTGGGACAACACCCTGGTCGGCGGCCGGCCGTGGCGCAGCGCTGCCGATCCCGGCGAACAACCGGCGATCCGGCTGGGCATGCGGCAGGTCGCCGGACTGTCGCAAGTGGTGGCGCAGCGCATCGTTGCCGCACGCACGCAGCGGGCGTTCGCCGATATCGGCGATCTGTGCCTGCGCGCCGCACTCGACGAAAAAGCACGCCTGGCATTGGCAGAAGCCGGCGCTTTGCACGGCATGGTGGGCAACCGCAACGCCGCGCGCTGGGCAATGGCCGGCGTGGAGGCGCGCCGCCCCCTGTTGCCGGGCAGCCCGGAGGAGCGCCCGGTGGCGTTCGAGGCGCCGCGCGCCGGCGAAGAAATCCTTGCCGATTACCGCTCGGTCGGCCTGAGTCTGCGCCAGCACCCGATGGCGCTGCTGCGCCCGCAGATGCGCCAGCGGCGCATCCTGGGCCTGCGCGAATTGCAGGGCCGCCGCCATGGCAGCGGCGTGCATGTGGCCGGCCTGGTTACCCAGCGCCAGCGCCCGGCCACCGCCAAGGGCACCATCTTCGTCACCCTGGAAGACGAGCAGGGCATGATCAACGTCATCGTCTGGTCGCACCTTGCGCTGCGTCGCCGCCGTGCGCTACTGGAATCGCGCCTGCTCGCCGTGCGCGGTCGCTGGGAACGCGTGGACGGCGTAGAGCATCTCATCGCCGGCGACCTGTACGACCTCAGCAACCTGCTCGGCGACATGCAGCTGCCCTCGCGCGATTTCCATTGACGCTTTTTAGGTGCATGGATTGCTGCTAGATTTCGCCATCGGTTTGCCTACAACACGGAGTCGTACATGCGGAAATGGATCATTCCTGCGGCCTTGGTGCTGCTGATGGCGGCCGGCACTGCCACGGCCCAGGTGGATGTCGGCGCCTATATCAAGAAGGACAAGTTCGCCGACATCAAGCTATCGCCCAGCGGCGCGTATTTCGCCGCGACCGTGCCGATGGAAGACAAGACCGCCCTTGCGATCATGCGGCGTTCGGACAACAGCATCGGCGCCACCTTCGTGCTGGAAAAAAACACCTACGTGAGCGATTTCGCCTGGGTCAGCGACACCCGCGTGTTGATCTCCATTGCACAGAAGTACGGCTTGCTCGACAAGCCGCTGCCGACCGGCGAGCTGTATGCCATCAATGCCGATGGCACCGGAGCCGAGTTGCTGGTGGGTTACCGCGCACGCGGCACCGGCCTTGGCACCAACATCAAGGTCAAGAAGACCGAAGCGGTGGCCGCATTCCTGACCGACCCCTTGCCCGACGACGACCGCAGCGTGATCGTGGCGATCTGGCCGATGTCGGGGCAGGATCCTTATACGCGCGCAGAAAAGCTCGACGTCACCACCGGCCGCCGCCTCCCGCTTGCGCGTGCGCCGATTCAGCGCGCCAGCTTCACCACCGACCATCATGGGCAGGTGCGCTTCGCGCAGGGGGCGGGCTCGGACAACGTCAGCAAGCTGTATTACCGCAAGGGCGCGGGCGACGAATGGGCGCTGATCAATGACGAGCAGGTCAGTGGCCATGTCGAAACACCGCTGGGTTTTTCGCAAGACGAGCGCATTGCGTACTTGCGCGTGCAAAGTGCCGACGGCCCCGATGCGATCGTCGGCTGGGACATCCAGGCCAATCGCCGTGAGCAGGTATTGCGCGACGCGGTGGCCGACCCCCTGGAGATCATCTACCGCAACGGCACCACCATCCCGGTCGGCGCCATTTTCATGGCCGACCGCCCCCGCACCCGCTTTTTCGACGAGCATGGGGCACAGGCGCGGATGTATCACAGCCTGGAGGCGGCCTTTGCCGGCAATGCGGTGCGCGTGACCTCCAGCACCAAAGACGGTCGCTACGTGATGCTTGAAGCCTATTCGGGCAGCAACCCTGGCGATTTCTACGTGTTCGATACGCAACAGAACAAAGCCCAGCATGTGATCAGTCGGCGCGACTGGTTCGACCCCGAGCGCACGGCCACCGTGCAGCCGATTGCACTGCAGGCACGTGACGGGGTGCCACTGCATGGGTATCTCACGCTGCCGCGCAGCGGGGGCGACAAACATCTGCCAATGGTGGTGATGCCCCATGGCGGTCCCTTCGAGATCTTCGACAGCTGGCAGTTCGACGACGATGCGCAACTGCTGGCGCAAGCGGGTTATGCGGTGCTGCAGATCAATTTCCGCGGCTCTGGCAATTATGGGCGCCACTTCCAGCACGCCGGCGCGCGTCAGTGGGGCGGCACCATGCAGGACGATGTGACCGATGCAACGCGTTGGGCGATTGACCAGGGGTATGCGGACGCACGCAAGATCTGCATCTTTGGCGCCAGTTACGGTGCGTACGCAGCCCTGATGGGTGCGGCCAAGGAATCGGGCCTGTATGCGTGCGCGGCCGGGTATGTGGGCGTCTACGACTTGCCGATGATGTTCACCAGCGGCGATATCCAGAAGCGCGGTTCCGGCGAGAACTATCTCAAGCAATGGTTGGGCGATCCGGCCACCCTGGCCGCGCGTTCGCCGGTCAGTCTGGCCAGGCAGATCAAGGTGCCGGTGTTTCTGGCCGCAGGGGGCGAAGACGAGCGCGCGCCCATCCAGCACAGCAAGCGAATGGAAGCAGCGTTGCGCCAGGCCGGCACCCCAGTGGAAACGCTGTACTTCGACACAGAAGGCCACGGCTTCTACACCGAGCCCCATCGACGCGCGTTCTACACCCAGCTGTTGGCGTTTTTATCCAAATCGCTGGGTGGCGCCAAGGCCGACTGAGGGTCACCGAGACGGTCGCCTCGTCGAACTGTCCAGTTCGCTTGCCTCTTCTGTCAGTCGGGCCACGCGGTGAGGCAGTGCGCTGTACAGACCCAGCCAGAAGCCTGAGTGAATCATCCTGCCGTCGGTCATTGGCAGTGAACCGGTCCGTGCTACACCATGCAGGTCCGCGCAGCCGCGCTGGCTTGTCTTTCACCCACGAGGCGATCATGAAGTTGGAGGCGTTGTTCGACCAGTTGCACACCTTGCCCACCGTGCCCAAGGTGGCGCAAGACCTGATCCGTCAATTCGACGATCCGCAGACCGATATCGATACGCTGGCGCATAGTATCGAGCGCGATCCGGTGATTGCCGCCAAAGTGTTGCGGCTGGCCAATTCGGCGCGCTTCCATGGCCTGCGCGATTCCACCAGCGTGGAAGACGCGGCCATGCGGCTGGGCTTCAATACCCTGCGCACCCTGGTGCTGGCGTCGGCGATGACGGGCGCGTTCCGGGCTGGCCCGGGCTTCGACCTCAAGGCCTTCTGGCGGCACAGTTTCGAAGTGGCCGGCATCTGCCGCCTGCTGGCGCGCCAGCAGGGGTTGGACCCGGAGACGGCCTTCACCTGCGGGATGATGCACAACATCGGCGAGCTCTTGATCCAGTCCGGTGCGCCGGAATACGCCAGCCGCATCAATCACGAAACCTCCTCTGCCGGTCATGCGGCCGAAGAAACCCTGCAACTGGGCTTCGGCTACCCGGAAGTCGGGGCCGAGCTGGCACGGCGCTGGCAGCTGCCCGTGGTGATCCAGCACGCCATCGCGTACCAGGTCCGGCCCGCCGCGGCCCCGGACGGGGCACGCATGCCATTGCTGGTGGCCCAGGCGGTACTGGTCTGCGATGCGCTGCATGCACATGGCGGCGCCACCGCGGCGGCATTGGAAGCGATACGCAGCCCGCTGATGGACGGCGTGGATCTGGACGCGTTGTTCGCCGCGCTGCCGGAGGTCATCGAGGCCGATCGCGCCTTTGCCGAGTTGCTGCACTAACCCTCGGCAGGATGCGCTGCTACGTCATTCCCGGCGTAGCGGCGCACGCGCACTCTTCTGCGCCTGGCGTCGCACGCGCGGTGTCGGGCTGTTGCCGTGCAGTGATCGCCGCGCCGGGCGCAGATCCCGGCAGGCGCATTAGCGCAATAACATCCACCCGGCAGCAGCTGACGCCAATTGCACGGCGCGGCGTACCTGTATCGACGCTGGGGTGAGCGTGGTTCGAAACGTGCCCGCGTCCTCAACAGCCAACGCGCCGGATACCGCCGCGATCGGACAGATTGCAACCCAGCCGGCAGCGCGTGCGTCGGGTTGCCCCTGCGACGTCCACCCGCCATCGCACGCACACTGTCACGCCGCGCCGCAGCTGGACTCGCGTGGACGCAGGCGCTAGCGTGGTGCGGATTTTTTGCCTACAGGGGAATGCCCAATGAGCCACGACGCGCAGCCGCGCCAGCTCACCTTCCGTGCCGTCGCGCTGGCCATCGTGCTGGCGGTCGTGCTTTCGGCCGCCAATGCCTACCTCGGCCTGTTCGCCGGCCTGACCATCGCCACCGCCATCCCGGCGGCCGTCGTGTCGATGGGTGTGCTGCGCCTGCTGGGCGGTGGCACCATTCTGGAGAACAACATCGTCCAGACCGGTGCGTCGGCCGGCTCGTCGATCGCGGCCGGGGTGATCTTCACCATCCCCGCGCTGGTGATCATGGGCTACTGGCCGGACTTCAAGTACTGGTGGGTGCTCGGCATCGCCGGCATGGGCGGCCTGCTTGGCGTGTTGTTCTCGGTGCCGTTGCGTCGCTCGATGATCGTCGAAGACCCGCTGCCGTTCCCCGAAGGCAAGGCGGCGGCCGAAGTGCTCAAGGCCGGCGAAAATCCCGGCCCGGGCCTGAAGATCCTGGCCGTCTCCGGCGCCATCGGAGCGCTGGTCAAGCTGGCTGCGGCCAGCGGCCTGCGCGTGATTCCCGACACCTGGGCGCAGGCCACCTACCTGGGCAGCAGCCGGCTGGTGGGCTATATCGGCACCAACCTGTCGCCGGCGCTGCTGGGCGTGGGCTACATCGTCGGGTTGAACGTGGGCATCGTGGTGCTGTCCGGCTCGATCCTGTCCTGGCACATCGCCATCCCGCTGTACCAGCAGTTCTTCATGGGCTCGGACCCGGCCCTGGCGCAGAGCCTGGTCGATGCGTCGGCTGCCGATGCAGCGTTCGGCATCTGGGGCGCGAAGATTCGCTACCTGGGTGTCGGCGCGATGTTGATCGGTGGCGTGTGGACCTTGTTCTCGCTGCGGAAATCGCTGTTTTCCGGCGTCAAGAGCGGCTTTGCCGCTGCGCGCAAGAGTGGCGGCGGCGTGGTTGCAGAGACCGAGCGCGATCTGCCGATGAAGTGGATGCTGGTGGCGCTGGTGTTGTGCACGCTGCCGCTGCTGGGCCTGTATCAGGCCATCGTGCAGCAGTGGCATGTGTCGATCCCGATGACCATCATCATGATCGTGGCCGGCTTCCTGTTCGTGTCCGTTTCGGGCTATCTGGCCGGTTTGATCGGCTCTTCCAACAACCCGGTGTCGGGCATCACCATCTCCACCATCCTGTTCGCCTCGGCGGTGCTGGTGTTGCTGCTCGGCAAGAGCGGCCTGGTGCCTGTGGGTATCGGCGCTGCACCGCTGGGCGCAGTGGCCGCGATCATGATCGGTGCGGTGGTGTGCTGCGCGGCGGCGGTGGGCGGGGACAACCTGCAAGATCTCAAGGCCGGTTATCTGGTCGGTGCCACACCGTGGAAACAGCAGCTGATGCTGGGTATTGGCGCGTTCTCGTGCGCATTGATCATGGCGCCGGTGCTGAACCTGCTGGCTCAAGCCTACGGCATCGGCCCAGCAACGCCACATCATCCCAACTCGCTGGGCGCGCCGCAGGCGACGCTGATGGCCTCGGTCGCCAAGGGCCTGTTCGGCGGCCAGCTGCCGTGGAGCATGATCGCGATCGGTGCCGGCGTGGGCGCGGCCATCATCGCGCTGGACGAATGGTTGAAGGCCACCGGCAAGCGCTTCCGTGTACCGGTGCTGGCCGCGGCCATCGGCATCTATCTGCCGCTGGAACTGATGGTGCCGATCTTCCTCGGCGGCCTGATCGCGCATCTGGTGGAGCGCTTCCACAACATCCGTGCCGACGACGAAGACGGCCGTGACCGCGTGCATCGCCCGGGCGTGCTGTTTGCCGCTGGCCTGATCACCGGCGAGGCGTTGATGGGCATCGCCATTGCGGTGCCGATCGTGCTGTCCAGCCGCGCCGACGTGCTGGCATTGCCGGCCGCGCTGCAGCTCAACCAGTGGGTCGGCCTGGCGATTCTGGCCCTGGTCGGCTGGCTGCTGTATCGCGTTGGCAAGCGCGGCGAACAGGCCGCCTGAGTGTGATGCCAGATGGCGCATGCGCCCCGCATGCGCCATCTGCAAGCGGCGCCTGGTTGTGCGCGCAGCTTGATCCAGCACAGCTGTGAGGGAACGGCAAACAGCTGTCTGGGCCGCCGGGCTTTACCTGGCGAAGACATGCCAGCGCTGCAATGGCGCCAGGTCCTGCGCACGATGGAGCTCGATTCGCCGTTTCGATTGCATCGCTGCCACTGCGTCCTGCACACCGCATGCGAACCGTGCAGCACTGCCGCATGCGGGCATCGCGGCCTGCACAGCCACCCGCTAACCCGCCATCAGATTCAATGTCTTTGCGCCGGCTTTACGCCCTGCGCAACTGCCGTGCATAGCGACTTTATGCCGCTGCTGCTTATCGTGCCGTCTCCCGCACAACGGTGCGCCACGAGTGCTGCATGCTGGACTGATCTGATCCCAACCACCCGGTAGACCGTGGTGCGCTCATGCGCTGTGCATGACGCCGCAACGCCAGGCAAGTGTCTGGCAGTGCAGGCCCGCGCACTTCCCTGCAGTGGGCGTGTGCATCGCATCGCGACCGCACCGACGCCTCCCCGAAAAAACCGCAGTTGCGGCACCGTTGACCAAGCGCAGCGCCGCCATACCGCGCGTCGTAACGCACCATTTCCCACTCTTCAACGCGGCACGGTCATGCGATTCGTGCTGCGCTTTGCCCTGGAATCACCGCAATGCCCACCATCACCTCGCGCTCGTCTTCCCGCAAGACACTGCTCGCCGTCATCGTTACGGCAGCGCTGAGCAGCCTCGCAGTTCAGGCGCAGGCGCAAGACGCCACCGACGCGGCGCTCTGCACCGATCGGCCGACCAAGGCCAATGCCACCTGCACCGTGCCGGCTGGCGACTGGCAGCTGGAAACCGACATCGGCAATTACACGCGCGACAGCCAGCCCGGCACACGCACCGAAACGGCGTACTTCACCAATCCCACGCTCAAGTACGGCGTCAGCGACCGCATCGATCTGCAGCTCAACTGGGCGCCGCAACTGCAGGTCAAGACCACCGACCGCGCCACCGGCGCGCGCAGCAGCCTGAGCGGCGGCGGCGATCTCTATCTGCGCATGAAGGCGCGTGTGTACGAGAGCGACACCGCCAGCGTGGCGCTGCTGCCATTCGTCAAGGCACCCACCGCGCGTACCGGCCTGGGCAACGACACCTGGGAAGGCGGCCTGGCGCTGCCGGTCAACTTCGTGCTGCCCAGCAGCTTCTCGCTGACGTTCGGTCCGGAACTGGATTGGTTGGCCGACAGCGATGGCAGCGGCAAGCATGTGGCCATCGTCAACGTGATCAATCTGGCGCGCCCACTGACACCAAAGTTGTCGATGGCGGTGGAGGTGTGGTCCTCCATCAACCGCGATCCGGCGCAGACCGTGGAGCAGTACTCGGCCGATATCGCGGCGTCGTATCTGCTCAATCCGCTCCTGCAGCTGGACGTAGGCGCCAATTTCGGCCTCAACGACCGCACGCCCGACACCCAGGTCTACGTCGGCTTGTCGCACCGCTTCTAAGAGCAGCGAACAAAACGACTGCGCAGCCGCCAGGCGGGCGCGGCCGGTGCCCGGAATCGGCATGTACCACGCGTCCATGCCGGTTTTGAGTGCACCGTCCGCACCCACCTGACGACTGCTCGCTACGTTGTAAGCCGCTCTAAAGCGCCCAGCCGCCCGTGTCGCGTGCAGCGGCATGGGCGGCGCATGCGTGCGCGGCGCACCACGTCGCGCCGCAGGACCTCTCTGCCTTTGCGCGTGCGCCGCAGCAACGCCTACCATCGACGTTTTGCCGTTGCCGGAGATCTCGATGAAGCTGCGTCACGCCGTACTGCCCCTGTGTTTGCTGGCTGCCCTGCCAAGCCTTGCCGCTGCGCGCGGTTTCGATGTGCGCGACATGGTGGCGCTGGACCGGGTGTCCTCGCCTACGCTCAGCCCGGATGGCAGCGTGGTGCTGTTCGCCAAGCGCCAGGCCAAGACCGCCAATGGCAAGCCGGCCACCAGCCTGTGGGTGCGCAATCTGCGCACGCGCGATCTGGCGCCGCCCAAGCGGCTCACCCCGGAAGGATGGAACGTCAACAGCCCGGCGTTGTCGCCGGACGGCAAGACGGTGTACTTCCTCAGCAGCAAATCCGGTAGCCAGCAGCTCTACGCGCAGCCGATGGCCGGCGGCACGCCGCAGCAACTCACCGCATTTGCGGTGGACGTGGACAGCTACAAGCTCTCGCCGGACGGCAAGCGCATCGCCTTCAGCGCGGGCGTGTTCCAGGACTGCGGCTCGGACCTGGGCTGCACCAAGAAGAAGCTGGGCGAGCTCAAGAACAACAAGGCCAGCGGCGTGGTGTACGACCAGTTGTTCGTCCGTCATTGGGACACCTGGAACGATGGCCGCCGCAACACCCTGTTCGTGGCCGAGTTGCCTGCGGCCGGTGCCAAGGCAGTGGTCGGGGCATCGGCGATCAGCGCCACGTTGGCCGGCGACGCGCCGTCCAAGCCGTTCGGCGGCAACGACGATTACACCTGGTCGCCCGATGGCGCCAGCGTGGTGGCCAGCGTGCGCATTCCGCAGCCGCATGGCCCGGAGGCGAGCAAGAATGCCAAGGCCAGCGGCAAGCCCACCGGCAACGACGAGCCGTGGCAGACCAACTTCGATCTGTACCGCCTGGATGCGACCGGCAAGTCCGCGCCGGTCAACCTGACCGCGGCCAACCCGGCCTGGGATGCCGGCCCGGTGTTCAGCACCGACGGCAAGACGCTGTACTACCGCGCCATGAAGCGCCCGGGCTTCGAGGCCGACCGCTTCGGCCTGATGGCGATGGATGTGGCCAGCGGCAAGACGCGCGAGATCGCGCCGAAGTGGGACCGCTCGGCGGGCGAGATCGTGTTGAGCGAAGACGGTGCCAGCCTCTACACCAGTGCCGACGAACTCGGCGAGCACCCACTGTTCAAGATCGATATCGCCAGCGGCGAGGCAACCAAGCTGGTGGGCGAGGGCAGCGTGCACGCCCCCACGCTGGCCGGCAATACGCTGGCCTTTACCCGCAACTCGCTCAAGAGCGGTGACCAGATCTTCGTCAGCGACACGCAAGGCCAGGGACTGCGCGCGATCAGCCAGAGCGCGGGCGAATTGTTGCCGGACGTGCAGTTCGGCGACTACGAGCAGTTCCAGTTCAAGGGCTGGAACAACGACACCGTGCACGGCTACGTGGTCAAGCCGTACAACTACCAGCAGGGCAAGACTTACCCGGTGGCGTTCCTGATCCACGGCGGCCCGCAGGGCAGCTTCGGCAATGGCTGGAGCAACCGCTGGAATCCGCAGACCTACGCCGGCCAGGGCTACGCGGTGGTGATGATCGATTTCCACGGCTCCACCGGCTACGGCCAGGAATTCACCGACGCCATCAGCCAGCATTGGGGCGACCGCCCGCTGGAAGATCTGCAAAAAGGCTGGGCCGCCGCGCAGAAGCAATACGGCTTCCTCAACGGCGACAAGGCCTGCGCATTGGGCGCCAGCTACGGCGGCTACATGGTCTATTGGATGGCAGGCAACTGGAATCAACCATGGAAGTGCCTGGTCGACCACGACGGCGTCTTCGACAACCGCACCATGGGCTATGCCACCGAGGAACTATGGTTCAGCGAGTGGGAAAATGGCGGCACGCCGTGGCAGAACCCGGCCGGCTACGAGAAGTTCAACCCGGTGCTGCACGTAGACAAGTGGAAGGTGCCGATGCTGGTGATCCACGGCCAGCAGGATTTCCGCATTCCGGTCGAACAGGGCCTGGCTGCCTTCACCGCGCTGCAGCGCAAGGGCATCGATTCCAAGTTCCTGTATTTCCCGGACGAGAACCACTGGGTACTCAAGCCGGACAACAGCATCCTGTGGCATGACACCGTCAATGGCTGGTTGAAGCAGCATATCGGCCAGTGACGGACGACCGACACGCCGCCAGGCGCGGCGTGTCGGTTGCTTGAGCGAATGCTTTCCCTGGGCGATGGGCGTTGTCGAAGTCAGCGTTTTGGCAACCGCATCCTGCCCGTTGCGCCTGGAGTGCTCGCGCACCGCCAGAGCAAGCAGCGGTTATTCCACCTCGCATCTGCCGCGCGTGCACCGCAGTCTTGCCGGCAGTCCATGCCCACCTGACACCTGCGCAGTGCTAGCCGCGTTTGGCCAGCTGGCCTTCCACGATGTCCAGAATTTCCGACACCGCAATCCCGAACGAGCCGGCACGCCCGGCGTCGAACGCGGCCTTCCACTCGGCATACCCGGGCAGATACGCCTGATTGGGCGTGCTGTCGCCGACATGTTCGGCAGCGCTGCGCTCCAGCGTCTGTGCAATCACCGGAATGTGCGGCAGCGTGTCAAGCGTTCCGTTGGGCATTCCCGCATGACGGACCTGGACGTCGCTGATGGTCACGTGCAGGATCTGGCCTCCCTGCGGATGCGTATCGATCTGGTTGATCAGCAGTAGCGGCGTTTCGGCGGCACTGCGCCCGCGGCAGCGCCATAGCTGGCCGACTGCATAGGTTGAAGACGTCGTGGTTGAAGCGTTGGCAATGACCATCGGGAACTCCGCGCGCAAACCGCAATGATGCAGCTTGCTTGCGACGATGGCGACCGGATCGGCGGTGGACGCGCTGATACCGATGAGTCCGCCGGCGGCAATCGTCGATCCGGAGCGTCTGGCCGTTCCACTGACATTCCGCGCGCTGGATGAGTACGCTTGACGTGAACCGCTTGCAACGCCGCTGTGCAGATCACGGGCCAATGCATCCCAAATGCAATTGCCGCAGCGCATCACAGGCATGTCAAACTAGCGCATCTTCCTCTTCCCAGTTCCCTGCCAGGACCGCAAGGACCGTTTGCATGCGCACGTCGTTCCGCCCCGCATTGTGGGTAATCGCTCTGATCTGCAGTCCCGCCCTGGGCGCCGCGTCGCGGCCTGCCGTTGCGCCCGCGCGCGCCCCGGTGGCGGTTGCGTCTTCCGAGCAAGGCGGCGATACGAGCGTGCCATTGCCGGCCGTGCTGAAATCCGGCATGGGGTATCGCGCGTTTGCGCAGGCGGTGATGGAGCAAGGCTGGCAATTGGTGGATCCCCTTGCGGCCGATAGCTGCATGGCCGCGGGCGACTGCGAGATCGAGTTCATCGCGCCCGGCGGCAGCGCGCGGCTGCGCGTGCAGGTGGGCTCACAGGCCGGTGCGGCGGTAGTGCAGAGCTGGCGTGCGCGACAGGTGCCGCTGGATCGCATCGGTAACCCGACCGCTGCGGCGGGAGATGCCAAGCCTGCACCGGCGGCAGTGGACGCAGGCAACACCTCGCGCTGAGTCCTCCGGCCGCAGGCCGATCGCGCATGCGGCGTATCATGGCGCGGCAGGGGCGAATCGTTTCAATCGCGCGCCTGGTTTGATGCGCCTTTCCCGGTCTCGAGCACCTTGCCCTGCATGAACCCTCTCGCATGAAGAGCATCGATCCTGCCGATCTTGAAGCGTTGTTCGATGCCGTGCCGGACGTGTTGTTCTTCGTCAAGGATCGCGAGGGCCGCTACACCCACGTCAACCAGACCATGCTGCGGCGGCTGGGGCTGAAATCGCGCAAGGACCTGATCGGCAAGCGTGTTGCCGAGGTCTATCCCAGTGGCCTGGGCGCCAATTACGCCAATCAGGACGAGCAGGTGCTGGCCGGCGAGGTGATCGACAACCTGCTGGAGCTCCACCTGTTCGCTAACCGTGAGCCTGGCTGGTGCCTGACCTGCAAGCGTCCGTTGCTGGTGAATGGCAAGGTGCAGGGCATCATCGGCATCTCGCGCGATCTGGGCCCGCAGGACGGGCACGAATCGCAGTACGAAAAGCTGCGACTTGCGCTGGCGTATCTCAACGCCAATTACGCGCAGAACGTCCGCATGCAGGCGCTGGTGGAGATCACCGGGTTTTCCATGTCCAAGCTGCAGCGCTCGTTCCGCAAGGTATTCCAGCTCACGCCGCAGCAAGTGTTGGCCAAGCTGCGTCTGCAGATGGCGATGCATCTGCTGCACGGAAACAAGAGCCTTACCGAAATCGGCCACGCTTGCGGCTTCAGCGACCAAAGCGCGTTCGCGCGGCAATTCAAGCAAGCGGTGGGCATGACGCCGCGCGAATATCGTGCGTTGGCGAATGCGCAGCAGTTTTCAGCCGAAACAGTGTAGAGGGCGGGGCGATCTCAACGTGCATGCGCAAGACGTGCGTTGAGCCTGAAAATTCTCTCGAACTGCCTGCTGAGGTTTCCGAACTAGGGCTTGCCATGGATAGGCGTCCACCGGATCTGCAACATTGCGTCGTTTCTTGATTCCTGAGCGTTGTGCCGATGATTCAAAGGCATCGGACATGATGACGGGTCTTGAGAGGTGCCCAAGTTATTGGGAGATGCCTTGACCGCCTCGTCTGGTCATTGAACAACTGCATGCGCAGCCGGCTCGTCTTCGTCTCAGTCACCACGCATTCGCGCCGCATGCAAACCGCGCCGCATTCGGTGGTTTACTAAGGCAGCGATGTCACGCACATCGACATGATGTGGGTCGCGCTTCCTGCGTTGAAACGGCAACACGGTTTTCGCTGCACGTCATCGGCAATTGCATGATGAACAATGCCGGGTCGAGCCAGCAGTGAGTGAGGCAGGCGCTGCAGCATGCAACACGATGAGGCAGGCGGTTCGAGCGCCATGGCACAGGTCACGCGGTGACTGCGCCACGCAGTGGCAACACGCATCGCTGCCGGCTCGCAAGGCCTGGCGTACGGCGCCGCCACGTTCCACGCACATTCCGGGACGGGGAAAACTGGGCGCGGTGTGCGAGCAAATCGAATGGCGATATCGGAGGATGCACCGTGCCTAAAATTGAATCGACCAAGCAGGCCCCACCGGATCCCGCGCAATTGATTCAAACTGCACCGACACCATCGGGCTCGGGATCAGCCGCAAGTAGCTCTGCCGCCAGTGCGGCGCCCTCAGCGCAACTCGGCGGGCTTTCCATCAGGCCGCGACGGCTGGGCCGAGCCTCCAGAGCCAATCTTCCAGCGGCATCGTCCACCAACGCACAGGACGTCATGGCGGCGCTCTTTGCCGCGGCGCCAGTTCCGCAAGGGCCAGATCCTTTCGAAGTATTGAGCAAGGCCTCATCCAGGCTGAAACGCTTCAACGACCTGGCACAAAAACGTGACGCACCAGCGGATATCAGAGCGCTGGAAGCAAGACTCGAATCCGGAAAGTCTGCGATCGAATCCGCTCGACAAGCCTTGCAGGCGCTGGCCGAGCTGAATATCCAAAAACGCATGCCGGTCGACAATGTCGAAAAACACGAGAATTTCCTGGTGCTGCATTTCGCAGTAGCCGCCTCGCTTCACTACGGCGCATGCGAGAAGATGATCGATCAGAAAATGGCCACCGAATTTGGCCATGTGAATACCCAAAGGGTCGAGATGGTGGTGTTGTCCGCTGACGCCATGCGTCTGCAGCAACCGGGACCATGGCTTGCGTTACGCGGGCATCTTCTGAATGCGCTTGCAGCGATGGAGGAGGTTTGCCAGCGTATCAGGTCGCCGATGACGGGTCAGGGGCCACGCGACTCGCTCAAGGACCATCTCCCGGTCGTCAGGGCGATGATGGGATCGTGCCATGAACGGATGCAGACCGTCCGCGGAATGCTCGTCGAAATACATTCAAGGCGACTTGCCGATGAGGCCAGCGAGTGCGGCCTGCCCCAGGTGCTTGACGGACTGAGGGAGCTCGAAGAAATCGACAGCCTTCACCATGCTGAGGTGGGCGAAGCGCTCAAGCATGTGATCCAGGTCCATGTCGAACGCTTTTCCTCAACCGAGCATTCGCTCACCCGGGAGGGGCTGGCCCGGTGCAAAAAGGTACTCGTCGAATACGCCGAAATACGCGGCCGAGCCGGGATGCAGCTGTGTGTGGATGCCGCCGCGCTCATCGAAGCAGGTGAGCATGCCAGAGATCATCTATGGCCAACGATGCTCGATCTTGCACAGGCACTTGCCGACAAACGTCAGGCGATTGTTGACATGTGTGAGTTCGCCGTCCAGGACAGACAGCTGATTGGCGCAGCGGCGGTTTCGCCCGGGCAGGCACCGGCGTCGACAACATCAAGCGTGCCGACAACCACGACAGCAACAGGTAAATCGAGCCGGTCGCGCAAGGCACGCGTGCGCACGCCTGATGCTTCCAGCTCGGCGGCAGCGCCCGCGCGGCGGGCCATGGATGAGCGCAGCGCAGCGCAAAAGCAGGCCGACGAGATACTGAAAGGCGCGCGTCTGGAGTCGTTGCCGGTGGCAGAACTCGGCGGTGATTTCATCGCGCTCGCCAAGCGCCTCGGCAAGGACACCACCGACGTAGAGCGCCTGGTCGGCGACTCCAGATACGACGCGGCGACGGCCTTCGATTCTGCCAGGATCACCATGCAGGGCTGGTTCGGATCCAGTGAGCGTGTGCTGCAGCTCAAAGGCAAACTCCGTGCAGGAGACGCGCGCATCGAACACCTCGACACGCGGCTGCGTCTTCTCCAGAGCATCGAGCACGATTTCAAACGGCGCGAAGCCGATGCGCTCAAGACCGATCCGCAGCCACGGGCGCCGCATCTGGAGCGCCTGTTGGCGATGAATGGACTGGCACGCGTCACGGCGCCGCGCCGCCTTCGCTCGGAGGACGACATTGGCGACCGTGGCAGGCTATTTGAAGTGCGTATCGAGCACACGCCGCAGTCGAATGGAAACATCCCGCGGCCCTGGTTCGTCCACGTACATGCCAAAAGACCGGTCACCCCCGACGGGCTGCGCGCGCTCGACTATAAGGACTTGGCGGCCGTCCACCTGAAGACGGAGAGAGAAGTCAACCTGGGCGCACGCTGGGAGGAGATGATGCGCGCCCTCGGAAACACCGAGGCCAAGGTGCACCGGGCAACCATCGGCTCCAAGCTGCTTGGCCAGCTTTGGGCGCTTGGCTCTGGTGGACAGCAATAGCCACAACGGCCCAGGTGCCGTCGCATACCCAGACCATCAAGTCTCGGATCTGCCGAGAACAGGCGCATCTGGGCGTCCATGCGTGGCAATAGAATGGCAATGTCGGAGGATGCACCGTGCCGAGAGTTCGAGCGACCAATCAAGTCCCAGTGGATCCCGCGCAGTCCGCTCAACCGGCGGCGCCGCCACAGGATGCGTCAACCAACGCGAGCGTGCCTGACGAGGTAGCGGCGCTCTCCACGCAACTCAGCGGGCTTGCCATCAGAGCGCCGCGACCGGCCAGAGCTTCCAGGGCCAGTGCGCCTGCATCATCATCCGCTAACGCCAGGGGCGTCCGCGGATCGCTCTTCACCTCGGCGCCTGTCTCAGCAGGACCAGATCAACTCGAGGTATTGCACACGGCCTCGGCCAGGCTGCAACTGTTCAACCACCTGGTCACAAACGTGGCGCCAAGGGGGGGGGCAGACACAAGATCCCTTGAAGCAAGGCTCAAGTCCGGCGCATCGGCGATCGCATCCGCGCGACAAGGCTTGCAGGCGCTGAGCGAGCTCAAGATTCAACGCCGCATGTCATGCTCCGACATCGAAGCCCATGAGGATCGATTGATTTCGTCTCTCGGGCAAGCCGCAGCGATGAACTATCTGTCATGCGAAAAAATGATCGATCACAAATTGACCCAGGAATTGGGGTCTGTGCTTGCGGAAAGCAGCCAGTTTGCACGGTTTAATGTCCAGGCCATCCGTCTGCAGCAGCCGGAATCATGGCATGCGTTACGCACGCATCTTCTTGATGTCATTGCAGCATTGGAAGAGGTTTTCCGGCGTATCAAGTCGCCGATGACGAATCGGGCGCCGCCCGACGTGCTGAAGGCCCAGCTGCCGATCATCAGGATCACGATGGGATCTTGTCACACGCGGATGCAAACCGTTCGTGGAGTGCTGTACGAAATATATTCAAGAAGGCTTTCCGATCAAGCTAGTCGTTGCGGGTTGCGACAGGTGATGGATCGATTGAGCGCGCTCGAAGAAGTAGACAGATGCATGGAAGCCAAGGTCGGACAAGCGTTTACGGAGCTGACCAAGATCCATCTTGAACGCTTTCTCTCAACCGAGCACTCGCTGACGCCGCAGATGCTGGCCATGTACAAGCAAGTGCTTGTCGAATACGCCGAGCTGCGTGGCCGAGCGGCGACGCAGCTGTGTATGGATGCCGCCGCGCTCATCGAAGCAGGTGAGCATGCCAGAGATCATCTATGGCCGACGATGCTCGATCTTGCACAGGCACTTGCCGACCAACGTCAGGCGATTGTTGACATGTGTGAGTTCGCCGTCCAGGACAGGCAGCTGATTGGCGCGGCAGCGGCCTGGCCCGGGCAGGCACCAGCGTCGATCACGCCGAGCGTGCCGACAACCACGACGACAACAGGCAAATCGAGCCGGTCGCGCAAGGCACGCGTGCGCACGCCTGATGCTTCCAGCTCGGCGGCAGCGCCCGCGCGGCGGGCCATGGATGAGCGCAGCGCAGCGCAAAAGCAGGCCGACGAGATACTGAAAGGCGCGCGTCTGGAGTCGTTGCCGGTGGCAGAACTCGGCGGTGATTTCATCGCGCTCGCCAAGCGCCTCGGCAAGGACACCACCGACGTAGAGCGCCTGGTCGGCGACTCCAGATACGACGCGGCGACGGCCTTCGATTCTGCCAGGATCACCATGCAGGGCTGGTTCGGATCCAGTGAGCGTGTGCTGCAGCTCAAAGGCAAACTCCGTGCAGGAGACGCGCGCATCGAACACCTCGACACGCGGCTGCGTCTTCTCCAGAGCATCGAGCACGATTTCAAACGGCGCGAAGCCGATGCGCTCAAGACCGATCCGCAGCCACGGGCGCCGCATCTGGAGCGCCTGTTGGCGATGAATGGACTGGCACGCGTCACGGCGCCGCGCCGCCTTCGCTCGGAGGACGACATTGGCGATCGTGGCAGGCTATTTGAAGTGCGTATCGAGCACACGCCGCAGTCGAATGGAAACATCCCGCGGCCCTGGTTCGTCCACGTACATGCCAAAAGACCGGTCACCCCCGACGGGCTGCGCGCGCTCGACTATAAGGACTTGGCCGCCGTCCACCTGAAGACGGAGAGAGAAGTCAACCTGGGCGCACGCTGGGAGGAGATGATGCGCGCCCTCGGAAACACCGAGGCCAAGGTGCACCGGGCAACCATCGGCTCCAAGCTGCTTGGCCGGCTTTGGGTGGCTGGCGCTGGTGGGCAGCGCTAATTACGACGCGTCGCCTGTCCTCACCAAGGAAGAGATCCTCGAATACACGGCTCAAAGCTCCACGGATCGCTCAACGTGAGTGGCCAGTTGCAGCGGGCCAGGCAGGATCCTGAAAACGGTAAGCATCTGATAGAGGCAATTCGGCGGGCAGGGAGCTCGGTCTTTTTGCCCGCCAACGCCGTGCGGAATGAAGCCGGTGTCGAACGCCCGAGCCAGTGCACGCGCAGGCATTGGCGCGCGACCAGGCGTGGTTCGCCTGACCGTCGCCGTGGGCGGTACTGGTATCGCGCACGTGCAGCCCGTGGCGCGTACTGGTCGCAGTCGTCATGTCCGGGATTTTTGAATCACATTGCTGAGGAAGGAGGAATTGCGTGCCAACACCTGATTCACCAGCGCGGCATCCGGCATCCAACCCGCGCCAGACATGTCTTTCAATTGATCGCCCAGCGAGTGCAAGGAGGACGTGACGGAGTCCACATCGAGCGCGGCGTACCACTGCTTGACCATTTCCACTTCAGGCGTGGCTTGCCAGGCAAGCGCCTCGCGTATCGCCTCAATCACCATGGCATGTACGCCCTCCAGGCCTTTCGCATAACGGCTGCTCATCACGCTGGCATCAAGCAGCACTTGCAGCGCCCGTGCCGGGTTCTGGACGACGTCTCCCCAACCATACCGAAGCGGCTCTCGTGGATTTGCCGGGGTATCTTTCTCCCGGTCGTAGCGAAAGCCGGTTACGTCAATGCTGACGACCTTGTGGCGTGCATCTTCTCCGGGAATGACCAGCATATTGTCAGGGCCCAGATCAGACGCTTCGCCCAGGGTCAGCCTGGCCAGCAACGAGGCGAACAGCCCGTCCAGACCGCTGTGGCGCAAGGTATCGATCAACGCCTGTTTGCCCGAACGAAGATTGACCGGATCGTTGATCCGCGCAAGCAGCGCGTGGTCTGCGGCGAGTTCATCGGCCTGCGCACCGCTGCCGGCTGCGCTTTTCACACGGGCAGCGGCTTGCTTGGCCTGCGCAAGCGAAACGTCAGGCGGCAAGAACGCCTTGGTCAGGAATGTATCCAGCGGCTCTGCATCATGAATCAGTCGCGAGGCGATGAAGGCGTTGTCGGGCAGTGTCAGCAGCGATGAGTCCGGAATGTGTTGCCGCGGAAGATGGCGTGCCTGTAGCGCGTTGACCAAATCCTGTGCGGCAGCGACGTTGATGATGTCAAACAAGGCCGGGATGCCAAGCGGATTGCGTAGACGAGGATCTGCAGCAACCAGGCTTTCGTGAATCTCGCAGACATCGTCGATGTCCAACGCATCCGTCTTCGCTTTTTCCGTCAATCTCTTACCTTTTTCGGTATCGAGAAAGGCATGGAAGGCCAGTGTCAGCCATTGCTGCGTGGCCTGCTTGTCCATGCTGCCCTCAAGCAGCCTGGCTGCCGAGCCGACGATGTAGCCCAAGCGTTTGTTGGCCTCCGCGCCTTGCCCCTTCGCGCAACATTTCACTGCCTGACCCAGCAGGCTGCGCGAAATTCCGGTTTTGACAAGATGCTCCTGGCCACCGAGCATCCCGACCATGCCCACATCGCTGCCTCCCAATGTCGCCTTGGAGCGCGAGAAGACAACAGCGCTTTCGGACAGGCTTATCGGGTGGCGATGGCCGCCGATGTCGGCCCTGGTGGCTAGAAACGCGATAGGCCGAATGATCGAGAATAGAGGTCTATCCGGGCGATTTACGACGGGAGCCGAGGCAGGCGCGCCGATGCTCCTGCTGCCCGCGGCGTCCGGCATTACGCAATCGAGCGCGGTGGCTGTGCTGGTCCGCGCCGCGCTGCGGCGGGGCGTTAGTCCAGCTAATCGGGCATCAGTGCGGTGGTGCCGATCGTCGTCGGTCGCCGGGCTGCGTGGTAACGCCGCGTCATCGGCTGCAGGAAGCGGCAAGTTTGCTGTGCCAGAGGTCGGGGTGATCCGAGATTCCATACCGTGCTCCAGTGACTAGCGGCACATTCTGCAATGCGGCCAATCCCAAGCAACGCCAGTTGGCGTAATCGTCATCCGGGAAGCGAATAGCGACCGAGCGTCGTCATCGACGCGACCTACATGACCTTGGACGCGAGCGACAGGTAAACCTCGCTCGCGTCAGGGTGCTCCATCGCGGCCTGGTAACGGACATCGCGCAGTGCGCATGCTGGTTGCGCGATCGAAGCTTTGGCCAACGCGAAACAGCTAGCGCTTGCCGTGGAAATGCGCAGTAACCTGCCGCTACCGCGCAAACGCGCGGCAGCGGCAAAAGCCGAGGGGTTTGGGGCCGCCAGCGCGCGGACGTGGCGTGCCTCGGTTTCAAGCCCGGGTACCGGGTCTTCCCGCGGTTACGCCAGCATGCGCACCTTCGGCTCGCGTGCCCACTGGCGGGTTTTTGCTGCGGTAATGAATGCCTTGGTATCGGCGGCCGGAACGACGCCCGCATCCTTGCCGACGTTGCCGGCCTTCAGCAGCAATTGCGCGCCCTCGTCGAAGGCGATCGCCTTCAGGTGCGCCCAGGCAAAGCTCACAAAATCCAGCGCCGCCGATTCGCGTGTCAGCAGCTTGGCCGCTTCCGAGGACAGCAATACCGCCACCGCGTCGAACACCACCGAAGGCGTCCCAGCCAGCTGCCCATCGGCGGCCAACTGCTTGCCGTCGCTAAGCTTGGCGCCGCCGAGCTTGGGCGCAACGATCTTGACCGTCGCACCCGCAGCTTCGGCCGCCTTGCGTACGGCCTTGATCGCCGCGGCATCGGAGCCGTCGTGAATCAGGATGCCCACCGTGCGCCCTTTCAGGGTGTCCTTCATCTTGCCGATGACCTGCAAGGCAGGCGAGAGCGGCATGTCGATCGGCGCCACTGCAGCCGGCGGTGCTGGCGGCAGGGCGGTCATGCCCATGCCATCGGCCACACGTTGCGCCAGCTCCTGGTCGATGTGGCGCAGATGACCCACGATGGCCTCGCGTACGTGGGCGGTTTCCACCTTCGACAGTTCGAACACCAATGCCGAGGCGATATGCGCCTGTTCCGGTGCGGTCTGGCTGCGGAAGAACAGTCGCGCCTGGCTATAATGGTCGGCAAAGCTTTCTGCACGCACCCGGCCCTTGGTGCCTTCTTCGGCCGCAGTTGCATGGCTGGGGAAACCACGCAGCGCTTCACGCGGCGCATCGGCCTGCAGCGAACTGGGCTCATAGGCGACGCGGCCCTTGGGTACGCTCATCTGCATGTGACCGTCGCGCTGGTTGTTGGCGAACGGGCACTTGGGTGCGTTGATCGGAATCTGATGGAAGTTCGGCCCGCCCAGGCGGCTCAGCTGCGTATCCAGATACGAGAACAGGCGGCCTTGCAGCAGCGGGTCGTTGCTGAAGTCGATGCCGGGCACGATGTTGGCCGGGCAGTAGGCAACCTGCTCCGTTTCGGCAAAGAAGTTGTCCGGCCAGCGGTCGAGCACCATGCGGCCGACGATTTGCAACGGCACAAGCTCTTCGGGAATGACCTTGGTCGAATCCAGATGATCGAACGGGAACGTTGCTGCCTGGGCTTCGGTGAACAATTGCACGCCGAGTTCCCACTCGGGGAAATCGCCGTTCTGGATTGCTTCGAACAGGTCGCGGCGGTGGAAATCCTGATCGGCGCCGGCGATCTTGACCGCCTCGTCCCAGATCGTCGATTGCAGGCCCAGCTTGGGCCGCCAATGGAACTTGACGAAGGTGCTTTCGCCCTTGTCATTGAGGAATCGGAAACTGTGGATGCCGAAACCCTCGATCATGCGGAGCGAGCGCGGAATGGTGCGGTCGCTCATCGCCCACATCACCATGTGCATCGATTCGGGTGTCAGCGAAATGAAATCCCAGAACGTGTCATGCGCGCTGGCAGCCTGCGGGAAGCCCCGGTCCGGCTCCATCTTCACCGCATGAATCAGGTCCGGGAACTTCATCGCATCCTGGATGAAGAACACCGGGATGTTGTTGCCGACCAGATCCCAGTTGCCTTCCTTGGTGTAGAACTTCACCGCAAACCCGCGCACATCGCGCGGCGTATCCACCGAGCCGGCGCCGCCTGCGACAGTGGAAAAACGGGTGAATAACGGGGTCTTTTCGCCCACCTCGGTAAAGATCTTGGCGGTGGTGTACTGGCTCAACGACTTGGTGAGCTCGAAATAGCCGTGGGCGGCACTGCCGCGCGCATGCACGATGCGCTCGGGAATGCGTTCGTGATCGAAGTGGGTGATCTTTTCGCGCAGGATGAAATCTTCCAGCAACGTCGGGCCGCGCGGGGTGGCGCGGAGCGAATTCTGGTTGTCACCTACCGGAATGCCCTGGTTGGTGGTCAGCTGCGGGTGCGTGCCGCCTGCCTTCTGGTGCAATTCATCGCCAGTACCGCGCGACCCATCGACGGTGGTGCTGGCAGGGGCGAGGGCAGGGACCTGCGCGGATTTGCTGGGGGACTTGGCCATAGGAACTCCACTCTGGCGGGCTTGGGATGCGGGCTGAGCAATAAAGCCTGGGAGTGGCGCTGTTAATTGCATGTGTCTGCTTGCGAACGAAAACTCACATGTGCAGCAAACATTGCGCGACGTCGCAGTTGCATGTTGCAGCGATCACGAGCACGCACACGCGCAGCCGTGCAGATGCGCAGACAAGCGGGCGCGACTATCGGTGTTTTACAGCAGATCCAGCGGCTGTTTGCGGGTAGGCGGCGCGAAGGCGCGATCGATCTCGGCAAGATCGTCTGCGTGCAATTGCAGCGTGCAGGCCGCGGCATTGGCACGCACATGCGCCGGCGTTCCGGATTCGGGAATGGCGATGACATTGCCGCTGCGGATCGCCCACGCAAGCGCCACCGCGGTGGCTGCAACGCCACGACGCTCGCCGATGGCGTGCAAGACCGGATGATCCAGCAACGCGCGGCTGCCAAGCGGCGAATAGGCCATCACGGCCACCTCGTGCGCGGCGCACCACGGCAACAGGTCGAATTCGATACCGCGGCTGCCAGCGTGGTACAGCACCTGGTTGACCAGGCAACGCGAGCCGCCATCGATTGCCCAGAGCTCCTCCATGTCATCGACATCGAAGTTGGACACGCCCCAATCGCGGATCTTGCCGGCATCGCGTAGTGCTTCGAATGCATCCACCACTTCGGCCAGATCGCTGCCGCCACGCCAGTGCAGCAAATACAGATCCAAGGTGCGCACCCCCAGCCGTTGCAGGCTGGCTTCGCAGGCGCGTGCGATTCCGCGGGCGCTGGCATTGCCGGGCAACACCTTGGACACCACGTAGGGCGGCTGCGCACGGCCGATGGCCTGGCTGATCAGTTGCTCAGAGCGGCCATTGCCGTACATCTCGGCGGTGTCGATCAGCTGCATCCCCAATTGCTGACCGAGTTGCAGCGCCTGAATTTCCTGCTCGGGCGCATGCCGGCCCTGGCCCAGGTTCCAGGAGCCCAGACCTAATGCGGGCACGCGACGCCCGTTGCGCAGGCGCACCTGTGCGCAGGAAGGGGAAGACGATTCGGACATGATGGGTTCCTGTCGCGTTGGAATGAGGGTGGCGGTCGCATCACACCGATCGCCCTGTCACGGCGACGATGGCTGCACCGATGTTGTCGCAGTGTCTGCACGCGCATCCCAGAACGCACAACGATGACGCTGCACGAAGTCGGGCGTTGCGCCGATCCTGTGTGGCGACAGCGTCAGTGGCGTGTCGCCATCAAACAGCGGCCACCGCGGCCGCCCGCCACCGTTGGGATCGCCGGTGCGCGCGAACGCACCCCAATAATCCTGCACCGTGTTGGCAAACGCCTGCTGCGCCGGACTGAACTGCGCCCGGCCACTGAGTACCCACGGGCGCTGAAACAGATACACCAGTTCAGAGGCGTGGAACGCGCCCAATGCAGGCGAAAACGGCAGGCGTAACAGACCGTACGGCGCGTGCGGGTCGTCGAACTCGTAGGCGTACACCGGCGCATGCGTGCGCAATGCCCGCCCCAGCCGGCGTGTGGGGCAGGCGAAGCCGCCATCGGTCACGATGTCGGCGAACGCCTCCCAGCGCGATTGCGCAGCAACGGCTGCGTATTGCGTCAGCACCGGGGCTGGAGAGGCATGCATGCGTTGCACGCGCGCTTCATATCCGCCGCGCAGGTTGAGCTTGCCGATGTAGGACAGCAATTGCGCAAACAAACGCCCTTCATCGCGATTGGTGCCCATCAGTACCGGCACCTGCGCATGCCGACCGCTGGCGATTGCGGCGGCCGGCGGCAGCGGCAACGCCTGGCCGCCGGACATCGGCGCCCACGCATCGCTGCCGGTCAGGCCGCGCCGTTGTGGTACTGCATCGGCCAGCGTTTCGGCCGGCAGTGCGCGCAGGCATGCGGCAACATCGTGCGCGCGCGCGCAACCCAGGCGTTGCGCCATGCGGACGCCGCCACTTTCTGCCTCGCGCTGTGGCACGCTGGAATCGCTCGCCAGGCAACTGCCGCTTTGCAGGATGGCGCGTTGAAACAACCCCGCCGCGCCGGGCGAGGCGAGCTGATAACAGATGCTCCACGCACCGGCCGATTCGCCGAACACGGTGACGTTGTGCGCATCGCCGCCGAACGCGGCGATATTGCGTTGCACCCAGCGCAAGGCCGCTTGCTGGTCGAGCAATGCATAGGCGCCTTCGCCTTCGCCACGCAGGCCTGGATGCGCGAAGAAACCGAACACGCCCAGCCGATAGTTGGGTGCCACCACAATGACATCCTGGCGCGCAGCCAACGCGCTCAGGTCGTAGTCGACATTGCTGCCCAATTCCAGCGCACCGCCATAGATCCACACCATCACCGCGCGTGGATGCGCTGCTGCCGGGCCGGGCGGTGCGTAGACATTGAGCGTGAGGCAATCTTCGGACACATGCTTCTGCCCGAAGCGATAGCGCGGCAGGCAGGCCGGGCCGGCCTGGGTGGCATCGCGGACCTGCGTCCATGCGGCTGGCGGTTGCGGTGCGCGAAAGCGCAGTGCACCCACCGGCGGCGCCGCGAACGGCACCCCCAGGAATGCCCGACCCTGTGCACTGGCCACACCGCGCACCGGGCCGGCCGTTGTCTGCACCACTTCGGTACGCGCATCGGGCGCGTGCACCAGCGCCGGCACCTCGCCGGGACGGCGCGGTGCGCAGCCAATCAGCAGGCAGGCTGCCACCAGAACGGCACCAAGAAAGTTCAGTTCACGCATGCGCCAGGGTCTGCTGTGGGATGAAAGCGTCCGTCATCATCCTGGTGGCACGTGTAGGCCAGGAAAACGGCTGGCAGCGCGCTGGGGCGTGTATGGCATCCGGGCATTCACACGCAGCGCAATAAAAAACCCAGCCGTCTCACCGGCTGGGTTTTGTTGGCCATCGCGGGTGCGGCGATCAGGCCTCGACGTCTTCCTTGTATGCATCCACCGGGATGCAGGCGCACATCACGTTCTTGTCGCCGTAGACGTTGTCCACGCGCGCCACCGGCGGCCAGTACTTCTGCTGCTTGAGGCTGGGCAGCGGGAAGGCGGCCAGTTCGCGCGGGTAGGCATGCGTCCACTCGCTGGCCGACACCTGCGTTGCGGTATGTGGCGCGTGCTTGAGCGGGTTGTCCTCGCGGTCCAGGCGGCCGTCTTCGATGGCGCGGATCTCTTCGCGGATCTGGATCATCGCGTCGATGAAGCGGTCCAGTTCATGCTGCGATTCGCTTTCGGTCGGCTCCACCATCAGCGTGCCGGCGACCGGGAAGCTCAAGGTCGGCGCATGGAAGCCGAAGTCGATCAGCCGCTTGGCGATGTCCTCGGCGCCGATGCCGCTGGTCTTCTCCAGCGGGCGCACGTCGAGGATGCACTCGTGCGCCACCAGCCCGTTGCGGCCGGTATACAGCGTCTTGTAGTGCGGCGCCAGGCGCTTGGCGATGTAGTTGGCGTTGAGCAATGCCACTTGCGTGGCCTTGCGCAGACCGGCGCTGCCCATCATGGTCACGTACATCCAGCTGATCGGCAGGATCGAGGCCGAGCCGTAACTTGCTGCGCTCACCATACCGACATCGCCTTCGCCGCCCAGCGTCTTCGGCAAATACGGGGCCAGGTGGGACTTCACCGCACACGGGCCCACGCCCGGGCCGCCGCCGCCGTGCGGAATGCAGAAGGTTTTATGCAGGTTGAGGTGCGAGACGTCCGAGCCCCATTTACCGGGCTTGGCCACGCCGACCAGCGCGTTCATGTTGGCCCCGTCGGTGTAGACCTGACCGCCATGCGCATGCACCGCTTCGCAGATCGCCACCACATCTTCTTCGAACACGCCGTGGGTGGACGGGTAGGTGATCATCAGCGCCGCCAGGCGGTCGGAATACTTTTCCGCCTTGGCGCGGATGTCATCCACGTCCACATTGCCGTTGGCATCGCACTTGGTCACCACCACGGTCATGCCGCACATCTGCGCCGAGGCCGGATTGGTGCCATGCGCGGATTCGGGAATCAGGCAGATGTCGCGGTGCGCTTCGCCGCGCGAACGGTGATACGCGCGGATCGCCAGCAGGCCGGCGTATTCGCCCTGCGCGCCGGAATTGGGTTGCAGGCTGACCGCATCGTAGCCGGTGCACTCGACCAGCATCGCTTCCAGCTCGTCGATCAGCTGCGCATAGCCGGCCGATTGTTCTGCCGGAGCGAGCGGATGGATGGCGCCGAACTCCGGCCAGGTCACCGGAATCATTTCGGCGGTGGCGTTGAGCTTCATGGTGCAGCTGCCCAGCGGGATCATGGTGCGATCCATCGCCAGGTCCTTGTCGGCCAGCGAACGCATGTAGCGCAGCAGTTCGTGCTCGCTATGGTGGGTGTTGAATACCGGGTGGGTCAGGAACGGGGTGGTGCGCAGCAGGCCTTGCGGCAATGCGTCGGCGGTGGCGGCATCGAGCGCGTCCACATCCGCCTGCGCACCGAACAACGCAGCCAGTGCGACCACATCGGCGCGCGTGCTGGTTTCATCCAGGCTGATGCCCACCGCTTCGCTGTCGATCGCGCGCAGGTTGATGCCGGCCGCACGCGCACGCGCGTGGATGGCATTGGCATCGATCGCCTTGACGTGCAAGGTGTCGAAGAAGCGCTCGCCGACGGTAACGCCGGCGCTGCGCAGTGCCGCCGCCAGGATCGCGGCCAGGCGATGGGTGCGTCGCGCAATGCGGGTCAGGCCGTCGGGGCCGTGGTAGACCGCATACATCGACGCCATCACCGCCAGCAGCACCTGCGCGGTGCAGATGTTGGACGTGGCTTTTTCGCGGCGGATATGTTGCTCGCGGGTCTGCAAGGTCAGGCGATACGCCGGGTTGCCGGCGGCATCGATCGACACGCCGATCAAACGGCCCGGCATCGAGCGCTTGTAGGCATCGCGGCAGGCCATGAACGCGGCATGCGGGCCGCCGAAACCGAACGGCACGCCGAAGCGCTGCGAGTTGCCGACCACGATGTCGGCGCCCCATTCCCCCGGGGCGGCGATCAGCGTCAGTGCAAGCAGATCGGTGGCCACCGCGACCAGGCCGCCTTGCGCGTGCACGGCGTCTGCCAGTGCAGCGTGATCGCCGATATGACCGAAGCTGTCCGGGTACTGCAGCAGCACGCCGAAGCACTCGGCCTGCAGCGCTTCTTCCGGCGTGCCGACGCGCAGCACGATGTCCAGCGGCTCGGCGCGTGTGCGCAGCAGTTCCAGCGTCTGCGGATGCACTGCGTCATGCACGAAGAACGTGTTGGACCTGGACTTGGCCGAACGCTTGGCCAGCGTCATCGCCTCGGCCGCGGCGGTGGCTTCGTCCAGCAGCGAGGCGTTGGCGATCTGCATGCCGGTGAGGTCGGCGCACAGGGTCTGGAAGTTGATCAGCGCTTCCATGCGGCCTTGCGAAATTTCCGCCTGGTACGGCGTGTAGGCGGTGTACCAGGCCGGGTTTTCCAGGATGTTGCGCAGGATGACCTTCGGCGTGTGGGTACCGTAGTAGCCCTGGCCGATGAAGTTGCGGAACGCGGTGTTCTTGTCGGCGATGGCGCGGATCTTGGCCAGCGCTTCTTCTTCGGTGATCGCCTCGGGCAGCGCCAGCGGCGCCGGCGACTTGATGTTGCCCGGCACGATGGCATCGGTCAGCGCATCCAGGCAGGCGTGGCCGACCACGTCCAGCATCTGGGCGATTTCCGCGTCGTTGGGGCCGATATGGCGCTCGACGAACGCGCTGTGGTGTTCGAGGTCGCGCAGGGAAGACGGGGTCTGGGACATGGCGGGCATCCGGAGTAGGGGCAGACGAATGGTCGACCCGCATCACGGCCGGTATGACGCGCATGCGCGCACCACGACCCGCCGCAGCAGCGGTCTTCCTCGCGCCCCTCTGTCCTTTTGCCTGAGAGTTTAAAAACGCGGCCTGGCCCGCGGCCTGCCTGCGTTTCGTGCCCCTTCGGCGCCGGCATCGGCCGGTCTCTCCAGAGTTGTACTGCGGATGGTATCGGGCCTGAGCGATTACGGGCTGTTGCGCCTTCGGCAGCGGCAGTGCCGCTTCTCCCACCGTGTTGCCTGGCTAGTATAGCCAGCGCCCAGCCGCTTGGCGAAACGCTTTTCGGCGCCATGAAATGCCAAAGGCCGGGCGAGTCGCCTCGTCCGGCCTCCGGGGTTTGAGCGGCTGCTGTTCTCCGCTACCGGGTGGTCCGGCAACGGCAGCGCCCGCTCGCGACTGCCCGCGCAGGCGGATCAGTGGTGCCCGTTCTTGGGCGGCGGATCGTGCTTGGTATTGGCGCCCGGCGGGGGATAGTCCCCACCGCCGACATGCTTCCACAGACGCTGGTCCAGGGGCTCCAGCTGGCCCTTGGCCCCGGCGGGCCGCTGCAGCGCTTGCGCACCATTGGTTGGCGATTTTTTCGACAGATTCATGTTGACGTCCTCACGGGTTTTCCCTTCGTACGCAGCGTCACGCCGCCCGAAGGGACGACTGCGTGACCGCCTCGGCCATCTGCCCGTTGGCCGGTGAGGCGACAGTGGTCGCTGGACCGCAGAGCCGGGGACAGCACCATGCGATCCAGCGTGCGCGGGTGCCGTTGCGACCCAGGGCCGGCGCACGACGCTGTGTGCGCGGTAACGAACGTCGCATCCGCCAGGTCCGTGCCGGCACGTGCCGATGTGATGCCGGTCACGGCAAGCGCTCCCGACCGCCCGGTCGGATCGCTGGCATTCGCAAAGCGCAGCGCCTTTGCGCAGCGTGTCCGCGTGTGCAGTGGCACGCGATGCAGGCTTGGCTGGCGATGCGTCTGGCCGGCATGCCGCCGCCGACCAGCATCGGACAGGGGGAGGCGCGAGGTGAACTACCATTTCATTTCCGGGCTGCCGCGGGCGGGCTCGTCATTGCTGGCCGCGTTGCTGCGACAGAACCCGCATGTGCACGCCGATGTCACCTCGCCGGTGGCGCGACTGTACGCGGCGATGCTGATGGGCATGAGCGAGGAACATCCCTCCAACGTGCAGATCGACGACGCACAGCGGGTGCGGCTGCTGCGTTCGGTCTTCGACGCCTATTACCAGGATCGCCAGGGTCTGGGCACGGTGTTCGACACCAATCGCGCCTGGTGCAGCCGCCTGACAGGGCTGGCGACGCTGTTCCCGCACAGCCGTGTCATCTGTTGCGTTCGCGATGTTGGCTGGGTCGTCGATAGCTTCGAGCGCCTGGCGCAGACCCAGCCGCTGCGCTTGTCGGCGGTGTTCGGCTACGACCCGGAAGACTCGGTCTCGATGCGCGCGGACCTGCTGACCGCACCGCGCGGCGTGGTGGGCTATGCACTGGACGGGCTGCGCCAGGCGTTCTACGGCGAACATGCCGATCGACTGCTGCTGTTGCGCTACGAAACGCTGGCGCAGCGGCCGGCGCAGGCGATGGAGCAGGTCTACGCCTTCCTGCAACTGCCGGCGTTCGCGCACGACTATGCTGGTGTCCAGGCCGAGGCCGAACGCTTCGATGCCGCGTTGCAGATGCCGGGCCTGCATCGCGTCCGTCGCGGGGTGCAGTATGTCCCCCGGCGCAGCGTGTTGCCGCCGGCGCTGTTCGAGCGGTTGCAGGAGCTGGCCTTCTGGGAACGCGGGCCCTCGCATGGAGCCCTGCTGGTATGAGCAGGCGCGTGGCGTGGCAGCGCACGGCGACGCGGCGGCACTGCCGAGCAGGCGGCCAGCACGGGCCGGCGTCGGCGGCCGCCGGCGGATGACGACCCTGTTTCGACGCGAGGCGGTGGACTACCGGCAGCGCAGTCGGCTCGGGCCGGTGGTGCTGCGCCAGCATGGCGCGCTACGTTGGTGCGTAGGCCTGCTGATGACGACCGTGATCCTGCTGCTGGTCGGATTCTTCCGCCTGGGCTTCGCGCGCAGCGAGACCTTGTATGGCACGGTCGTCCCGGCGGGCGGACTGATCTCCGTCACCACACCGCAGTCGGGCGTGGTGGTGCAGGTCGGCGCCGTGCAGGGCCAGCGCGTCGCTGCGGGCCAGCTGCTGTTCGTGTTGTCGGCCGAACATCGCGACGATCGCGGGCGGCCGACCCAGCGCGCTGCTGTGGTGCTGGCCGAACAGCAGCGCCTGGCCGTCGAGGCGATGGCGCAGTTGCGTGCCCAGGGGCGCGTGCAGCAGCAGGCGGCTGCGCGGGCGCTGGCCGGCCTGCGCGACCGCTTGCAGCAGATCGACGCCGAGCTGGACTTGCTGCGCCATCGGCAGCAACTGACCCAATCGATCGAGCAACGTTACCGTACCGCGTTGACGCGCGGCCTGGTCAGCCAGCAATTCGTCGATGAGAAACAGGCCGACGTGCTCGACCAACGCGCGCATACCCTGGAGCTGCAGCGCGAGCGCATGGCCTTGGCCGATGCGCTTGCGCAGGCCAAGGCCGAGGTGCAGCAGTTACCGTCGAACTTGCGCCAACAATTGGCGATGGCCGGTGCCGGCCTGCAGGAGGACCGGCGTGCGGCGATCGAGCAGGCGGCCGCGTCGCGTTGGGAAGTGCGCGCGCCGCGTGCCGGGCGTGTGGCGCTGCGACCGCTGCAGCGCGGGCAGGCGGTCGCGCAGGGGCAACGCCTGGCCGATCTGCTGCCGACGTCGATGGCGACCGAGGTCGTGTTGTATGCGCCCTCCAGGGCCGCCGGGCTGATCGGCCCCGGCATGCCGGTGCAACTGCGCTTCGATGCCTTGCCCTACCAGCACTACGGTCAGTTCGCCGGGCAGGTGGTCGAGATCGCCGTCGCGCCCGAACCGCCGCGTGTCGACTCGGTCTCGGTAAGCGAGCCGTTGTACCGCGTGCGGGTGCACCTGGCCGGGGATGCCGCGCTGCGTGCAGGACGCACGGCGGTCCTGCGACCGGGTATGCGCGTGCAGGGCACGCTGGCATTGGAATGGCGGCGCTTCTCGCAGTGGGCATTCGAGCCGCTGTCCAGTTTGCACGGCACGCTGCGATGAGCCGCTGGTGGGCGCAGTTGCGCCGAGCGTCCGGCGTGCGTGGATTGCCGATGATCCTGCAGGGGCAAGTCGGCGAATGCGGATTGGCGGCCATGGCCATGATCGCCCACTATCACGGTTGCCACATCGGCCTGGCCGAACTGCGCCGCCGCTTCCTGCTATCGCGACAGGGCACCAACCTGGCCAATCTGGTCGCGATCGCGCAGGCGCTCGGTCTGCAGGCGCGCGCGTTGCGGCTGGAAATGGACGCGCTGCCGGAGTTGCAGCTGCCCTGCGTCGTGCATTGGGATCTCAATCATTTCGTCGTGCTCAAGCGGGTGGGCACCCGTCGTCTGCAGATCCACGATCCGGCCAGCGGGCCGCGGAGCCTGACGCCGGGCGAATTCTCCCGGCATTTCTCCGGGATCGCGCTGGAACTCAGCCCGGCCGCCGACTTCCGTCCGCAAGCTGCGGCGCCGGCAGTGGCGTTGTCCTCGTTGATCGGTCGTGTCCACGGGCTTGGACGGGCGGTCTGGCAGGTGCTTGCGTTGGCATTCGCGCTCGAGGTACTCAGCCTGGGAATGCCGTTCCAACTGCAGTGGATCGTCGATCAGGCGGTGCCGTCGGCCGACATCGGGTTGATCCATGTCCTTGGCGCCGGGTTCCTGTTGCTGGTGGTCCTGCAATCCTGCATCGCCCTGCTGCGCGGATGGCTGATCGCCAGCGTGTCGGCACAGCTGGGTTTTCAATGGATGGGGCAGGTGTTTGCGCACCTGCTCGCGCTCCCGTTGGCGTATTTCGAGAAGCGTCACCTCGGCGGAATCCAGTCGCGATTCGCCTCGATCGTGCAGGTGCAACGCACCTTGACGACCGGATTCACCCAGACCCTGGTCGATGGCGTGCTGGTGATCGGCACCCTCGGCCTGATGCTGGTCTACAGCGTCGGCCTCAGCGCGATCACGCTGCTGGCGGTAACGCTGTACGCGGCGACACGCTGGCTGTGGCTGCGGAGGATGCGCGAAGCTGCCGCCGAGCAGTTGTTGTGGGACGCGCGCCAGCACACCCACCTGCTGGAGAGCGTGCGCGGCATCCAGGGCGTGCGGCTGTTCGGGCGCCAGCAGGTGCGGCGCATGGACTGGACCCATCTGCTGGCCGAACAGACCAATGCACAACTGCGCCTGGCGCAGGGCGAGGTCTGGCAGTCGTCACTCAAGCGCCTGCTGTTCGGATGCGAGCGGGTGCTGGTGATCTGGCTCGCCGCGTTCGCGATCCTGCGCGCAGAGCTTTCGCTGGGCATGCTGTTGGCATTCATGGCCTATCGCGAGCAGTTCGCCATGCGCTTGTCAGAGCTGATCGATCGGCTGGTGGAGTTCCGCCTGTTGCGCGTCCATCTGGAGCGGGTGGCCGACATCGTCCACCAGCCGCGCGAGGAGGCCGCCGATCAGCGCATCGATGCGCCTGCCTGGAACGACACCACCATCGAACTGTGCGGCATCGGCTTCCGCTATGCCGACGATACCCCGGCCGTGCTCGAAGACGTCAGCGTGCGCATCGCCAGCGGGGAATGCGTGGCCATCACCGGCGCGTCAGGGTGCGGCAAGACCACCTTGGTCAAAGTGATCCTCGGGCTGCTGAAACCCAGCGCCGGACACGTAAAGATCGGCGGGCGCCCGCTGAGCGAGACGGCGCTGACGCCCTATCGCGCCATCGTCGGCACGGTGATGCAGGACGATCTGCTGTTCACTGGATCGGTCAGCGAAAACATCAGTTTCTTCGACCCGGAGCCGAATCAGGCGCAGGTCGAACGTTGCGCGCGCATCGCCGGCGTGCACCAGGAGGTGGAGCAGATGCCGCTAGGCTACGCCTCGTTGTTGAGCGAGGCGGGTACCGGGTTGTCGGGCGGGCAGCGGCAACGCGTCTTGCTGGCACGCGCGCTGTACAGGTCGCCACGCATCCTGGTGCTGGACGAGGCGACCAGCCATCTGGACGTCATGAACGAGCGGCGCGTCAATCGCGCCATCCAGGCAATGCAGGTCACCCGGATCATCGTGGCGCATCGGTGCGAAACCGTGGCCATGGCCGCGCGCGTCATTACCCTGCAGCAGGGCCGAGTGGTGAGCGATCAGCCGATCGCCGATTGGCAGCGGCTGCAGGAGCGCTCCGCCGCAGCCGACTGATCGCTGCCGTTGGCCGCTGGCGCCGAGCACTGCCGGCGCCGTCATTGGCGGGTGCGCAGCCGCTCGGCTGGGCAGGATGACGATGCCGTGCTAGGACGAAGCGGACGCGGCTGCGATTTATGTGCCTGCGTGCCGCGCATGCGCTCCATCGCTGGCCGCATGCGGTGGCAGTTGGCGTAAAGTGTCGGCTTCTTTGCCCCATGCCTGCCGCTGCGCTCGTTGGCCTGACCACCGCTGCCGGTGCCTGCGCGTGGGGAGTCCTCCGGGTACCGTTGCGCATGACTTCTGCTGTTCCCTCCACCCGTCGCATGGCGCTGCTGCTGGCCGGGCTGGCGATGTTCGGCCCGTTTTCGATCGACACCATCTTCCCGGCGTTCTCGCAGCTTGGCCGCAGCCTGGCGGTGGACCAGGTGGCGATCCAGCAGACCATCAGCGTCTATCTGCTGGCGTATGGCCTGATGAGCATCGCGCACGGGCCGTTGTCCGATGCCTGGGGCCGCAAGCGGGTGATCCTGGGCGGGCTGGCCTTGTTTGTCGCCGGCTCGATCGGCTGTGCGCTGTCGCAAGACTTGCCCACACTGCTGGCATTCCGCGCGCTGCAGGGCCTGTCGGCCGGCGTGGGCATGATCGTCGGGCGGGCGGTGATCCGCGACCTGTTCCATGGCCCGGACGCACAACGGCTGATGAGCCAGGTGTCGATGATCTTCGGGATTGCGCCGGCCATCGCGCCGATCATCGGCGGCTGGATCCTGCTCAGTGGCGCCGGCTGGCCGTTGATCTTCTGGTTCCTGGTGGTGTTCGGCCTGGTGCTGCTCATCGCAACCCTGACCTGGCTTCACGAGACCCACCCCGTGGAGGCGCGCACGCCGCTGCAGTTCAAACGCCTGTTGCAGGATTACGTGCGCATCGGCTTCAACCCGCGCTTCCAGCGCCTGGCCGCGGCCGGTTCGTTCAACTTCGCCGGCATCTTCCTGTACATCGCGTCGGCGCCGGTGTTGATCATGCAGCACCTGAAGCTGGGCGAAGGCGATTTCGCCTGGCTGTTCATTCCCACCATCGGCGGCATGACGCTGGGCTCGTTCCTGTCCGGGCGCATGGCCGGGCGCATGCAGCCGGTGCGGCAGATCCGCATCGGCTTCATCTGCTGCGGGGCGGCGGCGCTGGCCAATCTGGCCTACACCTTTGCGGTGGCGCAGATCGCGCTGCCGTGGGCGGTGCTGCCGATCTTCCTGGCCGGCGTGGGCATGGCGCTGATCTTCCCGATCCTGGCGCTGGCGGTGCTGGACATGTACCCGCAGCAGCGCGGCCTGGCCTCTTCGCTGCAGGCCTTCACGCAGTTGATGACCAATACGGTGGTGGCCGGGGTGCTGTCGCCGCTGCTGAGTGAGCATCCGCGGCATCTGGCGATCGGCATGACCGGCTTTTTCTTGCTGGGCTGGCTATTCTGGCGCTGGGAGCGCCGCAGCGGCCGCCGTCTACGGCACCGCCAGGCCACCGAGGCAGTGCCTCTGGAGCCGGCCGACCACCTCTGACCTCACAGGAGCCTGCATGTCCACCGATTCCAAGTTGCGCCGTGATGCCCGCAAGCGCGCCGCCGAGCGCCAGCGCAACCAGGCCGCCGCCAATCCCGCGCCGGTGTCCCCGATCGAACCGCATGCCGAACTCCGCGACCAGCAACGCACCCTGTTGGCCGGCATCGTCCGCCGCGACGGTGAATGGGTGCTGGGCATGGATGGCCGCATCGCCGGCGAAAGCACCAGCGCCGCCCAGGTGCTGGCGCTGATCATGCGCGCGGCCGAGTTGCACGAACGCCAGGGCACCCCCGTGCGGCTGACCTACTCGGACGCCCTCAAGGACGCCGCGCACGCCGAAGCCCGTGCCGACGGCATGGAGTTCGAGCAGTTCAAGACCAGGTTGAGCGAACGGTTGCAGGGCGGCACCAAGCTCAACTGATCCTGCTGGAACAAGCGCTGCTAGACGCACTGCCTGACACGTCTGCTGTCCACGACAGCGTTGGGTGTCAGTCAGGGCGTGTCACTGGACGCGCAACAGCGGGTGGACGATGCCGAAGTAGATGGTGCAGCAGCCTGCCGCAGGTCGCCAAAGCGATGAGCATGCTCATCGCGATCACGGTTTGATCAGTGGCAGGATGCCACCGCGCCATGCAGGCGGGAAACGCTGGCAGCTGCGCGCTGTGTTGCGAGCCGATCAATCCCGGCCACTGCCAGCAATAAGCAATCGTCAGGTGCCACGCCAGCGACAACAGCACCGCCAACGCTGCGATGCACCCACCTGCCGTCATACTGACCAGCAACCACCGCGTGCAACGCTGACCGATCATCGACGCAACACCTCGCTGTCAGAGAGCGCTGCGCCTGAGCAATCTGCCGAAGCGACGGTTGGCCGGTGGTCGACGCTTTCCTTTGCCATGCGTCATCAGCGCGCCGTCGCAGGCGCAGTCGTCGTGGTTGCCGGAGCGGCGGCCGTTGCCTGCCACCCGCACATCTGCCCTTGATTCTGCTGCTTGAGCCATTCGCTCATCGGCGCGAAGTATTCCAGCATCGGGCCGGCATCGAGTTTGTCGTTGCCGGTGAGTTCCTTGAGTGTGGTCTGCCAGGGTTGGCTGGAACCACGCTGCAGCATCGACCAGAACTTCTGCCCGGCGTCCTTGTTGCCGTAGAAGCTGCATTCGTACAGCGGCCCCTGATGGCCGGCAGCCTGGCACAGGCCTTTGTAGAATTGGAATTGCAGGATATGCGCCAGGAAATAGCGCGTGTACGGCGTGTTGCCCGGCACGTGGTACTTGGCGCCAGGGTCGAAGAATTCTTCGCCGCGCGTGCCGACCGGCGCCACGCCCTGGTACTTGGCTTTCAGTTCCCACCAGGCCTGGTTGTAATGCTCGGGCGTGATGGAGCCGTCGAACACGCCCCAGCGCCAGCGGTCGATCATCAAACCGAACGGCAGGAACGCCACCTTGCTCAGGGCCATGCGCATCTGCGAATTGATCAACGACTCGCGGCCGGTCTGTTGCTCGCCCACCATGCCGATCGACTGCAGGTACTTGGGCGTCATCGCCAGCACGATGGTGTCGCCGATCGCTTCGTGGAAGCCATCGTTGGCGCCGTTCTGAAACAGCGGCGGCAACGGGTTATAAGCCAGGTCGTAATAGATGTGGCCCAGCTCGTGGTAGATGGTGGTGAAGTCTTCTTCGGTCGGCTTGATGCACATCTTGGTGCGCACGTCCGCGCCGATGTTCTGGTTCGGCTCGCCGCCCATGTTCATGTCCCAGGCGCTGGCGTGGCACACCACATCGCGGTCCAGCGGCTTGATGAACTGCGAGCGCTGCCAATACGTGTCCGGCAGCTTGGGCATGCCCAGCGATGTGTAGAACTCCTGCGCGCGTTCGGTCATCTGCTTGGCGGTACGCAGCTGCGCCTCGCGTTCGGCGTTGAAGCGTGCGGCCGCGCCACCATCGCCGCCGGTGTTGCGCGCCAGCACTGCGCTGAGGTTGCCTTGGTACTGCTTTTCCAGCGCGGAGGTGATGTCCAGATCACCGGCGCCAGGGTAGGGCTGCAGCAGATCCCACAGGTTGCTCCAGTCCTGCTGCCACATATTGCCCATCAGGTGTGCCGGCAACAGGCCGCCGGCGACCTCGCCCTTGTCCTTGCCGTATTGCGTATCGAGTTTGCCGCGCGCATAGCACTGCAGCTGCGCATACAACGGTTTGACCTGTTCCCACAGACGGTCGGTTTCGCTGGCCAGTTGCGCCGGCGGCATGTCGTAGCCGCTGCGCCATAGCACCCCGACGTCGGCGAAACCCAGCCCGCGTGCGCCCTCGTTGGCCAGTTCGACGAAGCGTTGGTAGTCCTTGCGCATGGGCTGCGCAGTGCTGTGCCAGCCCTGCCAGGCGTCGAGTTGTTCGTTGTAGTCGCGGCTGCTGGCCAGCACTTGCTCCAACTCGCCGAGCTGGCGGCAGCGGCGCTGCTCGCCTTCGCCCACGCAGTAGCTGCCCGCGCCGTAATCGCCTTCCATCTTGGCGGCGATGCGGGTGAGTTCGGCCAGCTTGGCCGGGTCGCGCGGTGCGGGCAGGGCACTCATCAATTTCAGCAATTGCAGCGCACGCGCACTGTCGGCCGACATCGGTGTGCCGGCGTACTGCTTGGATTGTTCGATCCACCGGTCCAGCTGCGCCAGCGAGCGTTCGTTGGCCTTGGCCGCCAGCAACTGCGAATCGCCGTTGATGTAGGTCGACGACAGCCACTGCGCCGCAGTGATTTCCGGATAGGCCGCCTTGTATTCGGCGCTGATGCGCGCAACGAACTGGTCGGCGCTTTCGGCCAGCGCGGTCTTGCTCGCCACAGGTGTGTCCGGTGGTGCCGCATCCCGGCGGCAGGCCGACAAGCTCAGGGTGCCGGCAGCCACAGCCAACGCCAGCAACAGCAAACGAGGATTCACGGGTGGTCCTTGCAGTGAAGTCCGGCGAAGGCTAGAGCGCGCCGGGGTTCAGGGCAAGGGGCAACGCACGCCACGCATGCGATGTGCGGCGCGGGCAGACGCAGGCGTTGGCGATCAGCGCAGCGTGGTGCCGGTGCACTTGGCGAACAGGTCGCGCTCGGGCGCATAGACGCTGGTCTTGACCTGCATCAACCCAAGCACGGACGGGAACAGCGCATCCTGATCGGTATATTGCCCTGCACGGTGGCGCAGGCAGGCTTCATCCAGGCCGCGATCGCGCGCGAACTCCGGCGAGAACCACATCACCATCGGCACATGGGTCTGCTCCTTGGGCGCGATGGCATACGGAACGCCATGCAGGTACAGGCCTTTTTCGCCAAGCGATTCGCCGTGATCGGAGAGATAGATCATCGCCGTGTCGTAGTCCGGCAGGCCACGCAGCGCGTGGATGGCCTGATTGAGGAAATGGTCGGTGTACAGGATCGAATTATCGTAGGCGTTGACGATGTCCTGGCGGCCGCAGCTGCCCAGATCCGCGGTCTTGCACACCGGCTTGAAGCGTTCGAACTGCGCCGGGTACCGTTCGAAGTAGCTCGGGCCATGGCTGCCCAGTTGGTGCAGCACCACCACGCGGTCGCCAGGCTTTGCGCGCACCTGCGCAGCCAGGTCGCTCAACAGGATCTCGTCCATGCAGCGGCCATCGGCGCACAGGCCCGGTGTGGTGGCATCGTCCAGCTTCTGGATCTCCAACCCGTCGCACACGCCCTTGCAGCCGGACTGATTGTCGCGCCACAGCGTCGAAATGCCGGCATGTTCCAGCACATGCAGGAACGACTGATGGCCACGAATCATGTCTTCGTTGTAGTCGCGACGCCCGTAGGGCGAGAACATGCAGGGCACCGAGACTTCGGTGCTGGTCCCGCACGAATGCATGTCGGGGAAGTTGATCACCCCTGCCTGTGCCAGCTCCGGCGTGGTCTGTCTGGCATAGCCGTTGAGTCCCCAGTTCTGCGCGCGTGCGGTTTCCCCCAGCACCACCAGCAACAAGCGCGGGCGGCTGCCCGGCGCGCGCGGCGTGGCCATGGCGTCGTGTTCGATCGGCTGTTTGGGAGCACGCTTGATCGGCGATTCGGATTTGAGGTTTTGCCGCAATGCCACGATGTAATTGATCGGCGTGGCCAAATAACGCACTTCGCGGTGATTGCGCATCAGTGCGGAAATATCCTGCGACGAGAGCATGGCGCCAGCAGCGCCCACCACCGCCACCACCAGCAGGAAGCCCGATCGCACCAGCACCGCCTTGCCCGCACTGCGTGCGCGCAAACGTGTGCGCCACAGCAATGCAGTCGGAATCAGGAAGTAGCACACCAGCGGCAGGATCAGGCCCGGCGTGAGCAACTCGCGCGATTCCTTGTGATCGGTATGCAGCACGTTGCGCAGCATGTCCGCATCCAGATAGACGTTGTAGCTGTCCATGTAGTGCGCGGCCAGCGCGGTGGTGAACAGCAAGAGCGTCAGCAGCGGCTTTGCATTCCAGCGCCAGACCAGGATGCCCAGGAGCAGCGCATGCACAGCCACCAACAGCGCCATCAACGAGATCGCAAACCCGATGCTGCCCGGATGCGTGGCCATGGCCGTGCGCCAGAACAACTGATTGCACACCAACGCAAAAAACAGGCTCGACAGCAGCACCAACGCTTCGGTCGACACCGTCGGCCGCGTACTCCACGTCAGCGCGCGCAGGCCACCACGCCTGCGCGGTTCCGGCAACCAGGTACTCATGCTGCATCCCCCGAGAGCAACACCAATCCAAGCGCGCGACGCGGCCGTTGCAGCATCACGCAGTACAGCGCCAGTGCGCTCACCCAGCACACCGCCAGCGACCACAGGTCATGCGAGAGAAAATGCGCGCCGCGCAATTGTTGCGCAACACCGAAAATGAGACCTGCTGCCAAGCCTATGAACAAACCTGCAAACCGCCATGCAGGACGGAGCGCCAGCGCACAAAAATACAGTGCCACCCACGCATAACCGGCACTGGCATGGCCGGCAGGAAAACACCCGGACGCGGCGATGCCGTGGCGCGATTCGAATAGCCCGATCATCGCTTGCGTACCGCCATAGCGGCTCAGATCCCATGGGCAATCCATCGCCGTCCACGACTTGAGCAGCGACACCAGCGAGGTCGACAGCGCGACGGAAGCGGCCAGGTAGGTCAGCGGCCAGCGCAACACCTTCAGGCGCGGCCTGCACCACGCAACGATGGCCAGCACCAGCACGCCGACTCCGGCTGCCGTGCTCAACCATTTACCCACGCGGTGGATCACGCCGCTGGTGAACCAGTGGTCCTTGAGTAACCAGTGGCCGCCTTCCAACCGATACAGCGCATCGGCGATCCATTGGTCGCCACCGGCGCCCATCAGCAGCGCGCTCGCCAACAGGACGCAGGCCAGGGGCAGCCACAGATGGCGCACGAGGAAGTGCGTCTCCACGCCGCTGGCGGTATGCGCCACGGTCGGCGCACGGATGGGAAGCGTTGTCATCGAGATGGCGGCCTGTGTCAATGCCCGACATCTTCGAAACCCGGATGTCGGAAAGCGGTCGGACCGGGGTTGCCCGGCCGTTAACCCGACACCAAGCGTTCAGTCTGCATCGCCTTCGCTACCGGTTTGTTCGGCGTCGGACGCAGCGGTGATGCAACCGGCATGCCACGCCGTGCCGGGCAGCAACTGCCATTGATTGCGATTGGACTCGCCGATATCGATGCGTTGCGCCGGATCGATACATGCCGGCACCGCCTGCTTGAGCACGAACAGCCAGCGAGTGTGCGGCGCTTGCGCAAGCCACGGGCCGGCCTTGGCCCATTGGTCCTGCCAGCTCGCCTTGAAGCCGAAATCGGTCACCGGGCGATCGGCCTGCAGCAGGTTCTGCTCGCGCCAGGCCAGCATGCCCAGCTGCGCGTCCGGGCCGATGCGCTGGCCCACGCGCTGCATCAGACGTGAGGACGAACTATAAGGATCCAGCGCCGGCATCAACCCCAGGCCGAACACCGTCCACAGCGCGGCGGTCATCACCACCAACGCGGTGCCCGCGCGTTTACCGCGCGACCATGCACTCGCCGCCAGGCCGACCACGCCCAGGCCGATCAACCAGAAACCCACCGGCTGCAGCGAGGCAAGCTCCATGCCGCGCTTGACTGCGGTGTTCTCGGCCCAGTGCAGATGCAACGCAATGCCGCCGCCCAGCGCCAGGCCGGCGACGGCAAGCAGCAGCACATACCCGGTCAGCAGCGCCCGCACGCCGCGCCGGCGCAACAACCCCGCCAGCAACGGCGCCGCGGCAATGCACAGTGCCGGCAGCATCGGGAAGATATAGACCTCGCGTTTGCCCGGGCTGGCGCTGAAGAACAGCAGCACCAGCACGCTCCAGGCCAGCAGCAGCACATAGCGCGGGTCGCCGCGGCGCAGTCGCCGCCACCAGGCCGGCAGCAGCCACGGCAACAACAGGCATCCGGGCAGCCACAAGGTGGCGATCACCTGCAGGTAGTACCAGAACGGTTTGACGTGATGCCAGGCGTGCGCGTAGCGCGTGCCGGTCTGCTTGAACAACAGCTCGTGCGCATAGGCATGCAGCTGCGGGTCGTCGCTGTGCCACAGCGCGATGCCCAGCGGCCCCAGCCACACCGCCGTACCGGCCACGAACGCCGGCAGCACCAGTGCCCAGCTGCGTCCTGCCAGCGCGCGCGCCGGCAATACGCGCCAATGCGTACGCCGCAGCGCCATCCACGGCAGCAAAACCAGCAGCGGCAGAAAACCGACGCCCTTGGTCACCGTGCCGACGCCGGCAGCAAACAGGCCCAGCGTCCAGGCGCGCCAGTCCGGCCCGCGCAGCAGGTGCCGCAGCAGTCCCCACAACGACAGGGTGGTCAGCGCCACCAGCACCATATCGATCTGCGCACGCTTGGCCATCAGGCCGAACTGCAGCACCGTGAACAAGGCCAGCACCGCGTGGGCCGCCACGCGCCGCGTCCAGAGCCGGCGCGCGATATCCCAGGTCAGCCACAACGTGGCCAGCGCGGCCAGCAGCGACGGCAGCACGAAGGCCACCGGCCAGTGCGGTACCAGTTCGTAGGTGGCCGCCTGCAGCCACATGAAGACCGGCGGTTTTTCTGCATACAACTCGCTGCCACGGTGCGGCAGCAGCCACTGGCCGGTCTCGACCATGGTGCGCGCGGCCAGCACGAAGCGCGGCTCGTCCGGCGGATTGGGTTGGCGCATGCCCAGCCCGGCCAGCAAGCTGACGACGATCAACAGCAGCGCGGCCAGCAGTGCACGCTGGCGGGATAAGGAGGCAGCGATGGCAGGCGACACGCGCACGCCCTGAGTAAATGCGGGCAGACACTATCTGGCAAGTGGGTCGGAAATTTGTCGGAGCCGAGCCTGCGTGATCGCGCATCGCAGCGCAGGCATCGCCATGCGCGGCTGCCGAAGCGCAACCGGTTGGAAGGCCGTACCGGCGATAGCGGTCGCGTTTGGCCGGCCTCGGTTAGGATGCGCACACTGTGCCTGCCGGGCCGTCCTGGAACCCCGCTCATGCGGCTGCTGGTCATTGAAGACAACCGCAATATGGTTGCCAACCTGTTCGACTATTTCGAAGCGCGCGGGCATACCCTGGACGCCGCGCCCGATGGCGTCACCGGCCTGCATCTGGCGACCACCCAGCATTACGACGCATTGATCCTGGACTGGATGATGCCGCGCATGGATGGACCGGAAGTGCTGCGTCGGCTGCGCGAGCAGCACCAGTCCGAATTGCCGGTGATCATGCTCACCGCACGCGACGAACTGCCGGACAAGATCGCCGGCTTCCGCGCCGGCGCCGACGACTACCTGACCAAACCCTTCGCACTGCCCGAGCTGGAGGTGCGCATCGAAGCCTTGCTGGCGCGTGCGCACGGCCGTCGCCGCGGCAAACTGCTGCAAGTGGCCGACCTGCGCCTGGACCTGGCCACGCTGGAAGCGACGCGCGCCGGCCAGGTGCTGCATCTGTATCCGGCCTGCCGCAAGTTGCTGGAGGTGCTCATGCAGGCCAGCCCAGCTGCGGTGACGCGGCAACGCCTGGAGCAATCGTTGTGGGGCGACGATCCGCCCGACGGCGACATGCTGCGCTCGCATATCTATGAGTTGCGTCGCAGCGTGGACGGCCCGTTCGCGCAAAAACTGATCCATACCTTGCCGCGGCTCGGCTACCGGCTGGCGCAGCTGGATGCGGCCGATGCACCTGGCGCTGGCGACTGCAGCGATGTCTAAACAGCGCCCGTTGGGTCGCCGCGTGCTGGTGTGGTTGTTCGGCTACACGCTGCTGATGACCCTGGCGGTGTTCGGCACCGCGCAGTACCTGCACGAACGCGCCGAACACGGCGTGTGGCGCTCGCTGCTCAATTCCGAACTGGACAGCATTCTCGAGCGCAGCGTGCAGAATCCGGAGTATCACTGGCAGGACTCGGACACCTTGCGGCTGTACCGCGTCGACGATGTCGCGCGCACGCCGCCGGTCTTGCGCACCCTGCATCCCGGCCTGCATGACGGTCTGGAGATCGCCGGCCGCCAGAGTGCCGTGATGGTGCGCGACACCGCGCATGCCGGCCGCCTGGCCCTGGTGCTGGACATCACCGATTTCGAAGCGCTGGAAAAATTCCTGACCCGCTGGATGCTGGCCGCTGGCATCGCGCTGATCGGCATCACCTTGCTGATGGGTACGTATGCGATGGCCCGGCTGGTGCGCCCTTTGGTGGAACTTGCGCGCGACATCGGGGCGTTGCGTCCAGGGCAGCGTGCGCAGCAGATTGCGGTCGGGCCACAGGGCAGCGCCGAACTGTACGTAATTGCCGATGCGCTCAACGATTATCTGGAACGCAATAGCCAGTTCGTCGACCGAGAGCGGGCCTTCATCGACAGCGCCAGCCACGAATTGCGCACGCCCATCGCGGTGATCGGCAATGCGGTGGAGCTGGCGCTGGAGCAACCCGGCACGCCGCCGGCGGTACGCCACCAGCTGCAGCGCATTGCCCAGACCAGCGCCTCGGTCGAGCAGTTGATCACCTTGCTGCTGGTGCTGGCCAAGGACCCAGGCCGGCTGGTGCGCAGCAGCGATGCGTTGCGGCTGGATCAGTTGCTGCCGGACATCGTGGCCGACCACACGCACCTGTGCGCCGACAAGGATCTGCAACTGGTCGTGGACCCGTTGCCGCCGTGCAGGCTGGTCGCCCCGGTCGCCATCGTGCAGACGGCCATCGGCAACCTGTTGCGCAACGCCATCGAAAACAGCGACCGCGGCATCATTCGCATCTCGCTGTCGGCGCCCGGCGTGGTCCGCATTGCCGACCCCGGCCATGGCATGACGCCCGAAGAGATCAGCGCCATCTATACGCGCCTGGCGCGCGGCAACGCACGCCAGGGGAGTGGCATCGGGCTGGAGCTGATCGGACGGTTGTGCGAGCACCTGGGCTGGCATCTGCAGCTGGATTCCAATGCAGGGCAGGGCACGGTGGCCACGCTGGATCTCTCCGGCGCCACGGCAACGGGATCCTGAGGCCGATCATTCGATCGACTGCGCTCAGCCCAGACGGCGCGTCCGCTATTCGGTACTGCAGGTGCCACACGTTCGCCGCTGCTGCTGCGAACGCCGCACTGCCCTGATGCCCGTCGCTGCTGACCACTGCTCGCTGCGGTTGGGCAGCCACTTGAACGCGCCGCGCAAGCTCAGGCAGGCAACAGGCCGCGTGCGTCCAGCCAGCTGCGCGCGTTCTCCGCGTCCTGCTCGAACCAGGCACGGGTGGAGCCCAGCCGATACGTATAGCCCCAGCTGTCCATGTCCGCCATCAGGCGCGCGCTGCCCACGCCGGGCAGTTGCTCGGCCAGCAGGATCTGCAGGTAACAGGTGGCGTCTTCTTCCTCCACCGAATCGGTGGCGTCGGTATGCACGGCGGCGCGTTTTTCCGCAGGCAGCACGATCAGATGTCCGGCTTCGTGCAGGAGCGAATGCACCGGGGTGTCGTCGCGCACGTAAACGTCGCAGCCGATGATGCCGGCCTCCGGTTCGCCCCAGAAACTGCCTGGAATCGCTGCACCACTGTCCACGCGATGCAGGCGCAAGCCATAGCGCGCGAGCAGGGCGGCAGGTGCGTCCAGGCCGATATCGGCCACGCACAGAACATCGGCAGCGGTGGGTGTGGCAGTGGGGGCGGTGGTCACGCGCAATGGCTCGCGGTCGGGTCACATGCAACAACGGCACCGTGCGAACGCGGTGCCGTTGTCGGCGCTTACTTGTCGCCGTCTTCCGGCAGGGCGACCGAGATGTCCAGCACGTCGTGTTCGCCGTCCTTGACCAGATCCACGCGCACGGCATCGGCATCGATGTTGACGTACTTCTTGATCACTTCCAGCAGTTCGCGCTGCATCAGCGGCAGGTAATCCGGCCCGCCGCGGTGGTTGCGCTCCTGCGCAATGATGATCTGCAGGCGGTTCTTGGCCGTCTCGGCGGTGTTCTTCTTGCTCTTGAGAAAATCGAGCAGGCCCATGCTTACCCTCCGAACAGCTTGCTGAAGAAGCCTTTCTTCTCCACGGATGTGAATCGCATCGGGCGCTCCTCGCCCATGATGCGGGCGACTGCGTCGTCATACGCCTGGCCGGCCGGGGACTCGGCATCCAGGATCACCGGCTCGCCCTTGTTGGAGGCGTTGAGCACGTCGCCGGATTCGGGAATCACGCCGATCGCCTTCAGGCCCAGCACTTCTTCCACGTCAGTGATGCTGAGCATCTCGCCGCCTTCCACGCGGCCCGGGCTGTAGCGGGTCAGCAGCAGGAACGCCGGCACGGCCTTGCCTTCTTCGGCCTTGCGGGTCTTGGAATCGAGCAGGCCGATGATGCGGTCCGAGTCGCGCACCGAAGAGACTTCCGGATTGACCACCACCACCGCGCGGTCGGCGAAATACATCGCCAGGAACGCGCCTTTTTCGATGCCGGCCGGCGAATCGCAGACGATGTAGTCGAAGCCGTCGGCGGCCAGGTCCTTGAGCACCTTTTCCACGCCTTCCTGGGTCAGCGCGTCCTTGTCGCGGGTCTGCGAGGCGGCCAGGACGTAAAGGTTCTCGAACCGTTTGTCCTTGATCAGCGACTGCTTGAGCGTTGCTTCGCCGTGCACGACGTTGACGAAGTCGTACACCACGCGCCGCTCGCAGCCCATGATCAGGTCCAGGTTGCGCAGGCCGACGTCGAAGTCGATGACCGCTACTTTCTTGCCGCGCTTGGCCAGCCCGCAGGCCAGGCTCGCGCTGGTAGTGGTCTTGCCGACGCCGCCCTTGCCGGAGGTGACTACGATGATTTCAGCCAAAGGATTTCTCCGAATATTTCTGTGGTTGGGCCGCGTCAATCAAGCGCAGCGATCTTGATCTGATCCTGCTCCAGCCAGACCTGGACGGCCTTGCCACGCAGGTCCATGGGAACATCGTCCAGCACCTTGTAGTGGCCAGCGATGGCAACCAGTTCGGCGTGGAAGTCGCGGCAGAAGATGCGCGCGTCGGGATTGCCCTGCGCGCCGGCCAGAGCGCGGCCACGCAGGGTACCGTAGATATGGATGCTTCCGTCGGCGATGACCTCGGCCCCGGCACCGACCGTACTGAGTACGGTCAGGTCGCAGTTCTCCGCGTACAGCTGCTGACCCGAACGCACCGCGGTGCGCTGCATCCGGCCCGGCGCCGGTCGCGCGGCCGGCGGTGCCGGCTCGGCACGTGCGGGCGGCGGCGGTGGCGGTGGCGGACTGACCGCGGTCGGCTCGTACTGCGCGCGAAATTTGGCCAGCAGCGGCACGCCCAACTGCTGGGACAGCAGGTCGATCTCGCTGGTGCCGTAGGCCAGCGCCACCGGCAGCACGCCGGCATCGCGCAGGCCGTCCAGCAGCGCCTTGGCCGTAGCCAGGTCCGGCACCTGCGACAGCCCGCCGAAATCCAGGATCACCGCCGCACGGCCGAACAACTTGGGCGCGCGGCTCACGCGCTCGCGCATTTCCTGCACCAGCCGCGGCACATCCAGCGTCCGCACACGCAGGTTGGCGATGCCCACCTGGCCGATCTTCAGTTCGCCGGCCTGTTCAAAATCCACATTCACACTTGCCACAACTCAGCTCCCCGTCGATGGGCTAGCGGTGGTGGCGGCATGACGCGGCCGGCCCACCCACGGCAAGTGGTCGGGCAACTTGCCGCCATAGGTCTCCTTGACCCACCGATAGCTGCACATGTCTTTCATCAGCATGCTGGCGCGCACTTCCACATCGGGCATGGTGTTCTGGCCAACCTCGCGGAAGCCGAAGCTGCCATGGAACAGCAAGGCCGCATCTGCGCCATGGTCCAGGAACACCTCGCACGCCAGCTGCGGGTAACGCAGCTCGGTATAGCTCTGCACATCGGCATAGAACGCCCGCCCGACGCCACCGCCGCGGCGGCGGCTGGCGACCACGATGCGGTCGATATAGAAGAATTCCGGGTGACGGTCCCGGAACCAGGCGAAATTGCTGCTGTCGTGCGCACTGCCGCTTCCGAAACCGACCAGAAACCCGGCCAGGTTGCCGTCGCGCTCGGCGACGCGGAAATACTCGGCCTGCTCGTAGAAACGTTGCAGCCTGGTTGAATCCAGCGGCAGGATCGCCAGTCCGGCATTGTTGTTCAGGGCCAGGACGGAATCGAGCTCGTGCTCGCGCACGTCGCGGATGACGATCGACATTGGGACTCCGTGGGGTAACGCGTCGACCCGAAATCGGATCTGCGTCGGATTATTACATGCGGGGCCTGAAGCGGCGACCCAGCGCATGCGATCGGCCGGCGCGCGGCAGGTGCCGGCGTGCAACGGCGCGTCAGCACAGGCGCTGCGCGGGCCCGACATCCGCCACCCGTGCACCTGCCGGCATGCATGACTTCCGGCAAGAGGGCAGCGCGGTCGCTTACACCTAAGATGCGGGCATGTTGGGATACCTCAGTCACACGCGCGTCCTGCGCTTTGCCGGCCTGTTCACCTGGGCGATGATCGTCATGCCCTTGGTGTACACCTACTGGCCGCCGGCCGAAGAAGGCGACCACCGCAGCGTGGCCGAGGCGGTGATGATGTCGGCATTCTTCATCGGCTTCGGCGCCAGCTACTTCTGGTTGACCCGCGGCTTGAACAGCGGCGGCCACGCGCACTGGTACGACCGGTTGATCCTGTTGCTGCTCACCATCTGCGCGCTGGCGGTGAGCTATCTGAGCGGAACCGGGCTCGGCAGCATCCTGATGATGGTGGCGGCCGGGGTGATCCCGTGGCTGCTGCCGCTACGCGTGGGCGTGCTATGGCTGGTGCTGAGCCAGCTGGCGGTGCTGCCGGTGTTCTACTACCTGCGCCCGGACTTCACCCTGTTCGCGGCGCTGATGCAGTCGCTGTTGTACGGCGGCTTTTCGATGTTCATCTTCGTCACCAGCCTGGTGGCCCGCCAGCAGACCGATGCGCGCGAAGAGCAGCGCCGGCTCAACGCCGAACTGCGCGCCACCCGCGCGTTGCTGGCCGAGAGTGCGCGCATCAACGAGCGCACCCGCATCTCGCGCGAGCTGCACGACCTGCTCGGCCACCACCTCACCGCGCTCAGCCTCAACCTGGAAGTGGCCGGCCACATCACCGAGGGCCAGGCCCAGGAGCACGTGCGCCAGGCGCACACGCTGGCCAAATTGTTGCTCACCGATGTGCGCGAGGCGGTCAGCCATCTGCGCGACAGCGGCGCGATCGACCTGGAAGCGGCGCTGCGCCCGCTGGTCACCCAGGTGCCGTCGCTGGATATCCACCTGGACATCGCCCAGCCGCTGACCCTGGACGACCCCGAGCGCGCCCACGTGCTGCTGCGCTGTACCCAGGAAATCATCACCAATGCGGTGCGCCATGCCGGCGCGCGCAACCTGTGGATCCAGGTGCGCCGCGATGCCGATACGGTGCTGATCGACGCCCGCGACGACGGCCACGGCGCCGATGCGGTCGCGCCCGGCAACGGGCTGCGCGGCATGCGTGAGCGGCTGAACCAGTATGGTGGGAAGCTCGAAATTCAAACCCGGCGGGGTGAGGGCTTTGGCCTGCGCATCGCTGTTCCAGGCGCGCCGGCACTGATGCCTGCGGCCGTGACCCAAGGAGTGTTGTGATGATCCGTGTGTGCCTGGTCGACGATCAAACCCTGGTGCGCCAGGGGATCCGCTCGCTGTTGGCGCTGGACGACGGCATCGAGGTGGTGGCCGAGGCCTCCGACGGCAAGCAGGCAGTGGAGCAGATTCCGCAGATCCAGCCGGACGTGGTGCTGATGGACATGCGCATGCCGGTGATGTCCGGGCTGGAAGCGCTGCAGATGCTCTCGCGCAACGGCACCCTGCCGCCGACGATCATCCTGACCACCTTCGACGACGACCAATTGGTGCTGGCCGGGCTCAAGGCCGGCGCCAAGGGCTATCTGCTCAAGGACGTCTCGCTGGAACAACTGGTTGGCGCCATCCGCACCGTCGCCGAAGGCGGCTCGCTGGTGCAGCCGGCGGTGACCCAGCGCCTGCTGTCGGGTCTGGAGCACATGCGTAACGAGTTCGTCAGCCTGGACCGCCCCGATCCGCTCACCGACCGCGAAACCGAGATCCTGCGGCTGATGGCGAGTGGGTTTTCCAACAAGGAAATCGCCAACTCGCTGGGTGTGGCCGAAGGCACCATCAAGAATCACGTCTCCAACATCCTCTCCAAGCTCGGCGTACGCGACCGCACCCGCGCGGTGCTGAAAGCATTCGAACTGCAGCTGGTGTGAGCTCGGCCCTGCGCCGGCGAGCTCGACGCCAAGCCGGCCTGCAGCAGGCACCGGACTCGCATTCAGGACGCTGCGGCGCCGGTCGGACTGCGAAACGGGCGGGCCGGTGCCGCCTGGCCACTGCAACATCACACGCACGCAGCACGTGATGTGCATGATAGCGGCGCGCAATCGCCCAAACCCTTGTGCAGGTTGGGATTGCGCATCCCCCACGCGCTGTGTTGCGCGGTGAATGACACCGCAAGACCGCGCTACCCGTCGCACAACTGAACATCTTTCTCGAAGCCTGCTAGGATGGTGGCTTCGCTTCACTCAACCCGGCCGTGGGATCGGCCCCGGAGACCTCCTGAATGACCCGTATTATCGAGTTCCTGATCGCCTTGGGGATCGTGGCTGGCTTGTTTGTCGTGGTGGGCTTGGTGTTGCCCTCGGAGCGGCAGATGTCCGAGAGTGTTGAGACCAACCGCAGGATGACGATTGTTTACGACACCGTGAACAGCTTCCGTCGTTTCAAGGATTGGAACCCGCTTGTGCTGCGTGACCCGAAGATCCAGCTGAAGCTGGCCGGCCCGGAAGAGGGCAAGGGTGCACGCGTCGAATACAGCTCCACCGAGGGCTATATCGGCAACGGCAGCTGGGAGATCACCAACAGCGTCAAGAACGAGCGTGTTGAGATCGCAATCGAAGATCCCACCAAGGGCTACGACAAGGTCACCAATTTCACCCTGGTGCCGACCGGCAAGAACAACAAGAACGTCAAGATCACCCAGGATTACAGCGTCAAGTACGGCTGGAACCTGTTTGGTCGCTATGCCGGCCTGTACGTCAGCCGCCACGTGGGCGACGACCTGAAGCTGGGTCTGTCGCGTCTGGCGACTGCGCTGGCCACCGTGCCGAACTTCGACTACCGCGCCGAGCTTGACGGCAAGCCGGTGTTGAGCGACCTCAAGATCGTCGATGTGCCGGCCGAGGACCTGTTGGTCGTCACCGCGGGCAACATCGATCGTGACAACGAGACGATCAAGAAGTCGATCAAGGACAACCAGGAGTGGATCAAGCGCGTGATGGATTCCAACGGCCTTGAGGCGGTTGGTCCGGTGCGCATCGTGACCACCGACTTCGCTTCGGACAAGTACGCCTTCGACGTGGTGCAGCCGGTGCGCAAGCGCGCTGGTGGTGCTCCGAAGGCCGACGCCAAGGCCGACGCCAAGAAGGACGACGCGACTGCCGCGGCACCCGCCGATGCAACCCCGGTGGCTGCAACGGGCGACGAGTTGAAGCTCAATATTCCGTCCGAAGCACCGGTGAAGTACCAGCGGGTTCCGGCGCACCGTTCGGCCTTTGCGACCTACGCAGGCCACATGGCCGGTCTGGACGCAGTGCGTAACTCGCTGCGCGCCTGGGCTGCCACCAGCGGCATGGACGTGACCGATCGTCCGTACGAAGCGTGGAAGGGTGGCGTGGACAAGTCGTTCACCCAGGACGGCACCTACGACGTCTACTGGGCCATCAAGTAATCGTCTCACCACGATGAGCTGATCCAGACGAAAACGCGCCGCAGTCTTGCGGCGCGTTTTTTTTGCGCTGCGGCGCTGCCATGGAAGTTGCCTGCATGTCTTTGCTTGATCGTCGCAAGAAACACCCCTCGCTGCTGGCTTGCTGCGGCGGCCTGCTGGCGGCCACTGCCGTCGGTCTATCGGCCTATGCCTCGCACGGCGTTGCCGATGCGATGGTGCAGTCGCGGCTGCAGCTGGCGTCGTTGTACGCATTCGGCCATGGCGCGGTCCTCACCGTGCTGGGCGCCACCGAAACGCGTGCGCTGGGCCGGGTGGGCTTGTACCTGCTGTTGCTCGGCACGTTGCTGTTTGCCGGCAGCCTGGTCGGGGGCGCGTTGCTGCAGTGGCCGACCACCCTGGCGCCGGTCGGCGGAGTGGGCCTGATGCTGGGCTGGGTGGTGCTGGCCATTGGTGCGTTGAGGCGCTGAGCATGCCGCGCCATGCCCGCGGATTCGATGTGGAGGCTGCGTTCGCGCATGTGTCCCGGCGCGATCGCGCGCTGGGTGCGTGGATGAAGCGCATCGGCCCGATCGCCCCGCAACCGGGCTGGCACAAACCCTTCGACCCGGTCGATGCGCTGGCACGCGCCATCCTGTTCCAGCAACTCAGCGGCAAGGCGGCGTCGACCATCGTGGCGCGGGTGGAAGTGGCGATCGGTGCGCAGCGGCTGCATGCGGACACCCTCGGTCGTATCGACGATGCAGCGCTGCGTGCCTGCGGCGTTTCCGGCAACAAGGCGTTGGCGTTGCGCGATCTGGCACGGCGCGAACGCGAAGGCGAGATTCCCTCGCTGCGCAGGCTCGCTTTCATGGACGAGGACGCCATCGTGCAGGCGCTGGTGCCGGTGCGCGGCATCGGCCGCTGGACGGTGGAAATGATGCTGATGTTCCGCTTGGGCCGCCCGGATCTGCTGCCCATCGACGACCTGGGCGTACGCAAAGGGGCGCAGCGCGTGGACAAGCAGGAGCAGATGCCCACCCCCAGGGAACTGGCCGCACGCGGCGAACGCTGGGGCCCGTACCGCACCTATGCCGCGTTCTATCTGTGGAAGATTGCCGACTTCAGTGTGGGGACCAAGGTGCCGACACCGCGTTCGCAGGAGTAGGGCGAACGCACGCGGGGCAGACGCGACGGGCCGTCCTGTCCAGCCGCGCTGCGTGGCGCATGACGTGCGACCGGCTCATCCCGCCGACCAACGCCAATGCCACGGTTCGTAGACGATGCCATGCGGGTTGTCGCGTGGATAACTCAGGCGGTAGCCGAATGCGTGCGCGTTGCTGCACAACCAGGCGAATGCGGGCGTGGCTTCGAAGGACTCTTCGGCCGGCGGCTCGCCCGGTGTGCCCAGATCCAGTGCGTCGCCGCTGTGATGTTCGCTGAAACCCGGCGCTGCGTTGACCGTCAGGATCTGCTCCAGGGTGAGCCCGCGCGCGAACTTGCGCTCGAAGATGCCCAGTTGGTAGTCGTGGCTGCGATAGCCGGAAATCGCATCGATCACGATGTCTGCGCGCAGCGCAGCCGCACGCATCTGTCGCCATGCGCGTGCAGCGCCGGCACTGAGCCATAGCGGGCGGCCGAAGCGATCGCGTCCGGCAAACTGCAGTGCGGCCGGTTCGGCAATCAACTGCAGGCCGGTCCGTTGCACATAGTCGTCGGCGGCGAGCCCGAGCTGGCTCAGCCGGCACTGCAATCCGTCGATCGCCAGCGTGTCGTCGCGTACCTGGCCGATGCGGCCGGTTGCGGTCTGCAGACGGTCCAATGCTTCGTCCAGGCCATGCTCGCGTGCCAGCCGCGGGATCAGCGGCATCAGACCCTGCGGAAGATGTGCAGCCAGATAGCGTCCATCGCGTTTGCGCCGCAGTAGCCAGTCGGCCTGTGCCAGCACACGCGCATCCGCATTGCCGCGCGCGCGCAGCAGATCGGCCGGCCACAGCTCGATCGCGCTGGTATTGAGGAGTACACGTTGAAGATGATGCATCTACGCAGCTTAGCGGTTGCCTGGTGAGCGCTGCCAGTCCGGCCAGGCGCTGTGACCCGCACCGACCCAGATGGGCGAACCGCTACACCGGTGCGCAGTCGCGTCTGGATGATCGACGGCGCGTGATCAATTTTCGGATTGTTCTTTTTCGCCCTGCGGTTTCGGTAGCCGGCCAGCCTTGCGTAACGCATCGCGCAGCACGTATTCGATCTGCGCATTGAGGCTGCGCAATTCGTCGTCGGCCCAGCGCTGCACGGCGGCCAACACATCGGCGTTGATACGCAGCGGGTAGGCTTTTTTTTCGCTCATTTGCCGTCTCTGCGGCCGCCGTGACGGCGCAGGTGCATCACCATCGACACGATCAACGCGTTGACGCCGATGAGCATGCCGATCACCACGGCATAGATGCCGGCGCGATTGTCGCCAGCCCAGTACAGGCATGCGGCGCCGACCAGGATCACCAGGCTGATCAATGCCCAGCGCAGGCCCAGCCCGCGTGCACGGTCGTCATCGTCGGCGCCGATGGACGCGGCGATGGCAAGCGCGGGCAAGCCGGAAAGCGCAACCACCAGGGGCACCATGATATTCATCAGATCGATCTCGGAGTGGCTGACGCAACGGAAGCGAGCGCTCGCCAGGTGGCGTGGAGGGCGCGCCCACAAGCGCAGTGTACGAGTGGCGCATGCCGATGCCGAACCGCGGCTGCGCCCGGGCGGCAGTGAGCGCAGGTGTTTTATCGGCAGCCCTCAATACAGCGAGCCGGCGTTGACCACCGGTTGGGTCCCGCGATCGGAACACAACACGGTAAGCAGGTTGCTGACCATATGCGCCTTGCGCTCTTCGTCCAGCTGCACCACGCCATTCTTGTGCAGCTCCGACAGCGCCATTTCGACCATCCCCACTGCGCCGGCGACGATGCGCGAGCGTGCGGCAATCACCGCATTGGCCTGCTGGCGCTGCAGCATGGCCTGGGCGATTTCCGGCGCGTAGGCCAGGTGGCTGATGCGCGCCTCGATCACGTCCACGCCGGCCTGGGTCAGGCGCTCGTCCAGATGCCGCTTGAGTTGCTCGCTGATTTCGGCCGGATGGCTGCGCAGCGAGATCTGGCCGTCTTCGTGCTGGTCGTACGGATAGCTGGTCGCCATCGCACGCAGCGCCGCTTCGGACTGGATATGCACGAAGCTTTCGTAGTCGTCGACGTTGTAGACCGCTTCGGAGGCATCGAGCACCTGCCATACGATCACCGCAGCGATTTCGATCGGACTGCCATCCAGCTCGTTGACCTTGAGTCGCCCGCTTTCGAAATTGCGTACGCGCTGGCTGACGCGACGCTTGGCGTAGAACGGCACATTCCAGCGCAGGCCGGCGTCCTTGACGGTGCCGACGTACTTGCCGAACAGGCTCAGTACCGCGGCCTGGTTGGGCTCCAGCGTGTACAGCCCGGCCAGCATGAAAATGCACGCCGCCGCGACCAGTACCGCGGCGATGAATGCGCCCAGCGTGACGCTGTTGTCGGCCATCATCGTCAATACAACCCAAGACGTACCGACAAGGCCGGCGCCTGCGACGAGAACGACGGGAATGCCGGGTAACGAACCGATCGGCTTCTCTTTCATGAGCGCGAGTCCTTGTGGAATGGTAAAAAGATATCAATGTGATATCAGTTAAACAATAGCCGTTCGTCGGCGTGGCAGTGGGCAACCGTTAGAATGGCGGCCCCTCTCGCTTTGGACCGCGCTCATGACCACTTTCGGCACGCCGTTATCGCCTTCCGCCACCCGCGTGTTGTTGCTGGGCTCGGGCGAACTGGGCAAGGAAGTGGCGATCGAGCTGCAGCGTTTCGGTGTGGAAGTGATCGCAGCCGACCGCTATGCCAATGCACCGGCGATGCAAGTGGCGCACCGCTCGCATGTGCTGGACATGCTCGACCCCGCAGCATTGCGCGCGCTGATCGCCAGCGAGCAGCCGCATCTGATCGTGCCGGAGATCGAAGCGATCCATACCGAAACCCTGGTGGCGCTGGAACGCGAGCAAGGCCAGAAGGTCATCCCGACGGCGCGTGCCGCGCGCCTGACCATGGACCGCGAAGGCATTCGCCGCCTGGCAGCCGAAACGCTGGGCCTGCCGACCTCGCCGTATCGCTTTGTCGATACCGTCGAGGAATATCGCGATGCAATCGCCGCGGTGGGGGTGCCATGCGTGGTCAAGCCGGTGATGTCGTCCTCGGGCAAGGGCCAGAGCACCCTGCGTAGCGAGGCCGATATCGATGCGGCGTGGGCGTATGCGCAGACCGGTGGGCGTGCCGGTGCCGGTCGCTGCATCGTCGAAGGCTTCATCGATTTCGATTACGAAATTACCTTGCTTACCGTGCGGCATGCCGGTGGCACCTCGTACTGCGACCCCATCGGGCACTGGCAGCAGGACGGCGACTACCGCGAAAGCTGGCAGCCGCAACCGATGTCGGCCGCTGCGTTGCGCCGCTCGCAGGAAATCGCCAAGGCCATCACCGACGAGCTCGGCGGCTGGGGCCTGTTTGGCGTGGAGTTGTTCGTCAAGGGCGACGAAGTGTGGTTCAGCGAAGTCTCGCCGCGCCCGCACGACACCGGTCTGGTCACGCTGGTGTCGCAGGACCTGAGCGAATTCGCGCTGCATGCCCGCGCCATTCTCGGCCTGCCGGTGGGCGCGCAGGACGGCGGCGTGATCCGTCAGGCCGGCCCCTCGGCATCGTGCGCGTTGCTGGCGCACGGCAATGGCGTGCCGGTGTTCGACAACGTGGCCGAGGCGCTGCGCGACCCGGACACCGCACTGCGCCTGTTCGGCAAACCCCGGGTGGACGGCCATCGCCGCGTCGGCGTCACCCTGGCGCGCGCGGACAGCATCGATGCGGCGCGTGAGAAGGCGCGCGTCGCCGCTGCCGCGTTGACGATCCAGCTGCAGGCCTGAGTTTCCTGCCGACTCGCATTGGTGCAGTGACAAGGTTGCTGCACCGTAGACTATGGTTGCTGGCTCTGACAAGTCAGTTAGTAGCCAACAGGTCGGGCGCAGGAGTGCACATCTGGCGACTCTCGTGCGGTCAGCTCATGGTCCGAGCTGCTGGTGCCTGCGTCTGCTCTTGTTGCAAGTTCCGATGCTGCTCTGCCTGCCCGCGTTCGGCTGCAGCCTTTGTCCATTCCTGACTGCTCTGCTCCAGCGGTGTATTGAGTGCGGCGACCGTATCGACATGGGCACGCAGCTGGTCGTGCGATCCGGCCGAGTAAGGATTGTTCTGCACTGCAAATGCGCGCGAGGCATCGTCGCTCAGCCTGACTTCGTCGATGCGGTCCATTCCCATCTTGCAGGACTGCACCGCCAGGCAGCCCGCAAGATTGGCGCTGCGCGCGTCCGTTTGTCGTCCGTGCTCGCGATCCAGTATCTGTATGTGATCCTTTGCCTGTGCAAACAGTTGGTAGCCGGGATGCGTGGGATCCTTTAACGATGGCGCGTGCCGCTCCTCGCTGAGAATGTGCTGCTGCAAAGACCTTTGCGATGGAAGCGGGTTACGGATTTCCCTGTTCAATGGACTGTCAGGAAATGGTGCCTCAATGCTCTCTACACCGTGGATATTGCGTAGCGGGCGGTAAGCATCTTTTCCAGGCCCTTCTAGCGGCAGAGGGATGCGAACGTCCGGAAGCAGTTGCCCGGCTCCTGGAATAAGTAAGCCATTTACATCAATGCTCTTGTTTCGATGGAGTCCGGCATGATTGAGGGCCGCCCAGGTGAAATCGACGCAATTGTTGCGTACGTCCCTGTATTGCGTGTCAAAACCAAATTTTTCTGGTTCTTCCCCAAATTTATGGAGTTTTTCATATTGTTCTTTGCTTATTTCGATGGTTCTTGAGTATGCTGGCCTGTGATATTCGCTTGCATCTGTGTCATAGATTTTTCCTGGGCCGTTCATTTGCCCATGAGTGATCGGGGCAAAGCCATAGCTGGCTGGCCTGCTTTTGCCATCGTCGAGTACGAAAAACATGTGCCCTGGGCCAGAGGTGGCTGGTTCACCATCCACCAATTGTTGCTTTCCCTTTGTATAAAGGGGCGTCCCGGGCGCGGCAATGACGACCGTTACTGTGTAATGCTGCCTGTCCATTAGATGCCCCATTCAAATTCATTTTTGATTATTTGGAGGAAGTCCATTCCCGTTGAACGGAAATTTGCGCAGACGGGTCTTTGAGTGCTGGATTTCCTGATTGAGATGAGACATCGACGCGGTATCGGCCGTAGCTGTCTATTGGCAAATAGCAAACGGTCCAGTTGCTCGTATCTGAGGTGTGTGCGGCGACGTCAATGTATTTTTTTTCCTCGTTTCCGAACCGCCATTCAAAAAATTTACGTCTAGCTGGTTCTTTCTTGATGTACGCTTGAAACGCGTCTTCAGTGGGTAGTTTTTGGCATTGATCCCCGATCCATTTGCAGGCCTCGACATGGACCGCATATCGTGGCGGAGATTTCCCGTTATTTAAGAAAGTGACTGGATCGAGCTCGCCTTTGCGGTTCAAAGTCAATCCAACGATGTAGGATTGAGTGAGATTTACATTCTTCGGCGTTGCTTCGAATTCGAAGCGCACATGGGCATCGGTGGCATCCACCGGAAATGGCCGAATGAGGAGAAGGTCTTCTTTTTCAGAAGACGGTGGCTTGCTTGCGCTGCACGCGCTCGCAAGAAGCGCGAGCGCCAATGGCAGAAAAAAAGTACGCAGGAAACCGCGCGCGTCGTGGAAATGCAGTCTCATTCAACTTGCTCACGATACCTGTCTGCGAGGGAGTGTAAGCCTGTCGATCGGATCGGGACCACCAGATTCAATGGGGGCGCCCTCGGAGCCTTGTCGATCACTGCCTCAGTTGCCTCCGAAAGTCGTCTGCTCTTCCGGCATGGCGTTAGGACTCGGGGCGCTGAATCTTCCCTTTCTAGCGTATGGCCTTACTGTTATAAGCAGCCGTCGACACCAGGCCCAGAGCGTGACATCTCGGAGCCTCGGTACGATTGCTTAGTTGCTAGCCACATCCACCCACACCGCATGGTGGTCGCTGCCATCGGCAATCGCCGCTTCTGGTGCGCTGCTGGCCGGCCAGAAAATGCCGCTGCCGATCAGGGTGAACTGGCGCGACGGCAGCACGTAGTCCAGGCGCATGGTGCCGGCCTGCGGGCCGAAGTCGCCGGTGACCTGGTGCGGGTCGCCGCTGTGGGCGATGCCCAGTGCGGCGTATTCGGCGGTTTTTTCCGGGCCGCCATCGCTGCGCGGGGTGGGGTAGTGAAGGACGCGCGGGTGGTCGATCAAGGCGCGGATCGCCGCATGCCGGCCGGCACCATCGACCGGGTCGTTGTTCAGATCGCCCAGGATGACGAAGCGCGCATCGCTATCCAGACCACCGCAGCCGCCCTTGTCGTCGCAGAGCCAGCGTTGGCTTTCGGGTGCGTTGTCCAGATACGCGCGCCACAGCTGCAGTTCGTCGTGGTTGCGCGCGGCGTTGCGTTTCTCGGCACCGTCGAACACCGGCGGGGTGGGGTGCGACACCAGCGCATGCACGACGCCCAGCGGCGTGCGCACCGGCACATCCCAATGCGATTTGGACGAAAGCCGCAGCTGTGCCCAGATGGCATCGCTGTAGTACGACGTCTTGCTGGCCGGATCGATCGGCCGCAGTGCGCCGGGTAGCGCGCTCCACTTCAGCAGCTGGAAGCTTCGCACCGCCTGCGCATCGATCGGGTAGCGCGACAACACCAGCATGCCGTACTGGCCAGGATGCAGCCCGTAGCCCCACGCGTCGTTGCCACGCGCGCGGCCTTCGCCGCCGGTGCTGCCGTTGTTGTCCAGATCCAGGCCGCTCGGCACGCCGGTATTGACCGGTGCCAGATAGCGGTACGGATAACGCAACGCCTCGCCGCCGCCCGGCTGGGCGACCTGCAGGTAGCGTTGCTGGAACAGATCGGCAGCGCGATGTTCCGGGTCGAAGTCGAATTCGTTGAGCAGCACCAGATCCGGGCGCACGCGCTGCAGGACCGCAGCGATCTTGCGCGCATGTGCGCTATCGCCCTGCAGCTCGCGAATCAGGCCGCCGGCCTCGTCCGAATACAGCGAGGTGTTGTAGGTGGCGATGCGCAGCTGTGCCGCGGCCGGCCGGGCGGCGAGGGTGTCGGTCTGCATCTTGGGCGAGGGCGCGGGGTGGGCGCAGGCCGCGCACAAGGCGGTCAGCGTCAGCAGCAGGAAAGGTTTGATCATTGCGAGATTCTCGCATGCGGGATGCGACACGCCGATGTCGCAATCCGGCGGTTCAGTCGACCGATGCGTGAGCGGGCAAGCCGCGCCAGTGGCGACCATCGTAGGCTTCCAGTGCACTGAAGCGGCGCTTGTAGTTCATCTTCGCGTGGCCATCGATCCAGTACCCCAGATACAGGTGCGCGCGTCGCTCGCGTTGCGCCCACTGGATCTGCTGCAGGATCGCGAACGTGCCCAGGCTGCGTGCTGCCGCCTCCGGCGCGTAGAACGTGTAGACCGCCGACAACGCATGCTCGGTGACATCGGTCACTGCAACTGCCAGCAGCCGGCCGGGCAGGTGGGCGATGGCCGGTTCGCGGATCTCCAGAAAGCGCCCGTGCGACCAGCCGCCGATCAGGAACTGGTCAAACTCGGTGGCGCCATGTTCATCCATGCCGCCGCCGGGATGCCGGTGCTTGAGGTAGTGGCGATAGAGCGCCAGTTGTTCGTCGGTGCGCTCGGCGGCCACCACGCGGACCATCAGATCCTGGTTGCGCGCCAGGCAACGGCGTTGGCTGCGGTCAGGGTGGAACGCATCCACCGCGATGCGTACCGGCACACAGGCACGGCACCGTTCGCAGTGCGGCCGGTAGACCAGATCGCCGGAGCGACGGAAGCCCCATGCCAGCGCTTGCGGATAGATCGCCCCCAGGCGCGGATCGTGCGGATCCAGCACCAGATCGCGCGCCTGCCGGTCGGACCAATAGCCACAGGCATGCTCGCCGGTCTGGAACAGGCGCAGGTCGTCGTGGGTGTCGGCATGGATGGCCATGGCCGAAGGATAGCGCCTGAGCGTCGCATCAGCGGCGACTGTCCGCCGGATGAATACGTCCGGCCTGGGCGTCAACGCGCGCATCGATGGCGCGTTGATGGGGGTGTTGGTGGCAGCGCACGGATGATCCGCACGCACCACTCACGCGATGCGGCCCATGCAGGTGCCGCGTGTGGTTCCTATCTTTCAGGAGTGTCTCATGACGTCACGCAAACCCTTTCTCGCCCTGGCCGTGCTGGCCGCGCTGTCCGCTGGCACCGCATTCGCCGCCACTGTGCCGGCTCCCGGCGATGCGCCGCGGCCTGCCAAGCTCGACAAGAACGGCGATGGCGTGATCGACCGCAGCGAAGCGGCTGCCGATCCGACGCTGGCCGCGCAGTTCGATACGTTGGACACCAACAAGGACGGCAAGCTGTCGCGCGACGAGCGCCCGCACCATCGTGGCCCGGGGCGCGGCGGACGTGGCGAATGGATGGCCAAGCTCGATACCAACAAGGACGGCCGTATCAGCCGCGAAGAAGCCAAGGCCGACCCCAAGTTCGCTGCGCGCTTCGACCAGATGGATCTCAACAAGGACGGCTTCGTCGACCGTGCCGACCGTGAGTTGCGCATGCAGCAGCATCGCGATGCGTGGTTCGCCAAGGCCGACACCGACAAGGACGGCAAGTTGAGCAAGGCCGAGTTCGATGCCGCGTCCAAGTGGCGTGGCGGGCACGGACCGGGTGGGATAGGCAGGCACGGCGACGATGGCAAGCCGGCACCGGCGAGCGCACCTGCGGCCAACCGCTGAGGCATCGCCGAGTGCGGCGCTCGCTGCGTATCGGCGAGTGCCGCTTGGGTGAGCGGTGAGTTCACCCCGCGATTTGCAGTACGTAACAAGGCGCCGATCGACCGCGCCCTTCCGCCTGGCGGGAGGGCGCTTGCGTTTGGGGCAGACGCTGAGCGCGGCTACAACGCTCAGTCGTGCTTCCAGGACGTGGGAACCGGATTGGAGACGGTGTTCTTCTCCAGCGTGTAGGTGCCGTTCTGCTGCGCGATCGCTTCGCCGGTGTCGACGATGGCGTTCTGGATAAAGACATTCTGCTTGTCGCCGCGCACGAAGGTCAGCTGATGGAACGCGGTCTTGTTGCCCCAGTCTTCCGAGGGCAGGGAAATGAACCGGATGGTGTAGCTCTGGTCGTCGAATGTTCCCTGCAGGACATAAACGCCGTAATGGTTTTCGCCCTGGGAAATGATCTTGTACATGCCGTTGCTGAAATAATAGATTTCCGCATCGGGGAAGGGCTTCTTGTCGTAGAGCTTGCGGTAGTGAAGCACCTGCTTGAAGGTGGGTGCTCCGAAACTCACCGATAGCGTCTTGCCATCGGGGGACTTGGTGAGTCCGTCCGCATGCGCGCTCATGCTGACCATCATCAGCAGACTGGTGAACAGGCTTGCCTTCACTTCATGACTCCGTGGTCTGGTTGAATCCTGCCTGCTTATAGCAGCGCGGGCGCTGCCCGATGACGGCGACAGTCGGATACGAACCCATCACTTCGGATCATGCGACGTTGCTTGCTACGGGCTCACCGCCGCACGCGCATCGCACTGAACCGGTTCTCATCGCCCATGCCACCAGGCTGCCATACGCAGGGTTGCTCCGTCTGCGCTCACTTGGCCCGCACCGGCGTGTCATCGTCTCCTGCGGTGATATCCGGTCGGCTCAGAGCATTCCCAACTGCATGTAGTGCCGCACGACGGGCACAATGACAGCCGCAGTGCTCACCAGCATCGCGCCTGGACTGAACATGCAGCGGTATAACAGCGGTGCCCGGGTGACGCCGCGTCTGCGCGCATCGCGCTTGAGCATGGGGCGCATGACACGTGGCAGGACGCGCAGGGATTGATAGTTGAGCACCGCCATGCCTGCGCACAGCGCCAGAACCGATGCCCATGCGCCCGCCTGCAGGTGTTTCAGCACCAGCGTGCTGCCGCACGCCAGCACCGAGGTCAGCGTGGTGACGTGCACGAACCGACGGATCGCCGCTGCCTCGCTGGCGCTCTGTGCGAAGCACAGCAGGTACCAGTACGACCAGTAGGTGCCGATCCCGGCAACCAGCACTGCGCACGCAGCGAACAGGGCCGGCATGCCGAGCCAGAGGCTGAGTGCGCCCGCGGCGCCGCTCCCACCAAGCGCCGAGCCGCTCAACCCGCTCGCGCCTAGTTTGCCCGCGCCTCCGATGCCCGTCAGCACAACGGCCGCGCTAGCCTTGCCCGGCGCGCCCAACAGGCTGGCCGAGCTTACTGCGCTGGCGAACGCCACGCCGGGGGCGCTGCCGCGCGCGAATTCGCCGAACCGGCGCAGCAGCTCGCTGCGTACGCTGGCACGTGCGCGCGACAGGCGCTTGCGCACCGCTGCATCGCTGAGTCCAAGCAGCGAGGCAACCTGTTGCGAGCGCTGGCCTTCGCGGTAATACAACAGCAGCGTTTCGCGACTTTCTTCCGGCAGTGCAGAAATGATGTCGAGCGCCGCGATCTCTTCTTCCACCTGCAGCAACTGGTCGGCGGGCGAGGGCGCCGGGTCGGCTGCCATCGCGATGGCAAGCTCCGCCGCCCCACCACCGAGCGCACGATGGCGGTTGGCGCGCAGCCAGTCGCGCGCCAGGTTGCGGCTGATCTGACGAAGCCAGGGCAGGAAGCTGGCCGGCTGATGCAGTTGCCCCAGCCGCTGCCAGGCACGCAGGAAGGCCTCCTGGGCAATGTCTTCGCTGGCCGCGAGGTCGCGGGTGATCGCCAGCGCGATCGCAGTCACCGTGTTCTGGCAGGCAAGCACGATGCGTCCGTAAGCCTGCTGGCAGCCAGCCGCGGCGCTGGGCAGGTCGCGTTGCAACATCAGATTCAGCGTGTCGGCGTTCATCGGCGCAATCCATGTCCTGGTGCCAGCATGACGCAGGCCGGCAACGGATGTGACCGCGCCGACGAGCATGCTTGTCGTACCAGCGGATGGCCGCGCTGGCCAGCTGCGTTCAGCGGGTCGGCTGGATCCGTACGCGCACTTCGTCGTCTTCTGCTGCCGGTGGTGCGCCATCTGGCGTCGGCGTCCGTTGCGATGCCGGCTGGGCTGCTGGTGCCAGTTGCGTCGGCGCGCTGCGATGGCGCATCACCACCACCATCGCCACGGCGCCGATCACCAGCAGCAACACCAGGCGGATACGCCAGGCCCAGCTGCGCGCACTGGAGCTGGAGCCGTTTTCGCCTTCGCGGAAGGTGTATTCCACATTCGGCAGGTCGCGACGGGTGGTGTCCAGCAGGCGGGCGTCGCGCAACAGCTCGCGTGCGCGCGGTTGGTCGTTGGCATGCACGATCCAGACGGTGGGCTGCGCCTGGGCGTTGCTCTGCTCCAGGTAGCTGAACTGGCCGCCGCGCTTGCTCTGATAAGAGCGACCGTTGCTGATGCGGATCTCGATTCCCGCATCGCGCAACAGATTGGCCACGCCTTCGGCGGTTTCGATACGTTGACTGCTGAAGATCTTGCGCATGGTGGAAAACGCCGTTGGGTCCGGAACAGATGGCACCGTTGAGGCGCCAGTTCAAGATGAAACATCAAGGTGCGGGTGGTGTGGTCAGGTGATCGCATGCGCATGCCCATGGCAGGCAAGCATGCCAGCTTGCGGCGTCTGCAGTGCGCGGGGCGCGTTGCTCGGCTGCCTTCGACCCGGCCAAGGGTGCGTGCTGGCATCAAGCAGCGTGCCTTACCGTCGCGGCGTGAGGTCTACTCCTTGGCCGGCACGGCAATCGCGCTGCCGTCAGGCACCACCCGGATCAGGCCTTCCTGTGTGGTGCTTGCCACCAGCACGCCGTCGCGGGTGAAAAACTGCCCGCGGGCCAGGCCGCGTGACCCTTGCGCGGTGGGGCTGTCGAGCGAGTACAGCAGCCAGTCGTCGGTACGGAATGGGCGATGGAACCACAGGGCATGATCGAGCGAGGCCATCTGCACTTTCGGCGTGTAATAGCTGATGCCGTGCGGAAATGTCGAGGTACCGAGCAACTGAAAATCCGACGCGTACGCAAGCAGCGCTTGATGCAGGCCCACATCGTCGCCGATGGGATCGTTCAGGCGCAGCCACATCTGCTGGAACGGCGGACGCTTGGGCGGCTTGAGTTCGTCGCGCGGAAAGACATGGCGAAATTCGAACGGGCCGCCGCGCGACAGCCAACGCTGCACCTTGGCCGGTAGCTTGGCCAACACTTCCGGTGCCAGCGGTGAGGCCGGTTCGATGTCTTCCGGTGGCGGCACCACCGGCATCGCCGACTGATGCTCGGCGCCATCTTCGCGCTCCTGGAACGAAGCCGCGCAGAAAAAGATCACCTTGCCATGCTGGATCGCGGTAACCCGGCGCACCGAGAAACTGCCGCCATCGCGGGTGCGGTCGACGTCGTAGACGATGGGGTGGTCGATATTGCCGGCACGCAGGAAATACGCATGCAGCGAATGCGCCTGGCGGCCGTTTTCGACCGTGGCCTGCGCTGCCGATAACGCCTGGCCCAGCACCTGCCCGCCGAACACGTATTTGGTGCCGATGTCGCGGCTCTGGCCACGGAACAGGTTGTCTTCCAGACGCTCCAGCGACAGCAGGCTGATCAGTTCGGAGACGACGGGTTCGGCGGTGGCGGACAAGGGGCTGGCCTGGGCATGCGACGGAACGCGAGTATACCGGCCCGCCCAATGGGCGCCGCGAGGCAGGGCTCAGGCCTTTTGCAGGCGCGCCACCAGGCCATGCAGCGCGGCCTGCGCATCCGGCGCGTACCAGCCATCGATGAAACGCTCCAGCTGGATCAACTCCGGCGCCAATGCCGCGCGCAGGTCGGCACGCGCAATCGCGCGTGTGGTCAACATCGGTTGGCGGGGGAGCTGCTGCAGCTCCTGCAGCCACGCCACCGCACGCGCGGTGACCAGCTCGCCATCGACCAGTTCGTCCACCAGCCCGATCGCCACCGCCTGTTCGGCCGGCAGCAGTTGCCCGGAGATCAGCAGGCGTTCGGCGCGGTGCGCGCCCACCACGCGGCGCAACAGGCGTTGGATCCCCTCTGGCGCAGCAAGGCCAACCTGCACCTCGTTGAGGCCGATCGTATAGGGTCTTGCGGTATCGGCACTGCGTGCCATCACCCGGTAGTCGCAGCACAGCGCCAGCACGCAGCCGCCGGCCGGCGCATGCCCGCCGATGGCCGCCACCACCGGCACGCGGCTGTTGGCCAGCGCCTGCGCCGCATCGAAGAACGCGGTCCAACTGGCCAGTAGCGCGGCGCGGTCGGTACCGTGCGCCAGCAGATGCGGCACATCCATGCCGCCGGAAAAAATCCGCTCGCTGCCCGACAGCACGATGCCATCGACTTCCTCGCCCGCCTGCTGGACCGCGACGCTCAACGCCTGGCACAACGCGCTGTCCAGCGCATTGACCGGCGGACGCGCCAGACGGATTTCGCGAAGACGGCCATGGTCTAAGATCTGGATGCTCATTCGGGGCTCCTGGAGGTCAGGTCATGATAGACGGCAGTCGAAGCAGGCGGGTTAGGTGTGCCGGCGTGGTGCTCGCGGCGTTGGCGCTGGTGGCAAGTGCGGGCGTGTCGGCGCAATGCCTGCCCGAATTCAAGAATGGCTGGATCCGCATCCCGCCGCCCGGTGGCATGGGCATGGCGGCCGGGTTCGGGCAATTTCATAACGGCTGTGCGCAGCCGCTGAAGATCACCGCTGCCAACAGCAGCGTGTTTGCCGATGTCTCCTTGCACGAAACCACCCAGGTCAATGGCGTCAGCCGCATGCGCGCGGTGCCCGAACTGGCATTGCCGGCCGGCAAATCGGTGCCGTTGGCGCCGGGCGGCCTGCACCTGATGTTGATGGACGCCACTGCGCCGCTGCAGGAGGGCGCGCAGGTGCCGGTGAGCTTCACCCTGCAGGACGGCCGCCAAATCAAGGCCACCTTGGAAGCACGCAAGCGCGCGCCCGGGTCTTGAGTGTTTGATGGCTGTTGCGCGCCTGCGCCGGCATTGAAATGAAAGCGGCGGCTCCACACGGAGCCGCCGCCGATCTTTCGCGCTGCAGCCTCAGCGAATGAGGCGGTGGGAATTCAGCTGCTGGCCGCGCGCACCGCATCCGGCAGCGCGGCGCTCTTGCCGGTCTGCGTATCGATCCACACCACCACCACGTTGCCATCTGAGTACAGCTTGCTGTCGTCCTTCTGGTCGAAGATGCGGTGGCCGATGGTCACGCTGCTGGTGCCCAGGCGTTCGACGAACAACTCGACGGTGATGTCGTTGGGCCAGATCAACGGCTGCTTGTAGTTGACATTGGTGGCGGCCACCACCGGCGCGATGCGGTCGGTCATCGCCACGCCTTGCACGCCCAGCATCCAGCGCACCCGCGCTTCTTCCAGATAGGAAATGTACTTGGCGTTGTTGACATGGCCCATGCTGTCCATGTCGCGCCAGCGCACGCTGATCGGAATGCGTGCCAGTACCTTGTGTTCGCTCATCAGCTTGCCTTCTTCTTCGCAGTCTTCTTGGTAGCGGATTTGGCGGCCTTGGCCACCTTCTCCGGTTTGACCTTGCGCGGCGGGCGCGCATCGGGCTTGTTGGCCATCGCCGCCGGACGCGTCTCGCGCGCCTTCACCGATGGCAGCATCTTGGCCAGGAACTGCCCGGTATAGGACGGCTTATGCGCGGCCACGTCTTCCGGCGTACCGGAAATCAGGATGGTGCCGCCGCGATGTCCACCTTCCGGGCCCAGGTCCACGATCCAGTCGGCGGTCTTGATCACGTCCAGATTGTGTTCGATCACCACCACCGTGTTGCCTTCGTCGCGCAGCTTGTGCAGCACGCCGAGCAACGCTTCGATATCGTGGAAGTGCAGGCCGGTGGTCGGCTCGTCCAGGATGTACAAGGTGCGCCCGGTATCGCGACGCGACAGTTCCTTGGATAGCTTGACGCGCTGCGCTTCACCGCCGGAGAGCGTGGTCGCGCTTTGGCCCAGCTTGATGTAGCTCAGACCCACATCGACCAGCGTTTCCAGCTTGCGCGCGATCGACGGCACCGGTTCGAACAGGCGCAGCGCATCTTCCACGGTCATCTGCAACACGTCGCTGATGTTGAAGCCCTTGTAGCGGATCTCCAGCGTTTCGCGGTTGTAGCGCTTGCCGTGGCAGACATCGCAGGGCACGTAGACATCGGGTAGGAAGTGCATTTCCACCTTGATCATGCCGTCGCCCTGGCAGGCCTCGCAGCGTCCGCCACGCACATTGAAACTGAAACGCCCCGGCGAATAACCGCGTGCACGCGCCTCCGGTACCTGCGCGAACAGCTCGCGCAACGGCGTGAACATGCCGGTGTAGGTCGCCGGATTGGAACGCGGCGTGCGCCCGATCGGCGACTGGTCGATATCCACCACCTTGTCGAACAGGTCCAGGTTTTCGACTTCGCGATGCGGCGCCACCGTGTGCGAGGCGCCATTGATCTCGTTGGCCGCCAGGGTGAACAAGGTATCGTTGATCAGCGTCGACTTGCCCGAGCCGGACACGCCGGTGATGCAGGTCAGCAGGCCGGCGGGAATATCCAGGTCGACATTCTTCAGGTTATTCCCGGTGGCGCCGCGCAGATGCAGCATCATCTTCGGGTTGGGCTTGTGGCGCTGCTTGGGAATCTCGATGCGGCGCTTGCCCGACAGGTATTGGCCGGTCAACGAGCGTGGCGATTTCAGGATGTCGTCCAGCGTGCCTTGCGCGCAGATTTCGCCGCCATGCACGCCGGCGCCGGGGCCGATGTCCAGCACGTGGTCGGCCAGGCGGATCGCATCTTCGTCATGCTCGACCACGATCACCGTGTTGCCCAGGTCGCGCAGCCGCGTCAGCGTGCCGAGCAGGCGCTCGTTGTCGCGCTGGTGCAGGCCGATCGAGGGCTCGTCCAGCACGTACATCACCCCGACCAGGCCGGCGCCGATCTGGCTGGCCAGGCGGATGCGCTGCGCCTCGCCACCGGACAAGGTGTCGGCCTTGCGCTCCAGGGTGAGGTAATCCAGACCCACGTCGACCAGGAAGCCCAGCCGCTCGGCAATCTCCTTGACGATCTTGGCCGCGATCTCGCCACGCCAGCCCGGCAACGACAGGCCGCGGAAGAAATTCAACGCCTCATTGACCGGCAGCACCACCAGCTCGGGCAGCGGGCGATCGGCCACGAACACGTTGCGCGCAGCGCGATTCAAGCGCGTGCCGTTGCAGGCGGGGCAGGGCTGCTGGCTGACGTACTTGGTCAGTTCTTCGCGCACCGCTGGCGATTCGGTTTCGCGGTAACGGCGCTCCAGGTTCGGCAGGATGCCCTCGAAGCGGTGCTTGCGCGTGGTGCGCCCGCCCGCATCGGTGAAGTAGGTGAAGCTGATCACCTCATCGCCGCTGCCGAACAGCACCGCCTGGCGCACCTTGGCCGGCAGCGTATTCCACACCGCATCCACGTCGAACTTGTAGTGCTTGGCCAGCGAGGCAATCAGCTGGAAATAATAGGCATTGCGCCGGTCCCAGCCGCGCACCGCGCCGGCCGACAGCGACAGCTCCGGATGCACCACCACACGATCGGGGTCGAAGAATTCGGCCACGCCCAAGCCATCGCAGCTGGGGCAGGCGCCCACCGGTGCGTTGAACGAAAACAGACGCGGTTCCAGCTCCGGCAGCGAGTAGTCGCACACCGGGCAGCTGTACTTGGACGAGAACAGGTGCGGCGCGGCCGCCGGGTCGTCCAGCGACTGCACCGCCACCATGCCTTCGCCGAGCTTGAGCGCGGTCTCGAAACTTTCCGCAAGACGCTGCTTGATGTCCTCGCGCGGACGGAAGCGGTCGATCACTGCCTCGATGGTGTGCTTCTGGCGCAACGCCAACGGCGGCACCGCATCGATTTCATAGAGCTCGCCGTCCACGCGCACGCGCACGAAGCCCTGCGCACGCAGTTGCTCGAACACCTGCGCATGCTCGCCCTTGCGGTCGCGGATCACCGGGGCCAGCAACATGTAGCGCTGCTCCTGATCCTGGGTGAGCATGTGGTCGACCATCTGGCTGACGGTCTGCGCTTCCAGCGGGAAGCCGTGGTCCGGGCAACGCGGCTGGCCCACGCGCGCGTACAGCAGGCGCAGGTAGTCGTAGATCTCGGTGATCGTGCCGACGGTGGAGCGCGGGTTGTGCGAGGTGGATTTCTGTTCGATCGAAATCGCCGGCGACAAGCCTTCGATGTGGTCCAGGTCCGGCTTTTCCATCACGCTGAGGAACTGGCGCGCATACGCCGACAGCGACTCGACGTAGCGGCGCTGGCCTTCTGCGTAAATGGTGTCGAACGCCAGCGACGACTTGCCCGAGCCGGACAGGCCGGTAATCACGATCAACTTGTCGCGGGGCAGGTCGAGGTCGATGTTCTTGAGGTTGTGCGTCCGCGCGCCGCGGATGCGGATGAAATCCATCGCCATGGGGGATCCGATGTCGGGCCGGCGAACCGGCAGTGGTGCGAGCGTGCTCAGCAGGAATGAGTGGCAGTCGATCAGCCTACCCGCCGACCTAGGTGAGGGCAATTGCCCCAAATGCCAGTCTGCCGGGGCCGTTGTGGCGGCCGGATGATGCGTTCTACCAGCCCAGTGCGGGCCAGTCGCGGCCAGGCTGCTTGCGACTTGACCCGAAACCGGCTAAGCCAGTACAATTCCGCTCCTGTCTGCCCCATGGGCAAGGCAGGCGACCATAATAACTACAGAGGAACACCTGGTCATGTACGCAGTTCTGGTAACCGGCGGTAAGCAATACCGCGTCGCGCAGGGCGAAACGCTCCGCGTGGAAAAGCTCGAAGTCGAAGCTGGCAACGAGATCAAGTTCGACACCATCCTGATGCTGGGCGATAGCGATGGCATCAAGCTGGGCGATGCGCTGAAGGGCGCCTCGGTCACCGCCAAGGTCGTGGCCCACGGCCGCGCCGACAAGGTGCGCATCATCAAGTTCCGCCGCCGCAAGCACCACATGAAGCGTCAGGGACACCGTCAGCACTACACCGAAATCGAGATCACCGGCATTGCCGGTGGCGACAAGAAGTAAGGAGAACCAGTCATGGCACATAAAAAGGGCGTAGGTTCCTCGCGCAACGGTCGCGATTCGAATCCGAAGTACCTCGGCGTGAAGATCTTCGGTGGCCAGGCCATCGACGCCGGCAACATCATCGTGCGTCAGCGCGGCACCCAGTTCCATCCGGGCGCCGGCGTCGGCCTGGGTCGTGACCACACGCTGTTTGCGCTGGTCGACGGCAAGGTGGAGTTTTCCACCAAGGGTCCGAAGAAGCGTCGTACCGTCAGCGTGGTTGCCGAGGCGTAATCGCCCGCTCCATGCAGGCCAGTCCATGAGGCGGTAATGCCTTATGGGCAAGACGGAAAGCCCCGCTTTTGCGGGGTTTTTCGTTTGACGGCTGGGAATCGGGAGTAGGGAATCGGGAATCGGAACAGCGATTCTGCACCCCGACCGGATTCCACGGCTGTGCTGGCAAGCATTCTTGCTGGCAGGAGGCGGCCACTCGCTGTGCCGATTCCCGATTCCCCATTCTCCATTCCCGGTTGTCATCCCATGAAGTTAGTCGACGAAGCAGAAATCCTGGTCACCGCCGGTAATGGCGGCAACGGCTGTGTCGGCTTTCGCCGCGAGAAGTTCATTCCGCTGGGTGGGCCCGATGGCGGCGATGGCGGTGCGGGCGGTAGCGTCTGGATCGTGGCCGACGAGAACGTCAACACGCTGGTCGATTTCCGCCATGAGCGCACCTTTAAGGCGCAGCGCGGCGAGAACGGCATGGGCCGTCAGGCCTACGGCAAGGGCGGCGAAGACCGCATCATCGTGGTGCCGGTCGGTACCGTGGTGATCAATGTGCAGACCGACGAAGTGATCGGCGATCTGACCCGGCACGGCGACCGCTTGCTGGTCGCCAAGGGCGGCAAGGGCGGCCTGGGCAACATGCATTTCAAGAGTTCGGTCAACCGTGCGCCACGCCAGGCCACCACCGGTGAGGAGGGCGAGGAGCGTTTGCTCAAGCTGGAACTGAAGCTGCTGGCCGACGTTGGCCTGCTGGGTTTCCCCAATGCCGGCAAGAGCACCCTGATCCGCGCAGTGTCCTCGGCCACACCGAAGGTGGCCGACTACCCGTTCACGACCCTGTACCCGAATCTGGGCGTGGTCAGTGTCGAGGCGTACCGCAGTTTCGTCATTGCCGACGTTCCGGGCCTGATCGAAGGTGCTGCCGACGGTGCCGGTCTGGGCACGCAGTTCCTGCGCCATCTGCAGCGCACCCGCCTGCTGCTGCATCTGGTGGATATTTCGCCTGCGCTGGGCGTGTATGGCGAGGGTGGTGTGGACGGCGTATCGCCGGCCGATCAGGTGCGCACCATCGAACGCGAACTGGAACGACACGATCCCGAGTTGCTCAAGAAGCCGCGCTGGCTGGTGCTCAACAAGGCCGACCTGATGTTCGAAGACGAGGCGCGTGCCGCCGCAGAGAGCATCGTGGCCGAGTTGGGCTGGACGGCGCCGTGGTACCTGGTGTCCGCTCTCGGGCGTGACGGCACGTTCCCGATCATGAAGGACGTGATGGCGTTCTTCGACCGCCAGCGCGAAGACGAGCTCGATGCACGCAATGCAGGCTGAGTGCAGGCGCAGGCACACAAAAAACCCGGCCAAGGCCGGGTTTTTCTGTATTGCCGGAAGCCAGGCTCCCGGCAATGCGCAAACCGATCGCTTATGCGGCCTTGATGGCCTTGATGCGCGCGGTCAGGCGGCTCTTGTGACGTGCAGCCTTGTTCTTGTGAATCAGGCCACGGGCGCTGAAACGGTCGAGGATGGGCTGGGCAACGGCGAAAGCAGCTTCGGCGCCTGCAGCATCGTTGGCGTCAAGGGCCTTGATCACCTTCTTGACGGCGGTGCGCAGCATCGAGCGCTGACCGGTGTTGCGCTCATTGCGCACAATGGTCTGCTTGGCGCGCTTCTTGGCGGACTTGATATTGGCCACGGTGGTGGGTTCCTGAAAAATCGGTATGGTGGAAAAAGCAAGCGCGAAAGTATGATGGACCCGGATATGTACGTCAAGTCAGTTGTCAAGAGGGATGCAGAGTGAGCAAGCCCGGCATGTTGAGAGGCCTGCTCTCATTCAGCAGTATGACCATGATCTCGCGGGTGCTGGGCCTGATCCGCGACCAGGCGATTTCCACCACCTTCGGCGCCAATGCGGTGACCGACGCGTTCTGGGTGGCCTTCCGCATTCCCAATTTCCTGCGCCGGCTGTTCGCCGAAGGCTCGTTCGCCACTGCGTTCGTGCCGGTGTTCACCGAGGTCAAGGAGACCCGCCCGCATGCCGACCTGCGCGAGCTGATGGCGCGCGTGTCCGGCACCTTAGGCGGGATGTTGCTGCTGATCACCGCACTGGGGCTGATCTTCACCCCGCAACTGGCCGCGGTGTTTTCCGATGGCGCGGCCACCGATCCTGAAAAATACGGTTTGTTGGTCGATCTGTTGCGGCTGACCTTTCCGTTCCTGCTGTTCGTCTCGTTGACGGCGCTGGCCGGCGGCGCGCTCAACAGCTTCCAGCGCTTTGCCATTCCGGCGCTGACGCCGGTCATCCTCAATCTGTGCATGATTGCCGGCGCGCTGTGGTTGGCGCCGCGGTTGGAGGTCCCGATCCTGGCGCTGGGCTGGGCGGTCCTGGTGGCCGGTGCGTTGCAGTTGCTGTTCCAGTTGCCGGCGCTGAAGGGTATCGACCTGCTGACGCTGCCGCGCTGGGGCTGGAATCACCCGGATGTGCGCAAGGTGCTGACCTTGATGATCCCGACCTTGTTCGGCTCGTCGATTGCGCAGATCAACCTGATGCTGGATACGGTGATCGCCGCGCGCCTGGCCGATGGGTCGCAGTCGTGGTTGTCGCTGGCTGACCGGTTCCTGGAACTGCCGCTGGGTGTGTTCGGTGTGGCGCTGGGCACGGTGATCCTGCCGGCGCTGGCGCGCCATCACGTCAAGACCGACCGCAGCGCTTTCTCCGGCGCGCTGGACTGGGGATTTCGCACCACCTTGCTGATCGCGATGCCGGCCATGCTCGGCCTGCTGCTGCTGGCCGAACCGTTGGTGGCGACGTTGTTCCAGTACCGCCAGTTCACCGCGTTCGACACCCGCATGACGGCGATGTCGGTCTACGGTCTGAGCTTCGGTTTGCCGGCCTACGCCATGCTGAAGGTGCTGCTGCCGGCCTTCTACGCACGCCAGGACACCCGCACCCCGGTGCGTGCGGGCGTGGCGGCGCTGATCGCCAACATGGTGTTCAACTTCGCGTTGCTGGCGGTCGTGTACCAGATCATGGTGCCGCCCGAACTCAAGGCGCAGGGTGTGATGCAGGCGCTGGGCAAGCAGCCGGGCCTGCATCTGGCGTTGGGTATCGCCAGTGCATTGTCGAGTTATCTCAATCTGGGATTGCTGTGGTATTGGCTGGGCAAGTCCGGCGTGTACCAGCGCCGCCCGGGCTGGGGGGGCTATACGCTGCGTCTGCTGCTGGCGTGCGCGGCGATGGCGGCAGTGCTGTTGAGCCTGCTGTGGTGGCTGCCGTCGTTTACGCAGATGGACAAGTGGAACCGCATCGGCTGGCTGGCGGTACTGGTGGGCAGTGGCGGGGCGACGTATCTGGTCGCGCAGTTGGCGCTGGGGCTGCGGCCGCGGCATCTGCGCGAAGGCTGAGGCGACAGCCGAACGAATGCGCGGCACGGTCGCCTGCGCTGGCTGAGGTTGCGCATCCCCGCGCACCGCAGGCGGTGGCGCGCTGCCACGCCAAGGTGCCATACGGCTTGACAGGCACGGCTATACTTGCAGGTTATGTATCAACGAGGGTCGGCCGGCGGGCCGGCATCTGTTTGGATCGAGGAATGAGCAGGCTGTTTAGAGACGTCGAAGGCGGGACGCTGTTCCCGCGCGGAAGCGTGGTCTGCATCGGTGCCTTCGATGGCCTGCATCTGGGGCATCGGACGCTGGTGCAACACGCCGTGGCGCGTGCCCGCGCACTCGGTGTGCCGGCAGTGGCGGTGAGCTTCGAGCCGCTACCGCGTGAATTCTTCGCACCCGCCGCGCCGCCGCCGCGTCTGACCCTGGCGCGCGCCAAGATCGAAGGCTTATACGGGTTCGGCGCCGACAGCGTGGGCATGATCCGTTTCGACGGTCGCCTGTCCAAGATGCGTGCGGAAGATTTTGTGCGGCTGGCGCTGGTTGGCCGGCTGCGCGCGCGCGAAGTCTGGATTGGCCCGGAATTCCGTTTCGGCCATCGACGCAGCGGCGACATCGGCCTGTTGCGTACGCTTGGCGAGCAGCATGGGTTTGTGGCGGGCGAGATTGCGCCGGTGCATCTGCATGGGGAGCGGATTTCAGCGACGCGGATTCGCGAACTGCTCGGCGCCGGCGAATTTGCCCACGCTGGCGACTTGCTCGGTCGCCCGTACGCCATCGGTGGCCGGGTCGTGCGCGGCAAGCAGCTTGGCCGGACCTTGGGCTATCCCACCGCCAACCTGCGCTTTCCGCGCACGCCGGCGTTGTCGGGGATCTATGCAACCTGGGTGCACGGCGTGGCCGAACGGCCGTGGCCGTCGGTGTCGAGCTTCGGCACGCGCCCCACGGTAGCGGGCGTGGAGCCGCTGCTGGAAGCGCACTTGTTCGATTTCCAATGCGATCTGTATGGCCGGCACATTGCCGTGGAATTCGTCGCCAAGCTGCGCGACGAAGAAAAATTCGATGGCCTGGAGGCGCTGACCGTGCAGATGCACCGCGATGCCGAACAGGCACGTGAGGTGCTGGCGGCGCAGATGCATGCTGAGCAACAACCCTCGAGTACGGCCAGTCCCTTGCAAGAGCCCGAAGATAATGCGAGTCCCTCGCAAGAGCCCGCACATCCATGTGCGGACTTCTCAAGCAATCCAGCGCAACGGTAGATTCCTGTGACCCAAGACTACAAAGCCACTCTTCATCTGCCTGCGACGGAATTTCCGATGCGCGGCGACCTGCCCAAGCGCGAGCCGGCGATGCTGGAGCGCTGGGAGCGCGAGGGCTTCTACGCGCAGCTGCGTGCCAATGCCGCCGGCCGCCCGTTGTTCGTGCTGCACGACGGCCCGCCGTATGCCAATGGCCAGATCCATCTGGGCCATGCGGTCAACAAGATCCTCAAGGACATCATCGTCAAGTCGAAGTATCTGGCCGGCTTCGACGCGCCGTACATCCCGGGCTGGGATTGCCACGGCCTGCCGATCGAGATCGCGATCGAAAAGAAATACGGCAAGGTCGGCGTCAAGCTCGATGCGGCCCAATTCCGGCAGAAATGCCGCGAGTACGCCACCGAGCAGATCGATCTGCAGCGACGCGATTTCAAGCGCCTGGGCGTGATCGGCGATTGGGACAACCCGTACAAGACGCTGGATTTCCGCTTCGAAGCCAACGAAATCCGCGCGCTGGCCAAGGTGGTCGACAACGGCCATCTGACCCGCGGCGTCAAGCCGGTGCACTGGTGCTTCGATTGCGGTTCGGCGCTGGCCGAGGCCGAGATCGAATACGCCGACAAGGTGTCGCCGACGGTGGATATCGCCTATCCGGCGCGCGATCCAGGTGCAGTGGCTGCCGCATTCGGCGCGACGCTACCGAGTGGCGTGGGCGTGGCGGTCCCGATCTGGACTACCACGCCGTGGACGCTGCCGGCGTCGCTGGCGGTGAGCCTGGGCGCGGAGCTGGACTATGTGCTGGTGGAAGGCCCGGCCGATCGCGGCCAGCCGCGCTGGCTGGTGATCGCCGAAGCGTTGGCTGCCAAGGCGCTGGCGCGCTACGGCGTGGATGCTGTCGTGGTGCACGGCCATGCCAAGGGCGCCGCGCTGGAGCAGATGCTGCTGAACCACCCGTTCTATGCCGAACGCGAGATCCCGCTGCTGCTGGGCGATCACGTGTCGGCCGAGGACGGTACCGGCGCCGTGCATACCGCACCGGGTCACGGCCAGGAGGACTATCAGGTCTCCAAGCACTACGGTCTGCTGGAGCGCTATGGCGCCGCGCAGATCAATCCGGTGGACGGGCGCGGCGTGTATCTGCCGTCGACGCCGCCGCTGGGCGATACCGCGCTGGCCGGCCTACATATCTGGAAGGCCAACGACGTCATTATCGACGCGCTGCGCGGCACCGGTGTGCTGCTGGCGGCCAGCAAGATGGAGCACAGCTATCCGCATTGCTGGCGGCACAAGACGCCGATCGCGTTTCGCGCCACGCCGCAGTGGTTCATCTCGATGGAGCAGGCCAATCTGCGCGCCGATGCGCTGAAAGCCATCGAAAACGTGCATTGGTATCCGTCCTGGGGCCAGGCGCGCATCGCCGGCATGGTCGACGGGCGCCCGGACTGGACCATTTCGCGGCAGCGCACCTGGGGCGTGCCGATCGCCTTGTTCGTGCATCGCGAAACCGGCGAACCGCATCCGCGCAGCACCGAGTTGCTGCGCCAGGTGGCCGACCGCGTGGAGCAGGGCGGTGTGGATGTCTGGTACACGCTGGACGCGTCCGAGCTGCTGGGTAGCGAGGCGGCCGACTACGAGAAGATCACCGACATCCTGGATGTGTGGTTCGACTCCGGCGTGACGCACGAAGCGGTGCTTCCGGATCGTGGCCTGCCCAAGCCGGCCGACCTGTATCTGGAGGGCTCCGACCAGCACCGCGGTTGGTTCCAGTCCTCGCTGCTGAGCGGCGTGGCGATGGACAAGGCCGCGCCGTACAAACAGTGCCTCACCCACGGCTTCACCGTGGACGAGCACGGCCGCAAGATGTCCAAATCGCTGGGCAACGGCATCGAACCGCAGGACATCATGAAGACGCTGGGCGCGGACATCCTGCGCCTGTGGATCGCTTCTGCCGACTACAGCAACGAAATGTCGCTGTCGCAGGAGATCCTCAAGCGCAACGCCGATGCCTACCGCCGGCTGCGCAACACCGCGCGCTTCCTGCTCGGCAACCTGCATGGTTTCGATCCGCTGCAGCACCTGGTGGCGCTGGACCAGATGGTGCTGCTGGACCGCTGGATCGTGCATCGTGCCCACGAGCTGCAGGAAAAGATCGTGGCCGCCTACGCGCGCTACGACTTCGCCGAGATCGTGCAGGCGCTGCTGAATTTCTGCAGCGTGGACCTGGGCTCGCTGTACCTGGACGTCACCAAGGACCGCCTGTACACGATGGCCGAAGACGCACGCGGCCGCCGTTCGGCGCAGAGCGCGATGTACCACGTGGCCGAGGCGTTCGTGCGCTGGATCGCGCCGGTGTTGAGCTTCACCGCCGAGGAACTGTGGGGCTACCTGCCGGGCCAGCATGTCGACAACGTGCTGTTCGCCACCTGGTACGACGGCCTTGCGCCGTTGCCGGCCGATGCTGCATTGACCGGTGCGGATTTCGACAAGTTGCTGGTCCTGCGCGAGCAGGTGGCCAAGGTGCTGGAGCCGATGCGTGCCAATGGCGCGATCGGTGCGGCGCTGGAAGCGGAGATCACCGTGGCCGCCGATGCGCAGACCGCTGCGCGCTGGCAGCCGCTGGCCGAGGAACTGCGCTTTTTGTTCATCAGTGGCGATGTCACCGTGACCGCAGCCAGCACCGACGACATCTTCGTCAGTGCGCAGCCCACCACCAAGGCCAAGTGCGTGCGCTGCTGGCACCACCAGGCCAGCGTGGGCAGCGACCCGCGTCACCCGGAACTGTGCAGCCGTTGCGTCAGCAATATCGAAGGTCCGGGCGAGCAGCGTCGCTGGTTCTGACGCGGCCTCGCCGGCGGCGGCGCGTGGCGGGGATCTCGCCACGCACACTGCCGGCCTCTGGCGCTGGCGCAGCTCGCGTCAGCTGCCGGGGTAGCCCTGGTCGCCCTGCGGCGAGGCGGCCATTCCGCCGTGCGCCTGGCTTGCTGAAGCTTGGGGCATGCACGCGGTCAGGGCGGCGCGGCTGGTCGAGCTGCCCGTGCCATGCTTGTCCGCCTGCAATCGTGCATCTGTCGTTTTCTGCCGCTGCCGTCACTGTCTCCCACCCAGGCGTCTTCTCCGGCATCGGAGCAGCGGCCACCAACTGCGATCCTTCGACATGAGTCAACGCCCCAATCCCTCCGCCCTGATCTGGCTGCTGCTCTCTGTGCTGGTGGTCGGCCTGGACCAGTGGAGCAAGGCCTGGGTGCTGTCCAGCCTGCCCGAGTACACCCCGGTGCCGGTGATCGACGGCTTCTGGAACTGGTACCGCACCTACAACACCGGCGCGGCCTTCAGCTTTCTGAGCGATGCCGGCGGCTGGCAGCTATGGTTCTTCACTGCATTGGCGGTGGGCATCAGCGGCCTGCTGGCGTTCTGGCTCTCGCGCACCGCGCGCGGGCAGTGGCGCAGCGCGCTGCCGTATGCGCTGGTGATCGGCGGGGCGATCGGCAATGTGATCGACCGGCTGATGCACGGCCACGTGGTGGATTTCATCCAGTGGTACATCGGCAGCCATACCTGGCCGTCGTTCAATATCGCCGACTCGGCGATCGTGGGCGGCGCGATCGGAATTGCCGTGTTCGGCTTGTTCGACAAATCCGGCAAACAGGAGCCGGGAACTGGGAATCTGCGCTGAAGCCTGCCTGCAGGCGCATGCCGCCCGGTCCGACCCCGCATCCCTCATTCCCGTAGAATGCCCGCCATGGATGTCCTGCTCGCCAATCCCCGTGGTTTTTGTGCCGGTGTCGACCGTGCAATCGAGATCGTCAAGCGTGCGATCGAGACGCTGGGCGCGCCGATCTATGTGCGGCACGAGGTCGTGCACAACCGCTTCGTGGTCGACGACCTCAAGCAGCGTGGCGCGATCTTCGTCGAAGAACTCGACGAGGTGCCCGACGATGCCACCGTGATCTTCAGCGCGCACGGCGTCTCGCAGGCGGTGCGTCAGGAGGCCGAGCGGCGTGGACTGAGGGTGTTCGACGCCACCTGCCCGCTGGTGACCAAGGTGCATTTCGAGGTGGCGCGGCACTGCCGGGCCGGCCGCGACGTGGTGCTGATCGGCCACGCCGGGCACCCGGAAGTGGAAGGCACGATGGGGCAGTGGAGCCGCGAGCGCGGGGCGGGCACGATCTACCTGGTGGAAGACATCGAACAGGTCGCCACGCTCGATGTCCGCCAACCCGATAACCTTGCCTACACCACCCAGACAACGCTGTCGGTGGACGACACCATGGGCATCATCGAAGCCCTGCGGGCTCGGTATCCGGCCATGCAGGGGCCGCGCCACGACGACATCTGCTACGCCACCCAGAACCGCCAGGACGCGGTCCGCGATCTGGCGCGCCAGTGCGATCTGGTGCTGGTGGTCGGTTCGCCCAACAGCTCCAATTCCAACCGGCTGAGCGAACTGGCCCGGCGCGACGGGGTGGAGTCCTACCTGATCGACAACGCCAGCGAGATCGACCCGGCCTGGATCGTTGGCAAGCAGCATATCGGCCTGACCGCCGGCGCCTCTGCGCCGCAGGTGCTGGTCGATGGCGTGCTGGCGCGCTTGCGCGAATTGGGCGCAGCCGGCGTCTCCGAACTGGAAGGCGAGCCGGAATCGATGGTCTTCGCGCTTCCCAAGGAGCTGCGCTTGCGTCTGGTCAGCTGACGCGACTGCTTCCGGCATGACGGTGCAGGCGCGACGCGGTGCCTGCAGTGATTGACCCGGGGGCGGCTGCGCTCCTACAATTGGCGGCTCGCCGGAATAGCTCAGTTGGTAGAGCGGCGCATTCGTAATGCGTAGGTCGTAGGTTCGATTCCTATTTCCGGCACCACGCTTCAAGACTGGGTCGGCCTGTGCCGGCCCAGTTGCGTTTTGAGGCGTCGAGTGCCGCGTTTCACGCATTGCCCGCGTGTGTTGCAGCCGCGCAGGCGCTTCCCGTTCGGCGGCCGCAACGGCGCAATTCTTGCCTCGCGCTGCGCTGCGACAACATGTCGCACAAATTGGCGCGCTTTTATTGCGTCAGATCATTGCCAATGGGTTTCGTGCAGGTGCAGCAAAGACTAAAATTAGCGCGCTAACCCGTGTCTTCGGTCTGCGCAGTTCATCTCCTCCAGGAAGACAGCTGCGTCGGGAACATCCCGCGACCGATACGACGAACGAGGCTGGCGTTCCTTCGCACTTGGATCGACCGATGATTCCGCTGAAACAGCTCGGGCGTTTACTTCGTCCAGGTCTGATGTTGCCCTTCCTGCTGCTGGCAGGCTGCAACTCGGCCATCCTCAATCCGAAAGGCCAGATCGGCCACGACGAAAAGCAACTGCTGATCACCTCGGTGGTGCTGATGCTGATCGTGGTCATCCCGGTGATCGTGATGACGATTGCGTTCGCATGGAAATATCGCGCATCCAACACCAAGGCGCGCTACGAGCCGGACTGGTCGCACTCCACTGCCATCGAAGTGGTGGTGTGGTCGATCCCGTGCGTGATCATCCTGGTGCTGGCGGTGCTGACCTGGCGCTCGTCGCACGCGCTGGACCCGTACCGGCCGCTGGATTCGGACGTCAAGCCGATCAACATCGAAGCGGTGTCGCTGGACTGGAAGTGGATGTTCATCTACCCCGACCAGAACATCGCCACCGTCAACGAGATCGCGTTCCCGGTGCACACGCCGCTGAACTTCAAGATCACCTCCGACACGGTGATGAACTCGTTCTTCATCCCGCACCTGGGCACCATGATCTACGCCATGGCGGGCATGGAAACCAAGCTGCACCTGGTGGCCAACGAGCCGGGCGAATACTTCGGCCTGTCGACCAACTACAGCGGCCACGGCTTTTCGAAGATGAGCTTCAAGGCGCACGCCGTCGATCAGGCCGGCTTCGAGGCCTGGGTGGCCAAGGTCAAGGCATCGCCGACCGCGTTGAACGCTGCCGAGTACCAGGTGCTGGCAGCCAATCGCAACGACAATGAACAGTATCCGGTCACCTACTACTCGTCGGTGCAGGACGGCATGTTCCGCTCGCTGGTCGACAAATACATGAATGGTCCGGGCCACAGTAAGGGCCACGGCGACCATCAGGCATCGGCTACGGAGCCGGTCGCCATGTGCACTTCTGGAGACAAGTGATGCTAGGCAAACTCACCATCGAGGCAGTTCCGTACCACGAGCCGATCATCATGGTCGCGCTGGGTGGTGCCGGCCTGCTCGGCCTGCTCATCGCGGGCGCCATCACCAAGTACAAGCTGTGGGGCTATCTCTGGAAAGAGTGGTTCACCTCGGTGGATCACAAGCGCATCGGCGTGATGTACATCATCGTGGCGCTGGTCATGCTGCTGCGCGGCTTCGCCGACGCGGCGATGATGCGCACCCAGCAGGCGCTGGCCGGCGGCGGTGGCGAAGGCGTGCTGCCTCCGCATCACTACGACCAGATCTTTACCGCGCACGGCGTGATCATGATCTTCTTCATGGCCATGCCGTTCATGACCGGCCTGTTGAACCTGATCGTGCCGCTGCAGATCGGCGCGCGCGACGTGGCGTTCCCGTTCCTGAACTCGCTGAGCTTCTGGCTGTTCGTGGCCGGCGCGGCGCTGATCAACATCTCGCTGGGTGTCGGTGAATTCGCGCAGACCGGTTGGCTGGCCTATCCGCCGTTGTCGGGGCTGGAATACAGCCCGGGGGTCGGTGTCGATTACTACATCTGGGCGCTGCAGGTGTCCGGTTTAGGCACGTTGCTGACCGGCATCAACTTCTTCGTGACGATCATGCGCATGCGCGCGCCGGGCATGACCCTGATGCGCATGCCGATCTTCACCTGGACTGCGCTGATCACCAACATCCTGATCATCGCCGCGTTCCCGATCCTGACCGTGGCGCTGGCGCTGCTGGGTGCCGACCGTTACCTGGGCACGCACTTCTTCACCAACGACGGTGGCGGCAACGCCATGATGTACGTCAACCTGATCTGGATCTGGGGTCACCCGGAGGTCTACATCCTGATCCTGCCGGCATTCGGCATCTTCTCCGAGCTGATTGCGACCTACAGCCGCAAGCGCCTGTTCGGCTACACCTCGATGGTGTACGCCACCTCGTGCATCGGCGTGCTGTCGTTCGTGGTGTGGCTGCACCACTTCTTCACCATGGGCTCGGGTGCCAACGTCAATGCCTTCTTCGGCATCACGACGATGATCATCTCGATCCCGACCGGCGTGAAGATCTTCAACTGGCTGTTCACCATGTTCCGCGGTCGCGTGCACATGACCTCGCCGGTGCTGTGGACGATCGGCTTCATCATCACCTTCACCATCGGCGGCATGACCGGCGTGATGCTGGCGATTCCTGCCGTGGACTTCGTGCTGCACAACAGCCTGTTCCTGATCGCGCACTTCCATAACGTGATCATCGGCGGCGTGGTGTTCGGTTACCTGGCTGGCCTGACCTACTGGTTCCCGAAGGCGTTCGGCTTCAAGCTCAACGAGAAGATCGGCAAGGCCTCGTTCTGGTGCTGGATCATCGGTTTCTTCGTGGCCTTCATGCCGCTGTACGTGCTCGGCTTCATGGGCATGACCCGTCGCATGAACACCTACAACCACCCCGAGTGGGCGCCGTGGCTGTACGTGGCCGCGGTGGGTGCTGCCATCATCGGCATGGGCATCTTCTTGAACCTGGTGCAGATCGGTTACAGCGTGTGGAAGCGCAAGGAGCATATGGACTACACGGGCGACCCGTGGGATGGCCGTACGCTGGAATGGGCAACCTCCTCGCCGCCGCCGTTCTACAACTTCGCCGTGCTGCCGCACATCGACGACCGCGATCAGTTCTGGGCCGACAAGCAGAATGGCAAGGGCTGGGTGCGTCCGTCCAAGTACGAAGCGATCCACATGCCGCGTAACACCGGCGCCGGCGTCTATATCGGTGCCTTCAGTGTGCTGCTGGGCTTCGGTCTGATCTGGCACATCTGGTGGCTGGCCATCATCGGCCTGGTGGGCATGATCGGCAGCTTCATCGCGCGCACCTTCGATGACGACATCGATTACTGGGTGCCGGCCGACGAAGTGGAGCGCATCGAAAACGCACGTTTCGCCCTGCTCGAACAGCAACAGGCGGCGCAGGCCGCGAAGGTGGTATGACCATGGCTTCCTCGACCACGCTTGACCACGCCGCCCACGCGGGCGGCCACGATCACGACCACGAGCATCACGACGGCGGTGGCAACACCGTCTTCGGGTTCTGGGTCTATCTGATGAGCGACTGCCTGCTGTTTGCCGGTCTGTTCGCCACCTATGCGGTGCTCTCCGGCGCCACGGTGGACGGGCCGACCGCCAAGGAGCTGTTCGATCTGAAGTTCGTGCTGGTGGAAACCTTCCTGCTGTTGTTCAGCAGCCTGAGCTTCGGCTTTGCGATGATTGCCGCGCACAAGCGCAAGATGGGCGGCCTATACGGCTGGCTGGCCGTCACCGCGCTGCTGGGTATCGGCTTCCTGTGCATGGAAGTATGGGAGTTCAACCACCTGATCCATGAGGGTGCCGGCCCGGGTCGCAGTGCGTTCCTGTCGGCATTCTTCACCCTGGTGGGCACGCACGGCCTGCACGTGGCCTCCGGCCTGCTGTGGATGGCCGTGCTGGTGATCCAGATTTCCAAGAACGGCCTGACCGCGCGCAACAGCACGCGTCTGGCCTGCCTGAGCCTGTTCTGGCACTTCCTGGACATCATCTGGATCGGTGTGTTCACCGTCGTCTATCTGCTGGGAGCGCTGTAATGGCCAATCACCACCACACCGATACCGCTGCCGATGCGCATGCCGGCGGCCTGAAGTCCTACCTGATCGGCTTTGTGATGGCCGTGATCCTCACCGTCATCCCGTTTGCGATGGTGATGAGCGGCGCGTTCTCCAAGGGTGTCACCATCGTCGTGATCTCGGTCATGGCCGCGGTGCAGATGCTGGTGCACATGGTGTACTTCCTGCACATGGACCGCACGCCCGAGCAGCGCTCCAACGTGCAGGTGGGCCTGTTCTCGCTGCTGATCATCGGCATCGTGATCGTCGGCTCGCTGTGGGTGCTGCACAACATGAATGTCAACATGATGCATTGAGACGGCGACACGCCGAATCGCCGCAACGTTGAAGAAGAGGTCGCCAAGTGATTGGCGGCCTTTTTTTTACGCGTCAATCGCCCGCAGCATGACCAATGGCATACGGTCAAGCACAGGCAGGCGCTTAGCATCGTGGGCTTGCCTGTCCAGGTCACCTGCGGAGTTGCGATGAAAATGCCCACCCTGTTGTCCGTGTCGTTGTTGGCGGCGTTGTCGCTGCCTGCGGCTGCGCAAACCGCACCGCCGCAGGACGTGCCGTTCGACGGCACCTTGAAGATCGACGTGGACGCCACCGATCTGGCGCACCGCATCTTCAAGGTCAAGGCCACTATGCCGGCCAAGCCGGGCCCGATGACGCTGCTGTACCCGCAGTGGATTCCCGGCAACCATTCGCCGACCGGACCGATCGACAAGCTCGCCGGTCTGGTGATCAAGGTCGATGGCAAGGTGGTGCCCTGGAAACGCGACCAATTCGATGTCTATGCGTTCAAGGTGGACGTGCCTCAGGGCGCCACCGAGCTGACGGCCGAGTTCAAGTTCCTCTCGCCGCAGGCCGGCAACCAGGGCCGGGTGATGATGACCCCGGAAATGCTCAACCTGCAGTGGAACACCACGGCGCTGTATCCGGCCGGCTATTTCGCGCGCAACATCAAGGCGCAGGCCAGCGTCACGCTGCCGGCCGGCTGGAGCTATGCCACGGCACTGGAAACCGATCGCCGCGTCGGCGACACGGTGAGCTTCAAGCCGATCGATTTCGACGACCTGGTCGATTCGCCGATGTTCGCCGGCAAGTACTACAAGCGCGTGGAGCTGAGCACCGGCAAGCAGCCGGTCTACCTCAACGTGTTCGCCGATGAAGCCAAATCGCTGGAGGCCAAGCCCGAGCAGATCAAGGCACACGCCGCGTTGGTGCAGCAGATGGACAAGCTGTACGGCGCGCGTCACTTCGACCATTACGAATTCCTGCTGGCGCTGACCAAGAAGCTGGGCGGCATCGGCCTGGAGCATCACCGTTCCAGCGAAAACAGCGGCCCGCCGAATTACTTCACCGAGTGGGACAAGAGCTGGACCATGCGCGACCTGCTGGCGCACGAGTTCAACCACTCCTGGAACGGCAAGTACCGCCGTGGCGCCGACCTGGCGACGCCGAACTTCAACGTGCCGATGGGCGACAGCCTGCTGTGGCTGTACGAGGGCCAGACCCAGTTCTGGGGCGAAGTGATGGCCGCACGTTCCGGCCTGTGGACGCAGGACCAGGCGCGCGACATGCTGGCCGGCGTGGCGGCAACCTACGAGCGCGGCCGCCCCGGCATGGCCTGGCGCACGGTGCAGGACACCACCAACGACCCGACCATGTCGATGCGGCGTCCCAAGGCGTACCGCAGCTACCAGATGAGCGAGGACTACTACTCCGGCGGCCAGATGATGTGGCTGGAAGTGGATAGCAAGCTTCGCGCGCTCACCAACAACAAGCGTTCCATCGACGATTTCGCCAAGGCGTTCTTCGGCATGAAGAACGGCGATTGGGACGTCAACCCGTATACCTTCGACGACATCGTCAGCACGCTCAACGGCGTGGCCGCCTACGACTGGGCCAGCCTGTTGCGCGAGCGCATGGACGGGCACGGTTCGTTGAATGGCGGCATCGAAGCCAATGGCTGGAAGCTGGTCTACAACGACGAACCGAACCTGGCCATCAAGACCTACGAGAGCAACGAAAACGACGTCAGCCTGACCTATTCGCTGGGCCTGTCGCTGGAGGGCTCGGGCGAAGTCAACGAAGTGTTGTGGGACAGCCCGGCATTCAATGCCGGCATCATCAACGGCAATACCCTGGTGGCCGTCAACGGCCGCGCCTTCAGCGCCGATGTGATCAAGGATGCGATCAAGGCGGCCAAGGGCACCACTGCGCCGATCGAACTGCTAGTCAAGCGCGGCGACCGCTACGAAACCGCCCGTATCGACTACCACGGCGGTCTGCTGTATCCGCATCTGGAGCGTATCGCCGGCAAGCCGGATCGCCTGAGCGAGTTGTACAAGGCGCGCTAAGTGGCGCACGCCCACGTCGTTGCCCGACGTGGGATCAGTGGAATCCAAGCGGCATGGCCGGTCGTCACGGTCATGCCGCCGTTGTGTGAGCGTAGCCGATCACCGCTTGCACTGCGCATCAGCAAATCGTCGACTTGTCCGAATCCCGAATCCCGAATCCGCAAAGTCCTGCGTCGCGCACACTGAGACCGTCAGCCACTATCCTGCTGCTTCAATAACGATGGGCAAGAGCGATGGCGAAGGCGAAAACGGCCTATGTCTGCGGCGAGTGCGGTGCCGAGTACACCAAGTGGCAGGGCCAGTGCACCGAATGCGGTGTCTGGAACACGCTGAGCGAAATCGTGCTCGAGAGCGCCGCGCCGGGCGGCAAGGCGTCGCCAGCGGCCTCGCGGCGTAGCGGCTGGGCCGGCAAGGCCGAGGCGCCCAAGATCACCGCGCTCAAGGACGTGCAGCAGTCCGAGCAGGCGCGTGTGTCCACCGGTATCGGCGAGTTCGATCGGGTGCTGGGTGGCGGGCTGGTGGAAGGTGCGGTGGTGCTGATCGGCGGCGATCCCGGCATCGGCAAGTCGACGCTGCTGCTGCAGGCGCTGGCGAGCATGGCCTCCACGTTGCCGGTGTTGTATGTGACCGGCGAGGAATCGCTGGCCCAGGTGGCCGGGCGCGCGGTGCGCCTGGACCTGCCGCTGGAAGGCCTGAACGCCCTGGCCGAAACCGGCATCGAAAACATCCTGCAGCACGCCAGCGTGGCGCGACCGAAGCTGATCGTGGCCGATTCGGTACAGACCTTGTGGACCGAATCGTTGACCGCAGCGCCGGGCTCGGTGAGCCAGGTGCGCGAGAGCGCAGCGCGGCTGGTGCGCTACGCCAAGGAAACCGGTACCGCGGTGTTTCTGGTCGGCCATGTGACCAAGGAAGGCGGCATCGCCGGGCCACGCGTGCTCGAGCACATGGTCGATGCGGTGCTGTATTTCGAAGGCGAGAGCGGGAGCCGGTTCCGCCTGTTGCGCGCGTTCAAGAACCGCTTCGGTGCGGTCAACGAACTGGGCGTGTTCGCGATGGGCGAGAAGGGCCTCAAGGAAGTCTCCAACCCGTCGGCGATCTTCCTGTCCGGCGGCAGCACCCAGCAGCCGGGCAGTTGCGTGATGGTCACCCGCGAAGGCACCCGCCCGCTGATGGTGGAGGTGCAGGCGCTGGTGGATGCCTCGCCGTTGTCCAACCCGCGTCGGGTGGCGGTGGGTCTGGAGCAGAACCGGCTGGCGATGCTGCTGGCGGTACTGCATCGCCATGGAGGCATCGTGGTGGGCGATCAGGACGTGTTCGTCAATGTGGTGGGCGGCATCCGCGTGCAGGAAACCGCGGCCGATTTGCCGGTGCTGCTGGCGGTGCTGTCGTCGCTGCGCGACCGGCCGCTGTCCGAAAAAACCATCGCGTTCGGCGAAGTGGGCCTGTCCGGCGAAATCCGCCCGGTGCCCAATGGCGAGGACCGCCTGAAGGAAGCGGCGACGCATGGCTTCAAGCGCGCCATCGTGCCCCGCGCCAATGCGCCCAAGACCACCAGCATCAAGGGCATGGAAATCATTGCCGTGGAGCGCCTGAGCCAGGCATTGGAAGCGGCGGCCGACTGAAGCCGCGTACCGCGCGGATGTTGCGATAGGCCGGGTTGGCGACCTGCGAATGCGCCGGAAGTCTTTGCCATGTCCGGGGCCAGCCTGCCGCCATCGTCTCGGCCGGCTGCCGGGCGACCATCGATGATCGTCCGGCTTGGTCACCACGGGTGCGGCTGTGCCGCCACCCTCAAGAAACGCTGAGTGCAGAGGTCATCGCGCGCCTTTCAGACGTGCTGCGGGAGGCGCGCATGGCATGCGTCGCGGGGCGACCTGACGCCCGCAAGCCGTTTGTCGGACAAACGCCGGGATTTGGTAGTTGGTTGTCGAGAAAGCGTTTTCAGAAAGAGTGGGGCTATGGCAACATGCGCGGCCCGTTGCACTGTGCACCGGACCACAGACACCACTCACTGCGTTTTCAGGAGAATCACGATGGAATGGATGTTGCTGCCGCTCAAGCGTTACGCCGACTTCAACGGTCGCTCGCGCCGCAAGGAATACTGGATGTTCGCGCTGATGCAGCTCCTGGTGCTGTTCGTGTTTGGCGGCCTGTTCGCCGTCGCGGCAGTGGCGATGGGGAACGAGAACGGCCCGGGCGCGCTGGCTTGGCTGATCTGTGCGGTCATGGTGATCGTTTGTCTGGCGTTGATCGTGCCCGGTATTGCAGTCACGGTGCGCCGCCTGCACGACCAGGACAAGTCCGGCTGGTTTTATCTGATCAGCCTGGTGCCGTACGTCGGTGCTTTCGTGTTGCTGGTCTTCATGTGCATCGAAGGCACGCCCGGCCCGAACCAGTACGGCGAAAACCCTAAGCAGTAATTCGCGCGTTATGAAAGCGGACAACGGCGCAGGAGTTCCCTGCGCCGTTGTCGTGTGTGAATGTGCCAATCGTGCCATTGCGTATGGCGCATAGGCGCAAGGTCACGGCCTGCGTGCGTGAGAGTTGCCAAGTCTGCGCTCTGCAGAGTGGGCGTCCGCATCCGATCCCCAGAGATGGACGGCGGAGCCACAGCGACATGCTTGAAGCGTGTTTCGCTGGACAGTCCCGGCGCAGCAGGCAGCGCCGCATTCGTCGCTGCCACGCCTGCTCACGGATGCAGCGACGTCGCTCAACGCCGATCAGCTTGCACCCCACGCTGTGCAGTGAACGATGCAGCCAGCCGCATGGCCGGTACCTGCAGAACTTGAATGACGGCACAGCTTGCGGGCCGAGTGCGCGCGTGCAGGCCGCTCCGTCGTCGATGGCGTGCCGACGCCCGTCCTGTCATCAAGCACCCTTCGCTGTCACGCAGGCGAGACTGCGCAATGCAGGTCGCAGGTCGCAGGTCGCATCTGCAGCGGTGCGCTTGCTCAGCAGGCGGCTGCGTGATGTGCAGGGCCAAGACTTGGGCTAACGGACTTGCTCATTGTCGTTGCCTCGGTATCGTGCAACGCGAGCTCCAGCTTGTAGCCGTGCGAATAGACGGTTCTGATGCGCACCGCGCTGCTGTCACCGCTCAGCTGCAGTTTCTTGCGCAACTTGTAGATGTGCTGCTCCATGGTGCGGTCGGTGAATTCGGTATGGCTGCCCCAGACCGCCTTGGCCAGCTGGCAACGCCGGAAGCACACGCCGGGGCTGGAAAAGAGCAGCCAGGCAATCGAGAACTCGCGTGCGGTCAACGCGATCGGCTTGCCTTCCAGGTAGACGGTATTTTCATCGCGGATCAGCTTGTAGGGACCCACGCTCAGGTGCTGCGTCTCCGGGCAGGCATGCGCCAACGGCGATATCGCCAGGGCCGCGCGCACGTGCAACTCATGCGAATTGAAAGGCAGCGCAAGGACCTCCTGCGCGCCTGCGCGATACCAGGCCAGAATGTTGTCGGCGCAATCGAAACGGCCAAGCACGATCAGCGGCGTGGGCTGGCCGCTATGGCAGCGCTGCCAGGCCAGCAGTGAACTGTCATCGGCGGCGACACAGCTGGCATCGAAGATCAGCAGCTCGCACGGCGAGTGCCGCAGCGAACGCAGGAGCTCCAGTTCATCGGAAAACGTCGAGACGTTGCGTGCGAGCGGTGCAAGGCTGGCGTTGACCTGCGAGGTCAGGCGCGCGTCCTGCGTCAACAGGAACACCGATCCGGCATTGGAGGGGGAGTGGTCGTTCATTCAGGCGGCCTTCGCGTGTCGGCGTACAAGCCACGCATGGGACGGGCGCCGGTGCGGGTCGGCCAATGCCAGGACAAAATCCATCTTCAAAGATCGCTGCATCGTCGGACCAGTCGGTTGGCGGGGGAGAGTCCAGTGGAGCTGGACGAATGGTATGTACCATTGCAGAGACCAAAAGTTTCACGCTTGCGTACGCGTCTTCGGATTTGTCGACATCGGCTTTAACTCGCGCTCATTTAGACGTAACAGAGCTCTTACATAGCGGGCATGTCTGGGACGCATGCAATTGCGCCATGCGCGTCATGCAGTAGCGAGTAAGCATGGACTGACGCGCGCGGGCAGAGGCATCCGGTTGCCGAGGTCTAGACCAATCTATTGCGATTGGTCGTGGGATCGCGCGCGGCTGGAATAGGTCGGCAGCGATTTTCCTTCGTGGCATGCCCGCTTCTCGCGATCAAAAACGCTTCGGCGTACGTGTCCGTACAGTCACGGTGCATCGTGTTGAACATCGCCGATGACCATCAATGCGCATGGAAGCGGCGCGTTCGCAGACGTTGTCCGACTGTGCCTGGGGATTGGCGTAGACCGGCGATATCGATACTCAACCGGATGGCGCGAAATGTCTGGCGTACGACAAGGCCGACGATGTGCAAATGCGCTTTGCGTCGGGAGAAAACGCATCACATGGTTGTTTGACAGAGTGAGCTTTTTTGATTTTTTCAATGGCTTTCAGAGAGAAATTCTATTGGATCCGCTGCATACAATCGTTTGCGCCAGCGAGTTCGGCGCCTGTTGTCTTTTGCTCCGCCCCCCAAAGAGAGAGACCGGCATGATCCTTTCCACCTACTTTGCAGCGATCTCTGCGTTGTCATACGCAGAACGTCTTCCTACCTATACGAGCAGGATGCTGGTTGGTGCTTGGCCACAGGGACTGCAACATCTCCAACAGCGACGCGACGGACAGGGCGCAGCGGATGGCGCCGACGATGAGGTCAGCTTGTTCGGTGCCAGCGGCGATGCGTTGCTGATCCTGGAATATCAGGAAGAGGCCGAAGATGCGTATCGGCAGGCCTTGAAGGCCATGCGCGGGCATCAGCGTCAATTGCGCCTGCTGTCGTGCCGGAACACCGCCTGGTTGATGCTGAGCCAGCGGCGCCTGAGCGCGGCGTTGAATTGCTTCGCGCAGTTGGCAATGGACCGCGAAACGCCGCCCAGCCTGTGCGGCGAGAGCCTGTTGGGCAAATCGCTGACCCACTTCCATCTGGGCCAGAGCACGTTGGCCTTACAGACCCTGGAGCGTGCCCGCGAGGTGCTGGCCGACCTGGAGAGCGGCGCGTCGGACTGGCTGCGGATTGCCACTGCGCTGCGTCTGGACATGATTGCGCAGCTGCGTATCCGTCGCTCCGACCGCATGAGCGACCATGTGTTCTGGCAAGCCACGCTGCGCCAGGAAGATGCCACGCATGCCTTCGAGCCCAGCGACCTGCGCGCCTGCATCGCCGATCTGGCAGAGAGCATGCCGGTGCTGGCGCAGCGCATGCGGCATGTACGCAGCCTGTTGCGTATTGCCGGCGGCGACACCTTCGGCTTCGACGCGCAGATCGACGCATTGCCGGCCGCAGCCACCGGCTGCCCGCCGTGCGCGCGTCAAGACGCGCAGGTGGAACTGGCGCTGGCGGCATTGGCGGTGGGCCGTGCCGATCTGGCCGAGCGTGCACTGGCCGGTGCCGGTCGGCATCATGCGCCGCGCTGGAACCTGGAGTTCGAGTACTGCCAGGCCAAGATCAGCCAGGCGATGGGGCGCACCGAACAGGCGTTGCTGCTCTACAACCGCTACGCGCTGGGCGCGGTGCAGTGCCTGCGCAGCGAAGTGCAAGCACCGCGCTTGCTGGAAAGCGGCACCCCTGCGCACGTCAGCGACGACATCTCCGCCCGGTTGCCGGCCAAGTATCGGCGCGCCTACAGCTACATGATCACCAATGCGCATCGCTCGGATCTGTCGATCAACGAAGTGGCCGCACAGATCGGGGTCACCGGGCGCGCGCTGCAGCAAGCGTTCAAGTCGGCTACCGGACTGTCACCGACGCAGGTGCTGCGCCGTTACCGGATGCAAAGCATCCGCGACGAACTGCTGGCCGAAGGCGGCTGCGGCAGTGTGTTGCAGGCGGCCAGTCGCTGGGGCGTCGGCAGCCGTTCGGCGTTGGCCAAGGGCTATCGCCAGCACTTCAATGAGGCGCCGATGGAGACCCTGCAGCGTTAATCTCCGCAACCCACGGATTGGTAGCGCTACCGATCCGTGGTGGGTCAACCCGGCGTGCGGTGCAGTGCGCGTCGCTGTACGCAACGGAGGGCAGGGGTCAAACTGAGACGTGCGTGCAATGTGGGTTCCGGCTATCCTTTCCGGCTGGCACTGGCACCCAGGGGGACGCGTCCGAGGATGGGCGTCGTCGCCAAGGAAACGACGACCGATCATGCAAGATCCCACTCCCGAGGCGACCGACGCCTCGCAGATCCGCCGGGCAGGCGTCGATCTCAATGGACTGATGTCGGTCCTAGGCAAGCACCTGTACTCCACCCCGGTGGTGGCGCTGCGCGAGCTGGTGCAGAACGCGCACGATTCCATCCTGCGTCGTCGTCTGGAACAACCCGATTGGCACGGCCAATCGCGCATCGAGGTGCATGCCGATACCGCGCAAGGCATCGTGCGCATCGTCGATACCGGTGCCGGACTGACCCAGCAGGAAATCCACGACTACCTGGCCACCGTGGGCGTGGGCTATACGCGTGGGCTGCGCCAGGGCGGCCACGAGGACAGCGGCCTGATCGGAATGTTCGGGCTGGGCTTCTTGTCCGCCTTCGTGCTGGCGCGGCGGGTGACCGTGCGCACCACCTCCTACCAGTCTCCCACGCTGGGCTATTGCTACATCTCCAGCAACGCCGAGCAGTACACGGTCAGCCCGATTCCTGCGCGTGCGCAGGTGGGCACCGAGGTGGTGCTGGAACTACACGGCGATTATCTGTCGTTGGCTCAGGAAGGGCGGCTGCGCGAGATTCTGTCGCGCTATTGCGCGCTGTTGCGCGAGCCGATCTGGATCGGCGCCGCAACGCAGCCGATTAATCCCGAGCCGCCGCCGTGGCGCGTGCAGGACGCCGTACCGTTGCATCCGGTGCAGGCCTGGCGCCGGCAACGCGAGTTCGCCGCGCGCTTTGAGCGCAATTTCGAGCCGTTGTGCTGCATGCCGGTGCGTGCGGAAGAGGGCAGCGATGCGGTCGGCCTGTTGTGGGTGCAGGACGGTGCGACCTACGGCACCAGCGACAACCGCAATCTGTCGGTGTTCCTGCGCGGCATGTTGCTGGATGACAACGCGCGCGAACTGCTGCCGCCGTGGGCGGGCTTCATCGGTGGGGTGATCGAATCCAATCGGCTGACGCCTACCGCAAGCCGCGAAGACCTGCAGCGCGATACGGTCTATAGCGCGGTGCAGCACGCCTTGTCCGAGGCCTTGGTGCAAGGCCTGGCCGATGTGGCGCGCCAGCAACCGGAGGCATGGCGACGCATCCTGTTGCGTCATAACGAAGCTCTGCTGGGCGCGGCGCTGTGCGATGAGCGCCTGTTCGAATTGCTGCTGGAACACGTGCGGGTACCGACGTCGCAAGGCGATCTGCCGGCGCAGCAATTGCCATCGCGCGGTGCGGTGCACGTGATCCTCGACAGCGACAGCGGTTTCGAAGAAATGCTGTTCCGTGCGATGGGCGTGCCGGTGGCCTACGGCAACCGGTATGCGGTGGTGCCGTTTCTGCGGCGCTGGGCGCAGGTCAAGGGTGTGCGTCTGGTCGAGCTGGGCACCGAGCAGGGCAACCGCCAGTTGTTCCAGCTGGACACGCTGCCGGCCGATGAACTGGCCTGGCTGGAACAGCACCTGGGCGATGGCGAAGCGCTGGTGCCGGCGCGTTTCAGCCCGCAGGAACTGCCGTTGGTGGTAGTGCCCGACCGCGAGGCCGAGCTCAAACGCCGCCTGGAGCAGGACGAAAACGACAAGCGTGTCTCTACCGCCGCGTTGCGCCTGGCGCGGCAATTCACCGCGCGCATCCAAGCGCGGCAGACCCAGCGGCTGTATCTGAATCTGGATAATCCGGCGCTGCAGGCCTTGCTGGGCGCGCAGCGCGCAGGCAACCCGCAGGCCGCGGTGGCGGCGCGCTTGCTGCGTGCGCTCAAGGTGATCGTCGCGGCGCAGGGGCGTACGCAGCCGCAGCCGGGCAGCACCGAATCAGGTGTTTCCGATCTCAACAAGGCCTTCGGCGATTTCGCCGAGACCGTGACCCAATTGCTGGCGCGCTGAAGCGCCGCATCGCAGGAGCGGCACGATGGAAATCTGGAACTGGGTAGAAAAACTGCAGGACGATCTGGGCGAAGCCGGGCAGCCGCAAAATGCGCAGTTGCTGACGCGGCTGACCGACCACATCTGCGATCTGCAGATCGACCGCGCCGAGGCCTTGTTGCCGGAGGCACGTGCGCTGGGCAAGACGCTGGCCAACCCGTGGCTGGAGGTGTTCGTCGGGCATTGGGAAATGCGCAACCGGGTCGGCAACCTGTGCGAAGGCGAGCGTGCGCTGGGCGATGCGGTGGCGCTGTTCGAGCGTGCGCATCGCGCCGACGCAGTGGAGTGCCCGCAATCGGTCTGCGTGACCCAGGACCTGGCCGCGTGTTATGCCAACATCGATGGCCCGGGTTGGGTGGAAGAACGTATCGAGGTGTGCGACGAAACCCTGGGCCGCATCGACCCGAGCTGGTCGTGTTACCAGTGCCTGAGCTGCGAAAAAGCCGATGCATTGCTCGACGACGGGCGCGGTGACGCGGCGCTGCAGTACCTGGAGCAGCAGTCGCAGGCCATCCTGGACCATGGCGGCGAAATCTACGACGGCGTGCCGGACATGCGCATCTCGATCCTGCTTGCGCTTGGGCGTGCGCAGGAAGCGCTGGCGCTGGTGGAACAGCGCGAACGCGACGCCGCGCGCGAAGGTGCCGAGTGGGCCAATTGCAGCCAGCCGCGGCGCCTGCAGAAGGCACGCGCGTTGGCGCTGTTGCAGCGCGATGACGAAGCCATGGAAGCGTTGCTGCCATGGCGCGAGATTGCGCCGCGTTATCGCCTGCACTGGCTGCGTGCGGTGGCGGTGCTGGTGGCGCGCGCGCCCGAGCGCAATAGCTGGGACCTAGGCAGCCGCGTGCAGCAGATGCTCGACCATTACGCGCAGGTTGGCGCGCATCGCATCTTGATCGAAGCGGCCGAGCTTGCGATCGGGCTGGCGCTGCAACGCGGCGCGGTGTGGACCGCGCGCAGGCATCTGGCGCTTGCACGTGCGCATCTGCCCAAGTTGCGACAGGACCGTGGTGCCACGCTGGCGCTGGACGGTTGGGCTGCGCGCATCGCAGCCGTATCGGTGGGCGAGGAGTCACCGGTCGCTGCCGCGCAGTTGCTGGAATGGTTGAACGCGCAGGGCGATGATGTGGTGCGCAATCCCGAGCGCGAAGCGCAGTGGTTGCTGCAGGCCGTCACTGACTGTCCGGACGATGCCGAGCTTGTCGACACCACTGCTTCTGCCTTGAGTGCCTGTGCGGCCGACGAGGAAGCGATCGCGTTGCTGTGGTCATTCGTGCAGCGGCATGCCGATCGCGAAACCAGCCCCACCTTCCGGCTGATGAATCTGTTGCTGGGCCGCGGCGATGAAGCCGGTGTGCGCCGGCTGGCACAGCTGTATCGCCCACAGGCGCCGGTGGCGGCATTGTGGTGCGAGGCGCAGCTGGCGCAGCGGCTGGGCGACTGGCCGGCGCTGGAGCAGGCCTGCACGGCACTGTTGGAGCTATCGCCCGGCTCGCACGGCGCACGCGGCTTGTTGGCGCGCATGTATCTCGATACCGGCCGGTTTGCCGAGGCCGCCGCGGTCTATCGGCAACTTACCGAGCTGCTGGAAGAACCGCGTTCTGCGCATTGGGATCACATGACGGCGGCCAGTGCGGCGCAGGATTGGGACGCGGTGCGTGCCTCTGCGCAGGCCATTGGCATGGAGCTGAGCAGCACCGGCGGCGTAGTCGAAGAGACCTGGGGCTGGGTGATCATTCGTTGCATGGATGATGGCGAAATGGCCGAGTACTACGCGCGCCGCACCGGCCCGGTCACTGCACGCATCGTCGAAAACGCGCCTGCGCATCGGCGCCAGCATGTCGGCGACTGGGTGGTGTTCGACGCGGAACTGTTGTATCCGCCGCCGGAAGACGAAGCCGAACGCGAGCGTTTCGTGCCGACCTACGCGCAGGTGCATGTGCTGCAAGCGGGTGGCTATGCCAATAGCTGGCTGGTGGACGGCGTGCATCCTGGCGACGAGGTGATCGAGGCGATGCGTGCAGACCTGGAAATGCGCGGCTGGAAGATGTGGCTGCACAGTCGCGACGACTACCGCGTGGTCGACCCGGACCATCCGGACGCGTTCGACCCGGAGGATGCAACATCCGGACTGCCGGGCGTGTTGTTCACCGTGGCGCTTCCGGAAAACGTCGCCCCGCAGGAACTGCATCGCGTCCTGCGATGCACGACCTCGCGCTGGTCGCATCCGATGTGCTGGCTGCGGCTTGCCGAGGCCTGCGGCCAGGATCCGCAGCCGCATCTGGATGCGGTGGAGCGTTACGGACTATAGGGCGGCGATCGGCCTGATCCAACGGCGTTTGTCGCCGGGGTGGGTGGACATTGGCGATCGTGGCGTGCGTTCGGGCGCCACGCTGGATGCGCGGCGCTGCATCCGGCGTCAAGAACACGCTCATTGCTCTTGTGCAACGCGGCAGCATTCATGCCGGCACACCCTCCCGCTTTGGACGTGCCGCCACACCGTCGGCAGGGCGATGACGCAAGTGCATGCCCTGCGTGCAGGCGCAGGGCGCAGCGCCACGCACTGCCGTTTCTGCGGCGTTTGGTCCTGTTTGGTCTCCAGTGTCCTGATGGAGCTCGCCATGGCAGTGGCAATGCCGATCGGAAGAGCATCGCCGCAGGCTCAAAACGCAGTGACGCGCCGTCGATCGGCCATCGCCAGGGCCCGGGGTGATGGCACGCCGACCGGTTGGCGTGTTGCCTTGCACGGGCGCTGGTGCAGTGCATGTCCGCAGGCGTGGACCGGCGCACGTTCGGCATGCGCGCGGCAATGTCACACTGCGCCCGTGGGCGGCTGACTGCTACAGGTTGGCTCGCTGGTTGGTCAATCTGAATTGCTTTATTCTGCTGCGCATCGGCGTGGGGGCGCCGCGTCGGTCAGGGCGCAGTCCAGCCCGCATGCCCAACCTCTTTTCTTTTGGTGGGTGATCTCATGGTGGCATTGCAGCAGCGCTCGATCGATGCGATTGGTGGCCAGGAACATGCGTTGCTGGCCGCATGGTTGGAGTCCAGCCTGGGCAACGATGCGCGTCTGTCGCGGCAGGAATTCGAAGCGCAGGCCGGCGAATTCCTGCGCTTGCTGGTGGCATCGTTGAAGCACGACGGTAGCAGCCTGGACAGTGCTGAATGGAGCGAGGTGCGTCGCTTCCTGGAACATCTCTCGCGCGACCGCGCCACGCGTGGTTTCGATTCGCAGGAAACCGCCAACTTCATCTTTTCGCTCAAGCGCGTGTTGTTTGCGCTGGTGCAGCGCGAATACGCCAGTACCCCGGAAGAATTGGGCCAGCAGTTGTGGGCGTTGTCGGAATTGCTCGACCGCCTGGGCTTGTACACCGTGAAGGTCTTCCAGAAGACCCGCGAAGACATCATCGTGCGTCAGCAGGAAGAGATGCTGGAGCTGTCCACCCCGGTGGTGAAGCTGTGGGACGGCGTGCTGGCGCTGCCGATGATCGGCACACTGGATTCGCAGCGCACCCAGGTGGTGATGGAGTCGCTGTTGCAACGCATTGTCGACACCGGCTCGGAAATCGCCATCATCGACATCACCGGCGTGCCCACCGTGGACACCCTGGTGGCACAGCATCTGCTCAAGACCGTGACCGCGATCCGGCTGATGGGGGCCGACGCCATCATCAGCGGCGTGCGCCCGCAGATTGCGCAAACCATCGTGCATCTGGGCCTGGACCTGCAGGGGATCGTGACCAAGGCCAACCTGGCCGATGCGTTGGCGCTGGCGCTCAAGCGCACCGGCGTGACCGTCAGCAAGGCAGACTGACATGGAACGTATTCCGATCCTGCGGATGGGCCATCTGTTGCTGGTCACCATCCAGGTGGACATGCACGACCAACTGGCGCTGCAACTGCAGGACGACCTGTCCGAGAAGATCAGCGCCACCTCTGCGCGTGGCGTGTTGATCGACATTTCCGCGCTGGATATCGTCGATTCGTTCATCGGGCGCATGATCAGCACCATTTCCGGGCTGGCGACGCTGATGGGCGCACAAACCGTGGTGGTGGGCATGCAGCCGGCGGTGGCGATCACCCTGGTGGAGTTGGGGCTGACCTTGCCGTCGGTGCGCACCGCGCTCGATGTCGAGCGCGGCATGCGCCTGCTGCAACAACCCGATGCGGCTCCATGACGGTCGGCTCGCAACCGGTGCGCACCGAGCAGGATGTGGTGCTGGCGCGGCAGACCGTGCGCAAGCTGGTGGTGCAATGCGGGCTGCGGTTGGTCGATCAAACCAAGCTGGTCACCGCGGCCAGCGAACTGGCGCGCAATACGGTGATCTACGGCGGTGGCGGCGACATGGACTGGGCACTGGTCGAAAGCGGCATCCGCAAGGGCGTGCAGCTGACGTTCCGCGACCAGGGCCCGGGCATTGCAGACCTGGAGCTTGCACTGACCGACGGCTGGACCTCTGGCAGTGGCCTGGGGTTGGGACTGTCCGGCAGCCGGCGGCTGGTGGACGATTTCGTGCTCGATAGCGCAGCCGGCAAGGGCACCCGCATCACCATCACCAAATGGAAGTAACCATGACCGGCGCGCTCACCCAGGTGATCCGCGTCGAAGAGGGCACCCAGGTCGGGCAGGTGCGCCGCGAAGCGGTGGCGCTTGCACAGGCCTGCGGTTTCGATGAAGACGGCTGTGGCCGCGTGGCCCTGGTGGCGACCGAGTTGTGCACCAACCTGCTCAACCATGCCGGTGGCGGGCAGATGCAGCTGTGCAGCGTCGCCGGCCGCGATGGTCTGGGCATCGAGTTGTGCACGCTCGATCAGGGGCGCGGATTCGTGCTGGCCGATTGTCTGCCGGACGGATATTCCACCGGCAGCACGCCTGGCAACGGCCTGGGCACGGTGCAGCGACATGCCGCGTTGCTGGACGCCTATTCCGATGCCCGGGGGGCCGTGGTCCTGGCGCGCGTGTACGCCGACGCCGACAGCATGCCCGACCTGCCCTACGGCGCGCTGCGTGTGCCGCTCCAGAACGAAACGGTCTGCGGCGATGGCTGGCATCTGGCGATCGATGCGCAAGGCGTGACCGTGAGCATGATCGACGGCCTGGGCCACGGAGCGGGCGCGGCCGATGCCGCCGATGCGGGGACGCGCGCTGCGGCAGCGGCCCGTGGCGAACCCGGCGAACGCATCGCGCGCCTGCATGCCGGCATGAGCGGCACGCGCGGCGGCGCGGCGGCGGTCATGCAGTTCGATCCCGGCAGCGGCCAGGTGCGCTTTGCCGGGGTGGGCAATATCGTCGCCTCGTTGTGCGATGGCGACGGCGTGCGCGGCATGCCCTCGCACCCGGGCATCGTCGGGGTGCAGTTCCGCAAGGCGCAACCGTTCGACTTTCCACGCGCCGCCGGCAAGTTACTGGTCATGCACAGCGACGGCCTGCAATCGCGCTGGACCCTGCGCGATCATCCGGGCCTGCTGTCGCGCCATCCACGCATCATTGCCGCAGTGCTGGCGCGCGATTACGCGCGCGGCCGCGACGATTGCTGCGTGTTCGTCATGCGCTTGGGAGCCATGCAATGAATTCAACCACCGAGATGCCGGCAGCCGAGGCGATGGCTGAACTGGAAAGCTTGCGCCAGCAGAACCAGGCCTTGCGCGAAGAACTGGAAGAAACCAACCAGGGCGTGCTGGCCCTGTATGCCGAGCTCGACCAACAGGCCGAACAGCTGCGCGAGGTGTCCGAACTCAAGAGCCGCTTTCTGTCGTACATGAGCCACGAGTTCCGCACCCCGCTAGGCTCGATCCTGAGCATCACCCGGCTGCTGGAGGATGGCATGGACGGGCCGCTCAATGCCGAGCAGCTCAAGCAGGTGCGCTTTGTCAGCGGTTCGGCGCGCGAGCTCACCGAGATGGTGGACGACCTGCTGGACCTGGCCAAGATCGAGGCCGGGCGCATCACCATCTCGCCGGGCTGGTTCGACCTGATGGACCTGTTCGCGGCGCTGCGCGGCATGTTCCGTCCGCTCACCGATGTGGGCACGACCACGCTGATCTTCGAGGATCCGCCGGTGCTGCCGCTGCTGTACACCGACGACAAGAAGCTGGCGCAGATCCTGCGCAATTTCATTTCCAACGCGCTCAAGTTCACCCCGCAGGGGCAGGTGCGCGTGTTTGCGCAGCTGGAAGGCGACAGCCATGTACGCTTTGGCGTGCACGACACCGGCATCGGCATTCCGGCCGAGCTTCACGAGGCCTTGTTCGAAGATTTCGTACAGGTGGACTCGCCGCTGCAAAAACGCCTGACCGGCACCGGCCTGGGGTTGTCGATCTGCAAACGGTTCGCCGAATTGCTGGGCGGCCGGGTGGGGATCAACAGCGTGGTCGGGCAGGGTTCTGAATTTTACGTGGTGCTGCCGATGACACTGGCAGCGGAGGAAACGCGTGGGCAGTAAGCACCACATTCTGGTCGTCGACGACAACGCGGTGACGCGTTATTCGGTGCGGCGCGTGCTCGAACACCATCAGTTCGCGGTCGAAGAAGCCGGCACCGGGACCGAGGGTCTTGCCAAACTTTCCGCGCAGACGTTTTCTGCGGTGGTGCTGGACGTCAACCTGCCGGACATGAGCGGCTTCGATATCGTGCGGACGCTGCGTGCCGAGCCGCGCACCGCGTTGCTGCCGGTGGTGCATGTTTCGGCGGCCTCGATCGCCACCGGCGACATGATCACCGGGCTGGATGCCGGCGCCGACGCCTACCTGATCCATCCGGTCGACCCCAACGTGTTGCTGGCCACCTTGCGCACGCTGTTACGCGCACGCCGCGCCGAGGAGGCGTTGCGGGTCAGCGAGGCGCGTTTCCGCGAAATCTTCGAACACATCAGCGCGCCGATTGCGGTGGTGGATGCCAACCTGCACATGCACGAGGCCAATGCCGCATTCCAACGCTTGATCGGCAGCGCCACGCCCGGCGCTGCGATCCATGCCGCCGGGTTGGATCAGGCCGCCGCCGTGCACGCACTGACCACTGCGTTGGCGCAACGCGAGCGCTGGAGCGGCACCTTGTCGCTGCTGCGCGATGGCAAGCTCTGCGAAACCGAATGGCGGGTGTCGCCCTACCGCGAGCCGGATCTGGGGCTGTTGCTGGTGGAAGACGTGACCGAGCAGCGCCTGCGCGAGCGCGAGCAGCGCCAGGAACTGGATACCGCCACCAGCGAACTCGCGCATCAGATCGCGCAGCGTCAGCACACCGAAATCCAGCTGCTGCAGGCGCAGAAGATGGAAGCGCTGGGCAAGCTCACCGGTGGCATCGCGCACGACTTCAACAACCTGCTGACCAGCATCATTTCCGGCTTGGACATGATCCAGCTCGCAGTGGAATCCAATCGCATCGAACGCGTGCCGCGCCTGGCCGAGATCGCTAACGGCTCGGCGCACCGCGCCGCCGCGCTGACCCAGCGCATGCTGGCGTTCGCACGCAAGCAATCGCTGGACGCGCAACCGTTCGACGTCAACACCCGTGTGCGTTCGCTGGAAGACATGCTGCAACGCTCGATCGGCGAAAACATCGCGCTGGAGCTGGATCTTGCGTCCACGCCGCTGGTGGCCATTGCCGATGCCAACCAGCTCGAAAACGTGGTGCTCAACCTGGTCATCAATGCGCGCGATGCCTTGAAAGGGCAGGGCACCATCCGCATCCAGAGCGCGGCCTACACCGCGCACAACGATCCGGAACTGGACGACGGCGACTATGTCGCGGTGAAGGTGATCGACAACGGGAGCGGGATCGAGCCGGCCATTCTCGACCAGGTGTTCGAGCCGTTTTTCACCACCAAACCCATCGGCGAAGGCACCGGTCTCGGCCTGTCGATGACCTACGGGTTCGCACGTCAATCCGGCGGTACCGCACGCATCACCAGCGATGTGGGTCGTGGCACCACGGTGGCGCTCCTGCTGCCGCGCGGGCTCTCGGCCAACGAAATGCTGCCGGCACCGGCGCCCAGCGCGCCGCGCACGCGCAACGAGCGCATCCTGCTGGTGGACGACACCGACGTGGTGCGCATGATGGTGAGCGAAGTGCTCAGCGATGCCGGCTACCAGGTCATCGAAGCCGAGGATGCCAACGGCGCGCTGGAACACTTGCGCACCGAGGCGCACATCGATCTGGTGGTCTCCGATGTCGGCCTGCCCGGCATGAACGGGCGCGACATGGCCGATGTGGCGCGCACGCTACGCCCGGGTCTGCCGATCCTGTTCATTACCGGCTATGCCGAAAACGCGGCCACGCGGCAAGAATTTCTGGCAGAGGGCATGGCCTTGCTGCCCAAGCCTTTCAGCCTCAACGATCTGCTCAACACGGTGGTGCAGATGCTCGACAGCAGCGTCCTGGCGCGGGCGTAGGGCGTTAAGCGGCTCCAAACACGCATGCGTCGCTGCGGGGCGGGCGCGGCCTGCGCATGCAGCGGGCGTGCAGCCACGTTCCTGCACTTGGCTTAGCGCGCATACGCGTACGGCCCGAATGTGGCGCCAAGAAAACCGCCGGCCGACTCGGTACTGAGCACACTTGCATCGCCTTGTTCGAGCAGCGTCTGCCACTGCCCCTGGCCGACGGCGTAATCCACGCGCACGCGTGCGGCATCCAGCGCAAAGCGCAGTTTCACCGGTTGCGTGGCATCGGGCAGTGGCGCGCGTGCCAGTTCGGTGCCGGTGCCGGGCTGTTGCGCTCCGGCGCGGCAATACAGCACCACCGCAGCGCCGCTGTCCTCGCGCACCAGCATTGCTGCCAGGAAGTTGCTCTCCTTGGCCACGATCGCCAGACCGGCCTGTTCGCCTGGTGCCAGCGCACTGCCATCCACGCTGGCGACCAAGGTGGCGTGATGATGCTGCAGGCGATGACCCAGATAGGCCGGCTGACCACGGCCGATATCGCCCAGCGCAATGTTTGCCGGCGTCACGCGCAAGCCTTGTGCGCCGGGCTGATACCACGGCCTGATGGGTGGGTGGATGGTCATCCATTGCATCGGCACGCGCGCATCCCCGAAGCGCTCGCTCCACTGCATTGGCCCGGTGGTCGGCAGGGGCTGCGTGCCCGCCGGCAAGGGTGGGCGCGCTGCCACGACAGGGACCGCGGCGCCGTGCGGCAGCACCACCGGCCAGCCATCGCGCCATTGCACCGGCAACAGGAAGGTTTCCCGGCCCAGGTTGTAGTGATTGCCGCGGTAAGGGCGCGTTGCGAGAAACACCGCCCACCATGTGCCGTCCTTGAGTTCGACGAACTGTGCATGCCCGGCCGAGGTGATCGGCGCATTGCGCAATGGGTCCAGGTCGCGTTGGGTGAGTACCGGATTGCCGCTCCAGGTTTCGTATGGCCCGGTGATCTGGCGGCTGCGGTAGATCATCTGCGCATGCTGCTCGCCGGTGCCACCTTCGGCCGCGGTGAGGTAGTAGTGGCCATCGCGGCGGAACAGGTGCGGGCCTTCGATGTGTTCGGGATTGGTGGCCGGCTTGAAGCCCGAATCCACGATCACCTGACGGGTGCCGACCAACTTCATGCTGGCCAGATCCAGCCGCTGCAGCCAGATGGCGCGGTGCCCGTCGTAGCGCAGCTTGCCGGCCGGCACGTCGTTGTTGACCAGCCAGGCGCTGCCATCGTCATCGAAAAACAGCGAGGGGTCGATGCCCTTGGCGTCCAGCCAGATTGGATCCGACCACGGCCCGGCCGGATCGGTGGCGGTGATCAGGAAATTGCCGCCATCGCAGTAGAAACAGGTATTGGCGATATAGAAGGTGCCAGCGTGGTAGCTGATGCTGGCGGCAAACAGGCCGCGGGTCAGTTCGTCGTTGCCGTAATTGATCTGGGTTGGACGGTCGATCGCGTTGCCGATCTGGTTCCAGTGCACCAGGTCGCTGCTCTTGAAGACCGGCAGGCCGGGGAAATAGCCGAAACTGGAATTCACCAGATAAAAATCGTCGCCGACGCGCACCGCCGATGGGTCCGGATGAAAACCGGCCACGACCGGGTTGCGGTACTGCGCGGCGGTTGGCGCGGGGCCACCATCGTCGCCCTGGTAATCGATCTGCGTGATCAACGCGGTGCCGGCATGCGCCAGCTGACAGCTCAATGCGGCCAGCAGGCCGGCCACCCATGCGAGTCGTTTCAAGAGATCCCCTCGTGCCATGCCCTGGCGCAACGCCAGTACGACACCAGCATGACAGCACGCAGGGCGGCGTGGCATGACGTTTTGCGATGCCAACCCCGCGTGGTGGCATGCCTCCACGCGCGTGGCGGGGTGTGTGGACCGGGCGCTGCCACTTCGCTGCAACATTGCTGACATATCGTGCGCGCGGCGCCACGCGGCGCCGCCAACCGGCGTGCCATGCCAAACGGCTTGGACGCTGTGTCATCACCTCGCATCACTACCTAGGATCAACCCGCATGTCGTTGTACTCGCCTGTCTTTCCGTCGCCGGTGTCCGCTATTGCACAGGTCGCTGCGCGCCGCCGCACCGCCTTGCAGCGCACGCCGCTGGCCCGTGCCTGCGCCGGCCTGTTGCTAGCCTCGCTGGCGGCAACCGCGTCTGCGCAGCAAGCGCCGGCGACCCAGGGCGAAGCCAGCCCGACCGCGCTGGACACGGTCACCGTCACCGCCGAGCACCGCGAGCAGAACCTGCAGGACGTGCCGGTCTCGGTGGGCGTGGTGCAGGGCGCAGCGATGCGCGACTACACCGCCGGTGGCGATGACACGCTGCTGGCCCTGTCCGGCCGCGTGCCGGGCTTCTACGCTGAAACCACCACCGGGCGCATCTTCCCGCGCTTCTATATCCGTGGCCTGGGCAATATCGATTTCTACCTGGGTGCCTCGCAGCCGGTCTCCATCATCCAGGACGATGTGGTGCTGGAGCATGTCGTGCTCAAATCCAATCCGGTCTATGACGTGGACCAGGTCGAAGTGCTGCGCGGTCCGCAAGGCACGCTGTTCGGCCGCAACACCACCGCCGGCATCGTCAAGTTCGACACCGTCAAGCCCAGCGACACCTACACCGGTCGCGTCAACGCCAGCTACGGCAGCTACAACACCATCTCTCTGGATGGCGGCTTCGGTGGCCCCATCAACGACGTGCTGTCGTTCCGCGTGTCCGCGTTGTACCAGCACCGCGACGATTGGGTGGACAACACCTTTGCCGGCAGCAGCGCCGATGGCACGCGCACCCCGCGCAAGGACGCGATGGGCGGTTACAACGACCGCAATGCGCGCCTGCAGGTCTTGCTCAAGCCCAACGATGCGTTTTCGCTGCTGGGCTCGGTGCACACGCGCGATTACGACGGCACTTCCACCTTGTTCCTGCGCAACGCGATCACGCGTGGCAGCGACAAGGTGGACGTGCCGCGCGACCGTGTGGCCTATGATGAGGGGCACGACAACCCGCAGGCGTATCAAACCGATGGCGGCTCGCTCAAGGCGATTTACGACTTCGGTGGCGTGTCGCTGACCTCCATCACCGCCTACGAAACCACTTCCGGCTATAGCCGTGGCGACACCGATGGCGGTGCTGCCGCCAATTACCCGGTCAATGGCGTGCCGAACGGCTTTGGCCAGTCGATGGGACAGATCCGCGACCTGGACCAGTACACGCAGGAATTGCGCCTGGCCAGCGAAGGCGACGAGGCCCTGCAGTGGCAGGTGGGCGCGTTCTATTTCGACGGCCGCGACACCACCGATTTCTATCAACGTGCCTATTTCCTGCAGACCGCCGCGCGCAACCCGAATAACTGGGTGCGCCTGCGCAATACCAATACCTCGTGGGCCGGCTTCGGGCAGATCAGCTACAAGGCGACCGACGCGCTGACGCTCACCGCCGGCATCCGCCAGACCAAGGACACCAAGGAAACCCGTCTGCTCAAGACCGCCGATACCGCAGCCGGTGTGGTGACCTACCGCGGCCGGCGCGATGTGCGCATGTCCGATACCCAGCCCAGCTGGGATCTGAGCGCGATGTATGAGATCGACCCGCAGCTGAGCGTGTATGCGCGCGTGGCGCGCGGTTTCCGTGGCCCCACCATCCAGGGCCGCAGCGCGGTGTTCAATTCGGACTTCACTACCGCCGATTCGGAAACCATCCTGTCGTGGGAAGCCGGCATCAAGAGCAGCCTGTTCGAGAACCGTCTGCGCCTGAATGTCAGCGGCTTCACTTACACGGTCGACGATATCCAGCTCAACGGCAACGACTCGGACGGCAATGGCGTGCTGTTCAATGCCGACAAGGCCAAGGCCTACGGCATGGAAGCGGACCTGGACTGGCGCCCGATCTCCAACCTGTCGATCACCGCCGGCCTGAGCCTGTTGCACAGCGAAATCCACGACAAACGCGTGTTTGCGCAGGCCTGCGCGCTCAATGGCGTGGTGGTGTGCACCGTAAAAGACCCGACCATCCGCGTAGGTGCCAACACCTTCGCCCAGATCGACGGCAACCCGCTGCCCAACGCGCCCAAGTACAACCTCAACCTGGCCGCGCGCTACGACATCCCGGTGGGCAACGACGGCGCGTTCTTCGTGTCCACCGACTGGAACAAGCAGGGCCAGACCAGCTTCGTGCTGTACGACTCCACCGAGTTCCGTTCCGACGGCAATTTCGAAGGTGGCCTCAAGCTGGGTTACACCGGTGGCTACGGTGCCTGGGAAGTGGCGGCGTTCGCGCGCAACATCACCAACGAAAAGAACCTCAAGGGTGTGATCGAAAACTACATGGCCGCGGTCTACAACGAGCCGCGTGTCGTTGGGGTGTCGGTCAACGTCAACTGGCAGTAACCGGTTGATCGGCTGATGCAGTCACTGCGGCAACTGCGCCGCAGTGATGTTTCCTGCAGGTGGATGGGCCAACTGCGTGTATGCGCAGCTGGCCGTCGTGTCGTTTCACCGCTTGCTCAGGACAGAGCGCACCCAGTTGACGATTTGCGCGCTGCTCACTGCGCCGGAATGACGGCCTAGTTCCTGCCCACCCTGGATGACCAGCAAGGTGGGAATGCTGCGGATGCCAAAGCGCGTGCCCAGCGCCGGATGCAGGTCGGTATCCACCTTGGCCAGGCGCACCTGCGGTTCCAATGCTGCAGCGGCTGCGGCAAATTGCGGCGCCATGCTCAGGCATGGCCCGCACCAAGGTGCCCAGAAATCCACCACCAGCGGCAGTGCACTGCGCACCGCATGCTTGTCGAAATCTGCAGCCGACAAAGCCACCGGCGTCCCCAGGAACAGCGGCTGATGGCAGCTGCCGCAGTTGGGCGCATCGTGCAGGCGCGTGGGCGCAATGCGGTTCATCGCAGCGCAACTCGGGCAGGCGATCAGTAGTGGTGCATCGGTCATGTTGGTCTCCAGTCGGCGGCGCTGCCTGCGCTGTCTCCGGCCATCGCTGGCGGCGCATGCTGCATGCGGCCAGTGTAGCGATCACCACCAGCGATTCCGTGCCCAATGCCAGCGGCGGCACCAGCCTGCGCATGCCTGGCCAAGCTCCTGCGGGCCGCCACGCGCCACATCGCTCACGCCGATTGGCCCAGCGCCACGATCGGCACGAAGCCACCGTAGACCATGCGCTTGCCATCGAATGGCATCGGATTGACCGACGGGTCCATGCGTGGGTCTTCCATCATCTTGCGCATGCCCTCATCGCGGGTGGCCTTGTCCGGCCATTCGATCCAGGAAAACACCACGGTCTCTTCGGCGGTGGCATCCACGGCGCGATAGAAATCGGTCCATTGCCCCGGCTGGACATCGTCGCCCCAACACTCCACTACACGCAGCGCACCGTATTCCATGATGACCGCATCGCCCATGCGGGCATGCGCGATGAATGCTTCTTTGTTGGCCGTGGGGACGGCAAGCACAAAACCATCGATATACGACATAACCACCTCCGCAGACGGGGTGCACGGTGTGCACCCGAGGATGACCAAGGGATGTTGGTACGACCAAGAACTGGAGAGCAGTGGGGCAGGAGCGTGCGTCCAGCGCGCTGGCCGCACGAGCATACGGCGCATGGGGTGCAACGGCACTGCTTGAGTTGGCTGTCACCTGGGCCGCCTGGCGCACTGCCAAGGCGCTGGCTGTCGGGCTCGCTGACACGGCGGCAGCGGATCTGTTGTGCGTTGATCGACGGCAGCGCGCTGTTGGCCCCTCTTGCTGGAGGCCGCGGCAATCCATCGGCCAAGATGCGCTGGTCGCACACCTGCGCGCGCCTCGGCACTGCAGCCGCCGGGAACGTGCGGCGGTCAGGCTGCCAGGTTGTGGCGGCGCAGTCGTGCTTCGAAGACCACATCGCCGTCCTCGTTGCGCGCCTGCAGCGTGCCGCCGTGTGCCTTGACGAACTGGTCGGCGATGAACAGGCCCAGTCCCAGTCCTTGGCTGGCATGGAAGCTGGCCTTGAACGGTTCGAACAGGCGCGGCATCAGGCTGTCGGGGATGCTGCCGGCGTTGCGCACCGACAGGCGCAGGGTGTCGTGTTCGCGTCCATCCAGATGCACCTGCACCGGATGGCGTCCGCCATGCAGGACGGCGTTGCCGACCAGATTGGACACGACCTGCGCCAACCGGTCGCCATCCCCATCGCCATCCAGGTCGCCCTCGGTGCGCAGGTCGATCGTAGTGTGCGGATTGGCCTGCGCCACTTCGCCTACCACGCTGTGCACCACCTCGCCCAGGTTGCATGGGCCGAACTGCATCGGCAAACCATCGGTGCGCAGGCGCGAAAAATCCAGCAATTGCTCGACCATGCGCGACATGCGGTGCGCGCTGTTTTCCAGGTGTTCCAGCGTGCGCGCCGCCGAACTGTCGGCATCGACATCCAGGCCGAGTTTGTCGGCGCACAGCAGGATCACCGACAGCGGCGTGCGCAGGTCGTGGGTGAGCACGGCCATCATGGTTTCGTTGAGCGTGAGCGCGCGTTCGAGCGAGGCATTTCTCGCCTTGAGCAGCCGCCGCTGCTGGTACAACTCGATGAACACGTTGACCTTGCTCAGGATGACGTGCGGCTCGATCGGCTTGTGCAGAAAATCCACGGCGCCGGTTTCATAACCCTGGAAAGCGCGCATCGGATCGTTTGGCGAGGCGGTCAGGAAAATGATCGGCACATGCCGGGTGCGCTGCGAACCGCGCATCAATTCCGCCAGCGAAAAGCCGTCCATTTCCGGCATGTGCACGTCCAGCAGCGCCAATGCCACGTCGTGTTCGAGCAGCAGTTCCAGCGCCTGCGCACCGGAGGCGGCGCATAGCACGCGGATGCCGTCGCGTTGCAGCAGCGCTTCCATGGCCACCAGGTTCTGCGGCACATCGTCCACGATCAGGATCTTGGTCGATTCGGTGTCGTCGCTGCTTGCAGCCAGGCCGGTCGCGGTGAGGTTCATGCGTGAAAAGCTTCCAGTCGGGTGCAGATGGCTTGCAAGGTCAGCACCGCATCGGCGCCGGCGTGGGCGAGAGCGGAGGCGGGCATCAACGAGGCGGCAGCGTCATCGGGGCGCTGGATCCAGGCGGTACCGCCCACCGCACGCACCGCGGCCACCCCGGCGCTGCCGTCGCTGCTGGCACCGGTGAGCAGGATCGCCAGCAGGCGTTCGCCGAAGACATCGGCAGCCGATTCGAACAGCAGGTCGATCGCCGGGCGCGAAAACAACACCGGCGCATCCATCGACAACGCCAGGCTGTGGCGGGTTTCCACCAGCAGGTGGTAGTCGGGCGGGGCGATGGTGACGGTGCCGGGTAGCAGCGGTTGCTTGTCGTCGGCCTCGCGCACCGGCAACGCGCAGCGCGCATCCAGCAGCTCGGCGATGTGGCTGGGGCGGTCGCGCGGCAGATGCAGCACGACCAACACCGGCATCGGCAAATCTGCCGGCAGCCCGGACAACAACGCCTGCAGGGCCATCACGCCACCGGCGGAGGCACCGATCACGATCGCATCGAAACACTGGGCTGCAGACGCGCGGCTCATGCGGCCTTCCGATACAGCCGCTGCTCACGCGCGCAGGCTTCAAAGGCCTGCGCGTGCGCGCCGAACTGCAGCGACTCCTTGCTGCCCAATCCGAGAAATCCGCGATGCACCAATGCGTCGTAGAACAGCCCCACCGCGCGATCCTGCAAGCTGCGGTTGAAATAGATCAGCACGTTGCGGCACGACACCAAGTGGACTTCGGAAAACACCGTGTCGGTGGCCAGGCTGTGATCGGCGAACACGATATTGCGTTTCAGGCGCCGGTCGAACACCGCACCGTCGTAAGCGGTGGTGTAGTAGTCCGACAGCGAGGTGCGGCCACCGGCGTCCAGATAATTGCGGCTGAACTGCGCGATACGATCGATGCCATAGGCGCCGGCTTCGGCCATGCCCAGCGCTTCGGGGTTGATGTCGGTGGCGTAGATCACCGCCTTTTCCAACAGGCCTTCTTCGTGCAGCAGGATGGCCAGGGACCAGACTTCTTCACCGGTACTGCAGCCTGCCACCCAAAGCTTGATCGAGGGATAGGTGCGCAAGACCGGCACCGCATGCTCGCGCAGGACGCGGAAATATGCCGGGTCGCGGAACATCTCCGAGACCTGCACGGTGAAGAACTGCATCGCCTGCGCGAAGGTGTCCGGCTCGTGCAGCAGACGGTGCTGCAGATCGGCCACGCGCGCGCAGTCGAAACGCGCCATCGCGTGGCGCATGCGCCGTCGCAACGACGACACTGCATAGTCGCGGAAGTCGTAGTGATAGCGCTGGAAGACCGCTTCCAGCAGCACGCGCAGTTCCAGGTCGAACAGCTCTACCGCGTTCATTGCCGCGAGCACCACACGCGGCACAGCGAGACCAGCTTGTCCACGTCGATGGGCTTGGCGATGTAGTCGTTGGCGCCGGCTTCCAGGCAGCGTTCGCGGTCGTCGGCCATGGCCTTGGCGGTCAGCGCGATGATGGGCAGATCCTGCCATTGACGGTTCGTACGGATCTGCCGCATCGCGGTGATGCCATCCATCTCCGGCATCATGATGTCCATCAGGACCAGGTCCACCTCGTGCTTGGCCAGGTGCTCCAGCGCCTCGCGGCCATTGCGTGCGATCTGCAGCGTGACGCCCAGCGGTTCGAGCACGCTGGAGAGCGCAAAGATGTTGCGCACGTCGTCTTCGGCCAGCAACACGGTGGCGCCGTCCAGCACCGCGTCGCGGCGGCGTGCTTCGCGCAGCAGGCGCTGCTGATCGCTGGGCAACGAGGCTTCCACGCTGTGCAGGAACAGCGTCACCTCGTCGAGCAGGCGTTCCGGCGAGCGCACGCCCTTGATGATGATGCTCTTGGAATACCGGCGCAGGCCTTGTTCTTCGTCGCGGGTCAGGGCGCGCCCGGTGTAGACGATCACGGGAGGGAAGGCGACCGCATCGTTGCCGGCCATGCGTTCGAGCAGGTCGTAGCCGCTGCCGTCGGGCAAGGCCAGATCGGTAACCATGCAATCGAAGGTGGAGCCTGCCAGCTGATCCATCGCCTCGGCAATGCTGCCGACCGCGACGATGTCCAGCTGGTCGCGCGCCAGCAGCAATTGTAGGTTCGCGCGCAATGCGCTGTCGTCTTCGACGATCAACAAACGACGCACTGCGCGTGCATTGGTTTCTTCCAGCTGGCGGATCGCACCGGCCAGCAGTTCGCGCGTGGCCGGCTTGATCAGGTAGCCAACCGCACCAAGCTCCAGCGCAATCTGGCTGCGTTCCAGCGCGGACACCACGTGGACAGGCACATGGCGAGTGGCCGGATCGCGCTTGAGGCGTTCGAGCACGCTCAGACCGGACGCATCCGGCAGGCCGATGTCCAGCAGGATGCCGCTCGGGCGCATCTCGGCGGCCAGGCGCAGGGCCTCTTCTGCGTTGGGGGCCACCACGCAATCGAAATCCAGTTCGTGGGCCAGTTCCACCAGTGCTTGCGCAAAGCGGGTGTCGTCTTCCACCGCCAGGATCAGCCGGCCGGGGCGGCTGCGTTGGTCGCGATCGTCGTCGGCCCGTTGGATCGGTGCAGCGTTGGGCGATGCGATTGGCACCGGCACCGTGTGGGCCACCGCACCACCAGATGCGCCGGATTGCGCACCCATCGCGCTGCCGTTGCGTTGTTGCACATGGGCAGCAGACGCCGGGCCTGCGACCGCGGCGGCGTTCGTAGCTGTATCGGCAGGGCCGGTCACCTCCGCAGGTGCGCCATCGGTCGGCAATTCCAGCGTAAAGCAGCTGCCGCGCCCGGGCTCGCTGTCCACACTGATGCTGCCGCCCATGCGTTGGGCCAGGTCGCGCGAAATCGACAGACCCAACCCGGTACCGCCATAACGGCGGCGCGTGCTGCCGTCGGCCTGACGGAACGCTTCGAAGATCACCTCGCTCTGTTCGCGCGCGATGCCGATGCCGGTATCGGTCACCGCAAAGTGCACACGGCCGGGCGCATGCGCCTGGACCGTCAAGCTGACCTTGCCGTGTTCGGTGAACTTGATGGCGTTGGCCAACAGGTTCTTCAGGATCTGCTGCAGGCGCTGGTTGTCGACGACCAACTGTGCCGGCGCGCCGGCAGCTGCCGCGATCTCCAATGCCAGACCCTTCTGTCGCGCCAGCGGTTCGAAGGTTTCGCGCAGGCGTTGCAGCACCGAATCGGTGACGACCGTTTCGTCGGCCAGCTCCACGTGCCCGGCTTCGATCTTGGACAGGTCCAGGATGTCGTTGATAAGCGCCAGCAGGTCGTTGTTGGACGACAGGATCGCCTGCGCATATTTCACCTGCTCGGCGCTGAGCGTGCCGTCCTTGTTGTCGGCCAGCAACTTGGCCAGGATCAAGGCGCTGTTGAGCGGCGTGCGCAACTCGTGCGACATGTTGGCCAGGAATTCCGACTTGTAGCGCGATGCAGTGGACAACTCGTTGCTATTGCGCACCAGCTGATTCTGCGCGATCAACAAGGCCTGCTTTTGCGCCTCAAGCGCCTGCGTGCGCTCTTCCAGCTGCACGTTGGTCTGTTCCAGTTCTGCCTGCTGCATTTCCAGGTCGCTTTGCGATTGCTGCAGGCTACGGCTCTGTTCTTCGAGTTCCTCGTTGGCCACGCGCAGTTCTTCCTGCTGGGTCTGCAGTTCCTCGCTCTGTCGCTGGGTTTCTTCCAGCAACGCCACCAGCTGCGCGCGCAGCAATGCGGTGCGCAGTGCCAGGCCGATGTTCTCGCCGCAGCGTGCCAGCAGTTCTTCTTCGCGCGAGCCGGCGGTGCGTGGGTCGGTCACGCGCCCGAGCTCGATGACGCCGATCACCCGGTCGTCGGCGGTGATCGGCGCCAGCAGCAGCTCCTGGCAGCTGCTCTGGCCCAGCCCGGAGGCGATCTGCAGATGCCCGGCGTCCATGCCACGGATGCGACGCACCGTGCCACGTTGCAGCACTTCGCCGAGCTGGCCGGCTGCGGTGGGCAGCGTCTGCGGCAGATCCGGCGGCAACGCGGCACCACCGGTGAGTCGCAGACGGTCGCCCTCGATGCGATACAGCGCGCCGACCTGCGCATCCAGTGTCTGGCACAGTGCGCGCACCGCGGCATCGGCCAGCTCCTGCGGTGCCTGATCGCCGCGCAAACTGGCTTCGACCGTGTTTTCTGCCTGCTGCAGCCACAGTGCGAATTCGGCCTGGCGGCGTGCGCGGATCGCCTGCATCACCACCAACGCCATTGCCAGGAACGACACGCCGCCAATGCTGCGATTGACCGAGGAAAAGCTCGAATTCGTGCTTGGTGGCGCGAGCTGAAAACCGATCGCCAGCAAGACACACGACAGCACGCCGACGATGAGTGGCACCTGCGGGCGGTTCTGAAACACCGTCACGCCCACTGCCACGAAGTAGGTCAGCCACACTGCATAACCGAGCGGGGTTACCAGTTCCATGCCCAGCGTTCCAGCCATCAAGGCCCCCGCGATGACCCACACCCAGCGGTCGCGTGTGGTCGAGATGGTGTGCATAAGGTGCGTGGACCGAACTGGAAGGGCGGTCATGGTAGCCGATAACTTTCACGCACAAATCGCCGGGAAATTGACGCTTTTTGCTGCCGGGTTGGCTTGCACGCAGCCTTCACGTCGCTATCAATATGGTCCCGCGCTTTTCCGGAGAATCATCGCGCGATGGATGCGGAAACGGCCGTCGACAGCGCAGGGCCGCTTTCTTACGACAGCCGGCAGTGTCAGCTGTTGGTACAGAGCGTGTCCGATTACGCGATCTATATGCTCGATATTGGTGGGCATATTCGCAGCTGGAACCCCGGCGGCGAGCGCATCAAGGGCTACAGCGCAAGCGAGGTCCTGGGCACGCATTTCTCGCGGTTCTACCTGCCCGAGGATGCGCAACGCGACGAACCCAGCCGCAATCTGGAAATTGCCAAGCAAGAAGGGCGCTTCGCTGCCGAAGGTTGGCGCCTGCGCAAGGACGGCAGCCGGTTCTGGGCCAGCGTGGTGATCGAACCGGTGCTGGAATTCGGCGTGCTGGTCGGGTTTGCAAAAGTCACCCGCGATCTGACCGAGCGCCATGAAGCGCAGCAGTTGCTGCAACAGGCGCAGCAGGCGTTGCTGCAATCGCAGAAGGTCGAAGCCTTGGGCCGGTTGACGCTGGGCATGGCCCACGATTTCAACAACCTGCTCACGGTGATGGTGACCAGCCTGGACCTGATAGCGCTGAGCGCTGGTGAAGATGCGCGCACCCGCATGTTGATTGAAGTGGCGCAAACTGCGGTGGATCGCGGCACCTTGTTGACGCGGCAACTGCTCGCTTTCGCGCGCGGGCAACAGCTGAACCCCGAGCGCCACCCCGTCAACGACATCGTGACCCGTTCGCTGGAACTGTTACGGCGTGCTTGCCCGCCGGGTGTGAGCTTGGCGTTGCAGTTCGCCGACGCACTGCCGCATGTGCGCGTCGACCCTGGACAGCTGGAGGCGGCGCTGCTCAACCTGGTCTTCAATAGTTGCGATGCGATGCCCGCTGGCGGCAGCATCGTGTTGCTTGCTTCTGCTGCGCAACGACCCGAACCCTCAGGCCACCAAGGCGTCCTTCGCCCGTACGTCGCCCTTGCGGTACGCGACGATGGTCCGGGGATGTCCGCCCACGTTGCACAGCGCGCCAGCGAACCTTTTTTCACCACCAAAGATGTCGGCAAGGGCTCCGGCCTGGGCTTGAGCCAGGTCTATGGCTTCGCATCCCAGTCCGGTGGCTTCGTCGAGCTTGAGACCGCACCTGGACGCGGCACCACCGTCACCGTGTTTCTCCCGGCCGTCGAGGAGGCCGAGCATGACTGAATCCCTTCGCCTGCTGATGGTGGAAGACCAAGAAGAACTGCGCGAACTGATCGGCGAAGCGCTGCGCGATGCCGGCATCAGCGTCGACACCGCCGATGATGGTCACAGCGCGTTGCGCATGGTGCGCGACAGCGGCCCGTACGATGTGGTGTTCAGTGATATCCGCATGCCCAACGGCATGTCGGGCATTGAACTGAGCGAGCAGGTGGCGCAACTGCTGCCGCAGGCACGCGTGATTCTGGCCTCGGGATTTGCCAAGGCGCAGTTGCCGCCGTTGCCGGCTCAGGTCGATTTCCTGCCTAAACCCTACCGCCTGCGCCAGCTCATCGACATGCTCAAGAGCACCCCCGCCAACGCGTAAACGTTGGCTGGGCGTGCGGCATCGACGGCGCTGCTAGTGCGCCTTGTCGATGGCGCCTTCAACCCGGAGTGTCACGCCGGCACGGCGACGTGACCACCAGGCACATCAGATGCAACGATCGCGCCCGGTTCGAAGGCGCGCCCGCGCGCGGCAACGCGGCGCCACACGGCTGGCGGTGCCCGACACGTCATGCGCCTGGGCAGGCCCTGTGCATTGCATCCGATCGCTCATCGCAACTTGAGCATCACGATCGAATGCGCCGGCAGCGCCACGTTCACTGCCTTGCCTTGGACACGTGCGCCTTTGAATGCCGCCGGCGCAACGGCCTGTGGCTGCGCATAGGTGTTGTACGTGGTGATCGCCGGTGCGGTCAGGATCTGTCCCTCCACCGCACGCAGCGGCAGCCCTTCCACCTGCACGCTCACAGCCGCCGCCGCAGTCGCGTCCAGGTTGGTCAGCGCGAGATACACATGGCCGTCCTTCGCCTTGACCGCCGAGCCGTGCACGGCCGGCACCTGCGTGTCGCCATGACGATACGCAGGTGTCTGCAATTGCAGCGGCAGGTGTGTGGCGTCCTGGTAGGGCTTGTAAAGCGCAAACACGTGATAGGTCGGCGTCAGCACCATCTTCTCGCCATCGGTGAGGATCATCGCCTGCAGCACATTGACCATCTGCGCGATGTTGGCCATGCGCACACGCTCGGCATGCTGGCTGAAGATGTCGAAGTTGAGCGACGCCACCAGCGCGTCACGCAGGCTGTTTTGCTGCTGCAGGAAGCCGGGATTGGTGCCTGGCAATGGCGCATACCAGGTGCCCCATTCGTCCACGACCAGGGACACTTTCCTTGCCGGGTCGTACTTGTCCATGATCGCGCTGTGCTTGGTGATCAGCTCGTCCATCACCAGCGTGCGTGACAACGTCTGGATCCACGCGGTTTCGTCGAACGTGGTCGAAGACGCGCGCGGCGGCCAGCCACCGGGAATGGTGTAGTAGTGCATGCTCAGCCCATCCATGAACTTGGTGGCCTCGCGCATCATCACCTCGGTCCAGTGATAGTCGTCGTCGCTTGGGCCGGGCGCGATCTTGAAAATCTTCTGGTTGGCCGGCGACTTGACGAAGGTCTGGTAGCGGCGAAACACATCGGCTGCGTACTCCACGCGCATATTGCCGCCGCAGCCCCACAGCTCGTTGCCCACACCGAAGTAGGGAACCTGCCAGGGCGCATCGCGGCCATTGGCGCGGCGCTCGTTGGCCAGGCTCGAGCGTGTCGGCGCGGTCATGTATTCGGTCCACTGCGCAATCTCCTCCGGCGCAGCATCGCCCACATTCCCGGCGACATAGGCCTGGGTGCCGAGCAATTCGGTGAAGTCCATGAACTCGTGCGTGCCGAAACGGTTGGACTCTTCCACACCGCCCCAGTGCGTGTTGACCCGGATCGGGCGCTTGCCCGGCGTGCCGACGCCATCGCGCCAGTGGTATTCGTCGGCGAAGCAACCTCCAGGCCAGCGGATGTTGGGCACGGCAATGGCTTTCAGCGCGGCGACCACGTCGTTGCGATAGCCGCGCGTATTGGGGATCGACGATTCCTCGCCCACCCACACGCCACCATAGATGCCGGTGCCCAGATGCTCGGCGAATTGGCCGAACAGTTGCCGTGACACCTGCGCGCCGGGCTGGTCCACGCGCAAGGTGCCGCTGACCTTGACCTCGGCAGCGAAGCTGGCCGGCACGCTGGCAAGCGCGGCGGCGACGAAAACGGCGTTCAACAGCTGCCTGCGCGATGCCTGCAACGCGGGGGAAATCCACTGCATCGGGTCGGTGCTCCTGTGCTGGTCGATGGTCGGGTGGGTGCTGCTGCGATGGGAAGTGCGCGGCTAGCGTAGTGCCGGTGGCCGCCCTTTGTATTGCTGCAGCGCGGCCGCTGCAGGCGAGCGCGGCAGTCGCTTCGCCACTGCAATCGCCTCGCCGGCCAGGATGTGCGCGGCGGCATGGTCGGCAGCCATCGCATGCGGCTATGCTCGCGGGCTACCTCATCGGCAGGACGATCCATGCAGCGAGTGTTCGGGCAGTTGCCAGACGGTGTCGAAATCCATGCGCTCACGCTACGCAGCCAGGCTGGTCTGCAGGCGGAGGTGCTCACCTACGGCGGCATCCTGCATACGCTGCAGTTGACCACCGCACAGGGTGTCGTGCCGCTAGTGCTGAACCTGCCGGATCTAGCCGCCTATGCTGCCGATGGCGACAGCCTCAACATTCTGGTGGGCCGCTTCGGCAACCGCATCGCCGGTGCGCGTTACACCCTGGAGGGCGTCACCCACGTGCTGGCCGCCAATGAGGGGCGTAACCAGTTGCACGGCGGGCTGCGCGGTTTCGGGCGACGGGTGTGGAGCGTGCTGGAGCAGGCGCCGGACCAGGTGCTGCTGGGCTACGACTCACCCGATGGCGAAGAGGGCTACCCCGGCAATCTGCATGTGCGCGCGCACCTACAGCTTCACGGGCTGAGCCTGCAGCTGAACTTCCAAGCGCACTGCGATGCCGCGACTGCGTTGAACCTTACCCACCACCCGTATTTCAATCTGTCCGGCGACCCGCAGCTGCGGGCCGCAGCGCAGGTGCTGCGCGTGCCGGCCGATCGCTACCTGCCGGTGGATGCCGAGTCGATCCCCACGGGCGAGATCGCATCGGTGACCGGTACGCCATTCGATTTCCGCCAGCCTGCTGCGCTGGCCGACAACATTCAGCCGGCGCATCCCCAGATCATCCTCGGCAAGGGCTACGACCAGTGTCTGGTGCTGGCCGCCGACGCGGACTGCGTTGCCGAGCTGTACTCCCCGCACAGTGGCGTGGCGCTGCGCATCAGCAGCGATGCCCCGGCGGTGCAGGTGTACGAAGGCCAGCATCTGGACGCCCACCATCCCGGACTGGGCCGTGGCGTATGCCTGGAGCCGCAGGACTATCCGGACGCTCCCAACCACCCCAACTTCCCTTCGACCATCCTGCGGCCGGGTCAGACCTACCGCCGCAGTATCAGCTATCGCTTTGCCAAGGCGGGGCCGGACCAGCCCTGGGACGCCGTGCGCGCCGCGCTGGATGCGTGAGAGATTTCAGCGCTTGGGGGTTGGCTGAGCTGCGTCGTGCGGGCGCGACCCGGCACCGCTGATCGCAGTGCCCACTCTGAAGTTGCAAGACCTTCAGTTGCCGCAAGCCTGGGTTGCCAATGCTCTGGTGTGCCTGCCCGTAGCAGGCCGCAGAAGTTCGATCCATGCGCGCGGCCAGCGCACCGGCCAGGATGTGCAATCCAGGCGATCGCACTTCGCCGTGTTCGATTTCACATCAGAGACGCTGGGCTAGGCCAACCGCGCTCAACGCGGCCCCAGCACCAGCTCGATGACGAACTTGCTGCCGAAGAACGACAGCACCAGCAGCGCCATCGCGGTCAGCGTCCAGTGCACCGCCTTGGTGCCGCGCCAGCCATTGCGCCAGCGGCCGATCAGCAGCGCACCGAACACGATCCACGACAGGATGCTCAGCACGGTCTTTTGCAACAGCCGCTGCGCCAGGAAGTCCTGCACGAACAACAGGCCGGTCAGCAGGGTCAGGCTCAACAGCACAAAGCCCACCGTGATCGTGCGGAACAGCAGCGTTTCCAGCTCGGTCAGCGGTGGCAGTGCGCGCAGCCAGCTATGGAAATCGCGCCGCCGCAACGCGCGTTCCTGCAGCCACAGCATGATTGCCAGCAGCGCAGCGATGCCCAGCGTGGCGTAGGCCAGCAAGGCCAGCCACGCGTGCAATTCGAGTCGCCAGCCCAGATCCGAACTGGGCTCATGGCCGTAGGCGTGGTAGCTGGCCAGCAGGATCGCCGACAGCGGGAACACCACCACACCCACCGCCGCCATCCGCCCGCGGCCGCCGAACACCGCCGTCAGCGCAGCCATACCCAGCCCGCACAACGACAAGGCCGCGAAGAAGTGCATGTCCGGCCCGCCAGCGGTGCGCACGGCCACCAGCACGTGGTAACCGGCGTGCAAGGCCACTGCAGCCAATGCGGGCGCCAGCCAGTGCGCAGGCGATTGGTTGCCATCGCGCAACACCGCCCGGGTGAGCAGTGCCGTGGCAAGCAGATACAGGGCGAACGCGATGAGAACGATTGTCATCGTGGAAGTTTCGCATGGTGGGGCCGGGATTGGGGATTGGGGATTGGGGAATCGGGAATCGGGGAATCGGGGAATCGGGGAATCGGGGAATCGGGGAATCGGGGAAGCCTGGCAATGGGTCGCTTGGGTTTTGCTGGCCGGCAAGGGGGGCGGTACCTCGCATGAAGCGGGGGTGCGCCGGGTATGCAGTAGAGCGTCTATTACCGGCCTTGCTGCCGTTCTGCTCGTCGCAGTCCCGGTCCCGGCGGATTGCCCGCCGCGCGGTGCGGTCGAAGAGTTCCTTAAAAGGTCACGTTTCCGGGGCTGGGGCCGGCCGCCAGCCGGTGCCGCTATAATCGGCACCCGTTTCCCCTCCGCGGTCCTTTGCGCATGTTCGAGTCCCTTACCCAACGTCTCTCCGGCACCATGGAGCGCCTGCGCGGCCGCGGCCGCCTGACCGAGGAGAACATCCGCGAAGCCACCCGCGAAGTGCGCATCGCGCTGCTCGAGGCCGACGTGGCGCTGCCGGTGGTGCAGGCGCTGATCGAGCGCATCAAAGTGCGCGCAGTCGGTCAGGAAGTGCTCAAGTCGCTGACCCCGGGCCAGGCGCTGATCAAGGTGGTGCGCGACGAGCTCACCGCCGTCATGGGCGCGGCCGCCACCGACCTCAACCTCAACGTGCCGGCGCCGGCGATCGTGCTGATGGCCGGTCTGCAGGGCGCAGGCAAGACCACCACGGTCGGCAAGCTCGCCAAGCACCTGAAGGAAAAGCGCAAGAAGAAGGTCATGGTGGTCTCGGCCGACGTCTACCGCCCGGCCGCGATCGAGCAGCTCAAGACCCTGGCCGAACAGGTGGGCGTGCTGTTCTTCGCCTCCGACGCCTCGCAGAAGCCGGTGGACATCGTGCGCGCGGCCATCTCCGATGCGAAGAAGTCGTTCGTCGACGTGTTGCTGGTCGATACCGCCGGCCGCCTGGCGATCGATCAGGCGATGATGGACGAGATCAAGGCGCTGCACGCCGCGGTCAACCCCACCGAAACCCTGTTCGTGGTCGATGCGATGACCGGCCAGGACGCGGCCAACACCGCCAAGGCGTTCGGCGAGGCGCTGCCGCTGACCGGCGTGGTGCTGACCAAGACCGACGGCGACGCGCGCGGCGGCGCGGCACTGAGCGTGCGCTACATCACCGGCAAGCCGATCAAGTTCGTCGGTACCGGCGAAAAGACCGACGGCCTGGACGTGTTCCATCCCGATCGCGTCGCCAGCCGCATTCTGGACATGGGCGACGTGCTGTCGCTGGTGGAGCAGGTCGAGCACAGCGTCGATCAGGAAAAGGCCGCCAAACTGGCCGCCAAGGTCGCCAAGGGCAAGAAGTTCGACCTCAACGACATGAAGGAACAGCTCGAGCAGATGCAGAACATGGGCGGCATCCATGGGCTGATGGACAAGCTGCCGGGCATGGGCCAGATCCCGGACAACGTCAAGCAGCAGGTCACCGGCAAGGAAGTGCCGCGCATGATCGCCATCATCAATTCGATGACCAAGAAAGAGCGCCGCAACCCCGCGCTGCTCAACGGCTCGCGCCGCGCCCGCATCGCCCGCGGCTCGGGCATGCAGCCGGCCGACGTCAACAAGCTGATGAAGCAGTACCAGCAGATGGAAAAGATGATGGGCAAGCTGGCCGGCGGCGGCATGAAGGGCCTGATGCGCAACATGAAGGGCATGATGGGCGCCATGGGCGGCCGCGGCGGCATGCCGTTCCGCTGAGCAACCTGCGTACGCCGCGCTGCGAAGACATTCGCAGGCGCAGTGCGTGCATCTTGCGCTGGCCCTTGTGCTGGCGTGGCAGACCACTTCAAGGTAGACGGGCGCGGCAGGTGCCCGTGCCCGTGCCGGCATCAGCGTTTCTCCATCGCGGTTACCATGCGCAATCTCATGGTGTGCGAAGTGATTGATGACCAGGTTTTCCAACGTCGATGCCTTCCAGCAGCGCTTTGGGCTGCGCTTGCCGATCCTGCTCAGTCCCATGGCCGGCGCCTGCCCGGTGCCGTTGTCGGCGGCGGTTGCCAACGCCGGTGGCATGGGCGCGATGGGTGCGGTGTTATCGCAGCCGCACGACATCGTGGCGTGGATGGCGGCATTCCGTGCGGCCAGCGCAGGGCCTGCGCAGATCAATCTATGGATTCCCGACCCGGCACCTGCACGCGATGCGGCCACCGAGGCGCGGCTGCGCGCGTTTCTTGCGCAGTGGGGGCCACCGGTGGCGGAGACAGCGGGCGATGCGACACCTGCCGATTTCGATGCGCAATTGGATGCCTTGCTCGCTGCGCGGCCAGCAGTTGCCTCATCGATCATGGGTGTCTTTCGGCCCGATCAGGTGGAACGTCTCAAGAATGCCGGGATCGCCTGGTTCGCCTGCGCGACCACCTTGGACGAAGCCCTTGCGGCGCAGGCAGCAGGCGCCGATGCAGTGGTTGCGCAAGGGGCCGAGGCCGGGGGTCATCGCGGTGCGTTCGAGGCCGGCCGCGCAGCGCAGCAGATGACCGGGCTGTTGGCGCTGTTGCCGCGTCTGGTCGATCGTCTCGATGTCCCGGTCATCGCGGCCGGCGGCATCGCCGATGCGCGCGGCATCGCGGCAGCGCTGACCTTGGGCGCAAGCGCGGTACAGATCGGCACCGGCTTGCTACGCACGCCCGAAGCTGCATTGCCAAGCGCCTGGGCCGACGCGTTATCTCAGGCAGAGCCGGAGCACACCCAGCCAACCCGTGCATTCTCGGGCCGGTTGGGGCGCGCGCTGACCACAGCGTATGTCAGTGCAGCAAGCGCTGCAGACGCACCGCCACCCGCGCCGTACCCGGTGCAGCGCGGGCTCACCGCGCCGATGCGCCAGGCGGCCGCGCGCGATAACCGTCTGGATGCGATGCAGGCCTGGGCCGGCCAATCCGCCTGGATGGCGCCTGCACAGCCAGCTGCGCATGTCGTGACGCAGTGGTGGGAACAGGCGCAGGCGCTGTTGTGCCGTTGATCTTCTGCAATGGCATGGCCGCCACCGCGCAGCAGCTCAGTGCCGCGGCGTTGAACAATTACGGCCACTTCACCACGCTGCAGGTGCGCAACAACGCTGCGCTTGGGCTGGACCTGCATCTGCAACGGCTGCAGCACGACAGCGCAGCCCTGTTTGGTGCTGCCGTCGATATTGAGGCCATTCGCGCGCAGTTGCGGGCCGCATTGTCGGTCGCCGGCAGTGCCGATGCGAGCGTGCGCATCACGGTGTTTTCGCAGGATTTCGACCTGCGCGATCCAGCGCGCGTCGTTGCACTGGATGTGTTGATCGCGCTCTCGCCCGCTGCGCAGATGCCAGCAACTGCTGTGCGCGCGCAGCCGGCCTGCTACGTGCGCGAGCAGCCGCTGTTAAAGCACGTCGGCACCTTTGCGCTGCTGCAACTGCGCCGTCAGGCAATGCTTGCCGGGTTCGACGACGCGCTGCTGATCGATCCGCAAGGCCGGCTCGTGGAGGGGGCATTCTGGAATCTGGGCCTGTGGCAGCAGGGCAGGGTCGTGTGGCCACGGGGGCCGGCCTTGCCCGGCACCCGGCAGCGGCTGCTGCAGGCCGGGCTGCAAGCGATTGGCATCGAGCAGGACACGCGCCCCGTCACGCTGGACGAACTCCACGGATTCGATGGCGGCTTCAGCTGTAATGCGCGTGGGCAACAGGCGTTGGCGGCGGTCGGGTCTGTGCAGTGGCCGGACGCCGCCGCCCAGCTGGCAATTCTGGAGCAGGCCCTGCAAACCCAGGCCTGGCAAGCGATCTGAGCGGTTCAGGGGTGACTTGGCTTCGCCGCCGGAGCCCGCTATAATCGTCGGCTTACCGCGCCACTCTGGCGACTGGGCAACTCAGGAAAACAACACCATGGTCAAGATCCGACTGACCCGCGGCGGCGCCAAGAAGCGTCCGTTCTACCACATCATCGTGACCGACGTGCGCAGCGCGCGCGACGGCCGCAACATCGAGCGCCTGGGTTACTACAACCCGGTTGCCCAGGGCGCAGAGCCGCGCATCGTGCTGGACGTCGCACGCGTCGACCATTGGGTCGGCAACGGCGCGCAGCTGACCGACAAGGTGCGTAACCTGTATCGCGAAGCCAAGTCTCAGGCCGCTGCGGCCTGATCTTGAGGGCCGGGTGTCGCCACCTGGCCCAGAGTCGACGCAGATGAAGCAGACCGAGCGCCGCATCCTGTTAGGCAGGATTGTCGGCGCTTTTGGTGTCAAGGGTGAGCTGAAGCTCGAATCCTGGACCGAGCCACGAACCGCTATCTTCCGGTACCAGCCGTGGATCGTGCGCGCGCCATCCGGACAGGAGTCGGTGGTCAGCGGCGTGCGTGGGCGCGATCAGGGCAAGAATCTGATTGCGGTGTTCCCCGGCGTCACCGACCGTGACACGGTCGAAGCCATGCACGGGACTGAAATCTATGTCGCGCGCAGTGCGTTGCCGCCGCCCAAGCCCGACGAATATTACTGGGTGGACCTGGAAGAGTTGCAGGTGGAAACCGTCGAAGGCGTCAAGCTGGGCACGGTGTCGCACCTGTTCTCCACCGGCTCCAACGACGTGGTGGTAGTGCGTGGCGATCGCGAGCGGATGATTCCGTTCGTGTTCCCGGATTTCGTCAAGTCGGTCGACTTCGACGCCAACCTGATCGTGGTGGACTGGGATCCGGATTTCTGATCAAAGCGGTGCTTCGGCGCTGCGCTTGACTCTACCCATTCCCCAATTCGACTCCCGATTCTCCAGTGCGCATCGACGTCATCAGCCTGTTCCCCGAGTTCATCGCGCAATGCGCGGCGTTCGGCGTGGTCGGGCGTGCGCAGGAGCGCGGCTTGCTGGAATTGCAGGGCTGGAATCCGCGCGAGCATGCGCAGGGCAACTATCGCCGCGTGGACGACCGTCCGTTCGGTGGCGGGCCCGGCATGGTGATGCTGATCGAGCCGTTGCGGGCCTGCCTGGAGACGGTGCAGGCCGCAGATACGCGGCCAGCGCCCGTGATCTACCTCAGCCCGCAGGGGCGTCCGCTCACGCAGGCGCTCGCACGCGAGTTGGCGCAGTTGCCGCGCATGGTGTTGTTGTGCGGCCGCTATGAAGGCGTGGACGAGCGCTTTCTGGCGCAGGCGGTGGAGATGGAAATCTCCATCGGCGATTACGTATTGTCCGGCGGTGAATTGGGTGCAGCGGTTGTCGTGGACGTGGTGGCGCGGTTGCAGGACGGCGTATTGAACGATGCCGAATCTGCCGCCCAGGACAGTTTCGAAGGCCCGCAAGGCCTGCTCGATTGCCCCCATTACAGCCATCCGGCGACCCATGCATGGGGCGATGTGCCCGATGTATTGCGTTCGGGCAACCATGCGGCAATTGCGCGCTGGCGCCGGAAGCAATCGCTGGGCCGGACCTGGCTGCGCCGCCCGGACCTGCTCGACGAGGCGGGGCTGGAGAAGAACGATCGCCGTCTGCTGGACGAGTTTCGCCGCGAACTCGCCCCGGACGACGAGAAATAAAGGGCTCACCCCTAGCTCTTGCAAGATTGATTGGGGTACAATATGCGGCTTGCTGGCCAGCCTTGCGTCTGGCCCTCCTACGAACCTCGAGCAATCGCCGTGCGGCGACTGCCGGTCCAATATCACCAGACACGCGGTGCCCACCATGAGCAAACTCAACAAGACCATCCTGGCTGACTTCGAAGCCGCCCAGATCCAGCGCAAGCTGCCGGAATTCAACCAGGGCGACACCGTTGTGGTGAACGTCAAGGTGAAGGAAGGCAACCGCGAGCGCGTGCAGGCCTATGAGGGCGTGGTGATCGGGACCAAGAATGCCGGCCTGAACTCCTCCTTCACCGTGCGCAAGATCTCGCACGGCTTCGGCGTCGAGCGCGTGTTCCAGACCCACAGCGCCATCATCGACTCGGTCGAAGTGAAGCGTCGCGGTAAGGTGCGCGCCGGTAAGCTGTACTACCTGCGTGGTCTGGAAGGCAAGGCTGCCCGCATCAAGGAAGATCTGGCCGCCGCTGCGCAGGCCAAGGCCGCTCGCCAGGCTGCTGCCAAGGCCGAGTAAGCCACATTGGCGGGCCTGTCCCGCCACTGCCAAACAGCCGCCTTCGGGCGGCTGTTTGCGTTTGTGGGAATGGTTTTTGGGAATGCCTGTCCGGTTGCGGCATCCACGCATGATGCACACTGCGCCTTGCGGGAATTCTTCAGCAACCCCGTGTTCTCGATCGCGGGTGGTCGAGATACGGAGGCTGGCTACCCTGATCCCATGACGGTTCCAAGCGCATGCGCCCGGATGGCTGCGGACCCGGCGGTACGCCTGCCGCCAACGTAACTAACGCTGCGGTGTCCGCGGTACTTGCTGCGCGCCTGGTGCGTCGGTGAGCGGGGCCGGGTCGGCGACCGGTGAGGCCGGATGCGCGGGCACTTCCGCTGCAGCCGCAAGCTCCGACGGATGCGCGGGTGCGGTCAGCATGCGCGCCTTGCGCCAGCCGCCCCAGCGGTAATACGCCAGCGACAGCAGCATCGAACAGGCCGAACTGATCGGAAAGCTCCACCACACCGCATCGGCGCCCAGATGCGGCAACAGCGCGTTGGCCAACGGCACGCGCACGCCCCACAGCGAAAACGCCAGGATCAACAACGGCGGAATCACCGCACCGGTGGCGCGTACCACGCCCGAGACCACGAAGCTGACACCGAACAGCAGGAACGACCAGATCGCGATGTGGTTGAGGTGCCGCGCAACCTCCAGCGTGGCGCTGCCTTCGGGCAGGAACAGGGCCAGGGTCCAGCGATCGAACAGGATCAGCAGCACGATCAGCAGGCCCGTCATTAGGAAATTGGCGGCGATGCCGGTACGTGCGACCGCATCCACGCGTGGCCACAGGCCGGCGCCCACATTCTGCGCGGCCATCGACGAACAAGCGGCGCCCACCGCCATGGCCGGCATCTGCACATAGTTCCATAGCTGCAATCCTGCGCCGAATGCCGCAGCGGTTTCGGTGCCGAAGCCATTGACCAGCGACAACATGGCGATCATCGACAGCGAGATCATCACCATCTGCAGGCCCATCGGCACGCCTTTGACGATCAACGCGCGCAGGATGGCTGGGTCGATGCGAAACAGGCGCAAGTCGCTCCGGCCCAGCCACAAGACATGGCGTTTGTTGCGCAGATACACCAGCAACCCGGCCAGTGCGACGACCTGCGCGATCAACGTGGCCCAGGCCGCACCGGCAATGCCCAATGCCGGAAACGGGCCGATGCCGAACAACAGCAGCGGGTTGAACACGATATCCAGCAGCACCGACAGCAACAGGAAACGGAACGGCGTGCGCGCATCGCCGGTGCCGCGCAAGGCCGCCGACAGGAAGGCGAACAGATACAGCGTGGGCATCGCCAGGAAGATCACCCGCAGATAGTCTTCGGCCAGCGTTTGCGAGGCGGCGGGCGTGCCCATGGCGGTCAGCAGATGCGGCGCCAGGTACCAGCCGAGCACGGCAATCACGGCCGACAGCCCGCCGAAGAAGCTTGCGCTGGTGCCCATCACTTTGCGCGCTTGGGCGATATCGCGTGCGCCCATCGCCTGGCCGATCAGGATGGTCGAGGCCATGCCGATGCCGAACACCGAGCCGATCAGGAAGAACATGATGCTGTTGGCATTGGCCGCCGCGGTCAGCGCTTCTTCGCCGAGATAGCGACCGATCCAGATCGCGTTGATCGAGCCGTTGAGCGACTGGGCGATGTTGCCGGCCATGATCGGCAGCGCGAACAACAGCAGGTTCTTGCCGATCGGGCCTTCGGTCAGGACAGCGGATTTGGGCATCGCAGTCGTATCGTCGCGCAGAAGGTGCGCACACTAGCATTGCCTAGGTGAGCCCGGATGCAGCGCACGTGCGGCGAGGCGGCGTGGGCGCGCCGCTCGTGGAGCACGCTGCGCGTTTTGTCTGGCGGCGACATGCAAGTTGCCGCAGGCTTGCGCCCGCATAGGCAACGCGGCATGTGCAGCCTGGCGAGGATGGGAAGTGCGCGTCGGCTGGGGCGCAGCCAGGTCGGACGTGTTCGACAGCTGGCCTGCTGATGCGCCGATCGATCGCTGCATCGCGATTGGATTCCTATTGGTGCGCGCGTTCGTCTAAGACCCGAATGCAGGATCGCTGTGCGGCCCAAGGCAGCGAGGACGCAAAGCCCACTATGCTGTCGCGATGGTGATCCGTGCGACCCGTTTGCTGCATCTGCTCGACGCCCTGCGCGGACGGCGTCGGCCCGTGGCCGGTGCGCAGCTCGCCACTGCGCTGGGCGTCAGCCTGCGTACGCTGTATCGCGATATCGCCACCTTGCGCGCGCAGGGCGCCGACATCCTCGGCGATCCCGGCGTCGGCTATGTGTTGCGTCCAGGCTTCCTGCTGCCGGCACTGAATTTCACCGAGGACGAACTGGAGGCCTTGACCCTGGGCGCGCGCTGGGTGGCGCGCCAGGCCGATCCGGAACTGGCGCAGGCGGCGCAGCGTGCGGTAGCGCGCATCACCGCCACGCTGCCCGGCAATCTGCGCGCATCGATCGAGACCAGCGGGCTGCTGGTGCCTGCGGCCGATGCCGCGCAACCGCCCGCACCGTGGCTGCCGATCCTGCGTCGCGGCATCCGGCTCGAACACGTGCTGCGGATGGACTATGCCGATGCCGAAGGCGCTGCCTCGCAACGGCGGGTCTGGCCGTTCGCGATGGCCTTTCTTGGCGGCTACGGCATGGTCGCCGCGTGGTGCGAACTGCGCGGCGATTTCCGCCATTTCCGCGCCGACCGGGTGCTGGCCCTGGCCGACGATGGCGAACGCTATCCCTCGCGCCGGCATCTGCTGAGCAAGCGCTGGCGCGCGGCGACCGGCTACGGAGCCGACTGCTGACAGCACCTGTCAGCAGGGCAGGACCAGACTGCAGGCTGTCCACCAGGAAAGTCTGCCCATGTCCACCGAGATCGTGCTCTACACCCACCCGTTGTCACGCGGCCGTGTCGCCCGCTGGATGCTGGAGGAGACCGGCCTGCCGTACCAGACGGTCATCCTCGACTACGGCACCACGATGAAGGCGCCGGACTATATGGCGATCAACCCGATGGGCAAGGTGCCGGCGCTGCGCCATGGCGAGACGGTCGTCACCGAAAACGCGGCGATCTGTGCCTACCTGGCCGACCTGGTGCCGGAGCGGCATCTGGCGCCGCCGCCGGGATCGCCGGCGCGCGCCGATTATTACCGCTGGCTGTTTTTCCTGGCCGGCCCAGTGGAGGCGCTGCTGACCGCGAAGGAAAGCGGCGTGCTGGCACCGGCACGCAGCGCCGGCTACGGCCACGAAGCGGACCTTCTGCAGACCCTGGAACAGGCCATCGCGGGCCGCGAATACCTGGCCGGCGCGTGCTTCAGCGCGGCCGACCTGTACATGGCGGCGGTGGTGGGTTTCTACACGCGTACCGGCATGCTGGAGCCGCGGCCTGCGTTTACTGCCTTCGCGCAACGGCATGCCGCCCGACCTGCGGCACTGCGTGCCAACGCTGCCGACGATGCGTTGATTGCGGCGCATCCGAACCCGGACATGCCGCGCACCGTGGACACGACGAACACCTAGCGGCGGCGACGGTCCGCTGGCGGTGCTGCCCTGCGGTGCGGACCAGGCCGCACCTGGTTCTGCCCGCTTGAGTTCCGCAGTCGTTGCCCAAACATCGGGTGTGGCGCACACCATCGTCGCCGAAGGCGCCGGCAAGCGAGCCGGCGTTTGCGCAAGATCGCAGCGCTTGCACGCATGCAAGGCGTGCTGCGCTAGCCAACGCACGACACGAGACCGCGAGACGAATGAATCTAGAGCTGGAACGGGCGATGACGGTCAGGCTGGATGTCTGGCTGTGGGCAGCGCGCTTTTTCAAGACGCGTAGCCTGGCCAAGAATGCAGTGGAGACCGGCAAGGTCGACGTGGCCGGTCAGCGTCCCAAGCCGTCGCGTGCGCTGCGCAGCGGCGAACGACTGCGTATCGACCGCGGCGGCGAAATCTTCGAGATCACCGTTGCCGCGCTCAGCGATGTGCGCGGCCCGGCCCCGGTCGCACAGGCGCTCTACATCGAAACCGACAGTTCGCGCGAGGCCCGCGCGCAATGGCGCCTGCAGCGCGCGGCCGAGCGCACCGGTTACCGTGCGCCCGAGGGTAAACCGGACAAGCGTGCGCGCCGCCTGATCACGGCATTGGGCGATATCGACGCGTTGTAGCGCGCTGTCGGCGCAGGCTGTCATGCAATCGACCCGCAAATGCAAACGCCCCGGCGATTCGGGGCGTTTGCATTAGGTGGAACACGCACCTGGGTGTTGGCAGGTGCGTGTGAGTGAGCACGCTTAGGCCAGATCGAAACGATCCAGCTGCATCACCTTGGTCCAGGCGGCAACGAAGTCGTGCACGAACTTCTCCTGCGCATCGGCGCTGGCGTAGACCTCGGCCACCGCACGCAGGATGGAGTTGGAGCCGAACACCAGGTCCACGCGCGTGCCGGTCCAGCGAAGTTCGCCGGTGCTGCGGTCGCGGCCTTCGTACTCGTCCTTCGCCTCCGAGGTGGCCTTCCACTCGGTGCGCATGTCGAGCAGGTTGGCGAAGAAGTCATTGCTCAACACACCGGGACGGCTGGTGAACACACCATGCTTCGAGTCGCCGACATTGGCGCCCAGCACGCGCAGGCCGCCGACCAGCACGGTCAGCTCCGGCGCGGTGAGGGTAAGCAGCTGGGCCTTGTCGATCAACAGCGCTTCGGCCGGCACTGCGTAGCGACGCTTGGCGAAGTTGCGGAAGCCATCGGCCACCGGTTCGAGCACGGCGAAGGATTCCACATCGGTCTGTTGCTGCGACGCATCGGTACGGCCGGGTGCGAACGGCACGGTGACCTGGTGGCCGGCGGCTTGCGCTGCATGTTCCACTGCGGCGTTACCGGCCAGCACGATCAGGTCGGCCAGCGAGATCTTCTTGCCACCCGATTGCGCAGCGTTGAAGTCGGCCTGGATGCGTTCCAGCGTCGCGAGCACCTTGGCCAGTTGCTCGGGCTGATTGGCCTGCCAATCCTTCTGCGGGGCCAGGCGGATGCGCGCACCGTTGGCGCCGCCACGCTTGTCCGAGCCGCGGAACGTGGAGGCCGACGCCCACGCAGTGGACACCAGGTGCGCCACGCTCAGGCCCGATGCCAGGATGGTCTGCTTGATCGCGGCGGCGTCCTGCGCATCGACCAGTGGGTGATCGACCGCCGGCACCGGGTCCTGCCACACCAACTCTTCAGCAGGCAAGTCAGCGCCCAGGTAGCGCGAGCGCGGGCCCATGTCGCGGTGGGTGAGCTTGAACCAGGCGCGTGCGAAGGCATCGGCGAATTGTTCGGGATGCTGCTGGAAACGCCGCGAGATGGCTTCGTACGCCGGGTCAAAGCGCAGCGCCAGATCGGTGGTCAGCATCGTCGGGCGATGCTTCCTGGAGGCGTCGTGCGCATCGGGAATGATGGCGTCGGCGTTCTTGGCCACCCATTGGTGCGCGCCGGCCGGGCTCTTGCTCAGCTCCCACTCGAAACCGAACAGATGGTCGAAGTAATCGTTGCTCCACTGCGCCGGTGTGGTGGTCCAGGTCACTTCCAGGCCGCTGGTGATGGTGTCGGCGCCCTTGCCGCTTCCATAGCGGTTGTGCCAGCCCAAGCCCTGGCTTTCCAGCTCGCCGGCTTCGGGTTCGGCACCCACGTTGTCGGCCGGGCCGGCACCGTGGGTCTTGCCGAAGGTGTGGCCGCCGGCGATCAGCGCCACGGTCTCTTCATCGTTCATGGCCATGCGCGCGAAGGTGTCGCGGATGTCGCGCGCGGAGGCGATCGGGTCGGGGTTGCCGTCCGGGCCTTCCGGATTGACGTAGATCAGGCCCATCTGCACTGCGGCCAGCGGGTTTTCCAGGTCGCGGGTATGCGGCACCTGGCTGTCGTCGTCCTTCACCAGCACCCCGTGCGCTTCGTCCACGCCCGGCGAACCGCGCGAGTAGCGGTCGTCGCCACCCAGCCACTTGGTTTCGCGACCCCAGTACAGGTCCTGATCCGGCTCCCAGGTATCTTCGCGGCCACCGGCGAAACCGAAGGTCTTCAAGCCCATCGATTCCAGCGCGACGTTGCCGGTGAGAATCATCAGGTCGGCCCAGGAAATGGCCTGGCCGTACTTCTGCTTGATCGGCCACAGCAGGCGACGCGCCTTGTCCAGGCTGACGTTGTCCGGCCAGCTGTTGAGCGGGGCGAAGCGTTGCTGCCCACGTCCGCCACCGCCACGTCCATCGCCGATGCGATAGGTGCCGGCGCTATGCCAGGCCATGCGCACGAACAGCGGGCCGTAATGGCCGAAGTCGGCCGGCCACCAGTCCTGCGAATCGGTCATCAACGCATGCAGGTCCCGCTTGAGCGCCTGCAGGTCCAGGCGCTTGAATGCGTCGGCATAGTTGAACGACTGGCCCAGCGGGTTGGATTTGCTCGAATGCTGGCTGAGCAGATCCACGCGCAGCTGCTTGGGCCACCAATCGCGATTGGTGGTTCCGGTACCGACGACGGCGTGGTTGAACGGGCACTTTGCTTCGGTGGTCATGGCAATACCTGTGTGCGGGAGCACTTGGGGAGCTGCGTGCCGAAGGTTGCAGACACGTGCTGTTGGAGTCGAAGTGGCGGACGGGGCTTAAGGCTGGGTCATCGGGATTGCGGGAAGGTACGAGCGATACCGGTCTGACGTGGCCGCTGCGTTCGTCGATGCTAGCGCCTGCCTGGAAGGCCCGGAATAGGTCGACCGGGAGCGGGCGGAGATCGCAAGGACGCGCATCAGGCGGGCTCATCATGGCGGCGTTGCGCACACGATAAGGAGCATCGATCATTTGGTGAATTCGAATTATTCAACCATATCGATAGCGTGCCACTATGGATAGCACGCCGGTGCCCGACCGGCGTGCCGCACGCCTATTGCATGGGGGTTGCAGGCCGTCATCCGCATCTGCAACAGAGGCGGCCGCCCGGTTGGCCTGCCGGCTCAGCGTTTGCCGAACAGGCTGCCGCCCAGCTTCATGACGTCGCCCAGGCCCAGCTGCCCGTCGCCGTCCTGGTCCAGCACGCTGGTCAGTAACCGGCCGGCGCCGGGATGGCTGCGCACCTGCTGATGTTCCTGTGCCAGCGCAGGCCCGAGCTGGCTGCTGGCTGTGGCATCGCCGCCCAGAAAGCGCTTGGCCAGATATGCCATCACGATCGGGGCAAGCAACTGCAACAGCTGACTGGCCTTGCTGGTCTCCAGCCCGGTGGCCTGGCCCAGGCCGGCAGCGGCCTGCGGCGCCTTGTCGCCGAACAGATGGCCGACGATGCCGGCACCGTTGCCCTGCGCACCGGTGGCCGAGCCGCCCAACAACGAGCCGAGCAAGCTGCCCAGGTCCGGGCTGGCAGCATGGTCGCGTTGCAGTGCGCCCAGCAACGCGTCGGTGCCACCGGCCTGCTGGCTATTGCGGCCCAGCGCACCCATCAGCAACGGCAGCGCGGCCTGCACTGCCGACTGCGCCTGCTCAGGCGCAATGCCCAGGCGGCCGGCGAGTTGCTGCAGCTGCGGGCCCTGCAATTGCGCGGCAAGTTGATCGGTCAACGAAGCGGACATGGTCATCGGAAGGTTTCCTGTCTGGCGAAGCGTTGCGGCAGGGTGCGCCCGTCGCGCCGACAGATCAATCCGGCGGCAAGCACACGCCGCGCGTTACGCACGGCGCGATGCAGGACATCGCAATCACGCAACCATGCCTCGACGGCTTCCAAATTCTGCTAACAAACCTCCGCAAAACAGCATCAAGCCGATCACCAATTCCCGCATGGCAAAGCATCCGCACGCGCAGCAAACGTCAGCCATGCAGCCCCGCTCCTACGAATCCCAAATCCCGACTCCCCAATCCCGGCACCTCAAAGCAACGCCTTCAACCGATACAGCGCCTCCAGCGCCTGCTTGGGAGTGAGCTCATCCGGGTCCAGCGCCTGCAAGGCTTCCTGTGCAGCGGAGGAGGGTGCGGTGAACAGCCCGAACTGTTGTGGCGCATCCAGCGCGGTGGGCGCCATCTGCGCGCTGTGGCTTTCGCCGCCGCGTTGTTCCAGTTCCACCAGCCGCCGCCGCGCCTGCGTCACTGCCGCCTTGGGCAGGCCGGCCAGCGCCGCCACCTGCAGGCCGAAACTGCGATTGGCCGGGCCATCTTTCACTGCGTGCATGAACACCAGGCGCTCGCCGTGTTCGACCGCATCCAGATGCACGTTGGCGATGCCGCTGGTGCCACCGGCATGCGATTCGTCGGCCAGCGCGGTGAGCTCGAAATAATGCGTGGCAAACAGCGTGTAGCAGCGGTTGGTCTGCGCCAGATGGCGCGCGACGGCATCGGCCAGTGCCAGGCCATCGTAGGTGGAGGTGCCGCGGCCGATCTCGTCCATCAGCACCAACGATTGCGGCGTGGCGTGATGCAGGATGTAGCTGGTTTCGGCCATTTCCACCATGAAGGTGGATTGCCCGCGCGCCAGGTCGTCGCCGGCGCCGATGCGGGTGAGGATGCGGTCGATCGGCCCGATCACCGCACGGCTGGCCGGCACATAGCTGCCGATATGCGCCAACAACACGATCAGCGCGTTCTGCCGCATGTAGGTCGATTTACCGCCCATGTTCGGGCCGGTGATTACCAGCATGCGGCGATCGCTGTGCAGGTCCAGATCGTTGGGCTCGAACGGTTGCTCGCGTACCGCCTCCACGACCGGGTGACGGCCGCGTTCGATGCGCAGGCACGGCGCATGATCGAGTTCCGGCTGCGACCAATCCAGCGCCTGCGCGCGTTCTGCAAAGCCGGCCAGGACATCCAGTTCGCTCAAGGCACCCGCGCAGCGCTTGAGACTTTCCAGCTCGGTGCCGAGTGCGTCGAGCAGACCTTCGTACAGCAGTTTTTCGCGCGATAGCGAACGCTCGCGCGCGGACAGCACCTTGTCTTCGAAACTCTTGAGTTCTTCGGTGATGTAGCGTTCGGCGTTGGTCAACGTCTGCCGGCGGCTGTAGTGCAACGGGGCTTTCTCGGCCTGGCCCTTGCTGATCTCGATGTAGTAGCCGTGCACGCGGTTGTAGCCGACCTTGAGCGTGGCGATGCCGCTGCTGGCGCGCTCGCGTTGTTCCAGGTCGATCAGGAATTGATCGGCATTGGTGGACAGGCGGCGCAACTCATCCAGCTCGGCGTCGTAGCCGGTGGCGATCACGCCACCGTCGCTGAGCTTGAGCGGCGGCGTCTCGGCCACTGCGCTGATCAACAGATGCGCGGTGGCATCGTGCTCGCCGAGTTCGGCATGCAGCGTCTGCAGGCGCGGCGAATCCAACGGTGCCAGGATCGTGCGCACCTTCGGCAACAGCGCCAGGCCATCGCGCAAGGTGGAAAAATCGCGCGGCCGCGCCGAGCGCAAGGCCACGCGGGTGAGGATGCGTTCCAGATCGCCGAGCGCACGGAAGGCTTCGCGCAGATCGGCATCGGCACCTGCATCGATCAGCGTACCGACCGCATGGTGGCGCTGCACCAGTACATCGCGCAGGCGCAGCGGACGGTGCAGCCAGCGCCGGAGCAGCCGCCCACCCATCGGCGTGACGGTGCTGTCCAGCACGCCGAGCAAGGTGTTGCGCGTATCGCCGTCGACGCGCGTATCCAGCTCCAGATGCCGGCGCGTGGCCGCGTTCATCGAGATGGCCTCGCTGGCCACTTCCATCGCGATCGAGGTCAGATGTGGCAGGCGCTGTTTCTGGGTCTCTTCGACATAGCCCAGCAGCGCGCCGGCGGCGGCCGTGGCGCAGGGTTTGTCGTCGATGCCGAAGCCGGACAGATCGTGCAGTTTGAAGAACGCCAGCAGCTGTCGGCGCCCGCTGTCGGCATCGAATAACCACGGCGGCCGGCGCCGCACGCCGGTCCGTCCGCGCAGGAAGTCCGGCCAGTTGTCTTCGTCGGGCACCAATAGCTCGGCCGGTTCCAGGCGCGCGATTTCCGCTTCCAGCGCATCGGCGCTGTCCACTTCGTTGACCAAGAAGCGCCCGCCGGCCAGATCGGCCCAGGCCAGGCCGTAGCCGTGTTTGCTGCGCGAAATCGCCATCAACAGCGTGTCGCGGCGCTCGTCCAGCAGTGCCTCGTCGGTGACCGTGCCCGGCGTGACGATGCGCACCACCTTGCGCTCGACCAGCCCCTTGGCCAGCGCCGGGTCGCCGATCTGCTCGCAGATCGCCACCGACTCGCCCAGTGCCACCAAGCGTGCCAGGTAGCCTTCGTACGCATGCACCGGCACCCCGGCCATGGGAATCGGCGCACCGCCGGAGCTACCGCGCTGGGTCAGGGTGATGTCGAGCAGCCGCGCGGCCTTGCGCGCGTCGTCGTAGAACAGCTCGTAGAAATCGCCCATGCGGAAGAACAGCAGCAGGTCGGGGTAATCCGATTTGGCTGCGAAGAATTGCTTCATCAGCGGCGTGTGCTCGACGGCTCCGCTGGCGTTCTTGTTTTTTTCTTTTGTATCAGTGCTTTGCAAGAAATATTCTTCCGGGATGTGGCAGTCAATCAGGGGCGATTTCGACGACTCGCGATGCCTTGTAGCACGGCGATTGCGACGACCCTCTCAGCGGGACGAAATCCGTGTCGCGGCCAGACGGACGGGGAGCTGAAGTCATACAGCATGTGGTGAGGGACCATGAACCGCCCGCGTCAGCGCGGGCTCCAAGTTTAAGCCCACCCACCAAAAAATCCTTGGCAGTTCGGTATAGGGAAGGGCTGACATGCGTCTCAGTAGGCGATTGGCTGTCATGTCCAAGCGTCCGGGCGGAGAACGGAAGGCCGGCTGGCTTCTGGACGACAAGCGGAAGCCCTTGCCGGGGCCTGCTTCTACGTGGAAAAGCGGGCAACAACCTACGAATCGGTGCGTCGCCTCTAATCGGGCAGCGTCACCGTGATCAGCCTGGTACAGGCTCGTGTCGCAGCGCCGCAGCGGCTTGCGCTGATGCAAGAGCCGGCGACGATTTACCCATCAGCAAGTTTGGAACGCCAGCGAACAAGCTGAGGGCGGTCACAGTGATTCACCTGCGCGGGCAGCTTGGGGCGATTCGTCATTCGCATTGCCGCGCATCTGGCGCCCATCGCACACGGCTTCAGCGGGAGACTGCTAGCTTCGCTTGTCTGAAAAGCACTAATAACTTCGTCAGAATTATCTGATTGCAATGTAGGCCAAGCGCTCTAGTTCAAGGTTTTGCGAACCCGAACTCTTGCGCCGTCAACATCTTGGCATTGCCGAAGCCGTGGGCTGGGCCGCGTTAGCTCTCTGTAGCGCGTTGACAAGCCAATCCCTGTGCGCAACTTTCGTCTGCGCGAGAGCATTGGGGAATGACTGCTGTCGCGCTTCGCGCGCTCTCGAAACCTTCTACCTAGGGCTGGCCATTGCCTGCGTGAGCGAGCGCTGCTGCTTGCTGTGCGGAGCATTGGCCTGCCTATGGATACCGATGAGCTTCGTGCTGGCCTTGGTCAGTCGTCAACTTGGAAGATGCTATGGAATCGGGCAGGACCTCGCGTCAGATACGCGTGTTTGGATTGGCGCTGGCTGCTTTGGTTGGACTGTCGCCTGCACTGGGTGCGGCCGAGGATGTCTACGACGACTATGGCAAGTTGATCCAATCGGGCGCAGTGGTGAAGAGCCCCGGCGACAAGCTCTTCGGGGACAACATCAACCTCTATACGGGCTCAATGGAGATCGTCCAGACCGATGTGGATCTGAAGGGCAACAATGCTCTCCAAGTCCGTGTAGGTCGTCGGTTCACGGTGGGGAGCCCGACGAAGGGCCACTTCAAACTTTGGGATTTGGATATTCCCTACATGCATGGTGTCTTCGGCTTTCCGGGTGGGAACATCGCGCCCGATGGCTGGGTGGTCAACGGGACTAGGGACACGGCTTACAGCCGCTGTAGCCGTTATGAGGTTCCCCCCGCTTTTGAAAATCAAGGTGGCTACTTTGATCCTTCAGAGTTTTGGAGGGGAAGCTTTCTTTATCGACCAGGGAGCGGAGACCAAGAGCTTTTGCAGACCTCCGCTCAGGCGCTGCGGCCGAACGATGGCAGAACCTATCCCATCGTCTTGAAGGATGGTTCTGCCGTCCGCTGCTTGGCGTCGCTTGATGGCGCCAGCGAGTCGGGTGCTCGTGGCGAAGGCTTTGAACTGGTCGACACACAGGGCAGCGTGTATGCGTTCAACCACATGGTCTCGCGCTGGTATCCCCCCTTGAGCAAGTCTTCGCCTGTTCCCCAAGCCAATTCGGTGGGCACAGCATCTGCTGGCGGGGCGAGCATGACAACCGCAGGTATCGGGAACATTGTTCCCATGGTGGCCAACAATTACATTCTGGTTCGCAAAGAAGTCTTGATCTATCCCACACGAGTGACCGATCGCTTTGGCAACACGGTGACTTACAACTGGAATCCTGGCGCCCCTTGGCAACTGTTAAGCATCGTTGCTAGTGACGGCCGACGAATCGACTTGTCGTATGCCGGAGGAGATGGAAACACCATTACATCAGTGACCACTGGCGGGCGGACATGGTCTTACGGCTACAGTGACACCCTGGATACAGTGACGTTGCCTGATGGCAGTAGCTGGACCTTCGATCTGGTTGCCTTGTCCCGTGCACGTGTCACCTACGGCCAGCCACCAGGCTGTGACAACATCCGCCCGTGGTCACGCACCAACGTTTTCGGAAGCATCACGGCGCCCACGGGCGCTCGCAGCGATTACACAGTCAACTCCATGCTCATGGGGCGGTCATGGGTGCCCAGGGTGTGCCGGATCCAGGAGGCCTACTCGGACATCCCCTACCAATTCTACGTCATGGCCGTCACCAGTCGTCGGATCTCTGGCCCCGGGTTGCCCGCACAGGGACTCACGTGGACGTATGACTACGGCACGCCCAACAACTGCTGGCAGCCAAGCCCCTACCCAAATCCCAGCGACCCTGCCAAATACGTCGAGTGCAATGCCGGTTCCCCCATCACGCGGGACATCACGGTCAAAGATCCCGCAGGGCAGGCCACGCGCTACCGGTTTGGCAATCGCTACTGGTCCAACGAGGGTCTGCTTTTGCAACAGGACTTCGGATGGAACGGGTCGACGGCCAAGCGCAGCAAGGTGAGCGACTACGCAGCGTTCGATGCAGCACCTTACGCGGCGCGGACCATGTATCCAGCCGGCAACTACGGGGACAACACCGTGGCTGCCAGGCAGCGGCCTGTGCGCCAAGTGATCACGATCGACAACGGCGACCAATTCGTCTGGCGCATCGCGGACTGCAATGGGCAGCCGTGCTTCGATGAGTTCGCGAGGCCAACGCGCACTGAGCGGTTCAGTCCTTGGCACAGCCGCACCGACGAAACCACGTATTACGACGAACGCGGCGCGTGGGTGTTGGGACAGACCGCCATGGCTCGGAACGTCAACACAGGCATCGCGACCTCTCAGATTGACTATGGCGCCAACGCGTTGCCTCAGACGGAATGGCGCAACGGGAAGTTGGTTGCAACCTATACCTACAATCCCGATGGGACCTTGGCCCAGGTTAAGGACGGCCTAGGAAATGCAACGACCCTGTCCGGTTGGAAGCGTGGCATTCCCCAGATGGTTACAAATGCCGATGGCACGGCCAAGTCCGCGTCGGTGGACGACAATGGGTGGATTCGTCAGACCACCGACGAGAATGGATTTGCGACCACGTATGGTTATGACGCGATGGGGCGGCTGAATGCCACGAACTACCCATCGGGCGACAGCACAGCGTGGAACTCGACTGCACAGACGTTCGAGCGGGTGGGGAGCGACGAATATGGCATCGGCGCTGGCCACTGGCGCCAGACCGTGACTACCGGGAACGCGCAGAAGATCACTTACTTTGATGCGCTGTGGCAGCCGCTGTTGACGCGGGAATACGACGCGGCAAACTTGGCGGGAACGCTGCGGACCAAGCGCTTCGCCTACGACCATGAGGGACGAGCCGTCTTTGCGTCTTACCCGAGCAGCACCGAAGCGGCGAGCACTGGGATCTGGACCGAATTCGACGTGGTGGGCAGGCCCACTGCGGTATCGCAGGACAGCGAGCAGGGATTGCTGACCACGATCACGCAGTATCTGCCTGGCGCACAAACCCTAGTCACGAACCCGCGAGGTGCTCAGACGCGCACGGGTTACCAGGTGTTCGATCAACCGGTCTATGACGCGCCCGTGTGGGTGCAGCTTCCCGAATCTGCACGAACATCGATTGCTCGGGACGTCTTTGGTAAGGCAATCAGGATAGAGCGAGGCGCGCAATGATCGGTCGAAAGGAATCTTCGATGAGAGCGTCGGAAATAAATGTTTTTAGACGACAGAGCGGTAGGCTAAAGGTGCGCTGGACCATTGCCGCTCTGCTAGTGTTCAGCGTCTTGGCTGGGCCGTCCGAAGCTGCACGGAAATGTCCTGATGGCTCGACCGCAGGATCGGCCAATGAGTGCCCTTCACCTGTGGAGCTCAAGGAGAACGACTCAAAATACATCGGCGGGTCAGTCCCAACGACAATGGTGGTTGGTCAATCGTATACGGCGAGCATCACTTTTCAGAACACCGGATGGAAGACGTGGACGCCGCAAGAAGGATATCGGTTGGGTAGTCTAGGGCCGACAGATAACACGACGTGGGGAACCTCGCGTGTTGAACTGGCCTCAAGTGTGGCCTATCCATCAAGCACTACTTTTAACTTCACGGTCCGTGCGCCTCTCACGGCGGGATCCACCCTTTTCCAATGGCGGATGGTGAGGGATGGGGTTGCATGGTTTGGTGGAGTAGGTTCTCCAACTTACGTGAACGTTCTCCCATCCCTTATCAAAGGCAACATCGACAGCGTCACTTACGGTTCCATTTCAGGCTGGGCGTGCTCGACGAATCTGAATCGTTCTGTCGACGTGCACATGTATTTAGGCGGCCCCGCTGGCTCAGGCACCTTTGCCGCGGCTACCGCAGCTACGTTACCAAGTGATGCCGGCATCGCTAGCGCTTGTAGTGCTTCGGGCAGCAACTACCGATTCTCATTCCCCATCGATGAGAACTTCATCATCCAGAACGGCGGTAAGGCCATTTATATCCATGGCCTGTCTCCGGTAGGAGCCTCAAACGACACCATTTCCGGATCGGGCGCAGTAGCCGTGCCTGCATCGGTGATCAAAGGGCGGATCGAGGGTATCCAGGACAACAAGGCGATTGTGGGCTGGGCGTGTTCTGCAGGACTACGCCGATCGATCGACGTCCATATGTATGCGGGCGGGCCCGCCGGCAGCGGCACGATTGCGGCCATCGCCAGTGCGAACCTTGCCAGCGAACCGGGCGTTGCCAGCGCTTGCTCATCGTCAGGAAGCAACTACCGCTTCTCAATTCCAGTTACCGAAGACCTGATTCGAAGCCAAGGCGGCAAACCGTTCTATATCCATGGCATTTCTCCGGTCGGTCGGGACAACTCCCTCATTGATGGGTCGGGTGCACTCTCGATTCCTGCTATGCAGCGTAATGCTGCTTTCGTCTCTCAGAACATGCCTGCGCAGCTCCCAACCGGACGTTCTGTCACCGGGTCCGTGCGGTTCACGAACACGGGAAATGTCACTTGGCACCAGGGGCAGGGCTATCGGGCTGTGTTGGTTGGCGATACGCGAGGATGGTCGCCAGGCGAAGTGGGCCTGCCATCCGATGTTCCGCCTGGCGGAAGTGTGGACTTCAACTTCAGCCTCCGCGCCCCCCTTGGTGCGGGCGGCTACAACCTGCGTTGGCGAATGCGCGATGGTGCCGGTGATTTCGGGAATGAATCCAGCAACCAGGTCGTGCAGGTGGTGGCGCCGCCACCGGTGGAGCATGGCGTTGGCCTGGCGGCCCGTAGCTACGTCTATGATGCGAACCAGCAGCTGTGCAAAGTGATCGAGCCCGAGAGCGGGTCGACCGTCATGGCCTACGACGCGGCTGGCAATCTGGCTTGGTCGGCCAGTGGCCTTGATCTTCCCAGCACGACCAGCTGCGACCTGGAAGCCGCGGCTGCCAGTGGCCGCCAGGTGGTGCGCACCTACGACACTCGCAATCGCCTCAAGACCCTGCGGTTCCCTGACAAGAATGGCAACCAAGACTGGTCCTACACGCCGGACGGCCTGCCTGCACAGGTCACGACATGGAACGATGCCGGTAGCTCATCTGTCGTCAATGCTTACAGCTACAACAAACGTCGGATGCCGACATCCGAATCGTCTGGTCAAACCGGTTGGTATACCTGGTCCATCGGCTACGGCTATGACGCGAACGGAGCGTTGGCGAATCAGACGTATCCGACCGGCTTGGTCATCAGCTACACACCGAATGCATTAGGACAGCCGACTGCTGTCCGTGACCAGGCGGGGGGCAATTACGCTACGGGGATTGGCTACTACCCGAATGGAGCCGCGCGGCAGTTCACCTATGGCAATGGCGTGAGCCACTCGCTCGTGCTCAACGGGCGTCAGATGCCCCAGCAGGTGCGGGACAACAATGTCGCTTCGTTCGAGTATCAATACGACGCCAATGGAAACGTCGGCGCCATCATCGATCAGCAGCGGGGGACGGCCTACAACCGCTACATGGGGTATGACGGACTGGATCGCCTGATGGAGGCGGGCTCGGAGCGGTTCGGCGGCGACAACTGGAACCGCTATACCTACGACGTGTTGGACAACATCCTCACCGCCAAGCTTCCAGGTGTGCGCGAGAACAATTACTGGTATGACGCCAAGAACCGCTTGACCAATGTCCAGAACAATGCGGGCGCCACCACCGTCGGGCTGAGCTACGACCCGCAGGGCAACCTCAAAAACAAGAACGGTCAAGCCTACACGTTCGACTACGGAAATCGTCTGCGAGATGTCACCGGCAAGGAAAGCTACGCCTACGATGCCTACGGCCGTCGCACGATAGCTGGGCGCCCCACGACGCGGACCGTTCAGGTCTATAGCAATGCTGGCCAGCTGTTCTACACAGAGGCGTCGGGCAAGGGCAACATGGAATACGTCTATCTCAATGGGAGCCTACTTGCCACCCGTAACTCAGGAACCATCAAATTCCAGCACACCGATGCGCTAGGCAGCCCTATCGCTGTGACGGACACGGCGGGGCATGTGGTAGAGCGCACCGACTATCAGCCCTACGGCAGCCCCATTGGCAAAACGGTCGATGGCATCGGTTACACCGGTCATGCCATGGATGGGGCGACCGGACTGACCTACATGCAGCAGCGTTACTACGACCAGGACCTTGGGCGGTTCTTGAGCGTGGACCCGGTGGCCGCGGACTCGGTGTTGGCGGCTAACTTCAATCGCTATAGATACGCGTCAAACAATCCGTATAGTTTCAAAGATCCAGATGGAAGGGCTGAATATTACAATTTTCCCAATGGGGTGATGGTTGTCATACAGAGCTACGATAACAAAAGTCAGTTCTCCAACGCTCAAATAGAAGTTCAGGCGTCAAAGTTCAATGGTCCAACATCAGGCGGTAAAAATATGGTTGTTCTATTCCGACAAGGTTCTGGAGCTGATACGGTAAAGATTTCAACTAATAATGCATTAAGCGATGCGCCTGGGTCAAATAATCGATCTCATGTCGATAAAATTAATGGTAGAAATGTGGAGATGGCGCCAGATGCGGTTGGGTCGATCACTGTAGGCCATGAAATGGGCCACACCTTGGGGGCGGGCGATCAATATAAAGGTGGTGTTGACGCTGGCGGAGCACAACTGAGTAATGATGTTCCTGGAACGCAAGGTGCGATCATGAGAGACTATGGTGGACAGCCGGCCAGTCAGCAAACCAGGGACGAGATTGAAAATAATTCAACACAGCCTGGTAATAAAGTATTTAATTGCTCATCGATGCAAGGGAGTTCCTGTAAATGAGATGCTATCGAGCGGGATTTTTGAGCCTTATTATTTTTGCCGCAGGTGGCGTCGGTCTACAAGCGGTGGCATCAGATGGTGACGTTTCTTCTCGTGTTGGGCCGAAGCCGACAGCAGCACCAGTAGTTACGTGCACTGTTAAAATGAATCACTGGTGTATTATTCAGGCCGATGCTGGTCTCAATATGATTGAGTCTGGGAGGGACCGCATCTGGAGGCTGACTGCGCCGGATAGTTCGAAAGAGCTTGTAGTTATTAGGGAAAGCAAAGCTTGCGACACGCCTACTGATATACAGCCAAGAAAGAATTATGAAAGAGAGGAGCGTTCTTCCTCTGGTGAAATATATAATGTGATGGAATTTTACATTACATCTGATAAGGCTTGCGTGCTAAAGGTTAAGTATCTGGCCGGGGGCACGGAATCGGCGCTCGAAGCAGTGCAGCTTGCGAAAAATAGAATTTACCTCTGCGCGAAAGGTTTGTGTAACAGGCCGTTGTTAAAGGTGTTGTAGTCTGGGTATATGTTAAGCTAATGAGGGATTTTGTTGTCTGCTTGATTCGTTATCCGAAGTAAGCTGGTTGGGCAGAGGTGAGATCCGATATAGAGATATCTGGACAGCTGAAGGGAAGCGGCCAAATGGAGGGATGCTAAGACCTGTGTTATTGGAGAAGTTTGCCGACTATCAGCCCTACGGCAGCCCCATCGGCAAGACGGTCGATGGCATTGGCTACACCGGCCACGCCATGGACGGGGCGACCGGGCTGACCTACATGCAGCAGCGCTACTACGACCAGGACCTCGGCCGGTTCCTGAGCGTGGATCCGGTGGCTGCGGATTCGGTATTCTCGGCGAACTTCAATCGCTATTGGTATGCGAACAACAATCCGTATCGGTTCACTGACCCGGATGGGAGAGACGTCAAGTGCGATGGTGTTAATTGCCACGTAAATAGCAGAAACGTTTATGAGTTTTTGGCTGTTGATGCTCCAAAATACACATTGATTACAATGCAGACGGCCGTGCTTGATTCGGCAATTGCGTATGTAAATGCGATTCAGGCGCTAGCTGGAGCTGCCCAGAATAATGAGTCCTCTTCTCAAGCAGGTGTGCGCGAGAACAATTACTAGTATGACGCCAAGAACCGCTTGACCAATGTCCAGAACAATGCGGGCGCCACCACCGTCGGGCTGAGCTACGACCCGCAGGGCAACCTCAAGAACAAGAACGGTCAAGCCTATACCTTTGACTACGGAAATCGTCTGCGAGATGTCACCGGCAAGGAAAGCTATGCCTACGATGCCTACGGCCGTCGCACGATAGCTGGCCGACCCACGACGCGAACCGTTCAGGTCTATACCCAGGCTGGCCAGTTGTTCTACACGGAGGCGTCGGGCAAGGGCAACACGGAATACGTCTATCTCAATGGAAGCTTGCTTGCCACCCGTAACTCAGGAACCATCAAATTCCAGTACACAGATGCGCTAGGCAGCCCTATCGCTGTGACGGACACGGCGGGGCAGGTCGTGGAGCGAACCTACTATCAGCCCTACGGCAGCCCCATCGGCAAGACAGTCGATGGCATCGGTTACACCGGGCACGCCATGGACGGGGCGACCGGGCTGACCTACATGCAGCAGCGCTATTACGACCAAGACTTAGGGCGATTCCTGAGCATTGACCCGGTGGCCGCGGACTCGGTGCTTGCAGCGAACTTCAATCGCTACTGGTATGCAAACAACAATCCGTATCGGTTCACCGACCCGGATGGACGCAATTCAGTTATAACTACTGCGAAGGATGGTTCAATAAGTATAGACATTCCAATTAATTTTGTTGGCCCGGGGGCTACTCAGGCCAATATAGACTCAGTAAAGGGTGATATATCAGCTCGATGGAGTAGGGCGTATAATGTAAAAGGGAGTTCCGTGCAAGTAAGTGTTCAGGTTGTTCCTGTTACTAAAGACACTCCCAGGAAAGTGCAAAATACAATAACTTTGACTACTGGGCCTACGTCAGACAAAGCGTCTCAAGGCGCGTCCTTTGTCAAGGATGGTAAGACTGGGGAGTGGAATATAACCTCTCGCGGAATGCCGTACGGGGAGGCAGCTCATGAAGCAGGACATTTGATGAGGGCGGACGATCACTATTTGGCTACTGTTGACGCGAGTGGGAACCGCGTGAGCACTCCTGAAGCTGGATATGATAAGAACCTCATGGGTGAGCTTGGCAATCCTCCTGACGATAGGAATATGGGTGAGATACTTTCAAGTAGAAAGAATATTTATATAGAGGAGAAATAGTTTGATTATGGGAAATTTTAATTTCATGCCTAAATTGGCTTTGGGGTTGGTTGTCCTTATGAGCTTTACGGGCGCTTCAGCTGAGAGTAAAAGAATTAATTATTTGTACTGCAATATCTATACTGATAACTCCTGTTTTGGTGTGGCGTCCGGCGAGAAAGTGAAAATTAGTTTGGCTTCTGATTTTTTTGTATATGAGGTCGAGATGGCTGGTGGTTTAAGTGCCTCAGTTTATTCCGGGGGAAATCCTGACATTCAGAGTAAGATTCTTGACCGAAAATTTGAGGATTGCACTGAAGATGATGGGGTTTGTAAATTTATTGATTTTCAGGGCGGGATAGTCGAGGCTGTATATTCTAAGGCAAGAGCTGTAAACTCAACACATTTAATTGTCAGGGGTGTAACTGATGCAAACCTGGCTCTTGCGAAGGAGTTTGTAGAAAATTTTCGGGGTTGCAAGAGTGTTGGAGCGTCCGTTGAATGTAAAGATCTGCCGATTTTTAAATTCCCGTCAAAGGCCATGGTGTCCCCATAAATTATTGATTGGCCGCCTCTTTAAATAGTTTGGGATGTGCGTTTTGAGAAGCTGAGGGTGGCCGTGATAAGCAGGCTTACTGCCCTCATTTTTTGCATGAACCAATTTCGCTAGAACTTCATCGCCTGATCCTCGTCATCCACGGGAGCCCACGCGCGGCGAAATCTCTACTTTACAGTGGCCCGGTTTATTGGGGGTGGGTCAACCTGTGGACTTCCCGCAAATCAGTACCGGTCAAGATCAGACCTCTACGGTCAATGTTGATGACAAAACTTGGCAGGTGTTGGCACGCCGACGCTGTCGTGTGGTCCTTATTGGTTGTCGTCGGCCAGCCACTGTTCGTTCTGTTCGCGGAACTTGCTTCGCGTACGCAAGATGCGGCCATGCGAGCACCAACAACGCAGCGTGCGGCGCGGCCATCAGTCGTCAAACGGCGCTTGCTCGACTTGCTTGGCACGTTATTCGGCGCTCGTCGCGCAAATGCCTGCGTGTGCGCGGCGCATTGCACACACCGGCTGTTGTTTTGGGACTCTTCGCCGTCGGAAAAGCTAAGATCGAAACTTGTGCAAAGTCGGAAGTCGCCAATGATCGATCGTCGTACCTTTCTTGCCACGGGTGTGGTGGCCGCTGCCGCCAGCTTCGGCGCGTCGGCAGCGCGCATCGCGCAGACGCCGCGTGCCAGCGGGCCGGCGCCGTGGGGTGCGGTGCCCAGCCCGCGCCAGCTGCGCTGGCATCGGTGGGAGCAATATGCCTTCGTGCATTTTGCGATGAACACCTTCACCGACAAGGAATGGGGCTACGGCGACGAGGATCCGCGCAAATTCGATCCCAGCGATTTTTCAGCCGACCAGATCGTCGCTGCTGCGAAGGCCGGCAATCTGAAAGGGCTTATTTTCACTGCCAAGCATCACGATGGATTCTGTCTTTGGCCGACACGCCTGACCGAGCATTGCATCCGCAATTCGCCCTACAAAGACGGCAAGGGTGACATCGTCGGCGAGATGGCCGCGGCGTGTCGACGCGCCGGCCTGGCCTTCGGCATCTATCTGTCCCCCTGGGATCGCAACCACGCCGAATATGGCCGCCCTGGCTATCTGGACTATTTCCGCAAGCAGATCGTCGAACTCTGCACAGGCTACGGGGATCTGTTCGAGTTCTGGTTCGACGGCGCCAATGGCGGCGATGGTTATTACGGTGGGGCGCGCGAATCGCGCAAGATCGATGCGCCTGCGTACTACAACTGGCCGCGGATGATCGAGCTGGTGCATCGGCATCAGCCTATGGCATGTACCTTCGATCCGCTTGGCGCCGATATCCGGTGGGGCGGCAACGAAGATGGCATTGCCGGCGATCCGTCCTGGCCGACCATGCCCAATGCGCCGTACACCCAGGAAAACGGCAATTCCGGCGTGCGCGGAGGGGCGTTGTGGTGGCCGGCCGAAACCAATACGTCGATCCGTCCGGGCTGGTTCTATCACGCCGACGAAGACGGCAAGGTGCGGAGCCCGGAGAATCTGGTGCGCTATTTCGACACCTCGGTGGCGCGCGGTACCAACATGAACCTGAATCTGCCGCCCGACCGACGCGGCCGCATCCCCGACCACGACGTGGCGGTGCTGCAGAGTTTCGGCGACGCGATCCGCGCCAGCTTCGCCATCGACCTGGCCAAGGGCGCCAAGGCCAGCGCCAGCGCCTCGCGCGGTGCCGGGTTCGAGCCGGCGCGCGTACTCGATCGCCAGCCGGACAGCTACTGGTCCACGCCGGACGAGGTCACCACGCCGACGCTGACGCTGGAACTGTCGAGCGCGCACAGCTTCGACCTGATCCGGTTGCGGGAGTATCTGCCGCTGGGCGTGCGCGTCACCCGCTTCGCGGTCGAAGCCGAGGTCGATGGGCAGTGGCGGCGGCTGGCCGAGGCGCAGTGCATCGGTGCACAGCGGATCGTGCGTCTGGAGCGCCCGATCGCCGCACGCCGGGTGCGCCTGGTCGTGCTCGAGGCGCCGGTCTGCCCGGCGATCAGCGAATTTGCCCTGTTCCGCGCCGTTGCGCCGGTGCCGGTCGCACGGCCGACGGCGACAGCGCCGGACGTGCTGTCCACCGCCGGCTGGCGCATCGTCGAGGCGAGCGCGCCAGGGGCGGAGACGTTGCTCGACGACGATGCCAGCACGATCTGGATCACGCCCGCACCGACGCCGGGCCATCCCGTGCAGGTAACCATCGACCTCGGCGGCTCGCGTCAGGTTGCCGGGTTCAGCCTCACGCCCTCGCGCGCAGTGATGACCGGTGCGGCGCCGCCGAAGGGCTATCGCGCAGAAACCAGCGAAGATGGCCAGCACTGGCAGCCGGCCGGCGCGGGCGAGCTCTCCAACATCGCCTATGCGCTCTCGACCCAGCGGCTGAATTTCCCCGAAGTCCGCCAGATCCGCTATCTGCGGCTGTCGTTCGCGGAGACGGCCGTGCCCGCCGAGCGGCTGGCGATCGCAGGGATCGGCGCGTTCTCACGCTTGCGATGAGAGCCTGCACTCCCGCGCGGCCGTGCGTCGCGTGGGAGGGGATTGCTGGGTGGCGACAGTTTCGTGCGTCGAAATACGTCAAGCGAAGCGATGGAGAGGGCGCTGGCCGCAGTCGCACCACGCGGTGATCTGAATCTTCAACCTGCCTTGCACGCCGCCGTTCCAGATCAGGCGCTATGGTGCGCGGCGCATGACGCAAGCGAGTTGGCTGGATATGGAACAGAAACAACACGAGTGGATGCAGGCCGTGACCGAGGCGCTCAGCGATCTGCTGGCCGCGCGCGTGGCCCAGGCCACGCTGCTGGAGGCGATGCTGGTCTCGCATCCGGATCCGGTCATGCTCAGGAAGGCGTGGGATGAACTGTCGTCCCAGCGCATCGCCTATGTGGCGCAGAAGAAGGCCCTGGCCGACGACCCGCGTCCGATGGATGCCCAGACCTTGGAGCAATTTCGCGCGTGGGAAGAAAAACTCAACCGCTATTTTCCGCGCGACCCGGCTGCCGGAAGTGCACAGACCTGAGGTTGCCGGTATCACGCGAACGGTCGCGAGCTGACCGGTCAGCACTGCCGACGATGTTCTGGCAGCGGCCAACGCCCGCATGCGATCTTCTACCTGGGATCACCTGCTCGGCCATCCCCGTCAGCACACATGCCGATGGCTGGCCTTCGACTCGCGTATGGCATCGCGACGCTACCGAGGCCACCACTGGCCCAGGTAACGCAGCACGTTCCGTTGTCGTGCGCAGCGACTGCGTTTCAAGCCACCGACGCGCGCGCTCGGGTGGGCTCGGCAGGCAGGCGCAACGTGGATGCGGTCAGGCCAGGCGCGGTGGCCTGCAGCACGATGTCGCCGCTGCTGCGCGTGGTTTGCAGCAGCGCCGCACACAGGCCGTTGAATGCCTTGCGCCGCGGCGCCTTGTCGTCTTCGTGGCTGCTGGGATCGCCATTGCCGACCCCAATCAGCCGTGCAGGTCCGCGCAGCGCGAACTGCACCAGGTTGTCGGCAGTCGGTACCAGGCGGCCTTGTGCGTCGACGATTTCCACCTTGACCACTGCGACGTCTTCGGCATCGGCACGTAGCGTGTTGCGATCGCAGCTCAAGCGAATCGCCGCCGGCTTGCCCGTGGTTTGGCGACGCTCGCTCAGCACCAGCTTGCCGCCGCGATAGCCGCGCGCTTCGATCATGCCGGGCGCATAGAGCACACGCCATTCGACATGGCCGTAGGCCGGCACCTGCTGCGTGCCCTGGCTGACGCCGTTGACCAGCAGTTCCACCGCCTCGAGATTGCTGTGGCACCAGACCGCGATGCGGCCGTTGTCGTCGGGCTGCAGCAAGCCGTCCCAGTTCCAGTGCGGGAACAGATGCAGTACCGGTTCGCTGGTCCACTGCGCGCGGTAGTACCAGTAGTTGTCTTTCGGAAAACCGCAGCTATCGAGTACGCCGAATTGCGAAGCCACATTCGGCCAGCGGTTGTAGGGCGTGGGCTCGCCGCGATAATCGAAGCCGGTCCAGATGAAGCCGCCGGCAATGTATGGGCGTTGCGCGACATAGCTCCACCAGGCTTCGGCGGTGCTGGCCCACCAGGGGTGGTCCAGGTCGTAGGCACGGGTATAGCCGCGTTGGTCGTCGCGCTGATAGTTGCCGCGCACTGACACGGTGCTGCCGGTTTCGCTGCCGTAGATCGGGATGTGGGGATATTGCGCGTGGAAGCCATCCATCTGGCTGGTGCGGTAGTTGAAGCCGACCACATCCACCACCTGGCCCACGCCATCACCGAAGCCCTTGTCCATCGCGAAGGTGGTGGGGCGGGTGGGATCGAGCTGGCGCACACGTTGTTGCATGCGGGTCACGATGCGTGCACCGCGCTCGGTCACTTGCTGCGGCTCTTCGTTGCCGAGCGACCACAGGATGACGCTGGGATGATTGCGGCCACGCCGCACCATCGTTTCCAGTTCGCCCATCGCTTCGGGGTCGGTCGACATGCGGCGGGTTTCTTCGATCACCAACATGCCGAGGCGGTCGCACAGCGCGAGCAATTCCGGCGTGGCCGGATTATGCGAGCTGCGATACGCGTTGCAGCCCATCGACTTGAGCTGGCGCAGGCGCCAGGCGTGCAAGGCGTCAGGAATGGCGGTGCCGACACCGGCATGATCCTGGTGATTGTTGGTGCCATGCAGCTTGAGCGGTGCGCCGTTCAACAGGAAACCGCGTTGCGCATCGAAGGCGATGCTGCGCACGCCGAACGGCGTCACCAGCGCATCGAGCGCGGTGCCGTCGCTGTGCACGCTGGTGGTCAGGCTGTAGAGCTGCGGGGTGTCGATCGACCACAGCGCCGCCTGCCCGAGCGGCAGGGTCTGTTCGACCACCTGCACCTGGCCGGGCGCGACCGTGATCGCTGCGCTGGCCGCCTGCGCCACGGTGCGTCCATCCGGTGCGGCAATGCGCGCCTGCACCACGCACTGGCGTGGCGCGGTGCCGTCGTTGCGCACTTCGGTGGAGAGCTGCGCAGTGGCGTTGCCGTCCTGCACGCTGCCGCGTACGAACACACCGTCTTGCGGAATGTGGAGGGGGTCGGTCTTCTGTAGCCACACATGCCGGTAGATGCCGGCGCCTTCGTAAAACCAGCCTTCGCCCAGCGTGGCATCCACGCGGATGGCGATGATGTTGGGCTTGCCGTAGTCGAGCACTTCGCTGAGGTCGACCTCGAAGCCGCAGTAGCCGCTCGCGTGACGGCCGACGATGTGGCCATTGCAGAACACGATGCACTCACGGAACACGCCATCCAACACCAGGCTGATGCGCTTGCCCAGATCGCTTGCCGGAATCTGCAGCGTGCGCCGGTACCAGCCCACGCTGTTCTCCGGGAAACTCGTGCCCAGCGGCTTGTAGCCGTGCGCGGCGGCCGGGTCTTCCTCGGTCATGAAGGCCGAGATCGGCTCCTGCCGAAATGGCAAACCGACGGCCCAGTCGTGCGGCAAGTCCACCTGCTGCCAGGCGCTATCGTCGAATGCCAGTTGCGCGGCGGTCGCGGTGTCCTTGCCGGCCTTGGCGAAGGTGCGCTGGAAGGTGCCGAACTCGAAATCGCGCGCGGCATCGCTGGCATGGCCCAGGTGGAAGCGCCAACCGAAGTCGAACAGCAGACGCTCCCGCGGTGCCAGCGCTGCATCGCCTAGCGCTGCTGTCGATACGGTGTTTTTGGCCGCAGGTGCAGCCATCGCGCCAGGCGATGCCAAAGCACCGGCTGCCCCCACCGGCAACGCGGCGCTCACGCCACTTGCCAGCATGCCGCGCAGCAACTCGCGTCGATTGATACCACTCATGGCTGCGTCCTTTTGCCGGCATCTACAGAACTCTCTGGCGCGCTTGCATCATGCTTGCCCGCGTCGGATGTACGCGATGCAGGCACACCGGTATACGGGTGGCGCATGAAGTCGATCGCCGGCAACACCTCGTTGCCGTGCTTGAAATCGAAGAAGCTGGCGTTTTCCCACGACGAGCCGGTGCCCCAGCGCGTTTTGCAATGGCTGCTGGTCCATGCCGGCTCCCAATACACCACGCCGGCGCCGCCGGTATCGATGACCAGTTGGGTGAGGTCCACCATGTAGCGCGCCTGGCCTTGCGGCGTGGCCGGGTAGCCGGCAATCAGCGAATCCTCGCCGAGCAGATTGTGCGAGGTGTCGCCGGAGTCCAGCGTCCACGGGTACGCGGTTTCCACTACCACCACATCGGCATCATAGCGGCCGCGCAGGCGCTCGATGGTCTTGCCCAGCTCGGCCATCGATTGCGTGGACCATTTACGGTAGTAGCTGATGCCGATCAGATCGAAATCGGTGACGCCGGCCTTGGTGGCATCGGCGAACCACGGCTCCACATTTTCAGGTTGGGCGATATGCAGCATCACCCGCGGTTTGATCGCCGAGCGTACGCTCATGTCGCGCACCGCCTTGATGCCGGCGTTGAACAGCTTGGCATTGCGCTGCCAGTTGATGGGGCGCTTTTTGTCCCAGGGCGAGCTGTCCATCAGGTCGGAATTGCTTTCGTTGCCCACTTGCACGAGCTCGGGCATCAGACCGGCACGGTCGAGCGCGCTGAGTGTGTCATAGGTGAAGCCGTACAGCGTGCGTGCCAGTTCATCGGTGTCGGTGATGCTGGCCCAGGCCTTGGGGATCAATTGCTTTTCGCCGTCGGCCCAATCGTCGGAGTAGTGCAGATCCAGCAGCACCTGCATGCCTTGCGCGCGTGCACGTGCAATGGTCTTCTTGACGTCCGCCAGGTCGCTGTAGCGGGTCCAGCGCGCATCGTTCCACAAGCGTACGCGCACCAGATTGGCCCCGTGCGCATGGAACAGTTCGAACGGATCTTTGACCACGCCGTTCTCGCGGTATTGCACACCGCATTCTTCCATCTCGTTGACGTAGGACAGGTCCGCGCCGAGATACAACGTGGCGGGAGCCGGGGCGGCGTGTGCGAAGGTGGAAATGGCCAGCGCCAGGAGCGCGGGTGTCCAGAGACGGCGTGGTGAGCGCATGCAATTCCTCGACAGAGACAACGTGGAGCGGGTGACAGCATGCCGCAGGCGGGCGTGCTGCTGCACGGCCGCTGTGCAGAGTCCAAACGTGGCTTGCAGATTGGATTCCACCTAGTAGCTGCGGTGTTATGCAGGTGCAATCAGATCGGCTGCGCAGCAGCATGTGCAGCCGATCAAGCGACGCCTAGAACTTGTAGGTTGCTTCCAACTGGTAACGGCGACCGAATACCTGGTAGCCGCCATCGTCCTGATTGGCCAGCCGGTTGGGCTTGTTGTCGGTATAGGCGCGCAACGGCTCGTTGGTGAGATTGCTGGCCTGGAAACGGAAGCCGAGCTGCTTGCTGTACTGCCAGTTCAAGCTCAGATCCACCGTGCCTTCGCTTTGCAGGCGCGCCAGCCGTGCGGCATTCCAGCCGTACACCACCGTGTAGGGGCTGTGGTACTTGTAGCCCACGCGCGCTTCGAAGGTGCCGTTGCTGTACCACAGGTCGAAGGTGCCGGTCTTGCGTGCCAGCCCGCTCAACGGCAGCGGGTTGTCTTCCGGCGAGAATTCCTTGAGGTTGGAATCGACCAGCGAATAGTTCGAGTAGACGCCGAAGTTTTCCATGTGCGGGATGAAGTAGAACGGCGTCTGGAAGGTGAGCTCCACGCCATTGATGTAGCCGCCACCGCCATTGAAAGGGGCGCTCACCAGGTAATCCAGGCCGTTGATCGTTTCGCGGTCGGTGCGGTAGCCGATGCTCGAATCCACTTCCTTGCGATACACCGCCAGGGCGGCGAGCGCTTCGGTGTGGAAGTACCACTCGTAAGAGACATCGACCTGGGTGGCCTTGAACGGGTCCAGCTGCGGGTTGCCGCCGCTGCCGGTGAGCTGGCCAACGGTCACGCTGGGGTCGTCCAGACGGCGGCCGGTGCGCAGTTCGTCCAGCGGCGGACGCGCGATGACCTTGGCCACTGCAAAGCGCAGGATGCGCTGGTCGTCGATCAGGAAATTGAGCGTGGCACTGGGCAGCACGTCGGTGTATTCCTTGCTGCCGGTGCTGGGCTGGATGGTGCTGCCGACCGAATCGAAACCCTCGCTGGTGGTCCTGGTGTTGACCAGGCGCACGCCGACATTGCCGGTGACATCGGTGCCGAACAGTTGCGAGCTGAAGACAGCTTTGGCGAAGGCTTCGCGCACGTCTTCCTTGACGTTCCAATGGTCGAGCAGTTGTTCGTCGAGCGTGTTCGGATCGAACCCGCCAAAGCCGATGCGTGCGATCTCGGCCATGTTGCCGCCGGTCAGCGTGGGCACGTTCAAGTCGGGCATGGTGACCGGGTAGATCAGGTCCTGATACGCCGAGATCGGCTGATCGTAGCCGGACTGGTTGCTGAGAAAGCGACGGTTCTGTTTTTCGCGACGCGCGGCGCGTGCGCCCAGTTCCAGCGACGTGAACGGGCCGGCATCCACGGCGCGGCTGGCGTTGAGTGCCAGCGCAGCGATCTTGTCGCGCAGCGCCTGCGGCTCGGTCTGCCCGGCAATGCCGTATTCGGGCGTGTCCGAGCTGGTGCTGATGGTGGGGGTGACGCTGCGACGGAAATCGAACGAGATGGTGTCCGGGTTGCTGCCGAAACGCACCGCCTGCCAGGTGTTGTCGCGCTTGGCCTGCGAGAACGACAGGTCGCTGCCCAAGGTCCATACATCGCCGCTCCACTTGGCGTTCAAACCGCCGGCGGTGAGTGTCTTGACCTCGTTGTAGTGGCTGACCACATGGTCGACCTGCAGGTTCGAATTGGCCAGCGTGCCGGCCACCACATCGCCATCGACGATGGTGTAGGACGAGCCCGGCGTGGTGTATGGATTGGTGCTGCCGGAGAAGGTGCTGAAGGCCAGCCCGTTGAACCAGTTCTGCAACTGGTCTTCGTCGATTTCGATGCGCGAATACAGGCCGTCGAACTTCAACTCGAAATTGCCCGAGCGCCATTGCACGGTGCCCATCGCGCCGGTGCGGGTCTGGTCGATCAGCTTGAGCTGGTCGGCCGCGCCCCACGGGGTCGGGTCCACGGTGCCGTCGCCATCCACATCGCGCGAGGTGGTTGCATCGGTATAGCCCCAGCTGCCGATCGACGAGCTGGCGTTCTTCTGCTTCTGGTAGGTAGCGCCGAAGGCGACCGCCAGGTTGTCGTTGAGCTTGTGCACCCAGCTGGCGCCGAAGCGGCTGCCCCACGGGCTGTAGCCGTCCACATCCTTGGCGTGGTCGTAGAACACCGGGCCGGCGGTGCCGACGAATCCCGGGCCGGTGTAGTCGAGCGGGCTGATGGTGGAGATGTCCACGGTGGCGGCAAGACCGCCGGCGACCAGATCCGCCGACTGGGTCTTGTAGACCTTGACGGTGGAAACGATCTCGGTGGGGAACACCTCCCAACGCACTGCGCGGTTGGGCTCGGACGAGGCGATTTCGCGCCCGTTGACGGTGCCCATGGTCATGCGCGGGCCCAGCCCGCGCACGGTGGCCAGGCTCTCGTTGCCGCGGTCGCGGGTGCCATTGACGCCGGGCAGCCGCACCAGCGCCTCGGCCACGGTGACGTTGGGCATCTGGCCCATGTTGTCTGCGGAAATCACTTCCACGACATGATCGGACATCTGCTTGGCTTGCACCGCCTGATTCAGGCTGGCGCGCTGGCCGATCACGGTGATGTTGTCCAACGTGACCGGCGCCTGGCCATTGCTGGCGGCGCTGCTGGTGTCGTTGGCCGGCGGCGCGGCGGGTGCAGTGTCCTGTGCATGCGCGCCGAACGCTGTGGCCAGCACGCAAGCGATGGTGGTGCACAGGATGGCGCGAACGGGCGTGCGGCGCAGGCGCCGACTGGCCGGGTGGCCGGTATGGTGAACAGGCATCGGTTGATCCCTCCCAGGACAAAGTGACCGAATACGGTGGTAGCTGCTGGTGCGGCCAGCCGCATGGAGCGGGGCGGGCGCATCTGCGCGGGTGTGGCCAGTGGTGCTGTGCTGCGTGATCGCTGTTGGTCGTTCGGTGCGTGACGCCGCACGCGCGCTGCGGCGCGCTGGCGTCCCCCCTGTCTTGCATGTGTCCGCTTCAGGGTAGAAGCGCAAGCCATTCCATTCCAATGAAGCATTTTGCGGCAGCTATCTCGGCTTGGAATGCTGCGCTGCGGCACTCGCGCTTGCTTGGCCCCTGAAGGTAAGGCGGTGATGCGGCAGAAGCTTTGGCATCGGGGCGGGTGCTTGGCTGACGTGGACTGATGCGATTGCCCAAGGCTGTTGCCGCTTGTGCACGCGGCGGGAGCGCCAGAGTGGCCAATGCAATAGCCCAGGTGCAGTGTGTCTGTCGTTGCGATCGCGGGCCGACGCACGGCTACGTCCGACAACCAGATCCACTTCCACCAACTCGCTAACGCGCGCGCGCGGGCAGGCGCGGCAGCGCAGGAAACGCGCGCTGCACGCAGTCGCTGCGTTCGCAGGTCAGGCAGCCCGGGCCGATCGGTACCGCATCGTCGACCGCGTTCAGATCCCAACCCCGCGCATACACCAACTGATCGGCGTGGCGCAGGTCGCAGCCCATTGCCAGGGCAAAGGTCTTGCGCGGGCGGCCATACCCCGGCGGACCGCTGCTGACCTGGCGGGCCAGCCAGAAATAGCGCCGGCCGTCGGGCATGCGCGCGATCTGGGTGAGGATGCGGTCAGGCTGGTTGAACGCCTCGTACACGATCCACAGCGGGCAGGCGCCGCCGACATGCGAGAAATGGAAATCGGTGGCCGAGTGGCGCTTGGAGACATTGCCGGCGCGGTCCACCCGCATGAAGAAGATCGGCAAACCGGCTGCCCCGCGCCGCTGCAAGGTGCTGAGCCGGTGACACACCGCTTCGAAGCCCACGTCGAAGCGGTCGGCCAACCATTCGATGTCGTAGCGCGAGGTTTGCGCGCTGTGCAGGAACGCGCTGTAGGGCATCACCAGCGCGCCGGCGAAATAGTTCGACAGGCCAATCCGCGACAGCGCGATGCGCTCGGCGTCCTCGAAACCGGCATCGGCAATGCGCGCGTCCAGCAGCGGCGCGCATTCCAGCAAGGCCAGCTGTGCGGCCATCTGGAATGCCTGCTGGCCCGGCCGCAAGTGCGCCGGCAGCCACAGCACACGCGCCTGCGCATCCATGCTGCGTTTGTCGCTGTGCAGGTCGGGAGCGTCCTGCACCAGCAGGCAGTGGCGATCAGCGAGGCGTTGGCGCAGCCGCAGCGGCAGATTTTCCGGGGTCAACCCAAGTTCGGCGTAAAGCGCTTCGGCGCGCTCGTCCAGTTCCGGCAGATAGTTGTGCGCGCGGTTGAAGTAGTCGCGTACCTGCTCGCCGGGCGATAGCGATGGGATTGCCGCGTGCTCGACCCCGATCTGCAGTTCCAGCGCCGCGTTGCGTTCGAGCAGATGCTGATGGGCGCGGTGCAGGTCCAGCAGCGCCTGCGCTACCTGCGGCAGATTGCCGGTCAGCGCACGCAGCTCGGCCGGCAACAGCGTATGGCCCAGGCTGCGCAGCGATGCGTCCAGCGGCTCGACCAGTGCGGCCGGGTCGTCCAGGTCCAGCAGGCCGTCCAGGTCGCCCAGCGCGCTCTTGAGCCGCTGCTGGATGGCCAGGGTGAGCGGGCGCTGATTGCGCTCGATCTGGTTGAGATAGCTCGGCGACAGTTCGAGCCGGCGCGCCAGCTCGGCCTGGGTCAGGCCATGGCGCTGGCGCAGCCGCTGCAGGCGCAGCCCAAGCTGGTGGCGGAGTTGAGCGTGCGAGTGGGGCATTCGCAAGATTCGCAAAATTGTGTCGCCAGCTTAGCGCGATTAAGCAATCGCGGGCTGGGAATGGAGGGTGTCGATGCAAACAATGCGAAGTATTGGCCTGCAACGGCCCGATGTCCTTCTCAACAAGCGAGCCCTGCAATGAGCCAGTCCGTCCCCCGCGTCTTCCTGTTGATTGATGGCGAAATGGTGGTGTCCGCCAGCACGCAGTGGCAGGACGTGGTCAACCCGGCCGACCAATCGGTGCTGGCCCAGGTGCCGTTCGCCACCACCGCCGAAGTGGATGCCGCAGTGGCGGCGGCCAGCCGCGCCTTCGTGACCTGGCGCAAGACGCCGATTGGCACCCGGGCGCGTATTTTTCTCAAATACCAGCAGCTGATCCGGGAACACATGCCCGAACTGGCTGCGCTGCTCAGCGCCGAGCAGGGCAAGACCCTGGCCGATGCCGAAGGCGATGTGTTCCGTGGCCTGGAAGTGGTGGAGCACGCCGCGGCGATCGGCAACCTGCAACTGGGCGAGCTGGCCAACAATGTCGCCACCGGCGTGGATACCTATAGCCTGCTGCAGCCGTTGGGCGTGTGCGCGGGCATCACCCCGTTCAACTTTCCGGCCATGATTCCGCTGTGGATGTTTCCGATGGCGATTGCGACCGGCAACACCTTCGTGCTCAAGCCCTCCGAGCAAGACCCGATGGTGACCATGCGGCTGGTGGAACTTGCGCTGGAAGCCGGCATTCCCAAGGGCGTGCTCAACGTCGTGCATGGCGGCGAGGAAGTGGTCAATGCGCTGTGCGATCACCCCGACATCAAGGCGTTGTCGTTTGTCGGTTCCACCAAGGTGGGCACGCACGTTTATCAACGTGCCTCGCTGGGCGGCAAACGCGTGCAATGCATGATGGGCGCCAAGAATCACGCCGTGGTGCTGCCCGACGCCAACCGCGAGCAGACGCTCAATGCGATGGTCGGTGCCGCGTTCGGCGCCGCCGGGCAGCGCTGCATGGCCGCCTCCACGCTGGTCCTGGTCGGTGACGCCCGTACCTGGATTCCGGAGTTGGTGGCCAAGGCCAAGAGTTTGAAGATCGGCGCCGGCAACGCGCCGGGCACCGAGGTCGGTCCGCTGATTTCCTGCGCCGCACGCGAGCGGGTGGAAGGCTTGATCGCCTCCGGCGTGGAGCAGGGCGCCACCCTGGAACTGGATGGCCGCGCGCCACAGGTGCCGGGTTTCGAGCAGGGCAACTTTGTTGGCCCGACCATCTTTTCCGGCGTCAAACCCGGCATGCGGATCTACGACGAAGAGATCTTCGGGCCGGTGCTGGTGATTCTGGAAGCCGCCACGCTGGACGAGGCCATCGCCTTGGTCAACGCCAACCCCAACGGTAACGGCACGGCGCTGTTCACCCAGTCCGGCGCGGCTGCGCGGCGTTTCCAGGAAGACATCGATGTGGGCCAGGTCGGCATCAACGTGCCGATTCCGGTGCCGGTGCCATTGTTTTCCTTCACCGGCTCGCGCGCTTCCAAGCTCGGCGACCTGGGCCCGTACGGCAAGCAGGTGGTGATGTTCTACACCCAGACCAAGACCGTGACCGCGCGCTGGTTCGACGATCAGACGCTGGCCCATGGCGTCAACACCACCATCTCCCTCAAGTGACCCGATCGCCATGAATGCAGCCATCCAGCTCCACCCCAACGCGGCCGATTTGAACGACGAGCAGGAAGCCTTCCGCGCTGCCGCGCGCGACTTCGCCGACAAGGAACTCGCCCCGCATGCAGCGCAGTGGGACGCAGAAGGTCACTTCCCGCGCGAGGCCATCGCCAAGGCCGCCGAGCTTGGCTTTTGCGGTCTCTACACCGACGAAGGCGTGGGCGGCCTGGGCATGCGCCGCCTCGATGCCGCAGTGGTGTTCGAAGAACTGGCCACGGTGGATCCGTCCACCTCGGCGTTCATCAGCATCCACAACATGGCCACCTGGTTGATCGCCAGCTACGGCACCGATGCGGTGCGCGCGCAGTGGGGCCAGGCGATGACCAGCGGCGCCAAGCTGGGCTCGTACTGCCTGACCGAACCGGGCAGCGGCTCGGATGCGGCATCGCTGAAATCGCGCGCCCAGCGCGACGGCGACAGCTATGTGCTCAATGGCAGCAAAGCCTTCATTTCCGGTGCCGGCGCAACCGACGTGCTGGTGGTGATGGCACGCACCGGCGAAGACGGTGCGCGTGGCATCAGCGCCTTCGTGGTGCCGGCCGATGCGCCTGGCATCAGCTACGGTCGCAAGGAAGAGAAGATGGGCTGGAACAGCCAGCCGACGCGCGGTGTGAGCTTCGAAAACGTGCGTATTCCGGCCGAGAACCTGCTGGGCAATGAGGGCGAAGGCTTCAAGATGGCGATGAAGGCGCTGGATGGTGGCCGCATCAATATCGCCGCATGTTCGTTGGGCGCCGCGCAAGGCGCGCTGGATGCCGCGCGTCGCTACATGGGCGAGCGGCGCCAGTTCGGCAAGAAACTGGCCGATTTCCAGGCATTGCAGTTCAAGCTGGCCGACATGGCCACGCAGCTGGTGGCCGCGCGGCAGATGGTGCACACCGCCGCGCGCAAGCTCGATGCCGGCAGCCACGACGCCACCGTGTGGTGTGCGATGGCCAAGCGCTTCGCCACCGATGCCGGCTTTGCCATCTGCGACGATGCCTTGCAGATCCATGGCGGCTACGGCTATATCCGCGAATACCCGATCGAGCGTTTGCTGCGCGATAGCCGCGTGCACCGCATTCTGGAAGGCACCAACGAGGTGATGCGCATGATCGTGGCGCGTCACCTGCTCAATGGCGAGGAGGAATTGCGATGAGCGATTGGGAAGGATGTCTCCATACCGGTCTGCAGGTCGAGCGCGATGGGCACGTGGCCATCGTGACCTTGAGCAACCCACCGGCCAACACCTGGACCGTGCACAGCCTGGCGGCCCTGCGCGACCTGGTGCGCGCACTGGATGCCGACCGCAGCATCTATGCGTTGGTGATCACCGGCGAAGGCGAGAAGTTCTTCAGCGCCGGGGCCGATCTCAAGCAGTTCGCCGACGGCGACAAGGCCAATGCACGCCAGGCCGCGCGCCGGTTCGGCGAAGCATTCGAAGCCTTGAGTGCGTTCCGCGGCGTGTCGATCGCCGCCATCAACGGCTATGCGATGGGCGGCGGGCTGGAGTGCGCATTGGCTTGCGATCTGCGCATTGCCGAGCAGCATGCACAGCTCGCGTTGCCCGAAGCCAGCGTTGGCTTGCTGCCGTGTGCCGGTGGCACCCAGAACCTGCCGCGTCTGGTGGGCGAGGGCTGGGCCAAGCGCATGATCCTGTTGGGCGAACGTATCGATGCGGCAACCGCGCAGCGCATCGGCCTGGTGGAAGAGGTGGTCGGCAAGGGCGAGTCGCGCGCGCTGGCGGTTGCCTGGGCGCAACGTGCCGGCAAGCAGAGCCCGGTCAGTGTGGCGGCGTGCAAGCAGCTGGTGCAGTCCACGCGCCATGGCACCCACGCAGCGGCGTTGATTGCCGAGCGCGAAGCCTTCGTCGATCTGTTCGAGCACGCCGATCAGGCCGAAGGTGTGGCCGCGTTTCTGGACAAGCGCGCGCCGCAGTGGAGCAACCGCTGATGGGGCAGGTCAGCGCAACCGACGAGGCACCGGTGCTGTTCGAGCAGCGTGCGTGCGCCGATGGGCATCGCATCGGCATTGCCACCTTGAATGCGCCCAAGACGCTCAACGGCCTGTCGCTGCAGATGACCCGGCAACTGGAGACGCAGTTGCGCGCGTGGGCCGACGACGCGCAGATCGCGTGCGTGGTGTTGCGTGGCGCCGGCGAAAAAGCGTTCTGTGCTGGTGGCGATCTGCATGGCCTGTACCAGAGCATGCGTGCGCACCGCGATGCAGTGCCCGACAGTGCAACGCGACGCGCAGCGCCGCAGGCCAACGCGCAGGCGGCCGCATTTTTCGAAGAGGAATACCGGCTCGACTACCGCATCCATACCTATCCGAAGCCACTGCTGTGCTGGGGCCACGGCATCGTGATGGGCGGTGGCATCGGCTTGATGTCCGGCGCCAGCCATCGCGTGGTCACCGAACGCTCGCGACTTGCCATGCCGGAGATCAGCGTGGGGCTGTTTCCCGATGTGGGTGGCAGCTGGCTGTTACGCCGCGTGCCCCAGGGGGCCGGCCTGTTTCTGGCGCTGACTGGCGCGCCGCTGGATGCCAGTGATGCCATTTACGCGGGGCTGGCAGATGTACGCCTGGAGCATGCGCAGTACGCAGCAGTGCTGGATGCGCTGAGCGCGCACGCATGGACAGGCAATGCGGACTACGACCGCAACCAGCTCAGTGCATTTCTGCATGGCATCGCGCAACCGACCGAGCCGGGCCCGCTACAAGTCCACGCACAGTTGATCGAACAGTTGGTGGCCGGCGAATCACTGGAGCACGTTGTCGCTGCGATCCTGGCGCTGCAAAGCGAAGACGGCTGGCTGCAGGCTGCACGTGCCACCTTGGCCGCGGGTGCTCCGGGCTCGGCACGCCTTGCCTGGGAGCTGCATCGCCATGCGGGCACCACGACGCTGGCCGACACCTTCCGTACCGAATACGTGGTCGCATTGCATGCGGCGGCGCACGGCGATTTTGCCGAAGGCATCCGCGCGCTGTTGATCGACAAGGATCGTCAACCGCACTGGCAACCGGCGTCGCTGGAAGCAGCCGATGCGCAGTGGGCCGCAGCCTTCTTTGTTGCGCCCTGGTCGCCTACATCGCATCCGCTTGCCGATCTGGGGGCAGGCGAGCTGGGTGTGCAGTGAGTGGCTGGCAACTTGCGAAGCGCGTTCGGCTCACGCCGGATTGCAGTGCGGTTGCCATCTCTGACCTGCGTCGTCGCAGCTGAAAACCGGCGGTGGCTCCGCGCGCAATCCGCGATGATCCCGGCCATCTGTTGAAGATGGTCCTATTTTGGAAACCGACACCATGAGCAAGATCGCTTTTATCGGCCTGGGCAATATGGGCGGGCCAATGGCTGCCAATCTGATCAAGGCCGGGCATCAGCTGCGGGTATTCGATCTCGCACCGGCCGCCCTGGAGGCTGCCTCGGCGGCTGGTGCGCATGCTGCCAGCTCCGCGCAGGACACGCTGGCCGATGCCGAGGTCGTGATCTCGATGCTGCCTGCAAGCCGCCACGTCGAAGGTGTGTACCTGGGCGAATCCGGCATCCTGGCGCAGATCCCGGATGGCGCCCTAGTCATCGACTGCAGCACCATCGCGCCGGTGTCTGCGCGCAGGGTGGCCGATGCGGCCAAGGCGCGTGGCCTGACGATGCTCGACGCCCCGGTCTCCGGTGGCACGGCCGGGGCTGCAGCCGGCACGCTGACCTTCATCGTCGGCGGCGCTGCCGATGCGCTGGAGCGCGCCCGCCCGGTGCTGCAGGCCATGGGCAAGAACATCTTCCATGTCGGCGACAACGGGGCAGGGCAGGTCGCCAAGCTATGCAACAACATGGCCCTGGGCGTGATCATGGCCGCCACCGGTGAAGCGCTGGCGCTTGGCGTCGCGCAGGGCCTGGACCCTGCGGTGCTGTCGCAGATGATGGCGGTCAGTACCGGGCGCAGTTGGGCCACCGAGGTGTGCAACCCGTGGCCCGGCGTGCTGCCCAATGCGCCGGCGTCGCGTGGGTATAGCGGCGGCTTCGGCAACGACCTGATGCTCAAGGATCTGGGCCTGGTTGCCGAATCGGCGGTGCAGGCCGGCGTCTCGATTCCGCTCGGTGAGCTGGCGCGCAACCTGTATGCGATGAACAGCCAGGCAGGCAACGGGGCGCTGGATTTTTCCAGCGTGGTCAAGCTGGTCGCCAAGATATAACAGGCGATCCGCTCGCGCCGCGGAGTGTTGGATTGGCGGTGCGAGGGGGCATGCTTCCAGAGCGTGACTTCTTTCGCCCCGCAAATAGCGCAACCACTGCGCCTTGTGCGGCCCGCCGCACGGCTCGCGTGATGTGATGTCATTACGCGCAGGTGTAATAGTCTCCGCCATCGCGTGCGCCTAAGGTGCGCGCATTGCAGCAGGCCACGACACCCATGGGACACGACCACAACCACGCACCCAGCGAAATCCGTCACGAAGCCCCCTTGTGGTGGGCACTGGGGTTGACCGCCACTTTCCTGCTGGCAGAGATCATCGGCGCATTCGTGACCAACAGCCTGGCGCTGCTGTCCGACGCTGCGCATATGGCCACCGACACCGTCGGCCTGATGATCGCGCTGGTCGCGGTGCGCTTGAGTCGTCGTCCGGCCGACGCGCGTCGCACCTATGGCTATGTGCGGCTCGAAGCGCTTGGCGCACTGGCCAATGGCGCGCTGTTGTTCGTAGTGGGTGGCTACATCCTGTGGGAGGCCGCGCAACGCTTCCGCGCTCCGCAGGACATCGCGTACAGCGGCATGCTGCTGATCGCCGGCTTCGGCCTGGTGATCAATCTGGTCGCCATGAAGCTGCTGCACGCCGGCAGCGGCGAAAGCCTTAACGTCAAGGGTGCCTATCTGGAGGTCTGGAGCGACATGCTCGGCTCGGTGGCAGTGATCATCGGTGCCCTGCTGATCCGCTGGACCGGCTGGCAATGGATCGACCCGGTGCTGGCCGTGCTGATCGGCCTGTGGGTATTGCCGCGCACCTGGGTGTTGCTGCGCGAGGCGATCAACGTGTTGCTCGAAGGCGTGCCCAAGGGGATCGACCTGGCCCAGGTGCAGCAGGCACTCACCAGCCATCCCGGCGTCGAAGACGTGCATGACCTACACGTCTGGGCGCTGGCCTCCAGCACGCCCGCGCTCACCGCGCACGTGGTGGTCAACGAGGCCACCGACCGCGACCGCCTGCGTGATGCGCTCGGCGCCCTGTTGCACGACCGCTTCGACATCGCCCACGTCACCTTGCAGGTGGAAAGCGGCCACTGCGGCACTGAACCCTGCGGCACACCAAAGCCGGCTGCAGACGCTGGCCATGACGCGCACCATGGGCACAGTCATGCGCATGGGCATTCCCATCATTAACCTCTGGTAGCAGCAGGTCGGCAGGTCATCGAATCAGCGCGTTTCGACCTGCGCAATCCACCGCACCTGTCCGGCCCTGGCGCGACATATCCAGATCGACTCCGACTGCCAGGTAATCGGTGCCAGCATCTGCACGCTGCGGTCTTGGCGCAAAAAAGAAGGCTGCCAACGGCAGCCTTCTTGCAAATCAGACTTGTCGATAGATGCCTGCCGGCCTCAGGCCACCGCTTCCCGCAACAACGGCGAGTCCCAACCCGGGCGCGGCGCGAAGCGTTCGCCATAGCGTGCATGCAGCGCGTGCAGGCGCTCCAGCAGCGCGTCTGCGCCGACGCTGCGGATGTACTGGATCGGGCCGCCACGGAAAGGTGCGAAGCCTGTGCCGAAGATGACCCCGGCGTCCAGCAGGTCTGCGTCGGCCACCACGCCATCGTGCAGGCAGGCCACCGCTTCGTTGAGCAGCGGCAGGATCAGGCGGTCTTCCAGATCCGCCGGTGCGGTGTAGCCGCTGGCAACCTCGGGTTTGACGGCGCGTCCGTTCTCCCACTTGTACAGGCCCTGGCCGTCCTTCTTGCCGCGCTTGCCGGCTTCCACGGTCGCCAGTGCCGCCGGGATGGGCAAACGCAGGAACGGCGCCAGCTCCGCGCCTACGCCCGCCGCCACATCCAGGCCCACGGTGTCGATCAGTTCGATCGGCCCCATCGGCATGCCGAACTTCACCGCCGTCTTGTCCAGCACCGGGCCAGGAATGCCTTCGGCATACGCGGTGGCCGCCTCGAGCAGGTAGGGGAACAGCACCCGGTTGACCAGGAATCCCGGCGTGCCGGCCACCGGCACCGGGAACTTGTCCAAGGCCTTGCAGAACGCAGCCAGGCGCGCGACGTTGGCCGGATCCAGACCATCGTGCTGCACGATTTCCACCAGCGGCATCATCGCCACCGGGTTGAAGTAGTGCAGGCCGGCAAATTGCGCCGGGCGCTGGATGTGGCCACGCAATTCGGTCAGCGGAATCGACGAGGTATTGGTCGTCAGCAAGGCATCCGGCTTGAGTTGCGGCTCGATCGATTGGTACAGATCGCGCTTTGCCTGCGGGTTTTCGATGATCGCCTCGATCACCAGGTCGGCCTGCGTCACGCCCGCGCCGGCCAGGTCGCCGCGCAGCCGCGCGGCCACTGCCGGCCGCTTGGCGTCGTCCTTGACGCGCTTGGCGAACAGCTCGCCACCACGTGTCAGCGCCGTATCGATAAAACGCTGCTCGCGGTCCTGCAACGTGACCTCGAAGCCCTTGTAAGCCGCCCAGGCCGCGATATCACCGCCCATGACGCCGGCGCCGATCACATGCACATGGCGAATCGGGGCCGCCGCACCGGCTGCGTCCTTGCCGCCCAGCGCTTTCAGGCGCTCGGTCAGGAAGAAGATGCGGATCAGGTTGCGTGCGGTCGGCGTGCTGGCAAGTTTGACCACCGCCTTGCGCTCGGCCGCCAGGCGCGCCTGGATGCCGCTGCCGCCCGCCCGCTCCCAGACGTTGATCAGGGCGTAGGGCGCCGGGTAATGCTCCTTGCGCGCCTTGCGCGCCACCTGCTTGCGCATCTGCGGCGCCAGTAGTTTGCGCGCGAGCAAGGTATTGGTGGCCCACGCAGTGGCGCGCTGCTTGAACGCACGCGTGGTGCCGGCGAGCGCCAGGCTGGCTGCCACATCCACCAGCACGGCAGGCGCGGCGACCTTGTCGACCAGCCCCATCGCGCGCGCAGCCTTGGCCGATACCGTGCGGCCGGTGAGCATCAGATCCATCGCGGCCGGCGCACCGATCAGGCGCGGCAAGCGGGCGCTGCCGCCCCAGCCGGGAAAGATGCCCAGCTTGGTCTCCGGCAGCCCGATGCGGGTGCTGCCGTCATCGGAGGCCACGCGGTAGCGGCAGGCCAGCGCGATTTCGGTACCGCCGCCCATGCAGAAGCCATGAATCGCCGCGACGGTCGGGCAGGGCAGTTCGGCCAGCTTCTGGAAGACCTGCTGCCCGCGGTGGATGGCATCGTTGACCGTACCCTTGCGATCGAATTCCTGGAATTCCTTCAGATCGGCGCCGGCGATGAAGCCGTTGGGCTTGCCCGAGCGCAGCACCACGCCCTTTGGCGGATCCAGTGCCAGCCGCTCGACCACGGCGCCCAGCTCCAGCAGCACCTCCTGCGAAAATGCGTTGACCGGTGCGCCCTGCCGATCGAGGCTGAGAACCACCACGCCGTCCTCGCGCAGATCGGCCTGCCAATGGCTGAATCGGAGCCCGTCGAAACCTGGAAGCATGCGTCTGGCCGTCCGGCAATAGAAGGAAAGGTCGTTATCATCCAGAGGTTGTTTCCTTCACGTCAAATACCCATACCTGTCGACAGGGGAGATCCGCGCGTTGCGCGCGGCGTCGCCAGCGGTGCATCGCTGCCGCTACCCTGATGCGTGACGGTCGTACGGATCGGTATGAACTTTTCTTTTCAACGGCGGTCTCATTGCCCGACTTCGGTGGGCTGACAGGAGTGCGGCCCGACATGGCCGAAGTCGATACACCTCAGGAGCTGGACCTGGAACTGGTCCGGCGCGTGCAGCGCGGCGAAAGCGCGGCGTTCGATGTGCTGGTGCGCAAATACCAGCATCGGATCGTTGCCTTGATCGGGCGCTACATCGCCGACTGGAGCGAATGCCAGGACGTTGCCCAGGACACGTTCGTGCGCGCCTACCGCGCGATCAACAGTTTTCGTGGCGACGCCCAGTTCTACACCTGGCTGCACCGCATTGCCGTCAACACTGCCAAGAACCATCTGGTTGCGCACAACCGCCGCCCGCCCACCGACGACATCGAGATCAGCGATGCCGAGCAATTCGATGGAGCGACCCGGTTGCGCGACACCGATACCCCGGAGCGTGAATTGATGCGACAGGAGCTGGAACAAACGGTGATGCGCGCGGTCCAAGCGCTACCGGAAGAACTTCGGTTGGCCATCACCCTGCGCGAGGTGGAGGGCCTGAGCTACGACGAAATCGCGCAAAAGATGGATTGCCCGATCGGAACGGTGCGCTCGCGCATCTTCCGGGCGCGCGAGGCCATCGACATCGAGCTGCGGCCTCTGCTGGAGACCGAAAGCGCTACCCGTGAGCGACACCGCGTATGAACCAGAACCCTGCCATGTCCACCACCGACAAATTCGAGCTTCACTATCGCCAGCAGCTGTCTGCGCTGGTCGACGGCGAGTTGAGCGCCGACGAGTCGCGCTTCCTGCTGCGCCGTCTGGCCCACGACGAAGACTTGGCCGGCTGCCACGAGCGCTGGCAGTTGTGCGGCGATGTGCTGCGCGGTGCGGCCAGTGCGCCGGCGCCGCTGGATTTTGCGGCGCGTGTGCGCAGCGCCATTGCCGAGGAGCCGGCACCGCAAGCGCAACCGGCGACCCGCCCTGGTGCACGTTGGCGCTGGGGCGGCGGTGCAGCGATTGCCGCCTCGGTCGCGGCGATTGCCTTGTTCCTGGCGCGCGAGCGCCTGCCAGACACCGCCGCGCCGGGTGCTGAAACAACCCCCGTCTATGCCACCGCCGCGCAGCTTCCGCCCGCCTCGCAAGCGCCGCAGGGACCTGAGGCACCGAAGGTGCCGGCCGCACCGGCTCCTGGGGCGCCGGATGAGGTGGCCGCGCTTGCTGCAGCCGTGCCTGCCGCTGCGCTGGCGTCTACTCGGCGCGGCGCGGCAACCCGCAATGAGCAAGTCGCACGCAGTGCGGCTGCGCGTCAGCAGCAGGCGCCGACCCGTATGGTCGCTGCGGCAGCACCGGCATCCACGGGCACCGCATCTGCGGTTGCGGCGACGCCGTCCAACCCGTTCACGCATCCGGATACCACGCTGCAGGCACGCCCGTGGCCGCGCGCGGCCCTGTCCGGGGCTGGCGAAAGCTCGCTCAATGCCAGTTTCCGCCAGAGCCAGCCCGGCACGGCGTTCTATCCGTTCGAACCCGCGCCACAGGCCGTGACCAGCCCGGCGCCGAACCGGCCGGCGCCGGCGCAGGCCCCGCAGGACTGACCCTGTCGCCGGCCTTCATCCGTTCGGCAATCTCCCTCCCGTTATCGTGCCGGGCCCGTGTTGCTACGCGGGTTCTGGCCCCTGTCGCCCTGCCATCGGAGGCAACCTGATGAACCATCGCATCCGCAACCAGATGTTCGGCCTGATCGCCATGACCCTGCCGCTGGCCGCCTGCGCGCAGCAGCCCGCACCTGCTGCCAAGGACCTCGCCCCGATTGCCGCCAACCGCAGTGCCACGCCGGCGCCGCAGCTGGTGGCGGGGCTGCCGGACTTCACCAATCTGGTCGAGCAGGTCGGCCCGGGCGTGGTCAATATCGAAACCACCATCACCCGCAAGGACGCCATGGCACGTCAGCAGCGCAGCGGCCCGGGTGGTCGCGGTGGTGGCGCGATGCCCGATGACGATCAGATGCCGGAATTCTTCCGCCGCTTCTTCGGGCCGGATTTCCAGATGCCGGGCGGTCCGCGGCAGGGGCCGGGTGGCGGCGATGACGACGGCGGCATCGCCGGCAAGTCGATGGGCTCGGGCTTCATCATCTCGGCCGACGGCTATGTGCTGACCAACCACCACGTGGTCGATGGCGCCAGCGAGGTGACCGTCAAGCTCACCGACCGCCGCGAATTCAAGGCCAAGGTGGTGGGGAGTGACGAGCAATACGACGTGGCGCTGCTGAAGATCGAGGCCAAGGGCCTGCCGACCGTGCGCCTGGGCGATTCCAACACGCTCAAGCCGGGGCAGTGGGTGGTGGCGATCGGCTCGCCGTTCGGTCTGGATCACTCGGTCACCGCCGGCATCGTCAGCGCCACCGGCCGTAGCAATCCCTACGCCGACCAGCGCTACGTGCCCTTCATCCAGACCGACGTGGCGATCAACCAGGGCAATTCCGGCGGCCCGCTGCTCAATACGCGTGGCGAGGTGGTCGGCATCAATTCGCAGATCTTCTCCGCGTCGGGCGGCTACATGGGCATCAGTTTCGCGATCCCGATCGACCTGGCCTTCAGCGCGGCCGAGCAGATCAAGGCCACCGGCCACGTGAGTCGCGGCATGCTGGGCGTGGCGGTCGGCCCGATCGACTCGCTCAAGGCCCAGGGCCTGGGCTTGCCGGACAGCCGTGGTGCCTTGGTCAACGACATCCCGGCCGGTAGCCCGGCAGCCAAGGCCGGCATCGAGGTGGGCGACGTGATCCGTGCAGTGAATGGCAAGTCGATCGACGTCGCCAGCGATCTGCCGCCAATGATCGGGCTGATGGCGCCTGGCACCAAGGTAACCCTGGACGTCTTGCGCGACGGCAAACCGCGCAAGGTGACGGTCACCCTTGCACCGCTGCAGGACGGCGGCGAGAACGCCGCACCGCGCACCGCCGCCGATGAGGCCAAGCCCAGCGCTCCGGCCAGCGTGGAATTGCTCGGCCTGCAAGTTGCCGACCTGACCGCCGCCGAGCGCAGCCGCCTGGGCCTGGAGGCGGGCGAGGGCGTGCGCATTGCGGCGGTCACCGGCGCGGCGGCGCGCAGCACCCAGCCGCCGCTGTCGCCGGGCCTGATCATCGCCCGCGTCGGCCGGACCAAGGTCGGCAGCGTCGCCGAACTCAACCGCGCCCTGTCCAGCTACAAGAAGGGCGACGTGGTCATGCTGCTGGTGACTGACGGCAAGGCAACCAGCTATGTGGCCTTGAAGGCCGGCGGCTAAGGGCGGCCGGGATTGGGGATTTGGGATTCGGGATTGGCAGCAGCGGGTCCGCGCTACGCGGCCCCCCTGCTTTTGCGATTCCCGAATCCCGATTCCCCAATCCCCGGCCCCAGAGGGGTCGGCCGTGCGATAATGCTGCGTTACCCTGACGACGGCTGCGCCGGCGCCCACCTCAATGTCCTCTGATTCAATGCGGAATATCCGCAACTTCTCCATCATTGCCCACGTCGACCACGGCAAATCCACCCTGGCCGACCGCATCATCCAGCTGTGCGGCGGCTTGCAGGCGCGCGAGATGGAAGCCCAGGTGCTCGACTCCAACCCGATCGAGCGCGAACGCGGCATCACCATCAAGGCGCAGTCGGTGTCCCTGCCGTACACGGCAAAGGACGGGCAGACCTACCACCTGAATTTCATCGACACCCCCGGGCACGTCGACTTCTCCTACGAAGTCAGCCGCTCGCTGGCTGCATGCGAAGGTGCGCTGCTGGTGGTGGATGCCGCGCAGGGCGTGGAAGCGCAGTCGGTGGCCAACTGCTATACCGCGGTGGAGCAGGGGCTGGAAGTGGTGCCGGTGCTGAACAAGATCGACCTGCCCACCGCCGATGTCGACCGCGCCAAGGCCGAGATCGAAGCGGTGATCGGCATCGATGCCGAAGACGCGGTCGCTGTCAGCGCCAAGACCGGTCTGAACATCGATCTGGTGCTGGAAGCGATCGTGCATCGCATCCCGCCGCCGAAGCCGCGCGAGACCGACAAGCTGCAGGCGTTGATCATCGATTCCTGGTTCGACAACTACCTGGGCGTGGTCTCGCTGGTGCGCGTGATGCAGGGCGAAATCAAGCCCGGCAGCAAGATCCTGGTGATGTCTACCGGGCGCACCCATCTGGTCGACAAGGTTGGCGTGTTCACCCCCAAGCGTAAGGAGCTGCCCGCGCTGGGCGCCGGCGAAGTGGGCTGGATCAACGCGTCCATCAAGGACGTGCACGGCGCACCGGTCGGCGACACGCTGACCCTGGCGGCCGACCCGGCGCCGCACGCCTTGCCCGGTTTTCAGGAAATGCAGCCGCGCGTGTTCGCCGGCCTGTTTCCGGTCGATGCCGAGGATTACCCGGATCTGCGCGAAGCGTTGGACAAGCTGCGCTTGAACGATGCCGCGCTGCGCTTCGAGCCGGAAAGCTCCGAAGCGATGGGCTTCGGCTTCCGCTGCGGCTTTTTGGGCATGCTGCACATGGAAATCGTGCAGGAGCGCCTGGAGCGCGAGTACAACCTGGACCTGATCAGCACCGCCCCCACCGTGGTGTATGAAGTGCTCAAGACCGATGGCACGGTCATCAACATGGACAACCCGGCCAAGTTGCCGCAGTTGAACCTGGTGCAGGAAATCCGCGAGCCCATCATTCGCGCCAACGTCCTCACTCCCGAGGAGTACATCGGCAACATCATCAAGTTGTGCGAGGAAAAGCGCGGCACCCAGATCGGCATCAACTACCTGGGCAGCCAGGTACAGATCAGCTATGAGCTGCCGATGGCCGAAGTGGTGCTGGATTTCTTCGACAAGCTCAAGTCGGTCAGCCGTGGCTATGCCTCGCTGGATTACCACTTCGTGCGATTCGATGCCGGCCCGTTCGTGCGCGTGGATGTGCTGATCAACGGCGACAAGGTCGACGCGTTGTCGTTGATCGTGCACCGCAGCCACGCCGATCGTCGCGGCCGCGAGCTGTGCGAAAAGATGAAAGACCTGATTCCCCGGCAGATGTTCGACGTGGCGATTCAGGCCGCGATCGGCTCGCAGATCATCTCGCGCTCCACGGTCAAGGCGATGCGCAAGAACGTGCTGGCCAAGTGCTATGGTGGCGACGTTTCGCGCAAGAAAAAGCTGCTGGAGAAGCAGAAGGAAGGCAAGAAGCGCATGAAGCAGGTCGGCCGCGTGGAGATTCCACAGGAAGCCTTCCTGGCCGTCCTGCAGATGGACAAGTAGCAGGGATTCGGGATTCGTCATTCGGGATTGGCAACGGCTTGCCCATCCTCTTGCTCTTACTAATCCCCAATCTCAAATCTCGAATCCCGTTCCGAAGGAACATCAATGAAATGGTTTGAAATCATCCTGGTTGTCCTGACGCTGGGCAGCGGCTTCATCTGGTTGCTGGACAAGCTGTTTCTGGCCAAGCGCCGTGCGGCGCGTGCCGGGTTGCTGGACAGCGAGCCGGCGATCATCGATTACTCGCGCGCCTTTTTCCCGGTGCTGGCGGTGGTGCTGATCCTGCGCAGCTTCGTGGCCGAGCCGTACAAGATTCCGTCCAGCTCGATGATGCCCAACCTGCTGATCGGCGATTTCATCCTGGTCAACAAGTTCGCCTACGGCTTCCGTCTGCCGATCACCAATACCAAGTTCATTCCCACCGGCGAGCCCAAGCGCGGCGACGTGGTGGTGTTCAAGCCGCCGCACGCGCCGGACCAGAACTGGATCAAGCGCGTGGTTGGCCTGCCGGGCGACAAGATCGGCTTCCACGGCGATACGCTGTACATCAACGACAAGCCGATGCATTACACGGTCAAGGGCGAGTACATCGGCAAGGGCAAGGGCGCCGAGATGACCGGCACCACGCTTCTGGTCGAGGACCTGCCGGGCCGCACGCACACCGTGCTGGAATGGCTGGACCGCAACATGCCGGCCGGGCAGGGCGACTGGACCGTGCCGGCGGACAGCTATTTCGTGATGGGGGATAATCGCGACAACAGCGAGGACAGCCGGTTCTGGACCCAGACGCACTTTCTGCCGGAAGCCAATCTGCGCGGCAAGGCGTTCCTGATCTGGCTCAATTGCGAAGGGTGGTTCTGCAAGGGGAGTTTCGATCCATCGCGGATCGGGACTGGAATCCAGTAAATGCACGCACGGCGTGCCAGGGGAAGCACAATGAAGCGCAAGCAAAGCGGTATGACGTTGACGTCGTTCGTGGTGGTGCTGGCGGTAGTGGGGTTCGGTTTGTACATCGGGATGAAGCTGTTCCCGATGTATCAGGAATATTACGCAGTGCGTACGTCGATGAAGGGCTTGGCAAATGAAGCAGGCACTTCCGACATGGATCCGTCCAAGTTGCAGGACATGTTCTTCAAGCGCCTGTACATCAACTATTCTGAAAATGTCAAAAAGGAAGACGTCAAGTTCGAGCGGATCGAAGGCGGCTGGCGCATGAAGGTCAATTACGAAGTCCGCCGCGAGCTGGTTGGCAATCTGGATGTGGTCGGCAAGTTCGATACGGCACAGGATCTGACGAAGCGCGGTGTCGAATAGAACCTTCCAACGCGGTGATCCGATCGGGCACGCATTCGCCGATCCGGCTCTGCTCGCCCAGGCGCTGCGGCATCGCAGCGCCGGGACGCCGCATAACGAGCGATTGGAATTTCTCGGCGACGGCATCGTCAACCTGCTGATCGCCGAGGCGCTGTATCAACGGTGGCCCAAGGCCGACGAAGGCGCATTGACCCGTGCACGTGCCGAGCTCGTGCGCGAAGGTGCGCTGGCAGTGATCGGACGCACGTTGAACCTCGGCGAGCGCCTCACGCTGGGGCCAGGCGAGCTGAAGTCCGGAGGTCACCGGCGCGATTCGATCCTGGCCGATGCGGTCGAGGCGATCGTCGCAGCCATCTATCTGGACTGCGGTTTCGAGCGTTGCCGTGCAGTGGTGCTGCCGTGGTTCGAAGCGTCGCTGGCGGCATTGCCGGTGGGCAAGGCAGAAAAGGATCCCAAGACCCGGCTGCAGGAATGGCTGCAGGCACGGCAACTGCCGCTGCCCACCTACGCGCTGATCAGCGAGAGCGGCGACGAGCATGCCAAGCAGTTCCACGTCGCCTGCATTCTGGAGCAGCCCATCGCCCGCGCCGAGGGCCAGGGCACTTCGCGTCGCCTCGCAGAGCAACAGGCGGCGACTCTTGTCATCGCACAACTGGATTCAAACACGTGAGCGAAACCTCTTCCCCCCACCGCAGCGGTAGCGTTGCGGTGATCGGCCGGCCCAACGTCGGCAAGTCCACCCTGACCAACGCCCTGGTCGGCGCGAAGGTCAGCATCGTCTCCAACCGGCCGCAGACCACGCGTCATCGGCTGCTGGGCATCGCCACCTTCCCGGAAGGGCAGCTGGTGCTGGTCGACACACCGGGCTTGCACCGCGAGCAGAAGCGCGCAATGAACCGGGTGATGAATCGCGCTGCGCGCGGCTCGCTCGAGGGCGTGGACGCGGCGGTCCTGGTGATCGAAGCCGGCCGCTGGGACGAGGAAGACACGCTGGCGTTCCGCGTGCTCAGCGACGCCGGCGTGCCGGTGGTGCTGGTGGTCAACAAGGTCGACCGGCTCAAGGACAAGACCGCGCTGTTCCCGTTCCTGGCCCAGGTCAGCGAGGGGCGCACCTTCGCCGCCGTGCATCCGGTGTCCGCGCTCAAGCGCAAGGGCCTGGACGCGTTGGTGGGCGACCTGCTCAAGCTGGTGCCCGAAGCCGAGGCGATGTTTGGCGAAGACGAGATCACCGACCGCAGCCAGCGCTTTTTGGCTGGCGAACTGGTGCGGGAACAGCTGATGCGTCAGCTCGGCGAAGAGCTGCCGTACGCCACCACCGTCGAGATCGAGCGCTTCGCCGAAGATGGCGCGCTGCTGCGCATCGGTGCGGTGATCTGGGTCGAGCGCGAAGGCCAGAAGGCCATCGTGATCGGCAAGGGCGGCACCCGTTTGAAAGAAATCGGCGGCAAGGCGCGCCTGCAGATGGAGCGCCTGTTCGGTGCCAAGGTGTTCCTGGAAACCTGGGTGCGCGTGCGCGAAGGCTGGTCGGACGACGAGGCTGCGCTGAAGGCGTTCGGCTACGAATGAGGCCGGGAAGGCCGGGACCCGGGACCCGGGACCAGGGTCCCGGGAAGAGCTGGATCAGGCAGGTGGTCTGCATACTGCGGGGGAGGCGGCTTTTCGCATTTTTCAGATTCGCGTGCTGCGCTGACGGCATTGGCTCGGCCCCCCGTCGCTACCCCGCGCGGCCCTCCGATGGCCGATCCGGTGCTTTTCCCGGGTCCCGGGTCCCGTGTCCCCGGTCCCGGCTCTTCCCCCCATGCTGATCGAGCACGAGCGCGGGTTCGTCTTGCACGTACGGGCCTGGCGCGAGACCAGCCTGCTGGTGGAAGTGCTGACCGAGCAGCACGGGCGGGTGGGACTGCTGGCGCGCGGTGTGCAGGGGCCGCGCAAGCAGGCGCTGCGCGCGGCCTTGCAGCCTTTGCAGCTGATCCAGTTCAGTGCCGTGCAGCGCGGCGAGCTGGCCCAGCTGCGCCAGGCCGAAGCGCTGGACACCGCGCCGCGGCTGGTCGGCGACACCATGCTGGCCGGTTTCTATATCAGCGAATTGCTGCTGCGCCTGGCCCCGCGTAACGATCCGGTGCCTGAACTTTATGCCTGTTATGCGCAGGCACGTACCTACCTGGCGTCCGCTCTGCCGTTGGCGTGGGGGCTGCGCCGGTTCGAGCGCGACGTGCTGGACGGGCTGGGGTTCGCCTTCGATCTGCAGCATGACAGCGACGGGCAGCCGATCGACCCGGCGGCGCGGTATCGGCTGGATCCGCAGGAGGGCGCCTTGCGCGTGTTGAGCGAACGGCTAGCCCAGGACCGCCGCGAAACCGTCACCGGTGCGGCGCTGCTGGCGCTGGGCGAAGACGTCATGCCGGATGCCGACGACATGCCAGGCCTGCGGCGCAGCATGCGCGGGGTACTGCTGCACCATCTGGGCGGGCGTGGTCTGAAATCCTGGGAAATGCTCGAGGACCTGGCGCGCCGTCGTTGATGGCGCGGAGTGCTGGAGGCCCATGCGTGATAGCGCTGGACAAAAGTCCAGCAGCGACCGGCCATCCCACGAGCCAGCAGCGAATTGAGCGAAGCGGGCGCTCGGAAAACCGGCAGGCAGCACCCGTGCCCGTCGGTTTAGAAAGCCCTTCGCCTGCCCTCGACCACGAGCGCTACTCTCGTCACCGACATGGACCGGGCGAGCAGCAACTGCATACGCCCTGCGTCGAGCTGTAGATCATCCAGGCAGTCAAACGCCAGCAACTGGAGCCGGTGCTACCTGCCATACGCAGCTTGATCGGCAGGACGACGGTGCATCGACCGCGGCGGCGAGCCGGAAGCGCACCGGCGCCGGCGTCCGGCACACCTCGTCTGGCAAGGAGGTGCTGCGCTCGATTCGCTCAATGCAGCAATGCAGCCACCGCCGCGTGGAATTGGGTGCGTGCGGTCCGCGAGTGCGGGTCGCCGCGCAGCAGGCGCACTGCGCCGGCAAGCCGCGCCGCGCCGACGAAGCCACAGCTGGCCTGCAACCGATGAAGATGGCTGCGCAGTGCCTGTTCGTCGCTGATCTGCAAGGCCGAATCCACCGCATCCCGGGTGCCCGGCAGCTCGGCCAGGAACAGCTCGCGCAGGGCATTGAGATGATGCTGCTGGCCGTTGAGCGCGCTCAGCGCAGCGGTCTCGTCCCAGTCGCTGGCGGCGATGTCCAGCACGCCCACCGGGGCCACGCTATAGCGACCGCGTGCCAGGCCGCGCCGCACCGCCTGCAGCAGGCGCTCGGAGGTCAGTGGTTTGACCAGCATTTCCAGGAACCCGTCGGACTGCAGGCTGTGCTGCATCGACATGGTCGCGTCGGCGGTGTGCGCCAGTGCCGGCACGTCCGGGTGCAGCAGGCGCAATGCACGCAGTAGCCCGCTACCGGTGCCATCGGGGAGATTGACGTCGATCAGCCAGAGGTCGTGGCGACGTTCGCGCGCGCGGTCGAGTGCGGAAGAAAGGGAATCGGCACAGTCGACCGTGGCCGGAAGACTTTCAAGCACAGCCTGCAAGAACCCGCGGCTGATCGGGTCGTCTTCCACCAGCAGTAGGCGTGGGTGGGGTTCCTGGCGTGTGGCCATGTTCATGCTGCCTCCTTGTCAGCGATGCCGCGTCCTGATTTGTCGCGCGCAGCGGAAGTTTGCCTGTGTTTGCGGGGCGCGACAATTGTTGCGCTGACCGGCGCGGCCTCCGTCGGTCGCATCTGCGACAATACGCACCCTTTTTGCCCGCAGCTTGCCGCCACGTGGCCAGAACCCGAAACCGTCTCGACCGTACCCCCTTCCAGACCGCGGTCACCGACCTGAGCCATGACGGCCGCGGGGTCGCCCGCCGCGACGGCGAGGGCGGCAAGGTCACCTTCATCAGCGGCGCCTTGCCGGGCGAGCTGGTACGCGCCGAACCCACCGCCCGTAGCCGGCATTTCGATGAGGCCAAGACCGTGGAGGTGCTGGAGGCATCGCCGCAGCGGGTCACCCCGCGCTGCCCGCACTTTGGCGTCTGCGCGGGCTGCGTGTTGCAGCATCTGGAGGAGTCGCAGCAGATCGTGGCCAAACAGCGCGTGCTGATGGACAACCTGGAACGTATCGGTCACGTCACTCCGCAAGCCGTGCTGCCTGCGCTGACCGGCGACAACTGGTGGTATCGGCGCAAGGGCAGGTTCTCGGTGCGTCGCGTCGAGAAGAAGGACAAGACCTTGGTCGGCTTTCGTGAGCTGGACCCGCGGTTCGTGGCCGATCTGTCGGTCTGCTACACGGTGATTCCGCAGATCGGCGAGAAGATCCCCTTGCTTGCCGCGCTGATCGAAGGCATGGACGGCAAGCGCGACATTCCGCAGATCGAATTCATCGCCGGCGACGATGCGGTGGCCTTGACCATTCGGCATATGCAGCCGCTCAGCGAGCGCGATCGCCAGGCCTGGGTCGCCTTTGCCCAGGAGCACGGCTTTGCGATTTTCCTGCAGCCCGGCGGGGTGGACAGCGTGCATCCGCTGTGGCCGCAGGACGTGCCGCTATCGTTCCGCTTGCCGCAGTGGGAGGTGGAACTGGCGTTCCGGCCGCTGGATTTCATTCAAGTCAACGCGTCGCTCAATCAGAAGATGATCGCCCATGCGGTTGCGCTGCTGGAGGCCAAGCCCGACGACCGCGTGCTGGACCTGTTCTGCGGCCTGGGCAACTTCACCCTGCCGCTGGCGCGCGTGGTGCGTGAGGTGGTGGGGGTGGAAGGCGACGCCGGACTTGTGGCACGGGCCAAAGAGAACGCCCAGCGCAATGGCCTGGACAATGCGCAGTTCCACGCCGCCGACCTGACCCAGGATCAGCGCAGCGCACCCTGGATGCGCCAGGGCTTCGACAAGCTGCTGCTGGACCCGCCGCGCTCCGGCGCCCTGGAAGTGCTGCAGCAGCTGCCGTTGAAAACGTTCGATCGCATCGTCTATGTGAGCTGCCACCCGGGCTCGCTGGCGCGCGACGCCGGCTATCTGGTCAACGAGCAGGGCTTCACGCTGGTTTCGGCAGGCGCGATGGACATGTTCCCGCACACCGCGCACGTGGAAAGCATTGCGGTGTTTGAGAGGCGGTGAATCAGGAGGAGGCAATCGGGAATCGTAACGGCGAACGGCTTATGCTTTTGCCATTCCCGACTCTCGATTCCCGATTCCCATGCCTGTAGAAATCGAACGCAAATTCCTGGTTACCGGCGATGGCTGGCGCGACGCCGCGCATGCGGTGATTCCGATGGCGCAGGGCTATATCAACGACCAGGCGGCGCTGCGCAGTGGCACGCAAAATGCCTCGGTACGGGTGCGGATTCAGGGCGAAAGCGCATTTCTCAATCTAAAATCGCGCGAGGTAGGGCATACGCGGCAGGAGTTCGAATATCCGATTCCACTGGCTGATGCACGCGCATTGCTGGCGCTGTGCGTAGGCGGCCTGATCGACAAACGCCGGCATCTGGTCGCCTACCAGGGACATGTGTGGGAAGTGGACGAATTCCTCGGCGACAACGCCGGCCTGATCGTGGCCGAGATCGAACTCGAACGCTCCGACGAAGCATTCGCCACGCCGGAATGGATTGGGACCGAAGTCACCGACGACGTGCGCTATTACAACCTGGCCCTGGCCTCGCATCCATTCAAGCAGTGGAAAGAGGATTTGTGATGCGGGATCTGGACTCGCAAAGGCGGACACGCAGCCCGGTGCCTTGGAGGCCTGATGCGTGAGGTGGATCGCTGATGCGTAGAACAGATGAGTGCGCGGCGCCAGGCCGCCTTGCAATGCTTGATCATCGCTCCCCGGTTTCGGCACTGGCGAACGCTTTGCGATTGCAGAATCCCGTCTATGCTCTGCAAATCCCAATCCCATCCCACAAACGAATCCCAGCTCATGCGCATCGACATCTGGTCCGACGTAGTGTGCCCCTGGTGCTGGATCGGCAAACGCCGTTTCCAGGCCGCCCTTGCGGCACTTGGCGCGCAGGCGCCGGCCTTGGACATTCATTACCACGCGTTCCAGCTTGATCCGGATGCCGGCCTGGAGCCCACGCCATTGCGCGCGGCCCTGGCGTCGAAGTTCGGCGGTACGGCACGCGTCGAACAGATCCTGGCGCAGACCCAGGCCACCGCGCAGGCGGAAGGCTTGCCGCTGGATTTCGGCCGTGGGCAGGTGCAGGTCAGCACCCTGCGTGCGCATCGTTTGATCTGGCTGGCCAGCCACGAGGGCGATGTGGATGCGGTCATGGAAGCGCTGTTCCATGCGCATTTTGCCGAAGGCCAAAACGTGGGCGCGTTCGACACGCTGGTGCGTGCCGGTGAGGCCGGTGGCCTTACGGCGGCGCGTGTGCAGGCGATGCTGGAATCGGACGAAGGCACCGTCGAGGTGCAAGCGCAGCTAGCGCAGGCCGCCGCGTTGGGCATCCGTGCAGTGCCCAGTTTCGTGATCGACGGCCGTGCGCTGATCCAGGGCGCGCAACCGCCGGAAAGTTTTGCGCAGGCGCTGCTGCAGTTGGCGGCCGAATCGACGCCCGTCGGCGGGCCCGATGCCTGCGGGCCTGACGGCTGCGTGGTGTGACCCGCATGCCTGCCGCATGCACCGGCACGTGCGCGATGGCATGACACTGCCCGACCGCGCGCAGACGATCGCCGTGATCGGCGCCGGGCTGGCCGGGTTGGCCTGCGCGCAGCAACTGCAGATGGAAGGCCATGCAGTGACGGTGTTCGATCAGGCGCAGACCCCGGGCGGCCGCATGCGCCACTACAGCGCCGAGCAGTGGCAATGCGATCACGGAGCGCAGTATTTCACTGCGCGCGATCCTGCATTTGCAGCGGTCGTGGATGCCTGGATCGATGCCGGTATTGCCGCGCCCTGGCAGGCGCGCATCGCAAGCTGGGACGGCACGCAGTTGCGCCGATCCCAGCACGCGCTGATGCGCTATGTGGGTGTGCCCGAGATGACCGCACCGGCGCGTACGCTTGCCGCGCAGCTGGATGTGCGTCTGAGTGCCGAGGTGCGCGCGCTGCGGCGCAGCCGGCAGGGATGGCGCCTGTCGGTGTCGCAAGCCGCTGCAGAGCATCTGTTCGATACGGTGTTGCTGGCCGTCCCGGCGCCGAGTGCGGCTGGGTTACTCGCGCAGGCTGCGCCTGCGTTGGCGACGATTGCCGAGCAGGTGCGCATGCAGCCTGCGTGGGCGGTGATGGCGCACTTCGATGCGCCCATCGATCCGGGCTACGATGCGCTGTTCGTCAATGCCGGCGCGTTACGCTGGGTGGCGCGCAACTCCAGCAAGCCCGCGCGTGCGGGTGCGGAGACCTGGCTGGCGCATGCAACGGCCGAGTGGAGCCAGGCGCAGTGCGCTGCCATGCCTGGGCACGTCAGCGCCAGCCTGGTGCCGGAGCTTGCAGCGCTCGGGTTGCCAGTGCCGCAGTCCTGCGATGCTTTTTTTTGGAAGGTTGCCAGCAGCGACCCGGCATTGCAGCTTGGCTGCGTCTGGGATGCGCAGCTGGGCTTGGGCATGTGCGGCGACTGGCTGGCCGGCGGCAAGGTGGAGGGCGCATGGCAGAGCGCAATGGCGTTGGCCCGGCGCGTGTCTGCCGGCGATGTGCTGTACAGCGCTGGCCACTGACGCTGTGCCAGGCAGCGCAGAACTAAAGGGCAGTGCGATGCAAGTCCATACCGCGGTCATGGCAGTCGTTGGTGCATGCGTTGCCGGTGATTCGAGTGTTTTTTTCGGGTCCAAGGCATGCCCATGCGCCGCGTCGGCACGGACGCGCCCATGCGCCCCGCATCATCGGGCGTCACTTTGATGCATGATTCCAGCGCACTTGTCGCGCAAACCACCCCACAAACGCCGGCCCATACGCTGCGTTTGGTTCTGGGCGACCAGCTCGATCCGCACCACAGCTGGTTCGCGACGCGCGATGCAGGCGTGGTCTATGTATTGATGGAAGTGCGGCAGGAAACCGACTACGTGCTGCATCACGCGCAGAAGGTCCTGGCGATCTTCGCGGCCATGCGCGCGTTCGCTGCGGGCCTGCGGCGTGCCGGGCATCGGGTGCGCTATGTGACCATCGACAATGCCAGCAACCGGCAGTCGATCCCGCACAACCTCGAGGCGTTGATGGCGCATTACCGCGCCGGCCATCTGGAATACCAGGCCCCGGACGAATGGCGGCTGGACGAAGCACTACAGCACTGGAGCGCCGCGCAGCCCTTTGCCACGCGCATGGTCGGCAGCGAACATTTTTTGACCGCACGCAGTGAAGTCGCCGGCTGTTTTCGCGCCGGCAGCCCGTGGCGCATGGAAGTGTTTTATCGGCGCATGCGGCGCCAGCATCGCATCCTGCTCGATGCCGCGGGCGAGCCGGAAGGTGGGCGCTGGAACTTCGATCGCGACAACCGTGCGCCGTGGCCGGGCGACCCGCCTGCCCCACAGGATTGGCGCACGACCCACGACCACAGCGCGCTGTGGCGCACGATCGAAGCCGCCGGGGTGCGCAGTTTTGGCGCACCGAATGCGCACGCACTGCCATGGCCGCTGGATCGCGACGAAGCCTTGCAGCATCTGGACGCTTTCATCGCGCATGCATTGCCCAATTTCGGCCGCTACGAAGATGCGATGAGCACGCGTAGCCCGCGCCTGTTCCATTCGCTGCTTTCATTCGCGCTCAACGTCAAGATGCTGCACCCGCGCGAAGTGATCGCGCGCGCCGAAGTTGCATGGCGGCAAGGGCATGCGCCGTTGGCGGCGGTGGAAGGCTTCATTCGGCAGATTCTGGGCTGGCGCGAGTACGTGCGCGGTGTGTATTGGTCGCAGATGCCCGGCTACGCGGAATCGAATCATCTCGATCAGCATGCAGCGCTGCCACACTGGTTCTGGGACGGGCAGATCGGCATGCGCTGCCTGGCAGATGCGATCGGCAATTCGTTGGCCAATGCGCATGCGCATCACATCCAGCGGCTGATGGTGATCGGTAATTTCGCGCTGCTGGCGGGGCTGGACCCGCAGGCGCTGCATCGCTGGTACCTGGGCGTGTATATCGACGCCTTCGAGTGGGTGGAGCTGCCCAATACGGTGGGCATGAGCCAGTTCGCCGATGGCGGCCTGCTCGGTAGCAAGCCGTATATCAGCGGTGCGGCCTATATCGATCGCATGAGCGATTACTGCGGTGGTTGCCGGTATCAGCGCAAGTTGCGGGTCGGGCCGAACGCCTGCCCGTACAATGCGTTGTACTGGGACTTTCTGCAGCGCCAGCGCCCGCTGTTGGGCGTCAACGAACGCCTGGCGCTGCCGTACCGCCAGCTCGACGGTATGGCCCCCGAAGTGCTGGCACAGGTGCAGGCCCAGGCCGCGCATTGGCGCGCCCACCTCGAGGTGCTGTAAGCCTGCCCGCAGGGTCGCGCAGCTGAATGCGCGATCTGACGCTGCCACGCGCATCTGCGACAATGCCGCGCTGCGCCACCGTGGCGCCTGGCCCGGGAGTCCCCCAACATGCTTCTGATCGGCGTTGCCGGTACCGAACTCAGCGCACAGGAACGCGATTGGCTGCAGCACGATGCGGTTGCCGGCGTGGTGCTGTTCAAGCGCAACTTCGCCTCGCGCACCCAGGTGGCCGAGCTGTCGGCTGCCATTCGCGCCGCCGCCCCACGCCCAGTGCTGGTCTGCGTGGACCAGGAAGGTGGGCGCGTGCAGCGGTTTCGCGAAGGATTCAGCGCGCTGGCGCCGCTGCAAAGCTTCGGTGCGCAGTACGCGCAGGACCCGGAGTCTGCACTGGCCGCCGCGCGCGCGCATGCGCAGTTGATGGCCAGCGAGGTCCGCGCCAGCGGCGTGGACCTGAGCTTTGCCCCGGTGGTGGACCTGGGGCGCGGCAACCGCGCCATCGGCGATCGCGCCTTCAGCGACGACCCGCAGATCGTGGCCACCTTCACGCGTGCTTATGTGCAGGCGCTGCACGGCGCCGGCATGGCTGCCACGCTCAAGCATTTTCCCGGCCACGGCACCGTGCTGGAAGACACCCACGTCGATCACGCCAGCGACCCACGGCCGCTGGAGGTGCTGCAGGCCGAAGACCTGGTGCCGTTCGTGGCGGGGATCGAGGCCGGCGCCGACGCCGTGATGATGGCGCACGTGGTCTACCCGCAGGTCGCGCCGGAGCCGGCCGGCTATTCGCAGCGCTGGATCGAGCAGATCCTGCGCGGCCAGATGGGCTTCCGCGGCGTGGTCTTTTCCGATGACATCGGCATGGCTGCCTCGTTCAGTGCCGGCGGGGTGGCGGGCCGGGTGCATGCGCATCTGGATGCCGGCTGCGACGTGGTGCTGGTGTGCCATCCGGAGCTGGTCGCCGAATCGCTGCAGGCCGTGCAGGGCCGCAGGCTCAATACCGCTGCATTGATCGGCCTGATCGGCCGCGGCGCACTAGGCTGGGATGGCCTGCTCGCCGGCACCGACGCCTCATTTACCACTCCTCCTTCTGCCCATTTCGGAACAACTGCCTGATGTCCACGCTCACCATTTCCCAGGCCCTGGCCCAAGCCGATCTGCTGGTCGACCGTCCCGCCATCGATGCCGCCGTTGCCACCATCGCCGATGCGATCGCACGCGACTATGCCGGCGAAGTGCCGGTGTATCTCACCATCATGCACGGTGCGCTGCCGTTCTCCGGCCAGCTGGCGCTGGAGCTGGGCGCACGTGGCCAGGACCTGCAGTTCGATTACCTGCATGCCACCCGTTACCGCGGCGAAACCACCGGCGGCGAACTGGTGTGGAAGCACCGCCCGGCCACCGCATTGTTCGGCCGCCGCGTGATCCTGGTCGACGACATTCTCGACGAGGGTTACACGCTGCAGGGCGTGCGCCAGTGGTGCCTGGAGCAGGGCGCCACTGACGTGCGCGTGGCGGTGTTGACCGTCAAGCGGCACGACCGGTGCGTGCCGGGCGTGACTGCCGACTACGTGGGCGTGGAAGTGCCCGACCGTTACGTATTCGGCTTCGGCATGGACGTCAACGAGCAGTTGCGCGGCATTCCTGCCATCTATGCGATGAAGCAGTAACGCTGCAAATCCATGCCCGCATCGTTGCGGGCAGCCCGGCGCGCACGCCTGCGCGCCCCATCATGTCTTTCGCTGCAGAGGTCGGTTGTGTCCGCAAATTCCATCGCATTGGCCGTCATCGGCGGCACTGGTGTCTACAAGCTCGCGCAGCTGGACGATGTGCAGTCGCACGACATCCAAACGCCTTACGGCGCGCCGTCCGGGCCGATCCGCGTCGGCATGCTGCTCGGCCATCGCGTCGCCTTCCTGGCACGCCATGGCGAAGGCCACTCGCTGCCGCCGCACAAGGTCAATTACCGCGCAAACATCGCTGCATTGCAGCAAATCGGCGCCTCGCGCGTGCTGGCGCTCAACACCGTGGGGGGTATCACCGAACAGTTTGGCCCGCGCGTGTTGGCGTGCCCGGATCAGTTGATCGATTACACCTGGGGCCGCGTGTCCACCTTCTGCGAAGAGCCCGGCAGCGAGGTACAGCATGTGGATTTCGGCCATCCGTATTCGCCGATGTTTCGCAGCAAGGTCATTGCGGCAGCCAAGGTGACCGGCGTCACGCTGGTGGCCGGCGGCTGCTACGGCGCAACGCAGGGACCACGACTGGAAACGGTTGCAGAGATCGCACGCATGCGTCGCGACGGCTGCGATCTGGTGGGCATGACCGGCATGCCCGAAGCGGGCCTGGCGCGCGAAAAAGGCCTGGAATATGCGTGTTTGGCGATCGTGGCCAACTGGGCGGCCGGCTGTGGCGACGCGCAGGAAATCACCATGGCCGAAGTCTTGGCCAACGTCGATGCGGCGTCGTCCGGGCTGCCCGAGCTGATTGGCGAACTTGCACGCGGGTGATTGTCATCGGGGCATAAGCTTTGCATACTCGGCGCGTACGCACCGCCGTACACCACCCATTAATTATTGCAAAGGTCTCGCATCACCATGCCGAACGGTACCGTCAAGTGGTTCAACGACGCCAAGGGATTTGGCTTCATCTCACCGGAGGACGGCAGCGCCGATGTCTTCGCGCACTTCTCCGCGATCAATTCCAAGGGCTTCCGCAGCCTGCAGGAAGGCCAGCGCGTCAGTTATGACGTGACCCAGGGCCCCAAGGGTGCCCAGGCTTCGAACATCACGCCGGTCGAGTAATCTGACTCGATTGTGCGGTTGAAAAACCCCGCCACGGCGGGGTTTTTTTGCGCCGGTTGTGCGCGGGCAGCAATAGCCAAACAGAGCAGGGACGATGCAACGAGCATTACGTATTGCAGTGGTGGGCTACGGAACCGCGGGGCAGGCATTGGCCGTGCTGCTGGGCGCCGATGGGCATCAGCTGGAGGTATTCGAGCGCGCAGCTGCACCCGGGCCGGTGGGCGCCGGTTTTCTGCTGCAACCCAGCGGGTTGCAGGTGCTCTGGAACATGGGCTTGCTGCCGCAGGCGCTCGCGCATGGCGCGCCGGTGCGCCGCTTGTATGGCGACACGCCGTGCGGGCGCGCGGTGATGGACATGCAGTACCGCGATCTGGATACGCGCCTGATGGGTGTGGGCATGCAGCGCGGCGCGTTGTTTACGCTGCTGCGCGAGGCCTGGCCGCAGCACGCGCAACTGCATGTGGATACGCAGATTACCGCGATCGATCACGCGGGCGTGCGCGTGCAGGATCAACGTGGGAAGTGGCATGGCCCCTTCGATCTGATTATCGCCGCCGATGGCTCGGCTTCCACGTTGCGTGCGCAGGCACAGGGAACGCAGCTGGATCGGGTGTATCCATGGGGAGCGCTGTGGTGCCTGCTGCCGCGCGAAGACTGGCCGTTTGTGGACGAATTGCGCCAGCGCTATATCGGCGCACGCAAGATGATCGGCCTGTTGCCGGTGGGCACGCGCCCGGGCGACGACACGCCGCGGCTGAGTTTTTTCTGGAGCCTGCCGTGCAGCGATTTCGTTGCGTGGGAACAGCGCGGCATTGCCGCTTGGCGCGATGAGGTGGCGCAGATGTGGCCAGAGGCGCATGCGCGGCTTGCCACGGTGCAGGTGCATGGTGCTCTGGCGCGCGCGAGCTATCGCGATGCGGTGGTGTCGCGCTGGCATCGCGGCCGTTTCGTGCTTGCAGGCGATGCCGCGCATGCGATGAGCCCGCAGTTGGGGCAGGGCGTGAACATGGCGCTGCTGGATGCGTTGGCGATGCGCGATGCCTTGCGCGCCGGCGCCGATCTGGACGCTGCCTTGCAGCGCTACCAGCGCGAACGCCAGGCGCACGTGGCGATCTATCACCGCTGGAGCCGCTGGCTGACGCCGCTGTTCCAGTCCGAACGCGATCTGTGGGCACATGGCCGCGACCTGCTGCTACGCCCGATGGGACGCGTGCCGGGCGGGCGCGGGCACATGTTGCGCGTGCTCAGCGGCACCCAGCATGGTTGGTTCGGCAAGCTGGCGCTGGCGCCGGAATTCGTCGAGGCTTTGGCGCGACCAGTCGCGCTGGCCGACGCTAACGCCGAAGCAGCTGCGCAGTCGTAGCATCGGCCGGTGCGTGCGTCATTGGCTAACGCACCGGTAGTGCCAGCGCATCGCCTTCCACGCAGGCAACCAGGCGCTCGCCTTCGGCCAGCGTCGGCACGATGCCTGCGGTGAACTGCGAGAACGCCGGCAGGATGGTGACGCGCTCGCGCAACCAGAACGCCGGCCAGCGCCGCGACAGCCCCGGTAGCTTGGCCAATGGATGCAGATGCCCGCACAGCACGTGGCCGCTGGGATGCAGCAACGGGTCGTGGCGCAGCACGAACGGGCCATCTTCGACCTGTTCGCCGGCCGCTTCGATGTGCAACTCCGCACTGGCCAGGGCGCGGTCGTGATTGCCGCGAATGGCGATCACGCGTAACGCGCAATGCCGTTCGCGCCATGCGCTCCAGCGTCGGTGCCAGGCCGCGCGTGGGGCAGGGCCGTGCAAGAGGTCGCCCAAAATCCATAGCGCCTGGACATCGCGTTGATCGAGCAACGCGTCCAGCCGTTCCAGATCGTGCGCGGTGCCGCCGGCCGGCAAGCCGATGCCGGCACGTCGGAACACATCGGCCTTGCCCAGATGCAGATCGGCGATCAACAGCGCACGTTGTGCCGGCCGATACAACGCGCGTTCGCCGAGCAATTCCACGGTTTCGCCGGCCAGCTGCAGCTGCACGCTATCGCCCATGCTTGCGCTCCAGTTGTTGGGCAGCGCGCAAGACGCGGGCCTTCCAGTCTTCGGTACTCAGTTGCCCACGCACGCGTTCTGCCCACAGCGGAAACGATAATGGTGTGAGGCTGCGCGGTTTGCACAGGCGCAACGCGCGGCGCGCGCAGTCTTCCAGCGCATGTGCAAGCCGCGCCAGTTCGAGCTGGCCTTCGAACACTTCGCGTTCGGCTTGCGCAAGCAGCAAATGATCGGGGTCGAAGCGCTGCAACACGTCGTACAGCAAGCCGCTGGAGGCCTGCAGCTGACGCAGGCTGCGCGGCGCACGCCCAGGCAACGAGGGCGACAACAATCCCGCCACGCGCGCGATCTCGCGAAATTGCCGGCGCGCCAACTCGCCCAGGTTGAGGCTGTCGCGCAGATCGTCGAACAGGCCCACCGGCGAGAGCAGGGCTTGCAGTACATCGGCATCGATGTCGACATCCTGCGCCGGCGACAGCACAAATCCATAGTCATTGGCAGCGAAGCTGAAGGTATTGCGTTGGCGCCGGCCCCAGCGTGCCGCGAGCAACGCGGCTAGGCCTTCGTTGACCTGCCTGCCGGCGAAGGGGTAGACGAAGACGTGGCGGCCGTCGCGCGCCTTGACGCTTTCCACCAGCAGATGGTCCGGCCCAGGCAGCGAAGAAAGCGACGCCTGCAGGTGCAGCAACGGCGCCAGTGCCTGCATCTCCGGCGCATCGCCAGGGTCGGCGAACACCGCTTCCACCTCGCGGCCCAGCGCCGACGACAACGGCATGCGCCCGCCCATCCATTTCGGCACCACGCCACTGCCGCCCTTGGCCACGCGCACGTAGGCGGTCATGTCTTCCAGGCGCACCAGTTCCAGCAGGCGGCCGGCGAACTGGAAGCGGTCGCCGCGGCGCAGGCGGCCGATGAATTGTTCTTCCACCGCGCCCAGCCGCCCGCCGCGCAGGAACTGCACGCGCACGCTGCCGTCGCTGGTGATCGTGCCGATGGACAGCCGGTGCCGCAGCGCGACGCGTCGGTCGATCACGCGGTACAGACCCTCGTCGTCGCGTACCACCTTGTGGAAGTCCGGATAATGCGCCAGCGCGCTGCCGCCTTGCACGATGAAATCCAGCACCGCGTTCCAGGTGGTTTTCTCCAGCGCGGCGAAGGCATCGGTACCGCGCACTTCCTCGAACAACGCATCGGCGTGGAAGCCGCCGCCGAGGGCGAGGGTGACGCAGTGCTGCGCCAGTACGTCCAGCGACAACCGTGGCGGTGGACGCGCTTCGATATGTCCATGCACCAGCGCGCGACGTGCCGCGGCGTATTCGACCAATTCCAGCGCATGCGAAGGCACGCACACCACGTGCCCGGATTCGCCGGGGCGATGGCGTGCGCGCCCGGCGCGTTGCAGCAGGCGCGCGATGCCTTTCGGGCTGCCGACCTGCAGCACCTGATCCACGGCCGGGAAGTCGACGCCCAGATCCAGGCTGGAGGTGGCCACCACGCAGCGCAGGCTGCCGTCGGCCAGCCCGCGTTCGGCGGCCGCGCGTAGCGATGGATCCAGCGAGCCGTGATGCAGCGCCAGCGTGGCCAACTCCTCCGGCCACACCGCGCTCAAGGCCTGATGCCACAACTCGGCCTGCGCGCGCGTATTGGTAAACACCAGGCTGGTGCGCTGTTGCATGATCTTTTGCAGCACGCGCGCCAGTTGCGCCAGACCAAGGTGGCCTGCCCAGGGAAAGCGCTCGCCACTGTCCGGCAGCAAGGTTTCAAGCGTCATGGTGCGCGGTTTGACGCCGGAGACCAGCGCCGCCTCGGGGCAATGCGGCAACAGCACATCGCGTGCCTGCGATAAGTTCCCAAGCGTCGCCGACAGCCCCCAGATGCGCAGGTGCGGCGTCCATCCGCGCAAGCGCGCAAGACACAATTGCAGCAACACGCCGCGCTTGTTGCCCAGCAGCTCGTGCCATTCGTCGACGATCACACAGCGCAATGCCGACAGCTGCGGCGCGGTATCCGGATACGACAATAGCAATGCCAGCGACTCGGGCGTGGTGACCAGCACGTCGAGCTTGCCGCTGCGTGCCAGCCGCTTGTCGCGCGCGCTGGCATCGCCGGTACGCAGGCCCACCTGCCAATCCAGCCCCAATGCGTCCACCGGCTCGCGCAGCGCGCGTGCGGTGTCGGCGGCCAGTGCGCGCAGCGGCGTGATCCACAACACTTGCAGATTGCGTTGCGGCTGGCGGCGCGCAGGGGAGGTGGGTTTGCCCGGTTTGCGCGGGGATTTGCGCCCACGCGTGGCCAATGCCTCCAGTAACGGCCCGCCAAATGCCGCCAGCGTCTTGCCGCTGCCGGTGGGCGTATGCAGCAGGCCCGATTCGCCGTCGAGATAGCGCTTCCACACATCGCGTTGGAACGGCAGTGGCGCCCAGCCGCGCTGCGCGAACCAGGCACGCCACTGTTGCAGTGGCGTGCCATACGTGTGCTGCGTGACGCTCACCGCGCCAGTGCCTGCAGGGTGCTCAGATGATCGGCTTCGGCCATCGGCTTGTCGTGACGCCAGCGCAGGATGCGCGGGAAGCGCACCGCGATGCCGGACTTATGCCGCGCGCTGCGGTTCACCGCTTCAAACCCAAGCTCGAACACGTGATGCGCGGTGACCGCGCGCACCGGGCCGAAGCGCTCAGTGGTGTTGGCACGGATCCAGCGATCCAGTTGAAGAATTTCCTTGTCGTCTAGGCCCGAATAGGCCTTGGCGATCGGCACCAGTTGGCCCTCGTGCCATAGCCCGAAGGTGTAGTCGGTGTAGAGCGTGCTGCGTCTGCCGTGGCCGGCCTGCGCGTACAGCAGCACCGCGTCGATGGTCAGTGGGTCGATCTTCCATTTCCACCAATCGCCGCGACGGCGACCGGATTGATACACCGAACTGGCGCGCTTGAGCATCAGCCCTTCCACGCCGCGTTCGCGCGCTTCCACGCGCACGCGCGCTGCGGCCTGCCAATCGCTGACCTGCACCAGCGGCGAGGCAACGATGCGCGGATCTGCCAGCGTGGCGAGCACGCCTTCCAGCAGTGCGCGCCGCTCCTGCAACGGGCGCTCGCGCAGGTCTTCGCCCGCCAGTTCCAGCAGGTCGTAGGCCACCACGCGCGCAGGTGCGGCGGCCAAGGTCTTGGGCCCGGGCTTGAGCCGCTGGATACGCGTCTGCAACGCAGTAAACGGCATTGGCAGGGGCTGTTCGGGTTGCCAGGCCAGCAGCTCGCCATCGATGACGGTGCCGTCCGGCAATTGCAGTGCGGCGTGTTCGATTTCGGGGAAACGTCCATCCAGACGCTCTTCGCCGCGCGACCACAGCGCCGCTTCGCCGGCGCGGCGAATCAGCTGCAGGCGGATGCCGTCCCATTTCCATTCCAGCAGCCAGTCGTCGATGGTGCCCAGCGTGTCGACCTCCGCTTCCAGCGGCGATGCCAGAAAGAACGGATAGGGCTGCTGGCGGTCGCCGGGCAGTTCTTCGCTGGTCAACAGGTCTGCAAGATAGGTTGGATGCGGCCGCCAACTGCCGAGCATGCGCTGCGCAATGCGCGCGATATCCACCCCCGACAATTCGGCCAGCGCCTGCTGCACGAGCCGTTGCGACACCCCAACCCGCAATGCGCCGGTCAGCAGCTTGTTGAACACCAGCCGCTCGTCGAAGGCCAGGCTGCGCCACGCCTGCACGATGCAGGCCTTGCGGACTTCCACGTCCTGGTTGGCGATCGGCAGCAGCCGCTGTTCGATCCATTCTGCCAACGGCAGATCGGCCGCCTCGGTGACCGGGTCGTCCAGCAGCAAGGCCAGGGTTTCGGCCAGATCGCCGACATGGTCGTAGCTGTCGGCGACCAGCCAATCGGCAACGCCGGCGGTGTCGGTGATCCATTCACGCAGTTCGCCGCTGCTGGCAATGCGCATGCGCGCGCTGGCCACCTTGCCACCGGCCAGCAGATACAGCGCCCATGCCGCGTCCAGCGCGGGCGCATCGCGGAAATACGCAACCAGCGCAGCGCGCTTGTCGAGCGTGCCGGTGCTGCGGTCCAGGGTGCGGTACAACGCCGCGAAACGCTTCACGGCAGCGCCTGTGTCGCTGCGCGCCTGTCGGCAGCACGCAGCTCCAGTGCGCGTCGGGTAAACGCGGCAAGCACGCGTGGGCGCCGCAGCGGTCGCGGTGGGCCGATGGTGGCCGCTGGCGCGTTGCGATGCACGCAAAACGCCAAGGCATGACGGCGGAACGCGAGCGCACCGCTCAAGCGAATGCGCGGACGCGCGCGAACATAACGACGTGCGGGCAGCGGGTTCATTCCTCGGCTCCGAAATCGGTGCGGAAGGCTTCTGCTGCGACGCCGCGTTCCCGCAAGTGTTGGATCAATGCATCGGTATTGCCATGGGTGGCAATGACGCGCTGTGCGCCGGTTTCTTCGATGGTGCGCAGCAGGTCGGGCCAGTCGGCATGGTCGGAGACCACAAAGCCCCGATCGTAATTGCGCCTGCGGCGATTGCCGCGGATGCGCATCCAGCCCGAGGCAAAACCTTGCTGTGCGCTGCGAAAACGGCGGATCCAGGCGCTGCCGGCCGCCGATGGCGGCGCGATGACCAATTGCCCGGCATAGTCGGCGCCGCGCGCATGCTCGCTGACCGGCTGGGTATCCAGCATCGGGATGCCCGCCTGGCGATAGACCTCCACACCCACCGCGACCGCGCCATGCAGCAATGCCGGCTGCGTCTCCCACGCGCGCAATTCGGCCAATACGCGCTGCGCCTTGCCCAGCGCATAGCAGTACAGGATGGCCGCTTCGCCGCGTTCGGCGCATTCGCGGCGCCAGGCAGAAATATCGGCCGCAACCTGGGAGGTGTCGGGCCAGCGGTACACCGGCAGGCCGAAGGTCGCTTCGGTGATGAAGGTGTCGCATGGCACCACTTCGAACGGCTTGCAGGTGGGGTCGGGTTGGCGCTTGTAGTCGCCGGAGGCGACCCAGACCTCGCCATCCACTTCGATGCGCACTTGCGCCGATCCCAGCACGTGTCCGGCCGGATGCAGCGACACGCGCGCACGCCCCAGCTGAAACGCTTCACCGTCCGCATGCGTGTGATAGACCTGTTCGCCCAGGCGCCATTGCAGGATGGACAGGCTCTCGCGCGTGCAGTGGTACTCGCCCATGCCGCTGCGGGCGTGGTCGCCGTGACCATGCGTAATCACCGCGCGCGGCACCGGCCGCCACGGGTCGATATGGAAATCGCCTTGCGGGCAATACAGGCCCTCCGGCCCGAGCACCACCAGATCGCCGCGTGTGTGAGATGTCTCATCGTTGCCGTTGCGCATGCGGCAACTCTGGCCAAGCCGGTGTGCAGATCCTGAGAATGGGAACCGCGTGCGGCGGTGCCTTCGCGCGGCGCGCGCTTACCGGCAGGTGCCACTCCCTCGCGAGCAGCCGCCGGACGGGCCGTGGACGGCGCACAGAGGCTACGGGTGCACGCACGGCACATGCCGATCAACTCACCGCCACGTTCGTCCGGCAGTGCGCGTTTAGAGTGTTGGCAGCCGCGTGGATCGTGGACGCCTCAGAGCGGCCAACAAAACGTAGCGAGCGGCCGTCAGGTGGCGTGGACGGTACGAAGGAGCCGCGGTGTACGCGTGGTACATGCCGATTCCGAGCACCGGCCGCGCCCGCCTGGCCGCTGCGCAGTCGTTTTGTCAGCTGTTCTCAATGCCGCGTACGCCGCCCGGGCGAACGCACCGCGCTCGCTTCCACCGCCAGGGTGAAGCCGCGTTCTTCGCCGCCGTGCATGGCGCCGACATCGACCACCTGGCGACGGATCTCCTCGCCCTTCCCGTTGCGCACCACCACCACCACCGTGTATTCCCACGGATCGCCGTCGGCCGGGTGGCGGATGGTGCCGTCGACTTTGAGCGGCACGATCGGCGCCGGCTGCGCGTGTTGCGCAGCCGCCGAATCGAAGCGCAGGTGGTGCTTGCACGCAGGGCAGACGCTGGCGCTTTCCAGGATCGTCGCCTTGCAGTGCGGGCAGCTGCGCGTGGCGCCGGGCGTGCCCGGGCGAGGTGCACTCATGTGGCGTCGCTGTCTCCGCTGACCACTGGCTTGCTGGCAGTGACCGGCTTGCCGCCATCATCGCCCCAGCCGAAATCGGCCTGGCCGCGCATGCGCGCACCCGAGGCCACCGTGAGGCTGCCGGCCTTGACATCGCCGACCAACACACCGGACGTCTGCAGTTCGACCTGCGCGGCAGATTCGATGTTGCCCTCCAGCTCGCCGGCGATGATCACCTTGTTGGCGCGCACGCCGCCATTGAGCTTGGCGCCGCGTTCGATGGTCAGATCGCCCTTGACGTTGACATCGCCCTTGAAGCGGCCGGCCAGACGCACATGGCCGGCGCCTTCGATCTTGCCTTCGATGCTGATGTCGGCAGCGATCAGCGACTCTTTCGCTTCGCTGTGACGCTGCGTGGCCACAGCTGCCGGCGCGACGCTGGGCGCTGCGGCGGCGGGCACCGGCGGCGCGGGGCTGGCCTCGGCGGTGAACAGCCTGCCATCGGCCGCAGGAACCTCGGGGGTGACCGGAACGCCGTCTTTCTTGTTGGGACCTTGATCGCGCCACATCGACATCGGACTGCCTCGCTTTAGGGGTCGAGGCCGACTATCGCTGCGCAACTGGATCTTTTGTGTGACGGACTCCGCAAACCGGGATGGACGGCGCGCGTTACGAAGCTGTCGGCAAACGCTGCGAGCAGCCGTCAAGTGGGTGCGCGCGGCGCACCAGGGCCACAGTCTCCGCGTGCTACCTCCCGGCTTCGGGCGCGGCCGCGCCTGGCTGCCCGCCGTGGCCTTGTCAGCTGCCTTCAGTCCGCACTGTCTGTAGCAGCACCGTATCGCTCGACCCGGTTGCGCCCAGCATGCTTGGCACGATACAGCGCTGCGTCGGCTTTCTGTATCAGGCTCGCACCCTGTTCGCCATCGGCAGGGAAGCTGGCCACGCCGATCGAGGCAGTCACCTTCGGCAAGGCGCGCGCACCGTCGCTGACCGCCAGCGCGGCGATGTAACTGCGAATCTGCTCGGCCACGCGCATGGCTTCTTCGCCATCGGCTTCGGGCAGAAGGACGGTGAATTCCTCACCGCCGTAGCGGCATGCCACATCCTCGGCGCGCAGGCGGGTCAGCAGCAATTCGCCCACCGCTGCCAGCAACAGGTCGCCGCCGGCATGGCCCTGGCTGTCGTTGAACTGCTTGAAATGGTCCACGTCCAGCATCAAGACCGACAACGGCAGACCACGCCGTGCGCACCGCGCCAACTCGTGGCTCAGCGATTCTTCCAGATAGCGGCGGTTATACAGCCCCGTCAGCGCATCGCGGATCGACTGCCGGCGCAGCGACTCGCGCAGACGCAGGTTGCTCAGCGCCAACGACAACTGTTCGGCGGCCGCCTCGGCGATTTCCAGCCGCGGCATCGGCCCCGGGCCGGCGGCAGACAGGAACAGAAACCCGAGCTGGGTGCCTTGCGCCGACATCGGCAGGCACGCGGTGGTGACGGATGCATCGTGTGCGGGTTCTTCGATATGCGCACACAGCGCATCCCGGCCCAGGTCTTGGACGATATGCGGCTGGCCGCGACGCAGCGCCCAGCACTGCTCGGGCGACAGATGCGGCGCGCTGCGCACCAGCGGCTCGCCCCAGTGGCTGATCGCCTCGGCGCGGTCCTGCGAGGCGCGCAGCAGGTACACGCTTCCCGCCACGCCCGGCAGCAGGCCGGCCAGGGTACGGCTGCTGACCATCAACGCTTCTTCGGCACTGATGCAGCTCTGCAGCAGGCCGGTGTAACGGCTGAGCAGGTTGAGATCGGCGGTACTGCGCTGCAGTGCCTCGATGCTCTCGCCCAACTCGCGATTGGCCTGCGCCGCCAGCTGTTCTGCCTGCGCGCGGTGGCGCAGTTCGCGCATCAACAGCGCATAGACCATGCCCACCACCAACAGCCCGAACGGAATGCCGGCCAATGCCAGTGCCAGCAACAGGTTGGCGCTTTGTTCGCTGCTTCGCGCGCGTTGTGCCAGCAGCTCCTGTTCGCGCTGCACCATCGCCAATGCCAGCTCGCGGATCGCGCTGGTGGTGCGGAAGGCGCTCTGCCGGATGTCGGCACGTGCCGGCTCCAGCCCACTTTGCGTATAAATGTCGAGCACGTGCTGAATCTGCCGCAGGCGGGTTTCCACCAGCCGTTGCAACTGCGCCAGGTGCTGCTCCTGTGCGGGGTTGTCGACGATCAGGCGGCGCAGGTTGTCCAGCAGGATCGGCAGACGTTCGACACTGGTTTGGTAGCCCAGCAGGTAGGCGTCGTTGCCGGTGAGCAGGAAGCCGCGCTGCGCCGACTCGGCATCGAGCAGGCGCGCCTGGATCTCGTCGACCCGCCCGATCACCTCGTGGGTGTGCGACACCAGCGCGGCATCGGCCAGCGAACGGCGGGCACCGACGAAGATGCCGATTCCGATGACGACGAAGATCAGCGCAGAAAAAATCAGCGCCAGCTGGTTGCGGCGGCGCGACGTAAAAGAAGAGGACATATGCGAATGCTAGCCTGCCGGCCTCGACAACACGAGCCATCCGTCGGCCGAGACAAGCGCGCCGGCACATGGCCGGCGCGTTGCGGGTGCTGCGAAAGGGGGGGACGGACTCAGTGCTGCGCGTGGTCGGCGTCGTGCTTGTCGGCGTTCTGTTCGGCCTTGTTGGCCATTTCGCGCGTCTTGTCGGCAGTGGCATCGGCCGCATTGGCGGTGGCGCGGCTGGCGTCTGCGGCCAACTCGCGCGCAGCCACGCGTGCATCGGCAGTTGCGGCCTTCGCTTCCACTGCCGCACGGTCGGCGGCCTGTTCGGTCGCGGCGGCGGCGTGCTTGGCGGCAGAAGCGGCATCGCGGCGGGCCTGCTCGGCGTCCGGGCCCTGACAGGCAGCAAGGGTAAGGGCGGCGATGGCGTTCAACGACAGCATGTGGATCGTCTTCATGGGTGGTCCTGTTCCTGTTCCGGTGTTGGAAGCCGGAGCTTATGCAGGAGGCGATGCAGTCTGCGTCAATGCGCAGCCGGCCATTCAGCCGCCGGGGAGACAGGCGCAATCTCGCAGGTTGTTCGTGTTCCTGTCGGCGGGCACGGCGTGCGAGGTTTGAATCGCAGGCAAAGAAAAAGCCGCTGGAAACCAGCGGCTTTTTCCGAACTCGCTTGGAGTCAAGAAGTGATTACTTCTTGGCTTCTTCTGCGGTGTCCTTGGCAGCCTTGGCGGTGTCTTCAGCCGTCTTGGCAGCGTCGGCAGCCTGGTCAGCAGCAGCGTCGGTCGCGGCGCCGGAAGCAGCCTGAGCAGCGTCAGCAGCGGTGTCGGCCGAAGCAGCAGCGGTGTTGGCAGCAGCCTGAGCGGCGTCAGCCGACTGCGAGCCCGAGGCAGCAGCCTGGTCGGCAGCGGTCTGAGCGTCGGCAGCAGCTTCGTTAGCCGAAGCAGCAGCGTCCTGAGCCTGTTCCGGCTTCGAGCAAGCGGTCAGGGCCAGGCCCAGAGCCATTGCGATCAGCAGCTTGTTAATGGTCATTGTTTCAATCCTCGTCGTTAGATTAGGCAACGCGCTATTGCGCGCCCCCGACATGATGACGGCCACAAGACGAGTGTCAAGCGCACGCGCATTCAGTTTTGCAAAATCGCCGTTAAAGATAATTAAATCAATTCGATAGCGATGGCGGTCGCTTCGCCGCCGCCGATGCATAGCGTTGCGATTCCGCGCTTGCCTCCGCGGCTGCGCAACGCGTTCACCAATGTCACCACCAAACGCGCGCCGGATGCGCCGATCGGATGGCCCAGTGCGCAGGCGCCGCCATGCACATTGACCTTGTCGTGCGCGATGCCAAGTTGCTTGATTGGCGCCATCGCCACGACGGCGAAGGCTTCGTTGATTTCGAACAGGTCCACATCGTCCAATTGCCAGCCGAGCTTGCCGAGCAGCGATTGAATCGCAGCGACCGGTGCGGTGGTGAACCATTCCGGCTCCTGCGAGTGGGTGACATGGCCGACGATGCGCGCCAGCGGCGTCACGCCGCGGCGTTGCGCGTCGTCCGCGCTCATCAGTACGGTGATTGCCGCGCCATCGGAAATACTCGAGGAACTGGCCGCGGTCACGCTGCCGTCCTTCTTGAAGGCTGGCTTCAACGTCGGAATCTTGGCCACGTCGGATTTGCCCGGCTGCTCATCGCTGTCCACGACGACTTCGCCCTTGCGCGTGGCGACCGTCACCGGCACGATTTCGTCGGCAAACGCGCCGCTGCGCTGCGCCGCCTGCGCGCGTTCCACCGAGGCGATCGCGAACGCATCCTGGTCGGCGCGGCTGAAGCCGAACTTCTCCGCAGTGGCTTCGCCGAATACGCCCATGGCCTGGCCGTCATACGGGTTGGTCAGGCCGTCCCAGGCCATGTGATCGACCGCCTGGAAATTGCCGTAGCGGTTGCCGGTGCGCGAGTTGGGCAGCAGATGCGGGGCATTGCTCATCGACTCCATGCCGCCGGCCACCACGATGCTGGCCGAGCCGGCCCTGATCAGGTCGTGTCCCAACATGATCGCCTTCATGCCCGAGCCGCACACCTTGTTGATGGTGGTGGCGCCGGTCGAGGTAGGAATGCCTGCGGCAATCGCGGCCTGACGCGCAGGTGCCTGGCCCAGATTGGCCGGCAGCACGCAGCCGACGATGACTTCGGAAATATCGGCAGGCGCGATGCCCGATTGCGCGAGTGCGCCCTGGATAGCAGCCGCGGCGAGCGTGGGTGCCGGCACCGCATTGAATTGGCCGAGGAACGAGCCGATGGCAGTACGTTTGGCAGCAACGATGACGATGTCGGACATGAGCAGATACCGTTTAAAGTGAAACGATTATCTGCCTCATGGCGGCGCCGCGCCAGCGTGCCCCCCACGCGCACGCTTTCCGATTTAAAGTAAGCAAAGCGTTATTCGGGCCCGGCTTGGGCCCCATCCATGGAATGGGTTCGGGGAGAACACCAATGAAGAAGCAAGACGTCGCCAGAACTGTGCTGGCCTCGGCGCTGGCCGTTGCGTTGTCCGCCTGTGGCGGCGGCGGTGGCGGGGGCGGTATCCGTCCAAGCACCCCGGCCGCACCGCCGGTGACCTCGCCACCACCGCCGCCGCCACCGACCTCACCGCCGCCGCCGCCAGTGACGACGCCAACGACGCCGGAGCCGGCGATCGATGCGCATCTGGCGCTGACCAACGCGCGTGCGGCACAGGCGCTTGGCTTTACCGGCGCGGGGTACCGCATCGGTGTCATCGATACCGGCATCAATGCCAATCATCCGGCGTTGCAGGGACGCGTCAGCGACAGCTTCATCTATGTGGATCCACGCACCAACAACACCGCAGTGGGCGATGTGGTCGGGCACGGGACCGTGGTGGCCGAGCTGGCCGCCGGGCGTGCGGTCGGGCAATGGCCCGGCGGCATCGCGCCGGGTGCGGGCCTGGTGTCTGCGCGCATCATCAGCGACCGTGCGCCGGACGATGACGGCAGCGGCGACGGCAACGAGGTCGATGGACCGCTCGGTCTGGGGCCGGTGCATGCCGATCTGATCAGTGCCGGTGTGCGCATCATGAACAATTCGTGGGGCGGCCTGTATTGGAACGACCCGACGGTGACCAATCAGATTGCCCAGGAATACCGCCCTTTCATCCTCAGCAACGATGGGCTGGTGGTGTTCGCGTCGGGCAATGAATCGCGCTCGCAGCCCTCCGATACGGCGGCGCTGCCCAGTCAGCCTGGCCCGAACGGGACGCTACCGGCGGCCGATCTGGAGCGCGGTTGGTTGGTGGTCGGCGCGCTGGATACCGCCAACCCGACGCAACTGGCGTCGTACTCCAACGCCTGTGGTGTGGCGATGCGCTACTGCCTGGTCGCGCCAGGCACTTCGCTGTTCATCGACCCGGACGCCACTGCCGGCAACATCCGTTATTTCTACGGCAGCGGCACCTCGTTCGCAGCGCCGCTGGTCTCCGGTGCGGCTGCGCTGGTGTGGCAGGCATTTCCGTATTTCAACAATGATCTGGTGCGCCAGACGCTGCTGGGAACCGCCACCGACTTGGGGGCTGCGGGCGTGGATCCGGTCTTCGGCTACGGCCTGCTCAACGTCGGCAAGGCAGTATTGGGGCCGGCACGCTTCGATTGGGGCACGGTGGATGTCACTGTCACGACCTTGCGTTCGACTTGGGCCAACGACATCAGTGGCACCGGCGGCCTGACCAAGCGCGGCACCGGCACCTTGGTATTGAGCAGCACGGCCAATACCTTCAGCGGCGACACCCAGGTCCTTGGCGGCACCTTGCAGACCGCCAGTTTGCAGAGTGCGCGGGTGAGCGTCGCCAATGGCGCGCGCCTGGTTGGCGCAGGCAACATCGGTGGTCGGGTCGACAACGCCGGGACCTTGCAGGTCAACGGCGCGGCCGCCTCCATTGCCGGCAACTACACGCAGGCCAGCAATGGTCGCCTGGCACTGAATGTGGGTGACCGGTTGGATGTCGCGGGCACGGCGACCATCGCCGGCGACCTGCAATTGCTCGGTCGGCGCGACTACGTCGCCAACAACACGACCTACGCGGTGCTGCAGGCGACCAATGGTCTGCAAGGCACATTCGACACGCTGAGCAGCGGGCCGGCGGTGACCTTTCTGAGCGCCACGCGCAGCTACGACGCCAACACCGCGTATGTGTCGCTGCAGCGCATGGATGTCACCGCGGTCGCTGCGTCGCTGGGCGCGATCGGCACCGCGTCGATGGATTCGGCCATCCGCGTCGAGCAGGCGTTCCAGCAGGTCGATGCGCAGCAGTTCCAGGGCAATGGTGCGCTCAGCGGCGGCTTCATTCGCGCTGCAGCTGCCTTGCAACAATCGCCAACCGCCAAGGTCGCGGCGGATTCGCTGCGCAGCCTGTCCGGCCGTGCGCATGCCGACTCTGCGGCGATGACCTTCGACACCATCGATCTGGGTCGCCGCGCGCTGGCAGCGCATTTCGATGGGCTCTCGCAACAGCCGCGTCTGTTGGGCAACTGGCAACGGGCACTCGGCGGGCCGGGCGAGGGCGGTGCAACTACTTCGGGCTTTGCCACCTCCGGCTGGATGATGGGCAACGATGTGCGTCTGGCTTCCGGTGCGGTCGCCGGTTTTGCGTTCGGCGAAACGCGCTCCAGTAGTCTGGGCGACCTGGATGGGGCACGCGGGCGCGATCGTCAGGTGCAGGCGCAGCTGTATTGGGGCACGACATTGGGCGCTGCGTACACGCTGGGCCAAGTGGGCTTTGGCAACGTCAATCGGCAGATCGAGCGCACCCTGCAGCTGGGCGAAGACCGCAGCAGCGCCTTCAGCGACTACAGCGGCAGTTACCTCAGCAGCAATCTGGAAACCGGGTACCGCCTGGGTGGCGCGCATGCAAGCCTGACGCCGTATATGGGCCTGGATTACGTGCGTTCGCGCAGCGACGGTTTCCGCGAAAGCGGCGGCGATGGCTTCGGCTTGCGTGCCGACGCGAATACGTCATCGCGCACGCAGGCGCTTGCCGGCGTGCGATCGGCGTATCGCTGGCGCGGTATCCAGCTGGGCGGCTATGCGGAATGGCAGCAGGCGCTGAGCAGCGATGGCTTGACGCTAGATGCCAGCTTCGTGGGGGTGGATGCGTGGGCACCGCTGCGTGGCATGCAACCGGCACGTTCGGGTGGTCTGTTCGGCATCACCGCTGCAGCACCGCTTGGCCAGCAGAGCCAGCTGCGTTTCGGTTACGACCAGCGGGTCGGCGAGCGCGGCGACGACCGTGCGTTGAGCCTGAAGTACAGCGCCGATTTCTGATCGGCGTGCATGACGCCCGGGCGCAATGCCCGGGCGTGGCGTTTTCAGCGGCAATCACGTACTGCGCTGATCGCTACGCCCAATCTATCTGTTGCCAGTTACTCGCCGCGTAGTTTGTGCAGGAAGCGCGGCGCAGTACGACCCAGCGGCAGCTTGAGTTTGCTGATGGCCTCAATGCGCGCTTCGGCAATCTGATCGGCCGCCTGCTGCGGCGAAACGTCCAGCTGCGTGGATAGATCGAAGACCTTTTCCAGGTTGTGATAGATGCTGCGGATCAGCCGCATCGCACGCTCACGGTTGTAGCCGTCGATCTCCAGCGACACATTCATCACCCCACCGGCATTCACCACGTAATCGGGTGCATACAAAATGCCGCGCCGGTGCAGCTCTTCGCCGATGGCGGCGCTGGCAAGCTGGTTGTTGGCGGTGCCGCAGATGATCTTGGCCTTGAGCTGCGGCAGCGTGTCTTCGTTGATGGCGCCTTCCAGCGCGCAGGGAGCAAATACGTCGGCCGATACCTGATGGATTTCATCCGGGCGCACCGCTTCTGCGCCGTATTCGGCCACTGCGCGGTCCACCAGCGCCTGATTCAGGTCGGCCACATAGAGTTTTGCGCCGCGCTCCTTGAGCAGCTTCACCAACTCCATGCCGATATGGCCCAGCCCCTGGATCGCAATGCTGGCCTTGCCGACTTCTTCGTGGCCGAGCTTGCGGTTGAGCGAGGCCATCAGTGCCTGCAGGGCGCCGTAGGCCGTGAACGGGGCAGGGTCGCCGGAGCCGCGGTGCACCTGGTGCACACCGGTGACGTACTCGCTTTCCAGGTAGATCTGCTCCATGTCATTGACGTCCGTGCCGACGTCCTCGGAGGTGATGTAGCGCCCGCCGAGGGTATCGACGAACCGGCCGAACGCGCGGAACAGCGCTTCGGTCTTGTCGGTCCGAGGGTCGCCGATGATGACCGCCTTGCCGCCGCCGACATTCAGGCCGGCCAGGGCGTTCTTGTAGGTCATGGTGCGGCTCAGCCGCAGCGCGTCGTTGAGTGCCGCCTCGCTACTGGCATAGGGGCGCATCCGCACGCCACCCAACGCTGGCCCAAGGCGCGTGCTGTGCAGGGCGATGATCGCCTTGAGCCCGGCGTCGCGGTTGTGACAGAAAATCACCTGCTCGTGGCCGGTGGTATCGAGGGTTTCGAAAAGCATCGAAGGCTCCGCGGGGCTGCGTGATGTGCCTTCCCTGAAGCCGGGCGTGCACCCGTGCCGTGGGAAACAAAAAACGCGACGTTTGCAGATCCTGTCCGATCACGTCGCGCTGCAACATTTTAAACCACGTCGGCAGGGGGGTGTGTATGAATCTGTTCACCAATCCCGGTAGCGTTGCTGGCGGAACCACAGCGTCCCCAACCATTTGCTGCCTGCCGTGACCGGCAGGCCGGCGTGCAGCGAATCGGCGTCCGGGCGGCCATCGGCATGCAGGTTGTCGAAGCAGACCAGTGTGCCGGGACGTGGCCGCACGCGAACGCCGGCGACCGGGAATTCGGTCTCGCCACCGGCGCCGACGTCGTTGAGATAGACGCAGACGGTGCGCTGGCGGTTGCCGGCGGTGGGGCGGTCGGCGGCGATCGTTCCGGGCGGCAGGTAGTCACGGTGCGCGCGGTACTGCTCGCCCGGTGCGTAACACAACACCGAGAGCGGTTCTGCGTGGGCGAGCGGGAGCTGCGCGCAGGCCGCCAACCGCGCCTGTGCGGCACGCGCGGCGAAGTCCTCGATGATGGGGTCCAATGTCGCGCCGTGGCTGGTGCGGATCGGCGCGCGCCCGGTGCTGGCATCGTTGGGATCGATCACCTTCGAGGCACGCAGATGCGGTCGCGCCAGCAGCATGAGCAAGCGGCATTCGTCGGCCGACAGGACTGCGGCATATTCTTCGATGCGTGGGGCTGTGTGGCGTCGCACCGGGCCAACACGCGGCGCGAATGCGATGCGGTGACCGGCGGTGTCGTCCGCGGGGTCCGGCGGCGCGACGTCCACCGGCGGTAGCGCGGTCATGCCCAGGGGCTGCAACTGCTGCAAGAGCTGTGCAGCGGCATCGGGCTGGGGCGGCACGCCTTCGCCGCGCAGCAGGCGCTCGGCCAACAGGGCGGCCGACACGGCATCGCCGCCGGCCGCCGCGCGTTCCAGCAAGGCGACGCACTGCCGTTGCCGCTCCGGATGCGCCACACGCCCGTGCTGGATGGCGATGGCGCGCAGTGCTGGCGGGTAGTCGGCATTGGCTGCCGACTGCAGTCGATCCTGCGCAGTGCCGGCCAGGGCCAGCGGCTGCTCTCCCACAGCCAGGGTCGCCAGCAAATAGCGTGCTGCTGCCGCGCCCTGCCGCTCGGCCAGCTCCCAGTGCGCACGCGCCTGACCGACGTCCACCTCGCAACCGACGCCATAGGCCCGCATGCGCCCGGCTTCGACCTGCGCCAGCGCATCGCCGGCGGCCGCGCTGCGCAAATACCAGACAAGCGCTTCTTCCGGTTGGCCGGCACGCACCAGCGCCTGGGCCAGCGCGTTGATCGCGCCGGGTTGCTGGCGTTGCGCCGCGCGGGTGAGGTCTGCAAAAGAGGAGGGCTGCATGCGCGCATCCTAAAGTGGCCAACACCACGTGGCGAGCGGTCGTCAGGTGGAGGTGGGCGGCGCGCTCGGAACTGCAGTGTACGAGAGTGTGCGAAGGAGACTTGCCGATTCCGGGCACCGATGGCGTGCGCGCCCGCCTGTCGGTGAGCGCAGTGGTTCGGTCAGCCGCGCCAAGTCCTGCGCGTGTCCTGCACGCTCAGCGATCGGCAGACAGGGCTAATTGCGTCAGATACAGGCGCAGATCGAATTCCAGCTGATGGTAGTCCGGGGTTATGTGGTTGCAGAGCTGGTAGAAGGCCTTGTTGTGATCGGCCTCCTTCAGGTGCGCCAGTTCGTGCGCCACGATCATCTGCAAGAACGGCTCCGGCGCGTCGCGAAACACCGATGCGATGCGGATCTCGCGGCTGGCCTTCAGGCGGCCGCCGTGCACGCGGGAGATCGCCGTATGCGTGCCCAGGGCGTGCTTGACCACGTGCAGATGATTGTCGTACGTCGCCTTGTGCAGGGTCGGCGATGAGCGCATGTAGCGCTCTTTCATCGCCTTGACGTACTCGTAGAGATGGCGATCGGTGCGGATCGCGTGCCGGTCGGGGTAGCGTCGCGCCAGTACGGTGGCGAGCTTGTCCTGTGCGATCAGCTCGCGCACCTGATCCAGAACGGCGGGCGGGTAGCCGGTGAGGTAGCGAAGAGTGTCCATGGCGATCTGTCGCGGGCAGAGGCGCATGATCGCCGATGTGTCGGCCACTGACCAATCCATCCGTGCAGATGCGTGACTACGAACCAGTCGCGCATGCGCGCTGAGAGTCGATGCGGCAAGCGCGTGCATCTGTTGCGCCCAGTGCGGCTTGCACGATGCCATGCGCATGTGGTGTTTCGTCGTGCAAGGACGGCCCCGCGCGCAGCTGCGATGATCCCTCCACGGGCGCGTGCGCTCGCGTGGACACGGCGCTTCCTCTCTGAATGCAACGCGTGTATTGCAGCGTGTGTCAGGCGTATTCACGAGTGCGGCACATTCGAATCGGTAGCGTGCGGTGCATGTTCTGCGGCGCTGCGCCGCAAGCACACGATCGAACAACGGCACGGTGCCGATGAGGAGACAACATCATGATCAAGTGGGCCATTATTTTCGCAATTATCGGCTTGATCGCCGGTGCGCTGGGCTTCGGCGGCATGGCCGGCGCGGCGATGGGTATCGCCAAATTCCTGTTCTGGGCGGGCATCATCATCGCCATCGTGCTGTTCGTGCTGGGCATGACGATTGCCAAAAAAGTGACCTAACGCAGGTTACACAGCCGGGCACGCGCGTGGCTGCCCGCTGTACTGCCTGCGGTGCAAAGGAGCGGCCCATGGCCGCTCCTTTTTTTTCACCAATGCGCTGGCAAGCATGTCAGCTGCAGGCGATCTCAAGCGTGGCGCACGTGAGTGCGTGCCTGGCTCAAACGCCGGTATCGTCGGCAGTGGTATGCAGGGCGATATTGAGCTGATCGATGGTCACGATCCAGTCGGCATCGTCGAGGCGTTCTTCACGCAATAGCTGGGATTGGGCAGGCGTCCAGAACGGCGCTTCTTCCAGGCGCATATCGCCCGGCAGCGGGGAGTGCTCGGCAATGAAGCTGCGAATGCTGGCTTCGTCGGACGGCAGGCCAAGCTGGGCGAAGAGTTCGGAAAACGGGTGGACGGGCTGTTCCATTGCTGTTCCTTCGTGGGTGCGGATGGCGGAGTACCTGGTCACTGACGCGCGCGGCGGCCAGTGGCGTTGATTTGATGCTAGTTGAACCAGCTTGAGCGTACTGTGCACACGCGGCTTGGATTTGTTTGCGCGAGTGACCATATATGTGTCCAGACCAGCGAGGTATGGCGATCATGGCGACCGGATGGGCGGGTGATGGAGCGGTACAGGACCAGATCGATGCCACTGTCGACGATGCGATCAAGCGCGCGCGGAGTCAGTTGCACCACGGCCCGAGCCTAACGCACTGCGAAGACTGCGAGGCACCGATTCCCGAGGCGCGCCGCAAGGCGGTGCCCGGCGTGCACTTGTGCGTGCACTGCCAAGAGGCGCATGACCTGGAGCAGGCTGGGCAAAGCGGCTACAACCGTCGCGGCAGCAAGGACAGTCAGCTGCGTTGAGTCGCTGATGGGTCATGCCCGCGATGCGACCGCGAGCGCGATCCCCGAAGACGGCGCCGCTATCGCAAGCGTGCGCCGCAGTGGAGCCTGCTGCGGTCGTCGAGGGTTGCCGCTTGCCGATATCGCCGTGTATGGGTTCTGCCACTGGCGAACTCGCCGCAGTATCGCGTCTTGGCCTTGCGCCTAGTTGGCGTTGAAGCTGCCGGTCTCGCGCCAGCGACGCGTCGTGCGCTGGAAAAACAGGCTGTTGGGGACTTGCAGTACGCTGCCGGCACGCTCGCCGGTTTCTTCCAGCGTGGTGTAGATCACGTTGATATCGATCACACGTCCCTTCAAGCCGGGCTTGTCGCCGCCTTCGAGAACCTCGATGTGATCGTGCAGGCGAAATGGCCGCGTGGTGATGATCAGGAATGTGCAGAAGATATTGGACAGCACGCTCCATGCAGCGAAGAACGCCACTGCGCCGACGGCTGCGAACCCGGTGAATGCGGTCCACAACGTGCCGCCCGAGACGCCGATGACCCGTAGCACCATCAGCAAGGCACTGACCGAAATGACGAAGCTGCCGACGCGGCGGATGCCGATCATCATTTCGGCGGGCACGCTGTAACGCGTGCACAGCCGCCGCAGCAACTGCCGGAGCAGCAGGCGGACCAACGCGGCAACTGCCAGGATCAGCACGATCTTGACCGTCGGTACCGCAATCGCCAGCCATTCGGGATTCCAATGGGGCAACAGGCTGCGGATCATGGCGGGCAACGCATCGGAGGCAGGCATCACGGCGTGCAGAATCAAAGGGGAATCCATTGTAGCGGGCCAACTCTGCGCTGTCGGTGTGCAGAGTGAATACATGCTCGTCTGCGAACGCAGAAGTGCGGCAGATTGCATGCGTTCAATGCATGCCTACGCGCGCATGCGGATGGAGTCGTGGGTACACGCCTGGAGTTTTTGCGCGGATGCAGTGCAAGGCGCCGACGCCTCCGCAGCGTTCGGTTGCAAGCATCGGCGGCCTGTGCGAAGTCATTGTGCGGGTCATCGCCAGAAGCGACACGAGGTCGCATTGGAGTTGCAGTCCTGCGCGATGCGTATGAATGACATCGGCGGACGCCAGACACAAACATGCCACCTTGCGGTGGCACGTTGATACAACAATCCAACTTCGCGGCAACATGCATTGCAAACCTGCCGCGGTGTTGGTGGCGTTAGGCGCTCTTGTCGCCGTCGTTGCGCGCCGGGCCGAAGTTGGTGGTGAGCACTTCGATCCGGCCGCCGGTCTTGCGGAACGCGGCGATGTCGGCAGCGATGCGCTCACGACTGAGCGGCTGCGACTTACCTTCGCTGCGAGCGATGCTGGGCTGGGATTTCTGCTTGGTCGCGGGACGTGCCATGTGGCCTCCTGTAGCGGGGAAGTGCGGTGACACCGCGTGCGGCTAGGGTGGCGCGCGCGGAAGCGGTGTCGAGAGTGCGGCGGCGTTCGGTGCGCCGTCGCGGCGGCACGGTGTACGTGCCGTTGCAGGCAAGACGACGGGGCGTCGAGCAGCAACCGTGCATTATAGGGGATGACGTTGCAGCGCGTGTTAATCGTCCGACGAGTGGACTACCTGCGCGGCAGCCCAGGCCAATCCCTGGACCACACCGAATGACGGATCGCCATGCACCAGGCGCGATTCGGGGAACGCAGCGGCCACGGTCTCGCGGATGTAGCCCGCCCGCGACATGCCGCCGGTGAGGAACACCGTCGTCGGTGCGGCGGCCATGTCGGCGCGCACCTGTGCCAGCAGCCCTGCCAGTTCGCCCAGATAACTGGAAGCGGACGCAACCAATGCATTGGCGTGCACCTCCACGCCCAGGCCGCGCTCAATGAAGTCGAGCGCGGCCTGGTGCCGATCCAGCTCGCTGAGCGCGATCTTGCAGGTTTCCACGCCGCGATACAGGCGCGCGGTGTTGCCGGTGTCCTGCAAGGCCTGCAGGCGCTTGTCGAAGGGGGCGGGCACGTCCTGGTACTTGTGCAGGCGGAATTCGCGCTGTCGCGTCATGTCTTGCACCATCGCCGCCTCCACGTAATGGTGGGTGGGCACGCGCGTGATGCCGCGGCCGAACAGGGGCATGTAGGCCGCCAGGCTCAACGCCAGATCGATATCGGTGCCGCCACGCGCGATGCCCCAGGCACGGTGTACCTGCGGCGCAGCGCTGCCACCGACGCTGGCATGGGCAATGTCGGTGGTGCCGCCGCCGATATCCACCACCACGGTGTCGTGGCGGCTGTCATGGCTGACGTGGTAATGCATCGCCGCCGCTGCAGGTTCTTCGAGAAAGTCCACGCTGTCGAAACCGGCGGCGATCGCGGCGGTCTGCAGGATCTCCAGCGCCTGCGCATTGCCGGCCTCACCGATCGAACTGCGAAATTGCACCGGCCGGCCCAGCGTGGCGTGACGGATGTTGATGTCGAACTGGCGCGAGGCTGTCAGCCGGATGTGTTCCAGCACATGGGTGGCGATGCCGGTAATGGTCTGGCGTGCGCGCGGATGCAGGTTGTAGCCCAGCATCGACTTGGGGCTTTGCACCAGGCTGCCTTCGCCTTCGAGAAAATACGCATCCAGCGCTTCGTCGCCGTAGACGGCGTTTTGCAGCAGGGCGGCGGAACTGCGTGGCTCACGCACCTGCTCTTCCATCCACTGCCGCCGCACGATGCGGATCGCATCGCGGCGCAGGCGGTCGGTGTTGGGGGTGCCGCCGGCGGCCAATGCATCGCGCCGGCCCGAGTCAATGAGCCGCTCTACCTCGTACTCCAGCGCTGGCGTCAGGCTGAAATCGTCCGGGTCGCGCATGGTCTCGGGAAAATACACCGTGGTGCGGAACTGCAAGGCCTCGCCGAAGCGCACCGGCACCACTTGCCCATCGACGATCGCCGCGGCGGCGGAGTTGCTGGTACCGAAGTCGATGCCGAGTTTCATGCAGACAGGTCTGGGAGCGGGCCGCGCACTTTACTACGCCCGCCGCACCTGCCGTCGAGATCGGCAGCGTCGGTGACGCCATGGCCCAGCGCGAGCGCTGTGTTACGCACTGGCCCGCGCCGCAGCCAGGAGGGCGCGCGGCGCGCGCCGGGTCAGGCGGCCAGCTCGGCCACGTGACCGTCGTTCAATTCCTGCGTGGTGGCCTCGCGCACTGCCACCACCTCGACCGCGAAGTGCAGGGTTTGCCCGGCGAGCGGGTGGTTGCCGTCCACGGTGACCTGATCGGGGCCAACCGCGGTCACGGTGACCAGGACCGGGCCTTGCTGCGTGCGCGCCTCGAACTGCACGCCGGGTACCACGTCGACATCGGTCGGAAACGCGTCGCGCGGCACCTGCTGGATGAGCTGCTCGTGGCGCGGGCCATAGCCCTGTTCGGGCACGACGTCGGCGGTGAGCGTATCGCCCAGCCGCTTGCCTTCCAGTGCCTGCTCCAGGCCGGGCACGATGTTGCCGGCGCCATGCAGATAACTCAGCGGAGTGTCGGGCGTGGAGCGGTCCAGCACTTGGCCGTTGTCGTCGGAAAGGGTGTAGTGGATGGTCGCAACGCGACCCTGGCTGATTTCCATTGGAAACCTCCATGAATGGGTGATCGAGGGGAATGCATCGGCTGATTCACGATGCGAAGAGGTGCCGCACGCACACCGTAGGCAATCGCACCGGATCATGCAACCGCAGCCAGGTTTGCGGTTGAGGCGGGGATCAGCTTGGCGGCACGACCGCCACGACCAGGCTCGCGCCGGCTGCCTCAGCGCGAAGACGGAGTGGAGCGTGGAGTGCGTTGGGCCGACCGTCCGCGGCGCGATCGGCGATTGCGGCGTTGGCGCTGCGTTCGATGGACCAACGCGCAGCGACGCGGTGACCCACGGGCATGCTTCACGACATCTGCATGCCGCACGCTTCGGTCTCCCTCAGTCCGGCGCTGCTCCGCTCTCGATCTGCGCACGCCGTGCACGCCAGGTTTCCGGGGTCTGCGGCTTGATGAACAGTGCGGTGAGCTCGGGATGTTGCTGCTTGGCGGCGGCTTCGATCCGCCCGACGCAGGCCTCGATCTGCGGTGTGGTGCGGCTGTCTTCGAACTCGGCGCTCAACGCCGCCACCACCTGGTTGGGGCCCATTTGCATGGTGAGCACGCCATTGGCCGCACGCACGTCCGGGTCGCTGGCGGCGATGCGCAGTAGCGAGTCGGTAACATGCGCATGCGCCGGCTCGCCGATCAGCAGGCCCTTGGTTTCGCGCGCCAGCAGGAACGCGGTAAACGCCAGCACGCCGGCAATGCCGATCGAGGCGATGCCGTCGAGTTCGGGCATGTCGAACAATTGCGCTCCGGCCAGGCCGAGCAGTGCCATCAGCAGGCCGATCAACGCAGCGCTGTCTTCCAGCAACACGGTGAAGGTGGTGGGGTCCTTGCTCTGGCGAAATGCCTGGAAATAGCCCATGCGGCCTTTCTTGGAGCGAAATTCGCGCACCGCCACCACCCATGAAATGCCTTCGAACACGATCGATACGCCGAGCACGCAGTAGGCAATCAGATGGCTCTTGGCCGGCTCGGGGTTGCGTAAATGCACGATGCCTTCGTACAGCGACACGCCTGCACCCATCGCGAAGACCAGCAGGGCGACGATGAACTTCCAGAAATACAGCTCGCGCCCGTAACCGAACGGATGGGTCGGGGTGGGCGGCTGTGCGGCGCGGCGCAAGCCATACAACAGCAGCACTTCGTTGACGGTGTCCACCAGCGAATGCACGCCCTCGCTGAGCATGGCCGAGCTGCCGGAAATGCCGGCGGCGATGAACTTGGCCACGGCAATGGCCAGATTGCCCGCCAGTGCCACGTACACCACCACGTGCGAACCCTTGGGCTTGCCTGGGCCATTCTCGCTGGCGGCGGGGTCGCTTTGTTGGGTGTGAGGGGAGGGCGGCGTTGTGCGCGGGGGAGTGGACACTGGCTGATTGGACACGCGCGACCTGCGGGGCATTCGACAAGCGCCGCACTATCGCCCCATCCCCGTGCCGGGTGCGTGATCGCGCACCCGGGCGGCTACAATCCACGCCCGCTTCGATCAAGGAATTGCATGCCTACCGTCCCCGCCTGTCCGCAATGCGGACTGGAAAACACCTATGCCGACGGCGCGATGTCGATCTGCGCCGACTGCGGCTTCGAATGGAGCGCAGGCGATGCCGCGGCAGACACGACGGTGGTGCGCGACAGCAACGGCAACGTGCTGCAGGCCGGCGACACGGTGACCGTGATCAAGGATCTCAAGGTCAAGGGCTCTTCGATCCCGCTCAAGCAGGGCACGGTGATCCGCAACATTCGCCTGGTCGAAGACGATGCCGAGCACATCGAGGGCAACTCGGAAAAGATCAAGGGCCTGGTGTTGAAGACCTGTTTCCTGCGCAAGGCGTAAGCGCGGTTACCCCGTGGCGCGGCAGTGTGCGTTGGCGCGAAGCTGGCGCGCGCTATGGCCCCAATGTGCAGCGCACCTGCGGATAGGCAGTGCAGGCCCATTGCGCTAGTCGCGCGGATACACCGCCGCCACCATGCAGCCCTGTCGCATGCGCGAGAGCCTTGGCAATGAGATAGCTGCATCATCGGCAGCGTTGGCGTACTGGCAATCGCGACGGTAAGCGCGCATGCGCCGCTGCGAAATCACGTGTGGTGATGGGGTGGCGTTGCGGATCAGATGATGCAGGGTGACGAGTGTCGGGCGCGCATGGCAACCGGCAAAAAACTCGATGCCAATAACGCACGACCAGGTGCGCGCAGGCGATGCGCAGGATGCCGGCAGCGGTCCGCCTGGCAATCGCCGAGCGGCCGCATGGCCAGCGGCGCGCATGCAAGACCGGTCGCTGCTTATCGGCCAACAGCAGGCATGCAGTGCATCGGCGTCACCCACGGCAACCGCACCGTGCCAGCCGGCAGGTGCGGTCGCCTGGTCAGCGGCCGATCAGGCGATTACTCCGGCAAAGCGGGGTAGTCGGTGTAACCCTTGGCACCGCCGCCGTACATGGTGGCCTGGTCGATCTCGGCCAGCGGCGCGTTCTCGCGCAGGCGACGCACCAGGTCCGGATTGGCGATGAACGGGCGGCCATACGCGATCGCATCGGCGTAGCCGCTGCTGATGGCCTGTTCGGACATGCCGCGGTCGTAGCCGTTGTTGGCGATCCAGGCGCCGTCGAACTTGGCGCGCAGCGCGGCATAGTCGAAGGCGATGTTGTCGCGCGGGCCGCCGGTGGCGCCCTCGATCACGTGCACGAAGGCCAGCCTGCCGATCAGGTTCAGGCGCTCGACCGCACGTTCGAACAGCGGCTGCGGGTCGGAGTCGTGCGCGCCGTACACCGGGGTCACCGGCGACAAGCGCACGCCGGTGCGCTCGGCGCCGATTTCATCGGCAATCGCCTGCACCACTTCGGCAAGCAGGCGGGTACGGTTTTCGATATCGCCACCGTAGGCATCGGTGCGCTGGTTAGAGCTGTCGCGCAGGAACTGGTCCAACAAATAGCCGTTGGCCGCATGCACTTCCACGCCGTCGAAGCCGGCATCGATCGCGTTGCGCGCCGCGATGCGGTAGTCCTCGATCAAGCCGGGGATTTCATCCAATGCCAGCGCGCGCGGCTCGGACACGTCCTCGAATCCATTCTTGGTGAAAGTCTTGCCTTCGGCGCGAATGGCGCTGGGCGCAACCGGCACTTCGCCCGGCGGCAGCACACTGGTGTGCGAGACGCGGCCAACGTGCCACAGCTGCAGCACGATCTTGCCGCCGCGGCGATGCACTTCGTCAGTGACGGCGCGCCAGCCCTCGATTTGTTCCTTGGTGTAGATGCCGGGCGTATCGAGGTAACCCTGGCCCAGCGGACTGATCTGGGTGCCTTCGGCCACGATCAGGCCGGCGGTGGCGCGTTGGCCGTAATACTCAGCGGCAAGCGGCGAGGGCACCTGGCCGGCGACCGCGCGGTTGCGCGTCAGCGGGGCCATGATCACGCGGTTGGCAAGCTCCAGCGCGCCCAGGCGCACCGGCGAGAACAAGGGGGATTGAGTGGATTTGGACATCAGCAACCAGTCGAAATTGATCACGCGCCAGGCGCGACGCCGCGCCGATCGCGGTGCCCGGTAGCGATGGTGGCGGACTCAAGCAGATTCGAGCGATGCAGATAGGACACAGCGTCCCTGTCGCGTCGAATGCGCTGCAACTGTGATGGAGTGGGCGCTGGCGCTGAACCGCCCCTGGTGTCGCGCTTTCCTGCTCTGCTGCATTGCACAATAATAGACCGCCCGCCACTCTGGAGTCGGGCATGACCGATACCGACCTTTCTTCGCCACGCGTGTCCCGGCGCGATTACGTGCTGATCCTGCTTGCGCTGGCGATGGGCGGCTTTGCGATCGGCATCAGCGAATTCTCCACCATGGGCCTGATGACGCAGATTGCGCAGGGCCTGCAGATCACCGAGCCGCAGGTCGGTCACGTCATCAGCGCGTATGCGTTGGGCGTGGTGGTGGGTGCGCCCTTGCTGGCGATCCTGGGCGCGCGCTGGCCGCGGCGCACCTTGTTGCTGCTGTTGATGGTGTTCTATGCGCTGGGCAACGTGGCCAGCGCATTGGCACCGAGCTACCACGCCATGCTGCTGTGCCGCTTTATCGCCGGACTGCCGCATGGCGCCTACTTCGGCGTCGCGTCGCTGGTGGCCGCATCGATCAGCCCGCCCAATCAACGTGCCACTGCAGTGGGGCGCGTGTTGTTGGGTCTGAGCGTTGCGCTGCTGGTGGGCAACCCGCTGGCAACCTGGCTGGGGCAAATCGTGAGCTGGCGCTGGGCCTATGCGTCGGTGTCGGTGATTGCGCTGGGCACGGTCGCCGCTGTGGCGGTCCTGTTGCCGCCGCAGCCGGAGGAGCCGCGCCAGCAGCCGCTGCGCGAATTGCGCGCGTTCAATCAGCCGCAGGTGTGGCTGGCGTTGGCGATCGGGGCGGTGGGTTTTTCCGGCATGTTCTGCGTCTTCAGTTACCTTGCGCCGACCTTGACTGCGGTGACCGGCGTGACCGCAGCGCGCATCCCGTTGGCGATGGTGGCATTCGGCGTGGGCGGGGTGCTGGGAAGCATCCTGGGCGGTTGGTTGTTCGATCGCATGCAGTTCCGCGCCGTACCGGTGTTGCTGCTGTGGTCGGTGGTGGTGATGTTGACGTTTCCGCTGGCAGCGCAGTCAGGCGTGTGGGTGTTCGTCTCGATTGTGGCGGTCGGCACCATGGGGGCGTTGGCGCCGGCCTTACAGACGCGCTTGATGGACGTGGCGGCAGAAGCGCAGACCCTGGCCGCAGCGTCCAACCATGCAGCGTTCAATACGGCCAATGCATTGGGTCCATGGCTGGGCGGCATGGCGATCACGGCAGGCTGGGGTTGGACCTCCACCGGCTACGTCGGCGCGGCCACCGCGCTCGGCGGGTTGCTGGTCTATGCAGCGGCGGTGTGGCAGGAACGCCATCAGCAACGTGCAGTGCTGACGAATTGCTGAGTTGCCGGTGCCGCAATGCGTCAAGCGCCCGCGGCGCCGTTTCGCTCCGGTGGCAGCTTGCGCCGCCATGCAGCGATTCGCACGGCCCATGTGCCATCACGACAGCCATCTCACGGGGCGCCGGCGAGACTTCGCGTTCCATCAAGCGGACCGAACAGTGCCATGAACGAGTTCACTCCACCGCCGTGGAAGCGCTCCAATCCCAAGGGCAAGGCGAAGTCGACACCGTTGACCGATGCGCAAAAAGCAGCCGCCAAGCAGCGCGCCGAAGAGGCGGGGCGGCCGTATCCGAATCTGGTCGACAACATGTGGGCTAGCCGCCAGCCGAAGTGATCTTGACCCGCTGTTGGCATGGATGAATTGCAATTCATCGCCTGCATGATGGCGTGAGGACGATGCCCACATCGCTCACATATCGATTATGCAGGCAACGCGAGGATGAGGCCGTACACAACGCGACGGCACTGCAATCAACCCATCGATTGACTCAACCCGCCGCACGCGCAGTCATCGCACCGCGCCGCGTCGGTCCATCCAAACAAGGAGCCACACATGAGCATTCAGAGCAAAACCGAGCATAGCCTCAATGACCTCATCGCCATCTCGCGCGACGGCAAGGACTTCTACGAAGAAGCCGCGGCCAAGGTGGGCGACGCGGAGCTCGCGACGCTGTTCCGTCGCATTGCCGGCGTCAAGACCGACATCGTCAGCAGCCTGAGCAGTGTGGTCGCCGCCGCCGGTGGCACGCCGGAACAGCACGGCACCATGGTGGGCAGCATGCAGCAGTTCTACGGCAAGGTTCGCGCAACCCTGGGCGACACCAAGTACGGCTATGTGGCCGAGCTGGAAGAGTCCGAAGACCGTCTGTTGAAGGCGTTCGACGAGACCATCGCCGACCAGGACACCCCGGCCGCTGCACGCGAAGCCGCGCTGCGCCTGCTGCCCGAGGTACGCGCTTGCCATGACGTCATGCGCAACCGCAAGCATGCGATGAAGAGCGCCGCATAAGCTGCGCGTTGAACCGAGTGCATCGTCACCGATCCGATGCAGCTCCGGAGTAAGACGATAAAGGCGGAAACGGGCAGCGCATGCTGCCCGTTTCTTTGTGTGTCGCCGCAGGCGCGCATGCATGGCGCAAGGCCGCAATCGCCGTTCCACGCAATGCAAGAGGTTCCACATCCACGCCATGCATGCCGGCATGTCCGGCACGTGTTGGGTCTGCTAGTATCCGCCGCCCTTCTTCAGGCAGGCCCGCGTTGCGCGGTCGCGGCATCCACCCATGAAGCAACAGTTCCTGTACCTGTCGTCGGCCGAGGCACAGCTGTCGCTCGGGCTTGGAGAAGAGAAGACCACCGAACGTCTGTTTTTCGCGGTGATGGCCGATGCGTCCACTGCCGAGCATGCAGCGCGCATTGCCGACCGCCTGTTGCAAGGCGGGCACGCCCAAGGCAAGGCGCTTGCGCGCGAACGGCTGCATGTGACCCTGCATCATCTGGGCGATTACGCCGGTGGTCTGCCGCCATCGTTGGTGAGCCGCGCCAGCCAGGCCGCGACGCGCGTGCAGATGGACGCGTTCGAGGTGGAGTTCGATCGCGTCGGCACCTTCGGCGGCAGGCGCTCGCAACTTCCCTGCGTGCTGCGTGGCGAAGAGCAGGTGCGCGGGCTTTACGAGCTGCAGGGCGCATTGGGAAGGCAGCTGGCGCATGTGGGCATTGCCGGCGACGCGCAATACACGCCGCACATGACGCTGCTGTACTGCAATCAGGCGGTGCCGCAGCGGCGCTGCGATGCGCTAGCCTGGACCGTGCGCGATTTCGCGCTGGTGCGCAGCTTTCTTGGCCAGTCGCGCTACCAGATCGAAGGCCGCTGGTCGCTGCGCTGATGTGCATGGCCGCGCGTACGCGGTAGCCTGCGGACATGGACATCGCCACGCCATTGCCATTGCAGGCCGACCACCTGGCCGCGCTCGAACAGGCCTATGCCGCCCCGCCGCGCGCTTACCACCACTTCGGCCACGTTCGCGCGGTGCTGCAGCACTACGCCGAGGTCGCGGCCGGGCCGGGCTGGCGCCAGCCGACAGAAGTCTGGCTGGCGGTGCTGTTCCATGATGCGGTGTATCAGCCCGGACGCAGCGACAACGAGGCGCAATCGGCACTGATGGCGGCCGAAGCCATCCCGCGCTGGTGGCCGCAGGCGCGGGTGGATGTCGAGCGGGTGCAGGCGCTGATCCTGCTCACGGCTCGGCACGGGCACGTGCTGCCGCAGGACGTGGATGAAGACGCCGCGCTGTTCCTGGACTGCGACATGGCGATCCTGGCCGCGCCCGCAGCGGTGTTCGATGCCTACGATCAGGCCATCGCCGAGGAGTATCGCGGGCACGTGCCCAGCGTGCTGTTCCGGGTCAATCGCCGCCGGTTCCTGGCCGGTGTGCTCAAGCAGCCGCGCATCTTCCTGAGCGACTACTTCCATACCCATTACGACACCGCGGCGCGCGCCAATCTGCGCCGGCGGCTGGGGCGCTGAGCGGCCATGCCCCGGCCCGGCTGCATGTCCGGCTGAGTCCGATGCGCACGCTACAATGGCCGCATGCACGACAGCGCTGCTTCCCGCCCAGACCCACGCCCGATCGCCCCGCAGCCGCCTGCGCCCAACGAATGCTGTGAGAGCGGCTGCCCGCTGTGCGTGCACGATCTGTATGCCGAGGAGCTGACGCGTTACCGCCAGGCCCTGGCAGCGTGGGAAGCGCGCCAGCCGGCGGTCAGCCGCCCCGAGGCGCAATGAGCCAGGTCCTGCGCTTCGCGCTGCAGTCCGGAACGATTATCTTTGAACCACTTTTCCCGATGGTGCGACATGCGACGACTTGAAATGTGGAGCGCGCTCTGCGGCGCGGCGATGTTGACGCTGTCGGGCATGGCCGCCGCGCAGGCGCCGGAACCGGTCAGCCACGGCCGTTTCGAGCAGGTGCCGGTGCTGATGCCCAAGGGCGAGCCGCAACGGGTGGTGATCTGGCTGGCCGGTGCGGGCGATGCCGCCAAGCGTCAGGCCCAGGCAGAAAGCCTGCGCGCCGACGGTGCGATGGTGGCGGTGGTGGACACCGCGCACCTGTACGCAGTGCTACGCAAGGCTGGCGGCACCTGCACGTTCTCGGTCGGCGACGTGGAAAATTTCTCGCGTTACGTGCAGGCCTTCTATCACATCCCCACCTATCGTCTGCCGCTGCTGGTGGGCGATGGCGAGGGCGCCGCGTTGGCCTACGCGATCGCGGCTCAGGCCAAGCCGCACGTCCTGGCCGGCGTGCTCACCGACGGGCTCTGCCCGGCCACCGTGTCCAACCAGGCAATCTGCCAGCCGGGTGTACGCCCCGGGACCAACACGCTGTTGCCGGTGCCGTTGCAGATTCCCTGGGTGCTTGCCGCCAGCCAGGACAAACGCTGCCCGGCGGCTGCCGAAGAGGGTTTCCTCAAGCAGGTGCCGCAGGCGCGAACCTTCCGGCGCTCTGCCAAAGGCGACATCCTGCCCGGCCTGCGCGCCGCGGTGCGTTCGCTGGGCGAACAGAAGGGCGTGGCGTTGCCGCCGCCGCCGGGCGGTCTGGCGGATCTGCCGGTGGTGGAACTGCCGGCCAAGCCCGATGGCGACAGCGACGACGACACCTTCGTGATCTTCGTGTCCGGCGATGGCGGTTGGGCAGGCCTGGACGAAGAGGTGGCCGATGCACTCGCCGCGCAAGGCATTCCGGTGGTCGGCCTGGATTCGCTGCGTTACTTCTGGACCGAACGCACCCCGCAAGGCTTTGCCGACGACCTGGATCGCATTGCCCGCATCTATGCGCAGCGCTGGGATCGCCAGCGCGTGGTACTGATCGGCTTTTCGCAGGGCGCCGACGTGCTGCCGGCGGCCATCAATAAACTGCCCGCTGCGACCAAGCAGAACCTGCGTATGACGGCGCTGCTGTCGGTCGGCAAGCTGGCCGACTACGAGTTCCACGTCAGCAACTGGCTGGGCTCGGACGACGAGGGCCTGCCGATCGCGCCGGAGATCCAGCGTCTGCCGGCCGGCACGACGGTGTGCATCTACGGCCAGGACGACGACGATGCGCTTTGCCCGAACCTGCCCGCAAACGTGGCCAAGCGGGTCGCACTGCCAGGCGATCACCATTTCAAGGGCGATTACACGACCCTGGCCAAGACGATCATGGACCAGTTGCACACGCTGTCGAAGCCGTAAGGCCGGACAGTGTTTGATCTGAGTGCGCCGACCGTGTCCTGGTCGGCGGCGCGGTGCCGGGTCCGGAATCGCGACACGCTGTAAACCCGTCCTGGAAGCTCGATGGCGGCATCCATGCCGCCCCACATGCGCTGGCCCGCGGAGGTGGCACCGCGCTTTCACGGTCTGCGACCGCTGCTCCGCACACCAGGATTGCCGGAAACGGCGTGCTCCTGCGTTGTCAATCCGCTCCGGTGGGCGCCAGCGAACGCGGCCGGACCTGCATGTTCGGCGCCAGCGTCGCGCGCGGGCTTACTCCTGCCGCCCAGGATCGGCCGAGATCAGGCGGGTGACATCCAGCAAGGCGGCCGGCAGATGCATGCCGCCGGGGGCGACCAGATAGCGTGGACGCCAGGTCGGGGCGAACTTCGACTTGAAGCGGCGTAGACCGCTGAATCCGTAGAAACGCTCGCCGTGCCGCGCGACCAGGCTGGCGAAGCGGTTCCAGCGCCCGGCCAGGCGATGTTCGGCCAGGCCCGACAACGGCGCCATGCCCAGCGAGAACCGCGTGTAGCCGTTGGCCTGGCCCCACAGGAACAACTCGATGAACAGGAAGTCCATGGTGCCCTTCGGTGCCTGCGCGCTGTGCCGCATCAGGTCCACCGACAGTTCGCCGCCGGCCGGTGCCCACCACACGTTGGCAAATGCCACGATCTGGCCTTCGACCTCGGCCACCGCCACCGGGAAGCGACGCAGGTAATCCGGATCGAAGCTGCCCAGCGAGAAGCCTTTCTCTTCGCCGGATTTTTCTTCCAGCCATTGTTCCGACACCTCGGCCAGGCGCGGCAATACCTCCTCCACCTGTTCGGGCGGCAGCATGCGGAAGCTCAGGCCGCCGCGCTTGCCGCGGTTCCAGGCCTGGCGCAGGTCGGCACGGTCGCGGCCTTCCAGGGTGAAACCCTCCAGCGGCACGATCGCCTCTTCGCCCAGCTTGACCAGGGTCAGGCCCATGTCGAGATAGGTCTGCCAGTACCGTTCGCCGACCTGGTAGAACACCGGGCGCAGGCCCATGTGGTCGGCCTCTTCGCGGAAGCGCCAGATCAGCGCGCACGCCACCTCCGGCGGGCCGACCGGGTCGCCCATGGAAATCAACGAACCGCCATAGCGCTGCATCATCACAAAGCCACGGCGCTGCTCATCCAACAAAAACGCCTTGTCGCCGGTCAGCGCCAGGCAGGCCTGGGTATCGGTACTGGTGGCCAGGATCGGTGCCAGCGTTTGCAGCGTCTGCGCATCGGCCGCCGGCATCGGCCTGCGTCCACCACGCAGCAGGCGCGCCATGCCGAACACGATCACGCCCACGCACAGGATCAGCGCGGCGCGCAATGCACGCGGCGCATTGGCCGAGGTGGCGAACTGCCACCACAGATCGTTGCTGTATTCGACATGGCTGTAGACGAAGAACAGCAGCCAGAACGTGGCCACCAGCACCAGGCCCAGGTTGCTCAGCCAGCGCCACGACCAGGCTTCGTCCAGCAGCGCGCCCTGGCGATAGAACTCGCGTCGCGCCGCCCACAGCGCAACCGCTGCCAGCGCCGCCGACAACGACACCGAGATATGGCTGCCGCGCAGCAGCGCCAACGGCGGCAGCAGCAAGCACACGCCCAGCGCCAGCACCCAGGCCGCATGGCTGCGGCGCTGCAGGCCCTGCCCGATCAGCAGCAGCATCATGCCGCCCAGGCTGACCAGCAGGTGCGAGGTTTCGATCAGCGGCAGCGGCGCCACTTCCTGGCGCGCGCGCGGTGTCGGCAGGGTGCCGTCGATCACCAGCGCGGCACCCACTGCAAACACCGCCAACGCCAGAATCTGCGGCAGCCACGGGCGCAGGGTCTTCCACACGGTGCGCGCGGTGCTGGCGCCGACGCGTACCGGCGCGCGCAGCCCGGAGGCGGCCGCCATGGCCACCGAGATCAGCAGTGGCACGATGTAGTACGTGACGCGGTAGGCCAGCGCCGCGGCCAGGACCGCGGCGGGAGTCACGTGCGGCAGCAGTTTGAGCAGGCTCCACTCGAACACGCCCAGGCCGGCCGGCACGGTGGAGATCAGCCCGGCCACCACGGCCACCAGCCAGATGCCGATGAAGCCGAAGTAGCCGGTACCGGGGTCCGGCGGCAGCAGCACGTAGAACGCGGCCGCGGCCAGGCCCAGTTCCACCACGCTCAGTGCGGTGACGCCCAGCACCGTGGTGCGGTCCGGTAACCAGAACCGGTGGGTGCGGATGCCGAACTCGCGGCCCTGTTTGCCGACCAGCGCCAGCATGGCGCCGTAGCCGACCAGCAGGGCGATGCCGGCGATGCGGATGGCCTGCGCGGTGATCGGCAACGCGCGCGCGGCCGCTTCCGGTTCCAGCAGCAATGCCAGACCCAGCAGCACCCAGGCCCCGAAGATGAAGCCCAGGGTGCTCATCAGCACCACCTGGCCAATCTCGGCCAGGGTCAGGCCCACGCTGCCGTAGCCGCGCAGGCGCACGGCGCCGCCGGTGAGTGCGGCAAATCCCAAGGTCTGCCCGACCGCATGCGCCATGAAGGCGGTGATGCCCACCCGTGCCGGATGCAGCTGCTTGCCGGTGCGCTTGAGCCCCACCCAGTCGAAGCCCACCAGGCACGCGTAGCTGCTCAAGCCGAGCAGCAGCGTCAGTGCGATCTGCCCCGCGCCCAGCGCACGGAATGCATGCCGGATCTGGCGGTAGCCGTGGTCGGTGAACTGCGACGACAGCGCATGCAGGGCCATCGCCAGGATCGCCAGGCTGATGATGACCGGCAAGGCGCGACGCCAACCGCTGGCGGACGTTTCGGAAGACGCGGGGGTATCCGTCATGAGGGCAACGGGATCTGTTGAAAGGGAAGGAGGGTGCATGCACGAGGTGTGCCGCGCGCGCGTTTGCAATGCATGGGCCGGTTGGGTTGAGGGTGCATGCAGCGTGGTTGCGAAGGTGCCGACATCCAGTGAACGCGTGGTTCGATCGTACCGACACAGTGTCTGTGCGGGCCGGCCGCGCGCATCATAGGGCAAAGCCGCACACGCGTGCCGAACGAACACGACAGGACCGCCATGACAGTTGGAAGGCAGACAGGCTGCTGATGCGCACTCCACCCGATTCCCCAACGTTTGCGCCGCACGCGCGGGCCATGCCGCCGCGCTGGAGCGGCTACGCCGGCCGCATCGCCGCCGCCGCGGGCATGGTCTTCATCGGGCTGGTGCTGGTGTTGCAATGGCTGCGCCGCGATCTCTGGTGGGTGGATGCGCAACTGAGCGCCTATCTGCACGGTCCGTATGGCCTGTTGCTGCGCACCGCCTACTGCCTGCTGGCCGCCAGCATGGCGTGGCTGGCGCTGGGGCTGTATGCGGCGTTGGCACCGGCCGCGCGCAGCCGCACCGTGCTGGGTTTGTTCTGGATGGCGGCATTGGGGCTGTGCATGGTCTCGATCGGCGACAGCTGGATGCCCGAGCTGGCGCCGGAGGCGGCCGCGATGGTGCATGTGTTGTCGGCGGATACGACGTTTCTGTGCGTGATTGCCGCGGTATTGCTGCAGGCGTGGTACTTCCGGGCCGATGTGCGGTGGCGTGCACACTTTCCTTCGGCCTTCCCGCTGGGCTGGGCAGCGTTTGCGGTGTTGCTGTTCCATGTCACCGTGACCAGCGCACCCCTGGGCATCAGCCAGAAGATCGCCATCGTGCTGATCGTGGCCTGGATGGTGCGCGCGGGCACCGTGTTGGCGCGCTGCGAGCGCGACGGGGCTGCACGTCTGCCGCATTCGCGGGACAATGCAGGGGTCAATCAACCGTAGGAAGCCTGAAATGCTGCAGCGATTCGATGCGGGTCCGCGTATGTCCGAAATGACCGTCCATGCCGGCGTGTGTTACCTGGCCGGCCAGATTGCCGAGGACACCAGCCAGGACATCACCGGGCAGACCCGCCAGGTGCTGGGCGAGATCGACAAGCTGCTGGCGCTGGCGGCCAGCGACAAGACCAAGATCCTGCGTGCGGAGATCTTCCTCGCCGACATCGCCGATTTCGATGGCATGAACAAGGCCTGGGACGAGTGGGTGCCGCACGGCTTCACGCCTGCCCGCGCCACCGTTGAAGCCAAGTTGGCGCGGCCGGAGTGGAAAGTGGAAATCGTGGTGACCGCTGCGGCGGGCTGATCGCGCCACTGGGTGCGGCGCTTGAAGCGGTGCGCGCGATGGCACGCAGCGCTTCAGCGCAACCAGGTGACTGCTGCGCGGTTGTCGCAGTGCGCGCAAGCACGCGCGGTGCATGGTGGCCGGCAGTCATGTTCGCAACGGCTGCCGGCGGTGCAATCAACGTTTGACGAAGCGGTAATGCGCCACGCCCCACTCGCGGCCGTGGTCGTAGCCGAACAATTCCGCGCAGGCCAGCCAGAACATCCGCCAGCGCTGCCACCAACGCTGCGCGTCGTCGCCGTAGGTCTGCTTCAACAGCGGCATGATCTGGTCGCGGTGGCGGTCCTGGTTTTCCAGCCAGGCGTTGGCGGTCTTCTCGTAATGCTCGCCCGACAGCAGCCAACGTTGTTCGATCACCACATCCTGCTGGAAGTGCAGCAGGGTATCGGCCGCCGGCATCAGCCCGCCGGTGAAAAAATGCCGGCCCATCCAGTTGTCTTCGCCGGCCACTTCGAACGGGTAGGCCAGGTCGCGGTGGCAAAAAATGTGCACGAACAGCTTGCCGCCCGGTGCCAGCCAGCTGCCGACGCGTGCGAGCAGGTCGCGGTAGTTGCGCATGTGCTCGAACATTTCCACTGACACCACGCGATCGAAGTCGCCCGGTGGCAGGGTCAGCGCGTTGACGTCGGCAGTGATCACCTGCACGTTGCTCAGGCCGCGCACGCGGCACTGCTCCAGGATATGTGCGCGCTGCGGGCGCGAGTTGGACACCGCCGTGATGCTGGCGTTCGGATAGCGCTCGGCCATCCATAGGGTCAACGAGCCCCAGCCGCAGCCCAGTTCCAGGATGCGTTGACCATCGGCCAGTTCGGCGCGCTCGCCGTACAGCGCCAGCATGCGTTCTTCGGCGGCATCCAGATTGGGCGTGGTGGCATCCCAGTAGCAGCTGCTGTACTTGAGCCGGCGGCCCAGGCACAGGGTGAAGAACTGCGGCGGCAATTCGTAATGCTGGCGATTGGCCGCATCGGTTTCGATCGCGATCGCACTGGCCCGCAGGCTGTCGATGAAGGCGCGCTGCCGCTCGCCGTTGGCATCGGCATCGTTGCCTCGCTCATCGCGCAGGCGCTGCGCGCACAGTCGACGGATGCCGTGGCGCAAGACGGCATCGGGCAGCACACCGGATTCGGCGAGCCGCGTGGAGAAGGCTTCTTCGGGCTGCGCGGAGGGCGGGACGATAACGGTAGACATGCAACTCTCCAGGCAAATCAGGACGAAGGGGGAAGCGGAAAGAACGCGCTGGTGCTGCGCTGGTACCGGGCATAGTCCTCGCCACGCGAGCGCAGCGCCTGCTGCTCGGTGTAAGGAATGCCGGTGAAGCGATACAGAAACACGAACATCACCACCGGCCCGAGCGCGCACAGCGCCACCGGCCACGGGCCGGCACCGACGGCCAGCGCCAGATAGGCGAACCAGTGCACGAACTCGAAAAAGTAATTGGGGTGGCGCGAATAACGCCACAGCCCGGCGCGACAGGTCTTGCCGCGATTGGCCGGGTTGGCCTTGTGCGCCGACAACTGCCGGTCCGCCAACGCCTCGCCACCGACCGCGATCAACCACACGACGATCGCGATGGCTGTCCATGCGCTCCATTCCGCGTTTGGGTTGCTCGCCGCGGCCAGGAACGGCACCGCGAACAGCACCACCACCCCGGCCTGTGCCAGGAAAAAACCGAGGAACTTGCTCTGGCTGCCGTTCCAATGTTCGCGCAACGCGCGGTACCGGCCGTCTTCATGCGGGTCGCCGAAGACGCGCACGCCCAGGTGCAGCGCCAGACGCGCGCCCCACACGCCCCCGAGCACCGCCACCAGCACGCGCGGCAGCAGTGCGCCCTCGGACATCCACGCACAGTACGGCGCAGCCACCGCCAGGCAGCCCGCCCACAACACATCGACCGGGCCGGCGTTGCCGCTGCGACGCTGCCACAGCCAGCCGATCACCATCACCACGCTTGCGAACACGCCCACATGCAGCAGCGGCCAGGCATTCATTGCAGTTCTCCAGTGGGGTCATCGGGTAATGGTCGCGCCAGCCGGCGTGCATATAGCGACAACACGCCGCAGGCCACGCCCCAGCCGATGCCCACGGCAAGCACGGCATGCAGGTAAGGCGATTGAAATTCCACCGCGTGCCAGCTGCGTTGCGCCAGCCAGTACGAAAACGGCCCGAAGATCGCGCCCAGCAGCACCGCCAGCCACGGCCGCTGCATTGCCGTGGCCAGCGAATGGTTGAGGGTGAGCGCAAAGCCCAGCCACAACGCCAGGATCCACGGCGGCGCCAGCAGGCTGCCCGGCCACGGCGCGGCGTAGCGCACCCAATTGCCCGCTGCCAGCGTGGTGTCCAGCAGCAATCCCAGCGACAAGGCCGCCACCATCAACTGCACGTCGCCGGGCGCGCGTCGCGAAGGCCACAGCTGGTACAGCGCGAAGACCGCCAGCGCCAGCAGCGTCGGCCAGATGCGCGCATGCGCAGCGGAACCGACCGCGACCAGCCACAGCACCTGCAGGCCGAGGTAGTTGCCGAGCTGCTTCATGCGCCGGCAGTGAGGCCAGGCACGAACTGCGGCGGGCGTGCAGCGGGTTTGCTCAGCCACAAATGCACATCGCCGATCGAGCGTTCCAGAAATCCGGCCTCGCAATAGGCCAGGTAGAACTCCCACATGCGGATGAAGCGCTCGTCGTAGCCCAGCGCACGCACCTGCGGCAACTGCGCCATGAAGCGCTGGCGCCACGCGCGCAAGGTCAGCGCATAGCTCGGGCCGATGTCTTCCAGATTGAACAGGCGCAGATCGCTGGCGCGCGCGATCGCGCCGGTCATCGCCGCAACCGAAGGAATGAAGCTGCCCGGGAAGATGTGCCGTTTGATGAAGTCCACCGAGTGCAGCGCCTGCTTGTAGCGGTGGTCTTCGATGGTGATGGCCTGGATCAGCGCTTCGCCATCGTCGGCCAGCAGGCTGCCGACCTTGGCGAAGTAGGTGTCCAGATACTGGTGGCCGATGGCTTCGATCATCTCGATCGAGACCACGCGGTCGAAGCGGCCTTCCAGGTCGCGGTAGTCGTGCAACAGCACCGTCACCCGATCGCTCAGGCCTGCCGCGGCGATGCGTTGGTTGGCCAGTTCGAACTGCTCGCGCGAAATGGTGGTGGTGGTGACGCGGCAGCCGTGTTCGCGTGCGGCGTGCAGCGCAAAGCCGCCCCAGCCGGTGCCGATCTCCAGCACATGATGGTGCGGCGCCAGGCGCAGTTTCTGACAGATGCGTTCGAGCTTGCGGGTCGCCGCGCGCTCCAGTGCCGCCTCCCCCTGCGCCTCTTCGCCGTCGACAAAGATCGCCGACGAGTACATCAGGTTTTCATCCAGGAACAGCTTGAACAGCGGGTTGCCCAGGTCGTAGTGCGCGGCGATATTGCGCCGGCTGCCGCTGCGGGTATTGCGCGCAAACGCATGCAGGCTGCGCATGGCCCAGCCGCCCAGACGTGCGGTGCCGGTCTCCATCGCGTCCAGCCGCTCGCGGTTGCGCAGCAGCAGCCGCATCAACGCCACCAGGTCGTCGCACTGCCACTGCCCGTCCATATACGACTCGCCCGCGCCGACACTGCCGTTGAGCGCCGCCTGGCGATAAAAGCCGGGGTCGATCACGCGCAGTTGCATCTGCAAGGCCTGCGCGCCCGTGGCCGTGCCAAGCGTGGTGACGGTGCCGGCTTCATGCAGCTGCAGCTGCCCGTCACGCAATTGCCCAAGCGTGGCCAGCAGGCGCTTGCGCAGCAGGCGGTCCGTCCAGGAAGCCGCGCGCGGCGCAGCGTGATCGGGCAGGGACGTGGCGTTCATCGGGGTTCTCGCACAGGCGGGTGAGGGTGGTCGTGGACGGGGTTGCCGCGCAGCCACAGGCGCAAGGCCTGCCAGTGGATGGCAATCACCACCCACACCGTCATCAACGGATAAGCCAGCAACGTGCGCGCCAGGTTGCGCGCGGTGAGCGGTTGACGTTGCAGTACCAGGGTGGCGTCGAAGCGGCGCGTGCCGCTGTTGTCGAGGGCACCGCCAGCATCGTCGCCAACGGCGTCCAGCACATCCATGTGCACGCGCAACTGTGCATCCGGCACGCTGAAGCGCCAGTCGTAGCGGTGTTGCATGCCCATGAACGGCGAAACGTGGAAGCGCTTGTCGAAGCGCCACGCATGCACGTCGCGATGCGTGCGCGCCTGCGCGACCGGCAGCACGTAGGTGTGGCGCTGCTGCCAGGGGGTGTTGGTGATTTCGGCCACGATCCAGCGCAGGCCGTCGTGGCGATCGAAGCAATAGTAGAAGCTGACCGGGTTGAACACGTGGCCGAAGTAACGCAGATGCGTCAGCAGCCGGATCGCGCCCTCGGGGCGCTCGCCGGTGTGCGTCTGCACGCAGTCGCGCACGGCCTGGTCCAGCGGAATGCGCGCATCGCCCAGATAGTCGCTGCGCCGGAACTGCGCCAGGTTGGCGCGCCCCACCGACCATAACCAGCGTCGTGCGAACACCTGATCCAGCTCGGACAGATCCAGGTACATCAGGAACAGGCGATGGCGAAAGTGCAGCGCCTTGGGCATGAAGCGCCGGTGCCGCACCCAGCCGGTGTAGATCGCGCTGCGCAACGGCGCCTCCACGCGACGGGCGCCGCTGCCCTCGGCAGGGGGCAACGGCACCGCGTCGTGGTGGGCGTCGCGCAGCAACTGCATCACCAATGCACTCCCAGGCCATGCGCGACGTCCACGCCGCTGCGCAGGCCGTCTTCGTGGAAACCGAAGCCCCATGCGGCCCCGGCGAACCAGGTGTGTTGCACACCCTGGATCTCGGCCTTGCGCGCCTGTGCTGCCACCGCTGCGGCGTTCTGCACCGGGTGGCGATAGCGCATGCGCCGCAGCACCTTGCCCGGGTCGATCTCGTGATTGCGATTGAGGCTGACGATGAACGGCTGCGGTGACGCGATCGACTGCAGTGCGTTCATCCAGTAGCTCACCGTGCAGGCGGCATCCGGGTCGGCCGGCACGTGCGCGTTCCATGCTGCCCAGGCGCGCCGGTCGCGCGGCAGCACGCTGGCATCGGTGTGCAGCACGGTGTCGTTGTCCTGGTAGGTGATGCCACCGAGGATGTGGCGTTCGGCCGGCGTGGCGTCGCTGAGCAAACCCAGCGCATCGTCGGCATGGCAGGCCAGCACCACGTGGTCGAAATGTTCCTCGCAACGCGAGGCCTTCAGCACCACGCCATTGGGCGTGCGGCGGATTGCCTGGACCGGCGTGGACAGGCGCTCGATCACCTGCCAGCGCCGCCGCAGCGCACGCACATAGCTGTTGGACCCGCCCCGCACCACCTGCCACTGCGGGCGCCCGCTCAGTTGCAGCATGTGGTGATTGGCCATGAAGCCGATCAACTGGCCCATGGGAAATTCGAGAATGGTCTGCGAAGGCGAGGACCACAGCGCGGACGCCATCGGCACCAGGTGCTGGTCGCGGAATGCATCCGAATAGCCGTGCCGCTGCAGATACGCGCCCAACGTGCTGAAACGCTCGTCGCTGTGCAGCACCGCCGGTGCCTGGCGATAGAAGCGGCGCAGGTCGGCCAGCATGCCCCAGAAGCGCGGGCTGAGCAGGTTGCGGCGCTGGCAGAACAACCCGTTCAAGGTGCCGGCGTTGTATTCGAGCCCGCTGCGCGCGTCGTGGACCGAAAAGCTCATCGTGGTCGGCTGCGCGGCCACGTCCAGCTCGGCGAACATGCGCGTGAGCAGCGGGTAATGCTGCGGGTTGAACACGATGAAGCCGCTGTCCACCGCGTAACGCTGCCCCTCCAGCTCGATGTCGTGCGTGTGCGTATGCCCGCCCAGATAATCGGCTGCCTCGAATAGGGTCACCTCGTAGCGCCGCGACAACAGCCACGCCGCGCCGAGGCCGGCGATTCCGCTGCCGACCACGGCAATCCTGCCCTCGCTCATCGTTTCACCCGTTCGGCGCGCTGGGTGAGCAGCTTCGGCATCGGCTTGAGGTCCCACACCAGCCCCACCCACGACATCGCGGTGAGTCCGTACCAGGTCGCGTCGTATTCCCACCATCGCAGTCCCTGGCGCGCCGAGCCGGGAAAGAAATGGTGATTGTTGTGCCAGCCTTCGCCGAAGGTGAGCAACGCCAGCAGCCAGTTGTTGCGGCTGTCGTCGCGGGTGTCGAAGCGCCGGCTGCCGAAACGATGCGCCAGCGAGTTGATGGTGAAGGTGGCATGGAACAACGCCACGGTGGAGATCACAAAGCCCCACACCAGCAACTGCGCACCGCTGGTCTTAAGCGCGGGCGCAGCCACTGCCAGCCAGTCGCCGAGCAGGTACAGCCCCAGCGCCAGCAGCACCGGCATCACGATGTCGAAGCGGTCCAGAAAGCGCAGTTCGGCGAAACGGCGTAGGTCGGGGATCACTTCCCAGTCGGTGCGGAAATTGCGCGGGGTCAGGAACCAGCCGGTATGGCTCCACCAGAAGCCGTGCTGCGCCGGTGAATGCGGATCGCGGCCGGTGTCGGTATGTCGATGGTGGTTGCGATGATGCGCCGCCCACCACAACGGCCCGCGCTGCACGCAGGTGGCCCCTATAGCGGCAAAGACGAATTGCAGTGCGCGCGACGTCTTGAACGCGCGGTGCGAGAAGTAGCGGTGATAAAAGCCGGTGAGTGCGAACATGCGCAGCGCGTACAGCGCCACTGCCATGCCCACCGCGAACCAGGATGCACCGACCCAGAACACCGCCAGGCAGGCCAGGTGCAGGGCGATGAAGGGCACGGCACGTAGCCAGTCGATGCGATCGGCACGCGCTTCGTCCAGGGGCTCGTCGGCTTGCGAATCCACCCAGCGACGCAGACTGCCGACGCGTGCGGCCAGGCCGCCACGCGGTGGTGCGGTGGCGGGCTGGGGCGCTGCGGCGTGAGGGTCCAGGCCAGTGCTCGGCACGCGTGATTCTCCATAGGTAGTCGTGACCCAGTACGGACGCTGCCGGCAAACAGATGCACCAGCCCGCTTGATCGTCGCACGCATGGGTGGGGTTCGCTTGGCGTCGCGAATGAATCGCGCAGCTGCGCACACATTGCCCGCGCCAGAGACGTCCGGCGCGGATGAGGCTGTTTTGCAGAGCCCCGCCTGCGAGTGCCCGCAGGCGAGGTTAGGCGCGCTGGATCAGGGAGCCATCGCCAGCGTGCTGATGCCGCCCTTGGCCACCACGGTGCCGGTGGCAACGCCACCGGGCGCGCCGCCCGGCGGCTCCAGCGTGACGGCCAGAATGGCCTCGTTGCTCAACATGGGCATCAACTGATCGGGAATCTGCGCACGGCGTGCACGCTGATCGTCGAAGGTGCCCATCGAATGGGCCTTGCCGTCGGGGGTGATCAGCCACAGCTCCGGCACCTTGTCGGCGGTGGCGGTGCGGTCCAGCGGCGTCACCGTGATGGTGTGCTTGTCGGCGTCCATCAAGGCCACATAACCCGGGCGACCGTCTTCGGTGGCCAGGGTCGAAGTCATGGCGATCCCGGTCGCGGCAGGCGGATTGGTCGCAGGCGGGGTGACCGGGGTCTGCACCACTTCGCCGGTTGACGGCGGCTGCACCGGTGCCGGCGGCGTGCGCACGTTGAGCAGGGCGAGCACGCAGACCGCGGCAGTGGCCAGGCCGCCGACGCTGGCCCAGCGCCAGAACCGCACGTTGTTCCACAACGGGGCCGCGGGCGCGGTCGTGCTGACCGGCGCTGCAGACGGCACCGCGCGCAAGGGCGTATCGAAGCCCAGCGCCTGGCGTACGCGTACCCACACCTGATCCGGTGGCGTCTGCGCCACGATTTCCTCCAGCAGCGGCGCCAGCAGTTCCTGCCACTGCAGCACTGCCTGGGCGAACTGGCCGTCGGTGGCAATGCGTTGTTCGGCCGCCAGGCGTTCTTCTGCGCTCAACAGGCCAAGCACGTATTCGCCGGCCAGCACGTCGCGTGGCGGTTCCTGGTCGATGGGAAAGGGCGTACTCATCGTTCCAGACATGCCTTGAGTTTGGCCAGACCCCGACGGATCCAGCTCTTGACCGTGCCGATCGGCGTATCGGTGCGCGCGGCGAGTTCTTCGTAGGTGATGCCTTCGAAGAATGCCGTGCGAATCAACTCGCTGCGTGGCGGTTCCAGTTCGGCCAGGCAGTGATCGATGCGCCGGCGCGTGCTGGCGCGCTCGGTGCGGTCCAGCGGCGAGGCATCGCTGGCACGCAGTTCGCCGGCATCGTCCAGCGCCACGTTGCGGCGCTGCGGCGCGTTGGCGCGCAGATGGTCGATGGCCTTGTTGCGCGCGATCATCGCCAGCCACGTGAGCCCGCGTGCGCGGCTCGGGTCGAACTGCCCGGCCTTGTGCCAGATCAGCGTGAACACGTCCTGCAGCACCTCTTCGGCTTCGGCACGTTGCGGGATCATCCGCAGGCACACGCCGAACAGCTTGGCGGAGGTTTGCCGATACAGCGCTTCGAAAGCATGCCGGTCGCCGCCCGCGGTGGCGGTCAGCAGGCGTCCGGTCTCATCGTCGTCGTGGCCAGGAATGGCACTCATGCGGTCGGGCGTTGGGTGAGGTGGGGGCGATGCTACCGGACTGGGCCGAGCGTGTCTTTCACTTGCGCTGGAACCACAGCAGCACCGCGGCGAGCAACAACAGGATCTCCACCCCGGCAAGCGCAACAGTGGGTGCGGAGACCGGCCACAAGCGCGAGAGCGAGACGCTGCGGAACAGCACGATGGGAACATAGAACGCCAGGGCGACCACCAGGCCGGTGCGGGCTTGGTCGATCCACGCGAAGTAGCCGAACAGGAACGCCATGCCCAGCTGCAACCCGCCGTAGATGACCAGATACTCCGATTGCCCTGCCGGCGAGAGCTGGGTATAGCCCACTGCCGTTGCGGTCTTGGCCGGAGAGAGCGTGCACCACACCGCCAGGACGACGTAGAGCACTGCATTGATCCAGAGATAGGCTTTTGCCACGACGGTGCTCCTGTAGGGGGAATGGGTGCCCGGGCCGTTGTACGCAAGCGCGCGTGGTCGGACGTGAAGATGGCGCGGGCGTGGTTCATGGGGCGCTGCACGAGGTGGCCAGCGGCTGCTCGCGCGCGTCGCGCAATTCCTCGGCACTGGCCGTCCGCGCGGGGGTGTCCGGAAAGACGATGCGCACGCGCGGATAGCGGCCGTTCGCATCGCGCAGATTGCCGACCCCGCGGAACTCGAGCAGCCGCTTGTCGGCGAGCGAATAACGCACCTCCAGCGATGGCACTGCCGCCCCATACCAGGCATCCAGGCTGATGCGGAAGCGCCGCTGGCCGGCAGCATCGCCCAGGCGTTCGACCCGGAAGCCCAACTGCCGCTGCAGGCTGGGCAGCACGAAGTCCACCTGTTGCGGCGCACGCGCAATGGCGTCCCAGTGCTCGCGCAGGTAGGCGTCGAACCCGGCATCGATCACCCGCGCGCCGCCGCCAGACGGCAGCGTGGTGCGGCGTTCGGGTTTGCCGGGGGCGAGCTGGTACATTTCGCGGACGCCGTCGCGTTGGCGCACGCCTTCGCGATATCCGTCGCGTCCATCGATCAGGCTGAAATCAGGCGAGCTGCCGCCGCCGTCGACCTGCTTGCGCGCAAACGCCCGCCCGTCCGGGCAGCGGTACAGCACCAGCCGCCCGCCATCGTCGAGCAACCAGTGCGACTCGCGATACCGCAACGCGCCGTTGTCGCCATCGAAGGCATCGCCGTCCACCCGCGTCACCGCGCCTGCGCCGAGCGGCAGGCTGCCGAGTACCAGCAGCAACAACGGCCGAATCGGCCGGCAACGGACGGTGAGCGCGGCGAGGGTGGCGGCAAGTGGACGCATCGGCAGATCCTCGATGGGGTGCCTACCAATACGGGCGCGGCCGCAGCACGGATGCGCCGGCTGCGTCAGGACGTTCCTGACGGCGCGGTGGTGGGCGCTGGCGTGGCTGGCTTGGGAGTGGTTGGCGACAGTGCTGCAGCGGCACGGCCTCGTGTGGCAACCGGTGGTCTTGCCGCCATGGGCGAGCGAGAGTGACGGCAAGCGTGGTGGCATATGCCACGGCGCGCGCGCGTAGTGCAACGTTTCCAACGGTGGGCGCATGCGCGCGCAGCGCGATCAGGTCGCGCAGTCCGCGGTGGCTCGCGGCCACCGCTCCGCAGCGTGGCGCATCGACATGTCGGTTGCACACGTTTGCATGCGCATGCGACTGGCGCGCAGCCAAACGCGGTTGTAACCCGGAGATTCGGATCAATGCCAACCCGCTTGCGGCGGTGTCGATGTTCTTGGTGCCGGCCTTCCAACCTGCATGCGCAGGCCACTGATCGATCGGGGCATCGCCTGCCTGTCGCGCAGTTCGAAATCTGCCTTTCGCAGCTGGTGGTCATGCTGGACTGCGCGCCAATCCATGAGCATGCAGGCATCGACTGGACGCGGTATCGCGCTGACCGCCGCCTCAGCCGGTCGGATGCAACTCGATGCAATCCACCGGGCACGCCGGCAGACACAGTTCGCAACCGGTACACAACGGTGCGATCACCGTGTGCATATGCTTGGCGCCGCCGACGATGGCATCCACCGGGCAGGCCTGGATGCACTTGGTGCAGCCGATGCAGTCGGCTTCCACGATCCAGGCCACCTGCGGCAGTTTGTGTGCGCCGCGACTGCGATCGTAGGGACGTGCAGGCACGCCCAGCACCTGCGCCAAGGCGCGTGCCCCGGCATCGCCGCCGGGCGGGCAGTGATCGATCGTCGCCTGGCCATCTGCCATCGCCTGCGCGTACGGACGACAGCCGTCATACCCGCATTGCCCGCATTGGGTCTGCGGCAGCAGGCGGTCGAGGCGTTCGACCAGATCGGGTGCAGGGGCGGACGTCGCGGCCATTTCAGTGCAGCAGATGCCCGCGATACCAGCGTTGTTGCGCAAGCGCGAGCATCGGTTTGTCTTCGCGGCTGTCGCCATAGGCGTGCACGCAGTCGTACCGATGCAAGTCGTATTGATTGCAAATCCGCGCGACCTTGTGCGGCCCGCAATCGCCGTCGGCATAGCGCCCGCTCAGCACATCTGCAGCGTGTTCCAGCCGATTGCAGATCAGCGACAACCCATGCTGGGTACACCACGGTTGCAGATACAGATCCAGCGATGCCGACACCAGCACCACTTCATGTCCCTGCGCCTGATGCCAGTCGATACGTTGCATCATCTCGTCGCGCAGCATGCCTGGCAGCGCGGTGCGCGCGTACTCGGCGCCATGCGCGTTCATCTCATCGAGCGAGCGGCCGCTGAAAACCAGTCGCGTCACCCGCGCGCGCAGTGCGGCGGCAGACACCACGCCCATCCGGAACCCCAACACCCAGGGCCCCGCCTGCCATCTGGCCGCCGCAACCTGCGCCGGCGTTGCCACCTTGCGCAGGAAACGGCCATAGCTGTCGCAGGTGGTGATGGTGTGGTCGAAGTCGAACAGGGCCAGGTGCATTGGGGCGTGGATGGTGGATTGGAGTTGGTTGAAGCTGTGCCGGATGTCCCTTCCCCCACCGGGACATTGTCCTCCTTCATGGGGGAGAAGGTGCCCCGCAGCGGCGGATGAGGGTACGAGCGAAGCCACGTGCAGCGACAACCACACCAGAGCTTCGCCCCGACCTCACCCCAACCCCTCTCCCGCAGGAGAGGGGTTTGAGAGCGCGCTGTTCGCGCATCCCTCATCAGTTCGTGTTTTCCAATATGTTTTGTCAGCCTCTCAAGCGCAAATCGCTGTGTGGATGTCGGGTGCGGCGATTCTCAAGCTCGCAATCAGCAGACCTTGCAGACTCCGCTTTTACGATTCCCGATTCCCAACTCCCAACTCCCAACTCCCCAATCCCATTACCTGACCGGCATGCCCGGCTGTGCGCCGCTGTCGGCATCCAGCAGCGCCAGCGCGCCGCCGTCGAAGCCGGCCGACAAGATCATGCCTTCGCTGATGCCAAAACGCATCTTGCGTGGGGCCAGGTTGGCAATGAACACCACGCTGCGGCCGACCAGTGCGTCCGGCTCGCCGTAGCTGGCGCGAATGCCGGAGAAAATCTGCCGCTTGCCCAGTTCGCCGGCGTCCAGTTCGAAACGCAGTAACTTGTCCGAGCCTTCCACGAATTCGCACACCAGCACCTTGCCGATGCGCAGGTCGAGCTTGGCGAAGTCATCCATGCTGATGAAGCCGGGATTGGTGGTTTGGGATTCGGGATTCGCAACGGCGGCAGGCTTTGCGTCGGCCCTGCTCGGTGCGGGCTTGGTGGTTGCAGCCGGTGCCGCAGGTGCGGCCATCGTGTCTTTGGAAGCGTCGGTCATGGCGTCGATCAGTTTGGGGTCGATACGGGTAAACAGGGCGGTGTAGGGCTGGATCGTGTGCGCTGTCAGCGGGCGGACCACGTCTTCCCAACTGGTCATCGGCGCCGACAGGAAGGCTTCGGCTTCGGCGCAGGTGCGCGGCAGGATCGGCTTGAGCGCGGCCACCAGGATGCGGAACAGGTTCAGGCCCTGCGTGCAGACCGACTGCAGCTGCGCATCGGCGCCGTCCTGCTTGGCGATCACCCACGGCTTGGTGTCGTCGATGTACTTGTTGGCCTCGTCGGCCAGCGCCATGGTCTGGCGGATCGCGCTGGCCGCGTCGTTGCGCTCGTAGGCCTCGCGGATCGGCGTCAGCGCGGCGACGAAGCGGTCGTACTGGGCGGCATCGGGTAGCGCATCAGCCAGCTTGCCGTCGAAGCGCTTGCCGATGAAGCCCGCGCAGCGGCTGGCCAGGTTGACGAACTTGCCGACCAGGTCCGCATTCACCCGCGCGATGAAATCCCCCAGGTTGAGGTCCAGGTCGTCCACGCCGCCGGAAGACTTGGCCGCGAAGTAGTAACGCAGCGCCTCCGGCTCCAGGCCGACATCCAGGAAGGTCCGCGCCATGACGAAGGTGCCGCGCGACTTGGACATCTTGGCGCCGTCCACCGTCAGGTAGCCGTTGACGTGCAGGCGGGTCGGCGCGCGGTGGCCGGTGCCGTGCAGCACCGCCGGCCAGAACAGGCCGTGGAAATTGACGATGTCTTTGCCGATGAAGTGATGCAGCTCGGTCTGGGTGCCGGCCACCAGATGCGAGGCGAAGTCCTCGCCCATCTGCGCGCACAGCGTCTTGAAGCTGCACAGGTAGCCGATCGGCGCATCCAGCCACACGTAGAAATACTTGCCAGGCTGTCCGGGGATCTGGAAGCCGAAGTAGGGCGCATCGCGCGAGATATCCCAGGCGCGCAGGCCGCCTTCGGCATCCAGCCATTCCTTGAGCTTGGCCTTGACCCCGGGCAATGCCACGTCGCCAGCCAGCCACTCACGCAGGAATCCGTCGAAATGGCCCACTTCGAAGAAGAAGTGTTCCGAATCGCGCAGTTCCGGGGTGGCACCTGAAATCACCGACTTCGGTTCCTTCAGCTCGGTGGGCGCATAGGTGGCGCCGCACACTTCGCAGTTGTCGCCGTACTGGTCGGGGCTGCCGCAGTTGGGGCAGATGCCCTTGATGTAGCGGTCCGGCAGGAACATGCCCTTGGCCGTATCGTAGAACTGCGCCACCGAGCGGCGGCTGATGTGGCCGGCGGCCTCCAGCTTGGCGTAGAAGGCTTCGGTGAGCTCGCGATTGACCGACGAATTGGTCGAATCGTAATGGTCGAAGGTCACGCCGAACGCGGCGAAATCGCGCTCGTGGCTGGCCTGGATGTTGGCGATGAAGGCTTCAGGGGTCACCCCGGCCTTCTCTGCAGCCAGCATGATCGGCGTGCCATGGGTGTCGTCGGCACAGACGAACCAGGTCTTGTCGCCGCGCAACCGGCGCGCGCGCACCCAGATATCGGCCTGGATGTAGCCGACCAGATGGCCAAGATGCAGCGGGCCGTTGGCGTAGGGCAGGGCAGTAGTGACGAGTGCGGTGCGGGTCATGGCGGGCGTAATGCGGGGGACGCGCGATTATCGCATTAGTCGTGAGCCGGGATTGGGGATTGGGGATTCGTCAAAGCAGGATCAAGCCGCCTGCCTGTCGAGCCGCGCGGCGTTAGCCATCTCTGCAGCAGCGGCAGCCGTTAATCCTGCTTGCAGGCAAGCCCCAAAATGCGCCTGTGCACAAAAAAGGGCGCCCCGAAGGACGCCCGCTCGTGCAAATCCCGAATCACCAATCTCGAATCCCGATTACTCACGCACCCACGTCTGGGTACGGCCCAGCGCTTCGATGCCGACGTAGCCGCGCATCTGCAGCTTCTTGCCGCCGTCGGTGAGGGTGATCTTGGACTTGTAGGTCTTGCCCTTGGCCGGGTCGAGTACCGAACCACCGCTCCACACTGCGGTGCCGTCGGGCTTGAGGCCCCACAGGATGGTCATGCCCTTGATCGGCTTGCCCTTGAGTGCGCCGTCGCACTTGTCGCAGACCGGGTTGGGCCCCTTGGACGACTGCAGGATCTCGACCACCTTGCCGCTCAGCGTGCCATTGGCGGCCTGCTCGATCTGCACCACCGACTTGGGCTTGCCGGTTTCATCGTCGATGGTCGTCCAGCGGCCCACCGGCGAATCGGCCGCATGGGCCATCAGCGAAGCGGCCGCCAGCGGCAGCGCGAGCAACAGGGTCTTGAAGGTCTTGCGCATGGTTCCCCTCCCAGGGTTTGCTAGGGCCGCCGTCGGCGGCCTGATCGCGAATGTATACCGTGGGGTATGGTGCGGGAAAGTCAGGGCGTTCAGTTTGAAACGGGGCAACGCGATGCCGCCACCGTCTGCTCGGCCATGAGGCGTGTTCGTCCCTGCTGGGTGACGATGCGGAACATCTCCACCTCGCACTCCTGCCCTTGCAACAGGAGGGTGGCGACATAATCCTGGCCGGCCTCAGGGACAAAGCTGCGGCTTACGGTACATAGCGGTGCGTTCACTACGCAGCGGTTGTCCATGCAGCCACCTGCCGACAGCGACAGGGTGAGCGGCTCGCCTGCCTTGACCTGCGTTTCAGTCACGTAGCGTCCTCCGCTGACGGCAACGGCAGGTATCCCTATCTTCTGCCCTGCGCCCGTGCCGAATGGACCGGGCCGCGAGCTTGGCGCAATTCCGGCGCCACGGATCGCTCCGCCGACGCATGTGCGGTTTGGATAAAGCACGGGTGCGGGTCGTTCGGTGACCAAGCGGATACGCGCACGCGGCCCATCGCGTGGCTCATCGAAGGTCGACAAGGAAATCGACGCGCTGCGCGTCATCCCACAACCGGCCAGAAGCGCGACCAGTGCCGTGATCAGGATGCGTCTAGTCGGCATGGCACTCGCCTGAAATCGGAACAACTTCCAAATCTGCCGGGGCAAGGCCGGTCTTTTCGTCGATGACGGTAAGCAGGCAGCGTTGATCATCATAGAGCTGGCTAGCGACATAGTGCTCGCCAGGCGCGGGCTTGAATGTCACCAGGTTGGTGCAATTGTTTGTGGTCAGGCTCCGACGACGCGAGTCGAGCGTTTGCACCATTCGTGCACGTAAAAACAGCTGTCTGTCGGGGACAACCGAATACGCCTCGCGAGACTGATTGTTGCTCAACTTCCCGAGCACGCCGTTGACGGGCGGCGTCAGTGCGCCCAGAAATCCGCCATGGCCACCCTTTGCGCAGCTGGCATCGTCGAAAACATCGAAGTATTGGACCGGCTCGATGGGTATCGGGTTGGGCCTGGTGGGCTTGGCCAGCGACAGGGTGGCGAACGGCTCGCCAGGTTTTGGCGCGACATAGCGCTTGGGGAAAAGAAAACCGCAGCCGGCAAGTACGATCGCCACGGCTACAACGATGCGCAAGATGAAATGAAACATGCGTCAGGTCCGGCATGGCGTACGTTGTCTGTGCCGCATCCATGCCTGCGACGCCACCGCGGCGACATGACGCCAGCCTCTTGATAACGGCCGCTCGTCCCTGCGCTTGAGTCACGCGGTCGATACCTTTGCGAGGCGAAGGTCGGCGTATGACTCAACGGGTACGCGTGCCTCGCTGCACTACGGTTCCGTCAGGCATACGCTAGCCGACCTCGTACAACTCCAGCGGCAGCTCGTCCGGATCTGCAAAAAAGGTAAAGCGGCGGCCGGTGTATTCGTCGATGCGGATGTCTTCGGTGGCCACGCCGGATGCATTGAGGTGCGCAACCGCGCTGTCCAGATCTGCGACGCGAAACGCAAGGTGGCGCAGCCCTTGGGCTTCAGGGCGGCTGGGGCGTGCCGGGGCAGCGGGGAACGAGAACAACTCGATCTGTCCGCCATCGGGCAGCGCCAGATCCAGCTTCCACGAATCGCGCGCCTGTCGGTAATGCTCGTCGAGCACGCGCAGGCCCAGGATCTGGCAATAGAACCGTTTGGAACGCGCGTAGTCGCCGGCGATGATCGCCACATGGTGGATGCCGGCGAGCATCATGCCGCGCTCCGGCGCATTGACGTTGACCGGCCGGGCAGTGCCGGCGCGCTCGACGGCGCCTCGCATGCAGATGGCAGGCGCCCGTCCGCGATGCAGGACGCAGCACCGCTATCGCACGCAGCGTGCTGTGGCCTTGGCGGATTTGTGGGCAAGCGCCCGGCAAGCAGGCAGTGCACGGATGTTTGTGCAGATCGAAGGTAAGGGTGCGGCATGTCAGAGGACCAGCAGAAACCAATCGGCAGCATAATCGCCCGAGCGTTAGCCGCAGGTCCTGTTTCACCGCGCGCCTACGCATGGCTGTGCTGGTCTGCGTGCGTTTGGCAGGATGGCCGATCGACATCGGGCGGGGTTATGCAATGCGCGTGACGCAGCGCTCCGTGCGTGCACATCGAAGACCACCGCACGGCTGACGCGCGCATGGCGCCAGCACGGACGTGCAGCGCCAACATCCTCCGCGTGGCAGGCCGATCTCAGGGGTTTGCCGATGGGTTGCACTGTCGCCGCCGCCGATGCTGGACACCGATGTCGTACCGGTGTGCGTTTGCATGACGCCGCCGCGGCATCGTCCTTCCATGCCAACCGAGCCTGCCCATGTCCATTCTTGCGTTCCAGCCGCAGCATCTCAAATCCATCCCCCAGGGCGTGCATGTGATCCGGCACCCGGCCGGCACGCTGCCCGATCGCGACGCCATCTTCGCGGCCTTGCCGCGCACCGAGCAGGGCACGCCGCAGTTGCATTACGACACGCTGTGGATCGGCGGCGGCCACGGCGATGTCGACAACCAAGGAGCACCGACCAAGTTAAACGACTGCACAGGTGTCGAAAAGGTCACGAGCTTCATCGAGGATCTGGTCACCATCGGCATCCGCACGCCGGCGCTGGTCGTCGATAGCTGCTTTTCGCTGGCCTGGCTGCCGCAATTTGCTCCCCTGCTCACCGAGGACGGCATGTTTGCCGGCTGGTCGTGCATCTGCAGCGTCAATCGCCTCGAACTGCTGACATCGCACCGGTTGCCGGCGCTGGTGGAGCAGATCGAGATCAATATGGGCACGGCGACGTCCAGCCAGGTGGTCTACATCGCACGTGATCGGTTGCTGATCCGCTATGCGCAGTTGACCGAGAGCGTGGAGGTTAAGGCCGCCGATCTCACCGATGCCCAGGTAACCCTCGCCCGCGTCGGCAAGGCGACCTGGCAGGGCAGGCCGCTGATCGCCACCGACCAGCGCATCGAGGACCGCACGCGGTTCATCGAACGCCTGCACCAACTCTGACCGGCCCGGCACCGTCGCCCATCCGGTCATCCACCCAACACCAGAGGACTTTCTCCATGACCACCTACACCAACAACGGCACCGGCACGTTCGGCAGTGCCAGCAACGCGATCCGCAAGCATGTGCTCGACGACTACCTGGCGGCGAAGATCGCCAACCATCTCGGCATCCGCCGCAGCGATGTCAACGACGGTACCGTGATCCAAGTCCCCGCCAACTACGCCAACAGCGAAGGCGTGATTTCGGGCATGGAACTGGTCAAAGGCCTGCGTGTGGACCTGCAGCGCGCGCAGGCCCACGACGGTAATACCTACGCAACCTGGCAGGTGCAGTGGGGCACCGGCAGCAACGGCAAAACCGGCGGTGCCTATGCCGGCGTGTTGATGCGAGTGGCGACCGACTTCACATTCGCCGAGTTTCGCAAAGCGATGAGCGAGAGCTTCGGCTACATACCGGGCGCCTATTGCCGGCTCGATCCCTGACCGGCACGGCGAACGAACCGATCGGCAGCATCACCGCCCGCCAGTCAGAGGCGGGCCCTCGCCCACGGCTGGCTTGCGCACGGCTGTGCCCGTCTGGCTGCGCGTGGCAGGATAAAGCTTCCCCCCGATCAGATGCACCCATGCCCGAATCGTCGTCTGCCACCGCGCCGCAGTTCCAGCGCAGCATGCAGGTGCGCCATCTGGTGATGCTGTCGCTGGGCGGCGTGATCGGCACCGGCCTGTTTTTCAACACCGGGTACATCATTGCCAGCACCGGCGCGCTTGGCACGGTACTGGCGTATCTGATCGGCGCACTGGTGGTGTACCTGGTGATGCAATGCCTGGGCGAGCTGGCGGTGGCGATGCCGCAAACCGGTGCGTTTCACGTGTATGCCGCGCGTTACCTCGGCCGGGCGACCGGCTACGTGGTGGCGTGGTTGTACTGGTTGACCTGGACGGTGGCATTGGGCTCGAGCCTGACTGCCGCAGCGTTCTGCATGCAGTACTGGTTTCCGCACAGTCCGGCGTGGCCCTGGTGCCTGCTGTTCTGCGCGCTGATCTTCGGCCTGAATACAGTCTCGGCGCGCTGGTTTGCCGAAGGCGAGTTCTGGTTTTCGTTGATCAAGGTGGTCACCATCCTGGTATTCATCGTGCTTGGCGGCGCGGCGGTGATCGGTCTGTTGCCGTTGGCCGATGGTTCGCCCGCACCGGGGCTGCGCCATCTGCGCGCCGAGGGCTGGTTTGCGCATGGCACGCTGCCGATCTTGATGACGATGGTGGCGGTGAATTTCGCATTTTCCGGCACCGAGTTGATCGGTGTGGCGGCCGGCGAAGCCGCCCAGCCTGCACGCGCGATTCCGCTGGCAATCCGCACCACGCTGGTGCGGCTGGTGGTGCTGTTCGTCGGCACGGTGCTGGTGCTTGCGGCGCTGCTTCCCGCCAAACAAGCGGCGGTGGAAACCAGCCCGTTCGTGCGCGCCTTCGAGCTGTTGGGCATTCCATATGCAGCCGACATCTTGAATGCGGTGATCCTCACCGCGATCCTGTCGGCGGCCAATTCCGGTCTGTATGCGGCCGCGCGCATGCTGTGGTCGTTGGCCAACGAAGGCACGTTGCCGAGCGGCCTGGCGCGCCTGACCGGCCGCGGCATTCCACTGCGTGCCGTGTCGCTGAGCATGCTGGGCGGCTTGCTGGCGCTGCTCACCGGCGTGTATGCGCCAGAGACGGTGTTCGTTGCGATCTCGGCGGTCTCGGGATTCGCGGTCGTGGTGGTGTGGCTGAGCATCTGCGCGGCGCATTACCGTTTCCGTCGCCAACTGCTGCGCGATGGCGCTGCGCTGGAAACGTTGGCGTATCGCGCGCCGTGGTACCCATGGACCCCAATTCTGGGCTTTTCGCTGTGTCTGCTCGCCTGCATCGGCCTGGCATTTGATCCGCAGCAGCGCATTGCGCTGTGGTGCGGTGTTCCGTTCGTCGCGCTGTGCTATGGCGCCTACGCACTGACTCAATGGCTTGCGGCCCGGAGACTGCACGCATGACGATTCTTCCACGCCAGCCGCGCGCCAACGCACCTTTCAGCCAGGCCTTGCAGCACGATGGCTATGTGGTGCTGGATGGCGCGCTGGCCACCGAGCTGGAACAGCGCGGCTGCGATCTCAACGATGCGCTGTGGTCGGCGCGCGTGCTGATGGAGCAGCCGGAGCTGATCTATCAGGTGCATCGCGACTACTTCGCTGCCGGTGCGCAATGCGCGATCACCGCCAGTTATCAGGCCACGCCGCTGGGATTTGCCGCACGCGGACTGGATGCTGCGCAAGCGCAGGCGTTGATCGCTCGCAGCGTGGCGCTGGCGGCGCAGGCGCGTGCCGATCATCTGACCCTGCACCCGTATGCGGCGCCGCTGTGGGTGGCCGGCTCGGTGGGGCCGTATGGCGCGTATCTGGCCGATGGCTCGGAATATCGTGGCGACTACGTGCTGCCGATCGAGCAGTTGATGGATTTCCATCGCCCGCGCATCGCCGCGCTGGCCGAGGCGGGCGTGGATCTGCTGGCTTGCGAGACGCTGCCATCGGCCAGCGAAATCGTGGCCCTGCGGCAGTTGCTGCAGCACGAATTTCCGCAGCTGCATGCCTGGTTTTCCTTCACCTTGCGCGATGCGGCGCATCTGAGCGACGGCACGCCGCTGGCGCAGGTGGTGCCGGCGCTGGATGCCTGCGCGCAGGTGATTGCGGTGGGCATCAACTGCATTGCACTGGATCAGGCGAGCGCTGCATTGCACAGCCTTGCGGCGTTGACTGCGCTGCCGCTGGTGGTATATCCGAACTCGGGCGAGCACTACGACGCCAGCGACAAGCGCTGGCACGCCGGTCACGGGGCTGCGCTCACGTTGGCCGACCAGCATGCGCACTGGTTGGCGGCTGGCGCGCGCTTGATCGGTGGCTGCTGCCGCACCGCACCGCGCGATATCGCCGCGCTGGCGGCGGCGCGTGCGCTGGGCTGACCCGACCTGCGAACGCGCGCGCATCGAAGGCCTACCCGCAGTAACGGGTCAGCAGCGTCCAACTACCGTAGCCGTACGCTTTATCCCTTCTGCGTGGCGATCCAGCGCTGGATCTTGTCCTGCAAGATATCCAGCGGCACCGAGCCGTCCTTGAGTACTTCGGTGTGGAAGGCGCGGACATCGAAGCGTGGGCCCAGCTCGCGCTGCGCCTGCTCGCGCAATTGCGCAATCTTCATCTCGCCCACCTTGTAGGCCAGCGCCTGGCCGGGGATGGCCATGTAGCGGTCGACCTCGGCTTCGGCATCGGCACGGCTCATGGCGGAGTTGTCCACCATGTAGTCGATGGCCTGGCTACGCGTCCAGCCCTTGCTGTGCAGGCCGGTGTCGGTGACCAGGCGAATCGAGCGCCACAAGGCGTTCTGCAGATAGCCGTAGTAGTTGTAGGGGTCGTCATACAGCCCTAGCTCGCGGCCAAGCGATTCGGCATACAGGCCCCAGCCTTCGATGTAGGCCGTCTCACCGCCCAGGCGGCGGAACTTGGGCAGGTCGGTCAACTGCTGCTGCAACCCCAGCTGGTAGTGGTGGCCGGGCACCGCTTCGTGCAGGTACAGGCTCTCGGCCTCCCAGGTCTTGCGTGAAGGCAGGTCCGAGGTGTTGACGTAGAAGATGCCCGGCGTGCTGCCGTCGCCGCTTGGGCGCATGTACGAGCCGCTGGCGGCCGATTGCGCACGCTGCGGTTCCACCGCACGAACTTCCAGCGCCGGCATGCCCTGGGTGTTGAACAGCCGCGGCACCGCCAGCTGCACGCGGCCCTGCAGGCTGCGGTACGTGCCCAGCAACTCGGTGTCGCTGCGGAAGCCGAAGCGCCGGTCGGTCTGCATGAACTTGTAGAACTTGGGCAGGTTGCCGCGGAATTTGACCTGTTTGGCCACTGCCTGGATTTCTCCCTGCAGGCGAGCGACCTCATCCAGGCCGATCTGATGCACCTGTTCCGGGGTCAAATCCGTGGTGGTGCTCTGGCGTACGTCATAGGCGTACCACGCCGCGCCATTGGGCAATGCCGCCAGTCCATCGCTATCGCGGCAGGCGGGCAGGTATTCGGTGGCGATGAAGCCGCGCAACGCGCGGTAGGCCGGCATGATGCGCACTTCGATCATGCGCTTGTACTCGGCAGTGATGCGCTGCTTGTCGGCCTCGGGCATGTCGGCGGGCAGGTTGCGCACCGGCCCCCAGAACAGGCTGTCTTCGGCATTGCGCGCGATGATCGCGTCCAGCTGCGGCAGCACCTTCTGCATCAGCACCTTGGGCTGCACCACGCCGGCCTGCATGCCGGCACGCATGTTGGCGATGGCCTGCTCGAACAGGTCGGGAATGCCGAGCGCACGCCGCGACCAGTTGTCGTAATCCTTGACCGTCTTGAACGGCTGCGCGCCGGTGCCCGAACCCAGCACCACCGCAATGCTGGCGATGTTGTAGAACTGGTTGATCGGCAGCATCCAGCTGGGGAACTGCTCGGCGGCCAGTGCGCTGCGCGCATCGCGCACGAAGATCTGGTAACTGAGCAGGTCCTGCCCACTCAGCCCATCGGGCCCCAGCGCCTCGGCCTTGCCCAGCCACAGTACGGTGAAATCGTGCGATTGCTGGCGGAATGCCGGCGACAGGAAGTTCGGCAACTGGTCGTTGTAGCGGCTCTCGCCCTGGAAGGTGGCCTGCAGCGGGTTGAGCTTGAGCGAGGCGTCCCAGTATTGGTCGTACAGCAGGTTGAGCTGCTGCGCCTTGGTCAGCACCACCGGCGCGGCCACCGTGCGTGGCCTGACCTTGGCGGCCTTCCTGCCCTTGCCCTTGGTGCTTTTGGCTGCCGGCTTGGCGGTCTTCTTGCCTTTGCTCGCCTTCGCGCGCGTTTGCGTGGTCTGTGCCTTGGCGGTCTTCTTCTTGGCCGCATCGGCCGGCGCCGCCAGCGACAGGCTCACGAGGGCGGCCATGGCCAGGGACAGCAGGCGGGAAAAGCTGAGGGGCATTACCGGCTCCGGAAACAAGCGAGGGGGGGAGCTTGCCCGATCCGCACGGTTACGGCCACCCATTGGGGGCATACCGCCTATCGGCAATTCATGCGGCGCATGGGCGCGGTGCTGCGCCTGGGGTGATGTGGTGCGCTGCGACATGACCGGCAAGGCTGCGTCCAAGTCACACCGCGGTGGGCTGGCTCGCAGCGCCGCGATCAGGACCACTGGCGACCAGACGTTGCCGCCGCAACCCATTGCGTTGCGATGACCCTGGCTGGGAGACAGCCCGGCTCAGTCGGCAGCGGCTTCTTCGCGCAGCTGCTCGGCACGCTCGGCGCCCAGGTACGCGGTGATGCCGCGGCGTGCCAGATACAGCAGCGGGATCAGTAAGACCGCAAAGCCCATCTTGTAGATGTAGTTGAGCGTGCTCACCGCCAGGAACTGGTCGATCGACCAATGCTGCGGGCCGAGCACGAAGGCGATATAGATCACCACGAAGCTGTCCACCACCTGCGAGACCGCAGTGGAGCCGGTGGCGCGCAGCCACACGTGTTTTTCGCCAGTGACGCGACGGATGCGGTGAAACACCGAGACATCGATCAACTGGCTGAACAGGAATGCCACCAGCGAGCCGCCGATGGTCCACAGCCCTTGTCCGAACACTGCCGCAAATGCGGCCTGGTAATCGGGCACCCCCTGGCTCTGCGCCGCAGTGACCCACCAGCCCGCCGGCGCCAGCGCAATGGCCGCGAAGGCGAACACGAAGCCATAGCCGATCAGCACCACCGCCACCCACGAGATGAAACGCACCCCGCGGCTGCCGAAGAACTCGTTGATGGTGTCGGTCATGATGAACACGATCGGCCACAGCAAGGTGCCGGCGGTGAAGCTGAGCGAGCCGCGCTGGCCGAACAGATTCCAGTTCAGTGGCGCAATGCCGAGCGTGTCTTCCAACGCGAAGATCTTGACGCCAATGAACTCGGCCAGCGCCGCGTTGACGCAGAAGAAGGCCGCCAGTGCGATGAACAGGCGGACCGCACGATCGTCGAGGGTGCGCACATGGGACATGGTGTCAGCGATCCGCAGTCCGGGTGAAGGGAACCGATTCGGGCGCCACGGCGCCACCGGAAATGATGAAGCTCATTGCCTGATCCACGCTCCAGTCGGTGGGCGTGAGCAGTTCCACCGGCACGATTTCCAGGTAGCCGGAGGTGGGGTTGGGCGTGGTGGGCACGTAGACCGCGGCCAGCTCGCGGCCGGTGCCCTGTTCCTTGATCACGCGGGTGACCAGGCCCACCGATTTCATGTCGCGATGTGGGAAATCGATCAGCACCACGCGCTGGGTGCTGCCGGGCTGGGTCTGCAAAATGTCCAGCAGCTTGCGCGCGCTGTCGTAGACCACGCTGGCCAGCGGAATGCGCCGCATGATGGCCTCGAACCAGCGCAGCAAGCGCTGGCCGATCACGCGCCGGCTCAGGATCCCGACGAACAGGATGACTGCCACCGTGGCGATCAACGCGATGGTGTTCTGCACCCACAGCGCCTTGAACCAGCCCAGGTAATCGGGGAACGAGGCAGCGATGCGTTCGGACAGCGGCACCACCCACGGGCTGCTGATGCCCGAAAGCAGCGAGAAAACGAACTTCACCACCACCCAGGTCAACCAGACCGGCAGCAAGGTGAGCAACCCGGTCAGAAAGACCCGTTGCAGGGAAGGGCGGACGTGGGGAGTGGGGGATTCGGACATCGCCATAGTGTAGGCATTCGGCCACGCTCGGTGGAGCTGGGGGCGGGGTTTGGCAGCAGGCATTCGCGATTGGCAAGAGTGTTTCGCGTGCCGCGATCCGCTGCAATCCCATGATTCCTGTACTTACCTCGACATCGACCTGGCGGTACCCGCAGCCCAGCGGCAGCGGGCAACCCGTTCGGCTCGTACAGCCCTCCTGCCGTCGGGAACCATGGCGCGCAGCGGCGGATGAAGGGTGGGGCGATGTCTGCCAGCACCCGGATTCTTTCAACCACTTACTGAGACCACCGCCCATCGCCAGCGCGCGGTGTCATTGCCCAACGTTGCGCGGGCCGCCAGACACACGGTTGCCGATGGTCTGTAGCCCCAAGGCACGCGATGCGTCTATGCCCATCGCAGGCCTGCGCAGATGGCACTAAGATGCGCAGCTCCCAGGGATGGATCTTTCGCACGTGCTCGCCAAATTTCTCAAAGCCGCCTTGCTCGGTGTCTGCATCCTGATCGCAGCGGTGCTGGCGCTGTATACGGTCTCCAGGCATTGGCCGATTCCCGAATCGCAGCGTGAGGCGTTGGCGCAGCTGCGCCAGCCGCTTCCACCGTTGCGCGGGAGCAACATGTTCGGGGCGCTGTGGTCGTTGTCGTACGCGATTCCCGAGGCGCAGCGCGAGACAGTGCTGGCGCAAGACCTCGCGCGATTCAATCGGTTGCCGGAGCATGCGGCATTCCAAAGCGCCGCTGCAGGCTATCGGCGCTTGCCAGGTTGGCCATCCGGCGCGCCTGCGCTATGCATGGCCAGCGCTGGCGGATGCTTGCAGCGCGTGCGCGAACAACCGCAGGCCTATGCCGCTGCGCTGGCCGCACAGGCACCGATGCTGGCGCGGATGCGGGCGTTGGCGCAACACGCCGACTACCGCAGCCCGTTCCGTCCACGCGCCGATACGCCGTTGCCCGAACTGCCGCGCATGTCCTTGTCGATGACGGCCAGCGCCTTGGACTTTGTCCAGGGGCGCACCACCCAGGCCTTGTCCGGTGTCTGCACCGATGCGCAGGTGGCCCGTGTCCTGATGCGCAGTAGCGACAATCTGGCGATCACGATGATCGGCGCGGCGATGTTGCGCGGCAATGCGCACCTGTTTGCCGACATGCTGGCCGAATTGCCGGCGCAGCATCCGCTGCCCGCGCAATGCGCCGCTGCCTTTGCGCCGCTGCCGGTGGATGAGATCGCGCTGTGTCACGCGTTGCACGGTGAATCGCGGATGGTATTTGCGATGCTGCAGGAGGATGCGTTGACGCAAGGCAGCCAATCGTCCTGGCAAGACCGCTTCCCGTTGCGGTTGCTGGACGACGACCGCACCCAGGCCTTGCTGGCGCCCACCTTTACCTGGGCCTGCAGCGCGCCGGTGCGGACCTTGCTGGCGCAGGATCGGCCGGTTCCGCAAACGCTGATCCCGCTGCCCCAGACCGCATCGGTGGCCTGCATCGCCAATGCAACCGGGTGTTTGCTGGCAAGCGTGTCGCATCCGGACTACGTCAACTATCAGCACAAGATGCAGGACACCGCCGCTGCATTGCGCGCGCTGTCGGCGCTGCAGTGGTTGCGCGACCATCCTGCGCCGACAACGCCGCTGGCGCAGCAGATCGCCGCGCTACCGCCTGCGTTGCGTGGACAGGTGCGCCCGCTAGGCACCGGAAACGACGGCAAGAGCCTGACGCTTCGGCAGTACGCACGACCGGAGGGCGTGGCGGGCAATGATCGCTGGCCGTTGCCAGGCAGTGCGATCGCGGCCACACAGGCAGCCTCAGCGGCTCACTAAAACAAGACGCCTTCCGCATCGCCAGGCGCAGGTCGCAGCGCTGGTGCAGGCGGTCTGCGCTTGCATGCGCAATGCTTGCATCCGCAGCGGCTGCCTGGCGACCTCCGACGGATAGCAGTCAATCGGATCGAGCAGTCGCCAGGTGCGCTCGGAGGCGCGCATGTATCAGCGTGCGTGGCAATGCCGATGCGAAGCATCCGCCACGCCTGCCTGGTATCTGCGCAGTGGTGCGTTGGTTGCCTGAAGCGGCCGGAGGTCAGGACGACCTTACGCCTTGAATGCAGCGCGCGCGTCTGTGTCTGCCTTGTTCGCTGTCATCGGCATGCCCGCACGTAAAAAAACAACATGCCGCGTCCTTGCGGGACGCGGCATGTGATGACGCCACTGCCTATTGGGGATGCATGACGCACCCAACGGCTGTGGTCAGAAGCGGAAGTTCAACCAGCCCATCACAAAGGTCGAATCGCCGTAGCCGGCCTTCTCCAACGCCGGCCCGGCCATCAGATGTTCGGCGCGGAAGGTCACCGACCAGTTCGGGTCGATGTTCCAGGTGGCGTTGATGCGCGGCATGGTGCCGATGCGGCGCTCGCCGGTGTTCTGGGTGCGTGCGTAGGCGCGTGCCTGGTTGTTGTAGATCGCATCGCTGGTGGTCTGGCGCCACAGCGTTTCCCACTCCAGGTTCACGGTGAGCTTGGAGGTCGGCGAGAACGTCAACGTCGGTGCAGCCGTGACCAGGTTTACCGGGCCGAAGAACGTGGCCCAGCTGAAGTAGATCGTGTTGCCGTACAGGAAGTTGTTGTTGCGCAACGTGCCGGTGCCGGAGGTGCCGCCGCCACCAGAGGCGATTTCGCTATGGAAGCCCAGGCGCGGCTTCCAGCCCGATTCGCTCAACGACCAGGCATTGGAGGTACTGGCCATGTAGGCGCGCAGGTCGCGTCCACCGAAGCTGCCGCGCTGCACGGTCACGAACGAATCGGTGCGCAGCTTGCCCACATTGCCCCACAGGCGCAGGCCGTAGTAATTGCGGTTTTCTTCCGCGGTCTGGCGTCCCCACACCTGGTTGTCGTTGCGGAACTGATAGAAGAACGGCTCCAGGTACATCGGCTTGGCAGTCGCCAGGCGGTAGCCACCGACCACGCCGCGGAAGTGCCGCGAGCGGTCGATGCGATCATCGCCGAGGCCTTCGGTGCCATCGATGTTGAAATTGAAATCGAACAGGTCAACACGTGTCCTGTCGCCAATTGCCCAGGCGCGCGCGCCGTTGAAGGTCACGAAGATATCGGTGTTGTCGCGCAGCGCCATCAGCGTGGTCGGGCCATCGACGAACACCTGGCGGCCGACGCGCAAGCCGGTGTCGGCGCTGCCGATCCGGCCTTTCACGTCGAAGAACACCTGCTGCAGGATCGCGTTGTTTTCCTGGGTGCCGGTCTTGGTGCCTTCGTTGCGCCCGTCCAGGCTGCCATGCGCCAATTCCGTGTACAGACGGAAGTGCTCGCCTACATGGAAGTCGGCGCCGAAGAAGGCGCGCAGCAGATATTGCTGCTGCGAATGGCTGCCGGGAATCAGGCCCGGATTGGTGATGGTATTGCTGCGCACGCGCAACTCGTTGCTGAGCGACACGTACACATCGCCGTCGTCGTTGAGCGGAATGTACTTGAGCGGATCGAACGGACTCTTGCGCTTGGACGGGTCCTTCAGATACGACCAGTCTTCGGCCCAGCGCACCTGCCACATGTTGCCGCCTTGTTTGGCACCCCAACCCTGCGCTTCGAGCGGATAGCCCTTGGCGGTTGCCGGTGCGGCGGTGACCGGCGCTTTGGCCGGCTCGGCGACCGCCTGCTCGGCATTGGTCGGCGCCGGCTGCACCTGCGCCAGGCCAAGGCCCGGCAGCGCCAACCCGATCGCAAGGCACAGGCGCCGTGTGGCACCAAAGGAAGTATCAGCCATGGCCGGCTGCGCCAAGCGTGTCATTTGCATCGTATTCCCCGTCGAAAGTGAAAACCCCTAGGCGAAAGGTATCGGCAGGGGGGACACCGACTGTAGTAAAGCCGTGCCAGAAAGGCAGTAACCCAAAGGTTCTAAGCTCATGAACGCACTGGGTTTACGCAGGCGGGCGCTAGCGGGGCGGGGAGTCGGGATTCGGTATTGGGGATTCGCAACGGCGGCGCTGCGTTTTGCGGTGGAGTTCGCTGCGATGCTGACAATTACTCACACAAGCTGGCGACCACGCCTTTGTTCTTGCTTTCGCGAATCTCCAATCCCGACTCCCCAATCCCGCCCGTGACTACCGGCACATTCACTATAGCTAGGTTCTACATAGCATCACCTTCAACCTAGCGGAGATGGCCGATGAGCGAGCCGGATATCCACCTACGCAAATTTCAGAAGGAACTGAGTGCGGGCACCGTGTCGTTGGCCTTGCTGGCCGTCCTGGCGCAGGCCGATGCACCGCTGTACGGCTACCTCATCGCCAAGCGGCTCGAGCGTCTGGAGGGCGTGCTTAGCGGCAAGCAGAGTGCCCTGTATCCGGTGCTGCGCAATCTGGAAGGGGCCGGGTTGCTGCACAGCCATGTCGAACCCTCGGCCTCCGGGCCGCCGCGGCGGTATTACCGCATCACCGACAGCGGGCGTGACTGCCTGCGCGACTGGACCGCCGCCTGGCGTGCCACCCGAGATTCCGTTGATTCCGTGCTGGAGGGGACCCACTCATGAACACGATTGCACAGGCACACCCGTTGCCGACCACCATTGGCGATTATCTGCTGCAGCTGCGCCAGGCGCTGTCCGGGGCAGATCCGGCAATGATCCAGGACGCGCTGTACGACGCCGAAGAGTATCTGCGTTCCGAACTGGCAGAACAGCAGGGCAAGAGCGAGGCCGAGGTCATTGCCGGCGTGGCCAGCAGCTACGGCGCCCCGGAGGAAGTGGCAGAGATCTACCGCGAAACCGAAGTGACTGTGGCACGCGCACTGCGCCCCCCGGTGCCACCGCAGCGGGCATCGTGGATCGGCACGTTCTTCGGCGTGGCTGCCGACCCGCGCACCTATGGCGCATTGTTCTACATGCTGCTGTCACTGCTCACCGGGGTGTTCTATTTCACCTGGGTCGTGACCGGCGCCAGCCTGTCGGTGGGGATGCTGATCCTGATCATCGGCGTGCCGCTGCTGGTGTTGTTCTTCGGCTCGGTGCGGGTGTTGTCGCTGGTGGAAGGCCGCGTGGTCGAGACGTTGCTGGGTGTGCGCATGCCGCGTCGCCCGCAACACCCGGGCCTGCAAGGCGGTTGGCTGCAGCGCATCGGCGCGATGTTTACCGACGCGCGGACCTGGAGCACGATGCTGTACTTCCTGCTGATGCTGCCGCTGGGCATTGTGTATTTCACCGTGTTTTGCACGCTGCTATCGCTGTCGTTGGGCCTGGCCGCTTCACCGATCGCGGCGTTGTTCGACCAGGTCGCCGTGCTGACCTGGGATGGCCTGGACATCACCAGCGCCTGGCTGACGCTGCCGTTGTTCGCGGTGGGCGTGCTGTTGTTGTTCGTTACGCTGCATCTGGCACGCGCGTTCGGCAAGCTGCACGGCATGTTCGCCAAGCAACTGCTGGTCAGGAGCGGAGAGGCGGCTGCGTGATGCGCCTTGCCTAGATGTCAGCGTGCGCAGGTCGATGGTGGTACTTGCCGCTGGCATGACGCGCTGTGGCGGTTGCACGCAGATCAAGATGAAAATCCCCGGCATTGCCGGGGATTTTCTTGGGTACCTCAGGCGCGTTTGCCGCGCTTGCGGATCGGGGTCACGGTGGCCAGGTCGCGGCTACCGACCGGATCCGCATCGTAGCGCGCGATGAATTCGCGCACCTGCGGATACACCACCTCGCGCCAGCGGCGGCCGCTGAAAATGCCGTAGTGACCGGCGCCTTCCACGACCAGGTGACGACGATGCGCCGCATCGATGCCGGTGCACAGATCGTGCACCGCCTCGGTCTGGCCGAGGCCGGCGATGTCGTCCAGTTCGCCTTCGATGCTCAGCAGCGCGGTATTGCGGATCGCCGATGGCTTGACCAGTTGGCCGTCCACTTTCCACTTGCCCTGGGGCAGCAAAAACTCCTGAAACACCACGCGGATGGTGTCCAAGTAATACTCGGCCGGCATGTCGAGCACGGCGTTGTATTCGTCGTAGAACTGCCGGTGCGCTTGCGCATCCTGCAGGTCGCCCTTGACCAGGTCGGTGTAGAAATCCCAGTGCGACATCACGTGCCGGTTGGGGTTCATCGACAGGAAGCCGGCGTGCTGCAGGAAGCCCGGATACACCTGGCGGCCATGGCCCGGATACGGGAACGGCACCGTGTGGATCAGGTTGTTCTGGAACCACTCGATGCCGTTTTCCGTGGCCAGGTTGTTGACCTGGGTGGGGCTACGACGCGCATCGATCGGACCGCCCATCATCACCAGCGAGCGCGGGGTGGGCTCGTCGTTGCTGGCCATCAGCGACACTGCCGCCAGCACCGGCACGGTGGGCTGGCACACGCTCACCACATGCAGGCGCTCGGCGCCGATGTGGCGGATGAACTCCTGGATATAGGTGATGTAGTCCTCGAGCCGGAACGCGCCGGCCTCCAGCGGCACCATGCGCGCATCCACCCAATCGGTCACGTAGACCTTGTGGTTGCGCAGCAGGGTGCGCACGGTGTCGCGCAGCAACGTGGCGTGGTGGCCGGACAACGGCGCAACCACCAGCACGGCGGGCTGCTCCTTCATCTTGCCGATCAGTTCGACGTGATCGCTGAAACGCTTGAAGCGCAGCAACCGGCAGAACGGCTTGCTCAGCACTTCGCGTTCGATGATCGGCAGCGAATGGCCGTCGACCTCGACATCGTCGAGCGCCCAGGCCGGCTTTTCGTATTCCTTGCCCAGACGGTGGAACAGCTCGTTGCTGGCGGCCATACGCTCGGCGCCCGGGAGCGAGGCCCACAGGCTGTCGGGGTCGGAAAACATCTTGGCGTTCGCCTGGGCCTGATGCACCCAGGGGGCTAGCAGATTGCGGGTCAGCTCATGCAGTTGATAAAGCATTCCACCCATCCGTGCGGTTTTGCTGCCGCGCAGCATACCGGTTTTGGCGCATTTGCACCTTAATGGGGCTGCGGACGGTTGAGGCTGTCACAGCGCTGTGGCAGCGATTTCTGGAAGGCGAGCGCCTTGACTGCGGGGCGCGACGACAGGCCTTGCGCACCACCTGACGCGTACCTTGAGCGCCCCGCCGCAAGCGCGGGCAGGGCGCGGAGCGGGGGAGAAGGTGCTGGGCGATCGACGCAGCGATGGCTCCAGGCGACGCGATACCCCCACGCGCTGCTCGCTGGCAGCCACCATCCCGCTCAGCCGCGCTCCAGCGCCGATGCCTGGTCAGCCAGCTGCGGCGACAGCCAGCAGTGCGACCCCAGCGCAGCGAAGCCCACGCTGGCGAAGCGCTTGCGATACCAGCGCGCCGGTCGCGCCTGGAAACCGTCGTGATCGCCCTCGAACGCATCTTCTTCGGCGAAGGCTTCCAGAAACGCCACGCCTGCGCACATCTCGGCCAATCCAGGCAGGCCCTGGTTGAATTCGCGGGTGGGCACGTAATGCAGCACGTCCGAGCAGATCAGCAAGTCCACCGGTGCGCACGGGCGCAACCAGGCGAAGTCGCCGAAGCGGGCGGGGTGGATCTGGCGGCTGCGGCCATAACGCTGCACCGCATAGGCGCTGCTGTCGAAACCCAGATAGCTCAGCTTCGGCCGCAACGCCAACAACGGCGCGCGCCACGCGGCCTCGCCGCAGCCGACGTCGAGCACGCTGCGGATCGGTCGTTCCAGGTAGTACTCGGCCTGTGCGACGGCGAGTGCGACCTTGCGTCGCAGGCGCGCGGGATCGGCCAGGCCGGCATCGCGATACCAGCGGCGGAAATAGTGGGCGTCGTATTGTTTGGAGGCGGACTGCTGCATGGGCTTGGCTGCTTTCGCGCGCGCGGATAGGTGAAAATGCGGGCCATCCTACGCGAGCCAGCGGAGCCAGCGCATGACCCTGTATTTGTGGATCAAGACCTTCCATCTGTTGTTCGTGATCGCCTGGATGGCCGCGGTGTTCTACCTGCCGCGCATTCTGGTCAACATCGCCGAAGCCGGCAGCGACACCGCGGTGCGCGCGCGCCTGGTGTTGATGGGGCGGCGGCTCTACACATTCGGTCACAGCATGCTCGGTCTGGCGCTGCTGCTGGGCGCGGTGCTATGGCAGGGCTACCGGGTCATTCCGGATTTCCCGACGATGGTCGCTGGCGGCTGGTTGCACGCCAAGCTGTTTGCCGTGGCCTTGATTCTGGCCCACTACATCGTGTCCGGCCGCTGGGTCAAAGGCGCCGAACAGGGGCGTGCAGTGCCCAGCGGGCGGGCGTTGCGCTGGTTCAATGAAGCACCGGTGATCCTGCTGGTCGGCGTGATCTGGCTGGTGCTGGCCAAGCCGTTCTGAGCGCATTGCGCACCGCATCTACGTACGCCCGACGGCTTCGGCGCGCAGGTGCCCACAGCTGCCACTGCTAAAAATGCGGGGCATTCCGGTGTCCCACCGCGAATGCCTGCGGTGCTTCATGATGGGACGGCCAGTGACGTCGCGATGTGCGCACCGGGGCAAGGGTCGATGAATCCGGCAGGCCGCGCTAGGGCGCATATGAATTCATGCGCCGGTCGGGTGTGGCTTGAGCAGCATCTCCAGATACCGTTTCTGGTGTCCGGCAAATCCCTTTTTGCCGTACAGCGCGTGAATTTTGCCGAAGGCAGCGCAGGCACGTGCCTCATCGCCGAGCTGCAGCATCGCCTCGCCTTCGGTCATCAGCACAAGATGATCGGTGTGGTCTGGGTCGTCGTACATCAGCGCCATCACCTCGATCCATCGATGCACGTTTTCCTGATCGTGCAGGTCGGCGTAATCCTTGACGAAACTTGCAGACAGGCTTTGCGGGTAATAGTCCCAGTTCGCCTTGGGTCCGGGGATCAGCGCCCACGCCTGTAATCCCAGGGCGAGCGATTCCGCCAGGGCGCCGCTGCGAAACCGCTGTGTGGATTGCTCCAGCAGATGATCGATCTCGGCTTTCAGAACTGCCTCGATTTCAGGCTTCCTTTGCACGTTGATGGCCTTGATCAGGTGCCGAGCGATTCGTTGCCGAGCGATTCAATGCATGTGACCTGCAGCTGCGAGCGTCTTGTCGGCGGCCCTCAGGCGCTGGTGTCCAGCTCGCGCAGGCCCTTGCGTGCCAGGTCGACCCAGGCGCGTTGCTCGCGTTGGTAATGCTTGGGCGAGGCGGCGGCGTGACGCAGCACCTGTTCGTACACCGCCCTGGCCTGGTCATTGCGTGCGATGCGCTGCAGCAGTTGCGCATAGCGCACGCGCGCTTCTTCGCCCGAATAGCCTTGGGCCAGCGTTTCGTACTCGTGCAGCGCAGCCTCGGTGTCGCCGCTGCCTTCGACCGCGCGTGCATACAGCAGATGCCCGTCATGCGAGCGGAAGCTGGGGTTGGCCGCGATCAAGGCATCCAGGGTCTGCCGCGTCTGCTGTGGCTGGCCCAGCCCGAACTGGGCTTTGGCCAGACCGAGCATCAGGTGCGGATCATCGCGATACAAGCCGCGCAACGCGCCCTGGTAATGCTCGGCGGCCTGGGCGTAATCGCCGCGCGCCAGCAAGGTCTCTGCGAGCTGGCGGCGATTTTCCGGAGTGTCGGCCACATCCAGCCGGCGCGAGGCATCGCGCTGTTCGCGTTGCGGATCCAGGGTGCTGCGTATGCGCTTGAGGCGACGGCGTGCATTGGGGTCGTTGCGCAGATCGGGGATGACCGCCACGCACACATAGACCAGCACCGCCAGCAGCGAAAACGCCAGCAGCAGGAAGATCCAGTACAGGGGGCGCCCGCTGCGCACGACGTGGACGCAGCAGGCGGCTTGCAGCAGCAGCGAGATCAGCAGGAGCGGAGACATGCGGGTGTGGCGTCCTTTCCATGGCCGCGCACTGGGCGCGGCCGGCCATCGTGCGAATCAATGCCCTTCGTAGGCACCATAGCTGCGCAGGCGCTCGTAGCGCTGCTGCAGCAACGCATCCACTGGAATCTTTTCCAGCGCGTCCAGCTCGTTGAGCAGCACCGCTTTCAGGCGCTTGCCCATCTGTTCGGGATTGCGATGCGCACCGCCGGTGGGTTCACGGATCACCTTGTCGACCAGGCCCAGGCCCTTCAGGCGCTTGGCGGTCAGGCCGAGCTGTTCGGCGGCGTCCTTGGCCTTGGCCGCGTCCTTCCACAGGATCGAGGCGCAGCCTTCCGGCGAAATCACCGAATAGGTGCCGTATTCCAGCATCAGGGTGCGGTCGCCCACACCGATGGCCAGCGCACCGCCGGAGCCGCCTTCGCCGATGACGGTGCAGATCACCGGAATTTTCAGCTCGGCCATTTCCAGCAGGTTGCGCGCGATCGCCTCGCTCTGGCCGCGCTCTTCGGCGCCGATGCCAGGGTAGGCGCCGGGGGTGTCGATGAAGGTCAGCAGCGGCAGGCGGAAGCGCTCGGCCAGCTTCATCAGGCGCAAGGCCTTGCGGTAGCCCTCCGGGCGCGGCATGCCGAAGTTGCGCGCCACCTTGGTCTTGGTGTCGCGGCCCTTCTGGTGGCCGATGATCACCACCGGGCGCCCGTCGATGCGGCCCAGGCCACCGACGATGGCCTTGTCGTCTGCATAGGCGCGGTCGCCGGCCAACTCCTGGAATTCGTCGCAGATGGTGTCGATGTAGTCCAGCGTGTACGGGCGCTGCGGATGACGCGCCAGCTGCGAGACCTGCCAGGCCGACAGATCGCGGAAGATCTGCGCGGTGCGCACGCGCAGCTTGTCGCGCAGCGCCCGCACTTCGGTCTCCACGTTGACCGCAGGCCCGGTGCTGGCCTTGCGCAGTTCCTGGATCTTTGCTTCCAGATCGGCGATGGGTTGCTCGAAGTCGAGGTAGTTAGGATTCATGCAATGGCGTCGTCAACGTAAGGCGGGGAGTGTAGCTGAAGCGGTGTGGCTGGCCCGTACGCAGCCGTGCGGTTGCATGGCCGGGATTGGGGATCCGGGATTCGCAAGAGCACTATCGCGGCTTCGACGTGCCAGTAGACTGCCGTTACAAATCCCCAATCTCCAATCCCCAATCCCGGCCCCTCACGCCCACGGTGGGCTGTACTTGATCTTCACCGTCCGCACCGCCGGGTCTGCGCGCAGGCCGTCCATCAGCTGCTGGTCGATGCGCACCGAGTGGTTGCCGTTGAGGTCGAGCATGCCGGCCACGCCGCCGCTGGGCGCGCGTAGCAGCAAGTCCAGGCGCAGGGGCGTCTTGCCGGGGCGGTGCTTGGCCAGCAGGGCGTCGATGCGCTTGAAGGCCTGCTTTTCGCGCAGGTCCAGGCGCAGCGACAGCCGCTGCGCGTGGTCGGCGCAGATCTGCTCGTAGTCCCAGCACTGGCGGATGCGCAGGCTGTAGCCGCCGTTGAATTCGTCCTCGCGCAGGCCGCCCTTGACGATCAGGATGCGGTCGCGGGTGAGCAGGTGGCCGAATTCGGCCATCGCATCGGAAAACGCGCTGCATTCGACCCGGCCGCGGCCGTCTTCGAGCTGCACGAACACCTGGCTGTCGCCCTTGCGGCGTACGCCGACCACCTGGCCGGCCAGGATCGCGCTCACTTCCGGCCGCCAGGCGCGTTTTTCGCCATCGCCACCGCCCCCACCGCCGCCACGTTGTTGCGAGGCCAGGATCTTTTCCAGCGCACCCAGGTCGCAGCCAACCAGCTCGCGCACTTCTTCGCGGTGCGGGTCGAACGGGTGGCCGCTGAGGTAGAAGCCCAGCGTTTCGCGCTCGCCGGTGAGCAGCTGGCCCAACGGCCATTCCTTGCTTTCGGGCAGGTCCAGGCGCATTGCCGGGGCGCTCGGGTCCGGCCCGCCGAACAGCGAGTTCTGCCCGGAGGCGCGCTCACGCGCCATCTGCTCGGTGGCCTTCATCACCTCGGGCAGCTGCAGCATCAGCGAGGCGCGGTTCTTGCCCAGCCCATCCATCGCGCCGGCATTGATCATCGCTTCCAGCGTGCGCCGGTTGAGCTTTGCGGTGCCCACGCGCGTGCAGAAATCCAGCAGCGTGGTGTAAGGGCCGCCGCGCTGGCGCTCTTCGACGATCGCCTCGCAGGCGCCCTGGCCGACGCCCTTGATCGCGCCCAGGCCGTACTGGATGGTGTCCGGGCTGGCGGCCTCGAACATGTACGCTGACTCGTTGACGCGCGGCGGTTTGACGGTGAGGCCGAGGTTGCGCACTTCATCGAGAAAGCCGACCACCTTGTCGGTGTTGTCCATGTCAGAGGACAGCGTGGCGGCCATGAATTCGGCCGGGTAATGCCGTTTCAGCCACGCGGTCTGGTAGCTGACCAACGCGTAGGCGGCGGCGTGCGACTTGTTGAAGCCGTAGCCGGCGAACTTCTCCATCAGGTCGAAGATTTCGTCGGCCTTGGCTGCGCTCACGCCGCCCTTGGCCGCACCTTCGCGGAAGATTTCGCGGTGCTTGGCCATTTCGGCCGGCACCTTCTTGCCCATCGCGCGACGCAGCAGGTCGGCGCCGCCCAGCGAATAGTCGCCGACGATCTGCGCCATCTGCATCACCTGCTCCTGATACACCATGATGCCGTAGGTGTCTTTCAGGATGACTTCGGTGCGCGGATCGGGGTAGACGATCTCCTGCTGGCCGTGCTTGCGCGCGTTGAAGTCCGGGATCAGGTCCATCGGGCCGGGGCGGTACAGCGACACCAGCGCGATCAGGTCCTCGAAGCGGTCCGGGCGCGCGTCCTTGAGCAGGCGGCGCATGCCCGAGGACTCGAACTGGAACACCGCACCGGTATTGCCCGAGGCGAACACGCCCTTGTAGGTGGGCACGTCGTCGAGCGGAATGGCGGTGATGTCGACCGGGTCGATGCCGGCGCGCGCGTGGCGCACGTTGATCGCCTTGACCGCCCAATCGATGATGGTCAGCGTGCGCAGGCCGAGGAAGTCGAACTTCACCAGGCCCACCGCTTCGACGTCGTCCTTGTCGAACTGGGTCACCGGGTTCTTGCCGCGGCCATCTTCGTCGTGTTCGGCGAACAGCGGGCAGAACTCGGAGAGTGGATCGGGGGCGATCACCACGCCGCCGGCGTGCTTGCCGGCGTTGCGGGTGAGGTCTTCGAGCTGGCGCGCCAGGTCCATCAGGTCGCGCACGTCGTCTTCGACCTGGTAGCGCTGGATCAGGTCCGGCGAGGCCATCTCCGAGTCCTTGCCTTCGCCCATCGCGTCCTTGAGCGTGATGCCCAGGATGTTGGGGATCAGCTTGGCCACGCTGTCCACCAGCCCATACGAGAAGCCCAGCACGCGCCCGGCATCGCGCACCACCGCCTTGGCGGCCATGGTGCCGTAGGTGATGATCTGGCTGACGCGTTCGCGGCCGTATTTGCGCGCCACGTAGTCGATGACTTCGTCGCGGCGGTCCATGCAGAAGTCGATGTCGAAGTCGGGCATCGACACGCGCTCTGGATTCAAAAAGCGCTCGAACAGCAGGTTGTAGGGCAGTGGGTCCAGGTCGGTGATCTGCAGCGCCCAGGCCACCAGCGAGCCGGCACCGGAACCGCGGCCCGGGCCGATCGGAATGCCCTGGTTTTTGCCCCACTGGATGAAGTCGGCCACGATCAGGAAGTAGCCGGGAAAGCCCATCTTGATGATGGTGTCCAGCTCGAATTCGAGCCGGTCCACATAGTCCTGGCGGGTCTTGCCCGGCGCGATCGGGTTCTTTTCCAGGCGTGCGGCCAGACCCTGTCGCGACTGGCTGCGGATCCAGCTGTCCAGCGTCTCGTCTTCCGGCACCGGGTAGGCGGGCAGGAAGTAGGTGCCCAGGCGCATCTCGATGTTGCAGCGCTGCGCCAGCGCGTGGGTGTTGTCGATGGCGTCGGGGATGTCGGCGAACAGCGCCGCCATCTCCTCGCTGGACTTCATGTACTGCTGGTCGCTGTACTCGCGCGGGCGCTTGGGGTCGTCGAGCACGCGGCCGGAGGAAATGCAGACGCGCGCTTCGTGCGCATTGAAGTCGCTGGCGTACAAAAAACGCACGTCGTTGCTGGCCACTACCGGCAGCCCGCGCACGCCCGCGGCGTGCAGGGCGAACTGGTTGAAGCGTTCTTCGCCCTCGCGCCCGGTGCGGGTGAGCTCCAGGTGCAGGCCATCGCCGAACACGCGCTGCCAGTCGGCCAGCTGTTGCTCGGCCAGGTCCGCGCGGCCCTCGTTGAACAGGCGCCCGGCCAGGCTGTCGCGGCCGGCCAGCGCAAACAGGTTGGCGTGCCCGGCCTGCAGCCATTCCGGATGGATCGCCACGCCGCCTTCGGGGCGGTGGCCTTCCATCCAGGCGCGGGTGAGCAGCCGCGACAGGCTCAGGTAGCCCTCGCGGTCGCGGCACAGCAGGGTCATGCGCCAGGGCGTCATGTCCGGGGTGGCGATCATCACATCGGCGCCGGCGATCGGCTTGATGCCCACGCCTTCGGCCGCCTTGTAGAACTTGACCAGCGCGAACAGGTTGTTGAGGTCGGTGACCGCCAGCGCGGGCATGTCGAGTTCGACTGCCCGGCTCAGCAGGTTGGCCTGCTTGGCCTTTTTCGGGTCAGCCTGATCCGGTTTCTCGGGCACACGGATGGTGGAATCCGCCAGCGAGAACTCGGTGTGGACGTGCAGATGGACGAAGCGGGAAGTGGACATGCGGGACCGGAATAATGCGCGGTCAGGGTACCGGCGGGGGCGGGGGCGAACAAGGCTTGACAGCTGGGGGCGGGACCTGGGGACCTGCCAGGCTTGAGGAGCCGGGACCCGGCACCGGGGACCCGGGAAAGCAAAGCGGGAAGACGTAGCGGGACGCCACTCGTCGTTTCCTGGCTGTTGCTGTGCCGGTGCTTTTCCGGGTCCCGGGTCCCGACCTCTAAAGCGGCACCACCAACCGGCCCACCTGCAGCTGTTCCGGGTCCCGGGTCCCGGGCCCCGGGTTGCGGCCTTCCAGCGCCAGGCGCACCGGCGCAAAGCTGCGCCGGTGCTGGGGGCATGGCCCGTGGGTTTGCAACGCGGCCAGATGCACCGGCGTGCTGTAGCCCTTGTGCTGATCGAAGCGATATTCCGGGTGCCGCGTGTGCAGTTCGTGCATCAGCCGGTCGCGCGTCACCTTGGCCACGATCGAGGCGGCCATGATGGCGCGGTCCAGCGCGTCGCCACCGATCAATGCCTCGGCCGGGCAGGGCAGGCCTTTGGGCACACGGTTGCCATCGATGCGCGCGAACCCGGCCACATGCGCCACGCCTTCCACCGCGCGCCGCATGCCGAGCATGGTCGCTTGGTAGATATTGATGCGGTCGATCTCTTCGCTGTGGATCAACACCACCGACCACGCCAGCGCCCGGTCGACGATGCGCGCATACAGCTGCTCGCGCCGCTCGGCCGTGAGCTGCTTGGAATCGTCCAGCCCATTGATGCGTGGTTTGCCGGGGTCGAACACCACGGCCGCCACGGCCACCGGACCGGCCAGCGGGCCGCGGCCAGCTTCGTCGACGCCGGCGATCAAACGCCGGGATTCGACATTCGGGATTTGGGATTGGTCAAACAAGGGCGACTGGCGCGCCTCAGCGTCGGCGCTATCGGCTTGGGTGCCTAAAGCAATGATTTTCATGCCTTCGCTCCTGCCGAATCCCCAATCCCGACCTCCGAATCCCTGCCTTCCAGCAGCCCGGCCACCGCATCCGCTGCCCGCGCCGACGCGTCGCGGCGCAACTGCGCATGCAGGGCCAGGTAGCGCGGTTGCAGGGCGGCGACCTTGTCGGGGTGTTTGAACCAGTCCAGCAGTGCCACGCACAGGCGCTCGGGGGTGCAGTCGTCCTGCATCAGTTCCGGCGCCAGGTCGTCATTGGCCAGGATATTGGGCAGGGCGTAGCGGTTGACCTTGAGCAGGCCCAGCAGCTTGACGATGCGGTAGGTGAGCGGTGCGACCTTGTAGCCCACCACCATCGGGCGCTTGACCAGCATCGCTTCCAGCGTGGCGGTGCCGGAGGCCAGCAGCACCACGTCGGCGGCCAGCATCGCAGTGCGTGCCTGGCCGTCGAGCAGGTGCGAGCGCATCACCGGCAGCGACGAGCGTGAGAGCTGCTCGGCCAGCAGTTGCTTGCAGCCCGGATTGGCGGCCGGTACCAGCACGTGCAGGTTGGGCAGGTGCTCGGACACCAGCCAGGCGGCCTGGAAAAAGGTGTCGCCGAGCCGGCTGATTTCGCCGTGCCGGCTGCCCGGCAACACTGCCAGGACGGTGCTGGAGGCGGACAGGCCCAGCGTTGCGCGCGCCGCCGCGCGGTCGGCCTGGTAGGCGATATCGTCGGCCATCGGGTGGCCGACAAAACGGGCGTCCACGCCATGCCTGGCGTAGATCGGCGGTTCCATCGGAAACAGGCACAGCACCAGATCGGCGCTGACGCCGATTTTTTCGGCACGCTTCTCGCGCCACGCCCACACCGACGGGCTGACGTAGTGCACGGTCTTGATCCCGCGCTGCTTGAGCCAGCGTTCCACCGGGAGGTTGAAATCCGGCGCGTCGATGCCGATGAACACGTCCGGCTTCCACGCCAGCACCCGCTCGCGGAACGCGCTGCGCAGCTTGAGCAGGCGCGGCAAATGCCGCAGCACCTCGGTCAGGCCCATCACCGCCAGCTCGCTGGCATCGAACCAGGTCTGGCAACCGACCCCACGCATCGCATCGCCACCGATGCCGACGAATTCGGCATTCGGATAGCGCAGCCGCAGCTGCTCGATCAGTCCCGCGCCCAGGATGTCGCCAGAGGCCTCGCCAGCGATCAGCGCGATGCGGGGAGGGCGCGCATGCGCGCCGGGAATGGGGAGTGGGGAATGGGGAATCGGCAGCGCAGTCGGGTCGCTGCCGACCGACGCGCCGTTGCGCTGACCGTCCACGATTCCCGACTCCCGATTCCCGATTCCCTTCATCGTAACAACGGCCGTTCTGCCGCTTCGATGAACTCGAGCATGCCGCGCACATCCTCGCTGCTCTTGGCCTGTTCGGCCAGCTGCAGCTTGGCATCGGCCAGCGGCAGGCCGGCCACGTACAGCGTACGGTAGGCGCGCTTGATCGCGGTGATGCGTTCGGCGTCGAAACCGCGACGCTTGAGCCCTTCGCTATTGATGCCGCGCGGACGCCCCAGCGAGTCGCTGCCCACCATGGTGAACGGCGGGACGTCGCCATTGGTCAGCGCGCCCATGCCCAGGAAGGCATGCGCGCCGATGCGGCAAAACTGATGCGCGCCGGCAAAGCCGCTGATGATTACGTAGTCGCCCACGGTGACGTGGCCGGCCAGAGTGGTGTTGTTGGAAAACACGCAGTGGTTGCCCACGTGGCAGTCGTGCGCCACGTGCGTATAGGCCAGCATCCAGTTGTCGTTGCCGACCACGGTGACGCCGCCGCCGCCGCCGGTGCCGCGATTGATGGTGACGAATTCGCGGATCACGTTGCCGTCGCCGATCACCAGTTCGGTGCGCTCGCCAGCGTACTTCTTGTCCTGCGGTTCGCCGCCGATCGCGGCGTGGCCGATGAAGCGGTTGTTGCGACCGATCCGGGTCGGGCCATGGATCGAGCAATGTGGCCCCACCTCGGTGCCCGCCCCGATCTGCACATCGGCGCCGATCAACGAGAAGGCGCCGACGCGGACGTCGTCTGCCAGCGTTGCCGATGGATCGATGACCGCCGTCGGATGAATCAAAGGTGTTGAATCGCGCATCGTGTCTTACTCCGAAAGCGGGTGATTACCTGGCGCCGGCGCACATCACCTCGGCACTGGCCACCACTTCGCCATCGACCTTGGCTTCGCCGTAGAAGCATCCCACGTTGCGGATCAGGCGCTTCATCTGCACTTCCATGATCAATACGTCACCCGGGACCACCTGCTTGTTGAAGCGGGCCTTGTCCACCTTCACCATATAGAACAGCTGCGACAAGGCATCGCGGCCCAGACCGAGCTGGGTCATCACGCCGCCGACCTGCGCCAGCGCCTCGATGATCAGCACGCCAGGCATCACCGGGCGGTTCGGAAAATGGCCCTGGAAGAACGGCTCGTTGATGCTGACGTTCTTCTGCGCCACGATCCACTTGGTTTCAAGATCGAGTTCGAGGATGCGGTCGACCAGCAGAAACGGGTAACGGTGCGGGAGCAGCGTCTGGATTTGACTGACGTCGATCGGCAGTTCGTAAACGTGGTGGCTCATTCTTTCTCCTTGCCCACAGCCAGGATGCGCCTAGCGAGCACATCAAGCTGCTTGAAGCGCGCGGCGTTTTTGCGCCACGTGCGATTGTCGGTGAGAGGGGTGCCGGACGAGTACTCGCCCGGCTCATGGATGGAATTACGCACGACAGACTTGCCGGTGATCACCACCTTGTCGCAGATCTCCAGGTGGCCGACCACGCCGACATGCCCGCCCAGCAGGCAATAACGGCCGATCTTGGCGCTACCGGCAATGCCGGTGCAGCCAGCGATCGCACTGTGCGCGCCGATGCGGCAGTTGTGCGCGATCTGCACCAGGTTGTCCACGCGCACGTCTTCTTCCAGCACGGTGTCTTCCAGCGCACCGCGGTCGATGCAGGTATTGGCACCGATTTCGCAGTCGTCGCCGATCACCACACCGCCGAGCTGGGGCACCTTGATCCAGTGCCCGGCATCCATGGCCAGGCCGAAGCCGTCGGCGCCGATCACCGCGCCAGGGTGGATGCGCACGCGCTTGCCCAACCGCACGCGCGTGACCAGGGTGACGCGGGCGAGCAGTTCGCTGCCCTCGTCCACCACGCAGTCCTCGCCGATGATGCTGCCGGTGCCGATCACGCAGCCATCGCCCACGCGGCTACGCGCACCGATGCTGACGAACGGACCGACATGCGCGCCAGGCGACACCTGCGCGGTCGGGTCGATCACCGCAGAGGCATGGATGCCCGGTTCGCGCACCGGTGCCACGTCGAACAGCGCGGCGATCTTGGCGAATGCGGTATACGGATCCTTGGCGACCAGCGCGGTGCCCTTGGCGGCGTCGGCATCGTCGGCACGCAACACCACGACGGCGGCCTGGGTGTCGGCCAGTTGCGTACGATAGCGCGGGTTGGACAGGAAGCTCAGCTGGCCTGCGCCGGCATGGGCCAGGGTGGCGACGCCGCTGACTTCGGTGGTGCCGTCACCGACGACGGTCAACCCGAATTGTTCGGCAATCGCACTGGCGGTCAATCGCATCAGGGTAAACCTCGCGTAAACGGTAAGTGGCTGGTTTAACAGGGGGAAAACGTCGCCAAAAGTTGGCTAAACAGTCGAGCGTATTGCTTGCCGGGCCGCAACGATGCGGCGAACCCAGGAAGAAACATATGAAAACTGTTCTCTCCATTTTCGGTAGCGTGATCCTGCTGGGCGCAATCACCAGTGCATCGGCCGACGATTTCGCGCAGCAGCGCACCAGCGCGCTGAGCTTCTGGGACCAGCAGGTGCAATGCGTGGACGCATCCGATTGGGGCGCCACCGCCACCTGCCTGGGCAATGTCTGGAACAACTACTTCTAAAGCTGTTTCATACCAGGGTGTTCAAACAACAATGGCGGCCCGGGCGTCCGGGCCGCCATTGTTTCGCGTGCCAATCTTAGAACTGGCCGCCGAAGGTGAACTGCAGACGCTCGATCTCGTCGTTGTCTTCCTTCTTCAGCGGGAATGCGTAGCTGATCGAAATGGGGCCGACAGGCGCGCGCCACAACAGCGCCACACCGGTAGAGGCGCGCAACTCGTTGGCCTTGAAGTTGTCCACCCCGTTGTACACGTTACCGAAGTCGACGAATGCCGAAACGCGCGCCGACGGGCTGTCGAACAGCTTGGGGAAATACATTTCCACCGAGCCCACCGTCTTGAACGAGCCACCCAACGGCTGGCCGCGGGTAAAGCCATTGATCGCTTCCGAACGCGGCCCCAGGGTGTTGTCTTCGAAGCCACGGACCGAATTGGTGCCGCCGGCGTAGAAGTTCTCGTAGAACGGCAGGCCGGTGGCGGTGACCGTGCGGGTGCTGCCATCCGGGTTGGTCAGCACGCGGGTGCTGTCCTTCCCGTAACTGTCGCCGTAGCCCAGTTCGAAGCGCGTGTTCAACACCAGCGCCGGAATGATCGGCCAGTAGTTGGAGATCTGGTAGTTGAGCTTGTAGTACTCGACCGTGGAGCCGGGCAGGGTGGTCTCCAGGCCCACGCGTTGGTACATGCCGCGGGTCGGCATGAAGAAGTCGTTGCGGGTGTCGCGTGCCCAGCCCAGCTCCGTGCGCCAGGCATGGAAGGTGCGCGTGCCGATCGCATTGATGTAGTCGATGATCGCCTGCGGTGTGGTGCCCGCGAAGGTCGTGATCTGGTTGCTGTCGATACCCACCATCGCCGAGACGGTGTCGTTTTCGGTGATCGGCACGCCGAACACCACCTGCGCCGAGCCATTCTTGCTGTTGAACTGCGCGGTATTGAAGTCCGAGTAATCCAGCGCGCGCCAGGACAGGTTGTAGCCCAGCGACACGCCGTCGTCGGTAAAGAACGGATTGGTGTAGGAGAACGCGTAGCGTTGCTGATAGCTGCTGCGCGAAGCCTCCACTGCCACGCGGTTACCGCCGCCCAGGAAGTTGTTCTGCGACAACTGCACCGAGGTGGTCACACCGAAGCTCTGCGAGTAGCCCAGGCCGAACACGAAGCTGCCGGAGGTGGTCTCCTTGACGTTGTAGACCACGTCGACCTGGTCGTTGCTGCCGGGCACCGCGGGCGTTTCCACGTCCACGCTTTCGAAGTAGCCCAACCGCTGCAGACGGATCTTGGAACGGTCGATCGCCGCCTGCGAATACCAGGTGTTTTCGAACTGGCGCATTTCGCGGCGCAAGACCTCGTCGGAGGTGCGGCTGTTGCCCTTGTAGAGGATACGGCGCACGGTCACGCGCGGGCCGGGCACCACCTGCAGGTTCACTGCCACGGTGCGGTCTTCGCGGTTCGGCGTCGGGATCGGGTTGACCTTGGCGAACGCGTAGCCGACGTTGCTCAGCGTGTTGGTGATCGCATCGGAGGTGTACTCCAGCAATGCACGCGAGAAGATGTCGCCGGCCTTGGGGATCACCAGGCGCTCGATGTCGGCCTGCGGCAGCACGGTGTCGCCGGTCACCTTGATTTCGGAAATCTTGTACTGCTCGCCCTCGGTGACGCCGGCGCTGATGAACATATCGCGCTTGTCGGGGCTGATCGAGACCTGGGTGGAGTCGATGCTGAAGTCGACATAGCCGCGGTCCAGGTACCAGGAGTTGAGCTTTTCCAGGTCGCCGGACATCTTTTCCTTGGAGTACTGGTCGTCGCGGCGGTACCACGAGGCCCAGTTGTGCTCCTTGGATTCCCAGTTGTCCAGGATGTCCTCGTTGGCGAACTTTTCCGTACCGATCAGGTTGACGTGGCGGATCTTGGCCGCCTTGCCTTCCTTGATCGCGATGGCCACGTCGACGCGGTTACGGTCCAGCGGGCTCACCGTCGGGGTGATTTCCACGTTGTACTTGCCGCGGTTGTTGTACTGGCGGGTCAGTTCCTGGGTCACGCGGTCCAGGCTCAGGCGATCGAAGGTGCCGCCCTCGGACAGGCCGATGTCACCCAGGCCCTTGAGCAGTTCCTCGGACTTGATGTCCTTGTTGCCGGTCACGGTGAGCTTGTTGATCGCCGGGCGCTCCTTGACCGTGATCACCAGGATGTTGCCCTGGCGGTCCAGCTGCACGTCCTCGAAGAAGCCGGTGCGGTAGAGCGCACGGATCGCGTCGGCCACCTTGGCATCGTCCACGGTGTCGCCGCGGTTCACCGGCAGATAGGTGAATACGGTGCCGGAGGCGATGCGCTGCAGGCCGTCGACGCGGATGTCGCTGGCAACGAACGGCTCGACGGCCAGAGCAACGGCCGGCAGGCTGAGGCCGGCGGCAAGAGCGAGGGCAAGCAGGCGGCGAGTGGGAAGACGCGTCATGTCACATCCGGTTGGAGTCGTATTCGGGTGTTGCTGGATGCCGGCGTATGACGACGACAACAGGCGGAAAGAGTGGAGCAGCTTCATCGTGGAACCAGGCCGAGGATGTCGTTGTAGAACGCCAGTCCCATCAACCCGGCCAGGACCGCCAGGCCGACGTATTGTCCGGCAATCATGGCCCGTTCGCTGATCGGGCTGCCCTTGATCAACTCGATAAGGTAATACAGCAGATGCCCACCGTCCAAGATCGGGATGGGCATCAGGTTGATGATCGCAAGGCTGAGCGACAGCAATCCGAGGAAATACAGGAACCAGTCGAGCCCGCGTTCGGCCGAGGCGTTGGCGGCACGCGCAATGGTGACCGGGCCGGAGATGTTCTTGACCGAGGCCTGGCCGGTCAGCATGCGCTTCATCATGCCCAGCGAGTCGGCGGTCATCCGACCGGTTTCGCGGATCGCAGCCGGCACGGCGGCGAACAGCCCGTACTGCTGGCGGCTGTCGTATTCCGGAGCCGGCGCGGCGGCCGGACGCACGCCGATCATCCATTGGCCCTGCGGCGACTTGCGCGGGGCAATTTCCAGCGCCAGCCGGTCTTCGCCGCGCGCCACCTCGATCATGCCCGGCCCACCGTGGGCGCCCAATGCCTGCACTTGCGGAATGATGTCTTCGGCCGAGCGGATTGGCTGGCCGTCGATGGCCATGATGCGGTCGCCCGGCTTGAGCAGGCCATCGGCCACCGAGCCCTTCACCACTTCGGCAATCACCGGTGGCTGCAGCATGAACTGCCAGCCGATGCCGGCCAGTGCGGCCACGCGGCGTTCGTCGAAACCGAGCGGCAGCTGCGACAAGCGCAAGGTGTGCTCACTGCTGCCCGCAGTGTCAGAGGTGGTCAGGACGCGGACATCGCGCCTGTCCATTGCCGCAGTGGTGAGCTGCATGCTGGCATCGCTCCAGCTGCTCACGCTGCGACCGTCGATGCGCACGATGCGCTCGCCCGGGCCCAGCCCGGCCTCGGCGGCCAGGCCATCGGCCCGACCAATGGTTGCCGAATAATCCTGCTTGCCTACCACGAACATCGCCCACAGCATCGCCATGCACAGCAACAGGTTGGCAATTGGACCGGCTGCGACGATCGCGATGCGCTGCCACACGGTCTTGCGATTGAAGGCTTGGTCCTGCTCGGCCGGATGCACGTCGCCTTCGCGCTCGTCGAGCATTTTGACGTAGCCGCCCAGCGGAATCGCGGCAACCACGAACTCGGTGCCGTGGCGGTCGCGGCGCATCCACAGCGGTTTGCCGAAGCCCACCGAAAAGCGCAGCACCTTGACGCCGCAGCGCCGCGCGACCCAGAAATGCCCGAATTCGTGAAAGGTCACCAACACGCCCAGGCTGACGATCATCCACCAGACCGAACCGATGAAATCACCCATGTGTGCAGCTCGCGTGCGTGGAACGATCAGGCATGAAGGGCGTGGTGGGCGAGGGCGCGTTCAGTGATTTGCCGGGCTTGCGCATCGGCAAAAAGCAGGGTGTCGAGGGAGTCGGCATTGTGCCGCGGGAGCGTTGTCAGTGTGTGTTCGACCAACGCAGGGATCGCTAGGAAACCCACCTGGCCCTGAAGAAAGGCTGAAACAGCCACTTCATTGGCCGCGTTCAGGATCGCCGGGGCGGTGCCGCCGGCCCGTAACGCTTCCCAGGCCAGGCGCAGACATGGGAACGCGGCGGTGTCGGGGGCCTCGAAATCCAGCCGGCCCTGGCGAAGCAGGTCCAGCCCGCCGACGCCGGAGTCGACCCGCTCCGGCCAGGCCAAGCCCACCGCCAGGGTGGTACGCATGTCCGGCAGGCCAAGCTGGGCAAGCGTGGAGCCGTCGACGAATTCCACCAGCGAATGCACCAGGCTCTGCGGATGCACCAGCACATCGATCTGCTCGCCCGGCAGTCCGAACAGGTGATGCGCCTCGATGACTTCCAGGCCCTTGTTCATCAGGGTTGCCGAATCCACCGAGATCTTCGGGCCCATCGACCACTTGGGATGCGCCACTGCCTGCGCGGGCGTGACCGCGGCAAGTGCCGCGCGGTCGCGGCCGCGGAACGGGCCACCGGAGGCAGTCAGGATGACCCGGCGCACGCCGCGGCTGGCGTCGCAGGAGCGCAGGCACTGGAAGATGGCGCTGTGTTCGCTGTCGATCGGAATGATTTCAGCGCCGGCGGCGGCTGCGGTGCGGGTCAGCAGCTCGCCGGCCAGCACCAGCGATTCCTTGTTGGCCAGCAACAGACGCTTGCCGGCGCGCGCTGCCGCCAGCGTAGACGGCAGCCCGGCCGCACCCACGATCGCCGCCACCACGGTGTCGCACGCATCGCCGCTCGCCAGTGCGTCCAACGCCTCGGCGCCGGCGTGCGCCTGAGTCGCCAGGCCCAGCGCGCGCAGGCCATCGCGCAGCGCGGGATACAGCGCTGCATCGGCAATCACCGCATGCGCAGGCCGGTGGGTGGCGCACATCGCCAGCAGCTCATCGACCTTGCTGCCGGCCGACAGCACGCTGGCGCGCAGCCGCTCGGGGTGACGCGCGATCACGTCCAGTGCCGATGCGCCGATCGAGCCGGTGGCGCCGAACACGGCGACCTGACGGAGAGAGGAGCCAGCCATGCCTAGAATCCGAGAATTTCCTTGCCGAGTGCGAACACCGGCAGGGCAGCGAGCACGCCATCGATGCGGTCCAGCACGCCGCCATGGCCCGGAATCAGCGTGCCCGAGTCCTTGGCGCCGGCGTGGCGCTTGAGCAGGCTTTCGAACAGGTCGCCCAGCACCGATGCCAGCACCGCCAGTGCGGAGACCAGCACCAGCTGCGGCACATGTGCCAGCGTCAGCCCGGCTAGCCAGCCGAACGCGCAGGCAACCGCAATGCCGGCGATCAGGCCTCCGAGCAACCCTTCGATGGTCTTGTTGGGGCTGACCCGCGGCGCCAGCTTGTGCTTGCCGAACGCGCGGCCGGCGAAATAGGCACCGGAGTCAGCCGCCCACACCATGGTCAGCGCGGTCAGCAACCACAGGTTGCCCTTGTCCGGGCTGGCATGCAGCAGCACCAGCGCCGCCCACGCCGGCAGCACTGCCAGGGTGCCGGCGGCCAGCTTGAGTGCGCGCGCCTGGCCGTTGCCATGATCGGCGCCGAAGGTGAAAAAGCGCAGCCACAGCAGCGCCAACAGCCACCACGCCACGCCGACCAACGACGCAATCTGGAACAGCACCATCGAGCCGGCCGAGGCCCACACCATCAGCACCATCAGCAGCAGGTTGAGCGTCAAAAGCACGGTGCGCGGCAGGCTGTCGTCGATCCCGGAGAGCTTGAGCCACTCCCACAGGCCGGTCAGGAACAGGACCGCCGCCAGCGCTGCCAGCCATTGGGTGGGCAGCAGCACGATCGCGCAAATCGCGAGCGGCGCCATGATCAGCGCGGCAATCACGCGAGTCTTGGTCATGCGGAGGAGCTCTCCGTCGCCTTGTCGGCGATCTGTGCGCTGGTCAGGCCGAAGCGGCGTTCACGCCCGGCAAAGTCGTCCAGCGCTTGCTGCAGCACGCCGGCATCGAACTCCGGCCACAGGGTTTCGGTGAACCACAGCTCGGTGTAAGCCAGCTGCCACAACAGGAAATTGCTGATGCGGGTATCGCCACCGGTGCGGATGAACAGGTCCGGCGCGGGCAGGTCGGCCAGGGCGACCCGGCTGGACAACAGCGCTTCGTCGATCTGCTCTGGCTGCAGGCGGCCTGCAGCGACGTCTTCGGCCAATGCGCGGGCAGCCGCTGCGATGTCCTGGCGGCCGCCGTAGCTGGCTGCGATGCTCAGCACCAGCCGCGAGTTCGTTGCGGTGCTGCGCTCGGCGCCGGCCATGCGCTCGCGCAATGGTGCGGCAAAGCGGCTGCGGTCGCCGATGAAGCGCACCTGCACGCCACGTCGCTGCAGTTCTTCGACCTCGCGGTCGAGCGCATGCAGGAACAGCTTCATCAGCGCGTCGACCTCATCCTGCGGACGGCCCCAGTTTTCACTGGAAAACGCGAACAGGGTCAGCGCCGACACGCCTTTTTCCAGGCAGAAATCGATCGTGCGATTGACCGCGCGCGCGCCGGCGCGATGGCCGATCATGCGCGGACGCCGCCGACGCTGCGCCCAACGCCCATTGCCATCCATGATGATGGCGATGTGGCGCGGCACAGCAGCAGAAGGGACTGGATGCATGGCAGGCGATGCCACGATCAGACCGTCATCAATTCCTGTTCCTTGCCCTTGACGACCTCATCCACGTCCTTGATGGCCTTGTCGGTGAGCTTCTGGATATCGTCCTCGGCGCTGCGGGCTTCGTCTTCGGTGACGGCCTTGTCCTTGAGCAGATCCTTGACCTGCTGGTTGGCGTCGCGGCGGATGTTGCGAATGGCGACCTTGCTGTCTTCGCCCTCGCCATGCACGGACTTGCTGAGCTCCTTGCGGCGCTCCTCGGTCAGCGGCGGCAGGTTCAGGCGGATCACGGTGCCGACCACGGTCGGGGTCAGGCCCAGATCCGAAGCGTAAATGGCTTTTTCCACGTCCTTGATCATGCCCTTGTCGAACAGGCTGATGACCAGCGAGCGGCCTTCGGACACGCTGATGCTGGCAACCTGATTCAGGGGCGTATCGGCGCCGTAGGCCTTGACCTTGATACCGTCCAGCAGCGCCGGCGAGGCACGGCCGGTGCGGATGGTGGTGAGGGAATGGCGCAGAGCATCGATGCTCTTGGTCATGCGCGTCTGCGCGTCTTGTTTGATCTGGGTGAGCATCGCCGGAATCCGTGTGGAGCTGAATCCGGGGATTATAGCCGGGACTGGGGTTTCACGACTCGCGGGCCGTCAGCACCCGCGCAGCCGGTTCACTTGGCGCCCCTTTTCACGCCGGGCGCCGGGTTGGAGATCGCTGTGCAGCCTGCGGCCATGCGCTCTTGCGATTCCCCAATCCCGATTCCCGACCTCAGCTGCGGCCCTGCACCAACGTGCCGATCTGCTCGCCGTGCAGGATGCGCAGCAGCACGCCCGGTTCGCTCATGCCGAAGATGCGCAGCGGCAGGTCGCTGTCGCGCGCCAGTGCGAAGGCGGCGGTATCCATCACTTCCAGGCCCTGCAGGATCACCTGGTCGTAGGTCAGGCTGTCGTAGCGCACCGCATCGGTGTGCTTCTTCGGGTCCTTGTCGTACACGCCGTCGACCTTGGTTGCCTTGAGCAGCAGGTCGGCACCGATCTCGATCGCGCGCAGCGCTGCGCCCGAGTCGGTGGTGAAGAACGGGTTGCCGGTGCCGGCGGCGAAGATCGCGATGCGGCCCTTCTCCAGGTGACGGATCGCGCGGCGACGGATGAAGTCTTCGCAGACATCGTTGATCTTGATGGCGCTCATCACGCGCACCTTGGCGCCGAGCTTTTCCAGCGCATCCTGCATCGCCAGCGCGTTGATCACCGTGGCCAGCATGCCCATGTGGTCGCCGGTGACGCGGTCCATGCCGCTGGCAGCCAGGCCGGCGCCGCGGAAGATGTTGCCACCGCCGATCACCAGCGCCACCTGCGCGCCGGCCTGCTGGGCTTCGATCACTTCATGCGCCAGGCGATTGATGACCTTGGGGTCGATGCCGTAATCCCCGTCCCCCATCAGCGCCTCCCCGGAAAGTTTGAGAAGAATGCGGCGATAGGAAAGTTCGGACATTGGGAAACCTCGGGGGTGGGGGATCGGCAAACGCCGGCAATTCTAGCGGAAGCCTGTCACCTGGCGTGGTAAAAATTCCTTTGTTGGCAGTGGCGTGACCGGTTGCTCAATGCGCGCGCGGGTTCGGCGGCGTTGGTACATCGGTCGCATCGTACGCGGTGACGCGGTTGCGGCCGCGATGCTTGGAGCGATACAGCGTGCTGTCGGCGGCCTGCAACAGATGGTCGATGCTGTCGAACTGGCGCTCGGCACCGCCGTGCGTGGCAAGACCCGCAGAGAAGGTGATATGCAATGGGCCGCCCTGCAGTTGCGCCATCGGCGTACGCGCGGTTTCGGCCAGGATGCGTTCGATCACCATCAGCGCCGCATCGGCAGGTGTATTGGGCAGGATCACCAGGAATTCTTCGCCGCCGTAGCGCGCCACCAGGTCGCTGGTGCGCACCATGCGTTGCAGCGTTTGCGCGAAATTGCGCAACACTTCATCGCCGACCAGATGTCCGTGCGCATCGTTGACGCGCTTGAACTCGTCCAGGTCGATGAAGGCGATCGACAGCGGCCAGCCCTGGCGCGAGGCCAGTTCGAACTCATGCGTCAGCGCGGTACCGAGCTGATGCCGATTGAATACCCCGGTCAACGCATCGCGGCTGGCCTGTTCGGCCAGATGACGCATGCGGTTTTCCGATTCGTCGGCATGCCGGCGCGCTTCGGCCACGTCCTGCAATTCGCGCAGACTGCGCAGCATCGCCAGTTCACGCGCCTGCTCGAAGATCATCTGGATGTGCTCGGGCTGCGGCACGCGGATGTCGAACAGCGCCTCCAGTTCCGGCAGCGATTCGGCGATGCGTTCGATCACTTTTTCGAAGCGTTCGGCATCGAGCTCCAGCACGTCCTGCGCCTGCTGCTGCGCATGTTCGGTTGCAGTGACCGCACTGGCCGAGAGCCAGATATCGGCCAGGCGCCCGGATAGCGCCACGCAGGCCATGAACGGTTCCAGGCCTGCCGGTTCTTCTTCGCTCTGCGCAATCGCATTCTGCAGATACGGCGGCAGCTGCCACTGATGCGCCAGCCAGGCGCCGACTTCGGCATGCGTGGCGCCCAGCTGTTCGCGTTCGGCAACCAGCAGCGCGGTGTTGTCGGCGGCCTGTTCCAGCAGCGGCCCGTACAGATCGGGCGCGCCCTGCAGCAGGGCCAGCTTGCCGATGTCCTGCAGCAGGCCCGCCAGCATCAATTCTTCGGGTTTGCGGATGCCGTAGGCCTGGCCGAGGATGCGACTGGCCAGCGCGCATAGGCCGGCGCGGCGCCAGATGCGCTCGTGCAAGGGGTGGGCGATGAAGGTGCTGCGCACGCCGTGCACCATCGAAAAGCCCAGTGCCAGGCTCAAGGTCGCGTTGAGGCCGAGCATGGTCAGCGCCTGGCCGAGATTGTCGATGCGGCGGCGACTGGCGTAGAGCGGCGAATTGGCCACCCGCAGCATACGTGCGCTCAATGCCATGTCCATGCCGATGACCTTGGCCGTGGTGGTCATGTCCACGTCCGGATCCTGCGCAAGTTCGATGATGCGCAACGCAACGCCGGGCGGCGAGGGCAGGTTACGGCAGTAGTGCAGGGCGGCCTGGAGATCTGGTTGCATGAGTCATCGCCAACAGTGGCCACAAGCATACAGCTGCGGTCGTTGAGTAGGGCGCGCCATGCTCCGCCATCGCCGCGCCACAAAACATGCGTGATGGAACGCCAGAACCTGGTCGGCATCTTCAGGTAACGGCAATGCCGATGACATCTGTAGAGTTGAGGCCGCTTGCCGCCGTGCCGGATGCGTTCGCTTCAGGTTCGCGCCAGTGTGCGGATGCGCGACCGACAGGCAAAAAAAAGCCGCGGCATGCCGCGGCTTTTTTCCGAGCGGGGAAGATCAGGCCAGGCCGGCCTGCTTCATCACTTCGGCGGCGTAGTCTTCCACCACCTTCTCGATGCCTTCGCCAACGGCCAGGCGCTGGAAGCCGATCACGTCGGCGCCGGCGGCCTTGACTGCCTGCTCGACGGTCTGGTCGGTGTTGAGCACGTACGGCTGGCCGTACAGCGTCACTTCGTTGACGATCTTGCTGATCTTGCCGCTGATGATCTTTTCCAGGATCTCGGCCGGCTTGGCCTTGTCCTTTTCGGACATCTTGGCCAGTTCGATTTCCTTTTCCTTGGCAACGAATTCGGCCGGAACGTCGGAGGCCTTGACGTGCGGCGGGTTCATCGCCGCAATGTGCATGGCGATGCCGCGCGCCAGCTCGATGTCGCCACCCTTCAGTTCGACCAGCACGCCGATACGGCCGCCGTGCACATAGGCCGCGACGTTGTTGGCGCTGTCGATACGGACCAGGCGACGCACCTGCAGGTTTTCGCCGACCTTGGCGATCACCGCAGCGCGACGCTCTTCGATGGTCTCGCCGCTGTCGAGCTTGACGCTCTTGAGCGCTTCGGCATCGGCAGCGTTCGAGTTCAGTGCGGCATTGGCCACGACCTCGGTGAAGGCCAGGAAGTTCTCGTCCTTGGCGACGAAGTCGGTCTCGGAGTTGACTTCGACCAGCACGGCCTTGCCGCCGGCCTGGGCGGTGGCGATGCGGCCTTCGGCGGCGACGCGGTCAGCCTTCTTGTCGGCCTTGGCCAGGCCCGACTTGCGCAGCCACTCGGCCGCGGCGTCGATGTCTCCTGCGTTTTCGACGAGTGCCTTCTTGCACTCCATCATGCCGGCGCCGGTGCGCTCGCGCAGTTCCTTGACCAGGGAAGCAGTGATTTCCATGGAATTACCTCATATGGACGAATGCGTGCGGCGGAAGCGATTCCGCCAGTAGGAGACGGTGCGGCATGCCGCCGCCCCCGTAGATGTATGCAGTAGCCTCAGCGACGGAGCGCGAGGGCGCCGTCGGGACTGCGGCCGCACAGCATGGTGCGGCCGCATTGCACGCCGATTACTCGGCGGCGTCAGCCTTCTTGTCGCCCTTCTTGGCCGGAGCGCGACGGCCCTTGCCTTCGTCGGCGGACTCGGCCGAGAACTCTTCTTCGCGCACCGAAGCGGAGTTCGGCGCAGCCGCCTTGCCTTCCAGCACGGCGTCGGCAGCGGCGCGTGCGTACAGCTGCACGGCGCGAATGGCGTCGTCGTTGCCCGGGATGGCGTAGTCGACCAGGGCCGGATCGTAGTTGGTGTCGACCACGGCGATCACCGGAATGCCGAGCTTCTTGGCTTCCTTGATGGCGATGTCTTCATGGCCGATATCGATCACGAAGATCGCATCGGGCAGGCGGTTCATTTCCTTGATGCCACCGAGCGAGGCGTCCAGCTTCTCGCGCTCGCGACGCAGGCCCAGCACTTCGTGCTTGACCAGCTTGTCGAAGGTGCCGTCGGTTTCAGCCGCTTCCAGTTCCTTCAGGCGGGCAACCGACTGCTTGACGGTGCGGAAGTTGGTCAGCGTGCCGCCCAGCCAGCGCTGGGTCATGAACGGCATGTTGCAACGCTCGGCTTCTTCCTTGATGGACTCGCGCGCGCTGCGCTTGGTGCCCAGGAACAGCACGGTGCCGCGCTTCTGCGCAACCGAGGAGAGGAAGTTCATCGCGTCGTTGAAGAGCGGAACGGTCTTCTCGAGGTTGATGATGTGGATCTTGCCGCGCGCGCCGAAGATGTACGGCGCCATCTTGGGGTTCCAGTAGCGGGTCTGGTGGCCGAAATGGACGCCGGCTTCCAGCATCTGACGCATGGTGACTTGGGGCATTGAAAAAACTCCTGATAGCGGAATCGCCGTGCGCGGCTTGTTGTTGAAAAGTCCGCACATGGATGTGCGGGCTGTTGCGAGGGGCTCGCATCAAAACGCACACGATTCCGGGGTTGGGCTTCCCTGTTGCCTCCGCGACGAACCCTGTGTGAGGGCACCCCGGCGCGGATGGCGGCAGCAGGTGTGAATTCGTCGGTGACGTCCGACGTGGACGACGCAATGCGCAAGAGACGCAAAACAGCCGGCGGAGTATAGCTGGCGAGTGGGCGTGGCGCAATTGGCGGGAATCGGGAATCGGGAATCGCAGAGCCCGGTTCGCTTGGGCCTTCACCAGCCCACGATCAGCTAGCGCAATCGGCTTGACCCATTCCCAATTCTCAATTCCCGATTCCCGGCTCCAGCGCCAACGTGCTTTCGATATCGCTGTTGATACGCGCCACGAAGCGGCCACTGCCTGCGGGCAGGTTGGCGGGCAGGTTGGCGGGCAGGGCCCATTGGCGGGTCTGGCCGGGGAGGACGTAGCCGGCCAGGTCGCCGCGGATGTTGCGGCGGGTGCCGCCGGCATCGATATAGGCCAGGTCGGCCAGGCGCGCATGGCTGGAGCCGGAATTGTGGATACGCAACGCGCGCTGGCTGCCGTGCCCGGCCAGGCTGGCGTGCAACGCCGGTTGCGCTGCACTGGCCTGGCTGGGCTGTGCAAACACCGGGGTGGAATAACGCAGCAGGTCGGTCTCGTTGCCGATCGCGTGCTGGGTCACCACGAGCCGGTAGCTGTCTTCGGCCTGCGTGGGGCTGGGGCCGAGGCGGATCACGCGCAACAGCTGCCGGCCTTGCGACGGAATTTCGAAGTGCGACGGGCTGACCGTGACGCCGGTGGCTGGCTCGAGGAGTTCGCGCTCACCGTCCTGGCGCCAGCGGTAGAGCTTGGCGTCGGCACGCCAGGGTTGCGCGGCCTGGTTGTAGAGCCAGACCGTTGCCTGGTCGCTGTCGGCCGGGATGTGCGCGGTGGTCGGCGCGATGGCGATCTCGGCAGCACTGGCGGCCCCGCTTGCTGCCATACAGCCCAAGGCCAGGGCCCAGGCCAACAGATCGCGAAGGTGGCAAGCAGTGGCCATGCTTAGAACGCGATGGTGGTGATGCGCGCGCTGCCGGCGGGCAGCGGCCCGGCAAGCGCGCTGGCGTCCTGGCCGGTGCTGGTGACGGCGGGTGCCTCATTGCTGCTGGGCGGCTCGGCGATCGCCATTGGCGTGCCCCTGGAGCAACTGGCGCGCGGCGGCGCGGTACGCAGTTCGCAACCGCTGAGCAGACGCAGGCCGATGTGGAGGGTGGAATTTTCCGGCCCCCGCGCGGTGGCTGCGTTCGCCGCGGTAGATGTCGCGGCGCAAGCGAGAGCAGCCAGGGCCAAGCGCTTCAGGAAGGTGACCTGCGTCATGGAGGCAATCGTTTGCATTGGAGACGTAACGAATAGCGACGCCCCCGATACGAACTTTATTAACTGTCAGTAAGTGATGGAGACGGTCACCGTGTCGGTATAGGCGCCGGCAATCGGCAGTTGTGGGGCCGGCGCACGGCCATAGACGGTGACTGTCTGGGTGGTGCCGTTGCCGGTGCCTGCCAGCGTATCCACCCCGATGACGGTACCCCACCGATTACTGCGGCCGGTATTGCTGTAGAGCTCGTAATTGATGTAATTGGCGCTGCTGGCGTGGCGCATTCGCCGCACGCTGCCGCTGGCATTGCTGCCATTGTCCAGGCCTATATTCCACGCGGTGCGGTTGGTGCAGGCCAGGCTGATGGTGGAGGTGCGATCGATGGCGGTGTCGATGCTGCCGGCAATGCTGCCGAAGTCCAGATCGGTGGTGACGTAGGCATTGCAGCGTGCCGGCACGGTGGCCGAGGCAGTGAACGGGAAGGCGTTGCTGGCAGTCTTGGAGCCGGTGCCGCCCGCCGTGCAACTGCTCGGCAGCGAGGGCATCCCGGTGATGCTTTCGTTGTAGGAGTAGCGCAGCACGGTGTCGGCGCCACCAAAGCTGCTGGTGTGGTTTCCGACCGAAAGGATCTGGTTGGCCGGAATCCGCCCATACACGGTGATGGTGGCGGTCTGCGAGCCGCCGGTGATGACCGGCACGTTGTAGGACAGTGTCAAGGTGCGCGGCGAGGGGGCCGCCGACCCGGTGGCGCCCCAGATCTGCGTGCGGGTTGCCTCGCTGTAGATCTGGAAATCCAGGCTGTCGGTGGTGGAGTTGAGCATGCGACGAGGGGCATACACGCCGCTGCTGGCACTGCCGGGGCCAAGGTCCAGGCAGAGGCTGACTTGTACGTAGCCCAGCACGCTGAGCGCAGCAGTCGCGCAGGAAACGTTGAGTGTTGCCACTGCATCGGTGGTGCCGTTGGCCGCCACGTTGCCAAATGCCAACGGTGTGCCGAGGGTGACGGTGCAGGTGGTCTCTGCGTGCGCCCGCTCGCTGGGCCCAAGCCACACCATCGCGATCGTCAGCGCGAGCATCAGGCGCCAAAGCGTGGACATGCTCATGGCGTGGTCTGCTCAGGGATGCACTGCAGCGGCCCCACCCGCGGAATGCTGCCCGGATCGGCGGGATACGCGAACTGCGCAACGCAACGGCCCTCGGGCAGGTCGACCAGGATGCGGTTGTCGCGTTGCAGATTGTCCAGATAGGTTTCGCCGTCGTAGCCGACCACCACGCGTTCGGTACTGCCGTCGCGCTGCACCACGCTGCCGACGGGCAGCGGCGCGCCTTGCGCGTCGTGCAGCACGATGATGGCGGCGCGCACGCGGGTAATGCCGAAGCGCACCGCCACGCCGGATTGCTGGCGTGGTGTCACCGTGGTGTCGACACGGTCTACGCGCAGGTCTGCCGGCAGGCTCAAGGTGTCGATGGAGAGCTGGTTGCGCTGCCACGATTGCAACGGCGTCACCAGCAGGGTGCCGCGCGCGTCGGTGACTCCGATCAGGCGGTTTTCCAGGCGGACCGGAATGCCGGGCTGGCCGTCGGTGGAGACCACCGCGAACGCGTCCTGGATATCGCGCGCGGCGAAGGTGCGGCCATTCATCCACACCAGGCTACCGCTGGCGCTGGCATAGCCGAAGCTGTCGCCGTCCTGGGTTGCGGCGCCGAGGTTGTAGCGGCCGACCCGGTTCAACCAGCCCAGTTCGGCCAGCCCGCCGCTGGCGTCGTCGCCGGCACGGCCTTGCAGGCGCCAGCCGATGCCGCCCAGATCGCCATCGCCAGGCAGCGGCTGGCTGACGTCGGCCACCAGGCCGGTACGCTCGCCGTTGCGCTGCATCGATGCGCTGGCCTGACGCACTTCGCCGAAGGTGGTCGACAGCGACAGGTACAGGCTGCGATCGCTGGAGACATCCAGATTCTGATTGCCCGACAGATTGGCCGCCCAGTTGCGCCCGAAGCTGCGGGACCAGAACACGCTCGCATAGCGCGAGGTATCGCCTTGCGGATAGCTCAGCCGCACATAGCTGGTGCCGAGCGAGCCGATCGGGTCGACGTTGACCCCGACTGCTGCGCGGTCGCTGACGCGCGCTGGCAGGGCGCCTTGCAATGCGCCCAGGTCGCGATAGTCGCCATGGGTGCGCTGGCTGCCCAGATTGACGTTGAAACGCCGGTTGTTCCAGGCGTAGCCCAGCACGTACTGGCCGCCCCGTAGCGCGTCCATCCGGCTGTGCGCGTAGGCGGCATTGACCACACCGCCCACGCCAAGCAGCCACACGCCGCCTGCGCCTGCGTTGATCACGCCGCCGCCAGTTTCGGCATGCGCTTCGATCGTGAAATCGTCGCGCAGGCCTTTGCGAAAGGTGGCGCTGGCCACACGGCGTCGGTCGTAGGAAAACGAGCGCACGCCGTAGTCGCGGCGCAGATGGCCGATGCCGGCCGACCATTCGGAAATGCCGCGCGCCAGCAACTGCGGTGTGCCATAGAACGCGAAATCCAGCCGACGCACGCGTCCGAACGCATCGGTCACCACGATCTGCGCCTGGCCGGTGCCGCTGATGCCCGGTTGCGCGGCCAGCTGAAACGGGCCGGCCGGCACCTGGCCGCTGTACTGGCGCAAGCCGTCCACATACAGCTCAACGGTGGAAGGCACTGCCGCTTCGCCGAGAAAGCTCGGCGTCGGCGTCAGCACCCGATACGGTTGCAAGGCGTAATTGCGGCCGATCTGCACGCCGCCCAGGCGGATCGAGCGGCTCCAGTCGACAAAGCCGCTATAGAAATCGCCCACGCTGAGGCTGGTGGCGCTGTCCGGGAAATCCATCTGCCAGGCACTGTCCAGACGCACCGCTTCGCTGCGCCAGCGTTTGTCCTGGGGGCGATCGTAGGCCAGGAAGACCGCGGTGGTATCGACCATGCCGCGCCCGATGCCGAACGCGCGCACTTCGGTGGCCAGCGACGCGCTGCTGACGCCGGCATTGCGGGTGGCATACAGGTCGTAATTGAGCAGCATGCCGGGCGATGCAGTGGCGCTGGGCGGGGCCACTTCTTCGGCTTTGAGCACCGTGGTGGACAACGACAGCTGCGCCAGCGGCGCCTGCAGCGCCAGCCGCTGCAGCGCCGCGTCGTAGCGCACTTCCACGTCGGGCAGGCGGTCCAGATCGACCAATTCGCCAGGCACGCGGTCGGCCAGGATGAAGCCGAGTTTGCGCAGGGTTTCCACCGAGCCGCGTAGCCGCCCGTCGACCAGTTCGAATGGTGCCAAGCCGCGGTCGGCCTGGTTCAAGGTCACGTCCAGATACAGCGTTTGCGGCTGTGGCGTAGCGCTGGGTGGCGGCTGATCGGGAAGCGACGTCACATCGGCCAGATCGCCGGCCGCGGCGCTGCCCAGGCAACTGGCGGTCGCAAGGAGCGTCATCGCCAGCCGCGCCGCATCAAGGCGCCGTCGGCGCGGCCAACAAGATACGTTCGTCAGCCTCACCATTGATCCTTGCGATGATGGTGCCGCGGCCGAACTGCGCCAGCGGCGCACCCAGCGACCAACGCATGGTCTGCCCGGGCAGTACATAACCGACCAAGCCGTTCAACGCGGTCTTGGTTGCGCCATCGACCTGGTGCCGCAGGTCGGCGACCTGCGCATGGCCGGTGCCGGTATTTCTGATCTGGATCTGCGCCTTGCCATCGCTGCCGGCAACCACCTGCGCGCTCAGGGTCGGCGAAGGTTCGGTGTTGCCGGGCGGCAGCAGGAAGATCGGCACCGAATAACGCAGCACGAACTGCATGCCTTTGCGGTCGGCATCGGCACTGGGCAGCTCGTCGACGATGATGCGGTAACACTGCTCCTGCCCGCTCGGGGCAGGCCCGGCGCGGATGACCCGGATCAACTGGCGCTCGCCAGCGGCCAGGGTGCGCATCGGCGGGCTGACCAGCAGATCCTGGGTGGGGTCGAGCTGATCCTGCCCATCGCGCTGGGTCCAGCGATAGGCGCGGGTCTGCACCTGGACCGGCGCGCTGCCGCTGTTGCTCAGCCACAGGCCGTCGGCGGTCTGCTGGGCGCTCAGGCTCAGCGATGTGGGTGCCAACTGCAGGCTGGCGGCATGCGCCGGCGTCGGCACGGCGCCGTTGGCCATGACCAGCGTCATCGCCAGCCCGGCCGATATCAGCCAGGCAGGTAAACGTGACAACGGGCGGTGATGCACAGGCATGCGCGGGCTCAATAGACGATCGTGGCAGTGATCGTGTCCTGGTAACTACCGGTCGCAGGGTTGTTGGCCGACGGGTTGGTCACGCGACCGTAGACCGGGTAGACCTGGTTCAGGCCGGTGGCGGTGCGGCTGAGCGTGTTGGTGCCGGTAGTGCTGCCCCAGACCGTGCTGCGGCCCAGATCCTGGTAGAGCTGGTAGGCGATGTAGTTGTTGGTGGTCACCAGCGCGTCGGTATTTTTCATGCGGCGGGTGGTGACGTCGTTGGCAGTCCCGGCATTGCTGCCCGCGCTCAGTGCGATGTTGTACGGCGTCAACGCGGTGCACTGGGCCGTCACGCTGCCGTTGGCGTCCGCATTGGCGGTCGAGGTCGAGAGTACCGAGCCGAAGTCGACGTCCGTGGCGGATGCGGCGGTGATCGTGCAGGCCTTGGTGACCGCGATCTTGACGTTGAAGGTGGTGGTGTCTGCCGCGCTCGCCATGCCAATGGTCGAAAGCAGGCCGAGCGATAGCAGGACAGGGCGGACAGTACGCATGGACATTTCCTTGACCGTTCTGGTCATTGATGACGCGACGAGTCGTCGCCTTCCCTGCAATGCATCAGCTGTGCCAAACATAACGCCGAATTCACACGCTATCTAGCTGTCCTGAATCGCTTTATTGGCAAAAGTGCGATGTCCTATGGATGACTTCGTTAAGATGTTTTTTGACGCCGTGTGCACGGCGTCACGCATGAATAGGCGGCTGCGCCGGTTTCCTGCTGTGCGGTCCGCTTGAGGCCAGTCGTTGCGTCCGCAAAAAAAAGCGCGTGCGCTGGTCGTTCAGATTCAGCCCGGATCGGCGATAATCGTGGCCATGAGCGTCAATCTGAAAACCAAAGAAGAAATCGAACTGATGCGTGTCGCCGGCCGCTTGGCCGCCGAGGTGCTCGATGTGGTGGCGCCGCACGTGAAGCCGGGCGTGACCACTGCCGAGCTGGACCGCATCTGCCATGACCACATCGTCAACGTGCAGGGCACCATCCCCGCCAATGTCGGTTATCGCGGCTTCCCCAAGAGCGTGTGTACCTCGGTCAACAACGTGATCTGTCACGGCATCCCGAGTGCAGCCAAGGTGTTGAAGGACGGCGACATCGTCAATATCGACGTCACCGTCATCAAGGACGGCTGGCACGGCGACACCAGCCGCATGTACTACGTCGGCACCCCGTCGGTGATGGCCAAGCGCTTGGTCGAAACGACATATGAAGCGATGTGGCGCGGCATCCGGGCGGTCAAGCCGGGCGCCACGCTGGGCGATGTGGGCCATGCCATCCAGAAGTTCGCCGAAGCCGAGCGCTTCAGTGTGGTACGCGATTACTGCGGCCACGGCATCGGCAAGGTGTATCACGACGAGCCGCAGGTCATGCATTACGGCCGCCCGGGCGAAGGGTTGGTGCTCAAGCCGGGCATGACCTTCACCATCGAGCCGATGATCAACGAAGGCACCTATCACCATAAGACGCTGCCGGACGGCTGGACCGTGGTCACCAAGGACCGCAAGTTGTCTGCGCAGTGGGAGCACATGGTTGCGGTGACCGAAGACGGCGTGGATGTGTTGACGCTGTCGGCCAATTCGCCCGCGCCGGTATGACCGACACGCCGGCGGAGCGACCCGACCCGGGCGTCGCCGGCGACGCGGACTGGGCCGCGCAGGCCCGTCCGCTGCTGGTGCATGCGGACATGCGCCTGTGCAAACGCTTCGATCAGGGCGAGCCGATCGAGCGTCTGGTCGCGCTGCGCGCACGCGCGGTCGACCAATTGATGCGCAATGCCTGGATGCGCTGTATTCCGGCCGACAGCGGTTTGTCGCTGCATGCGGTCGGTGGCTATGGGCGCGGCGAATTGTTTCCGCGCTCGGACGTGGATGTGCTGGTGCTGGGCGACACCGCCGCGCAACAGCAGCACGAGCAGGCCCTGGCACGCTTGTTCGCGCTGCTGTGGGATGTGGGCTTGCCGATCAGTCACGCGGTGCGCTCGCCAGCGCAGTGCACCGCTGCGGCGGCGGACCAGACCGTGCTCACTGCCTTGATCGAATCGCGCGCACTGGTGGCCGACGGCCAGGCGCGTGCTGCGCTGGCCACGGCGATCGCGCCGCCGCAGGTGTGGCCGCCGCGCGATTTCTTCCAGGCCAAGCGCGAGGAATTGCTGGCGCGCCATCAGCGCTTCGGCGACACCGCCGATAATCTCGAGCCGGATATCAAGGACGGCCCCGGCGGTCTGCGCGATCTGCAGACGCTGGGCTGGATGGCCTTGCGCGCGTTCGGGGTCAAGGACCTGGAGGCCCTGGTCGGGCTGGGCCATGTCGGCTTCGACGAGGCCGCCGCGTTGCGTCGCGAGCGCGAAGAACTTGCCCGTCTGCGTTTCGGTCTGCACATCGTGGCCAACCGGCCGGAAGAGCGCCTGCGGTTCGATTACCAAAAGACCCTGGCCGAACGGTTGGGGTTCGCCGACGACCCGGAAAGCCTGGGCGTGGAAAAAATGATGCAGCGCTTTTATCGCAGCGCTGCACTGATCCGCCGCATCAGCGACCGCTTGTTGCAGCGCTTCGAAGAACAGTTCGATGGCGAAGCGACGCCGGAGCCGCTGGGCGGCGGCTTCAGCCTGCGCCGCGGCTATCTGGCTGCCGACGCCGAGAGCTGGCCGGACGGCGATGTGCTGCAGGTGTTCGCGCTGTTTGCGCAATGGGCCGCGCATCGCGAGGTGCGCGGACTGCATTCGCTGACCGCGCGCGCGCTGGCCGAGGTCCTGCGCGATCTGCCGGCGTACGACATTGCCGATGCAACGGCCCGGGAACGCTTCATGGCGTTGCTGCGCGGCCCGCGTGCGGTGGAAACGCTCAATCGCATGGCGCGGCTGGGCGTGCTGGGCCAGTGGATTCCGGCATTCGCCAGCGTTTCCGGGCGCATGCAGTTCGACCTGTTCCATGTCTACACGGTGGACCAGCACACCTTGATGGTGCTGCGGAATATCGCGCTGTTTGCCGCCGGCCGTGCCGACGAGCGTTTCGCCATCGCGCATGAAGTCTGGCCGCGTCTGCGCAAGCCGGAACTGCTGTTGCTGGCGGGCCTGTTCCACGACATCGCCAAGGGCCGCGGCGGCGATCATTCGGAACTGGGCGCGGTGGATGCGCGCGCGTTCTGCCTGGCGCACCGCTTGAGCGAAGGCGATACCGAGCTGGTGACCTGGCTGGTGGAGCAGCACTTGCGCATGTCGGTCACCGCGCAGAAGCAGGACATTTCCGACCCGGAGGTAATTCACCGTTTTGCGACCTTGGTGGGCACACGCGAGCGTCTGGACTATCTGTACCTGCTCACCTGCGCCGATATTGCCGGCACCAGTCCCAAGCTGTGGAACGCCTGGAAAGACCGGCTGTTGGCGGATCTGTATTTCGCCGCGCGTCGCGCGTTGCGCGAAGGCCTGGAACACCCGCCGCCGCGTGAGGAACGGCTACGCGAAGCGCGCGAATCGGCGCGTACCTTGATGCAGGCGCAGGGGCACGATGACGTCACCATCGACCGCCAGTTCGCCGGCATGCCGGACGAGAATTTCCTGCGCTTCCGTCCCGAGCAATTGGCCTGGCAGGCGGCCTCGCTGATCGAAGTGGAGATCGGCCAGACCCTGGTCAAGGCGCGTCGTGCGGTGCCGGACAACGACGCACTGGAAGTGTTCGTGTATTCGCCGGACCGCGATGGGCTGTTTGCGGCCATCGTGGCCACGCTCGATCGCAAGGGCTACGGCATCCATCGCGCACGTGTGCTGGATGCGCCACACGATGCGATCTTCGACGTGTTCGAAGTGTTGCCGCAGGAGACCTATGCCGACGGCGACCCGCAGCGGCTGGCGGCAACGCTGCGTCAGGTGTTGGCAGGCGATCTGCACAAGGTGCGCCCGGCGCGCCGCGCAGTGCCGCGCCAGTTGCGCCATTTCCGCTTCGCACCGCGGGTGGAATTCAGCGAAAGCGCCGGCGGCCGCCGCACCCGCATCAGTCTGGTCGCACCCGACCGTCCCGGCCTGCTCGCCGATGTCGCGCACGTGTTGCGCATGCAGCACCTGCGCGTGCACGACGCGCGTATCGCCACCTTTGGCGAGCGTGCCGAAGACCAGTTCCAGATCACCGACGAGCATGACCGCCCGTTGTCCGAATCCGCCCGGCAGGCGCTGCGCGATGCGCTGTGCGCCTGCCTTGACCCTGTCTAGCTAGCAACTCCGGAGACCCCATGGCCACCAGCAAGAAGACCGCGCGCAAGCAGAGCACGACCACCCCCACCGCAGCGTCCAAGCGCGCGAGTGCAACGGCCAAGGCCGCCAAGGTGCCGGCTGTTGCCGCTTCCAAGCCAGGCGCTGGCGTCGGCAAGCAGGGCGCGGCAGCTGCCGCTGTCGGCAAAAAGGCTGCTGCATCTGATGCGGCAAGCCCGAAAACCGCTGCAAGGAAGACCGGCGGCAAGTCCGCGACGTCCGCTGCACCGCGCGTGGCCAAGCAGCCGACCAAGGTGGTTGCTGCACCGGCCGCAAAGAAGGCTGCGGCGGCAAAGAAGCTGCCGATTGCAGAGCAGGTCGTGCACAGCGCCGCAACGCAGGTCGGCAGCGACGAACTCAAACTGGGCATCGAAAGCGCATTCGAACGGCGCGCCACGCTGACCATGGACGAGATCGACGGTTCCACCCGTGCCATTGTCAATCGCGTGATCGACGGACTGGAAAGCGGGCAGTTTCGCGTCGCCGAGCCGGACGGGCAGGGCGGCTGGACCGTCAACGAGTGGCTGAAAAAAGCGGTGCTGCTGTATTTCCGCGTCAACGAGATGGCGGTGATCGAAGCGCAGCCGGCGCCGTTCTGGGACAAGGTGGAATCGCGCTTTGCCGGCTTCCATGAAGCCGAATTCCGCAAGGCCGGCGTGCGCGTGGTGCCGGGCGCGGTGGCGCGTCGCGGCAGTTACTTCGGCAAGGACGTGGTGCTGATGCCGAGTTTCACCAACATCGGTGCCTATGTCGGTGAAGGCACCATGGTCGATACCTGGGCCACCGTGGGGTCGTGCGCGCAGATCGGCAAGCACTGCCATTTGTCCGGCGGCGCCGGCATCGGCGGCGTGCTCGAACCGCTGCAGGCCAGCCCCACCATCATCGAAGATCACTGCTTTATCGGCGCACGCTCGGAAGTGGTGGAAGGCGTGGTCATCGGGCACCACAGCGTGATCGGCATGGGCGTGTTCATCGGCCAGAGCACACGCATCTACAACCGCGCTACCGGCGAGATTTCCTATGGCTATGTGCCGCCGTACAGCGTGGTGGTGTCCGGGCAGCTGCCCTCCAAGGACGGCTCGCACTCGCTGTATTGCGCGGTGATCGTCAAGCAGGTGGACGCCAAGACGCGCAGCAAGACCAGCGTCAACGAACTGTTGCGTGGTCTGGCGGATTAATCCGCTTCGCGGCGGCAACAGATGACGCGCAGCGCCGGTCGAGGGTGCGCCTTTGGCACTCTCGGCCGCTGCGATGACACGCGCGTCCAAGCGCGCTTGTGAGATCGCCTGCCGGTCGCGTTACACGCAGTTTTATCGCACCCCCTTTCGAGAAGTGAGGGGCTCTGCAAACCGCCTTTTGGGATATTTCGCATGACCACGCTCTACGGACTCAAAAACTGCGATACCTGCAAGAAAGCCACCAAGTGGCTGGATCGTTTTGGTGTGGCGTATACGTTTGTCGACTATCGCGATCACAAGCCGGAGCCGGAGACTCTGGCGGCGTGGGCGCAGCAGGTCGGTGGATTCGATGTGTTGATCAACAAGTCTTCGACCACCTGGCGGCAGTTGCCGGACAACCGCAAGGCGGCGGGCAGTGCGGCCGAATGGAAGCTGTTGCTGCGTGAGTACCCGCAGCTGATCCGGCGGCCGCTTGTCATCACCGACGAGGGCGCGCTGCATCAGGGCTTTTCCGATAACGGCTTCAAAAAGCTATTCGGCGTTGGCTAAGCGACTGCGGTTTTCGATGGTGCTGCGGATGGTGTTGCCGCTATCGTCGTGATGCGTGATGTCTGGCATGTTGATCGCGCGCTCATCGGCCGGGCAAGCCGTTCGACCTCGCGCCGGCAATGACGCGACGACTGCCTGCAAACCGGTTAGCTGCCACCACTGCAAGTGCGTTCAAGCCACGCCGATCGATGCAGACACGATCCCTCCATCAACGCCGCGCTGCGGCCCTACTGCGGTGACGTTTCATGAGCGATGTGCTGGAGTTGACCTGTGACCTCATTGCACGTGCCTCGGTAACGCCGGCGGATGCCGGTTGCCAGGCCGCGATTGCGCAGCGCCTGCGCGCAGCCGGCTTCGGCTGCGAGCACTTGCGCCTGGGCGAGGTCGAGAATCTGTGGGCAACCCATGGCAGCGGTGCGCCGGTGCTGGTGTTGCTCGGGCATACCGATGTGGTGCCGCCGGGCCCGCGCGAGGCGTGGACCAGCGACCCGTTCGATCCGCAGATCCGCGACGGCGTGTTGTATGGGCGTGGTGCAGCGGACATGAAAGGCAGCGTGGCCGCGTTCGTGGTCGCCGCAGAGCAATTCGTCGCTGCACACCCAACGCACTCCGGCACGCTGGCGGTGCTGTTGACCTCGGACGAAGAGGGCGATGCCATCGATGGCGTGCGCCGGGTTGCCGAGGCGTTTCGCGAACGCGGGCAAACGATCGACTGGTGCATCACCGGCGAACCGTCGTCCACCGAGCGCCTGGGCGATCTGTTGCGCGTGGGCCGTCGCGGCAGCCTGTCCGGCACGTTGACCGTGAAGGGTGTGCAGGGGCATGTGGCGTATCCGCACAAGGCGCGCAACCCCATCCATCTGGCAGCGCCTGCGCTGGCCGAACTGGTAGCGCGGCAATGGGACGACGGCTTCGAAAGCTTTCCGCCCACCAGTCTGCAACTTTCCAACATCCACGCCGGCACCGGCGCCAATAACGTGATTCCTGGCGAGCTGCAGGTGGCCTTCAATCTGCGCTATACGCCACACTGGGACGCGCCGCGCCTGGAGGCCGAAATCACCGCGCTGCTCGATCGGCATGCGCTGGACTACACGCTGCGCTGGCACCGCAGCGGCGAGCCGTTCTATACCCCGGAAGGGCGGTTGCGCAGCGTCGCGCGTGAGGTCCTGGGGGAGTTCGCCGGTGCGCCGCCGGAAGAAAGCACCGGGGGCGGCACCTCCGATGCGCGGTTCATTGCGCCACTGGGTGCGCAATGCATCGAAGTGGGCCCGGTCAATGCCAGCATCCACCAGGTCGACGAGCATGTGCGCGTCGCCGACCTGCAGGCGCTACCGGCGCTGTACCGCACGTTGATCGAGCGCCTGCTGGTCGAGTGAGCGGGCCACGCAGACGCCGTCGTTGCCACTGAAACAGTTGCGCCGGTACCACCGAACCGTTAGCGTCGCCGACATGGTCCTTCGCCTCGCCAACCTCAATAACGCCAACCGCAGCAATCTGCGCGCGAATAATCGTGCGCGGCCGATGCGGATCTGCGACTAGGCGACGTCCACCAAGCGCCCAGGAACCAGAAAAACCCGCATCGGCCGATGCGGGTTTTTTTATGGGCGTCAATCCATGCAGCACGCTCTCACCCGGCCGCCACCCCCCCGCAGTTCTTCAGGAGTGTTTCCATGTGTTCCATCTTCGGTATTTTCGGCCTGCAACCCGGTGACGACCTGCAGGCGCTGCGCCGGCAGGCGCTGGAATGTTCGCAGCGGCAGCGTCATCGCGGGCCCGACTGGAGCGGCGTCTACGTCGATACCGGTGCCATCCTGGTGCACGAGCGCCTGGCCATCGTCGATCCGGCCGGAGGCTCGCAACCGTTGCTCTCCGATGACGGGCAGCTCGCCTTGGCGGTCAATGGCGAGATCTACAACCACCGCGAACTCAAGGCGGAGCTGCTGCAGCCGTACGCATTCCAGACCGGCTCCGATTGCGAGGTGATCAATGCGCTGTATCGCGAAGATACGCCGGCCTCCTATCTCAACCGCCTCAACGGCATCTTTGCATTCGCGCTGTGGGACAAGACGGAAGGGCGCGTCATCATCGCGCGCGACCCGATCGGCGTGGTGCCGCTGTACTGGGGACACGACCGCGAAGGCCGTTTGCGTGTGGCCTCGGAACTGAAATCGCTGGTGGACGACTGCGCCGATGCAGCGCAGTTTCCGCCGGGCCATTGGTACGACAGCGCCACCGGCGCACTGAGCCGTTACTACGAGCGCGCCTGGCGCCACTATGACGCGGTGGAAGGTGTACAGGTGCAACTGCAGGAATTGCGCGAAGCATTCGAGCGCGCCGTGCACCGTCAGCTCATGACCGATGTGCCGTACGGTGTGCTGCTGTCCGGTGGACTGGATTCTTCGCTGGTTGCGGCCGTTGCCGCGCGCTATGCCCGTCACCGCATCGAAGAAAACGACACCACCGAAGCCTGGTGGCCGCGCCTGCACTCGTTCGCGATCGGCTTGAAAGGCTCGCCGGATCTGGCCGCCGCCGAAGTGGCCGCCGCGGCGCTCGGCACCGTGCATCACGGCTTCGAATACACCTTCGACGAAGGCCTGGATGCATTGCCCGACGTCATTCGCCACATCGAAACCTATGACGTCACCACCATTCGCGCCTCCACGCCGATGTTCTTGCTGGCGCGGCGGATCAAGGCAATGGGCGTCAAGATGGTGCTTTCCGGCGAAGGCAGCGACGAGATCTTCGGCGGCTACCTGTATTTCCATAAGGCGCCGAACGCGCGCGAATTCCACGAAGAGCTGGTCCGCAAGCTCGACGCGCTCAACAACTACGATTGCCTGCGCGCGAACAAGTCGATGATGGCCTGGGGCGTGGAGCCACGCGTACCGTTCCTTGACCGCGAATTCCTGGATGTGGCGATGCGCATGGATGCCAGGTTCAAGATGATCGACAAGACCAGCGGTGGGGCAACGCGCATGGAGAAGGGCGTACTGCGCGAGGCATTTGCCGGCTACCTGCCCGAATCGATCCTGTGGCGTCAGAAAGAGCAGTTCAGCGACGGCGTGGGCTACGGCTGGATCGACGGGCTGAAGGCGCATGCACAGGCGCAGGTGAGCGACCGCGAACTCGCCGCCGCCGACCGGCGCTACCCGGTCAATCCGCCGCAGACCAAGGAGGCGTATTTCTACCGCAGCTTGTTCGAGCAGTTTTTCCCCGGTCAGGCGGCGGCGGAAACCGTGCCGGGCGGCAAGTCGATTGCCTGTTCGTCGCCAACGGCGATTGCCTGGGATGCGAGTTTTGCCGCGATGGCCGACCCATCGGGCCGCGCGATTGCCGGGGTGCACGCGCAGGCGCTGGCTTCGTAAGGCTGCAGTCACTGCAGCGGCCGGCATGCATCGCTGCACGGCCGGCCGCTGTGTTGATCGGCGCGTCTTATTGCTCGTGACGCACGCAGTACCCATAGCGCTGCGGATCGATATCCACACCGGCCATGTCGGCCTGGTTGTTGCGCCATAGGTTCGGCTTGAAGTCGGCCGACGTGCAGTTGGCCGCGCGGTCCACGCCGATGGTGTAGGTAAATGGCGTGTTGGCGAAACGGTTGTTCTCGAACACGTTGTCCTGGCTCATGCTGTTGTCCCAGCACAAAATTTCCGGGGTGCGATAACGAATCGCGCAGGCCAGAAACACGCCGGCCACTTTGTTGCCGTCGAATTGATTGTTGCTGAAGCGATTGCGACGCGCATCGGAGAGATAGATGCCCTGGCTGCCGTTGCGCTCGAAACGGTTGTTGCGGATCTCGCTGTCTTCCAGGTGTTCGGTGGTCAAGCCGGCGGCCACGTTGTCGTGGATGTAGTTGTTGACCATCGTGACCTTGGCAGTGCGGTTGAACGAGACGCCGTCCCAGATTGCGCCGGACACATCGTTGTTTTCGATGGTGATCTCGCGGGTGTCGTACTCGCTCAGCAGGCACGCGCTGCGGCACTTGTTGACCTGCAGGCCTGCAAGCCGGATGCCTTGCCCGGACCGCACCACCACTGCGCTGTTGCTCAGGTAGGGGCGCTCGGGCATGAACTCCTTGTCGCCTGTGCTCGCTACGATCTGCATGTCTTCGATGCTGACGTTGCGGATCACGCCGGTGGGCTGCTGGTTTTCGTAATCGCCAACCACCAGCACCGGCTGCTGCACGCCGTCGGCCATGCGCACGACGGTGCTGGGACCCTGGCCGCGCAAGGTGAAGTTGCCGCGATGGATCGACACCAAGCCGTTGAGCGGGAACTCGCCCTTTTCCAGGCAAAGTACCGTGGGTTTGTCGCTTTGCGGCAGTTTGTCGATGGCTTTCTGCAGGTCCTGGCCAGGACGTACCTTGGCAGTGCATGCAGCCACGGGCGCATCCGGCGGGCCGGATTTGGCTGGCGGCGCTGCCGTGCAGGCAGTCGCAAACATCAGTGGCAACAGGGCGGAAACGGAGCGGGCAAGCAAAGGCATGCGGATTCCGGTCAGTGGGGGAAGGAGGGCGATGTGCGGAGCAAGACTCCACATTCGCGACGGGCTCTAGTGTGTCCCACCGAACGTTAAGTTCCAGCCCATGCGCAGCCGCGCGATTCGGCGCAGGTTCATTACGTTGCCGCAGTCGAGGCTGCTTTGAGCACACCGCACGGTCGGCTGGCTGACCTGCATCACATTGCGCACGCTATGTTGTCAGCGTGCGATTCGTCTTGCGTCGAACGTCTTGGCGCCTTCAAGCGACGGCTGCGGCCGTTTCCAGGCGTTTTGCGCATGTAACTTGCACACCGAGCCAGACGCGGTTTGTCGTTCCAAACAGGAGAAACACGTGTCTTGAGCGCGTGGCGGCCGCAGGCACGCTGTGCTGTTTGCGTTGCCGTCGCAGCGGGCCGGCGGCGCGCCACCGATCCGCTGCGCGCTGGTCAGAAGCTGTAAGCCAGCTGCGCGTAAAGGCGACGCGGCTCGCCAGGGAAGTGCCCGGCGCGCGTATTGAACCCGCTCACTGCATACACCTTGTCGAACAGGTTCTTGATGTTGATCTGCAGCTTCCACGCATTCCATTGCGTCTGCCAGCTGATGTCGTAGATGGCGTACGGTTTGACGCGTTGCCCATCCAGGCTGACGCGTTCGCCCACGTAGTCGGCACCGAAGGCGATCGCCGAGCGCCAGGCGGGCAGGTCGTAGCGTGTCCACAGGCCAAAAGTGTTGCGCGGTGCATTGGCGAAGCGATCGCCAGAGGCATTGGTGATGCCGTTGGTGCCGGCATCGAGCACGCGTGCATCGTTGTAGGCATAAGTGAGATTGAGCACCCAACGTTCGGTCAGGTCGGCCAGCAGGTCGACTTCCAGCCCTTCGCTGCGCACCAAGCCAAGCGCGGAGAGTTGATTGACGCCGTCGACGACGCGCCCGTTCGCCTGCACGATGTTGCTACGCTCGATGCGATACAGCGCCGTGTTGAGGGTGAGTCCGCCATCGTTGAGCGCAGTCTTCAGGCCCACTTCCCATTGGGTGCTGCGTTCCGGTGCGAACGGGCCGCCCACGCTGCTGTCCTGATTGGCCGCGTCCTGCGGCAGGAAGCCGCTGGCATAGCTTGCGTAGGCATTGATGCCGTCGCGTAACACGACGGTGCTGCCGACGCGCCAACTGAGATCGTTGCCGGTGACGCGCGAACCAGTCAGCAGGTCGTCGTCCTTGAAGCCGTCCCAGCGTAGCCCGGCCATTGCATACCAGCGCGGCGTCAGCGTGAGTTCGTCCTGCAGATATGCACCGTAGCGTTGACTGCGCGTGCTGGTGGCGCGCCAGGGCAGGGCATCCAAGCCGTAGTCGTAGAAGCCGCTGCGGCCGTACACCGGGTTGAACAAATCGATGCCGGGCACCGGGCCACGTACGCGTCCGGTGTCGGCGGTGTTGGCGGTTTGCGCGCGGAAATCCGCATCCAGGCGGTAGTAGTCCGCGCCCATCAGCAACGTGTGGTCGATTGCCCCGGTACTGGTGCGGAATATCGCGTTGACGTTGCTGGAGATCGCATCGTTGTCGCGGTATTGATTGCGCAGCTGCCGGGTCATCCACTCGGCGGTACCGTCGCGATCGCGGTCGATCAACCCCATTGGCTCGTGATAGATCTGATGCTCCTGGTTCTTGAACCAGCGCAGCGCCATGTCCACCTCCCACGCGCTGGACGGCGCAAACCGATATTGCGCAAGCGCCACCTTGGCGCGCATGTCCAGGAAATCTGTGGGTTCGTTGTGGTTCCAGCGCCGGTCGGTGAGGAAGTTGCCGGCGTTATCGACCGGCACGCCGCGCAAGCGGTTGCCGCCCAGGTTTTGGGTGATGTCGGTGTATTGCAGGGTGAGCTCGCCGGTATCGCCCAGATCGAAGGCCACCGACGCATCGCCGATCTGGCTCTGGCTGTCGGTATTCCAACGAAATCCGTCTTCGCCATCGGCATAGGCGCCGATGCGGTACCGGATGCGGCCATCTGCGCGCGCAGGGCCGGTGGCCTCGAACGAGGCTGCACCGAAGGATTGATTGCCCAGCTGCAGCTCGATGCGTCGGGCCGCCTGATGAGCGGGTTTGCGCGTGACATAGTTGATCACACCCCCGGGTTCGCCACCGCCGTACAGCGCACCGGCTGGACCCTTGAGCACTTCCACACGCTCGATGTTGAACAGTTGCGGCACCGAGAACCCGGCATACGGGTCGCCACGCAGGCCGTCGTACAGCACGTTTTCCTGGCGGAAGCCGCGCAAGGTCACACCGGCATAGCTGAAGAAGCTGATGCCACTGATGCTGCGATACAGATCGGTGATCTGCCGCGCAGCCTGGTCGTCGATCAACTCGCGCGGCAGCACCTGCACCGACTGCGGCACCAGTGCCAGCGGGGTATCGGTGCGCGTGGCAACAGCTGCGTCTTCGGACTTGTAGAGCGTCTGCGCACGGCCGATGACATCCACGCCATCCAGCTCGGTCACGGCTGGCGTGGTGGTGTGTTGAGCGAAGGCGGGCAGGGTGTGCAGAGCGAGCGCAGCGGCGAGCGCGGTGACAAGAAGCGTGGGGCGCATTGATCACTAATGGGAATGGTTATCAAATGCATCTTAGCATGATGTGTTTGCTTGATCACGGAGGTGGCCGGGTGTGGGGCGCCCTGTTTGGTGGCAGATGCGCGCGCACCTGTGCGGATGCAGACATGCGACGCGAAGATGCGGAGCCCTGAAATGGAGGCATGAGTGCGCAGCTTCCCCTCTCCTGCCGGAATATTGTCCTGCTACACGGGTGAGAAGGTGCCCGAAGGGCGGATGAGGGTACGTGCGAAGCCTCATGGGCGCGCACGCAGGGTCACATCACGCACTCTTCCAATCGTGCGTGATGGCCGTACCCTCACCCCACCCCCTCTCCCGAGGGGAGAGGCGCCTGAAGCGGCGATGCTGTTGACGTCTTCGTCCTGCTTCGCTGCACGCTGCGCAGCCGCGTTGCCGCCCGCTGTTACTGCGGATGCAATTGCAGCGTGTACCGCGTGGCAGTGGGCAAGAATGGTGTGGGTCTGCCATGCACCCAATCGTCGTGCCCTGCGCCCCAGAACGGCGAGAGCGGGTGGCCGCTCTGGCCGCCGGGCATGTGCACGATGCCGTCCTGTTCGTGGCCGGGCGAAACCACCATGCGCTCGGAGGCGCCAAAGGCCGGGCCTTGCACACGCGGCATGTCGCGGTCGCCCGGCAGTTGATCGGGCGGCATGCAGAGCCAGCGCTTGGCCAGGGCGGGCAGGGCACGCGCGATGGGGTGGCAGATGGCGGCGGTGTTGCGCTGGCCCCAGGTGTGCTGGCCGCGCGGTTCGCTTTGTGCGTCTTCTGCAATCACCTCTGACTGCGCACTGCGCGCAGCATCGTCGAGCAACTGGTCCCAGCTTGCGGCGGTGGGCGGTAACAGGTGGGCCGGGCGCTGTTGCAGCAACGGCCAAACGACGCCCTCCAGTTGCGCGCGACGCGGCGGCAGGAACTCCTCGCCAAGTGCGGCTTTTGCCGGGGCCAATAGGCCGGCTTCCACCGCTTCGATGGTCTTGTTGCGGAATTCGCGCACGATGCGATAGCTGGCCGAGCCAGTCGATGCGTGCCCGTCCCAGTCGCGCGTGGCATGTGCAATCTGTTGCAGTGCCGGGTCCTTGCTGTGCTCGACCACGCTACGCAGCAGTTGCCACCAGCGCGTAAGCAGCACGGCGCGATCGTCGAGCTGGATGGCGAGCAGATCGCGTTCGTTGAAGCGCTGCTTTGCGAAAAGATCATCGCGAATTTGCTGGGCACGCGCGCCAAGGTCGTAACCTGCGTTGCCAAGCGTGACCAGTTGCTGCGCATCGACGATACGGTTGTTGGCGGTCCAGAGCCGGTGCGACGGCGGATCGATCAACGCAGGCGCAGCATCGCTGCGCAGCGACCATGGCAGGCAGGTGCCCGACATCGGCGCTGCAGCCGGTTCTGCAGGTGCGCCGGATGCTGCCTCAGGGACGGGCGTCGATGTCGCCAGTTCGGCAATCCCGCTCGGGCCGCACCCGGCATTGCGGGCGGGGCGCGCGCCGATCAGCCGCCAGGCGATGCGCCCGCTGCGATCGGCAAGCAGCAGGTTCTGCGCCGGAATGCCGGAGCGGTCGGCCACCGCGAACGCCGCCTGCAGATCGCCCGCCGTGCTCATCTGAGCGAAGTCCAACCGGATCGCACCGGGCAACTGCGCCACCCAGCGCAATGCCAGCGCGCTGCCGTCGGCGTTGACGTGCAGCAGCGGTCCCCACGCCGCTTCGCGGACCTCGAACTGCACCGGCGCTGCGCCCGCCACGCGGATGGTTTCCACATGCCTGGTCAGTGCTTGCGGGTGACCCGGCGTGGGTGCAGGAATGCGCGCGAAATCCGCGGTGTCGATATAGCTGTTGGTAAATGCCCAAGCCACGTGCCCATTGCTGCCCACGACCACCGCCGGCAGACCCGGCAGGGTGAATCCGGTGACATCCACCTTGCCCTCGGGCGCATTGCTGTCTGCATAGCGCAGGCGTGCGCGGAACCAGATATTGGGCGCGCGCAGGCCCAGATGCATGTCGTCGGCAACGATGGCGCGACCGTCGGCGGTGAGGCTGCCGTCTACCGCGAAGTTATTGCTGCCCGGTGTCGGCGTTTCCGCGTGGGGCGCGGCAGGCCGATGCGGTAGACGCCGTAGATCCAGCGTGGTCGCATCCGGCAAGCTGGCATCGCCCTGCGGCTCCCCGAACAACGGCGCGTCCCAACTGGAGCCCTGGTGGTCGAGCAGTGCCGCCAGCGCAGGCGGCACCACGGCACGGATGCGCGCGGCGGCCAGCTCGGTCTGGTTATCGCTGTCCTGCAGGTCCGCGTACATCGCAAGGGCGGTGAGGATGGAGTCGTCCAGCGTCCATGCGCGCGGTGTCTGGCGCAGCAGCAGATAGGGCCAGGGCCGTACGCGCAGTGCCGCCAGTCCTGCGTTGACGCCATCGGTATAGGCTTGCAATGCAGCGTGCTGGCTGCCGGTGGCGATGTCCAGGCTGGCCTGCACGCGGGCACGCAGGCGATGCACGCGGTTGCGCTTGTCCAGGTCCACGGCCTTGGCGCCAAACAGCTCGGACAACTCGCCGGCCGGTGCGCGGCGCATCAGATCCATCTCGAAATAGCGTTCCTGCGCATGCACGTAGCCGAGCGCGCGCATCGCATCGAGCTGGTTTGCTGCATCGATGGTGACCACGCCCAGCCGGTCGCGCTGCACGCTGACCGGCGCAGCCAGGCCGCTGAGCGCGCTGTCGCCATCCAACTGCGGCAGGCTGCCGCGCATCAACAGATACAGCCCCAGGCTGGCCGCCAGGACCAGCAACACGATTCCCAGCAGCAGCCGGCCCAGCCATTTACGCATTGTCGGTTCCTTGGACCCCGGTGAAGTGTGGCCGGCGGACATGACCGTGGCAGGTCCGGCCGCAAGCGCAACTGAAAGTGATTCCGATTAGATCATTGCCCGGCGGCTTAGGGCACCATGCGCGCATTGCGTCGCTGGAGCACACCATGAAAGGCCATCCCGAAGTCATCGATTACCTCAAGCAGCTGCTGCGCGGCGAATTGGCGGCGCGCGATCAATATTTCCTGCATTCGCGCCGGTACGAGGATCAGGGCCTGATGGCGCTGTACGAGCGCATCAACCATGAGATGGAAGAGGAGACCGAGCACGCCGATGCGCTGCTGCGGCGCATCCTGTTCCTGGAAGGCGACCCGGACATGCGCCCGGCCGAATTCACCCCGGGCAAGACCGTGGTCGAAATGCTGGAGCGCGACCTGGTGGTCGAGTACGAAGTGCGCGCTGCGCTCGCTGCCGGCATGAAGCTGTGCGAAGAACATGGCGACTATGTCAGCCGCGATGTGCTGCTCAAGCAGCTGCAGGACACCGAAGAAGATCATGCGTGGTGGCTGGAGCAGCAGCTTGGCCTGATCAAGCGCATCGGACTGGAGTTGTATCAGACATCAAAGATCGACAAGGGTCACGTCGCCGGTTGAGCCGGCAACGCCGCTGCGCAGTCGCTTGGCTGGCTGACGCGGCGTGAACCGGCTCGGCATGGAATACGCGTGCCTAGCCATTCCCACGATGCTCTGTGCGGCCTGCCTGCCACTCCTGCAGCTGGCTGCAGGATTCCGTTTTGTCGCGTTTTGCTGCAGAACGACCGCATGGCGCAATGCCGCGCTGTTCTGATCCGCCACCGAGGATTGCAGCATGCAGACATGCAATTGCCACGTGATGGGCGTGCAGCGCCCGACGGCCGTTTCAGCGGCGTTGCAGGCGATAGACAGCCGTCGATAACCCGGTGACGCCCTCATCGCGGAAGCGTGGTTCCTGATCGAGGATGTCGCGGTGTTCCAGCTGGTCTAACTGCCAGGCGGCATCGAAAAGTGCATGCACGTGCGTTGCGTCCACCGAGAACGGCGGGCCGGCCTTTTCAGCCTGCGGATATTCCAGGGTGATCAGCAGACCGCGGCAGTGTGTGGGCAACGGCGCGTAGACCGTTTGCAGGTAATGCTGGCGCAGTTCGGCCGGTAGCGCGACCAGTGCGGCGCGGTCGTAGACGGCCGTGCAGTCGGCCAGCGCGCTGGCGTCCAGCGCGAATGCATCGCCGCAGATGATCTCGATCGGGCCGGCGATGAAATGCTCGCCAGCAGCGCTGCTGTGACGCTGCGGTTGAAGGCCCGCCTCATCGAAGAACTGCGTCACCGCCAGCGGCGACAGCTCCACGCCAAGCACGCGATGGCCTTGCGCCGCCAGCCAATGCATATCCAGCGTCTTGCCGCACAGTGGCACCAGCACGCGCGATTCCTTCGGCAGATCCAGTGCGTGCCAGTGCTTTTGCAGCAGCGGCAATACCTCTTGCTGATGAAAGCCGGTGTGTCCCAGCTGCCAACGTTCCAACCAGAAATTCGTGTCCATGCGTTGCCTTGTCAGTGGCTGTCTCCACTGTGGTCATGCGAGCGTGGGGCGTGGCGCGTTCTGAAGCAGTGCGCGGCGTTGGCTGTGCGTTTGCGACTGCATCGTTGCGCCTGGATGAGAATACTTGATGCCAGTGCATCAGCAGTTTTATTGCCTGCAATGCCCCAGGTGTGCGGACGCCTGGTTGCGTTGCACGGGAGCAGTAGGGGAGCAACGTCCTGCAGCGGAGGGGTGGCGCGTTGAAGGAGGATAAGTTCCTCCGCCAGGGCAGACTCCTGCGCGTGTTGGGCCGCCCCAGCAGCCTGAGGCGACCGTAGTCCCCACCGCGCCGCTGCGCGCCGGACGAGTGAATTGCCGTCTCCTACTGCACCTCCAACCCGTCCACCTTCTGCCACCCACGTGGCAACAGCGATCCACGGCTCGCACGCGCACCCACATACGTATCCAGGTCCTTGAACGACAGGCTCATGGTGCGTGCGCCGCTGCGCACCAGCAGCGTGTTGCCTGGTGCGACCGCCACCACGGCCACCACGCGTTCGGTGCCGAGCTTGGCCTTGGGGATCTCGATGATCTTGTTGCCTTTGCCCTTGTCCAGCTCGGGCACGTCGGTGGCCGGCACCGCCAGCAGATTGCCGGCACTGGTCACGGCGACAATGCGATCGGTTTGCGGGTTGCTTACCTGGGCCGGCGTCAGCACATGCGAGCCGGTGGTGAGATTGAGCATCGCCTTGCCGGCCTTGTTGCGGCCGGTGAGGTTTTCGAAACGGGTGACGAAGCCGTAGCCGTGCGAGGATGCCAGCACGAAGCGGGTGGCGTTGTCGGCGCTGGCCATGACCTGGAACGCCGCGCCCGAGGCCGGCGAAAACCGTCCGGTCAACGGTTCGCCATTGCCACGCGCCGAGGGCAGGGTGTGCACGGCGGTGGAATAGGCGCGGCCGTCCGAATCCAGGAACGCCACCTGATGCGTGCTGCGGCTGCGCACTGCTGCCAGCAGGCCATCGCCTTCGCGATAGGACATGCCGGCAGGATCCACCTCGTGGCCCTTGGCTGCCCGCACCCAGCCCTTCTCCGATAGCACCACGGTCATCGGTTCGCTGGCCACCATTTCGGTTTCGTCGATGGCCTGCGCGGCGCCACGCTGCACCAGCGGCGAACGCCGCGCATCGCCGAACTTCTTGGCATCGGCAGTCAGTTCGTCCTTGATCAGCTTCTTCAGCTTGGTCTTGCTTTCCAGGATCGCCATGAGCTGCGCGCGTTCCTTGGCGAGTGCTTCCTGTTCGCCGCGGATCTTCATTTCCTCCAGGCGCGCCAGTTGGCGCAGCTTGGTTTCCAGAATGTATTCGGCCTGTTCTTCGCTCAGCGCGAAGCGCGAGATCAGCACCGGCTTGGGTTCGTCTTCGCTGCGGACGATGCGGATCACTTCGTCCAGGTTGAGGAAGGCGATCAACAAGCCTTCCAACAGGTGCAGGCGACGCTCGACCTTCTGCAGGCGATGGTTGAGGCGGCGGGTCACCGTATCGCTGCGGAAGCTCAGCCATTCGCTCAGCAGGTGCTTGAGGTTCTTGACCTGCGGGCGGCCATCCAGACCGATCACGTTGAGGTTGACGCGGTAGCTGCGCTCAAGATCGGTGGTGACGAACAGGTGGCCCATCAGCTGTTCGGCATCGACGCGATTGGAGCGCGGCACCAGCACCACCCGCACCGGGCTGGTGTGGTCGGACTCGTCGCGGATGTCTTCCAGCCATGGCAGCTTCTTGGCGCGCATCTGCTGGGCGATCTGCTCGATCACCTTGGACGGGGAGACCTGGTAGGGCAGCGCGTCGATGACGATGTTGGCGTGCTCTTTCTTGTAGGTGGCGCGCGCGCGCACGCTGCCGTGACCGGTTTCGTAGATGTTCCGCAGGTCCGCAGCCGGGGTGATGATCTCGGCGGTGGTCGGGTAATCCGGGCCCAGCACGTGCTCGCACAGCTGCGCGACCGTGGCGTCAGGGTCGTCGAGCAGGCGCAGCAGCGCGCTGACGATCTCGTTGAGGTTGTGCGGCGGCACGTCGGTGGCCATGCCGACGGCAATGCCGGTGGTGCCGTTGAGCAGCAGGTGCGGCAGGCGTGCCGGCAACCAGGTGGGCTCTTCCAGGGTGCCGTCGAAGTTGGGCGCCCAATCGGTGGTGCCCTGGCCAAGCTCGCCCAGCAGCACTTCGGCGATCGGGGTCAGCTTGGACTCGGTGTAGCGCATCGCTGCAAACGACTTGGGGTCGTCGGTGGAGCCGAAGTTGCCCTGGCCTTCGATCAACGGATAACGGTACGAGAACGGCTGCGCCATCAGTACCAGCGCCTCATAGCAGGCACTGTCGCCATGCGGGTGGTACTTACCAATCACATCGCCCACGGTACGCGCGGATTTCTTCGGCTTGGCGGCGGCGTTCAGGCCCAGCTCGCTCATCGCGTAGACGATGCGGCGCTGCACCGGCTTCAGGCCGTCACCCAGGAACGGCAGGGCGCGGTCGAGCACCACGTACATCGAGTAGTCGAGATAGGCGCGTTCGGCGTATTCGCGCAGCGGCAGCTGTTCAAAGCCGTGGAAGGTAGGGCGGGTCAGATCGGTCATGTAAAGCCAGGTCCTGCGTGAAGAGGAACCCGCGCCGGGGCGCGGGCTCGAAGAGCGCCGATTATCCGGATGCGGCGGGGGATGCCAAGCCGCGCGCATGCGGGCCGGCCAGATAACGGGTGGGCGGGGCGCCGAAATGGCGATGGAACACGCTGACGAAGGCGCTGGGGCTGCTGTAGCCAAGCTGGTCGGCCACCTGCGCCACCGCGTGGCCCTGGCTCAGCCGCCGCAGGCCTTCGGTCAGCCGCGCCTGCTGCCGCCACTGCGCAAAACTCAGGCCGGTCTCGTCGCGGAAATGCCGGCTCAGGCTGCGCGGCGACAATCCGCCCCAGTCGGCCCAGGCGTCGAGCGGGCGCGGGTCGGCGGGCGTGTCGAGCAACTGGCGGGCGATCCGCAGCAGCCGGCGGTCGGCCGGCATCGGCAGGTGCAGGTGGTCGATCTGCACCTGACATAGCTCGTCCAGCAGCACCGCGGCCAGGCGTTGCTGGGCGGCATCCAGCGGCTGATCCAGTGGCCAGTCGGCGGCCCGCATGATGGCCTCGCGGGCCAGCCCGGTCAGCCGGATCACCCCGCCTTGCGCAGGCAGGGCGGCGCAGGCATCCGGCCGCACAATCACGCCCCACCCGCGCATCGGCCCGGCCAGCTCCACGGTGTGCTGCTGCCCGGGCGGCATCCAGCCGGCGCAGCCCGGCGGCAGCGACAGGGCACCCTGTTCGGTATGTACGGTGAGCACGCCATGCTCCACATACATCAGCTGGCCGCGGACATGCGCGTGCCAGGCAGTTTCCGGCGCCCACACCTCGCGCAGCTCCGCCAGGAACGCGATCAGCACCGGCCCATCGGCCTTTTCGAAGCTGGCGCGTACGCCTGGCGGCAGGGCATCGATCTGGGTTGGCGGGTTTTCGATACTCATTGGCCGAATTGTATTACCGAGCCAGCGCACGCGCCGCGTAAGGTGGCGATCCTTGCGGGCGGTTTAATCCCTGGCGGGATAATTGCGTTGACAAATATATTTTTCGGAACAAAATGTGCGGCATGAATGTTTCGTCTTCCGCCACACCGTCGTTCGGCCTGTTGCTGCGTCAGGTGCGCGATGCGCTGATGCGCCAGCTCGATGCCGAGATGAAGGGCGAACTGCCCGATTTCGGTTTCAGCCACTACGTGGGCCTGAAGATCCTGGCGGTGCGCTCGCCGTGCACGGCCAACGAACTGGCGCTGGCGCTGGACCAGACCCCGAGCGCGGTGACCCGCCTGCTCGACAAGCTTGAAGCGCTGGGCGCGGTGCGGCGTGAGCCGCATGCGCAAGACCGGCGCGCGCTGCAGATCGTCATGACCGAGCAGGGCGTGGCGCTGTGGGAGCGGCTGCGCCTGCGCGGCGAACGCGCCATCGAGCACGGCCTGCGCGACCTGTCCGCGGCCGAGCGCGAACTTCTCACCTCACTTCTTATCCGTGTCCGCGATGCACTCAACTCATGAACGTTGCTAGTTCCCCGACCCAGATCCTGCGCCCGCGCTCGATGCGCCTGGCGCGGCCGCTCGTTATCACCGCCCTGGCATTGGCGTTGGCCGCCTGCGCCAGCAGCCGTGGGCTGAATCCGCAAGGCGCCGTGCTGGATCCGAGCACGCTGCATGCAGAGCGCACCCTGGCGCAGCAAACCACGTTGAGTCCGGCCGCGTGGCCGGCCAGCGATTGGTGGCGCGCGCTGGGCGATGCGCAGCTGGACGCGCTGATCGCCGAAGGCCTGCAGCACAGTCCCAGCCTCGCTGCGGCGGATGCGCGCCTACATCAGGCGCAGGCGCGTATCGGCACTGCGCAGGCCGAGCGCGGCCCCAGCCTGTCGGCGTCCGGCGGCTACACCGGCCTGCAGCTACCTGAATCGATGGTCGGCGAAGAGCTCGGCGGCAGCTACGGCGGCAGCGCGCAGGTCGTGCTGGATTTCCGCTACGGCATCGATCTGTGGGGCGGCAAGCGCAGCGCGTGGGAAGCGGCGGTCGACCAGGCGCATGCGGCCGAAGTGGATGCGCAGGCGGCACGCTTGAATCTGTCGTCGGCGATTGCCGAAGGCTATGCACAGCTCGCGTACGCGTGGAGCCTGCACGACTTGGCCAACGACGAATTGAGCCGTGCGCAGAAGACCCTGGAGCTGACCCGGCAACGCCGCAGCGCCGGCATCGACAGCGAGTTGCAGGTGCGCCAGGCGCAAGCGCGCGTGCCGGCCGCGCAGCAGCAGCTGCAATCGGCGCAGCAGCAGATCGACGAAGCCCGCACCGCGCTGGCGGCCTTGGTCGGGCAGGGCCCGGATCGCGGTTTGGACATCGCCCGTCCCGTACTCGGCGGGGGCATCGCCACGCAGTTGCCGAGCATCCTGCCGGCCGACCTGCTGGGTCGTCGGCCCGACGTGGTGGCGGCACGCTGGCGCGTGGAGGCGGCCGACAAGGACATCGCAGTCGCCAAGACCCGCTTCTATCCCAGCCTCAACCTCACCGCGCTGGGCGGTGTGATCAACCCGGATGTCGGCAAGCTGCTGGAAAGCGGCTCGGTGTTCGGGCTGGTCGCGCCGGCGCTGAGCCTGCCGATCTTCGACGGCGGCAAGCTGCGCGCCAATCTGGCCGGCAGCGACGCGCAATACGACCTGGCCGTGGCCGACTACAACCAGAAAGTGATCGCTGCGCTGCGCGAAGTGGCCGACCAGGTCACCGCCGTGCGTTCGCTGGAGCAACGCGCGCAGGCGCAGAACGATGCCGTGCAGACCGCCACGGCCGCCTTCGATCTGGCCCAGCAGCGTTACCGCGCCGGCATCGGCAGCTATCTGGAAGTGCTCAGCGTACAGGAGCAGTTGCTCCTCGCACGCCAACGCATGGCCGGGCTGCAGTCGCAACAACTTCTGGCCTCGGTGAGGTTGCAGCGTGCGCTGGGCGGCGGATTCACGCCGGAACCCGCACGCGACACCGCCCACGCCGCGCCCACTTCCGCACAACCGAATTCCTGAGACATCGACGATGAGCCAGACGACTTCAACTTCTCCTCAACCCGCACCGGCCGCGCCCAGCAAGCGCCGCGCTGCGCTGCGCATCGTGGCCATTGTGGTGATCCTGGCGATCATCGGTCTGGTGGTGTGGTACTTCCTGGTCGGCCGTTGGCACGAAGACACCGACGATGCGTATGTGCAGGGCAACCAGGTGCAGATCACCCCGATGGTGGGCGGTACCGTGGTCAGCATCGGCGCCGAAGACGGCATGCGTGTGGAGCGCGGCCAGTTGCTGGTGCAGCTGGATCCGGCCGACACCGAGGTCGCCTTGCAGCAGGCCGAAGCCAACCTGGCCAAGACCGTGCGTCAGGTGCGCGGTCTGTATCGCACCGTGGAAGGTGCGCAAGCGGAGTTGTCCGCTCGCGAAGTCACGCTGCGCAGTGCGCGCTCGGACTTCGCACGGCGTAAGAATCTGGCCGCCACCGGCGCGATCTCCAACGAAGAACTGGCGCATGCCCGCGACGAACTGGCCGCCGCCGAAGCGGCCGTAAGCGGCTCGCGCGAGAGCTTGGAGCGTAACCGAGCGTTGGTGGACGACAGCGCGGTGGCCAACCAGCCGGACGTGCAGACCGCCGCCGCACAACTGCGTCAGGCGTATTTGAACCATGCGCGCACCGGCGTGGTGGCGCCGGTGTCCGGCTATGTCGCACGGCGTTCGGCGCAGGTGGGTCAGCGCGTGCAGCCGGGCAGCGTGTTGATGGCGGTGGTGCCGCTGGAGCAGGTGTGGGTGGAAGCCAATTTCAAGGAAACCCAGCTCAAGCACATGCGCCTGGGCCAGGAGGTGGAACTGCATTCTGATCTGTACGGCGGCGGCGTGAGCTACACCGGCCGTATCCAGAGCCTGGGCCTGGGCACCGGCAGCGCCTTCTCGCTGTTGCCGGCGCAAAACGCCAGCGGTAACTGGATCAAGATCGTGCAGCGCGTGCCGGTGCGCATTGCAGTGGATTCCAAGCAGCTGGCCAGCAATCCGCTGCGGATTGGCCTGTCGATGAAGGTCGATGTGAACCTGCACGATCAGCAGGGCAGCGTGCTGCCGACCAAGGTCGCCAACGGCGCGGTGTTTTCCACCGACGTGTATGCGCAGCAGCTCAAGGCTGCCGACGCCGACATCCAACGCATCATCCAGGACAACCTGCCCTCGCAGGCTGCCAGCAAGGCGGGCTAAGCCACCATGTCTTCGCAAGCTCCCACCGCGCCCGGCGGCCCGGCGGCACCGGCGCCGGCCGCCGGATTTCGCCCGGCCAGCGTGGCGTTGTGCACCGTGGGCCTGGCCATGGCCTCGTTCATGCAGGTGCTGGACACCACCATCGCCAACGTCTCGCTGCCGACCATCGCCGGGAACCTCGGCGCCAGTTCGCAGCAGGCTACCTGGGTGATCACCTCGTTCGCCGTCAGCACTGCCATTGCGCTGCCGCTGACCGGTTGGTTGAGTCGCCGGTTTGGCGAAACCAAGTTGTTCGTGTGGTCCACGCTGGCGTTCACCATTGCCTCGCTGCTGTGCGGCCTGGCGCAGAGCATGGGGATGCTGGTGGTGGCGCGCGCGCTGCAAGGATTCGTTGCCGGCCCGATGTATCCCATCACCCAGAGTCTGCTGGTGTCGATCTATCCGCGCGAAAAACGCGGACAGGCGCTGGCGTTGCTGGCGATGATTACCGTGGTGGCCCCGATCGCCGGGCCGATTCTCGGCGGCTGGATCACCGACAACTACAGCTGGGAATGGATCTTCCTGATCAACGTGCCGCTGGGCGTGATCGCCAGCAGTATCGTGGGTTCGCAATTGCGGCATCGCCCCGAACAGCTCGAAAAGCCGCGCATGGACTACATCGGCCTGATCCTGCTGGTGGTTGGGGTGGGCGCACTGCAGTTGGTGCTGGATCTGGGCAACGACGAAGACTGGTTCTCTTCGGACAAGATCGTGGTGCTGGCCTGCATCGCGGCAGTGGCGCTGGTGGTGTTCGTGATCTGGGAGTTGACCGACAAGGATCCCATCGTCGATCTCAAGCTGTTCCGGCATCGCAATTTCCGCGCCGGCACGCTGGCCATGGTGGTCGCATATGCCGCGTTCTTCAGCGTGAGCCTGCTGATCCCGCAATGGCTGCAGCGCGATATGGGTTACACCGCGATCTGGGCCGGCCTTGCGACTGCGCCGATCGGCATCCTGCCGGTGCTGATGACGCCATTCGTGGGTAAATACGCGCTTCGCTTCGACCTGCGCATGCTGGCCACCATCGCTTTTATCTTCATGTCCTTCACCAGCTTCTTCCGCTCCAATTTCAACCTGCAGGTGGACTTCGGCCATGTGGCCACGATCCAGTTGGTGATGGGCGTAGGCGTGGCATTGTTCTTCATGCCGGTGTTGCAGATTCTGTTGTCGGATCTGGATGGCCGCGAGATCGCGGCGGGTTCGGGCCTGGCCACTTTCCTGCGCACGCTGGGCGGGAGTTTCGCCGCGTCGTTGACGACCTACCTGTGGGCACGCCGTACCCAGGTGCACCACGCGCACATCACCGAGCACATTTCGGTGTACACGCCCGGCATGCAGGAGCAGGTGACCGCGATGGGGCAGGGCGACCTGCAACGCGGCGCGGCATCGCTCAATAACATGATCAACCACCAGGCTTCGCAGATGGGCTTCAACGACATCTTCTATCTGCTTGGATGGACCTTCCTGGCGATCATCTTCTTCCTGTGGCTGGCAAAACCGCCGTTCGGCGCCGGCGCCGGGAGCGCGGCAGCAGCAGGGGGGCACTGAGCCCCTCTGTCCAGAGCGTTACGCCATCGCCGGTGTCTGTGGTGCATAACGGCAAGCCGCTATTTCGCGTCGTCGATGAGCTTGCCGATCTGGACACCACACAGCCAGCAACGCCGGAGCAGCGTTCGTTTGGCGTCGGTGCCATCTTGAAAAACACGCATCGCCTTTCCGCTGCACTCGCCGGCTGATGGCGACATGCGGGCATTTGCCCATGCGCTACGCACCGAAAACGCCGGTGCTGCAGACCAGCTTAGGGCGGGGCGTCAACACGGCCGAATCCACCATTGGTTGGCAGCGTGAGGGCGGCTCTCATGCGCGCGCGATGGGCCGCTTGCGCAGATAAGGCGCCAGGCGATCTCGCAGGGGTTGGGGTAGCATGCGTCGCTGCCGCTAGCGCGGTCCTGTTTTTTCCGCGAGGGCCACGCGCGGCGTCGTGCGCGGGCATGCCGCCTGCGTTTTTCATCACACAAGGAAGCTTCGATGATGTTTCGATCCTCATGGCGTCGCGTCTGTGCGACGACATTGCTCATTCCACTCCTTGGCATCGCTGCCGTTGCGCAGACGCAGGCCGCGGCCGCACGTCCGGAGGTGGCCAAGCAAGCCAAGGCGTATAGCTCCAGCGATGGCGTCAAGGTGTCGACCTTGCGTTACGGCCCGCGCGAAAAGAATCAGGCGCTGATGCAGGTGACCGGTGCCGACAGCGAGATCGACGACAAGATCCTGCTGGCAACGACGGCTGCCACGCAAAAGGACACCCGCTACACGGTTCAGCTGAAAGGCCGTCCGTATGTGCTGCTCATCCTCGACGAAGGCGGCGGCGAGTTGTACCTGCCAGGTGCGGCGAAGCCGGCGCGCGTCGGCTATGACGCCGGTGTGTCGGAGCAGATCAATCCCGAGCATTATCTGACCGATTATCTTGAGCAGATGGCCGGCAGCAAGTAAGCCACGCGACGCGCTGCAGGCCAGCGTGGCCAGGTCTGCAGCGCGGTCTGGTTTCAAAACGCGGCAATGTTGCCGCTTCGTACGGTGCAGTTGCACGCGAGGGGTTTGCGATCATGGCAGGGACGTCGTTCGTCGGATCATTGCGGTGCATAACGGTGCTTCTCGCACCGGTGCTTGCCTTGCCTGCCTTGGCCGAACCCACATTGCAGTGCCCGGCCGCGTTGCACATCACCGATGGCACCTTGCAGAGCCCGGACCTGCCGGTGGGCGCGCAGCTCGGCGTCGACCCGCACCAGGCGCTGCGGTTAGCGTCGATTGGCGTGTATTCGGGCCACCCCCGCGAGCGTGCCGCACTGGTGCCGCGCAACGCGGAAGCAGCGCAGCCGCGTGGCGTGGCGCACTGGGTCTGGCGTTTCGATGATGCAGACCCGCACGGCACCTATGTGGTTTGCGCGTACGGTGAGGCAGTGCAGGTGTCCCTGCGCATCAGCGATGACGCACGCACCTGCACAGGCACCTTGCGCAGCGACCCCATGCCCGCAGCCGAGCGGAGCGCATCCTTCGACTGCCAGTAGCGCGCCCGACCCGATGGCCGAGCAGGCGGCAGCGCACTGTCGATCAGCGCAGCGCGCTGCCCAGCCCAGGCGATCGCCCAAACGCAAAAAACCCCGCCGAAGCGAGGTTTTTTACGATCTACCGTGAGTCGTGGTGCCCAGGAGAGGACTCGAACCTCCACGAAGTTGCCCCCGCTAGCACCTGAAGCTAGTGCGTCTACCAATTCCGCCACCTGGGCGACTCAGGGGGCGAATTGTGCAAGCTGCGCGCGAGGCTGTCAACGCACCCGACACATTTTTTCGTCGCCCGTACGCAGTCTGGCAACCGAACCGGCCCGATGGTGGCGCACGCACGGGTTAGTGCATGCGCCACGTGCGCTCACGGCAACTGTGCCGCCTGCAGCGTGACCTGGGCAGTTTGCACCGGCTCGCTCGCCGAGCGCGCCAGTTGTACGCGGTACGTGCCTGCGGCGATCGTCCAGCGACGTGCCTGGGCATCGAAGTCGGCCAGGGTCCTGGGCTCTGCCACCACCTGCACGCTGCGTTTTTCGCCGGGCTTTAGCGTGAGCTTCTGCCAGCCGATCAGGCGCAGCGGGGTGGCGTGGCCGTCGGGCAGGGTGACGTAGAGCTGCGGCACGGCGGCGCCTTCGCGCGAGCCGGTGTTTTCCACCTCGAAGCTGGCGGTGAGCTGGCTGCCGCTTGCCTCCACCTGCAGCCCGCCCATGCGGAACTGCGTGTACGACAGGCCGTGGCCGAATGGGTAGCGTGGTGTCAGCTTGCGCGCGGCGAACCACTTGTAACCGACGTTAGCGCCTTCGATGGCGTAGTCAATGGTGTCTTCGCCAGGCTTGGCCGGCTTGAAGCCCAGCCCCGGAATCGACGGACGCGGCAGCTGCGATTCGTCCACCGGCCAGGTCACCGGCAGGTGGCCGGAGGGATTCACCGCGCCGGTCAGCAGGTTGGCGATCGCCTCACCGCCACCGATGCCCGGATACCACGCCTGCAGCACCGCCGGCACGCGTTCGGCCCACGGCATGCGCACCGGTCCGTTGGTTTCCAGCACCACGGTGGTCTTCGGGTTGGCTTTGGCCACCGCTTCGATCAACGCGTCCTGGTTGTCGGGCAAGCGCATGTCCGGCAGATCCACCGATTCGGCCGCCCACTGGGTGGCGAACACGATCGCCACATCGGCCGCCTTGGCGGCGCGTGCGGCAGCGGCGCGGTCGGTGCCGTCTACATAGTCGATTTGCGCATTCGGCAACGCGGAACGTAGCGCCTGCAGCGGCGAGGATGGGTGGATGATCACCGGGCCGGGCCAAGTGGTCGGGGTGATGCCGGGCACCGCGTTGCCGCCGTTGATGGTGTAGTCCACCCGCGAGGAGCCGCCGCCGGACATCACGCCCTTGTCGGCGTAGCCACCGATCACGGCAATGCGGCGCACCTCCTGGGACAACGGCAATGTGGCTTGCTCGTTACGCAGCAACACGCTGCCTTCTTCGGCCACATGTTGCGCAGCCAACAGACCGGCCTTGCCGTCGATGGGTTGGCGCTGGGTCGGGTAATCGAAGGCACCATGCGCGAACAGGCTACGCAACACGCGCCTGACCATGTCGTCGAAGCGCGCGCGCGGCACCACGCCGGCAGACACCGCCATGCGCAGCGGCGTATCGAAAAACACCGCCGCGTCGAACACTTCGCCGGCCGATTGCTGGTCCAGCCCGGCCAATGCCGCCTTGGAACCGCTATGCACGCCGCCCCAATCGGACATCACGTAACCGGGGTATTTCCATTCCTGCTTGAGCACCTGGTTGAGCAGGTAATCGTGCTCGCAACCATAGGTGCCGTTGATCTTGTTGTACGAACACATCACCGAGGCCGGGTCGCCGATCTTCAGCGCAATCTCGAAGGCCAGCAGGTCCGATTCGTGCATCGCCTGCTCGCCGATCTGCGCGCTATGAAAGTTGCGCCTTGTTTCCATATCGTTGAGTGCGAAGTGCTTCATCGTGGACAGCACATGCTCGCTTTGCACGCCGCGAATCGATTCGCCGACCATGGTGCCGGCCAGCAACGGGTCTTCACCGGCGTATTCGAAATTGCGCCCATTACGCGGGTCGCGCTGCAGGTTGACGCTGCCGGCGAGCAACACGTTGAAGCCTTGCTGCCAGGATTCGCGCCCCATGGTCTTGCCGCCGGTATACGCCAGTTGCCTGTTCCAGCTCGATGCGGTCGACGGTCCGGATGGCATCGCGGTGGCGTAGTCGCCCTTGCGGATGCCGCCGGGGTTGGTCACGCCCACGCCGGCATCGGCCAGTTGCTGGGCGGGAATGCCCAGGCGCGCAATACCGGGAACGTAGCCGGCCGAACCGAGCGCGCCTTCGGGCTTGGGAATCTTGTCGGTGCCCAGGCCGAAATAGCTGCGCAGCATCTGGAATTTTTCGTCTTCGGTCATCTGCGCCAGCAGGCGGTCGGCGCGCTGGTCCGGGGTCAATGCAGTGTCCATCCACGGCTGCGAAGCGGGCGCGCCTTGCGCAACTGCCAGCGGCGCGGTCAGGGCGATGCCCAAGCCCATCACGACCGCCAGGACCAGGGGGCGTGGACGGTATTTGCGGACTGTAAACGGTTTCATATCGAGCTGTGGCACGGAATATCCTTGTGGTGCTGGGTCAAAACATATGAGAGGGGCACTAAGTGCCCACGTCTGGAAGGCGCGGTGATGCCGCGCCGACGCGTGCAGGAATCGGCAGGCGGCTAGAAGTCGGTCTGCGCGGTGCGGAGTACCGGGTAGAGCTGGTAGCGCTCATCCCAGGATGCGTGGCGCTTGGCAAAAAATTCCAGCCGCGCCTGCGGGTTGTTGGAAAAGTCCGGATCGCTGGCGATGCGCTGTTCGAACTGCGCCTTCAACGCGGCATCGTTGGCGAGCATGTCGCGCGCCACCTCTTCGGCGACGTAGGCTTCCATGTATTCCTTGCGCTCGAACGCGGTATTGAAAAAGCCCCACTGCAGCAGCGAATCCGGCGCCTGTGGTTCCAGGATCGCCATCACCAGACGCGCCTTGGGCTGGGCGATCGGCACGAACAACGAGCCGGACGGCACGCTGCGGGTTTCATTGCGCCATTGCCCGCTGAGTTCCACTGTCTGGTGGCTTTCGTTGGAGCGTGCTGCAAACTTGACCGCGTCGGCGCGGAAGGTCTGCACCGGCCGCTGCGCCGCATTGCCGATGGTCGTGAATTGGATGCCATGCAGGCGCAGTTTTTCGCCCACCAAGGCCGCTTGCGCAGCCGGGACCAGGTAGCCGCCGCGTGGCGCGTCCACCACCACATCGGGCTTGATCTGGTCGCGCAGTGGCACCTTCCAGACTTGCGGCTTGCTTTCGTCGTAGTGCGTCATCAGTGCACCGGAAATCGGCGACGGTGTGCGCGTATACGCATAGCCACGAAACGCAACGGTGCGTGCGTCTGGGCCCGCAGCGAAGCTCAACGGTTCGGTCGTGCCGGCCAGACGCTTGGCGCGCTGATCGGCAGCCAATGCATCGGCGCGCCACTGCGTGCCATGGCGTGCGGCCTGCTGCAACACCGAGACGATGGCGTTGCGGGTGATCCGCACACGGGTGGGGTAGTCCTTCCACGAATGCGTTTCCACCAGCATGCCGAAGCGGTTGCGTAGCAGGAAATAGCCATGCGAAAAGCGTGGCGGCGACACATCATCGGCAAAGCCGGAACCGGGATCGTCTTCGTGCACGAAGGACGGGTAGTACGGCAGCGGCAACGAGCCCTGTTTTTTCAAATCGGCGAGCACTGCGTCGCGCCAGCGTGTGCCATCGCGCTGCAAGCCCGCATCGCCGGCATGCACCGGTTCCACCTGCACCGAGACGTCGTGCTCGAACTTGGCGCCGTCGGTGACGTGCAGGTCTACATACATCAACGGGTCCCATTGCTGCACCAGTTGCAGCATGGCCTGCATTTCCGGCGCGTCGGCCTTGACGTAATCGCGGTTGAGATTGAGGTTCTGCGCGGTGGTGCGCCAGCCCATCTGTTCGGGACCGCGCTGGTTGGGGCGGTTCCAGGCACCGAAGCGCTCATGCCCATCGACGTTGAATACCGGCACGAACACCCACACCAGCTTGTCCAGCACGCCATGGCCGGCCTTGCCATCGAGCAACTCGCGCAGGGCCAGAAAGCCCGCATCCTTGCCATCGATCTCGCCGGCATGGATGCCGCCCTGGACCAAAACCACCGGCAGCTTGCGTTGCGCGGCCGATTGCGCGTCGAGTGCGCCACTGGTGGAGACGATCAAGGCCTTCATCGGCCTGCCCTCGGGCGTGGTGCCGAACTGGATGCAACGCACCGCCTGCGGGTAGCGCTGCGCAAACGCATCGCACAGTGCAATGACTTCGTCGTAGCGGCCGGTCTGGATGAAACCGCTGCGCTCTGCCTGGGTCGTCAGCGGCGCGGCAGCCAGCGCGGCGGGGGCGGAAGTCAGCAGCAACAGGCTCAGGGCCAGGCGAGTGAAGCGGGGCATCCAGCGGTCCAGTGTTCCAGGAAAACGTTTGCAATGTAGCCGAGCCGGCGTGCAAGGCCAATCTGCACTGCGTCATGGTCTTGCTGTGATCGGTGCCAAGCGTGGGTTTCACCCGGACACGCTGCGGCTTTCCCTTGATCGGGCGAGCAACATTCGAGGAGGCGCAGGCTACGCGGCTGCCGTGCAACGCTTGGCGCCATGGCGTTGTCGGCCAACCTGGACGACACCGATCACGCTGGGCGAGGTCCGCCAGCTGCGTCCGCTGAGCGCCCGCGTCCGACATGTTCGGGCGGGCAATGGCGGCCGGCGGGCGGGCGCCGGTACGATAGGGCCTGTTTTCAGCACGACCGGACTGCCTTTGACCACCTCCATCTCGCCAGGCGCTTCTGCCGGCGCGCGGCTGCCGCGCCAGATTCCTTTCATCATCGGCAACGAGGCCTGCGAGCGTTTCAGCTTCTACGGCATGCGCAACATCCTGGTGCAGTTCCTGATCACCTCGCTGTTGCTGCAGGAAATTAGCGGGCCAGGGCGCGAAGCCGAGGCCAAGCACATCCTGCACAGTTTCATGATCGGGGTGTATTTCTTCCCGTTGCTGGGCGGTTGGCTGGCCGACCGCTTTTTCGGCAAGTACAACACCATCCTGTGGTTCAGCCTGGTGTATTGCGCCGGGCATGCCTGCCTTGCGCTGTTTGAGGGCAGCCGCGACGGATTTTTTGTGGGTCTGGGCCTGATCGCGCTGGGCGCAGGTGGCATCAAGCCGCTGGTGGCCTCGTTCATGGGCGACCAGTTCGACCAGTCCAACAAGCACCTGGCCAAGGTGGTGTTCGACGCCTTCTACTGGATCATCAACTTCGGCTCGCTGTTCGCCTCGCTGCTGATTCCGCTGGCGCTGAAGAATCTTGGCCCGGCCTGGGCATTCGGCATTCCAGGGATCCTGATGTTCGTGGCGACGCTGGTGTTCTGGCTGGGGCGCAAGCGCTATGTCCTGGTGCCGCTGCCGCCGAAGGACCCGCATGGGTTCGGTGCGGTGGTGCGCACTGCGCTATTGACGCACGCGCCCGGGCAGGGCCGTCCGGGCTTGATGCTGGCGGTCGTCTCGGTGTTGCTGGCGCTGGCCGGCTTCGCGCTGGTCGAGCAATTGGGCATCGTCGTGTGCCTGTGCATTGCGCTGGTGTTGTTGCTGGCCGGGATCGGCGGCGGGACTTGGTGGCAGCTGGAACGTGCGCGTGGCACCCATCCGGATGTTGCGGTGGAAGGCGTGCGTGCGCTGTTGCGGGTGTTGGTGATCTTTGCGCTGGTGACGCCGTTCTTTTCGTTGTTCGACCAGAAGGCCTCGACCTGGGTGCTGCAGGGGCGCGAAATGACCATGCCAGCCTGGTTCACCGCTTCCCAGATGCAGGCGCTCAATCCGCTGCTGGTGATGCTGCTGATCCCCTTCAACAACCTGGTGCTGTACCCGCTGTTGCGCCGTGGTGGCTGGGAGCCGACCCCCTTGCGCCGCATGACCAGCGGCATCGCCTTCAGTGGCGTGGCCTGGGTGGCGGTAGGCGCGATCCAGATGGTGATGGACGGTGGCGAGCCGATGCACATCGCCTGGCAGATCCTGCCGTACGCACTGCTCACCTTCGGCGAGGTGCTGGTGTCGGCCACCGGCATCGAGTTCGCCTACAGCCAGGCGCCGCCGTCGATGAAGGGCGTGGTGATGAGTTTCTGGTATCTCACTACCACCGTCGGCAATCTATGGGTGCTGCTGTCCAACGTGGCGGTGCGCAATGCGACGGTGACTGCGCATATCGCCGATACTGGGCTCAGTGAAGCGGCCTTCTTGATGTTCTTCTTCGCGGCCTTCGCGTTCCTGGCGGCACTTGCCTTCGGCTTGTACGCACGCCGGTATCGCATGGTCGACAATTACCGTACTGCCTGAGGTCTGCATGATTACCCTGATCCTGATCGCCATCACCGGCATCGTCTCGTGGATGGCGTTCAACAATCGCAAGTTGAGCGACCGGCTGATCCTGTGGCCGCCGGCGGTAGACAAGCACAAGCAATACGATCGCCTGGTGACCTATGGCTTCATCCACGCCGATCTGGGGCACCTGATCTTCAACATGATCACGCTGTTCTTCTTCGGCCGGGTGATCGAGAACGTGATGGCCCAGCTCACCGGCAGCGTGCTGACCTATCCGCTGTTCTATCTGGCCGCACTGGTGGTCTCGATCCTGCCGAGCTACCTGAAGAACCAGAAGAATCCGAATTACCTCAGCCTGGGCGCATCCGGTGCGGTGTCGGCTGTGCTGTTTGCCTTCATCCTGCTGCAACCGTGGACGATCATCCTGGTGCTGTTCATTCCGGCCCCGGCGATTCTCTACGCGGTGTTCTATGTGGGCTACAGCCTGTGGATGGACCGCCGCGGCGGCGATCGCATCAACCACAGCGCGCATCTGGCTGGCGCTGCGTTCGGCGTGATGTTCATGCTGATCATGGAACCGCGCGTGTGGCAGGTGTTCCTGGAGCAGCTGTCCAACCCGCGCTTCGGCTGAGCGCGGCCGGCGATGGTGACGCTCGCCCAAGCTCAACGCGCTGGACGCTGCCGCGGTTAGAAAGTGAACTTTTGTGCGCGGCCAGCGTGTCCCTTCTGCAGGCCGAACGCGTGGTTGCCAGCTAGCGCGATGGGATGCCCGACGACTGCCGGCGTGTACGGACCGGAGCGTTGCGGGAAGCGGGTAAGAAGCCGGCCCGATACGGCCGAGCCATGTCAGACACGCGCGATGGCACGGTCTCGACAGACGTATTGGATGGGATCAACGACTGCACAGCGGATGAGGCCGCTGCGCAGCGATGCGCCAGCTCAGGCCGCGTTGCGTTCCTGATCGGCGCTGGATGCCACGCCGTAGGCCTGCTGCAGGCGCTCGTACACCGTATCGTTGAGCTGCGTGAAATCCGGATTGTGGGTGTCGCCCTTGAGAGCGAACTGGAACAAGCCCTCCAGCAACGAGCTGTCGCTGTCTGCGCTGTGTCCTGCCGAATCGTTGTTCATGCGGTGGCTCCTCGTAGGTAAGGCGAAGACGTCGCTGCTTCCGCACACCGGTTGCCGCGATTGCCTTCGGGTCAGCTATCGGCGCTCCCCGGGCGAACTTGAGGGCGCGTTGCGCAAGCTGCGCAGCCGATCACAGCATCGATTCACTTTCACGCAGGCGCGGCATCGCGCTGGTCACACTGCGCCTTACTTCTTGCTGGCGCAGAACTTGAGAGAGGCGTCGACAGTGCACGCAGAACACGATCCGGACCGGCAGCGTTTCAACATAGACACCGATGGACATCGCGCCGAGCTGGCCTATCGGCGCGAGGGTGAGATCATGACCATCACGCACACGCAGGTGCCGGACGCGATCAGCGGACACGGCGTTGCCGCGGCATTGGTCGAGGACGCTTTGACATTCGCACGGCAGCACGGTTTGAAGGTGATTCCGGCGTGCAGCTATGCCGATGCATATCTGCGGCGACATCCGCAGTATCACGATCTGCTGGCCTGACCAGCAGCGGTTCTTTTCGTAACACGATGCATATCAGGGGAGCGGGTGGTAATGGGGCGGTTGCTTGGATTCAAGGCAGTGCAGGGCTTGCTGGTGCTGGCCGTGTTGGCAGGGTGTACGCAGCGCGCACCGACAACGGCAGAGCCAAGTGCGCCAGCAGCCGATGCGGCGCCCGCGGCGGCGGCGCCTGCAGAGCCGACTGTCGTACAGAGCGGCCCGCTGGAAGATGTGATCGAACATGCACCGGCCTACATGGTGGGCATCAGCTATCCGCGCGGGCTGGATGCATATCCGGAACTCACTGCGCTCATTCGCGGCTATGCGCAGGATGCGCGTGCCGAACTGATGCAGGCGGTCTCCGGCCTGGGCAACGACAAGCCGCCGGCGCCGTATGAGCTGTCGTTGGCATTCGAAACCGTGTTGCAAACCCCCGATCTGATCGTGATTTCCGCCGACGGCAGCAGGTACACCGGCGGTGCGCATGGCGAGCCGCTGGTGGCGCGCTTCGTCTGGTTGGTCAAGGAGCGCAAGCAATTGACCGCACAGGCACTGATTCCGGATCCGGCAGGCTGGGAAAAGATCGGCCGGGAGGTCGCGGCGCAATTGCATGCAGCAGCGACCCAGCGTGTCCAGCAAGATCGCGTGCCGGTAGAAGAGCAGGCTGAGCAGGTGGCTTCGGCCGATCGCATGATTGCCGAAGGCACCGCAGCGCAGGCGGAGAATTTTGCGCAGTTCGTACCGGTATTGAATGCAAATGGGCAGATCACTGCCGTGCGCTTTGTATTTGCGCCCTATCAGGTTGGTCCCTACTCGGATGGCACGCAGATGGCAGAGGTCGCTGCCTCCACATTATTGCCTTCGGTCGCACCGGAATATGTACATCTCTTCGCGCGCTGAGGTGTCGCATCGCGCATGATGTGATTGAATGGCCCGGCCATTCAGCAACGTACTCCAACGGGTGATATGAGTAGTTTCGATCCAACCGCAAGTCGCGTGGACCACACCTGCGTGCGTTATCCGGCGTTCCCGCGGGAGCCGGCAATATTGGTGAGACTGATCAAGCATCTCTACAAGCGCCTGCATACGCTCGGGTGCGTGCGACTCAAGCCTTATGGCCTCAGTCCGCCGGAATACGAGATCTTGATGATGCTCTATGGCACACCGGAGCAATCGATCACTCCGACCGAGGTGGCCGAAGCCGCCAGCGAAAAGCCGGCCAACATCACCCGGCTGACCGATCAACTGTGCGAGAAAGGCCTGATCTCGCGCACCAGCAGCCCCGAGGATCGGCGCAAGATCGTACTGACGCTGCAGCCCGCAGGCTCGGCCTTGATCGAAAGCCTGTTGCCCGATGCCTGCACGCTGTTGCATGCAGAGACCGCCAGCATGAGCGAGGCCGAGCAGTTGCGTCTGGAGAAGCTGCTGAAAAAGCTGCTGGATGGCGTGGACGCGGTCGAACTCTAAGCACTGCGCGTTGCGCGTTGCGCGTGCGATAAGGCGTTGCAAACCCAGCCAGCAAAAGGCCGCCCTGATCGCTCAGGGCGGCGTGTCGGCTCATCGGTCCTCAAACAAGCACTTGCCGATACCATCGCGAGCAACTGGATGTCGCGTCTGGTGTGCGAGATCGGCATGCCCGCAGGGGACATGCAGATCCTGTTGCCAAGCACGCGGCCCGATGACCGCGCGCGGATCGTGCAGCCGGATCTACGGCTTGGACTGCGGCGATTCCGGAGTGGCACCATCGCCGCCTTGCGCGCTGAGACCGCGCTTTTCGAGCAGCGGCTCGATCTGCGGCGCATGCCCGGCAAAGTTCTGGAACAGCTCCATCGCATCCACGCTACCGCCGCGCGAAAGCAGGGTCTTGCGGAAACGATCGCCATTGGCGCGGCTCAGGCCACCGTGCTGCTTGAACCACTGCTGGGTGTTGGCGTCCAGCACTTCCGACCAGATGTAGGCGTAGTAGCCTGCCGCGTAACCGCCCATGATGTGGCTGAAATACGGGGTCTTGTAGCGCGGCGGCACCGGCGCGTAGGCAATGCCGTCCTGCTGCAGCGCCTTGGCTTCGAATGCCATCACGCCGGCGGCGTCCGGTACCTGGCTGGCGCTGACCTGGTGCCAGTTCTGATCCAGCATCGCCGCACCCAGGTATTCAGTGGTGGCAAAGCCCTGGTTGAACTTGGATGCGGCAATCACCTTGTCCAGCAATGCCTGCGGCATCGGGGTGCCGTTCTGGTAATGCTTGGCGTAGTTCTTCAGGATGGATGGTTCGTCGGCCCACATTTCGTTGACCTGCGAGGGGAACTCGACGAAGTCGCGCGGCACGCTGGTGCCGGAGAAATACGGGTATTTGACGTCGGAGAACATGCCGTGCAGCGCATGCCCGAACTCATGGAACATGGTGGTCACTTCATCCCAGGTCAGCAGCGTCGGCTGGCCGGCCGGCGGCTTGGGAATGTTGAGGTGATTGGCCACCACCGGCTTGAAGCCGGTCAGCTCCGACTGCGACACATAGGAGTTCATCCATGCGCCACCGCGCTTGGATTCGCGCGCATACATGTCGGCAATGAAGATCGCCAGCTGCTTGCCGTCCGCGTCGAACACGTCGTAGACGGTGATGTCGTCGCGGTAGGTCGGCAGGTCGGTGCGCTGTTTGAAGGTCAGGCCATATTCCTGATTGGCCGCATAGAACACGCCGTTTTCCAGCACGTTCTTCAGTTCGAAGTACGGCTTGAGCTGGGATTCGTCGAAGTTGTACTTGGCCTGGCGCACCTTCTCGCTGTAGTAGGCCCAATCCCAGGCTTCCAGCTTGAACGTCGGCTTGCGCGCGGCCTTTTGTTCCTTGTCGATCATGGCCTGCAGATCGGCGGCTTCGCGCTTGGCATTGGCCACCGCAGCCGGCGCCAGTTTGCCCAGCATCGCGTTGACCGCTTCGGGCGTCTTGGCGGTCTGGTTTTCCAGCGAGTAGGCGGCATAGGTGGGGAAGCCCAGCAGCTTGGCCTTGTCGGCGCGCAGCTTCATGATGCGCGACACCAGCGCGGTGTTGTCGTACTGGCCGCCGTGGCTGCCGCGCGACACCGAGGCGTCATAGATCCTCTTGCGCAGCTCGCGATTCTTCAGCTGGGTCAGCGGCGGCTGGCCGGTGGTGTTGAGCAAGGCGATGACGTACTTGCCATCGAGCTTGCGCGCCTTGGCCGCTTCGGCGGCGGCGGCAATCTGCTCCTGCGACAAACCGTCCAGCTGCCTGACGTCGTCCACGACCACAGCGGCAGCATTCACTTCGGCCAGCACGTTCTGGCTGAAGGTGGTGCCCAGGTTGGCCAGCTCGGCATTCATGGCCTTGAGCGTGGTCTTGTCGGCGTCGGAGAGCTTGGCGCCGTCGCGCACGAAGTCGCTGTAGTACTTCTCGACCAGGCGCACGCCTTGCGCATCCAGCCCCAGCGTGGCGCGTTGGTCGTACAAGGTCTGGATGCGTGCGAACAGCTTGCCGTTGAGCGAAATCGCATCGCGGTGCGCTGCGAACTTCGCCGAATAGTCGGCCTGCAACTTCTTGCGTGCGTCGTTGGTGTCTGCGCCCACCAGATTGAAGAACACCGTGGTGGCGCGGTCGAGCGTGGCGCCGCTCTTTTCCAGCGCGATGATGGTGTTGTCGAAGCTGGGCTTGGCTTTCTGGTTGGCGATTTTTTCCACTTCCTTCAACTGTTCGGCCATGCCGGCATCGAAGGCAGGTGCGAAATCGCTGTCCTTAATTTTGTCGAACTGCGGGTAATGCAGCGGCAGCGTGCTGTCGGCAAAAAAGGGATTGGCTTGGGTGGCGGCCTGCGTGGCAGCGGGGGCGGCGATGCTGTAGGACGGCATGGCAAGTCCCAGGGAGGCGGCCAGGGCAAAAGCGAGACGGGTGGTCAAGAGAGTTGCTCCAAAGTGCGAACCGCCGAGGCTAACCCAGCCCGTCGGGACAGGCGTGTGACAAAAGGCATGGCTGCCAAGCCAAGGCGACGCGATCAGGCGGGCACAACCGTTGCTCGCCCTGCAATCGCGCGAGTCGATGCAAGCTGGGCCTGTACCGCCGCCGACAGTGTGCCCGTCGCACTTTGTGGCAGTACGAGCTAGCGGTCTTCGGGCGACCTCGGCGAGCTGCCGGGGCGTCTGCTTGACGATCCCGGCGTGTCGCGCGGCAGGCGATCTGCCGCACGACTGCCCTTCGCAATCTTTCCCCGCCGCATGGCCGTCGTGCAGGCGGCTACGGTACGCTGCCCGTCTCGCACACTGCAGGGCAACCATGAGCGACATCTCCACCTTCGCCTTCACCGACCTGGAAGGTCGCACCCAGTCGATGCGCGATTACGCCGGCAACGTCCTGCTGGTGGTCAATGTTGCCTCCAAGTGCGGGTTTACGCCGCAATACGCGGGGCTGCAGGCGCTGTGGCAGCGTTATCGCGAACGTGGGCTGGTGGTGATCGGCTTTCCGTGTGATCAGTTCGGCCATCAGGAGCCGGGCGATGCGGCGCAGATCCGCCAGTTCTGCTCGCTCGACTATGCGGTGGATTTTCCGCTGGCAGCAAAAATCGAGGTCAACGGCAACGGCGCGCATCCGCTGTGGCAATGGCTCAAGCACGAACAACGCGGTGTGCTCGGATCCGAAGCGATCAAGTGGAACTTCACCAAGTTCCTGGTCGGCCGCGACGGCCGCGTACTGGAACGTTATGCGCCCACCACCAAGCCGGAAGCGTTGGCCGCCGACATCGAGCGCGCGCTGGGCGCATGATCCGGCAGGGCATGGGAGTGGAACCGTAGGAGCGCACCCGCGCGCGACGAAGCTTTCCCGGTAACGCCTGGTCGCGCCCGGGGGCGCTCCTACGATCTCGGGTTCTTCAGATGAAACGCCGCGCCGCGCGGGTCTTGCACGCGTCGCATCACTTTTCGACGAATGCACGCTCAAACACGTAATGCCCCGGCGTGCCGATGCGCGGCGAGGTCTGGAAACCGCGGCTATCGAGCAGGGTGCGCAGGTCGGCCAGCATCTGCGGGCTGCCGCAGATCATGAAGCGGTCGTTGGCCGGATCCAGTGTCGGCAACCCGAGCGTCTGCTGCATGCGCCCATCGGCCATCAGCTCTGTCAAACGGCCTTGGTTGGCGAAGGCTTCGCGCGTGACCGCCGGGTAGTACAGCAATTTCTCGCGCAGCAGGTCGCCGAGGAATTCATGCTGCGGCAATTCGCGTTCGAAGTAATCGCGGTAGGCCAGATCCTGCACGAACCGCACACCCTGGGTGAGAATCACCTTGTCGAAACGCTCGTAGGTTTCCGGGTCCTTGATGATCGACAGCCACGGCGCCAGGCCGGTACCGGTGCCCAGCAGATACAGGTTGCGCCCGGGGTGCAGGTCGCTGATCAGCAGCGTGCCGGTGGGTTTCTTGCCGACCAGCACCTTGTCGCCGGGCTGGATGTGCTGCAGCCGCGAGGTCAGCGGGCCGTCCGGCACCTTGATGCTGAAGAACTCCAGATGTTCTTCCCAATTGGCGCTGGCGATCGAATACGCACGCAGCAACGGACGCGTTTCGGTTTCCAGCCCGATCATCACGAACTGCCCGTTTTCGAAACGGAAGCCGGCATCACGGGTCGTGGTGAAGCTGAAGTAGGCATCGGTCCAATGACGGACCTCAAGCACCGTTTCGGCGCCAAAAGCGGAAGACATACCGGTCGTGTCGTGGGAGGAGTACGCGCCAATTCTACCTCAAGCTGGCCAAATGAGATGGACTCTCATTTGGGTGCGGGGATTCGGGAGTCGGGATTGGGGATTCGCAATTCGCAAGAGCAGATCCTGGATCCTGAGCGCGCCGGGCTCGCGGATGAGCCGGCAGCTTTTACCAATCCCCAATCCCGAATCCCTGCCTCACCGATACCCCGCCGCCTGCAATTCGAACAATTCCGCATACCGGCCGCCCTGCGCCATCAGCTCTTCGTGGGTGCCGTTGGCCTCGATGCGGCCAGCAGCCAGCACCAGAATGCGGTCGGCCATGCGCACGCTGGAGAAGCGGTGCGAGATCAGCACGGCGGTGCGGTTGTCCGACAGCTCCTTGAAGCGCTGGAACACCTCGAATTCGCTGCGCGCATCCAGCGCGGCGGTAGGTTCGTCCAGGATCATCAGCTGCGCATCGCGCATGTAGGCGCGGGCGATGGCGATCTTCTGCCATTGCCCGCCGGACAGATCCACGCTGTTCTTGAAACGCCGCCCGATCAGCTGGTTGTAACCGTCGGGCAGGCTGTCGATCAGCTCGCCGGCCATCGCGCGTTGCGCGGCGGCGCGGATACGTGGCGTGTCGTCCATCGCGTCTACCTGGCCCACGCCGATGTTTTCGCCAACGCTCAGGTGATAGCGCACGAAGTCCTGGAAGATCACGCCGAGGTTGGCGCGCAGGTCGTCCAGGTCGTAGGCGCGCAAGTCCTGACCATCGAGCAGGATGCGGCCTTCGTCGGGGTCGTAGAGCCGGGCCAGCAGCTTGACCAGGGTGGTCTTGCCGGCGCCGTTTTCGCCGACCAGCGCCAGCACTTCACCGGCGCGCAGTTCGAAATCCAGGTGCCGCACCGTCCACTGTTCCGCGTCCGGGTAGCGGAAGCCGACGTCTTCGAACACGAAGCCCTGGCGGATCGGGCGTGGCACCGGCAGTGCGTTCGGGCGCGAGCGGATTTCCGGCACGATGTTGAAGAACGAATACAGATCGTCCAGATACAGCGCCTGGCCTGCGACCTGCGAAAAGCCGATCAGCAAGCCTTCCAGCAATTGCCGCAGGCGCAGGAAACTACCGGCCAGGAAGGTCAGGTCGCCGATGCTGAAGTCGCCGCGCACCGTGCGCCAGGCGATGTAGCCGTAGGCCATGTAGTAGCCCAATGTGCCGAGCGCGGCCAGCAGCGCTCCCCACATTGCGCGCTTGCGTGCCAGCGCACGGTTGGCCTGGAAGAACTTGTCGGCCAGCCGGCGGTAGCGCGCGATCAGGAAGCGGTGCAGGTTGAGGATCTTGACTTCCTTGGCCGTCTCCACGCTGGCGCCGACCTGGCGCAGGTAATCGAGCTGGCGCCGTTCCGGCGTCCACTGGAAGTTGAGCGAATAGCCGAGCGCATTGAAATGCGCCTCGCCGATGAAGGCCGGAATCAACGCGACCGCCAGCAGCACGATCAACCAGGGTGCATAGACCACCAGGCCCACCGCCAGGCTGACCACGGTAATGGCGTCCTGCACCTGGCCGAACAGCTGGCTCATCAGGTTCATGCGGTTCATGGTCTGGCGTCGCGCGCGATCCAGCTTGTCCTGCCGGTCCGGGTCTTCGAAATCCTCCAGATCCAGCTGCGCGGCATGTTCCATCAGACGCACGCTGGCAGCGTTGTTGAACAACTCCGACAGCAGCGCATCGGCATAGCCGACCAGCCGGCCGAGCAGGTCCGAGCCGATCGCCAGCGCCAGTTCCAGCGCCAGCAGTTCCAGTAGCCGGTTCAGGCGGCCGCTGCCCAGGGCCTGCGCAAACGAGTCGAATGCCGACGGCTGGCCGACCAGGTGGATCGCCTCGTCGATGATCAATTTGCCGATGTACAGCGTCGCCACCGGCATCAGCGCGCGCAGCACGCGCAAGCCGATGCTGCTGGCACTCAGCCAGCGGCTGGTCTGCCAGATCTGCTGCAGGAACGGCGGTAGATTGCGCAGCGCATCCAGGCGCTCGCGCAGGGTAGGGCCGGTACGGGGAGCGGCAGGCGCAGTGGCGCCGGAACGGGAAGCTGACATCGCGCTAGTGTGCCGCGCCCGGCGTGGGCGCGGGGTGTTGGCTGGCGGCAGGAAAGGCCAGGGCCCGCGCGCAGGCGCGGGCTCGCCTTGGCGCACAGGGCTCACCGCCAGCCGGTGCGCCGGCAACGGTCCGTGGACTCGTCGCTTGCCATCACCGCAGCACGGCCGCAGCGCTGCGCCGACGACGACCGGCCAAAGGCCGCATCGGTCAATCGTAGCGATAGACGCCGCCGCCGGACGCGCCTGCGGTTTGCTCTAAAATGCCCGGATTGCACCCCCGCCAGCCGTAGAGCCAGCCGTGACCTCGATCAAGCAGGAAGACCTCATCCAGTCCGTCGCCGATGCGCTGCAGTACATCAGCTACTACCACCCGGTCGACTACATCAAGAATTTGTCCGCCGCCTACGAGCGCGAAGAATCGCCGGCCGCCAAGGACGCCATTGCGCAGATCCTGATCAATTCGCGCATGTGCGCCGAGGGCCACCGCCCGATCTGCCAGGACACCGGCATCGTCACCGTGTTCCTGGAAATCGGCATGCACGTGCGCTGGGACGACGCCACCATGGGCGTGGAAGACATGGTCAACGAAGGCGTGCGCCGTGCCTACAACCATCCCGACAACAAGCTGCGCGCCAGCGTGCTGGCCGACCCGGCCGGCAAACGCACCAACACCCGCGACAACACGCCGGCAGTGGTCAACACCAAGATCGTGCCCGGCCACCATGTGGAAGTGATCGTCGCGGCCAAGGGCGGCGGTTCGGAGGCCAAGAGCAAGTTCGCCATGCTCAATCCGTCCGATTCCATCGTCGATTGGGTGCTCAAGACCGTGCCGACCATGGGCGCCGGCTGGTGCCCGCCGGGCATGCTCGGTATCGGTATCGGTGGCACCGCCGAAAAGGCGATGCTGCTGGCCAAGGAAGCGTTGATGGAACCGATCGACATCGTCGACCTGCAGGCGCGCGGCGCCTCCAACCGTGCCGAAGAGCTGCGGCTTGAGCTGTACGAAAAGGTCAACGCGCTGGGCATCGGCGCGCAGGGCCTGGGCGGCCTGACCACCGTGCTGGACATCAAGGTCAAGGATTATCCGACCCATGCCGCCAACTTGCCGGTGGCGTTGATTCCCAACTGCGCGGCCACTCGCCACGCGCACTTCACCCTGGACGGCAGCGGCCCGGTGATGTTGGATCCGCCGTCGCTGGAAGACTGGCCCAAGCTCACCTACAACCCGACCAATGCGCGCCGGGTGAATCTTGACACCATCAGCAAGGAAGAAGTGGCCAGCTTCAAGCCGGGCGAGACGATCCTGCTCAACGGCAAGCTGCTGACCGGCCGCGATGCCGCGCACAAGCGCATGATCGACATGCTCAACCGCGGCGAAACCCTGCCGGTGGATTTCACCAATCGCTTCATCTACTACGTCGGCCCGGTCGATCCGGTGCGCGACGAAGTGGTCGGCCCGGCTGGCCCGACCACCGCCACCCGCATGGACAAGTTCACCCGGCAGATGCTGGAGCAGACCGGCCTGCTCGGCATGGTCGGCAAGTCCGAGCGTGGCGATGCGGCGATCGAGGCGATCCGCGACAACAAGGCCGTCTACCTGATGGCGGTCGGTGGTTCTGCGTATCTGGTGTCCAAGGCGATCAAGGCCGCCCGCGTGCTGGCGTTCGAGGACCTCGGCATGGAGGCGATCTACGAATTCGAGGTCAAGGACATGCCAGTGACGGTCGCGGTGGATTCCACCGGCGAATCGGTGCACAAGACCGGCCCGCGGCAATGGCAGTCGCGCATCGGCAAGATTCCGGTGGTGGTGGAGTAACGGCGGCGATCGAGCCGGCTGCACCGCCGTTGCGCGGGTGCGGCCGGTGCCGGTGAGCTGCAGGGACGATGCACGCATGCGGCATCGTGTGGAGGGCGTTTCATGTCGGTGCGCGCGCCGGTGCAGCGGTGATTGCACCACACAGGTCTTCGACAGCCCGGTAAAACAACGACAATCGCCGTGAGCCGCGCAGGCTTTGCCCGCCTTGCGCGCCTGTCCCTACGGATCCCGGAGCCCGCATGGTCGCCACGCTGTACCACTCCCCCAGCACCGCAGCGTTGGTGGTGCATTGGCTGCTGATCGAACTGGATATTCCGCACGCACTGCACCCGCTGGATTTCGAACGCGGCGAGCACAAATCGCCGCAGTATCTGGCGCTCAACCCCGCCGGCGTGGTGCCCACGCTGGTGCTCGATGGTCAAGTGCTCACGGAAGCCGCCGCCATCGTGCTGCAGCTGGTCGATCTGCATCCGCAGGCCGGGCTGGCCCCGGCAGTCGGCACGCCGGAGCGTGCGGCGTACTACAAGTGGATGTTCTTCTGCGCCAACACCCTGCAGCCGGCGTACCGCGCCTGGTTCTACCCGAGCGAGCCGGCCGGGGCCGGGCAGACCGAGGCGGCGCAGATACACGCCCGCCGCAAGCTCGAAGCGGCCTGGACCCAGGTCGATGCGCATCTGCAGGCCCACGGCCCATATCTGCTCGGCAAAACCGTGTCGGCGGCCGACTTCATGCTGACCATGCTGATGCGCTGGTCGCGCAACATGCCGCGGCCGACCGATACCTGGCCTGCGCTGCGGGCGCATGCAATGCGGATGAAGGCGCGCCCAGCGTTCCAGGAAACCTATCGCCGGGAGGGCCTGACGGACTGGACCTGAACCTGCGCCCGCGGACTGCGTCTTTTGATCGCAGACGCTCCATCCGGCCCGTTTGGTCGCGTCCGCCACATAGTACGATCGCGCCACCAACCACAGAGTAGGGGGCTCGTCCATGTCGCATTCCGCATCGCGTCGAAAATTGCTTCAGTGCGCCTGTTGCGCGCCGATCGCGGCCGCTGCCGCATCCCTGCCGTTCGCCTCGCGCGCGGCGCCGTCCAAGAAAACCGATCTGAATGCCGAACAGGCGCTGCAGATTCTGCGTGACGGCAACAACGCATTCGTCGAAAACCGCCCCAAGAAAGTGATCTCCGACAGCAAGCGCCGCCTGGAGCTTGCGCTGGGCCAGACCCCGTTCGTCATCCTGGTGTCGTGCTCGGATTCGCGCGTGCCGCCGGAGTTGCTGTTCGGCCGCGGCCTGGGCGAAATGTTCATCGTCCGCAACGCCGGCAATACCGTCGACACCACCGCGCTCGGTTCGATCGAATATGCGGTCAGCCAGCTCGGCGTGCCGCTGGTGGTGGTGATGGGCCACGAAAGCTGCGGTGCGGTGGCGGCGGCAGTGTCGGTCGTGGAGAACAACACGTTCTTCCCGGGCGCAATCGGCTCGATGATCGAGCCGATCGTTCCGGCGGTGCTGACCGCCAAGGCCAAGGGCGGTACCGACCTGCTGGCCGACTCGGTCAAGGCCAACGTCAAACGTACCGTCGACCGCTTGCGCGCGGCATCGGAGCCTGCGTTGCTCGAACCATTGCGTGCCGGCAACGTGCGCGTGGTCGGTGCGTACTACACCTTGCAGGACGGCAAGGTGGACTTTTTCGACGTCTGAGGCGATTGCAAGAAAGCCGCGGCAACAGCGGTGTTGCCGCAGCTGTGGGGAGTCCCAAGTGTCTTGCAAACAGGGTTTGTAAGAACAGGAAAGCCGGCATGCACGCATGCCGGCTTTTTGATTGGATTGACTCGGTGCGGCGTGTCGATTAACTCCGGCGCATGATGCGACGGGACCGCGACGTACGCGAATTCAGCTGACATCAGCGCCGGTCATGAGTTGCCGCAACTAGTCGCCGCGCCGACAGCGGCTCACAAAACGTAGTGGAGTCGCCAGCCACGAGGATGGCGCACAGGAATGGCAGTGTACGAGTCGTACATGCCATTCCGCGCACCGGCCGAATGCGGCTGGCGGTGAACGCAGTAGTTTTGTGAGCTGAGCTTAGAACCACTCCAGCAATGACACGCCCACACCGATATAGGTTGCCTTGTGGTTGTAGTCGATCATGCTTTCGCCGTAGCCATCGAATACCTGCACATGGCCGCGCAACAGGTTGGTGATGGGGAAGCCGTAGTCCAGCTGTACCGAACCGTGCGAGCGGTCGCCGCCACGCAGCGAATGGCGTGCGATCAGCGCGAATTCGTGACCATCCTTGTTGTACACCAGCGTCGCATCGCCGCGGCCCATGTAATCCTCGATATCAGGATTGTTGTCGTCGGCGCGGTCTTCCTTGATGCGGAACCACGGGCGCAGTGTCAGCGCCCAGTTCTCCCGATCCAGCCCGAAGTTCAGGATCACCCGATTCCACGAGCGCGACAGCGGGTCGGCGCGCCCGTTGGACATGTGATTGAGGCTGATGCCGCTCATGCGGCCCTTCCAGCCGAAGATGCTGTAGTTGTTGCGAAAGACCAGCATCGCTTCGGGCTCGTAATTGGTCTCGCGGAACGGGCGCGACGCATCGGCGTTGTAGGCCTGCCAGCGCGAGCTCTGGGTGTAGCCCATCCAGATATCGCCGTTGTCGCCGAACAGGTCTTCCACCACCTTGGTCTTGAAGCTGAGCTGGAACTTGAGCTCGGTGCTGTCCAGCTGCTGCGGCGTGTTGACCGAGTTGGCCGGATTGGGCGACTGCGGGGTGCGGTTGGTGTCGCTGGTCCAGAATGCCGGCAACAGGTATACCGGCTTGTAGCCGCGCAGCTGGAAGGTGCCCAGCTTGGAATCCTTGGCCAGCTCCCAGCGGCGGTCCAGCAAGGAGCCACGGCCGGCATTGGCCACGGCTTCTTCTTTCGGCTGGTCCTGGCCGTCGGCGCGGAAGAAATCGCCGACCCGGCTGATGGTGCGCGTATCGTCGGGCTTGGCCTCCTTCTGCTTGGCTAATTGCGCGGCGGCATCTGCCTCCGCGGTTTGCTGCGGCGTATAGCCCAGTGCCTTGTCGTAGCAGGCCAGGCGAGCGGCATCGGACGTCACCGAGGTGCAGGCTTGCGGCGAGGCCGGCTGCGGTGCGATTTCCTGCGCATGGGCCCATGGCGCGGCGGCCAGTGCGATCAGCATCAGGGGGCGGGTGTGGTGCTTGGACATGGGCAGTCTGGCCGAAGGAAAGGCGCCAGGCAGGCGCAGAGACATGCAGCTTAACGGTCGCGTCTGCATACGCCGTGTGTACACGGCGACATAACATTCGATCGAATCCGGTCGCTCAGTCTGTGCCTGCGACGTGTTGCCGTGGAGCGGGTATGCGCATGGAATGTGGCTGCCACGTGTCAGCGGAGTGAGCGCATGTGGCTGTTACGCGCGTCCTGGACTAGGAGCGCGTCACCGCCGTGGAGCCGTTCCAGAGCCCTAGAAAAACCAGCCGATGGCGAACACGCCCAGCATGCACAGGCCAAGCGCCAGTTTGGTGGCGGTGCCGAGCATGATGCCCACCCAGGTCCCGAGACCGACCTTGGTGGCCTGGCCGGACTTGCGTGTCTGGTAATACTCGCCAAGCCAGGCGCCAGCGAACGGACCGACGAACAGCCCGATCGGCATGAAGAAAATGCCTGCAATGCCCCCGATGACCGAACCCCATAACGCCAGCTTGCTGGCACCTACCCGCTGCGCCCCGTACAGCGTGGCCAGGAAGTCCACCAGGTACGACAGCGCGGTGATCAACCCCAGCACGACCAGCGTCACCCAGCCGATGTGGGTGAAATGGTCGGCCCAGGCGGCGACCAGCAGGCCGGCGAACACAAGGGGCAGGCCCGGCAGGGCCGGCAGGATGACCCCAGCCAGGCCGATCAGCACCAGCGCCGTGGCCAAGACGTAGTAAACGACGGCAGTGTCCATGAGGGTTACGCAGGTCCTAATTCAGGCTTGACAAAAAGGCGCAAGAGGTGCTTGAAAATTCATTTTGTGCGGGTTAAGTTGCAGCCGCTGCTGTTTGCAAAGGTCACCGTGAATCGTGGCCTGATGCGGTAGATCGCCTGATCCGCTACATCCTTGTACCTCGCTTCCTCCTTGCAATCACAGCCACCACCGCTAGTCCATCACAGTGTCGTAGGGAGTCAGTCGAGATGTCCAACATCGAACGCGAAAATGGTGTCGTGAAGTGGTTCAACGATGCCAAGGGCTTTGGATTCATCAGCCGCGAAAATGGCGAAGACGTCTTCGTGCATTTCCGCGCGATCCAGATCCAGGGCTTCAAGAGTCTCAAGGAAGGTCAGAAGGTCAGCTTCACGGTCGTGCAAGGCCAGAAGGGCTTGCAGGCCGATGCAGTGCAGGTGGTCTGAGCCGGTTGCCCGGAGCGCATCGGCCACGCAACAAAAAGGCCCGTCACCGGGCCTTTTTGTTGTCTGCAACCGTGTTGTCCGCGGCCCTTGCCCACTACCGACGCATTGGCGCTGCGTCTGCGCCGCCGAGCCGATGGATCAGCGCAACACGACCTTGCCGTTGACCACGCGCACGTACGCGTTCTCGCGCACGCCAGCCAGGTCGCGCTGGTTGACCACGATCACGCGGCCGTCGTCCATGCGCACCTGCACATCGAAGCTGGAACTGGTGACATTGTTCTGGATGGCGTTACCTGCCAGCGCGCCGGCAGCGGCACCGGCGACGGCCGAAACATTCTTGTTGCCCGTGCTGCCGCCGGTTTCCTTGGAAATCTGGCGGCCGGCCACCGCGCCCACGATGCCGCCCAGCACGGCGCCAGTGCCGGTCGGCGCGGTACGGGTCGGGCCGACTTCGTCGATCCGGGTCACGATGCCGCAATCCACGCAACGCTGCGTCTGCGAGTAGCCCTGGTCATAACCGCGGTCGCCGCGATAGCTGCCGTACTGGGGCTGTGAGGTGGCGCAGCCAACCAGGGTCGCGGTTGCAGCCAGGCCAATGACGAGCAGTCGGGTTTTCATGAGATCTCTCCGGGGTGGTTCGAAAAGGCGGCCGGGGCCGCGGCGACGCCATCCTGTGATGGTCCAGGTGAACGGCCTGCCAACTGCGACACTGCAGGCTTAACGAAACCCGAGCGTCGTATTCATCCAACCTCAGCGAAAGTCGCGATGGCAGGCCTCGCAGGCATCGGAGATGCGGGTGTGGAGTTGGCCCAGCTGACTGCAATCGGTCAGCGTTACGCCCTGGGCCTGATCCAGCGCGGCACGCAATGCCTGTGCGTGCTCGCCGAAGCGGCGGTCCTCGCCAATTGCAGGGAAGGCCGGCTCGACTTCGTCGGCCAGCAGGCGCAACGATTGCAGCCGTCGCTGTTGCTGCGCCGGCGCGCAGGCGACGCCTTCGCCCGGTCGCAATGCGCGTAATTGGTAGGCCATGATCTGCATCAGGCTGTCGGGCACCGGGTCGCGTCGCGCCTGTAGTGCGTTGGCCACCATGACCGTGGCGACCAGGCCGATCAGCAGGCCCAGCACCAGCATGAAGGCGTAGCGGGCCGCGCGGGATTGGGTGGGAGGCGGGGCGTGCATAAGGTGGCTCCTGGGACGCAACGTTCGTTGCGGCAGCGTGGGCGCGCCCTGGACGGGGCGCGTAAAATAGGCCGATGAAAGCACAATGGCGTGAACGCTTTGCCGGTATCGACCGGCTGTATGGGGTCGGCACCGTCGAGCGCCTGTCGGCGTGCCGCGTGGCGGTGGTCGGCATGGGTGGGGTGGGCTCGTGGGTGGTCGAGGCGCTGGCACGCACCGGGGTGGGACACATTCGCCTGATCGATGCCGATGACGTGTGCGTGTCCAACACCAACCGGCAGTTGCCGGCGCTGGCTGGCCAGTACGGTCGCAACAAGGCCCGCGCGATGGCCGAACGCTGCGTGGCGATCAACCCGGACATCGAAGTCGACGCGGTCGAGGCTTTCCTGACCTCGGGCAATATCGAGACCTTGCTGGGTGAGGACTTCGATCTGGTGATCGATGCCTGCGACAGCTTTCGGGTCAAGGTGGAAACCATCGCCTGGTGCCGTCGGCGCAAGTTGCCGCTGCTGACCGTGGGCGCGGCGGGCGGGCGCACCGACCCAACGCTGGTGCGCGTGCGCGACGTCTCGCGCACCGAGCACGATGCGATGCTGGCGCTGATCCGCAAGAAGCTGCGCAGCGAATTCAATTTCCCCAAGAACCCGCAGCGCTACTTTGGCGTGCCCGCGGTGTATTCGCTGGAAAACGTCAAATACCCGCAGGCCGATGGCAGCGTTTGCGGCATCCGCCCGCAGCTCGATGCCGATGCCACGCTCAAGCTGGATTGCGGGGCAGGGCTGGGCGCGGCCACGCATATCACCGGCACCTTTGCATTCGTGGCAGTGGGCAAGGCGCTGGAGATGTTGCTCAAGCCCAAGGCCGCGGCGCCGGCAGCCGAGGCGGTTGCGGCGTCGTGATGTTGCCTGCGCGCTGTCGTGCTGACCGGGCGCTCGCGCTGATGCGCACGCTGCGCTCAGCGCCGTAGGCCGAACAGGTTGCGTGCGTTGGCCGACGTGAGCGCGGCAATGTGCGCAGGGTCTTGCGCGCGGAGCTGGGCGATGCAGTCCAATACCGTGCGCAGATACGCCGGCTCGTTGCGTTGGCCGCGGTTGCCGGCGTCGGGCTGATCCGGCGCGTCGGTTTCCAGCAGCAGGTGCTGCAGCGGCATGCTGGCGACCAGCCTTCGCAAGCGATTGGCACGCGGGTAGGTCACCGGGCCGCCCAGACCGATCATGAAATCCAGTTTCCACAACTGCTGCGCCTGCTCGGGGCTGCCGGCAAAGCTGTGCACCACGCCGCGCAGGCCACCTATCGCCTTGATGCGGGCGATGACTTCTTCGGTGGCGCGGCGGGCATGCACGATCAGCGGCAGGTCGAAGCGCTTGGCCAACTGCAGCTGAGCATCGAAATAGGCGCGCTGCGCCTGCGCATCCAATCCGTCGACGAAAAAGTCCAGGCCGCATTCGCCGATCGCGCAGGGCCGCTCGCGTTCGATCCACTCGGCCAGCAGCTCCAGGTGTTCGGGGCGGTGCTGGTCCAGAAACAGTGGGTGCAGGCCATAAGCGGGGTAGAGACCAGGCGCCTGATCGCAGACCGCACGCAGGCCCGGCCAGCTGGCAGCAGTGATCGCCGGTACCACTTGCTGCATGACGCCCGCGGCGCGCGCGCGCGCGATCACCGCCGCGCGGTCGTGGTCGAATTCGCCTGCATCCAGATGGCAATGGCTGTCGATCAACTGCATCAGTCGCGGCGCGCCGGTGCCGGCATTGGCGACTTGCGGGTTTTCCAGTTGGCCAGCAGCAGCGTGGTCAGGCCGAACAGCACTTCGTCCAGGAACGGGATCGGGTCCGGCACCACCACGTCGATCAGAAACAGGGCGGCAGCCAGCTTGAACAAGGTGGGATAGCGCAGCGTGCTGGCCCAGTCCAGCGCGCGTGCGGTCAAGGGATTTCGCATGCGAATGCTCCGGCTGTTAGAGATGCATGAAGTAACCGCTAGCTGAACTTAACCGTCGTGTTCATGAGCGAGCGCCTTTTCGTTCAGGGTTCCCATGCTGGAATCACGGCCGTCAACAACGCGGTGCGTCCGCAGGGAGCTGGTTATGAAGAGCAATACGACAACTATACTGGTCGCTGCTGGTGCCTTGCTGGTCGGAGGCGTCGCCACTGCCGCCTTCATGAATAACCGCCCATCGTCCGGCGATTTTGTCGCCAACGGCCAGCCGGCGCCGCGCGGCCTGGAATATGCCGATGTGGTCAAGGTTGCTCCCATCACCCAGCGCGAGCCGCAGTACGCGCAGGTGATCAATAGCAACGCCATTCGCGAAACCACCACCAGTACCTCGCCACGTGAGGTGTGCCGCGATGTCGTGGTGCAGGAGCGTCTGCCCGAGCGCGACGGTAACGTCGGCGGCACCGTGGCCGGTGCGGTCATCGGCGGCCTGATCGGCAATCAGGTCGGTGGCGGCAACGGCCGCAAGCTGGCGACTGCCGCAGGCGCGGTGGGTGGCGGCTTCATCGGTAACCGCATCGACCGCAACCACGTCGGTGGCCGGGTCGTCGATCGCACCGAGCGTCAATGCCATACCGAAAATGCCAACTCGCAGTCCTCGCGCGTGGTGGGCTACGACGTGACCTATCGCAATGCCGACGGCACCACCGGCACCATGCGCATGGACAGCAAGCCGGGCGAACGCATCTCGCTGGGCGACGCCGACAACGTGGTGGCCTATGACGTCACCTACCGCTACGACGGGTTTGAAAAGACCGTGCGCATGAACGACAAGCCCACCAGCGACCGGCTGCCGGTGGTCGATGGCCAACTGGTGACCCAGATGGCATCGACGGCGGGCGATTCCAACGTGCGCCAGGACGGTTTGAGCACCCGGCAGTAACGTGTAAGCCGCCGCGCCGCGCAGTCAGCGCAGCAGTGAGAAAAGAGCCGGCAATGCCGGCTCTTTTCGTTTGCGCCATTGCCGCACGGGTGCACTGCCATGTTCGGCCGGCAACTGGCAGATAATCGAGCTTTCAGCTTGCGATGGAAGCCAACATGCCGGTGCGCCCCGATGACCTGTTCGATGTACGCGCGCTGCTCACCGACGAAGAGCGGGCGGTGCAGGACGCTGTCGCGCGCTTTACCGACACGCGGGTAGTGCCGGCCATCGGCGATGCCTTCGATGCCGGACGCTTTCCGCGCGAGTGGATCCCGGAACTGGCCGAACTGGGGTTGCTGGGTGCCAGCCTGCCGCCGCGCGACGGCGGTGCAGGCCTGGGCGCGGTGTGCTACGGACTGATCTGCCAGGAGCTGGAGCGCGGCGACAGCGGCCTGCGCAGCTTCGTCAGCGTGCAATCGTCGTTGTGCATGTACCCCATCCACGCCTACGGCAGCGACGAACAGCGGCAGCGCTGGCTGCCGGAAATGGCCGCCGGCCGGGTCATCGGTTGTTTCGGCCTCAGTGAGGCGCAGGGCGGGTCGGACCCGGCTGCGATGACCACCCGCGCGGTGCGCGAGGGCGATGGCTGGCGCTTGAATGGCGCCAAGCTGTGGATCACCAACGGCAGCATCGCGGGGCTGGCAATCATCTGGGCGCATACCGACGATGGCGTGCGCGGCTTTCTGGTCGAAACCGACAGCGCCGGTTTCAGCGCGCACGACATCAGCCACAAGATGAGCCTGCGTGCGTCGGTCACCTCGGGCCTGTTCCTGGACAATGTGTTCGTGCCCGAGCAGATGCGGTTGCCGCGGGCGGCCGGTTTGAAGGCGCCACTGAGTTGCCTCAACCAGGCACGCTACGGCATTGCCTGGGGCGCGATCGGGGCGGCGGTGGCCTGCCTGCGCGAGGCGCTGGCCTATGCCGGCGAGCGCATCCTGTTCGGCCGGCCGCTGGCCGCCACGCAAAGCGCGCAGATCAAACTGGCCGACATGGCGCGGCGGATTTCCACCGCCCAGCTGCTCGCCTTGCAGCTCGGGCGCTTGAAGGACGCCGGGACGCTGCAGCCGGAGCAGATCTCGCTGGCAAAATGGAATAATTGCCGCATGGCGCTGGATGTGGCGCGCGAATGCCGCGACCTGCTGGGCGCGGCCGGCATCACCACCGAGCATGTGGCGATCCGGCATGCGCTGAACCTGGAATCGGTGATCACCTACGAAGGCACCGAAACCGTGCATCAGCTGGTGGTGGGCCGTGCGCTGACAGGACTCAATGCGTTTTGACGAGGAGTGGGGCTTGATCAGCAGGGATGTGATGCGACGCCTGTGCGGCGTCTTCTGCACGATGTGGTTGTTGGCCGGCGCCGGGATCGTGCCAGCACGGGCCAATGAGGCGCCACGTATGGCGCCGACGCCGGGCTGGGTGGTGGCCGACGCCGTTCCCGATAGCGTGCCTGGCGCTGCCGGGCTGCGCTATGAACTGGTGTCCGACCAGATCGATCTGACCGGCCGCGTGCCGCAGGCTTACCGCCGGCTCAGCTACACCGTGCAACGGGCCAAAAGCCTGGAGGAAGCCGGGCAGATTTCCATCGACTACCAGCCGCAGTACCAGCAGCTGGAACTCAACAGCCTGGAGGTCTGGCGCGCCGGCAAGCGTATCGATATGCGCACGCAGGCGCACTACGCCAGATTGCGGCGCGAAAGCGGGCTGGAGAACGGCCTGATCGATGGTGCGCTGACGCTGTCGATCACCTTGCCGGATCTGCGCGTGGGCGATCGCGTTGACTATGGCGTGACCATCAGTGGCAGCAATCCGGTGTTCGGCAAGGGCTATTACGACGTGTTCGAAGCGCGCTACGGCGTGCCGCTGGGCGAGCGCCGGGTACGTGTGCGCTATCGGGCCGACATGCCGCTGCAGTGGCGCATCAGCGCGCCGGGGTTTGGCCGGAACGTGCGCACGCTCGATGGGGTGACGCAACTGGATATCGGGGCCAGCAACATCGCCGCGGTGCAGGAAGAAAAAGACGCGCCGGACGATGTGGACCCGTATGGCGTGATCGAAGTGTCCACCGCCGGCAGTTGGGGTGCGGTGGCGGCCTGGACGGCGCAGCTGTATCCGCGTTCATTCAACCAGACGCAGGTAGCCGCCAAGATGGCGCAGAGCCTGGGGTTGCGCAGCGACGACCCGCAGGGCGCGTTGTTGCGCGCCGTGGCGTTCGTGCAGGGCGAAATCCGTTACGTCGGCCTGGACATGGGCGAAAACTCGCACGCCCCGCACGCGCCCGAAGTAACGCTGCGCAACCGCTACGGCGACTGCAAGGACAAGGCGACGCTGCTGATCGCACTATTGCAGCTGGCCGGCATCCGCGCCGAGCCGGTGCTGGTCAACAGCGACAAGGGGCATGGGCTGGAGAAGCGGTTGCCCAGTCCGTACGCCTTCGATCATGTGGTGGTGCGTGCGCATCTGCCGCAGGGCGAGGTGTGGGTGGATGCCACGCGCGATCGCGAAGAGGGCCCGTTGGCCCAGCGGCGGCCACTGCCGTTCGTGCGCGGATTGCCCGTGATTGCAGGGCAGGACACATTGGTTGAAGTGCCTGCGCCGATGCCCGCGTTGCCGCAGATCGAAGTGAACGAAGAAATCTCCATTTCGCTGCGCAAGCCGCAGCGCTGGGCAAGCTTCACGGTGGACACCATCTATCGCCAGGGCCGCGGCGAGCGTGTCGCCGGCAGCTTCGACGACGATGGTGCGCAGACGGTGGGCGAGCACTATCTGGAATTCATGCAGCAGTACTACACCGCGCTGACCCAGGTGAGCGTGCCAAGCATCGACGCTGCCGACCCGCTGAATGTGCGCACGCACGAAGCCTACCGGCTGGAGTGGCCAGCGAAGGAGGGCGATGAGCTGGGTTTCCCGTTGTTCCAGCTTGGCGAATGGATGGATGCGTTACCGAAAGAGCCGCGCAAGAGCCCGCTGGCACTGCGCGGACCGCGGCTGGCGCGGCAGACCGTGCGCGTGCACAGCGACCCGGCGACCCAGGTGGAGGCAGATACCCAAGTGGTCGCCAATCCGTGGTTCCGCTTTTCGCGCAGCATCGCGATGCGCGAGGGAAAGCTGGTCATCGTGGGCGAGTGGCAGCGCTTCACCGACCGTATTCCGGCCAATGGCGTGGCGCGCGCGGCTGCCGACATGGAACGCGCGCGCGACCTGCTGTACTTCAATCACGATCTCCGGCCGCAGCGGCGCACGCAGCCTCCCGACTGGCGTGCGCTCGGCTACCCGCTGGCCGGCTTGGTGGCCCTGGTGTCGTTGCTGGTGGCGTGCTTTTTCTGGTGGCGCGGCGGTGGCCTGGGCGGAATCATGTTCGATCCACATGCCACCGTGGCCCGGATGCCGCAGCATGCTCGGTTGCGCTGGAGCGCCTGGGCGGTGTTTGCGGCGACCACGCTGCTGTCGGCGTGGGTGTGGCTGCACGCGCTGCCGCTATGGGCCAAGGCCGGTGGGGTCATTGTCGTGGTTGCAATCGCCTTGCTGGGATGCGTGCTGCTCACGCAGATCCTGCGGTGGATGGGCAGCGGCGCCCAGCTTGGGCAGGTGTTGCCGGCGATGGCCGGCTGCGCCTTGCCGTGGCTGGTATGCCTGCTGGCGGCCGTGGTCGCGCTCAAGGGCCAGGTTGCATTGCTGCGCACCGGCGCGACCGATCCGGCCGGCATGGCGCAACTGGCGACATGCATCTTGCTGCTGATGCTGGGGGCGCTGTGGTGGTCGGTCTGCTCGGTGCAGGCCGTTGCCGCCGCTGCCGGCTGTGCGCGCACGCGTGCGTTCGGCGCCTGGGCGCTGACGGTGGCGGCACTGGGCATCCTGATCGCGGTGTTGAGTGTGCCGGTGGCGGTGGTGGCCTTGGCCTGACGCAGGTCGGCGCGGCAGTGCACGCAACCCTGGCATCGGTGCGCCGCTGCTGCGTGCAGGGCTTTGCAAAGGCACGCGGGGCTGTGACACTGCCAGCCCCCTCGTTGCTGCCGCGGAGCCAGCCAGATGTCGAGCGTGCGTCCCCCGTTGACCGTCCATGGCATGTCCAGTTCCGGCAATTGCTACAAGGTGCGCCTGCTGCTGGAACAGTTGGGCAGCCGCTATCACTGGGTCGAGGTGGACAGCGTGGCCGGGCAGACCCGCACGCCCGAATATCTGGCCAAGAACCCCAACGGCAAGGTGCCGATGGTCGAGCGCGACGATGGCCGCGTGTTGACCGAATCCAACGCGATCCTGTTCTGGCTGGCCGAAGGCACGCCGTATCTGCCCACCGATGCGTGGCAGCGCGCGCAGGCATTGAGCTGGATGTTCTTCGAGCAATACAGCCATGAGCCATATGTGGCAGTGGCGCGGTTCATCAGCCTGTGGACGCCGCGCGATGCCGCACGCCGCGCCGAGTTGCCGCAGCTGCGCGCGCGGGGCGAGCAGGCGCTGGCGGTGATGGAGCAGCATCTGCAGCAGCACACCTGGTTCACCGGCAGCGACTACGGCATCGCCGATATCGCACTGTTTGCCTACACCCATTGCGCCGAAGACGGCGGTTTCGATCTGGAGCGCTTGCCCGCGATTGGTGCGTGGATACAACGCGTGCAGGGCTTACCGCGTTTCGTGCCGATGCCGGCAGCTGCATCGGTGGCGGCATGAGCTGTCTGCGCGATCTGCACGTGGCTGATGGCCATACCGCTGCGTGCCGGGCAGACGCTTGTCTCTGCTCTCTTGCATCGCCATCGCCATCGCCATCGTCATCGCCATTCGCCGTGCGCCTGCTTGCGCGGATGCAAGGCGTCGCGCGTGCCGGCGCCGTGGCCGGCCGGCAGGAGCGCTGACGATGTGCGGATTGGCAGGAATGTTGCTGGCCTCGCCGCGCCTGCATGGCGAACAGCTCGATGCGCTGGTGCGGCCGATGGGGGCCGCCTTGCGCCACCGCGGCCCCGACGATGCCGGCACCTGGTGCGATGCGCAGGCCGGCGTAGCGCTGGCGCATCAGCGCTTGAGCATTCTGGACCTGTCGCCGCTCGGCCATCAGCCGATGCGCTCGGCAGATGGCCGCTACGTGCTGGCCTACAACGGCGAGGTCTATAACTTCGCGCAGTTGCGCGCAGCGCTGTCCGCGCTTGGGCATCGCTTCCGCGGCCACTCCGATACCGAAGTGCTGCTGGCGGCCGTAGTGGAGTGGGGCCTGGACGAGACATTGACCCGCTGCAACGGCATGTTCGCCATTGCGTTGTGGGACGAGCGCGACAACTGCCTGTTCCTGGCCCGCGACCGCGTCGGCAAGAAGCCGCTGTACTACGGGTGGGCCGGCGACACCTTGGTGTTCGGTTCCGAACTCAAGGCCTTGTGGCAGCATCCGGATTTCGACAACGGCGTGGATCGCGATGCGCTCACGCTGCTGCTGCGGCTGGGCTATATCCCGGCGCCGGCCTGCATCCACGAGCATACCTTCAAGCTGATGCCCGGCCGCGTGCTGCGCATGGATGCACAAGCCGTTGCAGCCGGCGCGGCCGCGCATCGTCCCGATCAGGCGCAGCAACCGTTCTGGAACGCCCGCGAGGCGATGCAGCGCGCGCTGGCGACGCCGTTCACCGGTACCGACGCGCAGGCCGAAGAGCAGTTGGATAGCGTGCTGCGCGATGCGGTGGCCTTGCGCATGGTGGCCGATGTGCCGGTAGGCGTGTTTCTCTCCGGCGGCACCGACTCGTCCATCATCACTGCGATGATGCAGGCACAAAGCGCGCAGCCGGTGCACACCTTCAGCATCGGCTTCGAAGGCTCGCATCACGACGAAGCGCCGCTGGCGCGCGAAGTGGCCACGCATCTGCGCACCGACCACACCGAACTGTATGTCAGCGGCGCCGATGCGCTGGCGGTGGTGCCGGGCCTGCCGGACATGTTCGACGAACCCTTCGCCGATGCCTCGCAAGTGCCGACGGCGTTGGTCGCACGGCTGGCGCGCGGCGGGGTCACGGTGGCGCTGTCAGGCGATGGTGGCGACGAATTGTTCTTCGGCTATGGACGGTATCAGCGCGCACTGCGCAATTGGCGCATGCATGGCCTGGTGCCGGGCCCGCTGCGTCGCCTGATGGCGGTGGCAGCGCGTCGCAATGGCGAATCTTCGCGCACCGGCGGCCTGGCCGCGCTGGTGGCCGAGGCCGGTGCACGTGGCATCGGCGACATCTACCGCAACCGCATTTCGCGCTGGCGCGATCCGGCCGCGGTGGTGCTGGGCGCCACCGAACCCGACAGTTTCTACAGCCTGGCCGACCCGCTGCATGGGTCCGGCACCCCGGCCGATGCGATGATGCTGGCCGATTTTGCCGCCTACCTGCCGGACGATCTGCTGTGCAAGGTGGACCGCACCACCATGGCGGTGGGGCTGGAAGCGCGCGCGCCGCTGCTGGACTGGCGCGTGGCCGAATTCGCCTGGTCGCTGCCGCTGTCGCTGAAATATCGCGATGGAGTGAGCAAGTATCTGCTCAAGCGCGTGCTGTGCCGCTACCTGCCGGACGCAATGGTGTACCGCGGCAAGCGCGGCTTCGGCGCCCCGGTCAGCGCATGGCTGCGTGGCGACCTGCACGGCTGGGCGGACGATCTGCTGGCGCACGGCGCCCTGCAACGCGAAGGCGTGTTCGCCGCCGACAGCGTGGCCCGCCTGTGGCGCGACTTCAACGGTGGCGAGCGCAAATGGCATACGCATCTGTGGACGGTGCTGATGTTCCAGGCATGGCAGGCACACTGGCGCGAACAGCGTGCGGCCGTGGTGCGCTGACACCTGTAGGTTGTGGTCTGCACACCGGGCGGGGTAGGCGAAACCGCCTATGCGCGTTGCCGCGCTCGCGTGCACGCACCGCCGCTTGCGCTACAGACGCCGGCGGCGTTTCACCGGCCCTGAGCATCCGGCTGGGTAGGGTGGGGCCCTGTTTCCACGGAGCATTCCCCATGAGCAAGCCCACCATTGCCGTGCTGGTCGGCAGCCTGCGCGCCGAGTCGTATAACCGCCAGCTGGCACGCGCGCTGGAGCATCTGGCCGGCGACAAGGCCGTGTTCGAGTACCTGGAGATCGGCGATATCCCGCTCTACAACCAGGACCGCGACGGCGATTATCCCGCCGAAGGCACGCGGCTGAAGCAGCAGATCCGCGCTGCCGATGCGGTGCTGTTTGTCACCCCCGAATACAACCGCTCCATTCCCGGCGTGCTCAAGAACGCCATCGACACCGGCTCGCGTCCCTACGGCGATAGCGCGTTTGCCGGCAAGCCGGCGGCGGTGGTGGGCATCTCGGTCGGCGCGATCGGTACTGCCACCGCGCAGCAGCATTTGCGTAACGTGCTGGCGTATCTGGATATGCAGGTGCTCGGCCAGCCGGAAGTGTTCCTGCAATACAAGGACGGCCTGTTCGGGCCCGACGACCAGATCGCCAACGCCGACAGCCGCAAGTTCCTGCAGGGCTTCATCGACCAGTTCCTGGGCCTGATCGGGCACCTCAAGCGCTGAGTTGACCACAGCGGCGCCGCGCGTCAATGCGGCGCCCCGTTGGGCCCTGGGCGAGGGCGGAAACCCAAGCGGCGCAAGGGTCTCGGCATCTGCGACGGCCGGCGCGTAGCACGTGGATGCACCGGCTATACACCAGTTATCCACAGAGTTGTGCATGGTCGCCGGCCGCGCCGATGACTATGCTTCCTGCCCTCGTCTCCCCGCGTCAGGTTTGTTTGTCCATGTCCGCTCGTCCTGGTTTCCGTTCCAAGCGCAGTCGCGATCGCGACGACGACGATTACGATCGTCCCGAGCCGCGTCTGGACCAGTTGCGGGTACCGCCGCATTCGGTCGAGGCCGAGCAGGCGGTGTTGGGTGGCCTGATGCTGGCGCCGGACGCGTTCGACCGCGTCAACGACCAGCTCACCGAAAACGACTTCTACCGGCGCGACCATCGGCTGATCTACCGCGCGATTCGCGAACTGAATGAGAAAGACCGTCCGTTCGATGCAGTGACCCTGGGCGAATGGTTCGAGTCGCAGGGCAAGCTGGAGCAGGTGGGCGATGGTGCGTACCTGATCGAGCTGGCCAGCACCACACCGTCGGCGGCCAACATCGCCGCGTATGCGGAAATCGTGCGCGACAAGGCAGTGCTGCGGCAGTTGATCGAGGTGGGCACCACCATCGTCAACGACGGCTTTCAGCCGGAAGGGCGCGACAGCGTCGAGTTGCTGTCCTCGGCCGAAAAGGCCGTGTTCAAGATCGCCGAAGCCGGCGCGCGCGGGCGCACCGATTTCGTGGCCATGCCCGGGGCATTGAAGGATGCCTTCGAAGAGCTGCGCAACCGCTTCGAAAACGGCGGCAACATCACTGGCTTGCCGACCGGCTACACCGATTTCGATGCGATGACCGCCGGCCTGCAGCCGACCGACCTGATCATCCTGGCGGCGCGTCCGGCGATGGGCAAGACCACCTTTGCGCTGAACATTGCCGAATACGCCGCGATCAAGTCCAAGAAGGGCGTGGCGGTGTTTTCGATGGAAATGTCGGCCTCGCAGTTGGCCATGCGCCTGATTTCCTCCAATGGCCGCATCAATGCGCAGCGCCTGCGTACCGGTGCGCTGGAAGACGAGGACTGGGCGCGCGTGACCGGCGCGATCAAGATGCTCAAGGAAACCAAGATCTTCATCGACGACACCCCGGGCGTGTCGCCGGAAGTGCTGCGTTCCAAGTGCCGCCGGCTCAAGCGCGAACACGACCTGGGCCTGATCGTCATCGACTACCTGCAGCTGATGTCGGTGCCGGGCAACAGCGAAAACCGCGCGACCGAAATTTCGGAAATCTCGCGCTCGCTGAAAGGCCTGGCCAAGGAGCTCAACGTGCCGGTGATTGCGTTGTCGCAGCTCAACCGCTCGTTGGAAACGCGCACCGACAAGCGCCCGGTGATGGCGGACTTGCGCGAGTCGGGCGCTATCGAGCAGGACGCGGACATGATCGTCTTCATCTACCGCGACGATTACTACAACAAGGAAAATTCGCCGGACAAGGGCCTGGCCGAAATCATCATCGGCAAGCACCGCGGCGGACCGACCGGCTCGTGCAAGCTGAAGTTCTTCGGCGAGTACACCCGCTTCGACAACCTGGCGCACGACTCGGTGGGCAGTTTCGAGTAAGCGCTGCCGGGGAACGGCCGGGTGGTCATCCACCGCCCGGCATCGCGCCATCGTTGCGCCCGCTGGCTTATGCTGCGCAGCCTCACCGTTTGCTGCCGAGCTCGTATGTCATACGCCATCGTCTGGTTCCGTCGCGATCTGCGTCTGGAAGACAACCCGGCCTTGCGCGCCGCACTCGATGCGGGGCATCACCCGATTCCGTTGTACATCGATGCGCCGCACGAAGAGGGCGAATGGACGCCTGGCGCCGCGTCGCGCACCTGGCGGCATCGCTCGCTTGCAGCGCTGGACGGTGCCCTGCGCGCGCTCGGCAGCGGCCTGGTCATTCGCTCCGGCAACAGCGCGCAGGTGCTCGATGAGGTGATCGCGCAGACCGGTGCGGCGGCGGTGTACTGGAACCGCAAATACGAGCCGGCCACGCAGCCGCGCGACGCGCAGATCAAGCGCGACCTGCGCGAGCGCGGCATCGAGGTGCAGAGCTGCAATGCCGCGCTGCTATTCGAACCGTGGCAGTTGTCCACGCAGCAGGGCGGCCCCTACAAGGTGTTTACCCCGTTCTGGCGCAATGCGCTGACGCAGCTGCAATTGCCCGCCGCCATGGATGCGCCGCGTCGCCTGCCGCCGCTGCCTGCGAGCTTGAAGACCGATGCGCTCGACACGCTGCAGTTGGTACCGGGCTTGCAGTGGGACCAGGGCTTCTGGGAGCACTGGCAGCCCGGCGAAGCCGGCGCGCACCAAATGCTGGAGATCTTTATCGACGGCGCGTTGTCGGGATATCGCGAAAACCGCGATCGCCCCGATCGCGTCGGCACCTCGCAACTGTCGCCGCATCTGCACTTCGGCGAGATTGCGCCGTGGCGGATTGCCAGTACCCTGGAGGCGCATCGCACTGCGCGCAATGGCGCGGAAATCGATGGCTATATCCGGCAGCTGGGCTGGCGCGACTTTGCGTATCACTTGCTGCATCACTTCCCGGACACCACCAACCAGAATCTCAACCCGCGCTTTGCAGGATTCGATTGGGCAACGGTCGATCCGGTTGCATTGCAGGCCTGGCAACGCGGCCGCACCGGCATTCCGATCGTCGATGCCGGCATGCGTCAGCTCTGGCATACCGGCTGGATGCACAACCGCGTGCGCATGATCGTCGCCAGTTTTTTGTGCAAGCATCTGCGTATCCACTGGATCGAAGGCGCGCGCTGGTTCTGGGACACGCTGGTCGATGCGGACCTGGCCAACAACACGCTTGGCTGGCAGTGGGTGGCCGGTACCGGCGCCGATGCGGCGCCCTATTTCCGCGTGTTCAATCCAGTGACGCAGGCAGAAAAATTCGACCCGCATGCGACCTACATCACGCGCTGGGTGCCCGAGCTGGGCAAGCTCGCGGTGAAGGAACGCTTCGCGCCATGGTTGCATCCATTGGCGCTGGCTCGCTTTGCACCGGAGTATCCGCGCAATCCGATCATCGGCTTGGCCGAGGGCCGCGATGCGGCGTTGGCCGCGTATGCGAAATCGCGCGCCTAGTCGCTGCTGATCGATGCGCGTGTGCCTGTTTCTGGACGGTGCTCGCAACGCTGTCTGATGAGCGAAACAGGGCATGGAATGCGCCCTGTGTACTGCCGTGCGCTGGCTCATGTGACGGCGCACGTGCACGCGTCATCGCCGAAAACGTTTTCCTGAATGGCACACCCGTTACACGTGGGTTGCGGCAGTTTTCATCATGCGCCAGTCGCGTGGGCCTGTTTATCCTCGCGCACACGATTGAGCGCCGGATGGTCCGGCCATAGGAGAGCACCATGTCCCCAGCAGCCACCAAGAGTCTTGCCGTTGCATTGGCCAGCGCCATTGCGCTGTCCGCGTGCGCCACCGGCGGCTCGTATGTGCAGCGCGACCAATACGGCGAGCAGACGCAACAGCAGAATCGGACCGGCCGCAATGCGCTGATCGGTACCGCCATTGGTGTGGCTGCAGGCCTGCTCACCGGCGACAGCGCCACCGAGCGTCGTCAGCACGCAATGGTCGGCGCTGGCATCGGTGCACTGAGCGGCGCAGCAATCGGCCAGTACCAGGACCGCCAGGAGCGCGCGCTGCGTGAGCGCACCGCCAACACCGGTATCGAAGTACAACGCCAGGGCGACAACATCAGCCTGAACCTGCCCGACGGCATCACCTTCGACTTCGGCAAGTCGGCATTGAAGCCGCAGTTCTACACTGCGCTCAACGGCGTGGCCTCCACCTTGCGCGAGTACAACCAGACCATGGTGGAAGTGGTGGGGCATACCGATAGCGTCGGTAGCGATGCGGTGAATCAGCGCCTGTCCGAAGAGCGCGCCAGCGCGGTAGCGCAATACCTGACCGCACAAGGTGTGCAGCGCGAGCGCATGGAAACCATGGGCGCCGGCAAGCGTTATCCGATTGCCGACAACACCACCGATGCCGGCCGCGCCAAGAACCGTCGCGTCGAAATCCGCCTGATTCCGTTGCGTGCCGACGGCGCGGCCAGCAACACCGGCATGCGTTGAGGGGATGCAGTGAATCGTGGCGGGTCGGATGACTCACCTGCGATGTGCTGATGTATGCAACACAGGCCGCGAAAGCGGCCTGTTTTTTTGCTGCATGGTGTGATCAAGACCAGCGAACCAATCGCTTGGGTCTAGAACGGCTGGTCTGCACGGCTTTGAGGTCTCGATCTTTCTCACGTCATCGGCGCGAATGTGTCGGCGTAACTGTGGAACTTCGAAGCGCGGATCTGAGCGTTGCTGCAGGGCCCTTGCTCGCTCACCATCGCGGGATACGCTGCAAGTACGTCCCTATAAGCTCCGTGGCGGCATCCATGCCGCCAAGGGTCCCGCGACGGTGAGCGGGCAAGGACCAATCGAGTTGGTCGCTGTATTTGTGCAAGCGATAGATGCGTTCGCTAGCGATTCAAGGAGGCGCGGCTAGCTCGCGGTGCTCAGGCGAGAAGGTATCTCCATCCCCTTTCCTACGATGGGCCGCTTTCCGCGCGACCGACCAACGTTCTGGTGCGGTGTCCTCGCCGCTTGGAACCGTTGGCGGCATGGGTGCCGCCATCGAGCCCCCATGGATGGGTTGACGGCGTGTCCCGCGAGCGGCGAGGGCACCGCGCGCGACCGAGTCGGCTTTGCGCTCATCGGGTGATCGCATCCGACGACGCCACGACGGACGTCTCGATCTTTTCCAACTCACCGCTGACGGCAATGAGATCATTTGCAAAGCGACCGAGCTATCGTCGGCTGTACGCTTGTGGTGACAGAGATGCATTCACTGGGTTGCATCGATGAACTTATGGACTGCGCCAGACGGCAACCACCGCCGGCGCAGTCGATCCGGCACTACGCCGTGACGTTTTCCAAGATTCGCTTGCCTTCGGCACGCAACTCCGCGTCTGCGCCCACTTCGACTTTCGCATCGTTGTCGGCCTTTTGTGCGGCCAGGCGGGCAGGGCACTGCGCCATCATGTAATCCGCATCGAAATTCATGCGCGTCACCAAAAAGTCCACGAACGCCCGCACTTTCGGCGACACCAATCGGCCGCCGGCGAACACCGCGTTGAAGTCCACCTCAGGCCCGGTCCAACCGGCCAGTACGCGACGCACCAGGCCCGATTGCACGAACGGTTTGGCCATCACATCGCCAGTCAGCAACAGGCCTTCGCCGCACAACACCGCACCGTTGAGCGCGGCCGGATCGTTGGCCACCATCAGCGGATTGACCGGGAAATCGCGTACATCGCTGCCGTCGCTGAGCGACCAGAAAAAGCGGTTGTTGTGCACGTTGCGGTTCTTGCGCAAGGCGAGCGTGCGATGGAATTGCAATTCGTCCGGATGCAGCGGCTCGCCATAGCGTTCGATGTAGGAGGGGCTGGCGAACACCTGGGTGCGCAAGCTGCCGAGCTTGCGCGCCACCAGATTGGAGTCGGGCAGCGCGCCAACGCGCAATGCCAGATCGGCTTCACCGCCGATCAGGTCCAGCTTCTCGTTGCCCAGATGCATGTCCAGCTGGATTTCCGGGTATTGCGCGTGGAATTCGCCCAGCAACGGCGCGATCCAGGTAATGCCCAGCGAATACGGCACGGTAAAACGCAGCCAGCCACGCGGGCCCGATTGCAGCTGTCCCACCGCGCTTTCGGCTTCTTCCAGTTCGCGCGCGATGCGCTGGCAATGTTCGTGGTACACCGAGCCGGCTTCAGTCAGGCCGATGCGGCGGGTAGTTCGATGCAATAGGCGCGCACCCAACCGGGTTTCCAGTTCCTGCACCTTGCGGCTGACGGTGGTCTTGGGCAGGCCAAGCGCATTGGCGGCGGCGATGAAGCTACCTTGTTCGACCACCTTGACGAAGATCAAGGTGTCGTTGAGATCGTGAGTCATGGGATGCCTTCCGGGGGTCAGGAGGGATTAGACCGCTTGCGGGACGATTATTCCCCTAAATCCGGACTAATCAAGTGCTGCTTTGAAGCCTAACTTATGCGGCATCCCCTCCATGCAGGAGCACGGCCATGTGGTTGTGCAACGTTTTCGGCGTGTCTTCCAGTCAGCGCAGTGCAATCGAAAGCGCCTTCGATCCGGTCGTTTCCACGGAAAAACGGTCGTACGACAGTGCCTTGCGCGAATTCTCCAGCTCGCCACGGCGGCAGGCTGGCGGCGCGCCTGCGCAGCGGACTGGACTGCAGGCGCGCTGGGCGCGCCGTGGAATTATCCCGATCTCGGGAGCGAAAATCCCATGAGCGGGATGGTTCAATCCGAGACGGCCGTCATTGGCGGCGCGGGCAACGTGGGCATGGGCATCGTCTCTGCATTGCTGGACGCCGGTATGCCAACGGTGGTGATTGGGCGCGACGCCGCCAAGCTGGATGCACTGCGTGCGCAGCACGGTCATTCCCCGCTGCTGGACATCGTGCAGGGATCGGTGGCCGACGATGCATCTGCGCAGCGCCTGGCCACCGAACTGGCCCAGCGGCAACGACCGCTGGGCGCGGTGATCGCCAGCCTGGGCAGCCCGCCCAAGGCTGGGCGGCTGGTGGATCGGCCGGTGGCCGCCCTGCGTCGTCGCCTGGAGCGCGACGTGCTGCCGCATCTGGCTGCCGCCCGTCACCTGCTGCCGCTGCTGGCCGAGGCCGACGGCGGCGGCCGCTATCTGCTGCTTGGTAGTCCGTGCGCGCTGCGCGCCTGGTCGGCGCATGGCGATCGTTCTGTTGCGGCCTCAGCCACCCGCATGCTTGCCCAGGTGTTGCACGAGGAAGCCAAGCCGTTGGGCGTCCGCGTGCAGTTGCTCTCGGTCGAGCAGCCGGTCTGCACGCCCGGCCGCGCCAAGGACGCCTGTCCGGAATGGATCCGCGCCGTGGACGTCGGCCGCGCCGCTGTTTCCCTGATTGCCGGGCCTGGCCAACCCGGACAAGCCATCGTGACCGTGAGTCGTCGCCCGCCGGCCGCACCGTCGGCCAGCCGGCTGGCCGGTCTGCAATTTCCCATCCCCACCCGAGAGATTTCCCCATGACCACGAACGCCACCCCGTTCCGTTTTCCCTTGCGTACCGTGTTGGCGGGCGCCGTGCTTGCGGTCGTGCTCGCCGGCTGCGGCAGCAAGGCCGCCGAGACCGGCGCACCGCCGCCGCCCAGCGTCAGCGTCGCGCCGGTGTTGATGAAGCAGATCAGCCAGTGGGACGAATTCAGCGGCCGCATCGAGCCGGTGGAAAGCGTGGAACTGCGTCCGCGCGTGTCCGGCTATATCGACAAGGTCAACTACACCGAAGGTGCAGAAGTGAAGAAGGGCGATGTGCTCTTCACCATCGATGAGCGTAGCTACCGCGCCGAGTTCGCGCGTGCCAACGCGTCGCTGGTGCGTGCCCGCACCCAGGCCACGCTGGCACGTAGCGAAGCCACGCGCGCACGCAAATTGTCCGAGCAGCAGGCCATCTCCACCGAAACCTGGGAGCAGCGCCGCGCCGCCGCCGATCAGGCCGATGCCGACCTGCAGGCCGCCCAGGCCGCGGTGGACACCGCCAGGCTCAACCTGGATTGGACGCGCGTGCGCGCTCCCATCGATGGCCGCGCCGGGCGTGCGATGGTCACCGCCGGCAACCTGGTCACGGCCGGCGACAGCGCCAGCGTGCTGACCACCCTGGTGTCGCTGGACAAGGTATTCGTCTACTTCGATGCCGACGAAGGCACCTTCCTGCGCTATTCGCAGATGGCCCGCAACGGCGAGCGCCCGGACGAACGTGGCGGCGAGTTGCCGGTGCGGATCGGGCTGGTCGGCGAGCAGGGCTTCCCGCACACCGGTCGCGTGGATTTCCTGGACAACCAGGTGACCCGCAGCACCGGCACCATCCGCGTCCGCGCGGTACTGGACAACGCGCAACGGCAATTCACGCCGGGGTTGTATGCGCATGTGCAGTTGCTGGGCAGCGGCCAGTTCAAGGCCATGCTGGTCGACGAAAAGGCCGTGCTCACCGACCAGGACCGCAAATACGTGTACGTGGTGGACAAGGACGGCAAGGCGCAGCGCCGCGATGTGGAGCTCGGCCGCAGTGCCGATGGTCTGCGCATCGTGCGTAGCGGCCTGGCCGCCGGCGACCGCGTGGTGGTCGATGGCGTGCAGAAGATCTTCATGCCCGGCATGCCGGTGGACGCCAAGACCGTGGCCATGGCGCCGGCGGCGGACAAGCGCACCGCTTCCAACTAGGGATCGCCAACGCGCGTTGCGCGCTGTCGCGCCTGCCTGGCGACAGCGCACCACCTGCAATGGCTGTACTGCTGTATCGCTGCATCGCAGCTCATGACTGCCGGCCTCGTCATCAGGCCGGCCCGGGGCCGCTGTGCCGCGCCGCCACCCGGCGGCAACCTCTTTCAGGACCATCCCAATGGACTTTTCCCGTTTTTTCATCGACCGGCCGATCTTTGCCGCGGTGCTGTCGATCATCATCTTCGCGGCCGGCCTGATCGCCATGCCGCTGCTGCCGATCAGCGAATACCCAGAAGTGGTGCCGCCGAGCGTGCAGGTGCGCGCGGTGTATCCGGGCGCCAACCCCAAGGTCATCGCCGAGACCGTTGCCACGCCGCTTGAGGAAGCCATCAACGGCGTGGAAAACATGATGTACATGAAGTCGGTGGCCGGCTCGGACGGCGTGCTGGTGGTCACCGTGACCTTCAAGCCCGGCACCGATCCGGACCAGGCGCAGGTGCAGGTGCAGAACCGCGTCAGCCAGGCGCAGGCGCGTCTGCCCGAGGACGTGCGCCGCCAAGGCGTGACCACGCAGAAGCAATCGCCGACGCTGACCATGGTCGTGCATCTGACCTCGCCCAAGGGCAAGTACAACTCGCTGTACCTGAGCAACTACGCCACCTTGAAGGTCAAGGACGAGCTGTCGCGCCTGCCGGGCGTGGGCCAGATCCAGATCTTCGGTGCCGGCGACTACGCCATGCGCATCTGGTTGAACCCGGACAAGGTGGCCGCACGCGGGCTCACCGCCAGCGATGTGGTCGCCGCCATCCGCGAGCAGAACGTGCAGGTCTCCGCCGGCCAGCTCGGCGCAGAACCCATGCCCAACAAGAGCGATTTCCTGCTCTCGATCAATGCGCAGGGCCGCCTCACCACCGAAGAAGAGTTCGGCAACATCGTCATCCGCAGCGGCAATAGCGGCGAGATCGTGCGCCTGAGCGACGTGGCGCGCCTGGAGCTGGGCGCCGGCAACTACACCTTGCGTTCGCAGCTGGACAACCAGAACGCGGTGGGCATGGGCGTGTTCCAGTCGCCCGGTGCCAACGCGATCGAATTGTCCGATGCGGTGCGCGCCAAGATGGCCGAACTGGAAAAGCAGTTCCCGCAGGACATGGCATGGTCGGCCGCGTACGACCCGACCGTGTTCGTGCGCGATTCGATCAGCGCGGTGGTGCACACGCTGCTGGAAGCGGTGCTGCTGGTGGTGCTGGTGGTGATCCTGTTCCTGCAGACCTGGCGCGCTTCGATCATTCCGTTGCTGGCGGTACCGGTGTCGGTGGTCGGTACGTTCGCTGCGTTGTACCTGCTGGGCTTTTCGATCAATACGCTGAGCCTGTTCGGTTTGGTGCTGGCGATCGGCATCGTGGTCGACGATGCGATCGTGGTGGTGGAAAACGTCGAGCGCAACATCGAAGAAGGCCTGAGCCCATTGGCGGCTGCCCATCAGGCCATGCGCGAAGTGTCCGGGCCGATCATCGCCATCGCGCTGGTGCTGTGCGCGGTGTTCGTGCCGATGGCGTTCCTGTCGGGCGTGACCGGCCAGTTCTACAAGCAGTTCGCGGTGACCATCGCCATTTCCACGGTGATTTCGGCGATCAACTCGCTGACCTTGTCGCCGGCGCTGGCGGCGATGCTGCTCAAGTCGCACGACGCGCCCAAGGATGGTCCGTCGCGGTTGATCGACCGTTTGTTCGGCTGGTTGTTCCGCCCGTTCAATCGTTTCTTCAACACCAGCTCGCATAAGTACCAAAGTGCGGTGTCGCGTGCGCTGGGCAAGCGGGGTGCGGTGTTCGTGGTCTACCTGCTGCTGTTGGTCGGTACCGGTTTCATGTTCAAGCTGGTGCCGGGCGGCTTCATTCCGACCCAGGACAAGCTGTATCTGATTGCGGGCACCAAACTGCCGGAAGGGTCGTCGCTGGAGCGCACCAATGAGGTGATCCGCCAGATCACCCAGATCGCGCTGCAGACCGACGGTGTGGATCACGCAATCGCGTTCCCGGGCCTGAACCCGCTGCAGTTCACCAATACGCCCAATACCGGCACGGTGTTCCTGACGCTCAAGCCGTTCAGTCAGCGCAGCCGCACCGCCGCGCAGATCAATGCGGAAATCAACGCACGCATCAGCCAGATCCAGCAGGGCTTCGCGTTCGCCTTCATGCCGCCACCGATTCTTGGCTTGGGCCAGGGCTCGGGCTACTCGCTGTACATCCAGGACCGTGCCGGCCTGGGCTATGGCCAGTTGCAGAGTGCGGTCAATGCGATGTCCGGTGCGATCTCGCAAACGCCGGGCATGCAGTTCCCGATCGGTACCTACCAGGCCAACGTGCCGCAGCTCGATGCCAAGGTCGACCGCGACAAGGCCAAGGCGCAGGGCGTGCCGCTGACCAATCTGTTCGACACGCTGCAGACCTATCTGGGTTCGTCCTACATCAACGACTTCAATCGCTTCGGTCGCACCTATCAGGTGATCGCCCAGGCCGATGGACAGTTCCGCGATAGCGTGGAAGACATCGCCAACCTGCGCACGCGCAACGCCAACGGCGACATGGTGCCGATCGGCAGCATGGTCACGCTGGGCCAGACCTACGGCCCGGACCCGGTGATCCGCTACAACGGCTACCCGGCCGCCGACCTCATCGGCGAAGCGGACCCGCGCGTGCTGTCGTCCACCGAGGCCATGCAGAAGCTGTCCAGCATGGCGCCGCAGGTGCTGCCCAACGGCATGAACATCGAGTGGACCGACCTGAGCTATCAGCAGTCCACGCAAGGCAACTCGGCGTTGATCGTGTTCCCGATGGCGGTGTTGCTGGCGTTCCTGGTGCTGGCTGCGCTGTACGAAAGCTGGACCCTGCCGCTGGCAGTGATCCTGATCGTGCCGATGACCTTGCTGTCTGCGCTGTTCGGTGTGTGGCTCACCAATGGCGACAACAACGTGTTCGTGCAGGTGGGTCTGGTGGTGTTGATGGGCCTGGCGTGCAAGAACGCGATCCTGATCGTGGAGTTCGCCCGCGAACTGGAAATGCACGGCAAGGGCATTGTCGAAGCCGCACTGGAAGCCTGCCGCCTGCGCCTGCGTCCGATCGTGATGACCTCCATCGCCTTCATCGCCGGCACGTTGCCGCTGGTGTTCGGCCATGGTGCCGGCGCCGAAGTGCGCTCGGTCACCGGCATCACGGTGTTCGCCGGCATGCTGGGTGTGACCTTGTTCGGCCTGTTCCTGACTCCGGTGTTCTACGTGGCGCTGCGCAAGTGGGTGACCCGTCGCGGGCCCGCGACACCGCCCGCGGTTGCGCACGATCACGCGCACGTCAACGCCTAAGCACGCGTGACTTCCCCCTACATACATTCGAAGGATTTACACATGAGCAACACCAAGATCGCATTGGTCACCGGCGCAACCCGCGGCATCGGCCTGGAGACCGTTCGGCAATTGGCCACCGCCGGCGTGCACACGCTGCTGGCCGGCCGCAAGCGCGACGACGCCGTGGCCGCGGCCCTCAAGTTGCAGGCCGAAGGCCTGCCGGTGGAGGCCATCCAGCTCGACGTCAACGACGACATCAGCATTGCTGCCGCGGTGGGCACGGTGGAGCAGCGCCATGGTCATCTGGACATCCTGATCAACAACGCCGGCATCATGATCGAGGACATGCAGCGCACCCCGTCGCAGCAGAGCCTGGAGGTGTGGAAGCGCACCTTCGACACCAATCTGTTCGCGGTGGTCGAGGTGACCAAGGCCTTCCTGCCGCTGCTGCGTCGTTCGCTGGCCGGGCGTATCGTCAACGTGTCGAGCATCCTCGGTTCGCTGACCTTGCACAGCCAGCCCGGCTCGCCGATCTACGACTTCAAGATTCCTGCTTACGACGCGTCCAAGAGCGCGTTGAACAGCTGGACGGTGCATCTGGCCTACGAATTGCGCGACACAGCCATCAAGGTCAACACGGTGCATCCGGGTTACGTCAAAACCGACATGAACGGTGGCGGCGGCGAAATCGAAGTGGAGCAGGGCGCGCAAAGCAGCGTGCAAATGGCGCTGTTGGATGCGCACGGTGCCACCGGCAGCTTTACCCATCTGGGAGAGGTGTTGCCATGGTAAGAAACTTCCTGAGCGTGGCACTGGCTGCGCTGGTGCTCAGCGGTTGCGCGGTCGGGCCGGATTACCGCCCCGATCCGCCGGCGGCGGTGACGCTGCAAGGCGCGCAAGACCCGGCATACAGCGCGCAGTCGCCGGTGGGCAACTGGTGGTCGCAGTTCGACGACCCGGTGCTGGAGCAATTGGTGCGCGACGCCTTGTTCGCCAACCACGACCTGCGCATCGCGGTGGCGCGCGTCAAGCAGGCGCGCGCGGTGTTCGTCGAGCGCCGCCTGGATCAGGCGCCGCATATCACCGCGCAAGGTAGCTTCGATCGTCGCGAGCAGCAGCAGGTGATCGCCGGCAATCAGCGCTTTCTGACCGAGCAGACCACGCTCGGTCTGGATGCGGCCTGGGAGCTGGACCTGTTCGGCCGTCAGCGGCGTGCATCGGAGGCCGCGCGTGCCGACCTGGATGCCGAGCAGGCCAACCTGCAGGACGTGCAGGTCACCGTTGCTGCCGAAGTGGCGCGCAATTATTTCGAATTGCGCGGCACCCAGAAGCGCTTGGACGTCTCCAAGCGCACGCTCACCAACCTGCGCGACACCCAGAAGCTGACCCAGACCCGATGGGATCTGGGTGCCGGCAGCGAGCTGGACGTGCAGAGCAGCCTGGCGCGGTTGAAGGCGATCGAGGCGGATATTCCGCTGCTGGAAACCGCCGAGGCGCAATACCGCCACCGTCTGGCTGTGTTGCTGGGCCAGCAACCGGATGCGTTGGATGCCACCTTGGCCGCGCGCGAGATGCCGGCGTTCGCGCGCCCGCTGCCGCTGGGCGATACCGCCGGCTTGCTGCGTCAGCGTCCGGATGTGCGCGGCGCCGAGCGCCGGCTGGCGGCAGCCACCGCGCAAGTGGGCGTGGCCACTGCCGACCTGTTTCCGCGCATCAGCGTGAGCGGGTTCGTCGGCTTCCTCACCGGCGACGCAGCCAGGTTGACCGAAGGCAACGCCAAGGCCTGGTCGGTGACCCCGTCGATCAGCTGGGCCGCCTTCGATTTCGGCACCGTGCGTGCGCGCTTGCGTGCCAGCAAGGCGCAGGCCGAAGGTGCGTTGGCGCAGTATCAGCAAACCGTATTGCTGGCGCTGGAAGACACCGAAAACGCGTTGATCGGCTATGGCCGCCAGCAGGCGCGCCTGGCCATCGTGGTGGAGCAGGCCAATGCCGCGCGGCGTGCCGAGCAGCTGGCGCAGATCCGCTACCGCGAGGGCTCGGAAGACTTCCTCACCCTGCTGGATGCGCAGCGCACCCAGCTGGCGGCCGACGATGCGTTGGCGCAGGCCGAAGCGGCGGTGAATGTCGGCGTGGTCGGCGTGTACAAGGCGCTCGGTGGCTGGAAGCAGGACCAAGCCCCTGCGGCACCGGTGGCCGTGGTCAATCGTTGAACGACGCGCGGGGCGGCCAGTGGGTCGCTCCGCAGTTCTGGCTGCAGCGTCAGAGCTAACGAGGCGCGAACGTGTGCGGGTGATGGCTGGCGATACTGGCCATGCATCCGACGCCATCGGTTCGCCCGCCTCTCTGACAGGCGCGCTACCGCCGCTTCATCAGCAACATTGCATTCGTGACCAATGCGATTACCCAGCTGCCAGCTGCGTGTGCCCAGGCGGACCCCTGCGCAGCAGGCATGCCGCCAGGCGCTTATTCGGCGACCCGTACGCTGTCGCGTCCGCCGTTCTTGGCCAGATACAGCGCTGCATCGGCACGCGAAAACCAGTCCTGCCAATGCGTTTCGCCGTCGTGGCGCGCCGCGCCCAGCGAGACGGTGATACGCCCACCGGGTCCGCGCAAGCCGTTGCGTATCACCTTGCGCAAGCGTTCGGTGGCCGCTTCCAGTTCGGCCAGCGATCCGGCACGCAGCAGCACCACGAACTCTTCGCCGCCAAAACGGAACACCTGGTGCGGTTCGCGGACTTCGAAGCGCAGGATGGTGGCCAGATCCGAGAGCGCCGCATCGCCGGCGGCGTGTCCGTACAGATCGTTGACCTCCTTGAAGTGATCCAGATCCAGGATGATCAGGCTGTTGAGCCGGTCGTGCGGTTGGCGTTGATCGATCTGGTGGGTCAGCGCACGTTCCAGCATGCGACGGTTGGGCAAGCCGGTCAGCGCGTCCAGCGAGGCCAGTTCTTCCAGATGCACGCGGTCGTCCTGCATCCGCAGCGAAAACGCGTAGCCCACCGCCAGCGTCACCAGCGTCACCACGATCGTCGACACACCCTGGCCGGGGCTGGTGATCAAGCCGGGCAAGAACAACAAGGCGGCCAGCAGCGGCAAGCTCAACAACACCGCGCGCCGCGGCCCGCACAAGAAATAATTGGTGGCCAGCACCGGGAACAGCCACGGCAGGGCGCCATCGCCACCGGTCCAGCACGCCACCAGGCACCCGCCAACATTGATCGATGCCAGCCACACGCCGCCGGCGCCGGTGTCTTCGGCACTGCGCATCTGCCAGCCGCGCCATACCGCGAGCACGCCCAGCGCCGCGGTGACCAGACACGCAACTGCCTGACCGGTCATGGCCAGGTACACCGCATAGAGGCAAAGCAACAGCGCGGTGATTGGCCCGAGCATCTTGACGATGCCGAGTCGGAAATCCCGCCGCAGGTGGAGGATCACAGGGAAGGTTCGATAGGAGTCGGCATCATTATCGGCGGAGTGCGGTCAAAGTTGAGCGTGTCTTCATCACCGCAATGGGTAGGAAAGTGAAGCGTTGCAGCGCAAGGCTTCGCACATCCTTGACGGCGCTGCCGCAAACGTATCGTTTTGGTTGTCGGAGTCTGCCATGCCCACCCGCGAAGAACTGGCCACGCGCCTGGACGCGTTGCAGGAAGAGTTGCCCAAGTTGTCGGCAGATGAAGATGCGGATTTCGACTATCTGGATTTTCAGGCGCGTGCCGAAGCGATCCTGAGCAGCGCCGCGCAGGACGATGCCGCCTATGTGCGTACGCGTATCGACGGCATGCTGGCCGGTGCGGGCCTGATCCCCACCGACGACGCGGGTCAGTCCTGCGGCTGAGGCCTCGTCTTGGCATGAGCCCATGTGCCTGTGCATTTGTCGATGCAATGCACGCGCCAGCGAATGATCCCGGCATTGCGCACACCCGGGTTCGCCAAGCGCGCGCGATGTGGATCTGAGCGTCGACCGCGCGACACAGGCCTCTGCGACAGACCGCAGCAGCACGCCCGGCTGCTTGCATTCAGGCCACGGATGCAAGCACATCCGCGCTCACGACCTGATTGCGGCCACCCTGCTTGGCGCGATACAGCGCCGCGTCCGCCCGTTGCAGTAACGAGGCCACGGTGCTGGCGTGAGCGGGAAAGCTGGCCGCGCCGAACGAGGCGGTGACCTTCGGCAGACAGACGCCATCGCCCATGACCTGCAGGGCCTCGATGCCGGCGCGCAATTTCTCCGCCATCATGCACGCGGTTGGCAGATCGACTTCGGGCAGGATGATCGTCAATTCTTCGCCGCCGTACCGGCAGCAGATGTCCTCGCCACGCGTCTGCGCCAGCAACAATTCGCCAATGGCCGCCAGCACGCGGTCGCCGCCGCTGTGCCCGTGCAGGTCGTTGAACCGCTTGAAGTGATCCACATCCAGCATCAGCACCGACAAGGGCAGCTCGCGGCGCGTGCAGCGCGCCAACTCGTGACTGAGGGTTTCTTCCAGATAGCGGCGGTTGTACAGGCCTGTCAGCGGGTCGCGGATCGATTGCTGGCGCAGCGTTTCGCGCAGGCGCAGGTTGTGCAGCGCCAGGGACAGTTGTTCTGCTGCCGCCTCGGCCACGGTCAGCGAGGCAAGATCGTCAGGGTCTTCGCTACGCAATGCCAGCATCCCCAGCTGCGTGCCCTGCGCCGATAGCGGAATACAGGCGGTGGCCGCATGCGCCGGGAGGTTGACGCCGGCATGCTGGCACAGCATGCCCTGGCCGGCGTCCATCACCACATGGGTGCGGTCGCGGCGCAGCGCCCAGCAGTTGTCCGGCGCGATGCTGGCACTGGCGTCGTCGGCCATCTCGCCCCAGGCGACCACCTGTTCGGCGCGATCGCGCGAGGCGCGTAGCAAGTAGACCGCGCCGGCGGCACCGGGAATCAGCGGTGCAATCGTGCGTGCAGTGATTTCCAGCGCTTCTTCGGCATCGCGGCAGTTCTGCAGCAACCCGGAGTAGCGTGCCAGCGCCTCCAGGCCAGCGGAGGTGCGTTCGAGTGCGGCAAACGACTCGATCAGGCGCTCGCTGGTCCGGCTGGCGTCGTTTTCGGCACGCGTACGCCGTTCCAGCTCGCGCGACAACAAGCGGTACGCCAACAGCATCACCAGCAAGCCACTGGCAATGCCGATCACGGTCACCCACAGCACCCACTGTGCGCTGCGGGTGGTGGCTGCATTGCGCCTGATCAGTTGCTGCCGCTCCAGCTCCGTCATGGTCTGCACCTGGCGGCGCAGCGATGAAGAGGTCTGGAACACCCCGCGCGCGATGGCAGCACGCGCGCCATCCAGGCCTTGCTTGCGATAGCTATGCAATAACTCGTCGATCTGCACCATGCGCGCGTCCACCAAACGGCTCAGCACGACCACATTGCGCCGCTGCGTCGGGTTGTCCTGCACCAGGGCGTCCAGCCGCACGATGCGCTCGGGCAGGCGGCCGATCGCATCGGCATACACGCCCAGAAAGGCCTCGTTGTCGGTCAAGACATAGCCGCGCGCCGACGATTCCGCCGACAGCATGCCCGCCTGGATTTCGTCGATGCTGGCAATCACTTCCTGGGTGTGCGTCACCCAGCCGGCGTCCGACAGCGAACGCTGCGTCGTGAGGTACCCGCCCACGCCGATCAGGACAAAGATCAGCCCACCCACCAGCAAGGCCCCGGCAGCACGACGTTTGGTTCTTTTGGTCAACACCGCGTTCCCCCGGCACGATTGTCTGGTCGAGGCCGATGCAAGCCGCGTGCCTACGCTCCACTTCGCTTGCCGAGTCAGCTGGCAGACGGCACATTGCCCCCGGAAGCAGCGTCGTGGCGGTATGCTGGCAAGCAGTCACCGAAAAGGGCGCCCGTTGGTCATTTTTCTAGGCAATTACCAACTCACCTGTCATGCCGTCAAAGGCGATACCCCCGCCCATGGCTGGGTGGCAGGCTGGGATATTGCGCAGATCGGCATCGGCCGCGGCGCGAACCTGGCAGGCGCCGCGCTGTCGTCGACCTTTCCCGACCATCGCAGCGCCATGGCAGCCGCCCGGATTGCCGGCATGGTCACGCTGGAAGCCATGCACGCCAAGGCGCAAGAGCAGCGCGAGTACGCCTGAGCGGGAAGCCCTGACGGCTGGCACGCGATTTGCTCGGGTTTGATCAGGGCGCCGTCGAGCGTCTCTGGAGCAAGTGCAATGGAAGAGCCCAATAAAAGCGCACTGGCGTTGCTGCAACACGAAGCCAGCGCGTTGCTGGCCTTGTTCGATCAACTCCGCGGCGATGCCGCCCCGCGGTGTGCAGCTGCCGACGACCGGGCAGGGGCCCTCGTTCGTCGCGATGAGCCCGACCATGCCGCGCGCGTCACTAACTGACGCAGCGCGCGCAGTCTGCTTCGTCCTTCGCAATGGCCAACGTCTGACCTCTGCATCGGGAAATCCCGGCCTTGTCCGTTTATCTCTGGGGCGAGGTTGAAGCGGGTGGGCAGGGCCCCAGCACGCACTGACGCATGTCGCAACGCGGACGCATGTCGCAACGCGCAAGCGCTTTCGGTGACCTCGCTGTCAAACGAACGCCTCAATGGTGAGGTGGCTTATACCTTCTGGATCGCGATGGCACGCCTCGTCCACACAAAAGGAGGGCCGCTGCTGCCAGCGTTGCTGCCAAGCCTGGAACATGAGAATGGGCCAAAGATGCGTGTGCCACTTTCGTTGACCTGCGATGAACGCTTGCCAGAGATGCGTCACCACCCCGACGTCGAAGACGCCTTGCTCTTCGAGTTTTGAAGGTGTCAACAAGTCTTCAGCCCACTCGCGTAAGGGGCCGCGTAGCCAGCGGCCGACAGGCGCACCGAAGCCTCGCTTGGGTCGGTAGATAAGCTCCTGCGGCAGATACAGTTCGAGCAGGCGCTTCAAAATGTATTTTTGCTCCCCACGAACCATTTTGAGCTTGAGCGGAATCTGCCAGGCCAGCTGAAATACCTGCTGATCCAGGAAGGGGGAAGACGTGTTCAGGCCATGCAGCATGCACGCGCGGTCGACTTTGGTCATGAGTCCTTCCCAAGTTCCATGGCAATGTCCATAAAGAGAACGCGCTCGCCTGGGGATCCGACGGTCAGCTGCTCCATGGGGGTGTCATAGATCGTGGGGTACTCCATGGAGCCAAGGACGGCGCAACGGGGGTTGCGCCAACGCGAGACCCTGAGCAGGTAGCTGTCTTCCACCGAGCGGCTGATCGTCTCCCCCAGGGCCGCTCGCCATCCGCCCAAACGGGCCGACTCCTTCGTGTAGACGCCCCGGCGACGCAGCGAACAGCGCAGCGTGTCCGGGATCATGGAGCTCAGGCGCGCATTGCGCAGTGCACGCGCATACGCGGCATGGCCGAAGAACAATTCGTCGCCTCCATCGCCTGTCAGCATGTGACTGACTTGGCGGCGCGCGGAGCCTGCTGCAAGCAGTGTCGGAATCTGGGACGAGTCCGCAAAAGGTTCGCAAAACGCCTCCGATATCTCCGGCAGAATGGCCACGGCCTGCTGATCGCTGATGCGTTGTTGGAAATGCCGCGTACCTAGATGGCTTGCGACCTTTTGTGCCCAATCCATTTCGTCGTGGTCGGCATCCTCAAATCCGATAGTGACGGTATCGACAGGTGTTGAGCGTTGCGACTGCAGGAGGGACGTGATGAGGCTGGAGTCGGTTCCTCCCGACAGGAATGAACCAGTCTTGCGATCGCTGACGCGGTCAACCGCCATCGAGAGCGCATCCTGCAGGCGGCTGATCGCACGCTCTTCGGTCACATGCTCTCTTGCTTGGATTAAGTTGCTGACATTTCTTTTCGGATGCCAGTAGCGCGCCCCCTCGCTGGGGTCGTGATGGGGCGCACCGCGTTCCACATCCAGCGTGCTGAAAACTTGAATGGTTCCTGCCGCTAGTTTGAAGATGCCTCGATGGATGCTATATGGCGATGGAATGTAGCCGTATCGCAGCAGGAGCGTCAGCGCATTCCGATCGAGCGAGTTACTGAAGCCGTGAGAGGAAGCGATTGCTTTGAGTTCAGAAGCAAACACAAGACCCTGATGTGTCCAGCCGTAATACAGGCTGCATTGACCGATGCGGTCGCGCACTAGCGACAGCGTGTGTAATCGACGATCAAGGATGGCCAGGCAGAAGCTGCCATCGATGAGCTCTAGGGTTTGCTGCAGCCCCAACGACTGAATGCTTTGCGCGATCCTTGCGGCAGAGGTGTTGCTCTCACAAGCCTCTGGTGTGCTGTAAAGCGGCGAGAGGCCATTGGCGCGTCCAGCCAGAGCAACAAGATAACGACCATCGGCAGAAAAGCCCATGCGAGTCCCCGGGGTGCCAGAGCTCCCGCATGCAGCAAGTACCAGGGGCGTGTCAACGACGGTTGCCACACACGCTTTATCTCCACGGTGCTTCATCACAGCAACCATCGCACTTCCACGCCGTCCTAGCGTGCTGCTGTCTTTGTGAGAATTTGGTTCCAACCACAATCCACAGATACCCGACATCTGACCCGTCCGCCCTTGACCATATAGAGAGGTGCACTGGGCCGGGCAACGCGACTTGCTGGCGACGTCGTTCCCGATCCGGTGCGGCGCGCATGGTGGGCTGGTCGTATGGGGATTCCGCCTGGAAATGATCAAGGAACGGTTGAGAGGGCGCTGTTTTTTGAGCGCTTTGCATCGATGTCGCTCCGGTGCGCTGCGTCATGTCGAGCGCGTGGATGGCCGCGTGCAACCAGGCGCAGCGATGACTCGAACAGGTGGCAGATGGCGTTTGCCTGATCGCTCTCTCGCCCGCCACGTCGCCGGCAACCAATGACTGCGCCCCTGCGGAGATCGTGGCCGACAAGGCGCCCCGGCATCGGCTGATCGAAGTCGATATCGGTATGCCGGACCGCTTGCCGGTGCTGGCGGAATCCGAGCGCAGCTTTGGCGCGGCATATCGCAAGGTGGGCGAGGGCATCGTGGGGGTATCGACGTTGGCCATTGGCTGCATGCCCCCAGATGTCCCCAACGTCGCATGGCGTGATACGTTCACCTGCGCACTGCGTCGCACATGAAAAAGGCCGAGAACCCTTGTTTTACGGGGGTTCCCGGCCTTCTCAGGACCTCAACGGTCTACTCATTGGTGGAGGTGGGCGGAATCGAACCGCCGTCCGGAAGCACTCCATCCCCAGCACTACATGCTTAGCCCTCCGTTAGATCTCGTTCCCAGGCAGCACGGTTGGCAAAGCGCACCTGGAAACCAGCCTGCTTTATCTGACCGGTAGCTGACAGGCAGCCACTACCGATGGTTCCGTGATAATGACCCTACACCTACGAGCACGGGCACAAGTAGGTTCGGGGGTTCGCCTTAGGCGGCTGTAGAACTACAACTAAAGCCAATTAAGCGGCGATAGCGAAGTCCGAACCGTAGTTGTCATCGTTGGCAACTAAAAGTTTGCTGCTGGATTAACGAGGAAAGCTGCCCCCTCGGCATGCGCCAAGCGACTTCGCGACCCCCGTCGAAACCAGTGCACCCCCGGGGAAAGCAATAAAACGCTGACCGGGTCAGTGTAGGGATCGGCGCGCCCTGTCACAAGTGGTGAGATGCGCAACGCTTACAGTGGCTTCAGTCCCGTACCGAACGGAACAGTCTGCAAACGGAACAGTCTGCATATGAAGGAGCGAAGCGATGGCGACAGGCAAGCCCCCACGTTCGAAACCTGCACGCGCGCTGCCGCGCAAGGCGGCTGCAAGCACGCAACAACCGGCGCGGCCGCGCGCTTCGCGCGCGCAGCAGGCCGAGGCCCAGGAGCCCGCGGCGACCCGCGTGCAGGGCAAGGCGCGCACGGTGATCTACATCCATGGCATCGGCAACAAGCCGCCGGCCGATGTGCTGCGTTGTCAGTGGGACAAGGCGTTGTTCGGGCGGCCCATGGGCGAGCGCACGCGGCTGGCGTACTGGGTCAATCGCGAGCGGTATCCAGTGGCCGAGCCGGGCAATTGCGACGCGCGCGATGTGGGGCCGGCGCTCAATCAAAGCGTGCAGCGCGCCTTGAGTACGCTTGGCCTGGTGCCGGGCGAACAGGACCTGCACCTGTTGGCAGACGCGCTGGCGCAGAGCGAGCAGGAACGCACCGATCTGCATCGGCTGCTGGACGAGCTTCAGGGCACGTCCGTGTCCGGCAGCGTGCAGGCCAAGGGCGCCATCGATGCGATCAACCGGGTGTTGCTGCGGCTGATTTCGGCTGCATTGTTGCAGGATGTGCATGACCTGTTCTTCGTGCCGGAGCGTGCGGCGTTGATGCGCGAGAGTCTGGCGCAGCGGCTGCGCGCAGGGGGCGGGCCATTCGTGGTGGTGGCGCACAGCCAGGGGTCGATGATCGCCTTCGATGTGCTGCGCCAGCTGAAGCCCGCCGATTGCGAGGTCAGTTTGTTCCTCACCCTGGGTTCGCCACTGGGCTTGCCGCAGGTGCGCAGCATGTTCAAGCGCTGGACCGGCACGCGCAAATTGCCGTTTCCCGAGTGCGTACAGCGCTGGATCAATGTGGCCGAAACGCGCGACCCGATCGCGCTGGACCCGGACCTCACCGACGACATCGCCAATGCCAAAGGACGTTTCGAGAACCTGGCCGCTGCGCGTTTGAATCCGGATTGGCAGCACAACCCGCATTCGGCTTCGGGCTATCTGTCCATTCCGCAGGTGCGCGCCGCGGTGCGCCAAGCCGTGGGTGTGGGCTTCGATCAGCCGGTGTCCAATGCAGTGCTGATCAAGGACCTCAGCGAGCAGCTCGAAGCGCATGGCCCTGAGTACCGGCACGATGTGCTGATCGAGCTGGATCGGCGTGTGTTGGGGAACGACCCTGCCGGTGTGCGCGCATTGCTGTTGCAGCATGTGCGCGAAGTCGCTGCGCGTACCACCGGCCTGAGCGGCGATGCGCTGGATGAGGCGATCGAGCTGGAAGACAGCCTGCAGCGTTTCGTGTCTGCGCGGCTGACCCGATTCGAGATCGAGTCGCTGCAGGATCGCTACCGCGCGTTGGGCTTTCGGCGGGTGTGGCGCGATGCCGGAAAACGCGCGTTGATCCATGTGTCGGGCAATGTGCTGCATGCCGATGCGGCACGCACGGCGTATCGCGCACGCGGGCAGCAGATCGGTTGGGCGGTGATGGATACCGGCATCGTGGCCGATCACCCGCATTTTTTCGTCAAGGGTGAACGCGACACCGTGGTGGCACAGTGGGATTGCACGCGGCGCGGCGCGCCCAAACGGCTGACCCGCGCCGATGGCACGGCGTTTACCCGGCTCGATCGGCATGGCCACGGCACGCATATCGCCGGCATCATCGCCGGCCAGTGCCGCGCGTCGATCCCGGAGGCGGGCGGCACGCCCGGCCGTCCTCTGGAATTTTCCGGCATGGCGCCGGATACCCAGCTGTATGGCTTCAAGGTGCTCGACAATGCCGGAAACGGCCGCGATTCGTGGACGATCAAGGCAGTGCAGCAGGTGGCCGACATCAACGAGCGTGCCGGCGAGCTGGTCATCCATGGCGTCAATCTGAGCCTGGGCGGCTGCTTCGACCCGGAGAGCTACGGTTGCGGGTTTACGCCGTTGTGCAACGAATTACGCCGGCTGTGGCGGCAAGGCGTGCTGGTGGTGGTCGCGGCCGGCAACGAAGGCCTTGCCTGGTTGATGCGCAACGACGGTGACGCATATGCCGCCAACATGGATCTGTCGATCAGCGACCCGGGCAATCTGGAAGACGCCATCGTGGTCGGTTCGGTGCACAAGAGCAGTCCGCACAACTATGGCGTGTCGTATTTTTCCTCGCGCGGGCCGACCGCCGACGGCCGCAGCAAGCCGGATGTGGTCGCGCCAGGGGAGAAGATCCTGTCGGCCTACTACGACTTCGACCCGAACGACCCGACCAGCCTGATGGTGGAGATGAGCGGCACCAGCATGGCCGCACCGCATGTCTCCGGCGTGCTGGCCGGCTTCCTGTCAGCGCGCCGTGAGTTCATCGGCTTTCCCGATCGGGTCAAGCAACTGCTGATGGATACCTGCACCGACCTGCAGCGCGACCGCTATGTGCAGGGCAGGGGAGTGCCGAATTTGATGCGGATGCTTGGAGCGACGTGATCCGGAGTCGGGATTGGGGATTGGCAAGAGCGGTGTGGCTTAGCCTCGCCGCTCTGCAGGTGTGGATCGCAGGACAGCAGTGCAAAAGGCCACGCACAGCCGCTCTAACCAATCCCTAATCCCGAATCACCAATCCCCGCTCATCACGCATCGCGGTTATGCCGCCGCATCACGCGCTGCTTGTCGCGCTGCCAGTCGCGGTCCTTGGCGGCGTCGCGCTTGTCGTGATTCTGCTTGCCCTTGGCCAGGGCGATTTCCAGCTTGACCTTGTTGCTGCTCCAATACAGCGCGGTAGGCACCAGGGTGTAGCCTTCGCGCTCCACGCGGGTGAGCACCTTGTCGATCTCGGCCCGGTGCAGCAGCAGTTTGCGGTCGCGCCGTTCCACTGGCACCGTGTGGGTGGAGGCCTGGATCAGTGGCGTGATCTGTGCGCCGATCAGGTAGATCTCGCCGGAGCGCACATAGGCATAGCCGTCGACGATGTTGGCGCGGCCGGCGCGGATCGCCTTGACCTCCCAGCCCTGCAGTGCCAGGCCGGCTTCGTAGCGTTCTTCCAGGTGGTATTCGTGGCGCGCACGCTTGTTCAACGCGATGGTTTTCGTGGCCTTCGCGCCGTTTGCTTTATCCTTGGTCTGTTTCTTGCTCATCCGCCCATTGTCGCCGATTCGGTGTCGTCAAACGATCTTCCGTCTTTCACAAGTTAGCGAATGCCTACCATCCGTCGCAGCGCCCTGGTCGAACACAGCGCCTCCCGCATGTTCGATCTGGTCAATGATGTCGCCGCCTATCCGCGCCGCTTCGGCTGGTGCGACGCTGCCAATGTGCTCGAGCAGGACCAGGCGCACATCGTGGCGCGCCTGGATTTGGGGCTGGGGTCGTTCCGCACCTGGTTCACCACCGAGAACATCCTTGAACGCCCGGAGCGCATCGTCATGCACCTGCGCGATGGCCCGTTCAAGCGCCTGGAAGGCCTGTGGGAGTTCCAGGCGCTGGGCGAGGGCGCCTGCAAGGTGAGTCTGACCCTGGAGGTCGAAACCAGCTCGCGGCTGCTTGGCCCGGCGCTGGCGCTGGGGTTTCAGGGCCTGGCCGATCGCATGGTCAATGATTTCGTGCGCGTCGCCGACCGCGGCGACGTCTAGGTTGCGCAGCTGCATGCGCATCGAGGTCGTGCTGGCCTGGCCGGATCGCTACAGCTCGGTACACCTGGAATTGCCTGAAGGCGCAACGGTGGCCGAAGCCGTCGCCATGTCCGGTCTGGCGGTGGAGCGGGCCCCTGCCGCGTATGCGGTGCACGGGCTGATCGCGCGGCCGGAGCAGGGGTTGCGCGACGGCGACCGGGTCGAATTGCTCAGGCCGCTGTTGCTGGATCCGAAGGAAGCCCGCCGCAGGCGTGCCGGACCAAGCAAGAAAGCCGGCCCCAACCGCTAGCGATTTCCAGCGCTGCGACGACGCAGACTCGCTGCAACGCCATCGCTGCTGACGGCGTGTCTCGAAGAATCAGCCGTGTTCGTTGAGTTCGAACGAGCGCGCTTGGACTAAGACATGCGACAGACGGCGCGATGGATCGGTCCTGGGAGTCAGCGCTGTAGAGTCACTGAAGCGCTCTGTTGGCATCAGGCAAAACGAAAAACGCATCCGTTCGAAGGGATGCGTTTTGGGTCCGATCAGGCGATCACGAGACCGCCCGGTAACCGCATCAACGGCCGCGTTGCTTCTTCTTGTCGCGGGCCAGGTTGCGGCCGAACTGCTTGGGCGCGGCTTTGGCCAGTTGCTCGTCCTGCGACGGGAAATAGTCGCCTTCCCAGCGTGCGACCTGTTCGTTCTCGAAGAACACGGTGAAATTCTTGATCTCGGTACGCGCCAGACGGTCCACGCGCTGCGTGGAGGTGTAGTCCCAGCGCTGGGCATGGAACGGGTCGGGGATCGAGGGCGTGCCCAGCAACGCACTGACCTGCTGCTTGCTCTGGCCTACCTGCAGTTGCTCCACGGCGTTCTGTTTGATCAGATTGCCCTGGTAGATCGGCTGCTTGTAGATGATGCCGCAGCCAGCGGTGGAAAGAGCAATGGCGGCGACCAGCAGGAGATTACGCATCGGGGATTAAGTGCTGAGGAAATCACGCCGATGATACACTTCCGCCGGTCGCCGCGACCCGTTTGATGGCAGCTGGCGCTAAATCGCCAATGAACGGAGAACGTATGGAAACCCACGACCTGCGCAAAGTCGGGCTCAAGGTGACCCATCCGCGCATGCGGATCCTGGAACTGCTCGAACAGAAGAGCAATCAGCATCACCTCAGCGCAGAAGACATCTATCGCCAACTGCTCGATCACGGCGACGAGATCGGGCTGGCGACGGTCTACCGGGTGCTGACCCAGTTCGAGGCGGCCGGCCTGGTGCTGAAGCACAATTTCGAAGGCGGGCAGGCCGTCTACGAGCTGGACCGCGGCGGTCATCACGACCATATGGTGGACGTGGATACCGGTCATGTGATCGAGTTCGAGAGCGAGGAAATCGAGGCGCTGCAGCGCCAGATCGCCGCCAAGCATGGCTACGAACTGGAAGAGCACTCGCTGGTGCTGTACGTGCGCAAGAAGCGTCCGCGTTGAGCTCAGTGTCTGCAGAGATCTAATGACAGGGCGGCTTCGGCCGCCTTGTGCGTGCTGGGGCGTGTTGGTGAGTTTGCTGCAGGCCCATGCCCCCATCCGCCCTTCAGGCACCTTCCCCCGCAGGCGGGGGAAGGGAGCCTTGTCAGCGGGGAAGGGAGACTCGTCAGCGGGGGAGGGAACGGGGACTGTGAATTTGCGAGCGCTCGACGCGCTCAGGCGCTCTGCAGCAGCTTGCGGGCGGCCGCGCGCGCTTCCTTGCTCACTTCCACGCCACCCAGCATGCGTGCCAATTCTTCCTGGCGGGCCTGCGGGCCGAGCAGTTCGACCGCACTCTGGGTCATGCCGTCCACCGGCGCCTTGCTGACCCGGTAATGCGCGTGGCCCTTGGCGGCGACCTGCGGCAAGTGGGTGACGCACAGCACCTGGCGCTCTTCGCCCAGCGCGCGCAGCTTCTGCCCGACGATGTCGGCCACCGCGCCGCCGATGCCCGAATCCACTTCGTCGAACACCATGGTGGGCACGCTATCCAGGCCCAGCGCCGCCACTTCGATGGCCAGCGAAATGCGCGACAGCTCGCCGCCGGAGGCGACCTTGCGCAAAGCGCGCGGGGGCTGCCCGGCGTTGGCGGCGACCAGGAATTCCACCCGTTCGGCGCCATTGGGGTCCGGCCGGGGGCTCTCGTGCGGCTGTAGCTGGATCAGGAACTGCCCGCCGCCCATGCCCAACTCGCCGATCAGCGCGGTGGTTGCGGCCGACAACGCCTCGGCGGCGGCGGTGCGGCTGTCGCTGAGCACGCCGGCCGCGCTGCGCCAGGCGCCGGTGGCGATTTCGATGTGCTTGTCGAGCTGCTGCAGGCGCTCGTCGGCGCCGCGCAGGCTCTCGACTTCGGCGCTCAGGTGGTCGCGATGCGCGGCCAGTTCGTCCGGCGTGACGCGGTGTTTGCGGGCCAGGTCGTGCAGGCGGCCGAGGCGGCGCTCCATCGCCTCGAACTGGGCCGGGTCGGCCTCCAGGTCGTCGCGCACACGGTCGAGCAGGGCCAGCGCTTCCTCGATCTGGATCACGGCGCTGTCCAGCAGCGCGTCCACTTCGGCCAGCCGCGGTTCGTGTTCGGCCACGCGCGACAAATCGTGGCGGCTGTCCTGCAACAGGCCCAGGGCACTGGCGCCGTCGTCGCCGTTGAGCTGCTGGGCGACGCTGTCGCAGGCACCGATCAGCGCGGTGGCATGGGCCTGGCGGCGGTGATTGACGTCCAGTGCGGCAATCGCGGCCGGATCCAGGTCCTCGCGTTCCAATTCGGCCAGTTGGTGTTCCAGAAAGCCGATCCGGTCGGAGACATCGCCTTGCGCGGAGAGCGCATCACGCTCGTCCAGCAGCGCCTGCCAGCGCTGGCTGGCCTGGCGCACCTGCTCGCGCTGGGCGCTGTTGCGGGCGTAGGCATCGAGCAGGGCGAGCTGGCTGTGCCGGGCCATCAGCGCCTGGTGCTCGTGCTGGCCGTGGATTTCGACCAGTTTCGAGGCGAGTTCCGCCAGTTGCGAGGAGGTGACCGGGCGGCCGTTGATCCACGCGCGCGAGCCGCCGTCGGCGCGGATGATCCGGCGCAGCTGGCATTGCGCCTCGTCGTCGAGTTCGTTGTCGGCCAGCCAGCGCAGCCCGGGATGCTCGGCCGGCAGCTGGAATTCGGCCGAAAGTTCGGCGCGCTCGGCGCCATGACGGACCACGCCGCTGTCGGCGCGCAGGCCGGACAGAAAGCCCAGCGCGTCCACCATCAGCGACTTGCCGGCGCCGGTTTCGCCCGATACCACGGTCATTCCCGGCCCGAATTCCAGTTCGGTGGCACGGACAACGGCGAAATCCTTGATCGAGAGGTGTCTGAGCATGAGGTCGAGTGTGAACGCTTTGGGGAAGCTTAGGGTGGCAGGGGCAGACGGGGAATCGGACGCTTGCCATCCCCGGGGCCAGACATTATCTATGCGCTGTCTCACCGGATGATCCCATGCGCGCGTCCCAGTCCCCAATGCTCGACCCCCGCGCCCGCCAGTTGCTGCGCACCCTGATTGCGCGCTACATCCGCGACGGCGAGCCGGTGGGGTCAAAGACGCTGGCCCAGCATGCGGGGCTGGACGTCAGCCCGGCCACCATCCGCAATATCCTGGCCGACCTGGAAGACGTCGGCCTGCTCAGCTCCCCGCATACCTCGGCCGGACGCGTGCCCACTGCGCATGGCTACCGGGTGTTCGTCGACAGCCTGGTGCAGATGCAGCCGCCTGGCGAAGAGGAAGTCCGCCGCCTGCGCGCGGAGCTGGCCAGCGGCAACGGCACGCAATCGTTGCTGGGCAGCGCCTCGCAGATGCTGTCGGCGATGAGCCACTTCGTCGGCGTGGTCAGCGCGCCGCGCCGCGAGCAGTTCGCGTTCCGGCATATCGACTTCGTGGCGCTGGATGCGCGCCGCGTGCTGGCGATCCTGGTGTTTGCCGACAACGAGGTGCAAAACCGCGTGATCGAGCCGCGCCGCGCTTACGAGCCGGCCGAGCTGGAACGGGTGGCCAATTACCTCAATGCGCAGTTCGCCGGGCGCGCGCTGGCCGACATCCGCGCCTGCCTACTGCGCGAGCTGCGCATGGCCAAGAGCGAGATGGAACAACTGCTGGCGCACAGCGTGGACCTGGCCAGCGAGGCGCTGGTACCGGCCGATGCCGAGGACATGGTGATGGCCGGGCAGACCCGGCTGATGGGCGTGCAGGACCTGTCGGATCTGGATCGCCTGCGCGAACTGTTCGAGGCCTTCGCCAGCAAACGCGAGATCCTGCAGCTGCTCGAACGCACCATCCAGGCGCCGGGCGTGCGCATCTTCATCGGCGAAGAAACCGGCATGGTGTCGCTGGAAGACGTCTCGCTGGTCACTGCACCTTACGCCGCCAATGGCCAGGTGCTGGGCGTGCTGGGGGTGATCGGGCCCAAACGCATGGCCTACGACCGGCTGATTCCGCTGGTGCAGACCGCCGCCGACGTGCTGGGCGCGGCCATGGAGTCGCCCGGTACGCGATAACCGGCATCGATCGGCGCGATGCTTTGCTTGAAACGCGCGCGGGCGCCCATATACGGGGTGACGTTGGGGCGGGCGTTCCGCTTGCCCGGGAACTGCATATGAACCAAGACCACCCCGAATTCGACTCCGAAGACCTGTCCCAGAACCCGCCCGAGACCGATCCGCTCAAGGCCGAGATCGAATCGCTGCGCAGCGAGATCGCCCTGGTCAAGGCCGATGCCCTGCGCGAGCGCGCCGACCTGGAAAACCAGCGCAAGCGTATCGCCCGCGACGTGGAAAACGCGCGCAAGTTCGCCAACGAGAAGCTGCTCGGCGAACTGCTGCCGGTGTTCGACAGCCTGGACGCGGGACTCACCGCCGCCGGCACCGAGCCCAGCCCGCTGCGCGACGGCCTGGACATGACCTACAAGCAATTGCTCAAGGTGGCCGCGGACAACGGCCTGACCCTGCTCGATCCGGTCGGCCAGCCGTTCAACCCGGACCAGCACCAGGCGATCAGCCAGGGCGAGGCCGAGGGCGTTGCGCCGGGCCACGTCGTGCAGGTTTTCCAGAAGGGCTACCTGCTCAACGATCGCCTGCTGCGCCCGGCCCTGGTGGTCGTGGCCAAGCACGACTGAACCGCAGCGCCGGCTGAACTGCCAGGCGCAGGCATGAAACACAGATGTGCGCCGGTGGCTTGAACACCTGCGCACCACCCCCACATCTCAGCCAGACCCGGCGTCGCCGGACACAGCTACAGAATCATCAGGAGCGTATCCATGGGCAAGATCATTGGTATTGACCTCGGCACCACGAACTCGTGCGTGTCGATCATGGACGGCGGCAAGGCCCGCGTCATCGAAAACTCCGAGGGCGATCGCACCACGCCTTCGATCGTCGCCTACACCAAGGACGGCGAAGTGCTGGTCGGCGCCTCGGCCAAGCGCCAGGCCGTGACCAACCCGAAGAACACCTTCTACGCGGTGAAGCGCCTGATCGGCCGCAAGTTCACCGATGGCGAAGTGCAGAAGGACATCTCGCACGTGCCGTACGGCATCCTGGCGCACGACAACGGCGATGCCTGGGTGCAGACCAGCGATGCCAAGCGCATGGCGCCGCAGGAAATCTCCGCGCGCGTGCTGGAAAAGATGAAGAAGACCGCCGAAGACTTCCTCGGCGAGAAGGTCACCGAAGCGGTGATCACCGTGCCGGCGTACTTCAACGACAGCCAGCGCCAGGCCACCAAGGATGCCGGCCGCATCGCCGGTCTGGACGTCAAGCGCATCATCAACGAGCCGACCGCCGCAGCCCTGGCCTATGGCCTGGACAAGAACGGCGGCGACCGCAAGATTGCCGTCTACGACCTGGGCGGCGGTACCTTCGACGTGTCGATCATCGAGATCGCCGAAGTCGATGGCGAAAAGCAGTTCGAAGTGCTGGCCACCAACGGCGACACCTTCCTGGGCGGCGAAGACTTCGACAACCGCGTCATCGAGTACCTCGTCGACGAATTCAACAAGGACCAGGGCATCGACCTGCGTAAGGATCCGCTGGCGCTGCAGCGCCTGAAGGACGCCGCAGAGCGCGCCAAGATCGAGCTGTCGTCCAGCCAGCAGACCGAAGTGAACCTGCCGTACGTCACCGCCGATGCGTCGGGCCCGAAGCACCTCAACATCAAGTTGACCCGTGCCAAGCTCGAAGCGCTGGTGGAAGACCTGGTCAAGAAGTCGATCGAGCCGTGCCGCACCGCGTTGAACGACGCTGGCCTGCGCGCCAGCGACATCAACGAAGTGATCCTGGTCGGCGGCCAGACCCGCATGCCGAAGGTGCAGCAGGCGGTTGCCGATTTCTTCGGCAAGGAACCGCGCAAGGACGTCAACCCGGACGAGGCGGTGGCCGTGGGTGCGGCGATCCAGGGCGGCGTGCTGGCCGGCGACGTCAAGGACGTGCTGCTGCTGGACGTGACCCCGCTGTCGCTGGGTATCGAGACCATGGGCGGCGTGTTCACCAAGATCATCGAAAAGAACACCACCATTCCGACCAAGGCCTCGCAGACCTTCTCCACCGCCGAAGACAACCAGTCGGCCGTGACCGTGCATGTGTTGCAGGGTGAGCGCGAGCAGGCCCGCTTCAACAAGTCGCTGGCCAAGTTCGACCTGTCCGGCATCGAGCCGGCGCCGCGCGGCATGCCGCAGGTAGAAGTGTCCTTCGACATCGACGCCAACGGCATCCTGCACGTGTCGGCCAAGGACAAGAAGACCAACAAGGAACAGAAGGTCGAGATTAAGGCCGGTTCGGGTCTGTCGGACGAAGAGATCCAGCGCATGGTCGCCGACGCGGAAGCCAACCGCGAAGAAGACAAGAAGTTCCAGGAGCTGGTGCAGGCCCGCAACCAGGCCGATGGTCTGATCCACGCCACCCGTACCGCGATCACCGAGCATGGCAGCAAGGTCGGTGGCGATGTGATCGGCAAGGTGGAAGCGGCGCTGTCGGATCTGGAAACCGCCATGAAGGGCGACGACAAGGCGCAGATCGAAGCACGCACCAAGACGCTGGAAGAAGCCGGCCAGTCGTTGTACGCAGCAGCTGCGGCGGCAGAGCAGGGCGGTAACGCCGATGCGGCCAGCGGCAACGCACAGGCCTCCAAGGCCGCCGACGACGTGGTGGACGCCGAGTTCACCGAGGTCAAGGACGACAAGAAGTAAGCCGTGATTTGGGAGTCGGGAGTGGGGATTGGCAAGCGCTAAAGCTTGCCGATTCCCGTCCCGATATCCTTAACGCGTCGCGTCGCCAGGGCGGACCAGCACACGCTGTCCGCTTTTGCGTTTCAACGAATCTCAAATCACGAATCCCGAATCCCGGCTTATGAGCAAACGCGATTACTACGAAGTGCTGGGCGTTGCCCGTGGCGCCAGCGACGAGGAGCTGAAGAAGGCGTACCGGCGCTGTGCGATGAAGCACCACCCGGACCGCAATCCTGGCGACGCGGCTGCCGAAGCGGCGTTCAAGGAATGCAAGGAAGCCTACGAGGTGCTGTCCGATGGCAATAAGCGGCGCGCCTACGACGCGCACGGCCATGCGGCCTTCGAGCACGGCATGGGCGGTGGCGGTGGGCCGGGTGGCCCGGACATGGGAGATATCTTTGGCGATATCTTCGGCAATATTTTCGGCGGTGGCGCCGCCGGTCCGCGCGCTGCGCGACGTGGTGCCGACGTTGGTTATGTCCTGGAACTGGATCTGGAAGAAGCTGTCGCCGGCATCGAGCGCCGCATCGAGATTCCGACGCTGGTCGAATGCGCGCCCTGTCACGGCAGCGGTTCGGAAGACGGCAAGGTCGAGACCTGCGGTACCTGCCATGGGCGCGGCCAGGTGCGCATCCAGCGCGGCATTTTCGCCATGCAGCAGAGCTGCCCGCATTGCGACGGGCGCGGTACGCTGATCCAGAACCCCTGCAAGACCTGCCACGGTGCCGGTCGCGTGGAAGAAGACAAGGTGCTGTCGATCAAGGTGCCCGCCGGCGTGGATACCGGCGACCGGATTCGTCTTGCAGGCGAAGGCGAGGCCGGCCCGGCCGGCACGCCGCCGGGCGATCTGTATGTGGAAGTGCGGGTGCGCGAGCATGCGATCTTCCAGCGCGACGGCGACGATCTGCATTGCGAGGTGCCGATCCGCATTTCGCAGGCCGCGCTCGGCGATACCGTGCGCGTGGCGACCCTAGGCGGCGAAGCGGAGATCCGCATCCCGGCCGAGACCCAGACCGGCAAGTTGTTCCGTCTGCGCGGCAAGGGCGTGCGTTCGGTGCGCAGCCGTAGCGAAGGCGATCTGTATTGCCGCGTGGTGGTGGAGACCCCGGTCAATCTCACCGCCGACCAGCGCGAACTGCTGCAGCAGTTCGAAGCGACGTTCACCGGCGAGGATGCACGCAAGCATTCGCCCAAGTCGGCCACCTTCATCGACGGCGTCAAGGGGTTTTGGGATCGGATGACGTCCTGACCCAGGCGGCGTGATGTCACGATGGCCCGGCGTGCGGCTTGCTGCGCGTCGGGCTCTTTTTTGGGTTGTCCCGAAGGCTGCCCGCGATGCGGCCGACGCGTTGAAGTTGCGGACGCAACGCGATGTCAGCGTGAGAATTGCCGGGGCAGCTGCGCGCGTTTCAGTAGCGCCACTGCGAGATCTCCAGCGACATCTCCGCACATCGCACGTGTGTGTTTGACGCGTCGTCATTGCCTTCAGACGCAGCACGCTGTCGCCCGCAACGCGAGGCAACGCCAGTCCTTGATCGTGCAGTTCGGCCATTGGCCTGCAGCATCGGTCGAGCGTCTTTTGGCGTCTCACCTTGCTCAACGAGCGTATTGCCACTCACGCTGCGCCGGCGGGCTTGGGCATCTGGCCATGATGTGTTCAAGACCAGGGGCGTGCTGTTCAGCAGCGCCCACTGCCGGTGATGCCGTTCCTCCACGACATCCTGGCAAGGTTACGCGGATAATCGGTGCCATCTCTCCAGCATGGTCGCCCGCATGAGCGATGCAACCGACAGCCACCTCGTCCATGGTCGCCGCCAGCGTCCGGACGGCCCTTCGCCGATCGACGTGATTTCGGTGCAATCGCAATTGGTCTATGGCCATGCCGGCAACAGCGCTGCGGTGCCGCCGCTGCGCGCGCTGGGACTGCGTGTGGCCGAAGTACCCACCACGTTGCTGAGCAACGCGCCGTTTTACGCGACCCTGCGCGGGCGCATCCTGCCAGCCGACTGGCTGGCGGATTTGTTGCTGGGCGCCACCGAACGTGGCTTGCCGCAGCGTGCACGCATGCTGGTGTCCGGATATTTCGGCAGCCTGGCCAACGGCGAAGCCTTCGCCGACTGGCTGGAGCAGACCTTGCCGCAGGCCCCGCAGCTGCGTTATTGCCTGGACCCGGTGATTGGCGACACGCACACCGGCCCATATGTGGAACCCGGGCTGGAGCGCGTGTTCGCCGAGCGTCTGCTGCCGCACGCCTGGCTGGTGACGCCCAACGCGTTCGAGTTGGGGCGGTTGACCGGCTTGCCGAGCCTGCAGCAGGACGAGGCCATCGCCGCCGCGCGCGCGTTGCTGGCACGTGGGCCGCAATGGGTACTTGCACACAGCGTGGCCGGTGCCGCAGGTGAGCTGGTGACCTTGGCAGTCAGCGATGCGGCGGTGTATCGCTGGGCCAGCCCGCACCTGCCGGTCGATGTGGCAGGCACCGGCGATGTGCTGATGGCGCTGCTGATTGGCTTTCTGTTGCGCGATGTGCCGTTCGAGCAGGCGGTGGGACACGCGCTCAGCGGCGTGCATGGCGCGCTGGAAGCGACGCTGGCCGCAGGTTTCGAGGAGTTCGACGTGCTGGCCGCGGCGCCGGCCGCACTTGCTGGGACGCCGCGATTTGCCGTCGAGCGATTGGCATGATCGCGCAGCCGGTGGTCGGCATCGTCGGCATCGCCGGCGCGTACGGGCGCTGGCTGGCGCAGTTCCTGCGCACGCGCATGCAGCTGGACGTGATCGGGTTCGATCCGGCCGACAGCGGCAGCATGGACGAAGCCACACTGGCGCAGCGTGCTGACGTACTGATTTTCGCCGCGCCGATTCGCCATACCGCCGCATTGATCGAGCGGTATGTGGCACTCGCCGGCGCACGCGCTGCCGCGCAGCTGTGGCTGGATGTCACCTCGATCAAACAGGCACCGGTCGCGGCAATGCTGACCTCGCAGGCGGACGTGGTCGGCCTGCATCCGATGACCGCACCGCCAAAATCGCCGACCTTGAAAGGGCGCGTGATGGTGGTCTGCGAAGGGCGGCTGCAGCGCTGGTCGGCGTGGGTGCAGAACTTGTGCAGCGCGCTGCAGGCCGAATGCGTGTATGCAACGCCGGAGCACCATGACCGCGTGATGGCGCTGGTGCAGGCGATGGTACACGCCACTCACCTAGCGCAGGCCGGCACCCTGCGCGACTACGCACCGCTGCTGGGCGAGCTGCGCGCACTGATGCCGTACCGCTCGGCATCCTTTGAACTGGATACCGCGGTGATCGCGCGCATTCTCTCGCTGAACCCCTCGATCTACGAAGACATCCAGTTCGGCAACCCGTATGTGGGCGAGATGCTCGACCGGTTGCTGCAGCAGCTGCAGCAACTGCGTGCCTTGGTGGCGCGGGGCGACGATGCTGCGCGTGCGCAGTTCCGCACCCAGTTCCTGCACGACAACGCGCAAGCCTTGCAGCACGACGCGCTTGCGGCAGGCAATTACACCTACGAGCGCGTGGGCTACCTGCTGGCCGATCTCACCGAGCCGTTGACACTGAGCGTGTATCTGCCCGAAGACCAGCCCGGCTCGCTGCGCGCCTTGCTGCATGTGTTCGAGCGGCATGGAGTGAACCTGTCCTCGATCCACTCGTCGCGCACGCCGGTTGGCGAACTGCATTTCCGGATCGGCTTTGAGGTGGCGAGCGATCGTGCCGCATTGGCGCAGGCAGCGAGCGAGATCGACCGAAGCGGGATCGGCCGGGTGCTGGAGCGTTCCGGCAGCTAGTGGCGTGACCAAGCCCGCCCCAACGCGGTCGATTTCATCCACACAGGGTGTGGATGAAACTTGCACAAGCGTGTGGATAACTGCGCACGGCCCTTGCAGCGCAAGGGTCGGGCAGTGGGTGGTCAAAATTTGACCAGGCTGTGAGGTGACGACGCGCGGGTTTGGCTGCCGTACCTAAAGCGCGGAAAGGCGTAGCTCGCCGCCGTCGGTAACAAACCGCTGCCCCTGACGTTGCAGATGTCGACCGTCGGGAAGCTCGTAACGCGGTGCCGACTGCGGGTTTGCGCGCGGTTGTTGCTCGTCGCGAAATTCGATGATGACGTAAGGCTCGCCATCTGCACCGATTGCGGGAAATTGCCGGAAAGACATACGCACCTCCGAAAGTTCCTGAGTTTGCAGTGCAGATCGCGATGGACTGCACGCCCGGCGCCGAGCCGGTATGGCGAGCATGCGCATGCAGGTGTTACCCAGATGTCGATATGCGGTGAGGTGTGCGAGCCCTGCTGGTTGAGCTCGTCAGGCGCGGTGGCGACAGTGTTTGGCCACGCCGACAAGCGGCTGAGTACGCGTGCGTGGCATGGACGGCTGCCTGGGAGTGATGGGGCAGGCAGCTGCAACCTCGGGTTCGACCACGCGCCAAGCGCGCTGAAGCGTCGCTGGGCGTCATCAGCCAGCCACCTGCGTGACGGTTGCGTACGTGGGTGCGCTGCGTAGGCTTTGCTTGAATCCAGGGATGCTGCTGCGGCATCGCCAAGTCACTCGCACAACCGCGCGATTGCCCGGCATCACCGCCTGCCCGGCGCGCAGCCGAGCGGTCAACGACTCAACTGCAAGGCATCCCGGTCGGCGGTGGCCGCCGCCAGTTCGGCACGCGCAGAGGCGATGCGCGCCTGCGCATCGATCAGGCGTACGCGCGCGTCGTTGGCGGTTTCCTCGCGCTGGTTGACCAGGAAAAAGTCACCCGAGCCCAGCTCGAAGCGCCGCCGCTCGGCCGCGGCCAGGCGGTCTGCCAGGCCGCGTTCCTCATCGGCGATCTTGGCCAGCCGCTCGGCGGCATTGAGCGAGATGACGATCGATTCGACCTCGATCGAAATCTGGTCGCGTAGAAAACGGCTGCGCTGATCCAGCGCTTCGATCTCGGCACGCGCTTCGGCCACGCGGCCCCTGGCGGCGCGGTTTTCCAGTGGCACGCTGAAACGGAAGCCGATGATGGCGTCGGTCAGCGACCGGTTCGGGCCGCCGACGCCGGGCGGGCCCAGATCCTTGCTGACTTCCACGCTGACATCCAGGCGTGGTTTGAGATCGTTCTGGGCCAGCATCAGCCGTGCGGTGGCCTGGTCGATGCGGGTCAGCACGGCGCGGTAATCCGGGCGCTCCACCGGCGCGGTGATCTTGCTGGCGCCGGCCAGTCCTTCCAGCGCCGAGGTGTCGGCTGGCAGGCGTTCGGCGGACACGATCAGCGGCATGCCGGCGTCGTCGCGCAAATACAGCGACAAGGCGTTGGCCGCATTGGCGAAGTCCTGTTCCGCGCGCACCACCAAGGCGCGACGACGCACCAGATTCTGGTCGTTTTCGGTCAGCAGGATGGTGGGTCGCGCACCGAGCGTGACCTGGCGCGAAATCGCATTGCGCCGTTGCTCGGCCAGTTGCAGCAGCTCGTTGTAGGCGCGCAACTTCAGCCCGGCGGCGACCCAGTTCTGGTAGGCATCCACGGCGCGCCGCTGCACGCCGATGGCCACCATTTCCGCTTCGTACTTGGCCACATCGATATCGGTGCTGGCGATACTGCGCTTGGTGCGGCGTTCGTCGATCACGCGGTCGCGCAGCAGCGCGTACAGCGCGCCGACCTTCACTTCGCCGCCGCGATCGGTATAGGACTTGTCCTCGTAGATCGGGAAGGAGCCACGCGAGGAGCGGTAGCCACCGTAGTAATAGCCGCCGTTCTCTTCGAACGGCCGCTTGACCCCGGTTTCGATCGTGCTGCCGTCGTAATAGCCGGCCTCGCGCGAGCGGCCTTCGATGTCGAACACCGTATCGAAGGCGCCATCGGCCGAGATGCCCTTGCCTTCGGCCTGGCGCACCTTCGCCAGCGCTTCGACGATCTGCGGTGCCGAGCGTGCCGAGGACTGCAGCACCTCATCCAGCGTCAGCGCAGCGGCCTGGGCGAATGCCGCACCGGGGCAGAGTGCGATCAACAGGACGACAAGACGGCCGATCATTTCTTACCCGTCGCTTCGTCTTCGGACTTGGGTGCGGCCGGCTTGGCCTTGCTCTCTTCCTGCGTGGCCGCAGCCGGGCGCCGGCCGAATTCCAAGGGGAAGTTGTTGAGCTGGCGCCACAGTTCGTAGCCGACCTTGACCGTTTCGCCCTGCACCCAGCCGCGCACCTTGCCGCCCTGGCGGGCGAATTCCTGCGCCGGCCATGCCGGCTTGCCCGGCATCGGCTCCACCAGGATGCGGAACAGCCCATCGGGCGCGGCGTTGGGGTCGATGGCGCGCACCCGGCCGTCGAACATGCCGTGCGCCACCGACGGCCAACCGCTGAACTGGATCGCCGGCCAGCCTTCGAATTCCAGCCGCACCGGGCGGCCGGGGCGGATCAGCGGCACGTCGCGGCCGTCGATATACAGCTCGACCGCGCGTTCCACCCGTTCCGGCGCGATCACCGCCAGCACGGTGCCCGGCGAGACCATGGCGCTGCCGCTGGCGGCATTGAGCTGCTGCACGCGGCCGTCGCGCGGGGCGCGCACCAGCTGTGCAGACTGGCGATTCAGCTGGATGTCGATGCGGGTCAGCTTGGCGCGCGATTCGGCCAGCTTGGCGTCGGCTTCGGCCACCTTGATCTGGGTCAGCTCGTAGTCGCGGCGTCCGGCCAGGCCTTCGGCCAGCAATTGTCTGCTACGCGCCACGTCGATGCTGGCCACTGCACGCGACTGCTGGATGGCGGCGATTTCCGCCTGCGCCTGCGCGCGCTCGCTGGCCAGGCGGGTGAGCAGGTCCGGGTCCAGATCGCCGACACGCGCGATCGGGTCGCCCTTGGAAACATGCTGGCCGTCATGCACGTACCAGCGCTCGACGCGGCCCGGCACGAAGGCGGTGACCGGTTGCTGACGGTCGCTGGGATCCAGCGAGACGACCTGGCCTTTGCCACTGGCGGTCTGCACCCACGGCGCCAGTGCCAGGATCGCCGCGGCGATGCCGATGCCGATCAACAGCATCCAGGCGACCGCCTTGGCGATGCTGGGCGGACGCATTGCCGCCAGGGTCGGGAAATGCGCCATGCGATCAGGGGCGTGCGGCATGCGGCACCTCCTGCGTGGATGCGATCAACTCGGCGCGTGTGGCGTAGCGTTGCTGGCGCTCCGGCTCCAGCCGGAACCAGCCATCCAGGGTGATGTCCTCCGGCCGCCCGGTGCACAGCAGCACCGTGGTTCCTGCATCCTTCAAGCGTCGCAGGACCTGGGTCAGGCGCTCGGCCGGGATCAGGTCGTACAGCTGCGACAGCATCAGCACGCGCGGGCGCACCAACAGTGCATTGGCCAGCTTCAGCGCCATGACTTCGCCAATCCACAGCGGGAACCCGGAGGCGGCAAGCCGGGTGTCCAGGCCTTGCGGCAACGCGGCGATGCGCGCGCGCAGGCCCACCGTATCGATGGCTTGCAGCATCGCTTCGGAGGTCACATCGGCCGAGGCCATCGCCAGGTATTCGCGAATGGTGACCTCCACGATGGTCGGGCGGTCGAGCACGGTGACTTCCGAACGCAGCAGGTACATATCGAACGTGGCCATGTCCGCACCACCCACCATCACCAGCCCGCGGTCGGGAACGACGTGGCGCTTGAGCACCATGGCCAGCAGGCGCTCGGCGCCGCCATCGGCCAGCGTGACCAGCTGCTCGCCGGCTTCCAGCGCGAAATCGAAACGCGCGCCCTCGATCACCACCCCATCCAGGCGTACCCCGCTGTTGCGCGGCGCCTCGCCGGCGGCAAGCACCGGGCGTTCCTGGGGGATGGCGTACAGCAGCGACAACTCCTCCGCGCTGGCCACCAGGTCGTAGAAGGTGTCCAGGTAGCTGCCCAGCTGTGCAATGCCGTAGAACACTGCGCTCAGGATCAGTTCGGCTGCCACCAGCTGGCCGATCGACAGCTCGCCGCGCAGGATCAGGCTGCCGCCCAGCGCCAGCAGCGCCGCGCTGGCCACTGCATAGGTGAGCAGGAATGCCAGCGTCTGGGTGAAGGTGTAGCGGAAATGGCGCCGATGCCGGTCGACATAGTCGGCGGTCACCTTTTCCGAGCGATCCATGGCGAAGTTGAGATGGCGGCTGGATTTATAGAACCCGTTGGAGCCGCCGACGCTTTCCAGCCAATGCGCGGCGTTGTGTTTGGCCTGGCTCAGTTCGACCGCCGAGCGGATCGAACCGCGCGACCAGATCATCCAGATCGAGAAGATGGTCAGCAGCAGCAGCGCGTTGAAGCCGAGGAAAAACGGGTGATAGAAGCTGGTGACGATCAAGCCGACCGCCGACTGCAGCACGATGGTGAACGCACCGACCGCCAGGCTGGGCACTGCCTTTTGCACCACCACCAGATCGAAGTAGCGGTTGAATACATCGCCGCGGTTCTGGTCGGCGAAGAACGGATTTTGCGCATGTACCGCGCGCACGGTGATTTCCGCCACCACGCGTGCGAACAGGCGACGTTCGAACAGCGCCATCACCCACACCCGCATCGCGCTCAGTGCCGCCACCAGCAGCAGCAGGCCCAGCAGCAGGCCGGACAAGGTCCACAGCGGCGTGGGCAGCGCGGTGTTGGCAACGCTGTTGATCAGCAACTGCACCGAGATCGGCGTGGCCAGCGACAGCAGGCTGATCGCAACGCCGTACACCAGGGTCAGGCGCACATACGGCATGTCCGGGCCAACAACTTCCGTCAGCCAGCTCGCCGCTTCCCGCCATCCAATCCGCTTGGCCGCCATTCGATATCCGTTGATGAGTTCAGTGAAGCATTGACGAGTTGCCGGCCCGCAAACAAGGCCATCGCGCTTATGTGCCGCATAGGATTTTCCTATGCAGCCACCGCGCGCAACAGATTGGCGATCAAACCGAAGGCCGGTGCGCGACCGGCACCCTGGCGCCAGAGCAGACCGATCTCCCTATAGTAGCGCCCGCCTTTGACCGGCCGCACCACCACGTCGTCGCCTTCGCGGATTTCCTGGCGCACGTACAGGTCCGGGAGCAAGGCAAGACCCATGCCCATGCCGGCCATCTGGCGGATCGCGTCCAGGCTGGTGCCTTCGTAATCGCGCAAGACATTGGCGCCCACGTCCATGGCGATCGCGGCAACCTGTTCTGCCAATCGGTATTCCGGCATCAAGGTCAGCAAGTTGGCGCCGCGCAGATCGGCTGGGGTGATGCAGGCCTTGGTGCGCAGCGGATGATCGGCCGCCATGGTCACATGCAGCAGTTCGCGAAACAGCCGCTCGCTGTGCAGGCCGCGGCCGGCCACCGGCAGTTGCGCGAGGACCAGATCGTGCGTGCCGCTGCTCAGGTCGGCGGCGAGTGCGGTTGGCAGGCCTTCGCGCACGTGCACGCGCAGGGCCGGATGCTCGCGATGCAGACGTGCCACCAGGCTGGGCATCAGATAGGCGCCGAGCGTGGGCGAGACGCCAAGGCGAATGGTGCCGATCAAGGTATCGGCGGCGGTGGCGCGGACCTCTTCCAGATCGGTGACATCGAGCAGGATGCTGCGTGCGCGGTCGAGCAGCTCGCGACCGAGCGGGGTCAGGATCGCCTGCGCGCCGCGCTCGAACAGCGGTGCACCGATGATCGCTTCCAACGCGCGGATCTGCTGCGACAACGATGGCTGCGAGACGCCCATCTGCTCGGCGGCACGGGTAAAGCTGCCGGTATCGGCCAGCGCGACGAAATAGCTCAGCTGGCGAAGGGTGGTTCTGGGGCGGGGCATGGGGTCACATCGGATTGCGTGGGAGCGCACGGCCGGCGTGGCCGGTGAGACAAGACGGGCGAGGTACGGCTAGCGCGTGCAGCGGCAGCGCGTCCGGCGAGTGCGGACGAGCCGCGGTAACCGCAGTGTACGAGTGGCGCATGCCGATTCCGAGCACCGGCCGCGCCCGCATCGCGGTGGGCGCAGTCGTTTCGCTGGTTGCGCCAGGTGCCATCGCTGGAACGACGGCGCCTGGCGGCGCTCATTGGTCGATGAACTGCAGCCGCGCCAGCTCCGCATACAGCCCACCTTCGGCGATCAACTGCGCATGCGTACCCTGCGCGACGATGCGCCCGGCATCCATCACCACGATGCGGTCGGCCTTGAGCACGGTGGCCAGGCGGTGCGCGATCACCAGCGTGGTGCGGCCTTCCATCAGCCGCTCCAGCGCCTGCTGCACGGCGCGCTCGCTTTGCGCATCGAGCGCGCTGGTGGCTTCGTCCAGCAGCAGGATCGGCGCATCCTTGAGCAGCGCGCGCGCAATGGCCACGCGTTGCTGCTGGCCGCCGGACAGGCGCGTGCCGCGCTCGCCCAGTTCGCTGGCGTAGCCCTGGGGCAGGGCGCGGATGAAGCCATCGGCTTCGGCGGCGGCGGCCGCCGCTTCCACCTCGGCGTCGCTGGCCTGCAGGCGCCCGTAGCGGATGTTGTCGGCGGCGCTGGCGGCAAACAATGTGGGTTGCTGCGGTACCAGCGCGATGTGTTCGCGCAGCAGGACCGGGTCGACGTCGCGCAGGTCGATGTCGTCGATGCGCACCTTGCCGCTGACCGGGTCGTGGAAACGCAGCAGCATCGACAGCACCGTGCTCTTGCCCGCTCCGGACGGGCCCACCAGCGCCACGGTTTCGCCGGGGCTGACATGCAGGTCGAACCCATCCAGCGCCGGCGCGTCCGGGCGTTGCGGGTAATGGAAGACCACCCGGTCGAAATGGATCGCGCCGCGCAGCGGCTGCGGCAAGGCCTGCGGCGTGGCCGGCGCCACGATCGCCGGTTGTTCGTCGAGCAATTCGCTCACCCGGCCCATGCCGCCGGCGGCACGCTGCAACTCGTTCCAGACCTCGGCCAGCGCCCCGACCGACCCGCCGCCGATCAGCGCGTACAACACGAATTGGCCGAGCGTGCCCGGCGTCATGCGGCCAGCGATCACATCGTGCGCGCCAAGCCACAACACCGCGACGATCGCACCGAAGATCAGCATGATCGCCACCGCGGTCACGGTGGCCTGGGTGCGGATGCGCAGCTTGGCGGTATCGATGGCGGCAAACAGCGCAGTGCTGAAACGTTGGCTTTCGTAACGCTCGCGCGCGTGCGCCTGCACGGTGCGCACCGCGCCCAGGGTTTCGGCCGCCAGCGTATTGGCGTCGGCCACGCGGTCCTGGCTTGCGCGCGAAATCTTCTGCAGGCGGCGTGCGCCCAGCACGATCGGCAGCACCGCCAGCGGGATGCCGATCAAGGTGAAGCCGGCCAGCCGCGGGCTGGTGACGAACAGCATGACCATGCTGCCGATCACCGTGACCGAACTACGCAAGGCCACCGACATGGTGGTGCCGATCAGCCCCCGCAGCAATTCGCTGTCGGCCGACAGGCGCGACACCAGTTCGCCGCTGCGGCTGCGGTCATGGAACCCGGCGTCCAGTCCGATCAGGTGCGCGTACAGCCGGCCGCGCAGGTCGGCGACCACTTTTTCGCCCAGCAGGGCGACGAAATAGAAGCGCGCCGCAGTTGCCAACGCCAGCACGACCGAAACTGCGAACAGCAGCGAGAACGCCTGGTTGATCTGCGAGTCGCCGGAGAAGCCCTGGTCGATCATGCGCTTGACCGCTGCGGGCAGGCTCAGTGTGGCGGCAGCGGAAATCGACAGCGCGACCAGCCAGGCGGCGAACAGGCCGCGCTGACGTTGGACGAATGGCCACAAGGTGCGCAGGCTGCCCAGCTTCCGCAACGGGTTGGGACGTGCAGCGGCTGGCTCGGTCATGCGGCTTCCGGGGTTGAGAGATGGACACGATTGCGAGTGGCGTCGCACAGGCGGGTTTTCAAGCCGGCGAGCTGATCTGCAGGCAGTTGCACGCGCAACGCTGCACCTTCGGCATCGAAGCGTTCGTCCAGTTTGTCGGCATGGAAGGCCGCCAGTGCTGCGTGCACCAGGCCCAGATCGTCGAACCGGCATTGCACCTGCACCAGCGACAACGCGATCAATGGCTGTCGCGTTGCCAGCCGCAGGCACTCGGCCGCGGTACCGCCGTAGGCGCGCACCAGCCCGCCAGCACCGAGCTTGATGCCGCCATACCAGCGCGTGACCACGACCACCACCCGATCGAAGCCCTGGCCATCGATGGCGGCCAGGATCGGCCGGCCGGCGGTGCCGCTTGGCTCGCCGTCGTCGCTGGAGCGGTAGTCCTGCCCGAACCGATAGGCCCAGCAGTTGTGCGTCGCGTCCGGCACTGCCACGCGCTGCACGACCTCCAACGCATGCGCGGGAGCATCCAATGCGGCAGCGTGGGCCACAAAGCGACTGTGCTTGATGTCCAGACTGTGGTGCGCATCAGCGGCGAGGGTATCGAGCATCGCCGCCATTCTATGCGAGGCGGTGCTACCGATCGCTGCAGCCATCGTGACTGCCGTTGCAAGCTGGCAACACGGCGCCGTGCGCGTGCCGTCGTGCTGCAGCACCTGCGCAGTGTGGCAGTGACGGCGGGCGACGCGCCGGCAGTGGCATCGTGCGTGCCGACGCCGCGGCAGCGGCTACGTACGCCTGTCATCGTGTGCCGGGCGACCAGGGAGCCGCGCTCTGCAATCCAGCCGACGCGCAGTGAGACGCCGTTTGTCTTGGCTGCCTTCGATTACACAAGGGTGGAACGACGCTTCTCGTCGATCCACTTCGACGCCTGCGCCGGGGTGTAATGCTGCATCCATTCGAGCATCTGCTCGATGTCGGCGCCGTACCACAGGTCGGCGCGTTGGTCCGGGTGAAGGAAGCGCTCTTCGACCATGCGGTCGATCATGCCAATCAGCGGTGCGTAAAACCCTTCGATGTCCAGAAACGCGCACGGCTTGTTGCCGATGCCGAGCTGGCGCCAGGTCAGCATTTCGAAGATCTCTTCCATGGTACCGAAGCCGCCGGGCAGGGCCACGAACGCATCCGACAGCTCGAACATGCGCATCTTGCGCTCATGCATGGAACCGACGATTTCCAGCGTGGTCAACCCACGGTGCGCCACTTCCCAATCGGCCAGCTGCTGCGGAATCACCCCGGTCACTTCACCGCCGGCCGCCAGCACCGCATTGGCCACGGTGCCCATCAAGCCAACGTTGCCGCCGCCATACACCAGGCGCAAGCCCTGCTTGGCGATGCGATCGCCCAACGCAATGGCGCGCTCGGCATAGGCGGGTTTGTTGCCGGCATTGGAGCCGCAGTAGACGCAGATGCTTTTCATGGGATTCGGGATTGGGGAGTAGGGATTCGTAAAAGCGGGGGCGCGCCGCGTCGATGTCATCTGGAAAGCCGTGGAATGCACGTTGCACGACTGTTCTGACTGGGCCTGAAAAACTTAACGCCGGAATCTACCCGGCGTTATGTCATGGCTGGGAATAGTCAGAGGCGGGAACCGCAGTTGCGAATCCCAACTCCCGAATCCCAAATCCCGGCCTCAGTTAGCCTTATGAATCGCGCGCTTGCTCACCGCCATGGCAGCATCGTGGATCGCTTCGGACAGCGTCGGATGCGCGTGGCAGATGCGCGCCAGGTCGTCGGCCGAGCCGTTGAATTCCATGGTCAGCACGCCTTCGTGCACCAGCTCGGACACGCCCACGCCCACCAGGTGCATGCCCAGCACGCGGTCTGTTTCGGCATCGGCGATCACCTTGACGAAGCCGGCCGGCTCGCCCATGGCCACCGCACGGCCGATCGCCGCGAACGGGAAGCTACCGGCCTTGTAGGCGACGCCCTCGGCCTTCAGCTGCTGCTCGGTCTTGCCGACCCAGGCAATTTCCGGCTCGGTGTAGATGACCCACGGAATGGTGTCGAAGTTGACGTGACCCGGCAGGCCAGCAATCAGCTCGGCGACCGCGATGCCTTCCTCGAAGCCCTTGTGCGCCAGCATCGGGCCGCGCACGCAGTCACCGATCGCCCACACGCCATCCACGCCGGTGTGGCAATGCCCATCGACCTCGATCTGGCCGCGGTCGGTGACCTTGACGCCCGTGCCTTCGGCCAGCAGGTTCTTGGTGGCGGCCTTGCGGCCCACGGCCACCAGCAGCTTGTCCACGGTCAGGGTCTGCTCGCCGGCCGCGTCGGTGTAGCTGAGCACCACCTGCTTGGCATCGCCACTGCCGGTGATCTCCGTCTTGCTGACCTTGGCGCCCAGCTTGATGTCCAGACCCTGCTTCTTGAATTCCTTCAGCGCGGTCTTGGCCACCTCGGCATCGGCCAGCGCCAGGAAGTCCGGCAGCGCCTCGAGGATGGTGACCTCGGCGCCCAGGCGCTTCCACACGCTGCCCAGCTCCAGACCGATCACGCCGGCGCCGATGACCGCCAGACGCTTGGGAACGGCGGTGAAATCCAGGCCGCCGACGTTGTCGACGATGGTGTCGCCGTCGAACTTGGCGAACGGCAGTTCGATCGATTCCGAACCGGCCGCCAGGATCACGTTGGTGCCCTTGAGTTCGATCTCGCCGCCTTCGTGCTGGGTCACCTTGACGATGTTGCCCGGCTGCAACTGGCCGAAGCCGTAGTACGGGGTGATCTTGTTGGCCTTGAACAGCATCGCGATGCCGCCGGTGAACTGCTTCACGATCTTGTCCTTGCGGCCGATCATGGTGGGCACGTCCATCTTGGCGTCGTTGAAGCTGATGCCGTGGTCGCCGAACAGGTGACCCATGTTCCAGAACTGGCGCGAGGAATCCAGCAGCGCCTTGGACGGAATGCAGCCCACGCGCAGGCAGGTGCCGCCCAGCGCCGGCTTGCCGTCCTTGCCCAATGCCGCGTCGATGCAGGCGACCTTCATGCCCAGCTGCGCCGCACGGATAGCGGCGTGATAACCGGCCGGACCGGCACCGATGACGACGACGTCGAATTGTTCTTGTTCGCTCATTCTTCGCTCACGAGATTAGGAATTGGGGATTGGGGATTCGCAAAACGCAGGATGCTCGAGACCGGGATGCTTTCGCCATCCCGAATCCCGAATCACCAATCCCGGCTTTCATCACAGACCGAACAACATCCGGCCCGGGTTTTCCAGCTGATTCTTGATGTCGACCAGGAACTGCACCGAATCCCTGCCGTCGATGATGCGGTGGTCATAGGACAGCGCCAGGTACATCATCGGGGCGATCACGACCTGGCCGTTCTCGGCGATCGGACGTTCCTTGATCGCGTGCATGCCCAGGATGGCGCTCTGCGGCGGGTTGATGATCGGCGTGGACAGCAGCGAGCCGAAGGTGCCGCCGTTGGTGATGGTGAAGGTGCCGCCCTGCAGGTCGTCCAGGCCCAGCTTGCCGGCGCGCGCCTTGGCGGCGTAGTCGGCAATGCCTTGCTCGACATCGGCGAACGACTGGCGCTCGACGTTACGCAGCACCGGCGTGACCAGGCCCTTGTCGGTCGACACCGCGATCGAGATGTCGCTGTAGCCGTGATAGATGATGTCGTCGCCGTCGATCGAGGCGTTGACCAGCGGGAAGCGCTGCAGCGCGTTGGCGGCGGCCTTGACGAAGAAGCTCATGAAACCGAGCTTGATGCCGTGTGCCTTCTGGAACTCGTCCTGCAGTTCCTTGCGTGCGGCCGACACCTTGGCGAGGTTGACCTCGTTGAAGGTGGTCAGCATCGCGGTGGAGTTCTTGGACTCCATCAGGCGCTTGGCAATGGTCTTGCGCACGCGGGTCATCGGCACGCGCTCTTCCGGACGGGCGCCCGAGGCCTTGCCGACGCCGCCGGCCTTGGCGAAGTTGACGATGTCTTCCTTGGTGACCGCGCCACGACGGCCGGTGCCTTCGACCTGCGACGGGTCCACGCCCTGGGTGATTGCGGAGAAACGCGCACCCGGCGGCAGCGCATCGGCAGCCGACTTGGACGCAGCAGCAGGCGCGGCGGCGGCAGCCGGTGCCGGAGCGGCGGCCGGCGCAGCAGCGGCAGGCGCCGGTGCATCGGCCTTCTTGGCTTCAGCCGGTGCAGCGGCAGCCACGGCGCCTTCTTCGATGATCGCCAGAATCTGGTTGCTGGTGACCGTGCTGCCGGTGTCGAACTTGATTTCCTTCAGTACGCCGTCGACCGGCGAAGGAACTTCCAACACGACCTTGTCGGTTTCCAGGTCGACCAGATTCTCGTCGCGCTTGACCGCTTCGCCGGCCTTCTTGTGCCAGCTGGCGATGGTGGCGTCGGAAACGGATTCGGGCAGTACCGGAACTTTGACTTCGGTGGCCATTCGGGGAGCGTCCTAGGGTTTTCGTTCTTTGGGGAAGAGGAGTTATTCAGCGACTTGGTCGTTGAACGGGTTGAGCAGTGCATCGGCGACCAGCTTCTGCTGCTCGATGATGTGGTCGGCCATGTGGCCGGCGGCAGGCGAGGGCGAACGGGCACGGCCGGCGTAATGCAGGCTCTGACCGCCGGCCAGGCAGAAGTTGAGGTGGTGGCGGATCTGATACCACGCACCCTGGTTCTGCGGCTCTTCCTGGCACCACACCACATCGGTGGCGTTGCCGTAGCCCTTGAGCTCGGCCGCCAGCTGCGCGCGCGGGAACGGATACAGCTGTTCGATGCGCACGATGGCAACGTCGTCCTGGCCGCGCTTGGTCTGGTCTTCGAGCAGGTCGTAATAGACCTTGCCCGAGCACAGCACCACGCGCTTGACCTTGGCCGCGTCGGCCTTGGCGTCCGGGATCAGATGCTGGAACTGACCGTCGGCCAGTTCTTCCAGGCTCGACACCGCTAGCTTGTGGCGCAGCAACGACTTGGGCGTCATCACCACCAGCGGCTTTCGGGTGGTCATGCGCATCTGGCGGCGGATCATGTGGAAGCACTGCGCCGGCGTGGTCGGCACGCAGACCAGCATGTTCTCCAGCGCGCACAGCTGCAGGAAGCGCTCCAGACGTGCGGAGCTGTGTTCCGGGCCCTGGCCTTCGTAGCCGTGCGGCAGGAACAGCGAGAGGCCCGCGATGCGGCCCCACTTGGCTTCGCCGGCGGCGATGAACTGGTCGATCACCACCTGCGCGCCGTTGGCGAAGTCGCCGAACTGCGCTTCCCAGATGCACAGTGCATTCGGGTCGGTGGTGGAGTAGCCGTATTCGAAGCCCATCACCGCTTCTTCGCTCAGCAACGAGTCGATGACGGTGGCGTCTTCCGGGTTCTGCACCAGCTGGCGCAGCGGCAGATAGTAGTCGTCGGTCTTCTGGTCATGCAGGATCGCGTGACGGTGGAAGAACGTGCCGCGGCCGGCGTCCTGGCCAACCAGACGCAGCTTGTGGCCTTCGGCCAGCAGCGTGGCGTAGGCCAGGTTTTCGGCAAAGCCCCAGTCGCCGGGCTGATCGCCGGCAGCCATCTTGACGCGATCTTCGTAGATCTTCGCCACGCGGGCGTGCAGTTCGACGCCTTCCGGGATGGTGGTGATCAGCTTGGCCAGACGGTCCAGCTGGTCGCGCTTGACGCGCGTGTCCACCGGATCGGCAGCGGTTCCGACCAGGTACTTGGACCAATCGATGGCGAATTCGTCCGGCTTGCGCTTGGCCAGTTCGGTGGTGTATTCGCCCGAATCCAGCTTGTTGCGGTAGCCGTCCACCAGTGCCTTGGCCTCGTCGGCGCTCAGCACGCCTTCGCTTTCCAGCTTGGCGGCATACAGCTCGCGGGTGGTCTTGTGCTTGCGGATGGTCTGGTACATCACCGGCTGGGTCGCTGCCGGTTCGTCGGCTTCGTTATGGCCCCAACGGCGGTAGCACACCAGATCGATGACCACGTCCTTCTTGAACTGCTGGCGGAACTCGTAGGCCAGCTTGGACACGAACATCACCGCGTCCGGGTCGTCGCCGTTCACGTGGAAGACCGGCGCGCCGATCATCTTGGCCACGTCGGTGCAGTACAGCGTGGAACGGGCGTCGTCGCGGGTGCTGGTGGTGAAGCCGATCTGGTTGTTGACCACGATGTGCACGGTGCCGCCGACCGCGAAACCGCGCGCCTGCGACATCTGGAACAGCTCCATCACCACGCCCTGGCCGGCGAATGCGGCATCGCCGTGGATCAGGATCGGCAACACGCTCTTGCGCTCGGCATCGCCGAAACGCTCCTGGCGCGAACGCACGCTGCCGACCACGACCGGGTCGACGATTTCCAGGTGCGAGGGGTTGAAGGCCAGCGCCAGGTGCACCTGCTTGTCCGTGCCAACGGCAATGTCGGCCGAGAAGCCCATGTGGTACTTGACGTCGCCGGTGTGCGCGCGGTCGTCATGGGCATGCTCGAACTTGCCTTCGAATTCGTCGAACAGCTTGCGCGGATTCTTGCCCAGCGTATTGACCAGCACGTTGAGGCGGCCGCGGTGGGCCATGCCGATCACGATGTCCTTGACCTGATCGTTGCCGGACTGGCGAATGATCTCGTCCATCATCGGGATCAGCGAATCGCCGCCTTCCAGCGAGAAACGCTTCTGACCGACGTACTTGGTGTGCAGGTAGCGCTCCAGGCCTTCGGCAGCGGTGAGCCGCTCCAGGGTGCGCTTGCGGCTGGCCGCATCGCCGGCAATCTTGCCGCCGGCGTCTTCCAGGCGCTTGTAGATCCACTGGCGCTGGTCGAACTCCTGGATGTGCATGAACTCGGCGCCGATGCTGCTGGCGTACGTCGCCTTCAGGCGCGTCAGCAGATCCTTGAGCTTCATCCGCGGCTGGCCACCGACGCCGCCGGTGCTGAATTCGCTGTCCAGATCGGCCTGGGACAGGCTGTGGAACGGCAGGTCCAGGTCGGGCGGGTTGACCGGCGGGACCAGGCCCAGCGGGTCGAGCTGTGCGCCGAGGTGGCCACGGGCGCGGTAGGCGGTGATTAGACGGCCGACATTGCGCTCGCGCTCGTCACTGGCGCCTGCGCCGGTGCCGGCGTTGGCAGCCTGCTTGGAAGCGGTGAGGATGTGGGCGATGGCCGCCGAATGCGGGACGTCACCGGCACCGCGACCTTCGAAACCATCGAAGTAGCTCTTCCACTTCGGATCGACACTGTCCGGGGTGACGAGGTACTGCTCGTACAGATCCTCGATATAGGCGGCGTTGCCGCCGGCGAGCTGCGATGACTGCGCGAACTGCTTTAGGAGATTATCCACGATGGTAAGTCGGGTCTGCTGTGGGGATGATTGTGCGGAAGCGGCAGGGCGAGATGCCCCATCGGTCGGTCTCAAATCTCGAAAAATTATACCCCCTTGCGCTAGTGAGGGGGCGTCTGCAAGCTGACCGGCGGGGTAGACCAATTGCGCGCGCGCCTACGTGCGAGGGGCGCTGCGGCGTCAGATGCCGAGCGCGCGCGGCTCGTTCCAGAGCGCGCTGCGCTCCCATATCTGCGCGAATTCGCGCTCCAACTGGCGGCTGCGCGCTGCGCCCGACAGCCAGGTTTCGCCATCATCGAAGCGATGACCTGTTGGACGAAAGTAGTAGGCGTCGTCGCCGACGACATAGGCCGATGCAAAACTTGCATCGACCGGATCGCTGACCGCGCGGAACCGGAACACGCTGGGCAGGCGCTGTGCCAGGCGCAGCATCGCGCTGCTGCTGGCCGCGGCGCTGGCGGTGTCCTGCACCAGGACATGTACGCGCTTGTCGTGGCGGGCGGTGGCGAAACGGCGCAGCGCATCCAGCACCGCCGCGTTGTCGAACAGGGGCGGGTCCAGGGCGCGGGTGTAGATGAGCACCTGGCGGCGCGCGGCGCACAGCAGCCCGGTGGTGGCGGCCAGGGCTGCAGTGAAGGTGTCCACTGCCATCGGGCCGTCGAGGCGACGGTGCACGACGGTGCCGGGCGCATCGCGGGCCTGGCCGATGCGCTCGGGTGAAAGGGGGGGGCGCGTCGGGCAGAAAGCCCAGGCGCGCGAAGACCGCTTCCGCAGCTGGGGTGGGACATGCGTGCAGGCCGGGCCAGCCGTGCTGCCGTGCCGCGTCGACCGCGGCAGCGAGCAGTTGGTCCGCCACGCCACGGCGGCGCCAGTCGGGCAGAACGCCGAGCCGGTCGAGACGGCGGTCGGCGGTGAGCCGCACCGAGGCGATCAACTGGCCGTCGTCGGTGCGCGCTGCCAGATGCAGGCTGAGTGGGTCCAGTGCATCCCACTCGACACCGCTGGTGTCGCCCGCGGTGTCGGTGGCACAGGACGGCCGCAGCGCACGCAGCGCCGCGGCGTCGGTGGCCGGGTCCAGCGTGACGATCTGCGGTCTGGCGTGCGCGCTCATGCAGGCTTGGTGGCGTCGTCGCTGTCGTCGGAATCGGTCTCGTCGGCGATCGCGCTGTCGACGTCCTGCTCGGCTCCGGCTTCGGCGGCGTCGCCGGGTTCGACATCGGCCTCCAGCGCCTCTGCCGGGGTGTCGGCAGCGTCGGCAACCTGTTCGACATCGGCGTCGGCATCGATGTCCTCGTCCGCCTCCGGCGTGTCGTCGTCGGCGTCTTGGTCGTCGTGGTCGGCCGACACGCTCAGGGCATGCGCGTGGTCGTCGTCTGCGATGTCGTCCTCGGCATCTTCGTGGGCGCGCTGGTAGTGGCCCTGTGCCAGCAACTCCAGCACCACCTCGCGGCCACGCGGGGACAACTGCGCGTACAAGGTGCCGTCGATCTCTTCGGCTGCCGCCAGCCGGGACGCATCCTTGGCCGACAGCGCAAACTCCAGGCCGCTGCAGAACAGCGTGGCACCGCGCTTGGCGCGCCGCCAGGCCAGTCGCGACCACGGGTGGCGGTGCAGCAGCACGCCTTCTTCCAGCGCCTGCTCGACCGCTTCGCGCGGGATCGGCTCGGGCGCCGGCACCACGTCGCCGGAGGCGCGGTAGGTGGTCATGAAGCGGCCGAACCAGTCGCCCAGACGGTCGGGGTCGTTCATGCGCAGCGCATTGAGCGCAGCGACCACGCGGTTCATCGCGGTGACGTCGATCTCGTAGGGGTCGGCCGGCACCTTGAGGTCTTCGTCGTGATAGCGCACGGCCTCGTCGGCATCGGCAATCAAGGTGTCCAGGTAATCGCCGATCAGCTCGGCTGAGGACGGTGCGCGGGTGCCGATGGAAAAGGTCAGGCAGGCGTCTTCGGCCACGCCGTGGTGCGGGATCAGCGGCGGCAGGTAGAGCATGTCGCCCGGGCCCAGCACCCAATCGTGGGTGGGCTTGAACTCGCGCAGCAGCTTGAGCTCGACATCGTCGCGGAACGCCAGCGGCGTGGCCTTGCGGCCCTGGACGGTGCGCGCATCGATCTGCCAGCGGCGGTGGCCCTGGCCCTGCAGCAGGAACACGTCGTAATGGTCGACGTGCGCGCCCACCGAACCACCGGTGGCGGCGAAGCTGATCATGATGTCGTCGATGCGCCAGCGCGGCAGGAAGCGGAAGTGCTCCAGCAGGGCACGCACGTCGGCGTCCCATTTGTCCACGTCCTGCACCAGCAAGGTCCAGTCGTGGTCGGGCAGGCCGGGGAAATCGGTTTCCTGGAACGGGCCGGTGCGCACGTCCCAGCCGTCGGTGGCGCGGTCGTGGCTGATCAGGCGCGCCAGCACGCCGTCTTCGCAGGCCAGCCCGGCCAGGTCTTCCGGCTGTAGCGGCGAGGCGAAATCCGCGAACGCATTGCGGATCAACAGCGGATGCTTGTGCCAGTAATTGCGCAGGAAACGCTCGACCGGCATACCAAGCGGCTGTCCCGGACGGGCCTGGACTTCGATGGCAAGTGGGGTCGCTTTACGTACGGCCATGTGGGGTCCTTACACGATGTAGAAGAGAGTGTGGTGCGCGGCATCGGCCGGCGCCAATGGCCTATTGTCGACTGCCCGAGCCGGATGTCCACCTGTGCGGCGCGCAGCCTGCCGGCTCGCGTTCGCCGCTGCAGGGCTGGTCGGCATTTCCGATCGCTTCTTGATGTCGATGGCCTTGCGAGCGGCATGGTGGCGCTATCGGCGCACGCCGATCGCCGCGTGCGCCGATAGCGCACCAGCGCGCATCACATCACCTTGTTGCCGCTGCCACGGTCGTCCAGTACGGGCTTGCTGGACGGGTTGACGGTGTTGTCGTTGCCCGAAAACCGTACCCGTTTCACGGCGCGCGCGAGCACAAGATTCTTGTTGCCCTGGATATCCACGCGATCGACATCGGTGAGATTGAGCGTGTTGTCGTGACCGCTCACACTGAGCTGGCCAAGTTGCTGGTTGAGCACCGTGAAGTTGCTTCCCTCCAGGCGAATGCTGCGCGCGGTGTCCAGATTCATCGCGCCACGCGAGGCGGTGATGGTGACCGTGCCGCACTCGCCGTGCAGGATCCATTCGCTGTCATTGCGGGTCAGCCGGACATCCTTGCCGGCACAGTCTGCGCCGCTGGCCGGATCGGTCAGCGTGTTAGATACCGCCGACGGGGCCTGCGCGGCGGGGCCATCGCCGCCGCATCCGCTCAGTGCGAGGACGCTTCCCAGCGTCAACAGGGTCAGTGCCGTATGAGTGACGCGCATCGCCGATCTCCTGAAAGTGAGGCCGGCACGATAGCAGTCCGGTTCGGTCACCATGTGCAGGCCCTCGCCGGCCGCCCGTCCGCGTGCGGGGGGCGACGCGTCCCGCCCCGGGCGTCTTGGCCTCGTCATCACTGGCCTTGATCGTGCTGCATCGGCATGTGGTGATGCCGATGCAGATTCGCCGATGAGGTCCGATGACGTGGCCCGCTTCGCAAGTCCTGCACCGCGTGCGGTTCGGTCAGCTCAGATCGCGCGCGCCAGCTGCTCGGCCAGGCCGGTATAGGCGCCCGGGGTGAGCGCGCGCAGGCGTTGCTTGTCGTCTTCCGGCAGTTGCAGGCTTTCCACGAAGGCCTGCATCGAGGCGGCGGTGATGCCCTGGCCGCGGGTCAGCGCCTTGAGTTGTTCGTAGGGGTTCGGCAGGCCGTGGCGGCGCATGACCGTCTGTACGGCTTCGGCCAGCACTTCCCAGGCCGCATCCAGGTCGGCATCCAGACGCTCGGGGTTGACGGTGAGTTTGCCCAGGCCCTTGGCCAGCGAGTCCAGCGCGACCTGGGTGTGGCCGAACGCGGTGCCGAGCGCACGCAGCACGGTGGAGTCGGTGAGGTCGCGCTGCCAGCGGCTGATCGGCAACTTGGCGGAAAAATGCTCGAACAGCGCGTTGGCGATGCCGAAATTGCCTTCGGCATTTTCGAAGTCGATGGGGTTGACCTTGTGCGGCATGGTCGAGGAGCCGACTTCGCCCTCTTTCAGCTTCTGCTTGAAGTAGCCCAGCGAGATATAGCCCCAGATGTCGCGCGCCAGGTCGATCAGGATGGTGTTGGCGCGGCGGCTGGCATCGCCGATTTCGGCCACATTGTCGTGCGGCTCGATCTGGGTGGTGTAGGGATTGAACACCAGCCCCAGGCTTTCCACGAAACGCTGTGCGAACGCTGCCCAGTCCAGGTCCGGGTACGACACCAGGTGCGCGTTGTAGTTGCCGACCGCGCCGTTGATCTTGCCGGTCAGTTCGACCGCGGCGATCTGCTTGCGCTGGCGCTCCAGGCGCGCGACCACATTGGCGATTTCCTTGCCCAGCGTGGTGGGCGAGGCGGTCTGGCCGTGGGTGCGCGAGAGCATCGGCTGGGCGGCCTGGGCGTGGGCGAGGGTGCGCAACGCGGCGGTAATGCCGTCCAGGCTGGGCAGCAGCACCTCGCGGCGGGCCTGCTCCAGCATCAGCCCGTAGCTGAGGTTGTTGATGTCTTCGCTGGTGCAGGCAAAGTGCACGAATTCCAGCGCCGGCCCCAGCTCGGCGTCGTCTTTGAGCTGCTCCTTGATGAAGTACTCCACCGCCTTGACGTCATGGTTGGTGGTGCGCTCGATCTCCTTGACCCGCGCGGCATGCGCCACGCTGAAATCGTCGGCCAGGGCGCGCAGGCGCTGCGCGGCAGCCGGCGAGAACGGCGCCAGTTCGGCGATGCCCGGCTCGGCGGCCAGTGCCAGCAGCCATTCGATTTCGACCTTGACCCGCGCCTTGATCAGGCCGTATTCGGAGAAGATCGGGCGCAGCGCATCCACCTTGGAAGCGTAGCGGCCGTCGAGCGGGGACAGGGCGAGCAGGGCGGAATCCGACATGGGCAAGGGAGGCAGCGGTGACAGTGGGGCCAGCATTCTACGCCGCCAGGGCCGCGGGCAGGCCCGCTGCGCTGGAAAGTGGGTTGCCAGGCCCACGCCAGCGTGGGCTGAATGGCGGGCTATCAGCGCGGCAGAGACGCCCGACATGGCGCGAGCTGCACTTTATGGTAGAGCTCCCCGCGCTGTTCCGGCCTGCCATGCGCCCGATCTTCGCTCGTCTCGCCTTCGCGATCTTGCCCGCCGCGCTGCCCGCCACCGCGCAGGATGCCGATTTCGCCGCGCAGGCGGCGGCGCTGTATCGCACCCCGCCAGCGATCGCCGGCTGCCGGGCCGGCGAGTTGCAGCCGGCGCAGCGACAACGCGTGCTGGCGCTGATCAACGACATCCGTCGGCTGCACGGTCTCGACGCGGTCGACGACGACCCGGCGGCCGAGCCCGAGGCCACCCAGGCGGCCTTGGTGATTGCCGCCAACGGCCGCCTCAGCCATACGCCGACGCCGGACTGGCGCTGCTATTCCGACAGCGCGGCCAAGGGCGCGCGCCGCAGCCTGATCTATGGCGGGGTCAGCTCGCCGCTGCTGCGTTTTTCCAGCGCCGATGAGATCGTGATCGAGTGGCTGACCGACGCCAACAACGTCAGCGCCGGTGGACTGGGGCACCGGCGCTGGCTGCTGGATCCGTTTCTGCAACGCGTCGCCTTCGGCATGGTGGCCGGCCGCAATGGCGCTGCGTTCAGTAGCGGTGCCGCGCTGCGCTTGGTTCCGACGGTCGGCGTCGCCGCGCGAACGCGCGAGGATTTCGTCGCCTGGCCGATCGGCGAGTACCCGGGCCGGTACTACGCCGACGACGCGTTGTTGTCGTTCACCGCCTTGCCGGACCGCAAGCGCAAGTTCGCCAATCGCGATGTCGACTACGCCGATGCGCAGGTGGAGATCCGTGAGCGCGATGGACGCCAGCTGCAGGTGCGCAACCTGAGCGAGGACCACGAAGGTTTCGGGGTGCCCAACAGCCTGCAATTCCGGGTGCCGCGCTTGCAGCCGGGTGTGATCTACGACGTGACCATCCGCGGGGTGCGGTTCGGTGGACAGTCGCGCGATTACCGTTATTGGTTTCGCATCGGCCAATCGCCTCGCGCGTCCACCGAATGAATCGACGACATCAGCTGGCCGCATCGACGGCTTCGCCCACCGGGCGCACCGTGACCGCCTGGATGCGGTGGCCTGCCATGCGCCGTACGGTCAGCAAGTGGCCATCCAGTTCCAGCGTTTCGCCTTCCTCGGGCAGGCGCTGCAGCTGATACAGGATCAGCCCGCCGACCGAATTGACGTGGTCCGGCGCGCTCAGATCCTGACCGAGCAGGCGTTCCAGGCGGAAGATCGAGGTGCTGCCGGCGACCAGCAGCGAGCCGTCCTGGCCACGGATCGGGGCATCGCGCACCACATGGCGGTGCTCGTCCTCGATGTCGCCGACCACCACTTCCAGCAGGTCTTCCAGGGTGAAAAAGCCCAGGATGCGGCCTTCTTCTTCCACGCACAGCGCCAGATGGGTGGTGCCGGCGCGGAATTGCTCCAGCGCGTTGGGAATCGGCGTTTCCAGGGTCAGCACGGTGGGAGGGCGCAGCAGCGGGCGCAGATCGTCCAGGTTCTGGCCGCGTGCCATCGCCACCAGCAGATCCTTGGTGTGCAGGATGCCCAGCACTTGCTCGCCATCGGCATCGAACCAGGGGTAGCGGCTGTAGCGCGACTCACTGAATTCGGCCAGCACCGCTTCCAGGGTCATGCCTTCGCGCAGGCTGCGCAGGTGCTCGCGCGGACGCATCAGGTCGCCGGCGACCAGATCCGGCAATTCCAACGCGTGGCTCATCAAGGCCAGCCCCTGGTCGGGCGCTGCGGCGTTCGGGTCCTGGCGGCCGACGATCAGCATCAATTCCTCGCGTGAATAACGATGCGAGTGGTGTTCCACTTCGCCCCACCCGAGCAGGCGCAGAAAGCGGTTGGCGCTGGTATTGAGTACCCAGATGGCCGGGTACATCAGCCAGTAGAAAACGTACAGCGGCGCGGCGGTCCACAACGACATGCGTTCCGGGCGGCGGATCGCCATGGTCTTGGGCGCCAGTTCGCCCAGCACGATGTGCAGGAACGAAATCAGGCTGAAGGCGATTGCCAGCGCGGTGAATTGTGCCGCTTCCGGCGACAGGCCCAGCGTATCGAACAGCGGTTGCAGCAGATGTGCGAACGCCGGCTCGCCGACCCAGCCCAATCCGAGCGAGGCCAGGGTGATCCCGAGCTGGCAGGCCGACAGATACGCATCCAGATGGGCGTGCACCCCGAGCAGCAAGCGCCCACGCCAGCCGTTGGTTTGCGCCAGGCCCACCGCTTGCGTGTGCCGCAGCTTGACCAGCGCGAATTCGGCGGCGACAAAGAACCCATTCAACAGCACCAGCAACAGCGCGACCAACAGGAGCAAGACGTTACCTAGCATGTCCGCCTCCATGCGCTGCAGGAGCGGTACATCTGCGTGCTAGCGCATGTGCGGTGGAGGTGCGGGGTATCCCGGCAACAGATGTGGCGTTTGCGTTTCTACAGTCAGGCTCGTCGCCCATGGCGGCTTGGCATCTCGTCATGATCAACAGGCAGTCTAGCCGACAGCGTGCGACGACATCGTCGCAACGCGGCGAGCGAGTATCGTAGACGGCCTCGCCAGCGTGGGTACGCCCGCCGCCAGCCATCGATCACCACAAGTCAGCAATGTGCGGAGAGTGCAGATGAGCGAACGTTTCAGGACCGAACACGACAGCATGGGCGAACTGCAGGTGCCCGCCGATGCGTTGTGGGGCGCGCAGACCCAGCGCGCGGTGCAGAATTTCCCGGTGTCCGGGCAGCCGATGCCGCGTGGCTTCATTCGCGCGCTGGGTTTGATCAAGGCCGCGGCAGCCGGCGTCAACGCCGAGCTTGGATTGTTGCCCAAGTCGATCGGCAAGACCGTGCAGGCCGCCGCGTTGCAAGTGGCCGAGGGTCGCTTCGATGCGCAGTTTCCCATCGATGTGTACCAGACCGGTTCGGGCACCTCGTCCAACATGAATGCCAATGAGGTGATTGCCACCTTGGCCACGCGTGCCGGCAAGGATGCGGTGCATCCCAACGACCACGTCAATCTCGGCCAGAGTTCCAACGATGTGGTGCCCACCGCCATTCGCGTGTCGGCATTGCTGGCTGTGCAGGAACATCTGCAACCGGCGCTTAAGCATCTGCGCAAGACCATCGACAAGCGCGCCAAATCGCTGGACAAGATCGTCAAGACCGGTCGCACGCATTTGATGGATGCGATGCCGCTCACCTTTGGGCAGGAGTTCGGCGCGTGGTCGGCGCAGCTGAATTCGGCGCAGGAGCGTATCGACGACGCGCTCAAACGCTTGCGCCGCTTGCCGCTGGGCGGTACGGCGATCGGGACCGGCATCAATGCCGACCCGCGCTTCGGTGGCAAGGTGGCCAAGGCCTTGTCCAGCCTGAGCGGAGCCAGGTTCGAGAGCGCGGAAAACAAGTTCGAAGGCCTCGCCGCCCAGGACGATGCGGTGGAGCTGTCCGGTCAGCTCAACGCGCTGGCGGTGGCGCTGATCAAGATCGCAAACGACTTGCGCTGGATGAATGCCGGTCCGCTGGCGGGACTGGGCGAAATCGAACTGCCGGCGCTGCAGCCTGGCAGCTCGATCATGCCGGGCAAGGTCAATCCGGTGATTCCCGAAGCCACCGTGATGGCGTGCGCGCAGGTGATCGGCCACCACACTGCCATCACCATCGCCGGGCAAACCGGCAACTTCCAGTTGAACGTGACCTTGCCGCTGATCGCCTACAACCTGCTGGATTCGATCAACTTGCTGGGCAATGTTTCGCGTCTGTTGGCCGACACGGCCATTGCCGGGCTGAAGGTGCGTCAGGAGCGCGTGCGCGAGGCGCTGGACCGCAACCCCATTCTGGTGACGGCACTGAATCCGATCATCGGCTACGAAAAAGCCGCGGCCATCGCCAAGCGTGCCTACAAGGAGCAGCGGCCGGTACTGGATGTGGCCAAGGAAGACAGCGGGCTCGGCGAAGCGGAACTGCGGCGATTGCTCGACCCGGCAGCCTTGACGCGCGGCGGTATCCAGGCCGGCGGCGGTGGCGGCGGCTGATCACCGCAGTGCATATGGAGGAGCGCACCTGTGCGCGATGAGGCGTGATCGGTCACTGCTCATCGCGCGCAAGCGCGTTCCTGCGGGTCTCTTGCTGCTTCTGGCCGCTTGGCTGACGTGCGCTGGGCGTCAATGCCGCTCGGCTTGCAGGTTACTAAAACTCTCGCGATACGGCTGCAGCGACGGGATTTCATCCAGCAATTCCCCACTGAGCGTCTGGATCTGCGGCGTGGCGGTCAGCTTGATCGACTTGTATTCCGGATCCGGGCCGGCCTCGTTCACCGCCTGCTGACGCAACATCTGCAGGTGGCCGAACAGCAACTGCAGCTTGGCGCGTGTGGCTTCTTTCTGCGGCAGCGCGATGTCGTCGATCTTGAGCGTGCCGTCGGGGGTGATTTCGGCATTGGCAGCCGGCGGGCGGCGGATCATCACCGACTGCGTGGTGACCGCAACGCGCGGCTTGCCGCGTTCGGCGCGGCGAGACGACTGGTCGCCGCAGGCAGCAAGCGTGCACAGCAGAAGCGCCATGCAGAGCATCACGAACTTGTTCATGGGGTCGATGGAGTCAGGGAAGCACATTAGTGTAATCCCGCTCCGGTCTGCGGATCGGCAAAGCGGCCGTCCGGTGCCTGCCAAAATGTCGCAGGGCGTCGATGCGTTTGGTTACCGTGCACGCATCGCCGGTTCCAAGCGCGTTCCGGCCGGCCGATCAGCGATGGCACGCGCCATGCGGACAGCTGCGCAGGCGGTGCGATACGCAGTTGCTGAGCGTTGCGGATGGAGGCGCTGCCACCTGCCTGCGAACGGTCGTCAACCAGGCGTGTGGCGCACCGGCGTCGCAGTGGACGATCGGCACATGCCGCGCCGCGCACCGACGACGCCCGCCCGGCGGTGCGCGTCGTCGGTCTGTCGGGCCATCTACTTGCGGCAATCGTCGATGTCGTGCTGCGTCAGGGTCGAGTACGGCGCAAAGGCCGGCACCAGGTGCGCGGCTGCATCCTGTGCGGTGCGCAGCGTGGCCAGCTGATCGCAGATCTGCAGGGCCTTGTGCTTGAAGGTGTCTGCCTCGGCCTCGATCTTGTCGCCGATCTGATCTGAGTTGCCGCTGAGCACGCCCTTGATCGCTTCGCCTGCGGCATGTGCGCCGAACGCCGCGCCCTGGGTGCCGATGTCGATGCCCTTCTTGGCCACGCCTTGCACTTGCGCGCAGTAACTGCGCATCGCCTGGCGTTGCGCCTCATTCAAGTCCACCGGCTTGCCGTCGATGCTGAGCGCGCCATCGACACCGATGGTGGCGGCCGGCAAGCCGTCGCGCTTGAGCGTCAGGCTCTTGCCGGTAAAGGTCACGCCGGCACCATTGGCCTGGCCGGAGACGTTGACGGTGGGTTCGGACTTGCCGCAACCCGCCAGCAATACGCTCATCACTACCGCCGAAACAAGCAATTTCATCAGCATTTCCCCCACATCCTGAAAGAAGTCGTCGTCATTTGTCTGTCGGTACCCGGGTGCTGCCGGAGACCTCGCTCACATCGATATCGCCGCTGCCCTTGTGCGCCACGCTCAGATCGCCACGCACCTTGCGGACATTCAACGCGCCGGAAGCGACCGACTCCACGTTGACATTGCCTTGCACATCGCGGATATCGACATCGCCCGAGCCGATCGTGCCGATCTTGATGTTGCCTGCGACGCCGTGCAGCTTGATCTCGCCGGACTGCACTTTCGCCACCTCTGCCGCACCGTGCACCTCACGCGCCTTGAGGTCGCCCGAGCCCACTGCCAGCACGCGCAGCGCGCCCAGATCTTCCAGCTCGACATCGCCGGAACCCACCTTGGCGGTCACGCGGCCCTTGGTGTGACGAATGGTCATGTCGCCCGAACCCACGTCGGCGCTCACTGCGGCGGCCCCGTTGATCTGCGCATCGCCGGAACCCACGTCAAATTGCACCAGCATCGTGTTGGGCACGCTGCCGCGCAGGTCCAGGTAGGAATAGCTGTTGCCGAAGGAAAACCGGCGGTCATCGTTCAAGCTCACCACCAGCTTGTCGCCGACGCGCTTCTGGGTCACGGTCAGGCTCTTGAGCAATTCGGCCCTGGCAGCACAGGCGCGCCCGCCCAGTTTCCCGCCGCCGCCGGGCGAGGCGTCCAGATGCAGGTCGTTGGAAGCGACCTCGAACAGGACCGACTTCACGCCGGTCAGTTGCAGGTCCAGGCTACGTGGTTCGGAGAACTTGCACTGCTCCTCTGCCGCTGCAACACCGGGCAATGCGAGCAGGATGGCCAGGCTCAGGGTCAGGCGCATGGGAGGTCCCTCAGGCTTCGGAGCGCCGACGGCGCAGGTAGATGGAAGCGGCGATCAAGGCGATACCGACGGCTGCGCCAATCCAGATATCCGCGCTGCCATAGACGCGCGTGCTGTCGGTGTGCTGCAGGGCCCATTGCACCAGGTCGCTGGGGCTTTGCAGGGTGCTGCTGTCCAGGTTCCCGCTGACGGCAAGTGGCGACCAGGTGCCGGGCAGGGCGCTGAGCAGGCCACGGTAGCCGACGATGTACCAGATCCAGCCGATCGGCAGCGACACGCCCGGCATCGCCGAGAGAATGCTCAGCATCACGCAGGCCAGCAGCGGAAACAGCACCGCCCACAGGAACGGCTTGCTGTTGGCCCAGGCCGAGCAGAACATCAGCCAGCCCACGGTCGGCAGCGCCCATAGCAGGCTCATCGGCACGGTCTTGAGCAACAGCCACAGCAGCGAGAACGGGTGCGAATGGGTCGCCAGCGCCCAGGGGCTGGGCACGCCGGCAATCAGGGCGCCAACGATGGCGATCAGCCACAGCGCCATGCCGACCGCCGCACCGATCGCGATGGAGATCAGCGGCGCCAGCAGCAACGCCCAGGCAGCCTTGGACAACACGGTCTGCACGTCCGACACCGGCAACGATTTCCAGAACAGCACGCTGCGGTCGCGGCGATCGTCGTACAGGCTGCCGAGTGCGTAGAAAAACACCACGAATGCCAGCACCACCGAGGCGATGCCGATACCGCCCAGCAGCAGGCCGTCGCCGACCTGGCCCAGTGTGCGCGTGTATTCGGCCAGATCGTCCATGGTGATGCTGTCGCCGACCATGTTGCGGCGGGCGCTGATCGCACCGATCACCGCGCCTAGCAGCGCGAAGAACACCGCGATGCCGCCGGTGATGAACTGCGCCCACACGAAGCCGCCACGGTGCTCCCAATATTCGCGTTTGAGCAGCCAGGCGAAGGTGCGTGCGGGTGATGCTTGGTTGGTCACTGCATTCATGCGTAGGTCCCCTTCATGACCGCAACGAACAGGTCGGCTAGGCCGGGATTGCGGGTTTCGCCAAAACGGGCGAGCTGCTCTTTCGGCGCGCCATCGAACAACATCACGGTCTTGCCGAACGGCAGGCCGCGCTCGTCGATCGGTTTCAGGGCGCGCGCTGCATCCAGCTGGTCGGCACCGACCAGGACTTCGGTGTAGCGCTCGGAGACGCTTTCCATGTCGGCGGTGAGCACGATGCGGCCGTCGCGGATGAACATCACATCGGTGAGGATGTGTTCGATCTCTTCGACCTGGTGGGTGGTGACGATGATGGTCTTCTGCTCGTCGAAGTAATCCTCCAGCAGGCGCTGGTAGAACTGCTTGCGGTAGAGGATGTCCAGGCCCAGGGTCGGTTCGTCCAGCACCAGGATGCGTGCGTCGATGGCCATCACCAGCGCCAGATGCAGCTGCACGATCATGCCCTTGGACAACTCGCGCACCCGCGATTTGCGGTTGAGCTGGGTATTGGCCAGGAAGCGCTCGCACTTGGCGCGATCAAAACGCGGATGCACGCCGGCGACAAAGTCGATCGCTTCGCCGACCCGCAGCCAGCGCGGCAGCACCGCCACGTCGGCAATGAAGCAGACCTCGTTCATCAGCGCATTGCGCTGGGTGCGCGGATCCATGCCCAATACCTGCAACTCGCCGGCGAAATCGGTCAGCCCCAGCACCGCCTTGAGCGCAGTGGTCTTGCCGGCGCCGTTGGGGCCGATCAGTCCAATAATGCGGCCGGCGGCAATGGTGAAGCTGGTGTTGTCCAGCGCGAGCCGATGCTTGTAGGCCTTGCGCAGGCCACGTGCGTCGACCACATGGTCGGAGGAGACGGCGGTCATGGTGTTTTTCCCTGTGGCAACAGATCGTCGATGGACAGTCCCAGGCGCTGGATCCTTTCCAGCACGGCGGGCCATTCTTCATTCAAGAAACGCTCGCGTTCGCTGCCACGCAGCTTCTGTGCGGCCTCCGGGGTCATGAACATGCCCAGGCCGCGGCGTTTCTCCACCAGGTTCTCGTCGGCCAGTTCCTGGTAGGCGCGCGAGACGGTGATGGGGTTGAGTTGGTAATCGGCCGCCACCTGGCGCACCGAGGGCAGGGCATCGCCGGGCTTGAGAATTCCATCGAGCATCATGGCAATCACCCGTTCCTTGAGTTGGCGGTAGATGGGAGCGCCGTCGCTCCACTGAATGTCGTTCATGATCAGCTCCGTGGGCGCAGGGCCTGCGCGAAGGAGAAATAGGGCATCGACAGCGAGGCGCGCACATGCCGGCCAGGCCGGGAACGCGCTTCGGGGGGAGTTGTCGCGTTTTCCGTAACCGCCTCCGACACGCCATAATCGGCGTCGGACTCCGTCACCTGACTGGAAGCGGCTCCCAGGCAACCAATGGCAAACAGGGTGCTGCCGAACAGCAACAGCGGAACTGGTCGCGTCAAGCGTGTGCTGTTCATGCTTTCCCCTGCGTTGGGTGACTGGTGTTGTATTCAACTATAACACCGACACGCAGGCAGTCAACTGTTTGTCATCCCCAACTGATGGCACCCCTTATCGGTGCGCCGCCTCAACTTTCGAAGGGCATTGCTCATGTTGCTCAATCGTCTGCTAGCTCTTGTATTGACTGGCTTTTTTGCAACATCCGCGTTCGCTGCCGGCACTCCGGTACTGGATGTGGAATACCGACCGCTGGCCGGCAAGACGCCAATCAACCTGAACCGTACCTACGGCGGCAAGGTCGTCATGGTGGTCAACACCGCCAGCAAGTGCGGCTTCACCCCACAGTACGAAGGGCTGGAAGCGCTCAACCAGCGCTTCGGCAGCCGCGGCTTCACGGTGCTGGGTTTTCCATCCAACGATTTCCAGGGACAGGAACCGGGATCGGAGAAGCAGATCCAGGAATTCTGCACGCTGACCTATGGGGTGAAGTTCCCGATGTTCGAAAAAGTCCATGTGCTGGGTGCGCAGGCAACGCCGCTGTATCAGCGCCTGACCCAGGCCACTGGCGTGGCGCCGGGCTGGAACTTCCACAAGTATCTGATCAGTCGCGATGGCCGGGTGGTTGCGCAGTTCCCCAGCAAGATCAAACCGGACGATCCGAGCGTGCTGGCAGCAATCGAACGCGAGCTCAAGGCACCGGCGCACTGAGCGCTCGCATCGCCGCGCGCGCATGCGACAATGCGCATTCAGCGCCATCGGTGGCGTGTCTTTTCACTTTTGGGAAGTGCATCGAATGAAGATGGGAAAGCGCGGCGCGGCGGCGTCGTTACTGATGGTGGCAATGTCGGCATCGATGCCGGCGATGTCGCAGCAACCGGCCGCAGCGGCCACCAAGGAGAAGCCAGCTTTGAATGCATCGTCTGACAAGAGCACGCGCGAGGACGTGAGCTACGCCATCGGTATGGACGTGGCACGTTCGTTCGAGCCGATTGCTCAGGACATCGATGTGAACGCGATGCAACGCGCCATCGAAAATGCATTCAAGGGCGGCAAGCCGCTGTTGTCGGATGAGCAGACCCAGGCCACCGACACCGCATTGCGTACCGCGCTCGCTGCCCGCAATGGCCAGCAGGTGCCAGGCATGGCGCCGGGCGCCGCGCCGGCCGCACCGTCCAAGGAAAATGTCGGCCTGATGCTCGGCGATCGTGCGGTTGGTCCGTCGCTGGCCGGCATCAAGGACGAGATCGATCTGTCGATCCTGATGGAAGCAGTGCGTACCGTGTTCGCCAAGGGCACCACGCGTCTGACCCAGCAGGAAGCCGCAGCCACCATGCAGGCATTCGCCTCTGCCAAGCAGGGTGCCGCCGCTGCCAACAATCGCAAGCAAGGCAATGAGTTCCTTGCCAAGAACAAGACCGAGAAGGGCGTGATCACCACCGCGTCCGGCCTGCAGTACATGGTGTTGCGCCAGGGCAGCGGCGAGCGCCCGATGCGGACCAGCAAGGTGCGTGTGAACTACGAAGGCAAGCTGCTCAACGGGCAGGTCTTCGACAGTTCCTACCAGCGCGGCCAGCCGGCGGAGTTCGGTCTGGATCAAGTCATCCCCGGTTGGACCGAGGGCGTCGCGTTGATGCCGGTCGGCTCGAAATACCGTTTCTGGATTCCATCCAACCTGGCCTATGGCCCGAACGGCACGCAAGGCGGGCCGATCGGACCTGACGCAACGTTGACGTTCGATGTCGAGCTGATGGGTATCCTTCCCTGATCTTCCGTGGCAGGCATTCCATTCCATGCGCGTTGCGATCTTCGGCACCGGCTACGTGGGTCTTGTGACCGGTGCCTGCCTGGCCGAAGTGGGGCACCAGGTCGTCTGCGTGGACATCGATCAAGCCAAGCTTGATGCCCTCAATCGCGGGTTGATTCCGATCTATGAGCCCGGCCTGGAGCCGATGGTGAAGGCCAACCATGCCGCCGGCCGGTTGCGCTTCACCAGTGATGCGGCTGCAGCCATCGCGCATGGCGAGATCACCTTCATTGCCGTCGGCACGCCGGCTGACCAGGACGGGAGCGCCGACCTGCAATACGTGCTGGCAGTCGCGCGCACGGTGGGCCGGCATATCGACGGCCCGGCGATCGTGGTCAACAAGTCCACGGTGCCGGTCGGCACGGCCGACATCGTGCGCGTGGCGATCCAGGAAGAGCTGGACGCACGCGGCGTGGACCATGAGTTCGATGTCGTCTCCAACCCCGAATTCCTCAAGGAAGGCGACGCGGTGGCCGACTGCATGCGCCCGGACCGCATCGTGATTGGTGCCAAGAAGCCGGCGGCCATTGCGCGCATGCGGCGTTTGTACGCACCGTTCAACCGCAATCGCGATCGCATCGTGGAAATGGACGTGCGGTCGGCCGAGCTGACCAAGTACGCGGCCAACGCGATGCTGGCGACCAAGATCAGTTTCATGAACGAGATCGCCAATATTGCCGAGCGTGTCGGTGCGGACGTCGAACAGGTGCGTAACGGTATCGGCTCGGATCCGCGTATTGGCTGGCACTTCATCTATCCCGGCGCCGGCTACGGCGGCTCGTGCTTCCCGAAGGACGTGCAGGCATTGGCCAAGACGGCCGAGCAGTACGGCATGCGGCCGACCCTGCTCGAGGCAGTGGAAAGCGTCAACAACGCGCAAAAGGGCCATCTGTTCGAATTGGTGCAGCGGCATTACTGTGCCGAGGGCGCCGGTAATCTGGCCGGCAAGACCTTCGCGGTGTGGGGTCTGGCGTTCAAGCCCAATACCGACGACATGCGTGCTGCGTCCAGCCGTCGCCTGATGGAACAGTTGTGGGAAGCCGGTGCCACCGTGCGCGCCTACGATCCTGAAGCCACTCGCGAAGCCAGGCGCATCTTCGGCGAGCGCGATGATCTGGCGTATTGCGACGATGCCTTTTCTGCACTGGAAGGTGCCGACGCACTGGTCGTGGTCACCGAGTGGAAGCAGTTCCGCAGCCCGGACTTCGGCAAGATCAAGCAGGCCTTGAAGGACGATGTCGTCTTCGACGGCCGCAACCTTTACGACCCGCAGGAGATCGAAGCCGCAGGTCTGGCGTACTACGCCATTGGACGAGGCCGTTCGTTATATGCATGAGCAACTCCCGCTGCACGACCGCGCGCTGGAAGCGCGGTTGATCGAATTGGAAACGCGCCTGTCCTTTCAGGAGCAGGCGCTCAACGAACTGAGTGAAGCACTTGCAGACGCCCGTTTGACGGGTGCACGCAACGCCGAACTGATCCGCCACCTGCTCGAGGATCTGGGCAAGGTGCGCTCCACATTGTTTGCCGATGCAGCGGACGAACCGCCGCCTCCGCACTATTGATTGCAGATTGCCGCCGCCATGAGCGATACCTTACGTGACCAGTTGCTTGGGTTGGGCTTCAAGTCCGCGCCCAAGCCCGAACGCAAACCCGACGCACGGCCTGCAGCGCGTGCACATGGCAATGGCGGCAAGCCAGCACCCGGAGGGAATCGGCCGGGCCAGGGCAGGGGACCGCAGCGGCCGCATGCCGCCGCGTCAACCGACGGCAATGGCGAGCGCAAACCCGCTGGCAGGCCCGAGCGTCGGCATGACGGCAAGCCCGGTGCAGCGCCGCGTCCGCAGCATGCCGCTGCAGACCGTCACGGCCCCCGGCCGGCACGCACGCGCGAAGATATCGATCTGGCCAAGGCCTATGCGATTCGTGCGCAGCGCGAGAAGGACGAGCGCATCGAAGCCGAGCGAGTGAAGCAGGAAGAAGCACGCCTGCGTCGCGAAGCCAAGGCCAAGCTCGAAGCGCTGGTGAAGGACAAGGGTTTGAATGATGCCGCTGCGGATATCGCCCGGCATTTTCCGTATGGCGGCAAGATCAAGCGCATCTACGTCACCGCCGATCAGCTCAAGGGGCTCAATGCCGGCGAGCTGGGTGTGCTGCAACTCAACGGACGCTATCTGCTGGTGACTGCCGAGTTGCTTGCCGAAGCCGAAGCGGTGTTCGCTCCATCGGTCGCCTTGAAGGTGGACCCGAACGCACCAGCGGGCGATGACCCGTACGCTGATCCGAAGTATCAGGTGCCCGACGACCTGGTCTGGTAGAACGCCCGATGCGTGGTGTGTGTTGTACATGGGCACCTGCCGGTGCCCATTTTCATTGCATTTTCCCCAGGCAATAGGCGCGTAGCCACCGCGCAAGCCAGAGGGCGGTCATCGGATTGTCTGGCGCAGAATGCGGGTTGGTTGCTTGACCATGGTGCTTCATGCAAGGCCATCGGGGCTCACCCCGACCGCTGGCGCGGAAGACAACACGCAGCGCGACGCTATACAAGCCGGTCACGGGTGGCGCGGCACCATGCGCGCCGTTACGTGTCGATGCAGGCCGGCGCCTTTTGCCGCGCCCTCGTCCCTGCTCGGTTGCTCCGTCCTGCCAATGGTGCTGCATATGTCCCTGTCGTCGAAATTCCTGACACTCAACGTCGTGGCGGCCGTCGACAGTCGTGCCTTCAGTCGCGTGCCGGTGCCGGTGCAGGCGCCGCGCCGAACGGCGTCGGCCTTGGTGATGCTTGCGCTGTGCGTGGCTAGCGGGCACGCCGCCGCGCAGACAGACGATGCGCCGGCGTTCGACCGGCCGGGCATTCCATTCGCTGCGGAGGCGTTGCAGCCAGGTGCGTTTGCCTGGGAGCAGGGCTTGCCGGATGCAAGTACCGACCGCAGCGACGGGCAGCGCACGACTCAATACACCGCCGACACGCTGCTGCGTCTGGGGTTGTTCCAGAATGTCGAACTGCAACTCGGGAGCGACAGCTATAACTGGCAGCATGGTGGGGGCGTGCGGGTACGTGGCGGCGGGGATAGCAGTGTCGGATTGAAGGTGGCCTTGCCATCGCGTTCGGAGAGCTTTCATTGGGCTGCGCTGGGCACTTACAGCATCCCGACCGGCAGCCCGGCCTTCAGCGACGGCTACTCGCGCGAACTCGGTGTGACTGCATCCTGGGATCTGGCGCAGCAGCGTGCCATCGCGTTGTACGTCAATTACGCGCGCGATGACGACGGGCACACCTGGACCTTCGCGCCCAATTACACGTTTTTTTCCGGCGACCATTTCAGCAGCTATGTGGAAGCGGGCGTGGACACCGGCAGCGCGCATTCGCGCGTGGCCGGCGCGGGTGGCGCCTGGCAGCTGCCGCATGCGATGCAGCTGGATGTGTCGGTGTTGCGGGGACTGACCTCGGAAAGCCCGGACTGGCAAGGTGGCATCGGGCTATCGATCGCGTTTGAGTGACTGGTGCGAACCGCCGCTGTCGGATCACTGGCCAGTCGGTGCGTTGCCCTGGGCCTTGGCCTCGTGCGAAATGGACTATGTTGCACTGCCGCATGCATTGACTGCGCGGAAGAGGCCTAATTGGATCGATCCAATTTGATGCCACTGCATGCGTCTTTTTTCCACCGCAAGGCTCGCCACGTGACGCCAGCCAAGCCGACACCCGAGATGACTGCGGACGATGGTACGCCGGGCGCGCGGCGCGGCGCGGTGACGCTACGCGATATCGCCAGCGCCATCGGTGTCTCGCGCGCGACGGTGTCGCTGGTGCTGCGCGGGAGCCCGCTTGTGCATGCGAGCACGCGCGCGCGCGTGGAGGCCGAGTTGGATCGGCAGAATTACGTCTACAACCGCGCCGCGGCGAATTTGCGCCAACGCACCTCGTCCAGCGTCGCGCTGGTCATCAACGATTTGTCCAACCCGTTTTTTGCCGAGTTCGCCGCCGGTGTGGACGAGGCACTGGGCGCAGCCGGCTATGTCACCTTGCTCGGCAGCACCGGCGAATCGACGCAGCGTCAACAGGCAGTGCTGACCTCGCTGATGGAGCACACGCCGGCGGGCATCATCCTGTCGCCGGCCGAAGGCAGCCAGGCGCAGGCGCTGACCCAGGTGCTCGGCCGCCAACGCAACGTGGTGCTGTTCAATCGCGAGGTGGAGGGCGCGCAATGGGATCTGCTGGCGCTGGACAACGCACAAGGCGCGTTCGAGGCCTGCTCGCACCTGATTGCGCAAGGTCATCGGCGTATCGTGTTCTTCGGTGGGCATGCCGCATCCAGTTCCTGCCGGCAGCGTCGCGCCGGCTACGCGCGCGCGATGCAGGAGGCGAACCTGGAAACGCATTACGTCGAGTCGGCTCCAAATCGCCAGGACGCCGCACTGTGCGGGGCGCGCTTGCTGAGCAGTGCGGCGCAGGCTGCGACTGCAGCGGTCTGCTACAACGACAGCGTTGCGCTTGGTTTGATGGCGGCCCTGGCCAGGCACGGCATCGTGCCCGGCCGCGACTTTGCGGTGACCGGCTTCGACGACATCGCCGAAGCGGCGCTGTTCACGCCTGCATTGACCACCTTGGCTGCAGACCCGCGTGCACGTGGCAGGCAGGCTGCGCAGCTGGTACTGCAACGCATCGGTAGCCCCGAGCTCGCCGCACAACAGCTGACCGCCGCAGTTGCCTTGAATATTCGTGCGAGCAGCGCCTGCGGACCGACATCGCGAATGTCATCACCTCCCCCAAGCGGTCCATCCGCCCATTCCCCCACCAAGGCCTCAGGCCGCTGACCAGGCAATCCCTATGGTTTCCCTTTCCACGCAATCCTCCGTGCCCAGCGGCAACAAGGCGCCCGTCAACAACGGCGTCGCGTTGTCGGTGGTCACCACGATCTTTTTCATGTGGGGCTTTCTGACCTGCCTCAACGACATCCTGATCCCGCATCTGAAGGCGGTGTTCGAGCTCAATTTCGCGCAGGCGATGCTGGTGCAGTTCACCTTCTTCGGTGCGTACTTCCTGATGTCGCTGCCGGCCGGTTGGCTGGTGAATCGGTTGGGCTACAAGCAGGGCATCGTGGCCGGGTTGGCGGTGGCGGCGGTCGGCGCGCTGGGTTTCTGGCCGGCGGCGGAACTGCGCGTGTACAGCGCTTTTCTCGGCGCATTGTTCGTGCTGGCCACCGGCATCACCATCCTGCAGGTGGCCGCCAATCCCTACGTCGCCTTGCTGGGGCCCGAGCGCAGCGCCTCCAGTCGCCTGACCCTGGCCCAGGCGTTGAATTCGCTCGGTACCGCGATCGCGCCGCTGTTGGGCGGCTGGTTGATCCTCTCCAACACAGTGATGAGCGGCGACCAGCTGAAAGCCCTGCCGGAAGCCGAGCAACTGGCTTATCGCGTGCAGGAAGCGCAGGCCGTGCAAGGCCCGTACATCGGGCTGGGTATCGTGCTGTTCTTGCTGGCGATTTTAGTGTTCTTGTTCCGTCTGCCGGCACTGACCGACGCCAGCGCACAGAAAGACGACAGCAAGCATTCCTTGCTCGATGCCTTGCGACACCCGCATGTGCGCTTCGGTGTGTTGGCGATCTTCTTCTATGTGGGCGCAGAAGTGGCCATCGGCAGCCTGATGGTCAATTACTTCTCGCTGCCGCAGATCGGTGGGTTCACCGAGCGTGAGGCAACCAAGTACGTGTCGGCCTACTGGACGCTGGCGATGATCGGCCGTTTCATCGGCTCGGCGCTGCTGGCCAAGTTGTCGCCGCGCGTGTTGTTGTCGGTGTTCGCGGCCATCAATGCGGTGTTGCTGGGCCTGACCATGGCCAGCGGCGGCATGTTGGCGGTATATGCGCTGGTGGCGATCGGCCTGTTCAATTCGATCATGTTCCCCACCATCTTCACCCTGGGTATCGAACGGCTCGGCCCGCTGACCGGGCGCGCCTCGAGCCTGCTGATCATGGCCATTGTCGGTGGCGCCATCGTGCCGTATCTGCAAGGGCTGCTCGCCGACAGCATCGGCCTGCATGAGTCGTTCGTGCTGCCGTTGCTGTGCTACCTGTACATCGTGTTCTACGGTATCTGGGGCTCGCGGTTGCGCGGCGCACTGGCGGAGGCACGCGCATGAGTGCGACCAAGCATCAGGTAGTGTGTTTCGGCGAAGCGCTGATCGACATGCTGGCGTTGCCGCAGGCCGGCCCGGACCAGGCGCGTACCTTCGCGCAATATGCCGGCGGTGCGCCGGCCAATGTCGCCGTTGCGGTGGCGCGCCTGGGGGGTGCTGCGCATTTCGTCGGCATGCTCGGGCGCGACATGTTCGGCGATTTCCTGCTGCAAAGCCTGCAGCAGTCCGGCGTGGCGACCGATGGCATCGTGCGCACCGATCAGGCCAAGACTGCGTTGGCGTTCGTTGCGTTGGACGACGCGGGCGAACGCAGTTTCAGTTTCTACCGTCCACCGGCAGCGGACCTGTTGTTCCGTCCCGAGCACTTCGCCGCGGACGGGTTTACGCAGGCAGCGGTATTGCATGTGTGCTCCAACAGCATGACCGAGCCGCAGATTGCCCAGTGCACGCTCGACGGCATGCGCCGTGCGCGCGCCGATGGCGCCATCGTCAGCCTTGACCTCAACCTGCGCCCGATGCTGTGGCCGCAGGATGTCGATCCGGCGGCGTTGCTATGGGAGGCGCTGGCGTTGGCCGATGTGGTCAAGCTTTCGCGCGAGGAGCTTGAGTATCTGGCGGGAACGCTCGATGGCGATGCCAGTGCGGTCACGCAAAAGCTGTGGCAGGGCAAGGCCAGTTGGTTGCTGGTCACCGATGGCGGCGGGCCGGTGCATTGGCAGACACGCACCGATGCGGGCCAGGTGCCGGCGTTCCAGGTGCAGGTGCGCGATAGCACCGCCGCTGGCGATGCATTCGTCGGCGGGCTGCTGTATCAGCTGGCAACGCGTGCTGCATCGCTGGAGCAGCTATGCGGCGATTCCGCGGCAATCAATGAGGTGATTCGGTTTGCTGCCGCGGTCGGCGCGCTGGCGGTGACGCGCAAGGGCGCGTTCGCGGCAATGCCGAGCATCGATGAAGTCCATTCCTTGATCCAGGAACAATCATGAGCCGCTTGCCTGCAACACCCGCACCCGATTTCCGTTCGGCTGACGTCTTGCGCCAGCACATCGCCGACACCATGGCGTTCTACCATCCGCGCGCGATCGACCCGGCAGGTGGGTTTTTCCAGTATTTCCGCGATGACGGTTCGATCTACGATGCCGGGCATCGGCACCTGGTCAGCAGTACGCGCTTCGTTTTCAACTACGCAATGGCCTACCGCGAGTTCGGCGATGCTGCGTACCTGCAGGCGGTACGTCACGGGCTGGACTATCTGCGCAATGTGCATCGCAATCCGCAAACCGGCGGCTATGCGTGGACGCTGCGCGATGGCGTGGTCGAAGACGACATGAATCACTGCTACGGCGTGGCGTTCGTGTTGCTGGCGTATGCGTGTGGTTTGAAGGCCGGTGTCGATGAGGCACGCGCGTGGATGGACGAGACCTGGCAACTGCTGGAGAAGTACTTCTGGGACGCGGAGTTCGGGCTGTACCGCGACGAAGCCGACGCGCAGTTCAACTTCACCAGCTACCGCGGCCAGAACGCCAACATGCATATGTGCGAAGCGATGATCGCCGCGTACGAAGCCAGTGGCGAGCAGCGTTATCTCGATCGCGCACTGGTGCTCGCGGAGAACATGACCCGTCGCCAGGCAGCCAAAGCCGATGGGTTGGTGTGGGAGCATTACGATCTGCAGTGGAATATCGACTGGGATTACAACCGCGACAATCCCAAGCACCTGTTCCGCCCGTGGGGTTTTCAGCCCGGCCATCAGACCGAATGGGCCAAGCTGCTGATGCTGCTGGATCGCTATGCGCCGGCCGACTGGTTGCTGCCGACCGCGCAGCATCTGTTCGACGTGGCAGTGGAGCGCTCATGGGACACGCAGCGCGGTGGGCTGTATTACGGCTTCGACCCTGACGGCAATGTCTGCGACGACGACAAGTATTTCTGGGTGCAGGCCGAGTCGTTGGCCGCTGCTGCATTGCTGGCGCAGCGCAGCGGCGACGATCGCTACTGGCAGTGGTACGACAAGCTGTGGGCCTATTCGTGGGCGCACATGATCGACCATCAGTATGGCGCGTGGTATCGCATCCTGGATGCGGACAACCGCAAGTACAGCGATGAGAAAAGCCCGGCGGGTAAGACCGATTACCACACCATGGGCGCGTGCTACGAAGTCTTGAACGTGTTGCGGCCGGCTGCTTGATGCTGGCGTGATCCAAGCGCCGCCGCGCAATGCGGTGGCGTTGCCGCACAGGAGCGCACCCGGGCGCGATGAGGCTTTACCGATAAGACCCCCATCGCGCCCGGGTGCGCTCCTACGATATCTGCGGTCAGCAGATGCCCTTACTCCGGGTCGTAATCCAGATTCGATGCCAGCCAACGCTCGGCCAATGCCAGCGTGATGCTCTTGCGCTTTGCATAATCGGCCACCTGTTCCTTGCTTAGTCGCCCGACCACGAAGTATTGGCTCTTGGGATGGCTGAAGTAATAACCGGAGACCGCGGCAGTGGGCAGCATCGCAAAGCTTTCGGTCAGCGACATGTCGGCGTTGCGCTCGGCATCGAGCAGATCGAACAAGGTGCGTTTTTCGCTGTGTTCCGGGCAAGCCGGGTAGCCGGGAGCCGGGCGAATGCCGCGATAGCGCTCGGCGATCAAGGCTTCGTTGTCCAACGCTTCGTCCTCCACATAACCCCAGAACTCGGTGCGCACGCGTTGATGCAGCCGCTCGGCCAGCGCCTCTGCCAGACGGTCGGCCAACGCCTTGAGCAGGATGGAGTTGTAGTCGTCGTGCGCCGCTTCGAACCGGGCCACATGCGCATCGATACCGATGCCGGCAGTGACCGCGAACGCGCCGATCCAGTCCTGCTTGCCGCTGCTCTTGGGAGCGACGAAATCGGCCAGGCAGAAGTCGGGGCGGTCGATGGGCTTGTCGACTTGCTGGCGCAAGAAGTGCAGGGAATGGGGAATGGAGAATCGGGAATGGTCGAGTATGCGGGCATCGCCTTGCAATTCCCTGTTCCCGATTCCCGATTCTGCCGGCTCCGTCAGGACGACAACATCGTCTCCAACGCTATTTGCCGGCCACAGCCCGAACACGGCCTTGGCCGTCAGCCACTTCTCTTCGACGATGCGCTTGAGCATGCGGCGTGCGTCGCGATACAGCTCGCTGGCCTGGGTGCCGACGATTTCGTCGCTGAGAATCGCCGGGAACTTGCCGGCCAGCTCCCATGCCTGGAAGAACGGCGTCCAGTCGATGAGTTCGATCAGCTCCTGCAACGGGTAGTCGTCGAAAACGTGGATGCCTGGCTGGCGTGGGGCCGGTGGAGTGTAGGTGTCCCAATCGCCGTCGAAGCGCTGCGCACGGGCTTTTTCGAGCGACACCAGGCGCTTGGCATCGCCGCGGTTACGGTGGCGTGCGCGGATTTCCGCGTAATCGGCATCGTTGGCGGCAACGAAGGCCTGGCGCAGGTCGCGCGAGATCAGCGACTGCGCCACGCCCACGGCACGCGAGGCGTCCTTCACCCACACGGTGGGCGCGGTGTAGTGCGGGTCGATCTTCAGCGCGGTGTGCGCGCGCGAGGTCGTTGCGCCGCCGATCAACAACGGAATGTCAAAGCCCTGCCGCTGCATCTCGCGCGCCACATGCGACATTTCTTCCAGAGATGGCGTGATGAGGCCGGACAGCCCGATCAGATCCGCGTTTTCTTCGCGAGCGCGATCCAGGATCACCTGCGCCGAGACCATCACGCCCAGATCCACCACATCGAAGTTGTTGCAGGCCAACACCACGCCGACGATGTTCTTGCCGATGTCGTGTACGTCGCCCTTGACGGTTGCCATGATGATCTTGCCGTTGGACTTGCCGACATCGCCGGTGCGCAGTTTTTCCGCTTCGATGAAGGGCAGCAGATAGGCCACCGCCTTTTTCATCACGCGCGCGGACTTGACCACCTGCGGCAAAAACATCTTGCCGGCGCCGAACAGATCGCCCACCACGTTCATGCCGTCCATCAGCGGGCCTTCGATCACGTCCAGAGGGCGCGTGGAATGCTGGCGCGCTTCTTCGGTGTCGGTTTCCACGAATGCGTCGATGCCGTGCACCAGCGCATGCGCCAGGCGCGCGCGGACCGGCTTGTCGCGCCAGGCCAGGTCTTCGACTTTCGCCGCGCCCTTGGTGCCCTTGTAGCGCTCGGCGATTTCCAGCAGACGTTCGGTGCCGTCGCGGCGCCGGTTGAGGATCACGTCCTCCACGCGTTCGCGTAGTTCCGGATCCAGCTCGTCGTAGATCGGCATGCCGCCGGCATTGACGATGCCCATGTCCATGCCGGCCTTGATCGCATGGAACAGGAACACCGAGTGGATTGCCTGGCGTACGGTTTCGTTGCCGCGGAAGGAGAACGAGACGTTGGAAACGCCGCCGGACACATGGCAGTGCGGCAGCGTGTCCTTGATGATGCGGGTGGCTTCGATGAAGTCCACCGCGTAGTTGTCGTGCTCTTCGATGCCGGTGGCCACGGCAAAGATGTTCGGATCGAAGATGATGTCTTCCGGCGGAAAGCCAACCTGCTCGGTCAGCAGCGTGTAGGCGCGCGTGCAGATCTCGACCTTGCGCGCGCAGGTGTCGGCCTGGCCCGCCTCGTCGAAGGCCATCACCACCGCGGCGGCGCCGTAGCGCAATACCTTGCGGGCGTGTTCGATGAACACTGCTTCGCCTTCCTTGAGCGAAATGGAGTTGACCACGCTCTTGCCTTGCAGGCATTTCAATCCCGCTTCGATGACGCTCCACTTGGACGAATCCACCATCACCGGAATGCGCGCGATATCCGGCTCGGACATGATCAGGTTGAGAAAGCGCGTCATGGCCTTCTCCGAATCGATCAGGCCTTCGTCCATGTTGACGTCGAGGATCTGCGCACCGCTGTCCACCTGCTGCCGCGCGACCTCCACCGCTTCCTCGTAGCGCTCCTCCTTGATCAGCTTGCGGAACTGCGCGCTGCCGGTGACGTTGGTGCGCTCGCCGACGTTGACGAACAGCAGGTCCGGCGTAATGACCAGCGGCTCAAGGCCGGACAGGCGGGTGTAGCGGGGAGTGCTCATGCAAGGCTCTGCTGGACGATGACGGCGCGATCGGTCGTGGTGAGTGGGTGTTCACGGCCCGGGCCTCGGGCGCGGTGCAATGCAGCCCTCATCCGGCGCTGCGCGCCACCTGCTCGCGCAGGCGGGAGAAGGTGCGCAAAGGGTGGATGAGGGTGAGCCTGACGCATCACGCCGCCAGCTCTTGTGCGCCAGGCAGTTGCCGCGGTGGCAGATCGGCGACCGCTTCGGCGATGGCGCGGATATGGTCCGGAGAGGTACCGCAACAGCCGCCGACCAGGTTGAGCAGGCCGGCCTGTGCGAATTCGCGTAGCGTGGACGCCATTTCTTCCGGCGTCTCGTCGTATTCGCCGAAGGCATTCGGCAAGCCGGCGTTCGGATGCGCGCTGACATAGGCGTCGGCGATCTGCGCCAAGGTTTCCACGTGCGGGCGCAGATCCTTGGCGCCGAGCGCACAATTCAAGCCGATCGACAACGGCCTGCCGTGCGCGACCGATGCATAAAACGCTTCGGCAGTCTGTCCGGACAAGGTGCGCCCGGATGCGTCGGTGATGGTGCCGGAAACCATCACCGGCAAACGCCCGCCGCGTGCCTCGAAGACCTCTTCGATCGCATACAACGCGGCCTTGGCGTTGAGCGTGTCGAAGATGGTTTCCACCATCAGCGTATCCGCGCCGCCATCGATCAAGCCCTCGATGGCCTCGCGATAGGTTTCGCGCAGTGCATCGAAACTGGTGTTGCGGTAGCCGGGATCGTTGACATCGGGGCTGATGGAGGCGGTACGGCTGGTGGGGCCGAGCACGCCGATCACAAAGCGCGGTTTGTGCGGAGTCAACGCCTCGACTTCGTCGCAACAGGCGCGCGCGACTTGCGCGCCCGCCTTGTTCAACTCGTACACCAGATGTTCCAGGTGATAGTCGGCCTGGCTCACCGACGTGGCGTTGAAGGTATTGGTTTCCAGTAGATCGGCACCTGCATCCAGATAGGCGCGATGAATGCCGGCAATGATCTGCGGGCGGGTCAACAGCAGCAGATCGTTGTTGCCCTTCAGATCGTGGCCCTGCGGTACGTGTGCGTGGTCGCAACCGGGGCCGTGCACGTGCGCACTGTCGTAGCCCTCGGCAAAGCGGGTGCCGCGGTAATCGGGCTCCTGCAGATCGTGGCGCTGGATCATGGTGCCCATCGCGCCATCGATGATGAGGATGCGCTCGGCAAGCGCGGCGGTGAGCTTGGCTGCGCGCTCGGGACGTAGCCAGGGCAGGGCATGTGCAACGGGGGAGTGGAGTGCTGCAGGCGTCATGATGCGATGCTCCGTGAGCCAGCGGCGCTGCGGTCGGCGATTCCCGAATCCCGATTCCCCATTCCCGGCTTCACAGCAATCAACGAGATCACTTCGAAATGGGGCGGGCGCTTTTCGCGTGTCACCGTCTCCAGGCTGGAGACGTCCAGCCCGGCTTTTTCAACGAACTTGCGCAGCTCCTTGGCAGCAAACCCCAGATTGACGTGGCCGTACGCATGCACCGCGGCGCGGTGTTCGTGCTTGGCCAGGCTGCACAGCAGCAGGCGGCCGCCCGGGCGCAGCACGCGCGCCGACTCGGCCACCGCCTGCGCCGGTTTGGCCGCGTAGGTCAGCGCGTGCATCAGCACCACCAGGTCGAAGCTGGCATCGGGGAATGGAAGCGCATGCATGTCGCCTTCGCGCACTTCCACGTTGCGTAGTTTGCGCAGGCGCTCGCTGGCGGCCGCAACCACGCGCGCGCTGGTATCGATGCAGATATAGCGGGTGGCATGCGGTGCCACCAGTTCGGCCAGCACGCCGTCGCCGGACGCGATATCGAGCACGTCGCCGGTTTCCAGCAGGGGCAGGGCGGTGCGCGCCAGCGCTTCCCAGGTGCGTCCGGGCGAGTAATGCCGCTCCATGTCGCCTGCCACCGAATCGGCCCAGTTCTGGTCCGCGGCACGGTTGGCCAGCACGGCGGCCACGCGCTCGGCATCCTGGCGCAACAACGGATCGTCGCTGCCGGTGCTCAGTGCCAGCCATAGCGCGCGCTGCGCCGGGTCCAGCGACACTTCGTCGAAGCGGTAATACGCCGATACCCCGGCGCGGCGGTCGCGGACCAGCCCGGCTTCCTTGAGTTTGGCCAGGTGCGTGGACACCCGCGGCTGCGCCAGCCGGGTAATGGCCGACAGCTCGGCCACGGTGAGTTCTTCCTGCTCCAGCAAGGCCAGCAGGCGGACTCGCGTGGCGTCGGCGAATACCTTCAAGCGGGCCGACCAGTCTTCCAGATCCATGAATATCTCTATATCGCGATATGGAGATATTTTCGGGCCGGCGGCAGGTGCGGTCAACTACATACGCATGCGAATGGTTGGCGCTACAATGGGGCTCAGCTCAGGCCTGAAGGGGTGCGACGTGGATTTCAGCTTTACCGAAGAACAATTGATGATCCAGGATGTGGCGCGCCGCATCGCGCAGGAAAAGATCGCGCCCAGCGCCGAGCAATTCGACCGTAGCGGCGAATTCCCGCTGGAAAATATCCGCCTGCTTGGCGAAAACGGTCTGATGGGCATCGAGGTGCCGGTCGAGTACGGCGGCGCCGGCATGGACCCGATCAGCTATGCGCTGGCGATGATCGAAATCGCCGCGGCCGATGGCGCGCACTCCACCATCGTCTCGGTCAACAACTCGCTGTTTTGCACCGGCATTCTCAAAAACGGCAGCGAAGCGCAGAAGCAGCTGTACGTGCGCGCGATCGCCGAGGGCACGCACATCGGTGCGTTCGCGCTGACCGAGCCGCAGTCCGGCTCGGATGCCTCGGCAATGCGCTGCCGCGCGGTCAAGCAGGCCGATGGCAGCTTCGTCATCAATGGCAAGAAGAGCTGGATTACCTCCGGCCCGGTGGCCAAGTACATCGTGTTGTTTGCGGTGACCGAGCCGGACAAGGGCTCGCGCGGCATCACCGCCTTCATGGTCGATACCGACCGCGCCGGTTTTCATCGCGGCAAGACCGAGCCCAAGCTCGGCATCCGTGCCTCGGCCACCTGCGAAATCGAGTTTGCCGATTACGTTGCGCAGCCCGACGAGGTGCTGGGCGTGGAAGGCGAGGGTTTCAAGACTGCGATGAGCGTTCTGGATGCCGGGCGCATCGGCATTGCCTCGCAAGCGGTCGGGATTGCACGCGCGGCGTATGAGGCCACGCTGGCCTACGTCAAGGAGCGCAAGGCATTTGGCGCGGCGATCGGCACGTTCCAGATGACCCAGGCCAAGATCGCCGACATGAAGTGCAAGCTGGATGCGGCGCTGCTGCTGACGTTGCGCGCGGCGTGGTTGAAGGGGCAGGGGCAAAAGTTCGGTACCGAAGCGGCCGTGGCCAAGCTCACCGCATCCGAGGCGGCGATGTGGATCACCCATCAGGCGGTGCAAATTCATGGCGGCATGGGGTATTCGAAAGAAATGCCGCTGGAGCGCTACTTTCGTGACGCCAAGATCACCGAAATCTACGAGGGCACCTCGGAAATCCAGCGCCTGGTGATCGCGCGCGGCGAAACCGGGCTGCGCTGAGGTCTTGCCGCGCTCCAGCAGTGCCGCTGCGCGCGGCACCGCTGGAGCGCTCTCCGCGATGCCAAAATTACCGAAATCTACGAGGGCACCTCGGAAATCCAGCGCCTGGTGATCGCGCGCGGCGAGACCGGGCTGCGCTGAGGTCTTGGCGCGCCCCAGCGCTGCCGCTGCGCGCGGCACCGCTGGAGGGCTTTCCGCGATGCCAAGATCACCGAAATCGACGCGGGCGCCTCGGCAATCCAGCGCTTGGTGATCGCACGCGGCATGACAGGGTCGCGGCGAAGCCCGTCATTCCCTCAGCATTGCCGCAGCAACGCGGCAACGTCGGAGTGCTCGCTGCAGTGCGTTGTGATCATCAAGGGCGGCTATGCCAAGGGTTGTCCTGCGTTGCATGCGCGGACCACAATCGACGCTTCTCCCGTGTCTGGTGCGCGCATGTCCCGGTCTTCGCACGCTGCTTCGTCCCGTGTTTCACGCTCCGGCTTAGCGCATACCCTGTGGTGCTGGGGGCTGCTGCTGTTCTGCACGACGGCAGGCGCGCAAACCTCGCCGCCTTCGATCGTGCCAACCGATCGTCTGCGCGAGTCCTGGTGGGCGCAGCGGCATGCGCAGGTGCTGGAGCAGGTCAAGCAGCACCCGGATACCAAATTGCTGCTGATCGGCGATTCGATCACTCAAAACTACGAGAAAGCCAAGGCGCCGGACGAAGACTTCCGACCGACCTGGCAAACCTTCTACGGCAGCCGCGGTGCGCTGAACCTAGGTTTCAGTGGCGACGGCACCGAAAACGTGCTGTGGCGGCTGGCCAATGGCGAAGTCGACGGGCTGCAGCCGAAGGTCGCGCTGGTGCTGATCGGCACCAATAACACCGGCCATCTCGGTCAAACCGCCGAACAGACCCAACTCGGTATCGATGCGGTGGTCGCGGCGATCGAGCAGAAGCTGCCGCGAACGCACATCCTGCTGCTGAGCGTGTTGCCCAGCGATCTCTCCAGCGAAAAATCGCGGCGCGATGCGCAGATCAATCAGGGCCTGGCCGTGCGTTACGGCGACAACCCACGCGTGACCTATCTGGATGTGAGTTCGGTCTTCCAGCGCGACGGCAAACTCCGCACCGATCTGTTTTACGACACCCGGTTCCGTCCGGCGGCCGGTGCCTTGCATCCGGACACGCGGGGGCAGCGCATGCTGGCCGAAGCGATCGAGCCCACGCTGGCGCGGCTGTTGGGCGAGCCACCGGTCAAGCCGGTGGCCGAACTCGGCCGTGACGCGGCGACCTCGCTGATGCCGGTCGACTGGCTGGAGCAGGATTCCTACGACTGGTACGCACGCCACCACGCAGCGCTGGCCGTCGCGCGCAGCCTGAAGCCGGAGGTGGTGATGATCGGCGACTCGATCACGCATTTCTGGTCTGGGCCACCGCAGGCCACGCGCGTCAGTGGCCCCGAATCATGGCAATGGTTGTATGGCACGCGGCCGGTCCTGAATCTGGGCTTCGGCTGGGACCGCACGCAAAATGTGCTGTGGCGCATCCGGCAGGGCGAACTCGATGGTCTGGACCCGCGCTGGGTGGTGCTGCATATCGGCACCAACAATCTCAGCGGCACGGCGCAAGCGCGCGCCAGCACCCCGGCTGAAGCGGCGTTGGGTGTGCAGGCGGTGGTGAGCGAGGTGCGCCGTCGCCTGCCCAACAGCAAGCTGATCCTGATGGCGATCATGCCGCGTGGCCGCAACCCCGACGATGCACGGCGCGCGCCGATCGCCGAGACAAACCGGCTGCTGGTCGCGCGCTATGCCAAGGATCCGGCGGTGCAGTTGGTCGATATCGGCCCCAAGATGCTGCAGCCCGACGGCACGCTGCCCGAAGCGCTGATGCCCGATGGCACCCATCCCAGCGAGTCCGGCTACCGCATCTGGGCGCAGGCGCTGCGCGAGGCGGGCATTACCGCTGCGCCGTAACGGTGGCGGCACGCGAGCGCGTTCATCCAAAAGCGAGCGCGGAGGGTAAGGGGGGGCGTGCGGCCGCCCGCGCGCTGGCGCGTCGCGCGGGTCGGCAGGCGCGTTTGGTTTTCAGGAGTGCGCGGGGCCACGCTCCGGCGTGGAACGTGATGATGGCCAAGGGCTCAAGCGAGGCCATCTGCGCCCCGGGCAGTGAGCTGGTCTGCCGTTTTCCAACGCCGAAAGAGCGAGCCGGGGCCGGGCTGCCGGCAACGGCGCGGCGATCGAGTGCAGCGCACTGCATTTTCGAACCCCAGAAACCAGAAGACCCCCGATTGCTCGGAGGTCTTTTTAAACTGGTGCCCAGAAGAGGACTCGAACCTCCACGAAGTTGCCCCCGCTAGCACCTGAAGCTAGTGCGTCTACCAATTCCGCCACCTGGGCAGGTGAGCCGCGAATTTTGCAGGCCCCCGGCCGGCTTGTCAATGGGTTCCATGCGGCAATCGTCGGCGGTCGCGCCGGCCTTGCTGCCCATCCCGCCGCGCCACGCAGTACCATGTAAGCAATGACAAAGAAAAAAACCCCAGATTCCGATCGGCCGAGTCGCCGCAAATCCACCGGCGCAGGCGATTCCAGCACTGCCGAACAGCAGAAGTTGCCGGGCTGGATGCCAGACTTCCTGGTCCGCGCCGCAGCCGGCGCATCGACCAAGTCCGCCAACAAGCGCGCTGCCGACAAAGCATCCAACCCCTCCAAAGCCTCGCCACAGCCGGCGTCCGCGCCGCCTGCGCCCCGCGCTCCGCATCCGCGCAAGAGTGGCCCGTCTGCGCCGCCGCCGGAACGCTTCCAGACCGCTGCGCCTGCGACTGCCGAATTCAAGGATCCGCATGCCGAGCGCGAGGCTCTTCGGTATGCCGAGCCGATCGCCAGCCGCGAGGCCATCCTGCAATTGCTTGAAGCCTGCGACGGTCCGCAGACCGCCGAAGAAATTGCCGAGCAGCTCAATCTGAGCGACCGCATCGATGCGCTGGGCAAGCGCCTGGCCGCAATGGTGCGCGAAGCGCAACTGGTGCAGAACCGCCGCGGTGGCTACGCGCCGGTGCAGCAGACCAGCCTGATCGCCGGCGTGGTCATCGCCAATCCGGAGGGCTTCGGTTTCCTCAAGCCCGACGAGGGCGGCGACGACCTGTTCCTGCCGCCGTTCGAAATGCGCAAGGTCATGCATGGCGACCGCGCGCTCGCCAATGTCACCGGCATCGACCGTCGCGGCCGTCGCGAAGGTGCCATTGCGCGCGTGCTCGAGCGTGGCATGTCCCGCATGCTGGGGCGCTTTTTCTATGAGCACGGGGTGGCTTACGTCGACCCCGACGACAAGCGCATCCAGCGCAATGTGCAGATTGCCCCGGACGGTATCGGCGAGGCACGCGAAGGCCAATTGGTGGTCTGCGAACTGATCGCGCCGCCGGACGCGCGCCGCCCGGCGATCGGCAAGATCATCGCGGTACTGGGCGACAAGCTGACGCCGTCGCTGGTCGTCGAAATGGCCATCCACGGCCATGAATTGCCGCACGAATTTCCGCAGGAAGTGCTGGACGAAGCGGCGGCCGTGCCGTTGGTGGTCGAGCCGCAGATGATCGGCGGGCGCGTGGACCTGCGGCAGATGCCACTGGTCACCATCGATGGGGAAGACGCCAAGGATTTCGACGACGCGGTGTATTGCGAGCCCAATGCCGACGGCTTCCGTCTGGTGGTGGCAATCGCCGATGTGTCCAATTACGTCCGTCCCGGGACGCCGCTGGACGACGAAGCGCAAAAGCGCGCCACCTCGGTGTATTTCCCCGGCTTCGTGGTACCGATGCTGCCGGAAACGCTGTCCAACGGTATCTGCTCGCTGATGCCCAAGGTCGACCGCATGTGCTTCGTCTGCGACATGCAGGTGGGACGCGATGGTGAAGTGACCGGCTCGCGTTTTTACGAAGCGGTGATGAATTCGCACGCACGCCTGACCTATAACCAGGTCTGGAAGGCGGTGGGCGAAGACGATGCGGACACCAAGGCCTTCATCGGCCCGCTGCTGCCGCAGGTGCAGCGCCTGCATCAGCTGTATCACGTGCTGTCGAAGGCACGCACGCAGCGCGGGGCGATCGAGTTCGAAACCTCCGAAGTGCGCTTCGTGCTCGACAACACCGGCGAAGTCACCCAGGCCGGCATGCTGGTGCGCAACGATGCCCACAAGCTCATCGAAGAATGCATGATCGCCGCCAACGTCGAGGCGGCGCGCTATCTGCTGAGCGTGCATGTGCCTGCGCCTTACCGTGTGCATGAGCGCCCGCCGGAGAGCAAGTACGAAGACCTGCTGGAGTTCCTCAAGGAGTTCCAGCTGAGCTTGCCGGCATGGAGCAAGGTGCGCCCCGGCGATTACACCAAGTTGCTGAAGAAAGTGCGCGCGCGCCCGGATGCGGCGTTGCTGGAATCGGTGTTGCTGCGCAGCCAGAGCCTGGCGGTGTATTCGCCGGAGAACAACGGCCATTTCGGTCTGGCGTTGGAGGCATACGCGCATTTCACCTCGCCGATCCGGCGTTACCCGGATCTGCTGGTACACCGCGCAATCAAGCATGCGTTGACCGGCGCCAGCCCGCAGACATTCATCTATACCCCGCGTCAGATGGCGGCGCTGGCTTTGCAATGCTCCGAGCGCGGACGGCGTGCCGATGAAGCCGAGCGCGAAGTGGACGAGCGCTACCGCGCGGCGTGGATGGAAAAGCACGTCGGTGGCCAGTTCGACGGCGTGATCAGCGGTGTGACGGGATTTGGCCTGTTCGTGGAGTTGACGCAGTCCAAGGTCAACGGCCTGGTGCACGTCACGCAGCTGCCGCAGGACTATTACCAGTTCGATCCGATTCGCAAGACGCTCAGCGGCGAGCGCCGTGGCCGCGAGTTCCGCCTCGGCGACCCGGTGCGCGTGCTGGTGCTCAAGGCCAGCATGGAAGAGCGCAAGATCGACTTCCGCCTGGCCGACGAAAATGGTGCAGCGCCCGAAGCGCCGCTGCCGCCACGCGAGAAGCCGACCAAGCGCAAGAAGAAGTCGTACTGAGTTGCAGGACGGCGCTGCGGGCGGCCGAACTGGCAGCCCGCCACGCGAGGTGGTGGTGACAAGCAGCCACTAAAATGAAGCGCGGGTCGTCGGGCGGGTGTAGACGAGGCTGATGAGCCGCGGCGCGCCCGCGGTTCACGGCGACTCCCACGATTGGCCGGATCCGCTTGGCCGTGATCGCAGTCGTGTTATTCGCTGTGAGAGAGGCAGGTGGGCTGTTGCAGGCGAGTGGGTCTGCAATGATGTCCATAACAGACTGACGCGGAGCGGGGCATGGACACTTCAAGCGAATACAGCGGTGGCTGCCAGTGCGGGGCGGTGCGGTTTCATGTGCGTGGTGCGTTGGTGGATGCTTCGATCTGCCACTGCCGCATGTGTCAGAAGGCATTCGGCGCGTATTACGCGCCGTTGGTGTCTGTGCGAGGCACCGAGTTTCGCTGGACCCGTGGCGAGCCCAAGCGCTTTGCATCGTCGAATGTCGTGCAGCGCGGTTTTTGCGCCGAATGCGGCACGCCATTGACGTATGAGGCACCCGACGGCGTGGCAGTCGCGGCAGGTGCCTTCGACACGCCTGAGCAGTTGCCGCCGCATATCCAATATGGATTGGATCGCAAACTGCCCTTCGTCGATGGCCTGGCGCAGCTGCCTACGCGTCCACCCGAAGACGATGCCGCCGCGGAGGCTTTTTTGGCCAGCGTGGTGTCGCGACAACATCCCGATCACGACACTGCGCATTGGCCGGCGTGAGAAAAGGCTTTGGTTTGTTGTGCTGCTGATCGCGGCATGCGAGCAGCAATGGCGTCACCTCGCTCGCGGCCGTCACTGGCCGCGGCAACACGCGCCAGTGCGCCATCTGGCAGGCATCCATCGACACGATGGGGTGCGCGGCCGGCGTGCGGTCAATGCAGGCGTGCGCCATTGGCCCCGGGCGCTGCGCGTCCAGCACCAGTGCCATCGCCGCATCGCGTCGTTGGCATCGCCGGGCTCCACGCACCGGCCGTGACGTGACAGGCCGCAGGCCCTACCATTCCCCTTTACCTCTTCGTATGCCCGCAATGAGCAAGCAGAACCAGTGGATCGTCGGCGTCAATGCTGTCGCTTCGTCCGTCGAGAACGACGCCGACAACGTGCGCGAGGTGTTGATCGAGGCCGGCAGCAAGAATCCGCGCCTGACCGAGATCGAAGAACAGGCGCGCCGCAAGGGCATCGACGTCCGCCGGGTCAATACCCAGGCACTGGACGGTGTGGGTGGGCAGGTACGCCACCAGGGCGTGGCCGCACGCTATGCCGCCGCGCGGCTGTGGGCCGAGAACGAGCTGGAAGGGTTGGTCGAGGCCGCCGAAGGGCGCGCGCTTGTGCTGATCCTCGATGGCGTGCAGGACCCGCACAACCTTGGCGCATGCCTGCGCAGTGCGGCAGCGGCCGGGGTCACCGCAGTGGTGATTCCCAAGGACAAGTCGGCCACGGTGAACGCCACCGTGCGCAAGACCTCCGCCGGTGCGGCCGACCGCATTCCGGTGGTGGCGGTGACCAACCTGGCGCGCTGCCTGCGCGACCTGCAGAAGCAGGGTGTGTGGCTGTATGGCTTGGCCGGCGAAGCAGAGGCTTCGTTGTACAGCGTGGATCTGCGCGGCAATGTCGGGCTGGTGCTGGGTGGCGAGGCCGATGGCCTGCGCCGTCTCACCCGCGAGCATTGCGACGGCCTGGTCAAGATCCCGATGCCCGGCGAAATTGAAAGCCTCAATGTGTCGGTCGCCACCGGTGTGACCCTGTTCGAGGCCGTGCGCCAGCGCCTGGGCACCTAACGGCCCGCATGCATCAGGCGCGAGCGCAGGCGTGCCGGCCTGCGTAACCCACGCGCGTTACGCGATGCACAGCAGCGCCAACGCTTGATCGTTGCATTGCCGATGGGCATCTGCGCAATGTTCCGCGCAGATGCGGTTCGCGAGGCGTTGACTGGCGCACGTGCAGGGAGGTGCAGCAAGGCTTTCCAGGCATGCGCAGCCACCGTCGAACGCAGCGCGACGTTTTTGCCTACCATATCGCCAGCGAACGGCGCGTTGTGTGTGATGAACGATGGGGTGGGCGCCTGGCAAACAGGCGAGAGCAGTTGCGGCGTCCAGGCGTCAGCACGACGAAAACATAGACGGCAGCCGCGCTGGCTCGGTGTCGGCGCCTGCCTGCTGTTGGCACTGTGTTCGCTTGTTGCGGCTGCCTCACCGTTCGGCACGGCACGCTTGCGCGATTACGCCATCGATAGCTGGAGTTCGCGCAACGGGCTGCCGCACAACTCCTTGCGCGACATCGCCCAGACCCGCGACGGGTATCTGTGGTTCGCGACTTGGGAAGGGTTGGTGCGCTACAACGGGCTGGAATTCAGCGTGATCGACCGCAGCACGCGCCCGGGGCTGCCCGATAACGGCGTCGGCGCGCTGTATGTAGATCGCGATGGCGCGCTGTGGCTGAGCGATGCGCGCGGCAATCTGGTCCGGCATGGTGCCGACGGGCAATGGCGACAGTGGCAGCGGCAAGGGCAATGGCCGCAGGCGTTGATCCATGCCATGACCATGGACGCCGAAGGCCGCATGTGGCTGTTGTTCGAAGGGCACGGGCTGGGCTGCCTGTGGCCGGATGGGCGCTTCGACTATTTCCCGCCGCGCGATGACGCGCCGCTGCAAAGCAGTTTTCCGCGCATGGTGGTCGATGCGCAGGGGCGCTTGTTGATCGGCACCTTCGATGGATTGATCTACCGCGAACCGGATGGGCGCATGCACCGCGCGCCGGCCGCATTCGGGTTTCCGCCGGGGTTGGCATGGCCGTATCGCGCAACGGACGGCACGGTGTGGGTGGTTGCGGGAGATCAGCTGTATCGCCTGCAGGGCGAGCGCGCCGAGCTGATGCATCGGGTGCCGGGGCAGGGTCACTTCACCGCGATGCTGCAGGATCGCAATGGCGACCTGTGGCTGGGCAGCGAAAACCAGGGGCTGCTGCGGATCGGGCCGTACGGCGTGGAGCATCTGCCGGCCGGTCGCAGCCTGCCGACCGGGCGCATCGTCAGTCTGCGCGAGGACGCCGAAGGCAGCATCTGGGTCGGCGCAAATGGCGGTCTGTTCCGGCTGCGCGAGACACTGTTCAGTCGCTACAGCCAGCGCGATGGATTAAGCGGCGACTACAGCCGCGCCTTGTTGGAAGACCGCGACGGCAGCCTGTGGATCGCCGGAACCGCCGGCCTGGACCGGATGCTGCCGGACGGGCGCATCGTGGCGGTGCCGGTGGCCACACCATCGGGGCGACGCCTTTCGGTGCTCAGCCTGGCGCTGGACCGGCACGGCGATCTTTGGGTAGGCACCTATGCCGATGGTGTCTTCGTGTTGCGCGCCGGGCGCGTGCTGCGCCATTACGGCGAGGCCGAGGGCATTCCCGGCGGGCATATCCGCGCGATCGTGATCGACGACCACGAGACGGTATGGCTGGCAACCCAGCGTGGCGTGGTGCAGCTGGTGGATGGCAAGCGCACGCCGTTGGCGATCGACGGCTTGCCTGCCAGCGTGGTGACCGCATTGGCCAACGTCGATGGCGCGGTGTGGATCGGTTCGGTCGATGGTGCGGCAGTGCTACGCAACGGCAAGCTGCGCCAGTTGAATCTTGAGCAACTGGGCGGCGCGCGCAGCGTATTCGGTTTTCAGGCCATCGGCGATGCCATGTGGATCGCGACCGACCGCGGGTTGTATCGCGAGCGCAATGGCGTTCTCGCACGCGTAGGTCTGGAGCAGGGGATGCCGGTCGACACGGTGTTCCAGCTTGTCCAAGACCGGCTTGGCAATGCGTGGATCAGCAGCAATCGCGGCGTGCTGCGTACCGAATTCAAGACGCTCGATGCAGTTGCCGATGGGCGCGGCACGCTCGCGATCGAACGCTATGGCGAGATCGATGGCATGGGCAATGCACAGGCCAACGGCAGTTCCGGCCCCAGCCTGCTGCGGCGCGCCGACGGCACGGTGTGGGTGGTGACAGCTGGCGGGGTAAGCATGGTCGACCCCTCACGTCTGCAGCGCTTTCGCGAACGTCGCCCGCCGCCGGCAGTGATCGAGAACGCGCAGCAGGATGGCCGCCCGTTGGTGTGGCGCCAGCGCGCCCAACTGGCTGGCGGGCATCGCTTGAACGTGTCCTACGTCGGCATGAGCTTTCTGCTGCCGGAGCGAATCGAGTACCGCACCCGGCTGGAAGGCCTGGACAACACCTGGACCGAACGCGGCCGGCAGCGCAGCGTGGAATTCATCGGCCTGCCGCCGGGCCGATATCGTCTGCACGTGGCTGCGCGCCATCCGGGCGGGGCATGGAGCCCGCACGAAGCGGTGTGGGCGTTCGAGGTATTGCCGCTGTGGTGGCAACGCCAGGATGTGCGCTTTGCCGCGGCGCTGGGGGCGCTCTTGCTGCTGGCCCTGCTGTATCGGGTGTTGCTGCATCGCTACAAGACCCATAACGCGCGCCTGGCCGAGCTGGTGCGCAAGCGCACCGAAGACCTGCAACGGCAGGCGCAGCGCTTGCTGCAAGCCAATCAGGAAAAGAGCGAGCTATTGACGCGTTTGCGCATCAAGTCCGATGTGTTCGAGCGCCAGGCGCACGAAGATGCATTGACCGGGCTACCCAACCGTCGCCATTTCGACGAAGCGCTGGCGCGCGATATCAGCCGTGCACGGCGCAGTGGGCGGCCGCTGGTGCTGGCGATTCTGGATATCGATCACTTCAAGCGCATCAACGACCATTATTCGCACGCCAGCGGCGATGCGGTCCTGCACGAGGTGGGAGTGCTCCTGACGGCGGCCGCGCGCGCCTCGGATCTGCCGGCACGCCTGGGCGGCGAAGAATTCGCGCTGCTATTGGCCGACACCACGCTGGACGAGGCACAGGCGCTTTGCCTGCGCATCCGCGCGCTCTTCCACGCCCGTCACAACTGGGCCAGCGTCGAGGGCTTGCAGGTGACCTTCAGCGCCGGTGTTGCCGCGCTGCGCGACGACGACACCGGCTCGTCGCTGATGCAGCGCGCCGATCACGCCTTGTACGAGGCCAAGAGCGCCGGTCGCGATCGGATCTGTGTGGGTTAGACGCCGGGATTCGGGAATCGGGATTTGGGATTGGCAACGGCAGCGCAGGCGTTCCTTCTCCTGCACGAGAAGGTGCCCAGAAGGGCAGATGAGGGTACGGCAGCAGGCAGCAGTGCTGCGTCGTGATCAAACGGTTGCGGCTCGTGCTTGGTAAACGCACGCGATTGGCCGCTTCAATCCAGAAACCACGACGCTTTTGCCAATCCCGAATGCCCAATCACGAATCCCGTCCTCACACCGGCCCGGGCCAGGCGTTGGCGATCTTGCAGAACAGGCGTGCGGTCTGTTCGGTGTCGTAGACCGCGCTGTGGGCGTCGGCCGCATTCCAGTCCAGGCCGGCGGCCTGGGCGGCGCGTGCCAGCACCGTCTGGCCATAGGCCACGCCAGCCAACGTCACCGTGTCGAACACGCTGAAAGGATGAAACGGGTTGCGTTTGTGGCCCACGCGCGCCACGGCGGCGTTGAGAAAATTCAGATCGAAGTGGGCGTTGTGGCCGACCAGGATTGCGCGCTGGCAGCCGTATTTCTTCACCGCTGCGCGCACCGGCGCGAACACATGGTCCAGCGCGTCCTTTTCCTGTTTCGCGAAGCGGAACGGGTGGTCGAGCACGATACCGGTGATTTCCAGCGACTTCGGGTCGATCTCCAGCCCGGGCGCCGGCACCAGGTGCGCGCTGGCGGTCTCGCCGGGAAAGAAGCGTCCGTCGGTATCCATCTCGATCGGCACGCAGGCGATCTCCAGCAGTGCGTGCTTGTTCCAGTCGAACCCGCCGGTCTCTACGTCCACCACCACGGGCAGATAGCCACGAAAGCGGCGCGACATCGGCAAAAAAGAGGGGGCAGGCTGTGCATCGACCGGTTCGTTCATCCGCATAGCCTAGCAGGTCGCACGCCGGGCTCTGCCCTGGCTGCAGGCTGGCACGCCCACACCGGCGGCAGCGACGCCCCGACGATTGGGTGCACGGCCACTCGAGTGGCGTCGGCGTGCATTGCCGGCCCACTGTCTGCGAGCGTCTTCCCCGAACCGGGCGACTGCAGACCACACAGCGACAGTCGCCATACACCGAAATGAAAAGGCCCGATCCGCGTTGCCACGGACCGGGCCTCCCTAACGACACGGTGAGCGAGCCCTTAGCGACCCGCGACGACGCTGGTAATCAGCCCGGTGGCCACTGCGATCAGCACGTAGGTGTTATCCACGCGACGCCATTCGTGCCCGCGCGGCGGCGGCTTGAGATGGTGCTTGTGGTAGTCGGCAACGCGACTACCACGATGGTCCGGTGCCAGCCGCTCGCCGCGGCGATACGGCGGGCCGCGGCGCTCGTTGCGATGATCCTCGTGATGCGCGTTGCGGCGATCGTCGCGCCTGTCGTCATGCCTGTCGTCGCGGTGATCGTCATGGCGGTCAGGACCATGGTCGTCGTGACGCTGCGCATTGCGGTCACGGTCGTGATCCAGCTCGTGCTGCTGCGGTGCTGCAAACGCTGCGCCAGAGGTCAGCAGCGTCAAGGCCATGAAGGATCCAACGAAACGTTTCATCAGCGGACTCCTGGGTCACAGGAAATGCCTGTGCAGCTGCACCGTAGAAGTTTCAAGCTGAATACGTAATGAGAAGGCCTTGCGGCGCCTTACGGCCACGCTGCCGCGGTCTAGATGACGCCGGTGCTGCTGGTGTCGTCGCGCTTCACGCGCGGAGGCAAGGGCTGCTCGCCATGCACCAGGAACCACACGTTCTCGGCGATGTTGGTGGCGTGGTCGCCAATGCGTTCCAGATTCTTTGCCATGAACAGCAGATGCGTACACGGGGTGATATTGCGCGGGTCTTCCATCATGTAGGTGAGCAGCTCGCGGAACAACGCGGTGTACTGCGCATCCAGGCGTGCATCTTCGTCGCGGACACGGATCGCCGCATCGGCATCCTTGTTGCGATACGCCTGTACGGCTTCGCGCACGGCATCGGCCGCCATCTGGCCAAGCGCGCGCAGGCCCACGGTCTGCGGCAGCGGCGGTGCGGAATTGAGCGCGATCGAGCGCTTGGCCACGTTGGCCGCGTAATCGCCGATACGTTCGATATCGGCCGGAATCCGCAGGCCTGCAAGAATTTCACGCAGATCGCGCGCCATCGGGCCGCGCAATGCAAGCCGCATCACGTCGTGGCTGATCGCATGCTCCAGTGCGTCGATCGCCTCGTCGTTGACCACGATGCGGTGCGCGGCGTTGTCATCGCGACGCTCCACCACATCCAGCGCGGCTTCCAGCTGCGCCACCGCCGTCTCGCCCATGCGCACGATCTCGGCGACAAGACGGTGCTGCTCCTCGTCGTAGCTTTTGACGATATGGTCGTTGAGGTGCTGGTTCATCGTGGTCTCGATTCGTGGCAGTGGTGGATGTCCGCCGTAACCTTGGCGACATGGCAGATGATGCAAATGTCGTGCCGGGCGGTGCGGCGGAACTGCGTCAATGCGGCGTTGCGCTGGCGCGCCTTACATCAACCGAAGCGGCCGGTGATGTAGTCCTCGGTCTGTTGCTTGGATGGCTGCGAAAAAATGGTTTCGGTGCGGTCATGCTCGATCAGGTCGCCCAGGTACATGAAGGCGGTATAGTCGGACACGCGCGCGGCCTGCTGCATGTTGTGGGTGACGATCACGATGGTGTAGTCGCGCTTGAGCTCTTCCACCAACTGTTCGATGCGGCTGGTGGAAATCGGGTCCAGCGCGGACGTCGGTTCGTCCAGCAACAGCACATCCGGGCGTAGCGCCACCGCACGTGCGATGCACAGGCGCTGCTGCTGGCCACCGGAAAGCCCCAGCGCGCTCTGCCCCAGCTTGTCCTTCACCTCGTCCCACAGCGCGCCCTGGCGCAAGGCCTGCTCGACGCGGTTCTGCATGTCGGCCTTGGACAGCTTTTCGTGGTGGCGGATGCCGTAGGCCACGTTTTCGAAGATGGTCATCGGAAACGGCACCGGCTTCTGGAACACCATGCCCACCTTGCTGCGCAGGCGGTTCATCGGGTACTTCGGCGACAGGATGTTTTCGTTGTCCAGCAACACCTCGCCGCGCGCTTCCATCTTCGGATACAGCGCATAGATGCGGTTGAAGATGCGCAGCAAGGTCGACTTGCCGCAGCCGGAGGGACCGATCAACGCGGTGACGCGCTTTTCGGGAATCTCGATGTTGATGCTCTTGAGCGCGTGGTACTTGTCGTAATAGAAATCCAGATTGCGTGCGGCCACCTTCACCGGCGCCTGCGCCGTCGGCGCCCCCGTGGCGGCCGGAACAGCGATGCGATGCATCGGCTTGGCGTTTTGGAGATCGTTCATGTCGGGTGTCCGGAGGGAAAGGTCAGTCATTGGAAATCTTGTTGCGCAAGAGCAGGGCACGCGCACCCAGGCTCACCAGCAACACGAACACGGTCAGTACCAGCGCGCCGGCCCAGGCCAGCGTTTGCCAGGTGTCGTACGGGCTGCCGGCGAATTGATTCATGATCACCGGCACGCTGGCCATCGGCTGGAAGATGTTGCTGTTCCAGTACTGGTTGCCGAATGCGGTGAACAGCAGCGGTGCGGTTTCGCCGCTGATGCGCGCCAGTGCCAGCAGCACGCCGGTGACGATGCCTGCCGAGGCGCTGCGGTACAGCACCTGCACGGTGACTTTCCACTGCGGAATGCCCAACGACAATGCGGCTTCACGCATCTGCGCCGGCACCAATCGCAGCATTTCGTCGGTGGTACGCACCACCACCGGCAGCACGATGAAGGCCAGCGACAGTGCGCCGGCGAATGCCGAAAAGCGCCCACCGGTCTGCATCACGTACAAGGTGTAGACGAACAGGCCCAGCACGATCGAGGGCGCCGACAACAGGATGTCGTTGACGAAGCGCACCACCACGCCGGCCTTGCGCGCATTGCCGTACTCCGCGAGCCAGGTGCCTGCGGCGATGCCCAGCGGCGTGCCGATGGCCAGCGCCAGCCCGCACATCACCGCACTGCCGAAGAAGGCGTTGAGCAGGCCGCCTTCCTGCATCGGCGGCGGCGTCATCTTGGTAAAAAGGTTGAGGTCGATGCCCGGCACGCCCTTGGACACCAGCGTCCACAGGATCCAGGCCAGGAAGAACAAACCAAACAACGCAGTGACGCAGGAGAGCAGCAACGCAATGGCGTTGACGACCCGGCGGCGGTTGTACAGCGATTGCGACACCGAAGCGGCGGACATCAGTTGCCCTCCCGACGCGACAGCTGCATCAGCATGAAGCGTGCGATGGCCAGCACGATGAAGGTCACGATGAACAACACGAAGCCCAGCAGCAGCAATGCCGACCGGTAGGTTTCAGTGGCTTCGCCGAAATCGTTGGCGATCAACGCCGCGATGGTGGTGCCAGGCTCCAGCAGCGACGGCGACAGGCGCACCGTGTTACCGACCACGAACGCCACTGCCATGGTTTCGCCCAGCGCACGCCCCAAACCCAGGAACACGCCGCCGATCACCGCCGAGCGGGTGTAGGGCAGCACGATGTCCCAGCTCACTTCCCACTTGGTCGAGCCCAGTGCGTATGCCGATTCCTTCAAGCGCGTGGGCACGGTCAAAAACACTTCGCGCATGACCGAAGAGATGAAGGGAATCACCATGATCGCCAGCACGAAGCCGGCGGTCAGCAGGCCGATGCCCAACGGCGGGCCCTGGAACAATGGGCCGATCAGCGGCAGCGTGCCGAGATGATCGTTGAGCCACGGCGTGACATGTTCGGTCATCACCGGCACCAGCACGAACAGGCCCCACATGCCGTAGATGATCGAGGGGATGCCGGCCAGCAGTTCGATGGCAGTGCCCACCGGGCCACGCAGCCAGCGTGGTGCCACTTCGGTCAGAAAGAACGCGATACCGAAACTCACCGGCACCGCAATCAGCATCGCGATCACCGCGGTGACCAGGGTGCCGTAGATCGGTGCCAGCGCACCGTATTTGTTTTCGACCGGATTCCAGTCGGCCGAATAGAAGAAACTCAGGCCCTGCATCTGCAAGGCATGGCGTCCGCCCCACAGCATCGACAGTGCCGCGCTGCCGAGCGCCAACAGGACGAAAACGACCGTAGCGGCCAGCGCAAGCTTGAACAGGCGATCGGCACGTGCGTCGCGCAGGTCGCGGCCGCGTGGCGCGGTCATCGCTTCGGGAATGGCGGTGGCATTCATTCGATTGGACTCGTCACCCGCGCAATGGCGGGAGCGTGAGACAGCAGGAACGGCGAGGCACCTTCAGGTACCTCGCCGCAGCGCAGCCCGCCGCATGGGCGGGTGCAGGGCATTACTTGAACTCGCTGCCCCAATAGGCTTCGATCTGCTTCACCAGCTCCGGCGGCAGCGGCACGTAGTGCAATTCGCTGGCCTGGGCCTGGCCGTTTTCCAGCGCCCACTTGAAGAAGTCCAGCGTCGCCTTGCTGCGCGCGGCGTCCTTGGACTGCTTGTGCATCAACATGAAGTTGGTCGCGGTGATCGGCCACGCCTTCTCGCCCGGCGCATTGGTGATCACCAGGTTGAAGTCACGGGCGTTGGCCCAGTCGGCGCTGGCAGCGGCGGCGGCAAAGCTTTCCGCATTCGGCTCGACCCACTGGCCGGCCGCGTTCTGCAGCGAGGTATACGGCATCTTGTTCTGCAGGGCGTAGGCCAGCTCGACGTAACCGATCGACCCCTTGATCTGCTGCACATACGAGGCAACGCCTTCGTTGCCCTTGCCACCCACGCCGCCCGGCCACTGCACCGAGGTGCCTTCGCCGACCTTGCTCTTCCACTCCGGGCTGACCTTGGACAGGTAGTTGGAGAAGTTGAAGGTGGTGCCCGAACCATCCGAGCGATGCACAAGATTGATCTTGGTGGCCGGCAGGGTCACGCCCGGGTTGGCCGCCACAATGGCCGCATCGTTCCACATGGTGACCTTGCCCAGGAAGATATCGCCCAGCAGGGCGCCGGTCAGGCGCAGCTTGCCCGGCGCGATGCCTTCCAGATTCACCACCGGCACCACGCCGCCGATGGCGGACGGGAACTGGCCCAGGCCAGCCTGTTGCAGTTCCGTGCTGTCCAGCGGTTTGTCGGTCGAGCCGAAATCCACGGTGCCGGCCTTGATCTGCGCAATACCGCCGCCGGAGCCGATCGACTGATAGTTGACCTTGTTGCCGGTGGCGGCGTTGTAGTCGGCCGACCACTTGGACACCAGCGGATAGATGAAGGACGCACCGGCGCCGGAAATTTCAGCGCCCTTGCTGTCGCTGGCGGTGGCGCCTGCGGTCGGCGCGCCCTTTGCGGCGTCTGCGGACTGCGCGTCCTTGCCGGGCGAGCACGCGGCCAGGGCGAGGGCGATGGTGAGGGACAGGGCGGTCAGGCTGGCCGACTGCAATTTCATGGAAGCTCCGAGGCTGGATTGGCCGGTGTCTCCGGCAGACCACACTATGAAATGATGTTTTTGTTACACCTGCATGACAGTGCCTTCTGGCCAACGCATCACAAAAAAAGGACGCGGACCGCGGAGGGCGTGGCACCCTCCGGGATCCGCGTCCCGGGGCAACGCCGGGGAGAGAGACGGCGTCGTTCCTTTACGCGTTTTCGTGCTGGCTGCCGAGCCTCGGTGCGGGGCACCTGGTTGCCATTTCAGGCGGCCCTGCAGGTCGCCGGCATGGACCAGACAACCGCCCATGCCGTTGAAGGCATGGCTTGCCCACCTTGGCGCTGCACCAGAGGCTGCGCCGTCCTTAGTGCGGCAGATTCTTGGCCCAATACGCCTCGATCTGGGTGACCAGCGTGTCCGGCAGCGGCACGTAGTCCAACTGCTTGGCCTGCGCATCGCCCTTGGTGTAGACCCAGCGGAAGAAGTCCAGCGTGTTCTTCAGGCCAGCCGGGTTCTTCGGCTTTTTCTGCACCAGAATGAAATTGGTCGCCGTGATCGGCCAGGCGTTATCGCCAGCGGCGTTGGTCATCACCAGATAGAAGTCCTTGGCCGTGCCCCAGTCGGCACTGTTGGCCGCGGCGGCGAAGGTTTCATCCGACGGTTGCACGAACTTGCCGGCCGCGTTCTTCATTGCGGTGTAGGCCATCTTGTTCTGCAGCGCGTACGACAACTCGACATAGCCGATGCCGCCCTTGATCTGCTTCACGTAGGCGGCCACGCCCTCGTTGCCCTTGCCGCCGATGCCGGTCGGCCACTGCACGGCAGTCCCTTCGCCAACCTTGCTCTTCCAGTCCGGGTTGACCTTGGACAGGTAGTTGGTGAAGTTGAAGCTGGTGCCCGAACCGTCGGAGCGGTGCACCACGGTGATCTTGCCTTCCGGCAGTTTCATGCCCGGGTTGAGCGCAGCGATGGCCGGGTCGTTCCAGGTGCTGACCTTGCCCAGGAAGATGTCGCCCAGCGTCTTGCCGTCCAGCTTGAGCGTACCGGCGGCGACGCCCGGAACGTTGACCACCGGCACCACGCCGCCGATCACCGAGGGAAACTGCGCCAGGCCGGCAGCGGCCAATTCTTCCGGCTTGAGCGGGGCATCGGACGAGCCGAAGTCCACGCTGGCCGCCTTGATTTGGGCAATACCGCCGCCCGAACCGATCGATTGGTAGTTGACCTGCTTCTTGGTGGCGGCGTTGTAGTCGGCCGACCACTTGGACATCACCGGGTAGATGAACGACGCACCGGCACCGGTGACATCGGCAGCCTGGGCACACAGTGCCAGCGAGGCGGCGAGTACGCCGACGGCCAGACGGGTCTTGAAGGAGTGGATCACGGAACAGCTCCTGTAGCGAAGGGATGAGGACGTCCCGCCGTGGTGCCATTGCAGGGCAATGGCATGACCATGCGGTGTCTGGGAAATGACAGGGCGATGACGGCGTTGCGCCGTCGGATGTTCAGGCCGGCAGGAAGTGGCGGCGCTGCCACCGCGTGCGCTCGACCGATCGCACGCGGCAGCGACGCACTTACCAGTAGAACTGCGCGCGTGCTTCGATGATCGACGGGTTATCGTCGACCAGGCCGCGGGTGGTGCTGTTGTAGCGGGTGCTGTCGACCTTGGCGTAGTCGAGGGCGAACTTGAAGTTCGAGCGCCAGTACCAATTGGCGCCGACCGTCCAGATGTTCATCTTGCCGCCCAGCACGCCATCGACGAACGGTGTGTTGCCGTTGGCGACCAGGTGGCCATCGTTGAGGTCCAGGGTGTCGTAGCGCACCGCCAGCTGCCACATGCCCGATGCCGGCTCGTTGGGCAGCGGGGTGGTCGGCACGCCAGCCTTGTAGCCCCAGGTTTCGCCGGTGAGGTTCCAGACGCCGCTCACGTACCAGCCGTCGCTCTTATAGTCGTGCGCATTGGCACCGATGCGGTTGGCGTTTTCCTGGAAGTACTCGCTCTGCAGCTTGAACGGCCCGGTGATCCACATCGCCTCGGCACCGGCCACGCCAACGTTGTCCACATTGGTGATGGCGCCGCTGTCGATCAGGCGAACGGTGGTCAGGTCGGCGTCGGGGCGTGCGCGCAGGCGCAAGGTGTCGTCGTCGGTGTCGTAGGCCAGGTAGCTCAGGCCGAAGTGCAGCACGTTGCCAGTCTCGTTGATCGGTGCCCAGGTGCCGCGCGCGCCATAGCCGTTGCCGTGCGCCTGGTTACGGGTCAGCTCGCGGCCGAATGCACTGGCGGTCACGCTCCAATTGTTGTCGCCCATGCCATAGGCCACGCCCAACCGGCGCGAGATGCCATAGGTGTTGGTCACCGACGCCTTGGAGACGAAGTCGTTGTTCTTGGTGCTGGACAGTTCTTCCAGGCTGTTGGGCTGCTTGAACTGGCCGATCTGCAGGTAATTGTTCGCGTTGCCGCCGAACTTGTACTTGATGTTGTTATCCAGGAAGCGGCCCGTGCTGCGAATGGTGGTGCCACGGATGGTGACCTCCTTCAGCACGCTCGGGTCATAGCCGGCGACCCATTCGAAGTTGCCCGGGCCCTTGCCCTTGAGGACCAGCTCGGCGCGCCGGATGCTGAACTCGGAATTGTCGCCATTGGCACCGATCGGGCCATTGAGGTCCTGCACATCGTTGTGGAACCAGTTGCCGTCGGCCTGGACCAGGCCTTCCAGCGAGATTTCCGAACCACCGATTACATCGATGGCGATCTCGGCGTGTGCTGCAGGGGCGGCCAGTGCCAGCAGCAGCGCGGAACCAAGCAGGGTGGGAGCGAGTTTCATAGATGCCTTGCGACCTGAGAAAGTGGGCGCAGGCTAGGGTGTGAAGGTTGCGTTAATGTGACAAAACAACAGGAAACGTAATACGTCATTTTTGCCAATAAAGACAAGAGTTTACGTGCGTTTCAACTATGTCGGTGTGTGTCAAAAAACTGAACGGCGCTGTTTTATGACAGTACTCGGTGCCAACCTCAACGCCTTGAATTTCCCAGCTGTGGCGCTGACGGGCTGAACTGGCGCTATGTCAGCCTGAACACATGCGTCAGTTTGTGCGGCGCACCACTTGCATACGCGGCGTCAAAATTGTTAGCTTCGAGGCCATGTTTCCTCGATTCCTCCAAATGCTGTTGGTCTGCCTGCTCGCGCTTTCCGCGTGGTCGGCAGCCAATGCGCACGCGCGCATGCATCATGCGTTCGTGGGCGACGGCCTGGCGGTAATGGTGGATGCTGGCGAAGAACGCGATGCAGCAGAAGATCCGCAGGACGACGGCGATACACAGAGCCAAGTCGACACACAGCCTGCAGACGATATCCCCTTGCTCTCCCAAGCATGGCCGATGCTGGCGCGGTATTCCCCCTCTTGGCACGCGCATCACGCGCCGGCAAATCAAAAACGCGACCTGATCCCACAGCTGCGCCCTCCAAACGCACTGCTTGGCTGATCCCCGCTGTCGCTGCACCCGGTGCATTCCGCGCCGGATTCCCAATTGATTTGTTTGTCTTGCAATTCGCGGTTTGCGCCGCGGATGGCTATTCGTTGCCTAGAGGAATCTCCCATGGAAAGTTTGCTAGAAGGTTTTCGCCATTTCCGTAAGGAAGTCTATCCGCGTCAGAGTGCGCGCTTTCAGGAACTGGCAGGCGGCCAGAGCCCGCACACGCTGTTCATCACCTGCGCAGACTCGCGCGTCATGCCGGAGCTGATCTTCTCCGCACAGCCAGGCGAATTGTTCGTCTATCGCAATATCGGCAATGTGGTGCCGCCGTACTCGCAACATGTCAGTGGCGTGGTGGCAGCGATCGAATACGCCATCGCAGTGCTGGGCGTTCGCCATATCGTGATCTGCGGGCACACCGACTGCGGCGCGATGAAGGCCGTGCTCAAGCCGGAGTCGCTGGAAGACGTGCCCTCCGTGGCAGCGTGGCTCAAGCACACCGATGCGGCGCGCCATGTCACCGCGCATCACGGGCACGATCCGCAGAGCCATGAAGCGCTGAGCTGCATGACCGAAGAGAACGTGGTCTCGCAGTTGGACCACCTGCGCACGCAGCCGGTGGTGGCAGCGCGCCTGGCGGCGGGCACGTTGCGCATCCACGGCTGGATCTACGATATCGCGCACGGGGAGATCCGCGCCTTCGATGCCGAGAAGGGTGGCTTCCGGCCACTGCTGGCCGAAAGCACCCCCGAAGCCACTCCACGCCCGCGACTGCAACAAGTCGTGCGCGCTGAACTCGCCTGACGGAGCCTGCCATGAACACATCAGGTATCGGCGGATATTTCCGCCAGGGACTGTTTGGGCGTGATTTATTGGCGTCCGTGGTGGTCTTCCTTGTCGCGCTGCCGCTGTGCATGGGTATCGCGATCGCATCCGGCATGCCGCCCGCCGCGGGCCTGATCACCGGCATCGTGGGTGGTCTGGTCGTCGGCTTTCTGGCGGGTTCTCCGCTGCAGGTGAGCGGGCCGGCCGCCGGCCTGGCTGTGTTGGTGTTCGAACTGGTGCGGGAGCACGGCGCTGTTGCGCTCGGGCCGGTGATCTTGGTGGCCGGCGCAATTCAGCTGATTGCCGGTCTGTGCCGCGCAGGCGTCTGGTTCCGGATGACATCGCCGGCCGTGGTGGCCGGCATGTTGTCGGGCATCGGCATCCTGATCGTGGCCTCGCAGGCGCACGTCTTGATGGATGCCGCGCCCAAGGCCCGCGGTCTGGAAAACTTCGCTGCATTGCCTGGCGTGTTGTGGCAGGCCATCAGCGAGGGGACCGGCCGTAATGCGCTGTTCGTGGGTCTGGCGACGATCGGTATCATCCTGGCCTGGGACAAGCTGCGCCCGCAGCGCCTGCGGTTTCTGCCGGGTGCATTGATCGCGGTGGTGGTTGTCACCGCGACCGTGCAGTTGCAGGGCTTGAACGTCAACAAGGTCGATGTCCCGACCAATCTGTTCTCTGCGATCAGCATCCCCAGCATTTCCGACATCTTTGGCGTGTTCAACCACACCTTGCTGGTCTCGGCAGTGACCTTCGCCTTCATCGCCAGCGCCGAGACCTTGCTGTCGGCGGCGGCGGTGGACCGCATGCATCAGGGGGCGCGGACGCAGTACGACCGTGAGCTGGCGGCGCAGGGCGTGGGCAATATGCTCTGCGGCTTCCTGGGTGCATTGCCGATGACCGGGGTGATCGTGCGCAGCGCGGCCAACGTGCAGGCCGGTGCGGCAACGCGTGCATCGACCATCCTGCACGGCAGCTGGCTGCTGGTGTTCGCCATGCTGTTGCCGTGGCTGCTGCGGATGACGCCGGTGGCCTGTCTGGCCGGCATCCTGGTCTATACCGGCGTGAAGATGATCAAGATCGGGCAGGTCAAGGAGCTGGCGACCTATGGCCGCGGAACGGCCGCGATCTACCTGGCGACCACCTTCGCGATCGTGGCCACCGACCTGCTGACCGGCGTGCTGATCGGCTTCGGTCTGTCGCTGTTCCGTCTGGCACTGCATTCTTCGCGTCTGAAGGTCGAGGTGCGCGAGCACGCCGACAAGAAGGACGAAATGCATCTGACCCTCCAGGGTTCGGCCACCTTCCTGAAGGTGCCGGCCATGGCACGTACGCTGGAAAGCGTGCCGCCGAACACTGCGCTGCATCTGGATGTGGCCAAGCTGCACCACGTCGATCATGCCTGCATCGAGTTGTTGCGCGACTGGAGCCGCAATGCGGCCTCACGCGGCTGCGAACTGGTGGTGGACTGGAAGGAGCTGGATCGACGTGTCGAAGGCCAGCCCACAGTGGATGGCGTGCTGGTGGAACAGCGCGTCGAGCAAGCGAAAGCTGCGTAAAGTGTTGTAAACGCCCGGCGTTCGCGCCGGGTGACCCCCATCGTGATCGGGTGATGCATGGCGCCAAAAGACGCATCATCCGGTCACGATTTTTTTGGGCGGAGTGGGGATTCGAGATTCGTAAAAGCTTGCAGCCTTGCGGTTTGCTGCGTGTGACGAGGGCGCGCGGTTGCGCCGTTGCTCCGGCGCCACTGCTGCCTCAATTCTTGGTTTTTGTTTGCCGCTCAGGCGCCGGTGGCGTCTTGTCGCGGTAGCGGCATAGATCGTGGATCACGCAGCCCGGGCAATCCGGCTTGCGTGCCTTGCAGACGTAGCGTCCGTGCAGGATCAGCCAGTGATGCGCATCGTGTAGAAACTCGGCCGGGATCACCTTGATCAACTTGTCTTCGACCGCGCGCACGTCCTTGCCTGGCGCAAGACCGGTGCGGTTGGAAACGCGAAAGATATGCGTGTCCACGGCCATGGCGGGCTCGCCGAAGGCGGTGTTGAGCACCACATTTGCGGTCTTGCGGCCCACGCCGGGCAGCGCTTCCAGCGCGGCGCGATCATGCGGCACCTCGCCGCCATAGCGCTCCAGCAGGATGCGGCAGGTGGCGATGACGTTCTTGGCCTTGGCGTTGAACAGGCCGATGGTGGAGATATACCGCTTCAGGCCCTCCTCGCCGAGATCGAGAATGTCGCGTGGGGTGTTGGCCACCGGATAGAGCTTGCGGGTCGCCTTGTTGACGCCGACATCGGTGGCTTGCGCCGACAGCAGCACCGCGATCAATAACTCGAATGGGGTGGTGTATTCCAGCTCGGTGGTGGGGTGCGGATTGAGTTCGCGCAGGCGCTCGAACATCTCCTGTATCTCGGGCTTGCGCATGCTGCTGCCACGACGCGCCGGTACCATTGCCTGGGGTGTGTTCATGGCTGCGCTCCGCCAGCGGCTTTCGCCTTCGCGCGCGCCAGGATGGCAGCGGCCAGCGGCGGCAGTGCGGGCGTTGCCGGTTGGCTGGGCGCCGGGGCGGGCGCCCTGCGCGCATCGCGTTCGGCGGCGCGCCGTTGCAGGCGCGCCGAGCGCGCGCGGTAGCGTTCGCGCGCGGCCCAGGCGTCTTGTAGACGGCGTTGCGCGCTGAGCAACGTGGCGCAGACCTGCGGGCAGTCGGCGTCCAGCGTATCGTGCTGCGGGTCGGGCAGATAGGCCATCAAGCCGAGTGCCAGCGCACGATCCAGGTCGTCGGCCTGCACACAATCGAACAACCGCAGCGGCAACGGACGCGATGCCGGAATGAGCTCGAGCGTCATGGCGATATCAGCGGTTGTGGAACTGGGCGGGGCGTTTATCGAGGAATGCGCGAGTGCCTTCGCGCATGTCGTCAGTGGCGAACAACAACGCAAATTGCGCGGTTTCCAGCTGCAGGCCTTCCTCGATGGCGCATTCGCCGCCGAACACCACCGCATCCAGAATGCCGCGCAGTGCCAGCGGCGCTGCAGTTGCCAGGCGTTGCGCAAGCGCCAGCGTTTCTTCGTGCAGGGCATCCGCTTCGACCACGCGATTGACCAGGCCCAATTGCAGTGCGCGGGCCGCGTCGATCGGCAGGCCGAGCAGGCACAGTTCCAGCGCTGCGGCGCGGCCGGTGAGGCGCAGCAGGCGCTGCGTGCCGCCAAAGCCGGGGATCAGGCCGAGATTGATTTCCGGTTGCCCCAGGCGCGCTGTTGCTGCGGCGATGCGCAGGTGGCACGCCATTGCCAGCTCCAGGCCGCCGCCCAGCGCAAAGCCATTGATCATCGCGACCACCGGCTTGGGCATGCGCTCGATCCGGCGCATCAGTTGCTGGCCCAGCAACGAGAACTCGCGCCCCTGGATTGCCGACAGGTCACTCATTTCCGCGATATCGGCACCCGCCACGAAGGCCTTGGGGCCGGCGCCGGTGAGAATCACGGCGCGTATATCGTCCGCATTGGCTGCGTCCTGGAACGCCTGATCCAGGGCCTGCATGGTCTGCCGGTTCAATGCGTTCAGTTTGTCCGGCCGATTGACCGTAATCGTCCGGACGCTGGCGTGATCGGCGATCAGAATGACGTGATTGGACATGTGAACCCTTGCGAACGTAAAAAAATAGTAAACACGGAACTTCCCAAACCCTTGCTGGTCCTAGCTTTCGCGATAAGTAGCGGTTCGGTATCGCGGCCGCTATCCTAGCGCGTCATCTCAGGCGGCAGACCCGTCCTGTGCCACCACCCTGGAGAATTGTTTGATGAAGTTGCGTTCTATCGCGGTCGCTGTGGCGGCCCTGGCCCTGACGGGCAATGCACTGGCCCAGGACACGACGTCCGAGAAGGGCAAGTTGAGCTATTACTTCGGCTACGACTACGGCAACAACCTTGCCGAGCTCACCGGCCGCGGCGAGCAGCTCGACATCAACTCGGTGGTAAAGGGTCTGCAGGACGCCTATGCCAAGAAGCAGCCGGCCATCACTGCCGACCAGTTGAAGCCGGCCGTTGAGGCCTTCCAGAAGCGCGAGCAGGGCCGTGCCCAGCAGGCCAAGGCCGAGTACGACAAGGCCGCTGCAGCCAACAAGACCAAGAGCGATGCGTTCCTGGCCAAGAACAAGAGCACCGCCGGCGTGCAGACGCTGCCGAGCGGCGTGCAGTACCGCGTGATCGAAGCCGGCAAGGGCGCCAAGCCGACCCAGGCCAGCACCGTGCAGCTGGAAGTGGCTGGTCCGTTCCCGTTCGGGGACCGCGAGAAGGCACGTCCGGCGCAGCAGATCCCGGCCATCAAGGTCAGCGAAGTCGAAATGCAGGCCATGCGCGACACGCTGCTGCAGATGCCGGCCGGCTCGAAGTGGGAAGTGACCCTGCCGCCGGAAAAGGCCTACGGTGCCGACCCGCGTACCCCGTTCCCGCCGAACGTGGCTGTGCAGTTCGAGATCAAGTTGGTCAGCGTCAAGTAATTGCACGTGATGTTGTTGCGACAACGCCGGCCACCAGGCCGGCGTTGTCGTTTTGGTCCAGCGATTGTCTGAAGAGAATGATGCAACGATGCAGCGGCCGCAGGACCCAGCGATGAGTGGCAACGATGTCGGATCCGAGGCCGGCCCTCTGCCAAGTCCGTGTATCGGTGTATGTTCGCTGGACGCGCAGTCGCACTGCGTCGGCTGTTTGCGCAGCCTGGATGAAATTGCACGCTGGATGAGCATGAGCGACGCCGAACGCCAGGACTATCTGCACACGGTGCTGCCCGCACGCGCGCTGACGGCGCGGCTGCCCGAATACGCGCAGTTGAGGCGGGCGCTGTATCCGCTGGATACCGCGCCGGCCGGGCCGGGTTGGAACCATGCCGAGCTGATCGACCTGACCGACGGCGACCCGTCTGCCGAAGCGGCGGTGCTGTGCGGGCTGGTGCCGCGCGAACAGGGCACGACGGTGTTGCTGACCCGGCGCACGGACAGCCTGCGCCATCACGCCGGGCAGGTCAGCTTCCCCGGCGGGCGGATGGAGCCGTCCGATGCCGATGCCGCTGCTGCAGCGCTGCGCGAGAGTTGCGAAGAAATCGCGCTGGGGGCGCAGCACGTGCATGCCTTGGGGTACCTGGATCCGTTTGTGACGGTGAGCGGATTTCGGGTGACGCCGGTGGTGGCGGTCATCGACCCGGCGTTCGTGGCGGTGCCGCAGCCGGATGAAGTGGCGGACGTCTTCGAAGTGCCGCTGGCCTATCTGATGGACCCGGACAATCTGCGCAGTGTGGAACTGGAGTTCCGCGGACGCCCGCGACGCGTGCTCGAATACGACTGGCCTGCCCACCGTATCTGGGGCGCCACCGCCGCCATTCTTCTCAATCTTCGTCGTCGCCTGGAGCAGGTTGCATGAGTGCAGATCCGAACTGGACCACGCTGGTCGATGCCGCCACGCTTTCGGCCGCGTTGCAGCATCCACAGCTGCGTCTGCTGGATGCGCGTGCCGCGCCACCGACCGCGCCAGACCCGCACGCAGCGCGCAAGGCGTACGCGCAGGGGCATCTGCCCGGCGCGCACTATGCCGATCTGGACCACGACCTTGCAGATCTGTCACGGCCGGCGCAGGGGCGGCATCCGTTGCCGCATAGCGAGGCTTTTGCAAGACGCCTCGGCGAATGGGGCATTGATCCGCAGAGCCTGGTGGTTGTCTACGACGCAGGCGATGGCAGCATGGCGGCCGCGCGCGCATGGTGGATGTTGCGGCTGATGGGCCATCGCCGGGTGGCGGTGCTGGACGGTGGCTTGGCCGCGTGGCGTGCGGCCGGTTTTGCGGAAAGCACCGAGTCGCCTGCCTTGCGCAGCGGCACCGCGTATCCGGGCCACTTTGACGCCACGGCGGTGGTGGATGCCGAGCAGATCGCGCAGCGCCTGCAACAGGCGCCGGGCTGGTTGCTGGACGCACGGGCAGGCGAGCGTTTCCGTGGCGAAGTCGAGCCGATCGACCCGGTGGCCGGGCACGTGCCCGGTGCAGTGAGTCGCCCGCTGGGACTGAGCCTGCGTGATGGTCGCTTCAAACCAGCTGCCGAACTGCGCGCCGAGTTGTCCGCGTTGCTGGGTGCGTACCGGCCCGAGCAGGCGGTGGTGATGTGCGGATCGGGCGTGACGGCCTGCCATCTGTTGCTGGCGTTGGAAGTGGCCGGGTTGTCCGGTGCACGCGTCTACGCCGGTTCCTGGAGTGGTTGGCTGCAAGATGCCTCGCGCCCGGTCGCGACCGGCGCCTGATTGCAGGCACAATGGCGGCAGGAACGGTGACCTGTGGGGACGCAGGTTCGCTGCGCGGAGCGCAGTTTCTTGCAGTGCTGGGTGAGCCATGCGGTTGCAGTTACGGGTTGGCGCGCTGTGCGTCGCGGTATGGACGCTGGCTGCCTGTTCGGCGGAGTCGTCCGCCGATGTCAGCGATACGCCTGCGGTCGCTCATCGCAATGCGGCGCCGCATGATGTGTACGAAGTCGCGCTGGAACGCGCGCGCGCGGAGCGGCTGAGGCAGCTGCGGGCGCCCGATGGGTGGTTGAGCTATACCGGTTCGGGGCGCGTGCGCGCCGGCCAGTACCGTGTGGGCAGCGACCCGCTCAGCGATATCGTCCTGCCTGCCGGCCCTGCGCAGCTGGGGCAACTGACGCTGGATGCTGCAGGACACATACGCTTTCGCGCAGATGGCTCTGCCGCGGTGACGCTCAACGGGCAGCGCATCGGCGACGTACGCCTGCAACCAGAGCGGGCAGGGCAGCGCGGCGACCGGCTGGACGTGGGTGGCCGACAGTTCTACCTGGTGCAGACAGGCGCCTTGTACGGCTGGCGCTTCCGCGACCCGGCAGCGCCCGCGCTGACGCAGTTCGACGGGCTGGAATATTTCCCGACCGATCCGCAGTGGCGCATCCAGGCGCAGTGGCAACCCTATCCAACGCCGCGCACGACCACCTTGCTGACCTCGATCGGCACGCCGCTCACCGTGGAGGTGCCGGGAGAAGCCGTGTTCTCGCTCAACGGCCACGAATACCGCTTGCGGCCGCTGCTGCAGGAAGATGGCCAGGGCCTGTTCTTCCTGTTCGCCGACCGCACCAGCGGCAAGGAGAGTTATGGCGGCGCGCGGTATCTGTTTGCCACCTCGCCCCGCGATGGTCAGGTGGTCCTGGATTTCAATCTGGCCGAAAACCCGCCATGCGCACTGACGCCCCATGTGGTCTGCCCCATCGCGCCGCCTGAAAACCGGTTGGACGTGGCAGTGAATGCCGGCGAGAAGACTTACCGTGCGACCGAACGTTGAGTGTGCTGCAACGGGTGGACGGTGTGCGAGGCAAGAGGTGTTTTCAATGGCTCATCACAGCATCCGGGAGCGGTCACGTGCGTGTTCTCCGGGCGACGCTGTCTTTCGACGGCGCGGCTGGCACGCAGGTTGGATCGCTTCTCGGCGCTGTCGGGCGCGACCGGGCATGACCGACGTAACGCAGTGACTCGCCCACCGGCAGGGGCAAGAAAGCGCCTCCTAACGCGGCGTGTGCGACCAGCTCACCGCCGCTTCGATGCGCGGCCACGGGAACAGCGGGCCGGGGTCGAGCTTGCGCCGGATTTTACGGGCCGGGTCGTCGCTGGCGGCTTCCTGGGTGGTATCCAGCGCCTGATGGCCGGCGATGCGCCGCACCGAGGGCAGCTGCTGCTGCAGCCATTGCAACAAGGTGATCAGCGCGGCGATCTGCGCTTCGGGATACGGTTCGGTCATCTGCTGATACCGCGAATCCAGCCAGTGCGGATAACGGCCGCGGTTGACCAGTTCGATGCCCAGCGTATGCGGGTTGTGCCCGCGCACATGATGCGCAACGCGCTCCAGGGCGACGTATTGCTGGATGCTGCCGTTGCGATCGAGGTAGTAATGCCCGCTGTTGCCGGTGCCGCTGTCATAAAGCACGCGTTCGCCGTATTCGCGCGCCATCGCCATGTCCGGCAATTCGGTGCAATGGATGACCACCATGTCGATCTGGGTGAGCGCGCGCCTGGCCAACCGCGATTCGTAGGATAACGGCGCATAGGTGATTGGCGGCGACGGCAAGACGGCATCGGACATGGAGCGGATGCTAGCATTGCCCGATGGCTTTGAATCCCGACAGCCCTCTGGGCAAATTGATGGCGACGCTGCCACAGACCGGTCAGGTGACCTGGATCGGCGTGCGCCCGGCGCGTGAGGTGGCGATGCAGGAAGTGGACGCGGCGCAGGTCAGCACCGGTATGGGTCTTGTGGGAGACCGCTACAAGGGTGGCAGCGGCAAGCGCGGCGTGACCCTGATCCAGGCCGAGCATTTGCCGGTGATCGCGGCGCTGTCAGGACACGGCACCATCTCGCCGGCGACGCTGCGGCGCAACCTGGTGGTGTCCGGAATTGCGTTGATCGCGCTGAAAGGGCGGCGATTCCGAATCGGCGAAATCGAATTGGAAGGCACCGACCCGTGCGACCCATGTTCGCGCATGGAAGATGCCCTGGGTGCGGGCGGCTATAACGCCATGCGCGGCCACGGTGGGCTGTGCGCACGCGTGCTGCGCGGCGGCGTGCTGCGCATCGGCGATACGGTGCAGGCGCTATGAGTCGCGGCCATTGCATCCTCTCGCACGGCTTCGAAAGCGGCCCGGACGCCTTGAAGGTGACCGCGCTGGCCAACGTGGCCGAGCAGTTGGGCTGGACCCATGAGCGCCCGGATTACACTGACCTGGATGCACGCCGCGAGGTGAGTACGCTGGGCGACGTGCCAGGCCGGCTGCAACGCCTGCTGGAAATTGCGCGGGCGGCGGCCGAGAAGGGGCCGGTGGTGCTGGCCGGCTCCAGCCTGGGCTCGTATATCGCCGGGATGGTGTCGTTGCAGGTGCCCACGCGCGGCCTGTTTCTGATGGTGCCGCCGACCAAGATGGGCCCGATGCCGGCGCTGGACGCCGCATCGGTGCCGATCTCGATCGTGCATGCCTGGCGCGACGCGTTGATTCCGGCTGCCGACGTGATCGCCTGGGCGCAGGCCCGGCATGCGCGCCTGCTGCTGGTCGACGATGACCATCGTCTGGCCTCGCACGTCGACGCGTCGGCGCGCGCGTTCGCAGCGTTGTTGCAGGGCCTGTGATGCGGACGATTGCCAGCCATGGCTGCGCGCGGTGCCACCGATGAACGTGTTGATCCGCGAAGCCACCGAAGGCGACGCTGCTGCCATCGAACTGCTGACCATGGTGGCCTTCATGCGCGCCGAACACAGCCGGCGTGACGAGCACCAGGTGATTGCAGGATTGCGTCAGGACGGCGCACTCGTGCTGTCGTTGGTCGCCGACCACGACGGCTACGTGGTCGGGCATCTGGCCGTCTCGCCGGTGGCGCTGTCGGACGATTCGCCCGGCTGGTTCGCGCTTGGCCCGCTGGCCGTGGGGCCCGGCCACCAACGGCAAGGGCTGGGGACGCGGCTGGTGCAGGTCGCGCTTGCCACGTTGCGCGAGCGCGGCGCCGCAGGCTGCCTGGCGCTGGGCGAGCCGGCGTTTTTCCGGCGCTTGGGCTTTGCGGTCGAACCTGGCCTGGTGTTGCCCGAGGTGCCTGCATCGGAATTGCAAGCCCTGGCGTTCGGCGACCGGCTGCTGCCGCTGGCCGATGTGGCTTACCACCCGGCGTTCGGGCTGGGTTGAGCGCCGGCTGCATTGGCCCGGCCTGTTGCGCCGGTGTCGCTGCCAGTGCGGCGGGTTGGACTGGCTGCACTTCACCTGTTGAGGATTGGTCCGATGCGCCATTGACGCCGCCGTCGTGATGACGGCCTACCCGCTGCTGGTCCGGTTGGATCAGCACGTGTGTTGGCATGCAATGGAGACCCGGATGACCTGTCCGTCGCTGACGCTGGAAAGCGTGGCGTATGCGCTGCCCGATGGCAGCCCGCTGTTTTCCGATCTGAACATCCATATCGACCAACGCGCGACCGGCTTGGTCGGGCGCAATGGCCTGGTCGGCCCGAACGGCAGCGGCAAGTCCACATTGCTGCAGCTGCTGGCGGGCGCCTCCAGCCCGGCGCCGGGCATTGCCAGGTGCATGCGCCGGCCGCCTATCTGGATCAGCACCTGGCGCTGCTGGACCCGGCGCGCTCGGTCGTTGCGCAGTTGCAAGACGCGGATCCAGCTGCGCCGGCCCACGCACAGCGGCTGCGCCTGGCGCTGCTGGGGCGGGACCGGGCGCGTGCCGACCTGCCCTGCAGCCAGCTCAGCGGCGGCCAGCGGCTCAAGCCGGCACTGGCCTGCGCGCTGTACCGGGCGCAGCCGGCGCAACTGCTGTGCTGGACGAGCCCACCCACCACCTGGATCTGGCCTCGGTGGAAGCGATCGAGGCGCTGCTGCGTGGCCATCAGGGGGCGCTGATCGTCGCCTCGCATGATGCCGCCCTCCTGCAGCGGTTGGGCCTGCAGCAGCGCCTGGACACGGCACAGGCGCAATAGGGGCTGGCGGCGTGGTGAACCGTGCGGCGGGCGATCCGGGCGCCGGGCTGGTAATGCCGGCCGCGATGGCCGACCATTTGCGGCCCGTCCACCGCGGCCGCGGCATTGCCCACCCAGGCGCCGGCCCGCTGTCCTGCTTTCACGCTCGCCGCCGCGGCCAGCGTCTCTATCGATACCTGCCTACGTGAAATTCTTCGCATCCTGCGCCAAGGGCCTGGAATACCTGCTTGCCGACGAGCTGCTTGCGCTCGGTGCCAGCAAGGCCACCGCCACTATTTCCGGCGTCAACGTCGAAGGCGAACTGCGCGATGCGCAGCGCGCCGTGCTGTGGTCGCGCCTGGCCAGCCGCGTGCTGTGGCCGCTGACCGAATTCGATTGCCCGGACGAAGACGCGCTGTACGCCGGCGTCGCCGAACTGCCCTGGGACGCGCATCTGTCTGTGGGGCATACGCTGTCGGTGGACGCACATGTGTCCGGGACCGCCATCACCCATGCCCGCTACGCGGCGCAGCGCATCAAGGACGCGGTGGTGGACACCATGCGCCGGCAGGGGCTGGAGCGCCCGTCGGTGGACGTGGAAAACCCCGACCTGCGCCTGAACCTGTCGCTGCGCAAGGGCCGCGCGACCATTTCGGTGGACCTGGGCGGCGGCCCGCTGCATCGACGCGGCTGGCGCATGGCGCAGAACGAGGCGCCGTTGAAGGAAAATCTGGCCGCAGCGGTGCTGATGCGCGGCGGCTGGCCGCGCGCCTATGCCGATGGCGGCGGCTTGCTCGACCCGATGTGCGGCAGCGGCACGCTGCTGATCGAAGGCGCGCTGATGGCCGCCGATGTCGCGCCCGGTCTGCAGCGCTACGGCAGCGATGTGCCCAGCCGTTGGCGCGGCTTCGACCGCGAGAGCTGGCAGCAGCTGGTGAGCGAGGCGCGCGAACGCGACAGCGTCGGCCGTGCTGCGCTCAAACAGGTGATCCATGGCAGCGACATGGACCCGCACGCCATCCGCGCCGCGAAAGAGAATGCGCAGGTGGCCGGCGTGGCCGAGGCGATCTGGTTCGGCGTGCGCGAAGTCGGTGCGTTGCAGACGCCGCCGCAGGCCACCGGCGTGGTGGTGTGCAATCCGCCGTACGACGAGCGCCTGGCCGCCGATGCGGCGCTGTATCGCCGTCTGGGCGATACCTTGCAGCGCGTCGTGCCGCAGTGGCGTGCCAGCCTGCTGTGCGGCAATGCCGAGCTGGCGTATGCCACCGGCCTGCGCGCGGGCAAGAAATACCAGCTGTTCAACGGTGCGATCGAATGCGCGTTGATCGTCTGCGACCCGATCGCAGTGCCGCGACGCACCCCGCTGGCAGCGCCGACCGCGCTCAGCGAGGGCGCGCAGATGGTGGCCAACCGGCTGCGCAAGAATCTGCAGAAATTCAAGAAGTGGCGCGCGCGCGAAGGCATCGAATGTTTCCGCGCCTACGACGCCGACCTGCCGGAATATTCCGCCGCCATCGACGTGTACCAGCAAGCCGACGGCGATCGGCGCATCTTCCTGCATGTGCAGGAATACGCAGCGCCAGCGACGATTCCCGAGGCCGATGTGCGCCGTCGTCTCAACGAATTGCTGGCCGCCGCACGCGAGGTCTTCGAGGTGCCGGCCGAGCGCGTGGCGCTGAAGTCGCGCGAGCGCGGCAAGGGCGGCAGCAAGTACGGCCGTTTCGAACAGCGCAACGAAATCGTCCACGTGCGCGAACACGGCGCGTTGCTGCGCGTGAACCTGTTCGATTATCTGGATACCGGGTTGTTCCTGGACCATCGCCCGCTGCGCGGCACCATGGCGCAGCAGAGCAAGGGCCGGCGGTTCCTCAACCTGTTCTGCTACACCGGCGTGGCCAGCGTGGAAGCGGCGGTGGCCGGTGCGGCGTCCACCACCAGCGTGGATCTGTCGGCAACCTACCTGCAGTGGTGCGCCGAGAATCTTGCGTTGAACGGGCTGGCCGGCAGCAAGCACAAACTGGTGCAGGCCGATGCGCTGGCCTGGCTGGAAGCCGAGCGTGCGCACTTCGATGTGATCTTCTGCGACCCACCGACCTTCTCCAACTCTGCGCGTGCGGAAGATTTCGATATCCAGCGCGAGCATGTGCGTCTTTTGCGCGCGGCCGTGGCGCGGTTGGCGCCGGGGGGCGTGTTGTATTTCTCCAACAACTTCCGTCGCTTCAAGCTGGACGAGGAAGGGGTGGCGGAGTTCGCGCAGTGCGAAGAAATCAGCCCGCGCACCATCGACCCGGATTTCGAGCGGCATGCGCGCATTCATCGCGCCTGGCGGTTGACGGCCTGAGCTCGCGCCGGTTGCGTCCGATGGCGCGCCGGCTCGGCTCGCGTAGACGCCAGCAGACGCGGTTGCCAAAGTGCCATGCGTCGCAGGCGCGGGAGCGCGTGCTTGCCACGACGCGACCGCTGCCGTGCACGCGCAGAAGGCGTGGGCATGATCGCAACGCACCCACAACAAGCCCAGCACAGGGCTGCGGTATGCTGATTCGCATGCTCTGGAGTCAACGATGACCGCACCACCTCGCATCGCTTTTCTTGCCAGCCCCGCCGAGCCGGCGGTGGCCGCGCGCGCACGCCTTACGCAGCGCTATGGCGACCATGCCCTGGACAGCGCCGACATCGTCTGTGCGCTGGGCGGCGACGGGTTCATGTTGCAGACGCTGCACCGGCATGGCGCCTCCGACAAGCCGGTGTTCGGCATGAAGCTGGGCTCGGTCGGCTTTTTGATGAACCAGTACCGCGACAACGAAGACGACCTGCTCGAGCGCCTGCAGCGCGCCGAGCCGGCGTATCTGCGGCCGCTGGAAATGCAGGTGCAGACCGAATCCGGTGCCAGTGCCGGCTCGCTGGCCTACAACGAGGTCTCGCTGTTGCGGCAAACCCGGCAGGCCGCGCATCTGAGTGTGGATCTCAACGGCCAGACCCGCATTGCCGAGCTGATCGGCGACGGCGTGATGGTGGCCACGCCGGCCGGCAGCACGGCGTACAACTATTCGGCGCACGGGCCGATCCTGCCGCTGGGCTCGCATACGCTGGCGCTGACGCCGATCGCGCCGTATCGTCCGCGGCGCTGGCGCGGCGCCATCCTCAAGGCAGATACCGAAGTGCGCTTCCGCGTGCTCGACCCGTACAAGCGCCCGGTCAGCGTCACCGCCGACTCGCACGAAATTCGCGACGTGGTCGAAGTGACCATCCGCGAATCCACGCAACGCCAGGTCACGTTGTTGTTCGATCCCGAACACAATCTGGAAGAGCGCATCTTCAGCGAGCAGTTTGCGGTTTGAGGAGCGGGGATTTGGGATTCGAGATTCGGGATTGGCAACGGCAGCAGCGTGCCACGTCGTCTTTAGAATCGCGCGCACGCGCTACGATGCTGCGCGGATGGGCGATCAAATCCCGACCTCCAGTTCCTGCTTTAAACCAATCCCCAATTCCCAATCACCAATCCCGGCCTCCCCAATGCCCGACAACTCCCCAAGGTTATTGACCGTCGCGGTGACCTCGCGCGCCCTGTTCGATCTCGAAGAAGGCCATGCGCTGTTCGAGGCCGACGGAGTGGAGGCGTATTCGGCGTTCCAGCGCGAGCATGAGGACGACATCCTGCAACCTGGCGTTGCGTTCCCGGTGGTGCGCAAGCTGCTGGCGCTCAATCACGATGTGCCCGAGGACGCGCCGCGGGTGGAAGTCATCCTGCTGTCACGCAATTCCGCCGATACCGGCCTGCGCATCTTCAACTCGATCCAGCATTACAATCTGGGCATCGTGCGTGCCACCTTCACCTCGGGCGAGCCGACCTGGCCGTACGTCAAGCCGTTCGGGACCGATCTGTTTCTCTCGGCCAATCCGGAATCGGTACGGCGCGCGCTGAGCCATGGCATCGCGGCGGCGACCATCATGCCGCGCGCACTGGGCGAACGCGCCGAGGCCGCGGCGGCAATCGTGGACAACGACGAAAGCCGTTTGTCGACGCAGCTGCGGATCGCCTTCGATGGCGATGCGGTGATCTTCGGCGACGAGAGCGAACGCATCTCGCGCGAGCAGGGCGTGGAAGCCTTCGGGCGTCACGAGCGCGAGCGCGCACGCGAGCCGTTGTCGGTGGGGCCGTTCCGTAATTTTCTGGCGGCGCTGCACACCTTGCAGGCGGCGTTTCCGCCCGGCCAGGCCTCGCCGATCCGCACGGCGCTGGTCACTGCGCGCTCGGCGCCGGCGCATGAGCGGGTGATCCGCACCTTGCGCGAGTGGGGCGTGCGTCTGGACGAGGCGCTGTTCCTGGGCGGGCGTCACAAGGGCCCGTTTCTTCAGGCGTTTGGTGCGGATATCTTCTTCGACGATTCGCAGCACAACATCGACAGTGCGCGCCAGCATCAGCACGTGGCCGCCGGACATGTGCCGCACGGCGTGGCCAATGATCCGCCGTTTGCCTGAGCCACACACCCGCGCACGACAGGAGGGGCTGCGCGGCGTCTGCGCTGGCTGACGCGCCAAAGTATTGTCGCGAAGGGACGCTTAGCGTCCCTGTCCTGCTTGCGCGTCAGCCAACGGCAGGCGGATATCGGTCAGCCGCCATCGCAGGCCTTGCCGCGTCAACACGAACACCACCGGCGCGCCAGTGGCGGTATGCGTAGTTGCGGTAAAGCGGCGAGTGGACTCGAAGCGTTGTTCGGCGCCTCGCAGCGGCCGTGCGGGCGCTGGCGCGGCGTAGGTGTCGGCGCTGACGGTGTCGCCGGTGACCCGATTCCAGACGCTGTGGCCTTGCAACAGCGCGCCAATCCCAAGCGGCGTGACCAGAGTATCCACGCCCGCGCCGCCGATGCCGCTGGCGAGCTGCAAGGCGAACCCGCCGAGCAAGCTCGATTGCAGGCTGCTCCCGGCCTGGCGCACCAGGTAATCGTCCAGCTGCGCCTTGAGGTTGACGCGCAGAGTCGGGAAATCCACGTGCCGCTCCAGCTGTCCGGCATCGCGGTTGGCCACAGCCTGGCTGATGCCGCGGATGGCCAGATATGGTCCGGCAACGACGTACCCGGCCAGCAGCACGACGGCCAGCACCGGCAGCAGCAACCAGCGCTTCCTCATTGTGTGCATTCCAGTGCTGTTGAAGCCGGGAGCGTGGTCGCCAGGTAGGCGAGGGCTGCGTAACGTCGCTGCGGTGCGCGCAGGATCGGCGCAGCGCGGCACGATTCGCGTGCCAAGTGTGTCATCAAAATTCCAGGTCCAAGGCCGCGCAGAGGTAATCGACGAACGGGGCCAGGGTCACCAGGTCCGTCTCGATGGTCTGGCGTAGTCGCGGCCCGGTCATGATGCTGTCGTCCAGGTGACGCAGGTACGCCCAGTTGCGGTGCTTGAGATCGTCGATGAACTCGAAGTCGTTGGGGAATCCACGCGGTGCGCGCACCAGCTTTTCGCTGTCGTCCATGGTGAATTTGCGCAGCAGTTTCGGGTTATGCGCGGCGGCCTTCCAGCTGCCGGGATTGTCGAAAATGAATTGCCGCAGCTTGCGTTGCGTGTCCGGCTCCGGATGCCACAGGCCGGCGCCGACAAAACTTTCGCCCGGCTGCAGGTGGATATAGAACGATGGTGCCGGCATCTGGCGGCGGCGTTCATGGAACAGGCGCGCGCCTTGCCAGTTCTTGTAAGGCGATTTGTCGTTGGAAAACCGCGCATCGCGATAGATGCGAAACAGCGAGCCGCCCTGGGTTTTTGGATCGGCGCGATAGTGTTCGCTGACCTGTGCCAGTGCCGGCTGCAGATCGGTGATCAGCTGCAGAAACGGCTGGCGCACATGCGCCTCATACTGATGCCGATGGTCGTTGAACCAGGTCTTGTCGTTGTGGCGGGCCAGGGCGCGCAGGAACTTGAAGCTGGCGTCGGAAAAGTAGGTGGTCATAGCGTGCGTTGGAGGTCCGAACCCCAGGCGGCGAGCTGATCGAGTAGGGCTTGCTTGGTAGCATCGTCGGGGTGAGTACGCCGTAAATCCGCAATCTGCGCGTGGTATTGCTCCAGGGTGACTTCACCCAGGCCGCGGTCTTCTAGCAGGCGCTGGCGGCGATACACGTTCCAGCGCTCCTGTTCCTCGAATGAGAGTGTCTGCGGCCAGTTGCGCGCGCGGTAGCGAAACAGCAGCTCGATCAGGCGCGGGTCGCGAAAGCGCGCTTCCAGCGCGCCCAGTTCGTCCGGCGCGCTGGCGCGGACCTGTGCAAGCAGGCGTTTGTCGCCTTCGGCCAGAAATCCATCGTAGAGCGAGGCATCGGCATCGTTGACCGCCGCTGCCGCGGCGCGTTCGCTGCCGTAGACCTGGCGCACCTTCTCGGCAAGTTCAGGGCCCAAGGCGCGCAAGCGTGCCGCCTTGGCCACTACCGCGTCGTGATCCACACCCAGGCGCTGAAAATCTGCAGCGCGCAGATGCTGCCAGGCCACCAGCGCGGGCGACTTGTTCAGATGCACTTCCTTCAACGGAATGCGCTGTTCGCCTTCCGGCAGATCCGCGGCGCGGATGTACAGGCGGTCGGCAATATCGTCGGGGCTCAGCCGCAACAACACCTCCGGGTCGCCCTCCAGATCGAACACGATCACGCGGCTGTCGATGCGCGGGTGGCGCGTCAGCGGCAGCACCGCTGCGGCGCACAGGCGCGAGGCGGGGTAGCGCTGGGAGATATGCAGCACCGGCTGCATGGCGATGACATCCAGCAAGGTGGCGGCAAAGCGCTTGTCGCGCAGGCGCAGCGCGTAGTCCCACAACTTTGGCTGGTGCTGCTGGAATTTGCGCGCCATGCCGATGGTGGCGTACACGTCCGACAAGGCTTCGTGCGCATCGCCTTCGCGCACATCGTTGGCATCGGCCAGGTGCTCCAGCTTGAACGAGGTGGCGCCATCTTCGCGCTGCGGCCAGACGATGCCGTCCGGGCGCAGCGCATGGACCAGTCGCAGCACATCCAGCAGGTCCCAGCGCGAATTGCCGCCACGCCACTCGCGCTCGTACGGGTCGTAGAAATTGCGGAACAGGCCGCAGCGGATGAATTCGTCGTCGAAGCGGATCGAGTTGTAGCCCAGCGTGCAGGTCTGCGGCCGGCCCATTTGTTCGGCGATGCGCGCGAACGCCTCTGCTTCGGGGAAGCCGTCGCGCAGCGCGTGTTGCGGGGTAATGCCGGTCACCATGGTGGCATAGGGCGAGGGCAGCAGATCGTCGGCCGGCTGCACGAAAAAGCTGATGGGCTCTTCGATCACGCGCAACTGCGCATCGGTGCGCACCGCAGCGAACTGTGCGATGCGGGTGCGGCGTGGATCCTGGCCGAAGGTTTCCAGGTCGTAGAAGAGAAAGCTGTCAGGCATGCGGGTACGACATCCAGATGCGCGGCGCACGGCGTATGCGCTGCCGGTGCCGCCCAGTATCCCTCATCGCGGCAACGTCACGCTAAGAGCAGCCAACAAAACTACCGCGCAGCCGCCAGGCGGGTGCGGCCGGTGCTCGGAATCCTCATGTACCACTCGTGCACTGCGGTTCTGAGCGCGCCGTCCGCGCCCACCTGACGACTGCTCACTACGTTTTGTTAGCCGCTCTAAGGCTGTCCTCCGTGTCTTCCGCAGAGGTCAATGCGCGCCGTCCAGCGGCTCCAGGCGTGCGTGCACAACCGCTTCCAAGCCAGCCCAGTCGATGCGCGAGAGATCGCGGTGTCCCCGCGTGGCCTCCACCAGGATCTGGCGCTGGATCTCGCTGCGCGCCAGCGCAATCGAATAGCGCGTGCGCAGGAACGTCACCATGGTGTAGTGCGGCACGAAGCGGGTGGGCCAGCGCGCCTGCAATTGCTGTTCGAGCTCGCGCTGCAGCAGGAAGTCGGGGTCGTCGACGCGGTCGCGCATTTCCAGGTAGTTCTCTAGCGCCATCTGTTGGATGGCGGCCGCATCGTCGCGACGCGCAGCCTCGAAGGCCGCGAACGCGCTGGCGAGGTCGTCGTGCGCGTCCAGCTGATCTGCCAACGCCACGCAATCTTCGAATGCGCAATTCATGCCCTGCCCGTGGAATGGCACCATCGCATGGGCGGCGTCGCCGATCAGCAATGCGCGGCCATCCAGATGCCAGCGATCAAGGGTCAGCGTGCCGAGCAGTCCGGGCGGATGCTCTTCCCAATGCTCCCTGAGCTGCGGAATCAGCGGCAATGCGTCCGGGAAATCGCGTGCGAACAAGGCCAATGCTTCATCGCCGGTGCGCGTGGTGGCAAAGCTCGGCTCGCCGGCGTTGGGCAAGAACAGGGTGACGGTGAACGTACCGCCATCGTTTGGCAGCGCAATGCACATGTAGCGCCCGCGCGGCCAGAGATGCAGCGCGTTGCCTTCGATCCGGAATCCGCCGCCCGGCTGCGGCGGAATTTCCAGCTCCTTGTACGAGTGATCGAGGAATTCGGTGCGTTCGCCCAGCGGCGATTTGCGCTGCATCGCCGCGCGCAAGGCCGAGCCGGCGCCATCGCTGCCGATCAAGCTCTGAAAGTGGATCTCGTGCGGCTGGTCGTCGCGGTCGTCGATGAAGCGCGCATAGCCGGCGTCGAAGTCCACGGTATGCAGGCGGCGGTAGAAATGCACGCGCGCGCCGGCCTGTTCGGCCAGGTCGAGCAGGGCGACATTCAGCGCGGCGCGGTGGATCGACCAGATCACCTCGCTGTCGTCGCGCCCGTAGCGTTGCAGCTGCGGTTGGCCGATGATTGGGTGCACCATGCGGCCACGCATCATCACCGCCTTGGCCATCACCGCATCTTCGGCGCCGGCCTGGCGCAGCGCATGCCGGCCGCGTTCGGCCAGCGCCAGGTTGATCGAGCGGCCGGACTCGTAGCCCTTGATGCGCGGGTCGCCACGCCGTTCGTATACGGTGACCTGCCAGCCGCGACGCGACAGCAGGATGGCCAGCAGGCAACCGGCCAGACCGGCGCCGATCAGGGTCAGGGAACGCGGAGAAACTGGGCTCAATGCAATGTCCGGCAGCAGCCGGACGCAGCGCCGGCGAAAAGGGAAAGACAGCGACTGGCAACGACGGTGGCCCCGGCAGCAGCGCCGGGCGGGCTGGGAGTGTACGTGGGCGCGCGGCGATTCCGCGTGCCGTACAAGTGCTTTGGTGGCACTGCAGTCAGACTGCCGCGCTTAAGCAGCCGCCCAGGCTTCCACCTGCTCGACGAAGGTATGCAGATCGCTGAAGCGGTTGTACAGCGGCACCGGGGCAATACGAATCACGTCCGGTTCGCGCCAGTCGCCGAGCACGCCGGCCGCGTGCAGATGCTCGAACAGCGCGCGGCCCTTTGCGCGTCCGCCGGCCACCCGCAGCGACAGCTGGCAACCGCGTCGTGCAGGTTCGGCCGGGGTGACGATCTGTAGTACCTGCGGCACCCGCGCGTGGATCAATTGCTCCAGATGCCCGGTGAGCTGTTCGGATTTGGCGCGCAACGCAGCCATGCCGGCCTGGTCGAACAACGCCAGCGAGGCGCGCAGCGGTGCCAGCGCCAGCACCGGCGGATTGCTCAGCTGCCAGCCTTCGGCGCCGGGCGAGGGCACGAACTGCGGGTCCATGCGGAAGCGGGTCTGCTGCTCATGTCCCCACCAGCCGGCCATGCGCGGCAGGTCGCTATTTGCATGCCGCGCGTGCACGAAGCAACCGCCCACCGCGCCGGGGCCGGCGTTGAGATATTTGTAGTGGCACCACACCGCGAAATCCACGCCGTCGTCGTGCAGGGTCAGCGGGAGATTGCCCACCGCGTGCGCCAGATCGAACCCCACCGCCGCGCCCTGCGCGCGCGCCAGCCGCACGATCTCGGCCAGGTCGAAGGCCTGCCCGGTGCGGTACTGGATGCCCGGCCACAGCACCAAGGCCAGGCGCGGGCCATGCTGCGCGATGGCTTCGGCAATGGCCGTCATCGAGACGGTGCCGTTGGGTTCGTCGGCGTCCACTTCGATCAGATGCGTGGCCGGGTCCAACCCGTGCAGGCGCAGCTGCGATTCCACCGCGTGGCGGTCGGATGGAAATGCGCCTGCCTCGATCAGGATCGCGCCGCGCTCGGCAGTGGGACGGTAGAAGCTGGCCATCATCAGATGCAGATTGACGCTGAGGGTATTCATCGCCACCACTTCGCCGGGTTGCGCACCGACCACGCGCGCCAGCCCGTCGCGCACCAGTTGGTGGTAGGTCAGCCATTGGGTCGGGCCGGTGAAGTGACCTTCCACCGCCAGCGCGCCCCACCGGTCGAGCACCTCGTCCACCATCGCACGTGCCGCACGTGGCTGCAGGCCGAGCGAATTGCCGACGAAATAGGTGTGATCGTCATCGCCGTGCTGCGGGAACACGAAGGCATCGCGCAAGCCGCGCAGCGGGTCGGCGGCATCCAGGGCAGCAGCATGGGCGCGGGACAGCAGGTCGGTCATCGTCGGGCTCGCAACACGGATCAGGGCGGCAGTTTACCTGCCGGCATCGTGCACGCCGTCATGCACGGCCGGCGCATCGGCCGAGGCCGGTCGGGCAGGGCGCAGCAGGTGGGTGAGCGTGCCGATGCTGTCGGTGACGCGGTCGATGGTGTCGGCCAGCGCGGCGGTGGTTGGGGAACTGTCGGGCAATGCGGCCAGCGCATCGGAAAGCTGGCGCTCGGCGTTGCGCAAGGTGGTCGCGGCAGGAATACCGCCAGTGCGCAGGCAGTCGATCACCGCGGACAGCGCCTCATCGGCCTGCCGCGCGAAGATGGGCAGCGCGTCCAGCGTGGGCAACGGATGGCCATCGCGCAGCGCCGCTTCCAGCAACAAGCTGGCGCGGATCAGCCGGTTGCCATTGGCCAGCAGCGATTCGGCCAGCTTGAGCTCCTGCAGGTTGCGGCGGCTGCGCGGTTCGCCGCGCAGACGCTCGATCGAGGCCTGCGCATTGGTGCGGGCAACACGCGCGGCGGCACGCGTATCGCTCAGGCCCTCCATCTGGCCGAGCAGCACATGGCGGAGATGGTCGCGATATGCGCTGAGCAAGTGCGCCAGCGAGGCGCGAATCTGCCGGCGTTCGCGCGTGGGCCACAACGCATAGGCGACCAGCGCCAGCGCGCTGCCGGCCACTGTCGCCTGCAGGCGCGCGCCGACCGCTTCGCCCGGTGCCACACCTTCGAAGGACAGCAGCAGCACCAGCATGCCGGTCAAAAACGCCACGCCGATGCCGTAGTTCACCTGTGTCAGCAAGCGAAACCCGAGGCAAAACAGCGCCAGCAGGGCCATGCGGACTCTGGCGCCGTCCATGGCCAGGTGCGCGAGCAAGGTGGCAAGCAATAGTCCGACGAAGGTGCCGGCCACGCGCAACGCGCCAAAGCTGAAGGTGCCGCCGAAATCGGGCTTGAGCACGATGGCGGTGGTCATCGGAATCCAGAAGCCGTGCGGAATCTGCTGCCAGCGCTGGAAGGCGATGGCCAGCGCCAGGCACACGCCGCAGCGCAACGCGTGCCGGAAGGCGACCGACGACAGGTCCAGATTCGCGCGCAACGTGGCCCAGGTCGCGGCCGGGCGCAACGCAGACGGCAGCCGCGCTTCGGCCAGTTGCGCCTGGATTTCGCCACGGCTGCTGGCCCAGTGCGCGTTGCGGATCAGCGCGCGCAGCTGGCCGCCCAGGCCTTGCGCGCGCGCGACGGCGACACGCACCAGGCGGCGTTCGCGCGTGTCGGCGTTGTCGTGCTGAAACTGTGCCAATGCGCCGACCAGATCGTCGAACCCGGTCATCGAGGCATTGGCGGCCTGCGGGTCTTCACCCATGGTCATCGCGTGCGCGAGCTGTTCCAGCACGATGGCGCTGCGTTCGAGCACGCGTTCGATCGCCGGGCGCGCCTGCGAGTCGGTCAGGCGCGTCTCGGCATCGGCCAACGACAGCAGCTCCAGCCGCACCCGATCGCACAGCTCGGCGATGATGCGAAAGCTCTGCACCGCGATCGCGCGCGAGCGATGCTCGCCGTGCAGCATCACCATCGCGTCAAGCACTTCCTGCGTCGCCGGCGGCGCCGCACTGGCGTCCGGGCGCTGCCGCGCGATGCCGGCCAGCTGGCGCATCAGGTCTGCCAATGCAAAGCGTTCCGGGCGATAACGCTGCAGCGGCCACGCCGCCAACGCCAGCACCACCTGCAGCAGTCCGCCAGCGAAGATCAGCGCCGCCACACCGGGTGCCTGCTGCACCGGCAGCCGCATGTCTGCGCTGACCACCAGCAGGATCATGCTGGTCAGGCCCACCCGCGCGGCCACCGGTCCGAGCGCCACCAGCAAGCCGCCGCCCAGGCCGAGCAACAGGCCGGCCAGCACCAGCGCCGGCGTATTGTGGCCGACCCAGATGCCGAGCAAGGCAGCCAGGCCGGCCGCCAGGGCTGCCATCAACATGCGTTGCAGACGCGCGCGATACGGCCCGGGCTGGTCGGAAAACATGGTATTGAGCGCGCCGCTGCACACCGCCAGGCCGGCGGCAACCTGCCCGGTCGCCACGCCGATCGCCAGCGGCAGGACGACTGCAGCGGTGTTGCGCAGCGCGACGCGCAAGGGCACGTCGCGCGGTTTGAGGTCGATCAGTGCGCGCAGCATGGTGCCGGTTTCAGAGCATGCGAGCGGCAAACCTGCTGCGCGCAGCCGCATGCCATCGCGCTGTCAGTCCTCGATCGTGGCATATCGCTCGGGCGCAGGATGCAGATGCCCGCACTGCGAACAGGTGCGCAGCGCCAGCGAACGGTAGAAGCGATCGAACACCGGCGGGAAGTCGGCTTCGATGTTCTTCAGCGGAAACATCGCTTCATACAACTTGTGATTGCACTGCGGGCAATACCATTGCAGGCCGTCCTGCTCGTTGGGCAGGCGCTCGCGTTCGATCACCAGGCCGATCGAGCCGGCCGCGCGTTGCGGCGAGTGCGGCACCTTGGGCGGCAGCAGAAAGACTTCGCCGGCACGGATCGGAATGTCGCGCGCCACGCCCTCGTCCTGCACCTTCAGCACCATTTCGCCTTCGAGCTGGAAGAACCACTCCGGGCCTTCGTCGTAGTGATAGTCGGTGCGCGCGTTCGGCCCGCCGACCACCATGATGATGAAGCCATCCTGCTGGATGCACTTGTTGCCCACCGGCGGTTTGAGCAGATGGCGGTGTTCCTCGATCCAGGCGTGCAGGTTGATCGGCGGGATCAGCATCGACGTTCCTCGGCAAAGTAAGGTATCCGGCTCAGCCGGCCGCCTACGTCCGATGGACGCTGCGGCCGGCCAGGTGTGCGTGCGGCTCAGCGCTCGGCGCGATCGGCCTGGATCCGCGCCAGCGCTGCGTCATAGCGTTCCTGCAGCAACTCGGGGCGGTCGATCGACATGCCCAGGTCGTGCGCGCGGCCATCGCGCAGGCTGTATACCCAGCCATGCACGCTCAATTGCTGGCCGCGCTCCCAGGCATCGTGCACGATGGTGGTGCGGCACACGTTGACCACTTGTTCGAGCACGTTGAGCTCGCACAGGCGTGCGTGCTGCACCGACAGCTCGCCGGCGTTGTGCAGGCAGGCTTCGTGCTTGTCGGCCACGTCGGTGACGTGGCGGATCCAGTTGTCGACCAGGCCCATGCGCTTCTGGGTCAGGCTGGCGAACACGCCGCCGCAGCCGTAATGGCCGACCACCAGCACATGCTTGACCTTGAGCACATCCACCGCGAACTGGATCACCGACAGGCAATTCAGATCGGTATGCACGACCACATTGGCGATATTCCGGTGGACGAAGACTTCGCCCGGCGCCATGTCGATGATCTGGTTGGCCGGCACGCGCGAATCGGAGCAGCCGATCCACAGATATTCCGGCGTCTGCTGGGTCGAGAGCTTGGAAAAGAATTCCGGATCCTCGCGGCGGATACGCTCGGACCAGGCGCGGTTGTTTTCAAGCAAGTGGTTAAGCTCGTTCATGCGTGCAGTATTCCAGAAAACGTGGTCGTGGCGGCTTCTATGAGCGCCCAGGATGAATCAGCTTTCAGGCTTAACGGTCTCGGCGAACGACCGATGTCCGGCCAGTGCACCCCTGGGGAAACTGGCGCCACCGATCAACTCCACAGGTGGCGCCGATGGCCGACTTCAACGCGTTCTTTCCGACCTTGCTCAAACACGAAGGCGGTTTCGTCAACGATCCCGTCGATCCGGGCGGAGCGACCAACAAGGGCATCACCCTGTCGACCTTCAAGGCCTGCGCGCAGAACCTGCTGGGCATCGAGCCAAGTCTGGCGAACCTGCGTGCGTTGACCGACGCCCAGGCTGGGGTCATCTACAAGGCGCAGTACTGGGACCGGCTGCGCGCCGATCAGATCGCGCTGCAGCCGTTAGCCAACATCGTGTTCGACTTCTACGTCAACGCCGGCAACAACGCCATCAAACTGCTGCAGACCGTGCTCAACAGCCAGACCGGCGGCAAGTTGGTCGCTGATGGCCGCATGGGGCCGGCCACCTTCGCGGCGCTGGCATCCAGCAACCAGCAAGACCTGTATGCACGCTACAAGGCCGGCCGCAGGGACTATTACCACAGGCTCGTCGCAGCGCGACCGGCGCTTGGCAAGTTTCTCAAGGGCTGGCTGGCGCGCGTGGATTCCTTTCCCGACTCGGTCTGAGCCGGCAGCGGCCCAGCGACACTTCCTACCGACGAGCCCGACATGGCGCAGATATCCCTCAACGATCTGATCGAAGCACTGGCTGGCGCGGTCATCGACGCCCAGGACCGGATCGAGCAACACCAGATGGCCAACCTGGGTGCGTTCTTCGACGAAGACAACCGTCCTAGAAGCGTCCTGATCCGCTTGCCGTCGCAGCACCCGGAAGCGGGTGAGAACGACGAAGACCTGTATCGGGCACCGCTGTTGCCGCTGGTGTCGTCCAACGTCCTGCGGATCAAGGATGTAGAGATCAGTTTCGATGCACAGCTCGGTGAACTCAGCGAGCTGGACGAAGCAGGCGTGCCGGATGCGTTGGCGGTTGCATCCGTCGTCGAGGACTGGCATCCCAAGCCGCCGGCGCTGCCAGGCCAGATCGGCATCGATCTCGGCTCCAACGCAAAAAATGCACGAAACAGTGCGGTGCACGTCGTGTTGCGCGTGGAAGGCAGCGAGCCGACCGAGGGCGTGGCACGTCTCATCAATCGCCTTGCGCAGTCGCAAGGTGTGTTCAAGACGGTCAAGGGAGAGTAACGCCCGCCGTCATCGCTTTCTTCTTAAACAACCGTTCTTCAGGAGAACATCATGAGCGATATCGTCAACATGTCCGACCAGTTCAAGGGCCTGCCGATGGCAGACCTGATCGGCGCCCCGTTGCGTGCAGCCTGCGATGCGCAGGTCATGCTGGCACGGGCCACCGCCGACTTCATCAAGGTCATCGGCTTTCTGCCGCCGACCGACCCTGCCGATCCCAACGGGAACGGCGGCACGCGCACCGCGCAGTTCAAATTCAAGCGCCCGGTCGAAGACCCTAGCGGTACCGGCATGGCAGAGGAGGAAGTGGAGATCGTTGTACCGCTGTTGACCCTCGTCAACGTCCCCAACCTGAGCATTCAGACCGTGGACGTCACCTTCGATATGGAAGTCAAATCCTCGTTCTCGGAAAAGGAAGCCGAAGACAAGAGCCTCAAGGTGGATCTGGAAGCCAGCGTCGGCTGGGGTGTCTTCAAAGCCAAGGTCAACGTGCAGGGCTCCGTGTCCAGCCACAAGGAAAATACCCGCTCTTCGGATAACTCGGCCAAGTATCACGTCGCGCTGCACGCCGAAGATCGCGGCACGCCCGAAGGCCTGTCGCGTGTGCTCGACATCCTGCAGACCGCTGCGGCCCCTCGCAAAGTCACCGCACCTGTGCCGGTGCCGTAACGTCGCTGGTGCGTCCCGTACTTTTCCCTAACCCGAGTCGTTGCCGATGATGGATTTTTCAGAAGTCAGTTTCATCAAGCGCATCGTCGTCGGCAGCGACAACCCGGCAAAAATGCAGACTGCCGAGCAGGTCGAAGCCGCGCAGCAGTTGCTCAATCGCTGCCTCAGCGAAGCGCCCAGGGGGGCAATTCTCGGAATCGAGAAGAGCTTCAATATCCTGCAGTTGGGCGAGCACCAGGTCGTGCTGCAATGGCTGTGCTACCACGTCGGGTTCAAGCGCAAGCCGGTCTGGCTGACGGAGGCATAGATGGCACGTGCGAGCTATTGCCTCGACACCTTCGTGGAGCTGCTCGACCAGGCCGTCCGACGCGCGCAACAGCGGTGCCGCCAGCGGCACGCTGCAGTCGTAAATGCCGCGGCGGCCGCATGCGACCTGTGGGTGCAGTGCATGGATGCAGAGCAAACGGCGCAGGCCGAAACGGCAACCCTGTTCTCCATTCCTGTGTGCCAATTGCGTGCGCTGCGGCTGCAGCAAATCAGCGAGTTTTCGTTGACGCTGCAAGTGCAGATCGAGCCGGTCACGCAGGCCGACGGTGCGCCCGGGTTGGCATTGCGTCTTGCGCCGCCAGATGGCCGCACGCCTGGGCATACGCTGAAGATCAGCTATCAAGGAGCCGAGCGTCCGCGTGGCGTGCTTTGGTTCGATGGTGTCGCGTTGAAGGAGTGGACGCTGCACCCGTTCATGGACGTGCCACTATCCGATCCAGGAGCGCTGCGGTGAGGCTGCTGCTGTCGGATGCCGATGCCCGGGCGCTCGCCGAGCGGCTGGGAACCGATGTGGCCACCTTGCATGCGGATCTCTGTCGGCAGTCCCGGCGCAAGCTGCGCTCCAGCTTCGTCATCTGCCTGCTTGTTGTTCTGGTCATCGCTGCGTTCGGTGTGCTGAGCGGCAGCGTGATCGATCTCTCCATGCTTTCCAATTTCTTATCGGAGCTTTTTCATGGCTGGTCAACATCGCTATCGACATCACATTTTGCGCATCACCTCGGCACTTGCCTTGTGTGTATCGCTGACTGCAGCGCAGGCAGCTCCGGCGGGCGGGATTCCGGCTGGTGACTGGCGCGGCATCCTGTCCGCCAGCGGCAGTACCGGCCCGGTCTACGTCCGTCTGAGTGCGCGCGCGGCTGGAGGCGAGGGCACCCAGGTGGCGGATCTGCGATTCGGGCCTCCCTACAATTGCGCGCTCGAGTTGCGCGCGCAGCCGGACGGGTATGCGTTGCTGTCGCGCAATGGCGGCAAGTTCTGCGAGGCGCTGACCGGCGGGGTTGCCCAACTCCAGATCGCAGAGGGTGGGGCGCACGGGATGCAGCTCACCTTGTCTGGCGGCGCCTCGCCGTTGGTCGTTGCCCTGAGTCAGAGCAGTGCTGGATTGGCCGAAGCCGGGCGCTGGCGTGGGGCGGGGCTGATCTCCGCCCAGCTGGAAATCGTGGCGACCACGATCCGTCCCGGCGACGTGCTCGGTCGCCTGCGTTACGGTGCTCCACGGGATTGCCAGGTGGAATTGCGCTATGCCGGGCGTGCAGCAGGTGCGTTGAATGCCTGGGTCGTGGCCAACGATAGAGGCTATTGCCGTCAGCTCAGCGATGCCCAGGCCAGTCTGCAGGTTCGTGCAGATGGCAGTGCCGAGCTTGCATTGCTGTTGAAGGGACAGCGAGAGACGGCGCTGTTCGAGCGGATGCCTTGAGGTGTCGTCGCCGCGTGGCTGCCAGTAAGGACGTCATTTATGTGGAAGCGAGCCAGTCGGCGCGCCGGCCTACGACGACGCGCAGTGGCCCAGCCGGTCCCGCCGGCGGATTTCGGCGGGCCGGCATTTTCCAGCGTGCTCGAACAACTGGAGCTCGAATGCCGGGCGATGGTGTCCTACGCACTGAAGCAAGGTCTGGCGATGTCTCCCGATCTGCCTGGCCGGCTGGCAGAGCTGCGCGTGATGCCTGGCGCCTCCTTGCACGGCGCATCCGGCGCGCGCGAATTGGCCGGCCTGCACCGACAGCTGGTGCGTGCGATCCAGCCGGCAACGCCGCAGGCGGTGGTGCTGATCGAGCGCGAGCGCCTGCGCGGTGGCTGGTTGCGCTGGCTGGGGCCGATTCCGTTGATCCGCACCTTGACCTTGACCTCGGTCGGTTGCCTGGCCTCAGTGGTCGGTCTGGCAATGTCCAGCCTGGTGAACGAGCACAACATCACGCTGGGCTTCCTCGCTTCCTCGGGGAGCACGCTGGGCTGGAACGTGATGTTCATCCTGGCCTGTGCCGGACTCGGTGCGGCGTTCTCCGCGTTGTTCCAAGCCCATCGTTACGTTGCCGACGCAACATACGATCCGCGCTTCGATTCCTCCTATGCCGCGCGCATGATCCTCGGTCTCATCGCTGGCCTGATCCTGGTGGAGTTGCTGCCGGAGAATCTTTTTGCTGACAGCAGCCTGGGCGCGTTCGGAAAGCCCGCATTGGCGATGATGGGCGGCTTCTCGGCAAGCGCGGTGTATCGCCTGCTGCAACGCATGGTCGAGGTCATGGAAACGGTCGTGCGCGGCGATTCCGGCCAACAAGCCGCTGCCGCGATCCAGTCGCAGCGGGCGTCGGCCGAATCCGAAAGCATCCGCGCCCGTGGCGAACTTGCCGCGGGTCTGTTGGACCTGCAGCGTGAGATGCAGGCCGACCCGCGCCTGGATCAGGTGCGCCAGCAACTGACCGGCCTTGCCAGGCAGATGATGTCAGACGAGTCCTGATCGTTCGCGCATGAAATGCGCTCAACACGCGCGTGCGCCCTTTTTTGCCCGTCCGTAGAGTGCGGTTTGGCACGGCCTGCCGGGCATCAGGTGGCAGCGCGCGTTCGCATCGTGCGGCATAGCTCGCTTCGGCGTCGGCGCAAATTGCGTAACACGCTTCAGGCAGGCGCACCCGTCACGGTGCCTCAGCGAGATCGGTAGCGCTGTCGATACCAGCATCTGATGCTCGCCAAATCAGTTCAAGACCGATGGCCCGGAGATAAGCGTGTGACAAGCTCGCTCAAGTGCTCCTGCCGAGCATCTGCCGATTCGCTGCAGCGCGCCGCGTGCAAGCCGCTGCACAGCGCGGTCCCCATTCGTGCACCAGAGGGTATGATGAAGACACGTATCGTCGTCGCTGCCGATCGCACCATCCTTGTGGAAGGGATGGTCGCTTTGCTGCAAAAGGTTCCCGGTATCGAAGTGGTAGGCCACGCAGAAGACGGGCTGGCATGTCTTCAGATCGCCGCCAGAGAGCGCCCTGATATCGTTCTGGTGGATGTGCTGCTGCCCGGCCTCAATGGTATCGATCTGACGCGGCGCTTGATGCAGCGCAGCCCCAACAGCCGGGCAATCTGTATCGCTCCGTCCGATGCCTGTACCCAGGCCAGCGCAGTCTTCGAAGCTGGCGCCAAAGCATATCTGGCGCGAACCAGCCGTTTTGCCGAATTGCTGCGGGCAATTCAATGCGTCATCCAGGATCAGACCTACATCAGCCCGCAGATGTCGCGTTCGCTGATCGCCGGGCTGCGTCGAGCCGCCAAGGCCGATTCGGCCTACACCCGACTCACCTCACGCGAGCGCGAAATCGTGCAGCTCTATTCGGAAGGCCTGTCCACCAGGCAGATCGCCAACCGCTTGCACCTGAGCGTGAAAACGGTGGGGACGCATCGCGAAAACTGCATGTTGAAGCTCAATATCCAAAGCATCGCTCAGCTGACCCGTTATGCGATCGCCCAGGGCCTTTCTCCGCTTGAAGCTGCAATCGACGGTAACAGTGAGTCATCCGATGGCTGCGTAGCGCAGCACATGCGCCGTGCCGGCTGAGGCGTGTCGGCATGCACTGCGGTACATCGACGTCGGCACATTTCTGAGCGCCAAAAGCGCCGATCTGGCTGGCGCGCTGTCCAAGGCCGGCAATGGCGCCGTTGCCGGCGCGCGAGGCGGCAATCTGGAGTCGATTCAATGGCTGAAGCGAATGCTCGAACATGACCGCACCGGCAAACTACTGCTCATGCCATGAGCGTCGCGAAGGGCAATTCCTTGCGAAGTGGGGACACCTGCAATGACCTGTGCGCGGGCCGATGCAGGCGTCGGCCGCAGTGTGGCCGACGCGCCCCAGCCGTTTGGTGACTAGCCGTTCGAGGTACGAATACGGCCGCCTCAGCGCGTCGTATCGGCGTCCAGCGCCGCCTGCATCAATGCCGCGATGGCGTGCGCGTCTTGGTCGGCTTGCTGCGTCAGGAACTGGGCGACACTGCGTTGATTGCCGGCCGGATGGTTCTGGCTCAGCTTGAAGGTGAGCTCGATGCGGCTTGGAACGAAGCGGAAGCCGACCAGGCCGCGCAATTGCCGGCGATGACTGTCGCGCTCCATTTCGAACTGCCAATCGCTGCCCACGCGTTGCTCGAAGTGCGCGCTCATGCGCGCAATCAAACTGCCCAGCGCGTCTTCATCGCTCACCTGGTTGCAGCGTCCATGCAGGTGCGCAACGGCGTAGTTCCAGGTGGGTACACGCGCAGCTGCGTCCTTGTCCAGGTACCAGGTGGGCGAGACATAGGCATGCGGGCCCTGCAACACCAGTACCGCGTCGCCAGCAGTGTGCGCCTGCGGATTGGGGCGTGCCCAATGGCCTTCGATCACGACATCCTGGCCATCGCGCTGATACAGTACCGGCAGGTGCGAGATCGCCGGCTGCCCGCCCTCGTCCTGGCTGATCAGGGTGACGAACGCATCGCGCGCGAACAGCCAGTCCAGCAAGGCCAGATCGGTCTGCGCAAATGCGCGCGGGGCGTACATGTCAGGCGCGGCCGCCCATGTTCACGACCATGCGCGCACGCAGCTCGGCATCGTCGTTACCTTGGGGCGGCGAGACTTCATGCAGCGAAAAGCCGCGGATGAGCGCGTCTTCCTCGTCCAGCCCTTCCAGTGCCACGAATTCGGCATCGAACAAGGCTGCGCGTGCGCTGTCTTCGCTGTCGTAGGGCAGCGTCTTGCCGTCGCTGTCCAGTACCTCGGCGGTGCCGGCTTCGTTGACGCGCAGGCGCGCCCAGATCAGCGTGCGGCCGATCGTGGCCAGCCACCAGGAGTCGCGGGCGCCCTGCAGGGTGTCTTCGTAAGTGGTCATTGCATTACCTTGGAAAGCAGGCCGAGCAGGGCCGCCATGCCCAGGCCGAAAAAGATGGTGAGCAGCGAGAGCCAGGCGGGTGTGGCCAGACCGGACAGCGCAGTGTCGCGGTAGCTGCGGTAACGGCGCGCCAATAACCAGCGCAACGCCACAGGGCTGATGAAGGCAGGGTCGCCGAAGCTGGCCAATGCCTCCGGGTGGCGGTCGCGCATGTGCACCAGGGTCAGCGGCCAGAAGATCAGCAGCGCGGTCAACCCGGCGACGGCGACACCGACAAAACACAGTGCGAAGAACAGGGTCATGTGGCCGCCAGCAGGAGTGCGAGTTTGGGGAGTGTCGCGCCGATAACCAACGCGGCGATGGACCAACGCATTGGACCGGTGGCATGCCGGGTTGCGGCGCGCGCGGCGTCGGTCTGCCACCAGCGTTGCGGCTCCAGTTGGCGCGCTGCCAGCCGCGCCAGCAACACGCTCCGTACCGCCGTCAGCCCGGCCATGATCGCCGCCAGCCAGAAGGCCAGCGATTGCAGCAGGGGGACGGCGGCCGGCAAGCTCACTCAGAACTCCGCGCTGCCTGGCGCACGCGGGTAGGGGATCGCGTCGCGGATGTTGCTCAACCCGCATACGTACACCACCAGCCGCTCGAAGCCCAGGCCGAAGCCGGCATGCGGCACCGAGCCGTAGCGACGGAAATCGCGATACCAGCTGTAGTGTTCCTTATCCAGGCCGAACTGCGCCATGCGCGCGTCGAGCACGTCCAGGCGTTCTTCACGCTGGCTGCCGCCGATGATTTCGCCGATGCCCGGCGCCAGCACGTCCATCGCCGCAACGGTCTTGCCGTCTTCGTTCAAGCGCATGTAGAACGCCTTGATGTGCTCGGGGTAATTGGTCACCACCACCGGGCGGCCGATGTGTTCTTCGGTGAGCCAGCGCTCGTGCTCGGTCTGCAGGTCCAGGCCCCATTCCACCGGGAAATCGAACTTCTTGCCGGAGTTCTGCAGCAGCTTCACCGCCTCGGTGTAGTCGATCTGCTCGAACGGTGCATTGATGAACGCTTCGAGCTTGGTGATTGCGTTCTTGTCCACGCGCTCGGCCAGGAACGCCAGGTCGTCGCCACGCTCATCGAGCACCGCGCGGAACAGATATTTGAGGAACTGCTCAGCCAGGCGTGCGTCTTCGGCAAGATCGGCAAAGGCGATTTCCGGCTCGATCATCCAGAACTCGGCCAGATGGCGCGTGGTGTGGCTGTTCTCGGCACGGAAGGTCGGGCCGAAGGTGTAGACCTTGCTCAGCGCCAGGCAGTACGCCTCCACGTTGAGCTGGCCGGACACGGTCAGAAAGGTTTCCTTGCCGAAGAAATCGCGGCTGAAATCCACATTGCCGCTGGCATCGCGTGGCAGGTTGACCATGTCCAGCGTGGAGACGCGGAACATCTGCCCGGCACCTTCGGCATCGGAGGTGGTGATGATCGGCGTGCTGATCCAGTTGAATCCGTTCTGATGGAAGAAGCGGTGCACCGCCTGCGCCAAGCAGTTGCGGATGCGGGTCACCGCACCGAACAGGTTGGTGCGCGGGCGCAGATGCGCCACTTCACGCAGGAATTCCGGCGTCATCGGCTTGGGCTGGATTGGGTACGTCAACGGGTCTTCGACCCAACCGACGATCTCCACGCCGCTGGCCTGGATCTCGAACGACTGGCCCTTGCCCTGCGACTTGACGAGTACGCCCTTGGCGATCAGCGAGCAGCCGCTGGTCAGCCGCTTGATCTCGTCGAAATTGGGCAGCGTGTCGTTGGCCACCACCTGGATCGGAGCGAAGCACGAGCCGTCGGTCACGTTGATGAAGGCCAGTCCGGCAGATCCGCGCAAGGTGCGCACCCACCCCCGTACCGTGACTTCGCCGCCTTCCGGGAGCTTTCCCGCAAGCGCATGTTCAACGCTGACCACCGTCATGACTGTTCCTCGCCGTAGCGACCTTGAATGACCTGCGAGTTTACTGGCTGCGGCCGCGCCGGCGCGAGCATCTGAACCGCGTGCCGACGGCGGCGCTTGTCGCAGGCGCAGGCTGCCCCCATCTGTTGCGGACGCCGCCACTCAGCGTTCTGCCCGGTTGTTGCGGCCTCGCTATACTTGCCACCACTGTTTCGGAGTGCCCTCATGGCCGTCAGCCTCACCCCCGCCGCGCTGGAGCGCGTGCAGCGTTTCGTGCAGCAGACCCCGGGTGCGTTGGGTCTGCGCTTTGGCGTGACCAAGACCGGTTGTTCCGGCTGGGGCCACGTCACCGACCTGGCACGCGAGGCGCGCGACGACGACGCGGTCTTCGAGCAGGGCGGGGTACGCATCTTCGTCGACCCTGTCAGCCTGCCGCTGGTGGATGGCACCTGCATCGACTTCGGCAAGCACGGCCTGAGCGAGACCTTCACCTTCAGCAATCCCAACGCCACGGCCGAATGCGGCTGCGGGGAGAGCTTCACCACCGCGGACGAGCATCGCTGAGCGCGACCTGAGCCAAGCGGCGCTGGAGTGTTTCCTTCTCCCACCGGGAGAGGCTGCCCCAAAAGGGTCGGATGAGGGGACGGGCGAAGCTTCGCGTGGTTGAACGACACGAGTGGCTTTGCCCCGTATCCTCACCCCGACCCCCGCTCTGCGCCCCAGCCCGCGCTTGCAGCGCGGGCGCTCCAAGCCACGCGCGCCAGTGGCGCGCAGACCGCGCCTTGGAGCCCCGGCAGGAGCGGGGCTTTGAAAGTACCCTTGCCCGGTCTGTTGCGGCTAAGCATCTGATCTGCCATACTTTCCTGCTTCCTGCCCGATTCCGGGCGGAAACCCTTGCTCCACCGGCCGCTTGCGCGGACCACCGGGGAGCTGTCCGGCCCACGTGGCCACATCCGAAAGGTAAAACAACATGAGTCGTCATTACGAAGTCGTGTTCCTGGTCCATCCGGACCAGAGCGAGCAGGTCCCGGCCATGATCGAGCGCTACAAGTCGCTGATCGAGGGCGGTAACGGCACCATCCACCGCCTGGAAGACTGGGGCCGTCGTCAGCTGGCCTACCCGATCCAGAACCTGGTGAAGGCGCACTACGTGCTGCTCAACATCGAAGTCGACCAGGCCGTGCTGAGCGAGCTGGTGGAAAGCTTCCGCTTCAACGATGCGGTGCTGCGTCACCTGGTCGTCAAGCGCGATGGCGCCGACACCGAGCAGTCGCTGATCATGAAGAGCAAGGACGAGAAGGGCGACAAGCCCGAGCGTAGCGAGCGTCGTCGTCGTGACGACGAAGAGGGTGAAGCGCCCGCCGCCAACGATAACGACGGCGACAACGCCGAAGCCGCTTAAGGAGCGCTGTCATGTCCAAGTTCTTCCGTCGTCGCAAGTTCTGCAAGTTCACCGCCGAGGGCGTCAAAGAGATCGACTACAAGGATCTCAACACCCTGCGTCAGTACCTCACCGAGAACGGCAAGATCGTGCCGAGCCGCGTGACCGGTACCAAGTCCAAGTACCAGCGCCAGCTGGCCACGGCCGTCAAGCGCGCACGTTTCCTGGCGCTGATCCCGTACACGGACAACCACGACGTTTAATCCGAGTCCCTTGGAAGAGCCCGCACATCCGTGTGCGGGTAATTAAAAATATAGAGGCCGGTCATTCGAGATGCGGTGTTAATCGTGCTTTTACGATTCCCGAATCCCGATTCCCGAATCCCGTCTTTTCGGACAGCACCCGTTGCGCCCTCCACATGCCGGCGCTAACGAATAACGGAGTACCACCATGGATCTGATTCTTCTGCAGAAAGTGACCAACCTGGGCAACCTGGGCGACAAGGTCAGCGTCAAGCCGGGTTACGGCCGCAACTTCCTCGTGCCGCAGGGCAAGGCCGTGCCGGCCACCGCTGCCAACGTTGAAGCGTTCGAAACCAAGCGCGCCGAGTACGAAGCCAAGGCCAACAGCATCCTGGCCGAGGCACAGAGCCGCGCCACCAAGTTCGAGGGCGCCAGCGTCACCATCGGTGCGCATGCATCGACCGAAGGCAAGCTGTACGGCTCGGTTGGCCCGCGCGACATCGCCGAGGCGTTCACCGCCGCCGGCCTGCCGCTGGAAAAGAGCGAAGTGATCCTGGGCGAAGGCGCATTCCGCAATGTCGGCGAATACGACGTTGTGCTGCACCTGCACGCGGATGTGGAAACCACGGTCAAGGTCATCGTCGAATCCGACGCCTGATCCAGGCCACTTGTGTCATCCGAAGGGCGCCTTGTTGGGCGCCCTTCGTTTTTGGGGCGCCGCCGCCAGTGCGGGCATGCCCGTTATACTCATGCCCCATTGCTGGTTCCACGGCCCGCGGATCTTATGGATCAAGGGCTTGGGTGCTGGCTTCACAGGAAAAGCGCCTGCCGGCTTGGTCCGCGCGGTGCCCGGAATCTCCAGTCCCCATGCGCCTGTCCACGATCAAGCTGTCCGGTTTCAAGTCGTTCGTCGACCCGACCACCTTGCACCTGCCCACCAACATGACCGGCATCGTCGGCCCCAATGGTTGCGGCAAGTCCAACATCATCGACGCGGTGCGCTGGGTGATGGGCGAAAGCTCGGCCAGCCGCCTGCGTGGCGATTCGCTGACCGACGTGATCTTTTCCGGCTCTTCGGCGCGCAAGCCGGTATCGCAGGCGACGGTGGAGCTGATCTTCGACAACTCCGACCACACCATCAGTGGCGAGTTCGCCTCGTTCAACGAGATCTCGGTCAAGCGCCTGGTCAGCCGCGACGGCAATAGCGCCTACTACCTCAACGGCACCAAATGCCGGCGCCGCGACATCACCGATCTGTTCCTGGGCACCGGCCTTGGGCCGCGCAGCTACTCGATCATCGAGCAGGGCATGATCAGCCAGATCATCGAAGCGCGCCCGGAAGACCTGCGCGTCTATCTGGAAGAAGCCGCCGGCATTTCCAAGTACAAGGAACGCCGCAAGGAAACCGAAACGCGTATTCGGCATACGCGCGAAAACCTCGACCGTCTGAGCGACCTGCGCGAAGAAATCACCAAGCAGCTGGCGCATCTGCAGCGCCAGGCGCGGCAGGCCGAGCAATACCAGGCATTGCAGGAAGAGCGCCGGATCAAGGACGCCGAGTGGAAGGCGCTGGAATACCGCGGTCTGGATGGTCGGTTGCAGGGCCTGCGCGAGAAGTTGAATCAGGAAGAGACACGCCTGCAACAATTGATTGCCGAGCAACGCGATGCCGAAGCACGCATCGAGACCGGCCGCGTGCGCCGCGAAGAAGCCGCCGAAGCGGTGGCCAAGGCACAAGCCGACGTCTACCAGGTCGGTGGCGCGTTGGCGCGTATCGAGCAGCAGATCCAGCACCAACGCGAACTCTCGCATCGCTTGCACAAGGCGCGCGATGAGGCGCAAAGCCAGCTGCAGGAATTGACCCAGCACATCAGCGGCGACTCGGCCAAATTGAGCGTGCTGCGCGAAGCGGTCGCCGCCGCCGAACCGCAACTGGAGCAACTGCGCGAAGACCACGAATTCCGCCAGGAGTCGCTACGCGAAGCCGAAGCGCGGCTGGCCGACTGGCAGCAGCGCTGGGAAACCCATAACCGCGACACCGGCGAAGCCTCGCGTGCCGGTGAAGTGGAGCGCACGCGCGTCGATTATCTGGACCGCCAGGCACTGGAAGCCGACCGCCGCCGCGAAGCACTGGTCAACGAGCGTGCCGGGCTGGACCTGGACGCATTGGCCGAGGCGTTCGAGCAGATCGAACTGCGTCATGAAACCCAGAAGACCTCGCTGGACGGCCTGACCGAGCAGGTCGAGGCGCGCAAGCACGCGCTCGCTGGGCTGCAGGAACAGCAACGCGCCAGCCAGGGCGAGCTGGCCGAAGTGCGCAAACAGGCGCAGGCTGCGCGTGGCCGGCTGTCGTCGCTGGAAACCCTGCAGCAGGCCGCGCTCGGCCAGGAGCAGGGCGCCGCAGTGGCGTGGCTGAAGTCGCGCGGACTGGATTCGGCCGCGCGCGTGGGCGAGCGCATCAGCGTCGAGAGCGGCTGGGAAAACGCGGTCGAAGGCGCCTTGGGGCAGTTGATCGAAGGCGTGCTGGTGGAGGCGCCGGAACAATTGGTCGACGCGCTGGGCGAGTTGGGCGATGGTCGCATCGCGCTGGTGTCCAGTGCCACTGACAATGCGAGCTTCGCGCCGACCTCGCTGGCCGCCAAGGTGCAGGGGCCGATCGCGATCCGTCGCCTGCTTGCGCGTCTGCACACCGCCGAGGATCTGGACGCTGCGCGCACGCTGCAACGCAGCCTGCCCGAAGGCGATTCGGTGATCACCCGCACTGGCGAGCGGCTGGGCGAGGGTTGGGTGCGCGTCTCGCGCTCGGGCGCGGCCAAGCAGGGCGCGTTGCTGCGTGAGCGCGAGATTCAAGAACTGCGTACGCAGATCGAAACCTTGCAGGAGCGCGAAGCCGAGCTTGAACATCAGCTCTCCAGCTTTCGCGAACAATCGCTGGCGGCAGAGCAGCAGCGCGAAGACGCGCAGCGCCAGCTGTACATGGCGCACCGCAGCGTTTCCGAACTGGCCGGGCAATTGCAGAGTCAGCAGGGCAAGGTCGACGCGGCGCGCACGCGCATCGAGCGCATCGAAACCGAATTGGCGCAACTGCTGGAAACGCTGGACACCAGCCGCGAGCAGGCCCGCGAGGCGCGCGCAAAACTCGAAGACGCAGTCACCCTGATGGGCGATCTGCAGGGCACGCGCGAAGCGCTGGAAAGCGAGCGCCGTCAACTCACCGATGCACGCGATCAGGCGCGCGATGCCGCGCGCGGCGTGCGCGATGCGATGCATGCATTGGCGCTGACGCTGGAGTCGCAACGCACCCAGATCGCATCGCTGAGCCAGACCCTGGAACGCATGGACAGCCAGCGCGGGCAGCTCGATACGCGCCTGGAAGATCTGGTCGCCCAGCTGAGCGAAGGCGATTCGCCGGTGGAAACACTGGAACACGAACATCAGGCCGCGTTGAGCGAACGCGTGCGCACAGAGCGCGCGCTGGGCGAAGCGCGCACCCTGCTCGACAGCATAGACAGCGAGCTGCGCAGCTTCGAACAGACCCGCCAACAACGCGACGAACAAGCGCTGGCGCAGCGCGAGCGCATTTCGCAACGCAAGCTCGATCAACAGGCGCTGGTGCTCAATGCCGAGCAACTGGAAGCGGCGGTGGTCAAGGCGGGCTTCGTGCTGGAAGACGTGGTCAACGGGTTGCCCGAGGCGGCCAACGTGGCCGAATGGGAAGCGGCCGTTGGCCAGATCGACGCGCGCATGCGTCGCCTGGAGCCGGTGAACCTGGCCGCCATCCAGGAGTACGGCGAGGCCGCGCAACGCTCCGAATACCTGGACGCGCAGAACCTGGATCTCAACACCGCGCTGGAAACGCTGGAAGAAGCCATTCGCAAGATCGATCGCGAGACCCGCGGCCGCTTCAAGGACACCTTCGACCGCGTCAACTCCGGCGTGCAGGCGCTGTACCCGCGCCTGTTCGGCGGCGGCCATGCGTATCTGGAACTCACCGGCGAAGACCTGCTCGACACCGGCGTCACCATCATGGCGCGCCCGCCGGGCAAGCGCGTGTCGAGCATTTCGCTGCTTTCCGGCGGCGAGAAGGCAATGACTGCGGTGGCGCTGGTGTTTGCGATCTTCCAGCTCAACCCGGCGCCGTTCTGCCTGCTCGACGAAGTGGACGCGCCGCTGGACGAAGCCAATGTCGGCCGTCTTGCCAACATGGTGCGCGAGATGAGCGAAAAGGTGCAGTTCCTGTTCGTCAGCCACAACAAGGCCACGATGGAAGCCGCGCGCCAGCTCTCCGGCGTGACCATGCGCGAGCCGGGCGTCAGCCGTCTGGTCAGCGTGGACCTGGAAGAGGCCGCACGTTTGGCGGGTGCGGCATGACGTGCCATGCTTGTTGGAATAACGACACCTGTCACTCTTATGCGGAGGCACGCTGAATGTCCGACATGGCCATGATCCGGATCGGGATCCTGATCGCTGGACTGCTGCTGGTCGCGGCCATCTTCCTGTTTGGTCGCCCGAAGAAATCGCCGCAAGGGCGCCGGGTCGACAAGGACGAAGGCCAGCAGCGCGAACGGCGCGAGCCGGTGATTTCCAGCGAGTTTGGTGTGGAGGGTGACGCTGCAGAACGCGCAGAAGGCGTCGAGCAGAGCGAGCTCAACCTGGAAGGGCAGGATGCTTCCGGCGGCAACGAGGTTGGCAAGCGCCCGAACCAGGATTTCGACAAGATCGTGTCGTTGTTCGTGGCCGCCAAGGCGGGCCAGGTGTTGCGCGGCGAAGATGTGGTGGTGGCCGCAGAGAAGACCGGGCTGGTGTTCGGCCACATGAACGTGTTCCACCGCTTGGTGGAAGGCCACCCGGAGCGCGGGCCGATCTTCAGCATGGCCAGCATCCTCAAGCCCGGCAGTTTCGACATGGCCAACATCCGCGAGATGCAGACGCCGGCGATTGCGTTCTTTCTCACGCTGCCGGCACCGATGACTGCGCTCGACGCCTGGGAAAAAATGCTGCCCACCGTGCAGCGCATGGCCGAGCTGCTGGATGGCGTGGTGTTGGACGACAGCCGCAATGCGTTGGGCCGCCAGCGTGTTGCGCATATCCGCGACGAACTACGCGCCTACGATCGCCAGCACCAGGCACCGCCGCTGACCAAGTCGCCGCGCTGGTGAGTTGACATGTTGAGCCTGCGGGGCGTGTTGGCGGTGGCGTTGCTGCTGGTGCTGTGGGCGATCTTGGCGATGCCGTTGTTGTGGATCTTCACCAGGATCGCCGCGCGCCTGCGCAAAAGGCCGCGACATTCGCCCTGGGTGGTCGTGGGCTTTGCTGCCGCGATCACGTTGCTGGTCGCGCCGGTGCCGACGCCTTTCGTCAGCGTGTTCATGCCGCACGCCATCGCGCTGCTGGATCGCCGCTATTACCTGCACATCCTGCAAGGCCCGCCGCTACTGCACGAGCTGCTGTTGTGGAACGCCGGCTCGATGGCGCTGACCTTCGTCATCAGCTATCTGTGGATCCGCCGCACGCTGCGCGCACCGGAGCCTGATGGATTGGATCGCTAGGAACTTAAAGCCCCTCTCCTGCGGGAGAGGGGGTGGGGTGCGGGTACGGGGCGAAGCCCTCGTGCAGCCGGACAACGCCAGGCGTCGCTCGCATCCTCATCCACCCCTTCGGAGCACCTTCTCCCCCATGAAAGAGGACAATGTCCCCAGGGAGAAGGATCTACCACTCAGTGCTGAGTGCTCAACGCTTGGCTTTCCCGAATGCCTCGCGGAAGCGCAGCATTTCCGCTTCGGTCCCCACGCTGACGCGCACGCGCTTGGGCCAGATCGGCCAGCTGCGGCCGACGATGACGCCCTGCTTTTGCATCGAATCGGCGAACACGCTCGCATCGCGCTTGACGTCCAGCAGGAAGCAGTTGGCTTGCGAGGGCAGGCAGGTGTAGCCCTTGCCCTTGAGCCAGGCGATGGTCTCCTCGCGTACGCGGGCGTTCTCGGCGCGGCGGGTCTGCACCAGCAGCGGGTCGCGCAGGCTGGCGATACCGGCGGCCATTGCCGGAACCGACACCGGGTTGCTGCCGAAAGCGGCAAGTTTGGTCTGCAGGCCGGGCGGGGCAAGGGCGGCGCCCAGGCGCAGGCCGGCCATGCCGTAGAGCTTGGAGAAGCTGCGCAGCACGATCAGATCCTGGCGCTGACGCACCAGATCGGCCACCGAGGGCTCGTTGCTGTAGTGGATGTACGCCTCGTCGACCACCAGCACGGCGCTGGCCGGTTTGTTGGCCAGCAACCATTCGATGTCGGCGCGCGGGGTGGTGGCGCCGGTGGCGTTGCCGGGGTTGCACAGGTACAGCATGCCGGCAGTCGGGTCGGCCTTGGCCATCGCCTTGACGTCATGCGCGCCATCGGCACGCAGCGGCACCTTGCGTACGGCCACCTCGCGGGCGGTGGCGCTTTCGATCAACGGGTCGAAGCTCGGGTCGGCCACCACCAGCCCTGCACGCGCGGACGTGAACAGGCTGCCGGCACGGTTCAGCGCGTCCCGCGACCCGGGGAATAACGACAGATGATCGTTGGGCAGCTGCAGCTCGCCGGTCATCAGGTTACGCAGATCCTGCTCCATCTCGAGCAGGTAGCGGCCCGAGCGTGCCAGCGAACGGGTGGCAGCGTCCAAGGCGGCCGGGGCAGGCCCGAGCGGATGCTCGTTGAGGTTGAGGTAGACCGTGCCGGCCGCCGCGGCCACGCCCGGCGTTGCCGGCGCCGCGGCGCGCTTGCGGGCCGCTTCGGCTGCGGGTGCCAGCCCCAGTGCGGAAACCGCCACGCCGGTGGTAGCGAGGCTGAGAAACGAACGGCGCGAGACGGGCAACGACACGGCGAACTCCATAGGCGGCGGGCAAAGAGGGCGCCACGCTAGCGGGTTTGTGTCTGTCTGCCTATCGGGGAATTGCCATAAAACTGGTTCGACGCGTGCTTGCAGGCGTTGGACGGCAGAGACAGGTGGCGTGACGGTGGCTGGCTGTAATGGCCGTGCTCCTGCCGGGCCCGCTGTCCAGCCCGGATGCGAATGGGTGCTGACGCACCCGGTGCGCATCGACGCAAACGACTTCATCCATCGCTCAAGCATCGCTCAGTCATCGCGAACGGCACCCGCACCGCTGACCTTGGCATCGGCATGGCCCGTTAGAATAGGCGGCCCAGAGCCAGCCCTGCGATCGTATGACTGCCAGCCCGGATCCCGCTCAGCGCATCGATGCCCTGCGCCGTCGCATCGAAGACGCCAACTACCGGTATCACGTGCTCGACGAGCCGCAGATGGCCGACGCCGATTACGACAAGTTGATGCGCGAGCTGGAGGCCTTGGAGCGCGCGCACCCGGAATTGGCCAGTGCCGATTCGCCAACCCAGCGCGTCGGCCATCTGGCCGCCTCGCGGTTTGCCGAAGTGCGGCATGCCTTGCCGATGCTGTCGTTGGGCAATGCGTTCAGCGAGGAGGAAGTGACCGAGTTCGTGCGCCGCATCAGCGAGCGGCTGGAGGTCAAGCAACCGCTGTTTTCGGCCGAACCCAAACTCGATGGCCTGGCAATCAGCCTGCGCTACGAGAATGGCGAGTTCGTGCAGGGCGCCACGCGCGGCGATGGCGCCACCGGCGAGGATGTCAGCGCCAACCTGCGCACCGTCAAGGCGATTCCATTGCGGCTGCGCGGCGAGGGCTGGCCGCAGGTGCTGGAAGTGCGCGGCGAGGTCTACATGCCGCGCGCCGCGTTCGAAGCCTACAACGCACAGATGCGTGCGCAGGGCGGCAAGGTGCTGGCCAACCCGCGCAATGGCGCGGCCGGCTCGCTGCGCCAGCTGGATGCGCGCATCACCGCGCAGCGCCCGCTGAGCTTCTTTGCCTACGGCGTCGGCGAAGTGAGCGAAGGCGCATTGCCGCAGACCCATTCGGCGATCCTGGCGCAACTGCGTGCGTGGGGCTTTCCGGTCAGCGCGCTGGTCGAGGTGGTGCAGGGCAGCGATGGTCTGCTGGCGTATTACCAGCGCATCGGTGCCGCACGCGATGGGCTGGCCTTCGATATCGATGGCGTGGTGTACAAGCTCGACGATCTGGCCGGGCAACGCGAAATGGGCTTCGTCTCGCGCGCGCCGCGTTGGGCGATTGCGCACAAGTTCCCCGCACAGGAGCAGTCCACCACGGTCGAGGCGATCGAGATCCAGATCGGCCGCACCGGTGCGGCCACGCCGGTGGCGCGCCTGAAGCCGGTGCATGTGGCCGGGGTGATCGTCACCAATGCCACGCTGCACAATGCCGACCAGATCGCGCGGCTGGATGTGCGCGTGGGCGACACGGTGATCGTGCGCCGCGCCGGGGACGTCATTCCTGAAGTGGCCGCTGTGGTGGCCGACCAGCGCCCGCCCGGTACCCAGGCCTGGCAGATGCCGACGCAATGCCCGGTGTGCGGTTCGCAGATCGTGCGCGAAGAAGGTCAGGCGGTCTGGCGCTGTTCCGGCGAGTTGACCTGCCCGGCGCAGCGCAAGGAGGCGTTCCGGCATTTTGTCTCGCGGCGCGCGATGGATGTGGACGGCCTGGGCGAAAAATTCATCGAAGTGCTGGTCGACAGTGGCCTGGTGAAAGGCGTGGCCGACCTGTATCTGCTAAGCGTGGATCAGCTGCTGCAATTGCGCCTGATCAGCACGGCCGAGAGTCCGCACGCGTTCTTGCGCGAGGCGCGCGAGCATCTGGCCAGCGGCGCATATGCGCAGCTGGAAACCAGCGTGGTCGGCATCGGCGTGGACCTGGCCGGCGAGCGCGACGTGCCGCAGACCTGGCAGGCCGATCTGCTGCGCGCAGGCTTGCCGCGCTTCGACTGGAACCGCAAGAAGATCGCCACCAAGTGGGCGGAGAATCTGATCGAGGCGATCGAAACATCGCGCGACACCACGCTGGAGCGTTTCCTGTTTGCGCTGGGTATCGAGCATGTGGGCGAAAGCACGGCCAAGGCGTTGTCGGCCTGGTTCGGCGACCTGGAATTGATCCGGCATCTGCCGTGGCCGCTGTTCAAGCGCGTGCCGGACATCGGCGGCGAAGTGGCGCGTTCGCTTGGGCACTTCTTCGATCAGGCCGGCAATCAGCAGGCCATCGATGACCTGCTGCAGCGTGGCGTGCGCATCGGCGATACGCATCCACCTTCGCCCAAGCTGCGCGAGGCGCTGAGTTTTGCCAGCGTGCTGGAAGACATGGACATTCCCAAGGTGACGCCGGTGCGCGCGCAGCAGCTTGCCGCGGCGGTGGATTCGTTCGCTGCGCTGCGCACGGCCGGTGCCGATGCCTTGCAGCAGGCCGGCGTTCCGGCACCCGTGGTGGCCGCATTGCTGCAATGGCTGGATCGCCCCGAAAACACTGCGCTCGCGAATGCGGCGCAGCAGGCGATGGAAACCGTGCTGGCGCGTCTGCCCCAAGCCGATGCGCTGCAGGCCGGCCCGCTCGATGGCCAGACCGTGGTCATCACCGGGACCCTGGCTGCGCTGACGCGCGATGCGGCCAAGCAGCGGCTCGAAGCATTGGGCGCCAAGGTCGCCGGTAGCGTCTCCAAGAAGACGGCATTTCTGGTGGCCGGCGAAGAAGCCGGTTCCAAGCTCGACAAGGCGCAGTCGCTGGGCGTGGAGATCTGGGACGAAGCGCGTCTGCTGGCCTTCCTGGGCGACCACGGCCAACAGCCATGAGCACGGCGCAGTTGGATCTGGCCGCGCTGCAGTTGCGGGCGCGGCTCAACGCCACGATCCGCGACTTCTTCGCCGAACGCGGCGTACTGGAAGTGGAAACGCCGGTGCTTTCGGAGGCCGGCAATACCGAACCGAATATCGAAAGTTTCAGTACGCGCTTCACCGGTCATGTCGATGCTGGCGCGCCGCTGCGCTGGTTGCGTACCTCGCCGGAGTATCCGCTTAAACGCCTGCTAGCCGCCGGCCTGGGCGATTGCTACGAACTGGGCCGGGTGTTTCGCAACGGCGAAGCCGGTGGCCGTCACAACCCCGAGTTCAGCATGCTCGAATGGTATCGGGTGGGCTGGAACGATCGCAGCCTGGCGCAGGAGACCATCGAACTGGTGCGTCGCGCGCTGGCGCTGGTCGGGCGCCAGGCGAGGGTGCAGGTGCTGACGTATCGCGCGCTCTTTGTGCAGGCGTTGGGCATCGACCCATTGTGCGACCCGATCGAAACGCTACGCGCTGCCTTGCATGACGTGGCGATCGATCCTGTGGGTCTGACCCGCGACGATTGGCTGGACCTGCTGATGACCCATCGCATCCAGCCGTGCTTTGCCGCCGACACCCTGACGGTAGTGCACGATTGGCCGGCCAGTCAGTGTGCGTTGGCGCGGATCCGCCACGACGATCCGCCGGTCGCCGAGCGCTTCGAGCTGTATCTGGGCAGTTTCGAGGTGGCCAATGGCTATCACGAACTGAACGATGCGCAGGAGCAGCGTGCGCGCTTCGTGCGCGACAACGCCGTGCGTGCGGCACGTGGATTGCCGCAGCTGCCGTTGGACGAGCGCCTGCTGGCGGTGTTGTCGCAGTTGCCTAACTGCGCCGGTGTGGCGGTGGGCGTGGATCGCCTGTTGATGGCCTTGCGCGGCACCACGCAGATTGCCGACGTGCTGGCGTTCGACTTCGCCCGCGCCTGAGTCATCTGGCTGTCATCGGCGCCGTATTGCTATCTTCACATCGATGATGCTCTCATCTTCACGTCCACGGGGGCGCGACGAAGATCGTTCGGGGTGAGGATTGTCGGCATGAAGTGGCTGGTCAGCTTATGCGGTTTGTGGTGCTTGCCGCTGCTGCTGCTCGCCGATGCGCGCGCGTCCGACCGCGCAGCCGGCGTGGTGCGCTGCGAGTCCAAGGACCTGGCGCGCGTGCACTGCGCGATGGACACCGCCCAGGGCGTGCAACTGGTGCGCCAGCTCTCCGAAACCAGCTGCATCCGCGGTAGCGAATGGGATGTCGAACGCGACGGCGTGTGGGTCGAACAAGGCTGCCGCGCCGAATTCGCAGCGACCCGTGCGAAGACCGCAACCGTGATGCGCCGCGTGGTGCGCTGCGATTCCAATGGAGGCACGGTGGCGTGCCCGGTGGTGCTGCGGGGCGCGCCGGTGCGGCTGCTGCGGCAACGCTCGATGTGGCCATGCAAGGAAGGGCGCACCTGGGGCGTTCGCCGCAACGAAATCTGGGTCTCGCGTGGATGCGACGGCGAATTCGAAGTGGGCGCAGAAGATGGCTCCGGCTTTGTCGCGGTGCCGCGCATGGTTACCTGCGAATCGAAGAAAAGCGCGCGGCGCACCTGCGGCGTGTCGGTGGAACGTGCGGTGCGCCTGGGCCGGCAGATGTCCAAAACGCCCTGCGTGGAAGGCCAGACCTGGGGCTGGAGCCGCGACGGGGTGTGGGTGAACGACGGCTGCCGCGCCGAGTTCATCGTCGACTGAGAGCGGCCAACACGACATCGCGCGCAGTCGTCAGGCGGGTCGGGATGACGCGCCGTCAGCGCAGGTGTACGAGTGGTACCTGCCGATTCCGGGCACCGGCACCGGCTGCGCCCGCCTGCCGGCTGCGCAGTGGGTTTGTTGGCCGCGCCAAGGCCGCGCGGTCATGCAACGGCGCAGGCGCTGCGCGCGCCTTACAATGGACGCATGAACGACAGCGCCCATATCGATTACGCCCGCTACGACCACATCCGGCCACTGCTGTGGACCGGCGATGCCCTTGAATTGCTCGACCAACGCAAGCTGCCTTTCGAGGTGGCGCATGTGCGTTGCGATAGCAGCGACGCGGTGGCCGAGGCGATCCATTCGCTGGCCGTGCGCGGTGCGCCGGCGATCGGCATTGCGGCAGGTTGGGGCGTGGTGCTGGCCGCGCGCGACATCGCTGCCGACGACGGCAGCGCTGCGCTGCAGAAGCTGGAGCCGGCGCTGCTGCGGCTCAACGCGGCGCGTCCGACTGCCGTCAACCTGGCCTGGGCGCTGATGCGCATGCGCCGCGTACTGGGCGCGGCCGGCGCCGACTGGCGCGAGGTGATCGCGCGCGAGGCGCAGGCCATCGCCGATGAAGACCTGGCCGCCAACCGCCACATGGGCGCGCTTGGCGCCGCGTTGATCGCACCGGGCAGCGGCGTGCTCACCCATTGCAACACCGGCTCGCTGGCCACCGCCGGCTTTGGTACCGCACTGGGCGTGATCCGCGCCGGCATGGCGCAACAGCGCATTGCCAAGGTGTTCGCCGGAGAGACCCGGCCGTGGCTGCAGGGCGCACGCCTGACCGTGTGGGAGCTGCAGCAGGACGGTATCGACGCCACCCTGATCGCCGATTCGGCGGCCTCGCATCTGATGAAATCCGGACTGGTGCAGTGGGTGATCGTCGGCGCCGATCGTATCTGCGCCAATGGCGATACCGCCAACAAGATCGGCACCTACCAGCTGGCCATCGCCGCGCGCCACCACGGGGTCAAATTCATGGTGGTGGCGCCGTCGTCCACGGTGGATATGGCAACGGCCAGCGGGGACCAGATCGAGATCGAGCAGCGCGATCCCGGCGAGTTGTTCGGCGTGGGCGGGGTCAGGACGGTGGCCGATGGCATCCATGCCTGGAACCCGGTTTTCGACGTCACTCCGGGCGATCTGATCGACGCAATCGTCACCGAACGCGGCGTGATCGCGCAGCCGGACCTGGCGCGGATGCAGGCCGCCTTCGGCGCCTGAGCCCGGGGCCGGCCGCCCGGCTTCCAACGCCGCCCAAACTCCCTGCAAGTGCTTGTTTCTGGCTGGTAAAGCGGAGGCGTCGGGATGCCCTGCCGTGGTACAATCCGGCGCTTGAATCGATCGGCGGGAGCGTGGGGTCGGCAGCCTGATGCAAGGGCGCTCCCGACGCGGCTTTCCGGCTCGCCCGCCACCTCACATACGGAACCCGAATGGCAGAAACCGCCAAGGAAATCATCCAGGTCAACCTGGAAGACGAGATGCGCAAGAGCTACCTCGATTACGCGATGAGCGTGATCGTGGGCCGCGCACTCCCCGATGCCCGTGATGGCCTCAAGCCTGTGCACCGGCGCGTGCTGTACGCGATGCACGAGCTGGGCGCACACAGCAACAAGGCCTACTTCAAGTCGGCGCGTATCGTCGGCGACGTCATCGGTAAATACCATCCGCACGGCGACCAGTCGGTGTACGACACGCTGGTGCGCATGGCGCAGCCGTTCTCGCTGCGCTACATGATGGTCGACGGTCAGGGTAACTTCGGTTCGGTCGACGGCGACTCCGCTGCGGCAATGCGTTACACCGAGTCGCGCATGTCGCGGCTGGCGCATGAGCTGATGGCCGACATCGACAAGGAAACCGTCGATTTCCAGCCCAATTACGACGAAAAGGAACAGGAACCGACGGTCATGCCGACCCGGTTCCCGAGCCTGCTGGTCAATGGCTCGGCCGGTATCGCGGTGGGCATGGCCACCAATATCCCGCCGCATAACCTGACCGAGGCGATCAACGCCTGCATCGCGCTGATCGACACGCCCGAGCTGGATGTCGAAGGCCTGATGGAATACATCCCCGGCCCGGATTTCCCCACCGCCGGCATCATCAATGGCACCGCCGGCATCGCGGCCGGCTACCGCACCGGCCGTGGCCGTGTGCGCATCCGCGCCAAGGCCGATGTGGAAGTGGCCGACAATGGTCGCGAGGCGATCGTCGTCACCGAGATCCCGTACCAGGTCAACAAGGCGCGGCTGATCGAGAAGATCGCCGAGCTGGTCAAGGAAAAGAAGCTCGAAGGCATCAGCGAGTTGCGCGATGAGTCCGACAAGGACGGCATGCGCATCTACATCGAAGTCAAGCGCGGCGAATCTGCCGAGGTTGTGCTCAACAACCTGTACCAGCAGACCCAGATGGAGGCGGTGTTCGGCATCAACATGGTGGCGCTGATCGACGGCCGCCCGCAGTTGATGAACCTCAAGCAGATGCTGGAGGCGTTCATCCGCCACCGCCGCGAGGTGGTCACCCGCCGCACCATTTTCGAACTGCGCAAGGCGCGTGCGCGTGCGCACGTGCTGGAAGGCCTGACCGTTGCGTTGGCCAACATCGATGAAATGATCGAGTTGATCAAGACCTCGGCCAACCCGCAGGAAGCGCGCGAGCGCATGCTGGCCAAGACCTGGCAACCGGGCCTGGTGGGCGCGCTGTTGGGCGCCGCCGGCGCCGAAGCCTCCAAGCCGGAAGATCTGCCGCCGGGCGTGGGCCTGATCCAGGGCTTCTACCAGCTCAGCGAAGTGCAGGCCTCGCAGATCCTGGAAATGCGTCTGCATCGCCTGACCGGCCTGGAACAGGAAAAGCTGACCGACGAGTACAAGCAGTTGCTCGGCGTCATCGAAGGCCTGATCCGCATCCTGGAAAACCCGGACGTGCTGCTGCAGGTGATCCGCGACGAGCTGATCAATATCCGCGAAGAATATGGCGACGAGCGCCGCACCGAAATCCGTCACAGCGAAGAAGATCTGGACATCCTGGATCTGATCGCGCCGGAAGACGTGGTGGTGACGCTGTCGCACGCCGGGTACGCCAAGCGCCAGCCGGTGAGCGCGTACCGCGCGCAGCGCCGCGGTGGCCGTGGCCGCTCTGCCGCAGCGACCAAGGAAGAAGATTTCATCGACCAGCTGTGGCTGGTCAACACGCATGACACGCTGCTGACTTTCACCAGCAGCGGCAAGGTGTTCTGGCTGCCGGTGCACCAGTTGCCGGAAGCCGGCTCCAATGCGCGTGGCAGGCCGATCATCAACTGGATTCCGCTGGAAGCCGGCGAGCGCGTGCAGGCGGTGCTGCCGGTGCGCGAATACGCCGACAACCGCTACGTGTTCTTCGCCACACGCAACGGCACGGTCAAGAAGACGCCGTTGAGCGAATTCGCCTTCCGTCTGGCGCGCGGCAAGATCGCCATCAACCTGGACGAGGGCGATGCGCTGGTCGGGGTGGCCTTGACCGATGGCGACCGCGACGTGTTGCTGTTCGCTTCCAACGGCAAGACCGTGCGCTTTGGCGAATCCACCGTGCGTTCGATGGGCCGTACCGCCACCGGTGTGCGCGGTATCCGTCTGACCAAGGGCGAGGAAGTGGTCAGCCTGATCGTGGCCGAGCGTGCTGGCGGTGTCGAAGAAGAGATCGAAGGCGAGGAGGTCGATGACGTGGTGGAAGCCACCGATGGCGGCGAGTCTGCCGTGATCGAGGTCGCCGACGACGGCAATGTGGCCTACATCCTGACGGCCACCGAGAACGGCTACGGCAAGCGCACCCCGCTGACCGAGTACCCGCGCAAGGGGCGTGGCACCCAGGGCGTGATCGGCATCCAGACCACCGAGCGCAACGGCAAGCTGGTGCGTGCAGTGCTGCTGGGCGCCACCGACGAAGTGCTGTTGATTTCAGATGGCGGCACGCTGGTGCGCACGCGTGGTTCGGAGATCTCGCGCGTTGGCCGTAACACGCAGGGCGTCACGCTGATCCGCTTGTCCAAGGGCGAAAAGTTGCAGGCGGTGGAACGCCTGGACGCGTCGCTGGATGAAGTGGATGAGGTGGTGGACGAAGCAGGCGCAAGTGTGAGTGAGGCGCCGCCAACTGACGCATGATCGCAGCGCCAACGCGACGCAGTTGAGCAAAAACGCCGGTGAAAACCGGCGTTTTTTTATGCGCGAAGGTTTGGGGCGCCACGCTTTATGGCGAGTGCTGACATCTGCAACGCAGTGTCTTCATGCGTTCGCCGCAAAGATCGCGGCTCTTTCACTGGCCCGGGTCGAAGGTTGTGGGTGGTGCGGCGGCGTTGCGTCGCCGCTGAGTCGAAGAGGAACAAGGGATGACGATTCTGGATCGTCCTTCCGGTCGCGGCCATTGGGCGCTGGCGACCTTGGGAGGCGTGATTGCTTTACTGGGCGCGGTGCTGCTTGCCGGTGGCGTGTGGCTGGCTGCGTTGGGCGGCTCTTGGTATTACGCACCGGCCGGCGCGGCGATGCTGATTGCTGGTGTGCTGCTGTTTCGTGGCCGCAATGCGGGCGCCTGGTGGTTTGCCGGCGTAGTGGCGGTTTCGTTGCTCTGGACGTGGTGGGAATCAGGCAGCGATTACTGGCGCTGGGTGCCGCGTCTGGGCCTGATCGTGGGTCTGGCATTCGTGCTTGCGCTGTTGCTACCGAAACTGCATCGCCCTGTGTCGCGCACGGTATCGCGCAGCCTGGCCGGTGCGCTGGCGATGGTATTTGTGGTGGCGTTCGCATTGGCGTTCATGCCGCATGGCGTGACTGAAGCCGATGGCGCGCTGGCGCATGCGGCAGGCATGCTCGGTGGTCTGGTCAACCGCGACACCTCCGCCCCGGTCGAGGCGTCCGGCGTACAGCCGGCGAATGCACCGGCCGACGGCGATTGGGCCGCATACGGACGCAGCCAGGCCGGCCAGCGCTATTCGCCGTTGCAGCAGATCAATCGCGACAACGTCGCGCAGCTGCAGCAAGCCTGGCTTTTCCACACCGGCGATCTGCCGAACAAGCGCTGGGGTGCGGAAACCACGCCGCTGAAGGTGGGCGACAGCCTGTACCTATGTACTGCACGCAACCAGGTGATTGCGCTGGATGCCGCCAGCGGCAAGCAGCGCTGGCGCTACGATCCCAAGGTCAAGGACGAGGCGATTCCGTACACGGCGGCATGCCGTGGCGTCTCGTATTACGAAGTGCCGGTGGCTGCTACCGCGGTGGATGCTGGAGCAACCGCACAGCTGTGCGGCACGCGCGTGATCGAAGGCACGCTCGACGGGCGCTTGATTGCGCTGGACGCACGTAGCGGCACGCCATGCCCGGATTTCGGCAGCAACGGTCAGGTCGACATCACCGTCGGTATGGGCCAGACGCCGCCGGGCTATGTGTCGATCAATTCGCCGCCGGCCATCGTGCGCGGCGTGGTGGTCACCGGGCATCAAGTGCTCGACGGGCAGAAGCGTTACGAGCCCTCCGGTGTGATCGAAGGCTTCGATGCGGTGACCGGCAAGTTGCGCTGGGCCTGGGACATGACGCATCCGGAATGGAACGGCGCACCGCCGCCGGGCCAGAGCTGGACGCGCGGCACGCCCAATATGTGGACCACCGCCGCAGCCGATGAGCAGTTGGGCTATGTCTATCTGCCGATGGGCAATTCCACAGCCGATTACTGGAGCAGCTCGCGCACGCCGCAGGAAAACCGTTACGCGACCTCGCTGGTGGCGCTGGATGTCGCCACCGGCAAGCCGGCATGGAATTTCCAGACCACCCACATCGATGCATGGGACTACGACCTGGGCTCGCAGCCGAGCCTGATCGACTTCCCCAAGGACGGCGTCAACGTGCCGGCGGTGCTGTTGCCGAGCAAGCAGGGCGAGCTGTACGTCCTGGATCGGCGCACCGGCAAGCCGCTGGTGGGCGTGGAAGAGCGTGCGGTGCCAGGCGGTGGCGTGGAGCCGCAGATGCGTGCCAGGACGCAGCCGTTCTCGCTGTACCACACGTTGCGCAAGCCGGATCTGACCGAACGCGACATGTGGGGCATGACCCCGATCGACCAGCTGGTTTGCCGTATCCAGTTCCGCAAGGCCAGCTATAAGGGCATCTACACGCCGCCGGAAGCGGACCGGCATTCGATCGAGTACCCCGGTTACAACGGTGGTTCGGATTGGGGCAGCGTGGCGGTAGATCCGCACCGCGGTGTGATCGTGGCCAATTACAACGACATGCCCAACTACAACCTGCTGGTGCCGCGCGCCAAGGCCGACAAGCTGGGTTGGGCACCGCGTGATGAAGTGCGTGGCGATGCGGGCGGTGCGGAAGGCGCAGGCGACCCGCAGACCGGCACGCCGTATGCAGTCAACGTCAATGCCGGCTGGCGTCTGCCGTTCACCAAGTTGCTGTGCAAGGAGCCACCGTATGGCGGCATCCGCGCCATCGATCTGGCCAGCGGCAAGACGCTGTGGGACCGCCCGTTCGGCAGTGCGCGCGGCAATGGCCCGTTCGGCATCCGTTCCGGCCTGCCGATCGAAATCGGTACACCGAACAATGGTGGCGCGGTGGTGACGGCAAGCGGTTTGATCTTCATTGCCGCAGCCACCGACGACCTGATCCGCGCGATCGATCTGGCCACCGGCAAGGAGCTGTGGCATGCCAAGTTGCCGGCCGGTGGCCAGGCCAACCCGATGGTGTACGAATACGGTGGCCGCGAGTATCTGGTCATCATGGCCGGCGGGCACCACTTCATGGAGACCCCGGCAGGCGATGCGTTGATCGCCTACGCGTTACCGCAGAAGGCGCAATGATGTCGGAGACGAGCGGGGGCGGCTGCTAAAGACAGGCAGACGCCATGCCACGTGGTTGGTGGCTGGAATCGGAGTGTGCAATGCAGGCAGACATGCTGATGTCGCCCGCGAGTCGTCCTCCGGCAGCTACGAGGGATCGCACCATTCGTCAGTGACTCAGGACGTTGAAGCACGAAAAAGCGCACCGCAAGCGGTGCGCTTTTTTCTTGAAGCACATCTGGCAAGCGCTCAGCTATCTCGGCAAGACGACGCTATCTGCCCAGCGCTTGCCCACATGATGCATCAGGCCGCACGCTTTCCCGATTCCCGATTCCCGATTCCCGATTCCCGATTCCCGATTCCCGAATCACCCAACGTTCGCCGCCACCTCGTCGTCCTGCACCGCATCGCGCACATCCTGCGCCAGCGTCGCCTTGACGATGATCGAGCGGATCGCATCGGTGGCCTCGGACAGCGGCACATCGTTGCTCAGGCGCTGGAAGGTGTCGCGGCTGTTGTAGCCGGAACCATCCTTCAGGTAGTGCTCGTACATCGATAGCAGATCCTGGCAGGCGGTGATCAGCGCAGCGACATTGCCACGTACCAGCGCATGACCGATCTGATCGAAGCTGTGCAGGCAATCGGCAAGCCAGTGCAGGTCGTAGCGCGCGGTGGCAGGCTCGGGTGCGTTGTGGCCGCGGCTATAGGCGCTGTAGCGACGCAGGCTGCGCGCCACGCGCGCCACATGCGCGAACAGCGTGCCGATCTCGCTGGCGATATCCAGCCGCTGCACCAGCACCATGGGAATCACTTGGCCGGCAGCGGCTGCCTGCTGCTCGGAGGCGTTCTGCTCATGCTGTTCCAGCGATTGCTTGAGCACGGCATAGCTACGCTGCAGCGATTCCAGTTCCAGCGTGGTGGCCGCCGCACGCGCCTTCAGTTGCGATAGCGCCGCCTGATAGCGGCCAAGGCTGTCCTGCGTACTGGCAAGCTCGCCGGATTCGGCACGTAGCTGGCGGCCACGCACGAATGCCAGCCCGGTCGCGATCAGCGCCCAGAGTGCGAATGCAGGCACCAGGTAGATCAGGATGCCCATGGGGATTCCTCGAAACGTTGCATATCTTGTCGGCCTGCAACGCGCAGACTTGAGGCTGATCCTCGGCGCATGCCCTGATCCGGGACATCGTGCCCAGACACCGCAACTGCATGGTGCCGGCGCACAGCATCTGATGTGGCCAATGGCAGCCGTAAGAGGCCCGACAGCGGGCCCTTGCGGGGGACCGCGGAATGCATGAACAAGGCTGCGGGCGGGAGCGGCCCGGATGCTGCAGCGGTGCCCCCAAAGCGTGGCGCTGTTCGGCCGGGTCAGCGAAGAATGCCAGGCAAATCCAGCCCTTTTTCCTTCGCGCAATCGGTTGCAATGGCGTAACCGGCATCGGCGTGGCGCATCACCCCGGTGGCCGGGTCGTTCCAGAGCACCCGTTCGATGCGCTTGTCGGCGGCCTCGCTGCCGTCGCAGACGATGACCATGCCGGCGTGCTGCGAAAAGCCCATGCCGACGCCGCCGCCGTGATGCAGCGACACCCAGGTGGCGCCGCTGGCGGTGTTGAGCAGGGCATTGAGCAGCGGCCAGTCGGAGACCGCGTCCGAGCCGTCGGCCATCGCTTCGGTTTCGCGATTGGGCGAGGCCACGCTGCCCGAATCCAGATGGTCGCGGCCGATCACCACCGGCGCCTTCAGCTCGCCGCTGCGCACCATGGCGTTGAAGGCCAGGCCCAGCCGGTGGCGATCGCCCAGGCCCACCCAGCAGATGCGCGCGGGCAGGCCCTGGAAGGCGATCTTTTCGGCGGCCATGTCGAGCCAGCGATGCAGGTGCGCATCGTCGGGGATGAGCTCCTTGACCTTGGCGTCGGTCTTTGCGATGTCGTCCGGGTCGCCGCTGAGCGCAACCCAGCGGAACGGGCCAATGCCGCGACAGAACAGCGGGCGGATGTAGGCAGGCACGAAGCCGGGGAAATCGAATGCGTTATCGATGCCGGCTTCCAGCGCCATCTGGCGCAGGTTGTTGCCGTAATCCACGGTAGGCACGCCCAGCGCGTGGAAAGTGAGCATGGCGCGGATGTGGTTGGCCATCGACTCGCGCGCAGCGGCTTCCACTTCCTTGGGCGCGCTCACGCGTTTTGCGTCCCACTCTTCCACGCTCCAGCCCTGCGGCAGGTAGCCGTTGACCGGGTCGTGCGCAGAAGTCTGGTCGGTCAACAGATCCGGCTTGATCCCGCGCAGCAGCAGTTCGTCCAGCACGTCGGCGACATTGCCGAGCAGGCCGACCGACAGCGGTTTTTTCGCGGTGCACGACTCCTCGATCAGGCGCAGCGCCTCGTCCAGAGAGTCGGTCCACGTATCCAGATACCCGGTACGCAGGCGCATGTCGATGCTGGAGCGGCGGCACTCCACCGCCAGGCACGAGGCGCCGGCCATTACCGCCGCCAGCGGTTGCGCGCCGCCCATGCCGCCGAGACCGCCGGTGAACAGCCACTTGCCAGCCAGGTTGCCGGCGTAGTGCTGGCGGCCCATTTCCACGAAGGTTTCGTAGGTGCCCTGCACGATGCCTTGCGCGCCGATGTAGATCCAGCTGCCGGCGGTCATCTGGCCGTACATGGCCAGGCCCTTTTGATCGAGTTCGTTGAAGTGGTCCCAGTTGGCCCAGCGCGGCACCAGGTTGGAGTTGGCGATCAGCACGCGCGGCGCATCGGCATGGGTGCGGAACACGCCCACCGGTTTGCCGGACTGCACCAGCAAGGTTTGGTCCTCGTCCAGCCGCGTGAGCGCAGCGACGATGGCGTCGAAGGATTCCCAGTCGCGCGCGGCGCGGCCGATACCGCCGTAGACCACCAGTTCCTGCGGGCGCTCGGCCACGTCCGGGTCCAGGTTGTTCATCAACATGCGCAGCGGCGCTTCGGTGAGCCAGCTCTTGGCGGTGAGCGTGGTGCCGGTGGCGGCGCGAATGACGCGGGTTGCATCGTGACGGGTCATGCCGGGTTCCTTGCAATCAGCGGTTGGCCGCAGGCGGCGCGGCGTCGGAAGAGGGCGCATTGGCAAAGTGCAGGCAGGCCTGCAGCACGTGGCGCAGTACCGCGCGCAGCACCACGGCGTGTACCGGCTGCCACGGCGTTGGCCAGTTTTCGGGCGTGAGGCTGTCGGGCTCGCGCATGTAGCCGCGACAGGCCAGTTCCATCTGCAAGGTGTGCACGCCATGCGCGGGCTGCGCGTAGTGGCGGGTGATCCAGCCGCCCTTGAAGCGGCCGTTGCGCACCGTGCTGGAGCCGCTGCTGCGGCACAGGCGCTCCACCGCATCGACCAGGCGCCGGTCGCAGCTGCGGTCCTCGTTGCTGCCGATATTGAATTGCGGCAATTCGCCATCGAACAGATGCGGGATGAACGAGCGGATCGAATGCGCGTCGTAGACCACGATCTTCGCGTGCTGCGCGCGCAGGCGCGCAATTTCCCCCGCAAGCGCGGCGTGGTACGGGTCGAACCAGCGCGTGCGACGCAACGCGATCTGCGCCTGATCCGGTGCCGCACCATCGGCATACAAAGGCTGATTGTCGAAGGTGGTGAGCGGGCACAAACCGGTGGTGTTCTGGCCCGGATACAGCGAGGCCCCGCTCGGGTCGCGATTGACGTCGATGACCGAGCGCGAGATGGCAGTCCGCAGCGTGGTGGCGCCCAGCGCCTGTGCGAAGTCGTAAAGCTGGTGTACCCACCAATCGGTATCGCGGCGCGCCAGCCACGGCGACACGAACTGGTCGGCCACGTCCTCCGGTAACTCGGTGCCGGTATGCGGAAAACTGACGATCAACGGCGCGTCGCCGCGGTGCAGTTCCAGCCAGTCGGGCAGGGCGTTCATCGCTGCGCTCCATGCACGCGTGCTGCGTGCGTGCGGCATGCGTTGCGCAGCTGTGCGTTGCGGATGCGTCGCGTGCGCGGCGCGGCGTCATCGCAAGTGCGTGCGCTTGGAGAGATCGCGAAAGACTGCAGTTGCGGCCGCGACGAGGCAGGTATCGATTCGCTGCACAAGCGCTGCCTACTCATACGTCCTGCTCCACACCCGGCAACGGGATCGCCACTGCCTGCGCCAGCGCGCCCGAGCGCACCAATGCGCTGGCAGCCAGCATGTCCGGATGAAAGTAGCGGTCGTCCTGCAGTGTCGGCACCTGCGCGCGCAACAGGGCACGCGCCGCTTCCAGCGCAGTGCTGGAGCGCAGTGGCGCATGGAAATCGCAGCCCTGCACGGCGGCCAGAAGCTCGATGCCGATGACGTTGGTGGCGTTCTCGGCCATCGCCAGCAAGCGGCGCGCACCGTGCGCAGCCATCGACACGTGATCTTCCTGATTGGCCGAAGTCGGAATCGAATCGACACTGGCCGGATACGCGCGCTGCTTGTTTTCCGATACCAGCGCGGCGGCGGTCACCTGCGGAATCATGAAGCCGGAGTTCAGGCCCGGGCGCGGGGTGAGAAAGGCGGGCAGGCCGGACAGTGCCGGGTCGACCAGCATCGCGGTGCGGCGTTCGCTGATCGAGCCGATTTCGCAGACCGCCATCGCCAGCATGTCCGCGGCGAAGGCGACCGGCTCGGCGTGGAAGTTGCCGCCAGACAGCGCTTCACCGGTGTCGCTGAAGACCAGTGGGTTATCGGACACGCCATTGGCTTCGATCTGCAGGGTGCGCGCGGCCTGACGCATCACATCCAGCGCCGCCCCCATCACCTGCGGCTGGCAGCGCAGGCAGTACGGGTCCTGCACGCGCACATCGCCCAGCCGATGCGATTCGCGAATGGCCGAATCGGCCATCAGGGCGCGCAATGCGGCAGCGGTGGCGATCTGCCCGGGCTGCCCGCGCAAGGCATGAATGCGCGCATCGAAGGGCGTATCCGAGCCCTTGGCCGCTTCCACCGACAACGCGCCGGTGACCAGCGCGGCCTGCAGGACGGTTTCGATCTCGAACAGACCGGCCAGGGCGCAGGCGGTGGAAAACTGGGTGCCGTTGAGCAGGGCCAACCCTTCCTTTGCGCCCAGCACGCGCGGCTGCAGCTGCGCATGTGCAAGCGCGTCGGCAGCAGGCAGTCGCTGCGCGCCGACGAAGGCTTCGCCAACGCCGATCATCACCGCGGCCAGATGCGACAGCGGTGCCAGGTCGCCGGAAGCGCCCACCGAGCCCTGGCACGGCACCACCGGGGTGATGCCGGCGCGCAGCATCGCTTCCAGCAACGCCAGCGTGCCCGGCTGCACGCCGGACGCGCCCTGGGCCAGGCTGGTGAGCTTGAGCGCCATCATCAGCCGCACCACCGGTACCGGCGTGGGCTCGCCCACACCTGCCGCGTGCGAGAGCACGATATTGCGTTGCAGGGTCTGCAGATCCTCGGGCTCGATACGCACGCTGGCCAGCTTGCCGAAGCCGGTGTTGACGCCATACACCGGCTCGCCACGCGCCACGATGGCCTCCACCGTTTGCGCGCTGCGCAGCACCGCGGCAGCGCATGCATCGTCCAACGCGACGTCGGCACCGCGATACAGCGCACGCCATTGCGCCAGCGTGACCCGGCCGGGTTGCAAGACAACAGAAACACTCATGACGACTCCGGATTCAGCACAGATGCCCGCGCCAGACGCGGGCATGAAGAGGATTGAAGCCCATGCGGTAGACCAGATCGGCCGGCGCATCGATGTTCCAGATCGCCAGGTCGCAGTCCATGCCGGCGCGCAACTGGCCCAGGCGCTCGCTGCGGCCAAGCGCCCGCGCAGCCTCGCGGGTGAACCCGGCGATGCATTCGTCCACGGTCATGCGGAACAACGTCGCCGCCATGTTCATCGCCAGCAGCGGGCTGGTCAGCGGCGAGGTGCCCGGGTTGCAATCGGTGGCCAACGCCAGCGGCACGCCGGCCGTGCGCAGCGCGGCAATCGGTGGCAGTTGGGTATCGCGGGTGAAGTAGAACGCGCCTGGCAGCAGCACTGCCACCGTGCCGGCAGCGGCCATCGCCTCAATGCCCGCCTGGTCCAGGTACTCGATGTGATCGGCCGACAACGCGCCGTAGCGTGCGGCCAGTTCGGCGCCGTGCTGGTTGCTCAATTGTTCGGCGTGGATCTTGATGCGCAAACCATGCGCTTGCGCCGCAACGAAGACTTTTTCGGCCTGCGCCTGCGAGAACGCCAGATGCTCGCAGAACACGTCCACGGCCTCGGCAAGCCCTTGCGTGGCGATCGCCGGAATCATCTGCGTGCAGACCTGGTCGATGTAGTGCTGCGCCTGCCCACCAGGCGGCACGGCATGCGCGCCCAGGAAGGTCGGCACCACTTCCACCTTGCGCAGCGCGGCGAGTTGGCGCGCCACGCGCAGCTGCTTGACTTCATCGTCCAGCGTGAGCCCGTAGCCGGATTTGATTTCCAGCGTGGTGACGCCTTCGCCAAGCATCGCATCCAGGCGCGGCAGGCTGGCGGCCAGCAACGCCGCACCGTCGGCGGCGCGGGTGGCGCGCACCGTCGCCACGATGCCGCCGCCGGCTGCGGCGATGTCGGCATAGCTGGCGCCGCGCAGGCGTTGCTCGAACTCATTGGCACGGTTGCCGGCGTACACCAGGTGCGTGTGGCAATCGATCAGGCCGGGGCTGATCCAGCGGCGCCGGCAGTCGTGCGCACTGTCGGGCTGCAGCGCCGGGGCCTGTGCGGCTGCGCCGGCGTAGACGATATGGCCGTGCCGGCAGGCGACGATGCCATCGTCCACGATGCCCAGGCCGCCATCGGTCGCATCCAGGGTCATCAGTTGCGCGTTGTGCCACAGAACGTCGCAATGCATGGCGCAGGCTCGTGGTGTCTGATATGTATATACAATAAGTTCGGCGATCGAGGGTGTCTAGTGGCAGACCAACAGACGCAGGTGTTCTGGGCAGCCCGGGCATTGTTGCCCGACGGCTGGGCGAGCAAGGTGCGGGTCGCGGCAGAGCAGGGCCGCATCGTTTCGGTGGAGGCCAATGCGGCTGCTGCGATTACCGACACGCGCTGCGACGTGCTGTTGCCTGGCTTGGGGAATCTGCACAGCCATGCCTTCCAACGCGGCATGGCGGGGTTGACCGAAGTCGGCGGGCGCAGCGGCGACAGCTTCTGGAGCTGGCGCGAGCTGATGTACCGCTTCGTCGACCGGCTCGACCCGGACAGCCTGCAGGCAATCGCCGAGCAGGCATATGTTGAAATGCTCGAAAGCGGCTTCACCCGGGTCGGCGAATTCCATTACCTGCATCACGCAGCCAGCGGTGTGCCGTATGCGCAGCCCGGCGAAATGTCCGAGCGCATTGCCGCCGCTGCCGCCAACACCGGCATCGGGCTCAGCCTGTTGCCGGTGTTCTATGCGCACTCGGATTTCGGTGGTGCCACCCCCAGCCCGGCGCAACGCCGTCTGATTCACGACATTGACGGCTTCGCGCGCTTGCTGGACGACTGCAGACACAGCCTGAAAGCGCTGCCGGACGCGGTACTCGGGCTGGCGCCGCACAGCCTGCGCGCGGTCACTCCGCAGCAACTGGCAGCGCTGGTGCCGCTTACCGATGGCCCCATCCACATCCATATCGCCGAGCAGCAGCGTGAAGTGGATGCCTGCCTGGCCTGGTCCAAGCAGCGCCCGGTGCAGTGGCTGTTGGCCAACGCGCCGGTGGATGCGCGCTGGTGCCTGGTACACGCCACGCACGTGGATGCACACGAACTGCAGGCAATTGTCGCCAGCGGCGCGGTCGTCGGTCTGTGCCCGATCACCGAGGCGAATCTGGGCGATGGCGTGTTCCCGATGCAGGCCTTCGCTGCTGCGGGCGGGCGTTTCGGCGTGGGCTCGGATTCGAATGTGCTGATCGATGCAGCCGAAGAACTGCGCCTGCTCGAATACGGCCAGCGCCTGACGCTGCAGGCACGCAATGTCGTGGCGCAGGGGCCGGTGTCGAGCGGACGCTGGCTCTACGATCAGGCCGGCATGGGTGCCGCGCAGGCGCTGGGCCTCGCGCAGACCGGCATCCGTGCCGGAGCAGCGGCCGATCTGATCGAACTGGACACCGCGCATCCGGCCCTGCTGGCGCGCAGCGACGACGCCTTGCTGGACAGCTGGCTGTTCGCCGCGCGTGGCACCGCGGTGCGCAACGTCTGGCGCGGCGGGCGCTGGGTGGTGCGCGAGGGGCAGCATGTCGACCGCGCCCGTATCGCCGCACGGTTTGCCGCGGTGTTGCGCAGCCTGCTGGGCCAGTGACATTGCTCATCGCACGGTGGCGAGAGTGGTCAGGTGGCTGCCCAACGGCGCGCAGGAGTCGTGGTGTACGCTTTGCACCTGCCGATGACGGGCCCCGGCCGCAACCGCCAGTGGCTGCGCCTGAACCGCTCCAAGCGGATGCGCGCGCAGTGCTGCTCCTGGAGCCACCGCAGACGCAGCTGCGTCGCCGGAGCAGGTGCATGCAGTGCGCTCGTCCATGCAGCGTGCATGGTGCATGCCGCAACGTGCAGCTGGCGCACGCTGCCGACCATGCGGCATGCCGATTGAATAGCCGCTCTTTCCGGAGACCCGCGCTTTGACCGCCACCACCACCATCGTGCCTGGCACCTTGCATCAGCGCATCCGCCAGGATCTGGAACAACGCATCCATAGCGGCGACTGGCCGCCCGGGCACCGCGTGCCGCCTGAGCACGAGTTGATGGCGCAGTACGGCTGCTCGCGCATGACGGTGAACAAGGTGCTCGGCTTGCTGGCCGATGCCGGCATGATCGAACGCCGCCGCCGTACTGGGTCGTTCGTGGCACGGCAGCACCCGCATCTGGAACAGGTGGCGCTCTCGATCCCGGACATCGAAGTGGAAATGACCACGCGCGGCCATGCGTACCGGTTCTCTTTGTTGTCGCGGCAGCTGCGCAACGTGCGGCAGCGCGTGCCGCAGGAACGTGCGCTGGGCAGCACCGGCAAGGTGCTGGAATTGCAGAGCGTGCACCTGGCCGACGGCCGCCCGTTTGCGCTGGAGCACCGCGTGATCGACATCAACACCGTGCCCGACGCATTGGACCAGCCGTTTACGGAGGTGGCGCCGGGCAGCTGGTTATTGCGCAACGTGCCATGGACGCGTGCCGAGCACCGCATCAGCGCTGCCAGTGCCGACGCCGCGCAGGCCGAGCAGCTCCAGGCGGACGACGGCGCGGCCTGCCTGGTGATCGACCGCCACACCTGGCGCGGCGAGCTGCCGGTCACCTACGTGCGCCAGATGTTTCTAGGCGGTTCGTACGATCTGGTGGCACGGTTCGCGCCGGGACTGCGCTGAGATGACGTCGGCAGGCGACGGGCGCGGTACTGCAGCGCTCAAGTCGCCAGGGGTTCGCTGAACGGTACCGGCCGTGTTGCAGTCGCTGCACGCCGGGATGGCGGCGACTGCGTGTTCACGATCAGGTGCCCGGCTGGGCAGGCAGGCGACGCGGCACGACGACAGCAGCCAACGCCCCAGGATCAAATCGTGCTGCATTGACGCCAGCGCACCGGCTCGGCGGTGCCCGGGCGCGGGTTGAGTTGCACGCGCACCGTGCGCAGGTACGGGTAGCGTTGCAGCTCGCGGCAAATCAGCGGCCATGCCGCGCTGTCTTCCACCGTCCGATCCACTACCAGGGTTGCCTGGGTCAGCCAGATGCCACGCACCAGCCCCGGTGTCTGCGCCAACGCCTTGGAAACCTCGCGCTGATAGCCTTGGATGGTGGCTGCATCCGGTTCTGCGCCGGCTGCCGGCGCGGCCGGGGCCACTGCAGTAGGTGACGGGCCCGGCTGGGCGGTACTGGCGGAGGGCGTGGGCGGTGCGACCACGCGGGCCGGTGCGGGAATCGGTGCAGACGCCGCAGCGGGCGGTGTGGCCCGCGTCGGAGCCGGCGGGCGCAGCGCCAGCACCGCCATGACGGCCAGCGTCGCCAGCGCGGCGCCGGCGATGATGCTATGGCGGATCGCGCGGCGGCGCGCCGCACCAACCACGCCGGCTTCCACATCGCCAGGCAGATAGGGTTTGAGCAGCGGCCACAGACGCACACCGTCCAGCACTTCGATCGATTGTTTCTCCGCGGCGGCGATACCTTCGCGCTCCATGCGGCCTTCGGTCACCATCACGCCGCCGTTTGCACCAGCCAGCCGTGCCATCGCGCCCAGCTCGTTCACCGCCGCCACGCCGATGCGATAACCGCGCCCGTGCTTGCAGGCCACCAACCGGGTGCCATGCTCGGTCTGCATCATGAAGTCGGCGGTGGGCAGGCCATCCTGCGGCAGCTGGGTGGGCTGCCATCCGCGTTGATCCTGCAGGACGCGCAGCACCACGGCGGAAAAATCGCGCCAGTGCATGATGGCCAGCGCACGGACGCCTTCATGCACTTCATTGGCGCGTCGTCGTACCAGCCACAGGTAGGCAGACACCGCCAGCCAGAGCAGCAGTGCGGCCAAGGGCGCCAGAATCCAGGAAGGCATGAGCATCAAGCAATGGCGCGTATAACGAATCGTGCGTGTAGAAGAATCCTTCGCGAAAGATTCGTCAATGGATCGAGCGCGGTGATATCGCGAGCCGTGATCCAGATAGCGAAAGACCCGCCAGTCCGAAGCCGTGAGGGGAGGGGAGCAAACGGACTTCGTAACGCAGGACTGGCGGGTCGTTCCCGATTGTCCAAAAAATCATGTTGCTTTGCAACATCGGGCCGGAAGAGCTGCGTTTTGGCGCTAAGCCACTGATTCAAAAAGGCTGCGCAGAGCCAAATCGCACGTCAGCGACGCTGCATCCTCACGCCGGTCCATCGCCAACGCGCGGCTGCGGATTAGCCAATACACCACCCACGGTGAGTTGCACCCATCGGCGCGGGTAGCACCAGCCGATGACACCGCTCGAGGTGGCTGGGGGCGCCGCGCTTGGCCGGCGTGCAGAAACGTAGTGCGCAGCTGCACTCGGCGATGACTCCCTTCACCATCTCGGGCAACAACCGCGCCGTCACATGACAGCGCGGCTGCTTTCACTGTTGCGCTCATTCCGGGTCGAACGCACCGGGATTGCTGGACGACGATGCCGCCCCGGCACCCGCGCCGCCGGCAGCGGTCGTCTCGCTGGCCGCCTGCGCCGCCTGGTTAGCGGTACGGTTGGCACGCTTGGTGGCCGCGGTATTTGCGCGGACCTGGGCCTTCAGCGATTCGACCTCGCGCCGCAGGTTTTCCAATTCTTCCTGCTCGGGAATGTTGAGCGTGCGCAGCACGCCCTTCACGCGTTCGTCGAAGGCCTTGCCCAGTCTGTCCCAGCCGCGCACCGCGGTATCGCGTGCCTGCTCGAACTGGGTTTCCACCTCTTCGCGCAATTCGTCGACGCTCTCGGCCGCCCTGCGCTGGCCGGTGCGCTCATAGGCGGCGCCCTCGCGCACCAACGAGTCGAACAGCTTGCTGCCTTCGTTCTGCACGCGCCCAAGCGCGCCCAGACCGGCAAGCCATACGGTCTGAGCCGATTCGCCAAGCCGGCGCGAGATCTGTTCCGCCTGCGCCTGGAAGCCCTGGGCCGCGTTACCGCGGTTACCGTTCTGATCGTATCCGGTCGTCATGCGATGCTCCTGTAGGTTGCCAACGTGACATTGCGTTCACCCTAGTGCCGACCCTGCATCGGGCAGGTGAAGCACTGCCCGATCAGGCGTGCCGAAAGCATCTACCCGCAAGCGCCCGAGCAGGTGACTTGACGCTGAAGCAGCGCAGCGCCAATCGCGCGATCAGGCCAGTTTTTCGGCCAGCAAGCGCCGGATTTCCGATTCCACCATCGGCTGCACCGCCGACAGCAAAAAGCCGAGTTCGGCGGTGACGTGCACTTGTTGCGGCAACAGCGCGATTGCTCCGTCCACGCCGGCACGTGCGATGCGCAAAGTGTCGCCTTCCCAATGCGAAGCGACGCCGTAGCGATCGGTCAGCTTGCGCGCCGCCTCGTCGATGGCCGCGCGTGCCTGGGCCGGCGTCAAGGAATGGTCGTGGCGGATATCGATGCTGGACATGGGTGCGATGGGTCATGCGAAAAGTGAGGGCGCATTGTGCGCATGCCAGGCCCCAGCTCCAAGTGCGGCCATGTGTGGCCTTGCTGTCCGTGTCGCAAACACAGGTCTGCAAGCTGCGCTGCCGCCTGCTCAGCCGACGGCAGCGCGATCCTGGCGCGCCCGCGCCAGCGATCCAGCACGGCTCCGATCACCACCGATGGCCGCGCATGGGGGCAAACCTGCTAGGCTGCGGCGGGTGCGCGACCTGCAAGTTCATTTCACCCACCGGCAGCAGCCGGATCATTCCCTCAAGCCCGGCGTCCACCGGATCGTCCGTCATGCCTCCGGCAGCGTGCGGGTGGTCGGCGATGCGCAGGGCGCGTTGCTGTTGGCGCAGTTCTGCCTGGACCAACGCGGCCTGTGGCTGCAGGTAGCCAGCGGCATTCGCGGTATCCACGTCAATGGGCGCCCGGTGCGTCGCATGGCGCTGCTACGGGCGGGCGATGCGATCTATGCCGATGGCGTGGAAATGCTGCTGCGCAGTGCCCCGTCCAGTGCGCCGGCCAACGATATCCACGACGACACGGCCAACCTCGGCGAGGTCTGCCTGTTGTTGCGCGGCATCGGCGGGCGCCATCATGGTCGCAGTTTCACCCTGGATCGCGCGCGTCTGGTCGGCAGCGATGCTGCCGCCGATATCGTCATCGACGACCCGGCATTTGCGGCGCAGCACGCCCGTCTGGAACGACACGGCGACCGTGTGCTGATCCGCGATCTGGGTTCGGAAGAGGGGAGCTGGATCAATGGCGTCCAGGTGCGCGACGGCTGGCTGCAGGCTGGCGACCAGGTCGTCTTCGATGCGCGCCACCGTTTCGTGGTGGAAGTGCCGAGGACGCACCACGGCACCACCTGGGATCTGCCCGATACCGAACCCCCGCCGCCGCCGCGTGCGGCTGCAGAGCCGACGCGCGCACCGGTGAAGGTGGCCCGCTGGCCCTGGTTGCTGCTCAGCGCGGTGTTGCTGGCGGCGGCGTTGAGCGCCTTGCTATGGTTCGGCGCGCGCTGAGTTTTTTCCAGACGCGCCAGCTCAGCAATACCGCAAGAATGCCGGCGTACAGGGCCGGCTCGCGGATATCGGATTTCACCAGCCACCAGAAATGCAGCACCGCCAGCAGGCCGATCGGGTAGATCAGCGTGTGCAGGCGGCCCCAGTTGCGCTTGAGCCGACGCATCCACCCCTGGGTGGAGGTGATCGCCAGCGGCATCAGCAACAACCACGCCGCAAACCCCACCGTGATGTACGGGCGTTTGAGGATCTCCTCGAAAATCTGCGTCCAGAAGCCGCGCAGGTCCAGCGTGAGGTAAGCCGCCAGATGCACGCTGGCGTAGAAGAACGCGTACAGGCCCAGCATGCGGCGGAAGCGGATCACCACGGCCTGCCCGGTGAGTTGGCGCAACGGCGTGATCGCCAGGGTGATCAGCAAGAAACGCAGCGCCCACAGCCCGGTGCGGTGTTCGATCTCGGCCACCGGATCGGCGCCCAGCGCGTCGCTGCCGCCTTGCCACACCTGCCAGAATTGCCAGCCGAGCAGGGCGATCGGCGCCAGCGCCGCGGCATGCACCAGCGTCTTGGCAGCGATCACGGAAGTGGATGTCTTGGCCATGCGATCTCGAAGAAGGAAGCGATGCTGAAGCGTAGGAGCGCACCCGGGCGCGACTGGCTTTGGTGGTCATGCCCGTCGCGCCCGGGTGCGCTCCTACGCTGGGTCGATGCCAGATTGTGTGTTGCCTAGAACCACTTCTTCAGATCCATGCCTGCATACAGCGAAGCGACCTGATCGGCATATCCGTTGAAGGGCTTTGTGGCGATGCGCTCGGCAAACAGCTTGCTGGCGGTGCCGGCGATGCGGCGTTCGGTCTTCTGGCTCCAGCGCGGGTGATCCACTGCCGGGTTGACGTTGGAAAAGAAGCCGTATTCGGACGGTTGCAGATCGTGCCAGGCGGTCTCGGGCATCTTTTCGACGAAACGGATTTCCACGATCGATTTGATGCTCTTGAAGCCGTACTTCCACGGCACCACCAGGCGCAACGGCGCGCCGTTCTGCTGCGGCAGCGGCTTGCCGTACAGGCCGGTGGCCAGCAGGGTCAGCGGATGCATCGCCTCGTCGATGCGCAAGCCTTCGCGGTACGGCCAGTTGATCGAGCGGTAGCGTACGCCCGGCATCTGCTGCGGGTCGGCCAGGGTGGTGAATGCCACGTACTTGGCCTTGGAGGTCGGCGCGAAGCGCTTGAGTACCTCGCCCAGCGGCACGCCCGTCCACGGGATCACCATCGACCAGCCTTCCACGCAGCGCAGCCGGTAGATGCGTTCTTCCGGCGCGATGCCCTTGAGCAGCTCATCCAGCGACAGGCTGCCGGGCTTCTCGCATTCACCGCCTACCTTCACCGTCCAAGGCGACAGCTTCAGGGTCTTGGCCGCCTTGGACGGATCGGTCTTGTCGGTCCCGAACTCGTAGAAGTTGTTGTAGCTGGTGACGTCTTCCAGCCGGGTCAGTTCCTCGGCCGTGCGAAATCCGCTGCGCGCCTGCGCCGGCGTCACCACGGTCTTGGGAGGCGGGGGCGGGTCGGCTTCGGCACATCCGGCCACGCCCAGCGCGGGGGTCAACGCAAATAACTGCAGCAGCCGGCGGCGGTCGCGGTAAACGGCCTCATCGGTGATCTCGCTGGACGGCAAGTTGAAAGCATCGCGAAACGACATGGCAGGCTCCGGCAGTGGCTGCAGCGTGAGAGTAACGAACCAAGACAAAAGTTCGCCTGGGCACCTGTCTACGTTACGTCAGGCTCAGTCAAAAGGATGCAGCTGCAACTTTTTTGTCCGCTGCCAAGCCCGATGCGCTGCGGCATACTAGAAGGCTAGCTCGACCAAGGTGTGCCATGACACGCGCGTTCAATTTCAGTGCCGGCCCTGCGACATTGCCGGAATCGGTCCTGCGGCAGGCGCAGGCAGAGATGGTCGAGTGGAACGGCGTCGGCGCCTCGATCGTGGAAATCAGCCACCGCAGCGCCGATTTCATGGCGGTGGCGGCTGCCGCCGAAGCCGATCTGCGCAGTTTGTTGTCGATTCCCGACGACTATGCGGTGCTGTTCACCGCCGGTGGCGCCACCACCATCCAGGCGCTGCTGCCGCTGAATTTTGCCGCGCCCGGCCAGGCGGCCGACTACGTGATCACCGGGCATTGGGGCAAGACCGCGATCAAGCAGGCGGCCACGTCTGTGGATGCGCGCATCGCCGCCGACGCGCAGGCCGATGGCTTTGTCGACATTCCCCCGGCGGCCAGCTGGACCTTGTCGCCGCATTCGGCCTACGTGCACATCACCGCCAACGAAACCATCCATGGCGTCGAATTTCGCGACACGCCGGACGTGGGCACGTTGCCGTTGTTTGCCGACTTCAGTTCGTCGATCGCCTCCGAGCCGCTGGATATCTCGCGCTACGGCCTGATCTACGCCGGCGCACAGAAGAATCTTGGCCCGGTGGGCATTTCGGTGGTGATCGTGCGGCGCGACCTGCTGGAGCGCGCCGGGCAACCGCGTGCGGACATCTTCAATTACGCCTCGCATGCCGCGCGCGATTCGATGCTCAACACGCCGCCGACCTGGAACTGGTACGTGCTCGGGCTGACCGTCAAGTGGATGCTGGAACAGGGCGGAGTGCAGGAGTTCGCGCGCCGCAATGCCGAGAAGGCCGCGCTGGTGTATGGCGCCATCGATGGCTCCGGCGGCTTCTATCGCAACCTGATCAAACCGGCAGTGCGTTCGCGCATGAACATCCCGTTCTTTCTGCCGGACGAGCAGCTGGATGCGCTGTTCGTCAGCGAATCCAAGGCAGCCGGGCTGCTCGCGTTGAAGGGGCACAAGGCAGTCGGTGGCATTCGGGCGTCGCTGTACAACGCGATGCCGGTGGCCGGCGCGCAAGCGCTGGCCGCGTTCATGCACGACTTCCAGCAGCGTCACGGCTGAGTCTTCATCTACCTGCGGCGTCTGCCGCGCAGGCGCATGCGCTGACAGCGCACATGCGCCGCCATTTTAGGAATGCCCAGCGATGGCCCCCAAGTCCGACAAGTCCACGGCCGCCACAGGCGGCAAGAAAAAGCCGACCAAGACATCGGTGCGTGCTTCAGACAGCAAACCTGCAAACACGCCGGCTGAAAAGGCCGCGATCAAGACCGCCGCGCCGGTGCTGGCCGATGTGCGTGCCAAGATCGACGAGATCGACCGCAACATCCAGGCGCTGATTGCCGAGCGCGCCAACTTTGCGCATCAGGTCGGCAAGGCCAAGGGCAAGCTTGCGGCAGCGGTGGATTACTATCGCCCCGAGCGCGAGGCGCAGGTGCTGCGCATGGTGGTGGACCGCAACGAAGGCCCGCTCAGCGACGAAGTGCTGGTGCACGTCTACCGCGAAATCATGTCGGCGTGCCTGGCTCAGCAGGAGCCGCTGAAGATCGGTTACCTCGGCCCGGAAGGCACCTTCAGCCAGCAGGCGGTACTCAAGCATTTCGGCCGCTCGGCGGTGGGCTTGCCGATGGCGACCATCGAAGAAGTGTTCCAGGAAGTGGAAGCCGGCAACGCCGATTTCGGCGTGGTGCCGGTGGAAAATTCGGGGCAGGGCACCATCCAGGTCACCCTGGACATGTTCCTGACCTCCAACCTGAAAATCTGCGGCGAAGTCGAGCTGCGCGTGCATCAGTACCTGCTTTCGCGCAACGGCCGGCTGGAAGATATCGAACGCATCTACGCGCATTCGCAATCGTTCGCGCAGACTGCAGGTTGGTTGCGCTCGCATCTGCCCAAGGTGGAAAAGATCGCGGTGTCCAGCAACGCCGAAGGCGCACGCCGCGCACGCAATGCTGAAGATGCCGCGGCCATCGGCGGCGAAAGCGCAGCGCACGTGTATGGCTTGAAGAAGGTCATCATGAAGTCGATCGAGGACGACGACGACAACACCACGCGCTTTTTGGTGATCGGGCGGCAGATCTTTCCTTCGTCCGGGCACGACCGCACGTCGGTGCTGGTGTTCATCCACGACAAGCCAGGTGCGTTGTTCGACGTGCTGAGCCCGTTCGCACGCCACGGCATCAGCATGAATCGCATCGAATCGCGGCCCTCGCATCAGGCCAAGTGGGAATACGGCTTCTTCATCGATCTGATCGGCCATGTCGAAGACGATGCGATGAAGCAGGCGCTGGCCGAACTGAAAGCGCACTCGGCACAGATCAAGGTGCTGGGTTCGTATCCGGTGGCCATTCCCTGAGCATCGAAGCTCGATACGACAATCCATGCCGGAGCGCCGCGACCTTGTATCGACGGCAGCGCCGCAACCTTCTTCAAAGCGCATCGTCAGCATTGGCGATGCCGCAGCCATCGGACCACATGCATGAGCAGCAGCACGCACCACTGGATTGCCCGTCGCGGCACCGCACTGCAGGGCAGCCTGGCCATTCCTGGCGATAAATCGGTTTCGCACCGCGCGGTCATGTTCGCCGCGCTCGCCGACGGCGTTTCGCAGATCGATGGGTTTCTCGAAGGCGAAGACACGCGTTCGACCGCTGCCATTTTCGCCAAGCTGGGCGTGCGCATCGAAACGCCGTCGGCGTCGCAGCGCATCGTGCACGGTGTGGGTGTGGATGGTCTGCAGCCGCCGGCCGAGGCGCTGGATTGCGGCAATGCCGGCACCGGGATGCGTCTGCTGGCCGGCCTGTTGGCGGCGCAGCGCTTCGACAGCGTGCTGGTGGGAGACGAGTCGTTATCCAAGCGGCCGATGCGGCGCGTGACCGGCCCGCTGGCGCAGATGGGCGCGCGGATCGAAACGCAGGACGATGGCACGCCGCCACTGCACGTGCACGGTGGGCAGGCACTGCACGGCATCGATTTCGTCTCGCCGGTTGCCAGCGCGCAGGTCAAGTCAGCGGTCTTGCTGGCCGGTCTCTATGCGCAGGGCGAGACCTCGGTGACCGAGCCGCATCCCACCCGCGACTACACCGAGCGCATGCTGTCGGCGTTCGGCGTGGAGATCGATTTTTCGCCTGGTAAGGCCCGTCTTCGGGGTGGGCAGCGTCTGCGCGCGACCGATATCGCGGTACCTGCGGATTTTTCGTCGGCTGCGTTCTTCATCGTCGCTGCCAGCATCGTTCCCGGCTCGGAGGTGGTGCTGCGCGCGGTCGGATTGAATCCACGCCGCACCGGGCTGCTGGCCGCGTTGCGCCTGATGGGCGCGGATATTGGCGAAGAAAACCACGCCGAACACGGCGGCGAGCCAGTCGCCGATCTGCGCGTGCGTTACGCGCCATTGCGCGGTGCGCAGATCCCCGAAGCGCTGGTGCCGGACATGATCGACGAGTTCCCGGCCTTGTTCGTGGCCGCGGCTGCCGCAAGCGGGCAGACCGTGGTGACCGGCGCCGCCGAACTGCGGGTCAAAGAGTCCGATCGGCTGGCGGCGATGGCCACCGGCCTGCGCACGCTTGGCGTGCAGGTTGACGAAACACCGGATGGCGCCACCATCCACGGGGGCAGCATCGGCAGCGGCGTGATCGAAAGTCATGGCGACCATCGCATTGCCATGGCGTTCGCCATCGCCGGCCAGCTGTCTACAGGTCAGGTGCAGGTGAACGATGTGGCGAATGTGGCGACCTCGTTCCCGGGGTTCGACACGCTGGCGCAGGGCGCCGGATTCGGGCTGGAAATCGCCGGGCATCGGTGACGCGTTTTCCGTTGCCGGATGGCCTGGATCTCGCCGGGTCCGGAAAGACCATGTCTTTTTGCGAGTCAGGAGCCGGGCGACGCGCCGCGACATCGCGAGCGTTGCCGTCCGTCAAGCGCCGCAGCGCTGAGCAAATCCTCAACGCTGCGCGGTGAACTCCACCGGCACCTGCACGCTGCTCACCACCGCATGGCCATCGCGCGTGGCGGGCTCGAAGCGCCACCGGCGCAAGCTCTCCATCACCACTGCATCCAGCCGAGGGTCGTCACTTCCGCTCCGGTCGACGATGGTGACATCGCTCACCCGGCCCTGCACATCCAGCTGCAAACGTGCAGTGCGGCTGCCCTGGATGCCGGCACGTGCCACGGCGGCCGGGTAGCTCGGCATGGCATTGCCAGGCAGCGGCTTGGCTTCCACGCTGCTGACCGCTGGGCGAGCAGGCTGGTGCGCCACCATCGTCATCGCACGCGGGCCATCGGTCGTCGGCAGGATCTGCCGACTCGCTGCCGGCAGCGGCCGCGTATCGGTCGCCAGTGACTCGTCGCTGTGGCGTGCCCACCACCAGCTGGGTACCACGATGAGCAGCGCCACCAGCGTTGCCCACATCCAGGGCGAAGCGCCGTCGCTCGCTGCATTCTGCTGCCGCTCCATCGAGCGCCTGCCGTGCTGCGGCAGCGACGACGGGTGAGCGGATGAAGGATTTGAAGTGACGGACATGGCCGACCTCCTGGCGCATCTGAGGATGACGAGACCAGTCTGGTTGGCGCTACCTGAGGGGCAGCTAAGGCGGACGGCGAATGAAGCGCTCGAGCTTGCTGAAAGTTCAGCTTAGTCAAGCTGACATTGCGGCCCGGTTAAAACTGCATGCTGTTTGTGGCTGCGTGGCGTCAGCCAAGGCCTGCCACCTCGCACCCGGACATCGGCAAGGCAGTGACAAGCAACACGCGCGAAGAGTTAGCTGTACTTACTGCGCAGGCTTGAACTCGAACGGGATGTCCATGCTGCCGGCCACCGGCTGGCCATTGCGCTGCGCCGGGTGGAAGCGCCAGTGCCGCACGGCTTCCATGGCCGCACGGTCCAGGTCGCGCGAGCCGCTGCGCTGCACCAGGGTCACGCCACCGGGATTGCCGGCGGCATCCACGTCGACCCGCACCACCACATCGCCAGCATCGCCGCGACGCAGCGCAGCCGACGGGTAGCGGGGCGGCGGCATCTGGCCCTGGATCGGTACCGGGCGATCGCCGCCAGCGACCGGTGCGTTGACCGGCGCGGCGCTGCCAGCGGCACCTGGCGCGCCGGGTGCCGCATTTTCCGGCAGCGGCGTCGGCGCGGGCGGGGCGGGGGGCGCGGTGTCCACCAGGGTGGGGGTTTCGGCCGGCGGCTTGGCCTGCGGCATGTCGCTGGCACCGTCCTGGGCGGGCAACGGCGCCGGCAGCGGCGCAATGGTGTCGTCGGTCTGCGCGCCTGCGGTCGGCTGTGCCGGCGAGGCTTTATAGAAGTCGTCCTTGCGGCCGGTGGCCCAGACGAGCAGGAACAACAGCAGGCCGGCAGCGAAGGCGATGCCGGCGATTTTCAGCGTGTGGCGGGGCAGACGCAGAACGATATGGCGATCGGACGCAGGACGGGGCGCGGGCATAGGGCTCACCTGAAGAATCGTCGCAATTCTGGCATAGCCGTAGTGAATCGATCGCAGCAGGTGCCGGAACAGGCGATAATCTCGCGCTATTCCACTGACGCACCTATTCCGATGCTAGATCCGGCCCTGCTTCGCCAACACCCCGCCGACCTTGCCGAGCGCCTGCGCAGCACGCGCAGTTTCGATTTAAACATTGCGGAACTGGAGTTGCTGGAGAGCGAGCGCAAGCGTATCCAGGTGCGCACGCAGGAACTGCAGAGTCAGCGCAATTCCAAATCCAAGGCGATCGGGCAGGCCAAGGCCAAGGGCGAAGATGTGGCCGCGCTGATGGCCGAAGTGGCCGGGTTCGGCGATGAACTCAAGGCGTCCGAAGAGGCGCTGGATGCGATTCGCGCCAAGCTCGAGGGCATCGCGCTTGGCTTGCCCAACCTGCCGGCCGAGGATGTGCCGCTCGGCAAGGACGAAAGCGAGAACGTGGAGCAATCGCGCTGGGGCACGCCGCGTCAATTCGATTTCGCCGTCAAGGACCATGTGGAACTCGGCGCGCCGCACGGCTGGCTGGATGGCGAAACGGCAGCCAAATTGTCGGGCGCGCGGTTCACCGTGCTGCGCGGCCCGGTCGCGCGCCTGCACCGTGCCTTGGCGCAGTTCATGCTTGACCTGCATGTGGGCGAGCACGGTTACGAAGAAACCAACGTGCCGCTGCTGGTCAATGCCGATTCGATGCGCGGCACCGGTCAGCTGCCGAAATTCGAAGACGATTTGTTCCAGACCGAAGTGGGCGAGTCGCGCCGTTACCTGATCCCCACCTCCGAAGTGCCGCTGACCAATATCGTGCGCGATGAGATCATCGACGCCGAGCGTCTGCCACTGCGCATGACCGCGCATTCGATGTGTTTCCGCGCCGAAGCCGGCAGTGGTGGCCGCGATACGCGCGGCATGATCCGCCAGCACCAGTTCGAAAAGGTGGAGCTGGTGACCGCCTGCGCGCCGGAAGATAGCGACGCCGAGCATCAGCGCATGACGCGCTGCGCCGAAGTGGTGCTGGAACAACTCGGCCTGCCGTATCGCAAGGTGCTGCTGTGCACCGGCGACATGGGGTTTTCCGCGATCAAGACCTACGATCTTGAGGTATGGCTGCCTTCGCAGAACACCTATCGCGAAATTTCGTCCTGTTCCAATTGCGGCGATTTCCAGGCGCGGCGCATGCAGGCGCGCTGGCGCAACCCGGTCAGCGGCAAGCCGGAGTTGCTGCACACGCTCAACGGCTCCGGCACTGCCGTGGGCCGCGCGATGATTGCGGTGATGGAGAACTACCAGAACGCCGATGGCTCGATCGATGTGCCGCAGGTGCTGCGTCCGTACATGGGCGGGCTCGAGCGGATCGGCTGAGTGCGGGTAAACAGGAGGACGGCGCTCACAACCAGGCGGCGCGGGCGGCGTTCGGCGCGCATATCGCTTCGGGCGCTGCGGTTGCCCGGTTAGATCGACACTTGTCAGACGCGTGCTCGCTACGCTTGGCAGCTTCCACACATGCGAGTGTCGAATGGAGTCTGCGATGTCTGGCGCACATGGTGCGAGGGCGTTTGAGCGCGAGCTTCTTTGCTATTGGAAATCGACACAAAAAAACGGGACCAGCGGTGGTCCCGTTTTTCGCTATGGCAACTCGCAGTCATGACGACCTTTCAACGCGTCAACCCGTCACGCCGCAGGCTTACGCGCTCACAGCAGCCTCTTCTTCCTCACCCAGCCCGGCCAGCGCCGAGGCCAGCGCATCGGCGCGATGCTGCGGCGAATACGCCACACCCTCTGCGCGCACGAAGCTGATGTCGTCGATGCCCAGGAAGCCCAACACCTGGCGCAGATACGGCTCCTGAAAATCGTTCGTCGGATCGGCATACAGGCCACCACGCGCGCTGGCGATGATGACGCGCTTGCCGCCGGCCAAGCCTTCCGGACCATTGGCGGTGTACTGGAAGGTGCGCCCGGCAACTGCAATGCGATCGATCCAGGCCTTGAGCGTGGAGGGGATGGCGAAGTTGTACATCGGTGCGCCAATCACGATGACATCGGCCTGCAGGAACTGCTGCATCACCGCTTCGGCGGCCGCGGCCTCTGCCGGATCGGTCTGCGCCAGCGTCTGCGCGGTCAGATGCGGAATCGGGTCGCGGTCGAGGTCGCGATACGACACGTCCACCTCGGGATGACGCCGGCGCTGCTGCTCCACGACGGCGGCGCTGAGCACGCGCGTGACGGAATTGGCGCCTAGCGCGCTGGAATCGAGGTGCAGCAGTTTCATGACGATGACCTGTGGCAAGCGGCAGCGCCGCGGAGGTGTGCAGCCTAGGTCGTTGCTCTGTTGGAATAAAGGTGGTTAAATATCACGTATCGTTCTATCCATGGATACCTGCGCCATGCACGACCTGAATGACCTGTATTACTTTGCGATGGTGGTGGATCACGGCGGCTTCGCCGCTGCCGAGCGTGCGCTTGGCATCCCCAAATCGCGCCTGAGCCGGCGCATCAGCCAGCTCGAGACCGACCTGGGTGTGCGCCTGTTGCAGCGCTCCACGCGCCGTTTCGCGGTGACCGACGTCGGCACCAGCGTGCACCGGCACGCGCAAACCATGCTTGCCGAGGCCCAGGCTGCGCGCGAGGTGGTGGATCGTCTCAGCGCCGAGCCGCGCGGTCTTGTACGTGTGAGCGTTCCTGTTTCGCTTGCGCAGATCCAGTTGCCCAAGTTGTTGCCGGAATTTTTGGCCAAGTATCCCAAGGTGCGGCTGCAGCTCAATATCAGCAATCGCCGCGTCGATGTCATCAACGAGGGCTACGACATTGCGCTGCGCGTGCGCTCGCGCCTGGACGACGACGGCAGCCTGGTGATGCGCAGCTTCGGACAGGTGCAGGAACTGCTGGTTGCCAGCCCCAAATACCTGGATCGCGCCGGTCGCCCCAAGGACCCCAGCGAGCTGGCCAACCACACCACCATGAGCACCAGCGAAGACGAAGCGCATCAGCGCTGGGAGCTGCACGGCCCGAACGGCGAAATGCGCCGCGTCGATCTGCAGCCACGCCTGGCCGGCTTCGACTTCCCGCTGCTGCAATCGATGGCGCGCGACGGCTTCGGCATCACCATGCTGCCGGAAACCGTGTGCGCCGAAGCGGTGCGCAGCGGCGAGCTGGAAGTGGTGCTGCCGCACTGGTCGCTGCCGCAGGGCATCTGCCATGCCGTGTTCGCCTCGCGTCGCGGCCTGCTGCCGGCGGTGCGGGTGTTCATCGACTTCCTGGCCGAACACCTGCCGCAGGAAATCGAACGCTCGCGCCTGGATTGCGGCGGCAATTGCGCTGAGTTGGCTGAAAAGCTCAAGCGTGCCGCAGGCACGGCGCCGCGCCTGGTGGTGGCCGAGGCGGGCTGAGCGTCCGTGACAAAGCTGGCCAAGGCTGGGTTGGCGGTCGAGGCTGGCCGGCACGTACGTTGGCAGTTCGCTAGCTGCTGCGCAGCCAGTGCGCTGCAGATGTTCGGCAGGTTGCCTGTGTGCTCAGGCATCTTCGCCGACCATGCGGGGTAGTGGCCGAGTACCATCAAGGGAGCGGCACGCTGCGCCAGCTGACGGCGGTGGTGTCATTGAGCAAAACGCGCCCGGGCATGCGAGAATGCGCGCCCGGGAGCGATCCTGGGAGAACGGCCGCACAGATGTTCGTGCGGCCACAGACAGGGCCACCCGCGCAAGGCGGGTTGCCCGCGTGACATCCGGCGCCTTCGGCGGTCACGCGCAGCAGCATCGGAGAGATGGCCGAGCGGTTTAAGGCACCGGTCTTGAAAACCGGCGAAGGGTCAAACCTTCCGTGGGTTCGAATCCCACTCTCTCCGCCAACGCGTCGCTGCAAATCGCTCCGCGCCGTGACGCTTCCCCAACGCACACCGCCCGTCTCATCTTCTGTCCCGCACTCAGCGCGATGGTCCCCTGACGATCAATGTGTCATCGAGCTGATCGCTCAGCGACGCGGTCGACCGTGTCGTGCAGATGGTCGCGCTACCAGCGCACCGCTGCCACCGCATTCAGGACGATCTGGAGCGATCAGCCATTACCTTGCTACGGGAATTGCACGCGCTTAAAAAGCCGATGAGCCAGATCCGCGTGCGGGAAGAGGTCGCGTGCCCATCACTTGCTGTGGGCGCTGGCAGTGCTAGTGCTGTATTGCCACTCCGCCTAACTGCTGCTGCGATGCATGACACCTCTCCCCTGATCAACACCGACGCGCCTGGGCTGCAGGCCGCTGGCGATACGGCCGGGATGCTCTGGACAATCGGTCATTCCACCAGGACCTGGGAGGCGTTCGTCGCGTTGTTGAGCGCGCATCGGATTAAGGCAGTGGTGGATGTGCGGCGCTTTCCGGGCTCGCGTCGCTACCCTTGGTTTGCCAGCGACACGATGGCGCATGCACTGGACGCGGCGTCGGTGCGCTATCTGTGGCTGCCCGAGCTGGGTGGACGGCGCAAGGCGCAACCCGGGTCGCCCAATGGCGCGTGGCGCAACGCGGCGTTTCAGGGCTATGCCGACCATATGACCAGCGCCGACTTCGGCGCCGGGCTGGAGCAGGCGACCGCCATGGCACGTGAGCGGCGTACGGCGTTGATGTGCGCCGAAGCACTCTGGTGGCAATGCCATCGCCGCCTTATTGCGGATCTGTTGCTGCACCGGAGGTGGCAGGTGCTGCACATTCTTGGCGAGACCGCGGTGCAGCCGCATCAGTTGAATGCCGATGCGCGCCCGGTTGGGCGCGATCTGATCTATCCGCCGCGACAGGTTGGTCTGTTTTCTGCCGGTTAGGCGCTTGCGGTAGGTCGAGCCCCAGATGATCGCCGCGACCGTCGCTGGTGCGTCGAATGCTATCGCGCGGACTCACAGCACCGTTGCGTTGACCTTGAAGACTTCCACTGCGCGGGTGAGTTGCGCGGAGTGCTGTTCCAACGCATGCGCGGCGGTGCTGGCGGCTTCGACCAGGCGCACATTGTGTTGGGTGGTCTCGTCCATCTGCGCGATGGTGTGATTGACCTGTTCGATACCGCCGGCTTGTTCCTGCGAGGCGGCGGAGATATGGGCCATGATGTCGGTGACGTGCTGGACGCTGGTGACGATTTCGCCCATGGTGGTGCCGGCGGTGTGCACGAGGGTGGAGCCGTCGGCGACGCGTTGTACGGAATCGTCGATGAGCCGCTTGATTTCTTTTGCCGCATCCGAGGAACGGTGCGAGAGCGTGCGCACTTCCGATGCAACAACAGCGAAGCCGCGGCCCTGTTCGCCGGCGCGTGCGGCCTCCACCGCGGCATTGAGGGCCAGGATATTGGTCTGGAAGGCGATGCCGTCGATGACCGAAATGATGTCGGCGATACGTCTGGACGAGGCTTCGATGCCGGACATCTGTTCGATCACCTGGCCGACCACGTCGCGGCCTTCCGAGGCGATGGCGGCGGCGCCGCGTGCGAGCTGGTTGGCGCGGGTGGCATGTTCGGCATTCTGCTTGACGGTGGAGGTCAGCTCTTCCATCGATGCAGCGGTTTCTTCGAGGCTGGCGGCCTGTTGTTCGCTGCGCTGCGCCAGCTGCTGATTGCCGCTGGCGATATCTTCTGCGGCGAAGCTGATGCTGTTGGAGGTTGTCTGGATGCGGGTGACGATGTCGGTGAGGCGGTGCACGGTGCTGTTGGCATCGTCACGCATGGAGGCGAACACGCCGTGGAAGTTGCCGGACATGCGCACGGTGAGGTCGCCATCGGCGATCGCGCGCAGCAGCCCGGAGAAGCTGGCCAGGTTGGTATCGGAGGTGGCCATCATGGTGTTGAGGTTTTCCACCATCAGGCGAAAATCGTGCTCGAACGTTTCCGCCTTGCCGCGGAGTGCAAAGTCGCCTGCGCAGGCGGCCTGGGTCAGTTCCTGGATCTGCGCGTTGATGGCCTGCAGGTTGCGCTTAACCTGCTGCATGGTGGCGGTGATGGCGGATTTTTCGCCCGGATACTGCTCGATGTCCTGGGTGAGATCGCCAATGGCGTAGCTGCCCATGACCTGGGTCATGCGCAATTGGGTCTGCACGTGGGCGTGTACGAGTGCGTTGGTGTCTTGCACCATGTCGCCATATTCGCCGGGAAAACCCTGTGGGTCGGTGCGGTAGCTGATTTCGCCGGCGTCGTGGCGCGCAGCCATGCTGCGTTGCGCCCAGATCACCTCCTGCAGGCGTCGCTGCATCTGCTGCATGGCGCGCAGCAGTTGCCCGGATTCGTCGTTGCCGGTCGCTGCGTCCTGGCTGCGCAGATCGCCGTCGTTGATGCGCTGGGCCAGGCGCAGCGACTGGCGCAGCGGCAGCACCACACTGCGCGTGAGCAGGAACGCGATGGTGGCGCCCAACAGCAGGGCGACGACGGTGGACATCACCATCAGCATCGCAAAGCCGCGCGCGGTGGCAACGGCCTGCCTGGCGGCTTGGCGGTTCTTGGCTTCCTGCAGGTCGATGAAGGCGTTGATGCTGGCCAGCCAGGCAATGAAGGCCGGGCGCGCTTGCTGCAGCAGGTGCTGTTCTGCCTGCGCCTTGTCGGCCGCATCGCGGAACGCGCGCACTTGCGCGATCAGCGGCAGGGTGCGCTGCTCGACGGATTTGATCTGCCGGAGAATGTCTTTCTCTTTTGCATCGGTCGAGCTGGCGATCATGTCGTCGAGCGGTTGCGCAGCGCGTGCGTAATCGGCAGCGAGCTTGTCGATCGATTGTTCGGCGGCGTGGCGCTCTGCGGGGTCGTCCATGAGTACGACGTCGCGCAGAGCAATTGCGCGGTCGTGGACGCTGCCACGGAAATTGATCGCGTAGCGTTGCTTGACGCTGTTGACCTCATTGATGGCGGTGAGTTGCTGGTCGATGCTGCGAACGCGTTGGATGCCCACCACGGTCAGGATCACCATCAAGACGATGATCGCGAGAAAGCCCAGGGCCAGGCGCTGTCCAATGCGCAGATTCGGGAAGAAATGCATAGGTGTTCGATCGGTGTTCCGACTGGCGGAAGAGCGGGGGAGTCCCGGCAACGGCAGGGAGACGAATACGCACGCGACAGCGCAAGAGCCAGCGCAACGGCTGCCGCTCAAGTGGTGTCTCGACGTGTTCGTTAGCGACCTCTAGCAGTGGAACTGAAGACGTTGCGTCTGCCGGTTCAGGTGCTGGTGGGGCTGCTCAATGCGCCGAGACACTCGTCATTCCTGCCTGCAACGCTGCCGCCGGCGGCTTACCGGCGCCTGCAACGGCGCTTAGGGATAACGCGAGAGATCCGGCGCCTTGATCGCCGGCGTCATCCACTTTGCAGCGAGGTTCTGCACGCTTGGCTGGCTGGCGAGTTTGAGTGCGCCATGCAGCAGGTGGATGCCGAGCCGGCTATGCGGGTTCATCAGGCGTGGGCCGATCTTCGGCACGCCCTGGGCCTGCTCGACCATCGGGCGCATGGCGGTGGCGTAGGCAGCGAAGGCCGCGTCCAGCGTGGCGGCCTGGGCGATTTCGTTGGCCAGAACATACGCGCCGGTCACTGCCAGGGTGGCGCCGATCCCGGCCAGTGGCGTGGCGCACCAGGCCGCATCGCCGGTAAGCACTGTGCGACCGCTATGCCAACGCTGCATGCGCACCTGGCGCAGGGCATCGAAGTAGAAGTCGTCGGTGCCATGCATGCCATCGAGCACGCGCGCCGCCTGCCACCCGGCGTCGGCAAAGCCCTCGTGCAGGTAGGCCTTCTGGGCGTCGATGTCCCAGTCTTGTTCGCCTTCGGGCGGTTTCTGCAGCGAGAGCATGGCGCGCGTGGTGCCGTGCCGGTCGGGTCGCAACGAGATGCTGCGCCCGCCGGTGGTGTGGTACCAGCGCCACAGCGGGTCGTCGTCGGCGCTGCGCGGGATGGTGAAGTAGGCGATGGTCAGATCCATCCAGCGCGGATCGTTTTCTCCCGGGAAGACCTGTTCGCGCGTCGAAGAGCCCACGCCTTCGGCGACGATCACCGCGTCGAAGCGTTCGCTGCAACCGCTTTCGAAGGTGACGGTTGCGGCATCGCTGCCGGCAGCGTCTTCGATGCTGGCGATGCGGTCGCCGAAGCGGTACGTCACATGGCCGCGCGCGGCATCGTAGAGCAGGCGGGCCAGATCGCCGCGCAAGATCTCCAGTTCGGCGGTCGGGCCATCGCCATCGATGTCTTCGGTCTTGAAGGTGGCGACGGCCTGGCCGTGCGCGTCGATCCAGGCGGTGCCTTCTTCGCCGGTTCCCTGGGCCAGCGCGGCCTGTTCCAGGCCCATGCGTTGCAGCACCTCACGGCCGACACCACGTACGTCGATGTTCTGGCCGCCATCGCGAAACCGGGTGGCGCGTTCCACCACGGTCACATCGAAGCCGCGATGGGCGAGTGTCCAGGCGGCAGTGTTGCCGGCGATGCTGGCGCCGGTGATGAGGATACGACGCGGCATTGCTGTCATCCTGGCAGGAAATATCAGGTGTGATATTACACGTCCTGGCCGTGAAGCTCCATGTTCGCGATCAGCCGGTGCATCAACGCGACGGTCTGCTGCACCTCGTCAGCGGAAAAGCCTTCCAGCGCCACTGCGTTCATATCCAGCAGCGCACGCCCACCGAGTTCGGCCATCTTGCGCCCGCGCGCGGTGAGCGCCACCAGCGCGGCACGGCGATCCTGCGGGGTCGGGGTGCGCTTGATGAGCTTCAGTCCCTCCAGCTTGTCCAGCAGTGCCACCATGGCCGGCTGCTTCACGGCCGATGCGATGACCAGGTCACGCTGCAGCATCGGGCCTTTCCAGGACAGCAGCATGATCGGGCCGATCAGCGCCAGCGACACGCCGTGCGGCCGCAGCTCGGCGTCCACCAGGCGGTTGAAGACCCGCGCTGCATGGTTGGCCAGATACCCCGGCGCGACCGCAGCTTGCGGATGGATGAGTTCATTCTGATCAAGCATCTGTAAGACCGTTCGTTGCCCTGTGGCTATCGGGCAATGGTACGTCTCCTGCAGTGCGGCATGGCGCTCGTTGCCGCGTGCCACCGCGTGCACGCCCGGTGGCTGGCTGCCGGGGCGATATCGCGTTGCTGCGCGGCCCGAAGACGGCACGGCCCCATGTGCGCGGGCCGACGGCTGTACCGGCCGTGGCGCAGGCTGCGCGCTGCCGCAGACGCAGGAGCGCAAGCTGCCTGGTTCAGCCATCGCCTGCGGGCGTGGCTGGACGCCACCAGCCATAGGCCAGATGATGGGCGCGAGCGCGCGGCTCGGTCTTGCCGACGCGTCATGCGCCTGCGGCGACCTGGTCTTTTCAACGGTTGGACATGATGTACGGATGGATGATGGAGAAGCTCGCAGCAGGCGACCTCGCGGTCGTGCACGTTGCGTGCTGGAGCGGCGACCTGCGTGTGGACACAATGCAGGTACGCCCTCTATGAATGCGGGATTTCCGCACGGCAACAGCGTCATGGCGCAGGCGGTACGCAGCCACGACTGGGCGGCGAGCCCGCTGGGACCAACCGCTCAGTGGCCATCGCCGTTGCGCAATGCGGTCGATCTGATGCTGGGTTCGCCCGAAAGCATGTATGTGGTGTGGGGCGATGCGCTGACCTTTTTCTACAACGACGCCTACACGCCGATCCTGGGGCCGCGCCAGGCGCAGGCGCTGGGCGCGCCGCTGCGCGTGTTGTGGGCCGATGCCTGGGAGGCGGTGCGCGAGCCGATCGAAGCGGCGTTCGCAGGGCAGGCATCGCGCTTTGAGGAAGTGCCGATCGGCATGAACCGCTACGGCGTGCCGGAGCAGACCTGGTGGACGTTCTCGTTCTCGCCGATCTATCTGGACGATGGCCGGGTGGGCGGCGCGTTCTGCGTCACCAATGAAGTCACCGCGCGCAAGCTGGCGCAGGCGCGGCTGGCCGACGAACACGAGCGCCTGATCCGCTTGTTCGAGCAGGCGCCGATGTTCATGGCGTTCCTGAGCGGGCCGCAGCACCGGGTGGAGTTCGCCAACCCGTGTTATTCGCGCCTGATCGGCCACCGCGATGTGATCGGGCGGCCGTTGGCCGAGGCGCTGCCGGATGCGGTGGAACAGGGACATGTGCGTCGCCTGGACGAGGTGTACCGGTCCGGGCGCGCGTTTTCGGCCAATGCGCTGCCGTACAACGTGCAGGCGGTGCCCGGTGGTCCCGCCGAGCGACGCTTGCTGGATCTGGTCTATCAGCCGATCGCAGGCGCCGATGGCACCATCTCCGGCATCTTCGTGCAGGGCCTGGATATCACCGACCGCATCAGCCTGGAGCGCGCGGTGCGCGAGGCCGAAGTGCGCAACCGTCAAATCCTGGACAGCGTGATGGACTACGCCATCATCGCCACCGATATGCACGGGCGGGTGACGTCGTGGAACGAGGGTGCGCGGCGCATTCTGGGCTGGAGCGAGGTCGAGATGCTCGGGCAAACGCTGCAGCGCACCTTTACGCCGGAAGACGTCGAGCAGCGGCAGATGCTGATCGAGGCCGCTGCCGCGCTGGAAAGCGGCAGCGGCATGGACGAGCGCTGGCACGTGCGCAAATCCGGCGAGCGGTTCTGGGCCAATGGCTCGCTGATGGTGTTGCGCGAAGAAACCGGCGAGGCGATCGGGTTCGTCAAGGTGTTGCGCGACCGCACCGCCGAGCGGCTGGCCAGCGAAGCGCTGCAAAAGAGCGAGCGGCGCCTGGACGCACTGGTACGCGCGTCATCGCAATCGATTTTTTCCGCCAGTGCCCACTGGCGCGAATGGCGCCAATTGGTCGGCGACGGTGTGCTGAGCGATGCGGTGTCGGCCACGCCCGACTGGCAGGCGATGGTGCACCCGGACGACCGCGCGCGATTGGCGCAAGCGCTTGCGCAGGCGACTGCCACCAAGTCTGGTGTGGATGTGGAATACCGGGTGCTCGGCACGGATGGGCAGGTGGGCTGGACCTTGATGCGCGCGATTCCGTTGCTGGATGAGCGCGAACAGATCGCCGAATGGTTCGGCACCTCTGCCGACATCACCGACAAACGCGTGGCCGAAGAGCAGCTGCGGCAACTGACCGAGACGCTGGAAGAGCGCGTGCGCGAACGCAGCGCGGCGTTGTTGCTTGCCGAAGAGAAGCTGCGTCAGAGCCAGAAGATGGAAGCGGTGGGGCAGCTGACCGGCGGGCTGGCGCACGACTTCAACAATCTGCTCACTGCCATCAGTGTCGGCCTGGAGTTGCTGCAGACGCGCATCGAACAGGGCAAGTACGACCGGCTGGAGCGCTATGTGGAAATGGCGCAATCCAGCGCGGCGCGCGCCACTGCCTTGACCCAGCGGTTGCTGGCGTTTTCGCGCCGGCAGACGCTGGCGCCCACCGCGCTGGATGTGGAGGAGCTGGTGCGTGGCATGCACGACATCATTGCGCGCACGCTGGGGCCGTCGATCGCGCTGCAGCTGCGTCCGGCAGACCAAGCGTGGCAGGTGCTGGTGGACGCGCCGCAGCTGGAAAACGCGCTGCTCAATCTCTGCATCAACGCGCGCGATGCCATGCCCGATGGTGGGCAGCTCACCATCAGCCTGCACAACCGCGCGCTGGATGCCGCTGCCGCCCAGCAGCTGGAGCTGCCGCCTGGCGATTACGTGTGCCTGAGTGTGCAGGACACCGGTACCGGCATGACGGCCGAGGTCATGGCCAAGGTGTTCGAACCGTTTTTCACCACCAAGCCCATCGGCCAGGGCACCGGGTTGGGCCTGTCGATGATCTATGGGTTCACTCGACAGTCCGGCGGGCATGTGCGCATCGATTCGGAAGTGGGCGTGGGCACCACCATGGCCTTGTACCTGCCGCGCTTCACCGGCGTGCTGGCGCAAGACGACGTGGCACCTGCTGATGCGCCGCTGCAGCGCAATGCTGCGCACAGTCGCACCGTGTTGCTGGTGGAGGACGAAACCGCGATTCGTGTCTTGATCTCCGAAGTACTCACCGAAGCCGGCTACCGCGTGATCGAAACCGCCGAGGGCAGTGCGGCGGTGGAGCGCTTGCGCTCGCAAGAGCACATCGATGTGCTGGTGACCGACGTCGGCCTGACCGGCGGCCTCAATGGGCGACAGGTTGCCGACGCCGGGCGGCAATCGCGTCCTGCACTGCCGGTGCTGTTCGTCACCGGCTATGCGGCCAGCGCCGCGGTGGGCGCGGGCCAGCTCGACGATGGCATGGAAGTGTTGACCAAACCATTCCAGGCCATCGAGCTGGAGCGGCGGGTGGCGCAGTTGCTGGAGCGTCGCGCGCGCTAATCAGGTGCCGGTGCTGCTGCGAGCCGCTCGTTGCACCGGCATCGATCGCCTGAGACATGCGTATCGCAGCGAACGTGGCGCAAAGACGCAGCGGGCGCACGCGGTTGGGCCTGCCTAGAGCGCCGTCTGTACGATGCCCAGCAGATCGCGCAAGGAAAATGGCTTGGTCAAAAGACGCATGCCGGTATCCAGAAAGTCGGCACGTTTGGCGATTTCGCCTGCGTAGCCAGTCATGAAGACGATGGGCATTGCGGGGTAGAGCATGCGCGCCTGATCGGCAAGGTCGCGCCCGTTCATGCCGGGCAGGCAGATGTCCGACAGCAGCAGATCGAACGGGCATGCCCTGGTCAGTTGCGTCAGCGCGTGTTCGGCGTCGGCAGACGCCACCACGTGGTAGCCCTCGTCGCCAAGAATGTCTGCAGCCATCTCGCGGATTGCATCGTCGTCTTCGACCAACAGGATGCGTGCGTTGGGTAATGCGTGAGCCACTGCGGTCCTCGAGCGATCGCAATGCTGCGATGCTTCGAGATGCACATTAGGCGCGCCTGCGTGACGGCGGCGTGCGATGCTGCAACACGATGCGTTCACCGCTGTTGCCAACGCCATGCGCCACCAGTCGGATGATCGAAAAACAGCGCAATTCTGCTGATCTGCGATACCTGCAGCAGCGATGCCGTGAATCGCGTCAAGCAAAGCAAGCTGATCAGTTCAGTCGCGCCCACCGGCCAATAACGCGCACGTGTTAAATTCAGCTCTATGAAGAACGTGACGCCGATGATCGCAAACCGCATCACCACTGGCAGCACCGGGCTCGACACTATCTTACGAGGTGGGCTGCCCGCCAACCGTTTGTACCTGCTTGAAGGCCAGCCTGGTGCGGGCAAAACGACGCTTGCACTGCAGTTCCTGCTGGATGCTGCGGCCAAGGGCGAGAGTTGCCTGTATGTGACCTTGTCGGAAACCATCGACGAGCTCACTGAAGTGGCTGCTTCGCACCATTGGTCGTTGGAGTCCCTGCATATCTTTGAGCTGGCATCAGCAGAGGCCTTCCTGGGCGAAGGGCGGCAGCAATCCATCCTGCATCCGTGGGAGATGGAGCTCGATGGCACCATCAAGCTCATCCAGGCCGAAGTGGACCGGGTGAAGCCGACGCGGGTGGTGTTCGATTCGTTGTCCGAGTTGCGCCTGCTCGCGCAGGATTCGCTGCGTTATCGGCGCCAGGTGCTGGCGCTCAAGCAGTATTTCGCGCCGCGCAACATCACGGTGTTTCTGGTGGACGATCTCACCGGCGAAAACGGCGAGCGGGACGCGCATTTGCACAGCCTGTGCCACGGGGTGATTTCGCTCGAGCGCACGACGCTGGAGTTCGGTGCGGCGCGGCGCCGCATGCAGGTGCAGAAATTGCGTGGCGTGGATTTCATCGCCGGCTATCACGACCTGGCCATCGTCACCGGCGGCATGCGTATCTATCCACGTTTGATCGCCTCCGACCACCACCGGCCATTTGTCGGCGAACCGGTACCAAGCGGCGTGGAGCGCATCGATGCATTGCTGCACGGCGGCCCGTTGCGCGGGACCAGCACGCTGCTGACCGGGCCAGCCGGCTCGGGCAAGACCAATCTGGCCCTGCAGTTCGTGGTTGCCGCGTGCGAGCGCGGCGAGCATTGCTGCGTGCTGGAGTTCGACGAGCGCACCGGCACCTTGTTGAAGCGTGCCGAAGGCCTGGGCATGGATCTGCGCAAATATATGGACGCGGGTCTGCTGGAGCTGCATCAGATGGATCCGGCCGAAGTCACGCCGGGCGAATTCGCCTGGACGGTGCGTGGCAGCGTGGAGGAGCGCGCGTGCCGCATTCTGGTGATCGACAGCCTCAACGGGTATCTGGCGTCGATGCCGCAGGAAAAGCAGCTGATGTTGCAGATGCACGAGCTGTTGTCGTATCTCAACCAGAGCGGGGTGACCACGTTCCTGATCAACCCGCAGCAGGGGCTGGTCGGCAGCATGGCGACCAGTAGCACCCTCAATGTCTCCTACATGGCCGACACCGTCGTCTTGCTGCGCTTTTTCGAGGCGAAAGGACGCATCCGCAAGGCGTTGTCGGTGATCAAGAATCGCAGTGGCGCGCACGAAGATGCGATTCGCGAATTGCGCATCGGCAGCAGCGGTCTTCAACTGAGCGAGCCGCTGGAGAAATTCCACGGCGTGTTGACCGGTACGCCGCAGTTTGTCGGAGACGACGGCCCGTTGCTGGATCGTCCCCTTGAATATCTGTGACGCGGACGGCTCCATCGTCCATATCATCGCGCCGTTCGGCCGCGACGCGCAGAGCATTGCCAGCATCGTTGGCGAACGCGGGCTGACATGCCGGGTCCATGCCACGCTGGGCGCGCTGGCAGGCGACCTGCACGATGGCTCCGGCGTGGTGGTATTGACCGAAGAAGCCATCCGTGGCGACCTGCATGCGCTGTCGCACATCCTGCAAGGCCAGCAGGCCTGGTCGGACATTCCGTTCGTGTTGTTGCGTACGCCGCGTGGCGCGTACAACCGCCGGCAGGTGCGGCTGCCGGCCGACATGACCAACGTCATCGAGTTGGAGCGGCCGCTGAGCTCGGCTTCGTTGCTGAGCGCCATCTCCACCGCGTTGCGCGCACGGCAGAAGCAGTTCGTCATCCGCGACCAGTTGGCGCAGTTGGCCGAAAGCCGCACCGCGCTGGCGCAGAGCGAGGCCGAACTGCGACGGGTCACCGATGCGCTGCCGGTGCTGATCGCCTTCATCGACAAGAACCTGATCTACCGCTTTGCCAATCGTTCGTACGAAGACTGGATTGGTGTGCCGCCTGCCGATGTGATCGGGAGGCCGCTGGTGGATGTGGTGGGGCCTGCGGTGGTCGAACAGCGCCGCGCCTGGATCGAGGCCGCATTGGCCGGGCAGACATTGACCATCGAGACCAGTTGGCCGCATGCCGATGGCCGGCGCCGCGATGCGGAAATCCGCTACATGCCGCGCTTTGATGCAGATGGCAAGGTGGATGGATTCCATGTGTTCGCCACCGATGTGACCACGCGCGCGCTGGCGCTGGAATCGATCCAGCAACAGGCCAACCTGCTGGAAGCCAAGGTGGCCGAACGGACCGCCGAGTTGCAGCAGCAGATGCTGGCGCGCGAATCCAGCGAAGCGGCACTGCGCCAGGCGCAGAAAATGGAAGCGGTGGGCCAGCTCACCGGCGGCATCGCACACGATTTCAACAACATGCTCACCGGCATCCTGTCTGCGCTGGATCTGGCGCGGCTGCGTATCGACCAGGGGCGCACCGAAGGGCTGGGTCGCTTTCTGGATGTGGCCTCTGCCTCGGCGTTGCGCGCAGCTGCGCTCACCCAGCGCCTGCTGGCATTCTCGCGGCGTCAGTCGCTACAGGCGCGGGATCTGCAGTTGAACGATCTGGTGGTGTCGCTGCAGGAGTTGCTGGCGCGCACGTTGGGCGAATCGGTGCGCCTGGAGATCGATCTCTGTGCGGAACTGCCGCAGGCGTACGTTGACGAGAATCAGCTGGAAAGCGCACTGATCAACCTGGCCATCAACGCGCGCGATGCCATGCCCGACGGTGGGCAGCTGCGTATCGCAACCCGGCAGCTGCAGGTGGAAGATCAGCCGCTGGAACTCGGGCGTGGCATCGCCTTGGCGCCGGGGAATTACGTGGTGGTGTCGGTTGCAGACACCGGAACCGGCATGCCCGCCGACGTGCTTGAACGCGTGTTCGAGCCGTTCTACACCACCAAGCCGATCGGCCAGGGCACCGGCCTGGGCATGTCGATGATCTACGGCTTCATGCAGCAGTCCAACGGGCAGGTGTGGGTGGAGTCGCAGCCGGGCGCGGGCACCACCGTCAGCCTGTATCTGCCCGCCGGGGTTGCGGCGCAAACCGCGGTGCCGCAGACGCAGAGCGATGCGGTGCTGGCAGGGCAGGGCCAGCATGTGCTGGTGGTGGAAGACGACGAGCAGGTGCGGCTGCTGGTCACCGAACTGCTCAGCGAGCTGGGTTACCAGGCCGACGTGGTGGCCGACGCGGACGCGGCACTGCCGATTCTTGCCTCGCCACGGCGGATCGACCTGCTGGTCACCGATGTCGGCCTGCCGGGCCTCAACGGACGCCAGTTGGCCGAGATCGCAAGGCAATCGCGGCGCGATCTGCCGGTGATCTTCATGACCGGCTACGCAGAAACGGCACGCGACCGTGGCGAATTTCTCGGCGAAGGCATGAGCATGATCGCCAAGCCATTCACGCTGGGCGAGTTCAGTGGAAAGCTGCACGATGTGCTGGGGCCTTCGGCCTGAGTGCAGATAACGCGATGTAGCGAGCCGGTCGAACGTGGATGATGCAGGGGAGCGGCGTGTACGCGTGCTCGCTTTCGCTCTTGCGTGGCGATCTGTCTGCCTCGCGATTGCCCGGCCTTTTCGGCAGATGCGCTCCAGCTGGCACGCTGGCGCGAGAGGCTGCAATGCGATGACGTGCGTTCTGCCGCAACTGTGCGGCACGATGCGTCGCACTTGAGTGCACGATGCAATGACGCGGAGTGTTTGCGCCAGGTGCCGCGTCTCGCGCGTGAACCGGCTGCTTGGCATTGCGCACGCGCTGTGCAATTGCGCTGCAGTGCAGCCATCGCAATCAAGCCGCATCGCGCAGGATGCGTTGCTCAGCGCGTCCCACGCGCGGATTGCCGCGCGCTGGCCATCGATTCGGCCACCGCGATCTTGTCTGCCACCGCCTTCTGCATCGGCGATCCGGTTTCCAGCAAACCGTGCAGATGCCGCCAGTGCGCAGTGGCGGCGGCGAAGTCCTGCTGCTGAAAATCGCTGATGCCTAGCAACCAGAGTCCACGCTGGTTGTCCGGCTCGCGTGCGATCACCTGCTGCAGGCGTGTGCGCGATGCGGTGTCGATGGCGAAATCGGCGTGCGTGGCCATATCCGCCGCCACCCAGCCCACAATGGCGGCGCTGATGTCGGGAGCGATCTTGAGGACTTGTGCATACGCCTCGCGCGCCTCGGCGGGTCGGTCGTTCTGCTCGAATGTCTTGGCCTGCTGCATGAAGCGATCCAGCGCCTGCGCCTGCGCATCGGCAGGGGTGCTTGCCGCTTGCGCCTGCCCTGCATCCGCAGAGGGTGGCAGCGAGGCGACTTGCGCTGGTTGCGCTGCATACACCTGCGTGACGATCGCCTCCGGCGCGCCCACCAGCCGGTACAACCCGGCCGTGGCCAGCGGCAGGCCCAGTCCCAGTAGAATTGCCAAGCGGTAACGCGCACGACCGCTGCCGGTGGGGCGGCGCAGCAGCGGTACCAGCAACAGCAGCAAGGCCAGCGCCACCAGCACGGCGCTTGCGATATAAAAACCCGCCATCACCACTGGTCCTCCACTTGCGGCGCCACCGGCGTGCCGGCGCGCGCACGGGTGCGCACGGTGTGGATGACCACGCCGGCACCTGCAAGCAACATCAGCGCCGGCCCGAACCACAGCAGCCAGGTGCCGCGTGTGACCGGCGGGTCGTACAGCACGAAATCCGAATAGCGATCGACCATGTATTGCTTGATCTGCGCATCGCTCTTGCCGGCCTGCAGTTGCGCGAACACCTGATGCCGCAAATCGCGCGCCAGGCTTGCGTTGGAATCGGCCAGGTTTTCGTTCTGACATACCAGGCAGCGCAGTTGCGCGGTCAAGCGCTGGTAGCGCGCTTCTTCGCTGCGGTCCTTGAACGGCAGCGGATCCACGGCCTGCGCTGCCAACGAGGGCGCCAGCAGCATGCCAAGCAGCAACACCAGCAACAAACGCACACGGCGGCCTTGCGCGCGCCAATGCCAGCGCCAATGCCACCGTCGTGTGTGACGCGCCGCCATCACGGCGTACCCTTGGGCAGCGCGGCGATGGCCGGAAGCAACTCGTCGTCGATGGCATCCGGGGTCAGCACGCCGATGTGCTTGTAGCGGATCACGCCCTGCGCATCGATCAGGAACGTCTCCGGTGCGCCGTAGACACCGAAGTCGATGGCGGTCTGGCCGGCTTCATCGGCGATCACCACTGCATACGGGTTGCCGAGTCGCGCGAGCCAGGCGATGGCGTCGGCGGGCACGTCCTTGTAGTTGTAGCCGATCAGCGGCACGCCAAGCCGGCTGGCCTGGGCCATCAACACCGGGTGTTCGTGCACGCATTCGGCGCACCAGCTGCCGAACACATTCAACACGTAGGGTTTGCCCAGCAACTGGTCACGACCGACGCGTTGCGCCGGGTGGTCCAGCCGCGGCAACGAGAACGCCGGTGCCGGTTTGCCGATCAACGGCGACGGTACGTCGCGCGGATTGTGCTGCATGGTCCGCAGGATGCCGACGCCGAACAGCGCCGCCAGCAATACGAAGCCCAGCAAGGGCAGCAGACGATTCACGGGTGCGATTCCTGTGCGATGACGAGCGCTGGTTGCGCCGGAGAAGCGGCCAAGGGGTGTGCAGTCACCGGTGCACGAAAGCGGCGTGCGCAGGCGCTGACGAAGCCGCCGAGCATCATCAGCAGGCCACCGGCCCAGATCCAGCGAATGAAGGGCTTGTAGTACAGGCGCAGCGTCCAGTCGTTTTCGATGTGCTCATCGTCCAAGGGCTCGCCCAGCGCCACATACAGGTCGCGGGTGATGCCGGGATCGATGGCCGATTCGGTCTGGATCCGCTCGCTGCTGTACAGGCGTTTTTGCGGATGCAGTTGCGCGACCACCTGGCCGTTGCGGCTGACCTGCACGCTGCCTTGTTCGGCCTTCCAGTTCGGCCCATCCACCAACTGCACGCCATCGAAGCGGAAGCTGTAGCCGGCGATCTGCGCGCTCTGGCCGGGCGACAGCCGTACATCGCGTTCCACCGACAGGCTTTCGGAGACCAGCACGCCGGCAACGAACACCGCCACGCCCGCATGCGCGATCAGCATGCCGGCCATTTCCGCCGGGAAGCGCCGCCCGCGCGGCATGTCGCGCCAGCGTTTGACCACGTACAACGCGGTGCCCGCAGCCACCCATGCGGCCACACCCATGCCGGCGATCGCCTTGGCCTGGCCATCGGCAAACACACTGCCGACCAGGGCGCAGGCGATCGCGGCGATGCCTGCGCGTGTGCCGAGTGCTTTCAACGGTGCGGCTTCGGCCTTGCCCCAGCGCAGGTAGGGGCCGAACGGCAGCAACAGCACCACCGGCAACATCAACAACGGAAACAGCAGGCCGAAGTAGGGCGGCCCGACCGAGACCTTGCCCAGCGCAAACGCGTCGGCGATCAGCGGGAACAAGGTGCCCAGCAACACCATGGCCGCGGCCACGGTGAGCAGTAGGTTGCCGATGAGAATGCCGGTTTCGCGCGAGGCGGCGGCAAAGGGTTTGCCGCTGGCGATCTTGGGCGCGCGCAGTGCATACAACAGCAACGAGCCGCCGACGACGGCAACCAGAAAAATGAGGATGTACAGGCCACGGCGCGGATCGGCCGCAAACGCGTGCACCGAGGTCAGCACGCCCGAGCGCACCAGGAAGGTGCCCAGCAACGAGAGCGAAAACGCCAGGATCGACAGCAGGATGGTCCACGCGCGCAGGCTGCCGCGTTTTTCGGTGACCGCCTGGGAGTGGATCAACGCAGTGCCGACCAGCCAGGGCATGAAACTGGCGTTTTCCACCGGGTCCCAGAACCACCAGCCGCCCCAGCCCAGTTCCGCATAGGCCCACCAGCTGCCGGCGACGATGCCGGCGGTCAGGCAGGCCCAGGCCACATTGGTCCACGGCCGTGCCCAGCGCACCCAGGCCTGTTCCAGTTCGCCGCCGAGCAATGCCGCCACTGCGAATGCGAAGGCCACCGAAAACCCGACATAGCCGGTGTACAGCACCGGCGGGTGGAAGGTCATGCCGGGGTCCTGCAACACCGGATTGAGTTCGTTGCCATCCAGCGGAATCGGCGACAGCCGCCCGAACGGATTGGAGGTCAGCAGGATGAAGGCCAGAAAGCCCACCGAAATCAGCCCCAAGAGCGCCAGCACGCGGGCGGCGAAGTGCTGCGGCAGGTGCCGGCTGAAGGCGGCCAGCAGCACCGTCCAGGTGGCGAGGATGGCGATCCACAACAGCAACGAGCCTTCGTGCGCGCCCCACACCGCCGCAACGCGGTAGTACCAGGGCAGGGCAATGTTGGCGTTGGCGGCGACGTAGCCCACCGAAAAATCCAGCGACAACAACGACCAGGCGAGCAGGCCGAACGCCATCCACACGAACACCGCCTGGCCCACCGCCGCAGGCCGCGCGACACCCATCAACGCGGTGTTGCCGCGCCACGCACCGATCAAGGGCAGTACGCCCTGGGCGAGCGATAACAGCAGTGCCAGGATCAGTGCGATCTGGCCAAGTTCAGGCGTCATGGGCGGATCGCAAGGCGAAACGGAAGGGAAGTCATGAGGTGCGTGGCAGCGACCGGAAGCGCATCAACGCGGCGCGGTCAGCGGCGTGGCGGTGGCGGGGAGTGGTTTTCCGGCATGGCCTTCGGCCATGGCGTCCTTCAGCTCTTTCGGCATGTAGGTCTCGTCGTGCTTGGCCAGCACTTCGTTGGCGACGAAGCGCCCGCCCTGCATGCGCCCGTTGGCGATGACCGACTGGTTGTCGCGAAACAGATCCGGAAGAATGCCGGTGTACTCCACCTGGGTGGCCGCGTTTTTATCGATGACGGTGAAGCTGACTTTCAGCGAATCACCTGCACGCTGGATCGAACCGGCCTTGACCATGCCACCGAGCCGGAATTGCTGGTAGCCGGCGGCTTCCCCCGCGCTGACCTGGCTTGGGGTGAACAGGTAGCTCATGTTCCGCTGCAAAGCGAACACGATGAGCGTGACGGCCAACGCGGCGGCGGTGAGTACACAGATCACCCACCACAGACGTTGTCTACGCGTGGCGTTCATGGCGCGTCGCGCTCCAGTGCCGGTGCCGGTTGATCGCGTGCACGACGCGGCACCTGCCGCTGCAACTGGCCGCGCAGTTCACGCGGCAAGCGGCGGCGACGCAGCCAGGGCGCTGCAAGATCGGCCAGCAGCACCAGCACGAATACTGCATAAGCGGTCCACACGTATTGGCCGTAGCCGCCCATCGCCAGAAAAGCGCTCATGCGCTGCGCTCCGTCAACACGATGCGGCGGACCCAGTCCTTGCCGCTTTCAAGCGCCAGCAAATCCACCCGCACGCGGCCGAACAGGCTCGCAACGTAATAGCACTTGGTTGCCAGCATCATGGTCAGCAGCGGCCACAGCATGTCTGCGCTCATCTTGGAGGGGCCGAGCAGGCGCACGGTGGAACCCTGGTGCAGCGTGTTCCACCACACCACTGAGTAATGCACGATGGGCAGATTCACCAGACCCACCAGTGCGAGCAAGCCGGCCGCGCGCATCGCCTGGCGGCGGTCTTCCACGGCGTAATACAGGCCCAGCACGCCCAGGTACAAAAACAGCAGCAGCAACTCGGAGGTGAGCCGCGCATCCCAGGTCCACCAGGTGCCCCACATCGGCTTGCCCCACAGCGCGCCGGTGCACAGGGTGATGAAGGTGAAGGCTGCGCCGATCGGCGCCGAGGCCATGGCGACCACTTCGGCCAGTTTGATGCGCCACACCAGCGCAATGAACGCCGAAACGCCCATTGCCGCGTAGATGAAAAGACTCATCCAGGCGCTGGGCACATGGATGAAGATGATGCGGTAGGCATCGTGTTGCTGGTAATCCGGCGGTGCCAGTACCAGGCCGCCGTAGACTGCGACCGCGCCTAGCAGCGCGGCCAGCCCCAGCGCCCACGGGCGCACGCTGCCGGCGACACGATAGAACGTCGGTGGCGAGCTGAGTCGATGCAGCCACAAGGGAATCCACTTGGCCATGCCGGTGCCGTCAGTTGGAGTGTTTGGCGTGAGGCGCCAGCGCCTGCACTGCGGCGCCGGCGTTGACCTGCAACTGCCCGTCGGAAACCTTGCTGGTGCGCTGCATGAGTTCGCGCAACGCCCTGGCATCCATCGACGGTTGCAGCGACAACAACAGCGCGGCCATGCCGCTGACATGTGCGGTGGCCATCGACGAGCCGGAGGTGAAGTCGTAGCGGCCGTTCGGTTGCGTGGTCAGGATGTCCTTGCCGGGCGCGCTGAGCACGCCCGGCATGGCCGGCGTTGCGCTGCTGCTGCGCACGACCAGCACGCCGGGTACGTCATTGGGAAAGCCATCCATGCGCCCGTTTGGTGGCATTGCCGCCACCACGATGCGGCCCTGTTGCACCAGCTGCTGCAGCATCTTGCTCAGCAGCGGATCGGCGGGGCCACCCAGGCTCAGGTTGATCACGCGCGCTGAGCTGTTGTCGATCGCCGCCAGCGCCTTGGCCAGGGTGAAGGTATTGCACCGTGCGGTGGCGCCGACCGTGGGCGCGTACCAGCACGCCTTGTAGATACTCAGCATGGCCTTGGGTGCCATGCCGACGATGCCCTGGTGATTGTTGCTGCCGGCGGCAATGATGCCGGCCACTTCGGTACCGTGCGGATCGGTGCTGGTCTTCACCGGTGTGTCGTCGACCAGATCGTGCACGTCGCGGATGCGCGCTTTCAGATCGGGGTGGTTGGTGTCCACGCCGGTATCGACGACCGCGATCACCACGCCGCGGCCCTCGGTCACGGTCTGTGCGCTGGCGGCATCGGTGTCGATGAAGCCGCGTTGCATGTCCACGTACGGGTCGTTGTAGCTGGACAGCGCGGTCGTCTTTTCCGACGCATCGGCGGAGAACACCGAGAAATCCTGCACTGGCTGCACCAGCTCCACGCCTTCGTCGTCGGCCAGCGCACTGACCAGTTCATCGCGCGAGACGCCCGGCGGCGGTTGCAGCACAGCGCAATACAGGCCCAGCGAGGTGATCGGCCAGGCCGAGACTTCGCGCAATTTGTAGCGCTGCTTGATGCTGTCCATGCGCGCGGCAGCCTTCTGGCCGGCGCCGTAATAGCTGGATGCGTAGCCGATCAGGCTGGAGCCGGCGCGGGCCGGCGGTGCGGCGAGCGGGTTGGCTACCGCCAGCAGGATGTCGCGGCTACCATCGGGCGTTTGCGCATCGGCCAGTGGCGGGGCGGTGCCGGCAACATCGGTCGCCGGCTCCTGGAGGGCTGCGGCCGCGTGCGCGTGGGAGGTCGCGCCCAGGCCGGTGAACGCGGCGATCAGACCGATGGCGAACAGACGATTCATGGGGCCGAGACGATCTCCGCCAGCCGGATGCCCGGGGTGGCGCGTAGTTGCTGCACGGTCTGCTGCGGTTGGACCGGGGGCTGCGGTGCGGCAGGCACCACGGTGTAGGCGCCCATGTCGTTGGGGCCGCCGACCACCTGCAACTGCTGCGCATGCAGCAGCCGGTCCCAGTCGGCCACGGTCATCTTTGCGTCCGGCACCACGCGGATGGCGCCCTGCGGCACCGGCAGGGCCGCCACGCTGCTGAGCGTGCGGTAGTCGTGCGATGGCGCGGGCGAGGCCAGCTTGACACCCATCACGCCCAGCCCGATGGCCTGGACCAGCGCCGCGGCGGCCAGGGCGCGTACCGTCCAACTGCCGGAGCGGCGTGCGGCCGGCACGCGCGCAGGTGCGCTGTGCTGCTCCGGTGCATCCAGGCGGCCGAGCAGGCGTTGCAGACCGGCGTTCGGGTCCAGTTGCACTGTCGACGGCAGCGCCAAGGCCTGGCGCAGGCGGCTCTGCTGGGCGAATTCGGCGCTACATGAGGCGCACTTGGCCACGTGCGCGATCAGCCAGGTGTTTTCTTCCTCGGTGGCACTGTTCAGCAGCACCGCCGGCATCAATTCCCAGGCGTGCGAGCATTCCTTGCCAGGCGCGATGAAAAACGTCTTCATTGCATGGTCTCCGTGTAAGGGGCGCCGCCGGCCAGGCCGGGCAGCACATTGCGTAATTTGACCCGGGCGTGGAACAGCCGGGCTTTGATGGTGCCAACCGGGCACTGCATGATGTCGGCCACTTCCTCGAGCTTGTGGCCGACGCCGTAGACCAGTTCGACCACCAGGCGCTGGTCCGGCGACAACCGCTCCATGCCCTTGTCCAGCCAGTCGCGCAGTTCGCGGTCGTCGTTGTCGTCGGCGCTGGGGGCGTGGTCTTCCACCAGGGCGGTGTCGTCGATGGCTTCGCCGTCATGCTGGCGCAGGCATTTGAGTCCGCAGCGGTAGGCGATGCCCATGATCCAGGTGGAGACCTGCGAGTCGCCGCGGAAGTCGCCGGCCTTTTGCCAGGCGATCCAGAAGCAATCGTTGATGGCCTCTTCGATGATGTCCGGGCGGCGGGTCAGCCGCGACAGGAAGCGGCACAGCCGTCCGTGATAGCTGTGGTACATGCTGGCCAGCGCGTCGCGATCGCCCCCGGCCATGCGGCGCAACAGCATGCGGTCGGTGGCATCGCCCAGGGTGTCGGTGTCATTCATCGGTGCAGGCATGGCGGGTAACCCACGTCAGTGCGCGCAGGCAGGCAAAAGGTTGCGTGTGGATCAGAAGGTTCTGGCGACCGTGCCCAGCCACGGCATGTCGCCGGGGCCGCCCTGCATGCGCGGGGTATTGCCGCTGGTCAGGATGCGCTCGGCTTTCAGTGTCCATCCGGCGCGGTTCCACTTCAGGCCCACCTGGCCGTACTGATAGCGGCCCGAGCGCGCTGCACCGTAGGCCATGGCCGGAAAACGCGACGAACCGGCACCGAGCGACAGGCTGACATCGTTGCGCAGCGGGACGTTGGCGGTGATGTCGAACGCCACGTTCCACGGCGACCGGTCGGCCCGCGGGAAATTGAAGGTGGACAGCGAAAACGTCAGCAGGTCGCGGTAGGACCAGGCCAGGCTGGCTTCCTGGCGGTCGAAGGTGCGCGTGGCGCGGTCGGTCGGGTAGCCGTAGTAGAGCAGGCTGGCCTGCATCTGCCAGCGGTCGTCCAGCATCCAGGCGCGCCCGACCTGGGCGGTGACCGCGACCGGATCACTCCAGGCGGGGGACTGCAGCGCCACCGAGGTGGAAACCGACCAGCCGGGGGCGGGCAGCCAGTAGCCGGCGGCCTGCACGGTGACCTTGTTGGGCGCGATCGAGATACCACGGTCGATCAGGCTGGAGGTCAGCGCCACTGCACCGCCGAAGTCCTTGGCCAGGGCGCTGCCGCAGGAGCCGGCTGCCAGCGCGAGCAGCAGCCACTGCACCAGCGTGCGGTGACTGTGTGGTGGGCGGCGCCCCCGCGGTTGGCCTGGTCGCTGGGCGGATAAGGCCGGTTGCGCTTCGCACCGTGGGTGGCGTGCGGCACTGTCCAACAGTGCGCCCACGCAGAAGATCGCGCGGGCGCAGTGGCGTCGCGGTCGGGAGGGGAGCGGCTTGGAAGCTGGAGCGGTCGGCAATGGCGTGGGCGGGTGTCAAACAGGGACGCGATGGTGCCCCAGGGCGGCGAACGAGACCACCGCGGCGGCGGCGATTGCGTCCGTATACGCGAAGGCACCGCGTCGGGCAACGCGAATCCATCCGGGCCGGCCGGTCGCGGCCGCCTGCACCGCCTGGCTGTGCAGGCGGCCGACGGACAGGCTGCCACGGCTGGGCGATTGGCGCGCCATGCGTCCGCCCCCTCGGGCGACGACGCGCCATGCCGCAGTGGCCGCGCCTACTTCAAAGTGTTGAGGTAGGCGATCAGTGCGTCGAGCTCCTTCGGGTCGTCCAGGCCGTCGTACTTCATCTTGGTGCCCGGCAGCGCCTTGGACGAGGATTGCGACAGATAGGTCTTGAGCTGGGCCGGAGTCCAGGTCCACTTGCTGTTCTTGAGCGCATCGGAATAACCGCCGAAGTCTGCGACGGTACCGGCAGGGCGGCCTGCCACGCCGAACAGCGACGGACCTTTCTTGTTCTTGCCCGGTTTGACGCTGTGGCATTCACCGCATTCGGTGAGGAAGACGCCGGCGCCGTCGGCAGCGTAGGCCGAGGGCATGGTCAGTGCGCCCGCCAGCATCAGGCCGGCCAACGGGGCGCACAACACGGAGAGTTTGCGTGGTGGGTTCATGTGGATCCGTACAGGTGCGGGAGGGATCAGAAGGCCAGATTGACCGACAGGGTGAAGCTGTCGAGATCGCGCGGATTGGTGATCGGCGGGCCACGGAAGACGTTGGAGGTGCTGCCGTTGAACTTGTCGAAACGGAACCAGCCGGCGGACACGCGCAGGTTGGCCATCGAGGTGTAGGTGCCGTCCTTGCCGAACGGGGTCCAGTACAGCAGGATCAGATTGCTGGTGGTGTCCGGGATACCCACCGGCGAATAGCGCGCCGCATCGAACGAGCCGCTGTTGATCATGTGCGCGGCCAGCACGCCGTAGGTCTGCTTGAAGGCGTAGTTCATGCTGAGGGTCTGATCGCGCACGCTGCCGCGGTCCAGCGCCGGCATGGTCGGGTCGGTCGACATCAGCGGGCTGCCGTATTTGCGACGCTCGTAGATGTTGACGTAGGCCAGCGACAGCACGTGCTCGCGGGTGCCGAGGAACTGGTAGGTCAGGTCGTAGCCCAAATCGGTGAGGTCGTCGCTGGGCCCGGTGCGCAGCGGCTGGCGGCGGGTCGTGAGCGCAGTCAGGCCCACCGAGAAGAACTGGCGCTTCATGTCCTTCATGTAGGCAAGACGCGCATAGCTGGTGTCGCTGAGCTTGCCCGGGTCGCCGTTGACCGGCCAGCCGAGGCGGTCCTGCGCAGACGGCGACAGCGCGCTGTAGCTACCCACTTCGCCGTACCAATTGCGGTCATACAGGCCGTAGACGCTGGCACCGATGACGCGGTTGGACAGCGCCGAGGAGCTGAGCATGGTGGAGGCGCCGCCATTGGAGGCAGGGGTAAGCGTGGAGGCGTTCGGCAACACGTGCACCGGGTCGGAAATGCCCGGGTTGTTGTTGATGCTGACACCGATCATGGTGTCCTTGCCCGCCATCTGGAACGGCTTGCTGACAAAGCGCAGATCGACATCGTCCAGGCGCGTATCGAACGTCGCATTGCCGCTGTTGTTGGAGCGGATCTTCGAGTAGCCGCCGATGTTGTCGTTGAGGCGGCCGCCCAGATACAGATCGGCTTCGCGCAGGCGCGAGGTGCTGTCGCCGCGGCTGGGGTTGTTGCGCGACCAGGTGAGCTGGCCGGACACCGGGATCTTGGTGCCCTCGCCATCGGTATCGGTAAAACCGCCGAGCTTGAAGCGCATGCCGTAGGGCGTGAGCGAGGGACCATAGGAGCCGACATGGCAATCGGCGCAGGACGAGCCGGTCTGGCGCGCGAACGAGGGAATCGCCTGCGCCTGCGTACTGGCCAGTAGCAACAAGGGGCCGGACACGCACAACAAGGACGTCAGGGAGGCGGTACGCGCGGCAGTGCGACGCGGAGCGGGCTGGGGCATGGGCATGGAAAGTCCTTGTTCGACGGTGCGGGAGGCAGCGGTGCGGGAACGGGCGAGGAAACGAATGACAGACGGCGGGGTGCGGCGGCTCATGCGCGCTTGCCCGGCAACACGCGGCGCAACAGGCCGTCGCGCAACACCAGGTGATGCCAGAGCGCGGCGCCGATATGCAGCAGCACCAGCGCCAGCAGCGCCCAGGCCGCATTCAAGTGCCAGGTGCCCAGGGTGTCGCCGAGGTCGCCGTCCGGCGCGACCAACGCGGGCAGGGGGATGCCGAAGAAATGCACCTGCTTGCCGTAGGCGCTGCTCAGCGACCAGCCCAGCAATGGCAGCGCGAGCATCAGGCCGTACATCGCCACATGCGTGGCACCAGCGGCCAGGCGCATCGGCAGCGATGCGGGTGGGCCGGGCGGCAATCTGCGCAACCGCAGGCGCAACCCGATGCGTAACGCAAACAGCACCAGGACCAGCAAGCCAAAGTGGCGGTGGCCTTCCAGCAGCCACTGACGCAGTGCGCGGCCATCCAGCTCAGCGCGCAGCAGGATCAGCGTGGCCGCCATGGCCAGGCACAGCACGGTGAGCCAGTGCAGCACGCGCATCGCCTTGGGCAGGGGCAGCACGCGCGCAGCTGCGGGCGCCTGTTCTGGCAGAGGCGCGGTGTCTGTGCCGTTGACGGGAGCGCTGGCGGGCGCAGGGGGGGAGGAACGCATCTGATCTGTCTTCCGGTGGTGGTCGTTGGTTCCGGCTGCGCGCTGCGCTGCCAGGCCTGGCTCCCCACGCCGGCCGAACGGCGGCCAGGTGAACGTGCACCGATGGGTGCGGCGATGTCGGAAAAAGGTTGCGTCGCCGTGGCACCTGGTTTGCACGTGCTGCACACCGAAGCGCTGCGATGCGGTCGGCTGCGCTTGCGCGCACAGCGCTTCGCATGGCCCCGAGCGCGCGCAACCTTTCGCGCAACCCGACGCACTCAGGCATGTCGCACTACGTGCAGTCAGCGGTTACGCCTCTCCGATCATGGCTATCGAACGCATCCAGTTGCATACCCACGGTGACGATCGCGGGCTGCTCATTTCATTGGAGCAGCAGCGCAATGTTCCGTTCGAGATCCGCCGTGTGTATTACCTGTTCGGCACGCGCCACGACGTGCACCGCGGCCAGCATGCGCACCGCCAGCTCAATCAATTCGCCGTGGCCTTGCACGGCTCGGTGACGATTCTGCTCGACGAAGGCAACGGCAATGGTCCTAGCGAAGTGGTGCTGGACGACCCGTCGCAAGGCCTGCTGCTCGGCCGCATGGTGTGGCGCGACCTGTACCGCTTCAGTGCCGACTGCGTGCTGATGGTGCTGGCCGACCAGTTTTACGACCCTGGCGATTACATCCTGGATTACGACCAGTTCGTAAGCGAAGTGCGCACTGGCCAAGAACCAGGGCACTCAAGCACGAGCTTCATTCCCAGCATCAATGCTCTGCTCGAAGTGCAATCGTAAAATGGTGGAATTGAGAGATGTGCCTTTCCTGGATTTGCGTGCAGTCAATGCGCGCTATGCGGATGAACTCAAACTCGCAGCGGCACGCGTGATCGATGCCGGCTGGTATGTGCTCGGTCAAGAGCTGGCCGCGTTCGAAGCCGAATTCGCCAGTTATTGCGGCAGCACGCATGCAGTCGGCGTGGGCAATGGGCTGGATGCGTTGGCGTTGATCCTGCGCGGCTATCGTGAGCTGGGGGTCTTGCGCGAAGGTGACGAAATCATCGTGCCGGCCAACACCTTCATCGCGACATTCCTGGCGATCAGCCAGAACCATCTGGTGCTGGTGCCGGTCGAGCCGGACCCGGTCACTTTCAACATCGATCCGGCAAGGGTGGAGAAGGCGATCGGGCCACGCACGCGCGCCATCATGGCAGTGCACCTGTATGGCCAATTGGCCCAGATGCAGGCTCTGCAGACCCTGGCCCATCGCTACGGCCTGCTGCTGATCGAGGATGCCGCGCAAGCGCACGGGGCACGCGCACAGGGGCGGCGCGCCGGTGCCTTCGGCGATGCGGCGGCCTTCAGTTTCTTCCCGACCAAGAACCTGGGTGCACTGGGCGATGGCGGCGCAGTCACGACGTCGGATGTACGTCTGGCCGAGTGCATTCGCGCGCTGCGCAACTATGGCTCGGAAGTGAAGTATCACCATCTCTGCCAGGGGGTGAACTCGCGTCTGGATGAAATGCAGGCTGCTTTCCTGCGCGTCAAGCTGGGCTATCTGGAGGACGAAATCGCGCTGCGGCGTGCAGTGGCACAGCGGTATCTGCACGGCATCTGCAACCCGCTGATCGTGCTGCCCGCGCCGGTGGCAGAGCAGCAGCACGTCTGGCATCTGTTCGTGGTACGCAGCCCGCAGCGCGATGCCTTGCAGGCACATCTGTTGCGGCAGGGCATCCACACGCAGATTCATTATCCGGTGCCGCCGCATCGGCAGCCGGCATACGCCACCCTGGGCGAGGCGTGCCTGCCGCTGAGCGAACAGCTGCATCGGGAAGTACTGAGCCTGCCGATGGGGCCGGCGCTGGACGATGCAGCAGTTGCGCACGTGATCGCGGCCTGTCAATCGTTCGGCAGCAACACATGAATCTCGTGCGCAGCAGCGCCTACACCGGCGTTGCGACGCTGGCCAAGCTGCTGGCGGCATTGGTGGTGGTCAAGCTGGTCGCCGTCTACGCCGGGCCGCAGGGCGTGGGCCGGCTTGGCCAGTTCCTCAACCTGATGTCGGTGCTGGCGGTATTGGCCGGTGGCGGCATCAGTGCCGGCATCGTCAAGCATGTAGCGCAGTACCGCGACGATGCGCCCGAGTTGGCGCGCTTGCTGAGTGCGGCGCTCTTATACGCATTCTGCGCGGCCTGCGTGATCGCGCTGCTGGCCATAGCCTTCAGCGGAGCCATTGCCGAGCGCTTGCTGGGCGATGCGAGCTACCGTCCGCTGATCTGCGTGTTGGCAATCGCGCAGCTGGGAATCGCATTGCTCAACTACATACTGGCGCTGATCAACGGCTTCATGGACGTGCGGCGGCTCGCCTTCGTGCAAGTGACAGGCGCCGTGCTGAGCGTTGCCTTGGTGGCGTGGCTTTCCAGCCAAGTGCAACTATACGGGGCGCTGCTGGCGCTGGTCCTGGGTCAGGTACTGTGGCTGCTGGCTGCGGTTCCGGCACTGCGGCGTAGCCCCTATTTTCAGCCTGCCATGTGGCGGATGCGCTTCGATGCGGAGATGACCCGTCGGCTGGCGGCATTTTCGCTGATGACGCTCACCTCGACACTGGTGCCGCAGCTGGCGACCATCCTGGTGCGCGATCATCTGGCGCTGCAATTCGGCTGGGGGCAAGTGGGCTACTGGCAGGCGGTGAGCCGGGTCTCCGATGCCTATCTGCTGTTCTTCACCACCGCCATCAACGTGTACTACCTGCCCAAATTGGCGTCGCTGCAAGGCGCTGCGGGGCTGGGCAGCGAGCTGCGCAGTGCATATCGCTATGTCATGCCGGCGGTGATCGTGGCGGCGCTGGGCGTGTATGTATGCCGCGATTGGGCGACCCGGCTGCTGTTTGATCCCCAATTCGCCGCGGCGGCGCCCTTGTACGGCCCGCAGCTGCTGGGCGATGTGATCAAGATCGCGGCGTTCGTGCTGTCGTATGTGATGGTGGCCAAGGCGATGACGCGGCTGTTCGTGATTTCCGAATGCGTGTTTGCAGCGAGCTATCTGGCGCTGGTGTACGTGTTCACCGCGCAGTTCGGGCTGATCGGCGCGATGTACGCGTTTGCAGCAAACTACGTGCTGTATCTGTTGTTCAACATCGTGGTGGTGCGGCGCTACCTGGAGCGGGCGGCATGAACGATCAGGCACCTGTATCGGCACGTGCACGCTGGCCGTTGGTGTCGGTACTGATTCCGGCGTTCAACCATGAGCATTTCGTGCAGCGCTGCCTGGACAGCGTCCTGGAAGATCCGTATCCATGCAAGGAAATCGTGATCATCGACGATGGCTCCAGCGATGCCACCGGCGAAAAGATCAGTCAATGGATCAGCGATCATGGGCATCGGCTACCGGTGTACTTCGTGCAACGCGAGAATCGGGGAGTGTCCGCGACGCTGAACGAGGCGGCACGGACAGCACGAGGTGAATACATGCGTATCGTTGCAAGTGACGACTACATGATGCCTTGGGGGATTCAAGCACAGGTTGAGTTCCTGGAAAAAAATCCCGGGAAAGCCGCGGTCATAGGTGATGCTTGCGTTGTAGATAGAGTAGGTAGGTTGATTTGCGAGAGTGCAATGTGTGATCTTCATCGCGCCAACAAAGCTCAATACGGAACAGACGTTGGAATTCGCCGCGCCGTGATTAGTAAGTGGGCCGTCAGTGGTGCGGTTATGATGCTTAGGCACAATGCTTTTGATGAAGGTATGAGGTGGGATGAGTCACTCAGGGTCGAGGATTGGGATCTCTTTATCAGGCTGGTTTCTGGTAATTATCTAGCATTCATAGATGTAACTGTTTCTGCCTATCGCTTGCACGGTACCAATGTAAGCAAGACGCGGAATCTGGAAAAAAGAATTGATAACTTGAGTGAATTTGCATCTGTTGCGGAGCGCGGCGCTAAGTATTTTTTGGGCGCGGAATTTTGGTTGTTGCGTGCGCAGCACAGTCTTATAAGAGCGAAAGTTTCTTTCTTGAAATCAAACTGGTTAGGGGTTTTTTGGCATCTGGCGGTATACATAATGCGGCGCTTGATTGCGGTTTTAACGGACAAGCCATGGATTGCAAGGTGAGTCTGTCAATTGTTTTTTTTCTACGAAGACCGTCGACATACTTGATTCCAGCGATTTTTATTAGCTGTGGAGTCACATTTGTGACCTACGAGTTACCGAGTGGTTATCGTGCGGGACTCGTTTTGCTGATTGCGGCAGCTGGTGGGATATTATGTTTGGATCTACTGGTTGGCCCAAAGCTTCCTTGGTCGGAACGCTTTCGCCACTACCGTTACGCCGGTACCCGCGATGCATTCCTGGCGATGGTACTGGCCGCGGCGGTGACGGTGTTCTGCATCGCCGACCTGGTGCTGTTTCCGATTCCGTTGTTCAGCGATCCAGCGTCGTACGCCACCTTGAGCCCGTTGCGTGCGCACGTGCGGCACATCTCCAATATGTGCTGGATCCTGCCGCCGATCGCCCTGCTGTGCGTACGCCATCGTGGGCTGCGTGCGGCGATGGTGACGTTGGGATTCGTGTTTCCGATCGTGGTGATCGATCGCAACCGCATCTTCGCTGGCCTGTTTTCGTTCGTGCTGGTGATGCTGCTGCGGCGCGATCCCGCGCGTCGGCTGCCGTGGAAGACCATTGGCCTGCTCGTGCTGGCCGGCGGTGGCGTGTTTTCGATCCTTGGCGCGTTGCGCTCCGGTTCCCTGGCCACCGTGGCGTTGCCGTTCAGCGCGTTCTACCGTGCCATGCCGCAGGGCGTGCAATGGTTGCTGCTCTACATCAGCGCAGGGCCGTATAACTTCGGTGCGATGCTGGCAAAGGGCTACCTCAACGCCAGCTTCCTGATCAATCAACTGGTGCCGTTCAGTGGTTCGATTTCCACCGCCGGGACCAGCATTCCGCTGGATGCGCCCAACATCAATGTAGGTACCGAGTTCTTTCCGTTCTTGATGGCGTGGGGCGCTGCCGGTGCCTTGCTTGCAATGTTGGCCCTGTACGCCGGGCTGGTCTGGAGCGTGCGCCGCCTCAATGGCTCGCTGTCGATCTTCCATGTGCTGATCTTCCTGCGTATGGCCTACGCCTGCCTGATGTCGCCCTTCGCGCCACAGGCGTTCACATGGACCAACTTCGGCTTTATCGCGCTGTGCCTGGTGCTGCATGCCTGCACGGTGCTGCTGCCCAACCGCCTGTCCGCACATCCGTCTGCCGCGTGAGCGGGCAGCACGTCATTATTCGCCCCGTTGCAGAGCCACGCCCATGAATCAACACGACGAAATCTATCTGATCGACCTGTGGCGCATCCTGCGCCGGGAATGGCGCTGGGCAGTGGTAGCGCTGGTGGTGGTGCTGGGCCTGACCTTCGCCTTCACCCGCCTGGCCAAACCGCAATGGGAGGCAACCGCGTGGATCCAGGTTGGCGAAATCGGCCCGACTCCTGCTGGCCGCGACCCCAAGGTCGAACCGTTTCAGCGCGTGATCGATCGCATGAAAACGCGGCTGTTTCAGGATGCGGTGTTGCGTCAGGCGCAGGTGCCGCTCGATAGCCGCGCCGCGCAGCTGTATCGCGGCAGCCTGAAGCCGGACCCCGACCCTTACGCCAATCTGATCGGTGTGACCATCCGGGCTGAATCGGCGCAGCAGGCGCGCACGCTGGCCACGGCCACCGTGACGCAACTGCAGATACTGCACGGTGACACCAATGCAGCTGCGCTCGATCTTGCGCGCGCCCGCCTGCAGGGCTTGAGCGAGGATCTGCGCGCGGCCACCAGCCATCGCGAGCAGCTGCAGCGGCAATTGCAGGCCGGGCAGGGAGGGGCTTCCGCCACGCCGACACAGGTGCTGGCGGGCGTGTTGCTCACCGACAGCAACACCACGATTCGCGCCTTGAAGACCGAGCGCGACGACCTCGTCGCCCGGCTCACCGCGCGCTACACCTACCAGACCTCGCTGGCGTGGCCGCTGTACGTGCCCGACCGCCAGGCGTATCCAAATGCGATCACCGTCTGGGCGGCCGGCCTGCTGGCCGGCGCAGGGCTGGGCGTGCTGGCCGCGGTGCTGCGCAATGCGCTGCGTCGTCGTGCGCGGACTCCTGCACACGCTGGTGTGTGACGCTGCAGTGGTGCCTCGGCGCAATCTGGGGAATGCGTTCTCGCATGCAGCAGGCGCCGGGTGATACGCGAGCGAAAGCGAGACCGTGCATCGCGTGCGGCGCGTTTGGCCAATGCATGCATCTTGGGTGTGATTGTCTGCGCCAGCTCGGCCACCATCCAGTGCGCTGCAACCAAACCGGCAACATCGCGCACTCACGGGTCTATCAAGCGATGCCGCATTGGTGGCGTTGCGACCGGAGAGTGTGTGGTGAAAACAATAGGACGGGTGTGGGAGGCTGCGCATGTCGTCACTCAGTGAGCATGCGGCGCGGGGCGGCACGGTCGCGCCGGAGCAACTGCTGGAAACGCAACGTGCCTTCGACAGCGTTGCTCCCGACTACGATGGTCCCCGCGGCAACAACGCGCTGATCCAGCGCATGCGCACCACGCTGTGGGACACCGTAGCGAGCGAGTTGCCGGTGGGGTCGCGGCTGATCGATCTGGGCTGCGGTACCGGCCTGGATGCTGGCGAATTCGCGCGCCGCGGATACTCGGTGCTGGCCACCGACTGGTCGCCGGCCATGGTCGAGCGCACCCGCCACCGCGCTGCCACGCACGGCCTGCAAGAACGCCTCACCACCGCGCATGTCGGCATCCAGCAACTCGATCGGCTGGAAGGCAGCTTCGATGGCATGTACTCCAACTTCGGCCCGCTCAATTGCGCGCCCGATCTGCCGGCCGTTGCCGCACAGTGCGCGCGCCTGCTGCGCCCGGACGGCTGCCTGGTGTTTTCGGTGATCGGGCGGATCTGCCCGTGGGAAATCGGCCATTACGCCTTGCGTGGGCGCCTCAGGCGCGCGGCGGTGCGTGCCGCCAAAGGCGCAATTGCGGTGGGCATGAATGGGCACACCATCTGGACCTGGTACCACCTGCCGCGCGAGTTCTACCGCGCATTCGAAACGTACTTCGTGCTGGACAGCTACCGCGCCTTGAGCCTGTTCTTGCCGCCGCCGTATCTGGTGGAGTTTTGCGAACGCAATCCACGCCTGTCCGAGCGCCTGGGGCGCTGCGACGACCGGTGGGGCGGGCTGCCGCTGCTGCGCGACATGGGCGATCACTTTCTGATCGTGATGCGCAAGCGCTGAGTGGAGCAGTCGATGGCCATGGCCGATGTCTGCCTGCAAGGCGCACGTGCGATCACCCAGGCCGGTCCGTCGCGTGCCGCAGTGACGATCCGCGCGGGGCGCTTCGGCGGCACGCTGGGCACCGGCACCGTGCGCATGGATCTGCAAGGGCATGTGCTGGCGCCGGGCCTGATCAATGCGCACGAACATCTGCAGGTCAACTGCGTGCCGCCGCTGCCGCAGACCGCGCCGTTTCGCAACAGCTACGCGTGGATCGAGGCATTTCAGGCGCATTTCCAGCATCCGGACGTGGCCGCCGCACTGCGTGTGCCCAAGGCAGTGCGGTTGCGCCATGGCGGTTTGAAGAACCTGTTGGCCGGCGTCACGTGCGTGGCCCAGCACGACCCATGGCACGCCACGCTGGACGAAGCGAATTTCCCGGTGAGCCTGCTGCGCGACTTCGGCTGGAGCTACGCATTGGGGTGGACAGGCTACGGCCCGCCCGTACAAAGCAGCTTTGCCGCGACCCTGCCAGCGCATCCCTGGATGATCCATCTGGCCGAAGGCACCGATGCGGTGGCGCGTGCCGAGCTCGACGAACTCGACCGGCTCGGCTGCCTGGCCGCCAACACGGTGTTGATCCACGGCGTGGGCATGGGTGAGCAGGATGTCGAGCGCGTGATCGCGCGTGGCGCAGCCGTGGTGTGGTGTCCGTCCAGCAATCAGGCGCTGCTCGGCCGCACGCTCGATCCGTGGCGCTTGTGCATGGCCGGCCGGCTGGCGCTGGGCAACGATTCGCGCGTCAGCGGCGCGCGCGACCTGCTGGAAGAACTGCAGATCGCCAGCCGGAGCGGACTGGCACCGGACCAACTGCTTGGCATGGTCACCAGTGACTGTGCGCGTATCCTGCGCATGGCAACGCGTGGGCGGATCGCGCCTGGAGCCACTGCAGATGTGTTGATCGTGCGTGACCGCGGCGGCGAACCTGCCAGCAGCATCATCGGTTGCACGCGCAGCGACTTGCGTGCGGTGATTCGCGATGGCAAGCCGCGCATCGCCGATCCGGATTTTGCGCCGTGGTTCGACGCGGCCGGCATCCGGAGCGTGCCGGTGTTGCTGGACGGACGGCCCAAATTGCTCGATGCCACGCTGGCCGACCCCGCGGTGCTGGCGCTCGAACCCGGTCTTCAGCGTTTAACGCAGGAGCAGCCGGCGCAGGCCGCCGCGCAGGTTACCCATGCGCCGGTTGCCAATGGAGCGCTTTCGTGAGCGCAGTGCCGGTGCTCGAGCCCGCTGCTGCCTACGCACTGTGGGCGCAGGCGTATCCACCGCACGCGCACAACCCGGTGATGCTGGCCGAAGAGCGCGCCATGCTCGCACTGCTGCCATCCAGCCTGCAGGGCCAGCACGTGCTGGACGCCGGCTGTGGCAGCGGCCGCTACATGCTGCACGCACTGCACCGTGGGGCCCGGCAAGTGACCGGTGTCGACCTGTCGCCGCAGATGCTGCACCGTGCCGGTACCGAGCTCGCACAGGACTGGCCGGCCGCACGCATCGTTCTGCAACAAGGCAGCCTGGATCATCTGCCGTTGCCCGATACGGTGGCCGACCTGAGCGTGTGCGGTCTGGTGGTGGGGCACCTGCAACAGCTATGGCCGGCGCTGGAAGAACTGCATCGCGTCACCCGCGTCGGCGGCATCGTGCTGTGCAGCGACGTCCACCCGATCGGCCACGCGCTGGGCTGGCGGCGCGACTTCAAGGCCGATGGGCAGCACTACGCGGTCCGCCATACCCCGCATCTCTATAGCCACTGGCATTCGGCATGCACCGCACTCGGGTTCGCGATCGAAGCCGTGTCCGAGCCGATGCTGGATCCCGCGGATATCCCGGCCGGGGCGCGTTTCGACCAGATGGCGTTGCAGGTGCCGGTTGCGCTGGTGCTACGGCTGCGACGGGTCGCGTGAGCAAGATCTTGCACACCGCAGTGGCTGCCTGTGCGTTGGGTACTGCCCGTCAGTGGCACGCAGCGGTCGCAGCGGCACGCGGCAGCGATGTTGCGTCGATCGCCATCCAGGCGCTGCCGGCCCTATGAGCCTGCACGTCGCACAGCTGAATCTGGTTCCCACGCCCGATGGCCTGAACGTGGAGCAGGTGTTCGCGCAATGGCCGACGTTGGCAGATATCGCCGAAGCTGTCGCCAGTGCTGGCGTGCAGGTGTCGGTGATCCAGGCCTCCGCCTTGAACACCAGGTTGCGCCGCCAGGGCGTGGATTACCGCTTCGTCGATCTGCACCAGCGTGGCAGCGCAGTCCGCGCCCGTACGCTAGCCGCATTGCTGCACGAGATCGATGCCGATGTGCTGCATGTACATGGTCTGGAATTCGCCGGCGACGCGCGGCGTCTGGCGCGCCTGCTGCCGCGGCTGCCGATCCTGCTGCAGGATCATGCCAACCGGCCACCACGCTGGTGGGCCAGGCGCCTGTGGCGCGCACGCTACGCGGCCGCAGCCGGCATCGCATTCACCTCGCTGGAGCTGGCGCGGCCGTTCGTGCGTGCGCGCCTGTTTCGCCGCAGCGCGCAGCTGTATGCCATCCCCGAATCCAGCAGCCGCTTCACCCCGGGCGACCGATCGCAGGCACGCGAGCAGATGCGGGTGCACGGTGACCCTTGTGTGGTGTGGATCGGCCATTTCAGTCCAGCCAAGGACCCGCTCTGTGTGCTCGATGCAGTGGCCCTGGCTGCGCGTGCGTTGCCCGGTGTGCGGTTGTGGTGCGTGTTCGACCAGGCGCCGCTGATAGCGCAGGTGCAGCAGCGCCTGCGCGCCGACCCACAGCTGGCCAGATGCGTCCACTTGCTCGGCAAGGTCGAGCACGCACACGTGCAGGAGCTGCTGCGTGCGGCGGATTTATTTGTTTCTGCCAGCCATGCAGAAAGTTGCGGTTATGCTGCACTGGAAGCCTACGCCTGCGGTTGCCTGCCGCTGCTGACGGCCATTGCGTCGTTTCGTGCGCTCAGCGATGACGGCGCAGTGGGCGAGTTGTGGCCGGTCGGCGATGCATCGGCATTGTCGGAACTGTTGCTGCGCGTCAGTCGGCAACGCCCCTCGCGTGCACAGGTGCGTGCCCATTTCGACGCGCGCCTGTCGTTTGCCGCAGTGGGCCGGCGCTGGGCGCAGGCTTATACGCACTTGCGCGCGACCACGCCGGAGCGCACCGCATGAAGCTGGCCTTGGTGGTGCCAGGTGGTGTGGATCGGAGCGGGGAAGTCCGCGTGATCCCGGTGTTCCTGACCTTGATCGAGTGGCTGGCACGCAACCATGACGTGCACGTGTTCGTGCTGCATCAAGAGCCGCAGCCGGGCATCTGGCGCCTGCGCGGTGCCACGGTGCACAACATCGGCGCGCGTCGGACGCGGCTGCGCGCAATTGCCGCCATCTGCGACGAGCACCGGCGCGAACCGTTCGCTGTGATTCAGGCGATTTTTTCCGGCTATTGCAGCTTGATCGCGGTCACTGCCGCCAAGCTGCTACGCCGTCCCAGCATGGTGCATATCGCCGGCGGCGAGTTGGTGGCCTTGCATCGCATCGATTACGGCGGCCGCCGCAGATGGCGAGGGCGTCTGCGCGAGGCGGTGATCCTGCGGCTTGCCGACCAGGTAACGGCTGCCAGCGCGCCCATCATCGCTTCGCTGCAGGCACTGGGCATTGCTGCGCAACGCGTACCGCTGGGCGTGGATCTGCGCGCCTGGCCGCCGGCAGCGCCGCGCGCCCGTACCGGGCCGACCGCGCGCCTGCTGCATGTGGCAAGCCTCAATCCGGTCAAGGATCAGGCCACCTTGTTGCAGGCAATGGCCGCACTCAAGCGCGCCGGCGTTGCCTTCACCCTGGACATAGTGGGCGTCGACACATTGGGCGGTGCCATGCAGCGCCTGGTGCAGCAGCTCGGCTTGCAGCAACAGGTGCGTTTTCTCGGCTTCAAGACCCAGCGCGAGTTGCGCCCGATCATGCTGTCGGCCGATCTGCTGGTGCTGTCCTCGCTGCACGAAGCCGGGCCGCTGGTGCTGCTGGAAGCTGCCGTTGCAGGGGTTCCTACGGTGGGAACTGCGGTGGGGCATCTGGTCGAGTGGGCTCCTGTCTGCGCATTGGCGGTGCCGCCGGGCGACTGGGCCGGAATGGCAGAGGCCATCCGCCAGGTGCTCGGCGATGACGAACTGCGCTTGCGCCTTGCCTGGGCGGCGCAGTGCCGCGCCGTCCGCGAAGATGCTGCATTGACCACGCGCCTGTTCGAGCAGTTGTATCGCCAGCTGTGCGAGCAGCGGCCGCTACCTGAAGTGCGTTGATGTGCGCGGCAAGGCAGGGCGCTATCGTCGGTGATCTCGTGCGCTCGTGCCTTGAGCGAGGAAAACTCCTTAGCAGCTGACAAAACGACTGTGCAGCCGCCACGCGGGTGCCACCGGTGCTCGGAATCGGCATGTGCCACATGTACGCTGCGGTTCTGAGCGCGCCGTCCGCGCCCACCTGACGGCTGCTCGCTACGTTTTGTTAGCCGCGCTTAGCGCAGCCTCACGCCGGCTGCAGATAGCCATCCAGCGCCGCACGCACCACGTACAACATGTCCGTGCGCGGCACGGGTCTGGTCAGGCGCGTCACCAGGCGGCGCGCCTGGGTTTGGCGCACCCATGGCTGATCCTGCAGCCATAACTGGGTCTGCAGCATGTCCGCGCGCTCCTTGCGGCTTTCTGCCGAAGGCACCACACGGCTGTGCAGATACTGCCGCGCTTCGCCCAACGAGCGCGACCATTCGATGCCAGGCAGCGCCGATAACCACAGGTTCGAGCACGATGCGGCGGTGAGCGTTTGCCGGGCTGCTCGCATGCGCAGCAGCGCAGGACAGTCAGCATGCAGGCGCGCCATCACCGCGGCTGGCACCACAGCGCGGTAATAGCGCTGCAGCAACAGCAGTGGCGGCAACGCCCACCATGGCGGCATGGCGCTGTCTTCCCACAATTGCTCCCAATCGCGCGGGCCCATGCGCGTTGCCAGCAAGGCAAGATCATGCAGATGCATCAGGCGAATGGTGCGGTGGCAGATGCCGCCTGCCGCATGCAGCAGCAAGTGACACATCAATGCGCCGATCGATGGATAGGGATTCAAGCCCGGTTGCGGCCGCTCCGGCCGGATTCGGTCAGTAATCTCCACGCTGCTCACCGGCAAACGTTCCTGGATGCGCGTGTGCAGCTCGATATTGATCGGCGCATCGCGGTGTTCGCCTAGCCCGGCCACTGCCTCGCCGTGCTGCGGCTTGAATACCTGGTGCTTCCACTGCTCGAAAGAAGCGACGTAGCCCAGTTCGCACAACAACGCCGCCGCTGCAGGCGCGTCGTCGGGTTCCACCAGCAGATCGATATCGGCCATCGGGCGGTCGCCAGGCAGATACACACCCAGTCGATGCAAAGCGGTTCCTTTCAATCCCACCAGCGCGACGCCCACGCTGCGGGCAGCGGCATCGATACGAGTCAGCAGCAGCGCGATGCGCCGATGGCGGTCTTCGACATGGCTGCGCTGTTCGCTCAGGAAGGCATTCCATTCGGCGTTCTGCCACAACGAGCGGCGCTGCAACAGCGGCGAAACGCCGTGCGCGGCCGCTGCCGCTGCCGCCAGCTGCCACTGCAGCCGGTCCCATTGCGGCAGTGCATCGCCTGGCTGGGCCAGCTCCAGAGCCAGCCGTTCGGTCGCCGTGTGCAGGCGGTGCTTGATGGTGCGAAGGGAGGGCTGCATGCGCGTGGTCCGGTCAGGCAAGGTGTCGATAGAAAAGTGTGGAAACGATCGCGCGCTAGCCCACCAGGACGGTGCTCAGGTGCCGTGGCTGACGCGCAGCACTGGGGGTCATCGGCTCGCTGCGGTGCCGGGCCTCACTGGCGATCAAGGCAGACCAGTGTGCTTCCAGTTGCTCCGACGCCTGCGCGAACGCATCGGCCGTCATCGCGGCACGCGCCTTTTGCAGATCGACCTGCCTGTGCAGCAGATCGCGGACGCTGCGATAGAACTCGGAGTCGTACGCGCCACGGAACATCATCGCCAGGTCGTCGCTATCCTGCCAGTGCCTCTTGCTGCCCAGCTGATTCTTTACTTCTTCGTAGAACTTGGTGCCGGGCAGGGGATACGACACGCTGACTCCGATGATGTCCGGATTGGCCTGCGTCACCAATGCGCGCGTGGCCAGGATGTCGTCGAGTTCCTCGCCCAGATAGCCCAGCTGGATGAAGAAGCCCACGCGGATGCCCTGCGTGCCCAGGCGCTCACGTGCGGCGATGACCTCGCCGACCTGGGTGCCCTTGGTCATCTTGTCGAGAATGCGCTGGCTGCCGCTTTCCGCACCGAGCCAGGCCTCCACGCAGCCGGCGCGCGCCAGCGCTGCGGCCATGCGTTCGCTGGCAAGGTCGGCACGGGTCTGGATGGTGAAGGGAACCGCGCCGTCGGCATCGCTCAATTGCTGCGCAAAGGTCTCCACCCAATCGATATGGAAGCCGAAGATGTCGTCGGCCATCCAGATATGGTCCGGCCGAAAGGTGCGTTTGAGGTGGATCATCTCTGCGGCCACCTCTTCGGCGCCGCGCCGCTTGTAGTGATTGCCCCAGATCGGCTTGGCGCACCAGTTGCAACGGAACGGGCAACCGCGCGAGGCGGCCATGTTCAAGCTGAAATGGCCATGCCGTTGTTGCCAGAAGCGCCGGTAGCGCGGCATATCCACCAGGTCCCATGCCGGCAGGCCGCTCAGCCGTGCGTCCGGTGGTTGCGCGCCGGGATGCACGCGCACTGCCGCAGGCTGGCTGGTGGCGATCTGCGCAACTCCCTCCAGCCAGTGGTCGGTGGTGATATCCGGCTTCGTTTCGATGCGCTCCAGCAACGAGATCAACGGGGCGATGCCTTCGCCGATCAACACCGCATGCGCGCCTGCGGCCAGGAACGCATCCGGGTTGTCGGACGCATCCGAGCCGGCCACCAGCACGCGGCAGCCGGCGGCACGGGCCTGCGCGATCATGCGGCAGGCGGCCTCGCGCATCCGGCTCAGGCACATCTTGGTGAGGAAGTTGAAGTTGTCTTCGTAGAAAACAACCAGATCCGGCTGCGCAGCGCGCAGTGCGGCGGTGTAGTCCTCCACATCGTTGGCCAGCATTGCATCGAACAGGCTCACTGCATGCCCACGCTCGCGCAGCAGCGCTGCGATCTGCAACGTCGCCAATGGCGGATACGGCTTGCCGCGCTCCCATTGCTTGGGGTCGTAACGCAGGAAATACGAATGACTGACCTGGATCTTTACCATCGGCACAAGGCTCTCGTTCTCTCGCCAGGCGCGCGCAGCAGCGGCGTGCGCAGACACCGGCATTCGGCTCGGCAGTAGGTGCGGATGCAGGCCGCTTTGGTTGCGTCGCGTTGCGTGCGGGCAAGGCTGCGGCGAGGCAACCTTTCTGTAGGAAAGCGGCACCCATCGGCTGATTCAGTGCATCGGATGAAGGCATGCCGCAGTCGGCTGCATGGGCGCAACACACGCCGCTGAACGATGGCTCCGCCGCCATCGCAGCAGGGGCCGCAGTAGCGGCAGATCCGTTCGGCGAGCATCGCCCGCGGCGCTTGGGCGTGCGCCGGCAGATTCTCGGCGCGCTGTTTCATTTCCACAGCGATAGCCAGGCACTGCTGGCGCTGGTCGATGCCACCTACGCGGGTTTGCCCGCGCATCGGCTGCCGGGCGCTCCGGAATTTCATGTCACATTGGACCTGCTGCCGCGTGCGCCGGGCCGCACCGATGCCGAGCCGCCGCCTGTGCGCACGCACGCCAGCGGCGGCCTGCTGTGCGGCGTCATGGATGCGTGCAATTATCTGATGCTCTCGGTGCCACAGCGCCGCGCGATGCTGGTGGTGTCCGAGGACATGCTTGCCCACGCGTATCACGTGCGTTACGAACTGATCGAATTCGCCGTATTCCTGCTGGCTGCGCGTGGCATTGGGCTGGTGCCGCTGCATGGCGCTTGTGTAGGTCGACGCGGACGCAGCGTGTTGCTGCTTGGCGCCAGCGGTGCGGGGAAATCGACCTTGGCCTTGCATAGCCTGTTGCATGGCCTGGACTTTGTCGCCGAAGACGGTGTCTTTGTGGCGCCCGATAGCCTGCTCACCACCGGTGTGGCCAATTTCCTGCATCTGCGTGCCGAAGCGCTGGGCCTGGTCGACGCGCCCACGCGCGCATGGATCAGCGCATCGCCGGTGATCCGGCGTCGCAGCGGCGTGGAAAAATTCGAGGTCGATCTTCGCCATCGCCACGCGCATCTCGCGCCCAAGCCGATGCGGTTGCATGCGGTCGTGATGGTGTCCAGGTCGCCGGCCATCGCATCGGCACAGCGCCTGGTCGCGGTGCCTGGCGAGCAAGTCGCCGCCTGCCTGGCCCATGATCAACCGTACGCCGCCGGTCAGCCCGGCTGGCAGCGCTTCGTCGAACAGGTGCGGCGCATCGGCATGTTCACCTTGCACCGTGGCACGCATCCGCAGGCATCGGTGGATGCGCTGCTGCAGCTGTTGCAATGAGTGGCCGTATGCAAGCGTCCTGGAACGCCACCGGTCCGCAGACCCGCATCGCGCACTGGCGCCTGCATGTTGCGCACGAATGAGCCGCTGGCGATGACCGCCATCCGGCGCATGCGCGTTGCATTGCACCAGTTCGCGAGCACGCTGGTGCCTGCAGACATGCCGATGATTGCGCTTTACGTCGCGTTGTCGCTGGCTGCCGCGTTGGCCGGCAGCGTGGTGGCGGTGTGCCTGCTGCCGCTGGTGCAGCCAGGCCACAGCGTGCAACTGGCGGGCTATCGCCTGGCCTTGCCGGGCGGGCTGGCGATGCAGGCGTGCCTGTTCATTGCGGTGAGCCTGCTGTTTGCCGTGTTGCGCTGGCAGAGCGCGCGACTGGCCGCGCAGTTGACCAGCCGCTATGCCATCGGTCTGCGCGCGCGCGTGCATGCGGCATTGATCGATGCGCCATTGCCGGCCCTGTCCGGGGCCAGCTCGGCAGAAATCGCCAACGTGCTCACGTACAACATCGAGATCGCCACGCAAGGCTTCGGCGCCGTGCTGCAGCTGCTGGTCGCGGCCATCACTGCGCTGGTGAGCGTGTGCATCGCGGTGCTGATTGCACCTGTGCTGTTGATCACCACCCCACTGCTGGCGGTGTTGGCAGGGTTGGGTCTGCGCTTCTCCAGCAGTCGCGCACAGGCACGCATCAGCCGCGCGTATGTGGCCGACATGACGCAGCTGTTCTGGCTCAGCGAAGATTTTCCGCGTCGCTTGCGCCACGTACGCTCGTTTCAGCGCGAAGGCCTCGAAACCCGCCATTACGAGCGCATTTCGGCGCGACTGGGGCACGGGTATGCGCAACAGCAAGCACTGGTTGCCGGCAGCCGCCTGCTGCTGGAACTTGCCGCGGTGGTCGCCATCGCCGGCATCCTGATGCTGGCCAATCGCTGGCAGGGGGGCGAGCGTGCTGCGCTGATCACCGTCAGTCTATTGCTTGGCCGTCTGCTGCCGTACCTGGTCACCACGCGGCAGAGCCTTCAGCAGTTGCGTTCGGCGTGGCCGGCGCTGCAGCTGTGGCGCCGCTATGTCGACCTGGGCGCTGCGCGGGTACACGTTCCGGAGCAAATGGCCGAACCACTCACGGCTGCGCTGCATATCGAACACATCGGGCTGGCGCCGCCACTGCCCCAATGCGCGATCGAATCGATATTGCTGGTACCAGGTCAGATGACCCTGGTGGTCGGTGCCTCCGGCGTGGGCAAGAGCAGTCTGATGGATGTGCTCTCCGGGCAGACGCCGCCGGCGCAGTTCGTGGCGCACATGGGCGGACGACGGCTGACATTCTCGGCATATCGACATCTGGTGCGACACAGCGCCTACATCGGCCAGGGCGTGCGGCCGTGGCAGCGCACGGTGCGCGACTGCCTGCAGTGGGTGCTGCCCGCAGCGTCCGACGCACGCATGTGGGAGGTGCTGGCCGATGTGGGCCTATGTCCGCGGCTGCAGCGCGATGCGCAAGGCCTGGACACGCCGATCAACGCGCAGGACGGGCGCCTCTCGGGCGGCGAATCGCAACGCCTGTTGCTGGCGCAGGTGCTGCTGCGTCGGCCGACCCTGGCCGTGTTGGACGAAGCAACCAGCGCGCTGGACGCCGATGCCGAACATCAAGTGCTGAGCACCTTGCGCGCGCGTTTGCCGGACACCGTGCTGGTGGTGGTTTCGCATCGAACCAGCTTGGCCGCCGTGGCCGATCGCACGGTGAACTTGGATGGTGCGCCTGTTCGGCGGGTGCATATCAGTTCGTCGGAAATTGCCACACCGTACGACGTGCGCTAGGCCCGTCACACGCTGGCGGGTCGGTGGCTTTGCAAGTCGCTGACAGTACATAGCGCGCAATCGTCGGGCTCGAGTCGAAGACACGCAGGCACCGGATGGGTCGGTCACGCGGCGCACCGGCTGCGCACGCCAGGCGTGCGCCTGGTCACTGGGCCAGCCGTTTTATCCCGCAATCTCTTCCAGCGCCCGATTGCGCGTGCGCGGCCCGAACGCGGCAATCACGCTCGCCACGATCGACATGCTGAGCGCGATGAAGGCCAGCACCCCGTGGCTGCCAACCTGCGTCAGCAACCAGCCGATCAGCACGCTGCTCACCGCCGTGGAGAGGCGACTGAAGGAATAGCAGAAGCCCACTGCACGTGCACGCAAGCCGGTCGGGAACAGCTCCGCCTGATAGCCGTGATAGGCAAAGCTCATCCAGGCGTTGCAGAACGCGACCATCGCCCCGCACAGCACCATGCCGACTGCCTGATGCTGCAACGCGAACAGCCCACCGAACAGAACAGCGCCCAGCGCCGATGCGGTGATCTGCCATTTGTTTTCCCAGCGCTGTGCAAAACGCAGCAACAGCAATGGCGCCAGCGGGTAGGCCAAGGAGATCGCAAACGAGTACGCCAGGCTTTTGGTCACCCCGGCCCCGGTGCCCTGCGCCGAGATCAGCGCAGGCAACCAGTTGCCGAAACCGAAGAAGCCAATCGCCTGAAACACATGGAAGACCACCAACATCCCGATGCGCCCGCGATACGGCGCACGCCACAGCAGTGCGCTGGGCATTACACCGGCCGGCGCGGGTGTGGCCGCCTGCGGCGCGGGCAGTGGCGCACCCACATCGCGCGTGCAGCGCGCTTCCAGTTCGGTCACCACTGCATCGGCTTCTGCGTGCCGGCCGTGTGCGGCCAGCCAGCGCGCCGATTCCGGCAAGCGGCTGCGCAGCCACCAGATCGCCAGCGCAAACGCACCGCTGAGCAACACCACCCAACGCCAGCCGCTCACGCCCAGCGGCGCAGACGGCACCAACATCCACGCGGTCAGCGCGACCGTCGGAACCGCCAGAAATTGCACGAAAAATGCAAATGCGAACGCCGCGCTGCGCATGTGCCGCGGTACCAGTTCGGACAGATACGTATCGATGGTAACCAGTTCGATTCCCAACCCGATGCCGACCACACAGCGCAGCACGATCACACCGCTGGCCGTGCTCTGCAGACCCATCGCCACGGTCGCAGCGGTGTACCAGATCAAGGCGAAGGTAAACACCGGGCGACGCCCGAACCGGTCGGCAAACGGGCTCAATAGCGCGGCACCGACAAACAACCCAAGGAAGGTGGCCGCCGCGAATGCGGCTTGGTCGGACATACCGAACGCGCCATCGGCGCCGCTGGCAAAAATGCCGTCGCCAATCAGCCCGGGGCTGATGTAGGCGGTCTGGAACAGGTCATACAACTCGAAGAACCCGCCCAGCGCCAGCAACCCCACCAGCCGCCACAGCGTGGCGCTGGCGGGCAACCGGTCGATCCGGGCGGCGATCTGCGCGGAAGGCGAGGGCTGTTCGGGGGGCGCTAAAACACTCGGAGACATGGGCAGGCAGGCGCAGGTAGGGCAGTCTCATCATAGCCAGCGTCCAGATGCCGCAGCGGGCACGCTTCGTCGCGCGGTCAATGCGTTCGTCTGTGGCAAGAGGGCACTGGGCATCCAAGGTGCGCGCAGCCGACCAGGCAACAGCACTCTTCCTCACAATCGCGCCCGCACCGCCCTTGTTAGCAGCAAGCTCAACAACGCCGCTGTCGCGAGTGGAACCAAGCACGTGCACCTCATGCGTTGTCCGACTGCTGGAATGCTGTAATCCCTCACGGCACCCAACAGGCCGCTGGCAATGCCGCCGGGCCAGCCCCATCTCTGGCATATCACTCTTTTCGGAGTCATTCGATGACCCCCATTTCCGTGCTCGATCTGGCGCCGGTCTGCGAAGGCAGCGACACCACCCACGCTTTCGCCAACATGCTCGATCTGGCCCAGCACGCCGAGCGTTGGGGCTATCAGCGCTACTGGCTGGCCGAACACCACAACATGCCAGGCATCGCCAGCGCCGCCACCGCCGTGCTGATCGGTCACGTCGCCGGCGGCACCAAGACCATCCGCGTGGGTGCCGGCGGCATCATGTTGCCCAACCACGCGCCGTTGCAGGTGGCCGAACAATTCGGCACGCTGGCCTCGTTGTATCCGCAGCGTATCGACCTGGGCCTGGGCCGTGCGCCGGGCACCGATCAGCCCACCGCACGCGCCTTGCGCCGCTATTTCGACAGCGCCGATCACTTTCCGCAGGACGTGGCCGAACTGATGCGCTATTTCGCGCCGGCGGTGCCGGGGCAACTGGTGCAGGCCGTGCCCGGCGCCGGGCTGGAGGTGCCGGTGTGGCTGCTGGGGTCGAGTCTGTTCAGCGCACGCCTTGCCGCCGCGATGGGGTTGTCGTTCGCGTTCGCCTCGCATTTCGCCCCCGACGCGATGGACGACGCGGTGGCGATCTATCGCCGCGAATTCCGACCGTCCGCACAGCTGGCCAAGCCACACGTGATGCTGGCCCTGAATGTGGTGGCGGCCGAGACGCAGGCGCAGGCACGGCGTCTGTTCACCACCCAGCAGCAGAGCTTCGTCAATCTGCGTCGCGGCAAGCCGGGCAAGATCCCGCCGCCCATCGACGATATCGACAGCTTCTGGCAGCCGCATGAACGTGCCGGGGTGGAGCGTGCACTGGCCTGCACGGTACTCGGCGATGCCGAGCAGATTGCGCGCGGCGTGGCAGAGTTCATCGAGCGTCACACGCCCGACGAGCTGTTGTTCACCGCCAACATCTACGACCACGCCGCGCGTCTGCGTTCCTTCGAAATTGCCGCGGCCGCGTGCCGCGAGCTGGACGTGACCTTGGCGTGATTCACGTCGCTTTGCGCGGCGATCGGCTGTGATGCGTGCACATCCATTGGGAAGACCAGCATGCAACTTCAGCAACGCAGCGAGAGCATTAAGCAGTTGGCCGAGTTGATCCGCGGGGTGGACATCGCGATGTTCACCACCGTTTCGGTCGACGGCAAACTGGTGAGCCGGCCGCTGGGCACGCAGGAAGTCGAGTTCGATGGCGACCTGTGGTTCGCCACCGCCGCCGACAGCCCGAAAGTGGCGGAAATCGCCGCTGATCCGCGCGTCAACGTGGCCTATGCGTCGGCCTCGAAGAACACGTATGTCTCGGTAGCCGGCACCGCACGCGTGGTCCACGACCGCGCCAAGATCGAAGAGCTGTGGTCGCCGGCAATGAAGGTGTTCTTCCCCGGCGGCAAGGACGACCCGAACCTGCGCTTGATCCATGTGCGCGCCGAATCGGCCGAATACTGGGACGGCCCCAGCGGGCTGCTCGGCAAGGCGCTGTATTTCGTGATGACGGCGGTCACCGACGATACCGGCAGCCTGTCGGACAACCGCGTGGTCGATCTGAAATAACTGCGTCGCAAGCGACGCGCCGGAGGCGCTGCGCTCAGCGCCAGGCGTCCGGCCACCAATCGCGAATCAGATCCACCAGCTGGTCGGAGGTGACCCCGAACACGGCCACCGAGATCAGCGCAGCTGCCCAGCCCACCAGCATCAGTGCACCGTCGCGCTCGAGCAGGGCCAGCGCGAACAGCAGCAGGATCAGGCCGAAGATGTAGTTGGTGAAGGGGATCGGCAGCGTCAGCAGGATGCCGACCAGCACCAATAGCAAGCCGGTGAGGAGCTGCGCCGGCATGCGGTCCAGCATGCCATGCAACCGCGGTTTGAGCAGGCGATCCAGGCGTTGCAGCGTCGGTCCCAGTTTGGCCACGAAGCGCTGGCTGGTCCGACGGCGCGGCCCGCGTTCGCCGATGAAGCGCGGTACCCACGGCTTGCGCAGGCAGCACATCATCTGCAGCCCGATCAGGATGGTCAGCGGTCCGCTGATGCCACCGGCGACGCCGGGAATCGGAATGAACGAGGGCAGGATCGCAAGAAACAGGAACACGCCGAAGGCGCTTTGCTGCAGGTCGGCCAAGATCTCGCGAACGCGCAACACCTGGTCCGGATCACCTTCGCTGAAGGCTGCCAGCAGGCTGCGGATGCCTTCGTTGCGGTAGCGCATCTGCTCGCTGGCATCATCGTGCGGTGCACCGCCGTCACCCGACGATCTCATCGCTGTCCTCGTCGCCCACCCGGCTCAGCAGCAACTTGTCCACGCGCGCACCGTCCAGGTCGACGATCTCGATGCGCCAGCCGGCCCAATCGAAGAACTCGCCGGCCTGCGGAATGCGCCCGAAATAGTAAATGCACAGGCCCGCAAGCGTGTGGTAATCGCCCTCGTCGGCGTCGGGCAGTTCGGCGCCGAGTACTTCGCGCAATTCTTCCACCGGCAGCGACCCGTCGATCAACAGCGAGCCGTCCGCGCGCGTGACCACCAGCGCGTCCTCGTCGGTATTTTCCACCGCCTGCAGGCGGCCGACCACTGCGCCCATCAGGTCGCTGATGGTCACCAATCCGCGGATTTCGCCGTATTCGTCCACCACCAGCGCCATCGACTGCTGTTCTTCGCGAAAGATTTCCAGCAGCTTCATCGCGTGCGTGGATTCGGACACGAACAAGGTGTCGCGCAGCGCCTGGAACAGGTGCGCGCCGTGGCCGTCCATGCGCGTGACCAGCGATTTGACTTCCAGCACCCCAGCAATGTCCTGGTCGCTGCCGCGGTACACCGGGTAGCGCGAAAATTCGTGCTCGCGCATGACCTGCAGATTGCGTTCCGGCTCGGCGTTGGCGTCCAGCCAGGCGATGCGGTTGCGCGGGGTCATCAGGCTGTCGGCGGTACGATCGCCCAGCCGCATCACGCGATTCATCATGTCGCGCTCGTGCGCGTCGATCACCCCGGCCTCGTGGCTTTCGGCCACCAGCATGCGGATCTCTTCTTCGGTCACCGAGGCCGACTCGTCCTTGCCCATGCCCAGCATGCGCAGGACCAGGCGGGTGGAGCGCGCCAGCACCCACACCCCGGGCGCGGCGATCTTGGCCAGCCAGGCCATCGGCACCGCGACAACGCCTGCGATGTCTTCGGAATTGCGCAGCGCCAGCCGCTTGGGCACCAGCTCGCCGAAGATCAGCGTCAGGAACGTGATCAGCGCCACCGCCAGAGTGCTGCCGATCACCACCGAATACGGGCGCGGCTTGCCGACCAGTTCGAACGTGCCCGCCAAGGCCGGGAACACACCCTGCAGCCAGTTGGCGATGGCTTCGCCGATCGCCTCGCCGCCGAACACGCCGGTCAGGATGCCGATCAGGGTGATGCCGATCTGAACCGTGGACAGGAAGTTTTCGGGGCTTTCGGCCAGGGCCAGGGCCCGCGCGGCGCGCTTGCTGGAGCCGGCCATCTGCTTCAGGCGGCTCTTGCGCGAGGTCATCAACGACATCTCCGACATGGCGAAGAAGCCGTTCAGCACGATCAGGGCGATGACGATCAAAAACTCAACCACGGGCGTCTTCCCCGGTTAGTGAAGGGGAGGGCGGGGGAGCACTGGGGCTGCCGGCGGGCGCACAGGCCGGGCGGCAACACGGGGGGATAGGGTCGTCTTCCATAGGGTGCGCCCGAAGGCGCGGGGGCATGGTAGCAAACCACAGGGTGGTTCGAGCCGGGAAATGTCGATGTGAAGGCCGCTCCCGGCGCGAGATATCCAGAGAGGTCATGGAACGGTCATAATTCGCGCCTGGCGCCGTCTCTCCCTCGACGGCAGGAAGTTGTCCACCCATGTTCTCGTTGCAGACCATCTTCGGTTCCGGCAAGCAGTTCTATGCGCTTCTGAACGAAGCGGCGCAGGCCGCCTACGACAGCACCAGGGCGTTGCACGCCATGATGCGCGAGTCCGACCGCCAACCGGCGCTGGACGCCTTCAAGCTGGCCCGCCTGCGCGAACGCGCCGCCTCCGACAAGATCGGCCAGGCGCTGGTGGACAGCTTCATGACCCCGATCGAACGCGAAGACATCGAGGCGTTGGGCTCGGCGTTGTACAAGATTCCCAAGCAGGTCGAGAAATTCGCCGACCGCTACTCGCTGGCGACCAAGCACCTGGAACACATCGACTTCGCTCCGCGCGCCGCGATGCTGGAGCAGGCCGCCGCGGTGGTGGTGGAGATGGTGGCCGACCTGCCGCACATGAACATCGACCGCATGACCGCGCTCAACGACAAGCTGCGCATGCTCGAAAACGAAGCCGACCGGCTGATGCTGGAGCTGTATCGCGACATCTATTCCGGCCGGCTGGACACGTTGCAGATGTTCCTGCTCAAGGAGTTCTTCGAGATTCTGGAAAAAGCCATCGACCGCTGCCGCGAGGCCGGTGTGGTGGTCTACCAGATCGTGCTGAAGAACAGCTGAGGTCGCCGCGTGCTTACCTTAGTTCTGGTGGTGATCCTGGCCGCGTTGGTGTTCGAGTTCATCAACGGCTTCCACGACACCGCCAACTCCATCGCCACCGTGGTCGCCACCAAGGTGCTCTCGCCCGGTTGGGCGGTGATGCTGGCCGCCGGCATGAACCTGATCGGCGCGCTGACCGGCACCGCCGTGGCGCTGACGATTGCTTCCGGCCTGCTCAACACCAACGTGGTCGACGTCACTCCGCAGGTGATCCTGTGCGCCCTGCTGGGCGGCATCATCTGGAACCTGATCACCTGGTGGAAGGGCCTGCCGTCGTCGTCCTCGCATGCCTTGATCGGTGGCTTGTGCGGCGCCGGCCTGGCCGCGGCGCACAACAACTGGGACGCGCTGATCTGGTCGGAAAACATCGGCAACTGGGCCAAGAACAAGGGCCTGTTGTGGAAGGTGTTCGTCCCGATGATCACCTCGCCGATCGCCGGTTTCGTGCTCGGCATCGTGGTGATGGTGCTGCTGTGGGCGATCATCGCCGGCATGTCCAAACTCGGCGGCCCGATCGGGCGGCTGGCGCGCCCGCGCTGGGTCAATGCGTTCTTCGGCAAGGCGCAGATCGCCTCGGCCGCGTACATGGGCTACGCGCACGGCCACAACGACGCGCAGAAGACCATGGGCATCATCGCCATGACCCTGATCGGCGCGCAGTCGGCCGGTGCGCTGGACGATTTGCCGAGCTGGTTGTCGTTCCTGCATCCGGGCACCGGCCTTGCCGCCGGCGCCGGTATCCCGATGTGGATCGTGCTGACCTGCGCGGTGGTGATGGCCGCAGGGACGGCGTCGGGCGGCTGGAAGATCATCAAGACGCTCGGCCACAAGATGGTCAAGCTGCATCCCATCCACGGCTTTGCCGCAGAAACCAGCTCGGCGACGGTGCTCACCGTGGCGGCGCATTTCGGCATGCCGGTATCCACCACGCATAGCATTTCCACCGCCATCATGGGGGTGGGTTTTGCCAAGAACCCGCGTTCGCTGCGGCTGGGGGTGATCGAGCGCATCGTCTGGGCCTGGATTCTCACCATCCCGGCCGCTGGCGGCGTGGCGTATCTGATCCTGACGCTGTTCGAGCTGTTCGGCTGGACCTGAGCGATGCCGCGGTGCGCTCACGCACCGTCGGCAGACTGCGCCGCCGTTGCCGTATCGACCTGTTTGCGGCAGGTTGCCCGCATGCCATGAGTGAGACCCTTTCCCGATGATGCTTGCCCTGGTGTGCGTGTTGTTCGGGTTTGCCTGGTTGATCGACCGCCGCGGATTGCGGCGGTTCTCCCGCGTGCTGGGCCTGGCCAGCTTGCTGCTGGTGTTCGCGGTGGGCTGCGGTCCGTTGCCCTCCTGGATGCTGCAACACCTGCAACGCACCGGGGTCAACGATTTCAACGCGTGGGGCGCGCGCAACGTCATCGTGCTGCTGGGTGCCGGCACCGTGCGCCCGGAAGGCCGCGACGCGGTGGCCGAAGCCAATCTGTTCGCCTACGGCCGCATCGTCGAATCGGCACGGCTGTACTGGCAATGCCGGCACAGCGGGGGCGATTGCAAGATCGAGATCAGCGGCGGCGATGCACGCGGCCTGGGCCTGTCCGAAGCGGTGGTCTACCAGCGTGTCTTGCTGGGCCTGGGCATTCCGCGGGCAGATCTGATCATGGAGCCGTCGAGCATGAACACCTGGCAGAACGCGCAGTTCAGCCAGCCCTTGCTGCGCGCCTACCGGCCCGATCGCATTGCGCTGGTGTCCTCGGCCACGCATCTGCGTCGCGCCGAATTGTATTTTCGCCATTTCGGCATCGATGCCACACCGGTGCGCGCCGATTGGCTGACCGCCACCTGGTCGATCCTGCCGCAGAGCTACAACTTCACGCTGGCCGATGTGGCCCTGCACGAATACCTGGGCATTGCGCGCTATCAGGTCTACCAGTGGTTGGGGTGGAACGTGAAGGCTAGCGAGCCTGGTGCGTTGTGATTGGGGAGCCGGGATTTGGGATTGGGGATTGGTAACAGCTGGTGCGCTGCTAGATCTGCTTGGGTGATGTCCTTGCGACGGTGCTTGCCAGTTCCAGATTGACGATGGCAACGCAGATGCGCGGCACTCGGAAACGATGGTGCTGCCCGACGGCTTGGTCGCCGGCCGCGTGTGCGGCCGGCGCTGGCTGCGCTCAGCGCGTTTCGTACATCGCCTTGACGTCGTCACGGAACGCGGCCTGGCTGTCGGGGCGGTTGTAGAACATGTGGCCGCCGGGATATTCGCGTACCTGCACGCGTTTGCTGTCGCTGCCCATGGCCGGCATCTGGTCCACCGTCAGGACCGAACCCATGAACGGGCAGGAGAGGTCGTTCCAGCCGTGCGCGATCAACACGCGCAGCTTCGGATCGATCGCCACCGACTGACGCAGCTGGGTCACTGCGCCTTTGCGAAGCTCGTCGTTCCAGTCCCAGAGCTTGTTCACGTCGTAGTTGAGCGCGCGATACTGCGCATCGATCTTCCAGCCGACCACGCGGGTGACGAAGTCCACCATTGCGGTGGTGGTGGGCGCAATGATGCTGTCCAGCAGCGGGTCGTTGGCGCGTTGTTCGGCATCGTTGGGAAACGGGTCGAAGGCGGTCACGTTGGAATCGTAACGGCTGCCCAATTCGCCCTTGTCACGAAACACTTCGCGCAGATAGGCCTGGGTTTCCAGGCGTCCACCGGAGCGCCGCACATATGCCGGGTCCAGCCCGGTCATGCGGGTGACCTGCTGCAGCATCGCTTCGGTGGCCTGCGGGTCGGTGCGTCCTTTCATCAGCGCCACCGCGTAATCGCCGCGGGTGTAGTCGATCACCTGGCGCATCGCGCTGTCGCTGAGCTGGCCCTGGCGCTCCAGGTGCGCAGCGGCGATCGAGGGAAGCGTCAGCATCCATGCCAGGGGCGACACATCGCCGTTGTCGTCCAGGGTCGGGTTGAGATACGGCGACACCAGCACCACGCCGTTCATCGCCACGCCTAGCTGCGTCTGCAGGTAATGGGTAATGCGCGGGCCGCGGAAGCCGCCATAGCTTTCGCCGACCAGATACTTGCGCGCCTGCAGGCGGCGGTTCTTGAGCAGCCAGTCGTAGATCACCCGCGAGAGATATTCCACATCCGCCTGCGGATTGTAGAACTGCTTCTTGGCATCGTCGTCGCCGATCAGCGCGCGGCTGAAGCCGGTGCCCACCGGGTCGATGAAGACCAGGTCGGTGAAGTCCAGCCACGTGCCCGGGTTGTCGCGCAGTGTGGCCGGTGCCGACGCACTGTCGCCCTCGGCGCCGAAACCGACGATCTTCGGCCCGATCGCGCCCATGTTGAGATACACCGATGCGGCGCCCGGCCCACCGTTCAAGGCGAAGGTCACCGGGCGGTCCTTGCCATCGACGGTATAGGCGGTGAATACCACTTCGCCCGTGGTCTTGCCCTGCGCATCGCGCACCGGCAACGTGCCGACCGTGGCGGTATAGCTCAGGTTGCGGCCGGCCACGCGTGTGCTCTGGCGCACGCTGGCGTCTGCCGGCAATGGCGCCTGTTTGGCGGCAGCGGCAGCGGCATCGGGTTTGGCATCGCTTTTATCGGTTTTGTCTGGCGCTTCGGCCAGCGCTGTCCCGCTGAACAGCACGCAGGCCAGCAGGCCGGCACGGAGAAAGAAGGGCATGGGCATCGACGTGGTTGCAGGGAAGCGCCGATGCTAGGCTGCTGCAGAGCCCGGTGGATGTGCAGGAAGGCATGGATGTCGCGCGGACCGAGGTGGTACGCAAAGGCAGGTGTGTGCGGCCCGCCGAAATGAGCGCCTATGCAAGGCGCTTCCTTCTCCCGTCGAGACATTGTCCCGCCTGATGCGGACGGTGCTCCGAAGGGGAATGAGGGTGCGGGCGAAGCCTCGTGCTACTCACTTCGCAAGTGCATACGCCCGCACCCAAACGCCGCGCTGCGCCCCGCCCGCGCTTGCGGCGCGGGCGCTCAAAGTCGCGCGCCGCTAGCACGCGCAGGCCGTGCCTTCTCGCCTCCACGGGAGAGGGGCTATCGGTTTCAGCACTCAGACTTCAAGCGAGGCCAGATCGCCCTTGGTCTCCAGCCACTGCTTGCGGTCGCTTGCGCGTTTTTTGGCCAGCAGCATGTCCATCAACGAACGCGTCTGCTCGCCGTCGTCGATGGTCAGCTGCACCAGTCGACGCGTGTCCGGGTGGATGGTGGATTCGCGCAGCTGCTGCGGATTCATTTCGCCCAGGCCCTTGAAGCGGGTGACGCTGATCTGGCCCTTCATCTTTTCGCGCGCGATCTTGTCCAGCAGCGTGGTCTTTTCTTCTTCGTCCAGCGCATAGAACACCTGCTTGCCCACATCGACACGGAACAAGGGCGGCATCGCCACGAACACGTGGCCGGCGGCCACTAGCGCGGGGAAATGCTGCAGGAACAGCGCCGTCAGCAGCGTGGCGATATGCAGGCCATCGGAGTCGGCGTCGGCCAGGATCACCACCTTGCCGTAGCGCAGCCCGGTGATGTCGTCCTTGCCCGGGTCGCAACCGATCGCGATCGCCAGGTTATGCACTTCCTCGGAGGCCAATACGCTGCCGGAAGCCACTTCCCAGGTGTTGAGGATCTTGCCGCGCAACGGCAGGATGGCCTGGAAATCCTTGTCGCGCGCCTGCTTGGCAGAGCCGCCGGCCGAATCGCCTTCGACCAGGAACAGTTCGGTACGCGACAGATCCTGGCTGATGCAATCGGCCAGCTTGCCGGGCAGGGCAGGGCCCTGGGTGACCTTCTTGCGGACGATCTGCTTTTCGGTCTTCAACCGTGCGCTGGCGCGATCGATGGCGATCTGCGCGATCTTCTCGCCGATCTCCACGTTCTGGTTGAGATACAGGCTGAAGGCATCGTGCGCAGCACCTTCGATGAAGCCGGCAGCCTGGCGCGAGGACAGGCGTTCCTTGGTCTGACCGGAAAACTGCGGATCGGTCATCTTCAGGCTGAGCACGAAGGTCACCCGGTCCCAGACATCTTCCGGTGCCAGCTTGACGCCGCGCGGCAGCAGATTGCGGAAATCGCAGAACTCGCGCAGCGCATCGGTCAGGCCCGAACGCAGGCCATTGACGTGGGTGCCATGCTGCGCGGTGGGGATCAGGTTGACGTAGCTTTCCTGCACCAGCTCGCCTTCCGGCACCCAGGCCGCGGCCCAGTCGACGATTTCGGTGTCTTTTTTCAGGCTACCGACGAACAGGTCGGCCGGCAGCAGCTCGTGCTCGGCCATCTCACCCTTCAGGTAATCGCGCAGGCCGTTTTCGAAATACCAGCTGTCCTGCTCGCCGGTTGCCTCGTCGTGCAATTTGACGGTCAGGCCGGGGCACAGCACCGCCTTGGCGCGCAGCAGGTGCCGCAACGCACGCACATTGAATTTGGGCGTATCGAAATACTTGGGGTCGGCCCAGAAACGCAGCCGCGTGCCGGTATTTTTCTTGCCGACGGTACCCACCACTTCCAGCTTGGACGCGGCGTTGCCATCGCGAAACTCCATGCGGTGCTCGCTGCCTTCGCGCTTGATGAACAGTTCGACCTTGGTCGACAGCGCGTTGACCACGCTCACGCCTACACCGTGCAAGCCACCGGAGAAGGTGTAGTTGCGGTTGCTGAACTTGCCGCCGGCATGCAGCCGGGTCAGGATCAGCTCCACGCCCGGAATCTTCTCTTCCGGATGGATGTCCACCGGCATGCCGCGGCCGTCGTCGGACACTTCGCAGCTACCGTCCTTGTACAGCGTGACTTCGACCTGCTTGGCGTGGCCGGCCAGCGCCTCGTCGACAGAGTTGTCGATCACTTCCTGCGCCAGATGGTTCGGGCGCGCGGTGTCGGTATACATGCCGGGGCGGCGTTTGACCGGGTCCAGGCCCGACAGCACTTCAATATCGGCGGCGTTATAACGGGTGTTCATGCATCTCGTTGGCACGTGAAACGACGCGCAAGTGTGGGGGCTGAGCCGATTTTTTGCACGCGACCGGCGTTCAGTGGGGGGCCGGGCAGCATTGGCTACCCTGGCGTTGGTTTCGCAATCAAACGTCCCCACCTGAGGATGTCACCGAAGCCAAAGAGGACGCCATGAAGTTCAAGCACATCCTGATGCTCACCCTGGGTGCGGCCGCAGTCGCAGCGCTTCCCGCCATGGCCCAGGCCGCTCCGCAGCAGACCGGACAGGGCGCCGCGGCTCAAAAGGCCGATGACGCGAAGGCCAAAACCGAAGCCGAACGCAAAGCCGAACGCCGCGCTGCCGCCGCTGCGCAGAAGCCCAAGGCCGACAGCGCCCCGCGCGAGGAAGAGGAAGAAGAAAAGCCTGCACGCTGATCGCGCGGCCTAGCGGCCAGGTGCTACCGACGCCCCGGCATTGCCGGGGCGTTCGCTTTTGGGGTAGCTGTGTAAGACCACGCAGCATTCGCCCTGTTGGCGTAGCCGGTGCATGGGGCTGGCATGTAACGCGCATGCATGCCGGCCCCCGCAGAAAGCCCGCAATCGCCTGGCAGTGCCCGTCATGTCTGCCAGCCGCTAAGGCCTGCGCGACATGCACTGTTTCAACGTGTGATGACCTCGTCGTCACGCAACCCTTGGGCATTCGCCCGTCACCCGCTAAACTATGGCTTTCCGGGAGGCTTCAAGCCCCATGACCCCCCTGATTTTCGTTACCGGCGGCGTAGTGTCCTCGCTAGGCAAGGGCATTGCCGCCGCTTCGCTTGCGTCCATTCTTGAAGCGCGTGGCCTGAAGGTCACGATGATGAAGCTGGACCCGTACATCAACGTGGACCCGGGCACGATGAGCCCGTTCCAGCATGGCGAGGTCTACGTCACCGACGACGGTGCCGAAACGGACCTGGATCTGGGTCACTACGAGCGTTATGTACGCACGCGCCTGTCGCGCAAGAATTCGGTGACCACCGGCCGCATCTACGAGAACGTGATCCGCAAGGAGCGTCGTGGCGATTATCTGGGCGCCACCGTGCAGGTGATTCCGCATATTACCGACGAGATCCGCCGCTGCATCGACGAGGCCACCGCCGGGTTCGATGTCGCGTTGATCGAAATCGGCGGTACCGTCGGCGACATCGAATCGCTGCCGTTCCTGGAAGCGATTCGCCAGGTGCGCACCGAGCGCGGCGCCGAAAAGGCCATGTTCATGCATCTCACGCTGGTGCCGTACATCGCGGCGGCCGGTGAGCTGAAGACCAAGCCGACCCAGCATTCGGTCAAGGAACTGCGCTCGATCGGCATCCAGCCGGACGTGCTGCTGTGCCGGTCCGAGCAGGCAGTGCCGGATTCGGAGCGCCGCAAGATCGCGCTGTTCACCAACGTCTCCGAGCGTGCGGTGATCAGCTGCCCGGATATCGACGTGCTGTACGGCATGCCGCTGGAATTGCTGCGCCAAGGCCTGGACGAACTGGTCATCGAGCAGTTCAAGCTGCGCGACAAGGTCGCCGCGGCCGACCTGTCCGAATGGGCGGCGGTGGTGGATGCGGTCAAGCATCCGCTGGACGAGGTCAACATCGCCGTGGTCGGCAAGTACGTCGATCACCAGGACGCCTACAAGTCGGTGGCAGAAGCGCTGCGTCACGGCGGCCTGCGTCAGCGCACCAAGGTCAACCTGAAGTGGCTGGAAGCGCAGGATCTGGAGGGCAGCGACATGTCTGCCTTGCAGGACATCGACGGCATCCTGGTGCCGGGCGGTTTCGGCGACCGCGGTTTCGAAGGCAAGGTGCAGACCTCCAAGTTCGCGCGTGAGCACAAGGTGCCGTATTTCGGTATCTGCTACGGCATGCAGGCGGCCGTGGTGGACTATGCCCGCCACGTCGCCGACCTGGATGCAGCCAACAGCACCGAGAACGATCGCCAGTCGCCGCACCCGGTGATCGGCCTGATCACCGAATGGCGCACCGCCACCGGTGAAGTCGAAAAGCGCGACGAAAAATCCGACCTGGGCGGCACCATGCGTCTGGGCCTGCAGGAGCAGCGCCTGAAGCCCGGTACGCTGGCGCGCGAGGTCTATGGCAAGGATGTGGTGGCCGAGCGGCACCGTCACCGTTACGAGTTCAACAACCGCTATCGCACGCAGTTGGAAGACGCCGGCCTGGTGATCTCCGGCAAGTCGATGGACGACACCCTGGTGGAAGTGGTGGAGTTGCCGCGCGACACGCACCCGTGGTTTTTGGCCTGCCAGGCGCATCCGGAATTCCTGTCCACCCCGCGCGACGGCCATCCGCTGTTCATCGGCTTCGTGCGTGCGGCGCGCGAGAAGAAGGCTGGCGGCAAGTTGCTCAAAGAAGCGCGTGCGTGAGTTCCTTCTCCCATCGGGACCTCGGTCCCCTTCATGGGAGAAGGTGCCCCGTAGGCGGATGAGAGGGGCACCGCAACGCACTGGAAGATGGCAGCTGTGATGAACGCGTCGCCACGCGCCAGCCAGGGCAAACCATCTGGCCTTACAAGCGCTTGCAACCCGTACCCTCACCCCAACCCCTCTCCCGACGGGAGAGGGGCTTAATTACTTAGGTGACCTGATGAAACTGTGTGACTTCGAAGTCGGCCTCGACCAGCCGCTGTTCCTGATTGCCGGCCCCTGCGTGATCGAATCGATGCAGCTGCAGCTCGACGTGGCCGGCAGGCTCAAGGAGATCACCGGCAAGCTCGGCGTCAACTTCATCTTCAAGTCGAGTTTCGACAAGGCCAATCGCACCTCCGGCACCAGCTTCCGTGGCCCGGGCCTGGAAGAAGGTTTGAAGGTGCTGGATGCGGTGAAGAAGCAGATCGGCGTGCCGGTGCTCACCGACGTGCATGAATACACCCCGATGAACGAGGTCGCGGCCGTCGTCGACGTGCTGCAGACTCCGGCATTTTTGGTGCGCCAGACCGACTTCATCAAGAACGTCTGCGCCGCCGGCAAGCCGGTCAACATCAAGAAGGGCCAGTTCCTCGCGCCATGGGACATGAAGCCGGTGGTGGACAAGGCCAAATCCACCGGCAACGAGCAGATCATGGTCTGCGAGCGTGGCGCCTCGTTCGGCTACAACAACCTGGTCAGCGACATGCGCTCGCTGAGCGTGATGCGCGACACCGGCTGTCCGGTGGTGTTCGACGCCACCCATTCGGTGCAGTTGCCGGGCGGGCAGGGCAGCAGCTCCGGTGGTCAGCGCGAGTTCGTGCCGGTGCTGGCGCGCGCGGCGGTGGCGGTCGGGATTTCCGGCCTGTTCGCCGAAACCCACCCGGATCCGTCCAAGGCGCTGTCCGATGGTCCCAATGCGTGGCCGCTGGATCGCATGGAAGAACTGCTCGAAACCCTGATGGAGCTGGACGCCGTCACCAAGAAGCACGGGTTTGCGCGCTTTGCGTGAGTTCTGATCAGCGCGCGGCCGCTGCAGCGCGCCGCCGGGAGCGGCGGTGGCGCCACTGGCCCTGGGGCTGGTGGGCACTGGCCGCGTCAATCGCGGCGTGGGCGTGCATGGCGGTCATGGCCGTTTTGTTTACCGCCAGCATCGGCATGCCGGGCGATGGCGACCATGCCATGCAAGCCACGCGGCTGCCGATGCGCATCACGCTGATCATGGCCACCATGGCCGTTGTCAGTAGCCTGGCCACAGGCTCGGCTGCATTGCGGCTGAGTCGCCAGCCTGGTGCGGCGATCGCCGCGCTGATCCTGCTGTTGGTCTTGCTGCTGCTGTCTGGTTTGTCGCTGTTGGGCTTGATGGCGTAGCGGTCCGCCCGTGACGTGCTGCGTGTAGCGGCATGCGATTTGGCAATGGACCGGTGTGCAGCGATAATCCGGCAGCTTGTTTCCGGTGTACTTCCCCCCTTACTGGTAACCGAACGGACCTATGACCACTATCGCCAAGATCCTCGCCCGCGAAATCCTCGACTCCCGCGGCAATCCCACGCTGGAGGCCGAAGTCACGCTGGACGACGGTTCGTTCGGCCGCGCGGCCGTGCCGTCGGGTGCCTCGACCGGTACCAAGGAAGCGGTGGAGCTGCGTGATGGCGACAAGACCCGCTACCTGGGCAAGGGCGTGCGCCACGCGGTGGACAACGTCAACGGGACCATCGCCGAGACGCTGAAGAACTTCGATGCGGCCGACCAGCAGGGCCTGGACCGTCGCCTGATCGATCTGGACGGCACCGAGAACAAGGGCCGCCTGGGCGCCAACGCGCTGCTGGGTGTTTCGCTGGCCGCCGCGCATGCCGTAGCCGCCTCGCGCAAGCAGCCGTTGTGGCAGTACCTGTCCACCATCACCGAATCCGACGTGGCGCTGCCGGTGCCGATGATGAACATCATCAACGGCGGCGCGCATGCCGACAACAACGTCGACTTCCAGGAGTTCATGGTGCTGCCGGTCGGTTGCAGCTCGTTCTCCGAAGCGCTGCGCGCCGGTACGGAAATCTTCCATTCGCTCAAGTCGGTGCTCAAGGGCCATGGCCTGAGCACGGCGGTGGGCGACGAAGGCGGCTTTGCGCCGGACTTCCGCAGCAACGTCGAAGCGCTGGACACCATCCTCGAAGCGATCGGCAAGGCCGGCTACACCGCGGGCGAAGACATCCTGCTGGGCCTGGACGTGGCCTCCAGCGAGTTCTACGACAACGGCAAGTACAACCTGGTCGGCGAGAACAAGCGCCTGACCAGCGAGCAGTTCGTCGACTTCCTGGCCGACTGGGTGGCGCAGTACCCGATCATCAGCATCGAAGATGGCCTGGCCGAGGACGACTGGGCCGGTTGGAAGCTGCTGACCGAGCGCGTCGGCAAGAAGGTGCAGTTGGTGGGCGACGATCTGTTCGTCACCAACCCGAAGATCTTCAAGCAGGGCATCGATTCGGGCACCGCCAACGCGATCCTGATCAAGGTCAACCAGATCGGCACGCTGACCGAAACGCTGGAAGCCATCGCGATGGCGCACGCGGCCAACTACGCCTCGATCGTGTCGCACCGTTCCGGCGAAACCGAAGACACCACCATCGCCGACATTGCCGTGGCCACCACCGCCACCCAGATCAAGACCGGCTCGCTGTGCCGCAGCGACCGCGTGGCCAAGTACAACCAGTTGCTGCGCATCGAGCAGGCGCTGGGCTCCGGCGCGCGCTACGCCGGTCGCGACGCGTTCGTTTCGATCAAGCGATAAGCCGTGCGCAACTGGCGCTGGCTACTGCTGGTGCTGGCGGTACTGCTGGCTTGGCTGCAGTACCGCTTCTGGTTCGGGCCTGGGAATTCCGGCGAGGTGATGATGCTGGAAGCCCAGGTCGCGCATCAGACACAGGACAACGAAGGTCTGCGCCAACGCAACCAGGCGTTGGCAGCAGAGGTGAAGGATTTGAAGGACGGCGAGGCGGCAATCGAGGAACGCGCGCGCAGCGAGCTGGGCATGATCAAGCCGGGCGAGACGTTCTATCGCGTGGTCGAGGATGCGCCGCTGCCGGCCCCTGCATCGCCTGAGGCTCCGGCCCCCCCACAGCAAGCGCCTGAGCCTGTCGATCCGGTGGATCACCCATGACCGGGTCCATCTGGGCAATCGTGCCGGCCGCCGGGCGCGGCACCCGTTTTGGCGGGCCGCTTCCCAAACAGTATTTGCCGGCCGGCGGTCAGCCACTGATGGCGTACACGTTGGCGGCGCTGGCGGCGCATCCGGCGCTGGCCGGCATCATGGTGGCAATCGCCCCCGGCGATGCCGATTGGCCCGGCTGGACCGCGGTGCAGTCCACGCCCGTGCTGACCTGCCTGGGGGGTGCGAGTCGCGCAGCCTCGGTGCTGGCTGGCTTGCTGGCCTTGCCAGAAAGCGTGCGTGCCGACGATTTCGTGCTGGTCCACGATGCCGCGCGGCCGAATCTGGCCCTGGCCGATCTGGACCGCCTGCTGGAAATCGGCCGTGGCGACCCGGTCGGCGCCATCCTGGCTGCACCGGTACGCGATACGCTCAAGCGTGCCGGCGACGATGGCGGTATCGATGGCACCGAACCGCGCGAACGCCTGTGGCGCGCACTCACCCCGCAGCTGTTTCGTCGCCATCAACTGATCCGTGGACTCACCGAGGCCGCGGCGGCCGGTGTCGAGGTCACCGATGAAGCGATGGCGATGGAGCGGATGGGGCTGCGCCCCTTGCTCGTGGAAGGCGCCGAAGACAACTTCAAGGTGACGACCCCTGCGGATCTGGCGCGCTTCGAATTTGAACTGGTCAACCGGGGGCTCGGAGCCCGGGACCCGGAAAGCGCACATCCCCAGTCGTCCGTTCTGGCTTCTGCTTTTTCCGGCCCGGGGTCCCGGGTTTCCGCGCCCGAAGAGATCTAATCCATGTCTTTCAATTTCCGAATCGGCCAAGGCTACGACGTGCATGCGTTCGGCCCTGGCGACCACGTGATGCTTGGCGGTGTGCGCGTGGCGCACAGCCACGGCGTGCTCGCCCATAGCGATGGCGATGTGGTGTTGCACGCCCTGTGCGATGCGATGCTGGGCGCGCTGGCGCTGGGCGATATCGGCCAGCATTTCCCGCCTTCCGATGCGCGTTGGAAAGACGCCGACAGCGCACAGTTCCTGCAGCATTGCGATGGCTTGCTGCGCGAGCGCGGCTGGCGCGTCGGCAATGCCGACATCACCGTGATCTGCGAGCGCCCCAAGGTCGGCCCGCATGCGGTGGCCATGCGCGAGCGCATTGCCGGCCTGCTGGCGATCGAACTCGATGCGGTCAGCGTCAAGGCCACCACCAGCGAACAGTTGGGTTTCACCGGCCGCGGCGAAGGGATCGCTGCACAGGCCGCGGTGTTGCTGGGCAGGACCGCTGTGCCTCATCAATAGCAACACAGGCAGCGCTTGGGGCCGGAGCCGGCGCCGATGCTGCCCGACGCAATCACCGCGCCGAATCATTCGGCGCACAGCGCGCCACGTCCGGCGCGAAGGCGAACCACACCATGAGCGAGACCTCTTTGCTGCCGCGTGCGCATGGCGCTGCCGTGCTCAGCGCGGCGATGCGCAGCACCCCGGACGATTTCCAGGTCGACGAGCTGCCGGCATTCGAGCCCTCCGGCGAAGGCGAGCATCTGCTGCTCACCGTGCGCAAGCGTGGCCAGAACACCGCCTATATCGCCAAACAGCTTGCGCACTGGGCCGGCATCGCCGAGATGGGCGTCAGCTATGCGGGTCTGAAAGATCGCCATGCAGTGACCACCCAGCGCTTCAGCGTGCATCTGCCCAAGCGCATCGCGCCGGATATCGCCGCGCTGGATGATGCGCAGATGCAGGTGGTCCAGAGCGCCTGGCACAACCGCAAGCTGCAACGCGGTGCGCTGCACGGGAACCGCTTCGTGCTGACGCTGCGCCAGGTGCAGGGCGAGCGCGAGGCGATCGAGCAACGGCTGCAGGCGATTGCTGCGCGTGGCATTCCCAATTGGTTCGGCGAACAACGCTTCGGTCGCGATGGCGCAAATGTGGCGGCTGCGCTGGCGATGTTCGGTCATGTGCAAGCTGAGGACGGAACGTTGCTGCCGGCGCCCACATCCAGGCGGCGGCTGCGCAACGATCAGCGCTCGATGTTGCTGTCGGCAGCGCGTTCGGTCCTGTTCAATCGCGTGCTTGGCGCACGCGTGGCGCAGGGCAGTTGGGATAGCGCACTGCAGGGCGAGGCGTGGATGCTGGACGGCTCGCGCAGCGTCTTCGGCCCGGAGCCGTGGAGCGAGGCCCTGGCAGAGCGATTGGCACGTTTCGATATCCATCCCAGCGGGCCGTTGTGGGGCATTGGCGCGTTGCGCTCGACCGATCAAGCGGCAGCGCTGGAGCAGGGCGCGTTGTCCGATCCGCAATCCGAAGCATTGCGCCAAGGCCTGGAAGCAGCGGGGCTGAAGCAGGAGCGCCGCGCGCTGCGCTTGCGCCCGCAGGGTCTGGACTATCGATGGCTGGAGGCACAGACCCTGCAATTGGAGTTCGCGCTGCCGCCTGGCTGTTATGCCACCGCGGTGCTGTGGGAACTGGGAGATGTCACCGACGCCGGTCGCTTCAACGTCGGCATGCGCGCCGACGCATGATCGCGCACAAACGCCGGCCGATCGCGCGGGGCAGCATGGACGGTTCAATCATGCGATGCGCGCAAAAGCGGCCTCGGCGGTCGCTGAGGCGATAGTGGCCGGTCGCGGCGTCACGAGCCATGTCCAGCTGCACAAGGCGCGCAACAGGAATCGGCTCGTGTCCGACGAGCCATGCGCGACAGACCTTCCAGACAACACGTCGCCACGCGCAATGGCTGCCGTTTCGCATCACTCGCGCGTAATCATCGGCCTATCGCCGCCGCGCCAGCAACACCAGCAGCGCCCCGGTACCGCCCTGCGTCGGCGGCGCCGAATGAAACGCCAGCACATCGTTGCGTTGACGCAGCAGCCGGTCCATGAGGTTCTTCAGCACGGGCGCACCGGTGTCCGATTGCAGTCCCTTGCCGTGGATGATGCGCACGCAACCATGTTCGTGCGCGTGTGCTTCCAGCAGGAACTGGCGCAGCAACGATTCGGCCTGCGCTGCGGTGGCGCCGTGCAGATCCAGTTCGTCCTGCACCGAGAATTGCCCGCGCTTGAGCCGTTGAAACAAGCGGGTGGGAAGATTCTCGCGCCGATAGCTGGCGGTATCGCCCGCTTCCAGCGGCGCGCTGTCGCGCAGCAGGCGCGCAAATTCGGTATGCGCTTGGGCGTCGTCGCGCTCGGCCATGCGCGCGCGCGGCTTGGGGCGTGGCTTGGCGTTGGCCGGTGGGGCGACTTCACGAATCGGCTTGACCGCGCCGATCGCTGCGCGGAACAACGCGCCGTCGTCTTCGTCTTCAGGATGCGACATCTGCACAGCGTACCCGGTCCAAGCGCAGACGCACGCGAAGATCAAGCGCGAAGGCGCGGGACGCATCCGGTATCATGGCCCGGTTTTCCGAGGAGTCCCATGCGCGTACTGGTTAGCAACGACGACGGTGTCGACGCCCCCGGCATCCAGATTTTGGCCGAGGCGCTGCGCCATGCCGGTCACGAAGTGATGGTGGTCGCGCCCGACCGCGATCGCTCCGGCGCCAGCAATTCGCTGACGCTGGATGTGCCGATCCGCACCCGCCGCGTCGATGCGCAGACCTGCGCAGTGGCCGGCACGCCGACCGACTGCGTGCATCTGGCACTCACCGGTATGCTCGATTATGACCCGGACATCGTGGTCTCCGGGATCAATAATTCGGCCAATCTGGGCGACGACGTGATCTATTCGGGCACCGTGTCGGCCGCCATGGAAGGCCGCTTCCTCGGCTTGCCGGCGGTGGCGGTGTCGTTGGTCACGCACAATCACCAGGCGCATCACTACGACACCGCCGCGCGCGCAGCGGTGGAAATCGTGGCGCGGCTGAAGGCCGACCCGTTGCCCGCCGACACCATCCTCAACGTCAACGTGCCGGATCTGGCATGGTCGGATGTGCTCGGTTTCGAAGTCACCCGGCTCGGCAACCGCCACCGGTCCGAGCCGTGCGTGCCGCAGCGCGATCCGCGCGGCCGCACCGTGTACTGGATCGGCCCGGCCGGTCCCGAGCAGGACGCTGGCGCCGGTACCGATTTCCACGCCGTGCGTACCGGGCATATCTCGATCACGCCGATCCACGTCGATCTCACCCGTTACCAGGCACTGGACACCGTTGCCGGCTGGGTGGGTGGGCTGACCGCAGCGTTGGACGGCCCGGCATGACGCCGAGGCTGCGCCTGCAACCGGAGTCGGTCGGGATCGGCATGACCTCGCAACGCGTGCGCGACCGCCTGGTCGAGCGCTTGCGCGAGGCGGGCATCCAGGACGAGGCCACGCTCAACGCGATGCGCACCGTGCCGCGGCATCTGTTCATCGATGAAGCGCTGGCCTCGCGCGCCTACGAAGACACTGCGCTGCCGATCGGCCATGGCCAGACCATCTCCCAGCCCTGGGTGGTGGCGCGCATGACCGAAGCGGTGCTGCAGGTGACCCCGGCCAAGGTACTCGAAGTGGGCACCGGCTCCGGCTACCAGGGCGCGATCCTGGCGGCGCTGGGGCTGGAGGTCTACACCGTCGAGCGCATCGGCGACCTGCTGCGGCAGGCGCGCAAGCGCTTCCGGCACCTGGGCATGAATGTGCGCAGCAAGCACGACGACGGCCGCATCGGCTGGCCCGAACACGGGCCGTACGACGCCATCGTGGTGACCGCTGCCGCACCGGCGTTGGTCGATGCATTGGTCGACCAGCTGGCGGTCGGCGGGCGCCTGGTCGCGCCGGTCGGAGGGCCTTCCTCGCAATCGTTGGTGCAACTCACCCGCGGGGCCGATGGCGCCATCGAACAACAGGTTCTGGCGCCGGTCACGTTCGTCCCGCTGTTGTCGGGCATGCTGGATTGAATCCATGAGAGTTCTTCGATGAAGATTTTTGGGCCGTTGTACGACGTGGCCATCCGTTGGTCGCGCCATCGCCGCGCACCCGCGCTGCTGACCGGTCTCAGCTTCGTTGAGGGCTTCATTTTCCCGGTGCCGCCGGAAGTGATGTTGGCACCGATGTCGCTGGCCGAGCCCAAGCGCTCGCTCTGGTTTGCGACCCTGAGCCTGATCGGCTCGATCTGCGGCGCCCTGGTCGGTTATCTGCTTGGCCATTTCGCCTTCGCCGCGCTGCAGCCGCTGATCGAATGGCTGGGCTGGAGCGCGAAGATCCAGCAGCAGATCGAAACCCTGCGCACGCTGGTGGCCGATTCGCCGTGGAAGGCGTTCTGGGCGCTGGTCCTGGTCGGGTTCACCCCGATCCCGCTGAAGATCTTTACCTGGGCCTCTGGCGTGGTCGGCGTGCCGATCCTGCCATTCATCGCCAGCATGTTGGTCGGGCGCGGCAAGCGCGTGTATCTGGTGGCCGGCGCGATCCGCCTGGGCGGTGCGCGGGCCGAAGCGGCGCTGCATCGCTGGATCGAGCCGCTGGGCTGGGTTGCAATGGCGGTGCTGGCGGTCGGTGCGGGCTGGTTGGTGTGGAAGACAACGAACGGATGAGCAAGACGCAGATGAATTCGGCACGCAAGACAGCAGTCATGCTCGCAATGGCCATCGGACTGACCGCCTGCAGCAGCGCAACGGTGGTGCGTTCGCCCGGAGCGAGCGGTGGCGGGTCGTCGTCGCGCCCTAGCGCCGCGCCGCGTCCTTCGGTGCCGCGTCCGGGTGCCACGGTCACCGTGCAGCGCGGCGACACCCTGTACGCGATCTCGCGCCGGACCAATATCACCGCCGCGGATCTGGCCGCCTGGAATGGCCTGTCTTCCCCAAACACCATCTATCCCGGCCAGACGCTCAAGTTGTATCCGCCCGGTACCAGCAAGCTGGGTGGCAGCGCGCCGGTGGCTGGCGGCACCGTGGCCCCGCCGCGCCCCGTCGCGCCGATCGCCGCACCGGTCAGTAGCGGATTTTCGTGGCGTTGGCCGGCCGATGGCGTCGTGGTGGGCACCTTCGTCACTGGCGAAACCACCAAGCAGGGCGTGGACATCGCCGGCACCAGCGGTCAGGCCGTGCGTGCCGCCGCCGATGGCGTGGTGGTGTATTCCGGCGCCGGCCTGGTCGGCTACGGCGAGCTGATCATCATCAAGCACAACGACCAGTGGCTATCCGCGTACGGTCACAACCGCAAGCGCCTGCTCAACGAGGGCCAGAGCGTCAAGGCGGGGCAGCAAATTGCCGAAATGGGCCGCAGCGGCGCCTCCCGCGACATGTTGCACTTCGAGATCCGCTACAACGGCAAGCCGGTCGATCCGCTGCTGTATTTGCCGAAGAAATGAGATTGGGGAGTTGGGATTCGGGATTCGCAACGGCCCTGGGCTGTTCGTATCCGGAAAGAGAGTGGGTTCTTCGGACTCACCACTTGGACCAATTGACGCTCTAGCCTGGTTTGGCTATTGAAGGCGCAGCTTGCGGAAGCCCGCTCTTACGAATCCCCAATCCCGATTCCCGAATCCCGTACCAAGCCAATCAGCCCGGCAACACCATCGCCAAGGCCACCCGCCGGCCTTCGCTGGCCAGCACGTTGTAGGTGCGTGCGGCGGCGGCATTGGTCATCGCCTCCAGGCCGATGCCGCGGGTCAGGCAGGCCGCCAGCACGTCGGTCCTGGGGAATAACTGGCGTTCGCCGGTGCCGAGCAGGATCACGGCCGGGTTGAGCGCCAGCACCGCCTCCATGTGACTGGCCTGGAGTTGCTCCAGCGTCTGGACCGGCCAGTGCTCTACCAGCTCATCCGGCATCAGGATGAAGCTCTGCTGCAGGATCTGCTCGTTCACCTTGGCATGGCGGCCGTCGGCCGCGCGCAGCGCGTAGGCGTAATCGGGGTGTTCCTGACTTAAAGGCATGACGAACTCGCTGGCTCAGCCGCGCGGCAGCACGATCTGGCGCTTTTCCTTGCTGGGGCGGTACAGAATGGCGACGTGGCCGATGCGCTGTACCAACGCACTGCCGGTTTGTTCGATCAGCTCGGCAATCAGCGCATCACGTGTCTCGCGATCCTCCGATGCCACCTTCACCTTGACCAGTTCGTGGCGCTCGAGCACTTCCTCGAGTTCAGCCAGAAATGCCGGCGTGACCCCTTTGCCGCCGGTCTGCAGCAAGGCTTTGAGGTCGTGGGCCTGGCCGCGCAGGAAACGGTTCTGGGCGGAGGTGAGAACAATGGACATGCAGGATCGAAGGGAAGCAAAGGGTGTTCAGGGTATCATGGCGACCCGTTCGGACCCCTTTGCCAATGCCTTCCCGCAGTAAAAGCAGCCAGCGCTGGCTCAAGGAACACTTCGCCGACCCTTACGTGAAGAAGGCCCAGGCCGAGGGCATGCGCTCGCGCGCGGCCTACAAGCTGGAAGAGTTGCTGCAGCGCGACCGCCTGCTCAAGCCGGGCATGGTGGTGGTCGATCTGGGCGCGGCCCCGGGCGGGTGGTCGCAACAGGTGCGCAAATCCATGGGCGACAGCGGCCGGGTGGTGGCGCTGGATATTTTGGACATGCCGGCCCTGGCGGGCGTGGAGTTCCTTCACGGCGACTTCAGGGAGCAGGCCGTCCTATCCCAATTCGAAGCGATGCTGGGCGATGTGCCGGTGGACCTTGTGCTGTCGGATATGGCCCCCAATAAGAGTGGCATGGATGCGGTCGACCAACCGCGGATGATGCACCTGGCGGAACTGGCCATGGAATTTGCCGACACCCACCTCAAGCCGGGCGGGGCGTTCCTGATCAAGCTGTTCCAGGGTGTCGGGTCCGACGACTACATTCGCGAGCTTCGCCGCCGCTATGAGAAGGTGACGATTCGCAAGCCGGCGGCCTCGCGCAAGCGCTCCCCGGAAGTTTATGCGCTCGGTCAGGGCAAGCGTGTCCAGATCAAGTAAGCTGCCAATGACCATCGTATTTCAAGCATCGAAGAGTAGAGGGCACCGGAGCCAATGAGGATGAACGACTTGACCAAGAATCTGCTGCTGTGGGTGGTCGTCGCAGTTGTGCTGATGGTTGTCTTCCAGAGCTTCTCGCCGCGGATGGCGGGCGGCGTCGGTGCCGACTCGATCACCTATACCCAGTTCCTGAAGGAAGTGGACTCCGGGCGCGTCAAATCGGTGGATTACACCGATGAAACCAACCTGGCCGTCAACGCGATCCGCTTCAAGCGCACCGACGGCAGCGAAGCCACAGTCTACGGTCCGCGCGACGACAAGCTGGTCGACGTGCTGTACAGCAAGAACATCGAAATGACCCGCCAGAAGCCCTCGACCGGGCCTGGCTTCTGGTCGTTGGTACTCAATTTCCTCCCGGTCATCCTGATCATCGGCTTCTGGCTGTTCATCATGCGCCAGATGCAGGGCGGTGGCGGCGGTGCCAAGGGGGCGATGAGCTTCGGCAAGTCGCGCGCCAAGCTGCAGGGCGAAGACCAGATCAAGATCACCTTTGCCGACGTTGCCGGTTGCGACGAGGCCAAGGAAGAAGTCGGCGAACTGGTGGACTTCCTGCGCGACCCGACCAAGTTCACCAAGCTGGGCGGCAAGATTCCGCGCGGCGTGCTGATGGTCGGCCCGCCGGGTACCGGTAAGACCCTGCTCGCCAAGGCGATCGCCGGCGAGGCCAAGGTGCCGTTCTTCAGCATCTCCGGCTCGGACTTCGTGGAAATGTTCGTCGGCGTGGGTGCCAGCCGCGTGCGCGACATGTTCGAGCAGGCCAAGAAGCACGCGCCGTGCATCATCTTCATCGACGAAATCGATGCGGTGGGCCGTCATCGCGGTGCCGGTCTCGGCGGCGGGCATGACGAGCGCGAGCAGACCCTGAATCAGTTGCTGGTCGAAATGGACGGTTTCGAAGGCGGCGAAGGCGTGATCGTGATCGCGGCGACCAACCGGCCGGACGTGTTGGATCCGGCGCTGCTGCGTCCTGGCCGTTTCGACCGCCAGGTCGTGGTCGGCCTGCCGGACGTCAAGGGTCGCGAACAGATCCTGCGCGTGCACATGCGCAAGCTGCCGTTGGCCGAGGATGTCGTGCCGATGGTCATCGCCCGCGGTACCCCGGGTTTCTCTGGCGCCGACTTGGCTAACCTGTGCAACGAAGCAGCGTTGTTCGCGGCGCGTGGCAGCGAGAAGGAAGTCCGCATGGACCACTTCGACCGTGCCCGCGACAAGATTCTGATGGGTGCCGAGCGCCGCTCGATGGCCATGAGCGAGGACGAGAAGACCCTCACCGCGTATCACGAGGCAGGCCACGCCATCGTCGGCCGCCTGGTGCCGGAGCACGACCCGGTCTACAAGGTCACCATCATTCCGCGCGGCCGCGCCCTCGGCGTGACGATGTATCTGCCGGAAGGCGACCGCTATTCGATGAACCGCGTGGCGATCGAATCGCAGCTGTGCTCGCTGTACGGTGGTCGCGTTGCCGAAGAGCTGATCTTCGGTGGCGACAAGGTCACCACCGGTGCGTCCAACGACATCGAGCGGGCCACCAAGATGGCGCGCAACATGGTGACCAAGTGGGGGCTGTCCGACGAGCTTGGCCCGGTGGCCTATGGCGAGGAAGAGGATGAGGTGTTCCTGGGCCGTTCGGTGACCCAGCACAAGAACGTCTCCGACGAAACCGCGCGCAAGATCGACGAAGTCGTGCGCTCGATCCTGGACAAGGCCTACAGCAAGACCAAGACCATCCTCACCGAGAATCTGGACAAGCTGCACGCGATGTCGCAGTTGTTGCTGCAGTACGAGACCATCGACGTGCCTCAGATCGACGCCATCATGGAAGGCCGCGAGCCGCCGCCGCCGGCGGGTTGGGGCAAGTCCGATAAGGACGGTGGCAACAACAACGACAAGGGTAGCCCGCGTCCATTGCCGCCCATCGCCGGACCCGCCGAGCAACTCTAAGCCGGCCATGCGCTGATCTGCGAGGCATCCATCAAGGCCGGGGAGCAATTCCCGGCCTTGATGCGTTATCGGGCCGCATCGATGCCCACGTATGGGCGACCATCACCAACCCAGGAGACACTGCCGATGTTCGATACCACCCTGACACTGGATTGCGCCGGCCGCAGCCTGCGACTGGATGCACCGCAGGTGATGGGTATCGTCAATGTCACACCCGATTCGTTCTCCGACGGCGGCCAGCATGCGACCTGCGAAGCGGCGATCGCGCATGGGCTGGCGTTGGTGGAGCAGGGCGCTGCGGTGCTGGATGTCGGTGGTGAATCCACCCGCCCGGGCGCTGCGGCGGTCTCGGTTGAAGAAGAATTGCAGCGGGTCATTCCGGTCATCGAGGCGCTGGCCCAGCGCACCAGCGTGCCGATCAGCGTGGATACGTTCAAACCGGAGGTCATGCGCGCGGCGGTCGCGGCCGGCGCCGGCATAATCAACGACGTCTATGCCCTGCGTTCGCCCGGTGCGCTGGAAGCGGCGTCGGACCTGCGCGTGCCTGTGGTCTTGATGCATGCGCGCAGCGCGCCGCACGCCATGCAGGATGCGCCGCACTACGACGATATCGTGGGTGAAGTGCACCGGTTTCTGGCCGAGCGCATCTTCGCTGCCGAGATGGCCGGCATCGACAAGCGCTGGCTGGTCCTGGACCCGGGCTTTGGATTCGATAAGACCACCCCGCACAACCTCACCCTGCTTGCGCAGCTGCAGCGGCTGCAGGAATTCGGTTTGCCGGTGCTGGCCGGGCTGTCGCGCAAACGCAGCATCGGCGAACTGACCGGGCGCCAGATCGCCGCCGAACGTGTGCACGGCTCGGTGGCCGCGCATCTGATCGCCGCACAACATGGCGCGCTGCTGCTGCGCGTGCACGATGTGGCGGCAACCGTGGATGCGTTGAAGGTATGGACGGCGATGGCGGCGATTCCCGTACCGCGTGTCAGCGCGCCCGCCGCGCCCACGATTCGTTGGCCGGACGAGGACTGATGCCTGTCGACCAACGCCCGCTGGCGATCGCCGTGATGGGCCCCACCGCCAGCGGCAAGACGGCGCTGGCGCTGGAAGCTGCGGAGCGCTGGAACGGGGAAATCGTCAGCGTCGATTCGGCGCTGGTGTATCGCGGCCTGGAGATCGGTGCGGCCAAGCCGGACGGGCCAATGCGCGCGGCGGTGCCGCATCATCTGCTCGACCTGCGCGATCCCTGGCAGGTGTATTCGGCAGCGGAGTTCGCCACCGATGCACGCCAGGCGATCGCGCAAATCGTGGCGCGCGGCAAATTGCCGATTCTGGCCGGCGGCACCGGGCTGTATTTTCGTGCACTGCTGGAAGGTTTGTCGCACCTGCCCGAGGCCGACCAAACGGTGCGTGCATCCATCGCGGCCGAAGCTCAGCATATCGGTTGGGCCGGCTTGCACGCACAACTGGCACGTGTGGACCCGGTTGCGGCAGCGCGCATTCATGCGACCGACCCGCAGCGGATCCAGCGGGCGCTGGAGGTCTACCGCATCAGCGGGCGGCCGATCAGCGCGTGGCAGGCGCTACCGGCAGGGCCGCGCCTGCCGGTACGCGTGTTGAAGGTGGTCTTGGCCCCACGCGAGCGCGCGGTGCTGCATGCACGGATCGCACACCGGCTGGATGCGATGTTGGCGCAGGATTTTCTGGGGGAAGTGCAGCGTCTGCGGGCGCTGCCGCAGATGCAGGCGGTGGCAGCGCCGCTGGATTTGCCGGCCGTGCGCGCGGTGGGCTACCGCCAGGCCTGGCAGTACCTGGATGGGGCTGGCGGCCTGGCCGAGTTCCGCGACAAGGCGATCCAGGCGACCCGGCAACTGGCCAAGCGGCAGCTCACCTGGCTGCGCGGCGAGCTGGACGCGCGCTGGTTCGACCCGGAGCGTGACCGCCATCAATTGGAGGACGCAATTGTCGGCTTCCTCGCTGATCGTCCCGCTGTACGGCAGGCTTCAGGCGTGTAACATCCCGTTTCCGGGACCGGCTGGGGATAGCAGGTGTCGACCGGAACAATAAGAACAATAATGAAGAGGATTTTTCGATGGCTAAGGGGCAATCTTTACAGGACCCATTCCTCAATGCGCTGCGGCGCGAGCGGGTGCCCGTGTCGGTGTATCTGGTCAATGGCATCAAGCTGCAGGGCACGATCGAGTCGTTCGACCAATTCGTGGTCCTGCTGCGCAATACCGTGAGTCAGATGGTGTACAAGCACGCCATTTCCACGGTGGTGCCGGCGCGCAATGTGCGCGTGGGGCCCGGTGGTGGGTATGTGCAATCCAATGAAGGCAATCAGGCGGAAGATGACGACGTCGAGCAGTAACGGAGCAGTGCGTGTTTGATCGGTCCCGCAAGGGTGAACACGCGTTATTGATACAGACCCACTCCGGCGGGCCTGCCGAAGACGATGTGATGGAGGAGTTCGCCGACCTTGCAAAGTCGGCGGGCGCCACGGTGGCCGCCACGCTCACCGCGCGCATCGATAAGCCCAGCCCGTCGACCTTGATCGGTAGCGGCAAGCTGGAAGAGGTCAAGGCCGCAGCCGAGGCCACCGGTGCCGATCTGGTGCTGGTCAACCACACTTTGTCGCCCGGCCAGGAGCGCAACCTGGAGCGGTATCTGGAGCGGCGTGTGATCGACCGCACCGGGTTGATCCTGGACATCTTCGCGCAACGTGCGCGCAGCCACGAAGGCAAGCTGCAGGTGGAGCTGGCGCAGTTGCGTCACATGGCCACGCGGCTGGTACGTGGCTGGACGCACTTGGAGCGTCAGCGCGGTGGCTCCATCGGCCTGCGCGGCCCCGGCGAAACCCAGCTGGAAACCGACCGCCGCCTGCTGCAAAAACGCGTCGAGCAGTTGCAGCAGCGGCTGGAAAAGGTCGAGGTGCAGCGCACCCAGATGCGTCGTGCGCGGATGCGCAGCGAATTGCCACGGATTGCACTGGTCGGCTACACCAATGCCGGCAAGTCGACATTGTTCAATGTGTTGACCGGTGCAGAGGCCTACGTGGCAGATCAATTGTTCGCCACGCTCGACCCCACCGTGCGACGCATTGCGTTGCCGGGTGGAAGTGCGATTCTTGCCGACACGGTCGGCTTCGTGCGCGATCTTCCGCACGAGCTGGTCGCCGCATTCCGCTCCACGCTGTCGGAGGCGCGCGATGCCGATCTGTTGCTGCACGTCGTCGATGCAGCAGACCCGTTGCGCGAAGAACGCATCCTGCAGGTCGATGAAGTGTTGCAGGCCGTCGGTGCCGGCGATCTGCCGCAGCTGCTGGTATTCAACAAGATCGACAAGATCGAGGGCGCCGAAGTGCGCCACGACGCGCAGGACGGCATTCCTGACCCGGCACGCCGCGAGCGTGTCTGGGTGTCGGCGCGCGACGGACGCGGGCTGGAAGAATTGCAGCATGCGCTCGGCCAGCGGCTGGATCTGCGCCACCTGACCGGCCAGCTACGGTTACCACCGTCTGCCGGTCGCCTGCGTTCCAGGCTGCATCAGCTGGAAGTGGTGCGCAGTGAGCAATCCGACGAAGAGGGTTGGTTGCTCGAGGTCGATCTGCCGATGGTCGAGGCCGAGCGGTTGGCCGCCGGGCAGGACGGTGCGCCGCTGCGCGCGATGCTGCCGGATCGTCGCGAAGACTGGGAAGCGTGATAGACGCGGCACGGTCGGTCGCACACGACCGTGCTGCTGCTTCAAGGCGAATGGGGCAGGGTGGAGCGCGTCGCTGTGCGGCAGTTGCCAGGCCTCGTCCCGGCCAGCCGGAACTCACAGAAAATCAATATGAGCAGTGGGTGCTGCGCAAGAGTGCAGTGGTGCGCTCATGTGGCGCATCACACCTGTGATCAGGAATGACGCCCTGGGTGCGGTGATTCGGTGCTTGGAGGCGGCGCTGCACGTTGACCACGTGCGGCCGGCACCTCGGCGCACATGCAAGCCCGTCCAGACCCGTCGTACCGCATATTGGCCGCACATCGCCACTGAACCCTGGCCACCTCGCGCCCAGCCGGAATCGGCGCCAGCGGCAGACAGGCGCGACGAATTGGGCTAAAACGTCAGCTGCCCCCTCCTTGCCGTGCCCATGTCTTTTTCCGCCGATTCCGAACTGCAGCAGCTGGCCGAAGCCCTCGGGCAGCAATTGCTTGCCGCGCGCGAGCGCCTGGTCACTGCCGAGAGTTGTACGGGTGGCTGGATCGCCAAGGCGGTGACCGATGTCGCCGGCTCCTCGCACTGGTTCGATTGCGGCATGGCCGCCTATAGCTACGAGGCCAAGCAGGCGCTACTCGGTGTCCGCCCACAGACCTTGGAAGTGCACGGGGCGGTCAGTCGCGAAACGGTGATCGAAATGGTCTCTGGCGCCCTGGTGAATTCCGGCGCAAGCATCGCGGTGGCGGTGACCGGCATCGCCGGGCCTGGCGGCGGCAGTGAGGACAAGCCGGTCGGCACGGTCTGGATCGGCTGGAAACGCCGTGGCGGTTATGCCACCGCACAACTGTTCCAGTTCAATGGCGACCGCGATGCGGTGCGTCGTCAGACCGTCGTCGCAGCATTGCGCGGGTTGAGCGCGCTGCTTTAGCGGTCGTCGGGTTCGCTGATGGCGTTCGGCAGCAGATCCGCGGCGCCCCATTTCCGGCGCAATCTCGCACAGCCTGGAAACCCAAGGCCGTGACCGAGCGCCGTTCCAATAACTGGCTGGGCCTCGTTGTCGACACGCCGCTGCAGCACCCTGAGCGGACGCGTTACTTGGCACATCCAGCAACGAGGCTGCGAAGCGACAATGTCGCAACCCGGGTGCAGGCAGCTCATCAGCGAACGCTGCCTGTTGCGCATGTACCGCGCGCGCCTTGTAACCTGCGCTGAGCTTGGACGAGGCGAGAGCGCGACAGCGGAGGGCAGATCGGCTACAAACAAGGTCTGCTCACCGCCCAGCGTGCCAATGCATTCGTTTCTTGCTCCTGTCCCATCGATCGCCGCGTTGCAGGCTGCTATCTACTGCAGTGTCACGCATTGCCTGAGCGCAACGCGCTCGCAGGCGGTGCGCTGATGTGGGAAGCACTCGGCACGGTACGTGATCTTGGGCGGCTGCAGGAAATCGCCTCGGTCCTGATCCGCTACGGCTTCGGCGATGTGGTGCGTCGTATCGGCATGGCCGATGTGCTTGAGCGCGCCGGCAGGCTGTTGCATTGGCAGAACGCCGAGGGCCGGTTGCGCATGTCCGCAGCGATGCGCGTGCGGCGTGCACTGGAAGAGCTCGGACCCACCTTCGTCAAACTGGGCCAGGTGCTGGCCACGCGTGTGGATCTGCTGCCACCGGAGTGGATCGAAGAATTGAGCGAGCTGCAGAACGCGGTGCCGGCGCTGCCGTTCGAGCAGATTCGCCCACAGCTGGTCGCTGCGTTGGGCATGGAGCCGGAAACCGTCTTCGCGCGCCTGGACGAACAGCCGCTGGCAGCCGCCTCGCTGGCACAGACCCATCGCGCGTGGTTGGTCGATGGCACGCCGGTGGTATTGAAGATTCGTCGTCCCGATATCGGTGACACCATCGACGCGGATCTGCGCCTGCTCGCCCGGCTTGCTGAAATCGTCGAAACCCGCGCACCGGATCTCAAGCGCTACCGTCCTTCCGAGGTGGTGCAGCAATTTACCGTTTCGCTGCGACGCGAGCTGGACTTCGCTGCGGAGGGGCGCAACGCCGAACGCATCGCCGCCAACTTCGCGCACGATACGCAGGTGGTGGTGCCGGCGGTGTACTGGGAGTGGACCTGCGAGTCGCTCAACGTGCAGGAATTCATCGATGGAATTCCGGGGCGCGATCTGCTCGCCGTCGATGCGGCCGGCCTGGATCGCAGGGCGCTCGCACGTGCTGGTGCCGGCATCGTGCTCAAGATGGTGTTGCAGGATGGCTGCTTCCACGCCGACCCGCATCCGGGGAACATTTTTTACCTGCGCGATGGGCGCATCGCGGTCATCGATTTCGGCATGGTCGGGCGCGTCTCTGAGCAGCGTCGGTTTCAGGTCGCACAGCTGCTGCACGGCATGGTCAGCTACGACGCCGAAGCAGTGATCGACGTCTTGCTGGAATGGGCGGGCACCAGCCTGGAGATCGACGAGGCGCGTTTGCAGCAAGACATCGGCGCGTTCGTCGACGAGTATCGCGGCGTGCCGCTGAAAGAATTGCGTATTGGCGCAATGCTTGGCGACGTCACTTCCATCCTGCGCGATCACGGACTGACGCTGCCATCGGATCTGGCGCTGATGATCAAGGCCTTTCTCACCCTGGAAGGCATGGGGCGCCAGCTCGATCCGGACTTCGACATGGCCACCGAGGCGCGCCCATATCTGGAACGCGTGGTGTTGCAGCGCTATGCGCCGCGCGCCATCGTGCGGCGCGGCCGGCGGACCGTGACTGGCGCAATCGACCTGATCGGCGATCTGCCGCGCGACCTCAAGCGCCTGTTGCAAGCCGCACGCCGCGGCAAGCTGCAGCTTCAGATCGAAACACGCGCATTGCGCGAGTTCGGCGAGCAGGTCGACCGCGCGGCCAATCGCCTCACGATGGGGATCGTGACTGCCGCGTTGGTGATCGGCTCCTCGATCGTCATGAACAGCGTCGGCGGGAGCGCCAGCCGCTGGTTGCTCGCGCTGGGTGTGGGCGGTTTCATCGGCGCGGCGCTGTGCGGTATCTGGATCCTGTTTTCGATCTGGCGAAGCCGGCGCTAGCGCGCGACGCGTGGGCATCGTGGTGGCGTACAGGCAGGGCGCGGCGAACACTTGCGCGGGCGCTCGTTAGTAGTAATACTACTAACCATGGACCTGACCGATACCCAGCAAGCAATCCTGGCCTTGATCGCCGAGCGCATCGATGCCGATGGTGTTCCGCCGTCGCAGACCGAGATCTCGCGCGCGTTCGGCTTCAAGGGCGTCCGCGCGGCGCAATATCACCTGGAAGCGCTGGAGCATGCGGGGGCGATCCGCCGCGTTCCAGGCCAGGCGCGCGGGATACGGCTGGCCGGGCAGGGTGCGCAGACACGCACGGCTCCGGTGAGCGAGGCGGCCCGCGACGATGTGCTGCGCCTGCCGGTGCTGGGCCGCGTTGCGGCGGGTTTGCCGATCGGTGCCGATATCGGCTCGGACGACTTCGTTGTACTGGATCGTGTGTTTTTCTCGCCCTCGCCGGATTATCTGCTCAAGGTGCAAGGCGATTCGATGCGCGACGAAGGCATCTTCAATGGCGATCTGATCGGCGTGCACCGTACCCGCGACGCGCGCTCGGGGCAGATCGTGGTGGCGCGGATCGATGAGGAAATCACGGTAAAGCTGCTGAAGATCGGCAAGGACCGCATCCGGCTGTTGCCGCGCAATCCAGACTACGCGCCCATTGAGGTGCTACCGGATCAGGATTTCGCGATTGAAGGACTGTATTGCGGACTGTTGAGGCCTAACCGCTGAGGTCTGTGCCGATGGCCGTGCCGGCGTTTCTCCGAGCTGGCACCGCAGGATTTCCCGCTGCCACGGGACCTTCCGCCTCCCTAATCTGAGTGTGTCGCCTGCAGTCTCAGCCTGTGCGATACACCGCCGCTACATTAGCCCCATACCGAAATCACTGACGAGGATCACCCAGATGGACGAGAACAAGAAGCGCGCCCTTTCCGCCGCACTGAGCCAGATCGAAAAGCAATTCGGCAAGGGTTCGGTCATGCGCATGGGCGACCGCGTCATCGAGGCAGTCGAAGTCATCCCGACCGGCTCGTTGATGCTGGATATCGCCCTGGGGATCGGCGGCCTGCCGAAGGGCCGCGTGGTCGAAATCTACGGCCCGGAATCCTCCGGCAAGACCACCTTGACCCTGCAAGCCATCGCCCAGTGCCAGAAGAACGGCGGCACCGCTGCCTTCATCGACGCCGAGCACGCGCTGGACCCGATTTATGCGGCCAAGCTGGGCGTCAACGTCGACGACCTGCTGCTGTCGCAGCCCGATACCGGTGAGCAGGCACTGGAAATTGCCGACATGCTGGTGCGCTCGGGTTCGGTTGATATCGTGGTGGTCGACTCGGTTGCCGCACTGACGCCAAAGGCGGAAATCGAAGGCGAGATGGGCGACCAGTTGCCTGGTTTGCAGGCTCGCCTGATGAGCCAGGCGCTGCGCAAGCTCACCGGCAATATCAAGCGCTCCAACACGCTGGTGGTCTTCATCAATCAGCTGCGCATGAAGATCGGCGTCATGATGCCGGGCCAGAGCCCGGAAGTGACCACCGGCGGCAACGCGCTGAAGTTCTACGCCTCGGTGCGTCTGGATATCCGCCGTATCGGTGCGATCAAGAAGGGCGACGAGATCATCGGCAACCAGACCAAGATCAAGGTGGTCAAGAACAAGCTGGCGCCTCCGTTCAAGCAGGTCGTGACCGAAATCCTGTATGGCGAAGGTATCAGCCGCGAGGGTGAATTGATCGACATGGGCGTGGAAGCCAAGCTGGTCGACAAGGCCGGCGCCTGGTACAGCTACGGCGATGAGCGCATCGGGCAGGGCAAGGACAACGCGCGGACCTACCTGCGCGACAACCCGCAGGTTGCGACCCGGCTGGAAGCCGAGTTGCGTGAGAAGTTCCAGCCTGCCGAAGCACCGCGCGAGGCCGGCGACGACGAAGACAAGGAATAAGTTGCAGCCGCACAACATCACCAGTCGCCGGAGTCGGTTTGCCGGGAATCGGTGACGGTGATGCTGATGCTGTTGGTGAGCGGTGGGCGGAACCTCGCACAGTACGCCACCGCTCCATTGCCGCCCACGTCCGCCCGGCGCTGGGGCAGCAGGTTAGAGCGTGTTGAAGTTTTTCTATCGCGGGGAGGGCGGAGTCAGTGCCGTCGCTTCTCGCGGTAGATCTATCGAAGGCCAGGAGGGCAGGCGCCATGGACGGCGCATTGATGTCGTAACTGATCTTGGCCATTCGGGACACCTCAACGATGGACGAGCAAGAGCCCGCACCAAAGCAGGGGCGCCGGTTCAAGGAACAGACGCCGGTCCAGCGCGCACTCGGCCTATTGGTGCGGCGCGAACATTCGCGCAAGGAATTGAACCGCAAGCTGCTCGCCCGCGGGATCGAGCCAGATGCGGCGCAGGCGGCCGTCGATCGGCTCACGGACGAGGGGTGGCAGGACGACACCCGCTTCGCTGCTGCAGTGGTGCGCAATCGCGCCGGTTCTGGTTATGGCCCGCTGCATATTCGTGCCGAGCTCGGGACCCATGGCCTGGATAGCGAGGCCATCAGTGCCGCCTTGGCGACCTTCGAAGGGGATTGGGCCGAAAACGCGCGCGACCTGATCCGCCGTCGGTTCGGCGAACAAGGCCCAACCGACCTTCCGCAGCGGCGCAAGGCCGCCGATCTGCTGGCCCGGCGGGGTTTCGACGGCAACAGCATTCGCGCCGCCACGCGCTTCGACCTTGAGGACTGAGGGCGTCAGGCCTGCTACCCTTCGTGGTTTCAGGTTGTTCCGCTCATCTGCGCCCACATGTCATTGGGTGACCGGGACTGCCGCCCGCCCAATGCCAGCACATGAACGCACCTGCCAAATTCAGCACTTCCCAGATTCGTAGTGACTTCCTCGCGTTCTTCGAGGGGAAGGGCCACACCATCGTGCCATCCGCGCCGCTGGTGCCGGGCAACGACCCCACCTTGCTGTTTACCAACTCCGGCATGGTCCAGTTCAAGGACGTCTTCCTTGGCGCGGAGAAGCGCAGCTACGTCCGTGCTGCAGACGTGCAGCGCTGCCTGCGTGCCGGTGGCAAGCACAACGATCTGGACTCGGTGGGCTACACTGCACGCCACCACACCTTCTTCGAAATGCTCGGCAACTGGTCGTTCGGCGACTATTTCAAGAAGGACGCCATCGCCTGGGCATGGGAACTGTTGACCCAGGTCTGGAAGCTGCCGGCCGACCGCCTGCTGGTCACCGTCTATCACACCGACGAAGAAGCCTTCGCGTTGTGGCGCGACATGATCGGCATCCCTGAAAGCCGCATCGTGCGCATTGGCGACAACAAGGGTGCCCCCTACGCGTCGGACAATTTCTGGCAGATGGCCGATACTGGCCCTTGCGGCCCGTGTACCGAAATCTTCTTCGACCACGGCGATCACATCGCCGGTGGTCCACCGGGGTCCCCGGATGAAGACGGCGACCGCTTCATCGAGATCTGGAACCTGGTCTTCATGCAGTTCGATCGCCAGCCCGACGGCACCCTGGTGCCGCTGCCGGCGCCGTGCGTGGACACGGGCATGGGCTTGGAGCGTCTGGCTGCGATCCTGCAGCACGTCCATACCAACTATGAAATCGACCTGTTCCAGGCGTTGATCGGCAAGGCCAGTGCGCTGACCGGCATCACCGATCTGGAGAATAAGTCGCTGCGGGTAATCGCCGATCACATCCGCGCCTGTTCTTTCCTCATCGTCGATGGCGTGTTGCCCTCCAACGAAGGCCGCGGCTATGTGCTGCGCCGGATCATCCGGCGTGCGCTGCGCCATGGTTGGATGTTGGGCGTGCGCCAGCCGTTCTTCAGCAAGATGGTGCCCACGCTGGTGGAGCTGATGGGCGAAGCCTATCCCGAGCTGGTGGTGGCGCAGGACACTGTGGCGCGCGCGCTGTTGGCCGAAGAAGAGCGCTTTGCCGAGACGCTGGACGCCGGCATGAAGATCTTCGACGAGGTCGCATCGCGCTCGCAGGACATCATCCCGGGCGCCGACGCGTTTCGGCTGTACGACACTTACGGCTTCCCGGTCGACCTGACTGCCGACATCGCGCGCGAGCGCGGCATGCGCGTGGACATGGAGGGCTTCGAGTTCGCGATGGAGCGCCAGCGCGAGACGGCGCGCGCGGCTGGCAAGTTCGGCGGTGGCGTCGCATTGCCGGCGGACCTGGTCGCCAGCATGTCGCCGACCGTGTTCCTGGGCTACGAAGCGTACGATGCCGATGCCCTCAAGGTCGTGGCATTGCTCAAGCAGGGCCGCCCGGTCGAACGTGCGGAAGCGGGCGATGAGGTGATCGTGTTCACCGACCGCACGCCGTTCTATGCCGAGTCGGGCGGCCAGGTCGGCGACAGCGGCCAGCTGAGCGGCCCCGGCGTGTCGATCAACGTTACCGATACGCAGAAGTTCGCAGGCCAGTTCCACGGGCATGTGGGGCGCATCAGCGAAGGCGCGCTCGCGCTTGGCGATGTGCTTGCCGGCGGGATCGACACGCAACGTCGCGGCAAGACCATCCTCAACCACTCGGCCACCCATCTGCTGCACGCCGCCCTGCGCGAAGTCCTGGGAACGCATGTGCAACAGAAGGGTTCGCTGGTCGCGCCTGATCGTCTGCGCTTTGACTTCTCGCACTTCCAGCCGATCACTGCCGACGAGCTCGCTGTGATCGAGCGCAAGGTCAACGCCGAAGTGCGCGCCAACCATGGCGTGGAAGTGCACAACATGGCCATGCAGGAGGCGCTGGATTTCGGCGCGATGGCGCTGTTCGGCGAGAAGTACGGAGAAAACGTCCGCGTGCTCAAGATGGGCGGCTATTCCACTGAGCTGTGTGGCGGTACCCACGTCACCCGCACCGGCGACATCGGCTTGTTCAAGATCACCTCCGAAGGCGGCGTGTCGTCGGGCGTGCGTCGTATCGAAGCGGTGACCGGGCAGGGCGCGCTGGACTATGTGGCTGACGAGGAACGTCGCCTGCTGGAAGCGGCCAATCTGCTCGGCGGCAACACCAGCGAGGTGGTGGACAAGGTGCGCGCACTGACCGAGCGCCAGAAGCGGCTGGAGCGCGAGCTGGAATCGCTCAAGGCCAAGTTGGCGTCGGGTGCGACTGCCGATTTGGGCGCTAGCGCGATCGATGTTGTCGGAGTCAAGGTTGTCGCGGTGCGTCTGGAGGGCTTCGATGCCAAGGCGCTGCGCGATGCGATGGATCGCCTGAAGCAGCAGCTCGGCGATTCGGTCATCGTGCTGGCTGGCGCTTCGGGCGGCAAGGTGGCGCTCGTCGCCGGTGTGAACGGCAGCCCAACTGGCAAGGTGAAGGCAGGGGAACTCCTCGGTCACATCGCCAGTCAGATCGGCGGCAAGGGCGGCGGCCGTCCGGATCTCGCCCAGGGTGGTGGCGAGGACGGGCCCGCCCTTGCGACCGCACTCGACGGTGTGCCCCTCTGGGTCAAGCAACACTTGGGCTGAACACTTGTCCTGCTATGCCTTGCTGGCTAGCAGGATGTCCCGCTACCATTTCTGGTCTATTCCCTTTACGTAGGGCGCGTCTCAGTCAGGAGGCCGTCGATGCTGGTGGGAAATCCACCGGTTCCAGGAGATTTGCAAAATGTTGATCCTCACTCGCCGGGTAGGCGAAACCTTGATGATCGGCGACTCGGTCACCGTGACCGTTCTCGGCGTCAAGGGCAATCAGGTGCGTATCGGTATCACCGCACCTAAGGATGTGGCTGTGCATCGCGAAGAAATCTATCAGCGCATCCAGCGTGGGGATGAGCCGGTCGCTTCCGGCGCACATCACGGTGACGATTCTTCGAATTGATCGTTGTCAAGGGTTTACGTTAGCCCCTCTTACCCGGTATTCTTCGCGGCCTGCCACGGACATCGCGGCAGGCAGCAAAAAACTGGAGCGATGCCCGAGCGGCTGAAGGGGCTCCCCTGCTAAGGGAGTATAGGGTCAAAAGCTCTATCGAGGGTTCGAATCCCTCTCGCTCCGCCAGTGTTCTAAACGCCCGCAAATCACTGATTTGCGGGCGTTTTTATTTGTGCTGCGGGTTCGTCGAGAAGGCGATGCTGCTTGAGAGCGTCGCCTGCGGCAATGCGTGTCGTCGAAGTCTGCGATATCCGTGGGTGCTCGCTGGCGTTGGTTCAACGCTGCAGACGCCCTGGAGCACACTCCTGCCAACAGTACCCAGGCCATCAGTGAGGACGGCGAAAGGGTCACGCTGTGCGCGCGTCGCCAGCGGCCACAGTGCTTCAGGGAGTATCGCCTCCGAGCTCGGTTGCTAGCCGGAGGCTGGTAACGATTCTTTGCGTCTCTCACCGGCTGCATCTCAAGCATGAGAGTTGCCAGCTAGCGAAGGCCCTGGTCTTGCTCGCATCGCTCGACAGTCGATAGTGACGCCTTAGGCGCCTGCAGCGCGAGCGTGAGATTCCTTGTCGCGTTGCGAAGAGGTCGCGTCCTGCTTGCTCGCTGCCCCTCCGCCGGATTTCGGCGCATCTCTGACATGTCATTCCATTGGCATGGTGGTGGCATGCGCTTGCGGAGAGGGCGCGACACCTGGCGAAGCAGCACTCTCCAGTGTCGTGTACGCCAACGCGCCGTGCAGCGCATCGAGCCAGGCGCATCGACGTCAGTAATGAGCCTCGTATCGATGGCGTCTTGGGCACTTCGGTTTTTTGCCGCCTTGCGCATGCAGGCGGGTGGTGTACGAAGGCGCTGATTCTGCGCGCGAGAGTACAGCGTTGGATTTGTCGCTGCTGCAACTGGAGCGATGCGCCACTGCACTCCAGCGAACCATCCAAGGAATAAGGATCAAAACCAAAACCAACCAAAGCCAGAACCGGGGCCGAAGACCCGGCGTGAAAGGCCTATCGATATTCGGCAGTCGAGGCTGGCAGCGCAGCTATTGAGGTCTTGCACCCCGTTGGATCGCCTGCCCGGGATGCCATAAAGGCAACTCAGGGCCAGTGCCATTGCCGCTTCGCGCCGGAGCGCGTCGCCGCTGCCTTACGCATCTGAACCGCCTTGTAGATGCGGTACGTGGTGGGGGTCAAGTAACCGGCGCATGGGTCGCTAAGGACGTGAACCATATCTCGGATGTTGACGTGATGCGCCTATCGCACCTGCTTGGACGTGTGTTCTCCTTCTGGGGTCGCGGGCTGCAACACAAGGTCGCAGCGGTGGACCGGGTGATGGCGGTGATCGAGTTCGATCTGGACGGTCGCATTCTGGATGCAAACTCGAACTTCCTGGCCCTGATGGGGTATCGGCTGGACGAGGTGGTCGGCCAGCACCACCGCATGTTCGTGACGGCCGCAGATCGCGACAGCGAAAGCTATCGGCACTTCTGGGAAGGGCTGCGGCGCGGCGACTTCAATGCCGGGCGCTTCTGCCGGCTGGACAAGCGCGGGCACGAGGTGTGGATCAATGCCTCCTACAACCCGTTGCTGGATCGATCCGGCAAGGCATATCGCGTGGTGAAGTACGCCACCGACATCACTGCGCAGGTACGCCAGACAGCCGACTTCGAGGGGCGCATCGACGCCATCGACAAGGTGATGGCGGTCATCGAGTTTTCGCTGGACGGCACCGTGCTCGCGGCCAACCAGAATTTCCTGCACGTGATGGGCTACCGGCTCGAGGAGATTCGCGGCAAGCACCATGGCATGTTTGTCGATGCCGGCACGCGCCAGTCGGCTGCGTATCGCGCGTTCTGGGATTCGCTCGGGCGCGGTGCCTTCGATGCGGGCCGCTATCGGCGCATCGGCAAGGACGGCAGGGAGGTGTGGATCCAGGCGTCCTACAACCCGGTGCTCGATGAGCACGGGCGACCGTACAAGGTGGTCAAGTACGCCACCGACGTGACCCGCCAGGTGATCGATTCGGCCGATGCGGACGGGCGTATCCGGGCGATCGACAAGGTCATGGGGGTGATCGAGTTCGACCTGCAAGGGAACGTGCTCGGTGCGAACGAAAACTTCCTGACCATCATGGGGTATCCGGCGGCCGAGGCGATCGGCCAACACCACAGCGTGTTCGTCGATGCGGCCTACTGCGCGTCCGAGGAGTACCGGCAGTTCTGGGCAAAACTGGCGAGCGGCCAGTTCGATGCGGGACGTTATCGCCGACTGCGCAAGGATGGCAGCACGGTATGGATCCAGGCTTCCTACAACCCGATCCTGGACGTCTCCGGGCGACCCTACAAGGTGGTCAAATACGCAACCGACGTCACTGACCAGGTGCGTTCGGCCGAACGGATGCGCGATTTGATGCTGCAGACCATGAGCATTGCGCAGAACGTGCAGCGCGAGGCGCACCATATTTCCGTGAGCAACCAGGAGCTGGTCAGTCGCGTGTCTACGCAGTCTGCTGCGGTGGCGCAGACCTCGAGCACGATCGATCAGCTGGCCGCAACGGTGCGGGCCAATTCCGAGAATGCCGGTTCGGCGCGGCGCATGGCCGAAGACTCGGCCACGGTGGCGCGGCGCGGTGCCGAGGTCATTGCCGATGTGGTCAAGACCACCGCCGGCATCCGCTCGGCGACCGACCGCATCGGTCAGATCATCGAGGTGATCGACGGCATCGCGTTTCAGACCAACATCCTGGCCCTGAACGCTGCGGTCGAGGCGGCGCGTGCGGGCGAACAGGGGCGCGGTTTTGCGGTGGTGGCGACCGAAGTGCGTAGCCTTGCGCAGCGCTGCAGCGTGTCGGCCAGGGAGATCCGGTCCCTGATCGACAACGCGACCGATCAGGTCGGCGATGGCTCGCGCCTGGCCGAGCAGGCCGGTGTGGTGATGCAGGACATGGTGACGTCGGTCCTGCGCGTCACTGCGACCGTGGAGCAGATCGCCGCCGCCAGCCATGATCAGGCGCTGGACATTTCCAGCGCCAATACCGCGTTGCAGTCGATCGGCGTGCAGGCGCGCGACCAGGCGCAGATGGTGGGCGACCTGGCGCGTTCGGCGCGCGTGCTGGAAGGCGATGCGGATGCGCTGTTCGCCTTGGTCAATGGCGATGCGGATGGCGGGGCGGATCGCGCGCCAGTGCAGGTCGATGCGCAGGCTGCGCGGCGCGCGACAGCGAAAGTAGCGTGATGATGGTTCACTGCGTTTCGCAAGCGACGTCGTGATGTGCCCTCACATATTGCAACTTCCTTTAGGAGTGGATCTGGGCGCAAGTGCCCGAACCTGCGGTGCTGAGGCAGTCGCTGCCATCAGCGCCGCTGCGACGACCTATCGACCGCAGTAAAGATGCGAGCGGCGATTTGCAACGCATCGATCGCAGCGCGCAACCGGCAGTCGCAAATCGCATGTCCGTCTCGCGGATCTTGGGCATCAAGGCACAGTGCGTAAGCCACGTGCCATCAGCTGCCGCGTCAGGTTTGGTCAGCTCCCAAGAAGCTGCGCACAAGACAAAGCCCGCGTGAGCGGGCTTTGTTTGTTTCGGCACTGGCCAGCGCATCGCACACCAATCCTGCGCAGGTACGCCATCCATCCAGCCTTGCTTACTTGGGCAGGTCGAACACCAGGACCTCGGCATCGCGTGCGTCGGCCAGTACGATTTCCGGCTCGCCGACGATCTGCACCGCGTCGCCAGCCGATAGCGCTTGCCCATTGACGCTCAGGCTGCCGCGGGCCACCTGCACGTAGCCGATGCGGCCTTCGGCCAGCGGCTGCTGCAAACGCGCCTGGCCATCCAGGATCGAGGCATACAGGCGTGCGTCCTGGTGCAGGCGCAGGGAGCCATGGTCACCGCCTGGCGAGGCGATCAAGCGCAACTGGTTACGCTTGCTCTCGGCATCGAAGTGCTTTTCTTCGTAGCTTGGCTCGATGCCGGCACGCTCGGGCATTACCCAGATCTGCAGGAAGTGCACGGGCTCGCTGGCTGAGTGATTGAACTCGCTGTGCGTCACGCCGCTGCCGGCGCTCATCCGCTGCACGTCGCCATAATGCAGGACCGAGCCGGTGCCCATGCTGTCCTTGTGTTCCAGCGCGCCGCCCAGGACATAGGAAATGATCTCCATGTCGCGGTGAGCGTGGGTGCCGAAGCCTTCGCCCGGTTGCACCTTGTCCTCGTTGATCACCCGTAGCGGGCCAATGCCCATATGGCGCGGATCGTGATAGCTGGCAAAGGAGAAGGTATGGCGTGAGGACAGCCAGCCATGTTCGGCGCGGCCACGGGTTTCGCTCTTGCGGACATTCAACATGCTGCTTCTCCTGGAAGGTTTGAAATTGGCGCTGGGCGATCGGTGTCCAGCGGCTTGATGCGTAGTCTCCACCTCTGCGTCCGGCACAAAAAGCGAGTAGATTTGGCCGCTATCATCGAAAATTTCGAACAATGAAAATCAGCCTGGAAGCACTGCAGATCCTGGATGCCATCGACCGGCGTGGCTCGTTCGCGGCCGCAGCCAAGGTGCTGTTCAAGGTGCCTTCGACGATTTCCTACACGGTGTCCAAACTGGAAGAGGATCTGGGCGTGCAGCTGTTCGAGCGGGTGGGGCCCAAGGCCACGCCGACCCAGGCGGGCCGCGAGCTGTTGCGCGAGGGGCGCCACTTGCTGCGTGCCGCGCAAGAGCTGGAGGTGCGGGTGCGGCGCGTGGCCTCCGGCTGGGAGTCGGATTTTGCGATCGGGCTGGATGGGGTGCTGCCTGCGGCCTTGCTGCAGCCGCAGATCCTGGACTTCTACACCGTGGCCGACAGCACGCGGTTGCGCGTGCTGAGCGAGTCGTTGTCAGGCAGTTGGGAGGCGCTGCTGGACAGGCGCGTGGACCTGATCGTGGCGGCGGGCGAGGGGCCCAGTGGCGGCGGCTATGTGGCCGAGCCGATCGGCACGTTGCGGTTCGTGTTTGCCGTGGCATCCACGTCTCCGCTGGCGGAAGCCGGCCTGCTGGGCGCGGCGGAGCTGGCCGAACACCGTGCAATTGCCGTGGCGGACTCGGCGCGGCGCCTGCTGCCGCGCACGGTCGGGCTGCTCTCCGGGCGCGATGTGCTCACCGTGCCCGACATGCAGACCAAGCTGCTGCTGCAACTGGCCGGCGCCGGCTACGGCTTTCTGCCCGAACCGTATGCGCGCGGGGCGCTGCAGGAGGGCCGGCTGCGGGAGGTGCAGGTGGACACCCGCAAGCCCGACGAAACCTTTTATCTGGCATGGCGGCCGGGCGAAGAAGGGGAGGCATTGAGCTGGTGGCGGCGCGCCTTGCGTAGCGAAGGCCTGTTCGAGCGCTGGTTGCACGCCTTGGCCGCAACGTATCGTTCCGTCGCTGCCGGGCAGTCGCCGCCGTGAGGGAGGGCGGATAATGGTGCCCCGCCGTCGCGCAGGGTCGTCGCATGCAAGGCTTGATCGAACAGTACGGATTGGCGCTGGTGTTCGCCAACGTGCTGGCGTTGTCGCTGGGGCTGCCGGTGCCAGCGCTGCCGACCCTGGTGCTGGTCGGTGCCAGCTATGCGTTGCAAGGGGGCGGCGATGCCTGGCTGGCCGGGCTTGCGGCGTTGGCGGTGTCTGTCGCGGCAAGTCTCTTGGGCGATCTGGTCTGGTATCTGGCCGGTCGCCGCTTTGGTAACCGCACCTTGCAGTCGCTGTGTCGGCTGTCGCTCTCACGCGACAGCTGCATGAAGCAGACCGAGCGCTTTTTTTCGCGCTGGGGCGTGCGCGTGCTGGCGGTCGCCAAGTTCGTGCCGGGCTTGTCGATGGTCTCGGTGCCGATGGCCGGGGCAATGCGGGTACGTCCTGCGGCGTTCCTGCGATACGACGCCTTCGGTGCATCGTTGTGGGCATTGGTCGGCCTGGGCGTGGGTGCTGTGTTCGCGCGTCAGGTGCAGGACGTGCTCGCCTTGCTGTCCGAACTCGGCTCGGGCGCGATCGTGGTCTTGGCGGCCTTTCTGGCCGGCTATGTCGGTTGGCGCTGGTGGCGACGGCAGAGCCTGTTGCGATCGCTGGAGCATGCGCGCATCGTGGTAGAGGAGCTGGTGCCGTTATTGGATGGCGAAGAAAGCCTGCGACCGACCGTGCTGGATATTCGCGCCCCGAGCTATCGCCAGTTGCAGCCATACACGATTCCTGGCGCCGTGTTCGCTGATGAGCGTCAGCTGGCGCTCATCCTTGCCAGCGTGCCGCGTGATCGTAGCGTGGTGATCTACTGCGCGTGTCCGGACGAGGTGTCTGCAGCATGGCTGGCCGCGCGGATGCGCGAGCGCGGGTACCGCGATGTGCGGCCACTGTTGGGCGGTCTGGATGCATGGCGCGATGCCGGGCATCCGGTGACATCGCTGGTGCCGGTGACGGTGGTTGCCGACGCGAACGCGGCTGCTGCCACGGCCTGATTGCCCTGGAGGCGGGCCTGTGACGTCGGCGAGCGCGTTGCTCAGAGATCGGCGTCGCGCGATGGAACAGCACACTCAATGCAACGCAATGCGCGCCATCGTCTGCTTCGGCAAAAACGACGGGCAAAAAAAAGACCAGCAAGCTGGTCGTTTTCTTCAAGATTGGTGCGCCCGGAGAGATTCGAACTCCCGACCGCCTGGTTCGTAGCCAGGTACTCTATCCAACTGAGCTACGGGCGCATATCTTGTTTTGACTTGCAGATCTGACGCAGGGCGATCGGATCTTTTTAACTGAAAATCAGCGCGTGCGTGCTGTCTTCTTATTCTTCTTGTTCTGAGGATGGTGCGCCCGGAGAGATTCGAACTCCCGACCGCCTGGTTCGTAGCCAGGTACTCTATCCAACTGAGCTACGGGCGCCTCGTCAGGAGCGGAATTATGCGGATGACCGACGGGGCCGTCAATCCCTTTGTGAAATTCCAGCGCCGTCGAGGTCGTGGTCAGGCGCGTCACGCAGCGCAGCGACCACGGCCGCAGGCGTTTTCATCCACGCGAAATGATCGCTGCGTGCGCCGAGGTGCCCATCGTCCAATCGCACATGGCGTGGGTGTGCCTGCGGCATCTTGTCCAGTAATGCGCGCAGCGCACCTGCCGGACCCAACGTGTCGCGCGCAAGGGTCACTGCGCGGATCGGCACGCGCAGTTGGCCCAGTGCCCGTTCCAGGTCCCATGGCGCGCCTGCCGCGCGATAGCGATTGCTGCGGCCGACCTGCGCCCAGTCGGCAATCAGGCTGCGTGCTTCGGTACCGCCAAAACCGAGCTTGCGCCCGTGCAGCACGCCCTGCCTGCGCGCCAGCCAAGGCAACAACCGAAACGCCAGGGGCAGGCCGTAACGCATCGGCACGGGAAAATTGCGCCAGTACGGCGAGCCGCTGGCCACCAGCCAGAGCTCGGCGAATTGCACCGGATGCAGCGCGGCGTAGCAGCACGCGAGCTGACCGCCGAGGCTGTGTCCACCGACCATGCGCGGCAGCTGCGGGTCGTGGATATCGAGCAGGGCGTGGCTGGCGGGAAGGTCGTCTGCAAGCAGCGTGCGATAGCCCCAATCGTGCTCACGCGACGGGCGCAGCGTGCTGCTGCCATTGCCGCGCCATTCGTGCAGATACACCGCAACGCCGGTGGACGCGAGCGCCTGTGCGAAGGGTTGGTAATGCCGCGCTGCCACGCCCAATGCCGGCAGCCACAGCAGCGTTGTCGTCGGGTGCGGCGGTGCGCAACGGATGACCTGCCAGCGATGCCCATCTGCAGCGCTGGCGAGCAGGGTGTCGGTCTGCACGCTCATGCGCCGGGCGCGGCGCCGAAGTGGTCGAGCACCAGCACATCGCTGTGGCCGGGGCGTTGGCCAATGCGGATGGCGCGTGCAACGTAATCGATCGCCGCTTCGCAGGCATTGAGCAACGACAGGCCCTGGCACAGCTGTGCGGCAATCGCCGCCGATAGGCTGCAGCCGGTGCCGTGCGCATCGACCTGCAGGCGCGGGTGCATGAACACATCCTGGGTCACGCCGTCATCGAAGCGGTCGAGCACGCGTGCGCCTTCGTGCAGATGTCCGCCCTTGAGCAGCACGGCGTTGGCGCCCAGGTCGAGCAAGGCGGCGGTGGCATGTTCGGCGGCGTCGGCGCTGTTGATGCGGCGGCCGGTCAGCAACTCGGCCTCGGGCGTGTTGGGGGTGACCAGGGTGGCCAGCGGCAGCAAGCGCGTGCGCAGCGCATCCAGTGCCGCATCTTCGAGCAGGCGCGCGCCGCTGGTGGATACCATCACCGGGTCGAGCACCACGAACGGTGGGCGATATCGCTCAAGCAGGTCGGCCACGCAATGAATGACGTCGGCATTGGCCAGCATGCCGAGTTTGACCGCCTGGATCTCGAAATCGGCGAAGCATGCATCCACCTGCGCCTGCAGAAAGGGCAGTGGTGGAAGATGCACGGCGGTGACGGCGCGGGTGTGTTGCGCGGTCAATGCGGTAATCGCCGACAACCCATGCACGCGGTGCGCGGCGAAGGTCTTGAGGTCGGCCTGGATGCCGGCGCCGCCCCCGGAGTCGGAGCCGGCGATGCTCAATGCAGACAGCGTACTGGGCGTAGTCATGTGGCGATTCTGCACTGCTGGCCGGAGGATGTGCGCATCATCCTGTGCGCCAGCGGCGCCATTGCAGGTAGGCGACATAACCGGCGCCGGTCAATCCGGTGAGGCTGGCGGGCAGGTAGAGCGCGTCGTACTGCCAGCGCTGGAACAGCAAGGTTCCGAGAATGCTGCCGCCGAGAAAACCGCTGATGATCAGCGCGCTCAGCGTGAGGCGCCGCACCTGCAGCGGACGCCCGCGCAGCAGGTGCCCCAGGCCGATGCCCAGGTCGGTGAACATGCCGCTCAGATGCGTGGTGCGGACCGCGGCGCCGCTGAGGCTGGTCGCCATCGCATTCTGCAGGCCGCAGGCGCCGGCGGCGCACAGGACGCCGCCGACATGATGCAACTTGAACAGTGCAATCGCGCCCAGCAACAGCAGCGCTTCGAGCAGCAACGCGGCGCCGTAGCGCTGTCCAAGCCGCACGACATCGTCCTGGATAATCAGTCCGCTGAGCATGGCGCCTGCGCAGAAGGCGATGAGGATGCCGCAAAGAAAGCCGGTGTCCGGGGCAGCGTCTTGCGCCAGGGCAACGCCGAGCAGGCTGGTCGTGCCGGTGAGATGGCTGACCACCTGGTGCTCGGATCCCAGGTAGCCCACCACATTGACCATGCCGGCCACGGCCGACAATGCCACCGCGCCAATCCAGACCCAGCGCGGCAGCAGGATTCCCATCTCGGGTCAGGGGCTACCGTTGATCGCAATCTGCGAGAACGCGCCTGTTTGCGGGTCGTACAGCGCACCCCAGAACATGCTGCCGCCGTCGCAGACCTGGATCGCTTCCCGCGCCGGTTTCACCGGCGGGTCGTTGGGAAGCTTGAACGCGTTGACGTAGATCAACTGCTGGCCCTGGATCACCACACCCACGTATTGGCGGTCGAACTCGCGTGGCTCGGCAATGGTGGGCGTCAACGCATCCTGCCGCGCTTCGAGCTGTTCGATCTGCTGATGGCTCGGCGCCCAATAGCCGCTGATCTGGCCTGGATGCCGTGCCGGGCTGTCGCGCGAGCAGGTCTGCAACACCTGTTCGGCCACGCTCTGCCGGGTGATGATCCAGGACTGGCCGTTCTTGAGATTGGTCGGCACGCTGGCTGGCCCCTGCGTGCTGGCGCAGCCGGCCAGCGCGATCACGGCGAGCGCCACCGCGCCGCGATAGGTGCGCATCACAACACCTCCGAAGCGAAGTCGGCCAGACGCGAGCGCTCGCCGCGACGCAGCGTGATGTGCGCGCTATGCGGCCATGCCTTGAAGCGATCCACCGCGTAGGTCAGCCCCGAAGTGGTTTCGGTGAGGTAGGGGGTGTCGATCTGTTCGACATTGCCCAGGCACACGATCTTGGTGCCGGGGCCGGCGCGGGTGATCAGCGTCTTCATCTGCTTGGGCGTGAGGTTTTGCGCCTCGTCCAGGATCAGATAGCGCGACAGGAAGGTGCGACCGCGCATGAAGTTCATCGAGCGGATCTTGATGCGACTGGCGAGCAGGTCGTTGGTGGCCGCACGGCCCCACGAGCCGCCTTCCTGATTGTGCGTGAGCACTTCCAGATTGTCGGTCAGTGCGCCCATCCACGGGGTCATCTTTTCTTCTTCGGTCCCCGGCAGGAAGCCGATGTCTTCGCCCACGCTGACAGTGGCACGGGTCATGATGATTTCCCGGTAGCGCTGCTGGTCCATGGTCTGCGCCAGGCCTGCAGCCAGTGCGAGCAAGGTCTTGCCGGTGCCGGCGGTGCCGAGCAGGGTGACGAAGTCGATCTCCGGGTCCATCAGCGCATTGAGCGCGAAATTCTGCTCGCGGTTGCGTGCCACGATGCCCCAGACCGCATGCTGGCCGCTGCGGAAATCGTCGACCAGGCACAAGGTGGCCTTGCCGCCGCCAACCTTGGCCACGCGCAGCTCCACTTCATCTTCGCCGGGCAGGTACAGGTACTGGTTCGGATACCAGTCTTCGTCCTCGGCCAGCACGATTTCGTAATGGGTGCGGCCGCGTTCGTTCCAGCTGCGCAGATCTTCGTTGTGCTTCTGCCAGAAATCTTCCGGCAGCTCGATGGCGCCGGTGAACAGCAGGCTGAAATCGTCCAGCGCACGGTCGTTTTGATAGTCCTCGGCGACCAGGCCGCTGATGTAGGCCTTGATGCGCAGGTTGATGTCCTTGGACACCAGGATGACCGGCACATCCGCATTTTCTTCGCGCAGCGCCAGCACCGAGGCCAGGATCTTGTTGTCCGGCAGCATTTCGCCGAAGGTGCGGCCCGGGTCGATCGGCTTGATCTGGAAAAACAGCCGTCCGATCGCGGCCTGGCCCTTGAGCTGGATGCCCTGTGGATGGCTGAGCAGGATGCCGGCCTGGATCTGCTCGGCGTTGGTGTTTTCCAGCAATTCGTCCAGGAAACGGCTGACCTGGCGTGCATTGCGGCTGACTTCGGAGGTGCCCTTCTTGGCGTTGTCGAGCTCCTCGATCACCTGCATCGGCAGGAACACATCGTGTTCCTCGAACTTGAACAGCGCGGTGGGATCGTGCATCAGCACGTTGGTGTCCAGCACGTAGATGCGCTTGCCTCGGGTCATTGGGTCTTCCAAGTGATGGAGCAGGGGCGAGCCATCACGCCTGCAGCTGCAGGGTGATGGAGGACGCGGGAAGCGAGGGGTGTCACTGTTTGGCGTGCGCCTTTACTGCGGCCAGCACGGCCTCGGCATGGCCGGCGACCTTGACCTTGCGCCATTCCTGCACGACATGCCCCTCGGGCGACAGCAAGAAGGTGCTGCGCTCGATGCCGAGCACCTGTTTGCCGTACATGTTCTTTTCCTTGATCACGTCGAAGGCGCGGCACAGCGCTTCATCGCTGTCGCTGATCAACGGGAAGGCGAAGCCTTGCTTGGCGCAGAAGTTGTCGTGCGACTTCACCGAATCGCGCGAAACGCCCAACACCATCGCGCCCGCTTTTTTGAACTGCGGCAGCAAGGCATTGAAGTCCAGTCCTTCGGTGGTGCAGCCGGGCGTGCTGTCCTTCGGGTAGAAGTACAGCACCAGCCATGTGCCGGCATGGTCGCGCAGGGTGGTGTGGGTGCCGCCGGACAGCGCCAGCGGCAGGTCGAAGGTTGCAGCGGGTAATTCCAGCACAGCGTCGGTCATCGTTGCTCAGCCCAAAGTGGAGGGGCGACGGCGCGGTCAGGCCGGGCCGACGTCCATCCCATCATAAGCAGCCACATGGAAGCGTTTGGCAAGTGCGTCGAACTGCGCATTGCGCTGATTCAGCGACTCGATGGTGTGATGTTCTTTCTTGTCCACATGCAGGAAGTACGACTCTTCGTCATCGCCGTCGTCTTCGTCGCGTTCGCCGAGGAAAATGTCGATGACGCGATAGCCGTCCTGGGTCAGTTGCTCGGCGAGCTTCTGCAGCGGCTCCTGCGCAGGATCGGCGAAGAAGTATTCCCAGCGCAGCGGGCCGTCGAGATTCCAATCGGTCTCGGAGCGGATGTGGTCGAACATCTGTTTTAGCGCAGAGATCGCGATGGCCATTGATGGGGGCCTCAGAACTTCATCGGGTCCATGATCGCGTCGAGATTGAGGTGATCACAGAATTCCAGGAAATCATCGCGCAATGCGGCGATGTGCATGTTGGCCGGCACGCCGATCGTCACCTGCGCCGAAAACATCTCCGCGCCGGTCTGCATGGCGCGGTAGCGCGTGCTCTGCAGGTTTTCGATGGTGATGCCCTGGCGGTCGAAGAAATCGGCCAGCTGGAACAGGATGCCCGGCTTGTCGGCGGCGATCACTTCGACGATGTAAGGCAGCAGGTTGGACTGGGTCTGCTTGGGGCCGGTGCGATACCACACCAGTTTCAATCCTTCTTCGCGTTCGAGCCGGGTCAGCATGGCTTCGAGCTTGGCGACCGAATCCCAGGAGCCGGTTGCCAGTGCGGTGACCGAGACGTCGCGCCCCACCGTGGCCAGACGGGCGTCCACGAGATTGCAGCCGCTGTCGGCGATGCGGCGAGTGACGGGCAACAGGGGGGACTCCGGATGCGTCGTGTAGGCGTTGATCAGGAGGTGATTTTCGGTCGGCGAAGGCCGGGGTGTAGAGTCGGTCAAAGGGGCTTCCGGCATTGCATCAGGCTGAATGGCCGCCCGGGCAGGCGCCCTGGCGGTGACCAGCATACTTGCCCGTGGTTTCGCGCCGCAAGTAACATGCAGGCGGTCGCAACCCGCGTGCGCGCGGGCCTTTTCCTGTCACGTAAGAGCAGCAGAATCTTGTCCCTTTCCGGCATCATCACCGCGCTGGCGACCCCCTTCGGTCCCGATGGCGCACTCGACCTGGATGCCTGGCGGCGGCTGCTGGAGCAGCAGTTGCACGGCGGCGTGCAGGGAATCGTGGTTGCCGGCTCCACCGGTGAAGCGGCCGCACTGAGCGACGACGAATACGACACGCTGCTGCGCGCGGCTGTGGCACAGGTCGCCGGCCGGGTGCCGGTGCTTGCCGGCACCGGCTTGTCCGGCACGGCAAAGACCATTGCGCAGACACGTCGCGCTGCGGCGCTGGGCGCGCAGTACGCGCTGGTGGTGACGCCGCCGTATGTGCGTCCGACCCAAGCCGGGTTGAAGGCCCACTTTCTGGCGGTGGCCAACGAAGGTGGCCTGCCGGTGGTGCTGTACAACGTGCCGGGCCGTACCGGCTGCGACCTGCTGCCGGAGACGGTGGCCGAGCTGGTGGGCTATCCGAACATCGTCGGCATCAAGGAAGCACGTAGCGAGCCCGAGCGCATCGCTGCACTGGTGGCGCTACGCAGCGACAGTTTTGTGGTGCTCAGCGGCGACGATGGCAGCGCGGCGCACGCAATGTTGTCCGGCGCTGCCGGGCTGATCTCGGTCGCCTCCAACGCCTTGCCGGCGGCGTACCGGCGCCTGTGCGATCTGGCCCGCGATGGACAGCGCGATGCTGCCACCGCCTGGGACGCGCGGTTGAGCGAATACCACAGCTTCTGCGGAATCGAATCCAATCCCATCCCGGTCAAGGCGCTGCTGCAGCGCGCCGGGATCGGCCACGGCCTGCGCTTGCCGCTGCTGCCTCTTTCTGCGGCGCACCAGCCTGCTGCCGACCGCCTTGCCGCCGACGCCATTGCGTTGGAAGCGCTTTCCAGCCGCGAAATGCTCGCGGCCTGACCCAGGAGATCTATCGATGCGTCATTCCGTTTCCCCCGTCCGCGTGCTGTCGCTCGCGTTGCTGGCGACCGCCACTGTCGCTGCCACGAGCGGTTGCAGCTGGTTTCACAAGGGCGCGCGCGGCGACTATGCGCTGGCGCCGGAAGCCCGTCCGCTGGAAGTGCCGCCGGACCTGAACCTGCCCGACACCTCCGGTGCGATGAAGGTGCCGACGCTGGCCTCCACCACGCAGCAGAACAGCAACACGCCGCCGTCGGCGAGCGCCAACAGCGGTTTTACCGTGCCGGGCGAGCGCGACGAGGTGTTTGCCAAGGTGGGCGCGGCGTTGGCCGATATCCCGGGCCTGACCATTGCCAGCAAGGCCCAGATGCTCGGTTCCTACGATGTGAGCTACGAAGGTTCCAGCTTCCTGGTGCGCGTGGTCAAGGTCGATGCGGGCAGCTATGTGTCGGCCGTGGACCCGCGCGGCATGCCGGCCACGGCGGCTGCGCCGGTGGCGGTGATCTCCTCGCTGAAGAGCAAACTGGGCGGCTGAGGCCGGTTCGGTTTGCTGGATGGCAAAACGGGCGCCTCAGGCGCCCGTTTTGCGTTAGTGCCGAGTGCACTGCGAGGTGCGTGCAGCGGTGTGGCTCCGGGCCGCGCCCGGTCGTGCAGCTCAGCGCTGCAGCAGCGGCAACTTGTTGGGCTTGCCATCCCATTCGGCGGCATCCGGCGCCGGCTCCTGGCGCACGGTCAGCACCGGCCAGGCCTTGGCGAGTTCGGCGTTGAGTGCCACGAAGGCTTCCTGGCCCGCCGGCACGTCATCTTCGGGATAGATCGCGTTGGCCGGGCATTCCGGCTCGCACAGGGTGCAGTCGATGCACTCGTCCGGGTCGATGACCAGGAAGTTCGGGCCGACGTGGAAGCAATCCACCGGACAAACCTCGACGCAGTCGGTGTATTTGCACTTGATGCAGTTTTCGGTGACAACAAAAGGCATGGCGGAATCCGGCGTTTAGCCTTCCAATTCTAAAGCAGTCGCGTGATGGGTGTGGAGTTGTTGGCGCTTTTCGTGCCGGGCTGTCAGGCCAGTCCGCGCTGCCTGGCCAGCGCGAACAACCCTGCCGCAGCCAGATCTTCCGGGTGCAGCCGGCTTTCGACGCCCAGGTGCTGCAGTGCCAATGCGTAGCGTTGCGCCAGAGCAGGGCTGCCGACCAGATGCACGATGGCGTGAGCGCCGCGGTGCGCGCGCAGTTCGTGGCCGATCAGCACGCCCGAGAGGTAGGACGGCAGCGCCGCGGAGGACAGGCGTTCGAACAGGCCGAGCGTGCGGGTGCCGAACAGGTGGTGGCTGAGGCCGCCGGGGTCGTTGCTGCGGTCGACACCTTGGAGGAATGCGTCAGCGTCCAGCGCGGCATGATCGTCGTCCATCAGCTTGCCCAGGATGCTGTGCTGACGCAGCACGGCGTACAACTCGCCGGTCATGACGGTGGCAAAACCCGTCAGCTGGCCGTTGGCGATCTGCGCCCATTTGCTGTGCGTGCCGGGCAGGCAGGCGACATGCGCGCCGTCGCCGAGCGCGGCGATCAGCCCGACCAGTTGGGTTTCTTCGCCACGCATCACATCGGGCACGCCGGCCTGTTCGCCGGTGCTGACGCCGGGCACGAACCACAGTGCGCGGCCGGGCAACAGGGCGTCGTAGCAGCGCATCGCCTGGGCGAGCGCGGCGGTGTCGGCCGGGCAGGGCAGGTAAGGTTGCTCGACCCAGCCATTGCGGCTGCCGATCATGCCCGAGAGCAGCAGTGGGCCGTCCCAGCCGTCGACCAGGCCAGCCAGCACTGCGTCGAAGCGGCCCTGGCAGGCCAGGATGCCGTCGCTACCGCGGCGCTGCGCAACGACCTTGCCGTCGGCATCGAGCAGATAGCCACGCAGGCTACTGGTGCCCCAATCGATGGCGATCATGCGCTCGCCACCCGGCTTTCGGGCAGGCCCGCGATGGCGAGGTCGCAGACAAACAGGCTGCCGGCTTCGGGCATGCGCGCGAGTTCGTCGGCGCTATGGTCCAGGCGCGAGCTGATCACATGCAGGCGGTCCAGTGCCGCGCCGCCGAAGGCGCTGCAGGTGGGATGCTTGATCGGCAGCTGCACGATGCGCTCCACGCTGCCGTCGGGGCGATAACGCACTACGCGCGACGCACGCCATTGCGCGTTCCACAGGTGGCCTTCGCTGTCGATGATCGAGCCGTCCGGCTCGGCGTCATCGCGATCGAGGGTGGTGAACACACGCGTGTTGGTGGTTTGCGCCGTCTGCGGGTCGTAATCGCAGCACAGGATCTGCGGGCGCACCGAATCGCAGTAATACATGGTGCGGCCGTCGAGGCCGAAGCAGATCGAATTGGGGATCGAAACGCCCGGCAGCGGCAGGGCGCGCAAGCCGTGCTTCAGCGAAAATTGGTAGAACGCACCGCGTGCGGCCTTGCTGTCGTGCTCGTCCATGGTGCCGAACACCAGGTTGCCATGCCGGTCGACGCGGCCATCGTTGCTGCGCGTGAGCGGGTTGTCCGCTTCCACATCGGCCAGTTTCTCGAAGGGCAGCGCGTCTTCTTCGACGGTGTCCGGATCGACAATGCCGATCGCCTTGGCCAGCGCGACTAGCACGCGGCCGTCGTCCATCAGGCCGATGCAGCCGGGGCGGTCGGGCAGCGTCCAGTAGCGCGACTGCGCGCTGGCCGGGTGGTGCCGCCACAGGCGTTTTTCGCTGATGTCGACCCAGTACAGCGCCTGGCGCTGCTCGCACCACAGCACGCCTTCGCCATGCGTGCAGCGGCTGTCGACCGCCAGCACGGCGGTGTGTTCGGGCGTGCTTACCATTCGGCGATGCTGCCATCACTGTGGCGCCACACCGGGTTGCGCCAGTCCGGCGGATTTTCGTTTGCGCGCTTGAGCATCTCTTCGTCGATCTCCACACCGAGCCCAGGTTTGGGCAGGGCCGCAATGCTGCCATCCACGCAGTGAAAATCGTCTTTGTTGATGACGTAATCGAGCAGGTCGGCGCCTTCGTTGTAGTGGATGCCGATGCTCTGTTCCTGCAGCACGGCGTTGTGCGAAACGAAGTCCACGTGCAGGCACGCGGCCAGTGCGATCGGGCCGAGCGGGCAGTGCGGGGCAAAGCCCACATCGTAGGCTTCGGCCATTGCGGCGATCTTGACGCATTCGGTGATGCCGCCGGCATGCGACAGGTCCGGTTGCACCATGCCGATGCCGCCGGCGCACAGCACGTTCTTGAATTCGAAGCGCGAGAACATGCGCTCGCCGGCGGCAAGCGGAATGGAAGTGCTGGCGGCCAGGCGTGGGTAATACTCGGCCTGTTCGGCCAGCACCGGTTCCTCGACGAACAGTGGCTTGAACGGTTCGAGCTCGCGCAGCAAGGCCTTGGCCATCGGCGCGCCGACGCGGCCGTGGAAGTCGATGCCGAAGTCGATGCTGTTGCCGAAGGCCTCGCGAATTTCCGCCACCTTGACCACCGCCGCATCGACCGCGCGCGCGCTGTCGATCAGCTTCATTTCTTCGGTGCCGTTGAACTTGAAGGTGTCAAAGCCCAGCGCGCGATAGTCGGTGATCTGCTGGATGATGGCGCCGGGGCGGTCGCCGCCCACCCAGCGGTAGGTCTTCATGCGGTCGCGCACCAGCCCGCCCAGCAACTCGTACACCGGCACGCCCAGCGTCTTGCCCTTGATGTCCCACAACGCCTGGTCGATACCGGCGATGGCGCTCATCAGGATGGCGCCGCCACGATAAAAGCCGGCGCGGTAGAGGGTCTGCCACAGGTCGTTGATGCGCGCCGGATCCTTGCCCACGACATAGCCGGCCAGTTCGTGCACGGCGGCCTCCACCGAACGCGCGCGGCCTTCGATGACCGGCTCTCCCCATCCGGTGATGCCCTCGTCGGTCTCGACCTTGAGGAACAGCCAGCGCGGCGCGGCGTGGTAGGTGGTGAGGCGGGTGATCTTCATCCTTGCAGTTCCTGGTAGGCCTGCACGAAGGCGCGTGCATGCGTCTGGGTTGTCTGGAGCGATTGGCCGGGCTTGTACAGTTCGCCACCGATGCCGGCGCCGGCAGCGCCCTGGGCGATAAAGCCGGCCAGGGTCTGCGGGCTGACGCCGCCCACCACGTAGACCGGGATGTGCGTGGGCAGCACCGAGCGCAGCGCGCGCACATGCGCGGCGCCATAGGTCGCGGCCGGGAACAGCTTGAGAATGGTTGCGCCGGCGTCGATGGCGTCGAACGCCTCGCTGGCGGTGGCGAAACCAGCCACCACGGTCAGGCCGCGCGACACCGCGTGACGGATCAGGCTGGGGCGCGTATTCGGGGTGACGATAAAGCGCGCGCCGATCTCGACCAGGGTGTCGACATCGTCATTGCGCAACACGGTGCCGGCACCGATCCAGGCGCGCTCGCCATAGGCCTGTTGCGCCAGCGCGATGCTCTGCTCCCAGCGCGGCGAGTTGAGCGGGATTTCGATCGCATCGAAGCCGGCGTCGATCAGTGCGCCGACATGGTCGAGCGTCTCTTCCGGCGTGATGCCGCGCAGGATGGCGACCAGGGGCAGGACGAACGGGCTGGCGGTGGTATCTGAAGTCATGCGGTTACTCGCGGTAGAGCGGAAAGCGGCGGTTGGCGACCGGGTGGCCGGCAACGTCGGGGGAGGCTGCGCGACTGCGGGTCGTGGCGTGGCGGCCGATGCGCAACATGGGAGCAGAACGTGTGACGACGAAGGCGATGGATTCCGACCTTGAGGGAGCGCCGCCTGGACACGCGTGCGCCGTCCTACGGCCTGCAATCAGCGGGCATGATGCCGTCATCGTTCTCCACCTCCGCATATTGGGCTGCGTGTTGCCGCCCGCGGACGGGCAGGTCACGTCTGTTCTGACCGCGCCCGGGAGGTAGGGGCTCCTGCTGCGGCGTTCGATAGCCTCGCGCGGGGAGATATGTGCTGCAAATGAAATTTTCGGCATATTCTATTCCTCCGACGAATACACGGCCGCAACCGCACGCTATGGCAAATTCCGGTACTCCCTGGTTCAACGCAGCCCGGCTCAAGACGCGCCAGCTCCTGCTGCTGCTGCATTTGCACGAACAGCGCTCGGTGTTGCGCGCGGCTGAGGCCGCTAGCATGACGCAACCGGCCGCGTCCAAGCTGCTGGCGGAAATGGAAGACATGCTGGGGGTGAAATTATTCGAGCGGCATGCCCGTGGCGTTGAGCCCACCTGGTATGGCCACGTGCTGATCCGGCGCGCGCGCGCGGCCATGTCGGAGATTGGGCGGGCGCAGGAAGAAATCGCCGCGCTACGCGCCGGGCGCATGGGCCAGGCTTCGATCGGCACGGTGGTCAATCCGGGCACCAACCTGGTGCCGCAGGCCATCGCCGAGGTCAAGCGCGAGTTTCCGGACATTCTGGTGCGTGTGGAAATGGACTACAGCCGTCCGCTGGTGGCCAAGTTGCTGGACGGGCAGCTGGACATCGTGATCGGGCGCATCCTCGGCCCGGAAGGTGTGGGCGAACTGGAGTTCGAACCGCTGGCCGACGAGCCGCATTCGGTGATCGCGCGTGCCGGGCACCCGCTGGCCAGCCGCGCCGGCCTGCAGCATGCCGATCTGGTACGGCATGGCTGGATCTTGCCGCCCGCCGACAGCGTGTTGCGCGCGCGCCTGGATTCGATGTTCATGGAGCACGGCGTGCAGACGCCGACCAATGCCATCGAAACCTCATCCCTGCCGGTCACCTCGACCCTGCTGCGCGGCACCGACATGCTGACCGCCCTGCCGGTGGAATCGGTGGCGCCGTTGATCCAGGCGAAATTGCTCACCGTGCTGCCGATCGAACTGGGCGTGCGGATGGAATCGTTCGGCATCATCCGACGACGCGACTACATCCTGCCGCCCGGTGCCGAGCGCATCTTGCAGGCGTTGCGCACCACGGCCCGACGTCTGTATCCCGCGCTACGAGTGCCGGACTCCCTTGCCTGACCAATGCGTCCCTCGCTATTCCGCAGCGGAATAGCAGCCTGTGAAATTTTCATTGGCTGGCGCTGCGTGGTGCGCCTATACGTGTGAGCCAGATCGCATGCTGAAGCGCACGTAACGTCGGGCACGCGATCGGCGGCCAAGCCGCCTGCTGGAGGGAATTGACGGGCGACATCGCCCGTTTTTTGCGTGATCACGCCGCGCGTCTGCGCGGCGACAACCCGTTTCAATCGTCTTGCGTCCTGGGAGGGATTCAGATGTACCAGTGTTCCAGCCATGCCTCGGCAGGTACGGGCGTGTTCGCCCGTCGTTTGCCTTCGTTGCGCCGTTCCGCCGTTCCGCCATGGCCATCAGCATCGGGCTCTTGCTCGCTGCGCCGGTCTATGCGCAGCAGGCGCAGTCGTCCCAGAATGCTTCCTCGAGCACCGCGAGCAAGGCCACCGACCTGGATGCGGTCGAAGTGCGCGGCGTGCGCGCCAGCCTGATCAAGTCGCAGTCGATCAAGCACGATGCCGAACAGATCGTCGATTCGGTCAGTGCCGAGGACATCGGTGCGTTGCCCGACCGCAGCGTCACCGAAACCCTGCAACGGGTGAGCGGCGTGACCATCGATCACTTCATGGCGCGTAACGATCCGGACCACTTCTCTGCCGAAGGCAGCGGCGTGATGATTCGCGGCATGACCCAGGTGCGCGGCGAGCTCAATGGCCGCGACAGCTTCAGCGCCGCTAGCGGCCGCGGTCTGAGCTTCGAGGATGTGCCGGCCGAACTGATGGCAGGCGTGGACGTCTACAAGAACCCGTCGGCCGAGATCATCGAAGGCGGTCTGGGCGGGACGGTCAACCTGCGCACGCGCATGCCGTTCGACCAGCCGGGCCGGGTGATCGGTGCGACCGCCGACGTGAACTACGGCGATTTCAGCAAGACCTACAAGCCATCGGGCTCGTTTCTCTTCAGCGATCGCTGGAACACCGGCCTCGGCGAGATGGGCTTGATGGTGGATGTGGCGCATTCGGAACTGGCCACGCGCAGCGATGGCATCCAGGTCGAGCCGTTCGTGCGTCGCACCGATGCGGCGCTGCTGGAAGGCACCAGCTTCGACAAGGTCTACGTGCCTGGCGGCGTCAACTGGCGGCAGCTCGATTTCGAGCGCAAGCGCAATGGCGTGGCCGGCGCGTTCCAGTGGCGGCCTAGCGACGACACCGAGATCTACGTGCAGTACATGCGCTCCAGTTACGACATGAACTGGCAGGAGCGCGCGGCGTTCTTCAACGACGACACCAACGCGATTGGCCCGGCCCCCGGAACTCAATTTACCTACGATGCCGACGGCCGCTTCGTCAGTGGCTCGCCGGCATCCAGTTCCTGGCGCGGCAACGTCACCGGCAACGATGGCGTGCGCTTCTACACCAACAACCGCTACGCGCAGCAGAGCACGACCACCTCGGATTTGTCCGGCGGCTTTACCCACAAGCTCACCGGCAACCTCACCGTGCGCGGCGATATGCAGCTGGTGCGCTCGGAAAGCGATTCGCTGGACTTCACCCTGTTCGATTCGATCTACCTGCCGGGCCTGACCTTCGATCTGAGCGGCAAATATCCATCGGTCGGGATTGCCGACAGCACCTACACCAGCAACCCCTCCAATTATTTCTGGAGTGCGGCCATGGACCATCTGGCGAAGAATCGCGGCCGCGAACTGGCCACGCGCTTCGACCTGGAATACGCATTCGACGACAGTGCCTGGCTGCGCACCTTCCGTGCCGGCATCCGCGCCACCGACCGCACCCAGATCAACAAAAACTCCGGCTACAACTGGGGTGTGATCAGCGATAACTGGGCGCAGATTCCCGACACCGCCAATGGGACCGGACTGGCCGATCTGGCCACCTACATGACCGGCACCTCGCAGCTGTATTCGTATTCCAATCTGTTCCGCGGCAAGATCGATGTGCCCAACAGTCTCTATTTTCCGAGCAACGCCGCAGTCAAGGACTACGCTGGTACCTCGAAGATGATTGAGCAGATCGTGGCGCTGCGCGGGTCGGGCTGGGCGCCGGACAAGTACCAGCTGCAGGACATCAACCGCCAGTTCGAACGCACCCAGGCCGCCTACGCGGTGATGTACTTCGGCAACGACGAAGCGCTGGGCGTGCCGGTGGACGGCAATATCGGCGTGCGCATCGTGCAGACCAAGACCGAGGCAAATGGCTACGGCCAGTTCCCCGACCTGTCGGGAAGCGCGGGTTCGGAAGAGCTGCGCGAGCAGTACACCGGGCAGTACTTCGCCAACAACGCCAAGGGCAGCTACACCAACGTGCTGCCGAGCTTCAACATGCGCTTCAAGTTCTCCGACGCGCTGCAGTGGCGTATCGCCGCATCCAAGGCGATGGCGCGCCCGGACTACACGCAGTTGCAGCCGTACCTGCTGCTTGCTGCAAACACCGAGTCCAACGGCACCGTTTCCAGGTGGACCGGTACTGCCGGCAATCCGAATCTGCAGCCGATGAAGGCCAATCAGTACGACACCGCGCTGGAGTGGTACTTCGACACCAGCGACATGATGTACCTGACGTTGTTCTACAAGAGCGTCAAGGATTACTTCTCCAACCAGACCGTCACCGAAAATTACGGTGGGCAGGACTGGCTGGTGACGCGTCCGTACAACATGGACAAGGGGCGCATCCGCGGCTTCGAATACGGCTACACGCAGTTCTTCGATTCTTGGCCGGGTTGGCTGAGCGGGTTCGGCGTCAATGCGAACTTCACCTTCGTCGACAGCAGCGGCGGCGCGAACACCGCCACCGACCCATACACCCAGACCACCGTCACCGGTGTGAGCCTGCCGCTGGAAGGCTTGTCGCGACGCAGTTACAACCTGGCCGGCATCTACGAAAAAGGGCCGCTTTCGTTGCGCCTGGCCTACAACTGGCGTTCGCGCTATCTGCTCACCGCCAGCGACGTGTCGACCAAGTTGCCGACCTGGTCGGACGATTACGGCCAGCTCGACGCCTCGGCGTTCTATCGCTTCAACCCGCATGTGCAGCTCGGCGTGCAGGCCAACAATCTGACCAACACGGTGACCAAGGTGTTGATGGGGCCGACGTCCTACACGGGGGGCGAGGTCGATAACCATCTGTATACGCGCAGCTGGTTCGTCAACGATCGGCGCTACTCGCTGGTGCTGCGCATGAACTGGTAAGTGCGGGCGATCACGCAGGCGACGTGCGCGGGCTCTCAGAGTTGAGCCCGCCACGTTCAATCTTGCGCCGTCACCCTGCGATGCCAGAGTTGCCGGGTTTTCTGGGGTTGTTATAGTTTTAGCGAATACCTTTCCAGGAATATTTCATTGGTCTGGCATGACGGCCGCGCCCTATGCTCCGGCCGCAGCTACCAGGTAAGCCTGCTCGGGTTTACACCGCATCTACGCAGCCACGGTCTTGCCGTCGGCAGATGCCAAGCCAGCACCAACGACGGGTCGGGCGCTCGCGCACCGGCCCGCTAAAAACTAGAAGTACATGCGTCCTGGGAGGGAGCACCATGTCAGTGCAACATCGCCACATTCCGGCAGGCCGGACTGTGGGTCAGCGTTCGATCCGTGATTTCCGCCGCTCCGTGATGGCTATCAGCGTGGCCACGCTGCTGAGTGCGCAGGCCTATGCGCAGGATGCGACCACCACCGCTACGCCGGCCTCGGCTGCGACCACGCAACAGCTGGACACCGTGCAGGTCACCGGTACCCGCAGCAGCGTGACCAAGGCGCAGTTGGTCAAGCAGAACGCAGAGCAGATCGTCGATTCCATCGTTGCCGAAGACATCGGCAAGCTGCCCGACAACAATGTGGCCGAAGCGCTGCAACGCATCTCCGGTATCCAGATTTCGCGCAACTATGGCGAAGGCAGCGCGATCGCCATCCGCGGCCTGACCCAGGTACGCACCGAACTCAATGGTCGCGACATCTTTACCGCCAACGACGGCCGGGGCCTGAGCTTCGAAGACGTGTCTGCCGAATTGCTCGGCGGCGTCAACGTCTACAAGAATCCGTCTGCCGACATGATCGAAGGTGGCCTGGGCGGCACCGTGGACCTGCGCACGCGCCTGCCGTTCGACTACGACGGCCGCAAGATCGCCGGCAGCGTGCAATACAACTATTACGACCTCGCCGACGACGGCAAGCCGGCGTTCTCGGGCCTGTTCAGCGATCGCTGGCAGACCGGAATCGGCGAGATCGGCATCCTGGTGAACTACTCGCAGCAGAAGAGCCCGTTCCGCCAGGACACCATTTCGATCGAGCCGTGGTACACCCAGACCGATCTGCCGGGCTACGAAGGGCAGGGCGTGTCGGTGCCGCACGGCGCCGGCATCAACACCACCGTCGGCGAGCGCGAGCGCAAGACCGGCGCCTTTGCGATGCAGTGGCGTCCGAACGATGCAGTGGAGGTCTATACGCAGGTGCTGCGTTCGGACTACGACTTCAGCTGGCACGATTATTCGTTCTTCGCGCTGACCGGCGCCAACCCGATGCAGGGCTTGCCTGGCATCCAGGTCAATAACCGCAACGAGTTCGTCAACGGCTCGTTCCAGAATGTGCCGACCGAATCCAATACCAGCCTGACCGAGCGCCACTCGGTGACCACCGATTACTCGCTGGGTGCCAAGTGGACGGTCAACGAAAAGCTGACCCTGAGCACCGACTTCCAGTATGTCGATGCCACCACCACCGGCACGCGCTACATCCTGTCCACCGGTCAGGTCACCAGCCCGCAGTTCAACGTCGATTTCCGGGGCGATCTGCCGCGCTTGTCGGTGACCGATGCCAGCGGTGCGGAAGGCTACCTGGCCGACGTCAACAACTACAACGGCTGGCGCTATCACCTGGACAACAAGGACGACAACAAGGGCACCGAATTTGCCTGGCGTTCGGATATGGATCTGGCCTTCGACAGCGACTTCGTGCGCAGCTTCAAGGCCGGTGTGCGTTACACCGACCGTGATGCCGAGACCAAGGGCAACATCTATCGCTTCATGTGCATCAACAACTGCGACGGCGCACCGTTTTCGCAGTACCCCGGCATCGGTGTGATGACCAATCCGATCACCGACTTCTTCCGCGGCCAGAGTCATGCCTTCGGGCCGACCCTGACGGCATCCGATGCGGCAGTGGCGAACTATCAGCAGACCCTGGCTGCCTTCGGTGCCAGCCCGCTGGAATTTGCACCCAACAACATCAACACGCAGAACGAGAAGACCTACGCGGCGTATGGCGTGCTGCGCTTTGGCGTGGATGGCGAGATTCCGTTCGATGGCAACATCGGCGTGCGCGTGGTGCGTACCGAAGTGGGCTCGCAAGGCGTGCGCACCGGCACCGATGCCGAAGGTGGTGGCCTGATTCCGGTGGATGCGCAGCAGACCTACACCGACGTGCTGCCCAGCTTGAACCTGCGTTGGATGCTGAGCGATCAGCTGCAGTGGCGGTTTGCCGCCTCGCGCGGTATTTCGCGTCCGACCTTCGACAAGCTCAACCCGAACCTGAGCCTGAGCACCGGCACCTCGAACGGCGCTTCCACTTTCACCGGCACCGCGGGTAACCCGAGTCTGGAAGCGGTCAAGGCCGACCAGTTCGACACCGCGCTGGAGTGGTACTTCGGCCAGGGCTCGATGATGTACGGCACCCTGTTCTACAAGAAGGTGGAAGGCTTCATCGCCAACGCCGTCTTCAACGAGGTGTACGACGGCCAGGTGTGGCAGATCACCCGTCCGGTCAATGGCGATTCGGGCAAGATCCGCGGCGCCGAACTGGGTTACACGCAGTTCTTCGACTTCCTGCCGGGCTGGTTGAGCGGCTTCGGCCTGCAGACCAACTACACCTACGTCGACAGCGAGGCGCCGAGCCCCACCGCCACCGACACCAACGGCCAGTCGCTGACGGTGCCGCTGGAGGGCCTGTCCAAGAACAGCTACAACGCGATCCTCAGCTACGAAACGGCGCGCTTCCAGGGCCGTGTGGCCTACAACTGGCGCAGCGACTGGCTGGTGACCACGGCGGGCAACGGCACCGGCAACCTGCCGGTCTACAACAAGGGCTTCGGCCAGCTGGATGCCTCGCTGCGTTTCAACATCAATGATGTGTGGTCGATTTCGCTCGATGGCGTGAATCTGCTCGATACCCGTCGCGAAAGCTATCTGGGCACCGAGTCGCGCTACCGCGATTTCGTGATCAACGATCGTCGGTATGGCCTGACGTTGCGGGCCAGCCTGTAGAACGCGCCGTAGGAAGTGCGTCGCCGGTCCGGCGAGCTGTGCAGGCAGCTCGTTGGGCCGGTGTTTTTCCTATCGATGGCCAGGCCATCGATCGCGAGGGGAGCCGGAGGAATGATCGCCGTGATCGATCCGCCTACTAAGCGCCGTTTTTCCGCAGCACATGCGTGGCTGACTGCTGTCTGCCTGACGCTGGTGGTGCTCTTCATGCCGTCCGAGGGATCTGCGGACGAGCCCGGCACGCCGGCACCGTATCAGTGGCACAGCGTGGCCATCGGGGGAGGCGGTTTTGTCACCGGCGTGCTGTTTCATCCCGCCGAACGCGATCTTGCCTATGCACGCACCGATGTCGGTGGTGCTTATCGCTGGGACGCGCAGGCGCAGCAGTGGGTCGCGCTGACCGATTGGTTGGGGGCCGACGACTGGAATCTGATGGGAATCGACGCCTTTGCGGTCGATCCTGCCGACCCGAACGCGCTGTACCTGGCTGCTGGCACCTACATGCACGAACGCGCCGGCAATGCGGCCGTGTTGCGTTCGTTCGATCGCGGGAAGCATTTCGAACGCGCCGATTTGCCGTTCAAGCTCGGTGGCAATCAATTGGGCCGCGCCAATGGCGAGCGGCTGGCGGTGGACCCGCACGACGGCCGTGTGCTGTTGCTTGGCTCGCGTGACGCAGGCCTGTGGCGCAGCGACGATCGCGGCGCGCACTGGACGCGGGTGGAGACCTTTCCAGCCGATGCACTGGCAGGGGCCACGGCACGCAACCATGTCGGAAGCGAACAGGCCGTGGGCATCGCCTTCGTCGTCTTCGACGCCGCCAGCGGCCGTGCTGGCAATCCGACACCACGCATCTATGTGGGCGTTTCCACTGCGCAAACCAGCCTGTACGTCTCCGAAGATGCGGGGCGCACCTGGGCGGCCGTGGCCGGGCAACCCAAGGGGCTGCGCCCCAACCACATGGCCGGTAACAACGCTGGGCAGTGGTACCTGAGCTATGGCGATCACCCTGGCCCGGATCTGATGGCCGGTGGCGCGCTGTGGAATTACGACGCGATGCAGGGCCGCTGGCGCGAGATCAGCCCGATCCCGCAACCGGCGAGCGGCGATGGCTTCGGCTGGGGGGCGGTGGCAGTGGATCCGCAACATCCGCAGGTGCTGCTGACCAGCACCTTCCGCCGCCGCGCGCCGCGCGATGAGGTGTTCCGCAGCGATGACGGCGGGCGCAGCTGGGTTCCGCTGTTGGCGGGTGCGCAGTTCGATCACAGCGCCGCGCCGTGGACCGCGCACGCAACGCCGCACTGGATAGGCGCGCTGGCGATCGATCCGTTCGACGGCAACCACGCCCTGTTCGTCACCGGCTACGGCATCTGGGCCTCGCGCAACCTGCAGACGTTTTCAACGCAGCCGCCGCTGCAGTGGTGGTTCCAGGACCGTGGGCTGGAAGAAACCGTGCCGCTGGATCTGCTCAGCCCGATGGCCGGTGCGCACCTGCTCAGCGCGCTGGGCGATATCGATGGCTTCCGGCATGACGCGTTGGACACCGCACAGTTGCAGTATCTGGGCCCGCGCCTGACCAATGGCGAAAGCATCGACGCCGCCGGCCAGGCACCGCAGTGGGTGGTGCGCAGCGGCACCGTGCGCGATCGCCGCAACAACGAGATCCGCGCGCTGTATTCGCAGGACGGTGGCACGCACTGGGCTGCATTCGCCAGCGAACCGCCGCGCGGGCAGGGGGCAGGCACCATTGCCATTGCCGCCGATGCATCGCAAGTGGTGTGGGTGCCGGACCAAGGCGGGGTGTGGCGCACTGGCAATTTCGGCAAGCACTGGCAGCGCGTGCAGGGCTTGCCCGACACCGCGGTGGTGGTGGCCGACCGCGTCGATGCGCAGCGCTGGTATGCGGCCGATCGGGTGAGTGGGCGCCTGTACGAAAGCAGCGATGGCGCGGCCAGCTTTCGCGATACCGGGCAGCGGGTCGGCACCCCGGCGCGCGATGAACGTGCGCGCCCGCAACTGCGGCCCGACCCATGGCGTGCGGGCGTGGTGTATCTGGCCAGCCCGACGCTGGGCGTGATGCGTTGGCAGAACGGCCAGTTGCGCACGCTTTCCAAACCCGATGAAGCGCGCTCGTTGGGCATCGGCAAGGCGCTGCGTGCCGGCGCGCCGGCGGCCCTGTATTTGGCCGGGCGCGTGGCGGGCGTGGATGGCATCTTCCGCTCCGACGACGAAGGCGCCCATTGGCGACGCATCAACGACGATGCCCATCGCTTCGGCAAACCGTATGGCGTGACCGGCGACCCGCGGATTGCCGGCCGCGTGTACTTTGCCACCGGTGGCCGTGGCATCTTCTATGGCGATCCACGATGAGCGCCGCGTCGCTGCGCGCGTCATCGCGCTGTCTTACCGTGTACGGCGCTGCGCGCCGCCTGGCTGCGCCGACTTTGGAGATCACTGCATGACCGCTTCTTTCGTTCGTCGTGGCTGCCTGCTGGGCCTGGTGCTGGTCAGTCCGGCGGCCTGGGCGGTGCCAACGCTGCCGCTGCTGTTCGCCGATGGCGCCGTGCTGCAGCGCGATCAGCCGATGCCGGTATGGGGCTGGTCTTCGCCCAACGCCGCGATCACGGTCAGCTTCGACGGCAAGCGCGCCACCGCCAAGGCCGACGCAACAGGGCAATGGAAGGTCAGGCTGCCTGCGCACGCTGCCGGTGGCCCCTACCTGCTGCGTGTGCAGGGCGACGGGGGGGAGCTGCAGGTGCGCGAGGTGCTGGTCGGCGATGTGTGGCTGGCCAGCGGGCAATCGAACATGGAATGGCCGCTGGCCCAGGCCAGCGACGGCCCGCAAGCGGTGGCCGCTGCCAACGATGCGCAGCTACGGCATTTCAAGGTGCCCAAATCGTGGTCGGTGCAGCCGCAGACGCGCCTGACCGGCGGCGAGTGGAAGGCCGCAACGCCTGCCAACGCCGGTGAATTCACTGCGGTTGGCTATTTCTTCGCCAAGGAGCTGCGCGCCAGCACCGGCGTGCCGATCGGCATCGTCAACAGTACCTGGGGTGGCAGCGCGATCGAAGCGTGGATGGACGCTACGTCGTTGGGCCTGAGCGCCGATCAGAACCAGGGCGCGATCGAGGCGATCAAGCAACGCGACGCCGCAGCGCAGGCCGCCACCGGCAAGCGCATCGCGCGTTGGCCCAAGGTGGAAGGCGAGATGCCGCAATGGCGCGAAGCGGCGTTCGACGACAGCGACTGGGACAGCATCCCGGTCACCAAGCAATGGGAATCCAGCGGCTACGACGGCATGGACGGCATCGCCTGGTATCGCACGACCATGACGCTCAGCGCTGCCGAGGCCAAGGCCGGCATCACCTTGGGCGTGGGCCAGATCGACGATTCGGATACCACCTACGTCAACGGCCAGCAGGTCGGCAGCACCGAAAAGCAATGGAACCTGCCACGCGTATATCAGGTGCCGGCTGCAGCGCTCAAGGCCGGCGTCAACCACATTGCGGTCCGCGTGGAAGACCTCAGCGGCGGTGGCGGCATGCATGGCCCGGATGAACAACGCTTCGTGCAGACCAGTGCCGGTGCCAAGCGTGCGCTGGGCGGCTGGAAATTCCGCCCGGCCGCGGTGCGGGTGTCGTTGACCGACAACAAGAATCAGCTGCCCACGCTGCTGTACAACCAGATGATCCATCCGCTGCAGCCGTTCCCGGTCAAGGGCGTGATCTGGTACCAGGGCGAAACCAATGCCACCGACACCGGCGCGGTGAAATACCGCGAGCAGTTCGCAGCGATGATCCGGCAATGGCGTGCCGAGCGCGGCGACAAAACGCTGCCGTTCCTGTGGGTGCAGCTGGCCAACTTCAAGGCCGGTGGCGACACGGGTGAGCTGAGCCCGTGGGCACTGTTGCGCGAGTCGCAGTCCAAGACGCTGGCGCTGCCGGCAACCGGGCAGGCGGTGATCATCGACATCGGCAACCCCACCGACATCCATCCCACCAACAAGCGCGATGTCGGTCATCGCCTTGCGCTTGCTGCACGCCATGTGGCGTACGGCCAAACGCTGGTGTACAGCGCGCCGGTATTCAAGCGCGCGCGCTTTGACGGCGGCAAGGCGGTGCTGAGCTTCGACTTGCAGGGCAGTGCGCTGCAGGTGCGTGGCGGCGGTGCCGTGCAGGGCTTTGGTATTGCCGGCGCCGATCAACGCTTCCACCCGGCCAGCGCGCAGATCGAGGGCGACCGCGTGATCGTGCGCAGCGATGCCGTCGCCGCACCGGTCGCGGTGCGCTACGGCTGGAGCGAAAACCCGGACGACGCCAACCTGATCAATCGCGACGCCCTTCCTGTTTCCCCCTTCCGCACCGATACCTGGTGACACGGAGTCTTATGTCCATGCATTCCCCCGTTGCACGTGCCATGTCCCATTCCAGCGCACGGCGTTGCCTGCGCCCGCTGCTGCTGTCCGCGCTGACGCTGGCCCTGGCTGGCTGCCAATCTGGCGACAAGGGCGATGCCGGCAAACCTGCTGCAACCAACGCTGCTGCTGCAAGCACCGCTGCGGCAACGCCGGACAACGCGCAGGCGCCGGCTGCACAGACGCCCATGCCGCAGTTCGTCAGCAAGGACGGCAAGCATGCGTTGATGGTCGACGGTGCGCCGTTCCTGATCCTGGGCGCGCAGGTCAACAACTCCAGCAACTACCCCGGCATCATGGACAAGGTGTGGCCGGCCATGCAGGTGCTCGGCCCCAACACCGTGCAGGTGCCGATCGCCTGGGAACAGGTGGAGCCGGAAGAAGGCAGGTTCGATTTCTCCTTCGTCGATACGCTGCTGGGCCAGGCGCGCGAGCACAAGGTACGCCTGGTGCTGTTGTGGTTCGCAACCTGGAAGAACAACGGCCCGCAGTACGCGCCGCATTGGGTCAAGACCGATAACCAGCGCTTCCCGCGCGTGGTCACCCGCGAAGGCAAGTCGATCGGTTCGTTGTCGCCGCATGCGCAGGCCACGCTGGATGCCGACCGCAAGGCGTTCGTCGCCTTCATGCAGCACCTGAAGAAGGTGGACCCGCAGCACACCGTGATCATGATCCAGCCGGAGAACGAGGCGGGCACCTACGGCAGCGTGCGCGACTTCTCGCCGATGGCGCAGGAGCTGTTCGACGGCGCAGTGCCGGACGAGTTGATCAAGCGCATGAACAAGCAGCCGGGCACCTGGGCGCAGGTGTTCGGTGCCGATGCCGACGAAATCTTCCACGCGTGGTCGATCGGCCGTTACATCGACCAGGTAGCGCAAGCCGGCAAGGCCGAGTATCCGTTGCCGATGTACGTCAATGCAGCGCTGCGCGGCCCGTTCAATCCAGGCCAGCCCGGCCAGTACGCCAGCGGTGGCCCCACCGACAACGTGCTGGATGTCTGGAAGGCGGCCGGCCCGCATATCGACCTGCTGGCGCCGGACATCTACATGCCCGAATACCGCATGTACACCACGGTGCTGGAACGTTACGCACGCCCGGACAACGCGTTGTTCGTGGCCGAAACCGGCAACCGCCCGGAATACGCGCGCTATCTGTACCCCACGCTGGGCCATGACGGCATCGGCTGGTCGGCCTTCGGCATCGACTACACCCGCTATTCCAACTATCCGCTCGGTGCCAAGCACGTCAACGAAGAGACGCTGGCGCCGTTCGCGCTCGGGTTTCAGGCGGTCAGCATGGGCATGCGACCGTTCGCCAAGGCCGCTTCCGAAGGCAAGCTGCATGGCACTGCCGAAGAACCCGGCCAGGCCGTGCAGGAGCTCAAGCTCAACGACCGTTGGAGCGCCACCATCACCTATGGCGTGCCGCAGTTCTGGTTCAAGGGTGACCCACCGGGTAATCCCGAACCGATCGGCGCCGCGTTGATCGCCGAACTGAGCCCGGACGAATTCCTGGTCACCGGTTATCACGCGCGCGTGACCCTACATCCGGCCAGCGATGCCACCGCCAACATGATCTACGACCGTGTCGAGGAAGGTGTGTACGAAGGCAACGATTGGAAATTCCAGCGCAACTGGAATGGCGACCAGACCGATTACGGCGTCAACTTTTCCAGCGTGCCGCAGCTGCTCAAGATCAAGCTGGCAACCTACAAATAAGCGCGCCTGCCACAACGCCGCGATGCCGCGACGGCATCGCCTCGCCTTACCCATGCGCTGCCGCCCCCGCGGCACCGTTTCGTCATTCAAAGGGAGTGATCATGCAAACCACCATCCGTTCCGCCGGCGCCGTGCCTGCCAACCGACGTACGCCACTGGCCCAGTGCCTGGCCTTGTCGCTGGCCCTTTTGGCCAACGCCGCGCATGCGCAGGAAGTACGCAAGGCCGGCGATGGCGTCACCGTGGTGCCGAGCGCCAAGGGCGCCGCGCCGGTGCGCCTGCAAGTGGTCGACAGCGGCATCATCCGCGTCAGCGCAGACCCGGACGGCGATTTCGCGCGCAGCCCCAGCCTGATGCGCGTGCCGGTGCAGGGCGACACCGCATTCCAGATGGCCGAGCAGGGCGACAGCGTGCAGCTGAAGACCGGCAAGGTCACTGCCAGCATCTCCACCGTCGATGGCCATGTCAGTTTTGCCGATGCCAACGGCAAGCCGGTGCTGTCGGAAGTGGCCGGCGGCCGCAGCTTTGCGCCGTTGAAGGCCGAGGGCAAGCAGTACCTGAGCGTGCGCCAGCGCTTCCAGTCGCCCGCTGACGAAGCGCTGTACGGCTTCGGCCAGCATCAGCAGGGCTGGATGAACCAGAAGGGGCGCAACGTCGAGTTGCAGCAGAACAACATCGACATGGCGGTGCCGTACCTGGTGTCCAGCCGCAATTACGGCCTGCTGTGGGACAACAACTCGATCACCCGCCTGGGCGACCCGCGCGGCCTGCAGCCGCTGCCGAAGACGCTGAAGTTGTACGACGCCAAGGGCAAGGCCGGCGCACTGACCGCGCGCTATGCGATCAACGGCAAGCAAATCCTCGAACGCCGCGAGAGCGAGGTGAACTACCAATACCTCAGCGATCTGCCCAAGTACCCGAAGAAGGCGATCACCAAGGACAAGAACAGCCGCATGCAAGTGACCTGGGAGGGCGAGATCGAAGCGCTCACCGGTGGCGAACACACCTTCTCGCTGTATTCGAGCGAATACGCCAAGTTGTATGTGGACGGCAAGCTGGTGATCGATCGCTGGCGCCAGAACTGGAACCCGTGGAACCACGAATTCAAGCTCGATCTCGAGCCGGGCCAGCGCCACACCGTCAAGATCGAATGGGACCTGATCGACCCCAGCTACATCGCGCTGCTGCATCGCGACCCGCTGCCGGCCGCCGAAGCGAAGGATCTGTCGTTGTGGTCCGAAGCCGGCCAGATGATCGACTATTACTTCGTCTCCGCCGATTCGTACGACCAGGCAGTGGCCGGTTATCGCGAACTCACCGGCAAGTCGACGATGCTGCCCAAATGGGCCTACGGCTTCTGGCAGAGCCGTGAGCGCTACAAGAGCCAGGACGAGCTGGTGGGCGCGGTGGCCGAATACCGCAAGCGCAAACTGTCGTTGGACAACATCGTGCTCGATTGGTCGTACTGGCCGGAAGACGCCTGGGGCTCGCACGATTTCGACAAGCAGCACTTCCCGGACCCGGACGGCATGGTCAAGGCCGTGCACGACATGCATGCGCAGATCATGATTTCGATCTGGCCCAAGTTCTATCCCACCACCGCCAACTACAAGGAACTGGACGCCGCCGGTTTCATGTTCAGGCGCAACGTGGAAGTGGGCGAACTGGACTGGATCGGCAAGGGCTACAAGAACTCGTTCTACGACCCGTATTCGGAAAAGGCGCAGGCGATCTATTGGCGCCAGATCAACGAAAAGCTCAACAGCAAGGGCTTCGATGCCTGGTGGATGGACGCCGACGAGCCGGACGTGCATTCCAACCTGGACATCGCCGAGCGCAAGGCCCGCACCACGCCCAACGCGCTGGGCTCGTCCACCGAATACTTCAACTCCTACCCGTTGCCGCACACGCATGGCGTGTACGTGGGCGACCGTGCGGCCGACGACAAGCGCGTGTTCATCCTCTCGCGCAAGGGCTATGCCGGCACCCAGCGCAATGCGGTGGCAGTGTGGAGCGGCGACATCGTGTCGCGCTGGGACGACATGCGCGACCAGATCTCCGGTGGCGTGAACATGGCCCTGTCGGGCCTGCCCAACTGGACCTTCGACATCGGCGGCTTTGCGGTGGAGAAGCGTTATGAAGACCAGGATCCGGCCCACCTGCCGGAATGGCGCGAGCTCAACACGCGCTGGTTCCAGTTCGGTGCGTTCGTGCCGATCTTCCGGTCGCACGGCCAGTTCCCGTACCGCGAAATCTGGAACATCGCACCGGAAGGTACGCCGTTCTACGAGAGCATGACCTACTACAACCGTTTGCGTTATGCGTTGCTGCCGTACATCTACAGCCTGGCCGGCGACACCTACCAGCGCGATGGCGTGATCATGCGCGGCATGATGATGGACTTCCCGAACGACCCCAAGGTCCGCGACATCAACGACCAGTACCTGTTCGGGCCGGCGTTCCTGGTCGCACCGGTGACCCGCTTCGGCGCCACCTCGCGGCAGGTGTATCTGCCGGCCGGCAGCAGCTGGCTGGATTTCGCAACCGGCAAGCGTTACGAGGGCGGCCAGAGCATCGAAGCTGCCGCGCCGATCGAGCGCATGCCGTTGTTCGTGCGTGCCGGTTCCATCGTGCCCACCGGCCCGGTGCAGGAATACGTCGACCAGGTGCCGGATGCACCGCTCACCGTGGTGGTCTACACCGGCGCCGATGGCCAGTTCTCGCTGTATGAAGACGATGGCAAAGGCTACGGTTACGAGAAGGGCGAGTTCAGCCGCATCCCGCTGGTCTGGAACCAGGCCAAGGGCGAGTTGAGCATCGGCAAGCGCGAAGGCAGCTGGACCGGCATGCAGGCCAAACGCACCATCAACGTGCGCTTCGTCGACGGCCCGCGCGAGGATGCCGGCGCGCTCGCGCCCAAGACCGACGCCAGCATCCAGTACGACGGCAAGCCGGTCAGCGTGTTGCAGCGCAAGATTGCGTCGGGCAAAGCGCGTCGTCGATGATCGCAGGCTGTCTTCAGTCGATGAGCACCCAGATGCCGGAACGCCGCAAGGCAGGCGCGCGCGGTTCCGGTCAGTCAGCACGGCGGTTGCCGTGCTGAGCCGTCGTGAGCTGTGCAAGGCAACCGGGGCCGCCATTGCGGTCCTTGGCGCCGGGCCGGCGGCTGCACAGGCCGCGCAGGCTTCGAAAAAAACCGCGCTCCCGCCCGTCGCGGCAGCGCAGGCCCTGCAGCTGTGGTATCGCGAGCCGGCCAATCAATGGGTGGAAGCCTTGCCGGTCGGCAACGGGCGATTGGGCGCGATGGTGTGGGGCGGTATCGCCCACGAGCGCCTGCAGCTCAATGAAGACACGCTGTATGCAGGCGGGCCCTACGATTCCACCAGCCCTGACGCACTGGCCGCGTTGCCGCAGGTGCGTGCGCTGATCTTCGCCGGGCGCTACGCAGAGGCCGAACAACTGGCCGATGCCAAACTGCTCTCGCGCCCGCTCAAGCAGATGCCGTACCAACCGTTGGGCGATCTGCTGCTGGATTTCGATCGCGCCGACGGCATCAGCGACTATCGCCGTCAGCTCGATCTGGACACGGCGGTGGCCACCACCACGTTCCGCTCCGGCGGCGCGGTGCATCGGCGCGAGGTGTTCGTCTCTGCGCAGGCGCAATGCATCGTGGTGCGGCTGTCGTGCGACCGCCCCGGCGGTATTTCGGTGCGTGTGGGCATCGATAGCCCGCAAACCGGCGAGGTCACCGCCGAGCAGGGCGGTTTGCTGTTCAGTGGTCGCAACGGCAGCTTTGCCGGCATCGAGGGCAAGCTGCGATTTGCATTGCGGGTGCTGCCGCAGGTGCGCGGCGGCAAACTCAGCCAAGTGCGCGACCGTCTACGCATCGACGCGGCCGACGAAGTGGTGTTGCTACTCAGCGCCGCGACCAGTTACCAACGTTTCGATGCGGTCGATGGCGATCCGCTCGCATCGACCGCCGCATGCCTGCGCAAGGCTGCCAAGCTGGATTTTCCCGCGTTGTTGCGCGCGCACCTGGCCGATCATCAACGCCTGTTCCGGCGCGTGGCGATCGACCTCGGCAGCAGCGCGGCCACGCAGCTGCCTACCGACGAACGCGTGCAGCGGTTCGCCGAAGGCAATGATCCGGCACTGGCTGCGCTGTATCACCAATACGGACGTTACCTGCTGATCTGCAGCTCGCGGCCCGGCACCCAGCCAGCCAACCTGCAGGGCATCTGGAACGACCTGATGCAGCCGCCGTGGGAAAGCAAGTACACCATCAACATCAACACCGAGATGAACTACTGGCCCAGCGAGGCCAACGCATTGCACGAATGCGTTGAGCCGCTGGAAGCCATGCTGTTCGATCTGGCCCAGACCGGCGCGCGCACCGCCAGGGCGATCTACGACGCGCCGGGTTGGGTGGTCCACAACAATACCGATCTGTGGCGCCAGGCCGGCCCGATCGACGGCGCGCAATGGAGCCTGTGGCCGCTGGGCGGCGTATGGCTGATGCAGCAACTGTGGGACCGCTGGGATTACGGCCGCGACCGCGCGTACCTGAGCAAGGTCTACCCGTTATTCAAGGGCGCCGCCGAATTCTTCGTTGCCACGTTGATGCGCGATCCGCAGACCGGTGCGATGGTGACCAATCCGTCGATGTCGCCGGAAAACCAGCATCCCTTCGGTGCGGCCGTGTGCGCCGGTCCCAGCATGGACGCGCAGCTGCTGCGCGATTTGTTCGCGCAATGCATCGCCATGAGCAAGTTGCTCGGCATCGATGCGGAGTTCGCCCAGCAATTGGCCGCCTTGCGCGAGCAGTTGCCGCCCAACCGCATCGGCAAGGCAGGGCAGTTGCAGGAATGGCAGCAGGACTGGGACATGCAGGCGCCGGAGATCCACCACCGCCACGTCTCGCATCTGTACGCCCTGCATCCTTCCAGTCAGATCAATCTGCGCGATACCCCGGACCTGGCTGCGGCCGCACGCCGCTCGCTGGAAATTCGCGGCGACAACGCCACCGGCTGGGGCATTGGCTGGCGGCTGAACCTGTGGGCGCGGCTGGCCGACGGGGAGCATGCCTACCGCATCCTGCAACTGCTGATTTCGCCCGAACGTACCTATCCGAACCTGTTCGACGCGCATCCGCCGTTCCAGATCGATGGCAACTTCGGCGGCACCGCCGGCATCACCGAGATGCTGCTGCAAAGCTGGGGCGGTAGCGTGTTCCTGCTGCCGGCCTTGCCCAAGGCCTGGCCGCGCGGCAGCGTGCGCGGTCTGCGCGTGCGTGGCGGCGCCAGCGTGGATCTGGAATGGGAGGGCGGCCGCTTGCAGCAGGCACGCTTGCACAGCGATCGTGGCGGGCGCTATCAACTGTCCTACGCAGGGCAGACCCTGGACCTGGAACTGGGCGCAGGCCGCACCCAGCAGGTGGGACTCAACAACAACCGATTGGTGACGCAATGAGCTTGTATGTAGGACTGGATGTGGGCACGCAGAGCGTCAAGCTGGTGGCCTACGATCCGCAGGATCGCGCCGTGGTCGCCACCATCGCCGCGCCCATGGAGCTGATCAGCCGCGACGACGGCACCCGCGAACAACAGGCACAGTGGTGGATCGACGGCATCGTGCATTGCTTTGCGCAGCTCGATGGCGAACAGCGTGCACGCGTGCGCGGCATTTCCGTCTCCGGCCAGCAGCATGGCTTCGTGCCGGTGGCCGCCGACGGCAGCGTCACCGCGCCGGTCAAGCTGTGGTGCGATACCAGCACTGCGCTGGAATGCGATGAAATCATGGACGCCGTCGGCGGCGCCGCAGGCAGCGTGGCCGCAGCAGGCAACCCCATCATGGCCGGCTATACCGCCTCCAAATTGCCGTGGACGCGCAAGCATCGCCCCGAAGCGTATGCCGCGATGACCACGGTGATGCTGCCGCACGACTACATCAACTTCTGGCTCACCGGCGAGCGCTTTGCCGAAGTGGGCGATGCCTCCGGTACCGGCTGGCTGGACGTGCGTACGCGGCAGTGGTCCGAGCGCATGCTGAGCGCAGTGGATGCCCAACGCGACCTGCGCGATGCGTTGCCACCGCTGGTGGACACGGGCGCGGTCTACGCGTTGTCCGATGCCGCCGCCCAGGCATTGAATCTGCCCGCCGGCGTGCGTGTCACCACCGGCGGCGGCGACAACATGATGGCCGCCATCGGCACCGGCAACGTGGTGCCCGGACGTCTGACCATGAGCCTGGGCACCTCCGGCACCTTGTTCGCCTATGCCGATCACCCGGTAGTGGACGATGAGGCGCGCTGGGCCGCGTTCTGCTCCTCCAGTGGCGGCTGGCTGCCCTTGATCTGCACGATGAACTGCACCGTCGCCACCGAGGCGGTGATGCGCATGTTCTCCATCACCCGCGACCAGACCGAAGCGATGATCGCCGACACCCCACCGGGCGCCGACGGTCTGGTGTTGCTGCCGTTCTTCAACGGTGAGCGCACCCCGGATCTGCCGGCCGCGCGCGGCTGCCTGTTCGGAATGGATATGCACAACACCACCGCCGCGCATTTCTATCGCGCCGCGATGGAAGGTGCGACCTACAGCCTGCGCAACGGCTTCGATGCCTTCGTTGCTGCGGGGTTGCAGTTCGATACCATCCTGCTCACCGGCGGCGGCAGCAAGAGCGCGCAGTGGCGGCAGATGGTAGCCGACATCTTCAACCTGCAGGTCGTCGTGCCGACCCAGCCCGAAGGCGCTGCGTTCGGTGCCGCGCTACAGGCATTGTGGGCCTGCGAGCGCGCCGATGGCGGCGATGCCGCGTTGGCCGACGTGGTGCTGGAGCACCTGCAGGTGGACGATGGGCTTGCCGCACAGCCCAACCCGCAGCGCGTGGCCCAGTATCAGCAGCACTACCAGACCTTCCTCAAGCACCTGCATGTCGTCAGTCCGCTCTATGCCGGTTGATCGATAGTTTTCTACAACTCCCCCAGCAGCAAGGACTTCACACCCCATGAGCAACACCGTGTACATCGGCGCGAAAGAATATTTCCCCGGCATCGGCAAGATCGGTTTCGAAGGCCGCGATTCGGACAACCCGCTCGCGTTCAAGGTCTACGACGCCAACAAAACCATCGGCGACAAGACCATGGCCGAGCATCTGCGCTTTGCCGTGGCCTACTGGCACAGCTTCTGCGGCAATGGCGCCGACCCGTTCGGCCCGGGCACGCGTGCGTATCCGTGGGATGCGGGCACTACCGCGTTGAACCGTGCCGAGGCCAAGGCCGATGCGGCGTTCGAGTTCTTCACCAAGCTCGGCGTGCCGTATTACTGCTTCCACGACATCGACCTGGCACCGGATGCCGACGACATCGGCGAGTACGAGCGCAACCTCAAGCACATGGTGGGCATCGCCAAGCAGCGCCAGGCCGACACCGGCATCAAGCTGTTGTGGGGCACGGCCAACCTGTTCTCGCATGCGCGCTACATGAATGGCGCATCGACCAACCCGGACTTCAATGTCGTGGCGCGTGCGGCGGTGCAGGTCAAGGCCGCGATCGATGCGACCGTTGAACTCGGTGGCAAGAACTACGTGTTCTGGGGCGGTCGCGAAGGCTATGCCTGCCTGCACAACACCCAGATGAAGCGCGAGCAGGACAACATGGCGCGCTTCCTCACCCTGGCGCGCGACTACGGCCGCGCGATTGGCTTCAAGGGCAATTTCCTGATCGAGCCCAAGCCCATGGAGCCGATGAAGCACCAGTACGATTTCGATAGCGCCACGGTGATCGGCTTCCTGCGCCAGCATGGCCTGGACCAGGATTTCAAGCTCAATATCGAAGCCAATCACGCCACGCTGTCGGGCCACAGCTTCGAGCATGACCTGCAGGTGGCATCCGATGCCGGCCTGCTCGGCAGCATCGATGCCAACCGCGGCAACCCGCAGAACGGCTGGGACACCGACCAGTTCCCGACCGATCTGTACGACACCGTCGGCGCCATGCTGGTGGTGCTGCGGCAGGGCGGGCTGGCACCGGGCGGCTTGAATTTCGATGCCAAGGTGCGTCGCGAATCGTCCGACCCGCAGGACCTGTTCCTGGCCCACATCGGCGGCATGGACGCGTTCGCACGCGGGCTGGAAGTGGCTAACGCGCTGCTGACGGACTCGCCGCTGGAGCAATGGCGCGCCGAGCGTTACGCCAGCTTCGACAGCGGCGCCGGCGCCGACTTTGCCGCAGGCAAGACCACGCTGGCCGATCTGGCCAAGCATGCAGCCGGCAATGCGCCCCAGCAGCTCAGCGGCCGCCAGGAAGCGTATGAAAACCTGATCAATCAGTATCTGACGCGTTGATGTCCCGTGGCCGGCGGCGCATTGCGTCGCCGGCCGATGGCGGCCACCCCCGTGGACGCTCCCTTGCACGTTCCCAGGTGAACCCATGTCCAGTGTTTCCATTGACGGCGCCCCCGATGCCGGCGAGAACACCCGTTTCATCATCCTGATTAGTTGCGTGGCCACGATCGGTGGCTTCCTGTTCGGCTTCGACAGCGGCGTGATCAATGGCACCGTCGACGGCCTGAAACAGACCTTCCAATCCACCGCCGCCGAGACCGGCTTCGAGGTCGCCTCGATGCTGCTGGGCTGCGCCATCGGCGCCTTCTTTGCCGGCCGCCTGGCCGACCGCTGGGGCCGCCGCGCGGTCCTGATCATTTCCGCTGCGCTGTTCCTGCTCTCGGCCATCGGCGCCGGTGCTTCGCACAGTTCCGGTTTCTTCATCTTCGCCCGCGTGATGGGCGGCTTCGCGGTGGGGGCGGCCAGCGTCATTTCGCCGGCCTACATCGCCGAGGTCGCCTCCGCGCGCTATCGCGGCCGGCTGGCCACGATGCAGCAGATCGCCATCATCAGCGGGCTGTTCTGCGCGTTTCTGAGCAACTACCTGCTGGCCAACGCCGCCGGCGCTTCCACCGAGCCGCTCTGGGCCGGGCAGGCCGCCTGGCGTTGGATGTTCTGGATGCAGGCGGTTCCCTCCATCCTGTTCCTGTTGCTGCTGCTGGTCATCCCGGAAAGCCCGCGCTACCTGGTGGTCAAGGGGCGCCGCGAGCAGGCGCTAGTGGTGCTCAAGCGCCTGTACGGCAACGCCGCCGCGCAGACCAAGCTGGGCGAGATTTCCGCCTCGATGGCGGCCGACCAGCACAAGCCCAAGTTCTCCGACCTGATCAACAAGGCCACCGGCAAGATCCGCCCCATCGTCTGGATCGGCATTGGCCTGGCGGTGTTCCAGCAACTGGTGGGCATCAACGTGGTGTTCTACTACGGCGCGGTGTTGTGGCAGGCAGTGGGCTTTTCCGAGCAGGATGCGCTGTTGATCAACGTGCTTTCCGGCGGCCTCAGCATCGGCGCCTGCCTGGTCACGGTGATGCTGGTGGACAAGATCGGCCGCAAGCCGCTGCTGTGGATCGGCTCGGCCGGCATGGCCGTCTCGCTGGCCTTGGTGACCTACGCGTTTGCCACTGCCTCGCTGGATCCCAACGGCAAGCTTGCGATGTCCGATGCCATGGGCATGCTCGCCCTGGTGGCCGCTAACGTCTACGTGGTGTTCTTCAACGCCTCGTGGGGCCCAGTGATGTGGGTGATGCTGGGTGAAATGTTCCCCAACCAGATCCGCGGCTCGGGCCTGGCCATTGCCGGTGCCGCGCAGTGGACGTCCAACTTCGCCATCACCGTCAGCTTCCCGATCCTGCTCGGCAGTATCGGTCTGGCCGGTGCGTACGGCATCTACACCGTCGCCGCCTTCATCTCGGTGTTCTTCGTGCTCAAGTACGTCTACGAGACCAAGGGCAAGGAGTTGGAGCAGATGGAGGGCTGATGGCATTTATGCCGATATCGGCATCGAAAACAAAGAAGGCCGCGCACTGCGCGGCCTTCTTTGTTGAGTGAGTCAAGTGAGAGGCGAGGTAACGACAGTCACCAATCGCACCACTGAAGTGCAAGAATATTGGGCAGGGATGGCGCAAAGAGCTGTTGCGCTTATCACTCTCGCGATCTGTGCGCTTCAGCTATACGCGGCGTGGCAAATGGCTTCACACTAGACAAAATTCGTCGACGAACCAGGGAGTGGTTGTATGGCAGTAGCAAGAGAGCTGGCTGAAGGGCTTCTGCTCAGTCTGGGTTATTGCGTTGTCTACTTGCTTGTCTGGCATCTGTCTGTTGATCAATGGTATCTACCGGCTGGCCTGAGGGCTGCGTCGCTTTTATTCATGCCATACCGTCGTTGGCCGTTTCTCTTAGTGGGGGATGCCGCCGCAATGCTCTGGTTGCGTGTCCCGATGTTGGAGACAAGGGATTACGCCCCGATTTGGGCATACCTGAGTCCTTTCCTACTCGCGCCTGCGGTCGCCCTCGCTGTGTCGGGAATTCGCCGTCATACACCAGACGTCATTACCCGTAATCGCATTCTTCCCATCATGGCGATTCTCGCTTTGTGGAGTACGTTGTGTGGCATGGCGTTGAATGTCACGCTTGGTGGCCCGATAGCTAGCTCTCCCCTTGAGATTCTGTTGAGGACTTGGCTGGGTTCATACCTCGGCATTTTGATGTTTTTGCTGCCGGGTTTGCTTTGGTACCGGCGTGCTGAAAGCTATCTTCGCGACGATTTGGTGCGTGACAGTGCAGTTGCCGGATTTGCGATGGCAGCATTGTTTTGCACCGCCAATGTTGTTCCTGAGCCACTCCTACGACAGGTTTTGATGGCGTCGCTTACTGGGCCAGCAATCGTTCTGACGCTCCGTCATGGCTGGCGGGGAGCCGCGGCTGGCGCCTTGCTGGCAAACCTTATTGCAGCGTTGTCTAGGTCGAAGTACGGAATCGCCGCATATGACTCCGAATTGTTCAGTGTCCAGCTACTGATTGCAGTGATTGCGACGGGACTCTTTGTCCTCGGTTCACGGTTGGCCTCCGCATACACGCAGGCAGGGAGCCAGGAGCAGGCACAACTGGCCGCATTGCAGTTTGCTCAGGCGGGCTATCTGGCTGCAGAGCGCACCCTTCGCAATCGCGTTGTGGATTATTCGGATATAAATGTTCATATAAACCGGTTACGCAAGGATTGTGTCGCTCAACTGCGTGAGCGTGGGCATCACGCAGCAGCCATGGAAATGACCAGAGCAGGAGTCATCGAGTCGCGATTGCTGCATGAGTATGTCGGGGGGTTATATCCGCTAGAAATCGAAACGCATGGGGTGTACCAGGCGCTGCGCTCACCCGTACTGGCACGGTTTTATAACACTGAGATCCATCACGCGCTGCGTGGTAATTGTGGCGATCTATCACTTGGCTTGCAGCTGGCAGCGTATAGGTGCGCTCTCAACGCGTTCGAAATGCTTCCCCAAGCTAAGCGGCACCTTGTGCAAGCTCGCACATGGAAAAGTGGTGGTTCACAGGGCGTTGTTATCAGAATCTTCGCTGACAGTTCATTGCTGGATGTAGTGCAGCGCGACACAACTGAAGCGGGTGCCGAATTGCGGGCGCGACTGAAAGCGCATGGCGGCATGTTTCGCCGCCGCCATACGCGAGCCCTGAGTCTGCTAGTCGCCGAGCCCGTCTCGATCACTTCGTCCGTGTGACAATCCAGCGCTCTCCAGCAGTGCCCGGGATGAGATGCACCGTGAAGTTATCGGTCTGATAAACCAATTGTGCGAGCGTTGGTCTCGTCAACGTCGAAACCGTCACACGATTGACGTCCTTACCCATCGGCAGCACCCACAGAGCTTCGCCTGCGCGACCAACCGCGCCACGCACTACGCCAGCTGCATCGTTGATCTGTAGATACAGCATGCCCTCGCGTTGAAATTCGTAAATCCGCCAGGTTGGATCTACCGCAAGATTGGTTGCGTTGGGCACGGACTCGCCCAGGCCCGTGGCAGCCAGCGTGGCAACTGTTCCATCGCCTGGGCAGCATGCACTTGCTGAACCGGTAACCGCCAGCATCGCGATAGCGGCGGCGCCAAGGGTCTTAAATGCCAGCTTTGCCTTCACTTCCATGACTTCGCCTTCTCCCGTTCACGGGAAACATTCGCCTGCAATTCAGGCATGCCTACGGTACGTGTTTCTCCGTAGTTTCGTGAGTGACTAAGTCAAAAGTTGCTGCACTTGCCTTGCGTCAATGTGTTGACGATATCTGGGTGTCAACTCTCCTGGGTTGACTTCCATAATTCTTGCTACCTTTTATTTGTATATTGTGGAATGCCGAGAGCTGACAGGATTCGTCATACATTGTGTGTCCCCACTTGCATGGACTTGATGCCACGGTTGTAGAAATTGAGAAGGCAGGTTTTTAAAGTCATATTGTCGACTCCCCGTAATTCAATGCCAGCTAAAACTAGAGGTCTGCGGTTGATGTTGATCACGGAACTCGACGGGCGTTAGCCCGCCCAGGCTGTCGTGCGGGATCTGTTGGTTGTAGTCGGCGAGCCACTGTTCGGTCTGTTCGCGGACCTCGCTTAGCGTGCGGAAGATGTGCATGTCCAATACGCCACGCCGATAACTGCCGTTGAAGCGTTCGATGAAACCGTTTTGCATCGGACGCCCCGGCTCGATGAAATCCAACGCGATACCCTTGCGCTCAGCCCACTCGGCCAAGGCCAATGCAACAAATTCCGGGCCATTGTCCAAACGCAACTTGTTCGGATAGCCGCGCCAGGCTGCGATGCGTTCCAACGTGCGGATGACGCGGGCGGCCGGAAGATTCAGGTCCACATCGATGGCCAAGGCTTCCCGACTGAAATCGTCGATGACATTGAACGTGCGGAACCGCCGACCATCCCATAACGCATCGGACATGAAATCGATCGACCATCCAGCATTGGGTCGATCGCCGCATGCCAGCGGCTTTGGATAGCGCGTCGGGACCCGGCGCCTGCTGCGACGTCGTTGATTGAGTTTCATCAAGCAGTACACGCGCCAGACCCTTTTGTGATTCCACACATGTCCGCGACGGCGGATGATCTGAAAGAGCTTCCAAATCCACGCTCGGGAAAACGCTCGGCCAACTCGGACAACAGCGCAATGACCTCCTCGTCGCGATCGGGACGGCGCCGATAGCGCGCTGTCGAGCGAGCCACGCCAACTACTGAACAGGCCCGGCGCTCGCTCCAGCCATGCCGCTCGACGAGCCAGGCCAGAAGCGGGCGTTTGTGCGTCGGGTCTACAGCTTTTTTGCGATGACATCCTTCAATGCATGGTTTTCCATCGCGAGCTCGGCGTACATGCGCTTGAGCTTGCTGTGCTCGGTCTCCAGGTCGCGGAGGCGTTGCACGTCAGCGGCCTCCATGCCGCCGTACTTGGACTTCCAGACGTAGTAGGTCGCCTCGGAAATGCCCAGCTCGCGACAGACATCCTTGACCTGGCGGCCGCCCTCGACCTGTTTCAGCGTGGCGACGATCTGGCTCTCGGTGAACTTGCTCTTGCGCATTGTTGGTCTCCTTGGTGGCTAGTGTGCTGGAGACCTCTAGTTATGGCTGGATCAATTTTACGGGAGACTGACAATATAACTTTGTGGCAAGTAGCGGTTTATTCGAAATGCGTAACCCGCCCACCTGGAAATTATTAGGTTTTCCATTTAAATGCACGATAGTCGGCGAGTCGTCTCGGATCGAATGGGTCACCGGGGTGCATAAGCGACTCATTGCAGTGCTAAAGAAATCGAGTGTCGCGGGTGGTGCGCGCCTTCCGGTTGTGGGACAAGAAGATGAACGCAAGCGCGCAGGATAGGAAGAGCTGACGTTCTTTCGCGGAATTAATGTTACTTTATAACAAATCATCGCCGCCGCGCAGTCTTGCCTCCCGTGTCCTATCTCCCGTTGTGTTGGATGTGTTGTCTGGAATCGCGCCGCAGTCAGTGCTGCGGTCTGCGGTGTCCGGTCGATTGCTCGGGTCTTGAGGTGCGCGCATGAAGCGCCGTCACCTCCTGCAGGGCGCCGCTGCAGTGTTGATGCTTTCGCCGGCGTTGGGGTCTGCACAAGGACTTCCCGTCTTACGGGCATGCAGCATGCGGCAGCAGGGCGAGCTGCTGCGCCTTCGGTTGGAGCTGGGCGCACAGGTTGCCTATCGCAGTTTCCGGTTGACCGGTCCCGAGCGTGTGGTCATCGATCTGCCTGGCGTGTCGTCGCAGTCGCCGCGCATTGATCCGATACCGGGCGGCGCTGCGGTGACCCGCATACGCAGTGCGCCGCATCTGGATGGCCTGCGCGTCGTGCTCGACCTGCAGCAGCCATGTTCGACCAACCTGCATTGGGAAGCCGGCGCGCTGGTGCTGGAGCTTGCCGCTATGCCTGGCAGCGTAGTGTTGTCCACGAGCGATGGCGCGCCAGCAGCAACGGCGACGGGGCAGACAGAGCCACCGCAGCCGGCTCATTCACGCCTGCGCCCTTACGTGGTCGCGATCGATGCCGGCCACGGCGGCAAGGATCCGGGGGCGGTCAGTGCCGATGCGCGTTACGAAAAACATGTCGCCATGGCGGTCGCCGGGCGGTTGCATCGACGCCTGGCGTCCGATGCGCGCTACCGGCCGACCATGATCCGCAGCGATGACCGCTTCGTGCCGCTGCACGAGCGCGTGTTGATCGCCCATCGCCACAATGCGGACCTGTTCGTCTCCATCCATGCCGATGCCGCACCAACGCGCCAAGCGCAGGGCGCCTCGGTGTTTGCACTGTCGCAGACTGGCGCCAGCTCCGCACTGGCGCGCTGGATCGCCGATAGCGAAAACGCTGCCGACGACATGGGAGACACCGCGCGCCGGCTGCGGGTGCCGAGCAATCCGGTGTTGTCACAGGTGCTGGCCGATCTGTCGCTGAGCGGCACCATCGCCAGCAGCCTGGCATTCGGCACGTTGATGTTGGAACGCCTGCAGCAGGTGACGCGCCTGCATCAGAACCAGGTGGGGCAGGCCGGTTTTGCGGTGTTGAAGTCGCCGGACATTCCGTCGCTGCTGGTGGAAACCGGCTTCATGAGCAATCGCGACGATTGCAGCCGCCTGTGCAGCGATACGCATCAGGACGAACTCGCGCAGACATTGCATGCGGGAATCGACGACTACTTCGCTGCGTTTCCTGGCCGCGCCTGAGGCGCGGTCGTCACCTTTATCTTCGACGAGATCCCGATGTCCGCTACGCTTCCCGATGTTGCTGTGACCGAACCATCAACGCTGAGCGCGCCCCTGCGATGGGTGGGCATGCAGGACATCGCCATTCCCGTGCAGTTGGAGGCCGGTGGCAGCCAGCTTGCCGCGCGCGCCAGCGTGCAGGTCGATCTGCCGCGGGCAGAGCTGAAAGGCATCCACATGTCGCGGTTGTACCGCCTGCTGGATACGCAGCTGCAGCAACCAGTGTCGCCGGCCGTGCTCTCGGGGTTATTGCAGGCGCTGATCGACAGTCATGCCGATTGCGCGAGCCGCGCCGCTCGGCTGACGCTGAGCGTCGAACTGATGTTGCGCACGCCGGCATTGCGCAGTGAGGGGCTTAGTGGCTGGCGTGCCTATCCAGTGCACATCGCCGCGCAATGCAGTGCAGGGCGCACCACGATCCAGCTCCAGGTGGAGGTGTTGTACGCCTCTACTTGCCCCTGTTCGGCAGCGTTGTCGCGGCAGCTGCTGAGCGATGCATTCGTGCAGCAACATGCCGGGCGCGATGCGTTGGCGCTGGACGAGGTTGCGCAATGGCTGCAGGACCACGGTTCCTACGCCACGCCGCATAGCCAACGCAGCGTGGCGCAGGTACGCGTTGAGCTGCCCGCCGATGCGCAGCGCTTGGCCATCCGGCAACTGGTCGGTCTGTGCGAGCAGGCGTTGGCGACGCCGGTGCAGGCTGCAGTGCGGCGACCCGACGAACAGGCATTTGCGCGCTTGAATGGCGCAAACCTGATGTATGTCGAAGATGCGGCGCGACGCCTGCGCCAGCAGCTGGCAGAGCACTACGCGGCCTTCCATGTGGCGGTACGCCATCTGGAAAGCCTGCATGCCCACGATGCCGTCGCCGAAACCGACAGCGACGACGCGGTGCTTGGGCCGACGACCATGTGAGCAAACGCGATGCACTGCAAATTCCCAGGGCGGCCGGCACGCATGGTGCACGGGCGAAACACCTCCACTCACGTCACCGCGCAGCGAATGCGTACCGGCGAGCGCGCAGCGATGAGGCCCGTTCTCTGTGTGCTGATGTGGCTGATCTGAGCTGCGTCCCTGAGATCGACACATCGTCTGACACTTGCCATGCGATGCCGCGAATCTGCATGCGTGTTGGCTGGAGCGCGTTGAGGGCCTTGGCCGTATTGCATCCCGACAACGCACTGCCGCATTGCGGATTTGAGATGGAATCCGGCGCCGTGGATGCGGCAACCAACCTCGACCAATCCCGGGCCCCTGCGGTCCTGACCGGGCTAGATGCGAGGCGGAGATGGTCGCGGCCTGCGCGATGGCACGCAGGCCAATGCACATGCAAAGGGCCTGCGCCACAACGCAAAAGCCCCGCATTGCGGGGCTCTGGCGTCTAGCAGTCAGACCGATCGTGGTGCTCCCTAGGGGACTCGAACCCCTGTTTTAGCCTTGAGAGGGCCACGTCCTAACCATTAGACGAAGGGAGCGCTTTTGTCACGTCTTGTGCAGCGCGCTAGTATAGTGAGGTAATAGCCGTTGGGCAATCCTGCAACACAAGACGGAAGCGCCATCATCGAACCCTCAGTTACATCTCCGTTCACGCTGCGCGTCATTCCACGCGACCAGCACACCATCTCGCGCAAGGACATCAGCCCCAACGCGTTGCGCGTGTTGTACCGCCTGCGCGAATCGGGCTTTGGCGCCTATCTGGTCGGCGGTGCGGTGCGCGACCTGCTGGTCGGCGGCCACCCGAAGGATTTCGACGTGGCCACCGATGCGACGCCGGAAGAGGTCAAGGCGCTGTTCCGCAACTGTCGTCTGATCGGCCGCCGTTTTCGTCTGGCACATGTGGTGTTCGGTCGCGAAATCATCGAAGTGGCCACCTTCCGCGCCAACGTCGACGATGGCAGCGGCGACCGCGAACTCGATAACGGCCGGCTGGTGCGCGACAACGTATACGGCACCATCGAAGACGACGCGATCCGCCGCGACTTCACCTGCAATGCCCTGTATTACGCCATCGAGGATTTCTCGGTACGCGATTACTGCGGCGGCTTCGAAGACGTGCAGGCGCGCCTGATGAAGTTGATCGGCGACCCCGAGTTGCGCTACCAGGAAGATCCGGTGCGCATGCTGCGCGCGGTGCGCCTGGCGGCCAAGTTGAATTTCGACATCGAAGCCGGCACTGCCGAACCCATTCCGCGTCTGGCCGGGCTGCTGTCCGAAGCTGCGCCTGCGCGGTTGTTCGAAGAAATCCTCAAGCTGTTTCTGTCCGGGCACGGTGTGGCCAGCTTCGAAGGCCTGGAGCGCTATGGCTTGCTCGGCGTGCTGTTTCCCGAAAGCGCGGCGGCATTGAAGTCCAATCGCAGTGGTGCGTTGCGCGCCATGGTGCTGGAAGGCCTGCGCAATACCGATGCACGCGTGGCCAACGACGAGCCAGTGTCGCCGGCCTTCCTGTTTGCATTGCTGCTGTGGCCGGCGTTCTGCCGCACCCTGATGGCTCTGCAGGCGCAAGGCGTGCAACCGGAAGATGCGCAGCGCCGTGCGGCCGATCGCGTCACCTTGCATCAGCTGGAGCGCGTCGCGTTGCCGCGCCGTTTCTCGCTGCCGATGCAGGAAATCTGGTTGCTGCAGACGCGCTTCTCCTCGCGTCAGCGCAAGCGGGTATTACGCACCTTGTCGCATCCGCGCTTCCGCGCGGCGTTCGATTTCCTGGTGCTGCGTCAGTTCGCATCGCCCGATCACGCGGCCGATGTGGAGTTCTGGCGTGAGGCGCAGAAGTCGTCCGGCCAGGAGCTGGTGGATGCGATCGAATCGGCGCAGGCCGACCAAGACGGCGATGAGGGCGCACCGCGCAAGCGTCGCCGACGCCGCCGTCGGACCGGCGCGCCCGCAGGCGAGTAGGGCATGCAGACCGCCTTTGTCGGCCTGGGTGCCAACCTGGGCCAGGCCGAGGCCAGCGTGCGCGCGGCCATCGCCGCGCTGGGCGTCGTGCCGCAGACCACGCTGATCGCCGCTTCGCGTTTGTATCGCACGCCGGCCTGGGGCCGCGAAGACCAGCCCGATTTCATCAATGCTGTGGCCCAGCTGCGCACCGATCTTGCGCCGCTGCCGTTGCTGGAGGCCTTGCTGGGCATCGAACAGGCGTTCGGCCGCGAGCGTCGCGTCGGCGAGCGCTGGGGCCCGCGCACGCTGGACCTGGACCTGCTGCTGTACGCCGACCAGGTGATCGACCTGCCGCAGCTGCAGGTGCCGCATCCGCATCTGCACGCGCGCGCCTTCGCCCTGCTGCCGCTGTCGGAGCTGGCGCCAGAGGCGATCATTCCGGGGCATGGAACAGTGCGGCGCGCCCTGCACGCCATCGATACCTGCGGGCTGGAGCCGATTGGGTAGATAATGGCCGGCTTATCACCCCACGTAATGACTTCATGAGCAGCCACGCCGACAGCAAGCCCTGGACCGTGCCCGCCTTGGCGCAGGCCAAGCGCGAGGGTCGAAAACTGGTCATGTTGACCGCGTACGACGCCGGTTTCGCGCGCACCTTCGACGCCCATGGCGTGGACCTGATCCTGGTCGGCGATTCGCTCGGCATGGTGGTGCAGGGGCACGATTCCACCTTGCCGGTGACCACCGCCGACATGGTCTACCACACCGCCGCGGTGGCCCGTGCGCTCGATCGCGCCTTGCTGGTGGCCGACCTGTCGTTCCAAGCCGATGCCACCCCTGAACGTGCATTGGATGCCGCCACCCAGCTGCTGCAGGCCGGCGCGGAAATGGTCAAGATCGAAGGCGCCGGGCACAAGCTGGAAGTCATCCGTTACCTGGTCGAGCGCGAGATCCCGGTCTGTTCGCACCTGGGCCTGACTCCGCAATCGGTGCTGCGGTTTGGCGGCTACAAGGTGCAGGGCCGCGGCGAAGCTGGCGAGCAGCTGCGTCGTGACGCACAGGCGGTGGTCGATGCCGGTGCGAGCTTGTTGGTGCTGGAATGCGTGCCGACACCGATCGCCACGCAGATCAGCGCCGACCTTAGCGTTCCCACCATCGGCATCGGTGCCGGCCCCGGCTGCGACGGCCAGGTGCTGGTGATGCACGACATGCTTGGGCTGGACAGTGGCCACCGCCGGCCCAAGTTCGTCAAGGATTTCCTGGCCGAAGGCGGCTCGGTCGCCGGCGCGGTGCGCGCCTATGCGCAGGCCGTGCGCGACGGCAGCTTTCCCGATGCAGAGCACGCGTACGCCGCATGATCCAGACCCTGACCGATCTTTCCGCATTGCGCGCCCTGGTCAATGGCTGGAAGCGCGAGGGCCTGCGCGTGGCGCTGGTGCCCACCATGGGCAACCTGCACGCCGGGCATTATTCGCTGGTGATGCTGGCGCGCCAATACGCCGACCGCGTGGTTTCCAGCGTGTTCGTCAACCCGACCCAGTTCGGCCCGAATGAAGATTTTGCGCGCTACCCGCGCACGCCCGAGGCCGACCTGCGCGGCCTGGAAGATGCCGGCTGCGATGCGCTGTGGCTGCCGGATGTGGACACCATGTACCCGCTCGGCACCGCGCTGGCTACGCCGATCCACGCGCCCGGTGTCAGCGATGTGCTGGAAGGCGAGTGCCGGCCAGGGCATTTTGATGGCGTGTGCACCGTCGTGGCGCGCTTGTTCAACCAGGTGCAGCCGGACGTGGCCGCCTTCGGCAAGAAGGATTACCAGCAGTTGGCGGTGATCCGGCAGATGGTGGCCGACCTGGCGTTTCCGATCGAAATTTTGGGCGGCAGCATCGTGCGCGAGGCCGATGGCCTGGCGATGAGTTCACGCAACCAGTATCTGTCGGCGGAAGATCGCCCGATCTCGGCCACGATCCGCAAGGTGCTGTTGCAGATGCGCGACAGCTACGCCGCCGGCACGCCGCGTGCGCAGGTGGAAGATGCCGCCAGCCAAGCGCTGGAACAGGCCGGTTTCCGGGTCGATTACGCGGTGGTGCGGCTGCCTGACCTCAGCGAGCCGGGCGACAGCTACACCGGCGCGCGCGTGGCCTTGATCGCGGCTCGCCTGGGCAACACGCGTCTGATCGACAACCTGGAATTCTGAGCAGGCCGACGCAGCGATGCGGCGTCTGAGCGGTCCGGAGCGCCAGCGAACGGGGGCGCGCGTTTGTTCGCGCTGCGCGGGCCTGAAGCCCTCACCACCGGCGGCCGCGCAATCCGGTGGGGGCGGGCGCTTTCCGCTAAAATGCCGGCTTTCCTTTTGTCGTTGCCTTCCGTCCATGCATCTGTCCCTGCTGAAAGCCAAGATCCACCGCGCCACCGTCACCCATTCCGAGCTCAACTACGAAGGCTCGATCGCCATCGACGGCCTGCTGCTGGAAGCGACCGGCATCCGCGAATTCGAACAGGTCCATATCTGGGACGTCACCAACGGTGCGCGTTTCAGCACCTATGCCATCCGCGCCGAAGAGGGCAGCGGCATCATGTCGCTCAACGGCGGCGCAGCGCGTCACGTGCAGGTGGGCGATCTGATCATCGTGGCGGCGTTCGCCAGCATGAGCGAAGACGAAGCCAAGACCTTCAAGCCCAATCTGGTATATGTGAACGCGCACAACGCGATCTCCCACACCAACCACAGCATCCCCACGCAGGCCGCATGACACAGACCAACGGATTCGACGCGCTTCACGCCCACGCCCAGCGCCTGCGCGGCGCTGCCATCCCCGCATTGCTTGCCGCCGAGCCGCAGCGGCCCACGCAGTACGCCAGGCAAGTCGGTCCGTTGTATTTCAACTTCGCGCGGCAGAAGTACGACCGCGCCGCGCTCGATGCCTTGTTCGCCATCGCGCGCGAGCGCGATCTGGCCGGCGCGTTCCAGCGCCTGTTCCGTGGCGAGCAGGTCAATGTCACCGAACAACGCGCGGCCTTGCATACCGCATTGCGCGGCGATTTGACCGACGCGCCCGTGGCATCGGAGGCCTACGCCACCGCTGCAGAAGTGCGCCAACGCATGGGTGCGTTGATCCAGCAGCTGGAAGCGACCGAGGTCACCGACATCGTCAGTGTCGGCATCGGTGGCTCGGACCTGGGTCCGCGGCTGGTGGCCGATGCACTGCGTCCGGTGAGTGGGGCGCGGTTCCGCGTGCACTTCGTCTCCAACGTCGACGGTGCGGCGATGCAGCGCACGCTGGCCACGCTGGATCCGGCACGCACCGCCGGCATCCTGATCTCCAAGACCTTCGGCACCCAGGAAACCCTGCTCAACGGCAGCATCCTGCATGCCTGGCTCGGTGGCAGCGAGCGGCTGTACGCAGTCAGCGCCAACCCCGAGCGCGCCGCCAAGGCCTTCGATATCGCACCGGGCCGCGTGCTGCCGATGTGGGATTGGGTGGGCGGGCGCTACTCGCTGTGGTCGGCAGTGGGTTTCCCGATTGCATTGGCCATTGGTTTCGAACGTTTCGAACAACTGCTGGAAGGCGCCGCGCAGTTCGATGCACATGTGCTCAACACGCCGCTGGAAGAAAACGTCGCGGTGTTGCACGGCCTGACCGCAGTGTGGAACCGCAACCTGCTCGGTAGCGCCACGCACGCGGTGATGACCTACGACCAGCGCCTGGCGCTGCTGCCGGCGTACCTGCAGCAGCTGGTGATGGAGAGCCTGGGCAAGCGCGTCAAGCTCGACGGCTCGGCGGTGGACAGCGATACCGTGTCGGTGTGGTGGGGCGGCGCGGGCACCGATGTACAGCACAGCTTCTTCCAGGCGCTGCATCAGGGCACCAGCGTGGTGCCGGCCGATTTCATCGGCACCGTGCACAACGACGACCCGTACGCGGAAAACCATGTCGCGCTGATGGCCAACGTGCTGGCGCAGACCGAGGCGCTGGCCAACGGCCAGGACAGCAGCGACCCGCACCGCAGCTACCCGGGCGGCCGCCCGAGCACGGTGATCCTGCTCGATGCGCTCACTCCGCAGGCACTGGGCGGGCTGATCTCGATGTACGAGCACAGCGTCTACGTGCAATCGGTGATGTGGGGCATCAATGCGTTCGACCAGTTCGGCGTGGAACTGGGCAAGCAGCTGGCCAGCCAGTTGCTGCCGGCGCTGAAGGGCGAAGCGGCCGATGTGGCCGACCCGGTGACACGCGAGCTGCTGAGCAAGTTGCGCGGCTGAGCAGTTGCGCATCGTACAGATAGAGAACGGGGCCTGCGGGCCCCGTCTTGTTTTGGACGACGTGGCCGACTGCGTTGAGGTCAAAATGGACAAATTTCCTAAATTGGGAATTGGAGAGTAGGCTGATCGCCAACACTCCGCCCGGACTGCCCCCATGTCGCGCTTCCAGGATCTGCCCGATCTCGAAAAATCCCCCGCTGCCGACATCAAGGTAAAAGGTTGGCCCAGCCTGATGCGCAAGGTGCGCTCGCACGGGGCGGTGGTGATCACCAACCACAATCATCCCGAAGCGGTGGTGGTGGATGCCGAGGCGTATCGGCGCCTGGTCAATCAGGCGAGTGCGGCGGCCGCAACCTCGGCGCGCGCGCAGTCGCTGCAGGCTTTGCAGGCGAAGTTCGACGCGCATCTTGCCGCAGCGACCGAGGGTGCGGGCGTGGCCAGGGCGATCGCCACGCCGGCACGCCGCGGCCGCAAGGTCGCCTTGGGCCCGTCGCTGTAAGCGATGGGCAATCTTCTGGTGCTGGCTGGCGTCAATGGCGCAGGCAAGAGTTCGTTACTGGGTCGTTTTCTGCAAGAGGACGGCGCCACCTGGTTCAACCCGGACGCCTTCACCAGGGACTTGGTGGAGCAGGGCTGGGCGCCTGCGGAAGCGAACGCGCAGGCCTGGCAGGAAGGCGTACGGCGGCTGCGCCAGGCCATGGCCGATAACAGCGATTTCGCCTTCGAAACCACGCTGGGCGCGACGACCATTCCGCGCCTGCTGCGCGAAGCCTGCGCCCAGCACACGGTGGCGGTCTGGTTCTGCGGGTTGGCGACGGTGGAGCTGCACATCGAGCGCGTGGCGGCGCGGGTTGCGGCTGGCGGACATGCCATTCCCGAACACAAGATCCGCGAGCGTTACGATGCCTCGCGCGCCAACCTGATCGCGTTGCTGCCCGATCTGGCCGTGCTGCATGTCTACGACAACAGCGCACCGGCCGATGCCGCGGGTCAGGCATCGCCCATGCTGGTACTGGAACTGGACCGCAGCGGCCTGCAATACCCGCAGACGCCGGACGAATTGGCACAGGTACCCGATTGGGCCAAGCCCATCGTGATGACGGCGCTGGAGTTACGGCAGTGCTGAGCGGCGCACTCAGGCACGTGCGTCAGATCCGTCTCACCGACGTAGCCAGAGACCCATCGACCGTACCCGTAGGAGCGCAGCGGCGCGCGACAGGCCACATCGGCAACGCTCCTCGTGCCCGTGCGCGCTCCTACCGGTCTGCGACAGCAGCGGGAATGCCCCGCTGCACGTGTCGGCTGTCGCGTCATGCAGCGCCGCAACTGGAAACGGCAGCGCTTACGCCTTGCTCAACTGCACGGCCATCGGGTCGCCGGTGAGATAACCCACCGCTCCACCGAAGCGGTCCTTGTAGTTGGCGCGGACCAACGGATCCAGCGTGGCCTTGACGGTGTCGTGCAGCGGGCTTTCCCAGTCGCCGGGATGCTGGAAGTTGCTCATCACGTAGGTCCAGCCGTGGATCTCGTCGACGGCATGCAGGCCGGTCGATTCGGCGCCGGCCGGCACCGACAGCACGCGCGTCAACGTGCCGCTGTCCACGTTGTAGGCCCACAGGAAATTGTTGACATGCAGGCTGCTGTCTTCGCCGATGAACAAGGTGCGCAGCGATTCGGAGAACTTGAGATTGTCCGGGTTGGCGATCCGTTCGGGGTCGGCCAGGTTGCCTAGTGCGTCGGCCTTGGCCAGGTTGTGGCCGGTGAGGGCAGCCGGGGCGGCCATGTCGATCGGCACCCAATCGCTGTGGATCGGGGCGCCCTGGCTGTCGCGCTGGCCGCCACGCAGGTTCAAGGCGTACACCGCGCCAGCTTCCGGACCCTGCACTTTCACATCGCCCGAGCCGTTGAGCATGCTGGTGACGATGTAGGACATCGCCATGTAGGCGACCTTGTCGCGTGCGTTGACGGTGGTGCCTTCGAGCTTGGTGAAGCCCAGGCTGCCGCCGGCCAGCGCGGCATAGCGATGGGTTTCCAGATACGTGGCAGCCTTCTCCATGCCGGGTTTGATGCGGATCCAGTTGAAGGTGCCGTTGAACGGAATCTTGGTGAACGAGGCATCGCCCGGGTCGCTCAGGTGCACGTCGAGGATGTCGGCGGCGGTGAGGCGGTCGGCCATGGCCTGGATCTCGGCACTGGTGGCGTGGCCGAGCTTGATCCAGCGCAGCGTGGCCGCGCCCGGGCCGATGCCCGAGGTCTGGTGCCACTTGCCGACATACAACGTGCCGGCGGAGAGATCGGCCTTGCGGTCGGCGATGAACATGAAGAGCCCGCCGTTGGTCGCGTCGTCGCCCATCAGCACGGTGCGCTGGTCGGGCATCACCTGCACCAGCTCGTGCGAGATGCGGCCCAGGCAGTAGTGCTTGCGCACGCTGCCGGTGCCGTCCGGGTGCACGGTGATTTCCGGCAGATGGCCGTAGTGGTACGGATTGGCTTTATTCGGGTCGCCGTACAGATGCGTGCTGTAGCTGCGGAACTGGGTGTTGCCGGCCAATGCCGTGGCATCGGGCTCGTATTCTTCGCTGGACAGGTGGGTATTCCACGGCGACAGGCTGGCGCCGCAGGTGGTCCACAGCCCATGGACCGGTGCGGTGTCGACGTTGTGGTACTTCACCAGCGACAGCTTGCCGGTGGCCGGGTCCTGATCCAGCGTCAACACGGCGATCGGCGCAGGCAGGTGACGGTTGGTGTCGTTGCCGGCCTGGTCGCGGGTGGTGTATTCGAACTGCACCACTGCGAACACGTGGTTGCCCTTGACGCCTGGCACCTTGGCATTGGGCAGGGTCAGTAGTGAGGAGCCGTCCGGGCAATCGGAAAAGAACGGACGTTCGGCACCGGGTTTGGAGCGGTCGATGATCGGGCGATGCTGGATGTCGTAGTACCCGCCAGCCAGCACGGTGCCGCCGTTGCCGTCCGGCACCTGATCGCCGGTGATGAAGAAGGGGTGGTAGGCCAGTGCGTAGCGCTGCGTGCTGCCGTCGCTGCGGGTCACGCTGAGTGCCGAACCGACCGTGGTGGTGGCCATTGCCGCCGGGTCGGCCAGGCTCGGCGCCGGCATGCCGTGGAAGGTGGCCGAGACCAGGCGGGTCGGGTTCTCCGATGGCCGCAACGGGCGCGCGGCCCACGCCGCACCGCCAAGCTGTTGCAGGGCGGCAGCGCTGGCGTTGCCGAGCGGCAACAGGGGAACGGCCGCCAGCAATTGCATCAGGCGACGACGGGAGGGGTCGGGGGAGGGGGACATCGAAACTCCAGGCAAAGGCGACGATCGACGATGGCAATGGCGCATCGCCAAGCCGGTCACGCTAGGCCGCTGGTATGACACTTGTTTGACAGCAGGCTCACCCGTTGGCCTGGGTTCGAACGTGTCGTGGCAAGCGAGCGCTGCCAGGTTCCCTTGACACGCCGATGCTGCGCATTGGTCAGACCGGCGGGTGGTGCGATGCAGCAAAGTGCATCTGCTCGCGCTGTCAGACGCGGCAGCGGATTGGGTGGTTTTGCGCGGTTTCACAGGTGCTGCCGGTATTCCAATGCTATAGCCGCGGCCAATAAGTTGCCCGGTATTCGGCATACGGGCAGCTGTGGTTGACAGGGTAGGGGAATCACGCAAGCGTACGCCGCCTAATGGCCTGCGGCGCAACGCGTCGCCGTGGGAGAACCACCCTGGAGAAACGAATCTTGGACAAGCTGCTCCGTCGTACCGCCGCGCCCGTCGCGCGTCGCGCCCTCTGCCTGGCCACCGCTGCGGCGGTGCTGATGCTGGCCGCCTGCCAAGGCAAGGACACTGCTGCCGAAGCGAGCAAGACCGCCCCGGCCGCCGCACCTGCCGAGGCGTCGACCGCCATCCATCCGGATCAGTGGCCGTCGCCGAAGTGGCCGTTCCCGCAGGACGCGGCGCTGGAGCAGCGCATCACCGATGTGATGGCCAAGATGAGCGTGGAAGAGAAGGTCGCCCAGACCATCCAGGGCGATATCGCCAGCATGACCCCGGATGACGTGCGCAAGTACCGCATCGGCTCGGTGCTGGCCGGCGGCAATTCCGATCCGGGCGGCAAGTACAACGCCAGCCCGGCCGAATGGTTGAAGCTGGCCGACGCGTTCTATGAAGCGTCGATGGACACTTCCAAGGGCGGCAACGCGATTCCGATCATCTTCGGCATCGATGCGGTGCACGGCCAGAGCAACATCGTCGGCGCCACGCTGTTCCCGCACAACATCGGCCTGGGCGCCACGCGCAACCCGGACCTGATCAAGAAGATCGGCGAAGTCACCGCTGCCGAAACCCGCGTCACCGGCATGGAGTGGACCTTCGCGCCCACCGTGGCCGTGCCGCAGGACGACCGCTGGGGCCGCACCTACGAAGGCTATTCCGAATCGCCGGACGTGGTGGCCAGCTTTGCCGGCAAGATGGTCGAAGGCGTGCAGGGCGTGCCGGGCACGCCGCAGTTCCTGGACGGCAGCCACGTGATTTCCTCGGTGAAGCATTTCGTCGGCGATGGCGGCACCACCGACGGCAAGGACCAGGGCGACACCAAGGTGTCCGAAGCCACCATGCGCGATATCCACGCTGCCGGTTATCCGCCTGCGATTGCCGCTGGCGCACAGAGCGTGATGGCCTCGTTCAACAGCTTCAACGGCGAAAAGATGCACGGCAACAAGGTCATGCTGACCGACGTGCTCAAGGGCCGGATGAATTTCGGCGGTTTCGTGGTCGGCGACTGGAATGGCCACGGCCAGGTCAAGGGCTGCACCAACCAGAACTGCCCGGCCTCGTTCATTGCCGGTGTCGACATGGCGATGGCCGCCGACAGCTGGAAGGGTATCTACGAAACCGAACTGGCGGCGGTGAAGTCCGGCCAGATTTCGGCCGAGCGTCTGGACGATGCCGTGCGCCGCATCCTGCGTGTGAAGATGCGCCTGGGCCTGTTCGAGGCCGGCAAGCCGTCCAAGCGCCCACTCGGTGGCAAGTACGAATTGCTTGGCGCACCCGAACACCGTGCGATCGCCCGCCAGGCGGTACGTGAGTCGCTGGTGCTGCTGAAGAACCAGGCCGGCATCCTGCCGCTGAATCCGACCAAGCGCGTGCTGGTGGTGGGCGATGGCGCCAACGACATGGGCAAGCAGTCCGGCGGCTGGACCCTGAACTGGCAGGGCACCGGCACCAAGCGCAGCGACTACCCCAACGGCACCACCATCTGGGAAGGCCTGGACAAGCAGATCAAGGCCGCCGGCGGCAGCGCCGAGTTGGCCGTGGACGGCGCCTACAAGACCAAGCCGGACGTGGCCGTGGTGGTGTTCGGCGAAAACCCGTACGCCGAATTCCAGGGCGATATCGCTACCTTGCTGTACAAGCCGGGCGATGAAAGCGAACTGGCCCTGATCAAGAAGCTCAAGGCCGACGGCATCCCGGTGGTGGCGGTGTTCCTGAGCGGGCGTCCGCTGTGGATGAACCAGTACATCAACGCCTCCGACGCGTTCGTCGCTGCCTGGTTGCCGGGTTCCGAAGGCGAGGGCATTGCCGATGTGCTGCTGCGCAAGGCCGATGGCTCGGTGCAGAACGACTTCAAGGGCAAGCTCAGCTTCTCCTGGCCCAAGACCGCGGTGCAGTTCGCCAACAACGTCGGCCAGAAGGACTACGACCCGCAGTTCAAGTTCGGCTTTGGCCTGACCTATGCCGACAAGGGCGACCTGGCGGCGTTGCCGGAAGAGTCGGGCGTGTCCGGCGAGCAGTCGGTAGGCGGGATGTACTTCGTGCGCGGCAAGCCGGCACTGGGTATCGCGATGCAGCTGTCCAACGCCGGCCAGGCCAACATGCCGGCAACCACGCTGCCGGTGGGCCTGTCCGATGGCAGCCTGAAGATGAGCGCAGTCGATCACAAGGCGCAGGAAGATGCGCGCCGTCTGGTGTGGTCCGGCAGCACCGCCTCCAGCGTGTTGCTGGTGTCCGCCAAGCCGGTGGACGTCTCGCGTGAGAGCAACGGCGATGTGCAGTTGCAGCTGACCCTGCGCCGCGACAGCGCCGTGACCGCGCCGGTGTGGCTGGGCGTGGGCTGTGGCGACAAGTGCGGTGGTCGCGTGGATGTGCGCAAGACCCTGGCCGCGCTGCCGCAAGGCCAGTGGAAAGTCGTCGGCGTGCCGCTCAAGTGCTTTGCAGTGGCCGGTGCGGATGTGAGTAAGCTGACCCAGGTCGCCAGCATCGAAAGCGCCGCCGCGCTGGACCTGTCGGTGTCCAAGGTGGCGCTGGGTGCGCTCAACGAAGCCGAAGTTACCGTCGACTGCCCGGTCAAGTAAGCAGCATTCCCGCAGGCGTAGGCGCGCCTGCGGGAGATCGGATGAAACAGGCGCGTCGCCAGTGCTGGCGGCGCGGTATAGCGGCCACCCTGATCGGTGGTGTCATCAGCCGCCGCGGGACGCGCGCGTCGATTGGCCGGGATGGCCTGCAGCTGCGGTTCGCCGCGCTGCCGTGACGCACGCCGTGCGTTGCGGCGGCATTCTGCAGGCCTGTCTGGCGTTCGATGCACATCCCAGAGCCAGACAGGAGAGTGCAGTGGGTTTGGCGACGTTGGATATCGTGATCGTGCTGGTCTACCTGACCGGCATCTTCGTGCTTGCGCAGTGGGTCTCGCGCGAGAAGGCAGGCCACAGCAAGAGCGCCGAGGATTACTTCCTGGCCAGCAAGTCGCTGCCGTGGTGGGCGATCGGCGCCTCGCTGATTGCGGCGAACATTTCGGCCGAACAGATCATCGGCATGGCCGGTTCCGGCTATGCGATCGGCCTGGCGATCGCCTCCTACGAATGGATGGCGGCGCTGACGCTGCTGATCGTCGGCAAGTTCTTCCTGCCGATCTTCCTGCGCAATGGCATCTACACCATGCCGCAGTTTCTGGAGCAGCGTTACGGCAAGTGGATCCGCACGTTGATGGCGGTGTTCTGGCTGCTGCTGTACGTGTTCGTCAATCTCACCTCGATCCTGTGGCTGGGATCGATCGCGGTCAGCCAGGTCACCGGTATGGACCAGACCCTGGCGCTGGCACTGATCGGCGTGTTTGCGCTGGTCTACCAGCTCTACGGCGGGCTGAAGGCGGTGGCGCTGACCGACATCGTGCAGGTCACCCTGCTGGTGCTGGGCGGGCTGCTGGTGGCCGGGTTGACCCTGGCGCGGATCGGCGACGGTGCCGGCGTGCTGGCCGGCTTCCAGCACCTGTGGAGCGCGCACCCGGAGCACTTCCACATGATTCTGACCAAGGACAACCCGTTCTACAAGGATCTGCCGGGCCTGAGCGTGCTGCTTGGCGGGCTGTGGGTGATGAACATCAGTTACTGGGGTTTCAACCAGTACATCATCCAGCGCGCGCTGGCGGCCAAGAACATCGGCGAGGCGCAGAAGGGCATGGTGTTTGCCGCGTTCCTGAAGCTGCTGATGCCGTTGGTGATCGTGGTGCCGGGCATTGCCGCGGTGGTGCTGGCGCCGGATCTGGCCAAGCCCGATCAGGCCTACCCGACCATGATGCAGCTGTTGCCGACCGGCATCCTGGGCCTGGTGTTTGCCGCGTTGGTTGCGGCGATCGTGGCCTCGCTGGCCTCGAAGATCAATTCGGTGGCGACGATCTTCACCCTGGATTTCTACGCCAAGTTCCGCCCGCAGACCGGGCAGAAACAGCTGGTGCGCGTAGGCCGTATCGTGGCCGCGCTGTCGGTGCTGATCGGCATCCTCACCGCGCGGCCGTTGCTGGGCAACTTCGATCAGGGCTTCCAGTTCATCCAGGAATTCACGGGCTTCTTCACTCCCGGCGTGGTGGTGATCTTCATGCTCGGCCTGTTCTGGAAGCGCGCCAACGAAGCCGGCGCACTCACCGCGGCGATCGGCTCGGTGGTGTTGTCGTTCGCGCTCAAGTTCGCCTGGCCCGAACTGCCGTTCATGGACCGCATCGGCGTGGTGTTCGTGGCCGCGCTGGTGTTGGCGGCGGTGGTGTCGTTGCTGACGCCGGCCACCCAGGCACGCGATCTGATCCGTACCAACGACGTTGCCTACGGCACCACGCCCGGCTTCAAGATCGGCGCGGCGGGCGTGATCGCAATTCTGATCGTGCTGTACACCGTGTTCTGGTAAGCAGTGATGTCTTGAAACGCGGCGCGGCACCTCGGTGTCGCGCCGCGCTGCGTTGACAGCCTGCCGTTTCGGCGGCGCGAGCCCTCGTCAAGCGCGTTTGGATGGCCCGCAGCAGCCACTGCGCCCGCGTGGCAGATGCCACTCAAGTACCGCCTGCGCCGCCGAGTGGTGGACGCGGTTGGTGTGCCGGCTGCGCTTAGACGCGTGCCGCGGCCAAGCTGGCGGCAAGCAGGTTGACCGGCGCGGCATGTTGCTCGTGCCACGGCGTTTCCAGCCAGGTTTCCAGCGCGGCGGCCGGCATCGGTTTGGCGATCCAGTAGCCCTGGCCTTCGTCGCAGCCCCAGGCGCGCAATTGCGCGTACGCTTCCGCCGATTCGATGCCTTCGGCCACCACGCGCTGGCCCAGACTGTGGCCAAGCTGGATCATCGCCGGCACCAGGGTGCGGTCGGTGCGGCTGTCCGGCAGCGAACGGATGAAGGATTGATCGATCTTCAACGAACTGGCCGGCAGCTGCTTGAGATAGCTGAAATTGCTGTAGCCGGTGCCGAAGTCGTCGATGGCGATATGCACGCCCAGCGCTGCAATGGCGGCCAGTTGTTCGGCCAGGTGGTCGGGGTGGCGAATCATCGCGCTTTCGGTGAATTCGATTTCCAGCCGGCGCGGGTCCAGCTTGTGACGATCCAGGCCGCGCCGCAGCAGGCCGGCAAAGCCGGGGCGATCCAGATCGGCGGCCGACACGTTCAAGGCCAGGTTGAAGTCCAGGCCTTGCTGCTGCCAGCGCGCTGCCTGCGCGATGCCGTTGTCGATGACCCAGGCGGTAATGCGGTTGATCAGCGCGGTTTTCTCGGCCATCGGAATGAAATCCGACGGCACCACCGGGCCGATCATCGGGTGCTGCCAGCGCAGCAAGGCTTCCACGCCGACGCAGCGGTGGTCGTGCAGATCCACGCGCGGTTGAAAATGCAGGCGCAGCTGGCTGGCGCTGTCCAGGGCCGCGGGCAGGGCGGCGAGCAGGCGGAAGGTATTGCGCTGGGCAACATCGTGCTTGCGCTCGTACAGGCTCCACGGCAGGCAGCGCTCGCGCGCAATATCCACCGAGGTGGTCAGCGAGCGGATGGTATCGGCGGCGCCGTAGCTGGACTGCAGCGAGACCGCGCCGATCGAAGCCACCGCGGTGTGCGGGATGCCCTGATGTTCCAAGGGCTCGGTGAACGCCTTGGCGACCTTGGTGCATAGCGTGGCCAGACGCTGGCCTTCCGCCTGCGCCAGGAAGCCGAAGGTCGTCGGGTCCAACCGATACAACAGGGTGCCGCCGGGCAGATAGGCGGCAAGGCGACGCTGTGCCAGGGCGACGTAGCCGTCTGCGTATTCCCAGCCCAGCGCCTTGACCATATCGCGGAAATAATCGCTGCCGCAGACATCGATGGCCACCGCCGTGGTGGCCGGTGCAGTGTCGCGTTGCGACAGCCAGGTATCCAGGTCTTCGCTAAAGCGCGCGCGGTTGGGCAGCCCGGTCGGACCATCGCGGTAGGTGGTACTGCGCAGGTTTTCCACGCGCAGCACGGCCAGGTCGCGCAGGCCTTCCAGTTGCGTGATTGCTGCTGCATCTAGTCCCTCGCGCGGGCTGGTGCCGATCACGCACAAGGTGCCGATGCTATGGCCATCGCGCAGCTTCAGCGGTGCGCCGGCATAGAAGCGAATGAACGGCGGCCCTAGCACCAGCGGGTTGTCGCAAAAGCGCGGATCCAGCCGCGCATCCGGCACCACCATCACTTCGTCCGAGCGGATCGCATGCGCGCAGAACGCCTGACTCCGCGGCGTTTCGCGCGCTTCCAGGCCAATGCGTGCCTTGAACCACTGGCGGTGCTCGTCCACCAGCGATACCAACGCAATTTCCGCGTCCAGGCTGCGCGCGGCCATGGCGGCCACGGTGTCGAACACCGGGTCTGGCGGCGAATCCAGCAGGCACAGGCCGCGCAGCACCTCGAGCCGGGTGGACTCGTCGAGCGTGGGCGGAAGAAGAGACGCGACAGAGGCAGGCAGGGAAGGCATGCGCTCGTATCGGCCTGAAGCGTGATCCCTTGATTGGCGATGATTGGCGCCGTTCAGTTGCAGCACGCGGCCCAGGCCGCGTTGGGATGCATGAACAGTGCCGTGTCCGCGCCAGACGCGCGTCGCACGCGATTCCAAGGCCCTCTGCGCGGCGCTGTCGCAGGCCGTACGCCGTCTGCCGGGGCTGGAATGCGTGCCAACACCCACGCGCAAGGCGCATGTGTGGTCCGGTGGCAGCGCCTAAATATCCCGCGCGCGCTGCCGATCACCTTTTGACCGCAGCGGTGCCGACGCAACGCAACCATCTGCATCGCGCATGCAGCCAATGCTCTTTCGCCGATGTCTGCTTTTGTGATGTGCATTCGCCTTATGCGTGTCACGAATTGACACAGTCTTCACTCGCGCTGTGAGTTTCGCCATCGCGGCTCTTGTCATTTCTATTTTGGAATCATCGTGAATTCATTGCTGTCTTTTGCACAACGCACGCTCCTCGTCGTCGCCGGTCTGGCGCTGTCGTCTGCCGCCCATGCAGGGCTCACGGTGTCCGGTACGCAGTTGCGCGAGTCCAATGGCAACGCATTGGTGCTGCGCGGCGTCAACCTTCCGCATGCCTGGTATGCGGGCCGCACCGATGCGGCATTGGCAGCCATCGCGGCCACCGGCGCCAACAGCGTGCGCGTCGTGCTCAGTTCCGGCTACCGTTGGACGCGCACACCGGAGGCCGATGTGGTCCGCATCATCGCGCGCTGCAAAAGCCTGGGCTTGATCGCCGTGCTGGAGGTCCACGACACCACCGGCTACGGCGAAGACACCGCCGCTGCGAATCTGGTCAATGCGACCAATTACTGGATCGGCATCCGCAAGGCGCTGATCGGCAACGAAGACCATGTGGTCATCAATATCGCCAACGAACCGTTCGGAAACAGCCTAACTGCCAGCGAATGGGTCAACGGCCATGCCACCGCCATCGCCACCTTGCGCAAGAATGGATTGACCCACGCCTTGATGGTGGATGCGCCCAACTGGGGCCAGGACTGGCAGTTCTACATGCGCGACAACGCCGCTGTGCTGCTGGCCCGCGACAGCCGCCGCAACCTGATGTTCAGCGTGCACATGTACGAAGTGTTCGGCAGCGATGCCACGATCAACAATTACTTGCGCGCCTTCAACAATAAAAAGCTGGCGCTGGTGATCGGCGAATTCGGTGGCGACCATCGCGGTGCGCATGTGGACGAAGCGGCGATCATGCGCCGCGCGCGCGACTACAACGTTGGCTACATGGGCTGGTCATGGTCGGGCAACGACAGCAGCACGAAGTCGCTGGATATCGCGATCGGCTGGAATGCGGCACAACTGAGCACCTGGGGGCGCAACTTGATCCTGGGCGCCGACGGCATCACAGCAACCTCGCGTCGGGCAAGCGTGTTCGGCCCGTTGTGAGATGAAGTCCTGCAGTCGGCCGCGGTAGTTTTTCGGCACGCACAAGGGCACTGCAACGCGGTCGGTCTGCGCGCCGCTACAGGGCCGGCACACGGGCGCGGAACGCGTTTGCAGGTGCGTCCTTGTCAGCCTCCCCACCCAGCGTCCGTGCCGCGCGGGCTTCGGCGACAGGGCGGGACGGCTAGCGTAACGGCCCCGGGCTCGGGCGCTTGGTCAGCTTGCGCTGCAGCGATCGGCGATGCATGCCCAGCAGGCGCGCGGCCGCCGACACGTTGCCGCCGGTTTCGTGCAGCGCCTGCTGGATGTGCTCCCACTGCAAGCGGCTGAGCGGCGTCATCATTTCCTGCGCGCTTTCTTCTTCGTCCGGCTCTGGCAACTCGTCATCCTCTTCGCCCAGCGCCCGCATGATGGTGGGAATATTGGCCGGCTTGGGCAGGTAGTCATCGGCGCCGAGTTTGATCGCCTCCACCGCCGTGGCGATGCTGGCGTACCCTGTGACCAGCAGGATGCGCATGTCGGTGCGGATCTCGCGCAGCGGCTGGATCAGGCTCAAGCCGGAATCGTGGCCGAGCTTGAGATCGATCAATGCAAAGTCCGGCATCGCGCTGCGTGCCGTGGACAACGCACTGGCCGCATCGGTGGCGGTGAGCGTTTCCACGCCGCGGCGTGCAAGGCTGCGTTGCAGCGTGCGCAGGTACAAGGTGTCGTCGTCGACCAGCAGGCCGGTACGGATCGGGGGACTTGTCATGCGAGTGCCTCGTGGTCGGAGAGCGGCAGACGGAAACCGACGCGCGCGCCGCTGCCTTCGGCGGGCAGCATCCACAACTCGCCCTGCAGGCGTTCGACAGTGGCATGCGAGAGCGCCAACCCCACGCCCATGCCGTCGTGCTTGCCGCTATTGAACAGCGTGCCCGGCAGCATCGCTTGCGCGGTGTCGAAGCCGGGTCCGTAGTCGCGTACTTCGCCGCTGAGATGGTCGTGTTCCACCCGCAGCGTCAGATCGATCTGCGGGCGCCCGACGCGTTCGCCGGCATCGGCGGCGTTGTTGAGCAACACCATCAGCAGGTGGCTGACGCCGGGCTGCAGCATCAGGCGCATGGGCGCGTCCTCGTTGCGGCGCAGTTCGATGGTGGGGCGCACCAGGCGCCATTGTTCCAGCACTTCTTTCACGGCCACCTCGCGGCTCAGATGGCCGTTGTCGGCAGGTGCCGCCAAGGCCAGGACGCGTTCGTGGCACTGCACCAGCAGCTCGCGCAAGGTATCCAGGTCTTCGCGCAATTCGCCTTGCTCGCACTGGTCGGCGATGTCGTCCACCAGCAGGGTCATGGTGGCCAGCGGCGTGTTTAATTCGTGCGCCACCGACGCTGCGTGCGTGGCCAGCGCCACGATGCCTTCGTTGCGCGCAAAGCGCTCACGCAAGGTAGAGATCTCGCGTTCGCGCTCGCGCATGGAAAAAGCCAGCCGTGTCGCGAACGCCAGCACCACCACGGTGGACAGCAGGAAGTTGGCCGCCATGCCCCACATGTGCAGGCTGAGCGGGTCGAAGCCGCCATAAGGCAGCGGCAGCCCGAACGCTGCGCTGATCACATAGCCGGCCACGCACGATGCCGCCACCGCCATCGCCCAGCTCAGCGGCAGCGCCAACGCGGCCAGCGCAATCAGCACCAGGAACAACGAACCGAACGGGTTGGCGATGCCGCCGCTCCAGCCCACCATCCAGGTCAGGACCGTCACGTCGACCAGGATGTGGCCGAACTCGGTGGCCGGGCTCACCGCGCCGCGGTGCGCCACACGCAGCTGCGCATACAGGTTGAAGACCGCCAACGCGGCTACGCCGGCCCATAGGGGTTGCTGCGGCAGGTTCAGGCCCATCAGCCCGGTGGCGACCAGGATGGTGGCGGCCTGGCCGGCGGTGGCCAGCCAGCGCAGGCTGCAGAGGGTCCGCAGGAAGGAAGCGTCGGAGCTGTTCATCACGGCAATGCTATGCGCTTGGGAAGATGGTGGCCTGCGACAAACCGTCGCATCGGCCTGGAGCGTGTGATGCACGTTGAGATGAGATGCGTTGGCCGCCCGCTGCGTTCCGCTGGCGGCCAACCCTCCGGGAAGCGTCCTGTGGCGCGCCGATACCGCGTTGCGCGCCTTGCCCAGGCGTCCATCCTGGGCCGCAGCGCACGCCCTGTCTCGACGCGCCACCGGACGCTTCGCACTCACCTCAACGTACATCACACGCTCTAGAGATCGGTGCGCCTCTCGCTTCAGCTGTGAGCGCACGGCGGACAGGCTAAAATAGCGCGATGCATGACGCCGTGACCCGCCCAACCCCTCCCGCCGACGCCACCGCCTGGCCGCGTCGCATCACCCAGGCCGTCAAGATCGGCAGCGTGACCGTGGGCGGGGGCCATCCGGTCGTCGTCCAGTCGATGACCAACACCGACACCGCCGACATCGCCGGCAGCGTCAAGCAGGTCGCCGATCTGTGGCGCGCCGGCTCGGAAATGGTGCGCCTGACCGTCAACAATGCCGAGTCCGCTGCCGCCATTCCGCGCATCGTCGACAAGCTGCGCATGATGGGCATCGAAGTGCCCTTGATCGGCGACTTCCATTACAACGGCCATCAACTGCTCGCTGCCGAGCCGGCCTGTGCCGAGGCGCTGGCCAAGTACCGCATCAATCCGGGCAATGTCGGGTTCGGCAAGAAGAAGGATCTGCAGTTCGGTCAATTGATCGAGTTCGCCATCAAGTACGGCAAGCCGGTGCGCATTGGTGCCAACTGGGGCTCGCTGGACCAGTCGCTGGCAGCGCAGCTGATGGACGAAAATTCGCAACGCGACGCCCCGTGGGATGCCGGCCGGGTGCTGCGCGAGGCGCTGATCCGCTCGGCGGTGGATTCGGCCGAGCGTGCGGTGGAGCTGGGCCTGCCGCGCGAGCGCATCATCCTGTCGGCCAAGGTGTCCGGCGTACAGGAGCTGATCGCGGTGTACCGCGACATGGCCAGCCGCTGCGATTTCGCGCTGCATCTTGGCCTGACCGAGGCCGGTATCGGCAGCAAGGGCATCGTGGCCTCGGCGGCGGCACTGAGCGTGTTGCTGCAGGAAGGCATCGGCGACACCATCCGCATCTCGCTGACGCCCGAGCCTGGGCAGTCGCGCACCCAGGAAGTGGTGGTGGCGCAGGAACTGCTGCAGACCACCGGCCAGCGTGCGTTTACCCCGATGGTCACCGCCTGCCCGGGGTGCGGCCGCACCACCTCCGAGTTCTTCCAGGAGCTGGCCGGCGTGGTGCAGAACCATGTGCGCGCCAAGATGCCGGAATGGAAGATCACCAACCCCGGCGCGGAAAACATGACCCTGGCGGTGATGGGCTGCGTGGTCAACGGGCCGGGCGAATCGCGCCACGCCAATATCGGGATTTCGCTGCCGGGCACGGGCGAGGCACCGTCGGCACCGGTGTTCATCGATGGCGAAAAGAGCGTCACCTTGCGCGGCGAAAACATCGCCTACGAATTCATTGAATTGATCGATCAATACGTCGAACGTACCTATGTCCGCCGCGCCGGCTGAATCGCCGGCCGGGTTCAAGGGATGGTTGCGTAGCAATGCGTGGCGCATGGCGTTGCTGTTTGCCGGGGTGCTGCTGCCGCTCGGGCTGTTCGTGGACCTGGCCGATGAGGTCCACGCGCTGGAAAATGTCTACTTCGACGAGCCGCTGCTGTGGAGCATGCGCAGCATCGCCACGCCCGGCCTGGATGCGTTCTTTGGTGCGATCTCCAAGGCGGGCTACCAGTACGGCGTGATTCCGGCCGATATCGCCATCGTGCTGGTGTTGCTGGTCTTGCAGCGTTGGCGCGAGGGCACGTTTGCCGCGCTGGGATTCGGCGGCTCGGCGCTGTTGAACATGGGCGCCAAGCAGTTTTTCCAGCGCGATCGCCCCAGCTTGTGGGAATCGATCGCGCCGGAGAGCACGTTCAGTTTTCCCAGCGGCCACGCGATGGGCTCGATGACATTGGCAGCGGTGGTCATCGCGCTGGCCTGGAACACGCGCTGGCGCTGGCCGGTGACCATTGTCGCCAGCGTGTTCGCGCTGCTGGTGGGCATCTCGCGCATCTACCTGGGCGTGCATTACCCGTCCGACATCCTGGGCGGCTGGTCGGCCGCGCTGGTATGGGTGGTCGGGCTGTATCTGGTGATGTTCCGCGGCGCGCGGCGGCCGCATTGGCGCACGCCGGCTGGAGCGGTGGCGGAGCAGCCCGGGCGCGTGCCGTTTGCCGATTAACCGCGGCCGATCCGCTCCCGTTGCGATAACCGGGCGCCAACCATGGCGCCGATGGAAGCCAGCAAGATGACGTAGTACGCCGGCCCCATCGGGTGCTGCTTGAGCAGCATCACCACCAGCAGCGGAGTCAGGCCGCCGAATACGGCATAGCCCAGGTTGTAGGCGAACGACACGCCGGATAGCCGAACCACCGGTGGAAACGCCTCGACCATCACGCGCGGAATCGCACCCAGCACGCCCAGCGCAGCGCCGAGCAGGGCATAGAGCGGAAACAGCAGGCGCGGGTCGCCCGCAAAGCGGTAGAACAGCCATGCGCTGATACCCAGAAGCACGCTGCCGGCCAGCAGCACACGCCCGTTGCCCCAACGGTCCGAGAGTGCCCCGGCCACTACCGAGCCGATCGCCTGCAGCAGCACTGCCAGAAGATTGGCCTGCAATGCCACCGGTGCCGGATAGCCGTACGCACTCTGCAGCAGCGCGGGTGTCATCAGCGACACCACCAGCACTGCAGCGGCGATCACCCAGGTCAGCCAGAGCGACATTGCCAGACTGCGCGGGTGATCGCGCAGCACCACCTTCAGTGGCGTCTCGCGCGCCAGCGCGCGCATGGCGACCAGTTCGGCGAACACCGGCGTTTCATGCAGCCAGCGCCGCAGGTACACCGACAGCAGGCCGAAGATGCCGCCGGCCAAAAACGGCAGGCGCCAGGCGTACTCGGCGATTTCCTCCGGAGAAAACGCACGATTCAGTGCGCCGGCACTCAGCGAACCAAGCAGCACGCCGGCAGCCAGGCCAGCGGTCAAGGTGCCGCAGGCCAGCCCTGTGCGCCGCGCGGGGACGTGTTCTGCCACGAACACCCACGCACTGGGCACTTCGCCACCGATGGCTGCGCCCTGCAGCAGGCGCATCGTCAACAGCAGCAGCGGCGCGGCCAGGCCGATCTGCGCGTAGGTCGGCAGCACGCCGATGGCCAGTGTGGGCAGCGCCATCAATCCGATGCTCAGCGCGAACATGCGCTTGCGACCAAGCAGATCGCCAAAATGCGCCATCACAATGCCGCCCAACGGCCGGATCAGGTAGCCGGCCGCAAAGATGCCGAATGTCTGCAGTTGCCGCGTCCACTCCGGAATACCGGGCGGAAAGAACAGCTCGCCCAGCACCTTCGCGAAAAAAATGAAGATGATGAAATCGTAGAACTCCAGCGCGCCGCCCAGCGCGGACAAGCCCAGGGTTTTGTAATCGCTGCGGGTGAGCTGCGTCGGTGGGGCATGGGTGGTCATGCAGTCGCATCCTGTCGCGGGTGGCGCGCATTGCCATTGAAGCCTGCTGATGCGCCGAGCAGGCAATGCTAGCTGCCGGGCGGGGCCGTCGCTACGCCGTTTCGCCAATCAATTGCCGATGGCACCCATCAGGCCTGGCGCAAACACGCCTGCGGGCTTCGGTTACCGCGCGCGTTCGGGCGTTCGCTGCGCATCAGCCGGATACGCTCACCAGCGCCGCTGCCTCGGCGTGCAGTGCGGTGGTGTCGAACAACGGCAACTGCGCATCGGTGCTGTCCACCAGCAGCGAAATCTCGGTGCAGCCCAGGATGATCGCTTGCGCACCGTGCTGGCCGAGCTCCCCCATGACCTTGCAGAAGTATTCGCGCGATTCGGGCTTGATCACGCCCTGGCAGAGTTCGTCGTAGATCACGCGATGCAGTTGTGCGCGTGCCTCCGCCGGCGGCACCAGCACGTCCAGGCCGCGTGCCTGCAGGCGCTGGCGATAGAACGGCTGCTCCATGGTGAAGCGCGTGCCCAGCAATCCGACCCGGCTGATGCCCGCTGCGACCAGCGCGTCGGCGGTGGCATCGGCGATATGCAGCAGCGGCAGTGGCGTCGCGGCGGTAATCGCGTCGGCAACGCAGTGCATGGTGTTGGTGCACAGCACGATGAAGTCGGCGCCTGCTGCCTGCAACGCACGCGCGGCTGCTGCCATCGCCTGGCCAGCGCCATCCCAATCGCCGGTGTGCTGCAGTCGCTCGATCTCGTGGAAATTGACGCTATACAGCAGCAGCTTCGCCGAATGCAGGCCGCCGCATGCATGGCGGACGCGCTGATTGATGATGCGGTAGTAGGGCAGCGTGGATTCCCAGCTCATTCCACCGATCAAACCGATTGTCTTGCTTGGAACCGGCATGCGAACTCCATGACACGACAGCGGATGAGGTTGCCAGAGCTACGCCACGCAGCGTGCGCTGCGCATGGGACTGGAGTGTATGTCGGCGTCCGGACCAGATGTATTCGCGATTATGCCCAGGCAGGTCGGGATGCCGGTTCACTCGCCAGGCTTGGCGCCTTCCACTGGTGCATGCGTAGCGGCGCGACGCGCCAGCACCGTTTCGCGATGGGCGATATAGACGTTGGCGCCGATGATGATGACCGCACCGACCACGGTATGGCGTTCGATCGCCTCGCCGAACAGCCACCAACCCAGCAACGCCACCAAAGGCAGTTGCATGAAACTGATCGGCTGCAACGCAGAGACTTCGCCCAGCTTGAGTGCGCGCGTCCAGAACAACTGTCCGGCGGTGCCGAAGATGCCGGTGGCCACCAGCCATACCCAGCCGATGCCCTGCGGCCAGTTCCATTGGAACAGCGCCGGAATCAGCGACATCGGCACCCAGAACACGTAGGTGTAGAAGACCACCGTGTCGGAGTCGTCGCTGCGCGAGAGCTGTTTGATCTGGATCGCGACGATGGCGCTGATGACCGCAGCCAACAGCGCAATCAGCAAGCCGGGCGTGAACGTGGACGAGCCTGGTCGCAGGATCACCAGGACGCCGATAAAACCCGCCGCCACCGCCAGCCAGCGCCGCAGCCGGACCTGCTCATGCAGCCACACCACGGCCAACACGGTGACGAATAAGGGCGTGGAGTAGGAGAGCGAGATGGCCTGCGACAGGGGCAGATGGCCGATCGCCCAAAACCCGCACAGCATCGAGGCCAGGCCGATCAAGGTGCGGGCGAAATACTGCGGCAATTGTCGCGTGCGCGGCAGCGGCTTGCCCGGCCGCACGATCAACGGCAACAACGCCAGCAACCCGAACGCATTGCGGAAAAATGCGATCTCGGTCGTCGCAATCGTGCTCGAGGCCAGGCGGATGGTGATTGCCATCAACCCGAAGGCGAAGGTACTGGTGAGCATCCACAGCGCGGCTCGCCGCGATACCTGTGCTGGGGTCACCAATGCGCCCCGATGATGCGCGGTTCCGGTTCCAGGATCACCGAATAGCGCTCGCGCACCGACTCGGCAATGCGCCGCGCGAAATCCAGCAACTGCGCGCCCGTGGCGGTGCCGTAATTGACCAGCACCAGCGCATGCTCGGGCGACACGCCGGCATCGCCCTCGCGCCTGCCCTTCCAGCCGCATTGCTCGATCAGCCAGGCGGCCGACAATTTGCCCTGGCCGGCATGCTCGCCCGGATACACCGGCATGTCGGCAAAGCTGGCCTGCAAGGCGGCAATCTGTTCGCTCGGCAGCAATGGGTTCTTGAAGAAGCTGCCCGCATTGCCCAGCACATCCGGGTCCGGCAACTTGCGGCGCCGGATGTTGATCACCGCCTGCGCCACATCGGCCGCGCCCGCCAGTTCGGCGCCCATGCGCGCCAGTTCCTCGCGAATGCCGGCGTAGTCCAGTCGCAGTTCGTGCAGCAGCGGTAGATTGAATTCCACCGCCACGATCAGATAACGCTCGGGCTGCTGCTTGAACACGCTGTCGCGGTAGCCGAACGCGCAATCGGCCGCATCCAGCCGCACGAACTGCTGGCTATGCCGGTCGAAGGCTTCCACCACGTGGATGAAGTCGCCCACCTGCGCGCCGTACGCGCCGATGTTCTGGATCGGGCAGGCGCCCACGGTGCCCGGAATCAGTGCCAGATTTTCCAGCCCCGACAAGCCCTGCTGCAGCGAGTACAGCACCAGCGCATGCCAGTTCACGCCGGCGCCGGCCCGCACGATGGCGTGGTCGGCACGGTGCGCGATGATGGACGTCTGGCGGTTGTCGAAGCACAGCACGCAGCCGGGCGGATCGCCGGCCAGCAAGACATTGCTGCCGCTGCCCAGCACCAGCAACGGTTGTCCGGCGATCTCGGGCGCGGCCAATGCCTGCGGCAATGCCTCGGGCGCGTGGACGTTGAGCAACCAGCGCGCGGTGGCCTCCACATGGAAGGTGTTGAGCGCGCGCAGCGGCGCCTGTTCACTCAGCTGCCAGCCTGTGTGCACTGCATCGCTCATAACGGCGACACCGCACCGCCGCTGGGTGCTTCGCGACGGCGTCGGATGGCGTTGACGCATTCGCCGATGAGCTGCGGGCCGCGGTACACCAACCCGCTGTAGCACTGCACCAGGCTCGCACCGGCTGCCATCTTGGCCACCGCATCGGCGCCGGAGTTGATGCCGCCCACGCCAATCAACGGAATCGATTCGGGCAGGCGCGCGCGCAGGCGCCGCAGCACCAACGTGGATTGCCCCAGCAGCGGCGCGCCGGACAGACCGCCGGCTTCGGCAGCCAGCGGGTGATTGGCCACCAGTGTGCGTGTCACCGTGGTGTTGGTTGCGATCACGCCATCCACTGCCAGGTCGGCCAGCACGCGTGCGGCGGCATCGATGTCGCGGTCGTTGAGGTCCGGCGCCACCTTGACCAGCATCGGCACCCGTTTGCCGTGTTGCGCGCTTAGCGCTTCCTGGGTTTCGCGCAAGTCGGAAATCAGGCGGCGCAGCGATTGTTCTTCCTGCAACTCGCGCAAGCCTGCAGTATTGGGCGAGGAGATGTTGACCGTGATGTAGTCGGCCAGCGGATACACGCGCTCCATGCAGTAACGGTAGTCACTGGTGGCCTCCTCGTTGGGCGTGTCCTTGTTCTTGCCGATGTTGATGCCGAGCAGGCCTCCCGTGCGGCGTGCGCGCTGCACGTTGGCCACCAGCGCATCCACGCCCAGATTGTTGAAGCCCATGCGGTTGATCACCGCCTGGTATTCCGGCAATCGGAACATGCGTGGCTTCGGGTTGCCCTCCTGCGCGCGCGGCGTCACCGTGCCGATCTCGACAAAGCCGAAGCCCAGCGCAAACAACGCATCGATGTGCTCGCCGTTCTTGTCCAGCCCGGCACCCAGCCCGACCGGGTTGGGGAACATCAGGCCGAAGGCCGGAGTGGGCAGCGGCACCGGGCGCCTGGCCAGCAATGCCGTGGTGCCGGTGCGGTAGGCGGTGTCGATGGAGCGCAACGCCAGCGCGTGGGCGCGCTCGGCATCCAGGGAAAACAGGAAGGGGCGGGCAAGCGAATACATGCGGGTCAGTTCAATCTCCCGGCGAACACGCGGGTTTGGTATTGGAAGTCGATCAGCCCATCGTGGGCATACGCATCGAACAACGTGCGGAGTGCGGCGAGCATCGGGGCATGCCGTGGGTCGTGCGCAAGCGGGGCGTACGAGGACGACAGCAGGCGGCCGCGCAAGCTCTCGAAGTCCAGCCGCTGCACATTCGGAAAGCGCGCCATCGCGCAGAAGCCATCGCCGAACCACGCTTGCATGGTGGCATCGTCCTGATACCGCTCGGCCACTGCGGAATAGTCGGTGCCGTAATCCAGCAGCAACTGCTCGTAGCCGCGCAGGAACGCGGTGCTGTCCAGTTCGCGCGAATTCCAGTACACCACCGCCAGCCCGCCGGGCTGCAGGGTGCGCGCCCATTCGGCGTGCACGGCCTGCATGTCGAACCAGTGGAAGGCCTGCGCCGCAGACACCAGGCCCACGCTGGCATCGGCCAGCCCGGTGGCTTCGGCGGTGCCGTCGATCGCCTGAAACTTGGGAAATTCCGCCAACCACTGCAGCGCCGCGTCACGCATGGCCTGGTTGGGCTCCACCGCCGTCACCGCATGCCCGGCTTCCAGAAACAGGCGGCTGGAAATGCCGGTGCCGGCGCCGATGTCGGCCACTGCCGTTGCGGGCGTCACGCCCAGTTCGTCATGCAGCCAACGCAGCAGCTGCGGCGGGTAACTGGGCCGGTAGCGCACATAGGCGGCCACGCGGTCGTTGAAGCGCTGGGCGGAGGAGGGCGTGGCCATGCTCAACTGTTGGCGGCCGCAAGCCAGGCCATGCCGCCAAAGAACAGCAGGAAAAACGCGATTCCCACCACCCAGAGCGCCACCGCCAGCCAGCCCATGATGAGGCCGCCGATGGCCAGGCCGTCGCCGTCCAGACCCTGGGGATTGCGGCGGATTTCCGCGCGGGCCAGATGCCCGGTAATGATGGCGCAGATGCTGCCCAGGAACGGGATCAGCGTCCAGCCGAGAATGCCCGCAACCAGGCTGACGATCGCCATGGCGCTGGTCTGTCGAACGACAACGTTCATCATGAACTCCTTGAAAGGCGGGCAGCCGAAGGCTGGCGTCGCATGATTATCCCAGAGCCGCCGGGCAAAAGGCGTGCCGTTTGCGGCCAAACGTCGTTGCGGGGCTGGTTTTGCGGGCGGGAGCGGCTGAAATGGCTGCTCGTGCGGGTAGGGCGTGGTCATGCCCGTCGAGACGCGTCCTGCCGGACGCTGGCTGTCGGTGGTGCCGAACGGGCGCCATGTGGCCCGGCGGGTTCAAGCCGGGCCGGTGCCACGGGGCGCCTGCGTTGTATCGCCGGCGGACGCTGCGCCCCGTGCAGAGGTGGCGTACGTTGCACAGAGCCGGATCGGCGAACGTCGCCTGCCGCCGCCGGCGCTTCCTGGCTGCCACTGCCGCTGCGATGGCGAGAACCACCGGATTGTGTGCGTCGGCTACGCAGCGCGGGCCGCTGCAACAGGCTCGTTGCGACCATGCGGCGCGCCGAGCATATGCCCGGCGCGCCATGCAATCTCGATCAAAGATCGAACTTGATGCCCTGCGCCAGGGGCAGCGAATCGGAGTAGTTGATGGTGTTGGTCTGACGACGCATATACACCTTCCACGCATCCGAGCCAGACTCGCGCCCGCCGCCGGTTTCCTTCTCGCCGCCGAACGCGCCACCGATCTCCGCACCCGAGGTGCCGATGTTGACGTTGGCGATACCGCAGTCGCTGCCTGCCGCCGACAGGAACTTCTCGGCGGCCTTGAGGTTCTGGGTGAAGATCGACGACGACAGGCCCTGCGGCACGCCGTTCTGCAGCTCGATCGCCTCATCCAGCGTGCTGTACTTCATCACGTACAGGATCGGCGCGAAGGTCTCGTGCTGCACCACTGCGTCGCTGTTCTGCAGCCCCGTGACAATGGCCGGCAGCACGAAGTTGCCCGGGCGATCGATCGCCGTGCCGCCCACTTCGACGGTGCCGCCGGCCGCCTTGGCCTTGGCGATCGAGTCCAGGAACTGCGCAACGGCGCCCTGGCTGTTGAGCGGGCCCATCAGGTTTGCCGGGTCGGTGGGGTCGCCGATCTTGCTGTCGAGCTGCTTGTACGCCTTGACCAGCGTCGCCAGCACGGTGTCATAGATGGAAGTGTGCACGATCAGGCGGCGCGTGGTGGTGCAGCGCTGCCCGGCAGTGCCGACGGCACCGAATACGATGCCCGGGATGGCCAGCTTCAGATCGGCGGTTTCGTCCAGGATGATGGCGTTGTTGCCGCCCAATTCCAGCAGGCAGCGGCCCAGGCGACGGGCGACTTTCTCTGCCACCACGCGGCCAATCTGGGTCGAACCGGTGAAGCTGATCAGCGGCACGCGGGTGTCTTCGACCAGCTTTTCCGACAGCGCCGTGCCGGCATCGTTGATCAGGAAGAAGATGTCCGGGAAGCCGGCGTCCTTCAGTGCCGCGTTGCAGATCTTCATCGTCGCGATCGCGGTCAGCGGCGTCTTGTTGGACGGCTTCCAGATGCAGATATCGCCGCAAATCGCCGCCAAAAACGCATTCCAGGCCCACACCGCCACCGGGAAGTTGAACGCGCTGATGATGCCCACCAGCCCCAGCGGCTGGTACTGCTCGTACATGCGGTGGCCGGGGCGCTCCGAATGCATGGTGTAGCCGTAGAGCATGCGGCTCTGGCCCACGGCAAAGTCAGCGATGTCGATCATCTCCTGCACTTCGCCGTCGCCTTCTGGCTTGCTCTTGCCCATTTCCAGCGCCACCAGCGAACCGAGCGCATCCTTGTGCGCACGCAACGCCTCGCCGCACAGGCGCACGGCCTCACCGCGACGCGGCGCCGGCGTGGTACGCCACACCTTGAAGGCTGCCTGCGCGCGCTGGACGATCAGCTCGTAGTCTTCCGGCGTGGTGGCCTGCACCTCGGCGATCACCGCATTGGTGGTTGGATTGAGCGGCTGCAGCACCCCGGCGCCGGCGGCCTGCGACCAGGTCGCCTCGCCAAGATAGGTGCCGGAATTGGACGCAGCGAGGTCGAGCGCCTTGAGCAGGTCAGCGGACATGGGATCTCCTGGAAACAGTGGCGGTCACGGTGGCCGAGCCATCCGCAACACGGTAGCCGGCGATTTTAGCAGGCTCCGCCGGCCACCTACCGGCTTGGCAATCGCAACGATCGTGCGACAATGCCGCCCTTGGCCCCGTAGCTCAGCTGGATAGAGCGTCCCCCTCCTAAGGGGAAGGTCGCCCGTTCGAATCGGGCCGGGGTCACCAGCAATCGATGGCTGATGCGCAAGATGGCAGCACATTCGTAGGAGCGGTCGGCTGGCATCGAGCAAGTCAACTCTCGCCTCGCCCAGACGGGCCACGGTATCCGGCAAGGTGCTGCTCTGGTCGAGGGCGCGCCGCTGCCGCGCTTGCTCGCTCGAAGTTGATAAGGCCATGCCGCCATGCACGAATGGCAATACCGAGCCCGACGTCGCAGCCGTTGGACATGATCGAACGGTCCAGTGCCGCAGCCTGATTTACCGCGCGGGCATTAACGCATGGGGCAGTCAATACCACCCAAGATAGAGCGTCGTCACGCCCCAGGTATCGACGAGCCCGTGCGCCAGGATGAGCGCCAACAGATTGCGGTTTGAGCGCAGATACGCATAGCCGAATGCTGCGCCGACGATACCCGTCAGCGCGATTCCCGAGATGCCTTGGCTCGCATGCATGGCGCCAAACACGACACCTCCGACAATGGCTGCGGTGAGGCGACCTAGACTGCTGCGCTTGAACAAGGCTTCCAGTTGATGCATCAAAAATGCCCGAAACACCAACTCCTCACCGATGGCTGCGCTGATCCATGCAGAGCCGATTAGCTGCAGTGCAGCCGGTGCGTTATGACGAAGCGCGCCATAGGCGCTGTAGTCGGTCTTCGTGCCTGTCAGGTAGTCGATGAGCGGCTGAAAGATTGGCGTGATGAGAGCGGTGACCAGCAGCACCAGGATAGCTGTCCACCCAATTGTTGGACCAAACCGTTGCCAGCTCAGGCCGCAGGCCCAACGGCTGCGGGTCTCTTGCCAAACAAGTGCGGCCCCCATCAGGCCAACTGCTGGCATGCGCCAAGGAAAGGGCAGCCAAGGGAAGTAGGCGAGCGCCATCACCACGAAGATCATCGCCAGCCTAGCGAGTGGATGGCTTAGAACGGACGGGGCATTGCGATTAGCAAGAGCAGACCGCTTTGATTGAGACATGTCGACCGGATACGCCACGGGCGTTTGATAGTAGCGAGCTGTCGATCGGCAAGACCGTGCCAAACGACACGATGACTTTTCAGCATTTGTCTCAGCGCGGACTTGGTATATGCAGGATCGATGCGCAACTCCGATTTTTTTCAGTGATCTCGCCAGCTCTCAAATCGCTTGCCACAATTCCGCTTTATTGCCGTCCGAGTCGATGACCCAGGCAAACAGGCCGAATTCTGACTTCACAATCTTCTCTGACACGCGGCAGCCCGCAGCTTTGAGCTTGGCAATCAGCGACTCCAGGTCGTTGACCCGGTAATTCACGATGAACGGGGCGGTGGTGTTCTCGAATTGGGCGCTTGTTTCGTCCTGAACAGCCCAGGCCAATGCGTTTTCAGCGCCTTCCACACCCGCGCTGGTGTCGAACACTGTGCCTCCCCACGTTTGCACCTCGATCCCCAGCTGCGCCGCGTACCACCGTTGCAATCCAGGCGCGTCCTTGGATTTGATGATGATTCCGCCGATCCCTGTCACTCCGTGCATGTCTGATCCCTTGCCAGCCTTCGTCAGTGGATTGAATGGCAGGCAACGCTGCCAACCCTGATGGAAAATGCATTGCCCACGGGATCAAGATATAGCATCGTCACTGCCGCCACTTGTCGGATCTTGCGCACATGCCGATCAGCGAAACGGTGCCCCTTACCGTGGTCCAGAGCGTGAACCGTGCGCTGGACTACATCGAGGTCAACCTTGCCGGGCAGCTGTCGCTGTCTCTGATCGCAGGTGCGGCTTGTGTTTCGCCGTTCCATTTTCAGCGCATGTTTCGCGCCGTGATGGGCGAAACCCCGCATGCATTCGTGCTGCGCCGACGGCTGGAAAATGCGCTGGGCGATATTTCCCAAGGCAATCGTCAACCTTTGACAGACATCGCGTTGGGTCGGGGATTTTCGTCGTTATCGGATTTTTCCAGGAACTTCCGAAGACACTTTGGATGCTCTCCAAGAAAACTGGATCTGGAGACGTGCCTGGCCGGCCGTCGGCGTGCGCTGGACGACACCTTGGCAGGTGTATCGGGCCTCGGTGGTAGTGCTGCAGACGATGCACAGGAATTTTCGGTCACGCTGCGCGATCTCCCGGAGCGCACGGTCCAGTACCTTCGCGTGCACCGCCCCTTTGAGGAAGGCTCCGTCCAAGCAGCAGCCATGCGCTTGGTGGCATGGGCACGAGACGCCGGCGTCGAGCATCATCAGTGGTTGGGCTACCTCTGGGATCAACCTCGTCTGGCATCTGCAGGGGATTGCCGGTACGACGTCGCGGTGGAGGTCACGCATGGGCGTCATTGCGGTGAGATCGGCGTTTTCCGATTTCCACCCATGAAGGTGGCCGAGGTCGTGATACGGGGAGGACTGGCGCTGGAAATGCGCGCGTTTGGTTGGTTACGCGATACATGGCTGCCTGCCAGCGGATATCTGCCGAAAGACCTGCCAGCGTTCGAGGCATGGTTGGGTCTTCCTTACGCGCACGGTGCCGAGCATTTCGAATTGGCATGTCAAATTCCCATCCGTGTCCCAACTGCGCCGGGCGGATGGGATCAATGACAACGGACTGGGACACCCAGCTCTAGTGAGTCAGATTCAGAAGTGAATTCTTGAAGTTCACAGCGGTCCCAGCGGCCGCATCCTCACCACTTTTCAAGCCCGGCCAGCGGTTTTTGCCGCCGCTTGATCTGCAGCAAGCGGCGCGACGCCCAGCTCGCTGGGCATGAGGCTGTGCATTGTGCTGGCCCCTTGGTCGCGCGGGTTGGCAAGCAAGACTTGTTCGTAGATGGCTGGGGCGTCCGTGTAGATCTGCTGGCCGCGTCGTTGCTCGGTCTAGGCGAATGGGGTAAGCGGTGTGAAGGCACGATTCAGTGCAGGCCCAACTTCAGCGCGATGCGCCTGGGCCACGCATGCGGCGAACGAAGCGAACTAAAGTAGGCCGGCTGATCCCTCAGATCCAATGCGGCATTGCCCACTTCATCAAAATTCAACCAAGTGGCGACGCGCGTAGTCCTTCATATGCCTCACAGGACATCCGAGAGCGCATCCAATTGGCGGCACGATAGAAGACGTTGAGGCCAAAAGTGCTGGCTTTTTACGACATAACTCGGAGCCTTCACAATCAATGGATCCGTTTTTTTAGTGATTTTCATCACAAAACACTGACGCTCGGGTTTTTCTTACAGGGTTTCCCCGACACTACGCATTGACCGTTTTTTAACATTCCGTCACAGTCGCACCGCACTCAGCGTGCTCAAGGGTGGCGCCGCCGTTTTGGTGGCCAGGCACGCTGATGCGGGTGACGGCGTGCAGTAGCGCGACCGCCGCACAGGGGGCATGACAGATGTGGATGCGATCGGCGCCCTTGGCGCTGGCGGTTTGCCTGTGGGCGGTCGCCGGGCTGGCGGCTGCACAACAGTCGGCACCGACAACGCTGGATCGGCAGGAGCAATTGCGCCAGGCCGAGGAGATTCAGCGTCGCCAGGAACAGGAGCGCCAAGCGCCCTTTGCCGGCCCGCGCGAGGACGCCGACCGCGTGGACGCGCGCAGCACCGTGCTGCCCAAGGAAGACCTGTGTTTTTCGGTCACCCGCTTGCGCCTGTCGGGCGCAGGCGCTGATGCAACGCGCTTTGCGTGGTTATGGAAGTCTCTGCGCCGTTACCAAGGTCGCTGCATCGGGCGTGCCGGCATCGACATCATCCGGCGCCGCGCCTTGGATCAGTTGGTCGCACGCGGATTGGTCACCACGCGCATCGGCGTTCCGGAACAGGATCTGTCGCGTGGCGAACTCCGTTTGGAACTGCTGCCCGGCCGCTTGCGCGAGGTGCGCGTGGTGTCCGACACCGAAGGCGCGCACTGGAAAACGGCATTGCCGCTCCGCAGGGGGGACTTGCTGGATCTGCGTGCCATCGAGCAGGCGGTGGAGCAGTTCAAGCGTCTGCCGTCGCAGGACGCAAAGATCGATATCGCGCCGGGCGAAGCACCAGGCGAATCGGATCTGGTGATCACCCTGCAGCATGGGCGACGCTGGCGCGGTGTGGCTAACGCCGACGATTCCGGTGTGGAGGCTACCGGCCGTGTGCAAGGTGGGTTGGACGTTTCGCTGGATAACCCACTGGGGCTCAACGATCTGCTCAGCATTGGCTACAGCCATGACCTGGCCACGCGCGACGAAGAACGCGGCACACGCGGCAACAGCCTGAGTTACAACCTGCCTTGGGGATGGTGGACGTTCGCGCTGTCGGCATCGTCGTACCGCTATCACCAGCGCGTAGACGGTTTTTTACAGACCTTCCAGTCCAGTGGCGAGTCCAGCAATGCGCAGCTGGATATTCAGCGCGTGCTGCATCGCGACGGCACCAGCAAGACTTCGGCCGGTGTGGTGATTGGCCGGCGGCGTGCGCGCAGCTATCTGGATGGCGTGGAGATCGGCATCCAGCGCCGTGATACCAGCAGCGCGGAGTTCTACTTCACGCATCGGCGCTATCTGGGCGCGATGCAGCTGGACATGCGTCTGGCGCATCGGCGCGGCACCCCGTGGTTCAACAGCCAGTGGACCGGCTACGACCCGCAGATCGGCTTCCCGACGTTTCGCTATGCCGTGACCACGCTGGACGTGAGCACGGCGCTGCCGTTCAAGCTGGGCCCCGTGCCGATGGCGTGGGAAAGCAGCCTGCGTGCACAGACCGCCGGCGAACTGCTACTAGGTTCCGAGTTCGTCACCATTGGTGGCCGTTACAGCGTGCGTGGTTTCGACGGTGAAGCGACGCTTGGCGCCGAAAAAGGCGCGTACTGGCGCAATACCTTGAGTTTCCCAGTGCAGCAGATTGGGTTGACCCCGTATCTGGGCCTAGACGCCGGCCGCATCGATGGCACCAGCGCCAGCGGGCTGCGCGGTCGCAGTTTGGTGGGCGGCGCGGTGGGCCTGCGTGGCGGTTGGTTCGGTGCCAGCGTCGATGCGTTTGCCGGTTGGGCGATCCACCGCCCCGACGGATTTGCAAGTGCGCAGCCGGCCTATGGCGTGCGTGTGATCTACCAGTTCTGACATGGATCGCGTCGCCAGCTGGCTACGCGTTTGTTGATTGATGACGCCAACAGGCGGCGAGAGAGAAACGATGGATAACGAAGCGATGCGCGTGCGTGGTTACCTGGCCGAGCAGGGCAAGCGGGCGCTTGCACTGTTGCTGTGCTGCACGATCACCTGGACATCGTTTCCGGCATGGGCGCAGGTTGCGCCAACCGCCAACCCTGGAGGGCAAACGCCAGGCCAGCAGGTCGCTGCCAATGGCGTGCCGGTGGTGGACATCGTCGCGCCCAATGCGCGCGGCATTTCGCACAACCGCTACAGCAACTTCAATGTCGGCCCGAATGGGTTGATCCTCAACAACAGTGCGCAGATCTCCAAGACCGAGCTGGGCGGTTACGTTGCCGGCAACAACAACCTGCAGCGTAGCGGTGCCGCCTCGCTGATCCTCAACGAAGTCACCTCGGCCAGCAGCCGACTGCAGGGCTATACCGAAATCGCCGGTGCGAAAGCGCAGTTGGTGATCGCCAACCCCAACGGCATTTCCTGCGATGGCTGCGGCTTTCTCAATACCTCGCGCGTCACCCTGACCACCGGCACACCGAACCTGGGTAGCGATGGTGCGTTGAACGGTTTCAGCATCACCGGCGGTGCGCTGAGCATCGGTCGCAACGGTCTGGACGCATTCAATGTGGATCGCCTGGATCTGTTGTCGCGTCAGCTCAGTGTAGACGGCTCGATCTGGACCAAGGAGCTGGTCGCCGCCGCTGGTGCCGGACGGGTGAGCTACGACGGCATGCTGCTGGACGTCCTGCCAGGTGCCGACGGCGGCCTTCCTGCGATCGGTATCGATGTGGCGCAATTGGGCGGCATGTATGCCGAACGCATTCGCCTGATCGCCACCGAAGCCGGCGTCGGCGTGGTGAGCCGCGGCACATTGGCTGCGCAAAGTGGCGATCTGCAGATCGACAGCGCAGGGCAAGTGAGCCTGGGAGGCACCACCGTCGCGCGGGATGCTGTGAATGTGCGTGCCACCGGCGCGCTCGATCAGCGTGGAGTGCTTGGCTCGCAACAAGGCAACGTGTCCCTGCGTGCTGCAAGCATGACGCTTGCAGGCGACCTGGTGGCCGCCGGTGCACTGGATGCGCAAGCCGGTGGTGGGGTGACCCATGTTGGCCGCAGTAGCGCGGGGTCGATCCGTCTGTTCGGCTCGGAATTGAATGCCGATGGCAGCCTGCACGCCGCCGGCGCCCTGGATCTGGGCGCCGATGGGCTCTTGCGCAGTGGTGGCGTGGCCTATGGCGGCGCGAGCGCGAATCTGCGCGCAGCGCAGATCGCGTTGTCCGGTACCTTTCAGAGCGGCGCGACGATTGCACTGAACGCCAATACCGTCGACGCACTAGGAACGCTGGATGCGGCAAGTGCGCTGCAGATCAACGGCAATGGCAACGTGCGTGTGGCTGGATTGGCGCAAGCCGGGCAGGGGGCTGATGTGCGCGCGGGTGGGCGCCTGGAACTGCAGGGAAAGCTGATCGCAGCCGATGCGCTTGCGTTGAACGCAGCGTCGATCGACATCGCACAGCGCGCTGCGGTGTCTGCAGGCAACGATCTGGACCTGCGTAGCGCCGGTGCAGTCAACAACGCAGGCAGTGCGTATGCCGGCCGCGATCTGCGGCTACAGGCTGCCAACCTCACCACTGCGGGTAGCCTGTCTGCGACACGCGATGCGCAAGTGGTAGCTACCGGCCAGCTGCTCAACAGCGGCACCGTTGTCGCAGGCGACGCATTGACTGTGGACGCTGCGCAACTGGCAAGCAGCGGCGATATCGGCAGCCAGCGTGGCGATGCCACGCTGCGCAGTCGCGGCAATCTGCGCCTGAGCGGCAATACCGTCGCAGGCGGCGCATTAGCAATGGATGCCGCAAGCGGCGCCCAGGTGTCTGGTACCGTGAACGCGGCCAGCGTCGACTTACGTAGCGGCGGTGATGCCAGCTTCTCCGGCACGCTGCAAAGCACGCGTGGCGCGCTGACGGTTGCCGTGGCAGGTGAGCTTGCAAGCGATGCCGTCGTACGTTCGGCAGTCGCGCTCGATCTGCAGGCCGATGGCGCGCTGCATCAGCGCGGCCAACTGCACAGCGATGGCGCGTTGCAACTGCGTGGCGGCAGTGTCGCCCACGACGGCGTCATCGATGCTGGCGGCGACCTGCGCATCGCCAGCGCTGGGGCGTTGGCATTGGACGGCACCGTGCAGAGCGCAGGCAGTACTACCTTGCAAGCGGTCGGCGCGCTGGATAACAGCGCAAAGGTGATCGCTGCTGGTCCACTGGAGGTGGATGCGGCCAGCCTGCGCAACGCGCAAGGCGCGGCATTCTCGTCTGGCGCCGATGCGCAGCTGCGTACTGGCGGCGTGCTTGAGAATGCCGGCAGCCTGTACGCTGCCAACGCATTGCAAATCAATGCCGATTCCTTCACCCAGGGTGGAAGCGTCAGCTCCGGCAACACGCTTTCCGCAACGGTTGTCGACACGTTCGACAATACCGGCAATGTGGTGGCCCGCAATGCGCTGCAGATCGATGCTAGTCACTTGCGCAGCAGTGGCCAGCTGGGCAGCGAAGCTGCAGGCGTCGTATTGGGCAGCCAGGGCGATATCGCATTGCAAGGTGTGGTGGCTGCCGCAACCAACTTGCAGGCCACCGCCGCGGGCGATCTTCAGCAAGCCGGCTCGCTGAAGGCGCAATCGCTGGCGTTGCGTGCCGGTCACGACCTCACCGCGAGCGGCACGCTGCAATCTGCCTCGACTTTTGACCTACAGGCGCAACGAGCATTGACCTTCGCTGCGCAAGGCCAGGCTGGTGGCGACATCGGCATGCGCGCTGCCACGCTGACGACAAGCCAGGATGCGGTGTTGCAGGGCGCCGGTGCGATTGCATTGGATAGTGGCACGATTTATAGCCGCGGCAAGCTCGATGCAGGCAGCGGTCTGCGTGTGCGTAGCCTGGGCGACCTGACGCTGGCGGGCGTTGCGCAGGGCAGCGGCGATGTTGAGCTGACGGCTACCGGGGCGCTGACCAATGCAGCGCAGGTCTTCGCCGGGCGCACCTTGACCGCGCAGGCACATAGCCTGGAGAACACCGCTGCCGGCGTATTGGCGGGCGATGGGGATGTGGCACTCACCGCGGCAGCACAGTTGAACAACGCCGGCCGCGTGCAGGCAGCCGGCGACCTGCAGATGACGGCGGCAAGTCTCGATCAGAGTGGCAGTGCATCTGCCGGCAGGATCTTGCACGGCACAGTCGCCGGCACGCTGGATAACCGCGGCAACCTGATCGCCAGGGACGCGCTGCAGATCGATGCAGGCACGTTGCGCAGCAGCGGCCAATTGGGCAGCGAGCTGGCCAGTGTTGCGTTAAGCAGCCAGGGCGCGATGCAGCTGGACGGTGTGGTCGCCGCCGCGACTGCCTTGCAGGCATCGGCTGGCGGCGACCTGCAGCAAGCTGGCTCGCTCAAGGCGCAGTCGATTGCCTTGCAGGCCGGGCAAGACCTCACTGCCAATGGCAGCCTGCAGTCTGCATCCACGCTGGATCTGCAGGCACGACGCACGCTTGCATTGAACGGCCAGGCATCCAGTGCTGCCAATGCCACGCTCAATGGTGCAAGCATCACGACCAGCGCTGCGGCGATGCTGCAGGGCGGTGCGTCGATCAGCTTGGCAGGCGACAGCATCGATAGCCGTGGCGCGCTCGATGCAGCGAATGATCTGACTCTACGCAGTGGCGGCGACTTGATGCTGGGCGGCGTAGCGCAGGCCGGCCGCGACATTGCGCTGACCGCAGCAGGTAACTTGAACAACGGTGCCCAAGTGATCGCCGCGCGCGATCTGAGCGTGCAGGCTGCCAGTGCCATGAATGCGTCAGACGCAACCCTGGGCGCCAAGCGCGATCTTCGTGTCGATGTTGCCGGGGTATTGGATAATCATGGCAGCCTGCATGGAGAGCAAGGCCTTTCGCTCAATAGCGGGTCGCTGCTGCAGCGCGGTCGTGTCTATAGCGGCGACGCGCTGTCGATCGCCACTACCGGCGCATTCGAGAATGCAGGCCAGTTGGTCTCCGGCAAGGATCTGAGCATCACCGCGGGCAGCATTGTCAGTAATGGCCAGCTGGGCTCGGTGACCGGCGCGCTGACACTGGCCAGCCAGAACGACATCGCGTTGCAGGGCGTGGCATCTGCCGCGACCACGTTGCAAGCCGCTGCAGGGGGCGACCTTTCACAGGCAGGGACGCTCAGCGCACAGATCGTCGCGCTGCAGGCCGGCCGTGATCTCGTTGCCGGTGGCACCCTGCAATCGGCTTCCACGCTGGCCTTGCAGGCACAGCGCACGCTAAGCTTGAGCGGCCAGGCGCAGGCTGGCGCCGACGCCAGCTTGCGTGGCAACAGCATCGCGACCGCTCGCGATGCGGTGCTAAAAAGTGCTGGCGCCATCGCCCTGGACGGTGCGGCAATCGATAGCCGAGGCACGCTGGATGCTGGCACTGACCTTGCGGTACGCAGCGCCGGTGATCTTTCCCTGGCGGGTGTTGCGCAAGCCAATCGCGATGTCGTGCTAAGCGCCAGCGGTGCCTTCGGCAACGCCAGCCAGGTCTTCGCAGGCCGCGACCTTTCGCTACAGGCAGGTTCGATCAACAATGCAGCAGCTGGTGCACTTGCCGCAGCGGGGGCCATCACGCTGGCGACAGGTGCACTGCAGAATGCAGGCAGCCTGCAGAGCGGCGACGATTTGCGTATCACCGCAGCCAGCATGGACCAGAGCGGCACTGCCGTCGCCGGCAAGGCCTTGACCGCCACGGTCACCGGCACATTGGATAACCGCGGCAGTCTCATCGCCAAGGATGCAGTGCTGGTGGAAGCGGACACGTTGCGTAGCAGCGGCCAGCTCGGCAGTGAAGCGGCGGACGTGACGTTGACCAGCCAGGGCGATATGACCTTGCAGGGCGTGGTCGCTGCAGCCAGCACGCTGCGAGCCACCGCTGGCGGCGATCTGCAACAGGCCGGTTCGCTCAATGCGCGGTCCGTCGCGCTGCAGGCCGGGCGCGATCTCGCTGCTGCAGGCACGCTGCAATCGGCATCGCAGCTGGATCTGCAGGCGCAACGCGGACTCACGTTGAACGGCCAGGCGGTATCCGCAGCGAACGCAACCCTGCGTGGCGCGCGGATCGCGACCGGGCAAGCGGCAGTGCTGCAAAGCGGCGCCGCGATCAGCCTTGACGGCGCAGCGATCGACAGCCGTGGTGCACTCGCTGCCGCTACCGACATCAATCTACGCAGCACCGGCGATCTGGCGGTTGCCGGTGTGGTGCAGTCAGACCGCAACGTGGTGCTGAGCGCAACCGGTGCGTTGACCAACGCCGCGCAGGTCGCGGCCGGTGGTGGCCTGACTGCGACTGCTGCCAGTGCCAGTAACACCGCGACGGGCGTGCTGCTTGCGCAAGGCGATGCCACGCTGTCCATTGCTGGCCTGCTCGACAACGCCGGTGCCGTGCGCGCCGGCGACCAACTTTCGCTTGGTGTCGGATCGCTACGCCAGACCGGTCAGGCCTATGGCCTGCAGCGGCTTGGCGTTACCGCCAACGGTGCAGTGGATAACCGCGGCGATCTGATCGGCGGCAATGGTTTGCGTGTGGAAGCAGGGCAGCTGAGCAGCAGTGGCCAGTTAGGTAGCGAGCGTGGCGATGTGGCATTGATCAGTCGTGGCAACCTGCAGCTCGATGGCCGCTTGGCCTCAGCAGGGGCGCTCACGGCACAGGCCGATGGTGCGCTGACGCAAAGCGGCAATCTGAGCGCGGCCAGCACACTCGACCTGCGCTCCAAAGGCGACCTGACGGTTGCCGGGCAGGTCGCGGGCCAACAACTCACGCTGGTCAGTGATGCGCTCGTACGCCAGCAGGGCACTGTCAGCGGGACGACCGTCGCTGTGCAAGGTGCGCGCATCGACAACGCCGGGCAAACCACCGCAGCGGGCAATCTAAGCCTTCGCGCAGGCGAGATCGGCATCACCGGTGCGGTGGGTGCCGGCATTAACGCAGACGGCAGCCTGGGTAGCGGAAGCACGCTCAGCCTGGTTGCCGATCGTCAGCTCGCTGCCTCCGGCACACTGCTGGCAGGCGGTAATCTCACCGCGCAGGGCAGTCAGCTGCAGTTGGCTGGCACCACCACGCGTGCCACCGGCAATGTGGCACTCACCACCGGCGGTAGCCTCGATCATCGTGGCGGCAATCTGCTCGCGGGCGGAACGCTCACCGTGCAGGCCGCCGGCGCTATCGACAATGGCCGCCTCAACACTGTCGGCGGGCAACTTCAGGCTAACCAGCTGAATATGGACGGCGGCAGCCTCAGCAATGTCGGCGGTGGTCTGGTGCAGAGCGGCGCGGGTGCGACGCGCGTGGTGATTGGGGGTGCCATCGACAACACCACCGGCACGCTGGCCAGTAACGGTCAGGATCTGACCATCACCGCTGCCAGCATTGAAAATGCGCAGGGCCGTATCGAGCATGCCGGCGCAGGCACGCTGTCGGTGACCAGCCGCGGTGCACTCGGCAACGGCGGCGGACGCATCCTGACGCAGGGCCAGTTGACACTCGGCGCCAGCGGCGCCCTGAACAACCAGAATGGCGCCATCGCTGCAGCAGGCGACGCAGGCGTGAGCGCAGCCAGTCTCAATAATCTGGCCGGCTCGGTGTCGGCCCGGGCATTGAACGTGCAAACCAGCGGCACGGTCGATAACCGTAACGGTCTGCTTCAGGCCAGCGGCGGTGCATTGACCTTGCGTGCCGACAGCCTCAGCAATGCTGGCGGTACCGTGCAGGCGATTGCCAATGCGGGCGTGGGCGGGGGGCTACGCGTTGAATTGAACCGCGGTCTGGACAATGGCAATGGCACGATCGGTGCCAGTACCGATGCCGTGATCACTGCAGAAAACATCAGTAGTGCCGGCGGCAATCTGCAGGCCGGCCGCGACCTCGGCATCACTGCACGGGGCCAGTTGGACAATCATCAAGCCGGCAAGCTCAGCGCCGGCCGTGATCTGAATGTGGCGGTCACCGGTGCCTTGCTCAACAGCGGTGGCCAGCTCGATGCGGGCAACACCTTGACTGCATCCGCTGGACGGATCGACAACACCCAAGGCAGCATCGTCAACAATGGCGGTGGCCTGACCCGCATCACCACCGGCGGCGCATTGACCAACACCAGCGGCAATCTGGGTGGGCGCGGCAGTGTGGTGATCGATGCGGCCAGCATCGCCAACACGAGCGGCCAGTTGGTGGCAGGCGGCGACCTGATCGCCAATACCAATGCCTTGAACAACCAGGGCGGCAGCGTTTATGCCGGCGCCAACTTCCTGTTGCAGCGCGCAGGTGCCACGCTCGATAACCAGAACGGCAAGATCAAGGCCGAGCAATCGGTTCGCCTGAATCTGCAAAACCTGAGCAATGCCGGTGGCCAGATTGGCGCAGGCAGCGTCACCGGCGGTGCCGGCGATGTGGTCATCGACACGGTCGGTTTCGACGGTGGCGGCAGTATTCTCGCGCAAAACCTACTGGATCTGACCCTGCGCAGCGATTACACGCACCGCGCCGGCGCCGACCTGGTCAGCAACGGCAATTTCAACCTGCGTGTGGGTGGCAACCTGGTCAACGAGTCCACGCTCAAGGCGGCGCGCACACTCGATATCATCGCCAGCAGCATCACCAACCGCGGCGGCGCCAACATCGTCTCCAACGATACCCGCCTCAACGGCGGCAACGTCATCGACAACGCCGGCAGCATTTCCGGCAACGGGGCGTTGTCGCTTGTTGCCAACAGCGTCTACAACACCGGCAGCATCGTCGGCGGCAATGTCTCGGTGAATACCGGTACGTTGGTCAATGGCGCAGATTTTGGCGGTGCGACGGACAACGCTGCCTACGGTTCGGCATTGCTCGGCTCCACCGGCAATATGAACCTGATCGTGCGCGATCAGTTGCTCAATCGCGATGCGCGCATTTTCAGCCTGGGCAATATCGCCATCGGTGGTGCGCAGGATGGTGGTGGCACCTTGGTTTCGCGGACCGGGGTGGTGAATAACCTCTCGGGCAGTATTGAGGCCGATGGCAGTATTTTGATTGCGGCCCAGCAGCTCAATAATCGGCGTCGCGTGATTAACACCACCAGCGTCTCTACCGATCCCGGCAACGACGGCGTGTATTCGGGTGGTGAACTCATCCAAGGCAAAGCGATTAGGAACCTCCAGGGAGCCCGGGCACCTTATCCTTACAAGGGGCTTGCGCCGGGAATTTATCGCAACTATCGGGTCATTCAACAGGAGCAATTGTCTTCGGCAAGCGCTGAGGGACGCATCGCGGCGGGCGGGAACATCCTGTTGTCGGGAAGCGTCACGAATAATGCCTCGACAATCGCTGCAGCAGGCCTGTTCGCTGCCAACCAGCGAGGTCTTGGCGGACTCTCGGATGGGATGCTCTTGGGAAGCGAGCAGCTGCTCAACCAAGCGCTGGCCTTGAATCAAACGGTTCGCCAAAGCGATGTGGAACATATCGTCACCGCGATCACCAATGACTGTATGCAGCCTGTTGGGCAGAAGGTCGTTTGTTATTACGAAGAAGAAGACCAGAGGCTGAGCTCCTCAACGACCAATAGCAGCTATATCGCCCTAGGCGCCAGCATGACCGGCAACCAAGGCGTCAGCATCAATGGCGCCAATATCAGCAACGGCGCTGTCGGAAGCGATGGTCGCGTTATCAGTGGCGCTGCACTGCGTGGTGTAGGCGCACAAGGTGGCTTGAATGGTCGCACCGCGCAAAGCGCCGGTGGAGTGGGCGGCCAGGCAGTGGGCGGCCGTGCCAACGGCGGCGCGAGCAGTATCCAAGTTGCCACCGGCACCAGCGGCAGCGCAGGCACGCACGTCGGCGCCAACACGCAGGACGCCACGCTGGCCACATCGGGCGGCATCGTCAAGATGTCGGTCGCACCCGTGATGTCCAACGACAGTGGCCTGGTGCGCGGCAGCGTCGATCAGGCGACTGTGCAGACCACCGCCGCCGGTACCGGTGTCACGACGGGCGCGAACGCAACCCGTACGCGCGTCGACCCCGCCACCATTCCAGTCGCCAACATCGTTGGCGGCGGTCAGACCTCGCTGACGCAGATCGATCTGCCCATCGGCGGCCTGTATCGCCTGTCCAACGGCGCGGCCACCGACCGCACCGCGATGGGCCGCGCAGCAATCGGCTTGGGCGGCATCAACGCCTGGCGCAGCAACGGCCCGGGCCGTCGCTACCTGATCGAGACCGACCCGCGCTTCGTCAATTACGACAACTTCATCAGCAGCGATTTCCTGCTGGACAAGCTGGGCGTGGACCCGGAGTGGACCCAGACCCGCCTGGGCGACGGCTTCTATGAGCAGCGGCTGGTGCTGGACCAGATCACCCAGCTCACCGGTCGTCGCTATCTGGGCAATTACGCCGATGGCGTGGCGCAATACCGCGCCTTGCTGGAATCCGGCGTGGCCGCTGCAGGCCAGCTGCAATTGAGCATGGGTGTGGGCTTGACGGCCGCGCAGGCCGCTGCACTCACGCAGGACATCGTGTGGATGGTGGAGCAGGAGTACCAGGGCCAGACCGTGCTGGTGCCGGTGGTGTACCTGGCTTCGAACTCGCTGCAGCTACGTGGCAGCGGCGCATTGATTGCCGGCGGCAACGTCGAGCTCAATGCCACCAACACCATGAGCAACCAGGGCGTCATTGCTGGCGCCGACGTCAGCGTCACCGCCGGCAACCTGCTCAACCAGGGCCGCATCAGCGGCACTGGCGGCTTGTCGCTGGAAGCGCGTAACGACCTGCTCAATCAAGGCCAAATCGAGGGCCGCGATGTCGCGCTGGTGGCCGGCAACAACTTGGTCAGCGAAGCAACCAAGGCCATCAACGGCGTCGGCATCCTGTCGGGCATCACGGCCAGCAACACGCTGCAACTGATGGCCGGCAACGACATGACATTGACCGGCACCCGCGTGCAGGCCGGTGGCAGCGCCGCGGTGATCGCCGGCAACACCCTCAGCCTGACGCCAAGCGCCTTGCGTGACGACAACGGCCTGCTGCGTGGCGGCGACGCCGTGTCACTCGTCACGGGTAAAGACTTGATCGTGTCCGCGGGCAACGACCTGCAACTGCACGGCGTGACAATCGCCGCTGGCGGCAGCGCGGCACTTCAGGCAGGCAACAACCTGTCGCTGACGCCGACCGCCAGTCTGGATGGCAAGGTTGCCACCCGCACCAACATCAGCACCGGCGACAGCCTGCAACTCACCGCGGGCAACGACCTGACCATCCGGCAGGCCGAGGTGAAGGCAGGCGGCGATCTGATCGCCGCAGCGGGCAACAACCTCAACGTCGAGTCCGTGCTCAACGAGACCGAGACCAACAGCTACAACGCGCGCAACGGCAAAACCCGCGTCACCACCACCACAGCCACGCAAACCATCGACCAGCAGGCGCTCACTGCCGGCGGCAACCTGATCCTCAGCGCCGGCAATGACGTCAATCTGGTCGCTGCCAAGCTTGATGCAGGCAAGGGCTTGGGCATCAGCGCCGGCAACGACATCAACGCCAGCACGCTGACCACGGTGGACACCAGCGATGTCCTGGAAACGCGCAAGCGCTTCAAGCAAACCACCGCGACCCGCGACGAAACCGTCCACGGCACCGAATTCAGCGCCGGCGGCAACCTCGCCATGCAGGCGGGCAACGACATCACCCTCACCGCCGCATCGGCTGCCACTAAGGAAGGCGGCATCACCCTGGCCGCCGGCAACGACGTCAACCTGCTCGCCGCCAGCGAGCAGCACGATGCCGTGCAGGACATGACCAAGAAGAAGAAGGGCACGTTCAGTAGCAAGACGACGACAACGCATGACGAGTGGCACGACAACGTCGCGGTCACCACCACGCTCAGTGGCGACACGGTGCAGATCGCGGCGAGTAATGACTTGCTGTCGCAGGGTGCGCAAGTCGCCAGCACCGGCGATGTGGTGTTGGCCGCCGGCAACAACCTCACGCTGGACACGGTGCAGAACACGCACAGCGAGGAGCACGAAAAGACCGTCAAGAAGTCCGGCCTGTATGGCGGTGGTGGATTTAGCGTCGCATTGGGCGTCACCAAGAAGACCGATGGTCTGGACGTCACCGAGGTCAGCAATACCGGCAGCCTGGTCGGCAGTACGGATGGATCAGTGACGATGACCGCCGGCAACAAGGTCGCCATCACCGGTAGCGATGTGCTGAGTGCCACCAGCACCACGATCGTCGGTAAGGAAGTCACGATTGCCGCGGCGGAAAACACCGTGGACACGGTGCAGACGTCCAAGCAGCAGAGTGCAGGCATTACCTTGGGGTTGACTGGTGGGGCTGTAGATGCCGCGCAGGCGATCTACGGCGCTGTCAAGCGTGGCTCGGAGGTCGAAGACGATCGCCTGAAGGCGCTCTACGCCGCCAAGGCAGGTTACGCGGTCAGCGACACAGTGGGCTTGGTCGGCAATGGCCTGAAGGGCTACGACGGCCAGGCGGTTGCCGGCAACATGACCAAGACCGGCGCCGCCGCTGCGGATGGCGCACAAGGTGCAGCCAATGCGGCGGGCGTGAGCTTGCGCCTTGGCATCGGCGCCAGCAGCTCGTCGAGCAAGACGACCACGCACGAGGAAACCACCGGCGGTAGCCGCATCCTCAGCAACGGCGATATCACCATCGCCGCGACCGGGGGCGACCTCAACGTCATCGGCAGCAAGATTGCTGGTGAAAACGTGGCCCTGGCCGCTGCAAACAATCTCAACCTGCTGAGCAACAAGGAAACCAATACCACCAAATCGGAGAACAAGAACGCTGGCGGCGAGATCGGTGTCAGCGTCGGTGCGACGACTGGCTACTATCTGACAGTGTCTGCAGGCAAGGGCAGCGCCAAGGGCAATAGCGATTTGCGCGCGGAAAGCGTGATCACGGCCAACGACAGCTTGACCCTGGTCAGCGGCAACGACACCACCATCCAGGGCGCACAAGCCGTTGGTAACAAGGTGCTGGCCAATGTTGGCGGCGACCTGCTGATCAAGAGCGAGCAGGACACCAACGAGTACAAGAGCAAGCAGCAGCAGGCCAGCCTGACCCTGGCGACCGGCTCGGGCAGCGGCGGCAGCTACAGCCAGCAGAAGGTCAACAGCAGCTATACCAGCGTGACCGAGCAGAGCGGCATCCAGGCTGGCAATGGTGGCTTCGACATCACGGTGGGCGGGAACACGGCCTTGGTTGGCGGTGTCATCGCGAGTGCAGCCGATGCCAGCCTCAATCGGCTGTCCACCGGCAGCCTGACGGTCGAGGATTTGCAGAACAAGGCCGAGTACAAGACCAGCGGCGTCTCGGTGGCTGGCGGCACGGGCAGCAGCATGGCCAGCATGGCCATCGGTACCGGGCTGAGCATGCTGGGCAACGCCAGCGACAGCTCGAGCAGCACGACCAAGAGCGACATCGCGGCCGGCACGATCCAGATCCGCAATGGCGACGAGTCCGCGCTGGCAGGATTGGATCGCAATGCAACCGAGTTGCAACAGTCCGGGCTGAAGGAGATCTTCGATCAGAAGAAGATCGAAGATCAGAAAGAGCTGATGGGGCTGGCTGGGGAGATTGGATTCCGTGCAGCGGGTGATATCGCCAGCAGTATGCAAGAGCGTGCGGCATTGGACCTTGCCTCAGCAAGAGCCACCGGGGACAAAGCTGCGGAAGCAGATGCATTAGCTCGTAAAAATAGCTGGAGTGACGGAGGAGTAAACAAAGTTTTGTTGCATGGCCTGACAGGTGCAGCCGTCGCTGCACTTGGAGGAGAGAGTACACTTAGTGGTGCCATCTCGGCTGCAGGCTCTGAGAGAGCCAAACAGGTCATGGCTGATTATTTGGTCAGTCAATATATTGACCCCGATAGCGAGACGTTTAATAGCCTGATGGAGGCCGGTAGTGCAGCCATAGGCGGTGTTTTAGGTGGTGCATCAGGCGCAGCCATCGCAGTTGCGGGTGATCGGTTTAATCGTCAGCTGCACCCATCTGAGGTGAAGTTTTTAAAGAGTGATGAGGTTGTCCAGGAATACATTGAATACATGGCAAAAAATGGCCTCGTCCTCACGGAAGATGACGCGCGTGTCAGGTTAAACACATATGCCGCTTCAAAAGAAGATGAGAACTGGGCTGCATTGAATGGCACGGATACCCTTACTGAAAGTTTCCTTTCTAGTGAGTCGCAAGGTCGCTATTACACGGATTCGATGGGGAATCGCCACGCCTTCTTTCAAAGTACTGACCAGGAGTGGAAGGATCCAACGGTCAATCTGAATGCGCTTTATGGATCAAGATTTGATTCGTCGATAAAGAACTATATCGATGATATTCGTAGTCCTAACCATGCACCCACTCAAGCAAATAAGGAACTGCTATTCCGAGGGACGACCCTTGGGTACGACGCTGCTGATAAGCAAGCGAGCTTTGGGGGTGACCTCATTTCCATTGGGAAAGGGATGCTTCTGGGGATAGGCTCTATTGCCTTCAGCGGATATAGCGATCAGATCGGACCCTATGATGAGCTTGCGCTGAAGAACAACTATCAACTCCTGTTGAAAGATCAGGGACGTTGGGCGGAAGCCGGCTATGTAGAAGGCATTGATTGGGCGACGACTCAACGCCAGATGTGGGCAGGCATCGTCGTTGGAGAAGCGGGAGGCTTGGTTGGGAGCCAATTCACAAATATCATCCGCAATTCAATAAAGAATGCAGGTTTAGAAAGTAAGGCGCTATCGACGAGGGCGTCGGCTGCCTCTGCAGATGCTGATAGTGAGGCTGGACTGGGGCAAGCAAGGGGAGGAGCGTTGCTGGGTGAGCCTGAGGTGCCACCACCCAATGCGCCACCAGATCATGTACGTTCAGTCAATCGTCAGAATGAGGCAGCTCGAGGGCTTGCTGAAGCTGGCTATAATATTGAGCAGCTTCCAAACATTAAGAAAAATCAGGCCAATCCTGATCTAATGATAAATGGAGAGCTTGCAGATGTTTATTCTCCTAGGACTAACAGTCCTATATCTGTCATAAAAACTTTGGCAAATAAGGTTGAAGATCAGGCAAGTATTATCGTTGTAAATCTTGCCGACTCCCCTTTGACTCTCGATCAAGTAGGGAATGCATTAAAAGCAAATCCCGTGAAAGGGTTGAATAAAATTTATATTATGAAAGATAGGAAGTTCAAAATATTGGAGTTTCGAAATGACTATAACCATGATTCTTGAAATTGAAAATGGCATTAGTTTGGATGATATAATTATGCTCCTGAATAAACTGGAAAATAGCTATCAGTGCAAAGAAGGGGCTATATTTGGAAATTTCAATAAATCAAATTCTCGATTTGTTTTTCGCTGTAATGATAAACCTGAGCCTTTAGTTGCTGAGGGGGTCAATTTTCAGTGGCTAGTGGGAATCACTGGCAGCTTCCATTCAAGGGCAGATTCGCTAGGCAAGAGTCGCGAAGATGTTGAAAATTTTCTTAAATTGCTTGACGCCACCAGTCTGTATAATTTTGTACTTTCTTTCCAATACGAAGATGTTTATGTCATCCGCAATGGAGCACATATGCAAATTTTAAAGGAATGGTGACCTGTTTTTACATTCCAAACATCAGAAGACATCAGGGACGGAGGTAATTAAACGGCGGCCTTGGTCGACAGCAGGACCTGCAGCAAGGCGCAGCATCAGCGGCAGCGCGCTCGACGGCATCCGCGCCCAAGTTGGCTTGAATGGTCGCACCGCGCAAAGCGCCGGTGGAGTGGGCGGCCAGGCAGTGGGCGGCCGTGCCAACGGCGGCGCGAGCAGTATCCAAGTTGCCACCGGCACCAGCGGCAGCGCAGGCACGCACGTCGGCGCCAACACGCAGGACGCCACGCTGGCCACATCGGGCGGCATCGTCAAGATGTCGGTCGCACCCGTGATGTCCAACGACAGTGGCCTGGTGCGCGGCAGCGTCGATCAGGCGACTGTGCAGACCACCGCCGCCGGTACCGGTGTCACGACGGGCGCGAACGCAACCCGTACGCGCGTCGACCCCGCCACCATTCCAGTCGCCAACATCGTTGGCGGCGGTCAGACCTCGCTGACGCAGATCGATCTGCCCATCGGCGGCCTGTATCGCCTGTCCAACGGCGCGGCCACCGACCGCACCGCGATGGGCCGCGCAGCAATCGGCTTGGGCGGCATCAACGCCTGGCGCAGCAACGGCCCGGGCCGTCGCTACCTGATCGAGACCGACCCGCGCTTCGTCAATTACGACAACTTCATCAGCAGCGATTTCCTGCTGGACAAGCTGGGCGTGGACCCGGAGTGGACCCAGACCCGCCTGGGCGACGGCTTCTATGAGCAGCGGCTGGTGCTGGACCAGATCACCCAGCTCACCGGTCGTCGCTATCTGGGCAATTACGCCGATGGCGTGGCGCAATACCGCGCCTTGCTGGAATCCGGCGTGGCCGCTGCAGGCCAGCTGCAATTGAGCATGGGTGTGGGCTTGACGGCCGCGCAGGCCGCTGCACTCACGCAGGACATCGTGTGGATGGTGGAGCAGGAGTACCAGGGCCAGACCGTGCTGGTGCCGGTGGTGTACCTGGCTTCGAACTCGCTGCAGCTACGTGGCAGCGGCGCATTGATTGCCGGCGGCAACGTCGAGCTCAATGCCACCAACACCATGAGCAACCAGGGCGTCATTGCTGGCGCCGACGTCAGCGTCACCGCCGGCAACCTGCTCAACCAGGGCCGCATCAGCGGCACTGGCGGCTTGTCGCTGGAAGCGCGTAACGACCTGCTCAATCAAGGCCAAATCGAGGGCCGCGATGTCGCGCTGGTGGCCGGCAACAACTTGGTCAGCGAAGCAACCAAGGCCATCAACGGCGTCGGCATCCTGTCGGGCATCACGGCCAGCAACACGCTGCAACTGATGGCCGGCAACGACATGACATTGACCGGCACCCGCGTGCAGGCCGGTGGCAGCGCCGCGGTGATCGCCGGCAACACCCTCAGCCTGACGCCAAGCGCCTTGCGTGACGACAACGGCCTGCTGCGTGGCGGCGACGCCGTGTCACTCGTCACGGGTAAAGACTTGATCGTGTCCGCGGGCAACGACCTGCAACTGCACGGCGTGACAATCGCCGCTGGCGGCAGCGCGGCACTTCAGGCAGGCAACAACCTGTCGCTGACGCCGACCGCCAGTCTGGATGGCAAGGTTGCCACCCGCACCAACATCAGCACCGGCGACAGCCTGCAACTCACCGCGGGCAACGACCTGACCATCCGGCAGGCCGAGGTGAAGGCAGGCGGCGATCTGATCGCCGCAGCGGGCAACAACCTCAACGTCGAGTCCGTGCTCAACGAGACCGAGACCAACAGCTACAACGCGCGCAACGGCAAAACCCGCGTCACCACCACCACAGCCACGCAAACCATCGACCAGCAGGCGCTCACTGCCGGCGGCAACCTGATCCTCAGCGCCGGCAATGACGTCAATCTGGTCGCTGCCAAGCTTGATGCAGGCAAGGGCTTGGGCATCAGCGCCGGCAACGACATCAACGCCAGCACGCTGACCACGGTGGACACCAGCGATGTCCTGGAAACGCGCAAGCGCTTCAAGCAAACCACCGCGACCCGCGACGAAACCGTCCACGGCACCGAATTCAGCGCCGGCGGCAACCTCGCCATGCAGGCGGGCAACGACATCACCCTCACCGCCGCATCGGCTGCCACTAAGGAAGGCGGCATCACCCTGGCCGCCGGCAACGACGTCAACCTGCTCGCCGCCAGCGAGCAGCACGATGCCGTGCAGGACATGACCAAGAAGAAGAAGGGCACGTTCAGTAGCAAGACGACGACAACGCATGACGAGTGGCACGACAACGTCGCGGTCACCACCACGCTCAGTGGCGACACGGTGCAGATCGCGGCGAGTAATGACTTGCTGTCGCAGGGTGCGCAAGTCGCCAGCACCGGCGATGTGGTGTTGGCCGCCGGCAACAACCTCACGCTGGACACGGTGCAGAACACGCACAGCGAGGAGCACGAAAAGACCGTCAAGAAGTCCGGCCTGTATGGCGGTGGTGGATTTAGCGTCGCATTGGGCGTCACCAAGAAGACCGATGGTCTGGACGTCACCGAGGTCAGCAATACCGGCAGCCTGGTCGGCAGTACGGATGGATCAGTGACGATGACCGCCGGCAACAAGGTCGCCATCACCGGTAGCGATGTGCTGAGTGCCACCAGCACCACGATCGTCGGTAAGGAAGTCACGATTGCCGCGGCGGAAAACACCGTGGACACGGTGCAGACGTCCAAGCAGCAGAGTGCAGGCATTACCTTGGGGTTGACTGGTGGGGCTGTAGATGCCGCGCAGGCGATCTACGGCGCTGTCAAGCGTGGCTCGGAGGTCGAAGACGATCGCCTGAAGGCGCTCTACGCCGCCAAGGCAGGTTACGCGGTCAGCGACACAGTGGGCTTGGTCGGCAATGGCCTGAAGGGCTACGACGGCCAGGCGGTTGCCGGCAACATGACCAAGACCGGCGCCGCCGCTGCGGATGGCGCACAAGGTGCAGCCAATGCGGCGGGCGTGAGCTTGCGCCTTGGCATCGGCGCCAGCAGCTCGTCGAGCAAGACGACCACGCACGAGGAAACCACCGGCGGTAGCCGCATCCTCAGCAACGGCGATATCACCATCGCCGCGACCGGGGGCGACCTCAACGTCATCGGCAGCAAGATTGCTGGTGAAAACGTGGCCCTGGCCGCTGCAAACAATCTCAACCTGCTGAGCAACAAGGAAACCAATACCACCAAATCGGAGAACAAGAACGCTGGCGGCGAGATCGGTGTCAGCGTCGGTGCGACGACTGGCTACTATCTGACAGTGTCTGCAGGCAAGGGCAGCGCCAAGGGCAATAGCGATTTGCGCGCGGAAAGCGTGATCACGGCCAACGACAGCTTGACCCTGGTCAGCGGCAACGACACCACCATCCAGGGCGCACAAGCCGTTGGTAACAAGGTGCTGGCCAATGTTGGCGGCGACCTGCTGATCAAGAGCGAGCAGGACACCAACGAGTACAAGAGCAAGCAGCAGCAGGCCAGCCTGACCCTGGCGACCGGCTCGGGCAGCGGCGGCAGCTACAGCCAGCAGAAGGTCAACAGCAGCTATACCAGCGTGACCGAGCAGAGCGGCATCCAGGCTGGCAATGGTGGCTTCGACATCACGGTGGGCGGGAACACGGCCTTGGTTGGCGGTGTCATCGCGAGTGCAGCCGATGCCAGCCTCAATCGGCTGTCCACCGGCAGCCTGACGGTCGAGGATTTGCAGAACAAGGCCGAGTACAAGACCAGCGGCGTCTCGGTGGCTGGCGGCACGGGCAGCAGCATGGCCAGCATGGCCATCGGTACCGGGCTGAGCATGCTGGGCAACGCCAGCGACAGCTCGAGCAGCACGACCAAGAGCGACATCGCTGCCGGCTCGATCCAGATCCGCAATGGCGACGCATCCGCGCTTGCAGGATTGGATCGTAGTGCGACCGAGTTGCAGCAGTCCGGGCTGAAGGAGATCTTCGATCAGAAGAAGATCGAAGATCAGAAGGAGCTGATGGGGCTGGCTGGGGAGATTGGGTTTCGGGTAGCGGGTGATATCGCCAGCAGCATGCAAGAGCGTGCGGCATTGGACCTTGCTTCGGCAAGAGCCACCGGGGACAAAGCTGCGGAAGCAGATGCATTAGCTCGTAAAAATAGCTGGAGTGACGGAGGAGTAAACAAAGTTTTGTTGCATGGCCTGACAGGTGCAGCCGTCGCTGCACTGGGAGGAGAGAGCGCACTTGGCGGTGCCATCTCGGCTGCAGGCTCTGAGAGAGCCAAACAGGTCATGGCTGATTATTTGGTCAGTCAATATATTGACCCCGATAGCGAGACGTTTAATAGCCTGATGGAGGCCGGTAGTGCAGCCATAGGCGGTGTTTTAGGTGGTGCATCAGGCGCAGGCATCGCAGTTGCGGGTGATCGGTTCAATCGTCAGCTGCACCCGTCTGAAGTGAATTTTTTAAAGAGCGATGAGGTCGTCCAGGAATACATTGAATACATGGCAAGAAATGGTCTCGTCCTCACGGAAGATGACGCGCACGTCAGATTAAATACATATGCCGCTTCAAAAGAAGACGAGAACTGGGCTGCATTGAATGGCACGGATACCCTTACTGAAAGTTTCCTTTCTAGTGAGTCGCAAGGTCGCTATTACACGGATTCGATGGGGAATCGCCACGCCTTCTTTCAAAGTACTGACCAGGAGTGGAAGGATCCAACGGTCAATCTGAATGCGCTTTATGGATCAAGATTTGATTCGTCGATAAAGAGCTATATCGATGATATTCGTAGTCCTAACCATGCACCCACTCAAGCAAATAAGGAACTGCTATTCCGAGGGACGACCCTTGGGTACGACGCTGCTGATAAGCAAGCGAGCTTTGGGGGTGACCTCATTTCCATTGGGAAAGGGATGCTTCTGGGGATAGGCTCTATTGCCTTTAGCGGATATAGCGATCAGATCGGACCCTATGATGAGCTTGCGCTGAAGAACAACTATCAACTCCTGTTGAAAGATCAGGGACGTTGGGCGGAAGCCGGCTATGTAGAAGGCATTGATTGGGCGACGACTCAACGCCAGATGTGGGCAGGCATCGTCGTTGGGGAAGCGGGTGGCTTGGTCGGTAGCCAGTTCACAAGTATCATCCGGAATTCCATAAAGAATGCGGATCTAGAAAGTAAGGCGCTATCGACGAGGGTGTCAGCTGCTTCTGCAGATGCTGATAGTGAAGCAGGGGCGCCGCCCGCGGTGCGTTCTAATGGTGAAGCAAATATTGCGAATGGTGCAAAGCTACGCTCTGACCTCGCGAATAAAGAGCTTAGCTCGATTGCTGATCAAGATATTCGGTTGAAGGAGGCGATGATTGGAAGTGGGACCAGTAACCCGAATTTTGGTATCGGAACCGCAAATGCCCAGGAAGCAAATCGGTTAGGTATGACTTGGGTTGGCGATGGTGCGAGGCCCTTGTCCGACGGATCGGGATGGATTAGTGCTGATGGTACGAGAGTTTATAGGCCGCCCGCAGCTAAGCCTAAATCAAAAGAAGCTGTGACAGGGATTCAAGCAAATTTTGAACGATATGAAATAGATTCATACGGAAAAAAGAGTAGGATATCCAATGGGCATCTGGATATATATAAGGAATAAATAAATTATGAAGGCTAGATTGTTTGGGCTCCATTCAGACAACTGGGATCTTAAAAATGAGCAACCTGATGACCCAGGGTGCTTTAGTGAGGAGCTGAGGGCAGTAATTGGTCCAGAAGATTTTGAGGGTGGGGATAATTTCTTTATTGAGGTGTGCACGCCCTGCTGGATAAAGAAGAGGCATTATGGACCTACGTGGGGGAGATTTATGCTGATTGTTGAGAATTACGACTATGATGAAATACGTGAATTTATCTCCGAATATGTAGGAAGTTTTGAGGGCGCGGAATGGAATGAAATTGCAATAAAATTGTCTCGCGTAATGTCATGGGAATTCGAGGATTACGTTCATTCTGAAAAAAATAATAATTCGTGAGATTCCTTCAAGTCCCGAGTTTTATGGGGGGCGCTTAGCGTAAGCTCCCCCGATCCGCAGACACCGCATAAGTAGATCTTTCTGGCTTGGTTCCCAAGTCAGGAGGTTCCATGCGCACATCGAAGTTCACCGCGACACAGATCATCGCCACGCTGAAGCAGGCCGACGCAGGCGGCCCAGTCAAAGACATCTGTCGCCAAGCCGGCATCAGCACGACGGCCTATTACCAGTGGAAGAGCAAGTACAGCGGCTTGGAGGCGTCCGAGCTGCGGCGGGTCAAGGAGCTCGAGTCCGAGAACGCCAAGCTCAAACGGATGTACGCCGAGTTGCCGCTCGACAACGCGGCCATGAAGGACCTGATCGCAAAAAATTCTAGGGCCGGCGCGTAAACGCGAGGCGGTGCGGTTCCTTATCGAGGTCCACGCGCGGCCGTTGCGCCGGTCCTGTGCATGCGTCGGGCTGTCGCGTGCCGCCTGGTACGCACCGCCGCTGGACTGGACGGTGCGCGATGCCGAGCTGATTGCCGAGATCGCGCGTTACGTCGAAGCGCACCCCAGTCGTGGCTTCTGGAAGCGCAGCGACTACCTTCGCAAGCAGCAACCAGGCTGGAATCCCAAACGCATCTATCGCGTTTACAAGGCCATGAAGCTCAACCTGCGCCGCCCTGCAAAGCGTCGCCTTCCCAAGCGTGAGCGGGTGCCGCTCTACGTGCCGAGGCTGCCAGACACGGTCTGGTCGGTCGACTTCATGAGCGATGCGCTGGCATGCGGACGACGCTTTCGCACATTCAACGTGGTGGATGACTTCAATCGCGAGGCGCTACACATCGAGGTTGACACCTCGATCAACTCGCAACGGCTTGTGCGTGTCTTCGACCAGATCAAACGCGATCATGGCTTGCCGCAGGTGGTGCGCTCGGACAACGGCCCCGAGTTCCTGGGCGAAGCGTTCAGCGGCTGGCTCAAGACCAATGGCGTCGCACTGCAGTACATCCAGCCGGGAAAGCCAAATCAGAATGCCTTCATCGAGCGCTTCAATCGTACGTTCCGCGAGGAAGTGCTCGACCTGAATCTCTTCGCCTGCCTCGACGAGGTGCGCGAAGCCGCCCACTGGTGGATGATCGACTATAACGAAGCAAGATCCCATGATTCCCTTGGCGGAATGACCCCGGTCGAGTACCGCAACAAGTACGCCGAAAGCTCTACTTTTGAAGTGCCTGCTTGACGGGGGAGCTTACGGATCGATATACCAAAGTCGGCATCTGGCACTACTTACAGCCCAGAAATTAAATTTATAATTAATAAACCGTGAAGGAGGATTGATGAAAATAAGAAAACTAGACGAAATGGTAAAGGACTCTTTTGGACTATCGCTCTCGGCACTTTTTAGTTCCGTGGGAGGTAACTATCCTGAGCTTAATTTTTACCAGCACAAAGAGATATTCTTCGCGGCAGTAGAAAAGCTTCTTGAGGAAGGGAGAATACTTTTCGTTGCCCCGGGGGGCGATTGCTATGTTTCCCCGGATAATCCAAATCCTAATTTTTCAATCGAAAACGCTGAGGCCCATTGGAATGATAGCCCGGGAAAAATAGTAAGTTATCTTAGGGAGAGATGGCCGAAAGAGGCTGTAAATGAAAATGATGCCGATTTGAACATGTACTTCTATGAAATCCCATCTGTCATTTGGGTTGATGAATCCGGAAACTACTTCGCCTCGTAATAAAGCTTTTTGTATGGATTCAGTTGCCACCTCACAATCTCAGGGACAGGGGCAAGGGACGGGGGCATCAGGGACGGAGGTGATTAAGCGGCGGCCCTGACCGCCTGCATGACCTGTGGCCTGCTCGTAAACCTGGTCCAGGCATTATTAGACCAGGGCCGCATCAGCGGCACTGGCGCTGTGTCGCTGGAAGCGCGTAACGACCTGCTCAATCAAGGCCGGATCCAGGGTCGCGATGTCGCGTTGGTGGCCGGCAACAACCTGGTCAGCGAAGCATCCACGGCCATCAACGGCGTCGGCATCTTGTCGGGCATCACGGCCAGCAACACCCTGCAACTGATGGCCGGCAACGACATGACGTTGACCGGCACGCGCGTGCAGGCCGACGGTAGCGCGGCACTGCAGGCCGGCAACAACCTGTCGCTGATGCCGACCACCGGCCTGGACGGCAAGGTTGCCACCCGCACCAACATCAGCACCGGCGACAGCCTGCAACTCACCGCGGGCAACGACCTGACCATCCGCCAGGCCGAGGTGAAGGCAGGCGGCGATCTGATCGCCGCAGCGGGCAACAACCTCAACGTCGAGTCCGTGCTCAACGAGACCGAGACCAACAGCTATAACAGCCGCAACGGCAAGACCCGCGTTACCACCACCACGACCACGCAGAGCATCGATCAGCAGGCGCTCACCGCTGGCGGCAAACTGATCCTCAGCGCCGGCAACGACGTCAATCTGGTCGCCGCCAAGCTCGATGCAGGCAAGGGTCTGGGCATCAGCGCCGGCAACGGCATCAACGCCAGCACGCTGACCACGGTGGACACCAGCGATGTCCTGGAAACGCGCAAGCGCTTCAAGCAAACCACCAGCACGAGCGACGAAACCGTCCACAGCACCGAGTTCAGTGCCGGCGGCAACCTCGCTATGCAGGCGGGCAACGACTTAGCAGTCTTCAACAAGGCGCAAAGTATGGGGCAAGATGCCTGGGCCAGATGCAGGCTAATCGTAGCGTTCGTCTTACAGGGTGGTAAGGAAATTCCACTGCCCTGGCAGTGTTAAGGTTGTTGGCGTCGACGGAAATTGGCAATGAACACAGATTGGTTTAAAGAGAACTTCTTATCTTTTATGAAAGGTTGCGAATTTATCTACAGTGAATTCAAGAATGGTGATTTCGGAGATCTTCAGAGAGTGGAGGTTGAAAGTTTTAACAAAATGGGGGCAGTTGAATTTTGGTCCTCAGGCTGGGTAGGAATTGATCTTGTCGATTGCGTTTCTGGAACCCAAGAAATCAGTGTGCTGCTTTCTCCGGAACAGCGAGATCTCGTTGATGGTGAGTTAAGAAGATTTTCCGACCTGATGGCGCGACGCTGACCAACGCTGATGCGAGGCTACAGCAGTCATGACCCAAGATCGTTTCAAAAAATCGCAATGGTTCGGCCTTCTCGGCTGGTTGGTGCTTTGCTATGCCGCAGCCGCGCTGGGCGCAACTGCATCGATCCAGGCCGCCAGCTTTTATGCGCAGCTGCAGCGGCCGGCATGGGCGCCGCCGGGGTGGTTGTTCGGGCCGGTGTGGATGGCGCTGTACGGGATGATGGCGCTGTCGGCGTGGTTGGTGTGGCTCCGTGGGCGATGGGCTGGCGCGCGTGTGGCGCTGACACTTTTCCTGGTGCAGCTGGCGCTCAACGGGCTGTGGAGTTGGTTGTTCTTTGCATTGCACTTGGGAGCGTGGGCGTTTGCGGACATCGTGGCGCTGTGGCTGGTGCTGGCGGCGACCATCGGTGTGTTTGGGAAGAGGCAAGCTTCGGCGGCGTGGTTGTTGGTGCCATATCTGGCGTGGGTGAGCTTTGCGGCGGCGCTCAATTTTTCGGTCTGGCAACTCAACCCTCGGGTGCTTGGCTGATCTGCGCTGCTGACCTTGGTTCGCACCGATTCGGGGTTGCGATAGCGACGATCTGTTGCTTGATGCGAAGTTGTCTGTTGCTTGATGCGACGTGCTGCCTGCAGCGATGTGATGCATCGAGTGCTGGCCATCCAGTCAGCCTATCGCGTCGGCCGAGCACACGACTCGAGCAATGAAGGTTAGAAAGCTGCGCAGCATGGCTCTGCAAGGCCGATCCAAAAGTTTCCATAGCAATCAATTGCTTGCACGCACAGTGCTTAAATCCCTGAGCAAAAAGGATTTCTGTTCCGTGCGCCCAACGCATGCGCCTGCCCATTCACGCAATGCTTGACAGGCCTCGGCCCGGTGATGTCTTTTGCATGCATGGGTAACGCCTCCGCCACCGCTTCGCTTCTCTGCCAGCCGCTACTGCGGGCAGGTGCGGGCGTGGCCGGCATTACCACCATCATTACCACCGCCACCATTCGCCCGGTGCGGTCCGTCGTCTTCGCGTAACTTCCGAAAACAACGGCCCCGCACCCGGATCAGGATGCGGGGGCTTCCCTCTCTCATCCGATGCGGACGGGGCCTCCCCCCAACGAGGTCTGTCGATGTCATCGCCCGCTGTTTCGTTCGAACCCGCTGCTGTTCTTGCGTCCTCTGCGCGCACTGTCGTGCACAAATTTGGCGGCACCTCGGTGGCCGATGCCGAGCGCTATCGGCATGTGGCGCAGCTGCTGCTTGCACGCGACGAGACGGTGCAGGTCACCGTGGTCTCGGCAATGAAGGGCGTCACCGATGCCTTGATCGAACTGGCCGAACTGGCGGCGAAAAATCGCCCCGAATGGCGCGAGCGGTGGCACGAAACACGCGCACGCCATCGCGGTGCGGCAGTGGCGTTGCTCGGCGAGCATTCCGGGCCAACGGTGGAGTGGCTGGACGAGCGCTTCGAACATCTGTCGCAGATCCTCAGCGCGCTTGCGGTCATCGGCGAATTGCCGCGCGAAGTGCTCGACCGCGTGCAGGGCCTGGGCGAGGTGTATTCGGCGCAGCTGCTGGGCGATCACTTCCGCGCGATCGGCGAGGACTGCGCGGTGCTGGACGCGCGCGACGTGCTGGTGGTCAATCGCGGCGAACTGGGTGTGGATGTGGACTGGGAGGCGAGTGCGCAACGTCTGGCAACCTGGCGGCAGGCGCATCCGCAAACGCGCGTGGTGGTCACCGGATTCGTGGCGCGCGACCGCGCCGACCGCATCACCACGCTGGGCCGCAACGGCAGCGATTATTCGGGTGCCATCTTTGCCGCGTTGTTCGATGCCGACGAACTGCATATCTGGACCGACGTGGACGGCGTGCTGTCGGCCGACCCGCGCGTCGTGCCTGAAGCGGTGCAACTGGAAACGCTGAGCTACGACGAGGCCTGCGAGCTGGCGTACTTCGGCGCGAAGGTAGTGCATCCGCAAACGATGTCGCCGGCGATCGAACGCGGCCTGCCGATCATCATCCGCAACACCTTCCAGCCCGAGCATCCCGGCACGCGCATCACTGCCAGCAGTGCGGTGAGCGGGCCGATCAAGGGGCTGACGTTGAGCCCGGATCTGGCGGTGCTGAATCTGGAAGGCACCGGTCTGATCGGGGTGCCGGGCACGGCCGAACGCGTGTTTGCAGCGCTGCGCACGGCGCAGGTGTCGGTGGTGATGATCTCGCAAGGTTCCTCGGAACATTCGATCTGCTGCGTGGTCAAGCAGCACGAGTCCGAGCGTGCACGCAACGCATTGCTGCAGGCGTTCGCGCATGAACTCACGGTCGGCCAGGTGCAGCGCGTGCAGCTGACCACCGGCATCAGCGTGCTGGCAGCGGTGGGCGATGGTATGGCCGGCCAGCCGGGCGTGGCGGCACGGCTGTTCGAATCGTTGGGGCGCGCGCAAGTCAATATCCTGGCGATTGCGCAGGGCTCGTCCGAACGCAACATCTCGGTGGCCATCGATGCGGCGCACGCCACCAAGGCCTTGCGCGCGGCGCATGCAGGTTTCTGGTTGTCGCCGCAGACGTTCTCTGTGGGCGTGATCGGGCCGGGCAATGTGGGCGCAGCGCTGTTGGATCAATTGCGCACTGCGCAGCCACAGTTGCTGGGCAAGGCCAATCTGGATCTGCGCCTGCGTGCGGTGGTCTCACGCGGTCGCATGCTGCTGGACGAACGCGGCCTGGTCGGCGACTGGCGCGATGCGTTTGCATCGGCCGCCACGCCCACCGATCTGGAACGCTTCACCACGCATCTGCTGTCTGCGCATCTGCCGCATGCGGTGATCATCGATTGCAGCGGCAGCGCCGAAGTGGCCGACCGTTATGCGGGCTGGCTGGCCGCCGGCATCCATGTGGTCACGCCGAACAAGCAGGCCGGTTCCGGCCCGCTGGCGCGTTATGAGGCGATCCGCGCAGCGGCCGATGCCAGTGGGGCGCGCTTCCGTTATGAAGCCACCGTGGGCGCCGGGTTGCCGGTGATCACCACGCTGCGCGACCTGGTCGATACCGGCGATGCAGTCACCTCCATCGAAGGCATCTTCTCCGGCACATTGGCGTGGTTGTTCAATAAATACGACGGCAGCGTGCCGTTTGCCGAACTGGTGACGCAGGCGCGTGGCATGGGCTACACCGAACCGGATCCGCGCGACGATCTGTCCGGCGTGGACGTGGCGCGCAAGTTGGTGATCCTGGCGCGCGAAGCAGGGCGCTCCATCAGCCTGGAAGACGTGCAGGTTGAAAGCCTGGTGCCGGAAGGGCTGCGTCAGGCCAGCGTGGACGATTTCATGGCGCGGCTCTCCGAAGTGGATGCGGTGTTCGCGCAGCGCCTGCGCGATGCGCGTGCGCGCGGCAACGTGCTGCGCTATGTGGCGCAGCTGCCGCCTGACCGCGCGCCCAGCGTGGGCCTGGTGGAATTGCCCGCCGATCACGCCTTCGCCAATCTGCGCCTCACCGACAATGTGGTGCAGTTCACCACGCGTCGCTACTGCGAGAATCCGCTGGTGGTGCAAGGCCCGGGCGCGGGGCCGGAAGTGACCGCGGCAGGCGTGTTCGCCGATCTGCTGCGCGTGGCGGCAGGCGAGGGCGCGCGGCTATGACGCAGACTGTTGTCAGCCATGCCGGCGTGAGCCAGGCAGCGGTGGCGCAGGCGCATCGCTGCGATCGCGCATCTTTGGACAAACACGGCCTGCACGAAGCGCGCGCCTTCGCACCAGCATCGGTTGCCAATGTCGCGGTGGGATTCGATCTGCTCGGCTATCCGATCGATGGCATCGGCGACACCGTGACCGTGCGCCGTATCGAAGCGCCGGTGGTGCGCATAGCTGCGATTCGCGGCACGACGGTGGCGCTGCCCCTGGATGCCGAGCGCAACACTGCAGGCGCTGCACTCATTTCGCTACGTGCCGCCTTGCAGCTGCCTTATGGGTTCGAAGTCGAGATCGACAAAGGCATCGCGCTGAGCTCGGGCATGGGCGGGTCTGCCGCGTCATGCGTCGCGGCCCTGGTTGCGGCAAACGCGCTACTGGCCTCGCCATTGGATCACCACCAGCTCTACCAATACGCGCTCGATGGCGAAGCGGTAGCCAGCGGCAGCCGCCACGGCGACAATCTGGGGCCGCTGTTTGTAGGTGGTTTGGTGTTGTGCACGCTGGAACGCCTGGTGCCAATCGCGGTGCCACCCGCTTGGCATAGCCTGCTGGTGCATCCGGATGCAGTGCTGGAAACGCGGCGCGCGCGCGAAGCCTTGGCGGGCAATTATCAATTGCGCGAGTTCGTCGCGCAGAGCACCAATCTGGCGTTGGTGTTGGCCGGTTGCCATGCCGGCGATCCAGACCTGGTACGCGCAGGCCTGCGTGATGTCCTGATCGAACCGCGTCGCGCCCCATTGATCGCCGGCTTCGCAGACGCCAAACAGGCAGCGCTGGACCACAACGCCCTCGGCGCCAGCATTTCCGGCGCCGGGCCAAGTGTGTTTGCCTGGTTTGAATCGCGTGCCGCTGCAGAGGCTGCGGCAACCGCAGTGCAGGCCGGGTTTGCGGCTGCAGGGTTCGATAGCCAGGCCTGGGTCTCGCCGATCGCAAGTCCTGCGGCGCGGTTGCTCGGGTGAATCGGGACGCATGCACTGAAAACGCGCCGCAGGCAGCAGGCAGCAGGTCTGGCCTGCAGCTCGCCAGGCGCTGTTTAGTCGACGACGACTTCGCTGATCTGCATCACCGGGGTCAGGTCGGTGTAGTTGGCGATGTCGCCCAGGATCTCCGCCGCATGCGGCCCGAAGCTGGCATTGAAGGCTTCCTGCGACGCGCAAAAGATGTGGCACATCCCGATGAACGCCGGCGGGCTGCCGGCCTCGCCGCCGCTGATGCCTTTGTCCACCGTATATTTCAAACAGGCCGGCCCCATGCGCGCGCTCACCAGCGGCATGTGCTGGTCGCGGTAGTAGGCGTGATCGAAGCGGGCGCCTTCGCGGTACGGATACATCACACTGACCTTGATCATCTGCCGACTCCACGGAAGGGTGCGCGCAGCATAGCCCCGCGCCATCGACCGTGCGCACCCCTTCGGCCAGATGCCGGCGCAACCCGACGCCCGGCTCCGTCACACGCGGCACCGCTTGTCATGGGTACCGCCCAGCCTTCGCTTTATCTGGAGTCATGCTGATGTTTATCTCCACCCGTGGCGGTGCCCCCGCCGCAAGCCTGAGCCAGGCCATCGCCGCCGGGCTGGCGCCCGATGGCGGCCTCTACGTGCCGCAGACCCTGCCGCCTGCGCGTACGCTGGTTGCGGGCGCCGGCCTGGCCGACACCGCCACTGTGCTATTGCAGCCATTTTTCGAGGGCGACGCACTGGCCGCCGAACTGCCTGCCATCTGTGCTGAAGCCTTCGATTTCCCGGCGCCGTTGGTGGCGCTGGGTACGCCGGGCGATTACGCACTGGAGCTGTTTCATGGCCCCACCGCCGCGTTCAAGGATTTCGGTGCGCGCTTTCTGGCCGCCTGCCTGACCCGCCTGCGTCGTGCCGAAGACCGTCCGCTCACCATCCTGGTCGCCACCTCCGGCGATACCGGTGCCGCCGTGGCCGCCGCCTTCCATCGCCAGCCCGGCCTGCGTGTGGTGGTGCTGTATCCGGACGGCCGCGTGTCGCCGCGGCAGGCGCATCAATTGGGGTGTTTCGGCGACAACATCCAGGCCCTGCGCGTGGCCGGCTCGTTCGACGACTGCCAGGCAATGGTCAAGCAGGCCTTGAACGATGCCGCATTGCAGGCGCAGGTGCCGCTGAGTTCGGCCAACAGCATCAGTCTGGGCCGGTTGCTGCCGCAGATGAGTTACTACGCACATGCCGCGCTGGAACACCATGCAGCCTCGGGCAGCGCGCTCAACCTGGTCGTGCCTACCGGTAACCTGGGCAACGCGCTGGCGGCGATCATCGCGCGCGCGCTAGGGGTGCCATTGGGCCGCATCGCGCTGGCGTCCAACGCCAATCACGTGTTGCCGGACTATTTCGCGGGAGATGCCTACGCACCGCAGCCCAGCGTGGCCACGCTGGCCAATGCGATGGACGTGGGCGCGCCGAGCAATTTCGAGCGGCTGCGTTGGCTCTACAACGGCGACGATGCCGCCTTGCGCGAGGAATTCCGGGCCTTGTCGGTGGACGATGCGGCGATTCGCAACACCGTGCAGCAGCGCTTCGCCCGCTACGGCGAGGTGCATTGCCCGCATACCGCCACCGCGGTGCATGTGCTCGAACAACTGCGTGCCGAAGGCGCGGAGGGCGGCACTGGCGACTGGGCGGTAGCGGCCACCGCGCATCCGGCCAAGTTCGAGGGGGTGGTGGAGCCATTGATCGGCCGCGCGGTGGAGGTTCCGCCGGCGCTGGCCGCGCTGCTGCAGCGCCCGGCGCATGCCGAAGCACTGGCGCCGGAGTACGCAGCCCTTCGGCAGCGCTTGCTTGCCGATGCCGCCTGACCCAACGCGTTCAGCCACCGGGGTTGGAAAGTGGCCCGCATGCGGCTATTTCTAGCCGGGTGCGGCCCCGTCGTGGCGCCGCGTCCGCTGTGGGTTGTTGCATGTCTTATCGAATGATCGCCGTTGCCGGCTTCTTGTGCGGATGGGCAGCGGCTGGTGCGGTCAGTGCGGCCGATGCATTGGCTGGATCACCGGTCGCGCCACTGGGCGCCCCGCGTGTGGGTCTGGTCGAGGCGCTGGCGCGCCAGGCGCCGTCGCTGGACCGTCAGGTGCTGGCTCTGGCCACCGAGGCGCTGCAATGCGCCCGCCAGCGCCAGCAGGTGGGTGCCGAACGGGTGCTCAGCGTCATCGACTACAGCCGCCCCTCGACCGAGCGCCGGCTCTGGGTGTTCGATCTGGACAAGCAGCGCCTGTTGTTTCGTGAATGGGTCGCGCACGGACGCAATACCGGCGAGAACCTGGCGGCGAAGTTCTCCAATGACGATGGCAGCTTCCAGTCCAGCCTGGGCGCGTTCACCGCGCAGGAGTCGTACACCGGGCACAACGGTTACTCGTTGCGGCTCAAGGGTCTGGAGCCGGGTTTCAACGACCACGCACGCGATCGCGCCATCGTGATCCACGGCGCGCCCTATGTCAGCGAAGCCGTCATCCGCAGCCAGGGCCGGCTCGGCCGCAGCCTGGGCTGCCCGGCCGTGCGGCCAGCGGTGGTCAAGCAGTTGATCGATACCTTGCGCGACGGTGCGTTCGTGTTCGCCTACTACCCAGACCGCGCCTGGCTGCGCCATTCGCAGTTGCTGAGCAGCGGCTGTGGCGGTGCGGCAGCGCGTGCAGTGGCCGGGCGCTGAGTGATCGCGCGTCACCGACCCGGCCGACTGCGTCGACAGGCACGCACCGACGCATCAATGAAATCCATCAATCAGCCGCCAACCCTTACACCGTATCGCCGGCCAGGCGGCGCAGTGCGGCGTAATCCAGGATCTGCACCAGCTGCAGTTGCGGTAGCGCGATCAACTGCTGCTGCCGCAGCTTGGTGAAGGTGCGGCTCACCGTTTCCACGGTCAGCCCCAGATGGTCGGCAATATCGCCGCGGCTCATCGGCAGCGCCACGGTGTCGCCGCTGGCGCCGGGCTGGGTGGAGCGAGCGGCCAGCCGCAGCAGGAAATGCGCCAGCCGTTCGCTCGGTTGCAGGCGTGCCAGCAGCAGGCCGGTGTCCTGCGCTGCAGCCAGCTCCATGCTGGCACGTTGCAGCAGCTTGCGTTCCAGCTGCGGGTAGCGCTCGCGTAGCTGGCGCATTTGCGCCATCGGCGTGCGGCACACCCGGCTGTCGACGATGGCTTCGATATCGTGGCGGTGCTGCGCGGTTTCGGTGAGCCCGACGTAGTCGCCGGGCAGCACGAAGCCGGTGATCTGGCGGCGCCCGTCGGCCAGCGTGCGCACCATGCGCAACGCACCGGAGGTCACGGTATAGACGTTGTGCCGGGTCTCGCCCGCACGCACCAGGGTGCTGCCGGGCGCGTAGGCCGCCGCGTGGGTGACCTGGTCCAGCGCGTCCATCTCCTGCGCCGACAGCGCCGCACAAATGGCCCGGCCGCGCACGGCGCAAAGGGCGCAATCTGAGTTGGGCGTGCCACTGGCGGATGCCGTGCTGGGCGCCGGGCAGGTCGCGCTGGGGTCGGAAAGCTGCCGGTACATGGGCCATGCACTGCTGGGACGCATTGAATGATACGCCATGCGGTCAGCGCGGCCGCCCAGCCGGTAGAATTGTGCGTTCGCCACATTGTCCTGCAGGAGTTTCGCTCGTGATCAAGCCCCGTACGCCGCCCGGCATCATGGAATTGCTGCCGCGCGAGCAGATCGCGTTCCAGCGCATGCTGGACGTCATCCGCCGCAACTACGAGCGGTTCGGGTTCCTGCCGGTCGAGACCCCGGTGTTCGAGCTGTCGGATGTGCTGCTGACCAAATCCGGCGGCGAAACCGAGCGCCAGGTGTATTTCGTGCAGTCCACCGGCGCGCTGGCCAATGCTGCTGCGGCAGCCGATGCGGGCGCCGAGAACGGTGGCCTGCCCGAGCTCGCGCTGCGCTTCGACCTGACCGTGCCGCTGGCGCGCTACGTCGCCGAGCATGAGCACGAGCTGAGCTTCCCGTTCCGGCGCTACCAGATGCAGCGCGTGTATCGCGGCGAACGTGCGCAACGCGGGCGCTTCCGTGAGTTCTACCAGTGCGATATCGACGTCATTGGCAAGGATGCGCTGAGCATCCGCTACGACGCCGAAGTGCTGGCGGTGATCCATGCGGTGTTCGCCGAGCTGGGCATCGGCGATTTCAAGGTGCAGTTGAATAACCGCAAGCTGCTGCGCGGCTTCTTCGAAAGCCTGGGCGTGGCTGAGGGCGAGTTGCAGCTTGCCGTGCTGCGCGAAGTCGACAAGATCGACAAGCGTGGCGCCGATTACGTGCGCGACACGCTGGTGGGCGAGGGCTTCGGCATCGCCGCCGAGCAGGTGGCCAAGATCCTCGCCTTCGTGGCGGTGCGCTCTGACGGGCATGCCGATGCGCTGACGCAGTTGCAGGCGCTGGAAGCCTCGGTCGGGGCCAGCGCGACGCTGGGCGAGGGCATCGCCGAGTTGCGCGAAGTACTGGAGCTGGTCAAGGCGCTAGGCGTGCCGGAGAGCGCGTACTGCCTGAATTTCTCCATCGCGCGCGGGCTGGACTATTACACCGGCACCGTCTACGAAACCACGCTGATCGACCACCCGCAGATCGGCTCAATCTGTTCGGGCGGCCGTTACGAGAGCCTGGCCAGCCACTACACCAAGTCCAAGCTGCCGGGCGTGGGCATTTCGATCGGCCTGACCCGCCTGTTCTGGCAGCTGCGCGAGGCCGGCCTGATCCAGGGCATCGCCGAAAGCAGCGTGCAGGCGATGGTGGCGCTGATGGACGAGACCCGCCTGGACGACGCGCTGGATATCGCGCGCCGGCTGCGCATCGGTGGCATCAACACCGAGGTGCAGATGGAGCCGAAGAAGGTCGGCAAGCAGTTCCAGTATGCGGCTCGCGCCGGCATCCGCTTCGTGGTGCTGGCCGGCGACGACGAACTGGCACGCGGCGTGGTGGCGGTGAAAGACCTGGTGCGAGAGCAGCAGTTCGACGTCGCCCGCGACGAGCTGGCCAGCACCTTGCAGGTGGAACTGGAACAGGCCAGGGCAATGCTGGTGGCTGGCGGCGTCCAGGGCGACTGATATCGTCAGTTTGAAGACGTCACAGGCTTGGTGACCATTTCGCCGGCGACCCACGTGCCGTAGCGCAGAACGAGCCCACTGACATCAGATGTCAGTGGGCGTTTTCGTAACAGGCAGGTGGGCGAGCAGTTTCTCCATGAATGCTTCGATGCGGTCGACTTGTCCCGAGGCAGGGCTTGCGTTAATGTACTAACACGCTATTACATTAACGCAATGAAACAACGACCTGCCCCCCGCGAGAACAACGACATTGCGGCATCTCTGACGATGCTGGCCGACGCGCTGGCATGCCTGCGCGCGCCCGAGGCGGTCGAAGCGTTTCTGCGTGACCTCTGCACGCCTGCCGAGCTGGAAGCCATGGCCGACCGCTGGCGGGTGGTGCCGCTGCTGGTCAAGGGCGTGCCGTATCGCGAAATCCATGAGCTGACCCAGGTCAGCGTCACCACCATCGGGCGCGTTGCGCGCACCCTGGACCACGGTGCCGGCGGCTATGCCGCGGCCTTGCGCGAGCAGTCTTCGCGCCCTGACGCCTCCCACTGAGAGAACGAGATGAGTGCTTCCACGGCAGCGCCGGCACGTGACCGGCTGCGTATCGCCATCCAGAAGAGCGGCCGCCTGGCCGAGCCGGCGCGCAGCCTGCTGGCTGCCTGCGGGCTGAGCTGGCGGCAGAGCCGCGACAAGCTGTTCTGCTACGGCGAATCGTTGCCGGTGGACCTGCTGCTGGTGCGCGACGACGACATCCCCGGCCTGATCGCCGATGGCGTCTGCGATCTGGGCATCGTCGGCCAGAACGAACTGGAAGAGCAGGCCGCCGAGCGTCGCCGCAACGGCTTGCCGGCCGCCTATCACGCGGTGCGTGGGGTTGGCTTCGGCCAGTGCCGCCTGATGCTCGCCGTGCCGGAAGAATGGGACTGGCACGGCGTGGCGCAACTGGCGGGCAAGCGTATCGCCACCAGCTACCCGGCGATCCTGGCCGATTGGCTGGAGCGGCAGGGCATCGACGCGACGGTGGTGGAGTTGTCCGGTTCGGTGGAAATCGCACCGCGCCTGGGCACTGCCGATCTGATCTGCGATCTGGTCTCCAGCGGCGCCACCCTGGCCGCCAACCAGCTCAAGCCGGTCGAGCTGGTGATGGAAAGCGAAGCGGTGCTGGCCGGCGCAGTGCGCGAGCCGGCCGATGCGCGCGCCGGCCTGCTGGCAATGCTGCTGCGGCGCATGGACGGCGTACTCAAATTGCGCGACAGCAAGCTGCTGATGTTCCGCGCCGAGCAGACCAATGTCGATGCGCTGCGCCGCCTGCTGCCTGACGCCGACCCGCTGGTGCAGTTGCCCGACGATGGCAACGGCGCGCTGCGCTTGCAGACCATGTGCCATGGCGCGGTGACCTGGCAGCGCCTGGAAGAACTCGAACGCGCAGGTGCGCAAGGCTTGATGGTGTTGACGGTGGAGCGCTCGCTGGCATGAAGATTCTCGATTGGTCCCAACTCGACGGTGCCGCGCGAACCGATGCACTGACTCGCCCGGTACAGACCGTGGCCACGCAGACGCGCGACGCAGTGGCTGCATTGATTGCCGATGTGCGTGCACGCGGCGATGCCGCCTTGCGCGAGATCACCGCGCGTTTCGATGGCGTATCGCTGGAGAGCTTCGCCGTGAGCGAAGCCGACTTCGCTGCCGCCGAAGCGGCCGTGGCGCCGGAGCTGCGCCAGGCCATGCAAGATGCGGTCGCACGCATCGACGCCTTCCACCGCGCCGGCATGAGCGAGGGCTATGCGGTGGAAACCGCGCCCGGCGTGGTGTGCGAAAAGATCGTGCGGCCGATCGGACGTGTGGGTCTGTACGTGCCGGCAGGCAGCGCGCCGTTGCCATCGACCGCCTTGATGCTGGGTGTGCCGGCGCGTCTGGCCGGATGCCGCGAGGTGGTGTTGTGCACGCCGCCGCGCAAGGACGGCAGCGTGGACCCGGCGGTGCTGGTGGCCGCGCAACTCACCGGCGTGCGCCGCGTGTTCAAGCTCGGTGGCGCGCAGGCGATCGCGGCGATGGCGTATGGCACCGAGTCGGTACCCAGTTGCGACAAGCTGTTCGGCCCGGGCAATAGCTATGTCACCGAAGCCAAGCAGCAGGTGGCCCAGTCCGGGGCGGCGGCGATCGACATGCCGGCCGGCCCCTCGGAGGTCTTGGTGATCGCCGATGCGGGCGCGCAGCCGGCCTTCGTGGCTGCTGATCTGTTGTCGCAGGCCGAACACGGGCCCGATTCGCAGGTGCTGTTGCTGTCCGACAGCGACGGGTTGATCGATGCGGTGCAAGTACAGCTGGAAGTTCAGCTTGCGCAACTGTCGCGTGCCGACATCGCGCGCCAGGCGCTGGCGCAATCGCGGATGATCAAGGTGCAGGCGCTGGATGAGGCGTTTGCGATCAGTAATCGCTATGCGCCGGAGCACCTGATTCTTGCGCTGCGCGAACCGCGCGCGTGGCTGGCGCAAGTCGAAGCGGCCGGTTCGGTGTTTCTTGGCGATTACACGCCCGAAGCGCTTGGCGACTACTGCAGCGGCACCAATCATGTGCTGCCGACCAGCGGTGCGGCGCGCGCCTACAGCGGCGTGAGTGTGGCCAGCTTCCAGAATATGGTCAGCGTGCAGGCAGCCAGCAAGGCCGGCATCGACGGCATCGGTCAATGCGCATTGATCCTCGCCCGCGCCGAGGGGCTGGATGCGCATGCCAACGCGGTGGCGCTGCGCATGGGAGTGGCGGCATGAGCGCGTCGTCGATTCTGGATCTGGTACGCGAAGATCTGCGTGCATTTGCGGGCTATTCGTCGGCGCGCACCAGTGCGTTGCAGGGCGATGTGTGGCTCAACGCCAACGAGTCCGCGTGGGCGAATCCCGCCGATGCCGACGCCAGCACGCGGCGCTATCCCGACCCGCAACCCCAGGGCCTGCGCAGCGCGCTTGCGGCGCTGTACGGTTGCGCGCCGGAGCAGCTGTTGATCGGCCGCGGCAGCGACGAGGCGATCGATCTGCTGGTACGCGGCCTGTGCGTGCCAGGGCGCGATGCAGTGCTGGTGACGCCGCCGGTATTCGGCATGTACGCGGTGTGCGCGCGGTTGCAGAACGCACCGTTGGTGGACGTGCCGCTGGTCGATGGGCCAGATGGTTTCCGTGCAGATATCCCTGCAATAGTGGCGAGGGCATTGGCCTCGAACGCCAAGCTGGTGTTTCTGTGTTCGCCATCCAATCCCGCTGGTTCGGCCATTGCGCTAGACCAGATCGAACAAGCGCTGCAGGCCTTGCAAGGCAAGGCGCTGGTGGTGGTGGACGAGGCCTATGGCGAATTTTCCGATGTGCCTTCGGCGGTCGGTCTGCTCGGGCGTTACGACAATCTCGCGGTGTTGCGTACGCTTTCCAAGGCGCATGCGCTGGCGGCGGCGCGTATCGGCACACTGATCGCCAATGCCGAGTTGATTGCCCTGCTGCGCCGCTGCCAAGCGCCGTACCCGGTGCCCACACCATGTGCAGCCATGGCCGAGCAGGCCTTGTCTGCGCCGGCGCTGGAGGTGACCCGCCGGCGTATCGCCGAGGTGCGCAGTGAGCGCGAGCGCGTGCACGAGGCGCTCGCGCAGCTGGCCGGTGTGCGGCAGGTCTATCCCTCGCAAGGCAACTTCCTGTTGGTGCGTTTCGATGATGCCGAGGCGGCGTTCCAGGCGTTGCTCGATGCCGGTGTGGTGGTGCGCGATCAACGCGCAGTGCCGCGCCTGGCCGACGCGCTGCGCATCACGCTGGGCACGCACGAACAGAACCAACGCGTGCTGAGCGCGCTGCAACGCACGCAGGAGGCCGCCGCATGACCCCGATTCTTTTTGTCGACCGCGACGGCACGCTGATCACCGAGCCGGCCGACTACCAGATCGACGCGTACGAGAAACTGCGCTTTGTCGATCACGTGATTCCGGCGATGCTCAAGCTGCGCGATGCCGGCTATCAGTTCGTCATTGTCAGCAACCAGGATGGGCTGGGCAGCGAGAGCTACCCACGCGCGTCCTTCGACGGCCCGAACAACCTGATGCTGCAGATCTTCGCCAGCCAGGGCATCGAATTCCGCGACGTGCTGATCGATTGCAGCTGGCCTGCCGACAATGCGCCCACGCGCAAGCCCGGTATCGGCCTGATGGTGCCGTATCTGCAGGACCGCAGCATCGATTGGGCACGCTCGGCGATGGTGGGCGACCGCATCACCGACATCCAGTTCGCGCACAACCTCAACATTCGCGGGTTTCAGCTGCGCACCGACGAGTTCGGCGGCGAGTGGGACTGGCCCGGCATCGCCCATGAACTGGCCGACGCACCGCGTCGCGCGACGGTTCAGCGCAACACCAAGGAAACCAGGATTCGCGTCGAACTGGATCTGGATCGCGTGGCCGAACCGAAGACCGCCACCGGTCTGCCGTTCTTCGACCACATGCTGGAACAAATCGGCAAGCACGGCGGTTTTGCGCTGGAGATCCGCGCCGAAGGCGATCTGCATATCGATGAGCACCACACCATCGAAGACACCGGCCTTGCGCTGGGTCAGGCGCTACGTGAAGCGCTGGGCGACAAGCGTGGCATCGGCCGCTATGGCTTCGATCAGGAAAGCAGCCCCTGGCGCGTCGCCGGCGACAAGGCGCAGCATGGCTTCACGTTGCCGATGGACGAAACCATCGCAAGCGCGGCGCTGGATTTCAGCGGCCGGCCGTATTTCGTTTTCGACGGCGAGTTCAAGCGCGAGCGCGTCGGCGACATGCCGACCGAGCTGGTGCCGCATTTTTTCCGCTCGATCTGCGATGCGTCCGGCTTGAATCTGCATCTGACCGTACGCGGTGAGAACGATCACCACAAGGTGGAAGCCTGCTTCAAGGCCCTGGCGCGTGCATTACGCCAGGCGATCCGCCGCGAAGGCACCGCGTTGCCGACCACCAAGGGTGCGCTATGACCGATGTTGCGTTGATCGATGCCGGTGGCGCCAACCTGGGCTCGGTACGCTATGCATTGGAGCGCTTGGGCGTGGACGCACGCGTGGTGCGCGATGCGGCAGGTCTGCACGGCGCACAGCGCGTGATCCTGCCCGGCGTCGGTGCTGCGCCAGAAGCGATGTCGCGTCTGCGCACGCAGGGCTTGGTCGAGCCGTTGCGCGCGCTGCAGGTGCCGTTGATCGGTATCTGCCTGGGGATGCAACTGCTGTTCGAACATTCCGAAGAAGGCGATGTCGAGTGCCTGGGCCTGCTGCCGGGCATCGTACGGCATATGACGCCGGCACTCGGTATCCGTGTGCCGCACATGGGCTGGAACCAGCTGGTGCCGATGCGCGAATCCGCGTTGCTGGCCGGTCTGCCCGAGCGCGCCAGTGCGTATTTCGTGCATGGTTACGCTGCGCCGGTGACCGCCGACACCGTGGCCGCCTGCGATCACGGCGGGTTGTTCACCGCCGTCGTGCAGAACGGGCTGCGCTGTGGCGCGCAATTTCACCCTGAGCGTTCGGCCGACACCGGTGCACGCATCCTGCGCAATTTTCTTGAGATGAGCTTCCCATGAGTTTCACCGTTTACCCGGCGCTGGATATCCGCAACGGCCGCGTGGTGCGCCTGCTGCAAGGCGATTACGCGCGCGAGACGCAGTACGGCGACGACGTGCTGCCGCGTGCGCAGGCGTTCGCCGATGCCGGTGCGCAGTGGATGCATCTGGTCGATCTGGATGCGGCCAAGGCGGGCGGCTACACCTTGGCCGGCACGCTCGGCGAGATCGCGCATGCCACCGGCTTGCGCGTGCAGACCGGCGGCGGTGTGCGCTCGCGCGAGGATGTGGCGCGCATCCTCGATGCCGGCGCCGCACGCGTGGTGATCGGCTCGTTGGCAGTGCGCAATAGCCAGATGGTGGTTGGCTGGCTGCAGGAATTCGGTGCCGACCGCCTGACCATTGCACTGGACACGCGCCAGGATGCCAATGGCATCTGGCAGTTGCCGGTGCACGGCTGGACCGAAACTGCAGACGCTACGCTGGATCAATTGGCCGTGCGCTACGCGCAGGCCGGGCTGCAGCATCTACTGTGCACCGACATCGCGCGCGACGGCATGCTGTCCGGTCCCAACATGGCGCTGTATGCGCATCTGCGCGCGCTGACGCCGCAGTTGCAGGTGCAGGTCTCCGGTGGCGCGCGCAATCTTGCCGATGTCGCCGCGGCCAAGGCCGCAGGCTGCGCCGGCATCGTGCTCGGCAAGGCGCTGCTCGAAGGGCATCTGGATCTCGAAGAGGCACTGGCATGCTGAGCCGTCGCATCATTCCGTGCCTGGACGTGCGCGATGGCCGCGTGGTCAAGGGCGTCAAGTTCCGCGACCACATCGACATGGGCGACATTGTCGAGCTGGCCTTGCGCTACCGTGCGCAGGGCGCCGACGAACTGGTGTTCTACGACATCGGTGCCAGCCCGGAAGGGCGTTCGGTCGACTACACCTGGGTCGAGCGAGTGGCACGGCTGATCGATATTCCGTTCTGCGTGGCCGGAGGTATCGGCGATGTGGAAACGGCCCGAGCGGTATTGCATGCCGGCGCCGACAAGATTTCCATCAACTCGCCCGCGTTAGGCCGCCCGCAATTGATTTCCGAACTGGCCGATGCCTTTGGCGTGCAATGTGTCGTGGTCGGCATCGATTCGATTCGTGAGGAAGATGGTCAATGGCGCGTGCGCCGCTACACCGGCGACCCGAGCAAGACCCAGGCGTTGCCGATGCGTACGCTGGACTGGGTGGCCGAAGCGCAGCGGCTCGGCGCGGGCGAGATCGTGCTCAATTGCATGGATAACGACGGCGTGCGCCGCGGATACGATATCGCCCAACTGCGCCAGGTGCGTGCGTTGTGCCGGGTGCCTCTGATCGCTTCCGGCGGTGCAGGCGAGATGCAGCACTTTGCCGACGTCTTCGACCAGGCCGATGTGGATGGCGCACTGGCCGCCAGCGTGTTTCACAGCGGCGCGATTCCGATCCCGGAACTCAAGCGATTCTTGCGCGCGCAACAGATCGAGGTACGCGATGGGCAGTGACGAAGTGGCGACGGGCGACGCGCTCGCAAGCCTGGATTGGAGCAAGGGCGATGGCCTGTTGCCGGTAATCGTGCAGGACGCCGACACCCTGCGCGTGCTGATGCTGGGCTACATGAATGCCGAAGCGTTGGCCGTCACCCGGCAGCGCGGTGACGTCACGTTCTTCAGCCGCAGCAAGCAGCGCTTGTGGACCAAGGGCGAAAGTTCGGGAAACGTGTTGCGCGTGGTGTCGATCCAGACCGACTGCGACGCCGACACATTGCTGGTGCAGGCGCGCCCGCATGGCCCGACCTGTCACCTGGGCCGCACCAGCTGTTTCCCGTCTGCGCCCGGGCAGTTCCTGGGTAGCCTGGATGCCCTGGTGGCCGAGCGCGAGCGCGAGCGGCCGCACGGTAGCTACACCACCAAGCTGTTCGAACAAGGCATCCGCCGCATCGCGCAGAAGGTGGGCGAGGAGGGCGTGGAAACCGCGCTGGCCGGCGTGGTGCAGGACGATGACGCGTTGCTCGGCGAATCGGCCGATCTGCTCTACCACCTGATCGTGCTGCTGCGCGCACGTGGGCTGGGCCTTGGCGATGCAGTGGCGTTGCTGGAGTCGCGGCATCAATAACGTAGCCGCGTAGCAGCGCACCCGGGCGCGATTGGCGTCCTTGGTAACGCCCCGACGCGCCCCGGTGCGCTCCTACGGATATGCGGTCATGCCTTCCAACCCGCGTACTCGCGCTGTGCGCCTCGCGATGGCATGTACAATTTCCGCGGATCTTCGCGCGGGAAAACGCATGCATCGTCGTTTCGCTTTGTTGGCACTGGGCTTGCTCGCGGGAAGCGCATACGCGCGCGACACCGCGGTCGATGGCATCGTCTACGAAGAACGCGACGGGCGCGCCGGCCGCAGCGCCGATGAGCCGGGGGTGGCCGATGTGGCGGTTTCCAATGGCGAGCAGATCGTGCGTACCGATGCGCGGGGCCGCTACCGCCTGCCGGTACGCGACGGGCAGACGGTATTCGTGATCAAGCCCGGCGACCGCCGCTTTTTGCCCGCCGCCGATGGCCTGCCTGCATTCTGGCGCCACTACGCACCGCGTGGCTCGGCCAAGCATCAATACGGCGGTGTCGCCGCGACCGGCCGCAACACGCACAACTGGGATTTCGCGCTGACGCCACGCGCAGACACCGCGGCCGATGGCTTCCAGATGCTGGTGTTTGCCGACAGCCAGACCGCCAGCCTTGCCGACGTTGGCTACTACCAGCGCGACATCGTGGAACCGATCATCGGCAAGACCACCGCCAGGCTGGGCACCACACTGGGGGACATCGTCAGCGACGATCTGAGCTTGTATCCGGCCTTGAACAAGGTCACCACGCAGCTGGGCGTGCCGTGGTTCCATGTGCCGGGCAACCACGATCTCAACCTGGACGCGCACGACGATGCGCAGTCGCTCGACAGCTGGCACGCAGTCTACGGCCCGGACACCTATGCGGTGGAAGAAGCCAATGCCAGCTTCGTGTTCCTGGACGATGTGATCTATACGCCCGGCGGCAGGCAGGCCTACATCGGTGGCCTGCGCGACGATCAATTCGCGTTCCTGCAGAATTACCTGGCGCAGCTGCCACGCGACCGACTATTGGTGCTGGGCATGCATATCCACCTGTTCGATGCAGTGCCGGGGCAGGAAACCTTCCGGCATGCCGATCGCCGCCGCCTGTTCGCATTGCTGAAAGAGTTTCCGCATGTGTTGGTGCTCAGTGGTCATAGCCACACCCAGCGCCAGGTGGATCACGGTGCCGACGAGGGCTGGCAGGGTGCACGACCGCTGCACGAATACAACGTGGGTGCGGCCTGCGGTGCGTTCTGGTCGGGTGCCAAGGATGCCGACGGCATTCCCGATGCGACGATGAGCGATGGCACTCCCAATGGCTATGCGGTGCTGCAGGTTGCGCCCAGCGGCAGCTACACGCTGGCTTATCACGCTGCGCGCGCGGCCGACGATGCGCAATTGCTGCTGCACGCGCCCAAGGTACTGCGCAAGGGCGCGTATGCGGCGTGGGGCGTCTACGCCAATGTTTTCATGGGCCAGGACGACACCGTGGTCGAGATGCGCATCGATAACGGCCCATGGCAGCCGATGAAGCGGGTAGAGCGTGGCGATCCGCGTGTGCTGGCAGAGAATGTGCGTGATGATGCGGCCGACGCGTTGCGCGGTTACGACCGCTCGCCGGAGGCCACGCCGTCTACGCATCTCTGGCGCGGTGCATTGCCGACCACCCTGGCGGTGGGCGAACACACCGTCCAGGTGCGCGCAAACCTACCCACCGGGCAGTACAACGCCAGCACCGTGTACCGCCTGCAAACTGCTGAGCCCTGAGGCGGTTAACGATGTCGGTCGTCCAACGCCGCCCTTCTCGCACCGGGAGAGGGGGCCCCAAAGGGATGGCTGAGTGTGCACACAGTGCCTGACATCGCCCAATACTGGGGTTGGGGTATCTCGCGCCAAGAAAATCTAGATCGCACCAAGCGATTGCGCGTGACGTTGTGTAGCGGCTCTTGAGCAACGATACGGAACCATGTCGTCGTGATCCCGGCACGGGCAAAAGCGCGGCTGCGATAGCGCGACGTTGAAGCATGTGTCAGCTGCGCCGCAGTCTCCTGATCGCCACAAACACAAACGCCTCCACAAGGGAGGCGTTTTGGGATCCGGGCTGGCAGGCGTTGGCGCGCTGGCGAAGATCGGTGCTGGCTGACGGTGGCTGGCTGGCTGGCCGGGCGAGTGTAGCGAGGCCCGGTTGGTGCTGACGAAATGAGAATTAGTCTCAGCACCCGCTCTGGGTTATCGATTGGATGCTGCAGGTGCAGCTGGGAGCGTGCTTGAGGGCTTTGCGGTTGCCGGGGTATTCGAACGCGGCACGTCGCTCACCGGCGCAGCGTCCGCTGAGTCGGTTGAATCCACGCCCTGGTCCGACGCGGCATCCATCTCCACCGGCGGATACGGATACGCCACCGCCGGCCCCAGATGCACGCCCGCACGCCAACGCGCCAGCACCGGCGCGATGCGCTTGCCCAGCGATTGCTGCGGCAACGAGGGGAGCTCGCCTTCCTGCTTCTCGCGTGCGGTGAGGGCGGCCTTGGCAATGTCGAATGCGGCCAAAGGGTCGTCGCTCTGGTTCATCGCATCGATCAACCATGCCTGCCCGAAATAGGTGGCGTTGGAGGTATTGCCGCAGCCGAACGAGGGCCGGTCGGCACGTGCAGCGGTGAGGATCAGCGTTTGCGGCGAACGCAGTGCGGGAATGAAACCTCCCGAATAGCAGGCCGACAGCACGATGATGCGATTGTCGATGCCGGCATCGTCCAGCGCCTGGCGCAGATCCTGCGGGCTGATGAAATCCTCTTCCTTGTCGTCGACCTGCACGTACAGGCTGTGGTCTTCGGTACCGTGGGTGGTGACGAACAGCAACAGCGCGTCTTCCTTGCGATCCATGCGCTTGCCGATCGCGGCCAGCGTGTCGTAGAGATTGTCGTAGGTTGCCAGCGGAGCGTATGGATGCTCGCCCAGATTGTCCGGGTTGTTGACCAGCGTGACCACGCGCCCGCGCGCATCGAAGCGTTGCTCGAACAGCTGTTTGAGGTAGAGCGTCTCGTTGCGGAAGACATCGTCGCTGGCATCGCCGGCAAAACCGACCACGTACAGATCGGTGACGCCGGGGCGCTGCGGTTGCAACGCTTTCAATGCGTGCGCCAGAGCGGCCTGATCGACCGGATCGCCTGCATCGTGGCTCTCGGCAGGCTGGGCCTGCAGCGCAGCACCAGCGTCCGGATGGCAGCCGGCCATCAACGCCACCACGACGATCAGCGTGGAAAGTCGTCGCCATACTGCATGTGGTGCGAAAGGGGAAGGCAGCGACATGGCGCGCGCAGAAGTCCAGGAAAGACGGGTGGGGTGGCCGAGCGCGGTGCCCGCAGTGCAGGCCATTATCCCGTCAGATAGCTGCATGCGGCGCGTCGCAGCCGGAGCATATCAGCGGCCTGCGCGGCGCCAACCACCGATTGCGCTCAAACGGCAACGAGCGCAATCGGCTTGCAGATCGTGCTTACAGCACCAACTGGCTAAAACTCTCCACGCGCTGGTGACTGCCGACATCGTCGGCCGAACGCGGCGTGGGATAGTCCTCCCGGCGGTCCAGTAGCGCGGTGCGCATGCCGGCACGCTTGGCGGCATCGAGCTCTTCGATCACATCCGACAGGAACAGGATCTCCGGTCCCGGCACGCCAATGCGCTCGGCGATGCGGCGATAGCTGGCGCTTTCGCGCTTGGGGCCGACTTCGGTGTCGAACCAGTCGGTGATCAGTCCGCTCAGGTCGCCCGCGTCGCTGTGCGCGAAGAACAGTTTCTGCGCCGGCACCGAGCCGGACGAATACACATACAGCGGAATGCCCGCTGCGTGCCAGGCTTTCAACTGGATCGCCGCATCGGCGTAGATATGTGCAGTGAAGTCGGCCGTCTTGTAGCCGTCGCCCCAGATCAGGCCCTGCAAGGCCTTGAGCGCGGTGTGCTTGCGGTCCTCGTCGATCCAGGTCTGCAGCGTGGTGATCAACACCTCGTCCGGCACGTCCTCGCCGATTTCATCGGCCACCTGGTTGAGCCAATGGCGCACCTGCGGATGATTGCCGTGTTCGCGCACGTAGGCCGGCATGGCGCGGCGCGCATACGGGAACAAGACGTCCTTGACGAACGAAATGCTGCTGGTCGTACCTTCGATATCGGTGAGGATCGCTTGCGGTCGTGTCATCGTCAGCTGGCCTTGTGAGGTTTCTCGGGGGCGTAGCGGGGGAATTGTTTGGCGATTTCGGTGCCGGTGAAATGTCCGACCCAGCCGTCCGGCTCGGTGAAGAAGCGGATCGCCACAAAGTGCGGCTCCGGCCCCATGTCGAACCAGTGCAGGGTGCCGTCAGGCACGGCAATCAGGTCGTCCTTGACGCATTCGATCTCATAAACCTTGGCATCGACGTGCAGCGTGAACAGGCCTGAGCCGGCGACGAAGAACCGTACCTCGTCTTCCTTGTGGAAGTGCTCGTCCAGAAACTTGGCGCGCATTTCTTCGCGCTTGGGGTTGTCCGGCGCGATGCTGACCACGTCCACGGTCTTGAAGCCGCGCTCGGCGCTGATGCGATCGATATCGGCACGGTAGGCGTCCATCACCTGCTCGGGCGTGGCGCCCGGTTCGACCGGCGCGCTGGCATGCCAGCGTTCGAAGGTCACGCCAATCTTCTGCAACTGAGCGGCGATCGCATCGCCGTCGCGGCTATCGAACTCGGGAGTGGCGGGATTGGTGTCGGCAAAGATACGCAGTCGGCTCATGGCGGTCTGGCTCACGAATGGGGGACGGACAATACTCAGCGCGTGCCGCGCAGTTTCAGCAGTTCGAGTTCGCAATGCAGCAGGAATTCGAACGCTTCCAGGTGACGACGTGCCTCGGCCATGTTGCGGCCCCAGGCATACAGGCCGTGTCCTTCGATGAGATACCCCCACATGCCCTGTTTGTCCAGCAAGGCATCGACCTGCGCGGCCAGCACCTGCATGTCCTGGGTATTGGCGAACACCGGCACTTCCACTGCGGTTTCGTGGGTGGTGTTGCCATCGAAGGCCTTGAGCAATTCGTAGCCTTCGAGCCGAATCACACCGCTGCCTGCATACAGGCGGGAGGCAATCGTCTGCACCGGCGAGTGCGTATGCAGCACGCAACCGATCTCCGGGAACCGGCGATACAGCTGGGTGTGCAGCAGGGTTTCGGCAGACGGGCGCAACGGGCGGCCGACGGCCAGGCCATCGAAGTCCACCACCATGATGTCTTCTTCGACCAGGCGACCCTTGTCGCGGCCGGAGACGGTGATGGCCGCGTGCTGTTCGTCCAGACGGTGGGAGAAATTGCTGCTGGTCGCAGGCGTCCAGCCGGCATGGGCCAGCTCGCGAATATTGGCGATCAGCAGGTGCGCCAGCTCGTGCAGACGCGTGGTGCTGTAGGGCAGAGGGGCAGTGGTCGCATTCATGGACCTATTCTACTGCGCCCCCGGTGCATGGGCAGGTGCAGCGCAGCAGGCATCGTCCTGCCGCGCCAGACGCCCGATCATGCGCGGGCTCAGCGGCCGTCGCGCAGACGGCTGTGGCGATACCCGTAGCCGAAGTAGATCACCAGCCCAACCAGCGTCCACAGGCCCATCAGCATCCAGTTGTGCAGCGTCATCGCCGACAGCAGCGCAAGGCAGCTCAACACGCCGGCGCTGCAGATCAGCCAGGCGGCCGGCATGCGGAACGGACGCGGCAGTTCCGGGTGCGTGCGACGCAGGATCAGCACGCCGGCGCAGACCGCCGCGAAAGCGATCAGCGTGCCCATCGACGTCAATTCGCCCAGCACATCCAGCGGGAACACCGCTGCCAGCAGCGCGATGCCGACACCAGTGATGACGGTATTGACATGCGGGGTGCGGTACTTGGGGTGGATACGGGTGAAGATCGAGGGCAGCAGGCCATCGCGCGCAATGATCATGAAGATGCGCGGCTGCCCGATGATCATCACCAGCACCACCGATGACAGCCCGATCAACGCGCCCACTTCCACGACCACGCGCAACCAGGCCAGCTGCGGATGCGCCGCCACCGCGGTCACCACCGGCTCGTCGGTGCCGAGCAGGGTGTACGGCACCAAGCCGGTCATGACCGCCGCCATCGCGATGTAGAGCACGGTGCAGATCACCAGCGACAGGATCATGCCGATCGGCAGGTCGCGTTGCGGGCGATGCGATTCCTGCGCCGCCACCGACACCGCTTCGAAGCCGATATAGGCGAAGAACACCATCGCTGCGCCGCGCAGCACGCCTTCCATGCCGTACTTGCCCGGGCCTTCGTTGGCCGGGATGAACGGCTGCCAGTTGGAGGTGTCCACGTATTTCCAGCCCACCGCGATCACCAGCAGGATCAAGCCCGTCTTGAGGATCACCATGGCCATGTTCATTGCCGACGACTTGCGGATGCCGACATAGCACAGCCAGGTCAGCAGCAGCACGATCCCGGCCGCCGGCAGGTTGGCGATCGCCCCGGTGGGTTGCAATTTGCCATCCAGCGGCGCGCTGACGAATGCGGCCGGCAGGTGGATGTCGAAATGCTCGAGCAGGCTCAAGAAGTAGCCGGTCCAGCTGACCGCCACTGCCGAGGCGGACACGCCGTATTCCAGCACCAGCATCCAGCCGATGAACCACGCGGCCAGCTCGCCGAAGGTGGCGTAGGTGTAGGTGTAGGCGCTGCCGGAGACCGGCACCATCGCAGCGAATTCGGCGTAGGCCATCGCACAGAACGCACAGCACACCGCTGCGAGCACGAACGAGAGCATGATCGCCGGGCCGGCATGGTCGGCCGCCGCCTGGCCGGTGATGACGAAGATGCCGCCGCCGATCACCGCGCCGATTCCCAGGGCGGTCAGCCCCCAGGGGCCAAGCGCGCGTTGCAGGCCCAGCCCGTCGGCCGCCTCATGGCTGGCGTGCGGGTGTTTGGTGGCCCAAAGTTGTTTGAACATGAAGCGGTTCCGGCTTGGCGCTACGCGCGGTCATTGAACAAGAAGACCGGCGTCGCGCGCCGGTCTTGAGAGAAGCTTAGGCCCGTTTCGCGAGGCGACTGTGGTGGATGCCGTAGCCGAAGTAGATCGCCAGGCCAATCACGGTCCAGCCCACGAACACCTTCCAGTGTTCCTGGAAGGCCTGGAAGAACAGGAACAGACAGGCCAACGCGCCCAGGGGGCAGATCACCATCGCCAGCGGCACCCGGAACGGGCGCGGCAGGTCGGGCTTGGTGAAGCGCAGCACCAGCACGCCGGCGCAGACCGTGGCGAAGGCGAGCAGGGTACCCATCGAGACGAGTTCGCCCAGCACGTTCAACGGGATCACCCCGGCCAGCAGCGCGGCGACCACGCCCACGAACAGCGTGCCGACGTAAGGCGTGCGGAATTTCGGGTGCACCTTGCCGAACAGCTTGGGCATCAGCCCATCCTTGGCCATGGTGTAGAAGATGCGCGGCTGCGCCATCAGCATCACCAGCACCACCGACGACAAGCCGGCAATGGCACCGATTTCCACCGCGGTCTTGAGCCAGGTCAGTTGCGGGTGGGCTTCCAGCGCGGTGGCCACCGGCTTGGCGGTGCCGAGCTGGGTATAGGGCAGCAGGCCGGTCAGCACCGCGCAGACGATGATGTAGATGACGGTGCAGATGGCCAACGACACCAGGATGCCGATCGGCATGTTCTTCTGCGGATCCTTGGTTTCGCCGGCCGAGGTGGAAACCGCGTCGAAGCCGATGTAGGAGAAGAACACGATGGACGCGGCGCGAAATACCCCGTCCCAGCCGAACTGGCCAGGGCCGGTGTTTTCCGGGATGAAGGGGTGCCAGTTCGCCGGGTCGATATAGGAAATGCCAAAGCCCACGAACAGGCAGATCACCACGACCTTGATCGCCACCACGATTGCGTTGGCGAACGCCGACTGGGTGACGCCGACGTAGCACAGGATGCTCACCGCCGCGACGATCAGCACGGCCGGCAGGTTGACCAGATTCCCGGAGCTGACAAAGCCGTGGCCGTTCCAGGCCAGCGGCGCACCCGCCAACTCTGCGGGGAACGGCAACCCCAGGGTGCCGGTGATGAAGCTGATCAGGTAGGCAGACCAGCCGACGGCAACGCTGGACCCGGCGAACAGGTATTCCAGCACCAGACACCAGCCGATGAACCAGGCGATGCCTTCGCCGAGCGTGGCGTATGAATACGAATAGGCGCTGCCGGAGACCGGCATCATCGCGGCGAATTCGGCGTAGCACAGGCCGGCGAAGGCGCAGGCGATACCGGCGAACACGAACGACAGCATCACCGCCGGGCCGGCGTGATTGGCCGCGGCCTGGCCGGTCAGCACGAAGATGCCGGCGCCGATCACCGCGCCGATACCGAGCATGATCAGGTGCTTGGCTGTGAGGGTCCGCTGCAGCGTCGCTTCGCCTTGCAGGCTGCCTTCGACCGGTTCGCCTGCATCGACGTGGCCAGCGGGCTCGATCGGTTTGACCCTCAACAGAGACTTCAGCATTCGGTACATCCCTAAGTGGCAAAGCTTGAAGGCGCGGGCGCCCGGACGAATTGGTGCGCCGCATCCCGGTGGGACAGGCAAGCGGCCTACCTTGCCAAAGCTACACGCTCACGACAAGCGCGTACGCAGCATGAATGGCGATAATGGCCGCCTGGCCCGCACCGGGCGACCGAGAACGACAGATGGTGGTTGCAACCCTGCAGCAGCAATTGGCGGCGTACCGCCTGCGTTGGCCGGAGGAGGCCGCGCTGGCCGAGCAGTTCGTGCAATTGCTGGACGATGCCACCGATCCGTTCGTGCGCGAGCGTGTCGAAGGTCATTTCACTGGCTCGGCGTGGGTGGTTAGCGCCGACGGCACACGCACCTTGCTGACCCATCACCGCAAGCTGCAGCGTTGGCTGCAGCTGGGCGGGCACGCCGATGGCGACCGCGATCTGGCGCAGGTGGCATTACGTGAAGCGGAGGAGGAATCCGGACTCGTCGGCTTGCGGCTGGCCGACGGAGAGTTGTTCGACCTGGACCGTCACTGGATTCCGGCGCGCGGCGACGTGGCCGGGCATTGGCACTTCGATGCGCGCTACGTGGTGCTGGCCGGTGCGGACGAGGCGTTCAAGGTCAGCGAAGAATCGCTGGCGCTGGCCTGGCGCCCGATCGCCGAGCTGCTTGCCGAGCCCGAGCTCGATCCATCGCTGCGGCGGATGGCGGAAAAGTGGCTGGAGAGCCGGGAGTGGTGATTCGGGATTCGGGATTGGCAGAAGCGGTGGGCCGGCGCCGATCCATTTAGCGGGCCATGTCTGCTTCCCACAGCGTGGTTGGACCGATGAACCCACCGGTTGCGGCGAACCGCTGTTACCAATCCCGAATCCCGATTCCCAAATCCCGCTCAATACAGGACCCGCGTCCGCAAGGTGCCGGTGATCTGTCCCAGCTCGTCCTTCAGCACGCCGGCAAGCTCCTCGCTGGCGCTGACATCGATGACCACATAGCCCACCTTGGGGTCGGTGCGCAGGAACTGGCCGTCGATGTTGACGTTATGGCGCGAGAACAATTCGTTGATCTGCGACAGCACGCCCGGCACGTTGCGATGGATATGCAGCAACCGTAGGCTTTCGGCGTGCTCGGGCAGGGTGACCTCCGGGAAGTTCACCGCCGACAAGGTGCTGCCGTTGTCGCTATAGCGCACCAGCTTGGCGGCGACCTCGATCCCGATGTTGTCCTGCGCCTCCAGCGTGCTGCCGCCCACGTGCGGGGTCAGGATCACATTGTCGTGCGCAGTGAGCGGCGATTCGAACGCGTCGCCATTGCCCTTGGGCTCGATCGGAAAGACATCCACCGCCGCGCCGCCGATCTGGCCGGAGGTGAGCGCCGCATCCAGCGCGTCGATGTCGATGACGGTGCCGCGCGAGGCGTTGATCAGGTGCGCGCCAGGCTTCATGCGGGCGATTTCGGCTGCGCCGATCATGTCCTTGGTCGACGGGGTTTCCGGCACGTGCAAGGTGACCACGTCCGAGCGCGCCAGCAGCTCGTCCAGGTCGATGGCCGCGCGTGCGTTGCCCAACGACAGCTTGGTTTCGATATCGTGGAAGATCACCTGCATGCCCAACGCTTCGGCCAGCACGCCGACCTGGGTGCCGATATGCCCGTAGCCGACGATGCCCAGCACCTTGCCGCGCGTTTCGTGGCTGCCGGCGGCCGACTTGGACCAGCCGCCGCGATGGCATTGCGCGTTCTTCTGCGGAATGCCACGCAGCAACAGGATCGCTTCGGCGATGACCAGTTCGGCCACGCTGCGGGTATTGGAGTAGGGCGCGTTGAACACCGGGATGCCGGCCAGCTCGGCCGCGTCCAGGTCCACCTGGTTGGTACCGATGCAGAAGCAGCCGACTGCGATCAGGCGCTTGGCATGCGCCAGCACCTCGGCGCTCAGCTGCGTGCGCGAGCGGATACCGACGATATGCGCGTCGGCGATGCGGGCGATCAACTCGTCTTCCGGCAGCGATTTGGCGTGCAGTTCGATCTGCGAGTAGCCGGCGGCGCGGAACACGTCCACGGCGGTCGGGCTGATGCCTTCCAGCAACAGCACGCGGATGTCCTGCTTGGGAAACGAGGTTTTCTTCGGCGACATGGGGGAACGCAATGCAGCAATCGGGCCGGCAACTATGCCAGATGGGGTGCGCGATTGGGTGGCCGCGATGCGCTGTTCGCACCGGCGAAGCCCTTGCGGCGCAACGGTTTCAGCTGAATCCAACGCTGCGTCGGCCGTGAGTGCGCCGGCTGGACGAGGCAGGCCGGCGCTGGCACGCTGTGCGGTTCCTACCGCAGCGCCGCGTGCCATGACCGATCCCCACATCCTTTCGTTGCAACAGGCCGTGCCTACGTTGCGTGTGAAGACCGACCCGGCCGACCTGGAGCATTACGGGCGCGACTGGACACGCCGCTGGACGCCGAACCCACTCGCGATCGCCTTGCCGGGCTCGGTGGAGGAAGTGCAGGCGGTCGTGCGTTGGGCAAATGCGCAAGGCGTGGCGGTGGTGCCGTCGGGCGGGCGCACGGGCTTGTCCGGCGGCGCAGTGGCGGCCAACGGCGAATTGGTGTTGAGCCTGGAGCGTTTGAACAAACCGCTGGATTTCAACGCAGTGGATCGCACGCTCACCGTGCAGGCCGGCATGCCGCTGGAAGCGGTGCACAACGCCGCGCGCGAGCATGGGCTGGTGTACCCCGTAGATTTTGCGGCGCGCGGTTCGTGTTCGATCGGCGGCAATATCGCCACCAATGCCGGCGGCATCCGGGTGATCCGCTACGGCAATACGCGCGAATGGGTGGCCGGGTTGAAGGTGGTCACCGGTGGCGGCGAGTTGCTGGAACTCAACAACGCGCTGGTCAAAAATTCCAGCGGCTACGACTTCCGCCATCTGATGATCGGCTCCGAAGGCACGCTCGGCATCGTGGTCGAAGCCACGCTGCGGCTGACCGACCCGCCGCCGCCCAGCAACGTGATGTTGCTTGCGTTGCCCTCGTTCGAAGTGCTGATGCAGGTGTTTGCCGCGTTTCGCGCGCAGTTGCGCCTGGAGGCGTTCGAATTTTTCACCGATCGCGCGCTGGAACATGTGCTTGCGCATGGCGCGCAGGCGCCGTTTGCGCAGGTTTACCCGTACTACGTGGTCACCGAATTCGCCGCAGGCGATGAGGCGCAGGAGGCGGCTGCGATGGCGGCCTTCGAGACCTGCATGGAGCAGGGCTGGGTCAGCGACGGCGTGATCAGCCAGAGCGATGCGCAGGCGGCGCAACTGTGGCGCCTGCGCGAAGGCATCACCGAAGCGCTGGCGCGCTACACGCCGTACAAGAACGACGTGTCGGTGCGCATCTCGGCGATGCCGGCGTTCCTGGCCGAAACCCAGGCGTTGCTGCACGATGCGTATCCGCATTTCGATGTGGTGTGGTTCGGCCATATCGGCGATGGCAACCTGCACATCAACGTGCTCAAGCCCGATGGCACCAGCCAGGTCGATTTCGTTGCGGCCTGCGATCAGGTCACCAAGTTGCTGGCGCAGGCCCTGCAGCGTTTCGACGGCAGCATTTCCGCCGAACACGGCATCGGCCTGGTCAAGAAGGCCTATCTGTGGAGCACGCGCTCTGCCGAGGAAATCGCCCTCATGCGCGGCATCAAACATGTGCTCGATCCTCATCTTTTGCTGAATCCCGGCAAGCTGTTCGAGATGCATGACGCACCTGCCAACACGCCCGCCGGTTAGTCTTCCCGCACCTTCACACGGAATCGATCAGCCCATGATGCGCTCCCTCGTGTTCTGCGCTTTGACGCTGCTGCCGCTGGCAGCGTTCGCATCCAGCCTGGCCGGGACGTCGGCAGGTGCCTCGTCGGCTGGCTCGTCCAATTCGTCCGGCAGCAGCTCCGGCGACGACAAGGTGGTGGCCGACGCCCGCGAAGATGCGGCCGGTTTTGTTGCCAGCGATGGCGTCATCCGTGGTGCGCGTCTGGAAGCGGCGTTGCTGCAGTTGCGTAGCCGTAGCGACGCTGCGCGGCTGGCCAGCGACCTGGAGCTGGCGCAGTCCATTCTGGCCCGGTGAGTCTGCGCCGGCGGTGCGGCTGGCTGCTGCTGGCCGCCTTGGTCGCACCGCAGGCGCAGGCCGAATTGTTGGTCGAGGTGGTTCGCTCGGACTTGCCTGCGGCGGAGATCGAAGCAAGCAACGCGCTGGTGCAGTTGGTCGCACGGCGATTGCCGCAGGGCTGGACGCAGCGGATGGCCGCCCCGATCCAGCTGCAATGGCGCACCGATCTGCCGGCGCAGGTACACGGCCGTGCAATCGGCAATCGCATCCTGCTCGATCGCGCGCTGCTGCAGGCGTGGAGCGCGCAATCCGACGACGCACGTTCCGATCAAAACGCAGCTGCCACGCGCGCGGCGATGGCAGCGCTCATACACGAACTTGCGCATGTGTTCGATCGCGGCGCACGCAGCGCGTGGTCGCGCGATCGGCGCCTGCGCGACCTTGCCGGCTGGCAGGTGCGGCCGTGGCGGGTGGGGCGCAGCGAAAATCGGTTCAGCGACCGCAGCCCGGACGAATACGAACGCCGCAGCCCGGCCGAGTTCGTTGCGGTCAATTTCGAGCATTACGTGCTGGACGCCGACTACGCCTGCCGGCGCCCTGCGCTGGCGGCCTGGTTTGCGCAACGCATCGGTCCGCCGCAGGGTGTTACGCCCTGCGAGACCGCGCTGCCGTACCTGCAGGCCGACAACGACGCCGGTGCGATGTCGTTGCTGACGCTGGATCCGGCTCGCGTGTACGCGGTGGACTATCTGCTTGCCGAGGGTAACGAGCAGCCGATGAGCCGCTGGGGCCATAGCATGTTGCGCCTGGTGATCTGCGCACCCGGCCGTGCGCCGGGCCCCGCATGCCGGTTGGATCTGCAATACCACCGCGTGCTGTCGTTCCGCGCGTTCGTGGGCGATGTGCAGATTTCCAGCTGGCGCGGGCTCACGGGTTCGTACCCGTCGCGGCTGTTCGTGCTGCCGTTGAACCAGGTCGTGGACGAATACACCAAGGTGGAATTGCGCGCCCTGTCGTCGGTGCCGCTGGCCCTGACGCCCGACGAGGTCGCGGCCCTGCTCGAGCGCGCCGCGCAGGTGCATTGGAGTTACGACGGGCGCTATTACTTCATCGGCAACAACTGCGCGGTGGAAACCTACAAGTTGCTGCATGACGGGGTGCCGCGTCTGGCTGCAGCGAACTTGTCCTCGATCACGCCGCGCGGTCTGCGGCAACGATTGCAGCGTGCCGGCATCGCCGATCTGCAGGTGCTGGACGACCCTGCACAAGCCATCCGCCAGGGCTATTACTTCGAATCGGCGGCAGCGCATTACCAGGCCATGTTCGACGTCCTTCGGCATGGCATCGCAGTGCCGCAAACAACCGTCGCGCAGTGGCTGGAGGCCGCGCCCGAGGTGCGGGCGCAATGGTTCGATCGCGGCGGTCTGCGCGAAACTGCAGCGGCATTGTTGCTGGAGCAGGCGGCCCTGCGTCGAGAGGAATTGCTGGCGCGCGATGCGCTCAAGCGCCTGTTGCAACCGGGCGTGGCCGCGCGCGAGGCGGTGCAGGGACAGCTGCAAGCGCTGTTCGCGCGCCAGGCGCAACTCAGTCATCCGGCGGTGCTGTTGGGCAGCGCGGGGTATGGCTTGCCACAAGCGGACGAGCAGCAACAGCTGAGCGCGCGCGTGGCGCAGGAAAGCGCGGTGTTGGTCGATGGCTGGAAACAGCTGCAGCTGGCTGGACGCCAGCAATTGCCAGCCAACGTGCGCAATGGACTGCAGCAGGGCGAAGCGAATGTGGAGCGTTTGCGCGCGCGCCTGCGCGTGCTTGCGCGCGGTGATGCCGCCGCCGACAAAGCGCACTCGGAGGTGCGCATCCCTATGCAGGTGCAATAGCAGGCGTGCCGGCCCCTCTCCCGCTGGGAGAGGGTTGGGGTGAGGGCAGGGGCAGCCCGGATTCTCCGAATTGCCTCGCCCTCATCGAGCGGGCGGCGCGCCACCCTCTCTTGGCGAGAACGGAACGGCTGCAGTCTTCAGCCGTGAGTTGTGGCGACGCTGCCACTAGCAGGAGTAATCCACCTCACTGGCACGCAGCTGTCAGATCAGCCGATGCATCTCAGCCGGCCGGTTGCAGATCCGCTTGCTTGGAATACTGGCGCAGCCATTGGCTGACATGCGCATCCTTGCGGTACTGCCGCATCAACTTGGCCAGGCGTTCCGGTGCCGGCGTGCAGAACTGTGCCACGGCCACTTCGATTTCGTGCCGGCGGTCGGCGTCATACGGCTCTTCGCCGGCGAAGTGCTCGCAGGTGTCGTAGTCGTCGACCAGTTTGCGCACATCCTCCGGCATGCCGCACAGGCCTGCCGGATGCTGCAGCCATTCGTCTTCCACCTTGGGATCGGTGCAGGCCACCGGCGCAGGCGTTGCGGTCTGCGTCGGTGTTTGTTGCACGCTGCAGGCCGCCAGCACACCCACGGCCACGACAACAGCAACGCGACGCATCAGTCGGCGCGACCGGCAAATTCGCCCGTGGTGGTGTTGACCAGCACGCGTTCGCCATTGGTGATGTACTCGGGCACCATGATTTCCATGCCGGTGTTGAGCTTGGCCGGCTTGGGCCGCTTGGTGGCGGTGCCGCCCTTCAATTCCGGCGGAGTCTCCACCACTTCCAGCGTCACCGTCTGCGGCAGTTGTACGGCCACCGGCTGGTCGTCGATCACTTGCACGTAGATGCCGGTCAGACCATCGGTGATGTAGCCGGCGTCGGTGCCGATCACGTCCGCATCCAGCGTGTACGGGGTGAAGTCTTCGTCGTCCATGAACACGAACGCTTCGCCATCCTTGTACGAGAACGTGGACTGCCGGCGCAGCAGCTCCACTTCCGGCAGGTTGTCGTCGGCATCGAAGCTGGCGTCGGTTTTCACCCCGCCCGGCACGCTGTACATGATGAAACGAAAGCGCACATTGCCGCCGCGGCCCTGCGGCGAGCTGCGTTCGATGTCGCGGATCTGGTAAATGCCGCCGTTGTATTCGACGACGTTGCCTTTCTTGATGTCGTTGGCTTTCATGGGAATCGGGAGTAGGGAATGGGAAATCGAAAAAGCCGGGGCCGGGGTGCTGAGAGCAGGGCGCCGTTACGATTCCCCATTCCCGATTCCCCAATCCCCGCTACTTGGGTACCAACCGCACGCCGCCGTCCAGGCGAATCACTTCGCCGTTGAGGTAGCGGTTGCGCAGGATGAAGGCGACGGTGTCGGCGTATTCGTCGGGCTGGCCCAGACGCGAGGGGAACGGGACGGAGGCGGCCAGCGATTGCTGCACGGCCTCGGGCATGCCGTCGACCATCGGGGTCCAGAACACGCCCGGCGCGATCGTCATCACGCGGATACCGAAGCGCGCCAGTTCGCGTGCCATCGGCAAGGTCATGCCGACCACGCCGCCTTTGCTTGCCGCATACGCTGCCTGGCCGATCTGGCCCTCGAATGCCGCCACCGAGGCGGTATTGACGATCACGCCGCGCTCGCCGTCATCGCCGGCGGTGTTGTGTTGCATGACATCGGCAGCGGCCTTGGCCACGTTGAAGCTGCCGACCAGATTCACCAGCACGGTGTTGCGGAAGGTGGCCAACGGCATCGGCGCTTCCTTGCCCAGCACGCGACCGGCGCCCAGGATGCCGGCGCAATTCACCACCAGGTTGAGCCCGCCCAGCGCCTGTGCAGCCTGCGCCACATTGGCGGCCACCTGCGCTTCGTCGGTGACATCGGTGGCGAAGTAATGCGCGTTGCCGGCACCGAGCAGCGCCAGCGCCGACTCGGCCCTGTCGGCGTTGACATCGAACAACGCGACCTTGCCGCCGTCGACCACCAGACGCTGTGCGACCGCCAGGCCGAGGCCGGAAACGCCGCCGGTGACGATGGCAAGAACAGAAGAGGGCTGCATGCGGTGGTTCCCTAAAATAGCGTTGGTGGCCGGTGTTGGCGGCAAACGAACGATCGGCGGAGCGGTCGGCAATTCTAGCCCAAGCCCCTGCGTGATCGCGGTGGTCGGTGATGCACGATTGCGCGGGCAGGAAAACCTCAGCCGGCGGCAGCCAACGCCTTGCCGACCTTGCTGCCGGTGTCGCGACCGAGCAGCTGCGCCAGCCAGCGGCCGGTGCGGGCCAGGGCAGGCAGGTCGATGCCGGTGGGCATGCCCAGCCCCTGCAAAAGGTACACCACGTCTTCGCTGGCGACGTTGCCGCTGGCGCCCCTGGCATACGGGCAGCCGCCCGCACCGGACACGGCCGCATCGATCACGCGTACGCCTTGCTCCAGGCATGCGGCGATATTGGCCAGCGCCTGCCCATAGGTATCGTGGAAATGCACCGCCAACGCCTGCATCGGCACCGCCTGCGCCACCGCGGCCAGCATCTGACGCGCCTTGACCGGCGTGCCTACGCCAATGGTGTCGCCCAGCGAGATTTCATAGCAGCCGAGTGCGTGCAGACGTTGCGCCACATCGACCACATCGGCCACCGGCACTTCGCCCTGGTACGGGCAGCCCAGCACGGTGGAGACGTAGCCGCGCACGCGCACACCATCGAGCGCGGCCTGCTGCAGGATCGGCCGAAAGCGTTCGATCGATTCGTCGATGCCGGCGTTGGTATTGGTGCGATTGAACGCCTCCGACGCCGCGGTGAAGACCGCCACTTCCTGCGCCCCGGCCGCGCGTGCGCGTTCGTAGCCCTGCAGGTTGGGCACCAGCACCGGATATGCGATGCCCGGCACCTGCACGATGCCGGCAAACACCTCGGCGGCGTCGGCCAGCTGCGGTACCCAGCGCGGGCTGACGAAGCTGGTTGCTTCAATCGTGCGCAGCCCGGTGGCCGAGAGTTGATCGATCAACGCGATCTTGTCGGCAGTGGCGATCGGCTGCGCTTCGTTTTGCAGGCCATCGCGTGGGCCAACTTCGACAATGCGGACGAAGTCGCTCATGCGCTCACATCGCAGCGCGCATGACGTCGTGCAGGCATCGCCGCAACTGCGTGCGTGGTGGCGGCCGAATGCGTGGACAAGGAAACCAGGGACATCGGAAAGAGACTCATGCGGGGAGGTGGCAGACCGCTTCGCAATTGTGGCCATCGGGATCGAGCACGAAGGCGCTGTAATAGTGTGGGTGGTAATGCGGGCGCAGCCCGGGCGCGCCGTGATCGCGGCCACCGGCGGCCAGCGCAGCACGATGAAACGCATCCACGCTGTGGCGGTCGCTCGCCGTCAGCGCGACATGGGTGGTGCCCGGCGCCTGCGCGTGGGAGCCCAGCCAGAGAAACGGGCGCTCGGTGCCGAAGCCGGCATGCGCGCGGCCGCCGGTTTGCGCGGCCGTCAGTTCCACCAGCAGCGTGATGCCCAGGGGCGCCAGCGCGGCCCGGTAGAACGCGGTGCTGGTTTGCAGGTCGCTGCAGGCCAGGCCGATATGGTCGATCGCGCTCACGCCATGCTCTCCGGCATCCACGCGGCGCTGCGCTTGTCCAGAAACGCACCCAGGCCTTCCTGGCCTTCGGGCGACACGCGCAGACGGGCAATCAAGGCCGCATTGGCGGCATCGATGGCATCGCGGTCGGCAGTTGGCAGCACCGAGCGCACCAGCGCCTTGGCGCTGCTGGTGGCCAGCGGCGCCGCTGCCAGCAACAGGCGAACCTGGCGTTCCACTGCGATATCCAGCTGGTCGGCGGCCACCACCTGGTGCAGCAGACCCAGCAACTGCGCGGTGCCGGCATCGAAGATCTCGGCGGTTGCGAACCAGCGCCGCGCCTGGCGCGCGCCGATCGCTGCAACCACATAGGGCGAAATGACCGCCGGCAGCAGGCCGAGCTTGCTTTCGGTCAGGCCGAAGCGCGCCTCGGTACAACCGATGGCGATATCGCAACACGCCACCAGGCCGACACCGCCGCCGAAAGCAGCGCCGTTGACGCGCGCGATGGTGGGCTTGGGCAGTTCATCCAGGGTGCGCATCAGCTGCGCCAGCGCCAGTGCGTCGGCGGCGTTCTCGGCTTCGCTGGCGCTGGCCATGCCGCGCATCCAGTTCAGGTCTGCGCCGGCCGAAAAGGCCGCGCCATCACCGGTCAGCACGACGACGCGGACCTGCGACGCCCGGCCCGCCTCGCGTAATGCATCGGTCAACGCCGCGATCAGCGTCGCATCGAAGGCGTTATGTACTGCGGGCCGATGCAATCGCAAGGTGCGGACCGCTCCGTGGTCTTCGACGATCAAGCCGGTGTCCTGCATTGCGTACGTCCATGAATGGGATGCGAACCATGATAGCGGGCCGGGTTGCCGGAGCCATGACGCGGTGCGTCGATGCTAGAATTGAGAACCATTCCTAACAATCAGGCCGTCTTTGTGACGCTGTCCGACATGCCTTTGCATCGCGCCGCCATCGTGGACTCCGTGGAGGATCGTCTCCCCAACGACACGATCGCCCGGCGCTTGCGGGAGTTGGGGTTTGTCGCAGGCGAGGAAGTCACGGTGCTGGCCACCGGGCCGGTCGGCCGCGAACCGTTGTTGGTGCAGGTGGGCTATACGCGTTTTGCCCTGCGGCGCAGCGAGGCTGCGCGCGTGCAGGTGCGCCATGCGGGAGGATCGGCATGAGCGCGGCCACCGTTCCGCTGCGTCTGGCGCTGGTTGGCAACCCCAACAGCGGCAAGACCGCACTGTTCAACCAGCTGACCGGCAGCCGGCAGAAAGTGGCCAATTACACCGGCGTCACCGTCGAGCGTAAGGAAGGCCACTTCCGCGCACCGTCCGGGCGCGACTTTGCGGTGCTGGATCTGCCCGGCGCCTACAGCCTGCAACCGGCGAGCCTGGACGAGGCGATCACCCGCGACCTGTGCCGTGGCTTTTATCCGGGCGAGCCGGCGCCGGACGTGCTGGTCTATGTGATGGATGCGACCAATCTGCGCCTGCATCTGCGCTTTGCGTTGGAACTGCGCGAGCTCGGCCGGCCGATGATCGTGGCGCTGAACATGATGGATGCCGCACAGCGACGCGGCATTGTCATCGACCTGCCGGCGCTGGAGCAGGCGCTCGGCGTGCCGGTGGTCGAAACGGTAGCGGTGCGGCGCGGTGGTGCCAAGGTGCTGGTCGAGCGGCTCGACGCGCAGGCGGCACGCCTGGCGGCGCCCGCCGCCAATCCGCCGGCCGACGGTAATTATCACGCGCTGGTGCGGCAGATCCTGAGTGCAGCGGTGACCATGCCCACCCGCACCTCGCGCGTGGACGATGCGCTGGACCGCTGGCTGCTGCATCCGATCTGGGGCCTGGTCACGCTGGCGGTGGTGATGTTCCTGATCTTCCAGGCGGTCTATGCCTGGGCTGCGCCGGTCATGGACCTGATCGACGGCGGCACCGCCGCCTTGGGCGAATGGGTCGGCGCGACGTTGCCGGAAGGTCCGCTCAACAGCTTGCTCAAGGATGGCGTCATCGCCGGGCTGGGCGGGGTGATCGTGTTCCTGCCGCAGATCCTGATCCTGTTCGCCTTCATCCTGGCCTTGGAAGAATCCGGCTACCTGCCGCGTGCGGCGTTTCTGCTCGATCGCATGATGTCGGTGGCCGGTTTGTCGGGGCGCTCGTTCATTCCGCTGTTGTCGAGTTTTGCCTGTGCGGTGCCGGGCATCATGTCCACACGCAGCATCCAGGACCCGCGCGACCGGCTCGCCACCATCATGGTCGCGCCGCTGATGACGTGTTCGGCGCGGTTGCCGGTGTATGCGTTGTTGATTGGCGCCTTCATTCCGCAGAAGACCGTGTGGGGCATCTTCAACCAGCAGGGACTGGTGCTGTTCGGGCTGTATGCTGCGGCCATCGTCAGTGCGCTGCTGGTCTCGTGGACGATGAAGAAATGGCGGCGCGACAAGAGCGAGCACCCGTTGATGCTGGAGCTGCCGTCCTACCGCGTGCCGCAGGTACGCGACTTGGCGCTGGGGCTGTGGGAGCGCGCCTGGATCTTCCTCAAGCGCGTGGGCGGCATCATCCTGGCGCTGACCATCCTGCTGTGGTTCCTGCTGTCGTTTCCCGAGGCGCCGGCCAATGCCACCTTGCCGGCAATCGACTACAGCTTCGCCGGTCGTATCGGCCACGCAATGGCAGTGTTCTTCGCACCGCTGGGCTTCAACTGGCAGATCTGCATCGCATTGATTCCCGGCCTGGCCGCACGCGAAGTGGCGGTGGCCTCGCTGGCCACGGTGTACGCGTTGTCTGCTGCCGACGACGACGCGGCAGCGCAGGCGTTGTCGCCGTTGATCAGCGACGGGTGGTCGCTGGCCACCGCGCTGTCGCTGCTGGTCTGGTACATCTACGCACCGATGTGCATCTCCACGCTGGCCACGATCAAGCGCGAAACCAACTCGTGGAAGCAGATGACCATCAGCGCGGTGTACCTGTTCGCGCTGGCCTACCTGGCGTCGCTGGTGACCTACCAGCTGGCCGTGCTGCTGGGGGCCGGCTGAGATGACGCTTTCGTTTACGCTGCAATACCTGGTGATCGCCATCGCAGTGCTGGTCAGCCTGTGGGTGGTGATGAAGAAACAGTTTCCCGGTGTGCTGCGTCGCCTGCGTGGCGCGCTCGCGCTTGGGCTGCTGCGCAGCGGGCGGCCGGCATGGGTGCAGGCACTGGGGCGTCGCGTAGCACCGCCTGCCGCCCAAAACGTCTCCGCCTGCGGTGGTTGCGACAGCTGCGGCCCGACACCGCCCCGCAGCCATTGACCCCCGTCGTCTGGTCTACACTTGCGCGGCCGCAGGACGCGGCCAGACAAGGGGGCGGTGATGCGTTTGCTGGTGTTGTTGGCGGTGCTGGCCGCCGTTGCGGGTCTCTATAACTATGGCGGCAACGCGCTCGACGAGAAGCAGGTGCGCGATTTCTATGCCGCGCACGACAAGGCGATGTTGAGCCAGGACGGCGAGGCGCTCTGCGCAATGACCGCGCCGGAATTCGAAATGGTGGTGCTGTACCGCATGGATTCCCATCAGCAGCGGCAGACCGCCAACCGCGAGAAATATTGCAAATCCAACGGCGAATGGGCGCAGGTGCTGCGGCAGATGAGTCACGTGGCCGATCCGGAAGAGCTGATCGACTACAAACAGTCCATCACCAAGATCGATATCGCCGCAGACGAACATTCGGCGATGGTCGAAACGCGTGCCACGCTCGGTCTGCCGGGCGTGCGCATGACCTTTCGCACACGCGACAAGGTGATCCGCAAGCGCTGGAAGACGCTCATCGCCCACAGCGAAGGCACCGCCTGGGTCGGCCCGGCGTATCAATAAGCGCAGCTGACCAAGTGACTGCGCTTGCCCCAGCGGCGCGGTCGTCGCTGGATGCGGCCTGTGCGATGCAGACAGGGCAGTTGCAATGCGCGCTCCACGGTTGGCTGGCGATTGCCGGCGACGTGCTGCCGGTCTCCCGGCTCCGTGCCGGGTCAGGCGAGCGGCCAGCGCTCCGTCGCTGCACTGCACAGCGCCGCAACCACTGGCGTTCGCTATGCTTGCGCCATGACGACTTCCTTCCAGATCTCCCGACGTGCGCAGGCGCTGACCAGTTCGGCGATTCGCGAAATCCTCAAGGTGACCGAACGGCCGGAGGTCATTTCCTTCGCTGGCGGCCTGCCGTCGCCGGCCACCTTTCCGGTGGAGCGCATGCGCGCTGCCAGCGACCAGGTGCTGCGCGACGCCCCGCAGGCAGCCTTGCAATACGGCCCAACCGAAGGTTATGCGCCGCTGCGCGAATGGGTGGCCGCGCGGCTGAGTCGCGATGGCGCCAGCATCCGGCCCAGCCAAGTGCTGATCACCACCGGCTCGCAACAAGGCCTGGACCTGCTCGGCAAGGTCTTCATCGACGAAGGCAGCAAGGTGTTGGTGGAAACGCCGAGCTACCTGGGCGCGCTGCAGGCGTTTTCGTTGTTCCAGCCCGCCTTCGTTGGCATGCCCTCGGACGAGGACGGTGTGGTGGTGGATGCGCTGGATCCGGCGCTGCTGGCCGATGCGCGCTTTCTGTACTGCCTGCCGAATTTTCAGAATCCCACCGGCCGGCGCTTGCCGCTGGCGCGTCGCCAGGCCTTGGTGGCGCGTGCTGCCGAGACAGGCGTGCCGATTGTCGAAGACGACCCGTACGGCGAGCTGTACTACAGCGGGCAGCCGTTGCCGAGTCTGTTGTCGATGAACCCCGAAGGCGTCATCTACATGGGCTCCTTTTCCAAGGTGCTCGCGCCCGGCCTGCGGCTGGGCTACGTGGTGGCGCCCGAAGCGGTGTTGGGCAAGCTGATCCAGGCCAAGCAGGCGGCCGATCTGCATACCCCATCGTTTACCCAGCGCGTGGTGTACCAGACACTGCAGGACGATTTTCTCCAGACCCATATTCCGCAGATCCGTGCGCTGTACGCGCGCCAGTGCAGCCTGATGCTTGAGGCACTGGACCGGCACTTCCCGTCGCAGGTGCAATGGAATCGCCCGGAAGGCGGCATGTTCTTGTGGGTGACCTTGCCGCCGGGGTTGGATGGGACCGCGTTGCTGGCGCGGGCCATCGCACGCAATGTCGCGTTCGTACCCGGCGCGCCGTTCTTCGCCACCTTGCCGCAGACCAATACGCTGCGTCTGTCGTTCGTCACCGTGCCCGGCGAGAAGATCGATGCCGGCATCCAGGTGCTGGGCGAGTTGCTGCGCGAGGCGCTGGCCGAATTGCCAGGGCTGGGTGCGTGACGATGGCGACCGCAGAGCAGGGTGCGCAGATCGCGATCAGGATCGACCACGTCGCCATCGGCAGCGCGCGCGACTTCACTCGACCTGGCAGCCGCAGTGCGATCGACAAACGTCCGCTGCAGGGAGCGGTGCAGGTCGGCCTCGAAGGCCTGGAGGGCGACGAGCAGGGCGACCGGCGCGTGCATGGCGGGCCGGACAAGGCCATCCATCATTACCCGCGCGATCACTACGCCGCCTGGCGCGACGAACTTGGTCCGCACGTGCTGCTGGAGGCGGCAGGTGCCTTCGGCGAAAACCTCAGCAGTGTGGGCGTGACCGAAGCCGATGTCTGTCTTGGCGATCGCTTCACCTTGGGCACGGCGGTGGTGGAGGTGTCGCAGTTGCGACAGCCGTGCTGGAAGCTGTCGGACCGTTTTGGTGTGCGCGAGCTGGCGCGCCGTGTACAGGAGACCGGCCGAACCGGCTGGTATTACCGCGTGCTGCAGCCGGGCAGCGTCGCGGCCGGCGACCTGCTGACCCTGCAGGCGCGGCCGCATCCGGATTGGCCGCTGTCGCGTCTTCAGCAGGTGCTGTACGCCCGTCAGGTCGATGTTGCAGCTGTCACCGCGGTATTGCAGCTGCCGCTCGTGCCGTCCTGGCGCACGCTTTTCGAACGCCGCCTGCAGCGTAGCGAAGTGGAAAGCTGGAGCAAGCGGCTGGAAGGTGTCGGCGATTAGAGCGCGTTATGCACGTTGGGATGGGGTGCGTCGGCCGCCAGCGGCACGGAGCAAATGCGGAGCGGCGCCGGCTTGGCTGGCGCCAACGCAAGCCGCGCGGCGCGCGCTCCGTGCCGCTGGCGGCCAACCCTCCGGGAAGCGCCCTGTGACGCGCCGATGCCGCGTTGCGCGCCTTGCCCAGGAGGCCAGCCTTGGTAAGGCGCACGCCTTCTTAACGCGCCACAGGACGCTTCGCGCTCACCGTAAGGCGCATAAAACGCTCTAAGCGCGGCTGACAAAGCTGCTGCGCAGTGCCAGGCGGATGTGGTCGCTGCGTCCTTGGCTAGTAGAGCACCGTTATGCGCTTGCGCCGCGCATTCCAGGCCTGGGTGACGATGGCGCGCTACGTTGCGATAGCCACGCGTAGAGCGGCCGACATCACCGCCTACATGGTTGGGTGCATGCCGGGTGCGGAGTGGGCAAAGTCCGGTTGCATTCCCGCGGTTCTCTACTTCTCAGCACCCATCCAGGAGCCGTTCGCCAGGCCTCGTCGCCCACCCCGAAGGCGACCGGTCGCCTCACCACGCAATGCCGCATCGTGCGCAATGCGGCGCCGCGGTGACGACTCGCTAATCGCAAATCCCCAATCCCGGCTATCGTGTACCACCCACATCGCCAAGCCAGCCGCCGCCATGACAACCTCTGCTGTGAAAGTTCTGATCCACGGGGCCTCCGGGCGGATGGGCAAGGCGTTGCTGCGATTGGCTGCCGAAGACCAGAGCTTGCAGGTGGTTGGCGCCGTGGTGGGCCGCTCGCCCTCCCAGCGCGTGGTCGATGGGGTGCCGTTCTTCGCTGCCAGCGAACTCGGCGGCGCGCCTGCGTTCGATGTGGCCATCGATTTCAGTCTGCCGCAGGGCTTCGCACCGATCCTGGCGTTGTGCGCACAGCGCGGCAAGCCGTTGGTGTCCGGTACTACCGGGCTCGACGAGGCGCAGCGTGCGGCCTTGCGCGATGCCGCCCAGCAGATCGCGCTGGTGTGGGCCTCCAACTTCAGTCTCGGCGTTGCGGTGCTGACAGAGCTGGTGGAGCGCGCGGCCGGCACCTTGCCGGGTTGGGACTGCGACATCCTCGAAGCGCATCACGTGCACAAGCAGGACGCGCCCTCCGGCACCGCGTTGACGCTGGGCGAAGCGGCGACCGGCAGCGGCGCCCAGCCGCGCTATGTCAGCTTGCGTGCCGGCGACATCGTCGGCGAACACACCGTGCAGTTCACCGGGCTGGGCGAGCGGGTCGAGCTGGTACATCGCGCAACCAACCGCGACATCTTCGCGCGCGGTGCCTTGCATGCGGCCAAGCGGCTGATCGGCAAGCCGGCAGGCAGCTACCGCGTGCGCGATCTGGTGCTGTAAGCACGCCTGCAGCCATGCATGAACGGTAGCCGCACGCCGCGGCCTATTCATGCCTCGGCATTGCTGCCGCGACTGCATCCGGTGCTCTTCAGACTGGCATGGCGGGGCAGTTGCCTTTACAATTCTCGCTTGCCCGAACCAGCGTCGGACCGGTCCCCAGCACCGCGTCCGCGCTTTGCTGCAACCGGAATTTGGCCGGGAGCGCATCGGAGTCCCAGGCAGCCAGAGCGAGACCCCCACGTGACCCAACCCGCAATCCTTGTCCTCGAAGACGGCACCGTGTTCGAGGGCGAATCCGTAGGCGCCAACGGGCTTTCCGTCGGTGAAGTGGTGTTCAACACCGCCATGACCGGCTACCAGGAAGTCCTGACCGATCCCTCCTACGCCCGCCAGATGGTCACGCTGACCTATCCGCATATCGGCAACACGGGCTTCACCGATCAGGACGACGAAGCCCGCAAGATCTGGGCCGCCGGCCTGATCGTGCGCGATGTGCCGCGCCGCCCCAGCAACTGGCGCAGCCAGGTGGCCTTGCCGGAATGGCTGCAGGCCCGCGGTGTAGTCGCCATCTCCGGCATCGACACCCGCAAGCTCACCCGCCTGCTGCGGCAAAAGGGCGCCCAGAACGGTGCGCTGATGGCGGGCGAGATCGACGTCAAAAAAGCACTGGAAGCCGCGCGCAAGTTCCCCGGCCTGAAAGGCATGGATCTGGCCAAGGTGGTCTCGACCGAGAAGACCTACCTGTGGACCGAGGGCCAGCTGGATCTGGATGCCAACGCCTTCGTCAGCGTGCCGGCCAAATACAAGGTCGTGGCCTACGACTACGGCGTGAAGCTCAACATCCTGCGCATGCTGGCCGAGCGCGGCTGCGACGTCACGGTGGTGCCGGCGCGCACGCCGGTGGCAGAGGTACTGGCGCTGCAACCCGATGGCGTGTTCCTGTCCAATGGCCCGGGCGACCCGGAGCCGTGCGACTACGCGATCGATGCGATCAAGGAATTGATCGCGCAGAAGGTGCCGACCTTCGGCATCTGCCTGGGCCATCAGTTGCTGGCGCTGGCCGCCGGCGCCAAGACGCTGAAGATGACCACCGGCCATCACGGCGCCAACCACCCGGTGCAGGATCTGGACGGCGGCCGGGTGATGATCACCTCGCAGAACCACGGTTTTGCGGTGGATGAAAGCACCTTGCCGGCCAATGTGCGGGTGACCCATCGGTCGTTGTTCGATGGCACCAACCAGGGCATCGCGCTCACCGACGCACCGGCTTTCTCGTTCCAGGGCCATCCGGAAGCCTCGCCGGGACCGCGCGATGTGGGGCCGTTGTTCGATCGGTTCGTGGATCTGATGGCGGCACGCGCCTGATGAAAACGGGGCTGGCCTCGCTGCCGCGCACACGCCATTGGCGGGTGTTTGCGTTGGCGATGCTGGCGCTGTCCGCGTATCCGGCCTTCGTGTTGGTTGCGGTGTATTCGCAGTGGCTGGGTTCAGGCCTCCCCGGCGGGCGCAACGGCCCGGCCGATGCCTACCGACACAGTCTTGCGAGCGCCATCGTCGCCTACAGCTTGTCCCCGCGTTGCGTGGATTGGGTGACTGCCGTGATGGAACGCGGTGGCGTTGGCACGCCGAGCCGCGCGATGGATGCGCATAACAACGGGATTGGCGCGCGCATCGGCGCCGCCGCTCCCAGCTGGGCCGCGATGCAGCGAGAGGTTCGCGCCGCGGTCGACCATGGCGCGATCAATGCCCGATCGCCCGACCAAATTACCTGGCTCGCCGCTACGGCGTGGCAGGACCGACTTTACTGAGGACCCCCATGCCAAAGCGCACCGACCTAAAAACCATCCTGATCATCGGCGCCGGCCCGATCGTCATCGGCCAGGCCTGCGAGTTCGATTACTCCGGCGCGCAGGCGTGCAAGGCGCTGCGCGACGAGGGTTACCGCGTGGTGCTGGTCAACAGCAATCCGGCCACCATCATGACCGACCCGAACATGGCAGACGCCGTGTATATCGAGCCGATCAACTGGCAGACGGTCGAAAAGATCATCGCCAAGGAAAAGCCCGATGCCCTGCTGCCGACCATGGGCGGGCAGACCGCGCTGAACTGCGCGCTGGACCTGGCCGACCACGGTGTGCTGGAGAAGTACAACGTCGAGCTGATCGGTGCCAAGCGCGAAGCGATCCGCATGGCCGAAGACCGCGAGCTGTTCCGCGTGGCGATGGGCGAGATCGGGCTGGATTGCCCGACGGCGGCGGTTGCCCACACGCTGGAAGAAGCGCTGGAGATCCAGACCCGCGTCGGTTACCCGACCATCATCCGCCCCAGCTTCACCCTGGGCGGTAGCGGCGGCGGCATCGCCTACAACCGCGAAGAGCTGATCGAGATCGTTGGCCGCGGCCTGGAACTGTCGCCGACCACCGAAGTGCTGGTGGAAGAATCGGTGCTGGGTTGGAAAGAATTCGAGATGGAAGTGGTGCGCGACACCGCCGACAACTGCATCATCGTGTGCGCCATCGAAAACCTCGACCCGATGGGCGTGCACACCGGCGACTCGATCACCGTGGCGCCGGCGCAGACGCTCACCGACAAGGAATACCAGCGCCTGCGCGATGCCTCGATCGCGGTGCTGCGCAAGATCGGCGTGGATACCGGCGGCTCGAACGTGCAGTTCGGCATCAGCCCGACCACCGGCCGCGTGGTCGTCATCGAAATGAACCCGCGCGTATCGCGTTCCTCGGCGCTGGCCTCCAAGGCCACTGGCTTCCCGATCGCCAAGGTCGCCGCCAAGCTGGCCGTGGGCTACACGCTGGACGAATTGAAGAACGAGATCACCGGCGGTCTGACCCCGGCCTCGTTCGAGCCGTCGATCGACTACGTGGTCACCAAGATTCCGCGCTTTGCTTTCGAAAAATTCCCGCAGGCCGATGCGCGCCTGACCACGCAGATGAAGTCGGTGGGCGAGGTGATGGCGATGGGCCGCACCTTCCAGGAATCGCTGCAGAAAGCGCTGCGTGGCCTGGAAACAGGCAAGATCGGCCTGGATCCGACCGGCCTGGACCTGAGCAGCGAAGACGACATCGCCACGCTCAAGCGCGAGCTCAAGGCACCGGGCCCGGAGCGTTTGTTCTACGTGGCCGATGCCTTCCGTGCCGGCATGACGGTGGCCGATGTGTATGCGCTGTCGTTCATCGACCCCTGGTTCCTGGACCAGATCGAAGAAATCATCAGCCACGAACAGCAGCTGGCCGACGACGGCATGGCGGCGCTGGACGCACCGCGCCTGCGCATGCTCAAGCGTGCCGGGTTCTCCGATGCGCGCATGGCGCAGCTGATCGGCAGCAACGAAGAATCGGTGCGCACGTTGCGCCGCGCGCTGAAGGTGCGCCCGGTCTACAAGCGCGTGGACTCATGCGCTGCCGAATTCGCCACCAGTACGGCCTATCTGTACTCGACCTACGAGGACGAATGCGAGGCGCTGCCGACCGATCGCGACAAGATCATGATCCTGGGCGGTGGCCCCAACCGCATCGGCCAGGGCATCGAGTTCGATTACTGCTGCGTGCACGCGGCACTGGCGCTGCGCGATGATGGTTTCGAAACCATCATGGTCAACTGCAATCCGGAAACCGTCTCCACCGATTACGACACCTCCGACCGCCTGTACTTCGAGCCGCTGACGCTGGAAGACGTGCTGGAAATCGTCGAGCTGGAAAAACCCAAGGGCGTGATCGTGCAGTACGGCGGCCAGACTCCGCTGAAGCTGGCGCGTGCGCTGGAAGCCAACGGCGTGCCGGTGATCGGTACTTCGCCGGACTCGATCGACCTGGCCGAAGACCGCGAGCGTTTCCAGCAGTTGGTCGACAAGCTCGGCCTGAAGCAGCCGCCAAACCGCATCGCCCGCAATGCCGAAGAAGCCTTGGTGCTGGCACGCGAAATCGGCTACCCGCTGGTGGTGCGCCCGAGTTACGTGCTGGGCGGCCGTGCAATGGAAATCGTCTATGGCGAGTCCGACCTGGCGCGCTACGTGCGCGATGCGGTCAAGGTCTCCAACGATTCGCCGGTGCTGCTGGACCGCTTCCTGGACAACGCGGTGGAAGTGGACGTGGACATCATTGCCGACAAGGACGGCAACGTGCTGATCGGCGGGGTGATGGAACACATCGAAGAAGCCGGCGTGCACTCGGGCGATTCGTCGTGCTCGCTGCCGCCATATTCGCTCTCGCCGCAGACCCAGGCCGAGCTGCGTCGCCAGGTGGTGATGCTGGCCGAAGGCTTGAACGTGGTCGGCCTGATGAACACCCAGTTCGCGGTGCAGGTCAACGAAGCGGGCGACGACATCGTGTACCTGCTGGAAGTGAACCCGCGTGCCTCGCGCACGGTGCCGTTCGTGTCCAAGGCGATCGGCATGCCGCTGGCCAAGATCGCTGCACGTTGCATGGCCGGCAAGACGCTGGCCGAGCAGGGCGCCACCAAGGAAATCGTGCCGGACTATTACTCGGTGAAGGAAGCGATCTTCCCGTTCGCCAAGTTCCAGGGTGTGGACCCGATCCTCGGGCCGGAGATGCGCTCCACCGGCGAGGTGATGGGCGTGGGCCGCAGCTTCAGCGCCGCGTTCGCACGCGCGCAGGAAGCCGGTGGCATCAAGGCGCCGCCGGTCGGCAAGGCCTTCGTCTCGGTGCGCGACCCGGACAAGCAGCGCGTGCTGCCGGTGGCGCAGGCGCTGGTGGAGCGTGGCTTCACGCTGGTGGCCACGCGCGGTACCGGTGCGTGGCTGCAGCAGAACGGGCTGAGCTGCGAAATCGTCAACAAGGTGGCCGAAGGCCGCCCGCACATCGTCGATTCGATCAAGAACGGCGAGATCGTCTACATCGTCAACACCACCGAAGGTCGCGCCGCCATTTCGGATTCGTTCTCGATCCGCCGCGAAGCGCTGCAGCATCGCGTGACCTATTCGACCACTGTCGCCGGCGCCAAGGCGCTGGTGCAATCGCTGGAATTCCGCGGCACCGGCCCTGTGTGGTCGCTGCAGGAACTGCACAAGGAGCTGGAAGCATGAGAGCACCCATGACATCGAAGGGCGCGCAGCGCCTGCGCGAAGAGCTGGAGCATTTGAAGTCGGTCAAGCGCCCCGAGGTGATCAATGCGATCGCCGAAGCGCGTGCGCACGGCGACCTGAAGGAAAATGCCGAATACCACGCCGCGCGCGAGCAGCAGAGCTTCATCGAAGGCCGCATCAAGCAGCTAGAAAGCGAGCTTTCGCATGCCGAAATCATCGATATCACCAAGTTGTCGGCCGGCACCAAAATCGTGTTTGGCGCCACGGTGACGCTGGCCGATACCGAAACCGACGAAGAGAAGCGCTACCAGATCGTTGGTGATCTGGAGGCGGACATCAAGATGGGCCTGATCGCGATCTCCTCGCCGCTGGCGCGCGCGCTGATCGGCAAGCTGGAAGGCGATTCGGTGACCATCGATGCGCCGGCCGGCCAGCGCGAGTACGAAGTCGTCAGCGTCGCCTACCTGGACTGACCGGCATCACTGCGCGATGACCACCGCCACGCTGCTGCTGCCGGAAAAACGCCGTCTGCCCGGAACCCTGGGCGACACGGCAGTGGCGCGTGCGCTTGCGCGCGCCGACGGACACAGCGCCGATGCCGGCGAAGTGGCGCAATTGCAGCGCCATTTCAGCCTGACCCCGGCGCACTGGCCAGTGGCGGCGTTGACGCGCCAGCTGGATGCCGGCGATGCCGCCGGCGCCACCTGGGTGCGCGCGGATCCGGCCTATGTGGTGCCGGACATGCAGGGTGCGCGGCTGATGGGCTACGGCGAGGCGCTCGGCCCCACCGCCGACGATCTGGCGGTGCTCTTGCCCATCCTCAAGCCGATGTTCGGCGATGCTGGCTTTCTGCTGGATGCGCCCACGCCCTCGCGTTGGTATCTGCGCCTGTCGCCGGATGCGAAGTTGCCGGACTTCGCACCGCCGGATGTCGCCATTGGCGACGACTTGTTCGAGCACCTGCCGGCCGGCGACAGCGGGCGCCGCTGGCGGGCCCTGCTGACCGAAGCGCAGGTGCTGCTGCATCAACATCCCTGGAATGAAGGTCGCGTCGCCAGCGGCAAGCCGGCCATCAATTCGCTGTGGTTCTGGGGTGGCGGCGTCCTGCCGCACGCGGTGAGTTCGCCGCATCGCCAGGTGCGCAGTCGCGAATCGCTGCTGCGCGCGCTGGCGCTGGCGGCAGGTGCCGATGCGCAGGGCGAACAACGCGTCGATGCGCTGGTGGATCTGCGTCATCTGCGTTCGCTGCAGCAGTTCAGCGACGATGCGGTGGCGCCGCTGCTGGCGGCGATGGCGCGCGGCGAACTGGATCGGCTGGTGCTGGACTTCCAGGACGGCGAAAGCGTAGCGCTCACGCATGCGCAGCGCTGGCGTTTCTGGCGCAAGCCGCGGGTGCAGCTGGCGCAATGACGTCGCCTCCGCGGATCGTCCGGCGCCCCTCCGGGCAGGCCGGCAGCTGGCCCGATACCATGTTGCCGCTGCTGCGTCGCATCTATGCAGCGCGTGGCGTCACCGATGCGCAAGGCGCGCAGCCGCGACTGGGCCAGTTGTTGTCGCCGGAATTGCTGCACAACAGCGGCGTGGCCGCCGAGCTACTGGCCGATGCGATCGCGCAGCAACGGCGCATTCTGGTGGTGGGCGATTTCGACTGCGATGGCGCCACCGCCTGCGCCGTCGGTGTGCGCGGCCTGCGCATGCTCGGTGCGCTGGATGTGCACCACGCCGTGCCCAATCGCATGGTGCACGGCTATGGCCTGTCGCCTGCGTTGGTCGACGAACTGGCGGCGTTGCAGCCGGATGTGCTGGTCACCGTCGATCACGGCATCGCCTGTCACGCCGGCGTGGCCGCAGCCAAGGCGCGCGGCTGGACGGTGCTGGTCACCGACCACCACCTGCCGGGCGAGATGCTGCCGCCGGCCGATGCGATCGTCGACCCGAACCTGGCCGAAGACACCTTCCCCAGCAAGACCCTGGCCGGGGTCGGGGTGATCTTCTATGTGTTGCTCGCATTGCGCAGCGTGTTGCGCAAACGCGGCGCCTTCGCCGGGCGCCCCGAGCCGGATTTGTCGGTGCTGCTGGATCTGGTCGCAGTCGGTACCGTTGCCGATCTGGTACCGCTGGACACCAATAACCGTGCGCTGGTGTCGGCCGGATTGCGTCGCCTGCGTGAGGGCAAGGGCTGCATCGGGTTGCGGGCCTTGATCGATGCCAGCGGCCGCGATGTGGCGCGGCTGAGCGCCAGCGATATCGGGTTTGCGCTCGGGCCGCGCCTCAATGCCGCCGGTCGGCTCGAGGACATGGCGCTGGGCATCGAACTGTTGCTCAGTGAAGACTGGAGCCAGGCCCGCGAGATCGCCGGCACGCTGGAAGAGATCAACGCCGAGCGCCGCGCGGTGCAGCAGTTGATGACCGACGATGCCGAGCACGCCGTCACCAAGGTGGTGCTGGATGGCGATGGTGCATTGCCGATCGCCGCATGCCTGTTCGATGCCGAATGGCACCCGGGCGTGATCGGTCTGGTGGCCTCCAAACTCAAGGACCGCCTGCACCGCCCGGTGATCGCCCTGGCACCGGCCGAGCCGGGCAGCAGCCAGTTGCGTGGCTCGGCGCGTTCGATTCCCGGCCTGCATATCCGCGATGTGCTGGCGGCGGTGGACGCGCGGCATCCCGGGCTGATCCAGAAGTTCGGTGGCCATGCGATGGCGGCCGGGTTGAGTATCGACCATGCGGTATTGGCCACGTTCGAGCAGGCCTTCCTGGCGCAGGTGACGGCGATGGTGGATGCCTCGCTGCTGCATGCCCAATTGCACAGCGACGGCGAACTGGCCGCGCACGAACTCGATCACCTGCATGCCGAAGCGCTGCGCGTGGCCGGTCCGTGGGGGCAGGGCTTTCCAGAACCGCTGTTCGATGGTCAGTTCGAGGTGCTGCAGCACCGCGTACTCAAGGACCGCCACCTCAAGTTGACCCTGCGGTGCCCCGGACGCGCCGAGCCGCTCAATGCCATCCACTTCAACGGCTGGCGCGGCAGCGACCCCGCGCGCTTGGTGCGGCTGGCGTATCGGTTGGTCGCCGACGACTACCGCGGCGGCACGGCGGTGCAGTTGATCGTGGAGCATTGCGAGCCGGTGACCGTCACTGGCTGATCTGCGATCTGATCGCCGCCCAGGTTTGTGACAGTCGCTTGGCGTCGTCTCGAACGTGCGATTGGCGAGATTGTTACGACGCGACTGCCGTAACACCGAGCCGGCGCGGCGCAGCCTGCGTGCGCCCACGCAAGCCGAACAACGGCCGCAACCAACGCACCCGCCGGATCACGTACTCATGCAGCGCCAGACAGCCGGTCACCGTGGCGGCGATCACCAGCGCCGGTTCCAGCCAGGCGTTCAACTGCAACGGCATCAACCAGTACAGCGCCACGATGATCAGGCTCTGATGCAGGATGTACCAGGGAAACACCGCTTCGGTGCAATAAGGCAGCCAGCGGAACGGCCGGTTCAAACGCTGCTTGGCCCAGCCCAGCAGGGTCAGCAGCGCCAGCCAGGTATAGGCCGCGCGTGCGGCGTGTTCCAGGCCTTCCCATGGCAGCGCGGCCAATGCCGGCGGCAGCTGCGCGGGCTGCACGTGCATGCCCAGATAACGAATGCCCAACTCTGTGGTAATGGCCAGCACCGCAGTGACCAGGGTGAGCCAGCGCAGTTGCACGGCCAGCTGCCAGAAGCGTTCGCTGCGTGCCAACAGATAGCCCAAGAGGAACAGTGGGAACGATTCGGCATGCACGAACCAGTCGCCCACCAACGCATGGGTCGGCGGATGGCGCGGCATCACCCACATCACGCAGAACGCTTCCCACAGGATCGGCAACACCAGCAGGGCGGGCACCACCACTGCGGCGGGAAGCGGCGGTAAGGCCGGCAGCCGCACCAGCCTGGCCAGCGACACCAGCGCCATCAGGGCCACCGTGTAGGGCAGCAGGTAGGCCAGGTACCACAGGTGATTCCAGCTGATGCCGTGTTCCCAGCCATCGAAGCTGCCGGCCGGCCATGGGCGCACCTGCCAGTAGCGCAGCAGGAAGCTGCCGAAGCCGGTGGCGACCTTGCCGTTGCTCACGCCCTGGCAGTAGGCCTGCACCGCCACCACCACGAACATGCCGAACAGCAAGGGCGGCAGCAACCGCCCGCAACGACGCAACGCGAAGCGCCACGGCGCGGCTTGCGGCTGCGACAACCCGATCGCAATGCCGGAGATCATGAACAACAACGGCATGCGCCACCGGTTGAGCACGATCATCGGCCACTGCAGCCACTCGGCCGTGTGCACGCTCTTGAGGTGGAACCCCCAGTCGGACACATAGGCCATGCCCACGTGGTAGAGGATCAGCAGGGCGAAGGCGAAAACGCGCAAGGCGTCGATATCGTGGCGGCGCTCGGTCATGGTCGGTAGCTGGTGAAGAAGTGGATGCATCCTGCCCGCGGCCCCGCTCCAGCAGTGGTGTCAGGGGTGGAAAGCCCGGCCCGCAGTGACCAGTCGTGCCCACCCGGGGACGAATCGGGATGGCAGGGATGGCGGTTTCGCCTTGCCGCGCAGGCCTCTATGATCGGCAGCTGCCAACAGCGGACGTGTGCAATGCAATCGACCGGGACGCGCCCGCCAATCCTCCACGACAGCGCCAGCCGCGCTGCCACACGCTGGGCGGTGGTGATCTGGTCGCTGGTGTTCTATCTGAGCGCGCTGGGCAACGTCTGGACCGCCTGGCTTGCCGCGCGCCGCGATGGCCAGCCCATCGTGGTGTGGCAGGTGCTGAGCTGGGAGCTGAGCAGCGCCACCGCAGCGCTGCTGCTGTTGCCGGCGGTGGTGTGGCTGTGCGCACGCTGGCCGTTGCATGCCGATGTCTGGGTGCGACGCCTGCCGGCGTATGTGATGGCTGCATTGGGCTGGTGGCTGCTGCATGTCGCCGGCATGGTGGTGCTGCGCATGCTGGTCTATGCCCTGGCCGGCGCACACTACGATTTCGGCGGCTGGCTGCAGTGGGTCTACGAGCTGTCCAAGGACCTGCGCACCTTTGCGCTGCTGGTGGCGGTGCAGCACACACTGGCCTGGTACGCACGGCGGCGTCAGGGCGAGGCGCACCTGCTCGCCGCACCTGACGAAGGCCCGCCAGTGGAGCCGCTGGATCGCCCGGAGCGTTTTCTGGTGCGCAAGCTGGGACGCGATTTCCTGGTCGCGACCGCCGATATCGAGTGGATCCAGGCCTCGGGCAACTACGTCAACCTGCATGTGCGCGGTCACGATTACCCGTTGCGCAGCACCATGGCGGCAATCGAGGCGAAGCTGGACCCGGCCGTGTTCGTGCGCATCCACCGCAGCTATCTGGTCAATCTGGGGCAGGTGCAGGCGATCGAGCCGTCCGATTCCGGCGACGCGCGCGTCCATCTGCGCGATGCCAGCGTGCTGCCGTGCAGTCGCAGTCACCTGGCAGGTCTGCGGACCCATGCCGGGCAGGGCGCTGCTGCTCCGAGACCTGACGCACTGGTGGTCTAACCCCTGCTGCGCGCCCGGGGTGACCAGCGTCTGGTCCCAACTTCGTCCCTGGCCCAGGCGCCGCCAGGTCGCAGCTGCTGCGACACCGACGCGCGACGGTGGCCATCGACGGAACCTGCGTTCGCGCGTGGCAGCCAGGCGCCTGGGGTGTGGCGGGTGTTGCAGCGCGCGCGGCCACGGTTCCACCGCGTTCCGCCGTCGCCGCCCGCTTGCTAAACTATCCCGCTTGTTTGCCGGAAGTCCGTCATGATCGAAACCAATCCGATCCGCCAGCGCATCACCGATCTCAACGATCGCGTGCTCTCGCTCAGGGGGTATCTTTGACTACGACGCCAAGAAAGAGCGTCTAGAGGAAGTCAGCCGGGAGCTCGAAAGCCCGGATGTGTGGAACGACGCCGAACGCGCGCAGGCCCTGGGCCGCGAGCGGTCGATGCTGGAAAAGACCGTGATCGGCATTGCCGATGTGCTGTCGGGCCTGGCCGATGCAGGCGACCTGCTGGAGCTGGCCGAGAGCGAACAGGACGAAGACACTGCGTTGGCGGTGATCGCCGATCTGGACAACTACCAGGCGCATGTCGAAAAGCTGGAATTCCAGCGCATGTTCTCCGGCCAGATGGACAGCGCCAACGCGTTCGTCGACATCCAGGCTGGCGCCGGCGGCACCGAGGCGCAGGACTGGGCCGAAATCCTGCTGCGCATGTATCTGCGCTGGGCCGAATCGCGCGGCTGGAAAACCGAGCTGATGGAAGTCTCCGGTGGCGAAGTGGCGGGCATCAAGTCGGCCACCGTGCGCATCGAGGGCGAATACGCCTATGGCTGGTTGAAGACCGAGATCGGCGTGCACCGGCTGGTGCGCAAGTCGCCGTTCGACTCGGACAACCGCCGGCACACCAGCTTCACCTCGGTGTTCGTGTCGCCGGAAGTGGACGACAACATCGAGATCGACATCAACCCGGCCGACCTGCGTACCGACGTGTATCGCTCCTCCGGTGCCGGTGGTCAGCACGTCAACAAGACCGAATCGGCGGTGCGTATCACGCACATCCCGACCAATACCGTGGTCGCTTGCCAGACCGGTCGCAGCCAGCACCAGAATCGCGACAACGCGATGAAGATGCTGGCCGCCAAGTTGTACGAACTGGAAGTGCAGAAGCGCAACGCCGAGAAGGACGCCTTGGAAGCGACCAAGTCCGACATCGGCTGGGGCAGCCAGATCCGCAATTACGTGCTCGACCAGAGCCGCATCAAGGACCTGCGCACCGGCATCGAACGCAGCGATACGCAGAAGGTGCTCGACGGCGACCTGGACGAATTCGTCGAGGCCAGCCTGAAGGCCGGTCTGGCAGCAGGGTCCAAACGCCTGGACGCCTGACCGCCGCGCCAGGTCGCCGTTGCGACGGCATCCTGGCGCATCGCTGCAGTGCCTGTGACGCAGCGTTGCCAATGCGATGCGGCTTTCGGGTAACCCGGTGACCGCGTGCCTTCGTCACGTCATCGTTGTAAATAAGCGTGCCGGCACCGCCGGTTCCTCATTCCCCCGGGCACCCGCCCGACCCAAGCAGACCGATCCCCGCCATGACCGAGCAGACCCCCGCGCCGCAGATCCCCGCCGACGAGAACAGCCTCATCGCCGAGCGTCGCGCGAAACTGGGCGCGTTGCGCGGGCAGGGCATCGCCTACCCGAACGACTTCGTGCGCGAACACTTCGCCGGCGACCTGCAGGCAGAATTCGCCGACGCCGACACCTGGACCCCTGAAGCGCTGGAAGCCAGCGGGCGCACGGTCAGGATGGCTGGCCGCCTGATGGCCAAGCGGGTGATGGGCAAGGCCAGCTTTGCGCAGATCCAGGACGAATCCGGGCGTGTGCAGCTGTTCCTGCAGGGCAATGTGCTCGGCGATGCCTATACCGCGTTCAAGGGCTGGGATGTGGGCGACATCGTGGCGGTGGAGGGTGGGCTCACCCGCACCAAGACCGGCGAACTGTCGGTCAAGGCCGGCGCGCTGCGCCTGCTGACCAAGTCGCTGCGCCCGTTGCCGGACAAGTGGCATGGCCTGTCGGACGTGGAGCAGCGTTACCGCCAGCGGTATGTCGACCTGATCGTGACGCCCGAAGCGCGCGAGGTCTTCATCAAGCGCTCCAAGATCATCCGCGCCATGCGCGCCTGGCTGGACGCGCGCCGCTTCCTGGAAGTGGAAACGCCGATGATGCATTACATCCCCGGCGGCGCCACGGCCAAGCCGTTCACCACCCACCACAATGCGCTGGACCTGGATCTGTACCTGCGCGTTGCCCCCGAGCTGTATCTCAAGCGTCTGGTGGTCGGTGGGCTGGAGCGTGTCTACGAGATCAACCGCAACTTCCGCAACGAAGGCGTGTCGACCCGGCACAACCCCGAGTTCACCATGCTCGAGCTCTACGAGGCCTATGCCACGTACCACCAGATCATGGACCTGACCGAGCAGGTGATCCGAGACACCGCACAGACGGTGCTGGGGACCACCCAGGTGAGCTGGGATGGCGCCGATATCGATCTGGCGCCGGCTTTCCGGCGCTGGCGCATGGATGAGGCCGTTCGCCACCACAATCCGGAGATCAGCGCCGCCGACTGCACCGACCGGGAGGCGCTGCTGCGCCATTGCGAGCGGCTGAAGATCCGGGTCAAGCCGTCCTACGGCTGGGGCAAGCTGCTGCTGGAGATCTTCGAAGCCACCGTCGAGCACACCCTGGTGCAGCCGACCTTCATCACCGACCACCCGGTCGAAGTGTCGCCGCTGGCGCGTTCCAGCGACACCGAGCCGGGGTACACCGACCGCTTCGAGCTGTTCATCAACGGCAAGGAGCTGGCTAACGGCTTCTCCGAGCTCAATGACCCCGAAGACCAGGCCGCACGTTTCCAGGCGCAGGTGCAGGCCAAGGACGGTGGCGACGACGAAGCGATGCATTTCGATGCCGATTACATCCGTGCGTTGGAGTACGGCATGGCGCCGACCGGCGGCCTGGGCATCGGGATCGACCGTCTGGTGATGCTGCTGACCGGCAGCACCTCGATCCGCGATGTCCTGCTGTTCCCGTATATGCGTCCGGAAGCCTGATTTTTTTGTGCCGGCGGTGTGCCGACGGCACAGATACTGCATATGCTAGGGCGGAGCCTCGAACAGCGTATCGTTCGGGGGAGTCGGCACAGGGGCCGGCGTCATCGCTTTTCCGTTCTCGAGATAGAGGAGCAACGGCTATGCAGGATGTTTTAGGGGGTCCGGGCGGCGCATTGTCGACGGATACATGGGGAAGCTGGGCGGAAAAGGCGGATCTGGGATTGAACATCGTCATTGTCGATGACCAGATGTCCGCGCGAACGATGCTGCGCCATGTCATCGAGGACATTGCGCCGGAGCTCAAGGTCTACGACTTCGGCGATCCGCTCGACGCCCTGGCCTGGTGCGAAGCCGGGCGCGTGGACTTGTTGCTGCTGGACTACCGCATGCCGGGCATGGACGGTCTGGAATTCGCGCGTCGGCTGCGCCGGCTGCCCAGCCATCGTGATATTCCGATCATCCTGATCACCATCGTGGGCGATGAGCCGATTCGTCAGGCGGCGCTGGAAGCGGGCGTGATCGACTTCCTGGTCAAGCCGATCCGTCCGCGCGAGTTGCGGGCGCGCTGCTCCAACCTGCTGCAGCTGCGCCAGCAGAGCGAAAGCGTCAAGCAACGCGCGTTGTCGCTGGAGCAGCGCCTGCTGGCAAGCATGAACGAGGTCGAAGAGCGCGAGCGCGAAACCCTGTCGCGGCTTGCGCGCGCGATCGAGTATCGCGATTCGGGCACCAGCGCGTTCCTGGAGCGCATGTCGCACGTGGCCGGCCTGATCGCCGAGCAACTGGGGCTGTCGGAAGAGGAGGTGCGCATCATCGAGATGGCCGCACCGCTGCACGACATGGGCAAGATCGCCATTCCCGATTCGGTGCTGCTCAAGCCCGGCAAGCTTACCGATGACGAAATGAGCGTGATGCGGCGCCATCCGCGCATCGGCTACGAGCTGCTCAGCGGCAGCCAGAACCGTTTCATCCAGGTCGGCGCGTTGATTGCGCTGCGTCACCACGAACGTTATGACGGCACCGGTTATCCGGATGGCCTGGTCGGTGAGGCGATTCCGCTGGAAGCGCGCATCGTCGCAGTGGCGGATGTGTTCGACGCCTTGCTGTCGCCGCGCCCGTACAAGGAGGCCTGGACCATGGACGCCGCGCTGGCCTATCTGTATGCCCAACGTGGCCGCCTGTTCGACCCGCGCTGCGTGGATGCCTTGTTGCGCGGCCGCGCGCAGTTGGAGCAGATCTGTGGCGAGTTCTCCACCGCATCGGCGCGACCCGGGGTGTGAGGTGAGGGCGGCGCTTGCCCAGCTGCGTCGGCGACTCGCACGGCGCCCCGACAGCGAGCACGGTCAGGCGTTGGTGCGCATCGTGATGCTCTGGCTGATCCTGGCCTACACGCTGGTCTGCGCCCCGCATTGGCAACTGAGCGATGACCATCTGCAGCGATTGCTGTGCCTGGTCGCGATCGGGCACGGTGGGGCATTGCTGCTATTTGCGTGGATCGTTGCGAAGCCGCGGCCCTCGCACCTGCGCCGGACGCTCGGCATGCTGGCGGACTATGGCCTGCTCAGTCTGGCGATGACCTGGTTCGCCGCTCCGATGGCCTGCCTGTACGTGGTGGTGATGTGGGTCACGATCGGCAATGGCTTGCGCTTTGGCAGGCATGCACTGCACACGGCGGTGGCCATGGCCGTGCTCAGTTTTGGCGCGACGCTTGCCAATAGCCCATATTGGCAACAGCGGATCGAGCTCGGGATCGCCCTGTTGGCGGCGCTGGTGGTCATTCCTCTGTCGTTGTTGCGGCTGATGCAGGACAGTGCCGATGCCGCTGCGCGTATCGCCGCGTATGCCCATGGCGCCGATGCTGCAGGACCGCGCGGCCCACTTTCATCCCCATCGAAGCGACCGCAGGTCTGAGGCGTCTATGAAGTCTCCATTGCCATGGTTGAAGCGGCGTCTTTCGGGGCGGGCGGATTCGGAACACGCGCAGAACCTGATCCGCATCATCATCACCACGCTGTTCATTTCTTACCTGGGGTGGCGCTACCACCACACCCATGGCGATACGCTGATGGCCACCTGGTTGATCCTGGTCGGCGAGCTGGTGGTGTCGCTGGGGCTGATGGTGGCGATCCTGCTGCGGCCGCACGTGTCGCACACGCGTCGCCTGATCGGCATGGTGCTCGACTACACCTGCACCGGCGCAATCATGGCAATCCAGGGCGAACCGGCTTCGCCGCTGTATGCGGTCTGCATGTGGGTGACCATCGGCAATGGCTTGCGCTACGGCAGTCCCTATCTGCGTGCCGCCACGGCGATGGCCAGCCTGAGTTTTCTCAGCGCGATCCTGATTTCGCCTTACTGGAAGGCCAATCCCTATCTGAGCTGGGGGTTGTTGCTGGGCTTGATCGCCGTGCCGCTGTACTTCGACTCGTTGTTGCGTGCGATGACGCGCGCGGTACGCGAGGCGCGGCATGCCAACCAGGCCAAGAGCCGTTTCCTGGCCAATATGAGTCACGAATTCCGCACCCCGTTGAATGGGTTGTCGGGTATGACCGAAGTGCTGGCCACCACGCGTCTGGATGCAGAGCAGAAAGAATGCCTGAATACCATCCAGGCCTCGGCGCGCAGCCTGCTGTCGCTGGTGGAAGAAGTGCTCGATATTTCTGCGATCGAGGCGGGCAAGATCCGCATCGATCGCCGCGATTTCTCGCTGCGCGAGATGATCGGCTCGGTCAACATGATTCTGCAGCCGCAGGCCAAGACACGCGGACTGGATTACGCTACCGAGGTGGCCACCGACGTACCGGACCTGCTCAAGGGCGACACCGGCCATCTGCGCCAGGTGTTGCTCAACCTGTTGGGTAATGCGGTCAAGTTCACCGAGCACGGGCATGTGCTGCTGCGGGTCGCGCGGGTTTCCGGCAATGGTGCCGACACGATGCGGCTGCGTTTCGATGTCGAAGACAGCGGCATCGGCGTGCCGATGGACATGCGTCCGCGCCTGTTCGAGGCGTTCGAGCAGGCGGACGTGGGTTTGTCGCGCCGCTATGAAGGCACCGGCCTGGGGACCACGATCGCCAAGGGCCTGGTCGAGGCCATGGGCGGCGCGATTGGCTTTGCGCCCAATCCATCCGGCGGCAGCGTGTTCTGGTTCGAGCTACCGCTGGAGATCGGCGTATTGGAGACGGCGGCGCCGGCTCGCTCGCCAGTCGGGGCGCTGCTGGAGACTCCCGACGAGCTGGAAGCCTCCAACGTCATCGCCTTTTCCAACCCGTTTCTGCGTCACCGCGCGCGCGTGCGCAGCATGCGCATGCTGGTGGCCGACGACCATGAAGCCAATCGCATGGTGTTGCAGCGATTGCTGGAGAAGGCAGGGCATAAGGTGGCGTGCGTCAACGGCGCCGAGCAGGTGCTGGACGCGATGGCCGAGGAGGATTTCGATGCGGTGATTGTGGATCTGCATATGCCGGGCATGAGCGGCCTGGACATGCTCAAGCAGTTGCGCGTGATGCAGGCCAGCGGCATGCGCTACACCCCGGTGGTGGTGCTCAGTGCCGACGTCACGCCAGAAGCGATCCGCGCCTGCGAACAAGCTGGCGCACGCGCGTTCCTGGCCAAGCCCGTGGTGGCTGCCAAGCTGCTCGATACGCTGGCCGAACTCGCCGTCAGCACCCGTGCGCTGGCGACGCCGGCGACGGTGGTGCAGGCATCGACCAGTTTCGAAGGCGTGCTCGATGCCAGCGTGCTGGACGAACTGGCGGCGTTGGGCATGGGCGAAGAATTCGAACGTCAGTTCGTCCGGCAGTGTCTGGATGATGCGCACAACTGCGTGGGCGCGATCGAGCGCGATGGCACGCGCTCGGATTGGGAACAATTGCGCGAAAGCGCCCACGCATTGCGCGGCGTTGCCAGCAATCTGGGGCTGGCCCAACTGGCCGGCAGTGGCGGTGAGCTGATGCGCATGGCCGATTGGCAGCTGCAGGCCGAATGGCGACAGCGGCTGTCGGCGTTGCGCGACCAATTGCAGACCGGAAAGGATGCACTCGCCGCGCGCGTACAAAGCGCCAACGACGACGAGCGCTCCCCCCGGAGTAGTGAATAGCCCGCCAACGCATCAGCCGGCGTCAAGCCCTGAGCGGCGCGATTGCGCGCGAACCAGACGGTCCATGGTGCGCAATGACTTTTCGCCCAACTGCATTGCCGTATCGACCCAGATTTCGGTGATGCGCATCATTTCCTGCAGCGGCACCGCCGTGGTCATTTCGCGCACTTGCTGCATTGCCGCCCAGGCATGCGGCGTGCGCTTGCTTTCGCGGATCACTTGTTCGACCGCCGCCACGCCCCGACCGCGCGGCACGACGCGATCGACCAGGCCCATGCCGAGCAACTCCTCGGCGGAATACAGATTGCCTTCGAGCATGATTTTTTGCGCCAGTTGCGCACTGACACGCTGGCACATGAAAGAGTAGGCGCCCATCCCCGGGAACAGGTCGAACAGCACTTCGGGCAATCCCATCATCACCCCTTCCTCGGCGACGATGGTGTGGCAGCTCAACGCCGCTTCGAATCCGCCGCCGAGGGCATTGCCCTGCACCAGGGCGATGCTGTGCGCGCGTGCGCCCAGGCCGACATGGAACGCGTGCACACCGCGTACACAGCGTTGGGCGTAATCAAGCAGTCGAGCACGGTCGCCTTCGCGAATGAGTTGACAGAACAGCGCCAGATCGCCGCCCAGGTTGAACACATCGCTGTCCGATGCCAGCACCACGTGCGGAGCCAGCACGCCGGCGTTGTTCAGGCGTTGACCAAGGTTGGTCTGATAGCCGGTAATGTCGTCGACCAGGCGCGTCGAAAAGCAGGCACGCCCCGGGTTTGTGGCCAGGTCGGCATGCATATGGATCCAGTACACGTCACGCTGCGGTTCTTCGATGATGCGTAGGGTCGAGCCGATGTTGGTGCGAATGAAGGGTTGAACTGCAGACATGGTGGTTCTCCGTGATGACCGTCCGGCCGGCCGCCTTTCGGACGGAGATGAGGTTGAACGCGTGAGCGTGCGCCGACATCGGATTCTATGCGTGCAAAAGCGAACGCCCGCAAGGCCTTGCGGCAATGCGGGCGTCAAAGAAGGCTGAACGCCTTCGGGCTGCGGTATAAGCGGTATTACGTCTTCGGCGCGTCCCGTAATTCGCGGCGCAGGATCTTGCCGACGTTGGTCTTGGGCAACTCCTTGCGGAATTCGATCACCCGCGGCTGCTTGTAGCCGGTGAGGTTAGCGCGGCAATGCGCCTTCACATCATCGGCCGTCAGGGCCGGGTCCTTCTTCACGATGACCGCCTTGACGATCTCGCCGGACTTGTCATCCGGCACGCCCACGGCGGCCACTTCCAGCACGCCGGGCATTTCGGCGATCACGTCCTCGATCTCGTTGGGGTACACGTTGAAGCCGGACACCAGGATCATGTCCTTCTTGCGATCGACGATGTAGACGAAGCCCTGTGCGTCCATGCGCGCGATGTCGCCGGTATGCAGCCAGCCTTGGGCATCCATGACCTTGGCGGTTTCATCGGGTTTCTTCCAGTAGCCCTTCATGACCTGCGGGCCCCTGATGCACAGCTCGCCGATCTCGCCCACGGGCAGTTCCGCGCCGGCGTCGTCCTTGATGCAGGCATCGGTGGACGGAATCGGCAGGCCGATCGAACCGTTGTAGTCCTTCAGGTCCATCGGGTTGATGCACGCGGCCGGCGAGGTTTCAGTCAGGCCGTAGGCTTCGACCAGGGTCAGGCCGGTGACTTTCTTCCAACGCTCGGCGACCGAACGCTGGACGGCCATGCCGCCGCCAAGGGTCATCTTGAGCGAGGAGAAATCCACCTGATCGAATCCGGGCGTATTGAGCAGCCCGTTGAACAGCGTGTTGACGCCGGTGAACGCGGTGAAGCGGGTCTTTTTCAGCTCCTCGACGAAGCCTGGCATGTCGCGCGGGTTGCTGATCAGGTGGTTGCAGCCGCCGATCTTCATGAAGACCAGGCCGTTCGCGGTCAATGCGAAGATGTGGTACAGCGGCAGCGCGGTGATCACCACTTCGTGGCCTTCTTCCAGCTTGCCGGTACCCGCCAGCCACTGGTGCGCCTGCTGCATGTTGGCGACCAGATTGCGGTGGGTCAGCATTGCGCCCTTGGCCACGCCGGTGGTGCCGCCGGTGTACTGCAGGAAAGCGATGTCGTCGGGTTCGATCTGCAGCGTCGGCACGCGGTGCTTGCGGCCCAGCGCCAGCGCCTCGCGGAAGCGAATCGCGCCGTTGATGCGGTAATCGGGCACCAGCTTCTTGACGTACTTGACCACGAAGTTGAGCAGTGCCGCCTTCGGGAAGCCCAGCATGTCGCCCAGGCCGGTGGTGATGACTTGCCTGACCGGCGTGTCGGCGATGACCTGCTGCACGGTGGTGCCGAAGTTGTCGATGACCACCAGCACGCTGGCACCGGAGTCGATCAACTGATGCTTGAGTTCGCGCGGGGTGTACAGCGGATTGACGTTGACCACGGTCAGGCCGGCACGCAGCACGCCGAAGGTCGCGATGGGGTATTGCAGGCAGTTGGGCATCATCAAGGCGACGCGGTCGCCTTTCTTCAACTGCAGCTCGCCAAGCAGGTAGGCGGCGAATTGCTCGACCAGCTGATCCGCCTCGCGGTAGGTGATGGTCTTGCCGAAGCTATGGTACGCAGGCCGGTCGGCGAAGCGTTTCACGGAGGTGGCAAACACCTCGGCCACCGTGCGGAACTGCTCAAGATCGATTTCGGCGGCAACGCCGGCCGGATAACTTTGCAACCAAGGACGTGCCTGATTCATCTGCCCCCCTCCAGGGTGTTCTCGACGCGCCGCAGTGTGTTCCACGGCGTTACAACAGCTGGCAGCATACCGTCATGGATGGAAAAGGCGAAGCGTGATGCAGAGCAGCATTCAAGTGTCGTGGCGCCTGGCGTGGATGGGGTTTTGCATGCTGGTCTTGCTCGGGTGCACGCGTGCTGCGCCGGAACAACGTCTGCGCGCCACGCTGGAGCAGATGCATCAGGCGATCGAGGCGCGCGAGATCGGCGATGCGATGGCGCCGGTGGCCGAGGATTTTGTTGGCGAACATGGGCTGGACGCCGCCGGGTTACGGCGCTTGATGCAAGTGCAGATGCTGGGCAATCAACAGCTCGGCGTGACCATGGGGCCGGTCGATGTGGCACTGCGCGGTGATACCGCCACGGTGCGCTTCACCGCGCTGTTGACCGGCGGCAACGGGCGCTGGGTGCCCGATCAGGTGCAGACCTATCAGGTCACCACCGGTTGGCGATTGCAGGGCAGCGACTGGCAGCTGTACCACGCGCAATGGGTGCCGGCGGCGCGTTGACCGCGCCGATGCAGTGGAGCGCGGCTGCCGCTTGGTGCGGCCGGACGCATGGCGCCAGGGCATGGATGGGGGGCGTGAGGCATCTGGCCGAAGCGCGCATCGCCCGGTGACGCCGTTGCGTTGCGACAAGGTGGAAGGTGGCCCTCCGGCTGGCTGCCGTTGGCTGGGCAATGCAGCCTGTTGCCGCCTTCTTCTGCGCCAAATATCTCGGTGGTGAGATCGATGTCCGTGTGCCGGCGATGGTATCGGTCACCACCAACGGCGGGGGAGGGAATTCAGTTCGACGTCGGGATGCACGCGTCCTTTGCTCACCACCGCGTGATCGCCGTTTTTTTTGAGAGGCCGGAAACGCCACTCCCGCCGAGCGGCGGGAGTGCGTTGCATCGTTGCAGCGCAATGCGCGCTGTGGTCAGGCTGCCTTGCGTGCCGCCAGCTGCCGCAGCACATACTGCAGCAAGCCGCCGTGCTTGAAGTACTCCACTTCCTTGGGTGTCAGCAGCAGCACCTTGACCTGGAACTGCTTGACGCTGCCGTCGGACTTTTTCGCATTGACGGTGGCACGACGGCTGGCGCCATCCTGCAAGCCGGTGATGTCCAGCACTTCCGAGCCATCCAGGCCGAGCGTCTGTGCATTTTCGTTTTCCAGGAACTGCAAGGGCAGCACGCCCATGCCCACCAGATTGGAGCGGTGGATACGCTCGAAGCTTTCGGCGATCACGGCCTTGACTCCGAGCAGGTTGGTGCCCTTGGCGGCCCAGTCGCGCGAGGAGCCGGTGCCGTATTCCTTGCCGGCCAGCACCACCAGCGGCACGCCGTCGGCCTTGTACTTCATTGCGGCATCGTAGATGGCCAACTTTTCCGGCTGGCCGCCGCCGGCTGGGTAATACAGCGTGTTGCCGCCTTCTTCGCCGCCGAACATCAGGTTCTTGATGCGGATGTTGGCGAAGGTGCCGCGTACCATCACATCGTCGTTGCCGCGGCGGCTGCCGTAGCTGTTGAAGTCGGCCGGCTGCACGCCGCGTTCCTGCAGGAAGCGGCCTGCCGGCGAATCCTTCTTGATGTTGCCGGCCGGCGAAATGTGGTCGGTGGTGATCGAATCGCCGAACAGGCCCATGATGCGTGCGCCGTGCACGTCGTCCACGTTGCCCACCTGCATGGTCATGCCGTCGAAGTAGGGTGGGTTCTTGATGTAGGTCGAGGCTTCGTCCCACGCGTAAAGCGCGCCATCGGGCGAGGCGATGGTGTTCCAGCGCGTGTCGCCCTTGAACACGTCGGCATAGTTCTGCTTGAACATCTCCGGGCCGACGGTGGCGGCGATGGTGTCGCCGATTTCCTTGTTGCTCGGCCAGATGTCGCGCAGATACACCGGCTGCCCATCGCTGCCGGTGCCCAGCGGCTCGGTGGTGAGGTCGATGTCGGTGGTGCCGGCGATGGCATAGGCCACCACCAGCGGCGGCGAGGCCAGATAATTCATCTTGACCTCGGGGTGTACGCGGCCTTCGAAGTTGCGGTTGCCCGACAGCACCGAGGTCACCACCAGATCGTCCTTGGCAATGGCCGCAGACACGTCTTCCGGCAGCGGGCCGGAGTTGCCGATGCAGGTGGTGCAGCCGTAGCCGACCACGTAGAAGCCGAGCTTTTCCAGGTCGGTGAGCACGCCGGCCTTTTCAAGATAGTCAGTGACCACGCGCGAACCCGGCCCGAGCGAGGTCTTGACCCACGGCTGCGCCTTCAGGCCCTTGGCCGCCGCGTTACGCGCGAGCAGGCCGGCGCCCAGCATCACCGCCGGGTTGGAGGTGTTGGTGCAGGAGGTGATCGCGGCGATGACCACCGAGCCATCGCGCAGCTGCCAACCCGCACCGCTGGCGCCGGCGCTTTCTGCCTGCGACGCCTTCGCACCGACGGCGGTGCCGCCGCCACCTTCGTTCTTGAGGCGGTCTTCCTGCTTGAGATCGGCCAGCTTCTTGCTGCGCGCGTCGGCGAACGGCTTGAGGCTTTCGCGGTAGTTGGACTGCATGTCTTCCAGCAGCACCCGGTCCTGCGGACGCTTGGGGCCGGCCAGCGACGGCTTGACCTGGCCCATGTCCAGTTCCAGCGTGGCGCTGTACCGGGCGGGCGGGGTAGTGGCGTCGTGCCACAGGCCCTGCGCCTTGGCATAGGCCTCGACCAATGCAATCTGCTCCTCGCTGCGGCCGGACAGGCGCAGGTAGGTCAGCGACTCCTCATCGACCGGGAAAATGCCGCAGGTGGCGCCATATTCGGGCGCCATGTTGCCGATGGTGGCGCGGTCGGCCAGCGGCAGGTGCTGCAGGCCGTCACCATAGAACTCGACGAACTTGCCCACCACCCCGAGCTTGCGCAGCATCTGGGTGACCGTCAGCACCAGGTCGGTGGCAGTGGCGCCCTCGGGCAACTTGCCGGTGAGCTTGAAGCCCACGACCTGCGGGATCAGCATCGACGACGGCTGCCCCAGCATGGCCGCTTCCGCCTCGATGCCGCCCACGCCCCAGCCCAGCACGCCGATGCCGTTGATCATGGTGGTGTGGCTGTCGGTACCGAACACGGTGTCGGGGTAGGCGACCAGCGTGCCGTCCTTCTCGGCGCTCATCACCACGCGCGCCAGGTTTTCCAGGTTCACCTGGTGCACGATGCCGGTGTTGGGCGGCACCACCTTGAAGTTCTCGAACGCCTTCTGGCCCCAGCGCAGGAAGCCGTAGCGTTCCTGGTTGCGCTGGAATTCGATCTTGCCGTTGAGGTCGAGCGCGTCCGGCTTGCCGAATACATCGACCTGCACGGAGTGGTCGATGACCAGTTCGGAGGGAATCTGCGGGTTGATCTGGTCGGCATTGCCGCCGAGCTTGACCACCGCATCGCGCATGGCGGCCAGATCCACCACGCAGGGCACGCCGGTGAAGTCCTGCAGTACCACGCGCGCCGGCATGAAGGCGATTTCGATATCGGGCTCGGCGGTGGGGTCCCACTTGGCAACCGCTTCGATGTGGTCCTTGCCGACGGTCACGCCGCCGTCTTCATGACGTAGCAGGTTCTCCAGCAGGATCTTCATCGAATAGGGCAGGTGGCCGATATCGAAGCGTTCGCCCAGCTTCGGCAGGCTGTAGTACGCGTAGCGCTTGCCGTGGACCTCAAGTGAGGTGCGAGTGGAAAAGGAATCGCTCATGCATCACTCCTATGGCATCGAAGGCTTTAGGTAGGTGCCCATTCTGAGCGATTCAGTGTGTACGTACGGTGTGTCCAGACCGATCTGCCAACTTGAGTAGGGCGGTGCAAGTACGTATCATGCGTGCATACTTTCTGGAGCATGCTCATGGAAGCCACCGTTGCCGAACGCGGACAGATCACGCTGCCGAAGCCCGTGCGCGATGCACTGGGCCTGACCAAGGGCACCACGTTGAAGATCGAGCTCGACGGCGGGCGCATCATCCTGCGCAAGGACGTCAGCGAGGCGCTGCGCAAGGTGCGCGGCAAGTTCAAGCTGGTCGACGGCCTGACCAGCACCGATGCGGCCATGCGCGTGATCCGTGGCCGCGCCCCCGGGGACCCGTTCGACCCATGATCGCCCTGGATTCCTCGGTCCTGCTGGACATCCTGATCGGCGACCCGGTCTATGGCGAAGTGTCGGAGGTCTGCATCGGCGACGCGCTGGCGCGCGACGAAGTGGTGGTCTGCGACGCGGTGGTGGCCGAGGTGCTGGCCATGCTCGACACCCAGGTCGACCTGATGGAAACCCTGGCCTCGATCGGCGTGCGCTACGAGGCCACCCAGGAAGCGGCGGCAGTGCGCGCCGGCCATATGAACAAGCGCTTTCGCGCGCGCGGCGGCAAGCGCGAGCGGGTGGTGGCCGACTTCCTGATCGGCGCCCACGCCATGCTCCAGTGCGACGGGTTGATCACCCGCGACGAGGGCTTCTTCCGCGATTACTTCAAGGGTTTGAAGATCATCGTTCCCAAACCCGCACTCTGATCCACGTTCGCGCTTTACCACCTTCACCGCTGCTTTTTTGGAGAACCCGCATGTTGGAAGCCTATCGCCACCACGTTGCAGAGCGCGCCGCGCTCGGTATCCCGCCGCTGCCGCTGACCGCGCAGCAGACCGCCGAGGTCATCGAGCTGTTGAAGGCTCCGCCGGCTGGCGAGGAAGAATTCCTGGTCGAGCTGCTCAGCCAGCGCGTGCCGGCCGGCGTCGACGACGCTGCCAAGGTCAAGGCCTCGTACCTGGCCGCGGTTGCCTTCGGCACCGAGACCACCGCGCTGATCAGCCCCACCCGCGCCACCGAGCTGCTCGGCACCATGCTGGGCGGCTACAACATCCAGCCGCTGATCGACCTGCTGGACAACGCCGAGCTGGGCGCCACTGCCGCCGAAGCGCTCAAGCACACCTTGCTGGTGTTCGATGCGTTCCACGACGTGCAGGAAAAGGCGCAAGCCGGTAACGCGCACGCCAAGGCCGTGCTGCAGAGCTGGGCCGATGCCGAGTGGTTCACCAGCAAGCCGGAAGTGCCGCAGAGCCTGACCGTGACCGTGTTCAAGGTGCCGGGCGAAACCAATACCGACGACCTGTCGCCGGCGCCGGATGCGACCACCCGTCCGGACATCCCGCTGCATGCGCTGGCCATGTTGAAGAACAAGCGCGACGGCGCGGCGTTCGAGCCGGAAGAAGACGGCAAGCGCGGCCCGATCCAGGCCATTGCCGACCTCAAGGCCAAGGGCCATCTGGTGGCCTACGTGGGCGACGTGGTCGGTACCGGTTCCTCGCGCAAGTCGGCGACCAACTCGGTGCTGTGGTGGACCGGCGAGGACATTCCGTACATCCCCAACAAGCGCTTCGGCGGCGTGTGCCTGGGCAGCAAGATCGCCCCGATCTTCTACAACACCATGGAAGACGCCGGCGCCTTGCCGATCGAGCTGGACGTCTCGCAGATGGAGCACGGCGATGTGGTCGAGCTGCGTCCGTACGACGGCAAGGCGCTGAAGGACGGGCAGGTGATCGCCGAGTTCGCAATGAAGTCGGACGTGCTGTTCGACGAAGTGCGCGCCGGCGGCCGCATTCCGCTGATCGTCGGCCGTGGCCTCACCGCCAAGGCGCGCGAATTCCTGGGCCTGCCGGCGTCGGACCTGTTCCGCCTGCCGATGGACCCGCCGGACACCGGCAAGGGCTTCTCGCTGGCGCAGAAGATGGTCGGCCGCGCCTGCGGGCTGCCGGAAGGCCAGGGCATGCGCCCGGGCACCTATTGCGAGCCGAAGATGACCTCGGTGGGTTCGCAGGACACCACCGGCCCGATGACCCGCGACGAGCTGAAGGACCTGGCCTGCCTGGGCTTCTCGGCCGACCTGGTGATGCAGTCGTTCTGCCACACCGCCGCCTATCCGAAGCCGGTGGACGTCAAGACCCACCACACCTTGCCCGAGTTCATCTCCACCCGCGGCGGCGTCTCGCTGCGTCCGGGCGACGGCGTGATCCACAGCTGGCTCAATCGCATGCTGCTGCCCGACACCGTGGGCACCGGCGGCGACTCGCACACCCGCTTCCCGATCGGCATTTCGTTCCCGGCCGGCTCCGGCCTGGTGGCCTTCGCCGCCGCCACCGGGGTGATGCCGCTGGACATGCCCGAGAGCGTGCTGGTGCGCTTCAAGGGGCAGATGCAGCCGGGCGTGACCTTGCGTGACCTGGTCAACGCGATCCCGCTGTACGCGATCAAGCAGGGCCTGCTGACCGTGGCCAAGCAGGGCAAGAAGAACATCTTCTCCGGCCGCATCCTGGAAATCGAAGGCTTGCCGAACCTGAAGGTGGAGCAGGCGTTCGAACTCTCCGACGCCTCGGCCGAGCGTTCGGCGGCCGGTTGCACCGTGCACCTGGATAAGGCGCCGATCATCGAGTACCTGACCAGCAACATCACCCTGCTGCGCTGGATGATTGCCGAGGGCTATGCCGATGCGCGCACCCTGGGCCGCCGCATCAAGAAGATGGAAGACTGGCTGGCTGACCCGCAGCTGCTGCAGCCCGATGCCGACGCCGAATACGCGGCGGTCATCGAGATCGACCTGGCCGATATCCATGAGCCGATCGTGGCCTGCCCGAACGACCCGGACGACGTGAAGACGCTGTCGGAAGTGGCCGGCGCGGCCATCGACGAAGTATTCATCGGCTCGTGCATGACCAACATCGGTCACTTCCGTGCCGCGGCCAAGCTGCTGGAAGGCAAGCGCGACATCCCGACCCGCCTGTGGGTGGCACCGCCGACCAAGATGGACGCCTCCGAGCTGACCAAGGAAGGCCATTACGGCACCTTCGGCGCGGCCGGTGCGCGCATGGAAATGCCGGGCTGCTCGCTGTGCATGGGTAACCAGGCGCAGGCACGCGAGGGCGCCACGGTGTTCTCGACCTCCACGCGTAATTTCCCGAACCGGTTGGGCCGCAACACCAACGTGTACCTGGGCTCGGCGGAACTGGCGGCAATCTGCTCGCGCCTGGGCCGCATTCCGACCAAGGACGAGTACATGGCGGATGTCGGCGTGATCAAGACCAGTGGCGATCAGATCTACCGCTACATGAACTTCGATCAGATCCAGGAATATCAGGACGTGGCAGAAACCGTCGCCGCCTGATTCTTCCGGCAGGTTTGCTGTCCCGAAATGCCCGGCACTGCCGGGCATTTCGCTTTTCGGGCAATGGTTTCGTGTAGTCGTCACGATGCCCGGCGTTAAAGCAAATACCAGCTGACTGGATTGTGGCATTGCAACAAAAATCTGAAGTGCGCAGGTCTAGAGTCCCGCCGCTCTACCACTGCCCGTTGATGCCCATGCCCACTTGCACAATCTCCGGTCAAACCCTGCATTACACGCAACACGGCCGCGGTTTCCCGGTCTTGCTCGGCCACAGCTATCTCTGGGACGCTGCGATGTGGGAGCCGCAGATCCAGGCGCTGTCGCAGCATTACCAGGTCATCGTTCCCGAGCTATGGGGACACGGGCAGTCAGGTCCGTTGCCGCACGGCACGCAGCAGATCGGCGATCTTGCCGGGCACATGCTGGCCCTGCTGGACGCACTGAAGTTGCCGCAGTGCGCGGTGGTCGGCCTGTCGGTGGGCGGCATGTGGGCCGCCGAGCTTGCCCTGATGGCGCCGGAGCGCGTGCGCAGCCTGGTGTTGATGGATACTTTCCTGGGCGCCGAGCCAGCCGCCACGCGTGCGCGCTATTTCGGCCTGCTTGATGCCATCGAGACGGCCGGGCAGGTGACGCCTGCGCTGATCGAGGCGATCGTGCCGATCTTCTTCCGCCCTGGTATCGATCTGAGCTCGGCATTGCCGGCCGCCTTCGCGCAGCGTCTGGCGGCGATGTCGGCCGAGCAGTTGCGCGCATCCATCGTGCCGCTGGGCCGGCTGATCTTCGGCCGAGCCGACCGACTGGATGCCCTGTCCGCGCTGGATCCGGCCAATACCTTCCTGCTCGGTGGCGCCGAGGACATTCCGCGCCCGCCCGAAGAGGTGTGGATGATGGCCGAGGCAATCTGTTGCGATTACGAGCTGATCCCGGACGCAGGCCATATCGCCTCGCTGGAAAACCCGGCCTTCGTCAACGCGCAGTTGCTGGGATGGCTGAAGCGGACGGTGGGTGAGACCGAGGTGGAGCTGATGCGAGTGGGATGAGGGTAAGGACCTCGCCCGACGTGGGATAAGGCGACTGGTTCCTTCTCGCCGCCTCACTTTCTTACGGACAGGAGGCGGGCTTGAAGCGCTCTCTCCTTGGAGATGGCTGAAGCGCCGCCGTTGTCAGGATGATGTTTCCCTTTTCCGGTTGGGACACTGTCCTTCTTTATGGAGGAGAAGGTGCCCGCGGGGCGGATGCGGGTACGGCGTCGGCGCGATACGTGCTTGGCCGTACCCGCACCCGAACCCCCTCCCGCGGGGAGAGGGGCTTAAAGCCCGCTTTCGTAGGGAAGGGCTTGCAGCGCCGCTCTTCTGCAGGAGGAGCCTCATGACTTGCCACGCCATGGCCCGCCTTTCCTGGCTGGAAGGAAGTTCGAAGCGGTGATCGTTCGGCGGTTGCGTTATGACGGTTGCGCGCCCAGCCAGGCTTCCAGTGCCTGGGCCGGTAGCGGCCGCGAGAACAGATAGCCCTGAAGCACCTCGCAACCCAGGTCGGCGAGGAACAGGCGCTGCGCTTCGTTTTCCACACCTTCGGCGACCACGTGCTTGCGCAGGTGCTCGCCGATGCGCAGCACCGAGGTGGTGAGCGCGCGCGCATCTTCGCTGTGTTCGATATCGCGGACGAAGCTCATGTCCAGTTTGAGTTCGTCGATCGGCAGGCGATGCAAGTGGCTCAGGCTGGAATAGCCAGTGCCGAAATCGTCCAGCGACAGCGAGATGCCGGCTTCGCGAATGGCGTGCAGGTTTTCCAGCACGCCCGGTTGCCCGGACAGCATCACGCTTTCGGTCAGTTCCAGGGTCAGATCGGACGGCTGCACGCCCAGTTCGGCGATCAGCTGCAGCAGGTCGGGAAGCATGCGCGGGCTTTCGAAGCCGCTTGCCGACAGATTTACCGACACGCGCGCCACCGGCACGCCACGCTGGCGCCAGTCCGCGACCTGTTCGCAGGCACGTCGCAGTACCCAGGCGTTGAGCTGCGGCATCATGCCTTGCTCTTCAGCCACCGGCAGAAACCGCGCCGGCGATACCGCGCCCAGTTGCGGATGATTCCAGCGCAGCAGCGCTTCCACACCATACAGGGCATGCGGCGCGGCGCTGTGCATCTGCGGCTGGTAGTGCAGCTGCAATTGATCGCGGCCAATGGCCTGGCGCAGCTCGGCCTCCAAGGCCACGCGTTCCTGCGCCATGCGGTTCATGTCGGAACTGAAAAAGCGAAAGCGCCCACCGCCTTCCTTCTTGGCGCGATTCATCGCCAAGTCGGCATGGCGCAGCAGGATGTTGATGTCGTGGCCATCCTCGGGAAACATCGCCACGCCGATACTGGCCGAGGGATGCACGGTCATATGGCCAACCGGCAGCGGGCTGGCGATGCTGACCAACAAACGCTCGGCGGCGGCACTGGCCTGCTCTGCGCTGCATTGCGGCAGCGCGAGCGCGAACTCGTCGCCGGATAGCCGCGCCAGCATCGCCGTGGCGGTGATCTGGTCGTTGACGCGCAAGGCAATATCGCGCAGCAGGCCATCGCCTGCGGCGTGCCCCTGGCTATCGTTGATGAGCTTGAAGCGATCGATGTTGATGAACATCAACGCGGCCGGTTCGCCGGCGTATTCGGCCTGGGTCAGTGCCTGCTCGGCACGCGCGCTGAACATGATGCGGTTGGGAAGGCCCGTGAGCGTGTCGTAGAACGCCAGTTGATGCACGCGCTGGCGGATCTGCTCGCGTTCTAGCGCCAATGTGCACAGCTGCTGGCACAAATCGGTGAGCCGCATATGCCAGGCATCGGCACGTTGCGGCTTGCGGTAATACAGCGCGAAGGTGCCGAGCACGCGCGCGCTGTTGGAGCGGATCGGCGTGCTCCAGCAGGCGCGCAGGCCCCAAGGCAAGAGCGTGTCGCGATATGCCTCGAACAATGGGTCGGTGGCGATGTCTTCCACCATCACGGCGCGACCGCGCCAGGCCGCGGTGCCGCAGGCGCCAGTGCCCGGGCCGATCTTCAAGCCGTTGACTGCGTCGGCGTATTCGGGCGGCAGGCTGGGCGCAGCCAGCGAATGCAGGCGACCTTGATTGTCCGCACTCATCACCGTGGCCAGCACATCCGGTGCGATGCGTTCGACCTCGGTGCAAATCAGCGTCATCACCTCGATCAACGGGCGTTCCTGCACCAGGGCCTCCAGCACGCGGTGCTGCAACACCTCGTGCATCTTGGTGTCGGTGATGTCGGTCAGTACCGCCACGTAATGCGAGGGAGCGTGGTTGGCGTCGTAGATCGGGTTGAAGTTCAGCGAGATCCACAGCGGCGTGCCGTCCTTGCGATAGACCAGCAGGTCGGCACGGGTGTGCTGCAAGGCATCGGCGCGATCGCGAACGCGAGCGACCTCGCTTTGGTCGCTTTGCGCACGGGTCAGGACATCGGAGGGACGCAGACCGACCAGCTCGGCTTCGGTGTAGCCGAACATGCGCTGGAAGCCGTCGTTGGCGTACAGCAGGCGCGATTGCAGGTCGCAGATGAGAATGGCGCTGCTGCTGCCATCCAGGGCTTCGGCGAGCAGACGCGCGCGGCGTTGGTCGGGTTGTTCGCCAGCCTTGGCCATGCCGGCGGTGACCGGGCCGGGCCTGATCTGGCCCGTGCCTGGGGCGTTGGCATGGATCGGCTCAGCCGTCAGCGGCGTGCGGTCCATCGCTGCATCCACGCCAGCGCCCACCGCGCTTCCCGGTGCCGGAGGAAGCGTTGGGTTGGTCGGGTGCGAGGGATGCGCGGCCATGCCGGATCAGCGCGCCTGCGCCGACAATGCGAGCAAGCGCTCGGCCACGCGGTCCAGCGGCACCACTTCCTGCGCGGCGCCAAGTTTGTACGCGGCACCGGGCATGCCCCAGACCACGCTGCTGGCTTCGTCCTGCACCAGCGTCGGCGCGCCGGCCTGCAGCATTTCCAGCAGGCCGCGTGCGCCGTCGTCGCCCATGCCGGTGAGGATGGCGCCCACCGCATTCGGGCCGGCATTGGCGGCAACAGAACGAAACAGCACGTCCACTGCCGGCTTGTGGCGATTGACCGGCGGGCCATCGTCGATGCGGCAGCGCCAGCGCGCACCGTCGCGAATGATGCGCAGATGCTGGCCGCCCGGCGGCAGATACGCATGGCCAGGCAGGATGGCCTCGCCATCGGTGGCTTCGCGTACCGACATGGCCGAGTGGCGGTTGAGGCGCTCGGCGAATGCGGTGCTGAAGCTGGCAGGCAGATGCTGGGTCATCACCACCGCGGGCGCATCGGCGGGCATGTGTTCGAGCACCACGCGCAGCGCTTCGGTACCACCGGCGGAGGCGCCGATGGCGATCAAGCGGTCGGTCGTGCGAAAGCGCAGCGCGCTGCCGGCCACCGGTGCCGATTGCATATCCAGCGTGACTTTGGGCGCGCTCGGACGATTGAGTGCGCTGACCTTGGCTTTGGCGGCCATCTTGACCTTGCTGACGATCTCTTCGGCGTAGCCTTCCAGCCCGCGTGCGACGTCGATCTTGGGCTTGGACACGAAGTCCACGGCGCCCAGCGACAGGGCCTGCAAGGTGGTGTCGGCACCGCGCTCGGTCAGCGATGAAATCATCACCACCGGGGTAGGGCGCAGGCGCATCAGGTTTTCCAGAAACACCAGGCCGTCCATGCGCGGCATTTCCACATCCAGCGTGATGACGTCCGGATTGAGGCGCTTGATCTTTTCGCGCGCCAGCAACGGGTCGGCGGCCGAGCCGACCACTTCGATGCCGGCGTCGCGCGATAAAATCTCGGTGAGCATCTGACGCACGACCGCCGAATCGTCGACGATCAATACACGCACAGGGGTTTCCAGCGTCATTCGAACAACTCCACTCCACCGGTAACCGGTGCTTTGGACAGACGGGCGCGCACGGCCGATTCGGTGGCGGCGACTTCGGCTTCGTGTGCGTGCGGCAAGCGCTGCACGACGACGCGGCCAGTGGTCGCGAAGAACCACACCTTGCGCGGATGGATGCCACACAGATCTTCAGCGATGATGGGAATATGTTCGGCCTGCAGGTACTGGCGCACGAACTCGGCGTTGCGGGTGCCGACCGGGTTGCTGGTAAAGCCCTTCAGCACGTTGGCGCCACCGAAGACCTTGGCTTCGATGCGTTTGCGGTGCGCGCCGCGCTTGAGCATGTCGTTGATCAGCAACTCCATGGCATAGCTGCCGTAGCGCGTGGGTGCGCCGTCGCCGACCTGGCCTTCGGGCAAGAGAAAGTGGTTCATGCCGCCGATCTTGAGCACCGGGTCGCGCAGGCAGGCTGCAACGCACGATCCCAAGGTGGTCGTCAACGCGGTGTCGTCGTCCACCACCAGGTATTGGGTGGGCAGCAGTTTGGCGGCAATGGTCTGGAACCGCGAATCGCGGTAGCGCATGACGTCGTCGACTTGCACGGCGGTACTCATGCTCAGGCTCCTGCGCGCGGTGCGCGCCGATACAGCGTGCGCCCGCACGGCTGGATCAGATCGGCCGCGTGCAGGTAGTTCTCCGAGTGCCCGGTGTAGAGCAGACCGTCCTCGCCCATGTGACTGACCAGGCGCGACAGGATGCCGCGCTGGGTGGGCTTGTCGAAGTAGATCATCACGTTGCGGCAGAACAGTGCTGCATACGGACCGCCGACGTCGTAACGCGGTGCCAGCAGATTCAACTGGCGGTATTCGATGAGCTGGCGCAGCGCCGGAATGACCCGGCATTTGCCTTCATTGGGGCCGCTGCCGCGCTGGAAGTACTTGCGCTTGATCGCTGCATCCAGCGAGGCGACACGGTCGATGGCATAGACGCCGCGCGAGGCGGTTTCCAGTACCTGCGTGTCGACGTCGGTGGCGACGATGCTCACCGGCGGGGTCAGCGTGCCGAAGGCTTCGCAGGCGGTGATGGCGATGGAGTAGGGCTCCTCGCCGGTGGAGGCGGCGCACGACCAGATCTTCAACGGCGCCTGCGAGGCGCGCTTTTGCAGTTCTTCGCGCAGCTTGTCGAAATGGTGCGGCTCGCGGAAGAACGAGGTCAGGTTGGTGGTCAGCGCATTGGTGAATGCCTGCCACTCTTCTTCATCGTTGCCGGCTTCGAGCTGGTCGAGGTAGTCGCGGAACGAGCGCAGGCCGAGCACGCGCAGGCGACGCGACAGGCGGCCATACACCATGTCGCGCTTGGCCGGCGCCAGTGCGATGCCGACACGCTGGTAGATCAGGTCGCAGACACGCTTGAAGTCGCGGTCGCCGAAATCAAATTCGCGTGTGTCTGAAGCGGAAGTCGTTGTCGTCATATCCATACGCGTCGTGAGCTATAACTGGATATCGGCCACGGAGCCGCGCAACTGAAGCGCCAATGCGTGGATTGGGCGCGGTTGGGTTCGCTAGCTCGTCCGATGGGGACGGCGGCTGGCGATGGGCGCTCAGAGGCAAAGATGCCCCATCGGTGTGCTGCCGCAGCGGACGCGGGGATCAACGCAGGTGCCTGGCCCAAATGCACAACGCCCCGGCAGTGCCGGGGCGTTGTGGTAATAGCGGTGAATCAGAACTCTTGCCAGTTACCGTCGGCCAGTGCGGCCTGGGATTTGGCTGGCCGCGACGCGCTTGCTGCTGCGCGTGCCACCGGCTTGGCGGCGCTCTTCACTGCAACCGGGCGCGAGGCGATCGGCCGGACGCGTGTGCTTTGTGGCGCCTGCGTAGCCGAGTCGTCCAGCTTGAACACCGACACCGCTTCGGCCAGATGACCTGCCTGCTCTTCCATCGAGCGGGCGGCGGCAGTGGCTTCTTCCACCAGCGCAGCGTTTTGCTGGGTGGTTTCGTCCATCTGGGTGATGGTCTGGTTAACCTGCTCGATGCCGGACGACTGCTCCTGCGAAGCGGCAGAGATCTCGCCCATGATGTCGGTCACGCGCTGCACGCTGGCCACGATGTCGGCCATGGTGGCGCCAGCCTTGCGCACCAGTGCCGAGCCTTCGGCCACCTTGTGCACGGAGTCGTCGATCAGGCCCTTGATCTCCTTGGCCGCACCGGCCGAACGCTGTGCCAGCGTGCGCACCTCGGAGGCGACCACGGCAAAACCGCGACCCTGTTCGCCGGCACGCGCTGCTTCCACCGCTGCATTCAACGCCAGGATATTGGTCTGGAACGCGATGCCGTCGATGACGCTGATGATGTCGGCGATCTTCTTGGACGAGGCTTCGATGCCGGACATGGTGGTGACAACTTGCGACACCACTTCACCGCCTTGCGAAGCCACGCCGGTGGCGCCGATGGCAAGCTGGTTGGCCTGACGGGCGCTTTCGGCGTTCTGCTTGACGGTGGAGGTGAGCTCCTCCATGGAGGCGGCGGTTTCTTCCAGATTGGCGGCCTGCTGCTCGGTACGGTGCGACAGGTCACTGTTGCCCGAAGCGATTTCGCCAGCGGCCGAATTGATCGCAGTGGACGACATCTTGATGCGCCCGACGATGTCGGCCAGCTGCTCGGCGGTGGCATTGGCATCGTCACGCATCTGTGCGAACACGCCGCTGAACTCACCATGCATACGCACGGTCAGGTCGCCACGCGACAGCGCGGACAGCAGGGTCGAAATCTGTTCCAGGCTGCCGGCATTGGCATCCAGCAAGCCGTTGAGCTGCTGCGCCAGCTGCAGGAAGAAACCGTGCTTGCCGTCGGTTTCCACACGCCCGCTCATGTCGCCACTGGCGGCAGCGCGCACGATGCGGGCCACTTCTTCTTCCACCTGCACTTCGATGGTGCGGTCGCGCCATTCGCAGACTTCGCCGCTGGTCTCGCCCTGTTCGTTCTTGATGGAGGTGACGGTCTGCGCCAGCACCACTTCGCCGAAACGCTCTTCGAAGCTGGTGACGCCATCGCGTTCCAGTGCGGCAATGGCCTTGCGCACGGTCGCATCCGACAAACCCAGGTAGCTGATGTGCTGGCCGATCACCTTGCTTGCGTCGAATTCGGGCGATGCCAGGCGGATGCTGCTTTCGTACTGCGCCACGATCTTCTTGAAGGCGTCGTTGGCGTAGATCATCACGCGCTCTGGATCGGTGATGAAGGTGCCGGTCGAGGACTTGTCCAGCGCGGTGCGGATGCGCAGGTTTTCGTCGGCAATTTCCTGGTCGCGTTCAATGCGTTCCTTCAGGTCGCGCTGCATGCGCTGCATGGAGCGCATCAACTCGCCCACTTCGTCCTGGCCCTGTACGTTGATCTGGCCGTCCAGCTTGCCGCCGGCAATTTCGGTGGCCGTGGTGACCGCGCCGCGCATGCTCTTGACGATGGAACGGGCGAACAGGAAGGCCAGGCCCAGGCCGCCGGCGATGCCGATCAACAGCACCACCAGGGTCAGCGTGACGGAGGTGGCGTGGACCTTTTCGGCCTTGGTCTTGGCCGCCTGCGCGAGCAGGTTATCTTCGGCAATCAAGGCAGCCAGCGAATCCTTGGCCTTGTTGTGCAGGGTACGGGTCTCGCCGACGAAGGTGTCGATGGCGTCGTCGGGCAGATTCAGCTCCATCATTTCGTCGACGCTGGCATAGGAGGCCGATGCCTTCTTCCAGTCCGCCACGAACACGTCGAACAGCTTCTTCTGTTGCGGGCTTTCGATCAGACGCGGGTAGCCCTTGATGGTGGCTTCGATCTCGCCATTGAGCTTCTTGGCGCGGACCTTGGCTTCCTGCTTGACCGAATCGCTGGCGCGCACCAGGTTCTGGTAGGCCGCATTCCGGTATTCGCCGAGCATGCCGCGCAGATCGCCCGCCTCGCGCACGCTGGACATGGTGTTGCCGGCCAGGTCGCGGGTGACATTATTGAGCGAAGCCAGGCCCGAATAGGCGATGACGCCCTGGACGAGCATGATCAGCAGCACGATGCCGAACGCCAGCATCAGCTTGGGCATCAGTTTCAGATTGTTGATCCATTGCATTGACACGATTCCCCGTAGAAGTCAGTCCGCATAGCCGCAACAGCACATCGCCACGCGCGAGGGCGTGGCGATGTGCGAGGCGATTACTTGATGGTGGCGAGCTTCAGGCTGGCCGGGGAGCTGACTTCGATTTCGGCGCGCGAACTGTCGCGCTGGATCTTGCCGAGGACGCAGACGTCCTTGCCTTCGAGCGTTTCGGGGGCGAAGCTGAACTTGCCGCGGTTGGCGCCGTCGATGCGTGCGGAGAAGGTGTGGCGCGGGAACATGCCGCCCATGTACAGGAAGGTGGGTTCGCCTTCCGAGCTCTGCGCGTACTTGGCCTTTTCGACCTTGCCGCACACCATGCCGTCCTTGCCGACGAAGCGCGTCGCCATTTCCGGCGGAATCATTTCCTGCGACTGGGCCGACAGCGTGGGAGCAACGATCACGAGAGCAGCGACGGGGAGGAGCGAGAGCAGGAACTTCATTGGGATTCTCCAGAAATCAAAAGTCGAACGGTGACCCGTTGTGTGGACGCGGGCTTCATTCAGCTATCGGCTAACCGCCGTTCAACTTGAATCCGGAAAACGTGATTTTTATCTCATTTCCATCGAGTGGTGCGTCGCGTGTCGGGAGCTTCCTGACACGCGATCGTCGTAAATGCGATCGCACAAAAGCGTTGCGGCCGCCGGAGCGGTGCAGTGGGTGCAGGGTGCCACCGCATACGCTGAAAAGCGGCTACCGAACGGAGCGAATCAGCCAACAGTGGCGAGGGGCGCAGAAGCCGGAGTGCACAAGTGCGACATCGGGATTCGGAGCGCCGACCACGCGCGTTCTGGCGGCCTGGCAGTCGTTTGGTAGCCGCTTGTCGTACATGGCGGCTCCTGCATTCCTCTACACCTCTCCGGCGACCGCAGGCGAGGCAACGCAGCCGTTTGAATCAGGCGGCTTCTTCCACCAGCTGCTGACCCAGCTCGGTGCTGTCCAGCAGCGTTTCGATATCCAGCAGGATCAACATGCGATCGTCCTGGGTGCCGATACCGGAGATGAAACGGGTGTCGACCGACGCACCGAATTCGGGGGTAGGACGGATCTGGTCGTCGTTGAGCGGAATCACGTCGGACACGCTGTCCACGACGATGCCGACCACGCGGTCCTCGACGTTGAGCACGATCATCACGGTGAAAGCGTCGTAGCGCGCTTCTTTCAGGCGCAGCTTCAGGCGCAGGTCGATCACCGGCACGATGGTGCCGCGCAGGTTGATCACGCCCTTGATGTAGTCCGGCGCGTCGGGCAGACGCGTGACCGAATCGTAGCCGCGGATTTCCTGCACCTTCAGGATATCCACACCGTAGTGTTCTTCGCCCAAAGCGAAGCTGAGGAATTCACCACCTGTGCCGGTGGCAGTGCTTTTATCGTTCATGGAAACTCCGGGCGTTGCGGCTAAGTGTCGGGTTGAGGCAGGACTGCGGCAGCAGAGACGGATGCGGGATGCCCTAGCAACATCGGCGGGGTAGGCGGCAACTTTAGGTGCCGGCCCCGCGTGGTACGCGAGGGTTCAGAACACGCCGCTCTTGCGCGCATTGCGCTGGCGGTCGACACGGAAAATGTAGCGCTGGATGGTTTCGTCGGCGCCGCGCGGCAGGTCGCTGAACTGCATGCCGATCCGGAAGCCTTCGCTGCCGTTGGGCAGGGCCTGCTTGTACTGGCTGCACACGGTCAGCGGCAGCGTGATCGGGGCGGTGTCGGGCAATTGCAGGATGCAGTTGCGGTAGGTGCGTTGCAATTCGAGCAAGGGCATCCCGTCGGTGAGGGACACCGCCAGGCCGCCGCTGCTGATGTCGATCACGCGCAGCTGCAGGTTGAACTCGTTTCCCTGCGCCGCTTCCTGGCGGATGGTGCAGACGGGCGAATCGGTGATCGGCGTTTCCAGCCGGTACGATTCGCGCCGCTGCATGTGGTACATCGCGGCAGGCAGGTCGACGCGGAAGGCGACGTGGATGTCGCGCTCGATCCGTTCGGCCTTTTCCAGGCGGAAGCGGATGTTCACCCGTTCCAGTTGGGCGTAGCACAGCAGGTATTTGGCGCCTTCGATGGCGCGGTTGGAGGCATCGTTATGGCTGCCGTCCAGGATCACGCAGTCGTCGTCTTCGTCCACTTCCAGCACGGCGGTGGGCACGGCCATGTCGCGGCCAGCCACATGCATGGTCACGATGGCGCGTTGGTCGAGCAGCTGGCGCAGCAATCCACGGATCTGCCGCTTGTTGCGCAGCAGGTAGCGCTCGTCACCTTCGGCGAGGTGATCGGCGTCGTGGTCCAGCTCTGAGGTATCGCCTTGGGACATGGGCACAAGCACAGTAGAAGCGGGAAGGCGCCTGGCGGGTTGTCCCGGCGTCGCCTTGATATCGGCGGCAAAGCCAAATCTTTAAGGCGGCCGACCAAACTCTATGCCGATCGGTGGTCAGGCGCAGCCGCGATGGTCTGTGTGCAGCGCGTTCAGCCAAGCAAGCGTCAACGTCTGGCGCGAGGTCTTCGTTCTTCAATACGCCACCAGCGAACTATCTGGTGAGGGCACGGTGCCTCTACGTGTTGTCGCTCGCTGCAGGATCCTTGCCCGCCCACCATCGCAGGACACGCTGCAAGTACGTCCCCGTAAGCTCCGTGGCGGCATCCATGCCGCCAAGGGTCCCGCGACGGTGGGCGGGCAAGGACCAGTCGCGTTGGTCGATGTGCAGGTTTCAACACCGCAACCAGCAACCCCAAGCCGCGCGAAGCGGTGTCCTAAGCACTTCAGCACCGCCAGCAGAAAACTGTCTGGCGCGGTGTCCTTGCCGGTAGCCGGACCGTTGGCGGCATGGATGCCGCCATCGAGCCCCATGGACGGTTTTACGGCATGTCCCGCGGGCGGTGAGGGCAGCGCGCCCTCGATGCTGTGATCTGGCTGCAATGAATCGTCGTTGCCGTCTCAGCTGTAGGCATGGCGTGCGTTGGACAGCAGGGTGCTCAGGCGGTCCTGTGGCTCCAGGCGGAACACTGCCACCGCATCCACCAACTGTGCGGCCTGGTCTTCCATCGAGCGCGCGGCGGCAGTGGCTTCTTCCACCAGCGCGGCGTTCTGCTGGGTGGTTTCGTCCATCTGGGTGACGGTCTGGTTGACCTGGGTGATGCCTGCGGCCTGCTCGCGCGAAGCGCTGGTGATTTCGCCCATGATGTCGGTGACGCGCTGTACCGAGGTCACCACCTGCTGCATGGTGCTGCCGGCTTCGGAAGCCAGTGCCGCGCCGTTGCCGATGCGGGTGACCGAGTCTTCGATCAGGTGCTTGATCTCCTTGGCCGCGCCGGCCGAGCGCTGTGCCAACGTACGGACCTCCGAGGCCACCACAGCAAAGCCACGACCCTGCTCGCCGGCACGCGCCGCTTCCACCGCCGCGTTCAAGGCCAGGATATTGGTCTGGAAGGCGATGCCGTCGATCACGCTGATGATCTCGGCAATCTTTTTCGACGAGGCGTCGATATCGGCCATGGTGGTGACCACGCGGTTCACCACATCGCCGCCCTTTGCCGCCACACCGGCAGCATCCAGCACCAGGCGATTGGCCTGGTCGGCGTTGTCGGCGTTCTGCTTGACGGTGGCGGTGAGCTCTTCCATGGAGGCTGCGGTTTCTTCCAGCGCGGCCGCTTGCTGTTCGGTGCGACGCGACAGGTCGCCGTTGCCGGTGGCGATTTCGGTGGCGGCCGAATTGATCGTCAGCGACGAGTCCTTGATGCGGCGCACGATACCGGCCAACTGGTCGGCGGTGGCGTTGGCGTCGTCGCGGATGGTGGCGAAGACGCCCTGCAGCGCGCCGTCCATGCGTGCGGTCAGGTCGCCTTGCGACAGCGACGAGAGCAGGGCGGAGACGCGCGACAGACCGTCGGCGTTGTTGTCCAGCAATGTGTTGAGCTGTTGGGCCAGCAGCAACAGGAAGCCCTGCTTGCCGCGCACGTCGATCCGCTCGCTGAGGTCGCCGGCCGCGGCGGCTTCCACCACGTGCGCGACTTCCTGTTCAACCTGCACTTCCTGGGTACGGTCGCTCCATTCGACCACATAGCCCATGCGCTCGCCGGTGGCAGCCACGACCGGGCTGACCACTTCGTGCACGATGCGGCCGCCGATTTCGACCTGTGCGGTGTGCGTACTCTTGAGTTGATCCAGCAGGCGTGCCTGCTCGGGATTGCGATGGAACTGGTCGATGCGGGTATTGCCCAGTGCAGCGGCATCGAAGTTGGGAAGATCGTGCCGCAGGACGTCCTGCATCTCCGACAGCATGCGCTGCAGCGGTCGATTGACGTAAATGATGCGGCGCTCGGCGTCGGCGATCATCACATTGGTGCTGACGTCGTCCAAGGCGGTGCGTACGCGCAGTGCTTCGCTGGCGATCAGGTGGTCGCGTTCCAGGCGCGCGCGCAGGTCATCGCGCATGGTGCGGGCGTTGAGCAGCAGGCGACCGAGTTCGTCATGCCGGTCGATGTCAATCGCGTTGTCCAGGCGGCCGGCCGCCACGTCGCCAAGCACGCGTTCCACTGCCAGCAGCGGGCGGGTGACCATCTTGCGCGCGGCAATGAACACCACCGCGATGCACAGTGCCAGCACCACCAGCGAGAACAGCAGCATGCTGCCCATCAGCGCGTCCAGCGGGCCGTCGATGGCACTGCGCGGCTGCGCGCCAATCACTGCCCACTGCCACGGCGCGTAGCGCTGTGCGGTGACTTCGAAGGCCTGGCTGGCGCCCTTGCCATCGCGCAGCTGCAGGTTGGCGCTGGGCTGCTTGCCGTCCAGCACTGCCTGCAACAGGGCCTGCTGTTCGGCCGGCACCAGTGCCGCTAATGTGGCCGGGGTGCCCGGCGGAGCCGCGATGATCTGGCCCTGGTGATCGCCCGGCGCCATGTCGGCAATGACGAAATAGCCGTCCTGGCCCAGTTTGGTGGTGCTGACCTGGGCCTTGAGCGCGGCCAGGCCTTGGGTGTAGTTGCGCCCGACGAACAGCGCGCCAATGACCTCGCCGGCGGCATCGCGCAGCGGCTGGTAATGGGTCATGTACTGCTCGCCGAACAGCTGCGCCTGGCCGGTGAAGCTCTTGCCTTGCGACAGGGCGGCGTAGGCCTTGCCCTTGCGATCGAGCAGGGTGCCGATGACGCGTTCGTTCTGCTTGTTACGCAGCGAGGTGGTGATGCGCACGAAGTCGTCGCCGGTACGGGCGAAGATCGTGGCAACGCCGCCGGTCGCCTTGGCAAAGCGGTCCACGGCGTCGAAATTGAGATTCAATGCCTGCTTGCCGGCACGCAGCGAGGGGGTGTTCTGCTCGCCGATGGTGACCGTGCTGGCGCTATCGAGTTCGCGCGCGCCGGTGGGGAGCATGTCGTCGAACACGCTGCCCAGACGCTGGGTGCCTTCGCTGAGCGTGACGTCGTACATCGCCACCGACTGCTGCATCAGTCGGGTGCTGGAGCGCAGCTCGGCCTTGACCTGCGATTCGATATCGCCAGCGGACTGGCGATAGATGGTCAGGGCCAGCAGCCCCAGCGAAATGGCGATGACCAGCGTGAGCAGTGCGGAGAGCCGCGTACCGACCGAGAGGCGGTTGAAGGAATGCATGAGGAATCGACCTTGCCCGGGGGAGGGCGTTACGAATGCGTGAGCTTGGTAGCGGCCGTTTATGCTCGAAATTGATTGTTCCCGTTGAAATCAGCACAAAATTAGGCATTCCATTCAGCATTCGCTGGCTGAAAGCGGTTTCACATCGTCCACCTTGTCACCGACGATTGTAAATTTTGGGTGAAACCAAAAGTGTCCTTGAGGGAGGCGACGGGCCGCATACGGCGGGCGAAATGGCGCCTTGCGGCCGCCCGTCCGAGCAACATCCTGGGCAACCAATGCGAGGGTTGCGCAGTCGCCAGGCGGTTATGGCCGGAGCCGGAATTGGCTCACATCCTCGGTTGCTACGCACCGCTTCGCCTGAAGAGCGCTGGTGCGGTCTGTCGGTCTTACTCCGGGATGGCAGCAAAAAAAAGGGCCGCTTCCCCTCGCAAGGGAAGCGGCCCACAAGATCTGCGGAGCGCGGATCAAAGGCTCTCGAAACGTCTGTGTTGCTGGACAACGGTGTTGCGTGAAACGCGCATCGGCAGCTGCGACCGGTTGACGATGAGTACGGCGGCCGAATGCACCACCGCGACTAAAAACGATCCCGCTGGCGGTGCCGGTCGCCCGCCACTGCCGGCGACCGGTGGGCTCCGGCGCCGTCGCTTAAAACTCCTGCCAATTGCCATCTCCAACGGTCGACGTGGTTGCATTCACTGCCACGCGCCGCGGTGTCGCCGCGACCACGGCGGCACGTGCAGCCGGGCGCGTCGTCGGCCGCTGGTGGCTCACGGCGCTGGCGATGGCTGACAACTTGCGTGCCACCGGTGCGTTCGCATCGACCTTGAAGACCGCCACCGCTTCGGTGAGTTGCTGTGCCTGTTCTTCCATCGCGCGCGCGGCGGCAGTGGCTTCTTCCACCAGGGCAGCGTTCTGTTGGGTGGCCTCATCCATCTGCGTGACGGTGAGGTTGACCTGTTCGATGCCGGCCGACTGCTCCTGCGAGGCAGCGGAAATTTCGCCCATGATGTCGGTGACGCGCTGCACCGATGAGACGATTTCGGCCATGGTGCGGCCCGCCTGGTCCACCAGCTGCGAGCCGTCGGTGACGCGCTGCACCGAGTCGCCGATCAGGTCCTTGATCTCCTTGGCGGCGGCTGAGGAACGCTGCGCCAGCGTACGCACTTCACTGGCCACCACGGCAAAGCCGCGGCCCTGCTCGCCGGCACGTGCCGCTTCCACCGCCGCATTCAAGGCCAGGATATTGGTCTGGAACGCGATGCCGTCGATGACGGAGATGATGTCGGCGATCTTCTTCGACGAGGCCTGGATGCCCGCCATGGTGTCCACGACCTTGCCGACGACCTCGCCGCCTTGCGACGCCACGCTGGCCGCACCGATCGCCAGTTTATTGGCCTGGCGTGCGCCCTCGGCATTCTGCTTGACGGTAGAGGTGAGCTCTTCCATCGAGGCAGCGGTTTCTTCCAGGTTGGCGGCCTGCTGTTCGGTACGTTGCGACAGGTCGTTGTTGCCGGCGGCAATTTCGCTGGCAGCCGCATTGATCGAGACCGCCGAGGTCTGGATGTGCCCGACGATACCGGCCAGTTGCGTCACCGTGGCATTGGCATCGTCGCGCATCTGCGCAAACACACCCTGGAATTGGCCATCCATGCGCGCAGTGAGATCGCCCGCAGCAATGGCCTGCAACATGCCCGACAACGCTTGCAGGCTGCCATCGGCAGTGGCCATCAGCTGGTTGAGGCTCTCGACCATGATGCGGAAGTCGTACTGGAACTGCACTGCGTCGCCGCGAGCACTGAAGTCGCCGGCCGCGGCGGCCTGTGCCAGCTGCTTGATCTGCCGATTCATCGCGGCCAGGTTGTGTTTGACCTGCGCCATGGTCTCGGTGAGTTTGGCCTGTTCGCCGGGCAGGGCGTCCATGTCGTCGCTGAGGTCGCCGATCGCATAGCGGCCCATGATCTGCGCCAGGCGCGCGGTGACCTGGATGTGGCTGTCGACCAGCGCATTGGTGTCGCCGGCCATGCGGCCGTAGTCGCCGGGGAACACGCCGGCATCCATGCGGAAGCTCACCTGGCCGGCATCGTGGCGCTTGGCCATGTCCAGCTGGGCGGTAATGAGGTTGCGCACCTGCGACTGCATCTTGTCCATGGCCTGGAGCAGACGGCCGGTTTCGTCGCTGGCATCGCTATGCACGGCGTTATCGAGCTTGCCCTCGGCGATCGCTTCGGCAGCGCGGGTGGCGCGGCTCAGCGGCCGGGTGAGGCTGCGGGTGATCAGCAAGCCCAGAGTGCCGCTCAGCAATACCACCATCAGCGAACCGCCGATCAGCAACTTGCGCGAATCGTCCATCGATTGCAGTGCCACCGCAGCCGCTTCGGCAGCTAATTTGTCCTGCAAGGCGATGTTCTCGCCGATCTTGTCCTGCCACCGCTGCAGCGCGGGTGCGGCTTTGGTGAGCAGCAACGGCAAGGCTTCGTCGCTGTGGCCGGACATCACCAGGTCGATGATCTGATTGTTCAATTCGCGTACTTGCGGAATGAGGCGATCGATGTCGTCCCGGATGATTTGGCCTTGCGGCGAGACCGGCATGGCGTAGAGGGCTTCGCGCGCTTTTGAATAGTCGGCACGCGCGGCCTTGATCTTCTCGACGAATTTCAGATTGTCCGCATCGCTGGTCGGCAGCACCACGTTGCGTAACTCGGCAGCAATGATGTAGTTGGCATTCATCATGTCGTTGGAGAGGCGGATCTTGGTCATGTTCTGGTGCACCAAGGCATCCACCAGCGCACGTGCAGAACTCAGCCCGCGGTAGCCGATGAAGGCGATGAACCCGGACAGCAGGATCAGCACAGTGAAGGCGGCCGCCAGGCGCGGCCCGACATTGAAACGCAGTAAAAGAGAGGTCATGGGATCGCTCGGCTCAAAAGGATGGGATACGGTTGCGTCGACAGGCCAGCAAGGCGCGCTGCGCTCGCGTCTGCTTGTCATCACGCCCTTGGTAACGGCGCGTCCTGCAGTCGATTGAGCGTGGGATGCCAGCTGGTAAAGCGCGTTCTCAGACAAGTGATGGGCGCGTGTGGGTGAGCGCTGCCTTGTTTCATAATTAGTGAAAAATCTGCGTCTTAGCCGTCCAATATCGCCGGATCGAGAGGTTCACGCGATCGAAAGCGTTACCGGCATGTGTCGCGATTCACGCGTTGCACACGCGGTCCATCCCGGCCGCGCGCTCGACGCGGCGTGCGTGCGTCGCCGCGATGGCCGTTTGCGACGACCACCGGGGCGTTGCTGTCTTCGCGATCAAAACGTCTTCGCGATCAGAACTCCTGCCAATCGGCTACATCAGCGGCCGATGCGGCGTTGGCCGTCGTGCTGCGACGCGGCGATGCGGCCACCGGGGTGACGCGTGCTGCCGGGCGCGGTGCGGAGCGGGCATTGGCCGGTGCGCTGGCAATGGCCGACAACCGACGCGCCACCGGTGCATGCGCAGCCACCTTGAAGACCGCCACTGCTTCGGTCAGCTGCTGCGCCTGTTCTTCCATTGCGCGTGCGGCGGCGGTGGCTTCCTCCACCAACGCGGCGTTCTGCTGGGTGGTTTCGTCCATCTGGGTGACGGTCTGGTTGACCTGCTCGATACCCGCATACTGTTCCTGCGAAGCCGAGGAGATCTCGCCCATGATGTTGGTGACGCGCTGCACGCTGGCGACGATCTCGGCCATGGTGGTGCCGGCCTGATCGACCAGGGTTGCGCCTTGCGTGACCTTTTCCACCGAGTCGTCGATCAGGTGCTTGATCTCCTTGGCAGCACCGGCCGAACGCTGCGCCAGCGTGCGCACCTCGGAGGCGACCACGGCGAAGCCGCGACCCTGTTCGCCGGCGCGCGCCGCTTCCACCGCCGCATTCAAGGCCAGGATATTGGTCTGGAATGCGATGCCGTCGATGACGCTGATGATCTCGGCGATCTTCCTGGACGAGCCCTGGATGTCGGACATGGTGGTGACCACCTTGGCCACCACATCGCCGCCTTGCGAGGCCACCGCAGCGGCGCCGATGGCGAGCTGGTTGGCCTGGCTGGCGTGCTCGGCGTTCTGCTTGACGGTGGAGGTGAGCTCTTCCATCGAGGCGGCGGTTTCTTCCAGGTTGGCGGCCTGCTGTTCGGTACGCTGCGACAGATCCTGGTTACCGGAAGCGATTTCGCCCGAGGCCAGGCCGATCGCGTCGGCTGCGATCTGGATGCGGCCGACGATGCTGGCCAGTTGTTCGGCGGTGGCATTGGCGTCGTCGCGCATCTGCGCGAACACGCCCTGGTATTGGCCACTCATTCGCGCGGTGAGGTCGCCGGCAGCGATCGACTGCAACAAGCCAGAGAGCGATTGCAGGTTGCCGTCGGCGGTGGCCATCAAGGTGTTGAGGCTTTCCACCATGATGCGGAAATCGAACTGGAACTGCTCGGCATTGCCACGCGCGGTGAAGTCGCCACTGGCCGCAGCCTGCGCCAGCTGCTTGATTTCGGTGTTCATGGTCGACAGGTTGTGCTTGACCTGGTTCATTGCCGCGGTGATGGCCGCCTTCTCGCCGGGCAACTGCTGCATGTCTTCGGACAGGTCGCCGATGGCATAACGCTCGATCAGATGGATGGTCTGCATCTTCACCTTGATGTGCGCGGCCACCAATTCGTTGGTGTCATTGGCCATGCGGCCGAAATCGCCAGGGAACGCGCCGGCATCCATGCGGAAGCTGATCTGGCCTTCTTCATGGCGCTTGGCCATGCCCAGCTGTGCGGCAATCAGATTGCGCAGCTGGCCCTGCATGTTGTCCATGGCATGCAACAGGCGACCGGTCTCGTCGTTGGAGTTCGCGCTGACGTCGTTGTCCAGGTTGCCTTGGGCAATGGCTTCGGCCGCGCGCGTGGCGCGCGTCAGCGGAACCACCAGGCTGCGGGTGATCAGCCATGCCAGCAAGCCGCTGATCAGCACCACCGCCAGGCCGCCACCAATCAACATGGCTCGCCCGCGGGCCATCGCCGTGGTGGCCAGCGCATTGGCTTCCTGGGCACGTTGGCGCTGCAACGCCGAATACTCCAGCAGCGCGTCCTGCCATGCCTGCGTGGCCGGTGCGGCACGCTGCAACAGCAAGGGCATCGCTTCGTCGGTTTTGCCGGCCAGGTCCAGGTCGATCACCTGCTGGTTGAGCGCGCGGGCGGCCTGGTTGTTGGCATCGATCCTCTCACGTAGCGCCTGAGCTACAGGCGTTGCCGAGAAGGTGTAGAGCTTGTCGTGTGCTTCCTTGTAGATGCGGCGCTGCTCTTGGATGATCGCCACGAAGTGTTGATTTTCTTCGTCTGGCGTCGGCAATACGATGTTGCGCAGCTGCACGGCAATGACCGACACCGCGTTGTTCATTTCCTGCAGCCGCTGGACGATCACCATGTTGCGATTAGCGAGCGTATCCAGGCTTTGGCGCGCCTGCGCCAGCGTATACAGGCCAGCGACGACCAGGGCGCAGGACAGCAGGATCAGCGTGCCGAAGGCGAAGCCCAGGCGCTTGCCGACGTTGTAGCGTTGAAGAAGAGCAATCATGTTGGGATCTCGAGGGCGATGGGCAGGAAAGGGGCAGTGCGCAGGGCGGGGAGGCGTACTGGGTACGCTGGTGGCGCCGATGCGGGCATGCGTCGAACCGATCCATCGATCGTTGCGACATCAAAAGGTCGCAACGCCAGCGATTGCAGGGCAGGTACACGTGCTTGAGGTTGGTAACGGCGCCCTGTCGGTGCTGCTGAACTCGCTAGCCCGGACGCGTATGGGGTGGCGTCACCGAGGTGAGCCTGGTGTGCACAACCGCCTGGAAATGCCTGTCAAACGGGGCATTCCTGGGGCTCTGAAAGATCGCGCCTTCACTTCCTGCTCACAGGCCTGACAGCCCATCAGGCGTCTGGATCCAGGGCGGTTTGGCATGTGTGGCTTGGATCTGCGCTCGCGCAGGGCCGCTCGACGCATGCGCGCTGGCAATAGCGCTCTGCCGATCGCACTGGGCGAAGCGCGTGCGCGTTGATGATGTGCGGCCGTTGCGCCGGTGCCTGACCGATGCAGGCAGCGGGCAGTGAAAGGTGGGACGCAGGCGTGCGCGCAGCGTCCCAGGGGCCGATCGACCGCCAGGCGTTGCCTCAGGCAGCGTGGCCCAGGCGGCGATGCGCAGACCCGGCCTGCAACTGGAACACCGAGACCGCATCGCGCAATTGCTGCGCCTGTTCTTCCATCGACCGGGCGGCGGCGGTGGCTTCTTCCACCAGCGCGGCGTTCTGCTGGGTGGCCTGGTCCATCTGCGCGACGGTCTGGCCAACCTGTTCGATGCCTTGCGACTGCTGCTGCGAGGCCTCGCTGATCTCATGCATGATGGTGGTGACGTTCTGCACCGAATCGACGATGTCCTGCATGGTGCGACCGGCCTGGCCCACCAGCTGGCTGCCGTGTTCGACCCGGCTGACCGAGTCCTCGATCAGGTGCTTGATCTCTTTTGCCGCGCCGGCCGAGCGTTGCGCCAGCGTGCGCACTTCACTGGCCACCACGGCAAAGCCACGGCCTTGTTCGCCGGCGCGTGCCGCTTCCACCGCCGCGTTCAAGGCAAGGATATTGGTCTGGAAGGCGATGCCGTCGATGACGCTGATGATGTCGGCGATCTTCTTGGATGCAGTCTGGATGCCGGCCATGGTGCCCACCACCTCACCCACCACCGCACCGCCTTGCGAGGCGACCGTGGCCGCACCGACCACCAGCTGGTTCGCGCGGCGCGCATGCTCGGCGTTGTTGCGCACGGTGGAGGTGAGTTCTTCCATCGAGGCAGCGGTTTCCTCCAGATTGGCCGCTTGCTGTTCGGTGCGCTGCGACAGGTCCTGATTGCCGGTGGCAATTTCGCTGGCGGCATCGTTGATGGCATTGGTGGACTGCTGGATGCGCCCGACGATATTGGCCAGCTGGGTCACGGTGGTATTGGCGTCGTCGCGCATGCGCGCGAACACGCCATGGAAATCGCCGTGCATGCGGGCGGTGAGGTCGCCCGCCGCAATCGCCTGCAACACCGTCGAGAGCGCGTGCAGATTCGCATCGGCGGTGGCCATCAAGTGATTGAGGCTGTCCACCATCGCGCGGAAATCGTACTGGAAGCGCTGTGCGTCGCCGCGTACGCTGAAATCGCCATTGGCTGCGGCCTGCGCAAGCAGCTTGATCTGGCTGTTCATCGCCGACAGGTTGGCCTTGACGGTATCCATGGTGTCGGTGAGCACGGCCTTTTCGCCAGGCAGGCGCTCCATGTCCTGGCTCAGGTCGCCGATGGCATAGCGCGACATGATCTGCGCAAGATTCATCTTGACCGCAATGTGCGAGCCCACCAGCGCGTTGGTGTCGTGCACCATGGTGGCGTAGGCACCGGGGAAACTGTCTGCCTGCATGCGGTAGCTGATCTGGCCGGCATCGTGGCGCTGCGCCATTTCGCTTTGCGCGCTGAGCACGCGCTGCAGTTGCCCTTGCATCTGGCGCATGGTGTCGAGCAATTGACCGGTTTCGTCGCGGCCGGCGGCACTGACCTGATCGTCCAGCCGACCCTGCGCGATATTGGCGGCCACCGTCGCGGCACGGCGCACATTGCGGGTCAGGCGCGACAAGGTGTACCAGCACAGCGCGGCGATCAGCAGCGCCAGCACCGACAGGCCGGCGATCGCTTGCCACATCGCGTTGCGTGCGTCGACCAGGTGACGTTCGGATTGCCGCTGCAGCGCTTGCAGGGACACGTTGCTGAGTTCGTGCATGGTCTGGCCCAGCGCATCGAGTGCGGCATTCCACTGTGCGTCTGCCTTGGCATCGTTGCCGTCCAGGGCGGACCCCAGTGCGGCCAGTGCGGCGCTTGCCTGGGTCGCTTCGGCCTTGGCGGCATCGGCCAGCGCGGGGTCGGGCTGTTCCAACAAGCCCATCGCCTTGTCCAGCTCATGGCGGAAACGCACATGGTTTCGGTCAAGTTGATCGAGCTGCTCGCGCAGCATGGCGCGGCTGTCGCCCGCCTGCGAGGGGTCGCTGGCGGCGTCCAGACGGGTCAGCGATTCGGCGGTCTCGGGGCTGTAGATCAGCGTGGACACCACCAGGTGGTAGCTCTCGATGTACGGGGTGTAGACCAGCTGGCTGTCGTCGCGCAATGCATCGAGCGCGGCGAAGGCCTGCTCGCTCACGGCGGCGTAGCCTTCTGCGGCGGCACCGGCAACATGGCGCTGCTGCAAGGCCAGCAATTGCTTCTGGCTGCGTTCGAAGCCGGGCATGCCGGCCGTGGTGGCGAGCAGCTGGGCGAGATCGCGCTCGGCGCGCTGCGCGGCGTCTTTGGCGGCGCTGCCGCTATCCACATGGGCTGCGTGCAGGTCGGTGATCAGGCCCAGCATTTGGCCAAGCGGCGCGTAGCTGCGCAATTCGTTGCTACTGATGGCGACGCTTTCATTGAGCTTGCCGCTATAGAGCAGCACCGGAATGACCAGCCCCACCAACGCAAGCACGCCGATGATGCCGAGTTTCCTGGCGATGGCCAGGTCGTCCCAACGGCTGGTCCAGCGGCGTGGCGAAGCGGGAATGGTCTGCGGCGACAGCGTGGGTGAGGTGGTCATTGTTGCGTCTCATGGATGTAAGCAGGCTATCGGCTAACGACGTGTACGCCTTTAACGGGTCGGCAGCGCTGCCGACCCGTCCGGTTCAGTCAGTGCTGGCGATCTGTTCAGAACTCCTGCCAGCTGCTGTCGTTGCTGGGCGCAGCGACGACGGCGCGCAGCGTGGCGGCAGGGGCGCGGCCGGCTGCCGCCGCCCTGGCCGAAAGCGCGGGCGCTGCTGCCGGGCGTCGTGAGGCTGCACGCGATGCCTGCGATGCATCACTGCTGTCGGTCTTGAAGACCGCCACGGCCTCGGTCAATCCGAGCGCCTGTTCTTCCAGCGCGCGTGCGGCGGCAGTGGCTTCTTCCACCAGCGCGGCGTTCTGCTGGGTGGTTTCGTCCATCTGGGTCACCGTCTGGTTGACCTGCTCGATGCCGGCCGACTGCTCCTGCGAGGCCGCGGAGATCTCGCCCATGATGTCGGTGACGCGCTGCACGCTGGTCACGATTTCGGCCATGGTGGTGCCGGCGCTGTGCACCAGCAGCGAGCCTTCGGCCACGCGCTGCACCGAATCGTCGATCAGGCTCTTGATCTCCTTGGCCGCTGCGGTGGAGCGCTGCGCAAGCGTACGCACTTCGCTGGCCACCACGGCAAAGCCGCGGCCTTGTTCGCCAGCGCGCGCCGCTTCCACCGCGGCGTTGAGCGCCAGGATATTGGTCTGGAACGAGATGCCATCGATGACGCTGATGATGTCGGCGATCTTCCTGGACGAAGACTCGATCCCGCTCATGGTCTGGACCACCTTGCTGGCGATCTCCCCGCCCTGCGACGCAACGCGGGCGGCGCCGATGGCGAGCTGGTTGGCCTGGCGTGCGCTTTCGGCGTTCTGCTTGACGGTGGAGGTGAGCTCTTCCATCGAGGCCGCGGTTTCTTCCAGGTTGGCGGCCTGTTGTTCGGTACGCTGCGACAGATCCTGGTTGCCGGCGGCGATTTCGCCGGTGGCCGCGCTGATGCTGCCGGCCGCGCCCTGGATCCGCACCACGATGCGCGTGAGCTGTTCGGTGGTGGCGTTGGCGTCGTCGCGCATCTTGGCGAACACGCCGTGGAAGTTGCCGTGCATGCGGGCGGTGAGATCGCCGGCGGCGATCGATTGCAACAGTGCCGACAAGCTGCCCAGGCTGGTGTCGCTGACCTCCATCATCGCGTTGAGGTCCTGCACCATGCGCAGGAAATCGTGCTCGAACCGCTGCGCATCGCCGCGTGCGCTGAAGTCGCCGGCCGCAGCCGCGCTGGCCAGGCGCTTGATCTCGGTATTGATCGCCAGCAGGCTGGCCTTGGCAGCATCCATCGATTCGTGCAGCACCGCGCGGCTGCCCGGCAGGCGCCGTGCATCGCGGCGCAGATCGCCGCGGGCGTATTCGTTGAGCACTTCGATGGCATCGACGATGGCGTCCAGGTGCTCGAACATCATCGTGTTGATGCCCTTGCTCAGCTCTCCGTACACGCCGGGGAAGTCCTGCGGCATGCGGTGCGTCATGTCCTTGTCGGCGTGCAGCGCGATCATCCGCGTGGTTTCGCCGGAGAAACGCTGCAACTGCGTCTGCATCCTGGCCATGGCGCTGAGCAGCCGGCCGGGCTCGTCGGTGGCGGTGGTGTGCACGTCGCTGTCCAGGCGACCTTCGGCGATGGCCTCGGCGGCACGGGTGGCACGGCTCAACGGCTGGGTCAGGCTGCGGGTGATCCACCAGGCCAGCAGGCTGCTGACCAAGATCACCGCAAGTCCGCCGGCGATCAGCAATGCCCGGCCACGATCCATCGCGGTGTTTGCATCGGCATAGGCCGCCGCGCCACGGCTGCGCTGGCGTGCGGCATATGCATTGAGCGCGTCCTGCCATTGCTGGTTTGCCGGTGCGGCCTGCTGCATCAGCGCCTTGAGTGCCTGGTCGGGCTTACCGTTCATGCCTAGGTCCAGCACCTGCTGATTGGCGACACGCGCCTTTTCGCGGGCAAGATCGATTTGCCGACGCATTGCCGCACCATTGGCGTCGGACGGCGGGATGGCGTACAGCTTGTCGTGGATGTCGCTGTAGTACTGCCGCTGCTGCTCGACGATTTTTGCGAAGCCGATGTTCTCTTCCTGCGTGGTCGGCAGCACGATGTTGCGCAGGTTGACGGCAATGTCCGCACTGGCGCTGCGCATCTCGCCGACATATTCCAGGATCGTCATGTTGCGCTTGACGATCGAATCCATGCGCCCGCGCGCTTGCGCCAAGGTCGTCAGGCCCGCGACCACCAGGCCGCAGGACAACAGGATCAGAAAGCCGAACGCTGCGGAAAGGCGGGTACCGACGTTATAGCGTTGGAGAAAGCCGATCATGAAACATACCTGCCGGGAAGGAGGAGAGGGAGGCGCTTGGAGGCAACGGCGGCGGCCTCGCGATCACGGTCGGCACCCGCTGCAAGCTAGGGCGGCCGCATGACGCCTGGCGCTGGCGCTGCTGGCGTGCGTCGGCTCCGTCCCGATTGCAGGGCAGGTAGCGGCGACCTGGTCGTATACTTGAGCTCGCTATTTAGCGTTTGTTATAGCTGGCATCGTTCACGGAAGCGGGCAGCGACGCGTGCCGATGCAAGGCCCTGCCGGGCGAGGTGCAGCAGCGATGAGCGCGCGCGAAGGGAAGGGCGCTCGACATGCACGCCGGTCGGGGCGCCAATGCCACCTTGCGGCTGATGTTCCAGTGGGTCTTTGGGGAAGGGCCGATCAGAAAGGGGCAAGTCAGCCGACGCGTGCCGGCTGCAGGCGCGTGTCGCCCTGGCTGTTCGCGCTGGCTGTCGACGCCTGCCAGGCCGCAGCAGTCTGGCCCATCGCCAGCGGCGCCCATCAATGCATAAGGGCCCGAGCTAGCGCATGCGGGTTGCATGTGCTGGCTCGGGCCCTGCGTGTTGCAATGACTGATGTGTGGAGCGGTTGCCTGGCGCATGGCATCGGTGAGCACTCCCACCGACGCCAGTGCGTGCTGATCAGAACTCCTGCCAGCTGGTGTCGACGGTCGTCGATGCAGCAACCGCGCGCGGCTTGGCGGCCGCGCTGCCGCCGATCGAGGTCAGCTTGGCGCGCACGGCCGGCGCCGCCTTGGCGACGGATGCCGTGCGGACCGTGCTGGCGGTGCCTTGCTCGGTCTTGAAGACCGCCACGGCCTCGGTCAATCCGACCGCCTGTTCTTCCAGCGAGCGCGCGGCGGCAGTGGCTTCTTCCACCAGCGCGGCGTTCTGTTGGGTGGTTTCGTCCATCTGGGTGACGGTCTGGTTGACCTGTTCGATGCCGGCCGACTGTTCCTGCGAGGCTGCAGAGATCTCGCCCATGATGTCGGTGACCCGCTGCACGCTGGTCACCAGCTCGCCCATGGTCCTGCCTGCGGCATTGACCAGCACCGAACCGGCGGTCACACGTTCGACCGAGTCGGCGATCAGGTCCTTGATCTCCTTGGCGGCGCCGGAAGAGCGCTGCGCCAGCGTGCGCACTTCAGAAGCCACCACGGCGAAGCCGCGGCCTTGCTCGCCGGCACGTGCCGCTTCCACCGCTGCGTTCAAGGCCAGGATATTGGTCTGGAAGGCGATGCCGTCGATGACGGAGATGATATCGGCGATCTTCTTCGACGAGGCCTCGATGCCGGCCATGGTTTCGACCACCTGGCCGGCGATCTCGCCGCCCTGGGTGGCCACGCTGGCCGCGCCGATGGCGAGCTGGTTGGCCTGGCGTGCGCTTTCGGCGTTCTGCTTGACGGTGGAGGTGAGCTCTTCCATCGAGGCGGCCGTTTCTTCCAGGCTGGCGGCCTGCTGTTCGGTGCGCTGCGACAGGTCGCTGTTGCCGGCAGCGATTTCGCTGGCCGCGCCCTTGATCGAGATGGCCGAGGCCTTGATGCCGGTGACGATTTCGGCCAGCTGCACGGCGGTGGCATTGGCATCGTCGCGCATCTGTGCAAACACGCCATGGAACTCGCCGCTCATGCGGGCGGTGAGGTCACCGGCAGCGATCGACTGCAACAAGCCCGAGAGGGATTGCAGGTTGCCGTCGGCAGTGGCCATCAAGGTGTTGAGGCTTTCCACCATCACCCGGAAGTCGTGCTGGAAATTCTCGGCATCGCCGCGGGCGCTGAAGTCGCCATTGGCGGCGCATTGGGAAAGGTGCTTGATGGCGTGATTGACCGAAGACAGGTTGCCCTTGACCTTGGCCATGGTGTCGCTGAGCACGGCCTTGTCGCCGGGCAGGGCTTCCATGTCTTCGCGCAGGTCGCCGACAGCGTATTGGCCCATGATCTGCGCCAACCGCATCATCACGGCCACATGCGAGGCGGCCAGGTCGTTGTTGCCGCGCACGATGGTGGCGTAGTCGCCAGGAAACGCTGCTTCGTCCAGGCGGAAGTTCAGCTCGCCCTGATCGTGCCGGCGCTTCATTTCCTGCTGGCCGTGCAAGACCTTCTGCAACTGCTGCTGCATCTTGCTCATGCTGGCGAGCAGGCGACCAGTCTCGTCGGTGCCGCTGCTGTCCACGCTGATGGACACGTTGCCGGCGGCAATGGAATCGGCCACGTGCGAAGCCTCGCCCAGGCGATTGATCAGGCGACGACGGATCAGCCAGCCGCTGGCCAGCGCCACCAGCACCGCGACGCCGCTGCCGATGATCATCGACCAACGGCTGCTGGCCTTGGCGGCCTTCAAGGTTGCGCTGCGCTTGACCAGCAATTCGTTTTCCTGCGCTTCGAAGTCGACCAGCAGCTGACGGATCTGGCCCATCGCCGCACGTTCATGGCCGGCCTTGAATTGCGTCAGCAGTGCGGACAGCTCTGTATCACTGCTTTTGCCGCGCAGCGCGATCAGGTTGTCCTCAAAGCCCATGAACTGCTCATACGCCGCATGCAGGCGCTGCAGGCGTTCCTGCTGCACCGGGTTGTCGGCGGTCAAGGTCTTGGCGTTGGTGAATTCCTGTTCGAACTGCACCTTGCCGTTGTTGTACGGCGTGAGATGCGTTTCCTGCCCGGACAGCATAAAGCCGCGCGCGCCCGTCTCGATGTTGACCGTGGCAATGGACATGGCGCGGCCGGTGCCGATGACCTGATAGGTGTGGTCGTTCATGGCCACCGCGTCCGACAGCTGGGACTGCCCACGTAGGCCTACCGTTGCGACGATCAAGAGCACAAGAACAACTGTGCCGAAACCCAGTGCCAGTTGTGTCGAAAGACTTAGCTGTTTCATCGAATGTGCCTTGAGCTGGTAACAATCTGAGTAGTGGGAGCCATCCGTTCGGCCCCCCGTGATCGGCCGTGCGATGGCGCAGTGCAGTGAGGCGTTTTCGCGCTTGCAGGCGTGCCTCGTTGCTGACATAGCTAGCGGCGCAACCACTCTCGACTGAAGGGTTTCGTCACGCATTCGTCACGCAATTTCGATGGCATTTATGTTCGAAAAAACCGGGCTCTGCCGATGCAGGCTGTTGGCGATGGCACCCCGGTCCGATCAAGCGCATGCAAAGCCGGGGCGGGGCGTCAGTGCAGGCGCTGCCGAAGGTTTTTTGTGCGTGCGCAAGACCCATGCGGCCGTACTGCCGCGACGCATGTGATGCCCGGCAATGCGCCTGGTGCCAGAAGCACTGCCCATAAAAAAACACCGCGCTCGCCGGCGAGCGCGGTGTCCAGGTGCAGCCCCGGGGCCGGTATTAGAACTCGGCCCAATTGGACGCGTCGTTTGCGACCGAGGCGACAGCGGCGCGTGCCGTCGGGCGCGCGACAGGCGGCTTGATTGCAGGCTTGCTCACCGCAACCGGACGCTTGGCGGCAATCTGGCGCACCGCCGGCGCGGTGCGGGTCACCGTTTCCATGTCCGCCGACAGACGGAACAGTGCCACCGCTTCGGTCAGTTGCTGGGCTTGTTCTTCCATTGCGCGTGCTGCAGCGGTGGCTTCTTCCACCAGCGCAGCGTTCTGCTGGGTGGTTTCGTCCATGCTTGTCACGGTCTGGTTGACCTGCTCGATCCCGGCAGACTGCTCCTGCGAGGCCGCGGAAATCTCGCCCATGATGTCGGTGACGCGCTGCACGCTGGCCACGATCTCGCCCATGGTGGTGCCGGCGCTGTGTACCAGTACCGAGCCTTCGGCCACCCGCTGCACGGAGTCGTCGATCAGGTCCTTGATCTCCTTCGCCGCGCCCGAAGAGCGCTGCGCCAGGGTGCGCACTTCCGAAGCCACGACCGCAAAGCCACGGCCCTGTTCGCCGGCGCGTGCGGCTTCCACTGCCGCGTTCAAGGCCAGGATATTGGTCTGGAACGCGATGCCGTCGATGACGGAAATGATGTCGGCGATCTTCTTGGACGAGGCTTCGATCCCGCTCATGGTGCCGACCACCTTGCTGACGATCTCGCCGCCCTGCGAGGCCACGCTGGCCGCGCCGATGGCGAGCTGGTTGGCCTGGCGTGCGCTTTCGGCGTTCTGCTTGACGGTGGAGGTGAGCTCTTCCATCGAGGCAGCGGTTTCTTCCAGGTTGGCAGCCTGCTGCTCGGTGCGCTGCGACAGGTCCTGATTGCCGGCGGCGATTTCGCTTGCCGCACCCCTGATCGACGTGGCCGAGGCCTTGATGCCGCTGACGATCTCGGCCAGCTGCGTGGCGGTGGCATTGGCATCGTCGCGCATCTGCGCGAACACGCCGTGGAATTCACCGCTCATGCGGGCGGTGAGGTCGCCGGCAGCGATCGACTGCAACAAGCCAGAGAGCGATTGCAGGTTGCCGTCGGCGGTAGCCATCAAGGTGTTGAGGCTGTCCACCATCACGCGGAAGTCGTACTGGAACCGCTCTGCATCGCCGCGGGCACTGAAGTCGCCATTGGCCGCCGATGTCGCCAGGTGCTTGATTTCATGGTTCATCGCCGACAGGTTGGATTTGACCTGCGCCATGGTGTCGGTGAGCACGGCCTTTTCGCCGGGCAGCTTGTCCATGTCCTCGCTGAGATCGCCGATCGCGTAGCGGCCCATGATCTGCGCAAGCTTCAACTTCACCGCGATATGCGATGCGACCAGATTGTTGGTATCGCTGGCCATGCGTCCGTATTCGCCTGGGAACGCCTCGGCATCGATGCGGAAGCTGATCTGGCCTTCATCATGGCGACGGGCCATGTCGGTCTGCGCGCTGAGAAGATTGCGCAACTGCTGTTGCATCTTGCTCATCGCCTTGAGCAGGCGCCCGGCCTCGTCGTTGAACTGGGTGTCGACGTCGTTGTCCAGCTGGCCGCCGGCGATGGATTCGGCGGCGCGGGTCGCGCGGCTCAGCGGCTGGGTCAGGCTACGGGTGATCAGCACGCCCAGCGCGCCGCTCAGCAGCACGACCAGCAGCGAGCCGCCGATCAGCAGCTTGCGCGAGTCGTCCATGGACTTGAATGCGACAGCCGATGCATCGGCTGCCAGCTTCTCCTGCAGGGCGATGTTTTCGGCAATTTTGTCCTGCCAGACCTGCATGGCGGGCGCCGCCTTGTTCAGCAGAAAGGGAAGTGCTTCGTCGCTGTGACCGGTCATCACCAGATCCATGACCTTGTCATTCAAACCCTTGACTTCGGCGCGGCGCGCATCGATCTCTGCACGCAGGATCTTGCCTTGCTCCGAGGCCGGCATGGCATACAACGCTTCGCGCGCCTTGGTGTAGTCGGCACGCGCAGACTGGATCTTGGCAACGAACTGGCGATTCTCTTCATCGCTGGTAGGCAATACCAGATTGCGCAGCTGCGTGCCGATAATGAAATTGGCGTTCATCATGTCGTTGGACAGGCGAATCTTCGCCATGTTCTGGTTCACGATGCCGTCGACCAAAGCACGTGCTGACGTCAATCCGCGATAACCGATCAAGGCGATCAGGCCCGACAGCACAATCAGCACAGCGAAGGCGGCCGCTAGACGTGGGCCGACGTTGTAACGTTGAAGAAGTGAGGTCATGACAGGGTTCCTGGCAAGCGTTGCGCGATAAAAGCGAGCGATGCGGAAACGCCAGTCGAGTGCAGTCTGACGTCTCGCTATGCCCAATAACGGCGCTTGAGAGCATCTACTGAATACCTCGATATCAAAAAAAATATAACTCAAGTTAGGCTTGTGAAATAAATTTTTATTCTGTCGGAGTTTTCCCTGTGGATTATGGTTGGCAATGCGAGCTCTACAGTATAAATTTAATTCAAATATGAAATTTATCCAAATATTATATTGAATCGTACTGAAGAGTCTGTTTTCGACAGTGCGCCAAAATGAAAGCCGCGCTTTTTGAGGGCGCGGCTTCGATAACAGTTGCCATTTCAAGGCCATGCGGCTGATTGAACGACCGTACAACATGGCGAATAGTCCTGCGCTCGGAGACCGACTTCAGGATCCGCATACCTACGTGGTACTTGCCAGACCCGGCACCGGTCGCGCCCACTTGGCGGTGAGCGCAGCCGTCTCGCGCGCTTAGAACTCGGACCAGTCGGATTCGTTGGACGGCGCCATTGCCACTGCGGCGCGGCCCGCCGGACGCGCGGCATGCGGTTTGGTGGCAGGCGTGCTGGCCGCCACCGGGCGCTTGGCGGCGATCTGGCGTACCACCGGCGTTGCGCGGGTGACCGCTTCCAGTTCGGCCGAGAGGCGGAACAGCGCTACCGCTTCGGTGAGTTGCTGCGCCTGCTCTTCCATCGAGCGTGCAGCGGCGGTGGCTTCTTCCACCAACGCGGCGTTTTGCTGGGTGGCCTCGTCCATGTGGGTGACGGTCTGGTTGACCTGCTCGATGCCGGCCGACTGCTCCTGCGAGGCGGCAGAGATTTCGCTCATGATATCGGTCACGCGCTGCACCGAGGAGACGATCTCGGCCATGGTGCTGCCGGCCTGATTCACCAGTGCCGAGCCTTCGGCCACCTTGCTCACCGAGTCGTCGATCAGGCCCTTGATCTCCTTCGCTGCACCGGCCGAACGCTGCGCCAGCGTGCGTACTTCCGAGGCCACCACGGCAAAACCACGGCCCTGCTCGCCGGCACGCGCCGCTTCCACCGCGGCATTCAAGGCCAGGATGTTGGTCTGGAACGCGATGCCGTCGATGACGCTGATGATTTCGGCAATCTTCTTGGACGAGGTTTCGATGCCGGACATGGTGGTGACCACCTGGCCGACCACGTTGCCGCCGTGCGATGCCACGCCTGCCGCGCCGATGGCCAGCTGGTTGGCCTGACGCGCGTGCTCGGCGTTCTGCTTGACGGTGGACGTGAGCTCTTCCATCGAAGCGGCGGTTTCTTCCAGGTTGGCCGCCTGCTGTTCGGTACGTTGCGACAGGTCGTTGTTGCCGGCGGCAATCTCGCCGGCGGCCGTGTTGATCGCCAGGGTGGAGTGCTTGATGCGGCCCACGATGTCGGTCAGACGCTGGGTGGTCGCGTTGGCGTCGTCGCGCAGCCGTGCGAACACGCCGTGGAATTGCCCATCCATGCGCGCGGTCAGGTCGCCCTCGGCCACGGCGCCGAGCAGCTGCGACAGCTTGCCCAGGTTGCGGTCGCTGACTTCCATCATCGAGTTCAGATCCGACACCATCACGGCGAAGTCGTACTTAAAGCGCTGCGCATCGCCACGCGCACTGAAATCGCCGGAGGCGGCCGCCTGCGCCAGGTGCTTGATCTCGGTGTTGATCGACAACAAGCTGGCCTTGGCCGCATCCATCGCTTCATGCAGCACGGCGCGGCTGGCCGGCAGGCGACGCGCATCTTCGCTCAGGTCGCCCTGGGCGTATTGATTGAGGATGCGCACCGCATCGACGATGGCGTCGAGATGCTCGAAGATCATCGTGTTGATGCCGGTGGCAAGGTTGCCGTACACGCCGGGGAAATCTTCCGGCATGCGGTGGGTGATGTCTTCGGCCGCATGCAGGTGCGACATGCGCGCGGTTTCGTCGGAGAAACGGCGCAGCATCTGGGTCATGCCCCCGGTGGCCTCCAGCATCTGGCCGATCTCGTCCTTGCTGGTCTTGCCGACCTGCACACCCAGATCGCCACGCGAGACCGCCTGGATGGCGCCCAGCGCCTTGGCAAGCGGGCTGGTGATGCTGCGCGCGATCAACCAACCGAAAGTCACCGACAAGGCAGCCATCAGCAAGGTGCCGATCAGCAGCACTGCGCTGGTCAGCTTGAACGAGCTGGCACTGGCAGTCACCATGTCGCCCAGCGCCTTGGACTGCTGTGCATACAGCTTGTCCACCGAGGCGAACAGCTCCTTGCGGATCTCGCCCGATTGCTTGCGCGAAAACTCCATCGCAGCGGCGCGGTCGGGCTCTGCATAGAGCTTGCGCAGCTGCTGGTTGGCGGCGAAATAGCGGGCGCTGGCATCGGTGAGCCTGGCGTACTCGGCCTTCAACGGCGAGGCCGCATCGATCTTGGCGTCCAGCTGCTTCTGGGTGTCGGCGTACTTGGCCTGGATTTCATCCATGCGCTTGAAGAAATACGCGTAGCGCTCCGGGTCTTCCAGGTTGAGGAACTGGCCCACTTCGTAGACGCGGAATTCGCCGGCAAAACCGCGCAACTCGGACAGGCGGCTCAACACCGGCACCACGTCCTGGTTGATCAAGGTGGTTTCGCTCTGCATCTGCTTCATGCGCGAAAAGCCCAAACCGCCCAGTAATGCGGTGAGCACGGCACTCAGACAGAAGGCAAACATGAGTTTGCGGCGGATTGGCCAGTCGTTGAACTTATTCATCACTTGCTCCGAAACATTGCCTAGCGGCGTTATCCAGCAAGCTAACGGCTGAAACCCCAACTTCTTTAGTTGTGAAGTATTAACGGGCAGGCAAGCGCCTGCCGATTACGCGAAAACGCCGCAATACAGTTGTCGCGGCGATGTGGCCGAGTCGCAGGGCCGCTAAATAGCGCTCTGCGTCACGGCGCCAGATCCGGGCCGCCGTTGCGCACCGGTCTTGCTCAGAAGTCCTGCCACTGGCTGTCGTTGCCGGCGGTGGCGGTGGACGCGCTCACTGCCGGCTTGCGAGCGCTAGGGGCACGCGTGCTGGGCTTGCTTGTCCGGGCAACGGCGACCACGGCGGGCGTTGTGGCCACAGGCATTGCAGCCTGCGCCTGCGGCGCATCGGCCAGGGTAAAGCGCGACACTGCGTGCGCCAGCTGGCTGGCCTGGTCCTCCATGGTGCGCGCAGCGGCAGTGGCTTCTTCCACCAATGCGGCGTTCTGCTGGGTCGCCTCATCCATCTGGGTGATGGTGAGGTTGACCTGCTCGATACCCGACGACTGTTCCTGCGACGCGGCAGCGATCTCGCCCATGATGTCGGTGACGCGCTGCACGCTGGCGACGATATCGGCCATGGTGGTGCCGGCCTGATGGACCAGCTGCGAGCCCTCGGCGACCTTGCTCACCGAATCGTCGATCAGATGTTTGATCTCTTTCGCGGCACCGGCCGACCGCTGCGCCAGCGTGCGCACCTCGGAGGCGACCACTGCGAAACCGCGGCCCTGCTCGCCGGCGCGCGCCGCTTCCACGGCGGCGTTGAGCGCCAGGATGTTGGTCTGGAACGCGATGCCGTCGATCACGCTGATGATCTCGGCAATCTTTTTCGATGAGACTTCGATGCCGGACATGGTGGTGACCACCTGCGCCACCACCGCGCCGCCCTGCGAAGCCACGCCAGCCGCGCCGATTGCCAACTGGTTGGCCTGGCGTGCGCTTTCAGCATTCTGTTTGACGGTGGAGGTGAGCTCTTCCATCGAGGCGGCAGTCTCTTCCAGATTGGCCGCTTGTTGTTCGGTGCGCTGCGACAGGTCGTTGTTGCCGGCGGCAATTTCGCTGGAGGCGGTATGAATGCTGCCGGCGGCCTGCTGGATACGCCCGATCACCAGCGCCAGTTGCTCGGCGGTGGTATTGGCGTCGTCGCGCATCGTGGCGAAAACGCCATGGAATTGGCCCTGCATGCGCGCACTCAGGTCGCCGTCGGCCAGCGCGCTCAGCAGGCGCGACACTTCGGCGATGCTGACCGCGTTGGCATCGAGCAAGGCATTGAGCTGTTGCGCCAGTTGCAGGAAAAAGCCTTGTTTCCCGGTACTGTCGATGCGCTTGGAAAGATCGCCGGCAGCGGCGCTACGCACCACGTCGGCAACGTCGATTTCCACGCGCGCCTCGGCCGTGCGGTCGCGCCACTCGCAGACAAAGCCCAGATGCGCGCCGGCCTCGTCGCGAATTGCCGAAACGTTCTGTGCGATGCAGGTGCTGCGGTACTGCACCTCGCGCTGGGCAGCGCCCTGGCGGTCCAGACGCTGATAGATCTCCGCGTCCTGTGCGTTGCCCACTTCCAGCAGCGAGACCGGTTGGCCGACCAGCTTGGCGGTGCGATTGAACGCGGGCGCGCAGGCCTGGATATCGTCTGCGTAGGTGTGCAGCAGGTTTTGCAGCGCACCATTGGTGTAGATGATGGTGAGGTCCGGGTCGGCGATGTACATGCCGGTGGAAGCGTTATCCAGTGCGGTGCGGATGCGCAGGTTTTCGGCTGCGATGCTGCGCTCGCGCTCCAGGCGCTCGCGCAGGTCGCGCTGCATGCGCGCCAATGCGGCCATCAGGCTGCGGCTGTGCTTTGCGGCGACCGGGATCGGTTGGTCCAGGCGGCCTTCGGCGATGTGTTGCGCGGCCGCCATGGCCAGCTGCGGCTCGCCGCCAAGCAGGCCGAATACCGAGCGCAGAATCCAGCCGGCCGCCAGCGCCAGGCACACGAATGCCAGCACCACGGCGCTACCCTGCTGCCACATCACGCGGTGGCTGTATTGCTCGGCCTGGCGGCGGCTGGCCTCGTTCAAGGCCAGGATGCGCTCGCTGATGGCGCCCATGCGGGTTTCAAGCTGGCCGAATTTATCGTTGAAATCCGCGTAGGCCGCTGCGCTGTCCGCCTGCGTTTCGGCAGCCTTCACCACCTGGTCGGCGGATGCGATATAGGCCTGCAGTGCCGGCGTCACCGCGTCCAGATCGGCGCGCAATGCAGGGGCCAGCGGCAGTTTGCGGTTGGCTGCCAGCGACTCGCGGAATTCGCCGGCGTGTTCGCCCAATGCGCTACGCGCGGCCGCCACGGCTTTATCGTCTTTCGTGGAGGCAGCAAGCAACGCGGCGGTGACATCGCCGCGCAGGGCGTCGTGCATCATGTCCGCCTGCATATGGTTGCGCAGCGCATCGGAGGAGATGACCTGTGCGGCAATCGCATCGAGCAGGCCGCGTTGGCCGTTATAGCCCACGCCACCCAAGGCGAGCAGGGCCAATGCGGCCACCAGCACCAGGACGCCCAGCATGTGCATGATCTTCATGGTGCAACCCGTGTCAGAAGCGGAAAGACAGGCCCACGCCGAGCGCGTGATCCGGTGAGCGGTCGTTGAGTCCGCGGCTGTAGACAGCGTCCAGTTGGACGTCGTTGCTCAGCAGCCAGGCCGAGCCGACATCGAGCAGGGCCACGGTGCCGCCATCGTCGCTGTTGGCGATCTGCGGCAACGCCACTTCGACGAACGAGCGCACGCGGTCGTTCCAGGCCTTGCCGAGAACGGCACCGAAGATGCCGGCGGTATATCGATTACCCTGGCCATCGTCGTCCCAGATCACCCCGGGCATCATGCCCGCGGACATGCTGTCGCTGAGCTCCCATTCGGCCACCAGCCGGAACGAGGGGCGCGCACCATGGCCGCGCAATGCCTGCGCGCCGCTGGGCAGATCCACATGCAGCAACCAGGCCAGCGAGGTCTTGCCATCGTCGGAACTGGCCAGGTGATGTTTGATGCCGAGCGAGACGTCGGACATGCCGCTTACCTGCGCATCGCCAGGCAGGTCGATGCGCTGCCAGCCATCGGTTTCCAGCCGCAATTCCCAGGTCTGGCCCAGGCCGTAGCGCAGCAGCGTGGGCGTGGAATATGCATTCACCGCGTCGTCGCGTTCCCACGCGACGCTGGTTTCCACCTGCACGCGGCGGTCGCCGACGGTGAGGCTGGATTCCACGAAATCCGGGCGGTCGGTCGCGATCGGGTCTTCAGCGCGGGCATGACCCATCACACCCAACAGCACAAAACAGCTGGCGATAACAGACGGCTTCATGGCATCCCTTGCGTGACGACCTGCGGAAACAACTATCCGGATGCATGCGCTGGCTGCGTTGGTCGCGACAGCACGCATGCACTGCTGGACCGGCTGCTGCGGTGTGGCGCAGGCAGTCGATGTCATCCACACTAACGGCAACGCTGCATGATTCTTGATGCGCGTCGGACGAGCGGAAGGGGCAGGGCATGCACGGCGCGCCGATGACGCGCCGTGCGGGATGCAGCTGTGGAATGCAAGTAACGCTGCGTGCGTGCGATTACGCTTGTGTTCGCTTGCAATCCACTGCGCGCAGGGCGGTTAGAAATCCTGCCACTGGCTGTCGTGACCGGCAGTGCCGGAGGACTTGCCCACGGAGTGAGGCAGCAGTGTCGCCACGCGCTTGCCGCGGGCGGCTGCCGGCTTGGTGGTGACCACCGCGCGCACCGCTGGTTTGACAGTGGACGCAGCCAGCACGGGCTTGACCGCATGATTGAGCTTGAAGACCGCCACCGCCTCGGTCAGCTGGCCGGCCTGTTCTTCCATCGCACGCGCTGCGGCAGTGGCTTCTTCCACCAGCGCGGCATTCTGCTGCGTGGCTTCATCCATCTGCGTCACGGTGAGGTTGACCTGCTCGATGCCGGACGACTGCTCCTGCGAGGCGGCGGAGATTTCGCCCATGATGTCGGTGACGCGCTGCACGCTGGCCACGATCTCGCTCATGGTGGTGCCGGCCTGATGCACCAGCGACGCGCCTTGTTCCACCTTGCTCACCGAATCGTCGATCAGGTGCTTGATCTCCTTGGCAGCACTGGCCGAACGTTGCGCCAGCGTGCGCACCTCGGAGGCGACCACGGCAAATCCGCGGCCCTGTTCGCCGGCGCGCGCCGCTTCCACCGCCGCATTCAAGGCCAGGATATTGGTCTGGAATGCGATCCCGTCGATGACGCTGATGATCTCGGCGATCTTCTTGGACGAGGTCTCGATGCCCGACATGGTGGTGACGACCTGCGCCACCACCGAACCGCCATGCGATGCCACGTCGGCTGCGCCGATGGCCAGCTGGTTGGCCTGACGCGCATGCTCGGCATTCTGTTTGACGGTGGAGGTGAGTTCCTCCATCGAGGCGGCGGTTTCTTCCAGATTGGCGGCCTGTTGTTCGGTGCGCTGGGAAAGATCGTTGTTGCCGGCAGCAATTTCGCTGGCGGCTGCGCTGATCTGCGTGGCCGAGGTCTGAATGCCGGAGACAATGCCGGTGAGCTGCGCCACCGTGGCGTTGGCATCGTCGCGCATGCGGGCGAACACGCCCTGGAAGTCGCCGTCCATGCGCACGGTGAGGTCGCCTTCGGCCAGCGCACTGAGCAGGCTGGAAATCCGCTCCAGGCTCAGCGAAGTGGTTTCCAGCAGGCCATTGAGCTGGCGGCCGAATTCCAGATAGAACCCATGCTTGTCGTCCAGCGCCAGGCGCTGGCCGAAATCGCCCATCAAGGCGGACTGCACCAGCTCGGCCACTTCCTGTTGGGTGCTGACTTCGGCACTGATATTGCGCCACAGCAGCATGCTGCCGCTACGACGGCCATCGGGGGCATACAGCGGGGTCATGGTCAGATCCAGCGTCACCGGCCCGAAGCGGTAGCGCTCGGTGGTGGTGGACTGCAGCTGCCGCAGACGCTGCGTCCGCGCGGCGCCTTCGCCATCGTTGCCGAACACGTAGTCCATCGGCTTGCCGACCACCGCATCGGCACTGAAGCCGGTCTGGCCCTTGGCATGGAAGGCGGGCTCGCCCTGCTTGAACGAGGTGTGCAGCGCCTGGGTGATGAACACCGCGTTGTGCTGTTCGTCGGCCAGCAACACTTCCATTTCCGAGTGTTCCAGCGCGGTGCGGATGCGCAGGTTTTCGTTGGCCACCTGTGCATCGCGCTCGATGCGCTCGCGCAGGTCGCTCTGCATGCGTTGCATGGCGCCCATCAGGCGGCCCACTTCGTCCTGGCGCTGCACGGCGATCTGGTTGTCGAGCTTGCCCGAGGCGATCGCATCGGCCACGTGCGCAGCGGCCTCCAGCGGCCGCACCACCTGGCGACGCAGCAGCGCAAACAGCGCCACGCTGAGCACCAGCGCCGAGCCAAGGCCGACGGCAAGGATGGTCCACAGCAGGTGATGCGCCTGCTGCATGATCGTGGCATACGGCACCACCACGCCCAGCGCGAAGCGCTCCTGCGCCTTGCCGATCTGTAGCGGAACGTAGGCGCTGACTGCGCCGTCTGCATCGGGGGTGAAATCCAACGCGTCCTTGCCGGCCTTGATCGCCTCCAGCATGGTGCGGTGGCGTGCGTCGGTGACCTGCTTGCCGATGCGCGTGGTGTCGTGCGATGCCAGCACCACGCCGGCAGGCGAGAGCAGTTCGACATAACCGTCCTGCATCGGGCGCAAGGCGCCAAGGCGCTGCTGCAATGCCGCCAGTGCCACGTCCACGGTGACCGCGCCCAGATACTTGCCGTCCTGCAGGATCGGCGTGGACAAGGTGGTCATCAGCACGGTCTTGCCGCCGATCTTGTAATCGTAGGGTTCGGCCACGGTCTGCCGCAGCAGTGCACGCGGTTTCAGGTTCCAGTCGCCCAGGCCGGGGGTTTCGTAATCGGTGAGCGGCTCGCGGACCAGTGTCTGCTCACTGCGTCCCCAGTAGGTCATGAAGCGGCCGGTGGCGTCGTGGCCCTTGGCATTGGCAAATGCGCTGTCCTTGCCATCGAAGGCCTGCGGCTCCCACAAGGTGCCCATGCCGACCCACTCGGGGTGGTCCAGCAATTGGTCGTGCACCACTGCCGCGGCGCTGTCGCGGCTGATGCCGCCATTGGCGCGTTGCACCAGCAAGGTGGTGGCCAGCGATTGGCCGGTCGTCAACGCCTGGCCAAGCTCGCTGCCGATCTGCTCGGCCTGGTAGCGCGCGGCATTTTGCATCGTGGCCTGCGCAGAGGCGCTCAATGCGCGACTGCTTTGCCAATAGGTGATGGCTGCGGTCAAACCGAAGCACAGCGACGCAATGACTGCCGTACCGAACATCAGGCGGTACGCCAGGCGTCCGCTGAAACGTGAGTGGGTGGAAGGCGAGGTCATGGGCTTAGCCGCGGAAGGAAAAAGGAAAAGGGAGAAGACAACCCGGCCGAAGCGGGGCATGTGCGGTCAGTAGGTGGCCAGCGCAACCCGCGCCGGCGCGCGTGTGCCGGCATGGCCGAACGTCTTGGAGGTGGCAGCGACGATCCGGAAGCTGGACACCGCCTCATCCAGCTGCTGCGCCTGCTGCTGCATGGCATTGGCCGCTGCGGTGGCTTCTTCCACCAGCGCCGCGTTCTGCTGCGTGCTCTCGTCCATCTGGGTGACGGTGAGGTTGACCTGTTCGATCCCGGCCGACTGTTCCTGCGAGGCGGCAGAAATTTCGCTCATGATGTCGGTGACGCGCTGCACCGAAGAGACGATCTCGGCCATGGTCTTGCCGGCCTGATCCACCAGCAGCGAGCCCTCGGACACCTTGCCCACCGAATCGTCGATGAGGTGCTTGATCTCTTTGGCCGCATTGGCCGAACGCTGGGCCAGCGTGCGTACTTCCGAGGCGACCACCGCAAATCCGCGGCCTTGTTCGCCGGCACGTGCGGCTTCCACCGCGGCATTCAGTGCCAGGATATTGGTCTGGAAGGCGATGCCGTCGATGACGCTGATGATCTCGGCGATCTTCTTGGACGAGGTCTGGATACCGGACATGGTGTCCACCACCTGGCTCACCACCTGGCCGCCCTGCGAGGCCACGCTGGCGGCGCCGATCGCCAACTGGTTGGCCTGGCGTGCGCTTTCGGCATTCTGCTTGACGGTGGAGGTGAGCTCCTCCATCGAGGCGGCGGTTTCTTCCAGATTGGCGGCCTGCTGTTCGGTGCGCTGGGACAGATCGTTGTTGCCTGCGGCGATTTCGCTGGCCGAGCCGGTGATGGAACTGGCGGCCTGCTGGATGCGCCCGACGATGCCGGCCAGCTGGGTGGCCGTGGTGTTGGCGTCGTCGCGCATGCGCGCGAACACGCCATGGTACTGGCCATCCAGGCGCGCAGTGAGGTCGCCTTCGGCCAGGGATGCCAGCAGCTCGGACAGCTTGCCCAGGTTGCGGTCGCTGACCTCCATCATCGCGTTGAGGTCGTTGATCATGCGCGCCGAGTCGTGCTTGAAGCGCGTGGCATCGCCGCGTTGACTGAAGTCGCCGTTGGCTGCAGCTTGCGCCAGTCGCTTGATCTCGGTGTTGATCGCCAGCAGGCTGGCCTTGGCCGCGTCCATCGCTTCGTGCAGCACCGCACGCGTGCCGGGCAGGCGCGCGGCATTGCGCGACAGGTCGCCTTGCGCATACTCGTTGAGGATGCCGATCGCATCGACGATGGCATCCAGGTGCTCGAAGATCATCGTGTTGATGCCGGTGGCCAGTTCGCCGTAGACGCCCGGGAAATTGGTCGGCATGCGGTGGGTGACATCGTCGCCGGCATGCATGTGCACCATCACCTTGGTCTGCGCGGAGAAGCGCTCCAAGGTGTGGACCATCTCGTCGGTGGCCTTGAGCATCTGGCCGATTTCATCGGTGCCGTGTTCGGCAGTACGCACGCTCAGGTCGCCGCGCGCCACGCCCTTGATGGCCGCCAGGGCACGCGACACCGGCTCCAGGATGGAATTGCCGATCAGCCAGCCCACCAGCAGGTTGATCAGCACCAGGGCGCCACCGGCGAGCGCAACGATGCCGGTGAAAACCAGCGCCTGCGATTGGGTGTCGTCCAGGTACACGCCGGTGCCGATCACCCAGCCCCACGGCTTGTACAGCGCCGCGTACGAGGTTTTCTGCACCGGATCCTTCTGCCCTGGCTTGGCCCAGGTGTAGTCGACATAGCCGCCGCCGGCCTGCGCTGCGGTGACGAATGCTGGAAACACGCGCTTGCCGTCCGGGCTGAGCACGTCGCTCAACGGCTTGCCGACCAGGTCCGGGCGGGTGGGGTGCATCAGCATCGTCGGCGTCTGGTCGGTGACGTAGATGTAATCCACACCGCCACGTGCACGCATGGTCGACAGAGTATGCAGCGCACTCTTTTTGGCGGTCTCCACGTCGATCTCGCCCTTTTCGGCGCGTTCGGCATAGCCATTGACCACCGCAGTCGCCATCTCGATCTGGCTCTTGAGCCCATCGCGGCGCGTATCGGTCAGATCGACGTACTGCATGCGTGCGGCGATCACCGCCAACGCAATGATGCCCAGCGCAACCAGGGCAGTCTGGGCGAAGAACCTGCGCTTGAGCGGTACATTGGCCAGTGTTTTTGCAACCGTGGTCTTCAGCGTCATGGCAGATATCCAGCAAAGGAATGTGACCGGTGTAAGTCGAATAGCGACCTGATTCCGAAAATGTTGAGCCGGACACAACTCAGGTGGCGGCCGATTCGTGGCGGAGTCGACCTGCGAATGGCGTGGCTTTGCTCAGTGCGTTAATGCGCTGGCCCGGCGCGTTGCGTGCTCGGCGCAGTGGCAGCGCGCTGGGCATGACAGCGAACCAGACAGTGCCTGAAAGACATGCTGTCACGCGATCGCCGACGGCGTGGGCACGGTGGCGGTTTGCACTTTCGGCGACCATTGAACGGCTCACAGCTGCCCGGCGAATTCATCAGGCAATGCGGTGACGGCGCTCAGCATCCTGGCGCAGGCGCTGCGCATGCAGCACCGGGCAGCGCGCACGGTGTGAACGGCACCGGCGGGCGGGCCGGGAGATTGTGCAGTCGCCGCGCCGATGAACTCGGCCGCACAAGGCGTGATGGTTCAGCGTGAACTGGCGCGTGCTACGCGTGATGTTGCCCGGGCGCTGCGTGGCAAGGTTTGCCTGCAGCGGCTCAGTTGCGCTGCGCAACGTTCACGCTGGCGACCGATTGCTGCAGGCTCTGCAGTTCGGTCCACAAGACGTGGCGGGTATCGCCGCTATGGCCCAGCGACAAGGCTTGTGCGTATTGCAGGTCGCCTTCGTGCAGGGCGCGATTGGCCTGACGGTGCTGTGCCAGATACTTGCCCAGCTGCTGCTGCACCAGCGCGAATTTGCGTGCCTGTTCGCCCTGCGGCGCGGTGGCCTGGAAGTAGCCGGCATGCCGTGCGATCCGCTGGTGCAGATTGCCCAGACGCTCGTCGTAGGCTTCGATACGCGCCGCATCGTGCCTGGCGGCAAGCTGTGCACGTTGATCGTCGCGCAACTGCGCCAGATCCACCGCCAGCGCCTGCAATGCAGTAACCGGCACATTGTCCAGAAGCACCGAGACCGGCGCTGCCGGGGCGGCGAAGGAGGGCGGCAACGAGACGCCCGCAGCCAGCAGCGCGACGGTGAACACACAGCCCAGCACGGTGCGGGCAGAGCGGTTGGAGTTGGCGGTGTGCATGCGGACGTCCTTCGATCTAGCGCGGGCAATGCGGCCCTCAGTGCTTGTTGTATCGGCCGCACGAGCCTGCGCTTGACCGATTTTCGACCAGCGGCACGCTTGCATGGTCGTCGCAGTGACTTCCTTCTCCTGCGGGGAAAGCCGGTGCGCAGCGCCGGATGAAGGCACGCGCACAGCCTCATGCGCCCACCGCAAGCTGTCGACAACGACACGCGACACTGCCTCAGCAGGGTTTCCCCGCCAAAAAAAAGCCCCGACATTGCTGCCGGGGCCTGGGGACCACCTGCCATCTGATCCGGCGGCCGTGTATCTGCAGTGGGCTTAGAACTCCTGCCAGTTCGACTCGCTGTTGCCGGCCGCGGCAGCCAGCCGGCGTTGCGCTGGGGCGGGGGCGGCGCTGGGTTTTGTAACAGCCGAGCCGGTCACGCGTTTGGCAACGCTGGCCGACGTGGCAGCGGCCAGGCGCAGCGGTGCAGGGCGCTTGGCCGCGGGCACCACACCGGCGACCTGCTGCACCTTGAAGATCGATACCGCATCGGACAACTGACCGGCTTGCTCTTCCATTGCACGTGCCGCGGCCGTGGCTTCTTCCACCAGCGCCGCGTTCTGCTGGGTGGTTTCGTCCATCTGCGTCACGGTGAGGTTGACCTGCTCGATCCCGGCCGACTGTTCCTGCGAGGCGGCAGAAATCTCGCCCATGATGTCGGTGACGCGCTGCACGCTGGCGACGATGTCGGCCATGGTCTTGCCGGCCTGGTCCACCAGGACGGAGCCTTCGGCGACCTTGCCCACCGAGTCGTCGATGAGGTGCTTGATCTCCTTGGCTGCGCCGGCCGAGCGCTGTGCGAGCGTGCGCACTTCGCTGGCCACCACCGCGAATCCGCGGCCCTGGTCGCCCGCGCGTGCCGCTTCCACTGCGGCGTTCAACGCCAGGATGTTGGTCTGGAAGGCAATGCCGTCGATGACGGAGATGATATCGGCGATCTTCTTCGACGAGACTTCGATGTCGGCCATGGTGGACACCACCTTGCCGACCACGTCGCCGCCTTGCGACGCCACAGCCGCCGCGCCGATCGCAAGCTGGTTGGCCTGGCGTGCGCCTTCGGCGTTCTGCCTGACGGTGGAGGTGAGCTCCTCCATCGAGGCCGCGGTTTCTTCCAGGTTGGCGGCCTGCTGCTCGGTGCGCTGCGACAGATCGTTGTTGCCGGCGGCGATCTCGCTGGCCGCGGTATTGATCGACACCGTGGCGTGCTGGATGCGCCCGACAATGCTGGAGAGCTGTTCGGTGGTGGCGTTGGCATCGTCGCGCATCTGCGCGAACACGCCGTTGAACTCGCCCTGCATGCGCTGGGTGAGATCACCTGCAGCAATGGCCTGCAGCACCTTCGACAGCGCGCCCAAATTACCGTCGGCGGTGGCCATCAGCCGGTTGAGGCTTTCCACCATTGCCAGGAAATCGTGCTGGAAACGCGCCGTATCGCCGCGTACGCTGAAGTCGCCATCGGCCGCAGCCTGGGCCAGCAGTTTGATCTCGCTGTTCATCGCCGTCAGGTTGGATTTGACGGTGTCCATGGTCTCGCTCAACACGGCTTCTTCGCCCGGCAGGCGGTCCATGTCCTGGCTCAGGTCGCCGATGGCGTAGCGCGACATGATCTGCGCGAGCTTGAGCTTGACCGCGATATGCGCATCTACCAGAGCATTGGTATCGCGCACCATGCTGCCGTATTGCCCGGGAAACGCATCCTGGTCCATGCGGAAGCTGATCTTGCCGCTGTCGTGCTGGCGGGCCATCTCCTGCTGCGCGGCGGCAACGGCCTTGAGCTGCTCCTGCATGCCGCGCATGCTGGTCAACAACTGGCCGGGCTCATCGCCCGGCTGCGGGCCGATCGGGTGATCCAGATCGCCGTGGGCGATCGCATCGGCGACCTGCGTGGCCTGCTTCAGCGGCCGCACCAGGCTGGCCGAGATCAGCCACGCCAACGCGGCGGCCAGGCCGGCCGCGAGCAGGCCGAAGGCGATCAAGGCACGGTTTGCCAGCGCCACGCTGCCCAGGATGGTGGCCGCGCCGGCGGCATTCTGCTGATTCTGCAATTCCACCGCGGCAGCAATCGCCTTGGAGCGGCGCTCCAGCAACGGCTGCGCCTGCCCACTGAGCAGCTGCTTTGCGCCCTCCAGGTCGCCTTCGCGTACCAGGCCCAGCAGCCGGTTGTTGGTGGCGCGGGCAGCGGTGAGGCTGTCTTCGATGGCCTGCCGAGCACGTAGGCCGTCGCTGTTGGTCGGCAGCTGTTTCAACGCGGTCCACAACTGCGCGTAATGTTCGCGATTGGCCTTGAGCTGCGCATCGACAGCGGGCCGCTGCTGCGGGGTCGCCAGCATGAAGTCGCGGATGTAGCGCTCGCCGAGCATGTTGCTCTCGCGCATCTGACTGAGCAGCGCTGCCTTGCGGTTATTGACCTCGACGATGATCGCGACCTGATGTTGGACGGTCTTGAACTGGGACAGCGCCAGGGCGGTGGAGCCGGCAAGCAACGCGATCAGCAACGCGAATGCCACCGCCAGGCGTCGCCCGACGGTCATGGAATGCAGGAATTTCATGGTGTTTCTCTCTGGGGAGGGTGGAAAAGAGATACACCGGTAGCGTTCGCCACCCGGAATTCTGAAGTCGCATGTTGCATTGCAGCATGCTGGCGTTCATGGTGCTCGGTGGGGCCAGCGCGAGGCATGGCCAAGCGATGCATTGCGCAGGCATCCCGGCTGCGAGAATCTGCTGCCGTATTGGATGCAGGGATGCGTGCGCGTGAGCGTTGCTACAACCCGCACGCGCCAAAAAAAAAGCCCCGACATCGCTGCCGGGGCTTGCTCATGCTTGGTCGCCTCGTCGCCTGCTCCACGCAGAGGTGGCGCTCAGAACTCCTGCCAACTCGACTCGCCGTTGGCGGCTGCGGCAATCACCGGGCGTGGCGTTGCTGTGGCCGTGGCCGCGACACCGGCCGATGCAGGGGCGCGCTTGGTCGTGGCCGATCTGGCAGCGCCTGGCTTGGCGGCGGCCAGGCGCGGCGGAGCAGGGCGCTTGGCTGCAGTGGCCACGGCAGCGACCTGCTGCACCTTGAAGATCGACACCGCATCGGACAGCTGACCGGCCTGCTCTTCCATCGCACGCGCCGCGGCCGTGGCTTCTTCCACCAGCGCTGCGTTCTGCTGGGTGGCTTCGTCCATCTGCGTCACGGTGAGGTTGACCTGCTCGATCCCGGCCGACTGTTCCTGCGAGGCGGCAGAAATCTCGCCCATGATGTCGGTGACGCGCTGCACGCTGGCGACGATGTCGGCCATGGTCTTGCCGGCCTGGTCCACCAGGACGGAGCCTTCGGCGACCTTGCTCACCGAGTCGTCGATGAGGTGCTTGATCTCCTTTGCCGCGCCGGCCGAACGCTGCGCCAGCGTGCGCACTTCCGAGGCGACCACGGCAAAACCACGGCCCTGCTCGCCGGCACGCGCCGCTTCCACGGCGGCATTCAAGGCCAGGATATTGGTCTGGAAGGCGATGCCGTCGATCACGCTGATGATGTCGGCGATCTTCTTCGAGGACACTTCGATGCCGGACATGGTGGTCACCACCTGCGCCACTACGCTGCCGCCTTGCGAGGCTACCGTGGCCGCACCGATGGCGAGCTGGTTGGCCTGGCGCGCATGCTCGGCGTTCTGGCGCACGGTGGAGGTGAGTTCCTCCATCGAGGCGGCGGTTTCTTCCAGGTTGGCCGCCTGCTGCTCGGTGCGTTGCGACAGATCGTTGTTGCCGGCGGCAATCTCGCTGGCCGCGGTATTGATCGACAAGGTGGCGTGCTGGATGCGCCCAACGATATCGGCAAGTTGCGCGGTGGTGGTATTGGCATCGTCGCGCATCCGGGCGAACACGCCATTGAACTGGCCTTGCATGCGCTCGGTGAGATCGCCCGCGGCAATGGCCTGCAACAGCTTCGACAGCGCGCTCAGGTTGGCATCGGCGGTCGCCATCAACTGGTTGAGGCTCTCCACCATCGCCTGGAAATCGTACTGAAAACGTGCGGTGTCGCCGCGCACGCTGAAGTCGCCGTTGGCAGCGGCCTGCGCCAGCAGCTTGATCTCGCCGTTCATCGCCGACAGGTTGGCCTTGACGGTATCCATGGTGGAACTGAGCACGGCCTTCTCGCCGGGCAGGCGGTCCATGTCCTGGCTGAAGTCGCCGATGGCGTAGCACGACATGATCTGCGCGAGTTTCATCTTGACCGCGATATGCGAGCCGACCAGGCTGTTGGTGTCGCGCACCATGGTGCCGTAGTCGCCTGGAAACGCATCGTGTTCCATGCGGTAGCTGATCTGGCCGGCTTCGTGGCGCTTGGTCATTTCCGACTGCGCTGCAAGCACGGCCTGCAATTGCCGCTGCATGCCTTCCATGCTGTGCAGCAGTTGCCCGGCTTCGTCGCGGCTGTCGACGTGGATGGCGTTATCCAGTTTGCCCTGTGCGATGGCACTGGCCACCCGCGTGGCGCGAGCGAGCGGGCCGGCGATGCTGCGGGCGATGAACCAACCGGCAAATGCAGCCAGCAGCACGACCAGCACCATCGCCACGAGCATGACCTGCACCGAGCGTTGATAGGTCGCCTCGGCCTGCGCGATCTCGCTGTCCATGTGGGCGACGTTGAACTTGGTCAGCTCCACCAATTTCGCGAACAGGTCGCGCCGCGCCGGGCGCGATTGCTCATCGGAAACGCGATTGGCAGTGACCAGATCGCCGGCACGCACCGCGGCGCTGAGTGCGGCGTTGGCCTTGTAGTACGCGTCCAGTTTCAGTTTGACCTCGTCGTACAACTCGGTCTCTCTGCCGGCCGTGGTGGTCTTGGCGTAGGCGTCCTGCGCCGTCGCGACGTCGGCGCGCGCCTTGTCCATGCGTTCGAAATAATTCTGCACCGCCTTCGGATCGTCGGCGTGCGCCAGCTGGGCAAGTTCGTAGGTGCGGAATTCGCCGAGCAATGCGCGCATTTCGCTCAGTTGCTGCACGGCCGGTGCCCACACGGTGCCGATCTCGCGCAACAGATGTGCGCTGGACTGCATGCGCACGAGCGCAAACCCGCCCAGGCTCAAGGTGATCAACGCGGTAAAGGAAAACGCCACGGCCAACTTGCGGGCAACGGCAAGATTGCGGAACCAGTTCATAGCGGTCTTCTCGTATTGCAGAGAACGACTGGCCTCGTGGGCGCCCGTCAGTGGTTGGGCGAATGACGATGGCAGCGTCGAAAGATCCGGACAAAGGGCCAGAATCTCCGCCGGTCGTGTCGGGCCGGACGGGTGTTGCTGATGCCGGCAGTCCCCATACTGCCGGCGATCGCTCCAGCACCCATCGTGCATCGATGGCGTGGTGGAGCCTTGCGCCGCGGCATCCAGGCCGCGGCGAGTGCATTACGCGGCTTGCGGTACCTTGAGCGAGCGCACCAGGCCACCGATGTCCACGATCAGCGAGACCCGCCCATCGCCGAGGATGGTGGCGCCGGAAACGCCCGGGATACGGCGGTAATTGTTCTCGATGTTCTTGACCACCACCTGCTGCTGGCCGAGCAACTCGTCCACTTCCAGCGCGATCTTCTGGCCGTCGCCTTCGACCACCACCACCAGCGATTCCTTGGAGGACTGTTGCCCGCCGAAGCCGTAGTAATTGGTGAGCGAGAGGATCGGCAGATATTCGCCACGCACCCGCAGTACCCGACCGTCGCCGGCCATCGCGCGGACGTCTTCCGGTGCCGGCTGCAGGGCTTCAAGCACGTAGGACAGCGGCAGGATCAGGGTTTCGCCGGCGACCGAAACGGTCATGCCGTCCAGAATGGCCAGGGTCAGCGGCAGGCGGATCAACACGCGGGTACCGCTGCCGGCGTTGCTTTCCAGCTGCACTTCGCCACCCAGGCCCTGGATGTTGCGGCGGACCACGTCCATGCCCACGCCACGACCGGACAGGTCGGTCACCGCATCGGCGGTGGAGAAGCCCGGTGCGAAGATCAAGTCCCACACCTGCGCATCGGTCGGGTTGTCCGGCACGGCGATGCCGCGTTCGGCCGCTTTTTCCAGGATCTTGGCGCGATTGAGGCCACGGCCGTCGTCGCTGACTTCGATCACGATGTGGCCGCCCTGGTGCGATGCCGCCAGGGTAATCGTGCCGGTTTCGTCCTTGCCGGAGGCGCGGCGCGCATCGGGCATTTCCAGGCCGTGGTCGATCGAGTTGCGCACCAGGTGCACCAACGGATCGGCGATCTTTTCGATCAGGCCCTTGTCCAGCTCGGTGCTTTCGCCAATGGTGCGCAGGCGCACTTGCTTGCCGAGGCGGCTGGAGAGGTCGCGGACCAGGCGCGGGAAGCGGCGGAACACCGCATCCACCGGCAGCATGCGCACGCCGATGACCGCTTCCTGCAGATCGCGGGTATTGCGCTCGAGCAGATCCAGGCCGGCGAACAGCTGTTCGGCATGCGCCGGGTCCAGGCCGGTGGAGACCTGCTTGAGCATGGCCTGGGTGATCACCAGTTCGCCGACCAGATTGATCAATGCATCGACCTTGTCGACGCTGACGCGGATCGAGCTTTCGGCTTCGGCAGCGGCGGCCTTGGCCGGTGTCGCCGCGGCGGCAGCAGGTTCGGCAGCGGCGCCCGGTGCAGCGGCAACGGCTGCAACCGGTGCGGCCGCCGGAGCGTCCACGGCCAGGCTCGGCGGCGGGCCGGGCACGGCCATCGGGCGGATGTCCAGTTCGCAGTCGTCCACCACCCAGGCAAAGGTGTCTTCGATCTTGCTGCGCGGAATCTTGCCGATCAGGCCCAGGTCCCACGCCAGATACGCTTCCAGCGGATCGATGTTTTCAAAACCCGGCATGCGCTCCAGACGCGCGGCGATCTGCAGCGGGCCCAGGTGTTCGAGCTCGCGGATGATGCGCAGCGGGTCGTTGCCGCTCATGAACAGCGACGGCGCCGGCGTGAAACCGATGTGCCAGGCTTCGGGTTCTTCTTCCTTGGGCTTGGCGACCGCCGCGGCGGCCGGCGCTTCGCCAGCGAGCACGGCATTCAACCGGGTGTGCACGGCCTTGACCGCAGCCGGATCGGCCGGGGTGCCGTGTTCGGCTTCGCGCAACAGGGCGCGCAGCACATCGACCGAGCCAAGCATGGCATCGACCGCATTGGGTTCGAGCTGGCGCTTGTTGGAGCGCAGCTCGTCCAGCAGCGTCTCCAGCACGTGGGTCAGCCCTGCGACGGCGTCGAAACCGAAGGTGGCAGCGCCGCCCTTGATCGAGTGCGCGGCGCGGAACACCGAGTTGATGATTTCCGGGTCGCGGTTGCCTTCTTCAAGCGACAGCAGCCCGGCCTCCATCGCGTCGAGCCCTTCACGGCTTTCCTCGAAAAAGGTGGCGTGGAAACGTTGCAGGTCCATGCTCATGGGCGTGAAATCCGAAGCTGAAGCGAGGAGGGTTTAACCGAGAACTTTCTGCACGGTGGCGATCAGCTGTTCTGGGTTGAACGGCTTGACCAGCCAACCGGTGGCGCCGGCTGCCTTGCCTTCGGATTTCTTGTCGGCCGCCGACTCGGTGGTGAGCATGAGCATCGGGGTGAACTTGTAGTCCGGCAGCTGGCGCAGCTCGCGGATCAGCGAGATGCCGTCCATGTTGGGCATGTTCACGTCGGTGACCACCGCATTGAAGCGCTGGCCCTTCGCGCGGCCCAGCGCAACCGCGCCGTCTTCGGCTTCTTCGACGGCAAAGCCGGCAGAGGTGAGGGCGAAAGAGACCATCTGGCGCATCGACGCCGAATCGTCCACCACCAAGATACGTGCGCTCATGCGGCGTTCTCCACAGATTTCAGGTTGTCATTGGATGCGGGGAGTCCGAGCGCGTCGGTGACGCCGAGCAGACGCGCTGCATCCCTAAAAGTGTCGTTGCAGCCATCGAATTCGGTGTGCAGGCCGGCCTGGCGCCGGCTCTGCACAAAGGCGCAGAGCAACTGCACGCTGGCGGTGTGGATGCGTCGGACTTCACCGGCATCAAGCACCAGGTCGCCGTCCTGGGTGAGGAATCCGGCAAGCTTTTGCTTGAGGTCGGCGCTGGTCTCGATGCCGAGATCCTCACCCAATGTCACTGTGCTCATTGTTGCTCCGAACGGATGGTTCTATGCGTACTAACGGCGGGGGGCGGAAAAGCTTTAACGGTGAATCGTTGTGCGTGCAGGTGCGAGCAAGCTAGGCGCGCATCAATGCAGCAGATGGGTGGCATCGAGCAGGATCATCGGCTGATGGCCCAGACGTGCGACACCGCGGAACAGGTTGTTGTAGATGCGGCACAGCCGGGCGTTGTCCGGCGGCTCGATCTGCTGATCGGTGAGGCTGGTGACGTCTTCCACGGCCGAGACGCGCAGGCCCATGGTTTCGCCGTTTTCTTCCAGCACCACCACGCGGGTCTGCAGGTCCATGTCCACCGGCGAAGAGCCCAGGTGGATGCCCAGATCGATCACCGGGACCACCTGGCCCCGCAGGTTCATGATGCCCAGCATGGCGCTGGGCGTGCCGCGCAGCGGCAGCAGCGGCACCGGCAGCACCACTTCCTGCACCTTGAGCAATTCCAGCGCATAGGTCTGCTCGCCGCAGCGCAGACGCAGCCAGCGGGTGCTGCGTTCGCTGGCGCGGCGTTCGGCATGTATCTTGTCGGCCTGGCCGGGTGCCAGCAGTGCCTGCAGCCCGGTCGGTGCCGGCGCGCGTGCCGGCGCCGGTGCCGCACGGGGGGCCGGGGCGGGCGCCGGTGCCGGGGCGGGTGCAGGCACCGCGACCGGTGCGGCCTCCAGCCCGAAGGCCGGGTCGGCATCCATTTCTGCCAGCAGATCGGCGGTGATCAGGTCCACTGCAGTGGGCGCGGTTCCGAACGCCGGATCGGCATCCATTTCGGCCAGGAAGTCGGCGGCGATGTCGGCGGCGCTGGGCGCGGCCTTGGCCGGCGGGGCGAACGCCGGGTCGGCGTCCATTTCGGCCAGGAAGTCGGCAGCGATGTCGGCCGCGCTGGGTGCGGCGTTGACCGGCGGTGCGAACGCCGGGTCGGCGTCCATTTCGGCCAGGAAGTCGGCAGCGATGTCGGCGGCGCTGGGCGCGGCCTTGACCGGCGGTGCGAAGGCCGGGTCGGCGTCCATTTCGGCCAGGAAGTCGGCAGCGATGTCGGCGGCGCTGGGCGTGGCCTTTACCGGCGGTGCGAAGGCCGGGTCGGCATCCATTTCTGCCAGGAAATCGGCGGCGATCGCATCGGCGCTGCGCGCTGCGGCAATCGCGTTGGAGGTGGCAGCTTCGGAGACGGTAGCGGCTTCGGGAAGTGCGGCCGTCTCGACCGGCGGCTCGGCCAACGCAAGATCTGCATGCGCAAGTGCCGGCGTTTCGACCGTGGCTGCGGTGGCCGCAGGCGGGGCGACGCTCTCCACGCCCGCATCGTGCAGCAGGCCTTCCAGATAATCGTCCAATTCACCGTTGGCGGTGGGGTTGCTCATGCGGCTTGCTCCATACGCATCGCGTCATCGGCCAGCACCCATTCCAGCGCGCGGCGATACGCGGACAGGCCGCGGCCCTGATAGTCGCCGCCAACGGCGGGCACGGTCAGGGCGGCGGCGTTGCAGATTCGGGTGTCCACCGGTACCGCGTCTTCCCAGACGACCGGGCCGTAGGTGGCCTGCATTTCCTTCAGCGTTTCGGTGCCGGCGCGGGTGCGGCGGTCGAACAGCGTAGGCAGGATCGACACCGGCAGCTCGCGCCGGCGCGAGCGCTGCACCATGTCGGCGGTGCGCACCATGCTGGCCAGGCCATGCAGGGCAAGCGGCTCGGCCTGGGTCGGCACCACCACGCGGTCGCAGGCGGCCAGTGCGTTGATCATCAGCAGGCCCAGGGTTGGCGGGCAGTCCAGCAGGATGTAGTCGTGCTGGCCGGCATGCCGGGTCATGGCGTTCTGCAGCGCCAGGCCCAGGCCGGGCTGGTTGGCGCTGCGGCGTTCCAGCGTGGCCAATGCGGCTTGCGCGCACACATACGACAGGCCCGGAATGCTGCTTTCATGCGCCAGGCTGGCCAGGTCGCTTGGCGGAGTGCCGAACAGGTCCAGCACCCCGCGCGGCGGCGGGTCGATCGCCACGCCGAAGGCGCGGGTGAGCGAGGAGTGCGGATCGAGGTCGATCAACAAGACGCGGTGGCCGAGCGCGGCCAGGCCGCGACCCAATGCCAGCGTCGTGGTGGTCTTGCCGACGCCGCCCTTTTGGTTGGCGATTGCCCAGATACGCATGTCACTGCACTCCTTGAATTACGGCGGGGACGGAACTTGTGCCGCTTTCGGTGGTGACGGCCGTTTGGCCGCCGTCAGACTTGGGAAGCTTGGGCGCCCCGGCGGCGGTCGCATTTAATTGCGATGGCGGATCGGGTGCGAGTGAGCCAGCCGAGTCAGCGAGGATGATCAACACCACACGCCGGTTCGCATTCCGTCCCGCCTCAGTGCTGTTATCGGCACGTGCGCGGAATTCTCCATAGCCCACCATCGCCAATCGTTGCGGGGCGATGCCGTCGTCGGCGAACAGGTGCACCACGCTTGCCGCACGCGCCGCAGACAGCTCCCAGTTGGAGGGGAATTGCGCCGTGGCGATGGGCTGGTTATCGGTATAGCCTTCCACGCGCACGCCATTGGGCGCATCGCGCAGCACCGAGGCCAGCGTGGACAACGTCCCGCGGGCGCCGCCGGCCAGGGTGGCCGAGCCGGTGCCGAACAGGATGTCGCTGTTGATCTCCACCTCGATCCACAGATCGTTGCGGCGGATGGTGATCAGTTGCTTGTCGATCAGCGAGGCCAGCGTCTTGCTCAGCTGTTGCTCCACTGCATCCATCTGCCGCTGTGCGCGCGCCAGTTGCGCCTGGTTGCGCAGCGACACCGGCATGCGCATCTGCGCGGCCATCGACGGCAGCAGGGTGGGGTCGGTCGGGCCATTGGAAGCCGCCATCGGCGCGCCGGCCTTGATCACGGATGGGCGGTCGTAATCGGCGCCCAGGGTCTGGGTCTTGCCCAGCTGCACCGGGCTGGCCTTGTTCGACGAGCCACCGAAGGCGCTGGTCAGCGCTTGCGCCATGACCTTGTATTTGCCTTCGTTGAGCGAAGAGATGGCGTACATCACCACGAAGAACGCCAGCAGCAGCGTCATCAGATCGGCATACGGAATCGCCCACGCTTCGTGGTTGCCATGTTCTTCGTGGTGTTTGCGACGACGGGCCATAACGCGCTAATGCAAGTAGCCTGCCAATTTCGACTCGATGTTGCGCGGGTTCTCGCCCTGGGCGATGGCGATCAGGCCTTCGATCGCCATTTCGCGCTCATTGGTGCTGCAATGGATCACGCTCTTGAGCTTGGCGGCGACCGGCAGGAACAGTAGGTTGGCCGAGGCGATGCCGTAGATGGTGGCGGTGAAGGCTGCGGCGATGCCATGCCCGAGCATGGCCGGGTCGGCCAGGTTCTTCATCACCGCCATCAGGCCCAGTACCGCGCCGATGATGCCCAGGGTGGGCGCATAGATCCCCATGCCCTCGAATACCTTGGCCGCGGCAAGATCCTGACGCTCCTGGTTGTCCACTTCGATTTCCAGCATGTGGCGCATGGATTCGGGCTCCACGCCATCGACCAGCATCTGCAGGCCTTTGCGCAGAAAGGCATCGTCCTGACGCGGCAACTGGTCTTCCAGGCCCAGCAGGCCCTGGCGACGGGCGATGTTGCTCCACTCGACGATACGCGCCACCAACTGCGGGCGATCGCTGGCCGGCGGCTGGATCACCCAGCGCAGGATCTTGAACGCGCGCCGGAAAACCGCCGGCGAGGTGTGCAGCAGGATCGCCGCCACCGTGCCGACGATGACGATCACGAAGGCAGCCGGCGACCACAGCGACGAAATGCCGGCACCTTTCAACACGCTGCCGCCCACGATCGCCACGATCGCCAGCACCAGTCCGATTACGCTGAGTCTGTCCATGCATGCGGTATCGGCCCAGGCCCGGCGGACTTGATAGATGCGCCCGGTTGGCGCGCCAGAAAGTTGTCGTTCTGGGGGATGGGTCTGCGAACTGCCGACGTCGTTGCGGGCAATGGCGCCGGCGGGGACCGGTTCCCCGGTCGTAGAAGGTTGCGATGAACTCAGTGGTGCCTCAGGTCAGCCCATGCGTTACCGAGGCGGACACAGGAAGACACGGCCGACGCGGCACTAAAGCCCCTCTCCCGCCGGGAGAGGGGTTGGGGTGAGGGTACGTCCAGGCGCAGCTTTCGGTCCCCGGCTTAGGTGAGGGCGCGAGCGCGGCCGGGAACCGTCTCTTCGACTCTGCAACATTTTTGATAACTCGCCATCACCGCACGTCCCTGTAATGGCGATAGCCGGCAAGCGACGTGCTGTGGCCATGGGCAAGAGGTGCCGACACGCAGGTCGACCCAGCTTCTTGCTGAGCTCGGTGAGTGATGGAACGCGCGCAGGCGCCTCGGTAAGCCGCTTGCGCCTGGTTGCGGGCGAGGGCGCTTGCGGGCCGCGATCGAGCGGTTGCTGCAGCAGGCAAGCTGTAGCGTGTCGCGTGCAAGCGTGGCGAGCCCGGCCGCAATCGTGGCGCTTGCAAGGCCGCCGGCCTGCTGCGCGGCAGAATGCGTTGGCGCATGGGCTGTGCTACTTAGTTTGCACGGCATTAGAACGATCTAATCGCATCCGCGCAGAAGAGGGGAGAAGACCAGGAAAACCGGGCGCCGCAACGGTGCCGGATGTTTTTGCGTTACTTCGCGTGGCGTTTTTTTCGGTCGTTGGATCGATACAAAGCCGCCGAGGCCGATCACCATTGGGAGAGCACGACCGAAATGAACTGCACGCCATTCGCACGCAACCGCAGCACGCTGTACGCCGGTATCGCCATCGCCTTGTTCGCGAGCGCCGCCTCCACCACTGTCTCCGCCCAGCAGGCCGACGGCACGCCGGCGCCCACGGGCCAGGCCGCGATGCAGGCCACGGACCTGGATGCGGTGACGGTGACCGGCTACCGCTACGCGATCGAAAAAAGCCTGGAGCAGAAGCGCAACGCCAACGCCGTGGTCGATGTGATCACCGCCGAGGACGTGGGCAAGTTCCCCGACAAGAACGTGGCCGATGCGCTGCAGCGCGTGCCCGGCGTGGTCATCAGCCGCGACGGCGGCGAAGGCAAGAACGTCAGTGTGCGCGGCCTGTCCTCGGAGCTGGTGCTGACCGAATTGAACGGCAACTACATCGCCACCGCCGAATCCAACGGCGACCCGACGCGCTCGTTCAACTACACGCTGCTGCCGTCGAACCTGCTGGGCAGCGCGGAGCTGTACAAGACCCCGGAAGCACGCATCGACGAAGGCGGCATCGGCGGCACGGTGATCCTGCAGACGCGGCGCCCGCTGGAACTGGAGCCACATTCCGGCTTCGTCTCCGCCGAGGGCACCTGGTCGGATACCAGCAAGAAGACCGACGGCCAGTTCTCCGGTTCGTACTCGTGGCACGACAAGGACAACCGCTTCGGTGTCTTCGTGGGCTACACGCAGCAAAAGCGCACCGCGCGCACGCTCAATGCCAGTACCGAGAGCTGGCAGTGGTACGGCCGCGACGAAGTCGGCCCGGCGGTCGACGTCAACGGAAATCCGTCGGACTTCAACGCCAACTGGTGGGGCGGTACCGGTTTCTGGAACCAGGACGGCAATTACTCCACCGGTTTCATGATGCCGACGGCGGTCAGCCTGGACGCCAAACGCGAGGAGCGCGAGCGCAAGGGCGGGCAACTGACCTTGCAGTTCAAGCCGACCGACGACCTGACCCTGACCGCGAACTACTTCCGCTTCGACCTGTCGCAGGACTCGCAGACCAATACCATCAAGATTCCCGAGTGGAACATTGCCCGCTATAACGGCGACGGCAACTGGCGCGGCGGCCGTCTGCTCGACGGGCTGCAGTTCGATCCCAGCGGCACCATCGTCACTGGCGCCGCCTACAGCCTGCGTCCGGGCAAGACCTATTATTGCAGCGAGGCGCAGGCCGCCGCGGCCGGCCTGCCGCCGGGCGGCTGGGGCTCGGACGATTGCACCGTGCCGACGCCGCAGATCACCGGCAGCTACAACATCGAGAAATCGCAGTCGCAGACGGTGGACCTGGGCGGCGAATGGCGTGGCGAGCAGGTGGACGTGGCGTTCAAGGTCGGCCGCACCTGGGCCAAGGGCGGGCCGGAGCTGCAGTTCTCCCTGCCGATCAAACCGCGCCTGCAGAACGCCGACGGCAGCTGGAGCAACGGCAACTTCGCCAGCGCCTGGGACCTGACCGGCACGCCGTCCATGACATTCTCGCCGCAGCTGATGCAGAACCTGCGCGACGGCATCCTGCAGGTCGACCTGGGCTCGACCGGCTCGTCCTGGACCCGTAACACCAATCAGCAGCAGTACGCGCAGATCGATACCACCTGGCACTTCGATGGCGAGGTCGTCGACTCGCTGCAGTTCGGCCTCAAGCGTCGCGACGGCGGCATCCACCGCAGTACCGGCAACAACTACTGGGTGTGCCCGGGTACCGATCCAAGTGACTACGAAAACCGCTACTGGAACGGGCGCTGCAATGCCATCGCCACCCAGTTCTCGCCGGGCCTGCTGTTCGCGCAGGACAACCTGGCCGGTGGCGTCAACGCCAGCGCGTTCCCGGCGATCAACTTCCCGGGCTACATCGGCTACTTGAACCAGACCTACGGCGCGATGCAGACCCGCAGCGAAGACAACTTCGTCTACAACGTCGACGAGGAGATCTATTCCACCTACCTGCAACTCAACTTCCACACCGAGCGGCTGCGTGGCAACGTCGGCGTGCGGGTGGCGCGCACCGGCCAGCGTGCCGATTCCACCGACAAGGTGACCGCCTACAACGATTACTTCTTCGATGGCGCCGACGGCAATCCGCTGGCCTGCCAGCAGGGCGCCGCCATGCCCGGCGGCGCCCCGGCCGACACCTATTGCGGGACCGAAGGCTACTGGCGTTTGTCCGACAGCGTGCAACGCACCGAGTCGTTCGTGGTCAGCGGGCTGGACCGCAACTACACCGACGTGCTGCCGAGTTTCAACCTGGCCTACGACCTGACCGAGAACCTGCTGCTGCGTGCGGCAGCCGCGAAGGTGATCGCACGTCCCAGCTACAACGACATCGCCGCGCCCGGCAGCCTGGAGTTTTACAGTCCCGAGTACGTGGCCGACCGGCGCCTGACCGGCGGTGCCAGCGAGCAGGGCTGGTACGGCTCGGGCAGCAACAAGAACCTGGAGCCTTACAAGGCCAACCAGTTCGACCTGGGGCTGGAATGGTATTTCCAGCCGGGCTCGGTGGCAGGTGTGGGACTGTTCCGCAAGAACGTGGAGAACTTTGCGGTCGACGTCATCAGCGACGTGAACATGATGGTCGACGGGCAACCGGTCACCGTGCAGAACTACAGCACCCAGGCCGGCGGCCAGGACGCGGTCTCGCAGGGTGTGGAGCTCTACGCGCAGCACACGCTGCCATTCGGTCTTGGTGTGCAGTTCAACTACACCTACAACGATGCCAGCAAGGCGGCGGTGCGGCTGGAGGATGGCACCGAGGCCGGCGAGACCGCCATGCCGGGCAGCGCTAAGAACCAGACCAACCTCACCGTGTTCTACGAGACCGACAGCCTGCTGTTGCGCGCCTCGTACAACCGTCGCGGCGAGCTGGTGCAAGGCCTGGTCAACGGGTTGAACGTCTTTGAAGAGCCGTACTACCAGATCGATGTCAACGCGGCCTACAACATCACCCCCGCGCTCAGCCTCACCGCCTCGGTGCTGAACCTGACCAAGCAGGAGTCGCGCCAGCACCTGGGCGACGACACCCGGGCGCGCTTCTATACCGGCGGCTATGCCGGGCGGCTGGCGTACCTGGGGCTGACCTACAAGTTCTAGGTGCCAGCGTGTCGTGCCCATGCCTGCTGCGTGGCGGACGGTATGGGCGCGATGGTTTGGCGGCGGCTTGGCTGTGGTGGAAGTAAACCTGGAACGATTATTTCGAAGCGGGGAGCCCTTGAGATATCCTTTCGGCTTACTACGGAAGGCGAAGCACATGAAGGGATTTGCAGGGGTTCTCTTGCTCTTGGCTGCATTTTCAGTACACGGCCAAGGCAAGATCGACTACGACGGTGTAGCCAAAAATATGGACGCCTACAAGCAGGCCGCTGAGCAGGCGTCAGGCGCGCTCCAGAAGCGCATTGCAGGACTTGTTGTTGCGCCCGGTGCATGGGAAAAGAAGAGCACAAAGATTTGCTCTGAGCTGGGCCTTGCTTTGAGGCACGCAGTGGAGATGCGGATAAGTGACGGCGTACGAGTCATGGCCGCAATTTCGATGGATGGCGATAAGCCGGCTGATCAGACGCGGCACTATCGCTATGCCGCGGCCCAGATTTTTCATGGTGCCATTCGTGACGCAAAGGACGCCACTGAGGCAGTAGATAAATGCATGGCCGATTACAATTAAGGGTCTTTCCGGGGTATGTGTCTGTGGAAGAAGTGCACCTGGAACCGTTCTTTGCCGCGAAGCATTGGCCGACAATGCGCCGGAACCTGCTTAGGGCGGGGCACTCCGGATTCGCTGCTACATTGCCGGCGCTGGTGCGTGCTCCGATCCCGAGGCATTAGTGTTCCGCGTGTGGTGGATCCACGTGCCGGCTTTGGAGGCCGTCCATATAGTCGTTCAAGTGGTTTCCAGCCAGCATGATCTGGATTTCTTGGCGCTGGTATTCGGCAATCAGTAGCGGCCTGACCCACCGCTGCGGGTATTTGGTGCCTTCATAGTAGAAGGCGTTTATCTGCATGCCATGCGTAGCCTCAACCTCACTGACGGAAAAGCCCACATCTACGATGCCGCGATGCTTGCAGTGGTTGTCTAGAGCGACCAGATACCTGAAATCATCATGGGAATGCAGGATCTTCAGGTCCTCAACGAGTTCGGATGCAGGAAGCTTGTCCTTGACCTTGTGCCAGCTGATCGACCTTTCCTCGATGCGTGTTGCGTTGTCCAGGTTCATGCCGGTGGCGAAATAGGCTAGGTGCACCAGATTGTCGGCGACCGCCCGCATGTTGTGCACGCAGGCCACGATGTTGAGATAGGCAGCGAACCTGGCGTCTTCGAATGAGCCGGTTTCCTTATCGTAGGCACCCAGCATTGCGGCCATGACCTCGTAATCAGGCCTGCCCTCGATCTTGGCTGCTATGGCGCGCATGGCTTCGCTGTAGTGGTGTCGGGTGAACTCGCGACGGTCCAACACGGATCGGATGCAGCTTGACACGATCCGTCTCTGGTCATCGCCAAACAGCCGTTGTACGTAATCGCGAAGGACGCCTAAATCCCACCGCATCCTCTGGATCGAAACGTCGGTAGTAATCACATTTTTCCTCACATCAGTCTGTAAACGGTGGGTGCGTGTGTCGCTCCGATGAATCGATCGATCACAAGGATATCGTCAACGAAATAACGGTTCCAGGTTCACTTCCACGAAATAACGGTTCCAGGTTCACTTCCACTGCGAAATAACGGTTCCAGGTTCATTTCCATTGCAGCCCAGCCGTCGCCAAACAATCGCGCCCATACCGTCACGCGGCCTGCCGGGCGTGGACGAGGTGTCGGACTTGAGGTGCAACTAGCTGCCCGATTCGTCTTCGCGCATGGGTGGGTCGGAAAGCATCATCACGTCAGCGCCGATACGCGCACAAAAGAACGTGGTCAGATTCACTTAAGGCAGTCGACCTGACCCTGAAGTTTCAGAACTACAGCACCCAGGCCGGCGGCCAGGACGCGGTCTCGCAGGGTGTGGAGCTCTACGCACAGCACACGCTGCCGTTCGGCCTTGGTGTGCAGTTCAACTACACCTACAACGATGCCAGCAAGGCGGCGGTGCGGCTGGAAGACGGTACCGAGGCCGGCAAGACCGCCATGCCGGGCAGCGCCAAAAACCAGACCAACCTCACCGTGTTCTACGAAGCCGACAGCCTGCTGCTGCGCGCCTCGTACAACCGTCGCGGTGAGCTGGTGCAAGGCCTGGTCAACGGGTTGAACGTCTTCGAGGAGCCGTATTAGCAGGTCGATCTGAACGCGGCGTAAAACATCACCCCGGCGCTCAGCCTCACCGCCTCGGTGCTGAACCTTACCAAGCAGGAGTCCCGCGCGCACCGGGGCGAGGACACCTGCGCGCGCTTCTATATCGGCGGCTACGCAGGCCGGCTGGCGTATCTAGGGCTGACCTACAAGTTCTAGGTCGCGCGATGGTTTGGCGACGGCGGGGGTGCAGTTTTCGCTGTCCGCGACACGTCATAGCCTCATTGGCTCCGCGTCCGGCATATGTAGGCCTCCAAGCTATAACGCTTTTACGAATCAGGTAAGCGGCTAATCTACGGCTTGTAATGCCCGTGCTTAATTATAGACATAACCTTACACGGATGAGGTTGCACTTATCTTGTGAGTTAAAGGACGTGGTCGGTCATGTGAATAATGCGACTAGGGGTGGCAAACACATGTTTTTCCGAACTACCTGATATAGCGCGAATGAGTCGCCCCAGTCCTGCAACTTGAGCATCAACTGTGCCGTTTGCTCGCATTGTATCCCTAATATTCGTTACCGCTAAGGCAAATTGCTTTCGCGAAGAAGCATTATATAATTCAAAAAATCCTTTTGTGTAAAAGTACGAAGACGACTGCAGCCAATGGCTACTTAATGGAATCGATTTTATGATGCCCTCAAAATCGATTCTTTGCTCTCGAAACCTCTCATATGAAGAAGGCGAAAGATATCTCATGTAGCAAATGAAAGCAGCAATAGGTGCAAACAACGGTGAAGCACCATCATTAACTGTTAGGTAAGCATATAACGCATTGAATGCTTGCCCCATGTCACGCAGCGAAGTGCCAGCTGCAACGGTCAACTCCTCAAACTCCATCAAACATTCCGCTCTACCATTGTCAAATGGCGCCGGTACTCCATCATCATTAACAAGGCACTTCGTGGCATTGCGCCAATCTCTAAGTGCATTTTCAGTATCCCCGTCGCCTCCTTGCACGAATCCGAAACTCGTCCGAAGTAAGTGATTGAAAATTCGTGCATCTGGCGCAGGCAAGCGAAATTCAAAGTCAAAAAAACGCCTTAAATAACGCTCTCCGCTTTCCATGCCGCCATATACAGAGCGCACGGCCTCTGGCAAATTCTTGCCATCGGTAGAAATAACAAATAAGAAGCCATTGATCTCAAAGAGATGCTTCACACGCTCAAGCATTTGTATAGCGAACAGCGGACGACAGCGGTCAAGCTCATCAATAATTACTACTACCTTTCTACCTTTGAGCGCCTCTCCGTCTCGACGACCGAGAAGCCTGTCGACTCCCCGTAATTCAATGCCAGCTAAAACTAGAGGTCTGCGGTTGATGTTGATCACGGAACTCGACGGGCGTTAGCCCGCCCAGGCTGTCGTGCGGGATCTGTTGGTTGTAGTCGGCGAGCCACTGTTCGGTCTGTTCGCGGACCTCGCTTAGCGTGCGGAAGATGTGCATGTCCAATACGCCACGCCGATAACTGCCGTTGAAGCGTTCGATGAAACCGTTTTGCATCGGACGCCCCGGCTCGATGAAATCCAACGCGATACCCTTGCGCTCAGCCCACTCGGCCAAGGCCAATGCAACAAATTCCGGGCCATTGTCCAAACGCAACTTGTTCGGATAGCCGCGCCAGGCTGCGATGCGTTCCAACGTGCGGATGACGCGGGCGGCCGGAAGATTCAGGTCCACATCGATGGCCAAGGCTTCCCGACTGAAATCGTCGATGACATTGAACGTGCGGAACCGCCGACCATCCCATAACGCATCGGACATGAAATCGATCGACCATCCAGCATTGGGTCGATCGCCGCATGCCAGCGGCTTTGGATAGCGCGTCGGGACCCGGCGCCTGCTGCGACGTCGTTGATTGAGTTTCATCAAGCAGTACACGCGCCAGACCCTTTTGTGATTCCACACATGTCCGCGACGGCGGATGATCTGAAAGAGCTTTCCAAATCCACGCTCGGGAAAACGCTCGGCCAACTCGGACAACAGCGCAATGACCTCCTCGTCGCGATCGGGACGGCGCCGATAGCGCGCTGTCGAGCGAGCCACGCCAACTACTGAACAGGCCCGGCGCTCGCTCCAGCCATGCCGCTCGACGAGCCAGGCCAGAAGCGGGCGTTTGTGCGTCGGGTCTACAGCTTTTTTGCGATGACATCCTTCAATGCATGGTTTTCCATCGCGAGCTCGGCGTACATGCGCTTGAGCTTGCTGTGCTCGGTCTCCAGGTCGCGGAGGCGTTGCACGTCAGCGGCCTCCATGCCGCCGTACTTGGACTTCCAGACGTAGTAGGTCGCCTCGGAAATGCCCAGCTCGCGACAGACATCCTTGACCTGGCGGCCGCCCTCGACCTGTTTCAGCGTGGCGACGATCTGGCTCTCGGTGAACTTGCTCTTGCGCATTGTTGGTCTCCTTGGTGGCTAGTGTGCTGGAGACCTCTAGTTATGGCTGGATCAATTTTACGGGAGACTGACAAGCCTATCACGTGCATTTTTCATCGAGGCATTGAACTCTTCTTCCGCACCAGATTTTGCTACGTGTGCTTCTAGATACTTTGCTCCAATAGCTGCGATCACCGCGCTAACTGACCCAATAGGCGTTGCAGTCATTGCATCGATCGCACTTCCAGCCAATGTGCTCAGCGGAGCAATGGCCGCTGCCCCAGCTCCAAAAATCTTCTTTCGTAAGTCTCCGGAATAAGCCTGCCTACTATCTAATTTTTCGAGCCTATTAATTGCGGCAGAGAGAATGGCAAAAATCGGATCATCCTGGTGGTCGGTTGACCAAGCGTCCACTTCGATTACGGGTGTGTTATTGTTTTCCAGCGAACGGGCCAAACGACGTAGAAATGTAGTCTTACCGGCACCCCACTCTCCGTGCAAGGCTATTACGTAAGGAATCTCTAGATTCTCGATGAGCCGTTGAAGCATCTTGCCGGACTCTTCAGTTCCAAGCAGATCACCGTCCCATGGGGCCGTTGCAAGAACCTCAGTGCGCGCCGGAATCTTGGCTAAAGCCATTGGTTCAGTCCTTATTTCCATTAAGCGGTCTGTATAAATAGCATGGATCCCTGATCCGCCGTGATGGGGTCAGGTGCACTTATCAGGCAACGGGGTTCGTCTTGCGTGGCCCGTATGGAACTGCGCAATCGGCGCATACAGCCGCGCGAGACCCGCCAGCGTGTATTGACACGTCAGACCGCGTACTTGCAATCTAGGCCCAAGGAGCGTCGAAACTCCTCACGTAGCGGTACCCACCTCCGTCAAACCGGTGGGTTTTTTGTGCCTGCATCCTGCAGGTACAAGCCGACGCAATGCCTGCGTCGGGAGGGCGGCTAATACAACACCCGCAAGGGGAATATGCCCGCCGGCTACGTGCGGTTTCGAACCTCCCGACATCCCGTCGCCGTTGGCGGCGGTTCTTGGGTTGTTCCAGGAGGGCGTTGCCATGTCTACCGCATCATCCATGCCAGCATCGGTGCCGGGTTATCTGTTGCCAGCTTCCGCCCACAGCTTGCTGAGCGAGGTAGGCGAGGTGCTGCGCCGGCTAGCCGCACGCGCGGCCGTTGGGCAGGCCAGCGACGATTTTGCGCAGCAGTTGCTCAACCAGCCCGGCGTGTTGTCGCAGGCCTTGCATCGCCTTTCTGCACGCATCGACGTGGCGTTGCAGCAGTGCGTCGCTGCACCTAGCGCTACCCGCCGCCAATCGGAGGCGCCATGACACGCCACCGCCCACCCACCACATCTGCCAGTGCACGGCCCACCCGCATGCGTACGCGCCCCGCGCCGCCCAAACGGGTGCAGTGGGTGGTTGTGGAGCCCGACCGCACCAAGCTGCCACCGATGCTGCCACCCGACCCGGACGCCTCCCCGCAAGGCCCTGGCACGCTGGGCGCACCCCGCCGAGCCCGCCGCCCGCGCCAATGCACCGTCAGCTACACCCATTACCCCGGCGCCCACGACCACGGTGGCGACCAGCACGTGCCCCACGTCCGCCTCAGCGGCCTATGGCTGGAACAATTGGGCTTCGCCATCGGCACCAAGCTGCGCATCACCGCCAGTGAAGGTCAACTGCTGATGGAGGTGTTACCGCCGGTGGAGGTGCCGGCCAAGGCGCGCAGCGTGCGGCGATGATGGTGCGGCTGCCAAAAGCCTTGCGATTGACCTCAGCGCCCGATGCCACTAGCGTCGCAGCCACACCAGCGCACAACGGACGCTTCATGATCGCGCGCGCCCTCTATGCCTTGCTCGCCACCCTTGCTCTGGGCGCCTGCGCCCACACAGCGGCCACCCCAGCCCCGGCAACCGTCACGGAGACATCTGCCATGCGTTCCTCAGCCGATTACGTACCTGCAGATCCTTCCAAAGGTGGACCACGTACCGCGCAGGAGGCATTGGAGCGGGTACTGGAGCTGATTCGCACAAGCACCAGTATCGAATCGTTCACTGCCGACCATGTGTCTCAAGCAATGGGCCAGTCGGTACAGCATCGCGATGATGGTTCCGGGCGGTTCGGTGCCAGCGGAGTGCTGACCCGAAACTGGAACTACGGGTTTGGTGTCAACAAAACCGAAATAAAGGGTGCATGGTTCGAGTTCCTGTTCCTGCCTAATCCGCCAGAAGTGTCTCCGTCTATGTCGGATATCTGCCAGATCGACCTCGAGGCATTTGCGGCGCACCTCGAAAAAATGGGTTTTTCGCGACAGCGCAATCTTGTCGAGGATAGACGATGGATGAGCGATATTTTTCAACGCCCAGGGATGCGCGTAGAGCTCTTCACGCGTGGTGAGGCTGACGAACCTTTAGCGCGCACTACTCATCAGTGCGTCGAGTGGGTTCAAATTCGCTAGTCCAAGGAGCAGACATGTCACTCAGTCCTGATGCTTTGAAAGTTCTGAATGATTTCGGCAATCAGCCTGGAGTTACCAAACCTCACGTCGATCAACTGCCAGAAGCCTTGCGATTGACCTCAGCTCCCGATGCCACTAGCGTCGCAGCCACACCAGCGCACAACGGACGCTTCATGATCGCGCGCCCCCTCTACGCCTTGCTCGCCACCTTCGCCCTGGGCGCGTGCGCCCACACGGCGGCCACCCCAGCCCCGACAACCGTCACGGAGACATCTGCCATGAATTCATCCGGCCCTACCACTGTGCCGCCTAATAAGCCCACTGCTGAAGGCTTGCTTGGTCAGTTGCTTTCGTTGATCAAGGATAGCCAGACCATCTCCGACTTCACTCCACAGCGTTTGAATTCGACGATGGGGCAGGCGGTTCAGTTCGTGAAAGGCGACGAACGCCGATACCGCGCCTTCGGTCTGCTCACTAAGGATTGGAGTTATGGATTTGGAGTGGATGAAACCAAGCTTGATGGCAGATGGTTCGAATTCCGCTTCGATCGCAATGTCGCCGGTGCATCGCCTCCGATGAGCGAAATTTGTCGCCTGGACTTTGATCGCTTTACCCAGCAGCTTGAGCAGATGGGATTTGCGCGTGAGCGCAACATCGTCGAAGACGGGCGCTGGATGAGTGATTTCTTTACGCGCCCAGGAATGCGAGTAGAGGTTTTTCCGCGAGGTGAGGCTGCGGAACCGCAAGCGTTGGTAGCGCACAAATGCGTCGAATGGGTCTACATCCGTTAAGTCCAAGGAGCGGACATGTCACTCAGTCCTGATGCTTTGAAAGTTGTGAATGATTTCGGCAATGAGCCTGGAGTTACCAAGGCTCACGTCGATCAACTGAAGCAGCTTCTAACCGATTCGCCGGAACTTACGCGCCAACTGAATGTAGCAGTGGATCAAAAGCTGGTGACCAGTTTCAAGCCTCTCACCGATCCGCATGCTGGAGGCTCGTTTGATCCTATTGGCCACTCAATCCAGTTGCCACTGACAAAGCTGGTGGCCCCAAATGGAGTTGCTCCCCCATCTGCGGGGGATCTGACGTTTGTCCTTGGGCACGAGTTGCAGCACAGCACCTTCAGCCCGGACGCGGAGGCCGCAAGGCAACAATTCATGACTGAGGCTCGTACGATTGCGCGCACCACACACGACTATACGTCAGCCGCTGAAAAGGTCATTGCTAGCAACCGTGAGGATGAATCACGTGCAGAGATCGCGGGTTGGAATGCCACCCTCAGTAGGGTCAAAGGCGGTACGCCTCAGCCGACCTTGGAAGACATTTATCGTGCGGCTCCAGGAAGGATGCGTGATTTCATCGATACCGCTGCGGGAAGCCAAGGTCTCGTCTATACCTTAAAGCCCAATCTTTCCTTGAATCAAGATTTGACCATGTCAGCTACGCCGGCAAATGTCGAGGCCATGGGTGTCAACTATTTCGATAAATCAGCACAGGATACGCAGATCGGTTACGGCGGCCTGTCTGACTATCACAACCATTACGGACCTTGGGTCATCGGCACCGCAGCGATCTTTGAGCGTCACTACAATAAGGCGCAGCCGGGCACGCCTGAGCAACCCATGATCTTTAACCTGCAGCGACTTGGTCTCAAAGAGGATGCACTAGAGCGCAATGGTATTGATCTGGGCAGCAACACGCGCCCGATGCCTTACCTAGATAGCAGCACCCAGCCCCCGACGCCGGGCTTGTTCCAGCACAGCAAAAACACTCATCTGCATGTCTCGCCGATCTCTGCACAAGAGCTGGAGCAGGAGCTCCGTGCACGTGAATCCCCATCGCAAGGGACGTCACTTCACCTTCTTCCGTCAGATCCAGGCCATGCGGATCACCCGCTATATCAGCAGATCAAAGGCGGGGTGCAAAAGCTCGATGCTGAACATGGCAGGCAGTGGGATGCATCGAGTGAGCGTATGACGGCCAGCCTGCTTGCGCTGGCAAAAGAGGAGGGGTTGTCGCGGGTGGATCATGTGGTGCTCAACAACCCAACGGCTCAGCTGGCGGGCGGCGAGAAGGTCTTCGTCGTTCAGGGCGCCCTCAACGACCCGGCTCACCAGCGTGCCCATATGTCGACCATGGACGCCGTGCAGACACCAGAGACCCAGTCGTTCGATCGCCTGCAGGCAATCAACCAGACTCAGGCCCAGGCGCGCGAACAGCAGCAGGCGCTGGAGCAGTCCCAGCAAGCCGTCAGCCAGGCTGGTCCTTCGATGACTCGCTGAGTGTTTCGCAACGAGATAATGGGGTCCAAATAACGGTTCCAGGTTCAGTTCCACGGCAGCCTGGCCGTCGCCAAACCAGCACGCCCATGCCTGCGCGCGTAGCGGGGTAGATCGGCAGCAATGCTGCTAGTGAAACGACAACGGCCGCAGTACGCGGCCGTTGTCGTTGGATCAGGCAGCCAGGATCGTCTTGACGATTCCCGATTCCCGATTCCCGATTCCCGATTCCCGATTCCCGAACCTCAATGATCGCTGGAGCGCAATCCATCCACATCCAGGATCAGCGCCATGCGGCCGTCGCCGATCAGGGTGGCGCCGGCGTAGCCGGGCAGGCCGCGCAGGGCGCGGGGCAGGGGCTTGATCACCACTTCCTCGCGGCCGCGGACCTGGTCCACCACCAGGCCGAAGCGGGTTTCGCCGGCCTGCAGCAACACCACGGTCAGCAGCGGCGGTTGTTCGGCCGGTACGCCCAGCCAGCGGCGCAGGTCGATCAGGGGCAGAGTGTGCGAGCGGCGGTCCAGCACGGCGCGGCCGTCGAACCAGCCCAGCGAGGTTTGTGGTGCATGCAGTACTTCCACCACGCGCGCCAGCGGCAATGCGTAGACTGCTTCGCCGGCCTGCACCAGCAGGGTCGGCAGAATCGCCAGGGTCAACGGCACGCGGATCATGAAGCGGCTGCCGCGGCCCAGTTCAGACTGGATCTGGATCTGCCCGCTGAGTTCGCGGATACGCGACTGCACCACGTCCATGCCGACACCGCGGCCGGAGATGTCGGTGACTTCCACCTTGGTCGAGAAGCCCGGCATGAAGATCAGATGCAAGCACTCGTCGGTGCTCAGACGCGCGGCGGCTTCGGCGTCGATCAGGCCCTTGTTGCGGGCGATTTCGCGCAGGCGCTCCGGGTCGATGCCGGCGCCGTCGTCCTGGATTTCGATGCTGACGTAGTCGCCTTCCTGCTGCGCCGACAGACGCACATGGCCGCTGCGCGGTTTGCCGGTGGCTTCGCGCAGGGCAGGCGATTCGATGCCGTGGTCGATGGCGTTGCGCACCAGGTGCACCAACGGGTCGGCGAGGGCTTCGACCAGATTACGATCGAGCTCGGTTTCGGCGCCGATCAGTTCCAGCTCCACCTCCTTGGACAAGGTGCGCGCAACATCGCGGGCCACCTTGGGGAAGCGGGCGAACACCTTGCTCACCGGTTGCATGCGGGTGCGCATGACCGCGGTCTGCAGGCGTGCGGTGGCGATGTCCAGCGTGCTGACCGCGCGGTCCAGTTCTTCGTCGCGCAGGCGGGTGCGCAAGGTCTTCAGTCGGTTGCGCGAGAGTACAAGTTCGCCGATCAGGTTGACGATGGCGTCCAGGCGCTTGGTGTCCACGCGCACGGTCTGTTCGGCTTCGGCGCCGGTCTTGGCCGCGCCCTTGCCGGCCGCCTTGGGGGCGGGCGCATGCGCATCGTCGCCGTGTGCGGCGGCAACCGGCTTGGCCGCGGCCGCCTGCGGCGCGGCCTTGACCGCCGGCGGGGCGCTCTTGGCGTCGAACTGCGCGATCAACGTGGCCGGTGCGTGCGGCACGGCTTCGCCCGAGCCCATGGCATCCAGCATGGCCTGCAGATAATCCAGCGATTGTTGCGCGGCATCGAAGTGATGCGCCTGCAGCACCGCCTGGCCCGAGCGCGCCATGCCCAGGGTTTCTTCAGCGGCGTGGCACAGCTCCACCATGGGCTTGATCGCCAGAAAGCCGGCGCCGCCCTTGAGCGTGTGGAAGCCGCGGAACACCGCGTTGAGCTGGTCGGCTTCTTCTGGCGCCTGTTCCAGCGAGACCAGCTGTTCGCCGAGGCGATCCAGGATTTCCTGGGCCTCGACGATGAAATCGGCAGCAATATCGTCTGGAACAGCACTCATGGTTACAGCCCCAATCCGGACAGCAGGTCGTCGGCATCGTCCTGCGACACCGCGTGACGGTCCAGGCCCTTGACTGCAGGACCGGCAAGACCGCCGTCGTCTTTCTTCGGTTCGATGTTCTTCGGCGGCAGGCCGAGCGCACCGAAGCCTTCATGCACGCGCCGCACGATACCGGCCACGCGCCGGATGATCTGGCCGCTCAGGTCCTGGTAGCTCTGCGCCAGCGACAGCTCGGTGAGGTTGTGGCGCATCTTGTCCAGCAGCGCGCCCTGGTCCTGATTGAGCCCGCCGTTGCGCAGCTGGTTGGCCAGCTCGCGGCATTCTTCGACCAGATCCAGCGTGCGATGGCTGGCCTTTTCGGTCATTTCCACCACGTGGTCCAGGCGCGAACAGGCATCGTCCAGTTCGCCGGCTTCTTCGGGGATGGTGGGCAGCTCGCCCAGCGCCTGGCCGAGTTCGCGGGCGAGCCGGCTCAGGCTCTGCATCATCGGGCGCGTGCGCAGGGCGGCGAGATGATCCACCTCGCGACGCCAGGCGACCTGGTCACCGCTTTCCAGTGCATCGAGTGCGTTCTGCAGGCGCTCGATCAACGCGGCACGTTCGGCATCGGTTTCCATGGTCGCGTTCATCAGGCGGTCGCCGCCAGACGTTCGAACACCTTGCCCAACTTTTCTTCCAGCGTCTGGGCGGTAAACGGCTTGATGATGTAGCCGTTCACGCCGCACTGGGCCGCTTCGATGATCTGCTCGCGCTTGGCTTCGGCGGTCACCATCATCACCGGCAGGTGCTTGAGCTTGGCGTCGGCGCGGATGTTGCGCAGCAGGTCGATGCCGGTCATGCCGGGCATGTTCCAGTCGGTGACCACGAAATCGAACGGGCCGGCACGCAACGCCGCCAGGGCGCTGTTGCCGTCTTCGGCCTCTGCGGTGTTGGTGAAGCCGAGATCGCCCAACAGATTCTTGACGATACGTCGCATCGTCGAGAAGTCGTCCACGATCAGGATCCGCATGTTCTTGTTCACATCAAGCTCCTAACACGAAAAATTACGCGAAAAATTCAGTCGTCGACTTCGACGCCGGCATCGGCCAGTTCGAAGACTTTGAGGCGGCCACGCAAACGCACCACCGCCTGGCCATGGATCTGGCACACGCGCGATTCGCTGACGCCCAGCACGGCGCCGATTTCCTTCAGGTTCAATTCCTGTTCGTAGTACAGCGACAGCACCAGCTGCTCGCGCTCGGGCAATTGGCCGATGGCCTTGCCCAGCTCGCGACCAAATTCGCCACGCTCCATCATCTGCTGCGGGTTGGGGCCACCCTTGGCGGTGGTGTCCAGCTCGCCGTGATCTTCGATGCGCGATTCCAGGCTCAGCACCTGGCCACGTGCGGCATCTTCCATCAGACGCAGGTAATCGGGCAGCGGCATTTCCATCGCGGCGGCCACTTCGGTGGCGGCGGCGGCGCGGCCGGTGTTCTGTTCGATCTTGCGCACGGCGGCGGCAGCGTCGCGGGCGCGGCGGTGCACCGAACGCGGCACCCAGTCGCCCCTGCGAATCTCGTCGATCATCGAGCCGCGGATGCGGATCGAGGCATAGGTTTCGAACGAAGCGCCCTGTTCGGAGTCGTAGCTGCGCGAGGCTTCGATCAGGCCGATCATGCCGGCCTGGATCAGGTCGTCCACTTCCACGCTGGCCGGCAGGCGCGCCGCCAGATGGTGGGCGATGCGGCGGACCAGGTCGGCGTGCTGGGTCACCACGTCGTTGGCGTTGTTGCGCTGCACGGCGCGGTACTGCGCGCTGGCCGTGGTTGCGGTAGCGGTGCTCATGCGGCCACTCCCCGTTGGATGATGCGTTCGACAAAGAACTCGACGTTGCCGCGCGGCACGGTCGGGGCCTGCCAGCGCGAGGTACGGCGTGCGATTTCGGCGATGGCCTGCGCCGACGGACTGGCGGGGTAGGCCTTGATGACCGGTTGCTGGCGCTGCACCGACAGGCGCAGCCAGTCGTCCTGCGGCACATGGCCGAGATAGTTCAGCGACACATCGCCGAGGAACTTTTCGCACACGCGCGAGAGCTTGTCGTACAGCAGGCGACCTTCGTTGGGGTCGCGCACCATGTTGGCGATGATCTGCAGGCGGTCCACGCCGCGTTCGCGCGAGAGCACCTTGATCAGCGCGTAGGCGTCGGTGATCGAAGCTGGCTCGTCGCAGACCACCACCACGGTGTCCTGGGCGGCCTGGCAGAAGGTCAGCACGCTGTCGGTGATGCCGGCGGCGGTATCGATGACCATCACGTCCAGGTCGCGTTCCAGTTCGGAGAACACGTTGACCAGGCCGATGTGTTGGGCCGGGGCCAGTTCGGCCATGTGGCGGCGACCGGAGGCGGCCGGCACCACCAGCACGCCGCCGGGGCCTTCGATGATGACTTCATCGAGCGTGCAACGGCCGGCAATCAGGTCGGCCAGGGTGTACTTGGGCGCCAGGCCCAGCACCACGTCCAGGTTGGCCAGGCCGAGGTCGGCGTCCAGCAGCAGCGTGCGTTTGCCCATGTCGGCAAGCGCCACGGCCAGGTTGGCGGAGATGTTGGTTTTCCCCACGCCGCCCTTGCCACCGGTCACGGCAATAGTGCGCACCGGGCCCAAAGGCTCGGGACGGGTCGCCGACAGGGGGAAGGCGTTGGTCAGCTTGGCGTATTCACGCGACTGCATGGTTGTGCTCCGGAGTACAGGGCTTATCGGCAGCGCGCCGCAAATCTTCAAGGCGAAGAACGAGACTGGCGGCATTGGCGCGGTGCAGGTCGTCGGGGACCCGCTGTCCGTCAGTCACCCAGGTGATGGGCATTTGGTGGTCGACCACCACCGACAAGGCGCTGCCGAAGCGGCCGGTCTCGTCGAGTTTGGTCAGCACCACGCCTTGGGGCTTGGCGTGGGCGAAGCGACGTACGACCTCGTCGAGGTCGGAAAAATGGGCGTTGGCAGGCAGTACCAGCAGCGAGGTGACCTGCTGGGCGGCACGCAGCCAGTTCAGCTGGGCGGCCAGGGCGCGGTCGCGCTGGCCCATGCCGGCGGTGTCGATCAGCACCAGCTTGTAGTCGCGCAGGCGCTCGAGCAGGTCCAGCAGGCTTTCGGCGCTGTCGGCCTCGTGCACCGCGATGCCGAGCTGGCGGCCGTAGCTGTGCAGCTGTTCGCGGCCGCCCACGCGCTGGGTGTCGGTGGTGACCAGGGCCACGTCGCGCGGGGCGTGCTGGGCGGCGAAGCGCTGGGCGAGCTTGGCGATGGTGGTGGTCTTGCCGGCGCCGGTCGGGCCGACCAGGGCGATGACGCCGCCACGTTCCAGCGGGTCGACCGGGGACACCGGCAACCGCTTGGACAGCAAGCCCAGCATCAGGCCGCGGCCACGGTGCAATTCGGTATCGGCCGGGATCTGCAGGGCGATATCGCGGGTCAGGCCGGCGTCGAAGCCGTAGTCGTCCATCAGTTCCAGCGCCTGGGCGCGCACCGGCGAGCCACGCAGGCGCTCGTCGGTGAGGCGGTTCATTTCGCGCTCGATCATCTGCCGCATCAGCGCCAGCTCACCGCGCAGTTGCTTGAGTTCTTCGTCGTTCTGCGGGATCGGCGCGGCCGCCACCGGCACTGCGGCCAGCGCAGCGGGGGCGGGCGGGGCGACCACGATCGGCGGCAGCGCGGCCGGCGGCAGGATCTGCGGAAGGGCGTCGTCCAGATCGAAGTCGGCTTCATCGGCGAAGGCGTCGTCGTCCTGGCCTGCGGCAGCAAACGCCGGGGCGGTGACCGTTGCCGCCGCGACCGGCGCGGGCGCCTGCACCGCCGTGGCCGGGACGGCCGGGCGCTGCACCGGGGCCGTGGTCAAAAAGTCGGCGAACAACTGTTCCGGCACGGCCGACAGCGCGTGTTCCTGGCGCGGCGCGGCGGTGACGGCAACCGCGTGGGCGAGTGCCTGGGCAGCGGGCGAAGGGATGCTGGCGGTACGCACCGGCGCGGCGACCGGCGCCTGGCGCGGCACGCTGACCGGCTGGCGCAGCGCCATGGCGGCAATCATGTCGTCGGCGGCGCTGGCGACGCGCTGGCGCTGGCTTGCTTCGGTGTCGGCAGACGGCTTGAGCAGGGCGTGCACCGGTGCAGCGGGCTTGGCCGGGGCTTGCGGGGCAGGCGCCGGCTGAGCGGGAGCCTGCTGGTGCTGTGCGGGGGCCGGGGTGTCGGAGCGCGCGGTTTCCAGGGCGCGCTGCACGAGCTCTTCGTCGTAATTGCTGGCAGCGACGATCTCGATGCCTTCGGCGGTGCGACGGTTGGACAGGATCACCGCGTCCGGGCCGTGTTCTTCACGCACCATGCGGAATGCGGTGCGCATGTCCGGGGCGACAAAGCGTTTGATCTTCATACGAAGTGCCTCCAGGAACGGGACCCGCCGGACGCCGGACGGGTGTGCGATGAATGTGGGTGTGTTGCCAGCGTCATGAGTTGCCTGTCCCGTTCGTTCGTCCAGTTCCGCAGCGGTGGTGCTGGCTGTGGTCTCGGCAGAGCTAATGCATGCGGTGTGCCAAAACGCGGTGCCAGCGTTCCGGCGCGGGGCGCCGGAGCATCAGGGCGGGGTGGGCGCTGTGCGTCTGGCCCGGTTGGAAGGCGTCAAGTCACTGAATCGATTGACGTTTTTCCGGGGCGGTGCGGCGCTGGCGTCTTTCTGCGGACCGCTGAACTCGCAGGCCGGACGTCCGGCCGGGCGCATTGGGAACGCCTCGCAGCGGCCAGCGCCACGCAATCGATTGGAGGTCCGGGCCGGTGGCGGCTTTCCGACGCCGGGTGCGGTGGTCGGTTGCGGCAGGTATCCATCGCTGGCTGGCATGTCGGCCGGGCACGGGAATGGCTTGGTAGGAGCGCACTTGGGCGCGACGGGCTGTCCGGTAAAGGCGGTCGCGCCCAGGTGCGCTCCTACGGTGGTGTCGGCGTGGGCGGCATATTTCCGCATCGCCTTGGATGTCGTAGGAGCGCACCCGGGCGCGACTGGCCGTCCCGGCAAGCCCGGCGGGGGATGGGTGCGTTGTGGTTGGGCGGTCTCAGCTGATCGTGCCGACCAGCTTCAGGCGCTTGTCTTCTGGCACTTCGCTGTAGGCCAGCACCGACAGGCTGGGCACGCTGTGGCGCACCAGACGGGCCAGTGCGGCGCGCACCTGGCCGGGCACCAGCACCACCGCCGGTTCGTTGCGGGCTTCCTGCTTGCCCACGCAATCGGCCAGGCTCTGGTGCAGGCGTTCGGCCAGCCCGGGCTCCAGCGCCACGCCGTTGCCATGGGTGGATTCCTGCAGGACGCGCTCCAGCTGCGGGGCCAGGGTGAACACCGGCAGCTCGGCCGACATGCCGGCGATCTCCTGCACGATGAAGCGGCCCAGCGAGGTACGCACCGCGGCGGTGAGGGTGGCCGGGTCCTGGCTATGCGGGGCGTGTTCGACCAGCGCTTCGACAATCTTGCGCAGTTGCCGTACCGGAATCTTCTCGATCAGCAGGTTCTGCAGCACGCGCACCACCACCGACAGCGGCAGTGCCTTCGGGGTGAGGTCTTCGACCATCTTCGGCGCGGTCTTGGCCAGCGTGGCCAGCAACTGCTGCACTTCTTCATGGCCGAGCAGTTCGGGCGCATGCTCGCGGATCAGGTGCGACAGGTGGGTGGCGACCACGGTCGCCGGGTCGACCACGGTGTAGCCCATCGATTCGGCATAGGCGCGCTGGTGCGGCTGGATCCAGGTGGCGTCCAGGCCGAATGCCGGGTCCTTGCCGGGGATGCCGTCGAGCTGGCCGAGCGCACCGCCCGGGTCCAGTGCCAGTTCGCGATCGGAATAGATTTCTGCGGTGGCTACCGGCACGCCATGCACTAGTAGCCGGTAGGCATTGGCCGACAGTTCCAGGTTGTCGCGGATATGCACCGGCGGCACCAGGAAACCGATGTCCTGGGTGAGCTTGCGGCGCACGCCCTTGATGCGCGCCATCAGTTCGCCGCCCTGGTTCTTGTCCACCAGCGGGATCAGCCGGTAGCCCACTTCCAGGCCCAGCGGGTCGATCGGGCGCAGCTCGTCCCAGCTCAGCTCGGCGCTGGCCTGGGCGGCGGTCGCCGCGGCCGCCGCCTGCGGATCGGCCGCCGGATCGCCGGCCGCCGGCTTTGCCAGGCTGCGCTTGTACAGCTTCCAGGCGATCACGCCCAGGACCAGGCCCAGCGTCAAAAACGCGACGTTCGGCATGCCGGGCACCAGGCCGACCAGGCCGAGGATGGCCGCAGCCACCGCCAAGGCGCGGTGCTGGCCGAACACCTGGCTGACCATGGCCCCGCGCATGTCCTGCGCACGCGAGGCGCGGGTCACCAGCAAGGCGACCGAAGACGAAACCAGCAGGGCCGGCAGCTGCGCCACCAGGCCGTCGCCGATGGATAGCAGGGTGTAGGTGGAGGCGGCATCCATGAAGCTCATGCCGTGCTGGAGCATGCCCACCGCCATGCCGCCGATGAGGTTGATGAACAGGATCAGGATGGCGGCGATGGCGTCGCCGCGGATGAACTTGTTGGCACCGTCCATCGCACCGTAGAAGTCGGCTTCCTCGCGCACTTCCTCGCGGCGGGCCTTGGCCTCCTCGCGCGTCAGCAAACCGGCGTTGAGGTCGGCGTCGATGGCCATCTGCTTGCCGGGCATGGCGTCCAGGATGAAGCGCGCGGTCACTTCCGACACGCGTCCGGCACCCTTGGTGATGACCACGAAGTTGATGATGGTCAGGATCGCGAACACCACGATACCCACGGCGTAATTGCCGCCGATCACGAACTGGCCGAAGGCCTCGATGACCTTGCCGGCGGCGGCGTGACCGTCCTGGCCGTTGATCAGGATCACGCGGCTGGAGGCGACGTTCAGCGCCAGCCGCAGCATCGTGGTCATCAACAGCACGATCGGGAAAATGGTGAATTCCAGCGGGCGCTGCACGTACACCACCGCCAGCAGCACCATCAGCGAGATGGCGATGTTGAAGGTGAACAGCGCATCCAGCACCGGCGCGGCCAGCGGCACCATCAGCATGGCCAGCATGGCCATCAACGCCAGCGGGGCGCCCAGGCCGTTGCGCAGCAACTCCATCACGCGGCGGGCGTTCATCGGGGCGGGGCGGGCGCTCATGCGCTGGCTCCCTTGCCGAACTCATCCACCTCAAGCGAGGGCAGTTCCGGCATCGGGCCGCCGTTCCAGCCACGCAGCTGGTAGACGTAGGAGAGCACCTGGGCCACGACCGAATAGAGTCTCACGGGAATTTCCTTGCCGATTTGCGCTTCCCTATACAAGGCGCGTGCCAAAGGCGGGGCGGTGACGATCGCCACCCGGTGCTGTTCGCCGGCTTCGCGGATGCGGAAGGCCATTTCGTCCGCGCCCTTGGCCACCACGATCGGGGCGCGCATCTTGCCGCCTTCGTACTTGAGCGCCACCGCGTAGTGGGTTGGATTCATCAGCACCACGTCGGCCTTGGGCACCGCTTCCATCATCTGGCGCTGCGACATCTGCATCTGCATCTGGCGGATGCGGCCCTTCACTTCCGGGCTGCCCTCGCTTTCCTTCATCTCGCGCTTGATCTCTTCGCGCGTCATCTTCAGCTTCCGCAGCCAGTTCCACTTCTGGTACGGCGCGTCGATGGCGGCCAGCAGCACCAGCGCGCCGGCGGTGTAGAACAGCAGGCTCTTGGTGAAGTCCAGCCCGTTGCCGATGGCCTGTTCCAGCGGCTGGTTCACCAGCGAGCGCAGGCCGTGCAGGCCCTTGGAAATGCAGAAGCTGGCGGCCAGCCCGACAAACAGCAGGCGCAGCACCGACTTGATCAGCTCGGCCAGGCTGTTGCTGCCCCACATGCGCTTGATCCCGTTGGCGGGGTTGAGCTTGCTGAGGTCGGGCATGATGGCTTTGCCGGAAAAGCGCAGGCCGCTCATCATCAGCGGGCCGGCCAGCCCGGCAGCCAGGCAGATGCCGATCAGCGGCAGCATCACCCACAGCAACTGCAGCAGCAGATCGCCGAAATGGCCGAACAGCGCCATCGGGGTCTCGCGCAGCTTCGGGTCCGGGCTGAGCGCGGTCTTCATCCACACCGCAGCGCCATCGCCGATGCCGCGGGCCAGCACCATCAGCGCGAATACGCCGGCACCGAACACCGCTGCGGTCGACAACTCGCGCGATTGCGGGATGTTGCCCTGCTCACGGGCCTCGCGTAGGCGTTTTTCGGTGGGAAGCTCTGTACGCTCGCCGCCGTCTTCGGACTCGGACATGGAGGTGCCGGTGGGGGATTAATCCAACCGATGCAAGCGGCGTTCCAGTTTGTGGAGCTGGGAATCGGGATTCGGGATTCGGGATTCGGGATTCGGGATTCGGGATTCGGAAAAGCGGTGGCTGCGGGTTGCACCGTAGGCCAGACGCCGGGGCTGCAGCGAGCGGCTCAGCTGGCCAGGCGGCGCGGGCCGTCGCGCTGGGCGACCACGGTGGCGATGAAGCGTTCGGCGTCCATCGGCCGGCCCAGCAGATAGCCTTGCAGCTGGTCGCAGCCCAGCCGTTCCAGGGTGTTGCGCTGGGCGAGGGTTTCCACGCCTTCGGCCACCACTTGCAGGCGCATGGTGTGCGCCAGCGCGACCACGGCCGCCACGATGGCGATGTCTTCGGCGCTGCCGTCCATGGCCTGGACGAAACTGCGGTCGATCTTGAGCTCGTGCGCCGGCAGCTTGCGCAGGTAGAGCAGGTTGGAATAGCCGGTGCCGAAGTCGTCGATGGCAATGCGCACGCCCAGCGCGTTGAGCTGGCCCAGGGTGCGCAGGCAGGCCTCGGCGTCGCGCATGGCCATGGTTTCGGTGATTTCCAGGGTGAGCTGGCCAGGGGCCAGCGCATATTCGCTCAGCGTGGTGGCCACTTCGTCCAGCAGGCTGGGCGAGGCCAGCTGGAGGGCCGACAGGTTGACCGCCACCCGCCAGTCGCCGTGCCCAGCCTGCCGCCAGTCGCGCATCTGGCGGCAGGCCTGCCGCAGCACCCAGCTGCCGAGCAGGCCGATCATGCCGCTGCGTTCGGCCAGCGGAATGAAGCTGTCCGGCGGCACCAGGCCGCGCTCGGGGTGCTGCCAGCGGATCAGCGCTTCGGCGCCGATCGGGCGGCCGTCCTCGGCGCAGTACTTGGGCTGGTAATGCAGCACGAACTGCCCCAGTTCCAGCGCGCGCGGCAGTTCCTGCAGCAGCTGCAGGCGGTCGCGGGTGGTGGCCGTCATCGAGCGTTCGAAAAAGCTGTAGCGGTTGCGGCCGGCATGTTTGGCATGGGTCATTGCCGCATCGGCATGCGTCAGCAGCTGGTGCTCGCTACCGGCGTCTTCCGGGTACAGCGCAATGCCAATGCTGCTGCTCAGGCGCAGCTCGTGGTTGGCCACCAGGAACGGCACCGCCAGCGCCTGCACCAAGTGCGCGGCCAGCGCAGCGGCATCTTCCGGGTCGGCGATGTCGGCCACCAGCACGAATTCGTCTGCGCCCAGCCGCGCCAGGCTGCCATGCGCGCGCCGATGCGCGTTCAAGCGCTCGGCCACCACCACCAGCAGGCGGTCGCCCAACGCATGACCATAGCCGTCGTTGATCACCTTGAACCCGTCCAGGTTGATCAGCATCACCGCAAAGCGCTGCCCCTGGCGCTGGGCGCGTTCGATGTTCTGCACGAGATGCTCGTGCAGCAGGATGCGGTTCGGCAGCCGGGTGAGTGGGTCGTGCAGCGTGGCCAGTGCCAGTTCGGCATTGGCCTTGGCCAGCGACTGCGCCAGCACATCGGTGCGCTGCTGAAAGCGGCGCGACAGCAACGAAATGACCAGCGCCAGCATCAGCAGGACCAAGGTCACCAGCACCACCACCGCCGTCAGCCACGACAACGGCAGATGCGTATCGGCCACCGCGCCACACACGCTACCGGGCGCGAACCGGGCGGCGGCCATGCCGGTGTAATGCATGCCCACGATGGCTACGCCCATGATCGAGGCGGCGATCAGGCGCAGGCTGGAGCGCTGCCCATCGTGGCGCAGCCGGAACGCGATCCACAACGCGGCGGCAGAGGCGCCGATGGCGATGGCGATCGACAGCCCGAACAGCAGCGGGTCGTAGCGAATGGCCGGCACCATGCGCAGCGCATCCATGCCCATGTAATGCATCAGCGCAATGCCCAGTCCCATCAACAGCGCGCCCAGGCCCAACCGAAGCGACGGCAGGTCCGCGCGCGAGGTCAGCCAGAGCGCCAGCGCCGAGGTCAGGATCGCCGCCAGCATCGAATAGCACGTCAGCGCCAGGTCGTAGCCGACCGGAATCGGCAGGCGAAACGCCAGCATGCCGACGAAGTGCATCGACCAGATGCCGATGCCCATGGCAATGGCGCCGCCCACCAGCCACGCGGCTGCGATGCCGCCACGACTGGCAGTGGTGCGTGCGGCCAGATACAGCGCGGTGTAGGAAGCCAGCACGGCCACTACCAGCGACAGCATCACCATGCCAGGGTTGTAGGTTCCGACCACCTATCCACTTCCCACGTCGAAAGACGCGTTGCCCAAGACCTAGCGACCCCTTGGCCGACTTCTTGAGCGCGGGGAAGCGGCCAAGGCCATCAACCCGGCGTTGCCGCCAGAGACGGCACGCTCGAAGGTGCTGCGGCCGCCCTGCGTGCGCTGTCGGCGTACGCAATCACGGCATGGTCGCGCATCGACTGCCGGTGCGCCGTGGCTTGCCGATGAGACGCGTGCGCTGCCTGCCTGCGCGTGCCCGCCGGGCCTGGCCGCCTGCGCGGCTCATGCCACCGAACTTTCCGGTTCCTCCGGTTCGATCCGGTTACGGCCGGAGCGCTTGGCCCGATACAGCGCCTCGTCCGCACGCGCCAGCAGCGAGGCGGCGGTATCGCCGACGCGGAACCAGGACACGCCCACCGAACAGGTCACCTGCAGCGGGCGTGCGGCGCCCACTTCGTAGGGCGCAATGCTGAGCGCTTCGTGGATGGCGCGCAGCCGGTGCTGGCTCTGTTGGCTCATGCCTGGCAGCAACAGCAGCAATTCTTCGCCGCCGTAGCGGCCCACCTTGTCCGAATCGCGCAGGCAGGCCGTCAGCCGCGCGCCCACCTTGGCCAGCACCGCATCGCCGACCAAGTGCCCATGTTCGTCGTTGACCTGTTTGAAGTGGTCCAGATCGATCAACACCACCGCCAGCGGATGCTCGCCGTGCGCGCAGCCCTGCAGTTCTTCGGCCATCGCTTCCAGGATGCCGGAGCGGTTGAGCAGGCCGGTCAGCGCGTCGTGGCTGGCCTTCAAGGCCAGCGCCGCACGTGCGTTTTCCAGTTCGCGTTTTTCGCGCTCCAGCTGGTAAGTGCGCTCGGACACCAATTCGGCCAGCATGCGTTCGCGCGCCACCAGATGGCGGTGCCGCCAGCGCCACAGGCCGATCAGCAGGCCGCCGCCGATCAACACATACAGCGCGATCGCCGGCGGGCTGCGCCACCACAGTGGCGCGACCGCGAAGGGCAGGTCGGCGATCGGCGAAGCGGTGCGACGGTAGCGGTCCAGCACCTGCACCTGCAGGCGGAAGTGCCCGGAAGGCAGCGGTGGCTGGTCGATGGAGAGGTTGTCGCTCTGGATCCATTGGTCGTGCAGGCCGAGCAGGCGATAACGTACCGTCAGGCGGCTGGGGTCGTCGTAGACCTCCATCGTCGACAGCTCGATGTGCAAGGGCTTGTCGCTCCAGCCCAGCAGCTGCCCGCGCTGCACCGGCATGCCGCCGCGGCTGACGCTGTCGATGCGCACGCTGGGTTGGCGTTCGTCGAACAGGCGCGCCGGGTCGCTCACGTGGCTCACCCCGCGTGCGGTGCCGATCCACACCGAACCGTCCGGATCTTCGGCAAACGCGGCCTCGGAAACGTCATCCCAGATCAGCCCCTGCGACTGCGACAGATGCGCTCAGCGCTCGCCGTCGTAGACTTCGACGCCGCGCGCATGACCCACCCAGACCCGGCCGAAGCTGTCGCTGCGCAGCAGGTACACGCCGACATCGCGCAGCGCCTCGTCGCTGATTTCCTGCAGGTCCAGGCCGTCGTGCAACAACATGCCGTGCCACAGGCCGGGGCGATAGAACGCCAGCCACACCTCACCGCTGTCGCTGATATGGAACTTGGCGATCCATGGCTCCGGCGCGCCGCCGTTGACCTTGACCCTGACCTTGGACCACCGCCCATCGCGCAGCTGGAACAAGCCGTTGGAGCTGGAAACCCACAGCGTGCCGTCGGCGGTTTGCTGGATGTCGGTGTAGGCGATGGCAGGCACGTCGGCCACGGCCTGCATGCTGCCGCCGTCGAGCGGGTGTTCGATCACGAACAAGCCGCCGGCGCTGAGCATCCATAGCCGGCTCTGGCGGTCGATCAGCAGGCGGCGCGCAGTGCGCGGCAACTTGGCGATCTGCGCGCTGCGCCCATCCGGCCAGGTGCGGCGCAGGAAACCGGCCGAATTGAGCGTCCACAAGCTGCCGTCTGCGCTGCGCTGCATGCCTACGACCTGGATCCCGGCGCTTTGCAGGGCCGGGACGAAGCGCTTGTCCGGCTCGGCCTGGCGGCCGATGCCGTGCTCGTTGCCGACCAGCAGTGCGCCCTGCGTGTCGCGGGCGATCGACCAGGTCGGCGCGGCCGGCATGCCTTGCGAAGCGTCCCAGTTTTCGATCCATTCGTAGCCGGCCCAGCGCACCAGACCTTCGCCGTCCACGGTCATCCAGATATCGCCATCGCGGTCCACCAGGATCGCGTCGCTGCTGCCGGGCGGTAGCCCATTGTCCGCGCCGAAAGTGCGCCAGTGGCCGTTTTCCCAACGCGCCAGGCCGTCGTTACGACGCACCAGCACGCGTCCTTCGCTGTCCATCACCAGTGCCGCCGGCCGCCCGACCGTGCTGCCATCCAGCAGCGGCAGCGAGCGAACACTGAAGGCACTCGCCCCGCGTGCGCGATAGAGCAGGGTGCCCGCACCGCGCACCCACAGCCCGCCGTCGTGGTCGCGCAACACGCTGTACCACCGGTCGTCCGGCACCCCGTGTTCGGGTCCGAATACCTGCACCTTGCGCTGCGCATCGATGGCGCACAGCTTGCGTGCGCAGCCCACCCACAGCGTGTCGCCGTCCACCGACAGGCTCAGCGACTTGGACAACTCGGGAACGCGTACGCGGGTTGCGGTGTCCAGCAACGGTTCGCTGTGCCAGCGATCGTTGGCGCGGCCCTGCAGGATTTCCAGCGTGCCGCCATTGGCCAGCACCGTGCCCCAGGGCAGGCTGGCGAGCTGCATCTGGTCCCCCAGGTGCTCGGCTTCATCGGGCTGCAGTTTGCGGAAGCCGTGCTCGTCGCCGACGAACAGGGCCTGGAAGCCGGCCACCCACAACCGCCCATCGGCGGTTTCGGCGATCGAGGTGGTGGGCTCGTTGCGCAGGCCATCCAGCGGCACCTGTTGGAAGATGCGCCCGTTGTAGCGATACAGCCCGCTCTCGGTGCACACCCACAGCAAGGTGGCGCGGGTCTGCAGCAGGCAGGTACCGGCAAGCCCGAGCAGGCCCTGGTCGTGGGCATAGCGGCGGATGCTGGCGCTTTGCGCACCGGCCAGGTCGGCCAACGACAGCAATGCCAACAGCACCACGACGGCAAACGGTGCACGCCGGTGCGACGACCTCCATTGGCGGTGCTCAAACCCCACGGACGTTGCAGTCTCCCACGCATCGGCAATGCGGTCCGCGCCCCTCGCGCGGTGTCTCAGGCTTGCCTTGGCAGCCCCCCGTTGCAGGCCGCATTGGAATCACTAGCGGCTGCCAACGCGTAATCCTTTAATGCTTCAGCGAGCACGACGGCGTGAGGAACTGGCATACGCGGCTGGTTGCTGGCGTGTTGTAGGACGCAGGTCACACGGGTGCGCAAGCGCGATTCACCTGTCGTCCCTGCCGGGCTTTGCACGGCGCGGTACTGGGCGGGCGCAGGCTTGCGCTTGACCAGGCGTTGCAATCGATTGTCGGCGCTTGTGCGTCTCCGGCATGCGGGTCGAACGGGTGCAACGCGCGGCAAGCTCAGCTGCGCTGCCGTCACACCTGATCGAACGTATCCAGCGGCACGTGGTCGTAATCGACGCGATTGCGGCCACTGCGCTTGGCCCTGTACAGCGCCGCATCGGCGCGAGCCAGCAGTTGCTCGAGCGTTTCGCCACGCTGGAACCAGGCCACGCCGACCGAACAGGTGACATGCAGCCAGCCGCCATCGATGGGGTAGTCGCCGCAGATGCCGTGGTGCAGGGCGTCCAGCCGATGGGTGGCATCCAGGTTCAGGCCTGGCAGCAGCGCCAGCAATTCTTCGCCGCCGTAACGGCCGATGCGGTCGTCGCCGCGCATCAGCGTGTCCATGCGGCGGCCGACCCCGGCCAGGACGGCGTCGCCGGCCAGATGGCCATGCTGGTCGTTGACCAGTTTGAAGTGGTCCAGGTCGATCAACACCACCGCCAGCGGACGCCCGGTGTGTTCGGCGTGCAGCAGCATCTCGCGCAACGCGGCCAGGATGCCGGCGCGGTTGAGCAGGCCGGTGAGTTCGTCGTGGGTGGCCTTGAGCGAGAGTTCGGCGCGCGCCGCTTCCAGATCGCGCTTGTCCTGTTCCAGCTCGGCGGTGCGCTTGGCCACCAGTTGCTCCAGTTCGCGCTTGCGTCGCAGCAGTTTGGCGGTGCGCCAACGCAGCAGCGCGATCACTGCCAGGATGCTCAGCACCGCATACCCGATGATGGCCGGCACGCCGCGCCACCACGGCGGTGTCAGTTCGAAACCGAAGCGGGTGATCGGGCTGCTGCTGCGCTGGTAGGCATCCAGTGCCTGCACTTCCAGCGTGTAGCTGCCCGGCGGCAGCAGCGGGTAGGTCAGGTGGCTGAGCGAGGTGCTGGTCCAACTGGCCTGATGGCCTTCGACCCGGTACCGGAAGCTGATGCGGTTCGCGCCGCCTTCCGCCCCCGGGGTGCTGAGCTCCACATCCAGCGGCACCTGCGACCACGCCACCCGGGATTGCGGCAGCAGCGGTTGGCTGCCGCGGCGCACATGCAGGATGTCCACCCGCAGCGGCGGTGCGGCGAACAGGCGCATCGGATCCAGCAGGTGGGTCAGGCCACGGCTGCTGCCGAGCCAGATGCTGCCATCGGTATCTTCGAAAAATGCATTGGCCGACATGTCGTCCCACAACAGCCCTTCCGTGCGCGTGGCCCGCGACCAACGACCGTTCTGGTACACATCCAGGCCCTGGCTGCTGCCCAGCCACAGCCGGCCCTTGCTGTCGTGGCGCAGGATGAAGGGCATCACCCGTGCCACCAGCGGGTCGTCCACGGCGGCAAGCGTCAGCACGCCGTCGGCCTGCAGCCGGCCATGCCACAGCCCGGTATCGCGCAGCGACAGCCAGACCTCGCCATCGGCGCTGAAATCGAGCAGGAAGAAATCCTGGCTGGGCAGGTCGCCGCGCACCTGCACGCGCTGCCAGTTGCCGTCTTTTGCCTGCAGGAACAGGCCTTCGCGCGTGCTGGCCCACAGCCGCCCCTGCGGATCCAGGTCGATATCGCCCACAAAGGCTGCCGGCAGCGCCGTTTCGCGCTCGGCCCGCAGCGGGGTGCCGCGCTGTACGCGGTACAGCCCACGCGGGGTGGTGATCCACAAGGTGCCGGCCGTATCGAACATCAGCCTGTTGATCGGCAGGTCGAGCTGCAGCACATCGGTGGTCTTGCCGCTGCGCGAGTCGCGCCGCGCCACGGCTCCGGACGAGCGCGCCACCCAGGCCGCACCATCGTCCGGCGACAGTGCAATAGAAATGGATTGCAGCAGGGGTTGGCCGTTCTCCAGCGTCCACGGCTGCATGCGCCCGCTACGCGGATCGAGCATATTGGAACCGGCATCGCCACCGACCAACAGCTCACCGCTGGGCAGTCGCTGGCTCACCCAGGTCGGCGCTTCGGCCAGCCCCTGGCTTTCGTCCCAGTGTTCGACGGTGCCGTAGCCCAGCCAGCGCTGCACACCCAGGCCGCGCGTGCCGATCCACAGGTGGCCGGTGCTCTGCATCATCAACGGGCCAACCATGGGGCTGATCTGCAGCCCCTGGCTTTGGCCGAAGTAGCGCCAGTGGTCGCCTTCCCAGCGCACCAGGCCGCGGTCCGAGCGCGTCAGCAGGCGGCCCTGCGCGTCTTCCGACAGCGTCGTGGCACCGGAGAGGGTGTTGAACCGGGTGCCCGCCGGCGCCGGACGATTGCGGAACACGCGCTCGCCGGCAGCGCGTGAGAGCACCAGGCCGCCCCCACGCAACCACAAGGTGCCCTGGTGATCGCGAAAGATCGCGCGCCATTGCCGTTCGGGCACGCCATCGTCTTCGGATATCAGGGTGATCCTGCCGCCGGCATCGATCCGGCAGACGTGCTGGCCGCAACTGGCCCATAACGCGGTTCCGTCGGCCAGCAAGGCCCTGCCGGCCGGCAAGAGGCGTCCATCGTCCAGCTGCAAGGGCAGGGGGTTGACCGACCAGCCGCCTGCTGCATTGGGCGACACCCGCAGCAGGCTGTTTTCGCTGACCACCACCACGCCATCGGCGTAGGCGGCAACGACATTGCCGCTGTCGGCACGGATCGGCTTGCCCTCGCGCAGCACCTGCACGAAGTCGTTGCCCTCGCGCACGAACAGGCCATTGGCGCTGGACACCCACAGACGTCCGGCCGCATCCAGCCCGAGCGCGCGGATATAGCGCGCATCCAGCCCGCTCTCCTTGCCGACCGGGGTGAAGTGTTCGCGTTCGAAACGGTGCAGCGCCAGCTCGGTGCCGACCCAGACCACGCCCTGGCGATCTTCGAGCAGGCTGTTGACGGTCATGCCCTGCAGGCCATCGGCCTGGGCGTAATCGCGGAAGCTGTAGGTTTGCGCCCAACTTGTGCCGCAGATCAGCACCGCCGCCAGCAACAGCCACGCCCTCGCACGCAGGCGAGCGCCTTGCAATCGCATCGGGGCCAACAGCGCAGGCACAGTAAGCATCGATTCCCGTGGGATGGGTAAGTGTTGGACGACGATACGCAGCGTCAATCGTGTAGGGGCTTTAGCGGCTGCGCGGCCAGAAACTTGAGGCGTGTCACGGTTTGCAAGGGTGCAGGCGGGGCGGCCCCCCGTCGAAGTGGTGGCGGCGCCGGCAAGTTGGCGGCCTGCCGTGCTTGCAGTGGTCGGCCATTGTCTAGTGTGGGTCAGGCCGTCAGCTCTCTGGCGGCATCGAAGGCGGTATCGAACATGCGTTGCACTGGCGGGGCGAACTCGCTGGCGAAACTCGACAGCAGGAACAGCCCCAGCAACACCGTCAGCGGCAGGCCCAGTTGCATGGGATTCAATGCCGGCGCCGCCTTGGCCAGCGCGCCAAAGGCCAGGTTGACCGCCAGCATCGCCACCATCATCGGCAAGGCCAGGGTCAACCCGCCGCGCAGGATCTGCAGGAACAGGGTGGGCGCCACTTCGGCGAATGCGCCGGCATCGGGCAACGCGGTCCCGATCGGCAACGCCTTGTAGCTGTCCACCAGCAATGCGATCACCGCCAGATGCCCGTTGGCCGCGAAGAACAGCAGCCCGAAGCCGAGATAGAACCACTGCGCGATCACCCCCGACGTCACGCCGCGCATCGGGTCGGACATCTGCGCGAACGACAGGCCGGTGGACTGCGACACCAGTTCGCCGGCCAATGCGCCGGCTTCGAAAATCAGCTTCAGCATGAAGCCCATGCTGGCCCCGACCGCCAGCTCGCGCGCAATGCTCAGCACTGCCTGGGCGGTAAAGCCGTCCCACTCCGGCACCGGCGGCAGGATCGGCGCCAGCACCATCGCCAGCGTCCCGGCCAGCATCACCCGCACCCGTCCGGGCACCGCCCGCGTACCGATCAACGGCATGGCGGTGAGCAACGCACCGGTGCGCAGCATGGTCCACATGATCGCCCCGACCATCGCGAACGCGCGCTGGCCATCGATCACCATCTGGGTTGCAGAATCCATCCGGTCTGGCCCGCTAGCCGATCAGGTGTGGAATGCGCTGGAACAGCGCAATGGTGAACTCCACCAGATGCCCCAGCAGCATGCTGCCGGTGGCAAACAGCGTGGCCGTCAGCGCGACCGCCTTGGCCACGAAGGCGATGGTCGGCTCGTTCAACTGGGTGGCGGCCTGCACCACGCCAATCACCACGCCGACCACCAGCACGGCCAGCAACATCGGCCCGGCGATCCACAGGACGGTGACCAGGCCACCACGCAATTCAGTCAGGGCGATTTCAGGGCTCATGGGAGGTGCTGATGCAAGTGGGGTGCCAAAGGGGCGGGGATTCGGGATTCGTGGTTCGGGATTGGTTGGCGAACGGGGATCTGAGTTGCCTCGTGTTGCACTCGCTGTCGCTGTCGCTGTCGCTGTCGCTGTCGCTGTGCTCTTGCTTGGCATTTGCAGTTTGCTTTTCATCCCCCATACCGCAGCGGCGGGCCGCGTGGGTCAAACCCGAAGGGGCGGCGCGCATGGATGCGCGACGTTTTTCTAAGGGACATGGATGTCCCTTAGAAAAATTCCCACGTGGACTGCGTACCCGTAGCGCCTTGGCGCGTAGGGGCGCGAGGACGGGGTGTGTTTCTTTGGTTACTTGATCAGCCTTCGGCTGCTGTAAAGCGCTTCTTTGCACAGGCAAAGAAAGTGACTCGTTCCCCGAAGGGGAGCGAAAGCCCTGTACTTGAGTTTGCTCGGTTTGCAGTTTCGTTTTTGGTGTGAGACAGAGAATCAACGGCTTTCACGCCCTGCGGGCGCGAGTCACTTTTCTTTGCTTGTGCAAAGAAAAGTAACCAAAAGAAAGCACACCCCGTCCTCGCGCCCTCCGCGCCTACGGCGCTGCGGGTGCGCAAGTCCGGCAGAAATTTTTGTAAGGGACATCCATGTCCCTTACAAAAACGACGCGCATCCATGCGCGCCGCCCTGCGGGTTGTATCTGCCGGCCTTGCCGCTGCGGTATGGGGCCCTGGAGAAGCTAGAAGCCAAAGCGAAGCACAAAGGCAAAAAGCGGAAGGCAAAAAGCGGCAAGCGGAGCTGATGGTTGAGCAATGCAACCCCGCAGTGCGCGAAAATCAGTCGATTGACAAGCGCTACCGCGCGCACCGCGCGTCCACACCTACGACGCATTAAAGCTCGCAGCCAGCGTCCCCACCACCAGCACCCACCCATCCACCAGAATGAACAGCAGGATCTTGAACGGCGCGGAGATCAGCATCGGCGACAGCATCATCATGCCCATCGACATCAGCACGCTGGCCACCACCAGGTCGATGATCACGAACGGAATGAAGATCAGAAAGCCGATTTCGAACGCGGTCTTCAGCTCGCTGGTCACGAACGAGGCCACCAGCACCGGGAACGGTACCGCGTCCGGGCCGGCGTACTTGCCGTCGCCGGCCATGCCGGCGAAGGTCATCAGATCGGTCTCGCGGATCTGCGCCAGCATGAAGGCGCGCAGCGGCTGCGTGGTGAGCGTCCAGGCAGTGGAAAAATCGATCTGGTTATTGAGATACGGCTGCAGTCCGGCGCCCCACATCTTCTGCCACACCGGCATCATCACCAGCGCGGTCAGGAACATCGCCAGGCCCAGCAGTACCTGGTTGGACGGGGTCTGGCCGGTGCCCAACGCCTGGCGCAGCAGGCCCAGCACGATGGTGATGCGGGTGAAGGCGGTCAGCACCAGCAGCATCGACGGCAGCAGGGTGATCGCCGTCATCAGCAGCAAGGTCTGCAGCGGCAGGCTCACGGGCTGGTCGCCGATGCGGCCCACGCTCACGTTCGGCAGCGACGGCAACTGGTTGGAACCGGCCGGTACCGCGGCAGGGGTCGCCGCCGGTGCCGCGGCCTGCGCCATTGCCGGCAGCGCGGCCGGGCTGGCCGCGGCCAGCAGCGGGCAACTCATCACCAGCAGGATCAGCACCAGGCGCACACTGCGCCCCCAACGATTCCAACGGCTCAACATGTCACGGGTCCTTGCGCAGCTTCTGGGCGAGCAGCTGGGCGAAATTGGGGAGTTGCTTGAAAGTGGGCAGGGTGGGTGCGGGCGTGGGCGGCAGCGGTTCGGGCAAGGTGTGCAGGGTGCTGATGCCGCCGGCGGTGACGCCCAGCAACAACTGCTGGCCGTTCACCTCCACCACCACCACACGTTCCTTGGCACCGACTGCCAGGCTGGTCACCACACGCAGGCCCTCGGTGCTGCGGAATCCGCTGCCGGGCATGCGCTTGAGCAACCAGCCCAGGCCGACGATCAGCGCGAGCACCAACAGCAATGCAAAGACTGCGCCAAACAGACCGGGCGAGGACGGTGCCTGCGCGCCGACCCCGGTCGCCTTGGCCGCGACCGGCGCAGCAGTGGCCAGCAGGCCGATCACCGCAGCCTCCGGATCCGTTCGCTGGGGCTGACTACGTCGGTCAGGCGAATGCCGAAGCGGTCGTTGATGACGACCACCTCGCCGTGCGCGATCAGGGTGCCGTTGACGTAGACATCGAGCGGTTCGCCGGCGCCGCGTTCCAGTTCCACCACCGAGCCCTGGTTGAGCTGCAGCAGGTTGCGGATCGGGATGCGTGCGCGGCCCACTTCCAGCGACAGGGTCACCGGTACGTCCAGGATCACGTCCAGGTTGAGGTCGGCGGCGTTCTGGTCCTGCTCGGCCTGCAGGCTGTCGAAGGTGGCAGGCGAGGCGTCGAGGATGTCGGAGTTGATCATTTGCTGGGGTCCTGGGAGGGAACGGCGCGTGGGGCTTGCACGCCGGGCGGGCGTACGGCGGTGATCTTGACGGCGTTGTTGCCATTGGAAACGCCGAATTCGCCGGTGAATAACGGGATGTCTTCCACGCACAGCGGCACCTGGGCGGGCAGGTCGATCGGCAGGATGTCGCCGACCTTCAACCCGGTGAGCTGGCGCAGGCTCATGCGCTTGCTGGCCAGCACGCTGGAGAGCGTGACCTCGGCGGTGTCCAGCTGCTCGCGCAGCATCACGTTCCACGAGTCGTCGCGGTCGTTGCGGTCGCTCTGGATGCCGGCATCGAGCAGTTCGCGGATCGGCTCCAGCATCGAATACGGCAGGGTGATGTGGATCTCGCCGCCGCCGCCTTCCAGCTCCACATGGAACCGGCACACCACCACATACTCGCGCGGGGTGACGATGTTGGCGAAGTGCGGGTTGATCTCGGAGTTGATGTACTCGAAGTCCACGTCCATCACCGGCGCCCAGGCTTCCTTCAGGTCGGCGAAGGTCTGCTTGAGCATCAGCTGGATCACGCGCATCTCGGTGGCGGTGAATTCGCGGCCTTCGATGCGGGTGTGGAAGCGGCCGTCGCCACCGAAGAAGTTGTCCACCACGGTGAACACCAGGGTGGGTTCGAACACGATCAGCCCGGTACCACGCAGCGGCTTGAACCGGATCAGGTTGAGGTTGGTCGGCACATACAGCGAGTGCATGTACTCGTTGAACTTGACCAGGTCGATGCCGCGCACCGACAGGTCGGCCGAGCGCCGGATCAGGTTGAACAGGCCGATCCGCCACAACCGCGCGAAGCGCTCGTTGACCATCTCCAGGGTCGGCATGCGCCCACGGATGATGCGGTCCTGGCTGGACAGATCGTATTGGCGCGCCTCGCCGGGCAGCGGCTCCGGCTCGGTGTTGACCGCGCCCGAATCCACGCCATGCAGCAGGGCATCGATCTCGTCTTGGGAAAGCAGATCACTGACGCTCATCGGGCAGGCCTTACTGGGTCACGAAACTGGTGAACAGCAATTCTTCGACGCACTTCTTGCCGGTCTCGCTGGTCATGACCTTCTGCGCTTCGGCCAGGGCGGACTTCTGCAGCTTCTGCTTGCCAGCCAGGTCGGCCACGTCGGTGGCCTTGACCTGCGACAGCAGCATCAGCAGGTGCGCGCGAATGGCCGGCGCGTTCTCGGTGATGAGCTTGAGCTCTTCGGGGTCGCGGGTGACCAGCTGCACTTCGACCTGCAGGTACTGCGGGCCATCGCCGGGGTCGGCCAGGTTGACCACGATCGCCGGGTCCATCGGGAAGTACTGCGCCGGCTTGGGCACTTCGGCCACCTTGGGGGCGTCGTGCTTGCCGCCTTTTTCCTCGCCCTTGTGGCCCAGGAAGAACCAGGCGCCGCCGCCAGCGGCTGCCAGCACCACCACGCCGATGGCGATGAGCAGGATGGGCTTCTTGCCGCCCTTCTTCTTCTCGCCCTTGTCGTCTTTGTCGTCGGTCTTCTTGGTTTTTTCGGCCGCTGCCACAGTCTGCTCCAGGGGAATGCTCACCCTGTCGATGCAACTGGCATGCCAAAACCGCGTCGGTTTCCTGGCGCGGGCTGCGTGGAAACCAGAAAACCCCCGCAGGCCTTGCGCCGCGGGGGTGGGAGGGCGTCATCGGCCAGCGGCCGAGCGCGAGGATCAGCGGTGCCGGGGTGTGCCCGGCACGTCGTCTCAGGCGTAGGCGTCCAGCAATCCACGCTGGCGTAACACCACCGACGGAATTCCGACGGGCGGGGCGTCGTCCAGGGTCAGGCCGTTGCCGCTGTCGTTGCCGCCATTGCGATTGCCCGCCGACTGCTGCTGTTGCTGGCCGACGTCGGCCTGGCCAAGCTGGAAGCCATTCTGGCCGAGCATTTCGCGCAGCCGCGGCAGGCTCTGTTCCAGCGCCTGGCGGGTGTCGGCGTTGGCGGCGGTGAAGCTGGCATTGACCTTGTCGCCCTCCAGATGCAGGCGCACCTCGACCGGACCCATCTCGTTCGGAGTCACCTTGATGTGGGCATGGCCGATTTTCTGGTCTGCCAGCCAGCTCATGCGCGCGCCGATGGCATCGTCGAAAGTGTCGCTGCCCAGGTCCGGGGTAGGCGTGGGCGAGGCGCTGAAGATCGGTGCGGCATCCTGCAGGCGGGTGAGTGCCGGCGCGGTGGTGGTCGGCAACACGAACGCCGGGGCGTCCGGCGCTGCGGCAGCGGCGCTGTCGTCGGCGGCCGGCTCCAGCGCCTTGGCGGCCATGCTCATCAACGCGGCCGTCTGTGCATCGCCGCTTACGGCGGTGGTCGAGGTCGGCTTGGCGCCTGCAGCAGCGGCCGGCACCGGCGCTCCCAATGCGGGCAGGGCGGCGCCGGCGTTTGCAGTGGCGGCGGCTGCGGCTGCATCGGTGGGCAGGGCGGTGGCGGTCGCCGCAGCGCCGTTGGCGCCGGCCATGCTGGCCGTCAGTGCGGCGGCTGCGGCCGCCAGCACGTCGCCACCCGGCAGCGCCTGCGCCAGCAGGCCCATGCCGAAGCCACCCAGGCCAGCCGGCGGCCAGCCGGCATCGGTCGCGGTGGCTGCTTCTGCGGGCGCGTCTTCGCCGGTCGCGGCGGCCTTGGCCGGTTTGCCGGTCTTGCTGGCAGTGGCGGCTGTGCTCTTGTCGGTGGTTGCCGCGTCCTTGGCGGCACCTGGCTTGGCCTGCTTGGCATCGCCGTCCTGCGCCCGCGGCCGGGCAGTGGCATCGCCGGCCGCATCGTCGTGGGTGTCCTCGTCGCCGCGGTTCTTGTCGGGCTGGTTGGGCCTGGGCGCGGCCTGCTTGGCAGGCACGCGCTCGGGTGCCTGCGGCGGGGCCTGGTTCGGCGTGTTGGCCGGATTGAGCATGCGCGCAAACTGGTCCTGGCCCGCGTCCGGTTCGGACGACGGGTCGCTGTAGCTGGATTTCTTGCCGGTGCCGGCAAGCGCACCAAGGCCGGCGGCGAAGGCGGACAAGGGGTTCATGCGGATTCTCCGTGGGTGTCTTGGCTGCGGGCCAGGCGCGAACGACGCGCGCCGAGGTCGTCCATCTCACGCTGGTCGCGGCGTTCGATCACTTTGTTTTCCTGGGCACGGTAGCTGGCGGCCAATTGCTCCAGCACCTGCTTCTCGCGGCTGGCCAGCAGCAGGCGGGTGCGCTCGGCTTCCACCTTGGCGATGTTGCTTTGCACGGTCTGCGCCTGTTGCAGCACGGCGCTGTCCAGGCGGTCCAGGAAGGCGCGGCGGTTGCTCAGCGCCACCGCGCTGGTGCCGGCCATCTGGCTGTTGGCGTATTCCTCGGCGTAGCGGCGCAATTCTTCCAGGCGCGACTGGTGGGTTTCCAGGACGCGCTGGCGCTCGGCCAGATCGCGGGCGACCTTGTCTTCCTGTTCCTGCGCGCGGCGCAGCAGTGGGTCGATCCGTTTGGACTGCATCATGGATTAGTTCTCGGGTTCGACCAGTTGTTGCAGGGCGGACAGGCTGTCGCTCAGGAGCGAGGCCTTGTGCACGTCCTGGCCGAGGAATTCGACGATTTCCGGCCAGCGCGCCAGCGCTTCGTCGGTGGCCGGGTCGCTGCCACGCTGGTAGGCGCCGATGGCGATCAGGTCGCGGTTGGCGGTATAGGCCGAGAGCAGCCGCTTGAGCTTGCGGATGCGCAGGCGCCAGGTGTCGTCGGCGATGTCCTGCACCACGCGGCTGACCGAGGATTCCAGGTCGATGGCCGGATACAGGCCGCTGTCGGCCACCCGACGCGAGAGCAGGATGTGGCCGTCCAGGATGGCGCGGGCAGCGTCGGCGATCGGGTCCTGCGGGTCGTCGCCTTCGGTCAGCACGGTGTAGAAGGCGGTGATCGAACCGCGCCCCTTGGCGCCGTTGCCGGCACGTTCCACCAGCGCCGGCAATTTGGCGAACACCGACGGCGGGTAACCGCGGGTGGTCGGCGGCTCGCCCACCGACAGGCCGATCTCGCGCTGCGCCTGGGCGAAGCGGGTCAGCGAATCCATCAGCAGCAGCACGTTCAAGCCCTGGTCGCGGAACCATTCGGCGATGGCGGTGGCGCGGTAGGCGCCATGCAGGCGCGCCAACGGCGGGCGGTCGGCTGGTGCGGCCACGACCACGGCGCGGCGCAGGCCTTCTTCGCCCAGGGTGGTTTCGACGAAATCGCGCACTTCGCGGCCACGTTCGCCGATCAGCCCGACCACGATCACGTCGGCCGAGGTGAAGCGGGTCATCATGCCGAGCAGCGTCGATTTACCGACGCCGGAGCCGGCGAACAGGCCCACGCGCTGGCCACGGCCGATCGGCAGCATGGCGTTGATGGCGCGCACGCCGACATCCAGCGAGGTGGTGATGGGCTCGCGCGCCAGCGGGTTGATCGACACGCCGGCCATGCCGATGCTGCCTTCGGCGCGGATCGGGCCCTTGCCGTCCAGCGGGGTGCCGTCGCTGTCGATCACACGGCCGAGCAGGCCTTCGCCCACTTCCACGCCGCCGCGGCGGCGCGAGGGCACCACCCGGGCATTGGGCAGCAGGCCATGCAGTTCGGCGCTGGGCATCAGGTAGGTGCGTTCGCCGGCGAAGCCGACCACTTCAGCGTCGACCCAGCCGCCATCGACCTCGACCTTGCAGGTCGCGCCCATCGGCGCTTCGCAGCCGGTCGCTTCCAGGGTCAGGCCGACCGCGCGGCGCAGGATGCCTTCACGGATCAGGGTGCGACCGGCGGTGGGCTCCAGGCCAAGGGTGCCCAGGCGCGTGGCCAGGCGCAGATTGCGTGCATCCAGCCAATCGGCCGGGGTGGCACCGAACAGGGCGCTCACAGGCCCGCTCCGGATTTGCGCATGACCGTCTCCAGCGCAGCCCGCAGGCGCGCGTCCAGGGTGCCGTCGATGCGCACGCTTTCGGCGTGCACACGCAGGTCGCCGCGGCTCAGGCTCATGTCCGGGGCCACGCGGGTGGTGCTGCTGGGCGCCAGATGCGGCAGCAGCGCGGTGATGTCGTCCGGGTGCAGGCGCACTTCGACCTCGCGGCCGGCGCCGCCAACCGCATCGACCGCCTCGCCGACCAGGTCGGCCAGCAGTTGCGGGTCGGCCTGGTAGGCACGGCCGACCAGCTGGCCGGCAATGCGCACGGCCAACTCGCCGAGCGCGCCGACCACTTCGTTTTCCAGCCGCGCCAGCGGGCGGGTGAAGTTGTCCAGGATGCCGTCGATCTGCGCGGTGAGGCGGCGCACTTCCGACTGGCCCTGGGCGAAGCCTTCGGCATGCCCACGCGCGAACCCTTCGTGCTGGGCGGCATCTTCGATGGCCTGGATCTCTTCCAGGGTCGGCGGGCGCAGCACCGGCTCGAGCATGGCCGGTTCTTCGTAGTCCGGTTCCGGCAGGGCCGGGACAAGCTGCAGGTCCGGGGCCAGCCAGCGGGTGACCACCTCGTTCATACCATGGCCTCCGCACCGGCGCCGCCCAGGCTGATGGCGCCTTCGTCAGCCAGGCGGCGGACGATGGTGAGGATTTCCTTCTGCGCCGCTTCCACGTCTGCAAGGCGCACCGGGCCGCGCGCTTCCATGTCCTCGAGCAGGATTTCGGCCGCGCGCTGGGACATGTTGCGGGTGATCTTTTCGCGCACCTTGACGTCGGCGCCGCGCAAGGCCAGCCCCAGGCGCTCGCCGGAGACTTCGCGCAGCAGCGTCTGCAGGCCGCGGTCGTCCAGGTCCACCAGGTTGTCGAACACGAACATCAGGTCCTGGATCTTGCCGGCCAGGTCGGCGTCGATCTTGCCGATCTCGCCCAGCACGCCCTGGTCGGCGCCGGTGTCCAGGAAGTTGAGGATGTTGGCCGCCACCTTGATGCCGCCCACGTTGGACGACTTCAGGTTCTGGTTGCCGGCGAATTGACGCTCCATGATGTCGTTGAGCTCGCTCAGCGCATTCGGCGGAATGCCGTCCAGGGTGGCGATGCGCAGCAGCACGTCGGCGCGGGTGCGCTCGGGCAGCAGCTTCAGCGCCTCGGCGGCCTGGTCGCTGTCCAGATGCGCCATGACGATGGCGATGATCTGCGGGTGCTCGTTGCGCACCAGGTTGGCGACCGCGCGCGGGTCCATCCACTTCAAGGTGTCCAGGCCGGTGGTGTTGCGGCCCAGCAGGATGCGGTCGATCAGCCCGCCGGCCTTGTCGGCGCCCAGCGCCTGGATCAGCACGTTGCGGATGTAGTCGTCGGCGCCCACGCCCAGCGAGGTCTTGCCGGCCAGTTCGCCGTTGAACTCGTCCATCACCTTCTCGACCTGGTCGCGCGAGATGCCGGTCATGGTGGCCATGGCGATGCCGATCTTCTGCACCTCCTTGGGGTCCATGTGCTTGAGCACTTCGGCCGCGTCGCTCTCGCCCAGCGACAGCAACAGCACCGCGGCGCGCTGCACTCCAGTCATCGGTTGTGTATCAGGCTTCACTGGCGACCCATCCCTTCACGACTTGTGCGACACGTTTTGAATCGGCTTTGACGGCCTCGCGCGCCAGGCGCATGCGCTCTTCGTAGGCGTCTGGCAGAGCGATCGGGGTCTTCTTGTCCTGACCGATCTGCGCGGTGTCTTCTTCCAGGCGGGGCATCAGGTCGTCGTCTTCGTCGACCATCCGCACGTCGGCGCTCTGTGGAGTGCCATCCTTGCCAGCCTTGCCTTGCTTGTCCTTGACCGCGGTCACGCCGGTGAGCTGACGCAGGGTGGGGCGCACCACACCGAACAACAGCGCCAGCACCACCACCGCACCGACCAGCAGGCGCAGACCGTTCTGCACGCGCGGGTCTTCCCACCACTTCGGGCCTTCCTCGCCCGCCACCGCTTCGCGCACGAACGGGGCATTCATCACCGACACCGTGTCGCCGCGTGCCGCATCGAACCCCACTGCCTGCTTGACCAGGCCTTCGATACGGGTGAGCTCGGCAGCGGTGAGCGGCTGTTCGACCATCTTGCCCTTGGCGCCGGGGCGCGGGACGTTGTCCAGCAGCACCGCCACCGAGACGCGCTTGATGCGACCGGCCGGCTGGCGGGTGTGTTGCAAGGTTCGGTCCAATTCGTAGTTACGCGTGGCGCTCTTGGAACTTTCGGTCGGCGTGGCCGGGGCCGCGGCCTGGCCATTGGCGGCCGCCGGGGTGCCCGGCGCGCCGGCCACGGCCGGTGCCGGCGGCTGGCCGGGGCTATTGCTGGTGGCGCCCGGAGGGCCCTGCGGGCCGGTGGCGCTGGTGCTGGTGTCGCTGACCTGCTCGCTGCGCAGCTTGGCCGGCTCGCCGTTGTAGAGCTCGCGGGCTTCTTCGACCACCGAGAAGTCCATGTCCACGCTGGTTTCCGGATTGACCCGGCCCGGGCCGGTCATCGGCTCCAGCAGCTCGCGGATGCGCTGGTTGTAGGAGCTTTCCTGGCGGCGCACCTGTTCGAACTGGGCGGCGTGCTGGGCCGCGTCGCTGTTCGGGTCGGCAATGGAGAGCATGCGGCCGCTCTGGTCGACCACGGTCACGCGTTCGGGGGTCATGTCCGGGATGCTGGACGCCACCAGATTGACGATGGCATCGACCTGGTTGCGCTCCAGGCCCTGGCCGCCGCGCAATTCCAGCACCACCGAGGCGCTGGCTACATCGCGCTGGCGGGTGAAGGCGCTGGGCTTGGGAATGGCCAGGTGCACACGGGCCTCGCGGACCGGGCGCAGGGTGCCGATGGTGCGCGAGAGTTCGGTTTCCAGCGCGTGCTGGTAGCGGGCGTTTTCCACGAACTGGCTGACGCCGAAGCCCGGGTCCTTTTCCATCAGTTCGAAACCGCCGCCGGTTTCCTTGCCGGTCAGGCCGGAGCCGGCCAGTTTGAGGCGGGCGTCGTACAGACGGTCCTGCGGCACCGAAATGGCGCCGGTGGCCTGGTCGATCTTGTAGGGAATCTGCGCGGTGCGCAGCAGGTCGGCCGCTTCGGCATTGCCCTTCTCATCCAGGCCGGTGTACAGCGACTGATAGCCAGGCTTCTGCGACCAGAAGAACACCGCCAGACCGGCCGCGACCGCCAGGGCGATCATCGCCATCATGGTCAGCTTGCGGGTGATCTGCAGGCTGCGGACACGGTCGAACCATTGCCCCGCCTTTTCGGCGTTCTGGTTCATGTTTTCTTTGCTGATCGCGAGTGCCATGTGTCGTCAACCTTTACAGCGGCATGTTCATGACGTCCTGATAAGCCTGGACGAGACGGTTGCGGACTTCCACGGTGGCGCGGAAGGCCACCTGGGACTGCTGGGAGGCGACCATGACCCGTGCCAGATCGGCATTGGGGTCGCCCATTTCGAATGCTTTGGACAGCGCGCCGGCCTTCTGCTGGGCCTCGTTGACGCCGCCGATGGCGCCGCGCAAGGTCTCGCTGAAGCTCGGTGCCTGCGTCGCCGGTGTTCCCTGTGCGCCGGCCAGGCCCTGGATCTGGTTGCCACGCGCCGCATCGCCCACCGCGCCCATCGGGCCTTGGCCCATCTGCGTCTGGTAGCTGCGGATCTGCGAGAGGATGGAGGTGACGGAATCGCTCATGGGTGCGGTCAGCCAGGGAGGCATCCACACCAATGCAAGCGGCGTGCCGAAATGGCGCCGGGATTCCGGCGCGGGGGCGTTCCGGTCGCGGCCGCGTCGCAGCGATTGGCTTGTTTTCTCCCGCAGCCAGGTGTTCCTTCTCCCGCCTGCGGGAGAAGGTGGCGCGCAGCGCCGGATGAGGGCAACCCGGTGGGTGGTCAGCTGAAGCAGCGCATCCGCATTAGTCCGGCAACCAGGCGGCCCGCCAGGTGTCCAGATTGCTGCCGCTGAGCATCCAGTCGCGCCGCACCACCTCGCGCAAGGCCGCACCTTTGGCGCGTGCTGCGTCCAGGTCGGCCAAGTGCTCGCGGATGGCGCCGATCCAGTCGCGGTAGCGGTTCTTCACCAGCGTCACCGGCAGGCTGCCCTGGTAGCAGCGCACGTCGCTGGCGATCACCGGATAGCCGCAGGCGCCGTACTCCAGGAGCCGCAGATTGCTCTTGCATTCGTTGAACAGGTTCTGCTCCACCGGCGCCAGCGCCAGATCCAGGTCCAGCGCCGCCAGCGCGGCGGGGTACTCATCGATCGGCACACCCGGCTGGAACTGGTGAATATGCTGGCGCAGCGCAAACGGGTACATCCCCATGAACACCCATTCCACTTCGCCGGCGAGCTCCTTCACCACGTCGGCAATCAGCTCCAGGTCGCCGGTATGGCTGGCGCCGCCAGCCCAGCCGATCCGCGGCTTGCCACCCTGGCGTTCGGCCCGCGCAGGCAGATGTTCCCACCAATGCGGCGGCAGGCGGTTTTCGGCCACGCGGATATCGCTGTGCAGCCCAGCAAACGCCTCGGCCAGGGCAGGGGTGGAGACCACGAAGCGGTCCACCATGCCGAGCCCGCGCCTCACCGTCTTCAGAATGTCCTTGGGCATGTGCTCGCGGTGCGCATTCTTCAGCGGCAAATTGGGCAGGTAATCGTCCAGCTCGTACACCTTGAATGCGCGCGACAACGCCTTCATCCGCCGCATCGCCTCTAGCCGCGCTTCGCCGACCTGGCGTTGCAGGATCACCACGTCGGGATCCTGGCGCGCAAGCTCGCTGATCTCCAAATAGCCGTTGAACAGCACGCCTTCGACCATGCCGGCTTCGCGCAGGGCGCGCAGCGGCTGGATTACCCGGTAGTGGCCGCAGCCTTCGATATCGGCGGGCAGGGCGATCATCGTCGGCAGCGGTCGCCACGACTGCAGCGGCCGCCAACTGGCGCACGGGTCGGCCAGCTGGAAGCCGGCGCCGGGATCCAGCGAGAAGCCCGGGTTGTAGGCCGGGTCGTTGGCCATCACCGGCAGCCAACGCGCATACATCGCTTCTTCGTCGAGTGCAGTGGCGGGTGGCGCGTCGGGCGGGTCGATCAGCAGCTGCGCGCGTGCGGCGTAGACATTGAGATAACCGGCCTGCTGCAGGCGCAGACATAGATCGACGTCGCTCCATTGCGCCAATGCCGGTTCCTGCGCAAAGCCGCCGGCGTCCAGGAACAGCTGGCGCGGCAGCATCAGGCATTCGCCACTGAGCGCGCTGTAGTTCTGATCCAGTTGCAGGCGCTGCAGATAGCCCGATTCGTCGAACGCCGCACCTGCGAAGGCGCGCGCTGCCGGTGCGCCCAGGCCTAGCAGCAGGCCGGCGTGATGCACAGTGCCGTCGCCGCGCAGCAGCTTGCCGGCCACCGCGCCGACCTCCGGGCGCAGCGCGTGGTTGAGCAGCTGCGCCAGCCAATCGGCCTTGATCGCTGCCGCGCCGGCCGCCAGCCACAGCAACACCTCCCCACGTGCCTGCTCGGCCGCCGCATTGCAGGCCGCTTCGCGCGAGGGCGCACCGTCGAAGCGCAGCACGCGGATCTGCTGCAGGCCGAGGTTGTCGATGCCCGCCAGCCAGTCGCGCAACCCCGGCTCGGCGCTGTCGCCGCGATCCAGCAACAGCAGCTCGTAGTGCGGGTAGCCGGTGTTGGCGAGCACGCTTTCCAGGCAGCGCTGCACCTGCGCCAGGCGTCCATCCACCAGCACCAGGATGCTGACCAATGGTTGCTGTGCATGACGGTAGTCCACCGCGTGCCTGCCGGGGCCGTTGCTGCTCACCACCGCGTCCACGTACCCGCGCGCGGCAAGATGGCGGCTGATGGCGCGCTGCTCGTCTTCGTCGCCATGCCGCGTGGTGGCCGATGCCACCAGCAAGGGTTCGGCGATGTGCTGGATGCAGGCCAGGCCGTAGCGTTCGACCAGCCCAAGCTGGTAATCCAGTTCGAAGGCGTCGCTCGTTTCGGTTGCAAAGCCGCCATCGGCCACTAGCGTCTGGTGCCGGAACAGCCAATGCCGCGACATCGTCGACGGTGAGCTCAGCAACATGTCCAGATACAGCGCCGGCCGCATCGCCAGCCCCAGCTGACCGCCGTCCAGCGCGACCACTTCATCGGCGTAGATGGCCTGACACGTGTCCGGCAGCGCGAGCATCTCCAGCGCCAGCATCAGCAGGCCGCTGGCGGTGAACAGGCTGCCGGCCTGGACCAGCAGCACCCAGTCGGTGGACTGTTGCGTGGCGATGGTCCGATTGAGTGCGGGCACCAAGCCGTCCGGACCGATCAGCACGCCGTACTCGCCGTGCTCGGCGGCCTGCTGCGGCGAGCTGCTGATCACCCAGGTCTGCTGGTTCCGATAACACGCCACCGCCGCCAGGCTGGCCTGGGTTGCGGCCACCGCCGCCGCATCGCCGTCGCTGTCGACCACCATCACTGCGATCCGCGGGCCGCCCGCATGCGCCTGCAAACGTGCATCGATCAAGGCGCGCTGCACGGTGCTGGGATGACGCACCCCCAACCAGGTGGCCGGCGACACGCGCTCGGCCATTCCTGCGCTCTGCATCAAGGCGTTGACCAGATCCACCGACTTGAACACCCGCGCCTTGTGCGGGCTAAGCGGGGCGACACGCACCTGGCGGTTGTCGCCGCCCTCGCGCCGCCAGCCGAGTTGGCGGATGCCCTGGCGCAGGTCGTCGTGACCTTGATCGCCGATACCGGGCTGATCGCGGCCGGCCTGACTGAACTGCGCACTGGACACGCGAAAATGCGTGAGCGGGCTGGACAGCAAGGCCAGGTTGCCGTGACGCAGCAGCTTGACGTAGATCGCCAGGTCGCCAACCCAGTGGATGGCCTTGCCGTTCAACATCATCAGCTCGCTACCCAGCGCCACCAGGTCGGCGCGCCGTGCAAGCACGCAACTCGGCTCGCCGATGAAGTTGATGGCATGGTCGGCCAGGAACGACACCAACTCCGGCCCATCGATCAGCACGTCCTCGGCAAACGGGAAGCTGGTGGCCAGGATGTCCGGCAACGGCGCACCGTCATCGTCGATCCGCAGCCGGCGCGAGGACGCCAGCGCGGTGCCGGGGTTGCGCTCCATTGCGCCGACCAGCTGCGCGACGCAGTCCGGCTGCAGCACGTCGTCGTCGTGCAGCAACTTGACGTACTCGCCCTGCGCCAGGCCGATCCCCTTGACCGTGCTGCCGAGTTCGCCGAGGCGGGGGGTATTGCGGTGGTAGCGGATCGGAAATGGGGCGTCAGCCAGCCTCGACGCCAGCACAGCCTCGATGGCGCCATCGGCGTTGTCGTCGCAGATCACCAACTCCAGCGCCGTGTAAGTCTGCGCCAGCACGCTGTCCAGCGCCTGCGCGAAATAGCGCGGCTTGTAGGTCGGCATGACAATGCTGACCAGAGTGGTAGAAGTCATGCAGAGCGGACCGTGTTCGAGGATTGGAGGACTGGGACTCATCGCATTGTCGAGGATTCGGCAACTAAGCGTATACAGGCAGCGGAGCCAGAGCGGTCCGTTGCTTGAAATACTCGTGCTTTGATCGCCTGCGCGAGGTGCTGAGTTCAGCAAAGCCTGTAATGCGCATATGCACGGATGCTGTGTTGAGGCGAATCCTCAACTGAGGACTGGTTCTCAATAATAGAATTAAGTCAATGATAAATTGAAGAAAGAGCAATTTTCCGTTGAATTTTTCCATTTAAATATAATGTCCGCTAACGGGGTATTGGCCTGAAAAAATCTCACGCTTCAATTGGAGTGATAGTGTCAAAAATTTTTAATATCATTTATTTTGAACTATAAATCCAGGGAATTTAACGCCATGTCTGATTCAATATCAGGTGCAAATATTTATGTGAAACGCGGAACTCGTGCGCAATTTGATGCTGCTGCCACAGCTGGTGAACTCGCTGCCAGCGAGCCGTATTTCATCATTGATGAAGGTCGGTTCGCGATGGGTACCAGTGCAAACAGCTATGCCACTTACGCCATTGCCTTGACTCAGGATTTATCTTTGTATGTCTCCAGCACCGGTAGTGATTCAAACGATGGGTTAAGCGCTGCGACTGCGTTTCAGACCATCCAGCGTGCTGTGAATGTAGTGAGGACGCGCTATTCATTATGTGGCTATACAGCGATTATCAATGTTGCAGACGGAACTTACATAGAAAATGTTTTGATGGGCAGCGTGGCAGGTGGCATCGTAAGACTTGTAGGTAGCACATCTGCTATTTGGCGTAACACAGCAGGATACCTCCTCACGGTTAGTGAGGGTAGCAGGGTTTCGGTGTCCGGTTTCACTTTTGGCGGCGGAGGTACAGTAAATGGCATATTGATTAGTAATAGAGCGTTGTGCAGTTTCCTAGGTGGTCACGTGTTTGCAGCAATGACCGGTTTCCAAATCGTCGCAATTTCCAATGGCGTCTGCTACGTCAACGGTAACTACAGTATCACTGGAGGTGGTATTTACCACTATGGGGTGTATGATGGTGGTCAGCTAATTATTGGTAGCATTACCGTTGCACTGACAGGTACGCCGGCTTTTACTGCCTTTACTAACGTTGGTCGCGTTGGTAGCATAAATGGCGGTGACAACGTATTTACATTCTCCGGGGCGGCCACGGGTCAGCGATATCAAATATACACAAATGGAGTGATTTGGATTAACGGAAAAGGTCCAAATGTCTTTCCGGGAAATGCAGCGGGATTCGTTACTGCCGGTGGTACTTATTACTGACGTCAGAATTTGTAAAGGCTGTTAGTTTGTGAAGACCAGCATTCCTCATTCAGAGGGGCGATTTCCAAGCTGGTGCGCTGCTAGCCCAGCTTGTCTACGCGCTGCCGGAAATCGGTATGACCTTACTCTTTAATGCTTATCTGGTTGCTGGTAGCGAACGGGGGGAGGGCGCTACCAGCAACTTGGACGCTACTACCGCCTCAATGGCGGCAGGGGCATCGGCGTCACAGGTCACCAGCTGCAACGCTGCTTAGGTTTGCGCCAAAACGCTATCCAGCGCCTGCGCAAAGTAGCGTGGCTTGTAGGTCGGCATGACGATGCTGACTAGATTCGATTTCACGTGGCTTTACCCGTAGATCGGCTGAGATAATCCAAATACTCCTTGCGCGTCAGCCCTGGATAGCGCCGTCTAAGGAGTTGGAATTTATCTACCAAGCGCCGAGACATCTCTCCGCCATGCTCTCTCCGAACAACGACTTCGCGGTCCAGATTCTCTACGAGTTCGGTGTAGGCTTCATGTAGCTCAGCTGCAACCGAGGGGCTAGTGCTTTTCTTTAGATCCGGAAATTCAAAACAAGGTTTTTCATGAGGCACAGTGCAAGGAACAAGGCCGACTGCGTCGAGAAAATCAAGAAATTCCTTGTACAAAACCGGGTAAGCGTTGTTCATTTCAGAGAGGTCGAGGTTCTCGAAAACTTCACGGATGTTGCTTCGGCTGTGAATGGTAGGGTCATAAGGGATGCGGAGGTATTCGCAAGTTTCCCTGGCCCTGGAATCCGGGTTGGTCACAATGGCGGGGACGCCGCTATTAATCGAGAGAATTCCGGAGTGAAGTCGGGTTCCAATCGTGAGGCAATGGTCGTTGCTTTTGAAGAACGTGGCCCATCGGCTGTAATCAGAGAAAAATTCCAGCCGTCCAGCCATGGCCTTGGCCAATAGTTGGAAGGACGTGGGTATTTCGTCGAGATTGAAAGGTTGCGCTGTGATGTTGCGGGTCGATGGCAGCGCTTTTTCAAGATAGAGCAAGTTGATGAAATACAATTCATCCTGCAGCAGATGGGATGTCCTCGGCAGCCCGGAATTGAAGAATGTGGCCGTAGTGATGACCTTGTCCGCATCCCACGGCTTTTTTTGCAGAGCCCGGGTGGGTCCGTTCTCGAAATAGCTCGGGCAGCCAATCACTCTGACGTTCTTTATGCCAAGGCTATTCAGGATCTCGGCGGAATAATTTCCGCGAACACCAATTAGCTTGGACTTTTCAGAGAGAAGGGAGAAATTTCGCTTTTGATTGGGGCTGAGGCGCTCGGCCAGGTTCGGGTCGTAGCCGTTGAATGAGTTCGCGCAAAGGCTCACCGGCACGATCGGGATCGTGATTTTTTCAAGAAAGTGCGTGATCCGCTCAACCGGGAGGCCCGAGAAGTCCTCCCGGATGTCATCCTTCATCGTCCAGACAAGATGCGAATATTTTTGGTTGATCTCTTCTGCAAGTTGATCGGAGAGCTTTGCCTCAAGCGCGTTAGAGATGTGGTCAACTTTCACCGGGCGCCCGAACAGCGCTTTCAAAAAACCGTAGGCGATATAGCCGTTTCCTATATTCTGGCCTCTGACATTGTCTTGGGACGGCCCCATGCCTTTCAGGAAATCCGAAATTTCCAGGGATTCAGGAAGAGCTGAGTTGAAAAGGAAAATCTTGCTTGGGTCAGTCATCGATCCGCTCATTTTTAAGGCAGAGCGTTAATAAAAATAAAGGCAGGTATCCCAGCGATCCGGCGTGTGATGGCGCAGGCCGATCCTGTAATCCGGGTTCAGAGATAGGGCAAAATCGCTTAGATCTAGCAGGTCGGTAGCTCTGTGATAGGCGGAGATCGCCATCTTGGGCTTGCACTGAACAATCGCATTCTGCGCACCTTTCAGTGCCGAAAGCTCCGACCCCTCGATGTCCATTTTGATGAAGGTGGGTGCATCGTCGATGACATCGTCGATGCAACATACGTCGATCATGTCTGCCGGTTCGCAATCCTCACTCGAAGGCTTGACGAAGCCGCCGTGGCCACCCTCATGATTGAATGGGACCCTGCCTGTTGTCTCGCCTACGCCGCAGTCATGCAGACTGATTCTGGACGCCAGAGCTGTGCCTTCGTAGCGGCGCAGTACGTTCTTGAGTGTGCCGACGTTGATCCGATCGGGTTCAATCATCCAAGAACGCGAGAATTGGCCTTTGGTGGCGCCAATCAGGCCTGCGAGCGACTCGCCAATCGAGGCGCCGCAATCAACCATCTTTTCTCCGCTACCGAATTGCAGCAGGCCGGAGCGGAAGTACAACGTGGTGTAGGGGCGTTCGATTTCGTGGTAGTACTCGGGGTCACACGTCAGGTGGAAGTTGAGGACAGAGAACAGGGTTTGTGCCGAATAGGCATCGGAAAAGCGTTCTGCCAGGCGCTGAAACCTGGGAATGTTGCGCACGATCTCCCGTCCCCAATCGTCCACCCGGAAATCTACACGCCCCTGTAGACCGAAAGCGCGAACGGCCTGTTCAAAGTTGATATGAGCAATCCCGTGCTGCCTGCAGACCTGGTCAAAAAATCGCTTGGGTCCGTCATATCGGCAGGTGTTGAGGGCGATGATGTCGCCAGACTTGGTCAGTTCGATGAACCTGTCCGTCGAGATGATCGGAGTGCCGTAATACAGCGCACCGGAGTGATAGCGGAAGTCGTCCACCGAGGCGATCACATTGCAGTGCCGGTCCTGCTTCAGGTTCAGCAAGTGCGCGCCGAACCCCCCGGTTCCTAAAACGATCACCTTGACTTCGTCGCCAAATTTGGCAATGAGGTGGCGAACGTCCTCGGGAATACCGAACATCGGATCACCAGTCAGGCCTTCGGCGGCGACCTGAAACGTCTCTTCCGATGCCTGCGGGTCGATATTTAGTTTGAATTGGATAGCGGTTTGCATGATTGGTCCCCGGCTTAGGCTTCATAAACATGGATTGGAGTGTCGTAGCGGGCGTGGAAATAGGTCTTGGCCGGCACGTCCTCGCAGTAGACACGTGACCAGCCAAGTTCGCAGCTTCGCCCCACCTTGACGCCCCCACTCACGATGGCGCCGGTACGCAAGATGCTGTTGCCGCCGATTTCGACGCCCGCGCCGATTTGAACGCCATGCTCTATCCAGCATGAGGATTTGATGCGGCATGCCGGCCCAAGGTGCGCTCCGGCATGGATGACGGTGTTGTAGTCGATCCTGCACCCGTGCCCGACGACAGCATTGGCACCCACGAATGCGTTGAGGCCGATGACAGTGTCCGTGCCGATGGCGGCGCTGGGGTGTATGAATGGCTCCAGCTTGAAGCCACGCTCCATTGCTGCCTGCATCAGTTCCATGCGCTTGAAGTTGCCGAAGCGTTCGTCGAAAGCCACGAACATGGCGCCGTCGGTCGGATTCAGTCGATCCAGCACGCCCAGATCGAATTCGTGTTCCGAGTCTTGTGGTACATCGATCCTGATGACCGTCTCGTCCTGACGCGCGTGCTTCCAGGCATGAAAGGCCAGATCGAGGTATTCGCTGCCGCCGATGATCCACCTAGATCTCATGTTCGGTCTCCATCAGCGCCGTGTACCAGCGCTCAACCAGGCGATTCATGGATTCATAGGCTCCCTGGGTGGGTAGCGGGGCGTCTGTATGCAGTGCCGCCTGCACCCGCTCCATGATGTCCACGTCTTCTCCCACTACCACCTTGCTGCCGTGCATCTGCGCAAGCAGCACTTGGCTGGAAGAACGGTAAGGCTGTTTCTTGCGTGCGCTAAACCAATAGATTTCCAGGTCGGTCCGGTCCGGTGCGACGGGGATGTGGTGTTCCAGAGTGAAGGAATAGCCCCCGTTGGCGCTGGCGATATGCAAATTCGGGAAGGCAAGCCAGTTAAAGTAGGCGTCCTGCTTGCCCCAGCGTTCCACTTTAGCGTGCCAGCCGAAATGCTTAAGGTTGGGGATGGTGGCTTCCGGGCCGCCGAAACTGAAGCGGCGCATCTCGCGCCTCAGCGCTACCGGCGACGTGTCCTGCAAGGCCTCCATGGACTCCTTGGCTTGTTCCTCGTTTACCTGGGGAGTGAAGTTGACGCTTTTGGCCAGGGTCTTGGGGTGGACAAAGCGCGGGTGGTTGGCGTCCCGCAGATTCTCGTAGGCCAGCTTCCAGTTGTACCGGCCATGCCATGTGGTCACCATGACCTCAGTGTCATAGGCGTTGGAACTACTTTCCAGCAAGGCGATGAAGTCTGCCGAAAACTGCTCCTCGATTGGCATGGGGTCTGGATCGAGGTTGACGAACAACAGGTTGCCGATGGCGCGCAGTGAGAATTCGCGCAGCTTCAAGTTGGCCTTTTCACTATTGTCCAGGTGGTAGATCGCATCGCAGTCCGGGATGTTCTTTACCCGGCCTTGTTCGTCGTAACTCCAGGCGTGGTAGGGGCACACCAAAGGCCGGCAACCGAGAGCAGCGGTTTGAATCAGTGCACTACGGTGGAGGCAGACGTTCTCGAACGCACGGATTTGCCCGCGGAAGTTCTGGATCACCAGAGGAACACCCGCGATCTTGCGTGTGATAAAGCAATTGTGATCCTTCAGCAGCGTTTTGAGTCCTGCGAACAACCAGACCCTGCGGAAGATCTTGCGCTGTTCGCAGTCAAAGATTTCCTGCGACAAGTAATACTTGGGGTGCATCCTGGAGCGCATGGATCAGTCCATCTTGATGTTCTTGTGGAATACGATCTTGGCCGGATTGCCAAACACCGTGGCGCCTGCCGGCACATCCTTCAGCACGACCGCACCGGTGCCGACGACAGCGTGCTCACCTACCTTGACGCCAGGTACTAGGGTGGCACGTGGGTGCACGACTGCGAAATCGCCTATCTGCACACCGCCTCCCATGAAAACCTGTGCGCCCACATGAGCATAATTGCCAATGCGGACATCGTGTCCAATCACCGACCAAGTGAGCAGATTGGCAAAATCCCCGATCCACACATCGGGGCCAACGTGTACCTGGTTGCCGAGAAAGCAACCTGTGCCCAGACGCACGCGACGACTGAGGTGCGCCTCGGTGCAGATTGGGATGAACGCGGCCCCCTTTGCAAGCAGCGGTTGAATGTATTTATGCCGTTCCAATGGGTCGCCTTGCGCGCAGACAAAAGCCTCGTTGCCACGCGGCACGTATGTCAAAGGGTCACCGACGATGGGTACCCCGGTATCGAAGCCATCGAGAATATGCTCGCGGCTGTCCAGGAATCCGGTGACTTCCCATTCCTTGCGATGTGCAATATCACCTTGCATCTGCTCAAGAACCTCCCGGCCCCAGCCGCCCGCCCCGACGATGAGCACGGAATAGGTCATAGGACAGACCCACCGTCCATTACCAAACTGGTCCCGGTTACCCAGCGGCTGGCATCGGACAAGAGATAGATCGCAGCGTTCGCTACGTCCTCTGAGGTGCCCAAACCGAGCGGGTGGCGTTTTCGCTGTGCTTCCAGATGGGTTGCGTCCCAAATGGGCGTTATGACTGCAGAGGGAGACATGCCATTGACCCGGATCTTGCGTTTGGCCTGCTCCATGGACAGGCAGCGAATGATGCCGAGCAGGGCTGACTTCATGGCCGAATACGGTCCTACCCCGGGTGTGCCGATATGGGCCGCAGTGGAAAGCATGAAGACGATGGAACTTTGAGGCGCAAGAGCGTTGGCCTGCAACAGCCGCTGGGTGAGCATGACAGGGGCCAGGAAATTGACCGCATAGACATCGGTCATGAGCTTCTCGGTCAACTGCCTGATAGGGCTCAAGCGCTGCCTGCCAGCGCAGTGGACCAAGCCATCTAGGCTGGAAATGCCCTGTACTAGTCGTTCACGGCCTTCGGCTTCGGTCAGGTCGGCCAGCACTTGAAGGTGGCCTTGGCCATTCAACAAGTTGTAGGTTTCCTGCAGGCGTTCTGCATCCCGCCCGGTGATGACCAGGCGCGCCCCACGCCGCGCGCAGGAAACAGCGATTTGCCTGCCGATGCCTGATGAAGCGCCTGTGACCAAAATGGTCTTGCCATCCAGTGAAAAAGCGCGTTGCGCCGCGTTGGTCATGCGTAGATGTCCATCGGTACAGAAAAACCGCCATCAAGAATGAAGTGGTTGCGCGTGATCCAGCGGCTGGCATCGGAAAGATAGAACACTGCTGCATAAGCCACGTCTTCCGGCTCGCCCATGCCAAGTGGCGTCAATTCAAACAGGCTGTCCATATTGCCGCCGCTTCCCTGCAACCCATCCAACAAGGGAGTGCGTACATAACCCGGTGCAATGCAGTTGGCGCGCATACCTTGCTTTGCTACTTCCATGCCAAGCGAGCGCATCATGCCCAGCAGGGCGCTTTTGCTGGCAGCGTATGCGCTGCTTGCCAGTGGGCCGATATGCGAGGCAATTGAGGCAATGAATAGCAGGGATCCGCCCGGCGCGATCTGCTTCTTCGCCAATAGGCCTCGCGTCAGTAGCATGGGTGCGTAGGTGTTGCTTGCAAATGTCTCGTCAAGGTGCGCTTGACCGATCATTCGAAAGGGGGTCAGCTTGGACATGCCAGCTGCGTGCGCCAGGCCGTTGATGACACCGCTCGCAGCCACCACGTGGTCAATACCCTCCTGTACCGCCAAGTCCGCCACCACTTGCGTGTGGCCTTGGCCGTCCAGTTGGTCGAATGTGGCTTGCAAGCGCTCGGTGTTGCGTCCGGTGATGACAACGCTCGCTCCCATCTGTGAGCAAGTGATTGCAATTTGACGACCAATACCCGATGAAGCACCAGTCACCAGGACGCGCTTGCCTTCTAGGGAAAACGGATCACGCTCGGCGTTCATGCTTCGATCAGTGCCGGAAAAGCCGCGTTTTCGACGTCCACGATCGCCGTGCCCCACGACAAGCCGATACCGAAGCCGGCAAGCAACAGTCGGTGCCTGGCATTGATCAGCGTATCGTTCAGGCGGACGGTCATGGTGACGGGCAGGGAGGCGCCACTGGTATTGCCGAAGTCTCGCAAGGTTGACGGAACTTTCTCCGTCGGCAGCGCCAACTTCTTGCGGATGGTTTCGTTGATCATCTTGTTGGCCTGATGGAAAACGAAAAAATCAACGCTGTCCTTATCAACACCAGAATACTCAAGCAATCTTTCCACCGCTGGAGGTACTCGCTGGGTCGAGAAACTCAATACGGCAGGGCCATCCAGAATGAGTTCACCCGGCCAATGCAGCACACCGTTCTCGTCACGTGTAGGAGAGATATGTTGGGGGCCGTAAGGCTCACGATGTCCGCCTATGGGCAACATGATGGCTCGGTAGCCGCTACCGTCGCTGTTCAAATCAAAATGCATGGGTGGTGCATTCTTGTCGAACTCCAGCGCCGTGGCGGTGCCCGCGTCGGAGAACAATGGGTCCAGAAGCGTGGCCGAGCGGTCGCCGACCAGCAGAAGCGCCTTTTTGATGGTGCCCGCTGCAATCATGCTTCCCACCAGGTGTAGGCCAAAGGGATAGCCGGAACAGCCGAGATTGACATCAAAGGCGATAGCGGTCTGTGGCAATTGCAGCCGGTGCTGCATGATGATGGCCGTGGCCGGGATGGGGTAGTCGGGTGATTGCGTCACGACAATCAGTGCATCGATTTCTTCCTTATCCCATTGCAGCTCTGCAAGCAGCTTTTCCGCAGAGATGAGCGCCAAATCGGAAAATGTCTGCCAGCTTGGGCAAATGCGACGAAACTCGATGCCGATGTTACGCACCAGACGCTCGCGTTCTGAGCGCATCTTCGGCGGGCAATCGGTCAGGTTGGAAATGATCCGCTTGGGCACGCAACTCGCCATGCCCGCAAAACGGACATTGCTAAGAGTGGACAGTCCCATGGCTTTACCCCAGCAGTTTGTGAAGATCGTTCAAGGTGGCGCAGTTCTTGAGATCTTCGCCGGTAATGACCTTTCCGTAATCCACGTCGAACATGACGATTACCCCCAACGCGGAGAGCGAATCCCACTCAGGCAAGTCGGCCAGTGCGGTGTCCATGGTGACCTCCACCGGTTCCTGGAAGTCGGTGGCGGAGAGGAAGTTCTCGATAAATGTTGCCTGGGTCATGCGAGCTCGCCTGGTTGCCTGTTGAAGAGATGGGAGTCTGGAATGCAGCTGCAGCGTGTTGCGATCATGTTGCCTGTGCGCCGGCGATCAGATCGGCAATGGTATCGACCTGGTCGCGGGTCAGGCCAGGAAAGATTGGCAGGCACAATACCTGTGCGGCCACCGAGCGCGCGACCGGCAGCCATGCCGGCGCCGAGGAGGGTAGGGCGCGATACATCGGGAAATCGCTGATCAACGGATAGAAGTACCGCCGCACCAGGATGCCGTGCTCGCGCATCACTTGGTACAGCGCATCGCGCGACAGCGGGTAGTCGTCCTGCACCAGGATCGGAAAGTACGCGTAGTTGGCGCTGGCGTGATCGGGCCGTGCCACGCAGCGCACGCCGCGAACATCGCTCAGGCGCTGCCGATACTGCGCATCGATGGCGCTGCGCTGGGCGATGGCGTGATCGATGTGCTTGAGCTGCAGCAGACCAAACGCTGCGCTGATCTCGTTCATCTTGCCGTTGATGCCCGGTGCCACCACCGTGGTTTCGTCGACGAAGCCGAAGTTCTTCAGATGCCCGATGCGCTGATAGGTCCTTTCGTCGGGGCAGACAATCGCGCCGCCCTCGAAGGTATTGAAGACCTTGGTTGCATGGAAGCTCAATACGCTCAGGTCGCCGTGGCGCAGGATCGAGCCGCCGTCATCGCGCACCCCAAAAGCATGCGCCGCGTCGTAGATCACCTTGAGGTTATAGATATCGGCGATGCGGGTGATTGCGCTGGTGTCGCAGGCGGTGCCATAGCAGTGCACCGGCATGATCGCGGTGGTCTGCGGGGTGATGGCCGCTTCGATCTTCGAAGGGTCCATGTTGAGCGTCACCGGATCGATGTCCACGAACACCGGGGTGATGCTTTTCCACAGCAGCGAATGCGCGGTAGCCACGAACGAGTAGGGCGTGGTGATCACTTCGCCGGTGATGCGCAGCGCCTGCAGGGCGGTGATCAACGCAGTGGTGCCATTGGTCAGCAGTGCAAGGTGCGGAACGCCCAGGTAATCGCACAACGCCTGCTCCAACGCCCGGTGCATCTCGCCACCGTTGCTGACGATGCGGCTGGTCCAGATCCGTTCCAGATAGGGCAGGAACTCTTCCAGCGGCGGCAGCAGCGGACTGGTGACGGGAATGGGCATCAATGCCTCGCTGGTGCGGGTGGATGTCGGGATTCCGCCGCAGCCGGCAGCTGCGAACGGAGTGATCCTGCTGAAGCAAGCGCTATGCCAGCGAGTGGAACCCGAGCGTGTGCTGGCTCAGTTGGCCAGCTCGGTCTGCTCGCGATCGATGCCGTACTTGCGCAGCTTCTCCACCAACGTGGTGCGGCGCAGGCCCAGCAGCTGAGCGGCATGCGCCACCACGCCCTGCGTGCGTTCCAATGCTTCGTTGATCAACGCCAACTCGATATTGGCCATATGCCCGCGCAAATCGATGCCATCGTCCGGCAGGCTGGACGTGGCGGCCGGTTCGGCATCGGCGGTCTTCGGTTGCAGCGTCACCACATTGCTCGGCAGGGCGCTGACTTCGACCGGTGCGGCCACCAACGCCGGCTCCGGCGGCAACTCGACCGGACTGGCCGAAGCGAAATCGCCGCGATAACGCGCCGGCAGATCCTGCACCCGCACCAGCCCGCCGGGATGCAGCACCGCCAGGCGCTCGACCAAATTGGTCAGCTCGCGCACATTGCCCGGCCAATCGTAACTGCGCAGCGCCTGCAGGGCCTCGTCGGCAAAGCGCACTTCGCCGCGACCGGTGCGTGCCAGCTGGCCCGCAATGGTCTGTACCAGCATGGCCAGATCGTCCACGCGCTCGCGCAGTGCCGGCATTTCGATCGGAAACACATTCAGGCGATAGAACAGGTCCTCGCGGAACTGGCCATCGCTGATGCGCGATTCCAGATTGCGGTGGGTCGCGGCGATCACGCGCACGTTGCAGCGGATGGTCTGCCCGCCGCCAACGCGCTCGAAGCTGCGCTCCTGCAGCACGCGCAGCAGCTTGACCTGCATCGGCAGGCTCATGTCGCCAATCTCGTCCAGCAGCAGCGTGCCGCCCTCGGCCATCTCGAAGCGACCCTTGCGGGTGGTCAGCGCGCCGGTGAAGGCGCCTTTTTCGTGCCCGAACAGTTCGCTTTCCAGCAGATCCGGCGGGATCGCGCCGCAATTGATCGCGACGAACGGCCCGTCGCGCCGCGGCGAATGCTGGTGGATGGCGCGCGCCACCACTTCCTTGCCGGTGCCGGATTCGCCCAGCACCAGCACGGTGGTGTCGAACGCGGCCACCTGGTCGATCAGCCGGCGCAGGCGGGTCACTGCCTCGCTGTTGCCGGTCGGGCCGGAGTCCTGCTGCACACCGGCCTGGTGCTCGGCGTCCAGCCGCTTGAGGCTGGCACGGCGCAGCAACGCTTCCAGCTGCGCATGCCGCAGGGGAGTGTCCAACGCCCACACATTGGCTTCGTGCAGGCCGTGGGATTGCGCAAATGCGCTCGGGCTGCCCTCCATCAGCAGTACCGGTGGCGGCAGCTTGGCATCGGCCAGCCAGTCGAAGAATTTGTCGGCCTGTGCGGCGTCCTGCGCCGAGCCCACCATCACCGCCATCCACTCATCGTGGCGGTGACGGCCAGGATTGATGTCGGCGCCGTCGGTGACCCAGCGGGGATTGAAGTCCATGAACTCGAGCAGCGACACGGTGCGCTCGGCGCGCACGGCGTCACTGTCGATCAACAGAATGCGGGACTCACTCATTCCTGGCTCCTTCCGTCAGGCCCTCCAGGATTGGCATGACTTCCTGGATATAGGACAGCTTGCTGACAAAATTGTCAGCACCCGCGCGAAGAGCGTGTTCACGATGCTCGGCATCATCGAAGTGGCTCGCGATGACAATATACGGCGGATCGTCCTGCGTCTTGATCAGACGCGTGGCCTGCAGCCCGCCCATCTCCGGCATGGCCAAGTCCATCAGCACGACATTGGGGCGCAGCGACTCAGAGCGCTCGATCGCTTCCAGCCCATTGGCGGCACTGCCCACGATATTGAGCCAATCGACCTTGCGAAAATGACGCATCGCAGCGTTGATGAAGCCCTCGTGGTCGTCGACCAGCAGCACGGTGAGTTTGCTCATAGTAGTCCTTATCCTGCCCGGGCAAGCAGCGGTTTAGTGGTGCGGCGGCGCTCGCGTGCCGGTGCGATATCAAGTTGTTCGCGGTACTTGGCCACGGTGCGGCGCGCAATGTTAACGCCTTGCCGCGACAGCAATCCGGCAATCGCCTCGTCGGCCAGCGGCCGGCCGGCCGGCTCGCTTTCGATCAAGCGGCGCACCATCGCCTTGACGGCCTGGCCGGAGACGCTGGCGCCTTCCAGCCGCACGGCGAAGAAGTGCTTGAGCTCGAAGGTGCCGCGTGGAGTCTGGATGTATTTGCCGGTGGTGATGCGCGAAATGGTCGATTCGTGCATGCCGATCTCGTCGGCGATTTCCTTCAGCGTCAGCGGTGCCATTGCTTCTTCGCCACGCGCCAGGAAGGCGGCCTGGCGTTCGACGATGGCACGCGTGGCGCGCAGCAGGGTCTCATAGCGCATCGACAGCCCGCGGGTCAGCCAGCGCGCTTCCTGCAGCATGTCGCGCAACGGCTGCGCGGCCTCGCCGGCGTCGGCCAGCGCGCGTTCGTGCACCGGATTGATGCTGACGCGATGGGTGGTGGCCGGGTTGAGTGCGACGCGCCAGCTGTCGTCGGCATGCCAGGCGAGCACATCCGGGATCACGCTGGCATTGCTTTCCTGCAGCAGGTCGTCGCCGGGGCGAGGTTGCAGCGACAGGATCAGCCGCACCGCTTCGCGGGCATCGTCCACTTCGGCATCGTGTGCGCATGCCAGCACCGTGTAGTCGTGCGCGGCCAGCAGCTCCAGATCGCCGTCGAGGATGCGCGCAGCCAGGTGGCGTGCCGGCACGCGGCCGGGCAGGGCGCTCAACTGGGCCTGCAGACACTCGCGCAGGTCGCAGGCGGCCAGACCGGCCGGGTCGCCGTGCAGCAACCGCTGCCGGATCGCTTCCACCGCCTGCACGGTCATGCCCAGACGGGTGGCGCCCAGCTGTTGCAGCGTCGACAGCGCTTCGGTCAGATAACCGGCGTCGTCGGTCTGCTCCAGCCAGAACGCAGCGGCCCCCAATGCCGCCTCGTCCAGGTCCAGCGCCAGCTCGCGCAGGATGCGCACATGCGGGTCGGTCGACTCGCCGGCGGCCACGCGCTGCATGCGATCGTCGTCCCCATCGTTCCAACTGCCGCCCTGCACGTCCCACATCGTGCTTTCCGGCAGTTCGTCGAACGCGGCGATATCGCTGGCGCCATCGTTGTCGGTGGCGGCCTGATCCCCGTTATCGGCCAGCTCTTCCAACTCCAGCAACGGATTGGTTTCCAGGGCACGACGGATTTCCAGTTCTAATTGCATGCCGTCCAATTGCAACAGACGGATCGACTGCAGCAACTGCGGGGTGAGGTGCAGTTGCTGGCCAAGCTGGGCGGAAATGGTCGTCTTCATGGAAGCGCTTCCGATGGGCGCTGCACGCAGCAGCGATGGAATGCATCTTGCAGGACAACGCGACGGGTTTCTAATCAGGGAGTCAGGTGAGGTGACTCATGATTTTCCCGACAGTTTGTCAGGAACTTCCTGACGTTGCAGGCGGGCTCAAGCGTGCCCGCCGGAATCCCGTCACTGTTTTCAGCGTCGCTGGCCCACGCGTGCCCGGATAGCGCGTCAGACCAACTCGTTGTGATGTTTGGCGGCCAGCAGCACCAGATCGTTGGCGCGACGGCATCCGAGCGATTCCATCATGCGGGCGCGGTGGGTTTCCACGGTCTTGACGCTGATGCCCAAATCGGCGGCGATTTCCTTGTTGCTCTGGCCGCGGCCGATTTCACGCAGGATCTCGCGCTGACGCGGCGACAGCGCGGCAATGCCGACCGGCTTTTCGCGGCCCAGCATCGGCGCAATCATCTTGGACGAGATCTGCGGGCTCAGGAACACCTGCCCGGCGGCGGCGGCGCGCAACGCCAATTCCAGTTCCAGTGGTGCGGCGTCCTTGACCACGAAGCCGACCGCGCCGCGATCGAGCGCATCGCGCACATGCACCGGGTCGTCGTGCATCGACATCATCACCACGTGCGTGCGCGGCGCGGCGCGCAGCACGTCGGTCATGGCATCCAGGCCGCTGCGGCCGGGCAAAGACAGGTCCATCAGCACCAGGTCGGGCCGGTGCAGGGACGTCATGTCCAGGGCTTGTTGCGCATTGCTGGCTTCGCCCACGACATCGATGCCGGCGAAGGTTTGCAGCAGCCTGGACAGGCCGGCACGGACAAGGGTGTGATCGTCGACGATGATGACTCGCACGGCGCAGAAGAGACCTTTTTCAGTAAAGGGCACCTTAGCTGACCCGGCGCCCGGCGCCAACTATCGGATCAACGCTGGCGGCGCGCGTCGGCGATCTGACGGCGGTGCAAGCGAAACAGGTGGCGTTCCAGCGCATCCTGCAGGCCGGGCGCGAGCGGGGCAAACCGCAGCCACAGCCAGACATCGTGGCCATCGCTCGCGTTCGCCAGCACGGTGGCAGGAAGCTGTACAAGTTCAGGAAGCCAGTCGGACGGCTGCAGGCAAACGGCGCCGGTTGTGCCCGGCGGGTGACTGGTTGCGCAACTCAGGCGGATCCCGCGCACCGACCAGTGCACCATTCCCTGGCTCAGGCCGCTGTCGCCCTGGCGCACCAGGCGGCCGATCAGCGCCAGCATCAAATCCAGTTTGGCGTCCATGCGCTGCACCAGCAGCGGCAGTTCGCCGCGGTCCTCGCTGGTTTCTTCGCTACGCAGGTCTTCGACCTGGCCAAGACTGCGCAACAGGGTTTCAGCGGCGCTGTGCGCGCCCGCATCGCTCCCGGCGCGGAAGCCGGCCGGCAACTGCAATTGGCAACTGAGCGTGTCGGCAAACAGCTCGGCATCGGCCGATGGCGCGAGTGTGCCGAGCGCGCTCATCAGATCCGTCCGACCCGCGCGTAGGCGCGGCTGGCCGACGATGAGGTGCGCTGTGCGCGGATCAGTTCCAGCAGCTTGCGCTGCCGCTCGCGCATCATCCGCATCAAGTCCTGATGCATGGTGAGCAAGGCCTGCAGCGCGTCGCGGTCCTGCTGGATGTCCACCTGCTGCGCGTATTCGCGCAGGTGCAGGTCGTGGTTGTCCAGCATCTGCGGCATCGCCTCGAACTCCTCTTGCGCCATGGCCAGGCGGAGGTCGGCGATTTCTGCTTGAAGGCTTTGCACGCTATGCATGGCAGGACTCACGAAACGGCGGAAAGGCCGCGTTGTTCGAGGGGGATGGAGTTCCACGCCGAGTCAATTTCGCTGAGCAACCCCAGCGCTTCGGTCAACGCGGTCTCGTCGTTGTGCAGGTTGGCCGCGGTCAGCCGCTGCATCACGTAGTCGTACAGGGCCGAGAGGTTACCAGCGATCTCGCCACCGGCTTCGTGATCGAGCGAGCCGTTCAAGTGACCGACGATCGCGCAAGCCTCGCCGATGGCCTTGCCCTTGCGCGCCTGGTCGCCCTGCGCCAGGCAGGCCTGGGCCAGACGGATGCGTTGGCAAGCGCCGGCAAACAGCAGCGAGACCAGCTTGTGCGGATCGGCTTCGGTCACGCTGGTGGACACGCCGACCTTGCGATATTGCTCGGCATACTGACGATTGGAACCGTACATGGATGACTCCTCAATGGGCTGACCTTCGCTGGTCCCGGAGCGCTGCGCTCCTGCGACGACGCTCCTGCCGGAAGGCAAGGCCGAAATCACGATAGGCCTTACTTGTATCGGCAATACCCTGACAGGACTTGAGGATCGTCATCACGGAAATCAGCTTGTCAGCAGGCTGCTGAGCGAGCTGGTGCTGCTCTGCAGCTGGCTGATCATGGTTTCCATTGCGGTGAATTGGGCGGTGTAGCGGTCGCTGAGTTTTTCCATGCGCGCATCGAGATCGTCCAGCTCCGACTCATAGCCCTTGATGGTCTTGTTCAAGCTGTCCGAGCGCAGGGTCAGCGTGCCGTTGGTGACATTGACGTTGCTGTCCAGCACTTTGCTCAGCGTGCCGCTGAACTTGCTGTCCTTGCCGAACACCTCGGCCGCGGCGCCACCGTCCGAGGCGATGGCGGTGTCGAACTTGGCGCCGTCGAAACTCATCACGCCATCCTTGTCGATGGTCAGGCCCAGGGCCTTGAGTTCGTTGACGTTGCCGCTGACCTGGCCGCGCAGCTGCTGCTGCAGATTGCGCACCAGCGAATCGCCGGTCAGCGCCGAGGCGGTCTTGGTGGTGGCGTCATAACTGCTGCTCTTGGCCAGCAGCGTGTTGGCCGTGTTGTAGGCCGCGGCGAACGCGGTGAGGTTGCCCTTGAGGCCGCTGGTGTCGGCGGCCACGCCCAGATTGAACTTGGTGCCTTCAGCGGCCTTGGTCAGGGTGAGCACCACGCCGGGCACGATGTCGCTGACGGTGTTGGAGCTGGACGTGCGCTCGAAACCGTCCACGCGTACCAGCGCGTCGGCGGCGGCGACGGTCTGGTTCAGCCCGCCGGTGACGCCGGGGCCGTAGGTCAGGCTGCTCAGGCTGGGGTCGCTGGCGCTGATGGTCAGGGCGCCCTTGGTACCGGAGTCGACCGCATTGAAGACCAGGTGCTGGCCATCGTTGGCGGTGACCACGCTGGCAGTCACGCCCTTGCCGCCGGCGGCCTTGTTGATGGCTGCAGCGATGTCGGTGAGCTTGTCGGTGCCGCTGATGTCCACGGTGACGCTCTGATCGCCATAGCCGATCGTCAGCGTGCCGCTACCCACGGTGGCATCGGCAGCGAATGCACCGGAGGCCAGTTTTTGCGAGGTCGCCAGCGAGACCACTTCCACCGAATAGTTGCCCGGCGCCGCCGAACTGGTGGTGGTGGCGGTGAAGCCGGCATCGGTCGGCACCGTGGCCTTGTAGGCGTTGGTGTCGGCGCTGCTGATCACCTTGTCCAGCGCAGACTTGAGCGTGGTCATGCTGCTCTTGATCTGGCTGATCGCCGACAACTGCGTGGTCGCGGCGGTGCCGGCCTTGTTGATGCGTGCCTGCTCGGGGTCTTTCTGCCGGGACACCAGGGTGGACACCACGGTAGGGATGTCCAATCCGGAGCCAGAAGTGCTGATCACCGATGCCATGTTGCATTCCTCGTCTGGGCGCCCGAAACAGACGGACGCATGGGATTACGTGACGGGTATCGGCCGCATCCGCGAGGACTTTAGCGGCGGCGAGGGGTCACGCGCACGACGGCTATCGATGCAAGTTCCATGCCCGTGGTGGCCGGCGGCGCGCGTCAACAAACCGTCCATGGCGGGCGTGGACGGGCTGCGGCCACAAAAAAGCCCCTCCGAAGAGGGGCTTTGGACGTGCTGCGGAGCACTGCCGCGTTGCGGCGGCAGGTCACTGCCAGTTACTGCAGCAGGCTCAGCACGTTCTGCGGAACCGACTTGGCCTGCGCCAGCATCGCGGTACCGGCCTGCTGCAGGATTTGCGTGCGGGTCAGTTCGGCGGTTTCCTTGGCGTAGTCGGTGTCGCGGATACGGCTACGCGAGGCCGACAGGTTTTCCGAGGTTGCGCTCAGGTTGGCGATAGTGGAGGTGAAGCGGTTCTGCACCGCACCCATGTCGGCGCGCGAGGAGTTGACCGCGGTCAGCGCCTTGTCGACGATTTCCAGGGCCTTCTGCGAGCCGGAGAACGTGGAGATATCCAGGCTGCTCAGGGTCGAAGCGGTGGAGCCGGAAGCGGCCGAAGCGGTGGTGATGCCGGCGCCGACGGTGATGCCAGCGGCGCTGGAGGTGCCAGCCGACAGCGAGGTGAAGTCCTGGCCAGCCTTCAGCGATTCGATCTGCAGCGAACCGTCGCTCTTGATCGAGGCGTACATGCCGGTCTGGTCGAGCTTGTCGTTGATCGCCGAGGCGACCTTCTTGTTGACGTCGGCAGCGGTGTCGCCGGCGCCGATCTTGACGTCGGCAATGGTGACGCTCTTGGCCGAGCCGCTGGCGTCCTTGAACGACAGGCTGATGCCGCTGACCGAACCAGAAGCGGTGGCGGTGCCGGTGACGCCGGCGCCGGAGACGGCGGCAGCGAAGTTGGCCTTGCCCAGCGAATCGACGTTGGCGTCGACGATGCTGTTGATGCCGATGGTCTGGCCGGCGTCGGCGCCGACCTGGAACAGCGCGCCGGAGAACGAGCCGTCCAGCAGCTTGGTGCCGTTGAAGTTGGTCTGGTTGGCAACGCGGTCGATTTCCGCGGTCAGCTGCTTGACTTCCGAGTTCAGCGCGTCACGGTCGGTGGACGAGTTGGTGGCGTTGGACGACTGCACCGACAGCTCGCGGATACGCTGCAGGTTGCTGCCGATTTCCACCATCGCGCCTTCGGCGGTCTGGGCCAGCGAGATACCGTCGTTGGCGTTGCGCGAGGCAACGTCCAGGCCGCGGATCTGCGTGGTGAAACGCTCGGAGATCGCCAGACCTGCGGCGTCGTCCTTGGCGCTGTTGATGCGCAGACCAGACGACAGACGCTGGATGCTCGTCGACATGCTGGCGCTGCTGGTGTTGAGGTTCCGCTGAGCGTTCAGCGACATTACGTTGGTGTTGATTACCTGTGCCATTTTGATTTCTCCTAAGCGATTTTTCCGGCAAGGGGGACTTGCCTGGAGCCTCCGCAGGGGGGCCATCAAGTTGGCCGTTGCCGCTGCTGAGATGAATAACGGCGTTGCGTCGGGAACCTTTAGCGAAATTCAGTATTTTTTACTGTCTTTCTGCGTCGGGACGAAATACGTAAGCGTTGTGTATCAAGGGGTTTGGTTTATTCGGCAGCACCCCGCCAATCTTTAGCGTTGGTATAACTCTTCGAAAAATAAACTCCGTCCGCCTGCGCAAGCGCTGACGCGCAGGAGCGAAGAAAACCCAGGTTTTCTGCGGCAAAATCAGCGGATGATGTTGAACAACGACGAGGACTGCATCTGCTGAAAAATCGTTTGAGCGGCCTGCAACGAGGCCTTCTCGAGTTGGTACTGCCCAATCGCCGAGGCGTAATCCAGGTCGCGGATCGACGACAGGCTGGTCTTGAGCGTGACTTCGTTGGATTCAAGCAATGAGTTGGCATTGTCGATGGCCGACAACTGCGCGCCGCCGGAGGCGCGCGCATCGATCATCTTCGAAGACGCCTGGGTGATGTCGCGCATGGACGACTGCAGCGTGTTGATCATCGCAGCCTTCTGCGGCGCGGTCAGCGTATCGGAGTTGAGCGCGCCGACCAGGTCATCGATGGTGGAGAACACATCCTTGGTGCCGGAGGCGCCAATCTGGAAACTGTCGCCCACCGCCGGGGCGCCGCTGATGCGCATGCGCACGCCGGCGGCGTTGATGTCTTCGCCCTCCTTGTAGGTGCCGGTGCCGACCACCGTATTGGTGCTGTCGCGCACTTCATAGGTGTCGGCGGCGGTGAACTGCACGCTGTAACTTCCACCGTTCCAGCTGCCGGTGCTCGCGTCGCGGCTGAAATCCAGCAGCAAGCCGGTCCCCGTGTTGGCGGCGTTGGCGTGCGCATCCACGGTGCCGTCGCCGGTGCGGATGCGCATGAAGATTTCGCTGCCGGGCAGGGTGTCGCTGACGAAGGTGTCCGGCGCCACTTCGACCTGCTTCTGGGTCTGGTCGCCGTTGTAGGTGACGCTGCCATTGCTCTTGATGAAAGGCGCACTGCCATCGGCGGTGCCGCCGAACAGGTAGCGTCCGGTGCCGTCGGTGCTGTTGGCCAGGCTCACCATGCTCTCGCGCAGCGCTGTCAGTTCCGAGGCGATCGCCTTGCGGTCATCGGGGCTGAGCGAAGAATTGCTGGCCTGCACCGCCAATTCGGTGACGCGCGCCATTTTGTCGCCGGCTTGCGACAGCGCGTTTTCCTGCAGCCCGAGCCGGTTCTGCACGTTGTTGGCGTTTTCGCCGAAGCGCGTGATCGCCGCCAGGGCACGGTCCAGGCCGACCGCCGTGCCTGCAGCCACCGGGTCGTCCTTGGCGGTGACCAGGCGCTGCCCACTGGAGAGCTGCGATTCGAGCTGGTTCAGCCGCGACTGCTTGGCGCCCATCGAGGCGACCGACTGGCTGTACATCATGCTGGTGGAGATACGGTCGGTCATCAGCGTACGGCACCCAGGATGGCTTGGAAGACGGTGTCGGCGGTAGAGATCATCTGTGCGGCGGCCTGGTAGGCCTGTTGCAGCTTCAGCATGTTGGCGGCTTCCTCATCGAGGTTGACGCCGGAAATCGAGTCGCGGCTGGCCTGCGCCTGGTCGTTGATGACCTTCTGCGCATCGGCCGAATAGCTGGCCGCACGCGCGGCCGAACCGACCGAGGTGGTCAGGCCGGAGAGCGCGCCATTGAGGGTGACCGTGCCGCCGCTGAGCGCCTTGGCATCGTCGATGTTGGCCAGCAATTTGGCATTGCCGTTGTCGCTGGAGCCTGCGCCCATTGGGCCGACGCCGAAGGTGTCGCCGGCCTTGGGCGCGCCGTCCAGCGCGAAGCTCCAGCCGTTGGCGCTGATGGTCTGGCCGGCGGTGTAGGCGAACGGGCCGGCGCCATCGATGGTGTACTGGTTGGCGTCGATGAACTCGATCGACGAGGGGGTCAGCAGCGCGGGGTTCTGCGCATTGGTGACCTTGACGTCGCTGATCTTGCCGGTGCCCAGGTTGGCGACCGTGGCGGTGGCCTTGACCGGGGTGGCGGCGGCAATCCGCGAGGGATCGGTAATGGCCACCGACAGGCTGCCGGCCAGCCCGGCGGTGGGCTGCAGCAGGAACTTGTCGCCGCTGGCCGGCGTGCCGCCCACCACCATGCTGACGCCATTGAGCACCAGCGGGTCGGCGGCGGTGCCGGTACCGGTCATCGGCACGGCAGAGCCGGTACTGGCGTTGATGGCTTTCCAGGTGGTGCCGTCGAAGCTGAGCGTGACGTTCTGGCCGTCAACGGCGCTCACGTTGCTGAAACTGGCGCTCAGCGATGCGCTGCCGGTATTGCTCGGATTGGCGGCAACGGCGGGCGAACCGATATTGAAGAAGTTCCCGCCCATCGCGCCATACAAGTCCATCCCCTGGCTGTGGCCGGCATTGAAGGTGCTGGCCATGCCCACGGCCAGGCGGCCGAGTTCGGCCTGGGTCGGCTCCAGCACGCTGCTGCGAAATTCCAGCAGACCGCCGATCTGGCCGCCCAGCGAACTGGCGCTGAGGCTGACGTTCTGGCCTTGGGTCTGCATCGCCACCTGCAGCTTGGTCGGCTGATACGGGTCGGCAACGGTGACGAGTTTGGAAGAGGTGGTACCGACCACCAGCGGCTGGCCGCCGGCGGTGAAAACATTCATGAAGCCGCCGTCCTGGATCACCGCCGTGCCGCCGGTAAAACCGACCAGCTTGCTCACCAGCGCGTCGCGCTGATCCAGCATGTCCGGCGCTGCCGCCTGGGCACTGCTGCCGATGGTGCCGTTGAGCTTGGCGATCTGCTGCGTCAAGCGGTTGACTTCGTCCACCGAGGAGGTCAACCCGCTGTTGACTTCGTTGCTCAGGCTGTCCATCTGCCCGTTGAGCTGCTTGAAGCGCGTCGCCAGCGAATTGCCGCTGTCGAGCATGCTCTGGCGCTCGGCGGTGGAGGAGGCGTTGGACGACACCGCGCTGGTGGAATCGAAGAAATTCGACCACAGCCCGGCCACGTTGGTGGCGGTGTTGGAGTACAGCGCGTCGACGCGGTTGGACAGCGAGGACAGCTGCTGCAGGCGCGAGAGTTCGCCGCCGCTGTCGAGCAGGCGCGAGATGGCCAGCTGGTCGGCGACCCGGCCCACATCGGTGATCTTGGCGCCATTGCCCACGAACGCGTAGCCCATGTCGGTGGGCGTGCGCGTTGCAAATTCCACACGTTGGCGGCTATAGCCTTCGGTATTGATGTTGGCGACGTTATGGCTAACGGTCGACAACGCCCGTTGGAAGGCGATGAGCGCGCTGGTCCCGGTGGACATGATGGACATGAGCGTTTACCTCAGCGACGGATGGTGCCGAGCCCGGCCGGCTCGGCGGTACTGGCATAGCGGTTGGACAGATCGGCCGCCGCATTGCCGATGGCGGCCACCGCACGGTCGATGGTCGGGCCGTTGGCGATCGCCGCGATCTTGGCCGCATAGCCCGGATCGGTGGCGTATCCGGCTTGTTGCAAGCCGCGTGCAAAACCCCTGATATCGGTGCCGGCCTGCAGCGCGGGCTGGTAACGGCTGTTGTTCTTCAGCAGCCGCACGTAGTCGGCAAAACTCTCCTCGGCCGAGCCATAGGCGCGGAAATCGGCGGTTTCGGTGGTTTTGACGCCGTTGACGTATTCGTGGGTGCCGGTGGTGACCTTGTCGCCGCTCCAGCCGGTGGCCTTGATGCCGAACAGGTTGTTGGAGTCGCCACCGTTGCCGATGCCGCGACGGCCCCAACCGGTTTCCAATGCGGCCTGGGCCACCAGCGCGCGCGGGTCCACGCCAAGTTCGCGCGCAGCCTTTTGCGCATGCGTCCAGATCTTGGCGACAAAGCCTTCCGGGGTGCGCTCGCCCAGGCTGGCAGCGGCGCTGCTGGCGGCGCTCGCATTGACCGCGGCATTGGCATCGGCTGCATCGCTGGCGGCCACATCGGCCCAGCGATCGTTGGCCGACGGCCAGCTCAGTGCTGCAGCATCGTCGCTGCCGGCTTCGCCAGCGCCGGTACGCCCGGCAATCAGATCCAGCACCTGGCTCATGCCGATGCCGCTCAAGTTGCCTGCGCCCAGGGCCGCCTTCGCCACGCTGCTGGTCGTGATGCCGGTGGCCGCGCCGTCGCGGGCGGGCAGCGGCAACGAGGCGTCGCGCTTGCCGGCAACCAGGGCGTACGCCTTGGCCGCTTCGGCAGTGTTCAACGAGGTGTTCAAGGCCGGGCCGCCAGTGTCGCCACTGAGCTGCTTGGAGATCATCGCCGACAGCCCCAGCCCCTTGCCGTCGGTCAACGCCTTGGCCATCTGCTGGTCGTACATTTCGCGGAACATCTGGTTTTGGCCCGGAAACATCGGGTCGCCGGAGCTCGCATCGCGCATGCTCTTGACCAGCATCTGCGCGAACTGACCTTCGAGCTGACGGGAGACCTTGTCGATCTTTGCCGGATCGGCCTTGGTGCTCGGGTTGAGATCAATGGGCGAGGCTGCGATACGCATGTCAGATCACCTCTAGCTCCGCCGTCAGCGCACCGGCTTGCTTGAGCGCTTCCAGGATGGCCACCAGGTCGCCGGGCGCGGCGCCCACTTCGTTGACTGCGCGTACGATCTGATCGAGCGTGGTGCCGCCTTCGAACTTGAACATGCGGCTGCCTTCGGAGGTGGCCGTGATCGTCGATTGCTGGGTCACCGCAGTGCGGCCGCCACTGAAGGCGCCCGGCTGGCTGACGTTGGTGTTTTCGCTGATGGTGACGGTGAGCGAGCCATGCGCGATGGCGGCCGGCATCACCCGCACCAGCTGGCCGATGACCACGGTGCCGGTACGCGCATTGACCACCACCTTGGCCGGTGCATCGCCCGGGGAGAGCTCGACGTTTTCCAGCCGCGACAACAGGCCGATCCGCGCACCCGGGTCGGTCGGCGAGCGCACCGCCACGGTCACGCCGTCGACCGCACGCGCGGTGCCGGCGCCGAAGCTGCTGTCGATCGCCGCGACCATGCGCGAGACGGTGGTGAAGTCGTTCTGGTGCAGGTTGAGGGTGATCTCGCCGGTACCGGCGAACACGTCCGGCAATGCACGTTCGACGGTGGCGCCGTTGGGAATGCGCCCGACGCTGGGCACATTGACCGAAACGCGCGAGCCGTCCTTGCCTTGCGCACCGAAGCCGCCAACGACCAGGTTGCCCTGCGCCATCGCATAGACCTGGCCATCGGCGCCTTTCAGCGGTGCCATCAGCAGCGAGCCGCCACGCAGCGACACCGCGTTGGCGATCGAGGAAACGGTGATGTCGATGGGCTGGCCGGGCTTGGCGAACGGCGGCAATTCGGCATGGATGGCCACGGCCGCGACGTTTTTCAGCTGCGGGTTGACGTTCGCCGGAACATTGACGCCCAGCTCGCCGAGCAGGTTCTTCAGGCTCTGCACGGTGAAGGGTGCCTGGCTGGTACGGTCGCCGCTGCCGTCCAGGCCAACCACCAGGCCGTAGCCGACCAGCGCGTTGCCGCGCACGCCGCCGACCTGGGCAAGATCCTTGATGCGCTCGGCGCTGGCCGGCGCGGCAATCGCGCACAGCGCGACGGCGGCAGCCAGCAGACGGAAGGGCAGGGAAGACAGGTTCATGGTCGCAGGCTCAGTAGGGCGACAGACGGGAATTGAAGAAGCGGCTCAGCCAGCCCATTGCATTGGACTGCGCGATCGCGCCGCGGCCGCCGTAAGCGATGCGGGCGTCGGCGACCTTGCTGGAGGGCACGGTGTTGTCCGGGGCGATGTCGGCGGCGCGCACGATGCCTTGCACCTGCACCAGTTCGTCGCCCTGGGTCAGGCGCAGGTTCTTCTGCCCCTGGATCACCAGGTTGCCGTTGGGCAGGCGTTGCATCACGGTGACGGTGACGCTGCCCTGCATGCGGTTGCTCTGTGCGGTGTTGCCCTTGCCGGCAAAGCTGCGGTCGCCGCTGGTGCTGTTTTCCAGCACATTCAAGCCACCCACGGTGAGCGGTGCGCCCAGCAGCGTCGGCGCGCCCATGGTAGTGGCGTCCTTCTTGCTGATGCTGGTGTTGGCGGTGGACGAGGCGGTAGTGCTTTCGACCAGGTTCACCGTCAGCAGATCGCCGACATCGCGGGCACGGCGATCGCCATACAGGTTCAGGCTGGGGCCGGCGGCGTAGATCGCACCGGCCGTCGGCTGCGCCACCGGTGCCACCACCGGCACGATCGGCGCCAGTTCGGCGAACGGACGTACATCGCCGGCGGCCACGCAGCCACCCAGCAGCGCGCTGCAGGCAATGGCGAGGCACAGGCGGGAGAGAGAAGGCAGGCGTGACATGGCGTTGATTCCTGAGAGGGCGAGGAGCGGCGAGCCGATCAGACGTTGTTGTTCAAGTAACCGAGCATCGAGTCGGTGGTGGAGATGGCCTTGGCATTCATTTCGTAGGCGCGCTGCGTCTCGATCATGCTCACCAGCTCTTCCACCGTATTGACGTTGCTGCCTTCCAGCGCGCCCTGCACGGTGGTGCCCAGGCCGTTGAGGCCAGGCGTGCCGTTTTGTGCGGGGCCCGAAGCGGTGGTTTCGACGAACAGGTTTTCGCCCTTGGCCTGCAGGCCCGAGGGATTGATGAAGTCGGTCAGCGTCAATGCGCCGATTTCCTGCGCGGCGGCCTGGCCGGCCAGCGTCACGCTGATGGTGCCGTCGTTGCCGATGGTCAGCGACTGCGCGCCTTCCGGCACCTGGATGCCCGGCTGCAGCGGGTAGCCGCTGTTGGTGACCAGTTCGCCCTGGGCGTTGATCTGGAAGGTGCCGTCGCGGGTGTAGGCGGAGGTGCCGTCGGGCATCTGCACTTCGAAGAAACCGCGACCGTTGACCATCACGTCCAGCGCGCGGCCGGTCTGCTGCTGGCTGCCCTGGTCGAACCCCTTGAAGGTGGACACCACGCGCACGCCGGTACCCAGTTGCAGGCCGGTCGGCAGCTGCGTCTGCGCGGAGGTCGAGCCGCCGGGCGCACGCACCTGTTGGTACAACAGGTCTTCGAACGCGGCACGGTCGCGCTTGAAGCCGGTGGTATTGGTATTGGCCAGGTTGTTGGAAATGACCGACATGCGCGTCTGCTGCGCATCCAGTCCGGTTTTGGCGACCCACAAAGCCTGATTCATGACCCGATTCCTCGTTAGACCCGGGGATGTGTTCCGGGTACGGGTGGGTATATGCACGTGCCGTGCCAAACCCGCGTCGGATTTCTGCCGGGTGTGCAGTGGGTCACGTGGGGTGGGGGGGGGGGCGAGCTGCGTGGGGCAGGGGCGGCAGCTAGCGGCAGCGGTGGGGCTGCGTGATAGATCCGCTTGGAGGTCTGTTGCAGGTTGCCGGTTGTAGCGTCTTGCTCGCTTGGCGGAGAGCGGTGGAGTTTGTTAGCCGCTTCTTGTTAGCGTGGTCCTGGATCAGGGCAAACTCTGAGTCGGTCGAGTGTGCGGTGCCCTCACCGCTCGCGGGACACGCCGTGAACCCATCCCTGGGGGCTCGATGGCGGCATCCATGCCGCCAACGGTCCCGCAAGCGGCGAGGACACCGCACCAGAGAGTTTGTCGGTTCCTCCCTTAAAACTTGTCCATTGCCAGGCCTGAGGCCTGCATGGAGAAGATGACTGGATGGGCCGTGATCCCAGCAGCCACGTCAGGCATTGTGTGCACCATGCGCACCGACCATCTCGACAGGTCCTTGCCCGCCCACTGTCGCGGGACCTTACGCGGCATGGATGCCGCGTAAGAGCCTACAAGGACGTACTTGCGGCGTGTCCCGCGATGGTGGGCGGGCAAGGACCCTGCAGCCAAGTCACAAACCAGCCGCTCTGCAGCGAACCCGGGCGGCGGCCATCAAGGTGCTCGGCAGAGCGGCGAGCCAACCGACGGTGCGGCCGTGGGCGCCAGTGGCGCTTAGCCGCTCACCCGCAACAGCGAATTGGCCGATTGCGCATTGTCGTCGCCGTTCTTGATGATCTTGACCTGCATTTCGAACTGCCGCTGCAACTGGATCATTTCCACCAGCGCGCCGGCCGCGTCCACGTTGCTGCCTTCCAGCATGCCGCTGTTGACGGTCTTGCCGGTGGCCACCGCAAACGCCTGTGCCGGGTCGGTGCTGGTGTTGCGCATCAGCCCGTCGGGGCGCCGCGTCAAACGGTCGGCGGGCGCATCCACCACCTTCATCTTGCCGACGATGGCCATGGTCTGCGGGCCTTCGCCCTGCGGAATGATGGAGATGCTTCCGTCGCTGCCGATTTCCATCGCCTGGTGCGGTGGGATGGTCATCGGGTTGCCGCCTTCGTCCAGCACGGCATGCCCGTTGGCGGTGACCAGTTGGCCATTGGCGGTGAGCGCCAATTCGCCGTTGCGGGTGTAGGCCTCGCTGCCGTCGGGCGACTGCACCGCCAACCAGCGGTCCTGTTGCAGCGACACGTCCAGCGGGTTGCCGGTGACCTTCTGATGGCCCTGGCTACGATCGAACCCTTGGTCTACATGCAGCGCATCGATCCGCGACGGATAGCCCTTGCCCTGGATCTTGAACGCCTCGGTGTTGGCCAACGCGGCCTTGAATCCCACCGTATCGACATTGGCGAGATTGTGCGAGACGGTGCTTTGCGCCTGCAGTGAGGCGCGGGCACCGGTCATCGCGACGTAGAGAGCTTTATCCATGGGACACCGAGACTTGAGATTCGGGATTGGGGATTCGTAAAGGCGGACTGTTGCGACTCGGGATTTGAGGGGGCAGGGCCGGTCACCGATTGACGGAGTGCCGGCTTTTACCAATCCCTAATCCCGAATCACCAATCCCGGCTTTTAACGAATATTGATGATCGTCTGGGTGACCTGGTCCTGGGTCGAGATCATCTGCGAGTTGGCCTGGAAGTTGCGCTGGGCCACGATCATGTTCACCAGCTGCTCGGTCAGGTCCACCGTGGAGGCTTCCAGCGAGCCGGATTCGATCTGGCCCAGGTCCGAGGTGTCCGGCGCGCCGGTGCGGGCGGCACCGGAGGTGTAGCTCTCGGCCCACATGTTGTTGCCCTGCGACTGCAGGCCCTGCGGGTTGACGAAGCTGCTCAGCGCCACCTGGCCCAGCGGCTTGTCGGCACCGTTGGAATAGCGCGCGAACACCACGCCGCTGGTGTCGATGCTGATTTCGTTGAGCTTGCCGCTGGCGTAGCCGTCCTGGCGCGTATCGCGCAGGGCGAAGGCTTCGCCGTACTGGGTGGAGCCAGTGACGTTGAGCTGCATGTTCAGCACGCCCGCGCCGGTGCTCGGGGTGAACGGGTCCATCGCGATGATGCCGTTGGCCGGGGTGGTCAGCGCGCCGGTATCGGAGAACTGCAGGGTGGTCGGGGCACCGACCGCAGCCCCGTCCACGTAGTTGTAGACCTGCCACTCGTTGGGGTTGGCGGTCTTGACGAAGTAGGAGGTCTGCACATGGCTGACGCCCAGCGAATCGTAGACATTGATGCCGCCGGTGGAATGGCTATAGGTCTTGTCGTCGGCCGGGTTGAACGGGGTCACCGTCGGCGCGGTGGCATTGCCGGGCAGGGTGAAGGCCAGGTTGACCGTGGAGGTGGATTTTGGCGGGCTGTCGGTGGTCAGCAACTGCAGGTCCGACAGGCGGCCTACGTCAAACCCGTTGCCGCTGGGATTGGGCGCGAACACCTGCAGGCGTGCGCCCTGCGGGTTGACCACATAGCCGTTGGCATCGGTCTGGAAATTGCCGGCGCGGGTGTACATCTTGGCGCCGTTGGACGAGACAGTGAAGAAGCCTTCGCCGGAGACCGCCAGGTCCAGGCTGCGCCCGGTCGGGTCGATATTGCCCTGCGAGAACTGCTGCGCCACGTTGCTGACGCGCACGCCCGAACCGACCGCATTGCGCGACAGGCCATAGCTGGTGCTCTGGAACATGTCGGCAAATTCGGCGCGTGATTCCTTGAACCCGGTCGTGTTGACGTTGGCGATGTTGTTGGAGGTGACGTTCAGATCGGCATTGGCTGCGTTGATGCCGGACAACGAGGTATTGAAGCCCATGGATGAGTTCCTTTAGGTGTTGGTTGCCGGCTCAGCTGACGCGGAGCACGTTGGCGAGCGGGGAAGTGCCTAGCCCGGTCAGGTTGAGATACAACCCGTCCGAGCCGATCGTGACGCTGTCCACCGGTGCCTGGACATAGGTAGACAACTTGCTTTTGGAGCCGGCGGTGTCGGTCTGGGTGGCAGTCACGCCGTATTTGCCGGCCGCCATGCGATTGCCGTTTGCGTCGGTGCCATCCCAGTCGAAGGACACCTCACCGGCGGCGCTGGCCGGCACGCTGATCTGTTTGACGAAGGTGCCGTTGGCGTCGGTGATTTCGAAATTGACGAAACCGGCCGAAGTCGCGGCCACCACGCCCTTGGCCGAGCCGGTGGCATCGATCGCTACCTGCGCCGAGGGCACCAGCACGTTGTGGCCAACCAGCGCCGCGCCCTTGAGCACCTGGTCGCTGTTCATCGAATCGGAAAAGTTGCTGACCTTGGTATTGAGGTCGCCAATGCCCTGCACGGTGGAAAACTGCGCCAATTGCCCGAGAAACGCGCTGTTTTCCATCGGCTTGAGCGGGTCTTGATGCTGCAGCTGTTCGGTCATCAGTTTGAGGAAGTCGGCCTGGCCGAGTGCCTCCTCCTTCTTGGCGACGGTGCTGCTGGTACTCAGGCCAAGGCTTTTGTAGAGATCGCTGCCGATCGTGCTCATGTGGAGTATTCCGTTGGTAAGGGTCAGCTAGGAAGGGTCAGCGACCCATGGTGAGGGTCGCGAGCGCCAGTTCCTTGGCGGTATTGAGCATTTCCACGCCTGCCTGGTAATTGCGCGAGGCGGAAATCATGTTGACCATCTGCGAGACCGGATCCACGTCGGGCGAGAACACGTAGCCGTCGGCGTCAGCCAGCGGGTGGCCGGGTTCGTAGCGGCGGATCGGCGGCGCATTGGTGGTGGTGATCTCTTTGACGTTCACCGAGGTCAGGCTGGGGTCCTGGCGGCTTTGCTGGGCCTGGAAGATCGGCTCGATCGGCTTGTAGGTCGCCTCGGCCGAGCCTGCGACCGAATCGGCGTTGGCCAGGTTGGAGGCAATGGTGCTCAGGCGCACCGACTGCGCGTGCAGCGCCGAGCCGGCCACATCGAAGATGGGAAGATTGCTCATGACTTATTGGCCCGTGATCGCGGTGAGCATCGAGCGCACCTTGGATTCGAGGAAGCTCAGCGACGCGCGGTATTCCAGCGCGGCGCGGCCGTAGGCGGCGCGTTCGGCATCGGGATCGACGGTATTGCCGTCAAGGCTGGGCTGATCGGCTTCGCGGGCGAACTGGAAGGGGTTGAGCCCGGCGCCGCCGCCCACTTCGTAATGCTTGGCGTCGGTGGTCTGCAGCAGACCGCCATCCTGCTCGCCCTGCGCCGACTTCAGCGCCGCCTCGAAGTTCAGGTCCTTGGCCTTGTATCCGGGCGTGTCCACATTGCTCAGATTGCTGGCAATGAGCTTCATGCGCTGCTCGCGCAGCGTCAACGCGTCGCCATGGACGCCGAGGAACGAAGAGAAGGGGCTGGACACGGTGCTCTCCCGCGAAGTGTTGCCAGGGAGGAAGCAATGTTTGTGCCAATCGAGGTGGTACGGGCTATGGAACGCGGAGAATGATCGACGCTGCCGGCGCACGGCAGCTTGCTGTCCGGAAACGCGATGGCCACGCCATCCGTCGCGGAATTGGCGCGGTCAAACTCGACAGGCCGGAAGGTTCGACAGTCCCGAGGCGCAGTCTGGCATCAGCAGATGTGAAGTCGGAATCGCGTGGACGCGCTTGCCTCACCTTTCTGCGCTGCAGTGCTTCTGCAGCTGGGCAGCACCTTGTGGCTGCCATCGGCTCCGACCCGGCAGCCGCTTGGTCTTGCTCAGGCCGCTTCTGCGACCACTTTCAGGCGGGCCAGCACATAGTCGGCCAGTTCATGGGCGCTGTACTTGGCCACGAAGGCGTTGGCGCCCACCTGCTCGACCATCGCGTTGTTGAACACGCCCGACAGGGAGGTGTGCAACAGCACATACAGGCCTTGCAGGCCCGGCGTGCGCCGGATTTCCGTCGTCAGCGTATAGCCGTCCATTGCCGGCATTTCGATGTCGGAAATCACCATGGCGTAGCGGTCGGCCGGGTTTTCGCCCGAGGCGGCCACCTGAAGCAGGTGATCCAGCGCCTGGCGGCCATCGGACAGCAGGGTGGCCGAAACACCCAACTGGTCGAGCACGCTGCGGATCTGCTGCCGCGCCACGCGCGAATCGTCCACCACCAGTACCTGGAACTGGCGGTCGTAGGCCACCAGCTGCAGCGAGGGATCCAGCTGCACGTCCTTGCTCACCTTGGCGATATCGGCCAGCACGCTCTCCACGTCGATGACCTGGATCAGCTCGCCCTGGAAACGCGTCACCGCCGTCAAATAAGTGGCTTCGGCACCCAATTCCGGCGGCGGGTGGATATCTTCCACCGCGATATTGACGATGCGTTCCACTCCGCTGACCAGGAAACCCTGGACCGAGCGGTTGAACTCGGCAACGACCAAATAGCCGGGGCCGTTTTCCGAATGCGAATCGCGTTCCGGGTGGCCGATGGCCAGGCCCAGATCCAGCACCGGCACCGAGCGCCCGCGCACGTCGGCCACGCCGGCGAACTCGGTCGGCAGGCCAGGCACCTGGAACAGTTCCGGCCGGCGCAGCACTTCCTGCACCTTGAAGACGTTGACGCCAAAAAGCTGGCGTCCGCCCAGCCGGAACAGCAGCAGGGCCAGTCGGTTGTGGCCAGCCAGTCGCGTGCGCTGGTCGATGCGGTTGAGCAGATCGTGGGTCATGGGGCAGATATCGACAGCGCCCTCTGGAAACTTGAGGGCTTTATGGTTGGTCGGGGCGCTGTTGGGATTGGGGATTGGGGATTCGCTCAAGCGCCGGGATGAGGTGATTTGGGATTAGGGATTCGCTTAAAGCGTGCATTAGCGAGTTTGTCTGCCGCTGCTGCTTCTGCATCCTTGAGAGCTCGGTATGGTTGTCGAAGAGATCCGGTCGGTGAAGGGGCTTCGGCAGTGGATAAATGAATCACCCGCAAGGCCGCTTTTACGAATCCCCAATCCCGATTCCCCAATCCCGGCAAAAAACAGGCACGCCGCTTGCAACGCCTGTCCCGTCTTCCTCCGGATCTGGTCCCATGCGTCTGCTCCTGCTTGTCATCTTGTTGGCTGCCGCTCCGGCCTGGGCCCAGAGCTATCAGTCCGTCGATTCCATTCGTGCTGCGGCGCTGGCCACCGTCGGCCCGGACGCCGAGGCCGAGGCCACGCTCGATCCGGGTCTGCGCATGCCGGCTTGCCCGGTCGCGCTGCAGGCGCAGCCCACCGGCACCAACACGGTGGAAGTGGCGTGCCCGCAGCCGGCCGGCTGGCGCCTGTTCGTGCCTTTGAAGGTGCGTCGCAACCAGGACGTGCTGGTCTTGCGCCGCGGCATCAGCGCTGGAGAAACCATCTCGCTGGCCGATATCAGTATCGAGAAGCGTGACGCCGCCCGCATCGTCGGCGCGGTGCTTGCCGACCCGGTCGCTGCGGTGGGCAAGACCGCCCGCCGCGTCCTGCCGGCCGGCTCGCTGCTCTCGGCCAACGATCTGGTGACGCAGCGGCTGGTCCGGCGCGGCGACACCGTGCCGCTGGTCTCGCGCAATGGCGGGCTGGAGGTGCGCATGAGTGGTCGCGCCCTGTCGGACGCCGGCGAAAACGAGCGCGTATCGGTGGAAAATTCGTCCTCGCGCCGGGTGGTGCAGGGCATCGTTGAAGCGAGCGGAACCGTTGTGGTCTCCAGGTAAAAAATTTCTATAAAGTTTTTTTTCTGGGTGCCGTTATCCCCTACGACCTGTAGAGGAGTTCCTGACATGACCCAGAAAATCGAAGGCAATCTACCGACCGCTGCCACCCTTCGCACCACGGCCACCAGCAGCAAGATCGCTTCGGCCGGCGAAGACCGCGCGTCCCCGGTTGCCGCAACCCCGCCGACCGACAGCGTCAAGTTGACCGGCGAAGCCACCAACCTGCAGAACCTGCAGCGCGAGCTTTCGCAGTCCTCGGCGATCGACACCGGTCGCGTCCAGGCGGTGAAGGATGCATTGCAGAACGGCAGCTATTCCATCAACCCGGACGCCATCGCCAGCCGCATGATGGATCTGAATCAGCAACTGGCGGGTTGATCCCCGACGGAAAGGATGAACGTGAACGAGTTCCTGCAACGTCTCAGCGATGCGCTGGCCGGCGAACGCCAGGCATTACTCGAGAACGACATCGATGGGCTGATGCGACACACGCAGGACAAGCTGTCGGCGCTGCAAGCGCTGGAAGCGGCGATGCCTGCAGGCGAAGAAGAGCGGCTGCGTGAGCTGGCCGAAGCCAACCGCGCCAATGGCGCGCTGCTGGCACGCCGGCGCCGCGAAGTGAACTGGGCGCTGCGTCACCTGGGCCGCACCGAAAGTGCGCCGTCCTACGATGCCAAGGGGCAATCGAGCGTGTTGCGCGGCGGGCGTTCGTTGGCAGTGGCCTGAGTTGCAGGCTGTTCTGCAGCACGCCGGGCTGCAGATGGTGCGGCAAGCCTGGGCGAGCAGGCAGGTGCCGTTGGCTCTGCGTCCCATCGCCGGGTAATGCAAGACGACAATACGGAGCGTCAATGGTTCGGCGTATATTGAGGCATCCTCTACGCCGCCTGCTCCCGTGACCGCCAAGTTTTTTCTCAATCAAGCCTTACTGCCTTCCCCGGATATCCTGCGCGCCTTCGGCGACCAGATGATGGAGGGGCTGCTGCTGTTCCGCGCAGACGGCAAGCTGATTCTGGCCAATGCCATCGCACGCCAGAGCCTGTGCAAGGAAGACCCCACCGACGACCGCAATCTGGGCGAGCGCATTTCGCAGGTATTGCCATCGGACGCACTCAATCAGGCGCGCAGCAAGGGCAGCTGGACCGGCAGCCTGCCGGTCGCCGACCGGGTGGTCATCGCGCATCTGTATTACAACGAAGAGTCCGGGCCCGGGCATTTTCTGGCGCTGTTCCACAACATCGAAGGCCAGCAGGATTACGAGCGCGAGCTGCAACAGCGCCATGCCGAATTGCGCCAGGCCTATCTGCGCCTGAACGGTGCGCAGGACAAATTGCTGCAATCGGAAAAGATGGCCTCCATCGGCCAGCTGGCCGCAGGCGTGGCGCACGAAATCAACAATCCGATCGGTTATGTGCACTCCAATCTGGGCAGCCTGCAGGAATATCTGCGCAGCTTGTTCACCCTGATCGAAGCCTACGAGCGCGCGCTGCAGGCGCCGGATCCCAAGGCGCTGATTCCGGAAATCGACGAAATCCGCAACCGCGCCGACATCGACTTCATCAGCCGCGATCTGCCGCAATTGATGGCCGAATCGCGCGAAGGCATCGAGCGGGTGACCCGCATCGTGCGCGACCTCAAGGACTTCTCGTACTCGGACCGGTCCGAGTCGTGGAAGATGGTCGACCTGCATGCGGGTCTGGAATCCACCATCAACATCATCTGGAACGAGCTCAAGTACAAGGTCACGCTGGAGCGCAACTACGCCGAGTTGCCGCTGGTGGAGTGCCTGCCATCCGAGCTCAACCAGGTCTACATGAACATGCTGCTCAACGCCGGCCAAGCCATCGTCGAGCGCGGCACGATCACCGTGACCACCGGTCGCGACGAAGCAGAAAACGTCTGGATCCAGTTCCAGGACAGCGGTGCCGGCATCGCCCCGGATCTGTTGCAGCGCATCTTCGACCCATTCTTCACCACCAAGCCGGTCGGCAGCGGCACCGGCCTGGGCCTGTCGATTTCCTACGGCATCATCAACAAGCACCACGGCCGCATCGACGTGGAAAGCACGCCAGGGCAGGGTGCCAGTTTCAGGATCACGCTACCGATCCGGCAGCCGCGCTGACGCGCTGGGAATCGGGAATCGGTAAGGCAGCTTTTCGCTCGCTTGATCTGGTTGCGTGTTTGAGAAGCAACAACACGCAGAGGTCTGCTCTACCGATTCCCCAATCCCGATTCCCTATTCCCGGCCATTACGCAACTCATCATGCGTGCGGAATGCCTGGCGAATGTGCTCGCGCAGCTCGTCGTCGTTCCAGGGCTTGGTCAGGAAACGGTAGATCGCGCCGCGGTTGATGGCCTCGGTGACGGTGGCCAGGTCGGTGTAGCCGGAGAGCACCAGGCGCACCGTGTCCGGGTAGAGCATCTTGACCCGGCCCAGGAACTCGGTGCCGCTCATGTCGCTCATGCGCTGGTCCGACAGGATCACCTGCACATCGTTGGTGGCCAGCAGGTCGAAGGCGTCGCGCACGTTGCCGGCTGCCAGAATCCGGTAACCGTCGCGGCGGAACAGCCGCACCAGCGAGCGCAGCACGTTTTCTTCGTCGTCCAGCAGCAAGAGCGTGCGGTCGGGGCGGCTTTCGGCAAATGATTCCGGGCGCAGGTAGCGGCGACGCAGTGCCATGCCGGCCGACTCGGCTGACATCGGCTCGCCGAACAGGTAGCCCTGGAAGATGTCGCAATCGTTGCGGCGCAAAAAGCCCAGCTGCGCCTGCGATTCCACGCCATTGGCAATCACCGTCATGCCGAGCTGGTGGCCCATGGCGATAATAGCGCGCGCGATCGCCGCCTCGCGGCTGCCGGCCGGTGCGCTCTTGATGAAGCTGCGGTCGATCTTGAGCCGGTCCACCGGGTAGCGCACCAACGCGCTCAGGCTGGAATCGCCGGTGCCGAAGTTGTCCAGGCTCAGGCTGATGCCTTCGTTGCGCAGATTGGCCATCGTCTCGTGGACGAAATTGACGTTGTTGGTCAGCGCGCTTTCGTTGATCTCCAGCGTGACGAACTGCGCCGGCACACCGGCGGTCTGCAGCATCGCCATCACTTCGTTGAAGAAGCCCGGGCGCAGCAGCTGCAGCGTGGAAACATTCACTGCAATGCTGAAATCGTCGAAACCCTGGTCGCGCCACAGCCGCGCCTGGCGCACTGCGTTCTGCAATACCCATTCGCCGATCTGCACGATCACGCCCAGGCGCTCGGCGGTACGCATGAAGCGTTCCGGCACCAGCATGCCCAGGGTGGGCGATTGCCAGCGCAGCAGCGCTTCCATGCCCACGATGCGGCCGTCGCGCGCACTCACCAGCGGCTGGTAGCGCAGGCGCAATTCGCCGTGCGGAATCGCATCGACGATCTGCCGCGCAATGATGCTTTCGCTGTGCGCGTTGGTGGCCGAGTTGCGCGTGTACAGCCGCACCGTGTTGCCGCCTTCGCGCGCGGCCTGGTAGCTGGCTTCTTCGGCGTAATCCAGCAGCGTGGACAATGAGGTGGAATGTTCCGGACACAGGCTGATGCCGACCTTGCCGGTCATGAACAAGGTATACGGCAGCACCGACAGCGGCAGTTCCAGTTGCTGGCGGATTTCCTCGGCAAAATCTTCCGGCAGGGGCGTGTCGTCGCGGCGCACCGCTACAACCACCATTTCATCGCTGCCGTGGCGCCACAGCTTGCCGCGCGTGCCGAGAAATTCCTGCAGCCTGCGCGCTGCCAGCGTCAGCGCCTGGTCGCCGACCTCGCCACTCATGTTCTCGTTGATCGAGGCAAAGTGATCGATATCGACGTGGAAGATCATCAGCGGCGGGCCGCCGGACGCGGCCGCATCCACCAGGTGCAGCAATTCGGGGTTGCCCGCGCCAAGCCGGGTGGGCTTGACGATTTCCAGTCCGGGCGGGATTACGGGACTCCACATGACTCAACGTCCACCATCGTCGTGGACGGACTCGCCGACCGGGTGATAGGGCAGGCGCAACGTCACGCGCGTGCCTGCTCCGGGGGCTGATTCTATCGCGAGCGTGCCGCCGACGGTTTGCGCACGCTCACGCATCACGATCAGTCCCAGCCCACGCGGACCCTCCGGCTCGAACCCATCGCCGTCGTCGCTGACTTCCAGGCGGAAACTGTCGCCATCGATCGAATGCAGACGCAGGTGCACTTCGCCGGCGCAGGCGTGCCGCAACGCATTGGTCAGGCTTTCCTGCGCGATCCGGAAGCAGGCCTGTTCGATCTCGTTGCCCGGCCGTTCCTCGAGTGCCTGAATATCGAGCTCCAGCCGAACCTGCGAGGCGCGGAACAGCATCGATGCCTGCCAACGCAGCGCTGCCTCCAGGCCCAGGGCATCGAGTTGTGGCGGGCGCAACAGCATCGACAGATTGCGCAGCTTGGTCACCGTGGTGTCGGCCAGCGACACGACTTCCAGCAAGTCCTCGCGGCGCGCGTCCGCGTCCGGCTCATCCAGGGCTGCGTGCGCAGACAACTTCATCGCAGTGATCGCTTGCCCGATGTCGTCATGCAGGTCGCGCGAGATGGCACGCCGCTCATCTTCCTGCAACGAAAACAGACGTTTGGCCATCGCCTGCAGTTCGGCATTGCTCTCGGCCAGGGCATCGCGCATGCGCTCGGGTTCGCTCAGATCGCGCACCACCAGCAACTTGCAGCTGCGTCCGCCGTAGCGGATGTCGCCGGCCGACAGACCTGCGTAGAAGGTGCTGCCGTCGCGACGACGCATCGCGCGTGCGCTGGAGACCGGCTCATTGCGATCGCTGCCTGCGCGCAGGTATTCGCGCACCACCGGCAGGTCGTTGTCGCCCACCAGGGTCTGCAGTGGTTCGCCCAGGATGGTTTCGCCCTGGAAGCCGAACTGGGCCGAGCCGGCCGCGTTGGCATACATCACATGCTCGTCGGCGAGAATCAGCACACCGTCGGGCAGCACGCGCACCAACTCGCGAAACTGCTCCTCGCGTTCGCGCAGCAGCCGGCGCGATTGCTCGCGTTCGCTCACGTCCTGCAAGGTGCCGTGCACATGGCGCACGCCGCTGGGGCTGGTCACGCTTTCGGCGCGCAGATGCACCGTGCGCGGTTGCGAATCGCCACCGGTCAGCGGCAGCAGCACATCGATCTGCACCTCGCCACCGGTACACATGTCTTCGATCATGCGTTCGATGCGCACCTGGGTCGCGCTGTCAGAGGCGGTCAGCAATTCTTCCAGCCGATGCTCACGACGGTGCATCGGCACGCTGCGCCCCAGCAGGCGGTAGACCGCCGGCGAATAGCGCCCCAGGCCGGTGGTGCGATCCAGTTGCCAGGAGCCCAGCCGCGCGATGCTTTGCGCCTCTTCCAAGCGTTCGAGCGCCTCGTCGCGCAGATCCTGCGCCCGGCGCTCTTCGCTGCGATCTACGGTGACGACCAGACGGGCAGGGCCGCTGGCCAGATGTAGCTGGTTGCTGCGCACCTCGACATGCCGCGGGCCGCTGCGCGTCATCAGGTCTTCGTTCAACACGCAGGTGGCATCCCCCTTGCCACGGATCTGCGCAATGATCTCTTCCAGCCGCTCGCCATCGGCATTGGGCCAGATCGCCTGCAGCGTCTGCTGCAGGAACTCGTCGCGCTCCCAGCCGAAGAATTCCAGCGCCGCCGGATTGGCGTCGAGGATGCGCATGGTGGCCAGGTCGTAAATGAAGGCCGGGCTGGGCAATGCCAGGAACTTGGCTTGCAGCAACGCCTCGGACTGCGCCAGCTGGGCGTACTCGTCCACGATCAAGCCGGTAAAGCGGCGTAGCACCAGGTGGATGACGATGCTGGACAGCACCAGAAAGCTTGCATCCGACCAGCGCTCCGGCATGGCGGCGCCGGCCAGGTTGAGCAGCCGGTTGCCCAGCAGCAGCCAGATCACGCCAACCAGCAGGTACAGGCCGGTCAGTGTCCACAAGCCTTGCTGCAGGCGCTCGGCCAGACGGAGGCAGGAGACGGGGGCAGACGAAAATGCGGGCGCGGCGACGGGCTGTTGCATGGATCCGCGGACGACCTTGAGTGCTGGCGATGCGGCCATCTTAGCCGTAACTCGGGCCGGTTCGGTCCAGCTCGCAACAGGTGGCTCAACTATTGGCCGGCACGGCCGTTATCCATTGCGACTCCGAAGGCCGGGGTCGATTCTTCGGAGTGTTCCAGAGTGGACTCAGGCGTCATTGCAAGCATGCTGCAGCACCCGCTGACCTCGGCGGTGGTGTTGTTGGATGCGCATGGCCAGCCTCTGGCGGCCAACCGCGTTGCGCAATCCCTCGGATTGCCGGCAACCCTCGGCGCATACGCCGATGTGTTGGAAAGCAGCCGTGCCCAATTGGCCGAAAGCGGGGGCATGGCGCCCTGCGTATTGCCAGGCACCGGCGGCGGGCGGCTGGAGGGCTGGCTGCGTGCGGTCTGCGACGAGCACGGCCAGATCATGGCATTCACGCTGAGCATTCCCGAGCCCAAGGGTGCCGATGGCACCAGTCGCTGGGAGATAGGCCTGGACAGCGCCGATCATGGCTTGTGGGATTGGGATATTCCGGCCGATGTGGTGTATCGCTCCGAGCGCTGGACGCGCATGCTCGGTTATTCCGAGCAGCCGCTGCCGAACAATCTCACTGCCTTGTCCGGGCTGATTCATCCGGAAGACCATGCGCATGTCAGCGCGGCGGTGCAGGCGCATCTGGAAGGCCGTACCGATACCTATGTGGCCGAATTTCGGCTACGCCAGCACGACGGCCAGTGGCGCTGGATCCTGGATCGCGGCCGCGTGGTATCGCGCACCGCCGACGGACGTCCGTTGCGCATGGTCGGCACGCATACCGACGTGCACCATCACAAATTGCTCGAGCAGCAGCTGCGCGATCAGCAGGCACAGCTCGAAGAAGCCCAGCGCATTGCCAGCATGGGAAGCTGGAGCTGGGATTCGCATCACGATGCGCTGTGGGTGTCGCAGGATTTCCTGCAACAACTCGGCATGACCCAGGTTCGTCTGCAAGGCATCCGCGACATCCTGCGCCTGCTGGCTGGGCCTTCGGTTGCGCAGCTGCGCAGCGCCTGGCGCAAGATCAAGCACGAAGGCATGCCGGTGCACTTCGAGATGGAGATCAACGGCCTGCTCGGTGCCAACCCGCATCATCTGCGCGTGTGGGCACAGCCGGTGTTCGATGGCGACGGCAGCATGGTGCGCGTGCTTGGCCAGCTGCAGAACGTCACCGAACAACGCCAGACCGACGCGCTGATCCGTTGGCGCACCGAGCTGCTCAATCGCGTGTCCGCGTTGGGCAAGATCGGCGGCTGCGAGATCGAGGTCGACACCCGGCGCATGCAATGGACCGAGGAGTGCTATCGCATTCACGGCCTGCGCAAGGAAAACATCACCCTGGAGCAGGCGCTGTCGCTGTATACGCAGGATTCGCGCGACGCTTTCGAGGCGGCGCTGCTGCGTATCTCCGATGGCGGCCTGCCCGAGCAGCTAGAGCTGTGTTTCTATCGCAACTCCGGCCAGCGTGTCTGGGTGCAGGTGCTGATCGAACTGGATCGTCGTGAGGGCTTGCCGCCGCGGTTTGTTGCCTTGTTCCGCGATATCACCCGCGAGCGCGAAGCCAACGAGCGCATCGAGCTGCTTGCCCATTACGACCGTCTGACCGGTTTGCCGAACCGCTTCTTGTTGCGCGAGCAGGCAGAAAACGCCATTCGCGAAGCGAGCGAGCGCGGCCAGACATTGGCAATGCTGTTGATCGATCTGGATGGCTTCAAGAGCATCAACGATTCGTTCGGCCACGCCACCGGCGACAACCTGCTCAAGCTGGCCTCGTCGCGCCTGCATCAACATCTGCGTAATAGCGACCTGTTCGGCCGCTTCAGCGACGACGAATTCATCGTGCTGCTGCGCGATATGTCCGAGCCCGAAGATGCCGGCCACGTGGCGCGCAAATTGATTGCTGCGCTGGGCGAGCCGCTGCGCAAGGAGCACGTCACCCTCAAGCTCGGCGCCAGCATTGGCATCGCGCTGCAGGGCGAAGGGCTGTCGGATTTCGACAGCCTGTTGCGTGCCGCCGACGCGGCGATGTATGCAGCCAAGGAGTCCGGGCGCAATACCTACCATTACTACAGCCAGGACGTGCTGCTGCGCGCGCAGCGCCGCCTGGAGCTGGAGCATGCGCTGCAAGGCGCGCTCGAGCGCGAAGAATTCACGCTGGTCTACCAGCCGCTGGTCAACACCGTGGACGATGCATCGCCGGCGATCGAAGCGCTGATGCGCTGGAATCGCCCTGGCCATGGACCCTGCAGCCCGGTCGAATTCATCCCGATTGCCGAAGAATGCGGCGAGATCGTGCGTCTGGGCGAGTGGGTCATCGGCGAAGCGTGTCGTCAGGCCGTGGTCTGGGATCGGGCCGGGCTGCATTTCAGCCGCGTTGCGGTGAATGTGTCTGCGGTGCAATTGCGCGAACGCGGCTTTGCCGAGCGCGTGCTGGAAATCTGCCGCGACAATGGCTGGCCGCCTTCACGCCTGGAGCTGGAGCTGACCGAATCTGCCTTGATTCGCGACTCCGATTCGCTACGCCGCTGCTTCGAATTGTTCGAACAGAACGGCGTGCTGCTGGCGGTGGACGACTTCGGCACCGGCTTCTCGAACCTGCATTACCTCAACCGGTTCCCGGTACAGCGTCTGAAGATCGACCGAAGCTTCGTGCAGGGCATGCTCGACGACGCCAACACGGCCGAAGTCACCCAGGCCATCGTCCATCTGGGGCATGCCCTGGGCATGCAGGTGGTCGCAGAAGGCGTGGAAACCGTGCAGGAAGATGCACTGCTGCGCCAGCAGGGCTGCGACGAAATCCAGGGTTACTTCTACTCACGCCCGCTATCGCCGCGCGACATGGCGCAGTGGTTGCGCGAAGCCGACGCCGGCATGCGGTTGGGCGCACGGCTGGTGATTGCCAACTGACCCAGTGCGTTGCGTGGGTTTGAGCCGCGGCGCATCCGCCCTACAGGTGTCGGTGTATATTGCCCAACGGGTCGAAGACATCAGACATGGCGAGCCATATCGGCGTTCTCACGCCGCTGATCACTTGTCAGGTCGGGTACGCAGGGCCTCACCAGTCACAGGGCAGGCCATGAGGGCGTCCCACACATACTTCGCGGCGGCATCAACGACGCTCAAGCTGACGTAAGCGACAGGGCCACAACCACGTCCTGGCGTCGAAGGCGGCGCGATGCCTTGCCGCTCGCGGGACACGCTGCTGGTCCATCTAGTGAAGTTCGATGGCGACCTCCATGCCGCGCCAACGCTCCCGCACTCGGCGAGGACATCGCACCCGAGCGTTGGCAGGTCGATAAGTGAAAAGCAGGGGGCGATGCACTGCGCACATCGCGCAGCGACCATCTCCACGGTCGCTGCGCGCCCGCCATCGCAGGACCTCGAACGGCATGGCTGCCGCGTAAGCTCTTACAGGCTGCAATGCATCTGTCCTGCGATGAGGCGCGCGCAAGGACCCGCAGCCACGCTACACATCAGCATCGGTGCAACTGGCGGGTCCACTTCCACTGCTGAAGTGGTTTGGGTTGCTCAGCCGGCAAAGACGCACTTCGAGTGTGTGCCGCAACAGGGGCGTGAGAGAGTTGCGACGCTGCGTAGCAGACGCGCAATTCCCTCGCGCAGGCTCGTTCCGATCGCGCGGTAGCGATCAAAGGCGCACGTTCAGTCATAAGAATCGCCGCAGACGGGCGGGCAGAGCTCACCTGACGCTGCAGGTGAGCGGTGTCGCGTGCGTGGGCACTGCTTGTCGGCAGAAGCGCCTTGGCGGCAAAGCGGGGCGCAAAGGCCTCAATCTCGGGCAGTGGAAACAACCAGCGGGGCGCCTGCCGAGGCATGCCCCGCTGTGCGGCGCTGGGCTTACCGCGCCGATCCGCTGACCGCGGCACCATCCAGACCGAGATCCCAGGCCACGGTTGCAAACAGCAGTTCTTCTTCGCTGCATGCACGGCGCGGGTTGATCAGGGCCAGCAGCTCCGCGCGTGCGCTGTGTTCCAGCCGTTCCAGCGCGGCCGGCATGCGGACGCGCCGCAATGCAGGCCTGGCCGCATCGCTTTGCGCGATGCGCTCGGCCTGTGCGGCTGCCAATGCAGCGGCCTGCAGTGCGGCGGTAGGGGCATCGATGGTCGGGGCAACAAGCGTCATGGGCGGAACACCAGGTCGTAACGGAACGACAAATCCCCGGAAGGCCGGGGAATGTCGGAATCAGCAGCTGCGTGGCGGCATCGGTCTTAGAACAACTCGACCGTGCCGGCACCCATGCCTTGCTGCGCCACCGGCTTGTGCGGCGGGCGCTCCCACTCCACGCGCATGTCGCGAAGGCGGTTGGACACCTTGGCCAGCGCGGCGACCAGGTCGCTGTCGTACACGCCGCCATTGCGATGCAGCAGTTCCTGCAGCGCCACCGCTTCGCGGTTGATCGCGGTCAGGCGATCCAGGTGGGTGTGGATACCGCTCAGCGTCTGCGTGGCGATGTCCTCGAACTGCAGGGCACGCACCGCTTCGGCCACGCTGCCATCGATCGAGCGTGCGCATTCGGAGATCTCGCGCATGCCATCGCCCAACGAGGCGTTGATCTGGGCGACGTTCTCCAGCATGGCGGCCGATTCATGGCGCGCCTCGCGGGAGCGGTCCATGTGGCGCGAGGCCAGCTGCGAGACCGTTTCACGCACCTTGGCGATCGATTCCTTGGAGCTGTGTGCCAGCTTGCGGATCTGCTCGTTGAAGGTGGTGGAACGCTCGGACAGGTTGCGCACCTCGTCGGCAACCACGGCGAAGCCGCGACCGGCTTCACCGGCACGCGCTGCTTCGATGGCGGCGTTCAAGGCCAGCAGGTTGGTCTGGTCGGCAATCGACTTGACGTCTTCCAGCAGCGCGAAGATGCCATCCAGATGCTGCGCCATCTCGTCGATGTGATGGACGGTATTGGTGCTTTGGCCGCTCACCTGTTCCAGCGCTTCCACCAACTGCTCCATACGGGAGCTGGCGTGCTGGGCGAAGCGGGCGACGTCGACGCCGGCGCTGCCATCGTCACCGGCGCGGTCGACGATGCGGGCCAGTGCCTGGCTTTGCTGACGCGATTTGCGATTCATCGCTTCGAAGCTGCCACCCAGGCCGGACACGGCCTGGCGGATCAGTTCGCGGGCACGCTCGACTTCCGAGCGCGAACCGTCGACTTCGTTGCTGACGAACGTGCGCAGTTCGTTGAGCAGTTGGTCCTGCTCGCGCAGGATGCGGGCCTGGTCCGGATTAGGCCGGAACTGGGAATACGTCACCCAGGCAGCGAAACCCAACCAACTGAGGGTCATGGTCGCCAGGATCGCCCAGCGCACCGAAGCGGGCCAGTCGAATCCGACAGCGAAGGGGAACAGCAAGGTCAGAGCCAAAGGAGCGGCTAGACGGATGAGTGGACGTGAATACATGGGCGTTCTCGGCAGAGTCACGGTTGCTGTATCGGCACTGCCCCCGTTGTCTTTAGCGACGATCGCCACATCGCCTGGCCCATTCAACCGCCGTTGGCGCGCGTCAGCGGCCGCTAGCGTGCAGATGCAGGCGGCTTTTTCGCGCCATTTAGCGCAACGCGCGGCCCACCGCTTCGATCATCGCGCGCTTGGCGAACAAAAAATCCCACAGGCTGCCGCCCATCTGCCGCCACAGCACCGCCGAGCGCACTGCTGCCAGCAACAGCGCGCGGATCTCCGCGACCACGCCGGCCTGGCCCAGGTAGTGCGGGTTGCCTTGGACCATGACCTTGGGCCGCAAGTGGCTGATGGTCTGTGCGTACAGCCCGCCGAGCGAGCTCAACACATCGGGGTGGCTGCTGTCGCCCAGCTGCTGGGCCTGGCGCGCTGCCGCGTCGATTCCGCTGGCGACAGTGGCGACGGTGCTGGTATCGCGTACGAACCGGCGCTCCAGCTGCAGCACGGCCAGCGCCAGACGCGGCAGCACTTCGTCCTGGCCCTGGTTGCGGAAGTAGTTGTGCAGCAGGCGCAGGCCAGGCGCCAGCGCCGCTGCCGAGCCGTACACGGCCTCTGGCGAGGCGGCGTCCACCCGGAACACGCTGTCCATGGCGGTACGCACCGTCGCCGCTTCCGAATGCCCGGTCTCGGCGATCCGCCGCACCTGTTGCAGGGCCTGAGCGACGCCGGCAAGCGCCAGCACACGGTGATCCATGGAAACACTCATCAAGCCACTACCTCAGAGGAAAAAGAAGATCCCGCCAACTGGCGTTCCAGCGGTGCGTCGGTGGCGGCGATGACCGCGCCGCCCAGGCACTCCTCGCCGTCGTACAGCACCAGCGACTGCCCCGGCGTCACCGCCCGTTGCGGCCGTTCGAAGCGCACCTGCACGCTGCCATCGTCCTGCACATCCACCGCGCAGGGCTCGTCGGGCTGACGGTAGCGCGTCTGCGCAGTGCAGGTGAACCGGCGTGCCGGCGGCGCCCCGGTCACCCAGTGGGCTTGTTCGGACCGCAGCCAGCGCGATTGCAGCAGCGGGCTGTCGCGGTCCTGGTCCACATACAGCACATTGTTCGCCACATCCTTGCCGACCACATACCACGGCGCGGCCGCCCGTCCGCGCACGCCGCCGATGTTCAGCCCTTCGCGCTGGCCCAGGGTGAAATAGAACACCCCCGGATGCTCGGCGATGCGCTGCCCCTGCGGGTCGCGGATCTCGCCGGCGCGCGCGGGCAGGTAGCGGCCCAGAAACTCGCGGAAATCGCGTTCGCCGATGAAGCAGATGCCGGTGGAATCCTTCTTGGCATGGGTCGGCAAGCCGGCATCCTGGGCAATCCGGCGCAACGTGCTTTTTTCCAGATCGCCGATCGGGAACAGGGTGGCGGCCAACTGCGCCTGCCCCAGCTGATGCAGGAAATAACTCTGGTCCTTGCCGCGGTCGGCGCCACGCAGCAGCCGCCACTTCCCGCCGCGATGCGCCACCTGCGCGTAATGGCCGGTGGCGATGCGCTCGGCACCCAGCGCCTGTGCTGCATCCAGAAAATGCTTGAACTTCACTTCGCGGTTGCACAACACGTCCGGGTTGGGCGTGCGTCCGGCCGCATATTCGGCCAGGAAATGCGCGAACACGCCGCTCCAGTATTCGCCGGAGAAATCGCGAAAATGAAACGGGATGCCCAGCACGCCGCACACCGCCACGGCATCGCGGCGGTCGTCTTCGGCGCGGCAATCGCCGCTGCCGTCGTCGGCCCAGTTCTGCATGAACAGCCCCGCGATCGGCTCGCCTTGCTGCGCCAGCTTCCACGCCGCCACCGACGAATCCACGCCGCCGGACACACCCACCACAATCCGTGGCGTACTCATGCGACGTGCCGCACCAGGGAGAGCGGATAGCGCTGCCCTGCCAGGTAGTCGGCAACCACCTCCCACACCAGTGGGCTGCGCAGGCGCTCGGTGGAGGCGCGCAGTTCGTCCGGGGTCATCCACAGCGCGCGCACCACGCCGGTGTCGAGGCTGCGTTCGGAGTGATGGGCTAGCGCATCGGCAACGAATGCAAAGCGCAAAAAGCACTGTCCGTTGGGGGCAACCCATTGGTAGGTACCGATGAACTGGGTCAGGCGCACGTCCCAGCCAGTCTCCTCGAGGGTTTCGCGCACGGCCGCATCCAGCAGGCTTTCGTTCGGCTCCAGATGCCCGGCAGGCTGGTTCAACAGCAGGCGGCCGCCGATGGCTTCTTCCACCTGCAAAAAGCGTCCATCGCGCACCACGACGGTAGCCACGGTCACATCGGGATGCCAGCGTTGCTCTGGCGTACTCATCGAATCTGCTCCAACGCGGTCGACCACCTGTGCGCTGCTTGCGCGGCGGGGACGGCATTGCGGTGCCACCGCGGCACGGCTGCGCCGTCGTGTGCGGTGCGCATCGGGGCATCTGCGGTCGACGACGGCGCCAGCAGCTGCGCGGTCATGGGATCGGTCATCAAGGGCCAGCCAGGGAATTGGAGACAAATTGTGCGGGGCGCAGCGTAAATCGTCCAATGCGTGCAAGGTTGAACCGTATAATGGCCGGATGCCTCGGAATACCTCACACGAACACGACCACGGCCTGATGGTCGAAGCCAGCAAGCCCGAAGTGGCGCCACCGCCGCGCTACCAGGTGCTGTTGCTGAACGACGACTACACCCCGATGGACTTCGTGGTGACCGTCCTGGAGCAGTTTTTCAACCTGAATCTGGAGCAGGCCACCCAGATCATGTTGCACGTCCACACCCGCGGACGCGGCGTGTGCGGGGTCTACAGCCGAGAGGTTGCGGAGTCGAAAGTGGCCCAGGTCAACGAGTTTTCGCGCATGAACCAGCACCCGCTGCTGTGCACGATGGAACAGGCCTGAGGCGCCCGGCAGGTCATTCCAGCAGCGCAACAGTGTGGCTGCGATCACGTGCTAACGCTGTCTGAACATGCCTATCCGATAGGGTTGTGGAAAATCCCAACAAAAGCCGCATATTGTTGGCAACAGCCGTTCGGAGTTACCAATGTTCAGCAAAGACCTAGAGCAAACCATCGGCCAGTGCTACAAGCGAGCACGCGAGGCGCGTCATGAGTTCATGACCGTCGAGCACCTGCTGCTCTCGCTGCTGGACAACCCTTCCGCCCAGGCCGTGCTCAAGGCCTGTGGGGCAGACCAGGTGCGCCTGCACAATGACCTGGAACAGGCGATCGAGGCCTCGGTCTCGCGCCTGGCCGAGGACGACGGGCGCGACACGCAGCCAACCCTGGGATTCCAGCGGGTGTTGCAGCGCGCGGTCTACCACGTGCAGTCCTCGGGCAAGAAGGAAGTTACCGGCGCCAACGTGCTGGTCGCGATCTTCGGCGAGAAGGACTCGCATGCGGTGTACTTCCTGAACCAACAGGACATCACCCGCCTCGATATCGTCAATTATCTCTCGCACGGCATCGCCAAGCTGGGTGAGGACGGCGAGCAGCCGTCCGCGCCGGATGGTGAGTCCAAGAGCGAAGGCGGCGAGGGCGAAGCCAAGGGCGACGCCCTGGCCGAGTTCGCCACCAATCTCAACGATCAGGCACGCAACGGCAAGATCGACCCGCTGGTCGGCCGTAGCGATGAGATCGAGCGCACCATCCAGGTCCTGTGCCGTCGGCGCAAGAACAACCCGCTGTACGTGGGCGAGGCCGGCGTTGGCAAGACCGCGATCGCCGAGGGCTTGGCCAAGCGCATCGTCGACAACGACGTGCCGGAAGTGCTCGCCGATGCGGTGATCTACTCGCTGGATCTGGGCGCCCTGGTGGCAGGTACCAAGTACCGCGGCGATTTCGAAAAGCGTCTCAAGGGCGTGCTGGCTGCGTTGAAGAAGGTGCCGAATGCGGTGCTGTTCATCGACGAAATCCACACGATCATCGGTGCCGGATCGGCGTCGGGCGGCACCATGGATGCCTCCAATCTGATCAAGCCGGCGCTGTCGTCGGGCGAGCTGCGCTGCATCGGCTCGACCACGTTCCAGGAATATCGCGGCATTTTCGAGAAGGACCGTGCGCTGGCGCGTCGGTTCCAGAAGATCGATATCGTCGAGCCGACCGTGGGCGAGACCTTCGAGATCCTGCAGGGCCTCAAGCCCAAGTACGAGGCGCATCACGGCGTGACCTACGCCGATGACGCGCTACAGGCCGCCGTCGACCTGTCGGTGAAGCATATCGGCGACCGTTTGCTGCCGGACAAGGCGATTGACGTGATCGACGAGGCTGGTGCGCGTCAGCGTCTGCTGCCGGAAGGCAAGCGCAAGGAACTGATCGATATCGAAGAGATCGAGACCATCGTCGCCAAGATGGCACGCATTCCGGCCAAGCAGGTCAGCGCGACCGACAAGGACGTGCTGCAGCACCTGGAGCGCAACCTGAAGATGGTGATCTTCGGGCAGAACCCGGCGATCGAGACGCTGGCCGGTTCGATCAAGCTGGCGCGCTCGGGTCTGGCCAATCCGGAAAAACCAATCGGCAACTTCCTGTTCGCCGGCCCCACCGGTGTCGGCAAGACCGAGGTCACCAAGCAGCTCGCGCTGCAGCTGGGGATCGAGCTGGTGCGTTTCGACATGTCCGAATACATGGAAGCGCACTCGATCAGCCGTCTCATCGGTGCGCCCCCGGGCTACGTCGGTTTCGATCAGGGCGGCTTGTTGACCGAAAAGATCGTCAAGACACCGCACTGCGTGCTGCTGCTGGACGAAGTGGAGAAAGCGCATCCGGACATCTTCAACATCCTGTTGCAGGTCATGGACCGCGGCATTCTGACCGACACCAACGGGCGCGAGGCCAACTTCAAGAACGTGATTTTGGTGATGACGACCAATGCCGGCGCCACGCAGGCATCGCGTCGGTCGATCGGTTTTACCAAGCAGGATCATTCCACCGATGCGATGGAGTCGATCCGTCGCGGTTTCACGCCCGAATTCCGCAACCGTCTGGATGCGATCGTGCAGTTCCAGCCCCTGGCGTTCGACCACATCCTGCGGGTGGTGGACAAGTTCATCATCGAACTGGAAATGCTGTTGCAGGAAAAGCACGTCTCCCTGTCGGCTACCCCGACCGCGCGCGACTGGCTGGCCCAGCATGGCTTCGATCCGCTGATGGGTGCGCGGCCGATGTCGCGGGTGATCCAGGAGAAGATCAAGCGCCCGCTCGCCGACGAACTGCTGTTCGGCAAGTTGGTGGACGGTGGCCGGGTCAGCATCGACGTCAAGGATGGCGAACTGGTGGTCGAGGCGCATCCGGAACCCGAACGCCTGTTGCCCGCGACGGTGGATTGATCGTTGTAAGGTTGTTTGGCAGTCAAGGAAAAGCCGCTCGAAAGAGCGGCTTTTTTACGTCTTCAGCGCGCATCGCGATCACGCACCCTGACGATGGCACGCTTGGCGGGGATGGCTGCTGGGTGATGCGTTTCTACGCTGCCGGCAAGTCTTGCCCAGCCGCCGGTGCGGAGCAGGGCAGTGCGTTTCGGTGACTGCCTTGCACTGCGCGCTCGAATTGCGGGCACGACAAAAAGCGGCCAATGGCCGCCTCGCGTCTCGGTACCAAAACCGCTTACTTCATGCGGTAGGTAATACGACCCTTGGTCAGGTCGTAGGGAGTCATCTCAACTTTGACCCGGTCGCCGGTCAGGATGCGGATGTAGTTCTTGCGCATACGTCCGGAGATGTGGGCGATGATTTCATGCCCGTTCTCCAGCTTGACCCGGAACGTGGTGTTGGGAAGCGTCTCGCTGACGCTGCCTTCGAATTCAATGGAGTCGTCTTTCGACATGTAATCCTGTGCAGTCACGGCTGGCCCGGCAGGGCCGTAAGGGACGGCATTTTACGCGCCATCTCCCCGCGGTGCAAATTTTATGTTAAGCGGGTCTCACACAGCTCGCTGGCGGCGTGTTCGCCGTAACGCGCAGACCAACTACCCGGCGGTTCCGTCAGGGCAACCTGGCGTTGCACCTGGTGCAAAAAGTCAGCGCGCGGCAAGCGTTCGGCGCCCAGGCTCAGCAGGTGCGGATTTTCCACCTGCGCATCGATCAGTGGCCACCCTCGGCCATGCAGATTGGCGGCCAAGGCGGCTAGTGCCACCTTGGAGCCGCCGCTTTCCCCGCTGAACATGCTTTCGCCAAAAAACATCCGGCCGATCGCGACGCCGTAGATCCCGCCAACCAGGCGCGCGCCGTCGAACACCTCGATCGAATGCGCGTGGCCGAGACGGTGCAAGGCGATATAGGCCTGCTGCATTTCCGCGGTGATCCAGGTGCCGTCCTGGCCAGGGCGCGGACTCGCAGCACAGGCGTCGATCACCTGTTCGAAGGCGGTATCGGCGCGAACCGTCCAGGTGCTTGCGCGAAGCTGGCGCTTGAAGCGAGAGGACAGGCGCACGCCGTCCGTGCGAAAGACCATGCGCGGATCCGGGCTCCACCACAGGATCGGTTGGCCTTCCGAATACCACGGGAAAATGCCGTGCGCGTACGCGTTGAGCAGGCGCTGGGGCGACAGATCTCCGCCAACGGCAAGCAGTCCGTCGGGATCGGTCAGGGCGGCCTCGGCAGGCGGGAATGGGGCCGAGGCGGAAGTGCCCAACACGGTGGGACGACGAAAGGGCGTCATCACGCCGGCCACCGGCCGGATCGCCACGGCGCGCCACGCATGCATGGAAATGGAGCGGCAAAGGGCATGGGCAGGTGCCTGGTTCGGTTCCGGCGATGGTACAGGTGCGCTTGCGGAGCACCCAGCCGGCTCAGGCCCGTCGCTGCCGTTCCCAGCTGGCGTAGTGCGCGTGCAAGGTCTGCTCGACCGGACGGTAGTCCACGCCCAACTCCTGGCGCGAGCGCCGGTTGTCCAGGCCGAAGCGGATGCCGAGATGGTTGCGAATGTACCTGGGGCTCAGCCCGAAGAAGGGGCCGAGCAGCCGCAACGCCAAACCGGGAATCTGCAGACGCGGCAACAGGTAAGGGCGGCGGTGGACCTTGCGCAGGAACCGCGCGATTTCCAGGAACGAGATCATCTGTGCCGAGGCGACGATGTAGCGGCCGTGCGCGCTGGGTCGCTTGGCCGCGGCGATATGCGCGTTGGCAACTTCACGCACGTCCACCGTGGCAAAGCTCAGGTCCGGCACACCATAGAAGAACAGGCCGCGCATCAGTTCGTCGAGCAGGAACAGGCTGCCCGAATCCGAGCCTGCGGCCGGGGACGGACCGAGCACCAGGCCGGGGTTGATGCAGACCAGGTCCCAGCGCTGCTGCGCACGGGACATGGCCCACGCCTCCTGCTCGGCGACCACCTTGGAGTAGTGGTAGGGATTGTGATCGAGGCTGCTGGTGGTGTTGAAGAAGGCTTCCGACAGCGTTTGCCCGGGCATGTCCAGCACGTCGCGGTAGTCGCCGAAGATCGCGCCGATGGTGGACGTGAGCACCACCCGCTCGACGCTGGAAGTCGCGTTCACCGTGGTCAGCACGTTCCTGACGCCTTGCAGCGCGGGTTCCAGCAGTTGGGTGCGGCCGTTCTTGATCTTTTCCGGCATCAGGAACGGCGAGGCGACGTGATGCACCACAGAGCAGCCCTGCATCGCGTCGGCGAAGGAGCCGGGTACCAGCAGGTCTGCTTCGAACAACCGCAATCGGTCCGGGTGGTCCGCCTGCAGCTGCCGTAAGGGCCGCAGCTTGGGCGAATCGTGCAGGCTGCGCACGGTGGCGTGCACGGTGTCGCCCGCTTCCAGCAACTGCTTCACCAGCCGGCAGGCGACATAGCCACTACCGCCGGTGACCAACACCGTTTGCTTCATGGGCCGATTCCGGTGCGGGCGACATGCCCGAATCAATAGTCAACGCTAGCATATTCTGCGGTAGCGTCCGCAAGTGCGGAATGATCGGGTACCAGGCACGGCAAATGCGCGGCCTGCGAGGGCTACGATGAGGACTGATGAACGGGTCTCGCGCAACGGCGCAGAGGCCTGCCACGTCAGGCGGTGCCTGGATTTGTGCGGCGGCGGTGCGATGTATCGGCCCGGGATGGGTGGAGAAGCCGCCGCAGGGCGATCACCCTTGGCGGAACGGCGAATGGCGCAGCAGGGCGGCGGCGTGCTGCTCGACCTCGGCCCGCTCTTGCGCGCACCAGTCCGCCAGCGGCTCGCGAAAGCCCGGATCGGCAATCCAGTGGCGGCTGCGCACCAGCGTCGGCAGAAAGCCGCGCGCGATCTTGTGCTGGCCTTGTGCGCCAGGTTCGAAGCGGGTCAGGCCTTCGCGCAGGCAATATTCGATGCCCTGGTAATAGCAGGTCTCGAAATGCAGGCCGGGCAGGGCTTCACCGCCCCAGTAGCGGCCATACAAGGTGTCCTTCCCGCGCAGGCAGAGTGCACCGGCGATGGGTTGCCCATCGAGGTCGGCCAGGAACATCACCAGTTGGCGCGGCATGGCCGTGGCCAAGTGCTGCAGGAACTGCGGCGTCAGCGCGGGCGAGTTGCCGTACTCGTTGAAGGTCTTGAGATAAAAGCCGTACATCGCGGCCAGCTCCGCATCGCTGGCCTCATCACCGTGCACCACGCGCAGTTGCACGCCGGCGCGCTGCACCTTGGCGCGTTCCTGGCGAATATTCTTGCGGTGCTTGTGATCCATCGCCGACAGGAACGTCTCGAAGTCGCCCCAGCCGCTGGCGTTGTGCCAGTGGTACTGCAGGTCGTTGCGTTCCAGCCAGTCGGCATCGAAGGCGGCGTCTTCACCAGCGGGGTAAAAGTTCACATGCGCCGACGACAGTCCGCTGCGCTCCACCAGCTCGCGCATCGCCTTCAGCAGGTGGCCGCGCCACGTGGGCGCACCGAGCAGGCGCGGGCCGGTGACGGGCGAGTAGGGCACCCCACACAGCCATTTGGGGAAGTAGTCCTGGCCATAGCGCGCGTACGCATGCGCCCAGGCATGGTCGAAGACGAACTCGCCGTGCGAGTTGTTCTTGAGGTAGCCGGGAGCCGCGGCGACCAGAGTGTCACCCTCCCACAAGGTCAGGTGCAGCGGGTTCCACCCCCAATCCGGGCGCAGGCAACCCTCACGTTCAAGGCCTTGCAGAAACGCGTAGCCGATGAAGGGATGCGTGCCATCGTGCAGCGCATCCCAGGCGCCGGCCGGCAACTCGTCCAGCTGGCGACACCAGCGTGCGGTTATGCCCATGCGGGCAGCCCCTCGGCGATGCTGGCCGCGTGGCGCGGCCGGCAATCAGGCGCCATCTCAGGCGCTCTTGTCGAGATAACGCTCGGCATCCAGCGCGGCCATGCAGCCGAAGCCGGCCGAGGTGATGGCCTGGCGGTAATGCTGGTCGGCCACGTCGCCGGCGGCGAACACGCCGGCCACCGAGGTCTCGGTCGCGGCGCCGTTCAGGCCGGAGCGGATTTCCAGGTAGCCGTTGTTCATTGCCAACTGGCCATCGAACAACTGCGTGTTCGGGTGATGGCCGATCGCCACGAAGAAGCCATGCGCATCGATGTCGCGGGTGCTGCCGTCGATGGTGGACTTCACTCGGACGCCGGTAACCCCGGCATCGTTGCCCAGTACCTCGTCGATGGCATGGTGCCAGACGGTCTCGATCTTGCCGGCGGCCACTTTGGCGAACAGCTTGTCCTGCATGATTTTTTCTGCGCGCAGCGTATCGCGGCGATGCACCAGGTAGACCTTGCGGGCAATGTTGGACAGGTACAGCGCCTCTTCGACCGCGGTGTTGCCGCCGCCGACCACCACCACGTCCTGGTCCTTGTAGAAGAAGCCGTCGCAGGTGGCGCAGGCGGAGACGCCACGCCCCTTGAAGGCTTCTTCGGTGGGGATGCCCAGGTACTTGGCGGTAGCGCCGGTGGCGATGATGAGCGCGTCGCAGGTGTACTCGGCCCCGTCGCCGATCAGCCGGAACGGACGCTGCGACAGATCTGCCGTGTGGATATGGTCGAAGATGACCTCGGTCTCGAAGCGCTCGGCATGCGCCTGCATGCGGCTCATCAGGTCAGGACCCATCAGGCCGTGGGGGTCGCCCGGCCAGTTGTCCACCTCGGTGGTGGTCATCAGCTGGCCGCCTTGCTGCAGCCCGGTGATGACCACCGGCTTGAGATTGGCGCGGGCGGCGTAGACCGCGGCGGTCCAGCCGGCCGGGCCGGAGCCCAGGATCAACAGGCGGGAATGCTTGGCGGGGCTGGCAGAAGAGGCGCTCATGTATACTCGCGATCTAGGAATTGGTAGGGCAGGCGAAGTAATTCGCGCCCCCGTGGCGGCATAGAGTGGCGGTCCCCACCCGGTGAATCAAGGCGGCGCGATGGAACTGCTTGAACCGCAGATGGCATGCTCCGCTCCAACCACGTGCTCGACGCCGCCTTGTGCGGCGTTTTTCGTTGAGCGGCGCTTGGTTGGATGGCCAGGGCGCATGCAAGTGCTGAAACCGTGGCTTCAGTCGTTTATTATCAAACACTAACAGCATTTTTCTAAGGTCTGGCTACAGGTGGCAAAGCAGGTTCCCGAACGCAGCAGCAAGCCCGCAGAGGGCAAACCGTCGTCGCGTAAGACGGCGGTGGCGGACAATCCGCGGCGGCAGAAGCTCTGGCGCGATCTGGCCTTGATCGCGGTGGCGCCGTTGCTGCTGTATCTGCTGGCCAGCCTGTTCACTTACTCGGCGACCGATCCGGGTTGGTCGCGCACCGGCAATCTGGTTGCGCCGATCCATAACATGGGCGGCCGATTCGGCGCCCTGGCGGCCGACGTGCTGCTGCAGCTGTTCGGGTATGTGGCTTTCCTGCTGCCGGTGCTGTTGGGAGCGGTCGCCTGGATCGCCTTGATCGGCGAGCGCGAGGAGCAGAGCCAAAGCGACCTGGGGCCGGCGCTGCGCCTGGTCGGGATGGTGGGGTTCCTGATTTCCTCGACCGGCTTCCTGCACCTGCGCCTGTTCCAGGGCGAGGTGGCCGAGGCCGGCGGCATCCTGGGCAAGTTGGTCGCCGGCTCGCTCAGTTCCGGCTTCGGTGCCTTGGGCGCGAACTTGTTCGTGTTGGTGCTGCTGCTGGTGTCGATCACCCTGGCGACCGGCTTGTCGTGGTTTGCGGTGATGGAGCGCATCGGCAAGTGGGTGCTAGCGCTGGGGCCGCTGATGCAGCGCAAGACCCATCAGGCCACCGAGTGGCAGCAGACCCGGGTGATGCGCGAAGAACGCGAGGAAGTGCGCAAGGTCGATGCGGTCAAGCAGGCCAAGCGCGAGCCGGTCAAGATCGAGCCGCCGCCGGCGCCGGTGGTGGAAAAGAGCGAGCGCGCCAAGCGCGACACCCAGATTCCGATGTTCCAGGGCGTCAGCACCGACGGCTCGGACCTGCCGCCGCTGGCGCTGCTGGACGACCCCAAGCCGCAGACCAAGGGCTATTCGGAAGAGACGCTGGAAACGCTGTCGCGCCAGATCGAGTTCAAGCTCAAGGATTTCCGCATCGAGGCGCAGGTGGTCGGGGCCTATCCGGGCCCGGTGATCACCCGCTTCGAGATCGAGCCGGCGCCGGGCATCAAGGTCAGCCAGATCAGCTCGCTGGACAAGGACATCGCGCGCGGGTTGTCGGTGAAATCGGTGCGCGTGGTGGACGTAATCCCGGGCAAGTCGGTGATCGGCCTGGAAATTCCCAATGTCAGCCGGGAGATGATCTTCCTCTCCGAATTGCTGCGCTCCAAGGAATACGACAAGTCGGCCAGCCCGCTGACGCTGGCCCTGGGCAAGGATATTGCCGGGCGCCCGACCGTGGCCGACCTGGCGCGCATGCCGCACTTGCTGGTCGCCGGTACGACCGGCTCGGGCAAGTCGGTGGCGGTCAATGCGATGGTGCTCAGCCTGCTGTTCAAGGCCTCGCACAAGGAACTGCGGATGCTGATGATCGACCCGAAGATGCTCGAGTTGAGCGTCTATCAGGGCATCCCGCACCTGCTGGCGCCGGTGGTCACCGACATGAAGGAGGCCGCCAACGGCCTGCGCTGGTGCGTGGCCGAGATGGAGCGCCGCTACAAGCTGATGAGCGCGGTGGGCGTGCGCAACCTGGCCGGCTTCAACAAGAAGGTCAAGGACGCCATCGACGCCGGCCAGCCGATGATGGACCCGCTGTTCAAGCCGAACCCGGAACTGGGCGAAGCGCCCCGGCCGCTGGAAACGCTGCCGTTCATCGTCATCTTCATCGACGAATTCGCCGACATGATGATGATCGTCGGCAAGAAGGTCGAAGAGCTCATCGCGCGCCTGGCGCAGAAGGCGCGTGCGGCCGGCATCCACTTGATCCTGGCCACGCAGCGGCCATCGGTGGACGTGATCACCGGCCTGATCAAGGCCAATATCCCCACCCGCGTGGCGTTTCAGGTCAGCTCCAAGATCGATTCGCGCACCATCCTGGACCAGTCCGGCGCCGAGGCGCTGCTGGGCAACGGCGACATGCTGTACCTGCCGCCGGGCACCGCGCTGCCGGATCGCGTGCACGGGGCTTTCGTCAGCGACGAGGAAGTGCATCGCGTGGTCGAGCATCTCAAGGCCAGCGGGCCGGTGTCCTACGTCGAAGGCGTGCTGGACGAAGTGCAGACCATGGGCGATGGCACCGTGGTCGGTGCCACCGGCTTGCCGGAAAGCAGCGGCGGTGGCGGCGACGAATCGGATCCCTTGTACGACGAAGCCTTGCGCATCGTCACCGAGACCCGGCGTGCGTCGATTTCCGGCGTGCAGCGGCGCTTGAAGATCGGCTACAACCGTGCCGCGCGTCTGATCGAAGCGATGGAGGCGGCCGGCGTCGTCAGCCCGCCCGAGCACAATGGCGACCGTACCGTGCTGGCACCGCCGCCGCCGAAGTAGGCGCCGGCGATGTCGTGGCGCATTCCCGGTGCAGCTTCCGATCGGGCGCCTGCAGCAATGCCGCATTGTTGGAAGCCCGTGCCTGTCATTGCCTGGCACAACGGCTACCCTGTGGGTGAGGGCCGCTCCGGCCCGCCGTGATCGAGACCCATGTTGCATCGTCCCTCGTTAGTGCTCGTGCTGCTCCTCTGTCTTCCGCTGCTTGCCCAGGCACAGCAACGGCCCGCGCCCACTGCCAGTGCTGCAACGCGCACGCAGGCCGACACCAATTACAGTTTCGTGCGCTACCGCGCCGACTACGAGGTGCGCGCCGACGCCAGCAGCGTTGAAACCGACGAATACGAGATCCTGCTCAAGACCAAGTCGGCCGTGGAGCAGTTCAGCCAGGTCCGGCTGAGTTATAGCGAGAAGATGGAAACGCTCGATGTGCTGCAGGCGTATACCGTCACGGCCGAAGGGCTGCGCCAGGACGTGGCGGCCGACAAAATCTATACCCAGGAAAGCTATTCCAGCGCCTCGGCAGCGATGTATGCCGACCGCAAGGTGAAAGTGGTGGTGTTCCCGAATCTGGCGCCGGGCGCGCGCATTGTGTACCGCGTGCGGCGGGCACAGAACACGCCGTATTTCCCCGGTTACTTCAGCCTGTGGGAGACCTTCAGCGTCTTCGCGCAGTACGACGATGCGGTGATTACGTTGGTCGCGCCGAAGGGGCTGCCGATGCATCTTTCTGCACGCGGGCTGCAGGGCAGCACCAAGCCGGTGGTGCGCGGCGACCAGGCACGCTGGGAGTGGCGCTACCAGCGCACCGCGCCGATGAAAAACCAGAACTGGAGCGCTGCGACCTGGGAGTTCAGCCCCACCTTGATGGCCAGCACCTTCGATAGCTGGTCGCAGATGGGCCTGGCGTACCACGTCAAAGGCGGGCGCGCTGCGGCGGTGACGCCGGCGATCCAGGCGCTGGCCGATGAGGTCACCCGCGGTATCGATTCCCCGCGCGCGCAGGCTGCCGCGCTGTATGCGTGGGTGGCGCGCAATATCCGCTACGTGGCGGTGTATCTGGGCAATGGCGGGCTGGAACCCAACAGCGCCGAGAGCATCCTGGCCAACCATTACGGCGATTGCAAAGACCACACCGTGATTCTGGAGGCCCTGCTTGCCGCCAAGGGGATTGCCAGCACCCCGGTGCTGATCGGGGCAGAGGGCGGCCCGACCTTGCCGCAGATCCCGGTGCTGGGCCGCTTCAACCACGCCATCACCTACATTCCCGCATTCGATCTGTACGTGGACTCGACCAACCCCTACGCACGCTTCGGCCAGTTGCCGGCCGGCGATCTCGGCGCGCCGGTGGTGCATACGCGCGATGGCAAGGTCACGCAGACGCCGCCGAACGACCGCAAGGTCAATCGCTATGTCGCCCGCACTGAATACCGGTTCACGCCGCAAGGCGATCTGCAGGGCACCACCACGCTCGACAGCGGGCAGACCGGCGAAGTGGGCTTGCGCGCGATGTTCGTGCAGCTCAATGCGCAGAATCGCAACCGGATCGAAGAGTCGATCCTTGCCCAGTCCGGTTTCGACGGCACCGGCGATCTGCTGATTCAGGGCGACCCGCTGGATCTGGATGCACCGTTCAACTACCGCTACACCTTCCAGGCCAAGGACGCGGTGGATTTCTCGGTGGTCGGCGGCATGACCTTGCCGGATATGCCAGGTGCCGAGTCAACGCGCGCCATCTACACCACCACCTCGGCCGAAAACAATCTGACCCCGTTTTACTGCAACGACAGCGTGCGCGAAGAAACCTACGTGGTGAGCTTTCCCGAGACGGTGCCGATCATCGCCATTCCGCGCAGCAGCACCTTTCGCAATGCCGCCGGCGAATACGTGGTTGAGTGGACACGGCAGGGGCAGACGGTCACCGCCGTGCATCGCCTGCAGCGTGCCGCCGTGCGCGGGCCACAGGCGTTGTGCCAGCCGCAGGATTACCGTGCGTTTCGCGAGCTCTACCAACAGGTTCGGCGCGGGTTTCGCGGGCAGATCGTCTATGGCGATCTGTCCAGGGTGCAGACGGCACGATGAGGCGGATTGCCGCGCACACGCCGCCATCTGAACATGCCGTGCGATAGCGCTCGCCCATTCATCTATGAAGTATCAGAATCTACGCATGTCCTTCTGGAAGACCGCGATGCATCGCCAGCTCCGTTATGCCGTCCTTGCCACTGCTCTGTTCGCCAGTACCGCGTTTGCCGGTGCGCGCCAGGAGCTGGACACCTTCACGCGAGGGTTGAAGGGACTGGATGGGCAGTTCAGTCAGCGGGTGACCGACGCGAACGGCCGGGTCAAGGAAACTTCGAGCGGGCGGGTCGCACTGGCGACACCGCGTCAGTTCCGTTGGGAATACGCCAAGCCCTATAAGCAGCTGATCGTGGCCGACGGCAAGAAGGTCTGGGTATTGGATCCGGATCTGGAGCAGGTCACCGTGCGCGCACAGGGCAGCGAAGAACAGAACAGCCCGCTGGTTGCATTGATCGACCCGGCGCTTCTGGACAAGAAGTACGATGTCAGCGAAGAAGCCGCGCCACGCGACGGCCTGCAATGGTTGTCGCTGACGCCCAAGGTGGACACCGACGCCAGCTTCCAGATCGCCTCGCTGGGGTTCGGCAAGGATGGCCTGGCCAGGATGGAAGTGGTGGACGCAGTCGGCCAACGCACCGCGATCAGCTTTAGCGGCTGGAAGCGCAACCCGGCGTTTGCTGCAGACACCTTCCGCTATACGCCGGCCAAGGGCGTGGACGTGGTGGGCGACGCGCAGTAGAAGCGTCTGCGGGGCTCTCGGGATGAACGCATGGCGCAGCGAGCGGCTGTGCCTGCGGGCGCGCAGCAGTTGTCGTGACCTGACGGATGCACCCGCACAGGAGCGATGCCACCACGCTACGGGACTGGCTCGTACGGGATCCACTGACCAACCGTCCGACTCGCCTCCGCTGCCTGGTTGGTCTGGCGTTTGATGAAGAAATCGAGGCCACGTTCGCGCTGGCGTTTGCCCTTTTCGCGCAGGATCAGGATGGTCGGTTCCCAAATGCTTGGGTGGCTGATCAGCTCATCGAACGCGCGATCGGCTTCTGCCGCTTGCGCTTCGCATCCGGCGACCCGCAATAGCTGGGCCTGCGCGCGCAGCGCGTCCAGGCGTGGTGCAGCCTCTGCCTGCAACACCCAGTCCACGATCAGCGAGGCGAACTTGTTGTCTTGCATGTGGAGGCGGACCCGGTCGATGAAGTCCTGCAACTGGCGCTCGGCCACCATATAGAGCCGCTGGTCATCGACCTTGCCCTGCAGTTTGGAGATTCCGTAGTGGGTCCATAACTGCCAGTTACGCTTCACTTCGCGTTCGAATGAGGCGAAATTGAAGAATTCGAAGCCACGATCGGTGCGCACGGGATCGATTTCGTTGTTGAACATCCACAAGGTGGAGAACGTCGTGCTGCCGGCCGAGCGCAGTTCCCTGCTGTAGCCGAGATCAAGCGTGGCCATGGACAGCCGCGCCACTGGTGTGGGCGGCGCATTGCCGGTGCCTGGGTGCGTCCACTGCCGGGCGACGACACTGGCCGATGCGCGCCCTGCGATCTCTACCCTGGATTGTGCGCTCGAATCCTTCAGCACCATGGTCATGTAGCCTTCGATCGGCGTCTGCGACCGGGAGGTTTCGCGCCGCGCTTTCACGCCGAGCGACGCGCCCAGGGTGGCGCGACGCGGTTGGCCATCCATGTTTCCCACGCGCACGCCGGCAGCGACGCTGAGGCTGGATTCGGTGGCCGAAGTATTGCGTTCGGCATGGCCGATCAAGCCAACGGTGATGCTGGGGTGGTGCGCCAGCAGCTCCCCCAGGAAGTCGCGCTCGCTCAACTGGCCTGCATCGTCGCCGGATTGCTCGGCCAGTTGCAGCAAGTGTTCGAACATGGCCAGGAATTGCGCGCGCTGCTCCAGCTCCTGGCCCTTGCCCCGTCGTGGTACGCGGATTTGCACGCCATGCTCGATGCCCGATTCCTTTTTCATGCGCCATTCGGCTGCGCCCGTGATACCCACCGGTGCGTGTTCGGTGCCCGGCAGCAGCACGCCCGCGCTAATGCCGGTACTGGCGTTGAACTGCCGCGCCTTCTGCCGCCCGATCTGCAGCGACAACCCGGTCCGCCCCATGTAAATCTCCACCGAGCGATCGGAACTGGTCTGGCCGCCCGCGGAGAGTTTCAGTCCCAGGCCGCTGGGGATGATCGCAAGTGCGGCCGACAGCGGCGTCGTATTGAGTCCGATCACCCGTTGCTCGGTAAGACGCAGCTTGTCGCGCCATTCCAGTCGTTCCATCAGGTTGCGCAGGCATTCGAACAGCGCACGTGGCGATCTGACGCGGGAGGTGTCGCCCTCGTGCAGAAGGCGACTTGCATGACCGATGGCCTGATGAAAGTGGGTGCGCGCGTCAGACGCCAGTTCTTCATCCAGGGTCGCTGCACCGACCGGCAGGTCGCTCGGCTGTCCGGCGTGGTCGAGCAGGCCACGCTGGATCAGACGCAGCGTTTCGGGCAGACGCATGCGGCCGGCGCGTAACGCACCCCACGCGGATGCGATGGCCGGATGGCACGCCGCCGGCTGCAGGTCGTCGGTCTCGTTCACGGAGGCAGCCACCGAGCGCTGAAGCTCCTGGGCACGCCGTTCGATCGTGCCCAGCACCTTGGCGGTGAAGGTCAGGTCGGTTGCGTTCTGCTCGTGTGGGAGCCATTGCACGTATTCCAACAGTGCCTGCATTGCCAGCTCGTCCTGCGACGGCATTCGCCCGCCAGCCAGCTGGATCTGGCGGCGCGCGACGAGCCAGCTGGTCAGGTGGCCGGCCGCTTCGCGAAAAGCGTCGTTGGCACGCCGCACGGCGGTGGGAAGCGCTTCGGAGGCGCCAACCTTCACTCCCAGCTCAAGTGCGTTGAAGGGATTGAGGGCGCGCCTGCCGCGCCGCCCACTGCCTGCGACCGCCCATTGCGCAAACATCTGCAGGCATGCGTTGACGCGCGCATAGGGTGAACCTGCCCGGGTGGTTTCGTAGCCATTGCGGAATGCGTGAAATGCGCTGCGCTGGGCATCGGTTGCAGACTGCAGGCCCTGCAGCGGCGAGTCTCCATGCACGGCATGGCGCGCTCCCATCTGCGCATCGCCCAGCCAGCTGCGTTCAGCCTGTTCTGCGTCCGGCGTCAGTGCAAGCCGGTGGCTGGCACGCAGGTGGACCTGCGCCGCCTCCAACCATTCCCTGGAGGGGGGCGTGGCTTCTTCGCGCAGCATGTGCGAAAGAACCTGCATGCCACGCGGAACGCTGGCCAACAGGCCGACGCAGGCGGTAACGGTCTCTATTGGCTGGGCCGCCTCGGCAGCGATGGAGACCTGTGGCGGCGGAATCAGCTCACGCAACCGCACCATGCCCAGGCGTCGCAGCACGTCGGCCGCTGCGGCAGCATCGCCTTCGCTGGCGATCGCCAAGGCCTGCAGGGCGATGCGCAAGGCGTCGACCGGCTGCAAGGCGTCGCCCCCGAACGCAGCGCTGCGGCCATGCAGACCGTCAGCCCAGGCGCGCAGAACCTGTCGACTCACGGGGTCGATGGTTTCCTCGCGAAAGCCGGGCAGGGCGCCAAGCAGTGCGTCCATGGTGTCGGCGACGATCTCGGCAGCGACGGGCCGGGCCTCATCGGCCGGCGGCTGCGCGGCTGCATGTTCCGCCACGCGCTGCATGTCGCCGTTCGCAGCTTCCAGCGCGTTGACCGTCTGTTCGTGCTGCCACACCTCCTCGGTGTTGATCCGCGACGAATGCCGCGCCTGCTGCAGTTTCGCCTCGACCTGGTCGAGGCGCTGCTGTAGGCGTCGCGCATGCCGCCGACAGCGCTCGGCATGCGTGCGTTGCAGGGTCAGCATGTTCTCGTTGCGTCCCAGCCGTGTGCGCAGTGCCTCGACTTCTCGGTTTCGCTCTGCAGCAAGGTGCGAGCCGAGCGTGCGCGAAGCCGGCCTGTTGGCAGAGTTGCCTGCTTGATCCGACTGCAACGCATCGCGTGCTTGCGCATACGCGCTTCGCAATCGATCGATTTCCGCGTTAGCTTCCGCAAGTGCTTGCTCTGCTTGTGCTGCCTGTGCCGAGCCGCGGCCGAAAAAGACCGCTTTGGCCAGCGCATCGCCGCGTGCGCGCGCCTGCCGCACTGCGTGCTCGAGCCGAGTGCAGGCGCGTTGCAGCTGTAAGCGATCGACGCCCTGCTGCGCGTCGGCCGAGGATGGGCCCGCGTGCGCTGCGACAGCGCGCGACGGCTGATCGTGCGGTAGCGCGTTCAATGCGGCGCGTGCGGAGAGGATGTCCGACTCGAGATCGTGGATCGCGGCCGCCACTGCATCAGTCTGCGCATTGCATCCATGCAGCTGTTGCAGCAGTTCGGCACGTTCGCGCGTCAGCGCGTTGATGCTGTCGCTCAGGTTGGCGGCGCGCCGGGCTCTCAGGGCCAACTGCTCGCGTGCAGCCTGTAGCGTTTGTGCATGCGCGTAGCTCAGCTCGTCCTGGCGACGCCGCCAGATGCGTGCGGCCAGATCGTTGTTGGATTGTTCCAGGCGGGCGATCAGGGCCTCATTGAGATGCTGGGTGGCATTGGACAGCAGCGGGGCTGCTCGCAGATCACGGGCGGCATCGGCGTTGCGATCCGATGGGCCGGCTGGTGTGTCCCGCGCGTACTGCACCGAGGAATAGCGCAGCAGGCTCGTATGTGGTTCTGGCGAACCGCTACTGAGCCCCAAGCGTTCTGCGGCCTTCCTGCAGGGACGCGGGAGGGCGTGTTTGCGTTTGGGAGCGGCCTTCAGTCCGGGATCGACGACGCTTGGCTGTCTTGCTTGCTCAAGTAGCGTCGCGGACCAACCCAGCGGATCTTCCTGTGCCTGGATCAGTTCCGCCTCGAACGCGCATGGGTCCGGAGTCGCCAATTTGTTGTGCGTCTGCCGCCGCGCAGAAGGCTTGGATGGATGCGCGATGGTCTCGGCCATGCCTGGAAGGCAAGCGGCGATGACGGAGGGGCGAAGCGGAATGCGAGGCATGGTGGAATCCGTGCGCTGAACCTGCCGCTTGCGCTTGCGCAGCTCGTGGCCGATGCGGAATGCCGGCAGGCGATTGCGGTCACTCGTTACTCAGTAACAGTATTGCGCTACGCAGTCGATGCGTTGCACCTGCGCGAAGTGGTCGCTTGGAAAGAGAACGTCGGCGTCCCAGCGATGGCCGAACACTGCGTTGTGGAACGTCCATCAGGCGCAGGCGGTAGAATGAAGGGGTGAGCAAAGCCAAACGTCCCGACTCGATCACACCCGATCTGCTGCACGTCGATCGCAGCGCCATGGGGCCCTTGGCAGAGCGGATGCGGCCGCGCACGCTTGACGAGATGGTGGGCCAGAAGCGATTGCTGGCTCCCGACAGCGCCCTGCGGCGCGCGGTGGAATCCGGCCGCGTGCACTCCATGATCCTGTGGGGCCCGCCGGGATGCGGCAAGACCACATTGGCCTTGTTGCTCGCGCATTACGCAGACGCCGAATTCAAGGCGATCTCGGCCGTACTCTCCGGCTTGCCGGAAGTGCGGCAGGTGCTGGCAGAGGCGGCGCAGCGTTTTGCCGGTGGCCGCCGCACCGTGTTGTTCGTCGATGAGGTGCATCGCTTCAACAAGGCCCAGCAGGATGCGTTCTTGCCGCATATCGAACGCGGCACGATTCTGTTCGTCGGTGCGACCACTGAAAACCCGTCCTTCGAGTTGAATTCAGCGCTGTTGTCGCGCTGCCGCGTGCATGTGCTGGAAGGCGTGTCGCCGCAGGATATTGTCGAAGCCTTGCAGCGTGCCTTGCGCGATGCCGAGCGCGGCTTGGGGGCAGAGACGATCCAGGTCAGCGAAGCGTCGCTGCTGGAAATCGCCAGCGCCGCCGACGGCGATGTGCGTCGGGCACTGACGCTGTTGGAAATTGCCGCGGAACTGGCGGCAGGCGAGGGTGGCGAGATCACGCCACAGACGTTGCTGCAGGTGCTGGCCGACCGTACGCGCCGCTTCGACAAGAACGGCGAGCAGTTCTACGACCAGATTTCGGCGTTGCATAAGTCCGTACGCAGTTCCAACCCGGATGCAGCGCTGTACTGGCTGACGCGCATGCTCGATGGCGGGTGCGACCCTGCGTATCTGGCGCGTCGGTTGACCCGCATGGCGATCGAGGACATTGGCCTGGCCGATCCGCGCGCGCAGAGCATGGCGCTGGAAGCCTGGGACATCTACGAGCGCCTCGGCAGCCCGGAAGGCGAGTTGGCATTCGCACAGCTGGTGCTGTACCTGGCCAGCACTGCCAAATCCAACGCCGGCTACGCGGCCTTCAACCAGGCCAAGGCCGACGTGCGCGCCACCGGCACCCAGGAGGTGCCGCTGCATCTGCGCAACGCGCCGACCAAGCTGATGAAGACGCTGGGCTACGGCCAGGATTACCAGTACGACCATGATGCCGAGGGCGGCATCGCGCTGGATCAGACCGGGTTCCCGGATGCGATGGGCGAGCGCGTGTACTACAACCCGGTGCCGCGCGGGATGGAGATCAAGCTGAAGGAAAAGCTCGATCGGCTGCGCGAGGCGCGCGCGCTGGCACGGGCTGACAAGGCCGGCAAGCCCACGGCATAATCGGCCGCACAGGAGATGGCATTCCTCCTCGAACCGCACGCACCTGCGCGCTGATGATGCCTGCCCACCCCGCCGGGGCGGCAGGCCTGTGCCCCGGCATCGCTTTTGACTCACAAAGGATGACGCCGATGTCGCACACTTTTTTTTCGAACACACGCTCTGGTCGCGGGGTGCGTGCATGAACGGACCGGTGTGGTGGCAACAGCTGTTGTTGGCAATGACCGGTGGCGCACTGGGATCGGGCTTGCGTTTTGCGATCGGTGCCTCGTTGATCCAGCGCTTCGGTACCGGCTTCCCTTGGGGAACGCTGACGGTGAACCTGCTCGGGTCGTTCGTGGCCGGCGTGTTGCTGGTCTGGCTGGATGCACGCGGGCCCTCGAGCTGGCCGCTGCGGGCCCTGTTGATCGTCGGCGTGATCGGTGGGCTGACCACGTTTTCGTCGCTGATGATGGAGTGCCTGGTGTTTGCGCGCACCGACCGCTCGACGATGATCGGCATCTATCTGGCGGTGACCTTGCTGGCTGGACTGGCGCTGGTCGTTGCAGGGGCGCGGACCGGTCAATGGTTGGTGGCGCGCTGAGCGTCGCCGTTTGCTAGCGGTATCTGCGGCGTCCCTATTGCGACAGCTGGATCGACGGCTTCAGGCCGCAGCGACATGACCGATGCATCAGAACGCAACGCTCAGCGTTTCACTGGGCACGCGGGGGATGTGCGTTGGAGCGCCGCGACGTTGGCAAGACCGCATTGACCGAGAAAGGAAAGGGCGTGCTTGCGCACGCCCTTTTGGGCACAGCATGGCGATGTGATCCTTAACACCTGATCTCCGCGGATGGATGACACAGATGGAAACACCAGATCGACCCGGAAGGCCGACCCGGCGCTCCAACGCGCTTCACAGCGCTTCGATGATGCCCGCAGCGCCCATGCCGGTACCGATGCACATGGTGACCATGCCGTACTTCTGCTGACGACGGCGCAGGCCATGCACCAGCGTGGCGGCACGGATCGCGCCGGTGGCGCCCAGCGGGTGGCCAAGGGCGATTGCGCCACCCAGCGGATTGACCTTGGATGGATCCAGTTCGCTGTCGCGGATCACGGCCAACGCCTGTGCGGCGAAGGCTTCGTTGAGCTCGATCCAGTCGAGTTGATCTTTGGTCAGCCCGGCCTGCTTGAGCGCCTTGGGAATGGCGGCGATCGGTCCAATGCCCATGACTTCCGGGCGCACGCCGGCTACCGAGAAGCTGACAAAACGCGCAAGCGGTGTGAGGCCGTAATCCTTGATCGCCTGCTCGGAGGCCAGCAGCACGGCACCGGCGCCATCGCTCATCTGCGAAGAATTACCGGCGGTGACGCTGCCGCCGAACTGGCCGTTGCGGAACACCGGGCGCAACTTGGCCAGGCCCTCGAGCGAGCTATCCGGACGCGGGCCTTCGTCGGTGTCGACCAGGCGCTTGCGCAGCGCGATGACGTTGCCTGCCAGATCGGGCTGGTGCGAATGGATTTCGTACGGAGTGATTTCGTCGCGGAACTCGCCGGCGGCAACTGCGGCGATCGCCTTTTGATGGGAGGCCAGCGCAAAAGCGTCCTGGTCTTCGCGCGACACCTTCCACTCTTCTGCGACCTTCTCGGCAGTGATGCCCATGCCATAGGCAATGGCCACATGGTCGTCGGCGAACACGCTTGGCGACATCGCCACCTTGTTGCCCATCATCGGCACCATCGACATCGACTCGGTACCGCCGGCCAGCATCAGGTCGGCATTGCCCAGCCGGATCTGGTCGGCGGCCATGGCGATGGCCTGGATGCCGGACGAACAGAAGCGGTTGATGGTCTGACCGGCCACCGAATTGGGCAGGCCCGCCAGCAACACGCCGATGCGCGCCACGTTCATGCCTTGCTCGCCTTCGGGCATGGCGCAGCCGATGATGGCGTCGTCGATGCGCGAGGTATCGATGCCCGGCGCCTGCGCGACCACGGCGCGCAGCACATGCGCCAGCATGTCGTCGGGACGGGTATTGCGGAACACGCCCTTCGGCGCCTTGCCCACCGGCGTACGCGTGGCGGCAACGATGTAGGCTTCTTGAATCTGCTTGCTCATGGCTATCTCCGATAGCCGGGATTCGGGATTCGGGATTTGGGATTCGTCAAAGCGAATCCGCGTGCCCGAATGTTCCTGCCCGGCGGATGAATTTGGTGGAAGCGAGAAAGTTGGAGGGCGGGGACCCGCTGTTACGAATCCCCAATCCCCAATCCCGATTCTCAGTTCCTGAGTGGCTTACCCGTCTTGAGCATGTGCCCAATCCGCGCCTGGGTCTTTTCCTGCTGGGCCAGTTCGACGAAGTGCTTGCGCTCCAGCTTGAGCAGCCATTCCTCGTCGACCAGTGCGCCGCGATCGACTTCGCCGCCGCACATCACCGTGGCGATGCGGCTGGCGATTTCGTAGTCGTATTCGCTGATGAAGCGGCCTTCCAGCATGTTGACCAGCAGCATCTTGAAGGTGGCGATGCCGACGTCGCCGGCGACCTGGATGCGGCGTGCCGGCAGCGGGGCGCGGTAGCCGCCCTCGGCCAGCGCGCGCGCTTCGGCCTTGGCGATGTGCAGACTCTCGTAGCTGTTGAACACCACCTTGTCGGTGGCACGCAGCAGGCCCAGTTCCTTGGCATTGACGGCCGAGTTGGAGACCTTGGCCATTGCCACGGTCTCGAAGGTCTTCTTCAGCTCGGCGAACACGTCGCCGCCCGGACCTGCGGCGATCGAGGCACGCACCGCAATTTCCTTCAGGCCACCACCGGCCGGCAGCAGGCCGACGCCGGCTTCGACCAAGCCGATGTAGCTCTCCAGCGAAGCCACGGTCTTGGCGCTATGCATCTGGAATTCGCAGCCGCCGCCCAGCGCCAGGCCACGCACGGCCGAGATCACCGGCACCTGCGCGTACTTGATGCGCTGGCTGGTGGCCTGGAAATTGGCGACCAACGCTTCGAACGCATCGACCTTGCCGGCCTGCAGCAGGCCAAGCGCGCCGGCCAGATCGGCACCGGCGGAGAAGGGCTCCTTCTGCTGCCAGATCACCAGACCGGCGAAGTCTTTCTCGGCGCGGCCAACCACTTCCTGCAGGCCATTGAGCACGTGGTCGGAAACGGTGTTCATCTTGGTCTTGAAGCTGACCACGGCGATGTCGTCGCCGTCGTGCCACATGCGCACGCCGTCATTTTCGAACACGGTTTCGCCCGGCGAGAACTGCTCGCCCAGCAACGGATCGGGGAAGCGCTGGCGCTTGTACACCGGCAGCGACGAGCGTGGCAGCTTGGCGTCGCGCGCCGGGCTGTACGAGCCTTCGGCGCCATGCACGCCATCGCGACCGTCGAACACCCAGTTCGGTAGTGGCGCGCTGCTCATGCTCTTGCCGTTGGAGATGTCTTCGGCAATCCACTGCGCCACCTGCTTCCAGCCAGCGGCCTGCCAGGTCTCGAACGGGCCCAGCGACCAGCCGTAGCCCCAGCGGATCGCCAGATCCACGTCGCGTGCGGTCTCGGCGATATCGGCCAGGTGGTAGGCGCTGTAGTGGAACAGGTCGCGGAAGCTGGCCCACAGGAACTGCGCCTGCGGGTGCTGGCTTTCGCGCAGCTTGGCGAATTTTTCGGCCGGGTTCTTGATCTTGAGGATCTCGACCACTTCCGGCGCGGCGCTACGATCGGCCGGGCGATAGTCCTGCTTCTCCAGGTCGACCACCACGATGTCCTTGCCGACCTTGCGGAAGATGCCGGCACCGACCTTCTGGCCCAGCGCGCCCTTGCCGATCAGCGCATCCAGCCACTTCGGCGACTTGAAATACTGATGCCACGGGTCGTCGGGCAGGGTGTCGCCCATGGTCTTGATGACGTGCGCCATGGTGTCCAGGCCGACCACATCGGAGGTGCGATAGGTGGCCGACTTTGGGCGACCCACCAGCGGGCCGGTCAGCGCATCGACTTCGTCGAAGCCCAGGCCGAATTCCTGCGTGTGGTGGATGGTGGACAGGATCGAGAACACGCCGATGCGGTTGCCGATGAAGTTCGGGGTGTCCTTCGCATACACCACGCCCTTGCCGAGCGTGGTCACCAGGAAGGCTTCCAGGCCTTCCAGTACCGCCTTGTCGGTGCCCTTGGCCGGGATCAGCTCGGCCAGGTGCATGTAGCGCGGCGGATTGAAGAAATGCACGCCGCAAAAGCGGTGGCGCAACTGCTCGGGCAGCACGTCGGAGAGCTTGTTGATGCCCAGGCCGGAGGTGTTGGAGGCCAGCACGGCATGATCGGCCACGAACGGGGCGATCTTCTTGTACAGGTCCTGCTTCCAGTCCATGCGCTCGGCGATCGCTTCGATGATCAGATCGCAGTCGCGCAGTTGTTCCAGGCCGCTCTCGTAATTGGCCGGCGTGATCGCCTCGGCCAGCGCCTTGCTGGCGAGCGGGGCGGGGCTCAGCTTGCCGAGATTGGTGATCGCCTTGAGTACGATGCCGTCTGCCGGGCCTTCCTTGGCGGGCAGGTCGAACAACACGGTGTCGACACCGGCATTGGTGAGGTGCGCGGCGATCTGCGCACCCATGACGCCGGCACCGAGCACGGCGGCACGACGGACTAGCAACGGGTTGGACATAGCGATAGGCCTCTTGTGGAACGTTTACAGTGTGGAATGAGCGCGGAACCCGGGTTCCGCGAAACGGATGAGTTCGCGCGCCGCGCGCGCACGATGGTCGGCCTCGCTGACGCCCGCAGGCCGCTTGATGAGCCCGAAATCGGCCATGGCATAGGTCAGTGCGCCGGCCAGGAAGTCCAGCCGCCAATACAGCTCTTCCTTGCTCAGGCCCGGCACGCAGCCGGCGATGGCCTTGCCGAATTCGCGCAGCACATGTCCGTAGTGGTCGGACAGGAACTTGCGCAGGTTGTCGTTCTTTTCCGCGTAAGCGCGCGCAATCACGCGTACGAACGCGCCGCCGTTCTGGCGGTCCTGCGCCATGGCCAACGCCGGCTCGACGAAGGCAGCGAGCACGGCCGTGAGCTCGCCGGGCTGGGACTTCTTTGCCGTTTCCAGCTGCTGCAGGCGCGCGGCGGTCATCTCGTCCATGCGCCGGCGGAACACCTCGTTGACCAGGTTTTCCTTGGAGCCGAAATGATAGTTGACCGCGGCGATATTGACGTCGGCCTGCGTGGTGAGCTGGCGCAGCGACGTGCCGGCGAACCCGTGCTGGGCGAACAGCTCCTCGGCCGCACCGAGAATGCGGTCCTTGGTGGAGAAGTGGGCGGGCTTGGGCATGCGCGAAGAGGGGACTCAATCAAACGATTGTTTGAGTCTACGGGCTCGCCTGCGAGCGGGTCATGTCGCAACGCAGCACGATTCAGGGGGCGGTGTGCAAACGTAGCGTTGACGAGATAGAATTGACCATCGCAAAGAAGCCTAAGCCCGCGTTTTGTCGCGGGTTTTTTTCATGATAACCTCGGGCCTTCAGTGGCCCGCCCAACGGAGAACTTCCCATGGCGCTGGAGCGCACCCTGTCCATTATCAAGCCCGACGCCGTTGCCAAGAACGTCATCGGCGAAATCTACAGCCGCTTCGAAAAGGCTGGCCTGAAGGTCGTGGCCGCCAAGTACAAGCAGCTGTCGCGCCGTGAAGCCGAAGGCTTTTACGCCGTTCACCGCGAGCGTCCGTTCTTCAACGCGCTGGTCGAGTTCATGATCTCCGGCCCGGTGATGATCCAGGCGCTGGAAGGCGAGAACGCCGTTGCCGCACATCGTGACCTGCTGGGCGCGACCAATCCCAAGGACGCTGCGCCGGGCACCATCCGCGCCGACTTCGCCGATTCGATCGATGCCAATGCCGCCCATGGCTCGGATTCGGTCGAGAACGCTGCCAACGAAGTCGCGTATTTCTTTGCTGCCACCGAAGTGGTCTCGCGCTGAGGCCGAGTGAGTCGAATCGTGAATGAGGTCGTGATCCCTTCCGTGCTGCAGGACGGCTCCGTCCGTCCCCCGGAGCCGCGCAAGCAGAACCTGCTCGACCTCGATCGCGAGGGTCTGGAGCGCTTCTTCGCCGACACGCTCGGCGAGGCGCGTTACCGTGCCCATCAGGTGATGAAGTGGATCCACCATCGCTACGTCACCGATTTCGACCAGATGACGGACCTCGGCAAGGCGCTGCGTGCGAAGTTGCACCAGCATGCCGAGGTCCTCGTCCCGAACGTGGTGTTCGACAAGCCTTCGGCCGACGGCACCCACAAATGGCTGTTGGCCATGGGCGCCGACGGCAAGAACGCCATCGAAACCGTGTATATCCCCGACAAGGGCCGCGGCACGCTGTGCGTGTCCTCCCAGGTCGGTTGCGGCTTGAACTGCACCTTTTGTTCGACCGCCACCCAGGGCTTCAACCGCAACCTCACCACCGCCGAAATCATCGGCCAGGTGTGGGTGGCGGCGCGCCATCTGGGCAATGTGCCGCACCAGCAGCGCCGTCTCACCAATGTGGTGATGATGGGCATGGGCGAGCCGCTGATGAATTTCGATAACGTCGTGCGCGCGATGAGTGTGATGCGCGACGATCTTGGCTACGGCCTGGCCAGCAAGCGGGTCACGCTGTCGACCTCCGGCCTGGTGCCGATGATCGACCGGCTCTCCACCGAAAGCGACGTGTCGCTGGCGGTCTCGCTGCATGCCGCCAACGACACGCTGCGCGAGAGCCTGGTGCCGTTGAACAAGAAATACCCGATCGCCGAGCTGATGGAGTCGTGCGCGCGCTACCTGCGCGGCAGCAAGAAGCGCGATTCGGTGACCTTCGAATACACCTTGATGAAAGGCATCAACGACCAGCCGGAGCATGCGCGCCAGTTGGCCAGGTTGATGCGGCAGTTCGACAACGCGGTGCAGTCCAAGGACGCCGGCAAGGTCAATCTGATTCCGTTCAATCCATTTCCTGGAACGCGCTATGAGCGCTCGGGCGAGACCGAGATTCGCGCGTTCCAGAAGATCCTGCTCGATGCGCAGGTGCTGACGATGGTTCGCCGCACCCGTGGCGACGACATCGATGCCGCATGCGGGCAGCTCAAGGGGCAGGTCATGGACCGTACCCGTCGCCAGGCGGAGTTCCGCCGCACATTGGAAGGGCAGGCCGATCGAGATGCGGCAGCGTGAACTCGCTTTAATGGCGGCCGTGGCGATCGCGCTGAGCGCGGTCGGCTGCGGTGGTCGCAATGCCAAGGCCGGCTCGGCCAAGAGCGTGGAGGAAGTCGCGCCGGTGTACTCTTTCCGCGACGACAAGGCCACCAAGAATCGCCTGGCTGTCCAGGAAAAATTAGGCCTGGCGCGCAATCGGCTGCAGACCGGCGATTACGCCAGCGCCGAAGAGCAGGTGCGTGCGGCCTTGAAAAAAGATCCGCAGTCGGTGGATGCCATCGGCTTGCTGGCGCTGATTCAGGGCGCCAGGGGCGATACGGCGGCGGCTGGTGCGTCGTACCGGCAGGCCGCAGAACTCGCACCGCAACGCGGCGACGTGCTGAATAACTATGGCGCCTGGTTGTGCGCGAATGGCTCGCCCGCCGAAGCGTTGACATGGTTCGATCGTGCGCTGGCCGACCGGACGTATGCCTCGCCTGCGTCTGCCTTGGGCAATGCCGGCGGTTGCGCGCTCAAGGCAGGACAGCCTGAGCGAGCAGCGGGCGATCTGCGCAAAGCGCTCGATCTCGACCCGAATAATCCGTATGCGCTCGAATCGATGGCACGTCTGGAAGCCGGGCGCCGCAATTATTTCGAAGCCCGCGCTTTTATCGAACGCCGCCTTGCGGCTGCACCGGCAACTGCTTCCGTGTTACAACTGGCCATTCAGATTGAGCAAGGGCTAGGCGACAAGGTAGCTGCCGGCCGTTACCAACAGCGGTTGGTCAAGGAATTCCCTGACGCAGCGACCGCTACTCCCGGGGCCAATGCATTGTGATCAGTGATTCCAATCCGAACCTTTTCGAGCAGGAAAAGGGCTGCGGACAGCATTTGCGCGAAGCGCGCGAGGCAGCAGGTCTGAGCGTGGACGAGGTGGCCGGCAAGCTGCGCATGCCGGCCCATGTGGTGCACGCGTTGGAGCAGGAGGACTGGCAGCGGCTGGGCGCGCCGGTGTTCGTACGCGGGCAGCTGCGCAGCTATGCGCGCTTGTTGCAGGTCGATCTGGAGCCGCTGTTGCAGCAGGCCACCATTGCGCCGATCGAGCCGGTCAAGCTGGTCAGTCACACGCATACGCCGCGTGCGCGGCGCATTCTCGAAAGCACCGCGCGCAAGGCCATGTATGTGGTCATCACCGGCGTGTTTGCGGTGCCGGTCTGGTACGCGACGCGCTCGCATCTGGATGGCAAGGCGCCTAGCACGGTGTCCTTGGACAGCATGCCTGAGGCTGCAAAGTCCGCTGCGCCAGGTACGCCGGCAACGCAGCCGGCCGCCGCGCCGCGCGAGCAGCCGGCGCCGTATATCGCGTCGATGACCCCGGTGCCGCGTGCGACCGCCGACGCCAAGGCGCCTGCGGCAGCAGCTGCTCCCGGCGGCAGTTTGTCGCTGAGTTTCAGCGGCGACAGCTGGGTGCAGATTTTGGCACCGGATGGCAGTGCGGTGGAAAAAGCCCTGATACGTGCCGGTGAACAACGCACGTATTCGCCCGGTCAGGTGGGGCGCATCGTGCTCGGTAATGCCTCGGCGGTACAGGTTCAGCAAGGCGGCAGTATCGTCGACGTGAAACCGTTCCAGCGCGCTAACGTGGCCCGTTTTGCGGTATCCTCCGACGGCTCCGTGGTACCTGCTTCCGAGTGAAGCGGACTGCGGTTTTTCATTTATCCCTTTTGATGTTCCGTGCCTCCGGGATGACGGAGCGAGAGTACGCATGGCGATCGACGATCTGCTGGACGAACACGAACAAGGCGAACGCGTTCGTTCCTGGTTGAGAAAGAATGGCGCAGGTCTGGTGGGCGGTGTCCTGCTTGGTCTGGCACTGATCCTGGGCTGGCAGTGGTGGCAGACGCGCACCAATACCGCATTGGTCGAGGCCAATGGCCGCTACGAGGCGGTGGTGAAGTCGATTCAGGCCAAGGACCTGGACAAGGCCGCCAAGGACATCGTGGCACTGGACGACGGCAAGGGCGGTATTTATGCCGAGCTGGCGGCGCTGCGGCTGGCCAAGGCCCAGGTCGATGCCGGCAAGAATGCCGAAGCGATCAAGACCTTGCGCGACGTGCCCGCCGAAGGCGAGCTCAAGCAGATCGTGCAGCAGCGCCTGGCGCGCGTACTGACCGAAAGCGGCAAGCCCGACGAAGCGATCAAGCTGCTGGCCGACGCGCAGGACCACGCCAGCCTGGAGATTCGCGCCGATGCATTGGTCGCGCAGGGCAAGCCGGATGAGGCGCGTGCGCTGTACACCCGCGCCCTGACCACGGTGGATGTGGCTTCGCCGCAGCGCCGGTTGCTGGAAACCAAGCTGATGGATGTGGGCGGCAAGGTGCCCGATCCGGCGGAGCAGATTTGATGAAGCAGGTTGATATGTATAAGCGCGTTGCGTTGATTGCCGTGATGGGTCTGTCGCTGGCTGGCTGCAGCACCGTGAAGGGCTGGTTCGCCGGGAAGGACGCTGCTGCCAAGAAGGCGCAGGAACCTGCCGAGCTGGTGAAGTTCGAGCCGTCGGTCAAGGTCGAGAAGATCTGGTCTGCCGGTGTGGGCAAGGGTGAAGGGCATATCGGTGTCCGTCAGCGCCCGGCCGTGGCCGATGGCAAGGTGTATGCAGCGGCGATCACCGGTGGCGTGGAGGCACTCGACCTGCAGACCGGCAAGCGCGTGTGGGAATACAAGCCCAAGAAAGAAGAGCGTAACGACCGCAAGTTCAAGCAGCGCCTGTCCGGTGGTCCCGGTGTGGGCGAGGGCCTGGTGGTGATCGGTAGCCTGTCCGGCGATGTGATCGCCTTGAACCAGGCCGACGGCACTGAAAAATGGCGGGCCAAGGTGCCGAACGAAGTGATTGCTGCGCCGGCCATTGCACAGAACCTGGTGCTGGTGCGTAGCAACGACGGTCGCGTGACTGCGTTTGATGCGGCAACCGGCGAGCGTCGCTGGTTCCATGCCGAAGAAGGCCCGACCTTGTCCGTCCGCGGCAATGCGCCGATCGTGACCGGCCCGGGCGTGGTGTTCGTCGGTAACGACAGCGGCACCTTGAGTGCGCTGGCGCTGCAGGACGGTCGCCCGTTGTGGGAGCAGGCCATCGGCGTGCCGGAAGGCCGTACCGAGCTGGAGCGCATGTCCGATGTGGATGGTGCGCCGGTGCTGGATGGCACCACGCTGTACGCGACCAGCTTCAAGAATGAAACCCTCGCACTGGAAGGCCCGAGCGGCCGTCCGCTGTGGACGCGCGATCACGGCGGCGCCGGTGGCGTTGGTGTGTCGTCGGCCGTCGTGGTGGTGTCCGACAATGCTGGATCGGTGTGGGGGCTGGACAAGAGCAGCGGTGCGGCGATGTGGTCGCAGGCTGCGTTGGCACGCCGTTCGCTGACCGGTGTGGCCATCCAGGGCGATTACGCCGTGGTCGGCGACTACAAGGGCTATCTGCACTGGCTGAAACTCAGCGACGGCGCACTGGCTGCGCGCGCACGTGCCGGACGCGATACGCTGCTGGCGCAGCCGCAGGTGGTCGACGGCATTTTGCTGGTACAAAACACCGACGGCGATCTCACCGCCTTCCGGTTGGCACAATAAGGACCTTGCGATGCTGCCCCTGGTCGCCCTGGTTGGACGGCCCAATGTCGGCAAGTCCACCATCTTCAATGCGCTGACGCGCACCCGTGACGCGCTGGTCCACGACCAGCCTGGCGTCACCCGCGACCGTAACTACGGGGTCTGCCGTCTCGACGAGCAGCAGCCCTTCATCGTCGTCGATACCGGTGGTATCGCCGGCGACGAGGAAGGTCTTGCTGGAGCCACGGCCCGCCAGGCACGGGCCGCCGCCGGCGAAGCCGATCTGGTGCTGTTCGTGGTCGATGGCCGCGAAGGCGCGTCCTCGCTCGATGACGAGATTCTGGCCTGGTTGCGCAAATTGGCGCGGCCGACCGTGCTGGTGATCAACAAGATCGACGGCACCGACGAAGAAACCGTGCGCTCGGAATTCGCGCGCTACGGCTTCTCCGACGTGGTGGCGTTGTCTGCGGCGCATCGGCAGGGCATCGACGAATTGCTTGACGAGGTGGGTGCGCGGCTGCCCGAGGAAGGTGCCGGCGAGCTGCTGGACAACGACCCGGCACGCGTGCGGATCGCCTTCGTGGGCCGGCCGAATGTCGGCAAATCGACGCTGGTCAATCGCCTGCTGGGCGAAGAACGCATGATCGCCTCGGAAGTGCCGGGCACCACGCGCGATTCGATCGCGGTGGACCTGGAGCGCGATGGCCGTCAGTACCGCCTGATCGATACCGCCGGCCTGCGCCGGCGCGGCAAGGTGGAAGAGGCGGTCGAGAAGTTCAGCGCGTTCAAGACGCTGCAGGCGATCGAGCAATGCCAGGTGGCGGTGCTGATGCTGGACGCTACCGAAGGCGTGACCGACCAGGATGCGACGATTCTCGGCGCGATCCTGGATGCCGGCCGGGCGCTGGTGGTGGCGATCAACAAGTGGGACGGGCAAAGCGATTACCAGCGTGCGCAGGCCGAAGACCTGCTGTCGCGCAAGCTGGGCTTCGTCAATTGGGCAGAGGCGGTGCGGATCTCTGCATTGCACGGCTCGGGCATGCGCGAGCTGTTCCAGGCCATCCATCGTGCGCACGCATCGGCGACGCACGAATTCAGCACCAGCGAAGTGAACCAGGCACTGGAAATCGCTTACGAGACCAACCCGCCGCCGAGCATTCGCGGGCATGTCTCCAAGCTGCGCTATGTGCACCCGGGCGGCGCGAATCCGCCGACCTTCATCGTGCATGGCACGCGCCTGAAGGTGTTGCCGGAGTCGTACAAGCGCTATCTGGAAAACTTCTTCCGCAAGCGTTTCAAGCTGGTTGGTACGCCGGTGCGTTTCATCTTTCGCGAGGGCGCCAACCCGTACGAGGGCAAGAAGAATCCGCTCTCCGATCGCCAGGTGGCCCGCAAGCGGCGCCTGATGCGGCATGTCAAAGGGAAGTAAGGGCCCCAGGCTCCCTGAGGTGTGATGTTCAGGCGGTTCGGCAGGCGCGCAGATCGGTCAGGCTGCGCGTTCGCCGCTTGCAGGCAGGGTTCTAAACGTTCCGCGCATCCTCCTGATCGCTCGATCGATACGTGAGGCAGTTCCTGCCGCGTGCAGGCGTTCGTTCTTTGGCGCGGGTGGCGGCGCGTGCAGGTGCAATCGAATTCGCTCGCAGCGCGGCGTGTCGTTAAAGCCCATCTCCTTTGGCCGACGCGTGGCGCGGCCACCCTTCGCGTTGGCGATGCGCTGGTATCCTGCGCGGCATGACCGATTATCCTTCCCGCATTCCGTACGCGCAGGCGCTGCAGATTCTGCGCAGTGTCGCTGCCACCAACCGTTCGCCCGATGAAAACATCGCCACCTCGCGTGCCGATGGGCGGATCTCTGCTGGCGACCTGATCGCACCGCTGGCGCTGCCGCCGTTTGCCAATAGCGCGATGGATGGCTTTGCGCTGCGGCACGCCGATGTCGCTGGCGGCGATGCGTCGCTGCAGCTGGTTGGCGAACAGTTTGCCGGCGAGCGCTGGGCCGGCACACTGGGCGCCGGGCAATGCCTGCGTATCACCACGGGCGCGCCACTGCCCGATGGCGCCGATACCGTGATTCCCAAGGAAGATGCCGACGAACGCGATGGCATGGTGCGGTTTCAGACCGCGCCTGCATCGGGCGCAGCCGTACGCCTGGCCGGCAGCGACGTGCGTGCCGGCGACCTGGTGATCCAGGCCGGGCAGGTGTTGACGCCTGCACGTATCGGCCTGGCCGCTGCGCTGGGCGTGTCGCGGCTTGCGGTCGCGCCGCGCCCGACCATTGCGGTGCTGGCCACCGGCGATGAGCTGATCGAGCCGGGCATGCCGCTCGGCCCGGGTCAGATCTACAACAGCAACCGCGACATGCTGATGGCGCAGCTGCGTGCACTGGGCTATGCGCCGACCGCGTGGCCGACCTTGCCGGACGACCCGCAACGCATTCGCACCATGCTGGAAGATGCGGCCGCAGCGTTCGATGTGGTCATCACCTGCGGCGGCGTTTCTGCGGGCGAAAAAGATTATCTGCCGCGTCTGATCGGCGAATTGGGGCGCATCCATTTCTGGCGTGTGCGGATGCGCCCGGGCATGCCGGCGGTGTTGGGGCAGATTGGCCGCTGCCTGGTCTTGGGCCTGCCGGGCAACCCGGTCTCTGTGCTGGCAACGCTGATCGCCTACGGCGTGCCGTTGCTGGATGGATTGCAGGGACGCAGCGAGCCGCGCCTGGTCTGGCATGCGGCGTTGGCAAGCCCATGGGACAAGCGCCACGAACGGCTGGAATTCCTGCGTGGGCGATTGGAATGCGGCGAAGATGGGCGGCTGACCGCGCTGCCGCACCGCGGCGATGCCTCGCATCTACTGCGTGGCGCGGCCGACAGCAACGCATTGATCGTGCTGCCCGAGCAGGCGCGGCGCTTTGAGGCTGGCGAGATCGTGCGGGTGATTCCTTACGCGTTGTGAGCGTTTGCTCGATCGTTGGTGCCCGGCAGAATGATGCGCGCCCTGTTGGAGTGTTTACGTCATGGGCAGCGCATGGCGAAGTGCGCGCCGCGGCGTTTCAACATGTAGGGCGATCGTCAAACTGCTCAAGCGTCTTGGGCGTGGCCTGGAAGCGAACGCCTCGACAATGGGAGCCAATCGCTCGATAGCCGCTCTCCCGGTGGGAGAGTGGTGAGGTGGGGCGCAAGACAGCCATCCACGCAAACGTCGCCGAAGTGCTTGACGTATCGATATACCTCGCATTGCATCGGTGGCAAGCCAATCAGTCAGCGACCGACACCACACGCCGCTGTGGGCTCGCTCAACCAACCGCACTACCGCAGAACGCCGCGTAATCCGCATAGCCGCGAAATGCCGCGCCAGGCGCGCACACCGGGCAGTGCGGGTCCGGCGGCAAGCGGATGTCGCGAAAGCGCATCGCCAATGCATCGAAACTGAGCAGGCGGCCAGTGAGGCCGTCACCAATGCCGAGCAGCAACTTGATCGCTTCGGTGGCTTGCAAGAGTCCGATCACTCCGGGCAGTACGCCGAGCACACCAGCCTCGGCACAACTGGGCGCGAATTCCGGCGGCGGTGGTTCGGGAAACAGGCAGCGGTAGCAGGGCGCATGACCGCGGTGGCGGCCGGCATCGAACACGCTGACCTGTCCTTCGAACTGCTGCACGGCGCCGTAAACCAGTGGTTTACCGAATTTGACGCACGCATCGTTGAGCAAATACCGCGCAGGAAAATTATCTGCGCCATCCACCACCACATCCACATCCTGCAGCAGCGCTTCGACATTGTCGGCCGTCACGCGGGTTTGCACCGCCTCGATGTCCACGCGCGGGTTGAGCGCGGCAATGCGCTGTGCGGCGGAGTCGACCTTTGCAGTGCCGACGCTGTCTTCGGTGTGCAGAATCTGGCGTTGCAGGTTGCTGCGGTCCACCACGTCGTCGTCGGCAATGCGCAGATGCCCCACACCGGCTGCGGCGAGGTAGAACGCGGCCGGCGAGCCTAGTCCGCCTGCGCCGATCAGCAACACCCGCGCGCGCGCCAGGCGCCGCTGACCTTCCAGGCCGACCTGGGACAGACGCAGATGGCGTGAATAACGCTCAAGAAAGTCCTGCTCGTCCGCCGGCAACGTCGGGCGTACCAACGGCAGGCCGGCCCTGGCCCATGCGCTGGTGCCACCGACCACCGACGCCACGTGCGCATAGCCGTGCGCGCGCAAGATGGCGGCCGTGTGCGCCGAGCGTTTGCCGCTCTGGCAGATCAACACGATTGCGCGGGTTTGCTCCGGCAGATGGGCTGCAGGCTCGGTTTCCAGGGAGTTCTGTGCGATCGCCAACGCGCCTTCGGCCTGGCCGCCGGCACGCTCATGCAGTTGCCGGATGTCGACCAGCAGGGCGCCTTGCAGGGCGCGGGCACGGGCGTCGGCGGGAGAGATGTCGTGGCTGCTCATGTTGCCATTGTCGCGCAAACGCAGCAGCTGCGATGTGCAGTCTTGCCCATGACACGCACGCACCTCGCCGTTGATGAAAGGCGCGTCATGATCGCGGCGCGACGGCGGACGCGATCACGCTGCACTGCGAGCGGCACCGCTGTAATTCGGCCTTGTTCAACACCTCGCGGCTCGTGCGGCCCGGTTTGCCTGACTTGCGCAGGCGCGCCCAGCCGCGCGTCATCGCACTGCTGCCCCAGGAGGCCATCATGCTTGTTCCGTCGCAGCATGCGTCTGTCGCGCGGCGTGCCATCACGTATCGGCCGCTGGGTGTGTGCATCGGTTTGGTCCTGAGTTGCAACGCGGCGGCGCAACAGGCCGCGCCCAACCCCGATCCCGCGGCGCCGGCCACATCCACGTTGGAAGCGGTGCAGGTCAAAGGGGTGCGCAGCAGCGTGGAAAGCGCCATCGCGATCAAGCAATCGAACGCGGAAATCAGCGATTCCATTGTCGCCGAAGACATCGGAAAGCTGCCCGACAACAGCGTGGCTGCGGCCCTGCAACGCGTGACCGGCGTGCAGGTGGCGCGCGCCGGTGGCGAAGTGGGGCAGGTGCTGGTGCGCGGCTTGCCGAACGTCATCACCACCCTGGATGGGCGAAACGTCTTCACAACGGTGGGTCGCGACATGGAGTTGGCCGATGTTCCGGCCGAATTGCTGCGCAGCGTGGATGTGTATAAGACCACTGGCGCGCAATTTCAGGAAGGTGGCATCGCCGGGGTGGTCGATGTGCATCTGCGGCGGCCATTCGATTTCGATCAGGACAGCACCATTGCCGGCAGCATCAGCGCCTTGCGGGGCGACCAATCAGGCAAGACCGTTCCCAATGGCAGCCTCACCCTCAGCCAGCGCCGCGACACCGGGCTGGGCCGCATGGGCTGGATGGGAAGCGTGTCCTATCAACGCCGCCCGTATCAGGAATCCAACACGTTGTACGGCACTTACGACCGGAAGGCGAACCCGCTCGATCCGGCCCAGCAGATTTACGTGCCTTACAGCGCAGGCGGATTGATGGCGCGCGGCGATCGCAAGCGCAAATCGGCGAATTTTTCGTTTCAATGGGCGCCAAGCGAGAACAGCGAGGTGTATTTCGACACGCTGTACATCGGGTACGACAACCGGCCCCAAGTGAATTACTGGTTGCCATTCCCAGGGCTGGCCACGCCAGAGAACACCGAAGCGGTCAGCCTGCGGCCGGGCAGTGATGTGCTGGCTGGCCTGGTGGCGCGCGAGGTGCGCACGCTCTCCAGCACGCAAGCGCACAAGAACGCATCCGATACCTACCAAGCTGCGCTGGGCGGGCGTTGGACCGGCGAGCGCATGCGTGCGAGCAGCGAGCTCGCCTATACCCATAGCACTGCCGAGAACCGCTCGTTCACCCTGGACATGACCACGCAGGCGCCGCGATTGAACATGCGTTCGTCAGGCGGCGCTGCAGATGTCTGGATCACCCAGGCCGATGGCAGCGCTTATGACGTCACAGCGCCAGGAAATTGGGAACTGAGTCAGTACTACGACAGCTGGAACACGCAGAGAGGCGAAGAGTGGGCATGGCGGGCCGATGCCACCTTCGACCTGGAGCTGGGGCCGTTGCGATCGGTGGACGTGGGTGCGCGCGCAAGCCGGCGGACGGCGACCAATCACTCCGGCGATACCGGCGCGCGCAACAATCTGACCGGCGCACCGATCTACTTGAGCGAGGTGTCCGGCCTGGCATCGGTAACGCCCGGCAACATGCTCGACGGGGCGCGTGCATTCACCAGCGATCGCTGGGCATCGGCCAACCAGGACGTCCTGCTGCAGCAAAGCACCCGGTTGCGTACCGTGATGGGGCAGCCGCCGGGCCGGCCCGATGAAAACCCTGCCTTGTTCTTCGACGATCGCGAAGACAGCTATGCGATCTATGCGCAGGTGAATTACGGGTTCTCGCTTGGGTCCATTCCTGTCGATGGGCGTGTGGGGGCGCGCGCGACGCGATTGGATTCGCAACTGCAGGGCAGCCAGTCGGTGGATGGCGTGCTGAGCCCGGTCAGCATCGATCGGCGTATCGACAAGGTGTTACCCAACTACAGCGCCAACCTCACCTTGCATGACAACCTGATGCTGCGGCTGGCAGGCAGCACCACGATCACGCGCCCGGAATTTGCCGATCTCAATCCGCAGCTGGCCTTGTATCAGTCCACCGAATCGTTGCCGGCGCGCGGCAATGGCGGCAACCCGCAGCTGCGTCCGGTGGAATCGCGCAATGCCGATGTGTCGCTGGAATGGTATTTCCGTCCCGGCTCATTGCTGTCGGTTGCCGGCTTTCATCGCAAGATCGATGGCTATATCCAGAATTACGCAGCCGATGAACCCATCGGTGGCATCGTCTATTCGATCAGCCGGCCGCGCAATACCGGCGAGGGCAGCTTGAAGGGCGTGGAGGTGGGGTACACGCAGTTCTACGACTTTCTGCCGGGTGGGTGGTCCGGCTTCGGCAGCCAGCTCAACTACACCTACATCTCGGCGAAGGCCGAATCGCCGGAAGGGATCAGCCAGCCGTTGACCAACGTCTCCAAAAATTCCTATAACGCGATCCTGATGTACGAATACGCGCGGTTCTCGGCGCGGGTCGCCTACAACTAGCGTGGCGACTATGCGGTGAGCTTCAACAGCTCAGGCGATCAGCCCGAGCAAATCAATCAGGGGCGGGAGCAATGGCTGGATGCCGCCTTCAATTACGAGCTCAACAGGCATGTGACCTTGTTTGCCGAGGCCACCAATCTGCTCGGCACCACGACCAACAATTATTTCGGTCAGCGGCATGGCGATTTCCCGCGCGAGATCGCATCGCCCGAGCGGACTTACACCCTGGGTTTTCGCTTCCGTTTGTGATGCGGATAACGTTGATGCGGATAACGCGGCCTGCGCACCACGTTGGCATCGGGCTCACCGGCGCAGCGGTAGCGTGAGCACAGCAGAGGAGACCGTGATGACACCTGACATCGATGCACAATTGAAGCAGCTTGCCGAAGCGTTGCCGGAGATGCGCAGTCAGCACCCGGACGATTTTTGGGATGTGTTCCGGGCCCGTTCCGAGAAGATCACCGGTGCGGCGCAATCGCAGGAGCAGGCAGCGCAGATCGTCAAACGTATCGACGAGATATTGGCCGCCAATCAGCTGGGGCCGGCGGATCCTGGCGCATGACACGGGACGCTGACGGGATGCGGTAGGCTCGACCCTATGCCGTGAATCGACGTTGCAGCGCCAAGCGCTGCAGCGACAGCTTGCCCGTGATTACGCCCTTGCTGCGGGACAAAGCGGCTCGCGGTGCGCGTGCATCGCCACAGTACTGCCAGTGGGACGATTGCAGCACAGAATGCACGTAGAGCCGATCCTCGATGTCCCGGGAAGCCGACCATTGCCTTGATGATGGCAGCGCCAGGCGCTGGCGGCGAGCGATTGCGTTCTTCCAAAACAGGGTTTTCGATAGCCGATGATGCGGTATCCCGCGCTGCCGCGCAGCGGCATGGTCGTCAGCGAATTCAAAGTTGGAGAAAAACCCCGACTGCGTGACCTTCACACAGTGTGACGATGCGTTGCGCTGCAGCACGCAGCCTTCGCCAGTTCTCGACGCTAGCGCGACGATCGAGTCACGCAGCCAAGCCCAGCATCGAGCTACATCATCCAGCTGGAGACTTCCATGAACACACGTCGCCCGATCATCCTTGTCCTGGCCCTGTGCGTTGGCGCCAGCATATCTGCGCAAGCACAGAACCGGACACAGTCTGCAATGCCCGCCGGGCAGCAAACCGCGGGTGCAGCGACACCCAGCGAGGACGAGCGCGAGGCGCTCGGTATGCTGAGTGCCATCAACACCAGCGAAATCAACGCGGCAAATCTGGCATTGCAGAAGCAGGTGCAAGGCGGCGCACGCGACTACGCCACGCGCATGATCAAGGAACACACCGACAACAACCAGAAGATCGCCAAATGGCAACCGGACACGTCCGCCGCGGGTGCAAAGCTGCAGATGACGAAGGGCAAGGCGGAGTTGGCCAAGCTGCAGAAGCTGGACGGTCATGCATTCGAAACGGCCTATATCACTGCGATGGTGAAAGACCACACCGACGCATTAACGGCGCTCGACAGCAAGCTGATCCCGCAGGCAAAGACATCGCCGGTGCTCGAACACCTGCAGACCACGCGCCATCACGTCGCCGATCATCTGAGCAGCGCCAAGGCATTGCAGGCCGACGACAAGAACGCCGGAGCCCGCTGAGCCATGGCTGCATTACCGACCGATCCGGTACGTACCGACGATGACGGTACGCACATCGTACGCAGCATGACCATCCGTGCCGAACCTCATCAGATACTGGATGCCTGGTGCGATGCGAATGTGCAGCAACGCGTGTTGGAAGGTGCTGCCGAGCTGGTCTCCGGCGACGGCCATGCGTCCCGCTGGAAGCTGCACGCGCCGCTGCGTCAGGATGTGGAGGTGACCTTGCGCCGCGCAGATGCGCGGCTGGGCGAGTCGGTGCGTTACGAGGCCGAGGGCGAACATGGGCTGCAGCTCGCTATCGTATTGCAGGTGCGCCCTGCACGTGGGCGCGAAGCCAGCGAAGCGACGCTAAGCCTGCACTATGCGGTCGAAGGCCTGCTGGCGCAGGTGTTCACCAAGCTGGTGAATCCCGCGCCGTACGTGCTGGTCGGCAAGGGACTACGGCGATTGCGCGCATGGCTGGAGGCCGGCGAGGTGCCGACCTTGTTGCATACCCCAGCGGCGCGCGCGTCGACGCACGCGCATTCTTGAGGAGGGCTTTTCTGTGCGAGCACTGTGCTGGAATGGCATCAACGATTTGCGCGTGGAAACCGTGCCCGATCCGGTGCTGGTCAATCCCCGCGATGTGATCCTGAAGGTCGGGCTCACCACCACCTGCGGCTCTGATCTGCATTTCATCGATGGCTACCTGCCAACCATGCGCGAGGGCGATGTCATCGGCCACGAGTTCATGGGTACGGTGGTGGAGGTGGGCAACGCAGTGAAGAATGTGCGCGTGGGTCAGCGCGTGGTGGTGCCGTCGTTTATTTCCTGTGGCGGTTGCTGGCATTGCGAGCGCAAGGAATTTTCGCTGTGCGACAACACCAACCCCAACTGGGAAATGCAGGAACCCTTGCTTGGGCATGCGACCGCCGGGATTTACGGCTATACGCACGCCTTTGGCGGTTACGCAGGTTCGCACGCAACCTACATCCGCGTGCCGCATGCGGATGTGGGGTGTTTCGAGGTGCCCGATGGGGTCTCCGACGAAGATGCGCTGTTTCTCTCGGACGCGGGGCCCACTGGCTTCATGGGTGCAGACTTTTGCAATATCCAGCCCGGCGACACGGTGGCGGTGTGGGGATGCGGTGGCGTGGGGCTGATGGCCCAGCAAAGTGCACGTATTTTGGGCGCAGAACGCGTGATCGGCATCGACCGCTTGCCGGAGCGTCTGGCAATGGCGCGCGATGTGTTAGGTGTGGAGGTGATCGATTATTCGGCGGTCGACAGCGTGGTGGATGTCCTGCGCGAAATGACTGGTGGGCGTGGCCCGGATGCCTGTATCGATGCGGTCGGAATGGAGGCGCATGGCACCGGCATCGGCCATACCTACGATCGGGTCAAGCAGGCTTTGCACCTGCACACCGATCGCGGCCAGGCGTTGCGCGAAGCCATCCTCGCCTGCCGCAAGGGCGGCATCCTGTCGGTCTTGGGCGTGTACGGAGTGATGGACAAGTTTCCGCTGGGTGCCGTGATGAACAAAGGTCTGACGGTGCGAACCGCGCAGCAACATGGGCAGCGATACGTGCCCAGGTTGTTGGACTTGGCGCAGGCGGGACGTTTGAAATCCGGATTTTTGCTGACCCACAAGATGCCGCTGGAAGACGCCGTGCGGGGCTACGACATGTTCAAGCACAAACACGATGGGTGCGTGCGTGCGGGGTTTGTGCCCTAGCGTCGGAGAACCTTGGTCGCACTGAGTTGCGCTGCAGGCGCTGCCGGGAATCGCTTGGCATCTGGCGTGTGCAACAGGGCAGGGTACGCGCGTACCGCTAGCTGCATCGCGCGTTTTTCCAGGCTCTAACGCATTGCCAAGTACGCGCGCCACGCCTGACCCTGCTGCACGTTGGTGCAGCAAGGTGTCTTGTGGGCTCAGGGATGCTTGCCCCTTGCGTCGGTCACCCCGGGTATGGGTTGGGCGTTGGGAAAATGGGCACGTAATGCATCCACGCCTTCTTGCGGCTTTGCCAGCGGCACAAGCTCTTGACGGTTGGCGCGGCGCTCTGCGGTGGACACCGAAACGGCCTGATCGCGTTGCGCAATCAACGGTTGCTGCAACTCACCATCGCGATTGAACGACCACGCCAGCATCGGCTCGCCCAGCGGCAAGGTGTCGCCGGGCGCGGTGCCCTTGCGCGAATGCCAGGTGTGCCAAGTCTTGCCGTAGCTGTTGATCTTGCTGCGCATCAGTTCCTTCTCTGCGACCTGCGGCAGGTTGGGAGCAGAGAGCTGGCCGGAAAGAATTTCACCGTTATGCGGATGCCAGAAGTTGCGCTCGTGTGCCGGCAACTGCGCAAATAACGTCTCCGAGATGATGTACTCGATACCGGTGAGGTTGGCACGGTCGGTGTTGCCGTCGTAGAGCGCGCATTGGGCAAGATCTTCATTGACCTGCTGGCAATAGTGATGCGCCTCCATTTGCTCATCTGGCGCATCCTTCATCGGATGGAAGCCGACCAGATAGATGTCCAGCTTGCCGACCGGGCCGCTGGGCTGCAGCACTTTCGCGCCGGCTTCCAGCACATTGGTCTTGGGCGTTTCCGGTGCGCCGGGCGGGGTGACCGACGGTGGGCTGCGCGAGCAACTGGCGCAGAGCGCAAGGCCGATCAACAGTGCGGAATGTCGCATGGCAATTCCCCTCAATGAATGTGCTTCAAGCTAAGAGCGCCGGTGGTGTGCCAGGCGTGAGCATGGGCCGGGGCACGCAGTGCAGCTTCACCTCGCTTGAGCATCGGCTTAATCAAGCGGCGGTCATGCTGTTGCACCACGGAAGCGGCCATTTGCACCCATGTCAGGTACCTTACGTAAGATCGCGACGTTCAACGTCAACGGTATTGCCAGCCGTCTGCCACACTTGCTGGAATGGCTGCAGCGCGAGCAGCCGGACATCGTGGGCCTGCAGGAATTGAAATCGACGCAAGCTGCGTTTCCGGAGCAGGCAATCCGCGATGCCGGGTACGGTGTGATCTGGCAGGGCGAAAAGTCCTGGAATGGCGTGGCGCTGCTCGCGCGGGGGACCGAGCCAGTGGAGATTCGTCGCTGGTTGCCCTGGGATCCACGCGATACGCAAAGCCGCTATCTGGAGGCGGCGATCCATGGTGTGGTGGTGGCCTGCCTGTATTTGCCCAACGGCAACCCGCAGCCCGGGCCGAAGTTCGACTACAAGCTTGCATGGTTCGAACGCTTGATCCGGCATGCGAAAACGCTGGTGGACCTGCCGCATCCGGTGGCGCTGATCGGCGACTTCAATGTGGTGCCGACCGATGCGGATATCTACGACCCCAAGGGCTGGCGCAAGGACGCCCTGCTGCAGCCGGAGAGCCGCGAGGCCTACCAGACCCTGCTGGCACAGGGCTGGACCGACAGCCTGCTGGCCATCCATGGCCACACGCCGATCTATACGTTCTGGGATTACTTCCGTCAGCACTTTGCGCGCGACCGTGGGTTGCGCATCGATCATCTGCTACTCAATCGCACGCTGGCGCCCGGCCTGCAAGATGCCGGCGTCGACAAGTGGGTACGTGCGTTGGAAAAGGCCAGCGACCATGCACCCACCTGGATCAGCGTGCGCGTACCGGATGCGCCCGCCGAAGCAGCGGCGGATGCCATGCCGGCAGCGAAGGTGCGCAAGCCGGGCGTAGCGAAAAAGGCGGCCGTGCCCAAGGCGGCCGCCAAGAAGACGCCCAGTGTCATCGCGAAAAAAGCGGCCAAGAAGATCGCTGCGAAGAGGGCCACAGCCGCATCGGCAAGACCACACAAGTCGGCGAAAAGAACGGCTGACTAAGCTCGACCGGCCGGCAGGAGTCCACGCAGCCTGTCTACGCTGCGCGTTCCAGCCTGCGGCGCTTGACCCGCTGCAATGCATAGCCGGTCAGGGCCGTCAGCAGGATCAGCACATTACTGACGATAAACACCGCGTTGCCAACCAGATAGCTGTAGAGGATGAACAACACCGAAGCACTGATCTGGCCGAGGAACAACCAGCGCGAGACGCCCTGCGCGGCGTCGGAGCGCCATTGTTTGTAGATCTGCCGGATCAAGGTGGCGATCAGGATGATGCTGGCGAGCCAGCCCACGACGTCGACGAATTGCATGCGTGCAGTTGATCAAGGAAGGCCTGCAACCTTGCAGCGCACACTGTCTGCATACCGTTCGAGCAGCTTCAAGCGTGGTGTCTACGGTGATGCCCATCATGTGGCGGATGGACACACGACGGCCCCGCACGGCCACGCCTGTACCTGCTGCGCCAGGGGCCGGTATCCTAGCCGGGTCATCCATTGGTCGGCACTGTCCTGCACATGATCAGCTATGCCGAAGCACTCGCGCTGGTCCACGCGCACGTCGCACCCCTTGCCAGCGAGTGGGTGGCAAGCGCCGATGCCGAAGGTCGCGTGCTTGCCGACGCCTTGTCGAGCCAGGCCGAGTTGCCGCCCTTCGACAACAGCGCAATGGATGGGTTTGCATTGGCGACCGCGGGGATGGGTGCGTTGGCAGACCGCGAGTACGTGGTGAGCGGTACCGTTGCGGCAGGGCAGGACGCCGGTGCGGCTGCGATCGGTGCGGCCTGGGAAATCATGACCGGCGCCGGCGTGCCGCCGGGTGCCGATGCGGTGGTACCGATCGAGCAAGTGCAGATCCTTGAGCACGACGGCGGGCGACCCAGCCGCATCCGCCTGCGTCAGCCGGTGCGTGCGGGCCAGCACATCCGTCGTCGCGGCGAAGACGTGCGCTTGCACGATCGCGTGATCGACGCCGGCACCATGCTGCGCGGTGCGCATCTGATGCTGCTCGCCGGCCTGGGCTGCGCGCATGTGCAGGTGGTGCGGCGGCCGCGCGTGGCCTTGATTGCCACTGGACGCGAGTTGATCGGCGACCCTGCACAACCCCTGCAGCCGGGCCAGATCCGCGATGGCACCAGCAGTTATCTGCTGGCTCAGTTGCGTGCCGCCGGCGCCGATGTCGTGTGGCGTGGGCAGGTAGGCGACGACGATGCTGCGTTCGATGCGGCACTGGCACAGGCCCGCCATGCCGGTGCCGATCTCATCCTGAGCACCGGCGCCGTTTCGCGTGGTCGGTACGATTTCATCCCGGAGGCATTGGCACGCCACACTGCCGAAGTGCTGTTTCATAAGGTCGCAGTGCGACCGGGCAAACCGGTGCTGCTTGCACGCTTTAGCGATGGCGCGCTGTATATGGGGTTGCCCGGCAACCCGATGGCCAGCGCGGCCGGTCTGCGCTTTTTCGTCGAGCCGGCATTGCGCGGTTTGTTGGGCATGCCGGTTGAGCATGGCGTGCGCGTCGCATTAGAGGCACCGATGCAGGCCAGGCCGATCTGGCGGCAGCATCTGCGGGCACGCCTGCTGTGCAGTGCGGCCGGCGCGTTGTCGGTGCAGATCCTGCCGCAGCAGGAATCCTTTCGTGTGGCCCCGTTGCTGCAGGCCAACGTCTGGGCAGTGCTGGAGCCACAGGACGAAGGCGCCGCAGCGAGCACGCATGCCGAGGTCTTCGGCCTGGGCCACCTGCACCCGGCCGCGCCGGCCATCGCGCCATGAACATGCCGGTGGGTGCCGCCCATCCCGGGGCTGTCGCATGACGCTGCAGCAGCCGTGGACGGGCGTGGTGCTGGCTGGTGGACGTTCGTCGCGCATGGGGCAGGACAAGGCCTTACTGCCCTGGCATGGACGTCCGTTGCTGGAACAGATGCAGGCGCTGCTGCGCCAGGCCGGTGCGCAGCACGTGGTGGTCAGCGGCAACCGGCCCGAATATGCCGGCATTGCCGACGTCCATCCCGATCTGGGCCCGCTCGGCGGGCTGGCAAGCGTGATCGCGGGCGCGGCCGACGCGACCACGCTGGTGGTGGTGCCGGTGGATATGCCGCTGTTATCGGCCGCGTTGCTGGGCAAGCTGCTTGCGCCGTCGCAACATTGCTGTGTGGCCTTCGAGGACCAGATGCTGCCGATGTGCCTGCGCCTGGATGCCAGCGTGCGCGAGGCGTTGACGGTGCTGATGGCGGGCGCTGCATCGTCACGCTCGCTGCGCGCCTTGCAGCATTCACTGCAGTGCCATCGCGTGACTGTCACTGCCAGCGAACGCGCTGAGTTCGTCAATTGCAATACGCCCGAGCAATGGAGCCGGCTGATCCATGAAAATCCAGATTGAAGGCCAACATCTGCGCTTTCGTATCGACGAGGACGAGCTGGCCAGCCTGCTGGCCGGGCGCAGCGTCGACAATCTCAGCCGGTTGCCGAGCGGGCAGGGCGCGCGGTTGGTGAGACACAGCGTGAGCCTCACCGGCGGTCACCCCGCATGTAATTGCGCCACCGATCATTGGCAACTGGCGATCCCGCGCGACGCGCTGGAGGAACACGCACGCCAGCTACCGCGCCGTGACGGGCTTCAGTTCAGTTTCGATGCGGGCGCTGGGCATGCCGAGGCGATGACCTTGCAGGTCACCTTCGACGTGGATGTGCGCGACAGCACGCGCAAGCGTTTGTTGCGGGACTGATGGTTTGACGCGCCGGCAGCTGTTGGCTGGACCTGCACGCCATCGCTTGCGCTAAAGTGCGGCCGAGCGGTTGAGGCCGCATTGTCGCGAGGACGCAACGCATGCAAGACGTTCGGCTCCGGCCGGCTTGTACCGCCACATGGCACGCGCTGCATGGTGGCGTTATTGGCTGCACGGCACGCTGGCACCGCGGCGAACGCGAACGCTCTGCGGAGCACTGCTGAGCATGCCGCGTGTGCGCGCGGCCGTCACACGCAGACAGCCCATCTCCGAGGTCGGCAACGCGCGTCCGGCGCCGGCCGATAACCGCCGCACCGCCAACATCGTTCCCAACACCGTGCGCTCGCTGCTGGGCCTGGTCGAAGATCGAGGACACGCGCCGGAGCGGCTGTGCAAGGGGTTGGGATTCACCGACCGCGACCTGCACGACCGCGACCTGCTGCTGTCCTACCAGCAGGTGCGTGCGCTGATCCTGCGCGCACGCCGTCTGCTGGACGAGCCGGCGATGGGCCTGGCGGCCGGCATGCGGCAACGGCCGGTGTCATGGGGACTGACCGGGCTGGCCATGCTCACCTGCGAAACCTTCGGCGAAGCCATCGCCTATGGCCTGGGGCATCAGCACGAAGCCGGGGCGATGATGCAGCACCTGTTCGCACAGCAAGGCCCCGAAGCCTGCATCGAACTGGTGCCGCATGTGTTCGACCTGGAGATCGAGCCTTACCTCATCGAGGAAGCCTTTGCCGGTGCCCTCAATGTCAGTCGCTGCATGCTGGGGCCGGACATCCGACCGCGCGCGGTGGAACTGGCCTTCGCGCGATCGGCCCCGCTGGAGATCTACACGCGTTTTTTCCGCTGCCCGGTGCGGTTTGGCGCCGGCCGCAACCGGATGACGCTGGAGGCAAAGTGGCTGGCCGCGCGGTTGCCGGGCTACGACCGCACCACCTGCGGACTGTTGCGGCAACAACTGGAGACCCTGATCCAGCGGCCGCCGTCGCGCAACGAGTTGGTCGAATCGATCGCACTGCGGCTGCGCAGCGATGCCGAGCATGCGCCGCGGCAACCGGAGCTGGCGCGCCAGGCCAATTGCAGCGAGCGCACTCTACGGCGTCGGCTCGGTGCGCAACAGGTCGGCTACCGGGCACTGCGCGATGCCGCCCGCTACGAACGTGCGCAGGATCTGCTGCGCAATTCGCAGATGACCGTGGCCGAGGTGGCGCAAGCGGTGGGATACGCCGATGCACGGGCGTTTCGGCGCGCCTTTCAACGGTGGTCCGGTCGTTCGCCCGGACAGGCGCGCGATCCGCGCTGAGCGTTCGACCAGACACGGTACTTGGCCGTAGCGGCGCACCGGTTTGCCCTCCAACAGCGCTGCCGCCGCATGCGCTGCGCGTGCGGGCGCCAGGCAGCGGCTCAGGTCCGCTGCGTGGTTGCTCGCGTTGCGGCGAGGGTGTGCGGGTCTTCGCGGTGAGCGGGCGGCACCACTTCCCATCCGTCCTGGCGTGGGCGAATCAGGCCGCGCTGCTGCAGCGACGCAAGATAGTTGCGATGCCCACGCTCGGCGCTGCGTGCGAACAGCGGCAGGGCGCGCGTCAGCAGGTTGGGCAGCAGCATGGCCAGCCGCACCGTCCACGATTCGCTGGGGCGCACGAAGCGCTCCAGGCACGGTGCGTCCAGGCACCGCAACACCTGCAATGCGACTTCGTCCGGTTGTTGCGGCCGATCCATGAACTGCAACTTGTTGCCGCCGTTGAGGGCCTCGCGCATCAGCATCGGGGTGTCGGTGGCCGACGGGTTGACGATGGAGACGCGAATACCCAGGCGTGCGCCGTCCAGTCCCAGGCAGAGCATGGCACCGCGCAGCCCGAACTTGCTGGCCGAGTAGACCGTCGATTCCGGCAACGGGAACATGCCGCCCAGCGAGACGATGTTCACCACGCGCCCGTCGCCACTGCGCTGCAGCAGCGGCAGCAACCGGTGCGTGAGCAACAACGGCGCCATCAGGTTCAACTCCAGTTCGCCGCGGATCGACGCCGGCGTGCGCTGCTCGAACGGCGTGGTGCCGACGATGCCGGCATTGTTGACCAACAGCTGCAACTGGCCCCAATCCGTGTCGAGCCGCTCGGCGAGACGGTCGCGCGCGGCCGGATCGGTCAGGTCGGCCACCTGCGCGCACGCCAACGGCCCCAGCGCCTGCACCGCACGTGCCAGTGCATCGGCATCGATATCCACCAGCAGGCAGCGCACGCCGCGCTGGATCAGGCGCGCGGCGGTCGCGCGTCCCAGCCCGCCGGCGCCGCCGGTGATCACCGCATTCCAGCCGCGCAGATCCTGCGGCTTAGCCATGGGCAACCTCGCTGTCGGCTAGCCGTGCGGTGGCGGTAGTGCGCATGCGTGGATCGCCACCGGCGTCGAGCTTGAGCGCGTCGTACATGTGTTCGCCCAGTTCGCCCCAGCCCAATCGCCTGCGCAGCTGATGCAGATAGCGTTTGAATGCATGCGCCTCGATGTAGACGGCGTGGCGCTGCGATGCCACGAAACGGATGCCGCCGGACAGGTCCGGTGTATCGTTTTCGATCAATGCATCGAAGCGGCGTGCGCTGGCAGGATCGCGGCGCTGCGCGGTCAGGTAGGACGCGATCATGTGGGCCTGGGTGTCGAACAGCTTGTACGCGCTGGAATTGGTTTCCAGGTAGCCGATCCCGAACAGATTGCGATGCGTGCGGTTGAACATCGACAGGTACATCTGCGGGCGTCCGCCGTTCCAGAGGAAATACTCGCTGGCATACGGGCAGCTCCAGCGGTAGCCGGTGGCGCACAGCAGCAGGTCGATCTGCTCGCGGCTGCCGTCCTTGAACACCACGTGCCTGCCGTCCAGTCGGTCGATATCGGGTTTGACGGCGATGTTGCCGTGCTGGAGATGGTGCAGCAGCTGGGCGTTGAGCAGCGGGTGACTTTCGAACAGGCGATGGTCCGGCTTGGGCAACCCCAGCCGGGCCAGGTCTCCGTTGACCAGCCGCAGCAGGGCCGAAAAGATCGGGCGTGCCAGCCACAGGGGCAGGTGCGGACCGGTTTCGGCGATCTGGTCGACCGGAATCCCCATCAGGTGCTTGGGGATGAAGTGATATCCGCGGCGCACGCTCAGAAAGGCGCGTTGCGCATGCATGGCCGCCTCGCAGGCGATGTCCGCGCCGGAGTTGCCGGCCCCCAGCACCAGCACGCGCTTGCCACGAAATTCGTCGCCATGCCGGAAACTCACCGAGTGGCGGATCTCGCCATCGAAGTGGCCCGGCAATTGCGGCATGCTGGGGTCCCAGTTGACGCCCGACGCGCAGATCACCGCGGCGTAGAGGCGCTGCGAGCCATCGGCCAACGTCACCTGCCAGCGCCCGTCCGCCTGTTTGTCGATGCGCAGGACGGCGGTGTCGAACTGGATCTTCTCGCGCAGACCGAACGTCTCGGCAAAGCTGCGCAGGTAGGCCAGGATCTGCCGATGCGACGGGTAGTCGGGGTACTGGCGCGGCATGGGATGGCCGATGAAGGCCGACAGATCGCGCGAGGAAATGAAATGGGTGGAGTCGTAGATCGGCGAGCCGGGGTTGCTGACGTCCCAAATCCCGCCCAGGTCGCCGTGGCGTTCGAACTGGTCGTAGTCCAGCCCCTGCGCCTTGAGCGCGCGTGCCGCACTGAGCCCACCCGGGCCAGCACCGATGATGCAGACCGCATCGCTGCGGTCGAGCGGGAACGTCTGGGACGGCGAAGGCGTCTGCATGGTGTGGCGATGTCCGAACCGGGATGACGTGCTCGACTGTAGGCGGATGCGCGCGCCGTGCTGGGGACTTTTTCGGCCAGGCAGGGGGTGAAACCGGTCACGCTGGGTGGCTGTTGCCTGCCTTGCTGCACGCCGTGACGCGGTGCCGATGGCATGCGCCGGCGGGTAGCAGTCGAGCGCCATCGCGCGGCGGCGGGCCGTCATTTCCCGCGGATGGTATGGGCGGGCGCTCCGGCGATCGGTGTGTCGAACGCACGCGTTGGCAGCAGGACACGGCGCGCCGAGCGTTGCTGGCGCGGTAGGCAGTCGCGTTCAAGCGCGTCGAATCCGGCAACGCGCTTGGAAAAATCTAGCGGAGCGGCAAACCCGGAACCCGCACCGACAGGATGCTTTGCGCGTGCAGGGCGGCGTCCAGCTCCGCCGGGATGGCATCGCCGCTGCCCATGCGCAGGACCACGACCTGCAGCCCGGCGCCGACCAACTCCACTACGGCGGCCTGCTGCGCGCCCGGCGTCTCCGGCCAGGCGCGCCGTTGCGCATCCCGGCGCGCCAGTTCCACCACCGCGGCGGGCACGTCCGACGCCAGCAGCAGCACGTCGGCCAGGTTCAGGGCACGCAAGGCATTGAGCGTGAGCAGGCCGGGATCGCCCGGGCCGGCACCGACCCATTGCACGCTGCCGCGCGCCGGAACGCTGTCCACCGCGTCCAACGCAGCGGCAAAGGCGGCTTCGGCGGCGACGGTATCGCCGGCCTGCAGCAATTGCGGCACCTTCCCGTCGATCACCTGGTCGAACCAGCGGCGCCGCCGGTTCATGTCCGGCAACTGCTGACGAATGCGCTCGCGGTGCCGGGCGAACAAGGCCGCCAGCGTACCCACCGACGCATGCAGTTCGCGCTCCAGTCGCTCGCGCAGTCGGCGCGCCAGCATCGGCGCCGCGCCCGCCGACGAAATCGCAATCACCAGCGGATCGCGGTCGACAATGGCCGGCACCTGGTAGGTGGAGAGCTCGGCATCGTCCACGACATTGACCAGACGCTGGCGTGCGCCGGCCGCTGCGGCCACACGTTGATTCAGATCCACATCATCGGTGGCGGCGACGACCAGCCACACAGTGTCGATCCAGGCAGGATCGAACTCGCCTGTCATTTGCTCAAAGCGCCCGGCCTGCAGCAGCTGGGCAAGTTCGGGCGAAAGCGCATGCGCATACAGCCGGATGTGCGCCTGCGCCTTCAGCAGCGCCAGCACCTTGCGTGTGGCGACTTCGCCGCCACCGATCACCAGCACAGCGCGCCCCTGCAGGTTGGCGAACAACGGGAACAACGGCATCGGACACTCCGAAAAGATGGCTCGCACGAGCGGCATGTTGCATGGCACCATCAGGCCACGTCCATGCCTCGCTGCTGTCAATGCGTGTTTTGCTGGTCAACGATACCGAAAAGCCGATCGGCGAACTGCGCCAGGCACTGACGCGCGCCGGCTACACGGTGCTCGATGACGTGGCCTCGGTCAGCGCGCTGCTGCATGCCGTGCAACGCCAGCAGCCGGATGTGGTGGTGATCGACGTGGATTCGCCTTCCCGCGATACCTTGGAGCAGCTGTCGATGTTGCATGCGCACGCGCCGCGGCCGGTGGTGATGTTCTCCGGCGATGGCGACGATGCGTTGATCCATGCAGCGGTCGGCGCGGGCGTGACGGCGTACGTGGTGGATGGCTTGGCGCCTGCGCGGTTGGCGCCGATCGTGCAGGTGGCGCTGGCCCGTTTTGCGCAGGAAAGCAGCATGCGCAAGCGCCTGGACGAGGTCCAGCAGGCGCTGCAGGACCGCAAGCAGATCGACCGTGCGAAGGGCTTGCTGATGGAAAAACGTGGCCTGAGCGAGGCCGATGCCTATGCGGCATTACGCCAGCAGGCGATGAAGCAGGGCGTCAAACTGGCCGAAGTGGCGCGCCGCATCGTGGCCATGGCCGAGTTGTTGGGATGAATCTATGAGTCAAGCCGAATATCCCGTCCTGCGCGTGGCCTACCTGCCATTGATCGACTGCGCGCCGCTGGTCGCTGCGCAACACCTGGGTCTGGACCATCGACATGGTCTGCAGCTGGAGCTGCAACGACAGGCATCCTGGGCCGGCGTGCGCGACCGTTTGCTGGCCGGTGAAGTGGAGGCAGCCCACACCCTGGCCAGTTTGGTGTATGCGATCGACCTGGGCATCGCCGGCCCGCAATGCCCGATGGCATTGCTGATGACGCTCAATCACAACGGCCAGGCGATCACGCTGGCGCCTGCACTCGCGCAGGCGTTGGCGGCCGGCCGCACGCTGCCACAGGCATTGGCAGGATTGGGGCGGCGTGCGGTGTTTGCGCAGACCTTTCCTACCGGAACGCATGCGCTGTGGCTGTACTACTGGCTGGCTGCAGGCGGGGTGGACCCGATCGGCGATGTGGATGTGCTCAGCATTCCGCCACCGCAAATGCCCGAGGCGTTGGCCAGCGGATTGGTCGACGGCTATTGCTCCGGCGAGCCGTGGGCGGCGGTGGCCGAAGCGCAGGGCACGGGGCGGCGTGTGATCCGTAGCGGCGAGTTGTGGCCTGGCCATCCGGAGAAGGTGCTCGCCTGCCGCCGCGAATTTGCAGCACTGCAGCCGGAGTTGAGCGAGCGCTTGACCGCTTGCGTGCTGGAGGCCTGCCGTTGGCTGGACGCGGCGCCAGCCAATCGCGCGCACTGTGCGCAGTGGCTGGCCGAGCCGCAGCATATCGGGGTGCCGGCGACGCACCTGGCGGTGTGTCTGGGGGCGCATCCCGAGGTTGAGTCGCATGTTGGTTGCGGCGCTGCCACCGATGATGCGACTGCGCTGGCCTTTCACCGCGGCGGGGTGGTGAATATGCCGTGGCTGTCGGACGGCGAGTGGTTCCTGGGCCAGTTCCAGCGCTGGGGATGGCATGACGTTCAAGGCGACGACATCGCCCGGCTCGGCGATATCCACCGACTCGACAACTATCGGCGTGCCGCCGCACGTGTGGGTGTCGTCGCGCCGGACAGCGATCATCGCAGCAATCGGTTGTTCGATACGCCGTAACGCGATGGATCAGGCGTGCTGGAGTCTGCGCTGATGGCTGGAGAGCGTAGAGGGATCGCAGGGAGAGCGGCTGGTCTGCAGTTTGGCTGCAGGGGCCCTTGCCGGCCCACCAGCGCAGGACAGGCTGCAAGTACGTCCATGTAGGCTCTACACGGCATCCATGCCGCGTAAGCTCCCGCGACGGTGGGCCGGCAAGGGCCAGTGGAGATGGTCGGTGCGCCAGGTTTCAAACAGAGCAAACAGCAAGCCGCACGAGGCGGTTTCCTCGCTCTTCCACAAACCGCCGGCCAACTCCCAGGTGCGGTGTCCTCGCCGCTTGCGGCATGGATGCGGCCATCGAGTCTGCACGGACGTACTTGCAGCGTGTCTGCGAGCGGTGAGGGCGCCGCGCGCTCCATCGGCCAGGCGTTTGATCTCGGCAGTCGCGCCAATGCGTTCGACTGCACCCAGTCACGCCGTCTAGCTTCCCTGACGCGCAATGCGCCAGCCTGGCGTCACGATCATGCGTGGAGGGACGGCGTGTCGCAGGAATATCGATCGATCGCGCCCGCCAGCAACGCACGGTGTTGGTGCATTGCTGCACGAAAGCCGGGAATGGTGAGCCGCGCCAGCGGCTACCCGTTACCTCGCGCGAGACCGGCAACCAGCCGCCAACCCTTAATTTATCAAGCGCTTGCAGCGCAGTGAGGTCGTGGTGAGAAAGTTGGCACGTTGATTGCGTAGTACGCACGTGCAGGTACAACGGCGTGCCTGCAACAACATGCAGACGATGCCAGCGGCTCAACGGCGAGCCGCACGCATCCAGGACAACGGCGTCCTTCCGGTTTACCGGAGGGCGCCGTTTTTTTTTGGCCATCGCACTCGAAGAGGTCTCTATGCAGCGCTCGTTCTGGCGATCAGGGCATACGCCCACGTTGTTCGCATCTTTCCTGTATTTCGACCTGAGCTTCATGGTGTGGTATCTGCTCGGTCCGCTGCAGGTGCCGATCGCGCAATCGCTGGGGCTGGATACGCAGCAGCGTGCCTTGATGGTGGCAGTGCCGATCCTGTGCGGCGCCGTGTTGCGCCTGGTACTGGGCATGTTCGCCGACCGGATCGGCGCCAAGCGTGCCGGCATGGTCGCGCAGCTGGCGGTGATCGCAGCACTGTTCGGTGCATGGCAACTGGGCGTGCACAGCATGGGGCAGGTGCTGTTGCTGGGCGTGCTATTGGGGATTGCCGGTGCATCTTTCGCGGTGGCATTGCCGCTGGCTTCGCGCTGGTATCCGCCCGAGCATCAGGGCACCGCGATGGGGATTGCCGGAGCCGGCAATTCCGGCACGGTGCTGGCGGCGTTGTTCGCCCCGATGCTGGCGGCCGCTTTCGGCTATCAGAACGTGTTCGGCCTGGCGTGCATTCCGTTGGTGCTGACGCTGGTCGTGTTCGCAACCATCGCCAAGGAAGCACCCACGCCGGTCGCGCGCAAGCAGTGGTCCGACTATGGCCGCGTGCTGGTGGGCAACCGCGATGCATGGCGCTTCATGTGTTTCTACGCGATCACCTTCGGTGGCTTCTCCGGCTTTGCCAGCGCACTGCCTGGTTACTTCCACGACCAGTTCGATTTCGATGCGCGTACCGCGGGGTGGGCCACCGCAGCGTGCGTACTGGCCGGCTCGGTGATGCGCCCGCTCGGCGGCGTGATTGCCGACCGCCTCGGCGGCACGCGCGCCCTGTTGGCGGTGTATCTGCTGGTCGCCGGGCTGGTGGCAATCGCCGGATTTGGTGCCGGCGGCGCCACGATCACGCTGGCGCTGTTCGTGCTGACCTTGTTGTGCCTGGGCGCCGGCAATGGCGCGGTGTTTCAACTGGTGCCGCAGCGCTTCGGCCAGGACATCGGCGTGATGACCGGCCTGATCGGCATGGCAGGCGGCATCGGTGGATTTGCGCTTGCCGCAGGGCTGGGCGTGCTCAAGCAGCACACCGGCAGCTACGCGATCGGCATGTGGTTGTTCGCTGCCTTCGCGCTCGGCGGCTGGGCGTTGCTGGCCGGCGTGAAGGCGCAGTGGCGCAGCGAATGGTCAACCGCAGGCGCGGCGCGCGTCTGATATGTCGACAGGAGCCCAGGCAATGAAGCAACCCAGACTCGTCGTCATCGGCAATGGCATGGCCGGCATCCGCACCGTGGAAGAACTGCTCAAGCTGATGCCGGGCATGTACCACATCACCGTGTTCGGCGCCGAGCCGCATCCCAACTACAACCGCATCCTGCTCTCGCCGGTGCTGGCCGGCGAGCAGGAATTCGACGACATCGTGCTCAATCCGTTGCAGTGGTATCAGGACAACGGCATCCACCTGCATTTGAACAAGGAAGTCACGCGCATCGACCGCGTGCGCCGCCGCGTGATTGCGGCCGATGGTACGCAAGCCGAGTACGACCGGCTGCTGATCGCCACCGGCTCGGTGCCGTTCGTGCTGCCGATTCCCGGTAACGACCTGAAAGGGGTGATTGGGTATCGCGATATCCAGGACACGCGCACCATGATCGATACCGCGCGTAGCAAGCAGCACGCGGTGGTGATCGGTGGTGGGTTGCTCGGGCTGGAAGCGGCCAATGGGCTCAAGCTGCGCGGCATGGAGGTGACGGTGGTGCATCTGGCCGGCTGGTTGCTGGAGCGCCAGCTCGACCCGGTGGCCGGCAACCTGCTGCAACAGGCCCTGCGCGCGCGTGGCCTGCACTTCAAGCTGAGCACCGCCACCAGTGCGCTGCTGGGCAATGCGCAGGGCGAGGTGATCGGGGTGAAGTTCGCCGACGGCAGCGAGATTCCCGCCGATCTGGTGGTCATGGCGGCCGGCATTCGCCCGAACACGCGTCTTGCCGAAGAGGCAGGGATTCATTGCTCGCGCGGCATCGTGGTCAACGACAGCCTGCAAAGCTTCGACCCACGCGTGTACGCGGTGGGCGAGTGTGCAAACCATCGCGGCATTGCCTACGGCCTGGTCGCGCCGCTGTTCGAGCAAGCCAAGGTCTGCGCAAACCACCTGGCGCAGTTCGGTATCGGCATTTATCGCGGTTCGGTGGCATCGACCAAGCTCAAGGTCACCGGCATCGACCTGTTTTCTGCCGGTGATTTCATGGGCGGCGACGGCTGCGAAGAAATCGTGCTCTCCGACCCGGCCGGTGGCGTCTACAAGAAGCTGGTGATCCGCGACGATGTCCTGGTGGGCGCGTGCCTGTACGGCGACACCAGCGACGGCGGGTGGTACTTCAAGTTGCTCAAGGACGGCACGCCGATCCAGGCGCAGCGCGATCAACTGATCTTCGGCGAAAGCGCGCTGGGCGATGCCGGCACCGGTGGCCAGGACCGCGCCAGTGCGATGGCCGACAGCGATGAAGTGTGCGGCTGCAACGGCGTCTGCAAGGGCACGATCGTCAAGGCGATCAGCGAGCAAGGCCTGTTCACCGTGGACGAGGTGAAAAAGCACACCAAGGCGGCCAGTTCGTGCGGCTCGTGCACCGGCCTGGTCGAGCAGATCCTGATGAATTGCCTGGGCTCCAACTTTCAGGAAACCCCGAAAACCAAGGCGGTATGCAGCTGCACCGACCTCAGCCACGGCGAGGTGCGCCGCGCCATCCGCGAGCACAAACTGCTCACGCATGCACAGGCTTATGCGTTCATGGAATGGCGCACACCCAACGGTTGCGCCACCTGCCGGCCGGCAATCAACTACTACATGCTGTCGACCTGGCCGCATGAGGCCATCGACGACCCGCAGTCGCGTTTCATCAACGAGCGTGCGCACGCCAATATCCAGAAAGACGGCACGTTTTCGGTGATTCCGCAGATGAAGGGCGGGGTGACCAATGCCAGCGAGCTGCGCCGGATTGCCGATGTCGCCGACAAGTATGCGGTGCCCATGGTCAAGGTGACCGGCGGCCAACGCATCGATCTGCTTGGGGTCAAGAAGGAAGACCTGGTCGACGTGTGGCGCGATCTGGGCATGCCCTCCGGCCATGCGTACGGCAAGTCCATCCGCACGGTGAAAACCTGCGTGGGAAGCGAATTCTGCCGCTTCGGTACCCAAAACAGCACGCAGATGGGGATCGATCTGGAAACCATGCTCGCCAACATGTGGAGCCCGCACAAGGTGAAGCTGGCGGTGTCTGGATGCCCGCGCAATTGCGCCGAATCCGGCATCAAGGACGTGGGCATCATCGCGGTGGATTCCGGCTGGGAGATCCATATCGGCGGCAATGGCGGCATCAAGACCGAGGTGGCACGCTTCCTGGTCAAGGTGGCCACCGCCGACGAAGTGCGCGAATACACCGGCGCGTTCCTGCAGCTCTACCGCGAGCAGGCGTATTACCTGGACCGCACGGTGCACTACATCGCGCGGGTAGGGCTGGATTACATCCGTGCGCAAGTGGTGGACGACGCCGCCAACCGGCGTGCGCTGTACGAGCGCCTGCTGTATTCGCTGGAGGGTCTGGTCGACCCGTGGAAGGCGCGTATCGCCGGCCAGCGCCGACAGGAATACCAACCGCTGCGCGTTGCGGCGCCGGCTGCCACGGTGGAGCAATGAGCATGCATAAGCCGCCTGCCTGGATCCGCATCTGCGCTTTGCAGGAATTGCCCGCATTGGGCGCACGCGTGCTGGAGATCGAGGGCATCGAACCGATCGCGTTGTTCCGCACTGCCAGCGACCAGGTATTCGCGCTACGCGACCGGTGCCCGCACAAGGGTGGACCGCTGTCGCAAGGGATTGTTGCCGGCGACACCGTGACCTGCCCGTTGCATGGTTGGGCCATCGCGCTGCAGAGCGGGCAGGCATGTGCGCCGGATGTGGGTTGCGCGCCGCGCTATCCGGTGAAGGTGGAAGCCGATGCGGTATGGATCGTGTTGCAGCCGGCGACCGCGCCGGATGCTGTCGCCGAGCCCGCCGTATGAGCGAAGGCCTGCAGCATCTGTCAAGCGACGAAGCCGCGCAGCCGCAGGCCGCGTTACCGATGCACCGCATCACGCGTTCGTCCTGCTGCTATTGCGGGGTGGGCTGCGGTGTGCTGATCCACAGCGAGCATGCCGCCGATGGCGAACGCATCGTCGGCATCGAAGGCGACCCGCTGCACCCGGCCAATTTCGGGCGCCTGTGCAGCAAGGGACTGGCACTGCCGCAGACGGTGGCCAGCACGCAGGGGCGTGTGCTCCAACCGCAGCTACGCCGTCATCGCCAGGCGCCGCGTACCGCAGTGGGTTGGGAGCAGGCACTCGACCATGTGGCCCACAAGCTGGCCGCCATCATCCAGGAGCATGGCCCGGACGCGGTGGGGTTCTATCTCTCCGGGCAGCTGTTGACCGAAGACTATTACGTCTTCAACAAGCTGGCCAAAGGCCTGCTCGGTACCAACAACATCGACACCAATTCGCGGCTGTGCATGTCCAGCGCGGTGACCGGCTACAAGCTTGCGCTGGGTGCCGATGGCCCGCCCACCTGTTACGACGATCTGGAGCTGGCGCACACCGTGCTGTTTGCCGGCAGCAACATGGCCTATGCGCATCCGGTGCTGTTTCGCCGGCTGGAAGAGGCACGCGCGCGCAACCCCGACATTCGCTGGATCGTGATCGATCCGCGGCGTACCGACACGGCGGCCATGGCCGATCTGCACCTGGCGATCGAGCCCGGCACCGACGTCGCCTTGTTCAACGGCATGCTGCATCACCTGATCTGGGAGGGCCTGGTAGACGCGCGTTTCGTCGCGGCACACACCGAGGAGTTCGATGCCCTCAAGCGGATGCTGCGCGAGTACACGCCGCGCATGAGCGCCGAGATCTGCGGCATTGCGCACGAGGATTTGGTGCAGGCGGCCGAGTGGTTCGGGCGCAGCCCTGCAGCGTTGTCGCTGTACTGCATGGGCTTGAACCAGTCCGTGCACGGCACCGACAAGAACCTGGCCCTGATCAACCTGCATCTGGCCACCGGGCAGATCGGCAAGCCGGGCGCGGGGCCGTTTTCGTTGACCGGTCAACCCAATGCGATGGGCGGACGCGAGGTCGGCGGCATGGCGACCATGCTGGCGGCGCATCGCGAGATTGCAAATGCCGACGACCGCGCCGAACTGGAACGGCTGTGGGGCGTACCAGCCGGGCGAATCTCGCCAACGGCAGGCGCACCGGCCGTGCAATTGTTCGAGCGGCTGCGCGCGGGCACGCTCAAGGCGGTGTGGATCGTGTGCACCAACCCCGTGCATTCGATGCCGGAGGTTGCCGGCATTCGCGCCGCGCTGGAAAACGCCGAATTGGTGATCGTGCAGGAGGCCTTTTCCGGTACCGACACCGTGCCGTATGCCGACGTGTTGCTGCCTGCCGCCAGCTGGGGCGAGAAGGACGGCACGGTGACCAACTCCGAACGCCGCATCACCCGCGTGCGCAAGGCGGTGGAAGCACCCGGGCAGGCACGTGCGGATTGGTGGATTGCCAACGAGGTGGCGCGCCGGCTGGAAGCGCGCCTGGCACCAGTGCGCGGGCAGGGCCTGTTCGCATTCAAGCACCCTGCGCAGATTTTCGACGAGCATCGCGCGCTCACGATTGGCCGCGACCTGGATATCGGCGGCCTGGATTACGCGCTGCTGGATCATGGCCCGCAGCAATGGCCGTTTCCGGCAGGCAGCACGCAAGGGCAGGCCCGGCGTTACACCGACGGCGTATTCGCGCACGCCAACGGGCGTGCACGCTTCCACGCCACGCCGTATCGCAAGGTGGCCGAAGCCACTTCGGCACGGTTCCCGATGCGGCTGCTCACCGGACGCCTGCGCGACCAGTGGCATGGCATGTCGCGCACCGGGCGGGTCGCGGCGGCATTCGCGCATAGTCCCGAGCCGGCGCTGCGCATGCATCCAGGCGATGCACAGCGGCGTGGGCTGGTGGCCGGCGAACTGGTGCAGATCGCAAGCAAACGCGGTGCGCTGGTGCTGCCGCTGGAACTGTCGGACGAACTGCGCTCGGGCACGGTGTTTGCCCCCATGCACTGGAGCGGGCAGAGCCTGTCCAGCGGCGGCATCAACGAAGTCAGCACGCCGGCAGTGGATGCGCGTTCGCAACAGCCCGAACTCAAACACACGGCCGTGCGGGTGGAAAGGATCACGTTCGGCTGGCATCTGCTGGCGGCGCGGCGTGGGGATGCACTCGCCTTGCAGCAGGCGTTGCAACCGCTGTTGCGCGACTGCGGCTATGCCTCTCTGCGCCTGCATGCCGAGCCCTCGAGCGGCACCAAACGCCGTGCAGCCGGGGATTGGGTCGTGTTGCATGCCGCCTGCGAACGCGCACCCGATGCCAGCTGGATGGATCGCCTGGTCGTCGCCTTGCAGCTGCCGGCCGGCGCGGATGTGCTGGAGTACCGCGACCTGCGCCGCGGGCTGATGCGCCGCGTTGGCTGGCGCATGCAAGACGGGCATCACCATATCGACGGCGTGCTGCTCACTGCCGCGCAACCCGGCGACGCCGATCGATCGTTGCTTGCCACCGCACTGGCGGGTGAACCGTGGCGGGGTGCGCGGCTGTCGGTCTTCGCCCATACCCACAGCGCACCGAGCGACCCGATCGTGTGCACCTGCATGCATGTCTCGGCCGCCGCGATTCACGCGGCCATCGACGACGGCGCCGATGTTGCGCAGCTCAAGCAACGCCTGGGCTGCGGCACCGTGTGCGGCTCCTGCGTGCCGCAACTCACTCGGCTGTGCCGGCAAACGCGGCTTGCGTGAGTGCACCTGTCCTCTGAATGCACCGTCCCTCCACACCCAACGAGAACTCCCATGTCAGTCACACCTTCCTGCGCACGTGATGTGGTGTTGTTGTCCGCCGGCCCGGGCGACCTGGAATTGCTCACCATCAAGGCGGTGAAGGCCCTGGCGTCGGCGCAGGTGCTGCTGCTCGACGATCTGGCCAACCCGGAGATCGTCGAACTTGCACCGCAGGCGCGCGTGATCCGGGTGGGCAAACGGGGCGGATGCCGTTCGACACCGCAGGAGTTCATCTGCCGGCTGATGCGTCGCTACGCGTTGCAGGGCCTGCGCGTGGTGCGCGTGAAGGGGGGCGATGCGCTGCTGTTCGGCCGCGCTGGCGAAGAGATCGCCTTTCTGCGGCGTGCCGGCGTCGGCGTGCAGGTGATCAACGGCGTGAGTGCGGCCTTCGCAGCGGCGGCCGCACTGGAGGTCTCGCTGACCCATCGCAGCCATTGCCATGGCATCACCTTCGTCACTGCGCACACGCACGACCACGGCGAGCCGAATTGGGGTGCGCTGGCGGCCAGCGGCACGACGCTGGGTATCTACATGGGCCTGCGCCGCGCGGATGCGCTGGCCGCTGCATTGCTGGCGCATTTGCCGGCCAGCACGCCCGCCGCCATCGTGCAGGCCGCCACACGGCCGGAGCAGCAACGTCGCCTCACCACCCTGGGCGAGCTGGGGATGACAGCCGCCGCGCTGCCACCGGGCATGCCGACCTTGTTGCTGGTGGGCGGTGCTCTGTCCGAAGCTGCGGCAGCGTGCGACGACCGCGATGGGCCAATGGTGGTGCAGGCCGTGGGGTGAGGGCGGCGCACCACCGCTGACGCGGCTGCGGGGCAGGGCGATTCGGGCTCACGGTTGCCGCCCGACATGGTACGTGCGCGTCCGGAGACTGCTTGCCCAGCCTCTGGGGCAGCCGCATCCGGGCGTGGACGGCACGGCTAATGGTTCCGGCCCGGCGTCAACATCGGCCAGTGGTACCCACTTGCACACAACCGCTAAGTCTTTCGCAAGGCGGGTAGCAACGCCTGAGGCGTTGATGGCGCATCAGTGTGCGCCCAGATCCACGCGCAGTCTGTGTGCGGGCCCTGCCTGTTTCAACCTGTGGCTGCGCCGCTGTCTGGCAGTCCAGTGGCGAATTGGCCGAGCGATCTGCGGTATCGGCAGCACACGTCTTGCGAGGCGCTGCGCACGCCGGCACCGAGGCGACTGGCGCGCGCAGACGATGAGTGAGCTGTACGCAGACGGCTGTTCCCGCACCGTGCGTCGCAACCGGACTACGCGAGATTGCAACACACCTGCATCAGGGGCGGGCGCTTGGTCCAGGCATAGCGGCTGATCCCTGCGACGCCAGCGCAACCCGTCCAGCGGCTGCAGACGGATTGCGCCCCGTGATAGCGCTATCCACCTAAGAGGTAGGCCGAATCGTCCGGCGATGCGAAGGTGTGCAAGATTTGCGCAGCGAGCGCAGCCGTTTTTTCCTGCATCCATCCGCAATGCACCGCGGAGCCTGCCTTTCAGGGTTGGCACGAATGTTGCGGTTAGCCCAATACCCAGGCGTAACCGAAGCATCGAGAGGAGGCACAGTGGAAGACGGACAAAACACGACCCGTAGCCGGCGCGGCTTTGCCGCATTGGATCCGGAGAAGCGCCGCCTGCTGGCGAGTAGCGGCGGCAAAGCCGCGCATGCCAGCGGCAATGCGCACGAATTTACCAGCGACGAAGCGCGCGAAGCTGGCCGCAAGGGTGGCCAGGCCGTGAGCCGCGATCGCGATCACATGTCGCGGATCGGCAGCAAGGGCGGGCGTTCCAAGCAGGCCAAGCCGCAGGAAGAATCCGCTTAATCCAGCCATCGGCGCGCCATGGCGCGCCGGTTTGGGAGCGAATCTTGCGGAAGGCTGGACACAGGCGCTACGCCCATGCGGCTAGCGCCTGTGCTGTTTTCGGTTTGAAGCAAGCCGATTGCTGCACGCGGTAAGGCGCAATCGATTGCAGATTTTTGCACGCCGTCATCGTGCGTGATGGCCTGTGCACCTGGAAAGATTCATGAGCGCCTGCTGTGCAACGCATCAAGCGCAAGCGAGAAATTTTTGCAGTCGTGCATTGATGTCCGACATCGATTGCATGGAAAAATTTCACTCCAGCCACGATGCCGTTTCCAACATCGGCAGGATTTGCAGCCCACCCGGTTTGGGGCTCACCTGCGCCACGGCGGCATGAGGCGTCCCCACCATTGGTCGCAGGGCCCGGTGCCTTAGATGGTCAGCGCGGTCAGTGACCCACGCATTGCATGCAGATCCCTCAGCGATCGCCACGCAGATCCTCGGTTCCGTTGCGACCACATGCAAACAGGCTGTGGAAGGCGGAGCCGCCAGTCCCTCTGCGTCCTGTCAATGCCACGTAGACGTCGCACGCAGCGTTCACTTGGAACAGTCACATCTTTCATCCGCGCCGCTGCAGGCTGGACATATCGCAAACACACAGGAGAACCCCATGGCCGAACCCCAAGAAAACCTGATGGACTGGCTGCGCGATGCGCATGCGATGGAGCAGCAGGCCGAGCAGATGCTCAAGGCCCAGGCCGCACGCATCGAGCACTACCCCCAGCTCAAAGCCCGCATCGAGCAGCATCTGGAAGAGACGCTGGGGCAACAGCGCCTGGTCGAATCGTGTATCGAGCGCCTGGGCGGTTCGCCGTCGATCATCAAGGACGCCATGGGCAAGATGGCCGCGTTCGGGCAGGCAATGGGCGGCATGACCACCTCCGACGAAATCGTCAAGGGTGCGATGGCCAGCTATGTGTTCGAGAACCTGGAGATCGCGACCTACACCGCCTTGCTGGGTGCCGCCAAGACGGTGGGCGATACCGAAACGCAGCGCGTGTGCGAGCAGATCCTGCCCCAGGAACAGGCCATGGCCGATTGGCTGTTGGCGCATCTGCCGGAGTTGACCGAAGAGTTCCTGGTCCGCGACGCCACCCCAGGGGTCACGGCGAAGAAGTAAACATCAGCGACGCAGGTTTCATCGGCCCCGCAGCGCGGGGCCTTTTTGCTTCTGTGCGCAGAGCGCTTACCCTTGGCGGCTCCTTCGCACCGGTGTCTGCAATGACGACAAACCCAACGTATCCGATCGGCACGCCCGGGCAACCGTGGGGTGAGCCGGAACGCGCCCTATGGCGCGCACGCCAGCTGCAGCAACGCAGCTATGCGGAGGATGTCGTGCAGCAGGTCGCCGCACTGGCCGAACAGTACGAGCGCGTGCAGTACGGCACCATTACCCATGCGCAAGGGGAGTATCCGTTGCTGGCACTGCGCAGCGCGCAGTGGGACGTTAGCCTGCCGTGCGTGTTGGTCACCGGCGGCGTGCACGGCTACGAAACCAGCGGCGTGCAAGGTGCGCTGCAATTCCTGCAACAGCGTGCTGCCGACTACGCAGGCAAATGCAATCTACTGGTGGCGCCGTGCATCAATCCCTGGGGCTATGAACGCATCCAGCGTTGGAATGCCGATGCAGTCGATCCGAATCGCGCGTTTCGCCGCGACAGCCCGGCCGAAGAGTCGGCTGCGCTGATGCGGCTGGTGGCCTCGATTTCCGGCCGAATGCTGGTGCATATCGATCTGCACGAAACCACCGATAGCGACGAGAGCGAGTTTCGCCCGGCGTTGGCGGCGCGCGACGGCGCGGTGTTTGTGCCGGGGAGCATTCCGGACGGGTTTTACCTGGTCGGCGACAGTGAAGATCCGCAGCCCGCCTTCCAGCAAGCGGTGATCGCAGCGGTGGCCGAGGTAACGCATATCGCGCCAGCCGACGCGGATGGGCAGCTCATCGGTGCACCGGTGGTGGGACATGGGGTCATCAATTATCCGGTGCGGCGACTGGGCTTGTGCGCCGGCGTCACCGATGCGCGGTATCGCACGACCACCGAGGTCTATCCGGATAGCTCACGCGCCACACCCGACCAATGCAATGCTGCGCAGGTGGCGGCAATCTGCGCGGCAATCGATTACGCACTGGCGCAGCACTGAGGGCAGGGCACCTGGAGCAGCTAACAAAACGACTGCACAGCCGCCAGGCCCACCTGACGACTGTTCGCTACGTTTTGTTGGCCGCTCTTAGGCGCCACGCGGCAGGGTTGGCCGGCAAATCGCTGTACGCCGCGCGCCCGCAATTGCCCGCGCGGATTCGGGCCTGGGTTTTGCGGCGACTTCGCATGTATGCGGCCCGTCTGCACGGCTGCGCATCGTCGAAGCACAGGCCGGCGCCTTGCCTGCCTGGCGAACAGAGGAGGGGTCGCACCCATGCGGCCTTGCGCGTACAGCACGTAAACTACGCGTTCATAAGTCGCAGGAGCGCAGATCCATGCAACACGATGCATTCAACGGCGCACGCAGGCGCGTGTTGGCTGGCGTGGTCGGGATGACGCTCAGTGCTGGCGCGTTTGCACAACAGACCGACCCGAGGAAAACCATGGTGCAGGACAGCAGCTGGCACGCCGGAACCTGGCTCAACCGGCCGAAGACACTCGATATCAACGGCGACACGTTGGATGTGGTGACCGACCAGGCGACCGACTTCTGGCGCAAGACGCATTACGGATTCACCCGCGACAGCGGGCACTTTCTGGGCATCAAGGCGGGCGCAGGCTTCACCGCGCAGTTGCGTGTGCGCGCGCAGTACGAAGCCTTGTACGACCAGGCCGGCATCATGGTGCGGGTGGACGAGCAGCACTGGGTCAAGGCCGGGATCGAACTCAGCGACGGGCGCGCCATGCTCAGCAGCGTGTTGACCAACCCGGTTTCGGATTGGGCAACTGGTCCTTACGAAGCCGACCCCAAGGATTTCTGGATCCGTGCCACGGTTGCCGATGGTGTGCTGCGCCTGCAGGTCTCCGCGGATGGCCGTCACTGGCCGCTGGTGCGGCTGTGTCCGTTTCCGCCGGCAAGCGCCTATCTGGTCGGACCGATGTGCTGCACGCCCGAGCGCTCAGGTCTGAAGGTGCGGTTCTCCGATTGGGCACTGAGTGCGCCGCTGGGCAAGGACCTGCACGATCTCAGTTGAGCGCTAGGAGCATTGCTGCATTGCAGGCAGCAGGTTGGACGTGCATCGCATCGCAAGGCATGGCGCATGCATCCGCACGGCGCGGCGTGGTGCGGTTGCCTGTCCGGCGCATCCGCGCACCGCCGCGGCTCTACGGCAGACGCTGCAGCGCCCCGGTTTGTTTGACGTAGTCGGCCACCAGATGCGCCTCCATGGGTTTGGCGAGCAGATACCCCTGCGCCTCATCGCATCCCCAGCTCCGCAGCAACGCAATTTCATCGGCGTGCTCGATGCCCTCGGCCACGGTGCGATAACCCAACGCGTTGGCCAGGCGCACCACCGCCTCGGCGCGCATCTGCATGCCGGTTTTGGTGGCGATGCCAGTCACCAGCGACCGGTCCAGCTTGAGCACATTGACCGGCAACTCGGTGAGATAGCCGAAGTTGCTATAGCCGGTGCCGAAATCGTCGATGGCCACGCTCACGCCTGCATCGCGCAGCGCGCGCAGCCGCGGCACCGCTTCGACATTGCTGCGCAGCCAGCGGCCTTCGGTGATTTCCAGTTCGATGCATGTGGTGGGAATCGCCAGGTCCTTGCAGCGGTTGATCACATCCGCTGCCAGGTTGATGTTGCCGAAATCGCGCGACGACAGGTTGATGGAGATGGAAAAATCCAAGCCCTGGGTACGCCATTCCGCCAGCTGTACCAAGGCGCTTTCGATCACCCAATTGGTGACCGTGCACATCAGTGCGGTTTTTTCGAAGAGCGGGATGAACTCGTCGGGACCGATCGGGCCGAGGCTGGCGTGATGCCAGCGCAGCAACGCCTCGAAGCCGGTCACCGATAAGTCTTCAAGGTTGATGCGTGGCTGGAACACCAGCCGGAAATCGCCGGCTTTCAGGGCCTGTTCGGCATCCAGCGCCAGGCGGTACGAGCGTTGAATCGCATCGTCGTGCGAAGCGCTGTACCAGCACACGATGGCATGGTTGTTGATGGCATCGCCCAGCGCCACCAGGCCCTTGCGCATCACATCGTTGGTGTCCGGCTGCTGCGGGGCGAAGCGCACCACACCGGCATGAAAGGTCAGCGACATCGGTACGCCGGCGGCATCCACCGGCTTGTGCAGCATGTCGCGCAGATCCAGCAGCAGGTCTTCCATCTCGTCCGGCGCGGAGTTGAGCAGAAAGAACGCAAAGCGCATCGAGGCCACGTGGTAGACGGTGGCCTTGCCGCGCAAGGCGCGGGTCAACACGTAGCTGGCGTGGCGAACCAGCTCTTCCAGCGGCTGCATGCCCAGCGCCTGGCGCGCCTCGTTGGCGGCCTGGGTGTCGTAGACCTCAATGAACGCGGCAATGGTAGGCACGCTATGGCTGCCGAAGGCGAGGGCGTCCAGATCCGATTGCAGCTGACGCGTATTGAGCAAGCCGCTGTGCGGCTCGCGTCGGCCCGCACCGAACTGCAGTTCCAGCTGTGCGGCAGCCACGTTGGCGAACATCAGCAGTTGCTGATGCTCCTGGCTTGCCAGCCGTCGCTCGCGCGTGTCGATCACGCACAGGGTTCCGGCAATTCCTGTCTGCGGCGCACCCACGGGCACGCAGGCGATGAAGCGCGCGGGCAAGCCGGGGAACGCGGCATCGCCGAGTTGAATTTGCGCAAGCGTTGCATGCTCGATCAACTCGGTCACGCCATTTGGCGCTGGCGGAACCTGCTGGCACAGCTCCATGGCCTGCCTGACATGACTGCTGCTGATGCCACGCGCTGCCAGCACACGCAGGCGCCCGCCCTCCGTGATGGTCAGCGCAGCAGCCGGTGCCACCAGGGCATGGCAGAGCAATCGTGCGATTTGCTCCAGGGGCTCCATGCCGCCCAAGTCGATCGGCACGCCTGACCAGTCGAAGTGGCGATCCTGCAGTTTGTCGTCCGGGGCAAGCGTCATGGCATCGGGTTCCGTGTCGAAGATCACACACTGCACCGCTACTAGAAACAAACCGAGGTCATCGATAGGTGACGGAAACTCCACGAACTACGTGTCGAGCCAATCACTTTCGATTTTTTCTGCAAACGTCGAGCTGCCTGGCAGTCCCGACAATAAACCATGCTGTTGCGCTCGCGACATACAAATACCGCACTCCACTGTCCGCTGTCGACTACAAAATGGTCTTACTCTCTAAAGCAAACTCCGAAACTGATTGGCACCCTGCTGGAGGGTGTGTCGGGCTTTGCAACGCAGCAAGTTTCGCTGAACGCGATTGTTATAAGTCACAGTTGCCGGCCCAGCTCAATTGCGCATCAGTCTGCTTTATCAAGCTCGGGCTCATCCGTTCAAATCACTTCAAAAAATTCAAAATTCCGCTTTGCAAGTGATGAATCCGGCATAGATGGTGGGGGTCAGTACAGATGAGGCTGAAAAACCTGCATTTAGCGGGCACGAGCAAACCAGTCCACAGATCTGGCCTGTGTCATGGATGAGGTGAGAGTTAGTGATATTCAGCACAGTTTCAATCGTATTGAATCGCCTATTAATTTAATGGCGCGGCGAATAGAGAGTGGTATTAACTCAACTTCTCCCTGCAAGCGATGTTCGCGGCTAATCGCCATTATTCGTCTAGGTGGCCTGGCTGCTTTAAACCAGCTCTACCGTTATTCCAATCCCGTCTTTGGAGGCGCGCGCCTGGGTGCGCGCTGGTCTCTGCCCGGCAATCAGGGGGAATTCAAATGAATCGTGCATTTGCGCTGGTCTGGAACGCAGCCATTGGCAATTGGGTGGTGACGCATGAATTGGTGCGTCGGCGTCGCAAGCCTGGCTCACCCCGTCGTCAATTGCCGGCCTTGGTGGTCCTTGCGGTGGGGGCCGCCGCACCGATGCTGGCCTGGGGCGCATGCACGCCGGCCATCCCCGCGGCGGGCGCAACCGTCACCTGCTCGGGTACGCCGGTCACCAGTAACAGTTTTTCCAGTAGCGCCAACAACCTGACCGTGAATGTCGCCTCCGGCAGCCAGATGACCGCAGGCCTGTTGGGCGGCACCGCCATCGCCCTGAGCGGTACCAATTCCACACTCAACAACGCCGGCACCATCGACCCTTCCGTGCTTGGGCTGCTCTCGGTACTGAGCAGCGGCGTGACCATGGGCAATGCCAGCTCCACTGCAGTCACCGTCAACAATCTTGCCAGCGGCACGCTCTACGGCACCGGCGGCTTGCTGGGCGCCAATCTGCTCAATCTCGACGGTATGGCGCTGGGGCTGACGTCGGCCAGCAATGGAACGGTGCAGATCAACAACGCTGGCGTGATCGATAGTCGCCCGTTGCTGGGATTGTCAATCCTGGGGTCGGACACGCCGGTGATCGCGGTGACCGGTGGAGGCACCGTCAACGCGGTCAATACCGGCACCATCAACGGACGGGTGGGCTTTCAGAGTTCGGCCACCGGCAACACGTTCGTCAACTCAGGCACCATCAACGGCAGTGTTTCGATGGGGGCGGGCAGCACCAACAGCTTCACTGCGGTCACCGGTGGCAGCGTCAACAGCGGGGGAGGCCTTGCACTGGAATTGCTCGGCCCGGGCGGTTTGCTGAGCTTCGCGCAAACCGGTGTGGTGGATGGAGGCCTGGGCGGAAACAACACGCTGATCCTGCAAAATTCTGCGGTGGGTACCGGCAGCGGCAGCACCGGCACCGGAACGTTAAGCACCGCGCAATACATCAATTTCGGAAATTTGCGCGTCAATAGCGGCACCTGGTCGGTGGGCGGGGCGAGCAACTTCGCCAACAGCGCGCTCAATGGTGGCGTGTTGCAGTTCGCCAATCCTGCGCAGTTGGGCACCACCATCACCGCCAACGGAGGCACGCTCCAAGCCACCGCTGCTGGCCTGACCCTTGCACCGACCAATGGCATTGCGCTTGGCGCGGGCGGCCTGACTGTGCAGGGCACCAATAACCTGACCGTTGGCAGCGCAATTACCGGCACCGGCGGATTGACCAAGACCGGCACCGGCGGACTGGCGCTGACCGGTACCAGCACGTTCAGCGGTGGCGTCAATCTGGTCGATGGCGCGTTGACGGTGGGCACCAACAGTGCCTTGGGCACCGGCACGGTCACCGCATCCGGCGGCAGCCTGTTGGCAGGTGCCGCAGTGAACTTGGCCAATGCGTTTTCGCTAAGCAACACGGTGGGTATTGGCGGCGCAAACGCGCTGCGAATCGGAGGGACAATCAGTGGCACCGGGGCGCTCAACAAGGTTGGCGCCGGCACGCTGACCTTGGGTGGCAGCAATACCTACAGCGGTGGCACCACCCTGGGTGCAGGCAGCGTGCTGCTGGAGACTTCCGGTGCGCTCGGCACTGGCACGGTCACTGCGGCAGGCGGTTTGCTGGATAACGCTGCACCACTGACCCTGACCAACAACTTTGCGCTCGCCAATGCGCTGGGCCTGGGAGCCAGCGGCAACGCGTTGACCTTGAGCGGCACGCTGGCCGGCGCTGGCGGTGTCAATAAGACCGGCACCGGAACGCTGTCACTCAGCGGCACCAATACCTATAGCGGCGGCACCACGCTGGCAGCGGGCACGCTGCAACTGGGTACCGCGTCCGCGCTGGGCACGGGCGCATTGAATGTCACCGGCGCATCCAGCCTGAGCACCACTGCGCCGTTGACGGTGACCAATGGCATCAGCCTTGCCGCACCGTTGAACTGGACCGGCGCACAAGCGCTCACGCTCAGCGGCGCCATCAATGGTGCCGGCAGTTTGATCAAGAGCGGTACTGGCGATCTCACCCTGACCAACGCCAACACCTACACCGGCGGCACCACGCTCAGCACCGGGCGACTGGTGGTCGGTTCGAATGCGGCCCTGGGCACCGGCACGCTCACCGCCAGCGGAGGCGAGCTCGATGCCACGGCCGCGTCCACGCTGGGCAACGCGATTGCGCTGACCGGAAACCTGGGCGTCGGCAGTAGCGGCAACGCGTTGAATCTCACCGGCACCATCAGTGGCGCCGGTGCACTGAACAAACTCGGTGGCGGGACGCTGACGCTGGCTGGTCTGAACACCTATACCGGCGGCACCAGCCTCAATGCCGGCACCTTGCAGGTGGCCAGCGGCACCGCACTGGGCACCGGTACGTTGAATGTCACTGGCTCTGCGAGCTTGCAAAACACCGCCGCTGCCACGCTGAGCAATGCAGTGACGCTGAGCACCGGCGCGCTGACCCTTAATGGCGCGCAGGCGTTGACCTTGGGTGGCGCCATCAGCGGTGCAGGCAGCCTGGTCAAGGCCGGCGGCGATCTCACGCTCAGCGGCAACAACACCTATACCGGTGGCACCGCGCTCAACACCGGCAAGCTTACGGTGGGCAGCAATACCGCGCTGGGGAGCGGGACCTTGACCGCAGCGGCCGGCACGACGCTGGACAACGCAGCAGTGAGCACGCTCGCCAATGCCATTGCACTGGCAGGGCAGTTCACTGTGGCTGGGAGCAACGCGCTCACGCTGACCGGGGGCATCAGTGGCGCCGGCAGCCTGGACAAACTCGGTCCGGCCAGCTTGACCCTCAGCGGCAACAACACCTATTTGGGCGGCACCCGCCTGACGGCAGGCCGCCTGATTCTGGGCAGCGATGGCGCACTCGGGGCGGGCAGCCTGAGCGTGAGTGGCGGCCTGCTCGATAGCACCGCTGCACGCGTGCTGGCCAACAACGTGGTGCTGGATGCGGATCTGCAACTTGGCGGCAGCCAGGACCTGACCCTCACCGGTGGCATCAGCGGCACCGGTGGCCTGGTCAAAGATGGAGCAGCAACGCTGACACTGACCGGCGCAAACACCTTCGGTGGCGGCGTGGATCTCAACGCGGGGAGCTTGTCGGTCGGCAGCGGCGCGGCGCTGGGCGGCGGGGTGTTGACCGCAGCCGACGGAACGCAACTGCAGGCCGCCACCGCCACCACGCTTGGCAACGATGTGGTGCTCAATGGTGCGTTGTCATTGACCGGCAACAACAACCTGGGCTTGAGCGGTACCGTGAGCGGTGCCGGCAGCCTGGTCAAGCAAGGCACCGGAGCGCTCACGCTCAACGGAAACAACAGTTACACCGGCGGCACCGCGTTGAACGACGGTGCCCTGGTCGTGGGCAGCAATACCGCACTCGGTAGCGGCGCACTTACTGCGGCCAACGGCACGCTGCTCACCGCTGCCTATGCGGTGACCTTGCAGAACGCGCTCACCACCAACGGTGCGCTGACGATCGATGGACAAAACCTCACGCTCGATGGCGCGATCGATGGCGCAGGCAGCCTGATCAAGACCGGCGCGCAGACGCTCACCCTCAATGGCAACAACACCTGGAGCGGTGGGCTGCAACTGCAGGGTGGTTCGTTGCTGGTTGGCAGCGACACGGCATTGGGCGCAGGTACCTTGACTGCCGCAGGCGGTACCACGCTGGATGCAAGCACCGTCGTGGCGCTGGGTAATGCAGTCGCCTTGAATGGCACGCTGACCCTGCCTGGCACGCAGGATATTGCGCTCAACGGCGTCGTCAGCGGCATCGGTGGCCTCGACAAGCAGGGCAGCGCCATCCTGACGTTGAGCAACGCCAATACCTTCACCGGTGGCGTTGCGCTGGACGCGGGCAGGCTGGTGCTTGGGAACAATGCCGCGCTTGGCGTGGGTGACATGCGAGTCAACGGCCCTGCCGAACTGGATGCCACTGCCGCGTTGACGGTAGGCAACAACCTCGCGTTGAACGATCAACTGACGTTGGTGGGCAGCAACGATCTGGTCTTGAACGGCAGCGTCAGCGGCACCGGCAGCCTGGTCAAGAATGGCGCCACCACCCTGTCGCTCACGGCCAGCAACAGCTACAGCGGCGGTACCAGCCTGACCGCAGGCACCATCGCGGTGGGAGCCGACAATGCGCTCGGCACCGGCAGCCTGTCGGTGCTCGGCAATTCGGTATTGAGCAATGCGGTCGCCGTGGCGCTAGGCAACGACATCGCGCTGGGCGCCGCGCTCACCGTGGATAACGCCGCAGACATGTTGGCAAGCGGTGCCATCAGCGGAAGCGGAAGCCTGGTCAAGACCGGTCTTGGCACGCTGACCTTGAGCGGTAACAACAGCTACACCGGCCCGCTGGCGATTCAGGCCGGCACCGTGGTGGCCAGTACCGCGGCCTCATTGGGCAACGCCAGCAATGTCGATGTCGCGGCAGGTGCGCTGTTGAACCTGACCAACGGTGGCTTGATCAACACACTCACTGGTGCGGGCGGTGTAGACACCGATACCGGCGCCACGCTGCAACTAGGCGGCGGCGATTTCGCCGGCAGCCTGGGCGGTGGCGGCAACCTGGACAAGGTGGGGGCCGGTACCGTGCGTTTGCTCGGTACCAGCGCGATCGGTGGCAGCACGCAGGTCAGTGCGGGCACGCTCGATGTGGTCGGCAGCCTCGGCACCGGCGCCTTGAACGTCGCATCGGGCGGCACGCTGACCGGCACCGGCGCCGCCGGTAATGTGGGTGCGGCGGTCACCGTCAGCGATGGCGGCAGGCTCGCACTGACCAGCGGTTCGTCGTTGAGCGTGGGCGCGTTGACGCTCGCGCCAGGCGCGTTCGTCGATGTGGCATTGGGCGCGCCAAGCGCAACCCGCTTGCTGGCCGTCAATGGCGATCTCACCCTGGACGGTACGCTCAACATCACCGATCTCGGTGGCTTCGGGACCGGCGTGTACCGGTTGATCGACTACACCGGCGCGCTCACCAACAACGGCATGCTGATCGGCCTGTTTCCGGGCAGCGTGGACATCAGCCAGCTCGCCCTGCAGACCGCCATCGGCCAGCAACTCAATCTGGTGGTGACCGCGCCGGGCAGCATCGTGCAGTTCTGGGATGGGGTACAGACCACGGCCAATGGCACTGTCGATGGCGGCGCCGGCACCTGGGGTGCAGCCACCAACTGGACCGGCCAGGACGGTAGCGCCAACAGCACGTGGCAAGGCGACTTCGCAGTGTTTTCCGGTACGGCCGGCACGGTGGGCGTGCAGGGTACGCAGAACACCGGCGGCCTGCAGTTCGTGACCGATGGATATCAGTTGACCGATGCCGGCGCGGGCGCACTGGCGGTGAGCGACCCGTTGACCGCCATCCGCGTCGATCCGGGTGCCACGGCAAGCATCGATGTGGCCATCACCGGCACCGGCGGCGTGCAGAAGCTTGATACCGGCACGCTGGTGCTGAGTGGTCCCAACACCTACACCGGTGGCACGGCGCTGGGCGGCGGCAGCCTGGTGCTGGGCAATGCGCTAGCGTTGGGCAGCGGCACGCTGACCGCCGCAGCGGGCACCACGCTCGATACCAACCAAGCATTGGCCCTCGGCAACGCGGTGGTGCTCGATGGCGCGTTGACGCTGCCCGGCAGCAACGACCTGACATTGGCCGGCGCCATCAGCGGTGCAGGCAGCTTGATCAAGAACGGCACCTCCACGCTCACGCTGGGAGGCAGCAACAGCTACCTCGGCGGCAGCGTGTTGAATGCCGGCACCCTGGCGGTGGGCAGCAATACCGCACTCGGCACGGGCAGCCTGTCGGTGCTGGGCGATGCGACGTTGAGCAATGCCATTGCCTTGGCCCTGGGCAACAACGTCAACCTGGGCGCCAACCTGACCATCGCCAGTGCGGACGATCTGGCGTTGACCGGCGTGCTCAGTGGCGCGGGCGCGCTGACCAAGACGGGCCTGGGGACCTTGACCCTGTCCGGCAGCAACCTGTTCAGTGGCCCGGTGTCGGTGCAGGGCGGCGTGCTGGCCACCTCCGCCACCGGCACGTTGGGGACCAGTGCCAGCGTGGACGTTGCGGCAGGGGCGGGGCTCTCGCTCGGCAGCAATACCGCATTGAGCAGCGTGACCGGCCTGGGCAATGTCGCGATCCAGGGGGGCAGCACCTTGCAACTGGGCGTTGGCAACGTCGGCAGCACCTTCGCAGGTGCGTTGAACGATGCCGGAAATCTCGAAAAAGTCGGCACCGGCACCGTGCAACTCACCGGCACCAGCGCGATCGGCGGCACCACGCAGATCACCGCGGGCACGCTGGATGTGGATGGCACGCTGGGCAGTGCCGGTGGCGTCACCGTGGGCACCGGCGGCACGTTGAGCGGCAGCGGCGTGGTCAATGCCGCGGTCACGGTGAATGACGGTGGCCGCCTGGTAGTGACCAGCGGTGCGCTGCTGACCACCGGCAGCCTGAACATGGCGCCCAATGCCACGCTCGATGCGTTTTTGGGGATACCCAGCCAGACCGGTGTGCTTGCGGTCAACGGCGACCTCACGCTGGATGGCACGCTCAACATCACCGACATCGGCGGCTTCGGCACCGGCGTGTATCGCCTGATCGATTACACCGGCACCTTGACCAACAATGGCATGGGTTTCGGCACCTTGCCGGGCACGGTCGACCCCGCCCAGCTCACGCTGCAGACCTCGCTGGCGCAGCAGGTCAACGTGGTGTTGTTGGCTTCTGGCAGCAACGTGCAGTTCTGGGATGGTGCGCAGACCGTCGCCAACGGCAGCGCCGAGGGCGGTACCGGCACATGGACCGCCGGCACCACCAATTGGACGTCGGTCGATGGGCTGATCAACAGCGATTGGCAGAACAGCTTTGCGGTCTTCGCAGGCACAGCGGGCAACGTGGGCGTGCAGGGCACCCAGGGCATCACCGGCATGCAATTCATCACCGATGGCTATGTGCTGAGCGATGCAGGCGGTGGCGCATTGAGCGCCAACGCAGCGAACACCATCATCCGCGTCGACCCCGGCGTGACCGGCACCATCGACGTCGCCATCGGCGGCAGCGGCACGCTGCAAAAGCTCGACACCGGCACGCTGGTCCTGACTGGTGCCAACACCTATACCGGCGGCACCGCGCTCGGCGGCGGCAGCCTGGTGCTGGGCAATGCGCAAGCGCTGGGCACCGGCACGCTGACTGCCGCAGCGGGCACCACGCTCGATACCGATCAAGCATTGGCGCTGGCCAATGCGGTGGTGCTCGACGGCGCGCTGACGCTGCCGGGCAGCAACGACCTGGCATTGACCGGTGCAATCAGCGGTGCAGGCAGTTTGATCAAGAACGGCACCTCCACGCTCACGCTCAGCGGCAACAACAGCTATGCCGGCGGCACGACGCTCAGCGATGGCACGCTGGCGGTGGCCAGCAACACCGCCCTGGGGAGCGGCACCTTGTCGGTCACCGGCGATGCGGTGCTGAGCAATGCCATTGCCGCGGCATTGGGCAACGCGGTCACGCTGGGTGCGGCGCTGACCGTCGACAACCCGGCCGACCTCACCCTTGCCGGCAACATCAGCGGCAGCGGTGCGTTGATCAAGACAAACACCGGCACCCTCACGCTGGACGGCAGCAATACCTACAGCGGTGGCACGACGCTCACTGCGGGTACGCTGGTGGGCGACAGCGCAAGCCTGCAAGGCGCCATCGTCGATAACGCAACATTGGCGTTCAACCAAGTAGCCGATGGTGTGTTCAACGGCTCGATCACCGGCACCGGCACCGTGGTCAAGGATGGTGCCGGCGCGTTGTTGCTCAACGGTGCCAATGGCTACACCGGCGGCACCAGCATTGTGGCCGGCACCCTGATCGGCGACACCGCCAGCTTGCAGGGCGATATCACCAACAATGCAGCGTTGGTGTTCAACCAGACCACCGGTGGCGTGTATGCCGGCGCGGTCAGCGGGACTGGCTCGCTGGAAAAGACCGGCAGCGGCGTGCTGCAATTGCTTGGTGCCAATACGTATACCGGCGGCACCGTCATCAGCGCCGGCAGCCTGGTCGGCAACACCACCAGCTTGCAGGGCGATGTGGTCGACAACGCGACGTTGATCTTCGATCAGGCCAGCGATGGCGTGTTCGCCGGCGTGGTCAGCGGCACCGGTAGCGTGATCAAGCAAGGTGCCGGCGCGTTGACCTTGGTGGCGCCCAACACCTACAGCGGCGGCACCACCATCGCCAGTGGCAGCCTGATCGGCACCACCGACAGCCTGCAGGGCGACATTGTCGACAATGCAGTGCTGGTGTTCGACCAGGCAACCGATGGGACCTACGCCGGCAACGTCACCGGCAGCGGCGTGCTGGTGAAGAACGGCACCGGTACGCTCACCCTGGACGGCGTCAACGGTTACCTGGGCGGTACGACCGTCAACGCGGGCACGCTGGTTGGCAACACCGCCAGCCTGCAGGGCGACATCACCAACAACAGCACGCTGACCTTCCTGCAAAACAGTGCCGGCAGCTATGCAGGCAGGTTGTTCGGGGTCGGTCGCTTCATCAAGCTGGGGACCGGCACGCTGTTGCTCACCGCCAACAGCAGCACCTTCACCGGCCCGACGGAGGTCAACGCCGGCACCCTGAGTGTCGGCAACCTGGCCAACCCGGGCGCGGCGCTGGGCGGGCCGGTCACAGTGGGTCCGGGCGGCACGCTCGCCGGCAGCGGCAGTGTCGGCAGCCTGGTGTCATCGGGCACGGTCGCCATCGGCGGTGCCGGTGGCACCATCAGCGTCGGCGGCAATGCCACGTTTGCACCAGGCTCCACGTTGCAGGTGACGCCCGGCGACGGCGGTGTCGTCACGCCGGTGGCGGTGGGCGGCGCAGCCAGCGTGGCAACCGGCACCACGCTGGCGCTGGTGCGGGCGACCGACTTGCCGCTGTTTACGGAAATTCCGGTGATCAGCGCCGGCGGCGGCCTCACCGGGCAGTTCACCAACGTCATTTCCGACTACGCGTTTATCGAGCCGGATGTCAGCACCACCGCGACCGGATTGTCGGTGACGTTCGGGCGCAATACGGTGGGCATGGTGGACGCGGTCACCACGCCGAACCAGCAGTCCACGGCGGCGGCCGTGGACGGCTTGCCGAACACCAGCCCGATCTATCAGGCCGTGGTGCGTTTGCCCGACGACCCGGAGGCGGTGCGCACCGCGTTTGCCTCGCTGTCGGGCGAAAGTCATGCCAGCACTGCAACGGCCCTGCTGGACAGCCGCTTTCTCTACAGCGGCATCGCCAACCATCTGCGTGGCGACAGCCAGGACACGCTGGTCGGCGACACCATGGTCTGGATCACCGGGCGCAGCCTGCCCACCCGTGTCGATGGCGATGCCAATGCGGTGTCGGTACGTCGCGAGGACAACGGCGTGATGGCCGGTGCGGAACGCCGCTTCGGCGAACGCAGCGTGGTGGGCATTGCGGTCGGCAACCAGGATATCGAGAGCTGGTCGCGCGAATGGGGCGACCGTGCCGATGTGGATGGCACGCATGCCGGCGTGTATGGCCGGGCCGATTGGTCTGCGTTCTCGCTGCAGGGTGCGGTGGACTACGCCAGCTATCGCGTCGACAGCACGCGCCGGGTGATGTTGCCCGGCGTGCTCGAAGAGCGCATGGACAGCCGCTACGACGCCACCGCCGTAACGGTGTCGCTGGAAGCGGCCTGGAATCTGCGCACCGAAGGTGCGGTGTACAGCCCGTTCATTGCGGCCGATTACACCCGCCTGAAGACCGACGGGTTCACCGAACGCGGCGGCATCTCCGCGCTGTCGGTGGACAGTGCCAGCGACACCTTCAGTACCGCCACGCTGGGCGTACGTGGTGATTGGGACCTCGGCCAGAAGGCGGCGTTGTATGCGTCGGCAGGCTGGCGGCATGCCTTCGGCGACCGTTCCGTGCAGCGCTCGGCCGGCTTCGTCGGCACCGCCTCGGAGTTCTCGGTGCAAAGCGTCACCCTGGCCAAGAATGCGGCCATCGGCGAGCTGGGCGTGAGCCTGATCACCTCGCCACGCAGCCGGCTGGCACTGTCGCTGCAAGGGCTCAGCGGCGACGGGCAGACGGCGTACGGTGGTCAGGTGACCTGGGGAGTGAGCTTCTGAAGTCTTGTCTTGCGGCATGCCTGACACCGGAAACAAAAACGCCCCGGATACCGGGGCGTTCTTTTTGCCCGCATTCCTGTGTCTGTCGCGCGCGCCGCAAGATACGCACCGGAGCGTCAGGTGCGTTGCGGTGACCAGGTCAATGCATGACATCGAGAGCCGAAAAAGCGCTGCGTGGGTGCTGCGTCATGGCGCTGTCATCCTGGAGCACGCAGGCCGTCATGGCGGCTGGATGCCCGCCGATGGCGCGTGCGCGGGCAGCTAGCACAGCACGCCTGCGCACCGGTCACACAGCGCGCATCACAGCCCGATGCGTTCGGCCAGGCGCACCAGTTCGGCCAGCGAGCCAGCCTGCATCTTGCGCATGGCCTGGCCACGCCGCACTTTCACGGTGATCTCGCTCAGGTGCAGGCGCGCGGCGATCTGCTTGTTCAACAGACCTTGCACCACCAATCGCGTGACATCCTGCTCGCCGCTACTCAGCGACTCCCAACGTGCACGCAATTGCGCGGCCACCGCCTCGCTCTGGCGGCGCGCACGGTCACGCCGGATGCCGTCCTGAATGGCATCCAGCAGGGCCTGATCGCGGAACGGTTTGGTCAGGAATTCGATCGCGCCGTTCTTCATCGCCTCCACGCTCATCGCGATATCGCCATGGCCGGTAATGAAGATGGTGGGCAGGGCAACGCCGGATTCGACCATGCGCCGATGGAACTCCATCCCGCTCTGGCCCGGCATGCGAATGTCCAGCACCAGGCAGGCGGGTGCCTCGTGCAACCGGTACGCGAGGAATTGATCGGTGGAACCGAACGCGTAGACCTGCAAGCCGACCGAGGCGAACAGATCCTCCAGTGCAGCGCGCATCGAGGCATCGTCGTCGATGAGATACACCACCGGGGCCGGCTCGCTCATGGCCTGCGCTCCGTCGCGACCAGGGGCAGACGCAGGCCGAAGCGCGCGCCGCGTACACCGGCCGGCTCGGCCCAGATCTGCCCGCCGTTGGCTTCCATGATGGTGCGGCTGATGCTCAAGCCAATGCCCATGCCATCGTCCTTGGTGCTCCAGAATGCTTCGAATACATGCGCCAGTGCGTCATCGGACAAGCCTGGGCCGGTGTCGTCGATGCACAGGCATGCCCACCCACCATCGGTGTGCGAGCGTACATGGATGCTGCGCGCCTCGTCCGGCAAGGTCGCCAGTGCCTCCACGGCGTTGAGCAACAGATTGCCGATGACCTGCTGGATCTGTACGCCATCGGCCAGCACCGCGGGCAGGGCAGGGTCCAGCTCCAGCGACAGCGCGATGCCATGGCGCTCGGTTTCGCCACGGGTGAGGGCAATCATGTCGAGCACGGTGCGGTTCAAATCCAGCGGCTGGCGTTGGCTGGCTTCGCCACGCGCCAATGCACGCATGCGCGCGATGATGGCGCTGGCGCGGCCGGCGTCGGCGAGCATGCGCTCCAGTGCTGCATCGGCCTTGGCCAGGTTGGGCGGTTGCTGCGCCAGCCAGCGCTGGCAGGCATTGCCACTGGTCACGATGGCGGCCAAGGGTTGATTGACTTCGTGGGCGATCGATGCGGCTAGCCCGCCCATGCTGCCGCTGCGGGTGAGCCGCAACAGCCGTGCCTGTGCGGCATGTGCGCTCGCCTTGGCCGCTTCCATCTGCACCGCCAGATAGGTGGTGACCGCCACCACCACCGCACTGATGCAGGAGTTGATCACGCCCACGCGGTAGCTGCCGGCCGGGGTGAGATGGAAGCTGAGCACGATCAGCGCCAGGCAGGTGGCCGCCAGCAGCACTACGCCCGTGCGCGTCAGCAGGCGTACCGACAGCAGCACCACCAACGTATAGAACAAGGCTGCCGCCACCGCATAGTCGGTGAAGGTATCGGCCACGAAGATCGCCGCCATGCCCGCCACCAGCCCGACCATGCCGAGCAGGTCGGTACGCGTGGGTGGCGAGCGGAAGAGAGAGGTCATGCGCATGGCGGCGATTGTCTCAGCTGGCGCCGCCGCCGTTACACAACCGGCGCTGGCTGCGGTGCGTGATTCATGGAGCCGCGGGCTTGGGCGTCCGGGCCGCTGGCGACCACCACGGCCCGCCACCCAGGGCCTGATACAGCGCCACGGTGTCGGTGTAGCGGGCGGCTTGTGCCTGGACCGTGGCGGCCTGCGTGCTTTGGTAGGCCTGCTGCGCCTGCAGCAGATCTGCCATGCCCACCGCACCGACCGCCTGTTGACGTTGCACCAGCGCCAGCGTGCGCTCCGCAAGGGCCTGCGCATCGGCACAGGCGCGCAGGTTCTGCGCGTCGCTCTGCAGCGCGGTGAGCGCGTTGGAAACCTCGCCAAATGCGTTCAGCACCACGCTGCGGTATTGCGCCATGGCCTGCGCGTAGCCAGCTTCGGCCGCCCGTTGCTGATGCGCAAGCGCGCCGCCATGGAACAGCGGTTGCAGCAGGCTGCCGGCCACCGACCATTGTGTATTGCCGGCCGCGAACATGCGCCCGACACTGGAAGCAGAGCCGCCGCCGGCCGCACTCAAGGTAATGGATGGCAAGCGCGCAGCGGCCGCCACGCCGATCAATGCGCTGGCAGCATGCGCCTGCGCTTCGGCGGCGCGGATGTCCGGGCGGCGATCGACCAACCGCGAGGGCAGCGATAACGGCAATTGCGCCGGTAATTGCAGCGTGTCCAGCGTAAATGCCGCACCCGCACCCGCAGCGTCGCCAGGCAACTGCCCGCCCAGAATCGCGAGCAGGGTCCGTTGCTGTTCCAGCTGTTTTTCCAGCCCCGGCACCGCGGCCTGCGCCTGTGCCAGCGCCGTGCGTTGGGCCAGCACCTGCGCTGCACCGAGGGCGCCAAGCGCCTGCTGGCGTTCGGTGAGCGTGCAGAGCTGCTCGGCGATGGCGACCTGCGCGCGCGCAGCCTCCAGCTGCGCGCGCACGGCCGCCTCGCCAATGGCCGCGTTCACCACGTTGGCGGTGAGGCTCAGGTACGCCGCATCGCGCTGATCGCGCTGGGCCTGTGCTTGCGCACCGGCCGCTTCCACTTGCCGCCGCGTACCGCCAAAGACGTCCAGCGTGTAGCTGACGCTGAGTTGGGCGGTGCGTAGCGCATACGGTGTGTCGATGCCGGCATCTGGCGCCGGCACCACCGAATCGCGTTGCCGGCTGGCATCCACATGCAGATCCGCTTGCGGTAGCCAGGCACCGCGTTGTGCAGCCAGCGTCTGCTGCGCCTGCCGGAGCGCTGCGTCGGCGGCCTGCAGGTCCGGATTGGCACGTAAGGCCCGCTCCACCACAGCATTGAGTTGCGGCGAGCCGAAGGCGCGCCACCAGGCGGCCGGCACGTCCTGCCCGGGCTCGAACTGCTGCGCACCACCATGTGCTGCGTCGGCGGCCACGGTCGTTGCCGGTAACGCATTGGCGGTATAGCGATCGGCATCAGGTGGAGCGGGGCGCTGAAAGTCCGGTCCCACTGCGCAGGCGGCGAGCGATACCGCCACGGCACTGGCGAGCAATGCGTTGCGAACGTCGGTCATGCGGTCGTCTCCGGGCGGCCCTGGCGCGTTGCGACGAAGGCTTCCATCAGGTAGTACAGCGATGGCAACAACACCAAGGTGAGCACCGTGGCGGTGACCAAGCCGCCAACCACCACGGTGGCCAACGGGCGCTGCACATCGCTGCCCAGGCCAGTGGCGAGCATTGCCGGTGCCAGGCCAAGCGCTGCCACCGTCGCGGTCATCAGCACCGGACGCATGCGGCTCACCGCACCGGCCACCACCGCCTCGCGCAAGGACATGCCCACGTCCTGGCGCAGCCGGTTGATCTGCGCGAGCATCAGCACCGCGTTCAGGACCGCCACCCCGAACAGGGCGATGAAACCTACCGCGCTGGAGACATTGAGGGTCATCCCGCGCAGGTGCAATGCAGCCAACCCGCCGATCATGGCCAGCGGCACGGCGGCAAGCACCAATGTCGGCTGGCGCAGGTTGCCGAATGCGCCAAACAGCAACACGAACATGATGCACAACGTGGTTGGCAGCACCACCAGCAAGCGCGCCTGGGCACGCTGCAGGTTCTCGAACTGGCCACCCCACACCAGCTGCATGTGCTGCGGGTCGAGGTGCACTTGCCGCGCGAGCGTGGCCTGCGCATCGCTCAGGAAACTGGACAGGTCGCGGCCGCGCACGTTGAGCCGCACGATGATGTTGCGCCGGCCCATCTCGCGCACGATCACGCTCTGGCCACTGGTGGTGATGATGCTGGCCACCGCCGAGAGCGGTATCTCGGCGCCGGCAGCGGTGCGCAGGCGCAACGCGCCGATGGCCTGCGGATCGTTGCGATACCGTTGCGGAAAGCGCACGGTGAGGTCGTAGCTCTTCTCGCCGATGTACATCTGCCCGATCGGGCTGCCGCCGATGCCGGTGGAAATCAGATCCGACACATCGGCCGCATTGATGCCATAGCGTGCTGCCGCCGCGCGGTCGAAACGTACCTGCAGGTTGGGCAGGGGCGGCTCTACATCCACGGCGATGTCCGCAGCGCCCGGCACCTTGTGCAAGGTTGCAGCCACCTGGTCGGCAACGCCGCGAACCTGCTGCAGATCGTCGCCGAACACCTTCACGGTCAGATCGCTGTGCGCGCCGGAGAGCTTGTCCTGCACGCCGTCGATCATCGGCTGCATCATGCTCACCGTGTAACCGGGCATCCGTGCATAACGTGCGCCGAGCGCAGCGATCAATGCCTGCTTGTCCATGCCGGCCGACCAGTCTTTGTAGGGACGCAGGCCAACGCTCGCTTCGATATGCGAAGGCGTCCAGTAGTCGGTGCCATCGTCGTTGCGCCCGGTCTGGGTCACCACGTACGAAACCTCGGGAAATTCCAGCGTGGCCTTGCGCAAGGCATTGGCCATGGTGGCGGCCTTGTCCAGAGTGATGCCTGGCGGCATCTGCACCTGCAGCCACAGCGATCCTTCGTCGATATACGGCAGGAAGTCGCGGCCGATGCTGCCCCCCAACACCGCCAGCACGCACAGGGCCAGCGCCGCGCAAGCCAGCAGCCAGCCGCGTCGGCCCACGCTGCGTTCCAGCAATGCGCGGTAGCGCTGCCCCAGTGTTTCCAGCACGCGGTTGTGCATCATCTTGCGCGGCTTGCGAAACGCCAGCCACGCCAGGCCAGGAATCAGTGTCAGCGCCACTAGCAGCGCACCGATCAAGGCCGCGCCCACCGCATAGGCCATCGGCGAAAACAGCTTGTATTCGATGCGTTCGAACGCCAGCAGCGGCAGGTACGCACAGCCGATCACGGCCATGCCGAAAAAGATCGGCCGCGCCACCTGCAGGGTGGCGTCGATCGCATCGCGCGCCGTCAATGCACGCTGGCTGTTTTCTTCGCGCAGGCGCAAGACGTTTTCCACCAGCACCACCGCGCCATCGACCAGGATGCCGAAGTCGATCGCGCCCAACGACAGCAGATTGGCCGGAATCTTGAGGTGGTGCATGAAGATGAAGGCGATCAGCAACGACAGCGGGATGGTCAGCGACACGATCGCCGCCGCACGCGGGCTACCCAGGAAGATCAACAGCACCACGCACACCAGCAGCATGCCTTCGGTCAGCGTGGCGCTCACCGTATGCAGCGTGGCGTCGATCAACGCGGTCCGATCCAGGTACGGCACCACCTTGACGTCCCTGGGCAGCACGCCGTTGTTGAGCTCCTCCACGGCGCTGTGGATGCCTTGCAAGGCCACCGACGGGTTGCTGTCCTTGAGCAGCAACGCGATGCCTTCGATCGTGTCCGGGTTGCCGTCCTTGCCCAGAATGCCGCGTCGCTCGACATTGTCGTAGCGCACCTGGCCCAGGTCCTTGACCAGGACCGGTACGCCATTGCTGCTGCTCACCACCACATTGCCGATGTCCTGCAACGAATGCAGCAGGCCGATGCCGCGGATCACGTAACTTTGTTCGCCACGATCCATCACGCTGCCGCCGCCATCGGCGTTGTTGCTGGTGATGGCGCTCTTGACCTGCTGCAACGACACCCCGTACCGGGTCAGGCGGTCCGGCTCCAGCGCCAGCGAAAACTGCGTGGTAAGGCCGCCGAAATTGGTCACATCGGCCACGCCTGGCACTTTCTGCAGGCGCGGAATCACCGTCCAGAATTGCAGGTCCGACAGCTCGCGCAGGCTGCGTGTTTTCGATTCCAGCGTATAGCGATAAATCTCGCCGGTGGGCGAGGTGTATGGGTCGAGCCCGGGAATTGCGCCATAGGGCAGGGTGACCGCCTGGATGCGTTCCAGCACACGCTGGCGCGCGAAGTAGCCTTCCGTCCCATCGTCGAAGACCAGCGTGATCAAGGAAAGGGCGAACAGGCTGCGCGAGCGCAACACATGCAGGCCGGGCGTGCCCATCAACGCACGTTCCAGCGGCACGGTGATCTGCTGTTCCACTTCTTCTGCACCCAGGCCCGGGACCTGCGTGACCACCTGCGAGGTGACATCGGCGATGTCCGGGTAAGCCTCCACCGGCAGCTGCGTCCAGCTCCATGTGCCGTATAACGCAATGAGTACGAAGACCAGCCAGACGATGCCGCGACGCTGGAAGCAGGTGGTGATGATCGCCTCAATCATTGAGCAAGGCTCCGTCCTTGATCACCACACGCTCGCCGGCCTTCAAGCCGGACAGGATTTCGGTATAGCCCTCCATTGCGCGGCCGGTGGCCACGATGCGCGAGCGATAAGCGAACGGCGCGGTTTCGACAAACACCCGCGTGTACAGTCCCATCTGCAAGAGCGCACTATCGGGCACCACCAATGCCTGTTGCGGGCGCGACTGGAATTGGGCGCGCGCAAACATGCCCGGCTTGAGCAGGCCGTCGCGGTTATTCAAGGCCACCCTGACTTTCAACGTGCGGGTGGCGGGGTCGAGCAAATCGTCCAGGTGTTGCACGTGGCCGACGAAGCGTTGGCCAGGATAGGCATCCAGGCTGGCAGTGACCGGCTGACCTTCGAAGACCTGGCCAATCTCGCGTTCCGGCACGCTGGCGGTGAGCCACACCTGCGAGATATCGGCCACCGTCATCAGTGACGCCGACGTGTCGTTCCAGAAGCCGCCCAGCGCAGCGCTCAGCTCCGCCACGCGGCCGGCAATGGGCGCACGCACGACATAGCGCCGGTGCGATCTCGCCTGCGTAGCCACACCCAGCTGGGCCAGGCGATCGCTGGCCGCCCGTGCATCGTTCTGCGCGCTGTCGAAGGCCTGCTGCGCCGCCTGCAGATCGCGTGCAGCGGAAATGCTGTCCGCTGCCAGCGCCTTCTGCCGGGCAAGTTCCAGGCGCGCCTGTTCCAGCGTGGCGCGCGTCTTGCCGGCATCGCTGTAGGCACTGGCGAGTTCGGCAGAATCCAGCACGCACAGCACATCGCCCGCATGCACGGTGTCGCCCAGGGTCTTGGGCAGTGCGACCACGCGCCCGGCCAACGGCGGCACGACGCGCACCAGGCGCTCGGGCAGCACGTCGATCACCGCCGGCATCTGCAGCAGCGGGGCGATGGGTTGGCTGCGCACCGCCTGCACGCGCAGGCTGGCACGCAGGGGCGAGTGCGCCGGCACCATCACCTGCGTGTTGGTGTGGATCAGCAGCGGCGAGGGAGCAGCCGGCGGCGGCGTGGCTCCGCAGCCGGCCAGCAAGCTGCACACACAGGCAGCTGCCAGCGTAGAACGCAGGAAGGGGGACGACATGCGATGACTCGTACGGGGAGAGGGAAGGCGTTGCACCCGCAGCCTGCGATGCGCGAACGCAGGCCGCGGTTGCATCGGCGATGGATCTACGCGCGCTGCCGGCAGCGGCGTACATCGGCATCGCCTGGCACCCATGGCGCATCGCCACAGGTGTGAGTTGTGCGCCAGCCATCCGGGCCGGCGCAGTTGCAACGCGTGCTGCAGCCGCGTCGATGGCGTGCATGGTGCCAGCCGTCAGCGCGCGAAACCAGGGGTTTTCGGGCGTTTTCGCCAGTCCATGGACATCGCATCGATATACTTTCGTATCGTCTGCGCGGGGCCGGCACGCAAGACGCCGTGTCAGCCAAGCGCTTGGCGGTTTCGCCATTGGCACGCGGCCGTCAACGAAAAGGCCCCGGACATGCCGGGGCCTTCTTTTATCTGTCACGCAGCAGTGTGCGTGACATCGTCACGTGCATCGCCTGCAGCACCGCTGCATCGGCTGCAATCAGAACTGCCAGCGCAGACCGATGTTGGCGTTGATGCTGTTGGTGTCCGAACGAGCGCGCTCGGCACCCACGTTGCAGTAGATGGAGAACGCATCGTTGAGCTGGTAACGCAGGCCAACCGAGGCGCGCAGCGACTGCTTGGACACCGGCTCGCCGGCGACAGTGAAACGCGCTTCCGGCAGGCCGGTGAACCACGCCGAGAAGTCGGCATCCGGGTTGCCCAGCAGCGAGCGATACGCCACCAGACCATCGAAGCTCCAGTTGCCGCGCGCCAGATGGCCACGCACACCCACCTCGCCGTACCCTGCGCGCAGGGTGTCGCTGTTCGCGCTCAGGCCCAGGCCCGTCACCGAGGCTTCGCTGAAGGCATCCTGGGTCTGGCTCACCACACCGGCGGCCACGAACGGCGACAACCCGGCATGCGGCATCAGGCCGATTTCCGCGCGCGCCGACCAGTTGGTGTCGTGGCGACGGTCCTGCAAGCGCTCGCCGATGCTGCCGGCCTGCACGTTGCGTTCGGTCTGGACGTTGCTCATGCCGTACGAACCGATCGCCGACAGATACGCCTGGCCGATCGGCTGGTACAGGTACGCGGTCATCGCATACCGGTCCGAGCGCAGACGGCTCGAAGACGCGGCGATGTGCGCACGGTCCTGACCGGAGGTCACGGCCGCACCGACGATGGTGCCGCCGCTGCCCATCGGCAGATCCACGCCGAAGGTGGTGGCCTGCTGGGTGTAATCGGCCGAAGCGAAACCGCTACGGCCCAGATTGCCGTCCAGGTAGCTGCCCTGCATCCAGGTGGTCAACGTGGTGGTGTCGGCCAGGTAGGGCAGGCGGTCGGCGGCCACACGTGCGTCGTTGAGCGCGGACTGGAAGCCCAGCGTGCGCTCGATGCCGTGTACCTGGCCGGTCAGGGTCGGCAGCGACGCGGCAACCTGCGCATCGGATGCTGCAATCAGCGAACCGGTGGCGCTGATCAGGCCACCCAGGTTGTCGGTGTCGCCCGAGGCGACTCGGGTATCGAGCACCTTGACCAGCGCGTCGGCCTGGTTGGCACCGTTGACCACCGACTGCGGTGCACCGGCCGCCTGTGCGCTGGCCGCGGAGGCATTGCGGGTCAGGGTTGCGGTGACGGTGGTCGGGTCGTAGGACAGTGCCGCGGTCCAGAAGAAATTGTTGGCGTACTGCACGCGGTCGAACGTGCCTTGCAGGACGCCGGCCTTGACGATCTTCTCGGTACTGCCGACGGTGTAGCCGGCCGCTTCCGGCAGCAACAGCAGATTGCCCTTCAAGCTGGCCCGGCCGGTGACGGTGAGGCCCTTGCCCAACTCGAGCGCGGTGGTGCCGGTGTTGTTGACCAGGCTGTAGTTGCCGTTGATCACACCGCCGCGCGATTCGAACGTGGCCGAGTTCAACACGATCACATCCGAACGCAGGCTGCCGGACAGTGTGAGCACGCCGTCGCTAATGCTGGTGCCGCCGGTATAGCTGTTATTGCCGCTCAGGGTGAGCTTGCCGGCCCCGTTCTTGGTCAGGCTGCCCGCGCCGGAGATGTCGTTGCTGAAGGTGCTGTCGTAGCCGGCGGTCACATTGGCCGCCCAGTTGCTTGCGAACTGGCCCGGGCCCTTGATCGCCTTGGCCGCATTGACCAGGCCCCAGCCGTACAGCGCGTCCACGCCCGGGTCGCCCAGGTCGGTGGCGGTGGTCAGCAGGGTTTGCTGCAGGTTGGAAGCGCTCATCCACGGATACACGCCCAGCACCTGCGCGGCGACACCGCTGACGGCGGCGGTGGAGAACGAGGTGCCGGCAATCTGGCCCTGCAATTCGGTGCCGGCCAGGGCCGGGGCGGTGTAGCTGCCCGGCGCGACCAGGCACCACTGCGCGGCGGCGCCGCAGTGATTGGAATAGCTGGTCAAGCCGGCGGCGTTGCCGGCGCTATCGATGTTGATCGCACCGACGGCCAGCCAGTTGTTGCGCACACTGGCTTCCTGCACCGGCGTTGCCGCCGGGTAGGAAGCTTCTGCCGCGCCTTCATTGCCGGTGGATGCCACGATCAGCGCATCGGCCTGCACCAACGGGGTCAGTGCGTATTTCCAGGCCAGCGCAGCGTTGGCACTGGAGGCGGCATCGGGGTAGGAGGCACCGATGGAGAGATTGGCGATCCGCACGCCAGCCGCGGCCAGGTCCACCGCCGCACGACGGGTCTGCTGCGTGCCGCAGGAATTTTCGGCGCAGATGCGCGCATAGAACAGGTCTGCATCCGGCGCGACACCACCGGCGAAGCCGTCCTGCGCGGAGCCCAGCACCAGCGCAGACACAATCGTTCCGTGGCCGCGCAAGGCATTGGCCGACGACTCGGGCGTGCCTGGGCTGGCGGTGTAATCGTTGAAGCTGTCGACCTTGCCGCTGATCGGTGCGTAGCTGGGCACCAGGTTGTCGTCCAGCACGGCCAGCTTCACGCCCTGGCCCCGCGCGCCCGCCTGCTGCGCCAGATCCGCGTTGGTCGGCACCAGCAGATTGCTGCCCACGCCCTGATAGCGTGGCGGGGCCGGCGTCGGCGCGGGCGTGGTCTTGGGCAGCGGGTCCGCTGCCGGCGGCGGGGTCGTCGGTGTCGGCGCGATCACCGTGGTCTGCGGTGCGTCGCTACGCACGTTGCCGCCACCGCCACCGCCGCCACAGGCGGTCAGGACGAGGCAGGAGGCGATGGTGGTTGCCAGTAGCGAGCGATTCATTGGTTGGTCGGTTCCAGTTATTGAGTGCGCCGCTACTGCTGGTGATTCAAATTTGGCGCAGAAGGACCCCGCGCCGGCGATCGCCAGCGAAGGCATTAATTTCACGCGTTATTCATTTCTCGACCGCTGCGCCTCTTCCCCACGAGTGCGCCCGCGGAGCATCTGAAAAATACGTTTCGTATTACTCAGTGCTTGCGAGATTGTTTAACGGCGCTATCTGAGATCTCTGAAATCTGAATGGACAGTTGCTATTCAGAGAAAAATCGCCCAAATAGGATTTGCCGATTTAATCCATAGCCAGAACGAATTAGAGGCGCATTAGCAGGTGAGCCTGCAGATTATTGTCGGAGCGTACTCAACAATAATACGTCACAAATCTCGCGGGGCGACAATCCTAAATGCGACTGCGGTCTTCGTGAATCAGGGAATCGCATCCGCCTTGTCGGTGAAATCACTACGCTGGGTAGCGAATTCAAGCGCGAGTTAGCGGATCTAACGGGCTCTAGCACAGGACGTTCGTGGCCGGACTGATACTGGCAAAATTATACTAATTTGCTCATTTCCTCTTGCCGATTAATTGAATATATTCCCGGGAATATAATAAATAAGGTCAGGCGCGAACCTCCATTGTGCGTAATCCTGCACTTCAGATGGGTCAAATTCACTAGTTCGGCACCTTGCTTAAAGATCGGGCAGCAATTTCGAATAAATCTCGCAGCCAGGTCGTTGATCTTTCAGACGGGGGCGCAGCTGAATGGCGCGTGTTTTTTTCCTGTGTGTGGATTTAAATTCCGACACGCGCAGCTGCATTCCCCGACGGCAGGCCGGGTCAAACGCCAGCGATGACGCTTACCGTCATGGGCCGGGAGCGCATCGCCTGCCGCTGCGCGGCTGCGTCCGGTGTCGCCGTGCGGTGCACGCTAGCGGCCAGGTTCTGCCAGGCCCCATCGCGGTTCCGCATCACACAAGGCCGATCGCCGCGCAACGCCACCTGTGCCGGCGACAGGTTTGGCGATGCTCGCTGCAGCGCAGACTGCGATCGTGTAAACGGTTCAAGGTGTGCTGCTGCCGCGCTGACCGATCGTCGCTATGCTCGCTGGGGATGAGCACCACATCGCCCGAGGATCTGCTGACGATGGAAGGCACGCTGCATGGCATTGCCTATGCCGTGGTGGCCCGTCAGCTAGAGCGCCAGCGCGTGGTACTGGACACCTTGCAGGTAGGCGGGCAGTCGGTTCCGTTGACGGGCTCTCCCACCTTCGGTTCGCTGCAGGCTGCAGTGGACATCGGGAGCAAACTGGCCCGGCAATACATCGGCGAACTGCTGAAGAAGCAAACGCGCCCGCCCGGCAACGCACGGGGCTAGCGCGCAGACGCCAGCACACGGCGGCTACGTTGTCGCCCGGTGCGATGCAGCGATGCAGCGAGAAAGCATCGGCGGTCATCCACATCGTGCAATCGCCTTCACTCGGCCCTATTCTCTGCCCGGGCATCGGTGGCAACGCGTCGCTGGCATGCCGGACGGAGATGAGGCTGCGTGACAGAGGCAAGGAAAGACCCGGCATGCGCGGAGTAGGGCGCATGTTCTGGCTGATGCAGGCATTGGGCTGGTCGCTGTTCCTGGCGATTGCCTACGTGGCTCGGCCTAGCGAGGAAGCGGTGCCCGATGGGCTGCAGCTGGCCGCAGTGGCTGGCTTCAGCGTGGGCGGGTTGCTGGGTAGCCTGCTGCTGCGCCGGCTCTATCGAACACTGCAAGCCGATGGCTACGGCGAAGTGCGTTGGCTGGGCCTGTTGCTGGTTGCCAGCCTGCTGGCGGCGCTGGGCGTGGATGTGGCGGTCCACGGCGTACTGCTGGGCTTGCGCGGATTCTCGCCGGGGTTGATGGCGCTGTCCGAGGCGCAGCCGATGATCGCGGGCACGGCCCTGCTATGGCCGGCCTACATCGCCTGGAGCCTGCTCTACCTGTCGATCAGCAGACAGACGCGGCTAGCCGAAGCGACTCGCCACCAGAACGATCTGCGGCTGGCGCTCAAGGAGGCGCAGTTGCAACGTCTGCTCGGCCATATCAGCCCGCATTTCACCTTCAACACGCTCAACAATATTCGAGCGCTCATCCTCATCGATCCAGAGCTGGCACGCGAACAGATCACCCGCTTCGCCAGCACGCTGCGCTACCAGTTCACCGGCGGCGAAGAAGCCCTGGTGACCGTGGACGAAGAAATGGCGGTCGTGCGCGACTATCTGGGCTTGGTCGGCATGCAACTCGGCAAGCGCCTGCGCTATGCCGAACACGTGGATGCAGCCGCATTGCTGCGACGGGTACCACGATTCTGCGTGCAGCTGCTGGTGGAAAACGCGATCAAGCACGGTCTGGGGCTCAGCAGCAGCGTCGGCGATCTGCAGGTAGGCATTGCCGTGCAGGATGATGCGCTGCATATCCATGTGCGTAACAGCGGGCAATTGCAAGCCGGCGGCAGCGGCGGCACGGGCCTGGCGAACCTGCGGCAACGCCTGCAACTCTCGTTCGGATCACATGCCGGCCTGCAATTACATGAAGAAGGCACGTGTGTGGTGGCACATGTATGGATTGGAGAGGGCGCGTGATTGAAGCGGTGATCGTGGAAGATTCGGAGCTGGCCCGCTTCGAACTGGAGCATCAGCTCAAGGGTTACCCGCAGCTGCGTGTGCTGGGCCATGCCGATGATGTGGACAGTGCAGTGCAGTTGATCGAATCGGCTACGCCGGACGTGGTCTTTCTGGATATCGACCTTCCCGGTGGCAACGCGTTCGATGTGCTGGAGCGCCTGAGTCGGGTACCGCGCATCATCTTCACCACCGCCTTCGACGCGCATGCGCTCAAGGCGTTCGGCTACAACACGGTGGACTACCTGCTCAAGCCAATCGAACCGCAGCGGCTTGCCCAGGCAATCGAGAAACTAGGCGACGCGGTTGCCGCCCCACCGGTGCGGCGTGCGATGGACAGCGCCATCTTCATCAAGGACGGCGAGCACTGCTTCCTGGTCAAGCCGCGCGATGTGCGGTTGATCGAGGCGGTCGGCAACTACAGCCGGGTGTACTTCCAGAACCACGCGCCACTGCTGTATCGGCCGCTCAGGGCGATTGAAACGCAGCTGGCGCCGGACAAATTCTTCCGCGCCAGCCGCAAGTACATCGTCAATCTGGACTTCGTGGAGCAGGTTGCACCGTGGAGCAACGGCGGCCTGATGCTGACCCTGCGCGGTGGGCTGGAAGTGGAAGTGTCCCGCCGCCAGAGCGCACGCTTCAGAGAGCTGCTCAGCCTTTAGCTTTCGGCGGTTTCTGGGTGGCTGGCAACGTGGGGGCAATTTGCCAGATCAGTGCCGATGGCGCACGCGAGCCACGGGGCATGGGTGTGGCATATGCCGACTCTGTGCACCGATTCCGCCGGAGGGCAGCCGCGCAGCCGCTTGTCAGTTGCCCCCGATCGGTTCGCGGGTGCCGCTGCTGTCACCCATCAAGCGGTCGTGCATGGTCATGACTGCGTTGCCATTGCCGTCGTTGTTGAAGCTCAACGCATCCAGGCTCTCGCCCAGGTAGTAACGGCCGTCGGCATGCGGCAGCACGGCAACCGGGTCTTCTCCCTCGCGCTGCAGTTGCAGCGCGCCGTCCACTTCCGCAAGCACGCGTACATCATCTGCAGCAAAGCGATAACGGCCCAGCCATGCGCGGTCCTGGCTGCGCAGCGCGACCGTCGCCGCATAGGCATGCCCGGCGGCGATGGCGGCCAGACGCACGCTCAGGTTGGTCGGATCCAGGAACTCGGCATTGGTCAACACGGTCACGAAGACGTCCGGCTGCGTCACCCGCACCACATAGCTGTTGAAGCCGTTGATGAAGCCGCCATGCTCCACGTCGGCCATGCCGTTTACCTGGCCGATGATCCAGCCGAAGCCGTAGGGCGAGGCGCTGCCATCGGCCAACGTGGTCGTGCGCATCGCCTGCGCCAGCAGCGATGCCGACACCGGCAAGCCGTCGCGCAATGCGCGGTGCCAGATCGCCAGATCGTCCACCGTGCTGATCAGACCGCCCGCGCCTTGCGGCTGCGACATGCTGATGAAGTCCGCGTTCTGTAACTGGCCCTGAGCGCGGCGATAGCCGTGCGCGCGTTTGGCGATCACGGTGAGATGGTCATCGTAGCGGGTATGCAGCATGCCCAGCGGCTGGAACAGCGACTGCTGCATATAGACCGGGTAGGGCTGAGCGGTGATGCGTTCGATCAGATAGGTCAGCACGATGTAGTTGGAGTTGCTGTAGCGAAAGCGCGTGCCCGCAGCAAACTCCAGCGGCAGGTCCTTGAAATAGTTCATCAGGCTCCGCGCATCGGTGTCTTCCCGTCGCGCGGCGCGCGAGGCAGCGATGCTGCTGACATTCTTGATGCCGGAGGTATGCGTGAGCAGCTGCTGCACGGTGACTTTGGCGAGCGGGCCGCTCAGCGCCGGGCCCACTGACTCCAGGCAGGTATCCAGTTGCAGCTTGCCCGCCTGCACCAGTTGCAGTACCGCCATGGCGGTGAACTGCTTGCTGACCGAAGCCAGCCGCATTGCCGCGTCCGGTTGCATGGTCACGCCATTTTCGATGTCCGCCATGCCGTAGGCCTGGCGCAGCAGCACCTGATCGCCGCGCGTCACCAGCACCACGCCGCCCGGCTGGCTGTCCTTGAAAAACGCAGCGGCCTCGCGCGCCAATTCGGCCGTGGCTGACGCCGGCGGTGTGGTTCCCGTCGCGCGGGCCGTGCCGGCCATGCTCAGCGCGGTAGCCAGCAGCATCATCGCAATTGTCTTCATACACCTGCTCCTTCAGTGGATGGAGCGCAGCTTGGAAGCGGAGCCGTGCATCGCCCAGCGATGCATGACGTGCGGTCGAGACAGGCATCGAACGGTCGACGGAGCGGGTGAGCGGGAGCCGTAAGTGACGGTCTGCGCTGCACGTGGCCCGGCATCGTGTGGGGTCAGGGCGTGGGCGCTATGGATGCGGTGGCACCTCCCAGGCAGCCCGGCAGCAGGCTGCCCAGGGATCGAACGCGACAATAGATGCAGCCTGCGTGCGTTCGAAAGGCACCAGGCAGCGCGAGCTTCGGTTATCCGCACGGGCACGAATTGCGCGAATATCACGCTGCTCATCACATGCAAGCTGTCAGCATCGGGGCACGTTTCGCCATTGCCCCCAATGAGTCCGCTATGAATTCAACGACCGTTCCGGCCCGTCCATGGGCCGTCCACCCGTTCCACGCAGCCGTGCTCGGCGGTGTGTGGCCGCTGTTTCTCGGCGCCTTGCTCAGCGATTACGCCTACTGGAGCAGCTACCAGATCCAGTGGAGCAACTTCGCATCCTGGTTGCTGGTAGGCGCGATGGTGTTGACCACGATTGCGTTGGTGTGCGCCATCGTCGCGCTGGTGCGCGGAAGCCGTAACCTGATCTACATCATTGCGCTCATTGCTACGTGGATCGTGGGCTTTTTCGATGCCTTGCATCACGCCCGCGACGCATGGGCCGTCATGCCGGCAGCCCTGGCGCTGTCCGCGATTGCGACGTTGTTCGCATTGGTTGCGACCTGGGCAGGATTGTCCGGTCTGCGCGTAGGAGGTGCACGATGAAGCGTCAGACCACCAGTCTCATCACCGTCTCCATTCTTGCTGCAGCGCTGGCCGCATGCGGCAAAGCACCGGAGGTCAGTCAGCGCGGCGCAACCCCGGAACTGCCGGAGCCGGACCGCGGCTTGCTGCCCGACATGAAGATTGCCGAGCCAACCGCCTGGAACGAGCGCAAGCCCACCGTGCCGGCAGGCTATCGCATCACCGCGATCGCCAAGGATCTTGGCATTCCGCGCCAGACACTGGTGCTGCCCAATGGCGACATCCTGGTGGCAGAAGGCCGTGGTGGCGGCGCGCCAAACCTCAAGCCAAAGGATGTCATTGCCGGCGCGATCAAGGCCAAGGGCACCTCCAAGGCCAAGAGCGGCAATCGCCTGACCTTGTTGCGCGATGCTGATGGCGATGGCACCTACGAACTGAAAACGGTGTTTGCCGACAAACTCAACGCGCCCTACGGGCTGGCGCTGATTGGCGAGGCGCTGTACGTAGCGAACCAGGATGCGTTGGTACGCTTCGAGTATCGGCAGGGCCAGACCCAGGCGAGCGGGGCGCCCACCAAGGTGACCGACCTGCCGTCGGCCATCAATCATCATTGGACCAAGGCGCTCACAGCCAGCGCGGATGGCCGCTATCTGTATGTGGCCATCGGCTCCAACAGCAACATCACCGAACGTGGCATGGCCGTCGAGCTCGACCGCGCGCAGATCTGGCAGGTGGATGCCGCAACCGGCGCGCACAAGCCGTACGCGACCGGTATCCGCAATCCCACGGCGCTGGCCATCCAGCCGGGTAGCGGTGCGTTGTGGGCAGTGGTCAACGAGCGCGATGAAATCGGCCCCAACCTGGTGCCGGACTACCTCACCTCGGTACGCGAAGGCGGTTTCTATGGTTGGCCGTACAGCTATTGGGGCAAGAACGTGGACGCGCGCGTCATGCCGCAAGATCCGCAGAAGGTGGCATCGGCGATCGTGCCGGACTATGCCCTGGGTTCGCATGTCGCCGCACTTGGCGTTGCGTTTTCTTCCAGCGCAATGGGCGCCAAGTTCGCCGATGGCGTCTTCGTCGGCGAGCACGGTAGCTGGAACCGAAATCCGCCGGTTGGCTACAAGGTCGTGTTCGTGCCGTTCCGCAACGGTCGACCAGCAGGCGACCCAATCGACTTCGTGTCCGGCTTCCATGGCGAAGATGGCAAGACCCGCGGCCGGCCGGTGGGTGTCACGGTCGACCCGCGTGGTGCATTGATCGTTGCCGATGATCTGGCCAACATCGTCTGGCGCGTCACACCAGACGCCGCGGCCGCTGCGCCCCAGTAGGCAGGACCAGCCGCGCAGTGACGATCCCGGTGTTGCACGCTCCGGTATCGTCGCTGCAGTCGGCGGTGCTGATTGCTGCTTCCAATGGGGCGCGATGTCGATTGCGTGCACTGTCATGCCATGAAGACTTCGCGCTCACTCAGGTGTCGATGCCCTGCAAGCGACGCATCCTGGGGAGCATATTCGTTGACATCGTCGGTGCTTTGCTAGCATCACCACACCACCGATGCAGAGCACATCCTCATGCTGCCGACCACATTCCCGACGCCGGACCTGTTCTTGCCAGGCCAGGGCGAACCGGCATTGCGCTGGGGCGTGCTGGGTCCCGGCAAGATCGCATCCGCATTCGTCGATGCCTTGCGTCGCAATACCCGCCAATGTCCATTCGCGGTGGCCTCGCGCAGCCGCGAACGTGCCCAGACGTTCGCCGATACCTGGGCGATGGAACACGCCTGTGACAGCTATGAGGCGCTCGTCCATCACCCGGACGTCGACATCGTCTACATTGCGACCCCGCACAGCGAACATCTGGAACATGGCCTGCTCGCACTTCGTGCGGGCAAGCATGTCCTGATCGAAAAGCCCATGACCACCTGCGCGCAGGATGCCCGCATCCTGGTGCAGGAAGCGCGTAGGCGCGGACTGTTCCTGATGGAGGCCATGTGGAGCCGTTATCTTCCACACACCTCGGTAGTGCGCAAGCTACTGGCCGATGGAGCGTTGGGCGATGTCCGCCACGTGTTCGCAGACCTGAGTCAAGCGGGGCCTCGCGATCCACTGCATCGGCAACGCAATGCTTCACTCGGGGGCGGGGCGTTGCTCGACCTGGGCGTCTATACCGTGCAGTTCTCCTCGATGGTGTTGGGCGCACCTAGCGCAATCACGGCCGTGGGCGCGCTCACCCAGACCGGCGTCGATGCCTATTCGACCGTGGTGCTGTCGCATGGCGGGCACGCGCAATCCACCCTGGTCAGTTCCATCGTGGCCCGTAGCAGCTCCACCGCCTATGTCACCGGTAGCGCCGGCCGTATCGATCTGGCAGGCGATTTCCATAACCCGACCACGCTGCGTCTGGTCGGCAACGGCGACGCCATCGAACCGTTGCTCTGGACCGACCCCACCGGTGTTGACGGCTATCGCGCGCTCTCCTGGCAAGCCACTGCAGCTGCTCGCTACATCGGCCAGGGATTGATGGAATCGCCGCTGCATCCGCTCGACGAAGTCATTCAGATCATGACGACTTTGGACGTGGCGCGCTCGCAGCTAGGGATGGTGTAGGACCGCGCCACCCGGTACGACGCGCGGGCAGGGCGGACATCCATCCAGGAAGAATCTGCTCTTGGAGGACTGCAGGCAGAGGATCGCAGCACGTACCTCTGGTCAATGGCCGCGCATTCTCTGCACGCATGCATTGGCCATTTCAGCCAAGAACATTGTAGAACGGCCTGTGATTGTCCTGGTGGCGACGAGAAAGCGTCTGGCGCATGTCACGCATTTCAAGATCATGAAAAAGGCGCCCCCACTACAGCAGGGGCGCCAGTCCAGTTGCACGTTGCAGTGAGTCAATATTGCGGTGCAAGCAATCGAAACCGAACTTACTGCGGCAGATCGCACTTGAGTTTGCCGTCGACGTAATACGGCTTGGGAACATCCGGATTCTTGCTGGTCTTCTCGAACACCACTTCAAATGAGCCAAGATCCGGCGTGCCGTTGCGCGATGTGCAGGCTTCCTGCAATTTCTTCTTCACCGCCGCGATGCCTGCATCGCGATTGGCGCCTTCGGCGCTGTTGGTCAGGTTGGCAACTTCGGCGTAGGCCATCGAGCTTAGCCCCATCAGGCAACCAGCCAGGATCATCGTCTGTAGCTGCTTCATACAATCTCCTTTGTCGTGTCGCTCATGCGCTGCAGCTACCCTGCAGCGCCGACAGCATAGGCGGTTCGCGTTAAGCGCTCGTGGGCACTGGAATCTGGCGCTTTCGGGTCAGCAGCATCAGCAACGGCAGGCAGTCATCGCGCAACCGCAAGCGTCGCCCATGCAACCACGGCATAGCGTGCGGTCTTGGCAATGACCAGCAGAGGCACCACCGCACGCAGCGACTCGCGCATGAGCCCAGCGGCGAGCGTGAACGGGTCGCCGATGACCGGCATCCAGCTCAGCAGCAGCGGCCATTTGCCATCTCCTAAGTTAGATGGGTCAAAGCCTCACGGCCGCTCTAACTTCATGAGGAGCGCATTTGCCTCGGCCATGCGCGCTTGGACCGATGTCGAGGCGAGTGGGTCGAACCGCGCAACGACATTGCCGGAGCTGTCGCGTATCCAGATCGTTAATCCGACACCGAAACTCTGCGATAGCTCGCGCCAGGCGATAAGCTCCGCAAAGTCTTCGCCTGCCGAAGCGGTGGAGTACAACGACACAAATGGAGATTCGGCCAGAGCCCGATAAAGCATTGGTGCCTGTGACAGGGGCTGAGCTGGTTTGCGCCGGTAGACGGAGGACGCAAGCGGGCCGCGATCGAGTGGAGCGGCCAAGCTGCGGTAGTCGGTCCATATCTCGCGGAAAGGGCCGCCGTCGGCGGTGATCTTCAAGGTGCTGTCGACGACGTGAGTTGCTTCGTGCAGCAGCAGATACTCCAGAGCAGGAACCGCACCTGCATCCAGTTGAATGCGATATCCCGACGCGTCTGTAGTGAAGAGGCGGGCATCCTTGCCGGTGAGAAAGTCGCTGAGCGAGGTGTCGAGGACATCTCCACGCAAGGTAATCTCGAAGAGCGGTTTGCCATCGGCGCCGTCGTACTCGCGTGTCAATGCCGTACCCGGGCTCCAGGGCGCATCAACGAAGCTCAGTCGCGCCAGACGCTGTTGCAGGATCTGACGGTGCAACGCAGGCAATGCGTCAATCGCGCGTTCGACCAAGGCCCACTCGCGGTCGCTTAGCTGATGCACCTGTGCGCGCTGATCGTTACCAGAGAAGGCGCTCAGGCTGTCTTCGTGTGCAGGCTGGACCCGCGCGCGCAAGGACGTGCTGGACAGATCGACGTCCGCCTTCGGTGGCGTACCCGAGACCGGCGCGGGTGCGCCAGCCCAACCGACATTCGCACACATCAATAAAGACGCCAACAGGCAACCTGCCAATGGGCCAGACGTGTATTTCGGCAAATCAGACATGAGAGGCACCCGACAGAGACGGTGTTGCATCCGTATGTAGCGGACAAGTGATGTAGTGCCCGTGGATCGTAGCCTAGGCGGCACGAGGTGGGGTCGTATGGCACCTATGCACGCATCCGATTGAAGCTATCTGCCCCGCAATAGTGCACTGATCATCTTGATGCCCAGTTCCATATCCGCTTGCCTGCATGCAGGCAAGCGGACATTGCGCAGCGTGATCAGCGTCTTCGCCGCCATGCCATGACGCATGCTCGCATCGTGCCGCCTGCTCGCACGGTCCAACCACGGCGCGTGCCAGGCGTGTCCATCGCGAAAATATGCCAGCGATTCGCTGTGCGCAAGATCCGACTCCCGTCGAAGGCTGCGCGGACTGCGATTACCTGAACGAATGCGTGGCCGTGGGGATTCCCTCGCCGCTTGACGCAATGCGCAGCGGCTGGCCAGCGATTGGATGCCGCGCGGAAGAAGCCAGCGCATTCGAGTGCTCCGCCGGCGTGCACTGTGTTTGTCATTGGATCCTGCGGGAAAGCCCATCACGCACACCCATACCTGCCATCCCGGCGTTCGATTTCATTCCGCCGACGGCAACGCACACGATGCACATCCGGTGCAAGGGATACGCCTTTGCCACATGGCCGCTGCAACCGCAGCGTCCAGCAACCACGCAGATCATCGGAGGCCGCATGTCCGTTCGCAGCAGCAGTCAGAAGTTCATTGCCAGGAATCGCGCGCCTCGCGTGCAGATCGAATACGACGTCGAGATCTACGGCTCGCAGAAGAAGGTGCAGGTTCCGTTCGTCATGGGTGTGTTGTCGGACCTGTCCGGCGCCAATACAGAAAACCTGCCGGCGCTGGAAGCACGCGAGGCAGTGGAAATCGATGTCGATAATTTCGACAGCCGGCTGCGTGCCATGCAACCGCGGGTGGCAATGAGCGTTTCCAACACTCTCACCGGCAGCGGCGAATTACCTGTCGATATCACCTTCGACAGCCTGGACGATTTTTCGCCCACCGCCGTCGTGAAAAAGGTGGCACCGCTGGCCGAGCTGCTGGAAGCGCGTACCCAACTGGCCAATCTGGGCACGTATCTCGACGGCAAGGCCGGCGCCGAGCGCTTGATCGCCGATGCGATCAAGGATCCCACCTTGCTGCGCTCGCTGGTCGCGGCCCCCAAGTCGACGGATGAGTAACCCCATGGCGACCCAGAATTCTTCCGCTGCCCAAGACCTTGCCGATGCCCAGCCGCTAACCCGTCAATCCGACGACTTTGCGGCGCTGCTGACCCGCGAATTCCGTCCGCGCAGTGAACGCGCCGGCGAAGAAGTGCGGTTGGCTGTGCGCACCCTGGCCGAGCAGGTGCTGGAACGCAGCGACATCATCAGCGACGACCTCGCGCAGACCATCAATGCGTATGTTGCCGAGATCGACCGCAAGATCACCGAGCAACTCAACCTCATCCTGCACGCACCGCAGTTCCAGGCGCTGGAGGGTGCATGGCGCGGCCTGCATTATCTGGTGAGCAATACCGAATCGAACACGCAGTTGAAGATCCGCGTGCTCAACGTGTCCAAGAAGGAGCTCGCCAAGAACCTCAAGCGCTTCAAGGGCACCGCCTGGGACCAAAGCCCGGTGTTCAAGAAGATCTACGAGGCCGAGTACGGTCAGCTGGGTGGCGAACCGTATGGCTGCCTGATCGGCGATTACCACTTCGACCACAGCCCGCAGGATGTCGACACGTTGCGCGGCATCAGCCAGATTGCGGCCGCTTCGCATGCGCCCTTCATCGCCGCTGCGGGTCCCGGACTGATGGGGATGGAAAGCTGGAGCGAGCTCTCCAACCCGCGCGATCTGGCCAAGATTTTTTCCACCCCCGATTACGCGGCATGGCGGTCGTTGCGCCAGAGCGAGGATGCCAAATACCTGGCGCTGGCCATGCCACGCACGCTGGCACGGCTGCCGTACGGCGCCAAGACCGATCCGGTGGAAGCGTTCGACTTCGAAGAAGACACTCAGGGCGCCGATTCGTCGCGCTACACCTGGCAAAACGCAGCCTACGCAATGGCGGTCAACATCAACCGCTCATTCAAGCAGTACGGTTGGTGCACGCGCATTCGCGGCGTGGAGTCGGGTGGGGCGGTGGAAGGCCTGCCGACGCATACCTTCCCGGCCGACGACGGCGGTGTGGACATGAAGTGCCCGACCGAGGTGGCCATCACCGACCGCCGTTCGGCGGAACTGGACAAGATGGGGCTGATGCCGCTGGTGCATCGCAAGAACACCGACATGGCCGCCTTCATCGGTGCACAGTCGCTGGGCAAGCCCGAGGAGTACGACGACCCGGATGCCACCGCCAACGCGGCACTGAGTGCACGGCTGCCGTATATGTTCGCTTGCTGCCGTTTCGCGCATTACCTCAAGTGCATCGTGCGCGACAAGATCGGCTCGTTCAGCACGCGCCAGCAAATGCAGAGCTGGTTGACCGATTGGGTGATGAACTACGTCGACGGCGACCCGGCCAATTCCAGCGAAGAAACCAAGGCACGCAAGCCCTTGGCCGCCGCCGAAGTGGTGGTCGAAGAGGTCGAGGGTAACCCCGGTTACTACACCTCCAAATTCTACCTGCGCCCGCATTACCAGCTCGAAGGCCTGACGGTATCGCTACGCCTGGTCTCGCGCTTGCCATCGGCGCAAGCCGCCTGACCGCTTTCAGGCTTGGCTTTCAACACTAACGACCTGCGGCTGGCATAGCCGCCGGGTCGGCTCTGCCTTTCCTGCACCACCCACCACTGGAGAAGTTCCATGGCTTTCGATATGCATCTCAAATTCGGCTCGGGCGACGTCGAGATCAAGGGCGCGTCCAACCATTCCAAGCACAAGGATCAAGTGCCGATCATTGCCTGGTCGTGGGGCACCAGTAACACCGGCAACCTGCACACCGGCGCCGGCTATGCGGCCGGCGGCAAGGCCAACGTGCAGGATATTTCCGTCACCAAGTACGTCGACAGCTGCTCCAACGCCTTGCTCAATGCCTGCTGCACGGGTGCGCGTGTGGATTCGGCCACGTTGTACGTGACCAACGCCACCGGCGAGCAGACCGACTACGTCACCATCGAGCTGAGCGAGGGCGTGATGATCACCTCGGTGTCCACCGGCGGCAGCGGTGGCGAAGATCGTCTGACCGAAAACGTGACGCTGCATTTCGGCAAGTTCAAGTACTCGTTCCAGCCGCAGGACGACAAGGGCAAGAAGCAGGGCGGCACCAAGGACTTCACCTTCAACATGCAGGAAGTGAAGAAGTCCTGAGCCAACGCAGTCCGACCGGAGCGCCAATGTCGATGTCCATCATCCATCCCGAACATGCCTGTGCCCGCCTGATCAAGGCAGACAATCCCGAGGCCTCGTTGGCGACCGCCAAGGAGTGGGTGCGGCAATGCCCGGCCGATGCCCAAGCGCGCATCGGCTTGTTCCAGCTGCTGGCCGTGGTGGGCGACTGGGAGCGGGCGCGGCAGCAGTTGCTGCTGGCGGCAGACCTGGATCAGGCCTGGATCGGCGTGGCTGGCGCGTATGCGCGCATCCTCGACGCCGAACGTGAGCGCGAGCAGGTGCTGGCCGGTCGGATGATGCCACTGATGCCTGGTCAGGTACCGCAGTGGCAACACGATCTGCTGCAGGCATTGCAACACGATCGCGACGGCGAGCCAGCGCAGGCCGCACGACGGCGTGCGCTGGCACTGACTCAAGCCGATGCCATCGCGGGGCACGTCGATGGCGAACGTTTCGACTGGTTGGCGGACGCCGATCCACGGTTTGGGCCTTGCCTGGAGGTCATCCTCGAAGCGGGCTACGCCTGGCTGCCGTTCGCCCAACTGCGCAGCCTGCGTTTCGAGGTGCCTGGCAGTCTGCGCGACATGCTGTGGCAATCGGTGGAAATTCAATGGCGCGACGGCACGCACAGCCGTGGCGTGGTGCCTTGTCGTTACCCCGGCAGCCACCACAGCGACGACGGCGCGATCCGTCTCGGCAAGCGCACCACCTGGCAGGGCGAAGACCTGTCTGCCTGCGGTCTGGGGCAACGCCTGCTGGCCGGCAGCGAAGACGACTACCCCTTGCTCGATATTCGCCATATTGCATTCGACACCGCCGCGGTGGCAGCGCCATGGCCGAACTGACCCAACAAGAGCGGCTGCAGCCCTCGCTGCTGGACCGTTTGATCGACGACCGTCGGCATGAGCTGGCCGAGAGCCGCGACGCGCGCGCGATCGGTCCGGCCAAGCTGCGCGACTGCGTCATGCGCGACCTGACCTGGTTGCTCAACTGCACCCGCCATTGGCATGAGGACGCACTGCAAGCGTATCCGCATGTCGCCACCTCGGTGCTCAATTACGGCATTCCCGATCTGGCCGGCGCGCGCCTGGCCGGACTGGACGTGGTCGAGCTGCAGAACCGTATCAACGCCGCCATCGTGGCGTTCGAGCCGCGGCTCGCTGCGGCCAGCCTGCAGGTCACCGCCAAGGTCGATACCGGCCGCATGGACCGCATGTCGCTGTCCTTCGTCATCGACTCCGAACTCTGGGCGCAGCCATTGCCATTGGCGCTGTATCTGCGCACCGATCTCGACCTGGAAACCGGTCGCTTCAGTCTGTCGCCCGGAGCGCACTGAGCATGGATCCGCGCCTGCTCCACCACTACAACCGCGAGTTGCAGCATGTGCGCGAGATGGGCGCGGAGTTCGCGCAGGCGTATCCGAAGGTCGCCGGCCGGCTCGGCATGAGCGGCATCGAGTGCGCCGACCCGTATGTCGAACGCCTGCTGGAAGGGTTCGCGTTCCTGTCCGCGCGCGTGCAACTCGAATTGGAGGCACAGCAACCGGTATTCGCCCAGCACCTGATGGACATGCTGTATCCGCATTTCCTGTCGCCGGTGCCGTCGATGGCCGTGGTGGAGCTGCAACCGGAGCAGGGCGAGGGCATCGGTCCGGCGGGGCATCTTGTGCCGCGGGGCAGCGCGCTGCGCTCGCTGATCGGGCACGGCGACCGCACGGCGTGCGAGTATCGTACGGCGCATGCGGTGACGCTGTGGCCGCTGCGTCTGACCGCCGCCAGCTACCTGGCCTCGCCGGCGGCGCTGGCCACGCTTGGCGTGCCGGTCGAGTCGCGCGCGCGCGCCGGCCTGCGGTTGGTTTTCACTGTGAATGCCGGGCTGCGTCTGGACATGTTGGCGCTGGACACACTGCCGATCTTCATCACCGGCGCCGACGGACTGGCCGGCAGCCTCTATGAGCAACTGCATGCCAATGCGTTGGGATTCGTGGTGCGTGCCCGCGCCGCGGATGGGCAGGTGCTCAGTCGCAACTTCGGCCCCGAGCATCTGCAGCCACAGGGCTTCGACGATGAGCAGGCATTGCTGCCGCGCAGTGAGCGCTCCTTCAGCGGCTATCGTCTGTTGCAGGAATACTTCGCTTGCCCAGAGCGCTTCCTGTTCGCCGCCTTCGATGGCCTGGCACAGGTGCTGCCGCGCGCGGCCTGCACCGAGTTCGAGATTGTGGTGTGGTTCGATCGTGCCGTCGAACGGCTCGACAATGCCGTGGATGCGAGCAATTTCCGCCTGCATTGCACCCCGGCCATCAACCTGTTCCCCAGGCGCGGCGATCGCATCCATCTGCAGCCCGGCATCTGCGAGCATCATGTGCTGGCCGACCGCACGCGGCCGATGGACTTCGAGATCCATGGCGTGGAGCAGGTCGAGGGCTTCGGCGATGGCAATACGTCGATGCAGCGTTTCGAGCCGTTCTATGGCGCGCAGCCGCGTAGCTGGCATGAGCGGCGCTCGGCGTTTTATGCGCTGCGGCGTCAGCCGCGTCGGCTGTCGACCGGGCAACGCCGCACCGGGCCGCGCTCGAGCTACGTCGGCAGCGAAGTGTTCCTGTCGCTGGTCGATGGCGATCAGGCGCCGTATCCGCATCAGCTGCGGCAATTGGGCATGCAGCTGTGGTGCAGCAACCGCGATCTGCCGCTGCATATGCCGGTGGGCAAATCCAGCACCGACTTCGTGCTGGACGATGGCGGCCCGGTGGCGGCGATCCGCTGCGTGGCCGGTCCAACGCGACCGCGCTCGGGCGTGACCGCCGGCGATACCCGCTGGCGCCTGATCAGCCATCTTCAGTTGAACTATCTCTCGCTGCTGGAGGCCGGCGACGACGGCGCCACCGCAGTGCGCGAGATGCTCACGCTCTACCACGACCCGCACGATGCCGCGGCGCGGCGCCAGGTCGAGGGCGTGCGCCGCATTGCCTCACGCCCGATCGTGCGCCGCATTCCGGTGCCGGGCCCGGCCACCTATGGCCGCGGGCTGGAGATCACCTTGACCTGCGACGACGCCGCGTTCGAAGGGCAGGGCGTCTACCTGCTCGCCTCGGTGCTGCGGCATGTCTTCGCCCGCCAGGCATCGCTGAATTCCTTTACCGAAACCGTGCTGTGCACGCTCGAACGTAACGAGGTCGTCCGATGGCCAGCCCATCTCGGCAATCGGCCGATCCTCTAGCGTTGCTGGCGCACCTGGAGGCGCAGCCGCAGGACTTCGAGTTGTTCGAGGCGTTGCGGCGGCTGGAGTGCGCGCATCCGGCGCAACCGCGTCTGGGCCAGGCAGCACGGCCGTTGGAGGAGCCGGTGCGCTTGGGGCAGCGCGCCTCGCTGGAGTTCCCGCCGCGCGATATCGACAGCCTGCAACCGGGCCCGGACGGTCTTCCGCCGACGCTGCGGACGCTGGCCTTGGGTTTGTTCGGCCCGCATGGCGCGCTGCCGCTGCATCTGACCGAACACGCGATCGAACGCGAAGGGGCTGGTGACCCGACCTTCGCCGCCTTCGCCGACATCTTCCACCACCGCATGATCGCGCTGTGGTACCGCGCCTGGGCCGATGCGCGCCCGACCGTGCAGATGGATCGTCCGGGCGAGGACCGCTTTGGCGCGCGGCTGGATGCGCTGACCGGCGTGGACCAACCCGCGCTGCGCGGCCGCGATGCGATGCCGTTGGCCGCACGCCGGCACTTCGCTGGCCGCTTCGTCGCCCAGGCACGCAATGCCGAAGGCCTGCGTGCGGTGCTGATCGGCCTGTTCGATGTCGCCGTGCAGGTGCAGGAATTCGTTGCCAACTGGTTGCCGTTACCCGAAGAAGGACGGCTGCGGATGGGACGTGCTGCTGCGCGCATGGGGCGTGACGCCACGCTAGGCGCATCGGCGCGCAACGCCCAACACCGCTTTCGCCTGCGGATCGGCCCCTTGGAGATCGCCCGCTACCGCGAGTTCCTGCCGGGCGGCCAGGCCCTGGAAGTACTGACCGCCGCAGTACGCGGCTACGTCGGCGACGAGCAGGCCTGGGACCTGCAATTGGTGCTGGCGCGCGAAGACGTCCCGTTGCCGCTGATGGGGCAGGGCCAGCGCATCGGCCTGTCGCTCTGGCTCGGCCACTATCGCCGCCCGCGCGATGCCGACCAGCTTGTACTCGCACCGTCCTGATCGACCTCTGTATCCACTTTTCTGGAGTTCCCATGGCAGACATCAGTCGCGCCGCCTTGTTCGGCAAGCTCAACAAGACCACGTATCGCGGCATCGAATCGGCCACCGCCTTCTGCAGGCTGCGTGGCGACCGCGAGGTGGATCTGCTGCATTGGCTGCATCAGTTGCTGCAGGCGCAAGACGGCGACCTGCATCGCATCGTGCGTCATTTTTCGCTCGATGCGGCGCGACTTGCGCAGGACCTGACCGCAGCGCTCGATCGGCTGCCGCGCGGCGGTGGCGGGCACTTCGATCTGTCGGCCAGCGTGGAAGAAGCAGTGGAACGCGCCTGGGTGCACTGCACGTTGCGCTACGGCCGGCAACGCATCCGTGGCGGCGACCTGCTGGTGGCGATCCTGCATACGCGCAGCCTGCGCAACGGCTTGCTGGCCATGTCCAGCGAGTTCGGCAAGCTGCGCGCGGAAGCACTAGCGGACGATCTGGACGCCATCGTCGCCGGCTCGCCGGAGGACGATGCCACCGATATTGCGGCGGCCAGCGCTCCCGCCGGACCAGCCGCCGCTGGTGGGACTGCTGCGCTCGCGCTGTATACGGTCGATCTCACCGCACAGGCACGCGAGGGCAAGCTGGACCCGATCATCGGCCGCGACGACGAGATCCGCCAGGTCGTCGATATCCTGATGCGCCGCCGCCAGAACAACCCGATCCTGGTTGGCGAGGCCGGTGTCGGTAAGACCGCGGTGGTGGAAGGCTTCGCACAACGCATCGCGCGCGGCGATGTGCCGCCCGCGTTGAAGGACGTGCAGCTGCGCACGCTGGATGTGGGCCTGCTGCAGGCCGGCGCCAGCATGAAGGGCGAATTCGAGCAGCGTCTGCGCGCAGTCATCGACGAAGTGCAGGCCAGCCCCAAGCCGATCATTCTGTTTGTGGATGAAACCCACACCCTGGTCGGCGCCGGTGGCGCGGCCGGTACCGGCGATGCGGCCAACCTGCTCAAGCCGGCACTGGCACGCGGTACCTTGCGCACCGTAGGCGCGACCACGTTTGCCGAGTACAAGAAGTACATCGAAAAAGACCCCGCATTGACGCGGCGCTTCCAGGCCGTGCAGGTAGACGAGCCGGACGAGGCCAAGGCCGTGCGCATGATGCGCGGCGTCGCTTCGATGATGGAACAGCACCACCGTGTGCAGATCCTGGACGAAGCGCTGGAAGCGGCAGTCAAGCTCAGTCACCGCTATATCCCCGCGCGGCAGCTGCCGGACAAATCGGTGAGCCTACTCGACACCGCCTGCGCGCGCGTGGCGGTGAGCCTGCACGCTACGCCTGCGGAAGTGGACGACAGTCGCCGCCGCATCGAATCGCTGGAGACCGAACACGCCATCATCGAACGCGAGCGTGCAATTGGTATCGTGGTGGAGGAGCGTGCTGCCGCTTGCGCCAACCTGCTGGAAAGCGAACATACCCGCCTGCGCGAGCTGGAACAGCGTTGGGTTGCCGAAAAGGCGTTGGTCGATGAGCTGTTGTCGCTGCGCGCCCAACTGCGGGCCGGCAATGCGCCGGTGGAAGGAACTGGCAGTGGGTTGGAAGCGGAGGCCGAACAGAGCGCGCCTGGCGATATCGCCGTGCTCGATGCACCGGTGCAGGTGGATCGCGACACGCTGTTAGCACGCCTGCAACTGGTACAGGCCGAACTGGCCGCACTCCAGGGCGAATCGCCTTTGATCCTGCCAACCGTCGATTACCAGGCTGTGGCCGCCGTGGTCGCCGACTGGACCGGCATTCCGGTCGGGCGCATGGCGCGCAACGAGATCGACACCGTGCTGCGCCTGCCCGAACTGCTGGCCAAGCGCGTCATCGGCCAGGACCACGCGATGGAGATGATCGCCAAGCGCATCCAGACCAGCCGCGCCGGCCTGGACAACCCGGACAAACCGATCGGCGTGTTCCTGCTGGCCGGCACCTCCGGCGTGGGCAAGACCGAAACCGCACTCGCTTTGGCCGAAACCTTGTACGGCGGTGAGCAGAACCTGATCACCATCAACATGAGCGAGTACCAAGAGGCGCACACCGTCTCCTCGCTCAAAGGCGCACCGCCGGGCTATGTGGGCTATGGCGAAGGTGGCGTGCTGACCGAAGCGGTGCGACGCAAGCCGTACTCGGTGGTGCTGCTGGACGAAGTGGAAAAAGCCCACCCGGACGTGCACGAACTGTTCTTCCAGGTCTTCGACAAGGGCTGGATGGAAGACGGCGAAGGCCGCCGCATCGACTTCCGCAACACCTTGATCATCCTCACCAGCAACGCCGGCACCGACTTGATCGCCAGCCTATGCAAGGATCCGGAACTGATGCCCGATCCAGACGGCATGGCCAAAGCCATCCGCGAACCGTTGTTGAAGGTGTTTCCGCCGGCATTGCTGGGACGGTTGGTGGCGATTCCGTATTACCCGCTCAGTAACGCCATGCTTGGCCAAATCGTTCGGCTGCAGTTGAACCGCATCAAGCAGCGGATCGAGGAGCGCTACAGGATTCCGTTCGAGTACGACGATTCGGTGGTGGAGCTAGTGGTCTCGCGATGCACGGAGAGCGAGTCAGGTGGGCGGATGATTGATGCGATTTTGACTAACTCGATGTTGCCGGAGATCAGTCGGCAGTTTCTCACTCGGGTGATTGAGGGCAAAAAAATCAATCATTCGCGCGTATCGGCCGTGGCGGATGGCTTTTTCTACGAATTCTGAGGGCAGAAAACATGGTGGCCAAGGCGACGGTGTATCTGAATGGTATCGAGCGCGGCAGCAGCGATGCCGCCATGGGTGGCGGGAGGCGGGGAGGGCCGGTCAACGATCTCGCCGATCACGCCGAACGCAAAGCCTGGCGAGAAGCATGGCCAAGGATCTGTCGTGAAGTACGGGCGACCGCGGACGGAACGCCATTCGAGATCACCATCGAAGTCAACATGACGATCTGCGCGGACTGCCAGAAATGGATGATTGTTGAAGTTCGTCGCCATCTCGGCCAGTTGGGTCGAGTTTTTACCTTTCATGCCACGGTGGGAAAGGAAAAGCCGGTTGTCGTTGCGCGTGACACGGTGTGGAACGCGAAGGTCGGTCAATGCCGACTTTGGAAGGCTGATCGAAGCGATCTGCAGATGGGTCGTGTACGAAAGCACGAGGTGATCTATGAAAAGACGCGAGGATAGATGCGTACTCATTTGATCGCCGGCCGTGCATGCAATTGCAGAAAAGCTGCGATCCGAGGACGTCCGCTGCCAGACCCAATCGCGCAGCGCGCATCTGACGCGAAACGTCGGTTTGCATCTAGTGAGAGTTGGCTGCAGAAGGTGTGCTTCGACGCTTCTCCATCGCTGCATCAACAAGAACGGGATCCGAAATGGTCAATGCAAAGTACATCACAGAAGAAACCGCAGCCCATGGTCGCGTGCTGGCCTTTCCGAACGTCAGTTCATGCGTGGCGGTAGTCGTCGTGTTGCCGGATGAACTCGTCGGTTGGCACGTCACGGTGAAGACGCTCGACTCGATCGACAAGGGCATGGCCGCGCAGGGGGCCGCAAAGTTTCTTGACTATGCCAGAAGCGGGACACCCCGCAGGCTGCTCATCGTGGGTCACGTCACCCACCATGACCCCACGGCGCTGCGCGATTGGGTGCGGGCTCAGCTGGCTGTCGACCTGCCCACGCAGTCTTTCGATATCACCAGGCACCGCAAGGCAGAGACGAATGTCGCGTACCACCTCTTCTTTGAGCATAACGGCCACGACATTCCGCAGATCACCTTCAAGAATTCGACGAAGGTGGGAGTAAGCAACGTCACCAATGGCGAGAGCGGAGTGCCGAATGGAGGGCTGCCCGTTCACAACCGCAGTGCGGACTTCACGGTCAGTCGCTGGCACACGCTGCGGCGCCATTTCGTCGACGTATGACCTCCGGAGCTAGCAAGACAAAGAACGCGCCAGCGGACATGCATCGCATCTTCCCGCCGCAGAGAGAGCGATACCGCAAAGCGCCCTCCGGAAAACTTGGGTCAGAGTGAACTTCCTTTAGCTCGGTGGACGACATTCATTGATAGCTGCCAGGCAGGGCGATACCCCGCGACAAAGAACACATGTGCACATGAGAGGAGGCTTACATGTTGGAAAAGAAGATCAAGGTTGGCGATGACGCCAGCTGGCTTCCTAGAAAAGAAGGGGAGCTAACAGGCAGCGGTGGCTTGATAGAGGTGCCCGGTACGGTACTGGAGGGGTACGCCACGAAGTACCTTCCTTTCATCCCGAATGCCATCAGTGCAGTCCATTCGGGAGGACTGGATGTGATCAGTTACAACTTTAGCGGCTGCTTGATGGCTGCCTACACTGCTCAGGACGGGCGGAGAATGGTTTGCCACGTGTCGACGGGTGAAGGAAATGATTGCAAGAGCGCCTGGGACCAAATTAGGAGTACTTCGACGAACGTCCTTGAGTTTCGTCCATCCGATTACATCGACACCAAGGGACGTTCCTTAGCCGGGTGCTACGGACTGATCACAAACGATGATCGGAGTCTGGCCATTACCGTGGTTTCAGGTAAAGACCCGAGCTCAAGGTTCATCTCTGCAATTACCGTGGTTTCAGGTAAAGAGCCGAACTCAAGGTTCATCTCAGCGATTAAAAAGATGAGGTTCTGGCGGGATTAATGCGTTCCGCCCCTGGCGTGATGCGCAGGGCGAGGGCGATGCGTGGATCGACAGTTCGCACAACGACAAGAAGATGCTGCCGTTCGTGGCGCTGAACACGGCACTGTTCAAGATGGCGACACAGACACAAGGATCTGATCACGCGGCGCCAGTACGACGCGGGCATGGCGCAGATGGGACTGCCGAAGGACTTCAGCTCGCGCTACGTCGAGGAGTCCGGCTATGCGCCGAGCAGCGAGGACGGCCTTGTGGAGGAGTGGATCAAACCCGGCCTGCGCGCGGAAGGCAGCGTCTGGCGGCGGCACGTGCTAATCCGATCGGGGCATTCCTCTGTTGATGCGCTGCACGATTCAACGACTATTACGGAGAACGACATGGACAACGCAGTGACAGGGGCGCACGGCCAAGCCGGCTTGCATTGGGTAGGCCATGTAGGCCATGAACGAGTTGGATTTCGGGATCCCCGTGGAGTAATGCTGCGATCGCGCGTGCAGGATCCTGCAAGGCGGGTGAGCGCATGAGCTGCAGAATCCTCACCAGCTTCGCCATGGCCAACCATGGCTCGACCTTCATGCACTGGCTGCGTAGCGAGTTGATGAAGAGCCTTGGGCTCTACGACATCGATGCGGTGTATGTCGATTCGATCGTGTCGCGGTCCATCGACGATCGTGCCACGGTCGCTCCCGATACCCGCGCGCACATGCGTTCGCCAACGGGCGCAATGCCCATCGGTGCGATGCGCGAGGACTGGAATGCGCTGTACCAGGCGGCGATGCGCCAGGCGCAGTTGATGCTGTTTTGCTACACGGACGAGTTCAGGGACAGCCAGTGGTGCCGGCAGGAATGGGACCAGTTCATCGGTCAGAAGGCGGGGCGTCCTGCAGATCGACCGCTACGCGGGCTGATACTGGAATTCACCACCGATGCATGCACGCTGCCTGGGAGTCGTGGTGATGGCGTGACCCGGATACCGGTCGCCAAGACCGATGGCGGGCGCTGCGGGCTGGCCTGGGACAAAGGGGACTACATCCTGTCGAGCACGGATTATGCACGGGTGCTCGCCCAGATCCAGCAGCTGATCCGTTAAGAGGGCATGCCGGGCATCGAGGCGATGCCATGGCGTGAGCGGGAAGACCTACTCGTCGCCGGTATGTGTGGCATCGCGATTTTCGATTTCCTGCGAGCCAGCGCGGCCGGCAAAGTCATCGCATGCCATCGACCTCCGCGCCGATGTACCGCAAGACCACTCCGGGAGCCTGATCATGGCCCACGCCATCACCCTGCAGTCGCCGCTGGGCAAGACGCTGCGCTTTGTGCGGATGAGTGCGCACGAGGCGCTGGGGCGCCCGTATGCGTTCGCCTTGCATGGCATCAGCCGCGATGTGGCGATCGACCTGCGCGCTCTGCTGGGCAAGCCGATGGCGGTCAAGGTCACTTCGCCTCAGGGCTATGTGCGGCACTATCACGGCATTGTCGCCGAAGCCGAGCAGACCGGTTTCGAGCAGATCGAGGGGCTGCGCTACGCCACCTATGCCTTCTCGCTGGTGCCCAAGCTGTGGTTGCTCGGGCAGCGCCGCGATTGCCGGATCTACAAGAACAAGAGCGTGCCGGAGCTGGTGCGCGCATTGCTGGCCGACGTTGGCTGCACCGACGTCAAGTTGCGCCTGAGCGCGAGCTACCGGCCGCGCGAATATTGCGTGCAGTACCGCGAGAGCGGGCTGGACTTCGTCAGCCGGCTGATGGAGCAGGAGGGCATCTACTACTACTTCGAACACAGCGCCAGCACGCATACGCTGGTGCTGGCCGATAGCCTTGGCGGCCACGAGGCGGTGGCGCCGTTCGCGCAGATTCCGTACTGCCCGCCCGGACAGAAGGGCAGCCGGATGAAGGACGCAATCACCGACTGGTCGCTGGCGCGCAGCGCGCACAGCACGCGCGTGCGGTTGGACGACTACGACTATCTCAAGCCCAAGGCGTCGCTGCGGGTGAACGAGACTCCTGCCGAGTCCTCCGGACCGGCGTTGGGTGAGCTGGAGGTGTTCGACTATCCCGGCGAGCATCTCGATGTCGCCGCCGGCCGCCGCCACGCACAGGTGCGTGCCGAAGCACTCAACGTGGCGCAGGCGCAGTACCAGGGCTGGACCGATGCCTGCGGTTTGCAGGTGGGCGCGTTGTTCAAGCTACGCGACTTCCCGCTGGCCGAGCACAACCAGGAATACCTGGTGACCAGCGCGAACACCGAATTGGTCGAAGTGGATTATGTGTCCGGTGGCGAGACGGTTGCCGAGCCGTTTGCGTCCACCTTCCGAGCGCTGCGCAGCCGGCAGCCGTACCGCAGCCCGCAGACCACACCGCGTCCCAGCATCGCCGGATTGCAGACCGCGGTGGTCGACGGCAAGACGCCCGAGGACATCGCGGTCGACCAGCACGGCCGCGTCCAGGTGAATTTCTTCTGGAGCCCGCCGGGAACGCCGAACGCCGACTGTTCGTGCCCGGTACGTGTGGCGCAGGCGTGGGCGGGCAAACGCTGGGGCGCGCAGCACATTCCGCGTGTTGGCCAGGAGGTGGTGGTGAGCTTTCTGGAAGGCAATCCGGATCGTCCGCTGATCATCGGCAGCGTCTACAACGCCGACCAGATGCCGCCGTATGCACTGCCCGAGCACCGCACCCGCAGCGGAGTGAAGAGCCGCAGCTTGTTGGGCGGCGCCGAGGACTACAACGAGATCCGTTTCGACGACAAGAAGGGCAACGAAGAGCTGCTGCTGCATGCGCAGCGCGATCTGCGCCACGAAGTGGAGAACGACCATTTCGTCACTGTCGACCGCAACGAGACCGCGGAGGTCAAACGCGAACGCAGCCACACCGTGGGCGGCAACGACCGTCTGGACGTGGGCAAGGCGCTGCGCATCCAGGCCGGCAGCGAGATCGAGCTGGTGACCGGCATGGCCCGCCTGCAGCTGAAGGCCAGCGGCGAGATCGTGCTCAGCGGCACCCGGCTCACGCTCGATGGACGCGTCAGCGTCGGCATCCAGGGCGGCGTCAGTGTCGATGTCAGCGCGATGGCCAACCTGACCCTACGCTCGAACGCGTCGGTGCTATTGCAATCCAACGCCGTGACCACCGCGCGCGCCAACGCGGCGCTGCTGTTGCAGTCGTCCGGTCCGGCCGTGCTCAAGGGCACTCCGCCCATCATCGCCTGAGGACCGCCATGTTGCAGATTCTTCCCGCCGCGCGGCAGATGCGGCTCTCTCCCTGCGCGCATGCCGCCCTGGCGCCGGACATGGCGCCGGAGACTGCCGTGCGCGAATTGCTGGCGCGCGGGCTTGCCCAGGACGCGTTGCCGTTGGCGTTGCGCTTGTTGCCCAGGCCGTATGCGGTGGCGTGGTTGTGCCAGTGCATGCGCGCGCAAACGCTCAGCGGCCACGACAGCGAAGGTCTGCGGTTGGCGCAGGCGTGGGTGCAGCAGCCGGGTCCCACCCAGCGCGAGAGCGCACGCGCATTCGCCGCCGACGACGACTACCAATCGGTCGGCGCCTGGCTGGCGGCGGCCGCGGCCTGGAGCGATGGCAGCCTGAGCGAGGAGGACGGCCCGCCGGTGGCCGATCACCTGACTGCGGCGGCGGCCGTGGCGGCGTTGCTGCATCTGGCTGGGCGCGAGCCTGCAACCTTCGAAGCGCAATTGGTGCGCTGGAGCGAAGATGCCGCACGGCTGCTGTCGGGACTACGCGTGCGCGAGCGTGCGCCATGAGCGCGGCCTCGCCCAGGCTGACGTTGACGGTGCGCGATGCCCAGGCGGTGCCGGGCAGCGCGCCGCCGCAGGCCAGCTTCGCGGCAGAAGGCGGGCGCATCGGCCGCGACGCCTCCTGCGACTGGGTGCTGGAAGGCGAAGGCGTATCGCGCCTGCATGCCAGCGTGCGCCATCTCGATGGCGTGTATTTCATCGAGGATCACAGCACCAACGGTGTCCTGCATAACGGCGTGCCGCTGCGTGCCGGCTTCCCGGTGCCGCTGCATGCCGGCGACGCCTTGCGCATCGATGCCTTCGAGATCGACGTGGCGGTGGAAGGCGCAGGCGTCACCGCTGTTCCGGCGGCCACGCAGACCTGGAATCACGCCGAGCCGTGGACACTGTCGCCGACGCCACCACCGCAGCCATCCCAGCAACCGCCGCTGGAGCGCGAGCGCGATGTGTTTGCCGAACTTGGGGCAGCGTCGACGCAACCGGCCGACACCGACCCGCTGGCCTTGTTCGCCACTTCGTTCACGCTGGCCGGCAGCCAGGGCGATGCGGCGGCGTTCGGGCTGGGGCATGCGCCGGCAATGGCTGACGCTTACCGTGCCCCCGTGGCCGTGCCGGCTGCCGCTGGCGTCGTGTTGCCCGAGCATTGGGATCTGACACGCAGCGAATTTGCGTTGCCGCCGGCTGCCGATGCAATCGCGGCCGTGCCAACGCCGTTGCAGCCCGCGCCAGTTTCCATCGTCGCCGCGGCGCCAGCACCGACACCGACACCAATGCCAATGCCGGCCTCGGCAAGCGAAGTCGCGCCGGCATCGACGTCCACCACGGTCCCCACCGCGGCGCAGCCGGTCGTCGCACAGTCGCCGGATGCACCCGAACTGCCTGCGCTGTTCGCCGCCATGACCGCAGGCCTGATGGATGTATTGCGCGCACGCGCCGAGCTGAAGAACAGCCTGCGCCTGCCGGTCACGCTGATCCAGCGCACGGAGAACAACCCGCTCAAGTTCGCCGCCACCGTGGACGAGGCGGTCGCCCGCCTGTTGGCGCCAGCAGGCCCCGGCTATCTGACCGGTGCGGCTGCGATCGACGAAGCCATGGAGGACATCGGGCGTCACCAGGTGGCCTTGCTGGCCGGCATGCGTGCGGCCTTCGAGCATGTGTTCACCCAGTTCGATCCGGCACGCTTCGAGGCAGACGCCGCCGGCCATTCCGCGCTCGCGTCCTGGGGCAATCGGCCCTGGCGACGCTACGCGCAGCACTACCGCGAGCTGCTCGGCGATCCTGACGAGCGCTTCCGCCGCCTGTTCGGCGAAGAGTTCGCCCGCGCCTACGAACAACAGCTGGCCCGCGCCAAGACGCAGGCCCAACCCGCAGACGGCGACCGAGCATGACCCCCTACAACAAGGTGATCTGGAGCGAGGGCCTGTTCCTGCGCCCGCAGCACATGCAACAACAGGAGCGCTATCTCGAGCGCTACATGGAACTGCAGGCCGGCGCGCTGCGGCCGCATGCGTGGGGATTCAGCCAGTTGGAGCTGGAGCCGGAACTGCTTGCCATCGGCAAGCTCGGCATCCGCCGCGCCCGCGGTTGCTTTCCTGACGGCACGCCGTTTTCCATTCCCGATCGCGATCCGGCGCCGCCAGCCTTGGACGTGCCGGCCAACTGCCGCGACCAGGTGGTGAGCCTGGCGCTGCCGCTGCGCGCAACCGCCCAACCCGATAGCGCCTGGCCTGATGGCGATGGCAGCCGGCTGGCGCGCTATCGCGTGGGCGAAGCGGAAGTCGGCGATGCCTCCGGCAGCATCGCCGGCACCGTGCTGCTGGAAGTGGGCGTGCTGGCCAGTCGCCTGCGCCTGCAGTCCGAACCGGGCGAAGGGCTGGTGGAGGTGCCGATGGCGCGCATCGTCGAATGCCGCGCCGATCGACGGGTGATTCTCGATGACGCCTTCATCCCGACCGCCAGCCGGATCGAAGGCGCAGCGCGCCTATCTACGCTGCTGGCCGAGTTGCTGGGGCTATTGCACCAGCGCGGCCAGGCGCTGGCCGAACGCGTGGCCGGCAGCGACCGGGGTGGCGTGGCGGAAATCGCCGACGTGCTGATGCTGCAGGTGATCAACCGCTACCAACCGCTGGTGGCGCATTGGGCGAGCGCGCCGTTGGAGCATCCCGAAGCGCTGTACTGCGTGCTGCTGGGGATGGCTGGCGAACTGGCGACCTTCACCCGTGCCAGCAAACGCAGCGGGCCATTCCCGCCGTATGCACACGATGCGTTGCAGGCGAGCTTCGAGCCGGTGGTGGTGTCCTTGCGCGAAAGCCTGAGCGCGGTGCTCGAACAGTCGGCGATCGCCGTGCCCTTGCAGCAACGCAAGTACGGCGTCTGGGTGGGCATGGTGCCCGATCCTTCCTTGCTGGACTCGGCGGCGTTCGTGCTGGCGGTCAAGGCCGATCTGCGCGCCGAAGACTTGCGCAAGCGGCTGCCCACCGAATCGAAGATCGGCCCGGTGGAGAAGATCCGCGACCTGGTGAACCTGCAATTGCCAGGGGTGGCCGTGAGCGCGCTGGCGATGGCGCCGCGGCAGGTGCCGTATCACGCCGGTTGCGCCTACTTCGAACTCGATCGGCAATCGTCGCTGTGGAAGACGCTGCGCACCTCCGGTGGCGTGGCGCTGCATTTCGGCAGTGGTTTTCCCGGCCTGGAACTGGAGCTGTGGGCGGTGAGGAATTGAGATGAGCAATACGGTCGACCAACACGACGACGATGCCACCGTGGTCCGCAGCGCGACGCCGGCGCCGCGGGCCGCTGCCGCCACGCCGGCTCGCCAGGCGACGACGCGCACCGTGCCACCGCCCGACCTGGATGCCGCAATGCGTGCGGCGCCGGGCGCGATGCAGGGCAACGCGGTGGTGCGCGCCGCCACGCCGCTGCTGTTGCTGGCGGTGCAGTTGCGACACTCCACGCAGACGCCGGACATCGCCACCTTGCGCGAACACTGCAGCACGCGCCTGCAGCGCTTCGAGCAGGAGCTGCGGCAACAGGGCATCGACGACAAGACCGGCATCGCCGCGCGCTATGTGCTGTGCACGCTGCTGGACGAAGCCGTGCTGGCCGCGCCGTGGGGCGAGGGCAGCGGCTGGTCGCAGCGCACCTTGCTGGTGACCTTCCACGGCGAGACCTATGGCGGCGCCAAGGTCTTCGACCTGCTCGATCGGCTGGCGCGCGATCCGGCGCGGCACCTGGACCTGCTGGAGCTGCTGTATCTGGCCTTGGCGCTCGGCTTTGGCGGTCGCTATCGGGTGGAACAGGGCGGGCGCGCGCGGCTGGCCGATCGCCAGGCCGAGCTGTACCAACTCATCCAGCGCCAGCGCCTGCCGGCGCCCGCCGAGCTGTCGCCCAACTGGCAAGGCGCGCAGGCACCGTTGCTGCGCAATACGGCGGCCACGCCGCTGTGGATCGCGACGCTGGCCTCGCTGTGCATCGTGCTGCTGGCGTTCGTGTGGTTGCATGCGCGCCTCAATGCGCTGACCGCGCCGATCAGCGCGCAGCTGGCGCGCATCGGCCTGGAGCGGGTGACGTTGCCGATCCCGGCGGCGGCCACACCCGCAACCAGCGCAGCGCTTGCACCGCTGCTGGCCGCCGAGCAACGCGCAGGGTGGCTGACCGTCCAGACCGAGGGCGATGGTCGCAGCACGGTGCGGCTGGCCAGTGCGTCCATGTTCCCCAGCGGGAGCGCGGAGTTGGATGCCGATCAGACCCGCCTGCTCGAACGCGTTGCTGCGGCGCTGGAACAGCTGCCGGGGCGGGTGGTGGTGGTGGGACATACCGACGACCAACCGGTGCGCTCGCTGCGCTTCAAGGACAACTTCGCCTTGTCGGCGCGCCGCGCCCAGAGCGTGGGCGCCGTGTTGGCGGCCGGCTTGCGCGACCCGCGCCGCGTCCAGACCAGCGGCGCGGGCGATTCCCAGCCCATTGCGTTACCGCCGCAGCTGCCCGGCAACCGTGCGCGCAATCGGCGCGTCGAAATCCTGTTGATTCCCGAGACCTGACCCATGCGCCTTGTGCTTGATTTCCTGCGCACCCGCTACGTCGCCAGTGCTGCCGTCCTCGCTTTATTGGCCATGCTCGTCTGGGTCGGCGGCCCCTATCTCAGCGTGGGCCGCATGCAGCCGCTGGCCAGCGTGAGCGGCCGCCTGCTGGCCGTGGCCGTGCTGCTGCTGGTGTGGGCGGGGTGGCGCTACCTGCGTTGGCGCCACGACAACGCCAAGCAGCAGCGCATGGCCGGCGAACTGGTCGGGCAGGGCGCCAGCGCCGAGGACGCCAGCGGCAACGACAGCCGCGCACGTGCAGCGCAGGAACAGGTCCGCCTGCGTGCGCGTTTTGCCGAGGCGATGGCGGTGCTGCGGCGGCGCCGTCGCAACGGTCCCGGCCTGCATGTGCTGCCCTGGTATCTGCTGATCGGCGCGCCCGGTTCCGGTAAGAGCACCTTGCTGCAGTCTTCGGGCCTGGAGTTTCCACTCAAGGAACATGGCAACCACGCCGCGCTGGAAGGGGTTGGCGGTACGCGCAACTGCGATTGGTGGTTCGCCGACCAGGCAGTGTTCCTCGACAGCGCCGGGCGCTATACCACCCAGGATTCGGACGCCATCGCCGATGCCGGTGCCTGGCACGGCTTTCTGGACCTGCTGCGGCGGCACCGCCGGCAGCCGTTGAATGGCGTCATCGTGACCGTGAGCGTGACCGAGTTGCTGGAGCTCGATGGCGATGCCGGTCTGTCGCATGCGCGCGCGGTGCGTCATCGGCTGGACGAACTGGTCGACAAACTGCGCGCCCGCGTGCCGGTCTACCTGGTCGTGACCAAATGCGACCTGGTGTCGGGCTTTGCCGAGTTCTTCGCCGATCTGGATGCCGCCGGACGCGCGCAGGTGTGGGGAGTGTCGTTCCCACAGGCGCAGGCCGCCGGTGACACCGATCCGTTGACGCCGCTCCCCACCGAGCTCGAACGCCTGCTGGAGCGGATCGATCAGCGCGTGCTGGAGCGCCTGCATCGGGCGCGCGATGCACGCGAGCGTGCCGCGGTGCTGTCCTTTCCACAGCAGTTGCGGCTGCTGCAACCGGCGCTGATGGAGTTCGTGCAGACCGCGTTCGGCCGCCATGGCTATGCCGGCCAGCCGTGGCTGCGTGGTGTCTATCTGAGTTCGGGGACGCAGCAAGGCCATCCGATCGACCGCGTCATCTCGGCAGTGGCGCGACACTTCGGCGTCGCCGCTGCCGGCCTGCCGCCCGCTGTCAGCGCGCCACGCAGTTACTTCCTGCCACGCTTGCTCAACGACGTCGTCTTCGCCGAGGCGGGCCTGGCCGGCAGCCAACCCGGCAGCGCGCAGCGCCGTCGGTTGCTGCAGCTGGCCTGCTGGGCCGTGCTGACCGCCACCACCCTGGGCGTGCTGTCGGGCATGGCCGGCAGTTACGCCCGCAACGTGCAACTGATCGGGCAGGTGCGCGATGCGCTCGACGCCTATCCTGCCGGCGCGCTGCCTGCCGATGCCGGCGAGGCCGCCTTCTATGCCAAGGCCTTGCAGCGTTTCGACGCGCTGGCGCGCGCGCGCGATGTGGCACTGCCACCGGGTCAGTCGATCCCGTGGTCGCGACGCTTCGGTCTGCACCAGGGCAGCGCTTTGGCGCGCGATGTGCAGGACGCCTATCTGCGCGACCTCAATGGCGCGTTGCTGCCGGCATTGGCGCAATCGCTGCGACGCAAGCTGGAGCAGGCCAGCAACGATCCGCAACGCTTGTATCCGCTGCTGAAGGGCTACCTGATGCTGGGCGACCCGGCGCGCCGCGACGTCCTGCATCTGGCCACGCTGGCAGGCACGGTCTGGCGGCAGATATTTCCCGACGATGCGTCGGTGCGTGCGGGATTGAACCGGCATCTGCGCGCCCTGCTGGGTCCGGTGGACGGTGCCCGCGCGCTCGCGCTGGATCGGCAGCAGATCGAGCAGACACGGGCGAGCCTGCGAACCGCCGAACTGCCGGCATTGGTCTACGGTGGCCTCAAGCTGACGCAACCCGGCGTCGATGCCGGCCAGGCGCCACGCCTGGATCGCCGCCTGGGCCTGTTGGGCGATGTCTTCGAACGCCGCAGTGGCCTGCCGTTGTCTGCGCCATTGCCGCCGCTGTTTACCCGCCAGGCGTTCCAGGCACAGACCGGTGGCGGCATCGCGCGTGGTGTGCAGCAGTTCCTCGCCGACGATTGGGTACTGGGCACGGCACCGCTGGACCCGCTGGCGCGTTCGCAGCTGGAGCGCCAGGTATTGGCGCTGTATCAGCGCGATTACATCGCTGCCTGGGACAGCCTGCTGGCCGACCTGGTGCTGCGGCCGGTCACCCAGACCGGGCAGGCGAGTGCGGTGGCTGCCAAGCTGGGCGGGCCGGCATCGCCGTTGAAGGCGTTACTGGTGTTGCTGCGCGAACACACCCACGCACTGGGGCGCACGCCACCGGCCAAGGGCGGTGCGGGTGCTGCAGCGGGTGGAGAGAGCACCGCCGCGGCCGAGCCCGATGTGGCGGCCGACCCGATCGAACGCCATTTCGACCCGCTCAACCGCTTGCTCGATGGCGGCCCAGGCGCCAGCGCGCTGGACGAAACCCTGGCTGCGCTGACCCAGATGAGCCGTACGCTGTTGGGCGCTGCTGCCGGCGTTGCCGCCGACCAGAACGATCCGGCGTTGCTGATCGCCGCGCAACAGGCCGAACAATTGCCGCCGCCGCTGGGAAACTGGATGGCGACCCTATCCGGCCGGAGGGTCGGCAGGGAATCATTACGTCCTGGGCCAAAAACCGCCTAAGCGACTGAAGCGCAAGCTGATTGCTCATCTCCCCGGTGGGTTCTCCCCGTCTATGGGGTCTGTTCAAGAACCTTGGCTGTGTAGCTCAGCGGCGCCACTTCCCTTTCAAGATCCAGGTGGTAATCGCCAAAGCGATTGATGTGGCTGGTCCGATAAGGCGACAAACCGGCCAGGATCTCGGGCGTCAGTTCGATCCCCTCCTTCCGCATCTCAGCCAACGTCCGGCTCATGCCCTCCACGTTGTGGAGAATGATCATGTTCGCCACCAACTGGCTGTACTTGATGATCTTGCGCTGTTCGTGTTGGACGTTCTCAGCAATGATCCCTTGGCTGCCAAAGAACACCCACTTCACGAAGCCGTTGTATTCCTCGCTCTTGTTGGTCGCGGCATTGATCGTTTTGCGGATCTCGTTGTCATCAATGTAGCGCAGCAAGAACAGCGTTCTAACGGCCTTGCCTAGCTCCCGGAATGCGAAGTACAGCTTGTTCTTCCGGCTGTAGGTGCCCAGCCGACGCAGGATCGAGGACGCGGTGATCTTGCCCAGTCGGATTGAGATGACCACCCGCAGCATGTCGTGAAGATGGGTGGCGATCAGTTGCCAGTCAATGCTGTCTCCGAACAGTGCCTGGATGTTCTTGTAGGCCCTTCCCGGCTCCGGCCAGAAGAATGTCAGGTCCTTGATGTTTCGGATCCTGGGCATCAGTTGGATCCCCAGCATGTGGGCCAAGCCGAAGACCGGATAGCTTTGGGCCTGCGTGTCGCCATGGACAATCTCAGGCTGGATGTCGGAAGTGTTGGCCAACAGGCCGTCCAGGATGTAGATGCCCTCGTGCACGCCACAAGGAATGAAGTGGCTGAACAGCGCCACGTATTTGTCGGACACGTGGTAGTAGCCGATGCCGCCATAGCCACCGTAGCGGATGTGGTACTCCGACAGGAGGTTGTCTTCGTAGACGCTCCACTTGGTGCCATCTGCTGATGCGCTCTTCCCGCTGCCCCAATAGCCCGGCAGGTCGAATTTATTGTAGGTATTGATGACCTCTACGATGGCCTTTTCAAGCACATCTTCGGTCACGTATTTGAGATTGAGCCAAGCGACCTGGCGCCGGCTGAAGCCCTTGATCGACCGCGCCGTCTGCGTCGGGCCCAGGTTGCAGCCATAGCAAAAAAGCGTGGTGATCACGCGCCGAGGAAGATCTTCAACCTGGCTCTCGGTGCCGGCGATCGGACGGAAGAAGCGGTGCAGATCCAGCCATTGGCTGGCATCGATCAGAACATCGACGATGCTGGACTCGGGCAGCCGTTCAGTGATGAGGCCGTCCACGGTAGCAATTGCACTGGAGACTTCGGCGCGTTGCCCCTTCCGCAATACCAGACGTCCTTCCAGGATGTCCGCATGCACGTTCTCCGGGAAACGCGCGTCGACCTCATCGGCCAGGGCGGTCAGTTGTGTGCGCAACCCAGCCACGAAAGTCGCGGCGTCGGTGGGCAGGCCTGACACCTGCCCATAGGCTTCCAGTTCCTGGGCCAAGGTGGCTTCATCGACCAGCTGCTCGCGGTAGTCGTCAAAACGCTCGCTGCTGGGAATGAAGAGATCTCCGGACTTCAGCTCGTCTTTGACCTGCACCAGCACGGCCAGCTCGAAGTACTTGCGGTGCATCCAGCCTGCGCCTGCCGCACTGGCCCGCTTGCCAAACACGTGCTGACGCCAGAGCTTGGACATCCAATCGAAGTCCTTTTCCGGGTCCAAACCGAGGGAAGCCACCTCGATCAGCTCACGGCGTTGGTTGCGCAGCGACAGCACCGCTGCGATCAACGGCTCCATTCCAGCATCGTGGCTGGTCGCCCGCAAGTTCATCAGCTCCAGCCCGTTGAACAGTAGCGGCCTGATCGCGCCGTAGGGTTGCAGCATGAAAGGCAGGTAGTTTTTCCCAGCGTAGGCCATATGTTCTTCGCATTCGGCCAGCAAGGTCGACACTTCCGCTTCCAGGCTGTTGTCGATCGCGTCCACGCGCTGGCTATCGCTACCATCGAGCTGATAGGCCTGCAGGATCTCTTTGAGCTGGCCGATGAGGAAGTCGGCCCGTTTGGCGTGTTCGAGCTGATACGCCAGTAGCTTCTGTTGCGCGGTGTTTTCCAATCCACGCACCTGCTTGATGAACAACTCGGCCGCATCGTCCAATGTCTTGGCATGCTGGGCGCGGATGAAGATGGTGGCCAGCGTATAGCGCTTGTCCGCAGCCAATTCGGCCAACTCACTGGCGTCATAGGCCCGCGCCATTGCACGGAATTGCTTGAGCTTGGGGACCGGTACATCGATGGGAGGCAGCTGCTCAGCCAACTGCTGCAGCATGCGGGTGTGCTGCAGATAGAACCGGACCTCCTTGTTGGTCGGGCGGCCAGGCTCGCGCTTGAGCGAGTGCCAGCCGGTGAACCTGGACCCTTCCGGTGCGCGCAGCAGTTCATCAATGAGCGTGCGCGTGGCAGGCGTCAGTGCATGGCTGATGCTGCGGTAGTACCCCAAATTGACCCGCTCGCGGGCACCGATGGCGGCCAGCTCCAGGGTGCGGAAGCCAGGCAGTTCGTAGCGATGGTGCACCAGCTCTTCAAGCAGGACGTTCACGATGTCTGGGATGGTGTGCTTGGTCTGGGCTGCGGCGGTGGCCACCGTATCCAGCCAAGCCAGCCCCGACTTGTCCAATGGACGTACCCCAATGAACTGCCGAAGTTGTGGCATATGCCGGCGCTTGCTGCCGGAGACGTCATAGCGTTCGAGCTGGTCGGAGGCCAGCACGCGGCCGAGACGTGCGGCCTTGGCGATGTGCTGCCGGATCCGCTCAGGCACCTCCGCCAACAGCGTGAAGTAGCCTAAGCGTTGGAAGAGCTTGAGATGGATCAGTACCGCCAGCTGCGGACCCGGCTGGGCAGTCAGCTGCTTGGCAAAGGCGATTTCAGCTGCGGTAGGGGTATAGACCTCCTCCAGTTCCTTGGCGGTGGGATCAGGCTTCAGTCGCGGGTAGGCGGTCTCGTGAAGGGTAGCCATTAGATCCGGAGGTTGTGAGGGGAATCAGTCCCAGTGCCGGCCGTCGTCTGTACTGAGTGACGCTTCCAGGAAACACTGGTGCGTATCGGCCATGCGGTGCATGTCATCGAGCAACGTGGCCAGGATTTCATCCAGATCCCGGTCGGGATCGGTGGGAACAGTCAACCGGTACTCGCTGCTGGCGGTGTTCAGGCGCATAGCCTTGAACGGGGCCAAGCAGATCTCTTCGATCCGACCCCGGGCTCTGGCCGCGCCGCGGCCGGCGCGGGCAAACGGGGTCAGCACCAGGCGTAGGCGCAGCTGCAGGGCAGATTTGCCCTCGGGCGCCGGCAGCACCATCGTCGGAGCTGGCGCGGTTGGGCTGGGCAGGCTCGCTTCAATGCGATCCCGGGCGAACGGGTCACGCCCGTCCAGGTAACGCATGGCCGAGTGCACATCGCGCCAGCCCACGTACTCCATCAGCGCCTTCATATCCCAGCCTTGGTCGTTGGCCCAGCTGGCAAACCCGCGGCGCAGCGAGTGGCTGCTGTGGAGCCCAGCATCGGCAAACCCGGCACTGGCCAGCAACTCGCGCAGCAAGCGCACCAAACTGTTGGGATGGAGGCCTTCGGCGCTTATCTGGCCCCACTGGTTGACCGCTCGAAACACCGGCCCTTCTTGCACGCCAGCCGCCTGCAGCCACGTCTGGGTCGCCTCCACCGGACACAGCCGCGACAACGCTGGCACTTTGTAGGTGACGCCGGCGGCCTGCCTATCGCCCTTGCTGCGCGGCAGGAAGCAGGTCATCCCCTGTCCCGGCACCAGCGTGAGATGGGCCACTTCCAGCCGCAGCAGTTCATCGCCGCGAAAGCCACGCCAGAATCCGAGCAGCACCAGCGCTCGGTCCCGTTGGTGGCGAAGCGCTGCCGCTCCATCGCCCCGGGCATGCGCCGCAGCGATCGCTGCAGCCAACCAGTCATCGAGCTCGACCAGCCGCCGAATCTGGAGCGGCGCGGCTTGCTTGACCTGGCCCGGGTGCAGGGTCTGGATGCCTTTGAGCACCTTGCGCACCAGCGGCGACCGGGTCGGGTCGACAAAGCCGTGGTCGCGGTGCCAAGAGGCAATGGCGGCCAGCCGGTGGCGAAGGGTGCTGGTGGCCAGGGTCTGCGCATACGCGGCCAGGTAGCGGGCCACGCTGTCCGGTGTCGCTGGGAGGTGTCCTTGCCACTCGACTTCAAAGTGCCGCAGCGCCGACGCATAGCTGCGCACCGTGTTCTGGCGCGTGGCCGCATCGAGGTAGCGGTCCAGTTCGGTCACTGGCGCGTGGCCTCCACCGAGGCCGGCTGCCGCAGCGTTGACAGGATGGTGCATTCAGCCCGCTGCCCGCCGTGGCAACTGGCAATCACCCGTTCCAGCTCGCTGGCCATGCGCTGCAGGTCGGCCATGCGCGCCCGCACGTCGGTCAGATGGCTGCGGGCCAGCCGATCCACGTCCCCGCACGAAAGCTCTTCATCGCCCGCCAACTGCAGCAGGCTGCGGACCTCCTCCAGGCTGAAGCCCAGGTCCCGGCCGCGCGCAATGAAGCGCAGTCGCTCGATGTCGGCCGGGCCATAGACCCGGTAGCCATTGCCCGAGCGCCCCGGGCGCGGCAGCAGGCCGATCCGCTCGTAATAGCGGATGGTCTCCAGATGGCACCCACTGGCGTCGGCAGCCTCACTGATTTTCATTCGTAGTGCGCTTGACTCCGTAGTAGCTACGGACTTTACCCTCACCGGCTGTGCCATGCCAGCGGTCCGCCTGGGCCTGGCTTCCCTGCGACTGGAGATGTTCCGATGAGTGATTGCGGCTGCCACCACGAGGCCAAGAACGCGCAGGAGCGGCGCGTGCTCTGGATCGCCCTTGCCCTGAATGCGGCGATGGCCGTGATCGGCGGCATCGCCGGCTGGGTTGCCCATTCCACAGGCCTATTGGCCGACGCGCTGGACATGCTGTCTGACGCCACCGCCTACGCCATTGGCCTGGTCGCCATCGGGCGCACGGCCCGCTTCAAGGCGAACGCAGCCTGGGTCAGCGGCAGCGTATTGCTGGTGCTGGGCGTGGGTGTGCTGGTGGAGGTCGGCCGTCGCGTGATGTACGGCGCCGAGCCGGTCAGTGGCTGGATGATCGGCACGGCGCTGCTGTCGCTGGTGGTCAATATGACCGTACTGCGCATGCTGGCGCCGCTGAAGTCCGGCGAAGTGCATCTGCGGGCGACCTGGTTGTTCACCCGCGCCGATGTGGTGGCCAATGTTGGGGTGATCCTGGCCGGCCTGTTGGTGTGGTGGTTGGCTAGCCCCTACCCGGATTTCGTGATCGGCGCCCTGATCGGTCTGTATGTGATCAAGGAAGCCTTCGAGATTCTCGGTGATGCCCGCCGGGCACGTGCCGACGCGCGCAAGACACCTGCATGATCGCCCTTGGCCGGCTGCGGACGGGCCTACGCTGGCTGCTGCTGGCGCAGCTGGCGGTGGGTTTGCTGGTCCAGCCGGTCTTAGGTCTGGCGAGCGAACTGCACGTTCACATCCATCCGACCATTGCCGCCCATGGGCCGGCAGTGGCCGCACCGGCACCTGAGCGCGGCATCGGCGCCGCCTTGCACCGCCTTCAGCAGCTGGCGTTGTGCTGCAGCCAGGCCGCGCAGCCCCCTGAGATCCTGCTGACCGTTGCGGACATCGGCCGGCATTTGCCGGTGATGCAAGTCAACACGTTCCCGTATCCGCACGAGCAGCCGGTCGCGCCGTTCCGGCCTCCGATCGCAGGATGATCTCCGCCGGCAGCGCCGGCCTAGCGACCTGCTGCTGTGCGCGGTGGTGATCGTTTGTTGATGTCGAAACCCTTCGGAGTACTTCCATGCATGTGCGATTGGCGGCCTTGGCCGCATGGCTGCTGCTGACTGCGGCGACAACGCCGGCGGCAGCGGCCGAACTGATGACCTTGGACGACGCGTTCGCGCGCGTGGCCCAAACCCACCCCGAGCTGCGCTTGGTCGATGCGCGGGCCACCGTGCTCGCTGCCGAGCGCGACCAGGCGGTGCAGCGCCCACCGTGGACGCTCGGTGCCGAGGTCGAAAATGCGTTGGGCACTGGCGCGGCACGTGGATTGGACAGCGCCGAGTTGACCTTGAGCCTGAGCTCGGTGCTGGAGCGCGGCGGCAAGCTCGACGCCCGCCGTACCTTGGCCCAAAGCCGGATTGATGCACTGGCCGTGCAGCGCGAGACCGGGCGGCTGGACCTGCTCGCCGAGACAGCGCAGCGCTATTTGGCGGTTGTCGGTGCCGACCGGCAACGCGGCCTGACGGACACGGATGTTGGCCAGCGCCAGCGAACCGTGGCCGCCGCCCGACAGCGCCTGCAGGCCGGCGCTTCACCCGAATCGGTGCTGCTCACCGCGCAGGCAGCGCTGGCGCGGGCCGAGCTGACGCGTGATCGGGCCGTGCAACAGCGACTGGCCGCCCGTCAGCATCTGGCCGCGCTGTGGGGCGAACGTACTCCCACCTTCGAGGTGATCCCGGCCGATCCGATGGCCCTGCCGGCGATCGCCTCCATGCAGACGCTGGCCGATGAGCTGGAGCGGACGCCGGAACTGGCGCAGTTTGCCAACGCTCGACGGATCGCGCAGGCACGACTGCAGCTGGCGCATTCAGCGGCCTCACCGGACCTGTCCTGGCAGCTCGGTGTGCGCCGCCTGCAGGAGTCCGACGACACCGCGCTGGTGGCCAGCCTGTCCATGCCGCTGGGCAGCCGCAGCCGCGCGCAGCCAGAGATCCGCGCCGGCGAAGCCGAGCTGGAGGTCCTGACGATCGAGCGCGAGGCCAAGGGCCTGTCGCTGTATTCCACGCTGGTCGAGGCCCATGGCCGCTACACCGTGGCGCAGGCCGAGGTGGCGCGCCTGCATAGCGACGTACTGCCGAAGCTGGCCCGGGCTGAGCAGGCTGCCGAGCGCGCCTATCGCGCCGGCGCCATCAGCTACCTGGAATGGGCACAGTTGCAGTCCGAACGTACGGCCATGGCCCAGCAGCAGCTGGACGTGGCCTTGGATGCGCAGCGCGCCCTGATCGAAATTCAACGACTGACCGGCCAGGCGCTTGTAACGCCGCCGGCGGCCGCTTCACTTGGAGATAGCCGATGAGCCGTTTTTCCTGGACCGCACTGGGCATGGCCCTGTTGCTGACCGCCTGCAATGCGTCCGACCCCAGCGAAGGCTCCGAGGGCGGCGCCGCGGCTGAGGGCGAAGAACACGGCGAGCACGAGGAAGCGCCGCTGGAAACCAAGATTGCCGCCAAGGCGGCGGAGGCGGCGGGAATCCAGGTCGCGCCGGCAGGCCCCGGTGAGATTGCTGACGAGCATGAGGTGCAAGGGCTGCTCACCCCCATCGATGGGCGCATCGCCCAGGTCACTGCACGCTTCCCCGGACCGGTCCGCTCTGTGCGAGCCGGCGTTGGTGATCAGGTACGGGCCGGCCAGGCACTGGCCACGGTAGAGAGCAATCTAAGCCTGACCACCTATACCGTCACCGCGCCGATCAGTGGCGTGGTCATGGCGCGTACGGCCGCCGTGGGCATGGCGGCGGCTGAGGGCGCGCCACTGTTCGAGGTCGCCGACCTGTCCACGCTGTGGGTGGACCTGCACATCTTCGGCGCCGACGTCCAGCACATCGGTGCGGGCGTGCCGGTGACGGTCACCCGCTTGAGCGATGGCGTCACCGCGCAGACCACCTTGGAGCGCGTCCTGCCCGGCACCGCCACCGCCAGCCAAAGCACCATTGCGCGCGCCACCGTGGCCAACACCGATGGCCTGTGGCGGCCCGGTTCGGCGGTCAAGGCGCGGGTCACCGTGGATCGCCAATCGGCGGCGCTGGTGGTGCCGATCACCGCGCTGCAGACCGCAGAAGACCAGGACGTGGTCTACGTGCAGCAGGGAGAGACCTACCACACCCGGCCAGTCAAGCTGGGGCGCCGCGACGCTGAGCGCGCCGAAGTGCTGGAAGGGCTCAAGGCCGGTGAACAGGTGGTGGTGGCCCAGAGCTTCCTGATCAAGGCCGACATCGAAAAGTCCACCGTGGAAGAAGAATGAGGCCCGCCATGCTCGAACGCCTCATTGGGCTGTCCATCCGCCACCGCTGGCTGACGCTGGTGCTCACCGCTGCGCTGATTGCGCTGGGTGTGTGGAGCTACCGTCACCTCTCCATCGACGCCACACCGGACATCACCAACGTCCAGGTCCAGATCAACACCCAGGCCCCGGGTTACTCCCCGCTGGAGGCCGAACAACGGGTGACCTTCGCCATCGAAACGGCCATGGCCGGCCTGCCCAAGCTGGACTACAGCCGCTCCCTGTCACGCTACGGGCTCTCCCAGGTCACTGTCGTATTCAAGGACGGCACCGACCTGTACTTTGCCCGCCAACAGGTCGCCGAGCGCCTGCAGCAGATCGCCTCCCAACTGCCCGACGGGTTGGATCCGGAGATGGGCCCCATCTCCACCGGCCTGGGCGAGATCTTCATGTACACCGTGGAGGCCGAGCCCAATGCCCGCAAGCCCGACGGCACCCCGTACACGGCCACGGACCTGCGCACCCTGCAGGATTGGGTGATCCGGCCGCAGCTGCGCACCACGCCCGGCGTCACCGAGGTCAACACCATCGGCGGCTTTGAGCGGCAGATCCACATCACCCCGGATCCGGCCCAGCTGGTGGCGCTGGGATTCACGTTGAACGACGTAGTCGCCGCGGTCATGCGCAACAACCAGAACATCGGCGCCGGCTACATCGAACGCAACGGCCAGCAGTTCCTGGTGCGCGTGCCCGGCCAGTTGGCCAATCTGGAGGCGATCGGCAACATCGTGCTGGACCGGCGCGATGGCGTGCCCATTCGGGTGCGCGATGTCGCAAGCGTCGGCGAAGGCAAGGAGCTGCGCACGGGCGCGGCCACCCAGAATGGCCATGAGGTCGTGGTCGGTACCGCCTTCATGCTGTTTGGCGCCAACAGCCGGGAGGTCTCCCAGGCGGCCGCGGCCAAGCTGGCCGCCGCCAACGCCAGCTTGCCCCCGGGCGTGCATGCCAAAGCCGTGTATGACCGCACCGCGCTGGTGGACCGCACCATCAATACCGTGTCCAAGAACCTGATCGAGGGCGCGCTGCTGGTCGTGGTGGTGCTGTTCCTGCTGCTGGGCAATGTGCGCGCTTCGCTGATCACCGCCGCAGTGATTCCGCTGGCGATGCTGTTCACCATCATCGGCATGGTCCGTGGCGGCGTGTCGGGCAACCTGATGAGCCTGGGCGCACTGGACTTCGGCCTGATCGTGGACGGGGCGGTGATCATCATCGAGAACTGTCTGCGCCGATTCGGGGAGGCGCAGCACGCGCTGGGCCGCCAGCTCAACGATGAGGAGCGTTTTGACCTGACCGCCTCGGCCACCGCTGAGGTGATCCGTCCCAGCCTGTTCGGTCTGGGCATCATCGCGGCGGTCTACCTGCCGATCTTTGCGCTGTCGGGGGTGGAAGGGAAAATGTTCCACCCGATGGCCATCACCGTGGTGCTGGCCCTGACCGGTGCCATGGTGCTGTCGCTGACCTTCGTGCCGGCGGCGATCGCCACCTTCCTGCGCGGTCGTGTGGCTGAGCACGACAACCGCCTGATGCGCTGGTCACGCGCTCGCTACACGCCGCTGCTGGATTGGGCGCTGCGCCGGCGGGTTGTGGTGCTGACCGGCGCGGCCGTGCTGGTGGTGGGGTGTGGCGTGTTGGCCACCCGCCTGGGCTCGGAGTTCGTGCCGAGCCTGGATGAAGGCGACATCACTTTGCAGCCCATGCGTATCCCCGGCACCAGCCTGGAGCAGTCGGTGGCCATGCAGGAAACCCTGGAGAAGCGCTTGGCCCAGTTCCCGGAAGTGGCCAACATCTTCTCCAAGATCGGCACCGCCGAGGTGGCCACCGACCCGATGCCGCCGTCGATGGCCGACACCTTCCTGATGCTCAAGCCCCGCGACCAGTGGCCCGACCCGCGCAAGCCCAAGGCCGAGCTGGTAGAAGAGCTGGAGGCAGCGGCCAAGGAAATTCCGGGCAGCAATTACGAGTTCACCCAGCCTATCCAGATGCGCACGAACGAGCTGATCTCCGGCGTCCGCTCTGACGTTGCGGTCAAGGTCTACGGTGACAACCTCGACCAGCTGACCCGTCTGGCCAGCCGGGTCGAGCGGATCATGCGCAGCGTCCCCGGCGCCGAGGATGTCAAGGCCGAGCAGGTCACCGGCCTGCCGCTGCTGACCATCACACCAGATCCGGCGGCATTGGCTCGGTATGGCCTGAACCCGGGCGACGTGCAAGAAACGGTGGCCACCGCCATTGGGGGCAGTGTCGCCGGCCAGTTGATCGAGGGCGACCGCCGCTTCGACCTGGTCGTGCGCCTGCCCGAATCGCAGCGCCAAGACCCGGCTGTGCTGGCAGATCTGCCCATTCCACTGCCGGAAAGCGCCAGCGTGGACGAGTCCAGCCGCCTGGCCACCGGCGCCAATGGTGGGCCTCGTACGGTGCCGCTGCGGGAAGTGGCGAAGATCCAGGTGGAGCGCGGGCCCAATCAGATCAACCGCGAGAATGGCAAGCGGCGGGTGGTGATCACCGCCAACGTGCGCGAGCGCGATCTGGGCGGGTTCGTCGGCGAGTTGCGCACGCGCATCGGCCAGGATGTGAGGCTTCCGGAGGGCTACTGGATCGACTACGGCGGCACCTTCGAGCAGCTGATCTCGGCCAGCCAACGCCTGGGGGTGGTGGTTCCGGTGACACTGGCATTGATCTTCGCCCTGCTGTTCATGGCCTTCGGCTCGGCCAAGGATGCGGCCATCGTGTTCAGTGGCGTTCCACTGGCGCTGACGGGCGGGGTGCTGGCGCTGGCCCTGCGGGGGATTCCGCTGTCGATCTCCGCCGGCGTGGGCTTCATCGCGCTGTCGGGCGTGGCTGTGCTCAACGGGCTGGTCATGATCGCCTTCATCCGCCGCCTGCGCGAACAGGGCGATGCTCTGGACGACGCTGTCCGGGACGGCGCCCTTGGACGCCTGCGCCCGGTGCTGATGACCGCCCTGGTGGCCTCGCTCGGGTTCCTGCCCATGGCCTTGAATATCGGTGCCGGCTCGGAGGTGCAACGGCCGCTGGCCACCGTGGTCATCGGCGGCATCGTCTCATCCACCGCATTGACCTTGCTGGTGCTGCCGGTGCTCTATCGTTGGCTGCATCGCGACCGAACTCCCCGCGCCGGTGGCAGCGCCTTGGAGTCTTCGACACCATGAACGAGATCAACCTGGAACAGGTGCGTGCGGCGATGTTTACCGACCCCGGCGTGAAGGCGGTCGATGACCTGCGCCTAGTCCCCGCCAAAGAGCATGGCCGCGCGATCGCGGCCACCATCACGGTCGCTGCGCCCTCGGTCGACCTGGACCTGGTGCACGCGGTGACCGCCCGCGTGCTGGCTGACCAATTCGGCATCGATCAGGTCATGCTTTGCTTCAACGACCCGGGACCGGTGCCGCCGCCACCCACCGCGGCACCCTTGAAGAAGATGTGATCACTGCCGGCGGCTCTATGCGTCTGCACTGGCAGGCGCATAGAGCTGATGACCCGGCAAAGCGCACGCGCCGGCATACACAAAGGCCACGCTTTGCCGCGCCCGGGTGAAGGCTACGTAGTACTTCGGTGGCGCGGTGATGCGCGCCGCATCGGCCGTGCGCAGGTACTGCGTCAACGGCCCATTGGGGAAGATAAGGACCCGACTGTAGGTGCGGCCCTTGCTCTGCCCGAAGTTCACCGCAGGCATTCCGTCGCAGGTTTGCCGCCGGTCATGCCGGAGCACGGTAGGGGCAAACTCCTGCATGTACGCGGCAACATCCCCTGGAGCGACGAGGAAGATGCCATCGTGCCCGGTGACCTCGCCATTGCCTGATTCGGTGCGGGGCATCTGCGGATAGAGCGTGTCAGCCATATCGCACAGGGCCTGGACGCAGCGCAGACTGATGAGACGGTGGTCGAGCTGGCATAAGCCGTCCGACTCCCAGATCTGGAACAACGCCGCCAAGTTCGGTCCGCGATATTGACTATGCCTTTGCGCATAGTTGGTGGCATACGTCGTCTGGCGCGTATCACCCACCAACGTGATGGCGATATCGCTCTTCAACAGCCGCTCGACCAGATCCAGATCAAAGCCGGCCAGGTCCTGAACTTCGTCGATGTAGAGCTCGTCGTACATGGCCGCCAGGCGTGCCATGACCTGACCTTGGGTCAGCTCATCGCAGCGCACAGCAAAGTCGGCGGCCCGGTCCGAATACATCCGGTTGCCTGCCAGGTAGTGGCGCGCCACCTGGGTGCGTGGAGCCCGGTTGTTGGTGACACCTTCTACGAACAGGATGGTCTCGATACGAGGCTCAGGGCACAGTGCCGCCTGGTACGGGCGGATGCACTGGCGCAGCAGGAAGCCATACCAGCTGTGCAAGGTGACATGCGCGGGGACCGCACCGGCGTGGACCTCAAACGAGCGCCGGATCTCTTCTAGATTCTCCAGCGTGTAGGTGACAATCGCGATGCGACGCTCGGGCCGCTCCAAGGCCTGCCGGACCAGCAACGTGGTCTTGCCCGATCCGGCCGCTGAGAGCAGGACCCGGTTAGGTGATGGCACGCTGGACATAGTCCGGGAACCTGATCGAGTGCGGGCTGTTGAAGATTGCCAGGGCCGTGTCGGTCTTGTGACCTTTCATGTACTTGAGCAACGCCACCTCATCGGCGAAGGTCTTGCCCAGCACGGTGTTGAGCTCAGCCAGCGAGTTGGCTTTGATCAGCTGCTCTTCCAGCGATGGGGCACTTTCGTCGGAATCGTAGTAGATCGCGGTAAGGTGCTCGGCGTAGCGAGCCTGCACAACGGCGATGTCGCCATCGTTGTCGGTGATCACCTTGGCCTGAATTTTCAGCCGATCTGCAATCTGCAAGAAGCGTTTGAATGCCAGCGATTTGACCGAGATGATGTCCACGCCATGGGCCATCGGCGCCACGCCGTGGTGGTCGCTGTAAGCACGCTGCACGATCAGCTCATCGGACGGCCCTTCCACCAGGATCGCCTGTTTGGCCAGGATCAGCCGCAGCGTGTCGTGGCCAGGCAGCTTCATGAAATAGTCGTGCGTATCGGATGGCAGCTGGTCCAACTTCATCTGGCCCTGCGCGCTGAACAGGATCACGTTGTCCACGCCCAACTTGTTCAACACGAAGCTGCTGTGGGTGGCGATGATCACCTGCTGCGCGGTGGAGAGGGCCGCAATCTTGTCGATCAGCTGGGTCATGCTGGAATAGGACAGGTGGTTCTCCGGCTCCTCTATCAGCAGCACGTGGGCGGCGCCTGCCGCGTGCATTGCCAGCTTCATCTTCACCGCGCTTTGTTCGCCCTTACCTGCCTGGGTGAAGGGGAGCTCATCCAGGTACGGTGACAAGCTGGTTTCCCACGTTGAGCGCGGCGATGTGTCCACGCCCACCGTCAACGCTCGGTGGCTGATGTCCCCGGTGTGCTCGGTCAAGTAGGCATTGATCGCCGCCACATCCGCTTCTTCGGAAAAACTCTGCCGCATGCGGCGGAAGCTCAGCGACAGCGAGACGCGCTGCGCAGGCGTCAGTGCTTGTTCGATGATGCCAGCGATATAGCGATCGGCACCGGACAGGGTCTTGATGCCGTGCGTGTCGATGATGGTCGAGTCGAACGGAATGCTGCGGGCGGTGACGCCATTGTTGGCAAAGGAGTACCAGCGCACCGTGTAGTACTCCACCGGCAGGCTGACCGCGCCCTGGTGCTGCTGCAGGTAGGCGTTGAACTCCTCGCGGTAGTCGTCGTTGAGCTCGACCAGCAGCCGGATGCCAGCGGTATCCAAGCGCAACGAGTTGTTGGTGCCGCGCAACGAGGCCAGCGCGGCGTCTCCTCCCAGATACGCTTCGATGGAGATCCGCGGCGGCGAGGCCGGCTTGCCCGCTGCAAGCGCCGCCAAGTACTCCTGCACCGTCGGCTGATGGAACAAGTAGGGCGTGAGCTCGTAGGCGAGGTTGCGCCCATGCAACTGGCCGGTGACCACCGCGTGGATGGCCTCCAGCAGGGTGGACTTGCCAACCTCGTTGTCGCCCACCACTAAGTTCATGTGAGCGTTGAGGGGCAGGTCCAGATGGCGAAACGACTTGAAGTTGTCGATGACGATGCGTTCGATCGGCATGCACAGTCCTTTGATGGCCAACGAGCTCGGCGGCGGAGCCTACCCGCACCTGGCTGGCCTCCTTTCCGCTCTGGGCCATACTACCCAGCGATCGTCGGTCCTGGGCGGTTTCGTACTGTTTGGGTGGCTGGGAAGGGCCGGAATGGGCATTACGCGGGATAATTCAACATTATCCCGTATTAAATATTCAGCCGACGAACGGTCATCTGTCCGCTTCAATAGTATGTAATTACATGGTATGTAATACATTACGAAATAGTTAGAGGGCGGTACCATGGCGCGCGCAGGACTTTATAAGGGGAATGTCCAGAAAGCGCGTGACGCGCTGCTGGCCCAGGGCAAGAAGCCTTCCGTGGACGCGGTTCGGGTGGCTCTGGGCAACACGGGCTCCAAGACCACGATCCATCGCTACTTGCGTGAACTGGAAGAGGAGGAGGGTGGCGGTCCGGCACGTTCGGTGGCCGTGAGTGAGGCCCTGCAAGACTTGGTCGCACGCCTGGCTACGCGACTTCAAGAAGAAGCGGAGACGATCCTCACCAGGGAGCGAGAACGCCATGGGGCCGAACTCCAGCGTCAGCAACAAGCGCTTTCCACCGCCCAACAGGAAGCCGCTGCCCTGGGCAGTCAGCTGCAGCGCACTGAGACCAGCTTGACGCAAGAGCAAGCCGCTCACGCCCTAATTCAGCAGAATCTGGGCGAAAAGGTCGCGGAAATCGCCCAGTTGAATGAGCGCATCGCCGGCATGACGGTGCGGCTGGCTGATCACGAGGCGCATACGCGCTCTCTGGAGGACAAGCATGCCCACGCCCGGGAAGCGCTCGAGCACTACCGCACTTCAACCAAAGAGCAGCGCGAGCAAGAGCTTCGCCGTCACGAGCATCAGATCCAAGAGCTGCAAGTAGCCTTACGTCAGGCCAATGAAGCCTTGGGCGCGAAGAATCAGGAGCTGTTGGTGCTTAACCGCGACAATGGCCAATGGCTGGAGCGCCACGGGCGGATTGAGCGTGAGCTTGCCCAGTTACGACAGGTCCACGAAGGCCAACACAGCGAGATCGTGGCGTTGCGCCAGACCGCGACGGACCATTTGGCACTGCAGGAGCGCTGGAAGACTGACGCCAAGGCCTTGGATGCCATGCGCAGCGAGCTAGCTCAAGTCCAAGACACCCTTGCGCGGGAGCGTGAGCGCCGCCAGAGCGCTGAAGCCGATGCGTTGCGTGCCAACGCGCGTCTTGAAGCGCTGGAGCCCCTGCTGAATCAACTGACGCCGGCACAAAACACGGTGAAGAAACCCCGGCGAAGCAGTAGGCAGGATGGGGGGGCGGACTAGCGAGGCTACTCGTTTGCCTGCTAGCAGCCGGCGTTGCGCTCCCCCGTCCAGTACGCCCATTCCATAGGAACCACCCAGTCTACGAACAGCTTTGCTACTGAGGACTCCGGCGCCAGATGGTAGGGCTTGAACATGCCTTGCTGGGGCGAACTGGTCATCAGGTAGCGCAAGCGCTTCTTGACCTCCTGAAAGATGGCCTCGCGCACATGGGCGCTGTCGTGCACGCCAAGACGCATTGCCACCGACGCGCCTTGGCGTACCGCCGCCCAGCAACAGTAACGCCACTGCGCGATCGGCAGACCCCGCGGTCCGGATTGAAATACGAACCCCACATCACGTGCCCAACCTGGATCGAAGTGATGTTTGAGCAATTGCTGCTCTAGAAACTGCTCGGTCTCCCAGAGTGCAAGTTCATCCCACAGCTCCAGTTTCGCATCCGCCAGTTCTACATCGCGTGCCATATCGCCGAGTTGGTCTTCCAGCACCGGGAGCAGGTGCCTGCGCTCATGGGTAGACCAGGCGAAAGCCCATTGCAGATCTTCGATGGGCGTGACCTCGGCATCGGGTCGGATCTGCCATCGATCCGCTGGCCAGGGAACTTGGATCAGGGCCAAGTCTCGCAAGGCGTCCAGCACCAGCAAGGTGGAGCGGCGTGTGGGCGCCACCGGTATGCGTCGTAGCTGCGCGGTCAGCAGCGCGGCCAGGAAAAGGGTGCCACGAAGCCCCAACTCCTCGATGCTGGCGACCCCAGATGGCGTCATTGACGAGGTTCCGGGCATGCGGGTTCCGGGGGTGAGGGAGCGGCGTGGCTCCTGGCGATGGCAGCGCTACCGGGGTCGCCGGTTGCCTCAAAGCTAAGAATATCTTAGTATGCAAGGCAGGGTACATCCGCCATCCTTATGGGGTCTCCATGGGGTGCGCGCGTGACTTTGTCCGTCGACTCAACACCGACCTTCGCTCGACGCCTCAAACAAGCCCGCCTGCACACGGGCTTGTCGCAGAAGGAGTTGGGCATCCGGGCCGGTCTGGATCCTCACGTGGCCAGCCCCCGAATCAACCAGTACGAGCGTGGCAAGCACGAGCCGAAGCTGGAGACCGCTGAGCGGTTGGCTCAAGCCTTGGGGATCCCCGCCGCGTTCCTGTACACCGATGATGATCTGCTGGCCAAGTTGCTCCTGCGCTGGGGCTCGCTCAGCAAGCAACAGAAGCGCGAACTGGTGAAGCTGATCGAGAGCACATCCGAGAAGTAGGCCGTGCGGTCGCTCGCTTTATGGGCAGCACTTCGCTTCAACCCGGTCCTTGGGAGCGCTCCCGGATGGAACATCAGTAGGCGCGGCGAGCGCGACTAACGGGGCGCGGCATCTCAGGCCTGCCTGAGATTTTGTTCACGACCGATACACGCGCGCCTTGTCTAAAGTGATTTACCATGTCGCCCGTGTCAGCCTCCTCACTTCTACTGCGACTGCTCCTGATCGCCATGCTCGTGCTTAACGGGGCGTGGTCGGCGTTTGCGTCGGTCAGTATGAATCCGGTGATGGAAGAGCAGGCCAGTGAAGTGGCTGCCGCTGTGCAAGTCGACGAGGACTGCGTCGCCCATCACAGTGCTGAGCATCATCCCGATGCCACATCGATTGAAATGGCTGGCACTGGGCACGGCGATCATGCCGGTCCCGACTGTTGCAAGTCGTCTGCGTGCCGGTGCGCCTGCGTGCACGCGTGCGCGAGCGCATTGCCTGCGCGCCTGCATATTGCCGTACAACTGGCCTTGGGCCTGGATGTCATGCCGCTGCCGTTGGGGCATCCGGCACCCGCCTTGCCTCATCTGATCCGACCACCGATCGGCTAAGCGTCCCTAGGCGCCGCAATGGCGCCGTTGGTGTGGTTTGCGTGCCTGTTTAGGCCAGCCACCCGCTCTGTACCACCGCCTGCCGGTGGCAACACGACGCTTGGAGCATTTTCATGTCGCATGATGATTTTCGTGGTCCACACGGTGGACCGCTGCTGCCTTCGAGGCGGCGATTTGTCCAGGGCTTGGCCTTGGGAGGCGCAGTCGCAGGATTAGGGTTCTGGCCCAAGGCCAGTTGGGCGCTCAAGGGCCCGGGACAAGCCAACGTACTGTCGGGCACCGAGTTCGACCTGACCATCGGCGAGACGCCGATGAACTTCACCGGCAAGACCCGCACCGCGATCACGGTCAACGGATCCGTTCCGGCGCCGTTGCTGCGATGGCGGGAAGGCACCACGGTCAACCTGCGTGTCTCCAATGCATTGCCGGCCAATTCCCTCCATGGCACGGACACTTCCATCCATTGGCACGGCATCATTCTGCCGGCCAACATGGACGGCGTGCCGGGACTGAGCTTTGACGGCATCGGACGTGGTGAGACCTACCACTACCGGTTCACCCTGCATCAGGGCGGCACCTACTGGTACCACAGCCACTCAGGTTTCCAGGAACAAGCAGGGCTTTATGGACCGATCGTGATCGATCCACTGGAGCCAGAGCCTTTTAGCTTCGATCGCGACTACGTCGTGATGCTGAGCGATTGGACAGACCTGGACCCGGCGGCCCTGTTCGATCGTTTGAAGAAGATGCCGGGCCATGACAATTACTACAAGCGCACGGTCGGCGATTTTGCACGCGATGTGAAGCGCAACGGTCTGTCGGCCACGTTGGAGGATCGCAAGATGTGGGGCGTGATGCGGATGACGCCCACGGATCTGTCCGACGTCAACGCCAACACCTACACCTACCTGATGAACGGCACGACCTCTCTGGGCAACTGGACAGGTTTGTTCCGCAGTGGCGAAAAGGTGCGTCTGCGTTTCATCAATGGCTCTGCCATGACGTACTTCGATGTGCGCATTCCGGGGTTGAAGATGACCGTGGTGGCGGCAGATGGCTTGTACGTCCATCCGGTTTCCGTCGACGAGTTCCGCATTGCAGTAGCTGAAACCTTCGATGTGATCGTGGAGCCCTCCGGGCAGGACGCATTCACCATCTTTGCCCAGGACTCCGGTCGCACCGGCTACGTCAGCGGCACGCTCGCCGTGCGCGAAGGACTACGCGCGCCTGTTCCGCCTGTGGATCCCCGGCCGCTGCTGACGATGGCAGACATGGGCATGGATCATGGATCGATGGATATGTCTGGCGGCAGCAAGGGCATGGAAGGCGGCTGTGGTGCGGCCATGGGTATGCCCGGCATGGCCCCACCTGCCAGCGGTAACGAGACCTCGGCCCATGCAGGCCACGCGATGCCCGCCGCCGGCGATGGTGCCATGGCCGGCATGCAGCACGGGGGCATGCAATCACACCCTGCCAGCGAGACCAACAATCCCCTGTTGGACAACCAAGCCATGAGCGTGACTTCGCGCTTGGACGATCCGGGCAATGGCCTGCGCGATAACGGCCGTCATGTACTGACGTATTCCATGCTCAAGAGCACCTTTGAAGACCCTGACGGACGCGACCCCGGTCGCGAGATCGAGCTGCATCTGACCGGACACATGGAGAAATTCTCCTGGGGTTTCAATGGTCAGAAGTTTTCCGATGTCGAGCCGCTGCGGCTGAACTACGGCGAGCGCATGCGCATCGTGTTGGTCAACGACACGATGATGACCCATCCGATCCATTTGCATGGCATGTGGAGCGATGTGGAAGACGATAACGGCAACTTCATGGTGCGCAAGCACACGGTGGACATGCCGCCGGGTAGCCGACGTACGTATCGCGTGCGTGCCGATGCGTTGGGCAGCTGGGCGTTCCATTGCCACCTGCTTTATCACATGGAAGCCGGAATGATGCGCACGGTGAGGGTCGACGAATGAACATCAATAGACGCGATACCACCCTGACTGCGCTGACGCTGGCTATCTCGCTGGCCCTGGCCAGTGCGGCCAGCGCCCAATCCATGCAGCACGGCTCCATGCCGATGGGGCAGAGCGCGCAGACCCAGACGCAGGATCACTCTGCACATCAGGCGCCGACATCAAAACCTGCGCCCACCCAAAAGCCTGCAACACCGGCCAAGACCAGCGAAGCGACCATCGATCATGCGGCGATGGGTCATCCCGCGCCACCGGCTAAAGCAGCCGAGCCTGCGATGCAAGGGATGGACCATTCCAAGATGGGGCACGGCTCGCCTCCAAGTACGCCTGTAGCGCCCAAAGCGCAGACGCAGTCGATGCAGGGCATGGATCACAGTCAGATGGCACAGCCCGCTGCAGCCGACACCTCCATGACCACACCTGCGATGCAGGGGATGGACCATTCGCAGATGGGGCATGGTTCGCCCGCACCCGCTACGCCAGAAGCGGGTATGCAATCAATGGAAGGCATGGACCACAGTCAGATGGGACACGGGTCTGCAGCGCCAACGCAGCCGCGCACCCCGATTCCGGCGGTGACCGAGGCTGATCGTCAGGCGGCCATCGCGCCCGCACACGCGCATCCGGTGCATGACAATTCGATCAAGAGCTATGTACTGCTCAATCGCCTGGAAGCCTGGGATGCCGATCCTGGAACCGGGCTGGGTTGGGAGGGTCAGGGCTGGATCGGTACGGACCTCAATCGCGTCTGGTTGCGCAGTGAAGGCGAACGCACAGATGGTCAGACAGAATCGGCTGATCTGGAAGTGCTCTACGGCCGCAGTATCTCCACGTGGTGGGATGTGGTGGCCGGTGTGCGCCATGACTTCAAGCCGGGGGCTTCGCAGAACTTCGCCGCTATCGGCGTACAGGGCTTGGCACCGATGAAGTTCGAAGTGTCCGCCACAGCCTATCTCGGCGAAGGCGGCCAGACTGCCGCCAATGTCGAGGCTGAGTACGAACTGCTGCTGACCAATCGGCTGATCCTACAGCCGCTGGTGGAGGTCACGGCGTATGGCAAGAACGATCCACTGCGCGGAATAGGTTCGGGTCTGAGTACCGCTGAGGCGGGCCTGCGACTTCGTTATGAGTTCACCCGAAAGTTCGCTCCCTACATCGGCGTGGTGTACGAGCGTGCGTTTGGCAATACCGCAGACATGCGACGCGAGCATGGCGAGTCCTTTGAAGACACGCGCTTGGTCGTCGGCCTTCGTACCTGGTTCTAAGGGGAACTGACAATGAAATCCAACAAAAAGATGTGGGTATGGCTCGGTGCCGGCGTGGGATTGGTTGCGGTCGCGGCAACTGCCACGGTCTCTCTGGGCGTGTACAACGTGGCCGCCGACGATCCGCATAGTCGCCCGGTGTATGCGCTACTTGAAACGGCGCGCGAGCGTTCCATTGAGGTGCGCGCCGCCAAGCTTCAGGTGCCCACGAACCTGGATGATCCTGAGCGTATCCGCCAGGGTGCGGGCAACTACAACGCCATGTGCGTGACCTGCCATCTTTCGCCTGACGCGGCGGCCACCGAGATGAGCAAGGGCCTGTACCCCGCGCCACCAAACCTAAGCAAACAGCCGGTCGCTCCAGCTGAGGCGTTCTGGGTGATCAAGCACGGCATCAAGGCCAGCGGCATGCCCGCGTGGGGCGGCAGCATGGACGATGAGTTCATCTGGAACATGTCGGCCTTCCTGCAGAAGCTGCCCACGCTGGACAAGGCCGGCTACCAGGCATTGGTGGCCAGCAGTGATGGCCACTCGCACGGTGGCGGTGAGACCGGCGGGCACTCGCATGGCGAGGAAGCGGGTGCGGATCACCATGGCAGCGGTGATGGCGAAGAGATGGGTGATGACCATGGCCAGGGTCATGAAGCAGGTGGAATGGGCATGGACATGAGCAAGCCTAAGGAAGGCACCACGCATGTGCATGCCGACGGCAAGACGCACGTGCATGCGGCCGAGCCGGCCAAGCAACCGGCGCAGGCCAAATCCGAGGGCGAGCACGATCAGCACGGCTCCATGCCAGCCAAACCAGTCGAGCCAGCTCCCAAGGCCGATGACGGCCACGATCACCAGCATTGATCCCTTCATGGAGCTGCCCCGGCTCCACGCCCGAGCGCCTCGGCGCTCGGGCATCTCTTGAGGACGCATGATGAATACTTCTCGCAGCTGTCTCTTTCTGCTGACCACGGCCTTGTCGCTGACCGCATGCGCGCGCCCGGAATCGGCTGTCAGTACAGAGGCGGCATCGGCCGCTCAATCTCCGACATCGGCGGCTGCGCAGCAGGTCGCTCAACCGCAGCGTCCGTTGCCGTTGGTCAAAGTACATAAGAGTGCAACCTGCGGTTGCTGCCAACTGTGGGTGGAGCATCTGGAGAAAGCAGGATTTACGGTTGAGGTGCACAACAGCGAAGACCTCAACCCGATCAAGGCGCGCTTGGGCGTTCCTTATGGACGCGGCTCGTGCCATACCGCCGAGATCGATGGCTACATCGTCGAAGGTCATGTGCCGGTGCAGGACATCCTGCGCCTGCTTCGTGAGCGCCCGGTAGGCCGTGGATTAGTGCTACCGGGGATGCCCGCCGGTTCTCCTGGTATGGAGATGCCCGACGGACGTGTTCAACCCTATACGGTGGAATTTGTACTGCCCGACGGCACCACGCAGCCTTACGTCCTGCACGGTCAACGCAGCTGACAGTTTGCTCGCGATCCCTTCTTCCAGACCAGAGTGATCCATGTCCCCTCCTTCCCACGATGAAGCCGGCAAGGCGATGCCGCAGGATGCCAGCGATGGTCCAGACTCGGTGCGTGATCCGGTATGCGGTATGCAGGTCTCTGCGGTTAGAACGCCCTACCACGCCCTGCATGGCGGAACGAAGTATCACTTCTGCTCAGCCAAATGCCGAGAGCGGTTCATCACCAATCCCGTCCGCTATACGGACGATGCTCCCCAGCAAGTTGAAGTGACCGCCCCAGCAGCGGTGGCCCAACCCAGCGGTACCCACGCCACGGTCTACACCTGCCCGATGCATCCGCAGATTCGTCAGCCGGGTCCCGGCACCTGTCCGATCTGCGGCATGGCGCTGGAGCCGGAGATGCCCTCGCTGGAGGAGGACGAAAATCCAGAGCTACGCGATTTCACCCGAAGGTTCTGGTGGACATTGCCCTTGACCTTGATCGTCCTGGTCTTGGCCATGCTGGGACACCGTCTGCCCGGCTTGTCCACGCAGGCGCGCACCTGGATTGAGCTCGTGCTGAGCGCTCCAGTGGTGCTCTGGGCGGGGTGGCCATTCTTTGAACGCTGCCTGCAGTCCATCGGCAATCGCAGCCCCAACATGTGGACGCTGATCGGCATCGGCGTAGCCGCCGCGTTTGGCTACAGCGTGGTGGCCACCGTTGCACCGGGCCTGTTTCCGGACTCTTTCCGCGAGCATGGACGGGTAGGGGTCTACTTCGAGGCGGCAGCGGTCATCGTCTCGCTCACACTGCTCGGACAGCTGCTGGAACTGCGGGCGCGTTCCAAAACCTCGGCGGCCATCAAGTCCCTGCTGGGATTGGCGCCCAAGACGGCTCGCCGCGTCAAACCCGATGGGGGCGAAGAGGACGTTGCGCTGGATCACGTGCACGTGGGTGATCTGCTTCGCGTACGACCGGGCGAGAAGGTGCCGGTCGATGGGGAAGTCATCGAAGGCCGCACCAGTGTTGATGAGTCGATGCTGACCGGTGAACCCATTCCGGTGGAGAAGGCTGTCGGTGATCACGTTATAGGCGCCACGCTCAACGGGACCGGCGCCTTGGTCATCCGGGCGGACAAAGTCGGATCCGGGACGGTACTGGCGCAGATTGTGCAGTTGGTAGCCCAAGCCCAGCGCTCCCGCGCGCCGATGCAGCGTATGGCGGACAAGGTGGCGTACTGGTTTGTCCTGGCCGTGCTGGCCACGGCGGTGCTCACGTTCTTCGGATGGGGTCTGTTTGGACCCGAACCGTCCTGGACCTTTGCCGTCCTCAATGCGGTATCGGTTCTGATCATTGCGTGCCCGTGTGCCCTGGGTTTGGCTACCCCCATGTCGATCATGGTCGCCACGGGCCGCGCTGCACAGGTCGGGGTCCTCTTCCGCGATGCTCAGGCGATCGAACAGCTACGTCTGATCGACACGTTGATCGTGGACAAGACCGGTACGTTGACCGAGGGGCGTCCAGCCTTTCGCGACACGCTCTCCTACGCCGGTTTCGATGCCGATCAGATCCTCAGCTTGGCTGGCAGCTTGGAGCAGGGCAGTGAGCACCCCTTAGCCGAGGCCATCGTGGCGGAAGCCCAGCGACGTGGCTTGAACCTGATGGCCGCCCAAGATTTTGATTCGCTCACCGGCCAAGGCGTCCGCGGGCGCGTGTCCGATCAGGATGTCGTGCTCGGCAACCAAAGCCTGATGGCGTCGGTTGGCGCCGATGTAGCACCTTTGCAAAGCAGCGCCGAGCGTCTTCGTAAGGAAGGCGCTAGCGTGATGTTCCTGGCGGTCAATGGTCGGTTGGCCGGCGCCATTGCGGTGGCTGATCCCATCAAAGCCACAACCTTGCCTGCCTTGAACCTGCTACGTGCCGATGGCCTGCACGTGGTGATGGCCTCTGGTGACGCACAGGCGACGGCCGAGGCCGTGGGGCGCACGCTGGGCATCGAGGATGTGCGTGGCGGCGTCAAACCTCAGGACAAGGCCGAACTGGTCCAGCAACTCAAAGCCCAGGGTCGTCGTGTGGCCATGGCTGGCGACGGCATCAACGATGCGCCGGCCCTGGCGGCAGCCGATGTGGGCATCGCGATGGGGACGGGCACGGATGTGGCCATGTCCAGCGCCCAGCTCACCCTGGTCAAGGGTGATCTGAGGCGCATCGTGCAAGCCCGTGCCATCTCGTCTTCGACGGTGGCCAACATGAAGCAGAACCTGGGCTTCGCCTTCGTCTACAACGCCATCGGCGTGCCTATCGCCGCCGGCCTGCTGTATCCCAGCTTCGGCCTTTTGCTCAGTCCGATGATGGCGGCCCTGGCCATGAGCCTGAGCTCGGTTTCGGTGGTCACCAATGCCTTGCGTTTGTCCGGCTCCACCGTTGTTTCCACCCCCCACCCTGACCGCGCCGATGAGCCTGCGCGCGGCCATTCCTGTCACTGATGGCTCATATCCCACAAGGAGTACTGCAATGAAGCGTTATGCCTCCCTCTCGATGATGGCCCTGTTTCTGATGGCGGGCGCGGCCTTCGCCGGCGGCCAGACCACCACGCCCACCACCGACCACGGTCAGCACAAGCCGATGGACCACAAGAAGCAGGAGCATGGTCAGCACAAGCCGGCCGCGGCCGATACCGATTTCACCAAGCTCGATACCAACAAGGATGGCACACTGTCCAAGGAAGAATTGGCCAAGCACAAGCTCGCGCCGCACTTCGGCATGCTTGATGGCAACAAGGACGGCAAGCTGAGCCCGCAGGAATTCGCTGCCGGCAAGGGTATGTAACTGCTATCTCCCCGGGGGCTGGTTCCTTGGCCCCCGGGATTCGGCGATGTTCTGCCATTCCCACGGAGATCGACATGTCTTCTTCGCACGGTAAGCACGAAAGCACGCACACGCAGCATTCAGAGCAACACGCCTCGCACGGAAGTTCCGGTCAGACGCATAAGGGCCACTACGGTCGCCTGCTGCTGATGATGGCCTTGTCGTTTCTGGCCATGTACGCCCTGATGTATGCCATGGTCGATCAGTTGGCCAACGTCTATCACAACGTCAACCAGTTCTACATGGCAGGGCTGATGGCCGCGCCGATGCTGTTGATCGAGCTTTGGCTCATGTCCAGCATGTACCCCGATCGTCGTCGTAATCTGATCCTGGCCAGCGTGACCGTGGTGTTCATGCTGTTCTGCTGGTGGGGAATTCGCACGCAGGCCGCGGTGACAGATCGGCAGTTCATCCGCTCCATGATTCCACATCATGCCGGCGCCATTCTGATGTGCGAGGAAAACCGCCTGAAGGATCCCGAGCTGGTCAAGCTCTGCCAGGAGATCATCACCTCGCAGAAGCAGGAGATCGCCCAGATGAAACAACTTCTGGCTGAGCGCTCCGCTAGCTCACTGCCTTTTGCCAACCGGTATCACCCCACTGAGCCTGCGCGCTGACCATGCGGTGGATCAAGCGCGCAGCCACACGTGCGGTGGCCTGATCCGGATCCAGCGGCGGACACAGTTCCGCCACGTCGACCACACGTACCTTGCCCGAGGCCATGACCAGATCCAGCAGGGCTTCCAGGACCTCCAGACTCACCCCGCGTGGGTTGGGGGCACTCACGCCCGGGGCCACCGCCTGTGGGAGCACGTCCAGGCACAGCGTCAGGTAGATAACGTCAACCGCATCACACCACGCACGCAGAACCTCAGCCTGTGCCTGCCAATTCCAGGTGCACAGCACGTCATCGGTGAGGTAATGGACGCCTTCGCGGTTGGCCGTGGCGAATAGACGCGGCGTGTTGCTGGATCGACTTACACCGATGCAGTGATACTGCAGCGGGGTGCTAATGCTGCGGGCATGCTCCAGTGCTTGCAGGAAGGGCGTGCCCGAGCTTGCACTGCCTTGCTCGCGCAGATCAAAGTGTGCGTCGAAGTTGAAGATACCGATGCGAGCCTTGGATGCGCCCAGGTGTCCGCGCAGTGCGGCGTAGCTGGCATACCCGATCTCGTGACCGCCGCCCAGACCAATCACCCAATGCCCCTGATCCAGCAGTTGCTGCGCTCGATGCGAGTAGTGGGCCTGCGCCAGCTCCAATGCCTGATCCGCGCAGGTGATGTCGCCCGCATCGTAGAGCGGAGCGCAGTGGAGCACGGGTAGGTTCGCCAAGGCGTTGCGAAGTGCACCGGGCCCTTGTGCGGCGCCCAGTCGGCCGGCGTTGCGACGAATCCCTTCATCGCTGGCAAATCCCAGCAGGGCAATGCCGGGCGCCTCAGGCTGCGGGTCCAAGGCCACCCTTTGGTGCCAGCGTTGCGTATCGGCGGTCGCCGGCGGGTCCACGCGTCCGTGCCAAGCCAGATTCACGCGCGCAGATCCTGCAGCGGCCAATCCAGGAACGCGCGCAAACCGCCCCGCTCGATCAAGGCTTCCATCGCCTGCATTTCCGGGGCCAGATAGCGATCCTCATCGTAGCGGGGCACCTCGCTACGCACCTGCGCATGCACTGCCTCCAATGCTTGCGAAGACGCCAGTGGCCGCCTGAACTCGATGCCTTGGCACGCGGCGAGTAGCTCGATGGCCACAATCCGGCGCACGTTGTCGGCCACCTCGCGCGACTTGCGCGCGGCGAAGGTGGCCATGCTGACATGATCCTCCTGATTGGCCGAGGTCGGCAGGGAGTCCACGCTGGCCGGGTGGGAGAGGGTCTTGTTCTCGCTGGCCAGGGCGGCCGCGGTCACGTGCGCGATCATGAAGCCGGAGTTCACGCCCGGATTGGCAACCAGGAAGGCGGGTAACCCGGAGATCGTGGCATCGATGAGTAGGGCGATGCGCCGTTCCGACAGGGCGCCAATCTCGGACACCGCCATCGTCAGCTGGTCCGCGGCAAAGGCTACCGGTTCGGCGTGGAAGTTGCCGCCGGAGATCACCTCGCCGGTGTCGGTGAACACCAGCGGATTGTCGGAGACTGCGTTGGCTTCGGTTAGCAGCACGTGGGCGGCGTGCTGCATGACATCGCGCACCGCCCCCATGACCTGAGGCTGACACCGAAGGCTGTAAGGGTCTTGCACGCGGGTGTCGTTGTGAAGGTGCGATTGGCGAATGGCGCTGTCGGCCAGCAGTCGCTGGTAGTGCGCGGCCACTGCTATCTGGCCAGGCTGGCCACGCACGGCGTGGATGCGCGGATCGAACGGAGCATCGGAGCCGCATGCCGCATCCACGCTCATCGCGCCCGTTAGCACGGCGGCCGCATAGACTTGTTCGGCGGCAAACAGCGCCATCAGCGCAATGCCCGTGGACACTTGGGTGCCGTTGAGCAATGCCAGCCCTTCCTTGGCTGCCAGTCGGATGGGAGCGATCCCAGCGTCCTGCAGGGCCTGGCTGGCCGACAGGATCTGCCCGTCGACGCGTACCTGGCCTTCGCCCATGGCCGCCAAGGTCAGATGCGCCAAGGGGGCCAGATCACCGGATGCACCGACTGAGCCTTGGGAGGGAATACAGGGCCAGATCCCGGCGTTGTAGATCGCGATCAGGGTAAGCAGGGTCTGCTCGCGTACACCGGAGTAGCCTCGCGCCAGGGAAGCGATCTTGGTGGCGAAGATCAGGCGCACGCAGGCATCGTCGAGCAATGGCCCCATGCCCACGGCGTGCGAGCGCACCAGGTTGGTTTGCAACTGTTCCAGCTGCTCGCGCGGGATATGGACTTTGGCCAGCTTGCCAAAGCCGGTGTTGATGCCATAGGCCGGCTCGCCGGCGGCCACGATGGCCTGCACGGCCTGCGAAGAGGCGCGGACGTTGTCCCAGCAATCTGCGTCCAAGGCGATGGGATCAGTCCCTTGCGCGATCTGCCGCAGTTGGGCCAACGTCAGCTGGCCCGGTGTCAGGGTAAGCATGCGATTCACTCCAGAATGGCCGGCAAGGTCAGGCCATACTCACGGGCACAGGCCAGTGCCTGCTCGTAGCCCGCGTCGGCGTGGCGCATCACGCCCGTGGCCGGGTCGTTCCACAGCACGCGCGCCAGCCGGCGGTCGGCTTGCTCGGTGCCATCGCACACGATGACTACGCCTGAGTGTTGCGAGAACCCCATGCCGACGCCGCCGCCATGATGCAGGCTCACCCAGGTGGCACCGCCACTGGTAGCCAGCAGCGCGTTGAGTAGCGGCCAATCCGAGACGGCATCGGAGCCATCGCGCATGCCTTCGGTTTCACGGTTGGGGCTGGCTACCGAGCCGCAGTCCAGGTGATCGCGTCCGATGACGATCGGTGCCTTGAGCTCGCCATTGCGCACCATTTCGTTGAAGGCCAGCGCGGCCTTGTGGCGCTCGCCCAAGCCGAGCCAGCAGATTCGCGCGGGCAAGCCCTGGAAGGCAATGCGCTCGCGGGCCTGGTCGAGCCAGTGGTGAAGATGCGTGTTGTCGGGAAACAGTTCCTTGACCTTGGCATCGGTCTTGTAGATGTCTTCGGGATCCCCGCTCAAAGCCACCCATCGGAACGGGCCCATGCCGCGGCAGAACAGCGGACGGATACATGCAGGCACGAAGCCGGGGAAGGCAAAGGCATTGTCCACGCCCTGATCCAGCGCCACCTGGCGGATGTTATTGCCGTAATCGATCGTCGGCACGCCCATGGCGTGGAAATCGAGCATCGCGCGCACATGCGTGGCACACGAGGCCGCGGCAGCTTGCGCCAGCTCGCGTCGCTGACCATCGTCACCGCTGCGGGCCTGTTCCCACTGTGAGAGGGTCCATCCGGCGGGCAGATAGCCATTGATCAGATCGTGCGCCGAGGTTTGATCGGTCACGGCGTGAGGGCGGGGACCTCCATTGCGCGCACGCGCGACGAACTGCGGCAGCAGTTCAGCGGCATTGCCCAGCAAGCCCACCGATACCGGCGTCGGGCTGTGTTCGATGATCTGCAAGGCTTCATCGATGGAGTAGGCCTTGTGGTCGACATAGCGCGTGCGGATACGAAAATCGATCCGAGACTCCTGACACTCGATCACGATGCTGCTGGCCCCGGCCAAGGTCGCCGCCAGCGCCTGCGCGCCGCCCATGCCGCCCAACCCCGCGGTGAGGATCCATTTGTTCGTCCAATTGCCAGCGTAATGCTGGCGCCCCAACTCCACGAAGGTTTCGTACGTCCCCTGGACGATGCCTTGGCTGCCGATGTAGATCCAACTGCCGGCCGTCATCTGGCCGTACATCATCAAGCCCTTCTTATCGAGCTCGTTGAAGTGCTCCCAGGTCGCCCAGTGGGGTACGAGGTTGGAGTTGGCGATCAGCACGCGAGGTGCATCGGGGTGCGTGCGGAACACGCCGACGGGCTTGCCCGACTGGACCAACAGCGATTCGTCGTCCTCAAGCGATCGCAACGTTTCCAAAATGCGATCAAAGCTTTTCCAGTCGCGCGCAGCACGACCGATGCCGCCGTAGACCACCAGGTCTTCCGGGCGCTCGGCGACATCGGGGTCCAGATTGTTCTGGATCATGCGGTAGGCCGCTTCGGTCAGCCAGCTCTTGCAGTGCAGCTGGGTGCCGATCGGAGCGCGCACGGTACGCGCAGGGGAAGCGGAGCGTTCCAAGGTATCCATCAAATCCTCAGGGAGTCAGGGGGGCGCCAACCTGGAAGGTGCCCACAAAGCGGTAACGAGATGCCGGGTGAATCAACCGCACAAAGCTGGCCACCTGTCCGCGCGACCACGTACGTCGGGTCAGCACCAGCAACGGATCGCCTTCGTTGATCTTCAGTTGCGCGGCCAGACGCTTGCTGGCCGTCTCGGCTTCGATCACATGTTCGGCGCGCTCCAGCGGCGCAACGCGCATCAAGTACTGATGCGGAATCTCGGTGTGGAAATCGATGTCCAGGTAATCCGGCGCCACGCTGGGTTGCACAAAGCGATCCTCCAACTGCACGGGCTTGTCATCGCTGTGGTGGAGCAGGCGGCTGTGGAACAGCTCCGTGCCCGGTGTCAGGCCGAAGTTGGTCGTCACACTGGAGCGCGCCTCGACCGTCTCGCAGATCAATACCTGGACCGAGTGTGTCTGGCCGCGGGACTGAATCTCTTCGCGAATGTTGCGCACCTCGAACATCGCCGATTCGGCCTTGGGCCCGGCGACGAACGTGCCCACGCCTTGCACTCGGGTCAGCACGCCGGCATCGGTCAACTCGCGCAGCGCTCGATTCACTGTCATGCGAGACAAGCCGAACTTGGCCGTCAGTTCGTTCTCGCTGGGGACGCGACTGCGCGCGGGCCAGTCGCCGTTGGTGATGTGACGCAGGATGAAGTGCTTGAGCTTCTGGTAGTGCGGCTTGGGTTCGTCCATGGGCCAAGCATTACATGTCTATACAACCAGTCAAACCACTTTCGATGCTGTGCTGCACAAGCAGTTGACACTAAGAATTTCCTCGTGCTATTGCTGTGGTATAGACAACCTGCGGGTTCGCCACACGCTCATGTCGTCGCTTCGCGTGCTACTGCGTATGTTCCTGATCCTCGTGCTCTGCGCGGATGGGATCCTGAGCGCGCAGGCCACCACGCGGATGGCCGTGCGGCATATTCCTCCCCCAGGTGCGGTGAATGGCACCCACTCGGTGCACGGCGGCGCGCGTGTCAATGAACGCGCCAAGATTAGTAACGATTGCAACAAAATTCGTCCCGGTGGCAAGCAAGCCGGGCAGGGTGATCAGAACGATCATCAGTGCGACTGCAGCACCACCTCCTGCGACTGCAGCTGTGTGCTCACCTTCTTCGCCGGGCGTGTGCCGGTCATCTTTGCCGCCCAGCACGCCCTGACGAGCACCTACCTACCTACGCCTGAGTTGCCGCCGCTGCGACGACAGGTATCCCGGCTGTTCCGACCTCCCATCGGCTAATGCTGCTTGGTCGCCATTGATTGGCGACGTCTACGCACGCCCTGATGTCGCATAGGCCCCCACGTCTGGGGCACCAGGGTCATACGCATGCATTGCCCTTCGGGGGAGAGAGAACCCATGTACTTCAAGCGCAATCCTTTGGCGGTATCCGTCGGTGCCCTTCTGTGCGCCGGTTTTTCCACGGTGGCCCTGGCTCAGCAGGCTGAACAGGGCGCCACGAGCGAGTCGGCCAAGACGCTGGACACCGTCCAGGTCACCGGCAGCCATATCAAGCGACTGCAGCTCTCCGGTGTTGGTCCGGTCAGCGTGGTTGATGCCGAAGCCATCGAGCGCTCCGGCGCCACGTCGGTGGAGACGCTGCTGCAGCGCCTGCCGGCCTCGGCCGGTTTCGCCGGCAGCCAATCCAATGCCTACTGGGCCGAGAACGGCTACGGCACTACCCAGGTCAATCTGCGCGGCCTGGGCATCAACCGCACGCTGGTTCTGCTCAATGGTCGTCGTGTGGTCAATGGTGGCACCGGTGCCAACAGCTCGGTGGACCTGAACATCATCCCGGTAGCGCTGATCGAGCGGATCGAGGTCCTCAAGGACGGTGCCTCAGCCATCTACGGTGCCGATGCCGTGGCGGGCGTGGTGAACATCATCACCAAGAAGAACTACGACGGTGCCGAGGCGGCAGTGCGGTACGGACAGACCTTCGAAAGTGATGGCGAAGAAAAGTCGTTCGATTTCGCCTGGGGTATTACGTCAGACCGCGGTTCGTTGATGGCCGGCATCAACTACTCGGAGACCGGCACGGTCAACATGGCCTCACGCGCACCGTGCGGCTTGGGTGAGGTCGACGGGCAACTCGAATGTGTGGGCAGTTCGGCCACCATCGGTGGGCGCGCATTGCTAGCCGACGGCTCGCGCGTGAACTTCAATCAGGATCCCAATGGTGACGGGGATTTCTATGAACCGTATTCGGCGGCCAAACATAACTACAACGGCAATCCCTATCTCAATGCCGTCAATCCGATCAAGCGTTTGAGCTTCAGCCTGTTCGGCGACAGCACGGTGAATGAAACCACGCGCGTGTTCACCGAGTTGATGTTCACCAACCGCCAGTCCGACCAGTTGGCCACGCCCGGCAGCCTGGGTGTCTATCGCCCGATCAACATCGCGGCCAGCCACCCGACCAACCCGACCGGCCAAGACCTGCTGCTGCAGCGCCGCCGTCTGGAAGAGGCCGGCCCGCGCGAGTTCTTCCAGGAAACCAATACCTTCCGCGTGGTCGCGGGCATTGAAGGCCAGTTGGGCATGAACTGGGACTGGTCGGCCGCGCTGAACTGGGGGCGCAACACCGGTGTGGATGGCTCGACCAATGTGGCCAACCTGGACCGGGTGGATGACACGCTCAATACCGCGGTGTGCAGCAACACGCCCGGCGCGGCGATCCCCTGCGGTGACTATCTCGGCTACGGCGACCTGACCCCCGAGGTGCTCAACTACATCCTGTTCAGGACGCGCGATAACGGCGGTAATGACCAGAAAAGCTTCACCGCCAACATCAGCGGCCAGCTATTCGAGATGCCGGCCGGTTGGGTGGGCTTTGCCTCCGGCATCGAGGTTCGCAAGGAGCGTGGTTGGCGCGATCCTGATCCGCTGACGGTGCTGGGCATTGCCAACACGAACCAACAGGATCCGATCGCCGGTGAGTACACGGCCAAGGAAGCCTTCGCCGAGTTTGCCGTGCCGCTGCTGCAGGACAGCGTGATCGCCGAGAGCCTGACGCTCAATGCCGCCGTGCGCTACTCCGACTACGACCTGTTCGGGGAAGACGTGAACTACAAGGTAGGCCTGGATTGGCAGATCGTGCCGTCCTTGAAAGTGCGCGCCAACTACGCCACGGCTTTCCGCATCCCCAACATCCCCGAGTTGTTTGGCGGCGTGGCCGAAGGCAACCTGACCACGACCGATCCCTGTAGCGGCTGGAGTAGCTTGCCGGCTGATTCGGTAGTGCGTCAAAACTGCCAGTCGTACGGTGTGCCGGCAGGTTACGTGCAGCCGGGCAACACGATCCTCACCACCTCTGGCGGCAATCCTAACCTGGAGCCGGAGGATGCCAAGTCCCTGACCGTGGGTGCGGTCTGGACCCCGAGCTTCCTGCCGGGACTGACGCTGACGGTGGACTACTTCAACATCAAGATCGACAACGCCATCCAGCGCATCGATGGCTCAACCAAGCTGTCGATCTGCTACAACACCCCGGGCTTGGCGCATCCGTTCTGCGGCAATGACAACTTCACCCGCAACCCGATCACCGGTGAAGTGGACTTCCTGTCGTCCCAGCCGGTCAATGCCGCCAACGAGCGGGTACGGGGCATCGACCTGGGCGGTCTGTACGAGTTCGCGGTCGCTGGGTTCGATTCGACTCTGAGTGTGGATGTGTCCTACCTGGACCAGTACGACGTGCGGCCGTTCCCGGGCGCGGAGGTGATCGAGTACGCCGGCAAGATCACCGGTGGCCGTGGCAGCTTCACTCACTGGCGCGCCTTGACCTCGCTGACGATGGAGCGCGAAGCCTGGTCCGGCTCATACAGCTTGCAGTACATCGGCAAGGCGGATGACATCAACGCCAGCCCCGGCGACATTGGCGATCATGCCCCCAGCGTGACCTACCACAATGTCCAGCTCAAGTACGCACCGAACAAGACCTTCGATGTGTCCTTCGGCATCGACAACCTGTACGACAAGAAAGCCCCGTTCATCCAGAGCTACACCGACGCCAATACCGACACGATGACGTATGACCTGCTGGGTCGTCGTTGGTATGCACGCGTGGGTTACCACTGGTAAGGCCCGCTTCACCTGTCCCCGTCCGTGTGACGGGGGCAGGTGTCGTCTTCCTGTCGAACGAGATCACTATGAAATCGGCTTTCTGGGCGCGTAAGGCCCACAAATGGATTGGCCTGATCATCGGCGTGCAAGCGCTGCTGTGGATGATCAGCGGCGTGTACATGACGGTCATTTCCTTGGACATCATCCATGGCGATCACCTGGCCCATGCGCATCAGCAACCGCTGGTCGCACCCACGCACTTGTCAGGTGAGGAGTTGCAGCGCCGCTACCCGGGCATGACCCAGGTCAAGCTCAAGCGCCTGCTAGAGCGGGATGTCTATGAGATCCATGCCCACGACAAGATCTACCTGCTCGACGCTACGACCGGCCAGGTGCTCTCGCCGGGCGATCAGCAAATGGCGATCGCGCTGGCTAAGGCGGTGTACCAGGGCCAAGCGCCGGTAGCCCGGGTTGAATGGGTGACGCAGGCGCCGCAGGAAGTCGCCACGCGCCCGGTTCCCATGTGGGCCGTGCACTACGCCGATGCCGGTGAAACGACGTTGTACTTCTCGCCCTATAGCGGCGAGTTGCTGGCGCGGCGGCACAGCCTGTGGCGTTGGTTCGATTTCCTGTGGATGTTCCACATCATGGACTACGAGGCGCGCTCGGACGTCAACAACACTCTGTTGCGCGTGGCCTCGGCGGTCGGACTGGTGTTCGTGCTCAGTGGCGCCTGGCTGTTGTTCTACAGCTTTCGCAGGAGGGCCGCAGCATGACGCCCTGGATGAGAACGCTGCACAAATGGGTCGGCTTGATCATCGGCCTGCAGTTGCTGCTTTGGATGGCCAGCGGCGTGATGATGAGTTGGTTGGACCACGATCAGGTGCAGGGCCATCAGTTCCAGGCCCATGCGCATGCCGCGCACGACTGGCCCGCCAACGCCCGATCGCCGGCCAGCTTTCTGGGTGGCAACAAGAAGATCAGCCGCGTGAGTTCTGGCTGGCTGTTGGACACGCCGGTGTACCAATTGGCCGATGCGCAAGGTGTCACCTTGGCCAACGCCGTTACGGGCCAGCCGATCCCCTTGGATTCGGCCTGGGCCACCCGCCTGGCTCAGGCCTCCTACACCGGACCGGGCACGCTGAAAGCGCCGCGCCTGTTGGAGTGGAGCGGGGAGGTGCGCGATCACGAGGGGCGTCTGTGGCGTGTGGACACCGATGACACGCAGGACACCACGGTGTACCTGTCTGCCCAGACGGGCGAAGTGCTCTACCACCGCAACAAGACCTGGCGTCTATTCGATGTGTTCTGGATGTTGCACATCATGGACTACACCGGGCGCAAGAACTTCAACAACCCGTTGGTGGTCACTGCCGCGATCGGCGGTCTGTGGTTGGCCCTGACCGGGATCTGGCTGCTGTTTGCCAGCTTCCACTGGAGCGAGTTCGTGCCGCGCCGCTGGCGTCCGGCCCGCGAGTTGTCGGTATTCGGTCCGGACGGGACACGGCTGCGCACCGTACGGGCGTCGGCAGGCGACAACGTCTACGTCTCGCTGGCACGCGAGGGCGTGCAACTGCCGTCCAACTGTGGAGGAGGGCAGAGCTGTGGTCTGTGCGAGGTGCGCTTCCGCGGCGCGGCGCCCAAAGCCACCGCGGCCGATCGCGCCCACCTGGGCGCCAGCAAGGTCAAGATGGGCTATCGCCTGGCCTGCAACCTGGCCGTGACCGAGGACACCGATGTCGAGGTGGCCGGCGGGGCCAGCCTGTGGACCGAGTATGCGGCCACCGTGGAGCAGGTTACGGCAGTGACCCCGTTCCTGCGCGAGATCGTGCTCAAGCCCGACGAGGCTGCCGGACCGGAGTATCAGCCCGGTGCTTACCTGCAGGTGCACGTGCCCGATTACGACGTGCCTGTTCACAAGTTGGTGCGACCCGAACACCACCATCAGGATTGGGCCGGCGTGGATCTGCCGGAAAAGCTGGTCAATCGCGAACCGGTCCGTCGGGCCTACTCCTTGGCCTTGCCCATTGATCAGGCGCAGGGTCGTCTGACGTTGCTGGCGCGCTTCAGTCCCGGCAGATCGGACAAGAAGCGGCAACCGCCGGGCAGGGGATCGACCTACCTGTACACGCTCTCGCCGGGGGATCGGGTTTCTTTCAGCGGCCCCTTCGGCGACTTCGCGCTCAAACCCCACGGGCGGGAGAAAGTGTTCATCGGCGGCGGCGCTGGCATGGCGCCGCTGCGCGCGATGATTCGGACGCTCTTGGCGGGGCAGGGCGGTGAGCGGATCCACTTCTGGTATGGCGCACGCAGCCTTAAGGAGGCACCGTACATCGAGGAGATGGAGCGCCTGGCCCAGCAGCACGAGAACTTCAGCTGGCACTTGGTGCTGTCAGATGAAGCGCAGAACGACGATGCGCTCTTGAGGGGTCTGGTTCACGAAGTGGCCCACGATCGTCTGCTCAAAGCCCATCAGGCCCTGGCTGATTGCGAGTTTTACCTGTGCGGACCGCCGGCCATGCTCAAGGCCACCCGAGAGCTACTGAGCAGGCTGGGGGTACCCGACAGCCAGGTGGCGTACGACGACTTCAAGATCTGATCCCAGCGCCCGCCGGCCAAGCAGGCCGGCGGGCGCCGCGGTGTACCGGATTTCCTGACCGCGCTCGTCCCAGTGAATGGACGTGCCTGAGCCTGCCCGATGAATCAGCGAGCACCCTGGTGACCACCGCACTGGATGAGTGGTTCATCGCCCATGTCTTGCCGCTGGAAGGCCTGATCCACGCCTTTCTGCGCCGGCATGGGCATGAGGACAGCGAGATTCCTGATCTTCGGCAGGAGGCTTACACACGCATATACGAAGCCGCGCGTCGGGGTCTGCCGTCGCAGGCCAAACCTTTTGTCATGACCACCGTACGCAACCTGCTCATTGATCGCATCCGCCGCTCACGCATCGTGTCCATTGAAGCCATGGCCGATGTCGAGCAGGCGGTGATGCAGAGCGATGAGGTGACGCCGGAGCGGCATCTGGGCGCACGCGATGAGTTGCGGCGCCTCCAGCAAGGCCTGCAGAAACTGCCCACCAAATGCCGGCAGATCGTCGAGCTTCGCAAGATCTACGGCTTGAGCCAACGCGAAGTGGCCAGCCGCCTGGGCATTGCCGAAGATACGGTGGAGCGCCAGACGTTGTTGGGCATGCGCGCATTGGCGGACTTCATGCTTGGCGGTACCGGCAAGATTCAGCGCCCGGCCCGGCGCTTCAACAAGGAACGTTCGCACCCATGAGCCCGCACAACGACATCGAACAAGTTGCTGCGCAGTGGATCAATCGCGCCCAATCTTCGCAGTGGACCGCGCAGGACCAGAGGCAGCTTGATGCTTGGTTGGGGCAGGATACGGCCCATCGTGTGGCCTGGCTTCGTTTGAAGTCGGTCTGGGATCGAGCCGATCGACTGGCGGCCGTGCGCGGCGTGCAATCACCTCGCACGCGGCGTTGGGCCTCACCGGTGCGTTGGTCAGTGGCCGCGGCGGTGGCAATGCTGGCCGTACTGCTGAACATGCCCTGGTGGGGGCCGGGTACTCGCTACACCACCGAGGTTGGGGGGCGGGAAGTCGTGGCCTTGTCGGACGGTTCGCGGGTGGAACTGAATACGCACACCGAGCTCCGCGCGCAGGTGGATCCCTCGCTGCGCCATGTATGGCTGGACAAAGGCGAAGCCTTCTTCGACGTAAAGCCAGACCCTGCGCATCCGTTTGTGATCCATGCCGGCGACCACAAGGTGGTGGTCTTGGGAACGAAGTTCTCCGTCAGGCAAGAACGCGAGCGCCTGGAAGTGGCGGTGCTGGAAGGCAAGGTGCGCGTCGAGCCGATGGTGGCCAAGCCCGGCCGCCCGCCCGTGATCGTACAGGGCGGCGGTTTGCTGTACAGCAAACCGGCCGGAACTCTCGTAGCGGTGAATGCGCAGGACAAGGTGCGGCGATCCCTGAGCTGGCGCCATGGCACATTGGAGTTCGATCAATCCACCTTGGCCGATGTGGCAGCCCAGTTCAATCGCTACAACGAAAAGCAGCTGGTGCTGATGGATACGGAAACCGCCCACATGCGCGTGGGTGGCAGCTTCGATGCCGCCGGGGTGGATGCCTTCGCGCGACTGCTGGCCACGGGCTTCAATCTGCGCGTAGAGACACACGGCGATCAGATTCGTGTCTCGCAACCGCATTGAATCGCCTACAGACATCAATCTGAAATATTTCATACCGGAACTGCGTCGCCATCTCGTCTCAGACATAAGGCCGATTTGCGCCGACCTGGGGAAAATGCATGGCACGTACGAAAGTGGCGAGGACAGCGTTGGCTGTCATGTGTGGTCTGGTCATCGCGGCCTCGGCCGCAGCACAAACAAGCACCTTTGATATTCCAGAAGGGGATCTGAAGGTCGCGCTGGAGGCCTATGCCAGGCAGTCGGGCGTTCGTCTGGTCTACCTGAGCGAAGACGTGCGCGATCGGCGCACCTCCGGGGCGCGCGGTGACATGTCCCAGGACGCGGCGCTGAACCGTCTGCTGGCGGGCACTGGGTTGACCGTCAAGCGGGATCAAAGTGGCGCATTGGCCATCGTCCGCGAGGCGGCAAATGCACCGGCGCCCAGTATCCGCAGCACACCATCTTCCAGCCTAGGGCAAGCCGGCTCCGACACGTACACCTCCACCGTCTCCGGCGGTGCCGACGCCTCCACGACGTCGACCACTGCACCCACCACCTTTGATGCGGTCCAAGTAACCGGCAGCCATATCAAGCGTGCCCAGATGTCCGGCGTGGGACCCACCACGGTCATCGATGCTGAAACCATCCAAAGCTCCGGCGCCGTGTCCGTGGAAACACTGTTGCAGCGCTTGCCTGCATCGGCCGGCGCGGCCGGCTCGCAATCCAACAACTTCTGGACCGGTAACGGTAACGGCACCACCCAGATCAACCTGCGTGGCTTGGGCGTAAACCGCACATTGGTGCTGCTCAACGGCCGGCGCGTAGTCAATGGTGGCACCGGCGCCAACAATTCGGTGGATCTGAACGTAGTGCCGCTTGCCCTGGTAGATCGCATCGAAATCCTGAAGGATGGTGCATCGGCCATCTACGGCGCCGATGCCGTAGCCGGCGTGGTGAACATCATTACGCGCAAGGAAACGGATGGCGTGGAGATGTCCACCCGTTATGGCCAAACCTTCAAAGGTGATGGCGAGATCGGCTCGTTCAACTTGGCCTTCGGCACCACAGGCGAGCGCAGTTCGATGTCCGGTGCGCTGACCTATGCCGAAAGTGGCACCATCACGATGGCCTCGCGCGCGCCGTGCCCGCTAGGCGTAGTGGCGGGCACGCTGCAGTGCGTGGGCAACTCATCCACCATCGGCGGTCGTGCACGCTTGGCCGATGGCCGGGTAGTCAACTTCAATCAAGATCCCAATGGAGATCCGCGCTCTTACGAGCTCTACGATCCCGCCAAGCACAACTACAACTACAACCTGCTGCTCAATGCCGTCAGCCCGATCAAGCGCATTGGCCTGAGCGGCTTTGGTCAGTTCGACCTGACTGAGAACACGCGCCTTTTCACCGAACTGATGGCGACCAATCGCCAGTCCAACCAGCGTGCCTCGCCCAACACCCTGGGCGTCTATCGCACGATCCGGATTGCTGCCACCAATCCGACCAACCCCACCGGCCAAAACCTGACCTTGGAGCGCCGGCGTCTGGAAGAAGCTGGAGCGCGCATCACCGAGCAGGAGGTCGATACGTTCCGCACCGTGCTAGGGCTGGAAGGGCAGTGGGGCGATAACTGGGCATGGAATGTGGCGTTGAACTGGGGGCGCAATTCGGCCACCGACAGCTCGACCAACATTGCCAACCTGGACCGGGTGGAAAACACTCTCAATACCAGCCTGTGCAGCAACACCCCGGGCGCGGCCATTCCTTGCGGCAACTATCTGGGCTACGGCAATCTGACGCCTGAAGTGCTGGACTACATTCTGTTTACCCAGCGTGGCTCAGGTGGCAACAGCCAGCAGGGCTTTAGCGGCACCATTTCCGGCGCCCTGTTCGATCTGCCCGCCGGCAGCGTCGCCTTCGCCTCGGGCGTGGAGTTTCGCAAGGAACGCGGTTGGCTGTATCCGGACCCGCTGGTGGTCAACGGCAGCGCCAACATCGTGCGTCAAGATCCGATCGAAGGCGAGTACTCGGCCAAGGAAGCGTTTGTCGAGTTCGCCGTCCCGCTGTTGCAGGACATTCCGCTGGTGGACTACGCCACCTTGAACCTGGCCGGCCGCTATTCGGACTACGACCTGTTCGGCAGCGACACCAACTACAAGGTGGGGTTGGATTGGCAGGTGGCCGAACCTCTCAAGATCCGTCTCAACTACGCCACGGCTTTTCGCATCCCCAGCATTCCGGAGTTGTTCGGTGGCATCGGCCAAGGCAGCCTGACTACGCTGGATCCGTGCAGCAACTGGAGCACGTTACCCGCCGACTCGGTCATTCGGGCCAACTGCCAAGCCGCGGGCGTGCCGACCAACTTTCGTCAGTTGGGCAACACCATCCTCACCACGACCGGCGGCAATCCCGACCTCAAGCCTGAAGATGCGCGGACCTTCACGGCAGGCTTTGTGTGGACCCCAGGGTTTGCGCCGGGGCTGACGCTCACGGCCGATTACTACCGTATCCGCATCGAGAATGCGATCCGTAGCATTGAAGGCTCGGTCAAGCTGCGTGCGTGCTACACCACACCGAACCTGGCCCATCCGTTCTGCTCGCCGGCCAACTTTACCCGTGATCCGGTTACCGGTGAGGTCAACTACCTCTCGTCCCAGCAGGTCAATGCGGCCAGCGAGGAATCCGAAGGCGTGGATATCGGCGTGCTGTATCAGTTCGATGTGGCCGGCTGGCAGGCCAGCGCGAGTCTGGACGCCTCGTATCTTGAGCGTTACGACGTCACTCCTTTCGCCGGTGCCACCACCATTGAGTACGCCGGCAAGATCACCAGCGGCTTGGGTAGCTACACCCAGTGGCGTGGCTTGGGCTCACTGCGCATGGGCAAAAACCGTTGGACCGGCGTCTATTCGGCGCAGTACATCGGCAGCGCGGACGACATCATCGCCGTGCCCGGCACGATCGGCTCGCATGTGTCCAGCGTGGTGTACCACAACCTGCAACTGAGCTACGGCATCAAGAAGAAATGGGACATCTCCGCTGGCGTTGAAAACGTGCTCGATAAGAAGGCGCCGTTCGTGCAGAACAACCCCAACGCCAACACCGACACCATGACGTACGACTTGCTGGGTCGTCGCTGGAATGTCCGCTTTGGTTACCACTGGTAAGCCACGATCCCAAGGAGCTACACATCATGAGAAACACGCAACTATCCGCCGCACTACTGCTGTTCGCGGTGGCCGGCAGCGCCGGCGCGCACGACCTGTTTGTCGCATTCTCCAAGCCCGGCACCGCAGCGGGCGAGGCGAACACCGCGTTGGTGAACAATGGCACCTTCGATGAAAGTGCAGGTGCAGTCACCCGAGCGCGTCTACAGGACGTTTCGCTGAGTCAGGGCGGCGCTAAGGCTGCCCCGGACTTGGCCAGTTGGAAAGAGGTCGGCAAGCAAAGCCAGCTCACCGTGCATCCAGCGGGCGAGGGCACCTATCTGCTGGGTGTCTCGACGATGGCTTCCACTAGCACCCGTACGGCCAGCGAGTTCGGCAAGTACCTGGAATTGGAAGACTTGCCCGATACCCTGGCCACCTATGATGCGAGCAAGTTTCCCAAAGGGGTCACCTATAGCTATACCAAGCATGCCCGTGCCATTGGACAGGTGGGCACGAAACTGACCGACGACTTCGCTGCCTCCCTGGGCTATCCGTTGGAGATCCGCTTGGCCCGCAATCCTGGAAGCGTGAAGGTCGGCGAACAGCTGTCGTTCCAGGTGCTGCAGCAGGGCACGCCAGTGCCTAACCTACGCGTGTACGTCGGTCATCGTGCTGACGCACCGGTCAAGGGTGGGCACGGTAGCGCTACGCTCCTGCGCACCGATGCCCAAGGCCAAGCCAGTTTCCAGGTGACCACCGCCAAGACCTGGTACATCCACACCAATCACATGGTGCCCTCTACACAAAAGGGTTTGGATTTTGTGTCGGATCGGGCGTCGCTGAGCTTTGAGATTTCCCTGCACGCCGGGCACTGATAAGTAAGCACGTAGGCGGTACTCTCCCCTTTGACGCCAGTCATGACTTCTTCCATGACTGGCGTCTTTTTGTGGGGACGGACCTCAAGTGCTCAGTCTGTCTCTCATTGGTCGCCCCGCGCCGCGCGCAATCCACGTCGCCGCACCAGATAGAACGCTGCGGGAATCACCACCATGGAGAGCACCGGTGCGGTGAGCATGCCACCCAGCATCGGCGCGGCGATACGTTGCATGACCTCCGAGCCGGCACCGGCACCGACGAAAAGCGGAAACAACCCGGCCAGGATGACGGCTACCGTCATCGCCTTCGGGCGCACCCGTTGCACGGCACCTTCGTAGATAGCCTCTTGCAGGGTAGACACATCTTCCGGCGCACCGCTGGCCAAGCGCTGCTCCCAGGCATGACGCAGGTACAGCAGCATGATGACGCCGAACTCAGCCGCAACGCCGCCCAGGGCGATGAATCCGATCATGCTGGCCACCGAAATCGCATGGCCCAGCCCCCAGATCAACCAGAAACCGCCCACCAACGCCAAGGGCAAGCTGAGCAGGATGATGGATACATCGCTAAGCCGGCGAAACACCATCCAGATGACCAGGAAGATGATCGCCAACGCCGCGGGCACCACCCATTGCAGGCGTGCCAATGCCCGTTGCAGATACTCGTACTGCCCCGACCAGGCCAGACCATAGCCGGCAGGCAAACTCACCTGAGTCTGCACCGCGGCTTGCAGGTCCTGGACCACCGATCCCAAGTCGCGATCGGCCACATCCACGTAGATGTAGCCCACCAACCGGCCGTTATCGCTCTTGAGCATCGGCGGGCCTGGGCTGATTGACAGCTCCGCCACCTGGCTCATGGTCAGTTGCACACCGCCTGGCGCGATCAGCGGCAGATCCTGCAAGGCCTGCAACGAGTCACGCTGGCCACGGGGGTAGCGCAAGACGATGGGATAGCGTTCGCGCCCCTCGATCGTTTCCCCGATTGGATCACCGCCAACGACCGTGGCAATCAGTTGCTGGAGTTGGCCTTGAGTGAATCCGTAACGTGCAGCGATTTCCGGGCGCACCTGTACATCGACATAGCGCCCACCCGTGACGCGTTCGGCCAGTGCCGAACTCACGCCGGGCACAGTCTTGGCCACCTGCTCGATCTGTTGGCTCAGGCGCTCGATCTGCTCCACATCTGGTCCGGAGACCTTGATCCCAATCGGGCTCTTGATGCCGGTGGCCAACATATCGATGCGATTGCGAATGGGCGGGACCCATAGGTTGGTCAGACCGGGAATCTTGACCGCTGCGTCCAACTCCTGGCGTAGCTTCTGGGGGGTCATGCCCGGGCGCCATTGATCCCGCGGCTTGAAGGTCACGGTGGTCTCAAACATTTCGATGGGTGCCGGATCGGTCGCACTTTCGGCACGGCCCGCCTTGCCGAACACGTGCTCAACCTCCGGTACGGTCTTGATCATCCGGCCCGAGAGCTGGAGCAACTGACGGGCCTTGTCGGCGGACAGGCCGGGCAGGGCCGTGGGCATGTACAACAGGCTGCCTTCTTCCAAGGGCGGCATGAACTCACTGCCCAACCGGCTAAAGGGGATCAAGGTGAGCACTAGCAGCAGGCCGCTGAGCAGCAAGGTGACACCGGGATGTTTGAGGACCCACAGCAGGATGGGCCGATAGCCAGCGATCAGGATGCGATTGATGGGGTTCTGCTGTTCCGGGCGGATGTGGCCGCGGATCAGGTAGCCCATCAAGACCGGGATTAAGGTCACCGACAACCCTGCTGCGGCGGCCATCGCGTAGGTCTTGGTGTAGGCCAAGGGCGAGAACAATCGCCCTTCTTGCGCCTGCAGGGCAAAAACCGGCACGAAAGACAGGGTGATGACCAGCAAGCTGGCGAACAGGGCCGGTCCGACCTCGGCCGCCGAGCGGGCCATCAACTGCCAGCGCTCCTCACCCTGAGGTTCCCGGCCCTGCTCCTCCCGCCAGTGCTCCAGATGCTTGTGTGCATTTTCGATCATCACCACCGCTGCATCGACCATCGCACCAATGGCGATGGCAATGCCGCCTAATGACAGCAAGTTGGCGGAGATCCCCTGGGCGTGCATCACGATGAAGGCCGCCAGGATACCCAAGGGTAGGGTAATGACGGCCACCAACGCTGAGCGTAGGTGCCACAGGAACAGCAGGCATACCAGCGCTACGACCAGGAACTCTTCGCCAAGCTTGTGGGTGAGGTTGCGTACCGCATCCTGGATCAGCTCGGAGCGGTCGTACACTGGCACCACTTCCACACCCTCGGGCAAGCTGGATTGCAACGCCTGTAGTCGAGCTTTGACGTTCCGGATGGCCCCCAAGGCATCCTTGCCGGTGCGCAGGACGATCACGCCGCCGGCCACCTCACCTTGACCATCCAACTCTGCGATACCACGACGGAAGACCGGCCCCCGACTGATCGTGGCCACCTCACCGAGCAAGACGGGGATGCCGTCGTTTCCGGTTACCGGCACCTGTTCGAACGCCTCCTGTGTGCGCAGGTAGCCTTCGCTGCGCACCATCAGTTCGGCTTCGCCTTGTTCGATCACCGAGCCCCCGGTAGCGCCGTTGGCCGCATCCACCGCCTCGATGAGCTCGGCCACCGTCAGTCCACGGGCCGCCAACGCCTGCGGATCGGGCTGGATCTGCCAGGCGCGCACCGCACCGCCCACACTGGCTACTTCAGCCACGTCCGGCACGGTTTTTAGCTCATAACGAAGAAACCAGTCCTGCAACGCACGTAGCTGCCCCACATCACGTTGACCGGTCCGATCCACCAGGGCGTACTGGTAGATCCAGCCCAGTCCTGTCGCATCAGGACCCAGCGCCGGATTCACATTCGGCGGAAGTCGATCGCGCACCTGGCTCAAGTACTCGAGCACTCGAGAGCGCGCCCAGTACAGATCAGTCGCATCGTCAAACAGGATGTAGACGAACGAATCACCGAAGAAGGAGAAGCCGCGTACCGCCTTCACGCCCGGCACGGACAACATCGTGGTGGCCAACGGGTAGGTGACCTGGTCTTCGATGATGCGCGGGGTTTGCCCCGCCCATTGCGTGCGGATGATGACCTGGGTATCGGAAAGGTCCGGCAGCGCATCCAGCGGCGTGTTCTTTACCGACCAGATACCGACCACCGCCAGCAGCGCGGCGGCGACCAGCACCAGCACGCGATTGGCGATGCAAGCATGGATCAGGCGCGCGATCATGGTGTGCCCTCCATCGCTTCGGACATGACGTCGCTTGCCTGGCAATCAGCGGCTGCGGCGGGGCCGAACTTGGGTACCAACTGCATATCCATGAACGGTGACTTGCCCGGCTTGTCGAAATGCGTCTCCGGCACCATCGGGTCATACCAGTACTGCACCGGGCAGCGCGGCGGCGTAGAGGTGAAGGTCCCTGGCGCGACAGGCGCAGGCTGTCTGGACGGTGAGGGCACGACAGTGCGTGGGTCGTGCCCGGCGTCATGGCGCTCGTGCACACCTGATGCGCTGGCAGGGCGTGTCGGTTGTGCAGCGCCCAGGCGCTCCAACGCACCGGAGAGACTGGCTTCAGAGTCGAGCAGGAACTGACCCGAGACGACCACGCGTTCACCACCGGCCAAGCCTGCCACGATCTGCGTGCGCCCTTGCACGCTACGTCCCACACTCACCCGCACTGGCCGGAAGCTCCCGTCCGGATCCTGCACGATGACCCGGCTGTCCCGCCCGGTGGCGATCAGCGCCTCCGTGGGAACGACTGGCAGGGCCTGCTCGGCGTCGGGCTGCACCAGAACCTCGGCGAACATGCCCGGCACCAGCCGACGCTGCGGGTTACGCAGCACAATTCGCGCCCGCTGCGTGCGACTAGCCATGTCGACCTGGGGAAGCAACGCCTGGATCTGTCCGGCAAAGCGCTCTGCCGGCCAGGCACTGACCGTGGCCTGCACTGAGGTCCCCGGCCGCAAGGTGCCTAGCGCTGCCTGGGGCACCGAGGCCTCCAGCCACAGTGTGTCCAGCCCATTGATCTTGAACAGTGGCGTACCGGGCATCACAGTCTGTCCCTCGCGTGCCAGGATCTCGGTCACGACACCACTGTGGTCTGCGCCAAGCACGACGCCACTTCTAGCCGAGGCGCCAGAAGGAACACCCAACGAACGCAACCGTTGTTGCGCCGCACCCTGTAGCTCACGCGCACCCGCGGACTGAGCTTGGCTCAGGGCATGTGCTTCGGCGATGGCGGCGTTCCATGCCGGGGCCTGCACGGTGGCCAGCGCTTGACCACGACGAACCTCGGTAAACGGCGCCTTTACCTGCACGTGGGTGATCAAGCCTTCCATGCGCGCACTGACCACGGTTTCCTGGGTCAGATCCCACGTCAGTGTGCCCGGCACGCGTACGGCAGTCCCTAGTGACTCTACCGTCACTTCCTGAGTGCGTATGCCCACGTTCTGCTGCAGGCGCGGATCGATCTGCGTTCCGCCCCCTATGGCCTCATCTGCGTATTTGGGCTGCAACTCCATATCCATGAACGGAGATTTGCCCGGCTTGTCGAATCGCTGCTCCGGCGCCATGGGGTCGTACCAGTACAGCACCTTGCGTGCTTGATCTGCGCCGCTCGCGCCGGTGGGCGGAGTGGTATCAGAGGTTCGAGTCATCCAGGCGTAGCCGCCGGCAAAGCCGAGCGCCAGCAACCCGAGCGCCACGGCGAGCTGTGTGAGACGCGTTTTGGTCGGGCTCATGGCGTGTTCTCCTCATGGGGCAGCAGATAGGCCAGTGCCGCCCAGGCACGGCCCTGTTCGCCCAGCAGACGGGCGTTCTCCAGTTTCAATTCGATCTCATCGCGCCGCGCTTCCAGCCACGGCTGCAGGTCGGCACCGGCGCCGTAGGCGGCCAACGCCGTGCATGCACGATCGCGCGCCAAAGGCAGGCTCTGCATGTTCTGGCGCTCCAACTGGCCGGTTAACCCGCGCCATCGCGCTATCGCGCGTTGCACCGACTCGGCTTGGATGCGCCGGGCTTCATCGCGCTCTGCGGACACCGCCTCCAGCTCGGCCCGCCGTGCCGCGATGCCTCGTGCTTGGCGGTTCTTCTGGAACAGCGGCAGGCCCACACCCACTTCCACCATGAGCATGTCACTGCGCGCCATGCCGTCGGGCGCGCGCTCGCGACGTCCGTAGGTGAGTTCCACACTCCAATCCGGGCGGGTTTCGGCCACGGCCGCATCCACCTGGGCCTGGGCTACGCTCTGGCGTGCCTCCCAGCCCAGTAGTGGCGTGTGCTGGTCCAGTTTGGCCAGCAGTTGGGTGGGCTCCAATGGCAACTGCGAAAAATCCGGTGCCGTACCAGTGGCCAAGATCGCCTCTGGTGCAATACCCAACCACCGCGCCAGGCCGGCCCGCGCCGCGGCATGCTCCGCATGTACCTGCTCCAGGCGATTGTCCAACTGCAGCAGGGCGGCCTGAGCGGCAAGCACATCACTGGCCACGGCCGTGCCGCCTGCCAAGCGAGCACGCGCCGCACGCTCGGCTATGCGGGCCGGCTCGCGCAGACCTTCCAACGCATCTACGGCTTGCTGCGTACTCCACAGCTCGATCCAGGCCAGCGCGGCCGCTTGGGCCACCATCTGCTGTTCGGCCATCGATAGTGAGCGCGCTTGCGCCAGCGTCGCTTGCGCAAGCGCTTGCTCGGCACGTCGTTTCGCACGCGCAGGAAACTCCTGCATCAGACCGATTTGCTGGGTGGTCATCTCATCGGCCCGCAAGCTGAAGGCATCGGGTCCGCTGACGGGCCAGTTCGCCAGCCCCACGATCAAACGTGGGTCGGGCAGCGCGCCAGCACGCGCGGCTTCCTCGGTACTGGCATCGATCTGGGATCGGCGCACCTGCAGGGTTGGGGCGTTAGCAAGCGCCCGTTGTAGGGCTTCTCTGTAGCTGATCGGGATAGCGGGCGATGCCGCCACCGCAGGACCACTGAGCGCCAGGGCAAACACGAACCCACACGCCATCCTGCGCCTTGCACGCAAGAAGAAAGACATCTCCATAAGACCTCCGGACAAACGACAACGAGCGCGCTGCAACGCATGCAGCACGAGCAGGGGTCAATCCAGGAGGGGGCTTAAATCAGCAGGCTACAGAAGCGCTGCAGGGGAGGCGGATCGGACACGCACACCGGAACATCCCGATAGAACTGCGCGTGTGCCGGTGGCAACAGAGCCTGCACGAGCGCGAAGGCGACCAGCGCGGGCTGGTAAGGCACTTGAGGGGCCTTCGCATCGGCCGTGGCGATGTGATCGCGCTGGCAATGCTGGTCGCACAACGCCGGAGCATCGGGATCCGGCGCGGACATCTCTTCGCAACCGACCATCAGGGTCGCTTGTCCAGCTTCCACCGATTCCAGCGGACAGGCGTAAGCCACCAGCGCCAGTTGCTGCAGCAGCAGCGCCCACAGTCCCAGCCATGCCAGTCGGGCACGAGAACGGGGTCGCCGCCATCGCCTCAGCAGCTTCACCATGACAGCTCCCGCACGCCCGAAGCAGCGCCTGCGGACGCTGGGCAGATCAGGGTAGGGGACGTGCGAGCTCTCATGATGGCCAGTCTAGCCCTCTTGGGGCCGACTGGCATTGATCAGGATCAAGCCCTCGCGCGGACTCAGCGGTGGCATCCGCCGCAGCAGGAGGATGCGGCCGGGGTGGCAGGCGTACCGGCCTCAGAAGGGAGCACGGCGGCGATCACATAGCCTTGCCGCTGGATAGCCTCAACCGCCTGTTCTACGGCAAGCAGGCCCTCGATCTTGACCACGCCACTGCCCAGATCGACGTCCACCTGGGCGTGGGGGTCAAAGGCCTGAATGGCTTGGGTGACCGTCCGGACACAGTGACCACAGGTCATGCCTTCAACAACGAGATCCATAAACAACCCTCCAAAAGTATCGACGGTTTGCCGACGGTGTCACGTTGGGCCTTCCCACGGTGGGAAGGTCAAACGAAGGGCAAGTTGAGTACTGATCCCTCTCGCGCTGTTGACCTTCCCATCATGGGAAGGCTCAGGCTACCTGCTCGTTCCTATTGGCCCTTACTCCATGGACATAACGCTCACCTCGCCGCAGCCGGCGCCTGCGGACACCCATCGCTTCAGCGTCGCCGGCATGACATGTGCCTCATGTGTAGGCCGGGTAGAGCGCAGCTTGCGGGCCGTTGCCGGCGTGAGCGATGCGTCGATCAATCTGGCAACAGAAGTGGCCGAGGTAACCGCGCCGGCAGCCGTATTGCCCGCCTTGATCGCTGCGGTGAAGCAGGCCGGTTATGAGGTTGCCAGCCAGGAGCGGGATCTGATCATTGAAGGGATGACCTGCGCTTCCTGTGTGGCACGGGTAGAGCGTTCGCTGCGCGCTGTGCCGGGCGTGATGGAGGTGTCGGTCAATCTGGCCACCGAGCGCGCGCGCATAACGACCACGTCACTGGTGGAGGTCGCATCCCTGGTTGCCGCGGTCAGCGCAGCGGGCTACCGCGCGATCGAACCGCAGACCCCGGCAGGCAACGCCGATACAGCGCCGGCGCGCCAGGCGCTCAGTGGTGACACCCTCAAACTGCTGATCGCTGCGGCCCTGTCCCTGCCATTGGTCGTCCCAATGCTGGGATGGGTCGCAGGTCAGCACTGGATGCTACCGGGCTGGCTGCAGTTCTTGCTCGCAACGCCGGTACAGTTCTGGATCGGTGCGCGCTTTTATCGCGCCGGATGGCACGCCCTGCGCGCCGGCACGGGCAACATGGATCTGCTGGTCGCTTTGGGGACCAGTGCCGGTTATGGGCTGAGTGTCTATCACTTGTTCAATGATGCAGGACACCACGGCAATGCCCCGCTGTACTTCGAGACCTCGGCGGTCATCATTACCTTGATCCTGCTGGGCAAGTGGTTAGAGGCCCGCGCCAAGCAACAGACCACGCAAGCGATCCGGGCCTTGCAAGCACTGCGGCCAGCCACCGCACGCGTGTATCAGGACGGGCACGAGCGCGAGGTTGCCATTCATGAGGTTGCCGTCTCGGACATCGTCAGTGTGCGGCCAGGCGAGCGCATCCCCGTGGATGGCGTGATCGCGGAGGGCCGCACGCATGTGGATGAGTCCCTGATCACCGGGGAGTCCATGCCCGTGGCTCGCGGGGAGGGCGATCGCATCACCGGTGGGGCTATCAATGGCGAAGGCCGCATTCTGGTACGCACACTGGCCATCGGCGCCGAGACCGCCCTGTCTCGGATCATTCGCCTCGTGGAGGATGCACAGGCCAAGAAGGCACCTATCCAGCGAACCGTGGATCGGGTGAGTGCGATCTTCGTGCCGGTAGTGATCGGCCTGGCTTTGCTCACGCTGCTAGGGTGGGGTTTGGGGACGGGTGATTGGAACCAGGCGATCCTGAGCGCGGTAGCGGTGCTGGTCATCGCATGCCCATGCGCGCTGGGGTTGGCGACTCCGACCGCGATCATGGCCGGCACCGGCGTGGCCGCCCGAGCGGGCATTCTGGTCAAGGATGCCGAAGCGCTGGAAGTGGCACGTACCGTAAAGGTGGTGGCCTTCGACAAAACAGGCACGTTGACCCAAGGACGTCCGGTACTGACCGAAGAAACTGCCACCCGTGGCCACGCGGCCGATCTGTTGCCGTTGGCGGCGGCCCTGCAGCAAGGCAGCGAGCATCCCTTGGCCAAGGCCGTACTGAGCGCAATGGGCCAGCGCGCCATTCCGCTCGCACGCGACGTGCAGGCGGTGCCTGGCCGCGGCATCACCGGCAAGGTGGATGGCAGGAACCTGTTGCTGGGCAGTACCCGTATGATGCTTGAGCATGGCGTTGCGCTCACGGCATTGCAGACCCGGGCCGACCTACTCAGCCAGACCGGCCACACGGTGTCCTGGCTGGCAGAGCAGGGCACCGATCATCCGCAGTTGCTCGGCATACTGGCCTTTGAGGATCCACCGCGTCTGGGTGCAGCCGCGGCCGTGCAGCGTCTGCATACGCTGGGTTTGCGCACCGTCATGATTTCTGGCGACAACCCCGGCGCCGCCGCCTCGGTGGCCAAGGTGCTGGGCATCCAAGAGGTGCGCGCCAATGTATTGCCTGAGCAGAAAGCTGCGTTGGTCGCTGAATTGGCTCAGTCGGCACCGGTGGCCATGGTCGGCGATGGTGTCAACGATGCGCCAGCGCTGGCTGCCGCCAACCTAGGGGTGGCCATGGGAACCGGTACCGATGTGGCGATGCATGCCGCTGGGGTTACCCTAATGCGCGCTGAGCCGGGTCTGATCGCCGATGCCATCGACATTTCCCGCCGCACGACCCGCAAGATCCATCAGAACCTGTTCTGGGCCTTCGGTTACAACGTGGTCGGGATTCCTCTGGCGGCCCTGGGCTTGCTTGATCCGGTCATTGCCGGCGCAGCGATGGCCTTGTCCAGTGTGAGCGTGATTGCCAACACGCTGCTGTTGCGCCGTTGGCAGCCAACCAAGATCGATGTGGGAGAGGCATGATGGCAACCAGACGCAGCTCCAAGGCACTGCGACCCGAACTGGCCGACGCGCGCGAAGCCGGATTGCATAACATCGGCGAGGCTGCCGCGCTCAGCGAGGTCAGCGCCAAGATGATTCGCCACTATGAAGGGATCGATCTGATCCCTCCGGCTAGTCGCACCTTTGCTGGCTATCGCCTTTACACCGATGCCGATGTGCACAGGCTTCGGTTCATTCGTCGTGCCCGCAACCTGGGATTTTCCATCAAACAAATCCAATCGCTCTTAGGCTTGTGGAGCGATGACCGGCGAGCCAGCGCCCAGGTCAAGAAACTGGCCCAAGGCCACATCGACGATCTGCAGATCAAGATTACCGAGATGCAGGCCATGCAGCGAACGCTGCGCGACCTAGCAAGTCGATGCCATGGCGACAACCGCCCGGAATGTCCGATTCTGGACGATTTGGCGAGTCCGACGAACGGGCATTGACGTTGCCACAGTGGGAAGCCTGACGCTAGCTATCCCTGCTGGTTGGAGCAGCAACATGCATCGACTACATATCCCGGCCATGGCTTGCAGCGCATGTGTGGCACCCATTCGACGTGCGTTGATGAGCGTAGATCCATCGATGCGGGCGCAGTTCATGCCGGACCAACGCCGCATCAGCCTCGAAACCCGCCGTCCGCTTGAGCTGATAAAGCAAGTGCTCAGCTCGATCGGCTATCCGGCCCATATTGTTCATTAATGGCGTCGTCAAAGAATTCGTTGTGCCATTGCGCCATCTCGATCGCCACCTCTCACCAACCTCGCCGTATGAGCCTCATGCACGCCTACCGCGTCATCCGTGGACAGGGTCCACAAAGCCTTCACAGAATCGAAATTCCGCTCTCGTCCTTGGGTGAGAACCAGATGCTACTGGCCGTCAAGGCCGCCTCGCTCAACTACCGTGACTTACTCGTTGTTCACGGTCAGATGGGGGCCGGCGAAACCCGCATTCCTTTGTCGGACGCCGCCGGACAAGTAGTAGCTGTAGGTTCGGCGATCACCGACTTCTCCATCGGTGATGCCGTACTTCCCATCTTCTTCCCGCTGTGGAGTGAAGGATTTCCCAGTGATGAAGCGCTGTCCCTGTCGGTTGGTGGCAATATCGACGGTGTGCTGACGACACATCTGGTGGTCGATCAGAGCGCATTGGTGCACGCGCCGCGCACTCTGTCGTGGGAGCAAGCTTCTACGATCGCGTGCGCAGGGGTCACTGCCTGGCACGCGTTATTTGAGTTGGGCGCGCTGCCCGACGGTGCTCATGTGCTGATTCAGGGCGCCGGCGGTGTGTCTACATGGGCGGTCCAGCTCGCGCTGGCAGCCGGCTTCTGCGTCACGGTGCTCTCTGGGAGGGAAGAGGGCATCGAGCACATGGTGGCATTGGGGGCACAAGCTGCCATCAACTACAACACCGATCCCAACTGGGATGAAACGGTGCTCCGCACGACCGGCGGCGTAGATCTGGTGATGGACATCGGTGGAGCTGACACGATTGCTCGCTCGCTGCGAAGTCTGCGCCCCGGCGGCAAAGTCGTGACCATCGGTGGCGTCGCTGGCGGATTTGCATTGAGCATCGATCCATTCTCACTCATCGGCGGTAAGTCACTCACCGGAGTGGTAGTGGGTTCCAAGAAAATGACCCAAGCCCTTATCCGCTTCATCGACGAACACGCCATCGTGCCGGTTATCGACACCATCTTTCCTTTTGCTGAAGCTGCTGCCGCGTTTGCGCGCATGGAACATGGAAGGCCCATCGGCAAAGTGGTCATCGCCATCAACTAGCCTCTCGGCTTCACACGTGCTCCTTCATGCCTCTGATCAACATCAAAGTCTCTGCATCTTCGTCTCCCGCGCTGACCGCGAAGATATCTACACAGATGAGCGATCTGATTGGCGTCTCAAGCTTCTCGCTGGAGATCATCGTGACGGATGAGACCAACACCAAAGCGGAGAAGGCAGAGTATCTTGCCGAGGTATTCGCCTGCTTTGAGCGCCTGTTAGGCCCCGTGCACCCGACAAGCTATGTACATGTCCACGATGCGCGCGCCTCGGCCTATGGCTACGGTGGGCGTACGCAAGAAGCGCGGTTCCATCAGTCCTGACATTCCCGTTGCGCGCATATCTCGCATAAAAGGGCGCTGTCGGGTCAAGTTTTCAGGCACTCCCATGCCTAGGAGCTTTCGCCGGGTACCGCAAAGATCTGTCTAATGTCCATGGGGGTCGTGCGGCCATCTTTTGCTACGAGCTCATGAAAAGCTTCTTGAACTTTGGAGAGTTGGGCCATTGGCAAAGTGATTTCGCCCGATCTGACCGGATCGCACCAGTACGCCGTGTTGGTCAACGCAACATGCTGGCGGCAAACCATTGGACGGTCCTCGTAGATCGAGCATTGTTCCTGGATGAGGAAGGGGCAGGGCGAACCATGGAAGTCGGCACTAGGAAGCGACTTCGGCAATCGAGAATGCGAGGAGCGCTTCTCAATAAGCTCGGCCTCAACGGGATAAAGGTGCACCGGGTAGTGGCAACATGCCGAGCACCCCGCACTGCATGCGACATACGGAGCCATCGCAGCGGACAGGATCTCCATTTCCTTGTGCAAGGCGCGCAGCTTTTTTATCGGGCTTCCAGGCAAGGCGGCCAGCCGACTGGCCAAGCTGGCTTCTCTGTCTTGGATTTCCATCGGAATGCCAGTAAGCATTCGATCGAAATTCGCCTGAGCATTCTTCTTGGCCTGAGCAGGATCGCTCTCTGAGTCATCCGTTTGCTGCGTCATCGGTGCCCCTCAAGCGTGCCGGGTTGATTCTCGAAACCTACCAAGCCTGCGCCCATCATGCTCGCGGAACTGAAGGCTATCAGTGCTGGAGCGTCCGGCGCGGGCTAGCCGCAACGTGAGCAAGACACCAATCGAGGGCGGAGCCACTCAGACACCAGACTCACCATACCGGCCACGCCGCGGCTTTACATAAGCGACGTTATGCGAAGTAAGTTGTTGATTCTATTACATTAATACAGGAATCGCAAGGTCCGCAGTTGCACCGTGCGCTTGCCGGCGACAAACGCGATAAGCTAAGCATTCCTTAGTATTAGTCATTCTTGATGTCATGACGATGCCATCTGAGCGCACCCGCAATGTGCTGCAGGCGGGCGCGTTCCTCAGGCAGCTAGCGGCCAGCCAAGCCGTGCCCAAAGAGGTGCGGCAAGAGGCATATCGACTGCTGCGGCACTATCCAACCGTCAGCGACATCGAGGCGATTGCTGAGCACGAAGAGCGGCTGCGAGCGCTGACCAAGTCGGCCTTCGTACGACCCTACCTGAGCAGCGAGATCGAGGCTGATTGGTTCTCCGAGTACCCGCTTGGCCCTCATCGCATCTGACCATGAAGCAACCGAGCAGGCCGCGTGGAGGAGGGACTACGTCTGCGGAGGCAGCGCTGGAGGCTTCCTTTGAACGGGCCCGCGGCAGCGCAATCGAGGAACGCGCATTCTTCCACCGACTGATGGATGCGATCGTGTACGTGCATGCGCCCGTCTCGGACGACGCGCCGACACCGCGGCTGGTCCAGTTCCGGCATCCTGACGGTTTCGATGCGATCCCATTCTTTACCTCGCTCGACAAGGCGCAGGCGGCCAGCTCAGCTGCTGTCAGAATTCTGGGAGTTTCAGGCCGTGAGCTGCTAACCGGTACTCGCGGCGCGACGTTGATGCTCAATCCCAACGACGGCGGCGTTGTCCTGTACCCGGAAGAGGTTGCGGCATTCTTAGATACGGGCTTTCTGGCCAGGGTGGAACGGCTGGCGCCGGCGGAGTTCGCGGTGAGACCTGCCCAGGCCGCACCGGCTTGGCTCGCTCCGGCCATCAGCGGCAGCCTTGAGCACGCCAACTTCGTCTCGTCGGCGTATCTCCTAGAAACTCACTCGTCAGAGGGTGTCGAACAGCCTCCCGGTCTGTTGATCTGGCTGGTGGTCGACCTGGCTTTCGCCGAGCGGGCGGCTCGTCTGGTGACCACCGCCATTCAGCCCCTATGCTCAGATTTAGACGTAATCATCGACTTGGCGGTCCACGACGTATCGCTGCCTTTGCCGACGGGCCTGGATGATCCCCAGATCCTGCCCATATTCACGAGAATCAAGCCAACTTGAGCGCAGCTCATCGGCCTATGAGCACTGAAGACAAGCTACTAGCACTCCTTCCGGAATTGACCGAGGAAGAGAAGGATCGGCGGACCCGCGAGGGTATGGCTGACGTCGACGCTGGACGTACGATCCAGCACGAGGAACTACTGCAATGGATCAGGCGACGGCCGGAGCCTTCATGAAGGTTTCCGTTGGGTCAGGAGCGTGGAAACTCTTGAATCCAACATTCAAGAAAGGCACGCGTGCCTGAGCAGCAGTACTCCAGGAATGCCTGTGTCACGCGGCTTCTGGTTCGATCAACCCTAGGTCTGTAATCTACGAACTGCCTGACGTCGAGGGACGTTTCCTCGTTGAATCATGGTGTTAGAGCCGATTCGGCTGTTTTTCTCACGAATCCCTGCCGACCCTCAGCAGCGCCTCAAGCTCGCTACGGGTAATGGCGGTCTTCTTATGTGGCCGCTCGCCGCGTTTGACCGAGGCGCGGCGGCCGCGCTTGAGCAGCTGGCGCACGGCAGGGGCCTCGCACGGGTTAGCGGCTTTGTGCGCCTGGTGGGCCGCCGAGAGCACGGCCACGCGATGCACCACGGTGCTGAGCTTGAAGGCACCTGATTTCTGCTTAAGCCCGGCGGCGACCAAGTACCCATCCAATGCCGGCGGCAGCTCCCACGTCAGGCCAGCCTTGCCGCGCCGGGCCAGATGGTCGACCACGAACTGGACCACGGCCGGCTCGGGCACCGGTAGCGTGATTGGCTGCCCGAAGCGCCCCTGGAACCAGCCCGCCCAGTAGCGCAGCGCAGTGGCGTAGCTGCGGGTGGTGTTGGCGGCGGCTGCCTCAGCCAGCAGCTCGCGCACGGCGTCGGCCGCCTGCGCTGCGAGACGGTTCGGGGCGAGGATGGCCGAGGCAGGGGGGTTGGGCACAGCCATGTTAGATTTCATATGTTGCACGTATCAGATAGTACGTTTTAGGGCGCTTACTTCCGATAACTATCTGTTATCGGATGTGGATTGGCAATGGGGCAGGGCACGCGTGTCGGAGATATCAGATGGCTAAAGGAATCAAAGAAAACGAGGTGTTTGAGGCGGCCGACGCGCTGCTCGGCGCTGGCGAACGGCCGACCGTCGAGCGCGTACGCCTGCACCTTGGTCGCGGCTCGCCGAACACGATCGGGCCGTTGTTGGACGCGTGGTGGACTCTGCTTTCCCAGCGGCTCAATCACCGGCTGGAAATGCCGGAGGTGCCGGAGAATGTGGGCGTGGCCTTCGCCCAGATATGGGAACTCGCGCTGGCGGCCGGACTTGAGCAGGCCGACGCGTCGCTGGCGCCCGAGCGCGCCTCCCTAGCCGACGCCATGGCTAAGGTCGAAGAACGCGTGACCTCCGAACGCGAGCGCGTGACTGGGCTTGAGGCGGAACGGCAGAAGGCGATGGCCGCGAGCCAGATTGCCGAGGCGGCGTTGGCCGTCTGGGAGCAGCGCGCCGGCGAGCTCGCCGCGCAGGTGGGCGGCTTGCAGCGGCAATTGGAACAGATGAGCGGTCGCCGGGACGCCGTAGAAATGCAGCTCCACGACGCGCAGTCCCGCCTTGAGCAGGAGCGAATGGCGGCCGCCGCCGAGCGCGAGGCGCTGCACGCGCACCTGCGCCAGGCCGAGGACCGTGCCTACGGGGAGGTTGACCGCATGCGCCAGGAGCTCAAGGCGGAAAAAGCCCGAACCACCGCATTGCTTCGCGAGCATGCCACCGCGCTGCGCGCCAGCGACCTAGCCCGGCGCGGCGCGGAGACCGCACTCGCCAAGGCCCAGCGGGAACTGGCCACGGTACAGTCGAGGCTGGCACGCGCTCAAGCTGCGCGACCCACCGGGCTGCGATCGGCGCCTCTCCGCCAAAAAGCGTAACGTTTACGACTGAAGATGCCGACTGACTCGACGCCGCCCTATACGCCATGGATGACGATAGTTACCAGTTCCCCAAGCCCCGTAAGGTCTATGTCAGCCCCTCGCTACCGGGATTTGGCGATAAGACCAAGCGCGTGCGGATCGCCTCGAAAGTCTCCGGCGCCAGCGATGGCTACGAGTACGCCAAGGAGCACGGCGAAGTTGTACTGCGCGATAAGCCCAATGCACGCACGAGCATCAAAGCGAAGTTCCTGGAAGCCACTGGCGATGTCTTCATCCTTACGATCCAGAAGTTCGACAACGACTCCGGCATGCCGTACGGCGCTGGCTTCACCTTCGTCGGCGAGGAGATCCCGCGGCTGCTGGAGTTTGTAACCAACATCCGCGCCGCCGCCTTCGAAGAGAGCCGCTCATTGAATCTCACCGATGACGAGCTGCGGCGCCGCGTACTCACGCCGGCGCAAGCCGGTGCACTGCTGGCCGGTAACCCTGAGGTCTTTGCTGAGGCGGTGCGCCAAGCTGTGACCAAGGAAGACCTGGTGTCGCTCGGATACCGCCGTCAGCAGCTCGAGACCTTTGAGCGACTGTTGAGCGATGCGGATTACTTTGAGCACGCCAAGGCCGTGAAGCGGTGCGGTGACGAGGCGCTGTGGCAGCAATTCTTCGAGAAGAACCCGTGGATCTTCGGCTATGGCCTGCAGTACGTGTACGGCGCGGGCCTCGATGGTGAAAAGCTTGAGCAGTACGTACGCGGGCATACCGTTCTCCGGCCCGGCAAGCGCGTCGACGGGCTGCTCAAATCGAAGGCGATTGCCTCGACGTTGTGTTTCGTCGAGATCAAGCACCATCGCACCGGCCTGATGGCCAAGCAGCAGTATCGCGGCGGTTGCTACGCCCCGTCGGCCGAACTTTGCGGCGCTGTGGCGCAAATCCAGGGGACGGTGTCCTATGCATCGGAGAGCCTGTTTGGCAGGCATAGGATCACCGGTGAGGACGGATTCCCAACAGGAGAGGAGGTGTTCAACTTTTCGCCGCGCTCATTCGTGATCGCGGGCAGCCTGGGTGAGTTCCGCAACGAGCACGGGGTGAGCGAGGACCGACTGCGCTCGTTCGAGCTGTACCGCGCCCACTTGCACCAGCCAGAGATTTTCACCTTTGACGAGATCTTTGAGCGTGCGCGCCACATTGTCGCGGGGCACCATGCACCGCTGGCGCAGGAATAGCCCACGCCGTTGCAAGATATGGCGGACCAATTCGTTTCTCTCATAACCGGTACCCGAAGGAAGTCTGACTGATGACAGCTGAGGATTCGCTGCCTCCAGAAATAGAGCCGGTACGCCAAGGCGCTTTGCGAGCGTTGCGAGACGTTCGTCCCGCGCACGACCAAACCCAGACCGTGCCGAACTTCTGGTTGAATGCAAAGCGTACACAGGCAGGACGGCGCCTGCCCGAGTACTACCTGGTCTACTTCCTGCTAGTGGAGCTCCTGAACTTCCCGCACAGAGGTCCGGAGGAAAAGGTCGCATGGACAATTCCGCTCGATTTTCGCGGCAATCTGTTTACCATCGAGCATCGCAAGATGGGCTTGGGGCTGTTCCATCCTGAGCCCGAGCGAGTGGCGGCTGAAGCGACCGAGATCGTGAACCGAATACTCAAGGCGACCAAGGAAGCGCGGCGGTTCTTTGATTGGTTCGCTGACACCCGGGTCGCACAGTCGGCGATAAACGTGGCCAACCACAGCCAGCCGCTCTACGAGCGCTACCGCTACCTGCGCCAGGCCGCGCAAGATCATGCCGACACGGCCAAGAAGCGTGAGGCCGAGCGCCGCGCCGCGGCCAAGGGTAAGACTGACCTTTCTTCGCTAACAGAGATGTGGCTCGCGGAGTGGCACCCCGAGCCGCAACCACAGTGGATGGCCTTGTCGGCAGTGGAAGCGTACTTCTCTTGGACTGAGCACGCGCTAATCCACCTGGCAATTTTGCAAGGACGCATCACCACCGGTGACAAAGTGGCAGCACTGGCGTCCGGCGATTGGACGGGCAAGTTCAAGTCGGCGATCGATGTAACTGAGGAGGGCGCCAACACGCTGCTAGATCGCGTGCTGGCGGTGCGCCAGGATCTGCGCAACCACGTGGCGCATGGAGCCTTCGGCAAACAGGGGGAGGCGTTCTCATTCCATTCGCCGGCAGGCGCGGTACCGGTGTTGCTGCCGCACCGTAAGGGGCCTAAGCACTTTCGCTTCGGAAACGGTTTGGCATTCGACGCGCTGAAGGTTTTTCAGGTGCTCGACCACTTCGAGGCCTTCATGTTCGCGGGCGTTCGTGCCCCGGCACGTGAGTTCTTGCTGGAGAACACGTATCCGACGGTGCTAACTATGGCCCGGAGCACCTATGTCATTGCGATGCGTTCGCCGGAGGCGATGACAGAGTTCCTGCACTACTGGGGTCATCAGGTCGACCGCTCTGCCGACATGGACTGGTGACGTCGTCGACGGCGTCCGAGCGTTCACCTCAGCCCACGATTGCGCGGCGCGACCTAGCGTTAGATGCACCCTGGCCACTGGCAGCCGGTCGGGCATACGCGCTAGGCTAAGAGTTCCTTAGCCGCCTGTGGTGCTAGTATGACCCTTCCCGATGAGCGCACCCGCAACTTGCTGCAAGCCGGAGCGTTTCTCAGGGAACTCGCCGGCAGTCAAGCCGTGCCCAAGTCTGTGCGCCAGGAAGCCTACCGGCTATTGCGTCACTACCCGACACTCAGTGATGTGGAAGCCATCGCTCAGCATGAGGAGCGGTTGCGGGACCTCACCCAATCGGCGTTTGTGCGCCCGTATCTAACCTCGCAGTTCGAGGAGGAGTGGTTCCGCGGATACCTCAATGGTCCTCATCGGATCTGAGCGACAGCAACCGTCCTTCTTCCTTATTGGCAAGCGCCTACAACGTCAGCCACGGGGGGATGCGCCCAGCGTGCGTCGATGGACCGTTAAAGAATGCGGCGCCCATTTCTCGTGCCGGGCCGTAACCGGTGCGCCTTGGTAAACCTGTGACTTCCCCGAACTGCACGCAAAACCTGTTACTTGGCCGGGAGCAGGGTGAAAAGTCACAGCTTTACCGAGCCCGGTTCCAGATCCAGCGTAGCCAAGTCGATGCCGCTCGGATAGATGATTTCGCATAATGTATATTATGTAAAATCCCATGACTGGTCTGAAGCCGTCACAAGCTAGATTTCCGCCACATCCGCGGCGAGTGCCCTACCTGCGCCTTGAATGCACGCGAAAGCGCTGCTTCGCTGGCGTAGCCCACCTCGTCGGCCAGTTGCTTGAGCGACCGGCCCTGGCGCAGGCCGCGTTGCACCAGCGCGATGCGCCAATCCTGCAGGTACTGGCCTGGAGTGCAGCCCACCGTGTCGTGAAAGCTGCGGGCAAAGGCGCTGCGCGACATGCCGGCACGGGCGGCCAGCGACTCCAGCGACCAGGGCTTGGCGGGATGTTCGTGGATGCCGACCAGGGCCAGGCGCAGCCGCGCGTCGGCCATGCCGGCCAACATGCCGCCCTTGGCGTGGCCTTGCTCCATCAGTTCGCGGATCACGTGCACCAGCACCACTTCGAAGAGCCGGTTGAGCACTGCCTGCCGCCCGCAGTGCTGTGCGAAGGCTTCTTCGAACAAGGCATGCACCAGCACCGCACCTTGGCGCAGCGCTTCCAGCGGCAGGCAAATGCACGCAGGCAGTGCGCGCACCAATGGATTGGCCGCGCCGCCGCTGAAACTCAGGTGCGCGCAGGCAAAGTCGGCTCCGTGCACCGGGTCGGTGTCGAAGCGGTGCGCAAGTGCGCGCGGATAGAGCAGCAAACTGGGCCGGTCGATCTGCAGGTGGCTGCCGTCGCCGTTGTGGACCACCACCGTGCCCTGACGGATCAGGTGCAGCTGGCCCCGGTCGCCACTGTCGAGCTGGTTGATGCCGCACAGCGCGCCGGCATGGAAGACCTCGGCGGTCACCGAGAAATGGCTCAGCAAGGCGGCCAGACGGTCGACCATCTTGGACTCCAGGTAAAATTTCATGGACGATTTGCGGCATATCGTATCGCCTTGACGCGCAAAGTCACTCCTGTCGCCGGCACCCTGCCCGGCTTGTCCAGGAACCGCATCATGAAGACTCCCCTCGCCCTTATTGCCACCACGCTGCTGGCGGCATCGATTGGCACTGCTGTCGCGGCCGCACCCAGCGACCAGCCGGCGCCATTGCGCCCGGTCGCAGACTTCCTCAAGGCGCTCAACAGCGGTGGCGGCACGCCGATCGAGCAGCTGAGCCCCGCGCAGGCCCGCCAGGTGCTGACCAACGCCCAGGCCAATACACCCCTGCCGGCGGCCGATGTAAGCCGCAAGACCATCCAGGCCAACGGCAAGCCGCTGAACCTGGTGATCGTGCGGCCGCCGCATAGCACTGGCCAGGTGCTGCCGGCTTTCATGTTCTTCCATGGCGGCGGCTGGGTGCTGGGCGACTTCCCGACCCACGAACGCCTGATCCGCGACCTGGTCAATGCCTCCGGCGCAGCGGCGGTCTACGTCGATTACACGCCCTCGCCGGAGGCGCACTACCCGGTGGCGATCCATCAGGCCTATGCCGCCACGCGTTGGGTTGCCGAACACGGCATGGAGATCGGCGTGGATGGCCAACGCCTGGCACTGGCCGGCAACAGCGTCGGTGGCAACATGGTGGCGGCAGTGGCGCTGCAGGCCAAGGCAGCAGGCACGCCGGCACTGCGCTACAACCTGATGCTGTGGCCGGTCACCGACGCCGCGTTCGACAATGACTCGTACCAGCGCTACCAGAGCGGCTACTTCCTCAGCCGCAACATGATGACCTGGTTCTGGGACAACTACACCACCGACCCCAAGGCCCGCGCCGAGATCACTGCTTCGCCCCTGCGTGCTACCGCCGCCCAGCTGGAAGGCTTGCCGCCGACCCAGATTCAGACGGCGGAGCTGGACGTACTGCGCGATGAGGGCGAAGCCTTCGGTCGCACGCTAGATCAAGCAGGTGTCGAGGTGACCGTGACGCGCTACAACGGGCTGATCCACGATTACGGCCTGCTCAATGCGCTTCGGGACGTATCGGCAGTCCGTGATGCGATTCGCCAAGCCGGCGATGGATTACGCGAACACCTGAAGTAAGCGCGATAGCGGAATGGCTCTGTGGCCGCCGCATCCGCAGTTGGCCCGGCCGGTAGACGATGGCAAGGAACCGTTGAACTGTCAGGAAGGAAACCGTGACTGAGCCGTGCCACGTTTCAACGTGCCAACTCGTCCAGGGCGCGGATGACCCGTGCCGAGTGCAAGCTGGTGTGGATTCAACTTCATCGATCCGCGATTGCAGTCATCGTTGATGTTGAAGGTGCGGAAGCGGCGGCCAGGCCATGAGGCGGCGTCGGACATGAAGTCTGCCTGCCAGGTGTGGTTCGCCGCTTGCGGGATCTCCAGCGGCGCGGATGCGATCAGGTCGCCGACGCTTGCCGCGACATGGAAGAGTGAGGTTCAGCGCGGTCTGGACCCGCCAGGCACGGTTTTTGCCCCGACCCCGCGACCGCCACGCCGACTCCATAGGCAGGTCAAATCCGTGTCCGGGGTCGTCCGTCAGATGCGCCTGGATTACGGCGATGAGCTAGCCAGCGTCGCGCGGCGCGGACGGCAATGCTGCGCAGATCGGAGCAGCTGCATCCATAGCGCATTACTCAGGGACGCGATCGCCATGGTCATCCTCCGCACAAAAGATCGCATGCATGGCGCTCAGCAAGGCTGCCACTTTTGGGTCGGCCAAACGATAAATGATGGATCGAGATTCGCGGCGAGTCAGGACCAACTGCCGCTGACGCAGGTCGGCCAGTTGCTGGGACAAGGCAGGCTGCCGAATGCCTGTCGTCGCTTCCAGGCCACTGACGGTGGATTCGCCTTGCGATAACTGGCACAGCAACAGCAGGCGTGACGGTGTGGCCATGAAACGGAGCAGCTCGGCCACGTCTGGCACGCGCTCCTTCATGGCGGCAAGAGCATCGGTGGAGAAAGCAGATTCGGTCACGAGGCGTGGGGACTGCGGATCAGGAATGTAGAGGGTAACGGCTAGGCACTGCGGCTGAACGAAAACGGCCAGCGCCAATTTGATATTTGCACAGTATATGTAACTATGAGATTGTTTCCTTACTCCTTCTCGACGCTGCCATCGTGAGTCATCCAACACGCGACACCTGCCTGGCAGCGGCCTGCGCTGTCGTGGAAGACACCCGCTCCGGTCGCATGAGCGCGCCGCACGTGGCGACATTCTTCGACCCGGTGACCTTTGCCGCCAGCCACGTGGTCCGAGACCCTGGCTCGTCGGCCTGCGCCATCATCGACAGCGTGCTCGACTTCGACATGGCGTCAGGCCGAACTGCGACCGGTTCGGCTGAAGCGCTTGCGCACTACGTGCGTGACGAGGCGTTACAGGTGCAATGGCACCTCGAAACACACGCCCATGCCGACCACCTGTCGGCTGCGCCGTGGCTGCAGCAGCAGGTGGGCGGACAGCTCGCCATCGGCGAGCGCATCACGGCCGTGCAGCAGACCTTCGGCAACCTTTTCAACGCCGGCAAGGAATTCAGCCGGGACGGCAGCCAGTTCGATCATCTGTTCGCCGACGGCGCAGCATTCACGATCGGGCATCTGCACGCAGTGGCGCTGCATGTTCCCGGACATACGCCCGCGTGCATGGCTTACGTCATCGGCGATGCGCTGTTTTCAGGCGATACGTTGTTCATGCCGGACTACGGCACGGTGCGCTGCGATTTTCCGGGCGGCTCGGCACGCCAGCTCTATCGCTCCATCCAACGGCTGCTGAAACTGCCCGATGCCACGCGTGTCTTCGTCTGCCACGACTACAAGTCCGCAGGCCGGGCCCATTTCGCATGGGAAACCACGATTGGCGCGCAACGCAGCGCGAATGTGCATCTGCATGCGGGCGTTTCCGAAGCGGACTTCGTGAAGATGCACGAGACACGCGACGCCACGCTTCCCATGCCGCGCCTTCTGCTTCCATCGGTGCAAGTCAACATGCGCGCCGGTCATCTGCCCACGCCGGAAGACAACGGCGTGCGTTATCTGAAGCTGCCGTTGGACGTGCTATGACGCTCCCGCACCTCGCCTGGTATTGGCCGCTGATTGGTGGGCTGATGATCGGCACCGCCTCTGGCGCGTATTTACTGCTGGTCGGCCGCATCGCCGGCATCTCCGGCCTGCTCGCCGATGCGCTCGGTCTGCACGCGGGCGGCGCGCGCTCGCTGTCCATCCTGTTCCTGGCCGGGCTTCTGACAAGCGCAGGTGTGGCATTGGCGCTCAAGCCCATCACGCTCGCGCCGCTGAGCGGCACCAGCATGCCGGTGCTGATCGTGGCCGGCGTGCTGGTGGGCTATGGAACCCGTCTGGGTGCCGGCTGCACCAGCGGGCACGGAGTGAGCGGCCTGGCAAGACTGTCGCCGCGCTCGATCGTCGCCACCACCGTGTTCATGCTGCTGGGCATGGCAACAGTGACGGCCGTGCGGGCTGTCGCTGGAGCGGGCGCATGATCCGCGTGGCGGCTTTTCTCTGCGGCGCCTTGTTCGGGTTGGGCCTGGTGATTTCGGACATGGCCAATCCTGCACGCGTGCTTGCCTTCCTCGATGTCACCGGTGCCTGGGATGATTCGCTGGCCCTGGTGATGGCAGGCGCGCTGATCCCTTCGGCCATCGCCTACCAATGGGCGCGCGCACGCCGCACTCCCTTGCTCGCCCCGACACTGCAGCTGCCGCAGCAGCGGCGAATCGACCGCAAGCTGGTAATCGGTGCGGCGCTGTTTGGCATTGGCTGGGGTCTGGCCGGGGTCTGCCCTGGTCCCGCCATCGCGCTGTTGGCGACCGGCCAGGCGTTCGCCTTGGTGTTCGCTGCCTCGCTGGTGGCAGGCGTCTTCCTCCACAGCTTTCTCCATCGCGCCGGCGCGGGAAAACACGTCGCATGAAACTGCGATCGCTTTCGCCTGCCCTGCTGGTGGCCGGCCAATTGTTGCCTGCCGATCTTCCTGCCCTTGCCAGCCTGGGTGTCGCCAGCGTTGTCTGCAACAGGCCAGACAACGAGCAGCCGGATCAACCCGATCATCTGACCATGCAATCGGCCTGCGCGCAGGCGGGCATGCGTTTCGCTTATCTGCCCGTTGTCGCCGGCGCCATTTCGGAGGACGACGTGCAGCAATTTTGCGAAATGCTGGAGCAACTGCCTGCGCCCGTCGTTGCGTATTGCAGGACGGGAACGCGCTCGACGTCGTTGTGGGCGCTGGCACAAGTCCGCACCCTCAGGCTCACCACAGACCAGGTTCTGTCGATCGCCGCCGGCGCAGGTTACGACCTTTCCTCACTCGCTCCGCGTCTCATTCGCGACGCGCCATCCAGTCCTGAGTAAACACCGGTCATGCAAACCCTTTCATTGCTGCAGCTCGTGCTGGGCGGGCTTTCCGGCGTGTTGGTCGGCTTCGTGCTGGGACTGGTCGGTGGCGGCGGCTCCATTCTCGCTGTCCCGCTGATGCTGTATCTGGTCGGTGTGGATAATCCGCATGTTGCCATCGGGACCAGTGCATTGGCCGTCGCTGCCAATGCGCTGTCCAACCTGTTCGTGCATGCCCGCCGTGGCAATGTCAGGTGGCCGTGCGCCTCGGTCTTCGCCCTGGCCGGCGTTGCCGGCGCCTACCTTGGTTCGAGTCTGGGTAAGGCCGTCGACGGACAACGGTTGCTGGCGCTGTTTGCGGGATTGATGGTGGTGATTGGCCTGCTGATGCTGCGCAAGCGCAACGCGCAAGAGAATGCGGCTGCGCGCATCAGCAAGGAAAATGCACCCGCGTTGGTCGGGCTGGGAACGCTCGCTGGCGGATTTTCCGGCTTCTTCGGCATCGGCGGCGGTTTCCTGATCGTGCCGGGCTTGATGACCGCCACCGGGATGCCAATGTTGGCCGCGGTAGGCGGCTCGCTGGTGGCGGTGTCTGCCTTCGGTCTGACCACCGCGGTGAACTACGCGTACTCCGGGTTGGTGAACTGGCCACTGGCTGCCGCGTTCATCGTTGCCGGCAGCGTAGGTGGCATGGCGGGAGCACATGCTGCAGCGGCGCTAGCCGGGCATCGGGGATTGCTCAATAGCGCATTTGCATGCCTGATCTTCCTCACTGCGGGCTACATGTTGTGGCGGGTGATCTGACCGGTTGTCGTCTCATCTGACAGCCCCACGCAGCTCCACCATCGGTTCGAGAGCGGCCACCGACGATCTGCCCCGCCCTCGCCAATTGCACGGGGATTTGCTTGGATAAGACATGCAGCAGGACGGTTGGGCAATGCACGTGCTTGCCGCTGCACAGCGCCGCCCGCCTCAGCCGGCGATGGTGAATACCGAGCCCGAGTCCACGCGCACGCCGGCGCCGTTGATGAAACTGGCGCGCTCCGAGCACAGGAATGCGACGACGGACGCCACTTCCTCCGGCCGGCCGCGCCGCTTCAGCACCATGCCCGGGCGTTCTTCATCCAGGAACGAGGCGATGGCTTCTTCGACACTGGTTCCGTTTTCTTGCGCGCGCTTTTGCATCATCTTGTCGGTCATCGGTGTTGCGATGAAGGCAGGCGACACCGTGTTGACCAGCACATTGTCGGCGCCATAGGCCTTTGACAGCCCCTTGGCCAGGCTCAGGATGCCGGCCTTGGACGCGCAGTAGGCCAACTCATCCACGTACGGCTGCACTGCATCTTCGGACGCGAACAACACAATTCGCCCCCACTGCTTGCGACGCATGGCAGGAATGGCCTGGCGGCACATGCGCACCGCGCCCATCAGGTTGATGTCCAGCGTTTCGAGCCAGCCGGCATCGCTGACCTCCAGGAAATCGCCGGTGGCGCCGGTCACGCCGGCGGCGTTGACGTAGATATCCGGTTCCCCCAGTTGCGCGCGCACCTGGGTCCAGATGTGGGCGACATCCTGTTCCTGCGTCACATCGCCTTCGACGGCGATGATCTCGCCCAGGCCGGACAGCTCGGCCACTGCCTGGTCGAGCGTGCCGTTGGGAAGATCGGTGATCGCCACGCGCACGCCGGCTTCGAGCAGCTGGCGCGCAGTCTCCTTGCCCATGCCGGAGTCGCCGCCGCTGATGAGGGCGATCCGCTGTTTGATTCCGAGATCCATGTTGAGCTCCTGGTCGTTGAATACGTGATGGCGCAGTGCTGGCGCAGCTATCGCTAGCGCGCAAGGAAGCGTTCTGCGGTGCGCAGCGCGAGTGCCATCTGGGTCAGTGCCGGATTGGCTGCCAGTGCGCTGGGAAACACCGAGTTGTCGCAGATGTAGAGGTTCGGCACGTCGAAGGTGCGGCCATCGGGATCGACCACGGCCTGTGCAGGATCGGTCCCCATGCGGCAGGTCCCGAGCGTGTGGGCCGAGCGCGCAGCCGCGAAGATGTTGCGGGCGCCAGCGGCTTGCCAGATCGATCCAAGCACTGCGCGCGCATGGGCGTCGATGGCCTGCTCATTGGGGCCGTAACTGAAATCGATGCGCGCCTTGCGCTGCCCGAAGGCGTCCCGTTCGTCGGACAAGGTCAGGCGATTGGCGTCCTGCGGCAGGCATTCGCCATTGATGCCGATACCGGCCAGGCGGTTGTAGCGCCGCAGCGTGGCGACCAGGTCCCTGCCCCACAGGCCGGCACCGCGCGCCAGCGTGTTCGCCAGCGTGATCGGCTGCACGCCCAGGCTCTGCACCAGATAGCCGCCAATGAAGCTGGCGTCAGCCGGGCGCAGCATGTCTTCGCTAATGAGCGAAGACGGGTAGCCGCGATTCATGCGCATGTCTGTGTCGAACTCGCCCCACACCTGGGTTGCCACGTGCGCCATGAAATTGCGGCCCACCTGCCCGCTGGAGTTGGCCAGCGCCAGGTTGAGCAACAAGCGCGGTGTCTCCACACCCCCTGCGCACAGGAAGACGGTGCTGCAGCGCTGGCGATACTCCTGCCCATGCTGGCGGTAGATCACCGCGGTCACCGCGCTGCGGCCGTCGCATTCAAGATCGACCACCCGGCTGTCAGTGCGCAATTGCGCACCATGCGCCCTGGCCAGCGGGAGCCATGTGGTGTCCACGCTCACCTTGGCGGCGTTGCTGCAGCCCTGGTGACAGGCACCACAGTTGTTGCACGCCGCACGCTGGCCCCAATGCGCCTGCTGATGCGGCCTGGTGACCAACGCGGCGGGTGCATCGGTGGTCCGGATGCCAAGCGCGCCGCAACCGTGCGCCATGGCCGTGGCCGACGCATTGCGTTGTGGTGGCCGATACACATAGCTGCGCTCGGGGTCCCACGGGTAGTGCACGGGACCGGAGACCCCGATGAAGGTCTCCACGCGACGAACGTAAGCGACCAACTCATGGTGCGGGATCGGCCAATCGGCGCCCTGCCCGGTCTGGGTCAGAAGGCTGAAATCGCGCTTGTCCGGCCGCGGGCAGAACGCGCCCCAATGCAACGTCGAACCGCCCAGTCCGCAGCCCGAATTGTTCGGCCCGAACGCAGTGGGCGTTTGCCCACCGCTCAGACGCTCCTCCATCCAATAGATGCCGGTGGTCAACTCATCGGGAATATGCGAATCCGGCGTAAATGCCGCGCCGGCTTCCAGCACGACAACCGAGACGCCGGCTCGCGCAAGCCGCGCCGCAAGCGGGCCGCCCCCCGCTCCGCTGCCGACCACCACCACATCGACGCTGTCCTGGCCACCCGCGTTGCTCATTGGGCAGTCTCGGGCGCACGCAATTGCCAGTGCTCATCCCGGCCCGCTGCCGTCTCTACATAGCCGACGGGGCCACTGCCCGTGTCGTTGCCGACCGCAAAACCGTCGTAGCCCAGCGCAGCCATGGTGGCGGGAAGGCTGGTCCAGGTGCGCACCACATCCGCACGTACATCCTCGAACCAATGCGCGAATTGCCCCGCATCCAGGCCGTGCGCAGAGGTATTGCCCACCACCGAGTGCGCGATCTCCTGCAGCCAGCGGTCCTGGTCCCTGGCCGACTGTTCGGCAAAGCCGCCGGCCAATGCATCGAGTGCATCCAGGCCAAGCGCCATCGCCAGGCGATCGTCTGGCAAGTCTGCGTACCGCCAGCCATCTCCCGTGCCTTCTGCAAGCTGCAGGTCGATGCGCCGCGCAATCTGCGCCGCATCGCCCGCGCCATCCAGCACGCGTGCAGCCACGGCGGCGAGCACGTTCAACTGCCGCGGGTTCAACACGCCCTCGCCCGAGGCCGGCGGCCCCGCGTGCCGCGCGAGCAAGGTCTTGCGCATGCGCGGCGCAACGCGCTCGGAGTTCAGCAAGGCAATGAAGTCCTCAGGCAGGCAGTTCTCAATGCAGCGGTCTACATGCGCTGCGATCAACCGCGCCAGTTCCTGCGGCTGTTCATAGGGAATCAGATGCGCGGCGTCGGCCACGATGGCGAACTGCGCATGCGCATAGTGCGGCGCATTCAGGCGCCGCTGCGCAGCCTCACCCAGATCACCATCCTGGCCACCTGCGACAATCAGTGCCGGCACGCCGATGCATCCGGCCTGCGCTGTGCAGTCTTCGCGACTGCCGTGTGTGAGCCATGCCATCCATGCACTGGGTGCGGTGCGCAGAACGTCGTTGATCGCAGCGTCCCTGATTTCATCAGGAAGCGGGCAAGCGCAGTTGGCATCCACGAACTGCGCCGCCTCCACGCGCGCAGGCTGCCCTGTTTCGAACCAGGCAAGCATGGTGCGCCGTCGCGGTTCCTGCATCGGTTCGGGGGCTGGCGGTGACGCGGCAACCAGCACCACGCCAGCCAGCCCGGCAAGGCCCGCCACACCGTCGCGTGCCCGGGCCGCCGTCAAGGTAGCGATCTTTCCGCCCATGCTATGCCCCACTGCAAACCAGCATGCTGGTTGCCGCCTGATGACTTCAGCGCTAAACCAGTCAACAAGCGCGTTCGTGTCGAAGTGGTCCAGCGCAGGTGCATCGCCGAATCCTGGGATGTCCAGGGCAATACAGTCGAAGCGGCTACCCAACTGCGCGATGACATGGCTCCACTCCTGTCGGCTGGCGCCGAGCGCATGCAGGAAGAACAGCGTTGGCTTGGCCATGTCGCACCTTGTGAGTCGGTTCGGCATGGTGGCGTACGCTTCGTCCACGCCCCGTGCAGATGAGGTCGACAGCCGGTCAGCAGGTGTCAGGCGCTGGGCCGCGACATGCCGTGGTTCGACTGCGGCGATGCCGCGGATGCGCTTCAAGTCGCTGGTCTTGCCAGGCCGTAGCCCTGCAGTCGTTGAAGCGAAGACACGTTTTAGCTAAAGCGCATCTGCTTGGCGAATCGAAGACATGCGGCATGGCCATGACATCTTGCAAAGACGGCCCAAAGCGTTGCGTTACCGACTACGCAGGCACGCAGGTCGAGGCTTCCAGCTGCTTCAAAAAATCCGAGAATCCGCCAATTGCCCGTGCCTGCCTGCGGGCACTGGTCCACACCACCGAGCATGGCGACCAGGCGATTGACGCGTTGATCGCCTGCAGCGCGTGGACCAGCGCAACGTCTTCGCTGCAGGTCAACGCAGAGAACCCACCGCATTGTTGATAGAGCGCGGTGCTCACACCGAGGTTGGCGCCGTGAATGCGGCCATGACCTTGTCCAGTTGCCTGGGTCTGTTCGAACCTGCAACGCACTTCATCGGAATAGTCCAGCCAGTCCTCCACCTGCACGACACCGCAGAACACGTCCGCGTCGGCCCTGCGCTGTTCCACCAGCCAATCGGCCGGGACGCGCGAATCAGCGTCGGTCACGGCCAGCCAATCGGCGCCCAGTGCAATGGCCTTTGAGGCCGCTGCGGACCGTGCGATGCCGACGCCGCCGGGCACGGGTACGTCGATCACGTGCGCGCCCAATGCCAGTGCCAGCTCTGCCGTTGCATCCGTGCAACGGTCCACCGCGACGATCACCTCCACAGCCTCGTGCAGTTCGGGGTGCGATGCGGCGAGAAACACCGATGCAAGGCAGGCGGCCATGCACTCGGCCTCGTTATGTGCCGGAATGATGACGGCGATCATCGCAAGCCTTCGTGCTGTGCTACCGACAATGGCTGCGCGGTCCACGCTTCCAGCAGAAAATCGCTGTCTTCATAGCGATAACTCAGCGGCAAGGTGAGCAGTCGGGCAATACAGGCATGGACCGCGATGCCATCTTGCTGTGCCTGTTCGAAAGGATGCTTCCAGTGGCAGGCCACCAGCAGTCCCTCCGGCGTAAGCGCCTGCTGCAGACGCTCGATCAGCTCGTCGAGTTCGGGGGCGGCGAGGTAGTAGCCGATCTCGCTCAGCACGATCAGATCGAAACTTCCCACCGGCCAGTGCTGCGGATGGCAAGCCTGCACGATTTCGACATTGCTGCGCTCCCCCACGCGTTGCTTGGCGTGGTGTACCGCGGCGGCGGACATATCGGTTGCCAGCAAGCGCTCGCAGCGGGCAGCGAGCCCACAGGTTGCTTCGCCGTTGGAACACCCCAGCTCCCATCCCCGTGCAAATCCCTGCCGAGGCAAGGTTGCCAGCAGGATGTCGCGTTTGCGTTTTTCGTACCAACGTGTCCCATAGCCGAAGGGATCTTGCTGCTGGTAGATGCTGTCGAAATAATCGGCGTTGGCCTGGGCGTTCATGGGAGATAGACCTCGAAGTCGCGCCGAAACCTCGCCAGCGCCCAGTCGGGAAGGATGGGGTTGCGCAGCGCAGGCGTGACGTGACCGGTCTGCGTCTTGAACGCGGACATCGCCTGCAGCTTTGCAACGTGAGCATCGGCAGAAAGCACCAGACGCGTGGCCGATGCCAGCATCTGACTGTGGTCGGGGTCGTCCCAATGCCATGCCCATATCGGAAACTGGATCAACCGCGCTCCGCATCGTGCAACTGCGGCACTCGCTGCATCTGCGCAGGCTTCGTGATCGGGGTGGCCATCGCGCGCATACGTCACCAGCACCACGTCGCGTGGTTGCAGCAGGTCGGCCAGCCGTGTACCAAGTGCGTCAATTCCGGCACGTACCTGGCCATCTCCCGCATCCAGCCTGACGATGCTGGATGGATCGATACCCAGGCACGCCAGCGCGTCACGCAACTCCTCACGACGCGCAGCTGCCAGCCGCGCGGGCGGCCATGCGTCGTCCTGCGGATAGGCGGCTTCGCCATCGGTCACGGAGATGATCAGGACCTGCCTTCCCGATGCGATCGCCATCGCAAGCAGCCCGCCACACCCCAGCACCTCGTCATCCGGATGCGGGGAAACCACCACGACACGTGTGGCGGTGCCCAGTAGCTGGTCGAGGCTGCTGGTGAGCAGCGCATTCAACTGGCTCGATGCACGCCAGCGCTGTTCGCTGATGCCTTGCCCTGCGATCTGCTCGCCCCTCACAGCCGCCATGGGTTGACCTCGCGTGCATGCAGTTGTTCCCCCAGCCACTGCTCGTCTTTTTCCCCGTGGGATTGGCGGATGAAGGCAGCCAGGTCGGCGCACCGTTGCGCGTGCCCGGCATCGCAGCACAGCGAGGCAGGCCCCAGGGCCAAGGCGGCGCGTTCGATCACGTCCCGGCAGACGCGATCCATCACGCTACGTAACCGAATGACAGGCAGTTGATGGCTTTGGGTTGGAGCGTCGTCGATCGTTTTGGCCAGGTCCTGCAGCATCAGCCGTGCACCCGTCAGCCGTTCGTCGAGTGCGCCCAGGTGTGCTGCGGCAAAAGGATTGTTTGCCACTCGTGGCGAGCGGCGGACATGCTCGGCAATGGCTGCGGCGGCGCCATACCAGCAGGCCGCGATGCCCGCCCCGCCATGCCAAAAACCCGGCCGCTGCAAATAGAATTCCGGCGCACCCAGCAAACGTGCCGGCGCATTCGCGAAATGGACGTTGCCAGTTGGAATGCCGAGCATGCCTGGTCCGTGCCATTGACTTGCATCAAGCTCGAAGCATCCTTGCCTCAGCGTCACCGCGGCAAGCGGCTGCCGATCGCCGTTTCGGACGGTCACCAAGGCGTGCGTCACAACGTCCAGCTCCGCGCTGCACCACGGCTTGATACCGGACACCGTGCTTGAGCTCGCTTCGTACGCCACGGTGTCATGCGGCCCGCCCGCTGCCCACACAGCCCACACCGCTCCATTGGAAGCTAATGGCTGGCCGGCCTCGGAAAAAATCGACACCGCGTCGTAATGCGCTTCCAGCACCTTGGCAAGCGGCAAGCTCGCAGCCCCCAGCTTGCTCAGCGCCTGCCATCGCGTGTACGTGCGTCCTGCGCCAGGATTGGGAAGTTGCGGCGTCAGTCGCAGGTACTCACGCACGCGTTGCGCGAGCGCTGGATTTGGCGATAGCGAAGGTGTACCCGGCAGATCGTCGCGGGCGAGTGCTGATTGATACATACGCCAATCTAGGCGATGGCTCGTCAAACTCAAGTGAGCCAACGGCCAAGTGCCTCACCGCGACGGCAGCTTGATAAAGAACAATGCTTTGCCGCTTGACGATGGACGCAAGTCGTCGATGCAAGCCTGGCTTCGCCAATCAACACAGATCGCAATACCACGCGTCAGGAATGTCACGCCGTGTTTGCGTCCGTTCAAAGGCGGCGAACAGAGTTTTGGTCAAGCGTTGTAACCGGACTCAACCGATGCGAAGAATCAGTCGTGCTACCGAATGTCACTTCAAGCCGGAAAGAATCGATGGACCGACCGCTCAGCAGAATAGGCGTGCATCAGCCTCAGTTGGAATCGTCGGGCGCTAGCCGCTGCGCAAACGCCGCTAGCGATTCAGTCTGCGACGCGCACTGCCATGAACTGTCCGTTGCCGACTGGCACCTCGCTGCATCGGAAGGACATGTCGGCACGGACAGCCTGCATGAAATCTGCCATCTCCGTCGCGTGCGAGGTGGCGTTGTCCACCACCATCAGGCCGGTGCCGCGCTTGAGCACGCGGCGCAGCTGCGGCCACCACCGTGCATAGGCGCTGCGGTCCGAGTCCAAAAACAGCAGATCGACGCTGCCATCGTCGGCGGTCTCCAACCACGTGCCTGCATCGCCCAGCACCTGCGTGATGTGCGCCTGTAGTCCGGCACGCACGAAGTTCGCCGCCGCCAGGGCGGCCTTGTCTTCGGCATGTTCCAGCGTGATGACGTGTCCACCGACGGCGATGACAGCTTCGGCCAGCCACAGCGTGGAGTAGCCATTGGAAGTACCCACCTCTAGCACCTGCCGTGCCCGCGTCGCGTGTACCAGCAGGGCGAGCAGTTCGCCGGTTTCGGGGGTGATATTCAGCATGCGTTTGCCACGTGCGGTTTCTACCGCATCGTTGTTGGCCCCAAAGCGCGACAGCTCCTCTTTCAGATCCTGCAACGTGCTCATGCCTTGAGTGCCTGTTGATTGCTGCAATGTGGGCAATGACCCTGGCATCGCCCTTCAGTACCTGGTGTGCTGCGCCGTGATGCGAGCGAATCGGATGCTCGATGCGCCTGCCTGATACAGCGTGCTCGCTATTTGCCATTCGCCATTCGCCATTCGCTCTTCGCCGAAAAGAACGCTCTACGTCGCTTTCGATATCGCTTGCATCAAGAGGACTGCAGCCATGGCGGACACAAATCGGTCGCAAGAACCTCCCTGATGGGCGCCCTAGCGATGGGGTAGACCGTTCACCCGCGCCTGGTCATACATCAGCTGTCGGCGGCATGGCCCCCTCCCAGAACTCCAGCAACCGGGACACAGGCTCCGGCTTATTTCCCGCAGACCACAGCGCAAGGCGTGTGCGCGACCAGCGTTGTGCGCTGAGCTCGACGATTGACCCGGGAAGCACCTTGCGGCACGCCATCTGCCAGTCGGGAAAGTAACGCTCGACGATGGAGCCGTTGTAGACCTCTGCGATCACGTGATGGCGCGCAGACTGCTTGATGCGATCGTAGGTATGCTGCACCCCGGCAGGTGGGCCCTCGAAATACTGAAAAAATCGAGCGCCGTCGTAGAGCAGGACGCCGGTGATGGCGGCCAGCGCGTTGTGTGCACTGGAAGAGACAAGCAGCCGGTCGACCTCCCCCATCGACATGGGACGACGCACCTCGCTCACGTAAGCGATGGCCTGCAACGGTGGATTTGCCAAGAACTCATCCCGATAGGTGATCTGCTCCAACGTCCATTTCTGCAGAGTCGTCAGCGCCGGCTCCTCCTGAGATCGCTGCGAGCGCAGTATCAGGGTGTGATGCACCAATTGGCAATGCAGGCATTACAATTTACTTATACAGAGCGGCAACGCGCGTTCATGGTCTGCACGCTCAAGCCGCCTCGGCGCGGCGGTGCCATGCTGGCAGGTCAGTCGATCCGCTGCACGGTCAGCGAAGACGCTGACGCGTCGCAGTGGCTGGCCGAAGACGTGGTTCGGGATCTCATCTAAAGGACGTCGATCAATGCGCGCATCGCTCCAAAGCCACCCGCAACCTCAATCGTGCCAGGCGAGGACTGCCGGCAAGCATGACCTTCATCGCGCCCCTTTACTGTCTCTGGCAGTGCTCGCCGTCATGTCGCTTGGAGGATGCGCCACTACGCCCCCGGCGACGGGTCATCTCATTGAAGGCCCTGTGCGCCTAGGCGAGATGGCAGCGGTCGATGGTCCCAGGGTACGGCCCGACCGAGTCGTCGAAGACAGCCGTTGCCCTACTGATGTTCAATGCATCGTGGAAGGCCGACTGATCGTACGTGCGACGGTGCTGGGTGGTGGCTGGTCCAGACAGGTTGACCTTACGTTAGGCATTCCGGTGCCTATTGCCGATGGCATGTTGACGCTGGTGGAGGCCACGCCCGTGCCCATCGCCCCGCAAACCGCCGACCGCTCTGCGGCGCGCTTCACCTTTACATTTCAAGGCGGTCGCTAGCCAAGCATGTCCTCAGGCTAACGATCCGCCTCTTGCATCAGCCGCCACGTCCCGCTGGCTCGAAGTTGTCCGCCCTCCCTTCGCTAAATAGCTCATCGCAGCCGAATGCACTGGATTGCCGCTGCAAAGCCCAATCAGCTAGTCGGACTCGATAAGATCCCGCAACCATTACCGCAGCGATTGAAAGGTGTCTCGGAGGTGGTCGACAAATGCCGGCGGATTTTCCATCGCAGCAAAATGCCCGCCCCGCTCTGCCTCTGCAAAAAAGCGCAGATCTGCGAAGCGTCGTTCTGCCCAGCGCCGCGAAATGCGTACTTGTTCTCCGGGAAACATGCTGATCCCGGTTGGCGTGGGCATCGGGTGCATGGGCATCGCAGTCCCAGCTTCCTGCGCAGCTTCCCAGTAAAAACGCACCGAGCTGGGCCCGGCATTGGGGAGCCAGTACAGCATGATGTCGTCGATGAGATGGTCCAGCGCGATCACGTTTTCCGGTTCGCCGCCGCTTTGGGAAACATCCTGGAAGAGCGCATAGATCCATGCGGCAATGCCGGCTGGAGAATCAGCCAGGCTAAACCCCACCGACTGCGGTCGTGTGCTTTGCAGGTGCATGTAGCCTGAAAATTCTCTCTGATAGCGCTTGGCATCGTCGAGCATCCGCTGCTCTGCTGGCGTGGCGTTGGCAATTTCTTCGGCGCTCGGGTCGAACATCACCATGTTCAGATGGATGCCCACCAAGCCGGGCGGCTGCATGAACCCAAGCGCGGTCGTGATCGCGCTGCCCCAATCGCCGCCCTGGGCGGTCCAGCGTTCGCCATAACCCAGCCGGCGCATCAGTTCGACCCATGCCGCAGCCGTTCGCCCCACTCCCCAGCCGCGGGAGGTGGGTTTCCCAGAGAAACCAAAGCCGGGCAACGATGGGATCACCAGATGAAACGCATCCGACGCCTTCCCGCCGTAGGCCACCGGGTCAGTCAGTGGGCCGATCACGTCGCGAAATTCCAGAATCGATCCCGGCCATCCATGCGTCAACAGCAATGGAAGCGCGCCCGGCTCCGGTGAACGCACATGCAGGAAATGGATATCCAGTCCGTCAATGGCCGTGCGACTGCTATTCCAGCCATTGAGCAACCGCTCGGTGGCGCGCCAGTCGTAGCCCGTCCGCCAGCGCTCGACCAGGCGTCGCATGCTCGCCGATTGTGGGCCCTGGCTGTGATCACTCACGGTTTCCGGACTGGGCCAACGCGTGTGCCCAAGACGTTGGTTGAGATCATCCAGCTCAGCCTGCGCGATGTTGATCCGAAACGGTGTCATGCCGTCAGTCATCTCAAGCCTCCGTTGCGTAGGTGTTCGCCAAGGTCTGGCGAGCTGACTGCCACGCGCGCGCGCCGTAGCGATCATTGTCCAGATGGATCAACTTGCCGCGTCCACTCATCATGTCGCGCAGGTATTGCATGCCTTGCCAGGGTGGGAACGGGTCATCGCTGGTCGGCGTCAGTGCGCGCACGACGCGGATGATGGCCGACATCGTGCCGATTCCGCCTGGCCTGAGCGTGCGATATCGCTCGCCCGTGAGCTCGGTGAGCAGGTGTGCGATGTCGTTGGGCGAAATGCTGTTGCCGGCAATCCGCAGATCGCGTGGAGCATTGGGATCCAGCGCCGCCGCGGCCGTATAGCGGGCGACATCGTCCTTGGCAGTGAAATCGAGTTTCTGGTCTGCGTCGCCAAAATGCAGAACCCGGCGGCCCGGTACAACCAGGCGCGCACTGCCCTCAAGCAATTCCAGAAAGCCGCCACACAGAATTGATGTGGCCGAAATGGGCGTGGCGTCCAGTTGCTCTCTGAAGCGGCGCCGCAGGTCCAGATTGCGATTGTCGCCTGGCCGCGTCTTCGTGTAGTCCAGCGAGAAATCGGACGGGATAAAACGCGGGACGCCCGCAGAAACTGCTGCATGCAACAGGTTTCCCTGTTGACCCAACATGACCTCTTCCAAGCCGTTGAGTGCGCAAACCACACAGTCCGCACCCATGAGTGCCTCGCGTAACCGCTCGGCGTCGTCGAGCTCAACATGTCGAACCTGGATGCCCCGCTCCTCCAACGACGCGACGCGGCTCTTGCCTGCCCCGTGCCGCACCAGTGCATTCACGGCCGCGCCCTGATCTTTCAGGGCCACCGCGATCCGGTGACCGAGATCGCCGGTGGCTCCAGCAACAACGACCTGCGAACTCGTCTGTGTGTTCACCACGTGCTTCTCGCTTGAGTCTTCGGGTGCCGAAAGCGGCGGGCAGCCAACGCACCAGGGGGCAGCAGCGCCCTGTTACATCGGCTCTCATGCATCGTGCTGGCGGGAAAGACCATGCAGCGAACAACTGAACGATATCGTTCAGTTGTTGAAAGCACAAGTGGCGTGTAACGTTTCGTCGATGAAGGCGGTCAAGCAAAAATCCAAAGGCGGCAGGCCGCCACCCGATAAAGCCGGCGATGTCGATCGGCGGCTTCTGGATGCGGCACTACAGCTCTTCCTGGAACGCGGCTTCGAGCACACCTCATGCGACGACATCGCGCGACTGGCAGGTGCCGGCAAGGCCAGCCTCTACGCGCGCTATGCCAACAAGGACGCCATTTTCGAGGCAGTGATTCGCCGTGATGTGCAGACCCAGCCCCTGCCAGCCGCTCCCAGCGTCCCGCTGGATCTTGAGGGGCGGCTAAGGCTCGCAGGTCGAGGAATACTTGCGCACGCGCTGCAGCCGCAGACCGTGGCAATGATGCGCTTGGTCGTCGGCACCTCCATCCGGGCGCCGGAGCTTGCTGCGGAGGTCAACCGCATCGGCTGGGAAGGCGGGCTGCAACGTGTGCGCATGGCGATCCTCGATGGCCAAGATCAACCCGCCGATCCCTCTGCGTTAGCAGGCCACTTCGTCGATCTGGTGTTTGCGCCGCATCAACTTCGTGCGCTGCTGGGAGAACACCCGGCACGCCTGATCGACTCCGCAGCAGAGCGCGTGGAGTGGGCGCTGGGACTGCTCAGCGCTGCGGGCCAGCTAAAGACGAAACGTCCGCGCTGAGACGCGCTCAGCGCCCGCAAACAGGCCCGGGGCTTTGGAGCGCCTGCCGGTCGATTGCTGGCGCCGTCAGGTCGGCACGAACGCTATCGCGATTCCTGCCGCCCTCTCCTCACGATCGACCGATGCCGCATGCAGTTGCCCGGCATGATCATGTGGAGGGCTCCGCCGGGTTTGCAGCTGCACTCCTGCGGGCAGCCACATACGCCATCACCCAGGTAAAAAAGATCGGGGTGAACACGACACCAAGCGTACTGGCCGCCAGCATGCCGCCGATCACGCCGGTACCCAACGCATTCTGGCTCGCTGCACCCGCACCGCGTGCGATCACCAGCGGAATCACGCCGAGAATGAAGGCCAGCGACGTCATCACAATCGGGCGAAAGCGCAGCCTAGCCGCCTGCATTGCAGCGTCCGGCACGCGCGCGCCCTGCGCATGCAGTTCCTTGGCGAATTCCACGATCAAAATCGCATTCTTGGCGGCCAGGCCGATGATGGTGATCAGGCCGACCTTGAAGTACACATCGTTGGAAAGGCCGGCCACCCACACCGCGGCGGTTGCGCCAATCGCGCCGATCGGCACGATCAGCATCACCGAAAACGGAATCGCCCAACTCTCGTACAGCGCGACCAGCAGCAGAAACACCACCAGCAAGGCCAGGCCGAGCAGCAGTGGCGCCTGTGTGCCGGCAGCTTTTTCTTGATACGACAGTGCAGACCATTCGTAGCCAATGCCCTGGGGAAGTGCAGTCGCCAGGCGCTCCATTTCCGCCAGCGCGTCGCCCGAGCTGATGCCTGGCGCAGCCTCGCCGGTGAGATTGACCGATGCATAGCCGTTGTAGCGGGCAATCTGCACCGGCCCCTGCTCCCACCGTTGCGTGGTGAACGCCGTCAACGGCACCTGCTTGCCGGTGCTGCTGGTGACAGACAGCGTGTCCAGTGATTGGGGCGTGGCGCGATCGCTTGCATTGCCCTGTACCACCACCCGTTGCAGACGACCGCGGTTGACGAAATCGTTGACGATCGTCGAGCCGAACGCGCTGGACAGCACCTCCATCGCACTCTGAAAGCTCACGCCCAGCGCTTCGGCCTTGCCGCGATCCACTTCCAGGCGCAGCTGCGGCGCATCGGCAAGACCTTCCACCATCGCGTATGCCAGCTTGGGCGACTGATTGGCCGCATGCAGCAACTGGTTCACCGACTGCATCAGCGCGTCGCGCCCAAGATTGCCGCGGTCCTGCACGCGCAGCGAGAAACCGCCGGAATTGCCCAGGCCTTCGATCGGTGGCGGCATCACGGCCATGATGGTCGCGTCGCTGATGCGTCCCAGCGCCGCGTTGGCGGCCGCCACTTCGCTGGCCACCGATTCGCTGTCGCCGCGTTCGCTCCAGTCTTTCAGTGACGGAAAGGCCATGGCCGCATTGGCGCCGCTTCCGGAGAAACTGAAACCGTACACCAGCGTCACGTCCTGCATGCTCGGCCGCGCGGCGAGGTAATCGTTGACCTGTTGCCCGGCCGCGCGCGTACGGCTGTAGCTGGCGCCGGGCGGCAACTGCATGTCTACGATCATGTAGCCCTCGTCTTCCTGCGGTACGAAGGCCTCCGGCAGCCGCACGTATGCCAGCCCAAGCGCGCAAAGCAGCACGGCGTACACCAGCATGTAGCGTCCGGCACGGCGCACCAGGCGATGGTTCAACTGATCGAAACGCGACGTCAGCGCGCTGAAGTTGCGGTCGAACCAAGCGAAGAATCCCTGCTTCTCATGGCGGCCGTCGATGGGTACCAGGAACGTCGCGCACAGTGCCGGGGTCATGGTCAGCGCCAGGAAACCGGAAAACAGGATCGAGACGGCGAGCACTGCGGAGAACTGTCGGTAGATCACGCCGACCGAACCGCTCATAAAGGCGAGCGGCAAAAACACCGCGGTGAGCACCAGGGTGATGCCGACGATCGCACCGCCCACCTGCGTCATCGCCTTGATCGAGGCATCGCGCGGCGACAGGCCTTCGCCGGCCATCAGGCGCTCGACGTTCTCAACCACCACAATCGCATCGTCCACCAGGATGCCGATCGCCAGCACCATCGCGAACATGCTCATCATGTTCACCGAGAAACCCAGCAGCTTCATCATCGCGAACGTGCCCAACAGGCACACCGGCACCACGATGGCCGGGATCAAGGTGTAGCGGATGTTCTGCAGGAACACGAACATCACCAGAAACACCAGCGCCATCGCTTCGAGCAAGGTGTGAAGCACCTTCCTGATTGCCACATTGACGAAGGTCGAACTATCGAAGGGCACCGAGTAGGTGATGTCTGCCGGAAAACGCTGCGAGAGTTCCTGCAGGCGCTGGCGCACTGCCGCCACGGTGGCGACGGCATTGCCGCCTGGCGCCAGCTGCACTGCCGCGCCGGCGGCCGGGCCACCGTTTTCCTGCACATCGAACTGGTAGTTCTCCAATCCAAGTTCCAGCTTCGCCACGTCCGACAGATGCACCACCGCGCCATTGGTCTGGGCACGCAGGATGATCTGGCCAAATTCCTGCGGCGATTCCATCAGGCCGCGCACCACCAGCGTGGTGGTCAATTCCTGATCATGCGCGCCTGGGCGTTCGCCCAGGCTACCGGCTGCCACTTGCAGGTTTTGCGCACGGATCGCGTTATTGACGTCGACAATGCTCAGCCCATAGCCGCGCAATGCCTGGGTGTCCACCCACACCCGCATCGCCGCTTCGGCGCCGAAGAACTGCACGCGTCCCACGCCGGGAACACGGCGGATCTCGTCGTTGACCACTCTGGCCGCGTAGTCGTTCAGGCGCACCACGTCCTGCGCGGCGGTCGCATCCTTGTAGACCAGCGAATACAGCATCAGGAAGCCGGCAGTGGTCTGTTCGACCTGCAAGCCAAGTTGCGTCACCGCTGCCGGCAGTCGCGATTCGGATTGACGAATGCGGTTCTGCACGTCCACCTGGGCGATGTTGGGATCGGTGCCGGGCTGGAACGTGATGGTGATCTGCGCACTGCCGTTGGAGCTGCTGGAGTCGTAATACAGCATGTCGCGCGCGCCGTTGAGCTCCTGCTCGATGACACTGGTCACCGCGTCGTTGACGACCTGGGCCGACGCGCCGGGATAGGTGGCAGAAATGCTGATCTGCGGCGGCGCCACTTCCGGATATTTTTCGACAGGCAAGGTGCGCAATGCCAGCAGGCCGGCGAGCGAGATGAAAATCGCAACCACCCACGCGAAGTTGGGGCGGTCGATAAAGAATCGGGACATGGACGGTCACCGGGGCGCCACGCGCCCGCACAGGCGGAATGAAGAGTGGTTCAGTGCGCGGCGTTCAACACGGCACCAGGCTGGATCCGCGTCGCGCCTGAGGCGATGTAGCGCTCACCGGCCTTCAGCCCTTCGAGTATCTGCCAGTCGGTGCCGACCATCGCGCCGGTTCGGACATCGCGCAGTTCGGCCCTGCCGTCGGCGCCCACGACCATCACCGCAGCGCTGCCGCCCGGTCGCCGCTGAATCGCCCGCTGTGGCACGTAGACCGCGTCGCTGGCGGTACCGTTCGGCGTGCGCACGCGCACGAACATCCCCGGCAGCAACAGGTTGTCGCGGTTGTCGAATTGCGCGCGCAGCGACACCGTATCGGTTGTTTCGTCCACCCGCATGTCCGCGAACAGCAGGTCGCCCTCGCGTGTCTCGCCGAGCTCAGGAATGTCGATGACGACCTTGAGCGGCGCCTCGCCTTTGCGGGCGCGACCGCGCAACTTCAGCGCTTCGGCGACCGGACGATTGAAGTCGGCGAAGATCGGATCGAGCTGTTGTATCAGCGCCATTTCTGTCGCCTCGCCCCCCTGCCCGACCAGCGCGCCCTCGGTGACCAGCGCCCGCCCGATGCGGCCGTCGATCGGCGCACGCACCGTGGCGAAGCCCAGCTCCAGTTGCGCGGTTTTCAGCGCCGCACGCGCCGACGCCACGGCTGCCTGGGTGCTTTTGAAATTGCTGCGGGCGGTGTCGAAGTCCTGCCGGCTGATCACCTGCCGCTGCACCAGTTGCTGGCTGCGTTCGAACTGGGCGGCGGCATTTTCCAGCTCGGCGTCGCTACGCCTCAGCTCCCCGCGTGCGCGCGCCACCGCGGCCTCGAACGGCGCGGGGTCGATCTGAAACAACACCTGCCCGGCCCTGACGTCCGAACCTTCTTCGAACCGGCGTGCCAGCACCACGCCGGCCACGCGCGCACGAACCTGCGCTACGCGCATCGGCGAAACACGGCCGGGCAGATCGGTGGTCTGCAACACCTTGCGCGCCTGCGCGGTGGCGATTTCCACCGCAGGTGCAACCGAAGACTCAGCGGATGGAGCGGCTTTGCCGCAGGCGGCCAGTGCGAACGGAAGGAAGGCGCACAGCGAAAAGAAACGGTAAGCGCGTTGGGCTGTCACAGCGCGGGGTCCAATGGATGACGCGGCAATGATGCGCCATAGATCCTTATGAATCAAATATGATTCATAAGGATCATTTCCAAAGAACCTGTATCATCCCTGCTTCACTCGTTTTTCAAGCGTATGAGCCAGGACGACCAACGCCTTATCCGCCTGCTGGCCGCAACGCTGACCCGCCGCCCACGCAGCAATCTCACCGAACTGGCCGCCGGCGCGGGGATCAGCCGCGCGACGCTGTACCGCTTTGCCCCGACCCGCGCGGCAATCGTGGAAAAGGTCACCGCCGAAGCGTGGCTGCGTCTGCAGGCGGCCCTGCCCGACGACGACGCCCTGCCCGATCCCATGGCAAGCCTGCGACGCATGACGCACGCCTTGGTGGAAGACCTGGATCTGGTCATCTACATCGTCAACGAGATGGGCATGGAGGGCGCCGAACGCGGCAACACCTATTACGCCGCGCCGGAGTGGGAGTCGTTCCAGGCGCATCTGGATGCTTTCTTCTTGCACGGCCAGCGGCGCGGCGTGTTCGGTATCGAAATGCCGGCGTCCTGGTGGAGCGACTTCTACCTCTCGTGCCTGTTCGGAGCCGGTTGGGCAGTGGCCACCGGCCGTCTGGCACAGGCATCGGTCGTGCGTGCGGTCCTGACCTCGTTCCTGGAAGGCGCACGTTCCGGTTTGAGAGTGCAATCTCCCTAGCCGCGAGCCGCTGGCGCCACCGTCACCGTCACCGGCAGCCGGAACACCACGCGATGTATCGCGTTTCCGCAGTTTGAGCGATCGGTTTTTATCGAAGCGGTAAACCGGTTCGCCGGTGGCCGGCACGGTCTGCAGCCGATGGACGAGCGCCCCCCCGCATCCTGCGCTCTCGGCGGCTGATGCAGACAATGCATGTCCACGCGCCCGGAGGCGCGCAAGCGCACCGTGAAGCGAAGGGGCGCAGGGCTGATCTGTGCACTCAGGCAGACATCGCCGCACCTCATCGCGCGTCACGCTTACCCGCCGTTATGGGGCAGCGCGCCCTTGTCTTCCTGCAACTCACGCTTGAACGGCACGTCCGGCGGTGGGCGTGCGGTAGCCGGTTGATCGTTGAGATTGGGGTCGCTCAGGCCGCAACCGCCGCCGAATTGCAGCAGGGACACCACGCAACTGATCTTGGTGGTCGTGCCCGGAATCGGAATCTCGATCTTCTTCAGGCCGCGCCGCACCCATTCCTGCAGCAGCGTCTGGTTCGGCATCCAGTACTTGTCCAGCGATGTCGGCGTGTAGCCGTACGGCGGACGTTTAAGCCAGGTGCCGCCCTGGGCAATCTGGTCGCGGGTCCAGGTATCGGTCTCGCTGCCTGGTGGTCCGCGGTCACCTGCACCCTGGCCGGCATCACCGGCTCCGGTGGCCACCTTGATGCTGCCATCGGCATTGAACATGCCGTTGCGCTGGGTGTTGCCACCCGTCGTGTCGCCTTGCCGATTGCGGTCGGACTTGCTCCAGTCGTCGGCGTTGGCGGCCACGTCCCACCCGCCGCTGCGATCGGCAGGCGCCGGGCCGGCATGACCGCTGGCGGCTGGCTTGGCGGGCGACGATGCAGCGGCTGGCGCGCTGCTGGAACGTTCGGACCGGGCAGGACTGGCCTGCGACTGTGCAGGTTGCGCGGCTGCTTGCGCGGATGGCGCCGCCACGGTGGCCGGCGGTGGGTCGGGAGTCGCAGGCGTTGCTGGCACGACAGGCGTCGCCGCCACTGGCGCAGGCGCCGGATCCGGCACATTCGGCAGCTCTGCGGGACGCACCGCAACGTCAGGCATGCGCACGGTCGGCGAGATCTCACGCAGGCGCGCAGCCGGCGCGGCGATTTGCGGGCGCTCGGGGATGACGATGTCGCGCTCGCGCACTGTTGGCGCAGCGGCAGAGCGCACCGCCACGTCGGTGGCCGGGCGCTGCAGTTCGCGCACCTGCGGGCGTTCGGTCACCGTCTGGATGTCGCGTTGACGCACTTCGACCTGCGGCGCCGCCCGCTCGATCGCACGCGGCGTCAGCGTGATCGTTGGCGGCGGTGGGACGACAAAGTCGTTGGTGGCGACCGGGGTTTCGGTGACCTGCAGCGGCGATTCGATCGTCACCGGCGGCACCTGCACCGTCACCTGCGGAATATCCGCGGTGACGGGTTCGCTGGCCGCTTGCACCGGTTCCGGCGCATGTTCTGGTACCTGGGCTGTGTCGGGGCGCTCGACAGGATCGGCAGCTGGCGGCACTGGCGTCGGTGTCGGTGCCGGCGATGCAGCTGGTTCGCTCTTCGCCGCCGATGCACCCGCGTGCGCTGGCGAAGACGCCGCAGCTGCAGCAGCCTGCGTCGATGCCTCGGCCGCAGGTTGACCTTCCCCGCCGCCCTGCGCTTCAGCCCCATCGCCGATCAAGGTCATGCGCACCCGCGATTCGTCGCCGGGCTTGGTTTCTTCCGGCGCCCAGCGCACGGTGACCACCCAGATGAGCAGCGCACCAAAACCGAGGTGGATGAGAAAACTGCCGAGCACCGCCAGCCAGTGCTGCCGACGCTGATCCTTCGGCCGCGGGTCCCAGTGTTGCCACCACAGGCTGCGGAACGCCTGGAATGGCGACAGCAGGGAGACGCCGGCCACATCGCGCCGATCCGGCTGCCCACGCGCCAACAGCACATCCATGACATGGTCATCGTTGAATGGCGCAGCCGCGTGCTTGCGGTTGCCCATCCAGATGCCCCAGCCATACGGAAGGCCGGTGCGCCGATCCAGAATGAGCTTGCCGGGCATGCGCGCGCGCAGTGCCTGCAGCAGATCGGCAGCCGTTGTCACCGGTGGCGCGGAATCAGGCCGCGCTGTCGCGCGGAATGTAGGGAGCGTCGCCGGTGGCGTGGTCGGTCGCATCGCGCACCGCAGTCACGCCGGGCACGCGCCCCATCAAGGTCTTTTCGATGCCCTGCTTCAAGGTCACGTCGGCCATGCCGCAGCCGTGGCAACCGCCGCCGAAGCGCAGCAACACCACGCCGTCGGCAGAGACTTCCTGCACGGCCACGCGCCCGCCATGCGATGCCAACTGCGGGTTGATTTCGTTTTCCACCACCCAGCGCACGCGCTCCACCATCGAAGCCGACTCTGCGGGCGCTTCGCCCTTGATCTTGGGCGCCTTGATGGTGAGCTGCTGGTTGCCGGTGGACTGGGTGACGTAGTCGATTTCGGCCCCGTCCATCCACGGCACGCTGGCAGCGACCACATACAAGGTGAAACCATCGCAGTCGATCGCCCATTCGTCGCCGCTCAGGTCCGCCGGTTCGGCGAACTCAAGCCGGGCATCGGCACGTGGGGTACCCGCATCCACCGCGCTCAGGCGCACGCCCATGCCGGGCACGCCCTCGCGTTCGATGAGCTTGCGGAAATAGGTCTGGGCTTTGTCGGATATCTGGATCATGCGGGTTATTCTACCGCCCAAAGCGCCCTCGCTCATGGAACACCGTGATCCTGGTGGGCGCGCCGTCCGCCACCCCTGCGAGACCGTCATGACCGATCTGATTCCCCTGGAGCAGGCCCACTGCCTCCCGCGCAAAGGCAGCGACCACAAGCTGGGCGAGGCGCGCCTGGCCGAGCTGCTGCCGCAGGTGCCCGGCTGGGAGCTGGCCGAGGCCGGCATGGCGCTCACGCGCACGTTCCGCTTCGCCGACTATTACCGCACCCTGGCCTTTGTGAATGCGCTGGCCTGGATCGCCCATCGCGAAGACCACCACCCCGACCTGGGCGTGCATTACGACCGCGTCGTGGTGCGCTATTCCACCCATGACGTGGGCGGACTGAGCGAAAACGACTTCATCTGCGCGGCCAAGACCGCGCAGCTCTACGATCAGGGAATCACTGCATGAACATGTATCGCGCCGCGTTCGCCGGCCTCGTCGTCGCCACCGGCCTTGCTGGCTGCGGCAAGTCGCCACAGCAGGCCGCCGCGCCCACTGTCGCGCCCACCGAGCTGGCCGCCCTGAAGACGCCGCCGCCGGAATATTCGCCGCAGCTGGCCTGCGCCGGTGTGGGCGGCACGACCGTGCTACGGGTCGTGGTCGGCACCCAGGGCACCCCGACCGATGTCTCGGTGGCACAGAGCAGCGGCCAGCCCGTGCTCGACGAAGCGGCCCGGACGCGCGTGCGCGAGTGGCAGTTCAAGGCCGCCACCCGCAATGGCCAGGCCGTGCCGCAGACCATCCAGGTGCCGGTCTCGTTCAAGCCGCCGGTGCCGCGTCCGAACGAATGTTTCGCCATCGAGGAACGCGCACGCCGCGGCGGCTGAGGACAGCGGAGGTCGGTGACGCCTTATTCCTGCACGGCACAAGCGCATCGACACCAGCGCATGAGCAACAGCGCCTTGTTCGCGCGCTTGAGTGTCGCCCCTGCCTGACGCTGGCGCAGAGGCGCTGCTTTTCGTCTTCGACACCACGTCTTCGTCATCGCGGCATGGCCATCCTGCTTCCGCGGAGGGGTGTGCGTATCTGGCGAGCTGCAGTTGCCACGCTCTCCGCAGGAAGTTCTTCATTCCACGAGGACGTCGCGCCACATGCTTGCAGTGTCATCACACAATCTCTGGATCGCGCTTGCGGTCACGCTGGCGGCCGGGCTGGCAACCGGGCTCGGCAGCCTCATGGTGGTGTTCGCCAAAAAGCCCAATCCGCGCCTGTTGGCATTCGGCCTGGCCTTCGCCGGCGGCGCCATGGTGTACGTGTCGCTCACCGAGATCCTCAACAAATCGATCGTCGCGTTTTCCCATGCCTACAACGACAAGCTCGGCTTTACCTTCGGTACCCTGACCTTTCTGGGCGGCATGCTGCTGATCATGCTGATCGACCGCCTGGTGCCGAATCCGCACCAGAGCTTGTCCAGCGACGATCCGCAGTTTCGCGAAGACAACCGGGCCTATATCCGCCGGGTTGGCCTGATGACCGCCGTCGCGATCACTGCGCACAATTTCCCGGAAGGATTGGCGACTTTCTTCGCCACGCTTGAAAGCCCGGCGGTCGGCATGCCGCTGGCGTTCGCGATCGCCATCCACAATATTCCCGAAGGCATCGCGATCGCGGTGCCGGTGTATTTCGCCACGCGCAACAAGTTCTATGCGGTGGGCGCCAGCCTGCTCAGCGGGTTGGCCGAACCGGTCGGTGCAGGCATCGGATATCTGGCCTTGTCCAGCGTGCTCTCGGATGCGGTCTTCGGCACCGTGTTCGGGCTGATCTCCGGGGTCATGGTGTTTCTGGCGCTGGACGAATTACTGCCGGCTGCCAAGCGCTACGCACAAGGTCACGAGACCGTGTATGGCCTGGTCTCGGGCATGGGAACGCTGGCGATCAGCCTGGTGTTGTTCCGTTTCGCAACGCCGTGAAGCGCGTCATGCGCGGGCATCACCACTCGTGATGGACTGGCGCGAAGTCTGTTGCAGCAAGTGCAGACAATGCCGCTTCAGAAGCCCGATCGCTGTGTTGCCCGTGACGAGCCGACGCGCCCGCCCGCCTGAAATCAACCGCATGCCACGCAGCGCACCTGCGTGAGGTGCTGTTTCCCGCATGTCTGCTGAACACCGTCGCGCCTGGTCGACTGAAGCCAAGTTCTAGAAAGGTTCCAGACATTCAAGCCGGCGCATGGTACGCGCGTCATCAACGCACACACAGCGAGGTGCCGTATGCAACGCACATGGTCACAAGGGCGCCTTGCCTTGGCGCTGTCGATCGCATCCACTGGCCTGATTGCACTCGGCGGCTGCCAACGCACCGACGCACCGGCGCCGGCCGCCGCCGAGCCTCCGCCGCCTCCCAGCGCGATGGCAGCGCCGGCTTACACGCCGCCCACGGCGGACCAGCTTTACCAACTGGTCGCGCCGATTGCCCTGTTTCCAGACAAGTTGCTGGCGCAAACCTTGGCGGCGTCGGTGTATCCCGATCAAGTGGTCACCGCACAGGAATGGCTACGCAGCAATAGCGGTTTGAGCGCTGCAGATCGCGCGCAGGCCACGGTGTCGCAATCGTGGGACCCGAGCATCAAGGCACTGACCGCCTTTCCCGACGTGGTGGCCCAACTGGCTGGCAATCTGGATTGGACGCGTGCGCTCGGCGATGCCTACGCCCACGATCCCAACGATGTGCTCAACGCGGTGCAGATCATGCGCCAACGCGCCCAGGCCAGCGGCCATCTGCACAGTACGCCGCAACAGCAAGTGCAGGTGGCGCGCCACGTGGTGGTGACGCCCATTCCGGATGAGGGCCGCATCCCGCCGCCCTCGCAGGTGATCACCATCGAACCAGCGCAACCGGATGTGGTGTACGTGCCGCGCTACGATCCCGGCGTGGTCTACGGCGCGCCGGTCGATGTCTACAGGGAGTATCGCTACCGCCCGGTCCGCTGGTACGACGAAGGCGACGTTGTCACCACCGGCCTGGTGTCCTTCGGCGTCGGCGTACTGGTGGGCGGCGCACTCGAGCACCATCACGGTTGGTTCGGCTGGGCCGAGCCGGCGCCTGTCTGGCACCGCTGGGGCTGGAACAGCTGGGGTGTGGATTGGAACGCGCCGCCGGCCGCACCGCATTACGTGGTCTACCAGAACCATGTCTACGCGCCGCGTACCACCATCATCAACAACCGAAATACGTATGTCGATTCACGCTCGTACGTGAATCAGGACCAGCGCCATTGGTCCACTTCGACATCCGCGCCTGTGGCCGGGATGTCCCCAGCCAACTTCCATGCGGCGCAGGCGGCCGCTCTACCGGCAGCAGTCGCCAGCGCACGTGGGCTTGGTGCGTTTGCAGGAGCGGCCACGCCAGCGCCTTCGCCCGCCCAACTGCATCGCCCGCCCGACTATGCGCATCTGGCCACACCGCATTTCAATGCACAGATGCTGCAACCAGGCCGCCCGGTAGCACTGAACGCATCGCCATCGCCATCGCCGTCGTCGCATGCTGCGCCCCTGACAACTGCGGGCCATCCGATGCAGCCATTGCCCTCCGGGATGCGTTCGCCGCGCGTGCAAGTACCGGCATTCGCCTCGGCTGCAACGCCTGCACGGGTGAATGACTTGCAGGCCGCACAGCAGCACATGGCGCAGATGCACGCACAGTCGCGGGCAGCGCAGGAACAGGCAGCTGCAGCCAACCGCGCACATGCCGGCATGCCGCCGCGCGATGCATTTGCGAGCCGCGACGCCCGCGACAGCCAGTTCCGAGCCCAAGCCCAACCTGCGCAATGGAAGCCGCCCGTGCAAGAGCAGCGGCAGCTGGCGCCTCACCAGCAGTTTGCATCCGCGGCAGTGCCGCGTGTCGAACGTGCGCAGCCGTCGCAGCCGCGTGACGAACCGCGCCCGGTCATGAAGACAGAGCCGCAGCAGCGCATGCAGCGGATGGCGTCCTTCGCCCCGCCGCGTGCCGCTCCGACCCATCAGGCCGATATGCACCAGCAACGCCCGCATCCGTCGGCGCAGCCGCAACATCACGACCATCGCCACGAAGGCTGAGCCAGCCGCGCTGGCGCAGCCGCCATGGCTGCGTCAGCGACCGAGCTGGTCCAGGGCCTCGGCGAGCTCTGGCGCCAATGGCGCGCTCAACACGTACGGCGTCTTGCCGGCATCCAGTGCGAATTCCAGCGATGCGGCATGCAGGAACAGCCGCTTCAAACCAAGCTGGTCGCGTAGGCGCTTGTTGACGTCTGCCTCACCGTATTTCTCGTCGCCGGCCACCGGGTGCCCCAGGTGCTGGGCATGCACGCGAATCTGGTGGGTGCGACCGGTCTCGATGCGCACTTCGCAATAGGAATGGCCGCCGCGCCGTTCCAGCAACTTGAAATGGCTCAGCGACGGCTTGCCGATCGCATTCACCTGCACATGCCGCTCCCCTCCCTGGCGCAGGCCGATATGTAGCGGCGCGTCCACGGTCATCACGCCGTCGGGCATGCGGCCCACCAGCAGGGTCAGGTAGCGCTTGGTGATGCTGCGTCCTTCGACGCGGTCGTCTTCACGCATGAGGGCCTGCAGCTCGGTCAGCGCCGAGCGCTTCTTGGCCACGATCAATAGGCCGGACGTATCGCGATCAAGCCGGTGCACCAGTTCCAGGCTCTGGTTCGGGCGCAGCGCCCGCAGCGTTTCAATGGCGCCGAAGCTGATCCCGCTGCCGCCATGGCTGGCAACCCCGGACGGCTTGTTCAGGGCAAGCAGGCGCGCATCCTCGAACACGATTGCCGCTTCCAGCCGCGCCATGAATGATGACGGCGGCGCGGCCTTGTCGCCCTCTTCGTTGATGCGCACCGGCGGAATCCGCACTTCTTCGCCGCCCTCGAGCTTGCGTTCGGCCTTGGCACGCCCGCCATTCACGCGCACCTGACCGCTGCGCACCAGCTTGTAGATCAGGCTACGCGGAGCGCCCTTGAGCTGGCCAAGCAGGAAATTGTCCAGCCGCTGCCCAGCACGGTCTTCCGGAACTTTGAGAATGCGCACGCCGACGCGGTCGGCCGGCGGCTTGGGGGGCTGGGGGTCGGTCATCCGGCTCTTTATTCTGTTACACTCGGCGAGCGAGATAAGGGTTTGATTTTGTTGGAAGTTGATTGGCCAGAAGCCTGACTTCCGATGATTCCGGCACAGTGCGCGACCACCGCCCCCGGGGCGGCCATGTTAGCGGCTCACCGGCCTACCCGGCCATCGCCAGCGGTTTTTGACCGCTGCGCTGAACATGTCCCGTGCGCTGCCCCGGTTTGTCCGGACGCGGCTGCCGGCCCTGAAACACCTATAAAACTTAAACAAGCGCTCCCGCGGCCTGCCGTGGTGTTGCAGCGCTGGAAACTCTGGTCAGGCCTGTCCGCGCGTTGCGCGAAGGGCCGACAAGCTGTTCCAGAGGCGAAACGTCACGGCGTTCCGCGCGGTAGAGCGCGTGAGGAACGCAACAATGAAGCGAATGCTGATCAACGCAACGCAGGCCGAAGAGCTGCGCGTGGCGATTGTGGACGGCCAGACCCTGTACGACATCGACATCGAACAGCCGTCCAAGGAACAAAAGAAGTCCAACATCTACAAGGGCCGTATCACCCGGCTAGAGCCTTCCCTGGAAGCGGCGTTCGTGGACTATGGCGCCGAGCGTCATGGCTTCCTGCCGCTGAAGGAAATTTCCCGCGATTATTTCCAGGCCGGCGTCGACCATAACAAGTCGACCATTCGTGAGCTGCTGCGCGAAGGCCAGGAAATCGTCGTGCAGGTGGACAAGGAAGAGCGTGGCAACAAGGGCGCCGCCCTGACCACGTTCATCTCGCTGGCCGGCCGCTACATGGTGCTGATGCCCAATTCGCCGAGCGCCGGTGGCGTTTCGCGCCGCATCGAGGGCGAAGACCGTGCCGCGTTGAAGGAAGCGCTGGACAAGCTCGACATTCCTGACGACATGGGCGTGATCATCCGCACTGCCGGCGTGGGCCGCGATGCCGAAGAACTGCAGTGGGATCTGGACTACCTGCTGCAGACCTGGAAGGCGATTGCCGAAGCTGCGCTGAGCAAGCCGGCCGCGTTCCTGATCTACCAGGAATCGCGCCTGATCATCCGCGCCCTGCGCGACTACCTGCGCGCCGATATCGGCGAGATCCTGGTCGATACGCCGGAGCTCTACGCCGACGCCCAGGAATTCATGAAGCAGGTGATGCCGCAGAGCCTGCGCAAGCTCAAGCACTACACCGACGATATCCCGCTGTTCAATCGCTTCCAGATCGAATCGCAGATCGAAGGCGCCTATGAGCGCAACGTGCGCCTGCCCTCGGGCGGCTCGATCGTGGTGGACCAGACCGAAGCGCTGACCGCCGTCGACGTGAACTCCTCGCGCGCTACCAAGGGCAGCGATATCGAAGAAACCGCGTTCCAGACCAATCTGGAAGCGGCCGAAGAAGTCGCACGCCAGCTGCGCCTGCGTGACCTGGGTGGCCTGGTGGTCATCGACTTCATCGACATGGCCTCGTCCAAGCACCAGCGCGAAGTTGAAAACAGGCTGCAGAACGCACTCAAGTACGACCGCGCACGCGTGCAGCTGGGCCGTATCTCGCGTTTCGGCCTGATGGAAATGAGCCGCCAGCGGCTGCGACCGAGCCTGGGCGAATCCAGCCAGATCGTCTGCCCGCGTTGCGATGGCCATGGCCGCATGCGCAGCGTCGAGTCGCTGTCGCTGTCGATCATCCGCGTGGCAGAAGAGCACGCTATGAAGGAAAACACCGGGCAGGTGCTGGTCCAGGCGCCGGTGGAAATCGCCAACTACCTGCTCAACGAAAAGCGCAGCGCACTGCGTGAAATCGAGCAGCGCCACGAGTCGCCGATCATCATCGTCGCCGACGAGCAACTGCACACCCCGCACTACGAAGTCACGCGCCTGCGCGAGAACGAGCTGGGCGAAGAGAGCGGCAAGCCGAGCTACCAGCGCGGCACCCCGCGCAAGCTGCCGGTGCATGCACTGACCAAGGCGCAGTTGAATATTCCCGCAGCCCCGGCGGTCACGTCGATCAAGCCGAGCCAACCGGCACCGGTTCGCGAAGAAGCCCCTGCCCCGGTCGCGCCCGTCGCTGCGCCGGCGCCGGTGGTGACCGTGCCCATTCCGGCACCGGTCACCGGTGTTGTGGGCTGGCTGAAGCGGATCTTCGGCGGCGTCGAGCCCGTCGCCCCGGCCCCGGAGTCGACCCCGCGTCCGCGCCAGAACGATGCCGGCCGCAATAACCGTGGCGAACGCGGCGAGCGTGGCGGTCAGCGCCGCGATGGTCGCGATGCCCGTAATGGCGGCAATGGTGGCAACCAGCAACGTGGCAATGGCGGCAATGGCAACGGCGCCAATAAGGAACGCCGTGACGAGCGTCGCCAGCCTGCCAGCGCCCAGGGCGCGCAGAATGGCGCACAGGCACAGCAGGTGCAGGCGCCTAAGCCGCCGCGCAATGAAACGCAGGCGTCAAAGCAGCAGCAACCGCAGCAGCAGAAGTCCAAGCCGCAGAACCAGAGCCCACGCCCGCCACGTGCGCCTGCACAGCAGGACGGCGCGCCAGCCGAGCGGCAGCCGCGTCCGGCACGCCAGGATGAGGGTACGGCAGCGGCGCAGACCGTGACCTCCACTGCCGCAACGGCCACCACGTCGAGCGTGGTGGCCGCCATTGCTGACGCCGCTGCACCCACCAATGCGCAGACCAACGCCAATGAAGCGGCGCAGGCGCATCCTGTCGATGTCATGGTGAGCGAATCCACTGCTGATCGTGGCGCCGACGCAAATGCAACTGCACCGGCCCAGGATGCCGCAGGCGACGATGCAGCCAATGGCGAAGGCGGGAGCCGTCGCCGCCGCGGCCGTCGTGGTGGCCGTCGTCGTCGTCGTGGCGCCGGTGCCAACGGAGAAGGTGGTACCAGCGTCGATGGCCTGGAAGGCGACGATCTGGACAGCGATGCCGACAACGATCTCGATGGCGACAGCGAAGGCGACGACGCCGGTGCTCATGCGCATGTATCGGGCGCACCGCGCGCCGGCCAGCCGGAGTTCGATTTCGACGATGAGGCACCGGCACCGGCGGTGCGCGCCAAGTCGGAATCCGCTGCCCAGGCAACCGCCAAGCCGCGTCCGGTTCCCAAGGAGCGCGCAGAGCCACAGGGCGGCAGTGATACAGCTTCGACCACCGCGCCGATTTCCAATACCGTGCCGGCATCGCAGCCTTCGGCAGCACCCGTTGCCGAAGCCGCCCGCGAGCGCCCTGCTGCGCCCGTCGCTGCTACCGACGCACCAGCCAAACCCGCGCCGGCTGTCACAGCGTCGACGGCTGCCAGCACCGAGGGTGCTGCAGCGCAGGCTGCAGAACAGCGCCCCGCGCCGGTCGCACAGCAGGCGTCCGCTACCCCGGCTCCGCTTGCCGCCCCTGCGCCAGTGGCATCCACGCCGGCACCTGCAGTGGCTCCCGCTGCCGGGACTGCACCGACGGCAGCGGTGGCGGCTGCCGCGGCTTCGGCACCGGCTATTGCATCGCCTGTGACCAACGATGCGGCGACAAGCAGCCAGCACCAACCTGCGCCCTCGGCGCCGGCAAGTGCGGCTGTACCTGCCGCCGACGCCGAGGCCGCGAAGGCCGACCACCAGCAGCGCGCTGTGTCGGCGGACGTGGCAGCGCCTTCGGTACAGGCAGCGCCGGTGCAGCCGGCACGGGCAACGCCTGCTGACGACCTACCGGCACCTGCGGCGGCTACGCCGGCATCGCAGGCCGCAGTAGTCACGGTGACGTCGCCGCACGCCGAGCAGTCTGCTTCGCAGGCGCCATCGGCCGAGGTGGCAATGACCTCGACCTCGACGGTTGTGCAGGCAAGCCCAAGTGCGGACACCGCGCCCGCACGCAAGCCGTATGCTCCGGTGCAGACCACCATGCTCGATGCGCTGAGCCCGAACGATGCTGCGCCAGCAGCCTCCTCGGCCAGCAAGCCTCCGGCAGACCCTGCAGCAGCGCAGGAGTTGCAGGCAGGCAAGCCCAAGCCGACGGTGGTCGTGTCCGAACCAGTCAAGCCGGCTGCTCCATCGACCGACGCCGACCAGGTGCAGGATGACGACAGCAACAAGCCGCGTGGCGATCACTGATGGCCAGGTGACTTGATTGGGTGGCCTGTTGGGATAACAGGCCACGTCAACATCGAAACAGCGGCCTTCGGGCCGCTGTTTTTTTGTGCAACGCCTGCACTAACGCCAAACCGCATCCGCCGGTTGTGATCCCGGCGAGACATCGACGCTCCACGTTCTTCCACATGAGCGGCGACGTTTGTCGTCACTCGTGGTCAGTGGGTGCAAAGACCCTTCGATCGGCAAGTGCGGCGAGGCCAGGCCTTGCTGGCACATGACGACAATCAGCGCGGAAAGCTCCTAGTACCCGGCGTGTCGTTACGCTCACCCCCCGGGCGCCCTGACGCCCGGGTCTTGTTCGACATACCGCGCGCCTCTAGAAGGTCGGGCTAGTTCCCCCACTCACGCGTTGACGCAATCCAGCAACCGCTTCTGAGGGCGAGACACGTCATTTCTAGGCACGTGATGAGCTTTCTCTACGCGATGTTGTGCGCCCTGGCCTTGCGATGCAGCGCAGCCACTGCACTGCACTCAAGGCAACGGTTCACAGCACCCTGGAGGGATCGGTCAGACCGTATTGATTGGCTAGCCGCGCCAGCGCAATGTTGTCCTGGATGCCGACCTTCTCGAACAGGCGTGCCTTGTGCGTGTTGATGGTCTTGGCGCTGAGGTTCAGGCGCTTGGCGATGTCTTCCTGGCGCAGGCCCTGGGTCAGCAGCAAGGCCACTTCCAGCTCACGGGGCGACAATGCATCAAACGGTGAACCGCCACCTTCCAGATTAGACAGAGCCAGGTTCTGCGCGATCGTATTGCCGAGATAACGCCGTCCCAATGCGACTTCACGCACCGCGCGCAGCAACTCGTGCGCGTCACCACCCTTGCCCACATAGCCGGAGGCCCCTGCCTCGAGCAAACGCTTGGGCAATGGGCCGTCTTCGAGCACGGAGACGATGATGACCCGCGTACCGTAGTCGCCCTTGACGATGCGCTCGGTAATTTCCAGGCCGCTGACGCCGGGCAAATGCAGATCGCACAGCACGATGTCCGGTTTGAGTTGACGAATCTGCGGCAATGCGGCTTCGCCGCTCTCTGCTTCACCCACCACATCGACGTCCACTTCCTTGGACAGAATCATCTTCATGCCTGTACGCACGAGTGCATGATCGTCGATCAGAAAAACTCTGATGGTCATCCTTGTTGTCCTCGCTAGCGGCTGGCTGGTGCAGCCTATCTCCGTGAATAATTCAGGGCAAGCTCGATGCGACGTATTACGCCCAAGTTAGAGCGTTATGACACGTCACTAGAGCATGCATGACGTGCGCATGGCGCGATGTCTCTAGGCAAGATGTTGCAACGTGTGCCGATGATGCGGGCGCCAGGCCGACCGGTGACATCGGGCAATGCAGTCGCGCTCGGTCAGATTTTCACTGGCTAGGCGGTACGGTCGGCGTCCACCAAGGGTTTTAATTCGGGATCCAGCGCAACGCGTTCGTCGAAGACGAAGCAGCGGCCCTCGTAGCCTTCGCCACCGACCTCTTCGAAGTAGCCGAGGATTCCGCCCTCCAGTTGCAGCACGTTGTCCATGCCATCGGCCTGCATCCACAGCGCGGCCTTTTCGCAACGGATGCCACCGGTGCAGAAGCTGACCACCGTGGCATCGGCCAACGCGCCACGATGCGGTTCCAGCGCGCCAGGCAAGTCGGTGAACTTGTCGATCGGCAGCGTCAATGCACCCTGGAAGGTCCCGTATGCCACTTCCTGCGCATTGCGCGTGTCCAGCAACACCAGCGGACGGCCGCGATCATCCTGCCCATTACGCAGCCACTCGCGCAGCACGGCAGGCGTCACCGACGGTGCACGACCTTGCAGCGGCGATGCATCGTCGCGCCGAAAACTGATGATCTCCGGCTTGATCTTGACCTTGAGCCGCGCAAACGGCTGATGCGCGCTTTCGCTGTACTTGATGCGCATCTGCGCAAACCGCGCGTCGGCCTGCAGCCAGGCATAGAACGCGCCGATCTGCTCGGCAGCCCCTGCCAGGAACAGGTTGATGCCCTCTTCGGCTACCAGTACCGATCCTTTCAGCGCATGCTGCTCGGCTTGCGCGCGCACGCCGTCGGCAAGTGTCTGCGGATCCTGGATGGTGACGAACTGGTAGGCGGCGGTATTGATCATCATGCGGCTATTTTAGGGCCGCGGGCAGCCCCTAGCGAGCGCCGTGAACGGGACGTCCAGCACGGTGCAGCAGCGTGCCTGCAAGCGCGTCATGCCGCGCACTCAGCCGCGCAACAGCACAAACGGCAGCAACACCAGCGAGGCGACGACCAGCATGCCGATCAGCGTCACGAGCACGAAGACCGGTCGCCTGCGCAGCAACGCGCCAAAGGTCTCCGCAGTGCCGGCTGCAAGTTCCTCCTGGCGCTGGGCACACGCAATCGCGCCGCGCTGCGCCTGGTAGGCATCCATCGCCGCCTTGGCGCGTGGATAGTCGGCATCGTCGCTGAGCCAGATACCGCCAGCGGAAATCCCCCAGTTGCTGGGGCGCGTTTCATAGATCTGCACGCGCTGCTCGCGCATCAGCGCCCGCACCTCATCGGCTTCGTCGTCGGGAACATTGCGCAGATTGAGCAGCAGCTTGGCCATGCCGCGATGATACCGGGAGCCAGGTGCGATAATGGCGGCCTTTCTCCATGGACCCTGCCATGCGCCTTTTGTTGACGCTCGTTGTCGCCCTGTTGCTCGCAAGCTGCGCGCCCGCCCTGCCGCCCTCCGGCGGCACCATCGCCAGTTTCGAGCGGATCGACCGCACCGTGGGGACCGGTGCAGAGGCCACACCAGGCGCCATGGTCACCGTGCACTACACCGGCTGGCTGTACGACGAAAAAGCCGCCGACAAGCACGGCAAGAAGTTCGACAGCTCGCTGGATCGCGCTGAGCCGTTCCAATTCGTACTAGGCGGCCACCAGGTCATCCGCGGCTGGGACGATGGCGTGGCCGGCATGCGTGTCGGCGGCAAGCGCACCTTGATGATTCCGCCCGATTACGGCTATGGCGACAACGGCGCCGGTGGCGTGATACCGCCCGGTGCATCGCTGGTGTTCGATGTGGAATTGCTGGGCGTGCAGCCGCGCTGAGTGCCTGACGATGACTGATCTGAGCAGGCAGCGGCTGGCAGTGATCGGCGGTGGGCCGGCCGGTTTGATGGCGGCGGAAGTGGCCTGCGCGTCAGGCTTGGCGGTGGATCTGTACGAAGCCAAGGGCTCGGTGGGACGCAAGTTCCTGATCGCTGGCAAAGGCGGCTTGAACCTCACGCATTCCGATTCGATGCCGCTGTTTGCGCAACGCTATCGCCAACGTCAGCAACCGGTTTCCGCATGGTTGCAGGACTTCGATGCTGATGCGCTGCGCGATTGGGCGCGAGAGCTCGGTGTCGAGACCTACGTCGGCAGTTCCGGCCGTGTCTTTCCAATGGACCGCAAGGCCGCACCCTTGCTGCGCGGCTGGGTGCGCCGGCTCAAGGAACAGGGTGTCACGTTTCATGTGCAGCACCGCTGGCTGGGCTGGACTGAAAACGGCGCACTCCGTTTCGACGCACCCACCGGTGCTGTGGAGTGCAGTGCAGAGGCGGTCGTGCTGGCGCTGGGTGGCGGCAGCTGGCCGCAGCTTGGTTCCGACGGCCAGTGGCAAGCAACACTGCAGCAACGCGGTATCGCGGTAGCGCCCCTGGTGCCGGCCAACTGCGGCTTCGATATCGATTGGAGTGCGCACTTCGTGCAGCGCCATGCAGGTGCACCGCTGAAACCGGTCGTTGCGCATTGGCAGGATGGCAACGGCATGCAGCATGCATTGCAGGGGGAATGCGTGGCCACAGCGAATGGCATCGAGGGCAGCTTGATCTATGCCTTGGCCGCGGACCTGCGCGAGCAGATCGACGCCCATGGCGTCGCCGAACTCGTGCTGGATCTGGTTCCCGGCCGCTCGCTCGAACGCGTGCATGCCGAACTGGCCCAACCGCGCAAGGGGCGCAGTTTCAGCGAGCATCTGCGCCGCCAGGTCGGCATCGATGGTGTCAAGGCGGCCCTGCTCTACGAAGAACTCGGCAAGCAGGCGGGCGACGACGTGGCGTTGGTCGCACGCACGCTCAAGCAGTTGCCGCTGCGACTGTTGCGGCCACGTCCGCTTGCCGAAGCAATCAGTTCTGCAGGCGGCGTGCGGCTGGAGGCGCTGGACGATCAGCTGATGGCGCAGTCGCAACCAGGGGTGTTTTGCGCTGGCGAAATGCTCGATTGGGAAGCGCCAACCGGCGGCTATCTGCTCACCGCCTGCTTCGCCAGCGGCCGACGCGCCGCACGCGGCGCTGTGCAGTGGCTAGCGCAGCACAACGCAGACGCTACAGACGATCGCTGACTGCCGCACGCGGCCACACCGATTTGACGTCGTACACCACCGCGCCCGGCTTGCCGAGCGCGGCGATCTGCGCGACGTCGTAGTCGCGATACTGCGCGTGCGCCACTGCCAGCACCACGGCATCGTAGGCGCCCTCTTCCGGGGTCTGGCTTAAATGCACACCGCCGTGCTGCAGCGCTTCAGCCGGGTCTGCCCACGGGTCGCAAGTGTCCACCTGCACACCCACGGCCTGCAGCAACTGCACCAATTCCAGGGCGCGGCTGTTGCGCAGATCCGGGCAGTTTTCCTTGAATGTGGCGCCCAGTACCAGCACCCTCGCCTGCGCAAGCGCGACGCCACGCATGGCCAACATGCCGCACACGCGCTCGGCCACATGTCGGCCGACCCGATTGTTGACCTGCCGCGCGGTGTGGATCAGGTCCGGGTGATAGCCCACGCTTTCGGACTTGTGCATCAGGTAGTACGGATCCACGCCGATGCAATGCCCACCGACCAGGCCAGGACGAAACGGCAGGAAATTCCACTTGGTTCCTGCGGCCTCGAGCACATCCAGGGTGTCGATTCCCAACTTGTCGAAAATCAACGCCAACTCATTGACCAGTGCGATATTGACGTCGCGCTGGATGTTTTCGACCACCTTTGCCGCTTCGGCCACGCGCATCGACCGAGCGCGCCAGGTGCCGGCAGTGATGATGCTGGTATACAGCGCGTCGACTGCATCAGCGGCGTCCGCCGTCGAGCCCGCGGTGATCTTGCGAATGTCGCGCAGACGCCGCTGGCGATCGCCGGGATTGACACGCTCGGGGCTGTAACCGCAAAAGAAGTCGTGGTTGAAACGCAACCCGGAGCCTGCTTCGAGCAAGGGCACGCAAACTTCTTCGGTGGTTCCTGGATAGACCGTGGATTCGTAGATCACCAGGTCGCCGGGCTTGAGGGCGGCGGCGATCAAGGCCGTGGCGCTACGCAACGGCTCCAGATCCGGTTGCTCGAAGCTGTCGATCGGCGTTGGCACGGTCACGATGAAAATGCGACAGGCGGCCAGATCCGCAGCGTTTGCGCTATAGCGCAACTGTGTTGCGGCAGCCAATTCGGCATCGTCCAGTTCCAGCGTGGCATCGTGGCCCTCGCGCAATTGCGCAACGCGCTGCGCATCGATGTCAAAGCCCAGGGTGTCGCGCTGCTCCCCGAATGCAACCGCCAACGGCAGGCCGACATAACCCAAGCCGATGACGGCGATGCGCCCCTGTGGGGGGGCGAGAAGCGTGATGCCGGACATGCGGTTCCTTAAAATGGTGCGCAGCCCGTGGCGGCCCGCTATGCGGCGGCAGCATAACGCAGGCCGCAGGCGCCAGGCAGTGCAGGAAGGACGCAGCAAAGATTCACAATCGCCGCGCAATCAGGCACGCTATCGCAATGCCCGGGTGGCGAAATTGGTAGACGCAAGGGACTTAAAATCCCTCAGCCGCAAGGCTATGCGGGTTCGACCCCCGCCCCGGGCACACGATTTATAAGGTAATCGAGTCGGCGCACACGCAATCGTCTGCGCGCCGCTTACCGGCTGATGTCCATGCACGATCATCCGCATCATGCAGCCAACGCGCTGGTCACCTGGCCCGGATGCGTTTCGATTACGCGTGCCCGCGACATCGCGTTGCGCCATTCCTCCAACGCAATCAGTCAAACCCACGTGTCCAAGTGTCCAAGCACAGGTGTGCGCACTGGCACATGCGCTCATTACCGGACACCGCAGCACCACCGCTCATATTTCGCAGCCGCCGCGTAGTGCGTGGACGCCCCCGGCAATAACACGCGACCAATAAAAAAACCCTGGATATCGATCGATATCCAGGGTTCGAATTTGGAGCGGGAAACGAGACTCGAACTCGCGACCTCAACCTTGGCAAGGTTGCGCTCTACCAACTGAGCTATTCCCGCGTGGAGCAAAATTGTACAGCGTGTTGCTTCGTTGCGCCAGCCCTGTCGTCGTTATCGATGGCAGGAAGACCGCATGCGATGTGGAGGCCTGGGCCGGAATTGAACCGGCGTACGCGGATTTGCAGTCCGCTGCATAACCACTCTACCACCAGGCCGAAACATCAAACCCAAGGCATCCTGCCTTGAAACGACGAGACCCCTGACGCGGGGTCCTGTCTACATCTGGAGCGGGAAACGAGACTCGAACTCGCGACCTCAACCTTGGCAAGGTTGCGCTCTACCAACTGAGCTATTCCCGCTTGGGAGGCGAAATTCTACAGCGAACAGGATAGCTGTCAACTGTTGCTTTCGATTTTTTTCGGCTTGTTGCTGATCGCTGCTTTTTCGTCGGCGCGCAGGCTTGGCCATGCAGCCTGCAGATACTGAAACCCCGACCACAGCGTCAGCAAGGCCGCAATGGCGAGTGTCCAGTAGCCTGCACGAAATATCAGGTTGCCCAGCCAGATTTCATGCGTGGGCATTTGCCCGGGCGTGACCGAATACAACAGGCACAGCAAGGCCACCATTTGTGCGGTGGTCTTGATCTTGCCGATGGCCGCCACGCGTACCTTGGCGCGCTGGCCGATCTCGGCCATCCATTCGCGGAGTGCGGAGACGGCAATCTCGCGTCCGACGATGACTGCAGCCCAGAACGCCATCCACGGCGTGGGATGGCCCTGCACGATCAGGAACAGCGCCACGGCGACCATCAACTTGTCGGCGACCGGGTCCAGAAATGCGCCGAACGCGGAATATTGGTGATAACGCCGCGCGACCCAGCCATCCAGCCAGTCGGTGATGGCGGCCAGCGCAAACACGCCGGCGGACGCGAAATTCGTCCACGTGTACGGCAGGTAGAACACCACGACCAACACCGGGATCATCACGATCCTCAGCAGTGTCAGCCACGTGGGGATGGTCAACTTCATTGCGGACTTGCCTCGCCTGCCGCATCGGGAAGCGCCAGCCCGTGCAGGTTAGCGTAGATTCGCGCGGCAAGTGCGGCATTGACCCCCTCCACTCGTGCAATCTCGGCCTCGCCGGCGGCCTTGAGCCCGACCAGCCCGCCGAAGTGCTTGAGCAGACTCGCGCGGCGCCGAGGGCCGATGCCGGGGATATCCTCGAGCTTGCTGGTCATGCGCGCCTTCTGGCGGCGACCGCGGTGGCCGGTGATCGCAAAGCGGTGCGCTTCGTCACGCACCTGCTGGATGAATTGCAGCGCAGGCGACGCCGCGCCCGGCCGCAGCTCGCGGCCGTCGGCCATGATCAACGCTTCGTGCCCGGCCCGGCGCTCTTCGCCCTTGGCCACGCCGACCAGCAACACGTTCTCGACCCCGAGATCGGCCAGCGCGGCCTGCGCCTGTGCCAGCTGGCCTGCGCCACCGTCGATCAACAGTACGTCGGGGAGCACGCCGTTCTCTTCCACGGCGCGACGGAAGCGGCGCTCGATCGCCTGCCGCATGGCTGCGTAGTCGTCGCCCGGCGTGATGCCGGAAATATTGAAGCGCCGGTACTGGCCACGCACCGGGCCACTGGCGTCGAATACCACGCACGAAGCGACGGTCGCCTCGCCCATGGTGTGACTGATGTCGAAACACTCCACGCGCTTGACCGGCTCGGCAAGTCCAAGCATCTCGCGCAAGGCTTCGCTGCGTGCGTGCTGAGCGCTCTGGCTGGTGAGCTCGGTGACAAGCGTCAGCTGCGCATTGCGCGTTGCCAGCAGCAGATAGCCGGCACGCTCGCCGCGCACGTTCCACTTCAGTGCCACCTTGTGCTCGGCCGCCGTACTGAGCGCCGCTTCGATCAGCTCGGCTTCCGGGATCTCGCGGTCGAGCAGGATTTCGCGCGGGGGAGAGTGCTCGGCGTAGTACTGCGATACGAAAGCGCCAAGAATTTCGTCGGCACTGTCTTCCCCGTTGGTCTTGGGAAAGAACGAGCGCGTGCCGAGATTGCGGCCGTCGCGAAAACTCAGCAACAAGACGCAAGCCTGGCTGGATTGCGTGGCGCAGGCCAGCACGTCCAGATCCGCTGCACGCCCGTCGACGTATTGACGGTTCTGCATGCTGCGCAGCGACGAGAGCAAATCGCGCAAACGCGCAGCACGCTCGAATTCCAGCGCCTCGCTGGCCTGCTGCATCGAGTGCATGATCTCTTCGCCGAGCTGATCGCTCTTGCCTTCGAGAAACATGGTGGCGCGGCGTACCGATTCGGCGTAATCCGGAGCCGCCACCAAGTCCACGCACGGACCGCTGCAACGCCCGATCTGGTATTGCAGGCATGGCCGCGAACGGTTACGGAATACGCTGTCCTCGCAACTGCGCAGCTTGAAGAGCTTGTGCATCAAGCTGAGCGTCTCGCGTACACCGGTGACGCCCGTGTAAGGGCCGAAATAACGCCCTTGCACCGCACGCGGACCGCGGTGCAAGGCAATCCGGGGCCATTGTTCGCGGGTCAGCAACACGTATGGGTAGCTTTTGTCGTCGCGCAACGAGACGTTGTAGCGCGGCGACAGCGATTTGATCAGCTGGTTTTCCAGCAGTAGCGCTTCGGCTTCGCTGCGGGTGACGGTGACGTCCATGCGCGCGACCTGCGACAGCATCGAGGTCAACCGGGCGTTCTTCGGTGTCCCGTTGAAATAGCTGCCCACACGCTTGCGCAACGCGCCGGCCTTGCCGACGTACAGCAAGGTATCGTCGCCCGCATACATGCGATAGACGCCAGGCGCGGTGCTCAGTTGCGCAGCAAACGCTTTTCCATCGAAATCGTTGTGGGGCCTGACGCTCATTCGTCTATCGAAACATCACTCAGTGCGCCGCTTGCAAGGTCGTATCGCAAGATGGCATGCGCATCGGTTTCTGCGATCCAGACCGCACCGGCGGTGACCGCCAGACCGGCCGGGCCATGCAGACGACGCGGCAGCGCGACCGTGGTCAATTCACCGCCGCCCAGGCGCAGGCAGCGCAGGCGGCCATTGCCGGTGTCGGCGATCCACAGCAACGGCGAATCGGCCGCCAGTGCAATGGCCTGTGGGAACTGCAGGCGTGCCGTGCTGCGTGGGCCGTCCTGATCTCCAAACTGCCAGGTGCCCTGCCCGCCGACCAAGGTCTGTACCAGATCGCCGCGTAGTTGCATGGTGCGGATTGACGAGCCCAGCCCGTCGCAGACATAGGCCACCTGCTGCACGGACGCCAAGCCGGCCGGCTGTGCGAAAGCAGCGAGATGGCCGCTGCCGTCGCGAATTTCAAGGGCACCGGTGCCTGCGCGCGCGGTCAGCGCGGCGCGGCCCAGGTGATAACTCCAGATCCGGTTATCGCCGGCCATGGCGATCAACACCTGGTTGTCGGCGATGGCCAGACCTTGCGGGTAGTTCAGCGCAGAGGCACCGGGCGACGCCAGCGGGCCTTCGACCGGCTCGCCGGAACGGCCGGTGCCGCACAAGGTATCCACCTGCCCGCTGCGCAGGTTGATACGACGTAGCGCATGGTTGCCTGTATCGGCGACATACAGCTGATCGCGTTCCAACGCCAAACCTTGCGGGCGCCGGAATGCCGCTTCGCCGACACCGCCGTCGATGAGATCAGCATTGCCATGCCCGAACTGGCGCAGTACGCGCCCGCTGTGCGTGCACTCGAGCACGCGGTGATGGCCGGTATCGGCGACATACAACCGGTCTTCGGTCGCGGCCAGGCCGGTAGGAAAACGCAATGCCAGGTGCGGCTCGGGCTCGCGCTCGGCCACGCCGTGCAGGTCGGCGTCCGATGGCGGCTGCTGGCCCTCGCACAGGGCAGTCAGCGCCTTGTCCAGATCGCCAGTGACGCCCACCAGGCGCTGCCGCTCGCGGCCGTAGGCATCCAGCAGCACCAGCGTGGGCCAGGATTCGATACCGAAGCGACGCCAGGTTTCCCAGTCCTTGTCGAGCAGGATCGGCGCACTCACGCCGTGTCCGCGCAGTTGTTTAAGCGAGCGTTGCGGCAGGCGCTCGCTGTCGAAACGCGGCACCTGCACCACGATCACCTGGAGCCGGCCAGGGCTGCGCGCCTGCCAGTGGGCAAGCTCGGCCAGGCGTTCGGCGCACCACACCGAACTGGCGTTGACGAACGCCAGCACCAGCGCACGGCCGCGATGCTCCTGCAAGGTGGAGGGCCTGGCATTGAGCCAGGTGGGAAATTCCGGCAGTTCCTGGGTGAGCTGGGCGTTCATGCGGTGATTATGCCCAAGCGCGATTAGCCGCGGGTGAGTCTGGCCACGGTGAGGCGCGCGGCAGTGTCGACCAGCTGCCATACCTGCTCGAAGTCATCCATGCTGCCGGTATACGGGTCGGGGATGTCATCGCGCGCGTCGATGCCGGCCCAGGGCAGCCACAAGGCGAGCTTGTCGCGCTGCGCCGCCGGGGCGAGCCGCTGCAGATCGCGCAGATTGCTGGCGTCTGCGCACAACAGCCAATCGAAATGCTCGAAATCCGAGTGCTTCACCTGGCGCGCGCGGAGGCCGGAAATATCCACGCCGTGACCGCGCGCGCAGCGGATGGCGCGCGGGTCCGGCGCCTCGCCGGCATGCCAGTCGCCGGTACCGGCCGAATCGACCTGGATGCGCCGCGACAAACGGGCTTCATCCAGCCGCGCACGCAACGCACCCTCGCCCATCGGTGAGCGGCAGATATTGCCCAGGCAGACGACCAGCACCTTCATGGCGATGCCACCCGCACCTGTGCGCGGACGAGATCGTCCGGGGTATCGATGCCCGGCGGAAACGGCTCGGGCGTCACCGCCACGGCGATGCGATAACCGGCTTCCATCACGCGCAGTTGTTCCAGCGATTCGATGCGCTCCAGCATGCCAGGCGGCATGGCCGCGAAGCGTTGCAGGAAGCCTGCGCGATAGGCGTAGATGCCGATGTGGCGCAGCCACTGACCTTCTGCAGGCACGCTATCGCGCTGGCTGGCGAAGCTGTCGCGGTGCCAGGGAATCGGCGCGCGGCTGAAATACAGCGCATCGCCGCCGGCTGTGCGCACCAGCTTCACCACGTTGGGATCGAACAGGTCGTGCGCGCTGTCCACCGGCGCGGCCAGCGTGGCCATCTGGGCACCGGAGTGCTGCAGCAGATCGGCAACGGCACGGATGCCTGCAGCCGGCGCAAACGGTTCGTCGCCCTGCAGATTGACCACGCAGGTCTGGTCGTCCCATCCGGCAATGCGTGCGCATTCGGCAAGGCGGTCGGTACCGGACAGATGCGCGGCGCCGGTCATTGCCACATGCACTCCTGGCAGATGTTCGATCGCCGCTGCGATGCGCGCGTCGTCGGTGGCCACCCATACCTCGCGCGCACCCGCCAGCAACGCACGCTCGGCCACATGCTGGATCATCGGGCGATCGCCGATCCGTTGCAGTGGTTTACCCGGCAGCCGCGTAGAGGCGTAACGGGCGGGAATGGCGACGACGAAATCGGCAGGCGTGGTGGGTGTCATACGTGCGCGCTCTGGATGCAGTGGGGAAACGAGAGAACCGAATCGCTTGATGCCGATGTGTGATTGAGCGAAGTGGCTGTATTCAGTGGGAGCTGCGCTGCACGACATCAGCACTCAAAAACGCGCTGCATGCCCTGCTCGCAGCCATGCGCACCGATATTTCAGGGCAGACCTCTGCCCGAGTGTTGCGAAACTTCATGCAGCCTGGATGCCACATCACAGCAGCAAGCGCGTCCTCGACGCCTGGCTCGCGATGGTTGGCCAGCAACGTCCAGCTGCATGCTCACCATGGCCCGTGATGCACTCACACGCCCTGCCGGCTGGCCAATTTGTTCAGGCGGTCCAGCAGACTCACCCAGAACGCGGCCGGCAGCTCCGCCTTCAGTGGCACGCTGTACAACCACTCGTCGGCGAACGGACGGCATTTCACCGCATCCTTTTCGGTCATCAGCACCGGCAGGCGGCTTCCGAAGCTGAAATCCGCGGCGCGGTAGACGTGATGATCCGGAAACGCGTGCGGCACCACGCCAATGCCGCGCGCGCGCAGCATGGCGAAGAAACGTTCCGGATGCGCGATGCCCGCTACCGCATGCACGCGCTGCCCGGCAAGCATGCTCAAGGGCTGCGCACGCTTGCCATCCATCGGCTGCACGCTGTCGATGCTCAAACGCATCTGCCACTCGCCGAAACCGGCATCATCGGGCACCTGCGGTGCGGCAGTCGCACTGGCCTGGCCGAGATTGACCACGCGGAAATCGCAATCGCGCGCGCGCGCGGCCGGTTCGCGCAGCGGCCCAGCGGGCAACAGGCGTCCGTTGCCGTAGCGCCGCTGGCCATCGACCACTTCGATCTCGACATCGCGCGCCAGACGGTAATGCTGCAGCCCGTCGTCGCAGATCACGATGTCGCAGCCCGCTTCGACCAGCGCCCGTGCAGCGGCGAGCCGGTCGCTGTCGACACGCACGCGTGCACCGGTTTTCCAGGCGATCAACACCGGCTCATCGCCGCCGAGCGCCACCGGCGTGTCCGCTTCGACCCACCGCGCGGTACCTGCGTCATCGCGGCCGTAGCCACGGCTGGCGACGCCAGGCGTCCAGCCGGCTTCCTGCAGCTTTGCGACCAAGGCGATCGTCAGCGGCGTCTTGCCGGTGCCGCCGGCGGTGACATTGCCAACCACGATCACCGGCACTGGTACCCGGTGGCGCCTGCGCCAACCGCGGCGATACAGCGCCCGCCGCAATGCAATGGCAGCGCCGTAGACTGGCGCCAGGATGCGCGCCGGCAAGGGGATCGGCGTGTCGTCGTACCAGTAACCCGGGGTGCGGGTGCCGCGCTTGCTCATGCCTGGCGTTCGCGGAATTGCATGCCGTGCAGATGCGAATACAAGCCGCCCTGCGCCAGCAATTGGTGATGCGTACCGCGCTCGACGATCCGCCCCTGGTCCATCACCAGCACCTGATCGGCATGCTCGATGGTGGACAGGCGATGCGCGATGACCAGCGTGGTGCGGTCCGGCATCAGCTTGTGCAGGGCGTCCTGTACCAAGCGCTCGGATTCGTTGTCCAGCGCTGCGGTGGCCTCGTCCAGGATCAGGACCGGCGCGTCCTTGAGCATGGCGCGTGCGATCGCCAGACGCTGGCGCTGGCCACCGGACAGGCGCCCGCCCTTGGTGCCGACATGCGACTGCAGCCCCTCGGGCAGTTGCGCGACAAATTCCATTGCGTTTGCGCCCAGAATCGCCCGCTCCAACTGGCCGGCATCGGCGTTGCGCATTTCACCGAACGCCACGTTGTCGGCGATGCTGCCGTCGAACAACATCACCTGCTGGCCCACCAGCGCAATCTGCCTGCGCAGATCCGCCAGGGCATACGCTTGCACCGGATGACCGTCGAGCAGGATCTGCCCGGCCTCGGCTTCGTAAAAACGCGGGATCAACTTGATCAGACTGGACTTGCCGCTTCCGGAACGCCCGACGATGGCAGTGACGGTGCCCGGTTGCGCAACGAAACTGACATCGGCCAGCGCCGGATTTACCTGGCCGGGGTAGCGCGCCGTGACATCGCGAAATTCGATCAAGCCCTTGGCACGCTTCAGCGGCACGGTACCTTGATCCGGCTCGTCCGGGCTGTCGAGCACCGAAAACAGGCGCTCGGCCGATGCCAGGCCGCGCTGCACCATGTTCTGCACATTGGTGAGCTGCTTGAGGCCCGGAATGATGGTCAGCATCGAGGTCATCAGCACGACGAAATCGCCGGCCGTCAGGCGCCCGGCCAAGGCCTGCGCACCGGCCACGAACAGCAGGGCCGACAGGCCGATTGCACCGATCATCTGCACGGTGGCAGTGGAAATGCCGCGGGTGGATTCGACCTTCATCGCCAGGCGCAGGTTGCGATTGGCCAGCGCGCCATAGCGCTCCATTTCGGTCTGCTGGGCCCCGTAGATCTTGACCTCCTGATGGCTGGACAAGGTCTGGTCGGCAGCCTGCAGCAGCTGCGCACCGCTTTCCTGGATGCTGTGGCTGATACGGCGGTAGCGCCGCGCCACCTTGTCCATCACCCAGGCCAGCACCGGGGCGAGCACCAGGATGGTCAACGTCACCTGCCAGCTATGCCACAGCATCAGTGCCAGCGCACCGATCACCTGCAGCGATTGCTGGATCATGACCTTGACCGCATCTACTGCGGCCTGCGCAACCTGGTCCGAATCCGAGCCCAGGCGTATCAGCATCGAGGGCACCGGCTCCGAATCGAAGCGTGACCCCGGCAGGCGCAGATACTTGGCCATCACCTTGATACGCAGGTCGCGCGCGATGCTGCGTGCGGACTTGCCCATGGCCATGTCGGTGATGTAACCGGCGACGCCGCGCACCACGAACAGCAGGATGATCTGCACCGGCAGCCAGCGACTGACCTCGGCGTTCTTGTAGATGAAGGTCTCGTCGGTGATCGGCTTCATCAACGCCAGAAACCCGGTGGTGCCGGCCGCTTCGATCAACGCGGCGATCAACGCGGCCACCAGCAACAAGCGATACGGCTTGGCAAACGCCAGCAGGCGACGGTACGTGCGCCAGGAAGACACTGGCGCCGGGCGGTCGGTGGAGATGGTCACTGGCGGGTTCCGTTGGTGCTTGTCTTGCCGGTCGTACCGGTGGCGCTGGCCGGGGGCGCGGTGGCGATGGCAATGCGCCGGAAGCCGAGCTGGCCCAGCGCATCCTGCGCGGTCACCACGGCCTGATACGGGGTCCGCGCATCGGCGCGCATCAGCACGGTCTGTTCGCGGTCATCGCCGGCGATCTGGGCGATGGTCTGCTTGAGCGAATCCACATCCGAGCGCAGTACTTCCTGATCGTTGATGAAATAACGCCCATCGGCGTTGACCAGCACGCTCAACGAACGCGGCGGCGCACTGGTGTGCTGGTCGCTGGCGGTCGGCAACTGCAGCTGCAGCGTGGAGCGTGCGTCGAAGGTCGTGGTCACCACGAAAAAGATGATGAGGACGAGGATGACGTCAATCAATGGCACCAGGTCGATATGCGGCTCGTCCTGGCTTCGGTCGCTGCCGATGCGCATCCGTCAACCCTTCGCCGTGACAGGCCTGGCGCCCGCTGCGGCCGGCGCGACGGCTGCAGGCACGACTCGGCCATCGATGGTGTCCAGCAACAAGGTGGCTTCCTGCTCCATCTCGATGATGTAACCGGCGATGCGCCCCTTGAAGAAGCGATGCGCCATCAATGCCGGAACAGCGATGATCATGCCGGTGGCAGTGCACACCAGCGCTTTGCCGATGCCGCCGGCGAGCTGATTCACATCGCCGACGCCGTGATCGAGGATGCCCAGGAACATCTGGATCATGCCGACCACGGTACCAAGCAGACCCAACAACGGCCCGGCCGAAGCGATCGTGCCCAACGCATTCAGGTAGCGCTCCATGCGATGCACCACATGCCGGCCGGTGTCTTCGATACGTTCGCGAATCATGTCGCGCGGGCGGCCGCGCACATCCAGTGCAGCGGCCAGCAAGGCGCCCAACGGCGAATTGCGGCGCAGCGATTCGATGTGGGTGGGATCCAGATTGCCGCGCGCGGCCCAATTGCGCACTTCTTCACCCAGGCCCGGCGGCGTCACCTCATTGCGGCGCAGGCTCCACAGACGCTCCAGCACGATCGCCAGGGCGATCACGCCCAGCAACAGCAACGGCACCATCGGCCAACCGCCTGCCTTGACCAGCTCCAACACGATTCGATTCCTCCGGCAACACGGCCGCCTGTTCGCTGACCGATAGGATAGCAGCCGACCGCCGCCGTTCCGCAGCATCCCATAGCCGCGGCTGCCAGTGCCGCCGCTCGCGCAGTTGCAGGCCCGCGGCACCGAGCCAAACCCGTATCGCTCCCGCCTGGGCAGTGTCCAGCACTTCTGCTCCGCCCGACTTCCAGCGTTGCACGACCTCGGCGCGCGGATGCCCGAATCTGTTGCCATGACCGGACGACACCAGCGCCAGGCGTGCGCCGGTCGCGGCGATGAAGCCGGCTTGCGAGCCGTCGGCGCTGCCGTGGTGCGGCACGATCACCAGGTCCGCACGCAGATCCGCGGCGCGCCCGCGCAGCAGGCGGCGCTCGACGATTTCGCCAATATCGCCCGGCAACAGTGCGCTCGCATACGCGGTCTCGACCCGCAGCACGCAGCTGGATTGATTGCGTAGATAAGGAAACCCAACGCCGGGATGCAGGAAGCGGAAGCGCACACCGTCCCACTCCCACTGCTGCCCGGCGCGGCAACGTGCGGTGACGTCCAACGGCGCACCCGGTGGCGCAGCCGTGCGTGCCACCGGCAGCCCCGTGCGCACCGCGGCATAGCCACCGGCATGATCGGCGTCGGCGTGGCTGAGCACGATGGCATCCAGCCGGCGTACGCCAAGCGCGCGCAACGCCGGCAGCACGACGCGCTCGCCGGCATCGAACCCGTCGCGCACCGCCGGACCGGTATCGAACAACAGCGCATGGCGTTGCGTGCGCACCAGCACCGCCAAGCCCTGGCCCACATCCAGCACGTGCACTTCCGCCTCGCCTGCGGCGGGTAGCTCGCGATCCGGCCAGAGCAGCGGCAACCACAGCAGCGCCGCCAACGATTTACCCGGCGTTGCGCGCGGCAGCAACAGCCAGAACGCACCGAGCAAGGCGGCGATCAGGGCAACCCCATCGGACTCGGGCACCCACCACAACGCCACCGCGGTGTGCCCGAGCCAGACGAACCCCGGCCAGGTCAGCTCAAAGCACCAGCCCGCAAGCTGCCATGCCCATACGCCGGTCCCTGGATAGATCGCTTCGAGCGCGGTCCCCAACAGGCACAGCGGCACCACCACGAAAGTCCACCAGGGAATGGCGACCAAATTGGCGAATGGCCCGACCAGCGACGCCTGCCCGAACAGGCTGACCGTCAACGGCAGCAGGCCAACGGTGGCCACGGTCTGCGCAGACAAAAAGCCGCGCACGATGGCGCGATCGTCAGACGGCAGGCACCAGACCAGCCATGCCACGCCGGCGAAGCTGAGCCAGAAGCCAGCCACCAGCACGCTGAGCGGATCCCACAGCAACACCGCCAACAAGGCGAGCGAGAGGACGTGCGCGGTCGAGGCGCGTCGCCGCAGTACCCTGGCGAGGGCCACCACCGCAATCATCAACACGGTGCGTACCGTCGGCAGCGCCAGGCCAGCCAATAGCGCGTAGGCGGCGGCGCCGAGTAGCGCGGCAATCGATGCCGCATGCAGACGCGGCATGAAGGTGCCCAGTCGCGGCTGCCAGCGCCATATGCCAGCGACCAGCAGCGCGAAGAATGCCCCGACCAGCCCGACATGAAATCCAGAGATGGCGATCAGATGGCTGAGCCCGGTCGCGCGCAACGTTGCCCATGCCATATCGTCCAGCCCGCGGGTATCTCCGAGCGCGAGCGCCCGCAGGTACGGCGCAGAAGGGCCGCCGACACGCTCGGCGATGCGTTGCGACATCCGTTCGCGCCACGCATCCACGCCTTGCGGCGGCGCGATCTGGCGTGCGGTTGCAGGCATGCGCACATAGCCCGTCGCAGCGATGCGCTGCGCCAGTGCCTGGCGCTCGGCATCGAAGCCTCCGGGATTGCGCAAGCCGCGTGGCGCACGCAGCTTGAGCCGCAGCTGCCAACGCGCACCTGCATGTAGCGCTGCGCGCGGGCCGATGCGCTCGGCGCCAAAGTCGTCGTACCAGGCCAGTTGCAGGAGCTTCCCGCGCAGTGCCGCCGGCTGCGCCGGCGCTTGGTCCACGCGCAGCTGAAAGCGGGTACGGCGTTGCTCGGCGGTCGGCAGGCCGACAATCTGTCCGCGCACGGTGACATCGCGTGTTTCATCCTGCGGAAGCAGTTGCGACTGCAGGGCATCGGTCACCTGCCACCCCATCGTCCCGAATCCAAAGAGTGCCGCCGCCCCTGCCAGCAATAGCGCACTCCGGCGCGGGCGCAGCCACACCGTCGCGCCGCTGCCCAGCAATGCAACACACGCGCAGCCGACGTAAACCATGCGCGCAAGCAGTGTGGGCGACCAGGCGCAGGCCACCACGCCCAGCAATAACGCGGCCGCAATGGCCACCGCCGATCCCATCTGTGGCGGCGCTGCCTGCGCTGACACTTCCATGCTGTCGGTCGCCATCCCGCACCCTATCGATCAACGTCTTCACTTTAGATCGCGGCACCTTCCACGCACAGCGGAGATCTGCCCGAGGCTGGGTAGGAAGAACACTGCGCGGCGCTCGCTGATCGCGAATACGGAAGAAGTACTGCAGTCCGCAACCGCTAGATGCAGTGCGTAGGACAGTGCACACCTGACGATGCATGCCGCAGCAAATGGAACGATCAACGGCGCAGCACGCCCTCTTGCCCAGCATTCGCCCCGATTTCATGGTGTCGCCGCTAAGGTGAAATCCGTTTTCCAGGAGTCTCCCCCATGCGTAAAGGCATTGCATTGATCGTCGGTGTGACCGGCATCTCCGGTTACAACCTTGCCAACGTGCTGCTCGCCGACGGCTGGACCGTCTACGGCCTTGCACGCCGGCCACTGCCCCACGACGGTGTCATTCCGGTCGCGGCAGATTTACTGGACGCCGACAGCACCAACAGCGCGTTACGTGGCCTACCGATTACCCACGTGTTCTTCTGCACCTGGACCCGCCGCGATACCGAACGCGAGAACGTCCAGGCCAACGGCGCGATGATGCGGCACCTGTGCGATGCACTCAGCGATGCGCCGCTGCAGCACATGGCGCTGGTCACCGGCACCAAGCACTACCTGGGCGCCTTCGAGAATTACGGCAGCGGCAAGGCCGAGACGCCGTTTCGCGAAAGCGAGCCGCGCCAGCGGGGCGAAAACTTCTACTACACGCTGGAAGACCTGCTGTTTGCGCATGCGCAGCAGCACGGTTTCGGCTGGAGCGTACATCGCTCGCACACCATGATCGGCATGGCCAACGGCAGCAACGCCATGAACATGGGCGTGACGCTGGCGGTGTATGCATCGCTGTGCAAGCACACCGGGCAACCGTTCGTGTTCCCAGGGTCGCAAGCGCAGTGGAACAGCCTCACCGACCTCACCGATGCCGGGCTGCTCGGCCGCCAACTGGCCTGGGCCGGGCTTAGCCCCGCAGCGCGCAATCAGGCCTTCAACACCGTCAATGGCGATGTGTTCCGCTGGCGCTGGATGTGGGGCGAGATTGCGAAGTTCTTCCAACTCGATGCTGCGCCCTGCCCCGCTGTGCCTGAACCGCTGGAACCACGCATGAGCCAGACCGCACCTGCCCTATGGGCTGAGGTGGCCGCGCAACACCAGCTGGTAGAGTCCGACGTCAATCGGCTTGCATCGTGGTGGCATACAGATGCCGACCTAGGCCGCGAGATCGAGTGCGTCAACGACATGACCAAGAGCCGCGAACTGGGTTTCCTCGACTTCCACGACAGCCGCGCCTCGTTCTTCGAACTGTTTACCCGCCTGCGGGCACTGCGCATCATTCCTTGACCGATGCCATGGCATCCCCGCAGGCTGCATTGGCCTGCGGCGACCAGGCAGCTAATGCCCTGGCGGTTGGGGTGCAAGCGATCGTGCGCTGCCACTGCACTTCAAAATTCGCCACCATTTCGGCTAACGGGCACAGCACCGGTGACCGTTGAAGATTCCACGCTCATACACGACGCGATCGGTCTGCCAACCGACCGCTTCGCCATGCGCTTACACCGCAGACGGCGCCAATTCGCGCAGCTTGCCCTGGTGTAGCTCCAGCACGCGGTCCAGGCGCCGTGCCAAGCCGCGGTCGTGCGTCACCAACACCAGGCTGGTGCGCTGGGCGCGGTTGAGCTCAAGCATCAGCTCGAACACGGTGCCCGCGGTCTTGTCGTCCAGATTGCCGGTGGGCTCGTCGCCCAATACGCAGCCCGGCTTGTTGACCAATGCACGCGCCACCGCACAGCGCTGACGTTCGCCCCCGGAGAGTTCGCTGGGCTTGTGTTCGACGCGATGCCCAAGCCCAACCGATTCCAGCAGTTGCAGTGCCTGACCCTTGGCGACGGCCACATCCTTGCCGGACAACAGCACCGGCATCATCACGTTCTCCAACGCGGTGAATTCGGGCAACAAGTGATGGAACTGGTAGACGAAGCCAAGCGCCTGGTTACGCAGCTTGCCGCGCTGCGCGTCGGACAGCGCCGACATGCGCTCGCCGGCCACATACACCTCGCCGGAGGTCGGAATATCCAGCCCGCCGAGCAGATGCAGCAAGGTGCTCTTGCCGGCGCCGGAGGCACCGACGATCGCTACGGTTTCGCCGGTGGCCACCGAGAGATCCAGGCCATCGAATACCGGCGTGCGCATCTTGCCTTCGGCGTAGGTCTTGGCCAGCGCTTCGGCGCGGATCACCGCAGTTGCCTGTTCTGGTGTTTGCACGGCCGCTTCCCGGATCTCATTCATAGCGCAGCGCCTCCGCCGGCTGGGTGCGCGAAGCGCGCCACGCCGGGTACAAGGTCGCCAGGAAACTCATCACCAAAGCCACCACGGTGATCACTACCACGTCCTGGGTTTGCATATCGGTCGGCAGGCCGGTGATGTAGTACACGTCTTCGGGTAGCAACTTAACGCTGAAAATCGTTTCGATCACGCCGAGGATGCGTTCGAGGTTGAACGTCAGCACGATGCCGCCGATCACGCCCATGAAGGTACCCATGAAGCCGATCAACGAGCCCTGCACCATGAATACCTGCATCACCCCGCCCGGCGACAGCCCGAGCGTGCGCAAGATGGCGATATCGGCCTGTTTGTCGGTCACCAGCATCACTTGCGAGGACACCAGGTTGAACGCCCCCATCGCCACGATCAGCGACAGCAGGATGCCCATCACCGTCTTTTCCATCTTCAAGGAGTGGTACAGGTTGGCGTTTTCCTGGGTCCAGTCGCTGACCCGATACGGGCCGTGCAACTTCACCGCCAGATCGCGCGCCACCGGCCAGGCCTGATCCATGTCATGCAGGCGCAGGCGCACGCCGGTGACGCCATCCATGCGCAGCACGCGCGCCAGGTCCTGCATGTTCACCACGGCCAGGCCGCGGTCGATCTCGTTGTATCCGGCCTCGAAAATACCGCTCACGGTAAAGCGCTTGAGCCGCGGCATCGCGCCCAGCGGCGTCGCCTGGGTGTCGCTGAGCAACACGACGATGCTATCGCCGACATCCACGCCAAGCCACAACGCCAGCTCCTTGCCGATGACGATGTTGTACGAGCCAGGGGTCAGGCTGTCGACCGAGCCCTGCTGCATCTTCTTGGCCAGCACCGACACCTTGCCTTCTTCGGCAGGAATCACGCCGCGCACGATGGCCGGCTGCTTGCGCGGGCCCTGCAATAAGGATTCGGTTTCGATGTAGGGCGCGGCACCGGCTACGCGCGGATCGGACATGGCGACCTCGACCGCATGCTGCCAGTCGCGCATCGGCGCGCCTTCTGCACTGACAGTCGCGTGGGCAGCCATCTGCAGCAGGCGGTCGCGAATTTCCTTCTGGAAACCGCTCATCACTGCAAGCGTGGTGATCAGCACGGTCACGCCCAGGGCGATGCCCAGGATCGACGCCATCGAAATAAACGATATGAAGCCATTGCGCCGCTTGGCACGCAGATAGCGCAAGCCGATGGCAACCGGGATAGGTTTGAACATGCGGTTCAACCGGGAAAGGGACGCTATGGTGCCACTAGCGGCCGCCCCGACGAAATGGCGTGGGCCTGAGCGGCCAGACGCAGTTCACGTCGTTGCGGCGCCGGCAAGGTGTCCGGCCAGAAATGCAGGCGCTCGCGCCGGCCATCCGCTCGCCTCCACGACACCACCGCAAGCGGTCCGCGCCAACGGACCTGCAGCCCTTCCACCTGCATACCGTCAATGCTGGCGGGCGTTTGCGTCCATGGCACCAGCAACTGCCTCACTGGCGAACGCAACAGCTGGCGCACTGCTCGCCCGCCTACAAACACCGCGTACGCCGACAACAACACGGCCAGCCACGGTGGTACGCCACTGCGCCACACCGCCCACACGGCCAGCGCTACCAACACGCTCAATGCGCAAATCAACCAGCGCGAGGGGCGCCACTCAAGCCTGCAAGGCGCGAATATCGGCGATGAGTGCGGCGTTGGCGGCATCGGGGCAAGCCTCGTATCCCATGAACCAGCGCCACAACTTATCGTCTTCGCAATCCAGTAGCTGTAGGAAAACCGCGCGCTCGGCGTCGGGAGCCTGCGCCCAGCGTTGATCAAGGTAGCGCCCGAATAATTGGTCGAGTTCGCGCATGCCGCGTCGGCAACGCCAGCGCAGTTTTTTCAGCAGGGTTTGTTCGTCCATTCTCACTCTCCACCGCACCGCATGGCGGGCCAAAAACGACAGCGGCACCTGACCCAAGGGCCGGTGCCGCTGCGAACCACATCCCCGTGGTGGGGAATCAATGCCGTGCAATCAGGCGCGACGCGCCATCATCAGCTTCTTGATTTCGGCGATCGCCAGCGCCGGGTTCAAGCCCTTCGGGCAGGTCCGTGCGCAGTTCATGATGGTGTGGCAGCGATACAGCTTGAACGGGTCTTCCAGATCGTCCAGACGCGCACCGGTGTCTTCGTCGCGCGAATCGATGATCCAACGGTAGGCCTGCAGCAGGATCGCCGGGCCCAGATACCGCTCGCCATTCCACCAGTAGCTTGGGCAACTGGTCGAGCAGCATGCGCACAGGATGCACTCGTACAATCCGTCGAGCTTGCGACGGTCTTCGGGCGACTGCAGGCGCTCGCGGTCCGGCGGCGGCGGGGTCTGGGTACGGATCCACGGCTTGATCGACGCGTACTGCGCATAGAAATGCGTCAGATCCGGCACCAGGTCCTTGATCACGCTCATGTGCGGCAGCGGATAGATCGGCACCTCGGACTTGCCGCATGCGGCAATCGCCTTGGTGCAGGCCAGCGTGTTGGTGCCATCGATGTTCATCGCGCACGAGCCGCAAATGCCCTCGCGGCAGGAGCGACGGAACGCCAGCGTCGGGTCGATCTCGTTCTTGATCTTGATCAGCGCGTCCAGGACCATCGGGCCGCATTTATCCAGATCGATCTCGTAACTGTCGGTGCGCGGGTTGGCGTCGACGTCCGGATCCCAGCGGTAGACCTTGAAGGTGCGCGTGTTCTTGGCGCCCTTTGCAGGGTAATGCTTGCCCTTGCCGATCTTTGAATTCTTGGGGAGGGTGAACTCTGCCATAGCTGCTCTCGTTGGCTCAGGCGATGCGCGGTGCGGACGACAACTGCACCGTGCGCATGAAGGTAAAGATGACGGATGCCACTGCCGAAGCAGTCGCACAGCGGCCGGCCATGTGCCGGCACTGCTCCAGCGTCATGCCACGACCACACTGCTGCACCGACTCGCCGCCACGCGCCGAGGCGATGGCAAGCGATGACAAGGCAACGGTGGGTCGCTGCATGCGCATCGATCAGTAAACGCGCGGCTTCGGCGGGACCACGTCCACGTCCTTGCTCAGCGTGTACATGTGCACAGGGCGGTAATCGAATTCGCACTTGCCCTTGTCGTCGACGGTCACCAGCGTGTGCTTCTGCCAGTTGACATCGTCGCGATCCGGGAAGTCTTCGTGCGAATGCGCGCCGCGGCTTTCCTTGCGCTGTTCGGCCGAATTGATCGTCGCCACCGCGTTGAGCAGCAGGTTGTTCAATTCATAGGTCTCGATCAGGTCCGAATTCCACACCAGCGAACGGTCAGACACCTTGACGTCTTCGAAGGTGGCGAAGATCTCGGCCATCTTGTCCACGCCCTCTTTCAGCGTCTTGCTGGTGCGGAACACGGCGGCGTCCGACTGCATGGTGCGCTGCATGTTGTCGCGGATCACGGCCGTCGGCGTGGAGCCGTTGGCGTGACGCAGCTTGTCCAGCAGGCCCAAGGCCTTGTCGCAGGCATCGGACGGCAGCGTCTTGTGCGGCTGATTGGGCTTGACCGTCTCGGCACAGCGATTGGCAACCGCGCGGCCGAACACCACCAGGTCCAGCAGCGAGTTCGAACCCAGACGGTTTGCACCATGGACCGAGACGCACGCCGCCTCGCCGATGGCATACAGGCCCGGCACCACGGCATCCGCATCGTCGCCCTGCTTGCGCACGACCTCGCCGTAGAAGTTGGTCGGAATGCCACCCATGTTGTAGTGCACGGTCGGCAGCACCGGGATCGGCTGCTTGGTCACGTCCACGCCGGCGAAGATGTGTGCGCTTTCGGCGATGCCGGGCAGCTTTTCGTTGATCACTTCCGGACCAAGGTGGGTCAGGTCGAGCAGGATGTGATCCTTGTGCTCGCCCACGCCACGGCCTTCTCGAATTTCCACCGTCATCGAACGCGACACCACGTCGCGCGACGCCAGATCCTTGTAATGCGGTGCGTAGCGCTCCATGAAGCGCTCGCCATTGCTGTTGCGCAGGATGCCGCCTTCGCCGCGCACGCCCTCGGTGATCAGGCAGCCCGCGCCGTAGATGCCGGTGGGGTGGAACTGCACGAATTCCATGTCCTGCACCGGCAGGCCGGCACGCATCACCAGGCCGCCGCCGTCACCGGTACAGGTGTGTGCGGAGGTGGCGCTGAAGTAGGCACGGCCGTAACCGCCGGTCGCCAGCACCACGCCGTGGGCGCGGAACAGATGTAGCGAGCCTTCTGCCATGTCCAGTGCGAGCACGCCACGGCAGACGCCTTCTTCGTCGAAGATCAGATCGAGCGCGAAGTACTCGATCATGAAGCGTGCGTTGTGCGCCAGCGACTGCTGATACAGCGTATGCAGCATGGCGTGGCCGGTCCGGTCGGCTGCGGCGCAGGTACGCTGCGCTGACGGGCCTTCGCCATACTTGGTGGTCATGCCGCCGAACGGGCGCTGGTAGATCTTGCCCTCTTCGGTACGCGAGAACGGCACGCCGTAGTGTTCGAGCTCGATGATGGCCGGAATCGCTTCACGACACATGTACTCGATCGCGTCCTGGTCACCCAGCCAATCGGAGCCCTTGATGGTGTCGTAAAAGTGATAACGCCAGTCGTCCTCGCCCATGTTGCCCAGCGCCGCGGAAATACCGCCCTGCGCTGCCACGGTGTGCGAACGGGTCGGGAAGACCTTGGTCAGGCAGACCGTCTGCAGGCCCTTCTGGGCCAGGCCGAACGTGGCGCGCAGGCCGGCGCCACCGGCGCCTACCACGACCATGTCGTACTTGTGTTCTGTGATCTTGTAAGCGGACATCGAATTATGGGTTCCTGTTTGGTCGCTGACGACTCAGCTCATGCCCAGCGCGATACGCGCCACGGCAAATACGCTGACGATGGCGCCCAGCACGGCAACAAAACGCACGAGGGTCTGCGCAATCAGTGCGAGCAGCGAGTCGTGCACGTAGTCTTCCAGTACCACCTGCATGCCAAGCTGGGCATGCCAGAACGAGGCAATGAGGAAAGCGACAAGCAAAATCGCATTCCACGGCTTGGCCACTGCGGCGGTGGCGGCAGCGTGATCGGCACCGATCAGGCTCAGCACGAAGATCAGGAACCAGATCGACAGCGGCACCAGTGCGGCCGCGGTCAGGCGCTGGATCACGAAATGTTCGGTACCGGTCTTGGCGGCGCCCAGGCCGCGCACATTCTTCAGCGGGGTACGGTAGCGGCTCATACGGCACCTCCGGACAGCAGTACGTAAGCCCAGATGGCGATAGTCAGCACAAGGCTCAGAACCACAGACAACCAACCCATGCTGATGAACGAGCGCACGGCGTAGCCTTGCCCGAAGTCCTGCAGCATGTGGCGCAAGCCACCGAACAGGTGGAAGGCGAAAGACCAGGTCCAGCCGAACAGGAATACCTGCCCATACCAGGTGGCAGCCTGATCGCGGAAACAATTCCAATGGTCGGGGCCAAGCATCAAGGTGAGCAAGGCAGCGGCAATTCCCAGTGCGCCGACGGACAGTACGATGCCGGTGGCTCGATTGAGAATCGAGGTCACCATCTGTATCTGCCAACGGTATACCTGGAGATGCGGGGAGAGAGGACGTTCGCGGATCGCCATTCGCTGGGCTCGTTTTCTCGGCTGGGCGGCACTAGGCCGCTGTGGCTAAAAGCTGCTCAAAAATCGATGCAGCGTCCATTTTTTTCCCAGTCGCCGTAGCGCGTTGGCTCGGGGCCGTCGCGCCCACCAATCTCCTTCGGCAGTGGCTTTTTCTCGGGAATATGCTCCTGAGAAGAAGGCTGCGTCTCGGAATCCTGCGCTGGGGTGGGGGTTGGATGGCCTATCATAGTGCTCTCACAACTTGGCGATTTTAGTCCTCCCCTTCCGTGGCTGACAACCTGAATCTTATTCCGCAGGGTTTTGGCTCCCTGCACGACATGCAATACGTCCGATTGGCCGGTACGGATGCAGTGGCGTTTGCGCATGCCCAATTTGCCAATGACGTACAGGCGCTGGCGGTTGGGCAGTGGCAGTGGAACGCGTGGCTGACGGCGAAGGGGCGCGTGATTTCCATCTTCGCACTCCTGCGTGAGGACGACGCACACCTGCTGATGCTGTTGCCGGACGGCAACGCGGCCGAGATCGCCGCGCAACTCGGCCGTTTCGTGTTCCGCCGCAAGCTGAAAATCAGCGCTGCCGCGCTGCTCGCCTACGGCGGCTTCGTAGCGCCGGAACACGCGCATGCCGCGCAAGCCGACCTCGGAACCCAGCGTATCGAACTGGATCTGGGTAGCGCAGCGCTGCCGCGCACGCTATTGCTCTACAGCCCGGATGCATTGGCGATGCCTATCGAACTGCCGAGCGCAGAGGCGCAGTGGCGGACGACCGATCTGCAACTGGGGCTCGCCCGCCTGGTCGAGAGCCAGCGCGAACAGTGGACGCCGCAGCAGTTGGCACTGGACCGCCTGCAGGCGTACAGCGTCAAGAAAGGCTGCTACCCGGGCCAGGAAATCGTGGCGCGGACGCACTTCCTGGGCAAGGCCAAGCGCGTCTTGCAGCTGCTCGAAACGGATGCGGCCGTGGATGCAGGCGATGCCGTCGCATTGGACGGTAGCGCGATCGGCACGGTAGTGAGCGTGGCCGGCAACCTCGCGCTGGCGGTATTGCCGTTGGAACTGACGCTGGACGCCGGTACCGCGTTGCAGGCAGGCACGCATGGCGCCCGCCCACGCGCACTCACGACGGGGCTGGAGCGTTAGCGGCAAAAAAACGCAGCGAGCCGTGCCAGGCGGGCGTGGGCATCGCGCAGCACGCAGTGGCCCAACGACACCCGCCAATTCCGAGCGCCGGCCGTGTCCGTCTGGCGGCTGCGTCGCTGTTGACCAGTTTGCCTAAGCCGCCTCCAGCCGCTGGCCGGTGGCTGGATCGAAAAAGTGCAAGGCCTCGCTGCGCAATGCCAGGCGCAATGGCTGGCCTACCGCCGGCAAGCTCTGCGGCGGGACACGGATCACCAGCGGCTGACCGCCACGGTCGAGATTGAGGAAGATCTCGTTGCCGACCGGCTCGATCACATCGACCCGCGCATCGAAGCCCAGGACCGCATCGTCGGACGGCTGCAAGTGCTCCGGGCGCACACCGACGATCACGTCCTGGCCGAACCAAGCCGCATCGACCCGCGCCGCACCCAGCGGCACGCGCCAGCCATCGGCCATGACCAGGTGCAGGCCGTCCTGCGCGTCCAGACGCCCCTGCAGCACGTTCATCGCCGGGCTGCCGAGGAACCCGGCCACGAACAGATTGGCCGGACGGTCGTACAGCGCCATCGGGCTGTCGATCTGCTGGATCACGCCATCCTTGAGCACCACGATACGCTGGCCAAGCGTCATCGCTTCGACCTGATCGTGGGTGACGTAGATCATGGTGGTACCAAGCTTGCGGTGCAACTGCGCGATCTCGGTGCGCACGCTGTGGCGCAACTTGGCGTCCAGGTTGGACAGCGGCTCGTCGAGCAGGAACACCGAGGATTCGCGCACCATCGCCCGGCCCAGCGCCACGCGCTGACGCTGACCGCCGGACATCGCCTTGGGCAGCTTGTCCAGCATCGGCGTCAGGCCCAACAGCTCTGCGGCGTTGTTGACGCGTTCGGCGATGACCTGCTTCGGATGCCCGCGCAGCTTGAGCCCGAACGCCAGGTTTTCGGCCACGGTCATGTGCGGATACAGCGCGTAGCTCTGGAACACCATGGCGATGTCGCGATCCTTCGGCGCCACGTCGTTGACCACGCGCTCGCCGATCTTCAGCGTGCCGGCGCTGATGTCTTCAAGCCCGGCAATCATGCGCAACAGGGTCGATTTGCCGCAGCCGGACGGCCCCACCAGCACCATCAGCTCGCCGTCGGCCACTTCGAAACTTGCGCCCTGCACCGCCACCTGGCCATTGTCGTAGACCTTGCGGACACCTTCCAACTGCACTTTCGCCATCGTTCGGCCTCAACGTAAGTTGTGCGCCCTGCCCTCGGCCCTCCCGATGGCGGTGACGCCGCATGCGCTTGCGAGGAATTCCCTGCAAACGAATGCATTGGTTTATTCTGACATGTAATCGTTTTCACATGGCAACATCGATCTCTGGAGGACCATGCCGCCACGCAGGTATGACGCATTGCCTGCAGTGCAGCTCGCCGCACGACGCATGGCATGCCATCACGCAGGTGCAGCTATGCCGCCATGGCGCTAACCGCTGATCGCCAGTTGCTGCAACAATCCGGGACTGGGTGTCAGCGTCCATCCCCCGCTGCGCGCACGCAAGTGTCGCTCAGGAACAGACGTACCGACCGCCGGACGACCGGCGCCTTTCCGACAAGCTGCTGATAACGATGTCTCCAGAATCTGAAACGCGGTCCATGCACAACACCCTGATCCTGTTTGGCGCCACCGGCGATCTTGCCCAGCGCTATCTCTTTCCTTCCCTGCTGCGCCTGTTCATCGACGGCCTGCTGCCGGAGGACTTCCGCATCCGTGCGCTGGCGCTGTCGCCCCACGACACCGATGCATTTCGCGAAGTGCTGCGGCCGCGCCTGACCGAAGCACTGCCGATCGCGACCGCCGAACAGATCGACACGCTGCTGCAGCGAATCGATTACCGCTCGGTGGATCTGCGCGATGCCGAGTCGGTGGCCAATGCGGTCCGCGAGCTGGCCAGCCGCCGCTGTGTGAGCTACCTGGCGATCCCGCCGGGCCTGTACATCAGCACCTGCCAGGGCCTGGCGCTGGGTGGCGCGCTGGAGGCACCGCATCGCTTGATGCTGGAAAAACCGATCGGCCACGACTCCGACAGCGCCCGCGACATCCTGCAGTCGATCGGCGCGCTGATCGACGAGGACCGCGTGTTCCGCCTGGACCACTACCTGGGCAAGGCGGCGGTGCAGAACCTGATCGCACTGCGCTTCGGCAACACGCTGCTGGAGGCGGTCTGGAACCGCGCCTACATCGAGTCGGTGCAGATCCTGGTCGCCGAAAGCGAAGGCGTCGACGGGCGCGACGCCTACTACGCCCGCTCCGGCGCACTGCGCGACATGGTGCAGAGCCATATCCTGCAGCTGTTGTGCCTGGTGGCAATGGAGCCGCCGGCCTCGCTGGAAGCCGACCGCATCCGCGATGAGAAGGTCAAGGTGCTGCGCGCCCTGCGTCCGATGACCGCCGAGCACGCCGCGCATGACTGCGTGCGCGGCCGCTACACTGCCGGCAGCATCAACGGACAGCCGGCGCAGGCCTACCACCCGCCGGAAGGCAGTGACGTGGAGACCTTTGTCGCCGTCACCGCGCATATCGACAACTGGCGTTGGGCCGGCGTGCCGTTCCACCTGTGCACCGGCAAGCGGCTGGCCGAGCGCTCCACCCGCATCGTGGTGACGCTCAAGCCGGTGACGCATTGGCTGTTCGAACGCCCCGACCGCCAGAATGCGGTGCCGAACCGCCTGACCTTCCAGTTGCAGCCGCAGGAAAACATCGAACTCGGCCTGATGAGCAGCCTGGCTGGCCCGGAATGGGGCGCGATCGAACTGCAGCCGCTGGAACTGGAACTGTCGGTGCCGACGGGCCTGCACCGTCGTATCGCCTACGAACGTCTGTTTGTGGACGCCTTCAACGGCAACCCCGCGCTGTTCGTGCGCGACGACGAGGTCAAGGCGGCGTGGTCGTGGATCGACAGCGTCAGCGACGCCTGGAAAGACGCCGCGCTGCCGCTGCAGCCCTACCCGGCCGGCAGCTGGGGGCCCGAATCCGCCGCCCACTTCCTGCCCCCGGCCACCGACGCACAGGGAAACAACGCATGACCGCTCCTTCCAAGCCGGTGCTGGTTGCCGATATCGGCGGAACCAATGCGCGCTTCGCGCTGGCCGATGTCGACGCTTCGGTGCCGTTGCTGGATGACACCTCGCGCGAATTTGCCGTGGTGGACTTCGGTTCGCTGGGCGAAGCCGCGCGCTATTACCTCGACCAGATCGGCGTGCAGGCCACCCAGGGCGTGTTCGCCGTGGCAGGCCGCGTGGATGGCGACGAGGCGCGCATCACCAACCATCCCTGGGTGATCTCGCGCTCGCGCACCGCCACCATGTTGGGTTTCAGTACCTTGCATCTGATCAACGACTTTGCCGCGCAGGCCATGGCCATCAGCCTGCTGCGCCCGCAGGACGTGGTGCAGGTGGGCGGCGCCAGCTGGCGGCCGGCGCCGATCGATCAAGCGCGCAACTATGGCGTGATCGGCCCGGGCACCGGCCTGGGCGTGGGTGGCCTGATCATCCGCAACGGGCGCTGCTTTCCGCTGGAAACCGAAGGCGGCCATGTCAGCTTCCCGCCCGGCACGCCGGAAGAAATCCGCATCCTGGAAATCCTGTCCGAGCAGTTCGGCCGGGTCTCCAACGAGCGGCTGATCTGCGGCCCCGGCCTGGTCAACATCCATCGCGCGCTCAGCGAGATCGCCGGCGTCGATCCCGGCCCGCTGCAACCCAAGGACATCACCGCACGCGCGGCCGCGGGCGACCCGCGGTCCTCGCGCACCATCGATCTGTTCTGCGCCATCTTCGGTGCGATCGCCGGCGACATGGTGCTGATGCAGGGCGCCTGGGACGGCGTGTTCCTCACCGGCGGGCTGGTGCCCAAGGTGCTGGATTCGCTGCAGCATTCCGGCTTTCGCCAGCGCTTCGAACACAAGGGCCGTTTCTCCGCGATCATGTCGAAGGTGCCATCGCTGGCGGTCATGCACCCGCATGCCGGCCTGCTGGGCGCCGCCGCATACGCGGTGGATGCACAACGTCAGCACCCCGGGGAGCAGCGATGAACCTGCAGGACAACCCGCGCATCGCCCTGGTGCGCTACGACGACCCGGCCGAGTGGACCGAGGCGGTGGCCAGCGAAATGGCCGACCTGCTGGAACAGGAAATCTCCCGGCGCGGCCAGGCACGCATGCTGTTGTCCGGCGGTACCACGCCTGCGCCGGTGTACGAGTCCCTCGCCCACCGGCCGCTGGACTGGTCGCGGGTGGAAGTGGGCCTGGTCGATGAGCGCTGGTTGTCGCCGCAGGATCAGGACAGCAATGCCTGGCTGGTGAATCACAGCTTCCTGACCCACGCACCGGCCGCGACCTTCATCCCGCTGGTTCGCCCAGGCAAGCAATTGCCCGAATGCGTGCACACCGCCAACCTGCAGGCCAAGCATGCCGAACCGGCCTGCCTGGCGGTGCTGGGCATGGGCGGCGACGGGCACACCGCGTCGTTGTTCCCGGGGGCCACCGACCTGCCCAAGGCGCTCGCCAGCCCGCAGCCGTATGCCTCGCTGGATGCCACCGGCTGCCCGGGCTCGAACCAATGGCCGTTACGCATCACCCTCACACCTGCAGGGCTTGCCAGCATTCCGACGCGCCTGCTGTTGTTGCGCGGCAAGCAGAAGCTGGACGTGCTGCAGGCTGCGCTGGCAGGCGACGATGTCAACGAATATCCCATCCGCGTGGCGCTGCAGCAGCCTGGTCCGCGGTTGCGGGTGCATTGGTGTGCTTGAATGCGAGTGGTTTGATGCGAGTCCTTCGCAACAGCCGATGCGATGCGAGTCCCTCGAAAAAACCCGCACATCCATGTGCGGGGAATTAAAAGAGCATTTCCTTCCCCCCTGTTTCTCATAGCCGGTAGCCAATGAGCCTGCATCCGAATATCCAAGCCGTCACCGACCGTATCCGCAAGCGCAGCGCTCCCTCGCGCGCGGCGTATCTGGCCGGTCTCGATGCTGCCCTGCGTGAGGGTCCGTTCCGTAGCCGCTTGAGCTGCGGCAATCTTGCGCATGGCTTCGCTGCGTCCGAGCCGGGCGACAAATCGCGCCTGCGTGGTGCGGCCACGCCGAACCTGGGCATCATCACCGCCTATAACGACATGTTGTCGGCACATCAGCCGTTCGAACACTACCCGCAGCTGATCCGCGAGACTGCCCGCGCGCTCGGTGCCACCGCACAGGTGGCCGGTGGCGTGCCGGCGATGTGCGACGGCGTGACCCAGGGCCGCGCCGGTATGGAGCTGTCGCTGTTTTCGCGCGACAACATCGCCCAGGCGACAGCCATCGGCCTGAGCCACGACATGTTCGACAGCGTGGTGTACCTGGGCGTCTGCGACAAGATCGTGCCGGGCCTGCTGATCGGTGCGCTGGCGTTCGGCCATTTGCCGGCGATTTTCATGCCGGCCGGGCCGATGACGCCGGGCATTCCGAACAAGCAGAAGGCCGAAGTGCGCGAACGCTACGCCGCTGGCGAAGCCACGCGCGCCGAGCTGCTGGAAGCCGAGGCCTCGTCCTACCACTCGCCGGGCACCTGCACCTTCTACGGCACGGCCAACTCCAACCAGGTCTTGCTCGAAGCGATGGGCGTGCAGCTGCCCGGCGCCTCGTTCGTCAATCCGGAGCTGCCGTTGCGTGATGCGTTGACCCGCGAAGGCACCGCGCGCGCATTGGCGATCTCGGCGTTGGGCGAAGATTTCCGCCCATTCGGTCGCCTGATCGACGAGCGCGCCATCGTCAACGCCGTGGTCGCGCTGATGGCGACCGGTGGCTCGACCAACCACACCATCCACTGGATCGCAGTGGCGCGTGCGGCCGGTATCGTGCTGACCTGGGACGACATGGACCTGATCTCGCAGACGGTGCCGCTGCTGACGCGCATCTACCCGAACGGCGAAGCCGACGTGAATCGCTTCCAGGCCGCGGGCGGCACGGCATTCGTGTTCCGCGAGCTGATGGACGCCGGCTACATGCACGACGACCTACCCACCGTGGTGGAAGGCGGCATGCGCGCCTACATCAATGAGCCGCGCCTGCAGGACGGCAAGGTGACCTACGTGCCGGGCACTCCCACCACCGCCGACGACAGCGTGGCGCGTCCGGTCGGCGATGCCTTCGAATCGCAAGGCGGGCTGCGCCTGCTGCGCGGCAATCTCGGTCGCTCGTTGATCAAGCTGTCGGCAGTCAAGCCGCAGCATCGCAGCATCCAGGCGCCGGCCGTGGTGATCGATACGCCGCAGGTGCTCAACAAACTGCATGCTGCCGGCGTGTTGCCGCACGATTTCGTGGTGGTGTTGCGCTACCAGGGCCCGCGCGCAAACGGCATGCCGGAGCTGCATTCGATGGCGCCGCTGCTGGGCCTGCTGCAGAACCAGGGCCGGCGCGTGGCATTGGTCACCGACGGCCGCCTGTCCGGTGCCTCGGGCAAGTTCCCGGCCGCAATCCACCTGACGCCCGAAGCGGCACGCGGCGGCCCGATCGGGCGCGTACGCGAAGGCGACATCGTGCGCCTGGACGGCGAAGCCGGCACCCTGGAAGTGCTGGTCTCGGCCGAAGAATGGGCATCGCGCGAGGTTGCACCCAATACGTCCGTTGCCGGCAATGACCTGGGCCGCAATCTGTTCGCCATCAACCGCCAGGTCGTCGGCCCCGCCGACCAGGGCGCGATTTCGATTTCCTGCGGCCCGACCCATCCGGACGGTGCGCTGTGGAGCTACGACGCCGAGTACGAACTCGGTGCCGATGCTGCCGCTGCGGCAGCACCGCACGAGTCCAAGGACGCCTGATCCCCTTCCCTCTCTGCGGCCGCTCCGGCGGTCGCCGTCACCCGGAGTTGCAATGACGATTGCCCAGACCCAGAACACCGCCGAACAGTTGCTGCGCGATGCCGGCATCCTGCCGGTGGTCACCGTGGACACGCTGGACCAGGCGCGCCGCGTCGCCGATGCGCTGCTCGAAGGCGGTCTGCCCGCGATCGAGCTGACCCTGCGCACGCCGGTTGCCATCGATGCGCTGGCGATGCTCAAGCGCGAGCTGCCCAACATCGTGATCGGCGCCGGCACGGTGCTCAGCGAGCTGCAACTGCGCCAGTCGGTGGATGCCGGTGCAGACTTTCTGGTGACCCCGGGCACGCCGGCGCCGCTGGCGCGCCTGCTGGCGGATGCACCGATCCCGGCGGTTCCAGGCGCGGCCACCCCGACCGAGCTGCTGACGTTGATGGGCCTGGGCTTTCGCGTCTGCAAGTTGTTCCCGGCCACCGCCGTGGGCGGTCTGCAGATGCTCAAGGGCCTGGCTGGCCCGTTGTCCGAGCTCAAGCTCTGCCCCACCGGCGGCATCAGCGAGTCCAACGCCGCCGAGTTCCTGGCGCAGCCGAACGTGCTGTGCATCGGCGGCTCGTGGATGGTGCCCAAGGACTGGCTGGCGCAGGGCCAGTGGGACAAGGTCAAGGAAAGTTCGGCCAAGGCGGCGGCGATCGTGCGGCAGGTGCGTGCAGGCTGACGCGCTGACGCCATCTCCAGCGGGTTGATCGTTGGATGACTTCGAATCTGTACGCCGATACAGATGTACGGATTCGCTAAGGACGGCATTGGAGATCGAGTGATCCTGCATGACGGCGATCACTGCAGTGTTCGCCCGTAGGCCGAAAAAAATCTTTCGAAGCATCCTTGAGCGCGGCTTTTCTGCTCGAGGTCATGGCGATGGCACACCGATCTGCTCGAAGCCACGGCAATGACATACCGAAGCGGCAGCGCGGCCGGGGATCGGCGGAAAGCGGCACACGGATGTGTCGTGCCGAAGAGCCGATCCCCGGCTGCGCTGTCGCCCCTTACCGGAGCCGCTGATTGGCGGCCAGGTGCTTTGGTTGTCGTACGAGCCGAAGGAAGCAACCGTACCCTCACCCCCAACCCCTCTCCCGGGGGGGGAGAGGGGCTTAACGCCTTACCTCGTTCACGATTCCAACGCAGCGCTCGACCGCCTCTCCTTCGGCACACCACGCGCACGCTGTACCAGCGCAGCCGCACCGCTGCTCATGTCGTCGAGGATCGCGTAGATCGTCGGCAGGAACAGCAGGCTCACCACCGTCGAAAACGCCAGGCCGCCGGCGATGGCGCGCGCCATCGGGAAGTACGGTGGGCCGTCGCTGAACATCGTGGTGCTGGTCAGCGAGATCGGCACCATCGCCAGGATCGCGGTGCCCATGGTCATCATGATGGGCCGCAAACGCTCGCGTGAGCCTTCGACCAGCGCCTGCGTCCGCCCCATGCCGCGGCGGCGCAGATTGTTGATGTGCTCGATCATCACGATGCCGTTGTTCACCACCACGCCCATCAGCACCAGGATGCCGATGAAGGACATGATGCCGAACGAGGTACCGGTGATCCAGAACAGCCAGAACACCCCGAAGATCGAGAACAACACCCCGCTCATGATCGCCGCCGGGAACAGCAGCGATTCGAACACCGCGGCCATCACCACATAGATCATCACCAGCGCGATCACCAGATTGAACACCATCTGGTTCATCGCCTCGCCGTCGTTCTGGTAATCGCCGCCGTCGAAGGTGTAGCTGTAACCGGCCGGGAAACTCATCGCCTTGAGCGGCACTTCCATCGCTGCGCGCGCCTCGGGCATGGTGACCTTTTCGGCGAGATTGGCCTTGATCGTCAGCGTCGTCTGCCGATTGGTGCGCCCGATCTGGGTGGCGGCCGGACGGATCTGCACCTCCACCAGACTCAGCAACGGTACGCTACGGCCGTCCTTGGTGCGCACGGTGAAGCTGGCCAGATCTTCCGGCTTGCTCTGCTCGGCGCCGGCAAACCGCACCCACACCGGCACCTCGTTGTCGCCCCGGCGGAACTCGCGCAGCGGTGTACCGCGCAACGCCAACCCGACAAAACTGGCCACCTGCTCGGCACTGAAGCCGAAGGCAGCCGCGCGCTCGCGATCGACACGAATCGCCAGCTCGCTGGTGCGGTCGCCCGTATCCACATGCACATCACGCAGCTCCTTGCGCTGCGCTAGCAGTGGAATCACATCGTCGGCCAGCGCTTTCAGTGCATCAGTCGAATCGCCGACCAGCTGCACCTGCACGCCCTGGTTGCCATTGCCGCCATCGCCCTGATTGCCGATGCTGTAATCGGCACGCGCAGAGCGCGGCAGCTCCTTGCGGATTTTTTCCAGCAGCGGCGGCAGGTCCTTGACCTTGCTCGCATCGAAGGTCACCACCGTATTGCTGCCTTCCACTTCGCTGAACCACGAATAGATCTGCGTGATGTGGTACCTGGCACGATTGGCTTGGAGATAGTTTTCGACACGGCCGATCTCTTCGCCCAACTGCTCACGTGTGTACGAACCTTTCCACTGATACTGGATAAAGGCTTCGTTGCCCCCGTCGCCACCGAACATGTCGACCTTGGTCAACTTCATGGGCACCAGGCTGATCGCGCTGACCAGGATGATGCCGGTCACGCTCCAGCCGCGGTGCGCCAACGTCCACGCCAGCACCTTGGCGTAACGGCGCTGCAGCCGCGCAATCACGCCGTGCTCGGAGGTCACCATCGGCGGCGTTTTCATGCGTGCAGACAACATCGGAATCAAGCTGATCGCCACCAGCCACGACGCCAGCAACGACACCGAGATGGTGATGGCGATCTGCGCCATGAAAATGCTGATGTTGTTGGTTTCGCCAAACAAATTCGGCACGAACACGATGCAATGGCACAAGGTGCCGGCGCTGAGCGCAATGGCCACGCTACGTGTTCCCAGCAGCGCGGCAAGCTGCGGTTGATCGGGCATGCGCTCGCGTTCCTGGTAGATGCTTTCCACCACCACCACCGCGTTGTCCACCAGCATGCCCACTGCCAGCAGCAACCCCATCATGGTCAGGATGTTGAGCGTGACCCCGACGAAATACATGAAGCCCAAGGTGATGGCGAAGCAGATCGGGATCGCCAACGTCACCATCAGCGTCGATGGCCAGTGCCGCAGGAAGAAGAACAACACCGTGATCGAGAGCAATAGGCCCACCGCGCCGGCTTCGGCCAGTTCGGCCAGCGACGAGGTCACCGCCTTGCCCTGGTTGTCGATCACCTTGACCTGCACATCGCGCAGCGCCGGTTGGGCGCGGATGTCTTCGACCTCTTTCAACGCCGCCTTCGACACCTCCACCAGATTGGCGCTGCGTTCCTTGTAGACATCCAGGCCGATGGCCGGGCGCCCATCCAGGCGCCGGCCATAATTCATGCGCGTCGGCTTGAGCCGCACCTCGGCGATGTCGCCCAGCCGCACACCTTTGGCATTGAGCACCAGCTCGCGCAATTCCTGCAGGTCGCGCAGCTCGCCGATTGGCTGCACCCGGATACGCTGGCCGTTGTCGTCGATCTGGCCTGCAGACACCGAGAAATTCAGCTTGCCCAAGCGCTCGCTCAGATCGTTGAGGCTGAGGTCGTGCGCGGTGAGCCGATCCGGTGCGATCGCGATCTCGACCTCGTTCGGCGGCGCACCGGAAATCTCCACCTTGGCCACGCCGGGGATGCGCTCGATGCGCCGCTTGAACTCGCGGTCGAGCATGTCGTACGCGCCGGTCAGATCGGTCTGGCTGGCCAGGCGCACCTTGAGCACCGGCTCGTCGCTGCTGGACCACTTGAAGACGTGGAAGCGCTGCAGATCCTCCGGAAAATCGTCGCGCACCGCATCCAGTCGCTCGCGCGCATCGGATGCGGCGATGGCGATATCGCGGTCCCAGTCGGAGAATTCGATGAAGATGTTCGCGCCGTCTGCGGTGGCGGTCGAGCGCATGCGCTTGATGCCGGTCATCGTTGCCAGCGCTTCCTCGGCCGGCCGCACCAGGTTGCGCTCCACCTCGTCCGGCGTGGAGCCGGTGTAGGGCAATTGCACGAACAGGAATGGCGCGGAAATATCCGGCAGCGCCTCCAAGGGCAGCCGGAACGCCGCGATCAAGCCCACCACCACCAGCGACACGAAGCACATGATGGTGGTGACCGGGCGACGGATGCTGAATGCGGCAACGCTCATAGCGCCCCCAGTCCGTCGGCGTTGCTTGCCGCCTGTGCACGTTGCCCGGCCATGCGCCTGCCGCGCTCCAGGTAGTACGCATCGGCACGGCGATCCAGCAGGTCGTACACCACCGGGATGACCAGCAAGGTCAGCAAGGTCGACACCAGCAACCCGCCGATCACGGTGATCGCCATCGGTGCACGCACCTCCGCGCCCTCGCCCATCGCCACCGCCAGCGGCAGGAAGCCGAACAACGTGCACAAGGTGGTCATGATGATCGGCCGCAGGCGCGAGCGCGCACCTTCGATCAGCGCCTCGCGCTTGGGCACGCCGTCTTCGCGCAGCTGGTTGACCTTGTCGATCAGGATGATCGCGTTCTTGGTCACCAGGCCCACCAGCAGGATCAGGCCGATGAACACCACCACCGAGATCGGCTTGCCGGTCATCAGCAGGGCCAGCACCGCACCGACCATTGCCAACGGAATGGTGAACAGAATGACGAACGGATGCAGCAGCGACTCGAACTGCGAAGCCATCACCAAATAGACCAGGAAGATCGCCAGGCCGAACGCGAACAACAGCGACTTCACCGATTGCGCCAGCTCCTCGCCCTGCCCGCCGATGTGCATGCCCACGCCGGCAGCGAGCGGGTCGTTGCGCACCATCGTTTCCACTTCGCGTACCGCGCCGCCCAGGTCGATGTCCTTCAGGCTGGCCGACACGATCGCCACGCGGGTCTGGTCGGCACGATGGATCTCGCTCGGCCCCGTCGTCGCCAACACCTCGGCAACGGCCGCCAGGCGCACCGGCCGGCTGCTGCCCGGGTTGACGATCAGCTGACGGATCGCATCGACACTGGCGCGATCGGCTTGTTGGGCACGCACCAGCACATCGATCTTGCGGTCACGGAAGCTGTAGCGCGTGGCCACATCGCCACGTACCTTCTTGACGATGACATCGGCGATCTGCCGCGTGGTCAGCCCCAAGGCACCAGCGCGCTCCTGGTCGAAACGGATCTGGATCTCCGGGAAGCCCTCTTCCACCGTCGATTTGACGTCGGCGTAGTGGCCGTTGGCGCGCAGCATCGCGGCCAACTTCTGCCCGGCGCGTTCCAGCTCGCCCAGATCCTGGCCGCGCAGTTCCACTTCCAGCGGCGTTGAAAAACTGAACAACGCCGGCCGCGCGAAATCCACCTGTGCGCCCGGGTGCCCGATCATGCTGCTGCGCAGCCGCTCGGTCGCCGCCGCCTCCACTGCCGGGCTGCCGCCACCTGCCATCACCACGGTGAGTTTGCCGATGTTCTCGCCGCTCTCGGTGGGGTTGGCATCCAAGCGCGTGCCGCTACCGCTGACGCCGTACAGCGAGGCGACGCCCGGGTCCTTGTCGTGCGCCAGCTGCAACTCGCGCACCACTGCATCGGTCTGCGCCAGCGGCGTGCCGGAAGGCAGTTTGACGGTCATTTCGAAGCGATCCTGCGCCAGCTGCGGAATCAGATCCGCGCCCAGCATCGGCACCAGAAACACCGTCCCGATGAACGCCGCCGCGGCCAGCCCCAGCACCAACCAGGGACGCCGCAGCGCCGCCGGCAACATCCCCAGATAGCCACGCTCGGCACGGGCATACGGCGCCATCGCCAGGTCGCTGGCCTTGCGCATCACCGGCCCCACCACGCGGCTCAACCCGCGCCACACCTTCACCACCGCCCACGCCGCACCGAAGAATGCATAACGCACGCTCGCACCCGCGCCGCGCCGCCCGGCCGCCACCGGCTTGAGCCAGCGCTGCTCGGGCCGCCAATCCGGATGGCTCGGCTCGTCCGGGAACGCCATCGGCGGCGCGCCCTTGAGCGAGCTCAGCATCGGAATCAGCGTCATCGACACCACCAGCGAAATCGCAATCGCGATCGCCACCGTCAATGCCTGATCGCGGAACAGCTGCCCGGCGATGCCTTCGACGAACACCAACGGCAGGAATACCGCAATGGTGGTCAACGTGGACGCCATCACCGCCATGCTCACTTCGCGGGTGCCGGCGATGGCCGCGTCCAGTACGCTCAGGCCACGCTCGCGTGCCTTGGCGATGCTCTCCAGCACCACGATCGAATCGTCCACCACCAGGCCGGTGGCCAACGCCAGCCCGCCCAGCGACATCACGTTGAGGCTCAACCCCAGCTGGCCCATGAAGAAGAACGTGGTGATGATCGACACCGGCAACGACAGGCTGATCACGAACGTGCTCCAGCCATCGCGCAGGAACAGGAAGATGATCAGGATCGCCAGCACGCCGCCAATCACCGCATCTTTTTTGACATCGCTGATCGCATGCTCGATGAAGTGCGATTGGTCCTCGATCGTGGTGATTTCCACATCGCCCGGCACCGTCGCCTTGAGTTGCTCCAGGCGCTTGCGCAGCGCCGCGGCGGTGGACACGGTATTGGCATCGCCTTCCTTGTAGATCGCCAGCTCCACCGCTTCCTTGCCGCCCAGGCGGATGATCGCCTCGCGTTCCTTGTAGCCCTGGCGCACCTGCGCCACATCCTTCAGCCGCACCGGCATGCCGCCGGCGATGCTGCTGCTGGACGAGGAGGAGGTGCTCTGCACTTCGGCCGCTGCCGCCAGCGCCGCCTGCGAACCGGTGGACGCCGCAATGGCGTACATCTGTTGCATCGCCGCTTCGGCCGCGCCGCCACTGCTGCTTTGGGTGGTCACCAGCATGTTGCGGATCTCGTCCAGATCCACGAACTGGTTGACCGTACGCACCAGGTAACGCTGCGAGCCTTCTTCCAGCCGACCGCCGGAGATGTTGACGTTCTCCTCCTTGAGCCGGGTGATCACGTTGTCGATCGGCAGATTGAGCTGCGCCAGCTTCTGCTGATCGATGTCGACCTGGATCTCGTCTTCCAGCCCGCCGCCGACCTTCACCGCTGCCACGCCGGCCACCGGTTCGAGCTTCTTTTTCAGGTCTTCGTCGGCATAGCGACGCAAGCCGGTGAGCTGGCGGATCGCATCGGTATCGGAGGCCGGCGCCTGCTTGGGCGACAACGCCAGCCGCATGATCGGCTCGGTGGAAGGATTGAAGCGCAGCAGTACCGGCGGCTTGGTTTCCAGCGGCAGCGACAAGGCCTCCATCTTGTCGCGCACCTCCAGGCTGGCCTGGTCCATATTGGTGCCCCAGGCAAACTCCAGCACCACATCGCTCTGCCCTGTGCGCGAGATCGACTTGAGCTTGCGCAGGTTCTTGACCACCCCGACCGCTTCTTCCACCGGCTCGGTCACCAGCGTTTCGATTTCCGCCGGCGCCGCGCCGGTGTATTCGGTGCGTACGGTGAGCGTGGGATAGCTCAGATCGGGCAGCAGATTGACCTTGAGGCTGCGTAACGCGATCAGCCCGAACAGCAGCATCGTTACGGTGATCATGGCGATGGTCACACGCCGCCGCGTGGCGAAGGCCACCAGGCCACCGCCGCCAGGCAGTGGTGCGTGCGGATCATGCACGGGTCCGTGCGGGTTGCCGTTCTCGCTCATGCGTGCGTCTCATCATGTGCGGGCGCAGCGGCCTTGGTCGCGACCGGCTTGCGATCGGGTTGGCCGATCACCTGCACCGCAGTGCCGTCGCGCAGCGCCACCTTGCCGGCAGTCACCACCTGGTCGCCTTCCTTCAGGCCCTGCCGCACTTCCAGCCACGGCCCCTCGGCATAGCCCAGTTTCACCGGCACCCGGCTGGCCTTGCCGTTGCGCACTACGAAAACTGCCGGTTCGCCGTCGTCCAATAACGCCAGGCGCGGGATCACCAATGCGTCCTTGCGCTGGTCGTAATCGATGCGGATGCGCCCGAACATGCCCGGCTGCAACGCTTCGGCCCCCTGGCCGAACGCGCAGACCACGCGAAACGTGCCGCTGCCCGAGTCCACCACCGGCGCGATGCGATCCACCTTGCCGACGAATTGTTGGCCCGGTAGCGCATCGGCCAGCAAGGTCACCGGCTGGCCCGACTTGAGCGTGGCCAATTCGCGTTCGGGCACATTGAGCGTGGCCTCCAGCTGCGAATCGTCGACGATGCGGAAGATCGGCGTATTGATCTGCACGAAGTTGCCGGTCTTGATCGAGCGCGATGCGATCACGCCGGAGATCGGCGCCTGCACCGTGGTGTACGACAGCTCCAACGATGCAAGCCGGTGCTGCGCACGGCTGTTTTCGACATCGAATTTGAGCTGGTCCACATCCGCGGCGCTGACCAACTGCTGCCCTACCAACTGGGTGGCGCGGCGATAGCTGTTTTCCAGCTTGCGCAGCTGGGCTTCGCTCTGCGCCACCGCCAGATGCGCGCGATCCGGATCCAGACGCACCAGCGCCTGGCCCGCCGACACCTTCTGCCCCTCTTCCACCATCACGGACAGTGCAACGCCTGAGGTCTTGGCCACCACCTGCGCTTCGGCGCGCGGCTCCAGCGCGGCGGTGCCGGTGTAACTGGCGGCCACCGCACGGCGCGCGGCCTTGGCGATTTCCACCGGCACCGCATCGACGGCCTTCTTTTCCTCGGCGGTCTTGGCCTGGCCCTCTCCTGCCTTGCAACCGCCCAGCAGCAGGCTCGTGGTGATCAACAATGCAGCGGCGCAGGTTCCGCTGCGACCCGGCAAGAAGGAGAGTGGCGACATCGTCGTGTCCTAGTGGATGCGTGAACAGGTGTTGTAGGCAAGTAGACCACCCAGATGCACATGCCGCCAATGCGCCAAAGGTCATGGTCTATTCAACTTTGCCTATTCACCCGGTTTGCGCCGCGCCAAATCGCAGGCATACTCGGTCCGGTTCCGTCACGCCCCCACGTGCGGACGCTCAATCAGTCTTCCGGATACGAAACCATGCGCCCGCAGCCGCTCGCCGCTTGTCTCGCTCTGGTCGTCTTCCTGCCGTTTGGGGGCGCATCAGCAACACCGCAAGCCACACCCGCAGCTCCGGCCCCCGCGGCACCTGCTGCCGCGGTGGCAACCCCTGCCGCGCCGACCGGCAACCCGTCGAATGGGCGCTTGCTCGCCTATACCTGCCAGGGTTGCCACGGCGTCACCGGCTATAAGAACGCCTACCCCAGTTATCGCGTGCCCAAGATTGGCGGCCAGACCAGCCAGTATCTGACCCAGGCGTTGACCGAATATCGCCAGGGCAAGCGCAAGCATCCAACCATGCAGGCACAGGCGCAGAGCTTTTCCGAGCAGGACATCGCCGACATCTCCGCCTTTCTGTCCACCCTCAAATAAGCGCCCACATGCCGAACGCCCTGCACGCTCCGCGTCTAGCCATCGTCCTGGTCGCTGCCCTGATGATGGCGGCCTGTTCCCAATCCCAGGTTGAGTCCACCGACGATTCCGCTGGCGACCCCGGCCACGCCAGCGGCGAGCACGGCTCCGGCTCGTCGGCAGGTCTGCCCACCGGCCGCGCCGACGCCGGCGACAAACTCGCCCATGCCAAGGGCAAGGCGACCGGCCAGAGCTGCGTGGACTGCCACGGTGCCGATGGCAATGCGCCGATCGATCCCAGCTATCCCAAACTGGGCGGCCAATACGGCGACTATCTTGCGCATGCGCTGCAGGCCTACCGTAGCGGCGACCGTCAGCATCCGTTGATGACCGCCCAGGCCACGGCGCTGAGCGATCAGGACATCGCCGACCTGGCGGCGTACTTCGGCGCGCGTCAGACGCAGTTGCGCGATCTGCACGGCGTCAACTGAGTGCGATGCGAACGTCGCACCGTCTCATTCGGAATGAAAAAGCGCTTGCGCGAACGTTAACAGGCCGCTATCATTTCGTTCTCAGTTTCGTGGGGCCATAGCTCAGCTGGGAGAGCGCCTGCATGGCATGCAGGAGGTCGGCGGTTCGATCCCGCCTGGCTCCACCACTTCAGACATTAGGCCGTCTCAAGTGGACAACGAGGTTTTGATATGCGTCCCCATCGTCTAGAGGCCTAGGACACCACCCTTTCACGGTGGACACCGGGGTTCGAATCCCCGTGGGGACGCCAATCATCCAAAAGCCCCGGCACTGCCGGGGCTTTTTTTTGTCTGTCACCAGGCCGAATCCGGTTCTGAGCGACGTTGGGCATGATGCCTCGGTTCATCGCCATGATGCAGCGGACAGAAAGAGTTGAATCTCTGCCGCGGATGGCACAGCGCTTGGTGTGCACATCGATACGCACGCACTGCTGTTCGGCAGGCCACTACTGCTGCCAACACCCGCTCGATCCAAGCGCTTGACGAGTTTCGGCACGACTCAAGCGTATGCGCATTCGCGCGCGCACATAATTTTGCTGTCGATGTCCCTGCCCGCCTTGCGGTTGTCACGTTGCCAGAAGCGTCGCGACAGATTGCCGCGCCAAAAACGCAATGTGCGCGATGGTCGCGCTCACGCATGCCGTGATGACGGCGAGCACGGGACGCGAATCCGGTGTTGCTTGTAGACGAGATGCAGCGGACTTGACGCGCGACCCGGCGCGGCAGTTGCTCGCGAATCGATCGCTGTCGAAGTGAGTGCAAACTCACATCGGCGCATCCAGCGCGCCGATATCGTCGTCGCTGCAATCCACTGCACGCCCCGAACACCGTGGACTTATGGCGCTTCATGCACTCCAGCTGCGCCGTTGCTGTTCAATCGCCGCGCTCGACGCATGCGGCCCGGCAGTTCGCCCGGCGGCTGCGCCCTTGCTACAACTTTTTTGCCCAGACCACTTCCCATCGCGCGGCGATGTCGCTATGATTGCCGGCTCGCAGCAACGCGGGGCCATAGCTCAGCTGGGAGAGCGCCTGCATGGCATGCAGGAGGTCGGCGGTTCGATCCCGCCTGGCTCCACCACTTCAGACATTAGGCCGTCTCAAGTGGACAACGAGGTTTTGATACGCGTCCCCATCGTCTAGAGGCCTAGGACACCACCCTTTCACGGTGGACACCGGGGTTCGAATCCCCGTGGGGACGCCAATCATCCAAAGCCCCGGCACGGCCGGGGCTTTTTCTTGTCTGTCCCTAACCTTCGTCTCAGACGTATTTCGAGGCCATTGCGGGCTGGGACCAGTGGCGCGCAAATGCATTTCACTGGCGAGCCTTGTATTCAACTCCCCGCTACGCACTCGCAAGCCATTACATCGCTGACCAATCGTCTCGCCACCTCGCAATGCGTTCGGGGCGTGTCGCAGGCCCCATCGCACGCTAATGCGATGAGTAAAACCTCCGTCCGATCTCAAGGCCAGCCACGCAGTGCACGGTGCGAAACACCTCAGGTCTGCCCACTATCCAGCGCCTTGCGGCCCTCGTGCGTCAGGTCGATGTCGCCATCTTCAGCTTGCGTGGCATAGCCGGCGCGTACCGCCCAGTTTCCCTCTTCGTCGGCCACCGGCTTGGTGTCGTGGATGTCGCGCAGGATGCGCAGCTGTTGCGAAGCATCGAAGTCCATGGGGTCACCCGCTCAAAAGAGACTCCCACGGTACGCAAGCAGCGTGATGGTCGCGTGCCTGCAACGTCATCCATTACCTGCGCACTGCACGGCGCGCGGCAGTTGCGTGCCTGATGCGTGGCGTGCCGATGGACGAACTCGAGCGATCAGCATCTGCGCCACGCAGATGCACTGCAAACAAATTGCTCCTGACGCCAGTCGTGCATCGCGCGCCAACCACGCCGTCGCTTCGCGCTCCGTTCGACCGCACTGACGGTCACCAGCCTCGCTGGTCGCGCCGCATCAACGAAGCCCCACGCCCTGCCGAACGGCACACAGCAAAAAGCCCCACCGGACTTCTCCAGAAGGGCTTTCGCTGGTACTGCAACAACCTGGTGCCGAAGGTGGGACTCGAACCCACACGCTTTTAAGGGCGGCGGATTTTGAGTCCGCTGCGTCTACCGATTCCGCCACTTCGGCGTGGCCGCGCAGTATAGCGACTTGTTGTTGAAACGAACAGTGTCAGTTTGCGCCTGACGAATTCAGGTGCAAGCGGGGTCTGCAGCGCTGTGTCCAGGCAGTCCCGATATACTGGCCGACTCAGTAAAGGAGTAAGCAATGTCGGTGTTGCGTGGAGTTCGGGTACTCGTGGTCGAAAACGATGACATGAATGCCATGCTGCTCGACCTGCAGCTTGTTCAGGCGGGTGCCGTCGTCATCGGCCCGGTCGGCGAAGTGCGCGATGCCCTGCAGCTGATCAGCGCCGAGCCACCGGATATCGCAGTGCTGGACTATCGCCTGGGTAACGGCGAAACCAGCGAACCGGTCGCACGCCTGTTGTCGGAGCGCGGTATCCCGTTCGTGCTGGCAACCGGCGTGGCCATCGGCAGCATCCCGAGTGGATTCGAACGTGGTGTCATCCTGATCAAGCCCTATCTGTCCGAAGAACTGATCGGTGCATTGTCCAAAGCGCGCGAGTTGCGCGGCGCTGAGGGCTGAGCAGCAGGACCGGGCGCCCTGCCGGTGCCACTGCCAGGTGCGGCACGCCTGCCCTCTCTCTAACACCTTATCCTTCTGCCACAGACGCATTGTGTTGCCATGTGCCGGCAGCGATTAGCTGAATCGCCGGTTCCGCGGCGCTGCCGGTGCAGGCCGGTTGCTACTAGAATTTGCCATCGAAGAATGACGGGCGGGTCGCTGGATGGATATCGCCGTGTCGCCGTTAGCCGGCTTGCTGCCGGAGACGAGCGAAACTGCAGCATTACTGGCCGCTTCCGTGCACGCTGCGGACGCGCTGTTGGGCGACAGCCCCGCGCTGCGCACAGCACTCTCGATCTGCCTGCATGCGCAAGTTCCGATGCTGCTCGTATGGGGCCGCGACGAGCGCTGTATCTACAACGATGCCTGCATTGCACGACTGGGACCGCACCACCCGGCGGCATTCGGGCAGCCGCGTGCGGCGCTGACATATGCATCCAATCGCGATGGCGATGACGAACCAGCCGCGGCAATGGCCCTGGAGCTGGAGCGCTGGTCATGCAGCCCAGTGCTGCAAACGGGCGAGCAGGTAGGCGCGCTCTACATCGGCGTTGCGGATTCGACCGCTGACGTCAGCGAACAACGTCGCAGCGATAGTCGCGACAGTTTTCTATTGATGCTGGAAGACGCACTGCAGCACGTGTCCGATCCGCGGCAGATCATCGACACCAGCGTGCGCCTGCTTGGCGAGCATCTGCAGGCGAACCGTTGCGCATTCGGTCTGGTCGCTGCCGATGGCAGCACCATGCATGTCATCAGCGACCATGTGCAGGACATGCCGAGCCTGCAAGGCGACTTCCCACTGGAGGCCGCACAGGGCCTGCGCGATGCGCTGCTGGCGAACCGCCCCTGGTTCACGACCGATGCGATGGCGCCGGGTGCGCCGGACTATGTGGCCGAGCAGTACCGCCGCTCCGGCTTGCGCGCCTCGCTGGCCATTCCGCTGCACAAGCACGACCGATTGGTGGCCGCGATCGGCGTCCATCAGCGCGCACCGCGGCGCTGGCTGTCGGCGGAGATCGAACTGGTGCGATTGGTCGTGGCACGCTGCTGGGAATCGATGCAACGGGCCAAGGCGCAGCAGCAACTCGCGGCCAACGAAGCGCGCCTGCGCCGCCTCGCCGATACGCTGCCGCAGATCATCTTCATTGCCGATCCGGACGGACGACCGCACTACTTCAACCAGCGCTGGTACGAGTACACCGGCCTGGATCCTTCCAGCAACGAAGATGCCGCCTGGCACCGCGCGCACACCGCCGATGGTCTGCGCCTGTCCGAGCAGGCGTGGAGCCTGGCATTGAAAGGCCAGCGCGCTCTCGAGGTGGAGTGCGAACTGCTGCGTCACGACGGGCAATCGCGCTGGCACCTGGTGCGCGCGCTCCCGGTGCGCGGCGACGATGGCAGCATCAGCGAGTGGATCGGTACCTACACCGACATTCATGACCGGCGCGCATTCGAGCAGCAATTGCGCGAAAGCGAAGTGCGCTTCCGTGCGCTCTGCGAGACGGTGCCAGCGATGATCTGGATGGCCGACGCGCAAGGCGATTGCGTGTACTGGAATCCGCGCTGGTACAACTTCACCGGACAGGGGGAAGACCAGGCACTGGATCAGGGCTGGTGGGATGTGATGCATCCGGACGATGCAGCACGCGTGCGGCATGCCTTTGAACAGGCACTCGAGCAACGCGGCGAATTCCTCGCCGAATACCGCGTGCGCCGCCACGACGGGCAATACCGCTGGTGCATCGACACCGCATCCCCGCACTTCGCCAGCGACGGACGGTTTCTTGGGCACATCGGCTCGCTCACCGACATCTCCGAACGCAAGCACATCGAAGATGCCACCGCTTCGGACCGCGCAATCCTGAGTTTGATCACCACCGGCGCACCATTGCCGGTGGTGCTGGATGCGATCGCATTGAGTGTGGAGGCACGCGGTGAAATCCCGTTTTACTGCTCGGTGATGGTGCGCGATGAGGTCCGCCACACCTTGAGTTTCGGCTCGGCACCGCATTTTCCGATCGAGTACCGCGGGCACTTCGAGCCATCGCCGATCGGGCCGGAGGGGCCGCCGTGCGCCCTGTCGGCGCACCTGGGTCGTCAGGTGATCTGCAGCGATCTCCAGGCCGATGCAAGCTTCAGCAGCCACCATGCGATCTCGGCAACGATGGGCATCGCCGCGTGTTGCGTTACCCCGATCCTGGCCAGCAACGGGCAGGTATTGGGCACGCTCAATATCTACTACGACCGCCCTCACCTACCGTCCTTGCGCGAGCAGGCGATGGCGCGCTCGGCCTCGCACCTGGCCGGCATCGTGATCGAACGCACCCGGGTGGATGCCAAGCTCAAGCTGTCGTTGCAGGCGGAAACCGCCGCGCGCGCGCAGGCCGAGCATGCCAACCGGGTCAAGGACGAATTCCTGGCCACGCTCAGCCATGAGTTGCGCACACCCCTCAACGCGATCCTGGGTTGGTCGCGGTTGATGCAATCGGACATCGCCGATCCGGCCAATCTGGGCCGGGGCCTGGTGATCATCGAACGCAGTGCGCGCGCGCAGACGCAGATCATCGACGACCTGCTGGATATGAGCGCGATCCTGTCCGGCAAGATCCGCCTGCAGGCCGAGCATTTCGATATCGCCGGGTTGGTGCGCAGCGTGCTGGAACTCATGCAGCCGACCGCGTTGGCGCGCAAGATCGCACTGGAGCTGGATGCGCCTTGCGATGGCGAGCTGTGGTTCTTCGGCGATGCCGGGCGGCTGCAGCAGGTGCTGACCAACCTGCTCAGCAATGCGCTGAAGTTCACCCCTGCCGGCGGTACGGTGCGAGTGGCGATGGATGTCGAAGACGAGCGGCTGCGCCTGTGCGTGCAGGACACCGGAATCGGCATTGCGGCGGATTTCCTGCCGCATGTGTTCGACCGTTTTCGTCAGGCCGATGCAGGCACTACACGGCGCGTGGGCGGCCTGGGGTTGGGCCTGTCGATCTCGCGTCAGTTGGTGGACCTGCATGGCGGCAGTCTGGGCGCCTCCAGCGCGGGCGAAGGCCAGGGCGCGCTATTTACCATCGTGTTGCCGTTCCAGCACGGGGTCAGCGATCTGCGGCCTGCCTCGGCAGACACTACCCACGTGGGCGCGCTGCCGGACGAGTGCCGCGACCGCCTGGCTGGCGTGCGCGTCCTGCTGGTCGACGACGATCAGGATTCGCGCGAAGCGGTGATGCAGTTCCTGATGCTGGCCGGGGCGCAGGTGCAGGCTGCCGGGTCGGTGGACGCGGCCGAGCACTGCTTGGTGAACGCGCACTTCGATGTATTGGTCAGCGATATCGCGATGCCCTTGCGCGATGGCTACGACTTGATCCGCACCGTGCGCTCGGGCCGCGCCGATCTGCCGCGGCATATTCCGGCCGTCGCCCTTACCGCCTATGTCCGCGAAGAAGACCGCGACCGCGCGGTAGTAGCCGGCTTCGATGCGCACATGGGCAAGCCGGTGGAACCACCCGGCCTGGTCGACCTGATCGAACGCTTGATCTTGCCCACGCGCGCGGTGCGGGCTGCAGTGGAATAGAAGTGGAGTAGCAGTGGAGCGTGCTCGGTCGATGACTTCGTCACCGATCGGCACACTGAGGATGCTTGCCTGCACCGAAGGCTTTTACTTATAAGCCAAACCGCAGACCATCCATCGCCACAATAGATCCGCGCCACGCCACCCAACCACGCCGATCAACCGACAGATCAAAAACGCGACCTAGCTACGCTTGGCACGCGCAAACGCCGCTGCCAGCGCATTGTCCGCCGGCGGCGCGGTGATCCGCGGTTTGCTATTGGCCTGCGCCTGACCGCGTCCACCACCGTCGCGCCTGCCCTGCCCCGGACCGCCGCTGCCACGGGCTTCGCGCGGCTGCGCTGCGCCATCTGCCGCTGGCGGCGTGTCGGACAGACGACAGGTCAGCGCGATGCGCTTGCGCGCCACATCCACCTCCAGCACCTTGACCTTGACTATGTCGCCGGCCTTGACCACATCGCGCGGATCCTTGACGAAGGTCTCCGACAAGGCCGAGATGTGCACCAATCCATCCTGATGCACGCCGATATCGACGAACGCACCGAACGCGGCCACATTGCTGACCACACCTTCGAGCACCATGCCCGGCTTGAGGTGCTTGATGTCCTCGATGCCTTCGGCGAACTGCGCTGCCTTGAACTCCGGGCGCGGATCGCGGCCGGGTTTTTCCAGCTCTTTCAGGATGTCGCGCACGGTCGGCACACCGAATTGGTCGTCGGTGAACATCTCCGGCTTCAGGCCACGCAGAAAACTGCCGTCGCCCAGCAATGCCTTGATCGGCTTGCCGGTGCTGCTCACGATGCGTTCCACCACCGGATACGCTTCCGGATGCACCGCCGACACATCCAACGGCTCCTCGCCATCGGCAATGCGCAGGAAACCGGCGCATTGCTCGAAGGTCTTGTCGCCCAGCCGCGGCACCTTGAGCAGGTCCTTGCGTCGCTTGAACGGGCCATTGTCGTCGCGGTGACGCACGATATTTTCCGCCACCGTGCCTGACAGCCCGGACACGCGCGACAACAACGCCGCCGAGGCCGTATTGACGTAGACACCGACCGCGTTGACGCAGTCTTCCACCCGCGCTTCCAATGCCTTGGCCAGACGGTATTGATCCACATCGTGCTGGTACTGGCCCACGCCGATCGCCTTGGGCTCGATCTTCACCAGTTCGGCCAATGGATCCTGCAGACGGCGCGCGATCGACACGGCGCCACGCAGCGACACATCCAGATTCGGGAATTCTTTGGCCGCGAACTCCGAGGCCGAATACACCGATGCGCCCGCCTCGCTCACCACCACCTTCTGTACCTTGGCAGCGCCGCACAGCGCAATCGCCTCACCGGCCAGCTTGTCGGTCTCGCGGCTGGCGGTGCCGTTGCCGATCGCGATCAGCTCCACGTTGTGCTGCATGCACAACTTTTTGATGGTCTGCAGCGACTGATCCCACTGCCGCTTGGGTTCGTGCGGATAAATCGTTTCGGTGGCCACCAGCTTGCCGGTGGCATCGACCACGGCGATCTTGCAACCGGTACGGATGCCCGGATCCAGCCCAAGCACCACCCGCGGACCGGCCGGCGCTGCCAGCATCAGGTCCTTGAGGTTGTCGCCGAATACCGCGATCGCTTCGGCCTCGGCCTTTTCGCGCGCCTGGTTGAACAGGTCCAACAGCAAGTGCATATGCAACTTGGCGCGCCAGGTCAGCCGGCACGCGTCCAGCAACCAGCGATCGGCTGGACGGCCTTCGTTGGAGATACCGGCATTGCGCGCCACACGGCCTTCGGCGTACTGGTGGCCAGCCTCGGCATCGCTGCCCGGATCCAGATCCAGATACAGGATTTCTTCGCGGCGTGCGCGAAACAGCGCCAGCAAGCGGTGCGAAGGAATCTTCGCCAATGTTTCGGCGTGATCGAAGTAGTCGCGGTACTTGGCACCGGCCTCTTCCTTGCCCTCGGCGACCCGTGCGCGGATCACGCCATTGTCGCTCAGCCAACTGCGCAGCTCACCGACCAGCGCCGCATCTTCACCCCAGCGCTCCATCAGGATGGCGCGCGCGCCTTCCAGCGCCGCCTTGCTGTCGGCAACGCCTTTCTCGGCATCGACGAAGGCTGCCGCGGCCACGTCCGGGGATTGCGTCGGGTCCGCCAACAGGCCATCGGCCAGTGGCTCCAGCCCGGCTTCGCGCGCGATCTGCGCGCGGGTGCGGCGCTTGGGCTTGTAGGGCAGGTACAGGTCTTCCAGCCGCGACTTGGTGTCGGCTGCCAAGATCTCGTTGCGCAATTCGTCGCTGAGCTTGCCCTGCTCGCCGATGCTGGACAGGATCGCCGCGCGGCGCTCTTCCAGCTCGCGCAGATAGGTCAGGCGCGTTTCCAGGTTGCGCAGCTGAGTGTCGTCCAGCCCGCCGGTGACTTCCTTGCGGTAGCGGGCGATGAAGGGGACGCTGGCGCCTTCGTCGAGCAAGGCGATGGCGGCGTGCGCCTGGGCGGGCTGGGCACCGATCTCATCGGCGATGGTGCGAGCAATCTGCTGGGCGAGCTGGCTATCGTGCATGACGGCGCGGGGTGACCCGCTTCACTGAAAAACGCATTTTCGCAGTGCCGGCCCGCCACGGAAACCCGTTGACAACGCCGCCGTAAACCTATGCTGCCGCGCTCAGCTGACCTGACGAGCGTAATGGGTGGCGGCACGTTCGACCAGAATGCTTTCGTGCAGCGACTCCAGCGCCATCACACGGATCTTGCCGACATCCTTCAGCGGCACCATGCGTTCGACATACACCTCCGGGCCAGCATCGGTCATCGCACGCGACTTGCTGAAACCGTAAGGCACCACGCCCTTGTCGCCATCTTTGCTGCCACCGACGTACAGGACAATCGACATACCCACACCCTCTTCTGCTGCTGTTGCTGCGTTGTGGCGGCAGGATAACCAGCACGCCGTGAGGAGCTTTCCACGCACGTTAACGCTGGCTGTTTGCCGTTTGGTGACGGCGGCAAGGCCGGGCTCGCCTCACGGCCGCTTCACCCCGCTTGGCGGTCAATCGCCGTCCATCCGCTCGCTGCTCGACACCGCATGGACCTCAAAAGTGGCTACCCGTTCTGGTCGATCCGCAACGGGTTGATGCGCGCGTACCCGCGCCTGGAGCAAGACACCGTCTGCGAAGTGGCCATCGTCGGTGGTGGGGTGACCGCCGCGCTGATTGCCCACGAATTGGTGCGCCATGGGCACGAAGTCGCGGTAGTCGAACAGCGCGACATCGGCTGGGGCAGCACCTCGGCCAGCACCGCATTGCTCCAGTACGAAATCGATACACCGATGATCGAACTGGCCAGACAGCACGGCATGCAGGCAGCGGCGCTGGCCTATGGGGCGTGCGCGCAAGCCATCCTCGACCTGCAGGGCCTGTGCAATACCTTCGGCGGCACCGACTTCACGCGCCAGGACAGCCTGTACTACGCCAGCCGCTCGCGCGATATCAAAGACCTGCGCAGCGAGCTGGAGACCCGCCAGGCGCAGAGACTGCCGGTGGAGTGGATCGAACGCGAGCCGCTCTGGCACAACTACGGCGTGCATTCGGATGGCGCGATTCTGAGCCGCCTGGCCGCCAGCGTAGACCCGTACCGCCTGTGCTACCGCCTGTTTTCCGAGTGCGAGCAATACGGCGCACGCATCTATGACCGCACCGCCATTGCCTCGATCGATCCGCACGACCCGCATGTCGACCTGCGCACCGAAGACGGTGTGAGCGTGCGCGCCCGTCACGTGATCCTGGCAGCCGGCTATGGCAACCAGCGCTGGCTCTCGCAGCCGGTGGCGCGCAATCGCAGCAGCTACGCCTTCGTGACCGACACCCTGCACGACAGCGAAATGGGCGCGCTCAAGCACACCATGATGTGGGAGACCGCGCGCCCGTATCTGTACCTGCGCAGCACACCAGACGGGCGCGTGGTCGCGGGTGGCGAAGACGACAACATCGACATTCCCCCTCGCCGCGACGCACGCGTGCAGGGCAAGCTCAGGACGTTGCTGAAGAAAATTGGCAAGACCATGCCCGATATGCGCCTGCGCCCGGCGTTCGCATGGGCTGGCACCTTCGCAGAGACTGCCGATGGATTGCCGTTCTTCGGGCCGCATGCCGAACTGGGGCCACGTGTATCGTTTGCGATGGCCTATGGCGGCAACGGCATTACCTATAGCGCCATTGGCGCAGGCTTGTTGCGTGCACAACTAGAGGGCACGCCTCACCCGCTGTCCGAATTGTTCGGCTTCGCGCGCCTGCGTTGAATCCCCCACGGCCACCAACCGTGGCCGTGCATCGCATAGGTATCGGCAGCCCGCTCCAGCGGATTGCGCACGTGGATGCCGCCGCACAGAACATACATGGGCAGGAACAGCGGCCCAAGCAGCATGTACTGATAGACATGCGCGCGCTCGTGGTCGCCCAGGCGCACCGGCGGATGCTGGCAACGGCCTGCGGCGTGCGCGTAGGTGCTGCACTGCAGGTCCAGCGATGCACCTTTCAGCAGGATCACGTTGCCCAACGTCATTGCGCCCCCCGGACCCCACGGCCACGCGTGAAAGGCCACGGCATGTTCCCGCGGCGACCAGACGGGACGCGCGCCGAAACACCAGCCGGCCGCGCCGATCGCGAGCCCGATCAAGGTATTGGGCAGCGTCCACAACGCGCCCAGCACCTGCAGTGCAGGCAGGCCGCGCATTACCGGCTTCAATCGGCCTGGTTGGGGATCAGCAGCCACAGAATCAGATACACCAGGATGCCGGGAAACGCGGCCGAGGCAATCGACACGATGACGAACAACACACGCAGCAGCGTCGAGCTCCAGCCAAAACGACGCGCAATGCCGCCAACGACACCGGCGATCATGCGGTCGTTGAGGGAGCGGGACAACGTGGTGGTAGACATGGCAGGACTCCTGCAAGACGTAGCCAACAGTCTAGAAAAAGCGGCCGCTGCACATCGTGATGGCCGCCCGGCCTGCTTGGCGCAGCATCACCTGCGCGGCGTGCAGGCAGCCATCTCAGGCATTGCCGCCGCGTTCCTGCAACCAGCGATGGATTGCCACCGGCACCTCGCGCTGCGCACGCCCGGAGACGTAGATTCCGATGTGCCCGCCACGGAAGCTCAATTCGCTGTAGTCGTCGCTGCCGACCAGCCCTCCTAGCGCCCGTGAGGCATCCGGCGGCACCAGGTGGTCGTGTTCGGCGTAGATATTCAGCACCGGCATGTCGAGCACCTGCAGATCGACTGCCTGTCCCCCGATGCTCACCTGCCCGGTGACCAACCCGTTGCGCTGATAGAACAACGTGACGAATTCGCGGAAGGCCTCACCGGCCAGGTCGGGCGAATCGAAGATCCACTTTTCCATGCGCAGGAAATCCTCCAGCGCCTGCTTGTCGTCGAGGATGTCGAGCAGGCCCACGTATTTCTGCAGATTCAGCCGGAACGGCTTGAGCATCAGGTAACTGGCGTTCATCAGGTCTGCCGGCACATTGCCCATCGTGTCCACGAACAGATCCACATCGACCATCCGCGCCCAGTTGGACAGCATGTTGTCGGGAGTATGGAAATCCACCGGCGTTACCATGGTGATCAGGTTGCGCACCTTGTCGCGTTGCAGCGCGGCGTAGCACAACGAAAACGTGCCGCCCTGACAGATGCCGAGCACATCGACCGCTTCCAGCCCCGACTGCGCCCGCAGGTGATCCACCGCACCGTCGATATAGCGCAGCAAATAATCTTCCAGCGTGAGGTAGCGCTCGGATCGGTCCGGGTAGCCCCAATCCAGCACGTAGACATCCTGGCCGTGACTCAATAGCCCCTTCACCAGCGAGCGATCCGCCTGCAGATCGACCATGTAGGGGCGATTGACCAATGCATAGACAATCAGCAGCGGCGTCTTCGCCACCGGTGCCTGCTCGCCGATGAAGCGGTATAGCACCACCTTGCCATCGCGCCAGATTTCTTCGCGCTCGGTGACGCCGTAATCCACATCGTCCACGCCCGGCAGCAACTTGAGCCCTTCGCGCAACTTGCGTTGCATCGACAAGGTTTCCTGCATCAGGTCTTCGGCACTGAATCCCAACGGACCTTTCATGCCTGCGCTCCACGTTTTTTACCTGCAGCGGGTTTACGGTCCGCAGGCTTGGGCGGGGATTTCGCCCCACCGCGCTTCTTGACCGAGGTCGTTTTCGTCGACTTGGAGACCGCTGGCGCCTGTTTCGGAGCCGCCTTTTTCGTCGCGGTCCTGTCGACGGACGCCTTCTTGGATGCACCCGGCTTGACTGCCCGTGCTGCCTCCGCCGGCCGCGCTGCCGCCGCACTGGCGCTGGCGGACGACGCGCGCTTGCCCGCCGCCGATGTCACCGTTTCAGGCTGCGGCGCCGCAGCGGGCTTGCTTGCCGGTGAAGCTGCGTTACGCAGCATCCGCCTGACCAGGCGTTCCAGTTCGGCAATGCGCCGATGCGCGGCGTCCATCTCCGAACGTGTGGGCATGCCGAAGCGTTCGCTGAGTTGCTCGACCTCTTCCTGCAGCGCAGCGCGCAGACGCATGTGCGCATTGGCAAAACCGCCGTACACCTTGCGGAACTGCTCCGACAAGGCGACATCGGCATAGGACTCTTCGGCCGCCTCGATCCACAAATCGAACAGGGCGCGGGCGCTGGTCAGCTGGCTACCGCTGCTCTCGTGCTCGCTCAGCTTGGACGCGAAGCGCGCGAACGCCTGCTCGATCGCCGCCTTGAGTTGCTCGCCATAGGCCTCCGACTGGGCCTGGAACTCCTGCTGTGCGCGTGCCAGTTTCTGCAGGCGCGACTGGTGATTGCGGTTCAATCCGAACGCCGGCATGTCCAGCCAGGGCGCATTTTCCTCGCGCCACTTCTGCAGCGCCTGCGCCGCGTCCTGCAGCCACGGGTCGAACCCGCCCGGGCTGCCGCCGCGCAGCGAACCCAAGGTCCACTGCATCAGCTGTTCGCCCTGCCCTTGTACGGCCTGGCGCCAGGCCTCGGCCACTTCATTGGCCGAGGTGTCGCGCCCGGCAAACTGCGCGGCCACCTGCTGCATGGTCCCGAACCAGTCACCGGCCTGGGTGCGAAAGCGGTCGATGGCCTCCTGCGCCTGCGGGGCGGCCTGGGTGGGCAGCAACTGCGACCACCAATCCACGGCCTTGCGCCAATCCTGCGGAGCATCGCTACCGGACGCGGGCGGTGGTTGTTGCGCGGCGGCGCCGGCCTGGCCGTGGCGCATGGCATCTCCCCAGGCAGCCCAATACTGGCGCGCCTTGTCGTCGAAGTTGCCGTTGTCCGAACCGCTGCTTGCCATCATCCCGTCCAGTGACCTTTACCCAGCCATCCTACCGCGTGCGTGGCGGTGTGCCGCTCAGGGCTTGGGGATACGCAGCGTCTTGCTGATCATCAGCGAGCCGGACACCGCAAATAGCAGCACCAGCGGATGGAACTGCCACGGCCCCAGCTGCCATTGCCCCCACCACAAGGTGTCGCCGATATGCCCGCTGCTGGCGGCAACGGCGAGCAGGATCACCAATATCAGGCTGGTCGGAATGGGCGTGCCTTCGAAATACGGCACCTTGTCGGCCTCGCCAGCGATCTCTTCGGCGGTGACGTTGTAGCGGGCCAGGCGGCTGACCCCGCAGCAGACGAAGTAGCTCAGCACCAGCCAGTCCCAACCGCCGCGCATGCCGCAGGCGTAGCCCAGCGCCGCCGGCGCCACGCCGAAGGAGATCACGTCTGCCAGCGAATCCAGTTCGCGGCCCAGCGTGGAAGACGCTTTGCGCCAGCGCGCCACATGCCCGTCCAGCGCATCGAACACGAACGCCAGCGGGATCAAGGCCATGCCAAGCAGCAAATCGCCGCGATGCCCCTCTTGCAGGAACCGCATGGCCGCAAACACCGCGCCGGTGCCGCAGAACGCGTTGGCAAGCGTGAACCAGTCCGCGAGTTGGAAATCGCGCAGCATCGAAAAATGGCGTTTCATGCGGAGCCTGAGGTGAGCAATGCACAAGGGTAACGCGCGCGCGCCATGCAGGCGACCGTTTCGCTGCACTCGGCTAGGCTGGCGATCCGCGTGACCGCTCCCGGCCGCGCACCACTTCACGAGGACATCCGATGCGCAGCATCCTGATTACCGGCGCGGGCAGCGGCATTGGCGCCGGTATCGCCAGCCAACTGGCGGCCGATGGCCATCATCTGCTCGTCAGCGATGTGCAGCTGGCGGACGCCGAGCGCACGGCCGAGGCGTTGCGCAAAGCAGGCGGCTCGGCCGAGGCGCTGGCGTTGGACGTGACCGATGCAGACAGCATTGCGCAGGCACTGGCCAACGCATCACGCGCCCCGCAGGTACTGGTGAACAATGCCGGCCTGCAGCATGTGGCCACACTGGAGGAGTTCCCGATGCAGCAGTGGGCGCTGCTGGTGGATGTCATGCTCACCGGCGCCGCACGCCTCAGTCGCGCCGTGCTGCCCAGCATGCGTGCAGCCGGCTATGGCCGCATCCTCAATATCGGCAGCATCCACTCGCTGGTGGCCAGCCCATACAAAAGTGCGTATGTCGCCGCCAAGCATGGCCTGGTCGGCCTGGCCAAGGTCATCGCGCTGGAAACCGCCGATTGCGACATCACCGTCAACACGCTCTGCCCCAGCTATGTGCGCACACCACTGGTGGAGCGGCAGATCGCCGATCAGGCGCGCACCCGCGGCATCGCCGAGGACGCGGTGGTGCGCGATGTGATGCTCAAGCCGATGCCCAAGGGCGCCTTCATCGAGTATGACGAGCTGGCCGGCACGGTGGCGTTTCTGATGTCGCATGCCGCGCGCAACATCACCGGGCAAGCCATCGCCATCGACGGCGGCTGGACGGCCCAATGATCACGCTGGCGAAATTTTGACCAGGCGTCGCGCATGCCAGATGGCGCAAGGGGTGCGCGGACTTGTCCACAGACTTGCGCAGCGTCCATCCACAGGGGGTGTGGAGAACTGGGTGAGGCCTGCCGTTCTCGATAGCGTCGAAAGGCTCCCCGCGATTAATGTCAGACAGCGCACGGTTGAGCCTGGCTGGAATTGGTGCTGCGCCGCGAGCCGGCACGGCTCGCCGATCGGATGGGAAGCGCTGCTCCGCTGCCCCGTCGCACGTCGAGGACATCGCCCTACAACAGTCGGGCTCGGTTGGGCAGCTGCCGGAACGGTGTCGGCGTCACGTCCCCATCGCGTTGTGCACGCGCAGCGATCAGATCCGCGAATACGTCCACGACTGCATGCGCCCGTCGCGATACGGCATGACGCCGTGGAACGGGCGCGGGTCGCCATCGAACACCAGCGGCAGGAAATGGCGGTCGCCTTCCCACATTGGCACCTGGTCCATCCGCTCGATCGCGATCCACTCCAGCGTCCCCTCCGGATTGGAGGTGTGGGGCGTGCCGTCGAAGCTGTGGATCAGGAACACGAAGCCCAGCCAATCTTCGCCCTGCTTGCCGAAGCCGGGCCAGCTGATGGTGCCGCGCAGCTGCATCTGCCCGCAGTCGACGCCGGCTTCCTCGCGTATCTCGCGGCGCATGCAGGCCAGCACGTCTTCGTCCGGCTCCATCTTGCCGCCCAGGCCGTTGTATTTGCCCAGATGCTGGTCGCCGGGACGGGCATTGCGATGGATCATCAGCACCTGGGTGCCGTCCGGCGACAACAGGTAGCCGAGCGTGGCGACAATCGGGGTATAGGGCATGGCATGCGATCTGACACGAAGCGCATCAGTATGACCGAAGCGGCACGCCGCACGCGGCGGTAACGCCGGCTCAGCCGACGGCAGCCTGCGGATTCGGGCGCGGCGGTGCCACGTGATCGGTATCCAGGCGGAGGGTCGCAACGCCATGGCCGCGTTCGGCCAGGTACTCCAGCCACTTGCCCAGGAACGTATTCATGCGCATGCGGTGGCTGATCAGCTCGGCCGGCGGCGGGAACATGCCCATCACGTCCTGCCAGCGCCGACCGACATAGCAATGCGTGGTCTCGGCCTGGCGCGCATCGCGGTACAGCCGCACATACGCCGATGGGTCCGGCTCGCCGGTAACCGGGTCGCACAGGTCGTAGGTCAGGCGCAGCTCCACCGTGTAGCGGTGGCATTCGATCACGTCCAGCCGCAGGTTCAGGCCATCCCCGATCGAGGACACGTACGAGCCCGGCGCAAGATCGGCCGGGGCGAACAACCGGGTCAGATGTTGGAAGTTTTCTGCATACAAGCCCATCAGCCAGCCGAAGCGGCTCAGTTTGGGAATGCGTTCGAGTTTGCTCAGTGCTTGCGCCATGGACCGATCCTACACGCTGCGCCGCCGCACGGGCAGCATTGACGAGGGCCCAACGGCAGGCCTACCTTGGCGGAGCACTGCCCCGCCCGCTTTGCTCCCACAGCCACCGCCGCAACCGCACCGTTCGCTCTCCGTCCGATGCGCACGCTCGCAAGACCGGCGGGCCGGCGACCACGCCTGATCTCCGATCAAAACATCTCGCGTTGCAGGCCCAGGGTGGACAACACCTTGCTGGAGATTTCTTCGATCGAGGTATTGGTGGTGCTGAGCGAGGGAATGCGCTCCATCTGGAACATGCGCTCGGCGATCGCGACTTCGCGCCGGCAGGTCTCTGCCGCGCTGTAGCGCGAATTGGCGCGCCGCTCCTGACGAATTTGCTGCAACCGCTCAGGGTCAATGGTCAAACCGAACAACTTGCTGCGGTAGTTACGCAACCGCGGCGGCAACTGCTCGTTTTCCAGATCTTCGTCGGTCAGCGGATAGTTGGCGGCGCGGATGCCGTAATGCAAGGCCAGATAGATGCAGGTGGGTGTCTTGCCCGCGCGCGACACTGCCACCAGGATCACATCGGCCTCGTCGTAATTGAGCGCAATGCCATCGTCGTGACTGAGCGCGAAGTTCATCGCGTTGATGCGGCGGTGATAGGTTTCGAAGTCGACCATGCCGTGCGCGCGGCCCACACGCGAATGGCGTGGCGCATTGAGCTCGCGCTCCAGCGGCTCGATGAAGGGCGCGAACACATCCAGCATCAGCGCGCCACTTTCGGCCAGGATCATGCTCAATTGTGGATCGACGCACGAATTGACCACGACCGGGCGCACCTGGTACCGCTCGCCTGCGGCGCGCACCCGCATGGCGGCATCGCGCGCTTTATCTGCATCATCGATGAACGACATGCGGTCGGTGACGAAGTTGAAACCGCTGAACTGCGTGAGCAGGCTATGCCCAATCGTTTCAGCGGTGATACCGGTTCCATCGGAGACGTAAAACACCGGCCGAATTGTTGACATCAAGACCACCTCTTTGAACTGGTGTCCAAAACTTACGGATTCATGCTTGTGCAGGCTCCGCTGTGCACTGCATCATAGCGGCTTCTTCGTACGGTCGCGGCCATTCAGCCCGCTCGGGCGATGGCCTTACGGAGCATCGCGCTTGAACGAGAATATCCTGTGGTTGCATGAGCTACGCCTGGCCGACCTGGCCCGCGTAGGCGGTAAAAATTCCTCACTTGGCGAGATGATCGGCAACCTGGCTGGGTTGGGCGTCTCGGTTCCCGGTGGATATGCGACGACCGCGGAAGCTTTCAAGGACTTCATCGCACACAACGATCTGTCCAAGCGCATCTTCGACAAGCTGGCGACGCTGGATGTCGAAGACGTCAATGCACTCACGCTGGCCGGCAAGGAAATCCGCGGCTGGGTGATCGATGCCCCGCTGCAGCCGGAACTGGACCGCGACATCCGCACCGCCTACGCCCAGTTGTGCGCCGAGAACGGCGGCGGTGAAGTTGCCGTGGCCGTGCGCTCCTCGGCAACCGCCGAAGACCTGCCGGACGCGTCGTTCGCAGGCCAGCAGGAGACCTTCCTCAATGTGACCGGCGCCGACGATGTGGTGCACAAGGTCAAGGAAGTGTTCGCCAGCCTCTACAACGACCGTGCGATCGCCTATCGCGTGCACCACGGCTTCAAGCATGAAGACGTGTTCCTGTCGGCCGGCGTGCAGTTGATGGTGCGCTCGGGCGTGGGCGCGGCAGGCGTCTTGTTTACGCTTGACACCGAATCCGGTTTCCGCGACGTGGTGTTCGTCACCTCCAGCTTCGGCCTGGGCGAAATGGTCGTGCAGGGCGCAGTCAACCCGGACGAGTTCTACGTCTACAAACCCACGCTGACCGCGGGCAAGCCGGCAATCCTGCGCCGCTCGCTCGGCAGCAAGGCCATCCGCATGGTCTATTCGGACGTGCCCGGCGAGCGTGTGCGCACCGAAGACACCCCGGTGGAACTGCGCAACACCTTCTCCATCAGCGACGAAGACGTGCAGGAGCTGTCCAAGCAGGCGTTGGTGATCGAAAAGCATTACGGCCGCCCGATGGATATCGAGTGGGCCAAGGACGGCGTCAGCGGCAAGTTGTTCATTGTGCAGGCGCGTCCGGAGACGGTGAAGTCGCGCAGCCATGCGACCCAGATCGAACGTTTTGCGCTGGAAGCCAAGGACGCCAAGATCCTGGCCGAAGGCCGCGCGGTCGGTGCCAAGATCGGTAGCGGCGTGGCACGCGTGGTGCGTTCGTTGGACGACATGAATCGTGTCCAGGCTGGCGATGTGTTGATCGCCGACATGACCGATCCCGATTGGGAGCCGGTGATGAAGCGCGCCTCGGCCATCGTCACCAACCGCGGCGGCCGTACCTGCCATGCAGCGATCATCGCGCGTGAGCTCGGCGTGCCGGCCGTGGTCGGATCGGGCAATGCCACCGCCGTGATCAAGGACGGCCAGGAAGTTACCGTCAGCTGCGCCGAGGGCGACACCGGCTTCATCTACGAAGGCAAGCTGGCGTTCGAGCGCACCACGACCGATCTGGGCAACATGCCGCCTGCCCCGCTGAAGATCATGATGAACGTCGCCAACCCGGAACGCGCGTTCGACTTCGGCCAGCTGCCCAATGCCGGCATCGGCCTGGCGCGCCTGGAAATGATCATCGCCTCGCACATCGGCGTGCATCCCAACGCCCTGCTGGAATACGACAAGCAGGATGCCGATGTCCGCAAGAAGATCGACGCCAAGATCGCCGGCTATGGCGATCCGGTCAGCTTCTATGTCAACCGCCTGGCCGAAGGCATCGCTACGCTGACCGCATCGGTCGCGCCGAATACCGTGATCGTGCGTTTGTCGGACTTCAAGTCCAACGAGTACGCCAACCTGATCGGCGGTTCGCGTTACGAGCCGCATGAAGAGAACCCGATGATCGGCTTCCGCGGTGCCAGCCGCTACGTCGACCCGTCCTTCACCAAGGCCTTCGCGCTGGAGTGCAAGGCGGTGTTGAAGGTGCGCAACGAGATGGGCCTGGACAACCTCTGGGTGATGATCCCGTTCGTGCGTACGCTGGAAGAAGGCCGCAAGGTGATCGAAGTGCTGGAGCAGAACGGGCTCAAGCAAGGCGAGAACGGTTTGAAGATCATCATGATGTGCGAGCTGCCGTCCAATGCGCTGCTGGCCGACGAGTTCCTGGAGATCTTCGACGGCTTCTCGATCGGCTCCAACGACCTGACCCAGCTCACCCTGGGCCTGGACCGCGATTCTTCGATCGTGGCGCACCTGTTCGATGAGCGGAACCCGGCGGTCAAGAAGCTGCTGTCGATGGCGATCAAGTCGGCGCGCGCCAAGGGCAAATACGTGGGGATCTGCGGCCAGGGGCCGTCCGACCACCCGGAACTGGCCGAGTGGCTGATGCAGGAAGGAATCGAATCTGTGTCGTTGAATCCCGACACCGTGGTCGACACCTGGCTGCGTCTGGCCAAGCTCAAGAGCGAGGGCTGATGGGACTGATGGGTGCGATGTGGGCAGCAGCTGCGGGAGCAGCTGCTGCAAAACCGGTTGCTGCAGCAGGAGCGGCAGCCGCGAAGCCCGCCGCGACCAGCGAGCCGGCATTCAATTGGGCCGCCATTCCGTGGGCGCAGTACGCGGTCAACTGGGGAGTGGCGCTGCTGATCGTCGTGGTCGGCATGTGGCTGGCCCGGCAACTCAGCCAGTGGTTGCACCGCGCGCTCACCCGCGCACGCGTCGAGATCACGCTGACCAACTTCCTGCGCAACGTGATGTACGCGTTGTTGCTGGTGCTGGTCTTCGTCAGCGCATTGAGTCAGATCGGTGTGCCACCGACCTCACTGATCGCAGTGCTCGGCGCAGCAGGCCTGGCGGTCGGCCTTGCCCTAAAGGATTCGCTGTCCAACATCGCTGCTGGCGTGATGCTGATCGTGCTGCGGCCGATGCGCGATGGCGACCACGTGTTGATCGCCGGGCAGGAAGGCATCGTCGACGAGATCCGGATCTTCCAGACCCGGATCCGTTCGTTCGACGAACGCATGATCACCCTGCCAAACAGCACGATTACCACCGCCCCCATCGTCAACTACAGCACCCTGCCCAACCGCCGCCTGGAAGTGACGGTCGGCGTGGGCTACCAAGACGATCTGAAGAAGGCGCAGCAGCTGTTGCTGCAGATCGCCAAGGACAACCCGAACATCCTGGAATCGCCTGCACCATTCGTGCAGGTGACCAATCTGGGCGAGAGTACGGTGGACCTGATGTTGTTCGCGTATGCGACCAACGGCAATTTCGGCGCCGCCAAGAGCACCACGCTGGAGCAGATCCGCAATCAATTGCTGGAAAACGGACTCAACATCCCCTACCCGCAGCGCGACCTGCACGTGTATCACCACGATGCCGATGGCAAGCCGATCTCCGACCTGTTGCTGAAAGGCATCGCCGACGATGGCGACCTGAGCAAGGGGCCTTCGTTGGCGCGCTGACGTACACAATGGCGCGATGGAAAGGCAAAAAAGGCCGCATCGAACGATGCGGCCTTTTTGTTGATGCTTTTCTTGTTGGACGCTTTTGTTGGATGGGTCGCCATCGCGTGGCCTGCACCCCGCGCAGTCGGCTGAGGAGTCAACTGGCGCACGCATGCGTGCCATTGGAATGGGACACCGGCGACACGCCAACAGCCTGCAACAACGCCGTGGCCAACGCTCAGCCCTCCACACCCGCCGCAGCATCGCCACCGAGCGCACCCATGAACTGACGGTAGTGGCGCAACTCGTCGATCGAATCGCGCACATCGCTCAGGGCGGTATGCGCCGAACTCTTGGCAAACCCGTTCGCCACCGTGGGCGCCCAACGTCGCGCGAGTTCCTTGATGGTGGACACGTCCAGATTGCGGTAATGGAAATAGCGTTCCAGGCGAGACATCTGACGGTGCAGGAAGCGGCGATCCTGGCAGATCGAGTTGCCGCACATCGGCGAGGCGCCGGCACGGATCCACTCGCTCAGGAATGCCACCGTCTGCGCTTCAGCCTGCGCGTGGGTCACCTGGCTGTCGAGCACGCGCTGCCACAGACCCGAACGGCGGTGCTGATTGCGGTTCCATTCGTCCATCGCTTCCAGGGTTTCCAGCGGATGCGCAATGGCCAGTTCCGGCCCCTCGGCAAGCACGTTCAACTGCGCATCGGTCACGATGGTGGCGATCTCGATGATGGAATCGCGATCGGTATCCAGGCCGGTCATTTCCAGATCGATCCAGATCAGTCGGTCGTTGCCTGCAAGGTTCTCTGCCATGTCGCCGTCCTGTGGAGGCCGTCGCCGGCCGGATGCTGAAGAGGGCGCGCATCATACCGCGGCCACGTCGCTCAGGGCGCAAGTGGTGGCTTGCCGCGCTTGGCCCTGAAGTAATTGGTCAGCCGCAGGCTCGCCTCGGCCGCAAGCACGCCACCGCACACCTGCACGCGATGATTGTGGCGCGGGTCGGCAAGCAGGTCGAAGACGCTGCCGCAGGCGCCGGTCTTGGGATCGCTGGCGGCGAACACCACGCGCGCGATCCGCGCATGAATCATCGCCATCGCGCACATCGCGCACGGCTCCAGGGTGACGTACAGCGTGCAGCCGATCAGACGGTGATTGGCCAGACGGCGCCCGGCTTCGCGCATTGCCACGATTTCGGCATGTGCGCTGGGATCGTGGCTGGCGATATTGAAATTCCAGCCTTCGCCAAGCACGTTGCCTTGCGCATCGACCAGCAGCGCGCCGACCGGGATTTCGTCATAGTCGCGCTCGGCACGCTCGGCCAATTGCAAGGCATGCCGCATCCAGTGCTCATCGATCGCCGCGTGCGGCGTTTCGGTCGGCGCATCGATGGGCACACTCACGTGGCCGCACCGCCCTGGCGGTCCAGGAACGCGGCGAACGCGGCAACCGTGGCTTCGCTGACATGGTGTTCGATGCCCTCCGCGTCGCGGCGCGCGGTGGCTTCGTCGATGCCAAGCGCAAGCAGGAAGCGCTCCACGATCTGGTGGCGCTGCCGGCTGGAGGCGGCCAGCGCCTCGCCGGCCGGGGTCAGGAACACTCCGCGGTAGGGGCGCTGCACGACCCACCCATCGCGCACCAGCCGCTTGAGCATCTTGGCCACGGTGGGCTGCGCCACACCCAGGCGCGCCGCGATATCGACCTGGCGTGCCTCGCCGCCATCCACCAGCAGATCGGAGATGAGCTCCACGTAGTCTTCGACCAGCTCGGCGCGGCGCGCTTCGCGTACCTGACGGAAGCTCTCCATGTGCACCTGCGCATCGATCAGGACCGGCGCGGCCGCTTCCACCTTTTCGCTCTTGCCCACCCTCGTCCTCGTCATCGTCGCCGGCGTCGATGCCGGGCGCATAGTTTGAAGCACACGGCAGATCAATACGATTCAAATTGCCAATGCTCAACAGCATAGCAACTGCTATATGATGCATTGACCCCGTTGTGACCCGAGTGCATGTCCGCCAACACCGCCGCCTCAGCGCCATCGCCAGCCACCGCCAACGGCGGCCTGGGCGACCACCAGGCCAGCGTCTCCGTGCCCAAGGGCGGCCATTGGTGGTTCCGCCTGCTGGCCTTCCTGGGACCGGGCTACATGGTGTCGGTGGGCTATATGGACCCGGGCAACTGGGCTACCGATCTGGCCGGCGGCTCGCAGTTCGGCTACCTGCTGCTGTCGGTGATCCTGTTGTCGAACCTGATGGCGATCGTGCTGCAAGGCCTGTCGGCGCGGCTGGGCATCGCGACCGGGCTGGATCTGGCGCAGGCCTGTCGCGTGCGTTATCCGCGTGGCGTCAACCTGGCGCTGTGGGGCATTTGCGAACTGGCCATCATCGCCTGCGATCTGGCCGAGGTCATCGGTACCGCGATTGCGTTGAAGCTGTTGTTCGGGATTCCGCTCACCATGGGCGCGATCATCACCGCGGTGGATGTGGTGCTGGTGTTGCTACTGATGAACCGCGGCTTCCGCGCGCTGGAAGCCTTCGTGATCGCGCTGCTGCTGATCATCTTCGTGTGTTTCGGCATCCAGATCGCGCTGGCCGCACCACCGGTTGCGGCGATCCTGGGCGGTTTCATTCCGCGTGCGCAGGTGGTCACCGACCCGCAGGCGCTGTATCTGGCGATCGGCATCATCGGGGCGACGGTGATGCCACACAACCTGTATCTGCATTCGTCGATCGTGCAGACGCGCGCGTATCCGCGGACCGATGTCGGCCGGAAATCGGCGCTGCGTTGGGCGGTCACCGACAGCACCGTGGCGTTGATGTTCGCGCTGTTCATCAATGCCTCGATCCTGATCCTGGCTGCGGCGGTGTTCCATGCGCAGGGCCGCACCGACGTGCAGGAGATCGAACAGGCGCATGCGTTGCTGGCGCCGATGCTGGGCGTCGGCCTGGCCTCGACGCTGTTTGCGGTGGCGCTGCTCGCCTCGGGCATCAACTCCACCGTGACCGCAACGTTGGCCGGGCAGATCGTGATGGAAGGTTTCCTGCAATTACGCCTGCCGCCGTGGATACGGCGCTTGCTCACCCGTGGTATCGCCATCGTGCCGGTGGTCATCGTGACCTGGCTGTATGGCGAAGCCGGTACCGCACGGTTGTTGGTACTCAGCCAGGTGGTGTTGTCGATGCAGCTGCCGTTTGCGGTGATTCCGCTGGTGCGCTTCGTGTCCGACCGGCAATTGATGGGCGCGCTGGTAGCGCCAGCGTGGCTGGTACGCATCGCGTGGGTGATCGCGGCAGTGATCGTATGCCTCAATCTGAAGCTGCTGTGGGATACCGCGCTGCATTGAGATGCGGCATCGGCTCGGGTGTTGCACCGGCGTTCGATCAATTGTTTCGCATCGCCCGGACAGCTGGAAGACGACGTCGCGCTTTCTTCCCTTCAACGCGCACCATCGCTGTTGGTGATGCTTGAGAGCTTACCCAGCGTGTCCTGCCATGATGGCTGGACACGCTCTCGGCAGCAGACTCGACTGACTCGAGGTGGCGGTGCCCTCGCCGCTCGCAGGACACGCCGCAAGTACCTCCCATGTAGGCTCGATGTCGGGATCCATGCTGCCAACGGTGAGCACACCGCACCAGACAGGTGCTCGGTGAGGTGATCGAAGAGCGAAACATCACGCTACCGCTTGAGCCCGTCGCCAGCGCTGTGCGCATGTTTACGCGTCTTCCATTACGGCCTGCGTATCGCTCGAATCGACCACATTCTGCGCCAGTTCGCGCACTGCGCACGCATGTGCAATCTGCCTCGTGCCCGACGCGCTCTACTTGGCGCATGCACCGGTGTGTCGTTTGCCTGCAGTGGCCTTGCGCTGCGTAGGCATGCCTTACATGACGCGCCAACGCGCGCATGCGACCGCCGGGCTGCATGCCCTCGCCTGCAGGAGTTCTTATGGATCCGTTCGAGGCGTATCCGGCCGATGCCGGGCGCCGCCACTTTCTCATTTCCGGCACGGCAGCCGTGGCAGCGTTATCGCTGCCACATCTCGCCAGCGCTGCCGCGGCCACGCGCATGCCATCCACCTCCTCGCCCCACTCGTCCACTCACGGAGTCAAGCAGATGTCCAATTTCGTCAAACGTCCCGACGGCGCCAACATTTTCTACAAGGACTGGGGCAAGGGCCAACCGGTCGTGTTTTCGCACGGCTGGCCGCTCAGCGCCGATGCCTGGGATGCGCAGATGTTGTTCATGGGCCAGCACGGCTTCCGCGTGATTGCGCATGACCGCCGCAGCCACGGCCGTTCGTCGCAGACCTGGGATGGCAACGATATGGACACCTACGCCGACGATCTGGCCGCGGTGATCGAGGCGCTGGATCTGAAGGACGCGATCCTGGTAGGCCATTCCACCGGCGGCGGCGAAGTGGCGCATTACGTTGGCCGCCATAGCAGCAAGCGCGTGGCCAAGGTGGTACTGGTGGGCGCCGTGCCGCCGCAGATGGTCAAGAGCCCGACCAACCCGGGCGGCCTGCCGATGAGCGTGTTCGACGGCATTCGTGACGGTGTGGCCAAGGATCGTTCGCAGTTTTATCAGGACCTGACCACGCCGTTCTTCGGCGCCAACCGCGATGGCCACAAGGTCACCCAGGGCATGCGCGATGCGTTCTGGCTGCAGGGCATGTTGGGTGGGCATAAGGGTCAGTACGACTGCATCAGGGAATTTTCCGAAGTCGATTACACGCCCGACCTGAAGAAGATCGATGTGCCGGCGCTGGTGGTCCATGGCGACGACGATCAGATCGTGCCGATCGATGCGTCCGGCAAGATGTCGGCCAAGATCATCAAGAATGCAGAATTGAAGATCTATGCCGGCGCGCCGCACGGCCTGACCGTGACCCATGCGGACCAGTTCAACAAGGATCTGCTGGCGTTCGCAAAAGCCTGACCGAAGTTGGATGGATCGGCGAAAGGCCGGCTCGACAGAGCCGGCCTTTTTTGATCTGGCGCTAGTGATCGCGCAAGCACAGCTCACGCCCGGACAGGTTGTTGTCGGGCGGTATCGACGCTGCGCTCGGACCTACACCTTGCCAGTGATGGATCCCGATTCGCACACTGGCCAGGTCTGCCTGACGGTGAGAGTCGTTGCTGTTCGCTGCGCTTCTCAGGCTCAGTCGAGATCTTGGTTGACTGAGGGCATCATGCGCTCGCCGCTCTCAGGACACGCCGCATGCTCCCGGCACCGTGGCGCTTCAGCGCAGCAACCAGTCGGCCAGCAGGAACCCGACGCTCATCGCCACGACGAGCAATGCACCGGTCAGACGTGGCGGAGCGGGCAACGGCAAGTCAAGCAACCGGCAGCCGATGCCGATCGCCAATGCGAGCAGGACCCCGAGCACTGCCAGGCTCATGCATCGCCCTGCCGGCCAACGCGGCCGCTGGGTCCGCCGCAATGCTCTAAATTCCTCGCGGCACGCCGGGCCAGAAAGCGGTCGGCCAGTGCATAGCCGCACGTCATTGCCAGCACCAGCAGCGCGCCGACGAAGGCCGTCGGTGCAGGCGATGGAATGCCGGCCACACGGCAGCCGAAGCCGATTGCCACACCCAGCGCGACACCGCTGATGAACTTCCAATTCATGGCATCAGATATCCGAGTGCGCGTGCGGCGGCAGCGCAGCACCGCCGCCACCGACGAAGTGGCGCACCACCGGCGCGCGCTCGCCGTGATGCAGGGCGCGGATCTGTTCCTGCAATTGGCGGTCGTCGCCGGTGACGCGTTCGTGCTGCCGCAGATGCTCCAGCCATGAGGCGACGATGAAGTATTCCAATTGCACACCCGGCGTTGCAGCGTCTTCGGCAATGCCCCAGACCACGGCGCCGTCGCGGCGGCGCGCGTTGCCCAGTTGCGTCATCAACTGCAAGAACGCGACGCGTGCCTCGGCAGCGATACGGTATTCCACCGTGACCAGCACCGGGCCGCGGTCGTGCTCGACGCGATCGGTTTGCGCAGGTGCAGGCCAATGTCCGCCGGGGGCGAGGTCCAGCTGTTCGGTTCCGGCAATCCGCGCGCGTTTGACCAATAGCGCGGCGATCACTGCACCGGCAGCGGCGATCTGCAGTGCTGTCGCAATCGACGTGCGTTGCGCCAACGCACCCCATAACAGCGAACCGCCGGCCATGCCTGCGGAAAACACCACGATGTACAGCGACAATGCACGCGCACGCACCCACGCAGGGACGGCGGTCTGTGCGGCGATCTGCAACGACGACAGCACCGTGATCCAGGCCAGACCGTTCACCACCATCACCACGCACAACACGCCAAGCAGCCGCGACAACGCCAACCCCAGCAGCGATGCGGCGCACACCAGGGTGGCAACGAACACCAGCAGATCGCGGTCGTAGCGCGCACGCAGGCGTGGCAACAGCAAGGCGCCGCTGATTGCGCCCATGCCAATGCAGCCCAGCAAAATGCCGTAGCTGCCGGCGCCCAGCTGCATATCGCGGCGGACCACCAACGGCAGCAGCGCCGTCAACGCGCTGGCGAACACGAAAAAGCCGGCAGCCTTGATCAGCACCGCCTGCAGGCGACCGGCGCGCGCGGCGTAGCGCAACCCTGCGCGCAGGCCTGCGCCAAAGCTCTCCGGCGGCAGCGCCGAGGCACGCACATCGCGGCGCCACCGCCACAGCACGTACAGCATCACTCCAAAGGTCAGCCCGTTGAGCAGGAAGGCCCACGGCGGGCCGAATTGCGCCACGATCAGCCCACCCACGGCCGGGCCGATCGATCGCGCGATGTTCATGCCGATCGAATTGAGCGCCACCGCCGAAGCCAGCATCGGGCGCGGCACCAGTTCCGACACGATCGCTGCCTGCGCCGGCATCGCCATTGCTGCGCCCACGCCCATTGCAAAGGTGAGCGCCACCAAGACCCACGGCGTCAGCAACTGCAGATGCGCCAATAACGCGAGCATACCGGCCACCAGCAGCATCCAGGCCTGGGTCAACAGCAGGTAGCGACGACGGTCGACGATGTCGGCCAGCGTGCCGGCGACCAGTGCCAATAGCACCACCGGCAAGGTGGTGGCCGACTGCACCGCCGCCACCATCAATGGCGAGCCGGTCTGTTCGGCCATCACCCAGGACGCGGCGACATCATTGATCCAGGTACCGACGTTGCTGCCCAGGATCGCCAGCCACAAGGCACGGAAGACCGGCTCACGCAGCGGCGCCCAGGCACCACCTTCGGCAGGTGCGGCAGAAACAGTCATCGCGGCAAGGCTCCAGGCAATGGGACGAAACAGACAACGCACAGGTGTGCCGCGCGCAACGCACAGGCACGCAGATGTGCTGGCGATACCGCCATCAGAACGCGAAGCACGCGCATCCCAAGGCGCCCCAGAAGCTACGTAGATCATCGGTTGGGACCGCATGTCGCCCGGCGTGCGCGTGCGCGCCGTGGGCACGACACGCGTGGCCGTGTGCATGCGTGTGCGTTGCAGCGGACAGCCCGCTTACCGCGCCTCCAACCTGGTAGCCGCCGAACCGATTCACCGGCGACCAGTCCGGCATGGCAGGCGGCAGCGTGGGAGCGAGCGCAGCAAAGTCGCCATCGCCATGCACAACACGCCCGCCCAGCACGGTCAGCACGCTGGTGATGTCGGCGATGGCCGCATCGTCGATGCGGAAGTAATCGTCAGACAACACGATGAAGTCGGCCAACTGCCCTACCGCCAAGGTGCCCTTACGGGTCTCGTCGCCGGAAAACCAGGCGCTGCCCTGCGTCCACAAGCGCAACGCCTGTTCGCGATCGAGCAGATTGTCCTCGCCATACAGGGCCAGACCGCCCACCGTTCGGCCGGTGACCAGCCACGACAGCGCCACCCACGGGTTGTAGCTGGCCACGCGCGTGGCATCGGTGCCTGCGCCGACCGGAATTCCCGCTGCGAGCATGCGTCGCACTGGCGGCGTCTGACTTGCAGCCTGCACACCGTAGCGCTGCACGAACGCCTCGCCCTGGTAGGCCATACGATGCTGCACGGCGATGCCGCCGTTCAAGGCGCGGATGCGTTCGATATTGCGCGGGGTAATCGTTTCGGCATGGTCGATGAACCAATGCAGGCCGTCGAACGGGATGTCGGCGTTGACCTTTTCGTAGACATCGAGAATGCGCGCGATGCTTTGGTCGTATGTCGCATGGATACGAAATGGCCAGCGCTTTTCCACCAATAGCCGCACCACCTGCTCCAGCTCGGGCTCCAGCGCCGCCGGCAGCTCTGGGCGCGGCTCGCTGAATTGTTCGAAGTCTGCCGCGGAAAACACCAGCATCTCGCCGGCGCCGTTGTGACGCAGCAGGTCATCGCCCTTGCGCACCGGCAGTAAGTCGGTCCAGCCGCGGAAGTCCTCGACCTCCCTGCCCTTGTTCTGGGTGAACAGGTTATAGGCAATGCGCACGCTCAGTTGGCCGGCTGCGTGCAGCTGTTCGATGACCTGGTAATCCTCCGGATAATTCTGGAAACCACCACCGGCGTCGATCACCGAAGTGATCCCGAGCCGGTTGAGCTCGCGCATGAAATGGCGAGTGGAATTGGCCTGGTATTCCAGCGGCAGACGCGGGCCTTTGGCCAGACTTGCGTAAAGGATCAACGCGTTGGGCTTGGCCAGCAGCAACCCCGTGGGGTTGCCCAACTTGTCGCGCTCGATGCGCCCGCCCGGCGGATCCGGCGTGGTCTTGTCGTAGCCGCAGGCTCGCAGCGCGGCACGATTGAGCAAGGCACGGTCGTACAGATGCAACAGAAACACCGGCGTGTCCGGCGCGATGGCGTTGATCTCCTCGAGCGTGGGCAGGCGCTTTTCAGCGAACTGATGCGCAGTGAAACCGCCAACCACGCGCACCCACTGCGGCGCTGGCGTGCGATCGACCTGCACCTTCAGCATGGCCATGGCGTCGGCCAGCGAGCGCACGCCATCCCAGCGCAGCTCCAGGTTGTAGTTCAGACCACCACGGATCAGATGGGTGTGGCTGTCGTTGAGGCCGGGCAGCAACCGCCGCCCCTGCGCATCGATGGTGCGCATGCCCTGCGCCAAGGCCATGATCTGCGCATCGTCGCCGACTGCCACGATGCGTCCATCGGCAACGGCGATGGCAGTGGCACTGGGCTGGCGCGGATCGAGCGTGGTAATGCGCGCATTGCGAACGACGAGATCGACCATGGGAGACTTCCCTGACGCAGACGAGGCAGCCGGCAATGCACCCAACGCAAGACCGGCTGCGGCGCCCTGCATCCACAAGCGTCGACCGGCATCGTGATTGCCCGCAGTGGGGCTCATGCCGCGCGCCTACGCAGACGATCCAGCGACCAGTCGCCACCACCGACTGCAGCCAGTGACAGCAAGACGACCATCCACATCAGCGGATACTCCATGCCGCCGTGCATCCAGAACCATCCGTTGGGAATGGCAACCAGCACGGTGGTTGCGATGAACAGCGCTGCCAATGCGGCGCTGGCACGCGTCCACATTCCCAGCAAGACCGCCAGCCCGGAGAGGGTCTGCATCAGGGCCAGCAGCAGCGGTAACGGTGCAGCGGATGGAAGGCCGAACTGCTGCAACTCGGCGGCGAACCCGGTCAGGCCCGGTCCACCGAACCCGCCCAGCAACTTGCCCAGCCCATGCGGCAGCAGGAAGCCGCCGCCGGCGATGCGCAGCATCAGCAACGCTGACGAAAGTCCGGCGGTGCCACGTGGTGCCGATAGGTTCAATGCCCGCCTTCCTGCGCACCGAACATGCTCTTGGCGTACTGGATGCCGATCCCGTAGCCGCCAGCATGCGCGCGTGCAATGCCGGTGGTCAGCGCATAGGTGTCGCTACGTGCCCAGTCGCGCTGCAATTCCAGCAGGTACTGCACACTGGTCATGGGCGCAGCGCCGGCCTGCACCATGCGCATAACGGCACGTTCGTGCGCCTCGTCGCTCACGTCGCCGCAAGCATCGGTGATGACGTACACCTCGAACCCTTGGTCGATCGCCGACAGTGTCGGGCCCACGATGCACACGCTGGTCCACAGACCGGCGATCACCAGACGCTGCTTGCCCAGTGCGTTGATGCGATCGATCACGCCCTTGTCTTCCCAGGCGTTCATGCTGGTGCGATCCAATACCGGCTCATCCGGAAAGATGTCCGGCAACTCCGGGAACAACGGGCCGGAGAACGATTTTTCTGCGACGGTGGTCAGGATCACCGGCACCTTGAAGCCTTTGGCGCCCTTTGCAATCAAGGACACATTGTTGCGCAGCGCCGAAATGTCGATGGTGTGCGTGGCGAACGCCATCTGCGATTGATGGTCGATCAGAATCAGGGTGTGATCGCCAGGCGATAGCAAGGATGTGCCGGGCACGGCAATTGCAGTGGTCATGCGGGTTGCTCCATGGAAAGTGACACCGATTCATCGCCGCGCCGCTGCGATGAGGGCATGTGTGCAGCCCCGCATGTCTCCATCGCCGTCTGCGCGGCGAAACGCGCCGGCGTGCACCCGGTGGCGTTGCGAAAGCTGCGAACGAAGTGGCTTTGATCGAAGAAGCACAGATCGGTGGCGATCTGGCTGATGGTGTGGCGGCCTTCGCGCAACATCGCCTGGGCACGTTCGAGCCGACGATGACGCAGGTATTCCATCGGACTGGCGCCGACCGCATCGCGAAATACGCGGGCGAAATGGAAGCGGCTCAGACAGGCAGCTTGCGCGAGATGCGCCACGCTGACAGGTTCGTACAGATGCGTGTCGATGTACTGCATTGCGCGCGCAACAGCGCGCACACGCGGCGCCTGCGTTTGCATGCGTCCTGCAGCACGCGTCTCGGGGCAAGCGATGGCAGTCAGAGGTGCCACGGGGCGTCTCCGGGGGGAATGACCGCATGGTGCCGGGGACAGCCTCGTTGCCCTACCCCTGATGGTGAGGTGAATCTTTCCCTCTTTCGGGGGAGCGCTTGCACGTCTTCGCCACGGGCAGCGGCCTGGATGCAATGCGCGTTCGATCGAGCGCGGCGTCATGCCCCGATGCAGTGCCAGTGCGATCCAGAGAGCGCAGACGCATCGCCACACATCGCGCTGATCAGACGGCGCGCGGTTGTTCAATATCGCGATCAACATGCAACAGCGCGTCGCGGCGACCGCCAAGCAACCGCAACCGCAACGCGGTGCAGTGAGGCTGCAGCATGCCGAGGCGTTGCGCGCCGCCCTACGGTTCGCGCATCACGCGCGCGGCCTGAGTCAGTCGCTAAACGAATTCTTCCCGCACGTCCCTCCCCCGAAAGAGGTGGTGGTGCTTCCCCCGATCCCGCCCGACAATGATGCGATGCCGCATGCGTCCGTCATCCATTCGCTTTGCTTGTCGCGCTTGCGCGCGGCAGCGGTGGTGGCGCTGTGGTGGCTACTCCTGCTCTGTCGTCCTGCCTGCGCAGCCGGCATCGCCGCGACTCGCGACGGGCTGCTGCAGTTCCACCACACGGCCTGGAGCATCGAGCGCGGTGCGCCGGCCGACATCTGGGACATCCAGCAAGCTGATGGCGGCGCGCTGTGGCTGGCGACTGGCTTCGGGCTGTTCAAGTTCGACGGCGAACACTTCACCCGGCAGGCAGCGCCGGAGGGCGAAGCCTATGCATCGCACAACATGACCGCACTGTCGCTGACCAACGACGACGGCGCGTGGATCGGCTATTTCAATGCCGGCATCGATCGCCTGGCCGACGGCCATCTCACCCATTTCGTCCCCGGCAAGGATGTGCCGGATGGGATGGTCTTCCGCATCGAGCGCGATGGCAGCGGCCGTCTGTGGGCCGCCATCGATGGCGGGCTGTGCTGGTTTGACGGACAACGCTGGCATCGCGCCGGTGCCGACTGGGGCTACCCGGAATCCAGCGCGCAATGGCTGCTGCGCGATCGCCGCGGCATCTTGTGGGTGAGCGATGGCAGCCGCATCCTGTCGCTGCAACCGGGTGCACGACGCTTCGAATCCAGTGGCCAGCAGGTCGGGCACTTCACCACCATGGCCGAGCACCCGGGCGGCGCGATCTGGGTCGCCGATCCGCACCGCGGCGTGTTCGCGCTCACCGATGCGCATGGCGTGGTGTTACCCGCCGTGGCACGCAACCGGCTGCAGTTTCCCGGCTTGTTCGCGCACCGCATCCGTTTCATGCGCGATGGCGCGCTGTGGGGCAGCGACTACATCGCAGGCGGGGTGTTCCGTGTCGCCCAACCCACATCGCCGGCGCCGGTGCTCGAACGCTATGGCCCGCTGCAGGGTCTGACCTCCTCCACTGCCGGCCCGCTGCTGGAAGACCACGAAGGCAACCTCTGGGCCGGCACCAATCTGGGGCTCAACCGCTTCCGCCATCGGGCCCTGCTGCCGCTGGCGGCATTGCTGCCCGGCCAGACCACGGCGGTGGCGGTCTTTGCAACCGTCGCCACGCCAAGTGCACCGGTGTTGCTGGCGGTCCTGCGCGACGAGCGCCAGCTGGCATTGACGCGGACCGGCATCCAGGCCCTGCAACGCGGCGCGCCTGTCGGCGTGCTCCAGGTGCCGTCCAACGCCAACGGCTGGTTGCTCGGCGACAACCGCCTGCTGCGCCTGCACGCAGGCCGCACTCACTCCCTGCCCCTGCCGCAGGATGCGCGCACCGGATCGATCCGCGCGTTTGCCGTCGATGCCCAGGGCTCGCCCTGGGCGTGTCCCGATGCCAGCGGCCCGCAGCGCTGGGACGGCCATCGCTGGCAGCCGATTGCGAGCTTGCAGGACCAACCCTGTTCGGTCCTGGTGGCCGCGCCCGATGGCGCGCTGTGGGTAGGCAGCGTCACAGGCGAGCTCAGCGTGCTGCGTGGCGGGCAGGTGCAGCACTACACCGCCAACAACGGCTTGTCGGTCGGCCCGATCACCGCCATTTGGCGCAGCGCAGCCCTCACCCTGGTGGCCGGCGAAAGCGGGCTGGCAGTGCTCGGCAGCGATGGCCGCTTCCAGCAGGTGGCCGATCAGGCCAATCCGGTGTTGCAGGGCATCACCGGCATCGCGCGCGACCGTCACGACACCTTCTGGTTGAACGGCAATCGTGGCGTCGTGCAAATCGGCCGGCAGGCATTGCTGCGCAGCCTGCGCAGCGGTCTGGTCAGCCCCACGCTGCGCCTGTACGACATCATGGATGGCCTGCCCGGCGTCGCCCAGCAGGCCACCCCGGTGCCGACCGCGATCGCCGCGGCCGATGGCCTGCTCTGGTTCACCACCAACCAGGGCCTGGCCTGGCTCGACCCCGAGCAAACCTATCGCAACACAACCGCGCCGAAGGTCTTCATCACCGAGGTGGTTGCCAACGACCGCCCTTACCCGCGTCAGGACGGCCTGCACCTGCCCAAGTGGACCGACCGTCTGCGCATCGGCTACGACGCCATCAGCCTCACCCGCCCGGAGCGCGTGCGGTTCCGCTACCGGCTGGAGGGGGTGGATGCACGCTGGCAGGACGCCGGCAACCGCAACGAGGCCTTCTATACCAACCTTGCACCGGGGCGTTACCGCTTCCGTATTGCGGCCGCCAACAACGACGGCCTGTGGAATGCACGCGGCGACACCCTGGCCTTCGTCATCGAACCGGCCTTCATCCAGACCTGGCAGTTCAAGGCCTGCTGCGCGCTGGCGTCGCTACTGGCGCTGGGCGTTGCCTGGCGCATGCGGACCCGGCAGGTGGCCGGGCGCCTGCGCGCGCGTCTGGAAGAGCGCTACCGCGAACGCGAACGCATCGCCCGCGAATTGCACGACACCTTACTGCAGGGCACCCAGGGGCTGATCCTGCGGCTGCATGCTGCCAGCCGCTCGCTTCCCTGGAACGATCCGCGCCGGCTGGAGCTGGAACAGGCGGTGGATCTGGCCGAAAACGCGCTTGCCGAAGGCCGCGATCGCGTCAACGGCTTGCGCGACAGCCAGTCCCTGCACGAAGACCTGGCCGCCGCCCTGCAACGGGCGCGCAACGCCAGCATGCCGCCGCCAACGGCCGCACTGCAGGTCTGCGTCGAAGGCCGGCCCATGCGCCTGCGTCCCCTGGTGGCCGACGAGCTGTTCCAGCTCGGGCGCGAAGCGCTCGCCAATGCCGACCGGCACGCCAACGCCACCGGCATCGCGCTGGAACTGCGTTACGGTTCTCGTGACTTCACGCTGCGCATCCGCGACGATGGCCGCGGCCTGGACCCGGACGTGCTGCACGGCCACGCCCGCACCGGGCATTGGGGCCTGACCGGCATGCAGGAACGCGCGCAGCGCATCGGCGCCAAGATGCAGCTGTGGTCGCGTCCCGGCAGCGGCACCGAAATCCAGATCACCCTGCCCGCCCGTGCCGCCTACCTGCGCGCCAAGCGGTGGTGGTGGCCATTTCACACCGCACGACCCACGGAGAGTTCCAATGGCTGAGATGGCCCGACCAACCGGGGTGCTGGTGGTAGACGACCATCCGCTGCTGCGCGATGGGCTCAGTGCCATGCTCGCCGCCGAGCACGACATGCGCGTGGTCGGCGAAGCGGAAGACGGCGAGCAGGCAGTGGCCTGCTACATCCGCCTGCGCCCGGACGTGGTGTTGATGGATCTGCAGATGCCGCGCATGGACGGGGTCGAGGCCATCCAGCGCATCCGGCAGGTCGACTCCGCCGCCAAGGTCATCGTGCTGACCACCTATACCGGCGACGTGCGCGCGGTGCGCGCCCTGCAGGCAGGCGCCTGCGGCTACCTGCTCAAGAGCGCGCTGCGCCGCGAGCTGGTCGACACCATCCGCGACGTGCGCCGCGGCCAGCGCCGGCACGTGCCGGCCTCGGTTGCCGAAAACATCGCCGCCCATGTGCTCGACGATGCCCTGTCCGCGCGCGAGACCGAAGTGCTGAACCTGGTCGCCACCGGCTGCTCCAACAAGCAGATCGGCAGTGCCTTGAGCATCTCCGAAGAAACCGTCAAGGCCCATATGAAGAACATCCTGGGCAAGCTCGGCGTGCGCGATCGCACCCATGCGGTCACCGTCGCGCTGCGGCGGGGGATCCTGTCGCTGGAGACCTGAGCGGCGGCTCGCCCATCCTGGGCGCAGCCAGCGGCGGCTTTTGCTACGCGGTCGACCATTCTTGAACGCGAGGCGACACGCGCGATAGCTCCGCGCGCTCAAACCGATCGGCTTACGCTATCGTATGCACCGCCAAGCGGCATGGGGGCCGCTTCAGCATCTGGTTCGGCAGCCGATAACGGCTACGTCCAACCGCCGCACTGCGCTGCGGCGGCACTCGACTCACTCATTTAAACGCGTTCAGGGGAATTGCGATGCTTCGTCACTCTTTGCGGGTGCGCCTGCTGTTGCCGGTGCTGGCCTTGGTGCTGGTTGTGGTGGTCACACTGACAGTCGTCCTGTCCATCACGGAAGCCAACCGGGTCCGATCCGAGGCAGAAGCCGCAATCGGCCGGCAATCGCTTTCGCTACAAACGTTGTTCGCTGTCACGCGCACGATGATCCTCGATCGCGTCAATTCTTCGATGCGCCAGCTGCGCAAGGAAGCCGGTACACAAGGCAGCCCCAGCCTGGGTGGCGAAGTTCGCGTAGCCGACCGTAGTGCCAACGATCTGCTGCTGGGCCAGAAGCCGCAGGCCAACAATTTCACCCTGCTGGACGAAGTGACGGCAATCCACGATGGCACCGCGACGTTGTTTTCGCACACCGGCGAAGACTTTGTGCGCATTTCCACCAACGTCAAGAAGAACGACGGCAGCCGCGCGATCGGCACCGTGCTCGACCCAAGCGGCCAGGCGGCCGCCAAACTTCGCAATGGCGAGAACTTCTACGGTGTGGTCGACATCCTCGGCTCACCTTATATCACCGGCTACGAGCCGATCTTTGGCGGCAACGATCGCAAGGTCATCGGCGCCTGGTACGTCGGGTACGAGGCCGATACGCAGGCATTGGAAAACGTGGTCAGCAGCCGTCGCGTGCTCGAGTCTGGCTTCATCGCCGTGTTCGACAGCAAGAACAAGCTGCGCTTCCACTCTTCCACAGGCGCGACCACCGATGCGGCCACCATCGAGCGCATCGTCAAGGAGATGCCCGACGATTGGGTCGTGACCAAGCAGGAAGTACCCGATTGGGGATTTACTCTGGTGTCGGCCTATCCTGAAAGCGACATCAATGGCGTGATCATTCGGCAGTCGCTGTGGATCGCCGGCATCGGCCTGCTGATCTGTGCGCTGCTGGTCGGCGTGCAGTGGGCACTGATCTGGAGCCGGGTGTTGCGCCCCATCCAAAACCTCACCACCGTGGCCGAAGAATTGAGCCTCGGCAAGTGGAACCACACCATCGCAGAGGTCAACCTCAAAGATGAAATCGGTACGCTGGCGCGCGCCATCTCCCGCTTGTCCAACAGCGTCCGGTTGGCCATGGAGCGCCTCAGCAAACGCTGAGTCGCTGTCACCCATTCCGTACCTGATGCTGCAAGGAAGACGCCATGTCCACTGAATTCCGTCCGCTGATCGAGATCCTGCGCGAGCTCAAAGCGCTGGCATTGAAGAAGGCGTCCGGCTTTCTGTTCATCGTCACCGAGGAAAACCACTCCTGCATTGTCCGCATCAACAGCGGGCAGATCGAAGAAGTGGTGTTCCGCATGCTGCGCAATGACGAGGCGGTGCAACGCCTCACCATGGTCAACGCAGCCAAGGCGCGCTTCCAGGCCGACCCCGGGGCGGGCCTGGGCAAACCCTCGCTGTTGAGCGACGACTCGCGGCAGTGGTTGATGGGCGGTTTTGAACAGGATCTCGGCGGCGCACCGTCGCCGGTGCGTGCGCCGGTTGCCCCGACACCGGCTCCTGCCGCAGCTGTCGCAAGCGCGAGTGCGGCGCCGGTCGCCAGTGGCGACAACGCCGGGCCCGACGAGCGCGTTCGCAGTGCACTGGAATCGGTCGCATTGAACTACCTCGGCCCGATCGCCGGCATGCTGTGCGATGAAGCCTGGGACGCCTCCAGCGACATCGAGCAGGTGCTCAGCCAGCTCGCCGCCAACCTGGCGACACCCCAGGAAGCACAGAAGTTCATGGCCGACGCCCGCGTGGCATTGGCCAAGGTTCGCTGAGGAGCATCTCAGTTCGGCTCCTGCATCAAGGCCGCGCACTGCGCGGCTTTTTTTTGTGGGCGCGGCAAGGGCGCCGGCCATGCGTTGCAACATCAAGCCACGTCGAGGCAGGCCGAACATCGGCTATGCGTTGCTGGTCTGCGAGGCGTGCGCAGTGGCCAGCGTGACGATAGATCATGGCATCCGACCCAGGCTCGGCCTGTCGGCCATCAGCAAGCGCGCAGCTCATGCAGATCGCAATGCGCCACGAAGCGCTGCAGATTGCCCGACAGACGTTTTTGCCGGTGCTGGATCCGGTAAAAGCGCCGGGTCAGCCGCGGCAAGGTGGTCTGCAGAATCACCAGCCTGCCCAGCGTCACCAGGTCCTGCACCGCGCACAGCGATAGGCAGGCCAGTCCCAGTCCTTCTGCCGCCGCCTGCTTGATCGCCTCGGTGCTGCCCGGCTGCAGGTCGCTGTGCAGATGATGCAGGTGCGGCAGTAAGACCTGTTCTACCGCCTCGCGCGTGCCGGAGCCGGGCTCGCGAAGCAGCCAGTGCGCCTGTCGCAAGGCCTTCAACGGAACCCGTGCCTGCATGGCGGCCTGCGCCACTGCATGCGTCGGTGCCGCCACGATCACCAGCTCGTCCTGTCGCCAAGGCACGACCTGGAGGTCTGCCTCATGGCACGGGCCTTCGATCAAGCCGATATCCACCTCCAACCGGCTCACCGCGGCGGCCACCTCGCGTGTGTTGCCGATGACCACGTCCACCGCCGCGCCCGGCCACGCGCTTCGATAGCTGGCAATCAGCGCCGGCAACACATAGTTGCCGATGGTGGTGCTGGCCCCCACGCGAAGACGCGTGAGCAACGGCGCAGCCGCGGCAGCGGCACTCCCAAGGCCGAACTGGCCTTCGATCTGCTGCACGCCATCGAGCACTGCCCTGGCCTGCGGCAGCAATGCACGGCCATTGTCGTTGAGCAATAAACGCTTGCCGATGCGGTCGAACAGCTGTGCGCCGAGCAGGCTCTCCAGTTCGTTGAGCGCACCGCTGGTAGCCGACTGCGATAGCGCCACACGCTCTGCGGCCGCAGTAGTGCTGCCGGTATCGGCCACGGCCGTGAAGATCAGGAGCTGCCGCAGGGTCAGGCGCATGGAGCTATCGATTACCTGTTTTATCGCTAGGTTATAACGAAATTATCCGTTTGTTGGATAGTTCCGGGCAGTCCACAGTGCGCTCCTGCCTGCCGCGCGTTGCGATGAAACCACCATGTACAGCACTCCTGCCCCACCCAACCTTTTGCAAGGCCATGCCGCTGGGGCCACCCGGCGCCTGCGCCAGTTGGTGCCCGGTCTTGCATTGACGGGCCTGCTGGCTGGCGCGTCGATGCAGCTGGGCAAGATCGGCGGGCTGCAGGCCAACGGCGTCAGCGCGCTGACCCTGGCCATCCTGCTCGGCATGCTGGCCGGCAACACGTTCTATCCGCGCCTGGCTGCGAACGCCGACCCGGGCGTGCGTTTTTCCAAGGCCACCCTGCTGCGGCTGGGCATCGTCCTGTACGGCCTGCGCCTGACCTTCCAGGACATCGGCAACGTCGGCTGGACTGGTGTTGCCATCGACGCGGCGGTGCTGTGCAGTACCTTCGGCCTTGCCTGTTTCGTTGGCATGCGCGTGTTCGGCCTGGACCGCACCACGGCGATGCTGATCGGTGCGGGTAGCTCGATCTGCGGTGCAGCCGCCGTGATGGCCGCCGAACCCGTCGTCCGCGGCCGCGCCGAACAGGTGATGGTCGCGGTGGCCACGGTGGTGGTGTTCGGCACGCTGGCGATGTTCCTGTACCCGGTGCTGTATCACCTGGTCGCGCACTCCCGCGGGTTCGCCCTGTCGCCGGCGGCATACGGCGTCTTTGCCGGTTCCACCATCCATGAAGTGGCACAGGTGGTCGCTGCGGGTCGCGCCATTGGCGAGCAGGCCGCAAATACCGCAGTGATCGCCAAGATGGTGCGGGTGATGCTGCTGGCGCCGTTTCTTATCGCCCTGTCGGCCTATCTTTCTCGTACCAGGGGACAGCACGCAGATCCCTCAAAGTGCGATGGCGGTACCGACCAGAACGCGCGCACGCAGCCCGGCAGCGTCGTGATGCCCTGGTTCGCGCTTGGGTTCATCGCGGTTGCTGGACTCAACTCGCTGGCGTTGCTGCCACCGACGCTGGTGCACCAGGCGATCGACATCGATACCGTCCTGCTGGCGATGGCCATGGCCGGCCTGGGATTGACGACGCACGTCTCGGCCATCCGCAAGGCCGGCATCAGGCCGCTGGCGCTTGCAGCCATTCTGTTTGCATGGCTGGTTTGCGGCGGCTTTGCCCTCAATGTGGGCATCACCGCAATGTTCCGCTGACGTGGAATTCGGGATGGGTGCATCCCATCACGGCATGTGGATCCCCACTCCCGCGGAATCAGCCAGCCGCTCGCCAACCTGCAGATTGATGCGCCGCAAAACGACAGGGGCGCAATCGCGTGCATCATCTTGCGACCCGCCCCGGGTCAGCCAGCCGTTGCTTCCGTTCCGGAGGACGTCGCCATGCCAACCACCGAGCTGTTCGACACCACGGCGATCCAGGCCGGCGCGCGCCTGCGCTATTGGAAAGACCTGGTAAGAACGGCCTTCGACAACATGGAGATCGAGCCGGCATCGCAACGCTTCTGCGCGCGCATGCAGAGGCGAGGCTTCGGTTCGATGCACCTGACCACCGTCGAGTCGACTCCCGTGGCGATCGATTCCAGGCGCAGCAGCAAATACGATGGCATCTACCTGATGCGCAACGAGCATGGCAGCTGCGACGTCTATCAGCATGGCCGGCAGGCGCGTTTGCAAGCCGGCGAACTGGTCGTGTTGCGCGCGCGCGATCCGTATCGCATCGAATGCAGCCGCGATCACCGCACACGCGTGCTCTACCTGCCCGGCACCGATCTGGCCGATCAGTTGGCTGCGCAGAGCGCCACCGCTTATCGCGGCGAACAGTTCCAGTTGCTCGGCAATTTCATCACGCATCTCGATCACCTCGGCGCCGGGCAGCACGTCTCGACGCTGCTGACCACCGCCTGTGCCCTGTTGGCGCTGACCTGGCCTGCGGCTGCCGGCACGCATTCGGGAAGGAGCACCGCGCTCGCCTGGCAGGCGCGCCTGCGCCAGCATGTGCATCAGCATCTCGCCGATCCGGGGCTTGGTGCGCAGAGCATCGCCCGGCATTTCGGCATCACGCCCCGCTATGTGCAACTGCTGTTCGCTGCCGCGCACACCTCCCTCGGTGCGTATGTGCTCGAACAGCGCCTGCAGTGGGTGGCCGAGCGCCTGCGCGATCCGGTCGCCGCGCCCATCGGCGAGATCGCGCTGGAGGCAGGCTTCAGCGACGTCTCGCATTTCTGCCGCTGCTTCCGCAAACGCTTCGGCAGCAGCGCACGTGCCTACCGCAACGGCGCAAACGCCGGTTAGCGTCAGCGCCGGATGCCGATTTCGCTCCTGGTCAAGTTTGCTTCGTCGCTCGCCAAGCGCTGCCGCCGTCGCGCTCTCTAAGCTGCGCGTGCCCATGTCGAGTACGAACCACCAGCCGGAGGCGGCACCGCATGAATGCCTTGAGTCGCATCAGCAGCGATATCGATCTGTTTACCGACGACGCGTTGCACGACCCCTACCCGCTCTATGCCGAACTGCGCAATCTCGGGCCTGCCGCCTACCTGCGCACCTATGACCTCTACTACCTGGGCCGCTACGAGCAGGTGCGCAAGGCGCTGATGGATTGGCAGACGTTTTCGTCCGCGCAGGGCGCCGGGCTCAATCCGGTCATCAACAAGCAGTGGGAACACGCGCTGATCTGCGTCGATCCGCCCATGCACGGTGGCACCCGCAAGCTGTTCACCGAACGTCTCGGTCCACGCCATCTGCAGCACGTCCAAGACACCATCCATCAACGCGCCGACGAACTGGCAAGAAGCCTGCAGCAGCGCGAGCAGTTCGATGGCGTACGCGACGTCGCTCACGATCTGCCGGTCAATGTGATTTTCGATCTGATCGGATGGCCGGAAGAAGCGCGCGGCGAACTGGCGGCGCTGGCCGCCGGCTGCTTCGATGCCTGTGGCCCGGACTCTTTACGCATGCGCGCGGCCCTGCCGCGCCTTGAAGCGATGCGGGCGTTCGTCGCCGACACCTACGACCGCGATCGGCTTACGCCCGGTGGCTTCGGTTCCACGGTCGCCGCCGCCGGCAAGCGCGGCGAGATCCCGCGCGAAGCGGCCATCGGCCTGATGGAGGGCTATGTCATCGCCGCCTTCGACACCACGATCAATGCCATCAGCAATGGGCTATGGCAGTTCGCGCAACATCCCGAGCAGTGGGAAAGGTTGCGCCAGGATCCGGGCAAGGCATCTGCCGCCTTCCAGGAAATCGTCCGCATCGACGGCCCGCTGCAGCACCTCTCGCGCGTGACTACCCGCCAGGTCGATCTGGGCGAAGGTGTCGTGCTTCCCGCAGGCGCGCGGGTGATCGTGAGCTATGCCTCGGCCAATCGCGACGAACGCCATTATCCGGAACCGGACCGCTTCGATATCGAGCGCAATCCCGTCGATCACCTGGGATTTGGGCTGGCGACGCACAATTGCGCAGGCCAGGCGCTCGCCAAGCTGGAAGGGATGGCCACATTCGCAGCGTTGGCCCGCTACATCGACCACTTCACGCTGACCGGGCCGGTGCAACGCATTCCCAACAGCATCACCCGTGGGCTGTCGCATCTGCCCATGCGCGCGTACTAGGAAGCGACCATGCCCACCATCACCTATATCGAACCGAGCGGCGAGACCGTGGCGGTCGACCTCGCGCCGGGATGGACCCTGATGCAAGGGGCCATGCATCACGGCATCGATGGCATCGAAGCGCAGTGCGGCGGCTCCTGTGCGTGCGCCACCTGCCATTGCTACGTGGAGGCCGGCGGCCAGAACCTGCCACTGCTAGACATGGAGGCCGGCATGCTCGACAGCGTGGCGGCCGAACGGCGCAGCAACAGCCGCCTGGCGTGCCAGCTCGTACCGACATCGGACATGACCGTACGCTTTCCGGATCGGCAGACATGAGCCTGCGCACGGCAGGTGCGCGATGAGCGGCATGGTCATCGTCGGTGCGGGTCAGGCGGGCCTGCAGACCGCCGAATCCCTGCGCAGCGGCGGCTATACGGGCTCCATCGTCTTATTGGGGGACGAGCCCTGCGCGCCCTATCACCGTCCACCGCTTTCCAAGGGGTTTCTGCTGGGCGAGGTGAGCGACACCCAGCTGTACATTCGCGCACCCGAGGCCTTGAACCGCAAGGGCATCCAGTGGCATGCCAGCGCCCGGGTGATGCGCATCGAACACGCCACCCGCACGCTGCACCTGGATGACGGCAGCACCCTGGGCTACACAGGGCTGTGTCTTGCCACCGGCGCACGCGCCCGCCGGCTGGAGGTCCCAGGCGCCGGGCTCGGCCATGTCTGCATGTTGCGCGACATGGCCGACACTCGCGCGCTTGCCGCGATCCTGCCGCACACCTCGCAGGTGGTGGTGATCGGTGGCGGCTTCATCGGGCTGGAATTCGCCTCCATCGCCAGGCGGCTCGGCAAGCAGGTCGTTGTGCTGGAGGCGGCCGATCGGCTGATGGCGCGCGTCGTCAGCCCGCAACTGGCGGACTTCTTCCTTCGCCTGCATCGAGACAACGGCGCGACCATCGAACTGGGCAGCAACGTCAGCGCATTGAGCGGCAATCGCGGCGTGGTGACTGCCGTCCACACCGCGGACGGGCGCGTGTTCCCGGCAGACCTGGTCGTCGTCGGGATCGGCGTCATCCCCAACGGCGAACTGGCCCAGCAGGCCGGATTGGCTTGCGATCGCGGGGCATTGATCGTGGACGCGTGCGCACGCAGTAGCAGCCCCGGCATCGTCGGTGCCGGCGACTGCACGGTGCGGCAGCGTGCAGGCAGCGGTTTGCTGCGGCTGGAGTCGGTCCAGAATGCAATCGAACAAGCCAAATCCGCTGCCGCCTCACTGCTGGGCGAGCATCGCCCCTACCCTGCGTTGCCCTGGTTCTGGTCGGAGCAGTACGAGGTCAGGCTGCAAATGGCCGGCTTTGCCGCAGGCCACACGCAGGCGGTGGTGCGCGGCGACCTGGCGACCAGCACGTTCTCCCTCTTCTACTACGTCGATGGCGAACTCTGCGCCGTGGACTCGATCAATCGGCCACAGGATCATCTGGCGGCCCGCAAGCTGCTCGAACTGGGACGCTCGCCGACGCCGCAGCAAGCCGCCGACCCCAACTTCGCGTTGACCAGCCTCATCCCCGCCTAGCAATGCGGCTGGTCGATCCGGCTCGAGCCCGCGCGCCTGCGCTTCGGCGGTGCGGCTGCACGCGCGCCTTGCGTTCAAGACCGCACTGCAGCGGCTTGGCGCCCCCTGTCAATGCATGGGTCTGCATGCCTGCCCGCAGATGGCAACCGAGCGGCATTACGGGCTGTCTGGCCTGGTCGAGGGCTGCAGCAGAAGCCGGAGCAGAGGATTCGGGAAACGTCGCGACATGGTCACCGCATGGAAAGTCTCCACGATGTCCGGCAATTGATCGCCTTCCATCAACGCGCCAGCGGCGATCTCGTCCTTGACCACGATCGGCGGAAGAACCGCCAGGCCGATGTCCTCGCGGGCAAGCAGTCGCATCATCGCCATGTCCTCCACTTCCGCCACGATCTGCGGCCGCACGCCCAGCCGGTCGGCCAATGCGTCGAAGCCGATGCGCACGCTGCTATCCACCGTCGGCAGGATGATGGGGTGGCTGCGAAGGCGGTCGGCGAAGCTGGCCGCATGGCCCAGGCGATCCGGCGTCCCCACCAGGCTGACCGGGTACTCCGCGAGCCGGTGAGTGACGAAGGGGGACAGCGCGTCGCCGGCAGGTGCCCGATTCAGCAGCACCACGTCGAGATTGAGCGCCTCCAGTGCGCGCAGCAGTTCACCCGCGCTGCCCGAACGCAAAATGAGGTCGATGTCGGTGCGGCCCAGCAGCGGCCGCAGGAATTCCATCTGGAAGTTGCGCGACAGCGTGGCAAGCGAGCCGACCCGCAGCGCCTGCCGCGCCGCACCTGTCTGCCGCAGCGTGCCGAGCAGTTCATCGCCGGTGGCAAAAATCGCATCGGCATGGTCGAGCACGATCTGTCCGGCCTCGGTCAGATGCAGTTGTCGCCCGCGGCGTTCGAACAGCGCATGGCCCAGGCGCTCCTCCAGCTTGCGGATTTGCACCGAAAGCGCCGATTGGGTGAGGTTGAGACGCTCGGCAGTACGGGTGAGGTTGCCGTCGTGCGCGACCGCCCAGAAGTAGCGCAGATGGTTGTAGTTCAAGGCGGCCATATCATTCGATAATAACGAACGAATCTGCAATAACAATGAATTTTTATTCAACCCCACCGATCGCTATCGTGGCGCGGCCCGCCACCACGTTCGTTCTTAGGGGATTGCCTTGTCGCTCTATCTACTCCCGCTGTTCGCACCACTCCTGTTGCTGACCGCCGCTGTCGTCGCCTTGGGGCGCGGCGGTCGGCCTCCACTGAAGATTCCCCTCCTCGCCGAAGGCGCCGCGCTCGGCGCGCTCTGCATCGCGATCGCATCGCTGGCGCTGGTGCTCCTGCGAGGAACCGGCGCCAGCCCGCTGATCGGATGGGGCGATATCGGCCTGTCCGCGCGGCTGGACGCGGTCAGCGTGACGATGCTCCTGCTGGTGGCCTTCGTTGGCTGGATCGTGGTGCGGTACGCGCGCACCTATCTCGACGGCGAGGCACGCCAGGGCTATTTCACCGGCTGGCTGTGCATGGCGCTGGCGGCAGTGCTGCTGCTGGTGCAGGCCGGCAACCTGGTCCAGGTCGTCATCGCCTGGATCGCCACCAGCATCGCGATGCATCGCCTGCTGCTGTTCTACCCCGAGCGCGTCGAGGCGCAGCGCGCCGCACGCAAGAAGCGCGTGTTCTCCACCACCGGCGGTATCGCCCTGACCTGCGGCGCGGTGCTGATCTGGAAAAGCATGGGCACGACCGATATCGCCACGATCAATGCGCTGGCCGCGCGCGGGCAGCACTCCTGGGCGCTGGTCGCGGCGGCCGCCCTGATCGCACTCGCGGCGGTGCTGAAATCGGCGCAATTCCCGACCCACGGCTGGCTCACCGAGATGATGGAAGCGCCCACGCCGGTATCGGCCTTGCTGCACGCCGGCGTGGTCAACGGCGGCGGCTTCCTGCTGATCCGCTTTGCCGACCTGATGCTCGCCGCCCCCGGCGTGCTCGCCGTGCTGGCCATGCTGGGCGGGTTCACCGCCTTGTTCGGCGCGCTAGTGATGCTGACCCAGCCGGCGGTCAAGACCTCGCTGGCCTGGTCCACGGTCGCGCAGATGGGATTCATGATGCTCCAGTGCGGTCTGGCGCTGTTCCCGCTGGCCCTGCTGCACATCGTGGCGCACTCGCTCTACAAGGCGCACGCGTTCCTGGCCTCCGGCGGCGCGGTCGAGCAAGTGGCGGCCATTCGCCGGCCCGGGCCGGTCGCCGTTCCGAACGGGTCGGCGGTCGGCCGCGCATTTTTGATCGCACTGGCGATCTATATCGGCATCGGCACTGCCTTCGGGTTCACCTTCGGCTTCGAGCACAAGTCGCCACAGGCGCTGGCACTGGGCGCGATCCTGATCTTTGGTGTCGCCTACCTGCTGGCCCAGGGCCTTGCCGATGCCGCGCCACGCCCTCTCACCCGCAGGACGGCGATCTACGCCAGTGCCGCAGCGATCGGCTACTTCGCGCTGCAGACCGCTGCCGAATGGCTGACGGCCGGCGTGCTGCCGGGCACGCCCGCACCGGGGCGGCTGGAGTGGACGCTGATGACGCTTGCGGTACTGAGCTTCGGGCTGGTGGCGGTGGCGCAGGCGCTGTTCCCGCTCTGGGCCTCGCACCCCGCGGCCGCCGGGCTCCGCGTCCACCTCTCCAATGGGCTGTATGCCAACGCCACGATCGATCGCCTGCTCGGCGGCTGGTCCATTCGCAAGACCTCCTGAACCCCTTCACCCCAGGCCCCCACGCTGATGACCACCACGCCCACCGCCATGCCTGTGTCCCCGTCCCACGATGTGATCATCGCCGCCGCCCAACGTGCGGCACGCGCCATCCCGCCGCTGTGGCCGCTCGCCTCCAGCGTTGCGGTCAACCCCTTCCTCGGCCAGGCCAGCGAGCCGTTGGAAATGGCGGGGGCGCGACTGCGGCGCGCGTCCGGTATCGCGATCACCATGCCGCGGTCCTGGTATGCAGAGCGGCTACAGTCCGGCCAGATCGCCGAGCAGGATCTGCAAGCCGCCTTGCAGAACGCGCCGGCAGCCCTGCGGCCGCCGAACTTGCCCGCACTGAAACAGGCGGTCCAAGCCGCACGCCCTGCCCCGCAGGCGCTCCCCACGGTCGCCGAGCTGGCCCGCGACGCGGATGCGGTCGACTGGCCCGGCATCGTCAACGAGCGCATCGGTCACTGGGCAGCCGGCTATTTCGACCAGGGCCAGGCGCTCTGGGCGGTCGGCCAGTCCGGTGGCGCCTACAGCACCTGGCGGATCATCGCGACCCACGATCTGACTCCGGAAATCGCCGGCCTGGCAGGTTTCGCACGGTATGTGGCGGAGGCGCCGGCCAATGCCGAAGACGCCATCGTCGACTGTGTCGCTCGCCTGGGACTTTCGCAGGACGCACTGGACGGTTATTTCCACCGCTTGCTGACCACGTTGGGCGGCTGGGGCCAGCTCGCCCGGTATCGGCTCTGGCAGGCAGAGTTGAGCGGCGCAACCGATGCATGCGTCACCGATCTGCTCGCCATCCGCCTGCTCTGGGAAGCCGCGTTGCTGGGCAACGGCGGCTGCACGCTGGTGCCTGGCTGGCAGAGGGCCGTTGCCGCCTACGCCGAGCCGGTCGCTGCAACGTCGGACGATGTCATCGACAGCATCCTGCAGGAAGCGGCCGAACGTGCCGCGCAGCGCAAGCTCAACGCCGTGCTGGCCGCGCCATCGCCGGCCCAGGTCGCATCTGGGCGTGTGAAGCTGCAAATGGCGTTCTGCATCGATGTGCGCTCGGAAGTCTTCCGCCGGGCGCTGGAAAGCCTCGATTCGGGCATCCAGACCCTCGGGTTTGCAGGGTTTTTCGGCTTGGGGATCGGCCATCGTCGGTTTGCCTCGGACGTGGTCGAAGCGCGCCTGCCCGTATTGCTCACGCCAGGTGTGACTACCTGCGCGGGAGATGCAACATCGTCGGCCGCCGCCTCCGACCTCAGCGCACGGATCGCGGCACGTGCCAAGCGCGCCTGGGGCCGCTTCAAGCTGGCGGCCATTTCCTCGTTCGCCTTCGTCGAGGCCACCGGCCCGATCTACGTCGCCAAGCTACTGCGCGACGGGCTGGCGCTGGCCCGCCCGCATGCACCGGACGAGCCTGCGCCACGCTCTGCCGACGGGCTGGACCTGGAGACCCGGCTGACCATGGCCACGCGCATCCTCAAGGCGATGTCGTTCACCGGCGGCTTCGCCCGGCTGGTGGTACTCGCCGGCCATGGTGCGAAAGTGGTCAACAACCCTCATGCGAGCGCGCTGCACTGCGGCGCATGCGGCGGCTATTCGGGCGAAGTGAACGCGCGGTTGCTCGCGTCGCTGCTCAACGACAGCCAGGTGCGCGCCGGTCTTGCCGCACGCGGCATCGTCATTCCCGCTGACACGTTATTTCTGGCTGCACTGCACGACACCACGACCGATGCGGTCACCCTCTACACCGCCGATCACCCTTCGCCTGGGCATGCCGACGATCTCGCCCAAGCGAGGCAGTGGCTGGCCGCAGCCGGGGCGCTGGCGCGCGGGGAACGTGCCGTGCGCCTGCCCCGCGCGCATCGCAGCCAGGACATCGCACATCGCGCCCGCGACTGGGCCGAGATTCGCCCCGAATGGGCACTTGCCGGCTGCCAGGCCTTCATCGCCGCACCGCGCTCGCGCACTGCCGGGCGCGATCTGGCCGGACGCGCCTTCCTCCACGACTACGACTGGCGCTACGACGACGGCTTCGGCGTGCTGGAGTTGATCCTGACCGCACCGGTCGTCGTCGCCAGCTGGATCAGCCTGCAGTACTACGGATCCACCGTCGCGCCCGAGAGTCTTGGTGCCGGCAACAAGCTGCTGCACAACGTCACCGGCGGCATCGGTGTGGTCGAGGGCAACGGCGGGATCCTGCGCACCGGGTTGCCGTGGCAATCGGTGCATGACGGCCAACGCCTGACCCACGAGCCGCTGCGGCTCTCCGTGCTGATCGAAGCACCGCCCGAAGCGATCGCCACCATCCTCGAACGCCACCCGCAGGTCCGCGCCCTGTTCGACAATCGCTGGCTGCACCTGTTCGCCCTGGACGACGAAGGCCGCATGGCGCAGCGCTATGCAGGCGACCTGCGTTGGGAGCAGAACGCCAGCGGCGCACGCAGCTGCGATCACTCCGTGCCGATGCTTGCATGACACACACTCGCCTACCCCGCCACCGGACCGGAGGCGGGAGGGCAGGAAGTGGATTTTCTCCAAGCCAACGAAAACCCCGCCGGATCGGATCAACACCTTGGAATGATGGGTTGTCCGCCGGCAATGGCCGAAAGCAGCTGAGTTCGTTCAACCCCATCCTCGGCAGAGCTCCGAATCCACATCCTTGAAGAAGTGGCCGTGATGGGCATAGGCCTCTGCCGTCAGCAGCACAGGTCTTGCATTCGTGGGAGATACAGCGAGCCGGCCGGGCAGCGACAGGCTAACGTCAGTGTCTCGTACCACGGCAGCTTTCAATATTCGCTTGGCAGACGGCACGCGTGAGATTGTTGCGGGTGCACTCACCAGCATCTCCGTCTACCGACAGGATGGGAACGCCGTGTCCGGCGCCCCTGCGCATCCCTGCGTGGTCAGCAGGCTGCCGAAGCGGAGCAGCGAGAAGGCGTCGAACAGGGTCCATGCCTGGCCGGTGGATGATGAAATGCGTCGCTTCGATCATGGATTGGAGAGGGCTGCCGCTCGATAATGTGATCTCCCCGTGTCCTGCGATCCTCTTCCCTACGGCAGCGAGGACCTCTCATGCACTACGCCCAGTTTGGTCGCACCGGTCTTTTCGTGTCGAAGTTCTGCCTCGGCGGCATGACCTTCGGTGGTGCCACGACGCCTGCGGGTGCAGCCATTGGGCGCCTGTCGCAGCAGGAGACGAACGCCATCGTCGACCAGGCCCTCGATGCCGGCATCAACTTCATCGATACAGCGGACGTCTACGGCGGCGGCGATTGACGCGGTGCGCCTCCCTTCAGGCCTACTACTCCATCGCGGGGCGGGACATCGAACATGAGCTGGTGCCTGCGGTCATGGATGCACAGATCGGCCTGCTATGTTGGAGTCCGCTGGCCGGCGGACTGCTCTCCGGCAAGTTCGATCGCCATGGTCACACAGACAACACCGCGCGCCGCGCGTCGATCGCCTTTCCGCCGGTTGACGAAACACGGGTGCACGACATCATCGACACCTTGAAGACCGTGGCCGCGCGGCATGACGCGACCGCTGCCCAGATCGCGCTCGCATGGCTGCTCTCTCGTCCGGCGGTCACCAGCGTCATCGTCGGCATCAAACGCCCCGAGCAACTGACCGAGAACCTCGGAGCGCTGGAACTGACGCTTTCGAGCGAGGACCTGGCCGAACTCGACCAAGTCAGCCGACCCGCTGCCGCATACCCGGGTTGGATCCAACGCTATAACGCCAGAAGCCGGGTTCCAGCCGGTCATGCATTCGAGGGACCGAGTTGGAGCCTTGGCGAGCGTCCGCTCTAGCCCGACCTGCCTGCGTCTGGAGCGGACGTGGTCCGGGCCTAGACGGCGAGAACGCCACGGAGCAGTGAGAAGGATGGCAAGTCCGGGATGCAGCTCCAACACGGAGAGGTCGGCGCACCATCCACAAGTTCCAGGACTAGACGTACGTGATGTCGAAGCGGGCTACGCAAGCCGTCCGGCCGTGTAGTCACGTGCCAGCGTGATGAAGGCCTGGAAGGCCGCAGAAGAATTGCGCCGGTTGTAGTAATACAGGCATAGCGGCGCGAGCGGCGGCGTCCAGTCTTCGAGGATGCGCACGAGCCGCCCTGCGGCGATGTCTTCGCGGATATCGGCCTCCATGAAATAGCCGATGCCCACACCATTGGCCACCGCGATCCGCGCCAGCGACGCCTCGTCGAGCGTGATCGGTCCCTGGACCTCCAGCTGCAGCTCTTCACCGCCCTTCTCGAACCGCCACCGGAGCAATGTACCGTCGGGAAGCCGACCGCGAACGCAGGGGTAAGCGAGCAGATCCTGCGGGACTTTCGGGATAGCCCGGTTTTCGAAGAAGGCGGGAGAGGCAGCCACCGCCATGCGCCGCCTCTGCCCCAGCGGTATGGCGATCGCGTCGCTGGGCACCAGATCGGCGCTGCGCACGGCCAGATCGAAGCCCGCCGCCACCACGTCAACCAGTCGCCCCTCGGTGACGATGTCGACATGCACCAGCGGATAGCGCTGCAGGTAGCTCAACACCAGCGGCGCCATGATCTCCCGCGCGGCGGTGGCAAAAGCATTGATGCGCAAGGTACCGGATGGCGTCTCCTGATGGGAGCGCACCGCGTTCAGCGCATTCTGGATGCCCTCGAAGGCAGGCTTGATGCGGTCGACGAACATCCGCCCCGCATCGGTAAGCGAGACGCTGCGCGTGGTGCGGTTGAACAACCGCACGCCAAGGTCTCGCTCGAGCTTGCCTACCGCGCTGCTGATAGCCGTGGTTGACATGTCCAGTTCCAGTGCCGCCGCACGAAACGAGCCGCAGCGCACGATGGCGAGAACCGCTTCAAGCTCGATCAGCGAATGACGCGTCATTATCCCGCTTTCCGTGATACTCCATGCGCCTTTATCTGGCTTATCAGGCGAAAAGTCCACCGCTAAATTGACTCCATCACCGCCGAGGAGATGACCATGTCAATCAAGCTACCCAATCCGATCGCCGAATATATCGATGCAAACACCCGTCTCGATCTCGACGGCATGATGAAACACTTCCACGAGGACGCCGTTTTCATCGACAACGGCAAGCAATACGTGGGGCAGGCCAGAATCCGCCAACTGCTCGAGGAAGAAGGGATCGCGGTGAAGGCGATCTTCGAGCCCGATACCGTGCGTGAAGAGGACGGCGTCGTGGTCCTCGAAGGCCCCACCCATGGCGACTTCCCCGGTAGCCCGCTGCGCTTCACCTATCGTTTCACGATGGTCAACGATGCCATCAAGACCCTGGAGACAAGGGTATGGGCATGAAGGCAGATCCGACCGAATTCGCCGGCAAGCGCGTGCTCGTCAGCGGTGGCACCAAGGGGCTGGGCCGTGCCACGGTCGAGCGCTTCCTCGCTGGCGGCGCCCGTGTCATCACCGCGGCTCGCACGATCAACACCCCTATCGGAGGCGTCGAATACGTGCAGACCGACCTGACGACCGCGGAAGGCGGCCAGGCGTTTGCCACGGCGGCGCTTGAGCGGCTGGGCGGCGTCGACATCCTGGCTCATGTCGTCGGTGGCTCCTCTTCGCCAGCCGGAGGTTTCGCCGCGCTGACGGACGAGCACTGGCTTGCCGAACTGAACCTCAACCTGCTGGCGACCGTGCGACTCGATCGGCTGTTGATTCCGCAGATGCTGGAGCGTGGCAGCGGCGTTGTGGTGCACATCACCTCGATTCAGTCGGTTCTGCCGTTGCCCGAGTCGACGACAGGCTATGCCGCCGCCAAGGCCGCGCTGCGGACCTACAGCAAGTCGATTTCCAAAGAGCTCGGCCCCAAGGGCGTGCGGGTCAATGCCGTCTCACCGGGCTGGATCATGACCGAGGCCACGCAGGACTTTCTGGAAACGCTCAGCAAATCTGGCGGCACGATCGAGCAAGCGCGTCAGTCTGTGCTCGATGCCCTGGGCGGTATCCCGATCGGGCGCGCAGCCGAACCTGAAGAGGTGGCTGATCTTATCGCCTACCTCGCTGCCGATCGTGCGGCGGCGATCCACGGCGCCGAGTTCGTCATCGATGGCGGCACGATCAGGACGGTGTAGGCATGGCTTTGCGGTATTCCCGCAAGCGCGCCGCTCACCTCCCCTTGCCGGTGGATGAAGTGGTTGCCCAATGCCAGCCCGCGGATTGATTGAAGAGAGGCCAACACCATGCCTGAGAACCCATCTTGCGAACGCTGCAGCTGGGCCCAGAACGACCCGCTGATGCGCGACTACCACGATGCCGAATGGGGCGTGCCCCAGCGCGACCCAAGGATGCTCTGGGAGATGCTCATGCTGGAAGGGTTCCAGGCAGGTCTGGCCTGGATCACCATCCTGCGCAAGCGCGAAGCCTTTCGCGCTGCCTTCGCGGGTTTCGATCCGGTCAAGGTCGCCGCTTTCGACGAGCAGGATATCGAGCGGCTGATGGCGAACCCCGGCATCGTGCGTGCGCGGGCCAAGATCGAAGCCACCATCAAGGGCGCGCGAATCTACTGCGACATGCAGGATCGCGGCGAAGACTTCTCGGCCTTCTGCTGGTCCTTCACGGCTGGCGTTCCCATCCTGGGTGACGGTGTAAGCCTGGTGGCCAGTACGCCACTGTCCGAGAACATCTCCAGGGAACTGAAGCGACGCGGCTTCAAGTTCGTCGGACCGACCATCATCCACGCCTGGATGCAGGCGGTCGGCATCGTCAACGACCATTCGCTTGGCTGCTTCCGACGCCATCTCGAGCACCAAGGAACCCGCTAGGGCGCAGGGCTCATCAGCTGGACCCATGGAAGCCAGATTTCAACTGCGGTACCGCAGGGCAAACCTTGCGCCAGCGCTCACTTCGACTTCACGTGCGCGCCGCACAAAACGTCCAACCGACTGAAGGAGAACGACCATGTTTACCGTCTACGCCAAAGAAGCCAACGTCGACGACCCGCTTGCCTCCGTCGTCGTCGGAGAGCGCCCCGAGCCCATCGTGCAAGAGGGCTGGGTACGCGTGAAGGTGACCCATGCCAGCCTTAACCGGCACGACATTTTCACCCTGCGCGGCATGACCTCCCAGGAGCAGCCGATCCCCTTCCCGATGATCCTGGGCAACGATGCCGCAGGCGTGCTCGAAGACGGCACGCCCGTCGTGCTCTATCCGGTACTGGGCAGCGACGACTGGAAAGGCGACGAGACCCTCGACCCGCACTGGCACGTTATCAGCGAACTCGTGCCCGGGACGATGGCCGATTATGTCGCCGTCCCGAAACGCAACGCGGTCCCTATTCCTGACGGTTTGTCACCGCTTCACGCCTCGCTGCTCGGCACCGCGTGGCTCACGGCCTATCGCTCGCTCTTTACCAAATCACGGTTGATTCCGGGGCAGACGCTTCTCGTACAGGGCGCTTCGGGCGGTATGTCGACGGCGCTCATACAGATGGGCCGTGCTGCCGGCTTCGAAGTGTGGGTCACCACCCGCAATGATGAAGGGGCCGCCATTGCCGAACGCCTTGGCGCCAACCGGGTATTGCGACATGGCGAGGCCTTGCCACGCCGCGTTGACGCAGTCGTCGACAACATCGGCGCGGCGACATGGGCAGATAGCCTGAAGGCGGTCAAGCGCGGTGGCGTCCTGGTGATCAACGGCATCACCACCGGGAACATCGCCGAAACCGACGTGCTGCGCATCCTCGTCGAACAGATCGACATCCGCGGCACCATCATGGGCACGCTTGAGGAAATGAAGGCCATGATGCAATTCGTCATCCGCAACAACATCGCCCCCGAAGTCGGAGCGGTGGTGCCGATGACCGAAGCCCGCGACGCGATCCGCAACATGATCGACGGTCGCACCCAGGGCAAGACCGTGTTCACGAGATAATTGGTAGAGCAGCGTAAAGCACAGAAGCAAAAGCCCGCCCAACGGAGCTTTCGCTGGCTAAAACACTACCCGAACTTGCCAGACCCAAAAACCCAAAGCCCGCAGTTACGTGGGTCTCAGGACATTTTGCTAGACCGTGCCGGGCAGTGCCGCACGCGGGATCACTCCCACTCGATTGTAAACAAGAACATAAAATCCTTTAGCGACAATAGCTTGCAAGCACGGATGGGCTCAGTGCCACGAAAAATACCATGTGCAGATCATGAGGTTGAACACGGCTTGCACCGTCGGCGTTCACGCTCTTGGTCGGCGATCTCGCCCGGCTCCAATGCTAGCTCGGCATCGGTCATGCGCTCCAGCACGTCGCGTAGGCGGATGGTGCAAGGAATGGGCGGCGGCTCGAACTCGTAGCCGCCGGCGATCATTTCGGCCGCAATTTCCTCGGTGATGAAAAACGGCTCGTCGTCTTGGTGCGGCTTCGTCATGCCCTTTCCTCCTGGCGTTCATCCTGGCCGACAGCGGCCAGCGCATCGGCTTCCGTCAATGCGTCCTCCACGAACGCGCCGTGCTGCTTCGCTTCGGCCTGGCTGACCTCGGCCCATATCCGTTTCACCTGGGCCGCACTGCACCCGGCCAGCTCGGCGGTTTTGTTGATGCTGTGGCCGGACTTGCGCAGCGCGACAACCTGGGCGCGGCGCTTCGGATCAGCACGGCGGCCCTTGTAGCGCCCGGCCTGGCGGGCCAACTCAATGCCTTGGCGCTGGCGTTCGCGCCTGTCCTCGTAGTCGTCGCGGGCCATCTGCAAGGCCAGGCGCAAAAGCATGGTCTGCACGGCTTCCAGCACGATCTTGGCGACGCCCTGGGCCTCGGCCGCCAGGTCGGATAGATCGACCACGCCAGGGACGGCCAGGCGTGCGCCTTTGGCCTGTATCGAGGCCACCAGGCGCTCGGCCTCGGGCAAGGGTAGGCGGCTGATGCGGTCGATCTTCTCGGCAATGACCACCTCACCGGGCTGTAGGTCGCCGATCATGCGCAGCAGCTCGGGCCGGTCGGCGCGTGCGCCGGATGCCTTCTCACGGTAGATGCCGGCGACGTAGTAGCCGGCGGCCTTCGCGGCCGTGATGATCGCCTCTTGGCGTTCCAAGTCCTGCGCGTCGGTGCTGACGCGCAGATAGACCCGCGCCATCATCGGCGCGGCTACTGGCTTCGTCCTGCTCATACTGGCCGGCTCCTTTGGGCATACCTAAATGTGCCTATGTTATCCCGATAGGCTCATTTATGAAACGACGATCTAAACGCGCTGTCGTTTTCAGAAGACGGCTGCACTGAACGTCAGAAGCCGACTGCACTATAGCAGCGGAGGGGTTGGATCCATCAGGCAACGACGGGCTGCTGCCGGCCAATAGCCGACAATGACGACACTGGAAATCCCCGCCTGTGAGCGTCGGCTCAGGGCGGGACAGCGTCATCCAGCTACCTGCGCCACTGACTCAGCCTTGTCCAGCCGGCCGCGCCGCACGAACAGACTGACCAGCCGTTGACGGATCGCCACCTGGAGTTCCGCCAGTTGTTCCGGCGTGATGCGAATTTCACCCGCTCGACGAGCGCAACACCGGCGCCGCCTACGCCAAGAACCGGCGAATCGAACTCAAACTCACGAACCGCTGAGCGCCGCGTCACCGCGCTGCTGCGCCAGCCAGTCGCGCGGGGCGCAGCCCATGCGCACGCGGAAGGCGCGCGCCAGAGCGTTCGGGCTGCCGTAGCCGACGCGGTCGGCCACCACCGCCACCGGCCGCCCCTGCTTGAGCAGGGTGCAACTGACGTTCATCCGCCAGTCGGCCAGATAGTCGCCCGGCGTGACGCCCACCGCGTCCTTGAACGCGGCGGCGAAGCGCGCGCGTGACATGCCCGCCTTCGCCGCCAGCGCCTCGAGCGACCACGCGGTCTGCGGCGCATCGTGCATGGCGGTTATGGCGCGCGCGAGTTTCGGGTCGGCCAGGCCCGCCAGCAGTCCGGTGGCGCCAAGCCGCCCATCCATCAGATAACGCAGCAACTGGATCAGTAGCAACTCGCACAAGCGGTCGATGGCGGCCTGCCGACCGCACTGGTCGCGCTCGGCTTCGGCAAACAGCAACTCTAGCGTCGGCCCGAGGCCGGGCAAGTCCGCCAACGGAATCAGCAGCATCGACGGCAAGGCCATGGCCAACGGATTGCCCGTCGAAGCGCCCAGGTCGACCTCCGCACACAACTGCTCAGCGGTATCGCCGGGGGCGGCGACAAAACGATGCGACGCCACGCGCGGATAAAACAGCAGGCTCGGCTCGGTAACCAGCAGATCTTCATGCACGGGCGAACGCGCCGTAATCGGGCCGCGCCGCACCAGATGGATATAGCCATGCGGCGCCGCGTAATGATGCTGCCCACAGAAGGCGCCGCTGTGAAAAACGCGCGCCGAAAGCGAGTAGTGCCGGAGCAAGCCGGCCAGTCGATCCGCCATTCCACTCTCCATATAAGACGATAGGTTACGTATTTGATACTTTACGTGCCATATCGTACCAAACAAAGGGCGATCATGCCCACGTGCTCTTGCACCTCACCCACTACGGAGATAGACATGACCCAAATCGCCCCCCTGACCATCGACACCGCTGACGCCGCTACCGCTGCCACACTCAAGGCCGTCAAAGCCAAGCTTGGCATGGTGCCGAACCTGTTCGCCACGCTGGCCCACGCGCCGGCGGCGCTCAATGGCTACCTCGGCTTGTCCGAAACGCTGGGCACCGGCCGCCTGAATGCCTCCCAGCGCGAGATCGTTGCGCTCGCTGCCGGTCAAGCCAATCGCTGCCAGTATTGCCTGAGCGCACACACCCTGATCGGCAAAGGTGCCGGACTGTCGGCAGAGGCCATCGCCGCGGCCCGCACCGGCCAGGCGGCCAACGCACTTGACGATGCAATCGCCGGCTTTGCCCGCGCGCTGGTCGAGCAACGCGGCGTGGTGTCGGCCGACGCCATGGCCAACTACCGCCGCGCGGGGCTCGACGACGGCCTGATACTGGAAGTGATCGCCAACGTCGCGCTGAACACGCTCACCAACTACACCAACCACATCGCCGACCCCACGGTGGATTTCCCCGTGGTCGCCGTCTGATCTCCATAGGCATATAAGGAGAACACGATGAAAATCGCACTCACCGGCGCTCTGCTCGCCAGCGCCCTCGTCCTGCCACTGGCCGTCACGGCCGGCGACTAAAGGCCTCGGCCGAGCACTACCGCAAGACCGGCAAGTTCTTGGACGGCGCCACGCTGGTGAAAGAGATCCGCAAGCTCGAAACCAGCGCCATGACCACTGGCAACCCTGTGGTCTGGGGTTCCGATGCGGCCGTGTGGTTCGTGATGGTCAAGGACGCCAAAGGCCGTTTCGCCAGCAACCCCTTGTGGGGCGACGGCTGGGGCTGGGCGCTGTTCAAGGCCGACGCCCCCGCCAAGAATGTCGCCGTCAGCTACGAAGCCGACTGCATGGGCTGCCATGTGCCGGCGGCCAAGACCGACCGCGTATTCATCCAGGGCTATCCGACACTGACCCAGCACTGACTTGCTGCCGGGTTACGCTTCGCGCAGGATGGCACCTCCGTCCTGCGCGAGCCACCCTTTCCGGAAGCGCGCCATGCCGACACTCGACGCCTTTCTGACCGACGTCCGCGCCTGCACGCGCTGCGCACCGCATCTGCCACACGGCGTGCAGCCGGTCTTCCAGTTTCACCCGAGTGCGCCCATCCTCATCGCCGGCCAAGCACCGGGGGCCCGGGTCCATGCCTCAGGCGTGCCCTTCGACGACGCCAGCGGCGCGCGTCTGCGCGCCTGGCTGGGCGTGGACCGCGACACCTTCTACGACCCTACCCGCATCGCCATTCTGCCCATGGGCTTCTGTTATCCGGGCACCGGCAAAAGCGGTGACCTGCCGCTACGCCCGGAGTGCGCCCCCCGCCTGGCGCGAAGCCTTCATGCAGCGTTTCGAGCGCCTGTCGCTGGTCATCGTGCTGGGCAGCTACGCCATGGACTACCACCTCGGTACTGGCAAGACGCCGCTCACCCGGGTGGTCGAAGCCTGGCGCGAGCACTGGCCGCAAGCGTTCCCCCTGCCTCACCCTAGCCCGCGCAACAATCGCTGGCTGGTGCGCAACCCCTGGTTCCAACAAGACGTGCTGCCCGCGCTGCAAGCACGCGTCCAGGCAGTCCTCACCGCCAACCCCAAGGAAACCCCATGACCGACGACACCGCCGCCATTACCGAGCTGCTGCACAAGTACTACGACACCCTGGCCTGGGCGAACGGAGACAGGCACCGGCTTTGGAGCGATGAACGACGGCTTCAGGTGCGGTAGCTGACGCCTGGGACCTCAATCACCGTATGACCGGGTCGAAAGCGGTCCTTTCTCTGACAACATCGCCCTAGCCCGCACTCAACCCCCACAACACATCCAGCACATGTTGCGTAGGCCGCTCGACGTCCCCACCACGGTGGGCAATACCAAGTTGACGCCACAATAAGGGCTGTAATGGCCGCATGACGATCCTGGTATCGGGCAATGGCGTGGAGGCTTCATGCGGCAACAACGTCGCACCATAACCGGCCGCCACTAGGCTTTTGATCGCATCGTTGTAGTTCAGTTGAATACGCGGCGTGGGCTGCCGTCCATCACTGGCGAACCACTCCGAGGTCAAGCGCGAAAGCCGAGTAGTTTTGTCATTCAGAATTAATGGCTGGGCGGCCAGCCAACCGGGGGTCACAACATCCGGGCATTCCCAGCGAGCCGGCAAGAAGGCCATGACCGGGTCCCGCCGCCATGGCTCGATCCGCAATTCCTTCACCGGGGTCTGTGGCAGCGCGACCAGACCGATCTCCAAAGAGCCCTCGGCAAGCTTCTTCAAAGTTTCCTGCGACGTGAGCACCGCGACCTGCACATCGATAGCGGGATGGCGTTGGCCCAACGTCTCCAAAGCTTGCGGCATCAACTGTGCGATGGCCCCTGTGGAGGCACCCAGCCGCACACGCCCGGCCAAGCCCTGCACCTGACGCTCCACGTCCTCAAGCGCCTGCTCCGCATCCGCCAACAGGCGCCGCGCGCGCTCCACCAGCGTTTCTCCAATCGCCGAAGGCTGAATGCGCCCACGTGTGCGCGACAACAGCTTTCCGCCAACCCGCGACTCCAGGTCGGCAATATGCAAACTGACCGTGGGTGGCGCGAGGTGCAGCACACGGGCCGCCTCGGCAAACGAACCCAGGTCGGCAATGGCCACCAACGTGCGCAGACGGTCCAGGCTGATTTCGCGCATGAGTCACTCCTTGTTCAGAAAAGCTGAATTTCATCGTTTAGAAATTCAACTTTTCCTATCTTAGCCCCTCACTGAAGATTGGAACTCCTGATTTCCTATGTCCGAGAGCATTCCATGGCAAGTCCTCTTATATTCATCGACGGCGACCACTCCTCGATCTGATCGAACGGTTTGGCCGGCGGCAGGTTGTCTGCCTGCGGGTCAGCCATGTCCACATCCGGCGGTATGGGCTTGGCCGGTGGCTCCGACGTCTTGAGGTGCTGGCGGCGATCAGCGTCGCGCCGCGCCTTGCGCGTGGCCTTCTGGGCGGTGGTCACGATCTCGCGCATCTGCCCGATCATGCGGAACAGCGCCGACTCGTCCACCTGCTCGCGCCCGAGCTGACGCAATTTGGCCAGCGCCTGGCGTTGTTCCCAGAGGGTGACGGCCGGATGGGACAAGGTGCGGTAGTGGATCTCCAGATAGTGCTGACCTTCCGGTTCCAGTACCCAGATGCGGCTGATGTCGCGCGGATCGCGCCGGATCAGGAAGGCGGGCAAGCGCTCGCGCCGGGCAATCCACGGCTTGAGGGCGTCGGCGTAGTAGTGGATGTGGTCGATGACAAAGCCGGTGCGGGTCAGGGTGCGGCGGATCACCGGCAGGAAATCGACCAAAAACGCGGTGGGGCGGGTAACGACGGCCGGGACGCCAACGCGCTCCACGGCCTCGGCCCAGCGCGCGGCCGGCGGCTGGAGCAGGCCGTTGTGCACGGAGCCGTGATAGGTGCCTACCGCCAACGCGAGCCAGCGCTCCAGCTCGCGCAGCGTCAGGGTGGCCATCTTCTCGGAATCGTACTCGCCGCGCTGGCCGGGATTGGAGAAGGTCGTCCCCGGTAATTCGTCGTGGATCATCTGCATCGCCGTGCCGATGATCCGTTCCACGATGCCGCCGTAGTGCGGCTGGCCTGGTGGGCGATAGTCCAGCCGGATGCCATGCTGTTCGCAGCCACGGCGCAGCGCTTCGCTTTTGAACTCGGCCGCGTTGTCCAGATAGAGCAGCCTGGGCTTGCCGCTCATCGGCCAGTCCATTTCCACATTCAGCCCTTCCAGCCAGGGCCGCTTGTCGCAGGCGGCATGCGCGAGGCATAGGCCGACCGAGACGGCGGACGGCGCTTCCAGCGTGACCACCATGCCGAGTACGCAGCGCGTGAACACGTCGATGGCGAGGGTCAAATATGGGCGGCCAATCGGTTGCCGGTCGCGCTCGTCGACCACGATCAGGTCGATGACGGTGTGGTCGATCTGCACCTGTTCCAGCGGCATGGTGACTTCTGGCGGAATGCCACCCGCGCCTTGCAAGGGACGGGCAGCGTCCTGCCCGCCCCGGCTGCGGGCTATTTTCGCCGGGTGTAGTCCGGCAATCCGCTGGGCCACGGTGTTGCGCGCCGGCACCGGCAGCTTCTGGGTTTTGCACGCCTGCGCGACTTCGCGGTGGAACGCCGCCAGGCTGCGTTTCTGCTTGGTCAGGAAGCGCTTTTGCAGCAGCTCGCGGATGATGCGCTCGACCGGTTCCGGCAAGCGCCCCTTGCCTTTGCCGCCGCCGGATCGGCCGGGCGTCAGGTCTGTTACCAGGCCAGTACCCTGCCGGGCGCGACGGATCAGGACATATACCTGTCGCCGGGACAGGCCCAGCGCTTGGGCTGCCTCATCGGCGGCTTCATGCCCGACCACCTCAAGCGCTGCCAGTGGCCCGATGATTTCCGTCCGGTGCCGGGCTTGCGCCCATGCCTCGTCGGGCAGGGTGGCCACGCCTTGCGCGGCAATCGGTGGAGTGTCTGATGTCATGCCCAAACCTCGCTTTGGTGCACACGAGTATTGAGCATAGTCGAGATTGGTGCAGACGACTCCTGATATTGGGCTGTCAGGAGCCGTATGCACACCAGGCGTTACATCCAGTCAGATGGTGCGGTCGTCTTCTGAAAACGACATAAACGCGCCTAGCTCAATTCGACGACTCAAGTGCGCCGTTGACCTCTCTCAATATTTCGATTATTATTGAAATATGGAAACGTTAAACGCTGTAGCCGCCCTGGCGGCCCTCGCCCAAGAATCGCGCCTCGCGGTGTTCCGGCTGCTCATCCAGGCCGGCCCCGCCGGCATGGCCGCCGGGAAGATCAGCGAAGCGGCCGGCATCCCGCCGTCCTCGCTGTCCTTCCACCTGAAAGAGCTGGCCCACGCCGGCATGGTCACGTCGCGGCAGGAAGGCCGCTTTGTGATCTACGAGGCGAATTTCTCGACGGCCGCCGATCTGGTGGCCTTCCTCACCGAGAACTGCTGCGGGGGCAACCCTTGCATGCCTATCTGCAACCCGGCCTGTGCCACTACCGAAGAGAGGTCATCATGAAACGCCTGCACGTGCATGTGTCAGTCGAAAACCTGGCGGACAGCATCCGCTTCTACTCGGCCCTGTTCGCAGCCGAGCCGAGCATCACCAAGAACGATTACGCCAAATGGATGCTGGACGATCCGCGCGTGAACTTCGCCATCTCGGAGCGCGGCCAAGCCAAGGGCCTCGACCACCTGGGCATCCAGGCCGAGAACGCCGACGAGCTGGCCGAGCTGGGCCAGCGCCTGAAAGCGGCCGACCTGCCGCACCTGGCGCAGCCAGATAGCAACTGCTGCTACGCCAAGTCGGACAAGCATTGGAGCCTCGATCCCAGCGGCATCGCCTGGGAGGCGTTCCACACCCTCGACAGCATCCCGACCTACGGCGAGCACGGCCGTACCGCGACCGAAGCGGCGGCCTCGGGCTGCTGTAGCCCTGTTCAACAACTCACTTCCACCGTGGCCCCGAAAGCCTCGACGTGCTGCTGATTGGAGCCACACATGACCGAAAGAACCTACAACGTCCTCATCCTCTGCACCGGCAATTCGGCCCGCAGCATCATGGCCGAAGCCCTCATCAACACGATGGGGCAAGGCCGCTTCCGCGCCTACAGCGCCGGCAGTCACCCGACCGGCAAGGTCAATCCCTTCGCCATCGAAAAGGTGGAGTCGGTGAAGTACCCGACCGAGAACCTGCGCAGCAAGAGCTGGGACGAGTACGCCACGCCCGACGCGCCGAAGATGGACTTCATCATGGGGTCGTTTGCGGGAGAGGGCGAAATCCTACGCTAAGGCTTTGGCCAACGATATTCTCCGGTAAGATTGATGTGTTCCCAGGGGATAGGAGAAGTCGCTTGATATCTAGTATGACGTCTGTCGCACCTGCTTGATCGCGGCCGCGATAGCTAGATCGCGTTGCTCCTCTTCTCCATCCGCGTTCCAAGCTGCGGAAAGGCACCCATAAGCGTACGCCTGGTCGAGCAGGCGACGCGGATCGACGTCCAGCGCACGAGAGAATGCGTCCGCCATCTGTGCAATGCGTCTAGGATCGAGACAAAGGTCGTCTCTGTCAGCCGGATCGTAGAACATATTGGCGGCGCCAAAGCCCACTTCACCGACCAGACCGACGGGATCTATCACCAGCCAGCCGCGACTGGAGAACATGATGTTTTCATGATGCAGATCGCCATGTAGCCCACGCAGTTCCGAGGCATTGCTCATCATTTGATCGGCTATAATCGCCGCGTGGACGTAGTCAGTTTGACAACCTGCGTTTTGATCATCGCGCGCCCGCTGAAACAAAGCTGCAAAGCGATCCCGGATCGGGAGAAGGGCAGAAGGCAGGGGTTCCTCAGATGCGGCATACAGCTTCGCCATTAGTTCCGCTGCAATTTCGGTCGCCTGGTAGTCGCCGTGCTCGGCAACGATGTGAGAGAGCATTCGCTCCCCGGCATATTCGAGCAACATCAGATTGTTCTCACGACCGAGCAACCGGACTGCTCCCCTCCCATTGCGCCATACCAGATAGTCGGCCCCGCGCAGTTCATCAGCAATGTCTTCTATAGGTTTCAATCCCTTGACGATTGCAGGAGTCCCGTCTGGCAATGAAACTTTCCAAACGAGGCTGGAAAAGGTGTCCGCAATGAGAACAGGTTGCGAAACGTGCCAATGAGCAGGAAAAACAGGCGGCATGAACATCAACCCCAAGTCAGAGGGTCCAATCGCAGATAGAAGGCAAGGCGTTCGCGGTCGGGGGCTTCGATCCCCAATACATTGAATAGGACAGCGAAGGCGCGCTCTGCTTCATCTGGCGCTGCCCAGTTCTCTTCGGCGTTAGCAATCATGAGTGCCAAATCGGCATAGCGATCTGCTGTTCCGAGCCGCCCAAGGTCGATCAGACCCGTGCATTGAAGAGTTTTAGGGTCCACCATGAAGTTCGGCATGCAGGGATCACCATGGCAAACAACCATATCGGTGCGCTCTTGGTCGAGCCGCACCGGTAGCTCTCGTTCGACACGAGCCAAAAGATCGAGCTGCGGCGTACTCTTGTCCTCGTCCGGTAAGAAGTCGGGATTGACGGCATTGCGGGACACCACATCAACGGCGCGTCCGAACATTCGCGACAGCCTGCGCTCAAACGGACATTGATCAACCGATAGGCTGTGAACAGCGCCAAGTTGCTGCCCCATTGACGGCCACGCTTTGAGCAAATCCGCTCCAGACAGATCAGCCGCCGGTACTCCCGGAATTGCCGTTATCACCAAGCATGCACCCTCCTGTTCCTCCTGCCAGTTGATCACCTCGGGGCAAGCCACACCTCGACCTTTGAGCCAAATGAGGCGGTCACGCTCTCCAGCGAGCTCACCGCGGCGGGAAGCAGGTGCGATTTTCGCGAAGGCATGCCCGTCACCACGTCGAAAAACAAAATCACCAGATTCTCCGCCTCTGACAGGCAACCAGTCAGAATGCGATTCACCAAAAAAAATATTAGTTCGATTCAATGGAGGTTCCTTCAGTTTTCTGATGAAGCGCGGAGGTGGCTCAACCTGCGAAAAGAAACGAGTTGCTACGTAAGTCCGAGAACATGCTTTCCATGGTCTCTGAGCTCGCCTTTGGGACCGACATATCGGTAGAGAGTGACGCGCTCGATGCCGAGTTCCTTGCAGAGATCGGAAACTGAAGTATCGCGCTGGGCCATGGCGGCTTGCGCGAGACGCACCTGAGCTTTGGTGAGCGCGAATTTTCGTCCGCCCTTGCGACCGCGCGCTCTCGCGGAGGCGAGACCCGCCATGGTGCGCTCTCGGATCAGATCCCGCTCGAACTCGGCCAAGGTGGCGAAGATTCCGAACACCATGCGACCGGACGCAGTCGTGGTGTCGATCTGAGCGCCCTTTCCAGTCAGAACCCGCAGGCCGATCTTGCGGTCTGACAGCTCCTTCACCGTGTTGACCAGATGGGCAAGCGATCGTCCGAGGCGATCGAGCTTCCAGACCACCAGCACATCGCCGTCACGCAATGACTTGAGGCAGGCAGTCAAGCCAGGGCGATCATCACGACCGCCGGAAGCAAGATCATCATAGATATTGTCCCGTTCGACACCTGCGGCGCGCAAGGCGTCGTGCTGCAGGTCGAGAGACTGCGAGCCATCGGCTTTGGAGACGCGGGCATATCCGATCAGCATGTATCACAAACGTTGGTTTGAGGCGGCGCTTCGGCCACGATTGCATTGACCTCTGGAAATGTATCTCAACCAGCTTCATAAACAAAGCGTCTTGAACGCTATCAGATTTTGAAAAAGGAACATGTATGCCGCGTCGCGTCACTCTAACCGATCGGCAGAAAGACGCGCTGTTGCGCTTGCCGACTTCACAGACGGATTTGCTCAAGCACTATACGCTGAGTGATGAAGACCTTGGGCATATCAGGCTGCGTCGGCGCGCTCACAACAGGTTCGGCTTCGCCCTGCAATTGTGTGTCCTGCGCTATCCCGGCCGGGTGCTGGCTCCAGGCGAACTGATCCCTGCAGAGGTCATCGAATTTATCGGAGCGCAGCTTGGCCTGGGTGCCGACGATCTCGTAGACTATGCTGCCCGCGAGGAAACACGGCACGAGCATCTTGCCGAGTTACGGGGGCTCTACGGCTTCCGCACCTTCTCCGGACGTGGTGCGAGCGAGCTGAAGGAATGGTTGTTCCGAGAAGCCGAGATGGCGGTGTCGAACGAGGATATCGCCCGTCGCTTCGTAGCCGAGTGCCGACGCACCCGCACTGTCCTTCCCGCGACATCCACGATCGAGCGGCTTTGTGCCGCGGCTCTCGTCGATGCCGAGCGACGCATCGAGACGAGGATCGCCAGTCGGCTGCCTATGTCGATCCGAGAACAGTTGCTGGCATTGCTCGAGGAGACGGCTGATGATCGGGTGACCCGTTTTGTGTGGCTGCGCCAGTTCGAGCCTGGCTCGAACTCTTCGTCGGCCAACCGGCTGCTCGACCGGCTCGAATATCTGCAACGCATCGATCTCCCCGAGGATCTGCTTGCCGGCGTTCCTGCCCATCGGGTGACTCGTCTGCGCAGGCAGGGTGAACGGTATTATGCCGACGGCATGCGCGATCTCCCGGAGGACAGGCGGCTTGCGATCTTGGCTGTTTGCGTCTCGGAATGGCAGGCGATGTTGGCCGACGCAGTGGTCGAAACCCACGACATCATCACCGTCTGCGACAACGCCGCCGGCGAAGTCTGCCCGGTGTGGCCAGGTCAGCCGATCTCGGCGCATTGGGGATTTGAAGACCCGGCCGCCGTCGAAGGCACTGACGACGAGAAGCGCCGGGCCTTCGATCAAACCTTCCGGCACATGATGAACCGCGTCCGCCTGTTCGTGAATCTGCCGCTGACGATGCTCGACCACACGGCCATCAAGCGCGAGCTGTCGAACATCGGCAAGACCGAGCAAGAAGCATGAGCGCCGGCGCGCAGGCCGTCGCCGTGAAGCCGCGCCAAGCACCGATGAGCGGCTTCGAGCGTTACCTGACGCTGTGGGTGGCCCTGTGCATCGTCGCCGGCGTTGCGCTCGGCCAGGGCCTGCCTGGCGTGTTCCAGGCCATCGGCCGCATGGAGGTGGCCCAGGTCAATTTGCCGGTCGGCCTGCTGATTTGGGTGATGATCGTCCCGATGCTGGTCAAGATCGACTTCGGGGCGCTGCACCAGGTCAAAGAGCATTGGCGCGGCATCGGCGTCACGCTGTTCGTGAATTGGGCCGTCAAGCCGTTTTCGATGGCTCTGCTCGGGTGGCTGTTCATCCGGCAAGTCTTCGCCCCGTTTCTGCCGGCCGATCAACTGGACAGCTACATCGCGGGCTTGATCTTGCTGGCCGCCGCACCCTGCACGGCTATGGTGTTCGTGTGGAGCCGGCTAACCAATGGCGACCCACTTTTCACGCTCTCGCAAGTGGCCTTGAACGACGCCATCATGATCGTGGCCTTCGCGCCCATCGTCGGCTTGCTCCTGGGCATGTCCTCGATCACGGTGCCCTGGGACACGCTGCTGATTTCGGTCGTGCTCTACATCGTCGTGCCGGTGATCTTGGCGCAGCTCTGGCGGCGTCATCTGCTCAAGCGAGGGCAGGCCGCCTTTGACCGGGCTATGCAGAAGATCGGGCCGTGGTCGATGGCCGCGTTGCTGCTAACGCTGGTTCTGCTGTTCGCCTTCCAAGGCGAGGCCATCATCCGGCAGCCGCTGGTGATCGCCATGCTGGCCGTGCCGATCTTGATTCAAGTGTTCTTCAATTCCGGGTTAGCCTATTGGCTGAACAAGCGGGCCGGGGAAAAGCACTCCATCGCCTGCCCTTCGGCCCTGATCGGTGCCAGCAACTTCTTCGAGCTGGCCGTGGCGGCCGCCATCAGTTTGTTCGGCCTGCACTCCGGCGCGGCCCTGGCAACCGTGGTCGGCGTCCTGGTCGAAGTGCCGGTAATGCTCTTGGTTGTGCGTGTAGTGAATCGCTCGAAGGGCTGGTACGAACGAGGTTGAACATGGGCAAGAAAGAAACTGAGGAAGCGATTGCAGACAGCCGCGCCGGCCGCGTTGCCGGGCGGTTCGGCTCGGTCGATGAGCTGCTGGCTGATCTGAAAGCCGACGACACGCCGGAGAACCTGGAAAACTGGTTGCACGAGAAAGCCGGCCCGACCCATGACGCATTGAAGGCCGACCCGGCCCGCGCCGTCTCGGCTGACCTGGTGCGCCACACGCTCGATGAGCTGCCGGCCCAATGCGACTCTTCGGCCGAGCTAGCCGCACAGGAACGGGAATGGCTGGATGCGCCGGCTGTGGGCCGCGAGCTGCTGACGCCCTACGGCCCCGCCGAGGCGCTGACCACGGCCGAAGCCGTGGCCGCGTTCCTGGCCGACGCCGAAGCTACTGCCGACCCGGCCTACATCGAGCACGCCCGCGAAGTTGCGGCACGTGCGCGGGCCATGCACGGCATCAAATAGCGAAGCTGGCCAGCATCGCCATTTCTGGCGGTGCTGCAGGTGGATCTCATCGCCGGAAATGACGATGCGAGATCCACGCCAAGGGAGAAGTACAGGGCGGCCGTCATCGCCCGATCTGGCGATGCTCGAGCACGCAGTCGCGCATCGTCGCTTCTGACGATGCAGGCCCGGAAACGACAAGGGCGGCCAGTGGCCGCCCTTGCTGTTCTTGGTGCGCGTCTATGCGGCGAGAGACAGCCGCACGGCATCCAGGGCCTCGCGGAAATCGTCCCGCGTCGCCTGGCCCGTCTCGGCCTGGTAGTACAGCACCATGAACATATTGGCGACGGCCTCAGCCATCGGTGAGAGCTGCCGCGCCGCGTCCTGGTCGAGCCAGTCAAGGGACGCGAGCTGCATAGCTGCGTGCTGCACTGCCTGCGTTGCATGGGTAGGATTCAAGGTTGCCATGATTCACCTCTGTGGTAGGTGGGTTGTGGAAGTGTCGGCCGGCCCCACGCCGGCCGGCGCGCTTTATCGCTGTCCGCTGCTGTAGATGCCGGCGGCCTCGGCCAGCGGCGTGTTCCTGTTGCTGCCGCTGTAGCTGTTGCTCGATGGCCTGGCGGCCGGCCTGGTGATCTCGAAGGCAGACGGGGCAGGACGATCAACGAAGGCCGTCACTTCCGCCGCTGCATCAAGCTCGGTTGATTGATCGCCAGGCTGTTCAAATTCCACCGCGGGCTGCTGCGCCTGGTCGAGCGTCAGGCAGTCGAAAAAGCCACTACGTTTCATAGTCACGCCTCCGATTTACCGTGATCGCGGTTGGCGAACGCGGTCACTTCATCATCAGGATCGGCAGCGGCCGAATCGGCCCCTGCAAGGTTGTTTCCGCCGAATGTCGGCACCGACTCGACAGCGGCGGCCTGGTCGCTCTCCGCGCTCGCCCTGATAGCCGCCGCGATCTTCCCGCCGGTGGTGTCTGCGATGCGTTCGACAGCGGCATCGCGGATGCTGGCGGCCTTGGCCTTGGCAACCTCGCCAACGCCTTGCACCAGGTTCGCGCCAGCGTCGGCCGTGACCCGGCCAGCCGTACCGAGCGCCGCAGCGGCCGATGCCAACAAGCCGGGGCCGGTGCTGCCTGGTGCGGCCTGCTGGCCGCCTTGCTGGGCTTTCGTGCTACCGGCTTCGTTACCACCCTTCGAGCTGGAACCTCCATCCGATTTACCGGATTGCTGCCCATTGCGACCACCCGAGCCGCTGGCACCGCTGCCCGAGCTACTGCCGAAACCGGCGGCCTGTGCAAGTGGTGTAGTGGTGCCGGCACCTGAGCTTGAACCACCATCAAAGCCGGCAGCCTGCGCAAACGAGCCGGCATCACTGCCGGAGTCGGAGCCGCCGCCGAGCATGGGCATTCCGCCCGACTCGCCGCCGGCGCTCGACCCCGCATTCTCGAACGCTGCCTTGATCGCCGACATGCCGCCAGCGGCCGAAGCCGCGCCACCCATCACGGCCGCACCGGCCACGCTTGCCGCACCGGCGGCCATGCTCGCCGCACCCATAGCTGCACCGATGGCAGCGCCTGCGCCGAAGTTGCCGATGCCACCCGCGCCACCAATACCCGAGCCGGTAATGATGCCGGCGACCAGAGGGGGAACACGATTGACCAGCATGAGCAGCGCCACGCAGAAAACCAGCATCACGCCCAGCTCTTCAAAGTTCAGCGTACCGGTGTTCATCCTCGCGTAGAAACTGGAAAGCAGGTCGTTCCCGATGCCGACCAGGAGCACCATCGTCATGATCTGCACGGCCACGCCCAGCACGGTCTTGTAGTAGTTGATCGCCATGTCGGACGTCCAACGCGAGCCACCGAAGCCGAGGAAGAAGATGCCGGCGTACATCAACAGCCAGCCCGAGACGAGCAGCAGCAGCATATTCACGGCGACAACTGCCAGCAGGATCAGGATGCCGACGCTCAAGGCCACACCGATGAAGCTATCCACGGGCGACCAGATCGACGAGTTTGTGAATGCCTGCTTCAAGATCATGAAGCCGATATCCACGATGCCCGAGGGTGTCACCGACGCCACCCCGGACGCCTGCTCACCGATCCGGGCCAGTGACTGAATGATCGAGTTGGCGAAGGCCGGGCCGTTGCGCAGCAACCAGAGGAAGAAGCCGAAGAACAGAATGAAGCGGATGAACTCGGCGAAGAACTCGCCAATGTCCGCCTTGCGCAGCGCCATGAAGCCGAACGTGAAAACCAGCGAGATCGTGCCCAACGTCCAGAACAGGAACATGGCGGCATTCATCACCACCGTCTGCCAGGATGTGGCCCGCGTGGCGAACTCCGTCACCACCTGGTCAAGCATCCCCTGGTTGGTGAGCTGGGCCGATGCGGCGGTGGAGTAAAGCGCTAGGGCGACGCCGATCAGCGCCGCCTTGTGCAGTGCTTTCATGGCTTCGCCTCCTTCTGGTCTTTCGGGTCGGCCAGTTCGAGCCAGTTCATGGGCTTCTCGGTCGGCGCGATGCCGCCGGCGGCCGGCGACCGGCGCGAGCACAGCCCGGCGAATTTCTCGCGCGTGCCCCTGTCCTCGATCTTTTTGATCGCCTCGATCTGGCAATTGGTGTCATTGACCTCGGGCATGGGCGGGATGGCCGGCTTGTTATCGCAGCCAGCCACCAGCACCACCACGAGGCCGGCAAGCAGCATCGTTTTCTTCATGGTGCAGAGCCTCCGTCAGCGGGTCAGTTCGAGCCAGTTTCTCGGGCTGGCCGTGCGCTCGATCCTGGATTCCCTGGAAGTCGCGCCGGCGGCCTGCTGTTGCGCCTCAAGGTCGGCCTGGGCCTGCATCCTGGCCGTCGCGGCGTTCTGCTGCGCGATCAGCAAGCCACGGATTTGCAGAAGCTGGTTTGCCTGGTTGGCTGCGAGCTGGTTGGCGAAACCGATGGCCTGCATCTGGCCGGTCGCGCCCTGCGCGGCCGACTGGAGCCGTTCGAGCTGGCGAGCGTCGGCGGTAAGGTTGCGCTGCTGGTGCTCCAGGCCCTTGAAAAGCGCGTCGTTCGCCTTCTTCTGGCTCTCGCTCGCCAGGCGGCGATTTTGCTCCATCGCGGCGCGCTCGGCATCCGAGCACCCGGCGGCCGAGAAGCACGGCGAGCTGCGGTAGTAGCTCACGTCCTGGAACTTGCCCAGGTAGGCGTCGAGGCTGCCGAGCTGGTTCCTGTAGTAGTCCAGCGTGTTGACGGCATTCATCAGGCCGTTGATCGTGGACTGCGCCTGATCCCAGATATAGGCCGCCGGGGCCATCGTGTTTTGCAGCATGTTCTCGTACTGCTGCAATTGGGTCTGGTACTGCTCAATCTGCTTGAGCGTCTGCGCCACCGACTCGATGGCCGTCATGACGTTCTGCACCAGGTTCCCGCCGTCGATGACGGGAATGCCGGCCTGCGCGGGCGTGATGATGATGCTGCCGGCCAGGACGGCGGCGAGTGCGGTTTTAGCCGCTAAAAAGCGATGCTTCTTCATGTCGATAACCCTTTCTGAAAGTGGCTTTCAGGGTCATCGAATAGCTGCGCCACGTAGCTAATCGGTACTTGACCAGGGCGACACCGATGCCCGGCCTTTTGGGTTCATGTCACGGTGTCATTGCATGTCGATGCTTCTATACCCCCTATCGTTGATGATGGCACTGCCCATCAAATTTTTAGCCGCTAAAACGCTCAAGGCTTAGCCCTCGGCTGCACCACCGACTTCATAAGCTGGCTCATTTCGTCCTGGGTGGCCTCAATCCGCCCCAGCAGGGCAAGGATCGTGGCATCGCCGAATCGGGCCGTGCGCGGGTCATCGGTGAGCCATAGCTTGAGCAAGCCGCCCAGCCGGCCAAGGTCGCCGTTCACGCGCACCAGCTCGCGCACGTAGTGGTAGTCCATGACTCCCTTGACCTGGTAGCCCTGCCCTACGTCGCGCAGGTAGCGCGCCACGCTGATTCCCGCCATCTTGGCGTTCGCCTCGATCAGTTCGCGCTCTTCTGGAAGGCAATACACCTTGATCGGCGGGCTGCCCTTCCTGGTAATTTGTTTCTCGTCGCCCATGTGTCCTCCAACCGGCGGCAGCCGGTAGCCTCGCAGAGCAGGATGCCCCGTTGAGCGCCCCCGGCGCGAATAAGGGGAAGTGAAGAAGGACAACCCGCTTGCGGGTGGGCCTACTTCACACATCCTGCCCGCCTTACGGCGTTGTTTTTGCCTCGCATGACTCATCGAATTTCGCGCTGTAAGCGCACCGTCGGTTCGCAACAGCGCGCCAGCAGCGCGAGAATCGACGGAAATGCCCCGTTTCCGCGCGCTTGCAGCGATCCAACAACCAACAACCGTGTTTCAGCCACGCGCTTGCAGCGATTGAGCACGGGTCTTTCCTCACTTCGTGCTGCTCTGATTCATGGAGCCAGGTGGCGCATTGGTGATGTGCTGGCGAACGTATTTCAGGAACGTCTCATATCGAAAAGGGATACGGCCGGTTTCGCGCATGTACTCCCAGATGATCTTGAGCGCGTAGCCGGCCTCCATCGCTTCCTTCACGTCCGCGCGTGCCGCCATGAAAGCGGCCAGGTAGTCCCTGCGCTTGATCTGCGAGGTCTGCTGCTGAAGAGCGAGCCGTGCGGCCAACTCGGCGGGGTAACTGCTTTCTGTCGTCGCCATGTCCGTAAACCTCCGTTATCAACTGAACTACTCCGAAGGTTACGGAGTGCCGGCCTGCACAACATTCCAATAATTGTCCGAAATGGTTGACATGGAGCCGTTGACACGGGCACGCCTATAGAAACAGGGATGGCAACCCATTCAGCACGGAAGGTTGGACGCCAAGAGGGAGAGGCCGAGAGAATCTACCGCCGCTCGGCCCCTCAAGTGTCAATGAGTGGATCGCGTCGTCAGAGCTGGCGATGGGGCCCTCGGCGCATGGTCGGATGTGGCGATGGTCGACCGTGAGCCGATCTTGGCCAGCCTCGCCGGAAATGGCGATGCTGCAGCTCGATGTGTGCGCGAAAGCAGGTTTGGCCTCATGTCGCTGTCGCGGCCGGGCACCGAATGGCACTGTTGTATGTTGTAGCGCGCTACAACATACAACATACAACGCCAGTCATTGACACTTGAGGGGCACAGCGTTTTAGCCGCTAAAAAGACCAACCGGAGCTGACCACCCTTCTGGCGTAAAACTCAACGGCCGAAGGCCGATGATCGGCAAGGGCTTGGCGTCGCCCAAGGGCGGCGGCAAGTGCCGCGCCTAGTGGATGATCTTGGAAGATCATGGATGGAATTCACGGACTAGCCGCAAGACCGCACCGTTGCTGTGTTTTTCAGCTTTGGCCGGGGAACGTTGCTACGGGTGAAGGGGAGCGTTGCTACGGAGGTTGGGGAACGTTACTACGGGCTTTGGCCTGCCGATTTCCCACTTCCCTGCCGCATACTCGCTCACCTTCCAGCCCACGGCGGCCAGCTCGGCCAGAGCCTTGCGAGCCTTCTGGCGGCGCTTCTTCATGGCCTCGGCGTTCGCCTCGTCCGGCCAGACGTAACCAGAAAGAGTATCCAGCTCCACGCGCCCAGCTTTCCCCGGGTCGATCCAGCCGCATAGACGCTGGTGAATCAAGCGGGCCGGGTCGGTTTGTAACGACCGCACCTCGGCCATGTCGATGCGGGTATGCGGGCGCCTTCCAAGAATCGCCTCCGTAATCTGAGGGTTCAGCGCGACGAATAGCCGCCCATCTTCCTCATCGAAGTCATGGCTCATCAGGTGAAAAGACTTGTGCTTGAGCCCCTTGGTAACCATCACGGTCACGTTTGTCATGCGCAGCAAGCACGCCTTGATCGCCCTGATGTTGTCGCCGCCATCGGTCAAACCGATCTCGCCTAGCAGACTGGTCATGCTCTCGCGCACGACAAGCGCATCCTGCCTTACCGCATCGAACTTCGGTTCAAGAAGTAGACGGAGCTGCTTAGGCAAGTCCCCTGATGGCTCTGGCGTCAAGATGATGCCCTTCGGCCCTCCAAGAGCCACAAGACCTTGCAGCAGGCGCATGTCATCAGCACCAAGGGGCTCGAAGCCGACGAACCGCGCTTGTGCATTCTCGGCGTAGTGATACGTCACATCCAGCTTGAGCTTCTTCCGTTCACCGCGCTTGAGACTGCGAAACAAGCCGGGAACCAAGCAGTGCATTGGATCGTGCCTGGCATGGGTGAGGTCAAAAGCCATCGCCTCGCCTCCGGCCATCACGTCCCTTTTCTTCATTCCTGCTGGCCTCATTCAGCTCCACCGGCACCAGAACGCCGCCCGCGTGCCGCATGTACCAGCGATCAAGCGGCGTAGCGTCGTAGTTCTGCTTGCTAACGCCGAAACGCACGAAGTAGCCGCGCCGCTCATTGCCGATGGGCTGCCGATCATGAGCGCGGTCGCTGAGGCGCTTGGCCTCGTCCTCAGTCATGCGGGCGACGTAGCCGCACCATCTGGCGTTGTCGATCAGCGCGGACGCGCCGCGCGCGGCCTGCTGCTGGTCGGTCTGCCCTTCGCGGGCGCTTCCCTTGCTGACGTGGTGCAAGTAGAGCACGGATGCGCCTGTGGTAGCCGCTACCTGCTCCAGCACGGCCACGAGGTGGGCCATGTTGCCGTTGCTGTTCTCATCGAGGGCGTGAATGCGGCTCAGGGTGTCCAGCACGATCAGCCGCGCCCCGGCGCTGTACTCGATGACGCGGCGCAAGTGGGCATCGTCCATGATGTTCAGACGCTTGCCCATGATCGGCTCAACCGCAAGGTTCTCTGCGATGGCTTGGCGTGCTGCGGGTCCGAGGTGCTGACCGATAGCGTGAATGCGCCGTACGAGCGCGGGCGGCGGGTCTTCCCCGGCCAGATAGACTACGCGCCCGGCGTGCGCGGGGGCGAGGCCAACGAGATCGCCACCGGCAACGCTGCATGCGATGCTCATGGCCGCTTCCAGCGCCCAGAAGCTCTTGCCCGTGGCTCCCGGAGCGACGAGCGCACCGACTGTTCCCGCGAGGAAGCCCGGCCATATGAAGTCCAGCACCGGCGGTTCGCACTCGAACGCCGCCAGTACGTCAATCGCCACGACTCAGTTCCCCGTTCCGTATAGGGACTCGTCGCTCAACACCTCGGCGATCTGCGAGGTTCGGAAGTAGACGCGCCGGCCGATTTTCAAGCGAGCCTTGTTGATTCGCCCCGCCCATTCGCTCGCCGTGCGCAAGCTGACCCGCAGGCCATCCGGTGATCGATCCAGGACAGAGGCGAGCTGCGCCATGCTCAGTAGTGGGCCGAAGCGTTGCAGCAGCGTGTCTTCTATCGTCATTGCGTAAACCTCCGTTATCAACTGAATTGCTACGAAGGTTAGGCGTCATTAGAGTTGCCAACATCCCTTTTGTTGTCCAAAATGGTTGACATGAAAAATGTGTCAACCACCATCATTTCCAAGGGCTGCGATCCCACTGTCGCGGAAGCTATCAAGCAGTTCCATGATCGGTGGCAGCCCTACTCCGCATCGTCGCGGCAACACCCCATCGTTCGGCTGATAGAAGAACTGATCGACCCCGCCGTGGTCACGTATACGGAAAAGCTTCCACTGCGCTACGTGGGCCACATCCCCGGAGCAGGGACAGGGGTGGGCCTGAGCGGGATCATTCGATTGATCGGGTTTGATGCGATGGTTCGCTTGCAACGGGAGCTGCTACGGAAGTTCATCCGCCAGGAGGACTGCGCAAGCACAAGGGACAAACGATTTACAGCAACTCTCGAATCGCTGTTTGAGCTGATATGGGCCTGCGCCTGCAAGCAACCGGTGGAATCTCCAATACGAGGCTCGGATGGCAAACCACGCGGCTTGAATGGAAGACGCCGGCAAGGATTTTGTCGGTTTTGCGGAGAGCTTACCGCCCTAGCTTCGTTTGCAGGCGATGAATCTCAATTGCGCGGAGCCGCTGACACACTTCGCTTGAGCAGCCTGTACTGTGCGGCGCATCAGCCCAAGTTGCTGAACGGCGCGGGAAACCCTACCTATAGACAAGCAAAACGATCTATCGCTCAGTTTGATCTCGAATTGGCCCGACTTAGTCAGCAATGCGCGAAGCGATCCAACCCCCATGCGGCGGCATCCGGCGACAAACTGGTTGATAACTACTTCTTTCACTACATGCTAGGTCAAACCTTGCAGCCTGCCGACATGGCTGAGCTACGCAACCTGGCACGATTGATGGTGGACTCGAAGCTGTCAGACACCAAGAAGAAGATTTTGATGCTCCAGTATTCCGGGCTAAATCAGTCAGAGATTGCAGAGCAGCTTTCGAGCAACGATCAACGGCCGCTGACGCGCCAAGCAGTATCTAAAACCCTTAAGGCACTGGCATCCATCCCTGCAACGTTTCACCTGAAGAAGCAATAGAGACGCCCATTTCCTGCCCCGCCACATGTCAACCAAAGTGGGCAATCATTAGGCCGACCTGATCCGAATTACCGGGCACCATCAGGCACGTGTTCGCAAGTGACTGAAAGAGGCTAGGGGATGCAGGCAACGACAAGTAAGACGCTCATCAATCGCAAGAAGCTGCTGGCGATGATCCCACTATCTGAGCGCACGATTTTCAACATGGAGCAGCGCGGGGAGTTCCCGCGCCGGATCGCACTCACTAGCCGAAACGTCGCCTGGGACTTGGCAGAGGTCGAGGAATGGATCGAGGCGCGCAAGTCATCGGGCACTCAGGCCGTGCGTCCCGGCTTCACCCAGTCGGTCGCAGCCGCCGCTTTTTAGCCGCTAAAACGCCGCGCCCCTCAAAGGTCAAAACACCCGAGGCCATGCCTCAATGCTCGGGCGGCGCTATCTAATCTGCCCTCGCCTGACTTACGCCTTCGGCCGTTTCAGTGTCCATTCGTCGATCATGTCCGCCCAGTCCTGCAACATCGCCGTGCGCTGCTCGCGGTACTCGGCTTTGTTGTAGACGGCCCTGACGCCCTTCTGCTCGTGTGCTAGGCACTTCTCGATCCAGTCCGTGTTGTAGCCGGCCTCATGCAGCAACGTGCTGGCCGTTCGCCGCAAGTCATGTGGGCCGAACTTGGCGAGCGACTTCCCTTCCTTCTGCGCCAGTCGATACGTCAAAGTCAGCACCTGGTTAAGCGTGGCGCTGCTCATGGGCAAGTCCGAGTCATACCGTGACGGCAGCACATAGTCCGATCCGCCGGCAAAGGTTTTCAAGGCAATGAAGATGTCCAACGCCTGGCGGGACAGAAACACCAGGTGGGGATTGCGCCGCTTCATCCGCTCTTTCGGGATCGTCCAAAGCGCGTCGCTAAAATTGATCTCGCTCCAGGTAGCGTTGGTCAGCTCACTCTTGCGCACCATCGTCAGCAGCAACAGCTTGGCCGCCGCCCGGATGGATGGCGTCGTGCCGATGCGCTCCATGTACTGATACATCAGGCCGATCTCGTCGGGCGTCAGCGCACGGTCGCGCGGCTCGAACCTGGCGATGCTCGTCGGGCGCACCAGCTCTGCCGGGTTCTCGACCTTCTGGCCGCGCTCGATGGCCCAGCGAAAAACCTGTAACACCACCTCGCGGACATGCACTGCGGTTGCCGGTGCGCCGCGCTCCACGATGGCATCGGTCAGCGCGCGCAAGTCCTCGTGGGTGATCTCCGCCAGCTTCTGATTGCCGAATTTCGGCTTCAGCTCGCGCTCGTAAACGGAGCGGCGCATGTCACGGGTGGAATCGGCCATCTGGTAGCCACGCAGCCACTTTTCCGCCCAGGCCCCGAACGTCTCCGCGTCCTTGACGCGGGCCTTGTCACGCGCCTTTTCCTTGGCCGGCGACTTTCCGGCCGCGATCATCTTCTTGGCCTCGCCCAGCCGCTCACGGGCTTCCGCAAGGGTGATGCCGCCGACACCGTAGCGGCCGAAGGTGATGGTCTCCTGTCGGCCGTGGATCGAGTAGTTGTAGCGGAACGAGATCGCCCCGGCAGGCGTGACGGCCACATAGAGGCCGTCGCGGTCGTTTTCCTTGTAGAGCTTGTCCCTCGGCTTGAGGTTACGCAGCTTGGTATCGGTCAGCATGGTTCTCGCCCTGGTTCGGCTCAAATACCATGACCTAGAGTCAGCCCATCCTGTCGTAAAAACTCAATGAAATCATTGAATTACGTCAGATCAATACCATGACAACTAGAAAGACGGCTGCATGGTATTGATGGAACATCATGGCATCGAAGCATTCAATGCCATCCATCATGCCATGAAAAAGTAGTGCTTGGCGATGCCAAAGATTGCCAGTCGGTGCCGGACGAAATCACAAAAAAATCCGCATTTACGCGGGCTTAGGTGTGTTCTGGTGCTACTCGGTGCCAGTCGATGCCAGACGCCCAATCACTCCCACTCGATCGTCGCCGGCGGCTTGCCGGAGATGTCGTAGACCACGCGCGACACACCACGCAGTTCGTTGATGATGCGGTTGCTAACGGTGCCGAGGAAGTCGTACGGCAGGTGCGCCCAATGCGCGGTCATGAAGTCGATGGTCTCCACCGCGCGCAGCGCGATCACCCATTCGTAGGCGCGGGCGTCGCCGACCACGCCGACCGACTTCACCGGCAGGAACACGGCGAAGGCCTGGCTGGTCTTGTCGTACAGGTCGGCCTTGCGCAGTTCGTCTATGAAGATCGCGTCGGCCTTGGCCAGCAACTCGGCGTACTCGCGCTTCACCTCGCCCAGAATGCGTACGCCCAGGCCGGGGCCCGGGAACGGGTGGCGATACACCATGGTGCGCGGCAGGCCGAGTTCCACGCCAAGGCGACGCACCTCGTCCTTGAACAATTCGCGCAACGGCTCGACCAGGCCCAGCTTCATGTGCTCGGGCAAGCCACCGACGTTATGGTGGCTCTTGATCACGTGCGCCTTGCCGGTCTTGCTGCCGGCCGACTCGATCACGTCCGGATAGATCGTGCCCTGCGCCAGCCACTTGGCATTGGCCAGCTTGTTGGATTCTTCGTCGAAGATCTCCACGAACAGGTTGCCGATGATCTTGCGCTTGGCTTCCGGGTCGCTGACGCCTTCCAGCTTGGCGAAATAACGGTCGGCGGCGTTGACGCGAATCACCTTGACGCCCATGTGCTCGGCGAACATCGCCATCACCTGGTCGCCTTCCTGCCAACGCAGCAAGCCGGTATCGACGAACACGCAGGTCAGCTTGTCGCCGATCGCCTTGTGCAGCAGCGCGGCCACCACCGACGAATCGACGCCGCCGGACAACCCAAGAATCACTTCATCGTCGCCCACCTGTTCGCGCACGCGCGCGATCTGGTCCTCGATGATGTTGGCCGCGGTCCACAGCGTCTGGCAGCCGCAGACATCCACCACGAAGCGGCGCAGCAAGGTCTGGCCCTGCAAGGTATGCGTCACCTCAGGATGGAACTGCACGCCGTACCAACGCTTGGCTTCGTTGGACATGGCCGCCACCGGGATGCGGTCGGTCGTGGCGGTGATGGTGAAGCCCGGTGGCACCTGCGACACGTGGTCGCCGTGACTCATCCATACATTCAGGCGCGAGGCGCCGGCGTGGTCGGTGAGGCCGGAGAACAAGGCATCTGCCGCCACCACGTCCACTTCGGCATGGCCGAATTCGCGTTGATCCGCTGCCTCGGTCGCACCACCCAATTGCGCGGCGAGGGTCTGCATGCCGTAGCAGATACCGAACACCGGCAGGCCGCTATCGAACACTTCCTGCGGCGCCACCGGTGCGCCCGGCAACGTGGTCGACTCCGGGCCGCCGGACAGGATGATGCCCTTGGCACCGAAACCGGCAATCTCCGACGGATCGTGATCCCACGCCCAGATCTCGCAGTAGACCCCGATCTCGCGAATACGCCGCGCAATCAGCTGGGTGTACTGCGCACCGAAATCGAGGATGAGGATCTTGTCGGTATGGATGTTGGTCATTGAGAGCCGGGAATCGAGAATCGGGATGAGGGAATCGCAACAGCAAACGCAGCGCCGACCGCTATCGGATGAGGAGGCGGCGGGCTCTTACGATTCCCGATTCGCGATTCCCCATTCCCGGTTACCCGGCGCGATAGTTCGGCGGCTCTTTGGTGATCTGCACGTCGTGCACGTGGCTTTCGCGCTGGCCGGCGCCGGTGATCTTGACGAACTTGGGCTTGGTCCGCATGTCTTCGATGGTGGCGCAGCCCACATAGCCCATGGTCGCGCGCAGGCCACCGATGAGCTGATGGATGATGCCGCCGACCGGCCCGCGATACGGCACGCGGCCCTCGATGCCTTCGGGAACCAGCTTGTCGGCATCGGAGGCATCCTGGAAGTAGCGGTCCTTGGACCCCTTTTCCATCGCACCCAGGCTACCCATGCCGCGGTAGCTCTTGTAGCTGCGGCCCTGGAACAGTTCGACCTCGCCCGGCGCTTCTTCGGTACCGGCCAACAGGCCGCCGACCATCACCGTCGAGGCACCGGCCACCAGCGCCTTGCCGATGTCGCCGGAATAGCGGATGCCGCCATCGGCAATCAAAGGGATGCGGTCCTGCAGCGCTTCGGCCACCATGTCCACCGCAGTGATCTGCGGCACGCCCACGCCGGCAACCACTCGCGTGGTGCAGATCGAACCCGGGCCCACGCCGACCTTGACCGCGTCCGCACCGGCATCCATCAACGCCAATGCCGCATCGCCGGTGACGATGTTGCCGCCGATCACCTGCAGCTGCGGATAGGTCTTCTTGACCCACGCCACGCGATCGATCACGCCCTGCGAATGGCCATGCGCGGTATCGACAATCACCACGTCCACGCCGGCTGCGGCAAGCAGCTCGATGCGCTGCTCGGTATCGCCGCCCACGCCCACCGCCGCGCCCACCAGCAAACGCTTGGCGCTGTCCTTGGCGGCATTGGGGTTGTCGGTCTTCTTCTGGATGTCCTTGACCGTGATCAGGCCGCGCAGCTCGAAGCTGTCGTTGACCACCAGGACCTTTTCGATCCGGTTGCGATGCAGCAGCTCGAGCACTTCCTCATCGCTGGCGCCTTCGCGCACGGTAATCAGGCGGTCCTTCTTGGTCATGATGTGGCGGACCGGATCGTCGAGCTTCTTTTCGAAGCGCATGTCGCGGCTGGTGACGATACCGACCAGTTCGCTGCCATCCACCACCGGCACGCCGGAGATGTTGCGCGCGCGCGTCAGTGCCAGCACTTCGCCGATGGTCGTGTCCGGGCTGACGGTGAACGGCTCGGTGATCACGCCGGACTCGAACTTCTTGACCCGAGCCACTTCGCCGGCTTGCTGCTGCGGGGTCAGGTTCTTGTGGATGATGCCGATGCCGCCCAGCTGGGCCATGGCCACCGCAAGACGGTGTTCGGTCACTGTGTCCATTGCCGCCGACAGAATCGGCAGTTTCAGGCGCAGGTCGCGCGTCAGCCGGGTTTCCAGGCTGACGTCCTTGGGCAGGACGATCGAATGAGCGGGGACGAGCGAAACGTCGTCGTAGGTGAGAGCTTCAGCCTGGATGCGTAGCATCGGCGGACCCGAGTTTTGGGGAAGCGCGGCATTTTAACGCATTGGAGCCGGGATTGGGGAGTCGGGATTCGCAACGGCGGGCCCTGCACCGTTCGCCGTTCGCTTGTTTGTCAGGATGCCGATGGCCGGCCGATCTCGGATGCAATCCGGATGGGCCGACGCGTGCGCGTGGCCGCTGCGGTTAACCAATCCCCAATCCCGAATCCCCACTCCCGGCGGCATCGGCGGCCTCGATGGTGTTCTGCATCAGCGTTGCCACGGTCATTGGCCCTACCCCGCCCGGCACCGGGGTGATCCAGGCCGCGCGCTGCGCGGCGGCGTCGAAGCCGACGTCGCCCACCAGGCGGCCATCATCGAGCCGGTTGATGCCGACATCGATCACCACCGCGCCCGGCTTGACCCATTCGCCCGGAATCAGGCCCGGGCGGCCCACCGCCACCACCAGGATGTCGGCATTGCGCACGCTCGCTTCCAGCACATCGGGCGGGGTGAATTTGTGGCAACTGGTGACCGTGCAGCCGGCGATCAATAGCTCCAACCCCATCGGCCGGCCCACGTGGTTGCTCACCCCCACGATGGTGGCATTGCGGCCGCGCACCGGTTGGTCGGTATGCCCGAGCAAGGTCACGATGCCGCGCGGCGTGCACGGGCGTAGCCCGAATTCGCGCAAGGCCAGATGCCCGACATTCTGCGGATGGAATCCGTCCACGTCCTTGCGCGGGTCGATGCGCTGAATCAGCCGGTTGGCATCGGGGATGCCCGGCAGCGGCAGCTGGATCAGAATGCCGTGGATCTTGGGGTCGGCATTGAGCTCATCGATCAGCGACGCCAGCTGGGCTTCGCTGGTGCCCTGCGGCAGGTCGTAATCGAAGGCTTCGATGCCGACCTTCTCGGCCGCGCGCCGCTTGTTGCGCACATACACCGACGATGCCGGATCGCCACCGACCAGCACCACCGCCAGCCCGGGTCGCGCCTTGCCGGCGGCCAGCCGCGCATCCACCCGCAGCTTCAATCCGTCGAGCAATTCCTCGGCAATGCGGCGACCATCGAGAAGGCGGGCCGAAGCGGAGGCAGCTGGCGCAGAAGCGGTCATGGGGCGTCAGGTGTAGAGTCGAAGGCCGTCTATTGTCCCCGATTCCGCCATGACCGACACCACCTCACGCACCGATTCAAGCACCACTTCGATCGAAGCGGCAGCATTTCGCCGTCTCTTGCAGCATCTCAATCAGGACCGCACCGATGTGCAGAACATCGACCTGATGATTCTCGCCGGCTTCTGCCGCAATTGCCTGGGCGACTGGTACCGCGAAGCGGCCGAAGCGCAAGGCCAGGCCATGACCAAGGAACAGGCGCGCGAAGCCATTTACGGCATGCCATTTGCCCAGTGGAAACAGCAGCATCAGAAAGACGCCACGCCCGAGCAGTTGGAAGCCTTCGCCGCCGCCCAGCGCAAGCATGGCTAGTAGGCATCGGTGAGCGCGCCTGCCAGAACGTCCCGTCAATCTTTGGCGGGATGTGGGCGCACTGAGGAGCCGGAGCGCCCGAGCGATCCGTACCGCATCGAGCAGGGGTGGCGCACCCGACGCCTGCGCAGGCGTGTGTGCCCGCTCCTGGCGGCCAACAAGACCTAGTGAGCAGTCGTCCAATCGCGGCTATCGCGCCGGACGACTGGCGCACCGCATCGCGCACTGGCCATGCCGCGGAGCGCCTGCGCAGCGGTTTGTGGGCCGCCCTTAGTCGCGCGTCTGTGTCTCTGCTGGCTCAGCCTGCGGCACCGCATCGGGATTCAACGTGCGGCTGCCGCGACGCGGCCGCGTGAACGGCGTGGGCCGGGGCGCGGTCGGCACGGTGTTGCCATACATCAGCTTGGCTCCGGCGCGTGCATCGCCGGCAGCAATCTCCAGTTCGAAACGCTCGGCATCGCGGCGGCGGATCTGACGCGAAATCATGCCGGCTTCGTCCTCGTCCACCCCCAGCTCCACCAGCGCCACTTTGCCGAAGAGCACCGCCGACTCGAAGGTCTCGCGGATCTGGTAATCCACTCCCGCAGCGACCAACTGCAGCGAATGCTGGCGGTCGTACGAACGCACCAGCAGCTTGGCATGCGGGAACTCGCGCGTTGCCAGCTCGACGATGCGATTGGCCGCCTCCTGGTTGTCGACGCACACCGCAATCGCACGTGCGCTGTGCGCGCCGGAGGCGTGCAACACATCGAGCCGGGTGCCGTCGCCGTAGTAGATCTTGAAACCAAATTCTTCCGCGCTCTGGATCATCTCGATGTCGTTATCGATGATGGTCACATCCACGTCGCGCGCCAGCAGCGACTGACTGGCCACCTGTCCAAAGCGCCCGAAGCCGATGATCAACACGCTGCCGGTCTGGCCAATGGCTGCTTCCACGCCATCCAGCGAGACCGCCGCCGCCGGCGTCAGCCGCCGTTGCAGCAGCACGAACAATGGCGTCAGTGCCATCGACAACACCACGATCGCGGTCAGGCTGGCATTGACCTGGGCATCGATGACGCCGGATGCCGACGCGGCGGCAAACAGCACGAATGCGAATTCGCCGCCTTGCGCCATCAACACACCACGGTCCAGCGCCTGGCGATGGTCGCTGCGCATCAGCCGCGCCACCGCATAGATGCACACGCCCTTGCCCACCATCAGGGCCAGCACGCCCACCACGATCAGGCGCCAGTCCGCCGCCACCACGCGCAAGTCCAGGCTCATGCCGACACCGAGAAAAAACAGCCCCAGCAGGATGCCGCGAAAAGGTTCGATATCCGCTTCGATCTGATGCCGGAACGTGGACTCGGACAACAGCACGCCGGCCAGGAACGCCCCCATCGCCATCGACAGCCCGCCCACCTGCATCAACAGCGCGGCGCCCAGCACCACCAGCAATGCCGCTGCCGTCATCACCTCGCGCGCCTTGGATGCGGCCAGGATGCGGAACAAGGGATTGAGCAGCCAACGCCCGGCCGCCAGCAAGCCGACGATGCAGGCCAGACCGATGCCGATTCCCTGCCAACGCTGCGATGCCGCCTGCGGGTCGCCGCTGGCTCCCATCCAGGCCACGATCGCCAGCAACGGCACGATCAACAGGTCTTCGAACAGCAGGATCGCCACGATCTTCTGCCCCGGCGGCAAGGCGACGTCGCCACGCTCTGCCAAGAGCTGCATCACCACGGCAGTGGATGTCAGCACGAAACCGGACGCCGCCACGAAGGCCACCGGTAGCGCAAAGCCGAGCAACATGCCGACGCCGGTCAACACCAGCGCGCAGACCGCGATCTGCAGCGTGCCGAGTCCGAAGATTTCCTTGCGCAAACTCCACAGGTGCGAGGGGCGCATTTCCAGCCCGATCACGAACAGAAACATCACCACGCCCAACTCGGCCACATGCAGGATGGCTTGCGGCTCGTTGAACAGGCCCAACCCGAACGGACCAATTGCCAGTCCCGCCGCCAGATAACCCAACACCGAGCCCAGGCCCAGACGACGGAACAACGGGATTGCCACCACGGCAGCGCCGAGCAGCACTACCACGTTGATCAGCTCACTGGATTCGGCAGGTTGGCTCATGCCCGGATTCTAGCGGCACTTGCGCGGCCCCAGCCTGCATCAGGGTGCGCATCTTCGTCCCCGCTTGGGCTTGCCAAGCCGAGCTCTGCCGGCGCGGCAAAGCATACGGCAAGCCCCTAAACGACGAACGACGCCAGCTGGCGTCGTTCGTGGAAACAGCGATCAGGCAACACTCAGCCGCGCGCGTCGGCCTGGGCCAGTGCATTGCGCAGGATTTCCTTCGCTGGGCCGCCATGCTTTTCGTGCTCAAGCGCGAAATGCACGGTGGCTTCGATCAGGCCGATGTGCGCGCCGCAATCGAAACGGCGACCTTCGAAACGGAAGGCATCGACTTGCTCTTCCTTCAGCAACTCGGCAATCGCATCAGTGAGCTGGATTTCGCCGCCCGCGCCTGCACCGGTGGCTTCGAGCAGGTCGAAGATCTTGGGGCTCAGCACGTAACGACCGACCACGGCCAGATTGCTTGGCGCGACTTCCGGCTTGGGCTTTTCGACGATCGCGTTGATGCGGCCCTTGCGGCCGTCGAACGCGTCGGTGGAAACGATGCCGTAGCTGGCGGTCTTGTCGTGCGGCACGTCTTCCACGGCGATCACGCTGCCGCCCGAGGCCTCGGCCACATTGGCCATCTGGGTCAGCGCAGCATCGCCGCGGTTCCACATCAGATCGTCCGGCAGCAACACCGCGAACGGCTCGTCACCGACAACGGCCTTGGCACACAACACCGCATGGCCCAGGCCAAGCGCCTCTGCCTGCGTGACAAAAATGGCGCGGACGCCCTCGGGCAATGCATGGCGCACCAGCTCCAGCTGCTCCAGCTTGCCTGCGCGCTCCAGCTTCTGCTCGAGCTCATAGGCTTTGTCGAAGTAGTCGGCAATGGAGTGCTTGTAGCGGTTGGTAACGAAGATCAGCGTATCGCAACCAGCCTGGATGGCTTCGTCGACGGCGTACTGGATCAATGGCTTGTCGATGATTGGCAGCATTTCTTTCGGCACTGTCTTGGTTGCCGGAAGAAAGCGGGTCCCAAGACCTGCGACGGGGAATACGGCCTTGCGAATACGCTGGCTCATTACAGTCTTCTGACCTCACGTGCGGGGAATGGAACGACCGTATCAGATCGCGCGTCGACTTTCCGTCGAGCAGCCGCGAAATCCGGCATCAGGCTGCCCAATACAGTCTCCATCGCGTTGATGTCATAGCGGTTAACGGCCTCGCGCAAGCGCGTCACCAGCTGCAGCACCTGCTCATGCGAGAACTCGCGCACACCGGCTTCCAGAATCTTGGGATGCGCGGTGGGACGATAGTCTTCGTCGGAATAGAACAGCGTCTCATGCAGCTTCTCGCCCGGCCGCAGGCCGGTATAGAGAATCGCCACGTCCTTGCCCGGCTGCTTGCCGGCCAGACGGATCATCTGCTCGGCAAGCAAGCGAATCGGCACCGGCTCGCCCATGTCCAGCGTATAGATCGCACCATGCGATGCAGATGCAGCCGCCTGGATGACCAACTGGCAGGCTTCGGGGATGGTCATGAAGTAACGCGTGACATCCGGATGCGTCACGGTCACCGGCCCGCCCTGGCGGATCTGTTCGCGGAACAACGGCACCACGCTGCCGGCCGAATCCAGCACGTTGCCGAAGCGCACGGTGATGAAGCGCGTCGGCGCATCGCGCGCGTCAAGGCTCTGGCAGATCATTTCTGCATAGCGCTTGCTTGCGCCCAGCACATTGACCGGCTCGACCGCCTTGTCGGTGGAAATGAAGACGAACGTCTCGATACGTGCCCGCTGGCAGGCGCGCGCCACGTTCTCGGTCGCCAGCACGTTGTTGCGCACCGCCTCGCGCAACTGCTCTTCCAGCAACGGCACCTGCTTGTACGCAGCCGCATGGAAGACCGCGTCCGGCGTGGCAGTGTTCAACGCATGCGCCACGACCGCCGGGTCGCCGCAATCGCCTAACACGCGCACCACTTCGATATCCGGAAACAGCCGGCGCAGATCCGAGTCGATGGTCAGTAGCGCCAGCTCGTCGATTTCCAGCAGCACGATCCGGCGCGCGCCATGGCGTGCGCACTGGCGGCAGACTTCCGAACCGATCGAACCGCCGGCGCCGGTCACCATCACGGTCTTGTTGGTCAGCCAGTCGCGGATCAGGCGCCAATCGGGCGTGACCGGCTTGCGGTTGAGCAGGTCCTCGATCGCGACCTCCTTCAACTCGCCCGGCAAGGAGCGCCCCTCCAGCACGTTGATCAACTTGGGCACCATGCGGAACGGCAGGCCGGTGCTTTCGCAAATCGCCACCACGCGCTGCATGCCGGAGGCATCCAGCGATGGGATCGCGATCACCAGCAATTTGGCAGCGGTCTCTTTGGCGATCGCGGCGGCCTGGTCCAGATTGCCCAGCACATTGAGGCCCTGGATCTTGGCGCCATGCAGGTTACTGGCATCGTCCAGATAGCCGATCGGCACAAACGCGCCGGTACGGCGAAGATCGCGCACCAACCCTTCGGCGGCGCGCCCGGCGCCGAGGATCAGCACGCGCTGCCCCGCATCACCGGAATGCGCGATCTGGTAGTCCTTCCAAGCGCGATACAGCAGACGCGGCGTACCCAGCATGGCCGACAACGCAAATGGATAGACCACCAGCACCGACAGCGGCACGCCATCCAGACGGTCGTACGCCAACGCCAGCACGATCGCGACCAATCCGAGAAAACTCGACTTGAAGATGTTCCACAGGTCCGGCACCGAGGCGAAGCGCCACAACCCGCGATACAACCCCATCTTCCAGAACACCAGGGCCTGCGCCACCAACACCACCGCGGTGCGCCAGTCCCACAGCGGCAGATCCGGCGCGTCGCGTAGCATCGAATAGCGGCCGGCATGCAGGAGCTGCCAGCACACCCACACCATCAGCAGATCATGTACCACGACCGCTATCTGCGGCAGGGCCTTGGTCAAACGGTCACGCCAGGAAATCATAAAAGTCCATTAGTCAGGAATTGCGCAATCCATCGCGCAGAAAATGCCAGATTGCAGTGGTGCCCATGCCCCATGCCAGCGCGCCGGACACCTGCAGCCAGAACGGATCATGACGGATTAACAGGTACAAGCAGACGGCAATGAGGCTGAAAGCGAAATAAACGCACGTTACCGGAACGTGCGTCTCAAGACGACGCGCCAGACGTTGATAGACGTGCTGGGCATGCGGTTCCCACCAGCGTTGCCCAGAAAGCATGCGAGCAAGCAGTGTGAAGCCGGCGTCTACAACAAAGACCGTCAACGGGAACCAGCTGATCCACCAGCTCACCTGACCACCCGCTACGTTCAGCGCCAATAGCGCCGCCAGTACATAGCCGAGCGCACCGCTGCCGCCATCGCCCATGAAGATGCGTGCGCGTGGGAAATTGAACGGCACAAACCCAAGGCACGCCGCTGCAACCGCCAGACCTGCCCACGACCAACCGGCAGGCGCTACCAGCGAGAATCCGAGCGCGGCCAACGCCGCCTGGGTGCTGGCCAGCCCATTGATGCCATCCATGAAATTCCAGACATTGATCAATACCACGGACGCAGCGGCAGTCAGCAATCCATCCCACACGCTGCCCGTGTCATGCCAAACCAAGGCGCCCAATGCCGCCGAAGCGGCCAGGTGAATCGAAAACCGCAGCCTTGCCGAAAGCGGACGATGATCGTCCCACCACCCTACGCCGGCCACGGCGATCAGGCCCGCTGCGAACCAGCAGACCGTCAGCCGCGACGTCGGCCACAGCGCGCAAGCTGCAACGCAGCCCAGCAAGATCGCCGCCACAATTGCCATACCTCCGCCGCGCGGGGTAGCGACCACGTGGCTACGCCGTTCACCGGGATGATCGAGCAGGCGGCGGTGCAAGGCATAGCGCCGCAGCCCCCAGGTCCCCAGTGCCGCGACCAGCAGGTGCAGCGCGCACCACAGCCACGCCATCAGACCACCGCGTAGTTCAACAGCGGTTTGACCGTACCCCATTCCTTGCAGCTCGGGCATTGCCAATGATGCGTCTTGGCACCGAAGCCGCAGCGCGTGCATCGGTAGCTCGGATTGCGCACTAGCAATTGGTCGGTGATGTGCTTGAGGTCCTGCAAGGTGCCGACCGGGTCGCTTCCCTCGGCCAGGGTGAGATCGATCAACGCCGACTCACCACGCACCGACGGCCGATCCTTGAGCTGGCGGCCAAGATAGGCCAGCGCAGGCGCGACGCCATCCTGGGCTTCCATCAACTGGGTCAGCGCCAGCACCGGAGCGATGCCGCGATAGTGCTCGGTCATCTCCGACAGGAAGTTGCGCGCCCCAGCGATATCGCCGACCCGTCGATACGCGGCCATCAATGCAGGAATGATCTCGGGCAGGTATTCCGGATCATGCCGGGCCGCCCGTTCGAAAGCGCGCACTGCCGCTTCGTCGTGACCGCGCTCGGCTTCGATGCGCCCTTCCAGAATGCCGGCGCGCACGGAGGTGCCATCGGCCTGGTAGGCACGTGCGATGGCTTGTAGCGCATCGTCGGTCTTGCCCAGGCCGCGATAGCGATCAGCCAGTTCGCATTCGAATTGCGAGATCAGTTTGCCCATCGGCTCGCCGGTCACTTCTTCATAGCGGGTGGCGTTGTCGATCGCCTTTTCCCAATCGCGCTCGGCCTGATAGATGCCGATCAGATGGCGCAGCGCCTGCGGCGCACGCTGGTCCAGTTGCGCCAACTCGGTAAAGACCGTTTCGGCACGATCCAGCAGACCCGACTTCATGTAGTCCTCGCCGAGCGCCAGCAGAGCCTGGACGCGCTGCTGATCGGTCAGGTCGCCACGCTGCACCAGGCCCTGGTGCAGGCGGATCGCACGGTCCACTTCACCACGGCGACGGAACAGATGCCCCAACGCGACCTGGGTCTCGAAGGTTTCCTTATCCAGTTCGGCGATATGCAAGAACAGCTCGATCGCCTTGTCCGGCTGCTCGTTGAGCAGATAGTTCAACCCACGGAAATAAGTACTGGAAAGACGACTGACCTGCGTGTCGCCATGGCGTTGGCCGCCACGACGGCCCACGATCCAGCCACCTAGCGCAGCCAGCGGCACGAACAGGAAGAACCAGATCCACTCGGTCAGAAAGTCCATACGTCGTTACAGTCCATCGATGGGGCGCGGCTCGACGGTCGCAGGCGTGACAGGCCTGGCGTCGGCGCGACTGACCGCAACAGCCTTGTTGGCCTGGCGCAGTTTGGAATAGAGGGGAATGACCACACTGACCAGCACCATGCCGGCACCGATCAACACACCGACCAGCAGCGCGACGATGATCGCGACGCCTGAACTGGTATGCACGCTGGAGAACAGGAAGTCGAGCGTGACGTCCTGGGAATTGACCGCACCGATGATCAGACCGACCAACAGGAAGGCCAACATCACCAGCAAGCGAAGCACCTTCATGGCGAGACTCCGTCGGGAAGCATGCTAGCTTAACCGAGACGACATAAACGCAGCGCCAGACGGGCTTCAGTCTGCCGTATCGACCACATCCACGGGCACCACGGAGCTGACCCGCTCACGCAATTCCTTGCCCGGCTTGAAGTGGGGAACATGCTTGCCCGGCAGCGCGACCGACTCGCCGGTCTTGGGATTACGTCCCAAGCGTGGCGGACGGTAATGCAGCGAAAAACTGCCGAACCCGCGAATTTCGATCCGATCGCCATCGGAGAGCGCCTGCCCCATCATTTCCAGCAGCGACTTCACTGCCAGATCCACGTCGTCCGACTTCAGATGCGCTTGGCGTCGCGCCAGGATTTCAATCAATTCGGACTTGGTCATGGGAAGACTTGCTTTTTTCGACTGACACATCGGAATCGGCCCGGGCAAGCCCGGGCCGATCCATTACGCTCTTGCGAGCGCTACGCGCTTACTCGGACTTGTTGTTGTTCAACTGTGCACGCAGCAGCGCGCCCAGCTGAGTCATGCCGCCCGACGCGGAAGCGGACTGGTAGTCCTCCAACGTTTCGCGCATTTCGGCATCGTCCTTGGCCTTGATCGACAGCTGCAGGGTGCGGCCCTTACGGTCCATGCCCACGAACTTGGCTTCGATCTTGTCGCCGACCTTCAGGTGCTGAGTGGCGTCGTCGACGCGCTCGTTGGCGATGTCGCGTGCAGCGACGTAGCCTTCGATGCCATCGGCCAGGTCGATCGTGGCGCCCTTGGCATCCACTTCACGCACCACGCCTTCGACCTTCGAGCCCTTCGGGTTGGACGCCATGTACTGACCGAACGGGTCCTGCTCCAGCTGCTTGACGCCCAGGCTGATGCGCTCGCGCTCCGGGTCCACTGCCAGCACCACGGCTTCCAGCGTGTCGCCCTTCTTGTAATTGCGCACGACATCTTCGCCGGTGGTGTTCCAGCTGATGTCGGACAGGTGGACCAGACCGTCGATGCCGCCGTCCAGACCGATGAAGATGCCGAAGTCGGTGATCGACTTGATCTGACCGGACACCTTGTCGTTCTTCTTGTGGGTGGCAGCGAAGGTTTCCCACGGATTGGCGGCAACCTGCTTCATGCCCAGCGAGATGCGGCGACGCTCCTCGTCCACGTCCAGGACCATGACTTCGACTTCGTCACCGACCTGCACGACCTTGGACGGGTTGACGTTCTTGTTGGTCCAATCCATCTCGGAGACGTGCACCAGGCCTTCGACGCCCGGCTCGATCTCGACGAACGCGCCGTAATCGGTGACGTTGGAGACCTTGCCGAACACGCGGCTGTTGGCCGGGTAACGACGCGCGATGTTGTCCCACGGATCTTCGCCCAGCTGCTTCAGGCCGAGGCTGACGCGGTTACGCTCGCGATCGAACTTCAGCACGCGCACGTCCAGCTCGTCGCCGACGTTGACCACTTCGGACGGATGGCGCACGCGCTTCCAGGCCATGTCGGTGATGTGCAGCAGGCCGTCGATACCGCCCAGGTCCACGAACGCGCCGTAGTCGGTCAGGTTCTTGACGACACCCTTCAGGATCGCGCCTTCCTGCAGCTTGTCCATCAGCTGCTCGCGCTCTTCCGAGTGCTCGCTTTCGACCACTGCACGACGCGAGACAACGACGTTGTTGCGCTTGCGGTCCAGCTTGATCAGCTTGAACTCAAGTTCCTTGCCTTCCAGGTAGGCCGGGTCGCGCACCGGGCGCACATCCACCAGCGAACCGGGCAGGAACGCGCGGACATCCTTGATGTCCACGGTGAAACCACCCTTGACCTTGCCGCTGATGCGGCCGGTGATGGTTTCGTTCTTTTCCAACGCTTCTTCCAGCTCGTCCCACACCATCGCGCGCTTGGCCTTCTCGCGCGACAACACGGTTTCGCCGAAGCCGTTCTCGATGGAATCGAGGGCGACCTTGACCTGGTCGCCTACGCCGACATCGATCTCGCCAGCGTCGTTACGGAACTGCTCGATCGGCACGATGCCTTCGGACTTCAGGCCAGCGTTGATCACCACCACGTCGCCGCGGACTTCCACGACGGTACCGGTGACGATGGAGCCCGGCTTCAGCTTCGCCAGATTGGCTTGGCTGGCTTCGAACAGTTCTGCAAAAGATTCTGTCATTTGAATTTACTCAGTTGAACACACGGGCGCCGATTGTCGGGGTGCGACAGATGCGAACCGCCCAGCCTGTTGGTCGACTCCGGAAAGCGAGTCGGTTGGAAGTCATAGAACCGCCACGCAGGATGCGCGACGGAGCTTTGGAACGCCTTACGGTCGGCGGGACAAACCCGCTTGCGAAACGCTTACGACGGCGCACGGTCTGCGAGCAACCCGACCACACGCTGGACGACATCTTCGATTCCCATTCCGCTGGTATCGATCAGCACGGCGTCTTCGGCCGGCCGCAATGGCGCCACCACCCGCTGCGCATCACGGGCATCACGGGCCATGATCTCGCGCAGCAGGTCGTCAAAGATAACCGAAACACCCTTTTCCATCAACTGTTTATGGCGACGGCCCGCACGTTCTTCGGCACTGGCGGTCAGAAACACTTTGTAGGCCGCATCGGGGAAGATCACCGTGCCCATGTCGCGCCCGTCGGCAACCAGTCCGGGGGCGCGCCTGAATGCGCGCTGGCGCTCTTTCAGGGCGCTGCGCACCTCGGGAATGGCGGCAATGGCCGAGGCCAGCGCGCCCGTAGTTTCCAGGCGCAGCTCACTGGTCGCATCTGCGCCATTGACCAGCACGCGCAGCCCTGCCTCGCCCGCATCGTCGAACTCCACCCTGGTGTCGAAGGTGCAACGCACCAGCGCTGCCGGGTCGGAGACATCCAGGTCGGCCCAGCTCGCCGCCACACCCACCGCGCGATACAGTGCACCCGAATCGAGGTAATGCCAGCCCAGCCGGGCGGCCACGATCCGGCTCACGGTGCCCTTGCCGGCACCGGAAGGGCCATCGATGGTGAGAACGGGCGACAGGTCGGTCATTCAGGTTTCCGGAAGGTCATCAGCGCGTAGTGTAGCGCCGCTCGCAGCGATCGCGCTGCAACCACTTGAAAGCACGACGAAAAGCCGGTTAGAATCGCCGGCTTAATTCCGGGTGCACCCTCGACCGTGGGCACTCTTCCATCGAATCCAACCGTTTACGCCGAGGTGTGCCATGAAAGTCCTGTCCTCCCTGAAGTCTGCGAAGACCCGTCACCGCGACTGCAAGGTGGTCCGCCGCCGCGGTAAGGTCTTCGTGATCTGCAAGTCGAACCCGCGTTTCAAGGCGCGTCAGCGCTAAGCCTTCGCGGCGCGTGCAAGACCCGAGAAAGCCGCCTCCGGGCGGTTTTTTCTTGGCCGCTGCTTCATCGTGGTTGCCATACGGATCTACGCCGGCCTGCCCACGCAGGACATCGCCGTCCCTGGGCCGGGGCGCCCGGGCAATCGCGGCCCGTCCAGGTCAGCCGTGTCGCAACAGCGCCTGTCGTCGTTTTTTGCTGTAATCACCATCTGAAGTCTTGTCCACTGGGGAGTAGATGACATGCGTAACCGTTTGTTTGTGATGCCGCCGGTCGTGCTGACAATCGCGCTGATGGGGATCAGTGCCGTCGCTTCGGCCGATACATTGCTGGTCGACCGCGCACAGCAGAAGCCTGCCGCTGCCCTGCCCTTGCGCGGCGAGAGCATGAGCCAGGTCGAAGGCCGCTACGGCGCGCCACAGGAAAAGCTCGACCCACGTGGCGGCCAGAAGCGCCAGTGGCCGACCATCCATCGCTGGGTGTATCCGGCCTTCACCGTGTACTTCGAAAAGAGCAAGGTGATCGACGTGGTGGCCAACAAGGCCGATGCCAACGAGATTGGGCCCAAGCCGCCGATCCGCTGAGGCGTCGGTGACGGCTCGACCGGAGGTTTCGGCATCCGGTCTTCGCACGCCGGCCGTCACGATTCGCATCGCAAGGCGGACCGAGTCCGTCAGCAGCCGGACATGCGTTGCTGCAATGCTGTTAGAAGGCCGGCGCGGCGATCAGCGCCTGGATCGCAAGAGCCCGCATCCACCGTGCGGGATATCGATGACCTAGCGGGCGATGGCCTGAACACCAAGATGAGTATTTGCCTGGCATGACCGACCGTCTTCGCTTTCCCGCCGAATGGGAACCCCAATCCGCCGTGTTGCTCGCGTGGCCGCATGCCGGCACCGATTGGGCCGAGCGCCTGGCCGACGTGGAAGAGACCTATATTGCGCTGGTCACGGCGATCTCCCGCTTCGAGCCGGTGGTCATCTGCGTGGCCGACGACGACCTGCAGATCTATGCCGAGGCGCGGCTGCGTTCGGCGCGGGTGGACATGACGCGCGTGCGCTTCGTGATCGCCGCGTACAACGACACCTGGCTGCGCGATTCGGGCCCGATCACGCTGCGCCAGGAAGCCGGCTTCCGGTTGATGGATTTCCGTTTCACCGGTTGGGGCGGCAAGTTCGAAGCCAGCCTGGACGATCAGTTGGTGAGTTCGCTGGATGCCGCGCAAGTGTTCGTGCCGGCGCAGGTGGAGACCATCGACTTCGCGCTGGAAGGTGGCGCCATCGAGACCGATGGTGCCGGCACCCTGCTGACCACCTGGAAGTGCCTGCATGAGCGGCATCCGCAGCGCACGCGCGAATCGCTCAGCAGCGATCTGGCCACGTGGCTGGCGCAAGAGCGCGTGCTGTGGCTGGATCACGGCTACCTGGAAGGCGACGATACCGACGCGCATATCGACACGCTGGCGCGCTTTGCCGGCCCGGATGCGATCGTTTATCAGGGCTGCGACGTGCCCGGCGATTCGCATTACGTCGAACTGCAGGCGATGGGGGCCGAACTGGCCGCGCTGCGCAGGGCCGACGGGCAGCCGTATCGGCTGTTTGTGCTGCCGTGGGCACAGCCCATCCTCGACGAAGGCCGCCGGTTGGCTGCGTCGTATGCCAATTTCCTGATCGTCAACGGCGCAGTGCTGATGCCGGCCTATGGCGATGCGGCCGATGCAACCGCGCAGGCGGTGCTGGCGCAGGCATTCCCGCAGCACGAGATCGTGCCGGTGCCGTGCCGTGCGCTGATCTGGCAGAACGGCAGCCTGCATTGCCTGACCATGCAATTGCCGGCCGGCCTGCTCGCGGCCTAAGCGCAGTTGCGTACCTCGCCTGCGTCGCGGCCGCACAGACCGCGCGCGGCTTCCTGTTCCGGCCGGCAGGCCGGTGTTACGCCATGGCGCGCTACCTTAGTGCGCCACTAACGTTGGATGCTGCCATGACCCGTCATCTCCTTCCCGTCGCGCTGATCCAGGAGCGCAACCACGGCGACGCCGAGGCCAACCTGGCCGTCATCGCATCGCGCGTGGCCGAAGCCGCCGCGCAGGGCGCCAAGCTGGTGCTGCTGCAGGAACTGCACAACGGCGCGTATTTCTGCCAGCACGAGTCGGTGGACGAGTTCAACCTGGCCGAGCCGATTCCCGGCCCCAGCACCGAGCGCTTGAGCGCGCTGGCCAAGCAGCACGGCGTGGTGCTGGTCGCCTCGCTGTTCGAGCGCCGCGCGGCCGGCCTGTATCACAACACCGCGGTGGTGTTCGAAAAGGACGGCCGGCTGCTCGGCAAGTACCGCAAGATGCACATCCCCGACGATCCGGGCTTCTACGAGAAGTTCTATTTCACTCCGGGCGATCTGGGCTTCACGCCGATCGATACCTCGGTGGGCCGCCTGGGCGTGCTGGTGTGCTGGGACCAGTGGTATCCGGAAGCGGCGCGCCTGATGGCGCTGGCCGGTGCGGAACTATTGCTCTACCCCACGGCGATCGGCTGGGATCCGGACGACCAGCAGGCCGAGCAGGAGCGCCAGCGCGATGCCTGGATCCTCAGCCATCGCGGCCATGCGGTCGCCAACGGCGTGCCGGTGCTGTCGTGCAACCGGGTCGGCCATGAGCCCTCGCCGCTGGGCGCCTCGGGCATCCAGTTCTGGGGCAACAGCCATGTGCTGGGGCCGCAGGGCGAGTTCATTGCCGAAGCCGGCCAGGATCCGACCGTGCTGATCTGCGATGTCGACCTGCAACGCAGCGAACATGTGCGCCGCATCTGGCCGTTTTTGCGCGACCGTCGCATCGATGCGTACGGCGATCTGCTCAAGCGCTACATCGACTGACGCATGCCATTGGAGCTGCGTGCAGTCCGCGATGCGGACATCCCGGCGATCACTGCGATTTATGCGGAGCAGATCGCCGGGGTCAATACCTACGAATACAACGCGCCATCGCTCGATGAAATGCGCGCGCGGGTAAGCGCGATCGTGGATGCAGGCTACCCTTATCTGGTGGCAGAGCTCGATGGCGTGGTCGCGGGCTATGCCTATGCCAGCGCATTTCGCGCGCGCGCCGGATATCGCTGGACGGTGGAGAACTCGATCTACCTGGCCAGCGCGATGCAGGGCCGCGGCATCGGCAAAGCCCTGCTGGGTGAGCTGATCGCGGTGTGCGAGCAGCGCGGCTTCCGCCAGATGATCGCGGTGATTGGCGATGCCGGCAATCTGGCATCGCGAAACTTGCATGAACGTTTTGGATTTCGCACGGTCGGAGTCTTCAACGGAATTGGCCGCAAACACGGTCGCTGGCTGGACGGCGTGCAGATGCAACGCGCGCTCGGCTCCGGCGACACCGCCCCTCCTTCTGATGAAAAGCCCCATGACTGAGCAGCCCCCCCACGTTCTGGACGATGCGCTGTCCGGCCAGCCGCATCGCATCGTCGAACGCGACGGCGTGCGCTATACCTTGCTCGGCACCGCGCACGTGTCGCTGGCGAGCGTTGCCGCCGTGCAACGGGCGATTGGCAGCGGGCGTTACGACGCGGTAGCGGTGGAACTGGACGCGCAGCGCCTGCAGGCGCTCAGCGATCCCGACGCCCTCGCCCGCCTGGATCTGGTGCAGGTGATCCGCAAGGGCCGTGTGGCCTTGTTCGCCGCGAATCTGGCGCTTGCCGCGTACCAACGCCGCCTGGCCAAACAACTGGGCATCGAACCGGGCGCGGAATTGAAGGAGGCGGTGAACTTGGCACGCGCGCAGGGCTTACCGGTGCATCTGATCGATCGCGAGGTTGGCCTGACCTTCAAACGTGCGTCCGGGCGGCTGGGGTTTTTCGGCAAGATGAAACTGGCCGGGGGATTGCTCGGCGGCCTGTTCGCTGCCGATGAGGTGGGCGAAGAAGAAATCGAAAAGCTCAAGCAAGGCGACATGCTCGAGGCAAGCTTCGGCGACTTCGCCAGCGAAAGTCCGGAGCTGTACGAGACGGTGATTGCCGAGCGCGACCAATACATGGCCACGCGTCTGCGCGAAGAAGTCGGCGCAGAGCAGCGCGAGATCTTGGCGGTGGTTGGCGCTGGACATCTGGCCGGACTTGCGCGCCATCTGGAACAGGACACCGCCGCGCCCGGCCCGCTGCGCGAATCGCTGGAATACGTGCAGCAGCGCAAGCGTATTCCGTGGATCACGCTGGGCATCCTGGCGGTCATCATCACCGGCATCGGCATCGGGTTCTGGCGTGGCGGCCTGAGCATGGGCGCGGACCTGTTGATGCAGTGGGCCATGTATACCGGCGGCATGGCCGCGCTCGGCTGCTTGCTGGCCGGTAGCCACCCGTTGAGCATTCTCACCGCCGCGGTCGTCGCGCCGTTCAAGCCATTTCGCCTGAGCGTGCCGACCGGTGCATTCGCCGCGTTGGTCGAAGTGCATATGCGAAAGCCGGCCTACGGCGACTTTCTGTCATTGCGCGACGACGCGCAGACGCTGCGCGGCTGGTACCGCAACCGCGTCTCGCGGGTGGTGCTGACATTTCTGCTGACCAATTTCGGCAGCATGGCCGGTGTGTGGCTGGCCGGGGTGCAAATCTTCAACCGTCTGCACGGGTGAGTACAGCGGCACTGAGGCCGCCGGCTCAAGACCGTTCGTCGGAGCGCACCCGGGCCAATAGGCCTTACGGTAAATCCCATCGCGCCCGGGTGCGCTCCTACGGCATCCGGTTGCTTGCCGGATGCTCCGGCGCAAGCTGCAGGCGTACCCACACACCATAGTGATCCGATGCCCAGCGGCCTTCGGCATAAGGCGCCTCGAACAGGATGCGGGCTTCGCGGGCCAGCAGGCGGTTCTGCTGGAAAAACACATGGTCGATGCGTGCAGGCCTGTCGAAGATGTGCATGTTCAAGGTGCTGACCGTGGCGTCGCTATTGCGATGCACGCTGCCGTAGCTGTCGCCGTAGCCCTTGCGTAGCGCTTGCAGATCGAGCGTGTCGGCGGCGGTATTGAAATCGCCGGCGATCACCACCGGCGCCTGCGCGCTGTTGGAGGCGATGAAGTCCAGCAGATCGGCCACCTGGCGCGTGCGTATGCCGGCACCGCGTGCGTCGGCGCGTTCGTTGAGATGGGTGACATAGACGTTGACCGGCTGGCCATCGACATCCACCTGCAGATGCGCGGCGACACGGTAATCGTCCAGCGGCTGCAGCAGGCGCTGGTGGGTGGCCAGCACTTTGCGGCGACTCAGCAACGCATTGCCGTAGCGTTTGGGTGCACCGACCGGATCGACCGAGGCGAAGGTGTAGTCGTAACCGAGCTTGCGCGCGAGCCAGGCGGCCTGGTTTTCCACGCTGCCGCGGCGCTCGATCACTTCCTGCAACGCAATCACGTCCGGCGCCAGTCGCTTGAGTTCCCTGGCGATATAAGCGCGTCGTGCCGGCCAGTCTTCGCGATCGTGGTGCAGGTTGAGCGTGACCAGGGTCATTTCGCGCGACGCTGTGGCGGATGACTGCACGGCGTTCGCTACTTGCTCACGATTGCCGCGCTGCACGGAGGGAACGCCCTGCCCGGCCTGCACGCCAGTGGAGAACAGCAGCAGTGCAACCAACATGAGCAGCCCTTCGGAACCTCGCCGTGCTGGCGCTGCCCGGGACGGCCGCCACGCCTGCCTCATTGCGTGGCGCGCTCGGCCCGCCGCACCGCGCTGGGCACATCGATTTGCACGTTGGCCGGCAGTTGCTGGATGCGCAGCTCGCCGTTTTGCCATTCAGCCGATTCGCCGTTGATCGTGGCCTTGCCCGGGGTGCCCTGATACGGCCACGGCAGCACCACACCGCCCGGCGGCAGGATCAGCCCGGGCTGCAGCTGCAGCACCAATTGCTTGTCGGTGCGTTGCAAAGTGTAGTTGAGGCGCCCGTACGGTGTACGCAGTTCGGCGATACCGATTCCCTTGCCTTCGAACCAGCGCGTCGGCGTGCCGGCCGCGATGACCAGGCTGGCATCGGATTCGCGGCCGTAGGCGAACATGTCCAGCACCGAGCGTACGAAGTCCGAGGCGACCCAGGCATGCGGCAGGTCGCCGACGAAGAACGGCGTGCGTGGCGTGCGCGAGACCACTTCGGCCCACTGGTTCCAGGGTTGTGGAGCGCGGTCCTTGAAGAAGAACGCGGTCGCGTCCCAGGCGCGGTCGCGCCAGCCCAGGCGCACGAATGCGGCCACGTTGCGCCACTCGTAGGGCGTGTAGTCCTTCCATTCGCGCTTGCCGTCGCGACGGTCGGAGAATTCCTTCCAGTAACGCTCGAAGGTCTTGGTCAGCAGATCCTGCGGCAGGCGTTGCTGCTCGCCGCCTGGCGTCAACGCAATGGTGGTCGAGGTCGCATCGAAGTCGCCCAGCTCCGCCGAGCCCGGCAGGAAATCCAGGTTGTGCTGACGCACGGCCGCGCCCAGCGATGCCACCAGATCGCCACTGAATTCATCGCGTGCGGCGCTGAAGCGTGCCGCTTCCTCTGGCTTGTCCAGCGCCCCGGCCAGCATCGCCGCGTCCTTGTAACCGCGCAGTGCCCAGAAATTATCCCAGTACGAATGCACCGGCTTGGCCGAATAGCCTTCGTGGCTGATCGACACCGGCATCATTCCGTAGAAAGCCGGGTTGCGCATGAAGTTTTCTTCGGTACGCTCGCTGGCGCGCAGCGTTTCCATGTAGTCGTAGGCGCCGGTGACATGCGGCCACATCTTTTCCAGGAAGGCCTTGTCGCCGGTATAGCGGTAGTACTCGGCGATGTTGTAGATCAGCTCGCCGTGGCTGTCGTTCTCCGGCACCGGGTCGCTGCCGCGGTCGTCCACGCAGCACGGCACCATGCCATCGGCAAACTGGTATGGCGCGAACCAATCCACGTAGTCGCGCACCACGTCTTCGCGACCCAGCCGCAACAGTCCTTCGGAAATCATTGCGCCGTCACGGATCCAGCTGCGCGAATACGAGCGTGTGCCCGGCTGCAGGCGTGGACCGATGCGTGAGATCAGCATATGCGCCAGCGCGGTGCGCAAGGTATCGACCACCGGCTTGCCTTCGGCCGGCACGCTGATGCGCACCCGATCGAGCTTGCTGCGCCATTGCTGCGCCACCTGCTGCTGCGCCTTGTCCGCATCGAAGTCAGCCGGCAGCTGCGCGGCGCCGGTTTGCGGAATGACCAGGGCCACTTCGCGGCGTTGGCCGGGCTCCAGCTTCCAGCGATACAGCAGTACACCCGATGCCAGGCCAGTTTCGTCCTTGACCTGGGTCACCGTCGGCGGCGTGGCCGCGGTGAGATGGCTGACGTCCATGCCGCTGTCGAAGGCGCTTGCAAAGCCGGCATCCGGCCGCTGTGCAGCGAACACCCGCGGCTTGCCGTTGACGCTGACCTGGCCACCATCCACTGCGAGTTGGTCGATGCGGCTGACGCCACCCAAGGTGTTGAGAAACTGCGCTGGCGGGTTGACCTGGAATGGCCGGACTGCCAGCGCCAGGGTGAACTCGCGCGCATCCTTGCCGGTGTTGTGCAGTTGGTAACGCGCGACCAGTTGCGCCTGATCGGGGGTGCCCTGCACGAAGGCGGTGACGCGCAGATTCATCAGGTCGTGGTGCCAATCCACGCTGGGAATCGGCAGGTAATCGTCCTGCAGGCTTTGCTCGCTGCTGACATCGGACCAGTGCAGCACCTTGCCGCCGGTAACCACGAACGGCTCGATGCTGAAACCGCCCTTGCCCACTTCCACCGCACCGTCCTCGCCGATCAGACCCTGTTCGGTGCCGCCATCCAGGCCCAGGATGGTCCAGTACGGCTGCTCGCCGGAGAAGCCGCGCGGATAGCTGCCGCGCGGCAGTTGCGCGGCCAGCGACTTGATGAAGTCATTGGGCGTTGCGGCGAATGCCAGCGGCTGCAGCTGCACTTCCTTGATGCCATAGCGCCAGTTGGGGCCGTCCTTGAGATCGAAACGCAGGTAGCGCGCTTCGGTATCGGGAAGCGCCAACCAATCGGTGCCGCCCGCGCCGGCAGTGACCGTGCGCAGGTCGCGCCAGCTCCGTCCGTCGCTGGAGGAGCGCACCACGTATTGCGAGGCCTGCAGACCCGGCACCCACTGCACCACGGCGCCGCCGAATTCGCGCACCTTGCCCAGATCCAGCGTGACCGTCTGTTGCTTGACCGCGCCGCTGAGCCAGAACGTGTCCGGCTTGCCATCGGCCAGGCGCTGTTCCAACGCAGGCGCGGTGTCGGTGATGGCCTTGGCCTGCAACGGCGAGGTGTCTTCGGGCGGCAGCGGCGTGAGCGTGAGCCGGTCGAAGCACACCGTGCCCTTGCCGCCGACCTTGTTGTAGATGGTGAACTCCACATCGGCGCTGCTGCGCAGTTGCTTGTCCTGACCTGGGCCCCAGGCCTTCTCGATGTTGCGCTTGCGGTAGTTGAACGTTGTCCAGTTCTTCGGGAAGTTGAAGCCCGGCCGGTTGACCCACCACACATTGTCGCCGCTTGCGTCGATCAGCTTGAGCTGCAGGTCGTTGGACGGCGACTCGCCGCGCACCGCGAACGACATCCGGTAATTGTCCGGATAGGTGATCGGCAAATTGCGACGGATGCCGACATAGCCGGACACGCCGTTGAAGTTGTAGTCCAGGCACAGCGCATGCCCGCCCGAGGGCGTGGCCACCGGGCGCAGCGAACCGCTAACCTGGTTGGACACCACCAGGCGCCAGGCACCGATGTCGTTGAAGCCGTCGAGCACGCGCTCCTGCGCCTGCGCCGCGCCCGCAGACGTGACGAAAGCGGCCATGGCACACAGTCGCAGGAACACTGGTTTCACCCCTTCACACTCCCCAGCAGAAGACCTTGGATGTAGTAACGCTGCAGCGCCAGGAACAATAGCAGCACCGGAATCACCGTCACCACTGCGCCAGCCATCATCAATTCCACATCCATGATGTGCTCGCGCGACAGCGCCGCCAGCGCCACCGGCAAGGTGTACTGCTCCTGGTCGGTCAGCACGATCAACGGCCACATGAAGTCGTTCCACGAACCCATGAAGGTGAAGATGGTCAAGGTGACTAGCACCGGCTTGAGCATCGGCAACACGATCTGGAAGAAGATGCGCATCTCGCTGGCACCGTCGATGCGCGCGGCCTCGATCAATTCATCCGGAATGCTGCGCGCGTACTGACGCACCAGGAAGATGCCGAACACCGTGGCCAGCGCCGGCACCACCACCCCGCCGATGTTGTTGACCAGGTGCAACTGCTTCATCAGCAGGAACAGCGGCAGCATCGCCACCTGTGCCGGGATCACCAGCGCGGCCATCAGGATCTTGAAGATGCGCTCGCGGCCGACGAACTGCAGCTTGGCGAACGCATAACCGGCCATGGTGTTGACCAGTAGCGAGCCGAGCGTGATCAGCCCGGACACCAGCAAGCTGTTGGCGAAGTTGCGCGCCATGCCGGTGCGCGCGAACAGCTCGTGGTAGTTGGCGGTGGTGAACGCCGACGGCAGCATCGGTGGCGGAAACCGGCTGGCCTCGCCAGTGGGCATGAACGACACCGACAGCATCCATAGCAGCGGTGCCAGGCTGATCACCGCCAGCGCCAGCAGGCCGCCGTTGATCAGCACGGCATTCCAGCGCGATTCGCCGACATCACGACTCATATCAGGTCCTTCTTGCGGCCAAAGCGCAGCATCACGGTGGTCACCGCCAGGATGATCAGGAACAACAGGAACGCCACCGCCGACGCGCGGCCGAGGTTCCACCACTTGAAGCCTTCTTCGAACATGAAATACAGCACGCTGACGGTGCTTTGCAGCGGGTCGCCGCGGGTCATCACGTAGGGTTCGGCGAACAGCTGGAAGTAGCCGGAAATGGTGATCACGCCCACCACCATCAGCACCGGGCCGAGCATCGGCAAGGTGATGTGCAGGAACTGCTTCCAGCGCGAAGCACCATCGATGCGCGCGGCCTCGTACAAGTCCTGCGGGATCGCCTGCAGCCCGGCCAGGAAGATCACCATGTTGTAGCCGAAGTTCTTCCACACCGCGAACAGCATGATGGTGGGCATCGCCCAGCGTGGGTCGCCCAGCCAGTCGATCGGGGCGATGCCCAGATGGCTCAGGCCGAAGTTCACCAGGCCGTACTTGATATGGAACAGGTAGCGCCAGATCACCGCCACCGCTACCAGCGTGGTCACCACCGGCGCGAACAAGGCGGTGCGGAACAGCGCCTTGAAGCGCGAGGCCTTGGTGTTGAGCAGCAGGGCCGCGCCCAGCGACACACCGATCGACATCGGCACGCCCAGCAGCACGAAGTAGGTGGTGTTCCACAACGACTTCCAGAACAGCGGCGTCTGCAGCAGGTCGATGTAGTTGCCCAGGCCGACGAAGCGCAGATGGCTGCTGTCGGCCAGTGCGTACAGGTCGAAGTCGGTCACACTGAGCACCAGCGCGGCGAACACCGGCACGCCGAAGAACATGCCCAGCACCATGATCGACGGCGCGGCAAAGACCCAGCCGGCGACGGAATTGCGCTTCATCATCGTGCGGCTCCCTGATCCGCTGCGGCAGCTGGCGCGGTGGTGCCTGCTGCCGCTGGCTTCACTGCCGGCGGAGCGGTGTCACCGGCCGGGCCGACATGCCCGCCCTCCTGCTCGAAGATCCAGCGGCGCTTGGCCAAGATTTCGTCCACGCGTTGATCCAGTTCCTGCACGGCGGCTTCGTGCGATTGCCCGCCGCGCACCACGCGCTCGGTGACCAGACGCATTTCCTGCACGATGCGCTCCCACTCCAGCACCTTGGGCGTGGCCTTGACCCGCTCCAGCTGGTCGCCGAAGGCATGCGCCAGTTCGTCGTTGGCCAGCGAAGGCAGCTTCCAGGTACTGCGACGCGGCGGCAGGTCGCCGATGATGGCGTGGAAACGCGCCTGCACCTGCGGCTGCGACAGGTATTCGATCAGCTTCCAGCTGGCGTCCTTGTGTTGCGAGGACTTGAAGATCACCAGGCTGGAACCGCCGGCGATGCCGGCACCCAAGCCAGTGGGCCCCGGCAACGGCGCGGTGCCCCACTTGCCTTCCATGCCCGGCGGCTGGCGCAGCTTGAACTCGCGCACATTCCACGGCCCGGACAGATAGAACGCGTAATAGCCATTGAAGAATTCGTACCAGACATTGGAGACCTGGGTCTCTGAGACCTTGGGCGCCCAGCCCTGCTGATACATGTTGTCGTAGAAACCCAGCGCCTTGCGGAAACCGGCGCCACGGAAGTTGCCGTAGTTGTCGTGGTCGCGCAGCAGGCGATCGTCCTGCTGCAGCGCGAACGACAATTGCTGCTCGAATTCGTTGAGCGGCATCAGGATGGCGTAGCGGTCGGGGCCGACCTTGCGCTTGATCGCGGCCATCACCTGTTCCATCTCGGCCCAGGTCTTGGGCATTTCGCTATAGCCGGCCTCGCGCAGCAAGTCCTTGCGATAGAACAGCAGCCGCGTGTCCACGTACCACGGCACGCCGTACAGCGTGCCATCGACCAGATTGGTGTCCCACACGCCGGGGAAATAATCGGCCGGGTCGACAACGCTGGAGCGCGCCACGTACGGCTGCATCGGCTCCAACGTGTCCAGCAGCGCGAACTCCGGCAGCCAGGTGTTGCCGAGCTGGCACACATCCGGCAGGCCATCGGCGGCAAAGGCGGTCAGCAGTTTTTCGTGTGCCGCCGTCATCGGGATGTTCTGCACATCCACGTGGATAGTGGGGTTCTGCTTTTCGAAATCGGCCACCAGCTCGGCGACCACTTCGGCCTCCTTGCCCATCGCCCAGAAGCGCACCGTGGTCTTGCCCGGATCGGAGCGTTCGCATCCCGTCGCACCTGCACACAGGGCGACGGCCAACATCAACAGTTTCAAAAGGCGCACGGATTACTCGGGTTTCTGGCGTTGCGAGGGGTCTTGCTGGGCCTGGGCGGCGGCGGCACGCGATTCGGCCATGCCCAGCGCGCGCGCGGCGGCCTTCTGCTCGTCCTTCTGCGGCGCCGGCTGCGGCTCGCCCTCCGGAGTGAGCCAGCCGCCGGTGAAGCCGGCGCGTTCCAGACCGGCACGGATGTAGGGGTTCTTCTTCATCACGTTCCAGACGAATTCGTTCTGGTAGTTGGCGATCATCGTCAGGATCGGGCCCTGGTCGATGGCGATGTAGTCGCTGGCCACCCAGCCACGGTCCGGCACCATGCGCCCGGTCTTGATCGGGATGTCGTAGTTGAAACTGGGGTTGAACGAATCCAGGAACCCGTAGCTCGAATACAGGAAGTCGCCATAGCGCTTGTGCATCTCTTGGGTGGCAGGAATCACCACTTCCGGGGCGAACACGATCGAGGAGATCGCCGCAGTCGGGGCGATGGTGCCGTCGTCGAAATTCTCGCGCAGACCGGCGCCGCGCGAAGAGTAATGGCGGAACTGGCGCTGCTCGCCGCGGTATTCCTGGCTGGTGTTCTGCGGACCGTCGCTGGCGGTCAGGCCCCAGACGTTTTCGCCGTAGTCCTTCCACTTCATCGGGTTGTCGATGGCGTAGTCGCGCTGCGCCAACGTGGCGCGGCGGCTGTTGAGGAAGTAGTCGATGCCGCGTTCGCGCATGTACTGGTCCTGGATATCGCGGAAGTCGATCCAGACATGGCTGTATTGGTGGCCGAACAGCGGGCCGAACGACAGGTATTCCTGGCCCTGATACACGCCCCAGTCGTTGTTGTAGGTGCGGGTCCAGCTGGTCCAGGCGTCCGGGTCGACGCCATGCGTCGGCGAGCCCAGCGCGAGGATGTATAGCATCATCGCCTCGTTGTAGCCCATCCAGTCGTGGTTGATGAAGCCGCTCTCGGGGAACCAGCCCATCGAGATCAGCGGGGCGCGCTGTTGCAACCAGCGCCAGTCCACGCGCTTGTACAGCGTGTCGGCGATCTGGCGGATCTCCTTTTCGCGCGGGTCGTCGCCGTCGTAGTACGACTGGGTGAACAACACGCCCATCATCAGCAGTGCGGTGTCCACGCTCGACAGTTCAACCCAGCTGTCGTAGCGGTTGCCCTGCTGCATGTCCAGAAAATGGTAGTAGAAGCCCTTGTAGCCGGCCCGGCCGGTCTTCTGCGGACCCATCGGTGCGTCGCGGAAGAATTTCAGCGTGGTCAGGGTGCGGTCGATCGCCTGATTGCGACTGACCCACCCGTTCTCGATGCCGATCGGATAGGCGGTCAACGCGAATCCGACCGACGCAATGCTGGCAAACGGGCGCGACGGAAACCGATCCGGCGACAGGCCGTTGACCTCGTTGGTGGTGTCCCAGAAGAACTGGAATGTGCGGCGTTCGATGTCCGAAAACAGCGGCGGCAGCGGCGGCTTGACCGGTTTGGGCGGCAGTTGCGCCTCAACCAGGATGACTTTGACCGGTGCCTTCTTTTCGGCCACCTTGGGTTCCTCGGCTTGCTTGCACGACGCCAAGACCAGCGCGCCCAGCAAGAGTGGAATCGTCAACCATCGCGACGTGTTGCCCCTGTCCATCCGCCCCCCACGTGTGTAATCGATTACATCTGACACGCCAACCTACCCTATCCAGGCGCCGAGTTCGACCGCCCTGGCGTTGCGGCCAGGGCGGTCGAGCACCTCACCAGTTCAGGCCGAAGGCCAGACGGAAGGTACGCATCGGCGACGCCAGCACACCGGTCGGTGTGCCGTAAGCCGTGTTCAAGTCCTGCAATGTTCCGGTATCGCCGTTGAAGGTGGCGTAATTAACCCAGTTGAACACGTTGAGGATATCCGCACGCACATTGAATTTGACACCACCGCCGGTGTCCCACTCTTTATTGGCGGCAATGCTGAATTCCTTGTAGCCCAGCGTGCCATCCGGCTTGAACTGGATGATCTCGCACTGGTCGTTGCCGGCCAGGCAATTCTGGCCATAGCGCGCGGTCTGGCTGGCCAGCGACAGCTTGCCGGACAGCTTGATCTCATACGGCAGCTCGTAGATGCCGGTGACCACCAGGCGGTTCTTGGGGATGCCGCCGGCTTCGCGCCAGCCATAGTCCTGGATGCGTTCGCGGTCCAGCGCATAGTGCTCGCCGAACTGCCGGTTCTCCTTCGCATCGGAATAGGTGTAGGCCACGGTCAGGCCCCAGCCGGATTCTTCGTCGAAGGGCTTTTCCACCTGCAAGGCGAGCTGGTTGTTGCGGGTTTCCACGCCATTGGTGCCCAGCACGATGGCGCTATAGCCATTCGGGCCGTCGGTCGGCACGCCGGAGGTGGTGCCCGGCTGGAAGAACGACCCGTCCGGCAGGCGGTTGCCGCGCACGAAGGCGAAACCGTCATGGCTTTCGATGCGGCTCAGGGTGACATCGGTGAACCAGTCCTGGCCCCACAACGGCACCATGTTGCGCATGCCGATGCTGAATTGATCGGAGTACGGGGTCTTGAGGTTGTTGTCGATCAGGTAGACCTCACGTCCGCCACCGCCGGTGCTGTTGGCCGTGAGTGTGTTCAAGCCATCCTGACTGTTGTACGCCGGATTCCAGGCCGTGCACGGGTCGCCCAGGCAAGCGGGGTTGTTGGCGCTGGTGAAGTAGTAGCTATACGACTTGAAAGAGTTGTTGAGCTGCTCCAGTGCCAGGTAATCGAAGATGTTGCGGTCATAGGCACGACCGGCGCCGCCATAGATCACGTGGGCCTGATCGCCGAACAGGTCGTAGGAGGCGCCCAGACGCGGCTGCCAGGCATTCTTGAACGCCTTGCGGTTGTTGCCGGTGCTGATGAAGTCGTTGATGTTGTAGTTGGCGTTGCGCAGGTTCGGCCAGTTCTGCAGCGCGCTGGCGACATCCGAGGGGGTCACGAAATCCAGGAATGCCGGGGTTTGCTCGTAGTCGTAGCGCACGCCCAGGTTCAAGGTCCAGTGCTCGTTGACCTCCCAGTCGTCCTGCAGGTAGATGCCGTACTGCTTGTTCTTGGACACCACCGAACCGCCACCTTCCACCAGCGGCGCACCGAAGCGCACGCGGTACGGTGTTTGCACGTCGGTGAGGATGTTGTAGTAGTACTGCGGGTTGGCCGGATTGAACTGGGTCGAATCCAGGTCGATGCTCTTGAACTTCACGCCCATCTTGACGGTGTGCGCGCCGTGCCATTCCAGGCTGTTCAAGGTCAGGTCGTCCTGGAAGGTCCAGCCCTTCTGCCCCTTGCGCTGGAAGCTGCTGCCGGCGCCCGCCGCCAGGATGTCGGTCTCGTTGCCGCGCACCGGCGCGTAGCTGAGGATGTAGCCATTGCCGTTGTTGATCGGCGCCTGGTTCCAGAACGCGCTTTCGTAGCTCAGGTTGGCTTCGTTGAGGAAGTTGGCCCCGCTGTACTGCCAGCGCAGGTTGGCGCGCTTTTCTTCCTGGCCGTTGATGCTGCCGTGCTCGTAGGTCGAGGTGCGGCCGACGTCGTTGAGCTCGTCTTCCTTGCGGTACTTGCCGGTCAGCTCGAACAGGTTGTTTTCGCCGATGGTCCAGTCGATCTTGCCGAAGTACAGGTCTTCCTTGAACGGCGTGCTGGAGGTCACCACCAGCGGCTGCAGCTGGGCCGGCAACTGGTCGACGCGGTCCGAATAGATCGAGCCGGGGATCACCACGTTCGGGGTGGTGTATTCCTTGGCTTCATAGGCGATGAAGAAGTGCGCCTTGTCCTTGAGGATCGGGCCGCTGAAGGTGGCGCCGTACTGGGTTTCTTCGAAGTCGTCGCGCACGCCGGCCTTCTTCTCCAGCGGGCTTTCCTCGCGCCAGCTGTCGTTGCTGGTGTCCCAGAAGAAGCTGCCGTGGAAATCGTTGGTGCCGGACTTGGACGAGGCCACGATGGCCGCGCCGCTGACCTGGTCGAACTCGGCCTTGTAATTGGAGGTGATGACCTTGTATTCGCCGATCGCCGACTGCGGGAACGGGTTGCCGCGGCTGGAATCCTGGCCGCTCACGCCGCCGGTGAGCACGTAGTTCTTCTGGCTCACGCCGTCGATGTAGACGTTGGTGCCTTCGGCCGAGGTGGCGCCGGTGCGTACCTTGGTGGTGCCGTTGGCCTCGCGGGTGAACTGCACGTTCGGCACGGTGTCGGCCAGTTCCAGGAAGTTGCGCGTGGCACGCGGCAGGTTCTGGATCTGCACGTTGGAAATGTAGGTGGCGTTCTCGGAGGTGCGCGTCTCCACCAGCACCGGCGGCGCCTTCACCTGCACCGCGTCCAGCGTGGTGGCGTTACCACCCGCGGCGGTGGCCGGCTCGCCGCCGACGCCCAGGTTCAAGGTCGCGGTCTGGCCGACCTGCACGGTGACGTTCTGCGAACTGGTCTGGCCATTGGCGGTGACATCGATGCGGTACGAACCCGGCGGCAGGCCGCCCACCGAATAGCCGCCATTGCTGACCTGCACGGTGCGGGTCAGGCCGGTGGCCAGATTGGTGGCGGTGACCTGCGCCTGGGCGGCAGGTGCGGCATCGACGGTGACCTGCCCGCGGATGGTCGCAGCGGTGCTCTGTGCGAAGGCCGGAGCGGCGCCGAGCAGCAGGCAGCTGGCAAGCGCGCAGCTGAGCAGCTTGCGCGCCGGACGGGCGGAATGGGGGTGGTGGTGGCGCATGGTCGTCCCTCCAGGGATCGGTACAGATTGTTGTTGTGGCAGTGCAGTGGTGCAGGAACAGCCGCTGCGGGGACAGCGGGAGCGGACAGGACGTCCGCGAAAAGGTCGGCCCGGAAACGCGTGGCCGGAAAGGTCAGTGAGCCGATTGGCCGGTACCGCAGGAGGCACGGATCACCAGCTCGGGCGTCAGCAACTGGCGGATGCCGTCGTCGCGGTCAGGCGTTTCGACCAGGCGCATCAGCCGGGTCATCGCCTGCTCGCCCAGCCGGGCGATGCTCACCCGCATGGTGGTCAGCGCGGGATGGACAAAGCGGGCCAGCGGAATGTCGTCAAAACCCGCCAGCGCCACGTCGCCAGGCACCGACACATCAGCCTGGGCGAACGCGTACAGGCAGCCCAGCGCGGTCATGTCGTTGGCGGCGAACACCGCATCCGGCAACGCGCCGGCCGCCAGCATCGCCAGCCCGGCGCGGTGGCCGGAGGCTTCGTCGAAGTCGCCCGGGTATTCCACGCCCTGCGCCTGCGCACCGAACGCAGCAAGCGCATCGCGGAAGCCGCGCAGGCGTTCGCGCGCATCGAAATTCAGCGCCGGGCCACCGATGAAGGCGATGCGGCGGTGCCCGGCCCGCAACAGGTGCTCGGTCATGGCCATGGCACCGGCGTGGTCGTCGATGCTCAGCACCGGATAGTCGGCACCGGGCAGGTGCGCATTGATCAACACCGTCGGCAACGACTGCGGCAGGTTGTCGGTGAGGAACCCCGGCTGCTCGGCGTAGGGCGAGAGCACCAGCAGGCCATCGACGCGCCCGCGCATCGAGCGCAGCGCCCTGCCCTGGGCTTCCGGATCGCCGTGGTAGCTGGACACCAACAGGTGCTGGCCGGCCGCGCGCGCTGCGCCGTCGATGCCACGGATCAATTCGGAAAAGAATTCGCCATACAAGTCCGGCAGCACCACGCCCAGGGTCTGCGAGCGCCGGCTGCTCAGGCTGCGCGCGGCCGCATGCGGGCTGTAGCGCAGCCGCTCGGCCACCTCCAGCACCTGCTGGCGCACCGGTCCGGCAACGTTGTCGTGCCCGTTGAGCGCACGCGACACCGTTGCGACGGAGACCTGCGCTTCCCGAGCGACATCTTTGATGGTGACCGCACCCTTGGCCATTCGTGTCGCCCTCCGCGACCGACTTCCCAAAACTGGCGCGGACTGTAAGCGTTTTCATACAGAGGCGTAAACCCCTATCTTCACATGCGTGAAAACGCTTACAGATCAATCAGCTGCAGGTGAGGAGCACGTGAAGCAATGTGCTGCGTCGCAACAAATATGCACCCATGCGTCCACACGCGAATAAGGATGCAGGTCACGATTCGCTGGTCAATCCAGTCTTGCCAGGACCGCACGGACCGGCGCCTGCACCGGCACTCCCGCGGCCTTGCCGGCTGCACCCTGACGCTCGCTGCCGAGAAGGCAATCACCGCTGAGCCCGGCAGTTCTGATCACAGCAGACGGCCCGGTACGACCGCCGGCGTTCCCCGCGACGTTCAGCCAACCTCGCCCGGCGCGAAGGCCTCGATCGACAAGGCATGAATATCGGTCTGCATCATCTCGCCCACCGCGGCGTACACCGCGCGATGCCGTGCCAGTGGCGGCTTGCCTACGAATGCGGCGCTGACCACGCGCACATTGAAGTGCCCGCGCCCGTCGCGCGCACCGGCATGGCCGGCATGCCGCGCGCTGTCGTCGACGACGTCCAGTTCGGTGGGCGCCAGTGCCGCCTGCAACGCTGCGCGGATCTGCTCGACCCGGCTCATGGCAATACCCGGCGGAATGGGCGGACCTCGGTGCGCGTGTACACGCCCGCTTCCACATAGGGGTCGGCATCGGCCCAGGCGCGCGCATCCTCCAGGGCGTCGAACTCGGCAATCACGACGCTGCCGCTGAAACCGGCCGGACCTGGATCTTCGGCGTCGATGGCCGGACACGGGCCCGCCACCAGCAACCGCCCAGCAGCCGCAAGCGCCTGCAGACGCGCCAGATGCGCCGGCCGCGCCTGCTGCCGTGCCGCCACTGCGTCGGCCCGGTCATATCCCTCGATTACGTACCACACACGCCACCTCGCCCAAGACTGGAAGATCACCGCACCGATTCTAGCCGCGTCGGCGCTGGACACCGCCCCCGTGCACGCATTACCCTTGGCACCACTGCACACGCAACCGGACGCAGCGGCCCGTCGGCCCAGGCGCAGCGCTCTTCCCGACGACCGATTCGCTGCCCACCGCCGGTCCGCGTAGACGACCTCCTCGCTGTTCCGTCGCCGCATGCCACGCGGCGGACGTTGTATGTGGATTTGTGGGATCGTGCCGGCACAGGCACGACATTGATCGCAATAACTCAAGGCAAAGCCCTGCAGGCGCGGCTTAAGACCGCCGCCGGCGACCGCAAGACCGATGTCGACCTGATGAATTCCGAACTCGCGCACGTCGCGACTCCGCCAGCCACGAGCGCGACGCCACAGCAGCAGGAAATGCCGCTGGCGGTGGTGCATGGGCAACCGGTGCTGCAGATTCCGCAGGATCTGTATATCCCGCCGGATGCGCTGGAAGTCATCCTGGATGCCTTCGAAGGCCCGCTGGACCTGCTGCTGTATCTGATCCGCCGCCAGAACCTGGACATCCTGGACATCCCCGTCGCCGAGATCACCCGGCAATATGTGGACTACATCAATGTGATGCAGGAGCTGCGCTTCGAACTGGCAGCCGAATATCTGGTAATGGCGGCAATCCTGGCCGAGATCAAATCGCGCATGCTGTTGCCGCGCCCTCCCAGCCAGGATGGCGAAGAAGAAGATCCGCGCGCCGAGCTGGTACGCCGCCTGCAGGAATACGAACGCTTCAAGCAGGCCGCCGAGGATCTGGACACCCTGCCCCGCATGGGCCGCGACAGCGCGCCGGTGCAGGCGCATCTGCCCGAGCGCGCAGCGGTGAAGCTGCCGCCGCCGGTGGAGCTGAAAGAAATGCTGATGGCGCTGTACGACGTGCTCAAACGCGCCGAGCTGTTCACCGGCCATGCGATCAAGCGCGAGGCGCTGAGTGTGCGCCAGCGCATGGGCGATGTGCTCAGCCGCCTGGACGATGGCAAGTTCTACCGTTTCGAATCGCTGTTCACTGCCCAAGAAGGCAAGCTCGGCGTGCTGGTCACCTTCCTGGCGCTGCTCGAACTGGCCAAGGAGCAGTTGCTGGACATCGTGCAGGAAGCGCCGCTGGCGCCGATCTACGTGAAGTCGCTGGCGTTGGGCAATACCAATGCGCCGTTGCAATTCTCCAGCGAATTCGACGATAGCGATGCCGCCAACGAACCTATCTGAAGCCGATCACCGAATGGATCAAGCGCTGATCACCCGCATTATCGAAGCCGCCCTGTTGGCGAGCAGCCAGCCGCTGACGCTGGCGCAACTGCAGGGCCTGTTTCCGGAAGAAGAGCCGGCACCGCCCGGCAGCGTGGAGCGCGCCCTGGAACTGCTACGCGAGGCCTGCGCCGAGCGCGGCGTGGAACTGGTCGAAGTGGCCTCCGGCTTCCGCTTCCAGGTCAAGGCCGATGTGCATGGCTGGGTCGCCCGGCTGTGGACCGAGCGCCGCACCAAGTACACCCGCGCCACGCTGGAGACCCTGGCGCTGATCGCCTACCGCCAGCCGATCACCCGCGGCGAGATCGAGCAGGTCCGCGGCGTGGCCGTCAGCAGCAACATCATCCAGGCGCTGGAAGAGCGCGAATGGATCCGCGTGGTGGGCCACCGCGACGTGCCCGGCAAGCCGGCCCTGTTCGGCACCACCAAGGGCTTTCTGGATTATTTCGGGCTCAAGCGATTGGACGAGCTGCCGCCATTGTCTGAGTTGAAGGACATCGCCGAGCTGGAACCGCAGCTGCCGCTGGACCGCGACGGGCAACTGGATGGCGCCGTGCCCGCGGCGGCAGCGATGGACGCGGCGCGGGATCAGGCCGATGCAGATCAGGCTGACGCCGAGGGCGGCGATACGGCTGCGGGTACTGACGATGCGGATGCTGGCGGTACCGACGCGGATGTGGAAGCCAACGCTGGCGCTGCGGCTGACGACAGCGGCACCGGCGCTTCGCAAGATAGTTTGGAAACGGACGAGGCCGACGCCTCGGCGAACCCGGCCAGCAACACCGAAGCACCGGGCGATCACCAGGCCGACGCCGAGCACGATACCGGAATTGAAAGTGACGCCGACGCCGACCTGCATGCACAGCAATCGCCTGACGATGCCGCAGTCGACCAGCAACACCACGGTCTCGATGAGGCGATCGACACCGAAGCGGTCGACGAAGTAAACGACCAGACACCGCAACACCCCGAGCATGGCTCGGCGCACGAGAAGAACACGCAGGACCCAGACGACGCCCGTGAGGGCGACCCCGACACCGCGCCGGGAACGCGCGCGGATGCAGTGAACGAAGACGAAGACAACGCCGTCGCGACGACGACCGTGGCTGTTGACGAAGCCGATTCCGACCCAGAGGCCGACCCGCAACGCGGCGGCCGGAGCCAGACACATGAGTGACACCCCCCGCAAGCTGTCGTTGAACAAGCTTTCTCTCAAGCGCGACAGCGCGCCCGAAGCGCCCAAGCTGGAAGAGCGCCTGCACAAGGTGCTGGCCCAGGCCGGCCTGGGTTCGCGCCGCGCGCTGGAACAGCGCATCGCCGACGGCCTGATCAAGGTCAATGGCGCCGTTGCGCAGACCGGCATGTCGGTGCGCAGCGGCGACAAGATCGAGTTGGACGGCCGCAGCTTCGTGGCCAGCGCGCTGACCGAGCCCTCGCGCGTGCTGATCTACAACAAGCCCGAAGGCGAAGTGACCACGCGCGAAGATCCCGAAGGCCGCCCGACCGTGTTCGAGTCGCTTCCGGTTTTGAAGGGCTCGCGCTGGATCGCCATTGGCCGCCTGGACATCAACACCACCGGCCTGCTGCTGCTCACCACCGACGGTGAGCTGGCCAACGCGATGATGCACCCCTCCTACGAGGTCGAGCGCGAATACGTGGTGCGCGTGCGTGCGCCGGAAGGCGAAGAAAAAGTCTCCGATGCCATCATCGAGCGCCTGTCGCGCGGCGTGCTGCTGGAAGACGGTGGCGCCAAATTCGACGAGATCGAACGCATCGGCGGTACCGACTCGCACGACTGGTTCCGCGTGGTGGTCAAGGAAGGCCGCAACCGCGAAGTGCGCCGCCTGTGGGAATCGCAGGGTTGCCAGGTCAGCCGCCTCAAGCGCAGCCGTTACGGCAAGATTTCGCTGCCGCGCGAGCTGCTGCGCGGGCACTCGGTGGAAGTGGCGCAGGACAAGGTCGACGCCTTGCGCGCCGAGCTGAAACTGGAAGAAGGCGCGCCGTCGGCACTGACCCTGCAGCCGGTGATCGGCCAGCGCCGCGCCGCCAAGTCGACCGTGCACGTCTCACGCGATGGCCGCAGCAATGCCTACGTCAACGGCCAGACCTCTGGCGCGGATGAAGGCCGCGAACTGCGGCGTTTCGACAACTTGCGCGAAGATCGCGGCCGCGGCGGTCGCGGCAAGCCCGGCGGTTTCAGGGGCGGCCTGACAGTCAGCGGCGAAGCGGCCGCCAAGCAATCGCAGCAGCGCCCGTTCAAGCAGCGCGGCCCGGCCAAGGGCGACCGCGGCGCGTTGCCAGACGGCAACCCGGCCGCGTTCCGCAGCTGGTATGTGCCAGATGGCGTGAGCACCGGCCCGAGCGGCCACCGCAATGCCGGCCCGAGCGGCCCGGGCACCGGTCAGGCACGCCCGTATGCCAAGAAAGGACCGGGTGGTGCGCGACCGGGCGCTGGCGGTCCAGGCGGCGCCCGCCCGGGTGGTCCGGGACGCGGCGCTGGCGGCGGACAGGGTCAGTCGCAGGGCCAGGGGCAACGCAAGCACCCGTATGGCCAGCCGGGCAACGCACCGAGCTTCCCCTCCGATCACGCCAACCCGGGCTTCAGCCCGTACGGTGCCGCACGCCCTGCTGGTCGCCCGAGCGGTGGGCGACCGGGTCCGGGTGGTAATCGCGGCCCCGCGTCTGCCAACCGTGGCCCCGGCGGTCCCGGTGGCGGCGCTCGCGGCCCGGGTGGCGCACCGCGTGGCCCCGGCGGCCGTCCGCCGGGCGGCGGCAATCGTCGTCCTCCCGGCGGCGGTAATCGCGGTCGTTGAGCGTCAACCGATCCGCGTATAAAAAACGGCCCTGCAAAGGGCCGTTTTTATGTGGAGGACGGTATAGGACATCGACTGAAGCAGAGAAGCTGCCGCGTATCCGGTCGTGCAGTCGTTTAACGAAAGCCCCCCCCCCTTGCAGCGCCATCGCGATGCAGACACTGCACGCACCGCTTGAATGAGCGCGATCCGATGCTGCGACCTGGCTCGGCCCCACGACTGCGCGGCCTTCGGGTGGGCACGACCGTTGCTCGACATCGACACCTGCCACCTGTGCACTCCGGTGTTGGGCGCGCAGTGCACGCCCATCCGGGGACAGCTCGCTCAGCTTGTTACCGCTCTTACTTGCGACGCTCGATCACGAAGTTACCCACGTTGACACCCAGGTCCACGCCCTCGCCTGTGCCTGCCAGCGCAAGCGAGATATCGCCCTTGGTGACGACCTGTGCGGTACTGGACTTCACGACGCCCGCGTGCGCTTCGGCGGCGGCATACGTGCCGAACAGGTCGTTGAGGCTATAGGCACCGCTGAAGGTGCCGCGGCCGCCGACGATCTTGGATTTACCGACCGTCAGGCCACCGCCTTTGCTGGAGATCTTGACCGGAATGACCGCACCGTTATCGCACTTGATGGTGCCGGTACCGCTGGCGGTTTTGTAGAACACCGACCAGCCGGACAAGTTGAACGACAGCTGGCAATCGATGTTGCCGGCGGCCTGCGCCTGCGGAGCCAGCGTGGCGGCGCCAAGCAGCGCGATGAGCGAAAGTGACTTGATCATGTGAGCAGTGCCAGTGGTGGACGTGGCGCGAGACTAGCAGCGCCGATGTGGCAGCCGCGACAAGATTCCAGCGCGGCGCAGGCGTTTGTTCAGCGGGGTCTTAGCTAAGTCCGACAGGGCAACAGAGCTGCCGCCTGCGGCCGCGACATGGGATGATTGCCGCATGCCACGCACCGTCTACAGCCTGCTCGCCAGCGCACTGCTGCTGCCCGCCCTCGCCCACTGCGGCGAGGCGATTCCCACCCAGGGTTACACCGTCGTCAAGACCTATCCGCACGACACCGCTGCCTTTACCGAAGGCCTGTTCTATCTGGACGGGCATCTCTACGAGAGTACCGGCGAGCTGGGCCAGTCCAGCGTGCGCAAGGTCGATCTGGACAGCGGCAACGTCCTGCAGCAGGTCAATACGCCGCCGCCTTTCTATGGCGAAGGCATCGTGGCCTGGAAGGATCGCCTGATCCAGCTGACCTGGCGCAATCAGCGCGGCTTCGTCTACGACCTGGCCACGCTGGCACCGCGTACCCAATTCACCTATTCCGGCGAGGGCTGGGCGCTGACCAGCGATGATCGCCAGCTCTATATGAGCGACGGAACCGCCAACATCCGCCGGCTGGATCCGCAGAGCCTGAAACAGATCGGCAGCATCGAGGTCACCGCCCGCGGCAAGCCGCTGGACAACCTCAACGAGCTGGAATGGGTCAAGGGCCAGTTGCTGGCCAACGTGTGGCTGACCACCCGCATCGCACGCATCGACCCCGCCAACGGCAAGGTCATCGCCTGGATCGACCTCAAGGCACTGGTGCCAGACCCGGACACCTTGACCGACCACACCAATGATGTCCTCAACGGCATCGCCTACGACGCCGAGCACGATCGCTTGTTCGTCACCGGAAAGCGCTGGCCGAAGATCTACGAGATCAAGCTGGCTCAATAGCCGGGATTGGGGATTGGCGACAGCGGCCGGGCTTGCAACTGCCCGGCAGCAGCTTGTGCCGATCCCGGATCGCTAATCCCCAATCTCGAACCGATCTGCATCCAACATCGCGGGAAAACGGGCGCGGTGCTCGGCCAGCGCAGTTGCGCTGATGGTGGTGGTGACCACCTGCTCGCGTTCGCGGATTTCCACCTGCGGCTGACCGAGGAAATCGATCACCGCGCTGTCGCCGGCGTAATGCAGTTGGTTGCCATCGATGCCAATCCGGTTGACCGCCGCCACGAAGCACAGGTTTTCGATCGCGCGTGCGCGCAGCAACGTCTTCCACGCGTAGGCGCGGGCGGACGGCCAGTTGGCGACGAACACTTGCAGATCAAAATCCATCTGCCCCGGGCGTTCGACATCGAAGCGGTTGCGGCAGAACACCGGAAACCGCAGGTCGTAGCAGACCTGCGGATTGATCCGCCAACCCTTCCATTCCACCGTCAGCCGCTCGCGCCCGGCCGCATAACGCAGATGCTCGTTGCCGAAGCGAAACAGGTGGCGCTTGTCGTAGTACTGCAACGCCCCATCGGGCGTGGCCCAGAGCAGCCGGTTGAATACCCCGGCGTCGGTACGCAACTGAACGCTGCCGGTCACCGCTGCACCCAGGCGTGCGGCTTGCGCACGCACCCACGCCACGGTCGGCCCGTCCATCCCTTCGGCCTTGTCGATGGCGTCGTTGGAGAATCCGCTGGTGAAGGTTTCCGGCAGGATCACCAGATCGGTCTGCCCGGCCAGCGGCTCCAGCAGCGCAGCGTAATAGTCGCGGTTACCGGCCGGGTCATGCCAGCGGGTGTCGCCTTGGATCAGGGAGATGCGCAGGTCATGCATGGTGAGACTCGGGAAAGGAGAATCGGGAATGGAGAATCGGGAATCGAAAAGCGGTTTAATGAGGGCGTTATGTCATCGAGCCAGTGCGAATTTAGATCAAAAAGCGGCCGGCCGTTCTTACGATTCCCGAATCCCGAATCCCGATTCCCGGCTCGTCAGAGCCTACGCAGGCGCTCGATCGCCGCATCCAGCGTCGCATCGTTCTTGGCAAAGCACAGCCGCGCCAGGCGCTGCCCTGCAGGCGCGTTCTGGTAGAACGGCGACAATGGGATCGCGGCCACGCCCTTCTCGATCGTCAGCCACTTCACGAATTCGGTATCGGGCAGATCGCTGATGGCTGAGTAGTCCACCAGCTGGAAGTAGCCGCCGGGCACAGGCAACGGCTTCAAGCGCGTGGCCAGCAGCCGTTCGCGGAAGCGGTCGCGCTTGGCTTGGTAGAACGCGCCCAGTTGCTCGTCGTGTTCGGGCTCGTCGCGGATCATTGCAGCGAAGGCGTGCTGGGCCGGACCGAAACTGGTGAAGGTGTTGTACTGGTGCACCTTGCGGAATTCGGCCGTGAGCGCCGGCGGTGCGATGGCGTAGCCGATCTTCCAGCCGGTGCAATGGTAGGTCTTGCCGAAGCTGGAAATCACCAATGCGCGCTCGCGCAGTTCCGGCCAGCGCAGCACCGATTCGTGCCGGCGGCCATCGAACACGATGTGTTCGTAGACCTCATCGGACAGCAAAAAGATGTCGGTGCCGCGCAACAGCTCGGTCAGCGTCTGCATGTCCTCGGCCGACAGCATCGCGCCGGACGGGTTGTGCGGCGAGTTGATCATCAACAGGCGCGTCTTGGGGGTGATCGCGGCGCGTAGCGCAGCCCAGTCGACCGCAAAGGTCTGCGGGTGCAGCGCCACATGCACGGCACGTGCGCCGGCCAGATCGATCGCCGGCTCGTAGCAGTCGTAGGCCGGGTCCAGCACGATGACCTCTTCGCCGGCGCGCACCACCGCGTGGATGGCGTTGAAGATCGCCTCGGTGGCACCGCTGGTGACGGTGATCTCGGTGTCGGCATCGACCTGCGCGCCATAGCAGCGCTGTGCCTTGCCGGCGATGGCCTGGCGCAACGCGGCCACGCCGGTCATCGGTGGATACTGGTTGTGGCCGGCCGCCATGGCCTTGCTCAGTTCGTCGACCAGCCGCTGCGGCACCGCGAAATCGGGAAAGCCCTGGCCCAGATTGACCGCGCCGTGCTCGGCCGCCAGCTGCGACATGACGGTGAAGATGGTGGTGCCCACCTTGGGCAGCTTGGTCGTGAGGGGCATGGTGCCTGTCCGGACAAGAAACGGGGGACCGCGAGTGTACGCAAAGCCGCCAGCCGGTTGCGCCCGGACGCTGCAAAACAGCGTTCCCTGACACATCGCGGCGCCTGCGGCGATGCCGCAGGCGTCCCCGGCATGCCACCATCGTCGCTACAATGCGCGCCCGGTCCGGCGCGTGCCTGCCCCGGCCCTTCCCCATGCCGTCCTGCGACCCGAGCCTGCTGCACCGATGATCGAACCGCTGCACACCGCACCGCCGCTGCTGGCGGCGCACGCCCTGGCCTTCAGTCGCAACGAGGAGCCGGTGTTTGGCCCGCTCGATTTCCATGTCGATGCCGGCGAAGCGTTGCTGGTGCAAGGCGACAACGGCGCCGGCAAGACCACGTTGCTGCGCGTACTGGCTGGCCTGCTGCACGTGGAGCGCGGGCAGATCCAGATCGATGGCAAGACCGCCAAGCGCGGCGACCGCAGCCGCTTCATGGCCTACCTCGGCCACCTGCCCGGCCTGAAGGCCGACCTCAGCACGCTGGAAAACCTGCACTTCCTGTGCGGCCTGCATGGCCGTCGCGCCAAGCAGATGCCCGGCAGCGCGCTGGCGATCGTCGGCCTGGCCGGTTACGAAGATGCGCTGGTGCGGCAATTGTCGGCTGGCCAGCGCAAGCGGCTGGCGCTGGCACGGCTATGGCTGTCGCCGGCACCACTCTGGTTGCTGGATGAGCCGTACGCCAATCTGGATCTGGATGGCATCACCCTGGTTAACCGAATGATCTCCGCGCATCTGCGCGGCGGTGGCGCGGCGCTGGTCACCACGCACGGTGCGTATGCAGCGCCACCGGTGCGCACCCGCATGCTCACGCTGGAGGCTGCGGCATGAGCACGCATTCGCCGCAACCCTCGCTCTGGCAGGCGGCCCGCGCCCTGCTTGCCCGCGACCTGCACCTACTGTGGCGACGCCGTAGCGATGCATTGCAGCCGGCACTGTTCGCATTGCTGATCGTGGTGTTGTTCGCGTTGGGACTGGGCGGACGCCCGGACCTGCTTGCGCAGGCCGCGCCGGCGGTGCTGTGGCTGTCGGTGTTGCTGGCTGGCCTGCTGTCGCTGGACGCCTTGTTCCGCAGCGATGTGGAAGACGGCTCGATAGAGCAGTGGCTGCTGGCACCGGTGCCGTTGGCCTGGTTGATCGCAGTGCGCGTGCTGCTGCATTGGGCGACCAGTGCGCTGCCGCTGATTGCCGTGACGCCGCTGCTGGGCGAATTGCTGCACCTGCCGCATGACCAATTACCTGTGCTGCTGGCATCGTTGGCGCTGGGAACGCCGCTCCTGAGCCTGCTCGGCGCTGTCGTTGCGGCACTGACGGTGACGATGAAGCGCTCTGGTATTCTCGTGGCCTTGCTGGCGTTGCCGCTGTACGTGCCGGTGCTGGTGTTTGGTGCCGGCAGCGTGGCGGCCAGCGGACAAGGGCAGGATGCGGTGGGTGCGTTGTTGTTGTTGGGCGCCGGACTGGTGATCGGCGTGGTCCTGGCACCGCTGGCTGCGGCGGCCGCGATCCGCATTTCGTTGAGTTGAGCGCTGCACTCGATGCATCGTCGATAGCACGTCCCGCACAACGCGTTGTTGCTGTTTCGAGAGCCAATGCCATTCCAAAGGCTACTGCCATCGCATGAACGTCGTCGTCCGCTGGTTCCACCAACTCGCATCGCCCCCGATCTTCGACCGTTTTACTGCGCGCTGGGCGCCCTGGTGCTACGCGCTGGCCGCGTTGCTGCTGGGCGTGGGCATCTGGCAGGCCTTGTTTGCGGTGCCGGCGGATTACCAGCAAGGCGACAGCTTTCGTATTCTCTACATCCATGTGCCGAGCGCGTGGATGAGCCTGTTCGTGTTCGGGCTGATGGCGCTGTATGCGGCCATCGCGTTGATCTGGCGCATCAAGATCTGCGAGATCCTGGCGATGGCGTGCGCGCCGATCGGCGCTGCGTTTACCGTAATCACCTTGCTGACCGGCAGCATCTGGGGCAAACCGATGTGGGGCGCCTGGTGGGACTGGGACCCGCGCCTGACCACCGAATTGATCCTGCTGTTTCTGTATTTGGGCGTGATCGGCCTGTATCACGCCATCGACGACCGCCGTCAGGCGGCGCGCGCGGCGGCGTTGCTGGCCATCGTCGGGGTGGCGCTGCTGCCGGTGATCCGCTATTCGGTGGTGTGGTGGAATTCGCTGCATCAGGGCCAGAGCATCCGCCTGCTTGGGCCGTCCACCATCGACGCAAGCATGCTGCTGCCGCTGTGGTTGATGGTGATCGGCACCAAGTTCTGGTTTGTCGGGTCGCTGTTGACGCGCGCGCGCGCCGACAACCTGCGCCGCGAGGCGGGCAAAGCCTGGATCGTGCGCGATGCGCAGGAGAGTGCGGCATGAGCTACCTGCCTTACGTCATCGCCGCCTATGCGGTGTTCGTGCTGGTGCTGCTGTGGGACCTGATTGCCGGCCGTTGGCAGGTACGTCGCGCCCTGAAGACCGCCCAGGCGCGCCGTCTGCGCGAGCGCAAGCGCGCGGTGCCCAGCGATGCGGAGCTGATCCGGTGAACCCGCAACGTCGCCGCCGCCTGTGGCTGGTGCTGGCCTTGGTGCTGGCCGGCGGGCTGGCAACCACGCTGGTGGCCATGGCCTTGCAGCGCAACGTGGCCTACCTGTACACGCCCTCGGAAGTGCTGCGTGGCGATGCCGGCGCGCATTCGCGCTTCCGGCTTGGTGGCATGGTCGAAAAAGGCTCGTTCAAACGCGCCTCCGGCGCATTGGAAGCGCAATTCCGCGTCACCGATGGCGATGCGCAATTGCCCGTCAGTTACGACCGCATCCTGCCGGACCTGTTTCGCGAGGGGCAGGCAGTGGTGGCCACCGGCCGCATGCAGAACGGCATCTTCGTCGCCGAAGATGTGCTGGCCAAGCACGACGAAACCTATATGCCGAAGGAAGTCGCCGACAAGATGGGCAGCGCGCATCGCAAGCACGATGTGCCGGCCGCTGCGGGCCAAGCTGGAGAGCTGCATTGATGGCGTGTGTCAGGAGATCGGCATTCCTGCAGACAGGTGGCTTGCGCGGCGGGTGCGTGGCTAACGATGTCACCGTGCGTTGGCAAGCAGGTGCAACCGCTGCAGTGATGCGGACTCTGCAATGCACCTGCCGTCGTGGCACGGACCCACGCTCGACAACGCGCCGACCCGATGCTTCCTGAACTCGGGACGTTCCTGCTGGTGCTGGCCCTGCTGGTGGCGCTGGTGCAGGCCGTGGTGCCGCTGGCAGGCGCACAACGCGGACGCAGCAGCTGGATGGCCGTGGCGCGGCCGGCAGCGCTGGTGCAGCTGGCACTGATCGCATCGGCCTTTGCCGTGTTGACGCATGCCTTCTTGGTGCAGGATTTTTCGGTGCGCTACGTCGCCGAGAATTCCAACAGCCTGCTGCCGGTGATGTACCGCTATTCGGCGGTGTGGGGCGCGCACGAAGGCTCGCTACTGCTGTGGACGCTGGTGCTGGCGTTGTGGACCGGCGCGGTGGCGATCTGGTCGCGGCAGCTGCCGGCGCATGTGATCGCGCGCGTGCTCGGCGTCATGGCGCTGGTGAGTATTGGGTTTCTGGCGTTCCTGCTGTTCACCTCCAACCCGTTTGCGCGGTTGTTTCCGGTGCCGCCGGAAGGTGGCGACCTCAATCCGCTGCTGCAGGATCCGGGGCTGATCGTCCATCCGCCGATGCTGTATTGCGGCTACGTCGGCTTTGCGGTGCCGTTCGCGTTCGCCATCGCCGCGCTGCTGGAAGGCCGTATGGATGCGCGCTGGCTGCGCTGGACGCGGCCGTGGACCAATGTCGCCTGGTCGATGCTCACCGTGGGCATCGCGCTCGGTAGCTGGTGGGCGTATTACGAGCTGGGCTGGGGGGGCTGGTGGTTCTGGGACCCGGTGGAGAACGCCAGTTTCATGCCGTGGCTGGTGGGCACCGCACTGCTGCATTCGCAGGCGGTGACCGAAAAGCGCGGCAGCTTCGCCAGCTGGACCTTGTTGCTGGCAATCGCCGCCTTCGCGCTGTCGCTGCTGGGCACCTTCCTGGTGCGCTCGGGCGTGTTGACCAGCGTGCATTCGTTCGCCGCCGACCCGTCGCGCGGGCTGTTCATTCTGGTATTCCTGCTGGCCGTGGTCGGTGGTTCGTTGCTGCTGTATGCGCTGCGCGCGCCGCTTCTGTCGGTGGCGGACGATCCGCGTCGCGCATTCGCCGGCAGCTCGCGCGAAACCCTGCTGCTGTTGAACAACCTGCTGCTCACCTGCGCCTGCGCCATGGTGTTGCTGGGCACCTTGTACCCGCTGCTCGCCGATGCGTTGGGACTGGGCAAGTTGTCGGTCGGCCCGCCCTACTTCGGCACCTTGTTCGTGGTGCTGATGGCGCCGCTGGTGGCGCTGCTGCCGTTCGGCCCGCTCACCCGCTGGCAGCGCGAACAGGCCTCGCGGCCGGTGGCGATGCTGGCGCCGTGGGCAGGCCTGGCGCTGGCGGCCGGCGTGCTGGCCTGGTTGGTCGCGCCGCAGGGACAGTTGAAAGCCGCCTTCGGTGTCGCCGGTGCAGCCTGGGTGCTGCTGGGCACCGCGCGGTTCCTGTGGACGCGGCGGGCGGCCAAGGGGCGCAGATTCACCGCCGAGATGCTGGGCATGGTGCTGGCGCACCTGGGCGTTGCGGTGTTCCTGTCCGGTGCCCTGCTGGTGGAGGGATTGAGCCTGCAGCGCGAAGTGGCGCTTGCGCCCGGGCAGCAGGTACAGATCGGCCGCTATGCCCTGCATTTCGACGGGCTGGAAGAACTGCGCGGGCCCAATTACGTGGCCGACCGTGCCAACCTGCAGGTGCTCAAGGACGATGCGCCGGTGGGCGCGCTGCAGGCCGAAAAGCGCCGCTACGCCAGCGGTGGCCAGACATTGACCGAGGCGGCGATTCGTCCTGGCCCGTTTGGCGACCTGTATGTCGCCCTTGGCGAACCGCTGGGCAACCAGGCCTGGGCGGTGCGTGTCCACCTCAAACCGTTCGTCCGCTGGATCTGGCTGGGAGCGCTGCTGATGGCGCTTGGCGGCCTGGTGACCGCGGCCGACCGGCGTTTTCGTCGTTCTCCGGAGATCCAAGATGGTTGAGTCACGTTCGCCCCGCCTGCCCACTGCGGTTCTCGTGGGCGCCATCGTGCTGCTGCTCGCCCTGGCAGCGCTGCTGGTCTACGCGGTGGTGCGCTCCGGTCAGGACGATCGCGATGCCCTGCCCTCTGCGTTGATCGGCAAACCGGCGCCGGAATTCGCGCTGCCGCTGCTGCACGACCCGGCCATCGTGGTGCATGCGCGCGAATTGCGCGGCGCGCCGTACATCATCAACGTGTGGGGCAGCTGGTGCCCGGCCTGCCGCGAAGAACACCCGGTATTGAGCCGCTTCGCACTGACCAAGCGCGTACGCGTGATCGGCTACAACTGGAAAGACGAGCGCAACGATGCGCTGCGCTGGCTCGAACAACTCGGCAACCCGTATCTGCTGGTGGTCGCCGATCAGGATGGCCGCACCGCCATCGATTTCGGCATTGCTGCCGCGCCGGAAACCTTCTTGGTCGACGGGCGTGGCGTGGTGCGCTGGAAGTACAGCGGCATGCTGACCCAATCCATCATCGACACCCAGTTGATTCCGGCGCTAAGCAAGATCGAACGTTCGCCCACCGCCGCACCGGACCTGCACGCCAAACAATGACCCGCTGGCTGCTGACGCTAGTGTTACTTCCCTGGCTGGCATTCGCCCAGCCGGTCGGCGACCCGGCGCCGCTGCGCTATGCCTCGGCCGAAGAGGAGGCGCGTTTTCACGCACTCACCGCCGAGTTGCGCTGCGTGCAGTGCCAGAACCAGTCGCTGGCCGATTCCAACGCGCAGATTGCGCAGGACCTGCGCCGCGAGGTGCTGGCGCTGATGCACGAGGGCCGCAGCGATGCGCAGATCCGCCAGTTCCTGGTCGCGCGCTATGGCGAGTTCGTGCTGTATCGCCCGCGGGTGGAGTCGCGCACCTGGCTGCTATGGTTCGGTCCGCTGCTGGTGTTGCTGCTGGGCGCGGGCGCCGTGGTGCGGGTGGTACGCAAACGCAGCGTGGCCGCGCCTGTCGTGCCTGCCGATGAGCAGGAGTGGTGATGGCCGGCTTTATCGTCGCGGGGATCGTGATTGCGCTACTGGCCTTCGGCGTGGTGTTGCGCCCGCTGTGGCGCGAAGCGCGCGGCCTGGCCGCAAGCGTGGCAGTGTTGCTGCTGGCCGCGAGCACGGCGTTGTACTGGCTGGTCGGAACGCCTGGCGCCATTACGCAGCCGACCAATCGCCCGGCCACGCCACGTTCGCTGGATGAAGCCATCGTGCAGCTGCGCGCGGCGCTGGCCAGTCACCCCGAACAGGCCGAGGGCTGGGTGTTGCTGGGGCGCTCACTGTCCAGCCAGCAGAAATTTGCCGAAGCGCGCGATGCCTTCGCACGCGCGGTCGCACTCCGTCCGGACGAAGCGGACGTGCTGGTCGCCGCGGCGCAGGCGCGCATGCTTGCCGACGACAGCGGCCGCCCGGACCCGGAAGCCATGCGCCTGCTCGAACACGCGCTGGCGGTGCAACCGGACCACCAACGCGCGCGCTGGTTCCTGGGGGTGGTGCAGCGCCAAGCCGGTGAGCCGGCCAAGGCCAGTGCGACATGGGAGCCACTTTTGCGCGTGGTCGATGCCTCCACCCGCCCCGGCCTGCTCGAACAGATCAATGCCGCCCGACAGGACGCCAGGCTTGAGCCGCTCCAGGCACCGGCTGCGCCTACCGCCGCCGCAGCGAGTGGCAAACGCCTTCAGGTGCGCGTGACGCTGGATGCCGAATTCGCCAAGCGCGCCGGACTGCCCGGCGATACCAGCGTGTTCGTGATCGCGCGCGCGGCCGACACGCCGATGCCGGTGGCGGTGGAAAAACACGCGCTGCGCGAGCTTCCATTGACCATCACGCTGGATGATGGCGACAGCCCGATGCCGACGCGCACGCTGTCGTCGCTGGGCAACGTACAGCTGCTGGCACGGCTCTCGCGCAGCGGCAACGCCATGCGCCAGGCCGATGACGTGGAGAGCGCTCCGGTGACGGTCGCACTGCCTGCGGCCGCGCCGGTGGAACTGGTGATCGGCCGCTGATGGCTGACGCATTGCGTGTGATGGGCGAGGTCATCGACCTAACTGATGCGGGCAAACACTCGATCTTCGTGCAGCCATGCCGCTGTACTGAAGGTACATCACGCCTGCATCGACACAGATCGAGCGGCGTTTGCGATTGCCTGCTGAGCCGGATGTTTCGTTGTCTACATGCGCATGCAGACGAATGTACGCACCGCCGGCCAGCAGCCTAATCGCGTATCAAATGAGCGCCCCTCGCTTCGTGTATTTCCCATCTCACATGCCCCCCAGCACCCTCGCGCAGTGCCAGCTAGAATTGGCCCATGACTGAATTCATCCCTGCCGGCACGCTGTACCACGCCCTGCCCTCGCCGTTTCCGATGAAACGCGGTGGCGTGCTGCATCAGGCACGCGTGGCGTACGAGACCTGGGGCACGCTGGCCGCAGATCGCAGCAACGCGATCCTGATCGTCACCGGCCTGTCGCCCAATGCGCACGCGGCGGCAAACCAGGCCAACTCCGAGCCGGGCTGGTGGGAAGCGATGCTGGGCCCGGGCAAGCCGATCGATACCGCACGCTGGTTCGTGGTCTGCGTCAATTCCTTGGGCAGTTGCAAGGGCTCGACCGGGCCGGCCTCGGTGAACCCTGCAACCGGCGCGCCGTATCGGCTCACCTTTCCGGATTTGTCGATCGAAGACGTGGCCGATGCCGCAGCCGATGTGGTGCGCGCACTGGGTATCGCGCAACTGGCCTGCCTGATCGGCAACTCGATGGGCGGCATGACCGCGCTGGCGCTATTGCTGCGTCATCCCGGCATCGCGCGCAGCCATATCAATATCTCCGGCAGCGCGCAGGCATTGCCGTTTTCGATCGCGATCCGCTCGTTGCAACGCGAGGCGATCCGGCTGGATCCACACTGGAACGGCGGCCACTACGACGATGCCCGCTACCCGGAATCGGGCATGCGCATGGCGCGCAAGCTCGGCGTGATCACCTATCGCTCGGCGCTGGAATGGGACGGCCGTTTCGGCCGCGTGCGACTGGATTCCGAGCAGGCGGCAGATGATCCGTTCGGGCTGGAATTTCAGGTGGAAAGCTATCTGGAAGGCCACGCGCGCCGCTTCGTGCGCTTCTTCGACCCCAACTGCTATCTTTACCTGAGCCGCTCGATGGACTGGTTCGACCTGGCCGAGCATGTCGACGAGCAACCGGCTACCGACTCTGCCATCGACCACGCCCATGCAGATGCCCTGCCCGCCTCCGCCAAGCCGCAGACCGGCGTCTCGACCGCCGACACGGTGCTTGCCGGCCTGGCGCGTATCCGCGTCGCGCGTGCGCTGGCGATCGGTGCCAACACCGACATCCTGTTCCCGGTGCAGCAGCAGGAGCAGATTGCCGACGGCCTGCGTGCCGGCGGCGCCGATGCGCACTTCATCGGCCTGGATTCGCCGCAAGGCCATGACGCGTTCCTGGTCGATTTCGCCCGCTTCGGCCCAGCGGTCCGCGATTTTTTGCAGGACTGTTGAGTTCCTTGAACGTCGCTCTGCGCCGCCGGATCTCGGCCGATGCTGCTGGAAGATGACGACCGTCACCGCTGTTTTTTCCGGCTGGGCAGTTGATGCGTGATATGCGCGCAGATCGCACCGGCAAGCCACACCATCCAACAGAGCAACGCGAATGCGCTATCAGGGACGTCTCAGCGACTGGAATGATCACAAGGGCTTTGGCTTCGTCACGCCCCATGGTGGTGGCGACCGCGCATTCGTCCATATCAGCGCATTTGCACAGCAGACGCGTCGCCCGCGCGATGGGGAGATCATCACGTATGCAATCGAACGCGATGCGCACAAACGCCTGAATGCCACGCAAGTGCGGTGGGCAGACCGTACCACCGCCGCCAGGACCGAACAGCGTCGCAGCGGCTTGCCACGCAAGACGCTGGCTGCGGTGTCGATGCTCGCGTTGGCGGCGGCCACGCTGATGCACGTGGTACCGGTGATCGTCCCGCTCTGGTACGCGGCGGCCAGCCTGGTCACCCTGCTGATCTATGCGATGGACAAGTCGGCCGCGCAACGCAATCAATGGCGCATACCCGAATCCAGCTTGCACCTGCTGGCGCTGATCGGTGGTTGGCCAGGTGCATTGCTGGCGCAGGAAATCTACCGGCACAAGTGCAGCAAGGCGGCGTTTCAGCTGAGGTTCTGGCTCATGGTTGCGTTGAATGTCAGTGCACTGGTACTGGCAGTGACCGAGACCGATCTGATGGCCGCGCTTGCGGTGCTGTTTGATTGAACGCGATCAACAACGCGCGGCCAGGCGATCAACGCCCATCCTGTGACCACGTTCGAGGACCTCGTTGATCGGCTATGCGTTCTGGTCGAGCAACTCCAGCGTTCCCTCACGCATCCGGTAATGCCGTTGCACGACACCGGGCGGCAGCGCGTCGTGGGTGATCATCACCAGCGAGCGTTCGCCGAGTGCGGCGGCCAGGTCGACCAACAGCGCGTGGGCGGTATCCACGTCCAGACCATCGGTGGGTTCGTCGAGCAACAGGATCGGGGCATCGCGCAGCAGTGCCCGCGCGAGGGCGAGCCGGCGTGCCTGGCCGGCAGACAGCGTGGCGCCGTTTTCGCCAACCCAGGTGTCCAGACCGTCGTTCGCGCTGGCCCACGCGCCCAGGCGCACCTGTTGGAGCACCTGCCACAGTGCGGCATCATCGGCAGCGGCGTCGCCGATGAGCAGGTTGTCGCGCACGCTGCCGGCAAACACCGGCGCGTTCTGTGGCAGCCAGGCGATACGCTGGTGCCATTGCGCCTGTGCGAGGTGGCGCAGGTCGATGCCCGCGTAGCGCAGCTGCCCGGCCTGCGGATCCCACAGGCGCAGCAACAACGCCAACACTGTGCTTTTACCGCTGCCGCTATCGCCACTGATGGCAATGCGCTCGCCCGGCGCCAGGGTCAGATCGAGCGCGTGCAGCACCGGGCGCACGCTACCGGGCCAGGCAAACGACACCTGCTGCAATTGCAACGTGCCGGTGCGCGGCACGTCGATCGCGTGCGCCGGATCGCTCACCGATGGCGCTTGATCGACGATGGCCTGCAGGCGCCCGGCGGCAACGCGTGCGCTTTGCAGCGCCTGCAATGCCAGCCCGGCACCGGCCCAGACTTCCAGCAACGCCATGGTCAAAAACACCAACCCCGCAGCGAGCTCGGCGGCGATCAGCCCGCGTTCGGCCGCGCCAAGTGCCAGCCACAGCATGCTGGCCAGCCCCAGCCCGCCGCAGAGCGCATGCAGCAGGTTGCCGGTGATCAGCCGTCTGCGCTGGATGCGATCGCCGCCGGTGACGGCGGCGGCGGCGGCGTCGCTGCGCTGCAGCCAGGCGCCCTGCGCGTCGACCGCAGCAAGGTCGGCCGCGCCCTCCAGGCCTTCGAAGGCCTGCGTGCGCAAGGCCGTGCGCTGCTGCGCACGCAACTGCTCGCGCTGCGCGCCGCCGCGTGCCACCTGCCACGGCACCAGCCCGCCGATCAGCACGCCAAGCACCAGCAACAAGCACGCAGCGGGGAGATAGATCAGCGCAGCGGCGGCGACACCACCTAACCAGATGCCGAGCAATGCGGCCAGCGGTGCCAACGCGCGCACGCTCAGGCCGTCGACCTCGCCGATGTCGGACATCAACCGCGCCAGCAGATCGCCGGTCCGGGTGGCCGACAATCGCCCGGGCGCCAGCGGCAAGGCGCGGCGAAAGAACCACACCCGCAGATCGCGGGCGATGCGCAAGGTGGCATCGTGCCCGATCAACTTTTCGCCGTAACGCGACACGATACGCGCGAAGGTCAAGGCGCGAATGCCGGCCGACGGCGAGAAGAAGTTGAAACCGGTCCCCATGCCGGCAACGCCTGCCAGCGCAGCGGCGGTCAGGAAGCTGCCGGACAAGCCCAGCAGGCCGACACCGGCAAGCATGGTGACCAGCACCAGCACTGCCGACAACAGCAGGCGCCAGGCATGCAGACGAAACACATCGCGCAAACGATCAGGCTGGGGGCGGCTCATGGTGCCTCCAGCGTGACCGGCACGCCGCGCAGATCGATCACCGTGTCGGCCCAACGCATCGCCGCAGCGCTATGCGTCGCCAGAACGACCGCACGGCCGCGCGCAAAGATGCCCAGCGTCCGCAGCAATTCCGCTTCGGTGTCCGGGTCCAGAAAGGCGGTGGGTTCGTCCAGCAGCAACACCTCCGGCTCGCGCAACAACAATCGCGCCAACGCCACGCGGCGGGCTTCGCCACCGGACAAACCAAAGCCACGCTCGCCGATCACCGTGTCCAGGCCGGCCGGCAAGTGCGCTGCAAAGCGCAGCACCTGCGCCGCCTCGGCCACCGCGTGCAGGCGCGCATCGCTGGCCTGCGGGTCGGCCAGGCGCAGGTTGTCGGCGATGCTGGCGTGAAACAGGTAGGGCCGCTGCGTGGCATATCCAATGCGCGCCCCCGGGCGCACGGCCACGCTGCCCGCCTCGGGTGCAAGCCAACCGGCGAGTCCTTCCAGCAGCGTGCTCTTGCCGCTGCCGCTGGCACCGATCACCGCAACGCGCTGGCCGGGCTCCAGCGTCAGCGCGAACTCCTGGACCACCACCTGCGGCGCGCCGGCAGGACGCAGCACCAATCCACGTGCCTGCAACAAGGGCGCATGCGCTTGCGCCGGCTCCAGGGCACGTGCGGGTAGCACGGCGGTGTGCGCGGCGGCAGCCGGCTGGAAACCCTGCAGCAAGCGCTCGGCTTCGGCCACGGCAGCCAAGGCGTTCGCGCGGTCATGGTAATGCGCGGCCAGGCGCCGCAGCGGTGCGAAGAATTCCGGCGCCAGCAAGAGGCAGAACATGCCGGCACCCAGCGACGGCATACCGTGCAGATGGAGCATGCCCAGATAGCTCAAGCCGAAGTACAGCGCTACGATCGCAACGCTGACGGAGGCAAAAAACTCCAGCACGGTGGAGGACAGGAATGCGATGCGCAACACCTTCAGCGAGCGCTCGCGCACGCCCTCGGCAGCGGCGGCAATGCCCTGCAATTCAGCCTGGCCGCGGCCATACACGCGAAGCAATCCCAGGCCCTTGAGGCGATCGGCAAAATGCCCGCCCATGCGCGCCAGTTCGCCGAGTTGTTCGCGCCCTGCGGCCTCGGCGCCCCAGCCCACCAGCATCATGAAGAACGGAATCAGCGGCGCGGTGAGCAGCAACACCAGCCCGACCACCCAATCGACCGAAAACACCGCGATCAGAATCAGCGGCGGCACCAGCACCATTTCGATGCGAGCGAGCTGGTAGCCGACGAAATAGCCTTCCAGCGCATCGGTATGCGCCAGGCTCAACTCGCCCAGTTCGCCACTGCGTTGCCGGCGCAACCATAGCGGCCCGTGCTGCACCAGGCGTTGCGCAATGCGTGCGCGCAGTTCGCGCTTGGCCACGTCGGCCACATCGCCGGTCAACGATTGCGCCCAGGCATTGAGTAGCGCGCGCCCGATCAGCGCAACCAGCAACCCCGCGCCCACGTTGCGCAATTGCGCCATTGCCAGGTGCTGCACCAGTACCGCCTGTACCAGCCAGGCAATCGCAGCCGATTGCACAAGCAGCAACGCACCCGACAACGCCACCGCCACGCCGGCGAGCCGCCGCGCGCGCGTGGCCGATGCGGCCAGCGCATCCAGCCAGTGGCCGCGTTGACGGCGCTGGGCGGGCGTTTCGCTGGCTTGCACGCTGGGCTGGCTCACGTCGCTCTTCTGAAGACTGCGCATTGCACGCGATTGTAAGTCGCCGCCTCCCGGTCGGGGATGGACAGTGTGACGCACCTGTTCAGGACCGCATTGATTTGGATCAACGCGGCCGGCGCGATGGCGGCAGATGATCGCCACATTCCTTACCGACCCTCAACCAGGCCCACCCGCCATGATCGACTCGACAGTTGTCGAACTGTCGCGGCTGCAGTTCGCAGTCACCGCGATGTACCACTTCATCTTTCCACCGCTCACCATGGGTCTGTCGTTCCTGCTGGGCATCATGGAAAGCGTCTACGTCATGACCGGCAAGCAGATCTGGCGGCGCATGACCATGTTCTGGGGTGTGCTGTTCGGCATCAACTTCGCCATGGGTGTCGGCACCGGCATCGTGATGGAATTCGAATTCGGCATGAACTGGTCGTACTACAGCCATTACGTGGGCGACATCTTCGGTGCGCCGCTGGCGATCGAGGGACTGATGGCGTTCTTTCTGGAAGCCACCTTCTTGGGCCTGTTCTTTCTTGGCTGGAATCGCCTGAGCAAGGTACAGCACCTGATCACCACCTGGCTGGTGGCGCTGGGCAGCAACTTCTCCGCGTTATGGATCCTGATCGCCAACGGCTGGATGCAGAATCCGGCCGGCGCGGTGTTCAACCCCGACACCATGCGCATGGAGGTGGTGGATTTCGTGGCAGTGCTGTTCAACCCGGTGGCGCAGGCCAAGTTCGTGCATACGGTGAGTGCCGGCTACGTGCTGGGCGCGGTGTTCGTGATGTCGATCAGTGCGCTTTATCTCTTGCGAGGCAAGCATATTGAAATGGCACGGCGTTCGTTTGCGGTGGCTGCAGCGTTCGGCCTGCTGTCGTCGCTGTCGGTGGTGGTGCTGGGCGACGAGAGCGGCTACGCCGCCAGCGAACACCAGAAGATGAAACTGGCCGCCATCGAAGCGATGTGGGAAACCGAAGCCGCACCGGCCGACTTCACTGCATTCGGCATTCCGAACCAGACCACCCATCGCAACGATTACGCCATCAAGATTCCGTACCTGATGGGCTTGATCGCCACGCGTTCGCTGGATGAGCCAATTCCAGGCATTCTCGAACTGGTCGGCCGTGCCGAACACCGCATCCGCGGCGGTCAGATCGCCTACGGCGCACTGCAACGCATCCGCGCCGACAAGAACGACGCCCAAGCACGCAAGGTTTTCGATGCGCACTGGCAGGACCTGGGCCACGGCCTGCTGCTCAAGCGCTATCGCGACGATATCGGCAACGCCACGCCGGAGCAGATTGCCCAGGCCGCGATGGACACCGTACCGCGCGTGCTGCCGCTGTTCTGGACCTTCCGCATCATGGCCGCCATCGGCATGTATCTCATCGCGTTTTTCGCTGTCGCCTTCTGGTTTGCCTGCAAGCACAACTTCCAGGAAAAACGCTGGTTCCTGAGCTTGGCCCTGTGGACGTTGCCGCTGCCGTGGATCGCGATCGAATGCGGTTGGTTCGTTGCCGAATACGGCCGCCAGCCGTGGGCGGTGGAAGGGGTGCTGCCCACGTTCTACGCCGCCTCGGGGCTGGACCTTTACGAGATCGTGATGACGCTGGTGGGCTTCACCGCGCTGTACACGACGTTGCTGGTGATTGCGATCAAGTTGTCGCTGAAGACCATCAACAAGGGACCGGAGGTGTTGTTCCCACCGATGCTGCCCAACGCATTGCCCGCCGCCCTGCAGGACCATGCCCCGTCGCGTCACGCACCGCTGAGTTCCGGTGCCGTGGCCGGCAGCGCACCGTAAGCAAAGGAGAGACATCATGGATTTCGTATTGCTCGATTACACGACCCTGCGCGTGATTTGGTGGCTACTGCTCGGCGTGCTGCTGTCCGGCTACGCGGTGATGGGCGGCTTCGATCTGGGCGTGGGCGCGCTGCTGCCGTTCGTCGCCAGCAACGATGCCGAACGCCGGCTGGTGATCAACACCGTCGGCCCGGTCTGGGAAGGCAACCAGGTGTGGTTGATCCTGGGCGGCGGCGCGATCTTTGCCGCGTTTCCGCCGTTGTATGCAGTGAGCTTCTCCGGGTTCTATCTGGCGATGTTCCTGATCCTGTTCGCGCTGATCCTGCGCCCGGTCGGTTTCAAGTTCCGCGGCAAACTGGTGAGTCCGCGCTGGCGCAGCACTTGGGACTGGGCGTTGTTCGTCGGCGGCTTCATTCCGGCGCTGATCATGGGCGTGGCGGTCGGCAACGTGCTGCTGGGTGTGCCGTTCCACTTCGACGACAGCATGCGCACGTTCTACACCGGCAACCTGCTCGGGTTGCTGACGCCGTTCGCATTGCTCGCCGGCTTGCTCAGCGTGGCGATGCTGCTCGCGCATGGCGCCGCGATGCTGGTGCTCAAGACCGATGGACCGGTGGCCGAGCGCGCGGCACGTTTCGGCGGCATCGCCGCGCTGTGTGCGCTGGCACTGTTTGCAGCAGGCGGCGCATGGGTGGCGCTGGGTCTGCCCGGCTATGCGGTGACCTCGGTGCTGGCCACCGATGCGGCCACCAACCCGCTCGGCAAGACCGCTGCGCTCACCGCCGCGGGCGGCTGGTTGCACAACTACAGCAGCATGCCGGCCACATTGATGGCGCCGCTGGTGGGCCTGGTCGGGCTTGCGATGAGCGCGGTGTGCTTACGCCTGCGGCGCGGCGGCCTGGCCTTCATCGCCTCCGGCAGCGCCATCGTCGGCATCGTGTTCACGGTGGGCTTTGCGTTGTTTCCGTTCCTGCTGCCCTCTTCCAGCGCGCCAAGCGCGAGCCTGACGGTGTGGGACGCATCCAGTAGCCGTCTGACGTTGTGGATCATGTTGCTGGCCACTGCCGTGTTCATGCCGATCGTGCTGGCGTACACGAGCTGGGTGTATCGCGTGCTCAAGGGCAAGGTCACCGACGATGCGGTCACGGCCAATCCCAACGCGTACTGAGCGCCGCGGCAGCGATCGCAGTGCCTGCGCTGCCGTTGCCGCACCGCGCGCCACCATCATCCTGTTCAACGATTCGAGGAGCACACCAATGTGGTATTTCGCATGGATACTTGGCACCGGCCTGGCGGCATTGGCCGCGGTGCTCAACGGCATGTGGTTCGAAGCACGCGAGCCCGAGCGTGGCGAGCCGCCTCAGTAAAATAATTTCATCAGATGCTTGCCGATTCCCCATTCCCTATGTAACATACGCGGCTCCTTCGGGGTGTAGCTCAGTCTGGTAGAGCGCTACGTTCGGGACGTAGAGGTCGCAGGTTCGAATCCTGTCTCCCCGACCAGTTTCAAAACACAAACCGGCCTTGTGCCGGTTTTGTGTTTTCAGGCGTCGTTGCACGCACGTGCGCGACGCGGATGGTCTGTCATGTCTGTTGTCACTGCCGCGTCTTCTTCGTCCGCCCAGTTGCGTGGTCGCGGCCTGGTGCTGGCCGCGATCCTGCTGTCCGCATTCAACTTGCGCACCGCGGTGACGTCGCTGACGCCGCTGCTGGAACGCATTGCCGACGAGTACGCCTTCGGCGCGCCCACCATGGGTGCGCTCGGCATGTTGCCGACCGCAGCGTTCGCACTCACCGGCGTGGCAACGCCCGCATTGCTGCGCCGTTTCGGCTTGCTGCGCGTGGCGCTGTTGTCGATGGCGCTGGCCACGCTGGGGTTGGTGCTGCGCCCGCTGCTGCCGGGCACCGCCGGGTTGCTGGTCGGCTCGCTGGTGGCATTGGCCGGTATGGGCATGGGTAACGTGGTGCTGCCGCCGCTGGTGAAGCGTTACTTCGGCGACCGCGTGGGCCGGGTGAGCACGCTGTATATCACCGTGCTGCAGGTCGGCACGCTGCTGCCGGCCCTGCTGGCAGTGCCGGTGGCCGATGCGCTGGGTTGGCGTAGTTCGATGGTGGCGTGGGTGCTGCCGGCCCTGCTGGCAACGGCGGCGTGGGCCCTGGTGCACGCCAACCATCGGCGCATCCGCGCCACCGGCCCGGCACCGGTCACACCCACGCCCGAAGCCGAAGGCCGCGTCGCGCGTACGGCGCTGGGTTGGAGCATGGCGGTGACCTTCGGCATGACCTCGCTGGTGACCTATTCCATGTTCACCTGGCTGCCGACGCTGCTGCGCGAAGCCGGTGCATCGCCTGCGTTCGGCGGCACCATGGTGGCGTTGTTCGCGGCATTGGGCATGGTCGGCGCGCTGACCATGCCGGCGCTGGCGGTGCGCATCCGCAATCCGTTTCCGATCGTGCTGCTATGCGCAGCCTGCCACCTGGTCGCGTTCGCCGGGCTGTGGTGGGCGCCGCTGGCCGCACCGGTCCTGTGGGTGACCCTGCTCGGCCTGGGGCCGAGCACCTTTCCGCTGGCGTTGGTGTTGGTGAATCAGCGCAGCCGCACGGCGGCCGGTTCGGCCGCGCTGTCCGGTTTCTCGCAGGGCGTGGGCTATGCGGTGAGCTGCCTGGGGCCGTTCCTGTTCGGCTGGCTGCACGCGCACAGCGGCGGCTGGACCTCCCCGTTCGTGTTCCTGGTCATCTGCCTGCTGGTGCAGCTGGCCGCCGCCTGGGTAGCCTGCCGCCCGCAGTTTCTGGAAGATGCGTGGACGCCGCCGGCACGCGGCGCCCGCGCGCTCAACGTACCGGCAGACTGATGTAGCTGGGCTGCTCGGGGGACACGTACACCCGCTGCGTGGCCTTCTGATAATCGCCGGGCTTGGCGAAGAAGATATTGGGCACGTAGGTCTGCGGGTTGCGGTCGTACAGCGGGAACAGGCTGGACTGCACCTGCACCATCACCCGGTGACCCGGCTGGAAGGTGTGGTTGGCGGTTGGCAGGCCGAACTGGAATGCCAGCGGCTGATTGGAGGCCAAGGGTTTGGGCGTGCTGAAGCTCTCGCGGTAGCGGCCGCGGAAGATCGCCAGCGACACCGGCAACTCGTAGCCGCCCATCTTCGGGTTCGACGCCATCTCCTCCGGATACACATCAATCAGCTTCACCACCCAATCGCTGTCGCTGCCGCTGGTGGAGGCCTGCAGATGCACTTCGGGGGCACCGGCGATCTGCAGCGGCTCGGTCAGCGGCTCGGTGACGAAGGTCAGCACGTCAGGGCGGCCATCGACAAAGCGCTGGTCGTGCACCAACCAGGTGGTCCACATCGCGCGGTCGGCAAAATCCACCGGGCGCGGCACGAACGGCACCGGCTTGGCGGGGTCGGACACGTACTCTTCAAAGCCCGCCTGCCCGGCCACCGGTTGCTGGAACGACAACTTCCCGCCGGCCTGCAGATACAGCGGCCTGTTGGACGAGGCGCAGCCCTTGTCGCAACTGCGCGGCCATGCCTTGAGGCGGTCCCAATGGTTTTCGCCGGTGTTGTAGATGAACACCGGCGGCGTGTCTGCCTTGGGCGCGCCATCGACCAGGTACTGGTCCAGGAACGGGCGCAGCACCTCGGAACGGAACTGGCGCGCGGTATCGCCTTCGAAATTCAGCGCGCCCAAGGCACTGCCGTCGTAGTTCACCTGACTGTGGCGCCACGGGCCCATCACCAGGTAGTTGAGCGTATTGCGCTTGTCGCGCGGCTCCATCGCCGCGTAGCTGTGGATCGCTCCCCACATGTCTTCCTGATCCCACAGGCCTTGCAGCCACATCGTGGGCACCTTCAGCGGCGTGCGCGCCATTACCTTGTCGAGCGCCTGCTCCTGCCAGAACGCGTCATAGGCGGCGTGTTCGGTGAGCTTGTGCCACCACGGCAATTGCTCCAGACCTGCGGCCTTGGCGAAGTCGCCGGCCGAGCCGGCCTGCAGGAAGTTGCTGTAATCGTCGTGCCCCTGACGCGCGATGCCGGCGCCCTTGCCGCGCTTGCTGAGCTGGCCGGTGAAATAATCGAAATTCACCTGGCGGAACGCGCCGTAATTGAACCAGTCGTCGCCCATCCAGCCGTCGATCATCGGGCTTTCCGGCACCGCCACCTTCAACGCCGGATGCGGGTTGGTCAGTGCCATCACCACGGTGAAGCCTTCGTAGGACGAGCCGATCATGCCGACCTTGCCATTGGTTTCCTTGACGTTCTTCACCAGCCAGTCGATGGTGTCCCAGGCATCGGTGGCATGGTCGACCTCGCTGGGATTGAGCGGCCCACGCAGCGGGCGCGTCATCACGTAATCGCCTTCGGAACCGTATTTGCCGCGCACGTCCTGAAACACACGGATGTAGCCGCCTTCCACGAAGACGTCGTCGCCGGCAGACAGCAGGTCCTTTATATGCGGCGAGGCCAGCCGTTCGGTGCGGCCACTGGCGTCGTAAGGCGTGCGTGTCAGCATGATCGGTGCGTTCCTGGCGCCCTTCGGCAGCACGATCACCGTGTGCAGCTTGACCCCATCGCGCATCGGAATCATCACCTCGCGCTTGATGTAGTCGTTGCTCGCATCGGCAGCCACGAACGGCTTGCCGGTGATGTCCGGCGTCATCGGCGAGGTTTGCGTCATCGCGGTGCCGGTGGCGGCGGCAATGGCGGTGGCTAGCAGGCAGGCGGCAAGGCGGCGCATGGAATCTCCGGCAGCAACGGTGGGCAGGATGAACAACTGCAGCAGCGTAGGCACAGACAACTGGCTTGCGGGAGTGTCGAAGGTACCGGGTCGGCCACGCTGCGGCGCGCACGTGCTGCCGATTGGCGGCAAGGCAGCGCCTTGGTGCTGTCCTGAAATGACCATGCCGTGCGTTGCATCCCTTGCACCCTAGTCTTGGATCGGTGCGCGCAAGCCAGCACCAAGCCAACCAAACGTCATTGGCCGACCGGCAAATCGCACGCTTCCGCAGGCGCGGCAGATGCTTTACAACGTTTGATCCCACGATTGCAGCGACCGCTCGTATGCGCGATATCCCCTCACACGCCTGCGCTGACCCACACCGCCGCCGTCTGCTTACCCACCTCGGTGCGGCCGCGCTGTTGCCGTTGCTCGGCCGTGCAGGCGGTAGCGACGCGACCACGCCACCGGTACGCCCCACCCGTTCGCCGTTGCTGCCGCCCGAGCAGGCGCTGCGCCTGCCCTATGCGGCACCTGCCGCCGATGCGCAGCTGTTGCGTGAAGGACTGCCGATCGGCAATGGCCGGCTCGGTGCGCTCTGCGGCGGGGCTCCTGCCTGCGAGACGCTGTTCGTTTCCGAAGGCAGCCTCTGGTCGGGCGGCAGCAACGCAGCGCTGCAGGACGATGGCCAGTTTGCGTATACCAAGGAAGATTTCGGCAGCTTCATGCTGCTGGCCAAACTGTTCGTGGAACTGGAAGGGCATGCGCAGGCGCAGGTGTCCGATTACCAGCGCGAACTGGACATGAGCAACGGCTGCGTACGCGTGCGCTATCGCATCGGCGAGACGCGTTATACGCGCACGCTGTTCGCAAGCCACCCGGATGCGGCCATCGTGTTGCGCCTGGATTGCGAAGGCGCAGGCAGCCACCGTGGCCGCATTCGCCTGATCGATACGCATGCCGGCGCCGGTCGCGCCGACGGCGACGCTGGGCTGCGCTTCGCCGGCCAGCTCGATAACGGCCTGCGCTATGCCGCAGCGCTGCGCGTGCACAGCGACGATGGCAGTCTCGAAACAGGCGACGGCCTCCTGCAGTTTCGTGACTGCCGTGGCCTGACCATCGTGTTGTGCGGCGACACCGATTACGCCGCCGATGGCGCACGCGGCTGGCGCGACCCCACGCGCGACCCGCTTGCGCGGGCGCGCCACCGCGCACAGGCCGCCGCTTCAGTGCCTGCGGCGCTGTTGCTGGATACCCATGTCGCCGATCACCGTGCGCTGTTCGACACGTTGCAGGTGGAGCTTGGCCAGTCCAGCGATGCGCAGCGCGGCCTGGAAACCTGGCAGCGAATCCAGGCCCGCGCCGCGGCACCTTCGCTCCCCGACCCGGAACTGGAAGTGGCCTATCTGCAATTTGGCCGCTATCTCACCATCGCCGCCTCGCGCGATGGATTGCCCACCAACCTGCAGGGTTTGTGGCTGGAAAACAACGAGCCGCCCTGGATGAGCGATTACCACAGCGACGTCAATCTGCAGATGAACTACTGGCTGGCAGATCCTTCCGGGTTGGGCACCTGCGTCGATGCGCTGACACGCTATTGCCTGGCGCAGCTGCCGTCGTGGACACGCATCACCCAGGCTCACTTCAACGACCCGCGCAATCGTTTTCGCAATACCTCCGGCAAGATCGCCGGCTGGACCGTGGCCATTTCCACCAATCCGTTCGGCGGCAATGGCTGGTACTGGCATCCGGCAGGCAACGCGTGGTTATGCGACAGCCTGTGGCAGCACTACGAGTTCACCCAGAACCGGGACGACCTGACGCGCATCTATCCGCTGCTCAAGGGCGCCTGCCAATTCTGGCAGGCGCGCTTGATCGCAATGGAGGTCACCGATGCCGACGGCCGCACTCGACAGTGCCTGGTCGACGATCATGACTGGTCGCCCGAGCATGGTCCGGAAAATGCGCGCGGTATTGCCTACGCGCAGGAACTGGTATGGACGTTGTTTGGGCAATACCGCCAGGCCAGCGCCCTGCTTGGCCGCGACGCGGCTTACGCCGCGACCGTCGCCACGCTGCAGCAGCGTCTGTACCTGCCGGAAATCAGCCCGCTAAGCGGCCAATTGCAGGAATGGATGTCCCCCACCGACCTGGGTGAAGCCCATCACCGGCACCTGTCGCCGCTGATGGGTTTATTCCCCGGCCATCGCCTGCACCCGGATCTGGGGCCGCCCGCGCAGGTGGAAGCAGCGCGCAGGCTGTTGGAAGCGCGCGGGATGCAGAGCTTTGGCTGGGCCTGCGCGTGGCGGGCGCTGTGCTGGGCAAGACTGGGCGATGCGGAGCGTGCTTATGCGCTGGTGCTGACCAATCTGAAATCCTCGATCGGTCACAGCAATGGCACCGCGCCGAATCTGTTCGATATCTACGATCTCAGCCAGCACGGCGACCCCACCCTTGGCGGGGTGTTCCAGATCGATGCCAACTTCGGCACCCCGGCCGCAATGCTGGAAATGCTGCTGTATTCGCGCCCTGGCCAGATCACGCTGCTGCCCGCACTGCCCAAGGCCTGGGCCGCGCAAGGCCGCGTTACCGGCCTGGGCGCACGCGGTGGATTCACGGTGGACATGGCGTGGCGCAACGGCGTGCCGACGCAGGTCAGCGTGCGCAGTGTCGGCGGCACCCGCACCCGCATTGCCTGGGGCGCCCAGGCGCACGACATTACGCTTGCACGCGGCCAAGTGCGGCGCGTGCTGTGAGCCGGCCCCGCAGGCCGGCAGCGCCTGCAGCATGACGCCGTTGCAGGCGGCGTCTGTGTGGCGGCCGTTGATGGGTGTTCGCTAGGGGTGCCCAGCGTTCCTAATGCCGCACCTGGCCTTCGCCACGCACCACGAAGCGCTCCACCGTCAGCGCTTCCAGGCCCATGGGGCCATAGGAATGCAGGCGTGTGGTGGAGATGCCGATCTCCGCGCCCAGGCCCAGTTCACCGCCATCGGAAAAGCGCGAGGAGGCGTTCACCATCACCACCGCAGAGCGTAGCGACTGCACGAATCGCTCGGCGTTGTCGGCATCCTGCGTGGCGATGACTTCGGTGTGGTCCGAGCCGTACTGGCGGATGTGCGCCAGCGCCGTGTCCAGGTCCGGCACCACGCGGATGGCCAGAATCAGATCCAGGAATTCCGCGGCATAGTCGTCGTCGCTGGCAGCAGCGATGTCCGGCAGCACCGCCTGCGTCGCCGCATCGCCACGCAGTTCCACCTTGCGTTCGCGCAATGCCTGCGCGGCAAGCGGCAAGAAGCGCTCGGCGATGCCTGCATGCACCAGCAAGGTCTCCAGCGAATTACAGGCCGACGGCCGCGTCGCCTTGCCATCGATCAGCAGGCGCAGCGCAAGCTCCATCTCGGCGGATGCATCCACAAACAGGTGGCACACCCCCTTGTAGTGCTTGATCACCGGCACGCGCGCGTGCTCGGCGACAAACCGGATCAGGCCTTCGCCGCCGCGCGGAATCGCCAGATCGACGATGTCGCTGAGCTGCAGCAGTTCCAGCATGGTCTCGCGGCGCAGATCCTCGACCAGGGTCAGCGCCGCGTCCGGCACATTGGCCTCGCGCAAGGCCCGCTGCAGTGCGCGCGCAATGGCGGTATTGGAATGGATCGCCTCCGAGCCACCGCGCAGGATCACGCCATTGCCGGCCTTGATGCACAGTGCCGCAGCGTCGGCCGTGACGTTGGGCCGCGCCTCGTAGATCATCGCGATCACGCCCAGCGGCACACGCACCTTCTGCACGCGAATCCCGTTGGGGCGCACATCTTCGCGGGTGATCCGACCCACCGGGTCGGGCAGCTGCGCCACCTCGCGCAGTGCGGCCGCGATGCCGGCCAGGCGCTTGTCGTCCAGCGCCAGCCGATCGAGCATGGCACTGCCGGTGCCCTTGGCACGCGCGGCCTCCAGATCGCGCGCATTGGCGGCCAGAATCGCCGCCGCATCGGCTTCCAGCGCGGCCGCCATCGCGTCCAGCAAGGCATGCTTGGCCGGTGCAGACAATTGCGACACCACCTGCGCGGCGTCACGGCATTGCAGAGCGAGCGTTTTGATGGTCATTTGGGAGCCGGGATTGGGGAGTCGGGATTAGGGATTGGCAAAAGCGGGCGACACGGTTTTATCACTACCAGGGGTCAGTCGCTGGGACGAAGAGGCAGAGGTCTAGGGACGCAGTGCACACGCTGTTGCGAATCCCAAATCCCAAATCTCGAATCCCGGCTACAACAGCACCAGATCATCGCGATGCACCACGTTTTCGCCGTAACTGTAGCCGAGCACGTTCTCGATCTCGCGCGAGTGGCGGCCTGCAATACGACGGATATCCAGGGCCGAATACTGGCTGACGCCGCGTGCCAGACACTGGTCGCCCGCGGTGTCGCGCAGACGAATCTCCACCATGTCGCCGCGACGGAAATCGCCCTGCGCGCCGGCCACGCCGCCTGGCAACAGCGAGGCGCCCTTGCCGGTCAGGGCCGCTGCGGCGCCGTCGTCGATGAGGATCGCGCCCGCTTCCACCGGTGCGTGCCGCAGCCAGTATTTTCGCGCAGCGATGCGCGTGCGCGCGGCGTGGATGCGCGTGCCACGCAGGCGGTCCTGCGCCAGGGCGCGCACCACCTCGCCACTTCGGCCGTTGAATAGATAGGTTTCGATGCCGGCCGCACCGGCCTTTGCTGCGGCTTCCAATTTGGTGCGCATGCCGCCGGTCCCCACGTTGCTGCCGCTGCCGCCGGCCATCGCCAGGACTTCAGGGGTGAGCTCGGGCACATCGTCGAGCGGGCGCGCCAACGGGTTGCTGCGTGGGTCGGCGCTATACAACCCATCGATGTCGGTGGCGATGAACAACGCGTCGGCATCGACCAGCGCAGCCACGATCGCGGCCAGGTTGTCGTTATCGCCCAGCTTCAACTCATCCACCGAGACGGTGTCGTTTTCGTTGATCACCGGCAGCGCGCCCAGCCGCAGCAACTCGCCCAAGGTGGCACGCGCGTTGAGATAGCGGCGACGGTTGCGCAGGTCGTCATGCGTGAGCAGTACCTGCGCCACCGGCCGCTCGAAAAAGCGCTGCCATAACGCAATCAGCTGCGCCTGACCCAAGGCGGCCAGTGCCTGCCGCGCCGCGATCGGTGCGCCGACATCCGCCGCTTTGGGCAGGATGGCGCGACCAGCGGCCACCGCGCCCGACGAGACGATCACCAGCTCGCGCCCGGCTGCCAGATTGGCGGAAACGAACTGCGCCAGACCCAGCGCGAAGCGCGGGGACAGGCCACCGCCATCGGCGGCGAGCAGGCTGCTGCCGACCTTGAGCACCGCACGGCGCCACGGCGGCAGCGCCTGCTGGGTAAACGGCGACAACGTGCTGGCAGGCGTGCTCATGGCAATGGCGTCCTCAGTGCGTGTTCCACTCATACACGGTCAGTGCAGAGGCATCGCGCAGCACCAGCGGGTCGCGCGCAACGATCTGCTGCGCCTGTTGAAGCGTGGCCACGTTGACCAGCACATACGCGCCACCGCTGCGATCGCTGAAGCCGCCGGTCAGCTCGAGCTGCCCGGCGGCGCGCAATGCATCGAGAAAGTCCAGATGCGGCTGCACCACATCGGCGGGAAACCCCGGCTTGCGCAGCGCAAGCACCAGATAGCGGGTCGTCATGCGCGCAGCGCCTGCCAGCGCGCCTGCAGCACATCCAGTTGCAGGTCGGCTGCCGCACCGGGCGACACGCGCGCAGCCAGGCTGCCTTCCGGCGTGCGTCCCTGCCCTGCGGTCTCGGCGGCCTGCGCTGCGGCCTTGTAGGCCTCGCGGAACGGCACGCCGGCTACCGCGGCTTCCACTGCCACATCGGTGGCATACATGCCCGAATCGATGGCTGCGCGCAGTTTGTCCGGGCGCCATTCCAGATTGGCCAGCAAGGCCGGCAGCAGTTCCAGCGCTGCAAGTCCGCGGCCAAAGCCGTGCACGATCGCGCCCTTGCTGCTCTGCAGATCGCGGTGATAACCCGACGGCAGCGACAGCAGCTGTTCGATCTCGGTGCGCGCTGCCGCCACGCTGGCATGCGTTGCGCGCATCAGCTCGATCACGTCCGGGTTGCGCTTGTTCGGCATGATCGAACTGCCGGTGGTGTATTGGGCCGGCAAGGCGACAAACGCGAATTCGCCACTGGTGAACAGCGACAGATCCCAGGCGATGCGGCGCAGATCCAGCGTGGCGCTGCCGAGCGCTTCGAGCGCGGCCAGTTCGTACTTGCCGCGCGAAAGCTGGGCGTAGATCGGCGAGACCAACAGGCGTGCAAACCCCAGTTCGGCGGTGGTATGCGCACGATCCAGCGGCAGATTCACGCCATAGCCTGCAGCGGTGCCGAGCGGGTTGCTGTCGACCAAGCGGACGGTGTCGTCGGCGCGCACGGCGTTGTCGATGAAGGCTTCCGCCCAGCCCGCCCACCACATCCCGGCCGATGACACCACCGCCCGTTGGATGTGCGTATAACCGGGCACCGGCAGCCCGGCCTCGGCCTGTGCGCGGTCCAACGCCACCTTGGCGATCTCCGCGCTGAGCGTGGCAACGCGCTGCAGCTTGTCCTTCAGCCACAGCCGCGTGGCGACCAGGATCTGGTCGTTGCGGCTGCGGCCGGTGTGGATCTTGCGGCCTGCATCGCCCAGACGCTCGGTCAATCGCGCTTCGATGGCGGAGTGGCAATCTTCGTATTGCGCATCGAGCACGAAGGCGCCGCTGCGAAAATCGGCGGCCAGCAGGTCGAGCTGTTCGCTCAAGCCGCCCAGCTCCTGCAACGACAAGATGCCGATGTGCTGCAGCCCCTGCGCATGCGCCTTGCTGGCAGCGATGTCGTACAGGAAGAATTCGCGATCCAGGATCACATCGTCGCCGGCCAGGAAACTCTGGATCTTGGCGTCAACGGCAACGCCAGGTTTTTGCCACAACAGATTGGTCATCGGAAAGCGTCTCGAGTAAGTCGTCCAGTTTCGATCCCCGCACATGGATGCGCGGGCTGTTGCGAGGAACTCGCTTCGTTGAATCCCCGCACATGGATGTGCAGGCTGTTGCGAGTGACTCGCTTCGTTGAATCCCTGCACATGGATGTGCAGGCTGTTGCGAGGGACTCGCATCAACGAATTGCCATCAACTCGTCCCAGCCCAGCGCAAGGTTGAGGTTTTGCATCGCCTGCGTTGCCGCACCCTTGAGCAGATTGTCCAGGGTCGCCACCACCACCACGCGCTTGTTGCCGGGCGCCAGCGTTACTCCGCCAATCTGCACATCGTGCTTGCCGGCGATGCGGCTCACCCAGGGCGCCTCGTCGACGATTTCGATCAACGGCTCGTCGGCATAACGCTGCGTATAACGCGCCTGGATCTGCTCGCGCGTCAGCGGCTGCTGCAGCCACAGGTTGACGGTCATGGTGATGCCGCGGAAATGCGGCGCCACGTGCGGCATGAACTCCACCGGCACGCCAAGCTGCGCAGACACCTCGCGCTCGTGCATGTGGTTGGTCAGCGCATACGGCATCACGTTATTGGAGAGCAACGCAGGATTGTTCTTGTCCGAAGGCGTGGTACCCGCGCCCGAATACCCGGAGACACCGAAACACTGCGGTGGCCCGGCCAGCTGGTCGAGCAGTGGCGCGATGGTCAGCTGCATCGCGGTGGCATAACAGCCCGGGTTGCTGATGCGTTTTTGCCCGGCGTAACTGCCGCGCGTCAACTCAGGCAAGCCGTAGTACCAGGCCGGATCGAAGCGATAGTCGGCCGAAAGATCGATCACCAGCGTCTGTGGCGCTGCCGCGTCGATCGCGGCGACAAAGGGCTCTGCCTTGCCATTGGGCAGCGCCAGGATCACCACGTCGGCCGCCTTGGCGGCCACCGCGTCGGCATCCAGGTTCTCGTAGCGCAGCTGGCCCTGGTAGGCATCGTTATGCTCGGCCACGGGCTGCCCGGCCAGCTCGCGCGAGGACACGAAGCTCAAGTGCAGCTGCGGATGCGCCGCCACCAGTTTGATCAATTCCGAGCCGGTATGCCCGCGGGCGCCGACAATGCCGATGGTCTTTTGTTCAACAGTCATGCGTTTGCTTCCAGGCGGAACTGCAGGTGGCGTTTGACCCCGGCCCATTCCGTATCGATGATGGAAAACACCACGGTATCGCGCGGCGTACCGTCGGCGTGGCGGGCGTGGTTGCGCAGCACGCCGTCCTGTTTTGCACCCAGCCGCGCGATCGCCGCGCGCGAGGTATGGTTGAACCAGCTGGTCTCGAACACCACGCTCAGGCACCCCAATGTTTCGAAGGCGTATTGCAGCAGCATCAGCTTGGTTTCGGTGTTGACGCCGCTGCGCTGCACGCGTGGTGCGTACCAGGTGTAGCCGATCGACAGCCTGGGCACTGCGGCATCCAGCGCGTAGTAGCGCGTGCAACCGACGATGTCGCCGGCCGCATCGCGCACCACATATGGCAACGCCGCGCCATCGGCGCAGGCGGCCAGGGCCGCAGCGATATACGCCTCGACCTGCTCCGGTGCGGGCACGCTGGTGTACCACAGCCGCGATAGCGCGCCGTCGCCCACCACCTCACGCAACCCATCGGCATGCGCTGTCTGCAGCGGCTCCAGGCTCGCATGCCGTCCACGCATGTTCGGCTGCTCGCGCCAACGTGCTGGCAAGGTGACGACGCTCATCGCAGTCAGCCCAGCAAGGTCGGCTGACGCGTCGCGCAGTGCGCAACGCAATGCTGGATCTGCTCGAAGTTTTCCAGCCCGTACCAGAACACCTTCCACTTCTCCTGCTTGATGCAACCGTCGGATTCGGCGTAGTAAAAGATATTGACCTGGTTGTTATGGCGCGAGCGCCAGAACAGCTGCGGGGTCTCTTCGCGCATCACATTCCATACCGCCCGGCCAAGACCTTCGCCCTGCGCATCGTCGAGCACGGCGAACTTGTCCAGATAGGTCAGCCTGCCCGCACCGAACTGGCCTTCGTCGGTCAGGATCACCGCCGCGCGGTAGTTTTCGCTGACATACGCGCGCAGCAACGTGGTGGTCTCGAAATACTCCGGCACCAGCGTGCGGCCGAAGCTGGATTCGATCAGCGACTTCAGGCGAGGCAGATTCAGTTCGTCCCAGGAGGTGGCGCGCAGCACGCGCTCGCCGCGCCGCACCAGCGTGCCCGAGCCCTTGTGGGTGAACAGCTCCTTGGCCAGGTCCGACGGCCGGGTGATCGACACCGACGATTCCAGCGGCAGGCGATCGAGCAAGTCCTTGATCTGCTCGATCTTCACCCGCATGCCGCCGTTGATCCACGGCTGCTGCATCAGGTGGTCGAACTCGGTAGACAGGTTGATCGAATCGATCAACTTGCCATCGGCATCCAGCAGGCCGCCGGTGCCGGTGAGAAAGATGATCTTGTACGGCTGCAGCTCCTGCACCAACTCGTTGGCGGCAAAATCCGCATTGACGTTGAGGATCTGCCCGCTGGGCGTTTCGCCCAGGCTGGTGATCACCGGGATGGAGCCGGCCTGCAGACTGGCTTCGATCGGCGCCAGATTCACCGCCTTGACCTCACCGACCAGGCCGTAGGTGTCGCGATCCAGATACTCGGCCTCGAACACGCCACCGGTGATCGAGGTCGCACGCGCGCCGTTTTGCTGCAGCGCTTCCACCAGTTTCAGGTTGGAGGCCTGGAACACCTTGCGCACGATCGCCAACGCTTCGGGCGAGGTCACGCGCAGTCCGTTGACAGTGTGCTTTTCGATGCCGGCGGCAGCCAGCTCTGCATCCAGCTGCGGGCCGGCGCCATGCAGCACGATTGGGGTCAGCCCCACTTCCTGTAGGAACGACAACGACGAGGTCAGCGCGTCCAGATCGTCGCGCAACACCGCGCCCCCCACCTTGACCACCGCAAAGCGCTTGGCATCGAGCTGCGAAAACCGCTTGAGGTATTGGCTGATTTCCTTCGCACTGGCCATGCTGGAGAGCAGGCGCACGATGGTCTGGCGGGTTTGTTTGTGGGGTTGTGCGGAAGGGGACATTGCCGTGTTCGAAAGAGGAAAGGGAGCGCCAGGCGCGTGTCGGTTCAATGCGAACCGTTGATGATGCGATGGACCGATTCGGCGTAACCCTGCAACTGCGCCAGCGTCACGAATTCGTCGGCGGTGTGCGCCTGGGCGATGTCGCCCGGACCATACACCAGCGCGGTATAGCCGCCGGCCGAAAACAGCGAGGCCTCGGTCCAGAAGTCCACTGCGTTGCCGATCGGCAGGTCCAGCGCATCGGCCACATCGCGTGCGGCCAAGCGGCGTTCTTCCGCGCGTGCGATGTCGCCCGACGGCAGGCTCGGCCCGCGGAAGGTTTCTTCGAAATGCGCTGCCGCCGGTTCGGCGAAGCCGGCAAAGCTTGCCAGCAGTCCATCCACGTCCATCGACGGCAACGGACGAAAGCCGAAGCGCACTTCGGCTGCCGGCGCGATCATGTTGGCCTTGATGCCCCCCTCGACGCGGCCGATGTTGAAGCGCAATCCGGTCAACCCGCCGAAGCGCGCATGCGCCAGCGATTGCACATGGTCCAAGGCATTTGCGCCCCAGCGCATTGCCTGATGGAGCGCGCTGGCCGAGGGATCCTGCTTGCCCGATGCATGCCCTGCGCGCCCGGCAAACCGCATCAGCACCGAACTGATGCCACGATGCGCCAGCACCGCTTCGCCCATGGTCGGCTCGGCCACCAGGACAGCTTCGTACGGCACGCCGCGCGCCAGGAACGCGGCGATGCAGCGCGGATCATTGGCCTCTTCGTCCGAAGAAAACAGGAACGCGGCATCGCCGTTACCGGCATTGGCCGCGGCAACCAGCGCCGCCGCCGCGCCCTTGATGTCGCACACGCCCAGGCCCACCACGCGGTCGTCCAGGCGCCGCATCGCGTGCGGGTCGGCGCTCCAGTGCGGCGAATCCGGCACGGTATCCAGATGCACGTTGAACAGGTACTTCGGCGTGCCGCGCACCGCGTACAAGCTCACCGCCCCTGCACCGTGATCGACCACCTCGACCTGGAACCCCGGCAGCTGCGCGCGCAGATAATCGAAGATGCCGCCTTGCGCGGCAATCGCACGCGGCGGATTGCGGGTGTCGAATGCCACCAGCGCCTGCAGGTGGTCGAGCGTGGAGGTGAGCAGGTCAGTCATGTGGGTCAGGCAGCCGTGGTGGTGGTGCGGTAGAGATCGGGATAGGCGATTTCCATCAACGCCTGCGGCCGTGCCGGCGCGGCGAAGCCGTGCTGTGCGTACAGCGCATGCGCATCGGAGGTGGCGAGCATGAAGCGGCGAAGACCTTGCAGATGCGGATGGGCCATCACTGCTGCCACCAGTTGCTTGCCATAGCCGCGCCCACGGTATGCATCGAGCACGAACACATCGGCGAGATAGCCGAAGGTGGCACCGTCGGTGATCACGCGCGCGAACGCCACCTGCCCTACGCCCGCGCAATAAGCGCCGAAACACAGCGAGCCGGCGATCGCCCGCTGCACCGTGTCCAGCGGGATGCCCAGGCACCAATAGGCCTGCTCGCTGAGGAAGCGATGGATCAACGGCAGATCGAGTTCCTGCTTGTCGGTACTGATGCGTAATGCGGGCATGGGTTCCATCGCAGTGGCCCTCTTCTCCCACCGGGAGAAGGTGCCCCGAAGGGGCGGATGAGGGGCGCCTCACGAAACTTCGCGAAGCAACCAGGTTGAACGCGTCGCCACGCGCCCAGATGGAGAACGATGGAGGCAATGCTGCAGTAGTTCCCCATGACTGGCGCGTGGCGACGCGTTCGTCATGATCGATCTTGGAGGTTTCTGCGGCACCCCCAAGCCCCTCTCCCCGGGGGGAGAGGGGCTTTTGCTCAGCGGTTGACCTGCGCGTACAGCGTCGAGCTCATCCCGAACAGCTTGATGAAGCCTTCCGCTTCTTCCACGCCCCAGTCGGCCGATTGCGCGTAGGTCGCACCCTTGGTGTTGAGCAGGTGCGGCGAGCGTACCGCCACCGCATCGACGCGGCCGCCGCGGGTTTCCAGCGTCACCTCGCCATTGACCTTGGACTGCGAGGACTTCAGGAACGCCTCGATATCGCTCTTGAGCGGGTCGTGATAGAAGCCTTCGTACACCAGCTCCACCCATTTGCGCGCCACGTCCGGCTTGAAGCGGTTCTGCTGCTTGGTCAGCACCGCATCTTCCAGTGCACGGTGCGCGGTGAGCAGCGAAATCAGGCCCGGCGCTTCGAACACGATGCGGCCCTTCAAACCGATCACGGTGTCGCCGGTATAGACGCCGCGGCCCACGCCGTATTGCGCAAACAAGGTGTTGAGCTTGGCCAGGATCTTGGCACCCGGCAGCGGCTTGCCGTCCAGTTCCACCGCTTCGCCTTCGACGAACTTCAGCGTCACCGTCAACGCCTCGCTCGGCCAAGCACTGCGCGGCGCGCACCAGCCGCGCGCGCCCTCGCCCGGCGCTTCCCAACGATCGATCTCGCCGCCGGACATGGTCAGGCCCAGCAGGTTCTCGTTGATGGTGTAGGCCTGCTGTTTGGCACGCACGCCGAAACCACGCGCTTCCAGATACTTCTGCTCATAGGCGCGGGTCTGGGTGTGCTCTTTCTGGATCTCGCGGATCGGCGCCACGATCTGGTAGTCGCCCAGCGCCTTCACTGCCAGGTCGAAACGCACCTGATCGTTGCCCATGCCGGTGCAACCATGCGCAATGATGCGCGTGCCCAATTCTTCGGCACGCTTGAGCGCAGCATCCACGATCAGGTAACGGTCGGACACCAGCAACGGGTACTGGCCCTGGTATCCCTCGCCCGCCCACACGAACGGCTTGACGAAGCCTTCCCAGATCGCCGGGCCACCGTCCACGGTGACGTGGCTGGCCGCGCCCAATTCGGCGGCGCGCTTCTCGATGAACTCACGCTCTTCGGCATCCACACCACCGGTGTCGGCAAACACGGTGTGCACCGCATAGCCGCGCTCCTGCAGATACGGAATGCAGAAGCTGGTGTCCAGACCACCGGAAAACGCGAGAACGATGTCCTTGGTGCCGGGAGTCGGGAGTCGGGATTCGGGATTGGTGGAAGCAGCGCTCATCATTGTTCCTTAGTACGTAAATGTGGGGGCCAAGGGTGTTGCTGTTGCGATTCTCTAATCCCGATTCCCGATTCCCGCTTGCGAAGCAAGCGCCGCCATGATCGCCTTTTGCACATGCAGGCGATTTTCGGCTTCATCGATGGCGATGCAGTTGGGCGAATCCATCACCGCATCGGTCGCCTTGACGTTGCGGCGCAGCGGCAGGCAGTGCGAGAACACGCCGTTGTTGGTCAGCGCCATCTTGCGTTCGTCGACGATGAAATGCTGGTACTGGTCGCGGATCGGCTTTTCTGGTTCCCAGTTGCCGAAGAACGGCAACGCACCCCAGCTCTTGGCGTAGACGACATCGGCGCCGGCGTAGGCGCTGTCGATGTCATGGCTGACCTGCAGCGAGCCACCGCTTTCGGCCACGTTTTGCGCGGCCCAGTCCATGTAGCGCTGATCCAGGATGTAGTCCGGCGTCGGGCACAGCAGGGTCACGTCCATGCCCATGCGCGTGGCGATGGTCAGCGCCGAGTTGGCCACCGCTGTGTTCAGCGGCTTGGGGTGGTAGGTCCAGGTCAGCACGTACTTCTTGCCACGCAGATCCTGGGTACCGAAGTGTTCCTGCAGCGCCAGCGCATGCGCCAGCTCCTGGCATGGGTGGGTGATCGTTTCCATGTTGATCACCGGCACCGGCGAATACTTGGCAAAGCTCTTGAGCACCTGGTCTTCGCGGTCCTTGGACCAGTCCACGAACTTCGGAAACGCGCGCACGCCGATCAGGTCGACATAACGCCCCAGCACGCGCGCCACTTCGGCGATGTGCTCTTCGGTGTCGCCGTCCATGACCGTGCCCAGATTGAACTCGATCGGCCACGCATCCTTGCCCGGCTGCAAGACCACCGCATGCCCGCCCAACTGAAATGCGCCCAGCTCGAAGCTGGTACGGGTGCGCATGGACGGGTTGAAGAACACCAGCGCAATCGACTTGCCCTTCAGCTCGCTTCCCAGCTTGTTGCGTTTGAACAACGCGGCCTGGGTCAACAGCGCGTCCAGCTCGGCGCGGCTCCAGTCCTGGGTGTTCAAGAAGTGCTTCAGTGACATCGATCGATCCTTTGCTGCGTGCTACTGCTGCGTTGGTCCGCCAGGAGCGACGGGGTGCGCGACATGCGCGTTTCTTGCCGTTGAAACTTTTGTGACGCCAAAACGAAAAAACCCAGCCTGGGGGCTGGGTCTTCAACGTCGGAACAGCAAACGCCCCGGCTTACCCAGCGAAAATGTGGGATTCCGGTCGGCGGGCACGCGAGGTCATGCCGGAGGCCATCCGGGCGGCGCTGGTGTCGTGCTGAAAGGCGTTTGCTTGCATAGGGCGCGAATCCTCGCACGCATGTGGGCACGGCGCAACCGCTGCGCATCTCAGCGCGGCGGCGCGACGATGGCGTCGGGAATGTACGGCGTCACTGAGACCCGGATGCGCAGCCGATTGCCCGGATCTTCGGGCAGGCGCGAACGGTATTTGGTGCCCTTGTAGACATAGTCCACGTCGAAGGCGATCGGCCGGCGGAACTCGCGCGGCACTTCCACCACCTTGCAGTTGCGCCGCGTGCTGGTCGGCGGCACCGCAGCGGGCGCGGCCGGTTCGGGGCGACGCGAGAACATTTCCTTGACCGAATCGACCATGCGGTTGATGCGGCCCTCGTCCTCGGCCGGCGCTGCCGCAGCCTGTGCCGCCTGCTCGGCTTCGCATTGCTCTTCGATACGCGTGGCGCGAAGCGTCTGGTAGACCGGCTCGACATTGAGCACCTGCGCATAATCCAGTTTCACGTTCTCGATCACCACGACCCGGTTCTTGGGGTCGGGCTCTGCCGCATACGCCGGAATCACTTGCCCGGCAAACGTACACAGCAGCATGAAGAACGGAGAAGGTCGCATCAGTACCGGGAACGCGCAGCCAGGCAGTACGTAAGTGTATGGAGCTTGCGGCCGCCTGGGCTGAACGCAACCCATCCGGTGGCCATCGTCGGGCTGGCGATTCGCCATCCCGCCACAACGGGCTAGAATCGCGCGATTGCCCTTTTTCGGATGCCGATGAGCCTGCGCCTGCACAACAACCTGACGCGGCGGGTCGAGCCGTTTGCGCCGCTCGATCCGTCCAGCCCCACCCTGTACGTCTGCGGTCCCACCGTCTACAACTACGCGCATATCGGCAACGCTCGCGGCCCGGTGGTCTTCGATGTGCTTGCCGCGTTGCTGCGCCGACGCTACGGCGCGCTGCGCTACGCGCGCAACATCACCGACGTGGACGACAAGATCAACGCCGCCGCGCAGGCGCAGGGCGTGCCGATTTCGACGATCACCGACCGCTTCGCGGCGATCTACCGGCAGGACATGGCAGCGCTCGGCGTGGCTCCACCGGACATCGAACCGGAGGCCACCACGCACATCCCGCAGATCGTGGCGATGATCGAGCAGCTGATCGCCACTGGGCATGCCTATGCCGCGGAAGGCCACGTGCTGTTTTCGGTCTCCAGCTTCGAGGACTACGGCAAGCTCTCGCGGCGCGACCCGGACGAAATGTTGGCCGGCGCGCGCGTGGACGTGGCGCCATACAAGCGCGACCCCGGCGACTTCGTGCTGTGGAAACCCTCCAGCGACGACCTGCCCGGCTGGCCATCGCCCTGGGGCCGCGGCCGGCCGGGTTGGCATATCGAATGCTCGGCGATGGCCGCCGCCCATCTGGGGCCGACCATCGACATCCACGCCGGCGGTGTGGACCTGCAGTTCCCGCATCACGAAAACGAGATTGCGCAGAGCGAGTGCGCGCATGGCGGTGCCACCTTTGCGCGCTTCTGGCTGCACAACGGCATGCTCAATTTCAGCGGCGCGAAGATGAGCAAGTCGCTGGGCAATATCGAAACCGTGCACGAGCTCATCGCCAGGCATCCGCCCGAAGCGCTGCGCTATGCGCTGTTGAGCGCGCACTACCGTCAGCCGCTGGACTGGTCGGATGGGTTGATCGAGCAGGCCAAGAACACGCTGGACCGCCTGTATGGAACGTTGCGGGATCTGGCTGCGCTGGAAGCCGAAAGCGGCAGCGATCTGGCGGTATCCATGACGATTCCCGCCGAGGTGGAGTCCGCTCTGGATGACGATCTCAACACGCCGCTGGCCTTGTCCGTCATGGCAAGCATCGCCTCCGATGCGCGTGCATTGCGCAGCGACCTGATGCAAAGCGGCCAAGCATCGGCGCGCATGATCGAGCTGCATGCGGCGCGCGCCAAGTTGCTCGGTGCCGGAATGGCACTGGGGTTGCTGCAACAAGACCCGGCTGCATGGTTCTCGCGCGGCACCGACGCCGGCGACGATGCACGCATCACCGCATTGGTGGAAGAACGCAGCGCGGCGAAGAAAGCCAAGGATTTCGCCCGCGCCGACGCCATCCGCAAGCAACTTGCCGAAGAGGGTATCGTGCTGGAAGACACGCCGCAGGGCGTGCGTTGGAAGCGTGCTTGATCCTTCTCTCGTCTTCCTGCGGGAGAAAGTGCCCCCGCAGGCGGATGAGGGTGCGCTGCGGCGACAATCAACCGTCGGTCATGGCAAACGCGTCGCCACGCGCCAGCCAGAAAGAATGACCGACGGCCCTCGCAGGCTGCCCCGCCCTGGCACCTGGTGAAAGATGCAGTGGCCACAGCGCTCCAAGGCCAGGTGCCAGTGGCGCACACCGTGCCTTCTCGCCCCGCGGGAGAGGGACTTGATCGAATTGATTCTGGATTTTTAGATGACCACCTCCCCCTTCCCGCTTGAACCGACTGCTACCGAGGCGCAGGCCGCCATTGCCGAGGAATTTTCCTTCTTTGGCGACTGGTCCGAGCGCTACCAGTACCTGATCGACCTTGGCCGCAAGTTGCCCGCCTTCCCGGAACAGTGGAAAACCGAAGAGCACCGCCTGCACGGCTGCCAATCGATGGTCTGGATCGTGCCGGAGGGCAACGCCGAGCGGCTGGATTTCCATGCCGTCAGCGATTCGGCCATTGTCTCCGGGCTGATCTACCTTGCGCTGCGCGTGTATTCCGGGCGTAGCGCGCAAGAGATCCTGGCTACCGAGCCTGACTACATCGCCGGGATCGGCCTGGCCAAGCATCTGTCGCCGACCCGCAGCAACGGCGTGGCAGCGATGCTGGCCTTCATCCGCGATACCGCGCGCGCGCAGCAGTGAGCACGCCCGCCCCATCGCCCGCCGATTCGCTGCGGACGCTGCTCGCCCATCCAGGCTTCGGCCTGGTGCTGCTGTACCGCGTGGCGGCGATGCTGTCCTACCAGATCGTCGCGGTGACGGTCGGTTGGCATATTTACGAAATGACCGGCAACCCGCTCTCGTTGGGGCTGATCGGCCTGGCGGAAATCCTGCCGTTCTTCTGCATCGCCCCCTTTGCCGGCTACCTGGTCGATCACCTGCCGCGCCGCCGGCTGGGCATGGTCGCCGTGCTGGGCTTGGTCGCAACCGCGCTGTTGCTGTTGGCGATCACGCAAGGCTGGCTGCCGGTCAAAGGCGTGTGGCCCATCTATGCCGCCATCTCGCTCACCGGCGCGGCGCGCTCTTTCTTGTCGCCGGTCTACAACGCATTGTTCGCACGGGCGCTGCCGCGCGACGCATTCGCACGCGGCGCCAGCATCGGCAGCGTCACCTTCCAGGCCGGCATGGTGATCGGCCCGGCGCTGGGCGGCGTGCTGGTCGGCTGGGGCGGCAAGGGCCTGGCCTACGGGGTCGCCGCCAGCGTGGCGATGCTGGCGATCCTGGCGTTGGCTTTGTTACGTGTCAGCGAGCCGGTCAGCGCCGGCCCGCGTGCGCCGATCTTCCGCAGCATCGCCGAAGGCGCGCAGTTCGTACTGTCCAACCAGATCATGCTGGGCGCCATGGCGCTGGACATGTTCTCGGTCCTGCTTGGCGGCGCGGTGTCGATGTTGCCGGCCTTCATCCACGACATCCTGCACTACGGCCCGGAAGGCCTGGGCATCCTGCGCGGTGCGCCGGCGCTGGGTTCGATCGTGGTTGGCGTGTGGCTGGCGCGGCACCCGCTGCAGCGCAATGCCGGACGCGTGCTGCTGCTGTCGGTGGCCGGCTTCGGGCTCTGCACCATCGCCTTCGGACTGTCGCGCCATTTCTGGCTGTCAGCGGCGATCCTGCTGGTGTACGGCATGTGCGATGGCGTCTCGGTGGTGGTGCGCCAGACCATCCTGCAGTTGGCCACCCCCGATGCCATGCGTGGCCGGGTGTCTTCGATCAACGGCATCTTCATCGGCTCGTCCAACGAGTTGGGCGCGTTCTACGACGGCGTCATGGCGCGCCTGGTCGGCCTGGTGCCGGCGGTGGTCATCGGCGGCTGCGTCACCCTGGGCGTGGTGGCCACCACCGCCTGGAAGGCGCCGCGCCTGCGCAAGCTGGACCTGCGCGATCTGCAGTGAGCGGCGCGATCGCGTGATTGCCGGTGCCCACTGCGCCGCTGTGGTGGCAAGGGGCTCGTGTTGCGGACCGCGCTCACGTGCCGCATGCAGCTGCGTGCGGCGGCGTCTCGCCAATGGGCGCTGCCTGACTCTCGGCCAGGCGCCAATACAACGAATCAGGCGACCATAAAAAACCCCGCACATGGCGGGGTCTTTCGGTGAGCCAGGCGGACGATCAGTCGCCCTGCTGCTTCTGCAAGTGCTCCCAACGCTCCTGGGCATCGATGGTGCGCTCGGCAGTCAGACGCGCTTCCAGGCGGTCCAGGCCAATCTCTTCACCGGTGTCCACGCAGTAGCCGTAGTCACCGTCTTCCAGACGCTTGAGCGTGCTGTCGATCTTGGAAATCAGCTTGCGGGCGCGATCACGGGCACGCAGTTCCAGCGAGTTTTCGGTCTCGCGGGTGGCACGTTCGGCTTCGTCGCCGATGTCGCGCACTTCTTCGCGCAGGTTTTCGATGGTCTGCTTGGATTCCTCCACCATCTCGTTGCGCCAGCTCTGCAGACGCTGGCGGAAATATTCCTGCTGCAACTTGTTCATGTACTCCTCGTCCGCGGAAGGCTTGTAGCCCTGCGGCAGGATCGGGCGACCGGTTGCTTCGTCGGTCTTGTACTCGACGACCTTGTACTTGGTCTTGGGAGCCGCGCTGGACGGCTTGGACGTCACGGCCACGGCCACCTTGCCGACCGGACGGGTCGCAGCAGGCTTGGCGGGGGCTTCGGTTTTGGTTGGCGTTTTTGCGGAAGATTTCGAAACGGGCACGGGATTCTTAGATGACGGGGTCGCAGGCTTTGCCGGCTTCGCAGGGACGGCCTTGGGGACCGGTGCGGGCGCGGGCTTTTCAGCCTTGACCGGGACTGACTTGGCCGGAGCCGGCTTGGTGGCCGGCTTCGGTACGGACTTGGACGCCACCGGCTTGGCAGCCGGTTTGGCGGCAGCCGGAGCTGCCTTTTTCGCCGCCGGCTTGGCAGCACTCTTGGCGACGGGTTTCACTGACTTGGGGGCTGCGGACGCGGTGGTCTTGGAAGCCGGCGCCGGCTTGGCAGCGGCCTTCTTCGCAGGTGCCTTCTTCGCGGGTGCCTTCTTGGCAGCCGGCTGCTTGGTCGGCGGTTTTGCGGCCGGTTTCGCAGCAGCGGACGTCGCTGCCTTTTTCGCAACGGGTTTGGCGGACTTCTTGGCGGCCTCTACGGCCTTTTTTGCAGGTTTTTTAGCAGCCACGAAACGCTCATCCTTGGTTCCCCCGGGGCCCGGGAAAGCGGGCCTTTATAACGTACCCCGCGGACCCCCGGCAACCACCTATTAATGCAAGTGGCATATCATTGGCAAGTGATCTCACGCCTGCTCATCGCGCTGCTACGCGTCTACAAGCTCGTCATCAGCCCCCTGCTCGGGCCGCGTTGCCGTTTTGCACCAAGCTGCTCGGACTACGCGATGACAGCCATCGGCCGCTTCGGCCCGCTGCGCGGCAGTTGGCTTGCCGCGCGCAGGCTCGGCCGCTGTCATCCCTTCCATCCGGGCGGATTCGATCCGGTGCCCGATGCACCCGCCTCGCCCTCCCCGTCTTCTTCCTGCAGCTGCAAAGGACCCCATCCATGAGCCGAACCGTCATCGTCAACGCCCGCCTGGTCAACGAAGGCAAGGAGTTCGACGCCGATCTCCTGATCGAGGGCGGCCGCATCGCCAAGATCGACAGCAAGATCGCCCCTGCCGCTGGCGATACCGTCGTGGATGCCGCCGGACGCTGGGTGCTGCCAGGCATGATCGACGACCAGGTGCACTTCCGCGAACCTGGCCTGACCCACAAGGGCGACATCGCGACCGAATCCGGCGCCGCGGTGGCTGGTGGCCTGACCAGCTTCATGGACATGCCCAACACCAATCCGCCGACCCTGGATGCCGCCGCACTGCAGGCCAAGTACGACGCCGCTGCCGGGCGCGCCTGGGCCAACTACGGCTTCTACATGGGTGCCAGCAACGACAACCTGGCCCACATCCAGTCGCTGGACCCCAAGACTGCACCGGGCATCAAGGTGTTCATGGGCGCCTCCACCGGCAACATGCTGGTCGATAACCCGGAAACGCTGGACGCCATCTTCCGCGACGCACCCACGCCGATCATCACCCACTGCGAAGACACCCCGACCATCGACGCGACGATGGCGCAGTACAAGGAAAAGTATGGCGATGCGCTGACACCGGAGATGCACCCGGACATCCGTTCGCGTCAGGCCTGCCTGAAGTCCTCGCAGCTGGCGGTTTCGCTGGCGCGCAAGCACAACACCCGCCTGCACGTGCTGCACATTTCCACCGCCGACGAGCTGTCGCTGTTCGAAGCCGGCCCGCTGGTCGATGCCGATGGCAAGCTGCGCAAGCGCATTACCGCCGAGACCTGCATCCACTTTCTGCGCTTCGATCGCAGCGATTACGCACGACTGGGCAACCTGATCAAGTGCAACCCCGCGATCAAGGACGCCGAAGATCGTCTGGCGCTCATCGATGCGCTGGCCGAAGATGTCATCGACGTGCTCGCCACCGACCACGCCCCGCACACCTGGGAAGAAAAGCAAAAGCCCTATGCGCAGGCGCCCTCGGGCCTGCCGCTGGTGCAGTACGCGCTGGTCGCGGCACTGGAGCTGGTGCACGAAGGCAAGTTGCCGATCACCCGTATCGTGCAGAAGTTCGCGCATGCGCCGGCCCAGTTGTTCGATGTGCAAGAGCGTGGCTTCCTGCGCGAAGGCTATTTCGCCGACCTGGTGATGATCGACAACACCCCGTTTACCGTGAAGCGCGAGCAGGTGCTGTCCAAGTGCGGCTGGTCGCCATTCGAGGGCACCACCTTCCGTTCGCGCATCGCTGCGACGTGGGTCAACGGCCAGCAGGTGTGGGATGGCGAACAGCTGGTGGGCAGCGCTGCCGGCCAGCGCCTGACCTTCGACCGCTGATGCGCGCAGCCCTGTTTGGTGCCTGGTTGATCCTGGCGCCGGTCGCGCTGGTTGCAGGTCGCGCCCAAGCGCAGGGTGCGGCCGCCGCAACTGATGTCGTATTTCCGCAAAGCGCGTCGCAAGGCGCGCTGGTGATCGGCAAGGTGCCGGCAGGCAGCAAGGTGCAATATGCCGGCCGCAACTTGCGTGTGAGCGGTTATGGAAGCGTCGTGTTCGGGATCGGCCGTGATGCGACCGGGCCCTTGCAGGTGCAGATCACCCAACCCGATGGCAGCACGCGCACCGTGAGCATCGCAGTAACGCCGCGCGACTGGCCGGTGGAACGCGTCAATGGCGTGCCGCCGAAGACGGTCAACCCGCCGGCCGAGATTGCCGCGCGCATCAAACGCGAACAGGCGCAGGTCACGGCGGCGCGCGACCGCGATGACGCACGCACCGATTTCGCCCAACCCTTCATCTGGCCGGTGCAGGGACGTATCAGCGGCCGCTTCGGCAATGCACGCGTGTACAACGGCCAGCCGGGCGCCGGCCATTCGGGCATGGACATCGCCGTGCCCACCGGCACCCCGGTGAAGGCACCGGCTGCCGGCGTGGTGACGTTCGCGGCGCCGGACCTGTATCTCACCGGCGGCACGGTGCTGCTGGATCACGGCTTCGGGGTGAGCTCGAATTTCCTGCACTTGTCGCGTATCGACGTGAAGGTGGGCGACCGGGTCGAGCAAGGCCAGGTGATTGCCGCGGTTGGTGCCACCGGGCGTGCCACCGGGCCGCATCTGCATTGGGGAATGAACTGGTTCGACACCCGCATCGATCCGTTGCTGGTGCTTGAGCGGACGAAGTAGAGCGTTCGAAAGATCGCCTCTTTGACGTGCGGTGGCATTGAAGACGCTGTTCTACGCTTCCTAGAAGAGCCTGCTTGGCCAGCCCGGTCTTCTGCTGACTCGAGTTTCCCTCACACAAATTATCGCGTCCCGGACGTACTGGAACGGAGCCGCAACAGTGGATGGCAATGCAGGCGTGGCCAACGTTGATCACATCGGGTTTGCCGTTTCATCTCTTGACGAGGCGATCCGGTTCTGGACCGAGGCCCTGGGGTTTACGCTCGAACGACAGGCACAGATGGGCGGCGATTTCCTGCATCAGGTCACCGGCGTGGATGATCCGAGCGTGCGAACGGCAATCGTGAAGGCTCCGGACGGATTCATCGTCGAGTTGCTGCAATATTCCAAAGGCCGTCGGAATGGGCAGTCGCCGGACAGCGCGGGTGCGATCGGGGCCGCCCATCTGGCGCTGACCGTCCGGGACATCCATGCGGCCATTTGCCGTGTCGAGGCGGCCGGATGGAAGGCGAAGGGCAAGCCGCTGCCGATTCCGGGAGGTCCGAGAACAGGAACGCTCACCGCCTACGTGTCCGGTCCCGACCATATTTCCATCGAGTTCATGCAGCCCGCTGGACCGTGACAGAACCGGCGCGCCCCGACTACCGGCGCAGTCGTCAGGGGGATGACACCGAATGGTCGCATCCCGCCCCGTTGATGGACCATGATCCCGATCCGCCTTAGCGTGCGGCTGCAGAGTCATTCTGCGATGACCCCACTATTTGATGCATCGCGACCACTGGATCAGGCCCCCTCAATTTAACAACGGGCCACACCCTGCGACGCCAGAAGAAAAACGCAACCCACGATCATTGCGCCGGAACGCTACACACCCGGTCGGCGGCGACCTACCCGTCGTGCTTGTGTTCGCCAGCGGGCTTTGCGGTATAACCGAAACGACCGTCGTGCGTCGCTGCAGGTGGACGCTTGGGCTGCCGACGGTCGGTCCGTCGCTTCGGCGTCGGGCGTGCTTCATCTCCCCTCCCCCGACTGCAGGAGATGTGCGACATGCGCAACGAGCACCTCAAACCGACCCTGGGTACCTGGCAGTTGTGGGGCATCGCGGTGGGGCTGGTGATTTCAGGCGAGTATTTCGGCTGGAGTTACGGCTGGGGCACCGCCGGTACGCTCGGCTTTCTGGTGACCACGCTGCTGGTCGCAGTGATGTACACCTGTTTCATCTTCAGCTTCACCGAATTGACCACCGCCATTCCCAATGCGGGCGGGCCCTTCGCCTACAGCCTGCGCGCGTTCGGGACCTATGGCGGCATGCTGGCAGGCCTGGCCACGTTGATCGAATTCGTCTTCGCGCCGCCGGCTATCGCGATGGCGATCGGCGCGTATCTGAATGTGCAGTACCCCACGCTGGATCCGCGTCTTGCAGCGGTTGGCGCCTACCTGGTCTTCATGAGCTTGAACATTGTCGGCGTGGCGATTGCAGCCACCTTCGAGCTGATCGTGACCTTGCTGGCGGTGATCGAACTACTGGTGTTCATGGGCGTGGTGGCGCCGGGTTTCAGCGTGGCGCGCTTTGCCGCCAACGGCTGGGCCGGCAGCGACGGCTTCGGGCCGGCGGCCATTTCCGGTATCTTCGCTGCGATCCCGTTTGCGATCTGGTTCTTCCTGGCGATCGAAGGGGCGGCGATGGCGGCCGAAGAAGCCAAAGACCCCAGGCGCACGATTCCGCGCGCCTACATCGCCGGCATTCTCACCCTGGTGGTGTTGGCGCTGGGCGTGATGGTGTTTGCCGGCGGCGTCGGCGACTGGCGCCAGCTGTCCAACATCAACGATCCGCTGCCGCAGGCGATGAAGGCCGTGGTCGGCAACAGTTCCACCTGGTTGCACATGTTGGTGTGGATCGGCTTGTTCGGGTTGGTGGCGAGTTTCCACGGCATCATCCTGGGCTATTCGCGTCAGTTCTTTGCGCTGGCGCGTGCCGGTTTCCTGCCACATGGGCTGGCCAGGCTCTCGCGTTTTCGCACGCCGCATCGCGCCATCCTGGCTGGCGGCGTCATCGGCATTGCTGCTATCTGCAGCGACAGCGTGGTCAAGATCCAGGGCATGTCGTTGACCGCAGCGATGATCACCATGTCGGTGTTCGGCGCGATCGTGATGTATGTGATGAGCATGCTCAGCCTGTTCAGGCTGCGTCGCGCCGAACCGGGATTGGAGCGTAGTTTCCGCGCACCGGGGTACCCGGTGGTGCCGGCCATTGCGCTGCTGCTGGCGCTGGTGTGCCTGGTGGCGATGGTGTGGTTCAACCCGATTGTGGCGTTGATCTTCCTGGGCCTGCTGTTGTTCGGCGCGGCGTGTTGCGTCCTGAGCCTGCGCACGCAACACACGCCTGTGGCCAGCGCCGGATGAGCGGCTTTGCCTTCACCGCAGGCGGCGAACGCTTTCAGTTTGCCGATCTGAAGCAGCTGCTGGCCAAGGCGACGCCTGCGCGCTCCGGCGACCAGCTGGCCGGTCTTGCCGCCGACTCCGGTCTGCAGCGCGTGGCCGCACAGATGGCGCTGGCCGATCTGCCGCTACGGCACTTCCTCGACGAAGCAGTGGTACCGTATGAAGCAGACGAAGTCACCCGGCTGATCATCGACCAGCACGATGCCGCTGCATTTGCCGCCGTGGCGCATCTCACCGTGGGCGGCTTTCGCGATTGGCTGCTGAGTGCGCAGGCCGACGAAGCTGCATTGACCGCGTTGGCACCCGGCCTGACGCCGGAAATGGTGGCCGCGGTGTCCAAATTGATGCGGGTGCAGGACCTGATCCTGGTGGCGCAGAAAACCCGGGTCGTCACCCGCTTTCGCAACACGCTGGGGTTGCGCGGACGCCTGTCGACGCGCCTGCAGCCCAACCACCCCACCGATGATGCAACCGGCATCGCCGCCAGCGTGCTCGACGGCTTGTTGTACGGCAACGGCGATGCGGTGATCGGCATCAACCCGGCCAGCGACAGCCTGGCCGCAACCACGGCCCTGTTGCGCATGCTCGATGCGGTGATCAGTGGGTATCAGATTCCCACGCAATCGTGCGTGCTTGCGCACATCACCACCACCATCGAAGCGATCGGCCGCGGCGTGCCGGTGGATCTGGTGTTTCAGTCCATCGCCGGCACCGAGGAGGCCAATGCCAGCTTCGGCATCAACCTGGCCTTGCTGCAGGAAGGGTATGAAGCGGGCCTGTCGTTGCGGCGCGGCAACGTCGGCGACAACGTGATGTACTTCGAAACCGGCCAGGGCAGCGCGTTGTCGGCCAATGCGCACCACGGCGTGGATCAGCAGACCTGCGAGGTGCGCGCCTATGCGGTAGCGCGCCACTACAAACCGCTGCTGGTAAACACCGTGGTGGGCTTCATCGGGCCGGAATATCTCTACGACGGCAAGCAGATCGTCCGCGCCGGGCTGGAGGACCACTTCTGCGGCAAGTTGCTCGGCGTGCCGATGGGCTGTGACATCTGCTACACCAACCATGCCGAAGCCGATCAGGACGACATGGACGTGTTGCTCACCCTGCTCGGCACTGCCGGCATCAACTTCATCATGGGCATCCCCGGCTCGGACGATGTGATGTTGAACTACCAGACCACCTCGTTTCACGATGCGCTGTATGCGCGCCAGGCACTCGGCCTGCGCGCCGCACCCGAGTTCGAACAGTGGCTGGAGCAGCACGACATCCTGCGGCTGCGCGATGGCCGCTTCGAGCTTGGCAGCGAGGTACCGGCGCCATTTCGGCGTGCATTGGCACAGGCCAGCGGTAGAGCGGCGCCATGAGCGCCCCCTCAACACCGCCCCGCGATGCCTGGGCGCACCTGCGCCAACTGACGCCCGCGCGCATTGCGCTGGGCCGGGTGGGGACCAGCCTGCCTACGGACGCGCACCTGGAGTTCCAGCTGGCGCATGCGCAGGCACGCGACGCGGTGCATTTGGCCTTCGACCCGGCACCGCTGCAGGCCGCGCTGGAGCAACGCGGGCGCAGCAGCATCCTGCTGCAGAGCGCTGCCACCGATCGTCATCAGTATCTGCAACGTCCCGATCTGGGAAGGCGCCTGGCCGAAGATGCCGCCGCCCAGCTACGCGGCCTCACGGCCGTGCATGGCGGCGGACAGGATGTTGCGGTGGTCATCGCCGATGGGCTGTCTGCGCTGGCCGTGCATCGGCATGCCGCGCGCATGCTCGACCAGATCGATGCACTGGCATCGCAGGAAGGCTGGTCGCTCGCGCCGGCGGTGCTGGTGGCGCAAGGGCGCGTGGCGATCGGCGATGAGGTCGGCGAACTGCTCAACGCACGCGCCGTGATCGTGCTGATCGGCGAAAGGCCGGGCCTGAGCTCGCCCGACAGCCTGGGCCTATATCTCACCTACACGCCCCGCGTCGGGCTCACCGATGCAGCGCGCAACTGCATTTCCAACATTCGCGCCGAAGGGCTGAGTTACGCCGAGGCGAGCCACAAATTGGCGTATCTGCTGCGCGAGGCATTTCGCCGCAGACTCTCTGGCGTGCAGTTGAAAGACGAAGCCGAACAACCTGCGTCGCTGGCAGGGCCTGCCGACATCGCGCCGCGCACGTTCTTGCTGCCTGACTGAACTGCGCGGCGTGTGCTGACCAGGAGTCACACCGCGCAATTCGCAATCAATCCATCACTTCAATGCCCCATCCTGCGTGTTGCTGGCGGCATAGGTGCTGGTCTGCAGTTCGTTGTCATGCGGATGACGTAAGGCGTTGCGTACATCATCGGGAAGCTTGTCGACATCCAGCATCACCTTTCCCGAGTGCACATCACGCACCACCGAGGCAGGCAGCACGAAGTCGCCGCCATTTTCGATATTGATGACCAGTTCGTCCCCATCGTTGCGGATGTCGCGGACGGCACCGACGCCGACTTCGCCGTCGCGTAGAAATACCATCTGGCCAATTTCGATCTGCTGCATGTTCAATCTCCTGGAATGGCGTCATCACGCAAGCGCGCTGTGCCGGTGGCAGATCATCGCGCTGCGGTGCGTTGGCGCGTGGTGAAGCGCGGATCACTGCGGCGTGGGTGCGTGCAGCAAGGCGCCGCTCGGCAGGCGGGCCGGCTGCCCGACGATACGCTCGAACTCGCTCACATCGTGCGAACAGAACACCTCCACCTCACCTGCATGCTGTTGCCGTAGAGCGCGCAGGCGCTGCTGGTTACTCAAGCGCGCGGCGCGGTCCTTCTCCAACATCCATTGATATGCGCGCAGCCCTGGCGTGCAGTAAGGCGCGTCCGGATCCATTTCGCGATGGAAGAAATATGCATCGCCTGCCAGCAGCAGCCATCGTGCCGGCGTGTGCACCGCAACCGCGGCATGACCCAGCGTGTGCCCGGGAAGCGGCACCATCAGCAGCTCTGGCGGTAATCCATGCAGGTCGCGCACGCACTCCAGCCCCATCCAGCGCTCGCCTGCTGCACCGTCGTAGGTGCGCCACTGCCCGCGCTTAGACCACTGTTGCGGACGAAAGCGTTGGCGATCCATCCAGGTGCGCTGTGCCAGTGCGGCATCGCGTTCGCTCGTCATCATGTGCACGCGCGCATGCGGAAAGTCGTCCAGCCCGCCGGCGTGGTCGAAATCCAGATGGGTCAGCACGATGTGCCGCACATCGCGCGGGTCCAGCCCCAGCCGTTGTATCTGCCGGATTGCGGTCATCTCCTCGCGCAAGTCCGGCTTGACCAAGGCCAGAAAAAACCGACTCAGGCGCGCACCTGGCTCGGCCACATCGCGCAGGCCGAAACCGGTATCGATCAGTACCAACCCGGCGCTGGTTTCCACCAACAAGCAATGGCAACACAGATGGCCGCGATCCAGGACGCCTGGCGTACGTCCGTCCATGAGATGGCCGCCCAGCGGACAGGTGGAGATGCAGTTGAGGTGATGCACGCGCATCGGCACGCTCCGCTTGGCGGGCCAGCGTGGCAATGCGGCCGTCGCACAGCGGTGAGCGGAGCAAATCGCGCAACCAGTGCGCACACGCCACCTTGACGGTGGCGCGTGCGCCCCAGATTTCAGCGCAGCGGAACGTCCGCCACCTTGTCCTGATAATCCTTCTTCGGGTCGACGCCCAACAACACCTTGATCCCTGCCAGCAGGCTCGACTCGTTGAGCCAGATCTGCGCATGGTCGGCGTCCAGGCGCAGCAGCGCCAAGTTCGGATCGGTCTTGCCGCCTTCGTACCACGCAGCGACATATGGATTCCACAACCGGTCGACCATGGCCGGATCGGTGTCTTCGCGCAGCGAGCCGCTGATGCTGGCGAACAAATCGTGGCCCTTGCTGCTGAAGGCGCCGATGACGCGGCGGCCCTGCCCCAGCATGGCGATCAGCGCGTTGTCCTTGGATGTGAAGAACCAGATCGGTCCACCGCTATCGCCTTCGATCTGTGCGGTCATCGGACGCGCATGACCGTCTTCGACACCGTCCAGGCCCAGCATCACGGTGCGATCGGATTTGAGCGCCTTCCAGAATTTTTCCTGCAACTCTTTGGTGTCTGCCATTTCGATTCCTGACATGCGCGTGTACGCGGGTGAGTCAGTCTGAAAGGCCCTGCGCCCACGGCATGTGAGGACGCATCTCGAATCGCCGTCATTGTGCAACCGCAATATGGTCGGCGTGCGACATGGCCTGTAGCGCCAGTACCGGCCCGCAAAGCGTGACCGATTCGCAGTTCCGGCACATTGGCCGATACGTCATCAGCCGAAAAACGAACACGGCAGTAGGATCGGCCGGCCGCTGGTGCGGCACGAACGAGAACCGCGCATGGCAACGACCGTCGTTGCACCTGCGCTGCATTGCTTCCGAATCCTGAAGCGGCCGGACACCTGTTGCGATCGTTTATCAGGCGAGCGCGCACCGGCGTCGTCGTCGCTCCTGGCTTGCCGGCATCTGCAGCGTATTGCGCATACGTCCCCTTCTGAGAGAGCGCCACCACATGTCTGCAACGCACATCCGTTCGACCTGTCTCGCTGCCGCAGTGCTGAGCCTTGTTAGCGCCACTGCGCTGGCATTGACCGGCACTGCCACACGGCCGCAACTCACCAGCAGCGAAGCGAGCAGTTATACGATCGCCAAAGCCTTGGCCAAAGCCGGGCCGATCAGCGCATTGGTGACCGATAACTGGAACCCCACCGCAGGTGTCGCCCTACTCAGTGCCGATTACGCAGTGGCGGCCGACGGCTCAACACGCTACCGCACCGTGCAATCTGCCATCGACGCTGCCGTGGCTGCCGGCGGCACCACACGTCGCTATATCAGCATCAAGGCGGGCACTTACACCGAGCTGGTCTGCGTGCCGAACAATGCGCCACCGCTGACGCTGTTCGGGCTGGGCACAAATACCGGCGACACCGTCATCCGCTTCAACAATGCCAACCCCACTCCCAAGCCAGCCGGCACCGCAAGCCACCCGTGTGCGAGCAATGCGTCGGCGACCACGGTTGGCACGTCCAACAGCGCGACGTTCACGGTGCGCGCGGCGAATTTCGAGGCGCGCCACCTGCGCGTGGACAACAACTATGTGGAAGGCACCTACACCGACAACAATCAATCGGCGGTGGCGCTGGCTGTGCGTGGCGACAAGGCCAACTTCCAGGATGTCCTGGTGACCGGCAACCAGGACACCTTGTTGATCAGCGCGACCAGCGCGTCCAATGTGATCCGGGCGTATTTCAAGAACAGCACCATCGAAGGCGATGTCGATTTCATCTTCGGCTCCGGCGTCGGTGTTTTCGATGGCGCCACCATCCGTTCCACCGGCGCACGCCTGGGCAGCAGCCGCGGCGGCTATATTTTTGCGCCCAGCACGCGTCCTGGCAGCAGCTACGGATTTCTGGCGATCAACAGCAGCTTTACCGGTGTCTCCGGCTCCCCGGGCAACAACACCTATCTTGGACGTGCGTGGGACGAGAGCGTCGGCAGCCTGAGCTCTTACGTCAACGGCACTTCGCCCAACGGCCAGGTGACGGTACGTGACTCGACCCTGGGCAGCCATATCCGCAAGACCGCGCCATGGAATGCATCAACGGTCGGCCGCCCGTATTGCAGCAGCAACTGCACCAATTCGGCCAACCGTTTCTACGAATACAACAATAGCGGTCCCGGCGCGGCCAATTGAGTCGATGCTTCACCGCAACTGCGCAGCAAGCCCGGCATTGCCCGTGCTTGCTGCCTCGCGCGACGAGAGCGCACCGGCTGCCGATAAGAGGGCGTGCGAACGGCCTGACTGCGTCGCAAGGCCTACGCACGATTGGCGCTGTCATTACCTTAGCGCTGTGCTGCCAATCGGCCCGCTCCGAACACGACAGACTGGGCCGCCGCGCCCGTCACGCCACACACGCGCATGCTGCGCACGCAGCTGACGTACCGGCGCCGCTTAATCGGTGCCGCTGGCGGCACGCCAGCTATGCCAGAGCTGTTGCATCGGCGGCGGGTACGCAGGCTTGCCCGCCAGCTCGCGCTGCAAGCGCAGCCGTGCCAGACGCGACCACACCCGGTGCGGCCGCGCCAACGCGACCTTGCGCGGCCAGGCCTGCAACAGCTGCGTGCGCCAGGCGGACGTGGCAACGCCACCGGGCGCTGCGCCGTCGCCGGCCACGCGTTGGCGTGCATCCAGCCATTGCACCGCCACCGCAGTGGCATCGCCAGGCCGTGCCCGTGCGAACAGCACCGCTTCCACCGCAATCACCGCCTCGGCGAACGTGCGCAGTGCCCCTAGCGCGTGCTGCAGCGATTGTGGCTGGACGCGCGCGGCCTGCATGGCCGGCAAGGTGTCGGCCAGCTGTGACCACGGCGCACGCACCGGTTCAAGCACGCGCCCCAACGGATGGCGCGAGCGCTGGCTGGACCAGTCACGCAGCTCCTGCTGCCACCACGCCAGCTTGGCATCGGCCGGCAACGGGTCGCCGGCGATATTCATGATGTCTTCCCATTCCTGCAGCAACGCGAACCAGGCAACTGCCAGACGGCGTTGCGGCTCGGGCACGAACGGTTCGGCAACCGACCATTCCGGCCAGCGGGTGGCCCACTTGTCGAGAAAACTGTCGAGCGCGCTGGATTGGCTCATGGCGGGTCCGGAAAAATACGAAGAAAGATCAGATCTGCGGCCACGTTGCCGCATTCCAAAGTGCCTGCGGCTGCTCGACCAGCACATCGGCCTGCCAGTGCGTCGGGTCGTCGTCGTCCAGACGATAGCCCCACAACGCCGCGACCGACGCCATCGCCGCCGCGCGCGCAGCCACGATGTCGCGCTCATCGTCGCCCACATACACGCATTGCGCAGGTGCAACGCCGATGCGTTCTGCGGCTATCACCAGCGGCAACGGATGCGGTTTGCGCTCGGCCAGCGTGTCGCCACCGATCAGCACCGCGCAGCGCTGCTCCCAGCCCAACTGCGGCAGGATCAGGCGTGCCAGATATTCGGGCTTGTTGGTGACGATGCCCCACACGCAGCCGGCATCCTCCAGCCGCACCAGCATCTGTTCGATGCCATCGAACAGCTGCGATTGCGTGCCGATCAGGCCTTCGTAGCGCTGCAGGAATTCCGGCACCAGCGCCGCGCACGCCGCGGCATCGAGCTCGGCAAAGGCCACGCCGAGCATCGCACGCGCACCTTTGGAAACCACCGGGCGCAGCGACGCCAACGCAAGTGGTGCACGCCCACGCGCATCCAGCATGGCGTTGACTGTCGCGAGCATGTCCGGCGCGCTGTCCAGCAAGGTGCCATCCAGATCGAACAACGCCGCACGCGGGAAACTCACCACAGCGCCACGGGCATGCAACTGCATGCACTCCACCCGAAACGAGAAAATCTCGAACCCTCAGCCAACCGCCTTTGCGATTCCCGATTCCCGATTCCCGAATCCCCGCCCATCACGGCTTCACCGCATACGCCAGGTAATTCACCTCGGTACGCGAGGACAGGCGGGCGCGATTGCGCCACGGCTCGTACAGCATGCCGCTGACGTCTTCGAGCTGCAGCCCGGCGTTGCGCAGCCACGCCGCAAGCTCGGCCGGCTTGATGAAATCCTTGTAGTGGTGCGTGCCCTTGGGCAGCAGACGCGCGATGTATTCGGCGCCCACCACCGCCAGCGCGAACGCGGCAGGGGTGCGATTGAGCGTGGACAGGAACAGCTTGCCGCCCGGCTTGAGCAGGCTGGCGCAGGCACGGATGATCGCGGTCGGATCCGGCACGTGTTCGAGCATTTCCATGCAGGTCACCGTATCGAAGCTGCCCGGCTGTTCGGCGGCCAGGTCTTCCACCGATTGCACGCGATAGTCGACCTGCACGCCCGATTCCAGGCTGTGCAGACGCGCCACCTTCACCAGTTCCGGCGCCAGGTCGATCGCAGTCACCTGCGCGCCCAGACGTGCCATCGATTCGCTGAGCAAACCGCCACCGCAGCCGACATCGAGCACGCGCGCACCGGCAAGTTCCAGCCGCGTGGACACATACTCCAGACGCACTGGATTGAGCGCATGCAGCGGCTTCTGCGGGCCGTCGGCATCCCACCAGCGGTTGGCCAGTGCGGCGAATTTATCCAGCTCGCTCTGATGGAAATTGCTGGATTTGGCGTGCGTATTCGAATTCATGCGGGGCTCCGTGATGCGGTGACGCGCGCTCAGGCGCGGACGGTGCGGATGCGTTCGCGCCACTGCCGCGCATTGGCGAGAAGGGCGGCGGTATCCATGTCGATGAGCTCGCGCTGCACCAGTTTGGGCTTTCCGGCGATCCACACATCGGTGACCTGATGGCGGCCAGCCGCGTAGATCAGCTGCGACAGCACATGATGCAGCGGCTGGGTTTCCAGTGCAGACAGGTCCACGCAGACCAGGTCGGCCTGCTTGCCGACCTCGATCGAGCCGATCCTGTCGCCGAAGCCCAAGGCACGCGCGCCGCCTAACGTGGCCGCACGCAAGGTGGTCGCGGCGTCCAGCGCGGTCGCATCGTTGGCCACGGCCTTGGCCAGAATGGCGGCGGTACGGTTTTCGCTGAACATGTCCAGGTCGTTGTTGCTGGCGCAGCCGTCGGTGCCGATGGCCAGATTCACGCCCGCACGCTGCAGCGCGCATGCCGGGCAAAAGCCCGAAGCGAGCTTGAGATTGGATTCGGGGCAATGCACCACGCTGACGCCGCGCTCGGCGCACAGATGGATTTCCGCATCGGTGAGCTGGGTCATGTGCACCGCGATCAGGCGGTCGTTGACCAGGCCCAGGCGATCCAGCCGCGCCAGCGGGCGCTGGCCGTACTGCTTGATCGAATCGGCCACTTCCTGCGCGGTTTCGTGCGTATGCAGATGCACCGGGATGTCGAGCTGGTCGGCCAGCATGCGTACGCGTTCGAAGTTGGCATCGTTCACGGTATACGGCGCATGCGGCGCGAACGCGGTGCTGATCAACGGATCGTCGCGCCATTGGTCGTGCAGTTCGCCGGCACGCGCGAAGTATTCGTCGTCCGACGATGCCCATGCGGTCGGGAAATCGATGATCACCGCGCCCACCAGCGCACGGAAGCCGTGCTGCTTGTAGACGGCCGCCTGCACATCGGCGAAGAAGTAGTTTTCGTTAACGCAGGTCGTACCACCGCGCAGCATTTCGGCGATTGCCAGCGTGGTGCCATCAGCCACGAATTCCGGCCCGATCACCGCCGCTTCCACCGGCCAGATGTGCTGCTGCAACCACACCATCAGCGGCAGGTCGTCGGCGACGCCGCGCAGCAGCGTCATCGGATTATGCGTATGCGCATTGACCAGTCCCGGCATCAACGCCGCATCGGGCCGCGACACGGTCTGCTTGGGCGCAAAACGCGTGCGTGCTTCGGCAGCCGGCAGCACGGCAACGATGACGCCGTGACTGACCGCGACCGCGTGGTCTTCCAGCACCACCGCATGCGGTTCGATCGGCACGACGTAGCCGGCCTCGATCAGCAGGTCGCAGGGTTCGGGCGGAGCGTTGGTCATGAGTGGATCCATTGAAGTTAGTTGCCGAACGGCCAGGAGTCGTCGGAGCGTGACACAGGCGCATACCGCGTGCCGTCGTAGCGCAGCACCTGGCGCTGGCGGTGCGTGCGCTCGATGTCGTCTGCATCCTCGACGGTGGTGGAAGTCACCAGGTTGGCAGTGACTGCGATGTCGGCATAGCCCGCGTGGACCGGCGCGTCCATCGACAGGGTGAGCGTGCCGCGTTCGGTCACCACACCCGTCGCGCCCCAGTTGCACGGTTCGCCTTTTACCCGCCGCCAGACAGTGAGATCCCGCTGCAGCACCGGGCGCAACCGGCGCTGTTCGCGCACCAGCAAGGTCAATGCATCGTTGCTGTCGAAATCCGGACAACTGGGCCCGCGCGCAACGCTGTGCACCACCACGCCAACCGCACGCACGCCCTGCGCCAGGTCATAGCGTGCGGTATCCAGGCGCAGACTGTCGGCAGCAAGTTCGAAGCCGGCATCTTCGCCCATGTCCTGCGTGTACAAGGCAACGACCTGGGCAGTGCGGGCATCGAGCATGGCAACGCGCAACTCAAGGTTGCGTTCGCCTGCCTCGGTGGTGGCATCGCTGGCGAACGCAATGGCCGCCAGTCGTATCGATGGGTCGTACGGCCACGGCTTGCAGGTCTGTGCCACGGCATGGTCGACCGGCACCGCCCCTGCGGCGCCGGACACCGCACCAGCTGCCACCGCCGCCACGCTTTGCGCGTCGCAGGCAGTGGCGGCGGCGGTTTGCGCAAGCACCGGACACGCCGCCAGCAGGCCGCTCAGCCCGGCCAGCAACGCGACGCACGCGGCCGTCAGGTGCGAGCCAATGGCGCACGGGACCGGCAGTGCACGCGTGGCCCATGCAGATTCCAGACACCGGCCGCCCAAGCCTGGCAACGGCGCAGTCGTTTCTTCGGCTGCTCCTGGCGTCGTCAGGACACTGGCGCTGCGTACTGCTCGACCGGACCGGCGTCCCAGGCGCATCTGGATTACTTGACGCGCGCCGAGTATTCGCCCGAACGGGTATCGACCTTGATGATCTCGTCCTGGTTGACGAACAGCGGCACGCGCACCACCGCGCCGGTTTCCAGCGTGGCCGGCTTGCCGCCGCCGCCGGAGGTGTCGCCGCGCACGCCCGGGTCGGTCTCGGTGATCTTCAGCTCGACGAAGTTCGGCGGCTGCACCCAGATCGGGGTGCCGTTCCACAAGGTCACGATGCAGTCTTCCTCGCCCTTGAGCCACTTGTCGGCGCCGCCCATGCCGGCCTTGTCGGTCTGCACCTGCTCGAAGGTTTCCGGGTCCATGAAGTGCCAGTACTCGCCATCGCTGTAGAGGTAGCGCATGTCGGTATCGACCACGTCGGCCACTTCCACATCGTCGGTCGCCTTCATGGTCATTTCGACCACGCGACCGGACTTGATGAAGCGGTACTTCATGCGGGTGAAGGCCTGGCCCTTGCCCGGCTTGACGTATTCGGTCTCGGTGATGACCGCCGGCTCGTTGTTGACCAGGATCTTCATGCCGTTCTTGACGTCGTTCATGCCAACAGTGGCCATGGTGCAGCTCCTCGATAAGACCACGACCCGCCACGCGATGGCAGGTCGGATTAGAATGGGGCGCCCGCCGCAACCGGCGGGCATTTGGTTTTGTGACCGCACATGATAACCGCAGCCCCCCTCGCCTTACAGCCATCCCCGCCCCCCGCCCTGCAACCAGCGCGCTGGCAACAGCAGTGGCGCGACGCCGTGCGCGACCCGCGCGTGCTGCTGCAGCTGCTGGGCCTGGATGCGCAGGCGGCGGCAATCAGCGCTGCCGCCGCCGCCCAGTTTCCACTGCGGGTGCCGCGCGCCTTCGTGGCGCGCATGCGCCATGGCGACTTGCACGACCCGCTGCTGCGCCAGGTGCTGCCGCTGGATGCGGAAATGCAGCCGGTGCCGGGCTTCGGCCTGGATGCGGTGGGCGATGCCGCCGCCCGGATCGCTGCCGGGGTGATCCAGAAATACCGCGGCCGCGCCCTGCTGATCGCCACCGGCAGCTGCGCGGTGCACTGCCGCTACTGCTTCCGCCGCCACTTTCCGTATGCCGAAGAGACCGCTGCGCGCGATGGCTGGCGTGAGGCGGTGGCCGCGATCGCCGCCGACCCCGGCATCGAGGAAGTGCTGCTTTCCGGCGGCGACCCGCTCTCGCTGGCCACACCCAAGCTGGCCGAACTCACCGACGCCCTGGCCGCCGTTCCGCATCTCAAGCGCCTGCGCATCCACAGCCGCCTGCCGATCGTGCTGCCGGAGCGCGTGGATGCGCCACTGCAGGCCTGGCTGCGCAGCCTGCCGTGGCCGGTGGCGTTCGTACTGCATGCCAACCATGCCAACGAATTCGACCCCGCGGTAGACGCCGCCGTGCAGGGGCTGCGCGACACCGGCGCACACTTGCTCAACCAGGCCGTGCTGTTGCGTGGCGTCAACGACAGCGTGGATGCGCTGGCGGCGCTGAGCGAGCGCAGCTTTGCCGCCGGCGTGCTGCCCTACTACCTGCATCAGCTCGACCGGGTCGCCGGGGTGGCGCATTTCGAAGTGGACGATGCGCGCGCGCGCGCGCTGCATGCCGAGCTGGCTGCCCGCCTGTCCGGCTACCTGGTCCCGCGGCTGGTGCGTGAAATCCCCGGCGATACCGGCAAGCGGCCGCTGTAACCGCCCTGACCTCAGTGCAATCGGTCGTAGGAGCGCACCCGGGCGCGATGGCGCTTTACCGGTGACGCCCGTCGCGCTCAGGCGCGCTCCGAGGGCACTCACCCCGCCGCGATCAGCTTGACCATATCGGCCGGGCTCAACGGCCTGCTGAACCAATAGCCCTGCCCCAGGTCGCAACCGCGCTCGCGCAACAGATTGAATTGCGCTTCCTGCTCGATGCCTTCGGCAACCACGGTGATTCCCAGCGAGTGCGCCATGTTGATGATCGCGGTGGTCAGCGCCAGATCGTCCGGGTCGCGCTGCAGGTCGGCAACGAAACTCTTGTCGATCTTGACCCCGTCCACCGGCACCTGACGCAGATGGCTCAAGCCGGAGAAGCCGGTGCCGAAATCGTCCAGCCATACCTTCACGCCGGTGCGGTGCAGTTGGTCGAGCAGGCTGGCCGCCATCATCTCGTCGCCGATCACCGCGGTCTCGGTCAGCTCCAGATGCAGGCGCGCGGCCGGCAGCCCCGACTCGGCCAGGCACCCGGCCACGGTGTCGATCAGCGCACCGCTGCGCAGTTGCCGCGGCGAAACATTGACCGACACGAACAAACCCTCGCCCACCACTGGCCACTGCGCCGCCTCCAGGCAGGCCGCGCGCAGCACCTTGGGGCCGATTACTTCGATCAGGCCGCTCTGCTCGGCAATATCGATAAAGGTGGACGGCGCGATCGTTCCCAGCGCCGGATGCTGCCAGCGCAGCAGCACCTCCACGCCCACCAGCACACGGTCGCTGGTGCGGTAGATCGGCTGGTAGACCAGGCGCAGCTCGTCGCGTTCCCAGGCCCCGCGCAACTCGTGCTCCATGTGCACGCGGCGCTCCACCGCGTGATCGGCGGCGCGGCTGTAGAAGCGATGGCAGTTCTTGCCGGCGACCTTGGCCTGGTACATGGCGATGTCGCCGTTCTTCAGCAGCGCAGTGGCATCGCGCGCATCATCGGGGAACAGCGTGATGCCGATCGAGGTCCCCAGGAACACCTCGCGGCCCTGCACGTTCAACGGCCGGCTCAGTTCGTGCACCAGCCGGTCGGCCAGTTGCGCCGCCAGCAGGCTGACATCGCCGCTCTGCAGCAGGATCACGAACTCATCGCCGCCAAAGCGCGCCAGAATCGCATCGTCGCCGCCCAGCGCGGCAACTGCGCGGCTGATGCGGCTGGCGAACTGCAGCAAGGCCTCGTCGCCGGCCTCATGGCCAAGCGTGTCGTTGACGCGTTTGAAGTCGTCGATATCGGCAAACAGCAAGGCCAGCTTGCTGTCGGTGCTGCGCGCGGTGTGGAGCAGATGATCCAGACCCTCGCGAAAGCCCAGCCGGTTGGTCAGCCCGGTCAACGCGTCGGTGTAGGCCATGTGCCGCACTTCGCGGTCGTGCCGGGCGATGCTTTCGCTCATGCGCCCGAACGCGGAAATCAACTCGCCGATCTCGTCGTTGCGGGGGTGCGGCGGCAGCTGCACCGCATAGTCGCCCCGTTCGATCTGCCTTGCCGCTGCCGCCAGCAACCGAATCGGCGCCACCAGCGTGCGCTGCACGTAGATGGCCAGCAACACGCCCAGCCCGACCAGCGCAGCCAGCAGGACCAGCAACCAGCCCAGATCACGCTTGCCGATGGCGTTGAGGTTCTGCACCAGGGTGAGATTGGCGCCGGATTCGATCTTGCGCACCCGCTCGCGCGACATGCCCACGCGCACGCCACCGATGCGCTGGTCGCCGATCTTGATCGGCACCGTCACATCCAGCACCTCCGGCGAGGACTGCAACACCATCGCCTGCGCCGCCAGCGCTTTGGCGGCGAGCGGATCGGTCATGGCCTGCCCGTAACGCTGCAAGGTCGGCGTGCCGTCGTGCACCAGCCGGCCATGGCGGTCGAACACCAGCACATAGCTCACCACCTGCTGGCGCGAGGCATTGCGCACCAGCGCACCCACCGCGCCCAGGTCCGAGTAATACAAGGGGTTGGCCAAGCCGGAAGCCAGCTCGGTCGCCAGCGTTTCGCCGCGCGTGCGCAGGCTGCGATCGAACAGCTCGTGCAGGATCTGCGCACTCAAGCCGCGCACCTCGCGCTGCATCGCGCTTTGTCGCTGCAGCAGCGAAGCCAGGATCGCACCGACCAGCAGCAGCGTCAGCGCCATCACCAAGAGAAAGCGTGCCTGCAAGCCGAAGCGCACCTGAGTCATTCCACGTGATCCCTGACGCGTTGCACGCCCGCGCTCAACTCTTGCAGACGTCGGCGGCTAGCGGGATCCAGCGGATGGAACCCGGTAGTGTCGAAAAAGCGCTTCAGCGCCGGGCCCGCCTTGGGGTCGGAGGCGGCCTGCAGCAACACCACCCGCAGACGCTGCTCCACGGCCGGGTCCATTCCTGCGCGCACCATTTCCACCGCGCGCGGCACCGGCGCAGTGCGGTGCACGATGCGGAAGTCGCGCTTGAACACCGGTGGCATGTGGCGTTCGTCGTCCCAATCGACGTTGCTGAGCGCGCCCACGTCGATCAGATGTTTGTGCACGAACGCGGCAACGTTCAATTTCGACCCCACCATCAGATAGCCGGCCGATCCGCGTGCCGGGGTGTCGTCGGCCGACAGCAGCACATCGCATGCGATTCCGTTGCGCAGCAGTTCGAGCACCGGTAGCAGGTAGCCGCTGGTGGACGAGGCGTTCTGCAATGCCAGGGTATGGCCGCGCAACTGCGACAGCGACTGGATCGGGCTGTCGCGGCGCACGAAGAACACCGTGTGGAAGTCGCGCAGTCCGCCACGCTCGGTCATGAGCAAGGGATGCGCGCTGCCGCGCTGTTCCAGCAGCATCGCCGCACCGGTCGTTTCGCTGACCCAATCGACCCGGCCGCGCCGCAGATAGCTGGACATCTGGCGCGCATCGGGCGCCATCAGGATTTCGCCGCGGCGGATCCCGACCTCGCGCATGCGCGGCACCACGTAATCCAGCAAGGGCTTGAGCTGCTCGTAATGGCTGGCGGGATCATCGCTGATCCGTCCAAGCACCAGGACCGAGGAAGGCGCTGCCGCAGCCGTCACGGCCAAGCCTGCCCCGGCAATCAGCCAGCAGGCAATCAGACACCATCGTAGACCGCGCAAAACGGACACTCCCCTAGAGCCGCGGACAGCCTAGCCGAATCTTTGAAGATGTGACAGACGTCAGTTTCCGGCCTGCTTGGCAAGCATGGCCATGCGCTGCGCATCGGACAGGATGCCGCGAATCAGCCGCACCTCCTGCTCGGTCATCTCTGCGCGCAGCAACAACCGGCGCAACTTGCGCATCGCCGACTCCGGCGCACGGCCCTTGTGGAAGTCGATCTCGTCCAGCGTGTCGCCCAGCTGGCCGAACATCCCTTCCAGCTGTGCGTGGCTGGCCGGCCCGTCGCGCAAGCCCGGAGCCGCTGCCGGCGCGCGTTCGGCCTGGCCTGCCGCCAGCTGCGCCAGTCGCACTTCGTACGCCAGCACCTGCACGGCCGCGGCCAGATTGAGCGAACTGAACTGCGGATCGGAGGGAATGTGGACCGCGGCGTGGCACAGCTGCAGCTCGTCGTTGGTCAGACCGGTACGCTCGCGGCCGAATACGAAGGCCACCTCGGCCGGCTCGCCCGCCTTGGCCAGGGCACGCTGCGCGCCCTCGTCCGGCAGCAGTTCTTCCAGCGCCACCCGGCGCGCGCGCGCAGTGCAGCCAATCACCAGCGTGCAGTCGGCCACCGCCTCGCCCAGTGTCGCGAAGATCGGCGCCTGGCTCAGCACGTCTTCTGCGCCGGCCGAGCGCCGATAGGCGTCTTCGTCGAGTGCGCGCTCCGGCGCCACCAGCACCAAGCGCGAAACCCCCATGGTCTTCATCGCACGCGCTGCAGCGCCGATGTTGCCTGGATGCTGGGTACCCACAAGAACAAATCGGATGCGCTGGCTGACGGACATGAACGGAGATCGGGAAGCTGTTCGGCCGTAGATGGTAAACTGCGCGGCCGGCTTTCGCGCCGGACCGCTCTTTTACCTTCGCCATTGTCCGATTCTGCCTTCACGGGAGCTTTCACCATGCAGAAACCCGCCGTCACCGTCATGGTCAAAGCCGCCCGCCTCGCCGGCAATGTGCTGTTGCGCGGCATCAACAAGCTCGATGCGCTCAATGTGGTGCAGAAAGGCCGCATGGACTACGCCAGCGAAGTCGATGCCGATGCCGAGAAGGTCATCATCAAGGAACTCAAGCGCGGCTACCCCGAGTACGCCGTGTTCGGCGAAGAAGGCGGCGTGCAGGGCGGCAAGAGTGGCCGCTACACCTGGGTCATCGATCCACTGGACGGCACCAGCAATTATCTGCGCGGCTTCCCGCACTACTGCGTGTCCATCGCGCTGGTGGAAAATGGCGAACCGACCGATGCGGTGATCTTCGACCCGTTGCGCAATGAGCTGTTCACCGCCAGCCGCGGCGCAGGCGCGGTGCTCAATGACCGCCGCATCCGTATCGCAGAGCGCAAGGATTTGGAAGGAGCCATGGTCCACACCGGCTTTCCGCCGCGCGAACGCGCGCGCGCCAGTGCACAGCTCAAGTGCGTGGATGCGCTGCTGGTGCAGGCCGAAGACGTGCGCCGCACCGGCTCGGCAGCGCTGGACCTAGCCTATGTGGCCTGCGGCCGCGCCGACGCCTATTTCGAAGCGGGCGTCAAAGCCTGGGACATCGCCGCTGGTGTGCTGCTGGTACGCGAGGCCGGTGGCCGCGTTTGCGACTACAAGGGTGCCACCCCGCCGCGCATGGACAACATGGGCCCTGAGACGCAGCAGATCGTGGCCGGCAACATCAAGATCAGCGACGCGTTGCAGAAGGTCATCGTCAACACCGGCTACGCCCGCGAGTTCGACGCCAAGTTCTGATCGACCCGTTCGCACTACCGCTGCCCGGCAGACATCGGAACACGCCCGAGCACGGAGGCTTCCCTGCAAGGCCTCTCGCGACCGGGGTCGCTCCTACCCACAGCGCAGTAAACGTACAAGGCCGGGATCGCTCCCGGCCTTGTACGTTGGGTGCCGCTGTCACAGCGCTAGGCAGTGCCTGGCGCCGGTGCAGGACCTCAGGCGATCGCGGCGTGGTAGCGGCGCTCGACTTCTTCCCAATTGACGGCGTTGTAGAACGCGCCGATGTATTCCGGGCGACGGTTCTGGTACTTCAGGTAGTACGCGTGTTCCCACACGTCCAGACCCAGGATCGGGGTGTTGCCCTCGAACAGCGGGCTGTCCTGGTTGGCGGTGCTTTCCACCACCAGCTTTTTGTCGGGGGTCACGCTCAACCACGCCCAACCCGAGCCAAAGCGGCTGACGGCGGCCTTGGTGAAGGCTTCCTTGAATTTCTCGAAACCACCAAGATCCTTGTCGATCGCCTTGGCGACCTCGCCCTTGGGCTCGCCGCCACCGTTGGGCGACAGCACGGTCCAGAACAGGGAATGGTTGGCGTGGCCGCCGCCATTGTTGCGCACCGGGCCCTGCAGGTTTTCCGGCAGGCTCTTCAGCTTGGAGACCAGTTCTTCGATCGGCAGATCGGCGTACTCGGTCCCTTCCAGCGCCGCGTTGACGTTGTTGATGTAGGTCTGGTGATGCTTGGTGTGATGGATTTCCATCGTTTGCGCATCGATGTTCGGTTCCAGCGCGTCGTAGGCGTAGGGCAACTGCGGAAGGGTGTAAGCCATGCGTATCTCCTGGACTTGCCGCCCGGCGAAGACCGGGCGTTGCGGGGTGAATGGTAAGGACGGCGGCAGCGCTTACCAAGGGTGCTGGCAGGGAAACTTCATCCCATCGCATGCCGCACGATGTTCGCCGCACACCTTGCACCAGGTCCCGGTTACTTGGGCGTGAACCGTCCCGGCGCCGGCCACGTTCAAAGTCGACACAGTCGCGCATCGGCATACTTGCTCTGCCGTACCCATTTCGGACCGTCTTCATGCGCAAGCCCGCTTTGCTCGTTGTCGCCATCGCGCTGCTCGTCGCCGGCCTGTGGGGCATGCGTGCGATGCAGACGCCCAAGCCGCAGTTCGCGCCGCAACTCAACGCCCCGATCGCCGCGGACACGCCGACGCGCGAGGTGCCGCGTCTGCCCGCCTTTCTGCCGACCGAGGCGATGGCCACCATCGTGCTGATCCAGCGCGGCGGCCCGTTTCCGCATCCGCAGGATGGCGGCGTGTTCGGCAACCGCGAGCATCGCCTGCCCGAACGCCCGCGTGGCTATTACCGCGAATACACTGTCGATACCCCTGGCAGCCCGGATCGCGGCGCGCGCCGCATCGTTACCGGCGGCACCCCGCCCGAGGCGTGGTACTACAGCGACGATCATTACCAGAGCTTCAAGGCCTTCGATGGCCCGACCCCGGACCAGGCACCATGAACGCTGGCGACTTCGCGCTGGATTTGTCCGATCCGCAGCAGTCGGGGGTGTATCAGGCCGAGACCGACGATCTGGACACCATGGCGGCGCTTGCGCGCGATGCCGGCCTACGCATCGTGCGCGTGGATCTGGCCGCCTGCAGCGACAAGCGCATGCTGCTGATGCGCCTGGCCACGCAACTGGATTTCCCGGCCAGCTTCGGCCGCAATTGGGACGCGCTCAGCGATGCCCTGCGCGACCTGGCGTGGCTGCCTTCGCCACATGGCTATGCGCTGCTCATCGACGGCGCCCAGGCGCTGGCCAGCACGGCACCCAACGACCGCGACACCTTGCTGGACATCCTCGATGAAGTCGCCAACGCCTGGGCAGCACGCGGGCTGACCTTCGCGGCGTTCGTTGCGCCCGCAAGCGCCTGCGACTGAGAGCAGCCAACAGCACGCCTGCGCAGCCGGCCGAGCGGACACGCCTGGCGCCGGCACCACATGCCCCGTGCAGAAGCGATGGCTGCCTGCATGCCGCCCGCACCGACCTGATGAGCGCTCGCGATGTTTCCCAGGCACCGCGCGGCGCGGTCGATCAGCGCTGGTATTTCCGGCGAACACGGATCGCTACGCACCCGCATCGGCCCGCACCCAGGCGCGATGGCAAACCACCATCGCCCTTCGTCGCGCCAAACGCGCGAACGGCACGCATTGCGCGTGCCGACCGACGATCAACTATCCAGCTCGCTCCAGCGCGCGTACGCCGCATCCAGGTGCTTTTGCGCATCGGCCAATGCTGCGGTGTGGGCCGCCATCGCCGCACTGTCGCGCTGATAGAAGGCCGGCTCGTTCATCGCCTCGGTGAGCGTGGCCACTTGCTGCTCCAGCGTCTCGATCAGGGCCGGCAGTTGCTCCAGCTCGCGTGCATCCTTGTAGCTGAGCTTGCGCTTGGGGGCGGTGTCCGCCGGCACTGCAGCCACGGGCGCGGTCGCCACCGCAGTGGCCGATGCCTTGGCCACCGCCATCGCATTGCCGACCGGCGTACGGCGCTGGCGCAGCGAATCGCTGTAGCCGCCGACGTAATCGCCGATCAGGCCATCGCCCTCCATCACCAGCGTGGAGGTCACCACGTTGTCGAGGAAGTCGCGGTCATGGCTGACCAGCAGCAAGGTTCCGGTGTATTCGCCCAGCAATTCTTCCAGCAGCTCCAGCGTTTCCACGTCCAGGTCGTTGGTCGGTTCGTCCATCACCAGCAGGTTGGACGGCTGCGCGAACAGACGTGCCAGCAATAGGCGATTGCGCTCGCCACCGGACAGGCGCGTGATCGGCGCGCGCGCGCGCTCGGGCGTGAACAGGAAATCCTGCAGATAGGCATGCACGTGCTTGCGCTTGCCGTTGATTTCCAGGAAATCGCGGCCCTCGGCCACGTTTTCGATCGCGCTCCAGTCTTCGCGCAGGGTGGAACGGTATTGGTCGAAATACGCAATCTGCAGATTGGTACCGATACGGATTTCGCCCTGCTGCGGCTGCAGATCGCCCAGCAACAGCTTGAGCAAGGTGGTCTTGCCGCTGCCGTTGGGGCCGATCAGGCCGATGCGGTCGCCACGCTGGATGATGGTGGAAAAATCCTTGACCATCGTGCGCGCACCGAACGCGAAGCCAACCTCCTTGGCCTCGATCACCTTCTTGCCGGACGACTCGCCCTGCGAGACTTCCATGCGCACGTTGCCGGTGAGCTCGCGCCGCTGCACGCGCTCGTTGCGCATCGATTCCAGGCGCCGCACGCGGCCCTCGTCGCGGGTGCGCCGCGCCTTGATGCCCTGACGGATCCAGATCTCTTCCTGCGCCAGCAACTTGTCGAAGCGCGCATTCTCCTGCGCCTGCGCATTGAGCCGTTCCTCGCGGCGGCGCTCGTAGTTGGCCCAGTCGCCCGGCCAGCTGGTGACCTGGCCGCGATCGATCTCGACGATGCGGGTGGCCAACGCACGCAGGAAGCGCCGGTCGTGGGTGACGAACAGCACGCTGCCGCTCCAGCCCTTCAGGAAGGTTTCCAGCCAATCGATGGCTTCGATATCCAGATGGTTGGTCGGTTCGTCCAGCAGCAGCACATCCGGCGAGGACACCAGCGAACGCGCCAACAGCACGCGTCGCTTCATACCGCCGGACAGCCGCGCGAACTCCGCATCGCCGTCCAGTTCCAGCTTGGTCAGCGTCTCGGTGACGCGTTGATCCAGCGCCCACCCGTCGGCCGCATCGATCTTGGCCTGCACCTTGCCGAACGCATCGGCGTCGAACACCTCGGCATGGCTGAGCTGATGGAATTCGGCCAGCCAATGACCCAACTCGCCCAGACCATCGGCCACCACGTCGAACACGCTGCCGCCGGTCCCTTGCGGTACCTCCTGCTCCAGCCGCGCGATGCGCACGCCCTGTTGCACGCGCACTTCGCCGTCGTCGGGCTTGAGCTCGCCGGCGATCAGTTTCATCAAGGTCGATTTGCCGGCGCCGTTGCGGCCGATCAAGGCGATACGCTCGCCCGGCTCGATCGTGAGGTCGGTTTTTTCCAGCAACAAGGGGCCGCCGACGCTGTAGTCGACGCTTTGCAGAGTGATTAAAGGCATGGCGCAATTGTACGGGATTGGTGATTGGGGATTCGGGATTGGCAAAAGCGCACGCTGTCACGGTGACGAATCCCGAATCCCTACTCCCCAATCCCGGGCTAAAATGCGCCATGAACGAATTCTCCGCGCTGCCGCTGTCGCCGGCCCTGGCCCCCGGCATCGACGCCCTTGGCTACACCGTCCTCACTCCCATCCAGGCGCAAAGCCTGCCGCCGATCCTGCAGGGGCTCGATGTCATCGCCCAGGCGCCGACCGGCAGCGGCAAGACCGCCGCGTTCGGGCTTGGCCTGCTGCAAAAGCTCGACCCTGCAGTGACCCGCGCACAGGCGCTGGTGCTCTGCCCCACCCGCGAATTGGCCGACCAGGTCGGCAAGCAGCTGCGCAAGCTCGCCACCGGCATTCCCAACATGAAGCTGGTGGTGCTCACCGGCGGCATGCCGCTGGGCCCGCAATTGGCCTCGCTGGACGCGCACGACCCGCAAGTGGTGGTGGGCACGCCCGGTCGCATCCAGGAACTGGCCCGCAAACGCGCCCTGCATCTGGGCGGCGTGCGCACGCTGGTGTTGGACGAGGCCGACCGCATGCTCGACATGGGCTTCGAAGAACCCATCCGCGAGATTGCCAGCCGTTGCGACAAACACCGCCAAAGCCTGCTGTTTTCGGCCACGTTCCCGGACAGTATCCGCGCGCTTGCACGCGAGCTGTTGAAGGAGCCGGTTGAGATCACGGTGGAAGGCGCCGATAGCGCACCGGAGATCGATCAGCAGTTCTTCGAGGTCGACCCGACCTATCGGCAAAAGGCCGTTGCCGGCCTGCTGCTGCGTTTCAATCCCGAGTCCAGCGTGGTGTTCTGCAATACCCGCAAGGAAGTGGACGAGGTGGCTGGCTCGCTGCAGGAGTTCGGCTTCTCCGCACTCGCGCTGCACGGCGACATGGAACAGCGCGACCGTGACGAAGTGCTGGTGCGCTTCGTCAACCGCAGCTGCAACGTGCTGGTGGCCAGCGACGTGGCCGCTCGCGGGCTGGACGTGGAAGACCTCTCGGCGGTGGTCAACTACGAGCTGCCCACCGATACCGAGACCTACCGCCATCGCATTGGCCGTACCGCACGTGCCGGCAAGCATGGACTGGCGCTGAGCCTGGTCGCCCCGCGCGAAACTGCCCGCGCGCAGGCACTGGAAGCCGAACAGGGCCAACCCTTGAAGTGGTCGCGTGCGCCACTGGCCACCGCGCGCCCGGCGCAACTGCCGCAGGCGGCAATGACCACCTTGCGCATCGATGGCGGCAAGACCGACAAGCTGCGTGCCGGCGACATCCTGGGCGCCCTGACTGGCGAAGCCGGGCTCTCGGGCGCGGCAATCGGCAAGATCGCCATCTACCCTACCCGCTCCTACGTGGCCATTGCCCGCGCGCAGGTCGCCAAGGCGCTGGCACATCTGCACGCAGGCAAGATCAAGGGACGCCGGTTTCGGGTCAGCAAGCTCTGAACGCAGCGCGGCCGGCATTGTGCCGGCGGCCTATATTTCAGCAGGAGCAACCCTGGAAGCGCGCACGTCCACGCACCCTGGGTCGCTTCCAGCGCTTGGACTCAGTAAGAAAGTGTCGCCAACAGCGGCACATCGTTCGCCCATTTCTGGCGACCCTGCAGCACCTGCAACTCCACCAGCACGGCTGCGCCAACGACTTCCAGTTCGAGTTGGGCAGCAAGCCCCAAGGCCGCACGCAGCGTGCCGCCGGTGGCCAGCACGTCGTCGACAATCAGTACGCGCGCCCCGCGTGGCAGCGCATCCTCATGCATTTCGATGCGATCGGTGCCGTACTCCAGCGCATATTCCTGGATCAGCGTGCGCCCCGGCAGCTTGCCCGGCTTGCGCACCGGCACGAAGCCGGTCCGCAGTTCGCGCGCCAGGGCAGCGCCCAGAATGAAACCGCGCGCCTCGATACCCAGCACCGCATCCAGCGGCGTGGTGCGCCACGGCTGCGCCATTTCGTCCAGCGCAGAGGCGAAATCCGGGCCGTCCGACAGCAACGGGGTAATGTCCTTGAAGACGATGCCCGGCTTGGGGAAATCGGCGATGTCGCGAATCCGCTCCGACCAATGGTTGGGTCCGGAAGTCGTGGTGCCGGCGCAGCGGCTGCAGTCAGTCATGAGGGCGGTGGCGTGGTGGCCGGTGGGGTTCGTCTATTCTAGGCTGCGCACGCCATCCACGACGGATTTACGGCATACCTGCATCTGAGCGCGTCAGGAACTGCACGACAGCATCGAACACCCGGCGCGATCGCGTGCCCAGTCCGGCCGCCGCGCCGCAAAGGCGTCGCGCCCGGGCTGATCGTCGTAAGGGCGGCGCATGAGTTCCAGCAACTCCCGCACCCCGGACGGGTCACCCTGCTCGGCACGGTCGATCGCCTGCTGCGCCAGATAATTGCGCAACACATAGCGCGGGTTGGCCAGGCGCATGCGCGCGCGCCGCTCTTCCGGCGACAGCGGATCCTGCTGCAGGCGCGCGGCATAGCGCTGCAGCCATTGCTGCAGCTGCGGCGCATCCGCCAGGCGTTTGTCTTCGTCGTAAAAGGCGTCGCGCAGCTGCGCGGGGTCCGGATGTTCGGGCGACAGGTCGATGAGCCCACGGAAGGTCAGCGTCATGTCCATCTCGGATTCGCGCATCAGGGCGCGCAGCGCGTCGATCAGCTGCAGATCCTCGTCGCGACACTCTGCCAAGCCCAGCTTGGCGGCGGTGTCGCGCCGGTCGCACGCCAGGTAGGTATCGCGAAAACGATCCAGCCCATATTGCAGCAGGGCCTGGTCGGCAAACAGCGGCGCCAGCGCCTGGGCAAGCCGGCCCAGGTTCCAGTAGGCCACTTGTGGCTGGGTGCCGAAGCGATAGCGCCGCCCCTGCGCGTCGGTGGTGTTGGGCGTCCAGTCCGGGTCATAGTCGTCGACCCAGCCATACGGGCCGTAGTCGATGGTCAGACCGAGGATCGACATGTTGTCGGTATTCATCACCCCATGCACGAACCCGACCCGCATCCAGTGCGCCACCATCACCGCGGTACGCTCGCAGACCTGCGCAAACCAGTCGGCGTAGAGCGCGTCGCCGGCACCGGCCAACGCCGGGAAATCGCGGGCGATGGTGAAATCCACCCACTGCTTCAGCAATGCGATATCGCCGCGTGCGCTGGGCAATTCGAAGTTGCCGAAACGGATGAACGAAGGCGCCACCCGGCACACGATCGCGCCCGGCTCGCGCTGCGGGTGGCCGTCGTAGAACATGTCGCGCACCACCGCCTCACCAGTGCCGACCAGGCTCAACGCACGCGTGGTCGGCACGCCCAGATGATGCATGGCCTCGCTGCACAGGAATTCGCGGATCGACGAGCGCAACACGGCGCGCCCATCGGCACCGCGGGAATACGGCGTCGGGCCGGCACCCTTGAGCTGCAATTCGTAGCGCCCACCGTCGGTTCCGATCGCCTCGCCCAGCGAAATCGCCCGCCCGTCGCCAAGCTGTCCGGCCCAATGCCCGAATTGATGCCCACCGTAGTTGACCGCCCAAGGCTGCATTCCCGGGTACAGCGCGTTGCCGCCGAACACCTGGGCGAACTGCGCACTGGCGATCTCGGCCGCCTCCAGGCCCAGCACCTGCGCCATCTCCGCCGAATGCGCGATCAGGTACGGAGCGGCGACCGGCGTCGGCAAGACAGACGACCAGGCCGCGCCCACCTCGCGCCGGCGTGCCCCCTCTTCCGGGTCGGCGGGCAGCTGCTGACGCAGACGATTATCGAAGTGCAAATGTGTCATGCCGGCAAGCCTAGGCCACCGGCAGTGAACCTGACATGGCGAAGCCGCATCCGGCGCTGCGTGCGTACCGTATCTTCACTCGCTTGGCGCGTGCCGAGCGGGCTCGTCCTGCACATGCTTGCGACGTGCGATAGCCGCTAATAGCCGCCGGCTGCCGATCAGATGCGAACCAGACAGAGGCGAACGTTGCCGGGACGCCACTCTCTGGTCTGCACTTGCCGGCCTGTTGCGTTCGTCCCTGGTCCCCACCCCCCTTCCTGCCCCCGTACCGATATTGCCCATGCCCTCGCGCGCTTCCCGCTGGTTCCGTCCTGCCCTCCTGTTGCTCGGTTCGTTGACCATGACGGCCTGCAGCAGCGTCTTTTTTGGTGGCATCAATGCCGCATCCAGCCGATCGGGCATCGTCGAGCATCGCGACCAGGTGTTCGATTCCGCGCACGGCCTGGCGCTGGATGTCTACCAGCCGCGCGGCGCAGTCGACGCGCCAGTGGTGGTGTTCTTCTACGGCGGCACCTGGAAGCGCGGTTCACGCGCCAACTATCGCTGGGTGGGGCGCGCACTTGCGCGCCAGGGCGTGGTGGCGATGGTGGCCGACTACCGCAAGTATCCGCAGGTCGGATTACACGGTTTCATGTCCGACGCGGCAGGCGCCACCGCATGGAGCTACCGCCACGCGCACGAGTACGGCGGCAACCCGAATCGCCTCGCGGTGATGGGTCATTCGGCAGGCGCGCATATGGCCGCGTTGCTTGGCACCGATGCCCGCTGGCTGCAGGCGCAAGGCCTCAAACCTCACCAGTTGTGCGGCGTGGTGGGCCTGGCCGGGCCGTACGACTTCATGCCGATGACCGATCCCGAATTGGTCGAAATTTTCGGCGATGCGCCGGCAGCGCAACGGCAATCGCAACCGGTGCGTTACGTCGGCGGCGACGAACCGCCCATGTTGCTGCTGCATGGCGATGCCGACCGCGTGGTCGAACTACAGAACAGCATCTCGCTGCAGCAGGCGCTCAAGCGCGAAGGCGGCAGTGCCGAACTGAAGGTCTACCCCGGCATGGGCCATCTCGGCATCCTGCTGGCGCTGCGCAAATCGCCGGAGCGCTCGCAGGTGCTGAACGATACGCTGCGGTTTGTGCGCCAGTGCCGGGTGCCTTGAAGCGCAATCCGCCCTGACGTCGCTGGGGATTGAGTGACTGCTGCGAAGGGCTGATGGGCAGCGATACCGACGTCGGTGTCGCTGGGTGCCATTCGGATCCGGAATGAGCGGAATACATCGCGATGAGAGACGCCATGTCGTAGCAGCAGACAGCGGGCGTAAAACAGTCCCGACCACCTACACCCGCACCCCGCTCTCCCTACTCTCCGCTGCCGTCACTTGGCCGGCTTGCTTCCCATCAGCTCGAACGGGCCGCCTTTCTTCAGCGCAGCCTGATACGCCGGACGCGCTTGGATCCGTTCCAGAAACGCGTGCAAACGCGGGTAGTTCTCCAGACCGCCGCCGCGTGCGGCCGCCGCCTGTACGGGGAAGCTCATCTGGATGTCGGCGGCGGTGAAGCGTTCGCCAGCGAACCAGTTGCCGGCCTGCAACGACTGCTCCATCCAGTCCAGATGCAAGGTGAGCTGCGGCCCGACGAAGCCCGACATCGCCTTGTCCACGATCGCACGTGCGATGGGCTTGGCGAAGAACGGCATCGGCGCGCTGCGGATGCGACCGAAGATCAGCGTCATCAGCAACGGCGGCATCGCCGAGCCTTCGGCGTAATGCATCCAATAGCGAAACTGCAGGCGCTCGGGCGAATCCAGCGGCCGCGGCGATGGCGACAGCGCGCACTCGGTGTCGTAGCGCTCGGTTAGGTACTCCAGGATCGCCCCAGATTCGGCCACCACCAGATCGCCATCGACCAGCACCGGCGATTTGCCCAGCGGATGGATCGCGCGCAGCGCCGGCGGCGCCAGCATGGTCTTGGGGTCGCGTTCATGGCGCACGATCTGGTAAGGCAGCGCCAGTTCTTCCAGCAGCCACAGCACGCGCTGGGAACGGGAATTATTGAGATGGTGGACAGTGATCATGGGATGGCTGCGCGCGGAAAGCGCACATCCTACCGATCCAGGCGTCGTCGCTGTGCGCAAGCAGCGCCTGGTGACGCGCCAACGAGGCTGGCCGCCTATCTTGCAGGCAATAAAAAACGCCAGCCGCTTGCGCGACCGGCGTTTTTGGCAACCCTAAGGTTGCAGGCGGATTAGACCGCCTGCACCTGGTCAGCCTGCATGCCCTTCTGGCCCTGCACGGCGACGAAGGTGACCTTCTGGCCTTCCTGCAGCGACTTGAAGCCGGTGCCCTGGATGGCGCGGAAGTGCACGAACAGGTCCGGGCCGCTTTCCGGGGTGATGAAGCCGAAGCCCTTGGCATCGTTGAACCACTTCACGGTACCGCTCTGACGCTCTGACATTTACTAACTCCTGAACTATTGATGGATAAATCGCAGCGTCCGAAAAGCCGGAGCTGAGACTGAGTTGCAGGCGTTGGTAAAGCGGAACGATGAAGCGAGATCTGTAACGATCCGGCTGCACCAGGCCACGATTCACGGTGACCCTTGCAAACACAGTGCGTGCACAGTACTCGTGTTTTCTGCAAAAAGCGACACCCTGCGTCAAATCTTTTGCAGTCAGGTCCAATCCGACGGCCTGTCGGGACTGTCCCCATCCCAATTGACCGGATGCCACTGCCTGACGCCCCCACAGCTGCGCAGATCATGGGGGCCGTTAACGACACCTGCCCGGCCATGGTCCGCGACGTCCTGGACCGCGCCTCAGCGCCTGTCGCCCCGCCGTGGCCCTTGCAGCCAACCGGCCTCTGAGCCAAGCCCACCCTGCCCTTGCTCGCACCATCCAGCTGTCAGCCAGCCCAGGCCCGGCCGACGACGCACCTCTGCCAGATGCGGGCAACACCCGGCGCATGAACCGGCCGCGTATCATAGGCGCCCTTTGCAACCGGCATCCTGATGGCCCTCACCGCCACCGTCCGCAGGGCGGAACTTCAGATCAGCGACATGGACCGCGGCTATTACGCCAACCATTCGCTGACCCTGGCCCAGCACCCTTCCGAGACCGACGAGCGCCTGATGGTGCGGCTGCTGGCGTTCGCGCTATTTGCCGACGATCGTCTGGAATTCGGCCGTGGCCTCAGCAACGACGACGAGCCGGACCTATGGCGGCGCGACTACACCGGCGACCCGGATCTGTGGATCGACCTCGGCCAGCCGGACGAAAGCCGCGTGCGCAAGGCCTGCAACCGCTCGCGCCAGGCGGTGGTCATCGGCTACGGCGGCCAGGCCACCGAAACCTGGTGGAAAAAGCACGCCAACGCCATGGGCCGGTACCGCAATCTGCGCGTGATCGAGCTCGACTCGCAGGCCACCGAAGCGCTGGGCGCACTGATCCAGCGCGGCATGCGGTTCGACGTGATCATCCAGGACGGCGAAGTGCAGATGCTGGCCGACCACGGCAGCGTCACCCTGACCCCGATGGTGCGGCAAGCCCCGGCCGAATGAGCATGCGTTGCGACGTGCTGGTCATCGGCGCCGGCGCTGCCGGGCTGATGAGCGCCTTCACTGCCGGCCAGCGTGGCCGCAAGGTGGTGGTGATCGATCATGCCAACAAGGTCGGCAAGAAGATCCTGATGTCCGGTGGCGGGCGTTGCAATTTCACCAACACCGGCACCACGCCTGGCAACTTCATTTCGGCCAATCGGCATTTCTGCAAATCCGCCCTGGCGCGCTACAGCCCGGCGGATTTTGTGGAGATGGTCGAACGGCATGCCATCGCCTATCACGAGAAAGAGCTGGGCCAGTTGTTCTGCGACATCTCCTCCAAGCAGATCGTGCGCATGCTGCTGGACGAATGCGATGCGGCCGGCGTGCAGATCCGCACCCAGTGCGACGTGCTGTCGGTCCAGCGCGGCAGCGACGGCTTCCAGGTCCAGACCAGCCAGGGGGCCGTGCAGCCGCAGTCGTTGATCGTGGCGACCGGGGGGCTGTCGATTCCCAGCATGGGGGCCAGCGGCTTCGGCTATACCCTGGCCAAGCAGTTCGGCCATGCGCTGCTGCCCACCCGCGCCGGGCTGGTGCCACTCACATTGAGCGGCAAGCATCAGGAGCGTCTGCAAGCGTTGTCCGGGCTGGCGTTGCCGGTCCAGGCGCAGTGCAACGGAGTCAGCTTTCGCAATTCCATGCTGCTCACCCATCGTGGGGTCAGCGGCCCGGCGATCCTGCAGATTTCCTCGTATTGGCAGCCGGGTGACGATTTGCGGCTGGATCTGCTGCCCGGTCGCGATGCAGCGACGTGGCTGCGCGAACAAAAGCAGCAACGCGGCGCCACCGAGCTGCGCAACGTGCTGGCCGACGTGCTACCGAAACGGTTTGCGCAACGCTTGTGCGAGCTCTGGCTGCCAGACAAGCCGGTGCGTCAGCTGGATCCGCCGCAGCTGACAGCCGCCGCCGAGCTGCTCGGCAGCTTTCCGCTGATCGCCAGCGGCACCGAAGGCTATCGGACAGCTGAAGTCACCCTGGGCGGGGTCGATACCCAACAGGTCTCCAGTGCGACCATGGAGTCGCGCCTGGTGGCAGGCCTGTACTTTGTCGGCGAGGTGCTGGATGTCACCGGCTGGCTGGGCGGTTACAACTTTCAGTGGGCGTGGGCGTCCGGCCATGCAGCGGGGAGCGTGGCGTAACGGCGATGGCGGGGGGCTCGCCCACCGATCAGGTCAGGCGCCTTGAACGCGCTGTCGCGGCATGGACAGCACGCAGTGAAAACGGTCGATGCGCGCCAGAAGGCATCCTCCAAGCGCAAATATTGTTCTACGTCTCACACTTGATGCGGCATGCTCCACACACATGGACGTGCCAAACCCCTTCGTGTATTAAAGCCCGTCTCTAGGGAGCCGCGCATGCAAAAAGGCAAAGATCTCACCCTCCGCCTGATGATCGTCGACGACAGCGTGGAGAGTGCGGAGACCATCGTCACCGCGCTGCGCAATGGCGGCATTGCGGTGCGTCCATCGCGACCGCAAAGCCAGGAGGAACTGGCCAGCATGCTGTCGGGCCAGATCGATCTGGCCATCTTGGGTCAGGCGCAGCAGATCCCCATGAGCGCCTTGCAGACCCAGATTGCGGGCAGCGGCAAGGACATCCCGATCATCTTGCTGGCCGAGCGGATCGAAGAAAACGCCCTGGTCGAGGCCGCTTCGCACGGGGTGCGCGCCATCGCATTGCGCCACCGCCCCGCGCATTTGCTTGCACTGGTGCGCTCGGAGTGGGACGACCTGCAGGCCCGCCGCGGACTGCGCCGCATCGAGGCGCAGATGCGCGAGACCGAGCGCCGCTGCGACGCACTCATCGCATCTTCGCGCGACCCGATCGCCTACGTGCATGAAGGCATGCATATCCGTGCCAACGATGCCTATCTGGAAATGTTCGGCTTCGAGTCGTTCGACGATGTCGAAGGCATCTCGCTGCTGGACATGATCGCCGCGCAGTACGTCGACGATTTCAAGCAACTGCTCAAGGCGATGTCCAAGGGCGAACCGCCGCCGGCACAGTACAAGCTCGATGCACGCCGCGTGGAAGGCGACACCTTCCCGGCCACGATGGAGTTCGCCACCGCCACCTATGAAGGCGAGCCGTGCATCCAGGTGGTGTTCCGGCGCCGCGAGGAGTTCGACCCGGAACTGGCGCGCGAAGTCGAAGACTTGCGCCAGCGCGACCAGGTCACCGGCCTGCTCAATCGCCCCACCTTCATGGTGGCGCTGGAACAGGCCGTGGCACAGGCCGGCCGCAGCGAGGGCCAATCCGGCTTCCTGTTGATCGAGCCGGATCACTACGCACGCATCCTGCCCGAGTTCGGGCTGGATTCGGCAGATGCGCTGATTGCTGCGCTTGCCGCGCACGTGGCGAGCGTGCTGGACGACAGCGTATTGGCCGCGCGCTTCGGCGAACACAGTTTCGCCCTGCTGTTGAATGGAAATTACGCGCGCACGCATGCGCTGGCCGAAACCGTGCGCAATGCGTTCGCGCAGCACGTGGTCAGCGTGGGGACGCGCTCGGCCACGGTGACGGTCAGCATCGGCGGCGTGCAGATCGGCGAAAAGATCGCCAGCATCGGCCAGGTACTCAATCGCGGCACCGAGGCGGTGCGCACTACTGCCGAGCTCGGTGGCAACGCGGTCAGCATCTACGACCCGGCTGCGGCGGATCGGGCCGAAGAAGAACGCATCGAACGTTGGGTCGAGCAGCTGCGCGAAGCGCTGGTCGGCGACGGTTTCCTGTTGCATTACCAGCCGGTGCTCAACCTGCAAGGCGAGCCGCTGGAGTTGTACCAGGCCTTCCTGCGCCTGGAACGCAACGGCGAAATGATGTCGCCGAACGCGTTCATGGCCATCGCCGAAGAGCACGACCTGGTCACCGAAATCGACCGCTGGGTGGTGGCGCGGGCCATCCGGCAACTGGGCGAACGCCAACGTGCCGGGCACAAGACCCATCTACTGGTACGCATCGGGCCGAACTCGTTCTCGGACCCGCAGATGATCGACACCATCCGCGAGCAATTGGCGGTCTACGGCGTCCCCGGCGAACGGCTGTGGCTGCAGACGCCGGAGTCGAAGGTGTTTACGCACCTGCGCAACGCGCAGCAGTTCCTGGCTGCGGTGTCGGCGATGGATTGCAAGGTTGGGCTGGAGCAGTTCGGCTCGGGCCTGGATTCGTTCCAGTTGCTGGCGCATTTCCACCCGGCCTTCCTCAAACTGGATCGCGGCATCACCGGCGACATCGCCTCGGCGCGGGAGAGCCAGGAAAAGATTCGCGAAATCACCTCGCGGGCGCAGCCGGCCGGCATTCTGACAATGGCCGAGTTCGTCGCCGATGCGCAGTCGATGAGCAGCTTCTTCAGTGCCGGAGTGGACTACGTCCAGGGCGATTTCGTGGCACCGACCGGGCCATTGATGAATTACGAGTTCGGCTGAAAGCCGGCGCGCCCGCTCGTTCGCAACCTCGCTAAGCAACAAAAAACCCGCACTGCGCGGGTTTTTTGTTGTCTGCCAGGCAGCCGGAGATCCGCCCCCTTACATTGCACTACCGCTGGCGGCGCGCAGTGCAGCGATGCGCTCGGTGAGCGGCGGATGGCTCAGGAACAGCCGGCGCAAGCCCTCACCCACCCCACCGGAGATGCCGAACGCCTGCACTTGCGAGGGCAAGGTGTTCTGGCCATGGTTGAGCGACAGCCGCTCCAGTGCAGCGATCATCTTGCTGCGGCCGGCCAACTGCGCGCCACCGGCATCGGCGCGGAATTCGCGGCGCCGCGAGAACCACATCGCAATCATGGTCGCGAACAGGCCGAACACCATCTCCAGCGCGAACACGATGATGTAGTACGCAAAGCCACGACCGCCATCGCGGTTGCCCGACAAGGCGCTGTCGATAATGCCGCCGACCACGCGGGCGAGCACGATCACGAAGGTATTGAGGACGCCCTGCAGCAGCGCCATGGTGACCATATCGCCGTTGGCCACGTGGGCGATCTCGTGGCCAAGCACCGCCTCGGCTTCATCCTGGTCCATGTTCTGCAGCAGGCCGGTGGACACCGCCACCAGGGCGTTGTTGCGGTTGGCGCCGGTGGCGAACGCGTTGATTTCCGGGCCGTCGTAGACCGCTACTTCCGGCATGCCGATGCCGGCAGCCTGGGCCTGGCGGCGCACGGTCTCCAGCAACCAGCGCTCGGTCGGCGTGCGCGGCTCGGTGATGACCTGCGCACCGGTGCTGCGCTTGGCCATGAACTTGGACAGCAGCAAGGAAATGAACGAGCCGCCGAAACCGAAGATGGCGGCCATCACCAACAGGCCACTCATCTGCGCGGGATTGACGCCCAGCAACGACATGACGATGCCGGCGAGCATCAGCACCGCAAGATTGGTCAGCAGGAACAGGAAAATGCGGTTGAACATGGCGCGATGGCTCCACGGATGCGGGGTGAACTGGTGCGGATCTGCGGGTGTTGCGGCTTGAAATCAAGCAAGCACCTGACCGACGATTCAGCTGCCCATGCCATCGCCCCCTTATCTCGGCCGCTTCGCGCCCTCGCCCACCGGCCCCCTGCACTTCGGCTCCCTGCTGGCTGCATTCGGCAGCTGGCTGCTGGCCCGGCATGCCGGTGGGCAGTGGTGCGTACGCATCGAAGACATCGACCCGCCGCGTGCCGAACCCGGCGCCAGCGAACGTCAGCTGCGCACGCTGGCCGCATTCGGGCTGCACTCGGACCTGCCGGTGATGCGGCAGTCCGAGCGCGATGCGGCCTACACCGACGCTATCACTCAGCTGCTGGAATCCGGCCAGGCATTCGAATGCAGCTGCAGCCGGGCCGATCTGGCCGGCATGGGCGGCATCCACCACGCCTGCCTCGCGCCATTGGGCGAGCGCCGTGCGGTGCGCCTGCGGGTGCCGCCGCAATCGCCGGTCGGCTTCGAGGACGCCTTGCAAGGACCGGTGCTGCAGGATGTCTACGCCGAGGTGGGCGATGTGGTGCTGCGCCGCGCCGACGGGTATTGGGCGTACCAACTGGCAGTGGTGGTGGACGATGCGGCGCAGGGCATCACCGATGTGGTGCGCGGCGCCGACCTGCTCGACTCCACCCCGCGCCAGATGGTGCTGCAGCGCGCACTGGGCCTGCCGCAGCCGCGCTACCTGCACCTGCCGCTGATGCTGGATCGCGACGGCCGCAAGCTGTCCAAGTCACACGATGCACCCGCACTGGACGACGCCGATCCACTGCCGGCCCTGCACGCCGCCTGGGTCGCCTTGGGCCAACAGGCCGACGCGCTGCCGCGGCGTGCAGCCGTGGAAACCCTGCTGCAGCACGCCGTGCAGCATTTTTCGCCACGGCTGCTTCCACGCCAACGCCAGCTGGGCCTCGATGCGCGCGCATCCGGCCTCCAGCGTGACTAGAATTGCGGCCCAGCACCGGCGTCCGGGCGCAGCAGTCCCGCACCCGAATCGCCCTCAGCCTCACTTGTTGATTGGAGTCGTCATGACATCTCGCGTCGCATTGGTCACCGGCGGCACCGGCGGTATCGGTACTGCCATCTGCAAGCGCCTGGCCGACCAGGGCCACCGGGTCGCCAGCAACTTCCGCAACGAAGAAAAGGCACGCGACTGGCAGCAGCGCATGCAGGCGCAAGGGTACGAGGTCGCGCTGTTTCGCGGCGATGTCGCCTCGTCCGAGCATGCGCGCGCGCTGGTGGAAGACGTCGAATCATCGCTGGGGCCGGTCGAGGTGTTGGTCAACAACGCCGGCATCACCCGCGACACCACCTTCCACCGCATGAGTGCCGAGCAGTGGCACGAGGTCATCAACACCAACCTCAATTCGGTCTTCAACGTGACCCGCCCGGTGATCGAGGGCATGCGTAAACGCGGCTGGGGCCGGGTGATCCAGATCAGCTCGATCAACGGGCTCAAGGGCCAGTATGGCCAGGCCAACTACGCCGCCGCCAAGGCTGGCATGCACGGCTTCACCATCTCGCTGGCGCGCGAGAACGCGGCATTCGGGGTCACCGTCAACACGGTCTCGCCCGGTTATGTGGCCACCGACATGGTGATGGCCGTTCCGGAAGAAGTGCGCGCCAAGATCGTGGCCGATATCCCCACCGGACGCCTGGGCCGTCCGGAAGAGATCGCCTACGCGGTGGCGTTTCTGGTTGCGGAAGAGGCTGCCTGGATCACCGGCTCGAATCTGGACATCAACGGCGGCCACCACATGGGCTGGTAACGTTTGCTGCAACTTTGCGGTGCAGCATGGATTTTGCTCAAAAAACCATGCTGCGCAACATTTTTAATGTGTCCGCTTGAGCAAATAAGGCCTTTTGGCTGTTGCAAGCGCTGCTGCGGTGCGCCATCCTGCGCGCACTATCAGTGTGGGTGAACGTTCCATGGCCGGACTTCGCATCATCAAGAAGTATCCCAATCGCCGTCTCTACGACACGGAAATCTCCAGCTACATCACCATCGAAGATGTGCGCCAATTGATCATCGATGGCGAAGAATTCGAAGTACGCGATGCCAAGAGCGGCGAGGACCTCAGCCGCGCAGTGCTGCTGCAGATCATCGCCGACCGCGAGCAGGACGGCGAGCCGATGCTCTCCACCCAGTTGCTGAGCCAGATCATCCGGTTTTATGGCGACTCGCTGCAGGGCTTCATGGGCAATTACCTGGAGCGCAGCATGCAGGTGTTCCTGGATCAGCAGCAGCAGTTCCGTCAGCAGATGGGCAACCTGCTCGGGCAGACCCCGTGGGCGATGATGAACCAGCTGACCGAGCGCAACCTGGAGTTGTGGCAGGAGTTCCAGCGCAACTTCGGCGCCGGCTTCGGCCGCCCGGGTGGCCCGGGCACACCGCCGAGCCCGCCTGGGTCGAGCGGCCTGGGCAGCGGCCCGATGGGGACCGGCACGCATGGCTCGGCCGGTGGCAATCACGGCACGACCGGCAAGGCCCGCAACCGCGGCTAATAGCGACAACACGCCATTGCGCAGCCGCCAGGCAGGTGCGGCCGGTACCGGCATCCTCAGGTGCTACTCGGACACCCCTGCTCCGCTGCGCCGGCCATGCCAGCTGACGGCTGGTCGCGGTGTGATGTCGACCGCTTGAGATATCGAACGCTGCGCCAGGAGCCCCACGCTCCCAGGCGCAGCCAATCAGTGGCCGGCCTGCGTTGTGCAGGCAGAGCAGATCCGCTCCACGTGGTAGCCGCGCGCACGCAGACGCTCTACTACCCCGTCATTGCCCAGCAAATGCAGCGCACCGACCACCACCAGCGTGGTTCCGCCGCCCTTGCCGAGCCGCTGCTCCAGCCGCGGCACCCAGCGCGCATTGCGCTCGACATTGATGTCCTGATACAGCGCCGGATACTGGCGGCGCATGTCTTCGGCCATCTGCGTGGACAGCGTATGCACATCGCCATTACGCCAGGCTGCATGCAGCTGGCGTAGCTGGTCGGTGGCATCGGCCTCGTCCAGCGACTCTTCCAGCAACTGATGCTGCTCGGTCGGCGACATGCCGTCGAGCAAGGCGATTTGCTCGGCGGCGCGCTCCAGGCCGTCGGCCGGTTTGCCGCGCGCCTGCGCCTGTTCCATCAGGTAATGGTCCAGCCCCGCGTTCGGGTCCATGCCTTGCCGGGTCATCTCCGCCAGGCTGATCGTCAGCGCCACGAACCAGGGCTCGAGCGGCTGCAGGCTCGCCAGCGACATGCCGTACTTGCGCGCGTAGGCGCTCAGCGCCTGCCAGGTCTTCGCATCCAGCGTGTCCTGCAGCGTACGCCCGTCGGTGCGCCGCGCCGCCTGCAGCATGCGACTGGCCAGCTCGGGCGATTGCGCATCGTCAGGCGGCAATTCGAACAGCAGACGGTCGGCCTTGGCGAAGGCCTGCATCACATCCGGCGATAGCGGGTAGTCGCTGGCCTTGAGCACATGAAACGAGCCCAGCAGATACAGCGTGCCGCCCTTCCCATCGACCTTCCACAGCAGCGGCACCGGCGGGCCTGCCGGCGCGTCGCCGGCACCGCGCGCCCACACCGGTACGAGCGCGCCGCTCCACAAGGCCAGGCCAAGCAGCGCGCCGCTGCACCAGGTGGCAATCCGCTGGCGCGTCAACGTGGTCCGTCGCCCGGTCACCAGGCTTCTCCGCACATGTGAATGGCGCGCATGTCAGTGCGGCACCTTGTAGGCCTTCTCGCCTGCCGACACCGCCAGATCGATGCGGTTTTCCGGCGGCGGCAGTGGGCAGGTGGCGAACGGGGTGAACGCGCATGGCGGGTTGTAGGCGCGGTTGAAATCGACGATGACATGCCCCGAGGCATCGGGCACGTCCAGATCCAGAAAACGTCCAGCCGGATAGCTGCCGTGACCGCTGGTGCGGTCGGCGAATACCACGAACATCGGCCGCCCTGGCTCGCCGATGGTTTCCAATCGGTAGGTCTTGCCGTCGCGCTCGAACTCGATCGCGCCCGCGTTCGGCTGCTCGCTGCTGATCCCGACGATGTCGACGATCGGGATGGTCTTGCCGACGGAGTTGGGCACATAGCGCGCGTTGATGCGCCAGGATGGATCCACGGGCCAATAGTCCAGACCCGCGAAGTGCGTGCGCGAGCTCGCGTCGGCATGCTTGACCCGTAGCGCATACCGGTCGCCGCGATGGATCAGGCTCAACACGCCCTTGCCCTCGTCGAAATGGATCAGGGTGGGCTGCGGATCGCGATCGGACTGGAAGCGGATCCGGCTGGTCAGCGGCTTGCCATCGAGGGTCAGCGCGGCACCACGCTCGGGCACGAACCAGACCGCGTTGTTCTCCGTGGACACCATGCCCATCTTCGGTGGGCCTACCGCGAGTCTGATACCGCTGTCGGCGCTGCTGCCGATGTAATGCGCCTTCAGCGACAGCCAATGCAGGCCAACCAGGCTGGTCCAGCCATCGGGCGCGCGCAGTTCCTTCAGCCGCGCTTCGCGCCAGGCGGCGGTGTCGGCCAGAAATGTCTTGTCGAGTGCGACCGGCGCAGCCGGCGGTGGCGCATCGCGCCCGCAACCGAATAACGCCGCTGCGACCAGCATGCCGAGCAGCCAGCCCTTCCCCCCGTGCACTGCCATCAACGCCCCCTCAGAAACCAACGATCGATATCGCTCAGCGTAAACCGCGCCCAGGTCGGTCGGCCATGGTTGCACTGGCCCGAGCGTTCGGTGGCTTCCATATCGCGCAGCAGCGCGTTCATTTCAGGCACGGTGAGGCGGCGGTTGGCGCGCACTGCACCGTGGCACGCCATGGTGGAGAGCAGTTCGTCGCGTGCGCTGGCGATGCGGCGGCTTTGACCATGCTCGCGCAGATCGCCCAGCACATCGCGCAGCAGCGCCTCCGGCTCGGCATTGGCCAGCAGCGCGGGAATGCTGCGCACGTGCAGCGACTGCGGCCCGGCCCGGGTGATCTCGAAGCCGAGCGTGGCCAAGGTCTCCGCTTCGCGCTCGGCGGTGTCGGCTTCGCGCTCGCCCACTGCCAGCGTCATCGGCACCAGCAAGGGCTGCGCGTGCAGGCCGATGCTGTCGTGCGCATTTTTGAGCCGCTCATAGCCGATGCGCTCATGCGCCGCGTGCATGTCGACCACGATCAAGCCTTCGGCGTTTTCGGCCAGGATGTAGATGCCGTGCAACTGCGCGAAGGCATAACCGAGCGGCGGAACACCGCTGTCTTGCGCAGTTGCCGGCAACCCGGTGCCGGCCATGCTCGGCATGCCTGCCGATTGCTGCGCACTGCTGGGCGGCGGCGCGTACAGCGCGCTGTAGGCGGCGCGCGCCTCGTCCACACGCAGTCCCAGCGGCGTTTGCGAAGGCGTCCAGCTCGGGTAGTTGTAGCCGCTACCGCTGCTGCCAGGTGCGTTGCCGTGGTTAGGAACACCGCTGCTGGCAATGTTGCCCAGTCCGCCAGCGGTCGCACCTGGGTCGCCGGCACCATCGCTGCCGATACTGTTTGGCGTGACGCCGGCACGGGTATGCGCCAAGGCATCCTGCAGGGTGCGATAGACGAAATCGTGGATCAGCCGCGCTTCGCGGAAACGCACCTCGTGTTTGGCCGGGTGCACATTGACGTCCACGCGTGCCGGGTCCAGCTCCAGAAACAGCACATAGGCCGGCTGACGGCCATGAAACAGCACATCGCCGTAGGCCATCTTCACCGCATGCGCCACGCTGCGGTCCCTGACCGAGCGGCCGTTGACGTAGAGGTATTGCTGGTCGGTGCTGGCACGCGAGTAATGCGGTTGCGCAACCCAGCCGTGCAGGCGCAGACCGGCACCGCTTTGGTCCACGCGCAAGGCCTGGCGCGCAAAATCGTCGCCGAGGGTTTCGCCCAGCCGCGCGTCCGAATACAGATCGCCCGGCTTGTAGCGACGCGACGGCTTGCCGTTGTGCGAGACGCGCAATTCCACATCCGGCCGCGCCAATGCCAACGAACGCAACCACTCTTCGATGTGGCCGAGTTCGGTGCGTTCGGCACGCAGGAATTTGCGCCGCGCCGGCACGTTGAAGAACAGTTCGCGCACTTCGACCGTGGTGCCCGGCGCATGCGCGCGCGGCACCACCTCGCCCAGGCGACCGCCGTCGATTTCCAATGCGGAGCCGTGCTCGGCGTCGTGGCGACGCGAGGTCAGGGTAAAGCGGCTGACCGAGGCGATCGACGGCAAGGCTTCGCCACGGAAGCCCAGCGTGGCGACGGTTTCCAGGTCGTCCAGCGAAGCGATCTTGCTGGTGGCATGCCGCGACACGGCCAGCGGCAGTTCGTCCGGGGCGATGCCGCCACCGTTGTCGCGGATGCGGATCAGCCGGACGCCGCCCTCCTCGAGCTCGATATCCACGCGCGTGGCGCCGGCGTCGAGTGCGTTTTCGACCAGTTCCTTGACCACCGATGCGGGCCGCTCGACGACTTCGCCGGCAGCGATCTGGTTGATCAGAATCTCGGGCAGCTGGCGGATCGCCATCAGCGCACGCTCCATTGCAGCACGCGCGAAACGCGGTAGATCGGCGGTGTGACAGGCAAGACAGAACTCGGCACGGCAATCCGGCGGCGCACAGTCGCCGTCATCTAAGGAATCAGTGCGGAATGATAGCCGAGCGGGTCAGCGGCTGCCGCCGGCCACGGTGCTGACTGCATCGGCTTCGGCTTGCGCACGTGCTGCGAACAACGTGCCTGGCGGCGGTTGGCGGGTAAAGAAGGTATCGATGCCGTCCAGCACGGCGCCAGCGATCTTGCGCTGATAAGCCGGATCGATCAGGCGGCGTTCTTCGTCCGGATTGGAAATGAAGGCGGTTTCCACCAGCATTGCCGGCATGTCGGAGGTGCGCAGCACCGCGAAGTTGGCGCGTTCCAGTTGCGGCTTGTGGTTGTTGCCGATGCGCTTCAATCCTCCAAGCACATGGCCGGCGGCATCTTCGGAGGCCTTCATATGGCCGCTCTGAGCCAGGTCCAGCAACACGTTGGCCAAGGTGCTTTCGGTCTGCTGCAGGCGCACGCCGCCAACCAGATCGGCCGCGTTTTCCTTGTCGGCCAGCCAGCGCGCACGTTGCGACGAGGCTCCCTTGGTCGACAGTACGTACACCGAGGAGCCGGTGGCGCTGCGGTTTTCGGCGGCGTCGGCGTGGATGGAAATGAAGATGTCGGCCTTGGCGGCGCGGGCTTTTTGCGCACGCATCGGCAACGGAATGAACACGTCGGTATCGCGGGTCAGGTAGGCCTTCATGCCTGGCGTGGCGTTGACCTGGCGTGCCAGCTCACGGCCGACCGCCAGGGTGACGTCCTTCTCGCGCTTGCCGGTGGGACCCATGGCGCCCGGGTCCTGGCCGCCGTGGCCCGGGTCGATCGCCACGATCAACGGCCGCATGCCCGGCGCCATCTTGACCCGCGACGCTTCGCTTGGCAGCACGGGGCGCGGCGGCAGGTCGTCGTCGCCTGCAGCAGCCACCGCGCTCGAGGCGCTATTGGGGGCATTTGCCGCGGCATTACCGGAGGTTGCGCCCATCGGTGCGCTGCCGCCATTCAAGATGGCAGCTGCAGATGCGCTGCTGCCCGCCACCACCGCGCCGGACGTAACGTTGGCAGCGGCCCCGGCGGCACGGTTCGGCGTGTTGCCGGCAACGCCGGTCGGCGCTGGTGCACCGGAGGTGGCAGGCCGAGGCGTCGGCACACCGGTAGCGACAGTGGTCGGTACCGGGGCCTGAGTGACAGTGGGCAGCGCCGATGCCGGCACAGACGGTGCAGGCGGCGGAGTCGACGGCTGGGACGGCGGCACCGAGGAGGCACGTTGCGCAGATGCGGCCAGGGCGGCCGTTGCGCGTGCAGCTTCGGCCTGCGCATTGAGCGGACGCGGCGCCGGGGCTGCCGTCAGTGCAGCCGCAGCAACGGCGGAGGCCGCCGCCGGCGCCGGATCGCCAGGCCATTCGATCACCAATGTCGACACGCTACCCAGCGTCTGCATCTGCGGCTTGAGCGGCGTCACCGGCGTTGCCAGTTCGAACACCACACGGAATGTGCCAGGCACCGGCTGACCGGTGCGTACCGAGGTCACCAATCCGGCAGCGGACGGCAGCTTGAGACCGCGCATGCCCGAGGATTCGGGAAAATCGACAACCAGGCGCGTCGGGTTCGCCAGCGAGAGCGTTTTGAAGCCGCCGCTGCCGGCCAGTTGAATTTCTGCACGGGTCCCGGTGGCCCCGGTACTGACGCCAACCCCCTTGATTTCGCCGCCCCATGCAGCAAAAACCGCCAGGCTCAAGCTGGCGGTCAGGGCGGAAAGAAAGAACTGGCGGATCCCCGGTGTCATGGCGCTGGATTCAAGCATCCAACTGTGTGAATTGCAAGGCAATTTCCCTTAATAATCCATAACCTGGCGTTCATTCTTCTCGTGAGGAGGCAAAAAGGGCCTGCAACTGGGGCTGCCGTGACAGCCTTTCCATCCAGGCATGCCCGATCGCACTGCGGCCCAGCAACCGAACACTGCGGCCTTCGCCAGCCACGGCCAGTTCAACGTCCAGATCGACTGGCGGCAGCACGCCAGCACCGCGCTCCGGCCATTCAACCAGCCACAAGCTCGCACTGCCCTCGTCGAGCCCGAGAAAATCCAGCTCGCCGGCATGGCCAATGCGGTACAGGTCCAGGTGCCAGGCTTCATCGCCGGTTGCCAGCGGATAGCGTTCGACCAAGGTGTAGGTGGGGCTGCGAATCGGCCCGGTGACACCGAGTGCGCGCAACAGCGCGCGCGCGAGCGTGGACTTGCCCGCGCCCAGGTCGCCATGCAGCTGCACCACCGCGCTGGCCGGTCGCACGGCGGCCAGCGCCTGGCCCAGGGTTTCGGTGGCCTGCACGTCGTGCAGCTGTCCGTTGAGGTCGATCATGCGATGGCTCCAGCGTTGGCGAGGCGGCGCAGCTCGGCAAGCAGGTCGGTGGGCAGCAGGCCGCGCTCGCCTGCGTGCGCGGCCGCATCGCCGGCACAGGCGTGCAACAAGGCGCCAAGGCTGGCGGCATCGAACGGCGAGAATCCCTGCGCCAGCAATGCCGCGATGACGCCGGTCAACAGATCGCCCATCCCGCCGACCGCCATGCCGGGATTGCCCGCATCGATGATGCGCGGCAAGTGACCTGGCGACGCGACCACGGTGCCGGCGCCCTTGAGCACCACCACGGCGTCGTAGCGTTTTGCGAGTGCAGCGGCAGCGGCCGGACGATCGCGCTGAATCTGTCGGGTCGAAAGACCAAGCAGACGACCGGCTTCGCCCGGATGTGGCGTCAAGATGCGCGGACCACGCGCTGCAACGTCGGTGGAGGCCAGCAGATTCAGCCCATCGGCATCGATCACCACTGCCTTAGCGGCGCCCAGCGCGGCACGCCACAACGCCTGCGCCCAGGCGTCCTGCCCTAGCCCGGGCCCGAGCGCGACTACATCTGCCGCCTCGGCCAATGTGGCGATGTCGTCATCGGCCTGCACGGCACGCGCCATCGCTTCGGGGCAGCGCGCCAGCAGCGGCGTGACATGCTCGGCGCGCGTTGCGACCTGCACCAACCCGGCGCCGCTGCGCAACGCCGCTTCGGCGGTCAGCATGATCGCGCCACCGCTGCCGAGATTGCCGCCCACGCACAGCACCCGCCCCGATTCGCCCTTGTGCGTGTTGCGGCGACGCGGGCGCAATTGCGCCGCAAGGGCCTCGCCACTCCAACTATGTGCGGCTGGCGTGAGCCCGTCGAACGCTGAAAGCGGCACCTCCAGCGCGGCGATCTGACGCTCGCCGGCATGTTCCAGCGCATCGCCGGTGTAGAGCCCCAGATGCGGCACGATGAACTGCAAGGTCAGTGCTGCGCGTACCGCCGCACCGAAGGCCACCCCATGGTCGGCATCGATGCCGCTGGGCACATCCAGCGCAAACACCGGCACGCCTGCCGCGTTGATGGCGTCGATCAGGGCGGCGGTTGCATCATCGGGTGCGCGATTCAGGCCGATGCCGAACAGCGCATCGACGATCACATCGGCCTGCGCCAGCGGATACGGAAACAATTCGATTGCCCCACCGACGGCGAGGTAGTCGGTACAGGCGCGCTGCGCCAGATCCGAGCCGGGGCCGTGTTCGGTCAGGTGCACCACGCGCACCTGACGCCCTGCGCGGTGTGCCAGGCGCGCCAGCACATAGCCGTCGCCCCCATTGTTGCCGGTGCCGCAGACCACCACGATGCGGCGCGCCTGCGGCCAGCGCTCCAGCAACCACTGCCAGGCCGCCTGCCCGGCGCGTTGCATCAGGGTGTAGCCGTCGCCGCCGAGCAGCGTGGTGGCCTGCGCATCGAGCGTGCGCGCGGCGGTGGTGTCGTAAAGATCGAGCGGTGCGTACATGCAGGGAATTCTATACTTGTCGCCATGTCTGCCGCCCTTGCCCACCCCGACCCTGCCGATGCCGCTGCGCGCATTCGCGTGCTTGCGCGCGAAGCCGGCTTTCAACGGTGCGGCATCACCGGCATTGAGCTGGGCGAGGACGAGGTGCATCTGCGCAGCTGGCTGGAAGAAGGCCTGTACGGGACCATGCACTGGATGGCCCAGCACGGCGACAAACGCTCGCGCCCGCAGGAACTGGTTCCCGGCACCCTGCGCGTGTTGTCGGTTGGCATGGATTACGGCCGCAAGGACGACACCGAAGCCTGGAACACCTTGCACGACGGCAACCGCGCCTATGTGGCGCGCTATGCGCTGGGGCGCGACTATCACAAGCTGATGCGCAACCGGCTGCAGAAGCTCGCCGGGCGCATCCAGGGCGAAATTGGCCCATTCGGGTTCCGCGTGTTCGTCGATTCGGCGCCGGTGCTGGAGCGCGCATTGGCACGCAATGCCGGCCTGGGCTGGATCGGCAAACACACCTGCCTGATCGATCGTCATGGCGGCTCGTGGTTCTTCCTGGGCGAGATCTATCTGGATCTGCCGCTGCCCATCGACACGCCGGCCACCGCGCATTGCGGCACCTGCACGCGCTGCATCGACATCTGCCCGACCCAGGCCATCATTGCGCCATACAGGCTGGATGCGCGCCGCTGCATTGCCTACCTCACCATCGAACACGACGGTCCAATTCCGGAACAGATGCGCAAGCCGATCGGCAACCGCATCTTCGGCTGCGACGACTGCCAGCTGATCTGCCCCTGGAACAAGTTCGCCAAGCGCACCGACGAAGCCGATTTCCGCGCCCGCAACGACCTGGACGTGGCCACGCTGCCGCAGTTGTTCGCCTGGAACGAGGACGAGTTCCTGCGCCGCACCGAGGGTAGCCCGATCCGCCGCAGCGGACACGAGCGCTGGTTGCGCAATATTGCCGTGGGCCTGGGCAATGCGCCTGGCACGCCAGAGGTCCTGGCCGCACTGCAAGCGCGTCGCCACGACGACTCGGCGCTGGTGCGCGAACACGTTGGCTGGGCGCTGGCGCAACACGACCTCTGACCCGCACGCGTCGCGCATGCAGCAGCTGCGGCCTGCACGTGCACGCGATCGGCGCAGCCACCGGCGGCATCGGCATTCGCAGCCGATCACCCATGACCGTCGTCGCTACGGGATAATGCAGCGATGGCCGACCGCAACGATCAGATCCTCACTCCCAGCCAGCTCAATTCACTGGCGCGCGACCTGCTGGAAGGCAGCTTCCCGCTGGTGTGGGTGGAAGCCGAACTGAGCAGCGTCACCCGTCCCGCGTCGGGACATCTGTATTTCACACTCAAGGATGCGCGCGCGCAGATCCGCTGCGCGATGTTCAAGCCCAAGAGCACCTGGCTGAAATTTCAGCCGCGCGAAGGCCTGCGCGTGCTCGCGCGCGGGCGCCTGACCCTGTACGAAGCACGCGGCGACTATCAGCTGGTGCTCGACCATATGGAAGAAGCCGGCGAAGGCGCCCTGCGTCGCGCCTTCGACGAACTGCGCGCGCGTCTTGCCGCCGAAGGCCTGTTCGATGCCGAACGCAAGCAGGCACTGCCTGCGCATGTGCAGCGGCTGGCGGTGATCACCTCGCCCAGCGGCGCGGCGGTGCGCGATGTGCTCAGCGTGCTGGCGCGGCGTTTTCCGCTGCTCGAAGTGGATCTACTGCCCTCGCTGGTGCAAGGCGACAGCGCTGCCGCACAGATCACCTCACTGCTGCAACGCGCCGATGCTTCCGGGCGCTACGACGTCATCCTGATCACCCGCGGTGGCGGCTCGCTGGAAGATCTGTGGGCCTTCAACGACGAACGCCTGGCGCGCGCGATCGCCGCCGCGCAGACGCCGGTGGTGTCTGCAGTCGGCCACGAGACCGACTTCAGCCTCAGCGATTTCGTGGCCGACGTGCGTGCGCCCACGCCCTCGGTCGCGGCCGAATTGCTGGTGCCCGATCAACGCGAGCTGGTCGCGCGCGTGCGGCGTGCGCAGGCACGCATGACCCAACTGCAGCAACACGCCTTGGGCAATGCCATGCAACGCGCAGACAGACTGGCACTGCGGCTGCGTGCGCAGAGCCCGCAGGCGCGCCTGCAACTGCTCCATCGCCGCCAGCAAGACGCCGGTCGCCAGCTGCGTGCGCGCATGACGCAGGTGCTCGAACGCTTGCAGGCGCGTGTACAGCGTGGGCAAGCGCAGCTGCAAGCACACAACCCGCAACGCCAGCTGGCCGGCTTGCAGCAACGCCTGCGGGCACTGCACCCGCAGGCGGCGATGCAACGCCGCCTGCAGCATGATCAGCTGCAACTGCGCAGCATTGCACGCTCGCTGGAAGCGGTCAGCCCGCTGGCCACAGTCGCGCGCGGCTACGCCATCGTGACCCGCCCTGCCGACGGCAGCGTGGTGCGCAGCGCCGCCGAGGTGGTCACGGGCGAACGCCTGCGCGCGCAGCTGGCCGATGGCAGCATCCAGGTGCGTGTGGAGTCTGGCGAAAGCTGACCGCAAGCCATGCGCAGCGCCGTCGCTCCTGCAGCAATGTCGGCGCTAAGCGCTGACATGAACTCTTCGAAGGTGCCCATTGCACGGAGTGCCACAAGGATAGGCGCGGTGCCAGAGAGCGCCTTCGAAACACGCCACAGGGTCGGGCGAGTCCGCGATTTCGCTGGAGCAGGGCCGCCAGCAGCACTTCAATGTTGAGCACCTTCGCAGGAAGGTGCTCATTGGCGATCACCGCTTGTCGATCAACCGATCCAGAAAACGTTATGCAACGCTTCGCCGGTTGCAAGCGGCTTCAGGAGCGGCTTGCTGTTTCCGCGATCGGCGTCTGCGCTGCATGCTGCCAGCCCTCCATCAGCAGATTGGCCAGCACCACCGGATCGTGGTCGAAGTGATGCCCACCCGGACGCGCCAGCACCTGCACGCCACGTGCGCGCAGCTCCGGGCACAGCGTGTCCTTTTCTTCGTCGCCGTAGATGCATTGCAGGCGGTGCGCGTCCAGCGCCTGGATGGCCGGCTCCACATCGCGCTCGGCGTCGTTATGCCAGCCCAGCCAGCCACCGACGCGCACCTTGAAGTCGGCCTCGTGGCCCAGGCCGAGCAGGCTGACGAACTGCACCGAAGCGCGTTGCTGGGGCGACAGTTCCGGATAGGCGAACGGCAACACATCGGCACCGAACGAGTACCCAACAAGGGCAACGTGCTGGATATGCCAGCGCTGGCGATAGCTGGCGATCACCCGATCCAGATCCGCCCCGACCTGCTGCGGCGTGCGGCTGCCCCAGAAGTAGCGCAGGCTATTCCAGCCCACCACCGACACGCCCTGCTGCTGCAACTGCGCGGCAATGCCTTTATCCAGCTCGCGCCAGCCGCCATCGCCGGACAACATCACCACCAGACGGTCGCTGCCAGGTGCGTGGAGTTCCACTAGCGGCAGGTCGCCCAGGCCCTGCGACTGCGCAGCCAGGAAGTGCCCGCGTGTGGCCGCTGCGATCTGCATCGGGCTGGATGCATCGGCCAGATCGTCCAGGAAGCCCTGACTGGCATTGGGCAGATCGCGCGAGCACGCCAGGCCTGGATCCTTGGTGCCGGCGTCGGCAACCACCGCGCCGCCCAGCACGTCGGGCGCGGCCGAGGCCACCGCCTGACGCGCCAGCACCGCGCCATCGCCCTGCCCCACCAGCACCGGCGGCAGGAACGCATCGACGTGTTCGGCGCGCAACAATTTCTTGCCCAGTCGCTCGGCATCGTCGGCCAGCGAGCTGCAGGCGGCTTGGTGCGAGCGCACGTGTTCACGATAGTTGGCGGTGTCGACCACTGCCACCAGCGCGCCATCGTCGCTCAGCAGGTCGGCCAGCTTCTGGCTGTCTTGCGGATGAGCGCTGTCGGGCAGCAGGATCACCATCGCCTTGGGCGTCCCTTCCGGGCGGAGAACTTCGACCGAGCCGTAATGCCCAGCCGTATTACTGTCCTGCAGATGCCGCGCCACGGCATAGCCGCTGCCGCCGATCAGCAAGATCGCAATCACCCAACGAAACATTTTGATCCCCATGCCCATGACGGCAGTCCCTTGATAGCGGTTGCGATTTGACCACAGCAGACACGGCCGGTTTCACTGCGCATGCACGCGGTGTTCATCGCTGTTAAGCCAACTGAACCCCACCTTGCGCACAACGCTTGGTCAGCGCTGCGCATCGCCTGCAAGCGCCCACTGCGCCGCTAACGGCCGGGGATTGCCGCCTCGGAAATTTCGCTTGCGTTCGTCGTCCTCGGAACGTTGCTGGATGGAAGCGCCCGCCGTCCGCGGGTCCTCGATCCCCAGAGGCGCTCGCGCGACTGCAGCGCTCTTTTGGCCGAGTTTCTCGTCGTGCACGACAGATGCCTTTCTCGCCTAGCCGCGCCCCGAGCCGACTCTGTCGGAGCGAACACGCCCCCGCCAAGGCGTCCCCAGATTTTAGGGCCGAGCCGAAAGCGCTCGCGGCGACAGCGACGGCAAGCCGAAGCCTGCAGTCACGAACCGCACGATCGACGCGCCCATCCGCCGTAGGTCGTCGCTAGATTCCGCGTGCCACGCGAAAGCCGATACGGGCACTGGTGGTGTCCGAATCCTGCGACTGCCGCCAAGCCGCGCGCGTCTGTTGCGGCGAATTGGCCCAGCTGCCGCCACGGATCATGCGTTGCCGGCAGCCCGGGTTGTACCAGGCAGCGCCATCGGCCGGTGCACGCCGGTAGCTGGCGTGCCAGCAGTCGGCCACCCATTCGCTCAGGTTGCCGCCCATATCGTGCAGACCCCAGGCGTTGGCGCGAAAACTGCCGACCGGCGCCGGACCCCAGAAGCCATCGCCGTAGCCGACGAAGCCGTTGTTCCAGTGCCGGCCGCTGCGCGAAACGTCGTTGCCGCCGGTGAAATTACCGGCGTCGGCCGGCGGCGAGCCCGCGTTGCCCCACGGGTAACGTCCGGTGGTGCCGGCACGGACCGCATACTCGAACTCGGCCTCGCTGGGCACGTGGTAATGGCGGCCGGTCTGTTCCGACAGCCAGCTCGCATACGCTTCGGCGTCGCGAATGCTGACGTGCATCACCGGGCTGTTGGGCGCGGCCTGGGCGCCGTTGTAGTCGGACTGCCAATCCACGCCGCTGCGGCGGATGAAGTTGCCGCTGCGCTCGTCGTAAACCACCGAATGCCCACGCCGGGTGGCACGCGGGCGTGCGCCGGTGGCATCGACGAACTGGCGGAACTCGGCAACCGTGACCTCGGTGATCGACAACGCAAAGCCGCGTGCGAAGCGCACGTAATGGGCGGGGCGCTCGTTGTCGGAAGCGCCCGGCTCCGCATCGCCGGCTCCCATCTGGAATGCGCCATGCGGCACCACGATCATCTGCGGCCCGCGCCCGCCGACCTTGAGCCCGTCGGTGAACACCTGCCCGGGACGGAAGCTGCCGTAATGCGTGGCCAGTTCCAGCCGGCGGCGCAGATCGCCGGCCACTGGGTCTCCGGGGTCGGCGATGCGCAACACTTCGGCAAGCTTCTCGCCGGCCGCCTTGAGCCCGCGCGGCGAGGTCAGATCGTGCAGACCGGCGTCGTGCAACGCCGCGATCTGCGCCCGGCGCACGCGTTCCACCCGCGCGCGCGCATCGGCGATGGTCGGCGCGCGATCGCGTACCTGCCCCGCCATCTGCAGCCAGTAACGGGCACCGATGAAGTCGCTCGCCTGCGCCGCCTGTTCGGCGCGCTCCAGCAGGCCGCTTTCCACGGCGGCCAGGCCCTGCCGGGTGCGCGGGTTGTCGGGATCCAATTGCGCGGCATCGCGAAAATTCACCAGCGCGCCATTGCCGTCTTCGCCCAGCCGCCCGCCGCGCAGGTCTTCTTCGCCGGCGCGGTTGAACGCCAGCACGCGCTGCGCGGTTTCCACCTCGCGCTGCAGTGCGCGCACCTTCGGGTCCTGTGGCGCAAGGGCAAGCGCGACGAAGGCCACCTCACGCGCCTGCTCCAACGCGTCGTCCTGGCGCTCGGTTTGTGCGATCAGCGCCGCGCCGCGTTCGAGCAACCGGCCACGCGCCTGCTCCAGGCCACGCCGGCTGGCTGCATCCTTGCCACCGGCGCGCTGCTGGATCGCCAGATACAACGGGATCGCATCGCCGGCGTCGCGATACAGGCGGTCTTCCCGCAATGCCTGGTCGGCACGCTTGCGCACCTGCGCCAGGGGCTCGTCGCCCAACTCCACCACCGGCGGTTGCCATTGCGCCACGGTTTCGGCGGATTCTTCGCCACCGATGGAAACGTTCGGCTTGCTCGGCACGGCGGCAGGTGCCGGTTGCGGCGCAGCCGCAGGCGCGGGCGTCGGCGTGCGCGAACAGGCGCACAGGCTAAGAGCGGCCAACAAAACGCAGCGAGCAGCGCTCGGGCGGGCAAGGCGGGCGCGCAGGAACCGGAGCGTAGGCGTGCCAGATGCCGATTCCGCACCGCGGCCGCGCCCGCCTGCTGGCTGCGCAGGAATTTTGCCAGTCGCCCTCAGCGCGACCATTGCCCACGCTGCCATCCGGTCACCGCACTCACCCACCACCTGCTCCTTCCAGTGCTCTGCCGCACGACAGGCGATCGCGACGTTAGGCTATTCTGCGCGCTCTGCGCAAACCCTTGCCGCCGCCGGAAATCACGTGCCCCATTGGATCATCCACCCCTCCGAGCTGACTGACCGCCTGCAGGCAGCGCGACCGTCGCGCATCGGCCTGGATACAGAATTCATTCGCGAGCGCACCTACTGGCCGCAGCTGGCCCTGGTGCAGATGGCCATCGGCGATGAGATCCTGCTGATCGACCCGCTGATCCCCGGCATGAACGCGGCGCTCAAGGAGTGGTTGACCGCCACCGACATCGTCAAGGTGATGCATAGCGCCAGCGAAGACCTGGTCACGTTCAAATGCGCGTGTGGCGCCTTGCCGCGGCCGTTGTTCGACACCCAGATCGCCGCGGCCCTGGCCGGTGTCGGCGGCGGCATGGGCTACCAGAAACTGGTGCAGGAAGTCACCGGCACCTTGCTGACCAAGGGCGAGACACGCTCGGACTGGATGCGTCGCCCGCTGTCGCCGGCGCAACTGGAATATGCCGCCGACGACGTGCGCTATCTGTTTGCGATCCACGACGCGCTCACCCGCCGCCTCGCCGAGCAGGGCCGTCTGGAGTGGCTGGCCGAAGATGCCGAGCGCCTGCTCGCCACGGTGGAGCACGACGATGGCGAGCGCTGGCCGCATGTGAGCCTGCGTGCCGCACAGTTCCTGGAACCGGCCGCGCAACGACGCCTGCTGCGCCTGCTGCGTTGGCGCGACCTGCAGGCGCGGCAGAGCGATCGACCGCGCAGCTGGATCCTGGACAACGAACTGGCCAGCCAGCTGGCGCGGTTTCCGCCCGCCGACCTGGAAGCCTTGCTGCGCCAGTTCGATAAATTCCCCAAGGCGCCGCGCAAGCTTGCCAACGCGGTGTGGGATGCGCTCAACATCCCGCTGCCGGATGAAGAGCACGCGCCGCTGGCGCAGGCCGCCACCGACGGCAACAAGGCCGTACTCAAACGGCTGCAGGACGCCGTGGCGCAGCGTAGCCGCGAACTCGGCCTGCCGGACGGCCTGCTGGCCTCGCGCCGCCACCTGGAAACCCTGATGGAACAACGCAGCTGGCCTGCGGCGCTGGGCCAATGGCGTCGTGCCCTGCTGGAATCACAGCTGATGCCGCTGCTGGACGACACTGCGGCGTAGGATTGCGGCGGTGATGGCACAGAAGCCCGCAGCGATGCGGGCTCTTCGTCAGATGCGGACAGGCGGCGCCGAGCCGGCGAAGACCGCCTCGCAAGCAGTATTGGAAGGCGTGAGGACCTTGCGAAGCGCCTGCGTCGCACGGCGATTTCATTACCGGTCGCACCCGCGCGGCGATGCCGGCATTCTCTGCGCCGTAGCACGTCACTCCTCGTCCTGCTCTGCCCAGCGCGCCAGGTTTTGCCGGATGCCGTCCATGTCTGCCCAGGGATCCTTGCGCCGACGGCGCAGCTTCTCCGGGACATCGCGCAAGGTGAATGCATCGGCGCGCTGCAGCTTGGACAGGTCCGACCACGCCAGCGGCAACGCGACTGGCGCCCCCGGGCGGCCGCGTAACGAATAGGACGCAACCGCGGTGGCGCCACGGCCGTTGCGCAGGTAGTCCACGAAGATGCGCTTGTTGCGCAGCCGCTTGGTGGCAGTGGCGATGAACCGCTGCGGCTGCGCCTGCGCCAGGGCATCGGCAAATCCCTTGGCGAAACGCTTGGTCACCTCCCAATCGCAGCCGGGGTTCAGGGGCACCACCACGTGCAGCCCCTTGCCGCCAGACACACGCAGGAACGATTCCAGCTCAAGCTGCGCCAAAAGCTTGCGAATATCGTTGGCCGCACGTTTGACCTCGGCAAACGGCACGTCCGGGCCCGGATCGAGATCGAAGACCACCCGGTCGGCCACATCCGGGCGGTCCGCATGCGAGCCCCAGGGGTGGAATTCCAGCGCATTGAATTGCACCAGTTCCAGCAGGCCAGGCGCGTCTTCGACCACCAGGTAATACGCGTTGGTTCCGGTCTCTTCGGTCAGCTTGACCGAGCTCACTCGCTCGAGGCCGGCAGTATGGTGCTTCTGGAAAAAACACGGTTTTTCCGCGCCGCTGGGGCAGCGGATGATGGACAGCGGCCGTCCCACGATCTGCGGCAACAGGTGGTCCATCACCGCCTGGTAATAGTCCCAGACATCGCCCTTGGTCGCGCGGATATCCGGGTAGATCAGCTTGGTCGGGCTGGACAGCGTCGGCAGCGCAGCCGAGGAAGGTGTGGCAACCGCAGATTTGCGCGCAGGCGCTGTTGCCCGCGTCGCTGCACGTTTGGGCGCCTGCGTTGCTGCGTCTTTGGCAGCACGCGTTGTTGCCGAACGCCTGGCAGAGGACGGTGTAGCCGGACCATTTCCGGCATCGCTGTCGGCCAGATCGGCGATGCGCTTATCCGGGCGCAGCGCCTTGAACGAGGCCTGGCGCAACAACTGTTGCCCACCAATGCCGCGATAGAACACCTCCACCACAAAGCGCGGCGCAAACCAGGTGGCGCCGCGCAGGTCGGTGTCTTCGGTGGGAATATGCGCGGTGGGTTTGCGCCCGCCACCTTCCAGTTGCGGGGTGACCTCGCGCATCAAGGCATCGGAGAACCCGGAGCCCACACGGCCCACGTACAACCAGCCATGCACCGGATCCGGCGCGGCCAGCAACAGCGAGCCGAAGCCACTGCGGCTGCCCTTGGGCGCGGTGTAGCCGACCACCGCATACTCCTGGCTGGCCAGTTGCTTGGTCTTGCGCCAATCGTCGCTACGCCCATCGCGATACGGGCGATCTGCGCGTTTGGAAATGATGCCTTCGAAGTGCTGTTGCCCGGCCACCCGGAACGCCTCGGTGCCATCGCCTTCGACGTGCGAGCTATAGGCCAGATGCGTGTGAGGTGCAGCCTCCAGCACCTGCTGCAACAGCCGCTTGCGTTCGCGCAGCGGCGCCTCGCTGATGTCCACCCCGTCCACATGCAACAGGTCGAATACCGCCAGCGCCAGCGGCACCTGGCGCTCGCCGGACAAGGTGGCCTGCAGCAGGTTGAAGTCGTCCTTGGTGCCGCGTCCGGCGATCAGTTCGCCATCGATCTGCGCGCTGCGCAGGCCCAGCGACCGGATGGCATCGGCAATTTCCGGCGTCTTGTCGGTCCACTCCAATGCATTGCGCGACCATAGCCTCACCTTGCCGTTGGTCACGGTGGCCAGGATGCGATAACCGTCCCATTTGATTTCATGCAGCCACTGCGCCCCTTCTGGCGGGGACTGCCCCAGCTTGGCCAGCTGCGGTGCAAACGGGGCATCTTCCATCTCGGCGCGACGTGCATTGCTCAGCGCCAGCGCCTGTTTCGCCCAGGTACCACGCCTCTTCGCCGCCGGCGGCGGCACGGTCGTCAGCGCCTTGCGCTGGGTCTTGCCGGCGCCTGCGCGGCGTACATCCTCGGCAGGCGCGGCAGCGACGTCGGCCAGCAGGTCATCGGCCTCCAACGTGCCGGCGTAGGCATCGTCGTCCTTGAACAACAGCCACTGCGGCTGCCGCGCCGGCTTGCCCGAGCGCACCAGATGCCAACCGCCCTTGAGCTTGTTGCCGAACAACTCAAAGCGCAGATGTCCCTTGGCTAATTGCGCTTCGGGGTCGCCCGCGGTGGCCCACACGCCATGATCGAACTGCGCCACATGCCCGCCGCCGTATTCGCCTTTGGGAATCTCGCCCTCGAAACTGGCGTAATCGACCGGGTGGTCTTCCACCTCCACTGCCATGCGCTTGACCTTGGGGTCGTAACTGGGCCCCTTCGGCACCGCCCAGCTCTTGAGCGCATCGCCCACCTGCAGGCGAAAGTCGTAATGGCGGCGGCTGGCGTGGTGCAGTTGCACCACGAAGATCGCACGCTGCCCCGGCGGCAGGGCCTTGCCCGGCTCCGGCTCGCGGGTCTTGTTAAAGCTGCGCTTGCGGCGATATTCGCTCAGGCTCATGACGGACCTTCCGCTTATTTGCCCAGGTGCTGGCGTACGCTGGCGGCCATTGGCCCCACCTTCTGCACGGCCGCGCGCAACTGCTCGGCGCTGACGCCCAGGGTCTTGGTCCAGTACTGCAGCTCATAGGCTTCATTGACGTTGATGCGGTCGCGGTCTGGCGAACCGACGTTGCGTTTGTCGTCACTCATGACATGCTCCTGTATCGTCGTGGTCGGGTCTGCTAACGTGAGCCTTCGGCCCAGCAGCGCCCGTAGCGACAATGCGAAAGCGTTCGAACAGGCGTCGTGAAAGGCCTGTTCACGCCATGTGCAAGCCCCTGTTCCACAACGGCCGCTCCCGGGCCACATGCCATAATGTCGCGCGCCCTTGGGGCGGCGTGTCCACTCTTATTCCGAGGCCATACCTCTGTGAGCAATACCTCTTCGAAACTGGATTCCATCGCGCAAGCCAAAGCCAAGCTGCTGGACGAATTGCAGAAGCTGGAAGAACAGGAGAAAACCGAGCGCGCGAGCGAGGCATCCTCTGCGCATGCCACCATCGTTTCGCTGCTCGAGCAGTTCGCCGGTCACTTCAACACCAAGCAGCGCAACGACATTGCCGCTTACCTGGGCACCACTGCCGCGCGCAAGGAAGTGGTCAAGAGCGGCCGCAGCGAAGTGAAGCCCAAGTACGAGCTACCGCACACCGGCGAAACCTGGTCCGGTCGTGGCCGCACGCCGAAGGCTTTCGCTGCCTGGGAAGGGTCGGTGTCGTACAAGGAATGGAAGGCCAAGAACCCGGACCTCAAGTTTCCGCTGGTTCGCGAGTAAGGCGATAGCCCGCACGACAGTGCCGCCTCGCACCGTCGGCCGCGCCCTTCGCTTGGCGAACCGCGCGGCTTGTGGGTAGAATCGAAGCACGTGGGGCGGTAGCTCAGCTGGGAGAGCGTCGCGTTCGCATCGCGAAGGTCGAGGGTTCGATCCCCTTCCGCTCCACCATCGAGTCAAACGCACAAGCCCTGGAGACGTCATGTTTCCGGGGCTTGCGCGTTTTGAGGGTGTTGCGGTGCAGGGCCGGCCGGTCGCCGTGGCGTGGGGATCACATCGCGCGCGCTAACGTCCGGCTTCACTCCACAGCGGACCACACCATGAGCAAGAAAGACCAGCAGCCCGATGACGTCGCCGACGATGCGCACGGCGTGACCGAGAGCCAGCAAGACCGCAAGCACGACGATGCCGCCAAGCAACGCCCGGGCCAGGAAGACCTGAAGGTGCACGACGAGCAAAGCCGTCGCCCCACCGGCAAGGCTGGCCAGGGAGAGTGAGTTGGCCAAGCATGCTGCCTGGCATCGGGCAGCGCCGCGGCACGCCGATGCGGTGAACTTCCCTGCTGCATCGCCAGCGGCGCGTTGCACCCTGTCGTGCAGCTGAGACCGCTGCGTCCGTGGGACTGAAAGCCCGGCACCGGCCAGCCACGCGTTCCTGTGGCAAGATCCGGACAGGCGCTCGCCGATATGCCGCTGCCCTGGGAACCGGTGCCTTGCCAAGGTTGCAGTCGCATCGGCCAGTGCGTTGTCGCGTCAAACCCTCATCGCCTTGATGGCGCCTTGTTCCCGGTGGTGCTTTGCATGCAGATACCCGATGCACCCGCGTTGAACCTGATCCAGGCAACGTTACTGCCAGGAGGCGTCAACGCCATTCCGGGGGCGCGCCTGCCGGCCAACGAAGATGAGCGCGTGGAGGCACTGCATGCCTACCGCCTGCTGGACACCGCACCGGAGCCGAGCTACGACGCGTTCACCTCGATCGCAGCCGCGCTCTGCCGGATGCCGATGGCGCTGATCTCGCTGGTCGATACCCATCGGCAATGGTTCAAATCCAGGCTCGGCATGCAGCAGAGCGAGACGCCGCGTGAATTGTCGTTTTGCGCGCATGCCATCCTCGAACCCGATCAGGTGATGGAAGTCGGCGATACCCACCTGGACAAGCGGTTTGCGCGCAACGCGCTGGTGACAGGCGAGCCGCAGATCCGCTTCTATGCAGGCGCGCCGTTATTGACCCCGGACGGCATCGCACTGGGAACCCTGTGCGTGCTGGATCGCGTTCCGCGGCGCCTGTCGGTGACCGAGCGCGACGCGCTGCAAGCCTTGGCCAGGCAAGTCGTCAGCACCATCGAACTGCAACAGGCCGCGCGGCTGGTGGAGCTGGATGCACTGCGCGATGCGCTCACCGGGCGATGGAATCGCGCCGGGCTGGAGCACGCTTTGCACGCGCTTGCCGACGCGCCCAGCTCTGCCGCCGATGCGCCCCTGGGTTTCATGCTGCTCGAACTGGACGGCTTCAAGCGGCAAAAATTGCAGGCCGGCGCGGCAGCGGCCGATGCCACCTTGCTTCAGGTGGCTGCATTGCTGGAAGCGCAGCTTCCGGCTGACGCACTCGTGGCGCGTCTGGCCTGCGATCAATTCTGCGTGGCGCTGCCGGAGACCGCTGCATCTGCAGCCCTTGCCACTGCCGAAGACTTGCGCAAGGCAGTGGAAGACGCGCACTGGCCCACCGGCCCGTTGACGCTCAGCGCAGGTGTGGTGGACGTTGCCACGCCAACCGCGCTCGACAGCAATACCCTGCTGGCCCGTGCGCGGCACGCGTTGCAGCAGGCGCGTGGCGATGGCCGCAACCGCGTGCACGGCTTCGACGGTTGGCAGCTGCGGGCCTGATCGACGCAGACTGCGCCGATCGCCCTGCTGCACGGCTGTCGCTCAGGCCGCCAGTGCGTCGGTGTTTCCGGCGATCTCGTCCACCTGCAGCACCTGCTCCATCTCCAGCAGTACCACGAAGCGCTCGCCGACCTTGCCCATGCCGCGCAGCAGATCGCGGCGGATATGCGTGCCGAACGACGGCGCCGCTTCGATGTCCTGATCGGCCAGTTCGATCACTGCATTGACCGCATCGACCAGCACGCCAATCACCTGCGTGCCCTGCGCCTGTTCGGTGGCCACAATCACGATGCAGCTGCGTTTGCCGATCGTGCTGTCTGCGCGCCCCAGCCGCGATTGCAGGTCCACCACCGGCACCACCGCGCCGCGTAGATTGATCACCCCGCGCACGCAATCCGGCATCGACGGCACCGGTGTGGGAGCGCGGTATTGAATGATCTCGCGGATGCCGAGAATGCTGGTGGCGAAGGTTTCGCCATCCAGTTGAAAGGTCAGATATTGCGCGGCGACATCGGCATCGCCGGGCATCACATCAAGCGTCGGTGCGGTCATTGGTCGCTCTCTCAGAAACGCGCGAACTGGCCTTCGTCCGGGCCCTCGGACATCGCATACGCCGGCGCTGCGTTGCTGCGCCAGCCACGCGTACCCGCCGCACGCGCCGGACGCGCAGCGACCTGCTTGCCGCGCTTGGGCGGCGGAGTCGGCGCGCCCTGCCCGCCCAGCCGGAAGAACGCCATGCTCTGCTGCAGCTGTTCGGCCTGCGCGCTCATTTCCTCGGCAGTGGCGGCCAGCTCTTCGGATGCGCTGGCGTTCTGCTGGGTGGTCTGGCTCAACTGCACGACCGCCGAATTGATCTGGCTGACGCCGGAAGATTGCTCCTCGGAGGCGGCGGAAATTTCCTGCACCAGGTCGGAGGTGCGCTTGATGCTGGGCACGATCGAATCCAGCAAACGACCGGCGCGGTCGGCCAATTCCACGCTGGAACTGGCCACCTCGCCGATTTCCTGCGCGGCCACCTGGCTGCGTTCGGCCAGCTTGCGCACCTCGGCGGCGACCACGGCAAACCCCTTGCCATGTTCGCCGGCGCGCGCGGCTTCGATCGCGGCATTGAGCGCAAGCAGGTTGGTCTGGTACGCGATGTCGTCAATGATGCCGATCTTCTGCGCGATCTGCTTCATCGCCTGGGTGGTGGCCACCACCGCTTCGCCGCCTTCCACGGTTTCTTTCGCGGCCTGGGTGGCCATGCCGTCGGTGATGCGCGCGTTCTCGGTGTTCTGGCTGATCGATGCGGTCATCTGCTCCAGCGACGCACTGGTTTCTTCCACACCGGCGGCCTGTTCGCTGGCCGCCTGCGACAGCGACTGCGCGGTGGCGCTGACTTCTTCCGACGCGCTGGCGAGGGTTTCGGCACTGGTATTGACCTCGCCGACCACCTGCGACAGCTTCCCGACCATGGTGCGCATCGCTTCGAGCAGTTGCGCGGTTTCGTCGCGGCCATGCACATCGATGTGCATGGTGAGATCGCCTTCCGACAAGCCGTTGGCCACCGCCACCGCGCGGCGGATCGGCCCGGTGACGCTGCGGCTGATCACCACGCCGAGAATGGCACCGAGCAACACGCCGCTGCAGATGATGGCCACCAACAGCCTGGAACTGCGTGTGTGGATCGCATCGGCTTCGGCGTTGGCCGCCGCGGCGCTGCGCTCGCGCAGGCCGCTCAGGTCGGTCATCAGGTTATCCACTTCGTCCGAGCTGGCGCGTACCGCGCGCGAGAGCGCGGCCAGTTCCGGATTGGCCTCGCGCAACGCTTCGCGGTTGGCGACTTCGATGAAGCGGCCGCGCTCGTCCAGATACTTCTGCCAGGCGCGATCGAATTGCGCCAGCTTGTTCTTGCCTTCCTCGCTCTGGAAGCTCTCCCGCGCACGGGCCATGTGATCGACCACCTTGGCGGTGTATTTGTCGATGTTCTGCACATGCGACTGGCGCTCTTCTGCACTGCTGGCCAACAACAGGTTGGCGCGCGCGCGGCCGGCATAGATGAGGTTGATGTTGGCTTCCTTAACATGGGACATGCCGAGCAACTCGCGCTCGTACAACGACGTCGACAGCGCGCTGATGCGGCCGGAGTTGGAATAGCCCACCCACCCGATGCATGCGCCGATGGCCGAGACGATCAGGAATGCCACGATCAGTCTGGTTCCGATTCTGAAGTTGCCTAACATTGGGGAGTTCTCTCAAGAAGGATGCGTGGGCGACATGCGCTACAGGAAGGCGATGGCGCTGCGCGTACCGCGCATGGCGATACGGCGGGTCTAACCCATCGCTAATGGCTATCGGCGACGACAAAACGCGCTTGAGATGCATCCAGGGCCGGAGTGCCTATTCATCAAATCGAATCTGCGCTTTTGTGACAGATCACGCGCTCATCACCGCCCATATTCGGAAAAACCCTACCCCCGCACGTGCGCTGTCCAGGCCACACCGCTGGGACATCACGTCCGCGCAGCTATGCTTTGGCCATGCCTGCAACGCTCTTGCCCCGCACGTTCTATGCCCACGATGCCCGCCACGTCGCGCCGCAATTGCTCAACAAGGTGTTGGTCAGTGCGGACGGACGCCGCGGGCGCATCACCGAAGTGGAAGCCTACTGCGGCAGCGACGACCCGGCCGCGCACTCGTTCCGCGGCATGACTCCGCGCACGCGGGTGATGTTCGGTGCGCCGGGGCACCTGTATGTGTATTTCATCTATGGCATGCATTGGGCAATCAATGCGGTCTGCGGCGGTGCGCCCGGGCATGCGGTGCTGCTCCGCGCACTGGAACCGCTGGACGGTATCGACCGCATGCAGGCCGCGCGCGGCGCCGCGCCGGTCACCGCCTTGACCACCGGCCCAGGCCGCCTGGCGCAGGCGTTCGGCGTGACCGCCGCCGACAATGGGCTGGATCTCAGCACTGCGGCCGCACGGCTCTGGATCGAAGACGACGGCGTGCCGCCCCCCTCCCATCCAGTGGCAACGCCGCGCATCGGCATCCGCAAGGCCGTGGATGCGCCCTGGCGGTGGGTGGTTGCAGATAGCCGCTATGTGTCGCGTCCGCTTCCGCGCGCGACCGGGAAAGCCACGGTGCTTGCCGGCGATTGAGCCAACCAGCGCTCCATCGGCGATTGCTCGGCCGCGCCCGGTCCGCGCTGTAGCAGACGCAACGCCTGCTCGGCCTGCTCGGGGGTGAGCTCCTGCAAGGCCTGGAAGCGGTCTGCCGCCCAGACCGCCATCGGCAGCCCATCCAGCGAAGCGACGCGGTTGCCCGGCACGCGCGCGACCCGCTCGCCGGGCAGCAGACTGCCGAGCAGGTTGCTTGGGTCGCTGGCACTGACGCAGATCCATTGCTGCGGCAACGGCTGCGCGCGCACACGGCGCAGGGCCGCAATCGCGTCCGGCAACGCAAACTGCTCGCCGGACAGCCCGGCGATAAACCGCCCGCCGCGGATTTCGCCACGCGCTTCCAGCCGTTGATACATGCGCAGCAATTCCCGCCATGGCGGCAGCCATGCGGCCTCGCGTTCGAGCAGCCGCCAGCACACCACGCCGTAGCGCCGCAGCAGCGTGCGCGCGACGTGTTCGAGCGTGTCCTGATGGCACTGCGCGGCTTCGGCAAGCGGCAGGTCGGGCAGCGCCCGCACCGGCGCCCAGCGGCCCGCATCGCGGATGCCCAGTGCGCTGGCACGGCGACGCTGCCGCGACAGTGCCGACGGCCGCTTGGACGCCGGCACCAGCAGCGCGCGCAGGCCGGCATAGCTGTCGCAATGCGCGCGGCCACGCATCACCAGCTCGCTCAAGGCATCTTCCAGCTCGGTGTTCATCAGATGTGCCGCGTCGGCGATTTCGTCGAAGAACAGCGCGCCTTGCTGCTGCAGCACCTGCATGACCCGTTGCGCGCGGGAGCCCAATGGCGCGTCGTCGGCATCGCGCGCCAACGCGCTCCAACGCTGCGCTTCGCGTCGTGGCAGCAGCACGATCGGCGTACTGCGCAGTGCAGCGCCGCTGCGGCCGCCGCCGGGCCGCAGGCGTGCCCACAGCGTGCGCCCGGCAGTGCACAACTCGTCCAGCCAGGCCGGTTGATAGTCGCGGATGCGCGCCGGCAATAGCTCGCTCTCCCACAGCACCGCAGGCGCCTCGAAGCCCTCGAGTTGCCCCACCACACCGGCCAGCGCATCCGGCCCGGCCACCCGGCTGCTGCTGTCCACGTGCTGCCACTCGAACAGAAAACGCGCGTAATCGCGTTGCGATACCGGTTCGATCTCGCGGCGCAGGCGCCCCAGCGTGTAGCGGTGGATGCGTGCCAACAGATGGCGCTCGCACCACTCTTCGCCCTGCACATGCGCATTGAACTGCCCGGCCATGACGTAGCCCTCGCGTTGCAAGGCCGCCAGTGCGAGCGCGATTTCTGCTTCCGGCACCTGCAATGCGTGGGACAAGGCCGGCACCTGTGCCGGGCCGACCGCGGACAAGCGCCCGCGCAGCAGTTCGCGTACCGCCCAGTCGCGCTGCCAGTCGGCAACGCGGCAATCGGCCGGCGCCTGCAACGGCGGCTGCACAGTTGCTTGCCGATACAACGGCAAGAACCAGTCGATACGCTCGGCGCTGACCCACAGCGCCGGGCTGCCGTGCAAGGCAATGCAGCTGGCACGACCCGCTGCGGCCAGCGCGGCCAACCATGCCTGCCACTGCGCGTCGGTAGCCTCTGCGACCGGCAACACGCCCAGCACCACCAATGCCTCGTGCATTTCTTCGGCATCGCGCGGCTGTGGCCAGGCCTCTTCGCACACTGCGGCAATCGCCTGCGGATCGAGCTGGCCCAGGTCGTCGCTGGTCTGCGGCGTGTAGCGGCGACTTTGCACGGCCTGGGTACGGCGTTCTTCCAGTGGCGCATCGTCGAGAAATGCATACGGACGCGCATTCAAGGCTTCGGCGGCCAGCGGCGACGGCGCCGCCAGGTCGCGCGCGACCAGCGTCACCGCGCCCGATTCCAGGCCGCGCAACACCTGCAGCCAGCCGTCGCTATCCATGGCGTGATGCAGGCAATCTTCCAGCGTCTGTGCCACCAACGGGTGGTCGGGCACCTCGCGTTCGCCGACCAGATTCTCCGCACAGGCCACCTGGTCCGGGAATACCGTGGCGAGCAAATCTTCGGACTTCATGCGTTGCAACTGCGGCGCCACCTTGTTGCCGCCACTGAAGCGCGGCAGCGCCATCGCGTTGGTGGCGTTCCAGCGCCAGCGCACGCCGAATAGTGGTGCGTCCAGCAATGCCTGGATCAATACATGCTCGGCCGACGACGAATGCAGGTAACGGCCAACCTCTTCCAGCGCAAAGCTATGACTGGTCGACAGCGACAACACAATCGCATCTTCGGTGGCCGCCGCCTGCAATTCGAAATTGAAGGTGCGGCAGAAGCGCTTACGCAGCGCCAGCCCCCACGCACGATTGATGCGGCTGCCGTACGGCGAATGGATGACCAGCTGGGTACCGCCGCTGGCATCGAAGAAGCGCTCCATCACCAGGCACTGCTGGGTGGGCATCGCGCCCAATGCCGTGCAAGCGTTTGCCAGATAATCCACCAGTTGCCGCGCCGCTTCGGCGGACATCTCCAGCTCGCGCTGCAGCCAGTCGCGCGCCGCCTGGTGCGGCGCGGTGTCCAGCCGCGCGGCAATCTCGCCACGCAGGCGCGACACCGCCGCAGAGAGCTCATCGCTGCGACCCGGCGCTTCGCCCAGCCAGAACGGAATGTTCGGCGGCGCGCCCTTGGCATCTTCCACGCGCACGCGCCCGGCCTCCACGCGCAGGATGCGGTAGCTCGCATTGCCGAGCTGGAACACATCGCCGGTGAGGCTTTCAACGGCGAAATCCTCGTTCACCGTGCCGATCTTTTCGGCCTGCGGTTCCAGCACCACGCTGTAGTCGCCGGTTTCGGGAATGGTGCCGCCGGAAGTGAGCGCCGTCATGCGCGCACCGCGCCGTGCATGCAGGCGCCGGTGCACGGCATCGCGATGCAGATACCCGGCGCGCGGACCGAGGCGGGTGCTGAAGCCATCGCATAACATGCGCACCACGCTGTCGAAGGTGGCACGGCTCAACCCGGCGAACGGCCACGCGCGCCGCACCAGCGCGAACAGCGCATCTTCGTCCCAGTCTTCGCATGCGGCTTCGGCAACGATCTGCTGCGCCAGCACATCCACCGGCGCCGTCACAATGCGCAAGGCATCCAGTTCGCCGCGGCGGATGCTGTCCAGCAGCGCGGCGCATTCGACCAGTTCGTCGCGGGTCTGCGGAAACAGGCGCGCCTTGGGCGTACCGCCGACCTTGTGTCCGGACCGCCCGGCGCGTTGCAGGAAGGTGGCGATCGAGCGCGGCGAACCGAGCTGGCAGACCAGATCGACATCGCCGATATCCAGCCCCAGTTCCAGCGATGCGGTCGCCACCAACACCGTGAGATCGCCGGCCTTGAGCCGTTGCTCGGCCAGCAGGCGCGTCTCGCGCGACAGGCTGCCGTGATGCGCCGACACGCGCTGCTTGCCGAGCAGATCGCCCAGATGCCGCGCCGCGCGTTCGGCCATGCGCCGTGTGTTGACGAACACCAGCGTGGTGCGATGTTGCTGCGCCAGTGCAGCCACATCGGCATACACCTGCAGCCACTGGTCGTTGGACATCACCACGCTCAGCGGCGTGGGCGGCAACGCCAGGGCCAGATCACGCTTGCGTGTGTAGCCGATATCGACGATCTCGCACGGCGGCGGCACGCCGTCTGCGTCGACACCGACCAGGAATTGCGCCACCGTTTCGATGGGCTTCTGGGTGGCCGACAGCCCCACCCGCGTGATCGGCTGCGCGACCAGCCGCTGCAAGCGCTCCAGCGTCAGGCTCAGGTGGCTGCCGCGCTTGTCCGACGCCACCGCGTGGATTTCATCGACGATCACGGTGCGCACATGCTGCAGCGACGCGCGCCCGGATGCCGACCCCAACAGTACGTACAGCGACTCCGGGGTGGTCACCAGAATATGCGGCGGCGTGCGACGCGCCTGCGCGCGCTCGCGCTGCGGGGTATCGCCGGTACGCACCGCGGTACGAATCGGCACATCCGGCAAGCCGCCTGCGACCAGCGCCGCACGGATGCCCTGCAAGGGCGCGTCCAGGTTGAGGTGGATGTCGTTGGACAAGGCCTTCAACGGCGAGACGTAGACCACACGGGTTTCGTCGGGCAACGCACCGCCATTGGCCAGCCCGTCGCGAATCAATGCATCGATGGCGGCGAAGAAGGCCGTCAGCGTCTTGCCCGAGCCGGTCGGCGCGGCCACCAGCGTGTGGCGTCCGGCCTGGATCGCCGGCCACGCGGCGACCTGCGCCGGTGTCGGCGCAGCGAAGGTCTGCGCGAACCACGCAGCGACCACAGGATGGAAGTGTTGCAGGACAGGATGCATTGGCAATGCCCGACACCATTGCTCATCATGACGGCAAGGCGCGCGGATGTAACTCGGCGGGAACCACAATCAATGGGGCTGCGCAGCGGTCCAGACAAGCCACGGGCCAGGCCGGCAGTGAACGATTTAGCGCGGCTACAAAACGACTGCACAGCCGCCAGGCGGGCGCGGCCGGTGCTCGGAATCGGCATGTACCACTCGTACACTCCGGTTCTGAGCGCGCCGTCCGCGCCCACCTGACAGCTGCTCGCTAGGTTTTGTTAGCCGCTCTTAGCGCAATGGTGGCGGCCTCTGCCGTCGGCAAGGCGACGCCTTCGCAACGTTGCGGCGCCGGCCCGGCGATTGTCCGCCGGCCACGTGCCGTGGCACATTGGCGGCATGCCCAGCCTGATTCTTTTCATGATCGCCGGCGCCGCGCTGTTCGCCTTCTGGAACTCCTCGCGCGCGGCTGCCGAACGCGCCGACATTCTTGGCCGCAATGCCTGCCGCGCGGCCGACGTGCAATGGCTGGACCAGAGCGTGCATTCCACCAATATCCGCGTGTGCAGGATGCCTAGCGGCTGGCTGGGCTTCGAGCGCACCTTCCGCTTCGACTATTCCTACGACGGCGTGGATCGCCATAGCGGCAAGCTGGTGCTGCGCGGCGATCAACTGATTGCCTTCACCGGGCCGCAGGTCGCTACCGTCAGGGCATTGCACCCGGAGCAAGAGCGTCTGGAGTGAGGCGCGCAGCTGCAGCTCACCGCGCGCTGACACCTGACATACCTGCAGCTTCACCTGTCTGGGTTACGGCGATTGGCCGGCCAGCTTCCCTCTGGATTCCAGCAATCATCGAGCTGTTGCTGCGCGCTGTCGCCGTCTGTGCACGCGGCTGGCCATTGCATCAGTCGGCGGCACTCCACACAGCCGGCCACTTCATTCCAAAGACGTCGAATCCGCGGGAACGGGCTCGTAGCCATTGTCCCTGCCGCTCAGCCAGCACAATTGCAGCTTGCCCTCTCGACGCAGCTGCGCCTGGGCGAACAGCCACAGCGGATCCAGCAGGTCGGCATCCTTCAACAGACGCGACTTGCCGGCAATTTCCATGCTGAGAAAATGCGCCTCACGCGGCGTGTCGATGTAGCTGCGCGCAATCAGACAACGCTCGCCATCCACGAAGCGATAGATGTCGTACTCGTACGCGTCGTCGAGTGCGCCGGACGGATCCGGCGCGCTGCAATCGACATGACGGGTGCGCTCTACGTGCAATCGAACCCTCCACTTGGCGAGTCTGCAGGTCATACGCTTGCCGCTTTCAGCGCAGCCAACAGAACCTGGGACGCCGTCACCGGTAGCCGTGGACGGCACGCAGGAACTTCAGCTTACACGTGGTCCCTGCTGATTCCACGCACCGGCCTGCACTCGCCTTGCGGCGGCGCAGGCGTGTGGTGTGCTGTCCTTACTTCACCACGCGAAGATGCGGGCGCTTGCCACCGCTGGACGGTTCGTCCGGCGTCGGCGCACTCGGTGGGGGCGAGCCCGGATCCGGCGGCTCGCTGTTGGTGCCGGGGATGTCGTCCGGCAGCGCCATGCCCTGCCCGGTTTCGCGCGCATAGACCGCCAGTACGGCGGCCATCGGCACCATCACCGGGTGGCTCACGCCACCGAAGCGCGCGGTAAAGCTCACGCTTTCGTTGTCCACCTGCAGGCCGACCACGGCACGCTCGGCGATATTCAACACGACGCGACCGTCCTTGACGGCACTGGCAGGCACCTGCACACCGGGCAGGCCGGCATCCACCAAAACGTGCGGCGTCATGCCGTTGTCGTTGATCCATTCGACCAAGGCCCGCAACAGGTACGGGCGATGGCTGGTCATGCGGGGGAAATCTTCGCTCATTGCGTCATTTTACCCGCACATGGCCCGTCGCGGCGGCCACGCGATCGGAAGTCGGTCTGTTGGCATACAGCCGTCGCATCAGCCCGGCAGATCGCGCAGCTTCTTTTCCTGATCGGTCAGGCTGCGGATAAAGCCCGGGTTGCGGAAGATCCGGTTGCCGTAATCCTCGATCGCCTTACCGTCCTTGGGCAGGCTGATTTCCAACGCGTCCAGTCGCCAGATGATCGGCGCCATCGCGCAATCGGCCAGACTCATTTCCGGATTGAGGAAGAATTTGCTGGCCTTGAACAACGGCACCGAGGCGGTAAGCAGTTCTTTCAGACGCTTGCGGCCGGCCTCGGCCTGCGTCTTGTTGCCGAGCTGGATCGCCTGCACTTGCGGCACCCAGTCATGCTCGATGCGCAACATCGCCAGGCGCAGACGCGCGCGCGAAAGCGGGTCGACCGGCATCAGCGGCGGATGCGGATAGCGCTCGTCCAGGTATTCGCTGACCACCGAGGCGGCGTACAGCACCAGGTCGCGTTCGACCAGCGTCGGCACCGAATGATAGGGATTGAGATCGATCAGATCTTCGGGAGGATTTTGCGGGTCGACCGGCACCAGGTCGTAGGTCACCCCTTTCGCCGCCAGGACCAGACGGACCCGGTGGCACAACACGTCGTCGTTGGACGAAAACAAAGTCAAGGTATTCCGCATACGCACACTCGTCGCCATTCAAGGCTCTCCGACGACCGGAATCCGCCGGCCGCATCGGCGCGGCCGGCCCAACGCCGACAGTCACCACGGTCTATCGAGTGTGCAATCACGTCACGCAAAAGCCAAGAGTGATAGGGCTTATTAATGTTCCGATAAGCCAGCTACTGCGCTGCTCCCGCGGGACCGCAGGAGATGTGGGCGCTGCAACCCTGTTGCAGGGATCTACGCTGACGGCCCCGATCGACATGCTGTTCGCTTGCCAACCATCAGCCCGCCCCCTCTCCGCACGGGAGGTGGGGGCTAGCGCTTTCTGCTGGGAGCGCCCGCAAGGCTCGGCGACAAATAGAGGTATCCCAAGCACCTGCGATACCTGCCTGCCCTGCACTGCATTGTTCGCTCCCGCAGCCGATGACGGCCTACGCAGCGTTCAGTGCACGTCCTTCCAGTATTCCTTCTTCAACAAATAAGCGATGAAGGTGAGCAGCGCCAGGAACAGGACCACCCACACGCCCATGCTTTGGCGCTTCAATGCGGCCGGCTCGCCGGCATACTCGAGGAAGTTGGCGATATCGCGCACGGTCTGGTCGAATTCCACCGGTGTTTGACGCCCTGGCTGCCCAAGCTTCAATGCCTCTACCGGCTTGTCGCCGGTGGCCTTGTCGGCCGGGCCGAATTGCGCCTGCTGCAGGCCTTGCAACTCCCATAGCGGGTTGGGCATGGAGGCGTTCGGAAACAGCTTGTTGTTCCAGCCCAGCGGGCGTGTCTGGTCCAGATAGAACGACTTGAGATAGGTGTAGACCCAGTCCGTACCGCGCACGCGTGCAATCAAGGTCAGATCCGGCGGCGCCTTGCCGAACCACTTGGTCGCCGCGTCGTGCGGCATGGTGCCTTCGATATGTTCGCCGACTTTGGCGCCGGTGAAGTTGAGATTGGTCATGACCTCCTCTTCGCTCAGGCCCAAATCGCTGGCCATGCGCGAATAGCGCAGGTACTTCAACGAATGGCAGCCGGAGCAGTAGTTCATGAACAACTGCGCACCACGTTGCAGCGATGCGCGATCGCTCAAGTCATTACCTGCTTGCTGCACCGCCCCGCCTTCGGCCGCCATCGCACCACCAGCGATTACCAGGCCGCAGAGCAAGGCGACCACGCGCGACTTCCATGACGTCACGTTGGAATTAGTCATGGGTCGTCACCCGCTCCGGAACCGGCTTGGTCTTGTCCAGCCGCGTCCACACCGGCATGGTGATGAAGAAGGCGAAGTACAGGAAGGTCAGCACGCGCCCGACATAGGTCTCGTGCGCGTCAGTGCCGGGGCCGGAACCGATCACGCCCAGCCAGACGAAGCACACCACCAGCACGCCCAACGCCAGCTTGGAAATCCAGCCGCGGTAGCGCACCGAGCGCACCCTGGCGCGATCCAGCCAGGGCACCAGGAACAGGATCGCGATGGCCGAGAACATCACCAGCACCCCGCCCAGCTTGTTGGGCACCACGCGCAACATGGCGTAGTACGGCGTGTAGTACCACACCGGCTTGATGTGCTCCGGCGTCACCAGCCGGTTGGCTTCGGTGAAGTTGTCGTGCTCCAGGAACAGGCCGCCGAACGCCGGCGCGAAGAAGATGATGAAGGCAGCGATCAACAGCAGGAATCCAACGCCGACCAGGTCCTTGACCGTGTAATACGGATGAAACGGAATGCCGTCGGCCGGCTTGTGCGCATCCCAGCGATTGCCCTTTGGACCTTTCTTGATGTCCACCCCGTCCGGGTTATTGGAACCCACTTCGTGCAGCGCACCGATGTGCAGCACGATCAACAGCAGCAACACCAATGGCAGTGCGATCACGTGCAAGGCGAAGAAGCGATTGAGCGTGGCATCGCCGGGCAGGTAGTCGCCCATGATCCATTCGGTCAGCCCATTGCCGATCACCGGAATGGCGCCAAACAGCGAGATGATCACCTTCGCGCCCCAGAACGACATCTGCCCCCACGGCAACACGTAGCCCATGAAGGCTTCGGCCATCAGCACCAGGTAAATCAGCATGCCGAGAATCCACACCAGCTCGCGCGGCTTCTGGTAACTGCCGTACATCAAGCCGCGGAACATGTGCAGATACACCACGATGAAGAACAGCGAGGCACCGGTGCTGTGCATGTAGCGGATCAGCCAGCCCCACTCCACGTCGCGCATGATGTATTCGATCGAAGCGAATGCATCGGCGGCGCTGGTCTTGTAGTGCATCGTCAGGAAGATGCCGGTGACGATCTGGTTGACCAGCACCACGATGGCCAGCGAGCCAAAGTAGTACCAGAGGTTGAAGTTCTTCGGCGCGTAGTACTCGCTGATGTGCTTGCGGTACATGGGCATCAGCCCGGGCGCGCGCTCGTTGACCCAATCGAACACGCCATTGGCGGTACGGACCAGAACATTGCTCATCAGGCAGCCCCCGTGGTTTTGGCCGACACACCGGCATCGTCAGGATCGACGCCGATCACCAAGGTGTTGTCGTCCACGTAGTGGTGTGGGGGCACCAGCAGATTGATCGGTGCCGGCACGCCGTCGAAGACGCGGCCAGACATGTCGAAGCGCGACTTGTGGCAAGGGCAGAAGTAACCGCCCTTCCACTGCGGGTCGTAAGGCTCGGGGCGGATTTCGGCGACCATCTCCGGCGAGCAACCCAGATGCGTACACAGCCCCACCAGCACCGAAATGTCGGACTTGATCGAGCGATATTCCGGGTTTTTCAGCACGTACTCCGGCTGCTGATCCTTGTTCTCGGACTTGGGGTCCTTGAGCCGGTCGTCCAGCGACGGGAGCGCGTCGAGCATGGCCTTGGAGCGCTTGACGATCCAGATTGGCTGACCGCGCCATTCAAGGACCATGCGCTGGCCTTCCTGCAAGGCGCTGATGTCGGCGGTGACCGGTGCGCCAGCCAACTTGGCACGCGCACTGGGATTCCACGACTTCACGAACGGAACTGCAACGAATCCTGCTCCGACCGCACCGACCACGGCCGTTGTCGCGGTTAAAAACCGACGACGCCCGATATCAGCAGGTGCGTTAACCCCATCGTTGGCCATCCGGCTCTCCGATCTTGATTAGGTAGCGTGAGGCTGCCAACGGCTGGCGGGGGGTCCAGCCGCGATGAATCGACCGCAGTGTAGCGGAACGCTTAATGCACAGACAACGCAATGTACGCAGTCGGCCCTATGCGATGCAACGGCCCATGCAAGCGGCAGCCGATCCGATGGAGTTCAACGCGCGTGGGAGACGGATGGCTGTGACGTAGTGCCCTTGCGTGGGCTGCAACGGCAATGCGCGCGTGCGGTGGATGCGTGGATATGGTGCAAGCGCAGCAATACGATCGTTCGCGACTGGCTATGGGCGCTGCAACCGATGTTGCGGAGACCGAAGCACTTGCCCCACCGCACTCGGCGCAGCGCCGTGGCAAAGGTTCCCAAGAGCAGCGACCAAGACGTCAAGGAGAGGGCCGGGAATGGATCGCGCAGACGCCGCGGTGCTTATGACATGCCAGGAGCACCGGCCGCGCCCGCCGGGCGGCTGCACGGGCGTTTTGCCAGCCGCTTTAGTTGGCTGCTGTGGCCTGGCCACGATAGCGGCCGGCCAATACGCCCACGCGTTGCACGTAACGCTGGGTTTCGCTATACGGCGGTACGCCGCCGTAACGGTCGACTGCGCCCTCGCCGGCGTTGTAGCCGGCAGCGGCCAGGGTGAGGTCGCCATTGAAGCGTTTCAGCAGCCAGGACAGATACTGCACGCCGCCACGAATATTTTGCGTTGCATCATAGGCATCGCTGACACCGAAGCGGCGCGCGGTGCCCGGCATCAACTGCATCAGGCCTTGCGCGCCGGCACGACTGAGCGCAAGCGGGTTGTAGGCCGATTCGGCGTGGATGATTGCGCGCACGATCGATTCTTCCACCCCGAACTCGCGCGCCGCCGCTGCGATTTCCTGCTGATAGGCGTTGGTGTTGAGTCGGATCGCACCAAAATTGACCCCCGGCTTGGCACCGCAGGCGTAGCAGGTTTCGATAAAGCTGTAATGGATGGTGCGCAGGCCTTCGATGCTGGCGACCTGGCGCGGCCGGGCGCTGGTGTAGTGGCGCACGCCGTCCTTCATATAAGAGTAAACCTGCCCGCTGACGACCCGGCGCGGATTGGTTGCTGCTGCCGCTGGCGGTGTGACGACCGAGACGGACGACTCCGGCAAGGCACGCGGAGCCGGCGCCGAAGCGACCTCTGCAGCGTGCCGCGGCGGCTGGCTGACTGGCTGGCTGATAATGGTGGCCGGCGCGCCGCTGTCGACATTGGCCATGCGGGGCGCGGGGCTGACGGCCAGACGCCCGGCCGAGGGAGATGACGGCAGGCGGCGGGCCGCACGATCGGGGGTATAGCTGCTGATGACGCTGCAGGTGGAGCCGCTCTGGCGCTTGCTCAGGTAACTGGTGATACCGTCAGCGCCGACGCACTTGTACAGCGTGCCGGCGCTGACCGGCGCAGCCGACAACGTGACGAGCATCAGCCCCAGCAATCTTGACATCCCCTTCATGCGCGGAGTGTCCCAGCTTGCCCAGGGCTTGCCAAGTGTCGGCCAGCGTCTGGAGCAGCGCGCAAGGCGCCCGCGCCGCGGCCAGGCGTGCGGGACCGGTGCTCGAAATCCTCAAGTACCCCTCCCGCACTCCCGATGACGCGTTCGCCGCCGCCCGCCTGACGACCACGCGCGATGGTCTGTTGGCCGCCTCACTGGGGCAGCCGGTCCAGCTGCGTGCGCAACATGTCCAGCGCCTGCGTCAAGGTGTGGCGGGCTTGGGCCGGCGCAATCGCGTCGAACGGCAGGTCCAGCAACAACAGGTTGGCCGCCAGCGCGGGCATGCTCGGGGCGCCAAGACCCAGCCAGCAATGTGCGGGACCATCGGCCTGCAAGGCACCCAGCCAGGGCGGGATGCGCGCTGCCAATGCCTCCACCGTGCCGGCCAGACGCACCCGCGCCCGGCACGGAAACGGCGCTTCGCCGATCGCCTTGCGCAATAGCTGTAGCGGCTCTTCGGGCAATGCGCGGGGGGCGAACCGCGCGCCGGTGGCGACCGCCTGATCGATCCGGTCCGCGCGCAGGCTGCGCCAGTCCTGGCGTTCGCAGTCCCAGACCAACAGGTACCAGCGCCGCCCGTAGTTCACCAGCAGCGCCGGCTCGACGCTGCGGGTGATGGCCGTACCCGAATGGCGCCGATAGTCCAGCCGCAGCGTGGCCCGGTCGCGGCAGGCGGCAGCCAACTGGGCAAGCAGGCCCGCATCGACCAGCGATTCCGTTTCGGAAGCCGGCATGCTGGCCATGGCGGCATGCGCGGCACTGGCGCGCTGGCCGCTGCGGCGCGGCAGCAGGGGATCCAGCTTGGCCATCACGCGTGCCGCCGCGGCGTCCATCCCGCGCACCGCTGGCGCGGCGGCGCGCAAAGCGACCGCCACGGTCAGCGCCTCGTCTTCTTCCAACAACAGCGGTAATGCCGCACCGCCCTGCCCCAGGCGGTAGCCGCCGCCGCTGCCGGGCGCTGCATGCACCGGATAACCCGCTTCGCGCAGGCGCTCGATATCGCGCCGCAGGCTGCGCGGATGGATGTCCAAACGTTCTGCCAGCGCCACACCGGACCAACTCCGGCCACCTTGCAGCAGGGAAAGCAGACGCAACAGGCGAGCAGCGGTGGAAGCCATCGCGCCACCGTATTGCGGACAGAAACTGTCCGCAAGTGGTCCGTAAGATCGCGATACCCGCCATCCCCACTCGCATCGCCACCGCAGCCACCCTGGAGACCGCAATGTCCGACGACCGCCACGTCACCCTGTTCCACAACCCCCGCTCTCGCTCGCGGGGGGTCCTGGTCTTGCTGGAAGAATTGGGCGCACGCTACAGCCTGCAGCCCATCGATCTGGAAAAGGAGCAGCAGCGCACGCCGGAATTCCTTGCGATCAACCCGATGGGCAAGATACCGACCATCGTTCACGGCACCAGCGTGGTCACCGAGCAGGGCGCCATCTATCAGTACCTGGCCGAGCTGTATCCGGAGGCCGGCCTGTCACCGGCGCCGGGCGATGCCGACCGTGGCGCCTACCTGCGCTGGCTTGCGTTCTACGGCTCGGCCTTCGAACCGGCGATCATCGATCTTGCGCTCAAGCGTAGCGCCCCGCCGCGCTCGCTCTCGCCTTATGCCGACGCCGACACGGTGCTGCAGGTGGTTGATGCGCAGCTGGCCAAGGGCGATTACCTGCTGGGCGAGCGCTGCAGTGCGGCCGATGTGCTGTGGGGCGGCGCCTTGGCGTGGATGGTGGAGTTTGGCCTGATCGACCCGCCCGCCCCGACCCGCGCCTATATCGCCCGGATGGCCGCGCGCCCGGCAGTGGCGCGCGCCGAAGCCGTCGACGCCGGGCGTGCGGCCGCGGACGGCGCCAGCGCAAGCGGGTAAACTGCGCGGCTCTCTTCTACCCGCCTGGAATAAGCGCCATGCCCGGGACACCCGTTTCCGACCTGTCCGCGGCCGCTGCCGTGGACGCACCCGCCCTGTTGCCCTTGCCCGTCGCGCGCCCATCGGCGCCTGCCGTGGTACGCGGCAAGCTCTATATCAAGACCCACGGATGCCAGATGAACGAGTACGACTCGGCCAAGATGGCCGACGTGCTTGCCGCTTCCGAAGGCCTGGAGCTGACCGACAACCCCGAGGAAGCGGATGTGGTGCTGGTCAATACCTGTTCCATTCGCGAAAAAGCCCAGGAAAAAGTCTTCAGCCAGCTGGGTCGCTGGAAGGCGCTCAAGGCCGGCGGCAAGCCGGTGATCATCGGCGTCGGCGGCTGCGTGGCGTCGCAGGAAGGCGAAGCCATCGTCAAGCGTGCGCCCTACGTGGACCTGGTGTTCGGCCCGCAGACCCTGCACCGGCTGCCGGAACTGATTCGCGCGCGACGCGAATCGGGCAAGTCGCAGGTGGACATCAGCTTCCCGGAAATCGAGAAGTTCGACCGTCTGCCCGAGCCGCGTGCCGAAGGTCCGTCGGCCTTCGTCTCGATCATGGAAGGCTGCTCCAAATACTGCTCGTTCTGCGTGGTGCCCTACACCCGTGGCGAAGAAGTCAGCCGGCCGTTCGAGGACGTGCTGGTGGAAGTGGCGCAATTGGCGGCGCAAGGCGTGCGCGAGATCAACCTGCTTGGCCAGAACGTCAACGCGTACCGCGGTGCGTATGGCGCCGATGCCGGCGACGCCGCGCAGTACGCCGATCTGGGCCTGCTGATCCGCACCATCGCGCAAATCGACGGCATCGGCCGTATCCGCTTCACCACGTCGCATCCGCTGGAGTTTTCCGATTCGCTGGTGGATGCCTACCGCGACGTACCGCAGCTGGCCAACTACCTGCACCTGCCGGTGCAGGCCGGCAGCGACCGCATCCTGTCGGCAATGAAGCGTGGCTACACCGCGCTGGAATTCAAGTCGAAGATCCGCAAGCTGCGCGCAGTGCGCCCGGACATCTCGATCAGTTCGGACTTCATCGTCGGCTTCCCTGGCGAGACCGAAGCGGACTTCGAAAAGACCATGAAGCTGATCGAGGACGTGGGCTTCGACCAGAGCTTTTCGTTCGTGTATTCGCGCCGTCCCGGCACCCCGGCATCGGACCTGCAGGACGACACGCCGGAGGCGGTGAAGCAGGCGCGTCTTGCGCGTCTGCAGGCGCATATCAACGCGCACGCGGCGAGCATTTCGCAATCGATGGTGGGCAGCGTGCAACGCGTGCTGGTGGAAGGCCCCTCGCGGCGCGACCCGAACGAACTGACCGGCAAGAGCGAGAACATGCGCCCGGTGAATTTCCCAGGCAACCCGCGTTTGATCGGACAGTTCGTCGATGTGTTGATCACCGAGGCGATGAGCAATTCGCTGCGTGGCCGGATTCAACTGGACGACAGCGCACAGTGATGGCGCGCGGGCGCTGCGCAATGCAGCGCCCCTTCAAACAACGCGACCACGCGCCGAAGCGTCTCGCGGGAAATGGTCAAAATTTCACCACACATCCGTAGCGCCTTGCAGCGCAAGGCCTCGTCTTACTTACCCACAGGCTTTGCCGAATTCGATCCACATCCTGTGTGGACAACCCTGTCGGTACTGGCGTTTTTTTCGCCACCAACCCGGCAAACCTTGCGCCAGTAAGCGCGGCGAGCTTTATCCACAGGTTAGTGATGCGTGACTCCACAGCGGTTGTGGAAAACCTGCATGCCTGTGCGGACCGGCGCGTCGCCGAGGTGCCGCGCCGCCCGCTGTGTTGGTGGGATCACATGCCGCGCGCTACCCTTTCGCTCCCGCCCTACCGACGCGCACCCAGGTGCGCCGTCCGATCCAACCATGAACGCACCCGCACATCGCGATTTCACCCTGGAACCCGAGGACATCGAGCGCCTGGCCAATCTGGCCGGTCCGTTCGATGCGCATCTGCGCCAGATCGAACTCAAGCTTGGCGTCGAGATCGCCAACCGTGGCAACGTCTTCCGGGTGACCGGACCGGAGCCGGCCATCGCCGCCGCCCAGTCGCTGTTGACCGCGTTGTACGACGAGGCCGCAACCACCACGTTCGACACGCACGCAATCCACCTGCGGCTCAACGATGCCAACCTCGAGCATGTGGCCGAGCGCGCATATCAGGCCCAGGATGTGGCGATCAAGGTCAAGCGCGGCACCGTGCGTGGCCGTGGCGCCAACCAGGCCAAATACCTGCACGCGATCGCCACCCACGACATCAATTTCGGTATCGGCCCGGCCGGCACCGGCAAGACCTTCCTGGCGGTAGCAAGCGCGGTTGAAGCACTCAACGAGTCGCGGGTGCAGCGGTTGATCCTGGTGCGCCCGGCAGTGGAAGCCGGCGAAAAACTCGGCTTTCTTCCGGGCGATCTCAGCCAGAAGGTCGACCCGTACCTGCGCCCGCTCTACGATGCGCTGTACGAAATGCTCGGCGTGGAAAAAGTGGTCAAGTTGCTGGAGCGCAACGTCATCGAAATCGCGCCGCTGGCCTATATGCGCGGTCGCACGCTCAACGATGCATATGTGATTCTGGACGAAGCGCAGAACACCACCATCGAACAGATGAAGATGTTCCTGACCCGCCTGGGCTTCGGCTCCACGGCGGTGGTCACCGGCGACCTTACCCAGATCGATCTGCCCAAGCACGTCAAATCCGGCCTGCGCGATGCGATCGAAGTGCTGCGCGATGTGGAAGGCACCAGTTTCACCTTCTTCGAAGCGCGCGACGTGGTGCGTCACCCATTGGTGCAGCGCATTGTCACCGCCTACGACAAGCGCGATAACGCGCTGCAGCCTCCTGCGGCCGACTGACCGTGCAAGGCCGCGCCCTACTGTTGGGAGTCTGGTTGGCGCTGGCTTGCCATGAACCTGCGCATGCGCAGGCACGCCAGCAGGCCGACACGACCACGCACGTCATGTTGCGGCAGCAACTTGCCGCGTCCTGTGTCTCGGTGGCCGCTGGGCAAGCGACCATCCTGCTGGATCGGGCCGAACTGGAACACCTGGCAGTGGCGAAGGCTGCAGCCGGTGCGGGGGTTGATGAGGATGCGCAGCGACAAGCGCTGCTTGCCGGCACGCGAGCGCAGGCGCTACTTGCCTCTACCGGCAAAGCGCACGACCGCTTCGGCTGCGCGGTGGCTCAAGATGACAAGGAAAGCGCCGACACGCGCTATCTGGTAGGTCGCCTGCTGGAGCGCGGCCAAGCCGCAATCTGGACACAATCGCCACCAGGTTTCGCGCCGGCCCTGGAAGTCAACCGGGTCGATCCGCATTGCCAGAACGGGCCGATGGGCAGTGCGTTTTATCGTGTTGCCAACGGTGGCGCGCTTGTCATGGTGCTGGTCGAGTGCGTTCGCTGATCCCGGACCGGCGGGCCAAGCACGCACACGCAGGCGTCGCCGCAAGACGCTACTCGGGCGATACTGTCACCTCTGTCTGATCTGAATGCTGGTGTTCCCATGACCAAGGGCCCTATCCGCCTCGACGTTGCCGTCAGCTATGCGCTGCCGCGCGCCGGCCTGCCGTCGGCGGTGAGTTTTCGCAAGTGGGTGGCCGCGGCGTTGAAGGGACGCATCCGCGAGGCCGATCTGGCAGTGCGCGTGGTCGACGAGAAGGAAGGCTGCTCGCTCAATCACCATTACCGCGGCAAGGATTACGCCACCAACGTGCTGAGCTTCCCTGCCGAACTGCCGGAAGGCCTGCCCAAGGGCATCAAGATGCCGCTGCTGGGCGATCTGGTGATCTGCGCACCGGTGGTGGCGCGCGAGGCCGCAGAGCAAGGCAAATTGCTGGCTGCGCACTATGCGCACCTGACCGTGCATGGCACCTTGCACCTGCTTGGCTGGGATCACGAAGACGACAAGGAGGCCGAGGCGATGGAGCAACTGGAGCGCGAGATCCTGGCCGACCTCGGCATCGACGACCCTTACGCAGGAGAACACTGATGCGTCTTTGCATTGCCGGCGCCCTGCTGCTGTTGAGCGCGCCCGGCGCCTGGGCGCAGACCGCGCCGGTGCGCCCGGACCTTGCCGCCTTGATCGAATGCCGCCAGCGCATCGGCGATTTCAGCGCGTTGGCGCCGGTACTGGCCGACCCGCTCAAGGCGGTGGCGCTGGGCTGGACGCCGCTGGATCAGTCCAACCTGTTCATGACCGAGTACACGCTCAACACGCCCATTCGCGTGTTCGGCCACAGTACCAATCACATCGCGTTTTCCGGCGCCAGCATCATGGCGATCCTGGACCTGCCCGACCCGCGCCCGCTCGCCAAGCAGCTGGATCTGGAACTGGGCGTGGATAACGCCGAGAAGGTCATGTACGGGCGCGAGCTGGTCAGCGAAGACACCACCAATCCCAAGACCGGCGAGGCGATGATCGAATCGGTCGTGCTGAGCGTGACCAACGTCAAATCGCACCCGGGCAAGACCGTGGTCGGCTGCGGCTACAGCCTGGATCTGCCCTGAGACCGGACAGGTAACGGCGCATCCACAGCGCCTTGCCGGCTTCCTGCTAGACTGGTGGCTAACGCCTGGTTTGCCGGGTGCCCTTCCCCGTCACGATGTCCGAAGACGACAGTAGCCAATCCCCAGAAACACCGGAAAAACGCCGTAGCTGGCTCGAGCGCCTCAGCGCTGCCTTCTCCGGCGAACCCCACACCCGCGACGAACTCGTCGCCTTGCTGCGGACCGCCGAACAGGACGGTCTCATCGCCGCAGACACCTTGCGCATGATGGAAGGCGCGATCTCCGTGTCCGAGCTCACCGTGGGCGATGTGATGATCTCGCGCTCGCAGATGGTCTCGCTGCCGGTGGAGGCGCGTTTCATCGACCTGATGAAGCAGGTGGTCGAATCGGGCCATTCGCGCTTCCCGGTCCACGGCGAGAACAAGGACGAAGTGCTCGGCATCCTGCTGGCCAAGGACCTGTTGCGCGGCGTGGTGGCCGACAACGGCCCGGGCAACGTGCGCGAACTGCTGCGCCCGGCGGTGCTGATCCCGGAGTCGAAGAAGCTCAACGTCCTGCTCAAGGAATTTCGCCTTTCGCGCAATCACATGGCGATCGTGGTGGACGAATACGGCGGTGTTGCCGGGCTGGTCACCATCGAGGACGTGCTCGAGCAGATCGTCGGCGAGATCGACGACGAGCACGACGATGCCGAAGAAGAGAATTCGCTCATTGCGATCCAGGCCGATGGGCGCTATGTGGTCGATGCGCTGACGCCTATCGAAGACTTCAACGAACGCTTTGGCGCCGAGTTCCCCGACGACGAGTACGACACCGTGGGTGGGCTGGTCACCGATGCGATCGGGCACCTGCCCGAAACCGGCGAAGAGTTGACGCTGGGGCGCTTTGCATTCCGCGTGGCCAAGGCCGATGCGCGGCGCGTGCATGCCTTCCACGTCACCATTCTGCCGCCCGATCCGCAGGACGACGCTTGAACCTGTCGCATGGCATGACCGCTGCAGCGCCGGCGCGCTGCAGTGCCCGGCGTTGGGCTGCGTGCTGGCTGCTGGCGTTGCTGTCGCTGTTGGTGAGGCCGGCGTCCTTCGCGCAGGCGCCCGCCCCGGAAGCCGACCCTGCGTCCCAGTCGGCGCCGCGGATCGGCGTGGTGACCATGCAACCGGGCGAAGTGTTTTTCGAACGTTTCGGCCACGATGCCATCGTGGTGGTCGATCCGCGCACGCAGCAGGCCACCTCGTACAACTTCGGCTTCTTCGACCCGAGCGAGCCGGACTTCATACCGCGTTTTGCGCGCGGCGAAATGATGTATTACCTGGTCGCGCTGCCACTGGAAGAAGACCTGTCGCAATATCGCGATGCCGGGCGCGGTGTCAGCATCCAGTGGCTGGATCTGCCGCCAGACCAGGCGCGCGCGCTGGCCGAGGGCTTGGCGGTGCGTAGCCAACCGGAAAACGCGCGCTATCACTACGATTACTTCATGGCCAACTGCGCCACCATGGTGCGCGACACGTTGGACCGTGCGATGGGCGGCGCGCTCAAGTCGCAGCTGGCCGGCCGTTCGCGCGGCAACACCTTCCGCAGCGAAGCGGTGCGCCTGGCCTCCCCTGCCCCGTGGATGTGGCTGGGCTTCGACCTGGGCCTGGGACCGTACGCCGATCGCCCCTTGTCGCGCTGGGAAGAAGCCTTCGTGCCGATGCGGCTGGCCGACAGCCTGACCCAGGTGCACAACAGCGCCGGTCGCCCGTTGGTGCAATCCACGCAGGTATTGCTGCCGCATCGCATCGCGCCCGAGCCCGCCGAACAGCAGCGACACTGGTGGCCGTGGTTGCTGACCGGGCTCATCGTGGCCGCAGGCGTGCTGGCCTTGGGCCGCAGGCAGCGCCTGCTGGCTGGACTGGCGTTACCGTTCTGGCTGGTGTGCGCCATCGGCGGCGGCCTGCTGGTCTATCTGTGGGGATTCACTGCCCATCAATCGGCATGGGCCAACCGCAACCTGCTGCTGGTCAACCCGCTGTGCGTGCTGCTGTGGTTCGGTGGCATACGGCTGCAGCTGGGCCATCGGCCGGGCCGCTGGTTCAACGTGCTGTCCTGGGTGGTGGCGGCGTGCGCGCTGGCCGCGTTGGTGATCCATTGGCTGTCCTTCCAGGCGCAGGACAACCTGCAATGGGTGATGCTGCTGTTGCCGATCCACACCGCACTTGCCATTGCCCTGCGACCGCGTGACCTGCCCGCACGTACGCGCTGATTGAAGGATGCGCTCATGAACAGCAACGGCCATCATCCCGATAATCCGTCCTGCGTCATCACCTGCGCTTATTACGACGGCGACGGCAAGCGCCACGACATCAGCCTGGAGCACATCAGCGACGTGCTGCAGCGGCCGGATGGCTTCGTCTGGGTGGGGCTGTACGAGCCGCAGGAATCGGTGCTGCGCAAGTTGCAGGACGAATTCGGCCTGCACGATCTGGCGATCGAAGACGCGCTCAAGGCGCATCAGCGCCCCAAGGCCGAGAGTTACGGCAACTCGCTGTTCGTGGTGGTCAACACCGCGCAGCTGGTCAACGAGCGCATCCGCTATGGCGAGACGCACGCGTTCCTGGGAAGGCGCTTCCTGTTGACGGTACGGCATGGCGCGTCACTGTCGTACGCGCCGGTGCGGCATCGGGTCGAACGCGAGCCGGCGATGCTGCACATGGGCGCGTCGTTCTGCCTGTACGGCGTGCTCGATTTCGTGGTCGACAATTACCTACCGATCATGGACGAGTTCCGCGACACGCTGGAACGTCTGGAAAAAGACATCTTCGCCGACGACTACAAGCGCGAGACGGTGGTGCGCCTGTATGAGCTCAAGCGCGAACTCAACAAGATGCGGCTGGTGGTGGCGCCGTTGCAGGACGTGCTCTCGCACCTCAAGCGCAATCCCGGCTCCCTGATCCACGAAGAAGTCGGCATTTACCTGCGCGACGTGCTCGATCACGCGGTGCGCATCAACGATGCCATCGACACCTTGCGTGAAATGCTGGGCACGGCGCTCAGCGTCAACCTGTCGATGGTGACGCTCGCTCAGGGCGAAACCGTCAAGCGCCTCGGTGCCTGGGCCGCCCTGTTGGCCGCCCCTACCCTGATTACCAGCTGGTACGGCATGAACTTCGCCCACATGCCCGAACTCGACGCCCGCTACGCCTACCCATTGCTGGTCGCCGGCGTCGTGGGCTCGTGCCTGGTGCTGTATCGCCTGTTCAAGCGCGCCAAGTGGCTATAGGGCCGCTGCGCGGCCCGGGATTCGGGATTGGGCATTCGGGATTGGTTTGAGCAGTTGGCAGGTTGTTGATTTTCAACCTAGGCCAGGGTGCTCATAAGTCGCGAGCGCCTGCTCTTGCGAATCTCCAATCCCGAATCCCGAATCCCGATTCCCCGCCATCAAGCCACATAGATCGTCTTGACGTTCATGAACTCATGGATGCCGTGCTCGGCCAGTTCGCGGCCGAAGCCGGAGCGCTTGATGCCGCCGAAGGGCAAGCGCACATCGCTCTTGACCACTGAGTTGACGAACGCCGCGCCGCACTGCAGCTGCTGCGCCACGCGCTCGCCGCGCTTGGGGTCGGCCGTCCACACGCTGCCACCCAGCCCGAAGCTGGTGTCATTGGCCACGCGCACCGCTTCGGCCTCGTCGGCCACCCGGATGATCGAAGCGACCGGGCCGAAGAATTCTTCGTCGTATGCCGGCATGCCGGGGGCGACGTTGTCGAGGATGGTGGCCGGATAACCGGCATGCGAGCCGGCGACCGGTTCGCCGCCCAGCAAGACCTTGGCGCCCTTCGCCACGCTGGCCTGCACCTGCTTGTGCAATTCCTCGCGCAAGTCGGCACGGGCCATTGGCGCCAGCGTGGTGCTGTCCTGCTGCGGGTCGCCCACGATGCGCTTGGCTGCCGCTGCCACGAAGCGCTCGATGAACCGGTCGGCGATCGCATCCACCACGATGAATCGCTTGGCGGCGATGCAGGTCTGCCCACTATTGTCGAAACGTGACTGCACGGCCGATGGCACGGTGTGCTCCAGATCGGCGTCTTCCAGCACCACGAAGGCATCGCAGCCGCCGAGCTCCATCACGCACTTCTTGAGCTGGTCGCCCGCATTGGCGGCCAGCGAGCGACCGGCGCGTTCGCTGCCGGTCAGCGTTACCGCAGCAATGCGGGCATCACGCAGGACATCGGCAGCCTGGTCGTTATCGATATGCAGGACATCGAACACGCCCGGCGGAATGCCGGCGGCGTCCAGCACCTCTTTCATGGCGTCAGCGCAGCGCGGCACGTTGCTGGCGTGCTTGAGCAGCGACACGTTGCCGGCCATCAGGCTTGGTGCCAGGAACCGGAACGCCTGCCACAGCGGGAAATTCCACGGCATCACTGCGAACACGCAGCCCAGCGGTTCGTAGCGCACATAGCTGGATTGCGCTTCGGTGGGAATGTCGCGCGGCGCCAGATAGTCGGCGGCGTGCTCGGCGTAGTACGCGCAGGCCTGCGCGCACTTGTCGACTTCGGCCAGGGCCTCGGCGCGCAGCTTGCCCATCTCGGCGGTCATGATGCGTTGCAGGTCCTCGCGGCGCTTGGTCAGCTCCTCGCCAATGCGGCGCAGCAAGGCGCCACGCTCGGCCAGCGGCAACGCGGCCCAGGCCGGAAATGCCTTGGCGGAAGCGGCCAGACGCGCTTCGATGGCAGCGGCGTCCAGGGTCTGCTGGGTGTGCTCGACCTGGCCGTTGGCGGGGTTGACGGTGTCGTAGGACATGACGGTCTCCTGTTGCGAGGCGGTCATGCTAGACGCCGGCAAGTTCGGGGCGCGTCACAATCGCCTGAAACTGCTGCAACACTGTGTTCGCAAGCACCACGGCCGCCACCACACTGGATGCATGCAGCCGCATCGGTTTTCGAAGCAGTGCTGCCGAAGGCTTACTTGCCCTCGCACGCCTCTGCACCTCGCGCGCCCCTGCGGAAGCGCTCAACCTTCGCGTTGCAACGCCAGCTGCGCATCGCGCATGCGGCGCTTTTCGCTGCGCGCCAGCAGCCACCAGCCAATCACCGCGGCAATCGACACCGCCAGCACCATAACCGTGGCCAGCGCATTGATCTTGGGGCTGATGCCCAGCCGCACCGACGAAAACACCTTGATCGGCAAGGTGGTGGAACTGGGCCCGGCCAGGAAACTGGCGATCACCACATCGTCCAGCGACAGCGTAAAGGCCAGCAGCCAGCCCGACGCCAGGGCCGGCGCGATGATCGGCAAGGTGATCTGGAAAAACACGTGCAGCGGCGTGGCACCGAGATCCATCGCGGCTTCTTCCAGCGAGCGGTCCAGTTCCTGCAGCCGCGAAGAAATCACCACGGTCACGAACGAGACGGTGAAGGTGACATGCGCCACCCAGATCGCCACTGCGCCGCGCGGCGCGATGCCGAGCACGCCCCCCATCGACACCAGCAACAGCAGGATCGACAGACCGATGATGACTTCGGGCATCACCAACGGCGCGGTGATCAATGCGCCGAACAGGGTTTTGCCGGGAAACCGCCGCAGGCGCACCATCGCCATGGCGGCCATCGTGCCCAGCACCGTCGATGCGCAGGCCGTCCAGAACGCCACCTCCAGGCTGACCCAGGCTGCGTCGAGCAATTGCCGGTCGCGCACCAATTCGCCGTACCACTTGGTCGAAAACCCGCCCCACACCGTTGCCAGGCGCGAGGCGTTGAACGAATACACCATCAACAACAGGATCGGCAGGTACAGGAAGCCGAAACCCAGCGCGAGCACGCTGCCGCCGAGCAGGCGCCCACCGCGCGAAGCGCGCATCATGTCAGCCGCCCTTCCAGCTCACGCTGCTGGTAACGGTGGAAGATCACGATGGGCAGCAACAGCAGCAACAGCATCACCGTGGCCACGGCCGCTGCCACCGGCCAGTCGCGGTTATTGAAGAACTCGCCCCACAGCACGCGCCCGATCATCAGGGTGTTCGGCCCGCCGAGCATTTCCGGGATGACGAACTCGCCCACCGCCGGAATCATCACCAGCATGCAGCCGGCCACGATGCCGTTGCGCGATAGTGGCAAGGTGATGCGCGCGAACGCCTGCCATGGCCGCGCGCCCAGGTCGTAGGCCGCTTCGAGCAGGCGCTGATCGTGCTTGACCAGGTTGGCGTACAGCGGCAACACCATGAACGGCAGATAGCAGTACACGATGCCGATATAGGCGGCGATCGGCGTGTACAACAACTGCAACGGCTGCTTGATCACACCCAGCGCCAACAGCACCTGATTGAGCACGCCATTGCCATCGAGAATGCCGATCCACGCGTATACGCGGATCAAAAACGAGGTCCACGACGGCAGCACCACCAGCATCATCGCCACGTTGCGTGTGGCCAGCGGCAGGCGCGCGATCACATACGCCATCGGATAACCGATCAACAACGCAAGCGCCGTGGAAATGGCCGCGATCTTGATCGAACTCAGGTAGGCAGCCACGTACTGGCTGTCGCGCAGCAAGGCCAGATAGTTGCCCAGATGCAGCTTTAGGCTCATCGCACCGTCGGCAGCAACCGCCAATAGCGGCGTATACGGCGGCATCGCGGTGGCGCGCTCGGCGAAGGAAATCTTCAGCACGATCAAAAACGGAATCGCGAAGAACACCAGCAGCCATAGATACGGTGCGGCGATCACGCCCCAGCGCGCGCCCGGCAACCCACGGCTAAGAGTGGCTAGCAGAACGTAGCGAGCAGCCGCCAGGGGGGCGCGCAGGAACCGCAGTGTACGAGTGGTACATGAGGATTCCGAGCACCGGCCGCGCCCCCCTGGCGGCTGCGCAGTAGTTTTGCTGGCCGCTCTCATGCGGTGAGCACCACGCCGTCGTCTTCGCCCCACCCGACCCACACGGTGTCGCCCCAGGTCAGCGCTTCGCTGGCCCAACGCTGGCGATTGGCGAAATTGGCCATCAGCTTGACCCCGCTGGGCAAGCGCACGTGGTAGACCGAGTGGCTGCCGAAATAGGCGATGTCTTCGATCACGCCCTGGGCCTTGTTGCAGGCCTGGGCCGGCTCGTCCTTGCCGATGGCGAGCTTTTCCGGGCGCAGCGCGAACGCCACTGCCTGCCCTTCGAAGCCGGTGATGCCGTGGCCGATGCGGATGCAGGCATCGAACGCAGGCGTTTTCAAGGTGACGTACTCGGGCGCGTCGTCAGCGATGAGCGCATCGATCAGATTGATCGAGCCGATGAACTCGGCCGCAAACCGGTTGGCCGGCTGCTCGTAGATTTCATCGGGCGTGCCCACCTGCTGGATCCAGCCCTGGTCCATCAGCGCGATCCGGGTGGCCATGGTCATGGCCTCTTCCTGATCGTGGGTGACCATGACGCAGGTCACGCCGGAGGTTTCGATGATGTTGACCAGTTCCAGCTGCATCTGCGAGCGCAGTTTTTTATCCAGCGCACCCATCGGTTCGTCCAGCAACAGCAGCTTGGGGCGCTTGGCCAGCGAGCGCGCCAGGGCCACGCGTTGCTGCTGCCCGCCGGAGAGCTGGTGCGGCTTGCGCTTGGCCAGCGCGCCAAGCTGCACCAGTTCGAGCATCTCGCCGACGCGGCTGGCGATCGCAGCCTTGGGCAAGCCTTCCTGCTTCAACCCGAAGGCGATGTTCTGCTCCACACTCATATGCGGAAACAGCGCGTACGACTGGAACATCATGTTGATCGGGCGCTCGTACGGCGGCAGTGCGTCGATCGGTTGACCATCCAGGACGATGCGCCCCTTGGTCGGCCGCTCGAACCCGGCAAGGCAGCGCAACAGCGTGGATTTGCCGCTACCGGAACCACCGAGCAACGCGAAGATCTCGCCCTTGCGAATCTGCAGGCTGACGTCGTCGACCGCGACGAAGCCGTCGAACTCCTTGCGGACCGCGTCGATGCTCAGGTAGCCGCCGTCGCCAGCGGTGAGGTGGGGCTGCGGGGTGGCCTCGGGTGATGCCATTGAACCTCTCGATTGCGCATTGCATGCGCCACAACGGCCAATGCCGACCATGATGGCAAAACCCGGACGCGGCCGCGCATGGGCTGCCGCGTCGCAGATTGCCCTGGCTGCTCTCAGCGCGCGTCCTGCGCCGGTGCGCTCCAGCCCAGCCCCAGACTCTTCTGCAGGGCCACGTAATTCACCAGCAACTGCACCTGCGCCTGTGCGGCAGCGTCCTGCGCCGACAACTGCTGGCGCTGCACATCCAGCAGATCGATCGATGAGGTGGCACCGGCATCGCGACGCTGCTGCATCAGCCCGGCCGAGCGCGTGGCCGAGGCTTCGGCCTGGCGTGCGACCACCAGCTGCTTGCGTGCCGAACCGAAGCGCGCCAACGCCGAATTGGCATCCTGCAAGGCAGCCAGCACGGTCCCTTCGTACGCTGCCGTACGCCCCGCATTGCCGGCACGCGCCTGCTCCACCTGCGCGCGGGTCTTGCCGAAATCGAAGATCGACCAGCGCAGCATCGGCACCGCCAATGTGGTCAGCGCGTCGGAATTGAAATCGCTCGGCGAGCCGGCGACCCAGCTCAGCCCGCCCAGCAGACTCACCTGCGGGAAGTAGCCGTTCAACGCCTCGCCGATCTGCGCGCTGGAGGCGGCCAGCTCGCGCTCGGCCTTGCGCACGTCCGGGCGCCGGCGGATCAACGCGCCGGCATCGTCCACGCGCACCTGTGTCGGCAGCATCGGCAAGGGCTGCGGCGTGCTGAGCTGGGCATCCAGCGCGCCGGGCTCGCGCCCGACCATCAGGGCCAGCTGGTCCTGCGCTTCCTGCGCCTGCATTTCCAGCGGCAGGCGTTGCGCCTCCTGCTGCTGCACCTGGGTGGCGATCTGCTCGACCTGCAGGTCCGAGGCGGCGCCCTGCCCGCGACGTTGCTGCACCAGCTGCAGCGACTGGCGGATCTTGTCCAGGTTGGTATCGGCAATGGCCAGGCGCGCCTGCAAGCCGCGGTAATTGAGATAGACCTGCCCGACTTCGGCGGCCAGCTGCACCTGCGCATCGGCCAGCTCGGCTTCGGAGGCCTGTGCCTGCGCCAGCGCGCCTTCGGCGGCGCGACGGCGGCGGCCGAAGAAATCCAGCTCCCAGCTCGCATCGAAGCCGGCGCTGTAGATCTGCGTCTCTTCCAGGTTCAGCGCCTGGTTGCCGGCCGCCGGCGGCTGGCCGGGTTGACCCTGTTGCAGCCCGCCGAGCGTGTCGACAATGGTCTGCGGCGGTTCGGCGTAGGCATACACCGCGCTGGCGTTGAGCTTGGGCAGGCGCTCGGCGCGGCGTTGCTGGGCCAGCGCGCGGTTGGCACGCAGCCGCGCCTGTGCCGCGCGCAGGTTGGGGCTGTCGGCCAAGGCCTGGGTGACCAACTGGGTCAGGAGCGGGTCGTGCAGTTCCTCCCACCAATGGTTCAGCGGTGCGGCGGCGACCACGTCCGCGCCGCTGGCACGATGCAGGGCGGGTGCCTGCATCGCCGCGTCGGCAACCGCTGGCGGCTTGGTGTAGTTGGGGCCGAGCATGCAGCCGCCAAGCAGCAGCGTGCCCACCGCCGCAGCCAGCGGCATGCGGATCAGGCGCATGGAATCAGTGCATTGCAAGGTGCGCCCCCTTGGGTAACGGCTTGAGCAAAAAGGCCAGCGGAATCGTGCAGACCACGATCACGCCAAAGATCCAGAACAGGTCGCTATAGGTCATCACCAGGGACTGCTGCTGCACGACGCGGGCGAACTGGGCGATCGAGCGGGCTGCCGCCTCGCCGCCGGCGCTGCCCTGCATCTGTGCGGTCAGGCCGGCCAGCGCCTCCTGTGCACGGCTGGCATTGGCGGTGATCGAGCTGCCGATGGTTTCGGTGTGGAAGGTCATGCGGCGCTCCTGAAAGGTGGAGATCAGCGCCAGCCCGACCGAGCCGCCCAGGTTGCGGCCGGCATTGAACAGGCCCGAGGCATCGCCCGCCAGTTCCGGCGGCACCGACGAGATCGCCGCCTGGTTGAGCGACATCATCGCCAACGCCAGGCCGCAGCCCTGCAGCAGCTGCCCGGCGACAAAGTGCGTGCCCACGGTGTCGGCAGTCAGCGACAGATTGACGAAGCAGGCAGCGGCAAAGCAGATCAGCCCGGCAATGACCAGGATGCGCACGTCCACCGTTTCCAGCAGCTTGGGCATCATCGGCATCAGCAGCACGGTCGGCAGGCCGGACAGCAGCAGCACGTACCCGGCCTGCTCGGTGTTGTAGCCGGAGATCACCGCCAGGAACTGCGGAATCATGTACATGACGCCGAACAGGATCATGCCCACCGCCATGACCATGATGAAAACCGCGCCGAAGCTGCGCTGCAGCAGCAGCGACAGCCGGATCACCGGAGGGCGCCGCCGGAACTGGCTGATCACCAGGGCGATGAAGCCGCTCAACGCAAGCAGGCTCAGGGTATTGATCTCGCTGGATTCGAACCAGCGCTCGCGCTGGCCTTCTTCCAGCACCACGGTCAGCCCGCCCAGACCCGCGGTCAACCCGTAGATGCCCAGCCAATCGGCGTCGAGCAGGCCTGCCCAGTCACCCTTTTCGTGCTTGAGGCCGAGCAGCAGCAGCGCAACCAGGCCAACGCAGATCGGCACGTTGATGAAGAACGCGTAGTGCCAGCTGACGTTTTCGGTCAGCCAGCCGCCGAGCAGCGGGCCGATCACCGGGCCCATGATCACGGTCATGCCGAACAAGGCGGTGCCCATGGTCTGCTGGCTGGGCGGCAACCGCGTGGCGACGATGGTCAGCGCGGTCGGAATCAGGGCGCCGCCGGCCAGGCCCTGCCCGACGCGGCCGATGATCATCATCGAAAGCGACGTCGACAGCCCGCACACCACCGAGAACGCGGTGAACATCACCGCGCAGATCAGCAGGAAATTGCGCAGGCCCAGCGTGCGCACGAACCAGCCGGTCAGCGGGATCATGATGATCTCGGCCACCAGGTAGGCGGTGGAAATCCAGGTGCCTTCTGTACCGCTGGCGCCGACCTCGCCCTGGATGGTGGGCAGCGCGGCATTGACGATGGAAATATCCAGCGTCGCCATGAACGAGCCGATGGTGCCGGCCAGCACCGCCAGCCAGGCGCCCGGCTCGGCCTTCTCGCGCTGGGCGCTGCCGCCGGCACGCGGGCCGGTGGCGGCCGCTGCACTCATCGCGCGCGCTCCTGCTCCTGCACGCGGTCGGATTCTTCTTCGGCACGCTGCTTGGCGTCCTTGGCCGAGCGCGTGTCCACGGTGACCTCCACCGACATGCCCGGCACCAGCACCTTGCGCGCCTCTTCACCGGCCAGCACACGGATGCGCACCGGCACACGCTGTACCACCTTGGTGAAATTGCCGGTGGCGTTTTCCGGCGGTAGCAAGGCGAACTGCGAGCCGGTGCCCGGCGACAGGCTCTCGACCTTGCCGTGCAACTTCACTCCGGACAGCGCATCGACCTCGATCTCGGCCGGCTGGCCGGGACGCATCAGGCCGACCTGGGTTTCCTTGAAATTGGCAACCAGATACAGCGATTCCTGCGGCACGATGGTCATGGTGCGGGTGCCGGCGCCGAGGAACTGGCCCACCTGCACGGTCTTGTCGCCCACCCGGCCGTGGATACGGCTGGTCAGACGGGTGTCTTCCACCGCCACCCGCGCCTGGTCGGCATCGGCGGTGGCCTGTTTCACGCCGGCCTGTGCCTGTTCCAGTTGCGCGCGGCTGGCCTGGATCTGGCTCTCGCCGGCCTTGGCCTGCGCCTGCGCGGCGTCGTACTGCGCACGTGCGCGTGCCAGATCGTGCTGCAGGCTTTCCTGATGTTCGTGGGTGTCTGCGCCGGAGGCGGCCAACGGCGCGAAGCGCTTCACTTCGGCCTGGGCGAACTTGAGGCTGGCAGCAGCGGCGGTGACCTGGGTACGCGCCTGCAGCAGCGCCGATTCCTGCGCGGAGACATTGGCGGTGGCGGCGACGATATCGGCCTGGCGTGCGGCAATGGCGGCTTCGGCCTGCTGCAGGGTGGCCTGGTAGGTGCGATCGTCGATCTGCAGCAACGGCTGTCCGGCTTCCACGATCTGGTTGTCGCTCACCAGCACCTTGGTCACGTAGCCGCTGACGCGCGGTGCCACCGCCACCGAATCGGCCTGCAGATAGGCGTTGTTGGTGTCCTGCATGTAGCGGCCCTTGATCAGGTAATAGGCCAGCCACACCACGAGCAGGATCAGCACCAGCACCCCGACCAGGATCAGCGTCCACTTCACCTTGGGGTTCTTCAACGGCGAGGGCTTGGGCGCCTCCTGTTCGTCGCGCGCGCCGGCGCCCTGCGCATCCGTGGCCGAGGACTGGCCGTCATTGGACTGATGGTCGTGGTTGCTCAAAAGGATGCGTCCTGTGTGATGGGCGAGGCGCGCCACGCAGCGGCCGTCTCGGCGGCGTCGGCAATGGCGGCGCAACCATACAATTATTTGAACTGCCCGGTACAGATTGCGTGATGACCCGACCGGCCAACAACCGGCCCACCAAGTCCCGACGGTGCCATTCCTACGCCATGCGCGTGGCCCGTGGGAGGAGCCGTCGCACGGGGCCGCACTGCGCTCGGGCGCAGCACCCGCCGCCGACGCAGCCGGTCAATGCCCGGTCTTGATCTCGGTCCACAGCCGCGTGTACAGCCGGTCCACGTCCGGCGGATTGATCGCGTAGGTAAACATCTTGGCCGTCACTTCCGGCGGCGGGTAGATGGTGGGGTCGTTGCGGATCGCCGCATCCACCAACGGCGTGGCCGTGCGCACCGGGTTGGCGTAATGGATGAAGTTGGTGTTGGCCGCGGCCACGTCCGGCTTCAACAGATAATTGATGAAGGCGTAGGCGTTGTCAGGGTGCTTGGCATCCTTGGGAATGGCCAGCATGTCGAACCACTGCGGCGCGCCTTCCTTCGGAATGGCGTAAGCCACCTTGATGTTGTTGCCGGCTTCCACGGCACGGTCGCGCGCCTGGATGATGTCGCCGGACCAGCCCACCGCCAGGCAGGTATTGCCGTTGGCCAACGAGGTCACGTACTGGCTGGAGTGGAAGTTCTGCACGTACGGGCGAATGGCCTTGATCAGCGCGGCGGCCTTTTCGATCTCGGCCGGCGCCGTGCTGTGCGGATCGAGCCCGAGATAATTGAGCGCGATCGGAATCATGTCCGAAGGCGTGTCCAGGATGGTCACGCCGCAGTCCTTGAGTTTGGACAGATTCTCCGGCTTGAACACCAGATCCCAGCTGTTGGCGACATCGGTGCTGCCGAAGATCGCCTTGAGCTTGTCGACGTTGTAGCCGATGCCGGTGGTGCCGATCATGTACGGCACGCCATAGGCATTGTTCGGGTCCTGCGCGGCGATGCGGCGCATCACGTCCGGATCCAGATTGACCAGATTGGGGATCTTGCTCTTGTCCAGCGGCAGGAAGACGCCGGCCTGGATCTGCCGGCCGAAGAAGTTCAGCGTGGGCACCACCACGTCGTAATCGCTGCCGCCGGCCAGCAACTTGGTTTCCACCATTTCGTCGCTGTCGAAGACGTCGTAGGTGACCTTGATGCCGGTGCTCTTTTCGAACCCGGGAATGGTGTCCTCGGCGATGTAATCGGAATAGTTGTAGACGTTGAGTACCTTGGCCTGCGCGTCGGTCTTGCCGGGCGCGCCAGCGCCGCCACAGCCGGACAACAGGGTGATGGACAGCGTCAGGGTGAGCAGTCGCAGCGTCATGTGGGTCTCCAGGCAGCGCGATGGGGCGGCCGGTATCGAATCCGGTCTCTTCCCAGCCTACTCACCACGCCCGGGTTTGCCCAGCGCAGCGGGACCGGCACGGACCGACCTTGCCGGCTGACCAGCGCGGCAGCCGCCACGAAGGCACCGCTGCGCGCATGCGTGCTCACCGACCTCGTCACTGCCCGCTGCCGTGCGGTGGGACGGCTTGTGCAGGAGCTATCGACCCAAGGCCTGCGCGGTGTCGTCCAGCGCGGCCCAGGCCTTGTCGAACAGTTCGTCGACCTGCTCCCGGGTAATGATCAACGGCGGCGACAGCAGCATGGCATCGTAGGTCGCGCGCAGGATCAGCCCGCGGCGCAGCGCGAAATCGCGGCACATCGCCCCTGCCCGCCCGCGCCCGGGGAAATACACACCACGGCGCTGCTTGTCCGGCACCAGCTCCAGCGCCCCGACCAGCCCGGCGATGCGTGCCTCGCCCACCAGCCGGTGCTCGCCCAGCGCGGCCCAGCGCTGCGCCAGGTACGGCGCAACCTGCGTGCGCGCGGTCTCCACAATGCCCTCGTCCTGCAGCAGGCGCAGGTTTTCCAGCGCCACCGCCGCGCACACCGGATGCCCGGCATAGGTACCACCGTGCGCCAACTCGCCGCCTTGGGTCTTGAGCACGCCGGCCACGCGGTCGTTGAACATGGCTGCCGCCAGCGGGATGTAGCCGGAGGTGATGCCTTTGGCCAGCGTCATCACGTCGGGCTGGAAGCCGAAGTACTCCGCACCGAACCACTCGCCGGTGCGGCCGAAACCGCAGATCACTTCATCGGCGACCAGCAGGACGTCGTAGCGCCGACAAATCCGCTCGATTTCCGGCCAGTAACTGCGCGGTGGGATATAGACGCCGATCGCACCCATGATCGGCTCACCGATGAACGCAGCCACATGTTCGGGGCCGAGTTCCAGAATCTTGTCCTCCAGACGACGTGCCGCCAGCAACCCGTAGTCCTCCGGATCCATCTGCCCGCCATCGCCGAAGTGATACGGCGGTGCGATGTGATGGATATCGGCAATCGGCAACCCGCCCTGCCGGTGCATCCCCTTCATGCCGCCCAGGCTGGCGCCGGCCATGGTGGTGCCGTGATAGCCATCGTGGCGGCCGATGAAGATGCGTTTTTGCAGCCGCCCCTGCACGGCCCAAAAATGCCGCACCAGGCGCAGGATGGTGTCGTTGGCCTCGGACCCGGAGTTGGCGAAGAACGCATGATTCAAATCGCCCGGCGCCAACGCCGCCAGCTTGGCCGCCAGCTGGATGGTGGGTTCGGTGGTGCACTGGAAGAAGCTGTTGTAGTAGGCCAGCTGCTCCATCTGACGCGCCGCTGCCTGCGCCAGTTCCTTGCGCCCGTAGCCGACATTGACGCACCACAGTCCGCCGAACGCATCCAGAAACTGATTGCCGTCGGCATCCCACACGTACACGCCCTCACCGCGCGTCAGGATGCGCGTGCCCTTGTGCGCCAATGCCGCGTTGTCGTTGAACGGATGCAGATGATGGGCGGCGTCGAGCCGCTGCAACGCCTTGAGCACCGAAGGATCCACGACCTGCTCCGCGCGTGAGGGGTTACAAGCATACCCAGGCCCTGTTGCCGGACCGTGGACGGTTTTGCAGAACGCCCGGCAGGCAGCTTGGCCGCGAGAACTTCCGTTGCCGCCGAGGTTGCCTTCATCCATCCTTCGGGCACTTTTCCCGGGAGGAGAAGGAACACAGCACGCGCGTGAGATGCAAGAACGCCTCACACATTCAACAACAAGAACTCCCGTTCCCACGAACTGATGACCCGGAAAAACGTCTCGTACTCTTTCCGCTTCACCGAGATGTATGCGCGCACGAACCGCCGCCCCAACATCTCCTGCAACGCCTCGCAGCCTTCCAGCTCATCCAGCGCCTCGCCCAGCGAGCGCGGCAAATCGTAGCCCTGCTCCTTGCCATTGCTGCTGATCGGCGCGGTCGGTTCGAGCTTTTCGCCGATCCCCAATAACCCGCAGGCCAAGGTCGCTGCCATGGCCAGATACGGGTTGGCGTCGGAGCCGGCAAAGCGGCTTTCCACCCGCATGTTCTGCGGTGCATCGATGGGCACGCGCAGCCCGCAGGTGCGGTTGTCGAAGCCCCACAGCACATTGCTCGGCGACACCTCGCCGAACATCAACCGCCGGTATGAATTGACGTTGGGCGCCAGCAGGCCCATCGCCATCGGAATGTATTTCTGCAAGCCGCCCAGATAATGCGCGAAGGTATCGCTGAAACCGCCCTCGCGCTTGCCGCTGAACACGTTCTTGCCGGTGACGGCATGCAACAGGCTCTGGTGGATATGCATCGCACTGCCTGGCTCGGTTTCCATTGGTTTGGCCAGGAACGTGGCATACACACCGTGCCGCAGCGCGGCTTCGCGCATGGTGCGCTTGAACAGGAACACCTGGTCCGCGCGCGACATCGGGTCGGCATGGGTGAAGTTGACTTCCAACTGCGCGGCGCCGGATTCGTGGATCAGCGTGTCCACGTCCAGCTCCATCGCATCGCAGTAGTCGTACATCAAATCCAGGATGGGGTCGAACTCGTTGACCGCGTCAATCGAGTACGACTGCCGCGCCGTTTCCGGCCGCCCGGAGCGCCCTGCCGGCGGCAACAACGGGAAGTCGGGGTCGGTATTTTTCTGCACCAGGAAGAACTCCAGCTCCGGTGCCACCACCGGTTGCAGCTTGGCCTGGGCATAGGCGTCCAGCACGCGGCGCAGCACGTTGCGCGGGGCAAGTTCGTGCGGCTGGCCATCCTTGGTATAGCAGTCGTGGATGACCTGCGCGGTGGGGTCGGCTGCCCACGGCACCATGCGCACGGTGCTGGCATCCGGGCGCAGATGCATGTCCGAATCCGACGGTGAGGTGAGCGCGTAATAATCGTCGGGGAAATCGCCGGTCACGGTGGTGGCGAAGATGCCTTCCGGCAGGCGCGTTCCGTAGTCATGCGAGAACTTGTCGGCGGGAATGATCTTGCCGCGCGCGTTGCCGGTAATGTCCGGCACCAGGCATTCCACCTCGGTGATGCTGCGCTCTTTCAGCCAGCGGCGCAGCGCGCTCTCCGGCTGCTTGGACGGGGTCTTGCGCGAACGCGTGCGGATGGACATGCAACCTCACTTGCCGCGTCGCGCGGCGTATTGGCGACAGGCATCGCCGAAGGCCTGAAAGATGGCACGGTAGAACGGATGCTGTGTGACACGCCATTCCGGATGCCATTGCACTGCCAGCAGAAACCCCGGGCCGGAGCCGCGGAACGCTTCGATCAGCCCGTCCGGCGCGGTGGCTTCGATCAGCAGCCCCTCAGCCAGCGTGGCAATGCCCTGCCCGTGCAGGGAATTGACCCAGACCTGGGCGCTATCGCTCATGCACGCCAGCCAGCCGCCGGGATGCAGGTGCACCACATGCGCCGGGCCATATTGCATGTCTGTCGGTGTGCCGCGGTCTTCCCGGTGGTCGGCCAGGCCGGGCACGTCGTGCACGCGCTGATGCAGGCGCCCGCCCAGTGCCACATTGACCTCCTGCAGCCCGCGGCAGATCGCCAGCACCGGCAGGCCACGCGCAAGCGCCTGCGGGATGAGCGCGAGGCTGGTGGCATCGCGCGCCGGGTCGTGCGGGTTTCCTTCCCAGCTGGGCTCGTCGCTGTAGTGATGCGGCTCCACATTGCTGACCGCTCCGGTCAACAACAGCCCATCCAGCCGCTCCAGCCACGCGCCTGCATCCAATGCCGGCTGCAGGCTGGGCAACAGCACCGGCATCGCAGCGGCTGCCTCGACCACCGCGCGGATGTACTTCTCGCCGGCAGCCAGAAACGGATGAGGCCCTTGCAGGATGCGATCGGTCGGCAGGCCGACCAGCGGAACGACTGCCATGCGCGAAATCCGATACGTTCGGTGGAACGTCGATACCCTCGAAGTTACCGCGCCATTGCCGGCATTGCCAAGCGTGCCACTGCGCTTGCGATTACTCACGCGCGCTTTGCTACGCTGGGCGGCGACTTCGCAGGTGTTGCCCATGGCTTCCGAAAACTCCATCGCCTCCCTGCCGGCTGCCGATGCCCACACCCTCTCTCGCATCGCCGGGTGCGAGTCTGTCGATCTGTTATTGCCCGATACCAACGGCGTGCTGCGCGGCAAGCGGGTGACCGCCGAGGCCCTGGGCAAGGTGTATCGCGAGGGCGTGTGCCTGCCGATGTCGCTGATCGCCACCGACATCACCGGCAACACGGTGGAAGAGACCGGGCTTGGCTACGCGATCGGCGACGCCGACCGCATCTGCCGGCCGATCGAAGGCTCACTACGCCCGGTGCCCTGGGCGCCAAGGCCGATGGCGCAACTGCTGCTGGCGATGCATACCCCCGAAGGCGCGCTGTTCGAAGTCGCCCCGCGTGCGGTGTTGCAGCGCGTGTTGCAGGGGTTTGGCGCACTCGGCCTGACCCCGGTCATCGCAGTGGAGCTGGAGTTTTACCTGTTCGACGCCATCGCCGATGCACAGGGGCGCCCGCAGACCCCGCGCGACCCGATCACCGGCGAACGCAGCGACAGCACGCAGGTGTATTCGCTGCAGGATCTGGACGACCAGCGTGGTTTTACCGATGCGGTCACCGCCGCTTGCAGACAGCAAGGCATTCCGGCCGACACCGCCGTGGCCGAGTACGCACCCGGCCAGTTCGAAATCAATCTGCACCACCGTGCCGATGCGGTGGCCGCCTGCGACGAGGCGATTCTGCTCAAGCGCACCATCAAAGCCATTGCGCAGCAGCAGGGCAAGCTGGCCAGCTTCATGGCCAAGCCTTTCCCCGGCCAGGCCGGCAGCGGCCTGCATCTGCATGTGAGCCTGCTCGATGCCGCCGGGCACAACGTGCTGGCCAGTGCCGCCGACGCGCCTGCGCAGCCGCTACGCCACGCCATCGCCGGGCTGCAGCGGCATGCGGATGCCTCGCTCCTGATGTTCGCCCCGCATGCCAACAGCTATCGCCGCTTCGTCAGCAATGCGTTCGTGCCACTGGATGCAAGCTGGGGTTTCAACAACCGCACCGTGGCGCTGCGCATCCCGCACAGCGATGCGCACAACACCCGCATCGAACACCGCATTGCCGGTGCCGATGCCAACCCGTATCTGGCCGCTGCAGCCGTGCTGGCCGCGATGCTGGACGGCCTGCGGCAGCCGGCCGAACCCACCGCGGCGGTCACCGGCAATGCGTACGCGCAGTCGGTGTTCACCCCGCGCAGCTGGCAAGGCGCGGTGGATGCGTTCCTCGGCAGCGACTTCATCGCCGAGCAGTTCGGCATGCAGTTCCAGCACGTATTCGGCCAGCAGAAGCAACGCGAGCTGCTCGACTACCAGGCGCAGGTCCCCGACCTGGATTACGCGCGGTACCTGCGCACCGTGTGATGGCTTCCCCCCACGCGCCACCGCCGCACAGCGATTCAGCGGGCAACCGGTATCCGGACAGCTGGTATGCACGCAGCACGCCGGCCCTGCCCCAACAACCGCGCCTGCAAGGCGCCGAGCACGCCGACGTCTGCATTCTCGGCGGTGGCTATACCGGCCTCGCCGCCGCGCTGGCGCTGGCCGAGGCCGGTTACGCCGTCATCGTGCTGGAAGCCCGGCGTGTGGGCTGGGGCGCGTCCGGGCGCAATGGCGGCCAGGCCATCGTTGGCTATGGGTGCGAGCAGGAAACGCTGGAAGCGCTGGTCGGCAACGACGATGCTCGCCTGTTGTTCGATTTCTCGCGCGACGGCATGCGCCTGCTGCGCGAGCGCATCGCGCGCCATGCCATCGCCTGCGACTGGCGCGACGGCCACGCGCATGTGCCGCTGAAGCCGCGTCAGGTGCAGGCGCTGCAACACGGCATCGTGCGCATGGCCGAACGCTACGACTACCCGCTGCAATGGTGGGACCGCGCACGCACCCGCCAGGTGCTGGACAGCCCGCTGTACCTGGGTGCCATGTTCGACCCTGCCAGCGGCCATCTGCAGCCGCTGGCCTATGCACTGGGCCTGGCACGGGCCGCGCTGGCCGCCGGCGTGCGCATCTACGAGGACTCGGCCGTGACCAGGCAGCAGCCCGGCGCGCGCGTGGTGATGCATACCGCCCACGGCAACGTGACTGCCGCGTTCGGTGTGATCGCCGGCAATGCACTGCTGCGCGGCATCGCCCCGACGCTGGAGCAGCGCATCATGCCGGTCGGCACCTATGTCGGCGCCACGCCGCCGCTGGGCCAGGCGCGTGCACGCGCCCTGATCGCCAACGACATGGCGGTGGCCGATACCAACTGGGCACTGGATTACTATCGGCTCAGTGCCGATCACCGCCTGCTGTTCGGTGGGCGCGCCAGTTACTCCTCGCGTCCGCCTGCGGGCTTGCAGCGCCTGATGACCCAGCGCATGCATACGGTATTCCCGCAGCTGCACGACGTACCGCTGGAAACGCTGTGGGGCGGCTACGTGGACATCTCGCGCAACCGTGCGCCGCACTGGGGCCGGCTGGCGCCCAATCTGTACTTCGCACAGGGCTTTTCCGGACATGGCGTGGCGGCCACCGGCCTGGCCGGCCAGGTCATTGCCGAGGCCATCGCCGGCCAGAGCCGGCGCCTGGACGTGTTCGAACGCATTCCGCACCGCCCGTTCCCCGGCGGGCGGCGGCTACGGACCCCGCTGCTGGTGGCGGCGATGAGCTGGTATCGGCTGCGCGATGCGCTGTGGTGAGCGCCACGCTTTGGAACGTGGTGCTCAAGTTTTGGCGAGCAGGGCCGTTAGCTGACCTGACGGTTCGATCCAGACGGCCAGCCGATGTCCCCAGGTACCCTACATCGCAATAGTGAAAGTGCAGTCCTGCCGCAGCGCGTGCTGTTGGTGGAGAACTCGCGCACGTTCACCAGCATGCTGCGCGAAGCCATCGAGCAACGCGTGGAACTCCCGGTCACGGTCGTCTCGACCCTGGCCGAAGCCGCGCGCGTGCTCGACGAAGAGGACGGCTGGTTCCTGGTCCTCACCGGCCTGGTACTGGTGGACGGCGACCGCGACAAGGTTGTGGAATTCTTTCTCTCGCGCAAACTGCCCACCGTGGTGGTCAGCGGCGTGTACGACGAAGACCTGCGCCAGCGCGTGCTGCAGCAGCAGATCATCGATTACGTGCTGAAAAATGCACCGGGCAGCATCGAATACCTGGCATGGCTGGTGCAGCGCCTGGAGCGCAATCGCCGGATCGCCGCCCTGGTGGTGGACGACTCGCTGTCGGCACGCACCTATGCCGGCGCGCTGCTGTCGATGTACGGCTACCGCGTGGTGCTGGCGGCCGACGGTGCCGCCGGGCTGGACGCGATCGAACGCGACCCCGGCATCCGCCTGACCATCGTCGACCAGGAAATGCCTGGGATGGATGGCGTGGAATTCACCCGCCGGCTGCGCGCGATCCGCTCGCGCGACAAGGTGGCGGTGATCGGCATTTCCGGCAATAGCGATTCGTCGTTGATTCCGCGTTTCCTGAAGAACGGCGCCAACGACTTCCTGCGCAAACCCTTCTCGCGCGAAGAATTCTTCTGCCGCGTATCGCAAAACGTGGACCAGTTGGAACTGATCGGCACGCTGCAGGATCTGGCCACCCGCGACTTCCTCACCGGCCTGCCCAACCGGCGCTACTTTCTGGAACAAAGCCAGCGCGTCATTCCCAAGCTGCTGTTGCAGGACCAGACGGTGACCGCCGCGATGGTGGATATCGACCATTTCAAGCACATCAACGACACCTGGGGCCACGAAGCCGGCGACCAGGCGTTGCGTGCGGTGGCCGCTTCGGTGTCCGGGCATGCGCGGCCGCAAGACCTGGTCGCACGCTTCGGCGGCGAAGAGTTCTGCCTGCTGGTGCCCGGGCTGGATGCGGCCAATGCCACCAGCTATTTCGAAACCCTGCGCGAACGCATCAGCGCCCTGCGCGTGCGCGTGGGAGACGAGACGTTGAGCATGACGGTGAGCATCGGCGTATGCATCGCCAGCGAAAGCGACCAATCGCTGCATTACCTGCTGAACGAAGCGGACAAGCACCTGTATCTGGCCAAGGCCGGCGGCCGTAACCAGGTGCGTCTGGCAAGCTGATCCAGCGTCGCCTGCAGGCCCAAGCGACGCGTGCGGATGACGCGCCTGCCGACATGCCTTGATCCAGATCAACGCACTGCCGGCGCGCGCGGCTTACCGTATGCCCATCGCATTGGGCAAGGTACTTCGATGGCACTGCTGGTCTGGCAGGACGACCTCAACACCGGGATCGAGGTCATCGATCATCAACACCGGCGCATTGTGGACATGATCAATCAGCTGCATGTTGCGCAGACCAGTCTGCAGCAACTGGCAGTGGCGGAGGTGATCGACGAACTGATCGATTACACGCTCTCGCACTTCGCCTTCGAAGAAGAACTGATGCAGGAAGCCGGCTATCCCTTCAGCCAGGCGCACCAGCGCGTGCATGCGGTGTTCGGCAAGCGTGTCGGCGAATACCGCCTGCGCTTCCAGGCCGGCGAAGACGTCAGCGACGAACTGCGCAACATGCTCTCACGCTGGCTGTTCAACCATATTCGCGGTGACGATCAGGCCTACGCACCGCAGGTGATCGCACACCTGGACCGGTTTTCGCGCACCCATCAGCATGGTGGCTGGCTGGGCCGCACGCTCAAGCGGATCTTCGGCTAGCAGCCAGATCAACGCCTCGGCTCTGCAGCAGCGCACCGAAGCGCGCACGCCATCGCGTCATCGTGGGCCGCCGCGTTGCTGCACGATCGCAGACTCCATCAACCGTTGCGATCTGCCGCTCAGCGACGCCAGCGCCGCGCCACGACCAGCGCCATCAGGCTCAGCACGGCCGCCCCGCCCAGGTAATACCCTACCGATTGCACGCCGTAACTGGCCGCCAGTTGCGTGGCCACGTAGGGCGCCGGCGCCGCGCCCAGGATGCTGGCCAGATTGAACGACAGCGATGCGCCGGTGTAGCGCACCTCGGTGGGATACAGCTCGGCCAGCAACGTGCCGCAGGGACCATAGGTCAGGCCCATGAAGAAAAATCCCAGCGACAGGAACGCCAGCACCTGCAACGGGTGACTGGCCTGAAACAGCGGCGCAAACGCCAGGCCGAATGCCACGATGGCGATGCTGGCCAGCATCATCGCCAGCGGCGCGCCGTGCCGGTCGCCAAACTTGGCCGACAGCGGAATGCCGAGCGCAAAAAAAACGATGCCGGCCATCTGCAACAACAGGAATTGTTCCTTGTCGTAGCCCAGCGTCTTGGTGCCATAGCCGAGCGCGAACACCGTCATCAGATAAAACAGCACGAAGGTGGCGAACGCGCCCAGCGTGCCGACGATCAGCGCCGGCCAATGCTGCGCGACCACGGTGCCCAGCGGCAACCTGACACGCGTCTTGCGGTCCAGCGTCTTCTGGAAATCCGGCGTCTCGGTGATGCTCAGGCGCACCCACAGCCCCGTCAGGACCAGCAATGCACTGGCCAGAAACGGCACGCGCCATCCCCACTGCATGAACTGCACATCGTCCAGCACTGCGCCCATGCCCAGAAAGGTGCCGGTGGACAACAAGAACCCCAGCGGCGCGCCCAGTTGCGGAAACATGCCGTACCACACCCGCTTGCCCGGCGGCGCGTTCTCGGTGGCCAGCAGCACCGCCCCGCCCCACTCGCCGCCCAGGCCCAACCCCTGGCCGAAGCGGCATAACGCCAGCAACGCAGGCGCAAACACGCCGATCTGCGCGTAACTGGGCAGCAGGCCGATGGCCACGGTGGACAAACCCATCGTCAGCAGCGCTGCCACCAGCGTGGCCTTGCGCCCTACCCGGTCGCCGAAGTGACCGAACACCGCCGAGCCCACCGGCCGCGCAACAAACGCGACCGCAAAGGTCGCCAACGACTGCAGCATCGCCGCACTGCCATCGCCGGCGGGAAAGAACAGCGTGGGAAACACCAGCACTGCGGCGGTGGCGTAGATATAGAAATCGAAGAACTCGATGGTGGTGCCGATCAGGCTGGCGAATAGCACGCGCGCAGGTGAATTGGTGGGTGCGGCAAGCGGCGCAGCGGCAGTCATGGTTGATCGGCATCCGGGAAGCAAGACGGCCGATTCTGGCAGATCGCGGCACTGCTTTGCGCAGGCCAGGCGGGAGCAAAAAGTTGCAGGCGTGACCGACGGTGCTGTGGATCGCGCCCGACTCGTCTTGGAGCAGACGCGTTCGCAGAGGAGAGGTGTCCGGCAACGCGTAGCCGGAGATCGTCAACTGCTCAGCCTGCAAGGTGCGAGGTCTTGGCGTTTGCTGCAGGCCCTTGCGCGCCCACCATCGCAGGACACGCCGCAGGTACGCACTTGTAGGCTCCGTGGCGGGCACCCATGCCGCCAAGGGTCCCGCGACGATGGGCCGGCAAGGACCAGTTGAGTTGGTCGGTCTGCAGAGCTTTCAATCAAGCAGCGGGAAGCTCGCTCAACCGCCCTGCAACGTTTGCGCAGCTGATCGCTGCGCATGCTCGGCCAAACCAACCGGCGTCAGTACTGCAAACTGCCGCTCGCCGCGATCTTCCACGCGCACCCAATCCGGACCCGGCTGGCCGTCCAGGTTCGCCGTCCCCAACCAGGCGAGCGTGCGCAGCAGCACGCTCATGCGCACGCCCAGGTGCTTGCATAGCCGGGCCAGCGACACGCCATCGGGCGCGTCGGCAAGCGCATGCAACAGCTGTACGGTGAGCTGTGGATCAGCGGACAAGCACCGCTCCGATATCGCGCGGCGCCGCATCGGCGGTTTCGGCGCGGTGCGGCAGCACGATGACCGGAATCGACTTGGAGGTCGGCGTACGCGCCTCGTCGGCGAAACTGGACAACGGCACCAGCGCATTGGTTTCCGGGTAGTACGCGGCCAGGCAGCCACGCGGGATGTTGTAGTCCACCAACAGGAAACGCCGCGCCTCGCGGCGCACGCCGTCCTCGCACAGGCTTTCCAGGTCCACCCAATCGCCGGCCTTCATGTTCAACGCCGCGATATCCGCCCCATTGATGAACAGCACGCGGCGCTCGCCGAACACACCGCGATAGCGGTCGTCCAACCCATAGATGGTGGTGTTGTATTGATCGTGCGAACGCGTGGTGGCCAGCGTAAACACCATCTGATCGCCACGCGAACGCCTCGCACGATGGATCGGGTTGTCGGTGGGCACCGCATGCGACTTGAACACCGCACGCTGCTCAGGTGTGACCCAGTTGCGGTCGCGCGCGGTATTGGACAGGCGGAAGCCGCCCGGCGTACGCACGCGTTCGTTGAACCCGGCAAAGTCCGGAAACACCTGCGCGATGAGATCGCGCACGCGGTCGTAATCGCCCACCAGCCAGCGCCAGCGAATCGCGCTGCGTGCGCCCAGCGTGGCTTCGGCCATGCGCGCCACGATCGCCGGTTCCGACAGCAGGTCCGGCGAGGCCGGCGGATTGATGCCGGCCGACAGGTGCACCATGCTCATCGAATCCTCCACCGTCACGCCTTGTGCGCCGGCATCCTGGATGTCGATCTCGGTGCGCCCCAGACACGGCAGGATCAACGCATCGCGCCCATGCACCAGGTGGCTGCGATTGAGCTTGGTGGTGACATGCACGGTCAATTCGCAGTTGCGCAACGCGCGGTGCGTGGCATCGGTATCCGGCGTAGCGGCAGCAAAATTGCCGCCCATCGCGAAGAACACCTTGCCCCGCCCATCCAGCATCGCCTCGATCGCACCCACGGTATCGAACCCGTCTGCGCGCGGGGGCGCGAAACCGAACACCGATTGCAGCTTGTCCAGGAACGCGGCCGGCGGCTTTTCATAGATCATCATCGTGCGGTCGCCCTGCACGTTGCTGTGCCCGCGCACCGGGCAGACACCCGCGCCGGGCCGGCCCAGGTTGCCGCGCAGCAGCAGCAGGTTGGTGATCATGTGGATGGTCGCCACCGAATGCTTGTGCTGGGTGATGCCCATGCCCCAGCAGGCAATCACGCGCTCGGCATTGAGATAGATCTCGCCGGCCTTGCGCAGCGCGGTTTCGTCCAGCCCGGATTCTTCGACGATGGTGTCCCAGCGCTCCGCGTGCACGTCGGCAGCGAACGCCTCGAAATTGGCGGTGTGCGCCTGGATGAAATCCAGGTCCAGCAAGCGCGGCGTGCCATCGCGCTGCGCCTGCGCATCGCGCTCCAGCACGTGCTTGATGATGCCCTTCACCGCAGCCAGGTCGCCGCCGATCTTGAGCTGGAAATAATCCGAAGCGATGCGCGTGGAGCCGTTGTGCAACATCTCCAGCTTGTCCTGCGGGTCGGCGAACTTTTCCAGCCCGCGCTCGCGCAGCGGGTTGAACGCCGCAATCGCCGCACCGCGCTTGGACGCCTGACGCAATTCGCCCAGCATGCGCGGATGATTGGTGCCCGGGTTCTGCCCGAAGATGAAGATGGCGTCGGCCAGCTCGAAATCGTGCAGCGACACCGTGCCCTTGCCCACGCCGATCTGCGACCGCAGCGCGGTGCCGGAGGGCTCATGGCACATGTTGGAGCAATCGGGGAAATTGTTGGTGCCGAACTCGCGCACGAACAACTGATACAGGAACGCTGCCTCGTTGCTGGTGCGCCCGGAGGTGTAGAAGATCGCCTCATCCGGCGTTGCCAGGCCATTGAGATGCCGCGCGATCTGCGCAAAGGCATCGTCCCAGCTCACCGGCACGTAGTGGTCGGTCGCAGCGTCGTAGCGCATCGGGTGGGTCAGGCGACCCTGCCCTTCCAACCAGTAATCGCTGTATTGCGACAGCAGGCTGACGGTGTGCGAAGCGAACAGCTCCGGCCCGGCGCGACGTGCGGTGGACTCGGCCGCCACGGCCTTGGCGCCGTTTTCGCAGAATTCGAACGTGGACGTGTGGTCGCGATCCGGCCAGGCACAACCGGGGCAGTCGAAACCGTCCGGCTGGTTGGCGTGCAGCAGCGTCTTGGCGCCCTGCACGGCGATGTCCTGTTCCATCAGGTGCTTGGCCACCGAGCGCAATGCGCCCCAGCCGCCCGCGGGATTGTCGTATTGCTTGATGGTTTTCTTGCTCATGCGGGCTCTCCCACCGCAATGCCCAGATCCAGGCGCTGCGGATGGCTGTAAACGACACAATCGTGATCGCGGGCAAACCCGATCAGGGTCAGTCCCGCACTCTCGGCCAGGCTGATCGCCAGCGCCGTTGGCGCCGAAATCGCTGCGAGCAGCGGAATTCGGGCCTGCGCGGCTTTCATGGCCATTTCGTAACTGGCGCGGCTGGTGACCACCGCGAACCCGAGCGATGCATCGATGCGCGCGCGCGCCAATGCACCGATCAATTTATCCAACGCGTTATGCCGGCCCACGTCTTCGCGGACCAGCTGCACATTGCCCTGCGCATCGGCCCAGGCAGCCGCGTGCACGGCGCCGGTCTGCGCGGCGATGGGCTGCCGTGCATGCAGCGCATCCAGCGCATGCGCCAAGGCATCCACGTCGATCTGCAGCGACGAGTGCAGCACCGGCGGCACACGCAGCACCGCTTCGATGGACTCGTTGCCGCACACCCCGCACCCGCTGCGCCCGTCCAGATTGCGGCGCCGTTGGTCCAACGCGGCTGCGCGCTCGGGCGGGATTTCTATTTGCAGCGAAGCGCCTTCCAGAAACGTCTCCACCGCGATCACGCGCAAGTCCTGCGCGTGATCGACGATGCCTTCGCTCAACGAGAACCCCAGTGCGAAATCCTCCAGGTCCTCCGGCGTGGCCATCATCACCGCGAACGGCACGCCGTTGTAGATGAAGGCGACCGGCATTTCGGCCGCCACCATGTCCTGCACCGTGGCGCTGCGGCCGCCGCGATGGCGACGGACCGTGCGTACCACACTGCCCGGACGCACGGAGCGGGAAGACGGACTGGTCATCTCACCTCAATGGAACAGCACGAAGGCTTTTTGCAGCGTGACCCAGATACCGAACAGCATCGGGATACCCACCGCCAGCCAGGCAAACGCGACCAGCGCGGGGTTGCCGCCATGACCGATGCGCGCCATTTGTTCCGGTGGAATCGTGCCGTGCCCGGTGCGGTCGACCTTTTCGTGCGCCAGCTGCTTTTCGCGTGCCAGTTCGTCGGGCGTCATGAAGTGACGTGCGGCCACCGGGCGCACCAACAGATTGCAGATCAGGCCGAGCACGAGCATGCCGGCAAGGATGTACATGGTGGTGTTGTAGACCTGTGACGGCGGGCTGCCGTGCGCCAGCTGGTACTCGCGCATGTAACCCACCACCACCGGACCCAGGATGCCGGCGGTTGCCCAGGCAGTCAGCAGCCGGCCGTGGATGGCGCCGACCATCTGGGTACCGAACAGGTCGGCCAGATACGCCGGAATGGTGGCGAAACCGCCGCCGTACATCGACAGGATGATGCAGAAGATGCCCGCAAACAGCGCGATGCCGCCAATACCGCCAGCCGACGGCGCCGCTGCATACAGGCAGATGCCCAGCACGAAGAACAGCGTGTAGGTGTTCTTGCGGCCGAGCTTGTCGGACATGCTGGCCCAGAAGAACCGGCCGCCGATGTTGAACAGGCTGAGCAGACCGGTGAAGCCGGCCGCGATGGCCGCGATGCTGGCCAGCTGGGTGGGATCCAGGCTGGCGAAGCCCACATCCACGCCGATCAGACGGCCGCCGAACACTTCCTGCAACATCGGCGAGGACATGCCGATCACGCCGATGCCGGCCGAGACGTTCAGGCACAGCACGCCCCACAGCAACCAGAACTGCGGGATGCCCCAGACCTTTTTCACGTGCACGTGGTTGGCGGTGATCATGGCGTTGCTGCTGGCCACCGGCGCGGTCCAGCCGGCCGGGGTCCAGCCGCTCGGCGGCACGCGGTAACCGAACGCGCCGGCCATCATGAAGACGAAGTACAGCGCCGCCATCACCAGGAAGGTTTCCATCACGCCCACCGAGGTGGGGGTCGCGAAATGGCGCATCAGCGCATCGGCCAAGGGGCTGCCGATCATCGCGCCGCCGCCAAAGCCCATGATCGCCATGCCCGTCGCCATACCGCGTCGGTCCGGGAACCACTTGATCAGCGTCGACACCGGCGAGATGTAGCCCAACCCCAGGCCGATGCCGCCGATCACGCCCGAGCCCAGCCACAGCATCCAGATCTGATGGAAGTGGATGCCGACTGCCGAGATCACCAGCCCGCCGCACCAGCACAGCGCCGAGACCACGCCGGCCTTGCGCGGGCCGGCCCGTTCCAGCCAGCCGCCCCAGATCGCTGCCGAGCACCCCAGCAGCACGAAGAACAGCGTGTACATCCACTGCAGCTCGCTGATCTTCCAGTCGCAGGTGGTGGCCACCATGCGTGCGAACAGGCCCATATCGGCCGGGCATGCGATCGACTCGGTGATGCCCAGCGCCTTGGACAACGGCAGCCAGAACACGCTGAAGCCGTAGGCCATGCCGATGCACAGGTGGATCGCCAGTGCTGCCGGCGGTACCAACCAACGATTGAACCCCGGCCGCGCAATGATGCGCTCCTTGGACAGTAAACCGGCGTCTGCGCCGCTGGCTGTCGCCACGGTGGACCCTTGCGTCATTCTCATTTCCCCCAAAAAACCAACGATGAACTGCGAAAACACGGCTGACAGGACTACCACCAACGCCTGGCGGGCGATGGCGACGTCCTGTCGGCCGTTCCGAATACGATTGATAGCTGCAATCAAATAACGCGTTGCGATATGGGCAGCGACACCGACCAGGCCCAACTGGCGGTCGTCTGGCGCATCATCGGCGATCCCTGCCTGTTTGCAATGCTTGCCAGCGCCCTGCAGTGTTGCAAAGCGCCGCCCATGCCCATGTCACGTAAGCGTGCCTTGGTGTTAGCGGCCGCAGCTGCGACTAATTGACTAGTCTGTCTGCACTTCGCCAACCGCGTCGCGAAACCCGTCCCCGCGCCTGCTGCACGCGCAGCGCTGTGGCGGGTGCCGGCATCATCCGGTCCTGGTGTCGCTCGACCGGAATACGCACGATGCGCCTGCTACTCCTGTGCGCCTGCCGGCCTGTCAGGTGACGGCCGAGGCGCCAGCTGCGTACAGTCGGGCGATCCTGCACGATGGAGCCTGCCATGCCCCTCCACCTTCCCAGCGATGCCGCCGATGCGCTGCAGGCACCGACGCAGCTGGATGCCTTCTGGATGCCGTTCACCGCCAATCGCCAGTTCAAGGCACGGCCTCGCCTGCTGGCCTCGGCGCAGGGCATGCATTACCGCGATGTCCACGGCCGCCAGATTCTGGACGGCACGGCAGGCCTGTGGTGCTGCAATGCAGGACATGGCCGCGAGCGCATCGTGGCCGCCATTCGCGAACAGGCCGGCACGCTGGATTTCGCGCCGACCTTCCAGATGGGCTCGCCGCTGCCCTTCGTACTGGCGCAGCGGCTGGCCGCAATCGCCCCGCCCGGCTTGGGCCATGTGTTCTTCACCAACTCCGGCTCGGAGGCGGTGGATAGCGCGATGAAGATCGTGCTGGCCTACCACCGGTTGCGCGGCGAAGGCCAGCGCACCCGTTTTATCGGCCGCGAAAAGGCTTACCACGGGGTCGGCTTCGGCGGCATGTCGATCGGCGGCCTGCCCAACAACCGCAAGTGGTTCGGCCCGCTGCTGTCCGGTACCGATCATCTGCGGCACACGCTGGATCTGCAGCGCAACGCCTATGCGCGTGGATTGCCCGCACACGGCGCGGAGCTGGCCGACGATCTGGAACGGCTGATCACCCTGCACGATGCATCCACCATCGCCGCAGTGTTCGTCGAACCGGTGTCCGGTTCGGCCGGCGTGATCCTGCCGCCGGAAGGTTACCTGCAGCGGTTGCGCGCCATTTGCGACCGCCACGGCATCGTGCTGGTGTTCGACGAGGTGATCACCGGCTTCGGCCGCGTGGGCAACGCATTCGCCGCGCAGCGCTTCTGCGTCACCCCGGACATCATCACCGCCGCCAAGGGCCTGACCAGCGGCACCGTGCCGATGGGCGCGGTGCTGGTGGCCGATGCGATCTTTGATGCCTTCATGCACGGGCCGCAAAACGCGATCGAGCTCTTTCACGGCTATACCTATTCCGGCCACCCGCTGGCCTGTGCAGCGGCGATTGCCACGCTGGACACCTATGCCGAGGAAGAGCTGTTCACGCGCGCGATCACGCTGGGCCCGCAGTGGGAAGACGCACTGCACGGCCTGCGCGGCTCGCCGCATGTGATCGACATCCGCAACATCGGCCTGATCGGCGCGATCGAGCTGGCACCACGCGACGGCGCCCCGGGCGCGCGCGGTTACGAGGTCTTCGAGCGCTGTTTCCACGAGGGCGGCCTGCTGGTGCGCGTCACCGGCGATGTCATCGCACTGTCACCGCCGCTGATCGTCACCCCGGAGCAGATCGGGCAGATGGTGGAGACGCTGGGCAAGATGCTTCGCCAGGTGGACTAGGCTCGGCTGGCCATAGGCAACGACCGCAACGTCGGCGACGGGCGCCCGCGTGTCACGCATGCAGGCAGCCGTCAAGCGCGCAAAGCCGGGGCCGGCTCACTACAATGCCCGCCCCGTCTTCCAGCAGTTGCCGTATGAACATCGTTGTCAAAGAAGAACTCAAGGCCTATATCGACCCGCTGACGCCCGACGAGCACGAGGCGCTGGAACGCAGCCTGCTGGCCGAAGGCTGCCGCGATGCCTTGGTGCTGTGGGGCGATGTGCTGGTGGACGGCCACAACCGCTACGGTATCTGCCAGAAACACGGGCTGCCGTTCCAGACGGTGCAGAACCCGCGCTTCCAGTCCATGCAGGACGTGCACCTGTGGATGATCGAACAGCACCTGGGCCGGCGCAGCGTGTCCGACTTCCAGCGTGGCGTACTGGCGTTGCGCAAGCGCGAGATCCTGGCCGCACGCCAACGCAGCCAGCGCGACGCCGACGCCGCAGCCGAAGCGCCGGCGGTGGCCGGCGACCAGCCGGACACTGGCCTGGAGCAGAGCAGCACGCACACCGCCGACGACACCGACAGCCCGCCGTGGGACGAAACCTCTACCCCGGTCAGCCGTGCCGAGCTGGCCCGCGAAGCGCGCCTGAGCAGCAACCAGGTGGTGATGATCGAACGCATCCATAAACAGGCCGCGCCGGAAGTGGTGCAGGCGGTCAAGGCGGGCGAGATTTCGATCAGCGCCGCCGCTGCGGTGGCCACGCTGTCGGAGGACGAACAACGCGCCGCCGCGCAGGCCGGCAAGGCCGAGCTCAAACAGGCCGCCAAGCGTGTACGCGATGCCAAGCGCAAACCCAAGGCCGACGAGGCCGAAGGTGGCGAAGCCGAACGCCGCGACATCAAGGCCCTGCAGCGCCGCGTCACCGAACTGGAAAACGAGAATGCCGCGCTGCAATCGAAGGTGACCGCACTGCAGGCGCAGCTGGAACGCCTGCGCAGCTGAGTGCACCCGACAGTCGACAGCAACACGTAGGAGCGCACCTGTGCGCGACAGGCATTCCCGATAAAGCCCGTCGCGCCCAGGTGCGCTCCTGCGACAGCAACAGCCGCTGGGTCGCCCCAACCCAGGCGCAGCTGGAGCACAAGGCACGCAAGACGCGGCCACAACCTGCACGCGCGATGGCGCCACCTGCCGTGGACATGCCCTGGTCAAACGACTGGGTACACTTCACCGATGGAACCCAGTCTCAGCACTCCCCGTCCGATCGATCCTCGTCGTGCCCAGTTGCAGCGCATGAAGCTGTTGGCGGTGGCCTTGTTGCTGGCAATGTTCGCCGGCTTCGTCGTCAGCCACCTGATGGGCGAACACGGCATCTGGGCCTGGGTGTCGGCCTTCTGCGAAGCGGCCACGGTGGGCGCATTGGCCGACTGGTTCGCGGTGGTGGCGCTGTTCCGCCACCCGATGGGCCTGCCGATCCCGCACACCGCCATCCTGCCGCGCGGCAAGGAACGGCTGGCCGACGGGTTGGCAGTGTTCGTGCGCGACCAGTTCCTCGCCCCGGATGCGTTGATGGAAAAACTGCGGGTATTCGATCCCGCCAGCCGGCTGGGCGATTGGCTGGCCAAACCAGAGCAGGCACGCATGCTGGCGCAGATGACGCGCGGCTGGATGCTGCAGGCGCTGGAACTGCTCGACGAGGCAGCCGTCCGCCGCGCGATTCAAGGCTTCGTGGTCGACCGCCTGCGCAAATGGAACGCCGCCGCCACCATCGGCGATGTGATGGCCCTGCTCACCACCGACGGCCGCCACCAGAAGCTGCTGGATGAAGTGCTGCTGCGGCTGGGCGAATGGCTGGACCAGGAGCAGGTCAAGACGCGCGCGTCTGCATTGATCGTGCGTTACGCGCGCCGCGAATGGCCCAAGCTGGTCGGCACCGTGAATTGGGTCAAGCCGATCGAAGAGATCGGCGACAGCCTGGCCGACCGCATGGCGCGTGCGGCGATCGAAGAACTGCAGGACATCCTCAAAACGCCCGAGCATCCAATCAGGCTCGACTACGAAGCGTGGCTGCAGGGCTACATCACGCGCTTGCGCGACGAGCCGGAGATGGCCGTGCGCGTGGAAGAACTCAAGCAACGCGCCATCGAACACCCGGCACTGCAGGACTACGTGCAAGGGTTATGGGGCGAAATTCGCGACGCACTGCGCAATGACCTGGCGCGCGAACAATCGTCGATGGCCGCGCATGTGGAGCGTTCCATGCAATCGCTCGGCCGGGCCTTGTCGCAGGATCCCTCGCTGCGTGAAGCGCTCAATCAACATATGTTGCAGGCCGCCGACAAACTCACCGCGCGCTTGCGCACATCGGTCACCGACCATATTGCGTCGACGATGAAAAGTTGGGACGAACGTCACCTCGTCGAACAATTGGAATTGGGGGTGGGACGCGATCTGCAATACATTCGGTTCAATGGAACGTTGGTCGGTGGACTGATCGGACTGATTCTTCACGCGTTGTCGATCTGGCTGTCGTTTTGATGCGGGAACGTCGATCGCCCATCCGAAAATGACGTGCAGGCTTGGGGGACTGCACACAGCCGCCGGATATCGGGCGGCACCACGAGGTCGACGCAGGTCGGCCAGCACTCTGGGCACGTAACAGGCAAGGCGAAGGAACGAACATGCCGAAGGGCCGCTGGGATTTGCGCAGGACATACGGGCGTCGCGCATTCTTTGGTGCACTGCTGATTCTGAGCGCCGGCCTGGTTGCCGCCATCGTCACCGGCGTGTGGCTGCAACGGCAGAACGAGCTCGAGCGCCAGCAACGCTTCGACTACGTAGTGCGTACGCTGGCGCGCAACATCAGCGAGCGCATGTCCACCTTCGAGCATGGCTTGCGCGGCGCACGCGGTGCGGTGATCGGCGCGGGCAGCGACATCATCAGTCGAGAACGCTTCACCTTGTATAGCCGCTCGCGGGATTATCCGCGCGAGTTTCCCGGGGTGCTGGGTTACGGCTACATCCATCGGGTCGCCCCGGCCGACGAAGCCGCGTTTCTGCAGGCCGCGCGTGCCGACGGTGCGCCGGACATCCATCGCCGGCCGTTGGCGCCATGGGATGGCGAGCGTTACATGGTGCTGTATTTCGAGCCGGAATCCTCGGGCAACCGCCCGCTCGGCATCGATATCGCCTCCGAGCCGCGCCGGCGTGCCGCCGCCCTGCAGGCCGCACGCAGCGGCGAGCCGGTCATGACCTCGCCGATCTCGCTCTCCGGTTACCGCGTTCCCAGCGAAAGCGGCTTTCTGGTGCTGCTCGCGGTCTATCGGGAAGGCATGCCGTTGCAGACCCCGCAACAGCGCATGCTCGCCACCAGCGGCTGGGTGTATGCGCCTTTCAGCGTCGAGCAGATGGTGCGAAGCGCATTGGGTGAGCGCGATGACGTGGCGCTGGACCTGTCCGACCGCAATGAGCCCACCCACAATTTCTATCGCAGCGGCACGCCAGCCAGCGACAGCGCGCTGCGTCCGCCGGTGGTGCGGCTGTTGCCGATCTACGGCCGCACCTGGGTCATCACCGCCCACCCCACCGCCGGCTTCGTCGCATCGCTCAACCAGAGTTCGCCCTGGTTGATCGGCGGGCTGGTGATGGCCGCCGCGGTCCTGTTTGCCGCCCTGCTGGTGCTGTATTTCAGCAATGGGCTGCGCCGCGAGGAAGTGCTGCGCAAGCAGATGGAACTGGCCGCGCTGGTCAGCCATTCCAGCGAAGCCATCGTTGCCGAAACCCCGGATGGCCGTATCACGCACTGGAATCCGGCCGCCGAGGCGATGTTCGGTTACACGGCCGACGAGGCGATCGATCAGGACCTGACCATGCTGCTGTCGCCGCAGCCGTATGCGATGCCTGAGGTCGACCATGCCGACGCGGCACTGGCGGGCAACGCATCGGCGGCGCAGACCATGCGCCATCGCGACGGGCATCAGGTGCATGTGCTGGCCAGCAAGGCGCCGATCATCGAAAGCGAAGGCACGCTCAGCGGCCATTCGCATTTCTTCCGCGACATCTCCGACCGCGTGCGCTCGCATCAACGCATCATCGACCTCAATGCCTCGCTCGAACACCAGGTCGCCGAACGCACCAGCGAGCTGGTGAAGTTCTCGGTGCTGCAACGCGCGATCCTGGCACACGCCGGCTACGCCATCATCGCCATCGATTCCAGCGGCTTCGTCACCCTGTTCAATCCGGCCGCCGAAAAACTGTTGGGCTACAGCGCGACAGAAGTGATCGGACGACGCAAGGCCAGCCAGTTCGTCGAGCCCGAGGAACTGCAGGAGCGCGCGCACATGCTGGCCGAACAGACCGGTACGCCGGTGGCGCATACGCTGGAGGCGATCGCCGCGCTCACCAGCCTGGGTCGCAGCGACACCAGCGAGTGGACCTACGTGAGCCATGACGGGCGTCGCCTGCCGGTGCTGCTGACCTTGAGCACCCTGCGCGACGACCACGACCAGGTGATCGGCTATCTCGGCGTGGCGGTGGATCTCACCGAGCAGAAGCTGCACGAAAAACAGCTGCGCCTGGCGATGGATGCGGCCAAGAGCGCCAATCAGTCCAAATCCGATTTTCTGGCCAACATGAGCCACGAAATCCGCACGCCGATGAACGCCATCCTGGGCATGCTGTACCTGCTTCAGCGCAGCGAACTGCCCGGCGCCGCGCAGGACATGGTCGCCAAGATCGATCGTTCCGCGCGCACGTTGCTGGAGATCATCAACGACATCCTGGACTTTTCCAAGATCGAGGCCGGGCGTATCGACCTGGAATGCGCGCCGTTCGATCTGAACCAGCTGTTCGATAACATCGCCGACCTGATGCGCTCCTCGCTCAGCGCCAAACCGGTGGAAATGATCGTCGAACCCCTGCCACGCGACAGCCGTTGGCTGCTGGGCGATGCGCTGCGCATCAACCAGGTGTTGGTCAACCTGGTCGGCAATGCGATCAAGTTCACCGAACAGGGCGAAGTGGTGCTGTCGGTACGCCGCTTCCCCAGCGGCGACCCCAACAAGTTCAAGCTGCTGTTTTCGGTCCGCGACACGGGCATCGGTATTTCCAAGGAAAAGCAGAGCGTGATCTTCTCGCCGTTCCTGCAGGCCGACACGTCCACCAGTCGGCGTTACGGCGGCAGCGGCCTGGGTTTGACCATTAGCCGGCGCCTGGTCGAATTGATGGGCGGCGAACTGGAAGTGGAAAGCGTGCCCGGCCGCGGCAGCGAATTCTATTTTGTGGTGACGCTGGAAAAATCCGCGCCACCGCAGGCACAGCGCGAGTTGCCGGCCTTGCCGCCGGAAGCGATGCCGCGCGTGCTGATCGCCGACGACCACGATGCAGCGCTCAACAACCTGGTGCGCATCGCCACCGAACTTGGCTGGCGCGTGGATGCGGTGGCCAGCGGACAGGCCGCACTGCAGGCCATCGAACACGCTGCAGAGCCCTACGATATTTTCCTGCTCGACTGGCGCATGCCCGATATCGACGGGGTGGCCATCGCGCGCGAGATTCGTGCACGCGCCACGCCCGGCCCGCATCCGGTCATCGTGATGGTCACCGCCTACGAGCGCCGCCTGCTGGAGCAGCATCCCGAGCAGCAGGATCTGGATGCGGTGATGACCAAGCCGGTGACCGGCGCGGCCCTGCACCGGCTGGTCGAACAACTGCTCGAGCAACGCCCGGGTACCCGCCCTGCCACGCCGACATTCGTTGCGCGACGTCTGGAGGGCGCCCACCTGCTGCTGGTCGACGACAGCGACATCAATTGCGAAGTCGCCCAGCGCATTCTGGAGGGCGAAGGCGCCATGGTCACCGTCGCCCACGATGGCGAACAGGCAGTGAGTACGCTCAAACGCGCGCCCAACCTGTTCCACCTGGTGCTGATGGATGTGCAGATGCCGGTGGTGGACGGTTACGAGGCCACGCGCCGGTTGCGCCAGATCCCGGCCCTGGCCAGCCTGCCGGTGATCGCGCTGACCGCCGGCGCGTTCCGCCCGCAGCAGGAAAAAGCGCTGGAAGCAGGCATGAACGGCTTTATCGCCAAGCCATTCAACGTCGAAGAACTGGTCACTGCCATTCGTCATTTCCTGCAGCCGGGCACACGGCGCATTCCATCGCTTCCGCACGAGGCGCAGGCGCACGCCGGTCCCGAATGGGAATACAGCGACCCGGAACTGCTGGACGCCGCACGCGCGCGCAGCCTGTGGCGCGAGCGCGAACCCTATGCGCGCTATCTGATCAAGCTGCTGCGCGACAACCCGGACCCGGCTGAGGTAGCCGCCGAGCATCTGCGTTGCAACGAACTGCCGGCCATCGGCGCGATGGCGCACAAGCTGCGCGGCGCGGCCGGCTCGCTCGCGCTGCCGGCCCTGGCCGGTGCAGCCGGCGATCTGGAGACGCGTATCGAGGAAGGACACGACATCACCGCATCGCTGATTGCGTTGAAGGACGTCATGCAGCGCACCGCCGACGCGATCCGGGCATTCTTGCAGCATGGCGACAGCGACGTTGCCGCCGACGAGGAGGGCGTTGCGTTGGATGCAGACAGCGTGCAGATCCTGACATCGGCCTTTGCCAGCGACGATGCCGACCAGATCGACCATGCGCTGTTGATCTGTGCGCCACGCTTGTCGCGCGCACTGCAGGAAGCCCTGCAACGCGCGGTCGAAGATTTCGACTTCCGCCGCGCCGAAGCCACGTTGCGCGAGTGGCAGGCCACCCACCCGCACTGATCGCTCCCCGAGCGTCTGGCAAGGATCACCATGCCGTCCCGCCCCCTGCTCTGTGTCGACGACGAGTCCAGCAACCTGGCCACCCTGCGCCAGCTGCTGCGCGATGACTTCGCGCTGGTATTCGCCAAATCCGGCGGCGAAGCCCTGGATGCGGTCAGCCGCCACGCCCCAAAGCTGATCCTGCTGGATGTCGAATTGCCCGACATGGACGGCTATGCGGTGGCGCGCGCGCTCAAGCAGCAGCCGTCCAGCAACGCCATCCCCATCCTGTTCGTGACCTCTCGCAACAGCGAACACGACGAACGCCTCGGGCTGGAAGCGGGCGCGGCCGATTACGTCAGCAAGCCCTACTCGCCTGCGCTGCTCAAGGCACGCATCGGTACCCAGTTGAAGCTGGCCGAAAACGCACGCCTTGCCCAGCAATACCGCGAGGCGATCCATCTGCTTGGTACCGCCGGCCAGGGCCAGGACGCCGACACCGGCGCGCATATCTGGCGCATGGCGGTGTATGCACGTGTCCTGGCGGAGGCGGTGGGCTGGTCGCCGCAGCAGGCGCAGACCCTGCAGGACGCCGCCCCGTTGCACGACGCCGGCAAGATCGCAGTGCCAGGCAGCATCCTGCAAAAGCCCGATTCGCTGGACGAACACGAACGCTCGGTGGTGCGCCAGCACCCGCAAGCCGGCCATGACCTGTTGCGCCACGGCCGCGGCCCGGTGTTTCAGTTGGCAGCGGAAATCGCGCTGCATCATCACGAATGCTGGGACGGCAGCGGGTATCCGCAAGGCTTGTCGGGCGAGGCGATTCCCGAATCGGCACGCATCGTGGCGGTGGCCGACGTCTTCGATGCGCTCTGCGGACGACGCGCCTACAAGGCGCCCTGGACGGTGGAAGACGCCCTACGCAAGCTCGACAGCATGGCAGGCAAGCAACTGGAACCGCGCCTGGTGCAGCATTTCCACGACGCGTTGCCGCAGATTCTGCAGATCAAGGACGCTTGGGACAGCCCTGCGGCTTAGCGCTGATTCGGGCAGGTCAGGCAACCGCCCATTCGCGATGTCAGGTGGGCTGTCTTTCGCCTTACCCTCACCCCTCTCCCGCAGGAGAGGGGCGTTTCCCAGCCGCGATCACTGTCCGCGTGCCGCATCTTGATTCTTCTCCCTCTGGGAGAGGGTGGCGCGTCGCGCCGGATTGGGTGCGGGCAGCTCGGGGACAACCGCCCCACGATGCATCACTTCGCGCATCCCACATCGCCATCGCGCGCTCACCTCACCGCCAGCCGCGTTAGCCGCCACCTTTTGCATCACGCCAACACCCGCCAGCAAGACGCCGCGTCTGCATCCACAAGCACGCACTGTTACCCACGTGCGCTTGAACCCCGCCCCACACCAGCAGACAATACCTATGTTGCGCCGCACAACACCGTGCGACGCGGGCCGCTCCTGCTGTCGTCTGCGGCGCAGGCGGCGCGGCCCCGCAACCGAGAGTCCGATGTCCTCCAGCGTGTCCGAGGCAGGCGCTACGCCGCCGCGTTATCCCGATTACCGCATCATCTCGCTGATCCTGGCGTGCGCCATTTTCATGGAGCAGATGGATGCCACTGTGCTGGCCACCGCGCTGCCGACCCTGGCGCGCGATTTCGGCGTGGCCGCGCCGGCCATGAGCATCGCCATGACCAGCTACCTGCTGGCGCTGGCGGTGCTGATCCCGGCCAGTGGCGCCATCGCCGACCGCTTCGGCCTGCGCCGCGTGTTCGGCGCCTCCATCTGGGTATTCGTCGGTGGCTCGATCCTGTGTTCGCTGGCCGACAGCTTGCCCACCATGGTCGCCGCACGTGTGTTGCAAGGTGCGGGCGGCGCCATGATGGCCCCGCTGGGCCGGCTGATCCTGCTGCGCACGGTGGAACGACGCCACCTGGTGTCGGCCATGGCCTGGACACTGGTGCCGGCCTTCATCGGCCCGATGCTCGGCCCCCCGCTGGGCGGTTTTTTCGTCTCGTACCTGGACTGGCGCTGGATCTTCTACATCAACGTGCCGATCGGTATTGCCGGTTTCCTGCTGGTGCGGCGTTTCATTCCGGAGATTCCCACCGAATCGACGCCGGCGCGTTTCGATCTGCGCGGCTTCGTGCTGTGCGGTACCGCACTGGGCTGCCTGCTGTTCGGCCTGGAAATGGTCAGCCAGCAAAACGGCATCGGCCAAGCCAGCTGGCTGCTGGCGATCGGCGGCAGCGCTGGGTTGGGCTATCTCTGGCACGCACGTCACCACCCCGCTCCGCTGCTGGACCTGAGCTTGTTGCGCATCGCCTCGTTCCGGTTGTCGGTGATCGGCGGTGCATTGATGCGCATCACCCAGGGCGCGCAGCCGTTTCTGTTGCCGCTGCTGTTCCAGATCGGCTTCGGCATGAGCGCCGCGCATAGCGGCCGGTTGATCCTGGCCACCGCGCTCGGCGCACTGCTGATGCGCAGCATCACCCCGCAATTGCTACGTCGTTTCGGCTATCGCAACAGCCTGATCGGCAACGGCGTACTCGCCAGCCTGGGCTATATGGTGTGCGCGTTCTTCCGCCCCGATTGGCCGCCGGCATTGATGTTCGGCCTGCTGCTGTGCTGCGGCGCCTTCATGTCGTTTCAATTTGCCGCCTACAACACCATCGCCTACGAGAACGTGCCGGCCGCGCGCATGAGCCGCGCCAGCAGCCTGTATACGACCTTGCAGCAACTCATGCTCTCGGTCGGCGTGTGTGCCGGCGCGATGATCCTCAACCTGGCGATGCTGGCCGGCGGCCACGCAACGCCGCATCAGAGCGATTTCTCGCTGGCCTTTTGCATCGTCAGCCTGATTTCGCTCAGCGCCACCTGGTGGCACGTACGCTTCGACAAGCATGCCGGGCAGGAAATGAGCGGGCATCGGGCGTAAGCCGGGCCCGCCTGCAGGGCGGCCTGTGTTGGCCCTGTACTTGAGCCGCACAACATAGCGCCTGGACATCCAGCGGGCGCCGCACTCAGGACACGTGGGCGTACGCCGTGCACCATGCCCTGCACGCAAGAGGCCGCCCGGAGGCGGCCTCTGCATCGACTCAATCACGGCGCTGTCGCGACCACCACGATAGCGAAGCGTTCGCTCCGCCACCGCGGCACTAGGCCACTTACACCCCGTGCGCAGCCAGTTGGCCCAACCGCTGCACTGCCACCGACACGGTCGGGTAGTCCAGGGTCTTCTGCTCGGCGACGTCGGCGAGCATGGCCAGGGTGAAGCGCAGGCTGGAATCGTCGCGCGCCATCCAGTTGGCGACCTTGTCCTCGGCACTGCTGCCGGACATGGTCAGCACCTGGCCCACCAGCGCACGCTGATGCGCGGCCAGCTCGTCGCGCAACACGCCACGTGCCACGGCATGCCAGCGGCCGTTGACCTCCAGAGCGTCGATCTGTTCGAACAGCCACGGCAGCCGCAGCGCTTCGCCCAGGCGGAAATGCACCTTGGAAACGTCCACCGGCTTGAGCTTGCGGGTGCGTGCGGTTTCGATGATGTCGAAGGCCGGTTCCAGATACCGCAGCTCGGACAACTGCTGCGCAAGCGCCGGGGTCAGGCCCTTGTCCTGCCACTCCTGCACGCTGGCTTCGTACTGCGGGCGCTGTGCGTCCGACAGCACGCCCGACGCCACGCGGATGTCGTTGAACGGACCGTGGTAACGCTCCACCGCCGCGGTGATGCCGGGCATCTGGCCGGGGCGCAGCAGCAACCAGCGCACGAACGAGCGTTGCAGGCGCCAGATCACTTCCAGCGCGTCGATCTGCACCGACTCGGGTACCTTGCCGTCCAGGGCATCGATCTGCGTCCACAGCGCGCGCGCATCCAGCGTTTCGCGGCTGATGGTATAGGCCTTGGCGACCTCGCCGATGCTACGGCCGGTGTCTTCCTGCATGCGCATCAGGAAGGTGGCGCCCATGCGATTGATGGTGGTGTTGGTGACCGCAGTGGCGATGATCTCGCGCTTGAGGCGGTGACGCTCCATCGCATCGGCGTACTTCTTCTGCAGCGGCTGCGGGAAGTAGCGCTGCAATTCCTTGGACAGGTACGGGTCTTCGGGAATGTCCGATTCCAGCAGCTGCTGGAACGCCACCAGCTTGGAGTACGACAACAACACCGACAGCTCCGGCCGGGTCAGGCCCTGACCACGCGCCTTGCGTGCCGACAGCTCGGCATCGGAGGGCAGGAACTCGATCTGCCGGTCCAGCAGGCCCTGCAGTTCCAGCGTGCGGATGAAATGCTGCTTGGAGCCGAGCCGCTTGACGCTCATGCGCTCCATCAGGCTGATGGCCTGGTTCTGCCGGTAGTTGTCCCACAGCACCAGATCGGCCACTTCATCGGTCATCGACGCCAGCAGCTTGTTGCGCGCGTCATAGGTGAGCTTCTTGGCCTGCACCATGTCGTTGAGCAGGATCTTGATGTTGACCTCGTGATCGGAGGTGTCCACGCCGGCCGAGTTGTCGATGAAGTCGGTGTTGAGCAGCACGCCGGTCTGCGCCGCTTCGATACGACCCAGCTGGGTCAGGCCCAGGTTGCCGCCCTCGCCCACCACCTTGCAGCGCAACTCGCCACCGTTGACGCGCAGGCCGTTGTTGGCGCGGTCGCCCACATCGGCGTGCGATTCGCTGGCCGCCTTGACGTAGGTGCCGATACCGCCGTTCCAGAACAGGTCCACCGGCGCCTTGAGGATGGCGTTCATCAGCTCGTTGGGCGAGAGCTGCTTGACGTTGGCGTCCAGGCCCAGCGCTTCGCGCACCGGTGCACTGATGTCGATGGATTTGAGCGTGCGCGGATAGATGCCGCCACCGGCGCTGATCAGCTTGGCGTCGTAATCGGCCCAGCTGGAACGCGGCAACTTGAACAGGCGATCGCGCTCGGCGAAGGACACCGCTGCATCCGGGTTCGGGTCCAGGAAGATGTGGCGGTGATCGAACGCGGCCAGCAGGCGGATATGTCTTGAAAGCAGCATGCCGTTGCCGAACACGTCGCCGGACATGTCGCCGATACCGACCACGCTGAAGTCCTGGCTCTGGCAATCGCGGCCCATGGCGCGGAAGTGGCGCTTGACCGATTCCCACGCGCCGCGCGCAGTGATGCCCATGCCCTTGTGGTCGTAGCCGACCGAGCCACCGGAGGCGAACGCGTCGCCCAGCCAGAAGCCGTGGTCCAGCGCCAGGCCATTGGCGATGTCGGAGAAAGTGGCGGTGCCCTTGTCGGCCGCGACCACCAGGTACGGGTCGTCCTGGTCGTGACGCACCACCTGCGGCGGCGGCACGATCTTGCCGCCGACGATGTTGTCGGTGATGTCGAGCAGGCCCTGGATGAACAGCTTGTAGCAGGCGATGCCCTCGGCCTGGATGGCATCGCGATCACCGCCGACCGGCGAACGCTTGACGTAGAAACCACCCTTGGCACCGACCGGCACGATGACGGTGTTCTTGACCATCTGCGCCTTGACCAGGCCCAGCACCTCGGTGCGGAAATCCTCGCGACGGTCCGACCAGCGCAGGCCGCCACGCGCCACTGCGCCGAAGCGCAGATGCACGCCTTCCACGCGCGGGCCGTAGACGAAAATTTCGCGATACGGACGCGGCTTGGGCAGGTCCGGCACGCGCGCCGAATCCAGCTTGAAGCTGATGCAGTGGGGGTGCTTGCCGTTCTTGTCGGTCTGGTAGTAATTGGTGCGCAAGGTCGCATCGATCACATCGATGAAGCTGCGCAGGATGCGGTCCTCGTCCAGGCTGGAGACGCGGTCCATCAGCTTCAGCAAGGTGGCGCGGGTGGCGTCCTGCTGCGCGTTGCGATCGCCGCCACGTGCCTCCAGCACGGCGTCCAGCGCCTTGAGCGTGGCCTCGTCGCCGCCTGCCAACGCAGACAGTTCTTCGCGCAGGCGTTCCTGGCCGGCGAAGATCTGCGCCTTGGTTTCAGAGCCGGTGGACGGATCGAAGCGTGCTTCGAACAATTCCACCAGCAGGCGCGCCAGCAACGGATAGCGGGTGAAGGTGGCTTCGACGTAGGCCTGCGAGAACGGCACCGCCGTCTGCAGCAGGTATTTGCAGTAGCCGCGCAGCAAGGCCACCTGGCGCCAGTGCAGGCCGGCCGCCAGGATCAGGCGATTGAAACCGTCGTTTTCGGCATCGCCGTTCCAGATGCGCTCGAATGCCTCGCCGAAGCTGGCATCGGCGTGTGCGGCGTTGATCTTGCCGGACGTCGATTCGACCTCGAAATCCTGGATGTAGACCGGCGTGTCGCCGACCTGCAACCGATATGGCCGCTCGGAAATCACGCGCAGGCCCATGTTTTCCATCATCGGCATCGCATCGGACAGCGGAATGTCGTCGAGCTGGCGGTACAGCTTCAGGCGCAGGCCTTCGCCCGCGTCCAGACGCATGCCGTCGTCGCGACGGATTTCCTGCAGGCTCAGATGCAGGTCGTCCGGGCCATCCAGTGAGGCGAGATGCTCGACGTCGGACACCGCCGATTCGATCGAGGAATCTTCGATATAGCCGGCCGGCAGTGCGCGACCGAAGTTGGCCGCCATGCGCAGGCCGTTGGCCTCGCCATGCCGCGCAACCAATGCCTCGCGCAGGGCATCGCGCCAGTTGCGCAGCAGGTGCGCCAGCCGCGATTCGAGTTCGGTGGTGTTGAACTCCAGCGCCTCGCCGCTCTTGGGGCGCACGATCAGGTGCAGCTGCGCCAGCGGCGATTCGCCCAGCACCACGCTGGAGTCGATGTATTCGCCGTGCAGCGCATCCTTCAACAAGGCTTCGATGCGCAGGCGCACATCGGTGTTGAAGCGTTCGCGCGGGATGTACACCAGCGCCGAGATGAAACGCCCGTACTTGTCGCGGCGCAGGAACAGGCGGCTACGCACACGCTCTTGCAGCCCGAGAATACCCATCGCGGTGCGGTACAGCTCTTCTTCGTTGGACTGGAACAGCTCCTCGCGCGGCAGCGTTTCCAGGATGTGGCGCAAGGCCTTGCCGCTATGGCTGCTCGGGGTGAGCCCCGACTTGCTCATCACGTATTCGTGGCGCTGACGCACCAGCGGAATTTCCCAGGGGCGGCGGTTGTAGGCGCTGGAAGTGAACAGGCCCAGGAAGCGCTGCTCGCCGACGATGCGGCCCTTGGCGTCGAATTCCAGGATGCCGATGTAATCCATGTAACCGACCCGATGCACGCGCGAGCGTGCATTGGTCTTGGTCAGGATCAACGCATCCTTGAGCTTGGACGAGGCATTCAGGCCATGCGCGGCCAGCGTGGTCACCGGACGCGCCGGCGAGGTGTCGCGACCGCGCAGCAGACCCAGGCCGGTCTCTTCCAGCGGTGCCAGCACATCCTGGCCACCCTGCTTCTCCACCCGGTACTCGCGGTAGCCGAAGAAGGTGAAGTGGTCGGCCGCGGCCCAGCGCAGGAACTCCTGCGCCTCGTGCCGGTTGATGTCGTCGATCGGCAGGCGGCGGGTCGCCAGATCGTCGGCCAGCATGACCATGCGCTCGCGCATCGCCGACCAGTCCTGCACGATGGCGCGCACCTCGGCCAGCACCTTGCGCACGGCCGCTTCCAGCTTGGGCATTTCTTCCGGCGGCTGGCGGTCGATCTCCAGCACCATCAACGATTCGCCCTTGCCCTCGCCCACTGCGGTGAGCTTGCCGGACTTGTCGCGTGCGATGCGCAGCACCGGGTGGCCCAGCACGTGCACGCCGATGCCCAGGTCGGCCAGGGTCATGCTGACCGAATCCACCAGGAACGGCATATCGTCGTTGACGATCTGCAGCAGGGTATGCGGCGACTCGTAGCCGTGGCTCTTCAAGGTCGGGTTGAACACCCGCACGTTGACCGTGCCGGCCTTGCGCGCGCGCGCGAACTCCAGCATGTCCGATGCCAGCGCCGCCCACTGCTCCGGCGGATGGTTCGGGAATTCGTCTTCCTCCATGCGCCGGTAGAAGTCGGCGGCGAACGCCTGGACTTCGGCCTGACGGGCGGCCGGGTAGCGCTTGCGCAACGCGGCAAACACCGGCTCGAGGGTAACCGCCTGCGGTTCGGTGGCAAGCACGGGGACGGCACGTTCGGCGACCGGTTTGACCGACGTCGTGGACGATTTCGAAGCGGCTTTCTTGGCTGTCATGAGTAGAGCTGGAATGCTCGGTGGAAAACCTGAATTGTACCGGTGCGCGGTGACGACGCCTTGCTGCATAGCGCAAATGTGCGGCCCACGATCGCCCCCGGCGGCATGCAAAAGCACGACATCCATGTAGCGACGAGAACGCAGCGGCGGGAAGGCGGGGCTGGACCGCCACAACCGGCAAAGTCCGGCCAAAGGCTTGGCACACAAGGCGTTGTGCAGACAACGCTGCGGCCGTCAAGCCTGTTTAAAAACTAAACTGGACGGTATAGTCTACCGCCATGATCCCTCGTTCCCACCGTGCTGCCCGGCGTTCGGACTGCGACCGCCGCATCCATGCGGCAGTGCATGCGCTGCTTGCCGAGCGTGGCATGCGGCTGAGCATGGACGCGGTGGCCGAGCGGGCCGGCTGTTCCAAGCAGACCCTGTACAGCTACTACGGCTGCAAGGAAAACCTGCTGCGCGACGTGCTGCAGGACCACGTGCACCTGGCGGCCGGGCCGCTAGGCACGGTCTCGGGCGATCTCCGCGCAGATCTGCTGGCCTTCGCGCTGGCCCATCTTGACCGTTTGAACAACCCCGATGTGCTACAGACCTGCCGTCTGGTGGAGGCCGAGTCGCACCGGTTTCCCGACCAGTCGCAGCAGATCTTCCACGACGGCGTGGTCGGCATGCAGCAGCGCCTGGCGCATCGCTTCGAACAGGCGATCGACGCCGGCCAACTGCGGCATGACGATCCGCACTTCATGGCCGAACTGCTGCTGAGCATGATCGTCGGGCTGGATTTCGACCGCCAACGGTTTCAAGTCCCCCATCGCGCCGGCCTTCCCGCCAGGCAGCAATGGGCGCAGTTCGCCGTGGACACCTTCCTGCGTGCGTTTGCTCCGGCTCCTGCCGCGCCGACGTCGCCACCACCTTCGCTTCTCACTTCAAGACCCTAACGGAGTTCCCCCTGATGATTGCCCCGCTCCGCACATTCGGCCTGGCCTGTGCCATCACCGTGGCGCTGGCTGCCTGCAGCAAGCCCGAACAACAGCAGGCACCGCCGCCGCCGGAAGTCTCGGTGCTGGAGATGAAGCCGCAGACGCTGCCGCTGGAACGCGACCTGGTCGGCCGCCTGTCGGCGTACCGTTCGGCGGACGTGCGCGCGCGCGTGGACGGCGTGGTGCTCAAGCGCCTGTACACCGAAGGCGCCAACGTCAAAGAGGGCCAGCCGCTGTTCCAGATCGACCCCTCGCAGCTGAAGGCCACGCTGCTGCAGGCGCAGGGCCAGCTGGCCGCCGCCGAAGCGACCTATACCAACGCCAAGATCGCCGCGACGCGTGCGCGTAGCCTGGCGCCGCAGCAGTACGTCTCGCGCGCCGACATCGACACCGCCGAAGCCAACGAGCGTTCGTCCGGGGCCAACGTGCAGCAGGCGCGCGGCGCGGTCGAAGCTGCGCGCATCCAGCTCGGCTTCGCCACCGTGACCTCGCCGATTACCGGCCGCGCCGGCATTCAGCGCGTGACCGAAGGCGCACTGGTCGGTGCCGGTGAAGCCACCCTGCTCACCACCGTGGACCAGATCGACCCGCTGTACGTGAACTTCGCCATGAGCAGCGAAGAACTGGCCGCCCTACGTCAGGCGCAGAGCAGCGGCAACGTGCAGCTGAGCGGCGACGGCAAGTCGTCCATCAACGTGGAGCTCGGCAACGGCACGCAGTACCAGCACCCCGGCACGCTGGACGTGTCTGCGGTGACGGTGGACCCGAGCACCGGTGCGGTGTCGCTGCGCGCCACCCTGCCCAACCCCGAACAATCGCTGCTGCCAGGCGCGTTCGTGACCTTCAAGGCCAGCCTGGGCCAGCGCAACAATGCCTACCTGCTGCCGCAGCAGGCGGTGCAGCGCGATGCCACCGGACCCTACGCCCTGGTGCTGGGCAAGGACGGCAAGGTGGTCCGCAAGAACCTGACCGTCGACGGCCAGCAGAAGGGCCAGTGGATCGTCACCGGCGGCATGACCCCGGGCGATCAGGTTATCGTCGATGGCGTGCAGAAGGCCAAGGAAGGGCAGCCGGCCAAGGGCGTGCCGTGGGATCCGAACAAGCCGGCACAAGGCGGCCAGCCCGGCGCAGCGGGCGCGGCGCCCGGCGCGGCACAGGGCGGCGACGCGAAAGCCGCACCGTCCGCCGATAAGGCCGATGCAGCGGCGCCGGCCGCCCAGCAACAGCCCACGCAGGATGCGGCCGCGCAGCCGGCCGACTCCCAGTCCAAGCAGCAGTGACGGAACCCGGACATGCCTAAGTTTTTTATCGAACACCCGGTCTTTGCGTGGGTGGTGGCGATCCTGATCTCGCTTGCGGGCGTGATCTCGATCCTGAATCTGGGTATCGAGTCGTACCCGACGATCGCCCCGCCGCAGGTCACCGTCACCGCCAACTTCCCCGGCGCCAGCGCCGACACCGCCGAAAAGGCGGTGACCCAGGTCATCGAACAGCAGCTCACCGGTATCGACCACCTGCTGTACTTCAACTCGTCCTCGGCCGCCAACGGCCGCGTGACCATCACCCTGACCTTCGAAACCGGCACCGACGCGGATATCGCGCAGGTGCAGGTGCAGAACAAGGTGTCGCTGGCCACGCCGCGCCTGCCCTCGGAAGTGACCCAGCAGGGCGTGGTGGTGGCCAAGGCCAACGCCGGCTTCCTGATGGTGGCCGCACTGCGCTCGGACAACCCCTCGATCGACCGCGACGCGCTCAACGACATCGTCGGTTCGCGCGTGCTCGAGCAGATCTCGCGCGTGCCCGGCGTGGGCAGCACCAACCAGTTCGGCGCCGAGTACGCGATGAACATCTGGTTGAACCCGGAGAAACTGCAGGGCTACAACCTGTCGGCGACCCAGGTGCTGACCGCGGTGCGTAACCAGAACGTGCAGTTCGCTGCCGGTTCGGTGGGCGCCGACCCGACCCCGGAAGGCATCAGCTTCACTGCCACGGTGTCGGCGGAAGGCCGCTTCAGCTCGCCCGAGCAGTTCGAGAACATCATCCTGCGCACCGACAACAACGGCGCCACCGTGCGCCTGAAGGACGTTGCACGCGTGACCGTGGGGCCGAGCAATTACGGCTTCGACACCCAGTATAACGGCAAGCCCACCGGTGCCTTCGGTATCCAGCTGTTGCCGGGCGCCAATGCATTGAACGTGTCCGAGGCGGTCGGCGCCAAGCTCGACGAACTGCAGCCGACCTTCCCGCAAGGCGTGACCTGGTTTGCGCCGTACGAATCGACCACCTTCGTGCGCATCTCCATCGAGGAAGTGATCCACACGCTGGTGGAAGCCATTGTGCTGGTGTTCCTGGTGATGCTGCTGTTCCTGCAGAACTTCCGCGCCACCGTGATTCCCACGCTGGTGATTCCGGTCGCGCTGCTGGGCACGTTCTTCGGCATGTACATGATCGGCTTCACCATCAACCAGCTGACGCTGTTTGCGATGGTGCTGGCGATCGGCATCGTGGTGGACGATGCGATCGTGGTGATCGAGAACGTCGAACGCATCATGAGCGAGGAGCACCTGGAGCCCAAGGCGGCCACCCAGAAGGCGATGACCCAGATCACCGGCGCGGTGGTGGCCATCACCGTGGTGCTGGCAGCGGTGTTCATCCCCTCCTCGCTGCAGCCCGGCGCCTCGGGTGCGATCTACAAGCAGTTCGCGTTGACCATCGCCATGTCGATGGGTTTCTCTGCGTTCCTGGCGTTGAGCTTCACCCCGGCGCTGTGCGGCGCGTTCCTCAAGTCGACCCACTCGACCAAGAAGAACTGGGTCTACCGCACCTTCGACAAGTACTACGACAAGCTGGCGCATCGCTATGTCGGCGTGGTGGGCCATACCCTCAAGCGCTCGCCGCCATGGATGATCGCGTTCGTGGCGCTGGTGGTGCTGTGCGGCTTCCTGTTCACGCGCATGCCGGGCAGCTTCCTGCCGGAAGAAGACCAGGGCTTTGCCGTGGCCATCGTGCAGCTGCCGCCGGGCGCGACCAAGATCCGCACCAACGAGGCGTTCGCGCAAATGCGTGCGGTGCTGGAGAAGCAGCCGGCCGTGGAAGGCATGCTGCAGATCGCCGGCTTCAGCTTCCTGGGCTCGGGCGAAAACGTCGGTATGGGCTTCATCCGGCTCAAGCCGTGGGAAGAACGCGACGTCACTGCCGAGCAGTTGATCCAGCAACTCAATGGCGCCTTCTACGGCATCAAGGGCGCGCAGATCTTCGTGGTCAACCTGCCCACCGTGCAGGGCCTGGGGCAGTTCGGCGGCTTCGACATGTGGCTGCAGGACCGTTCCGGTGCGGGCCAGGAAGCGCTGATCAATGCGCGCAACATCGTGCTCGGCAAGGCGGCGGAGAAGCAGGACACCCTGGTCGGCGTGCGTCCGAACGGCCTGGAAAACTCGCCGCAGCTGCAGTTGCACGTGGACCGCGTGCAGGCGCAATCGATGGGCCTGGATGTCAGCGATATCTATAGCTCGATCCAGCTGATGCTGGCGCCGGTGTACGTCAACGACTACTTCGCCGAGGGCCGCATCAAGCGCGTCAACATGCGTGCCGACGATCAGTTCCGCGCCGGCCCCGAGTCGCTGCGCAACTTCTTTACCCCCAGCGCCACCGCCACCGGTGCCGACGGTCAGCCGGCCATGATCCCGCTGAGCAACGTGGTCAAGGCCGAGTGGAACTACGCCTCGCCGGCCCTGAACCGCTACAACGGCTATTCGGCCGTGAACATCGTCGGCAACCCGGCTCCGGGCGGCAGTTCCGGCCAGGCGATGAGCGCGATGGAAGAGATCGTCAACAACGATCTGCCGCCGGGCTTCGGTTTCGACTGGAGCGGCATGTCCTACCAGGAAATCATCGCCGGTAATGCGGCCACGCTGCTGCTGGCGCTGTCGGTGGTGGTGGTGTTCCTGTGCCTGGCCGCGCTTTACGAGAGCTGGTCGATTCCGGTGGCGGTGCTGCTGGTGGTGCCGATCGGCGTGCTGGGCGCGATCACCTTCTCGATGTTGCGCGGGTTGCCGAACGATCTGTACTTCAAGATCGGCATGATCACGGTGATTGGTCTGGCGGCCAAGAACGCGATCTTGATCGTGGAATTTGCAGTTGAGCAGCGTGCGGCGGGCAAGACCCTGCGCGAGGCCACCCTGGAAGCGGCGCACCTGCGCTTCCGCCCGATCCTGATGACTTCGTTCGCCTTCATCCTGGGCGTGTTGCCGCTGGCCATCTCCACCGGTGCCGGCGCCAACTCGCGTCACTCCATCGGTACCGGCGTGATCGGCGGCATGGTGTTCGCCACCGTGCTCGGCGTGATCTTCATCCCGCTGTTCTTCGTGGTGGTGCGCCGCATGCTGGGCGACAAGCTGGACGAGCAGTCCAAGGAATATCTGGCCGTGCAGAACGATGGCGGAACCCACCGCCCGGATCGCTGAGTCAGGCAGTCGTTGCAAATCAAAGCCCCGGCACTGCCGGGGCTTTTTTTGTGCGGCATCGGTGGAAACCATTGCGAATCCGCCCCTTGTAGGAGCGCACCGGGGCGCGAACGCACTACCGAAAACGCCCGTCGCGCCCAGGTGCGCTCCTACGAGGCGGCGATGTCGGCAGGTTGCAGTGATCGGCGCGAGGGCCTCAACAATCACGGCAAGTGACACCTCCGGTTCGCCGGCGTCGCGCAGGTCCGCAATCCACGGCAGACGGTCCTCTTTGTAGGAGCGCACCGGGGCGCGAACGCATTCCCGTCAGACCCAACGCAACCAACAGACCCTCGCCACCGCTCTACACCACGCCCGGCATACGCGCAGCAGTCGACCCACGCACCACGCAACGTCCAGTCATGACCAAGCGGCGGATCGGCAATTGCCGATTGCTTAACCGTTCCAGCAGCAGCGACATCGCCGCCCGGCCCATGTCTTCCACCGGCTGCTCGACGACAGTGATGCCCGGCTCGACCAGATCGGTCCAGCGCTCGTTGTCGAACCCGGCCAGGGCCAGATCCTGTGGCAGGCGCAAGCCGGCGGTGCGTGCAGCCTTCAGTGCGCCCATCAGCAGCAGGCTGTTACTGGTCACGATGGCCTCGGGCCGCTGGTCGTTGGCCAGCCATGCACCCAACTCGGCAATCGCCGCCTCGGCGGTGGGCGCCACTTCGCGGTAATCCGGCTGCAGCCCCTGCGCGCGCATCGCGGCCAGGTAACCATCGCGGCGCTCGGCCGCCGTGGTGCTGGTGCTGCCGAACAGCCCGCCGATGCGCCGGTAGCCCTGCGCCTGCAGATGCGCCACCAGCTCGGCCATGGCCGCGCCGTTATCCAGCACCACACTGTCGTAGCGGCTGCCGGGGCCGGCGCGATCCACCAGCACGGTGGGGTAATCCAGCGCCAGCTCGTGCATGCGCCCCACCGTGACCCGGGTCGGCGCAAAAATCAGCCCGGTGATGCGTTCTTCCTGCATCAACTCCAGGTATAGCGCCTCTCGCTCGGGATCTTCATCGGTATTGCACAGCGTCACGCGCATACCGGCCCTGTAGGCGACCTCTTCCACCGCACGGATCAGCGCCGTGAAGTACGGGTTGCGGATGTCGGCCACGATCACCCCCAGGATGCCGGATTGCTGGGATCGCAATCGCCGCGCCATCAGGTTGGGCCGATAGCCGGTCTGGCGCACCGCCGCTTCCACCTTGGCACGCACTTCCTCGCTGACCGGGCCGCTGCCCAGCGCGCGCGACACCGTGGACTTGGACACTCCGGCCACGCGGGCCACGTCATTGATGCTGATACTCACTGGGACCGTTCCCGCTCCATTTTGCGCACCCTGACCCAGGCGCGGTGTCGGTCTTGATGCTAACCCGAAAGCACTACAGCGTTTTTGTGCACCGCACATTGACCTGGATCGTGGGAACGTTCCCACTATACTTCCCAGCCCGACCTCATCCGGAGCCCGCCTTGTCCTCTCCGTCGCCCGCCCCCGTCACCCCCGACCTTGTGCGCCTGCGCGCTTCTGCCCGCGACAAGGACGACGCCATCGCCCAGGCCGCCCAGTTGCTGGTCGCGGCCGGCTGCGTCGCGCCGGGCTACGACGCCAGCATGCGGCGGCGCGAAGGCCTGGCCAATACCTTCCTGGGCCACGGCCTGGCGATCCCGCACGGCGTCGGCGAAGACCGCCACCTGGTGCGCCGCGACGGCATCGCGGTGCTGCAGCTCACCGATGGCGTGGAATGGAACCCCGGCCAGATCACCCGGCTGGTGGTCGGCATCGCCGCGCAGTCCGATACCCACATCACCCTGCTGCGCCGGCTGACCCGGTTGATCCAGGACCCGGCCCAGCTCGAAACGCTGTTCAGCACCGACGACCCCGGCGTGATCGTCGCCGCGCTCACCGGCGACCGCGCGCCCGAGACCAATGCCGCGCCGGCCACCGATCTGGCCGAAACATTCGAGTGGACCATCGCCTACCCCAGCGGCCTGCACGCGCGCCCGGCCACCCGCTGGGCCGAAACCGCGCGCGGCTTCTCGGCCCGTGCGCAGGTGCGCGCCGGCGACCAGGCCGCCGATGCCAAGAGCCTGGTCGGCTTGCTGCAGTTGGGCCTGCGTGCCGGCGACAGCATCACCGTGTCGGCCGAAGGCAGCGACGCAGCGGAACTGCTCAAGCGCCTGCGCGCCGTCATGGACAGCCTCACCGCGCAGGAAAAAGCCGATGCCGAGCGTGCCGCGCAACGCCGCGCCGCCCCGGTGGCCGGCTGGACGCCGCCGCAGGCGCAGCCGGCCATCGTCGGCATCGGCGCCAGCCCGGGCGTGGCGATCGGCATCGTGCACCGCCTGCGCGCCGCGCAGACCGAGGTCGCCGATCAACCGGTCGGCCTGGGCGATGGCGGCGCATTGCTGCACGACGCACTGACCCGCACCCGCCAGCAACTGGCGGCAATCCAGGACGACACCCAGCGCCGGCTCGGCGCCTCGGACGCGGCCATCTTCAAGGCCCAGGCCGAACTGCTCAACGACACCGACCTGATCACCCGCACCTGCCAGCTGATGGTCGAAGGCCACGGTGTGGCGTGGTCGTGGCACCAGGCGGTGGAACAGATCGCTTCCGGCCTGGCCGCCCTCGGCAACCCGGTACTGGCCGGCCGCGCGGCCGATCTGCGCGATGTCGGCCGCCGCGTGCTGGCCCAGCTCGACCCGGCCGCCGCCGGCGCCGGACTCACCGACCTACCCAACCAACCGTGCATCCTGCTCGCCAGCGACCTGTCGCCTTCGGACACCGCCAACTTGGACACCGCGCGCGTGCTCGGCCTGGCCACCGCGCAGGGCGGGCCGACCTCGCACACCGCCATCCTGTCGCGCACGCTCGGCCTGCCGGCACTGGTCGCGGCCGGCGGCCAGCTGCTGGAGATCGAAGACGGCGTCACCGCCATCATCGACGGCAGCAGCGGGCGCCTGTACATCGACCCGTCCGAGCAGGATCTGGATGCGGCCCGCACCCATATCGCCGAGCAGCAGGCCATCCGCGAGCGCGAAGCCGCGCAGCGCGCGTTGCCGGCCGAAACCACCGACGGCCACCACATCGACATTGGCGCCAACGTCAACCTGCCCGACCAGGTCGCGATGGCGCTGACCCAGGGCGCCGAAGGCGTTGGCCTGATGCGCACCGAATTCCTGTTCCTGGAAAGCGGCCGCACGCCCAGCGAAGACGAACAACATGCCACCTACCTGGCGATGGCGCAGGCGCTGGATGGCCGCCCGCTGATCGTGCGTGCGCTGGATATCGGCGGCGACAAGCAAGTGGCGCATCTGGAATTGCCGCACGAAGAAAACCCGTTCCTGGGCGTGCGCGGCGCGCGCCTGCTGCTGCGTCGCCCCGACCTGCTGGAGCCGCAACTGCGTGCGCTGTATCGCGCCGCCAAGGACGGGGCGCGGCTGTCGATCATGTTCCCCATGATCACCTCGGTGCCGGAACTGGTGGCGCTGCGCGCCATCTGCGCACGCCTCCGCGCCGACCTCGACGCACCGGAGGTGCCGATCGGCATCATGATCGAAGTGCCGGCGGCCGCCGCGCAGGCCGACGTGCTGGCGCGCCACGCAGACTTCTTCTCGATCGGCACCAACGACCTCACCCAGTACGTGCTGGCGATCGACCGCCAGAACCCGGAGCTGGCCGCCGAAGCCGACAGCCTGCACCCGGCGGTGCTGCGCATGATCCGCAGCACCATTGACGGTGCGCGCAAGCACGATCGCTGGGTCGGCGTCTGCGGCGGCCTGGCCGGCGATGCGTTCGGCGCCAGCCTGCTGGCCGGCCTGGGCGTGCAGGAATTGTCGATGACGCCCAACGACATCCCGGCGGTCAAGGCACGCCTGCGCGGCGCCGCGTTGAGCCAGCTGCAACACCTCGCCGAACAGGCGCTGGCCTGCGAAACCGCCGAACAGGTGCGCGCATTGGAAGCCAAGCGCGAGGACAAGGCATGAGCCTGCAGGCCATCACCGTCACGCTGAACCCGGCGATCGACCAGACCATCCAGCTCGAACACCTGCAGCCGGGCGCCGTGCACCGCGCCAGCAGCGTGCGCAACGATGCCGGCGGCAAGGGCATCAATGTGGCCGCGTGCCTGGCCGACTGGGGCAGCCAGGTTGCCGCGCTGGGCGTGCTCGGGGTCGGCAACGCCGGCGTGTTCGAAGCGCTGTTCCGCGAACGCGGCATCGCCGATCACTGCCAGCGCGTGGCCGGCGAAACCCGCACCAATCTCAAGCTGGTCGACGCGCGCAGCAACGACACCACCGACATCAACCTGCCCGGCCTGCGCTTGGGGCCTGCGCACCTGCAAGGCGTGGCCGACCATCTCGCCCCATTGCTGCGCCCCGGCCTGCCGGTGGTGCTGTCGGGCAGCCTGCCGGCCGGGCTGCCGGACGACAGCTGGGCGCAATTGCAGGCCCAGGCCAGCGCGGCCGGTGCGCGCGTGCTGCTGGACACCAGCGGCATGCCGCTGGTGAGAGCGCTGGAAGCCGCGCGCCAGGCGCTGCCGTACGCGGTCAAGCCCAATCGCGACGAACTCGCAGCCTGGACCGGCCGCCCGTTGAACGATCGCGGCGCACTCAGCGCCGCCGCGCACGAACTGATCGCCCGCGGCATCCAGCTGGTGGTCATTTCGATGGGCACCGAAGGCGCCCTGTTCGTGCAACGCGACCAGCGGCTGATCGCCCGCCCGCCACGCCTGGCGCACGGCAGCAGCGTGGGCGCAGGCGATGCGATGGTGGCCGGCCTGGCCGCCGCCTCGCTCGATGCCGCGACCACGCTGGAGCAGTGCGCACGGCTGGCCACGGCGTTTTCGATGTGCCGGCTGGAAAGCGGCGACGCGCGCCGGATTACGCCAGAGGGCGTGCGCCGCGCCGCAACCGAGGTCGTGATCGAAATGCTGTCATGAGCCGCCATTGGCCACTGCCGATGCATGCACCCAGGCGGCGTCGGGCCGGCAGTTGCAGACCGCGGCAGATCGCGCGCGTCACCGCCACGCATAACGCTTGAAATTCCCCCCGCCGACAACACCGGCGACCGCAACACAGCAGGAGTTTTGCCATGTCCTCTTCCATCGTGGTCATCGCCGCTGGCGAACGCAGTACCGAAGCCGTCCTGGCGGCCGAAGCGCTGCGCCGCGCGGCCACTGCCGCCGGCCGTCGCGTGACGATCGAAATCCGCAGCGACCAGGGCGTGCTCGGCGCCTTGCCGGGCGAACTCGCCAGCAGTGCCGCCCAGGTCCTGGTGGTCGGCGACGCCGATGCCGACACCACCCGCTTTGGCGATGCGCAACTGGTGCGCCTGAGCCTGGGCGCGGTGCTGGACGACCCGGCCGCTGCGATCGGCAAGCTGGCCGCACACGCCGACCCGGCCGTCGCCGGCAATCCCGGTGGCACCGCTAGCGGCAACAAGCGCATCGTGGCCATCACCTCCTGCCCTACCGGCATCGCGCACACCTTCATGGCCGCCGAAGGCCTGCAGCAGGCCGCCAAGAAACTCGGCTACCAGATGCGGGTGGAAACCCAGGGCTCGGTGGGTGCGCAGGACGCACTCACCGACGACGAAATCCGCGCAGCAGACGTCGTCATCATTGCCGCCGACCGCGAAGTGGACCTGGCCCGCTTCGGCGGCAAGCGCGTGTTCAAGAGCGGCACCAAGCCGGCGATCAACGATGGCCCGGCGCTGATCAACAAGGCGCTGGCCGACGCCAGCGTGCAGGGCGGCGCGACTCCTGCCACCGGCACCGCTGCCAGCGGCACCGCGAACAAGGGCACCGGCCGCACCGGCGCCTACAAGCACCTGATGACCGGCGTCTCGTTCATGCTGCCGTTCGTCACTGCCGGCGGCCTGCTGATTGCTTTGGCATTTGCCCTCGGCGGCATCTACGCCGGCGACGATGCGCACCAGGGCACGCTGGCCTGGTCGCTGTTCCAGATCGGCGCCAAGGCCGGCTTCACCCTGATGGTGCCGGCCCTGGCCGGTTACATCGCCTACTCCATCGCCGACCGCCCCGGCATCGCGCCCGGCATGATCGGCGGCCTGGTCGCGGCCAATCTCAACGCCGGTTTCCTCGGCGGGATCATTGCCGGCTTCATCGCCGGCTACGGCGTGGCGGCGCTCAACCGCTACATCAAGCTGCCGCGCAACCTGGAAGGCCTCAAGCCGGTGCTGATCCTGCCGGTGCTGGGCACCCTGCTGGTCGGGCTGGCGATGATGTACGTGTTCGGCCAGCCCGTGGCCGACCTGCTGGCCTGGCTCACCGCCTGGCTGCGCGGCATGCAGGGCAGCAGCGCCTTGCTGCTGGGCCTGTTGCTCGGCGGCATGATGGCTTTCGACATGGGCGGACCGGTCAACAAGGCGGCCTATGCGTTCTCCACCGGCCTGATCGCTAGCCAGGTCTACACCCCGATGGCCGCTGCCATGGTGGCCGGCATGACCCCGCCGCTGGGCATCGCGCTGGCGACCTGGGTGTTCCGCAACCGCTTCACCGTGGAAGAGCGCGGCTCGGCCACTGCCGCCGGCGTGCTCGGGCTGGCCTTCGTGACCGAGGGCGCCATCCCGTACGCTGCGCGCGACCCGTTGCGCACCATCCCGGCGCTGGTGATCGGCTCGGCCGTGGCCGGCGCCATCTCGATGACCGCCGGTGCCGAATTGAAGGCACCCCACGGCGGCATCTTCGTGCTGCTGATCCCCAACGCCGTCACCCACCTGCTCAACTACGTGCTGGCCCTGGTGGTCGGTGTGGTGGTCACGGCCATCGCGCTGCGCCTGCTCAAGAAGCCGGTGACCGACGTCGTTGCCTGAGGCACCTCCGGCGGCACGGACCTGCCGCCGCACCTGACGCGCCCGCGTTTTCCCGCGCGCCCCTGACCTGCTTCACCGCTGCGCGCACCCAGGTGCGCTGCCAGCGGCATGCCCACCCACATGTTGTCGCGTTCGCCACCACGGCCACGCCCTTTTGTCCGGAGTCCTGCCATGACCGCTCTCGCCCCCCGCCGTGCCCGCCCCCGCCTGCTGTGCCTGTCGCTGACCTTGGCACTGACCCCGCTCGCCCACGCGCAGGACGCCGCCGACGCCTTCAAGCTCAAGCTGGGCTACACCGGCGAAGCCGCCTCGATGATCGACGGCGGCCGCAAAAGCGGCAACGCCTATGCCGGCCAGTTGATGGTCGGCACCGATGTCGACATGGACCGCCTGTTCGGCTGGAACGGTGCCACGGTGAAGTTGTACGTCAGCAACCGCCACGGCACCAACCTGGCCAACAGCAGCATCGGCAACAGCACCTCGGTGCAGGAAATCTACGGCGGCCAGGGCACGCGCCTGGCCAACTTCACCCTGCTGCAGAAGCTCTTCAACGACCGCCTCGAACTGGAAGCCGGCCGCAGCGTGGCCAACATCCACTTCCTGGGCTCGGACCTGTGCCAGTACTTCCAGGGCAACTCGGCCTGCGGCAACCCCACCTTCGTGTTCCGCACCAGCAACTTCACTTACTGGCCGGTCTCCAGCTGGGCCGCGCATGCCACCGCCTGGGTCACACCGAAGGTCTATCTGCATGTCGGCGCTTACGAGGTCAACCCCATCCAGGCGCAGGACGGCCAGCACGGCCTGAACTGGAGCACCAACGACACCACCGGCGTGGTGGTGCCCTATGCCGTCGGCTACAAGAACAAGGGTGGCGACGGCAGCATGGCCGCCATGTACGAACTGGGCGGCTGGCAGGACAACTCCGACTACACCGACCCGCTGCGCGACCGCAATGGCAACCCGGCCGTACTGAGCGGCTTGGGCTATGAAAACAAGCAAGGCCGCTCGGGCATGTTCGCCCGCTTCGAACAGCAGGTGACCAACCCCGACCCGTCGGGTACGCGCGGCCTCACCGTCTTCGGCGCCATGCTCAAGAGCACCGGCGGCCAAGCCATCGAAGACCATTTCATCCAGCTCGGCCTGGTGCAGAAAGGTACCTTCGCCAGCCGCCCGCAGGACAACATCGCTTTCGTGATCACCCAGCAGAAATACAGCGACGAAGCGATCGAAAACCTGCGCCTGGCCCGCGCCTCCGCCGGCGGCACCGGCACCCCCGCCGACAACCAGATCATGATGGAGCTCAGCTACGGCATCCAGGTCACCAAGCGCCTGCGCATCGCCCCGAACCTGCACTACGTGATCAACCCCGACCAGTTCAACGAACCGACCCGCACCACCGATCTGAAGAACGCGTTGATCGCCGGCCTGCGGATCGACTGGAATCTGTGAGCCTTAGCGAAGCTGCGCGCGTTGCGCGCATGCTTGGCAGCCATCATTGTCTGAAATGAATGGCGGGTGCGTTGCATCTGACTACAGTGCAACGCATTGCGTCGACTCGGTTGGCATGGGCAATGCCGGATTTGGCCAATGAGTTCGATGAGCCGCTTAGGCGCGACCGCACGCGAGGTGGCTTTTTCGACCGCCCCTGTCGCGCAAGCCAGTGGCTGTAATGACGACTTCACATCATTGCGAATCTGATGTTGCTCGCAGATTGATCGCTCTGTATTGCCGCTGGTTGCCGTAACGCGGCCCATTCTTCTCAAAGGTGGCGCAGAGCCGGTCTTCGCCACATGGAGCTAGGTCGGCAAGGGACACGCGATCCAGGTAGTCGATGGACGCTCGAAGCTGTGCGAGTTCGGTTCGCTTTTCGGTAACGATGCCAACCGAATAGGCCACCGCCCCCAGCGCTAGCAAGCCCGCCAAGAGCATCGTGGCCGATGCGATCCACATGCGCCGAGTGCTCCGCGTTTCCAAGGACTGCTGGGCCTGCGCGTAACGTCGCGTGGCTTGCTGCAATGTCTCATCCGCAGTCGCCATTTCTTTGTTGAATCGCTTGGCGGCTGGCTCCAGCGTCTGCGTCAACGCCTGATTGGTCAGCTGCGTCAGTCTCGGCAGTGCGTTGTCCAATGCCCTAGTGACCTTGGCATCGGCATTGCTGGCGGCGTTCTGGAGCACATGGAGTTGCTCGGCGACCACCTCGCGCAACCGTTGTTCGCGCTGCTGCATGGATGCCACCAGCGTCGTCAGCACTTTGACCGTCTCTTGCAACGAAGCGTTCGATGCATTCAACGTGGCCATCATTTCCGCCATTGCGGCGGCGTCTTGCCTATCCATGAGGTTTCCTGAGCTCGGCTGGTCACGGAAGCGATTTTGACTAACCGCCGCCCCCTCCACCACCACCACCTCCTCCCCCGCCTCCACCGCCGTCTCCACCCCCACCGCCGTCCCCTTGGGGACCGCTCTGCATCGGTCCCTTGGCAAACTCCGGCAGCGTCATCACCATGACCGGCCCGCGGCTGGTGTTGATTTCCGCTGAGACATCCATCCCCAGCGCCTGACGTGTGGTGGCGAGCTCCTGGGCCTCCTGCTGGGCTTGAGCCTCAAGGAACTCGTTGCCTCTTTTGATGAGCGCCTGCGTCGCTGCGCTGTTGGCGACCCGATTCAGCGCTTGCTCGATCGCCAACTCGTTCTTGCTGTCGAGCGCATAGAGCACTTCGTCCACGTCAGGGTCGCCCGTGATCGATTTGCGCTCGGCCTGCGAAGAATCGTTTGGCGCATCCCCTCCCCCCGGATCGACCGAGCGCTGAGCTAGAGGTGGAAAGGCATCGGTTTGCTCAGCAGCTTCACTAGGCGAGCGGTGACTTGGTGGGTGTGCGCTGAATGCATCCATGCTTCCACCCTCCTGGTCTAGCGCCCTCTTTTGAGCGAAGGGATAAGGTTCTCCGCGCTCGCGATACTCCCTCCATTCCTGGTGGAAGCGTTCGTCTTCCCGATCCGCCGCCTCAATCTCCTGTTGCAGTTGACGCAGCGAGCGCATGGTCTCTTCCAGGAACAGGGCGCCACCCGGGTCTGCGGCGCTGCGTTCCCGCGCGGGGGTCGATTGGGCTTGCTGGTTTTCCGCGCCTGATGGCTCTGAGGGAAAGCGATTTTCTACTCTATTCCCCAGCGATCGCCCGTGTGTTTGCGCGAGAGTTGTTGGGGCCAGCAAAGCCACCCCATGCTCAGCGAGCGAGCCACCTGAGAAACAGGCCTGCTCTGTCTCCGCATGCCGTTCAGAAGTGGAGGAGTCCGCGGATTGCGATGCAGTCAACGGTTCTGCTGCCGTAGGCGTTGTTGCGGATATGACGCGAACCGGCGCTGCCTCCTGCTCACGCGCCACGTCTTGCTGACGGACCGACGCTTGCTCCATCTCTGCTTGCTGCGTTTGCACCTGGGGATGCAGTGCTGGCGGCACCACGTCGGCCTGCACGCTTTGCATAGGTTCGTCGCCGGATTCCCTGCCCCCAGAGGGAGGCCCATGGAGGTGCGCAGCATCGCGACTCTCCAACGCATGCGTTTCCAGCGCGCGTGCCGCTTCTTGTGCTTGATGCGGCTGTGCGTCGCCTGGACCAGGCGCCTGCATCCGTGGGTCAGGTGTGGTGTGAGCCGGGTGTTCGCCTGCCCATTGGTTATGCGCTTCTAGCTGCTGGTAGGCGCTGCCTGCTGCAACTCGGGCTGCGGCGTTTGCTGAGCCAGCGCCGCATCCGGAGCGTGCGGCTGAGGATCGGCTTGCTGCGAGGAGTGCTGGCTGGGGTCTTGCTGCTGCGCTTGCTGAGCCTGACGTTCCTGGACTTCGACCCGCGTGGCTTCTTGAGCCTGGCGCTCTTGCTGCTCCCGTTGCTGGTTGTCTTGGGCTTGGCGCTCCTGCGCCTGACGTTCCTGGAAATTCCTTTCCTCACGCTCCTGCAGTTCGCGTTGCTGGCTGGTCTGTGCTTGCTGCTCCTGCACTTGCCGCTCTTCTGACTCCCGCTGCTGCTCGGCTTGGCGCTGACCTTCCAGCACGGCGTGGGCCTGGATTGCTTGTTCGTTCTGCGCCCGCTCTTCGCGCTCCGGCTGTGCCTGTTGGAGGTGCTCGCGCACCTGCGCGGCGTGCTGCTCTTGCGCGAGGCGATCTTGCTGTTCGCGTTCTTGCCGCGCCTGCGCCGCGACAGAGGCTTGCAGGTGCGCTTGGATATCCAGCACCTGCTGCGGATTGGACGACTCGGAGGCCGAGGTGTCCGCCTCTGCCGTTCCCTCAGGCGCGCGCCCTAGGCTTGGCGACTGTAGTCGATTGCCTTGCGCCTCGCTCAACGCCTGCCGGATGGCTTCGCTGCTGGTCACGGCCACCACACGAGTGATTCCATCGCTGTCGCGCTGGAGGTGCGCGATGGGGCTGTCATACCCGTATTGCCCCGACGCATTGCGTTGTAGCTGCTGCATGGTCGGCCCGGTGATGCCATTGGCGTCCCTAGTCCGCTGCGCGGCCAGCGCCACTGCCTGCTGAGTCTGAGGGTTCACGTTCAAATCGACGCCTGCGGCCCGGTAACGGTGCAGCAGCTCGTTGTGCTCTATCTGCGCAGCCGTAGGGGCGGGAAGCGCCTGGATCGCTGCCAGGGTCTCCTGGGCACGCTCCACCGACGGCTGGCGCACCTGGTTCGTCAACTCCAGTTCCACCGCCAGGTTTCCAGTAGCCACCCCATCCTTCCCAGCCCACTGTCCAGCGTCGTTCCGCTGGTAGACCTGCCCGTCGTGTCCCTGCACCTGACCTTGCTTGGCGAGGACACTTTCCACGGCTGCCGGCACTTCCACTCCATAGTCGCGGGCGCGCTGCGCAGCATGGTTTTCCAGGTAAGCGGCGGCGATGGCTTCGCGCCCGGTGGCGATGTTGGTTTCGATGCGGCCCAGGGCTTCCTGGTTGAGCTGTTGCGCGCGTTCGGGGGAGGCGGTTTGGTGTTCGTAGCTGCCTCGGTCGTTGGCACCGGACACAGCGTTTTTGACTTGGCGTTCCCATGCCTGGCTCTCGGGATTGCGATGCCAGTTCTGGTTGTCTAGTCCAACTTGGTCGCTGGCCCGTGCAGGGAGGTTGAACGGGTCCTGCGGTGCAGGAGCTTTGCCCAGCGCCAACTCCACTGCCTTGGCGTTGGCCAGCGCGCCCAGTTCCTGGGATTTCTCATAGCTGGCGACTACGGGCTGCTCGCCGCTTGTGCGCCGGCCATCCGGAGCGAGCTCGATGGCCGCGTCGCGCTGCCAGTTGCGACCGTTGAACTGCCACTCCACGCCAGCTTTGTCGGTCTGGTGGTAGATGGCGCGGTTGTCCAGCAGATCGGCGCCTTTGTCGAACGCCTTGCTCATCAACAGCGCGTCGCCAACCATCAACGCAGCCGGCACGAAGCCGCTTCCTCCCAAGGCTGCTGCCGTGGACGCACCACCGGCCCAGCCACCGACATTGCGGGCCAGTGCATGGGTAACCTCAGACTGCGCGGCCGTGGCATTGCCTTGTTCCAGCAGCTCGGCCGAACGGCGCGCGGTCAGCACTGCATCAGCACCTGTCGCCAACAAGCCACCCGAGCGCACCAAGGTACTAGCCGACGCATTGCCCAGCAGCATTTCTATGGATGCGGCACCGCTTTGACCGCGAGGAATTCGCAGCGATCTGGCGGCTTCTTCGCCCAAGGTGTTCTCAACAACAGCAACACCCCCCGGCGATATGGTCAAGCGTCCACCGTGGTAAGCGTTTGAAATAGCCTGAGACAAACCATGCCGCTGGAGTTCGACTGCACCACCGCGGGTCAGAGGATTGGGGACGCTCTGGATATGTTGGAGTGTGGCCACCACACGGCCTTCGGTGTGGGTGACCACAGCCCAACCATGATCTCCTGGCACGTAACCCTTCAGGCTCAGAAGTTGCGCAACATGGGCCTGTCCGTAGGCGACTTCGTCGCGAAAGAAATTCTGGACGCCTGGACGGATGTCGTCGGCGCGAAGGCCAAGTGGCGCATTGGTGTGCAAATCGCCATTAATCAGTCCCACACGCACTGTGTCGCGGAGGGTCTCTACGCGACCTGAAATTCTTCCAAGTGCGTCCAAGTCACCTGATAGGGCCTTGATGCCATCAGGGGTTTGCTCAAGGCGCCCCAAGCGATCAATTAGCCCATTCTGGTAATCAGAGATGGGTCCACCGCTATGCGGCGTGGTCCCCAAAGTCTGAGCAAACGCGGGATCTGCAGGCAGAAAAATGCGATTCTCAGGGGCATGAATATCAAAATATCCCGCGTCCGAGAGCCCCTTAAGTAGCTGGCTTCGCTCTAGCGTTTGTTGCTCAATGGCGTGGTGGTCTTGGAAAATAGGTCCGTTGCGTGGCATGGATCAGATCCTTCCTAGAAGCCATTGCTGCGCGGCTAGATGTCCGAAGCATCGATAAACCAAAGCCCATCAGCATCGGTGTCGGTCTCGATACCTGCCGCTGCGGCTGCATCCTTAAAGACTTGATCGCAGAATACCCGGCCGGTGTAAGGCGTCTTGAAGACATGCGCCGGACCCAAACGCACGCGGTCGAACGTTACACTGGCGCCGCCGGTCAGATCGTAAAACTTGCCATTGACGAAGTCTTCGGTTGTGTCAATGAAGAGCTTGGACGCTTCTTCGTCCAGTGCGTCAATCTCTTGGATCACGTCACAGAGAAAGTAGGGTGGCCCTTTCGCACCATCAGCCAACCGATAGTCCACCTCTGCGAAAGCGAACGCAGTGGGATCGACCGAGGTCATGACTTGAAAGAGTCGTTCGGATACAAGCCAGTATCCACTGAAGCCAGGCTCCAAGTCCTTAGGAGGTGGGCCTTTGCTGGGGTGATAGACCAAACGCGGCGTTTCGCGCAACGGAGGGAAACCACCGCCTTCAGGCCTCAGAATCAGGCGCGGGGGTGACAACAAATTCTTGACGTTCTCAAAGACAACGCCGTTCACCGGTCCGTTGATCGTGCCCGCTTCGAGGATAAAGAACTCACCAGCCTTGGGCTGATTGGCTGTCGTCGTTTCCATCGGTTGTATCCGTCATTGATTTATGTCGCCGGGATCATTGCGGCAAAGTTTAGCGCCGCAGTCTCATTTCTGGGCAGATGGTGCAACGGTGGTGTCCTGTCCGCTGCTCTGACGCTCCCAGGTCTGACAATCGGAATTGCGGCACAAGTTTAAGATGCCCATAGCCTGGGCATGCCCTTCGTCATGCGGCATGAAGAATCAATTTTCAGGTGAATCAATGTCGAAGCGATCTGAGTTCGACAGCACCCGCAAGAAGCGGCTGTAACGAAGGGTTTGCTGCTCGAACCCATGATGATCATGAAAAATAGGGCTGCTGCGCGGCATGCTCCCTGCTCCTTATGTGTTGCCCAGATGCGGCTAGACGTCTGATGCGTCGATAAAAGAGATGCCGCTTTCACCAGCATCATCAGGAATCCCCGCGTCATGGACCGCATCTTTGAAGGCTTGGTCGCAAATCAAGAATGAGCTGAACGGCGTAAGGAAGACGTGTGCTTGACCCAGGACTTCCGGCCTAAAGGCCAAGCTGGCTCCCCCTCCCACCGAGTAGAACTTGCCATTGACGTAGTCGTCGTCTACTTCAATTTGTAGCTTCGAAGCAACTTCGTCCAAGGCATCAAGCTCGCGAACAACGTCGCACAAAAGGTGGCGCGGACCTCTGGCACCGTCGGCCAAGCGGTAATCTACCTCCGCAAAAGCAAAGGCGTCGGAGTCCACCGACACCATGACATCGTGGAGTCGCTCAGAAACCAGCCAATAGCCACTAAATCCCGGCTCTAGATCCCGCGGGACTGGACCTGTCTTTGGGTCGTAGGTCAGCTGAGGTGTTTCGCGGAGCGTCGGAAATCCTCCTTCCTCCGGCCGCAGGATCAACCGCGGAGGGGAAAGCAGGTTGCGAACATTCTCGAACCTCACCCCACAGGGCGGTCTGTTGCTCTCCATGTCTGCTTCGACCATGTAAAAGCTCCCGGCCGTCGGCTGATTTGGCGTCGTTGATGGCATGCGTTTCATCCCTTCCGTGCGGTGTGGTCTCAGCTGACAGAAAGAGCTTAACTCGACCGCTTTGCCGACCCAAGCAATAAGGCAACGGAGAGGCCACATTCCACTTGCCGCCCGGATCGCAGGCTCCTGCCACCGATTACCAAATGATCCACCACCCAAATATCGAGAGATGCCAGCGCCTGCTCTCGCAAAACCTGGGTGGGAAAAGCCCCCCCGCTCTGAGCGTTCGCCAAATCTGAAGCTACGTGGCCATCGCCAATTTCATTGCTAGGGTGATGCCGCCTAGCGCCATGTTGGGGCGCTAATGGTTGTACGTCCATAGCCAGCGCATACGGCTGCCAACCGGGCAGTCCCGACAACGGATAGTATGATTCGGCCGGGGCAAGCAGTTGCTTCCACGGAACGATGCGCTCCATCTCCGCAAGGAAGATCTCGCGCCGGATCTGCTTGCGCTTGCCCAGGCCTTCAGCGTCACCGAACTTCAATTGCATGGATGCCTCTTCACTCCGAACCAATAGGGTTGCGCATTTGTGGCACGTTGTTCAGAGGTTCCTTAGACCTACAGCAGCGCATCCAACGCAGCCAAGATTTCCGGCCCGGTGGTAATTGCCCAATCAGCCACCCGAGGATCGACGCTTGCGCCGTGCGCAGCCTGATTTCCGGCTGCGACTAGGTCTTCCAAGCCGCTAGCGACGCCATAAGGAATTATCTCGCGACGTGTTAGCTCGCGAATCAACTTCGATAGCGAGCCCCAATTCATAGGCAGGTCGTGGCGCTTGGATAGTTGCCGAATGCGTTGCTCAATCTCGATGCGTAGGCCGACTAGCGCAAGATTTGGATCCTGATCTGCTACCGAAACGTAGCTTGGCTGGGATTGTGTAACGGGCGGTGGCTGATGGGAAGCCGTGGGAGGAGGCTCTGAGGAAGACGTTACCTTTTCACCAGCCTCTCGAAGGTCTCTAAATTTGACTTCCCAGCCGCCCGGGAATTTTGCACTTTCGATCAGTTCCGACAGCCACGGCAGCACCGCTACGATCATCAGACCGAGCGTAACCAAGTCAATCTTGATCTCAGGAAAAGCGATACGCACTGCGATAGCAGAAACCGCCACAACGGAGATGACTGCCTTCAACCAGTTGATGGAAATTTCCTTGTTTCGCCAAGACATGGTGTTTGGTCTGCAGGTCTAACGCCTGAATTAAGCCGAGCCGAGAATCGGCTTCTGCTTGCATGAATTGTTAGGTGGCACTTTGCAATGCATAACGAACCGCCCAATAAAGAATGTACGAAAGCCCTACCATCGAGAGGACGACGCTGGAGTAACGCACTAGTTTGTTGGGGCGCGGCGCCGGAATTGCCTGAACAATCTCTGCGAGTCCGTCATCACTCTTTGATGGCCATGAGACTTGATTCCATACGGTTGGCTCCTCATACAAATACGAGATCGTGACCTGCTCTTTTGGCGCGAGGGTCGGGATCAAAATCTGAAAAGTTCCGGATGGACTGAATTCAAAGTTGTAGTGCATTGGGGGATTGACTTTAACGCTTACGCTGGCCAGAGGCACCCCGTGTGGGACACGTACATTAGCCGCCGACTTTTTGCCAGCGTTCTGAAGCACGACGCTATGCATGTGCGTCTGCGGTGCGTTGTTGCTGGGAAAGGCTGCTACGTTACCAATGTATGTCACTAAGCGCGATTTGCCCTCCAAGTAATGCTTGATGAGCACCGCAACAATGAGCGACAAGAGCGGCGCGGCGATCTTTGCTATTAGGTCAATGTCCATTGAACTCCCCTGTGCCGCCTAATGATTGAATTAAGTCGCGCCATGAAGTGGCGTCTCGTTGAAGGAGTGGTTAGGCGGCGACCTCACAACAACCGATGCAGCGGATGTTTCTTTGCTGCAAAGCTGAGTACCCAAGGCGCCTCCTCACGGGTGTAGATAAAGCGCTGCGTGTTGTGCGCGGATCTGCGGTTGAGTTCCAGAACAATGGAGCGGTCAGTCGTAAAGTATTGGGGTCTTTCCGAATTAGCCCTGTTTGCCCAAAAGCAAACCTCCGAACTAAGCGGAAAGCTCAGTTCGGATTCGTGCGCGGCGATGCCCACTGACCTGAAGAAAAAAGTCGGATTGTCACAGGTGATGAAGCTTTCGCCAGGGCTGACTAGGAAGTGCCAATTCATTGATAAGAGCCCTTGCACAGTTCTGGGTGTCGCTCCGCTTTTCAGTGTGTGGTGCCAGAAGTAGTCCGGCGGGTCTTCCTTGTATGCGGAGATGATCCGACCTACTTCTTCCTTGCGCCTAGTTGCGGACTCTGCGAGATCCGGTTCAGACGCGGCTATTGCGTCCAATTGCTGCACGACCTGCATCTTGATCGTCTCAGCTAGGCTCGGTATGTACCCTGCCACTCGCTTGCGCCCAGCAGGCACGCGCTGCCACATGGCGATGATGTAGGCGGCAAGTACCTCACGATCCTCGTCTCTGAGCTTGAGCCGCTTACGCGCTCGGTCGATCACGTCTTGGGCTGGCCCTTCGACAACGTTTGCTAGGTGCTTTTCTAGCTCCTCGGTGTACATGACGGTTTCATTAGCTAGCGACTTGACCTGTGTACGGAAAGATCGGCGCGCCCGAACGTCATGTCCCCACACCCTGACTCCATCAGCGAATCCGAGCAGGTAATGCTGGGGCAAGTAATGGTGTCCCATAGCCACCTAACGCCTGAGTTAAGCAGTGCCGCGAAGCGACACGGCTTGAATGAATTGTTAGGCCCTTACTCGCGCGGGTACCAACCGTCTTTGTTGCGTTCTGGCAAAGGCACCCCTTTGCTATGCAAGTGCTCGACAAATCGATCCTCTACGATCGGACCCCATCCGTCATGGTTGCTCTCCCAGCACGTGCGGCATACGGCTAGCTGGTAGCTAGGAATAAACTTGCCAGCATAAATATGCGGCCCGAACTGGAACGAAGAGCCGCACAAATCGCAGTTGTACATGAACTTGGGCTTGGGCATCTGCGGATCTCCTTTGTGCGGCCTAACTACTCTTGGACCGCCGAAATGCGGTGTTGCACTGAGTATCTTCGATCGCTAGCACTTTGTGAATGGGAAAAATCCTGGCCGCGATCACGGGATAGCATGATGGAGAGCAGCCTCGGCCATGCAGATGCTTGGAGTGTTATCCAGCAAGGACGCAGACGTAGGCGGTGCTGGTGTTTCTCTCCCGCGAACTATCGCGTATCGATCGGCATCACTTGTCCGACGAAATCCCTGGCGTTCACAATCTTGAGTAGTGGCGTCACAGCGCATAACCGTGCAGTCACGACGCCCAACGCCAGAAACGAAAAAACCGCGCGATGCGCGGTTTTCTCGTCACACCTTTGCCAACCCATCAAGGACGGCGCGCCAGCGCCTCCACGTCCTTGGCCTTGGGCAGCAGGTCCTGCTTGGTCACCGCAAACGGCCCGATGCTCAGCATCGGCACGGCCACGATCACCGAGGAGATCACCACGATCACCGCGCCAATCATGTGGGTCTCGGCCAGGCCTTCCATCGACTCGCCGCCGTAGATGTACAACGCCAACGCCGACAGGAAGAACATCACCGCGGTGATCACCGTGCGCGAGAGCGTCTGGTTGATCGAGCGGTTAAGCACTTCCAGCGGCTCCACGCGCAGGGCGCGGAAGTTTTCGCGCACGCGGTCGAACACCACGATGATGTCGTTGATCGCAAAGCCCATCACCGACAGCAGGCCGGCCAGCACGGTCAGGTCGAACTCGCGGCCGGTCAGCGACACGAAGGCCACGGTGACCAGCAGATCGAACAACGCAGTCAGGCTGGCGACCACCGCGAACTTCCACTCGAAGCGGAACGCGATGTAGATCAAAAAGCCCACCAGCATGAACACCGTGGCATAGACGCCGTTCAAGGCCAGATCCTTGCCGACCTGCGGGCCGACGAATTCGCCAGGCTGCACGGTGGCCGGATTCTCGTCGCTGGTCACCGCCTTGCGCACATCTTCGGCAACGGTGCGCGCGGCATCGTCGCGATTGTTGTTCTGGCCATGCGGCTGCAGGCGAATCATGACTTCATTGCCGCCGCGGGCGTTCTGCACCTGGGCGTTTTCGAAGCCGGCCTTGGACAGCCTTTCGCGCACCTGGTCCACGTCCACGGTCTTCTGGAACGAGGTCTGTACCAGCGTGCCGCCGGTGAATTCCAGCGCGTAGTTGAAACCCTTGCCGACGATGATGCCGACCGAGGCGACTGCCAGCACCAGCATCAAAATCAGCACCGGCTTGCGCCAGCTCATGAAATCGATCTTGGTGTCGTTCGGAATCAGATGAAGCGGAAAAATTTTCATTGAAAGATCTTCCTAAGCAGTCCGCACATGGATGTGCGGGCTCTCGCGAGGGACTCGCATTACAGACGGGCTCTTGCGAGGGACTCGCATTAAATAGCGACAGACTTCAGCTTCTTGCGGCTGCCGTAGATCAACACCGCCAGCGCACGCGAGACCGTGATCGCGGTGAACATCGAGGCGAAAATACCGATCATCATGGTCAGCGCGAAGCCCTTCAGCGGGCCGGTACCGAACGCATACAACGCCACCGCCACGATCAGGCCGGTAAGGTTGGCGTCGAGGATGGTGCCGCCGGCCTTTTCGTAACCGGCCGCGATCGCCGACTTGGCCGGTACGCCCAGGCGCAACTCTTCGCGGATACGCTCGTTGATCAGCACGTTGGCGTCCACCGACAGACCGACCGACAGCGCCAGGCCAGCAAAGCCCGGCAACGTCATGGTGGCGCCGAACAGCGACATCACCGCCACCACGATCAGCAGGTTGAACAGCAGCGCCGCTGAGGTGATCGCGCCGAACACGCGGTAGTAGATGGTGAAGAACACCAGCGTAAACAGGAACGAGTAGACCACCGCCGTGACGCCGCGCTCCACGTTCTCCGCACCCAGGCTCGGTCCGATGACGTATTCCTCGACGAAGTCCATGGGCGCGGCCAGCGAGCCGGATTTCAGCAGCTTGGCCAGGTTCTCGGCTTCGGTCTTTTCCAGACCGGTGGTCTGGAAGTTCTTGCCGAACACGCCGGCAATGCGGGTCGGCGACAAGGCTTCTTCCTTGACCCGTACGCTGCGCACTTCCTTGCCGTCGACCATGGTCACGGTGGGAATGCGCTCGATGTAGACCACCGACATCAGCTTGCCGACGTTGGCGCTGGTGTAGTCGAACATGCGCTGGCCGGCGACGTTGTTGAGCGTCACCGCCACTGCCGGCATGCCGTTCTGGTCGGTGCTGACCGATGCGCTGACCATCTGGTCGCCGGTCACCAGCGCGCGCTTGTTCAACAACACCGGCGCGTTGCTGTCGCGCAGGCGATAGACCTTGGCCTCCGGCGGAATGTTGCCGCTGCGCACGGCATCGTCGGCATTACCGTCGACCACGGCGCGGAATTCCAGCGAGGCGGTGGCACCGATCAGGCGCTTGGCTTCGGCGGTGTCCTGCAGACCGGGCAGTTCAACCACGATGCGGTCCTCGCCCTGGCGCTGGATGGTCGGCTCGGACACGCCCAGTGCGTTGACGCGGTTGCGCAAGGTGGTGAGGTTCTGCTCGATCGCACCGCTGGCGATCTGCTTGAGCTCGGCCTCCGGCACCTTCACGGCGATGTTCTGGCCGCTGACGTCGTAGGTCAGGGTCGGCTGCGCCTTGGCCAGCGTCACGCGCGCGGCGTCGGCATTGGCGCCCTCGCCCAGGTTGACCTGGATACTGTTGTCGGCGCGACGTTCCACCGAGCGATACGGGATACGCGCATCGCGCAAGGTGGTGCGGATGTCTTCGGCAAACCCGTCCAGGCGCTTTTCCAGCGCGGCCTTCTGGTCGACCTGCATGGCGAAGTGCACGCCGCCCACCAGGTCCAGACCCAGCACCATCGGCCGGCCGCCCAGCTTGGCCAGCCAGTCCGGCACGGTGGAGGCCAGGTTCAGCGCCACGGTGTAGTTCTCGCCCAGCTGCTGACGCAACACGTCGTTGGCGCGTGTCTGCGCCTGCAGCGAAGGCAACCGCACCATCAGGCTGTCGCCTTCTTTTGTGATCGCCTTCGGGGTGATGCCGGCGCTCTTGAGCTCACCGTCGATGCGGCTGCGCAAGGCGTCGTCGAGCTGCGCACCGCGGCTGGCGGTGATCTGCACGGACGGGTCCTTCTGGTACACGTTGGGCAACGCATACAGCGCGCTGACGGCCAGTACCAGCAGGATCAGGAAGTACTTCCAGCGAGGAAATTCGAGCATTGCGACAGTCCCGCGTGGCACCATCCCGGCGCCGCGCCTAGCAGTGAGAACGACTTCAAGCGACCGGTACAACGTCGCCAATGGTCTTCAGATGGATACGGGCGGTACAGCGGAACCGGTGGGTCACAACCTCCGGTTCCACCTGGCGACTGCGCCTGCCTGACAGCGGCGCAGCCGTGGCAAGACGCGTTTAGCTTGCCGACTTCAGCGTGCCCTTCGGCAGCACATGGCCCACGGCGCTCTTCTGCACGCGGATACGCACGTTGTCGGCCACTTCCACGCTGATGAAGTTGTCGCCGATGTCGGTGATCACGCCCGCAACACCGCCGGAGGTGATCACTTCATCGCCGCGCGCCAGCTTGTCCAGCAGCGCCTTGTGTTCTTTCTGACGCTTCATCTGCGGGCGGATCATCAGGAAGTACATCACGGCGATCAGGATGATCGGCAGCGCGAAGGTGGACAGGCCTCCCATCGGGCCGGGTGCCGGCGCGCCGCCGGCGGCCTGCGCCTGGGCAGCGGGGATCAGGAAATCGAGCAGATTCATTCAGTGCATCCTAGTTTGGTGCCAGCGCGCCCATGGGCCCGCTCGCTATTCAGGTACCGCCGGGGCGGAACAGCCGGGAATTATGCCACGCAGGTTCCACGCCGTCCGCGCCGGGGCGCGGACGGCCGGTCTCAGCTGGTTTCCCCCGGCAACGGCGGCGTGGTGGCGCCGCGTGCCGCATAGAAGGACCGCCGGAACTCCACAAAGGTTCCCGAAGCGATCGCCGCACGCATGTCGGCCATCAGTTTTTCGTAATACCAGAGGTTATGCAGGGTTCCCAGCATCGGCGCCAGCATTTCGTTGCAGCGGTCCAGATGGCGCAGGTAGGCGCGCGTATAGCCGCTGCTGCAGGCATGGCAGCCGCAGCCCGGCTCGATGGTGTCCAGGTCGCGTTCGTACTTTGCGTTGCGGATGCGCACGGTGCCGAAGGAGGTGAAATAGTGGCCGTTGCGCGCATTGCGGGTGGGCATGACGCAATCGAACATGTCCACCCCGCGTGCCACGCCTTCGACCAGGTCTTCCGGGCGGCCCACGCCCATCAGGTAACGCGGGCGCTCGGCCGGCAGGCGCGGATGCAGGTGTTCGAGCATGGCGTTGCGCTCGTGCTCGGGCTCGCCCACTGCCAGCCCGCCGATCGCATACCCGTCGAAACCGATGCCTTGCAGGCCATCCAGCGAGCGGCTGCGCAGGTCCGGATGCACCCCACCCTGCACGATGCCGAACAGCGCCGCATCGTTGCCCAGCCCGTCGTGCGCGTCGCGCGAGCGCTGCGCCCAGCGCAGGCTCAGCTCCATCGAGCGTCGCGCGACGTCCTCGGTGGCCGGGTACGGCGTGCACTCGTCGAAGATCATCACGATGTCCGAATCGAGCACCTTTTGAATTTCCATGCTCTCTTCGGGGCCCAGGAACACCCGCGCGCCATCGGTCGGCGAGGAAAAGGTCACGCCCTGCTCGGTGATCTTGCGGCGATGCGCCAGCGAAAACACCTGGAACCCGCCGGAATCGGTGAGGATGGGCCCATCCCAGCGCGCAAATCCGTGCAGCCCGCCGTGATCGCCGATGACCTCCAGGCCCGGGCGCAGATACAGGTGGAAGGTGTTGCCCAGGATGATCTCCGCACCCAGCGCGCGGATCTGCTCGGGCAGGATGCCCTTGACCGAGCCATAGGTGCCGACCGGCATGAACGCAGGGGTTTCGACCGTGCCACGCGGAAAGGTCAGGCGCCCACGCCGGGCATGCCCGTCGGTGGCTTGGAGCTGGAACTGGAGTCGGGACATTGAGGGGCCGGGAATGGGGAGTCGGGAATCGGGAATGGGAAGAGCGGTTGGCAGGTGGCTGATCGTTCGGCGGGTCCCGCCTTACGATTCCCCATTCCCGACTCCCGATTCCCCGCCCCATAACAACATCGCATCGCCGTACGAAAAGAAGCGATAGCGCTGCGCGATGGCGTGGTGGTAGGCGGCGAAGATGCGCTCGCGGCCGGCGAAGGCGCAGACCATCATCATCAAGGTGCTTTCGGGCAGATGGAAGTTGGTGACCATCGCGTCGACGCTGCGGATGCGGTAGCCGGGCAGGATGAAGATCTGGGTTTCGCCAGCGAATGGCTGCAATTCGCCTTCGGGCGCGGCCTTGGTCTTGCGCCAGGCGCTTTCCAGCGAGCGCACCACTGTCGTGCCCACCGCGATGACGCGGCCGCCGCGGGCGCGGGTGCGGCGTACCTGTTCGACCAGCGCGGCACCGACGTTGAGCCACTCCTTGTGCATCACGTGCTGGTCGAGCTTGTCCACCCGCACCGGCTGGAAGGTGCCGGCGCCCACATGCAAGGTGACGTGGCCGAACTCCACCCCGCGCTCGCGCAGGCGCGCCAGCAGCGGCTCGTCGAAGTGCAGCCCGGCGGTGGGCGCGGCGACCGCGCCGACTTCGCGCGCGAACACGGTCTGATAGCGCTCGCGGTCTTCGACACCCGGCTCGCGGCGGATATAGGGCGGCAGCGGCAGGCGGCCAGCCTCCAGCAGCCAGTGCTCCAGCGGGGTCGGGATCTGGAAACGCAGCAGATAGAACTCGCCATCGCGGCCCAGCACGTCGGCCTGGCCGCCGGCATCGAGCGCGATCACGCTGCCGGCCTTGGGCGACTTGCTGGCGCCGATCTGTACGCGCGCCTCGCGCTCGCCAAGCAGGCGCTCGATCAGGATCTCCACTCGCCCGCCGCTGGCCTTCTGCCCGAACAAGCGCGCCGGAATGACCCGGGTGTCGTTGAAGATCAGCAGATCGCCGGGCTGCAGCAGCTCGGGCAGATCGCGCACCTGGCGGTCGCCGAAGGCCGCTGGCGCCGGCGGCACCACCAGCAGGCGGCTGGCGGCACGTTCGGCCAGCGGCGCCTGGGCGATCAGTTCTTCGGGCAGCTCGTAATGGAAATCGGACTTCTTCAAGGCCGCAGGATCGTTGGCGGAGTAGCCGCATAGTGTAACTGCGGCCGGGAATTGAGATTGGGGATTGGGGATTCGTAACATCCAGGCCAAGCGGCCGGCAGCTTTACTACGTGGGCTGGCCAGCTTTTACTAATCCCCAATCCCGAATGCCCAATCCCGGCTCATTCACCGCTCGAACTTGGTCGACAGGATGATCGCGCTGGTCGTGCGCTCCACGCCGTCGATGGCGCCGATGGCGTCGGTGAGCACGTCCATCTCGTTGACGCCGCCGACCACGCCCAGGGCGACCAGGTCGTAGGCACCGCTGACCGAATGCAGCAGGCGCACTTCCGGGATATCGCGCAGCGCCTTCACCACGGCCGGCATCTTCTTGGGCAACACGGTGATCAGGATGTGCGCACGGATGCGGCCCTGCTCGTAGTCGTCATGCGTGCGCACGGTGTAGCCGCTGATCACGCCGTCGCGTTCGAGCTTTTCGATGCGGCTCTGCACGGTGGTGCGCGAGAGCCCGAGTCGCCGCGCGATCTGGGCGGTGGACGCGCGCGCGTCCTCGCGCAGCAGCGACAACAGGCGTTCGTCGGAGGGGGTGATCTTCACTATTGCGCATTCGTTTCGGCGAATCGACGAAAATACCGTACTTCCTGCCCAGATTCACGCTGCCAAACGCCGATCTTCTGCCGATAATAGGAAGGGAACGCCACCTTTGAAGGAGATGCGCCATGTCCGTCCTTGCCCCGCTCGCCCCGCTGCGTGCCCATGCCGGCCGCCGCCTGACCGAAGGCCTGGACGACGCGACCATCGCGCGCCTGGCCGTCAGCCACCCTGACCTACAGCAGGCCATCCATGCGGCAGCAGCCGAGTACGCGCTGGTGCGCGATGACGCCGCCGACCTGCTGGACCTGGACGAAGAGGCCCAGATCGGCGCGGTGCAGGAAGGTTTCATCAATTTCTATGCCGACGACGCAGTGACGCCTTACGTGGCACTGGCCGCACGCGGGCCATGGGTGGTCACGCTCAAGGGCGCAGTGCTCTACGACGCCGGCGGCTACGGCATGCTCGGCTTCGGCCATACGCCGTCCGCGGTGCTCGAGGCCATGGCGCGCCCGCAGGTGATGGCGAACGTGATGACGCCCAGCCTGGCGCAGCGCCGGCTCGATCGCGCCCTGCGTGCCGAGATCGGCCACAGCCGCGGCGGCTGCCCGTTTGCACGCTTCATGTGTCTCAATTCCGGCTCCGAAGCGGTGGGCCTGGCCGCCCGCATCGTCGATACCAACGCCAAGCTGCACACCGACCCCGGCGCGCGGCACGCCGGTGCCACCATCAAACGTCTGGTGGTCAAGGGCAGCTTCCATGGCCGCACCGATCGCCCGGGCCTGTATTCGGATTCCAGCCGCAAGACCTACACCAAGTACCTGGCCAGCTATCGCGACGAGGATTCGGTCATCGCGATCGCCCCGTACGACGTGGCCGCGTTGCAACGCGCCTTCGATGAGGCCGCGCGCAATCACTGGTTTATCGAGGCGGTGTTCCTGGAGCCGGTGATGGGCGAAGGCGACCCGGGGCGTGCGTTGCCGGCCGAGTTCTACGCCGCGGCGCGCGCGCTGACCCGTACACATGGCAGCCTGTTGCTGGTCGATTCCATCCAGGCCGGGCTGCGCGCGCATGGCGTGCTGTCGGTGGTGGACTACCCGGGATTCGAGCAGCTCGACCCGCCGGACCTGGAAACCTATTCCAAGGCGCTCAATGCGGCGCAGTACCCGCTGTCGGTGCTGGCGGTGACCGAGCACGCCGCGCAGGTGTATCGCAAGGGCACCTACGGCAACACCATGACCACCAACCCGCGCGCGCTCGATGTGGCCTGCGCCACCCTGGCGTTGTTCACCCCGCAGGTGCGCGACAACATCCGCATCCGCGGTGCGCAGGCGATTGCCAAGCTGGAGGCGCTGCAGGCCGAACTCGGCGGCTTGATCACCAAGGTGCAAGGCACCGGCCTGTTGTTCTCCTGCGAACTGGCACCGCAATTCAAGTGCTACGGCGCCGGTTCCACCGAGGAGTGGTTGCGCCACCGCGGCGTCAACGTGATCCACGGCGGCGAGAATTCGCTGCGTTTCACCCCGCACTTTGCGATGGATGAAGACGAACTCGATCTGCTGGTCGGCCTGATCGCACGTGCGCTCAAGGAAGGCCCGCGTCAGGTGCAGGCCGCAGCGGCCTGATTTGCTCCACGCGGCACGCCGGCGCGCATGTCGTCGGCGTGCGGCAGATGGCTGACAGGTCTTCCACCGGCGCTCTGCGCGGCGCCCTGGAACCGCGATCAGCGCCGGCGACAGTGGCGCAAGTCTTCGGTTGCGTCCAGCCGATCCAGGGTGGGTCATCAGCCATTGTCCCGACTGCGTTGCCTGGTCTGAATTTGCGCAATACCTGCAACACACGATGCGAAGCCACGAGAACATGCAAGCTTGCGCTTGCATAAATCGCCTGCAGCATGCAGGGCGATGACCTCACCCAGATTCGACCTGAGCGGCCCTGCCCCAGGTCGATTGCCGTATCACCGTGCACGCTGCCACTCAGATCGGCACCGCATTCAACTTGCGGCGCAGGTAGTTGGTGAGCGCACGCCGCGGCGACTTGCCGCGCCACGATGCCCAGCACAGGTGCGAGCCGACCGCGATTTTGCCGCCACGATGGCCAAGCCCGAACCAGGTGCGGTCCGGATGGAAGGCGTCGCGTGGCGGGAACAGGATGTCGGCGAACTGCCCACCATGCGCGTTGTAGAAGCGCGTCAGCCCACGCGGGCCCGAAATCATGGGGATTTCGCGGTGATCCTGCAGCGTTTCCGGGGCATGCGCGGTAAAGATGTGCTCGATGAACGCGCGCCAGAACGGATGCCCGGGCTCGGAGCCAAACACGGCATTGCCGATCTTGAAGTCTTCCTGGCCCGGCGCACCTTCCTCGACGGGCAACACGCAATGCTGCGACAGCACCTGCGCATCGAGCGGTCGTAGCAGTTTGTAGTCGGTGTCGAAGTAGAAGCCGCCATGTGCGTGCATGTACGCGCACCGGGCGATGTCGGCTTTCATCACGCCGAAGCGGATCTGCTCGTAGCGCTGGGCAAACTCGGGAAACGCACGCCGCATCAGTTCTGCGTTATCGGCATCGTCCCAGACGTAACAGGTCCATCCAGGCAACAGGCGCTGCAGGCGATCGCAGATCCTGCGCTCTTCCCACAGCAGCTGCTTGGTGGGTGCGGTCAGGTGAATCAATTGGGGAATCATGGGGGCGACTCGGGCGGTGGGGGAACCGAGCCGCCACCGCAGTGCCGCATCGATTCGGCTACCTGGTCGCTGGCCCGGCCGTACCAACCGTAGTCGCACTATCGACGTGACATAAATCGCAGTACATGATGATCAACTGCAAGCTCATAGAAACAATCTATGCAAATGCGAAGTTTTGAAACAACGCATAAATACAGTCGAAATCCGGATTAAACCGCGTGCTGCCCTGTCATATTCAAGGCGGCGGTCGGGCACCTCGAAGAAGCTGGCAGCGGACACGCAACCACGTGCAGCTTGCAGATCGTCTGCGCACTGCTGCCCAGCCACCAGTAGCACGGTATTGCTTGGGCAGGCTGTTGCCTGCCCTCGCTCATTCCCAGCATCGATCCGCACGCCCTTTGAGCGTTGCACTGCGCGGGCAATTGCGTGGCGCGATGCGTCCCGCCTCGCGTTCGATCAAGCGTTTGCTGCCGTCGCTGTCGCGTTGCAGTTCGAACGCGTCGTAGAGACGTCCGGTGGCCGTGCGCGATTCGTACACCAGATGCTGGCTGTCCAGACGCAGCACCTGATAGAGCTGGGTGTCTTCGCCCACCGGGCGCATGGTGGTGCGCGCCATGTCCGACAGGCGGTACTGCTTGGGCCCGGCGACCGAGACCACGAAGACCGGCGTCGCCTGCCCGGCCGCATCGCCGCGTCGGCCGTAGGTGTGGTCGTGGCCCTGCAACACCAGATCCACCTTGTGGCGTCGGATCACCGGCAGCACCTGTGCGACCAACTTTTCGTTTTCGCGATCGGCACGCGGCGAGAAGAATGGCTGGTGGATCAGCACGATCGACCAGGGATGCGGGTTGTCGGCCAGCACCTTGTCCAGCCACTGCGCCTGCGCGGGGCCGGTCCCCAGGTCCAGCGCCGAGGTGCCGTCGAGCACGGCAACGCGCACGCCCTGGTAGTCGAACCAGTAGCTGGTGCGCGCAGTGGCCGAAGGCCCGTTGCGCGGCAACGCAAAGGTCACCGGCCAATGACTGCCGAGCACGCGGGTTGCCTGCGGCGTGTCTTCGCCCTCTTCGTGATATTCGTGATTGCCCGGCGCCGGCGCCACTGCAGTGCCTTCCAGCAGCCAGCGCCCGGCCTCGAACCACTCGGCCCATTCGTTGTCGTCCTGGCCGTCCTTGCCGCTGACCAGGTCGCCGGCGAACAAGGCCAGCCGCGCGTCCGGCGCCGAGCGCCAGGCCTGACGGATCACCCGCGAGACCAGACTGAGATTCTTGTTCTGGGTATCGCCGAAATACAGCAAGGTCAGCGGCGTGGTGGCTGTGGCAGCCGTGCGGAAGTGATTCCACGCGCCCCAGGTCCCCTGCCCCTGCACGCGGTACGCGTACATCGTGTCCGGCTGCAGCCCGTCGACATCGGCGCGATGGTGATGCGAACTGCCGTTTTCGCTGGCAAGCGTCAGCGTGCTCGCCCGAATGCGTCGTGGCGTGCCTACATCCGGCGAATCGCCGGCGACCACCAGTTCCAGCCACGGTCTGTCGACGCTGGCATCGGTGCGCCAGGCCACCGCAAACCCTGTGGCCGCGTCCTGCGCCGGCGTGGCGACGATGCGGTCCGGGAAGCCATCGGCAACATAATGCGTCGAACCCGCCGGCACCTGCGTATTGGGTTCGGCAGCACGGTCGGCAGCCGAGGCTGAAACGCTTATGGTTGCGATCGCCGCAAGCAACGCAGAGATCGATCTGCGCGCGGCCATCATGGCGTGCACTCTTTCAGGCGCAATGTCCGCGCGATATCGCGCCAATCGAACGCGGCCACTGCCTGGTCGTCATGCAACGCATAGAACACGCCACCCGGAAAGCGCGTATCGCTGCGTTGATCCAGCCACACGCCATCGGTGTTGGCGGTCACACGGCCGGCAAAGGCGCCGACATGCGCCAGCGTCTTGCGATCGAAGACCTGGAACACGCTGCGGTCCTTGAACTGATCGGTGGCGATCCAGTAGCCGCTCCCGTCGCTGCATGCGAACAAGCTGATGCCCTCGGCCTGCGCCTTGAACAGCCCGGCGCCGACGTTGCGGCCGCGATACCGCCCGTCCATGCCGTAGTCGCGCAACTGCGTGCCCACGGCCACGTCTTCTTCGGCAATCATCAGCCGCGCATTGGCTTCATCGCCGAACACCGATTCGGCAATCCGTACCGCGCCCGCTTCGCTGGTGTCGCCAAAACTCTGCGTCAATCGTGCCTGCCAGCCCTGCCCTGCAGCATCGAGCTGATAACGCCGAAAGCGCTGGCCAAGCTCGGCCAGCGGCGGCGGCAGATCCTTGTTGGCCGGCGACATGTAGTTGTCGCTGACCACCACCTCGTAGCCGCCCTCGTGCTTGCGCACCCACAGGCCGTAGGGCTCGCGCAATTGGTTCTGGCCAAACGCCGTCACCGGCGTCAGATCGGGCAAGGAGAAGACCTGCACGCGCCGGTTGTCGCGCTCCACCACGAACACCAGGTCATCGACCACCGAAATGCCGTTGGGGCGGTCGAGCTTGCCCAGGGCCTTGCCCTTGCCGCCGACCACGCGCAGCCGCTTGCCGCTGTCGCCGTCGAACACCACCAGCGCATGCGTGTCCTTGGCCGTGGCGATCACCCAACGGCGACCATCCGGCGCCATCCAGCTGGCCGGCGAATCCAGGTTGTCCGCTGGCGTCAGCGCGGTAATGAAGGCTTCCGGCACCACTTCGTGCGCTACGTTGGCCTTGCTGAGCAAGGGATCCTTCAGCAGCGCTTCGTCGGCTTCGCGGCCGGCCGGGGCACTGGCGCAACCGACCAATGCGGCGGCAGCGGACAGCAGCGTGATCTGCACGAAGGTGCGTGGTGCGATCACAGCGCCACCTTCAGGCCAAGCGCGTAGGTGCGGCCGTACTCTTCATTTTGCAGGGTGCGCGAGCGGATGCCCTGATACAGCTCCAACGGCTCGTCCAACAGGTTCTGCGCTTCCAGATACAGGCTGACGTGGCTGTTGAATTGATAGTTCATGCTGAAATCCAGCTGCGTGTGTGGGGCAACGTAGATATCGTACGCACGGCTCTGCCCGATGGTGTCCAGATATTGGCTGCGATACACCGCCGCCACGCGCGCACTGAACCCGTATTTTTCGTAGCCCAGGTGGCCGCTGTAGATGCGCTTGGACGAACGCGGCAGGGTGAAGTCGTCGCCGGCACGATTTTCCAGGCCCGGATTGAAATCGCTGTCCAGCAGCGTGGCGCTGGCACCAACCAGAAAGCCATTCCAGCCCTCGGGCAGGAAGTCCAGGGTCTGCTGCCAATTGAATTCCGCACCGCGCACCTTTGCGGTGTCGCCATTGATCGAGCGTGTGACCTGCAGACCCGGAAATTCCGCATCGTTGGTGTTGATGGTCTGCACGATGTAGTCGTCGATCGACTTGTGGAACACGCCCAGCGAGATCACGCCGGTACTGCCGAGGTATTTTTCGAACGACAGGTCCAGGTTCTGCGAACGGTACGGATCGAGATCGGGGTTGCCCAGACTCACCTCGTTATCGCCACGGTTGATGCTCACGCGTGGCGACACATCGCCGAATGCCGGGCGCGACAAGGTCTTGTTGGCCGCAAAGCGCAGCACCCAATCGTTGCCACTGTCGTAACGCAGATGCAGGCCGGGCAGCACGTTGGTGTAGCTGCTGGAAGCCTCGCGTGGCGTCACCGTGGCGGTGCGGCCATTGGCTGCCACGTCCACCTGGTTGCCGGTGGCATCGAACTGGGTATTTTCCACGCGCACGCCGGCGATCATGCGCAGTGCGCCGATGTCCCAGGTGCCCATCGCATAGGTGGCGAAGACATCTTCGGTGGCCGTGTAATCGTCCTGCAGCGAGGTCTGCAGATTGACGCCCACATCTTGCGGACGTGCACTGTACAGATCGCCGGAGGTGTTCCAGTAGCGGCGCATGCCGTCCGAGCCGATGCTCTGGCCCAAGGTGCCGCCACGGTGCTCGGGCGCGGCGGTGGTCCAGTCGCTCAGGTCGATGGCCGGCCCACGACGCAGCTCGTTTTCGTCCACGTTCACCCCGCGCTCGCGCCAGCGGCCGAGCACGCCCATCTTCAGGCTGGAATGCTCGCCGTCAAAGCGCACATTGATCTGTGCGCTGCGCTCGCTGTCGTCCACCTGCGTGGGCGCAATCACGAAGCGATCGAACACGAAATCATCGTTGCTCTGCCAGCCGTTGTCGGAGAAGCCCAGCTTCGGAATGCCACTGCGCTGATCCACCGTGGCCGCCAGATCGTCGCCGTCGTAATTGAAGCGCGCTTCCTTTTCATCGTTCACGCGCTCGCGGGTCTTGGTGTAGCCCAGCTTGTAATCCACGGTGGCGGCGCTCAGGCGGTTTTCGCCACCCACGCTCAACGCCATGGTGTCTTCCTTCTTGGTGCGGTAGCGCACGCGCTTGGAAATGCTGTCGGCCGGCAGGTCGTCCACGCGATAGGTGCCGTCGCCATTGGCACTGACCTCGCCATCGCTCAACCCGAAGATGGTGCGCTGACGCGTTTCGGCATCGTCGAAACGGCTGTAGAGCGTGCGCAGGTAGTAGCGATTATCCGCGTCCGGGCGCCAGTCCAGATTGAGGTTCGCGCCCATGCGGGTGCGTTCGATGAAGTATTTGCGGCGTTGCACTTCACCGGCGAACAGATCGTCGTCCGCGCCACCGTCAAAGGTGTCGTAGGCCACTTCGGTATTGTCCGATTCGAACTCGCGGTCCTGATAGTTCACGCCCACGGCCACCCCGAAGGTGCCATTGAAGATGTCGCTGTAGTTGAAGGCGCCCTTCGGGCTGGTCTTGCCCGACAGCGACTGGTGGCTGGCTTCGATGGAGCCGCGCAAGGTGCGTCCGTCACGATCGAAGGCGGAGGTGGATTCCACCTGGATCGCGCCGCCGATGGAATCGCCCGGCATGTCCGGGGTCGGCGACTTGACCACCTTCAGGCGCTCGGTGGAATCGGAAGGAATCACGTCCAGCGGTGCCGAACGCGTGCCGTCTTCCGGCGTGCCCATGGTCATGCCGTCGATGGTGACGCTGTTGAGCGACGAATCCAGGCCGCGGATGACCACAAAGCGGCCTTCGCCCTGGTCGCGCGTCACGCTGACGCCGGGCAGGCGCTGCAAGGATTCTGCAACATTCTTGTCCGGGTAACGTCCCATCGCATCGGAGGCGACGGCGTCCTGGATGGCATCGGAGGCGCGTTTGAGATCGACTGCGCGCTCCTGCGCTTCCAGCTGCGGGCGCACCTCCAGCCGCTCCAGGTCGATTGCCGCAGCGCTGGCAGCGCCGCCCGTGGCCGCACCCTGGGCCGCGTGCGCCAGCGGACTCCACGTGGCCGCAGCCAACGTCAGCGTGATCGCCAGGCAGAGCGGAGTCTTGTTCAACACGGGTGCTTCCCCAATCGGTTAAGAATGGGTGGGCACACTATGTCTACGACGTTTCACTGACATGACATATGCATCAGCGATCACACCCGAAGTGTGGCGACACACCGCGCGGCTGCGGCACACTGTGCCCCTCTCCCGCCTGCCGCTGCCCATGAAAATCGTCGAAGTCCGCCACCCCCTCGTCCAGCACAAGATCGGCCTGCTGCGCGATGCCGCGTTGAGCACCAAGGGCTTCCGCGAACTGGTCACCGAACTGGGCACGCTGCTGGCTTACGAGGCCACCGCCAATCTGGATACCGAATCGCACACCCAGCCGGGCTGGGCCGGCCCGGTGACGGTGCAGCGCATTGCCGGCGCAAAGATCACCTTGGTACCGATCCTGCGCGCCGGTCTGGGCATGCTGCCCGGCGTACTGGCACTGATTCCTGCCGCACGCGTGAGTGTGGTCGGTCTGCAGCGCGATGAAGAAACCCTGCAACCGGTGCCCTATTTCGAACGCCTCACTGGCCGCCTGGAAGAACGCGACGCCCTGATCCTGGACCCGATGCTGGCCACCGGCGGCACCCTGATCGCCACCATCGACATGCTCAAGCGCGCCGGCGCACGGCGCATCAAAGGCATCTTTCTGGTCGCCGCGCCGGAAGGCCTGAAGGCGCTCGAAGCGGTGCACCCGGATGTCGAGGTCTATACCGCGGCCATCGACGAACACCTCAACGACAAGGGCTACATCCTGCCCGGCCTGGGCGATGCAGGCGACCGGATTTTTGGAACGCGGCTGGAATGAGTTTAAGCCCCTCTCCCGCCCGGGAGAGGGGTTGGATGAGGGTACGGTGTATCAGTATTCCTGCCGACGCCGTACCCTCATCCGGCGCTGCGCGCCACCTTCTCCCGACGGGAAAAGGAACAGCCGCGGCATCGGCTTGATAGCGACGCTTTAGCGCGTCGACGCCTCGATCGCCGCGCTCACATACACCAGCGGCGCATTCCAGTTGATCGCCACCTCGTTGGTGGAGTAGCTGCAGAAGTTGTCCAGGTACGACAACGCCGGCCGTTTGGAGGGGTACGGCACCTTGCACTCCTTGGCATCCTGCTGCCCCGGCTGCGGGCCGCCGACCAGCCAACCCGGCACCGGCGCTTCGATCCCATCGGCCTCTGAGGGTCGGTGATGGATATGCATCGGGGTGCGTTTGCCTATCCCGGTCACGAACGACAGCCCCAGCGGATTGCGGCCCAGGATGTAGTCCAGCTGCGATTGCGCCGCATCCAGAAATTGCCGCTGCTGCGTCAGCCGGTAGCCCTGTAGCAGCATCATCGCGCGGTTGAGCACCCCTGCATTGCTGCCCCAGACGAAATCGCTGTCGTTCATCGCCAGCCGCCATGCCGATGATTGCCAGGTGTCGGCCAACCGCTGTGCCAGCCCGGTGATCTCCCGTGCGATCCGCGCGCGATCGGCATGCGGCGTGAGTCGGTCGCGATGCGCGGCCAACGACATCCAGGCCAGCCCACCGACATTGCCCCATGAGGGCACGGTGGCCGGCACGTTGCGCGCGATCATCGCGTCGTAGAACCCATCCTCGCCGGTGGCGATGTACAACTCGGCCGCCGCCCAGGCGAATTCGTCATCCAGGTGTGCATCGTCGTAACCGCCGGTACGCACGTCGCTGGGCTGCCGGTAGATCACGTCCGGATGCTGCTTCGCCCACGCCCACGCAGCCCGCGAGGCTTTCATCATGTGCGCCGACAGCCCCGGATACTGCTTTTCAAATGGCGCATATACGCGACTGGCGACGGCCATCACCGCAGCGAAGTCCAAGGTCGCGGCAGTGGTCTTCATCACCACGTAGCGTTGCTGGGTGGCCTGATCCGGCATCACCAAGCCATCGAACTGCTTGTCGGTGAGCTTGTGGTACACGCCGCCATCGGCCGGGTCCTGCATGGCGAGCATCCAGTCCAGATTCCACCAGGCCTCCTGCAGGATGCCGGGCACGCCGGGCGCATCGTCGGGGATGGTCAGCGGCTTGGACCTGAAGAACGCCGGATACTGCTCGTAGGCCGCCAGCAAGGTGTAGGTGCTGATGCCGGAATTGACGATGTACTTGTTGTAGTCGCCCGCGTCGTACCAGCCCTTGGGCGCGCTGATCACGCTATCGGTCGGACGCGTTGCAGACGCTGCGGACGGATGGATGCGCACCTGCGTATCCAGGTGCCCGGCCGCGCGCGCATAGCGCCCGGCATAGCGTGCCGGCAGCGCGGTGCTGGCACGGTTGAAGTAGAACGCCTTCAACGCTGCATCGACCAGGGGCTGATAGGCATGCGCGTTGATGGCGAAGGTCTCCGATGCCGGCAGCCCGTCGACCTTCAACCGATAGGTTCCGACCGCACGCAGCCCGGAAAAATCCGCCACCCGCGCCTGCTGACCGGCCGGCGACCACATCGCGGCCGGCTGCAGGGTTCCCTGCAACACGCTGCGTCCCTGTGCATCTTCGACGGTGAAGCGGTCCGAACGCTGCGCGGCGTCCTGCGGCGGCAGCCCGACGATCGCCATTTTTGCCGAGCCCGGCAGATAACCCAGCTGGTTGACGTGGATGGCGTCGCTGGCCGCCACGGCCTCCTGCCTGCCGGTTGTCTCTGCAGCGCAGGCGAGCACGGGCGAAACGATCATCAGGCTGGTGAGCAGAGTTTTGAAGATAGTCATGCCACGATGGTCGCCGCATTATCTTGCAGCGACAAGTCCAATGCCGGCATAGCCGATGCGTCAATCCGCATCGCTGCAGCAATGCGCCCCTTGCGCGGATCGCCTCGCACGCAGCCATGCCGCGCTCATCATCACCGCATGCCAGCAATCAAGCGCATGCTGGGCGGGCAGCAAACGCGCCAGCCCAGGCAACCACGGTCGCATTGCATCGATGGCGCTTGATTGAAACAACGAACAACGCCCGGCCGCCTTGCCGGCTACCGGGCGTCGACGCAATCGGATTCACGCCTCAGCGTGCCGTCGCGTCCAACTGCACTTGCGCCTTGCCCACCGGGTTGCGCGGGTCGCTGCCGCCGCTGAGCACGTTGCGGCGCTTGTCCCACTCCACCGTTTGCAGGTTGCCCCACACATGGCTGGAGCCACGGCCGCCTTCGGCGGTGTCGCCTGGCAATTTCAGTGCATGCCCCATCGCTTGCAGGCCCTTGGCGGTCTGCGCCGAAAACGCGTCGGTCTCGGCGTCGATCACGTCCGGCAACCACTGGTGGTGATAGCGCGGCAGCGCACTGACCGCCTGCGCATCCAGGCCGGCGTCGTAGCCCAGGATCCCCAGCAGCACCATGGTGATGATGCGGCTGCCGCCCGGGGTGCCGAGCACGATCGCCTTGTCGGCCGATTCCATGAAGGTGGGCGTCATCGAACTGAGCATGCGCTTGCCCGGCTTGGGCGCGTTGGCGGCGTAGCCCATCACGCCGAACGCATTCGGAGTGCCCGGCTTGAGCGCGAAGTCGTCCATCTCGTTGTTGAGCAGCACGCCGGTGCCCTTGGGAATCAGGCCCGAGCCGTACAGCAGGTTCACCGTCTGGGTGGCACCGACGCGGTTGCCTTCGCCATCGATGATGGAAAAGTGCGTGGTCTCGTCGTCTTCCAGCGGCGTGGGGTTGCCCGACAGCAGATCGCTGGGCGTGGCCTTGTCCGGGTTGATGGTGGCACGCAGGCCTTGCGCGTAGTCCTTGCTGGTGAGCACGCGCTGCGGCACGTCAACAAAGTCCGGGTCGCCCAGGAAGAAGGTGCGATCGCGGTAGGCGCGGCGCATCGACTCCACCACCAGATGGGTGCGATGCACCTCATCGAGCGTGTTCAAGTCCCAGCCCTCCAGGATCTGCAGCATCGCCGCCAGCGCAATACCACCGGACGACGGCGGCGGCGCAGTGGTGATCTTCCAGCCGCGGTAGTCGAACTGGATCGGTGCGCGCTCCTTGACCCGGTACCCGGCCAGCTCGGCCGCGCTCCACTGGCCGCCGGCCTGCTTCACGCCGGCCAGCAACTTCTTGGCGGTCTCGCCCTTGTAGAACCCGCCGAAGCCCTTGTCGCCGAGCAGCTGCAGCGTCTGCGCCAGCTCCGGCTGCTTGAAGGTGTCGCCTTCGGCAATGGGTTTGCCGCCGCGCAGATACACCTCGCGCGTACCGGGGTAACGCTCCATCACCTCGCGCCGCGAGGCATAGCCCTTGGCCATGCGCGCGTAGACGGGAAAACCCTCCGTCGCGATGCGGATCGAGGGTGCCAGCGACTGCTTCAGCGGCAGCCGGCCGTGTTTGGCAGCCAGCTCCACCAGCGCTGCGGGCAAGCCCGGGATGCCCGCCGACCACGGGCCGTTGACCGAGCGGTCGCGGTCCAGCTCGCCTTTCTTGTCGAGAAACTGCGCTTCGGTGGCCGACGCGGGCGCGGTTTCGCGCGCGTCCAGCATCACGTCCTTGCCGGTCTTGGCGTCGTGCAACAGGAAGAAACCGCCGCCGCCCAGCCCTGAGCTGATCGGCTCGACCACCGCCAGCGTGGACGACACCGCCACCGCGGCATCGAACGCATTCCCGCCCTCGCGCAGGATCTGCAGGCCGGCATCGGTGGCCAGCGCATGGCCGCTGGCGATCGCCGCGCCGGGTGGATGCGCGGCAACCGCTGCGGTGGTGGCCGTCGCCGGCTTGGCGGCATCGGCGCACCAGGCCGCTGGCGCCAGCACAAAGGCCAGCAGCAACACGCCGCGCGAAGAAAAACGTCGGGAAAAAGTGCTCACGGGGCGGGGGGCTCCTGTTCGTACAGTTCGGGGTGATCGCGCTGCAACTGCATCAGCTTGGCCAGCAACTGGTCATGGGTTTCCGGAATGGCCGGATCCGGATCGATGCATTCGACCGGGCACACCACCACGCACTGCGCTTCGTCGAAATGGCCCACGCACTCGGTGCAACGTGCCGGATCGATGACGTAGATGGTTTCGCCCATCGAGATGGCGTGATTCGGGCACGCAGGCTCGCAGACGTCGCAGTTGACGCAGAGCTCGTTGATTTTCAGAGACATATCGGCACTACGATGCGACGCGACGCGACGCGCTGCAACCGCAGGCGCTGGAACGCAATGTGCTGCTGCAGCCGGGCGCCCATGGCGCGCAGCGGCAGGTAGATAGCGCCCTGGGCGCTGTCGGACACCGGCCTGGTGCGGCCGGCTCCGGTGGAGTGCGAACTCGGCAGCATGGTGCATTCCCAGGCTGCGGCCGGATACGCCCTCCCGCGCATCCGGCCTGCTACGGCATTACTTGGCTTCAACGAAGATGTATTCCGCGCCCTTGGGCTGGACGATGGTCTGCACGCGCGCGTTGTCGGCAGCATTGCCGATGAACAGCACGCGCACACCCTTCATCGAGTCCGGTGCCACGTCCTTGAACGCCGCATCGATCAGGTCGGCCATCTTGCTGGACGCCGACGAACCGAAGGCCAGCATGTTGCCCGGCTGCACGCCACGCGCGAGCGCGGTCTTGACGCTTTCCAGCTGACGCTCGTAGCTGCCGGCAAATTCGGCGTCCGACTCCGGCGGCAAGTAGTACAGGAACGGGCTGTTGGTGGTGGTGCCCAGGTTCTGGCCGACCACTTCCTGCAGGTACTTCTTCCAGCCGGCGTTGTCGTCCTTGGCCGGTGCGGTCAACGGGGCCGGTGCGGCGGCAGCGGTCGGTGCCGGCTCTTCCTTCTTGCAGGCGGTGACCGCCAGAGTGGCGATCGAAGCGAGCGCCAGAGCGCGCATGGTGTGTTTCATGAAACTCCTCCCTTTGAAATGCATGTGGTGATGTAACTGCAGATGATCAGGCCTGCGCGCGGGACTGGCGCACCTGCCGCAAGGCCTCGACAACCGATGCCGGCACGAAGCCGGACACATCCCCGCCCAGCCGCGCGATTTCGCGCACCAGCGAGGACGAGATGAAGCTGTATTGCTCGGCCGGGGTAAGAAACAGCGTTTCCACCTCCGGGATCAGATGGCGGTTCATGCTGGCCATCTGGAATTCGTATTCGAAGTCGGACACTGCCCGCAGGCCGCGCAGCAGCACGCCGGCACCCATCTCGCGCACGAAATGCGCCAGCAGGGTATCGAAGCCGCGCACTTCCACATTGGTATGCGCCGCCAGCGCTTCCTGGGCCAGCGCCACGCGGCGCTCCAGCGACAATGCCGGGCCCTTGGAGGGGCTATACGCCACACCCACCACCACGCGCTCGAACAACGGCGCGGCGCGATTCACCAGGTCGATATGCCCGTTGGTGATCGGGTCGAAGGTACCGGGATAGACGGCGGTGCGGCTGTTGGCAACGCTCATACGGAGACTACCGGGGTCGGATCGCTCTTCAGTGTAGCAGCGGCCCGGCGGTACAGCGCATAGCGCACCTCACGGGTGGCGCCCTCGCGGTGCAGATGCCAGCCGGCCGGCAGCAGCGGCGGCGCATCGGCGGGCGCTTCAAGGTACAGCCAGGCGTCGGCCGCCACATGCGCCGGCAGGTGCTCCAGCACTGCCGGCCACAGCCCGGCCGCGAACGGCGGGTCGACGAAGACGATATCAGCCAGCGCTGCGGGCGCACGCTCCAGCCAGCGCACCGCATCTTCCTGCAGCACCTGCACCTGCGTGGCGGCATCCAGCCGGGTCACGTGCTCGCGCAGCCGCTGCACCAGGCCGGGGTCGCGTTCGATCAGGGTGGCATGCGCAGCGCCGCGCGACACCGCCTCCAGGCCCAGCGCGCCGGAGCCGGCGAACAGATCCAGCACGCGCGCGCCGGGCAGGCGCGGCATCAGCCAGTTGAACAGCGTTTCGCGCACGCGGTCGCTGCTGGGGCGCAGGCCGGGCAAGCTGGGCACCGCCAGCCGCGTATTGCGCCAGCGCCCGCCAACAATACGCACCTGGCCTTCCGCGCCACGCGAGGCCGGGCGCTGCAGGCGGCTCATCGCCCCGCACCTGGCGAGGGCGGGCGGGTGCAGCACGGCAGCAGCGCAGTTGGCGACATGGCTCAAGGCAGGACGAATGGCCGGCCATGATACCGCCGCCATCGCCGCAGCCGCCCTGCCCCGCACCAGCCGCCGCGCGCGGCACATTCGCGCAGGCCCGCCTTGAAAAATCGGCAGACGGCCGCATCCCCCAGGCCATCGGCCGCGTTGCGGCCTGGACCACCACGGAGCACGACCCCAATGACCGTTGAAACCGACAAGCAGACGCTCGGCTTCCAGACCGAGGTCAAGCAGCTGCTGCAGCTGATGATCCATTCGTTGTACTCGAACAAGGAAATCTTCCTGCGCGAGCTGGTCTCCAATGCCGCCGATGCCGCCGACAAGCTGCGCTTCGAAGCCTTGGTCAAGCCCGAGCTGCTGGAAGGCAGCGGCGAGCTGCGCATCCGCGTCGATTACGACAAGGACGCGCGCACTGTGACCATCGACGACAACGGCATCGGCATGAGCCGCGAGGAGGCGGTCTCCCACCTGGGCACCATCGCCAAGTCCGGCACTGCCGATTTCCTCAAGCACCTCAGCGGCGACCAGAAGAAGGATGCCAACCTGATCGGCCAGTTCGGCGTGGGCTTCTATAGCGCCTTCATCGTCGCCGACCAGGTGGACGTGTATTCGCGCCGCGCCGGCCTGCCGGCCAGCGAAGGCGTGCACTGGTCCTCGCGTGGCGAAGGCGAATTCGAGATCGCCAGCGTCGACAAGCCCGAGCGCGGCACCCGCATCGTGCTGCACCTGAAGGAAGGCGAAGAATCGTTCGCCGATGGCTGGACGCTGCGCGGCATCCTCAAGAAATACTCCGACCACATCGGCCTGCCGATCGAGATGCGCAAGGAGCATTACGGCGAAGCCGCCGACACGCCGGCAGAGCCCGAATGGGAAGCGGTCAACCGCGCCAGCGCGCTGTGGACGCGCCCCAAGTCCGAGATCAAGGACGAGGAGTATCAGGAGTTCTACAAGCACATCGCCCACGACGCGGGCAACCCGCTGGCCTGGAGCCATAACAAGGTCGAAGGCAAGCTGGAATACACCTCGCTGCTGTTCGTGCCCGGCCGTGCCCCGTTCGACCTGTACCACCGCGACTCGGCCAAGGGCCTGAAGCTGTATGTGCAGCGCGTTTTCATCATGGACCAGGCCGAGCAGTTCCTGCCGCTGTACCTGCGTTTCATCAAGGGCGTGGTGGATTCGTCGGACCTCTCGCTCAATGTCTCGCGCGAAATCCTGCAATCCGGCCCGGTGGTCGATTCGATGAAGTCGGCGCTGACCAAGCGCTCGCTGGACATGCTGGAAAAGCTGGCCAAGGACAAGCCCGACGACTACGCCACGTTCTGGCGCAACTTCGGCCAGGCATTGAAGGAAGGCCCGGCCGAGGATTATGCAAACCGCGAAAAAATCGCCGGCCTGCTGCGCTTCTCCTCCACGCACGACACCACCGGCGCACAAAGCGTGGGCCTGGCCGATTACGTGAGCCGTTTGGCAGAAGGCCAGGACAAGCTGTACTACCTCACCGGCGAAAGCTACGCGCAGATCAAGGACAGCCCGCATTTGGAGGTCTTCCGCAAGAAGGGCATCGAAGTGCTGCTGCTCACCGACCGCATCGACGAATGGCTGATGAGCTATCTCACCGAATTCGACGGCAAGTCGTTCGTGGACGTGGCGCGCGGCGACCTGGACCTGGGCAAGCTGGATTCGGAAGAAGACAAGAAGGCGCAGGAAGACCTCGCTAAATCCAAGGAAGGTCTGGCTTCGCGCATCAAGGCAGCGCTGGGCGACGACGTGGCCGAAGTACGCGTCTCGCATCGCCTGACCGATTCCCCGGCGATCTTGGCCATCGGCCAGGGCGACCTGGGCCTGCAGATGCGTCAGCTGCTAGAAGCCAGCGGCCAGGCGGTGCCGGAAAGCAAGCCGGTGTTCGAGTTCAATCCGACCCACCCGCTGATCGAGAAACTCGACGCGGAACAGGATATGGATCGCTTCGGCGACCTGAGTCGTGTGTTGTTCGACCAGGCTGCGTTGGCTGCGGGCGATAGTTTGAAGGATCCGGCCGCGTATGTGCGGCGGTTGAATAAGTTGTTGTTGGAGTTGTCGGTGTAAGCCGCACTACTTCTGCGCAACGCAAAGACCGGCCTAATCGCCGGTCTTTGCGTTTAAATGTTGGCATCCACATCCAGCAACTCAAGTTCTCGTTGATCTCTTGGTCGTCTCTCGCCATATTTCCCTGGATAACGGCATGACCATCAATTATTCCCGGCAAGGCAAACCGACAGACAATCACTTCATCGAGTCATTCATGACAGCCAGTATGCGTGTCTCAACACACATTGGCTCCAGCCACTAGACAGCGCACATCAGAAGTTCAAAGACTAGAGGGTCAGTGATACTCATTTCCCACCACCCCTTCGATCAGCAATATCCTATCGACTGAGTTCGCCACCTAGTTTGCTCTCCGAACAAAGCCGAGTTTCCCAGGCGTGTGAGCATCTAACGCAGGGGGGCGGTGAGAAAATAGCAGGATTTCGGAATTTCTCAGCAATGCTTTAGGATGGCAACCATGAAATTTATATCACTGTTGCTATTTCTATCTTTCACAGGCGCTTCTGCCGCGGAACCCGATAACGCAGAAACCTTCAAAGCAATTGAGGCGGCAAGCAAAGATTTTAAGAATCGAATTGTCGCAATGTATCCAGCCAGCGGCGAATACTCGGCTCTGCGAGACCTCGAGTCCTATTCCATGGGGATTGCCCGAACACCTTCAAAAATAGTCATCGTCTTTTTAGTGGATAGGCGCTTAGGAATCATAGGCGGCGGCGGAGAATACACGCTGAGCAAAAAGGACGCGAAAGTTATAAGCTTTCAGGGGTACGAATAAATTCGTACAGCCTTCCTGCTTTCCGACGCCTCGTAGAAGCTCGTCATACGAATAACACGCGCTAGCTACAGCGCTCACGCCGACTCCAGCACCCAACACCCAAATGCAGGCCCCGCCGAATAACCGGTCTCCGGTTCGATGCGAATCTGCAGGGTGTCGCGGCCGGCGACTGTTGCTGGCAGTGCGTAATCCACATCGACGAACTCCAGGCCGCGGTTGCCGTCAAGGCGTTCGTTGGCGATGAGTTCGCCGTCGGCGAGGAGGCGGAAGCGACGGCGGGTTTCGTCGCCCCAGTAGCGCAGGCGCAGGATGCGGGCCCGGGCGGTATTGCGCAGGGTGAAGGCCATGAAGCCGCCAGTACGCACGTCGCGGCCGGGCCGGCGGCGGTAGCTGAGCGGGTTGGAATTTTCCCCCTGCAGTGCATGCGCCTTCTCGGAGGCTTCATCGCCTAGCGCGATGCGATCGAGCGCGCGGGTGTCGAGTGCGTGTTGCGCCGCCGCTACTGCCGCCAGTTCGGTCTGGCGTTGCTGCCATGCGGCGGCGTCGCGGTGTTCCAGGTAGACCGCGCTGCGGCGGTCGAACTGGGCGTAGAACGGGGACAACTGCCACTGCTGCACGCCATCGTTGTAGACGAAGGCTGTCTTGCCCGGCACCGGTTGCAGGCGTTGCAGGATGTCCTGCCCCCCGATCAATGCCGGGGTCTTGCCCGACCAGGGCTTGGAGGCATCGCCCAGATCCACGGCAAGCACCAGCGGCCCGCGCAGCACCGAGACCCAGGCGGGATCGTCCGGGGTCGCTTCCAGGCGCAGCGGCATGTCGAACGCCAGGCTCAGGGTGTCGCCGCGCTGCCAGGTGCGCGTGATGCGCAGATAGCCATCGCTGACAGTGCTATCGACAGGCTGGCCATTGAGTTGCAGGCGCGGCTGTTTCGCCCAACCTGGCACGCGCAGTGCGAGCGTGCGTTGCTCGGCCGGCGCGGCATCGATGCGCAGCGAGGCGCTGCCCTGCTCCGGCAAGGCGCTGTGCAAGGTCATGTCCAGGCCGGCAGCATCGTGCACCATGGAGGGCACATACAAATTGACGTAGACGCCCTGCCCGTCCTGCCAGTAGATGGAATCGCCGAATTGCGCGTGCGCTTCCATGCCGCTACCAACGCAGCACCAGAAATCGTCGAACGGCGACGACCAGCCGCGCGCTTCGCCGGCCAGCAATGGCGTCATATACGTGAACATGCCGCTGCGTGGGTGCTGCTGCGCCATCACGTGGTTGAGCAAGGTGCGCTCGTAGTAGTCGAACAACTCCGCTTGCGGGCCCCATTGATACAGGTGGCGGGTGAGCTTGAGCATGTTGTAGCTGGCGCAATGCTCGCAGGTCTGCTCGGTGAGGAACTTTGAAATGCTGTCCGGCTGCTGGAAATATTCGCGATCGCCATTGCCGCCGATCACATAGGTGTGGTGGTCGGTGACGGTGTGCCAGAAGAAGCGCGCTGCGGCGCCGGATGCGGCATCGCCGGTGACTTCGTATTCGCGGGCCACACCGATCAGCTTTGGGACGTTGGTATTGGAATGCTGGTGCGCCAATTCGTCACGCTGTGCAACCAGCGGGTCGATCACGGCGTGGTGATGCAGACGCTGCGCCAGCGCCAACCATTGCGCATCATTGGTTCGCACATGCAGTTCGACGAACGATTCGTTGAGGCCGCCGAATTCGCACGACAGCGTTTTTTGCAATTGCGCCTCGTCTAGCGCGGAGAAGATGCCTTGCAGGTATCCAGCCAGACCCACCGCCACCTGCAGCGCTTGCGCGTTATCGCAATGCGCATGCACGTCGAGCAGGCCGGCGAACAATTTGTGCCACGTGTAGAGCGGTGCCCAGCTCCCGTTGAGATAGAACGGCGCTGCGTCGATCTTGCCGCGTTTGAGCTCGTCGAAGACCGCGCGCCCGCTTTCGATCTTCCCGGCTGCGTCCTTGCGCGTGAAGCCGGCCACGTAGCCATCGCCGGCATGCGCCTGGCAGCGCGCCAGTTCGCTGACGATATAGGCTGCGCGCGTGCGGCATTGCGCGTCGCCAGTTTGTGCGTGCATCAGTGCCAGCGCACTGAGATAGTGGCCGAGCGTATGCCCGGCGATGGTGTCCGCTTCCCAACCGCCATAGGCTGGCGCCTTCGGGTCGAGGCCGGCATACAGCACGAAGTTGTGCAACAGCCGGTCCGGCTGCAGCCGCATCAGATAGCGCCTGTTGGTGTGCAGCGCATCCAGGAACAGCGACGGCGTGAGCCTGACCTGGGCAAGCGGCACCGCGCGCACGCTGCCCGGTTGCGCAGCGCTGGCCTGGGCTGGAAAGCGCAGGAAGCCGGCGGCTACCGCCAGGCTGCTCCAGGCCAGAAAGCGCCGCCGCGACAACGACGGCGTGTGGTTGCAGGTCGATTCGCTCGGGTGCGCTTCTGTCATGGGATTAGCTCAGCTCCTGATGGCGCGCAGGCATGCGCACAGGGTCGCAACAACATGATCGCCGCTGCGCTGGCAATGCTGGCGTGACGTGGCGTCTGCACAACCGGCCGCAATCGGCCACGCAGCGCAGCGAGACACCAGCGCACTCAGAACTTCACCGTCGCGCGTGCCCAGTAAAAGCGGCCGAGCAGATCGTAAGTGGCCACGTCGGTGTTCGCATTGCCCACATTGTTGGCGTAGTACAGCGGCGGCTGCTTGTTGGCGATGTTGTCCACGCCGACCTCAAAGCGCGTATGCCATGGCTCGACGTTATAGCCAAGCTGCAGGTTGTTGTAGACGTAGGCACCGATATTGCGCACCACGGTCGGTTCGCTGGAATCGGCCGACAGGCTCTGGTCCGGATCCGAGTTGCCGATGGCGGTATGCCCCACATAACGGATGCGCCAGGTGGCGCTCCAGTCATCCAATGCCCAGCTGACCGTGCCCAGTGCGCGCCAGCGTGGGAAGTTGCCGTAGGCCTGGGTGTAGCGGCCTACGTTGTGGATGGTGACCGAGCTGGGGTCGGTGGTGTCGGGCAACACGTCGTAACGGGTGAGATAGGTGCCGTTGAGGCCGGCGGTGACATTGCCCCATGCCATGGCAGGCAAGCGGTAGGTCAGGTTGAAGTCCATGCCCTTGGCCCACAGCTTGCCCAGATTGACGGTGGGCTCGGCGATGTAATTGATGGTGCCGTTGCCGTTGCGATGGATCAACGCGCAGAACGCGCTGGCCGAGTTGGCGAAGCATTGATTCAGCACCGTCTGCGCCGACACCGTGGTGATGGTGTCTTCCAGATCGATGCGCCACCAGTCCGCACTCAACGACAGGCCGTCGATCCACTGCGGGTCGTACACAAATCCGACGTCGTAGGACTTACCGGTTTCCGGCTTGAGCTGGTAGCCGGCGACTGCCGCGCCGGAGACCTTGCCCGAAACCTGCCCGTCCGACTGCTGGTAGCTGCCATCGGTGGGCACATTGGCGCAGGCCACCGTGTTGCCGCCGGTGTAGCCGTTGCACGGGTCGTTGACGGTGGCCGCGTCGCCGGCCACGCCGGCATACAGCTCGTTGATGTTGGGTGCGCGAAACACTTGCGAGACGGTGCCGCGCAACAACAGGGTTTCGACGGGGCGGTATTCCAGCGACAGCTTGCTATTGGTCTTGCTGCCCACCGAGCTGTAGTCGGAAAAGCGCGTGCCCACGGTGATGTTCAATGCATTGATGCCGGGCAGATCCTTGAGCAGCGGGAACAGCGCTTCGGCATAGGCCTCCTTGACATCGAAACTGCCGCTCAAGCTGGACGAACAGAATTCGATCACGCCGCACAGGCCATTTTCATCGCCGGTCCATAGCGGGTCCGAGGCGGTGGTGGAGCGTTCCTTGCGGTACGAAATGCCAGCCGCCAGACTGGCCTCGCCCGCCGGCAACTCGAACAATGTGCCGTTGGCATTGGCTTCGAATTGCTTGACCGTGTACACGCTGGTGACAATGGGGTTGACCACCATGCCCTGCAACGTGGCCAGGTTGGCGCTGTCGTTGAGGTTGAAGAAATTCAACGGCGTACAGCCGGCAATCGCTGCACCCGCGCTGCCGCACTTGACCACGCCATCGCTATCCAGGAACGAGGGACCGATGGCCTGATTGAACGCGGCATAGTCGAGAAAGCCGTTGTTGATCGACTTCTGCTTGACCTTGCCGTAATTGAAGGTGGCATCCCATTGCCAGGAGCTGTCGCCGAAACGGCCGCGCAGACCCGGGCTGATCTGAAAGTTGTAGGTGTTGTATTGGTAGCGGCGGTTGCCCAACACGGTGGCGCGCGTATTGAGGTCGTTGTAGGAGGTGCCGGTGGTGCGATCGGTGCCGAAATTGACGCCGAACGGGTTGTAATAGCTCTGCGCCGACACCAGGATGTTGTCGCCGTTGGAAAAGATCGGAATCGGCGCAATGATCGAGGCCGATTCGGTTTTACTGAACCAGGTATTGACGTAGCCCTCGACGCTGTCGCTGAAGCGATACGTGCCCAGCAGGAAGGCATTGGTGCGTTTTTGCGGGGTCTGCAACAGGTTGAACGGCTGATAGTTGTAGGAATCTGCAGCAGCGTTATAACAGTGGAAATCGCCAGGACTCGCCCGCCCGCTGACACCGCTGTTGAGGGTGACGCGCCCGCAACCATTGGATTGTGCGAGCAGTTGCGATTGATCCGAGCCATCGTTGAAGTTCACCGTGCCGGTGGGCGTGGCGGAGGAGCCCTGCTTCACCGGTTGGCCATTGGTCAGCGCGAGCGCGTCCTTGGAGTAATCGCGCGCCGCTGCCGAGACGGCATCGATGTTGTGATACGAGAGGCCGCCGATCAGGCTGCCGCGCTCCCAGGTCTTGCCGGCGGTCAAGGTGAAGTTGCGGCGGTTGCCATCGCCTTCGCTGCTGGTGCCGAAGTCGCTGCTGAACTGCACGCCATCAAAGCGCGAGCGCAGGATGAAGTTGACCACGCCACCGATCGCATCGGAGCCGTACACCGCAGATGCACCGTCGCTGAGCACCTCGATGCGTTCGATCATGCTGGAAGGAATGGCGTTGACGTCGTTGTAAGCCAGGCGGATACCATTGACCAGCACCAGCGTGCGCTTGTCGCCCAGGCCGCGCAGCGAGATCGCCGAGGCGCCGGTGCCGCCGCCGTTGTTGGTATACGGGTTGGTCGCATTGCCGGCGATGGACGGCAGTTCCTGCAACAGATCGCCCACGGTCGCCTTGCCAGTGGCAGCGATCTGCTCCTGGCTGACGGTAACCACAGGATTGGCGGTCTCGGTATCCACCCGGCGCAAACGCGAGCCGGTGACCACCACGCTGTCCAGCGTCTGCGTCGCATCGCCACCGGCAGCTTGCTGCGCAGCCACCGGCGCAACCGCACCTGCCGACAGCACCAGCAGCAGCCCGGTGGTGAGCATGCTCGGCAACGGCCGCGTGGTGGCGCTGGTCGTGCGAGTCAGAGGCAACGGCAACATCGGCATGCAAGGCTCCTGAGTGTGACGAAAGACAAACCGTGGGCAATACCTGCCCGTGCCGGGGTACAGCGGCGCAGGGCGACGTAGATGGCAGACGCACGCTGCAACAAACCGCTGGCACGGTCGTGTTGCAGAGGCGCAGACAACGTGCGACGCAGGCGACCGAACAGTCGCGCAGCAACGCGTGTTACCGGAAAGGTGGTGCATTCCTCACTGGATGCGCTTATGCGCTCCAGTTTTCATCAGCTGGTCACAATGTGCCTGTGCGCAGACGCCACGTCTTGTCGCATTTGGCGAACGCGCATGCGGAAAACAGCATGGTTCGCAACTGAACGATCACGTGTGGCGGCATGAGCGCGCTCGAGCCCGCACGCATTGGCACCGCTTGCGGCGATGGGAGTGCAGATGAAGCTGACAACGATCGATGCGCGGACGGGGGCATTGGGCCCGATGTGCCGCGCACGTCAACTCGCTGCACGCGACCGGCAGCGCGCGCATCACCGCACCGATGCGGCCGGCGCTGCGACGTTGCGATTCCATTCCGGCGTTGGTGCCTGCTGCATCCAGCGCAGGAAGAAATCCAGCAGGCGGCGCCTGCCGTAGTCGCCACCGGCACCGTGATCGCCGCCCGGCACGACCAGCAGATCGAAATCCTTGCCGGCCTTGATCAGGCGGTCGGCCACCTGGAAGGTACTGGCCGGGTCGACATTCATGTCCATGTCGCCGGTGACCAGCAACAGATGCCCCTGCAGGCGCGCGGCGTTCTCCACATTCGACGATGCGGCGTACCACGGGCCGACCGGCCAGCCCATCCACTGTTCGTTCCACCAGATCTTGTCCATGCGGTTGTCGTGGCAGCCGGAATTGGCCACACCCGCCACATAGAACTCCGGATGAAACAGCAGCGCCCCCAACGCGTTCTGCCCGCCTGCCGAGGTGCCGTACACACCGACACCGCCGCCGATGTCGTACCACGGGTACTGCGCCGCGGCTGCCTTGTGCCAGGCGATACGATCCGGCAACCCGGCGTCCTTGAGGTTGCGCCAAGCCACATCGTGGAAGGCGCGCGAGCGGTTGTTGGTGCCCATGCCATCGATGGACGCCACCGCAAACCCCATTCCGGTAAGCGATGGTGTGGCGGTGCTAAAGCTCTTGGGAACGAACGAGCCCTGCGGTCCGGCATAGATGTCTTCGACGACCCGGTAGCGCTGCTGCGGATCGAGCTGCTGCGGGCGATGGATGACGCCCCAGATCTCGGTCCTGCCGTCGCGCCCGGTGGTGTGAAACGGCAGCGGCGCCTGCCACCCTGCCGCCAGCAGGCGGGTCAGGTCGGTGCGCTCCACCGTGCGTGCCAGGCTGCCATCTGCGCTGCGCCGCAACTCCAGCACCGGGCCCAGATCCACGCGCGAGTAAAGATCCAGTAGCCAGGTTCCATCCGGCGAATAGCGCACCTCATGATCGGCAGCCAGCGGCGTCAATGCGGTAAGTCCGCGGCCATCCAGCCCGATGCGATAGGCATGGCGATAGTACGGGTCCTCGCCGGGCTGCATACCCGAGGCGGTGAAATACACCTGCCCCGCTGCTTGGTCGATGCGATCGAGCTTGCGCACCACCCAGTCGCCACGGGTGACCTGGCGGATCACCTCGCCGCTGTGGCCGTCGTACAGATACAGATGCTCCCAGCCATCGCGCTCGGATGCCCACACGATCTGCGCGCCATCGTCCAGATCCTGGCGTGCGTGCTTGCCGCCGTTCTCATGCTCGCCACTGAGCTCGGAGTATTCGATGAAGGTGGGCGATGTCTCTTCGATCAGCGTGCGCGCGGCGGCTGTGCGTGCATCCACCTCGATCACCCGGTACAGCTGGTGACCGCGTGCGTTGTATTCGAAGGTGAAGCCGCGGCTGTCCTTCCACCAGACCATTTCGCTCAAGGTGAAGGCATTGGGCAGCAAGGTCATCGCCACCGGATGCGCTGCGTGCGTGGCGAGATCGAACAAGACCGGCTGCATCACCGGCAACGCATCGCCCGGCTTGGGGTAGACCTGCTGATGCAACTTCGGCTGCACCTGATCGGTGGGCGCCGACTCGATGTAATAAACCATGCGCGGCGGCGGTGCCTTGACCCGATACGCCGCCAGATGCTGCGAATCCGGCGACCACACCACGCTGTCGAGTGCGTAGTAGTCATCCGTGCTGCCGTCGTGGCTGAGCACGCTGCGCTCGTGACTGCCAACCGGCGCAATGACCAGATTGCCCTGCTCCACCCAGGCACGCCAGCGGCCATCCGGCGATGTCCTGGCCTGGCGTTCGCCCTGCTTGAGCGGCAGGCGCATGTCCATCGATTCGGCCGGCAGGTCGCGTTCGGGCAGGTGCGCGCAGCGATAGCGCAGCAAATCGCATTGCCAGCCCAGTTTCGCCAACTGGAAGCTCAGGCGCTGCTGTTCCAGGATGGGCTCGTCAAGCTGCAGTCGCGCTGCGTCGACCGCCTTGGCACCGGCCTGCGTCAATGCTGCGGCCAACCGCGCGTGATCGAAGGCCAGTGTGTTGCGGCCACTGGCCGCCTCCACCAGGCGGTATTCGATCGCCGGCAGCTGCTCGCTGCGCGCCACTCCACGCCGATAGAGAAAATGCCCGGCATCCACCCACACCGGCGCCGTAGGCCGCCGGTCCACCAGCGAGGCGTAGTGATCGGACAAGCCCATTGCCTGCGTGTACTGCGCCGGCGTGGGAGCGGAGAGTGGCGCCGCGGTCACCGGCACGATGTGCGCCAGTGCGAGAGACACGCACCAGATTGCGACGGTGCGTAAGCGCATGGCAGGGATGTGTGGCACCTGTGACCTCAATTCGAGAAGACAGCGTGGCGTTGATGGACGATGGCTGGGCCGCTGACTGCAATCGCTGCGGCAGACACACACCAAGGAAGGTGCGCAGGCCGTCGGGTACAGCAGACGCGACGGCTGCACACGTGCGCCACATCTCCTGGCCATGCGTGGTCATTCACGTCAGCGCGACTGAAACACTTGGACACGTTCGCAAGGCACGCGCGGCCAGCACGCAAAAGCCGATGTGTCACCCCCACCGGTGCACTCCACTGCCTGCGCACCGTCAGCCAACGTTCGACTGCCGCATGCGGCGCTTTGTCGGCTGCTTCACGGCGCATCGCAACGCTGGCTGTCAGCGGCCGTGGCAGAGGGCAGGCGGTGTGGCTGTGGTGCCAGCACTTCCCATTCCTGCACTGCCAGCGCGGCATAGCTGGCCGCGTTGCCAGAGGCGTCCATGACCACACGCACGCAGCGCGTTGTCACCGGCGCGAACGACACCGCTTCTTCGTGATCGGGACGCGTGCCATACCCATCGCGCGGCTGCACGGGCTGCCATCGCCCAGCGTTCCGATATTCCAGATGCCAACGCGCTGGCGGTGCCACGCCGACGTCGGCACCGGCCGGGTGGTCGGCCCAGAACACGATGCGCGTGCGATCCACGGTGATCGGTTGCGCCCAGCTGTACTGCAGCCATTGCTGCGGTGGATTGTTGTCCGTCCAGCTGGCCCACATCTCCGGTGGCAATGGATTGGCCTTGACCACGCCGTCGTTGAGCGCGGCAATCCAGTACTGCACCGGAATGTCCGGGCCATTGGACGCGGTCGCGTAGGCCGATGGCGCCTGATTGCGCGTGGGCGGCGCGGGAGGCGTTGGACGCCGCGTCGGCACCACGGTGCGGATGCTGGCCGGCTGCGTGCTGTCGTCCCATTCCAGCCGGTCGATCGCCACGCTGCGGCGGAAATGCCCGCCGCCCTGTGCGTCGGCGGTGTGATACACCAGATACCACTGCCGCTGAAATTCGACGATGCCCGGATGCGAGGTGGTCGAGGACACCGGCGGCAATACGATGCCGCGGTACGTCCATGGCCCTAGCGGAGTGGGTGCGCTCGCGTAGGCGATGCAGGCGTGATACAGCGTGGGCGTGCATGGCGAAAGACGTCCGGCGTTGTTGGCCGCATATGCCAGGTAGTAGGTGCCCTTGCGCTTGAATAGCCAGGGCGCTTCGAAATACCCGTCCAGCGTGTCCACCAGGACCGGCGTGCCCTTGAAAGTGACCATGTCGCGCTGCAGCTCCACGCCGTACAACGCGCCGAAGGTGCCCCAATACAGATACACCCGTCCGTCATCGTCGACCATCACGGTCGGGTCGATGTTCTGGATATCGTTGCGGCCCGGCACCGACTGCGAGACCACCGGACCTTGCGGATGCGCATCGGTCCACGGGCCAAGCGGACTGTCGGCCACCGCTACGCCGATCGCGAATGGGTCGGCATTGGGCGAATCGCGCTGCTGCACTGGTGCATACAGGTAATAGCGCCCATCCGGGCCCTGCACGATCTGCGACGCGTAGGCATAGCGCTTGTCTGCCCAGGCAAAGACCTGCTGGGGTCGCAGCAGATCGCGGTAGTGGATCCAGTCGCCGCTGGCCGGATCGCTGCTGACGAACAGTTGCCAGCCAGGCATGACGAACGCATTGAGATTGGGAGCCGCGGTGTCGCGGCCGGCAATGATGTACAGCTTGCCATCGGCCACCAGCGGCGCAGGGTCGGCGGAATATTCGCTGCCATCGGCGAGGATGGGATTGCCCGGCGTATGCAGCCGCGTTCCCTGCGGCGGCTGCATGGCACAGGCCGGAGCGGCAGCCAGCAACAACCCGCACGTCAGCACCAGCAACCGTGAGAACGTACGCGTCATGGCGCGGCCGCCTTGATCTGCACCACCAGCGGCACCGACACGTTACCGGTGGGTGCATGCCCTTGCGCCGTGCCGGTGAGCTGGAGTTCGCCGGGCTGTGCGTAACGCGCGGGCTGCAACGTGGGCCATTGCACCGGCAAGCGTTCACGCGAGCCGTCGTTGTATTGCACCGTGACGAAGCCCGGTAACGTCGGTGCATGCCCGACCAACGCGGTCACCGTCGGCAACGGCTGCACGGTATTGATCTGCCCCGGTGGCGTTGCGCGCACCCAGATGGTGGCCTTGACGGGAATCGCACCTTCGACCAGGCCTTGCAGTTCCACTGCACCTTCGCGGCCCAGGCGGCTGGCGGCAACCTCGGACCATTGCACGGCCACCGGCAGCACACTGCCATCGGCAAAGAAGGCGGTGATCTCCTGCGGCAGCGTCGGCAGTTGCCCGGGGGCCGTGCGCAGATGGATCGCCTCCAGCTGTTTGGGCAGCTCGGACAGCGCCTGCCATTCGTCCACCCCAATGGCGGCGTGTCCGTTGGCGGTGGTCTGGGTCGTCAACACCACGCGCAGCGCGGTGGTGACTACCGGCGCAAAGCTGGCGGTGCTCGCCGCGCCGGTCGCCGCTGCCGCAATCGGGTAGCCGCTCTTGCTGACGATGTCCTGCCAACGTCCGTCCTGCAGCATCTGCAACTTCCAGCCGGCAGGCGCGGCGACTCCGCCGTTGGGCTGATCGTTCCACAGGTAGAGCGCACTGGAGGACAGCCGCACCGGGCGCGGCCACTGATACTGCAACCACACCGTTGCCGGCTGGTCGAGCCCATAGCTGCCCCAGCGCAGGCTGCCACTGGGGAAGCTGCCTGCCTGCGGGATGAACCCATCGTTCAAGGCCTGCACGCGGTACTGCATGCCGGTGAGTTGCGCACTGACACTGGCCATGGCCTGCAATGGAATGCTCTGCAGCGGGCGCGAGGCCGGCGCGCTGACCTGCACATCGGCATGCCCCATCAGCGCCCCGTCGTTCGCAGCCAGACGCAAGATGTAGTGCCCGGCACGGGTGAAACGCACGGATGTCTGCAGCGCAGCGGCATCTACAAACACGGCATCGCCGCCGTCCGGCGCCTGCTGCACGCGCCAGCGCACCTGCAGCGTGCCATTGGGCAAGCCGTCATCGCCAACGCGCCCTTGCACCACCACCGCGCCATCGGCGCCCGGCGTATCCAGCTGCCATGCCTGTACCTGCGGCGGCGTGTTGCCCACGGACGCCGGTGCCGGCAAACCGCTGTCGAACAGCTGGATTTCCTTGATGCCGGTGCGCGCCGTACCGGCATGCGTCACCACCACGCGCAGCGCTGCCGCATGGATTGCCGGGAAGCGCACCCGGTTGCGATTGCCCTCCGCCATCGTGGCATCGCGTACCTGCCCGGGAACGTTCTTCCACACACCGCTGCCATCGCGGTATTGCACGGCGTAGATCCACGGTGCCGCGTAGCCAGGCCGCGTCCCGGACGGAAAGCCATTCTGATCCCCGCCCGGCGAGGAACTGCGATAGAAGTACAGCACTACCTGATCCAGCGTGCGCGTGCCGCCCAGGTCCAGCGCGATCCAGTCGCTGGCCGATGGCGAGCCCGCGGTGCCCCAGAACGGCGTACTGGCGGTACTGCCATCCACCGCCGCCGTTGCCGGCAACCCGGCGGCGGCAAAACTGGCGCTGACACGCGCCCCCTGCGCCAGGTTGCGGCTATGCGCTGGCGGCAGCGTCACATCCACACCGGCCTTGGCCAGGATCTGCGCCACCCGCGTGCCCGCAGCGAACGGTACCTGCGTCATCGACGCCAGTGCCGCGGGATGGGCTTGGAGCACTTGCGCTGCGCCATTGCGATTGACCGCATCCGGCGCGGCACTGACCTGCCCGCTGGCCGGGTCGTAGATCACGTGTGCCAGCCGATCCACGCAGAACGCCAGGCGGCCATCGAGATAGACGCTGTAGCCCTTCGGCACACGACCACCGTAGTGGCTGCCATCGCGATCCCAGACGATGCTCAGGTTGCGGTCGCGATAGCGCAGATTGTCGGCGGCGAAATGGTCCCAGCCGATATCGATCGGATACAGCTCGATCTTGTCGTCGCTGCGCGGGCGAAAGCCCATTGCATCCTCGATCATGCTGAAATTGGTCGCGCCCAGCTGGGTATGGTGGATCCAGGAGCGATAACCGATCTTGCCGCCGCGGCCGGCAGTACCCTTGGCCCAGAATTCGTTCTGGTCCGGATAGCGGTTGTCGCCGTTGATAAAGGGCGCCCAGGCGTTCCAGTAGAGCAATTTGCGATAGCTCTGCGCGTTCAGATACGGGCTGGGGTAATCGCGCAAGGCCGAGCCGAACAGGCGAAACGCCACGGTGGCATTGATGGTGGAAAAATTATTGCTGCCCACATCGGCGCCGCTGCCGCGCGCCTGCATGTCCACCTGGTTGGCGGTGTAGAACGGAAACAGCGGGTATTGCGCCGCGTCGGCAAACAGCCGCAACGCGCGCACATACTTGGGGTCGTAGTCGGCATCGCCCTGCTTGGGCATCAGACCCACGCTGAAGGGATAGTAGTTGTTGGTTTCCTTCCAATCGACCGCCAGCCGCGGCCCGTCGGCCTGGCGATGCTTGAGCAGATCGCCGTACAGGCCGACCGAGTCGGGGGCATCGCTGCGATCCTGCCACAACACCTCCAGCACCGCCTTGCGAATGCGGCGCGCGGTGGCCTGCATGCGTTGTGCGGTCGCCATATCGCCCGCGAGCGTCGCAGCCTGCGCCGCTGCCTGCGCATTGGCATACACGTAGGCGCTCTCGGTGCGGTCCATGCGGATCTGGCCGTGCTGGTCGGCCCAATCGAACGACACCGCATCGGCATCGTTGCCGGTCATTGCCGCCCAGTCGTATTCGATCAGCCCATTGTGGTTGAGATCGTAGGCCGCCAGCACGCCGTCCACGTCACCGCTGCCATAGCGTGCCAGCTTGCCCGCCAGCGTCGCCGGCCCGCCGTGAATCTGCATCGACCGCCATGCTGCGGCCGTGATGTATTGCGCGTAGGAATTGGACCAGTTCTCCGGCGAGCCAGGGTTGTCGGTGTACTTGCCACCGCCCGCGGTTTCGCCCGCACTGAGCCAGGTGCCATAGGCATACAGCGGATTGCGCAGGTATTTCAGATCGTCCAGGAACATGCCGGCGGTCAGCACGATGGAATTGTCGTAGCCAAGCACACCCTCGATGGCGACCGGGAACTGGTAATCGTTGCCGGGCACATTGGCATCGAGGAAGTTGAAGCGCAGTACCCACCAGCGATAGAACAGGCTCTTGCTGATGTTCTCGTTGGGCGTGTCCAGGTATGGCAGGTTGTCCACCCACCAGCGGTTATAGCTGGCCACGTGCTGCTGGTAGGCCTGCTGCGGCGTTTGCGCGGCAATGCGCGTGTACTCGGCGCGGGCTTCGGGCAACTCGCGGGTGAGCATGCCGAGCTGCACCTTGACTGGCGCGGTTTCGCCGCTCGCGGGGATGTCGATATCACGTACCAGACGCTGCCCCTCGACATGGAAGCCATCGCCGGACAGACGGGGGAAGACCGTCGTGATGTGGTTGTACGCGTCAAATGCACCGGTCAGCTCATTGCCGTCGGCGTGCGGGGCGATCGGCGAGACTGCTTGCAGCGATACCGTATGCGCCGCACCGTCCAGGCTGGACAGCACCACGCTGGCCACCGCCACGTTCTGCTCGGTGATGTACTTGACCAGCTGCATGCGCACGCCGGCGCCGGCGTCTTCGAACACCGTCGTGAAATAACTCGGCGTCTGCCGCCGCTGCTGCGCACGCTCCTTCCATTGCACATGACGCTTGCCCAGCGTGGCATGGATGTGGAACAGCGCGTCGTAATCGGTGGAGTGCCAATACGCCACCTGCCCGACGAATCCCGGCGCATCTGGCGCGTGATAGCTCAGGTATGCGGCGCGGCCACGGGTAAACAACCAGTCGTTGTGATCGTCGAAACCACCGCCAGTTCCCTCGCGGGCCAGCAGGCGGTCGATCCAGAAATCGTTGCCGGGCGCCTGCCCTGCCCCGTGCGCGACATCGGCCGCGTAGATGCGTGCCAGTTGTCCGCCGGGCGCAAACGGCACCGCGGTGGGAGGCATCGGGTGGTCCAGGCCGCGGAAGAGCGGCTCGCCGATCATTGCGTTGGGCTGGGCGATCGGCGCTTCCTGTGCGACTGCAAGTGACCAGCCCAGCATGATGCATGCCCACAACAGCCCAGCCACGCCGGTGCGCCGCGTCACGCGCAACCAGCGCCGGTGCCGCGCCAGAAACGACTTCCAGCGTAACTCCCTCATGACATCCATCCCATTAACGTGCAAGACAGCGCGATCGATGCGGCGGCTGGCGCGCATCGGACGATAGACAGCTGCGGTACTCCCCGCTGCATCGCAAACCGATGTGATGCAGCCGTCTCACCATAGTTGTTTGCGCTGGCGACACCCGCGTCAACACGAAGTGCAGCGATGCAAAGCGAACCTCGCTGTGCGTGCTTCGCCACCACACGCACCGACTGTTGCAAATGACGCGAACCGCCGGCCGCGCCTGCCGGCTGACGCAGGCCGTGCAGGTCAACTGAAGCTCTCCGCCAGGTCCACGCAGCGTCGCTCGATGCGGCATGTCCCGCGCGTCCACTGCGTTGCAGATGCACCGTCTACTCTGCCTAACCCCTGCCGGCTGCCTTTCTAGACGTGCTAGAACTCCACTCGCAGCCGGCTCCAGACATAGCGCCCGAGCGTGTCGTAGGTGCTCGCTTCGGTATTGGCCGCATTGGAGTAGCTGTAGAACCGTGGCGGCTTGCGGTCGCCCAGGTTGTCGATTCCTACCGCCAGCGTGCTATGCAGCGATGCGATCTTCCGGCTCAACGAGGCGTCGTGATACACCACCGAGCCAATCGGGAAATACGCGCAACTGCCATCGGCATTGGTGTCGACGCAGAAATTTTCGTACTGGCTACCGTTGACCGTGCGGCCCAGATAGCGGGTGTTCCAGCTTGCATGCCACGGGCCGCTGTCCCAGGTCAAATTGGCCACGGCACGCCAGCGCGGCATGTTGCCCCAGCTGGAATTTTCGCCGACGTAATTATGCGGATCGCCTGCAAAGCGATAGCTGGAGAAGAACGTTGCATCCAGCCCCGTCGCAAACGTGCCCCAGGCGGTGTCGGCCAACGTGTAATGAATGCCGGCGTCGTAGCCGCGAATATCGACCTTGCCGCTGTTGTACGCGAACGGCACCGACACCCGCGTCAGCTGTCCGGTGGCATCGCGCTGAATCAGCGGACAGAAGGCCGCTTCGCTGCCGTCGAAGCAATCGCTGACGACCTGCTGATATCCGACACCGGTCAGCATGTCGTCCAGCACGACCCGCCAGCTGTCGACGTTGAGCGACAGCCCGCGCACCTGATCCGGGTCATAGACCAACCCGACATTGTAGGAGCGGCCACGCTCGGGCTTGAGCTTGAAGCCCACGTTATTGGCGCCGGAGGTCACCACGTTGAACTGCGCGGTGTTGGTGAAGCTGCCATCGTTGGGCACGTTCGCGCAGGCCGGATTGGGTGCGCCGGTAAAGCCTGTGCACGGGTCCTGGAAATCGCCGGTGTTGTCGATCACGCTGTTGTAGGGCGAGCCATACAAATCGCCCAGCGCCGGCGCCCTGAACACCTGCGAGCCGGTGGCACGCACCAAGAGATTCGCAATCGGCCGCCATTCGATCGCAACCTTGCTGTTGGTGGTGTTGCCCCAGGCGTCGTAGTTGGAATAGCGCGAGCCCAGGTTCAGGTTCAACACGTTTGCGAACGGCACGTCCTTCAACAGCGGCACCAGCAATTCCGCATAGGCTTCCCTGACCGACTCCTCGCGCCCCTGCTTGAGGATGCAGCCATCGTTGTAGTCGCAATTGCCATCGGCATCGGCAGCGGCCACGTCGCTGGTCGTCCCCTGCGCGAACTTGTTGGTGCGATACACCAGGCCGACGGCCGCCTGCACCCTTCCGGCCGGCAGCTTGAACAGATCGCCATTGGCGCTGATATCGACAAAGCGCATCTGGCTTTCGTCGATCAGATCCACCGGCCGCTGCGTGCCACGCAATGCGGCGATGGTGGCCGGGTCGCTGGGGTTGAAAACATTGATCGGCGTGCAGCCGACGATCACGGCGCCCGGCGCGCCGCATTTCACGACCCCGTCGCTGTCCAGGAACGAAGCGCCTACCGCGTTATTCAACGCCGAGGTGATCGAAAAACCGGTGCGCACCAAGGTGTCCTTGTAGCGCGCATAGCCGGCCGCTGCATCCCACTGCCAACTGCTGCCGTCCACGCGCCCGCGCACGCCGGCCACGACATTGGTCTGGAACATGGTGGAGGTGTAGACGCGCGTATTGGCCTGCGGCGAGCGCAGATAGTAGGCGTCCAGTTGATCGCCGAACGGGTTGTAGTAGTTGTCTACCGCGTCCGGCATTTCCATCCCGTAGGCATCCAAGCGCGAGACCGTCTTGCTGCGCGTCCAGAACACGTCCATGTAGCCCTGCACGCTGGGGGTGAAGTCGAAACTGCCGTGCAGCGAGGCATTGGTGCGCTTGATCGGGGTGATCAGGTACTGCGCGTCGTAGACGTTGTAGCTGTCGGTGGCGCGATTGTAGGGGCGAAAAGCCTCTTCGCCGACCGGACCCGGCGCGACGCCGTCCACCGGCGTCAGCACGCGCCCGTCGGTCAGGAAGGCACGGGTGTTGGCGCCGCGAACCTCGCTGACCTGCCCATCGAGATATTCCACCGCCTTGGCCGCATAACTGCGGTCGCGATTGAACACCGGGTTCATCGAGTTTTGGCTGAGCCCCACGATCAGCCCACCGCGGTCCCAGGTCTTGCCCCATTCCAGCCCGAGCGTGCGTCGATTGGCATCGCCATGCGTACTCTGCGCGTAGTCCGCGGTGGCGGCGAATCCGTCGTACTTGTCCTTGAGGATGACATTGACCACGCCGCCGATCGCATCGGAGCCGTATACCGACGACGCTCCATCGGTGAGCACTTCCACGCGCTCCACCATCGCGGCGGGGATTGCGTTGACGTCCACGCCGGGCGCCGACGCCACGCTGCTGGCAGGCCCTGCCATGCGATGGCCGTTGACCAGCACCAACGTGCGCTCGGGCCCGAGATTGCGGAGCGACACCAGCGCGCGGCCGTGACTGAAGTTGGAGTTGAGCGCAGGCCCGGTCTGGAAGCCGGCCATCATCGGCAAGCGCTGCAGCAGCTGCCCCAGCGTGTTCTGCCCGCTGTCTTCGATACGCTGCCGGTCGATCACCACGACCGGGCTGGCGGTTTCGGCGTCGACGCGGCGCAGATGGGTGCCGGTGACGTTGATCTGATCCAGCGTCTGGGTGGCTTCGCCTGCACCATCGCCACGCTGTTGCGCGGCAGCCGGCACGGCGGCGACCGCCAGTGCAAACAGCAGCGCGTTGACGAGCCGGGTGGTCTGCAAGACGCGCCGTTTGGGAACAACAGCATGGCGGCTGGACGACATCGGAAATCCTTGTACTGACACAGGGTACGGCCCACCTTCCTGCATGACCGCGCACGGCCAAGCCGCACCGCCGCAGCGCACAGATGGAGGGAACGATCACGACAGAGACTGCACCGGCCTGCCGTCTCAACGGCAGGTCTCTCCGCATGCAAGGACGGCAACTGCAACGACACCGCTCTCCCCTGAGAGCGCATGCTTGGCACACGCGTAACGTTAAAAAAATCTTGCGACAACGCCACTGCGCCGTCTTGACGAATTTAGGCGGGACGCATGCGGAAAATCGCGTGCTTGCGCCTGCTTTCGGGCATGCCTGCATTGCCCAAACAGCGACATCTCGGCACGATCATGCGATGTGCCCTGGTCTCTGTGATCGACCACAGCACCTGCATGCGAACAGCGAAGCGGCACTGCGGTGCGCGCTGTCCAGCAACATTGCAACAACGGCAACAACGGCAACAACGGCAACGCCTGATCATCGTATCGCCGTTGTCAGGCGTACCACGCCTGCACCTTCACCAGTGCAGCAGCGCCAGGCAAGGCCACCCGATCTGCATGCGGGCCCTGTACTTGCGCCGGTCTGCCATCGACCAGCACGCGCTGCAGGCGTGTGCCTGCGGGTGTGCGCAAGGTGAGCCAGGTACGTGCAGGTGCGCGTTCCGGCAACTGCACGTCGGCACGGATGCAACGCGCCGCAGTCTCGGTGCGCAGCGTCAAGGTGACCGTGCCCCAGCGCGTTGGCGCTGCGGTGATGCCCACCGGCGCACCGCTGCCCAGCCACGCGCGCGGCAGCGCACGCGCGAGAAACAACTGATCGCCGGCGCCATCGTCGCTGACCAGCATCCAGCGCAGCAGCAAAGGGATGGTCATCTGCGCCGGTATGCAGAACAACGGCATGCCGCCGGTGATGCCGCTGACTTCCCCGGCCGTCCAACTGCCGCGCGTGTGCACCTGATAACGATGCGCGTAGACGAACAACAGATATTCTTCGATGCGATCCAGCCGCAGCAGCTGTTGCGCGTAGCCGTAGGAAATGAAACCGAGCAGATCGCGGCTGCCCGGCTCCGGCGGTGCGATGTTGGCCACCACGCCAATGCTGGTGCCGCCGTGGCCACGCAGGCAATCGATCACCAGGTGGGCCAGATCGTCCGGCAACACATCGGCCTGCAGCAGTTCGGCATATGCACGGTGCGGCCATTGCTGTTCGCTGGGCTTTTCCTGCAGCAACGATTGGCGGAAGGTCAATGTGGTCCCGGGCAACGGGCCCACGTACGGCGGGGAGAGGTCGCGACGCACGTTGGCACGCAGGCTGGCTTCCAGCCGCGTACGCAGCTGCTTGGCGCGGCGTTGCCATTGCGTGGCCTGGCCAGCATCTCCATCGAGTGCGCTCCACACCTGTGCGATGTCTTCCCAGCCGCGGATGGTCAACGCGCTGTTGGCGTAATACGGTTTCCACCATCGCGATGGATCGGGAAACAGGCAGGCATCGGATTCGTTCCAGCCGTGCAGCAACCCATGCCCATGCGCCGTGCGCGGCAATGCCAGCGCCTGGTCGTGCAAGGCGCACAACACCTGCGCGGTGGCGGCGATCTTGGGCAGCAGACGGCGCAGCCGTAGCGCATCGCCGGTGTAACGCAGATACCGCGCCAGCAACGACAAGGTGAGCCCGAACTGCCCGACTTCCGGCCCGCGCATGTTCGGCAGGCCATCGTCCTGCACGAACTCATCGAAGTAGTTATCGAGCACCGCCGCGGCTTGTGCAAAACGTCCCCACTCGAGATTGGCATACAGCGAGCTGGTCAACGTGTCCTGGAAACCGTCGTATTCGTTGCCGTAGTAGTCGCGTTCCACTGCGCCATACTTGGGGTAATCGCCGCCGGGGCGCACCACCAGCTCGCGCGCAAACGCGAACTGCGCCATGTCGTTCCAGCTGGCATCGGGAAATTGCGCCTGCACGGTGCCGTCCAGCGCCTGCTGCCAATACGCAGCGAAATCGATCAGTGCCGCGTAGAACTGTTCGGCGGTGGCGGCGCTGCGCGAGGGCGCAAATTCCGGGTAGCTATGCGTGTAGTGCACCGCGACGATGGCGCCGGCCTTCACCTTCATCGTGCGGTGCCAGGTTTGCACCACGAAGCGATCGCGTGCCCGCACGTCGGCAAACACCAGCACGTCGTACCAGCTGTCGGGCTCGCCCTCGCGGCGCATCACCTTGCGCACCGCCGGCATCCAGCCGCCAAGCATGCCTTCTTCGCGGCGTTTGATCAGCGCCTCTTCGCCCAGTTCGGCAAACGCGTGTTCCGGCCGCGAGGTGCGGCTGCGGCCGTTGGGCAGGATGGGCATGGTGTCCAGGCTTTCGCGTGTACCGACGAACGTGGTCCACGGCCAGCGCCCGCCATTGTCCTTGGGATCGAGCAAGGAGGCGGGCGGCGGTGCCACCTCGCGCACCTGTGCCTCGTCCGGGTCGCCATCGTGCAGCAGGCGGTCGGCCAGCAGGTCGGCTTCGGCCATGGCCACCTGCGCCAGCGGCAGCCCGAAATACGGCGTGCCCGCGGCCGGATACGCCGGCTCGGTGCGCTTGTCCAGCCGCAGCATGCCGCTGTCGCTCCACAACGTGAGCTGGCCTTGCGCATCGTCCAGATGCTCGTAGACGGTCCAATGCTGCTGCAGGTGGGTGAAGCTGCACAACGCGCTACCGACATGCGCGACCGAAGGCAGCGGTTCCAGGCGGGGCAGTGCCGGCGCCGGCGGCGTGCTCGCAGCCGGCGCCGTGGCCGGCGTTGCCAGCGCGGCACCTGCACCGACCGCCGCGGTGGCCGCCATGCCCTGACGCAGAAAGGTTCTACGGTCCATCGTTGCTCCCTCGAATGATCGTGGCCCATCGTGCGCGCGTTCATGCACGACGTCTTGTGACAGCGGTCGGACACCCGTGCGGAAATCCGCACATCACGCCCAGGCGGTGACTGCCTGCCGCCGTCCGCGCCGGCGCCTGGATGCGCCAGGCCGCCAGCGCCGCAAGCCACGCGGCCACGCGGCACGCTGTCGCAGGATCTGAGGCGCAGGCAGGCGATGCTGATCTTGCTGCAACCGCTTGCCGTTGCGTGCCATTGGCCGGTGGCCCACCAATCGATGCGTCCGTGCTTCGTATTGCAGTCCATCGCACGCGGTACCCCGCTGCACAGACAGCTCGCGCATGGCATTGAATGCACACTGCCGTGCTACTGGCAGCCGCGCGTGCCGCGGTGGTCGCGCAGCACGCGCCGGCTACATTTGGATCTGCACCAACCCACTTTGGCTCACCACTTCGATGGAGTTCTCCCCCGCATGCACACGATCCTGGCTGGCAGTGAGCGCCGTATCGCCCCCTCCACCATCGAGGCCGGACAACCGCCGCAGGACGAACGCCTGCGCGTCCTGCTCGCGGTGCGGATGCCGGCATTGAATGCCGCTGCCGATGCGCTGCTGCACCTGCAGCCCAATACGCTACCGATTGCGCTCACGCGCGCGGAGTTCAGCGAACGCTTCGCCGCCAGTGCGACAGATCTGCAGGCCGTTGCCGACTTTGCCGCCCGCTATGGTTTGACGATGGAGCACGCGCACGCAGACAGCGGCAACGTGATCCTGGAGGGCACCGTGCAGCAATGCGAGGCCGCATTCCAGGTCAGCTTGCGCGACTATGTCGATGGTGCGATGCGCTATCGCGGACGCACCGGCCCGGTATCGATTCCACAGACCCTGGGCGGCATCGTCACCGCCGTGCTCGGGCTGGACGCACGCCCGCAGGCTCAGACGCTGCCCAGCGCGCCCGAGGCGACTGCATCCTCGCCGCCTGCGCTACAGGCCACTGCACCGGCCGGCAGTGAAGATGGTCCGATCATGCAATACACCCCGCCGCAGCTGGCGCAGCTCTACGGCTTTCCCGAGCACGACGGGCAGGGTCAATGCATCGGCATCATCGTGCTGGGCGGCGGCTATGCACGCGCGCAGATGGCCGCCTATTTCGCGCAGCTGCGCGTCCCCATGCCGACACTGGTCGATGTGCTGTTGCCCGGGGCCACCAACAACGTCAGTCGCGGCAATGCAGATGCCGATGTCGAAGCGCAGATGGATATCCAGATTGCCGGGGCAATCGCGCCGGGCGCCAAACTGGTGGTGTATTTCGCGCCCAACACCGACAACAGCTTTCTGGAAGCGATCAACGCCGCCATCCACGATGCAGAGCATTCTCCCGGCGTCATTGCCATCAGCTGGGGTTTCACCGAATCGCAATGGACGCCGCAATCGCGCCAGGCCTACAACGGTGCGTTTCAGGCCGCTGCACTGATGGGCATCACCGTATGCATTGCCGCTGGCGACGATGGCGCCAGCGACGGGCAGCCAGGATTGAATGTCTGCTTTCCCGCATCCAGCCCGTTCGTGCTCGCCTGCGGCGGCACTCGGCTCCAGGTCACGGCCGACAGCGCCAACGAACAAGCCTGGGCGAACGGCGGCGGGGGAGAAAGCAGGTTCTTTGCACGCCCTGCCTGGCAGAAGGATCTGCGCATCACTGATGCACGGCACCAGTCGCGCCAGCTGGGCATGCGCGGCGTTCCCGATGTGGCGGCCAATGCCGACGCGCAGACCGGTTACTACCTGTCGATCAATGGGCAGCCGGCCGTGATGGGCGGCACCAGCGCCGCCGCGCCGTTATGGGCGGCCTTGCTGGCACGCATCTACGGCGCAAACCGCATGCAACCCCATTTCGTATTGCCGCGCCTGTACGGTCGACCGGACGCATTCCGCGACATCGTTGCCGGCGATAACGCCGGCTTCCGTGCATCCACCGGCTGGGACGCCAATACCGGCTTGGGCGTGCCCGACGGTGCACGCCTGACGGAGGTGTTGCGACCCGATTGACCGGCGCGCACATCGTGTGACCGGCCGGGGCCATATGCGGGTTGGCGTTGAATGCCGATGTACCGGCCGCAAGGGCACCGCTCCACTGCGCAGTCGCATGAAGGCGCTGCATTGGAAACGCGAACGGCGGTGGCGTTACAAGCAAGGTATGCGCAGCGCATCCCGACGCGAAACGACGGCGGCATGGCGGCCGGGCCGCACCAGGTGGCACCAGGTGGTACCGGGCGGGCCATCAAACGGGGACCCGTGCCCCTGGGGCAACGGGTCGGTGGCAGCTTTCATCCACTTCGAACTGCTTAGGTCACCACATCCAGCAAGCTCCCCAGCATCTCGTCGGCGCGCCGCAGCACATTGGCATTCGCCTGGAAATCGTTGCGTGCCGATAGACCTTCGACCAGATCGCCGGCTGGCGCAGATGGATCGGCGTTGGCATTCACCACACTGGCCGCCACGCCGCCATTGGCCTGGGTCGTGGCCGCGACAGACTGACGTGGGCTGCCGTCCACTGGCTGACGGGCCACATTGCTGGCCGCCACCTGCTGGCGCAGCGCGGCGACCTGCATTCCGGAACTTGCGATGCTGCTGATGCTCATGGTGGCTCCGACATGGCGGTGAAGATTCGAACAAGGCTCAACCCATTGCAGACAACAGGCCGAAGGCAGCAGCGACACGGTCAGCAAGGCTCAGTAAGTCCCGACCCGCACCCGCAACACCACAGGCACATTGCCGTTTGCATCCACACGCCCGAAGTTGAGGCCGTAGTCGGTCTGGTCGCCGTTGAGCTGCCTTTCCATCTGCCAGCGCCCGTCGACATACCGTCCCTGCTCCACCCGCAACAGTTGTCCATGACGGGTATCGGCCGCGTCGCGAAAAAATTCAATGCGCGCAGCCATACCGGTCACCAGGAATTCCTCCGGCCCCAGTTGGGCCACCAGCAGCCGGCCGGCGTGGTCGTCGTTGCCGGGCAGAATGGGCGGCGCATCGCCCCACATGGGCGCACCGAACGACACCTTGGCCTCCCACTCGCCGAAGCGCAGCGTGCGCTGTGGCGCGCCGGGCTGCTCGGCCACCGCCTGCAGGCGGCCGTCGAAGGCGGCCTGCGCCACGATCCGCTGCATCGGCGCCAGCAGCGTGAAGTTGGCCGCATGGGCTGCAACCGCTGCGCGGTTGGCCTCGCTGTCGTGGTTGCCATCCATGCCGAACACCGAAAAGCCGACCCCGCCCTGCCCCAGCACATGGAACAGATACGGCGCAGTGGCAGCTTCGAAGCCGGTTTCCGAGACCCAGGCCGGATTATCGGGCCGCGCGTATTGGCCGACGACCTTGGTGTATTCGGTGTAGTCGCTGGTGTAGATGTCGGTACCAATGAAATCGATCGACGGCGTGGCCGCGCGCCACAACGCGAATACGTTCACCGTCGCGCCGCCGGACGGATAGTCCATGCCCGGATAGCGCTTGCCCTTGTAGCGCAGCCAGGTGTTGACGTAGAACGGCAGCGGATAGACACGCTTGCCCGCGGCGGCCACCTGTTCGATGTAAGCAGCGGTTGCATATGCGTTGAACGCTTCGGCAGCTTCGGCGCCGAACAGTTGCTGCCAGCTGCCCTGCGGTTTGCCGAGTGCGCGCGCAATCGCGGCTGGTACCGGTTGCGCAAACGCTGCCTCGCCTGCCGGGCCGTGATCGCGCACGGTGCCGATCGCGCCGGGCTCGTTTTCCACCTGCACCAGAATCACCGTGTGGCGGTCGCCATCCACCTTGCGCAGATGCTGCATCAACGCGGTGAACGCACGCGCATCGGCCTGCATGTTGGCGGCCACATGGGGCGACAACACATCCACCGGCTCGCCATTGGCATCGCGCATGCGCGGGTACGTCGCCTCGTCGCGCTTGATCCATTCGGGCACGTAATGCATCTGGCCGTTCTTCCAGCTACCGAACCACAGGAGCGCGACACGCAGGCCACGCTTGCGGGCGCCGGCAATCAGCGCGTCCACATTGGTCGTGTCGAAGCGGCCCTGTGCCGGCTCGAACTGCTCCCAGTACACAGGCGCTTCCACCGTATTGGCGTGCAGGGCAACCACATCGTCCAATGCCTTGGGCAATACCGCCGGCCATGCGCTGGAGTTATGCAACTGCGCGGCCAGGATGGTATACGGCGCACCATCGACAAACACCGCGTGGCGGCCGTCCTTGGTGACGAAGCGCGGCAGTTCTTCGGCGGCCGCAAGCAACGGTGCGTTGCCAGCCAGCAATGCCAGCGACCACAGCAGACCCGCCACCCGGCTGCGCCGCTGCGGCTTGAATCGAGCAAACAAACGCATCATTGCGTCTCCGATGGCAGGGAATTCCAGTGCGGCGTAGGCTCGTTGCGCAGGTGGCGCACGAAGAAGTCGTACTGGCGACGTTGCACGTAATCGATCGGCCCGCTGGAGCGGCCAACCGAATGCTCGCCACCCGGCACGGTGAGCAGGTCGAATTCCTTGCCGGCCTTGATCAGGGCATCGACGACTTGTGCGGTGGACGCCGGATCCACATTGCTGTCCTGCTCGCCCACGATCAGCAGCAGGTCGCCCTGCAGCTTGCTCGCATTGACCACGCCCGAGGCTGCGGCGTAGCTGGCATCCACCGGCCAGCCCATCCACTGCTCGTTCCAGCTGATCTTGTCCATGCGGTTGTCGTAGCACCCGGCGAACGCAACGCCCACCTTGTAGAACTCCGGGTGACGCTCGAGCGCTCCCAGCGTGCTCTGCCCGCCGGCCGATGCACCGTAGATGCCGACGCGGCTGATGTCGTAGGACGGGTCCTTGGCCGCCAGCGCACGATGCCAGGCAATGCGGTCGGCAAACCCTGAATCGCCCAGGTTTTTCCACGCGACATCATGAAACGCCTTGGAGCGATTGGCGGTCCCCATGCCGTCGATCATCACCACGATGAAACCCAGATCGGCCTGCGCCTGCATGCCGATCTGCTTGTCGCCGCCGGAGTGATAACCGAACGGCCAGAACGTCTTGGGCACGAAGGAATCGTGCGGCCCCGCATAGATGTTTTCGATCACCGGATAGGTCTTGCGCGGATCGTAGTCGCGCGGACGCACCACCATGCCCCAGATATCGGTGGTGCCGTCGCGCCCCTTGGCCACGAAGGTCTCCGGCGCGCGCCAGCCGGCGGCCTGCAGCTTGTCGATCGTGCCACGCTCCACGGTGTGCAGCAGCGGGCCATCGATGGCGTGCAGCTCCATCACCGGCGGCAGGTCCGGACGCGAATAGACATCGACGTAATGCAGGCCATCATCGGCAATGGCCACGTCGTGGTCGGCATCGGCGTGGGTCAGGCGGGTCAACCGGCGGCCGTCGAAATCAACGCTGTAGAGCTGCCGGTCGTACGGGTCCTTGCCCGCATCCATCCCGCTGGCAGTGAACCAGATGCGGCGTTGCGCATCGTCCACGCGCAGCACATCGCGCACCACCCACGGCCCGCGGGTGAGCTGGCGCTTCACCTTGCCGCTGCGTCCATCGAACAGATACAGGTGCCGCCAGCCATCGCGCTCGGAGATCCACAGCACCTCATCGCCACGCGCGTCTACGTCGTGGCGAAAGCTGCGGTCGGCATACACGAAGGTGCGGGCGTCTTCGCCGACTGCCACGCGCGCGCGCCCGCTGCGTGCATCCACCGCAATCACGCGCATGCGCTGGAAGCCGCGTTGCACATAGTCGAACGCGACACTGCGCCCGTCGCTGCGCCACTGCAGCGGCGACAACGAATACGGGTTGTCGAACAACGCCGTGTCCACGTCGCGACGTGTTCCGTCCAGGGAGAACAGCACCGGCCGTTCCACATCCACCGCATCGCCCGGCTTGGGATACAACTGGGTGTGCACCACCGGTTGCCCAGCGCCGGCAGGCGCGGCTTCGACGCGGGTGACACGGCGAGCCAGCCCCGGACGCACGCGATACACCGCCAGCTGCCGCGAATCCGGCGACCAGGCAACACTTTCCAGATCGAAATAGTCATCGGCACGGCCGTCACTGCTGAGCCGGGTGACCTGCCCGTCGGCGACACGGCGCAACACCAGGTTCCAACCATCGGCCAACACCTCCCACCTGGCATCCGGCGAGCGACGCGGCGCGGTGTCGGCCGGCACCAGCGGGTCGCGCACCACGCCGAAACCGCGTGGGCGTGAAGTGGCCTGCAGCCGAGCATCGGGCGCGCAGTGGTAGGTGGTCAGCGTGCAACGCCAGGGCGCATCGCCCAGTGCGAAGACAATGGCGCCATCGCTGCGTTCGCCCTCGGTTGAAAACGAAAACTGCTCGAACGGCAGACGCAGCGACGCATAGGGCTTGCCGGTTGCCGCACTCAGGCCCTGCGCCACGCGTGCCTGATCGAAGGCCGGCTGCTTCTGCAAGGTGGCCACATCGGCACTGACAAACGCAAAGCCGCCCGGCACCGTCTTGCGGTAATAGAACCTGCCATTGTCCTGCCATTGCGCCGGCCAGGCGACATTCTCCGTCAGCGTGATCCACTGCTCGCGCAAACCCAGCGAACGTTGGTAATCGGCAACGCTGGGCGCAGCCTGCACAGCACCCGACAACACCATCATGTACCCGGCCAGCGCAGACCATCGACGCAAACCAAATGCGCGGCGGCGCGCATCACTCACCATCGTCCTCCTCCAGCGCAAGCTCGTCGCTGCGCAAACCGCTGCGTGCGCCCCAGTGATAGATGCAGAACGCGATGACCGCCACGCTCAACGTATCGAAGGGATGCGCAATCCAGCCATGTCCACCGAACGTGCCCGCCCACGACACCAGCATCACCAGCACGAAGAACACGATCAGCCACAGCGACGCGCGTACCTGCCGCACCAGGCGCGCGCGGCCCTGGCGCGAAGGCAGGCGAAATAGCACGTACAGCACGAATGCCAGCACCTGCAAGCCAAGCAACCACGACAAGGTCGGCCAGGTGGACCAGTACACGATCAACGCCGCAACCATGAACGACAGCGGCCCCATCACCGGCAGGCCACGCACGAAAAATGGGCGTGGCAAGTCCGGCGCGCTGCGGCGCAGGGCCGCCACCGTGATCGGCGCCACCGCATAGCTCAGCACCAAGGCGGCCGACACCACCCCGATCAGCGTTTCCCACGAGGGAAACGGCAGCGTCCAGAAGATCGACAACCCCAGGCTCAACCACAGTGCCGGACGCGGGATACCCGACGCCGGGTCCACCCGCGTCAGCACCGGCAAGAACCCGCCACTGCGCGCCCAGCCGTACACCACGCGCGGCGTGGCATTCATGTAGATGTTGCCGGTGCCGCTGGGCGAGACCATCGCATCGCAGATCACCAGCGCAGCCAGCCACGCCATGCCCAAGGCCAGGGCGATGTCGTGATACGGCAGCGAGAAGGCCTTGTCGATGCCCGCCCAGCCTTGCGCGAGCTGCGCGGCCGGGATGCTGCCCAGGAACGCCAGCTGCAGCAGCACGTAAATCACCGTGGACAGCGCCACCGACAGGATCAGCGCAATCGGAATATTGCGCTGCGGGTCGCGCACCTCACTGGCCACCGACACGATCGGCGTCAACCCCAGATACGCGAAGATGATGCCCCCGGCCGAGATCGCCGCTTCCACACCCGCCATGCCAGAGGGCGCGAACCCATGCACGCTCAGATTGCCGGCATCGAAGTGCTGCATCAGCAGCACGATCACCAGGATCGGCACCAGAAACTTGAAGATGCTGACGATGTTGTTGGCCAGCGCGAAGGTCTTGACGCTGAAATAGTTGAGTACGAAAAACAGCACCAGCAAGGCCAGCTGCACCAGCCAACCCGCCACGCTGGGATGGGTACTGTTCGGCTGGCTCAACCACGGGAACCACGCCGCTGCGTATTGCCGCGCCGCCTCCACTTCGATCGCGATCAGGCTGGAGAACGCGATCAAGGTGATGAAGCCGGTCAGCGAACCGAGCAAGGCGCCATGCGAATACTCCGGGTAGCGCACCACTCCGCCGGCGCGCGGCAATGCCGCGCCGAGTTCGCAATACACCAGCCCGAGCAGCAGCACCGCGATACCGCCGAGTATCCACGACACGATGCCGGCCGGCCCCGCGATCGATGAGACATGGCTGGCCGAAAACAACCACCCGGAACCGAAGATCGAACCCAGCCCGATAAAGGTCAGGTCGGTGAGGCTGAGGCGCTTGTGGAACTTGCCTTGCGTAGTCGCAGCGTGTGTGGTCATACGTCGCCCCGAAGTGTGGAAAGCGCGGTTACTGCACTTAGAGCATCACGTGCGCGCACGTGTCAGTCGCTGGCAGAGGCCTTCGCCTCTGCCGATGCCTCTGCCGATGCCTCTGCCGGGTCATCCGGCGGGTAAGGCGACACGCCGCCATCGGCGATGAAGCGGTCGATGCGCGCTTCCAGCACCGGTAATGGCACCGAACCGGTCTGCAGCACCGCATCGTGGAAGTTGCGCAGGTCGAACTTTTCGCCCAGCGCGGCTTCTGCCTTGCGGCGTAGCTCCAGTATTTTCAGCTCGCCCAGGTAATACGACAGCGCCTGCCCCGGCCAGGCGATGTAGCGGTCCACCTCGGTGGTGACTTCGTGCTCGCTGAGCGCAGTGTTGTCGCGCAGGTAGGCCTGCGCCTGCTCGCGCGTCCAGCCCTTGTGGTGGATGCCGGTATCGATCACCAGGCGGCAGGCGCGCCACATCTGGTAGGTCAGGTAACCGAAGCGGTCATAGGGCGTGTCGTACATGCCCATTTCCTGGCCCAGATACTCCGAATACAGCGCCCAGCCTTCACCGTAGGCGGAGATGAAGCCGTAGCGACGGAACTCCGGCAAGCCTTGCGCCTCTGCCGCGAGCGGCATCTGCAATGCGTGGCCCGGCGAGGACTCATGCAGTGTCAGCGCGGTCAGGTTGTACAGCGGTCGCGACGGCAGGTTGTAGGTGTTGACCAGATAGATGCCCGGCCCACCGCGACCGCCGGTGTAGAACGGCGCCAGCTCCGGCGGCACCGGCTCGATGGCGAAGCGACGGCGCGGCAGCCGGCCGATGTAATCGCCCACCTTGGCGTCCACGCGCTTGGCGATCCACGCCGCCTGCTTGAGCAACTCTTCCGGGGTCTTGGCGTAGAACTGCGGGTCGGTCCGCAGGAAGTGCAGAAACGCCGGGAACACCGCCTGCCCGGCCGGCGGCTTGAAGCCGCTGGCCGCGATGGTCTGGTCCATCTGCGTGCGCAGCTTGGCCACCTCCTGCAAGCCGATCTGATGGATCTGGTCAGGGCTCAAATCCAGCGTAGTGAACTCGCGAATCTGCGCACGGTAATACGCCTGGCCGTCCGGCAACGCTTCGCCGGCCAGCGTGGTGCGTGCGCGCGGCTGGTAGTCATTGCGGATGAAATCCAGCAGCTTGGCGTATGCCGGCACCACCTGTGTATCGATGGCCTTGACTGCCTGCTGGCGCAGTTGCGCCTGCACATCGGCCGGCAGCGTCGCCGGCATCTGCTTGAACGGCGCGTAGAACGGGTTGGCCTCGCCTTTGGCCTGCGCCACATCGGCGATGGACTGGTCGCGCCCGGTCATCGTGACCCGCGGCTGGGTGAAACCGCGCGCCAGCCCGGCGCGCATATTGTCGGTGTGCTCGGCGAAATAGCGCGGGATGTCGGCCAACATCTTCAGATAACGCTGGTAATCCTCGCGCGTGCGCAGCGTGGCCTCGGCGCTGAAGCCCAGATCGCTCCAGAACGCCGAGTCGCTATTGAACGGCATTTCCCAGGCGCGAAAATGCTGCTGGTCCAGCAGTACCTGCAATTGCTGCCGATACACTTGGTAGCTCACCTGATCTTCGGCCGACAACTGTGCCTGCGGGATGGCATCCAGTTCCTTCAACACCTGTTGCCAATACGCCGTGCGCTGGTTCTGCGTGGCGACATCGACCTTGGGCAGATGGTCGGCCTGTTGCTCCTGCGTGGCCTGGTTGTCTTCATCCACCGCGCCCGACGCCTGCGCCTGGCGCCAGCGCCACTCGCGTGTGTACAAGGCCTTGAAGCGTGCCGCTGCAGTGTTCTGTGTGGCCGCAGCCGCAGCCTCGGCCGCGTGCACAGGCAAGGCCAGCCCGCCCAGGCAGGCCGCAATCAACAGGGTCAATGTGCTTGCGCGTAACGCGCTGGTGGTGCTCATGGGTGTGCCTCCGGCGCCGCCTTGGCCTGCGCAATCCACTGCCGCACCCGTTGCTGCAACAGTGCCAGCGGCATCGCGCCTCCGCCCAGCACCGCATCGTGGAAGGCACGCACATCGAAGCGCTCACCGAGTTCCTTCTCGGCTTCCGCACGCAGCGCCAGGATCTGCAGCTGGCCGAGCTTGTACCCCAGCGCTTGGCCCGGCCACACGATGTAGCGATCGGTTTCAGACTGGATGCTGGGCTCGTCATCGGACGGATGTGCGTGGAAGAAATCCACCATTTGCTGGCGGTTCCAGTGCTTGTAGTGCACGCCGGTGTCGAGCACCAACCGGTTGGCGCGCAGCAATTCGCCGGACAGGCGCCCATAGTCGTTGTACGGATCTTTGAAGAAACCGATCTCCTTGCCCAGGCGCTCGGCATACAGCGCCCAACCTTCGATATAGGCGTTGTAGCCGGCCTGCTGGCGGAACGGCGGCAACGGCAATGTCTGCGCAAGCGAGATCTGCAGGTGATGCCCGGGCACGCCTTCGTGGTAGGCGGTGGTTTCGATATTGATCAACGTGCGGCTGGCGAAGTCACTGGTGTTGACCTTCACGATCGCCGGCTTGGTGCCTTCCGGATTGCTCTGCCAGTATTCGGCGCCCGGTGCGGTACGCCGGAACGCCGGCATCGCCTGCACTTCCAGCGGGGTCTTGGGCAGATGGCCGAACAACTTCGGTAGCTGCGGTTGCATCGCTGCGATGTACTGGCGGTATTGCTGCAGGATCTGCTCGCCCGAGGTGGCGAAGTGTCGCTTGTCGGTCTCCACGGCCTTGCGGAAGCTGGCCAGATCCGCAAAACCCTGCGCCTTGGCGATCTGCGTCATCTCGCCTTCGATGCGCGCCACCTCCTTCAGACCAATCTGGTGGATGTCCTCCGGCGCCATGTCGGTGGTGGTCTGGGTGTGGATGGCGTAACGATAGCGGCGCTCGCCATCGGGCAGCGACCAGACACCTTCCTGCGCGCGCCCCTGCGCGGCATATTCGTCGCGGACGAACGCGGCCAGCTTTGCGTAAGCCGGGCGCACCTGTTGGTCGATCGCGGCGAGCAGCTGTTGGCGCAGCACATCGCGTTGATCGGCCGGTACGGCGGCGTCGAGCTTTTTCAATGGCGAGGCGAACGGGCTCTGCTCCCCGGTCAAGGCCGCAATCTTGTCGATCTGCTCGGGTAGGCGCTCCAGCAGATAACGCGGCTGGGTGAGGCCCTCCTTCGCCCCCTGCCGCGACACCGCGATCACCTGGTCGATCACCGTAGGAATCGCCTGCAACCGCTTGATGTAGTCCTGGTAATCCTTGGCATTTTCGAACGGGAAGGCATCGCCGTAGCCGGCCAACGCCAACTGTATGCCGCCGATCGGTTCCAGCGGCATTGCATAGGTTTTCAGGTCGATCCCTTCCAGCTTGTCGCGCAACTGGCCCAGCATCATCTGCAGGCTGAGCTGGCGTTGCTCGTCCAGCGTCTTGGCATCCACCGCTTCGAACTGCTTGAGCAGGTCGGCCGTTGCGCTGCGCTCTGCCTGCACGGCCTCCAGCGAGTAATCGCTCCAGCGGTCGTTGTAGCGCTTGTCGCCGATGATGCTGGCGAACTCGGGGTTGTGCTGCAGTTGGTACTGCCACTGCTTGTCCAGCAGCGCATCGAAGGCCTTGGCAGCCTGCTCGCCGGTCGAGGCGGAGGCAGGTGTAGCCGCCCGCTCCGCTGCGGGCGGCGCCGGCTTGCAGGCGGTGACCAAGGCCGCGGCGAGTAGACCGATGGCAACGGGACGCAGGTGTTTCATGCATTCACTCCAAGATGCAATGGCGGCTGTAGGAGCGCGCCTGAGCGCGACGGCTTCATCGGGACTGCCCGTCGCGCCCGGGTGCGCTCCTACGCGTGCGTGAACCTGTAACGGCTCACGCAAACGGTTGATCGATCGCCACCGACGGCGGCGTGAACCACTGCGCGCCATCGTCGGTCACGTGGAAATGGTCTTCCAGGCGCACGCCGAACTGTTCCGGCACCACGATCATCGGCTCGTTGCTGGCACACATGCCCGGCTGCAACGGCAGCGCATTGCCGCGCACCAGGTAAGGCGCCTCATGAATCGCCAGGCCGCAGCCGTGACCGGTGCGATGCGGCAACCCGGGCAATCGATAGTCGGGGCCGAGCCCGGCTGCCTCCAGCACCTTGCGCGCGGCCTGATCCACCGCCTCGCATGCCACGCCCGGGCGGATCGCTGCGAATGCCGCCGCCTGCGCGGCCTGCTCCAGGTCCCAGATGCGCTGCTGCGCGTCGTTGGCCGCGCCATAGATCCAGGTGCGGGTGATGTCGGAGTGGTAGCCCTGCACGGTGCAGCCGGTGTCGATCAACACCAGTTCGCCTTCGCGCAGGTGCTGCACACCCGGGATGCCGTGCGGAAACGCAGTGGCGTGGCCGTACTGCACGATACAGAAGGTCGATCCGTTGTCGGCGCCCAGCGCGCGGTGCGCCTGGTCGATGAAGCGCACCAGTTCATCGGTCCCGATGCCCTCGTGTGCGATACCGGCCGCCAGCCGCTGCACCAGCAAGGTCATATCGCAAGCCTGCTGCATCAATGCCAGCTCGGCCGGCGACTTGCACATGCGGCAGCCATCGATGATCGCGCCGGCATCACGAATGGCCTTGCCCAGATGCGCACGCAGACCGGTATGCACGGCGAACGCAATGCCCGGGTCCAGCGCCAGGGCATGCGCATGGCGCTCGTCCATGGCCTGTACCACCAGTGCGTACGGGTCGTCGTGCTCTTCCCACAGGTATTTGGTCACCGGGATCTTCAGCACCGCATCCAGCGAGCCTTCCTCGAACATCGGGCAGATCAGCACCGGCTCGCCATCCAGCGTCAGCAGCAGGGCCACCAGACGCTCGCTCGCCCCCCACGGCACGCCGGTGAAATAGCGCAGCGACGTGCCGGCACCGATCAACAGCGCATCCACGCCATGCGCGCGCATGAGGGTGCGCGCACGCTCGATGCGGCGCTCGTATTCGTCCGTGGCGATCGGCGCGGCGCGTTGTGTCCACGGCGTCAGTTGCGCACGCGCTTGCGCAAGCGACAGCCCGCCGATCTGGCTGCTCATGCGCCGGCTCCAAGATCGGCCGTGCTCCATTGCCCATCGACCAGACGTGCCACGCCGCCCGGATTGCGCTGGCGCAGTTCGGCAGGCAGCAGTGCATCGGGCACCGCGTCGTAGCTGTGCAAGGCGGCAAAACGGCGGATGGCGCCGGGCATGCCCACCGCCGTGAAGCCCGGATGCCCGGTGCTCGGGAACGGGCCGCCGTGGTTCTGCGCCGCGCTCACGGCCACGCCGGTCGGCATCTTGCTGTTGATCAACCGCCCCACCCGCGCGCGCAATACCGGGGCAATGGTCTGCCACGCCGCATCGTCGCTGCCGTCGGCCGCGCGGTACAACGTGCCGGTCAGGTTGCCTTCGAACGCGGCAGCCACCTGTGCCATCTGCGCCACATCGGCTGCGCGCACCAGCAGGCTCACCGGGCCGAAGGCTTCGGCCTGCAGGGCGTGCGGGTTGGCCAGAAAGGCTTGCGCATCCACGCTCAACAAGGTCGGCGCATAACGGTAGCCATCCTCGCCGGTGTGTCCGCCGGCCAGCATGCTGGCGCCGGCGGCACGCAGGCTCGCCACACCGCGTTGCACGCCTTCTACACCGGCGGCGGAGAACAGCACCATCGGCATGGCCGCTTCGAAATGCGCCTTGGTGGCCGCAACGAACGCCTCGCCAGCCGCGCCATGCGGCACCACCACCACACCGGGGTTGGTGCAGAACTGCCCGCTACCCAGCGTGCAGGAGGCGAAGAATTCCTGCGCAAGCGCGTCGCCGCGTTCGGCCAGCGCGCCCGGCAACAGGAAGACCGGGTTGACGCTGGAAAGCTCGGCATAAAACGGCACGCCCGCCGCGTCTGCGGCCACCTTCAGTGCCAGCCCACCGGCACGGCTGCCAGTGAAACCGATCGCGCCCAGCCGCGCATCGCCTGCCAAGCGCAGGCCGACGGCAGTGTCGAAGTGATACAGCAGTTGCACCGCCGCCGCAGGCAGACCGGCCCCAACCAAGGCCTGATGCGCGAGCTGCGCCATGCGCTGGCTGGTGGCCGGATGCAACGGATGCGCCTTGGCAATGACCGGGTTGCGCGCGGCAATCGCCGAGGCGAAATCGCTGCCGGCAATTGCATTGAACGCGAACGGAAAGTTGTTCGGGCCGAACACCAGCACCGGTTTGCCCAGTGGCGCCAGGTGCGAACGCAGGTCTGCCGCGCTGTCGATGATGGGCTGGGTCCAGCTGTAGCTGCGCACGGCCTGTGCGGCCTGCCGCAGTTGGCCGCTGGTGCGCGGCAGTTCGTTACCGCGCAAGCGTGTGGGCGCCGGTAACGCCGTCTCGGCATGCGCCAGCGCGACCAGGGTCTCGGCATCGGCATCCAGCGCGTCGGCATAGCCTTCCAGAAAGGCCGCGATCCGCTCGACCGGTGCGGCCGCCAACGCCGCCGCCACTGACTGCGCCGCAACCACGGCCGCTTCCACATCGTCCGCACCACTGACCGGAAAGTACGGCCCGATCGGCTCGCCGGTGGCCGGGTCGGCAGCGCGGAAACTGCCGGTGGCGGCGCGGCTGGCTTGCCATTGCCCTGCCAGCAGGATCTCGGCTGCGGCCGCGGGAATGGAGTGGTTCGTCTCGTTCATTGCGGCACCTTCGGTGACAGGGAGGCAGGACCTGCGCTCGGTGCGCTGGCGGCAGAGCAAAAAGACGATGAGGATGCAGCACTGGATGCCACATCCGCATCGGCCAACGCATCGCGGCGCGCGCAGGCAGGGCGCGTGCTACGAATCGGCACAACTGGCACCTGGCGCTCACCCGCAGGCACGACGGACCAGGGCAGCATCAGTGCGCCATCAAGACAATGTAGGCGCGGTGGCGATGGCATGGTCGATCACCTTCAAGGCGGCATCGCGCTCGGCGCCGGCCACCACCAGGCGCGGCGCACGCACCTGCTCGCTGCCCATGCCGACCTTGGCCTGCACCAGTTTGATCAGCTGCACGAAGGTGGGCACCGTATCCAGGCGCAGCAGCGGCAGGAACCAGTGGTAAAGCTCCCTGGCCGCCGGGTAACCGCCATCGCGGGCGAGTTCGAACAGGCGCACCGATTCCTTCGGATACGCATTGACCAGGCCGGCGATCCAGCCCTTGGCGCCCATGCTCAGGCCTTCGACGATGGCATCGTCCATGCCCACCAGCAGCGCCAGGCGATCGCCCAGCAATTCCTGCAGCGCAGCGAAGCGGCGCACGTCGCCGGAGGATTCCTTCACTGCCTGCAGGTTCGGGAATTCGGCGGCCAGCTCGGCGATCTGCGCCGGGCCGAAATCGGTCTTGTAGGCCACTGGGTTGTTGTACAGGATCACCGGCAGATCGGTTGCGCCGATCACCGCGCGCACATGCGCGCCCATCTCGCGCCAGTCGGTGGAATACACGTACGGCGGCAGCACCATCAAGCCGCCGCAGCCGATGTCCTTGGCCGCCTTGGCCAGCGCGACCGCTTCGCCGGTGGCCAAGCTGGCGATGCCCGGCACCACCGGCACGCGGCCGTTCAGGGCGGTGACCAGTGTGCGCAGGATCGCCAGCTTGTCTTCCACGCTCAAGGTCGCGGCCTCCCCCAACGAGCCCAGCGGCACGATCGCGGTGCAACCGGCATCCACCAGTTGATTTGCGTGCTTGCCGAGGAACTCGTGGTCGATGTCGCCGTTGGCGGTGAACGGGGTGGTGATGGCCGGCAGCACGCCGTGCCAGAACGCAGCATTGCTCATGGATGTTTCCCTTGCGAGTCGGAAGTGAACGAGTCGGCCAGCGCCGCGAGGCGGACCGGGAACAACGGCGGCCGGCGGCCGGCGTCGGTAGAAAGATCGGGCGGGCAGCGCCCCAGTTCGGCCAGCGCAGCGCCGCAGATACGGCCCTGGCAGGCGCCCATGCCGCAGCGCGAGGCGAGCTTGGCGTCGCGCGCATCGTCGAAGCTGTCCAGGGCGGCCAGCGGTACGTCTTCGCAGCGGCAGATCAAGGTGTCCGCCTGCGCCAGCGTGCGGATACGCGGGTCAAGCGCGAAGTGCTGCTGCAGCAGATCGGCAAACGCACGCGCGGCGTCACGCCGTGGCTGCAGACGCAGCGCCGCCTCCGGTGCATCGGCCGCCATGTGTCCGGCCATCGCTCCTTCGATCAATGCGCAATCGCGCCCGCCGATGCCGCAGACTTCGCCGGCGGCAAAGATCTGGTTAACGCTGGTACGCAACAGCGCATCCACCTGCACCTGCTGGTGCGCGCCGCAGGCATGCAGCTGGCAACCCAGCAATTGCGCAAGCTCGGTGTTGGGCACCAGGCCATAGCCCACCGCCAGTTGATCGCAGGCCAGACGCGTGCGGCCGCCGGGCCCGGCGAGCTCCACTTCGCGCAGCTGCGTGTCGCCATGCGCGGCAACCACGATGCTGCCGGCGCGATATGCCACTGCACGCAGCTGCAGGCGCAAGGCCACCGCCTGCGCGGCCTTGCCCGGCCAGCGCCACAACTGCAGTGCGAACTGGCGCAAGGCGGCCGGCGAGGTCTGTTCGTGAATGCCGAGCACCTGCGCGCCATGCCGTTGCAACGTGGCCGCACTGGCCAGCAACAACGGGCCACTGCCGGCCACCAGCACGCGCTTGCCCGCCAGCGGCCAGCCCTGCTTGGCCAGCGCCTGCGCGGCGCCGGCACCGGTGACGCCGGGCAAGGTCCAGCCTGGAAATGGCAACAGCAATTCGCGCGCACCGGTGGCCAGCACCAGGGCGGCGTAATGCAGTTGCAGCGTGCCGTCGGGGCCATCGGCCAGCAGCCAGCCCGGCTGCGCCAGCACAATCTGCGTGCGCGTCAGCACGGTGATCGATGCATTGCCCGCCACCTGCTGCCGCAATTCGCGCGCATCGGCCGGCGCGCCGTGTTGCACATCGCTGCGCCACACCTGACCGCCGGTACGTGGCTGCATGTCGACCACGCCCACGCGCACGCCTTGGCTGGCCGCCGCCTGCGCCGCCGCCAGCCCGGCCGGGCCGGCGCCGATCACCAACACATCGAAATGCAGCACGCGCTCAGCCATCGGTGCGCACCTGCATGCCATCGCATGCGTCCACCAGGCAGGCGCGTTGCTGTCCCACGCCATCGATGCGCACGCGGCATTCGAAACACACGCCCATGCCGCACAGGGGCGCGCGCGCTTGCCCACTGCTCGATTGGCGAAACTGCAACGTCGCCTGCGCCACGGCCGCCGCCACGCTGGCACCGGCCGGCACCTCGACCATGCGCCCGTCCACCTGCAGACGCACCGTCGCGCTCATGCGGGCGCTCCTTGCACGGCACGCGCCGGTGCGTAGGGCGCCGGGTCGATGGCCGGGGTGCGCCCGAGCAGGCTGTCCACGATCAGCCGTGCGCTCCCCAGCGCCGTGGTGACCCCCAACCCCTCGTGACCGGCGGCCACCCAAACATCGCGTCGGCCGGGCACCACCCCCAGATACGGGCGCCCGTCCGGCGTGGCCGGACGCAGGCCGGTCCACACGCGGATCGCCTGCAGCTCGCGCAGGACCGGCAGGTACGCAAAGGCGCGCTGCAACATCTGCTGCAGCACCGGCATCGACAAGGCGCGGTCGTGCTCGCCGAACTGGCGCGAGGAGCCGATCAGAATCTGCCCGGTGGGCCGCGGCTGCACATTGAAGGCCACGCTGGTGTCCTCGGCCCCGTGCGCCGAATCCGCATAGCCCAGTTCCAGCAGCTGATGCCGGATCAGCCCCGGGTGCCGGTCGGTGATCACCAAATGGCCCTTGCGCGGGCGCAGTGCCAGCTCGGGCAGCAACTGCGGCAAGGCCACACCGCTGGCCACCAGCACCGGCCCGGCGAGCGTCTGCCCATCGTCCAGACGCACCGCATGCGCCTGCAGCTGCACCACGCGGCGGCCGGCAAACAAGCGTGCACCGGACGTGCAGGCCAGGCCCACCAAATGCCGCGCGACCCGCGGCGGATACACCACGGCTTCATCGGGCACGCGCATGCCGCCAGCCAGCCCGGGCACCAGCTCTGGCTCCAGCGCATACAGCTGCGCGGCATCGATCGCTTCGGCATGCAGGCCGGCCGTTGCCAGGCGCGCGATCTTGGCTGGCACCGCCGCCAGTTCGCGCGCATCGCGGGCCACCCACAGCGTGCCGCAGCGGCTGAATTCGGCGTCGCTGAGCGTGGCGAAGCGTTCCCATAGCCGCAGCGAATACGCCGACAACGCCAGCTCGGCCGGGTCGTCGTCCATCGCCACCAAATGCCCCATCGCCGCGGCGGTGGCGCCGCCGCCGATCGGTCCCGGCTCGACGATCGCCACGCGAAGGCCCTCGCCCGCCGCCGCTTCCGCGCAAGCGGCGCCCACAATGCCGGCGCCGATCACGATCAGGTCGTAACTGCGTCGCGTGTACGCGGCAGACGCGGCGGACCCGGATTCGGCAACCGCACCCAATCCAGGCGCCGCTGCCGACGCAGGCGTTGCAGCAGCAGTTCCTGCCATCGCAGCAGACAGTGCTGCGCCAGACGGCGTGACCGACGCAAGCACCGGTGCGGGCCGCTGGGGTTCCATCAGGCCACGATGCCCCAGGCGAACGGGTCCGCCGGGTCGATCACCAGTTGCGCGCGCGCGGTGATGTACGCCCGCCCACTGATGCGCGGTGCGATGCCACGCCCGCTCAACCGATAATTGCCTTCGAAGGCGCTGCCCAGAATGCCTTGCTGCACCCAGCGCTCGCCTTCGGCCAACTTGCCGTCCGCCGCCAGGCAGGCCAGCTTGGCGCTGGTGCCGGTGCCGCATGGCGAGCGGTCGTAGGCCAAGCCCGGGCACAGCACGAAATTGCGCGCCACGCCGCTACCGTCGGGCGCAGCGCCGTTGACTTCGATATGGTCGATCTCGCCACCTGCCTCGCCAGTGATCCCGGCCGCTTCCAGGGCCAGCCGAACCGCCTCGGTGTAGGCGGTCAGCTCGCGCTGATGCGCCAGGTCCAGCGCGCACGGCGCCTGCTCGGTGATGAAGAACCAGTTGCCGCCCCAGGCCACGTCGCCGCGCACCCGGCCATGCCCCGGCACCTCCACCTCCACCCCGCTGGCAACGCGATAGCTCTCGACATTGTCCACCCACACCGTGCCGTCGTCGGCCAGCTCCACGCCCACCGTGCCGACCGGCGTCTCGATCCGGTGCTGGCCCGGGCCGATGCGCCCCAGCTCGGCCAGCGTGCGGACCACCCCGATGGTGCCGTGCCCGCACATGCCCAGGTAGCCCACGTTGTTGAAGAAGATCACCCCGGTGCAGGCGCCTGGGTCGCGCGGGGGCAGCAACAAGGCGCCCACCATGGTGTCCGACCCACGCGGCTCGCAGGCGATGGCGCTGCGCCAGTGGTCGAACTCGCTGCGAAAGCGTTCGCGGCACTGCGCCAGGTCGCCATCGCCCAGATCTGGAAAACCGGAAAGGACCACGCGGGTAGGCTCGCCAGCCGTGTGGGAGTCGATGACGTCGATGGTGTGCATATCCCATGCTCCCACTGCCGACCTGCGGGCGACTAGCGTTCAATGCCAAGTGAAAATGCGGAAATCCGCACAATCATCCACCCGAATCACAACCGCGCGTTTGCGCTAGGATCATTGCTGGGCTGCACCGTCGTGCAACCGTCTAATCGTGACCGCCACCATGACCCTGATGGACCTCAACCTGCCCGCCCTGGAAATGCAGACGCTGTTCGATGCACTGCCGGATGTGGTGTTCTTCATCAAGGACAGCGAGGGCCGCTACACCCATTGCAACCTGACCCTGGTGCGCCGGTTGGGACGCAAGCTGCGCAGCGAGATCATCGGCCGCTCGCCGCTGGAAGTGTTCCCGTTGCCGCTGGGCGGCAGCTACATGATGCAGGACCGCCGCGTGCTGTGCGGCGAGCTCATCGACAACCAGCTCGAAGTGCATCTGTACCCCAACCGCCTGCCGGGCTGGTGCCTGACCTTCAAACGCCCGCTGTGCGAGGCCAATGAGGTGATCGGCGTGGTCGGCATCTCACGCGACCTGGGCCAGCCCGACAGCCGACATTCTGCATACGAACGCTTGAGCCAGGTGATGGAACACATGCAGGCCAACTTCGGCGACAACCTGCGCGTGCAGAGCCTGGCCGACCTGGCCGGGTTATCGGTGGCGCAGCTGGAACGCCACTTCCGCCGCGTGTTCCAGGTCACCCCGCAGCAATTGCTGACCAAGTTGCGCATCGAATCGGCGATGCGGCTGCTGTACGGCGACGACAGCATCGCCAGCATCGGGCAACGCTGCGGGTTCGCCGACCAGAGCGCGTTCGCGCGTCAGTTCAAGGCCACCGTCGGCATGACGCCGCGCGATTATCGCGCGCTCAAGGGTCAGTTATAAGGACACAACTTCGCGTTGACACATCGCTGGCACAAATGCCGAATTCGGCAGGATTTGCCATGCACTGGCGCAGCCGGGGCAGTCGCCAGACCTGCGGGACTGCGCTGCATGCAATGCGCCCGGACGCGGCGCCACGCTAAAGGCAGCGTCAAGGTGTCAGCAGGGCTGGATGATAGAATTTCCGGTTTCCCCTACTGCGTTGCCAATGGCCAGCTTTTTTCGCCGTAACAAGCCAACCACGCCCGACAGCTCGCGTACCTCGCGCTACAGCCTGGAAGAACTGGCAGCCGCATTTCCCACCGCGCCGTCTGCCGCCCCCCCGGCATCGCCGGTCGACGCGCTGCCCACGGCCGAGCCAGGCAGACAGACGGCCGCAACGCCGGCTATTGCGCCTGTCACTCCTGCTCCGGCAGGCAGCGAGCCTGCGGCGCCAGCACCGCCGCAGACCACCGCCGCGCCAGCCGACCAGCTGGCGCAGGAAATCGCTGCACGCACTGGCCAGGCGCAGAGTATTGCCGCCGTCCCCAGCGCGCCTGCAACTCCTGCGGCGCCCGCGCCGACCGCATTGCAGGCGCTGCCAGACCCAATGCCCGCCAGCGCGCCCGGCGCGCCGGTCGTGGTGGTGCCGCCGGTCGTGGCGCAGCCGCAGACCGTTCCAACGCCGCCTCCCGTCGTGCCTGCCCAGCCGGCCACACCTTCGCAACCCGTCGCCCCTGCCGTGGTCGCACCGCCGGTGGCCGCTGGGCCGGTCTCGACGCCTGCACCGGCTGCTTCAGCTCCCGCCAGCGCGCCCCCGACCAGTACCGCGCCGACGGTCACCGCACCGGCCATCGTCAGTGCACCGCTGGCGAGTACGCAGGACGACAGCATCGTCGGCCAGCGCGACGCCCTCCCCGCCGCGCCGGCGGGAAAACCCGGCTGGCGCGAGCGGCTGCGCAACAGCACCTTCGCACGCAGCTTCGGCGGCCTGTTCTCGCGCAATCCCAAGCTCGATGACGACCTGCTGGATGAAATCGAAACCGCACTGATCACCGCCGACGTCGGCATCGGCGCCACCACTGCGTTGATCGACGGCCTGCGCAAGCGGATGAAATCGCGCGAATTCGTCGACGCCCAGGCTCTGTTCAAGGCCTTGCGTGCCGATCTCATCGCGCTGCTGCAGCCGGTCTCCAAGCCGCTGGTGATCGACCGCTCGCTCAAACCGTTCGTGGTGCTCACCGTCGGTGTCAACGGCGTCGGCAAGACCACCACCATCGGCAAGCTGGCCAAGCGCTTCAAGGACGAAGGCAACAGCCTGATGCTGGCCGCCGGCGACACCTTCCGTGCTGCGGCGGTGGCGCAATTGCAGGCCTGGGGCGATCGCAATGGGGTGGCCGTGATCGCGCAGGGGCAAAACGCCGATGCCGCGTCGGTGGCGTTCGACGCGCTGCAGGCCGCCAAGGCGCGCGGCACCGATGTGTTGATCGCCGACACCGCCGGCCGCCTGCACACCCAGACCGGGCTGATGAACGAGCTCGGCAAGATCCGCCGCGTGCTCGGCAAGATCGATGCCGCCGCGCCGCACGAAGTCCTGATGGTCATCGACGGCACCACCGGCCAGAACGCCATCTCGCAGCTGCGCCAGTTCCACGCTGCCGTGGGCGTCACCGGCCTGGTCGTGACCAAGCTCGACGGCACCGCCAAGGGCGGCGTGGTGTTCGCGCTGGCGCGCGAGTTCAATATTCCGATCCGCTTTGCCGGTATCGGCGAGCGTCCGGAAGATCTGCGCGTCTTCGACCCGGTCGCCTTCGTCGACGCGCTGTTGCCCGACGCTTTGGGCGGCTGATCGGAAGATGCCTGCCCGCGTCTGCAACCGCTGCGCGCGCAGGCGCTACAGGCAGGTTGCACGGTGCGGCGGGTGCCATGCGATTGGTTGCAGGCAAGATGCGTCCTGGAGGTTGCCCAGCCCTTGCGCGCAGGACGCTGAAGGCAAGGTCGCGCGGATGCGTCAGCGGCCTGCTCCCATGCGCCGACACCACCGCATCGGGCTGGCGATGAAGGATCTTTCTGCGAACGGTGCCTGGGCGGAATGACGGTTGCGCTGCAGCGAAGGGACGCCACGCACGACACGCGCAGCAGATCCACTCCCCCGTCCCGCCACTCTCGCCTCGCCTCCATCGCCAGCAAAGCTCATGCCAGCCGACCACGCCACTCCCTCCGCCGATGCCTTTGTCGACCGCCTGTTGCACTGGTTCGACGGCCATGGCCGCCATGATCTGCCCTGGCAGCACCCACGCACGCCCTACCGGGTGTGGCTGTCGGAAATCATGCTGCAGCAGACCCAGGTGGCGGTGGTCATTCCGTATTTCCACAAGTTCATGGCGCGCTTCCCCGCGCTGGCCGATCTGGCGGCGGCCGACAACGACACCGTGATGGCGCAGTGGGCCGGACTGGGCTACTACGCCCGCGCGCGCAATCTGCATGCCGCCGCCAAGCAATGCGTCGCGCTGCACGGTGGGCAATTGCCGCGCGACTTCGATGCACTGCTTGCGCTGCCGGGCATCGGCCGCAGCACGGCAGGCGCGATCCTGAGCCAGGCCTGGAACGATCGCTTCGCGATCATGGACGGCAACGTCAAACGCGTGCTCGCCCGCTTCCACGGCATTGCCGGGTATCCCGGCCTGCCGGCGATTGAAAAACAGTTATGGCAACTGGCCACCAGCCATGTTGCGCATGTCCCGGCTGGCCGCCTGGCCGACTACACCCAGGCGCAGATGGATTTCGGCGCCACGCTGTGCACGCGCGCCAAGCCCGCCTGTGTGCTGTGCCCGCTGCAGACCGATTGCATCGCACGCCGCGATGGCCTGGTCGAGGCATTGCCCACTCCCAAGCCCGGCAAGCAGCTGCCCGAACGCGAGGCCACTGCGCTGCTGCTGCAGAATGCCGAGGGCCACATCCTGCTGCAGCGACGCCCGCCAACCGGCATCTGGGCCGCGCTGTGGACGCTGCCGCAGGCCGATACCCACAGCGGCATGCGCGCCTGGTTCGCAGCGCATATCGACGGCAACTACGAGCGCGCCGACGAGATGCCGCCGATCGTGCACACCTTCAGCCACTACCGGCTGCATTTGCAGCCCTTGCGCCTGCGCAAGGTCGCGCTACGTCCGGCGGTGGGCGACAATGACGATCTACGCTGGGTAGCGCCTGCCGATCTTGCATCGCTGGGCCTGCCGGCGCCGATCCGCAAGTTGCTCGACGCGCTGTAAACGCGTGTCCCAAAGGAATCCGCATGTCCCGCACCGTGTTCTGCCACTACCAGCAAAGCGACGCCGAAGGCCTGGATTTCGTGCCGTATCCGGGCGAGCTCGGCCAGCGCATTTTCGCGCAGATCGGCAAGACCGCCTGGCAAGCGTGGCTGGCGCATCAGACCATGCTGATCAACGAAAACCGGCTGTCGCCGCGCGACCCAAAACACCGCGCCTTTCTCGAAGCCGAACTGCAGAAGTTCCTGTTCGAGCGCAATGCCGACAAACCCGAAGGTTATGTGGCGCCGGTGGGTGACTGAGCGCGCGGAGGTGGGATCGGCAGCAGTAGTGACTGCCTTTACGGGACCAGTGCGTTTTCGGGAGTGATCGCGGGAACCTGCTTGTGGTGCAGCGCGTGCCGGAACGGCCAGCCACTCACCGACGTGCTATTCACCGATGTGGCCTGGATGTTCTCGCCGCAAGACAAGCCTGGTGATCTGGCCAACGCCCCGTGCAGGACGCGGGTGATCTGGCGGAGGCGACAGGCGCCCAGCTCCGCGGGCCTCACGGCTGCCAGGCTGCTCCCCACGCCTGCGGCTGCGGGCGCCGCGCTGGCGAACTGACGCAATCTTGAAACTGCAATCGCGGCTGCAGTGCGATGCCGCAGCGGCATCGCACTGGCGGTCTGCCGGCCTCAACCAACCCCGGTCGGCCCATCCAGCAACATGCGGATGCGCTTGAGCAGTTCCTTCTGCGTGTAGGGTTTGTCGACCACATCGAATTCGGCGCCGCCCACATCGGTGCGCTGGATGCTCGCATCGGCGTAGCCGGTGGTGAGCAGGATCTTGATCTTCGGCAACATGCGGCGCGCCTCACGGGCGAGCATTACCCCGTTCATACCGCCGGGCATGATCAGGTCGGTGAACAGCGCATCCACCTGCGGGGTCTTCTCCAGGACCTCCACCGCCTCGCGTCCGCTGGATGCAGACAGGACGCGGTAACCGGCTTTTTCCAGAAACATCCGCGCCACCACCGCCACGTCCTGCTTGTCTTCCACCACCAGGATGGTTTCGTTGCCCCCCTTGTCGATGGCGCGGCTCTTGGCGGCCTGCAAATCGTTTTCGAATTCGCTGGAGGCGGGGAAATACAGCCGCACCGTGGTGCCTTCGCCCACCTCGCTATAGATGCGCACGGTGCCGCCAGACTGCTTGACGAAGCCGTACACCATCGACAGGCCCAGGCCGGTGCCCTGCCCTTCCTCCTTGGTGGTGAAGAACGGTTCCATCACCCGGCTGACCACCTCCGGCGGCATGCCCGAGCCGGTATCGGTCACGGCGATGCTGACGTAGCGGCCCGGGGACAGCTGGTGATACATCGCCAGGTCGTGGCCCGAGATCTCCACGTTCTGGGTCTGCACCGTGACTTCCTTGCGTTCGGCCTGCGCCATCGCGTCGCGCGCATTGATCAACACATTCAACAGCGCCACCTCTGCCTGGGTGGTGTCGATCTGGCAGTTCCACAGCCCTTCTTCCAGCGTCTGGCGCAGGGTGACGCCGCCCCCCAGCGCGCGCTCGGCCATGTTGGTCATGCCGGCCACCAGCCCGTTGAGGTTCACGACCCGCCCGCGCAGTTTCTGCTTGCGCGAAAACGCCAGCAATTGCTGGGTCAAGGTGGCCGCCTTGGCAGCGGCGGCCGCCGCGTGTTCGGCACTGAAGGCAATCCGCTCGGCATTCCCCGCGCCGGCGCTGGCCATCATCTGGATCACTTCCAGATGTCCAGACATCACCTGCAGCAGATTGTTGAAATCGTGCGCGATGCCGCCCGTCAGCTGGCCCAGCGCTTCCATCTTCTGCGCCTGGCGCAGCGCATCTTCGGCATCGCGGCGCCGGCTTACATCCAATTGCGAGCCGAAGAAATAGACCAGGTTGCCCTTGTCGTCGAACACCGGCGAGATGAAAAGCGCATTCCAGAACGAGGAGCCGTCCTTGCGGTAATTCAGCACCTCGGTGGCAAATTCGCTGCGGCTTTCGATCGATGCGCGCACATCGCTGATGCTGGCCGGATCGGTCTCGGGCCCCTGCAGGAAACGGCAGTTGTTGCCGATGACCTCATCGGCGGCATAGCCGGTCATCTCCAGGAACGCGCGGTTGGCGAACACGATGGGATTATCCGGAAGATGAGGGTCGGTCACCGTCATCGGCATGCGCGTGGTTTCCACTGCGGCAAAGAAGATGTCCGAGCGGTGCTTCTCGACAGGCAAGCCGCGTGTGTCGCTGATCTGAGGCGCCCGCAGCTCTCCGTGACCGGGATCGTTCAAGTGATGTTCTCCGCGGGGCCATTCCCGTGGCTACAGTCTAGTTGGGTTCGGTGAGGCGATTCGTCACATCCATGAGCATTTCCCGTACGGCCGCGCCCGCCATCGAACCGGATGCGCTGCGATAGCGCCATCACGGCGCAGGCCTGTAGGCAGAGAGCAGCACCGGCTTACGCGGGTCGGCGGCAATTTCCTTGTGCTCGCTCAGACGCAGCGCTTGGGCATCGGGCGTGTCCTGGGTGTTCATTTCCCATGCTTCGATCACGCGTTTGTGGAACACGAAGACGCCGCGGCGGCGGTCGTAACGAAAGGTGATGTAGTCGGTCCAGTGTTGTCCGCACGCCACCGCGTTTTGCACGGTGAAATACGCGCCCTTTGCGACCAGGCCCTGGTCGCTGTCCAGAAATGGATCGCACTGCCCGCCTTCGTCGGCGTTGAAGATCACCCGCATGTTGCGCGCGGCTTCCACAAACCCACCGTCGGCGTTTGCAACCAGCACCAGCAGGGTACGCGGCGGTGCTGCATGGCCAGGGCCGCGCAGCGTTTGTTCTGCGGATGCACGCAACGCAACCACGTAATCCTGCCGGCCATCGCCGGTGAGATCCGCACTAGCGACACTCATCACCGACTGCCCGGCCGGTAACAGGCTGGCAGCACCGGCAGGCAGCGTAGCGGCGCCGGCTGACATGGCCAGCGTCGCGGTCGTTGCCAGCACGGTTGCCCACCATCTGCATCGTGTCGTCATCGCTGTGTTCTGGTCTGCGTCGGGGCTACCAGCATAGCCGGCCGCTCCTGCCCCGCGCTCCGGCATCGGCGCGCAACACGTAGGGGCGTGTCGTCGCACGGTCGCCGCATGCCATTCGGCGCACACGCGCGATGGAGCCGCAATCCTGTCGAGCGTCTGCCGCATTGCGTCGCCACACCGCGTTTTTCGCCAGTGAAGATCGCTCCTCAAGCCCGCTTGCTGGCTCACGCCCGGCTGTCGAAATCCCCACGTCCGATTGATGCCTCCACCGCGATGCTGGCCCTGCACCACGGCGTCCAGTGGTGCATTCCCCAACCGACGAGTGAGAATCTGCAATGGCAAATCAGAACGACAACAAGGGTGGCACCAGCAACCGCGGCTTTGCTTCGATGGACGAAGACAAGCAGCGCGAAATCGCTTCCAAGGGCGGCAAGGCGGCCCACGAAAGCGGCAACGCCCACGAGTTCACCTCGGAAGAAGCACGCGAGGCCGGCAAGAAGGGCGGCCAGGCGAGCGGTGGCGGCAACAACCGCTGAGCTGCGCAACACGGCAGGTACCAAGGCGGTTCCGCAAGGGCCGCAGCTCTTTCCGGAAGCGCGTTCTTTTCAAGAATCGGGCGGCGTCTCAGCTGATGCGACAGCACATCGGCACGCTGCCGCCCGATGACCAGGATGTTCCGCACACACTCGCACCCCACCGTGCATGCAGCAGCGCCAGGCCCCCTGGATGGTTGCGCACGCGTCGATCCACTGACGCAGCAGCAGACCAAGGTCCGCCGTGGCACGCAGTGAACGCGTTCGCCGCGGGCTCGGTGCGGTCGAATACGCCTCCCCCGATCATTTGCGCAGCACGCTCGAAACCTTGCCGACGACTGCCGGGGTGTATCTCTTCCACGGCCAGGACAGCGAGCTGCCGTTGTATATCGGCAAGAGCGTCAACTTGCGGGTGCGGGTGATGGATCACTTCCGCACGCCACGCGAAGCCTCGCTATTGCGCCAGACCCGTCGCATCAGCGTGTTCGAAATGGCCGGCGATCTCGGTGCGCAGCTGCTGGAATCGCAGCTCATCAAATCGATGCGCCCGCTGTACAACCAGACGCTGCGGCGCGTCCCGCGTCAGTTTTCGATCCGGCTGTATTGCGGCGACGTGTCCATCGTGCATTCGGCCGAGCGCGACCCGGCGGTCATATCGTGGCTGTATGGGCTCTATTCCAGCCCACGCGCCGCCCAGGAAGCGCTGCGGCGGCTGGCCGATCGCGACCGCCTTTGCTACGGGCTGCTCGGCCTGGAACGCGCCACCGATGGTCGCCCGTGTTTCCGCGCCATGTTGAAGCGCTGTGCCGGTGCCTGCCATGGCGCCGAATCGCTGGGCGACCACGAGATGCGTTTACGCGCCGCCCTTGAGCATCTGGAACAGGCCGTCTGGCCGTTTCCTGGCGCGGTGGCGTTGAAGGAAGAGGGCAAGCAGTTGCGTCAGTTTCACGTGCTGCGCAACTGGCACTATCTGGGCAGCGCCACCTCGCTGGCTGCGGCCCGCAAACTGAAGACCGCACCCGGCGACTTCGATCGCGATTGCTACCGGATTTTGCGCAAGGGCCTTCAAACGCATTTGCACAACGTGGTGTTGCTGTAGGCACGGCATGGGTGGCGTGTTCACTTGGGCACGCGCAGCAGGTGCTGAGTTCATGCGAGGCATCGCGCGACGCGACGCCGGCCTGTCCTGTTCCCCCCACCAACAACGGTCCCGCCGCCTACGCTCTCCAAGCGCATGCGAGAGCCCGCGATTCAGCCACTCTGCCTCTCGCAGCTGCGGTATTCCTTGGGGTCCAGAAACTCCGCCAGACAAGAACCGACGCGCAGCGCCTGCTCGCGTGCGTCGCCCCGATATTCGCCCTGCCCTGCGCCCTCGACCGTGGCCACGGGCGCGGCGCGGTCGCGGTGGTAGACGAACGCGGTGGAAAGCCACAGCGTCGCGCCAGGCGCCTGGCTTTCCAGGGTCTCCACGCGGAATTCACCGCAGTAACCGTGGATCAGGGTGCGTCGAAGTGTCTTGTGCGTCATGCGCGCAGTATCGCCATGCGCATTTGAAGACCACGTCGAAATCGATTGCATTGCGTACACATAGGACCTACGCGGATGAACGGGTGGCCGAACCAATGCGCGAGTCTGCGTCCGCGCTGGATCACGTCAGCGCAAGCACGCGCGCATGCAGCACAAAGACTGTGCAGCGCGCGCAAAATCGAGGCAGTGACAGGGGAACAACAGATCCGGTGAGAACCGGGAAGCCTTGCGAACGAAGGCTTGGATATGGTGGCCGAGGACGGAATCGAACCGCCGACACGGGGATTTTCAATCCCCTGCTCTACCAACTGAGCTACTCGGCCACTTAACCTGCAACACGATGCCTGCGTTGCGAGGACGCGCACTATAGCGAGCAGGCGCAGTTTGGGCAAGCGTTGCGAGCAACTTTGTTGCCGGCCGCCGTGGGGGCCGCGTTTCTTGCACCGCTTCACGCCGCGCGGCCGGCGACATGGCCTAGCCTGCGCGCGTCCACCGGAGATTGTCATGCGCCTGCCCCGCCTGCTGTTGTCGTTCGTCGCCCTGCTGCCGCTGACAGCGTTTGCGCAACAGCCGGTGCGCGCGGTGCCGCAGCTGGACATCTCGCGCTATGCCGGCCAGTGGCATGAGATTGCGCACCTGCCGGTGTCGTTCCAGAAAAAGTGCCGCAGCGACATTACCGCCAGCTACACCTTGCGCGACGACGGCTTGATCGGCGTGCGCAATGGCTGCCGCACCGCCGATGGCAGCCTGACCCAGGCCGACGGCGTGGCGCGCCCGGTCGCCGGCCAGCCCGGGCAGTTGCAGGTGCGCTTTGCTCCCGAGTGGCTGGGTTGGTTGCCGCTGGTGTGGGCCGACTATTGGGTGATCGCGCTCGACCCGGATTACCAATGGGCGGTGGTCGGCGAGCCGGATCGCAAGTACCTGTGGATCCTGTCGCGCTCGCCACAGATGCAGCGCGCGCAACTGGAACGGCTCAAGGCGCAGGCGACCGAGATGGGCTACGACCTGTCGACGTTGATTGTGGCCGCGCCGTTATTGTGAGGCTGCGTATCACCTGGCGTAATGATCCGGCACCCGCGCTTCGCGCACTCGGGAGCGGCGACCGTACTGCGTAGTATTCTTGGCGCCGCCTCATTCCGCCAAGGACCCGAGTCCATGCGTCGTGCCTATCGCCTTCTTCTTGTGTCGCTGGCCTGCGGGCTGCTGCTGAGCGCCTGCGGCGGCGCAGTCCGCCGGGTGTCCGAGCCGGCCGCCAGCATCCAGCAACTGACCGTGCGTGCCGACGGCTCCTGGTCGGTGGACCTGCGCCTGCAGAACTACAGCAGCATCCCGATGCAGTTCGAACGCGTGGCACTGGAAATCTCTGCCGGCGATCAACTGGCCGGCAAGCTCGACCAGGCCGTGGGCATGTCGATCGGCCCGGAAACCGCAGACGTGGTCACCGTCACCGTGCAACCCACCTCGCTGGGCCGCATCACCGCGGCCGACGTGCTGGCCGGCGGCCGCTCGTTCCCGTACACGCTCAAGGGCACGGTCTGGGCGACCCCACAGGACAAGAAACAACGCGAGTTCAGTGTGGAATCGCGCAATACGCTCAGCCCGGCTCCCGGCCTCAACGGCGTGCTGCGCTAAGAGTCGCTAAGGCGCACGCGCACGCCTCCCGTACCCGCTTCCAAGGATCCCGCATGAGCAGCTATACCGCCCCGCTGACCGATTTCCGCTTTGCCCTGCACGACGTGCTCGGCGCGCACGCCCTGTTCGCCCGGCTCGGCTACACCGAGGCCAGCACCGACATCATCGACGCCGTCCTCGAAGAGGCCGGCCGCTTCACCTCGCAAGTGCTGGCGCCGCTCAACAGCGTGGGCGACGAGATCGGTTGCGCGTTCGACAAGAGCACGCACGCGGTGACCACCCCGCCCGGCTTCCGCGCCGCCTACGATCAATTCGTGGAAGGCGGCTGGAACGGGCTCACCGCCGAACCGCAATTCGGCGGCCAAGGCATGCCGCACACGCTGGGCGTGCCGCTGAGCGAAATGATCAACGCTGCCAACCTGGCCTGGGGCAACTTTCCGCTGCTGTCGCATGGCGCGATGGAAGCCCTGCGCCAGCACGGCGAGACCTGGCAGCAGGACGTCTTCCTCAAACCCCTGATCGACGGCCGCTGGACCGGCACCATGTGCCTGACCGAACCGCATTGCGGCACCGACCTGGGCCTGCTCAAGACCCGTGCCGAACCCAATCCCGATGGCAGCTACGCCATCACCGGCACCAAGATCTTCATCACCGCCGGCGAGCACGACCTCACCGACAACATCGTGCACCTGGTACTGGCCAAGCTGCCGGACGCACCGGCCGGCGCCAAGGGCATCTCGCTGTTCGTCACCCCCAAGTTCAAGGTGGGCCGCGACGGCAGCGTGGGCGAGCGCAATGCGCTGCATTGCGGCTCCATCGAGCACAAGATGGGCATCAAGGGCTCGGTCACCTGCGTGATGAACTTCGAGGGCGCGCAAGGCTACCTGGTCGGCCAGCCCCACAAGGGACTGCAGGCGATGTTTACGATGATGAATACCGCACGCCTGAGCGTGGGCCTGCAAGGCATCGGGTTGTCCGAGCGCGCCTACCAGAACGCCCTGCGCTACAGCCGCGAGCGGTTGCAATCGCGGGCGCTCAGCGGGGCCAAATTCCCGGACAAGCCGGCCGACCCGATCATCGTGCACCCGGACGTGCGCCGCATGTTGCTGACCATCAAGTCGCTGACCGAAGGCAGCCGCCTGCTCGCGTTGCATGCGGCCAGCCTGGTCGACGTCGCCCATCGCGGCGAGAGCGAACGCGAACGCGCCGACGCCGAGACCCTGGTGAGCTTCCTCACCCCGATCTCCAAGGCCTGCCAGACCGAATGGTCGATCGAGAACACCTACCACGCGCTGCAGTGCTTCGGCGGCCACGGCTACATCCGCGAATACGGCATGGAGCAGCTGGCCCGCGACGCGCGCATCACCACCATCTACGAAGGCACCACCGGCATCCAGGCGCTGGACCTGATCGGCCGCAAGACCGCCGCCAGCCAGGCCGCCGGGCTAAAGCTCTTCCTGGCCGATGTGGAAACCTTCGCCAACGCCCAGGACGGCAACGCTGCGCTGGCCGAGTTCATCAAGCCGCTGCGCGACAAGTGCAGCGAATGGGCGATGCTGACCCGCGATGTGCTCGACCGCGCCGCGCGCAACCCGGACGAACTGGGCGCGGCCAGCCACGACTACCTGTTTTATTCGGGCTACGTGGTGCTGGCGTACTGGTGGGCGCGCAGCGTGGCCGCTGCCGATGCCTCCGCGCACAGCGAGGACTTCAAGCGCGCCAAGCGGGAGACGGCGCGGTTCTACTTTGCCCGCATCCTGCCGCGCACCCTGACCCATGCCGCCGCCATCCGCAGCGGCGCCGCACCGCTGATGACCCTGGAAGCGGAGCTGTTCGGCGAAGGCTGAGCGCCTCGCGCCGGGTGCGCTCCTACGGCTCACGCCGCGGAATCCTGCCGCTGTCGCAGGAGCGGACCTGGCCGCGACAGAGCGGTATCGCTCGACAAAGCCTCGCGCCCGGGTGCGCTCCTACGGCTCATCAACGCCATCACTGCGTTCGACGAGCGATTCCGCAGCGCGGCGGCACGCAATGGCGGGCAACGGGACTTGCCGAGCCAGTGCTTTGAAAACACGCGCCAACGCCGTTCGCTGCGATACACAAACTGTCAACGATCGGGTATAAGCTGTTTTCCCGATGGAGACAGACACGCACGTTCGTGATGTGATCGTCCCCGGAGGCAGCGCTGCCCCGGACGCGGGCAGCGCTGTCGCTGCAATCCACCAACTCCCCACGCTTCGCCTGCTGTCGCTCGATGCGCATGGCCGCGTGCTGGACTGGATCAACTGGCAAGACGCTGCCTGCCTGTACGCCCGCGATGCGGTGTCGTGGACGCTTGGCGAGCCATGCATGCAGATCCACGGCGGCATCTCGCGGCTGACCGGCGAGCGCAGCACGCTGGAACTGCACCCCATCATCGCCGCGCGCGGGCATGCCCGGTCGCGCGCGCTGGACCCGACCCCGACCCTCAGCAACACCGCGTTGTTCGCGCGCGATTCGCAGCTGTGCATGTATTGCGGCCAGCATTTCAGTCGCCCGCACCTGACCCGCGACCACGTCATGCCGGTGTCCAAAGGCGGGCGCGACAGTTGGGAAAACGTGGTGACCGCCTGCTTCCAGTGCAATTCGCGCAAGGCCAACCGCACGCCGCAACAGGCGCATATGCCGCTGCTGGCGGTGCCCTATCGGCCGAGCTGGATCGAGCACCTGATCCTGTCCAACCGCAACATCCTGTCCGATCAGATGGCCTTTTTGCGCGCGCAGCTGCCCAAACGCTCCAAGCTGTCGCTGTAAGCCGGCTGGCCACGCGTTGCGCCTGCCGGCTGGTGAGTGGCCGCGCCACCCTTCGGCCGAGTGCCAAGACAACCACGGGCGCTTGGGCCTGGATGCCGTGCGGTTGCCCCACTCGCGCCGCAGCGCTGGCGGCTTCGCTGGCGCACGGGGTGTCCGACGTGACATCGAACCCGGCCACGGCGATCCAACGCATGAGGCACCCGGACACGGCCAAGCGTCCCATCCCACGCAGGCAAGGGCCAAGTGGTCTAGAGGACTCGGCGCAATCGGTCCATCGAACGGTGCGGCAGATTGCCGCAGGTGTGGGTAAGCATCGCGCGCGCCAGGCGTGACGGTGTGTGTGCCCATCACTTCCCGCTGACAGCTGAACCGGTTTGCTTGCCGGGCCTTCGCATGGGGAGGACAATACGGCTTCAGAAGATTGACACGATGATGATCGACACCACCCGCTATCCGCGCCTGTCCCGCATCCAGACTCCCGACGATCTGCGCCGCTTCGACGAAGCCGAGCTGACCGCGATCGCCGAAGAACTGCGCTCCTATCTGATCGAATCGGTGGGCAAGAGCGGCGGGCACTTCGCGGCCGGCCTGGGCGTGATCGAGCTCACCGTCGCCCTGCACTACCTGTATCAGACGCCGGTGGATCAACTGGTGTGGGACGTCGGGCATCAGACCTACCCGCACAAGATCCTCACCGGCCGGCGCGACCAGATCCACACGGTCAAGCAGAAGGACGGCGTGGCGCCGTTTCCCAAGCGCGAAGAAAGCATCTACGACACCTTCGGTGTGGGCCATTCGTCGACCTCGATCTCGGCCGCGCTCGGCATGGCCATCGCTGCGCAGCGCAACGGCGACGACCGCAAGATGGTGGCGGTGATCGGCGACGGCGCAATGACCGCCGGCATGGTCTACGAAGCGCTGAACCACGCTGGCGGCATGGACCCGGAACCGAATCTGCTGGTGATCCTCAACGACAACCGCATGTCGATCTCCGAAGCAGTGGGCGGGTTGACCAAGATGCTGGGGCGCGCCAGCGGCAGCCGCACGCTCAATGCGATCCGCGAAGGCGGCAAGAAGATCCTCGGCGACAAGAAGAACAACCCTACCGCGCGTTTCGTGCGGCGTTGGGAAGAACACTGGAAAGGCATGTTCGTGCCGTCCACGCTGTTCGAGGAGATGGGCTTCCATTACACCGGCCCGATCGATGGCCACGACCTGCCCAGCCTGGTCGGCGCACTGAAGACCCTGCAGACGCTCAAGGGCCCGCAACTGCTGCACGTCATCACCACCAAGGGCAAGGGCTACGAGCTGGCCGAAGGCGATCAGATCGGTTATCACGCCGTTGGCCCGTTCGATCCGAGCAAGGGCCTGGTGGCAAAGGCCGGCGCCAAGAAGCCGACCTATACCGACGTCTTCAGCGACTGGGTCTGCGACATGGCCGCCGCCGAACCCAAGCTGTTGGTGATCACACCGGCGATGCGCGAGGGCTCGGGCCTGGTGCGCTTCAGCAAGGAATATCCGCAGCGCTATTTCGATGTGGCCATTGCCGAGCAGCACGCGGTAACGCTGGCCGCTGGCATGGCGACCCAGGGCGCCAAGCCGGTGGTCGCGATCTATTCCACCTTCCTGCAGCGCGGCTACGACCAACTGGTGCACGACGTGGCGGTGCAGCAACTGGATGTGCTGTTTGCGATCGATCGCGGCGGCGTGGTCGGCCCGGATGGCGCCACCCATGCCGGCAATCTGGATCTGAGCTTCCTGCGCTGCGTGCCGCACATGGTGGTGATGGCGCCGGCCGATGAGGCCGAATGCCGTCAGATGCTGAGCACCGGCGTGCAGTACCAGGGCCCGGCAGCGGTGCGCTACCCGCGCGGCACCGGCCCGGGTGTTGCGCTCGATGCCTCGCTGGCCACCCTACCGATCGGCAAGGCGCAGCTGCGCCACAGCGGCACCCGCATCGCCCTGCTCGGCTTCGGCGCGACGGTGGATGCGGCAGAGGCGGTCGGCCGCGAACTGGGGCTGACGGTCGTGAACATGCGCTTCGTCAAGCCGCTGGACAAGGCGATGCTGCTGGAGCTCGCAAAAACCCACGACGGCTTCGTCACCATCGAAGACAACGTGGTTGCAGGCGGCGCAGGTGCTGGCGTGTCGGAACTGCTCAACGCCGAAGCCGTTACCATGCCGATGCTGCACCTGGGCCTGCCGGACAGCTTCCAGCATCACGCCAGCCGCGAAGACCTGCTGGCCGAGGCCGGCATCGACCAGGCCGGCATTCGCGCCGCCGTGCTCAAGCGCTGGCCGCAACTGATGACCAGCAAGACGCCTGCGTTGAACGCTGCGGCAGGCTGAGCGCGCCGACAGATTCGTTGTGGCGCGTGCCGCATTACACCGGCGGCACCGCGCCAGTACGCGCGAAACCCTCCACCAGCTGCGCGATGCGCGCCTGCGATTGGATCAGTTGTAGCGCCGCCTGCAGGCGACGCACGCCATGTGGCACCTCGCCGGCGCCGAGCGCCTGACGCAGCAACGCCGGCAAGCCATCCAGATCGCGCAACCACCAGGCAGCACCTGCCACCTGCAGGCGCGCGGCGTGATCGAACTGGTCGTAATCCAGCGGGTAGACGATGGCCGGCAATCCCGCGGCGAGGCAGGCGTAGAGAATGCCGGCGCCGCCGTGATGGATCACCAAGGCGTAGCGGTGCAGGTGCTGGGCGTAATCCACATAGGGCAGCCGCTGATAGTTGCCCTGCCCCGGCTGCGGCGAAGCGCCGGTGTCGCCGTCGCTGAAATGGAAGACCACCTCCGGGAACTGCGGCGCCAGCGCACGCAACACGCCATCCATGCGCTGCTTGACCCATTGCAGATGCGTGCCCAGCGTCACCAGCACATGCCGGCGACCGTCGACGAAGGTGGGCGCCGGCACCGACGAAGGCGGCGTGCACAACTGCGGCCCGACAAAGCGCACTGCCGTCGGCCAGCGTTGCGCCAGCTCGAACGACGGAACTCCCAGGGCCAGGATGCACTGCGGCGAATACACCGCCTCGCTGCGATCGCGGCGATAGATTGCCGGCAACCCGCACGCGCGCATCTGGCGCCGATAGCAAAGGTGCAGGGTCCGTTTGAAGCCACGTGTGAGCCGGCGTGCCGCTGCATGCCAGACACGCTGCAAGGGTGTGGTCGCAGGCAGCAACCCGCCAAAGTATGCGGGCGGCCCATCCGTGGTTTCGATCACGCATGGAGACGGCATGCTGGTCCACCAGGCAATGCCCATCGTCTGTGCGGCCAGTCCTGCGCTGGGCAGGGTGAAGTCGACGATCACCAGATCCGGCCGCCGCGCGTGCCAGCGCTGCTGCAGCGCTTCGCCGAGCTGCGCCATGAGCCCGAGTGCGCTGTGCAACTGCCGACGCAGGCGCACGGGGTTGTGGCCCACTGCATGCGGCGGGTTGGCGATGGAAAGCAGCAAGCGATCGGCATGCGCATCCAGCACGCTGGCAGCGGCGAGCCCACATGCCTCGATGCGCGCCCGCGCAGCAGGCGTGCTGATGACGCAGACATCGTGCTGCGCGGTGAGCTGTTGCGCGATCGCCAGGATGGGATGCAGATGGCCGCTGTAGGGCGGTGCGATCAGATCAATGCGCATGCGCTGCGCCCTGTCGCATTCGTTCGATCTGCGCGACAAAGCGCTGGCACTCGGCAAGCACCTCGGCGTTGCGCAGGTACGCCATGTGTCCGCACGCAGGTCTGGCATCGACCTGCCCATCGAACAGTGTTCGAGAGATCCAGTCGCTGCGGCCCTGTACCACGCGCAGCTGGCCGAACACTGAGGGCGCATGACACACTGGGCCGTACGCAAAAACCGCCAGGCGTGCACGCAGCGCATCCGGCAACTGCAATGCGGTCAACAGCTGCAGTCCGCAGCTGCCGGCAAGAAGCAGCGTCATCGGCGCCTGATCCAGCAGCGCATGGACACGCTTGCGATCGGCTTCGGCAAGGCGGGCATGTCGGGCCGCAAGATACTGCCGTGCATTGGAGAGGCAGGCACGCCACAACGGCGTACGCCGGTGCGGCGCGCCGTTGCGGTGGTACGGGTAATTGCAATCCAGCAGCTGCCGGCCTGCGCCCTGCAGCTGTTGCAGAAATGCGCCCTGCTCCGCACTCAAGGCGCAGCTTGCCGGATCGCTTTGCCCGGTGAGGAAGGCGATCTGCAGCGGCACCGACTCACTCCGCACGAAAGCACCCATTCGGTAGCACGCGGTAACGCCGCGTGCGCCAGCGGATCGTGCGCACCAGCGCTGCGTGCAGCAGATGCAGCGGCTGCAGGCATTCGGCGCATAGCGACACCAGCAGGCGGTGGCGAACGGCGCCGGTGACGCGCCATTGCACAGCGCACAGCAGCAGCGCGCGCACCAGCAAGACAATCAACACGCAGAGTGCAGCCGGCCAGGTGTGCTGCACGCAAGCGCAGACCAGCATGGCCACCAGCAGCAACGGCGGCAGCCCCTGCAACACGCCGATGGCACTGCGTACGTGCAGGCGTTGACGGCCTAGCAGGATCGATGCGAACAGCATCCAGCGATGCATCTGGCGCACATAGCCACGCAGGTCGGGCATGGCGGTACGCATCGCCACCGGCGCAGTGGATTGCCAGAGCCGCCCGCCGCGGTCGCGCACCAGGGTGGCGAAGGCCAGATCGTCGGTCAGCTGCTCCAGCAATGCAGTAAATCCACCCCAGCTGCGCAGCTGTTCGGTGCGCGCGGCATAGCACATGCCATTGATGGTCAGCGGCGCTGCGAATGGCAGCCAGCCCAAGTACGTGAGCGCGGCATTGTTGTTGACGAACTGCGCCAACAGGCGCCCGGCCAGCGTGGCGCTGTCGCGGTAATACGGCAGTGCGGTGACCACATCGGCATGCGTGAGGTCCGACAACAGCTGCGACAGCGCATGGCCGCCGAGGTGCGCATCGTCGTCGAGAATCAGGCTGACAGGCGCATCGATGTGCGGCAGCGCGTAATCGAGTTTCCAGGCCTTGGGGTTGATGCCTGGTGGCGCCGCGGGCACGAGAATGCGCGCGATCCGCAGCTGCGGATATTGCGCAACGACAGCAGCGGCAGCGGCGTTTCCCGGGCCATCGTCGGCATCCAGCAACCAGACGAACTGCGCCTGCGGCAATGCCTGCGCGTTGGCAACAAGCACCTCCTGCAAATGCGCATCGCCACCAAGAATAGGCTGCAGGATCGCCACCTCGGCCGGCGTGGCAACGGCACGGCGCGCCGGCCTCGCACGTTCGCCACGCATCACCCACAGCACGGCCGCCGTCTTGACCAGCAGCACGGCCAGATACAACGCCGCCAGGATGGGAACGATCAGGTCCACTGCGCTGCCTGCCAGCGCACGAAGGCGTCCACGCCCTCGTCCAGGCCGACGCTGGGCGGGCCCAGATCGGCAAGCGTGCGGCGCGGATCGAAGGTCTTGGAATATGCGAACACGCCAACGCCGAAGCGCGTGATCGGCGGCTCGCCCCGCAGCCGCAGCCCGCGATACACCGCTTCCACCACGCTGGCCATGCGCAATGCGGTGCCGATGCGCACCTCGCGCCGTGGCAACGGCAGCTGCAGGCGCGCCAGCACCTCCAACAACAACTGCTGCAGGTCCACCGGGTGTGCGTTGGTGAGATTGTAAGCAGCCTGCAACTGCGGCGCGGTGGCCGCGCGGTACAGGTAATCGCACAGCGTATCGATATAGATCAGGTCGCCGATCACCGGCTGGGTCTGGCCGACGAAACGCGGCAATGCACCCTTGCGCGCGGCGGCGATCACGCGCGGAAACAGCACCGTGTCGCCGGGCCCGAACACCGCACGCGGGCGCAACACGCTCTTTTCCCCGGGATAGTCATCCAGCAACGTCTCGCCAAGATATTTGGTTTGTGCGTATGTATTGACGAACGCCGGGCCGATCGGGCTGTCTTCATCCAGGCCGTATTGATGCGCTTCGCGATAGAACACCGAACTGGAGGAGACATATAGCAGGCGCGGGCAGCCGTTGCGCTTGCAGAAGTCGATGAGGTTGGCGGTGGCCTGGACATTGTGCCGCTGAAACTGCGCACGCGTGCCCCACGGCGAGGCCAACGCAGCTGCATGAATCACCACATCCGGTTGCCAGTCCAGCGAGAAGGCCTGGCTCAGATCGATGCGATGGTAGTTGGGCAGGTCGCTGGCGCGGCGGCCGATACCGTGAATCTCGACGCCCGGCTGCCCCTGAAAGCGCCGCAAGAATGCACCACCGACAAAACCGGACGCGCCGGTCACGAGAATGCGCAGGCTCATCGCCACTCCGGTTGATATCGGTCAAGACTCGGCTGGCAATGCGAAGGCAGGATGACCAGTTCCGGATGGGCGTGCGACAAGGCGTGCAAGCGATGCACGGTGTGCTGGAATGCGTGCCAGTCGTGCATCAGCAGACGCGTGGGCCAGGCCGGCCATTGCAGCGTGGCCCAGGTGGCCGAGGACCATACCGCGTCCGCACACAGCAACACCTCGCGGTCGTGCTGGTCGCGTACCCACAGTCCCATCTGGCCGGGCACGTGCCCGGGTAGCGATACCGCGAGCACGCTGCCGTCCTCGAACAGATCGTAGGCCGGGCCGAGCTCCTGCCAGGCTCCAGTCAACGCGCGCTGCGGTGCCCGGTCGGCAAACTGCAGCCGCTGGTCGAAGTCGTCCGGCAGCAGCTGCGGCAGCAAGGCGCGGCGCAACCCACCCATGCGCGAACAGCTGCGCAGCTGCTGGTAATCCGCGCGCAGGCAGAGAAAGCGCGCATTGGGCAGATCGCGCAGGCCGCCGACATGGTCGGCGTGGAAGTGCGAAATCAGGCACCAGGCGATGTCATCCAGCGATACGCCACGTTTGTTCAACTGCGCGCCCAGGGTTTGGTCGGCGGGCAAGCTGACTGGCGTGGTCCAGCGGTACAGGCGCTCCGGCCAGGGATCGGTGGCACGAAAAAAATGCGCGGCATAGCCGGTGTCGTACAACAGCGCGCCACGCTGCGGATGCCGGATCAGCACGCTCAGTGCGGGGAATTCCACCGCATGCCAGTGACCATCTGCACGCACCATGCGTTCGCAATGGCGGCAGTGGCCCACGCGCAGCAGCTCGAGCGACACGCGGACCGGCATCAGTAACGCAACACCATGCCGCCGATGGCAAGCCCTGCCCCGGTGCCGAGCAGCGCGACCAGATCGCCACGCTGCAGGCCCAGGTCGACGCGTGCATGATGCAGCGCATGCGGCAACGACGCGGCGACCTGGTTACCCGTGTGTTGCAGGATGCGCACCACCTGTTCGGGGCGCAGTCCCAAGGTCTGCACCACATGATCCAGGCCGCCGCCGGAAGCCTGGTGCGGTACCAGGCAACGCAAGGCTGCGGTGGCGGTGCCGGCCTCGTGCAGCAGCTGTTCCCAGAACGCCGGCAGATGCCGCGCGGCGAAACGGTAGGCGCCGCGTCCGTCCATGCAGAACACGCGCGAGGCATCGGGCGCGCTGTCTTCGCCATGCGGGTAACGCGTGCCACCGCCGCGAATGCGGCACAGCTCGGCGCCACTGCCATAACTCGCTAGGCGGCTGGAAAGCAACGCCGAGCCCTGCTCCGCTTCGCTGCGTCCAACGACCACTGCGGCTGCGCCATCGCCGAACAAGCCGGCCGTGGCCGGCGTCGCCGCATCCAGCCCGGCCGATGCGACTTCGCTGGAGACGATCAGCACGCGCTCGTAGCGACCCAGCGCCAGTGCGTTGGCCGCCATGTCCAGGGCCACCAGAAAACTGAGGCAGGTTGCATTGACGTCGAATGCGGGGATGCCCGAATCGCCGAGGCCGAGCGCGCGCTGGATCAGCACCGCCTGGCAGGGAATCGGCTGCTCCATGACGCTGCAGGCGGAGATCAGGCAATCGATCCGACTGGCATCGAGCCCGGCGCTGGCCAAGGCCTGCTGTGCAGCGGCTGCCCCCATCGACGATGCGGTCTCGCCCTTGCCCACGTAATGGCGCGTCTCCACGCCCAGACGCGCGAACGTGGTTCCGGCCGGCAACTGCCAGCGCTCGTCCAACTGGCGCGATGTCACTTCCGTCGCCGGAACATGGCGCCCGGTGCCCAGGATGCGCAGCGGCAATGCGTTCAACGCGGAGCTCTCAAAACATGAAGGCGCGCAGCATACCGTGGCCGCATCGGTAGGCCCACCGCCGTGCATGCCGATACACCTTTAAGCGCATGCACCGCGAGGCACGCCGCGCAACAGCCGCCTGCCGCATCCATTGCGTCTCTGCCAACTGCTGTGCTCGTGCTCGGCATGACGCGCCAGGCGCACGCGGCGACATCGCCTCAAGGCGCTTCCACCTCATAGCCCAGCGCTTGCAGGCGTGCCAGATAGCCATCCGGCGCGGTCAACCGGCTGATCGGCAACACCGCGAACGTGCTGCGATTGCGTTGCAGCGCAGCGGTGGCGATACCCAGCCAATGCTCGCGCATGCGCCGTTCCAGATCGTCGATGCCGCGTTTCCTTGCAGCACCGGAGCTGGCCATTGCGTCCATGCAGGCGGCCTGCGGGTCTTCGCGCGGCAGCCGACGCAAGGCCTCGACATCGCCCACCGACCAGGCATTGGCGCGCTCCACCATCGTCGGCAGGTCGCGCTCCACGGCCACCAGAATGCTGCGGAAACATGCGGTATCGTCCATTCCGCCGGCACGGAATTCCTTGAGCGCCTGGCGCGGGTCCTTGATCTTGTAGTCCAGCGCGGTCGGTGTGGGTTTGATGCCGGCACGCTTGGCAGCGCGTTCCACCACTGGCCAAACCACCGGCGAACGGGCCAGGCCGGAGCGCTTGATCGCCGCCTGATACAACTCGCCGGCAGCCAGCATCGGGCGTTTGCGCTCAACGCCGCGGTCGCTGCCGAGATAGCGCGCCTTGGACACGCTCCAGCGCGCATACAGGTCGGCCGGCAAGATGTCGCGCAGCTCGCGCCCGTCTTCGTTCTTCATCGCTTTCATGGCCGACGGCAGCAAGGTCAGCTTGCCGAAGAATCCCATGTCCGCATCCACCTGCACGGTTGGCGCTGCCAGCACCTGCTGGGACTGGCCGATGATGGTTTCCACTTCGGTCGACTGCCACTGCAGCCGCTTCGGCAAGGGCGACAAGGTACCCAGGATCCACAACACATGATCGCCCTTACTGACCTTCCACAAGCCCGGCCCGGGCTGCACGCCGCGCACGACCATGGCCTCCAGATCCACCACTGCTGGTGCCGGCGTCGCCACCTTGGGCGGCACGGCTTCCCCGGCGGTCGCCAGCAGCGACACCAGCATCAAACCCATTCCCCATCCCGCGACCTTGCGTTGCATGGTGTCTTGCCCCCTGTTTGAGGCGGACAGTACGCCAAGCCGGCAGCAGCCGCGTTAGGGAAGCGTTCGGACGCGCAAGCGCGGTCGATGATCAGCGTGGCAGCAGCGTCGCCAGGCGTGCGGCCAGCGGCGAGGCCTTGTCGAGCAACGCAAAGCCTTCCCAGACGAATCCCGGCGATACCGTGCAGCCCACCAGGGTGAAATCGCCGAGCGAGCGCGCCGCTTGCCAGCAGCCTGCCGGCACCACATGCATCGGCTCGCCGCGTTCGGCGGCATCCACGATCACACGCTGCACTTGTTCGGTACAGGTGTCATAGATCAGCAGTTCCAAGGCATCGCCCAGCTGCCAATGCCAGGTTTCTTCCGCATCCACGCGGTGCCACGCACTGCATTCGCCGGCACTCAGCAAAAAACGGATGGCGGTCATTGCCGGGCGGGTCTGGCCGTTGTCGGTCACCTGGCGCGCAGAGGCATGGATGCGGCGGTAGTGCCCGCCTTCCGGATGCGGGGCGAGGTCCAGCGAGCGGATCAGGGCGGCGGCGGTCGGGTGCATGCAGGCATGCTAGGCCAGACACGCCTGCGCTGCATCAGGGCAGCTGCTTTCCCGCGCGCAAGCAGGTGCGGAAGAACACCAACAAATCCCAGCTATAGCGCTTGAGCAAACGGCGTGGCTCGTTGAGCAGCCGATACATCCACTCCATGTGCAGGCCTCGCACCCACTCGGGCGCACGCTTTGCGGTACCGGACAAGAAATCGAGCAATGCGCCCACCCCGAACACCAGCGGCACGCTCAGCACATGGCTGTGGTCCAGGATCCAGCGCTCCTGCAGCGGATTGCCGAACGCCACCAGCAGCACATTGGCACCGGAACGATTGATGCGCTCGGCCAGGCCCTCGCCCGCCGCCGCAAATTCGCCATAACCATCGCACATGCCGACCACCTGCTGCCCCAAGGTCCCGGTCAGCGTCGCCGCAGCGGTCTTGCCCACACCCGGACGGCCGCCCAGCAGAAAGAATTTCAGCGGTTGCGCACTCTCACGGCACAGATACGGAATCAGGTCGGTGCCATTGAGGTTGCCGGCAAAGCGGCGGCCGTGGATCAGCCGCGCAGCCAGATCCATGCCGATCCCGTCGTTGACGATGCGCACGCTGGGCTCGCGCATGCGCGTCCGCAGCGCCTGGCATTGCACGATGAAATTGGTATTGGCAAAGAACACCCGTCGCGGCTGACGGGCGGCCAGCGCGTGGAATAGATCCAACGCAAAGGCTTCCTGCGTGGTGGACAGGACCGGAAAGCCGCCCAACGGAATCACCACACCCGGCGGCGTGGTTCCGCTGGCAATCCCCGTTGTTTCCACATCCACGCGCTGGCCCTGCATCATCGAATCACCAAAGGTCGTAAGGGAAGGCAGCCAACAGCCCGGCCTGCAGCTTTTCCAGATCGAAATCGCCGTTGCCGCCCAGTTGCAGACACTCCTCCACGCTGTTGCCGGAATGCCATTGCATACGCCCGGTGCCGTTGTAGTAGTCGTCGTACTTGAAGCGATCTTCGCCATTGCCCCAATCCAGATACACCGCCGGGATGCCATAGGCTTCGGCAAGGATCAAGCCGTGGAGCGAGCTGCTGATCACCAACTCGGCGCCAAGCAACGCGCTCATGAAGGTTGCGGGCTTGACGTTGGGAAAGACCAAGTGATCCTTGTACGCGCTGTACTTTTCAACCGGCTCGTTGAAGTGCGGAACGATGGCGAACGGGCGCTTGTTGATCGTACCGAGCGCATCGGCCGGGAAGAACATCGGCGTCAGCAGCCCGGGATCGCCATACACTTCCGGCACTGCGATGCCGCGATCGAGCAGAAACTTGCGCGTCTTCGGCCCACGCACTGCACGGACATCGAGCGTACTGAAGGTGTTGCGCTCGGCAGGAATCTTGCCGTTGATGCCACTACCCCAGACGGTATCGCCGTCTTTGGCGAAGTGCAGTACCGAACCGATCGCGATCAGCTTCTTGCTCAGATCCTGCTTCTCGATCAGCGTCTTGTCCTGCAGGGACAGCACGCAGGAGACGATCACCTTGGACAGGTGATCTCCCATATTCACGCCAGCGTTCTTGGGCTGCCACCAGAACAGCGCACGACGTTCTGCATGTTCTATCCATTTCTGCAGCAAGGCGTTGGCCATAACGTGTGAGTCTCCTAAAGAAAAAATGTGCGCGCATCAATGCGAGAGCGCAGCCTCCGACGAGGCATGCACCGCTGCGCTTTGCTGTGGATACAAACGGGTTTCCGGATACGCACTGGGATCCAGCACGCGATCGGTGGTGTCGGACCAATTCAGGCACTGGCGATAACGCACGCGCGGTGCTTCCAGGGCGCGGCCGATTGCTGCAACGACAGAATCGGCGTTCCCCGGAGTGTAGCCGAAACGCGACTGATACGGCCCCACCACGGCGTTCGGGCACACCGCAGGCAAGCCGAAAAAGTCGTATTGCAGCAACTTCATCGAACTGTCGGCCAGGTAGACCGGCACTTGCTCGGAAGCATACGGCGCAATCCCGAACCGCGCGTGCTTGATATAGCCAATGGTCTCGGCGTGTTTCATCTCGCCATAGACCACCACGTTATCGCCGTAGCCCGGATGCCGGCCCATGCCCGAACCGATCACATGAAACGTCACCTGCGGGAACGCCTTGCTGGCAACGACGAAGAATTCGGGATCGAACAACATCGAACCGACCGCCACTGCGTGGATGCCCTCCCCGTACGGCGACGGGTCGCCGAGTTGATCCAGGTTGTGATCCACGCCATGGCCAACGTGATAGACATTGTCGCGGCTGGCGATCTCCTCTGCCATTGCCGGCGATACCAGTGCAATCACATCGAGCTTGGGCGCCACGCGGTCGAACTCGCGCTCGATATACGACGCAACATTGATCGTGCTCAATCCGTCCGACGCGCGATAGACCAGCTTGGCTGCAGGATTGACGCGCTTGGCCAGCTCGATGAAAGCGACCGCAATGCCGCTTTCGAACACGATCACATCCGCCTCGCGCATCCAGTCGAGCAACTGGCGCGGCGGATGCGCAGCATACCAACGGAACATCGCATCCTCGACCGACCGCAACCATGGACGACGCGTATTGAACGGATGCACCGTCGTGCGCCACAGGTAGCAGTCGACGCCCTTGTGCGAGACGACCTTGTTCGCGGTTTCGTCGAGCGGCAGCCGCATATCGCCCTTCATGCGCGACAACCGGCTGTAACGCAGCGAGAAGAACCGCGTGGTCCCGCGCAACGCCAGTTGATCGGTGATGAAGTGGATATTGGCGCGCCGCGGCGTGCGGTAATCGTGGGCGGACAAGACCAGATAGCAAGGCCGGCGGATGCCGGAAGCGGCGGCGGGTGTGTCGCTCATGGGCCGTGTCCTATGAATGAGTGAGAGAAAGCATGACCGACTGCAGGCGAAGACAATGTCGACTCATCGACGTGCCTTGGCCTGCGTCAGCAGCTTGCGGATGTTGATGATGGCAATCACATCGCGACGGAATGCAGGCCAGATCGCCAAGGCAAGCAGGCAAACGGCAAGCATCGTCACTGCGCCGACAGCCAGTTGCTCCCACAGCGGGCCGCCAACCGTCATGGAGGCGTAATACGCACAGCCACCTGCCACGCCGTAGGCGACCATGGCGCGCAGCGCATTGGTGAACAGGGCTCCGACCGGCGCGTCTGAAATCTTGCCGATCCACAGCAGCGACAGCGGCCAGGTCAACAACAGACCGAACGAATAGCCGATCGCCACCCCCATTGCGCCCCAGCGCGAGCCGACGAAGATGCAGGCAATCAGCAGGACGCGACTGACCAGCGAATACACCAGCTGCGCGCGCATCAGTCCCCGCGCAAGGAACACCCAATACGTTGCATAAGCGGCCGTCTGGAAGATACCGCCCAGTGTCAGCACCTGGAACAGCGGCACCGCCTCACGCCACTGCTCGCCCAGCACCAGCACAATCAGCGGCATCGCCAGCGCGCAGGCGAACGCAAACAGCGCAAAGATCAGGTGCACCATCACGGTCTGCCCGCGCAACAGAAAGGCACTGAAGCGCTCGCGGTCGTCCTGCAGCTGCGACAACACCGGCAGCGCCACGCTGGTGGCAGGCGCATTGATCTGGTTCAACGGCATCATCAACAACTGGAATGCGCGGTTGTACAAGCCCAGCGCGTCCGGTCCGGTCCGCCAACCGATGATGACCTGGCCCACGTTGCGACTGGCATACCCCAGCAACTGCGCCGCCATCAGGTTCCAGCCGAAACTCATGAAATCGCGCATCGGTGCAGAACGCTGGTAGCCACCCGGCAACCAGCGCGCGCAGCTGGCGGCGATGATGAAATTGACGCCGGCCTGCACCACCTGCTGTACCACCAGCGCCCAGTAGCCCCAGCCCAGCAGCGCAGCAGCAACCGCTGCGCCCAGACCGAGCACCTGCGAGCCCACATCGCTCAGCGCCACCTGCCCGAAGCGCAGCCCGCGGCTCAGATGCGCGCGGTACTGCGTGGTCATGCCGTTGATCAGGAAGGTGACCGCCAGCGCCTGGGAAATCGTCACCAGGGCCGGCTCCTTGTAGAAGTTCGCAATCAGATGCGCCGAGGCGAACACCACCAGCGACAGCAGCAGGCCAATGCCGCTGTTGATCCAGAACAGGTTGTCGCGCTGCTCGCGGCTCACTTGCTTGGCTTGCACAGCCGCGGCCGACAGACCGAAATCGCGCAGGATCTCGGCGGCGCCGACGATGGCGGTCACCATCGCCATCAGACCGTAGTCGTAGGGCGTCAGCAAGCGCGCCAACAGGATGATGCCGCCGAACTGCACCACCATCTTGGCCGACTGCCCCAGCATGGTCACCGCTGCGCCGCCGGCAGCGCGCGACCCCAGGCTGCGCTGTGGCGGTGGCGGCGGTGTGGAAGATGTCATCGTAGGTGTCTCTGCGGTCACAGCGCGGCGTCTCCATCCTTGCCCAACGCTTCCAGATAGGTGCGGTAATGCAACTGCCCGATCCGCGGCCAGTCGCGCTGCGACAGATCCGGTGCCGGGCCGCGTGGCGCAGCACGCACCTTGTCCAGCATGCCGGTCAGCAGCGCGGCATCGAACTCGCCTTTATACAGGAACACCCAACCGGGGCCGACTTCCTCGGCGATGGCCGCGTTGGATTCGCTCCACGGCGCCAGCACCGGGCGCGCCAGCGACAACGCCAGCAGCAAGGTGCCGGAGTTATGCATCTGCCGATACGGCAACACCACCAGTTCGGCCGCGCTGACTTCGCGCGCCAGCACCGGCTCTTCCACGTAGGCCAGCAATGCGCTGATCCGCGGATCCTGCGCGCAGGCGTCCTCCACCAAGCTGCGCATCTGCGGCGTGGCCGGGTTGCCGACGATACGCAGGTTGAGACGCGCATCGTCGACCTCGCGCATGACCTCGATCAAGGTTTCCACGCCTTTGTACGGGCGGATCAGACCGAAGTGCAGCAGCCGTCCGGGCACCGTGTTGCCCTGCTCCATGGTCGCGAACCAGTCGCGATAATGGCCGTGCAGAATCGTATCGGTGAACGGCGGACGTGGCGGCGTGGTCGCATTGATGCGAATCCAGCGCCGCGTCAGCCGGTCGATCCAGCGCAGCAGGCTACGTTCGCGCCAGCCGCGGTCCTCATGAGGCGCAAGATTGTGCAAGGTGCGCACCACCGGCGTGCCGGTCAGCTGCAGCTTGAGCAACAACAACGCAGCGCAGGCCTGCTTGGCCAACGTGCCGGCAGCGGTCGGATGGCGCAGCAGGTATTCGGGCCAATGAAGATGCAACACGTCGTAACGCGACAGCAATGCATCGCGCATCGAAAAGAAGCGCGGATGCACTGCGGCAGGCAGCGCGTCGTAGAGCTGGGTCAGGTACGGGTTAGTGTTGGCATTGGGCTTTTCAGTGGAAAACAGCACCGTCACCTGCGGCTGCGTTGCCGCATGCGTCATTGACGCAGGAGCAAGCGCGCTCATCGCACAGCCTCCTGCACGCGCGGAATGCCCAACGCATCGTGGTATTCGTCGACGTAGCGCCCGACCACATGCTTCCAGTCATAGCGGCTCACATAGGCCATGGACACCGCGCGACGGGTGTCGAAATCGCTGTCGGACTGCAACGCAAGCGCCTGCACCTGATCTGCCGCCGCTTCGATTCTGTCGCGGCTGACGATCACGCCCTGCCCCGATTCGCTGGCGAGCCGCACGAATGGCGGGATATCGCTGAGGATCGGAATCAAGCCCGCACTCATTGCCTCCACTGCCGCGATACCAAAGCCTTCATGCCGCGACAGGCACACGAAGAACTGCGCCTGCTGCATCAATGCGCGCAATTGCTCCTGCGAGGGCGACATGCTCAGCTGCACCTTCTCCTGCAGCCCGCGTTGGGCAATTGCCTTGCGCAGATCCGCTTCGTTCAGATCGTACTCGCGGCCGGCAATGATCAGCCGCCAGTGCGGGTCGCGCTTGAGCGCTGCCTGCAACAGCTCCAGGGTTTCGATCAGCCCCTTGTTGACCGACCACCGGCCGAAATACAGCATGGTCCGGCCGGGCGCGGTCGCTCCCTGCCCTGCATATTTTTCTACATCCACCCCGTTTTCGATCACCCGCAGCCGCGCCGGTGCCACCACCCTGGCGAACAGATCGCCATCGTTTTCGCTGGTGGCGATCACCCGTGCATAGGCCAGCGCCGAGGTGCGCGTGAGCGTCTGGAACCACAGCTGCTTCATGCGCGATGCGTAGGCGGTATGGAAAAAACCGCCGTGCGTGGACACCACCATCGGCTTGCCGTGCAGCGGCTTGGTCAATGCCAGATAGTCGTAAAAAAAGTCGATGCCATGCAGATGCACAACGTCGGCCGAACGAATCGCGCCGAGCACCGAGGGCGCCAGCGGGTAGCGCGACGAGCCGCGATAGCCAATCCGCCGGATCGGCAGCCCTTGGTGCGTGTCCTGCGCCGCAAGCCGCGCACCGGGATCGGTGAACACACGATCCAGCGTCACGACCTCGACCGTATCGGCGCTCGTGGCCTGATGTTGGCGGGCAACATTGAGAACGACCTCTTCCATGCCCCCGATCGAAGGATGGAATTGGCGGACGACATGCACCACTTTCATTACGCCACTCTCCTTTGCCAGCGGCGCGCACTCAGTTGCTGCGACGGCTGATTCTGAAAACTCGTCATTTGCGTTTCAACCCCAACATCCACGGTGCGACCGGCACCAGCACCGCGCGCATCGGCACGCTGACAGCAATCGCGAACGCGCTCAGCCCCAACGCCCAGGCAGGTGTACCGATTGCGCTACGTGCGATCAGGCCCGTACGCGCCACCACGCTGGTGGCCACCAAGAAAACCAGGGTATGCGTGCACAGAATCAGCAAGGTATTGCTACCGATCCATTGCACCCAGCGCAGACGCCGAATGAAATAAGCGACGCAAAACGTCATCGCCGTCCCGAGCAGACTGGCCAGCAGGAAGACGGCCGCCGACTGCCCGAACTGCAGGTTGTTCACGTCCACCTGCCCGTTCCATCCCGCCAGCCACCACCACAGTGCAGCCAACGGCAACAAGGCAAGCGCCCACACCTGCGCGCGCAATGATCGCAACGCATCGGCAAAGCGCGATAGCCAACCGCCGACTGCAATGAAAAACAGCGCCACCGGCAGCACATCCAGCGCGAGCGGCAAGCGCTGCTGCAGCGAAGGGAACCAGCCCGCCCACGCCAACGCGATCGGCAGGCTGATCGCCGCCACTGCGGCCGCACTCAATCGCGCACGCAACGCAATGTAGGCCAGCGTCGTGACAAAGAGCGCTGGCAGAAACCACAGCGCCGGAAGCACATACAGGCGTGACCCGTTGGCCCACAGCAATCCCGTCAGCGGGTGCCACCACGGGCGTATCTGCGGATGACCTGCATGCCCATCGATCGCAGCAGTCAACAACCACAGCGCATAGGCCACCATGAAAAAAGCGAGATACGGCACCAGCAGCGTGCGCGCCAGCTTCGCGACGGATGCCCCCGTCAATGCCCGATGCCCGAATCGCTCGCCAACCCAACCCGACAACACAAAAAACAACGGCACATGGAAGCTGTAGGCGAACAGCTTGTACGCTGGCGGCATGCCGCTGGCATGGCCCAGCACCACCAGCGCGATGGCCAACGCTTTGGCGGCGTCGATCTGCCAGTCACGCGTCGGCGCAGGTGCCGTTCTGGCGTCCGCCGAGTGATGCGCACGCGCAGCGTGCGGTGACGAGGATGTGCCTGTCATGCCAAGGCGCCGCTCATGCCGCCACCCGGCGCGCACCCAGCGCCCACGGGGCGAAGCGCATCAGGATCCAACGTAGCGGCACGCTGGCGGCCAATGCGAACAGCGTGACAAAGACCGCCCAACCCAGCCCCGGACGCGCCCCACCGAATCCACCAGCCAAGGCAGCAACACCGGAGAGCACGAAGAACACCAACATATGCGTACAAAGAATCAGCAAGGTATTGCGGCCGATCCACTGCAGCCACGCCCAGCTCTGTACCAGCCGCGCCGCGCAGATCACCATCAACGAACCAAGCAACGCGCTAACCAGGAACAGCGCGTGGTTACGTCCGAATTCGAGCATGTTGACGTCGATTCGCCCATTGGCGACAGCCAGCCAGGCCACCGCCAATCCCAACACGACCGTCGCCAGGGCGCTGCCGGCCAAGGATGTCGGCAGGCGTGGCGAAACGTGGATCAGCAAGGCGCCCAATGCGTAAAAGCACAGCGACACCGGTAGCACATCCAAACCGAAAAAAATCCGCACGTGCTGTGTCGGGAACCAGTTCATCCAGAACCACGCCACGATCAATGCCAGCCCCGCGATCAGGATCGGCGCCAGCAGGCGGCGCAAGACCGTGTAACTCACCACGGTCACCAACATGACGGGCAAGAACCACAGCGGAGGCTGCACATACAGGTCCGGGCCGATGCCGGTGAACATCGACACGATCGGCTCCCACCACGGGTGACTTCCCCAGCGCGCAGCCTTTTCGCCGATATTGCGGGTCAATAGCCAATAGGCATAGCCAAGCAGATAGAAGGTGACGTACGGCAGCAGCAAGCTGCGTACATGCCTGCCGACTGAGCGCCTGTCCAGCCCAGTCGTGGTCGACGCATAACCCGCTGCCAACCAGCCTGATACCAGGAAAAACAGCGGCACATGGAAGCTATAGGCGAACAAGGTCATGCCATGTGGGACGCCCTTGGCATGACAGAACACCACCAACAGGATCGCAATGGCCTTGGTGGCGTCGATGCGCGGGTCGCGGACGCGACCGCCTGTTGCAACCTGCGCGTCGGCGGCCGGCAAAGCCGACGGCGATGCCGGCATTGCCGACACGCTCATCGTGCTGCTCCCGCAGGCAATGGCAACTGCGCGCCATCTGCCGTTGGATCGTCCTTGATCAAGGCGGTTTGCGCGTCGGACGCAGACCAGGTCGGCAGCATGTGCCACATGCAACCGCAGACAAACCACCACAATGCCGATGTCTTGATCGAGAAGTAACCGTTGGAGACAAGCAGGCTCAAGGCGAACGCAAAGATCGCCAGGTTCTTGAACAGCTGCCCTTCCTTGCTCGGCATCAGCAGCAGGAACGAATAGGCCAGCAGGAAGGCCAGCACGCCCACGATCGATTGCGATGCGATGAAGTACGAAATGCCACTATCGAAGTAACGATACGCCTGCGCAAAATCCAGCCCCATCCAGGATTCGAACGACAGGTTATTCATCGAATAAACGGTGAAGAACACGCGCCCCATCGTGGTGTCCTGGTATGCGGTGATGCCCGTGACCCAGACCAGCAGCCATGCGCTCATGATCACCAGCAGGAACACCAGGAAGGCCAGCCGCTGATCCAACCGTTTCAATAGCGGCGTCAGCAGCACCATCAAGACACAGGTACCCGCCGCCAATCGTCCGTCTGAGGCCACGATCATGAAACCGATCAACCCCACCGACAGGATCAGCGCCGCCGGTCGCATCCAACGCCAGAACACCAGCACGATCGCGGTGAAGAAGCAGATGTAATTACCCATCGTCACCGGCTCGATGAACATCGAAGAGGCGCGCGGCAGATTGGAACCCGGCAGGAAGTTACGCTCGCCCGGCCGTGTTGCGCTGACGAACAGATTACTGTCTTCGTTCCAAAAGCCTTCGGCGCTCATGCCGCGCGCGTTGACGAAGAAGCTCTTCGGATTAATCAGATCGCCGTATTTGACTGGCATCGCCAGCTCGAATGCGGCAACCAGTGAGACGATGATGGTCATGCGGATGAACAGCTTGGGCACCGAGCCCGTGTAGGCAGAGCCAAGCACGACGAAGGCGAACACCACCAGCGCGTCGCGGAAGAACTTGGGGTCGATCTGCCAGTTCACCAAAAACCGCACGAACATCAGCGTGACGATCAACCCGAGCCCGCTGACGATCAGGGCAATGCGCTTGCGGCTCAACGAACCCATGCCAAGCAGGAAGCACGCCGCGTAGACCATGAATTCGACCGCGTAGGTGATTACCGGTCGCACGGTGAACACGTTCGCGTTGATGAACGCCAGCACCAGGTTATAGCCCACGCCGACCAGCAACGTGAGCTCGATCAGCAGGTTATGCCAGCGCACGCGAGTTTCCTCGCTCATTCGAATCAGCATGCAGATGCCCGCTTGAAAGGAGCGGCTGCAATGCAGCCGCCCGCGGCGCCGAACGCGCCTGCTCGCACGCTCCCCACCATCATCAGTACGCGGTCTTCTGTCCGAGCACGCGCACAGCGGTCAGCACGATGATGCGGATGTCCAGCCACAACGACCAACGGCGGATGTAATCGAGGTCGTACTGGATACGCTTCTTCATCGTCCGCAGTTCCGGGGTTTCGCCACGGAAGCCGTTCACCTGCGCCCAACCGGTGATGCCAGGCTTGACGTAGTGACGCTGCATGTAGTGGTTGATCAGCTTTTCGTAGTGCGTGTTGTGCTGCGCAGCGTGCGGGCGCGGCCCGACGATCGACATGCTGCCACCCAGCACGTTGAAGATCTGCGGCAATTCGTCCAAGCTGCTACGACGCAGGAATGCACCGAAACGGGTAATACGTGCGTCATTCTTGGTCGCCTGCTGGATCGTCGTGCCATGGTCGTCGTGCACACGCATCGAGCGGAACTTGAACATGTAGAACTCGCGGCCACCCAGGCCATGACGGCGCTGGCGGAAGAACACCGGGCCGGGCGAGCTCAACTTGACGCCCACGGCAATGGCGGCCATCAGCGGCCACAGGCCAAGCAGCGCGATCACGGCCAGGATCTTGTCCTGCAACGCCTTGGCCACCACGAAATAATTGTCGCGGTCCACCCCGCCCTGGCGCAGATTGATCACCGGCACGTTGCCGATCTGTTCGCCAGACTGATTGAGCAGACCGAAATCGAACAGGTCAGGCACCAGCTTGACGTTGATCGGGTAACGATCCAGGCGCTGCAACAGCTGCTTGATGTGGTCGCGTTCGCCCAGCGGCAGCGAGATCCACACCTGCTCGACCTGGTTTTCCTTCAGATAATCGATCAACGCGTCCGGCTCGCCCAGGCACGGCAATGACTGACGCTGTTCGGTCACAGCAATGTCGTAAGGAGTGCGAAAATAACCGACCAGGTTCATGCCGACCCACGAGTTACGGCTCAGGTAGTGGTTGATTTTCATCACCGGGTGACGCAGTCCCACCACCACCACGCGTTGCACGTCCACGCCCTGGGTACGCAGATGGTTGAGGAAGCCGCGCAGCACCGTGCGTGCCGCCACCAGCGAGGCCAGGCCACCGACGAACCACAAGCCGATCCAACCGCGCGACACCTGCTCGCCCACCTGCACGATCAGCGCATGCACGGCAAACAGCGCGAACACACCGCCGAATGCGCCGCCCAGCACCATCAGTTCGCTCAACAGTCCACGGCCGCGCCAGCTGCGGTACAACGGGAACAACGCAAAGCAGATCACCGAGTACAGCAGCGTGGTGGCGATCGCCAGCCGATACGGCGCGGCCGGCACCCAGGAGCCAAACACGATGCGATAAGCGACCAGACCGGACACCACAACCATGGTCAGGTCGAAGACGCGCAGAACCAGATCGGCCGCAGCCGAATATTTGGACAACAATCGCGGCGAGGAAGTCGTGTAAGTCGCGCTACTCAAGTCTGCCAAAAGCATGGGGATGTCCTCCAAACTCGATACGACGCATGCGGGGGAACATACGAATCGCACGCGAGCTTTCAATCATCTCCGCCAAGCGATCACCGCGGTAGAACCTACCGACCCCAGATCACTCGACAGCCCTTTGTTTCAACAGAGACAAACTTTCAAACGAAGGAGCCCGAAACATACGGGATCCCACCTTTTCCACGCTGAATCAGTTGTCACTTTAATTAACCATCGTTTTGCAACATCACGATGTCAGTTCGGCCGCGTTTCCTGCACATTGACGCGCAGGAAGTACCGCACCAGAGCCACGGCCAAACCTAGGAATACGCCAAAGATCAGGCCCAACGCGAGGTTCAATTTCAGTTTCGGCGAAGTCTTCGACGTAGGCACATCTGCGGTATCGACGATGGTCACGTTGTTGGCGCCGACATTGCCCGCCACACCGATTTCCTTGTAGCGCTGAAGCAGCGCATCGTAGAGCTGACGGTTGGTGTCGACGTCGCGCTTGAGCATGTTGTAACGAATGCTGCGGCTCTGCAGATCCAGCTCGTTGTTCCGCAAGCCGGCGATGCGCTCGTTGAGCAACTGCTCCTGATGCACCGACGCATCGTAGGTCGCCTTCAGCGACTGGCGCACGTTGATGACCTCGCCATTGATCTGCCGGCGCGACTCTTCGATTTGCGCCTTCAGACGCTGCATTTCCGGGTAGTCCGGCTTGAAGGTCGACAGCTTCTGCTGGTACTCGGTGGTGAGACGCACCTGCTCGCTCCGCAGGCTCTGGATCAACGGACTGCTGAGCACCTGAGGCAACGACATGCCATCGCCACTGGATGCCTGACGCCAGGCGGCCTCGGCCTTGATACGGGCGTCCTGCGCAGAAGCCAGCAAGGCGTTGAGATCGGTCAGGTTCTGCGCCGGCAACGAGGGCTTGTCGTCGCCCACCGACACAATCTGCTCGTCGGTGGAGTATGCGACCAGCGACTTCTCCGAATCTTCGACCTTGCTGCGCAACTGCTCCAGTCGCTCGGCAAGGAACTTGGTCGCGAACGAGGACGCCTTCATGCGGCGTTCCTGCGTACTGATGATGAACATCTTCGCGTAAGTGTTGGCGATCTTGGCCGACAGCACGGGGTCCGGCGAATCGTAGTTGACGTAGACCAGGCGCGAATTGAGGATGGGTTCGACCACCAGGCCGGCCAGCAACGTATCGGTGAGGCTGCGCTCGATGATCGCCTGACGCGAATCAACCGATTTGCCTGCTTCGGGATTCTTCGCTGCGGCCTTCTCCAGTGCCTCGTCCACCTGGTCCTTGAACGCCGGCTCCTTGTCGAGCTTGGCTTCGCGGATCACTGCACGTGCCAGTGAACGGCTCTGCAGCAGCTGATACTGGGTCTGGTAGAAATCGCGATCCTGCGGCGACTCCACCGGCATCAGGTTGTCGACGTTCACCACGTTCAGCGAATCGCGTTCGATCTGCAGCGTGCTGGTCGCGCGGTACTTCTCCGGCATCAGCAGCGTGATGGCCAGCGCCAGCAGCAATGCGCCCAGTGCGATTGCGATAATCAACCAACGCTGCGACACCAGGGCGCGCCAGTAGTCGAGCAACCCCACATCGGCGAGTTCGAGATGCCCGTGACGCTGCGACGAAGAGGAACGATTGTCGGAATTCATGCTCATCGGTAAGCGCGCCACACCATCACAAGAGGAGTCAGTTCCAGCATGGTGCGCAACCACACGCGCGCATCCGAGCGGTACACCACCACGATGTCGCCGCCGTAAATCTCAGGATCGGGGTTGGTTCCCTTCTCGATTTCGGTCAGGTCGAACCGCGCGAGCATCTTTTGCCCATTGACCATGCGGAACACGATGACATTGCCGCGGCTGGCGACCGTGCTCACGCCCTTGGCCTGCGCGATGGCTTGCTGCAAGGTCAGGTTGGCCCCGATCACCGGATAAATGCCCGGCTCGTCGACCGCTCCGGTCACGGTGACGCGACGGCCGTTGGATTCCTGCACGAACACCGACACCTGCGGATTTTGCAGGTAGCCGTTGCGGTACCGGTCGGCCACCATCTTTTCCAGCTCGCCGACGCCCATGCCGGCCGCATTTACGTCGCCAATGAGCGGCAACGAAATGTGGCCGTTCTGATCGATACGGACCTGCCGTTCCAGATCGTCGATCTGGAACACCTTGACCAGCAGCAGGTCGCCTGGCGAGAGCCGATACTCGGGCTGCACTGCGGACATTGCGAGCGGGTCAGGCAGTGGCAACGAGGTCGCCATGTCCTTACCGGTGCTGCAAGCGCCCAGTGTTATCGAGCAGATCAACGCCAGGCTGAGCGCTTGGCAAAATCGTCCGATCAGTTTCTTCATGCGTGTGGCTGGCTGCCTCGGTTGGGTGGGACAGGAGCTCGCGCAGCATTCAACCGGCCAAACACGCCAGCACGAACGTACGACAGAGGATTCATCCCGGGACATCGGGATCACGACAGGTAAGGCGTGTTGCACTGCACTATGGCACAGAAAAATCGCACCGCAAGAGACCGCACGCCATTTTTTTGACAGCGTTGGCCTATTGATTCAAGTTCGTCGATATCGCGTTAACGAACCGTGATCCACGTTTGAATCTGGAGAAAATGTTTCGGAGTGTTTTCGGACACTTAGCATCATTGCGTGATCCAAGTCCATAGCGAACCGGACCGCAAAAAGCGGGCGCTAGCGCGCCGTTCATGCTGCACCGCGATATGCCGATATGCGTATTCGCCCAGGCCGTCGCGGACACAAAAATGCAATGTTGCGACGCAACAAAAAAGCCCATGACCTGACGTCATGGGCTCGTTATTTGGTCGGGGTAGCCGGATTCGAACCGACGACCACTAGTCCCCCAGACTAGTGCGCTACCAGGCTGCGCTATACCCCGAAGATGCTGCGCTCCGCCGCGAGGGCGGCCTGCGATTATAGCGGCTTTGTGAAACGTTTTCCTAGCGGCGCAGCAGTTGCAGGACTTCTTCCAGCTCCATCCGCACCTGCTTGATGATCTGATTGCTCAGCGCCGACTCGCTCTTGGCGCCATCGCCCTCCAGACGCAAGCGCGCACCGCCGATGGTATAGCCCTGTTCGTACAGCAACCCGCGGATCTGACGCACCATCAGCACGTCATGTCGCTGGTAGTAGCGCCGGTTCCCGCGCCGCTTGACCGGCTCCAGGCTGGGAAACTCGGTTTCCCAATAGCGCAGCACATGCGGCTTGACGTCGCATAGCTCGCTGACCTCACCAATGGTGAAATAGCGCTTGGCCGGGATCGGCGGTAGCTCGCGATTACTGCCCGGATCCAGCATAAGCCTCCACCCGTTCCTTGAGTTTTTGGCCGGGGCGGAACGTCACCACCGTCCGTGCCGAGATCGGAATTTCTTCGCCGGTCTTGGGATTGCGACCGGGCCGTTGGTTCTTTCGCCGCAGATCGAAGTTGCCGAAACCCGACAGCTTCACCTGACGGCCCTGCTCCAGCGCATCGCGCAGCACATCGAAGAACGCGTCGACAAATTCCTTTGCCTCACGCTTGTTCAGACCGACCTCGTCGAACAGACGTTCGGCCATCTCCGCTTTCGTCAATGCCATGCCAATCCCCTGGTTACCGCCTCAACTCCGGATCCGGGCGCGATGCTCGCGCTCGATCACGGCCACCACGTCGGTGACGACCGCATCGACGTCCCGGTCGGTGAGAGTGCGCGAGTTATCCTGCAAAATCAAGCCCATAGCCAGACTCTTGAAACCTGGCTCGACCCCCTGCCCGACATAGCGGTCGAACAATTGCACCTCACGCAACAATGGCCCGACCGTAGTGCGCACGCTGGCCGACACTGCCGCCCAGCTCACCTCGTCGGGCACCAGGAAGGCCAGATCGCGGCGCACCGAGGGGAACCGCGACAGCTCGCCGGCGCGCGGCAGGGCCCGCTGGACCAAGGGCATCAGCTGCAACTCGAACGCGATCACGTCCACGTCGATGTCCAGCGCCTTGGCCAGACGCGGATGTACCTGCCCGATCCAGCCGATACAGACGCCGTCGCGATAGATATCGGCCGACCGGCCCGGGTGTCCGAACGGCTGCGTCGACGGCTGGAACTCCAGCTGCGCGCCGCTGGCCGCAGCCAGCGCGATCAAGTCGCCCTTCAAATCGTGGAAATCCACCTTGCGCGCTGGCTCGCCCCACTGCAACGCCAGCGCATCGCCGCACACCGCCGCGGCAACGTGCTGCGACTCTCCGGGTGCCGCACCGGCATCGGCCGCAGCTGCGAACACCTTGCCCAGCTCGAACAAGCGCACCCGCCCAGCCTGGCGTGCAGCATTGCGGCCCAACGTGGCGACCAGGCCCGGCAACAGGCGCGGACGCATGATCGCCAACTCCGCACTGAGCGGGTTGGCCAGCGGCACCAGGCCTTCGGTAAGCTGCCAACGCTCCAGCAAGGCCGCATCGACGAAGGCGTAATTGATGGTTTCCTGCAGCTCGCGCGCCACCAGCTGGCGCCGCACGCTGAGCTCGTCCAGCTGGGTTTCGCTCGGCATCGCGATGCGACTGGCGCCACCAGGCAGCGTGGTCGGCACCCGGTCGTACCCGTGGATACGCGCCAGCTCTTCAATGAGATCTTCTTCGATGGCGATGTCGAAGCGACGGCTCGGGGCCATCACCTCCCAGCCTTCGGCAACCGCTTCGACGTGCATGCCGAGCGCCCGCAGCATGCGCACGACGTCGGCATCGTCGATCTGAATACCGAGCACGCGTGCAATGCGCGCACGGCGCAAGCGGATGCGCGCCGGCTGCGGCAGATGCTCCGGCAGCTGCGCATGCACCACCGGGCCAGGCGTACCGCCGGCCAGTTCCAGCACCAGGCGCGTCGCCACTTCAATCGCCTGCGGCGGCAGTGCCGGATCCACGCCACGCTCGAAACGGTGCCCGGCATCGGTATGCAGGCCGAGTTTGCGGCCACGGCCCATGATGGCCTCAGGGGCGAAGTACGCCGACTCCAGGAACACATTGCGGGTGGTATCGGTGACGCGTGTGTCCAGCCCGCCCATCAAGCCGGCCAATGCAACCGGACGCCCGGCATCGGTGATGGTCAGAAAACTCTCGTCCAACGTGACCTGGCGACCGTCCAGCAGCACCAACTGTTCGCCAACGCGGGAATGGCGCACGCCGATCGGGCCTTGCAGCGTGTCTAGGTCGAACGCGTGCATCGGCTGTCCCAGCTCCAGCATCACGTACTGGGTGATGTCCACCAGCAACGACACCGGACGCACGCCGCTGCGGCGCAGCCGCTCGGCCAGCCACACCGGCGTCTTGGCGGACGGGTCGATTCCTTCGATCACACGACCGCAATAGCGCGGCGCATCCTTACCGGCGTCCAGTTCCACTGCCAGCGTGCGCGTGGACACCGGCGCCACCATGCCGGCGTCGAACGCCACCACTTCGCTGGCGCACGCGGCGGCCACGTCGAAGGCGATGCCGCGTACGCTGAAGCAATCGGCACGGTTGGGCGTGAGCTTGATCTCGATGCTGGCATCGGGCAGCCCCAGATACTCGGCCAGCGCCTGCCCCACCGGCGCATCGTCGGGCAACTCGAACAGACCCGACGCATCGCTGTCCAGTCCGAGCTCCTTGGCCGAACACAACATGCCGTTGGACGCCACACCGCGCAGCTTGGCCGCAGTGATCGTCAGCTCGCCGATCTTCGCACCGACCAGCGCCAACGGCGCCACCAGACCCGCACGCGCATTCGGCGCGCCACACACGATCTGCAGCAACTCGCCCTGCCCGGCATCGACGCTGCAAACCTGCAGACGATCGGCTTCGGGATGACGCACCGCTTCGACGATACGCGCCACCACCACCTGACCAAGCGACTCGCCCAGCGGCGTGACTTCTTCGACTTCCAGACCGATCGCCGTCAGCGTCGCGGCCAGTTCATCGCGCGTGGCCTGGATCGGAACGTGGCTGCGCAGCCAATTTTCAGAGAATTTCATGAGAGGCCGGGAATCGAGAATTGGGAATGGGGAATCGCAAGAGCAGGGTTGCCGGGCCTTCGGAACCGGACCGATGGAGCCAATGGCTCTTGCGATTCCCGATTCCCAATTCCCGACTCCCCGCCGTCAAGCAAACTGCCGAAGAAAACGCACATCGTTCTCGAAGAACGCGCGCAGGTCGTTGACGCCATAGCGCAGCATCGCGAAGCGCTCCACGCCCAGGCCGAAGGCGAAGCCGGTGTAGCGCACAGGGTCGATGCCGACGCTGCGCAGCACATTCGGGTGCACCATGCCGCAGCCCAGCACTTCCAGCCAGCGCGTGCTGCCGTCGGGCTGCTGCCAGGCGATATCCACTTCCGCGCCCGGCTCCACGAACGGGAAATAGCTGGGGCGGAAGCGCATTTCGAAATCGCGCTCGAAGAACGCACGCACGAACTCGGACAAGGTGCCCTTGAGGTCGGCGAAATTGGAATGCTCGTCCACCAACAGGCCTTCGACCTGATGGAACATCGGCGAGTGGGTCTGATCCGAATCGGAGCGGTACACCTTGCCGGCCGCGATCATGCGCAGCGGCGGTTTGTGCGCGTCCATGTAACGCACCTGCACGCCTGAAGTATGTGTGCGCAGCAGGCGTCCGTCGCCGAAATAGAACGTGTCGTGCATCGCGCGCGCCGGGTGGTGCGGCGGAAAGTTCAGGGCTTCGAAGTTGTGCCAGTCGTCCTCGATCTCCGGGCCGTCCGACAGCTCGTAGCCGAGCCGCGCGAAGATTTCGACGATGCGCTCCAGCGTGCGTGTCACCGGGTGCAGACCACCGCGTTCGCTTCGACGCCCCGGCAAGGTGACGTCGATGCGTTCACCGGCAAGACGGGCATCCAGCGCGGCGGTTTCCAGCGTGTGCTTGCGCTCGGCCAGCGCTGCAGTCAGCGCGTCGCGCGACAGGTTGATCGCCTCGCCAGCCGCCTTGCGTTGCTCTGCCGGCAACGTCCCGAGCTGCTTGAGCTGGGCAGTGATGCTGCCGCTCTTGCCCAGCAATGCGACACGCAAGGCTTCCAGTTGGTCCGGCGTCTGCGCCGCGGCAACATCGGCCAGCGCGCGCTCGGTCAGGGATTGAATCTCACTCATTGCACTTGCGCCTCAACTGCTAGCCGAACGGTGTTTCCGGATACACCGGAACGCATTGTCACTGCATTGACCTGTCATCGCCCACTTGGCGACTTCGCTAAAACGCAAAAGGGGAAGGACTCGCGCCCTTCCCCCTGCATCTCTGCGTTTCACGCATCGAAAGCATCCGCACCGAGGTGTGACTACTGACGATGACTCGCTTCTGTCAAAAGTCCGCACATGGATGTGCGGGCTCTTGCAGAGGGACCTGCATTTACGCCGCCAGCGCGCCCTTTGCCTTCTCGGCCAGCGCGGCAAAACCGGCGGCGTCGTGCACGGCGATATCGGCCAGTACCTTACGGTCCAGGGTGATGCCAGCCTTGAGCAGGCCATTCATGAAACGGCTGTAGCTCAAGCCGTTGATGCGGGCAGCCGCATTGATGCGGGTGATCCACAGCGAACGGAAATTACGCTTCTTCTGCTTACGGCCAATGTAGGCGTACTGCTGCGCCTTGATGACCGCCTGCTTGGCAACGCGGAAGACCTTGCGGCGAGCGTTGTAGTAGCCCTTCGCCAGGGTCAGAATTTTCTTGTGGCGGCGGCGCGCCTGCACACCACGCTTTACTCGTGCCATGGTTCAGTCCTCAGAGATAGGGAAGCATACGATCGAGACGGCCTGCGTCCTCGGCACGGACGTGGTTCGTCTGCCGCAGGTTGCGCTTCCGCTTGGTCGCTTTCTTCGTGAGGATGTGGCTACGGTTTGCGTGGCCGCACTTGTACTTGCCGGAGGCGGTCTTGCGGAAACGCTTGGCCGCCGCCCGGTTGGTCTTGATCTTGGGCATTGCAATGTCCTTGATGGTGTTTTGTCACTGACACGGGCGGCAGTCTTGCGACCACGCTTTCCATCCTTGCCCTTGCCTGCTTGTAAGTCCTTGATCGAACACGATCCGGACAGGTCCTGGTGCCGCTTGCACGGCGCCCCGATAAAACCGGGCCGCGCAGTCTACCCCTTGCCGGGAATTGTTGCAAATCGTGGAGCTTGCACTGCAACAAACCTGTCGGGCCCGTTGCAGTGCCGAATCGGATCCTCAGACCTTCTTCTTGGGCGCGATCATCATGACCATCTGGCGCCCTTCCAGGCGCGGACGCGACTCGATGACGATGTCGTCGCCCAGATCGGCCTCGATCCGCGCCGCCATCTCGCGGCCCAGCTCCTGATGGCTCATTTCACGGCCACGGAAGCGGATATTGACCTTGACCTTGTCGCCCTCTTCCAGGAAACGGCGCATGTTGCGCAGCTTGATCTGGTAGTCACCCTCGTCGGTGACCGGGCGGAACTTGAGTTCCTTGATCTCGACCTGCTTGGTCTTCTTCTTGGCCTCGTTGGCCTTTTTCTGCTGCTCGAACTTGAACTTGCCGAAATCCATGATCTTGCAGACCGGCGGATCGGCCTGCGGCTGGATTTCGACCAGATCCAGGCCTTCTTCTTCGGCCTTGGCGAGCGCTTCGTCGCGCGACAACACGCCGACCATCTCTCCGTCACTGCCGATCACGCGAACGCGCGGCACACGGATTTCTTGGTTCTTGCGGTTCTGTTTGTTGTCAGGGGTACTGATATTGCAATCTCCCAGAGGAATCGAACCGGCGCATCCGGATCATCCAGACCGGCCGGGGTTGGCTCACGCTGCCTGCTCTGCCTGCAGACGTTCGATGAAGGCCGAGACCGTCATGGTCCCAAGGTCCTCGCCTGAACGGGTCCGCACGGCGACAGCGCCATTTTCCTTCTCGCGGTCGCCGACCACGAGCAGATATGGCACGCGTTGCAGCGTATGCTCGCGAATCTTATAACCGATCTTCTCGTTACGCAAATCTGCGCTGACACGGAAGCCTTGATTTGCAAGGGTTTTCCGCACCGAGTCGACATATTCAGCCTGAGCATCGGTGATGTTGGCGACAACGACCTGCACCGGGGCCAGCCAGGACGGGAAGGCACCGGCGTGGTGTTCGATCAAAATGCCGATGAAACGCTCCATCGAGCCGACGATGGCCCGGTGCAGCATGACCGGATGCTTCTTCTGGCTGTTCTCGTCCACGTACTCGGCGCCGAGGCGGCCCGGCATCATGAAGTCGACCTGCATGGTGCCCAGCTGCCAGGTGCGGCCGATGGCGTCTTTGAGGTGGTACTCGATCTTGGGGCCGTAGAAGGCACCCTCGCCCGGCAGCTCCTGCCATTCCACCCCGCACACGCCCAGCGCGCTGCGTAGCGCAGCTTCGGCCTTGTCCCAGGTGGCATCGTCGCCCAGGCGCTTTTCCGGACGCAGCGCGATCTTGATCTGGATGTCGTCGAAGCCGAACGCGGTATAGACCGCCAGCGCCTGCCGGTGGAAGGCGGTGACTTCGGATTCGATCTGCGATTCCAGGCAGAACACGTGCCCGTCGTCCTGGGTGAAGCCGCGCACGCGCAGGATGCCGTGCAGCGCGCCGGAAGGCTCGTTGCGGTGGCAGGCGCCGAACTCGCCGTAGCGGATCGGCAGGTCGCGGTAGCTGTGCAGGCCCTGGTTGAACACCTGCACGTGGCCGGGGCAGTTCATCGGCTTGACCGCGTAGGTGCGCTTCTCCGACTCGGTGAAGAACATCGCGTCCTGGTAGTTGTCCCAGTGGCCGGATTTCTGCCACAGCGACACGTCCAGGATCTGCGGGCAGCGCACTTCGCCGTAGCCGCTGTCGCGGTAGACCTTGCGCATGTACTGCTCGACCACCTGCCACAGCGACCAGCCCTTGGGGTGCCAGAACACCAAGCCGGGCGCTTCTTCCTGCAGGTGGAACAGGTCCTGCGCCTTGCCGATGCGGCGATGGTCGCGCTTGTCGGCTTCTTCCATGCGCAGGATGTAGGCATCCAGCTGTTTCTTGTCGGCCCAGGCGGTGCCGTAGATGCGCTGCAGCTGCTCGTTCTTGGCATCGCCGCGCCAGTAGGCGCCGGAGATGCGGGTCAGCTTGAAGGCCTTGAGGAAGCGCGTGTTGGGCACGTGCGGGCCGCGGCACATGTCCACGTATTCCTGGTGGTAGTACAGGCCCATCGCGGTGATGTCCTCGGACATGTCCTCGATCAGGCGCAGCTTGTACTCTTCGCCGCGCTGGGCGAAGACCTCGATCACCTCGGCGCGCGGGGTGACCTTCTTGATCACGTCGTAGTCCTGCGCGATCAATTCCTGCATGCGCTGCTCGATCGCGGCCATGTCGTCCGGCGTGAACGGGCGTTCGCTGTAGATGTCGTAATAGAAGCCTTCGGCGATGACCGGGCCGATCACCATCTTGACCTCCGGGTACAGCTGCTTGACCGCATGCCCGACCAGATGGGCGCAGGAGTGGCGGATGATCTCCACGCCTTCGGCGTCCTTGGCGGTGATGATGCGCAGACTAGCGTCATGGTCGATGACGTCGCTGGCATCGACCAGCTGGCCGTCGACCTGGCCGGCGATGGTGGCCTTGGCCAGGCCGGCGCCGATCGACTGGGCGACCTGCATGACCGAGACGGGGGATTCGAATTCGCGGCGGCTGCCGTCGGGGAGCGTGATGTTGATCATGGGCAAGAATGAGGTCTGGTCTGGCTGCAGCGGTCGGCTGCCATGGGAGATCTGGCCATCGCTGGTCAGGCTCGGAGGGGAATGCGGGACGAGAGGCAAGACAGCGCCATGCAGGCGCTCTGCGCGCTGGCGCAGGCAAGGATCAGCGGTGGGCGGTGGTAGTGCTCATGTCGCACGCTGGGCCGGCGCGGGGCGCGGGCCACCTTCTCGCAGGGGGTCTTGGGCGTGAATGGTAAACCAATCAGCCGTCCGCTGCGTACGGCGGCGCGGCGCTGGCGGGCGCATGGCATGATGCCGGCCACCTGTCCTGCCGTTGCCGACCATGACCATCAAGGGTAAAGCCACCTCGCTGGATATCGCCTACCTGGCCGGCGTGTCGCAGCCGACCGTGTCGCGCGCACTGCGCGGCAGCCCGATGGTCAACGAGGAAACCCGCAAGCGCATCCTGCGCATCGCCCGCGAGCTGAACTACAAGGTCGACAAGAACGCCTCCTCGCTAAGGCTGCGCAATGCCGGCACGCTGGCACTGCTGTTCTTCGAAGACCCCACTGCCGACGACTCGCTGATCAACCCGTTCTTCCACTCGATGCTGGGCTCGATCACCCGTGCCTGCGCGCTGCAGGGCTACGACCTGCTGGTGTCGTTCCAGCAGTTGTCCAAGGATTGGCAGGCCGATTACGAAGACAGCAACAAGGCCGACGGCATCATCCTGCTGGGCTATGGCGACTATCAGGAATCGCGCCAGCGGCTGCAGCTGCTGGTCGAGCAAGGCACCCACTTCGTGCGCTGGGGCGCGGCCCTGCCCGGCCAGCCCGGCATTTCGATCGGCAGCGACAATTACCAGGGCGGGCTGGACATTACCGACCATCTGCTGGCGCAGGGCTGCCGGCGCATCGCGTTCGTCGGACACGCGTCCAACCACTACCCCGAATTCGAAGAGCGCTACCGCGGCCATGCCGCTGCGCTGGCGCAGCACGGCCTGGTAGCCGACCCGGCACTGCAGTTCGATGCGATCACCACCGAGTTGTCCGGCTACACCGCATGCCTGGCACTGCTGGACAGCGGCAATGCGTTCGATGCGGTGTGCGCAGCCAGCGATCTGATTGCGATCGGTGCCATGCGCGCCCTGCGCGAGCGCGGCCTGCGGGTGCCGCAGGACGTGGCGGTCAGCGGCTTCGACGATATCGCGTTGGCGGCGTCGGTCGCGCCCGCGCTGTCGACCGTGCAGCAGGACACCAAGCAGGCCGGCACATTGCTGGTGGAAAGTCTGGTGGCCCTGATTCGTGGCGAGGCGGCGCAGAGCCGCACGATTCCGGTGCGTCTGGCGCTACGCGATTCCTCGCGCAGCAGCGGGCTGCAGCCGCCACTGGGATGGGCGCCGTCTGGCGCAGAGACCGGCGATGCGCTGACGGGTCGGGCGTCGGATGGGACGGTCAGGCGCTGATTCGGGATTCGGGATAGCGCGCCCGTTGGGTCGCGAGATCTCGCGACCCGCTGCGTGCGGCGCAAGAGCGCAACCGGGCGCGACGGGCGTTAGCGGCAATGCCTGATCGCGCCCAGGTGCGCGCCTACCTGTTGCGTGCGTCGCGTGCAGCCTGCTCGGCCATTTGCAGGTCGAGCTGCTTGCGCAGGGCCGGGTCGGTGATCGGCGCATCCGACAGCAACACGCGCACGCCGTGCGCCGGCACCGCTGTTGCGAAACCACGCTGCACCTGCAACTGCTCGCCACTGACCGCATCGCGCCACGCGCCAGGCTGCAGGAAGCGCGTCACTTGAATGGTGGCTGCGGTATCGGCCTTGTTGAGCAGCACCAATGCGGTCTGGGTTGTACCTGCATGCTGATAGACGCGCAGGAACGCGGCTTGATCGCCGTGTAACCGCACATCGACCTGCACGCCACGCTGCAATGCCGGGGTGTTGCGACGCACCTGGGCGATGCGTTGCAGCGGGCCGAAGATCGGGCTCTGCGGTGCAGTGCGGATGCGCTCGACGCCGAAGTAGTTGCGGTTGCCGGCATGTTCGGCACGCCCGCGCATGAAGCCGATTTCCGAGCCGTAATAGATCACCGGAATGCCGCGGGCAGTGAACAACCAGTTGTGCGCATCGATAAATCCGGTATCGCTGGCATCCAGGCGCGCCATGTCGTGGTTGTCGTAGAAGCTCATCAACTCGTAGGGATTCGCATAGGGCCCTTGACGCAGGAACAAGGGCGCGGCGAGTTTTTCGAAGCCGGCCTGTTCATGACCGAATACCGCGGCAAGCTGCTGCTTGAGCGGGAAATCCAGCACGCTGACGCCGGCATTGCGCGTCCAGGTATGCCCGGCGATCTTGTTGGCGTCGTAATCGAAGGCTTCGCCGAACATGAAAAAACCCGGACGTTTTTCGCGAATGCGCGCCACGAAGGCATGCCAGAAGCGATCCGGCATCCAGCCGATGGTATCGATGCGAAACGCATCGGCGCCCTGCTCCATCCACTGCAGGTACGCGCCGGCCAGATAATCCAGCACCGCCGGATTGTTTTCGTTGAGGTCGGACAATTCCGCCAGGCCGCCGCCGGTGTTGTAGAAGGCATGCAATGGGTTGTGCTGCGGATCCAGTTGCGCAGGCGCGAGATTCTGGTGGTCGGCGACCAGGCGCCCCTGCGCATCGTAGAGCTTGCCAAAGCCGGGTTGCGCCTGCGGCATGGTGTAGGCCGGCGAACCATGGTTGCCCACGATGTCCAATACGACCTTCAGCTTGTTGGCGTGCATGGCGCGGGTAAAGCCGGCGAAATCAAGTCCCGGGCTGGGCAGATGTTCGTCGAGCTTGTAGAAGTTGACGCCCCAATAGCCGTGATAGCCGGTCTTGCCATGGTCGCTGAGCGTGCTGCCGCAGGTGATCGGCTTGCCGCCGGTGAACGCTTCGTCGGGGTTATCGACGATCGGGGTGATCCACACCGCCCCGAAGCCCAGGTCGCGGATGTAATCGGCATGCTCGACGATGCCTTTGAAGTCGCCACCGAGATAGCCGATGTTGTCCTCGCTGCCATCGGCGCATGGTGTGGGCACATCGAAGGTGCGATGCGCACCACCCTGATCGCGATGGTCATTGCCGGTATCGCCGTTGACGAAGCGGTCGGTCACCACGAAGTACACCGCCTCGGCGGCGAACGGCTCCAGGGTGCCGTAGTAGTCCTCGGCTGCAGGCGCCGCCATTGCCGCGCCCGCGTACATCGTCAACGCCACATACATCGCACTGCGCATCACTGCCCTCCCGAGGCCACTGGAACCCGCACCACGCACACGCCTGCAATCAACAGGCTGAGCCCGCCAATGGCCAATGCATAGATCGGCTGCCCGCCCAGCCACACGCGCTGTACAAAGCCCAGCGCGCTGGCGGCGACCAACTGCGGAATCACGATGAAGAAATTGAAGATGCCCATGTACACGCCCATCTTTGGAGCAGGCACGCTATCTGACAGCAAGGCATACGGCAGCGACAGGATCGAGGCCCAGGCGAAACCGACCCCCACCATCGACAGCAGCAACCACTGCGGGTCGCGGATGACCAGCATCGACAACAATCCGGCGGCACCCAGCCACAGGTTGCACAGATGGCTCCAGCGCAAGCCGATCGCACGCACCAGCAGCGGAATCACCACTGCAGCCAATGCAGCAAACCCGTTATAGGCGCCGAACAACACGCCGACCCAGTTTGCGCCATCGTTGTAGGCCGCCGAAGCGGTGTCGTTCGCACCGAAATGCACTTGCGTCACTGCGGCAGTGGTGTAGATCCACATCGCAAACAAGGCAAACCACGAGAAGAACTGCACCCAGGCCAGGCGACGCATCGTCATCGGCATGCTGCGCACGTCCTGCACGATCGCCACCAACATGCTGGTGGCGGGCAACATGCGAGCCAAGGCAAGCAAGACGCCGTAGGCAAGACACAACCCGGCCAGCACGTACAGCATGCGGTCGCCCTGCTGCCAGGCGATGGCCGTGGCGAGCAGCACGCCCAGACCGCACCACAGCACGCTTGCCATGGGTGTCGGCGCCATGCCGGTGCTTGCCACCTGTGCGAGAGCCGGATGCGCATCGTCAAAACCGGCCAACTGCTCTGGGCTGTACTCGCGCGTACGCAGCACCGTCCAGGTGATCGACAGGAACAATACCGCCGCGCCAAGGTAGAACGCGTAGCGCACGCTGTCGGGCAACTGGCCTGGTGGCGCGGTGTTGGCAATGCCCCAATGGGTCAGCAGCCAGGGCAGAAAACTCGCGACGATCGCGCCGATGCCAATGAAGAAACTCTGCATCGCGTAGCCGGTCGGCCGTTGCGACGGCGGTAATTGGTCACCCACCAGCGCACGGAAAGGCTCCATCGAGATGTTGATCGATGCATCCAGCACCCACAGCGTCCCGGCGGCCACCCAGAGCATCGGCGCGTTGGGCATCACCAGCAAGGCCAGCGTGGTGAAGACAGCGCCCACCATGAAGTACGGACGCCGGCGGCCCCACGGGGTCCAGGTGCGATCGGACAGGTAACCGATGACCGGCTGCACGATCAGGCCGGTGAGCGGTGCAGCGATCCACAGGCCTGGCACGTCGTCGACCTGCGCGCCCAGCGTCTGGAAGATACGGCTGGCATTGGCGTTCTGCAGTGCGAAGCCGAACTGGATGCCGAGAAAGCCGAAGCACATGTTCCAGATCTGCCAGAAATTCAAGCGTGGCTTGGCGTTCATGGCGCGGCCTCCACGCGTGCTGCAGGCCCGACCAACAACGCACTGACCTGCGCCGCATTGACTACACCATCACGGCCGCCGCGACCGCCGTTGTATTGGGCAAAGTGCGCCAATGCGCTCATATTGAAGCCGTTCTCGAGCCGGAACGTACAGGCCTGCCCCGCCACCGCATCGAAAGTCACTTGTGTGGAGAGCTGCTCGCCTACGCTATGCGGCATCACGATGACCTGCGATTGTGCGGGTTTCCCCGGGCACTCCAGCACCAGGTGTTTCACCGCTGCCGTGATCCCGGTATTGATCGGGCCATTGTCATTGCGGTAACGCAGCGATACCCGATGCACGCCTGCATGTGCCGGACGCCAGCTCCAGCGCTGGCTGCCCGGCAACTGCTGCAGTGGGCCGAGCGTCAACGACGGGCTATGCAGCGACTCCAGACCATCGCGCCGCCGGGTCAGGCTGAGCACATGCAGCACGCCATCGTCGGGGAGATCCCAGTGCGCGCTGGCATCGAGTGCGCGGCCGTCCAGATACAGCGTTGTTCCTTCCGGAATATCGATGCGATACGTGTTGCCGATCTGTTGCGCGACCGGCGCCGGTGGCATCTGCGGTGCGAAGACCTGCTTCGGTCGCGGCGGCGGCGTCAGGTCGGCATTGTGCCCAACCAACTGCACCAGCGTGGTCTGCCCCTGCCGTTCGCTGCGTCCTGCCACCAGCAACTCGCCGGCATCGTTCGCCGGGCGCTGCAGCACGTACCGTCGTGCGCCCTGTTCCAGCACGATCTGCTTGGCGTCGCCAAACAACAGGGGCAGCAAGGACCGCGGCAACTTCGGTTGTAGCTTGCCATCGGCCGACAGCCCGAACACACCCTCCTGCACTGCAGACAGGTAGCCCGCCACCGACCACAGCTGGCGTGGCGAGTTCACCACCGGTCCACTGCGCGCGCCCTCTTCCACGTGCACCGCAAGGCGCTGCATCTCGTAGTTTTCCATGTTGGAGCCCGCCAGCGCGCTACCACGCATCAGCGATTGCAGCTCCAACGCGATGCGTGGCGCATCGTCCAGCGTGCGTGCAGCGCGTAGCGCATAGGCACTGACGAACGGCCAGACAGCGCGGTTGTGGTAGATCGGCTGCGCGGCCTCTTGCGGCCACACCACCGGGCTGCCGCCCGCGACCATCGGGTAATTGCGCAGCGCAAGGCGCGCCCGCTGCGGCGGAAACACATCGGCCAGTACGCCCAGCGAGAGGCCGAGCAGATCCACCTTGGCGTAGCGCACCGGATGCGCTGCGCTGCCGAGATAGCTGACGTATTGGCTGCTGCGCGCATCCCAGAAACGCCTATCGATGGCCTGGCGGAGTGCATCGGCCCACTGCGCATATTGCACAGCGCGTGCATCGCCCTGCTGGCGCGCCAACTGTTCGGCCAGCCGCAACGCCTGGTAATGCAGCACGTTGGTGGAGAGCGCAAAGGATTCGGCAATGAATCGCACGTCCTCGCGCGTCCAGTCCGGGTAGGTCTGTTCTCGCCAATCTAGGAACGAGGTTTCGCCGCGGTAGAGACCGATCTGCGCATCGAACACGGCATCGCGGTCCTGCGCGATCGTTGCCCGTAGCGCCTGCCACACCTCTTCGGCAAACGGCTTGTCGTCCAGCAAGCCACGGGCGGCAAGGAACCACACCACTCGGTCGCTGCTGATCGGCCAACTGCCGCCGGAGCCGGTGTCCTGCGCCACGAACAGTCCCGGCGTGCGCCCATCGCGTGCGGCCGAGAGCTTGAAGCGCAGTGCATTGCGCGTGCGCTCCGGCTCCAGCTGCGCCAACGCAAGATCGGCCGCAAAGCTGACATCGCGCGTCCAGACGTAGGGCCAGCGTTCGCCGGTTTCGAAGCAGGCGCACGGCACCGGCTTGCCATCGTTGAAGGCGGGGTCGCGGATCGCCTCGACGCGGTCGTCGGCCATTTCCTGCTGTGCCAGCGCGAACAAGGCGTCGAACAGCGGGCTGGCGGTGTGCGTGCGCATCGGTTGTGCCGCAATGCGGCGTTCGCCCTGCGGCCAGCGCAACACGAAGCTGCCGTCGTCCAATGCCTGCGCTTGGGCCCGGCGTCCTTGAAATTCCAGTTCGTCGGCCAGTGCCGGCGAGCTTGCCGCAACGCCCAGCGTTGCAGCCATGCAGATCATCTTCAACATCGAAGCGGCAAGACAGCTTGCGCCGTCGGCCTTCCTCCCTCGTTGCACGCGTTGTGGTGCGCGGCACGGACGTGCCACGGGCGCGGACCCTCCCAGGTGCCGTGGCGCCATGGTAGACGCGCACTCTGCTGTTCCGCACCACTGCATACGTATTCATGGGTTTCCAGCAGTGCGCAGCACGGCGCATCCACTGCAAGGCACTGCATAGTCACTGCTTGCGCAACGGTCACCTTGGGAGGGGATATGCCGCTGTCTTCACGTCGAGCGCACTCGACACTGGGCGCCGCATGGATCGCCCAGCTGCTGGTCCTCACGCTGTTCGGCGGTGCCGCGCCGCAGCTGCATGCCGAAGTCACCACCGTCAGCGTGGAGTCGCCGAACAAGGTGCTGCAAGTCAGCCTGGAGGTGGATGGCGGCACGCCTTATTACCGCGTGCAGCGCCTCGGCGAGGCGGTGGTGCAACGCTCGCGGCTGGGGTTCGAGCTACGCGACGGCCGGCTGGACCGCGGCATGGCGGTGCTTGCCCAGGCGCGCCAAAGTCACGATGACACCTGGGAGCAGCCCTGGGGCGAGACGCGGCTGGTGCGCAATCACTACAACGAGTTGCGCGTGAGCCTGGGCGAGCGCGACGGTGCGCAGCGCACCTTCGACGTGATCTTCCGCGTCTACGACGACGGGCTGGGCCTGCGCTATCACTTCCCCAAGCAAGCAGGCATGCGCGAGGCGATCATCGACGAGGAAGTGACCGAATTCGCCATCGCGCAACCGGCCGATGCCTGGTGGATTCCCGCAGGCGAGCCGATCCACTACGAGTATCTGTATCGGCATACGCCGTTGAACCAGGTTGCGCTGGCGCATACGCCGCTCACGCTGCGTACCGACAGCGGGCTGCACATCGCACTGCATGAAGCGGCCTTGGTCGACTACGCCGGCATGTGGCTGCGCCGCACCGACAACCAGCGCCTGCGCGCGCAGCTGTCGCCGGCTGCCGAAGGCTGGAAGGTGCGCCGCAGCCTGCCCTTCGATACGCCATGGCGCACGCTGCAGATCGCCGATCAGGCCACCGGCCTGGTGGAATCCAACCTCATCCTCAACCTCAACGAACCCAATGTGCTGGGCGAGGTGAGCTGGATCAAGCCGTCCAAGTACGTGGGCATGTGGTGGTCGATGCATCTCAATCAACAGACCTGGGCCACCGGGCCCAAACACGGCGCAACCACCGCGACGACAAAACGCTATATCGACTTCGCCGCAGACCACGGCTTTCGCGGCGTACTGGTCGAAGGCTGGAATCCCGGCTGGGACGGGGAATGGTTCGGCAATGGCGGCAGCTTCGATTTCACCCGGCCTACGCCGGATTTCGACCTACCAGCACTCAGCAGATACGCCGCCGCCAAGGGCGTACATCTGATCGGCCATCATGAAACCGGGTGCGCAGTGGACCATTACGAAGATCAGATCGCCGAAGCGATGGACTTGTATGCGCGCTTCGGCGTGGACTCGCTCAAGACCGGCTATGTCTGCGACGACGGCCAGGTGGAACGGCGCAACCCCGCGGGCGGCACGCCGCTGCGCGAATGGCACGACGGGCAATGGATGGCACGTCACCACCTGCACGTGGTGCAGGAAGCGGCGCAGCGCCACATTGCGGTCAATGCGCACGAGCCCATCAAGGACACCGGGCTGCGCCGTACCTATCCCAACTGGATCTCGCGCGAAGGCGCGCGCGGCATGGAATACAACGCCTGGGGCCAGCCGCCCAATCCGCCCGAGCACGAAGTCAACCTGGTGTTTACCCGGCTGCTCGCCGGGCCGATGGATTACACGCCCGGCATCGTCAGCCTGAAGGGCCGCAACGGCCAGGCCATTCCCAGCACGTTGGCGCGGCAGCTGGCGCTGTATGTGACGCTCTACAGCCCGATCCAGATGGCCGCCGATCTGCCCGAGCATTATCTGCAACACCGCGATGCGTTCCGCTTCATCGAAGATGTGGCGGTGGACTGGGACCAGAGCCGCGCGCTGAATGGCGAAGTGGGCGATTACGTCACCATCGCACGCAAGGACCGGCACAGCCGTGACTGGTTCCTGGGCAGCATCACCGACGAACACGGCCGCCTGCTGCAGGTGCCACTGGGCTTTCTCGAACCCGGCGTGCGCTACATCGCGCAGATCTATCGCGATGGCGACGGCGCGGACTATGCCAGCAACCCGTTCGCCTTCGTGCGCGAAGAACGTCAGGTCAGCAGTGCCGATACGCTGGAGCTGCGTCTGGCACCGGGCGGTGGTCAGGCCATTCGCTTTGTTCCGATGGGTGGCAAACGCTGACCACGACATCGCTTGGGCGCCAACGCGCACAGCCAGCACGATCGATTGCACGGCGCAGCGGTCATACCGCCGCTGCGCATCGCGCAGCATGTCCTTGCTGAGCGCAATCACCTGGCCGTCGCCGGCATGGCCCTGGGTGGAATCGATTTCATCGCGCAACACCGCAGTGAATACGTATGCAGTGCACGTTTGCACCCAGGTGCCGTGTCTACCATACGTCGCAGTCGTGTGACGTCCATCGTGGCACGCGACGCATGACATCCAGGCAGCCCTGCCGGATCAAAAATCAAAAAACAACATGTACCTGGGAGGGGAAAATGTTGAAGCACAAGCGCTCCGCGCTGAGTATCGCCCTGGCCGTTGCCATGGCACCGACATGGGCCGCCGCGCAAACGGCAACGCCTGCACAAGCAAGCGACGCCCAACAAGGTGCGTCCGAACAGACTGCCGGCGCGGTCACCGACTTGGACAAGGTCCAGGTCACCGGCCTGCGCCGCGCAATCGAAGGCGCCATCTCGGTCAAGCGCGATTCCACTTCGATCGTGGAAGCCATTTCGGCCGAAGACATCGGTCGCCTGCCGGACGTCAGCATCGCCGAATCGCTGGCGCGCCTGCCCGGTCTGGCTGCGCAACGCGTTGCCGGCCGTGCGCAGGTGATCAGCGTGCGCGGCCTGTCGCCGGACTTCTCCACCACGCTGCTCAACGGGCGCGAAGTGGTCAGCACCGGCGACAACCGCAGCGTGGAGTTCGACCAATATCCATCAGAACTGGTCAGCGGCGTCACCGTCTACAAGACACCGGATGCCGGCCTGGTCGGTCAAGGCTTGTCGGGCACGGTGGACATGCAGACCGCCCGCCCGCTGAGCTACAACGAGCGCGTGATCGCCATCGGTGGCCGCTACCAGCGCAACTCCTTGGGCAAGGCCGCCAACGTCGACCCCTACGGCAACCGTTTCAATGTCAGCTATATCGACCAATTCGCAGACCGCACCATCGGCCTGACCATCGGTTACGCGCATACCGACATGCCGATCCAGGAAAACCAGGTAGGCCTGTACGAACCGTGGCAGCAGGTCAACGCGCAGCGGCAGCGTCCTGGTGTCGCCGATGGCGTGTATTTTTCCGATGGCATCAAGGCGCTGCGCCGCACCGGCAACCAGAAGCGAGACGGCGTCATGGCTACGCTGCAGTATCGCCCGTCCAATGCCTGGACCAGCACGCTCGATGCCTTCCACACCGAAGCCGAGCAGATCGACACCGCCAACCAGTTCGAGCTCAATCTGAGCAACTACAACGGCGGCTACACGCCTGGCCTGAACATCAGCAACGTGCGCGTCAACGATCGCAATACCTTCATCGGCGGCGATGCCAGCGGCGTCTATCCGTTGGTGCGTGGCATGTACAACAAGCGCGAAGACAAGATCGACGCCTTCGGCTGGAATAACGAAATCACGGCCGGCTCCGTCAAGATCGTCGCCGACCTGAACTACTCCAAGGCCACACGCGACGAACTGAACCTGGAAAACAATCTCCAGCGCGCACCGATGCCGCAGCTGGATACCGTGGGCGTGTCGGTTGTCGGCAACGGCTTCTCGCAGCTGACGCCGGGCATGAATTATTCCAATCCGGACGAGCTGTTCCTCACCAACACCATCTATGGCTCCGGATACGGCAAGGTGCCGAGCGTGGAAGACGTGCTCAAGGGCGCGCGGCTGCAGGCCAGCTTCCCGATGCCCGAAGCGCTGAGCTGGTTCTCGGACCTGGATGTGGGCGTCAACTACGCCAATCGCGAAAAGCAGAAGACCCAGCCCGAAGGCAATATCACCCTGGGCGCACAGGGCGAGGCCACGGTGGCGGCAGACCTGCAATACGCGCCGGTCAATCTCGGCTTCGCCGGTCTCGGCTCCCTGCCTGCGTGGAATGTGCCGGCCACGGTGGCGCGCTATATGTTGTTCAACCCCAGCGACGACGCCTCGTTCCTGGTGTCCAAGGCCTGGACGGTGGAAGAAAAAATCACCACCGCCTGGCTGCGTGCCAATATCGATACCGAGTGGGGCGAAGTAGGCGTGCGCGGCAATATTGGCGTGCAGCTGCAAAGTGCAGACCAGTCCTCGCAGGCCAACTACTGGGACGCCTCGCAGCCGGCCGGTAGCGAAGTGCGGCCCATCGACGATGGCAAGACCTATCGCGACTGGCTGCCCAGCTTGAACCTGGCATTTCAGTTCCCGTACGAGCAAACGCTGCGCTTCGCTATGGCCAAGCAGGTCGCACGCCCGCGCGTGGATCAACTGCGGGCATCGCTGGAATTCGGTGTCGACACCTCCACCGGGCGCCCCGGCGCCAGCGGCGGCAACCCCATGCTCGATCCATGGCGCGCCAATGCCCTGGACATCTCCTACGAGAAGTATTTTGCCGACCGTGCTTACGTGGCCGCGGCGTTCTTCTACAAGGACCTCAAGAGCTACATCTACACCCAGAGCCGCGACAACTACGATTTCTCCGCACTGGTCGCCGGCTACGTGCCGCCGCCGGGCTCTGCACCGGTGCTGACCACCGGCACCTTCAGCGCCCCGTTCAACGGCAAGGGCGGCACCTTGCGCGGCGTCGAACTCACCGCCTCGCTGCCGCTGGATCTGATCTTCGCGCCGTTGGAAGGCTTTGGCATCCAGGCCAGCGCCACCTTCAACGACAGCGACGTCAAGATCCGCGACCCGGAAAGCGCCTCCAGCGTGGGCGACGGTGAAATCAGCCTGCCGGGCTTGTCCAAGCGCGTGTACAACCTGACCGCGTACTACGAGCACAAAGGCTTCGAAGCACGCGTCAGCCAGCGTCGCCGCTCGGACTTCATCGGCGAAATCGGCAACTTCAACGGCAACCGCACGTTGCGCTACGTGGTCGGCGAAAACATCACCGACGCGCAGATCAGCTACAACTTCAGCGAAGCCAGCAGCCTATCCGGCCTGACCCTGTTGCTGCAGGCAAGCAACCTCAGCAACTCGCCGTATCGCACGTACGCAGAAACCAAGGACCGCCCGCTGGAATACATCGAGTGGGGCCGCACCTTTGTGCTGGGTGTAAATTACAAGTTCTGAGCCATTGCATGGATAAATGGCGCTGTTAGCCCCTCTCCCTCCGGGAGAGGGGTTGGGATGAGGGTACGGATTCCACGCGAACACCCTCGGCATCCAAAAAGCGCTGCTTTCACCTCCTAATCGATCTCCCGACAGGAGCGATGATCTATTACGCGCAATGCAATCACGGCGTCTCGCTCCAGAACTTCGAAATCTCCACCAAGGAAAAGCCGCCGGCTAGACACCGGCGGCTTTTCTTTGAACAGCATTTTCCCTTCGAGTCGATCGTCTGGTACAGGCTGGAAGGAATCGAGCGCAAGGCCCAGACGCGCGCACTTCACGTCCTGCAGTTTCCGAGCGCCAGACATCCTCTGAAACGTTAGCCGCGGCATCGCTTGGGAATATGCTTTCGCAATCGATTTTCATCAGGCAGCCGATTCTTCAAATTTGATCGACCAAGAGGAGATACCTAACCATCTCCTACAGCGGCGCCACTACATAACTCATCTCGGTTCGCCTACCAAGCACCGCGCATCGCATGCACGCCAACTCGGATCTAACAACCCACCACAAAAAAGCGAGGCATCCCAACGGAACGCCTCGCCGGTATCAATCAAACACACCCATCAAGCTTTCTGAAGCGGTAGCGTCACTCCCCGCCCATTGCACAAACCACAGCGTGCCTCGGCAAGCGCACGCGACCATGATCGATCACCCCGTGCTCCACCCCCGGCACATCGATCTGGCGCCATGCACCTGCAGGCAGTGCCAGCTCGGTGATGTCGGCAGACAAATTGAACGCCAACAGCATGACCTGGCCGGCATGCTCACGCCGGAACATCAGCACCGGCTCTGCGGTGTCGTAGAACGCGATCGCCCCTTCCCGCAAGGCCGGCATGCTTTTGCGCCAACTCAGGAATGCCCGCACGGCGCTCAGCACAGACTGGGCATCGTCCTGCTGCACACTCACTGCAGCCAGACGATGCGGCTCGGACAACGGCAGCCACGGCTTGCCGCTGGTGAAACCCGCCGACGGCGCATCGGTCCACGGCATCGGCGTACGGCATCCATCGCGCCCCTTGAAAGTTGGCCAGAACGTGATGCCATACGGATCCTGCAGATCCTCGAATGCCACATCCGCCTCGCCCAGCCCAAGCTCCTCGCCCTGGTACAGGCAAACCGAACCACGCAACGAACATAGCAGCGCCACCACCATGCGGGCGAACGCAGGCGACGCATCTTCGCCGCCCCAACGCGTTACCGCACGCACCACGTCGTGATTGGAAATCGCCCAGCACGGCCAGCCTTCCAGCATGGTCGCCTCGAGCCGGCTGACCGTTTCACGGATATAGGCAGCACTGTAATCCTGCACCAACAGCTCGAAGCTGTAGCCCATGTGCAGACGGCCCTTGGCGGTGTACTCGGCCGTGGTCGCCAACGAATCTTCCGAAGAAATCTCGCCCAGGCTTACCGCATTCGGATAGCGATCGAGCAGAGCACGCAGGCGCTCCAGGAACGCCAGGTTTTCCGGCTGCGTGTTGTTGAAGTAGTGATATTGATAGGCATACGGATTGTCCGCACTGAAGCCACGCCCTACCCGCTTGTCGGCCGGCTTGGCGGGGTTATCGCGCAGCTGCGCGTCATGGAAGCAGAAGTTGATCGCGTCCAGGCGGAAGCCATCCACTCCACGGTCCAACCAGAACCGCACATTGTCCAGGGTTGCCTGCTGCACCTCGGCGTTATGGAAATTGAGGTCGGGCTGGTCGACCAGGAAGTTGTGCAGGTAGTACTGCTCCCGCCGCGGCTCCCACTGCCACGCCACACCACCGAATAGCGACAACCAGTTGTTGGGCGGCGCCCCGTCCTCGCGCGGATCGGCCCATACATACCAATCCGCCTTTGCGTTGGTCCGATCCTGACGGCTTTCCTGGAACCACGCATGTTCGATCGAGGTGTGGCTCAGCACCTGATCGATCATCACCTTCAGCCCGAGCGCATGCGCCTTGTCGAGCAGACGGTCGAAATCGTCCAGCGTCCCGAACAACGGATCCACTGCACGATAGTCTGCGATGTCATAGCCGAAATCGGCCATCGGCGACTTGAAGAACGGCGAGATCCAGATGGCATCCACGCCCAGCCCGGCGATGTAGTCGAGCTTGGCAATGATGCCCTGCAGATCGCCGACCCCATCGCCGTTGGAATCCAGAAAACTGCGCGGATAGATCTGGTAGATGACCGCCCCGCGCCACCATGGTGTCTGCAACATGCACGCCCCTCCCGGGCCACTGCGGGCAGCCAACACGGCCGCCAGCCAAGGGCGTTAGCCTAGCTGCGTGGCGCACCACGGGCGCGTACGTGCATACGTATTCATTGCTCTCACGGCGAGATCATCGGCAGCCAAAAAGCGATTGCGGACGCAGCCTATTTACCACTGCTAACCTTCCGCGATTAGTGCCGTCAAAATGAGAGGACGGCGCTTGGTGACGGCTTTACCCCCGTCTGGCCACACAAATTTGAAGAATTTAGCCTCTGAGCTTGAAGCGACGTCCATCGGGCAGTGGATCGATAGCAAAGCATATAACGATCATCTGCGTCGGCCACCGCCAGCTGCGACTTCAATACGATGATCGCTAGAGCGTGTTATGAACTTTGAAGTAGAGATGGGGGTATTTCCTAGCATCAGGATGGAGAAGACGCCGAAGTGGAGTCCTGCCAGTATTTCCCGCAGGCCTTCGTAATTACCTGCCAGGCGTTGGAAACGATTGACCCAACCGAAACTGCACTCCACGACCCAGCGGCGCAGCAGCAGCATAAAGCCTTTCTTGGCCTCCGGCAGTTTTCCGACGTGCAGTTCGATTCCTTCCGCGTCCGCTGCTTCGGCCGGTCCTTCGCCTGTATGGCCTTGATCGACGAACGCTAGTTTCACCGTCTCTCACGTCACGTGCCGAACTTCCTGCGCCAGCGATCGCACTTGGGCGCGTTCCTGCTCTTCGGCCACCATGATCTGCACTGCAAGCAAATGGCCGAGCATGTTCACCGCCATGTGCACCTTGCTGCCCTTTTTGCGCTTGTAACCATCGTACCCAGCACACGGTCCGCTTTCGCAGATGGACTGCAGCGTTCGCCATCTAGGATCATGCAGCTGGGCTGAGCCTGCTTGCCTTGAGCCAGCCGCAAGATGGAAAGCAAGTCGTTGATCATGGCCTCAAAGCAGCCACCGCTGGGTTTGCTGTAGACCGTCTCCCACGGCGGAAACTCGGGGGCACTCAAGCGCCATGGCGCCCCGGCCCGCGCCATCAGCGCAATGCGTTGAACATCAAACGCAGGTCATATCTGCTCTATCGTGCCTGCGGAGCCAATAGGGTCAAGCAGGGCGCAGCGAATGCCCATGCTTCATCGGATACATCGGTCGGATACGGGCGTGGCGGCCTCATCCGCTTACGATAGCCGCGCAAGCCTCAAACTCATAACACGCTCTAGGGGCAAGCCACACCATCTTCTGCAAACCAGCGCCAACCTATATAAATAGTAGGCCGGATCAAATCAGAAATCATGCGTTATCTTCGACGCTATCCTTGCTCGACTTTCGCTTACCAGAACCCTTACGGTTAGCATAAAAATCCTCCAGCCATTGCTCGGGCGCGAGTTGATCAACACTCACGCCTACCTGACCTGCCTTGCGCGAAAGGACCTGATTCATAATCTCAATATTGTCAGTGGAAGAAGAAATCACGGAGAGCGCATCATCCATTCCACGCAAGTTGAGCTGGCATACAGCTGAAGCATGCCCTTGCTTGACCAAGAAGCAGCGCGACCGCTCATCCAATGAGACCACAACCTGATATTCGGCATCAGTGAGCTTGAGTCCTTCGATATAATCGTCGCGACTGGCGTTGGGATTAGGTAAGAGAATCATGGTCGCGGTCTGCTCGATCAGCGCCGCAGCAATATCGCTGGCTAGAGCATCTTCTGGACTTTGCGTGGCAAAAATACCCAAGCCATTCTGCTTACGGATGGTTTTCTGCTTATTCTTAGCGAACTCTTTCAAACCTCCCTTACCATCCAGAATTTTCCAAAACTCGTCCATTACATAGATTAGTGGACGCCCATCAATTAGCGCCTCTAATCTATGAAGCAAGTAATTAATCACAGGCACGCGCACTTCAGCGTTATCGATTACATCCGTGTAGTCGAAGCCGATGATCGAAGCACGTGTTAGATCGATTGTATCCACCGGATTATCGAAGACCCAACCTAGCGAGTTACCAGCAGTCCAGCGACGCAAGCGGGCGTATAAACCATCATCACCCATATTAGGCAGGCTCTTCCTAAAGTTACTCATGCTGCGCAAGTGCATAGGAGTATCCAACATGCCCTCTACCGCACGATAAATATCCTCCTCTTCCCGCGAGCTGTATTCAGGCTTCCCACCCAAAACCTTGATCAACTCTGCCAGAAACTGGGTATTAGCCTCGGTGCGTTCGCACTGAAAAGGATTAAAACCAGTCGGCGCTCCGTTTTCTAACGCTAGATAGTTACCCCCACAAGCACGAACGAAGATCTCCGCACCACGGTCTTTATCGAAGAAAAAAATCGTTGGTACTGGATCGAACTTCTGCACCTGACTCAGCAGAAAATTGATAAGCGCGGTTTTACCGGTGCCTGACTTACCAATCACCATTGTATTAGCAATCGCTTTCTCCCCTAGCGAATTTTCAGCGGGGTGAGTGGCGTGAAAGTTAAAGTAATATGGTTGACCATTTGTTGTCTGCAGCGTAGTGACACAATCACCCCAAGGATTGTTGTGTTGTTTGCCCTGAGCAAAATTATGTAGCGGTGAAAGGCCAAGAAAATTAAGCGAACTAAGGTTGGCAATACGAGTACGGAATCGCCAGTTACCAGGCAGCTGGGCATAAAATGAAGAAGCAATTGCCAGGTCTTCTTTTGAAGAAACAAAACCAGCGTTAGAGAGCTCTGCTCTTGTAGTTGCAATCTGCCTTGCGAGTTTTTCCTGGCTATCTGCGTAGACTGCAAGAGTAAAGTGGTACTCACCCAAAACGAAATTACCAGATGCCACATCATCCATCGCCAAATCCAAGTCGCGAATTTGACTAGAAGATTTGTCACCTGACGAAATCATCATCCCTTTCGTGCGTTCAAGCACCTTTAGGGCATCATGACGGCCTACTGGACTGAAAGAATGCGTGATCACATACTCGAAGTCCAAATATTTTAGACCATTAAGAATGCCAGGATACGTGCCATCAGCATACTCTTTGACATTAAGGATCGCACCAAAGTGATTGATGCCATCTGGCGTGCGAATTACGAAATCACCGGTTTTATTAGCAAACATGTGCTTACTAACTGGCAAATAAGCCGACACTGGCGCTTGCAAAACCGGTACAGGCTCATCAATTCGATTCAATAGATAACCAAGAAACTCAAGGCTTTCCGAGAAGACAATGCCATTTTTTGCCTCGTACATACTCAGGCGATAGGGAGAGTAATCCTTCAATACCGCCTCAACATTGGTAGCAAGCTCAATCACCTTGGCAATAGCCTGCTCTTCTTCAACCCTGATCTTATTAGGATCGCTGGATTTTTCAACCAAGCGTTTCCCACTAAGAACGGGACGATATATCATGCTGAAGTACAACTCGTTCTGCATGATTTTCTGCCCCGACAAAGCCGCATAATAATCATCGGACAATGCCTGATTGAAAGATTGCTTGAACCGACTGGAGTCGTTAATTTTGCGCCTGCGACGAACGTCATGCACCCAAAACGCTACATTTGCAAAATCTGGGGCACGCAGCGTTTGCACTAATCGATTAAAAGTGTTGTGGCGTTGCTCAAGCTCGAACTCATCCCGGCCGACAAAAGGTAGGCCAGCTAGATGCCAGATCAACAAATAATCACCCCCAGTCGTCTTCAGAACAGAAGGAGCGACATGAGTAGAGACCGAGACAAATTCACTGATCGGGCTATCTGGGCTAAACATTTTATTACCAGGTTAAGAAGAGAGCGTCGCAAGGGTTTGATAAAATAAACTACCCACCCCGTGCGATCTATTCAGACGGGGTGGGTAGTTGATAATTTTACTGACGTTTTCCGGGAGGATTTTTACGATATTCGTTAGGACTGAACACCCACATCCCGGAGTAGCGTTGCACATTACGAACACGCATACGAAACAGCAAGCGCAGCCCCATCAATCTAAAAATCATCTCGTCCCGCCTCGCCATTTGCCGCATCACAAAGATAATGACAGGAATAGTCAGCAGGTACCAAAAGTTGATGTACATTCCCAGCAGCAGTCCTCCACCGGCGCCGATGAAGAATGGGATATAAGGCACTCCCAAAAACATGGCTGGGCGCGTACAGCCGCGAAAAAGAACATCTTTATGCATAGTATTGAATGAACTGGATTAGAGCCGCAGCCGCATCCCCTTTACATGTATTGCTTCCGCGGTCGCCGATGATCATGTTGGCAACTTGTCCCGCTGCACCAATAAGCACACCACCAATCAAAATTGGAGAAACTTCGGAAATACGCTTATGAGCAAATGCAATCTGATAGCCTGCAACAATCACAGCAATCGTCACTACAGCAACAGAACCCATTGTAAGTAGGCTGTTCACATTCCCTAAGAAACCACAAACCTTAGTGTCTGTATTTGCCAATTGATTGGTCTGAGCAAATGTACCGCCGGCTACAAGCAGTGCCGATGTAAAAACCAGAGCCTTCAATGCCTGCATCCCGATCATCTTTGCATCGGCTGCTGCCTTTTTGTCAATTTCAAATTTCATTTTCATCTCCTTTAGAGCGGGGGGTCTATTGGCCCATCCTAGGCAAATTATCCATCCTGGTTAAAAAACAAACGCAGTATCGACTTGCTGATTTTTAGGACTCGTCTGCGCCGGCGCCACACTGGCTGGCGCTTGGTTTGTTGCAGTAAAAGCTTTCTCTAAGCCAGCAGGTACAGCCACACCCTTACCCTGTCCTGTCGCTTTAACCACGTAAAATGCGTCATCGGCAGGCGGAAGCGGAGATGCCGATGGCCCCTGACCTACTGGCGTGGGTGATGCAATCATAGGACCTTGCTGTGAAACCTGTGTCTGCGGATTTGCAATGTCTCGAATCCGTCGAGCCACGACAGCATCTGCCAACTCGGTAAAAGCCTGTTGCAGGGGCTTTTCTGCACGCATCTTGATTGTTCGATTTGGAACTACCGCAATAGGCTTCACTCCCGAAGATCCAACTGACTCTCGGATGGACGCATAAATCTTCTGCACATACCCGTGCTTGAAGCCGGTCTCAAAGTTACCAGAATAGTAACAACTAAAAGATTTACCCCAGTTCGCGCCCGAACGTGAGTGGCACTCGGCCAAAATTTTAGAGGCGGCCACTAGGTTGGGGCACTTAGCAAATGCCATTTCGTAGCTAGTTAAACCATACTTTTGCAGGTTGTAACGATTGACTTGGCCAAGTCCCAGTGAAAAATTAAAGCCTTTCTGCTCCAGCATCTTAGCCGTGGCTACAGCTTCCTCAAGACCGCGAGGCTCGCGCACCAGACGGCCACCGACAACACCGATAGCATATGGATTAAGCGAAGACTCAACGCGGACGACATGCTGCATAACTTCTCCGGGCACGGCAAGTCCCGTGCAGCCCATTAACTCCATGCCAGGCAGCATCACCCTCTCCTCCAGGCCAGATCGACATCAATCATTGGCAGCAATTCAGCCACCTCGCAACGTCCTCACAGGATCGAAATCGATTCCGGTGATAAAACGGCGCCCTGCGTGCGCCTTGATATGTACTACGATATCGATGGTCATACGTAACAAACGCTTGATTACCTCAAACTCCAGGCCGGAACCCTCGTTCGATGCTTTCACCATCAGCGCTAGTTGGTCCCAAGTTTGCTCAACACTACCAGCGTGACAACTTGTAATGGAGCCAGGATGGCCAGATGCACAGTTTCTAATAAAGTAGAACGACTCATCGCCACGCAATTCTGCCAAAATGATCCGATCAGGCTTCATACGCAAACAGGCCTCCATGCAGCTCTTAGCCGTTACGTTACTCGCACTCTGCCCCCCCTTCGAGTAAAGCAGATGCACTGAGTTAGGCTGACTGATGAATAGCTCCCGGGCGTCTTCAATAGTAACCAAACGCTCTTCATTGGGGATGTGGTTCACAAGAGCCTTCATAAAAGTAGTCTTTCCGCTGCCGGTCGCGCCGGCTACGACTACGTTCTTTTTATAAAGCACTGCTTTCTTAAAAAACTCGGAATAGTTTTTATTTCGACGTAACTCAAGCAATTCGCGATCATGCTCGCTTACATCAGCAGCCTCCTCTAGCACCTGATCGAAAAACCCGTCACTTGAGTATTGCTCAAGCGTCTTCGTGTGCTTTGAGGGCAAGCGAATCGTAATCGAGACCTTACCGGCATCGCAGGCAGGCGGAATCACAAACTGCGCACGTTGGCCCGTGGGAAATGTCAAAGAAACCACGGGATCAGCATCGGTGATGCGCTGTCCAGTATTACTCTCGTTCACGACCGCGGTGCAGAACTGTCTAGCACGATCAAAGGTTAGCGAGGGTACCTCCATCCGCTGCCAACCATTGACCGTCTCAAGATATAACTCACCCGGACGATTGATGCAGATCTCCGTAACTTCAGGCGAGTTCAAGTAATCCAGAATGCCAAGTACAGAGTACTGGTAATCCAGAAAATCATTTGAAATTCGCGCGGTTGGAGAGTCGTCAATCGTCATGGCACTCACTTTGGCAGCACCGCTGAGAAATCAACGTCTTTTGCGACGTACACGTTCAAAACAGTACCTTGATTGATTGTCAGCGTTGCTGGGCGACGGCCGGATTTCTCCACCGCCTGCTCAGCAAGCTGTTGCATGGTACGCGCCGTATTACTCTCAAACGGTTGCTGAGTCACTATGCCAGAGCCTACGCCGATTGTAGTGGTTTCAGGACCGTACTCTGCTGCAGCATATTTAAACGCATCACTCAGAAGACTTATAAATAAAGCTGAAGCAATTTTATTACCCCAGTGAGCGTTATACTGACCGGGATGACCGGAACTGCCTAAAGTATCGATACCGGGGCCGACAAGCGTTACATCAAGCCCAGTCGGCGTAGTAACTCGATCCCACACAACTTGTAAACGCCGAGTACTTGGCTCCCCCGCGCTGTATTCACCCAACATCTTGGAGCCTTTGGGCAACAACAGATTGTGTCCATTGATCGAATAGACGGGTTCGGTAACGATGCAGGAGGTATATCCGCCAAAGTCGGAAAGTATCCTGGTCTCCAGCACACAGCGGATATAGGTGCCGCGAACCAGTAACCCATCAGGATTACTAATCGGCTTAGCCAGTGTCACCTGTTCATCGCGCGGGGTTGCAGATTGCGCTTCGGGCTGCCCGGGAATTCCGGCAATACCCGAACTATCCGGAACAGCAGACTGTTGCTCAGCAAGAATACGCCGCTCAAGGAGCGTTGGAGCCCTCGGGCGTTCGGGGACTGGCGCCGTGGTTTCGATCTCATCGGGGGGCATCGGCGGCAATGGCGGCATACTAGGCGATTGCACTAGAGGTACCGGCGCCGTGTCTACTGGCGTAGTCATGTTTTGAGGAAGGGCGGGCGCAACTACTGTTTCAGTTCGCGGCTTCACTGGTGCTGTGTCACCAGAGCCCTGTTTTGCCAACCAAAATATCGCCAAAAGAAGCAAGCCAGCAACTAGCGCAAGAAAAACCAACGCTTTGCGGTTTAGTCGTTTGATGTCATTGGAACGCAGTACGGGTTCATTCGCGTCCAGATTCGGCTCGGCACCCTCCTGCTGGCGAACGAAGTAGGGATTGCTGCGCTCATCATATTGACTACGGGCTTGATCGCCATCACGGTTGTCGTGAGAACGCTCATCAGGGCTGTTTGGAATATTTGAGTTCACTTTTGCTTGTTCCTTCGCAGGCCGACAACATTATCGCCGTGACGAACCACCAGGAAAGGATACGTCCCGTGAACGATCAAGGTATTACCTTCGACGGTCGTATTCACAAGAAAGTCCTCGCTATGCTCTTTTTCCCGGGCAAAGACGGCGGGAAAATTTCCTGACGGGAAGCGCGTCAAATCCATATTAATATAAGTGAATTTTCCATCATCATATACACGACTTGGAATCAGCCATGACTTTTTACTTCGAGTCGAGTAATCATAATCATAGTAGTACCTTCGATCCTTGAGGATTTTGGCACTCAGCAATGGCCCATTTTTTGCCGCATCAGCGTCTTCGACGTTATTAAAACTTGTGTCTTTTGGGTAGGAGAAAACAACCTTATATTGAACGCCTGCCTGCTTAGCTTGCTCAAGCCGCTGCCAATCTGTCGCTACAACTTTCAGTTCTAAAATGTAAGAATGAGTGGCCGTACGAATCATCATATTCGTATCTACATCAACATTCTTGGGCTTTAGATAAAAAACGTTTTCACGCCGAGTAAGTTCCCAGCCTCCGGAAAACCCAGTGCTGTAGTCCAGAATTTTCTCATTCGGGCTGAGTTCAATCTGAGTGGTGATACCTAATCCAGTACGGACCTGATAAATTTGATTGGGAGCGTACTCATACTCCTGCACGACCTGAGCGTTCACCGAACTCACACATAAGGGAAATATTAGCGCTGCAGTCAATACAGCCCCATAGATTTTAGAGGGTTTCATCGACCGCTAGCTCCTTTGACATTGTTCGGCATCCCTTGATATTGGACCGCGGGCTGCGCCTGAGGTTGGCTCGCCGGCTGCACTTGGCTGGAATATCCTGGCGGCACCTGCTGGACAGGCATCCCCTGTTGATTAAGAACACCCTGCTGGGCTGAAACACTACCCTGCCCGGCTGCGGCGGCCGCGTTTGGATCTACTACGCCTAATGCGGCCTGCTGAGGAGCTGCAATCTGTGGCGCAACTTGGGCTTGCGGGCTAACCGAAGAGGGCGCTGCCGGTAAAGACGAATAATCATTATCCACACGATAATCTGTGACACGAAATCCCAGTGGATTTTCCACCCGAAGGGTATCACTCATCTCAAGATTATCTTGATAGACAAAACCCATTGTAGCGATCTTGTTATCTAAGAACGTGGCCGCGGCCGAGGCTTTGTCATACACATTTCGTTGGAAACGTACAGTGGCACCAGTGTAAGGCTTACCACTTCCTCCTATAAGCGTAATACTGAGAATATTGACCCGAATAGCACGAGAGGTGCCGTAAGTATTAAAAGGTCTGGCGGGATTATTTCCAGCATGTAGCGCACGATATTCACCAAGAACGTTACCTGTAGCCATGGCAACGACAGTGTTCCAATCACGGTCACCTATCGTCGAGGCATCAAACGATTCACGCGATGTAATGAAACGTGCAACATTGCTGCGCGCTAATGCCTCGCTAGTGCTGACCATGCGTCCACCAAAATTCGCTTCAAGCTTCGCAATGGTGCTGGTACCGGAATACGCGTCCGCCATGACCAGATATGGCACTTTCTCCTTCAACGGCAGCATGTAGTAGTAGCCGCCCGCTGTCATGACGGTGACCAGCATCGACAGCGTCGCCACGATCCAGGCACGCTTTTCGCTGCGGCGCGCGAGGTCGGCAATGCTGACCTCATAATTCACCGCTTTTTGGACGGCCGCACCCACTTGGGCGGAACCGTCCTTTTCACTGACCTTCTTACGCAACATGTCTAGATCCGTCACCGTGGGGCCTTGTCAGGCCTGAAACCATTGCCGCAACGCGTCGCGGGTACTTGAGAAGGTAGGAACACCGCCGGCTCCATGCCTGAAAGGCATCGAGCAGGAGGCAGTCCTTAGAGCTTGGCGCCAGACGACACCGGCACTGGTTGGACCAGCAACTTGTTGGCAGAAACCGACACCGAAACTCCTTGGGCTGCGTACACGGCACTCAGCTCGGTTGCGGCCTGTTGGACGCTGGTCGTGCTGATTGCGGAAACCGGCCCGATCAAGGTGTAGTCCGATGGCAAGTTGTAGGACAGCTGCATATTGGAATCCGCAGCCCAGCGTTCCAGCATGGTCTTCAGCGTACCGTCCATGGGCGTGGCCTGATACGTGTACGAGGTGTAGAGCGGAATTTCGGTGGGCGCCTCGTCAAAGTGGTTGACGTGCTTCCAACGACCACCAAAGTCAGGAGCAGGCTTGGTCGCGCACGCGCCTACCAATGCTGCAGCCACTAGCACCAACGACAGCTTGGACACATACATCGGATTCACTCTGACTTCTCCAACTCATGAAATTTCGGGCTTAAGACGGACAGCACTAAGCCTCCGCGCACCAGTGGGTACCGGAGGAAACGTGTTATTGATGCGTTTCTCGCGGCTCTACCACCCGCTGGGTCGCCCCAGTTGCGAGTGCGTGCTGCCGAGAAAAATGAATACGCTGATAAACCATCCATAGCCTTACTCCAGTACGGCCCATCCGGCGCCGCTCCCCTACGACCATCTATCTACACCGCAGATTCTTGCTAACTTTGCCCTTAACAAGCAGATCCGTCAAGAATTGCGCACCAGGCACCGCACTGCAAATGTGACATCAATCACACTTTGATGGTAAGCGTTTTCACTTCAGTTTTTGGCAGTAAGCGCGCAGTGAAGTAGCGATCCTCGTAGTAGCGAATCTTGTCGCACTTCACCGGATGCGGGATCCCTTCGTACAGGAACACTTCCTTCTCGTTGCCCATGGCCTTGAGCTCCTGGGGCAACATCAGAGCCCGCCGCTCTTCTGACACGCTATGGGTGGTCTCCCGCCCTCGGGTGACATTCTTCTTCTTGATGGTGGTGTAACCCAGCATCTCGGAGTAGTCGTTGGCGTCCTGCTGTTCGCGCGGCGCGTAGAGGATCTGCAGGGCGTGGTTGGTGATGATGGTGCGTGACAGATCTTTGCCGTAGGTTGCGTCCAACTGCGCCATGCTCTGGATGATGGGCAGCAGGCGGATGTTGTAGCCGGCCATGTAGGCTACCGCGGTCGCGATGATGTCCACCTTGCCGATCGAGGTGAATTCGTCCATCAGCAACAGGCACTGATATTTGAGCTCAGGGTTGGACTTGGGCAGTTCGCGGGTATTGAGGTTGATGATCTGGCTGAAGAGCAGATTGATGATCAGGCGGCTTTCGGCCAGCTTGTTGGGCTGGATGCCGATGTAGATGGTCATCTTCTTCTTGCGAAGGTCCGTGAGCAGGAAGTCGTCCGCACTGGTGGCGGCGTCCAGCACCGGATTGATCCATGCATTGAGCGGCTCCTTCAAGGTGCCCATGATCGAGGCGAAGGTCTCATCCGCCTGGGAGAGCATGTTGGCAAAGGCCGACTTGGCGTTGCTGCTGAGGAACCGCCGCTCGGACAGCGACTTCAGATATTTCTTGAGATCGGTACCGTCGCCCGAGGACAAGCGATAGATCCCGCCTAGCGTGGGCGCCCCTGCCCCACCCGGGAAACCGAGCGACAGCTCCTCGTCCCAGTTCTCGAACAGGTACAGCGCGAATGCCATGAACGCGTTGCGCGCCTGGCTGACCCAGAACTTCTGGTCGTCGGAGCCGTCCGGGTACAGCATCGCCGCGATGCTCATCAGATCCGAAACGCGGAATGCGGGGTCGTTCGACACATAGGTCAACGGGTTCCAGCGATGCGTGCGACGGTCTTCGGCGAACGGGTTGAACAGGAAGACTTCATGGCCCTGACTGGCGCGCCACCCGCTGGTCAGGTCGAAGTTCTCCTGCTTGATGTCCAGGACGACGATCGACTCTTGATACTCCAAAAGGTTCGGGATCACGACACCGACACCCTTGCCCGAGCGCGTCGGCGCAGCAAGAATCACGAATTGCTGGCCGCTCAGTCGCACCAGCTTGCCATTGAACTTGCCGACGACAATGCCGTTTCCGGCGGGCTTGAACAGCCCATGCTTGGAGAGGTCGGCGGCGCCAGCGAAGCGCGCGTCACCGTGCAGGGCGCGCGCCTTGGGCTTGACGATGAGCACAACGACAATCGCCCAGACCAGCACCGGCAGGCTGAATCCAAGCGCGCCCGCAATCTTGATCTTGGTCGCGTAAGGCGCCACTTGGGGCAACCCAAGCGCGCTGAAATAGCGGTAGTAGGTGTCCCACCCGTACAGACCGGTGTCGAGCCGCAGCAACAGCAGGGTGAGATAGCCAGACAGGCAGTATCCGACTAGCACCGCCACCAGCGTGGCAATTGCGATGATTTTGGGTTTGGACATGCGCCCTTCTCCTTAGGCTTGCATCACGATGGCGGGCTAGCGACGCACGACCGGCTTATGGTCGACAAGCTCGGACTTGCGCCCGCCGCTCTCGCTCTCGACCAGCGAATCGATCCAGACGGTGGCCTGGTCCAGGGACAAATCCGGCGTGATCCGCGTACCCGCATCGGTCACGACGGCGTATGCCACGACGGCGTCGGGTGCGTACACCTCGTCACGCGTAATCGCCACAACACGATATCCGCCCCTGGTCAGCACGGTGTGCTGGTATTCGTCCATCGCCAGCCTTCCTTTCCGTCAGCGCGGTGGCGATGCTAAAGCAAGACGTGTGACGGTGAAAGCGGTATCGGCTAACCGGGCGGCGGTGGGCCGCGCTAACCCGCAAAACAGCCGCACTGAACACTTATTTCCGACACTCGAGGCACTTTCGGTGCGCTTGGGAGGAAGAGAGCGGCATTGGGAGTTCGTCCATCTGGGGGGGCGATACGCCCATGGCATCGCGCATCGTCCGAAACGGGCAGATCAGACAAATGGCGCGGCACGATTCCGCATCGCCGCGCACCTGGCTGGGGACGTTTTGACCGAAGACAGCCAACATCCATATGCGAGCGACATGCTTCAACATTGCCAATCGACACGCAACGCGCAGCGCAGGCAGGCAGACAGGCAGACAGGCAGACAGGCAGACAGGCAGAGATGAAAGCACAGGAAGGCCGTGATTCCAGTAACACAGACCCGAACTGACACATGCCAAAGCTGCAAGAGCTTTTGCGCGGGGTCGCTTTGGGGGTCAATGGCAGACGTCGCTGCCGATCTTGAAACCACTCAAGCCTCTGTACCGTCTGGACTTAGAGTGGTGGGCGGTACAGGGTTCGAACCTGTGACCCCTACCATGTCAAGGTAGTGCTCTACCGCTGAGCTAACCGCCCGAATCCTGCGTCAGCATTGCGCTGTGCAGGGCGCGCATTCTAGCGCAGGGTTTTACCGACCACAAGTCCTATCGTGTCTGCAGGGCGAGCCATCCGCCCTATCCCAAGCTGGCAGCCTTCAACTTCTGGATCTGGTCGCGAATCTGGGCTGCGGCCTCGAACTCCAGGTCCTTGGCGTGCTGGTACATCTTCTGTTCCAGACTCTTGAGCTTGCCAGCGATTTCCGCAGGCTTCATGGCACGGTAATCAGGCGTCTCCTCTGCGACCTGGCGCGATTTCGAACGACCCTTGCCCGACTTCTTCTCGGCCGCATCGTCGCGCGCGCCTTCCATGATGTCGGCGATCGGCCGCTCGACGGATTTCGGCGTGATGCCATGTTCCAGGTTGTACTCGACCTGCTTCTCGCGGCGACGATCGGTCTCGTCGATTGCCGCCTGCATCGAGCGCGTTATCTTGTCGGCATACAGAATGGCCTTGCCGCGCAGATTGCGTGCGGCACGGCCAATGGTCTGGATCAGCGATCCGGTCGATCGCAGGAAGCCCTCCTTGTCGGCATCCAGGATGGCCACCAGCGAGACTTCCGGCATGTCCAAACCCTCGCGCAGCAGGTTGATGCCCACGAGCACATCGAACTTGCCCAGGCGCAGGTCGCGGATGATCTCCACGCGCTCGACGGTGTCGATATCCGAGTGCAGGTAGCGCACCCGAATCCCGTGCTCGCCCAGATACTCGGTGAGGTTCTCGGCCATGCGCTTGGTCAACGTGGTTACCAACACGCGATCGCCGAGCTTGATGCGCTCGTGAACCTCGGACATGAGGTCGTCGACCTGCGTACCAACCGGACGGATCTCCACCACCGGGTCGATCAGACCGGTTGGGCGCACCACCAGTTCCGTGACTTCGCCGGCAGACTCGCGCACCTCATAAGGCCCCGGCGTTGCCGAGACATAGATGCTGCGTGGCGAACGCGCCTCCCACTCTTCGAAACGCAAGGGGCGGTTGTCCAAGGCGGACGGCAATCGAAAACCGAACTCCACCAGCGTCTCCTTGCGCGAACGGTCGCCCTTGTACATCGCGCCGATCTGCGGAATGGTCACATGCGACTCATCGATGACCAGCAGCGCGTCCGGCGGCAGGTAGTCGAACAGGGTCGGCGGCGGCTCGCCGGGCGCCTTGCCGGTGAGATGCCGCGAGTAGTTTTCGATACCGTTGCAAAAACCCACCTCGGCCATCATTTCCAGATCGAATTGCGTGCGCTGCGCCAGACGTTGCGCCTCGACCAGCTTGTTCTGCGCGTAGAGCTGTTCCAGGCGTTCTTTCAGCTCTTCCTTGATGGTGTCCACCGCACTCAACGTGCGCTCACGCGTGGTGGCGTAATGGGTCTTCGGGTACACGGTGTAGCGCTGCAACTTGCGCAAGGTTTCGCCAGTGAGTGGATCGAACAAGGTCAGCTGCTCGATGTCGCCATCGAACAACTCTATGCGCAAGGCTTCGGTATCCGACTCGGCCGGGAACACATCCAACACCTCGCCGCGCACGCGAAAGGCACCGCGCGTCAGTTCGAACTCGTTGCGGGTGTATTGCAGATCGGTGAGATGGCGGATCAATTGGCGCTGATCGATGTGCTCGCCAACCGACAGGATCAGGCGCAGCGATAGGTAGTCCTCCGGCGCGCCGAGGCCGTAGATTGCCGACACCGTCGCCACCACCAGCGAATCGCGCCGAGACAGCAAGGTCTTGGTCGCCGACAAGCGCATCTGCTCGATGTGTTCATTGATCGAACTGTCCTTCTCGATGAAGGTGTCCGACGACGGCACATAGGCCTCCGGCTGGTAGTAGTCGTAGTAGCTGACGAAGTACTCGACCGCGTTATGCGGGAAGAACGACTTGAACTCGCCGTAAAGCTGTGCCGCCAACGTCTTGTTCGGCGCCATCACCAGCGTCGGCTTCTGCACCTGCTGGACCACATTGGCAATGGTGTAGGTCTTGCCCGAACCGGTCACCCCCAATAGCGTCTGTTTGGCCAGCCCAGCCTCAAAGTTGGCCACCAACTTGTCGATGGCGGCAGGCTGGTCGCCCGCTGGCGAGTATGGGGATACGAGCTGAAAACGGTCGGTCATGGAGCGGATCTCGGGGGGAGGCTGCACGAATTTACGGAGGCCAGCATCGGTAGAACCCTGACAGCCATGCAAGTGGAGGCAGCGTTACCTGGCAAGCAACCAATGTTGAGACTGCTTGCTCCACTTCAAGGAGACGCGCAATGGATGCAGCAGGCTATTCGAGCGCGAGAGGGTACACCGCAGTCCAGTTGCTCATCGTGATGGCGATCATCGGAATCGGCGCAGCCATCGGCATGCCCAGCTTCAAAAGCCTCATCGAGTGGCAGCGAGCGACCACGCGCGTGCACCTGCTAACTGCGCACCTTGCAATGGCCAGAAGCCTTGCCGTCACCCAAGGCGCGCCTGTCAGCCTTTGCCCCTCCATGGATGGCACACGTTGCCGAACAGATCGCATCTGGAGCCAGGGATGGATTCTCTTTAAGGATCCAGGGCGCGATGGGCAGCCGCCAAACGCTGCATCCGTGGTCCGAGTGGAGCAAGACTCCGCCACCGGCGGCATCGATATCGTCAGCACAGCTGGACGATCAATCGTTCGCTTCCTGCCGAACGGCCGCAGCAGCGGCACGAACATCACCATCAGCCTCTGCAGCAGCGCTAGGCGACTCGCTGACGTGGTGGTCAACAACTCCGGAAGAGCACGCACTGTGCGCTACACCAGCCCTACCAGCTGCGCAGCCCGATGACCAGGCAAACAAAAAGCCGCGACACGTCGCGGCTTCTTGAACATCTTGGCGCCCGAAGTTGGACTCGAACCAACGACCCCCTGATTAACAGTCAAGTGCTCTAACCGGCTGAGCTATTCGGGCGAGGAGACGTATTCTAGACACAACTTTGCAGCAGCGCAACACCTAGCACAGAGCTACCAACAGCCTGGAGTGGCAGTTGCACTTGGCGTCTTCACCCCTGCCTGGTTCAACGTCAGCGTGCCGCACTTGTCCTTGGTCTGATCGCCCTGAGGCGCAGCGGTCAGGGTAAAGGTCGACTGCGTGGTCGCGAGCGTGATGTTGTATTGCGCCGTACCGCCCTCGCGCGGCGACTGAATGGTCGTCGAGCCATTTCCGAACTTGAAACTGGCATAGGTGTTGTTGGTCGTATGCGAGCGTTCCAGCAACTGCGAGTATTCGACCAGATCGGCCTTGGCCTGCGCTCGGCGAGACTTGCGAACATGATCGGCATAGGAAGGATAGGCGACAGCAGCCAGGATGCCGACGATCGCGACAACGATCATCAACTCGATCAAGGTGAAGCCACCGGCACCAGCACGCTGCCGAAGTTGCCTGGACAGGGACCGCGATAGGTCTAAGGGCATTGACAATCTCCGTTACTGAAGCTGGCGCCAGGACTGGCGGCCGCAAGGATAAGGGACATACATGGGCGGGGCGCCAGCCACGCTGACGATCATCCAGCAGCCCGATCCTGCAGGCACCGTAGGTGCCGCAGAACCATCCTTGGGATTGACCTTCGGCTCGAGCCTGGGCACGACCGACACGCCCACGTCTTTGACCGGCGCATTGCCGCCGGTATTGAGCGAGATTCCAGCCGAACCGGCGGCAAGCGTGGAGCCACCGATGCCGCCCATTCGCACACCAGATAGGGCGCCCACACCCGTCCGTGGATTCAGTCCGAACAACCAGTTCACACCATCGGTGCTGCACCCACTGCTGATCGCGAGCGGCGAATAAGTAGGCATGAACAAGATTCCCGACACGAGTTCCGGATAACCCACAAATCGTTCGCCGGCGGGCAGATCCACGTACCAGCCAAGCGAACCTGACGGCGCGGTGCCAATTTGCAGTGAGCGCGTGCTACCGGCGGCAGCCGTACTGACCGAATATGGCGTCAGATTTGCTCTGGTCAACGTTGTGCTGATCACACCATCGACCTAATCAGTGAACCCGTACAAGCTCTGAGTCTGGAGCGCCGAACTCGGGAGGCTGTCGTCGTTGAACGAGAAACTACCGGTACCAAATAGCACCAGTACACCACCGTTCTCACCAGAAGCAGCCTGCAGGCCGCCAGTAATCGGCTGCCGATAAGTCAGACCACCTTCGACATAGGTACCCGTCGTGAACGCCGGTACGGTAACCGAGGTTGCAGTCGAAGTGAGATCGAACTTCCAGATCGCTCCGCGCAGGTCGGCCGCATAGACCGTATCGGCGTACCCATCGCGGGTGCGAGCCGGCTTATTGGTCGCCGGGTCGATAGTCACATTATCGATGCGGTCCAGCACAACGATGTTACCGAGCCCGTTGCGACCGCTGATTGTGTTTCCCGGCTCCGTTGCCTCGATCATACGGACGGTCGGCGTGGCGTTGGTTCCGATATCGACCACGAACAGCACTGCCTTGCCGCTGGCACTATCGTAGCCGTTGCCGAAGATCGCCTTCCAGCTGACCGTGCCATTGGCAGCGCGCACCGGGACGATGACAGGCTTGCCGAGCACATGACCGATGTTCGCGCGCACGGTGGCATCGCCGCTGAGATCGTTGATCTCCCAGAGGCGGCTGCCCGTACCGAAAGTCGCCGGATTAGTGACGTCTAATGCGAAGACACCGCGACCGCCTGCCCCAGTGGTGCCGACCAGGGTCGTTTTCCAGGTGTTGTTGTAATACGTATCCCCCACCGCAATCGGACCATCGACGAAGTAGCGATGATCAAACGGCTGGGCATTCCCCTTGTTTGCTTGATACGGCAGCAGCAGATTTCCCATATGGCCGTAAGACGTCGCAGGCACGTACGCAAAGCGTTCGCGTCCACCGCTGCCAGTGATAGCGCCGGCGCTGTCCATGCCTCCATCGAACGCATGCAGCATGCCGTCGTTGGCGCCCGCATACACCATATAGCCCTGACTGCTACGCTTGCTGTTCAGGTAGTTGGTATAGCTGGTTCCAAGCGTCCCACCCAGACCACGATACCCATAGTCGTCGACCGGCGCACTGATCACCGGCGCGGAGTTGATGATGTCGCCCAGCACCGTGGTTCGGTCGCGGAACTTGCCACCCTGCTGAATTTCCCCGCTCCGATCACCCAGCAGATAATTGGCTGCAGTGACGGCTGTTGCCCCAAGGTTGGTCAGATCCGTTTGCGAGCAGAGCGTCTGACTGGGATACAAGGTCTTGGACAGACCGCACAAGCCACTCAAACTGATCGTAGTGCCATCGAACTTCTGTACATTGCTGCCATCGTTGAAGTACACATTGCGCGCAGTGGCAGCGGGCATCTGCGCAGATGCTTCCCAGATCGGGGTGAAGCGCGCCTCCCGCGTATCCGGATCGACCGTGGCCTGATTGGCCTTCAACTTACTCGACCAATCGGTACCGTTGTTCTTGATCTGGTATTCGGGAGTCACGGTCAAGGAGCCCGCGCCAATACGCGCACCCGTCAAGGCCAAGGTTCCCGATGGTGAATTGGCAGCGCTGGCAGCCGACAGCACCCGACGCATGGCGCCAGTCACTTCATCAGGGCTCTTGGCATTGATGAACTGACCGCGGCTATTGATCGTGGCGTGCCAGAGCTCGTCGATGACGCGGCCATCGTCATCTGCAATCGGATCGCCATTGCTATTCCAGTCGGGAGCATTGGCATAAGGATCATTGGTAGCTGCCTGATTGACCTCGTAGATATTTCCTTGAGCACCCAGAGTGATTGCATAGAAATTCATATGCAGGTCTTTCTGGCAGTCCAAGCGCTTCCAATCCGCCGATGTCTTGTCGAGCGTCGCGCACTTATCGTCCACGGGCACGAGGCCTGTCGGAAAACTTGGACCGGTTACCAACGGCGTAGACGCGCCAGAATAATAGCTGGCAGTGATATCGGCGATCGTATTGCTGTAATTGTCGGCAAAGGGAGAGGCCGGAAAATCCACCGTGCCGGTCGAATCTGCATTGCCATATCCAGTAGCAACATTGTTGCTATTCGTATAGCCGTCAGTGAACAGCATACCGCCATTTTTCTGACAGGCACGCACCACCGGTGCACCATCTCCGGTCCGCTTGAACTGCTTACCCAGGAAATCGATGGCGACGCGGTTCGGCGTACCGCCATTCGGCTTAAGTCTGTAGATCAGCCCGAATAGCGATGTGCGCGAGGCGTCGTCATCCATGTCGTACATGGTCACGTTAGTTCGGTTATTAATCGTGAAATACCCAACTCGCATCTTGTCGACATCGGCCAAAGTGCGCGATGCGGAGCCGATGATCGAAAGAATTCGATTACGACTATATTGAAACCAATTAGCAAAATTCTGTTGCGCAGCGGTATAGGCAGCTGTATTGGTGCCGTAATTCGCTGCCAATATCTGATAGCGCCGCATATTGCAGCCTGGACCACAGGCATTGGCAATAATCGGTCGATTGGCATCGTTAGTGAGATAGCCCGTCGGCGCAGGAGCGCCCACAGGCAGATAAAACGTTGCCGGGACGTAGCCGATCTGAACCTGGCAATTGGCCATGATGGAAACTGTGCTACCTAATGTTGCCCAAATTCCGTTACTGCTAGGCAATCCATTACTGTTGGTCGTATTACACGACCGACTGCTCGACCGATATCGCGTCCCCGACGGTATCGTCATTCCCGTTAGGAACTGGAACGACTCGTCGTTTCCCTCGCGATAGGCAAGATTGTAGGTAGTGTTGTACCCCTTGGTGAAATCAGTGCCGTAAACCGCTGGATTACGCGGATCCAGGCGCGCCTGACTGAACGTGGCTGCCGGCCAAAGATTAGCTGTCGCCGTCGTTTGTGTGGGCGGCGTCCAAGGCTGATAGAGTACGTCGGGATTGTAGTAGCTCTTGTTATAGGTTGGTGATCTAGCAAACCCGAACGCATCAAGCGGCGGCATCGCATCACCTGGCGAATAAGAGGCGTTATAGCCGTCGCTTGGATACAGGTATACATAGCAATCGGCTGAGTTATTTGCACACCCCTCGCTAGAATTGTAGAAGACACCAGCAGAGCTGAAGAAACTACTGCCTGTCCATTGCAGACGTCCATCACCACCGGTGAAGATGCGCTCGAACGTCATCGAGTTGGAATCATCCACCGAAATAATGAATGCCGGCGGGATCGAGGTCGCGTTATTGAGTGGAGCTTGGGCCAAAGCGCCCTGCCCCTGGGCCGCGATCAAGCTGTAAACGAAGTACCCCCCAACCGCGACAAGCAGGATGACGGAGGCGATGGCGGTTCGAACGGTGCGACGAGACATGCTCACGGCCTCAGAGCTTGAAAATGGAATCGATCGCCGCCGACGAGGATGCATCCGTCGTCGCATCGTTGGCGAAAGTGGTGATTTGATAGACCGGGGTCACCGGGTCGACCGGATCGCCCATCGCGAGCGAACCGCCGCCGATGATGCACGAATCGATGCGCCGCACATTGACCGCCTGGTTCACCGACGTGGCCTTGCTGCGCGCCCAAGCCAGCGGATCGAAGACGGTATCGCAATTTTGCTGGATATCGGTGTCCACCACCGTTGCGTCGCTGGGAGCAGCCTTTCGATTGGCGATGGCTTCGATCGACCGCTCGCTCCTGCGCGTCACGCCCTCGGCATTCTGGAACGCAATATTGGTGACCAGATAATTGGACGCCATTTTTTCCTGCATGCCGGCCACCTGCATGCCGGCGATCCCGATCAATGCCAGCAGGATCAACATGATCAGGGCAACATAGAGCACTGCACCGCGGGGGCGGGAGGGCATCGGGCGGCGGCGAGCAAATGTATTCATGGGTCAATTTCCGAACAGGCGATTACGCAAGGCAATCGTGGATTCGTAGGTCATGCGGTAGCGGCCGTCGTTCTTGTCGGGTGGCGTGAAAGAGACGCCGAGTGCATTGGGATAACTGACAGCGCTTGCCGCCCGTTCTGCCGTGGCAGGTGCAGGACTACGTGCCAGGATGCCGACCTGAACCTGCCCAACCCGCCTCCACTGGCCCGCTGCGGTAGCATCGGTCGCGGTAGATACGTCGCTCGCAACAGCCTGCGTATTGATGTTCCCCAACGGCGGCGAGGTATTGGACATGTTCACGGTCTGATCGAGACCGAACAGCAACTGCATGTTCTCGATCCCTTCGACCAACTCTTCCGGCATGCCGTAATCATCGACACCATTGGACCGTGCGCGCATCAGTGCCGGCTCGCCCGATGTGGCCGAAGTGCCGACGTAATAGACCAGCGACTCAGCGCGGTAGAGCATCGCCTGGCCACTGGGACGGGTGGAGTAATTGGACAGATTGGTCCCGGTGGCGGTGACCTGGCCGCTGGCATAGGTGCCCTTGAACACCGTGGCATGGGCGCAGTCCGCAACCCCGAACAGGTTCGGAGCCGTCTGCCCTCCCTCTGTCAACCGCAATCCGGCAGAGGCATTGAAGCCCACGACGCTGTTGCTGCCCGTGGTCAACGTGGTGATCGGCACGCCTTCCGGAGCCAGGAAACGCAGAACCAGGATATCGCTGCCGCCGCGCGGATTGAGCTTGGCGATCGACGCTGGCAGATTCACTGGTACTGCCCAGCTGCCTCCAAGCTGCAGGCTGCCAGGAGGCGTCGTATTGGGCGCCTCGTAGCCTTGCACACTAATGCTGAAATCCAGCGGATGACCTGACCCACTGACCGCACCAGTATTGATGGTCGGATCACCTTCCCCGCGCACAAAATGAGCTTGGTCGTTGACGCAACCGAAGTGCCCGGCCATGCGAATGTCGCGCTGGAGAAAATCCATCGCGAAACGTCCGTTTTCCTGCGCACGCGCACCACCTTCGGCCAACATCGACGCGGTACGCGAGGCAGAAAAGACCTGAATGACCCCCAGCATCAGCACCAGGCCGATCACCATAGCGATCATCATCTCCACCAGGCTGATACCGGCAGCAGCGCGTTGGTTAGAAAAACGCCGCGTCATAGCTGCGATACCAGGGTGAAGGTAGTCTGAGCGTTGGGATTATTAGCATCCCAACGCTGATCCCCCCAACTGATGCCAACGGTGACCTGACCGTTATTATTGAGAACGGTTGCACTGGCGCCTTCGCCCAATGCGCGCACGACCTGGCATTTCCAACGCGAGATATTGTCAGCGATGGCCACGTTCCCAAGAGGTCGACTGCAGCTGGCTGCAGTCACAGTGTTTGCGGAAAAGGTGGCATCGGTATACCAGGCAGACTGGAAGCGGTTGCTTCGCATCTGGTCCATCAGGTCATACGCTAGGTTGGTCGCCTGGGTGCGGTAGTTGGAACTCTGCACGAAACGCACATTGGCCGTCTGCAACAGCGCAAAGCCGAGCAAGCCAAACGCGAGAACGACGATAGCAATCAACACCTCAAGCAGACTAAATCCCTTGGTGTGAGAGGGCGAAACGAAGGGACGGAGACGCATCATTGGCAGGAGCTCTTCTGAGACGTGATCTGGCCAGCGGCATTGACGAACAAGGTGCGACGCAGCGCCTGACCATCGCAGGTCATCGGCTGCAGCGTGATCTGCTGGTTGGTTGACGCGACCCTGCGCCCACGCCCATCGAAGGCAATCACGGCGCCAGAAGGACCGGTATTGGATAGTGAGGTGTCGATCGCGACAAAGCGCAGGACCGTATCGCCAGTTTTGAATGCCCCATCGCCATCTGTATCGGCCCAGGCCAGCATTCCTGCACCCCAGTTGTTGTCGCACGCGGTCCCGGATGCGCTACCGCAGACACCGCCACCACGGCGATTGCGAATAGCCTCACTGCGCGCCAACGATAGCAGACCGAGGGTTTCGTTGGCGCTGCTCGCGACTCGATTCGAGCGAAGCGTTCCGCGGAAGCTGGGAAACGCAATGGTGAGCAGGATGGCCAGTACGACGATCGTGATCATTAGTTCCACGAGTGTAAAGCCGGCAGATCGGCGAAAAGACATTGAACGCTCCCCAGCGTGACGTGTGCAGAATGCTACGTCCGCCCCCTAGCAACAAGCGCATGGGGGACGAACGGTTGTTTCAGGGTTACCGACGTATGCGTCAGACAATCTTTTCGGCGAATTACCTCTCCCTACCACTTTTCGGCCAGAGCTTGGAAATTCTTGAGCCCTAGGTCACCACCCGATAACAAGGCCGATAGTCCCCCGAGATCTTCATCCGGCGCTGCTCAACGAAGCCGCGCAGCAGCGCATCCAGGGCCTGCATGATCTCGGGATCGCCGTGGATTTCGAAGGGGCCGAATTCCTCGATGCGGCGCATGCCGTCTTCCTTGACGTTGCCGGCGACGATGCCGGAGAAGGCGCGGCGCAGGTCGGCGGCCAGGGCCGGCGCCGGGCGGCCGTGGTGCAGGTCGAGCGCGGCCATCGCTTCGTGGCTGGGCTCGAAGGGCTGCTGGTACTCGAGCGGGATGTGCACGGACCAGTTGAAGTAATACGAGTCTTTCTGGTCCTTGCGGTGCGCGCGCACTCCGTGGACCCCTTCGGCCATACGGCGCGCGACGGCGACCGGGTCGCCGACGATGATCTCGTAGCGCGAGGCGGCAGCGTCGCCCAGGGTGAGGCGAATGAAACGGTCGATCTGCTCGAAGTACGGCGCGGCGATGGTCGGGCCGGTGAGGATCAGCGGGAACGGCACGTCCGCGTTTTCTTCGCGTAGCAGGATGCCGAGCAGGTAGAGAATTTCCTCCGCGGTGCCGACACCGCCCGGGAACACTAGGATGCCATGTCCGATGCGGACGAAGGCCTCAAGGCGCTTCTCGATGTCCGGCATGATCACCAGATGGTTGACGATCGGGTTCGGCGATTCGGCGGCGATGATGCCTGGCTCGGTGACGCCGATGTAGCGGGTATTGTGCTTGCGCTGCTTGGCATGCGCGATGGTGGCGCCCTTCATCGGCCCCTTCATGGCGCCCGGGCCGCAGCCGGTGCAGATATCCAGCCCGCGCAAGCCAAGCTCGTAGCCGACCTGCTTGGTGTAAAGGTATTCATCGCGCGAGATGGAATGGCCGCCCCAGCACACGACCAGGTTCGGATCCAAGGGCTGCAGGATGCGCGCATTACGCAGCTGGCCGAACACGGCATTGGTGATGCCTTCGCTGGTGTCGAGATCCGCGCGTTGCGCTTCGAGCTCGATGGCCATGTAAGCGAGATCGCGGACGACGGCAAACAACAGTTCGGCCACGCCGCGGATGATCTCGCCATCGACGAAAGCCATTGCCGGTGCGTTGATCAGATCGATGCGGATGCCGCGATCCTGCTGATTCACCTGGATGTCGAAATCCGGGTAGAGATCGCGCGCAGCGCGCGGGTCGTCCGATGCGCTTCCGCTGGTCAGCACGGCCAGCGCACAGCGGCGCAACAGCTCATGCATGCCACCGCTGGATGCATCGCGCAACCGGGCCACTTCTGCCTTGGACAACACATCCAGACCACCACGCGGGTAGATCCGCGCATCCACCACCGGCAGCGCCCGTGCTGCCGTACTGCTGAGTTCCATAGCATGCTCCTGTCGTATGCACGGAACTTTAGCGTACTCACCCGCACAAAAGAAAACGGCCGGGAGACCCCGGCCGTTTTTGCAAACATCGACACGCTAGCCGGCTTTAGAACTGGTAGCGGAAGCCCAGCTGCAGCGCCCAGCGGGAGATGCCCTTGTCGTCGTAGACGGTCGCGGCATCCGGCTCATTGAAGCGGTAAACATACTTGCCAGTCGCCGCGTCGATACCGCCGTATTCAGCAACACCCTTGAAGCCCGGGAATGCGTACTCATCGACGCGGCCCCACTTCTTGTTGAGCAGGTTGCCCACGTTCATGACGTCGACCCAGATCTGCGCCTTGTTGCCATCGAAGAAGCCAGGAAGCTCCTGCTCGATGTGTAGATCGAACTGGTTGACCCAGGAATTACGTACCGCATTGCGGCCAGCAACCTGGCCCTTGTGCGTGGACAAGTACTGGTCATTGTTGACGTAGTTCCAGAACGCGTTTTCTTCGGCCGCGTTACGGAACAGCACATCGCCGCGCGCCGCCGGGATGTACAACAGGTCATTGGAGCGACCGTCGCCATTGGCATCGTTGTCGAACGTATAGCTGTAGGGACGACCGCTGCGGCCTTGATACACCAGACCGACCTTCGTTGCAAAATCGCCGAAGAAATTATGCTTCCACTGCAGCGTACCCAGGAAACTGTCCTTGATTTCGTATGCCGAGGTTGCATTGACCTCTTCATTCGCCTGGAAGGTTGCGGTGTTGAGCAGCTGCGACCCCGAAGTGGAACTGGTCAGACCGCTGACTTCTTTCGCGTTCGAGTAGGTGTAAGCCAAGCTCCACGACCAGTCGCTGTCGTTGAACGGCTTGTTCAAGCCGACAGTGAAACTTTGCGAGCCACCCTGATCGGTGGGGCGCGCAATGATGGCATCGTTGAAGCTCATGTTGCGACCAGCACGGATATCGGTACCGCTGTTCACACATGACGAACCAGCCGCCACACCCGTTTCGCGGAGACATGCATTACCCAGGGAATTCCAGTTAGCCGGATTGCGGCCATTGGCATTCCAGTAGATATCACGACCATCCTGGCCAACTGCCGTCGGATTACCGAGATTGAGCTGCTGGTAATAAATCGCTTCCTTGACCTTGGTCACCACACCTTCCATCGAGGCGACGATGCCGTACCACGGCAACTCGGTATCGAAGGCGAGGTTTGCTTTCCAAACGGACGGCTGGCTCAGATCCTTGTCAACAAAGTCGACCGACTGCGTGGCGCCCGATGTTCCGCGCGGCTGGTTGTTGATATCCGGCGTGAAGCGGATACCACTGTTGGACGCGTTGTTGAAGTTGTAATCGGTATAAGCCAAACCAGTATTGGAATACGGATTGGACAACCAAACCGACGCGGCAGCACCCTGGAACAGACCAACGCCGCCACGCAGCTGGGTCGGACGATCTGCATCGAAGGTGTAGTTGAAACCAAAGCGCGGCTGCCACAAGCCGTTGCCGTCAATGGTTTCATCATTGCGAAGACCGAATGCGTTAAACGCAGCCTGGTTGAACTGCGGCGAGTTCTTCACCATCGGCTCGTCATAACGCAGGCCGAAGTTCAGTGTCAGGTTGCTATTGACGGCCCAAGAATCCTGCAAGAACACGCCCACATTCCGCATGCCCCACTTCGCAGCGATATTGTCGATACCGGTGGGCGAATACGAGTAACGATACGCGTTCGGCAAATTTGCCTGGTAATTGGCAACCGAGTTGAAGGTGTAGCTACCGAAAACACGCGGACCATACAAGTTGTAGATGTCATTGTCTTCGTAGTCGAACCCGAACTTGACCGTGTGGTCATTCAAGAACAACGTGCCGGCGAAGAACGCGTTCCAGGTTTCGGTGCGCAACTCGTTAGCCTGAGTATTGGCTTCAGTACCCAGATTTAAGGTGTTGTTGCCGAAACGCACGGCGATGGCCGGCAACTGCGATGCCGCAGTACGAACTGCCGAGTAATCGCGATAAGACACCTTGGCTTCGGTCGAGAAAGTATCGGTCCAGTCGCTGAACAACTGACCGGTGTAGGTCTCGAGTTCGAAGTCGCGCACATAGTGGTACGAGTTCAACGCCAGCTGATTGTTGCCGAACCCATTGAGATTGGCCGTGCTCTGCTCGGACTTGCCATAGCGAAACGAACCACGATGCTTGTCGCTGATGTTCCAATCCAGCTTGAAGCCCTTCTCTTCTGAATCAGAATCCAATGCCGGCAAGGCCAGGGTCCCAGGGTCGAAGCCATAGACATTGCGCGAGATATCGATCACCTGATCGACCTGCGCCTGGGTAATACCGACTTCATTGCTGGCACCAGAACCGGCTGGACCGTAGCCACTGTTACCGGTAAACACACCCTTACCCTTGTACTTCTCATAGTTGGCGAAGAAGAACAATTTGTCCTTTACGATCGGGCCGCCCAGAGTCAGACCATACGTCGCTTCGTTGTCGAACAGCTGCGGGCGGATGTTGTTCTGATTCTTGCCCGACCAGTCGTTCTCGCGATAAGTGCCGTAGACCGAACCATGGAATTCGTTGGTGCCCGACTTGGTGACGGCATTGATCACGCCACCGGTGCCGCCACTGATCGTCACGTCGTAGTTGGCCACGTCCACCGAGATTTCATCGATGACGTCCATCGAGAACGGCTGGCGCGGGGTCGGCAGACTGTTGGATTCCAGACCGAAGGCGTCGTTGGTGCTGATGCCGTCGACGCGGATCGCGTTGTAGCGCGGGTTCTGGCCGGCGATGGAGATTTCGTTGCGGGCCTTGTCGGTTTGCGCAACGCGCGGATCCAGACGCACATAGTCCTGCAGGTTACGGTTGATCGACGGCAGCGACTCGATTTCTTCGCGGGTCACGTTGGTGCCGGTACCCATCTTGTTGGCGCTGAAAATGGCCGAGCCGTAATTGCCGGCGATTGCCTGCACAGTGCCCAGCGTCGCCAGATCGCCGCCCAGAGCGGCATCGACCTGATTGACCTTGTCCAGATTCAGATACACGCCTTCGCGGGTGGTGTTGCCAGCGCCCGAAGCGGTAATGGTAATGGTGTACGGCCCGCCCACACGCAAGCCGCGCGCGTTATAGCGTCCGCTGGCATCGGTGGTGGCGCGGCTGACCGTTCCGGACTCCACGTGCGTAATGGTGACTTCGGCGTTCGGGACGGGCTGGCCGCCACTGCCGGTCACCAGGCCGGCGACGCCAGCCGAGGTGCTTTGCGCAAACACAGGAGCGGCGGCGAGCGCGGCGACAAGGCCAAGCGTCAGCTTGGACATGCGGAGATAACGGGGGTGGGTCATTTCGGTAGCCTCGATACAGGTTGGGCAGTGACAAAAAGGCGCAGTCAGCCCAACCGTTCCCGGGGGTGGGCTGCCGATGATCTGGGGTCCCTTGCCGCGCGACTGGTTGCTGCCGCAACGGTTAACAACAGATTAACACGCTAAGCCCTGATTGTGACGGCGGCGTGACAAACTTCGCGCGCTGCTACATGAACTGCGAAGGTCAAGGCGTAATCGCCAGATCGTGCAAGGTCGCAACTTGAGCGAGACGCCCATCGCGCCTTTGAAGCTACGAAGTGGCCAAATTGGGTCAAATCGCCCAAACGCTTGCATTCGGCCATGGCGTGCGTGCTGCACATGGGGTTGCCATCTCTGTCGATGCGCCCCACCGAATATGACATTCCACCTGCACTCATGCGTCAGTGACGGATCAACCTCAAGACAGTCGCCAGCGGCCAAGGGCTGCGCCGCCTTTCATCGTCCAGAGCCCATTGCGTCGCACCGCTAGATGTCCGGACGCGACGGCGCGCTGGTGCCGGCACCATGGACCGTGCGCACGTAACCCACGGCCAGTGCGGGTTGAAACCCCGGGCCATCGATGCGTGTCGACGCACACACGGCGCGATCGCCAAGCCGCCCCGAGCTGCGCTAGATCGACACCGGCAGCTTGAAGTACGTGCCCAGGCCGTCCAGGAACATCTGTACCGAGATGGCGACCAGCAGCATGCCCATCAGGCGCTCGATGGCCGTCAGGGCGCGGTGGCCGAGCAGTTTGTACAGCAGCGGCGCGGCGGCCAGGATCGACGAGGCGCCGATCCAGGCGATCATCAGCGCAAGGCTCCAGTCCCACAGCCGCGTGGGCTCGTTGCTGCCCATGAGCATCACCGCGGCCATGCCGGACGGGCCGGCCACCAGCGGGATGGCCAGCGGCACGATGAAGGGTTCGCCGTCGGGAATTTCGCCCATCAGGCCTTCGGGCCGCGGGAAGATCATGCGGATGCCGATCACAAACAGCACGATGCCGCCGGCAATGGCCACCGATTCCTGGCGCAGGTGCATCAGCTCCAGCGCGTACTTGCCGCCCCACAGGAACGCCATCAACACGCACAGCGCGATCAGCAGTTCACGCGCAAGCACGAAACGCTGGCGCTTGGGCGGCAGCGGCTTGAGCACGCTGAGGAACACTGGAATGTTGCCCAGCGGGTCGAGAATCAGAAACAGCAGCAGCGCCGCAGAAAGAATGGTCATACCTGCGGACTCCAGATCGCACCGCGATGCGTCGCCCCTGCGGCTGACAGCATGCTGACGCATGCAGGTGCGTAACGTGCGGCATCGACCGCGTCGTTGTCTTCGTGATGGGTGAAAGCGCGTGCGCGCAATGCGGTGCGCATCGGGCCGGGCTGCATGCCGCCGACGCGTACCGGGCCGGCGGCGGTTTCATGATGCAAGGTGGCGATCAAGCCGCGTTGCGCATGCTGGGCGGCGCCATACGCCCCCCAATAGGCCTGACCCACGCGCGCGGGGTCGTCCACAACGAAGACAGCTGCCGCATCGTCCTGCTGCCGCAACAGCGGCAGGCATGCCTGGGTCAGCCAGGCGCGCGCGGTCAGGTTGACATGCAGGGTGCGTGCGAACTCAGCGGGTGAGACGAGTTCGGTTGGCGTCAGGCCGGAAAAGTCGGCAGCGCACTGCAGCAGACCATGCAGGCCACCAAGCTCGGTCTGCACCCGTTGCGCAAGCGCGGCGTAGTCGTCCGGGGTGGCGCCGGCCAGATCCAGCGGATACAACAGCGGCTCGGCACCCAGCGCTGCAACCGCGTCGTAGACGCGCTCCAGCGGGCGCACCTTGCGACCAAGCAGCACTACCGTGGCGCCTGCAGCCGCGCATGCCTGCGCCGCGGCGGCGCCCAGGCCACCGGCGGCGCCGGTGATCAGCACGACGCGCCCCGACAAGGCAGCCGACTGCGGCTGGGCCTGCACCGAACTCACGGCTGGTACGCCTCGCTGACGATGCGCTTGAGCTCGCCGGCTTCGAACAGTTCCAGCGTGATGTCGCAGCCGCCGATCAGCTCGCCATGGATGAACAGCTGCGGAAACGTGGGCCAGTTGGAGTAGCGCGGCAGATTGGCGCGCACTTCAGGCTCTTCCAACACGTTGACCGTACGCAGTTGGTCGGCACCGGCGGCCACCAGGGCCTGCACGGCGCGACTGGAAAACTCGCACATCGGAAATTGCGGGGTGCCTTTCATGAACAGCACGATCGGGTGTTGTTCGACTTCGGCCTGGATCCGTTCCATCACCGGCATTGGACTCTCCTGACTGGGAGCGGCAGGCCCGACCGCCGGGTCGGATAGACTTCCGCAAAGGCGCGCATTGTAAGCCTTCAGCGCGACCTGTCGCCGCACTCCCTTCGCTGCCACTGCCATCATGCCGATCGAACACGTTGCACTGCCCTATTCCCGCGCCGCCCTGGAACCGCATCTGTCGTCTGCGACGTTGGAGGCGCATCACGGCGTCTGTCACCGCAGCGAGGTCGAACAGCTCAACGCACGCCTGGAAGGCAGCGAGTTTGCCGAGCTGACGCTGGAAGACATCATCGCGCAGGCGCAGGGCACGTTGTTTCATCTGGCCGCGCAGGTGTGGAACCACAATTTCTATTGGCAGTGCCTGCGTCCGCGCGCTGGCGGGGAGCCGCTTGGGCGGCTGGGCGACGGCATCGCCAAATCGTTCGGCGACTTCGTGCATTTCAAGCAGGAGTTCAATCGCGTGGCCCTGAGCACGTTCGGCTCGGGCTGGGTGTGGCTGGTGCAGCGCCCGGACGGCGCGCTGGCAGTAGTCGCCACACCCAATGCCTCCACCCCGCTCACCGGGCCAGACATTCCGTTGCTCGCCTGCGATATCTGGGAGCACGCGTATTACCTGGACTACCAGCAGGATCGTGCGCGCTATCTGGAGGCTTTCTGGAAGCTGGTCAACTGGGATTTCGTCGCAAGCCGGCTGGGCTGACCTGGCCGCTCAGTTTCCAGCCGCAGATGCGAACCGGCTCATCTGCTGACACATCGCAGAACGGGTCCGCGTCCGCGTCCGACGCGCCCGCGCAAACGGGCGTGTCGTCGCGCGTGATCGCAACCGAAACGCTGCGCGCCTCACCCTTCGTTCAAACGCGCAACCACCGGCCGAACTTGCGCATCGCGCTGCAGCGCCGCGCCAGCATCGCTCACCGCCAGTGCCAGCGCCTGCGCTGTCTCCGCGCGCAGCGTTGCGTGCCCCACCTTGCGTCCATCGCGCGCTTGCTTGCCGTAGTCGTGCCAATGCCCACCGGGCACCGCCAGAAACGCCCTGGCCTCTGGCATCTCGCCCAGCCAGTTGAGCATGCAGGCGTGGCCGCGCATCGCAGTACTGCCCAGTGGCAAGCCAAGGACGGCCCGCACATGATTTTCGAATTGCGAGGTCTCGGCACCTTCGATGGTCCAGTGCCCCGAGTTATGCACGCGCGGCGCCATTTCGTTGGCAAGCAACTCGCCGTCGCGCACGAACAGTTCCAGCGCAAATACGCCGACATAGTCGAGCTTTTCCGCCACGGCACGCGCGTGCGATTCGGCCGAGGCTTGAAGGGCCGCCTCCACGCTCGCCGGTGCCAGGCTGGCCGACAGCACACCGTCCACATGCCAGTTTTCGGTCAACGGCCAAGCGCGGAATTCGCCATCGCGGCCGCGTACTGCAACCACGCTGACCTCGCGCTGGAACGGCACGAACGCTTCCACGATCAACCCGACGTGCGCCGCCTGGGCGCCAAGCGCGTCCCACGCTGCATCGGCATCGGCGAGCGTCTTGATCCGGAACTGGCCCTTGCCGTCGTAGCCGAAGCGGCGCGTCTTCAGCACGCAGGGCGTACCGATCCGCGCGAGCGCTGCGTCCAGGCCGGCGCGGTCGTCGATCGCGGCAAACTCGGGCACCGGAATGCCGAGTTCGCGGAACAAGGTTTTTTCGCTGAGCCGGTCCTGCGCAACCGCAAGCGCCGCCGGACTCGGAAACACCGGCACCTGCGCGGCAAGTTGCTGCGCGCTGGCGGCCGGCACGTTTTCGAAATCGAAGGTGATCACGTCCACCTGCCCGGCGAATGCGGCAAGGGTCGCCACGTCATCGAACGCGCCAACCTGCAGCGGTGCCACCTGGCCTGCGCAGGCATCGACTGCCGGATCGAAGACCGCAAAGCGTATGCCGAGCGGCGCACCGGCCAGTACCAGCATGCGCGCCAGCTGGCCGCCACCGAGAATGCCAACCGTGCTCATTGGCGCGGGTCGTCGCTGGCCATGACATCGTCGGTCTGCTTGGCGCGGAATTGCGCCAGCGCCTGACCGACCTGCGCCTGCTCGGGCGCCAGCATGGCCGCCGCAAACAACGCCGCATTGGCCGCGCCCGCATTGCCGATGGCGAAGGTGGCCACCGGAATGCCTGCAGGCATCTGCACGATCGACAGCAGCGAATCCATGCCGTTCAGCGCCTTGGACTGCACCGGCACGCCAAGCACCGGCACTGCGGTCTTGGCGGCCAGCATGCCCGGCAGGTGCGCCGCGCCGCCGGCGCCGGCAATGATCGCGCGCAGTCCGCGTGCGCCCGCCTGCTCGGCGTAGGTGAACAAGACGTCCGGGGTGCGGTGCGCCGAGACCACCTTGACTTCGTACGGCACGCCCAGCGCGTCGAGCTTCTGAGCTGCATGTTGCATGGTCTCCCAATCCGAACGGGAACCCATCACGATGCCGACCAGCGGCGCGGAGTGGTTGGAGGTCATGGCCCTGCCCTGCGGTAAAGACGTATTCTAGCCAATCTCCACGCAAGACAAGACTTCGATGGATCGCAAATTGCTCGACCTGCTGTGCTCGCCCGACACCCGCCAGCCGCTTTCGCTGCTCGACGGCAAAGGCCTGGAAGCACTCAATGCCGCCATCGCAGGCGGAACCCTGCAGCGCGCCGACGGCGCCGCACAAACCCAGCCGCTGCGTGAAGCGCTGATCACCCGCGACCGCAAGCAGATCTTCCGCGTCGACGACGGCATTCCGGTGCTGCTGGCCGAAGAAGCCATCGCCACCGCACAAATCGCCGACTTCCCCGAGAAGTGAGCCTGTCTCAGCACACCAACGTGCCGGCCGCGCCGCCCGCCGAATCGATCGACGCCGACGTAGCGCGTGCTTTGGCCGAAGACATCGGCAGCGGCGACGTCACCGCCGCACTGCTACCCGACCAAGCCGACAGCGCCTACCTGCTGTGCAAGCAGGACGCGGTCATCGCCGGCCGCCCCTGGTTCGATGCCACCCACCGCGCGCTCGACCCGCAGGTACGCATCGACTGGCACGTGCACGAGGGCCAGCACGTCGGCGCCGGCACGGTGCTCGCGCTGTTGCAGGGGCGCAGCCGTAGCCTGGTCAGTGCCGAACGCACCTCGCTCAATTTCATGCAGACACTGTCTGCCACGGCGACCACCACCGCGGCGTATGTGGCTGCGGTGGCCGGGACGCGCGCGCGCATCCTGGACACGCGCAAGACGCTGCCGGGCCTGCGCGCCGCGCAGAAATACGCCGTGCGCTGCGGCGGTGGCGACAATCACCGCATCGGCCTGTTCGACACGGTGATGCTCAAGGAGAACCACATCCGCGCAGCCGGTTCGCTGAGCGCGGCCGTGCGTGCCGCACGTGCGCAGCAACCGCAGCTGCCGCTGGTGGTGGAAGTGGAAACGCTGGAGCAACTGCACGAAGCACTGCAGGTTGGCTGCACGCGCATCCTGATCGACGACTTCGACCAGGCCATGCGCCGAGAAGCGGTGCGTCTCGTTGCTGCGCTACAGCCGGAACAACGCATTCCGCTGGAAGTCTCCGGCAGCGTGGATCTGGCCGGCATTCGCGCAATTGCCGAAGACGGGGTGGACTGCATCTCGATTGGCGGACTCACCAAGCATGTGCAGGCAGTGGATCTGTCGCTCAAACTCGGCCCACCGCCAGCGCGCTGATTTCACGCGTGCGCGCAGCCGGCTCTGGCAGCCTGCTGCGATTGTTTCCGTGCAGGACCTGCAATGACCGTCAAACCTTGGCCGTGGATCTGCTTCTTGCTGGCAGGTATCGGAAGTAGCGCTGCGGCTGCGGAGGTGTGCGATATCCCGCCACGGTTCGGAACGAGTCCCGCCGCGATCGCCATCGTGCGCAGCGCCTGCAATGAGCATCGGTTGTGGCAACGCCCGTTTATCGATGCCAAGGGACGCTTGGCCAGCCTGGGCGTCACCGAAGCCGAATCGGGCTATCTCGCCGATCACGGCGTGGTCGCCTGGCAACGCGTTGCAGGCTACTGGCGCGACAGTGGCACGCTTGCGTCCATGGGCGGACGCCCCGGCGCATCGAGCTGCGCGGCACTGGATGGTACGCGCTACACCGCCAGCGACTGCCGCGCATTTCTGATCGACAACCCATGGTCGGCCGCTTTCATCTCCTGGGTGATGACGCAGTCGGGGCTGAGCGGTTTTCATCGCTCCGCGCGCCATCTGGATTACATCCGCAGCGCCTACAACGACGGCACTACCGGACCGTACCGGTTCACCGATCCAGCGGTCGAGAAGCCGGCGCCCGGCGATCTGCTGTGCCTGCTGCGCGGCCGCAGCACCGCGTTGGGCTATGCCGGCTTGAAGGCCGCGCTGGGCGGCAGCGCACCGATGCCATGGCAGTCGCATTGCGATGTGGTGGTGGCCGCCAACGTCGGCGGCGATCGCACGCTGTATCTGATCGGCGGCAACGTATTCAACACGGTGATGATGCGCAAGATGCCGCTGGATCGCGCCGGCCGCGTGGTGTGGCCAACACCGCAATCGGACAGCAGCCAGGACCAGAACGAAGACAGCCTGGGCATCGCCAGCGAATGCACGCCGGCGCACGAAGACCTGTGCGACTTCAATCGACGCGACTGGGCTGCGCTGTTGAAGCTGCGTCCTGATGCGGCGATGGTTGCGCCGCTACCCACTGCGCCGCTGCCGACACCCGACACCGCACCCACAGAACAAACGATGCCGCCGGGCTTCCCACGCGTCGTGCCGCCGCGTCCGCAAACGCAGCAAGCGCCGACGCAGCAGCAAGGATAGATCGAACCAGTAACGCCGGGCGTACCCTCGTCGGCCCCTGCGGGGTACCTTCTCCCGATGGGAGAAGGATTCAAAGCCCCTCTCCCGCGGGAGAGGGCTTGAGGTGAGGGTACGGTGCGAAGCTCCTGCTCGCCTTCACCCCATTCAGCGTTGCACGCCCCCGTCCAGCGCTGTGCGCCCTTCTCTCGGGATGAAAAGGAATCCAAGCCCCTCTCCTGCAGGAGAGGGGTTGGGGCGAGGGTACGGGCAAGCCACTTACGTTCCGAATATCACCAGGCCTTGCACGTACCTCATCCGCCCCCTTTTGGGCACCTTCTCCCAGAGCGAGAAGGGGTCAAGTGCACAACAAAAAAGCGGGCCGAAGCCCGCTCTTTCGTCATGCATCACGCATGCTGCATCAGCACGCCGCGATTACTCGGCCGACGCCTGCACGCCTTCGCCTTCTTCCACTGCCTTGATCGACAGACGGATGCGGCCCTGCTTGTCCACTTCCAGCACCTTGACGCGGACCAGATCGCCTTCCTTCAACTTGTCGCCGACCTTCTCCACGCGCTCGCTGGAAATCTGCGACACGTGCACCAGGCCGTCCTTGCCCGGCAGGATGGTGACGAACGCACCGAAGTCCATGATCTTGGCGACTTTGCCTTCGTAGATGCGGCCCGGCTCCACGTCCGAGGTGATCTGCTCGATGCGCGACTTCGCAGCCTGCGCGGCAATGGCATTGACCGAGGCGATGATGATCGTGCCATCGTCCTGGATGTCGATCTGCGTACCGGTTTCCTTGGTGATGGCCTGGATGGTCGAGCCACCCTTGCCGATCACTTCGCGGATCTTGTCCGGGTGGATCTTGATGGTCAGCAGGCGCGGCGCGTAGTCGCTCAATTCCTGACGCGGGGTGGTCAGCGCATGCGCCATCTCGCCCAGGATGTGCAGGCGGCCAGCCTTGGCCTGCTGCAAGGCCTGCTTCATGATCTCTTCGGTGATGCCTTCGATCTTGATGTCCATCTGCAGCGCGGACACGCCTTCGGCAGTACCGGCCACCTTGAAGTCCATGTCCCCGAGGTGATCTTCGTCACCCAGGATGTCGGAGAGCACGACGAAGTCGTTGCCTTCCTTGACCAGACCCATTGCGATACCCGCGACCGGCGCCTTGATCGGCACGCCGGCATCCATCAGCGCCAGCGAGCTGCCGCAGACCGATGCCATCGAGGACGAACCGTTGGACTCGGTGATTTCCGAGACCACGCGAATGGTGTACGGGAATTCTTCCAGGGTCGGCATCACAGCCAGCACGCCACGCTTGGCCAGGCGGCCGTGGCCGATTTCACGACGCTTCGGCGCACCGAAACGACCGCACTCGCCCACCGAGTACGGAGGGAAGTTGTAATGGAACAGGAAGTTTTCCTTGTACTCGCCCGACACTGCGTCGATGACCTGACCGTCGCGCGCGGTGCCCAGGGTGGTGATCACGATCGCCTGCGTCTCGCCGCGGGTAAACAGCGCCGAGCCATGGGTACGCGGCAACACGCCGGCCTTGGCGCTGATCGGACGCACGGTGTCCAGTGCACGGCCGTCGATACGCACCTTGCTGCTCAACACCGAACCACGCATGGTCTGGTATTCCAGCTCGCCGAATTCCTTGGCCAGAGCGCCGGCAGCCCAGCCTTCGATGGTGGCGCGCGGCGCCAGTGCGCCCAGCACGTCCTTCTTGATCGCCGAAATCGCATCGCGGCGCTGCAGCTTGTCGCGCACCTGGAATGCCGACGCGAGCTGATCGCCCACAGCTTCCTTCAGTGCGGCGATCATGCCCTCGTTCTTTGCCGGAGCCACCCAGTCGGACGGCTTGGTGCCGGCTTCGACGGTCAGCTCGTTGATGACGTTGATGACCTTCTGCATCTCGCGATGACCGAACGTCACTGCGCCCAGCATCACTTCTTCGGACAGCAGCTCGGCTTCGGACTCGACCATCAGCACCGCGTTGGCGGTACCGGCCACGACCAGCTCCAGCTGCGAATCCTTCAGCTCGGTCACGGTCGGGTTGAGGATGTATTCACCGTTCTTGTAGCCGACCTTGGCAGCGCCGATCGGACCCTTGAAGGGGGTGCCGGCCAGCGACAGTGCAGCCGAGGCGCCGATCAGCGCGGCGATGTCGCCGTCGATGTCCGGGTTCATCGACATCACGGTGGCGATGATCTGCACTTCGTTCTTGTAGTCCTCCGGAAACAGCGGACGGATCGGACGATCGATCAGGCGCGAGATCAACGTTTCCTTCTCGGTCGCGCGTCCTTCGCGCTTGAAGAAGCCGCCCGGGATGCGGCCGCCAGCGTAGAACTTCTCCTGATAATCGACCGTCAGAGGAAAGAAGTCCTGCCCTTCGCGCGCGCTCTTGGCGGCGACGGCGGTGACCAGCAGTACGGTGTCGTCGAACTTGACGATCACGGCGCCGCCTGCCTGGCGAGCGATTTCGCCCGTCTCAAGAGTGACGGTGTGCTTGCCGTACTGGAAGGTTTTGGTGATTTTTGCCACGGAGGTTTTTTCCCTTAGGTATTGCTGTCTGCGTTGGACCGTCGTCGACCCATGCCGAGAACGGGCGGCCGGGAGGCTCCGGCCCAAGAGTGCGTATTGCTTAAGACGTAGTGCGATTGACCAAAACAAAACCGCGGCGCATCGCTGCGCCGCGGCGGTAGGACTCGATTAGCGGCGCAGGCCGAGCTTCTCGATCAAGGACTTGTAACGCTCGTTGTCCTTCTTTTTCAGGTAGTCGAGCAGGCTGCGGCGACGATTGACCATCTGCAGCAGACCACGACGGCTGTGGTGATCCTTCTTGTGGGTCTTGAAGTGACCGGTCAGCAGCTCGATGCGGGCGGTCAGCAGAGCGACCTGCACTTCCGGCGAACCGGTGTCCTGGGCGCTGCGCTTGTTGTCTTCAATAACTTTCTGGGTGTCGACGGACATGATGTTTTCTCGATAGATGCGTGGTCGACAGGAACGTGCGTGACGCACCGTCGGACTCGCCGTTAGCTTAGGATGAGCGCGCTTGGCGCTGAGGTGCCCCGATCGGGGCCGCGAAATTGTAACGTCGCCCGGCCCAGGGAACAAGTTGACAAAATCTTAACAGGCCGTAATTTCGTTCAGTCCATTGAACAATCGCTGCGGCGACAAGCGCCCGTCGGCGTCGACCAGGCCTAGCCCCGAGGGGGTTCCGTCAGGTCCGAATACAGCGACCTGCCCCGGTGGAAATGCGGCATCACGCAGGCGCTGGCCCATGCGGAAACGCGCCGCATGGGCCTGATCGAGCACGATTCGCGCAAAATCGGCCAGGCCGGCCTCGATCGGCAGCAATAGCGTCCGTGCTTCGGCGCCCGCCTCCAGCGCCGCCGACAATGCCTCCAGCGTGATCATCTGTGGAGCGCGAAACGGCTCCACCCACAGCCGACGCAACGAGGCGATGTGCGCTCCACATCCCAGCACCTCGCCCAGGTCACGTGCCAGGCTGCGGATATACGTGCCCGAGCCGCAGGTCACGCGCAGCCGCAGACCTGGGGCGCTGTAGCCCAGCACATCGATCGCCTGCACATCCACCTCTCGCACCGGCGCTTCGATACGTTCGCCGCGTCGCGCCTTGGCATACAGCGGCTCGCCGCCCTGCTTGAGCGCGGAATAAATGGGCGCTTGTTGCTGGATACGGCCGATGAAAGGCGCCAGCGCCGCCTGTAGATCGGCCTCGCTCAGATCCGGCACCGCACGCTCGCGCAGCGGCTCGCCGTCGGCATCGTCGGTGTCGGTGGTGACGCCCAACACGATCTCGGCGTCGTATGCCTTGGCTGAACCAAGCAGCAGTCCGGCGATCTTGGTGGCTTCGCCAAAACAGAGCGGCAACAGGCCGGTAGCCAGCGGATCCAGGCTGCCGGTATGGCCACCCTTGTCTGCACGCAATAACCGGCGTGCGGCCTGCAGTGCATTGTTGGAGCTCAGCCCGGCCGGCTTGTCCAGCAGCAGGATGCCGTGCAACGGGCGATAAACGATGCGGGGTTTCAAAAGATCGGTGCTCGAATCAGGCGCAGTGCGCGCCTGCGGGAATCAGGGCCGCGGCAGATGCGGCAGGCCGTGACAGCGCTCAGCGCTGTTCGGCATCTTCATCGCTGGACGTGGCCTCGGGGCCAACGTCGTCCAGGTCACGCAGCAGATTGTCGATGCGTTCGCCGCGATCGACCGAATCGTCGTAATGGAAGTGCAGCTCGGGCACGTGGCGCAGCTTCATCGCGCGCGCCAACTGGGTACGCAGCTGGCCGGCGATTTCCTTGAGCCCCTTGACCGCTTCTGCCGAACGCTCCTGCTGCAGCGCGGTGACAAAGACCTTGGCATGCGCCAGGTCGCGACTGATTTCGACGTCGGACACGCTGACCGACGGCAGGCCATGGTCGCGCACGGCCGCGTGCACGATCGTGCCGAGGTCGCGACGCACCTGCGCGGACACGCGGTCGGTGCGATGGAATGATTTGGTTGGCATGGTCGTGGACCTGGTTGATTCGGAGGGCCAGTTGGCACCGAAGCCAAAAAACAAACGCGGGCGGCCATGCCGCCCTCGCCTTGCAGAACCTGCATTGGACAACTCCGCCGAACGGAGTCCGGGGCCGGTAGGCCCCGGCAGCCGTTACAGCGTACGGGCCACTTCGATACGCTCGAAGCACTCGATCTGGTCGCCGGCCTTGACGTCGTTGTAAGCCTTCACGCCGATACCGCATTCGGTACCGTTGCGCACTTCGTCGACGTTCTCCTTGAATCGACGCAGCGATTCCAGCTCGCCTTCGAACACCACAACGCTGTCGCGGAGCACGCGGATCGGCTTGCTGCGCTTGACCACGCCTTCGATGACCATGCAGCCTGCAACCGCGCCGAACTTCGAGCTGCGGAACACATCGCGGACCTGTGCGATACCGATGATCTCTTCGCGGATTTCCACGCCGAGCAGACCGGAGGCCACCTGCTTCACCTGATCGATCACGTCATAGATGATCGAGAAGTAACGCAGATCAATGCCGTTGGACTCGACGATCTTGCGCGCCGAGGCATCCGCGCGCACGTTGAAGCCGATGATCGTCGCCTTGGAAGCAGCGGCCGAATTCGCGTCGGATTCGGTGATGCCGCCCACGCCGGAGTGGATCACGTTGATGCGGATGTCCTCGTTGGACAACGCCACCAGCGACTGCTTGAGTGCTTCCACCGAACCCTGCACGTCGGCCTTGATCACCAGGTTCAGTACCTGCTGACCTTCGCCCTTGCCCATCTGGGCCAGGATGTCTTCCATGCGGTTGGTCGCCGAGGCCACCAGACGCGATTCGCGGCGCTTGGTTTCGCGCTGCTGCGCCACGTCCTTGGCCAGGCGCTCGTCGTCGACGACCACGAAGTCGTCGCCGGCTTCCGGCACGCCGGACAAACCCAGCACCTGCACCGGAATCGACGGGCCCGCCGAGGCCGGCTGATGGCCGGTTTCGTCGAACAACGCACGCACGCGGCCGTACTGGATGCCGCACACCAGATAGTCGCCACGCTTCAGCGCACCCTGCTGCACCAGTACCGTCGCCACCGGGCCGCGGCCCTTGTCCAGCGAGGATTCGATGACGGTACCGCTGGCGCGGCCCTCGGCCACGGCCTTGAGCTCCAGCACTTCGGCCTGCAGCGAAATCGCGTCCAGCAGCGTATCCACGCCGGTACCGACCTTGGCCGACACTTCGATGAACTGGGTATCGCCACCGAACTCTTCGGCCACCACGTTTTCGGCCAGCAGCTCGTTCTTGACCCGCAGCGGATCCGCGCCGGTCTTGTCGATCTTGTTGACCGCCACGATCAGCGGCACGCCTGCCGCCTTGGCATGCGCAACCGCTTCCTTGGTCTGCGGCATCACGCCATCGTCGGCGGCAACGACCAGCACCACGATGTCGGTGATCTTGGCGCCACGGGCACGCATCGAGGTAAACGCGGCATGGCCGGGCGTATCCAGGAAGCTGATGACGCCACGACCGGTTTCGACGTGGTACGCACCGATGTGCTGGGTAATGCCGCCGGCTTCGCCGGAGGCGATCTTGGTACGGCGGATGTAGTCCAGCAGCGAGGTCTTGCCGTGATCGACGTGACCCATGATGGTGACCACCGGCGGACGCGACGTGGCCTCGCCCTGCGCATCTTCGGCATGCGCCAGCAGCGCGTCCTCGAAGTCGGCATTGTCGGCACGCACGGCTTTATGACCAAGCTCTTCGGTCACCAGTGCGGCGGTGTCGTGATCGATGCTCTGGGTGATGGTCGCCATGACGCCCATCTTGAACAACGCCTTGACCACGTCGCCGCCCTTGAGCGCGAGCTTCTGCGCCAGGTCTGCCACGGTGATGGTCTCGCCGATCGCCACTTCACGCACCACCGGTGCGGTGGGACGCTCGAACCCGTGCGGGCCGCTGTTGGCCTGGCTGCCGCCACGGCCGTTGTCATTACCACGGCGCGAGGACGACGAACCCGGGCGGCCGGTCGGCTTGCCGCGCACATTGGAACGCCGCGCGCGATCGGCCGCGGACAGATGCAACTGCCCGGCAAAGCGCTTGGTCGCATCGTCATCTTCAACACCGGCCACCATGACGTGCGAACCGCGCGTCTTGTGCTTGGCGGCATTGCTGCGGTCGTCCGCACGTGCCGGCGCTGCCGGACGCGAGGCCGGAGATGCGCCCGCCGGACGTGCCGCACGCGGTGCGGACGACGGCGAAGACGGTGCCCGCGCGGCAGGCGCCGACGGCGTCGGCGCATCAGCAACCGGGGCCGGCGCACTGGCAGCCGCAGCGGCTTCCTCGGCAGCCTTGCGCTCGGCTTCTGCACGGTCCTTGGCGGCCTGCTCTTCCTCGCGCTTGCGCTGAATTGCCTCGTCGCGCACGCGGTCGCTTTCGGCCAGGCGCTGCTGCTCTTCGAGGTTGCGCTGACGCGACTCCTCGAGCTTACGCAGGATATCGGCGCGTTCTTCGTCCGGCGTCATCGGTGCGGCGCGGCCGCTGCCTTCGTTCTCGGACTTCACGTAAGTGCGCTTCTGCCGCACTTCCACGTTGACCGTGGTCTTGGTGCGGCCGGCGTTGACAGTGACTTCCTGCAGCTTGCGCCGGTTGAGCGTGATCTTCTTGGCTGCTTCGCTCGCCGCTTCGGCAGACGTTTCCGCCTTGCCATGCGTGCGACGCAGGAAGCCAAGCAGTTTCATCTTCTCGGTGCTGGTCACGACCTGGTCGGGACCGCTGAACTTCATTCCGGCCTCGGCCAGTTGAACCAGCAGTTTATCGACCGGCGTATTGACCAGTTCGGCAAGCTTGCGGATGGTGGTTTGCTGCGACATTCGGATCCTATGATCTGGTTGGCGCCCCCTCGCCCAGAGCAAGGGATACGCTGATTCTAAGCCCTGATGGGGTCAGGGCGCGGTTCATTGCCGGCTCATTCGCCGCGCTCCAAACGGGCGATCTCCTCGGCGCGGGCCGCCAGGATCAGCGCCGCAGCGCGCTCCTGGGTCATGCCCTCGATGCCGAAGTCGACGATCTCGTCGGCGGCCAGGTCGGACAAGTCCTCGCTGGTACGCACGCCGTGCTCGGCCAGCGCAAAAGCCGTCTCCTCGTCCATCCCCTCCAGCGCCAGCAGGTCCTCGGTGGGCTGAGTTCCTTCCAGGCCTTCTTCCTCGGCCAGCGCGGCGTTGAGCAACGCATCGCGGGCACGGGCGCGCAGTTCTTCAACGATGTCTTCGTCGAAGCCCTCTACCGCCAGCAACTCGCCGACCGGCACGTAGGCGATTTCTTCGACCGTATTGAAACCTTCGGAGACCAGGATCGCGGAGATTTCCTCGTCCACTTCCAGGCGGTCCATGAACAGCTGGCGTGCCGCGGCCTGCTCGGCCTCGGACTTGGCGGCCACCTGGTCGGCGGTCATCACGTTGAGCTGCCAACCGGTCAGGCGGCTGGCCAGACGCACGTTCTGGCCGCCCTTGCCGATCGCCTGCGCCAGGCGGTCTTCTGCCACGGCCAGGTCCATCGAGTGCTTGTCTTCATCGACGATGATCGACTGCACTTCGGCAGGCGCCATTGCGTTGATGACGAAGTTGGCCGGGTTCTCGTTCCACAACACGATGTCCACGCGCTCGCCATTGAGTTCGTTGGACACCGCCTGCACGCGCGAACCGCGCATGCCGATGCAGGCGCCGATGGGATCGGTGCGGGCGTCGTGCGCGATCACGGCGATCTTGGCGCGGTCGCCCGGATCGCGTGCGCAAGCCTTGATCTCGACCAGGCCCTGACCGACTTCAGGCACTTCGAGCTTGAACAGTTCGATCATGAATTCAGGTGCGGCACGGCTGATGAACAGCTGCGGGCCGCGTGGCTCGGAACGCACCTCGGCCAGGTAACCGCGCACGCGGTCGCCGGGACGCAGCACGTCGCGCGGAATGCCCTTGTCTTTCGGAATGAAGGCTTCGGCGTTGCCGCCAAGATCGACAAAAATATTGCCGCGCTCCGCGCGCTTGACCACGCCGGTGATCAACTCACCCACACGATCCTTCCACGCATCCACCACCTGCTGACGCTCGGCCTCGCGCACACGCTGCACGATCACCTGCTTGGCAGCCTGCGCGGCGATACGGCCGAAGTCGGGATTCTCGATCTGTTCTTCGATGTAATCGCCCACTTCCACGCCGTCGGCTTCGTCGATGGCATCCATCAGACGCACCTGGCGGTCAGGGGATTCCATCACCACGTCATCGGCAACCACTTCCCAGCGACGGTAGGTTTCGTAAGTACCGTCCTTGTGATCGATGGTGACGCGGGCCAGCACGTCCTGGTCGGGATAGCGCTTCTTCGCCGCGGAAGCCAGCGCGGCCTCGATCGCTTCGAAGATCACTTCGCGCGGCACGCCCTTTTCATTGGCGACCGCATCCACTACCAGCAAAAGTTCCTTGCTCATTTCGTCACTCCGCGCGCGGCTTGCCAGCCGCCGACTCGTTGGATGGTTTCTTCTTTTCGTGCCCGGGTTTTTTCGGGCCGGGCTTGTTCGGTTTCTGCGGTGCCAGACCCAGCGCAACCCAATCCGGCACGATGCGCGCTTTGTCGATATTGTCGTAGCCGATCTGCACGTCCTTGCCATCGACAGCGAACACCACCGCCTCTGCCTCGGCATCGATGCGCAGGATCTCGCCCTGGAAGCGGCGCCGACCATCCTGCGCCAGCTTCAAGACGATCTTTGCCGACTCACCGGTGTGGCGCGCGAACTGTTCCAGCGTGAACAGCGGACGATCCACACCCGGCGATGACACTTCCAACGTGTAGTTACCGCTGATCGGGTCTTCGACGTCGAGCTGGGCGGAGACTTCGCGGCTCACGCGCTCGCAGTCGTCGACATTGATGACACGCTCGGGCTGTTCGGCCAGCGGCACGTCGATATATAGGCGCAATGTGGCGCCGCCTGGAGCGGGAAGATATTCCACGCCCAGCAGTTCCAAGCCCAGGGACTCAACCGTTGGACTCAGCAGATTCGCGATTTCGGTCGCTTTTTCGCTCACAGACTGCCCTGATCAGATGATTGCCAGTAGAACCCCGGCAACCGGCAGCAAACTTTCCGGTTCCGGAAAAAACAAGGGGCCCGATGGGCCCCTTGCGTGAAAAAAACCCGACCTCTCAGGGTCGGCGTAAAGACGGGAACATGCGTCCTTACGATCCAAGAAGCTGAATTACTGCGATAAAGCAACAATTCGAAACTTGGTAGCGGGGGCAGGATTTGAACCTGCGACCTTCGGGTTATGAGCCCGACGAGCTGCCAGACTGCTCCACCCCGCAGCAGAAGCGGAATTATGAAGAACTTGAGCGGCAATTGCAAGCCCTAGTTTTTCATCTGTTGGACAGCGTGGCGGCTGTTCAACGTCGCGGCGAATAATACCCGCAATGCAACAAAAACGAAACAGTCAGCGCGGTTTTATTTCAGTGCGACGCCACATGCAGGATGCGACGCCGCAAAACCTAACGCTGGCGCAGCGGTCTTAGGCGAGGCCGGCGAATGCGCGCTGGCACCACACCATGATCGGACTCCAGGCCAGACCAAGTGCAAGCAGGGCCAGCGCATTGACGCCGAGCACGGTGCCGAGCACGCGATCGTTATTGGCCGGCAACGGCTCGCCTACCGGCTCGTCGAAGTACATGACCTTGATGACGCGCAGGTAGTAGTACGCACCGATCACTGCGCAGATCACACCGACCAACGCCAGCCACAGCATGTCGCCCTTCACTGCCGCGCCCAGCACCGCCAGCTTGGTCCAGAAACCGAGGAACGGCGGGATACCTGCAAGCGATGCCATGATGCACAGCACCAGACCAGCCATCCACGGATTGCGCGCGTTGAGTCCCTTGAAGTCGTCGATGTTTTCCGCTTCGAACCCGTTGCGCGACAGCGCGATGATGGCGCCGAACGAAGCGGTGGACATGATGGTGTAGCTGACCGCGTAGAACATCGCAGCCGCATAGCCCTCTTCCCCGCCGCCCGCCACGCCCATCAGCAGGAAGCCGATATGAGAGACCGTCGAGTATGCGAGCATGCGCTTGAGGTTGCTCTGCGCAATCGCCATCAGGTTACCGACCACCAGCGAAACCGCCGACAAGCCGCCGATCAGCAGATGCCACTGCGGCGACAACGGACCCATACCGACTTCCAGCAGGCGATAGGCCATACCGAACGCCGCAAGCTTGGGCGCCGAGCTGATGAACAACGCGATCGGCGCAGGCGCACCCTGATACACGTCGGGCAGCCACATGTGGAAGGGTGCAGCACCCAGCTTGAAGGCGACGCCAGCGATCATGAAGATGGTGCCGGTCAGCAGCAACGTGCGTTCGTTCGAGCCTTCGATCGCATCGTGGATGCCGGCCAGGCTGAGCGTACCGGTGGCGCCGTAGACCAGCGACATGCCGTATAGCAGCAGACCCGACGCCAGCGACCCGAGCACGAAATACTTCATCGCCGCTTCGGTGGCCAGGCCATTGTCGCGGTTGGAGGCGACCAGTGCGTAAGAGCACAGCGCCAGCAGCTCCAGGCCCAGATAGACCATCAACAGGCTACCGGCCGACGCCAGCAGCATCATGCCGGCAGTGGCGAACAACACAAGCACCGGGATTTCGCCCTGGTAGAGATTACGCTCGCGCAGGTAGGTCCAGCCATACACCAGGCTCAACCCGCTGACCAGCACGATCACGGTCTTCATGACATCGGCTGCCGTGTCGCGCACGAACATGCCATTGAAGATATCGCCCTGCCCGCCCGTGCCGGTTGCAAGCAACACGAGCACCACGGCAAGCACGGCAACGGAGAACAGGTGGGTCCAGACCTTGTTCCGCTGGCTCACGAACAGGTCGAGCATCAGCAGTGCGAAGGCGCCGCCGATCAGCACCAGCTCCGGTACGAGCGGAGCTAGGTCAGCGGTGGTCAACGGCGCGAGCGTTGGCGTGGTCATCATTAAATCCTGAAAATCAAAACGTACGGCAAGCGGTCAGAGCTTGGTCGCGGCAATCTGGGTCGCCAGCTTGGCGATCGACGGTTCCATCAGATCGGTCAGCGGCTTCGGGTACAGGCCAAGGGCCAGCACGCCAGCGGCGAACACCCCCAGCACGAATGCTTCGCGGCCATTGATGTCTTTCAGCTCGGCCACGTGTGCGTTGGCCACTTCGCCGAAGAACACGCGCTTGTACAGCCACAGCGTGTACGCAGCGGTGATCACCAGCGTGGTGGCGGCGCCGAAGGCAACCAACGGATGTTTCTGGAAGCTGGCCAGGATGACCATGAACTCGCCGACGAAACCACTGGTTCCCGGCAGGCCGGCATTCGCCATGAAGAACAACATGGAGAAGGTGGCGAACCAGGGCATCACGTTGACCACGCCGCCGTAATCGGCGATGCGACGGGTATGCATGCGGTCGTAGAGCACGCCGATGCACGAGAACATCGCGCCGGACACGAAACCGTGCGAGATCATCTGCACCATCGCGCCCTGCAGGCCCAGACGCGCAGCGTCAGTGCTGCCGTACTCGCGTACCAGGGTGAAGGCGATAAAGGTACCGAGCGTGACGAAACCCATGTGCGCGATGGACGAATACGCCACCAGCTTCTTCATGTCGTCCTGCACCAACGCCACCAAGCCGACATAGATCACCGCAATCAGCGACAGCGTGATGACCAGCCAGGCGAACTCATGGCTCGCGTCGGGCACGATCGGCAGGTTGAAGCGCAGGAAGCCGTAGCCGCCGATCTTCAACGCAATCGCCGCCAGGATCACCGAACCGGCGGTCGGCGCCTCGACGTGCGCGTCCGGCAACCAGGTGTGCACCGGGAACATCGGCACCTTGACCGCAAAGGCGATCAGGAATGCGAAGAAGATCCAGGTCTGTTCCTTGGCGGTCAGCTGCAGCGCATACAGGTCGGCGAGCTGGAAGCTGCCGCCCTTCAGATACAGATACACCAGGCCCACCAACATCAGCACCGAGCCGAGGAAGGTATAGAGGAAGAACTTCATCGCCGCGTAGATGCGCCGCGGGCCGCCCCAGACGCCGATGATCAGGAACATCGGGATCAGCATGGCTTCGAAGAACACGTAGAACAACATCGCGTCGGTGGCGGCGAAGATGCCGACCGTGACGCCTTCCAGAATCAGGAAGGCAGCGACGTACTGATTGACGCGCTTATCGATCGAGCGCCAGGCTCCGATCAGGGCCAGCACCGTCACCAGCGTGGTCAGCACGATCAACGCGACCGCGATGCCATCCACGCCCAGGTTGTAGCCGATGTTGTAGGCCGGGATCCAAGTATGCAGTTCGATGAACTGCATGGCGTCATTGGCAGTGTCGTAGCCCAGCAGCGGCAGACTCAGCGCAAAGGTCGCCACCGCTACCGCCAAAGACGCCCAGCGGGCAGTCTCGGCGTTGCGCAACGCAAGGATCAGGGCGCCACCGATAATCGGCAGCCAGATCAAGATAGACAGTAAAGGCCAGTTCGACACGTTTTCTTATTCCGTACAGGTCAACGCCAGAAATGCATCAGTACCGCCAACAAGGCGATCAAACCGATGATCATTGCGAAGGCGTAGTGATAGAGGAAACCGGATTGCGTGCGACGCAGCAGATTTGCAGCCAGGTCGATCAGTCGGGCAGAACCGTTGACAACAGCGCCGTCGACCACATGGGTATCGACTGCACGTGACGCCTTGCCAAGCACAACGCCACCACCGGCGAAGCCATTGATCCAGAGCTTGTCGGCGCCGTACTTATTCTCAAGTATCCACACCAGCCACGACAGCTTCTTACGTGAGCTAGCTGCCCACTCAGGCTTCCAGAGATAGAACAGTGCCGCCAACAACAGGCCGGCAACCGTCAGGAAGAACGGAGCGGCCATCATGCCGTGCAGTGCGAATGCAACCGGGCCGTGGAACTCTTCGGCCAATGCACCAACGGTATCGCGTGCCGGATCGTAGAAATCGACGATGCCAGTGAAGAACGAAACTGCCTGGCCCTGCATAGCGTGTGCTGCATGGTGGCCCTGCCAGTCGGTCCCGAACAACATCGGACCGATCGTGAAGAAGCCGATTGCGATCGAGGGGATTGCTAACAAGACCAACGGCAGCGTTACCACCCACTTGGATTCATGCGGCTCGTGGGCACCGTGGTGACCATGTCCGTGATCGTCGTGGCCATGCGTGTCGTGGGCATGCGCATCGTGCGAGTGAACCTGCGCTTCGGCATCGGTATGCGCGCTGTCGTGATGCGAATGCGCGTCGTGCGCATGGGCGTCGCGGAACCGCTCCTTGCCGTGGAAGGTCAGGAACAGCAGACGGAAGCTGTAGAAACTGGTCACCAATACGCCGCCAAGCACAGCCCAGTAGCCATAGGTTGCAATCCAGCCATGCGACTCATGCGCATGATGCGCGGCCGCCTCGATAATGGTGTCCTTCGAGTAGAAGCCGGAGAAGAACGGCGTACCAACCAAGGCCAATGTACCGATCACGCTGGTCCAGTAGGTCACCTTCATGTACTTGCGCAGGCCACCCATCTTGCGCATGTCCTGCTCGTGGTGCATGCCGATGATCACCGAGCCGGCCGCCAGGAACAGCAGCGCCTTGAAGAAGGCGTGGGTCATCAGGTGGAACACGGCTGCCGAATAGGCCGACACGCCCAATGCCACGGTCATGTAACCCAGCTGCGACAGCGTGGAATACGCCACCACGCGCTTGATGTCGTTCTGCACGATACCGATCAGGCCGGTGAAGAAGGCCGTGGTCGCACCGATGAACAGGATGAAGTTCAGCGCTGTTTCCGACAGCTCGAACAGCGGCGACATACGCGCCACCATGAAGATGCCGGCGGTCACCATCGTTGCGGCGTGGATCAGCGCCGAGATCGGTGTGGGGCCTTCCATCGAGTCCGGCAGCCACACGTGCAACGGCACCTGGGCCGACTTGCCCATCGCACCAATGAACAGGCAGATGCAGATCAGCGTCATCACGCTCCATTCGTGGCCCGCGAACAGCTGCACCTTGGCGCCGGCCATGGTGGTCGCGTTGGCGAACACGGTGGAGTAATCCAACGAGCCGAACCACAACAGGACGCCGGCGATACCGAGGATGAAACCGAAGTCGCCGACACGGTTGACCAGAAACGCCTTCATGTTGGCGAACACGGCGGTCGGGCGCTTGAACCAGAAACCGATCAGCAGGTACGACACCAGGCCCACCGCTTCCCAGCCGAAGAACAGCTGCAGGAAGTTGTTGCTCATCACCAGCGTGAGCATGGAGAAGGTGAACAACGAGATGTAGCTGAAGAAGCGCTGGTAACCCGGGTCCTCTTCCATGTAGCCGATGGTGTAGATGTGCACCAGCAGCGACACGAAGGTCACCACCACCATCATCATCGCAGTCAGGCGGTCGACCATGAAGCCGACATGTGCCGAGTAGTTGCCGACATCAAAGAACGTGTAGAGGTTCTGGTTGAAAGGGCTGGCGCCCTGCTCCACCAGCTGATACAGCGTCAGGCACGACAGTACGCAGCTGACCGCAACACCGAGGATGGTGACGTACTGCGCGCCCTTGCGCCCGACCTGGCGCCCGAACAGGCCGGCGATGATGCTGCCGACCAGCGGTGCAAGCACCACTGCGATCAACAGACTCTTGGAGAGAGTGATTTCCATCTACAGGTCAGCCCTTCAACGTATCGACTTCGGCCACATTGATCGTGCGGCGCGTGCGGAACAGAGTCACCAGGATCGCAAGGCCGATTGCAGCCTCCGCAGCGGCAACCGTCAGAATGAAGAACACGAACAACTGACCGGCGGTATCGCCAAGCTCGCGCGAGAACGCGATGAAGTTGACGTTGACCGACAGCAACATCAACTCGATCGACATCAGCAGCACGATGACGTTCTTGCGGTTGAGGAAGATGCCGGCCAGCGAGATGCAGAACAGCACCGCGCCCAGTCCAAGCAGGTGGCCCAAGGTAATCAAGACTTCGCCTCCTGTCCGTCGGCCGCGTCGATTTGCGGCGCAACCTGTACCGGCTTTTCAACCGCCATTTTGACCATGCGCAGACGGTCGCCCGCCTTGACCCGGGACTGCTCGCCGGCATTCTGCAACTTAATGCCAGTGCGCTTACGAAGGGTCAGCATCACTGCAGCCACCACCGCCACCGTCAGGATCACCGCGGCAAATTCGAAAGGCAGCAGAAATTCGGTGTACAGGCTCTTGGCCAACCAGGTCAGGTTGGAACTGTCAGCCGCTTGCGCAGCTGCGTTGTCTGCCGGGAACGGCGTGGCGCTGCGCGCCTTGACACCGATCAACGTGACCATCTGCGCGAGCATGGCCACCGCCACGATGACGCCGAGCGGCATGTACTTGACCCATCCCTCGCGCAGGCGGCTGGTATCGATGTCCAGCATCATCACCACGAAGAGGAACAGCACCATCACCGCGCCGACATAGACCAGCACCAGCGTCACGCCGAGGAATTCAGCCCCGACCAACAGCCAGATGCATGCCATCGAGAAGAACGTGAGGATCAGGCACAACACGGCGTATACCGGGTTGCGCACGCTGATCACCGCACCGGCGGACACGACCGCGACGGCGGAGAAGGCGTAGAAAGCAAGAGTGACCCAGTCCATCATGACCTCAACGGAAGGCGGCATCGGCAGCGCGACGCTCGGCAATCTCGGTCTCTAACCGGTCTCCGATCGCCAGCAGCTGCGGCTTGTTGACAATGTTTTCGCCACGCTTCTCGAAATGGTACTCGAGGATGTGCGTTTCGACGATCGAGTCCACCGGGCAGCTTTCTTCGCAGAAGCCGCAGAAGATGCACTTGAACAGGTCGATGTCGTAGCGCGTGGTGCGGCGGGTGCCGTCTTCGCGCTTGGCCGAGTCGATGGTGATCGCCAACGCCGGGCAGACTGCTTCGCACAGCTTGCAGGCGATGCAACGCTCTTCGCCGTTGGGATAACGGCGCAGCGCATGCAGGCCACGAAAGCGCGGCGACTGCGGGAACTTCTCCATCGGATACAGCACGGTGTACTTGGGCTTGAACGTGTATTTCAACGTCAGCCACAAGCCGCCGAGCAGCTCGAGCAGCAGCAAGCTCTTGAAGTAATGGGTGATCTTGTTCATCAATTACACGCCCTTCTGGATCACGCCGTAAAACACCATCAACGCCGTCACTGCGATCCACACGATCGTGAGCGGAATGAAGACCTTCCAGCCCAGACGCATGATCTGGTCGTAGCGGTAACGCGGGAAGCTGGCGCGGAACCAGATATAGGCGCTGGCGAAGAAGAACACCTTCATCAGCAGCCACGGCCAGCCGCCTTTCCACAACCAGTCGATCCACGGCGAAACGTCCGCATTGACCCAGCCCTGGATCGGGCTCAACCAACCGCCGAGGAAGAAGATCGAGATCAGGAAGCTGACCAGGATCATGTTGGCGTATTCGGCCAGGAAGAACAGGGCGAACGCACCGCCGGAATATTCCACCATGTGACCGGCGACGATTTCCGATTCGCCTTCCACCACGTCGAACGGCGCGCGGTTGGTTTCGGCGACGCCAGAAACCCAGTACACGATGAACAACGGGAACAGCGGAATCAGGAACCAGTCAAAGAAACCGGAGTTGCCGGCCTGCGCGAACACGATCTGGCTCAGGTTGACGCTGCCGGAGGCGATCATCACACCGACCAGCGCAAAGCCCATCGCGATTTCGTAGCTGACCACCTGCGCGGCCGAACGCATCGCGCCCAGGAAGGCGTATTTCGAGTTCGATGCCCAGCCGGCCAGGATGATGCCGTACACGCCCAGCGAGGTCATCGCCAGCAGATACAGCAGGCCGACGTTGGCATTGGACAACACCAGCTTCGCATCGAATGGCACTACCGACCATGCGGCAAAGGCCGGCGCCAGTGTCAGCAGCGGTGCGATGACGAACATCGCCTTGTGCGAGCTGGTTGGCTGCACGATTTCCTTGAACAGGAGTTTGAAGACGTCGGCGAAGGCCTGGAAGATGCCCATACCCACATACATGGGCCCATGGCGCACGTGCATCCAGCCGATCAGCTTGCGCTCCCAGACCACGTAGAAGGCCACTGCCACGATCACCGGCACGGCGATCAGCAGGATCTTCAATACCGACCACAGCACCACGCCGCCATCGCCCAGCCCCAGGAACCACTGGTGCAACGGGTCGACCAGGTTCAACAACAATTCGTTCATGCAGCCACCACCGTTACACGACCGGCACCGAGCGGCGCGGTTGCGCCATGGCCGGATTCGATCCACACCGTGCCCGGTGCGACGCGCTTGTCCAGCACCACCGGCAACGTTGCCTTACCGGCATCGGTACCGACCTTGACCATCTGACCAGCCTGGACCTGCAACTGCGTCGCCTGCTCCGGATGCATCGCCACGCACGGCGCGATGTTGAGCGGATGCGACTGCAGCGCAGCGGCCCGACGCACCACCGCATCGGTGCGGTAAATCGCCGCAGTTGCAGCGACTTCCAGCCCGTTGCTGGCGGCCGCTGGCTGCGCCGACGCCGTTGGCGTCACGTTGCGGTTCTGCATGCCGGCGCGCAGGCCGATCAGGTCGATGAATTCGAAACCGGGCAGACCCAGTTCACCGCCAAGTGCACGCAGCACGCGCCAGCCCTCGCGCGCTTCGACCGGTAGGCGGCCAGCAGCACGTGCAGTCTGCACGCGGCCATCGAGATTGGTCAGCGATGCATCGATTTCCGGCAACGCACCGATCGGCAGAATCACATCGGCCACATCGCGCGTCGACGCACAGGCGAACTGGCTGAAGGCAACCACCTTGGCGCCTGCCAGCGCGCTGCGTGCAGCGGCGGCGTCGGCAAAATCCAGGCCTGGCTCGATGCCGTACAGCACGTACGCCTGACGCGGCTGGGCCAGCATGCCGGCGACATCGCGCGCGGTCGGCAGCACGCCCTGCGCCACCAGACCCACGGCATTGGCGCCTTGCGGGATGCGGCACAATGCTGCGCCGGTTGCGGCAGCAAAGTCGCGTGCGGCGGCACGCAACGCGGCAGCCAGCGGATGATTTTCGGCCAACGCGCCGACCACGATCACGGCGCGGCTTGCAGCCTTGACCGCATCGCGCAGGGTCGCATCGCTCAGTGCACCCGCCAACTGCGACGGCGCCACCACGGTGCGGCTGGCCTGGGTGAAGGCGAAATCGAAGTCGACCGGGTTGACCGAGTGAATCTGCGTACGATTCTGGATATGCGCCTTGCGCAGACGCGCATGCAGCAACGGCAGCTCATGCCGCACATTGGTGCCGAACAACACCACCACGTCAGCCTGTTCGATCTCCGCCAGCGGCGTGGCGAACGCTTCGGCTACCGCAGCGTCGGAGAAATCACGGTTGAGCAAACGGTGGTCCAGGTTGCCGCTGCCCAGACCTTCGGCCAGACGCGCGAGCAATGCGCCTTCTTCGTTGGACGTGGACGGATGCACCAACACGCCGAGCTGATCGCCGGCGTTTTCGCGCAGGATCTGCGTGGCGGCGGCTAGACCTTCGGTCCAGCTCACTTCAGTCCACTGCCCGTTGACCTTCTTCAGCGGCTTGACCGCACGGTCTTCGGCATACAGGCCCTGATGCGAATAACGGTCGCGGTCGGAGAGCCAGCATTCGTTGACTGCCTCGTTCTCACGCGGCACGGTGCGCAGCACTTCGCCACGACGCACATGCAGGAACAGGTTCGAGCCCATCGCATCGTGGTAACCCAGCGATTCGCGCGCCATCAGTTCCCACGGACGCGCGCGGAACTGGAACACCTTGTTGGTCAGCGCGCCCACCGGGCAGACGTCGATGACGTTGCCGGAAATCTCGGTGGTCAGCGGCTTGCCGTCGTAGGTGCCGATCTGCAGGTTTTCGCCGCGATACATGCCGCCCAGCTCGTAAGTGCCGGCGATATCAGCGGTGAAACGCACGCAACGGGTGCACTGGATGCAGCGGGTCATCTCGGTGGCGACCAGCGGACCGATGTCCTCGTCCGGCACTACCCGCTTGCGCTCGTTGAACCGGCTGACCGAACGGCCGTAACCGAGCGAAACGTCCTGCAGTTCGCACTCGCCGCCCTGATCGCAGATCGGGCAGTCCAGCGGGTGGTTGATCAGCAGGAATTCCATCACGCTGCGCTGGTACTTCAAAGCCTTTTCGCTACGCGTGGTGACCTTCATGCCGTCCATCACCGGCGTGGCGCAGGCAGGCGACGGCTTGGGCGACTTTTCGACATCGACCAGGCACATGCGGCAGTTGGCCGCGATCGGCAGCTTCTCGTGGTAGCAGAAGCGCGGAATCGGGATGCCGGCCTTGTCGGCCGCCTGGATGATCATCGAGCCCTTCGGCACGACCAGACTCTGGCCGTCGATCTCGACGGTCACATGGTCCGGTGGCACGTTCGGGTTCACTGGTTGGGCGCTCATGCAGCCACTCCGACTTGCGTATCGACGATCGAACGACCGTTGACGATGTAGTACTCGAACTCGTCCCAGAACTGGCGCAGGAAGCCTTGAATCGGCCATGCCGCCGCTTCGCCGAACGCACAGATGGTATGGCCTTCGATCTGACCAGCCACGGTGCGCAGCTGATGCAGGTCTTCCATCGTGGCCTTGCCGGCGACGATGCGCTCCAGCACGCGGTGCATCCAACCGGTGCCCTCGCGGCACGGGGTGCACTGGCCGCAGGATTCCTTATGGAAGAACTGCGAGATGCGGCAGGCGAAACGTACGCAGCAAACGCTGTCATCCAGCACCACAATGGCACCCGAACCCAGGCCGGTGCCGAGCGCACGCAAGGTGTCGTAGTCCATCTGCAGGCCGGCCACCTGGTCGGCCTTCAGCACCGGCATCGACACGCCACCGGGCACCACACCCTTGAGCTTGCGACCCGGGCGCAGCCCGCCGGCCATTTCCAGCAGTTCGTCGAAGGTGGTGCCGAGCGGCACCTCGAAATTGCCGCCCTTCTGCACGCAACCGGACACCGAGAAGATCTTCGGGCCGCCGTTCTTGGTCTTGCTCAAACCGAGGAACCACTCCGGGCCGTTGCGAATGATCGCCGGCACCGACGCATAGGTCTCGGTGTTGTTGATGGTGGTCGGCTTGCCGTACAGGCCGAAATTCGCGGGGAACGGCGGCTTGTAGCGCGGCTGGCCCTTCTTGCCTTCCAGCGATTCCATCAATGCGGTTTCTTCGCCACAGATGTACGCGCCAGCGCCCAGCGCACCGTAGATGTCGATATCCACACCGCTGCCGAGAATGTTCTTGCCTAACCAACCGTTGGCGTAGGCATCGGCCAGCGCCAGCTCGAAGTTTTCGAACGGCTCGTGGTGGAATTCGCCACGCAGGTAGTTGTAGCCCACCGTCGAGCCGGTGGCGTAGCAGGCGATCGCCATGCCCTCCACCACCGAATGCGGGTTGTAGCGCAGGATGTCGCGGTCTTTGCAGGTGCCCGGCTCGGATTCGTCCGAATTGCACAGGATGTACTTCTGCATCGTGCCCTTGGGCATGAACGACCATTTCAACCCGGTCGGAAAGCCCGCACCACCACGGCCGCGCAGGTTCGACGCCTTGACCATTTCGATGACATCGGCCGGCGGGATCTTCTCTTCGAGGATCTTGCGCAGCGCGGCGTAGCCACCGGTTTTCAGATAGCTCTCATACGACCACGGAGTGTCGTAGTGCAGGGTCGTGTAGACGACCTGATGCGGCTGCGGCGCCGGACCGACCGGGCCTGAGGGTGCGTGATGATGTGCCATGTCTTACTCCAGCCCGTCCAGCAGCGCGTCGACCTTTTCTTTCGTCAGATGCTCGTGATAGTGGCCATTGATGACCATCATCGGCGCCGCGGAGCAGGCAGCCAGGCACTCTTCTTCGCGCTTGAGGTAGACGCGACCATCGGCCGTCGACTGCCCCAGCTTGCAACCCAGCTTCTTTTCCGCGTGGGCCAGCAGATCCTCGGCGCCATTGAGCCAGCAGCTGATATTGGTGCAGAACGCCACGTTATGGCGGCCGACGCGCTCGGTCTCGAACATCGAGTAGAAGCTGGCGACCTCATAAGCCCATACCGGCGGCAGCTCCAGGTACTTGGCTACGCCCACGATCAATTCGTCGGTCAGCCAGCCCTGGTTCTGCTCCTGCGCGGCGTGCAGACCCTGCAGCACCGCCGAACGCTTGCGGTCCGGCGGGAACTTGGTCAGCCAGTGATCGATGTGGGCGCGCGTCTTGTCGCTCAGCACCACCTGCGGATCGACGTCGCGCGCCGCTTCGAAATTACCCGTCGCCTTCATCGGTCAACCTCACCGAAAACTAAATCGTAAGTACCGATCATCGCCACGACGTCGGCCAACAAATAGCCACGCACCACCGCGTCCATCGACGACAGATGCGCAAAACCCGGCGCGCGCAGATGCACGCGGAACGGCTTGTTGGCGCCGTCGGACATCAAGTAGCAACCGAACTCGCCCTTGGGTGCTTCCACCGCGCTATAGGTTTCGCCGGCCGGCACGCAATAGCCTTCACTGAACAGCTTGAAGTGATGGATCAGTGCTTCCATGTCGTCCTTCATGCCTTCGCGGCTGGGCGGAGCGACCTTGAAATTGGTGACCATGACCGGGCCTGGGTTGGCCTTCAGCCACTTCACGCACTGTTTGATGATGCGGTTGGATTCGCGCATCTCGGCCACGCGCACCAGGTAGCGGTCATAGCAGTCGCCGTTGGTGCCGACGGGGATATCGAAATCCACCGCGTCGTACTTGGCGTAGGGCTGCTTCTTGCGCAGATCCCACTCGATGCCCGAGCCACGCAACATCGGACCGGTCATGCCCCAGGCGCGTGCCAGATCCGGGCTGATGATGCCGACGTCGACGGTACGCTGCTTCCAGATGCGGTTATCGGTCAGCAGGGTCTCGTACTCGTCCACGCGTGCCGGGAAGGTATTGGTGAACTCCTCGAGGAAGTCCAGCATGGTGCCTTCGCGACCGGCATTGCGCTTCTTCAGCGCCCCGCCCTTGTGCCAACGCGACTCCTTGTACTGCGGCATGCGATCGGGTAGATCGCGGTAGACGCCGCCGGGACGGTAGTAGGCCGCGTGCATGCGCGCGCCACTGACCGCCTCGTAGACGTCCATCAGTTCTTCGCGCTCGCGGAATGCATACAGCATCACCGCCATCGCACCCAGATCGAGCGCATTGGAACCGACCCACATCAGGTGGTTCTTGATGCGGGTGATCTCGTCGAACATGGTGCGGATGTACTGCGCACGCTCGGGTGCTTCGATCCCCATCAGGGATTCGATCGCGCGCACATAGGCGTGCTCGTTGCACATCATCGAGACGTAATCCAGACGATCCATGTACGGAACCGACTGGTTGAACGGCTTGGACTCGGCCAGCTTCTCGGTGCCACGGTGCAGCAGGCCGATATGCGGATCGGCACGCACCACGGTCTCGCCATCCATTTCCAGGATCAGGCGCAACACGCCGTGCGCCGCAGGATGCTGCGGGCCGAAGTTCATCGTGTAATTGCGGATTTCCTGCTTGCTTTCGACAGGATTGCTCGCGAAGGCATCGGTTGCCTGGCGGAACTCACTCACTTGGCAGTCTCCGACTTGCCCACTTCACCAGCGGCAGTCTCATAACGGGCATCGTCGCGAATGACGCGCGGCACGCCGACGCGCGGCTCGACCGAGGTCACCGGCTCGTATACAACGCGCTTGCGCTCCTCGTCGTAACGCACTTCGACGTTGCCGATCAGCGGAAAGTCCTTGCGGAACGGGTGGCCGACGAATCCGTAGTCGGTCAGGATGCGGCGAAGGTCCGGGTGCCCATCGAACACGATGCCGAACAGGTCGAACGCCTCGCGCTCGAACCAGTTCACGCCCGGCCAGATATCGGTCAACGACGCCACCACCGGCACCTGCTCGTCCGGTGCGTAGCAACGCACGCGCAGACGCTGGTTGTGCTGGTAGGAAATCAGCTGTGCGACCACCGCAAAACGTTGCTTGGGCAGCTGCTGCGGCTGCGCGCCGGAAGAGCTTTCCTGGCTGGGGAATTCGCCCCAGGCGAAACGGCCGACGGCCTTGCCTTCGACGCCGCGACTGAAGCCCTGCGACGACACGTCGGCGGTATCCCACTCGTCGCTGCCGTAGCCCAGGTAATCGACGCCACACAGGTCGCTGAGCTGTTCGAAACCGAGCTCGTCACGCAGTGCAAGACAGGTGGCGTGCCAATCGGCGGCCGCGACTTCCAGCGTCACTTCGCCGCGCGGCAATGCCACGGCAATCTGCGCACCGGCGAAACGTGCCGCAAGTCGGTCAGTGAAGGAGGATGCTTGCTCTGCCATGGGGGCTTGGCTGCTCTCGGTAGAAGAAGACGGGTGTCAGCGCGCGATCGTCTGGGTACGCCAGATCTTCTTCTGCAGCTGCAAGATGCCGTAGACCAGCGCCTCGGCGGTCGGCGGGCAGCCCGGGACGTAGATGTCCACCGGCACGATGCGGTCGCAACCGCGCACCACCGAATACGAATAGTGATAGTAGCCGCCGCCGTTGGCGCAGCTGCCCATCGAGATGACCCACTTCGGATCGGGCATCTGGTCGTAGACCTTGCGCAGCGCCGGGGCCATCTTGTTGACCAGGGTACCGGCCACGATCATCACGTCGGACTGGCGCGGCGACGGGCGGAACACCACGCCGTAGCGGTCCAGATCCAGGCGCGAGGCGCCCGCATGCATCATCTCGACCGCACAGCAGGCCAGACCGAAGGTCATCGGCCACATCGAGCCGGTGCGCGCCCAGTTCAGCAGCGCATCGACGCTGGTGGTCACGTAGCCCTTTTCGAGCAACGGGTTTTCGCCTTCCGGGCGCAGGATGTCTTCCACCCGGCCTTCCGGCATCGGGTTGGTCATCAGACTATCCAGGGTCTGAATCACTCCCATTCCAGCGCTCCCTTCTTCCACACGTAGATAAAGCCGAGGAACAACATGCCGACGAACAGCCCCATGGTGACCAGCGAACGGGCGCCGATCTCCATGAACACCTGCGTCCACGGCACGATGAAGATGATTTCCAGATCGAACACGATGAACTGGATCGCGATCAGGTAGTAGCGCACATCGAACTTCATGCGCGCGTCTTCGAAGGCTTCGAAGCCGCACTCGTAAGGCGAGAGCTTGCGCGGGTCCGGGCTACGCGGACCGAGGAATCGACCGACCAACATCAGCACGATGCCGATACCGGTGGCGACGATCAGAAACAGCAGACTCGGCAAATATTCGGCCAGCACAGCGATTCTCTCTTGCCTCTGCCCGCACGCGCCGCGTGCCGGCATGGGGTATAGGCAGACCCCGCGCGCGACAAGCGATGCGCAGGAACTGCAGCCAAACAATGGTGCCCAAGAGGGGACTCGAACCCCTACGACCTAAGTCGCTACCACCTCAAGGTAGTGCGTCTACCAATTCCGCCACCTGGGCATACGTTGCGCCGCTGGGCATCCCAGTGCGCAGCGTATTGTAACCGGCTTCAGCGTTTTTGTGCTGGTTCTGAAGCGTTTTCTTCGCTTGCTGCAGGCGCCGGCTGCGCCGGTGCGGACTGCGCAGGCGCCACTGCCGGGGCGGCGGCCGGAGCCGGCTGCGACGGAGCGGTCGGCACCGCACCTGCGGCCGGGGCCTGCGGCAACGGCTGGGTGAGCTCGCCGGCGGCGGCCGGAGCCGGGGTTGCCGACTGCGACATCACACCCAGGTTCTGATCCGTAGGACGTGCGCCGTGCGTGGCGTACCACGCCATGAACAGGCTGATGCTGAAGAACACCACCGCCAGCCACTTGGTCGACTTGGACAGGAAGTTCGACGCACCCTGCGAACCGAACACGGTGCCGGACGCGCCGGCGCCGAAGCCGGAGCCGGCCGCCGCACCTGCGCCACGCTGCATCAGGATCAGCGCAATCATCGCCAGGGCGACCAGCACGTAGACCACATTGAGGATCAACATCAGCATTTCGAAATCCGTCCCCGGACAAAACTTAATGGGTTAGCACGCGGCCGCCGCGCGTGCGATGGCCAGGAAATCTTCGGCGACCAGTGACGCGCCTCCGACCAGCCCGCCATCGACGTCAGGCTGCGCGAACAGCTCGCCGGCGTTGTCGGGCTTGACACTGCCCCCGTACAGGATGGGCAACGAATCGGCGATTCTAGCATCCGCCTTCGCGACTTCGCCACGCAGGAAGGCGTGTACGGCCTGCGCCTGCTCCGGGGTCGCAGTGCGGCCGGTGCCAATGGCCCAGATCGGTTCGTAGGCCAGCACCGCGCCTGCGAAACCGGCGCTGCCGACCAGCGCCAGGACCGGGTCGAGCTGGGCACGTAGGATTGCCTCGGTCTGACCGGCTTCACGCTGTTCCAGCGATTCGCCCACGCACAGCACTGGAATCAGTCCAGCATGGATGGCGGCGGCAAACTTGCGTGCCACCAGCTCGCTGCTCTCATGGTGATACTGGCGGCGCTCGGAGTGGCCGACCAGCCCGTAGCCGGCACCGACATCGACCAGCATGGAGGCCGAGACCTCGCCGGTGTAGGCGCCCTTCTCATTACTACTGACGTCCTGGGCTCCGAACGACAGGTGATGGGCCTCGAAATCCTCGATCAGGTCGCCGAGGTAAGGCAGTGGCGGCAGGATGACGACTTCGACACCCTCCAGGGGCATGTGCGCGGCCACCTTGGCCACCAGTTCGGTGGCGAAGGCGCGGCTGCCATGCAGCTTCCAATTTCCGGCAACGATCTTTCGACGCATCAGGCGCAGGTTCCTGAGTTGAAGACAGGCGACAGAATAGCCCAAGGGCTGGCAGCAACCGGCACACTTCTGTCCGCCAGATGTCCTTCCCCTCCCCTTACAGGAACCTGCCATGTCCGTTTCGCCTGTCTTCGCCTTGATCACCGGCGCCTCCAGCGGCATTGGCCGCGAGATTGCGCGCGCATACGCCAGGCGCGGCGTGCCGTTGATCCTGACCGCACGACGGGTGGACCGGCTGCAGGCATTGGCCGAGGAATTGCGCAGCACGGTTCGGGTGGAAGTGCTGCCGGCCGATCTGGCCGACCCTGCCGCGGCCGAGGCGCTGGCAACGCAGATCCAGCGCAACGGCTGGACCGTGGGCACACTGGTCAACAACGCCGGTTACGGCGTGCCGGGCCGCTACCTGCATCACGACTGGGCCACGCATGCGCGCTTCCTGCAGGTGATGGTGGGCGCGGTGTGCGAACTGACCTGGCGACTGCTGCCGATGATCCGTGCCAGCGGCCAGGGCCGCATTCTCAACGTGGCCTCGTTCGCCGCACTGACGCCCAGCGCCGATGGGCAGACCCTGTATGCGGCCAGCAAGAGCTTCATGCTGCGCTTCAGCGAATCGCTGGCGCTGGAAAACGCCGATTGCGCGGTCAAGGTCTGCGCGCTGTGTCCGGGCTTTGCCTGGTCCGAATTCCACGACGTGACCGGCACCCGCGAGGCGATGTCCACCCTGCCCGCCTGGGCCTGGCTGCAGGCCGATGCAGTGGCCGAATATGGAATCGCCGCACTGGAGCGAGGCCAGGTGCTGGCGGTACCGGGCTGGCGCTATCGGCTGGTCAACGCAGCACTGCGGCTGTTGCCGCATGCGTTTGCCCTACGCCTGATGGCGCGCGGCTCGCATCGGGTGCGGCCGCTGGAATGATGCATCGGCAGGCTGCGTGTGCGGGCCATATCGCCTGTGCTCGGCAGCGCTTCGTGCCCGCCTTCGACCCGGGCGACCGGAGGGCTTGCGACGACCACGCAAGCGCATGTATCGAGCGTCAGATGATTTGGATGCACGCGCATGCCAGCGCAAGTCGGCATCAGCTCACGCACCTTCCCGCCAACGCTAAACCACCCGCTTGCTTCAGTGATTGACGATCTCGCCGTGCATGGCCGCCAGACGCGCCAGCAGGCGGTTTTGCGTGCGACGCGGAATCTTGCGCTGATCCATGGCCCAGTTCAGATCCTCGACCAGGGCATTGAAGTCGCCTTCGCGGATGGCCAGGTGCGCGTGCGCCTGCTGCATCGATTTGGCGGTGTCCGGGCATGGGCCGTCGGCGACATGGCAGAACTTCTGCACCAGGCGCTCGTTGAGCATGACGATATTGACGCGCGCGAATTTATCGACGATGCGTGGATCGTCGGCGATGCGCGAGAGCATGGTTTCCACCAGCGCTTCGATGCCGGCCTGCCCGCCGAGTTCGTCGTACAGCGTCTGCCGCGATTGCGTGCTGGCGCAGGCGCTCGTCAGGCCCAGCACGCAGAGCAGCGACCAGCGCAGCCATCGGTTCATCAGAACGCCACCTGCAAGGAGAGATAAGGGCCGCGCTGATCGGCAAGCGTGGCGATGTCGCCAAGATCGGCGAATGCAGCGGTCAACGAGACATGCTTACTCGGGAACCAGGCAACGAATGCATCTGCCCACGCTTGCTCGCGCGCAAAGCCGAGGTTATTGGGTTTGTCGCGATATTCCACACCCACTGCCCAGGACGGCGACAGCACGACGGCGGCGCTGACCTCCGGAACCAGGCGATAGCTGTTGCGGCGATCGCCGCCGAAGCCGAGCAAGCCGGCCTGGTTGGCGCGGGTAGCGCGCAAGGTGCCGTTGAGCAGCAGCTGATATCCAGCAGCGCCCTGCAGCAACAGGCGGCTTGCGCTGACATAGATGTCGGTGCCGTGATCGTCGCGCGCACCGATCGCCAACGGCAAGGTGCCGTTGCGCAGGCGTTTGTACTGCACGCCCAGGCTGACTTGTGGCGCATGTCCATACACAAGGTCGCCGGCCACGCGCACCTTGGCACCGAACACGTCCTGGCCAAGCGCATTCCATGGCAAGCCGAGCCGGTCCTGCAAGGTGCCCAGATCCAGGCGCTGGCGGGCAAGCGACAGTTCCAGCCGATTGCCGACCGTGAGCGCGGCGCCCTGCACGTCGAGACGGTAATCGCCGCTGTCGACATGGGTTGCGAACGCGACGGTGCCAAGCTCGTCGCGCGTGCCGTACCCGGACAACGTGGCCCACGGCACGATGCCGCCGCCGCTACTGCCTTCGATCATCGACACGCCGCCGGTGGCGAGCAGGCGCCCGTCACCGGCCAGGGCATGCAGCGGCGCGAACACGCCGGCCACCGCAGCAGCAACAAGCGCAACACGCAGATGCCCGCTCATCGCTGCACTCCTGCATGCGCTGGCGTGGTGATACCGAGTTGGCGCATGCACCAGGCCACCAGCGGCGCTTCTTCCAGCGGTGGCGAATACAGATAGCCCTGCACCATGTCGCAGCCGTAGCCGCGCAGCAACGCGAGGGCCGCGGCGTTCTCGACGCCTTCGGCAATCACGCTCAGCCCTAGGTTATGCCCCAGATCGATCGTGCTGCGCACGATGAAGGCATCGTCGGTGCCTTCGGCCAACTGCATGACGAAACTCTTGTCGATCTTCAATTCGTTCACCGGCATGCGCTTGAGTTGTGCCAACGAGGAATAGCCGGTGCCGAAGTCGTCGATGGACAGGCGCACGCCGACACTGCGCAATTGATGCAGCATGTGCAGCGCGAATTCGACATCGCGCATCAGGGCGCTTTCGGTCAATTCCAGTGTGACCGACTGCGCTGGCACGGCATGATGCTCCAGGCAGCCGCGGACGAAGTCGGGCAATCCGGGATCGGACAGATCCAGTGCCGACAGGTTGATGGCCATGCCCAGTTCCAGCCCTTGCTTGCGCCATTGCGCCTGGCAGCGCAGAGCTTGGTCCAGCACGAAGCGGGTGAGCGGATGGATCACGCCGGAGTGTTCGGCAAGCGGGATGAATTCGTCCGGGCCGATCGGCCCTAGCACCGGGTGATGCCAGCGCACCAGCACTTCGACCTGTTCGACATGATCGGTGCGCAGACAAATCTTGGGCTGGAAGCGCAAGGTGAGTTCGTTGGCGCCGATGGCCTGACGCAGATCGCCGGTGAGGCGCAAACGCCGCAAATGCTGTTCGTCCTGGCCCATGCGGTAGACGCTGGCGCCGAAGGCGGCCGTCGTACCGACCTGCCGCCGTGCAATGTCGGCCCGGCGCAACAAGGTGTCCGGGTCGGCGCCGTGCTCGGGAATCAAGGCGATGCCGATGCTGGCTTCGAGCTGGATGCGCGCCTGCGGCAACACCAGCGGGCGGCGCAACTGCAGCAGCAGGCGCTGCGCATCCTGCTGCACGCTGGCCGCATCGGCTTGCGCCACCACCACCATGAATTCATCGCTTCCCAGCCGGCCCACCAGGTTGGGCTCCTGCACGACCTCCACCAACCGACGCCCGGCTTCCACCAATACCTGGTCGGCGAAGTCGTGGCCCAGGCTGTCGTTGAGTTCCTTGAAGCGCTCCAGATCCAGGATCAGCACCGCGGCGGTGCCACCGGATGCCACGGTCTGATCCACCACGTCCTTCAAGCGTTCCAGCAACCAGATCCGGTTAGGCAACCCGGTCAGGGCGTCATGGCGGGCCTGATGCAGGATGTGCTGTTCGCGGCTGGCGATCTGGTGCTGCATGCGCCCGAAACTGTCGGCCAGTTCGGCGAGTTCGCGGCCCGGCGGCACCTGCACGGCGGTGCGGTAATCGCCGCGCTGAATGCGCCGTGCGGCCTGCACCAGTTGCGCCACCGGTTTGCTCACGCTGCGCGCAAGAAAAATCGCCACGCCCAGTGCAGCGACCGTGGCCAAGCCTGCCAGCAGCAGGATCCGCAGCTTGAGGATGCGGTACGGCGCCACGGCGCGATCCAGCGATGCCTGCAAGGCCACCCGCACCTGGCTGTCGCCCTGGATCGATTGCAGCCTGACCAGATAACGCGACTCATCCAGCGTCAGCGGGATCGATGCAGCCTGCACCTTCTCGGCCAGGGGCAGCTGCTGCGCGAATTGGGCGCGCGCCGAGGGCTCCAGGGTGGAGGCCAGCACGCGCACCGGCGGGCCATCGGTAAAGAAGGTCGCATCCAGCCCGGTGGTGGTGCGGAAATCCTGCGCCAGGCCATCGCCGGATTCGTTGCCGATCCCAATCCAGCCGACCCGGTTCGGCGCCAGCACCTGCACCACCGCCAACCGCACGATGTGCTGATTCAGCGCCACCACACCGACCGCGCGTCCATCGCGCTGCGCTTGCTGCAGCAAGGCCTGCACCGCACGCAATTGTTCGGCCTGCGGCACGTCGGCCAGGCCGGTCAAGAATTGGCCATCGGGCGACAGCAAGAGCGCGGTTTGCGCCGACATGCGCGCGGCGTGGTTACGCAAGGCCGACTGCATGGTCGGCACATCGCCGCTTGCAACGGCCGCACGAAACCCGAAATCGTCGGCCAGCACCGACGCCGACTGCAGCAGCTGTTCGTCGCGGCGCACGTTGATGCGTTGCCAGACCCGCTGCCCGATCTCCAGCTCTTCGCCAAGTTGCGCCTTGACGCTGCGCTCGGTCGCCACCTGAACGGCAAGGAAGGTCAGCGCCTGGGTGGCAAGCACGACCAGCACGAGCAAGGCCGCGATGCGGGTATGCAGGCGCATCGGCCTCATGGGCGCGGCTTCTTCGGGTCGGCGTTACGGAACTTGTCCTGCAGGGCGCGCACGCGCGCATCCGGTGGCGCCACGGCCGGCGCGGCGCCGGTGGTCTGCAGAGTCACGCGGCGCTGCACTGGTTCGCGTGTGATCACCAACGGCTCGCTGCTGGCCGCGCCCTTGATGCGCGGGTGCCAGACCCGCAGCGTGTAATTGCCCGCAGGCGCCTCCAGCTGGGCGCGGCCATTGCTGCCGGTCTTGCCGAAATACGGCGTGTCCAGCACCACGATGTAACCCAGCATCCAATCGTGGATGTTGCAGCCGATGGTGACCAGACCCGCCTGCTCGAAACGCACCGGCGTTGGGGTGGTGCCTTGAAACAGCGGCAGCTCGAAGCGCTTGGCCGGAGAGAATGAATACACCTGGTGGCGAATCTGATCGTTGTTCGGAAAGCGCACCAGGGTGCCGGTGCGCACTGCGAGCACGGCAGGCACGAACTGCGAATTGACCTGATCCATCTCCGCAGTCTTGGCCGCGGCTGGCGGAGCCGGCCGCGCCGGCTCCAGGCTCACGACCGCATCGACCAGCACGCCGCCGGCATCGGCGACGGTCACATTGACCGCTGTCGCCGACACCGATCCTGCGCCGGCACAGGCCGCCAGCACCGACACGACACCCAGCCATTTGATCCATCGCATGCGCACGCCCCCAGCCCTGTGCAATCGGCAGCGGGCGCCAGGCGAGTCCGACGTCGCGCTAGCGATTAGCCTCGGTTATCGGCCCGAGTGAACGCAAGCTTTAACCAGACGCGAGCGGAATCTTCTGAACAGAAGTGCGGCACCGGTCACCGGTGGTGTTGCGAGCGCGGCTGTTGCGCAGGCGCAGATCACTTCAGCTTGATCTCGCGCAGACGCTCTTCCAGGAAGCCATGCGCCGTGATCGGCTCCGGATAACGGCTGGGATTGTCGGCGCTGATGCACGAGGGCAGCACGTCGATGAGGAAATCCGGATTGGGATGCAGGAAGAACGGCACCGAATAGCGCGGCTGGCGCGCCTGCTCTCCGGGCGGATTGACCACGCGGTGGATGGTGGACGGATATACATGGTTGGTCAGGCGCTGCAGCATGTCGCCGATGTTGACCACGATGGTGTCGGCGTCGGCAGTGAACGGCACCCACTCGCCATCGTGGGAACGCACTTCCAGGCCGGCGGCACTGGCACCCACCAGCAAGGTGATGAAATTGATATCGCCATGCGCACCGGCACGCACGTTGGGAATGTCGTCGCTGGTGATCGGCGGGTAATGGATCGGCCGCAGGATCGAATTGCCGTTGTTGGTCTTGTCGACGAAGTAGTCCTGCGGCAGGCCGATATGCAGCGCCAGCGCCGACAGCACGCGCGAACCCAGTTGATCGAGCTGCTGGTACAGCTGGTAGCCGCGCTCGCGGAAGCCCGGCACTTCGCTGGGCCACAGGTTCGGCGGCATCACTGCGCGGTACGGCGAATCGTCCGGAATCTCGCGGCCGATGTGCCAGAACTCCTTCAGGTCGAAGTGCTTGGAATCCTTGGCGGTTTCCACGCCGAACGCGGTGTAGCCGCGCGCGCCACCGCTGCCTTCCACGTGATAACGGCGCTTGGTCGCTTCGGGCAACGCGAAGAACGCCTTGAACACGTCGTAGGCGGCGTCGATGTCGGCCTGGGCGATGCCGTGGTTGCGGATGCCGGCAAAACCCCACTGCCGATAAGCCGCTCCGAGCTCGGCGACGAAGGCGTCGCGATCGGTGTCGAAACGGGTGATGTCCAGCGTGGGGATGCGCGCGCTCATACGGATGTCTGCAGTCAAGGTCGAAAGGTCCAGAGAAACCTGCTGATCAGATCAGCAGGCGATACAACAGGTAGAACGTGGCGGCCTTGGCGATGACCACGCACACGCCAATGACGATCGACTCACGCCGCGTCACGCACTGCACCCGAGAGCCGGTCGAGCGTGTCCTGCATCAGGCCGGCGTCGTCAGCCTCCACGGTCACCCGTACCACCGGTTCGGTGCCCGACGGGCGCAGGAACGCGCGGCCGCGCCCTTGCACGGCGGCCTGCGCCTGCTGCAATGCCTGCTGCACGTTGACCGCTTCCACAATGGCCTTGGCGGTGCCGCCATCCAGGCGCACGTTGACGGTCTTCTGCGGCACCTTGCTCAGGCTGGCCAGCGCCTCGCGCAGGCTCTGCCCATCGCGGCCCAGCGCTTCGAGCACCTGCAGCGCACTGACGATGCCATCGCCAGTGCTGGCACGGTCCAGGCACAACAGGTGACCGGACGTTTCGCCGCCCAACGTGCCGCCGCCTTCGACCAGGGCCTGATGCACGTAGCGGTCGCCGACCTTGGCGCGCTGGAACGGGATGTTCAGTGCAGCCAATGCCTGTTCCAGACCGTAGTTGGTCATCAAGGTGCCGACCACGGTACCCGTCAGCCGGCCGCTGGCCTGCCACGAGCGGGCCAGCACATACAGCAGATCGTCGCCATCGACCGGATTGCCCTGGTCGTCGGCCATCAGCACGCGGTCGCCGTCGCCATCGAAGGCGATGCCCAGATGCGCGCCGCACTCGCGTACCTTGGCGGCGAGATTGTCGATATGGGTCGAGCCCACGCCGGCGTTGATGTTGAGCCCGTCCGGCGCGGCGCCGATGACCACCACCTCGGCGCCCAGCTCGCGGAACAGCATGGGTGCGATGTGATAAGTGGCGCCATGCGCGCAATCCAGCACCATCTTCAGCCCGTGCAGGGTGAAACCGCGCGCCACGCTGGCCTTGCAGAATTCGATATAGCGGCCGATCGCGTCACGGGTGCGAATGGCCTTGCCCAATCGCTCCGATTCCACCGTGTGGAACGGCTCGTCCAACGCCGCTTCGATCGCCGCTTCGGTGGCGTCGTCGAGCTTCTCGCCTTCGGCGGAGAAGAACTTGATGCCGTTGTCGTAATGCGGATTGTGCGAGGCACTGATCACCACCCCCGCATCGGCGCGCAGCGTGCTGGTCAAAAAGGCGATGGCCGGGGTCGGCATCGGCCCGATCAGCTGCACGTCGGCTCCGGCGGCAACCAGGCCTGCTTCCAGCGCCGCTTCGAACATGTAGCCGGAAATGCGGGTGTCCTTGCCGATCAGCACCAATGGCCGCTTGCTGCGGCCCTGGGTCAGTACACGGCCAAGCGCATTGCCCAGGCGCAGCACGAAATCGGCCGAGATCACACCCTGCCCGACCCGGCCGCGGATGCCGTCGGTGCCGAAGTACTTGCGTGCGCTCATGCGGCGTCGGCGTCTTGCGGATGCGGCTGCCGCATCATCATCGCGGTGAGCTCGGCGATGCGGTCGCGCAGCTGGCGGCGGTCGCAGATCTGGTCGATGGCGCCGTGGTCGAGCAGGAACTCCGAGCGCTGGAAACCTTCCGGCAGCGTTTCGCGCACGGTCTGTTCGATCACGCGCGGGCCGGCAAAGCCGATCAGCGCATGCGGCTCGGCGATGTTGATATCGCCGAGCATCGCGAACGAGGCCGACACGCCACCGGTGGTGGGATGGGTCAGCACCGAGATATACGGCAGGCCGGCTTCGCGCAGGCGGCCGAGCGCGGCCGAGGTCTTGGCCATCTGCATCAGCGAGAACAGGCCTTCCTGCATGCGTGCGCCGCCACTGGCGGAAAAGCACACGAACGGGCAGCCCACTTCCAGCGCCACTTCGGCCGCACGCGCAAAGCGCTCGCCGACCACCGACCCCATCGAGCCGCCCATGAAGGCGAAATCGAACGCAGCGGCGACCAGCGGATTGCCCTTGAGCGTGCCGCGCATGGCGATCAGCGCGTCGTATTCGCCGCTGGCCTTCTGGCTGGCCTTGATGCGCTCGCCGTAGCGCTTCTGGTCCTTGAACTTGAGCGCGTCGACCGGCCCGAGCTGAGCGGCGATTTCAGTGGTGGCGGTGTCCGGGTCGAACAGCGAATTCAGGCGCGCGCGGGCGCGGATGGCCATGTGGTGATCGCATTTCGGGCACACCTCGAGGTTTTCTTCGAGTTCCGGGCCGTACAGCGCGCTCCCGCAATTGCTGCACTTTTCCCACAGGCCCTCGGGGACACTGCGCTTCTTGGCCGGGGTGTTTTCGGTGCGGATGCCGGAGGGCATCAATTTGCTGAGCCAGCTCATGCGTGTATGACAATCCATGCAGGGCGGCCTGGCGGGCCGCAGAGGGGCGACAGTCTAACGCGCCGTGGGAATGCCAAGGTAGCCGGGGTCATGAATGCGGGATCTGGCGCAGAGACTTGCGGTCTTGGGCGGCGTGATGTCTCTGCGCAGGATGGCCGCGGACATATCGCGGCGACTGCCGTGGCGCGATGCGGCGCAATGGATTGGCTGCACGTGGCTGCGCCCGCCCCTCGCCCCACTCCCTAGCGCTGAGAGAGACGTTAGCGCTGAGAGAGACGTTCGGTTCTCATTTCTGGTCGAGCGCCTGGCGCAACGGGGCCAGGAACGCTTCGGCGCGCTCACGGGCGCTGCGGACCTCGCCTGCGTCCGCCAATGCGGCGACCAGGGCACTGCCCACCACCACGCCGTCGGCATCCACGGCCATGGCAGCGGCGCTGGCCGCATCCTTGATGCCGAAGCCGGCCACCACCGGCGCGCCGGCACGCTGGCGCAGCTGGCGCAGGCGATCGCTGGCGGCATGGGTGTCGAGCAGATTGGAGGCGCCGGTGACGCCGGCAAAGCTGACGTAGTACAGATAGCCCTGCGCGGTGCTGCACAGCATGTCCAGGCGCTGCTCGCTGGTGGTGGGCGAAGCCAGTGCGATCAGCGCCAAGCCGACCTCGGTAAAGATGGCGCGCGTTTCGCCAGCTTCTTCCGGCGGCAGGTCGACCAGCAGCACACCATCCACGCCCGCGGCGACCGCGGCTTCGGCGAAGCGTCGCGTGCCATGGATCTCGATCGGGTTGAGGTAGCCCATCAACACCACCGGAGTGGTGGCATCTTCGCGACGGAACTCGTGCACCGCTTCGAGCACATACGCCAGGCCGGCGCCGCGTGCCAGCGCGCGCTCGGAGCTGCGCTGGATGGTGGGACCGTCGGCCATGGGGTCGGAGAACGGCACACCCAGCTCGATCACATCGGCACCGGCGCGCACCAGCGCGTGCATCACCGGCACGGTGGCTTCCAGCGATGGGTCGCCGGCGGTGATGAAGGGGATCAGTGCCTTGCGCCCATTGGCACGCAGCTCGGCGAAGCAGGAATCGATACGACGCATGAAATCACTCGAACAAGGGAGGAAAGCCAGCTGCCATCTAACCTCAGGTGGCAAAGAAATACCGCATCAGCGCAAAGCACAGCGCAAACAGGTAGCCGTGGGAAAATCGATCGATGCGCAGCACCGGGTCGCCGCGACGCGCACGCCACGCACCAAGCGCGGCCATCAGCCCACCGGCGACCAGCGGCGCGATCAGCAGCGCTGCCAGTCGCGCGCCCAAGGTCGCAGTGAGGTGCTGCGGCAGCAGGCAGAGACTGACACCGCCAAGTAACGCGCCCAGGATTGCGTAGCCCACTGCCGCCAGCCAGGGCGAGGGCCTGCGCTCGAACGACTCGGCGACAGAGTGCAGGCCAACTTCGATCAGCAGCTCGGCCAAGGCCTGCAGGAGCACCTCGGCCACCAACTGGAGCATTCCTTCGAGCATCGCCGCGTCCCTGCATCCGGATAGCGTCAGCCGCCACCACTCTTAAAGAGCGATCCCCTCGCGCGCTGCGATGGTATGCACATCCTTATCGCCACGCCCGGACAGATTGCACAACACCAGCGCATCCCTGGGCAGCTCGCGCGCAAGCTTGATCGACTGCGCCACCGCATGGCTGGACTCGAGCGCGGCAAGAATGCCTTCGGTATGCGCCAGCAGATGGAAGGCGGCCATCGCCTCGTCGTCGGTAATGCCCTGGTACACCGCGCGACCGCTGTCGGACAGGAACGAATGCTCCGGGCCCACACCCGGGTAATCCAGGCCGGCGGAAATCGAATGGGTCTCGGTGATCTGGCCGTCATCGTCGCAGATCACGTAGGTGCGGTTGCCGTGCAGCACGCCCGGGCGACCTGCGGCGATGGAGGCGGCGTGGCGGCCGGTGGCGATGCCATCGCCGGCCGCTTCGGCGCCATAGATCTTGACGCCCGGATCATTGAGGAAGGCATGGAACAAACCGATCGCATTGCTGCCGCCACCCACGCAGGCACTGATCGCATCCGGCAGCCGGCCATAGTCCTGCAGCATCTGTTCGCGCGCCTCGCGACCGACAATCGCATTGAAGTCGCGCACCATGCGCGGGTATGGGTCCGGGCCAGCCACGGTGCCGATGATGTAGAAGGTGTCGCGCACGTTGGTCACCCAGTCGCGCATGGCTTCGTTGAGCGCGTCCTTGAGCGTGGCCGAGCCGGAAGTCACCGGGATCACCGTGGCGCCGAGCAGCTTCATGCGGTAGACGTTGATCTTTTGCCGCTCGATGTCGGTGGCGCCCATGTAGACCACGCATTCCAGGCCCAGGCGTGCCGCCACGGTGGCACTGGCGACGCCGTGCTGGCCGGCGCCGGTCTCGGCGATGATGCGGGTCTTGCCCATGCGGCTGGCCAACAGCGCCTGGCCGATGGTGTTGTTGATCTTGTGCGCGCCGGTGTGGTTCAGGTCTTCGCGCTTGAGCAGGATCTGCGCCCCACCCACTTCACGGCTGAGCCGCTCGGCGTGGTAGATCGGGCTGGGCCGGCCGACGTAATGCTTGAGGTCCTTGTCGTATTCGGCAATGAAACTCGGGTCCTGCCGCGCCTGATCGTAAGCGGCGGACAATTCCTGCAGTGGGCCGATCAAGGTTTCGGCGACGAAACGGCCACCGAACTTGCCGAAGTGACCGGCAGCATCCGGATAGGCGTAAAAGTCACTGATGGGCTGGGCCGACATGGGAATCCTCTGCAGCGATGCGTCATACGAGAGGCATCACTCTAGCGCAGCCGCGGCGCGCGATAAATCGATAAGATTGCCGCAACCTGTGAGCTGGAATCACATATGAGCGCCTTGCTTCCTCCATTGGCGGCGCTGCGTGCGTTCGAAGCTGCCGCGCGCCTGCAGAGCATCAGCCGTGCTGCGCAGGAATTGCACGTGACCCATGGCGCCATCAGCCGGCACGTGCGTTCGCTGGAACAGGCGTTGGGCGCGGCGCTGTTTGCGCGCCAGGGCCGCGGCCTGGTGCTGACCGCAGCGGGCGTTCGGCTTCGCGATGCCACCGGCGAAGGCTTTGGCGTGATTGGTCAGGCCTGGGCGGCATTACAACGCCCGGCCGCCGAAGCGCCGCTGGTGCTGGGGTGTTCGGGCAGCTTGCTGGCGCGCTGGGTGATTCCGCGCCTGGGACTGCTGCAGCAAGAGCTGCCTGACGTGCGCCTGCATCTGTCGGCCAGCGAACAGCCACCTGGTCCGGAGCTGGACGGCTTGGATGCCGCCCTGCTGCTGGACACCCCGCCCTGGCCCAGCGAGTGGCAGGTGCACACCCTCGGCGTGGAGTGGATTGGGCCGGTGCTGAGCCCTCAGCTCGCATCGACCCTGCAGATCGAGGGGAGCAACCCGGCCGCGCTCGGCGATCACGCGCTGCTGCACACCCGCTCGCGCCCGCAAGCCTGGCCGGAATGGGCCCAGGCGCACGGGCTGGCACCTGAGGGGCTGCGCTTCGGTACCGAATTCGAACACCTGGTGTATCTGTTGGAAGCCGCTGCCGCTGGTCTTGGGATCGCGATTGCGCCGCAGCCGTTGGTCGCCGCGGACCTGGCAGCCGGGCGCCTGCTGGCGCCATGGGGCTTCACCGCCACGCGAGGGCGCTGGGTCTTGTGCGCGGCCAAGCGCAACCCCGATCCACGCATCGAACGGCTGGCCGGCTGGCTAGGCAAAGCGCTGGCGACAGACCAGCACACCTCTTCAACCCTGCAGGCAGCGGAGAACTGAGCAGCCATCGCGCGCGATCACCCCATGAGCACTTCGCCAGCTGCTGGCGCATCGCGAACACGTGCAAGCGAAAAGGCGCAAGGATCAGGCGACTGTCCAGTGGATCCTGACGCAGCGGTGTTGCAGGCAAGAAGCAGCGCTTGAGATGCCTCGGCATAGCCGCTGCCACGAATCCCGAACCCCAACCACCCTCACGACATGTCGTGACAATCCGCCCGCCGCACTTCCTCGACGAACTTGCGCATCTTGTGGCCGTCCTTGATGCCGGGCGCCAACTCCACGCCACTGGAAACGTCCACGCCCCAAGGCAACGTGGCCACGATGGCGTCGAACACGTTGTCGGCGTTGATGCCACCGGCCAGCAGAAACGGACGGTGCAAGCCGGTGGGCAAGCGCGACCAGTCGAAGGTCTTGCCGGTGCCGCCGCCCGCGCCGGGCGCATGGCTGTCGAACAGAAAGCCAGCGGTATTGGGATACGACAACTGCAGCGTGCGCGCGTTGGCGTCCTCGCCATTCACGCCGCTGCTGCCCATCGGCACCGCCTTGAGATACGGCAGGTTGAAGCTACGGCAGAACGCGTCGTCTTCCTCGCCATGGAACTGCAACAAGGTCGGGCGCACGGTGCGCACCACTTCGCGCACTTCTTCCTTGGAATTGTTGCGGAACAACGCCACCACATCGACCATCGGCGCAATGGCCTGGCGCATCGCGCGCGCCTCGGCCGGCGCCACGCGCCGGGGGCTGCCATGCGCAAAGATGAAACCTACCGCGTCCACACCCAGCTCGCCGGCCAGCCGGATATCGCCGGCGCGGGTCATGCCACAAAACTTGATACGGGTGCGGTACAGCGATCGATTCATTGGGTCACCTCAGCAGGCAGATGCCACTCTGCAGGATACAGAGGTCCGATAAATACCAGACCTTGTGGCGGCGCTGTCGGGCCGGCCACAGTGCGGTCGCGTCCGGCGAGCAACGTCGCGATCCAGTCGGCCGGCTGCTCGCCGGTACCGACCAAAATCAGCGAACCCACAATATTCCGCACCATGTGATGAAGGAATGCATTGGCCTGGACCTGCACCTCCACCACCTCGCCGATACGCTGCACGTGGATGGCCTGCAGGTGACGGCGCGCGTGCAAGGCCTGACATTGCACGCTGCGGAACGCGCTGAAATCGTTCTCGCCCAATAAGGCCTGCGCCGCCGCATGCATGGCATCGGCATCGAGCGGGCGACGCTCCCAGCTCAGGGTATGCCGATACAGGGCTGGGCGAATCTGCCGATTGAGCAGGCGATAGCGGTAACGACGCGCGCGTGCGGAAAAGCGCGCGTGGAAGTCATCGGCTGCCGGCACGCACCAGCGCACGGCGATCGACGGCGGCAGGCGCGCAGTGGTGCCCAGCATCCAGCCACGCGGCTCGCGGCGTGCGTCGCTATCGAAATGCACCACCTGGCATTCGCCATGCACGCCCGCGTCGGTGCGCCCGGCGCAGACCACCTGCACCGGCGCATCGGCGACCGACGACAAGGCCGCCTGCAGGCTGGCCTGCACGCTCGGCCCGCCATGCTCGCCCAACTGCTGCCAGCCCTGGAACTCGCTGCCGTCGTATTCCACGCCCAGCGCGTAACGCATCGGTACCTGCCCTATGAGTGAATCGATGAAATCGGCGCGCCGGTCATGCCGCCGCCATCGCAGGCGATTGCCAGCACAGCCCCGTCGCTGCAAAAAAGGTGAAGTGTACGAGCCGCATTGGCTGGTGCCGAGCCGCGGGACGCGCGTGCGACCAGCGCGCAGTCAGTCGTCGGACGCGACGCTGCGCTCGGACCACACGGCCAACGTGGTGCCGCCGGGCTCGCGGAAATGAAACCGACTGCCGCCGGGAAAGCCGAAGACCGGTTTGACGATCACCCCGCCTGCGTCACGCACGCGCTCGATCACCGGGGCCAACGCATCGGCATACAACACCACAAGCGGCCCACCCTCGTCCGGCGCCGGCGCGGCTGCACGGTAGAAGCCGCCGTCCAGGCGTCCATCGTTGAAGGCCAGGTAATCCGGACCGTAGGCCTGGAATTGCCAACCGAACACCGCTTCGAAGAACGCACGGCTGGCATCCGGATCGATGGAGGCGAACTCCACATAGTCGATCCGGCGCTCGCGTGCGTCACTTTCCTGCGCAGTAAGGCGATCGATCGCCGGGCTCATGCCAGGCGTTCCAGCAGCTCGGCGGCTTCGGCGCGCGTGGCGTCGTCGCCGGTGGCGGCAACTTCCAGCAGCAGGCCGCGCGCGGTGTCCTTGTCGCCCAGGTCCATGTAAGCCACCGCCAGTTCCAGGCGATCGCGCCCGGCCGAGGCGACGTCCCGGCTGGCCGAGGGGCTGGGCGCAGCGCTCGGCGCCGCAGGCGGACGCTCGAAATCCAGGCTGTCTTGCGTGGCCACCGCTACCGGGGAAGCGGTAGACGGGACATCACCGATCGTGGGCGCGACATCTGCGTGACTCGCTTCCACGGCCTCGGACGCCGGGTGCGGCGGAGCCTGCGCCGCGTCGACGGGGGCGCTGTCCTGCGGCGGCGTTGCCACCACCGGCGGTGCGGCTCTCAGCGCACGCCAATCGTCGCTGTTGACCGCCATGGGCGCAGCAGCCGGCTCGGACGGCAGCGGCTCGCGACGCAGCACGTCCGACAATGGTTGCTGCGCGTCATGGGCGCGCTCTTCGTCGCGCAGATCGGCCTGCTCGAATTCGGTCTCGTGCACCACATCGGGCTCGCTGGGCTCAGTGGCTTGCGTCGCCTCTTGTGGCTCGGCGGCCTGCACCGGCGCGCCAGGCAGGACGAAGTCGAACTGCCGACGCGGCAACGGCGGCAGCGGCGAGGGTTTGCGACGGCGCGCGGCCAGCCACGCCACCACGGCCGCGACGATCAACACCAGCCCGCCGATCAACCACAGCGGAAAACCGCCACCCTGTTGTGCGGCCGCCGGGGTTTCCGACAGGCGCTTCTGTGCAGCCGCCAGGTCGCTGTCCTTCATGGCGATCAGCGCTTGCTGTTGCTGCTTGAGCTTTTCCAGATCCGCCACGCGGGTCCGCAGGTCCTGCAATTCCGCATCGCGGGTGGCGATGTCTTCCTTGGCCTGTTGCAACTGTTGATTGGCCGCCATCTCGCCCTCGCCTTCGGCACTGGTGCCGGACGTGACGCCGGCCTTGTTGGTCTGACTCGCCACTGCAGGGGCGATTTCGAGCCGCGCGCCGTTGCCAGCCGCTGCGGCAGGTGTGGCGGGCGGCGGCGTTGCGGCAGCGGCGGCGCCGGCCTCGGCCGGTTGCGGCACCGCCGATCGCGCCTGCCGCCACTGGGCGGCCTGCTCGCGCACCATGACCGCCGCTTCGGCCGCACCGACCTGGGCAAGCGCGTCTTCCTGCGGCGTGCGCAGCACCGCGCCCTGCTTCAGGCGATTGATGTTGCCGTTGATGAAGGCGTCCGGATTGGTGCGCAGCAACGCCAGCATGGTCTGGTCCAGCGAGTGCCCGCTGGAACGCGCCACCGCCGCGGCGATCTCCGACAAGGTCTGGCCCGCGCGCACGGCCGGCAACGTGTCGCCGGCCTGCGTCGCAGACGCAGCAGACGCACTGCCAGCTGCACGCGCAGCCGGTTCGGCCCTGGCGTTGTCCTGCGCGGCGGGCGCGGCGACCGGCGCCGGCTCGCGTGCGATCGCATTGCTGGAACCGGCACGCGGCGCTTCGATGGCCGGCTCGGCGATGGCGGCCGCGGTGTTGGGCGCATCGACCAAGGCGGAATATTCGCGCACCAGCCGGCCCTGGCCCCACTCCACCTCGATCAGGAAGTTGATCGCCGGCTGGTCCACCGCCTGGCTGCTGGTCACGCGGATCACCGCACGCCCGCGTGCGTCCTGCGCGAACTGGAACTGCAGATTGCTGACCAGCCCTTGCGGGCGCTCCAGGCCGACGCGCGCAAACGTGGTGGCCGATGCCAGTGCCACGCGCGCGTTGTCCAGTTCGCCCGGCTCGTTGGAGATGACCGGAATCTCGGCCACCAGCGGTTGCCCGGGCTTGGACAGCACCCGGATATCGCCCAGTCCCAACGCCATTGCAGCGCCGCTGCAGGCCATCAGCAGCAACGCACCTATCCCTTGTATCGGACGCATCGCGCCCCCGCCCCTATGTTTCATGGGCATCAATATAGCCGCTGGATGAGCGAAAAAGTCGGCGCCGTGATGCAGAGCGCTGTGCCAGCGACACTGCCGCAGTGCGGCATGCATGCGTGGCCAATGCAAACCGGCAAGTGCTGATGGGCGCTCTCACTGCGCGAGGTCTCAAGCGCGCAACGGCCTGTCGGCAGATTGCGTGGTGCAAAGTCACGCGCTGCGGGATGCCATGACATGGCGCCAATGGCGTGTCGCCTGAGCAGGCACGGAGTGTGTGCGAGCGGCTGGCGACAGGTCTGCGCACTGCAAGCTGCAAGGTCCTCCAATGCCACATGAGGCGATACGCGCACGTGCGCATGCCCGCAGACGCGCGATGGGCAGCGCGCCTGCAGGTGGAATTCGGTTGAGGTGGAATTCGGTTGAGAATCGAGCCGACGTTCCATGTGTCGGTGCGCACCCTGCCGGAGCGCTTGCGCGCGGTGCGCCTCTCTGGGAAGCATCACCGCGCGCCGGCATGCTCCAGCACGTGCACGGCGGTTGAGAGCGCCAACCGCACGTCGCGAGCCGTCCCCATGCAGGCGCGAACGGCGCGCTCAGCATCGCAGTGGCCGGGTGAGGCCTGCTGCACCAGGCGCCGGCCGCGCGCACGCATGGCGGCTGCGCGGTCGTCTTTGTCGTGCTGCTTAGCCTTCCTGTGCGACCAGTTCGGCCAGCTGCACGGCGTTGAGCGCAGCGCCCTTGCGGATATTGTCGGAGACGATCCACAAGTTCAGGCCGCGCGGATGCGAAAAGTCTTCACGGATGCGGCCGACGAACACCGCATCCTTGCCGGAAGCATGCGTGACCGGCGTCGGGTAGCCGCCGGGCTTGCGCTCGTCCACCACTTCCACGCCAGGCGACGCTGCCAGCAGCGCGCGCGCCTGCTCCACGGTGATCTTGTCGCGGGTCTCGATCGCCACCGCTTCGGAATGGCCGTAGAACACCGGCACGCGCACCGCGGTGGGGTTCACCTGGATGCTGTCGTCGCCGAGGATCTTGCGGGTCTCCCAGACCAGCTTCATCTCTTCCTTGGTGTAGCCGTTGTCCTGGAAGTCGTCGATGTGCGGGATCAGGTTGAAGGCGATCTGCACCGGGAACCGCTGCGGGTCGATGTCCTGAAAGCTCAACAACTCGCTGGTCTGCTTGCCCAGTTCTTCCATCGCCGAACGCCCGCCGCCGGAGACCGACTGGTAGGTCGCCACGTTGATACGCTCGATGCCGTACTGGCGGTGGATCGGGCCCAGTGCCACCAGCATTTGCATGGTCGAGCAATTGGGATTGGCGATGATGCCGCGCGGGCGCTGCTTGAGCGCTTCCGGGTTGACCTCGGACACCACCAGCGGCACGTCGTCGTCGTAGCGGAAGGCTGAGGAGTTATCGATCACCACCGCACCGGCCGCGGCGAACTTGGGGCCGTATTCCTTGGACACGCTGCCGCCGGCGGAGAACAGCGCGATGTCCACGCCGGCGGGGTCGAACTCGGCCAGGTCCAGCACATCGACCTTGCCGCCATTGAACTCCACCTGCCCGCCCGCCGAGCGCGACGACGCCAGCGCGTACAGGGTGGCGACCGGGAAGTTGCGCTCGGCCAGGATGCTCAGCATGGTCTCGCCGACAGCGCCGGTGGCGCCCACGACGGCGACGTTGAAACGACGGTTTTCGTTGCTCATGAGTTTGTCTTTATCGAAAGGGGAAATGAGGAAGCACTGCGCGCTGGGTTCGGGGAACCTCCAACGCTGGCCGCGGAGGTTCCCTATCGTTTGGTCGAAATGCTGCCGGTGACGCCGTTTTTTTTCGCGTCCACGCCGGTGCCGCCACGTTTGGTAGCGGCAACTGCATCGGCGTTGAGGGCGCTCGGCGGGTTGCCGGCATGCGGGCCCTTGCCCAGCGCAGCGATCAGGTTGTCCACCGCCAGTTGCACCATCGCGCGGCGCGTGGCCAGGCTGGCGCTGCCGATGTGCGGGGTGAGCACCACGTTGTTCAGCGCCAGCAGCTCCGGACGCACATGCGGCTCGCCTTCGTAGACATCCAGGCCGGCACCGGCCAGGCGGCCGTTGGCCAGCGCATCGGCCAATGCCAGCTCATCGACGATGCCACCGCGGGCGATGTTCACCAGCGTGGCGGTGGCGCGCATCTTGCCCAACGCCGCGGCATCGATGATGTGGTGAGAGTCCCTGGTGTACGGCAATACCAGCACCAGGTGATCGGACTGCGCCAGCAACGTCTCGAAATCCACGTACCGTGCGCCCAGCGCCTGTTCGGTAGCGGCCGGCAACGGGCTGCGGTTGTGGTACAGCACGCGCATGCCGAAACCGTGCGCACCGCGCCGGGCGATGCCTTGGCCAATGCGTCCCATGCCCAGGATGCCGAGCGTGCTGCCGTGGATATCGGCGCCGAGCATGGTCTTGAACGACCATTGCCCCCACTGCCCGTCGCGCAGCCAGCGCTCGGATTCGGTGATGCGGCGCGCGGTGGCCATCAGCAACGCAAAGCCGAGATCGGCCGTGGTTTCGGTAAGCACGTCCGGCGTGTTGCTGGCCAGGATGCCGGCCGCGCTCAAGGCCTCGATGTCGAGATTGTTGTAGCCCACGCCGACATTGGCGATGGCGCGCAGCTGCGGCGCGGCGGCGATTTCGGCCGCGCCGATGCGCTCGTTGAGGGTGATCAGGGCGCCGTCCAACGGTGCCAGTTGCGCGGCCAGCTCGGCCGGCGAATATGCGCTGACGCGCTGCGTGGTGGTCAGCTCGAAATGCTCGCCCAACTGCGCGACGACATCGTCGAACAGCGGCTGGCTCACCCACACCCTGGGACGACGTCCGTCAGACATCGACCTGACCGGGAATGCGCGGCGACACCTCGCCCACATCGCCGCACTGGGCACGATGGCGCAACGCCTGGTCCATCAGCACCAGCGCCATCATCGCCTCGGCGATCGGGGTAGCGCGGATGCCCACGCACGGGTCGTGCCGGCCGGTGGTGATGACATCGACCACGCTGCCATCGGCATCCACCGTCGCGCCGGGCAGGCGCAGGCTGGAGGTGGGCTTGAGCACCATCGAGGCGGTGACCGCCTGGCCGGTGGAGATTCCGCCCAGGATGCCGCCGGCATGGTTGCTGAGAAAGCCTTCCGGGGTGATCAGGTCGCGGTGTTCGGTACCCTTCTGCGCCGCGCTGGCGAAGCCGTCGCCGATCTCCACGCCCTTGACCGCATTGATGCTCATCAACGCCGCCGCAAGTTCGGCATCGAGCTTGCCGTAGATCGGCTCGCCCCAGCCTGCCGGAACGCCGCCGGCCACCACGTCCACGCGCGCACCGACCGAGTCGCCGGATTTGCGCAGCGCGTCCATGTAGGTTTCCAGCTCCGGCACCTGCGCCGCATGCGGCCAGAAGAACGGGTTGTCTTCCACCGCATCCCAATCGAAACCAGCGGGACGGATCTGGCCCAGCTGCGACAGGAAACCGCGCACCAGCACGCCATAGCGCTGCTTGAGCCACTTCTTGGCGATCACGCCGGCGGCCACGCGCATGGTGGTTTCGCGCGCCGACGAACGCCCGCCGCCGCGCGGATCGCGAATGCCGTACTTCTGCCAGTAGGTGTAATCGGCATGGCCGGGACGGAACTGCTGGGCGATGTTGCTGTAGTCCTTGCTGCGCTGATCGGTATTGCGGATCAGCAAGCCGATCGGCGTGCCGGTGGTACGGCCTTCGTACACGCCGGACAGGATCTCGATCTCGTCGGCCTCGCGGCGCGCCGAGGTGTGCCGGCTCTTGCCGCTGGCGCGGCGCTGCAGATCGTGGGTGAACTCTTCCGGCGCGAGCTCCAGGCCGGGAGGGCAGCCGTCGACGACGCAACCGATCGCCGGCCCGTGCGACTCGCCGAAGGTGGTGACAGTGAACAGCTTGCCGAACGAATTGGCACTCATGCGCGCAGGCTCATCGCTGCGCGGCCAGCTCGGCGATGCGGGCACCGTGGGCGATCAATTCGCGGCATTCCACCGCGAAGATGCCCATCTGCCCGACCTTGAACTCGACCCAGGCCAGATCCACTTCCGGCAGCAGCTTGACCAGGTGCTGCTCGGACTCGCCCACTTCGCAGATCAGCAAGCCGTCTTCGCTCAGGTGCTGCGGCGCATCGCGCAGGATCTTCAACACCAGGTCCAGGCCATCGTCGCCGGCGCGCAGGCCGAGTTCGGGCTCGTAGGAATACTCCTGCGGCAGCGCGTCGGTTTCCTCGTTGGTGACGTACGGCGGGTTGGTGACGATCAGGTCGTACTGGCGACCGCCCAGACCGTTGAACAGGTCCGACTTGAGCAAGGTGACATTGTCGGCATGCAGGCGCGCCTTGTTTTCGGCGGCCAGCGCCAGCGCATCGTCGCTGATGTCCACGCCATCCACATCCCACTGCGGGTTGTAGTGGCCCATCGCGATGGCAATGCAGCCCGAGCCGGTGCACAGGTCCAGCGCGCGAGTCACTTCGCGCCCGCCCAGCCAGGGCTCGAAGCCGGCTTCGATCAATTCGGCGATCGGCGAACGCGGCACCAGGGCGCGCGCATCGCTCTTGAAACTCAGGCCTGCAAACCAGGCCTCGCCGGTGAGGTAAGCGGCCGGCACGCGCTCGGTGATGCGGCGCTCGAACAGACCAAGCACCTGCTCTTTTTCCGAGCGCAGCAAGCGCGCCTGGCCGTAGGCCGGGCCCAGATCGTGCGGCAGATGCAGGCTGTGCAGGACCAGCTGGGTGGCTTCGTCCAACGCATTGTCGTAGCTGTGGCCGAAGGTCAGACCGGCTGCGTTGAAACGGCTGGTGCCGTAGCGGATCAGGTCGATGATGGTATGCAGTTCGTCGGCCGCGGCGGCAGTCATGGCAACAACTAAAGAGGAATCGGCCCCCGATTATAGAGGTCGGATCGGTATCATGAGCGTCCGTTGCACTGGAAACCGCCATGTTCAATCGCAATACCGGCATCGTGCTGCTGGTGGCCCTGGCCGCTGGCCTGGGGATGTTGCTGGGCCAGAAGTTCCTTGGCGGCGCGCCCAGTTCGCCATGGCCGCCCACCAAGACCATCACCTTTTATCCGCAGCCGCGCCCGCTGCCGCAATTCAGCCTGCGCCAGTCCGACGGCACCCAGCTGGTGCCCGGCGAACTCAAGGGGCATTGGACGCTGGTGTTTCTGGGCTTCACGTTCTGCCCCGATGTCTGCCCCACCACCTTGACCGATCTGGCAGTGGCGCAACAGCAATGGGAAAGCATTCCCGATGGCCTGCGCCCGCGCGTGCTGTTCGTGTCGGTGGACCCGCAGCGCGATCCGCCCGCGCGCCTGGGCGAGTACGCACATGCCTTCCACAAGGACACCCTGGCCGCCACGGCGGACGTGCCGGCGTTGGAGCGCTTCGCCACCGCGCTGGGCTTCGTGTTCCAGAAGGTCCCGGGCAAAGGCTATGCGCAAAATCCCAACGACTACAGCATGGACCACTCCGCCGGCATTGCCGTGCTCGATCCGCAAGGCCGCCTGGCCGGGCTGATCCGCCCCCCGCTCGATCCGAAGGCGATTGCCGCCGACCTCCAACAGCTGACCAAGGTAACCGCTCCGTGAGTCTTGTCACTTCCCTGACCTACGTGCTGCCGCACCGGTTGCTGTCCTCGCTGGCGCGCGCGCTGGCCTACTCGGATAGACCCGCCACCAAGCAGTGGTTGATCGACACGGTCACACGCAAGTTCGGCGTGGACCTGAGCGAGGCACAGGAGCCGGATCCGCGCGCCTATCCCACCTTCAATGCGTTCTTTACCCGCGCCTTGAAGCCCGGCGCACGCGTGCCGGATGCCGACCCGGCTGCGTTGCTGATGCCCGCCGACGGCCGCATCAGCCAGCTCGGCCCGATCGAGAACGGCCGCATTTTCCAGGCCAAGGGGCAGTCGTTCACTGCTGCAGAATTGCTTGGCGACGAGGCCGCGGCGGCGCCGTTCAACGACGGCCTGTTCGCCACCGTGTATCTGTCGCCCAAGGACTACCACCGCGTGCATATGCCGTGGACCGGCACCCTGCGCGAGACCGTGCACGTGCCAGGGCGGCTGTTCAGCGTGGGCCCGGACGCCGTACGCAACGTGCCGCGCCTGTTCGCGCGCAACGAGCGGCTGGTCTGCCACTTCGACACCGATTTCGGCCCGATGGCCTCGGTGATGGTAGGTGCGCTGCTGGTGTCCGGCGTGGAGACGGTCTGGAGCGGCGTGGAGATTCCGCGCTATGGCGACCGCATCACGCGCAAGGACTACCGCGGCAAGGGCATCGTGCTGGAGAAGTTCGCGGAGATGGCCAGGTTCAATTACGGCTCGACCGTCATCGTGTTGCTGCCGCCGGGTGTGGCGACGCTCGATGGCGGGCTTGCGGCCGAAGCATCGGTTCGTCTTGGCCAGGCACTCGCGCGTCGTCAGTGAAGTGCAACGCCGCCCTCGTAGGAGCGGACCTGGCCGCGGCCAGGCGTTTCCGGTGATACGCCGCCCCCACGCGCACGCCATCCTGCTCAGCCTCGGATGAAGAACATCCGGCATAAAACGGGCTGTTTGGATGGTTTGGTTGCGACCGGGTCCGCTCCCACGGCAACCAGGCTTGTCGTGCGCTCGCTGCCAACGTAGCAGCGAACCTGACAGCGACGAGGCCTTCCCCACAAGGCCTCGCACCCCCGCGCACCGTTTTCCAACCTTCGACTGACGACACGCTGCGCGCGCCGGAGCTACCGGAACGGCTTTGGCACAGCCTGGCCTGCCCCACGCCAGCGGGTTCTGGCCGATGCGCACCGCCGTTTGAAGGGTGCGGACATCAGCAACGCTCCACCAGCGCCCGGTTCAGCGATCGCACCCCGCCAACCTGATGCTTTGCCCCGGCTTGAGCGCATACGACGGCGCTTTCAAGCCGTTGGCCTTGGCCAGCTCCTTGATCTCGCATTGGTACTTCTGCGCGACGCGACCGAGCGTGTCGCCCTTGGCGATGGTGTAGCTGCGCACTTGCTTTGCCTTGGGCTTGGCCACTGCCGGCTGTCCGGTGGCGACGGTGGTCGGGACGCCGGCCATCTGGCTGACATCGCCCACCGCCACGCTGGGCACGTACTCGGGCGCGCTGCTGCTGCGCACGATTGCGCTGTTGAGATCGGCGGTGATCAGGGTGCGCGCCAGATCCGCACGCGGGCCATTGACGCAGTAACGGGTGTAGAGGTTGACGATGCGGTTGGTGGCATTGATGACCGTGCCGGCCGGAATCCAGCCATCGGATTCGTAACGTGGGTTGAGATTGCGCAACGCACGCATGTAGCCGTCGCGTGTGCCCATGCTGCCTAGGCAGATGGTGAGTTCGTAGATGGTGGTCGACTTGGCCAGCTTGAGCGTGGCCGGCTGCGCATCGAGCTTGGGAAAGTCCACCCCGTATTGACGCGGGTGTAGGAAGATCCACGCCGCCGCGATCACCATTGGCACGTAGTCCTTGGTTTCGGCCGGGAACTGGTTATAGACGTCCTGGTCCCAGAAGCCGCGCCCGCCGCTCTGCGCGAACACGCGCGCGGCACGGCCTTCGCCACCGTTGTAGGCGGCCAGTGCCAGTTCGATGCTGCGGTTGAGTCCGGCCATGCGTTCGTTGAGGTAGGCGGCGCTGGCTTCGGCGGCGCTGCGTGCATCGAAGCGGGTGTCGAAGCCGGTGCCGTCCGGGCCCAGCCCGAAGCGACGTCCGGTGGCGGGCATGAACTGCATCAACCCGGCGGCACCAGCGCGCGAGCTGGCATGCACCTTGCCGTTGGATTCCTTGGCCATGATGCCGAACAGCAGCGCTTCTGGAAGGCCGCGCTTCTGCCATTCCGGCCACATCACGCCGCGCAGGTTGCTGTAGTTCTCGTAGCTGGTCAGCAGCGCCGGGCGCATATCGGTGAGCCAGCGCCGGATACCGGCCTGCACGGCCGGGTTGTACTGCACCATCTTGTCGAATTCGTGGCGCTGGTCGTTGAGCAGCGTGGCGGCACGCGCGGCCTCGGGCACGCCGTTCGACGCCGGACCCAGATGGTCCGGGTCGGCTTGCAGCAGCGTGTCGTCGTCTTCCGGATCTTCGGCGGCCGGCGCCTCGGCATCGGCGCGCGCCTTGAGCAGGCGCTTGTAGGTGGCCAACTGATTGGACACCAGGCAACCACGCTGCTTGATGCAGGCGTCGATGATGTCTTCCATGTCCTCCAGCGCAGCATCGCCTTCGGCAGTGCCCTTGGGGTCGGAGTTGTTCACCAGCACCAGCGCATCGCGATAGCGCTTTTCGGCGGCGGCCATGCGCGCATCGAGCGCGGCGGCCTTCTCCGTGTCGCGTTTGGAGATGGCGTGGGCGGCGGGGACGACAGACATCAGCGCCACCACAGCCAGGACAGGCCATGGGCGCAAACCAAAATGAGCGAGCGGCATCGTAGGCAGTACAGCGGAAAGGCAGGCAGGGTAGCTGCCGGGGCAACATCGGGGCAAGGCAGCGAGGCCACCGGGGTCAGTGGGCCGTTAGCTTGGTGGGCGCGGTCGATGCGTGCAGTACCTGCAAACCGGCGCACCGACGCGAACGATCGAGTGCGTCTGCGGCTGCCGCGCGGCGTGCGTGCGTCGCCCGTTCGACCCAGCCTGCCTGCCAGGATCTGCCGCGTTGCCGGTTGGCATTGCCCGCTGGGATTGCCCGCTAGAATCGGCCCTTTCCTACCGGATCAGCGCAATGGCCTCGTTCCTGCTCGGCAAAGGCGTCACCGATGACATCCCTGTAGTGCTGGAAGGACGCTTCGGCAACCGCCACGGGCTGGTGGCCGGCGCCACCGGGACCGGCAAGACCGTGAGCTTGATGACGCTGGCCGAAGGCTTCTCGCGGCTGGGCGTTCCGGTGTTCCTGGCGGACGTGAAAGGCGATGTCGCCGGCCTGGCCGTGGCTGGCGATGGCGCGCCCGGCGTGCTGCAGCGCGCCAACGATTTGGGCATGACCGACTACGCCCCGGCCGCCAACCCGGTGGTGTTCTGGGACCTGTATGGCCAGATGGGGCACCCGGTACGTACGACGGTCAGCGAGATGGGCCCCACCCTGCTCGCCCGGATTCTGGAACTCAACGACACCCAGTCCGGCGTACTCGACATCGTGTTCAAGCTGGCCGACGACCGCGGCTTGCTGCTGCTGGACCTGGACGACCTGCGCGCGCTGCTCGCGCTGGTGGTCGAAGAGCGCAAGGAGCTCTCCACCAGTTACGGACTGGTGTCCAGCCAATCGGTTGCCGCCATCCAGCGCGCCTTGCTGCGTTTGTCCCAGGACGGCGGCGAACAGTTCTTCGGTGAGCCTGCGCTGGAGCTGGCCGAACTGATGCGCGTCGCGCCGGATGGCCGTGGCGTGATCGGCATCCTGGCTGCCAACCAATTGGTGCTCAAGCCGAAGCTGTATTCCACCTTCCTGCTGTGGCTGCTGTCGGAACTGTTCGAACGCTTGTCCGAAGTGGGCGACCTGGAACAACCCAAACTGGTGTTCGTCTTCGACGAGGCGCACCTGCTGTTCGACGATGCGCCGGCGGCGCTGGTGCAGCGCATCGAGCAGGTGGTGCGCCTCATTCGTTCCAAGGGCGTGGGCGTGTATTTCTGCTCGCAGTTTCCCGACGACATTCCCGACAATATCCTTGGCCAGCTCGGCAACCGCGTGCAGCACGCGTTGCGCGCCTACACGCCGCGCGACCAGAAGGCGGTCAAGACTGCCGCGCAGACCTTCGTCGGCAATCCCAAGCTCGATGTCGCCACCGCCATCTCCAGCCTGGGCACCGGCGAGGCGCTGGTGTCGCCGCTGCAGGGCAAGGGCGTGCCGGCGCCGGTACAGCAGACGTTGATCGCACCGCCGCGCTGCCGCATGGGCGCCATCAGCGAAACCGAACGCGCGCAGGTGCGCGCGGCAAGCCCGGTCGGCACCCGCTACGACACCGCGATCAACCGCGAATCGGCTGCCGAACTGCTGGCGCGCCGCGTCGAACAGGCCGCCGAACACAACGCAGCCCCACCTGCCCGCACTCGCGAAGATGACGACGCGCACGACAGCGGCTTCGGTCAGGCGGTCAAGGACGCGGTCTTCGGCACCCGCCGCCGCCAGGGCATGCTGGAAGCGATGGCCAAGCAGACCTCGCGCACGGTGGGCAACAAGATCGGGCAGCAGATCGTGCGCGGCATCTTCGGTAGCATTTTTGGCGGGAAGCGATGATCTGCTTGATCGCCGCTGCCACGTCTCGATGGCACCGTCGCCGTGAAGGGCTACCGCGTGTTGGCGTGAACGGACTCCAACACGCCATGCAACTTGGCGTACTGCAACAGCATGATGGTCTTGGCATCGGCGATCTCCCCTGAGCCGATCATCGCCAGCGCTGCATCCAGTGACAGCTCCAGCACTTCGATCTCTTCGCCGTCTTCTTCGAGTCCACCGCCGCCGCTGACCTTGTCGCCGTCGACGTATTCGCCGACGAAAAAGTACAGGCGCTCGGTGACCGAGCCAGGGCTCATGAAGGCCTCGAATACCTTGCGCACGTTGTCGATCCGGTAGCCGGTTTCCTCTTCGGTTTCCTTGCGGATGCAGGTCAGCGCATCGTCCTGGTCGAGCAGGCCGGCACAGGCTTCGATCAACATGCCATCCGGGTTGCCATTGAGCAGCGTCGGCAGGCGGAACTGGCGGGTGAGCATCACCGTCTGCTTGGCGCGGCTGTACAGCAGAATGGTGGCGCCATTGCCACGATCGTAGGCCTCGCGCGACAAGGTCTGCCAGCGGCCGTCCTTGCGCTGGAAATCGAACGTGACCTTGCGCAGCACATACCAATTGTCCGAGAGCACATCGATGCTGCGGATGCGGACCTGCGGGTTGCCGGTGGCAGAGGGAATCAAGCGACACTCCTTGTGGTGCAAGCGAGCAGTGCCACGGTTGCGGCGCGCACGGTCGCTCGTAGGGCCGCGATAGTGCGGCGGGCCACCATTTTACCTGTCGCTCAGCTGGCACCTCAGGCAGTCACGCACGCACCGCGTCGGCGGTCTGCCGATGCGCTTAGGGTGATGTCTGACACAGCATGCTTCGATGTAGGGCCGGCACTGACGCACGGCCTGGCCAGCAGTCTCCAGACCATGCCCGCAACACGTCGCCGGTCGCTGGCGATCCGGGTTCGCCGGCTTGCCCTCCCCCAATTGCGTGGCGGCGCACGGCCCCGCACAATCCCTTCACATCACACGCCTGGGGAGCGTCATGGAAGACCGTTTTCGCGCACGCAAAGTGGCCGCGCTGGCTGCGCCTGCACCGTTCTGGACCCGCATTCCCGCCATCGCCACCTACCCGCTGCGTGGCTCGGCGCTGTATGCGCTGATCGCATTGACGCTGTGCAGCGCCTTGCTGGTGCTGCCGGGCATCCTGAAACTGGTGATTGCCGGTGTGCTGGGCATGGCGACCTATACCTATGCCTTCGACATTCTGCGCCACACCGCCGATGGCCAGACCGATGCGCCACGCCTGGGCTATAACAGCTTCGACAGCGCGGTACTGCGCCTGATCCTGCTGGCCATCGCGCTGGGCATCGTGATCGGCGTAGGAGCCGTGATCGCCGGCCCGTTCGGCCTGACCATCGCCTATCTGGGCACCATGCTGCTGCCTGGCATGCTGATCTCGCTGGCCATCGACGGCAGCCTGCGCCGCGCGCTCAACCCCGCCGTCTCCATCGACATGGCGCTACGGATCGGCTGGCCGTATCTGGCCGCCTACGGCCTGCTCTACGTGATCCAGGGCAGCGGCACGGCAGCGGTCTTCTTCGCTACCAAATACCTACCGCCGCTCGTGCGCGAAGCGACGGTCATGGTGACCTCGATCTGGACGCTGTTCGCCAGCTTTCACCTGCTGGGGTATCTGGTGTACCAGTACCACGAGGAGCTGGGCTATGTGCCCAGTGGCGCGGATGCGCACGAACGTAGCGACCCGGACCAGCGCCTGCTCGACGAAGCGGAACAGTACGTGCGCGACGGGCATTCCGACGAAGCCTTTCAGGCCCTGCGCGGTGCGGTGCGCTCGCGCGCGGTGAGCCTGGCGGTGCACGAGCTGTATCAGCGCCTGTTGCGCCAACACCATCGCAACGACGAGCTGCGCGAACACACTCGCCAATACATCAATCGCCTGTTGCAGGAAAAGCAGGAACGGCGTGCACTCGCGCTGCAGCGCGAAGCGCTGGACATCGACCCCACGTTTACGCCGCTGACGCCCGAGCAGGCCAACCTGCTGGCCGAGCGCGCAAGGATGGCCGGGCAGTTCCAACTGGTCACCGATGGCCTGCTGGCCGCCATTGCTGCGTGGCCGCGCGACCCGATGCTGCCTGCCTGGTCGCTGGACGCCGGCGTGCTGCTGGCCGAGCGCTTCGGGCGCGATGATCAGGCGCGCGTCGTATTGCAGAACGCAAAGGATCGCTGCGACGACGAAGCACTACGCGCGAAGCTGGACGCGGCACTGAAAGCGATGACGATTCAGCCGGCGTGATCGGCTGAGGATCCGTTCTGCAGCTTCCAGGCAGACAGATCCCATCAAGCTCCGAACCATGCATGTCAGCCAACGCGACCGGCCCTTGCCCGCCCGGCGCCGCGCGAGTCAAAGAGCACGCGTTGGGCAGAAACCGCTCAACCGTTTTCGAGCAAAAAGCGTGCTTTGTTGGCCTGTCCCTGCTCGGGAAACTGATCCAGCAGCTGGCGCAGCAAGCGCGTGCGCTGCGCACCGTCCTGCAGCTCACCGTGACGCAAGGCAAGCACGAACCATTGTTGGGCCAATTCATCGCGCGGCGTACTCAATTCGCTTTCCTTCAATAGACGCTCGGCATCGGCCAACAGGCCGTTACGCATGCACGCAGCGATCAGCGCCCTGCGCGCCGTCGGGCTGCAGGCAATCCTGGCCTTACTGAGTTCGGCGGCAACTGCCAGCTGGATGCGTGTCTGTTCGGCGCTATGGGTCTGCAGGGCCAGCAGCGTCTCGGCATGGCGCAGGCTGTCCTGGCTGCGCCCTGCATGACGCGCAGCGCGATAGCGCGCAAGCGCAACCTCCAGATTGTGCGGCTGCTCGCTCGCCAACTCCGCCAGCAAATGTTCGGCCTCGGCGTTTTCCATCCGGCCCAGATGGCGCTGCGCACGCTCCCAGCGATCGTCCACCGCAACCGCGTCGCCCTCCTGCATAAATTCTGGCCGAGTTTGCCTCAACGCCACCAGCAAGGCGCCCAGCAACGCACCGCTCACCAGTCCGCCGGCATGCGCCTCGAAGGCGACTGCGCCGTCGTCGCTGGATGCCAGGCTATACAACTCCCAGCCCAGCCACAGCGGCAACAGCAGGATCGCCGGGCCGCGCACGTAATTGAAGACGACGAAAAACCAATAGAAAAAACGCACCCTGCGCCTGCCCCAGACCACGCAGAACGCACCCATCAGCGCGGCGATGGCACCGGAGGCACCCAGACCGCCACCGGGCTCGCCCCAGCGCCACCACAAGCTGGCCAGGCTGGCGCCGAATCCGCCGAGCAGATACAGCACCAGGAACCAGCCACTGCCGATGGCGCCTTCCAGCAAGGTACCCAAGGCAAGCAGGAACAGCATGTTGCCCAGCAAATGATCGAAGCTGCCGTGCAGGAACGTGGCAGTCAGCATGCGCGCTGGCGACCATTCGGAACTGCGCTGCACATGGCGCAGCGTAAATATCCTGGACAGCCGCGTGTCGTAAGGCGCACGCAATGCGCGCCACTCGCGCAGACGCGCGTCGCCGTTGAACAACGTGCCGCTGCGCAGGGCGTGTTCGAAGGCGACATCGTGCATCGTCAGGTGCGCCAGATACGCGATGCGTTGCGGTTTAGGCACGCTGTCCAATTTTGCCTGGCGTGCCGCGCGCAACTTGGCGTTGGCGGTCTACTGCAGGTAGCGCGCATGCGCATCGGCCTCCAGCGCGCCCAAGCCGGAGTGCACGTAGTAGTGCACGGCGCTCTCGACCAGGCTGTCGTCCTTGCGCTGGTAGCCCAGGTAGACCGCCACATTGATCAGCACCAGCAGCAGCGTCACCCAGGGGATGTTCTGCCGCGACCAGGGTTTGTGCAGCGGCATGATCAGCATGACAACATCCGTGTCTTAAGAATGGCGGAAAGCTTCGCTGTGCGGCGGCAGATGCGCAAGCACGTCATGCGCGCTAGCATCGCGACCCCGCCGTTGGAAACTGCCTGCCCCATGAGCCGCTGGCGCCCGCCTGCCGAGAAAAGCACTGCGCTGATCACGCCCGAAGGCCATGCCCGCCTCAAGGCCGAGCTGGACGACTTGTGGCGCGTGCGGCGGCCCGAAGTGGTCCGTGCCCTTGCGGCGGCCGCCGCCGAAGGCGACCGCTCTGAAAATGCGGAATACACCTATCGCAAGAAGCAGCTCGGTGAAATCGATCGGCGTGTACGCTATCTGAGCAAGCGGCTGGAAGCGCTGCGCGTGGTGGACACCGCACCCACCGACGCGAACGCGGTGTTCTTCGGCGCACAGGTGGAACTGGAAGATGCCGACAGCGGCGAGTTGCTGCGCTACCGCATCGTCGGCCCGGACGAAACCGATGCCGGACGCGGCTGGATCAGCATCGATTCGCCGCTGGCGCGCGCACTGCTGAAAAAGCGCGTGGACGACGAATTCGACGCGCACTTGCCGGCCGGCAAGCACACGTTTGTGGTGGTGTCGGTGCAGTACGTGCCGCTGTAAGGGATATACAGCGCGCGAAGCGATTCTGGCGCGTGCATCGGCAACGGCGGTAATCGAGGCCACAGAGAACCGAACACCCAGTGCCCCAGGACTGCCGCGTGACCTGCTGATACGCTCGCGCCCCGACCACCCTCATGCGGCGATGTCATGCCCACAGGCGATGTTGGTGCGCAGCGCGTCGTGCCGGGGGCGGCTGCGCGTCGCCAGCCTCGTCGCGCTCAGGCACGCTCCTACGGCTTGGCGTGCCCACCGCGGCATGTGCGCCGACGGTTCGGCACAGTCGGGAGCGCCGACGCCATCGGCCAGCCGGCATCCTGCTGCGGCTAAACGATCTGCAGGTTCAATGTCCGCCCTGGCTGCTGCACCGCGGGGCCAGACGGCAATGCATCGCCAAACAGATCGTGCTCGTCGCTGTCGGTGATTTCCACATCGACCAGATCGCCCACCTTCAAGCCGAGCTCGCCGCCGTTCTGGATATGCACCAGCCCATCGATTTCCGGCGCATCGGCACGCGAGCGGGCCACCGCGATGTCGTCTTCGATCACATCCACCAGGCACTGCTGCACGCTGCCGATCTTGGATTCCAGGCGCAACGCAGAGATCTGCGCCTGCTTGGCCATGAAGCGCGCCAGGCGCTCGTGTTTCACTTCTTCGGGCACCTGATCCGGCAATGCGTTGGCGCTGGCGCCATCAACCGGCGAATACGCAAACGCACCGACGCGGTCCAGCTGCGCCTGATCCAGGAAGTCCAGCAAGGATTCGAATTCGGCATCGGTTTCGCCGGGGAAACCGACGATGAAGGTCGAGCGCACGGTGATCTCCGGGCACATCGCCTTCCAGCGCTGCACGCGCTCCAGGGTTTTTTCCACCGCGCCCGGGCGCTTCATCAACTTGAGGATGCGCGGGCTGGCGTGCTGGAACGGGATGTCCAGATACGGCAGCAGCCTGCCTTCGGCCATCAGCCCAATCACATCGTCCACGTGCGGATACGGGTACACGTAATGCAGGCGCGTCCACACGCCCAGCTCCGACAACCCCTCGCACAGCGCCTTCATGCGGGTCTGGTACATGCGGTCGCGCCACGGACGCTCGGCGTACTTCAGGTCCACGCCATAGGCCGAGGTGTCCTGCGACACCACCAGCAATTCCTTGACGCCACCGCGCACCAACCGCTCGGCTTCGCGCAGCACCTCATCGACCGGACGCGAGACCAGATCGCCGCGCATCGAGGGAATGATGCAGAAGCTGCACCGGTGATTGCAGCCTTCGGAAATCTTCAAGTAAGCGTAATGGCGCGGGGTCAGCTTGATGCCGTAGTCCGGCACCAGATCCACGAACGGGTCGTGACGCGGCGGCAACGCGGCGTGCACTGCCTCCATGACGCTCTGGTAGTCCTGCGGGCCGGATACTGCCAGCACCTGCGGATACGCCTCACGAATCTGCTCCGGGCGCTTGCCCAGGCAGCCGGTGACGATGACCTTGCCGTTGGCGTTCATCGCTTCGCCGATCGCGTCCAGCGATTCGGTCACTGCCGAATCGATGAAGCCGCAGGTATTGACCACCACCACATCGGCAGCGTCGTAGCTGGGCACGATGTCGTACCCCTCCACGCGCAGCTGGGTGAGGATGCGTTCGGAATCGACGAGCGCCTTCGGGCAGCCAAGGCTGACGAAGCCGACTTTAGGGTTCAGCTGGGACATGGAAGCAGGAGCCTGGGAAGCGGAGCGGCCTGGGGCCTGAGCGGGTCAATTATAGCGGCGCGGGGGCGACGCTCTGAACCGCATGCCGCGCACGCGGGGTCATCTTAGCGGAACCCTCACCTTCGCCCCCGCCGATCCGGTCGATAATGCGCGCCTCCCCGGACTGCAGCAGGAGTTTCCATGGGTCACTGGACCACGCTCGACACCCCCGACGGCCAGGTTGCCGCCTGGCACGCCACACCCGCTTCCAGCCCGCGCGGCGGCCTGGTGGTGATTCAAGAAATCTTCGGCGTCAACGAACATATCCGCGCAGTGGCCGACGACTACGCCGCACGCGGCTATGAGGTGCTGGCACCGGCCTTTTTCGACCTGGAAGAAAAGGACGTGCAGTTGCCGTACGACCAGCAGAGCCTGCAGCGGGGCCTGGCGCTGGCCAACGCGGTCGGCCTGGAGCGCGCCGTGGAGGTGGTGAAATCTGCCGCCACCCTGCTCACCCGCGCCGGCAAGGTCGGTACGGTGGGCTACTGCTGGGGCGGCTCCGTCGCGCTGCTGTCGGCCATTCGCCTGGGGCTGCCGTCGGTCAGCTACTACGGCGGCCGCAACACCCAGCTGCTGGACGAAACCCCCAAGGCGCCGGTGATGTTCCACTTCGGCGAGCGCGATGCCAGCATTCCGCCCGAGGCGATCCAGGCCCATCGCGAGAAGCTGCCGCAGATGGAAACCTTCGTTTACCCGGCCGGGCACGCCTTCAACCGCAGCATCGACTCCACCCACTACGACGCCGACAGTGCCGAGCGCGCACTGGAGCGCACCCTGGGCTTCTTCGCGGCGCACCTGGGATGAGCGACACCGGACCGGACAGGCCTGCGGGCGACTTCCAGCTCGACCCGCGCCTGGCGGCCGATAGTGTGTTCGTGGCCGACGGGCCGCTGTCGCAGGTGCGGCTGATGGACGACACCCGCTTCCCGTGGCTGGTGCTGGTGCCACGGGTGGCCGATGTCAGTGAATGGATCGATCTGGATGGCGGCCAGCAGCGTTTGTTGCTGGCCGAAATCAACCAGCTCTCGCAGTTGCTGCGCGCCGAACCCGGGGTGGGCAAGCTCAATATCGGCGCGCTGGGCAACATCGTGCGGCAGCTGCATGTGCATCTGGTCGGCCGCCACCCCGGCGATGCCGCCTGGCCCGGGCCCGTCTGGGGCAGCGGCAGTGCGCAGCGCTTTGCGGCCGAGGCGTTGCAGCAGCATGTCGCGGCGTGGGCGCAACGGCTACGATAGGCACCTGTCTTTCAACCAGTCTCCCGCATGAAATCCAATGTCGTCGCCGCGCTGATCCTGATCCTCGTCGGCCTGCTGTTTCTGGCCAACAACCTGGGCTGGACCAATCTCAGTATCGGTCGCTTGATCGCCACCTGGTGGCCGGCCGCACTGGTTGCGTGCGGAATTGGCATGCTGTTCGGGCGCGGGAAGTAGGTCGGGCGGGGATTCGGGAGTCGGGATTGGCGAATCGCAGCAGCGGTATCTGGCTGCTAATGGCTCTAACGACCTATCTTCTGCGGTGGCATGCAGCAGCTTCCTTCTCCCCTGGGGACATTGTCCTCCTTTATGGGGGAGAAGGTGCCCCGAAGGGGCGGATGAGGGTACGGGCGAAGCCTCGTGCATTTACCGACGGCTAGTCTGAGCTGGCACTTCCGGCCCCGCCCCACATAACCGAACACTGACAGCCCAGACCCGCGTCGCCTGCCCTGATCACGCATCACCGCACTTGAGGCACTCACTGGCGATGCAACATGACGACTGTCATCCGCAACTGTTGACTTCCGGCACCTGATTGACGGGCGCATCGAGCGCAGCATGGCCTCACACCAACCGAGGATGTCGCCATGAACTACCGTCTAATTCCTGCCCTGTTCCTGATCGTCCTGGGCGCGTTGTTTCTGCTGGACAATCTGGGATTGGCGCATATGGATGTGGGCAACCTGATCGCGACCTGGTGGCCGGTGTTCCTGATCGCCGCCGGTGTGCGCCAATTGCTGCGCTACCGCGAGAAGGCGGCTGTGACCTGCTGAAGGCCACGGCCGCGCCACCCATCAGGTCCGCGGCAGGGTCACGCCGGTCTGGCCCTGGTACTTGCCGCCGCGGTCCTTGTACGAGGTTTCGCACACTTCGTCGGACTGGAAAAACAGCATCTGCGCCACGCCTTCGTTGGCATAGATGCGCGCCGGCAGCGGCGTGGTATTGCTGAATTCCAGGGTCACGTGGCCTTCCCACTCCGGCTCCAGCGGGGTCACGTTGACGATGATGCCGCAACGTGCGTAGGTGCTCTTGCCCAGGCATACCACCAGCGTGTCGCGCGGGATGCGGAAATATTCCACCGTACGCGCCAGCGCGAAGCTGTTCGGCGGAATGATGCAGACATCCGATTCGATATCGACAAAGCTGCCGGGATCGAAGTGCTTCGGATCGACGATCGTCGAGTTGATGTTGGTAAAGACCTTGAACTCGCGCGAGCAGCGTACGTCGTACCCGTAGCTGGAAGTGCCGAAGCTGACGATGCGCTGCCCGGCAGCATCGTGCTTGACCTGGCCGGGTTCGAACGGCTCGATCATCGCGTGCTGTTCGGCCATGCGCTTGATCCAGCGGTCGCTCTTGATGCTCATGCGTGTTCCTTGAAGACGGAAGGCGGCGGGCCGAGCGGCCCGCGCGAAGACGGCGAATTCTACCAGCGGCCGGCATCGCCGGCCCGATGCGCTACAGCAGGGATGCAGAGATCGGGATGCTGGCGCGTGGGCGCTTGCCCAGTTCCTCGGCAAGCCGCGTCGCCGCCGCTAGGTAGGCCTTGGCTGCCACCGACTCTGGCGCGGCCACCACAACCGGCTGGCCGGCATCGCCTTGCTCACGGATTGCGATCTCCAGCGGCAACGACCCCAGCAACGGCACGCCGTACTGCGCCGCCATGCGCTCACCGCCGCCTTCGCCGAACAGATGCTCGCGGTGGCCGCAGTTGCCGCAGGTATGCACCGCCATGTTCTCGACGATGCCGAGCACCGGCACCTCGACCTTTTCGAACATCTTCAAGGCCTTGCGCGCGTCCAGCGTGGCGATGTCCTGCGGCGTGGTGACGATGACCGCACCGGCTACCGGAATCTTCTGCGACAGTGTCAACTGGATGTCGCCGGTGCCCGGCGGCAGGTCGATCAGCAGATAGTCCAGGTCGTCCCACAGGGTGTCGTTGAACAACTGGGTCAGCGCGGACGTCGCCATCGGCCCGCGCCAGATCATGGGGGTGTCCTGATCGACCAACAGGCCGATCGACATCGCCTCGATCCCGAATGCACGCAGCGGCTCGATCGACTTATTGTCCGGGCTGTCCGGCCGCCCGCTCAGGCCCAGCATTGCCGGCACGCTGGGGCCGTAGATATCGGCATCCAGCACGCCGACGCGCGCGCCCAACTGATGCAGCGCCAGTGCCAGATTCACCGCAGTGGTGGACTTGCCCACGCCGCCCTTGCCCGACCCCACCGCAATCACATTGCGGATGCGCGAATGCGGCGCCAACGTGCCCTGCACCGCGTGCGCGGCGATTCTGCGTTCGCCCGTCATGCGCCAACCGCCTGCGCAACCGCGCGCGTCGCCAAGAAACCACTTTTCGCCATCGTGTTCATCGCCTACCCGGTTTGTCGTGTGCTACCGCGAGCGACTCAAGCATCGCCTTGCGCCGCATCGAAGAGGGCGTGAGTGTACCGGCTCGATCAGACGCAGCCGCCTTGTTTGCCAACGCGACACAGACGCACGTGCAGCTCGCACGTGACACTTACTGACAAATTTCGCAGAGATGGACACAAGATTAAAGAATTGTTACGGTCAAAATGCGGTTCAGCTGGTGCTCAGCGAACCCAACTGTGCAAATCGAATCCCAGCAAGGAATCCGCGAAATCATGTCGAGCCGTACCTCGCAACGCACCCGTCGCCATCGCCTCAGCACTGCACTTTTCGGCGTACTAGCCGCCTCTGCGGGCAATGCTGCCGCCCAATCCGAAAATGGCGTCGCGCCTGATACGACCGATCTGGACAAGGTCACCGTCACCGGATCGCGCATTGCGCGTACCGGCTTTGTCACGCCCTCGCCCGTGACGGCCATCAGCGCCGAAGAAATCCGCGCCACCGGTGCGACCACCATCAGCGACCTGATGGCGCGTATGCCGGCACTGGCACCGAGCTACACATTGGGCAACTCCACCCGCTTCATCGGCACCGCCGGCCTGGGCCTGCTCGACCTGCGCGGCATGGGCGTGGACCGCACGCTGGTGCTGGTCAACGGGCGTCGCCACGTAGGCTCAAGCCCAGGCTCGACTGCGGTGGACGTCAACACCATTCCGGTGGAATGGGTCGAGCGCGTGGAAGTCATCACCGGCGGCGCATCGGCGGTGTATGGCGCCGACGCGGTGGCCGGCGTGGTCAACTTCATCCTCAAGAAATCCTTCACCGGTTTTGAAACGCGCGCGCAGACCGGCCTGGCCGACGAAGGCAACTACAACCGCTCATTTGCCAGCTTTTCTGTCGGTACCGATTTCGCAGGCGGTCGCGGCAACATCGCGGTGTCCGGCGAATACAGCAAACAAGATCGTTTCGGTCGCGGCAACCGCGCCATCGGCCGCGAGTATCTGGTGAGTGTGCCCAACCCCGGTTTCGACCCCACCCGTCCGCCGAGCGAAAGCAATCCGCAAAACGTGCTCAGCGGCCCCGGTGGCAATCATTCGACCTCCTACGGCGGCACCTTCAATCTGGGCACGTTCGATTTCCGTAACCCGGCCAGCTACGGCAACCGCTATGTGTTCAACGACGACGGCAGCTTCCGGCGCAACCGTTACGACGGCACCGTGGTGAGCAACACTTCGTGCGTGGATTGCGATTTTGTCGACCTCAATGCGGTGGCCGATCTGCAACCCGGCTTCGATCGTAAAAGCGTCAACACCATGGTCAACTTCGAGATCAGCGAAAACCATCGCGTGTTCTTCGAAGGCAAGTACAGCGAAACCGATTCGGAATTTTTCGGCCAACCGGCATTCGACAGCTCGCTGCGCGTGCGCCGCCAGAACCCGTACGTCAGCCCCGAGCTCGGCGCCCTGATGGATTCGCGCGGCGCCACGCAGATCCTGATGAACCGCTTCAACGTCGATGCCGGCCGCCGCGGCGAAAACATCGAACGCAAGACCTACCGCGCCGTTGTCGGCGCCGAAGGCAACCTGACCGACAACTGGACCTACGATGTGTCTGCCAATTACGGCAAGACCACGGTGGACCGCCTCAACCTCAACAACCGCATCAATGAACGCTGGCAGGCCGGCATCGACGCCGCACGCGATGCCAGCGGCAACATCGTCTGCCGCACCACGCTGGATCCGACTGCGGTCAACCCCAACACCGGCCGCGTGTACTCGGCGCTGGCACGCGAGGGCTGCGTGCCTTTCAGCGTGTTCGGCAATGGTGCGGTCACTCCGGAAGCGGCTGCATGGTTCAACACCACCGCGCGCTCGCAAGCCAAGATCCAGCAGACCGTATTCAGCGCCTCGGTGGCCAACAGCAACCTGCTGTCGCTGCCGGCCGGCGATGTCGGCATTGCCGGCGGCGTGGAATACCGCAAGGAACAAAGCGAGGAAGTCACCGACCCACTGGCAGCATCGGGGGCGACCTTCCTCAACGCCATCCCGAACAGTGGCGGCGACTACAGCGTCAAGGAAGTGTTCGTCGAAAGCACCATCCCGTTGCTGGCCGGCCTGCCGGGCGTGGATCGCTTGGCGCTGGACGTTGCAGGGCGCTATTCGGACTACAGCAGTATCGGCTCGACCAAGACCTGGAATATCGGTCTTGACTGGACCATTATCCCGTCGCTGCGGTTGCGTGGCACGCTGGCACAGGCCGTGCGCGCGCCCAGCATTGGCGAGCTGTACGACTCGCAGAGCGAAAACTTCGCCACCATCAACGACCCCTGCAATTACCTGCCCACCAATATCAACCGTCCCGGCACCGCCGGCGATGTGGCGTTGCGTCAGGCCAACTGCAGCGCGCTGGGCATTCCGGTGGGCTGGATCGATACCTTTACCTCCACTCGCCCCGGCGTGAGCGGCGGTAATCCGGAGCTCAAGCCGGAGCGCGCGCGTAGCCTCTCGTACGGTTTGGTGTGGCAGCCGGAGTTCTTCGAAGGGTTCGGCATGTCGATCGACTATTGGCGCATCGACTTGCGCGACGCTATCGGCGCAGTGACCGCGGAAACCAATGCCACCCGTTGCGTGGATAACCCCGGCGGTATCGGCAACAGTTTTTGCGGCTTCGTGCAGCGCGCACCATTGGGTGGCTTCACCGATCCGCAGGGGCGCATCTATCCCGAACACAGCATCATCGGGTGGCAGGCGCTCAACGAAAATCTTGCCCGTTCGCGTCGCGTGGGCGTGGATCTGGAAATGGACTACCGCTTCCAGATCGGCGGAGGCAATACCGTGCTGCGGTTCGTCGGCACCCGCCTGATCCAGTCGCGCGAATGGGTGTTCCAGGACTTCCCGGCCGAATACGACGAGTACGTGACCTACGTGACCGACCCGCGCTGGCGTGCGCAGTTCCAGACCAAGTACAACTGGAACGAGTGGCGCGCCTCGTGGGACATGAACTATGTGGACGGCAACCTGCGGGTGACACCAGAGAGCTATAACAGCAACCCTGGCTCGGCCAGCCCGATCAGGAACGGCTCGTACGTCTATCACAACTTCCAGTTCGGCTATCAATTCCCCGGCTCGAAGATCGACGTATACCTGGGCATCGACAACGCCTTCGACAAGGATCCGCCGCGCAACTACTTCGGCTCGGATTTCACCTCTGCGCTGTATGACAACGTGGGCCGGTTCTTCTACCTGGGCACGACAGTGCGATTCTGATGGCCTCACGCGTGTAGAAAGAGCCCCGCTTGTCGGGGCTTTTTTTTTTGTGGTTTGGCAACGCGATGGATCATTACTCGCTGCGCAGACCACCCAACAACCTTCGAACACGCCGATTACATCAGGCAATCTGTATCGAACGTAACCATTAACTCACGAGCGCCGCTCCAGGTCGTTTGCCCAGGTGTGCAACATAACGCCACTTTGTGCCGAATTCCTCATTTTCGATGCGGATTTGGGTTATTTCATTAACAAATCATGTCAGATGCTTGCACTCGGTAGCAGGCATTCATTACATTCGGGTTAAGGCCATCTGACTCCCCGATGACCGCCCTATCCGAACTCCAGTTGAAAGGTCAGGAATGAGCAATCAGTTTCGTCGCCAAGTCCTCAAACGCACCGCTCTCGCCGTCGTGCTCGGTGCTTGCCTAACCAACGGCGCGGTCTACGCGCAAAGCACCACGGGCAGCATTTACGGCAGCGCCCCGTCTGAAGCCGGCAGCACGATCGTCGTGCAGAGCGACACCGGGCTCAGCCGCACCATTACGGTGGATGCCAATGGCCGCTACAACCTCGGCTCGCTGCCGGTGGGCGCCTACACCGTCACCCTGAAGCGCGGCGACCAGGTCGTCGACACCCGCAAGAACGTGCAGTTGCGCGTCGGCTCGGGCACTGAAGTCTCCTTCGCCGGCACGGCCGCATCGGGCAGCAACGCCGATGCAACCACGCTCGGCGCGATCACCGTTACCGCCGCCAACGCACCGAAGATCGATGTCAGCTCGACCAGCTCGCGCTCGGTCATTACCTCCGAGCAGCTGGCCACCTTGCCGCTGGGGCGTAGCGCCGAAGCGATTGCGTTGCTGGCGCCGGGTGCGGTGGCTGGTGCAGGCGCATTCAACAATGGCTCGCGCTCGGTGGTGTCTTTCGGTGGCTCGGGCGTCACCGAAAACGCTTACTACATTAACGGCTTCAACGTTAGCAACCCATTGAGCAACCTCGGCGGCGTGAGCTTGCCATATGGCGCCATCGACCAGCAGGAAACTTATACCGGCGGTTACAGCGCCAAGTACGGCCGTTCTACGGGCGGCGTGATCAGCCAGGTCGGTAAACGCGGCACCAACGAATGGCACTTCGGTGCACAGGCGGTGTGGGAGCCGAAGAACCTAGCGAGTTCGGTCGGCGATGTTTGGTACCCAAGCAATACACTCAACTCCAATCCGCGCTACAAGTATGAGGATCCTGATCTGCCGGGCACGATCTATCGCAGCGGCAAGGGCGACGTGCAAAGCCGCACGGTCTATAGCGCCTATGCCGGTGGCCCGCTGATTGAAGACAAACTGTTTATCTTCGTTGCTGGCGAAACCGACAAGACCGACGGTGCGGCAACCAACACAGCGACTGCGGCTACCGCGCAAGGACGCAATCATTACGAGTACAGCTCGCCAAAATTCTACGGAAAGATCGACTGGAACATTAACGACAACAATATTCTTGAGTACACCCGTATCGAGAACACGGATCGTCGTGCTGGCGCTTACAGCAACTATGACTACGAGACACGATCCGATGGTGGTCCGTCCGGCCTCTACGCGGATACTTACAAAATCAAAGATAGCTACGACATCTTCAAGTACACCGGCTACATCACCGACGACCTAACGGTGAACGCTACCTGGGGCCGCAGCACGCAGCACAACCAACAGTTCAACCCGCTGGTATCTTCGCTGCCCTTCATCGCTGGCTTGAATTTGCAAAATCCGGCCATCACCGGTGGCACGCCGATCTCCAACAATCAGGCGACCAACCGCTCCAAAGCGGATGACCCGATTAACAAGACCCGCAATCTGCGTCTGGAGTTGAACTACCGGCTAGGCGACCACGACCTGACCGCTGGTGTGGACAACATGTACTTCAACGCTTACGACGAAGGCGTGCGCACGACTGGTCCAGGATATCAGTGGATCTACGGCAGCGCGGGTGACGAAGTTTCGCCAGTTCGCGGAACGCTGGGCGTGGGCGCCACCGGCCCGGGCACCGACGGCTACTACGCGCAACGACGTATCTTCACTACCACCACCAGCATGGCGGTGGAGCAGAAGGCGTACTACCTGGAAGACCGCTGGCAGGTCAACGACCATTGGTTGCTGACGCTGGGTATCCGCAACGACAAGTTCACCAACTTCAATAGCGATCATGTGCCCTATGTCGACAGCGGCGACCAGTGGGCACCACGCTTGGGCGCTAGCTGGGACGTGTTCGGCGACTCCTCGCTGAAGATTTTCGCCAATTTGGGACGCTACTACCTCGCCCTGCCTAATCAGGTCGCGATTCGCGGTGCGTCTGCTTCGACCTACACGGACGAGTATTTCGCCTATACCGGTATCGATGCCAACGGCGAACCGACGGGCCTGCGGCCAATCGGCCCTGGTCCAGTGTCGAGCAATGGGGAATACGGCCAGGCTCCGGATCCGAATGCCTTTGCGCCAACCGATTTGAAGTCTCAGTATCAGGATGAATTCATCTTGGGCTTCGAGAAGACGTTAGGCGAAAGCTGGAACTCGGGCGCAAAAGTCACCTACCGCAAATTGCAGGCCGCCATCGACGATGTTTGCGATACCGGACGTATTGCAGACAAGTTAGAAGCTAGCGGCGGCAACCCGGATGCGGTAGACATTCCCGGCTGCGTAATGTTCAACCCAGGTAAAACCAACACCTACAATCTCGCTAACGTGGATGGCTCCGGATATACCCAAGTATCCATGTCGCAGTCGGACTGGGGCTTCACCGACAAGGCCAAGCGCAGTTATGTGTCGGTCGACCTGTTCCTGGAACACCCGTTCGATGAGAAGTGGTACGGCCGCATCGATTACACCTGGTCGCATAGCTACGGCAACACCGAAGGTCAGGTGAAGTCCGACCTCGGCCAGGCCGACGTATCCAAAACGCAGGATTGGGATTCGGCCGAGCTGATGTATTACGCCGGCGGCAGCCTTGCTAATGATCGGCGCCACCAGATCAAGGCGTTTGGTGCCTACCAGATCAACCCGGAATGGATGGCCTCCGCTACCCTTCGTGTGATGTCGGGCACACCGATCAGCTGCTTGGGCTTCTACGGCGGCCCGGATGCGGCGGCGGTCGACTACGACCCGATCGGCTACGGCTCTTCGTACCACTATTGCGGCCTACAACCATCGTCTCCTGGCGACGCAGGCCGTACGCCGTGGATCAAGAACCTCGATCTGGGCTTGACCTACCGCCCGACGTTCGCCGATCACAAGCTGGCTTTTGGCGTGCAGATCTTCAACGTCCTCAACGATCGAACGGTCAATCGTGTCGATGGCGTCTACGAAGGCGATGTTCCCTTCAACGTCTCCAACACCTACCGGGTAGGTCTGCAGCCTTACAACTACAACACGCCACGCTATGTACGCCTAACCGCCTCGTACGATTTCTGATGAGAGAAGAGGATCGAAGACGTCACGACGTCTTCGATCCGTCATCGGTATTTGCTCCAGGCCCCGGCTAGTTCGGGGCTTTTTTTGCAGATGGGTAGAGGTTTGGCTCAGCCGCGGAGAATCACCCGCGCCGCGTTATGCCCAGGCGCACCCGTCACACCTCCACCGGGATGGGTGCCGGATCCACACAGATACAACCCCGGCACCGCGCCGCGATAGGCACCCTGCCCCAGTAGGGGGCGTGCGCTGAACAGCTGATTGAGGCTGAGGGCGCCGTGAAAGATATCGCCTCCAACCAGGCCGAAGATGCGTTCCAGATCGAGCGGGCTGAGGATCTGCAGGCCCAGGACCGATGCCGCGAATCCGGGCGCGTAGCGCTCGACCGTGGCGATCATCAGATCGGCCACCTCGTCGCGATAATCGTCCCAATGCCCGCCATCGGGCAGTTGCGGTGCTACGTGCTGACAAAACAGGCTGGCGACATGCTGACCAGGCGGCGCAAGGGTGTCGTCCAGGGTGCTGGGAATGAGCAGTTCGACCACGGGCTCACGCGACCATCCCAACGCGCGCGCGTCATGCCAGGCCCGGTCCATGTAGTCCAGGCTCGGTGCCAGGATGATGCCGGCGGTCAGGTGATCGCCGTCGCCGGGCAACGCGGTGAAGTCCGGCAGGCGCGAGAGTGCGACATTCATGCGGAAGGTGCCCGACCCGCAGCGGTAATGGGCAATACGTTCGCGCGTTGTCGCAGGCACGTCGCCTGGCCGCATCAGGCGCTGATACAGCAGTTTCGGGTTGACGTTGGCCACGATCGCGCGGGCGTGGATCGTCTCACCGCCGGTCGTGACGACACCGACCGCACGCCCCTGCTCCACCAACACGCGCTCCACCACGCAGCCGGTACGGATTTGCACGCCGTGTTCGCGCGCGCTGGCGGCCATGGCCTGAGTGATCGCGCCCATGCCACCGATGGCGTGGCCCCATGCCCCCTTGACCCCGTTGCTCTGCCCGAACACGTGGTGCAACAACACGTATGCGGTACCCGGCGTGTGGGGACTGGCGTAATTGCCGACAATGCCATCGAAGCCGAACAAGGCCTTGATCGGCGCGCTTTCGAACCAGCGATCCAGATATTCGGCCGCTGAAATCGTAAACAGGTCCAACAGCTCCTGGCGCAATGTCAGCGGCAGGCCCTGCAACTGCAGCCCGAGCTTGCCTGCCCGCCATAGCTGCGGCAATACCTGCAACCAGCCGCCATCGGTGACATCAGGCGGTGGCTGCAAGGCCAGCGCACGCAATACATCGGCCAACTGCTCCAACCGCGCTTCGTAGGCGGGCAATGCGGCCGCATCCCGCGCTGAAAACCTGGCAACTTCCTGCGCCGTGCGCCCTGCCCCGGCAAGCAGATAGTCACCGTTCGGCAACGGCAGAAAATTGTTGAGACGTCGCGGCACCACGTGCAGGCCATGGCGTTCCAGTGCGAGATCGGCGATGACCTTGGGTTGCAGCAACGACACCGTGTACGCCGCCACCGAATTGCGGAAACCTGGATGAAACTCCTCGGTCACCGCCGCACCGCCAACCACGTCGCGCGCTTCCAACACCAGCACCCTTTTACCAGCCTTGGCCAGATAGGCAGCGCACACCAGCCCGTTGTGGCCGGCGCCGATGATCAGTGCATCCAGGGGTTCAGAGGCGACGGGCATGCACTGGTATATAGCACCGCTCATCCGCGCCCACCATGTGGCAGCGGCAGCGTATGAGCGCCTGCCCGCCGCTAACAATGCAGCACTACGGCGGCGCGCGCGGGTGGTAGGCGAAGAACGGTCGCTGCACAGTGCCGCTAGTGGTTGCCAGCAAGTGCCCCGCTGGGTGATTCGGGGGTGACCACGCCGACACCTCCAGCCGACAGCTGCAGGTTGTGTGACATCGACAGTACCGCCGTTGCCTACTGGCCATGGCGGGCCGGCTCACTGGATGTTCGGTACCCCCGCGCCCCAAAAGCTGGTGCCTCCCCCGGCCCTCTACGCCCCGCACCCATGACCTTCGACACCATGCCATCCGGCTGGCGAGGCGTAGAGTGCCGGCCACGGCCCCGGCGACGGGGCTTCCCATCGATGCTTCCGGAGTCCTTTGTGATTCGTACACCTCATTTATTGACGCTGACCCTGGCCGTGGCCACCGCCCTGAGCGGTTGCAAGAAGTCCGAAGACACCGCACCTGCCGCCCCTGCGGGCGACACCGCGGCCACTACCCCGGCAGCGCCCAAGACGCTGACCCTGGACCAGAGCAAGCTGCCGGCAGTGAACCAGTTCACCGCGGCCGACCTAGACCCCAACAGCAACGCCTGTACCGATCTGAACGCCTACGCCAATGCCAAGTTCCTGGCCGCCAACCCGGTGCCGAGCGACCGCACCAGCTGGGGCGCGTTCGAGATGCTCGACGAGCGCTCCAATGCGATCCAGCGGCAGTTGGTGGAACAGGCCGCAGCCGACGGCAAGGCCACCGGTGTGGAAAAGATCGTCGGCGACCTGTGGTCGACCGGCATGGACGAAGCCAAGATCAACGCGCAGGGCATCGAGCCGCTGAAGCCGGAACTGGCCGCCATCGACGCGATCAGCGACCAGGCCAAGCTGGTGGACTACCTGCGCAGCAGCGCGGCCAAGGGCAACAACGTCCTTTTCGGCTTCGGCGCCGAAGCGGACTTCAAGAAGTCCAGCCAGAACATCGCCTATGCCATGCAGGGAGGCCTGGGCCTGCCGGACCCGGAGTACTACACCAGCCCCGCCAACAAGGCCAAGCTGGAGGCCTACCAGGCGCACATCGCCAAGGTGCTGGAGCTGTCGGGCGTGGCCGCGGCCGATGCCGCCGCGCAGGCCAAGCAAGTGGTCGCGTTCGAAACCCGCCTGGCCAAGGTGTCCAAGACCAGCACCGAGCTGTCGCGCGACGCCTCGCTGGCCTACAACCCGATCTCCCCCGCCGAGGCCGACAAGCTGACCCCGAACTGGTCGTGGACCGAGTTCTTCAAGTCGCAGGGCGTGGCCACGCCGGAGATGTTCTCGCTGGCGATCCCCGCCTTCCATCAGGAAGTGAGCAAGATGATCGCCGACACCGACCCGACGATCTGGCGCGCGTACCTGCGCTTCCACACCGTCGATGGCGCTTCGCCGTTCCTGAGCCAGCCGTTCGTCGATGAGAACTTCGCGTTCTACAACAAGACCATGCGCGGCCAGAAGGAAATCAAGCCGCGTTGGAAGCGCGTGCTGGCCACCATCAACGGCCAGGCCGGCGAAGCGCTGGGCCAGCTGTACGTCAAGGTTGCCTTCCCGGCCGATTCCAAGGCCAAGATGGAAACCCTGGTGACCAATCTGCGTACCGCGCTCAAGGCCCGCATCGAAAAGCTGGACTGGATGAGCCCGGAGACCAAGACCAAGGCCATCGCCAAGTGGGAAAGCTTCACGCCCAAGATCGGCTACCCGGAAAAGTGGCGTGAGTGGAACGGCCTGAGCACCGGCCGCGACAGCTACCTGGGCAACGTGATGGCCGCGCAGGAATTCAACTACAAGTGGAACCTGTCCAAGATCGGCAAGCCGGTGGACAAGACCGAATGGAGCATGAGCCCGCAGACGGTCAACGCCTACTACAACCCGCTGCAAAACGAGATCGTGTTCCCGGCCGCCATCCTGCAGCCGCCGTTCTTCGACCCGAATGCGCCGGAGGAAATGAACTACGGCGGCATCGGTGCAGTGATCGGCCATGAGATGACCCACGGTTACGACGACCAGGGCAGCCGCTTCGGCGCCGATGGCAACTTCATCCCCGATCCGGGTTGGTGGACGCAGAAGGACCTGGACGCGTTCAAGGCACGCACCGGCAAGCTGGTGGCGCAGTTCGACGGCTACCGCACGCCGGCCGGCGACAAGGTCAAGGGCGACCTGACCCTGGGCGAAAACATCGCCGACCTGGGTGGCCTGAACACCGCCTACGACGCCATGAAGGCCGCCACTGCCGGCAAGGACGACCCCAAGACCGACGGCATCACCCGCGACCAGCGCTTCTTCCTCAACTGGGCCACGGTGTGGCGTCGCAACTTCACCCCGGAAGAACTGGCCGTACGCCTGAAGACCGACCCGCATGCACCGGCGAACTTCCGCGCCATCGGCGCACCGTCGAACATGCCGGCATTCGCCGCCGCGTTCTCGTGCAAGGCGGGCGATGCGATGGTGCGTCAGGGCGACAAGCAGGTCGTGATCTGGTAACTGCGCAAGCGCGGTAAAACCACGGGCGGCCATCGAAAGATGGCCGCCCGTTTTCGTTGTGCACCCCGTATTTACCGCAGTGCCTTCCTCCAAATCCGCCAGCCGGCACCAACGACCGAGGCAGGCCATGCTCCTGCACTGGATGATCTTTCCTGCACGCACGCGCTGCCAGACCGATGCCGACCAACGGGTAGAACGCGCATCCTGCTGCGACGCCGTCGCTGCGCTCGCCACAAGCGCAGGCTACGCAAGACCCGCAAACACCAGTTGCAATGCGGTGCGATCTGCAATCGCGCCTGCATGCAAGCCTCAACAAAACTCAACGCACGCGCCCCCTGGTGATGGGTCCGCTTATGCTCGGCGTTTATCCCAGCCGCTGGCGCCCATGTCACACACCAAGACCTCCACGCTTGCCCTTGCCCTGCTGGTCGCCCTGGCAGGCTGCCAACGCGAAGCGCAAACCAGCAGCACGCCGGAAAAAACCGCGACCTCGGCACCTGCAGCGACAGCGGCCGCGAAACCTGCATTCGACATCGGCGAACTGGATGCAGCTACCAACGCGTGCCAGAACCTGGACGATTTCGTCAATGGCCGTTGGAAAAAAGCCAATCCCATCCCGGCCGACCGCACCAGTTGGGGGGTCTCCGACGTGCTCGTGGAGAACAGCCTGACCACCCAACGCCAGATTGCCGAAGACGCCGCAAGGCAGGCGGACACCCAAACCAATCCTGTCGCCCACAAGATCGGCATGCTGTATGCCTCGGGCATGGATGAAGCGGCCATCGAAGCGGCCGGCGACCGGCCGATCAAGCCACAGCTCGACGCCATCGCCGCGCTGACCTCAGGCAAGGAGGTTGCCGATTACATCACGCATCGTTTTGCCGAAGGCGATGCGCAGGTGTTCGATTTCGGCGCACGTGCGGACTTCAAACATGCCGACAGGCAGATCGGGTTCGCGCAGGAAGGTGGACTGGGCCTGCCGACCAAGGAGTACTACACCTCTCCCGAATACGCGCCTATTCGCGAGGCATATCTGGCTTACATCGCCAAATCCTTCGAGCTCACCGGCAGCACCGCAGACGCCGCCAAGGCACAGGCGAGCGAGGTCCTGGCGCTCGAAACACGGCTGGCCGCGGCCTCGCTCACACGCACCGAGGCGCGTGACCCCAGGAACCAGTATCACTTCGTCAGCACGGCCGAGGCCGACAAACTCACGCCGCACTTTGCATGGAGCAATTTCTTCGCCGTGCAAGGCATCGACAGCGGTGCCGGCTTTTCCCTGTCGCAGCCGCGGTTCTTCGCCGAATTCGATCGTCAGCTGGCGAACGCGCCGATCGCCCAATGGCAGGCCTATCTGCGCTTCCACACCATCGACGACGCCTCCAAGCAGCTCAGCAAGGCCTTCGTCGACAACAACTTCGCGTTCTATGGCAAAACGCTGTCCGGGCAACCCGAACAGCAGCCGCGTTGGAAGCGCGTATTACGCACGGTCAACGGCGCAATGGGCGAAGGGCTGGGGCAGCTCTACGTCGCCAAGGTGTTCACGCCGGAAGCCAAACAGCGTGCCAGCGACTTGGTGGACAACGCGCGTGTTGCGCTCAAGGCACGCATCGAGAACGTCGACTGGATGAGCCCGGAAACCAAGGCCAAGGCCATCGCCAAGTGGCAAACATTCCTGCCCAAAATCGGCTATCCCGACACCTGGCGCGACTGGTCGGGGCTGGAGATCGTGCCTGGCGCGTATTACCGCAACCTGCAGGCAGCAGCGAAATTCAATTATCACTACGACATCGCCCAGATCGGTAAGCCCACCGACCGGATGCGCTGGCAGATGACCCCGCAGACGGTCAATGCGTATTACGACCCCAGCACCAATTCCATCAATTTCCCAGCTGGAATTCTGCAGCCGCCGTTCTTCGACGCCAGTGCGGACGACGCCTTGAACTACGGCGGCATCGGCGCGGTGATCGGGCACGAAGCCACGCACGGCTTCGACGATGAGGGTCGGCAGTTCGACGGCGCCGGCAACAATGTCGACTGGTGGACACCGCAGGATCGCAAGGCCTTCGAGCAACGTGCCGAGCGACTGGTCAAACAGTTCGATGCCTACGTGCCGCTGCCCGACCACCCCACGGTGCACGTCAATGGCAGGCTCAGCCTGGGCGAAAACATCGCCGACCTGGGCGGTACCAACGTCGCCTACGATGCGTTGCAGGCAGATCTGCGCGCGCATCCGGAACGCGCCGTCGCGATCGACGGCTACAGCCCGGATCAACGCTTCTTCCTGAACTATGCACGCAGCTGGCGTGGGCAGACGCGCGAACAGCAGCAGCTGGTCTACCTGGCAAGCGACCCCCATGCGCCCGACAACCTGCGCGCCATTGCCCCGCCCTCGAACATGCCCTCCTTCGCCAAGGCATTTTCCTGCAAGGCCGGCGATGCGATGGTGCGGCCAGAAAAAGACCGTGTGGTGATCTGGTAAGCCTGCACAGGCGACGGCTGCAAGCGCTTCCAACACGGTGGCACCCGGTACAGGCCCGCACGCGGGGGCCTGTCGCATTCATGCAAGCGGCCGGCACCGAACACGAACCGGCGCGCGCGCCTGCCTGCGCGGCACGCAGCCTTGCTAAACTCCGCCGACTTCAATCTGGCCACCCTTCTTCTCGATGCCCACCATTCGTCCGCTTGCCCTCGCTCTTGGCTTCAGCCTGATCTCGCTGCTGTCCGCCCCCGACGCCGACGCCGCTCGCAAGAAGAAGGCCGCAGCGCCCAAGGCTCCGGCCGTCTCGGCGGCCTGCACCAATTTCTACGACTACGCCAACGCCAGCTGGCTCAAGGCCAACCCCGTGCCGCAGGCCGGCGCCGTCACCGCGCTGGGTCAATTGTCCGAGCGCGCTCTGCAGCAACAGCGCGAGTTGCTCGATGCATCGATGAAGTCCCCGCAGGGCAACGTGCAGAAGCTGCTCGGCGATTTCTGGGCCAGCGGCCTGGACGAAGCGGCTGTCGAGAAGGACGGCTCCAATCCGATCGCCCCCCTGCTCTCGCGCATCGACGCGATCAAGAAGGCCAAGGATGTGCCCGCTTCCATCGCCGCGTTGCATCAGGTCGGTATTCCGGTCGGCTTCAATTTCGGCCCGGACGTGGACCTGAAGGCGCTCGATCGCCATATCGGCTACTTCATGCAGGGCGGCATGGGCCTGCCCGACCCGGCCTTCTACACCCGCACCGACGCCGACACCCAGGCGCTGATGGGCCGCTACCGCGCGTACGTCAAGCAGATCCTGGCGCTGACCGGCACCGCTGCCGACAAGCTCGACGCCGACGCCGCCTCCGTGCTGCAGATCGAAACCGCGCTGGCGCGTAGCGCGCAGTCGGTGCAGGGCATCAACAACCCGTTCAACAACTACGCACCGATCGCCACCAAGGAACTGGGCAAGCAGTACAAGAACCTGCGCCTGGCCGACTTTCTGGAGGCGCAGGGCGTCAAGGACGACCTGGTGTCGATGGCCGACCCGGCCATGTTCAAGCAACTCGACAGCATGATCGTCAGCATCAAGCCGGACCAATGGAAGGCCTACCTGCGCTGGCGCGTGGGCGATGCGATGGCGCCGTACCTGTCCAAGAGCTTCCACGATGCCGAATACCAGTTCCGTGGCCGTCTGCTGCGTGGCGATGCGGTGCCGCCGCAGCGTTGGCAGCAGGTGCTGGACGCGATCAACGTGGCCGCCGGCCCGATGCTCGGCCGCGAGTACGTGGCGCGTTATCTGAGCAGCGACACCCGTCGCCAGGCCGAAGCCATCGCAGACCAGGTGCGCGATGCACAGCTGGCCGCACTGGAGCGCACCGGTTGGGGCAACGGCGAGGTGGTGGCCGAAGCCAAGGCCAAGCTGGCCGCGATGAAGATCGAAGTCGGCGCGCCGCGACGCGACCTGGATTACACCGTGCAGCCGATGGGGCGCGGCAGTTTCGGCGGCAATATGCTGATCGCCTCGACCTGGCGCCACCGCGAAGAGATGAAGCGCATCGGCAAGGGCAACGCCGACCGTCGCTGGGACGTGCTGCCGCAACAGCCGGCGGTGGCCTACGACATTGCGCAGAACCGCCTGATCGTCACTGCCGCCGTGTTGCAGGCGCCGGTGTTGACCACCGGCGGCACCCAGGCCGCGCAGTACGGTGCCTACGGTGCGCTGGTCGCACACGAGATCACCCGTGCGATCGATGCCAAGGGCTCGCTGGTCGATGCCAAGGGCGAATTGCGCAGCTGGTGGACGCCGGCCGAAAAGGCGAGCTGGACCATGCTGACCAACAAGGTCGCCGCGCAGTTCTCCGCCTACCCGTACCCGGGCGTGCCCAACGCCAAGGTCAATGGTGCGCAGACCGCCGAAGAGAACCTGGCCGATCTGGCCGGCGTCGAATTGGCCTGGCAGGCGTTCAGCAAGGCGCAGCCGGCAGCCACCGAGGCCGACAAGCAGGCCTTCTTCACCGCCTGGGCCGGGCTGTGGGCACAGCAGTTGTCGCCCAACGAGGCGGTGCAGCGCGCAAGCGCCGACATCCGCGCACCGGGCCAGTGGCGCACCAATGGCCCGCTCTCGAACCTGCCCGAGTTCGGTGCAGCGTTCAGCTGCAAGGCCGGCCAGCCGATGCAGCGCGTGGATGCCGAGCAGTTGAAGATCTGGCGCTGAGTCAGGCGCCAGCAAGTCGCTGGCAATCAGCACGCAGTGGCAGGCAATAAAGAAGAGCGCGGACTCCGCGCTCTTTTTTTGTGCCTGGCATTTCGCCCATCCGTTGCTTACCTCAACGCGCTCTTCGTAGGGGCGGCCCGGCCGAGATGAAGCCTTGCCGGTAAAACCCCATCGCGGCCAGGGTCGCTCCTACGGAGCAGCGTGGATCTCAACGCACCACGCGCAACGGCGGCTTGCGCTTCCCGCCGCCCTTCCTTCCGCCGCTGCCGCCGAATGGCGACTGGCCGCGCCAGTAGCGGATCATCAGCCAGCCGAACAGCATGCCGCCCAGATGCGCGAAGTGGGCCACGCCAGGCTGCCAACCGGTCGCCCCGAGCAGTAACTCGATCGCGCCGAACACGATCACGAAGGTCCGCGCCTTCATTGGAATCGGCGGGAACAGCAGCATCACGCGCTGATTGGGGAACAGCATTCCGTAAGCCAGCAGCAAACCGAACACGCCGCCCGATGCGCCGACGACCGGCGCACCGCTTTGCGTGAACCAGGCCATCAGCAACTGGCACAGGCCGGCGCCGGCGACGCACACGAGGTAGTAGGTGAGAAAGCGCTTCTGGCCCCAGGTCTGTTCCAACGGCGCGCCGAACATGAAGAGCGCCAGCATGTTGAAAAATAGATGGTTGAAGCCGCCATGCAGGAATGCGTAGGTCAGCAGCTGCCAGGGCATGAAGCTGGCACCCGGCGAAAACGCATCGAAGCCGTTGGACAGCGGCCACAACATCAGCCACGACAACACGCTGTCCGATGGCAACACGCCAGCGCCCAGGTCGCCCACCGCCCATTGCAGCAGGAACAAGCCGATGTTGGCGATCAGTAATGCTTTGGTGACGGGCGGCAATTGAGGCATGGCGGCTTCCTTCGGAATGCTGCCGATGATAACGGCAGGCTTATGAAGGTCCCCACACGGCCGCATCCAGCCGCTGCGCGGCGCTGGCCCGGCGCACACGGCCACGTTCCACCTGGACGCCCTCGTCGCGCAGGCGCTGGCATTGCTCGCGGTAGCCTGCCGAGCCTTCGGGCAAGGCAATCCGGCCGTCGCTGCGCAATACGCGGTGCCAGGGCAGCTGCGGGTCGTCGTTGCCGCTGAGCACGCGTGCCACCAGTCGCGCACGGCCCGGCAGGCCCGCGCGCCGGGCAACTTCCCCATAACCGGCGACCTCGCCCACGGGAATTGCGCCGATCGCCTGAAGAATCCGCAGCCGCGCCTGCTCGCCGGACCGTGACGCGCCCTTGGAGCCTGCGCGCGCAGGCGGGCTGGCGCTGCCGCGCGGTGTTGGATGGCGAGATGTGGGCATCGCACAAGCATGCCAGCTGATGAGCGTGCGTGTGCGGATCGCCCTGCACGCGAGGGGAAAGTTGCAAGCCCTCTGCTCCCGGGAGAGGGCTTGAGGTGCGGGCGCAGCAAAGCAAACCGCCGAGGACACGCAATCAGTCGTCGTTTGTTGGTGGATAAAGGTACAACCAACCTTGAACATCAGGTCGCGTTGGATCGATGCGTCGCTTGTACCAGACCCTCACCCAACCCTCTCCCACAGGGCCAGGGGCTCGCTCCCTTCTTCCATCGATACACTGGGGGACCAGGTGGCGCGCAGCGCCGGATGAGGCTACGGCTGCCACTGGCTATCCCAGCCTGGCATTGGTCAAGGCATCGCCTCATGCGCCGCCACGCGGCAACCCACCATCGATGGCGACAGCGCCCTCCCTCAATGCATCAACACAATCTCCTCAGACGAAGTGGGATGAATCGCCACGGTCTCCTCGAAGTCCCGCTTGGTCGCGCCCATCTTCACCGCCACCGCAAAGCCTTGCAGCATTTCGTCGGCGCTCTCACCCAGCAGATGGACACCGACCACACGTTCTTCCTCGCCCACGCACACCAGCTTGAACAGACTGCGCTGCGGCGCGTCGGCCAGCGCGTGCAGCATCGGGCGGAAATTGCTGCGGTACACGCGCACCGCACCGTTGTACCGTGCACGCGCCTGTTCTTCGGTGAGCCCGACATTTCCAAGCGGCGGGTGCGAAAACACCACGCTGGGCACGTTTTCGTAGTCCATGCGCGCATCCGGCTGATGACCGAACAGGCGATCCATCAGCTTGCGCCCTGCCGCAATCGCCACCGGCGTCAGTCCGACCTTGCCGCCCACATCGCCGATGGCGTGAATATTCGGCACGTTGGTGGTCTGCCCGTCGTCCACCACCACTTCGCCCTTGTCGCCAAGCGCAACGCCCACCGCCTCCAGACCCAGCCCGGCGGTATTGGCGCGGCGACCCACCGCAAAAAACACCTTGTCGAAGACGTCGTTGCCCTGCTCACGCGGATGCACGCAATGACCATGCACGCGCAACGCACCGTGCAGATCGCGCTCCAATGCGGTGGTGGTGAAACCGAAGTGCAGCCGCACGCCCAGATGGCGCAGGTTGTCGGCCAACTGCAAGGTCAGCTCCGCATCGAAGCGCTCCAGCAAGCGCTCGCCCTGCACGAACAGATGCACGCGGCTTCCCAGGGCCTGCAGCAGCCCGGCGATTTCCACCGCGATATAGCCACCGCCGACAATCGCGACCCGCTCGGGCGCATGGCAGAGATTGAAGAAATCGTCGGAGACTTCGCCATGTTCTGCGCCCTCCACGTCCGGGCGTAGCGGGTGTGCGCCGGTGGCGATCACGATGTGCTCGGCGGTCACCGGTACGCCGTCGCTGCCCATGACGGTATGGCGGTCCTGCAATACGCCGCGTTGCGGGATCAGGACCACGCCATCTTCGTTGAGGCGGCGTCGATAGCTGGCGTGGATGTTGGAAATGTACCCCTGCCGATGCGTGACCAGCTCCTGCCAGGCCAGCGTCGGGCGCGGCACCTCGAATCCCAGCGCGCTGGCCAACTCGATCTTGCCGGCCAGATCGGCTGCCAGCCACATCGCCTTCTTCGGCACGCAACCGAGATTGACGCAGGTGCCGCCCAGTTCGTCGGGCTCCATGATCGCCACGCGCGCGCCATGTTTTGCTGCGCGAAATCCAGCCGCGAGGCCGCCGGAGCCGCCACCCAGAATCACCACGTCGTAGTCGTAACGCGCACTCATGCGAAACGCTCCGCCCGGTAAGGATGCGGGTCCAGCGCGGGTGCGCGGCCCGTGATCAGGTCGGCCATCAATTGTCCGCTTGCAGTGCTCATGCTGATGCCGAGCATGCCATGCCCGGCTGCGAGCCAGACGTGAGGATGGCCCGGCACCGCGCCCAGGACCGGCACGTCGTCCCAGGTCATCGGCCGCCATCCGTACCAGCGCTCGATCACCGCAGGCCCGCATGGCGCCTGAAGATATTCGGCCGCTGCACGCTCCAACGCAGCCAGGCGTGTGGCATTGAGCTGCGTATCGCGCCCGGAAAATTCCATCGTGCTGCCGATGCGCAGGCGGTCGCGCCACGGCACCACAAACACCCAGCGGTCCTTCAACACCACCGGGCGGCGCGGCATCAGATGCGGCGCGCTGTAGGTAATCGAATAGCCCTTGCCGGCCTGCACCGGCAGGCGCAAACCAAGTTGCGCCGCCAGCACCGGCGACCATGGCCCGGTTGCGATCACCACTTCGCGCGCAGGGCGCTTGCCGTGCTCGGTCTGCACGCAGCTGCCAGCTCCATCGGGCACGATTGCCTGCACGCGGCAGTGCGCATCGATCACCACGCCACGTGCGCGCAGCACCCTCGCAAGCTCTGCGGTGTACTGCTCCGGGCGCAGATGGGCATCGCCCGGGAAGTGGATCGCACCGGCGATCCCATCGCGAAATGCGGGATTCTGGCGTATGTAGTCCGCACCATCGATGACCTCGGCCCGGATCCCCCACTGCGCCAGCAGCGCGCATTCGTCGCGGTATTGCGCAAAGCGGCGCGCATCGCCGAACACGTAATCCAGCCCGTCGTTACGAAACTCGCACTCCAACCCGTACCGCGCCACCCACGCGTCGAAGCGCTGCCGCGCGTCGTGCAACAACGCCGCGCGCGCCTGTGCACTGGCCTGCCAATCGCGTGGATTGCAGCGCCGCGCGAAACGCAGCAGCCAGCGCCACAACCCCGGATCCAGACGTGGCGGGATATACAGCGGCGCGTCCGGGGTGAACATCCATTTCAGTGCCTGCGCAATCATGCCGGGCGCCGCCAGCGGCGGTGCATGGCTTGGCGTGATGGTGCCGCAATTACCGTAGGAGGTCGCCGCGCCGGGCGCACCGGCATCGAGCACGCGCACCCGCCTGCCCGCTTCGACCAGTGCCAGCGCGGTGGCCAGGCCAATCGCGCCCGCACCGATCACCACCACATCATCGCGGCTGCCGTGCATGCAGGCGCTACCCGGCGCGCCCAGCGCCACGCCACATCGGCGGCACCTGCAGATAGGTCGCGCTGCGCCATAGCCATTCCATCGGCCCGAAGCGGAACCAGTGCAGCCAGCACCGGCTCAGTTGCACCTGCAGCGCGAACAGTGCCAGCGCGAACGGCAGTTGCCACACCCGCGGCAGCTGTTCGAAATAGCCCAGCCCGTAGCCATAGAAGATGCCGGTGCAGACCAGCGATTGCAGCAGGTAATTGCTCAATGCCATCCGCCCCGCCGGCGCAAGCCATGCCAGACGCGGTGCCAGGCGCACCACCCATGCGGCGTAGCCCAGGCACATCAACGGCCCTGCAATCAGCGACAGCGCGAAGGCGCCGGACAGGCGCAGGTCCAGCCGCGCCGGATCGATCCACGGTTCCAATGCATAACTTGCCAGCATCACGCCCAGCCCGAGCGGCAACACGCCATGGCGCAGCGTCGCAAACAAGCGTGGGAAGCGCTCGGGCGCGGCGATCGCACCGCTGCGCACGAACCAGCTACCGAGCAGGAACATGCCGAGCATGGCCGGGCCATTGATGCTGAGCCCGGTCATCGCCTGCTGAAAGTCATGCCAGCGCTGCACCGTCGCCTGCAGGTAAGTGCCGCTGCCGAATGCGGCGCGCTGCGCCTGCACATTCGCCAGCGCCTGCTGCGCGGCGTCGGCCATCGCCGCTTTCCACTGCACCGTCGCGGCAGGATCGGCCTGCGCCAACTCGCCTGCCACCCCATACAGCAGGGTCAGCCCGGGTGCGCACAGGTACACCAACGCAGCGAACCACGGCAGCGTCACGGTCGGCACGTTGCGCGCACTGAGCAGCAGCAACGCCAGCAGGGCATAGGTCACCAGGACATCGCCGGACCACACCAGCAGCGCGTGGGCAAGCCCGATCGCCAACAGCCCGAGGGTGCGGCGCAGATACAGGCCGAAGAACGCGCGCCCGGCCTGCGCGGCGCGCTGCGCCATCACCGCAAAGCCCATGCCGAACAACAGCGAAAACAGCGTGTAGAACTTGCCTTGCACGAACACGTAAACCAGCGCATCGGCAACCCGGTCGGCGCCATGCCAATGCGGCTCCACTCCGGTCATGGCCAGATCGAGCGGCCCGACAAAGGCTTCGATGTTCATCAGCAGAATGCCCAGCAGCGCCACGCCGCGCAGGACATCCAGCACGACGATGCGCTCGGTCGCAGCAATGGGAAGCAGCACGTCGCGGGATGTCATCACGGCTCAGGCAACCAGATACGGCGGCGCGCGCCGCAGAATGCAAACGGCCCGCCGATGGGGCGGGCCGTCAGGAACAGCAATCATGCACGCGCCGCGGCAAACCGCACGGATGGGCCGACATGCGCGTGGACTGCATGCGCCAGCGCAGCGCCGGATGACCGGCCTACGTCAGTGGCGCGCAGGCGTCCCACCCGTCCAACCGCCATACGAGCGCGTGCCCCACCCTTAGTGGTGATGACCGCCGTCGCCGTGCACATGGCCGTGGTCGCGTTCTTCTGCGGTGGCTTCACGCACTTCGACGATCTCCACGTCGAAATGCAGATCCTTGCCGGCCATGGGGTGATTGAGGTCCACATCGACCACGCTCATGCCGACTTTCTGCACCGTCACTGCGCGCGGGCCGAAGTTGGTCTGCAGCACGACCTGGGTGCCGGGCACCAGCTTGGTGGCGCCAAAATGCTTCTTGGGTACGCGCTGGCTCAGGCCTTCGCGGTATTCGCCGTAGGCGTCGGTGGCCTTGACGTCCACGCCGAAGCTCTCGCCGGCCTCCTTCCCCATCATGGCCGCTTCCAGGCCCGGGATGATGTTGCCGTGGCCGATCATGATCGCCAACGGGTCACGCTCCTTGGAGCTCTCGATCGGCTCCTGGCCGATCTCCGAAACGGTGTAATGGAAGCGGACGACGCTGTCTTTTTCGATCTTCATGCCTGGCTCTGAATGGGCTGCCCGGTGGCAGACGGTTGAGGACGGCTTGTCGGCCGCCGGGTGCGCCGCCATCATGGCGACCTTTCGAACCGCCCATTATCCCGGCTCCATGCATATCACGCCAGTTTTCGCCGCCCGCGCCCGTTGCGCCGCGGCCAGCCTGTTGCTGGGCCTGCTGCTCCTGGGGGGCTGTTCATCGCACGCGCCGGTTCAGCGCCCGGCCGCGCCACCGCCGACAACGCGCGTGTGGCCGCAGGTAACGCCAGCCGACCCGGCCGCCGCCAACAACATCCTGATGCGCGCGCTGGGGTTGGTGGGCACCCCGTACCGGTTCGGCGGCAACACGCCGGAGACCGGGTTCGACTGCAGCGGGCTGGTCACCTATGTCTACCGGGATGTATTGGCCCTGGCGCTACCACGCACCTCTCGCGAACTGGCCGCAATTCAGGGCCCGCGCATCCCGCCCGAGCGACTTGCCACCGGCGATCTGGTGTTTTTCGGCTCCGGCGGCAACGTGACCCACGTCGGCATTTATGTCGGTGAAGGCCGCTTCGTGCATGCCCCTACCACGGGCGGTACGGTCCGCCTGGATTTCCTTGATGGAGCTTACTGGCGTGACCATTATTCAGGTTCGAAACGGGTTTTGCACTGAAATGTGACGCAGATCACAAGTCATAAAACGGAAAGTTAACTTTTTTTGAACGTAACGATTCTTTCACCAGGGCATCATCTCGCATCGACAGCAGAACTGTGATTCCCGCGTGACGAACGACGAACAGATCAAAACTGGCGCCGCACCGCTTCCGCCCCGGAAACCGCTCCGCCTGCTATGCGCCACCGCTCTCTTGATTGCAACACTTCCCGCATTCGCGCAGACCGCCAGCAGCACGCCATCCGCTTCGCAGACGACCACGCCTGACAGCGCCGTCGCCGCCGAGAAAGCCGCAACCCGTAGTCGCGCCGACGCCGCTGCCACTGCAACACTGGCCGCCCTGCTTCCGCACCTGGCTGCCAACGACGCCATTCCGCTGATGGATCGCTCGGCAATGTTCGCCGGCGATCTCAGCCGCCTGCTTGCCAACTACGACGTGTCGCAGAGCGCAGCCAATGCGGCCCAGAACGCCGTGGCCGACAGCCGCGTGCAGGTGATCCTGCAGCGCGCCATGGCCCTGCTCGGCACCCCGTATGTCTGGGGCGGCGAGTCCACCGAAGGGTTCGATTGCAGCGGCCTGGTCGGCTATGTGTTCAAGACTGCACTCGGCATCGATCTGCCGCGCGTCTCGCGCGACATCGCCCGCGACGAATCGGCCGAACTGATCAAGGACCCGAGCGCGCTGAAGGCTGGCGACCTGGTGTTCTTCGGCAAGCGCGGTCGTATCGACCACGTCGGCCTGGTGGTCGGCGACGGCAAGTTCCTGCACGCGCCCAGCCGCGGCAAGGACGTGCGCGTGGATTCGCTGGCGAGCGGCTACTGGAGCGAGAAGTTCATCCAGGCGCGTCGCGTGCTGTAACGCTCGGTTGCCCGGACTCAGTCAAGCAAGGCCGCGACGATCTCGCGGCCTTTTTGTTGTGCGGAACCCGGCCGCGACGTCCGTGTGCGACTGCGCAGCCTCTTGGCGCCTACCGGCCCGCGTGCCAGGCGCACCAGGAGCCACGCTGCCCGCACCGCATGCGCTTTCATCGGGCCAGACGACCTACCCCGTACGCGGCTTACTGCGACGTGTCGGCCTTGTACCGTGCCATGGTGTCCTCGATGCCCTTGCTCAACTCCATCACCTTGAGCGCATATTCGGCCAGGCGTTGATCTTCCGGGGTGTCGGGCCGCCAGGACGGCACTTCGACCGGGGTGACCCCGTCCGGGTCCATCGCCACGAACACGATGATGCAATGCGTGCACAGGCGCGAGTCGCCTCCCATCGGACTGCGCGCGCGTACGTCGATGGCCAAATGCATGCTGCTGCGGCCGGTGTAGACCAGCTTGGCCGACACCGCCACCAGATCGCCGATGCGCACCGGCGCCACGAACCGGATGCCGCCCACCGCCACGGTGACGCAGTAATGCCCGCTCCAACCGCTGGCGGCGGCAAAGCCAACCTGGTCGATCCACTTCATCACCACGCCGCCATGCACCTTGCCGCCGAAGTTGACGTCGCTGGGCTCGGCCAGAAAACGAAATGTCAGATCACGCTGTTGGCCAATCACCGCCCGCCCTCGTCAATGGATGAGCTGGAAGTGTGCCATGTGGTTGAAGCTCGTCGTACCCGCGACGCGATGGCCGTACCGGTCGACGTGAGCGCCTACGAACATCGGCCGGCACACCCCTCGTTGCCATTGCTGTCCATCAGCGAATGCCGGATGCCTTGAAATTCACATGCGAGCGTGAGCAGCGTCATCGCCAGATCGCCCGACGCACACTGCCCGGCGTTATCAAACAACACCCACAAGCACCCTCAACCGCCAAGCACCCCAGGGTTGTCCCGCTTGCGCAGACACAGCCATGGAAAATGCGGCTGCGACACGCTGAGCGCCTTTCGCGCACGGGCACTCCAACAACGCGGGTCGAATAACCACTGCACCGCAAAGCGCTCGAACGTCGCGTAGGTATGCTGGTGGTAATGCGCGGCCAGCTCCGGGACGCCCAGCTCGGTGAAGTAGCGCAGGCTGCGTGCGGCACTCTCCTGGCCGCGCTGCGGCGTGGCGTAGAGCGGGCTATCGAGAATATGCAGCTCGCCATCCTCGCGCAGATGCGCGAGCAAACGTTCGATCAACGCGCCAGGATCAGCAAAATATTGCACGCAGGCGGGTAGCACGATGATGTCGAATACGTCGCGCGGCAGTGCCACGGTCTGGATGTCGCCAGCGATGAAACTCAGGCGCGCTGCATGGCCGAACACCCGTGCGGCCTGGGTGAGCTCGGTGCGATTGACGTCGATGCCGCAGACCTCGCGTTGCAGCGACTGCGCCAGCAAGTGCGATAGCCAGCCATTGCCGCAACCGAGTTCGAGGATGGCGCCCTCGCCGGCATGCGTGCCCAGGTGCTTCACCAGCAAACTGCTCGACAGCGCGCGCACGCGCCATTCCAGCGTTGCCCCCAGTTTTCCGCCCGGACGCGGCAGGCTGCGCACCTGCGCATCGGTGTACAGCCGGCCTTCCTTGCGCCGGATCTCCAGATAGCGCGTCTCGAAGGGGTCGTCGGCCAAGCCGCGCTGCACGAACACGCCATCCATGCGCTGCAGCTCGGGCAGCTGCTGCAGCCGTTCGCGCAGGAGTGGAGATTCGGCACGCATCAAGCCGCCTCAGCGCAGTGGTCTGGCGCTGTCGGCCGGCGGTTCTTCCAGTCCCACATTGGTGGAGGCGGAGTCGTAGATGCGCTTGTCGAGCAGTCCGGTTTCCTTGGCCACCAGCACCGGCACCAGCATCTGCCCGGTGACATTGGTCATGGTGCGCATCATGTCCAGGATGCGGTCGATCGCATACAGGTAGCCGATCACTTCCAGCGGCAGATTGGCCGCACTGAGCACCACCGTCGCCATGATGACGGCCGTGCCCGGTACACCGGCCGTGCCGAAGCTGCCGAGCACCGAGGCGATCAGCACCACGAAATACTGGTTGGCGGTCAGCGGCACGCCGGTGTATTGCGCGATGAACACCGCGCATAACGCCGGAAAGATCGCGCCGCAGCCATCCATCTTGATGCTGGCGCCCAGCGGTACCGCGAATGCGGCGTAATCCTTGCTGACCCCCAGGTTATGCGTGATCGAACGCATTGCCACCGGCATTGCCGCAAAGCTCGACGAACTGACGAACGCCACCTGCATGCCAGGCGCGGCACCGCGGAAAAACTTCCACGGGTTCAGCCCATGTGCGAGCAACAGGCTGCTGTAGACCACCACAATGTGGATCGCGCAGGCCACATACAGCGCCAGGACGAAATTGCCGAACGGCAGCAGTTTCGAAAAGCCGTAGCTGCCGACCAGGCCAGCGATCAAGCCAAAGGTGCCGAGCGGAGTCATTTCCAGCACGAAGCGCGTCACCTGGATCATGATGTCGCTCATCTGCCCGGTGAGCTTGCGCGCCTCGGCCACCCGCTCGCCGAGCTTGACCATTGCAAAGCCCAGCAACGCGGCGAAGAAGATCACCGGCAGGATCGAGCCACGCCCCGCCGCCAGCACCGTTTCGCCGGCCGCGTTGGTCTTGGTGCCGATGCCGGTCAGTGCGTAGAACGGATTGGACGGCACCACATCCAGCAGCACCTGGACCGGGCTTGGCACATCGCGCGGCTTCCAGGCCGAATCCACGCTCAGACTGAAATGGCCGGCGCCCGGCTGCATGATCGTGCCGACCGCCAGGCCCACGCCCACCGCCAATGCTGCGGTGATGACAAACCATAAAAACGTGCGTCCACCGAGTGCGGCAACCGACTTTTGCCCGTGCAAGGACGAGATCGCATTGATCACCGCGAAGAACACCAGCGGGATGGCGATCATCTTGATCAGCGTGACGTACAGGTCACCCAGGGGACCGAACCACACATCGGCCGCCGGGCCCATGGCCCAGCCGACCAGCGCGCCGAGGACGAAGCCGGCCACCACGCGTTGCCAGAACGGAATGCGCAACCACGCCGCAACCAGTTTCATGTCGTCGAATCTTCCGGGGGGAAAGTGCATGCACCATAGCCCAGGGCTGCCCTGCCCGCGAGATCACCGCTGGAACAGCGCTGTGTCATCGGTGTGACACCACCCAGCGCGGCATAATGGGGATTGATTCAGCCACGAGTTCGATGCCGATGCGTTACCGCCTGCCTACCCTCGCCGCCCTGACCACGCTGTGCGTCGCCGCCTGCGCCTCCACGACCGGCAGCAGCACCTCCGCACCCGCGTCGGTCCGCGTGGAGGTACCGCCGGTGGCGCACCCGGCGGGCGAAACCCCGCAGTGGTGGTACCGCTCGGGCGCCGCCCGTGCCGCCGGCAACGGCGCCATGGCCGGCAAGGCGCGCAACGTGATCCTGTTCCTGGGCGATGGCATGAGCCTGACCACGGTCGCCGCCGCCCGCATCCTGGACGGCCAGCGCAAGGGCGGGCCGGGCGAAGAAAACCTGTTGTCGTGGGAACAATTCCCCGCCACCGCTTTCAGCAAGACCTACAACACCGACTCGCAGACGCCGGATTCGGCCGGCACCATGACCGCGATCACCACCGGCGTGAAGTCGCACATGGGCGCGATCGGGGTCAGCAGCGGCAACCGCAGCGACTGTGCCGACAGCTTGAACAAGGGCCTGCTGAGCTGGCTGCAGCTGGCCGACAGCGCCGGCATGGCCACCGGCATCGTCACCACCACGCGCCTGACCCACGCCACGCCGGCGGCAACCTATGCGCATTCGCCGGACCGCAATTGGGAAAACGACACCGACCTTCCCGAATCGGCGCGTGCTGCCGGCTGCCAGGACATCGCCCAGCAATTGCTCTCCACCGCCCGCTACGGCCGAGGCCCGCAAGTGGTACTGGGCGGAGGACGCAGCCAGTTCCAGAGCGTGCAGGAGCGCGACCCGGAATACGACGACAAGGTGGGCCTGCGCCTGGACGGCCGCGATCTGGTGTCCGAATGGAAACAGGCGCACCCGCAGGGCGCTTATGTCTGGAACGAGCAGCAGTTGCAGGCAGCGTCCGGTGCACCGGCGCTGCTGGGCTTGTTCGAGCCGGACCACATGCAGTTCGACCACGACCGCAACCGCACCCCGCAGGGCGAGCCCAGCCTGACCGAAATGACCCGCACCGCGATCCAGTCGCTGTCGCGCGACCCGAATGGCTTCGTCCTGATGGTCGAAGGCGGCCGTATCGATCACGCCAACCACGCCGGCAATGCCTACCGCGCACTCGACGAAACCGTGTCGCTGTCCGATGCCGTACGCGCTGCCGTGCAGACTGCGCCAGCGGACACGCTGATCATCGTGACTGCCGACCATTCGCACACGCTCAACTTTGTTGGCTACCCGGTGCGCGGCAACCCGATCCTGGGCAAGGTGCGCGGCACCGGCGGCGAAGAAGGCGACCGCAGCCAGCTGGCCACCGACCTGGCCGGCCAGCCATACACCACGCTCAGCTACGCCAACGGTCCCGGCTACACCGGTGCCAGCAATGCGCAGCCGGCCGGCCCCAAGAAATATCCGCACGAACCCAGCAGCAGCGAGCCGGCTGCCGGCCGCCCGGACCTGACCCACGTCGACACCGAGGCCCCCAGCTACATGCAGGAAGCGCTGGTGCCGACCAAATCCGAAAGCCACGGCGGCGAAGATGTCGGCATCTGGGCCACCGGCCCCGGCAGCGCGGCATTCCGCGGCACGCTGGAAGAGAACGTGATCTACCACGTCATCGTCCAGGCCACCCCGCGCTTGCGCGAGCGCCTGTGCAAGGCAGGCACCTGCGATGCCGCCGGCGTGCCGGTGGAATTGCCCAGGCCGGCCACCTTCGAGGCTGCGGTCAAGCGCTGATGCGCGGGCGGCGCTGCGGCGATGGCGGGCGAGCTGGCGCGTGATGCGGTTGCCGCATCGCCGCTCGACCTGCCCGCCTGGCGTCGCCACCGCCATGTGCAATCGCGCCTGCGAACAGCCGCAGTCCCCAGCCGTTGGTGTGGTGCTCGGATGGGCCGTAGCGGAACGATGCGGTGACCGCGCACGGCAGCACGTTGCAGCCCAGACTGCAGCTGCGCACGGTTGTTCGCGCTACGGGGCGCCGGGAACGACGGAATCGTCGATGGGTCCCAAGCAGAGAACACCCCGGGCAGGCGGCCGACACGCAATCACGCAGCAGGGATGGCATCTGCTCGCCGAGCGCGCAGGAGCCGCTGCGAGATTGCGCCTATGCTGACCGGCACCCCGCTCCTGTTGCCAGCCACCCCGCCCGGCCCGGTGCTGCTGGCCTATAGCGGCGGGATGGATTCCAGCGTGCTGCTGCATCTGCTGGCGGCGACGCCACGCTATCGGCACGCAGGATTGCGCGCGCTGCATGTGCATCATGGGCTGCATGCCGATGCCGATGCCTGGGCCGCGCATTGCCAACGCACCTGCGACACGCTGCAGGTGCCGTTGCAGATCGTGCGGGTGCAGGTGGCACGCGACAGCGGTCTTGGGCTGGAAGCGGCAGCACGCCACGCGCGCCACGCGGCGTTCGCGCAGGCGCTCGCTACCGGCGAATGGCTGGCGCTGGCGCACCATCGCGACGACCAGGCGGAAACCTTCCTGCTGCGTGCGCTGCGCGCGTCCGGCCCCGAAGGCCTGGCGGCGATGCGGCCGCAGCGCCCATTCGCCAGCGGCACGCTGTGGCGCCCGATGCTGGCGCACGCCCGCGCCGATCTGCTCGCCTACGCGCATGCGCAAGGGTTGCGCTGGATCGAAGATCCCAGCAATGCCGACCCACGCCATGACCGCAACTTCCTGCGCAGCCAGGTCGTGCCGTTGCTGCAGCAACGCTGGCCGCAAGCACCCGACGCGTTGGCGCGCAGTGCGCAACTGAGCGCCGATGCCAGCGCATTACTGCTGCAGCAGGACATGGCGTTGTTGCCGAGCGTGCGGACCGCAAGCGGCGCGCTGGATCTGCAGGCATTGCGCGCGCAACCGGTGGAACGAAGGGCACGGCTGTTGCGCGCCTGGGTGAGTGCGGCGCACGCGCCGCCGCTGCCTGCGCAAGGCGTGGCCGCGCTGGAACGGGAAATCGACAATCACGCTGCAGATCGGCAGGCCTGCTTTGCCTGGCAACAGGTAGAAGTACGCCGCTGGCGCCAGTACCTGTTTCTGCATCGCCACGCTGCGGCCTGGCCGTCGGACTGGCACGCGCAGTGGGACGGCGCAGCGCCCCTGCACCTGCCCGACGGTGCGCAGTTGCAGTTGCTCGGCGCACCCGGGCTGCGCTTTGCGCAACCGCTGCTGGTGCGCGCACGCCGGGGCGGCGAGCGCGTCGTGCTGCCGCAGCGCACGCATTCGCACCAACTCAAACACCTGCTGCAGGCGCTGGATCTACCGCCGTGGGAGCGCGGGCGCCTGCCGATCCTGTGGGACGGCACGCAGGTGCTCGCCGCCGGCGACTGCATCATTTCCGCCACCTTGGACGCATGGTTGCAGACCAATGCCGCCGCGCTGCAATGGCGCGCGGCTGCCGACGCGAATTGACCCGCCTGCGCGCGCGCCGCACACTTTAGCGATGGCCAAGAAGTCTTTGAACGAAACGTCCCCGGTTGCCCGCTTCGAACAGTCGCTGGAAGAACTCGAGCAACTGGTGCAGAAGATGGAAGTCGGCGATCTGAGCCTGGAGCAATCGCTCACGGCCTACGAGCGCGGCATCGGGTTGTACCGTGATTGCCAGCAGGCGCTGGAACAGGCCGAACTGCGCGTGCGCTTGTTGACCGACCCCGCCCGCCCCGAGCTTGCCGAAGCCTTCGAACCGCCGTCGCTGGACGGCTGAGGTGAGCTCGGCGCTGTTCGACCACTGGATCGCCCGCACCGAACGCAGCCTGGAGGCGGGCCTGCCGCGCGCCACGCATGCGCCGCAGCGCCTGCATGCAGCGATGCGCCATGCCGTGCTGGGCGGGGGCAAGCGCATGCGTCCGCTGCTGGTCTACGCAAGCGGCGCTTTGTTCGGCGCTGCTGAGGATCAGCTCGACACGCCCGCGGTGGCGGTAGAGCTGATTCACGCCTATTCGCTGGTGCACGACGACTTGCCGGCGATGGACGACGACGCGCTGCGGCGCGGCCAGCCCACCGTGCATATCGCCTTCGATGAGGCCACCGCGATTCTGGCCGGCGACGCCTTGCAGACGCGCGCGTTCGAATTACTCGCCACTGCCCCTGCCAGCGCCGAACTGCGCGTCAGCTGGATGCAGAGCCTGGCCACTGCTGCGGGCGCGGCCGGCATGTGCGGCGGCCAGGCGCTGGATATCGATGCGACCGGGCAACTGCAGTCGCTGCAGGATCTGCAACGCATGCATGCGCTCAAGACCGGCGCGTTGATCCGTGCGGCGGTCCGGATGGGCGCACTCACCGGAGGCGCCGCGGCAGCCGACCAGCAGCGTCTGGACGAATTTGCCGACGCCTTGGGCCTGGCCTTCCAGGTACGCGACGACATCCTGGATGTGGAATCGAGCTCGGCGCAGCTGGGCAAGACCGCCGGCAAGGACGCGGCGCAAGCCAAATCCACCTACCCCGCCCTGCTGGGGATGGATGGCGCCAAGGCGAAGCTGGCCGAGCTGGCCGCGCGCATGCACGACGTCCTGCAGCCCTATGGGCAACCAGGCGAGACGTTGGCCACCTTGGGCCGGTTTGCGGTGAACCGCGCGCACTAGGCGCAGTTGCCAACGCCGCTACACCGCAGCGAGCGGGAACGGCCGATGCCCGAATCGATCTGAAGTTTCCCGCGTGCCGCAATGGCGCGCTGGTGGCTCGCGCAGCCACATCTGGACGATTTGCGACATAACGCGGACGCGCCGGACGCGATTTGCGCACTCCGTGCGCCAGCGCACGGTCAACGTCTGCACCGGAGGCGCGCAAGCAGCGAACTCGGTCACACATTGCAACTTTTCCTGGCTGCATTTGTGTCGTGCGTTGACACATTCGGAGTTGCAGCACATGACCGATCGCACATTTTAAAGCTGAATTGTCGACATCCGTGCTATTTCAGCGGCGTTCATAAGTTCGCTACGAACAAAAATATTCGCAATTGAATAACTTGTCGCGTCCGCTCGTCCTGCCTAGGTTTGGCTTGCCCGCATCCGCGGACATCCCCCGATCACACGGAGAGTCACTGGTGAAGAACGTTTTTCTCGCATCGTTTGCAGCAGGCACGCTGGCCGTTGTTGGCGTCCTCGGATCGGCCCAGGCGCAGTCCGTGCGCGGCCCGCTTCCGTTGACCATCGAACTGTCGCCAGTGGCCGACCAGGCTGGGCGTCATCAGGGCAAGATCGCCGTCACCGTCACCAATAACGGCAGCCAGACCGCACGCGTGCCGACGTACCAGCTGCCGCTGAAATCGCTGGATAACGGCATTCTGGAAGTGAGCCGCGACGGCAAGCCGGTGGACTACACCGGGCGCCTGGTCAAGCGCGGCCTGCCCAAGGCCGCCGACTTCACCATCCTGCAGCCAGGCCAGAGCGTGAAGGGCGAGGTCGATCTGGCCGGCGCCTACGATCTGTCCACCAGCGGCAACTACACCATCCAGGTGCGCTCGGCGCTGCAGTACGCTTCCTTTTCCGACGGCAGCCTGATGAAAGCCGCCAGCGGCGAGCCGGCCGTCGCCACCAGCACCCCGCTCACCGTGTGGCTGGACGGCGTCAACCGTGGCGTACAGCGCCAGCTCGCAGTCGGCCCGACCGCCGTGGTCAACGGCATCAATTACCTCAACTGCAGCACCACCCGCACCAGCCAGATCGCCAGTGCCGTCACTGCCGCGCGCAACTACTCGCAGAACGCGCGCAACTACCTCAATGCCGGCAGCACCGGCGCGCGCTACACCACCTGGTTTGGTGCCTATAACGCCTCGCGCTACAGCCGGGTCAGCTCCAACTTCGTCAACATCGACAATGCGCTGGACCAGAACAACGGCCAGATCACCATCAATTGCGGTTGCACCGACAGTGCCTTCGCGTACGTCTATGCCAACGCGCCTTACGAAATCTATGTCTGCAATGCGTTCTGGAGTGCATCGACCACCGGCACCGACTCCAAGGCCGGCACGCTGGTACACGAGATGAGTCACTTCACGGTCGTCGCCGGCACCCAGGACCGCGTCTATGGCCAGTCCGGCGCGCGCAGCCTGGCGATCAGCAACCCGGCGCAGGCCATCACCAACGCCGATAGCCATGAGTACTTCGCCGAAAACACCCCGGCGCAGAACTGATCGCTCCATCGCCTGATACGACAAAGGCCCGGCATCGCTGCCGGGCCTTTGTTGTTTCCACCGCGCCGATTACTTGATCAGGCGCAGCGCGAACGGGTAACGGTAATGCTCGCCGTTGTTGGCCTTGACTGCGGCCAGGATGCACAGCACCAGGTTGGCAATCCACACCAGCGTCGGCAAGAAGAACAGGATGCCGAACGAGACAATGGTCAGGATGATCGCTGCCACGGTGGCAATGAGCACGGTGATCTGGAAATTCAGCGCTTCCTTGGCTTGATCGGTCGCGAACGGCTTGGACGGGCTGGCGTCCTTGCTGATCAACCAGATCACCAACGCACCGACGAACGAGGTCACGATGCCGAGCAGATGCGCGGCCAGCGCGAGCGTACGCTCCTCCGACGGACTGGTGCCGACCGGTGGCGGTGGCGGTGCGGCGTGCGATTCGAATTCGCTCATCATGTCTCCCCGTGCATGGTTGTGGTGCGGCGGACTATAGCAACGATTCAGCCAGCCACCAGTGCGGAAAGACATGGGTGCGGGGCCCGGCCATGGCTGCAATCGGCCGCGCCATGGCGAAAAAGACCACCCTGCCTTAGTGCGAGCTGGTGCCGCCCACAAGACGCAGAGGGCTTATTCACGCGCGTCGCAAGGTGCGTAGGTAGCGCTCGCACGTCGCGCGCGCCGCCGCAAGATCCATACCCCATTGCGCATATCGCATCCGAGACAGCGGCGGTGACCGTGACCTGCCCGCTTCGGCGTTACGCAGATGCATCGTCAGGTGCGAGCGGCGGCTCGTGGGGCGTGCGCCTACACGACAAGCCGCCCGGAAACCGGCGAAGCCGGCACAGCGGTGCCGCTCAGCTGTCGCCTGCCACCGTCATGCGGTTGATCAGCACAGAGCCGATCTTGACGTGCGAGCGCGGGTCGACATCGCTGCCCACCGCTTCGATGCCGGCGAACATGTCGCGCAGATTGCCGGCGATGGTCAGGCCATCGACCGGGTAGGCAATCACGCCGTTCTCGATCCAGAAGCCGCCGGCCCCGCGCGAATAGTCGCCGGTGACGGGATTGACGCCGTTGCCCATCAGTTCGGTGACCAGCAGGCCGCGCGACATGCCGGCAATCATCGACGCCAGATCGCCCGCATTGGCGGTGACCTGCAGGTTGTGGACGCCACCGGCATTGGCGGTGGTCTGCAGGCCCAGCTTGCGCGCCGAATAGCTGCCCAGCACATAGCGCTGCAGCACACCGTCGCTGATCAGCGCCGAACGCCGCGTCGCCACGCCTTCGCCGTCGAAGGCGGCCGAGCGCAAACCGCGGCGCAGGTGCGGCAGCTCTTCGATGTTGAACCAGTCCGGGAACAACGTGCTGCCGACGCTGTCGAGCAGGAAGCTGGCACGGCGATACAGCGCGCCGCCGGACACCGCGCCGAGCAGGTGGCCGACCAGCGAGCGCGCCACTTCCGGAGCGAACAGCACCGGCAACTGACCGGTGGGCAGCGAACGCGGCTGCAAGCGCGCCACGGTACGCGCGGCGGCATGGCGGCCGATGGCGTCGGGCGCTTCCAGGTCTTCGCGTGCCAGTGCACTGCTGTACCAGCCGTCGCGCTGCATGCCGTCGCCCTGCCCGGCGATCAGCGCGCAGCTGATCGAATGATGGGTACCGCGCTCGCGGCCGATGAAGCCATGCGAATTGGCGTACACCGACAGGCTCAGCCCGGTGCTGGCCGAGGCGCCGTCGGAGTTGCTGATGCGCGCGTCGGCGTCGCGGCCGGCGGTTTCGCAGGCCAGCGCCAGATCCACGGCGGTATCGGCGTCCAGCGCCCACGGATGCCAGCTGTCCAGCTCGGGGAACTCGCGCGCCATCAACTCCGGGTCGGCCAGGCCGGCGGCCACGTCGTCTTCGGTGAAGCGGGCGATCGCGCAGGCCTGCGCCACGGTGGATTCCAGGCTTGAATCCTGCAGGTCGGCAGTGCTGGCACTGCCCTTGCGCTTGCCGAAGTAGACCGTGACCGCAATGCCACGATCGCGCGTGGATTCGACCGTCTCTACAGCGCCCAGCCGCACATTGACGTCCAAGCCGCGCTCTTCGCTGCAGCTGACTTCGGCCTGCGTGGCGCCGGCGGCGCGCGCGCGCTCGAGCAGGCGCTGGGAGATGTCGGTGAGCGCATCCAGGCGCTGCAGGCTGTCGTCGGTGACGCGGATTTCGGAGGAGAGTGCGTTCAATGCTTTATCCTTGGAAACGCGGATCCGTCCGCGAAAGCCCGGCCATCCATGACCGGAATGTTTGAATTCGGTGCGGAGTTGTTCCGCCGACGCCCGGCCGTTCGAGGCCGCAGATGTTTATCAACCAAGTTTCGGGATGTGGTGGCAATGCGCGGACGCGATGAAGAGACCGGTGAATTTCGTGGCGCCAGCCGCAGCCAGCAGCGGCGCGAGGCGCTGGAGATTTTCGACCTGGGCGAAAAGCTGGTGGCGCTGACCCCGGCGCAGCTGGCCAAGTTGCCGGTGCCCGAATCGCTGATCCCGCATATCGAAGAGAGCAAGCGCATCACCTCGCATATCGCGCACAAGCGGCAGCTGGCGTTTCTGGCCAAGCACATGCGCCGCGAGGACGAGCAGACCCTGGCCGCGATCCGCGATGCGCTGGACGCCAACAGCGATACCGCGCGCCGCGAAGTGGCGGCGATCCACCGGGTCGAACGCTGGCGCGAACGCCTGCTGGCCGAAGGCGACGTGGCGCTGGCCGAACTGCTGGAAGCCTACCCGGCCGCCGATCGCCAGCAACTGCGTCAACTGGTGCGCAACGCGATCCACGAACGTGCCAAGAACAAGCCCCCGCGCGCCTACCGCGAGCTGTTCCAGGTGCTGCGGGAGCTGTCTCAAGAGCAGGGATTGGAGCGTGGGGATTCGGGATTGGAAGACGACGAGTCGGCGGCGGAAGGCGACGAGTAAGGATTCACGGAAGCGGCGGCGCAGTCGCCCGGCAGTGATCGCAGACCGGCCCGACTTCCACCGCCAATTCCTGCTGCGACGCATCGAGGTCGACGCGCCGTAAGCGCCAGACACACGGCAACGGACTGCCGCTGCGACGACCTCCAAATCCCGATGCCGCAAGCGCATCGGGACCAGTGCATCGCAAAGGCCTGACGCACTGCTTTGCGCTCCTGCCGCTACGATTCCCAAATCCCGATTCCCGATTCCCCGCATCTCAGGCCTGCGTTCCGCCAACCGTGATGCCGTCGATCAGCAGCGACGGCTGGCCGACGCCGACCGGCACGCTCTGCCCGTCCTTGCCGCACACGCCCACGCCTTCGTCCAGCGCCAGGTCGTTGCCGATCATGCGCACCTTCTGCATGGTTTCCGGGCCGTTGCCGATCAGGGTGGCGCCCTTGACCGGTGCGGTGACCTTGCCGTCTTCGATCAGGTAGGCCTCGGTGGCCGAAAATACGTATTTGCCGCTGGTGATGTCGACCTGGCCGCCACCGAAGTTCACCGCGTAGATGCCCTTCTTGACCGAGCGGATCATCTCTTCCGGGTCGTGCTGGCCGGCGCGCATGTAGGTGTTGGTCATGCGCGGCATGGTCAGGTGCGCGAACGATTCGCGGCGGCCGTTGCCGGTGGGCGCCACGCCCATCAGGCGCGCGTTGTGGCTGTCCTGCATGTAACCCACCAGCACGCCGTCTTCGATCAGCGTGGTGCACTGGCTGGGCGTGCCTTCGTCGTCGATATTGAGCGAGCCGCGGCGCCCGTCCAGGGTGCCGTCATCGACGATGGTCACGCCCGGCGAGGCCACGCGCTCGCCGATGCGGCCGGCGTAGACGCTGGTGCCCTTGCGGTTGAAGTCGCCTTCCAGGCCGTGCCCCACCGCCTCGTGCAACAGCACGCCGGGCCAGCCCGGGCCGAGCACCACCGGCATCACCCCGGCCGGCGCCGGGATCGCGTCCAGATTCACCAGCGCCTGGCGCAGCGCTTCGCGCGCAAACCCTTCCGGGCGGCCGTCGGCGAACAGTTCGGCATAGCCATAGCGGCCGCCGCCGCCGGAATAACCGGATTCGCGCCGGCCGCCCTGTTCGACGATCACCTGCACGTTCAAGCGCACCAGCGGCCGCACGTCTGCTGCCAGCACGCCGTCGCTGCGGGCGATCAGCACCGTGTCCACGCCGCCGGACAGGCTCACCATCACCTGCTTGACGCGCGGGTCGGCAGCGCGCAGGAACTGGTCGATCCGGCGCAGCAGGTCCACCTTGGTGGCGCTGTCCATGTCGTCGATGGGATCGGTGGCCGGGTACAGCGCACGGCCATTGCCGCGTACCAGCGCGCGGGTGGATTGCGCCCCGCCCTCGCGCGAGATCGCGCGCGCGGACTGTGCAGCTTCCAGCAGCGCATCGCGGTGGATGTCGTCGGAATAGGCGAAGCCGGTTTTTTCGCCGGCGATTGCGCGCACGCCCACGCCTTGTTCGATGGAATGCGCGCCGTCCTTGACGATGCCGTCTTCTACGCTCCAGCTCTCGCGCCGCGAATGCTGGAAATACAGATCGCCGAAGTCGATGCCCGGGCCCAGCAGGGCGCCGAAGGTGCGGTCGAGATGGCCGGCGTCCAGGCCGGAAGGAAGCAGCAGCCGGGTTTCGGCCAGAGTGAGAGCGTTATCGGTCATGTGGTCAGGATGGGGCCCGCGCGCCGGGGAGACAAGTCGTTCGGCTGAACATGCGCGCGGCTATCATCGCTGGCCAGTTCTTCACCGATCGCCCGCGCATGAAGCTCATCGCCTACGTCCTGGATGGCCATACGCTGGACATCCGCCCTGCCCCGCACGAGCGCGCGTGGATGGATGCCACCGACCAGCGCTACGCCTACCGCTGCCTGCCGCTGGCGATCGCCAATGCGCATGGCTGGGAGCTGCTGTGCCAGTCCGGTTTCGAGGCCAGTTGGGACGGCAGCGACGCACTGGCGGCGATCAGCATCAGCGCCGATGCCAACACGCAGGCACCGGCGATCAGCCACTTCGGCTATGGCGTGCTGACCTTCCACGTACCGTGCCTGTTCCGCACCGACACCGGCATCGATCTCTTCGTCACCGGGCCGCTGAACCGGCCCAAGGACGGCATCGGCGCGCTGAGCGGCATGGTGGAAACCGACTGGAGCCCGCACACCTTCACCATGAACTGGCGCTTCACCCGGCCCGGGCGGGTGCGCTTCGAGGCGGGCGAACCGTTCTGTCATCTGTTCCCGCTGCAGCGGCAGTTGATCGAGCAGGTGCAGCCGCAGTGGAAGCCGCTTTCCGAAGCGCCGCAGCTGGCGCAGCAACACGCCGACTGGACATCCAGCCGCACGCGCTTCCTGGACGAACTGCCCGATGCGCAATCGGCGGCGGCACGCGAAAAATGGCAGCGTGGCTATTTTCTTGGTGTGGCCGCACCCGGGCAGCCGCCGGTGCCGGGGCACCGGTCGCGGCTGCGCCTGCCGATGTTTACCCGTGCCGGCAGCGAGGACGCGCCCGCGGAGTGAGGCCGACGGAGTCCGTCAGCGCTGCGTCGGATCTGGCTTGCCGGACCTGCCGGAGGGGGCGGCCGGTTTGCTCGGCGCCCGCTCGCGCGCCTCGCGCTCCACCACGTCCACCTGCGGGTCTTTCCATGGCCCGGTGACGTGATAGGTCTTGGCACCGATCGCACCCAGCGGTTTGCCGAGCACCGCGTTGGCCGCTGCGCCGACGGCGGCACCCACCGGGCCGCCGGCCACTGCGCCGACCACGGTTAGCAGGTTGCCGGCCTTGGGGTTCACGTCCACGGTCTGGTCGAAGGTCTGCGCGCGCAGGTCGGTCTGGCCTCGGATCGCGATGTCGGCAGCCGGGCCTTCGATGCGGATGGCATCGGTCCGCGCGAAGCCCTCGCCGAAGCGCACCTCGCCGGCCAGCTTGTTGAAGGCCAGCCCCTTGGAGAAGAAATCGCGGAAGTCGAACATCAACCGGCGTGGCAGCTGCGCCACGCTCAGCAGGCCGAGCACGCGGCCGGCGCCCGGGTCCACTTCCAGCAATTGGCCATTGCGCACATCGACCTTGAGGTTGCCGTCCAGCGAGCCGAGCGCGAAACCGGTTGGTGAGCCCTGCCAGCCGGCATTGAGCTCCAGTTGCCCTTCGCCGCCGCGCAATTGGCCGCCCAGGGTGAGGTTCTGCAGCAGATTGCCCAGGTTGCGGCTGTCCACGCGCGCCGACAACCGCGTGCTGGCCGCCTCGCCCTTGCCGCGCCAGGCCCCGGTGAGGCCGATGTTCTGATCGTCCGAGCGCAGTTGCAGCTGATCCACCTGCATGCCATCGGTGAGCCGGCTGCTGCGCAGGGTGGCTGCGCCGAAGGTCATCTTGCCGATCTGCAGATCGTCGATATCCAGCGCCAGCGGCGGGATCGACACCGGGTCGAATTCGGCCACGGCACGACGCGCGGGCTCCGGCAACGCGCCTGCCAATGGGTCGCCGGGCTCTGGCGCGGCCGGCTCGGCAGGCGCCTCCACCGGCTGCCAGTGCACGGTCTTCAACGTGCCCTGCACCGTTGCGCCGTCGGCATTGGGAACGGTGAGCTGGCCGGCCAGCGAGGGGCCGTCCAGCGTCACCGCCACCGTGTCGCGGGTGGGGCGCAGCCGCAGACGCGTCTGCGGGAACACCCCACCGATCATCAGCAACCGGTCTGCCTGCACATCCACCTGCTGCAACGGCATCGGGTCTTTGGTGGGCACGGCCGGCTGGCCGGGCAACGGTGGCATGTCGGCGTCGCCGCTGCTGCCGCTGCTGCCGCTGCTGCCGCGCGCCAGGCTGATCCAGTCGATCGCATCCAGCGAGGCGGCGCGGCCGGTGACCACCAGCCCGTTGGCGGGTGGCCGTTCGGTGACGGTATCGGTGCCCATCACCACACGCACGCCGGTCTGCGCGCCATGGCTGCTGGCCTTGAGCGCCACCAGCTTGCCGAACCCCACATCGATGTCGCCATCGCCGAGCGGCAGCGCGACCCTGACCCGGGTGTCCAATGGCTCGCTGGCTGCCTTGTCCAACGGCGCGGGCAGATCCAGCGTGGTGCCGACCAGATTGGAGCGCAGCGTCAGCACCGCGTTCGCATCGGTCTGCCCCGGCGGCGGCAGTGGCACATCCACGCCCACCTGCCATGGCGCACTGCCATGCACGTACGGGCGCAGCCATTCCATCTGGGGTGCACGGTCGAACAGTTCCCTGGCATCTAGGATGGCGCCCAGACGTGCTTCGAAAGCTTGCCTGGGGTCCTGCACCAACCCGCCGGCGCGCAACGACAATTCGCCGCTGCGGCCTTCGTGCTGCACGCTCAGCCGCTCGGCGGCAAAGCCGGTGTCGCGATACTCGGCCTGCCCGCTGACCTGGTCGAAGGCCAGGTCCCAACGCGCGTCGGCCAGCTTGGCGCCCTGCAGGGCCACCGTGCCCTGCAGATGGCCACCGGCACCGTGCGTCCGCAAGGGGCGCAGCAGGTCGAAGGTCACGGCGGCCGGCCCGGACACGGTGAGATTGCGCAAGGTGTCGCCATAGCGCCGCTCCAGCGGACTCTTGCGCAACATGCCGAGCAGTTGCGCCGCATCGGCCTGCGTGGATGCGCGCACGTACAGTTCGGAGGTGGCAAAGCTGGGAATACCCGCTTCCAGCTGCGCGACCGGGGTACCGGCCAGATCACCCTGCCCTTGCAGCGAGAAGCCGTTGCCGATGAAGCTCAGGTTGGCCTGGACCTGCTCCATCGCCGGCCAGTCCGGCTGGAAGCGGATCACGCCATCGCGGATCTGCCCGAACGCTTCGAAGCGCCCGTCGTTGTTGTCGAACGGCCAATCGTCCAGATCGCCGCTGACCAGGCCAGTGCCGCCGGTGACGGTGCCGCCGGCCACGGCCATGTCGAGCCAGTCGATGGCGGCCTCGCTCATCTTGGAGCGGATCCAGAACTTGCGCGCCACCGGCAGCGCCACATCGTCCAGTTGGGCCGCCAGCTGCATGCGCGGGCGGCTGCCATCGCCCTGGAACCACAGCCCGCCACGCACGTTGGCGCCGTAATCCTTGCCCTGCACGCGCAACGCCGGCGTGGCGACCTGCCAGCCCGCGCCTTCGCGCCAACCGACGATCTTGCCGGCCAGCTGGATCTCGTGCACCACGCCGAAGCCGGTCGGCCAGTCGAAACGCAGCGTGGCGTCGGGCGCGGGATCCAGCTCGACGCCCTGCGCATCCCCATCGAGGGTGCCTCGCAGGCCACTGATGCCAGGCGCATTGCCCACCGGCAGAAACGCCAACGCTTCGATCTGGCCCCGCGCGCGCAGCGCACCGCCTGGCTCGCCGGCGACCTGCAGGTCGGCCACGCGCAGCTGCGGTTTGGACAGGCTCAGCCAACGCCGCAAGGCGGGCGACAACTGCTCGCTCAAGGCGGCAGCTGCAATCAGGCCCGAGACATCCACATGCTTGCCCACCACCGCATAGCGGCGCCCGCCGGCAATGCTCAGCCCGTCCAGGTGCTGCAGTTGCGCTGCCGGGCCCAGGCGCAGCAGCGGCGCGTCCACGCGCCATCCGCCATCGATGGTCTGCCAGCGCGCAAGCGCCTGCAGCCGTTCCCAGGTGAGCGTGCGCCGCGCGGTCTCGTCCGGCAGCGCGGCCCCGGACAGGCGGAGCTGCTGCAGGTCGACATCCACGCTCACTGCAGCGATCCGGCGTGCGCGCAATTGCGCCCAGGCCTGCAAGCGCCCACCACCGCCCTCCACGCGCATTCCGCCGAACTGCAGCAACGACGCCCATGCGGACAGGTCGGCCGGATCGGCTTGCACATAAGCGCTGCCGTCGCCGCTGTCGCGATCGAATTCCAGCACCGCCGTCAGCGGCGCGCGCGTGAGATCGATCCAGCTACGGCTGCCCACCTTCACCGTCGAGCCGCTGACGCGCAGGCGCAGGTCGATGCGCGGCAGCGTGGTGTCCAGGCCGATCGAAGGCGCGGCCACGTGCAGTCGGGCTTCGGCCAGCTGGATCTCGCCCAGCCGGCGCAGCGCATCCAACGGATCGGAGTTTCCGCCGCTGGGCATGCCCTGGACCGACCACACACCGTCGTCGCTGCGCTGCAAGGTCAGCGCCAGGCCGCGCAGCCGTATTTCGGTCAGCGAATGGCCCGGCAGCAACCCGGCGTACATCGCCAACAGCACCTCGGCCTGGCCGACGCGCACCTCGCCGTGCGGACCGATACGCAGCCCATCCAGCCGCAGCAGCGGACCGCGCCGGGTCCATTCGGTCTGCAGCCGGTCGAACGCAATCGGCTGACCGGCACGCTGGCTCAGCCACTGCGCAATCTGCTGCGGATGTTCCTCGGCCAACGGCAGCGCCTGGCTGGCCGCGCCCACCAACAACGCGACCGCCACCAGCGCAAGCGCGCAGGCAGTGATCGCATAGCGGCGAAACAGACGAAGACGGCGGCGCAGCGGGGTGGGCATCAGGAGCGGGGATTGGGCATTGGGCATTCGGGATTGGTTACAGCGTGTCCAAGCACGGTAACGTCAACGCTCCTGCTGGCCGCACATCATGACGGGGCCGGCTTTTACAAATCCCGAATCCCGGATCCCCAATCCCGAACTCACAGCAGCACCACATCGAACTGCTCCTGCAGGTACTGGTCGTCGGACTGAAAGCGGATGCTCTTGCCGAGGAACTCTTCCAGTTCGGCCACGGCGGCGGACTCTTCCTCGGTGATGCGGGCGACCACTTTCGACGAGGCGATCACCAACAGGCGCGCGGCATCGAACTGGCGCACGGCGCGGGTGATCTCGCGGAAAATTTCGTAGGTCACCGTTTCGGCGGTCTTGATGGTGCCGCGCCCGCCGCACTGGCCGCAGGTTTCCGAGAGCTGGCGCTCCAGGCTTTCGACGGTGCGCTTGCGGGTCATCTCCACCAGGCCCAACGGCGAGAACTCATACACCGTGGTCTTGGCATGATCGCGCGCCAGCGCTTTTTCCAGGGTGCGCAGCACCTGCCGGCGGTGCTCCGCATCGTCCATGTCGATGAAGTCGATGATGATGATGCCGCCCAGGTTGCGCAGGCGCAGTTGCCGCGCCACCGCCTGCGCGGCTTCCAGGTTGGTGCGGAAGACGGTTTCTTCGAGGTTGCGCTGACCGACGAACGAGCCGGTATTGACGTCGATGGTGGTCATCGCCTCGGTCTGGTCGATCACCAGATAGCCGCCGGATTTGAGCGGCACCTGCTTGTTCAGCGCGCGCCCGATCTCGTCTTCAACCCCGTACAGGTCGAAGATCGGGCGGTCGCCGGTGTACAGCTCCAGCCGCTCGGCCAGCACCGGCATGTACTTGGCCACGAACGCCTGCAATTGCACGAAGGTCTCGTTGGAGTCGACCTTGACCTTTTCCACGTCGCGGCGGATCAGGTCGCGCACCGCGCGCAGCGGCAGGCTCAGGTCTTCGTAGATGATGCTGCACGGCGGCGCTTCGCGGCCGCGGCGCTCGACCACGTTCCAGACCCGCGACAGGTAGGCGATGTCCTCGGCCAGCGCCTCGGCCGGCTGGCCTTCGGCATTGGTGCGGATGATGTAGCCGAAGCCGCCATGCTGGGCCGAGACCTCGCTGACGATGGTCTTCAGGCGCAGCCGCTCGGCTTCGTCTTCGATGCGCGCCGACACCCCAACCACCTTGGACTGCGGCAGCAGCACCAGATAGCGCGAAGGGATGCTGATCTGCGTGGTCAACCGCGCACCCTTGGTGCCGATCGGATCCTTGACCACCTGCACCACGATCTCCTGGCCGTCGCGCAGCAGCTCCACGATCGGCACCGAGGCCGGCGGCGGCGGCGGGATCGGGGTTTCTTCGGTATCGACCACGCTGGCTGGTGCCGGTGCCAGACGGACCACGTCGTTGGCGTGCAGGAACGCGGCACGCTCCAGCCCCACTTCGACGAAGGCAGCCTGCATGCCCGGCATCACCCGCTGCACCTTGCCCTTGTAGATATTGCCCACCACGCCCCGGCGCCAGCCGCGCTCGATGTGCAGTTCCTGCAGCATGCCGTTCTCGATCACCGCCACACGGGTCTCGCGCGGGGTGACGTTGACCAAAATCTCTTCCGACATCAATGCGCTCCGAAGGCTGTGAGCAACTGCGAGGTGTGGTACAGCGGCAATCCCATCACGCCGGAATAGCTTCCGGACAGATGGCGGATGAAGCGTTCGGCGCGGCCCTGGATCGCGTAGGCGCCAGCCTTGCCCATCGGCTCGCCGCAGGCGGCGTAGGCGGCGATCTGCGCATCATCGAGCGTGTCGAAGGTAACCTCCGACACCACCAATGCCTGGGCCGGCGCGCGCTGTGCGCAGACTAGAACCACCGCCGTGAGCACCTGGTGGGTGCGACCGGACAACGCGCGCAGCATGGCAACGGCATCGTCCACATCGACCGGTTTGCCGAACACCCGCTCGCCCAGCACCACCTCGGTATCGGAGCCCAGCACGATGGCGTCGGGGTCGGCGGCCTGTACCAGCGCCAGCCCGGCATGCGCCTTCTCCAACGCAACGCGCTGCACGTACTGGTCGGGCGATTCGTCGGCTGCGCGCAGCTCGGGCACATCCAGTTGCAGCGTCTGGAACGGCACATCCAGGCGTTGCAGGAGTTCTTGTCGGCGCGGCGAACGGGAAGCGAGATAGAGCATCCGTCCAGCATACCTGTTGCCCGCACTCGCCCGCTTGCCTGGTGAACGCACACACCGTTGCCGACGGCGCTGTCGTGCTCGACTCACAACATATTCATCGAGCTGCCAACACGCTCGCCACACAGACAAGGAGATCTCATGCGTACCCATCTCAAGCCGTTGTTGCTGGCCCTGTCCATCGCTGCCGGAACCGCCATGACTGCCCACGCCCAACCTGCGTCCAGCTACACCATTCCCAGCGACGGCACCCTGCTCAACGTCTCGGCCGAGGCCGAAGCCAAGCGTGTGCCGGACATCGCCACGCTGTCTGCCGGGGTGGTCACCCAGGCCGCCGACGGCAACGCCGCCATGCGCCAGAACGCCGAACAGATGAGCAAGGTCATGGCCGCGGTCAAAGCTGCCGGCATCGCCGACAAAGACGTACAGACCAGCGGCATCAATCTGAGCCCGCAGTACACCTACAAGGAAAACGAAGCGCCCAAGATCAACGGCTACCAGGCCAGCAACACGGTCAGCCTCAAGGTGCGCGACATCACCCGCCTGGGCAAGGTGCTCGACGCCCTGGTCGCGCAAGGCGCCAACGACATCAACGGCCCCAGCTTTTCGATCGACCAGCCCGAGCCGGTCTACGACGAAGCCCGCGTTGCCGCACTGAAGAAGGCCCAGGCGCGCGCCGAAACTTACGCCAAGTCGCTGGGGCTGAAGGTGCGCCGCATCGTCAGCATTTCCGAAGGCCGCAGCGGCGGCGCAGTCCGCCCGATGATGATGGCCGCCTCGATGCGCTCGGCAAAGGCCGAGATGGACACCCCGGTCGCCCCCGGCGAGAGCACCTTGTCGATCAACCTGGATGTGACGTTCGAGCTGGGGCGTTGACAGGGCAGACCACCGTCAAGCCACTGCGTTTGCACTGCCCTCCTCGGAGGGCAGTGTCGTTTGTACGCTCGGTAAAGCGCACCGCACCTCCGACCGTTGGCAGTCGCTGATGGTGACCAGTCACTAGCGACTAGCTACCTCTCTAAAGCAAAGGCACTACTTAGGTGCAAGTGCCCACAGTCACAACGACTTATCCTGAATGCGCGTTTTCGGCTGTTTGTGCTTAAAAAAACATGAAATTTAGCGAAATCATTCTTTAAGCAAGCGCGACCGCTCTCTAGCATCGATTGTCAGCGCACCGTCATCTTCGTGACGGCGCCCATCTGGAGAGCGATAGAGATGACCAGCCACGCCGCGCGGCAACGCCGCCCGTTTCGTTCCACGTCGCCTGCGCGCTATGGCCGCATCAGCATGCTTGCGCTTGCCCTGAGCGGCGCCGTCGGCATGCTCGCGACCGGCACTGCAGCCGCGCAAAGCACCACTGCCGGCATCTACGGAAGCGCGCCGGCCAGTGCAGGTGCAACGGTCACCGCGCAGAGCGACACCGGTTTGACGCGCACGGCAACGGTCGATGCCAATGGCCGTTATGCCATTGGCAACCTCCCGGTGGGCACCTACACCGTCACCCTGCAACGCGAAGGCCAGGCCGCCGAGACCCGCAAGAACATCGCACTGCGCGTTGGCGCCGGCACCGATGTGTCCTTTGGCAGCGGCAATGCGTCCGACGACACGGCCACCCTGGGCACCATCACGGTGACCGGCAAAAACATCTCGCCGGTGGACGTCTCCGCCACTGCTTCACGCACCGTCATCACGGCCGAGCAACTGCAACGCTTGCCACTGGCACGCTCGGGCGAAGCGATTGCGCTGTTGTCGCCGGGCGCGGTACAGGGCAGCGGTTATTTCGGCAACGCCATTTCCTTCGGCGGCGCCGGCGTGACCGAGAACGCCTACTACCTCAACGGCTATCTCAGCTCCAATCCGCTGACCAACATCGGCGGCGTCACCCTGCCCTACGGCGCCATCGACCAGCAGGAAACCTATACCGGCGGCTACAGCGCCCGCTACGGCCGTTCGGCAGGCGGCGTGCTCAGCCAGGTCGGCAAGCGCGGCACCAACGAGTGGCATTTTGGCGGCCAGATGCTGTGGCGGCCGAAGAGCCTGTCCAGCGACTACAAGAATGTCTTTTATCCGAATACCGCACCGCCTGCCGGCTATGAGTACAGCGATGAAAGCCTGCCCGGCACCTTGTACCGCAGCCGCAAGGACGACCAGGCATGGAATACGGTCTACAGCGCCTACGCGGGCGGCCCGCTGATCGAGGATCGGCTCTTCGTTTTCATCGCCGCCGAACAGGAACGCACCGAAGGCGCGTCGACCGCCAGCCGCGACAGCCCGGTCATCGGCCGCAACAACTACCGCATTGATGAGCCGAAGGTCTACGCCAAGATCGACTGGAATATCAACGACAGCAACGTCCTTGAATTCACTGGCGTAAAAAACAATTACCGCGAGAGCGGTGTCTATAGCGCTTTCAATGGCTACGACGGCATCACCTCGGATGCAGGCGATGCATTCGCCGACACCGTGAAGGTCAACGACCGTTACTACATTGGCAAGTACACCAGCTACATCACCGACGCACTGACCTTCAGCGCGACCTACGGCAAAAGCCAGCAGAGCGACTATCGCAACAACCCGAGCACAAATCCGTATCTGTATTCCGCCAACCTGCAGGACCCCGCCGTCACTGGAGGTACCGAGATCCGTAACAATCAGACTTCGTCTCAAGGACGCGACGGCGAAAACCGCACGCACGGTCTGCGCCTGGATCTGGAATACGTGCTGGGCGCCCATACGCTGGCCGCGGGCGTCGACAATATGTACTTCAACGCCGACAACGAGGGCGTGGTCACGACCGGACCGGGTTATACCTGGACCTACGGTAATTCGTCGCGTCCGGATTTGCCGATCAGCGGTTCGCTAGGCGTTGGTCCGGCAGGCGGCAACGGTTACTACGTGTATCGAGGCGTTTACAACACGTCTACCAGCATGTCGGTCCGGCAGAAGGCTTACTTTCTGGAAGACAAGTGGCAGGTGACCAACAACCTGTTGCTGACACTGGGCGTACGCAACGACAAGTTCACTAACTTCAACGATGCCGGCACGCCATATGTCGAAAGCGGCGACCAGTGGGCGCCGCGCCTGGGCCTGAGTTGGGACGTCTTCGGCGATTCGTCATTGAAAGTCTACGGTAACGCTGGCCGCTACTATCTGGCCCTGCCCAACAGCGTCGCCATCCGCGGTGCATCACCATCAACCTACACCCGCGAGTACTTCAATTACACGGGCATCGACGCGCAAGGCAATCCCACCGGCCTGACCCCGATCGCAGTCGACCCAAGCGTGGGTTTCTCCTGCGGCGGCAACGTGGTCTCCTCCAATCAGGAATGCGGCCAGCCGACCGACTCGGCCAGCGTTGCCGCCCGGGATCTCAAGTCGATGTACCAGGATGAGTTCATGGTCGGCTTCGACAAGACGCTGGGCAGCGACTGGGTTACCGGCGCCAAGTTCACCTACCGCAACTTGGGCACCACCATCGACGATGTCTGCGATTCGGACAAGATGCGCACCAAGCTGACTGCGATCGGCGTTGACCCCAGCACCGTCAATGTTCCCGGCTGCGTCATCTTCAACCCGGGCGAAACCAATTCCTTCAGCCTGGCTAACCTGGATGGTTCCGGCCGCACCGCGGTTTCGATGTCGTCGGCCGATTGGGGCTTCGACAAGAAGGCCAAGCGCAAGTACCTGGCACTGGATCTGTTCCTGCAGCATCCGTTCGACGGCAAGTGGGAAGGCCGCATCGATTACACCCTGTCGCGCAACTTTGGGAACACAGAGGGCCAGGTGAAATCCGATATCGGGCAGACCGACGTGTCCAAAACCCAGGACTGGGATGCCGCTGCGCTGATGTGGTATTCCGGCGGCTACCTGGCCAACGATCGGCGCCACCAGATCAAGATTTACGGCTCATACCAGATCGCATCGGAATGGCTGATCGCGGGCAATATCCGCGTCCTGTCCGGAACGCCGCGGTCCTGCCTGGGCTATGTCAGCACCAACGGCACTGATGAGTCTTCCGATGCGGGCGACCCGGTCGGTTACGGCTCGGCTTATCACATCTGCAACGGCCAGCCATCGCGTCCTGGCGACGCCGGCCGGTTGCCGTGGACCAAGATCGTCGACCTGGGCCTGACCTACCGCCCGGCATTTGCCGACAAAAAACTGGCCGTTACCCTGCAAGGCTTCAACATCTTCAACGAACGCAAGCCGCTGCAAGTGGACTCCACCTGGGAAGACAGCCCCTACACCCTGTCCAACACCTATGGCATGGGGGTCTATTTCACTCAGCCCCGCTACGCCGTGCTGTCCGTGTCGTACGACTACTGACGCACTCTCCCGTCAGCGTCGCTTCCCCAGCCCTGCGAAGGGCTGGGCTTTTCTTCGATCCACGCCCAGCTTCGGCTGGGCGTTTTGCTTGCGCGGATGAGTGCCGCGGCTGGTCCATGCGATATGCGTGAGCCGCAACGCATCCCCAAGCACCATGAAAACGACGCGTGCCGCGTTGACGGCTCGATGCAACCCCGCGCATTTGCGCGGCGCTTGTGCGGTTGCCACCACTGCGGTAAACCTACGCCACCGGATGGTGATGTGCGTCCGGCTCGCGCTGGTCCTTTCCGCAGTTCCGTTCTGGAGGTGGATGATGGTTCGCACGCAATCGCAGGTTTCTTCCCGTCCCCTTGGCATCGACCCCTCCCGCGTTCTGGCGATGAGCACGGCCGTGGCATTGCACCTGCTGGCCGGCGGGTTGTTGCTGATTCCGCTCTCGCACCGGGCCATTCCGCAGCAGACCGCGCCAAAAGAGCGCTGGCTCATGCCGGTCAGCATCCCGACGCCGCCACCGCCGCTGGTGTTTCCAGTCGAAGTAAAGTTCACGCCGAAAACGCATTCACCGACCAAGACGCTGCCGGTGCCGGTACAGACCCCGGTGATCAGTGAACCCTCCGTTGTCGACAGCGCACCGGCTGCCGTTGCCGCAACGGTCTCCGACGCTGTTGCAGACAGCGCTCCGACAACCACCCCACCCAGCGGCCCGGTCGAAGCAGGGCAATTGCAGTATCTGAGTTCGCCCGCGCCGAGCTATCCGGCGGCTGCACTGCGTGCAGGGCAGCAAGGCACGGTGGTGCTGCGCGTACTGGTTGGCACCGATGGGCGTCCGGCCGAAGTGAGCGTGCAGACCAGCAGCGGCCATCGCGTGCTCGACCTGGCCGCGCGTAGCCAGGTGCTGCGCAGCTGGCGCTTCCAGCCGGCGATGCAGAACGGCCAGGCCGTGCAGGCCTATGGTCTGGTGCCGGTGAGCTTCTCGCTGAACTAAGTGGCGACTGGATGCGGCGGCCTGCAACCGCAGCCGCCGCATCGATGTGGCTCTGCGCACCAGTTCCGTTAGGCGCTCTTATGCGCGGTGATACGGATGGTTGGCCAGCATCGCCGCGGCGCGATACAGCTGCTCGGCGACGATCAGGCGCACCAGCATGTGCGGCAGGGTGAGCGGGCCGATCGACCAGCTTTCGCTGGCGCTCTTGAGCACCTCCGCCGCGTGGCCTTCCGGCCCGCCGATGAGAAACGCCAGGTCGCGGCCCTGTCCGCGCCAATGCTCCATGCGTTGGGCGAGCTGTTCGGAACTGAGCGGGCGCCCGGGGACATCAAGCGCCACCACGTAGGCATTTTTTGGCAGCGCCGCGAGCACGCGACGGCCTTCGTCGTCGGTCGCGCGCTGCGCATCGCGGCCCTTGCCGCGCAGGCCGGGCTCGATCTCGACCAGCTCCAGCGGCATCCAGTGCGAAAGACGTTTTTGATATTCGGCAAAACCTTGCGCCACCCAGCTTGGTGCGCGCTCGCCGGTAGCGATGAGTCGGCATTTCATGGCCACATGATATCCGCGTCACAGCCCGGGCAGCCCGCGGCGATTTGTCACCGCGTGTCATGGTGTGGTTACAGCTGGCAATTAGTGTCGCTCGACCACCCAGCCACGCAGGAGTCGTTCGATGCCGATTTTCGATCCCGCCCGCCGCCAGGTTCTCAAGGGCAGTGCTGCCGTCATGGCCGCCGGCGCCCTTGGCAGCTTGAGCGCGCTGCAGTCGCGCCAAGCCCAGGCCGCCACCTCGCCTTCCACGCAGCTTGCACCGGTCCCGAGCCGGTACGGCCCGCTCGCCCCGGTCGCCGACCAGAGCACCGGTTTGCCGCTGCTGCAGCTGCCACAGGGTTTCAGCTATCGCTCGTTCGGCTGGAGCGGCGACCGCATGGACGACGGCCAGCCCTGCCCCGACCGCCACGACGGCATGGCCGTGGTCGGCCTGCGCCGACCCGACTGGCGCCCCGGTAGCGACCCGCTACGCGGTCTGGAATATGTGCTGATCCGCAACCACGAACGCGGCGCAGGCAACCCGTTCCGCGCACCGGCGATGTACGACACCGGCATCGTCAGCGGCACCCAGCAGGCCGGCGGCGGCACCACCACGCTCAGCTACGGCCGGCGCGGCTGGGGCAGCCTGGAGCCCAGCCTGGGCGGCACGCTGGTCAACTGCGCCGGCGGCCCCACGCCTTGGGGCACCTGGCTGAGCTGCGAAGAGATCAAGACCAATACGGTCTCCAGCACCGGCCGCAAGCATGGGTACGTGTTCGAGGTGGACCCGGACAGCCACCGCACCACCGGCCGCCCGCTGGTGGGCCTGGGCCGTTTCAGCCATGAAGCGGTGGCGATCGATCCGCGCACCGGCATCGTCTATCTCACCGAAGACGACCGCAACAAGGCCGGCCTGTACCGCTTCATCCCCAACGACCGCCGCGGCCGCAATGGCTCGCTGGAAAACGGCGGGCGATTGCAAGCCGCGCGCGTGCGCGGGCGCCGCAATGCCGATCTCACCGTGGCCAGCATCGGCCAGCAATTCCAGCTGGAATGGGTGGATATCTCCGAGCCCGACCTGGACAGCATCGCTGCGCCGGCCGGCTTTGCCGATATCGGCGCCAACGACACCCTGAGCGGCCCGTTCGCGCAGGCCTGGGCCGATGGCGCGCTGCGCATGAGCCGCGGCGAAGGCATCTGGTACAGCTACGGCAAGATGTTCATCGTCGACACCAGCACCGGCGTGGATGCGCAGGGGCGCCGTGGGTACGGCAACGGTGCGGTGTGGGTACTGGACCTGTTTACCCAACGCCTGAGCGCGCTGTTCGTCAGCGGCAATCAGCTGGCTGCGCACAACCCGGATAACGTGACGGTGAGTGCGCGCGGCGGCGTGGTGTTGTGCGAAGACGGCGGCGAAAGCCCGGACCAATACGGCCCCGGCGCGCGTCTGCTCGGGCTGACGCGCAACGGCGCCTCGTTCTATCTGGCCAAGAACAACGTGCAGCTGACCTCGCAGCAGATTGCCGATGCCGGCAAGACGATCGCCGAAGGCGACTACCGCGACACCGAGTTCTGCGGCGCGTGCTGGGACCCGTTGGCGCGCACCTTGTTCGTCAACATCCAGACGCCGGGCATTACCCTGGCCATCACCGGGCCGTGGGAACGCGGACCGCTGTAAGCGCGTGGCGCTGCGCACCTGCGGTATGCATGTCCCGAACAGCGCGTGGCCAAGGAATGCACGACGCCGACCGATTGCGCAGCGAACGCCCCACACAACAACGGCGCCCAAGGGCGCCGTTGTTGTCTCTGCGCGCCTGCGGCGCACCTGCGCAGACTCAGCGCAGTTCGTCGGACTCGTCTTCGTCGGACGGGCGTTGATCGCCCACGGTCCACAGACGCTCCAGTGCATAGAACTCGCGCACGCGCGGCAGCATCACATGCACCACCACATCGCCCAGGTCGACCAGGACCCATTCGGCTTCGCGCTCGCCTTCCACGCCCAGCGGCATCACGTCCAGACGCTTGGCGAACTTGACCACTTCGTCGGCGATCGATTTGACGTGGCGGGTCGAGGTGCCGGAGACCACCACCATGTAGTCGCAGACGCTGGACTTGCCGCGCACATCGATCTCGACCACGTCCTTGGCCTTGAGTTCTTCGACAGCCTCGCGCACGGTAGCCAACAGGGCCGGCACGGACGGCGGCGGGTTCGGAAGGGAGGTCTTGATGACTTGGGCTTGGCTGGTCAAAGCGGCAACTCGATGGAATTGGCGTGAATTATAGGCCGGTCCGGCAGCACGCGTGTTCAGGTAGCCGGGCGGACGCTGCGGTACAGGCCTTCACGCTGGATCATTGCGGCCACCGGGGGCGGCACCAGACGCTGCCATTGCGCGCCGGTGGCGATGCGTGACCGCACCGCACTGGCCGATTCGCCGCGCAGTGGCTGATGCAGCAGATACAGGCGGCCGGCCGGCGCACTGACCAGCTCGTCCGCGCGTGCGACCCAGCGGCCCTGCACCATCGCGGCCAGCTGCGGTGCGTCGGCCAACGCCAAGGGTGTGCCCGGACGGGCGGCAACCACGAAATGCGTCAGCCCGAACAACGCCTCCCACTGATGCCAATGGTGCAGCCCGACGAAGGCATCGGCGCCGAGCAACCAGGCGATCGGCACCGTAGGGCCAAGTTCGGCACGCAGCTCGCGCAAGGTATCGACCGTATAGGACGGCGCATCGCACTGCGCGGCGCGCTGCAGTTCGCGGGTATCCAGTTGCAGGCCTGGAGAGTTGGCCAGCGCCAGTTGCAGCATCTGCGCACGCTGCGCAGCGGTGGCACCGGGTGCAGGGCGATGCGGCGGGTCGGCCGCCGGCACCAGTTGCACGCACGCGCCCAGTTCGTCGCGCGCCGCGCAGGCGATGGCCAGATGGCCCAGGTGGATCGGGTCGAAGGTGCCGCCGTAGTAAAGATGGAGCTGGGAATCGGGATTCGGGATTCGGGAACCGGAAGAGCCGGGGTCTGCAACGTGGTCGGGATGGGAGTGTTGCTGTTCCTGCGATCCGGAAGAGCTGCTTGCAGGGCTGGCCTGCGCAAGCTGGTCGGAATGGGCTCGCTGCCGGTCACCCTGCCCTTCCCGGCTCCCCGGTCCCGGGTCCCGGGTCCCGGCGTCCCTGGCCTTCACGCCAACAATCTCACCGCGCGGGCTTCGGCCACGGCCACCAGCAGGCGTTCCAGACCAACCCAGGCATCGCCGTCGGCGCGGCCCTTGGCCATGCGATCGACCAGCCCGGCTTCGGCGACGAAGCGTTCCCAGCGGTGCGGTTCGGGGTGACGCTGCAGCGCGCGCTTGAAGGGCGCCTGGCGCGATTCCCACAGCCCTTGCGCCTTCATTTCGGCAGCCAGGTTGCCGCCGTTGGCCTGCACCTTCGCCAGTGACGCGGTGCGCAGCAGTTCCTTGATCAGGATCGGCATCAGCGCGGCGACCGCCTCGCCTTCGCCGCGCAGGCCGGCAAGCATGCGGATCACCGCGGCCGGCTGCCCGGACAACGTGGTTTCGGCCAGCCGGAACACGTCGTAGCGTGCGGCATCGGCCACCAGCGATTCCATCGCCTCCAGATCCAGCGTCTTGCCGTCGGCCAACAGGGCGAGCTTGTCGATTTCCTGCGCGGCGGCGAGCAGGTTGCCTTCCACCCGCTCGCTCAGGCGCTGCACGGCAGCGGCATCGGCGCGCAGGCCGTGCGCGCGCAGGCGGCGCTCGATCCAGTCGGACAGTTCGTGCGGTTTGATCGCCCAGGCCACCGCGATGGTGCCGATGCGACCGACCGCCTCCGCCCACTTGCCGTGATGCGCCTTGCTCCAGTCGTTGGCGGTGATCAGCAGCACCACGTCCGGCGGCGGGTTGGCGCAGAAGCGGGTGATGACCTCGGCCCCGTCCTTGCCGGGCTTGCCGCTGGGCAGGCGCACTTCGACCAGGCGGCGCGGACTGAACAGGCTGGGCGCATTGAAGCTGGCGTCAAGCTGGTTCCAGTCGAACTCGCGGCCATCGGCATCGAACACTTCGCGTTCGCCGATGCCTTCGGCGCGCGCGCGTGCGCGCACCGCATCGGCGGCCTCAAGCACACGCAAGGTCTCGGGGCCGGCGATCAGATACACCGGCTGCAAGGGCTGGCTGGACTGGCCGGCCAGCTGCTCTGGGCGAAGTTCCATCACCGAAAGCGCGGGGCGCGGCTCAGTTGCCCGACGTGGGCGCGGGCGGCAACGAGGCCGGCACGCTGGATTCGGGTGTCGTGGTCGGCTGCGCTGGCGCCGTCGGGGCCGGCGGCAATGGCGCGGTCGGCGTGCTCTCCAGACCTTCGCCGCGCTGCAGGCGTGCCCGCACCACGCTGTCGATACGACGCAGGATCGAGGCCGACATGTCCTTGCGCAGTTCGTCGGCAAGGATTTCGCGCTCGGTTGCCGTACCGGTGGCATCCACCGGTGGCGACACGTAGTCGCGCGAGAGCTCGATCACCTGCTGCGGCACCAGCACCGAGCCATTGGCGGTGGTGACGGTGAAAATGGCCGCGTAGCGCAGGCTGTATTCCTGTGCACGGCCCTGGCTGTCGATGGCGATCGGCAGATCGCCCCAACGCTCGGACAACACCTGCAACTGCGCAAAGCCGGTCTTGGCATCCTCGTCAGCCAGCGTGGCGCCGGAGGCCTTGAGACCCCGCCGCAACAGCTTGGCCAGCTCGCTGTACTGCACGGCGGACTGCACCTTCACCGCTGGTGTGTCGGGCGGCAACGCCAGCGAATTGCGCAAATGGAAGCCGCAGGCGGTGAGGCTCGAGACGAGCACGAGGGACGCAGCGAAGGCAGTAGGAAATCGAATCATGGGCACAGTCTGGATGAGCGCCCCGGCGGCGGCAACAGGCGGCTAGCCTGCCCGAGACCGCGTGAACGGGGCTTGAGAGGACGCCGCGAAACACTGCGGCGCCCCACGAATGAAAAAACGCGTCGCCACGCGCCAGTGAAACGCATCGTCGGCAACCACTGCCAAAACTCTACCCACGCGTCGTGCGCGCCAGTGAAATGCGGTGTCGAAAACGAAAGCCGTGCCCACGTAAGCCACGCCACGCGCCGACGCGGTGATTTGCCTGAAAACCCAGCAGCACGTCGTCACGCACCGATGGAATGGACGCCCGAGACACCTGGCGCTTCTCACCGATCGGCCTCGCCTTTTTGTGTTGTCGCGCGCCCATGCCATGCATCGCAAGATCCATCGCAGCAGCACATCCGCACATCGCACGCCGGTGCAGTGTGCGGCAGCTGCAACATCACCCATGCGCCTGACTGCGCTGGACGCCCCACCACCGTGCAAGCGCCGTTGCCACGCCGATCCGGCGCACTGCCCGGACCGGCGAAGGCAACCCGCCGGACCAGCACGGCTTAGCCGGCGACGATGTTCACGATCTTGCCCGGCACGATGATGATCTTGCGCACGCTCAGGCCTTCGAGGAACTTGGCGGCGTTCGGCTCGGCCTGCGCCAGCGCTTCGATCTGTTCGCGGGTCGCATCGGCAGCGACGTCGATCGTGCCGCGCAACTTGCCGTTGATCTGCACTGCCAGTGTCAACGCATCGCGCACCAGCGCGCTGGCATCGGCCTGCGGGAACGCCACGTTTTCCAGCAGCGTCTCGCCGCGGCCCAGGACCTGCCACAACGCGTGGCTGGCGTGCGGGGTGATCGGATTGAGCAGCAGCACCATCGCCTCCAGCGCTTCCTGGCGCACCGCGCGGCCCTGTTCGCTGGCGTCGTCGAACTTGGCCAGCGCGTTGGACAATTCCATCACTGCGGCAATGGCGGTGTTGAAGCTGTGGCGGCGGCCGTAGTCGTCGCTGACCTTGCCGATGGTTTCGTGGGTCTTGCGGCGGATCGCTTTCTGCTCGGCGCTCAACGCGGCGACATCCAGCGCGGCCGCCGCGCCCTCACCCACGTGCCTATGCACCTGCACCCACAGCCGGCGCATGAAGCGCGCCATGCCGTCCACGCCGGCCTCGTTCCACTCCAGCGACTGCTCCGGCGGCGCGGCGAACATCGAGAACAGCCGCACGGTGTCGGCGCCGTACTTGGCCACCATCGACTGCGGATCCACGCCGTTGTTCTTGGACTTGGACATCTTCTCGGTGCCGCCGATCTGCACCGGCTGACCGTCGGCGATCAGCACCGCGCCGGTGACGCGGCCCCGCTCGTCGCGCTGGATTTCCACGTCGGCCGGGTTGATCCAGTCCTTGCCGCCGTTGTCGGCATCGCGATAGAAGGTCTCGGCGATGACCATGCCCTGGGTGAGCAGGTTGGTCACCGGCTCGTCGCTGTCCACCAGCCGCGCGTCGCGCATGAGCTTGTGATAGAAGCGGAAGTACATCAGGTGCAGGATCGCGTGCTCGATGCCGCCCACGTACAGGTCGGCCGGCATCCAGTAATTGGCGCGGCGGTCGACCATGTCGCGTGCGTTGGGGCTGGTGTAGCGCGCCACGTACCAGCTCGATTCCATGAAGGTGTCGAAGGTATCGGTCTCGCGCTCGGCCGGGCCGCCGCAGTCCGGGCAGGTGGTCTGGCGCCAGCTCGGGTCGGTCTTGATCGGCGAACCGGTGCCGGAAAATTCCACGTTCTCCGGCAGCACCACCGGCAGTTGGTCTTCCGGCACCGGCACCGCGCCGCACTTGGCGCAATAGATCACCGGAATCGGGCAGCCCCAATAACGCTGACGGCTCACGCCCCAGTCGCGCAGGCGGTAATTGACCCGACGCTGGCCCTGGCCCTTGCGCTCGAAGCGCTCGGCCAGTGCTTCGAAGGCACCGCCGAAATCCAGGCCATCGAACTCGGCCGAATTGATCAGCTCCAGCTCGCGGCTCTTGTCGGTGTACCAATCGCGCCAGTGGGTGGCGTCCCAGGTCTGCTCTTCTTCGTTGCGCGGCTCGCGCAGCTTGACCACCTGCACGATCGGCAGGCCGTACTTGTTGGCGAACTCGAAATCGCGCTGGTCGTGGCCCGGAACGGCCATCACCGCGCCGGTGCCGTAGCCCATCAGCACGAAGTTGGCCACCCACACCGGCACCTGCTCGCCGCTGATCGGGTGGACCGCGGTCAGGCCAGTGGCCATGCCGCGTTTTTCCTGGGTTTCCAGCTCGGCTTCGGAGACGCCGCCATGCTTGAGCGTTTCCAGCAGCGCGGCCAGTTCCGGGTTGGACTTGGCGGCATGCAACGCCAGCGGATGCTCGGCGGCGATCGACACGAAGGTCACGCCCATCAGCGTGTCCGGGCGGGTGGTGAACACGCGCAGCGGGTCCAGCGGTGCGCCGTCGATGTCGCGCACGTCGAACTGGATTTCCAGCCCTTCCGAGCGGCCGATCCAGTTGCGCTGCATGGTCTTGACCGAATCCGGCCAACCATCCAGTTGATCCAGGCCGTCCAGCAGCTCCTGGGCGTAATCGGTGATGCGCAGGAACCACTGCGGGATCTCGCGCTTTTCCACCAGCGCGCCGGAGCGCCAGCCGCGGCCGTCGATGACCTGCTCGTTGGCCAGCACGGTCTGGTCGATCGGGTCCCAGTTCACCACCGCGTTGCGGCGGTAGGCCAGGCCCTTGCGCATCAAGCGGGTGAACATGCGCTGCTCGTGCACGTAATAGTCCGGCGTGCAGGTGGCGAACTCGCGCGACCAGTCGATGGCGTAGCCCAGCGATTTCAGCTGCGCGCGCATGTGCTCGATGTTGGCGTAGGTCCACTTGGCCGGCGCGGTCTTATTCTTGATGGCGGCATTTTCGGCCGGCAACCCGAACGCATCCCAGCCCATCGGCTGCAGCACGTTATGGCCGGTCATGCGCTTGTAGCGGCTGACCACGTCGGAGATGGTGTAGTTGCGCACATGGCCCATGTGCAGCGCCCCGGACGGGTACGGCAGCATCGACAGGCAATAGAACTTGGGTTTCTCCGAGTTCTCGTCGACCTGGAAGGCGCGGGTGGCATCCCAGAACTGCTGGGCGGAGGTTTCGACCTGCTGCGGGTCGTAGACGTTCGGTTCGACGGTGGACATTGGGAGCGGATGCTCGGGCGGTGCAAAGCGGTACAGGGTACCGCAGTGCAGCAGGTGGACCAAACCGTTACCGCAGCGCGGCCGGCTTCGGCGGCCAGATCCAGCCCGCCACCGCCAGCCAGCCGACCCAGGCCAGGAACGCCAGCCGTTGCGCAATGGCCTGGCGCACCAGGCCCGGCGGGCCGAACGCCAGCACTGCCACCAGCAATCCGGCCGCCAGGCTCAACCAGGCCAGCCTGCGGGTCGTGGCATCGTTGAGCAGCGCGGCGGCAATCAACAACATGCCGGGCACGAACGCCACGGCCCACAACAACCAGGCGGTGGCATGGGCCTGGCTGGCACGGCCATCCAGATCGGTGGGATCCAGCGGCAGCATGCCCATGCCCAGGAAGGCCAGGCCGGCCAGCACGATCAACTGTCCGCCCACGCGCAGACTCCAGCTGGCCTTGGGCGGCATGCGCGCCAGCAGGCTGACCCCGGTGGCCATGCCCAGCGCGCCTACCAGCACGAAGGCGACCAGATTGAAGCCCAGCGCATGCGGCACGCCCTGCGCGCCCAACAGCGCCACCGGATGGCTGGCCTGCAGATAGCCCGGCAGCGTGACGCCGAAACCGGCCAGCGCCAGTACGAAAACCGTTGCCGCGATCAGGCCCATGTAGCGCTGCGCGCGCTCGGTGGTTGCCATTGGCTTGCTCCAACACGGGGCGCGACGCGCCGCCAGAACGCGGCATTGTCGTGCCGGTCGGGCGCGGCGTGAACCCCTGACGCTGCCACGGCCATGCGGAAGGCGCCCGAACCGGGCACGTGAGCGCCTCATTGCGGCTGGGCTTGTGTCAGCCGCGTTTGCCACCATTACCTCCCATTGTTGCCGCACTTAACTTCTGGAAGCCCATGTCCGACAAGCCGCATGTATTCGATGCCACCACCGACACCTTCGAGACCGAGGTCCTGCAGAAATCGTTGACGACACCGGTCCTGGTGGACTTCTGGGCCACCTGGTGCGGCCCCTGCAAGTCGCTGACGCCGATCCTGGAAAAGCTGGCCGGCGAGTACAACGGTGCGTTCGAGCTGGGCAAGGTCGACGTGGACAAGGAACAGCAGATCGCTGCGGCGTTCCAGATCCGCTCGGTGCCGACGGTCTTCCTGGTCAAGGGTGGGGAGATCGTCGACGGCTTCCCCGGCGCGATGCCGGAAGGCCAGGTGCGCGAATTCCTGACCCAGCACGGCGTGCTGCCGGCCGAGCCGCAGGTGGCAGAAGACGTGCCGCCGGCGCCGCTCGACCCACAGGCGCAGGCCGCGGCGCTGCGTGAAGCGGTCGCCGCCGAACCGGACAAGGACGAACTCAAGCTGGACCTGGCGCTGGCGCTGCTCAAGACTGGCGACACCGCCGAGGCCGAGCAGTTGATCGATGCCCTGCCCGCCAACCTGGCCACCGACGACCGCGCGGTGCGCGCCAAGGCGCGGCTGAGCTTTGCCAACGTTCTCAAGGACGCCCCGGACGCCGGCACCCTGCAGGCTGCCGTGGATGCCAACAGCGCCGACCTGCGCGCACGGCACCTGCTCGGCGTGCGCCATCTGCTCGACGGCAACGACGAAGCGGCGCTGGAGCAGTTCCTGGAAATGCTGCGGCAGGACCGCAGCTTCGACGACAACCTGCCGCGCCGTAGCCTGATCGATGCCTTCCGCGTGATCGAGGACGAAGATCTGGTCGGCCGCTATCGTCGCAAGATGTCGGCGCTGGTGTTTTAAGCCCCAGCGTTGACGTGCGACACCTGCGCTGAGTTGAGGCGGTCACCCGATCGCCCTGCTCACCGCAGGATGCGCGCCGGGCCTGTGCCCGGCGTGTTGCGTTCGGGGGCCTGCATGGCTTTTTGACCCGGGCCAACGACCATGACGACACCAGCTCGCGGTCGGCAGCAACGGACGGACGCCGTGCCGACCACGCGCAGCCGGCCTACTCCATACGCATGCGAATGTTATGCTGCGCACTTTCCCTCGCCAAGGAAACAGGCCCGTATGCGCGCATCGCTGTTCAAGTTAGGCATCAACCTGTGGCCGCCATTTTTGTTTGCCGGCATCCACGTCACCGTGCTCTCGGCCGACTACCGTTTTGCGCGGGTGGAGCTGCGCCAGCGCCCATGGAATCGCAACTATGTCGGCACCCATTTCGGCGGCAGCCTGTTTGCGATGACCGACCCGTTCTGGATGCTGCTGACCATGCACAACCTGGGCCGCGAATATTACGTGTGGGACAAGGCCGGTAGCATCGAATTCGTCAAGCCCGGGCGCGGCACGGTAACGGCGGATTTCGTCATCGACGACGGCGTGCTGGCGCAATTGCGCCAGGCCACTGCAAACGGCGAGAAACATCTGCGCTGGTTCGAGAACACGGTCTACAACCGCGACGGCGAAGTGGTCGCACATGTCCGCAAGCAGCTCTACGTCAAACGCAAGCCGGTACGCTGAGGATGACGGCAGTGACGCTGCCACGCCAGCCGATACGGCGATGCATGTTTCGCTCGACTCGCCGCCCACGCAACGGATGATGGCAGAGCGAAACAGCTGCACGCCCTCCTGACCAGGTGCTAATGCCGCAGCAGCAAACGCGCAGGCGCTTTGCTATGGGCGCAACGCGAGTGTGGCCACCGCAGCCGCAAGCGTGCCGGCCGTTGCTGCAGTTGTCGCGCAACGCGCATCTGTTTTGTATCAGGCCATGGGCGCATTGACTTGGAACCCGTTGCTCACTGACAAGCCTGCGTTCCGGCATGCAGGTAGCGCCAGGCTGACGCAAGCGCTACGGGCCGCAGCCCTGGCTGCAACTCGTAGCGCGTGCGTTTGGTTATGGCCAGGCGCCGGCGCCTGGGCGGCGCTCAAGGCCTACCCTGTTGCCACTGCTGCAGCGCCTGCTTCTGACGCAAGGCCGCGCCAAGCGCGTGCAATTGCGCAGACAACTCTGCGATCACCGCGCGGCCTTCGCCTTCACCCGCGACGGGGAGATCGGCCAGCCGACCAAGCGCATCGTCGATGGTCGCGATCGAGACCGCTTGCGCAGCCACCTGGTCCCTTAGCTGCTGCAACGCATTGCGCAATCGGTCGACGTCAGCGCTGAGCGGCACGGGCACGCCCGTGCCTTCTTCCATGGCACGCGCCACTTCGCCCTGGGCTGGCGGGGGAAGCAAGCCAAGCACTGTGTCCAGGGGCTGGGCGAGCGTCTGCAAGGTGCGTGAAATCGTTCTATCCTGCTCGGCCGCCGCAATGGCGCGCTCGTGATCCAATCGCGTGGCCTGGGTGGTATTTGTGCCGTTCTTGGCTTTCAGCGCATTCCACACCACATCGTTGAAGAACATCTGCGCTCCTTGCTGCAACACCCATGCTGGAGAATTGTCGGCCTCTCCGGGCAAGCTGCCGCCGCCATACCCTCCTCTCAGCGGGGAAGCGATCAATCTGGTGGCACCCAACGAAGCCATGTTGGCCAACACATTGCCGACCATATGGCGTCCCAGCACATCGCGCAGCGCCGTCGTTGCCGCGTTCGCCGTGCTGAACGCCTGTTTCGCTAATGCCATCGCTTCCTGACCTGTCTGCAACAGATAGCTGGGAAAATGCACCGCATCGGACCACGTGGCAGGAGGTCGTGTCTTGTCCGGCAATGCAAGAGCGAACAGATTCAAGCGCTGATGCCCACCGAGCAAATCGGGAACCGTCATCTGGCCAGTGCGCCCCATTGCCTTGCCGGTGTCCAGCAACGCCTTATGCAAAGCGCCTGCACCACCCACCGCCAGCCCGGCCAGGCCAACTTCGGCAACCGCCGTACGGGTGGAGGGGTCGCCTGAGGTGCGCCGCGCGGCGTTAAAGCCGCCGCTGATGGTCGGCCTGAGCAGCATGGTGTCCAGCGCCGTATCGTCCAGCATGGACTGACGCTGCGCGATTCCTGCCCGACGGTCATAGGCCTGTGCCGTGAGCTCGGCACGGGTCGGCGTACCGTTTTCTCCGGGACGCACGAAGCGCTTGCTTCCCTCAGGGGTGATTTCCAATAGGACCGGCGGCGGGTCCGGCACCAGGATCTTGGGATCGATCGCCTGGAAACGCGGCAGATTGGCGACGCGCGCGCGCCTGTCCATCGATGGAATCAACAGCGTGTCGCAGGCATGCGACCCCATTCCCGAGATCACCCCAGCCAGGGTCGCTGTACTCAAGGGTTCGGAAGCGGGCGGGCGGCTGCTCTGGTAGGCAGTGGCTGCAGAAATGCCGAGCGGCGTCCGCAACGCGCCAACGAAAAACGACCTGAGACTTTCATACGCAATGGGCAGCGACGCTTTCCTGCCGACCGCCTTCATATCCCCGGCAACTTTGTAGGCAGCGTCCGGACCGAACGCCTCAATACGCTCCTGCAAGCGGGCATCGGCCCACTGCACGTATTCCGCCTGCAATGCGAGCTGCTCGTCCGACGGCTCCGCAAACGGGCGATCCTTCAGAACTGCACGCAGTTGCGCCTTCAGGCGTTCGCAAGCGGCGACACAGCGCTGCGCGTAAGCCCCCTGCGTCGCCGAAGAAGAAGCCGCCTGCTGGTTGCCTGGATGCCGCCCAGCGCGATGCTGGCGCTCCGCGCGCTCAGACGCAGCGCGGGAGGATTCACCCGCTTCCGGACGCCACTGCCTGGTTTTGGCGGGGGATAATTCACCCGACGGCAGCGTTGTGGTCTTGCCTGCACGCGCGCGCAAGCGCGGGCTCGGCTCCGCCAGCCCCTTTAGCACCGTCGAACGCGGCGTCTGCGGCTCTGGCACGAATGGTTCGCTTGCGTGCGCGGCACCGGGATTTGCGGACGATCCACTTGGGATGGACGGTGGAGCGCTGTTCTGGCGTTGGAGCTTCATACGACAGCCTCCCTCGCGCTGCCCGCCTGCGTCACCAGCGCATCCAGCACGACACGTGCGACGATCTGCCCCCGCTCGAGAGTGGCTGCCACGTCTTCGGGCGTCTGCGCGAGCAGCAATGGGCAGATGCACAGCAGGCCCAGGTTGGACATCGTCAGCCGCCACCCGTACTCGGTCAGCAGTTGCTCTTGCAGCGCAAGCAGCGTGACGACCTCGTCGCCCTCAAGTTCGCGTGCGGCCAACGGCAGGATGACTTCCGGAAATCCCGACACGCCATCGTTCCGGGGCTGCGCATGCACGCGACACAGCATGCCCGCAGGCCCGAGAACGGTCTCGCCTTCACGCAGGCGCTGCACCAGTGCATCGGTCAGGCCCAGGCGAAGACCAAGACCGGAAAAGAACGAAGCCACCATGGAATCAACATTGATCTGATCGGATGTCATTTGAGGTATCTCACAATGAAAGTGCGAGCTTCATCGCTTGGCTCTGCCTGGGCAGTGTCACTGTCAGCGCCCGGTCACCGCAAAAAAAGCGCGAATCACCGGCGCAACGCACGAAGCGCAAAAGCCTCACGCAAATAGTTCGATCCGCACGCTGGCCTGTTTGCTCAAGTCAGCGATCAAGGCTGTGGTGGCCACAGATTTTTCGGCACCTCAGGCCATGCCCGTCACCAATGACCATCGCCTGGCGCGCCGTCCGGCGCGGCAGTCCTGACGCGCAGCACCATTGGCATGCACCCACGACGACCTGCTCGCCCTGGACGCGCATTTTTGGAAGGTTGCTGACGAGACAGAGACCGGCCGACTGCAGAGTGCCAGTGCATTTGAAAAGACTGCCCTCTGTCACGCTCCACATCCATTGCATACCAGGCGCCGCTTCGGAACCTGATTTGGTTCGCGTACGGCGATAGAAAATCTGCTGGACAGATAGCGGGCATACGCGTCTGGTAGTTCAATTTTCGCGCAGTGCATTCACCACTTCGCCTCCACCAATACCGGCAGGCTCAGGATTGCACCAGGAACTTCGCTACGGGAGGGAGGTTCCACGGCATCTGCGATGCAATCCCATGCGATGCGCACCAATCGTCCGGTACGCACGCAATCTATCTGCCGTATACACGTCAGGAGATGTCCCGATGAAGTCATCCGCATCCGTCGATTCGGCCAGCCGCAGTGCGGGGTCGCACTTGCCTGAGATCCAGGAAACAGAGCTCGCCACTGCCTCCACCTCTGCGGCCGTCACACACCAATCCGCGCCGGACCCCGCACTCAGCCCACTTGGGCGTGCGCCCGTCAGGCGCAGTGGCGCAAACACGCTAGGGGCGCTCCTAGCCAGGCCCGAGCAAGACGCCCAGGCCCTCGTCCCGCAACCGGCAACCTCATCGAATGCAACGAAGGCGACGCTGGCACGGCTTCGTCAGCAGTTGGCTTCGGACGATGCACGCGCAATCGCACCGGACTTGGCGGCCGATCTGATCAGCAGGCTCAGGCCGATGAAATCGCCCGGCACCACGGGTGCGCAGGCACGCGCGGCCACGCATGCGGACCTGGTCAGCCGTATCAGCGAACACGATGTGATCGATTGGTACAAGGCGCAGGGGCTGAACGAAAACGACGTAGCCACGCTGCGGCGCACCGCACTGCTTTCCGGCATGCCCAACCCGAGCGGCAGCTTCCTCACCAATGCCATGCAGTACATCGTCTCGCCGTGGATCAACTATGCGACACGCCAACCGTGGGCCGGCGCAGGGTTCGGTCTGGCCACCATGCTGGTCGCCGCACCTGTGAATGCCGGCCAACAATCGGCGGTTGTCAGCCTGTGCGAGTCGATTCGCGAACACGGCGCACACGTCATCGTGCCGGACAAGAAGCAGATCAACGACAAGCACTGGCTCCCCGAACTGGCACACGCCCTCAAGGAAAAGATCGAAACGTTCGCCAAAGCCTGCGACGTGTTTCGCGAGATTCAGAGTGATCCGAATTCCTCAAGTAAGGAACGCGCGGCGGCAGCCGACGTCTTGCTGGCAGCAGAGAAGGAGCTGCACCAGGCCCAGCATGATTTCGTCATGACCCAGGGCGCACACGATCGCCAGTGGCAGGGCAACCGCTGGCAGGCCGTTCCACGCATCTTGCGTTCGCCGGTGGCCAGCACGCTGGGGCTGCTCAGCAAGACAGGCGCGATGCGTGCGCTGTCGCCGACGGCGCAGACGGTTGGCGCGATGTTGATGACGGCTGCGCAACATGTGGCCGCCGGCTTCGACGAGCAAGCCAAGCAGGAAGCCAACAACAAGCTCAACCTCTTGTACGCCGATGTACTGACCGACGCAGGCAAGCAGAAGCTGGCCAGCGGCGCGGCGGTCAGCGCAGAGGACATCAAGGCCGACAAGCTACGCAGCCTGATCCAGTCGCCCACCCAAGCGCTGGTCAAGCGCGTCACCGCCGGGGTCGCCGAGTTGGAGAAGCTGCTGGCGGATGCAGTGACAGCAGAGGGTACGCAGCCAGGCGCAATCACGGCGGACGACCGCGACATCGAGGCCGGCGACGCCAGCAAGGCGATGCAGGAACTGCGCTTGGTGCGCAACGACCTTGAGGCATTGCGCGAAGGCAGGCTCGACGAAATCGACCCGAACGGCACCGCATCCAAGCTGCTTATCGGCGCCGAGAAGTCCGTGCTGTCGCAGCAGCTGTTCAACGATATCGCCAAGAAGTACAACTATCTCGAGTTCACCGCGCAAACCGCACAGCGCATCGGCCAGATGTTCCATCTGATCTTCCTGGGCAGCGCCGCATCGTCGGTAATCAGCAAACTCGTTTCGGCCTCCCAGGGCGGGACCCGCAATGTTCCGCTCCCGCAAAGCCTGGCGGTCTCGGCGATCTCCGGGGGCATGGCCGCCGTTGGCGCCCTGAACCAGCACACCGCCATCACCATCAAGAACAACCGTCGCGAGGGAAGCACCGACATCGGGCTGGGGAAGCAGCTAGGCCGCGGAGTCCTGGGCGCCATGTATGAAACGTTCTCCCAGCGACGTGGGACCAAGGCCAGCAAGGCCATCAACACCTTGTTGGAGGGCAATGATGTTGAAGCGCTGCTGGCAACGGCAAGAGCGTTGTCTGTGCAGGAGGCAAGCACCTCTTCCAGCCAGCCACAGGATTTGCCATCGACATCCAGGGCGGCACCACCGCGCCGGGAACATGTTTCGGCCCCGAGTAGCCCGAACCGATCGAGGCTGGAACCGACCAACAACGAGATAACGCGGTCCAAGAGCGCTCGGAACTTGGGGACGGAACTGCACGAGTTCGCCCGCATGGCCGGCAAACACTCCAAGCACCTGGTGTGAGGTGATGATCCGGCATGTTGCAGGGCGTCGCTTCCCTGCAACATGGCCGCCGCACCGGACGCTGCCTTGTCCGTTACCGACGTCGATTGACGCGGGGTGTGCTGCTTCCTCGGCAGCCGCGCCGGCAGGCGGATGCCGAAGCGGACTCAGTGCCGGACCAGCGGCGGCATCAGGCCGAAGATGCACGCCGCTGCATCGTTCGCCTCGGCGGTGAACGAAGCGATATCGCTCCTATCCATGTCGGGTCGCCGCCTGTCTGCCAAGGCATTGGTCACCGGCCATCGCGCAGCTGGCGACCGCTGCCCGAGCGCAGACACTACCCGCATGGCTGGCGGATGTGAGCGACATGTGTGCAAAGCGGGCCGCCAGCGGGCGACGCTCACGGCCTGCTCGCTGGGGCATGCGGAGTCTGGGGTTTCCCAACCCACATGGAATGCTTTCATGAAAGCGATCAACGTCATCACTCTGGTGCTTCTCATCGTCGGTGGATTGAACTGGGGGCTGGTCGGCCTGTTCCAGTTCGATCTGGTTGCCGCACTGTTCGGCGGACAGGACGCACTGCTGTCGCGTGTGGTTTACACGCTGGTGGGGTTCTCGGCGCTGTGGCAGCTGGTACCGCTGTTCCGCAACAACCATGGCACTGCCGAGCATCACACCAGCCCGCACGTGCGCAACAATCCGTAACCTCCTGCCCGCGGCAGGTCTAGCATCTGTGCATGACGCCGGCGCACTGCGTCGGCGTCATGCCATGCGATGCATGCTTTGCGTCTGGGCGCGTGGTCGGCAAGAATCGCAGACACCTCCCTGCTGGCTGCCTTCATGCTCCTGCGCACTGTTGCTTCTGCCTGCCTGCTCGCCCTGCTGTTACCCGTAGCCGCCAACGCGGCTTACCGTAGCCCGCAACAGATTCTGGACAGCTCGCCGGCCAGCGCGTGGCGCGTGCTCGATCCGGACCGCACGCTGTACCTGGAGCTGGATGCCGGACGGGTCATCATCGAGTTGGCGCCGCAATTTGCGCCGGAGCACGTCGCCAACATTCGCACGCTGGCGCATGAGCGCTTCTGGGACGGGCTGAGCATCTATCGCTCGCAGGACAATTTCGTGGTGCAGTTCGGCGACCCCGATGGCGAGACGCCGGCCAAGGCCAAATCGCTTGGCTCGGCCAAGACGCATCTGCCGGCCGAATTCGAACGCGCATCGCAGGGCCTGGATTTCCAGCGCCTGCCCGACAGCGATGGCTGGGCGCCGCAGGTGGGCTTTGTCGACGGCTTCCCGGTCGGCCGCGACACGGCCACCGGCAAGACCTGGCTGGCGCACTGCTACGGCACCCTGGGCGCAGGCCGCAACAACGACGAAGACAGCAGCATCGGCGCCGAACTGTACGTGGTCACCGGGCAATCGCCGCGCCAGTTGGATCGCAACATCACCGTGGTCGGGCGTGTGGTCAAGGGCATGGAATTGCTCAGCGTGACGCCGCGCGGCCCCGACCCGATGGGCTTCTACGAAGACCCCGCGCAACGCGCACCGATCCGCGCGATCCGGCTGGCCAGCGAAGTGCCTGCGCCAGAGCGCACGCCACTGCAATTGCTGCGTACCGACAGCCAGACCTTCCGCGATGTGGTCGAGGCGCGCCGCAACCGCAAGGACGATTTCTACAAGCGCCCGGCCGGGCACATCGACCTGTGCAATGTGCCGTTGCCGGTGCGTGTGCCGCCGGCTGGTTGAATCGGAAATCGGAAATCGGGAATCGCAAGAGCGAGCCGCGCCCCGTCAGCGGGCGCGCTGGCTGAAGGCGACGCTGCCGAGGATCAGCACCGCGGCCACCAGCATGGTCCAGGTGAGCGGTTCGCCCAGCAGCGACCATGCCAGCAGCGCGCCGAACACCGGCACCAGATAGGTCACCGTGGACGCACGCGCCGGGCCGATGCGCTGGATCAGGCGGTAGTACATCAAGAACGCCAACCCGGTGCACACCACACCCAACGCGGTGGCGCAGGCCCACGCCACCGCCGGCACCGGCGTGGTCGGCCATTGCCACCAGGCCAAGGGCGCCAGCAAGAGCGCACTGCAACCCAGCGTCGACGCCGCCGACGCAGCAGGCGGCAAATCGCCCATATGGCGCTTCACTAGGTTGTAGCCGATGCCGTACAGCAGCGAGGCAGTTGCACCAGCCAGCGCTGCCGGCCCGACGCTCAAGCCGGCGGATTTGCCGGTGGCCAGCACCAGCACGCCGATAAACCCCACCAGCAAGGCCAGCGCGCGACGCGTGCCGATCCGTTCGCCGAAAAACAGGAAGGCGATCAGCGCGGTAAACAGCACCGTCATCGCATTGCAGATCGCCCCGACTGCCGCCGGTGCGTGTTGCGCGCCCCAGGCGAACAGCAGGAACGGCAACGCCGAGTTGAGCACGCCGATTGCCGCCAGCATGGGCCAGCGCTGTAACGGGAAACGTTCGCGTGCCAGCCACAGGAATGGCAGCAGCACCAACGCACCCAGCGCCAGGCGAATTTCCACCAGCACCACGGTGCCGAACTTGGGCGCGGCCACGCGCATGAACAAAAACGAGCAGCCCCACACCACGCCCAGAAAACCAAGCTCAAGCGGCGTACGCCATTGACGTACCGCAAGCTCGGGCTGCACCGACGATTGGACGCTCATGACCGTGCTCCCGAACCGTGCCATGCGGGGATGAAACGGCAGAAGACGGCAGCAGGCAGACAAAGAGACATGGCACGATCGTCGCGAAGGAATGATGCAGCATCGGTTGCCACCAGGGGCGCGACAAGCGCGTAGTATCGGGGCGAGCCACAAATCTCACTCATGCCTCGATGAATCTGCGCCCTACCTTGTTACCTGCGCTGGGCGTGTTCGCCGCTGCCGCCCGCCACCAGAATTTCGCCCACGCCGCCGAAGAACTGCACCTCACCGCCAGCGCGGTCAGCCACCATGTGCGCAAGCTCGAAGCGCTGCTGGGTGCGACCTTGTTCCAGCGGCTACCGCGTGGCGTCAAACTCACCGCCGAAGGCCGCCAGCTGGCCGATGCGGCCACCGCCGCGCTGGCCGAGATCGCGGCGGTAGCCGGCAACCTGCATCCGCGCGAAGACGCCATTCCACTGCGCGTCACCACGTTGCGCTCGCTGTCGTACTGCTGGTTGTTGCCGCGGCTGCCGCGCTTTTGCCGCGCCTATCCGCATATCCGCATGGACCTGCAATCGGATACGGCCTTTTCGCGTTTCGAAGAAGGCGGCCCGGACCTGGGTATTCGTTATGGCCAAGGCGCCTGGCCCGGACTGACCTCGCATCACCTGATGGACGACGAACTGTTCCCGGTGGCCTCACCGTCGTTGCCGGAAGTGGCTGCCCTGCGCACGCCGGCGCAGATCGCGCAATTACCGCTACTGACCGACATGTCGCCACAGGGGTGGCGCGACTGGTTCCGCGCAGCCCAGGTCCGCGGTACCACCGTGCCGCCGATGCACACCTTCAACGACAGCACCGACGCGATGCGCGCCGCCGTGTATGGCCTGGGCGCGGTGCTGGCGCGCAAGCACATCGCCCAGCCCTACCTGCAGCGTTACGAACTGGTACGCCTGCCCGGCCCCACGCTCAAGGCGCGTTACGCGTACTACATCGTGCACCCCAGCCACCGCGAACTCAGCCCGGCCGCGGCATTGTTCATCGACTGGCTCAAGCGCGAAGCACAGGACGAACGCACCCCGATGCCGGCACTGCCCGCCGAATTGGTGGCGTTGCCGCTGAGCGAAGGCGTACAGGAGCCGCGTGCAAGGCGGCGTTTGCGTAGCGCATCGGCGGCGGAATGAAGTTGCGCGGGTATCTGGCTGTTTGCGTGAAACATTTCGCTGCCCTTCACGCTACGGAAAAGGTGCTCGGCAGGAGTGGATGAGGGTAAGAGCGAAGGCTAGTGGAGTCCGGTGCACTTGCGGCTTCGGCGCGTACCTTCACCTCAAACCCCCGTTCCGCGCGCTTGCGCACCATCGGTGCGCAAGCGGTAGATCGGCGCCCCGCAGGAAAGTGGCTACCAGCACATCCTGAGCGACACTGCATAAATCGCTTGACAGCCATCCCTATCAAGATCATTAATTAGCTAATTCGTTAATTAGCTAACCCCATCCATGTCCATCGACCGCATCTTCGAAGCCCTGGCTTCCCGGCCACGCCGGGAAATCCTGGCCTACCTGTCCGCGCAGGAACTGACTGCCGGGCAGATCGGCGAACGGTTTTCGATGAGCGCGCCAGCCATTTCGCGCCACCTCTCCGTGCTGTCTGCAGCCGGGTTGGTCAGCAGCGAGCGGCGCGGCCAATTCGTGGTGTATCGGCTGACGCCCGACAACATGGTCAATACGCTCAGCGGCTTCGCATTTGAGGTCTGCCCCAAGGCAGGCCCGCTGCAGCGCGAGTCACGCAAGCTGGCCAAAAAAACCCGCTAATCCTCCACTCGACTTCTGCTGCAAGGACATGCCATGGACCACCAACGGATCGTCGCAGACACAAGCTTTCCGCGCGTATCGCTGCCCTCGTACAGCGGCGGCCGCCCGGTCGAGGTGATGCTGATTGCGCAACTGGACCCAGGCGCAGGCGATAGCTTGATCGCGCAGACCGGCGAACGGCAGCGGCACCACCCAGCACACCACGATGCCCTGGACGAACCGTCGGCGCAGCTGTCCGCGCCGGACTTCGGCCATGACGATCGTGCCTCGCTATTTTCGTTTTCGGTCGGGCCGCAGGGGCATCCATTCCACTGCCATGCCGGCAATCGCGTGTTCACCGCAATCACCGGAAGCGGCGGTGCGCAACTGCGCTTTTCCACCGCCTCGGCGCAGCAATTGCGTCAGGACCCGCGGGCCTTCCTGCAGGCGCTGCGCTACGTGGATCTGCCCGGCGATAGCCTGTTTACGGTGCGCTTCGGCGGCGGAACGTGGCACCAGTTCGTGCCTGCGCAAGGGAACGCGGCACACTCGGCGTTCTTTGCGCTGTCCTGCCATCCGGACGAAGCCGGCGGCGACTTGAGCCCCGAGCAGCAAGCCTTGGTCACCCAGGGCACGGCGACCATTGCCAGCTTGACCGAACTGCTGCCGCCCCCTGTCGCGGCGCTGCTGCAGTCCGATGCCTTTCGTGCGGCGGATGTGCCTACCGTTTCGCTGTCGCTGCACGTCAAACCGCAGAGCTGGCAGCAGCGCGCCTGCAGCCGTGCGCGCCGTTGGAGCGGGCGCATCCGCCAGCTGCCGCCGCGCACCCGCCGCCCCGGATTTGTCGCCACCCGCGTGGCACCGCTACGGATCCGCTCGCTGCACGCACTGCCGGCCGATGCATTGCTGCGCGAGCAGTTGAGCGGGCAGGTGCATTTTCAGGACACCCATCAGTTGCGCCTGGACACACGCCAACTGCGCAGCGACAGCCTGCAAGGCCTGATGTGCGACTTGCTGCAGGCATTCGTCGATCAGCCGCCGGGCGGGGTGAGCGGTTTGATGCGCCTGCGCAACCTGATGGTCAAGCCATTGGGACTACGTACCTCGCACCTGGGTTGCCCGGTGTCTTCGTTGCTCGACCCGAGCGCAGCGCAACGTTTTGCCGGGCGCTTCCCGGTGCTGGCACAACGCAGCGACGCCGATGGGCAGCACGTGCAGATCGTGCTGGGCGCCGACGACAAACATCTGCGCTTCCGCTCGTCGGTGGCATTGCGCCGGGTCGGCACGCACGAGATCGAGCTGACCATGGCCACCCGGGTGAGCTGCCGCAACGGGTTTGGCCGTGTCTACATGGCCTGTATCCATCATGCGCATCACCAGTACGTCATGCCCACGATGCTGCGCGCCGCAGTAGGCCGCGTGATGCAGTCCGACCCCGTTACCAGCCAGGCATGGCCGGCACGGCCCGCGTGATGTGAGCAGCGCGCCATCACCTCGTTTTGTCCTGGCGATGCCTAGGCTTGATGTCCCCAATCCACAGGACACTCCCATGCCTACCCTCCGCATGCGCATCACCGGCACCGACGACGACGCGCGTGCCATTGCCAACCTGCTGCAAAGCATCGACGGCATCGAGCACGTGGAAGAAGTGGACGATCTGATGCCGCACCTGGACGACGAAGATTCCAGCTCGGCAGGCCTGTCGGACGACGAAGGTCCGGGCAGCCACGAGTTCGAAGTGGAAGCCGGCAACGAGGCCACCGCGCAGAAGGTCCGCGACGCGGTGCAAGAGCTGGCACTGCAGCTGGACGTGTTTGTGGAATACGAAGTGGACGAAGGTTGAGCCGGGCTCAGCCCTACCTGTGGCGACAGTGCTGCGTTGCTGGATCACACGCGACGCCATGACGCGTCCTGCGTCGCTTGGGCATGCCGCTGCGCGCTCAAGCCGCGTGCGACCGAGCGCTGACAGCGCACGCCGCATGCACTGATCGGTCGGATGACCCCGCAGCTGCACGGCAGTCCCGCGCAGCTGCGGTACATCAGGACATCCGGCGCCGACGTACGCGCCAGCGCCACGCCTGCAACAACAACCAGCCGGCGATCAGTGCAACCGCAGCCACCGGCAGTAGCGCTGCCACTGCGCGGATGACGAACGCCACGCTGCTGGAAAATACCTCGCCGAACTCGGCAGCGGCTTGCGCGATCTCGCCCCTGCCCTGCTCGCCACCGGTACTGCGGAAATTGAGCGTCAGCAACTGCGTGCGCACCCGGCGCTGCTGCTGCGCGGCCTGCTGTTGGGTCTGCTGCGCCTCGGCTTCGATCTCGGCCAGCCGCTTGGACAAGGCCAGCAGATCGGTCACCGCCAGATCGCGGCGCTGCTGCAATTCCAGCAGGCGCGCATGCTCTTTTTGCAGCCGCGCCTGTGCCAGGCCGGTGTCGGCGATCTGCTGGGCCAGATCTTCGGCCCGCGTGCTACGCGCGGCGACATCGCCATGCTGGCCGGCCAACTGCACCATGGGTTCGATCCCTTCTGGTGCTAGCCGTACGCTGACGCGCCCACTGGGATCGCGCCCGCCTTCCTGCTCGACCGCCAGCAAGGCGCAGTCGCCGAACTGCGCGTCCTGGCAGGCAGTGCGTATCGCGGCGATGCGCTGGCCGATCTGGTCGGCAGGCAGCTCGATGCGCACATCGTGCTCGTAGGCCAGGGCATTGCCCTGCGCGGCGGGCGGTGCCGGCGCCGCAGCCCCGCCGTCGGCCGCCATCTCCGCGTGATGCTTCGCACACCCGCACAGCGCCCATCCCAGCAGCATGGCCGTGGCATACCGCTGCATGGCACGGCTCATCGGCTGGCTCCGTCGATTGCATGCACCTGCAGCCCGGCAAGATCCAGCGCCGGCAGGCAACGCACATTGACCGCGACGCCCATTTCGCCGGTCTTGGGGTTGAGGCCCTCGCTGAAGGGCGCGATCCCGCACTGCGTGCAATAGTGGTGATCGATGTGCTGCTGATTGAAACGGTAGCTGCCCACAGCTTCCGGCGCGGCCTGAAGCTGCAGCTGCGTGCGCGCGCCGAACCAGAGCAAACCGCCACGGCGGCGACACAGCGAACAGTTGCAGTCGTAGACCTCGGTGATGGGCGCTTCGGTCTGCAGATCGAACGCGATGCGTCCGCAATGACAGCTACCGGCATAGTGCATGTGATCCTCCTTGGAACAGGCCACCGTGCGGGTGGCAAGCATGATGTTGCGTGTACGCGCCGCCTGGGTAGCGAGGCGGCGCCCGGGAACCGGAGTGTACGAGCGATCGCGCCCGCAACGTGCAGCCGTCGTGTTCACCCGGGCGATTGCGCCGCTGCACGGCCGGCAGGATCGGGGCGCTCACCCACACGTGGTGCGCATCTGTCAGGGCACATGGAGGGCGCGCACGATCCGCAGGGTCAGGCGGCACACGCTGGTCCAAGCCTCGGCCGCGCCCGCCTGGCGGTGAGCGCCGTCGATTTATTGGCTGCCCTACACCAATGGCGGATGCGCACGTGGGCGCAGATGCCTATGCTGGCGGTTTGATTCCACCAGGACCCACGATGCGTCAACGCCTGCTTGTCCTTGCCCTGCTCACCGGCCTCAGCGCCTGCCAGCAACAGCCCGAATCACCGCGCGCCGATGCAGCCGCGCCTGCCGCCAGCCAGGCACAGACCCCGGATGCGCGCTTTGCCGCATTATCCAAACAGGCCCTGGACACCTGGATGCAGCTGTCGCCGGTGACCGCCACCCAGACCGGCGACCATCGCTTCGATGCGCAAATCGACGACCTGAGCGCCGGCGGCCGTCAGCGCAGCGTGGATGCGGGCAAGAAGCTGCTGGCCACCCTGGATGCAATCGAGGTGGCCAAGCTTTCGCGCGAGAACCAGGTGGATGCGGCCATCCTGCGCAATCAGCTGCAATCGGAGATCTGGAATACCGAGGTGCTGCAAAGCTGGGCCTGGGACCCGCAGGTCTACAACGGGCTGGCCGGCAGCGCGCTGTACAGCCTGATGGCGCGCGAATTCGCGCCGCTGCCCGAGCGCCTGACCGCGGCCACCCAGCGCATGGAAAAGATCCCGAGCATCTTTGCGCAGGCACGCGAGAACCTGGACCCGGCGCGCGTGCCGAAGATCCATGCCGAAACGGTGGCCAAGCAGAACAAGGGCATCCTGAGCATCGTCGACAGCTTCATCGCGCCCAACATCAGCCAGCTTGGCCCGATCGAGGCGGCGCGTGCGCAGGCGGCCATCGACAACCTGCGCAAGGCAGTGGCCGAGCAGCAGACCTGGCTGGACACCGTGCTGGTCCCCAATGCCAAGGGCGACTTCCGCATCGGTGCGGAAAAATACGATCAGAAGCTGAAATTCGCGCTGCTGTCGTCGCTGTCGCGTGCCGACATCAAGCAGCGCGCCGAATCCGAGCTCAAGCGCGTGCGCAGCGACATGTACGGGATTGCGCGCACGGTACTCAAGGACAAGCCCGGCGCCCCCAAGTTGCCCGACTCGCCCACCGACGACCAGCAGCAGGCGGCGATCGAAGCGGCGCTGGAACTGGCGTATGCCGACAAGCCGGCGCGCGACAAGGTGGTGGACGCGGCCAAGGCAGCGCTGGCCCAATCCACCGAATTCGTGCGCCACAAGGACTTGATGACGCTACCCGATTCGCCGGTGGACATCATCCTGATGCCGGAGTTCCAGCGTGGCGTGGCGGTCGCGTATTGCGATTCGCCCGGCCCGCTCGACAAGAATCTCAAGACGTTCTACGCGGTATCGCCGATTCCCGACGACTGGAACGACAAGCAGGTCGATTCGTTCCTGCGCGAATACAACACCCGCATGATCCAGCTGCTCAGCATCCATGAGGGCACGCCGGGTCACTACCTGGAAGGCTGGCATTCGGCCAAGTTCCCCTCCACGCTGCGCGCGGTGCTGCGCTCGGGCATGTTCGCCGAAGGCTGGGCGGTTTACACCGAGCGCATGATGCAGGAGCAGGGTTACCTGGATAACGACCCGCTGTTCCACCTGGTGCAGCTCAAGTTCTACCTGCGCACCATTGCCAATGCCATTCTCGACCAGGGTGTGCATGTGGACGGATGGGATCGCGACAAGGCGATGCACCTGATGACCCACGACACCTTCCAGCAGGAAAGCGAAGCCTCGGGCAAGTGGGTGCGTGCGCAGCTCTCCTCCGCACAGCTCCCGACCTACTTCGTCGGCGTGCAGGAACATCTGGACACCCGCAAGGCGGTACAGGACAAGCTCGGCGAGACCTTCAACCTGAAGGCCTATCACGACAAGATGCTGTCCTACGGTGCACCGCCGGTACGCTTCGCCCGCGAGCTGATGCTGGATCAACCGATCGAGTGAGCATTTCCCTTCTCCCCGCGGGAGAAGGTGCCCCGCAGGGGCGGATGAGGGTACGGGCGACGCCTCGCGTGCCTCATAGAGGACGCATTTTCCTGGTGCGAATTCAATCGACCATGAAGCCTTGTGTCATCCAAAACTAGCAAGTGGCTTCGCCCCGGACCCTCACCCCAACCCCTCTCCCGCCGGGAGAGGGGCTTAGGTCGCCGCCAATGTCTATTGGCCAGTTTCCAACCCGCGTTACCCCAGTCGCGTGTCCTTACACGTAGCTTTCCGTCACGCATCCGCAGCAACAAACCCTCCGGTCTGCCGCGCCCAAAGCCGTGCATACAGGCCGCCATGCGCAATCAATTGCGCATGCGTGCCTGTCTCGACGATCTTGCCGGCATCCATCACCACCAGCCGGTCCATGCGCGCGATGGTCGAAAGGCGGTGCGCGATGGCGATCACCGTCTTGTTGCCCATCAGCGCGTCCAGGCTGTCCTGGATGGCGGCCTCCACTTCCGAATCCAGCGCCGAGGTCGCTTCGTCCAGAATCAGGATCGGCGCGTCCTTCAGCAATACCCGCGCAATCGCGATGCGCTGGCGCTGACCGCCGGAGAGCTTGACCCCGCGCTCGCCCACATGCGCATCGAAACCGCGGCGGCCTTCGCCATCGATCAGCGTGTCGATGAAACTGTCGGCGCGTGCCTTGCGCACGGCATCGAGAATCTGCGCCTCGCTGGCCTGCGGCCGCCCATACAGCAGGTTATCGCGGATCGAGCGATGCAACAGCGAGGTGTCCTGGGTGACCAGGCCGATCTGCCCGCGCAGGCTTTCCTGCGTCACGGTTGCGATGTCCTGCCCGTCGATCAGGATGCGGCCCTGCTCCAGGTCGTAAAGCCGCAGCAACACGTTGACCAGGGTGGATTTGCCGGCACCGGATGGCCCGACCAGGCCGATCTTCTCGCCGGCACGCACCTGCAGATCCAGCCCGGCGATCACCCCACCGCGCTTGCCGTAATGGAAATGGATGTGCTCGAACTGCACCTGCCCCTGCGTTACCTGCAGCGGCACCGCATCGGCTGCATCCTGCACCTGCACCGGTTGCGAGATGGTCTGCATGCCGTCCTGCACGGTGCCGATGTCCTCGAAGATGCCGTTGACCGTCCACATGATCCAGCCGGACATGTTGTGGATACGGATCACCAGACCGGTGGCCAGGGTGATCGCGCCCACGCTGATCTGGCCGCGGCTCCACAACCACAGCGCCAGCGCGCAGGTCCCCACGATCAAAAAGCCGTTGGCCACTGCGATGGCGGTGTCCATGGCGGTGGTCACCCGGGTCTGCCGGCGGTGTTTCACCGCCAGTTCGTCGATGGCATCGCGCACATACGCCTGTTCGCGGCCGGCATGGGCGAACAACTTGAGCGTGGAAATATTGGTATAGCCATCGACGATGCGGCCGGTCGCCTTGGAGCGCGCATCGGAGGCAACCCATGCGCGCGCCTTCATGCGCGGCACGAAAAACGCCATCAGCGCGACGTACACCACCAGCCAGAGCAGCAGCGGCGCCATCAGCCAGGGGTCTGCCTGCGCGAACAGCCACAGGGCACTGCCGGTGTAGACCACGATGTACCACAGCGCATCCACCATCTGCACGGCCGACTCGCGCAGCGAGGTGCCGGTCTGCATCACCCGATTGGCGATGCGCCCGGCAAAATCGTTGTTGAAGAAGCCCAGGCTCTGGCGCACCACGTAGTTGTGCATCAGCCAGCGCGAACGGTTGCTAAGACCCGGCACGATCGCCTGATTGACCAGCAGATTGTGCAGGCCGGTGAAGAACGGCCTTGCCACCAGCGTGATGACCGCCATCCAGATCAGTTCGCCCGCATGCTGCCGGAAGAAGTCCGGCCCAGGCTTGTCGGCAAGCATGTCGACGATGCGGCCGAGGAAGTCGAACATCGCCACTTCCACCAGCGCCAGCAGCAGCCCGGCGATCAAGGTGGCCAGCAGGATCGGCCACAACGGCCGCAGATAATGCAGATAAAAGCGCCACACGCTGCGTGGCGGCATCTCCCGCTCGATGGGCGGGAAGATATCGATCAGAGACTCGAACCAGCGGAACATTGCGCGGACTTCGGAAACACCGGGATCTCAGGCTAGCCGATCGGGCGTCAAGCCGCAGTGGCGCTGGTCGGCACGCGGCTTGATCAGCCCATGCACTGCGTCAACGCCGTCGCCAGGAGAACAAGAGACGAGGTTTGCAGCGCCTTCGCCCATGAGGCGCCACCGCTGTCACTCGCGCACGCGCGCGAGCAGGCGATTGACCTCTGCCAGATCGAAATGCCCGGGTTCCAAGCGCCCACCCAAGCTCGCCAATTCCTGCACATGCCGCGGGTGGTCCGGGTCGGCGATGATGTGCAACAGCGCCTGGTAATCGGCAATGCCGCCACTGCTATTCGGCGGGCAGGCATTGGCACCGTCCACACAGCGCGCCACGCGCAGGCCGGCATCGGTCGGCAACAGCGCTTCCACTTGCAGCCGATGCTGCCAGCCAGGGCCGGCGCCGTAGAAATACTCGAAGCCTTCCAGTTCGCCCACCGCGCTTTCCAGCGTGACACGCGCGGCATGCTTGAGCCGGGGACGCTCGGGCACATCCAGCCCGGATTCGCCGTAACGCCCGCCGCTGAGGTCGAATTCGTAGGGATGGGCGCCATTCCAGCCCATCACCGGCTGCAATACGCGATGCAAGGTGGCCAGGCGTACTGCGCCCGACACCAGCAGGCGCCGCCAGATCAGCGGCGCACTGCCGGTCAATGCCACATGCAGTTGATACACCGGCGCAGGTGCCTGCAGCGCTTGCTGCGCGGATTTCTTTTTTGCCTTGGTCATCATGCGATGCGTGTGCCTGCCTGTTACCAGTATGGCGTGCCAGGCAGGCGAATGTAGACGCTGTCCAGATCGGCGAATGAAATCACTGCGCAACCGCCAGGCGGGCGCTGCCGGTGCCCGGGTCGGGATGTAGCACTTGTCCATCCCGCCTCTAAGCGCCCGTCCACGCCCGCCCGACCGCCACGCGTCACGGTTTGTTGGCCACGCTCAGGCACTGCGGCGCAGGCGCAAACCGAACAGCAGGTCATACAGGATCGGAATCAGGCCCAGCGTCACCAACGTGCCCAACGCCAGCCCACCGATCATGGTGATCGCCATCCCCGTCCACAGCGGGCCTGCAAACAGCATCAGCGGCACCAGGCCGACGATGCAGGTGAGCTTGGTCATGACGATCGGGCGCAGCCGCTTGACCGCGGCCGCCACCACCGCTTCGCGGCGCGGCAGGCCATCGGCAAGTTCGGCTTCGATGCGCTCCAGCAGCAACACCGCGTTGTTGACGATGATGCCGGCCAGCGCCAGCAGGCCGAAGGTCGCCATGAAGCCGAACGGATAGCCGGTCATCACCAGCGCCAGTGCCGCACCGATCAGCACGAACGGCACCGCCGACAGCACGATGAACAACTTGCGGAACGAGTTGAACTGCCACACGAACAGCAGCAGGATCGCGCCCAAGGCATGCGGCATGTAGTGCAGCAGGGCCTGATTGGCTTCGGCCGAATCTTCCAGCTCGCCACCAATCTCCACGCGGTAGCCGGGCGGCAGCTTGAGCGCGGCGATTGGCGCGGACAGCCGCTCGACGATCTCCGTCGCGGTCAGTTGCGGGTTGCGCGCGGTCACGGTGATCGCACGGCTGAGGTTGCGCCGCTGGATCGCCGACGGCTCGCTGTCGCGCAGCACCGTGGCGACCGCCGCCAACGGTACCGGTGCGCCGCCTGCCTGCGGGTACACCAACGTATCGGCCGGGTTGCCGTTGGCGGCACGCTCGTCGGTGCTGCCGCGCACGACAACCGGCACATCGGTGCCATCGTCGCGGATCAACGTGGCATCCACGCCGCTGTAGCGCCCCTGCAATGCCTGCGCAATGTCCTCGCTGCTGACACCGGCGCGGCGGGCCTTGAGCTGGTCCACCTGCACCAAATAGCGCGGAATGCGCGCCTGCCAGTCATCCTGCACGTCCACGGTGCCCGGCACCGCCCGCAAGGCCCTGGCGATCGCAGCAGCGCTGCTGCGCAGGACCGCCTCGTCCGGACCCACCACGCGATACACCGCCATCCCGGCTTCGGTGGCGCCCAGCGAAAAGCGCTTGGGCTCGGCGCGCAGCGCGGGGAAGTGGCTGCGCACATGCGAGCGCACCCGTGCGATCACCGCATCGATGTCGGTCCCCGGCCGCACGCTGACCGTGAAGTAGGCCTGGTTGGCCGCCGGCAGCGGCGGGTTCAGGCCCAGCACGATGCGCGGCCCGCCATCGGCAACATACCCGATGCTGTCCACCACCTCGGGGTTGGCGCGGCGGTCGCCCAACCAGCGGCTGAGTTCACTCACCGTGCGCAGCGTTTGGCGTGCATCGCTGCCCGCCTGCAAGGTCACCGGCATCTGGAACTGCAGGCGGTCGGACTTGGGCAGGAAGTCGTATGGAATGGACACCAGCACGGTGACCGCCACTGCCAGCATCGCCGTCATCGCGCCGATGAACAGCACCTTGTGCTGCAGCACGCGTTCGATCACACGGCGGTAGCCGCGATAGAACCGCGATTCGGCTGCATCGCTGGTCTTGGTGACATGCACCTTGGCGAAGTGCATGCACAGCAGCGGCGTCACCGTGATGCTCAGCAACCACGAACCCAGCAGCGTCACGCCAAGCACGGTGGCCAGCGAGCGCAGATATTCATTGGTGCTGGTCTGGCCGAAGAAGAACGGCGAGAACGCCAGCACGATGACCAACGACGAGGTCAGCAAAGGTGTCGCCAACGTCCGGCCCGCATCGATGCAGGCCTGGCGGCGTTCCTCGCCGGCCACCAGGCGGCGCTCGATGTCTTCGGCAATCACGATGCCGTTGTCCACCAACAAGCCCAGCGCAAGAATGATGGCGGCAATGGAGACCGTCTGCAGCTCCACGTTCAGCACACGCATGACGATCAGCGAGGCGAAGATGGTCAACGGCACGATCGCGCCGACGATCAACCCGGTACGCCAGCCCAGAAACAGCATCACCACCGCCATGACGATGACAATGGTCTCGCCCATGACGTGATGCATCTTGCCCATCTCGCGCTCGACCACATCGGCCTGGAAGCTCACCACGTGCTGGGTGAAGCCGACAGGCAGCTCGTGCGCGGTGTCGTCGAGCTTGGCGCGCAGCGCCTTGCCGAACTCGGCGATATTGGTGCCCGGCTGCATCGAGACCGAGACCACCACCGCCGGCTGGCCCTGGTAAACGGCCGCGCTTTGCGGCGGGTCGGCCGGCATCACCTGCACCTGCGCCAGCTCGCCCAGGGTCACCTCGCGGGCACCGCCCGCAGGTGCGCCGGGCACGCTCAGCAGAACAGCGCGCAACTGCTCGGGCGTGCGGATTTCGCCGGACGTGGCCACGGTCAGCGCCAGCCCCGACACCGCGACCTGCCCACCGGAACCCACCACATTCTGCGCGCGCAACTGCGCCATCACGCTGGACGGCGTCAAGCCGCTCGCCAGCAACCGTGCGCGATCAAACGACACATACACCGATTCGTCCTGCAGGCCATATAACTTCACCTGCTCCACGCCGGGCAAGGCGTACAGCTGCTCGCGCATGCGCCGCAACGGGCCGCGCATTTCGCTCATCGAAAAGCCCGGTGCGGTCACCGCGATCGACGCCACCGACACGCGCCCGAAGTCGTCGTCGACAAAGGGACCAAGCGTGCCCGCAGGCAATTGCGCGCCGGCCTCCGCGGCCTTGGCGCGTACCCGCTGCCACAGCGCCGGCAGATCCTGCACATCGTCATAGGCGGTCAGCTGCACGATCGCGCTGCCCGGATGCACCGTGGTGACGATGCGCTTGATGCCGGCCAGCTCGCGCAAGCGCTCCTCCACCGGACGCGCCAGCAGGTTTTCCACCTGCTCGCTGGGCATGCCGGGATAGGCCACCGACACCAGCGTGTCGCGTACGGTCACCGACGGTTCTTCCTGCGATGGGAAACCGAGAAACGCCACGATGCCGCCGATCAGGATCATCGCTGCGGCAAACAACGTCAGCCGGCTCGAGCGCATCGCCATCTGGGTCAGCTTCATGGCGTGCGACCTCCGCTCAGCTGCGTCTGCGCCTGCAGTGGCGTCACCGGCTGGCCGTTCACCAAGAAGCCCACACCGGCGCTCACCACCTGCTCGCCTGCCCGCAGCCCGCGCAGAATCTGGACGCGCTCGCCGACGATCGTTCCCAGGTCGACCGCGCGTTCGATCACGGCCCGCGTGGCCGGCTGGTAAACGAACACGCTGGCCTGTTGCCGGTTGAGTCGGGGCAATACCGCCGACAACGGCACGCTCGGCGTGGACGCGGCAGCAGGCGGCAGCGTCAGCATCACGCTGTCGCCGCTGCGCAGCGAAGGCGCGGCGGCGAGCGGTTCCAGCAACGCCTGCACCGTCGTGGCATTGTCCAGGCGGCTGGAAAGACTGCGCAGACGCAGTTCGATCGGCGCGCCGCCCGCATCCACCACGCGGGCATGCACGGTTTGCCCCGGCACCAGACCGGCACCGGCAATTGCCGGCAGCGTGGCGACCAGTTGCACATGGCCCTGCCCCTCCACCTGCAGCACCGCCTGCCCCGCCGCCACATCGGCCTGCGGCTGTTGCAGGCGCGCCACCACGCTGCCATCGAAGGGCGCGCGGAGCTCGCCCAGACGCGCGCCGCGGCGCGCCATGGCCAGGTCGGCCCTGGCCACCTGCAGCTGCGCGGCGGCCGCATCTGCCGCCGCCCGCGCGGCAGTCAAGGTGGCGCTGGAACTGGCGCCGTCATCGAACATTGCCTGTTGCTGGCGCAATTGCAGTTGCCGTTCGCCCGATTGCGCCAGTGCCGCGCGCACGTTGGCATCGGCCTGCTGTTCGCGCAGGCGCAGCGGCTCATCGTCCAGCCGTGCCAGCAGTTGCCCGCGGGTCACCCGGTCGCCGACATCCACCAGCACCGCAGACAGACGGCCTGCCCCTTCGAACCCCAGCTCGGCGCGTTGTTCCTGGCGCACCAGCGCCGGCACCTGCAGTGGGTTATCGCCCCCGTTGCCGAAGCGCTCCAGCTTCACCGCGCGCGGCGTCTCGGTGGCCGGCGCCTCCGGCCCGCTGCATGCGGCCAGTCCCAGCAGCAACGTGCCGCACACCAGGCCGCGATAGAACATCGTCATCATTGGATCCCCCGGTGTATGCCGCTCAGCGGCTGTAGGTCAGTGCGAGGTTGCCGCTGACCACGCTGCGGCGTGCCACCAGCGGGCTGTCTTCGGCGTTGTCCAGGTAGCGCGTTCCGGTGACCCCCAACGTGGTGGCCCAGTGGTCGCCCAACGAGTGTGTCCAACTGCCACCTACCGCGGCGGCATACGCACCGGACCCGGCATTGAAGGCGGCAAAGCGGGTGCGCGCGGCTTGCGCATCGGTGACGCCGAAGTAAGCCTGATTGAAGCGGCGGTCGCCGCCATGCACGTCCAGGTCCAGGGTGACCGTGTCGTTAGCGCTATGCAGCAGGGTGAACTCCATCCCGGCGCGATAGCGGTTGCGGCGCGCAGCATCCTTGAGCGTGAATTCGGCCTCCGCATTGACGTTCATGTAGGGCGTCACTTGCTGCATCACCAGCGTGCGTGCGGTCACCGAGCCAGGCACATCGCCCATGCCGGCCAGCAGGCGCGAGCCCGGCCGCCAGTTGCTGTCGCTTTGCAGCCGGCCCAGGTCGTAATACAACGATTGCGATACGTAGAAGCCGGACTTGCTCTGGAATTGCAGGCCGCCGCCGCGGGAGGTGTCGAAGAACAACACGCCGCGCTGCACCACCAGCACCGGGTTGAATTGCACGCGCGCGCGCTCGGCACCGGCATACTCCGGCGTGGCAACCGCTGCGGCGCCTGCCGTGATTTCAGTGCGGTCTCCCAGCAGGCGCGAACTCCCGGTCAGATCGGTTTGTGCGTGCGCAATGCACGGAATGGCGCTCATGCAGGCAAGCACGCTGGCGCGAACGGCATGGTGGCCACGCAGGCGATTGAAGGACGATAGGTGCATCGAAAGTCTCCGTCGGAAGTCAGGAAGCGGTGGGCAGGCGCACGCCATAGAAGGCTTGAAACAGCGCAATACGGCTCAGCACGCGTTGGCGTGCGGTATCCAGGTAATCGAGTTCGGTCTGAGCGATGCGGGTCCGCTCGGCCAGCAGCGCGCTGCGGTCTTCCAGACCGGCATCCACGCGTTCATGCATTCGAGCAAGACGCAGTTGCTCGCGTTCGACCTGCTCGCGCGAGCGCGGCTCGGCCTGCGACAAGGTGGCGTGCGCGTCGAGCGCGTTGGCGACCTCGCGGAATGCAGACTCGATCGCCTGCTCGTAGGCAATGACATCGGCACGTTTGCGTATTTGCGCCAGGTCCAGGTTGGCGCGATTGCGGCCGCCATCGAACAACGGCAGGTTCAGTTGCGGCATGAAGCTCCATACGCCGTGGCCTGCAGAAAACAGGCCGTTCAATCCGTCGCTGGCCGTGCCCACGCTGCTGCTCAAGGTGATGGATGGAAAAAACGCCGCGCGCGCCGCGCCGATGTCGGCATTGGCCGCGCGCAATTCCAGCTCGGCCTGCTGGATGTCCGGGCGTTGCAGCAACAGCGACGAATCCAGGGCGCGCCACGCACTGGCAGGCGTATCAGCGGCGATCAGACCCTGCAGGTCGCCGGGTACCGGAGTGCTGTCGTAGCCGGCCAGCAACTGCAGCGCACGCAGCGCCGCAGCGTGGTTGTCGTTGCCCTGCAGGGCCGCCACATGGGCTTGGTCGGCCTGTCGCTGCTGCGCATCGCGCTCGTCGCGCGCAATCAGCCCTACCTGATATTGCCGCTCGGCGATGGCAAGCAGCGCAGCGCTGTCGGCATCCAGCGATTGCAGCTGCTGCAGCGCCTGCGCGGTGGTGCGCTCGGCGGTGTAGGCACGCAGCACCTCTGCAATCAGGGCGCCACGCGCCGCGTCGCGGCCATAGGCGCTGGCCAGGTAGCGCTGGCGTGCGGCCTCGGACATCGCCTGCAGCTTGCCGAAAAAGTCCACTTCGAAATTGCCGATTCCCGCATTGGCAATCACCAGATCCTGCTGGTACCGCGCATCCAGCGTCGGGTTGTCGAAATGTTGCCGCAGCTGCTGCGCGCCGACGGCGAGCGTCGGCAGGCGCGACGCCCGCGCAATGCCGTACTGTGCACGCGCCTGTTCTACCTGCAACGCCGCACGGCGGAAATCGCCGTTGTGCGCCAAGGCACGTTCGATGAGGGGCCGCAGGTCGCGGTCTGGCGCGAAGGCCTGCAGAAACGCGCGCTCTTGCTCGTTCAGAGCGACGGCGGCGGTCGCATCGGCGTCGGGCTGGCCGGATGCCGGCGCCAATGCCGCCTGCGGGCTGCCGAAGGTGGCCGGCACGCCGACCACCGGGCGCTGGTAGGCCGGCGTCAGCGAGCAGCCAACCGACAGCACCGCACTGGCGGCAACCAGGCACACGCAGGACCAACGATGCGGAATAATTTGTGGAATCATGATGTCGGAGCACAGAGCCAATCTCGACCGACATCCTCGACCCGCAGCGTCCAGGTTGTTTTCGGGAATTATCCAGATTTGATCGAGACGACAGGGCAACACGCCATGACAGGCAAAAAGGTTCTGCTGGTGGAAGACGACAGCGATAGCGCCAGCATTCTGGAGGCCTATCTACGCCGCGACGGCTTCGATGTGGCGGTGGCCGGCGATGGCGAACGCGCCATCCAGCTCCACCGGCAATGGGCACCGGATCTGGTGCTGCTGGACGTGATGCTGCCCAAGCTCAGCGGCATCGAGGTGCTGTCGACGATCCGCCGCGCCGGCGACACGCCGGTGATCATGGTCACCGCCATTGGCGACGAGCCGGAAAAGCTTGGCGCCCTGCGCTACGGCGCCGACGATTACGTGGTCAAGCCATACAGCCCCAAGGAGGTGGTGGCGCGCGTGCATGCGGTGCTACGCCGGAGCGTGGCGGTGCGCGCGCCAGGCGACCCATTGCAGCACGGTCGGCTGAGCGTGGATCCGGCCGCCGTGGTCGCCAGCGTGCAACACGAAAACGGCGACAGCGTGGCGCTGGATCTGACGCCGACCGAATTCAACCTGCTCGCGCTGCTGCTCAAGACCCCATTCAAGGCCTTTACGCGCAGCGAACTGCTCGACGCCTGCCTGCCCGACAGCGATGCATTGGAACGGGTGGTGGATTCGCACATCCACAACCTGCGTCGCAAACTCGAAGTGCATGGCATCACCGGTGTGCTGGTCACCGTGCGTGCAGTGGGGTATCGCTTTCAATGAAGGTGCTGCGGCGGTTTCATGCCTGGCGCAACCAGGCGCCCCTGTGGTGGTGGGTGGGACTGCGCATGAGCGCGCTGGCGGTGGTCACCATGATGGTCATCGCGTTCGGCATGTGGTGCTATTTCAACCTGCGCTACAGCCTGATCCTGAGCAACGTGCCGGCCGAGCCGCGTGCCGAGATCTCCCAGCTGATCGAGCAGCCCCGGGCCAACCAGGCGCGCCTGTGGGAGCTGTTCCAGCGCTATTACGACATCGAAAATTTCCTGCCCGGGCTGGCCAATCCGGACTGGTGGATGCTGGGCGCCATGATGACCATCTCGGTCCCGGTCATCCTGTTCTGCGGCCTGCTTGCGTCGCGGCCGCTGTCGCGGCAATTTTCGCAGGTGGCTTTCGCCGCGCACCGGGTCAGCGATGGCGATTTCGGCGCACGCGCGCAAGTGGTGCGCGGCGCGCCGGACGAGCTCACCGCCCTGGCCGACGACTTCAATACGATGAGCGGCAGGCTGCAGCAATACGAGCGCGAATTACGCGACTCCAGCGCGATGCTGGCGCATGAACTGCGCACCCCGCTCAATGCCGCGATGGGACGCGTGCAAGGCATGCTGGATGACGTCTTCCCGCGCGAACCGGAGCAACTGCGGCTGGTGCATCGCCAGCTGGAGCAGATCAATCGGCTGATCGGCGACCTGCACCTGGTGTCGCTGGCGCGTGCCGGCCAGCTGGTGCTGGAGCCGGAAAGCGTCGAGCTGCGGGAGCTCGTCGCCGAGCGCATCGAGTGGGCAGGCCCGGCGCTGCGCGAGGCGCAGATGACCATTCACTACCCCACGGCTCCGGCGCTGCGCCTGCATGCCGACCGGCACCGGCTGGGCCAGGTGCTGTCGATCCTGATCGATAACGCGTTGCGCTACGCCGCAGCCGGCAAGTTGCTGGAAATCGAGGTGCGCCGCGACGGCAACAGCGTGCAGCTCACCGTCGGCGACCGCGGTCCCGGCGTGGCGCCTGCGCAACTGCCGCACTTGCTGGACCGCTTCTGGCGCGCCGACAGCTCGCGCGCGCGGCATTCCGGCGGCAGCGGCCTGGGCCTGGCGATCGCCTCGGCCATCTGCCAGGCGCACGATGGCCAACTGGTCGTCAGCAACCGCCCCGGCGGTGGCCTGCTGGCCAGCGTGCAGTTGCCGCTGGGGCGTTGACGCAAGGCCCGGCCGCACACGCCGCCAGTGCACTGCCCGCACCTGCGGGCAGTCGCGCGCCGATCACCGCGACTGCAGGCTCGGCACCGCGTCGCTCACATTGGCGTGGCGGCGCATGATCCAGTTGAACAACGGCGTGGCCATCAGCGTGGACAGGATCGCCATCAGCACCAGCACCGAGAACAGGCCCTGTTCGATCACACCCGCCTGCAAGCCGATATTGATGATGATCAGCTCCATCAGCCCGCGTGCATTCATCAGCGAACCGATCGCCATCGCGTCGCGGTTGTTCTCGCCGGTCGCTCGCGCCGCGGCCCAGCAGGCCACGCCCTTGCCGATGAACGACGCGGCCAGGATCGCCACGCCCGCCAGCATGATCTGCGGCTGCAGCAATACGCTGAGCTGGGTTTTCAAGCCCGAATAGGTGAAGAACATCGGCAGCAGCAACACCACGACGAACGGCTGCATCATCTCGCGCAGCTTCTCGGTCAGTGCGCCCCTGGGCAGGCAGACACCGAGCAGGAAACCGCCGAACACCGCGTGGATGCCGATCGCATCCATGGCCCAGGCGCTGATGCAGAACAGGATCAGCACCACCGCCAGGACACTGTTGCTCAGCGGCTGGCCGGGCACCACATGATCGGCCAGCCGCTTGAGCAGATGCCGGCCGACGAAAATCATGAAGACCGCATAGCCGATGCCGCCGCCGATGGCCAGGTAGGCACTGCCCCAACTGCCGCCGAAACTGGCCAGCACCACGGCCAAAATGCACCACGCTGCGGCATCGTCGAACGCGCCAGCGGTCAGCGCCAAGGTGCCCAAGGGGCTATTGGTCAGACCGCGTTCGTGGATGATGCGCGCCAGCATCGGGAAGGCGGTGATCGCAATGGCCGCGCCCAGGAACAGCGACGCTTCGGCCAGCTTGGCCTTTTCCGAAAACAGGCCCTGCACGTTGATCAACCATGGGCACATGGCAAATGCCAGCAGGAACGGCACCGCGATGCCCGCCATCGACACGCTCATGGCACTGCGATAGCGCGCGCGAAAGTGGTCGCCGCGGAAATCGGTTCCGACCAGGAACATGTACAGGCCCACGCCGAACTGCGCGAACACATACAGCACGTCCATGGTCTGCTTGGGGAACAGGGCCGCCTGCGCGCCCGGCGCCAGCAAGCCGAACAACGAGGGCCCCAGCATCACGCCGGCAATCATTTCGCCCACCACCTGCGGTTGCCCGAGGCGCTTGGCCAGCATGCCGACCAGCCGGCACACCAACAAAATCGCGGCAGCCTGCAAAAAGAAATACACCGACATCTGCGGAGTGGTCATGCGTGCGGCGACATCCCTGAAAAGTGCGCAGATCGTAACTGGACCTGCCGCACTTCGGTAGCGTGCGGCGGCCGATGGCGATCTGAGCCACCTGCGCGCTTGGGCCCGCCAGGCGCAGCGCGCAGGTCATCCGCGCGTGCCTGCATCATTTGCCCACAGCGGTCTGCGTCGGCACCGGCGTCAGCACCAGGTCCTGGAAATCGAAGCTGAAATCGGTCAGCGGCGAAATCGGCTCCATACGCATCTCGCGCACCGTGCCGTCCGGGGTCAGCGCAAAATTGACGAAGGCATCGGCATTCAAGGAGCGGTCGTCCCAGCGCACGATGAAGCTGTCGTGCTGCCAATGCTCCAGCGTGCCCACCAACTGGGCGGTCCTGGCGAACTGCAGGCGCAGCCGCTTGCCGTCCTGGACGATCACCACATCGCCATACCAGGGGTCGCGATAGGTGGCCGCGTAACTGCGCAGCGGCAACGACGGCGTGGACCGCGCCGCGCGCGCGTCCTGGTGCTTCTTCCAACTTGCGTCTGCCTCGCTGTCGGCCTTCTCCACCAGCTTGGCGTAAGCGGCGGTCCAATCGGTGGACGGCACCTGCAAGAAGGCATCCAGCACCTGGAAGGTCACGGCGTTGAACGCAGCGCCCACCTCCTGATTGGTCAACACCACCACGCCCAGCTTCTGATCCGGCAGCAGCGTCAGGCGCGACACCATGCCGGGCCAGCCGCCGGTGTGCCAGACCAGGCGATGGCCGCGGTAATCGCTCAGGCTCCAGCCCTCACCGTAGCCGGCGAAGTTCGGCCGCGCCGCGGCAAGCTCGGACACTTGCACCTCGCCGATCGGGATCGGCGTGATCATCGACCACATTTCCTGCTGGCGCTTGGCGCTGAACAGGGGTTTGCCATCGGGCAGGATGCCGCCGGCCAGTTGCACGTTCATCCACAGCGCCATGTCGTGCACGCTGGAATAGATGCCGCCGGCACCGGAGTTGTTGGACCAGGTCAGCGGCGCCACCGTGCGCAGCTCGGTGAAGTCGTACTTGGCATGCCCGACTGCCGCGTGATCGCCGGGCTGCAGATGGTCGGCGTTGAAGCGCGTGCCGCGCATGCCCACCGGGTCGAAGATACGTTGCTGCAGAAATGCCGCATAACTCTGCCCGGAGACCTGCTCGATCACCTTCTGGGCGACTGCGTACAGGATGTTGTCGTACGCATAGCGGTCGCGAAAACCGCCCTTCAGCGGCACCTTGGCCAGGCGCTGCACGACCTCTTCGGTGGTGTAGCTGGTGCTGGGCCAGAACAATAAATCGCCTGCACCCAGGCTCAGGCCGCTGCGGTGCGCCAGCAGATCGCGGATGCGCATTTGCCCGCTCACATACGGATCGGACATGCGGAACCACGGCAGATGGTCGATGACCTTGTCATCGAGCGAGAGCTTGCCTTCATCGGCCAGGATCGACAGCGACGCGGCAGTGAACGCCTTGGTATTGGAGGCAATCGCAAACAACGTGTCGGCCTGCACGGGCGCAGGCTTGCCGGTCTCGCGCACGCCGTAGCCGCGCTCCAGCACCACCTGGCCGTCCTTGACGATGGCCACCGCAATACCGGGCACGTCGAACTGTTTGCGCACGCGTTCCATCTGCGCATCGAACTGCTGCATGCCGGCGGGAAGTTCGGCCGCGTGCGTTGTCGTCACCAAGCTTGCCACCATCAGCACGCCCCCACTCAGCCATCGGTTCAAGGTCACTGCATCACCTTCAGGTTGTTGGTCAGATCGATCCGCCGGCGCCATCCAGCGCCAACGGTTGCGGCGCCACCAGCACGCCATTGGCATCGGCGTACAGCCAGTGGCCCGGAACGAAGGGCACGCCGGCAAAATTCACCGGCACATCCACATCGCCCAGATCGCGTCGCTCGGTGCGGCGCGGGCAAGCCGCCAGCGCCAGCACCCCCAGCGGCAACGTGGCAAGAATCTCGACATCGCGCACGCAGCCGTGGATCAGCACGCCGGCCCAGCCGTTCGCCACCGCATTGGCCGCGATCTGGTCGCCCAGCAGCGCATGCTTGAGCGAGCCCTGCCCGTCCACCACCAGCACGCGGCCGTCGCCCGGCATGGCGGCCAGCTCGCGCACCCGCGAGTTGTCTTCGAAACAGCGCACCGTGACCATGGGCCCGGCGAATGCCGTGCGCCCGCCGAAGTGGCGGAACAGCGGTTCGGCGATCGTCACGTCGGGGTAGCGGTCACACAGATCAGGCGTGGTCCAGGTCATCGGGGCGATCTCGCGCGGCAGAGCTGGCATGGTAGCCGGCTGTGGCCGCGCGCGGGCGATGGGTGACGGATGACCGATACCCGATGACCGACACCCGATAACGCGCCATGCAGGCACGCACGCTCAGCGAAGGTGCGCGCACGCGGACAACGCTGCGTTCGCCGCGTCGTGATGGTCGCTACAAGGCAGTCGCCATGCGGCGCTTGCCGCGTATGGTCTCCGTCGAGGCGCGCAACGCAGAAGGCGTGGGTTTCCGGCAGCTACGCCGTCTGCGGCTTGCGCAGCCCATCTCCAGCAGCGTGCAACGCCGGCGCGGCAGACCAGCGCAGGCGTAACCCAACGTTGGCACGACCGCCAGCCTGCCATGCAACGTTGCGTCGTGCGGGCTCAACCATTGCACTGCCCCGCGGCGCCCATTGGCAACGCATTTTCTCATCGCGCCACCTGCGCCACGGCTATGATCGGCCGGCACGCGTCGCACCCATCGACGCATCCGCAATGACGCACGACCTCGCCAGCGAGTCTCCATGCAATGACCGATCTGTTCGCTTCCGCCCCGCCCGCCCTCGAAGGTATCCACATCGGCATTGGTGGCTGGGTGTATGCGCCGTGGCGCGCAGGCATGTTCTACCCGGAAGGCCTGGTTCAGCGCCGCGAGCTGGAATACGCAAGCCGCCACGTCACCGCCATCGAAATCAACGGAACCTATTACGGCACGCAGAAGCCGGCCACTTACGCGAAGTGGCGCGATGAAGTGCCGCCCGGCTTCGTGTTCTCGGCCAAGGCGCCGCGCCGCATTACCCAGTCGCGCAAGCTGGCTGGCACCAGGGCGCAGGTGGAAGATTTCATCGGCGGCATTGTCGAGCTAGGCGATACGCTTGGGCCGCTGGTGTGGCAATTCGAACAAGGGCACCGGTTGCAGGCCGACGATCTGGACGCGTTTTTGTCGTTGCTGCCCAAGCGTGCAGGTCCGCGTGCGCTGCGCCATGTGCTGGAGATCCGCGACCACGATGCGGTAGATGCCTCGCTGCTCGCATTGGTCCGCGGCCATGGCGTGGCCACGGTGTTCACCGATTCGGATGAGCACCCCTCGTTCGCCGATCTCTCCACGGATTTCGTCTATGCGCGTCTGATGCGCAGCCAGGCGCGCCTGCATGCAGGGTATCCGGCGCCGGCACTGGCGCGTTGGGCAGAGCGCATCCAGGCCTGGCGCCGCGGCGAAGACCCGGCCGATCTGCCGCACGTGGACGCTTCGGCAGCGCCGGCACGGCAGCCGCGCGAGGTCTTCGTGTTTTTCATCAGTGCGGCGAAGGAACGCAACCCGGCAGCGGCGATGGCGTTGTTGAAAGAAGTGTCGGCGCGTCAGGGCAGCTAGCAACACGACAGCGCCGCCGCTTCGGATCGGCAGGTTCCATGCGTACGTTCGATTCTGCGTGCGGCGTCGGCAGCCCATCTGACGACGGCTTGCCGTTTTATCAGCCGCCCTTGGTCCGCACATGAGGGCAATCCGCGATGGTTGACGCGGCCGTCTCTTGCGCACAGCGCTGAGCGCTGAGGTGCCACGATCGATCGCGGCGTGGGCTGGTGCATCGCTCCTCGGCCATCCTGCCGTGATCCAGGTCGGCCGATGGCTGGCGGGTCGCACGATTGCTGCGCGACAGCCTGGCCAGCCATCCCTCCACCCCGCCGCTGCACGCCGGCGCCGCGTCCCTTGCAGCGCAACATCACGCAGTTTTCGGCGACAATGGCGCATGCCCACGACCGACCTGCGCAAGGCGCAACTGCAAATCCACTTCTGCGTCCTGCTTTGGGGCATCACCGCGATCCTGGGCAAGCTGATCACGCTGCAGGCACTGCCGCTGGTGTGGTGGCGCATGTTGATCGTGGTGGTGGCACTGGCCTTGTGGCCACGCGTGTGGCGTGGGTTGCGTGGCTTGTCCGGGCGTGTGGTGCTGGGCTATTGCGGCATCGGCGCGCTGGTTGCCTTGCACTGGCTTACCTTCTACGGCGCGATCAAGCTGGCCAATGCATCGGTGGCGGCGACCTGTATCGCACTGGCGCCGGTTTTCACCGCGGTCATCGAGCCATTGGTCACGCATCGCCCGTTCCGTCCGCGCGAGCTGCTGTTCGGGCTGGCCGTGTTGCCCGGCGTGGCGCTGGTCGTCGGCGGGGTGCCGGACGGCATGCGGGCCGGCGTGGTGGTGGGCGCGATTTCGGCGGTGTTCGTCGGGCTATTCGGCTCGCTCAACAAGCGCATGGTGGCGCATGCCGACCCGCTCACCGTCACCGCGCTGGAACTGGGCGCCGGCACGCTGACCCTGACCCTGCTTGCACCGGCGATGCCGCTGCTGCTGCCGGCCTTGCATGGCGATCTGCTGGTGGTGCCCAGCCTGCACGATGGCGTGTTGCTGCTGGCGTTATCGCTGGCCTGCACCTTGCTGCCATTTGCGCTGGCGCTGGTCGCCTTGCGGCATCTGAGCGCCTATTCGGTGCAATTGGTGACCAATCTCGAACCGGTGTACGCCATCGTGCTGGCGATCGCGCTGCTGGGCGAACAACGCGAACTGACCCTGCAGTTCTATCTCGGCGTGGCGATCATTCTCGGCGCGGTGTTCCTGCATCCGGTTCTGGAGCGTCGGCGCACGGTGGCGCACCCGGAATTGCTCGGCACAGCCGAGGCGAAAAATATCGTCGACTGATTGCACAGCGCTGCAAGATCGCGCTTGTCCACTGCGACCGCCGCGTTGAAGCACGCCGGCGTTCACGCTGCATCGCGCGGCGTCCGCGCCGCCCGGCATACGGCAATCGACGTCCCATGCGCTGGCCAGGCGATCTGCATCGGCAGATGCGCAACCACGCGCCCCTACTCCAGTGCGACCACCTGATCGCGCCCACCGCGCTTGGCCGCATACAGGGCCTGGTCGGCACGCTTGATCACCGCCTCCACGCTTTCCTGCGGGTACAAGGTCGCCACACCGATACTCACCGTCACCGGCAGCGCGATCGTCATCGCCGCCACGCTCTGGCGCAGGTATTCGCATTGCACGCGTGCCTGCAGCAGATCCGTATTGGGGAGCAGCAATACGAATTCCTCACCGCCATACCGGGCGATGGTGCCGGCACCGGCCATATGCGCACGCAACAATGCGGACAATTCGCGCAGCACTGCATCGCCCTGATCGTGCCCATGCACATCGTTGACGGTCTTGAAGTGGTCCACGTCCAGCAGCGCGACCGACAGCGGCTGGCCCACCGCACGCGTCTGTTCGGTGGCCGCCGCCAATGCCACCGCGAACGCGCGCCGGTTGGGCAGGCCGGTCAACGGATCGGTGCGGGTCTGTTCGACCAGGTCGGCGTTCAACGCATCCATCTGCGCGTAATAGCCAGCCATCTGCTGTTCGTACCACTCGCGCTCGTGCAACTGCTGGCGCAACTGCCTGCCGGCCAGCCGCAACTCAAGCAGCTGCGAGGCCTGCCGCGACAATGCCTGCAAGGCCTCGCGCTGGTCTTCGCGCAGATGCGCCGGGGTCTGGTCGAACACGCACAGCGAGCCCAGCGCCAGGCCCTGGCTGGTCACCAGCGGCGCGCCGGCATAGAAGCGCACCCCGCCGCTACCGACCACCATCGGGTTATCGTGGAAGCGTGGGTCCAGCAAGGTGTCGTCCACCATCAGCACTTCGTCCGGGCTCAGGATCGCGTGCGCGCAGAACGAGATATCGCGTGGTGCTTCGCTGCGTGGCGCACCGTGCGCAGACTTGAACCACTGCCGGTCTTCGTCCACCAGCACCACCGCCGCCATCTGCGTCTCGCACAGCGTGGAGGCAATCATGGTCAGGTCGTCGAATGCACGTTCGGCTGGCGTATCCAGCACGTCGTACTGGCGCAGCGCGGCCAGCCGCTCGGCCTCGTTGCTCGGCAATTCCGGTTTGATCACTGCCGCCCCCTGGCTGTTATCTGTGAAAGTATGCCGGAGCCCGGCAAGTGCCACCATCGGGCGCACCCTACGCTGCAGCGCCGCCCTGGACGGCATCGGATATTTCGAAGCGCGATCCATACAGCGGGCGCAAGCACCCGGCACGGCGTTGCACGTTTGGTGCGGCAGCACGGCACTACAGCGCGCGCATGTGCCGTGTCCGAAACGCCGGCTGCGCTGGCCTGACTGCGATGCAGCCGGCCCGGCACAGGCGCTTACCAGTCGGTGCGTTGCGGCAGCAGCCCGCGCAATTCCGCATCGCTGAGGTTGCGCCACTGCCCTGGCTTGAGCGCAGCCAGCTTGATGTTGTCGATGCGCACCCGGCGCAGTTGCGTCACCCGGTAGCCGAACTCGGCAGCCATCAGGCGAATCTGCCGATTCAGGCCCTGCTCCAGCACGATGCGGAAGCCGAATTTGGCAATGCGTGCGGTGCGGCACGGCAATGTGGTTTCGTTGTGGATGCGCACCCCGCGTGCCATGCCGCGCAGGAATTCATCGGTGACCGGTTTGTTGACCGCGACCAGATATTCCTTCTGGTGGCGATTTTCCGCGCGCAGGATCTCGTTGACGATGTTGCCGTTGCTGGTCATCAGGATCAGCCCTTCGGAGTCCTTGTCGAGCCGGCCGATCGGGAAGATGCGCTGCTCGTGACCGACGAATTCGACGATATTGCCCTTGACCGAACTCTCGGTGGTGCAGGTGATGCCCACCGGTTTGTTGAGCGCGATGTAGACGTGCTTGCGACCACCGAGCTTCTTGGCCTCGCGTATGCGTAGCGGCTGGCCATCCACCAGCACGGTATCTTCCGCGCCGACCACCGCGCCGGTGCCGGCGGGTACGCCATTGACGGTGACCCTTCGTTCGCCGATCAGGCGATCGGCCTCGCGGCGTGAGCAGAAGCCGGTTTCGGCGATGTATTTATTGAGTCGGATCGTCATTTGCCAATTATCGGCGATTTGGAGCAGGCCGTGCGCCATGCCGGCTGACCGCGCCAGCAATCGGCAGCAGGCAGTCGCCAGCCGCGTTGTACACGCAGCACCGGCCTGACGCTGCCCGACATCGCCCGGGTCAAGCGCGCTTACCCGGAGACGGCCACCAGCTGCGGCGTGTGCAACAGTTCTTCCAGCGGGCATGGACGATGCAGGCTGAAACCCTGCACCTGGCCCACGCCGGCCTCGCGCAGCCCGGGGATGTCGGCCTCCGATTCCACGCCTTCGGCGACCACCTCGATGCCCAGCGCCAGCCCGACCTGGGCGATCGAATGCACCGCCGCGCGATCCACCGCATCGTGCGCATAGTTGCGGACGAAGCCGCAATCGATCTTCAACACGTCCACGGTGAATTGCTTGAGATAGCCGAACGAGGCCAGGCCGCTGCCGAAATCGTCCAGCGCCACGTGACACCCGCGTGCGCGCACGCTCTGCACGAAACGCTGCGCGTGTTCCAGATCGCCGATGACCGCGGTCTCGGTGATCTCCATGCACAGCTTCGGCACCAGTGCCGGGTAGCGCTCGAACAGGGCGCAGACGACGTCGAGAAAATCCGGCTGCGCGATCGATTGTGCAGACAGATTGACGTGGCACAGGTCCAGCATCGCCACATGCATCGGATTGGCCGCCAACTGCGCGCACAGCGCTTCCAGCACATAGGTATCGACCATGCGCCCCAGGCCGTAACGCTCCACTGCCGGCAAGAATTCACCCGGGCTCAGCACCCGCCCGTCGCTGGCGCGCATGCGCACCAGCACCTCGTACTGCAGGCGTCCCGGGTCGTTCAGCACCTGGATTTTCTGCGCGTACAGCAGCAAACGCTCTTCGGCGATCGCCTGTTGCACCGCACTGATCCAGCCACCATCGTGGCGGCGCTGCGCCAGTGCCAGATCGTTCTCGTTGAAGCAGCGAACGCGGTTGCGCCCTTCTTCCTTGGCCGCATGACAAGCCAGATCGGCGGCGGTCATCAAGGTAGTGAGGTCGCTGACGCCGTGGCGAATCTCCACCACGCCAAAACTGCAACTGGGCGTCAGCGGTCGCCCCCCTTGATGGCTCCACGGTTGACCGAGCACGCCGTGCATGCGTTCCAGCACGGCCTGCGCCTGCGCCAGGTCGGTATTGGCCAGCAGGATGGCGAACTCATCGCCGCCCAGACGCCCCAGCCAATCGCCAGAGCGCAGCTGCATGGTGATCACGTCGGCGAAGTGGCACAGGAACTTGTCGCCGACCGCATGCCCGAAGGTGTCGTTGACCAGCTTGAAATGATCCAGGTCGACAAAGCACAGCGCGTGGCACATCTGCGGCGATTGCGGCAGCTCGATCAGGCGCAGCAGCCGGCGTTCGATTTCATGCCGGTTGATCAGCCCGGTCATCGCGTCGTGGCGCGCATGGAAGGCCACTTCGTCGGCCAGCTCGTGCGCGTGCGAGACATCTTCGATCACCGCCAGCACCAGGGTCGGCTCTTCCGGCCCCGGCTCGACCAACGACGCGCTCCAGCGGCCCCACATCACCCCGCCGTCGGCACGCACGAAGCGCAATTCGCCGGACTGCAGCAGCTTGGGCCAATCGAGCATGCCGCGGCTGTCCAGCTTGATGTCTTCCGGATGCATCACCTCGGCCAGGGTGCAGGCCTGCAACTCTTCGGGCCGGTAGAGCAGCACGTTGGCCATCGACGCGTTGGCATCCAGCACGTTGCCGCGCAGATCGAACTTGACCATGCCTAGCGCCGCCTGCTGAAACGCAGTACGGAAGCGGCCTTCATGCGACAGCAGATAATCGCGAATGCGCCGCATCGCCAGTACGCAGGTGATCAACACCAGCAGCAAGGTGGCCAGGCTGCAGACCACCATCACATCGTGCAGCAGCCGCGCGCAGCGGGTCAGGTAGGCCAGAAATTCGGACGCGTCGTGACGCATGCGGCCGTCCAGCAGATGCAGTTCATCGCGCAGTGCCTGCAGCGCACGCGGGTCGGGCCGGTTGGCGGCCTGCACCGAAGCGGCGCGGTCGGCCAGATCGCTCAGTTGCAGGATGCCGGCGTCGGTGCGCTTCCACAGTGCGATGGCGTCGCCGAGATACGGAAATTGGTGCCCGTAGCGATACAGCCGCACCATTTGCGGCATGTCTTCATGGGCATTACGCCCAGCGGTCAGACCGGCGTAGACCGCGTCCCAATCGATCACCGGCTGTTCGATCGCCACGCGTGCGGCGCGGTCGCCCAGCGGCACTTCCAGCGCGCGGCAGGCGGCCTGCAGATCGGCCGTATCCCCGCTGCCCAGGTAGCGCTCCATCCAGTACACCGATTCCTGCTGGGCGTTGGACCAATGGCTTTGGCCGACGATCCAGGCGGTCGCGCCGGACTGCACTTCGATCACCAGCGCCGACACCACCGTCATGCAGACGGCGATGCCGATCAACAGCGCAAGAGGAAGCGTCAGCCAGCCACGCACCAGGTGCATGGTCTGCCCACCGCCCTTGCCGCGTACTGCTTGCGCCATCGCCGTCCGTCCTTCGCCGCCCCAATGCGATTCAGGCGCCCACTGGGCGCCTGAAGGCAGTAACGGCCGCAACGGCCGAGTCTGTATGGCTATGCCCGCTTGGCGTGATGCGACAGGGGTTAGCGACGCTGACTAGATCAGCCTGATCGCCGCCGCCTCGAGGCGCCGTAACGCCTTACCTGCTCGCTATGCCCTTGGATGCATAGCGATACTGGGCAACCCGACCGTCTGCAGGATCCCTGCAAGCAGGGCCGGGCAGCCTTACTCGCCGCGCGGCTTCGGCGGACCCTTGCGGTGCGGCGCGCCGGCGCGGTCCATCGGACGGCCCGGGCCGTTCGGGCGACCGGACGGCTTGCCGCCACGCGGGAAGCGCGGCTTGGACGCCGCTGCGGCCGCTTCGCCGTCTTCCAGCTTGCGCATGTTGAGCTGCTGGCCAGACACCCAGACCTTCTTGAGGTGCTGCAGCAGTTCGCGCGGCATGTCGGCCGGCAGATCCAGAATCGAGTAATCGTCCTGGATGTCGATACGACCGATATAGCGGCTTTCCAGCCCAGCTTCGTTGGCGATCGCGCCGACGATATTGGCCGGCTTCACGCCGTGGCTGTGGCCCACTTCGATGCGGTAGCTCTCCATGCCGAACTCCGGCTCGCCACGTGGGGCCGGCTCGCGGCGTGGACGCTCGCCGGCATCGTCACCGCGCGGCGGGCGTGCAGCGCGCTCGCCGTCGGCACGCGGGCCACGTTCGAACTTCGGCTCGAAGCGGGGGCGATCGCCGCGGTCGGCACGCTCATGACGTTCGCGCGGCGCAGTGTCCTCGCGCGCACCGCGCACCGGCGGGGTCAGCAGGAACGGGGCATCGCCCTGCAGCAGCTTGGCCAGCGCGGCGGCGATATCGATCGCCGGCACGTTGTTTTCGGCTTCGTAGCGCTGCAGCAGGTCGCGGTACATGTCGATCTGGCCACCGGCCAGGGTCTCGGTGATGCGGCTCATGAAACGCGCGACGCGGGTGTCGTTGACCGCGTCCACGCTCGGCAGCTGCATCTCTTCGATCGGCTGACGGGTGGCGCGTTCGATGGAGCGCAGCATGCCCTTCTCGCGCGGCGTCACGAATAGGATCGCGTCGCCGTTACGCCCGGCACGGCCGGTGCGACCGATGCGGTGCACGTAGCTTTCGGTGTCGTAGGGAATGTCGTAGTTCAACACGTGGCTGATGCGCTCCACGTCCAGACCGCGTGCGGCCACGTCGGTGGCCACCAGGATGTCCAGCTTGCCGTCCTTGAGCTGGGCGATGGTCTTCTCGCGTGCGGCCTGCTGCATGTCGCCGTTGATGGCCGCTGCCGCCATGCCGCGCGCCTGCAGCTTCTGCGCCAGCTCTTCGGTGGCCGCCTTGGTGCGCGCGAAGATGATCATGCCGTCGAACGGCTCGACCTCGAGAATGCGGGTCAACGCGTCCAGCTTGTGCAGCCCGCTCACCCACCAGTAGCGCTGGCGGATGTTGGCCGAGGTGGTGGTCTTGGCCGCGATGGTGACTTCGGCCGGGTCCTTCAGATAGGTCTGCGCGATACGGCGGATGGCCGGCGGCATGGTGGCCGAGAACAAGGCCACCTGGCGCTGCTCCGGCAACTTCTTCAGCACCGCTTCGACGTCGTCGATGAAGCCCATGCGCAGCATTTCGTCGGCTTCGTCCAGCACCAGCGTCTTGAGCTGCGACAGATCCAGGGTGCCGCGGTCCAGGTGATCGATCACCCGGCCCGGGGTACCGACCACCACATGCACGCCGCGCTTGAGCGCGCTCAGCTGCTGGGCATACGGCTGGCCGCCGTAGACCGGCAGCACGCGGAAGCCGGGAATGGCTTCGGCATATTTCTGGAACGCCTCGGCGACCTGGATGGCCAGTTCGCGGGTCGGGGCCAGCACCAATGCCTGCGGCTTGACCTGGTGGAGATCGGCGTTGGACAGCACCGGCAGCGCGAACGCGGCGGTCTTGCCGGTGCCGGTCTGGGCCTGGCCGAGCACATCGCGACCGGCCAGCAACGCGGGGATGGTGGCAGCCTGGATCGGCGACGGCGACTCGTAGCCGACATTGGCAACGGCCTTCATCACAGCGTCCGAGAGGCCGAGATCTGCAAACAGCAGCGGCGCGGAAGATTCTTGGGTCATGGGTAACTCCGGAGGCGCCGCACGGAGCCGGCAGGCGCAAAGCAGCATAGTGTGCCTCTTCAGCCCCCTTGCTGTCGAAATTTTCGTGACAGTCCATTCAGGTTGTGAGGAATTGCGCTGCTGCGCGAATCATCCCCCGTGTCGTCCCTTGACCTGCCCGACCGGAGCCACGCCCCTGGACACAGACCTGCACACCCGCTTCAGCGCCCTGCTGCAGCAGCATCGCGGCATCGTGCTGAAGGTGGCGGCCAGCTATTGCCGCGGACGCGACGACCGCGACGAACTGGCGCAGGAAATCGCCACGCAACTGTGGCGGGCATTTCCCGGCTACGACCCGGGTCGGCGCTTTTCCACCTGGATGTACCGCATCGCCCTGAACGTGGCGATCAGCGATCTGCGCGGCCGCCGCGCGGCCGGCGAGCCGATCGCGCTGGATGCGGTGATGGAGCGCATCGCCGATCCACAGGCGCACGACCCTGTACGCGCGCAACAGGTAGCCGCGCTGTATGCCTTCATCGCACAGCAACCGCCGCTGGAACGCGCGCTGCTGTTGCTCTATCTGGACGAGCACAGCTATCGCGAAATCGGCGAAGTGCTCGGCATCAGCGAAACCAATGTCGCCACCAAACTCAGCCGACTGAAAACGCGCATTCGCGCCGAGCTGTGAACCCCACCGATCCGCAACCGGAGCAAGACATGGAACTGGACGACATCGCCCTGGCCTGGCGTTCGCTGGAACAACGGCTGGACCAACAAGCCGCACTCACCGGCCAGGTGCTCGGCGACCTGCGCAGCCACGCAGCACGCGCCCACCTGCGCCCGTTGTGGCTGAGCCAGTCGGCGCAACTGCTGTGCGCCATCGCAGTGAGTGGCATCGTTGCCCACAGTTGGCTCAGTTTCGCCGAACAGGCCGCTGCCGTCGTCGGCGGCGTGTTGCTGCAGGCGTGGTGCGTTGCGCTGGCTGCGTCTGCGGCCCGTCAACTGTGGCTGTTGTCGCAGTTGGATTTCGCCAGGCCACTGCTGCAGACACAGCGCGCGCTTGCACAGCTGCGGCGCTGGCGCACACGCGTGGCGCCGTGGCTGGGCGTGGCGTTCTGGGTGCTGTGGGTGGCAGTGGCAGACGCTGCGTGGCGGGCCTTCACCGGCGTTTCGTTGCCGTACGCCTGGCTGTTATGCAACCTGCTGGTGGGCGTACTCGGCGGCATCGGCACCTGGCTGGGCTATCGACGGCTGCAGCGCAGCGGTCACCCCTGGCTGGAACGCCTGGACGCCGCGCATGCCGGCCGCAGCGTCGCCCGCACCGAGACCCTGCTGGAACAGATCGCGCGTTTCCAGCGCGAGTAGGCGGATAATCGCGGCCTCCCTGCCACCGAGCACACCATGCAATACCTGGAATTCGACCTGGACGGCGACTACATCGAACTCAACCAGTTGCTCAAGCTGGCCGGCATTGCCGACAGCGGCGGCCAGGGCAAGGCGATCGTCGCCAGCGGCGCGGTCAGCGTCGACGGCGTGCAGGAGCTGCGCAAGACCGCCAAGATCCGTCCCGGCCAGCTGGTGCAGCTGGACGATGTGGAAATTCGCGTATTGGCATGGAACCCGGACGCCGAGCCTGACGCATGAAGGTGGTGGAGATCGGCCGGCGCAACAACGCACCTTCGGCCGACGATCCAACCCACGACGTCTGTGTTTTTTCGATCGCCATCGACTCGGACCAGCCGTTCTGGCTGGAGCAGTCCATCCGCGGCGGCCATGCCGAGCGAGGCGGCTGCAGCATGCTGGCCTTGCACGAACTGGATACCTGGCGCGGCGACTGGCGTGCAGAGGTGACCAGGGCCGGTTGCGCCTGGGTGATTCCACTGCTGGAGCAGGCCCTGCATACCGGCGATACGCAGGCGGCCACCGATGCAATCCTGGCGCGGGTGCAAGCGACTGATTGAAGCTCACACCCGCCGGCGACGCTGCATCAAATGCCCAGCAGTGCGCGCACCAGTTTGATGATGCCCCAGAACGACACCACCCAGATGGCGCTGCGCAGGTACGGAATACCCGCGGCATACACCGGCACATACGCCACGCGCGCCCACAGGTAGAGCTGCACGGCGAGTGCTGTTTCTGCGCTGGTGCGCCCGGCCACGCTCACCGCCAGCACGGCGGCCGCGAAGATCGGAAAGGTCTCGAGATAATTGCGAAACGCACGGTCCAGCCGCGCCGCCACGCCGGTGAGCGGCTTGGCCTCGCCATCGCGTGCGCTGGCATTCCACTTGGTGCCGCGCTGGGCGGTCATGCTGGCCGAGGCGGCCAGTAATTGCACCAGCCCGAGCACCATCGCCCAGCCCAGCATCTGCAGCTCGATCGTCAGTTGCATACGTTTCTCCCGGCCGATGGAAACATCACTTCACCGCCGTGCGCAGGCTGTAACCGGCCAACCGCCAGGTCTTGTCTTCGTCCAGACGGAACGACACCAGCTCGCGGACCGGTTGCTGCGCCTTGGCGAAACGGGTCGGGAAGCTGACGTTGACATACAGGCCTTCGGGCACCTGCGCGCCGGGACCGTACTTGACCCGCGTGACCGAGCCCTGCCCGCGCCCCACCACCGCACCCAGCCGCGCGCGTTCGGTGCCGATCTGGCTGACGAAGACGTCGCGCTTGACCGCGGTCTTGGCCACCTTGGACGCGCCATCCCACAAGGACGCGACCTGGTTGCCGTCCACCATCTGCGCCACGCGCAAGGCGGCCTGAGTCATCTCGGTGTTCTGCTTGGTCAGCTGCGCCTGCTGCGCCGGGCTGAGCGCCGGCTGCCCTGCGGGCGCTGCAGCGGCCGGTTGCGCTGCCGCCGGGCTGGCAGGGCGACCGGCCGCCTGCGGTTGTTGAGCGAACGCCAGCGCTGGAGCCAGTGCCAACACGATAACCAGACGAGAACGAAGCATTGGATGGGGACCTTGTACGGATCGGGTGGAAAGGGAGAGGCGCCACCCACCTTTTAGTGGGTAGCGCAGTCTAGAGCGCGTCATGCGCAACACAAGTCTGCGGCTGCAGGTCCGGGGACGGCGCTGAGGGCGACAAAGCAAGCGCTGACGCGGGCCTTTTGGAAAACACACTTCTCGAGCGCGCAAGCGGCGAGCAGAGACCTCCGGCCACCAATGCGCGCATTGGAAGTCATCAGGTCTGGCAGCGGCGTTTCATCCTTCTGTCTGGAGTGGCAGGCATGCTGCAGATGTCGGGCTCGGCTGGGTGCGCGGACGCGTGCCGCAATCACGTGAAGTGACCAGGCGCGCATTCCGCACAGGCACGCACCAACCTTGAATTCCCATTGCCGTTGTCAACGCGATCTAGACCTCGCTCCCGGGAGCCGGCGGTACGGCCGCCACGCCACGCGGCCGCCACAGACGCCAACTGACCCAGAAGGCACGCGCGATCGCGGCAATCAGCGCCGCCAGACTCAGCCAGGTGGCCAGCGTCGCCGGCCATTGTTCGTGCATCGCGGCAGCGGCCAGACGCAGCAGCTCGGCCACACCGAAGCCAACCAGCACCAACAGGGCCGAAGGTAGATATGCCAGTAACACACCCTTGGTCTTGCCTCGCATACGCCCCCCGGCTCGGTTGTGATGCAGCGACGATAGGCAGCGCGCAGTGCGATACGCGTGAAGCCCTCACTGCGTTCAACCGTCGGGGTGCGTCGCGGGCGACGGGCCGGCCTGGGCCGCGTCCTGCGCTGGCGCGGAGTCTGGCTCGGCTGCAGGTGTCGCCGCACCTGCGGCATCGCGCTGGGCTTGGTCGTTGTGCGTCTGGCCGGCCTGCGCCTCACCGGTCTGCGTCTCGGACGTCGGGCTGGCCGGCAGCGCCGCGGCATCGGTTTCGGCCAGCGGGCTTTCTTCCGGGCAGGCCCCATCCGGAAAGCCGAAGCGCTGCTTCAAGGCCAGGCCGCAGGCATTGACCGCGTCCAGGTCTGCACCCTCGCCCTTGCACTTCTGGTCGAAGGCGACCAGAAACGCGTCCTTGCGGCGTACGAAGGCATCGCCGCACTTGCGCATCTGGCGGATGCGTTCCAGATCGTCCTGCACGGCGTTGGTGCCGTCCAGCCCGTATTCGCGCAACTCTTCCACGCTGAGCAGGCGCAGGCTGCGGTTGGGCACGGTCATCATCAAGTCGGCCACCGCCACCGCCACGCCGTTGCGCTCCAGGTAATCCTTGACGTTGCCGTAGACCTCGCGCAGTTCGCGATTGAGCTCGGCGCGCGAAGTGGCCTTGGAGCTGATCCGCATCATGCGGTGAATGCCGACCTTGCCGGCGACCAGGCGGTTGTCGCCGGCCGCCAGCACGAACACGCAGGCGCTGTGGCAGATCGAGCCTTCGCGCACCCAGATGGTCCAGTTGGACTCGCCGATGGTATCGCCGGCGCGGATCGCCGCCTCCACCTGCCCGCCACTGGAATCCAGGTCCAGGATGCGATGCGGCAACTTCCACTGCTCCGCGACCGAGGCCAGCCGCCACACCAGCGCCGCAAAACCTGCATTGATCTTGCCGGCGTAGCGCACCCGCACCAGCCCGGTCTCGCGGCACGGCGCCAGCGCCGCTTCCACGCTGGCCCGGTCCAGTGCCGGCAACAACGTGCCGTCGCCGGCCTCGCGGCTGTAATCGGTTGCGCAGCTGATCCAGGCCTGGCCCGATTCCAGTTCCGCCTGCGGCCAGCCGGCCTCGCCCGCCTGCGTGCGCGGGCGCGGTGGCGGGACCGGGTCGGGCGTATCCACCGACACCATGTGATCGCCATCGTTTGCCTGCCCTGCACCACTCTGCTGCGCAACCGCTGCATCGGCGGAGGTCGCCGACCGATCGCAGGCGGCCAGCAGGAGCAAGCAGGCAAATGACAGACAAACCGATTTCAGCATGATGTGGGGCACGGAGCGCGACGGAGATCACCCGCAGTCTATGGCTGAATGGGTCGATGGGTTGACCCGGCCATGAACGCGCGGGCTCGCCGCAACCCTGTCCGAAAACGGCCAGCCGGCGCTAGGGCGAGCGCATAGACTGGCGCCATGCAGACCGCAACGCCCGACCGAACCCAATGCGACCGCGCCCGCCTGGCACGCGATGCACGCTTCGACGGGCTGTTTTTCACCGCCGTGCGCAGCACCGGCATCTATTGCCGCCCGGTGTGTCCGGCGCCGCCGCCGAAGCCGGCCAATGTCAGTTACTACCCCACTGCCGCGGCAGCCAGCGCCGCCGGCTACCGGCCGTGCCTGCGCTGCAGGCCGGAGCTGTCGCCGCAGGCGCAGCAGCATCTGGGCGAAGAAAGCGTGCAGCGTGCGCTGGCGATGATTGCCGACGGCGCGCTGCAGGAGCAGCCGGTGCAGACGCTGGCCGATGCGGTGGGCTTGAGCGCGCGCCAACTGCAGCGGCAATTCGTGCAGCAGCTGGGCGCCACGCCGATCCAGGTGCACGGCACGCATCGGCTGCTGCTGGCCAAGCAATTGCTGACCGAAACCGCCCTGCCGGTCACCGAGGTGGCGCTTGCGGCAGGCTTCAACAGCCTGCGCCGCTTCAATGCAGCCTTCCTGCAGGGCTGCGGCATGCCGCCCTCTGCATTGCGCAAGCAGCGTACCGAGGTCCCCGGCGGCGAACTGACATTGCGCCTGGGCTATCGCCCGCCACTGGATCTGCCGGCGATGCTGGCCTTCTTGCAGCGCCGCGCGATCCCGGGCATCGAGCAGGTCGATGCCAACGGCTACCGGCGCGTGATCGGCCCGCCGGGCAAGGCCAGCGTGATCGAGGTCAGCGCGGCACCGCAGCGCGCGGAACTGCTGCTGCGCATTGGCGCCACCGACCCGCGCCAGATTCCGCAGATCGTGCGGCGCGTGCGCCGGCTATTCGATCTGGATGCAGACCTACAGGCCGTGCACGCCACGCTCGCGCCGGAACCGTTGCTGGCCGAGGCACTCGCGCGCCGCCCCGGTCTGCGCGTGCCCGGCGGCTGGGACGGCTTCGAAGTGGCGGTGCGTGCGGTGCTGGGCCAGCAGATCAGCGTGGCCGGCGCAGCAACGCTGGCAGCGCGGCTGGTGAACCGTCATGGCGGTCATCATGCCGACATGCCACCCGGACTGGATCGCAGTTTCCCCACGCCCGAACAGCTAGCCGACGCGCCGCTGGAACAACTCGGGCTGCCGCGTGCGCGCGCCGCCACGCTGCGTGCGCTGGCATCGGCCTGCGCGCAAGGCCAGCTGCACTTCGGTGCCGGGCAGCGCCTGCCTGATTTCATCGCTGCCTGCACCGCGCTGCCCGGAATCGGGCCGTGGACCGCGCATTACGTGGCCATGCGTGCGTTGTCGCATCCGGACGCGTTTCCGGCCGGCGACCTGATCCTGCAGCAGGTGCTCGGCGCTCCCGGGCGCCTGAGCGAACGCGCCACCGAGGCCCGTTCGCAGGCGTGGCGACCGTGGCGCGCCTACGCCGTGCTGCACCTGTGGCATCTGGCCAACGACCGCAAGGACACCCGCGCATGAGCACACTGCACTACGACACCTTTCCCTCGCCGATCGGCGCACTGAGCGTGGCCGCCGACGACAGCGGCGTGCACCACATCCTGTTCGCGCAGAACCGCTACGACGCCATCGGCCGTGCGCGCTGGTTGCACGACCCTGATGCGCCGCTGGTGCGCGAAGCACGCGAACAGTTGCTCGATTACCTGCATGGCGGGCGACGCAGTTTCGATCTGCCGCTGGCGCCGGTCGGCACACCGTTTCAGCTGACGGTCTGGCGCACGCTGGCGCAGATTCCGTTCGGGCAGACCTGGAGCTACGCGCAACTTGCGCAGGCGGTCGGCAAGCCGGCCGCGAGCCGCGCGGTGGGCGCTGCCAACGGACGCAATCCGCTGCCGATCGTGCTGCCCTGCCATCGCGTGATCGGCGCCAATGGCACGTTGACCGGCTTCGGCGGCGGCCTGCCGACCAAGCAGGCCTTGTTGCATTTGGAAGGCTGGTCCCCGCGTGGCGCGCGCGCCGACGATCTGTTTGCACCTGCCTCGGCAGTGCGCACTGGCTGACTTCGCGGCGTCATCGCTGCGCCGTAAACTGACGCCATGATCGACCGACGTTTTGGAGTTGCCGCAGCGGCGCTTGCCTTGCTTGCGGCCTGTAGCAGCCAGCCATCTGCGCGCAGCGCGCCCACGCAGGTGCCGACTGCAGCGCCCAAGACCGCATCGGCCAGCACCCCGCACACACTGCTGCTCATCTCCATCGACGGCCTGCGCGCGGACATGCTCGATCGCGGCATCACGCCGAACCTGTCGCAACTGGCACGCGAAGGCGTACGTGCGCGCTGGATGACGCCCTCGTATCCGTCGCTGACGTTTCCCAATCACTACACCCTGGTCACCGGGCTGCGCCCGGACCACCACGGCATCGTGCACAACAGCATGCGCGACCCGACACTTGGGGGTTTCTGGTTGAGCAAGTCCGAGGCGGTGGGCGATGCGCGCTGGTGGGGCGGCGAACCGGTGTGGGTGGGCGTGGAAAACAGCGGCCAGCATGCGGCCACCTGGTCGTGGCCAGGCAGCGAGGCGGCAATCAAGGGCGTACGCCCGTCGCAGTGGCGCCATTATCAAAAAGGCGTGCGCCTGGACACGCGCGTGGACGCAGTGCGGGGCTGGCTGAAAACCGACGGCGCCCGGCACAATCGCCTCGTCACGCTCTACTTCGAACATGTGGACGAAGCCGGCCACGACCACGGCCCGGAATCGCGCGAATACGCCGACGCCGTGCGCGCGGTGGATGCGGCCATCGGCCGGCTGCTGACAGGCATGCAACGCGATGGCACGCGTACGCGCACCAACATCATCGTGGTCTCCGACCATGGCATGGCCGAGGTTGCGCCGGGGCATGCGATCAGCGTGGAAGACATCGCGCCGCCGCAGATCGCCACCGCAATCACCGATGGCCAGGTGATCGGCTTGCAGCCACTGCCCGGGCAACAGGACGCTGCCGAGGCCAGCGTGCTCGGTGCGCACGACCACTACGACTGCTGGCGCAAGGCGGAGCTGCCGGCACGCTGGCAGTACGGCAGCCACCCGCGCATTCCGTCGATCGTGTGCCAGATGCACGAAGGTTGGGATGCACTCTTCCCGGACAAGCTTGCCAAACGCGCGCAGCGGGGCACACGTGGCTCGCATGGCTTCGATCCGGCATTGGCGTCGATGCGGGCGGTGTTCCTGGCGCAAGGCCCGGACCTGGCGCAAGGCAAGACACTGCCAGGCTTCGACAACGTGGATGTCTATGCGCTGATGACCCGGCTGCTGGGTATTCCGGCCGCGCCCAACGATGGCAACCCGGCAACCTTGCTGCCGGCCTTGCGCGTGCCGCCGGCAGCCGACGCCAAATAGACGCGACCGGCACCCGCAGCAACGCCGCCATGCGCGCGCGCAGCATCCACGCCGAAAACGCGCACGCAGGCAAGACGCCGCGCTACGTCGTGGCCGCGCGGCTCATGTCGGCGACAGCGCAGGAATGTGGCTCGCTGTAGACACCGCTGCGGCCCAGCAGTGCGACAATGACGCAATGTCTGGTTCCAATCCCCCGTCGCGTCGCTTGCGGCCGTTGTTGTCCAGCGAAGGCTGGCGTCGTCGCGCTGCACTGTGGGGCGGCGCCATTGCGGTGGCGCTGGTGGCGATCGTATTCGCCAAGGCCAGCGACGCGGCCTTTCATCTATTTCAACGCATCACCGCACACTCGATCTGGTGGGCACTGCTGCTGACGCCGGGCATCTTCGCGCTGCTCGCCTGGCTCACCTCCGGTGCGCTGCGGCCCACGCGCGGCAGCGGCATCCCGCAGGTGATAGCCGCGCTGGAGCACCCGGAGCCGGCGTTTCGCGACAGCAACCTCTCGTTGCGCGTGTCGGTTGGCAAGCTCGCGTTGACCACCTTGTCGCTGCTCGGCGGCGCATCGGTGGGACGCGAAGGACCCACCGTGCATGTCGGCGCCAGCCTGATGCATGTGTTCGGGCGCTGGTTCGGTTTTCGCGACCCACGCGAGCTCTCGCATTTCCTGCTCGCCGGCGGCGCCGCCGGTATCGCGGCCGCATTCAATACCCCGCTCGCGGGCGTGGTCTTTGCGATTGAAGAACTGAGCGGGCGTTTCGAGCACCGCTTTTCCGGCACCCTGCTCACCGCGGTGATCGTCGGTGGGGTGGTGTCGCTGGGCCTGCTGGGCAACTACACCTATTTCGGCAAGGTGGCCGTGGCCTTGCCCTTGGGCCAGGCCTGGCTGGCGATCGCCTTGTGCGGCAGCGTGGCCGGGTTACTCGGCGGCATCTTCGCGCGGATGGTGCTGGCCAGCGTCAGCGGCAAACCGCGCTGGTTGGGCGCGCTGCGCCAACGGCATCCGGTGCTGCTGGCCGCGTCGTGCGGCGTTGCCCTGGTCGGGCTGGCGCTGGTGTTCGGGCAAGGCGCCTTCGGCACCGGCTACGAACAGGCGCGCAGCCTGGTGCAGGGGCATGCGGTGGTCGGCCACGAGTTCGGCATGATGAAACTCATCGCCAACCTGGTCTCGTATCTGGCCGGCATTCCAGGTGGCCTGTTTTCGCCGGCGCTGGCAGTGGGTGCCGGCATCGGCCACAACCTCTCGGTACTGATGCCCAGCGTGGACCCGCGCACCTTCGTGCTGTTGGGCATGTGCGCCTATCTCACCGGCGTGACCCAGGCGCCGCTGACCTCGGCGGTGATTTCGCTGGAACTCACCGACACCAGCCAGATGCTGCTGCCGATCCTGGCCACCGTACTGATCGCGCGCGCAGTCTCCGGGCTGGTCTGCAAGACGCCGATCTATCGTGGCCTGGCCGAGCAGTTGCTGGCACCGGGTGGCGCTACCGTGGCACCGACGACTTCCGCGCCTGGTCACTGACGCTGGATGCGGCCGGCCAGCAGTGCGCAGCGCGGCCGGCTGCGACAGCAATGATTCAGTGCCGGGTCGCCTGGTGATCGACCACATGTCCCGGCGTTGATCAGGTGGCGCCGGGCCTAAGCCAGCGCGCACACGTACGCCGGGTCCATGAACGTGCCGGGGGAAAAGACGTTGCCGCGACCTGATCGGGCATCGCCTGGCCAGCCGGCGCCTTCACGATGCCGGCCAGGCAATGCCGGACAGCGGACATAAAAAAACGCGGCGCAAGCGCCGCGTTCTGGTGTCGCGAAGCTGGCCGGGATCAGCCGGCCTTGGCGACGGTCTTCTTGGCGACGGCCTTCTTGGCCGGGGCCTTGACCACGCCCTTCTTGGCAACCGGGGCAGCTGCACCCACGACAACCTTGCTCACCGCGTGCGAACGCGAATTGCCGTAGCTGGCGTTGTAGCGCTTGCCCTTGGCGGTCTTACGGTCACCCTTACCCATTTCGTCGACTCCTGAATGTGAATACAAATTCCCGTGCTGGCACAGGTCTGGCGAGGTTTCACCGGCGGCGCCCTCGCGCAAGGCCGACAAGCCTACCACGGCGGCCCCGGCGCGCGTAGCTGGGCAGCGCCCGGCCGCCTTGCGGCACTGATCGACCCAAGAACGATGCATGCAGTCGTGGACTGTGCGCGGCCGCGGTTGGAGCAGCAGAGCAGCCAGAAAATGCGGGGGCAGACGTGGAGGAACTCCGCTGTCCGCATCGGCCTGGCGGCGACGCAACCGCACTACGACAAAGGCTTAGTGCGACTAACAAAACGTAGCGAGCAGCTATCAGGTGGGCACGAACGGCGCGCTCAGAACCTTAGCGTACGCGTGGTACATGCCGATTCCGAGCACCGGCCGCGCCCGCCTGGCGGCTGCGCAGTCGTGTTGTTAGCCGCCCTTAGTGCGCGCAGCTGGCGTCGTGCACATGCCCATGCCCGTGATTCAGACGCAGATTGACCAGGTGGGCGATACCGACCAGGGCGCCGCCCAGCGTCATCACCACCGCATGCGGCACCACCGAATGATGAAGCGGGTCGTACAGCAGGCCCAGCCACAGCAACCCCAGGCCGGGCAGCAGCAACGCCAGTGCATGCAGCGCTTTATGCCGGCGATACCCGAGCACAAGGCTGAAAAGGCCCAGCAGCGTCACGAACACCACGATGGCCCGTTCCACCCCGTCGCCCAGCCAGAACGACAGGCCCAGCGAAGGCGCCAGCGCCAGCACCAGTGGCAATACCGCACAGTGCACCGCGCACAGCAGCGAGCCGGTTGCGCCGAAGCGGTCAAGAAGATGGCGAAGGGTTGGTAGAGGCATGACGTCCAGCAGGGTACTCGCGGCGACGTGGAATAATATAACATCTTACTGTTCCAGCCCCGCATCAGTGCATCGCGCAGTCATGCGGGCTCGCCGCCGGCGCAGCAGGAAAGCTGCGCCTTACCACTGATACACAGTAACAATTACAGAGTCCGGTCCACCATGCCCCCTTTTGCTCCCTCTTTCCGCCGTTCTGCGCTCTCGCTGGCCCTGACCAGCCTGCTGACCCCTGCCCTGGCCATGGCCGAGGACGCTCCGGTCGCTGCCGATGGGCAGACCCCGCCCAGTTCGGACACGCGCCACGATGCCAGCCCCTCCAGTGGGCGTCATATCAAGGATCTGGACAAGGTGGTGGTCACCGCCAGCCCGCTGCGCGATGCGGCCGGTGAGTTGAGCCGCCCGGTGGAAGTGCTGGCCGGCGAGCGTCTGGACGAGGTGCGCAGTTCCAGCCTGGGCGAAACCGTGGCCAGCCTGCCCGGCGTGCAGAGTTCCAACTTCGGACCCGGCGTGGGCCGGCCGATCATCCGCGGCCTGGACGGCCCGCGCGTGGCAGTGCTGCGCGACGGCCTGTCCACCCAGGACGTATCCACCGTCAGCCAGGACCATTCCCCGGCGATCGAGCCGTTCCTGGCCAACCAGATCGAAGTGCTGAAGGGTCCTTCGACCTTGCTGTATGGCTCCGGCGCCATCGGCGGCGTGGTCAACGTGGTCGACGGGCGCATCGCCGAGACCCCGGTGGACGGCTTCAGCGGGCGCGCCGAAGTGCGCTTGGACGGCGGCGACAAGGACGGCAACACCGATATGTTCCGCGTCGATGCCGGTAATGGCAGCGGGCTGTCGATCCACGCCGATGGCGTGTATCGCAACCAGAACGACTACGACACGCCGAAAGGTCGCCAGCTCAACAGCTGGATCGATTCCAAGGTGGGCTCGATCGGTGCATCGCTGTCCGGCGACTGGGGGTTTGTCGGCCTGTCGGCATCGCGTTTCCGCGACAACTACGGCAACCCGGGCGAGCCGGGCGACCCGTCCATCGGCGAGCGCGGCGTGTCGCTGAAACTGCAGCAGGACCGCTACGACCTCAAGGGCGGGCTGACCGATCCGTGGGGCGAAGGCAGCGCGTTGCGTTACAGCTTCGGCCATACCGATTACGCACATACCGAATTCGAAGGCGCCGAAGTCGGCACCGTGTTCACCAAGCGGGCCAACGAAGGCCGCGTGGAAGCCTCGTTCACGTTTGGCGGCGGCTGGCAGACTGCATTCGGCCTGCAAGGCAGCGACAGCACCTTCCAGGCGATCGGCGAAGAATCCTTCGTGCCCAAGACCGATACACGCTCGCTCGGCGCATTTGCCGTTGCGCGCAACAGTTGGGAGCGGGTCACCGCGGAAGTCGGCGCGCGCGTGGACAAGGTCAAGTACCAGACCGATGTCGGCGTGGATCGCGATTTCACGCCGACCAGCTTCTCGGCCAGCGGCGGTTTCCGCTTCAACGAACAATGGCGTCTGACCGCCAACCTGGACCATGCCGAGCGCGCGCCGGCCGAAGAAGAACTGTTCGCCAACGGCCCGCATATCGCTACCCTCGCCTTCGAAATCGGCGACGCCAACCTGAAGACCGAGAAGGCCAACCAGGCCGAGCTGGGATTGAATTTCCAGAACGAATGGGTGGATGCCAAGGTGGCGGCGTACTACAACCGCTACAACGACTTCGTCTACATCGTCGACACCGGCGGCCAGTGGTTCAACGAAGAAGACAACGACTTCCTGCCGATTCGCCAGTGGACGCAGGCCGATGCGATCTTCCACGGCTTCGAAGGCGAGGCCACCGTCCACCTGGCCAACAACGAGAACGGTGCGTGGGACCTGCGCGTGTTCGGGGATACCGTGCGGGCGCGCCTGAACGATGGCGGCAACCTGCCGCGGATCGCACCGGGCCGCTTCGGTGCGCAGCTGCGCTGGGATGCGCAGCAGTGGCGCGCATCGCTCGGTGCCACCCGCACCATGAAGCAGGACAAGGTGGCAGTGAACGAAACGCCGACCGACGGCTACACCTTCGTCGATGCACATCTGGCGTATCACGTGGACCGCGGCAGCACGGCGTGGGAAGTGTTCCTGGACGGCAACAACCTGACCAACCAGGACGCGCGCGTGCACACCTCCTTCCTCAAGGACGATGTGATGCTTCCTGGCCGCAGCGCCTCGTTCGGCGTGCGCCTGTTCTTCTGACGGCAGACTCTCTCCCCTGCTGACTGGAAGGAAGGCCGCCTTCGGGCGGCCTTTTTTATGTGCATTGCCGAGCTATCGGCGCCGGCTTGCGCGCACTGCACTGCGCTTGCAGTCGCGTTCGCCAGCGCGTGGATTTGCACGGCACTCAGGACGGGAACACCGACGCGCGACACGCAGGCACGACCTTCTTCCCAACGTGGAAGCGCAGCCCAAGGCTGCTGCGTCGCACAACACGCTGCGGCGCATCTAGGGTTAAAACTTCATTAGCACTGCGCTGACAGGGGGCGCAAGCGACGCGATAGCGCGGGCGCGCGCGTGTGTACTGGCTGCCGATGCCTGCACACGCGGCGTGGCCCGGCAGCGTTCTTGCACTTTAAGACAAGGAGCCTTGCGCATGCGTTTTTCATCGCCCCGCTACACCCTTTCGCTTGCCGTCGCTGCCGCGCTGCTGGCACCGGATGGCCGCACGCAGACCGCCACGCCTGCATCAGGCAACCAGGAGGCCACCACGCTGGATGCGGTCATCGTCAGCGGCACCGCGCGCTTCAAGGGCCTGGCCAAGCGCGACGCCAGTTTTTCGATCACCACGGCCAGCCCGGAGCAGATCCAGCAGGCGGTGCCGCAAAGCACCGCCGACCTACTCAAGATCGTGCCCGGCGTGTGGGCCGAGCCCAGCGGCGGCGGCACCGGCGCCAACATCTTCGTGCGCGGCATGCCATCGGAAGGCGATGCGCCGTTCGTGACCATGCAACTGGACGGTTCGCCCCTGTTTCCGCCGCCGACCTTGTCGTTCCTGGAGAATTCCACGCTGTTCCGTGTCGATGACACCGTCGAACGCATGGAAGTGCTGCGCGGCGGCTCCAGCCCGATCTTCTCCAACGGCCAGCCCGGCTTGACCGTCAATTTCATCCAGAAAAAAGGCCAGGACGAACCCGAAGGCAGCGTGCGCCTGACCGGCGGCAACAACGCCTTGCGCCGCATCGATGTGTTCAACAGCGGGCCGATGGGTAATGGCTGGTACTACAGCGTAGGCGGTTTTTTTCGCGAAACCGACGGCGTGCGCGACCCGCAGTTCTCCGCCGACAAGGGCGGCCAGTTCAGCGCCACCTTGAGCAAGCGCTGGGACAACGGCGAGCTGTCGTTCTACGCGCGCCACACCGACGATAACAACGCGTTCTACACCGCGATCCCGTTGCTCTCGCGCAACAACGGCAGCGATATTTCCAGTTTCCCCGGCTTGAACGCGCAGACCGGCACCCTGCTCGGCCGCGACTTCCGCAATGTGGATCTGTTGGTCGGACCCGATGGCCAGACGCTGCGGCGCGACCTGGCCGACGGACGCGGCGTCAACATCGACGTGTTCGGCGGCGAATGGAACTGGGAGAGCGGCGGCTGGACCGTGGCCGACCGTTTCAACGTGATCAGCGGCAGCGCACCGACCTACGCGCTATTTACCGGCGATGCGCCACAACGCCTGGGCGATTTCATCGCCAGCTACGGCAGCAGTGGTAGCGCCAGCTACACCAATGGGGGCGGCGTGGTGGATGCGAATCAGCAGGTGCTCGAAGCCGGTTGGTGGTCGGTGGACAAACGCCTGAATTCCTTTACCAACGACCTGCGTCTGAGCCGCGAGCTGTTTGCCGGCAACACGCTGACCGTGGGCGCGTATTACGCCAAGTATTCCTCTGCCGACACCTGGTACCTGGGCAATACCATGTTGCTCACCGCGCAAAACAACGCGCGCCGCATCGATGTGGCGTTGGACGATGGCCGCCAGGCCACGCGCCAGGGGTTCACCAGTACCGCGTTCTTGAACCTGCGCGCCAAGTACGACGGCGAAAACATCGCCGCCTTCGTTGCCGACGAGTGGGAGCTGAGCGAACGCCTGCGCCTGGACCTGGGCGCACGCTACGAGCGCCAGAGCGTCACCGGCGATGTGCACGACACTACGACCGTGGATCTGGATGGCAACCCGGCCACGTTGTACGACAACGCCACCTCGCTGGCGCTGGCGACCACCCGGCGCATCGATCAGAACGATGAAGCGCTGTCATGGACAGCCGGTCTGAACTTCACGCTGGACCAGCACAACAGCCTGTTTGCGCGGGTCAACTCCGGGGTGAAGTTTCCCGGCTTCGACAACCTGCGCGATGGACAGACCCGCGTGCAGGACGTGGATCAATACGAGCTGGGTTTGAAGTCCGGCACAAGCGTCTACGACCTGTATCTCACCGCGTTCTACAACACCTTCAAGAACTCGCCGTTCCAGGCATTCCTGGCCAATGGCGAGAACTTCACCGCCGTGGGCGATTCGCGCGCACGTGGCCTGGAGGTGGAGGGTGCGATCCGGCCGTTCGGCGGGTTCGAGCTGGCTGGCACCGGGGTGTGGCTGGACGCCAAGTACCGCAATTATCGCGAGTTCACCGGCAACCAGGTGATGCGCCAACCCAAGCGCCAGTTCCGCATCACGCCCAGCTATTACTGGATGCTGCCGTTCGGCGACCTCAAGGTGTTTGCTACCTATTCGTACATCGGCGAGCGCTTTGCGGACCTGGCCAACAGCCAGCGCCTGCCCTCGTACAACATGCTGGATATCGGCGCCAACCTGCATGTGGGCGAACATTGGGAAGTGACGGCCAGCGGCAGCAACGTCACCGACACGGTGGGCCTGACCGAAGGCAACGTGCGCGTGCCTGGCGCAGCCACCGGTGGTGTCTTCATGGGCCGCCCCATCGCCGGGCGGCAGTACCAGATGTCGGTGGCGTACCGCTGGTAGTTCGTCGCCACACGCTGAGCCGCGCAGCAGCGCAGACTGCTGCGCGGCACCTCGCTACCGCATGCCTCGATGCGCAGCCTGGTGGCACTGGCATGCCCGGGCCATGGCCGACGTTGCCAGACGCTGCGGGCCGCATGCGTTTTCCCATGCGCGGCAGACGGTGTAACACGGTGATGAGAGGGCGGAGCCGAACAGCGCCGCATGCGAAGCACGACGACGCATCGTGATCGCTTATTTCGATCGAAGTGACTGCCACCGCCAAATTTTTCTGCAATTTTCGTCGGCAGAACTTCGCATGCAACGCATCACCCGACATGCCAGCCGTAAATTGCGCGATGTGTCACAAAGATGTCGTCGCTGGCATGCCTTGCAGACAATGCTGCCCCCATTTGTAATCCAGGCGTTCTTGATGCACACGCATCGACAACATCGGCTGCGTCGACACGCACAGGGGAGCCGACGCCGGACCTGACCGCAGCGTCCATCGGCAGACATGCGCTTGGTAACTCAACTGGGATAAACGCACATGGCTCTTGTTGCAGCCTCCTTTGCATCGATGTCGCACACCCCGGGCATCGACACGCGGCATCTGACTGCCTGCGGTGCAGCTCGGCTTTCGGATCGCACTGCCTGACGGGCTTTCCGGACCCGGCTGGCACCTGTTGGGTCCTTCACTCGCATTCCTCTTTCCGGCTCCACCAACACCGGCTTCACAGGCGCGAGCTTCGTGGAGTGGAGCAGCTGCAAAGGCCGATCGCGCGGTTGGCCTGACGGAGGAGTGTGTCACTCGACGGCGCCCCCCATTTGACTGGAATCAAACGGAATGAACTCTCTTCGCAGGCGACCTCTCGCGCTGTTGATCGTTGTCCTCCTGAGCGGAAGCACGCCGCTGTCGGTACTTGCTGCCACCCAGGCAACGGCGGCCGCCACCCCGGCCACTGCCAGCGCCCGCAATAGCGCCACAGCGAAAGCCACTGGCAACGACCCATTGCTGCGGTACCAGTGGCATATCTCCAATCAGGGGCAGGCCGTGATCGGCGACAGCCGTCCGGTCGCCGGCGTGGACATGGATGTGGACATCCTGCATGCCCTGGGCATTCGCGGCCGCGGCGTGCGGGTCGGCGTGGTGGACGATGGGCTGGAATTGGGCCATGAAGATCTGGCAGACAATATCCTGCCAAACGGGTCGCACAATTTCGGCGACGGGTCGCACGACACCACGCCGATCGACCCGAAAAATGGTCACGGCACGTCCGTCGCCGGCATCATCGGTGCGGTGGGCTGGAATGGCCGCGGCGGACGCGGCGTGGCGCCAGAAGTGCAACTGGCAGGATTCGACGTGTTTGCGCGCGATTCTTCGGTCACCGATGCCAGCGTCCGTTATGCATGGGGCGATGGCCCGGAGGCCCGCAATATCGATGTCTTCAACAACAGCTGGGGTTCGGCTACCCCGTTCTACCAGGATTTTCCTCTGGAAGACCAGCGCAGCTGGCAAGCATTGATGGCTTCGACACGAGGAGGCCTTGGCGGCATTTACGTCAAATCTGCGGGCAATAGCTTCCTGCGCTTCCTTGTGCCCGACGAGAACGGAAACCCCGTCAATAGCTGCAGCGAACAATCGCGTGCATTGAAAGTCGGCTGCTCGCTGGCCAACATCGATCCGTTGGCAAATCTGCCCGGAACCATCGTCGTGGCCAGCCTGAATGCCAAGGGCACCCGTGCCTCGTATTCGTCCACAGGCTCTGCGCTGTGGGTCTCCGGTCTTGGCGGCGAGTATGGCTTTCAACACAAGTGGTATCCCGACGCAGCGTCCACCTTTTCCCCGGATGCTGCCCCCTATGCCTACGACCCGGCGATTGTCACCACCGATCTCAGCGGCTGCGCAGCGGGCGAGAACGTCGAAGCTCCCGACGTGGTCTACAACGCATTGGATGGCAGCAAGTCGCAGATCGACGCATCGTGCAACTACAACGCGATCATGAACGGCACCTCGGCTGCAGCGCCCACGGTGTCTGGCGTGGCTGCGTTGATTCTCGGTGCCAATGCGAGCCTGAGCGCACGCGACGTCAAATATATCCTTGCGACAACCGCGCGCCAGATCGACCCATGGCAGCCGCAGGCGGTCTACCAGGGCAGCGTGATCGATCCGGGCTGGATCACCAACGCAGCCGGGCACCATTTCAGCAATTGGTACGGCTTCGGCCTGGCCGATGCCGCGGCCGCGGTCTACAAGGCGCGCTATTTCACGCCGCTGCCGCCCATGCGCGATACCCAATGGATCAGCTCCACCGATGCCGCCAGCCAGATCGGCGGCCCGGCGCGCCCGGGCAAACTGCGCATCCGTGTGCAGCAGGCGATGAAGGTGGAAGCGGTGCAGCTGTCGCTGCAGTCGGCGCACAAGACGCCGTCCAACCTGCGTGTGGTGCTGGTGTCGCCGAGCGGGACGCGCAGCGTTGTCGCCACGCCGTTTTCCGTCCTGGATCCGGCTGCTTATGCGCAGACCGGGTTCTATATCGACCTGACCTCCAGCAATGCGTTTCTGGACGAGAAATCGCGCGGCATCTGGACCCTGGAAGTGACCGACATGAGCGATCCCAGGAGCACTGTCGCACTCAACGCTTTCAAACTTCGCATCGTGGGGCACTGATATGAAACCGATGATTGTTGCTTGCCTATTGACGCTGTCACTCGCCGCAACCGGTGCTGCCCAGGCAGTGCAATACATGGACACCAACACCCTGCGTGCGGCGGCGACCGGCGTGCGTTTCAAGTCCGGACCGGACATGTTCCGCATGCTGCCGGCCACGGTGGTGAGCGAGCACAAGCCGCCACGGAACGCGATATCGGCGCAGCGCTCGGCAGCCAAAGCCGGCATTACGGGTGCAGTGGCCCCCAGCGACAAGGTCGCCGCGCGCATCGGGCCGTATGCGGTGGTGCTGGATGCGCCTGCGGGTGCCGCACGCAGTCTTGCCACGAACACCGAACGCCCCATCGCCGCTGCGGTGAATGAGCGCAACGGGCGTGTCGTGCTGGTCAACCCGCAGGTGAAACTCACCGGTACCACGCCCGCCACTGCGAAATCGCTGGCTGCCAGCACCGGCGGAACCATTGCATACACCTCGACGGTGGACGGCAGCGCGGTGATCACCTATGCATCGGTGGACCAGGCCCAGCGCGCACTGCCCGGCCTGCAGCGCAGCAGCGGTGTCGCGCAGGCGGCGCTGGTGGTCATGCAGGCGGTGATGCAACCCATGTAAGTACACCTGCCGCAGGCCGATCCCTGCGGCCGTTTCACGTCAGGCAGCATGCCGGCCGGTTTGGCCGGCACCTGCATCTGGCGTGCGCCCCCATGACCGATACCATGCCATGACACTGTCTCCCCTGCGGCGATTGCCGCTGCTTTACGCGTGCCTGCTGGCGCTCGGACCCTTCTCGCTGATAGCCGACGCTGCAGCAACCGGTGTTGACGCGCCGATCAAGACCACCCAGAACACAAACAATGCCAGCGACCCGTTGTTCCGCTACCAATGGCATCTGCTCAATCAAGGCCAGCCGGTGTTCGGCGACCAGCGTCCACGGCCAGGCGTCGATCTGGATGTGGACATCCTGCACACGCTTGGCATTCGCGGAGCCGGAGTCAAGGTGGCGGTCATCGATGGCGGGCTTGAGATTGCGCATGAGGATCTCGTCGACAACATCGTTGCCGGCGGCTCGCATAACTTCTTGAATGGTTCCAACGATCCGACGCCGCCTGCGGATGAAATCGACAATGACCACGGCACCGCGGTCGCCGGCATCATCGCGGCACGCGGATGGAACGGGCTAGGTGGACGCGGTGTTGCGCCGGAGGCGAATGTGGCTGGCTTCAACGCAATTTCCGAGAATGACGGAAGCAAGCAGTACGTCGATATCCGTTACTCCTGGGGCGATGGCCCGGAAGCCCGTGCGATGGACGTGTTCAACAACAGCTTCGGCATCTCGACAGCGGTCTATCCATTCAGCGATCTCGACGAGCAGCGCTCTCTGGAAAAAATGATGCGTGCCCAGCGTGGCGGCAAGGGCGGCATCTACGTCAAGGCAGCCGGCAATGATTTCAATACGCTGCTCGATGTGGATGCACAGGGCAAACTGATCGATCGCTGCAGCGACCAGACCCGGCAGCTTGGCGTCGCCTGCAGCAGCGCCAATATCGACAACCTCAACAGCCTGACCACCATGATTGTGGTCGGTGCGGTCAACGCCGACGGCGTGCGTGCGAGTTATTCCTCGCCCGGATCCGCAGTGTGGGTGTCCGGTCTTTCCGGGGAATTTGGGTTCCAGCGTCGCTTCGATCCGCATCCTGAGACTTACAGTCCGTTCTATACACTGCTCGCTGCGCAGGGACCGCAGCCATTCTTCTCACCGGCGATCGTCACGACCGATCTGAGCGGATGCGCGGCAGGCAATAACCGCGATCGCACGCGTGCGCCGCAGAACGCGCTGGATACCAGCCACTCAAAGATCGATGCCTCGTGCAACTACAGCGCACGCATGAACGGCACCTCTGCCGCCACACCGACGGTTGCAGGCGTCGCAGCGCTGATGCTGGGCGCCAACCCGCAACTGACGCTGCGCGATGTCAAATACATCCTGGCAACGACGGCGGTGCAGATCGATCCCCATCAGGCCAAGGCGTTCTACAAGGACGCCGTGATCGAGCCCGCCTGGATCACCAACGCGGCCGGCCACCGTTTCAGCAACTGGTATGGCTTCGGCTTGGTGGATGCAGCCGCGGCGGTGGAGCGTGCGATGCATTTCACTCCGCTGCCTGCAATGCAAGACACCGAGTGGACCGTCTATGACGGCAAGAGCAGCACCATCGGCGGTATCGGTTCGCCAGCGCGATTGGCGATCGACATCAAGCAGTCCTTCAAGGTGGAAGGCGTACAGCTGTACTTCGCGGGGACGCACAAGAATCCGCGTCAACTGCGCGCCGTGCTGGTCTCGCCCAGCGGCACCCGCAGCACCGTGATGACGCCGTTTTCCACGCTCGATCCGGGCGATGGCTTCGTGGTCTTCCTGACCTCCAGCAATGCCTTCCTGGACGAGGCGGCCGCCGGTCGCTGGACATTGGAGGTGGACGACATGCTCGCCGACAACGGCAAGGAACAACTGCAGCAATTCGAAATGCGCGTGGTGGGCCACTGACATGAAAACTTCTCTGATCACATTGCTGTGCGTCGTTGCCGCCAGCATGTCTGCACCCGCCTCGGCACAGGTGTTCGATCGCGCCCGCCTGCGGGCTGCCGCAACCGGGCAAACCGTTGTGGTGGACCGTGCCAGTTTCCGGCTGATCCCAGCAGCAGTGGTACAGCTGGCCGACACCGCGCGCGGTACGGCCGCCACGCAAACGCTAGCAAGCACGCAGGTCAGCGCGAACGCACCGGTTGCCCGCGTCGATCGCTACGCGATCTACCTGGACACCAGCGGCGCGGCGAACGCGGTCGCGCGCACCGCGCGCAGCGAACCACCGGCGACCGTCGTTGCCGCGCTGGAAACGCGGAGCGGCCAGCCGGCATTGCTCGGCGCTTCGATCAAATTGTTCGAGACCACGCCAGCCATCGCGCGCGCACTGGCCAGGCGTACGGGCGGCAGGCTGATCTATGCTTCCGCCACCGACGGCAGCGCGATGATCGGCTATGCCTCGGCGATGACCGCATTGGATAATTGCCGCCAGCTGCAAGGCAGCAACGGCGTGGGCGCGATCAAGCCGGAAGTGATCGTTCCGGCGGCACGGCCGTTGTGACGCCGCTGCGCGAGAACCGCGGCAGTCACGCGTGCCACGCTGCAGTGTGTTGCAGCGTGACGCGTCGGCGCAGCCCGCCTTACAGCGGCAGCGGGCTGCGCTCTGCAAACTGCCCGCGCCAATAGGGGTAGTACGGGTATGGCGGCTCCACCGCGCTGGCCTGATCCAGGCGGGCACGCTGGTCCTCGGTCAACGACCACCCCACCGCACCGAGGTTTTCGCGCAGCTGCGCCTCGTTGCGTGCGCCAATCAGCACCGTGCTCACGGTCGGCCGCTGCAGCAGCCAGTTGATGGCGATCTGCGGCACGCTGCGGCCGGTCTCTGCGGCAACGGCATCGAGCGCATCGACGATGTCGAACAAGCGCGTATCGTCGATCGCCGGGCCGGCCGCGGCGGTGGCGTGCAGACGGCTGTGTTGCGGCAATGGCTGCCCACGCCGCAGCTTGCCGGTCAGCCGCCCCCAACCGAGCGGGCTCCACACCACCGCACCGATCCCTTGGTCGATACCCAGCGGCATCAGCTCCCACTCGTAGTCGCGCCCGGCCAGCGAGTAATACGTCTGGTTGGCGACAAAGCGGCTCCAGCCGTGCGCATCGGCGACCGCCTGCGACTTCATCAGCTGCCACCCGGAATAATTGGACGCGCCCAGATAGCGCACCTTGCCCGCGCGCACCAAGCCATCCAGCGTGGACAGGGTCTCTTCCATCGGCGTCATCGCATCGAAGGCGTGCAGCTGCAGCAGATCGATGTAGTCGGTGCGCAAACGCCGCAAGGAGGCCTCCACCGCACGCAGCAAACGGAAACGCGAGGCGCCGGCATCGTTGGGGCCATCGCCCAGGCGCAGGCCGGTCTTGGTCGAGAGAATCACCTGATCGCGGCGGCCCTGCAGGGCCTGGCCAAGGATGTCTTCGGATGCGCCATCGGAATACACATCGGCGGTATCGAACAGGTTGAGCCCCGCATCCAGGCACAGCTCGATCATGCGCCGCGCCTGCGCCACATCGGTATCGCCCCATGCAGAAAACAGCGGCCCCTTGCCGCCGAACGTGCCGGCACCCAGGCCAAGCACGGGTACCTTGAAACCGGAACGGCCCAGTAGACGGGTTTCCATTGAGAATTCCTTGGTAACGTTAAATGAAAGATGCGTTGGATGACCGCTGGCCGCTCGCGCTTGTGGAGTGCTGCGCGCGAAACCAATGTTTATGCGCCTCGAACGCCGCCTGAGGCGCACTGCGCCAACCCGGCGAATGACCAGGGCGCGATCACCTCAACCCATCTGCGTACAGGCCAGTGGCGCAGTCGCGCGGCGGCGTTGCAACTGCACGCTCCATAGCGCCATGCCCAGCCCGATGGCACTCAACAGCGCGGCCACCCAGGGCGTTGCGGCCAGGCCCGCCTGCATGGCGATCACCACGCCACCCAGCCATGCGCCCAGCGCATTGCCCAGGTTGAAGGCGGCGATGTTGAGGCTGGAGGCCAGGTTCTGGCCGGCGCCACGCGCGTGTTCCAGCACGCGCAACTGCAGTGGCGCCACGGTGGCGAAGGCGGCCACGCCCAATAGCCCGACAAAGGCCACCATGGCGGCCTTGCTGTGCAGGACACAGCCCAGCGCGCCGAGCACCACCACCAGGGCGGCCAGGCTGCCCAGCAGGGCCGCGGTGGGGCGACGATCTGCCAGCCGGCCACCGAGCAGATTGCCGACGATCATGCCTACGCCGAACACCAGCAGCACCGGCGACACCGCCGATTGCGCAAGGCCGGTGACCTGCAGCAGCAGCGGCTGAATGTAGGTGAACACCGCGAACACGCCGGCGTAGCCCACCACCGTGATCGCCAGCGCCAGCAGCACCTGCCCCCGCTGCAACACCGCCACTTCCTGCCGCCACGACACCGGCGTGGCAGCACCTGCCGTGGCCGGCACCCACACCGCGACCGCGGCAGTGGCCAGCACGCCGATCGCTGCCACTGCCCAGAAGGTCGCGCGCCAGCCCAGTTGCAGGCCCAGCCAGGCACCGGCCGGCACCCCGAGCAAGGTGGCCACGGTCAGCCCGGCGAACATCAGCGAGATGGCCGATGCACGGCGTTCGGCCGGCACCAGCGACGTCGCCACCACGGCGCCAACGCCGAAAAACGTGCCGTGGGCCAGCGACGTCAGCACCCGCGCGACCATCAGGCTGGTGTAGTCCGGCGCCAGCGCGCAGGCCACGTTGCCGACGGTGAAGATCAGCATCAGCCCGACCAGCACCGCCTTGCGCGGCAGGCGTGTGCTGGCCAGGGTCAGCACCGGCGCGCCGACGAACACGCCCAGCGCATAACCGCTGATCAACAGCCCCGCCGCGCTGAGCGAAACGCCCAGATCGGCGGCCACCTGCTGCAGCAGCCCCATGATCACGAACTCGGTCGTGCCAATGCCGAAGGCACCGATGGTCAGTGCCAGCAATGCCGGCGGAAAGCGCGACGCACGCGCAGAGGTGAGGTTGGACATGGGCATTGGCCAGGGATGACTGCGCACAGCCTGCGCCCTGCGTTTACTTACAGAAACCCCTGCTATCCTGATTCACTTTCAAGCAATCATTGACAATCGCATGGACCGTCTTGGCGACATTGCCCTGTTCTTGCGCGTGCTCGACCTGGGCTCGATCACCGCGGGCGCGCGTAGCCTGGATCTGTCGGTGGCGGTGGCCAGCCAGCGTCTCAAGCGCCTGGAACGCGAATTGGGCGTGCGCCTGCTGCACCGGACCACGCGCCGCCTGCATCCCACTGCCGAAGGGCAGCGGCTGGCCGAACGTGGCCGCGTGCTGGTGGAAGATCTGGACGCGCTGGCCGAGGATCTGCGCGAAAGCGCGCACGACGTGGGTGGCGTGCTGCGCATGACCATGTCCGCCTCATTCGGGCGGCAATACGTGTCGCCGCTGCTGCCGGAATTCCAGGCCCGCCATCCGCGCCTGCGCATCAGCGCGCACCTGAGCGACGACCTGGTGGACCTGGTCAAACAGGGCTTCGATCTGGCGATCCGGATCGGACCACTGGAGGACTCCGGGCTGGTGGCCCGGCGCATTGCCGACAACCGCCGTACCCTGGCGGCCTCGCCCGCCTATCTGCAGCGTCACGGCACACCGCGCACGCCGGACGAACTTGCACAGCACGCCGGCGTGCTGCTGATGGGCCGTGACGGCCGCCAGGACGTGTGGACATTGCAAACGCCCGACGGTGGGCTGGTGCGCGTGCGCATGCAGAGCCGCTTCGAAAGCAACTTCGGCGAGCTGGTGCGCGACGCCGTGGTCGCCGGCCAGGGCATCGCGGTGCATTCGTACTGGCACATCGCCGACGAATTGCGCAGCGGCCGCCTGGTCGAAGTGATGCGCGACTACCCCCCGCCCACCTCGCACATCAGCGCAGTGACGCCGGCGCGCCAGCTGCAACCGCCGCGCGTGCGTGCGTTCGTGGATTTCCTGCTGGAGCGGCTGGGCGAGCAGCCGCCTTGGGACCTGGCGACATAACGCCGCCGCGCGCATGGGACCGGCCGGCACCGGCGGTTGCCGTGCGGAAGGCGCTGCAGCGAAACGCGCCTGCCGCGACTGCGAGCAGGTGTAGGGCGCCGTTTGCGGCATGCCAGTCACCTTCGGAAACGGCGGCATCGATGCATGGTCGCTGCGTCTCACGCGCCCCGACTGCGCGACTGGCTGGCGGCCCGAACGCGCAGCCTTCGGTCGCATGAGGTGACTGGCGAGCTGCTGCATCGTGCTATCGGCATGACCGTGCACGACCACAAGCTGAGGCCGGCAGCGTGCGCAACCGCCGAGGCAATCGCTCCCGCAGATCAACGCCCGCCGCGCAGCAGGCGTTTGTGCAGGCTACGCCGCTGCGCATCGCTCAATAGATGTCCATGCGTCCGCAACAGCCCCAGGATCTGCAGATGCGCCTGTGCGGTGCGCCGCGCCAATTCGGTGGCGGCAGCGGCTTGGAGCCGCTTCCACTCTGCCGGGCTGGTCGGCGTTGGAAAGCTGGAACGTTTTGCGGGCATGGCAGCAAGTGAATGCGAGAGACCTCGCCATGATACGGCCGGCCTGTGATCGCCCTATCAGGGCCGACGCAGTTCACGCGCAGGCGGCCACGACTGCTGCCGCGCTGTCCATCGGGCGCAAGCCCACCGCCCGCGCGATGGACCTTGCCGCCCACACCACCTGCACTCTTGTACGATCGGTGCCCTCGCGGCCGGGCCGCATCGCATCGTCGACGGGTTTTCGCATGTCTTCGCTGACCGAATTGAGCACGATCTTGCTGCGTCATGCGCCTGGCGACGGCATGCATCCCACGCAGATCGCCCGATTGCAGATCATGCGTAGCGCAGCGCCGACAGTGGCCATGCCCACTGTCTATACACCCATGCTGTGTCTGGTGGCGCAAGGCCGCAAGCAGGCAATGCTGGGCGCGCAGGCGTATGTCTATCACCCGCAGATGTACCTGGTGGCGTCGGTGGATCTGCCCATCGTCGGCTCGGTGATCCAAGCCAGCAGCGCGCAACCGTATCTGTGTTTCTGCCTGGACCTGGACACCGCGGTGCTCAGCGAGCTGGCGATCAATCATCCGGAACTGGTGGACACGCAGCGCGATGCGGCATCGGCCGGGCTGCTGCTCAATCGCAGCACGCCGCAGTTGCAGGACGCAGCGTTACGGCTGGCGCGCCTGCTCGATCGACCGCATGAAATTGCCGCGCTCGCTCCCCTGATCGTGCGCGAACTGTTGTACCGCCTGATGGCCGACCCGGCCAATGCGGCAGTGCGCCAGATGGCCATCGCCGACAGCCGGCTCAACCAGATTTCCAGGGCCATCGTGTGGTTGCGCGAGCACTATGCGCAGCGCTTCAGCATCGAGCAGATCGCCGATCTCTCGGCGATGAGCCGCTCCACCTTCCATGCGCATTTCAAGGCGGTGACCACGATGACGCCACTGGAATACCGCTCGCAGCTGCGCGTGCACGAAGCGCGCCGCCTGATGGTCGCCGAGGCGCTGACCGCTGCCGACGCCGGCTTCCGGGTTGGCTATGAGAGCGCATCGCAGTTCAGTCGCGACTATGCACGCATCCTCGGCATCTCGCCCGCGCGCGATGCGCAACGGCTGCGTGCCAACGCGCAGGACGCCACCGAAGCGGCGTGAGGTCTGCCGGGCGCAGCGCGGGCCGCGCAGCAGCCCCGGCAATCCGCCGCAGCGTCCACTCACGCCGAGGCGGCACCGTCACCGCGCCAGCATCGGCATCACCGCTGTCTACTCAGCCGCATATTGCGCTTCGCTCACCTGCTCCAGCCAGGTGACGGGCGTGCCGTCCTGCGATTCGGTAATGGCGATATGCGTCATCGCCACGTTGGCATTGGCGCCGTGCCAATGCTTGACGCCGGGCGGAATCCACACGATATCGCCCGGGCGGATCTGCTGCGCCGGCTTGCCCCACTCCTGCACGCGCCCGGCGCCGGCGGTCACGATCAGCGTCTGGCCCAGCGGATGGGTATGCCATGCGGTGCGCGCGCCCGGCTCGAAGGTGACGGTGGCGCCGCCGACGCGTGCCGGTGCGTCGGCCTGGAACGGTGCATCGATGCGCACCTTGCCGGTGAAATACGCGGCCGACCCCACTGCCGACGGCGCCCCACCCGCCTTGCTCACCCTGATCGGTCTCGCGGCCTCATCAGGAACCACGGCGGCCATCATCGACAATGACATTGCAGTCGCGAACAGATTCATTGCAGTGCTCCTTGATTCGAGTGTTCGAACTGTAGCGCGCTTGCCCGAGGCCACTAACCGGCTAACCGCGCATGCTCCCAGAAACACGGCGCATCAATCCGCAGCGCCGCGGAGTGCCTGCTGCTGCATTGAAGCCATCACGCACATTCGCGCATGATGCAGCCGCATGAATGGCATGCCTGACGCGGGCATTGGTGGCAATGGCACGGGAAAATCTCAATGACCTGCAGGTGTTCGTCACGGTAGCGCGCGAAGGCAGCTTCACCCGTGCCGCCGCGCAACTGGGCCTCTCCCAGTCGGCACTCAGCCACACCGTGCGCGCACTGGAGACGCGGCTGGGCATTCGCCTGTTGACCCGCACCACGCGCAGCGTGGCGATGACCGAAGCCGGGGCACGCCTGTTCGAAACCGTGGCACCGCGCCTGGAAGAGATCGACGCGCAGTTGTCCGCGCTCACCGACTTCCGCGACAAGCCGGCCGGCACCATCCGCATCACCACCGCCGGCCATGCCGCCGATGCCTACATCTGGCCGGCATTGTCGAAGGTGCTGCCAGACTACCCGGACCTCAAGGTCGAACTGACCGTCGACTACGGCCTGGCCGACATCGTTGCAGAACGCTACGACATCGGCATCCGGCTCGGCGATCAGGTCGCCAAGGACATGATCGCGGTACCGATCAGCCCGATGCAGCGCATGGCTGTGGTGGCAGTGCCGGGGTATTTCGTGCACCACACCATCCCGGCAGTACCGGCCGATCTGGCGCAGCACAATTGCGTCTGTCTACGCCTGCCCACCCACGGCGGTTTGCTGCCGTGGGATTTCGACAAGGACGGGCGCGAAGTGAAGGTGCGCGTGGACGGGCAATGGACCTTCAATGGCAGCAGCGCCATCCTGCGCGCTGCACTGGCAGGCGGCGGCCTGGCCTTTCTGCCGGAGACCATGGTGCTGGAGCACGTGGCCGCCGGGCGGCTGCGCCGCGTGCTGGAAGACTGGTGCGAGCCGTTCGCAGGCTATTACGCCTACTACCCCAGCCGCCGCCAATCCTCCAGCGCGCTCAAGGTCGTGATCGATGCATTGCGGCACGATCTGGTGCGTTGACACGCTCGTACAGAGCGTGCCCGGGCGCGATGACGCGTGCGGCAGGCAAGACCGCTGACGTTATTTGCCGATGAGTTTCTGCCGCTCCGGGCTGTAACGCGCACCGACAATCGCCACCGCATCCAGCGCCTGCTGGAGACGCGCAAGCTCCTCGCTACTCAAGGTCAATGCAGCACCGCGCAGATTTTCGTCAAGGCGATGCAGCTTGGTGGTGCCGGGAATCGGCACGATCCATGGTTTGCGCGACAGCAACCACGCCAACGCCACCTGCGCCGGCGTGGCGGCCTTGTCGGCTGCAATGGCCTGGATGCGTTCGACCAGCGCCTGATTGGCCTGCCGCGCCTCGGCAGCGAACCGCGGAACCTGATTGCGGAAATCGTCGGCGGAAAATTGCGTGTCGGCTCGGATGGCACCGGTCAAAAATCCCTTGCCGAGCGGACTGAATGGCACAAAGCCGATCCCGAGTTCTTCCAGCGTTGGCAGCACACTGGTTTCCGGCTCGCGCCACCATAGCGAGTACTCGCTCTGCACTGCGGTCACCGGCTGCACCGCGTGTGCGCGCCGGATGGTATCGGCGGACGCTTCGGACAAGCCGAAATGCATCACTTTGCCTTCGGCGATCAAGTCCTTGACCGTGCTCGCCACTTCTTCGATCGGCACCGCCGGGTCCACGCGATGTTGATAGAACAGGTCGATACGGTCGGTCTTCAGACGCGTCAGGCTGGCCTCGGCCACCGCACGGATGCGTTCGGGACGGCTGTCCAGCCCGGCGTCGGCTTGCCCTTCCTTGAAGCCGAACTTGGTCGCAATCACCAGCGTCTCGCGCTGCGCCGACAGCGCTTCACCCAGCAACGTCTCGTTGGCGAAGGGCCCGTAAGCCTCGGCCGTATCGAAGAAGGTAACGCCGCGCTCCACTGCCGCATGCAGCAAGGCGACAGCCTGCTTGTGCGCGGTCGCCGGCCCGTAGCCATAACTCAGGCCCATGCAGCCCAGCCCCAGCGCAGACACACGTAATCCGCTGTTTCCCAACTGTCGTGTTTGCATCGTTTGCTCCCGCGGCAACGGCCGCATCGAATGAGTCCGCCGCAGACAACAACACCGCTGCAGCACCGATGCGCCACGATAGTCCGGTGCCACAGGCGCATTGCACAGCGGGCGACGCTAAGCCTTATGAGCGACCCTCATCAACGCGCAGGCTGACCGTAGGATCTGCGCACGAGACGACGACGGCGCGCTACCGACGCCAGCCATCCAGCGCGCCGCCCTGCTGCCGCAACTAGAACCCGCTGGGCACCTCGCGCTTGCGATCCGCCTCAACCAGTGCAGATGCGGGACGATACGCACGCAGGAACAACGCCACCGCGCCGCTGACATACGCATCCAGCTGCACCGATTGCGCCTCTGGCGCATCGCCGCGCGCGGCAGCGGTGGCCGGCCGCCCGGTCATCAATCCGAAAAAATGCATCGATGCATCGGGCAGGTTGTCGATCACCAATGCGCCGCGTTGCACCTCGCGCGCCAATAGCGTGCGCATCATGGTGTCGTAGCGCTCGAAGCACAGCGTCCACATTTCCTCGCGCACCTGGCCAGGCAGCAGTGGCGGGCGTACCAGGCCATACGCGGCATCATCCCGCATGCTGCTGGCAGACACGCGCAGCACTGCATCGGCTACCGCAGTCAGGCGTTGCTCCAGCGGCCCCTGCAGCTCCAGCAAGGCCGTCCAGCGATTGGGCGAGGCCTGCGCCAGCGCTTCCAGGGTGGTGCGGAACAGCACCTCCTTGGACGCGAAATGCGCATATACCGTGGCCTTGGACACCATCGCGCGCTCGGCGATGGTGTCCATGCTGGTCCTGTCGAAGCCGTGCTGCTGAAACAGCACGCGTGCCGCCGCCAGGATGGCGCCACGCTTGTCGTGCGGCGCACGCCTGGGCGCAACCGACGGTGCGTCGTCATCCACGCGGCGGCTCCGTTGCCGGGGCCGCGGCGGCAGTGGGCGCTGCGCTTTGCAGCCAGCCCCCGCCCATGGCCTTGTAGAACGTCACCAGGTTGGTGAAGCGCGACAGCTGGGTGTTGATCAAGGTCTGCTGCGCGCTGTACAGCGAACGCTGCGCATCCAGCGCCTGCAGATAGCTGTCGATGCCGCGTTCGAAACGCGCCTGCGACAATCGGTAGCTATCGGCAGTGGCATCCACCAGCGCTTGCTGGGCCTGCAGTTGCCTGCCCAGCGTGTCGCGCTGCGCCAACGCGTCGGAGACCTCGCGGAACGCGCTTTGGATCGACTTTTCGTAGCGCGCCACCTCGATATCGCGGTTGGCCTTGGCCATGTCCAGATTGGCGCGATTGCGCCCGGCATTGAAGATCGGCAAGGTCAGCGTGGGCACGAAGCTCCAGGCGCGCGTCCCGGCATCGAATAGCCTGGACAGGCTACTGCTGGACGAACCGGTCGATGCGGTCAGGCTGATGCTGGGGAAGAACGCTGCCCGCGCCGCACCGATATTGGCGTTGGCCGCACGCAAGTTGCGCTCGGCTTCCAGAATGTCGGGGCGACGTTGCAGCAACTGAGACGGCAAGCCGGCCGGCACGCTGGCCAACACATTGCCTTCCACGCTCGCGTTGTCGGGCAGTGCATGCGGCAGCAATTCCACCGGCACTTGCGTGCCGACCAGCAGCACCAGGGCATTGCGATCCTGCGCCACCTGCGCGGTGTAGCGCTCCACATCCACGCGTGCGGTTTCCACCGTGGTCTGCGCCTGACGCAAGGTCAGTTGCGAGGCCGCACCCAGTTCGAAGCTGCGCTGCTGCAGGCGATAACTGTCGCTCTGGCTGGCCAGGGTGGATTGCGCCAGCTGCAGCAACTGCTGGTCGGCCGCCAAGGTCAGATAGGCGGTGGCCACTTCTGCCACCAGGCTGATATGCGTACTGCGGCGTGCCTCGGCGGTGGACAGGAATTGCTGCAACGCCTGTTCCTTCAGGCTGCGCACGCGGCCGAACAGGTCCAGCTCATAGGCACTGACGCCGATATTGGCGCTGTAGGTGCGGAACACCTGCGGCTGGCCGGGAATGGCAAGCTCCGAGGGCGTGCGCGCATTGTTGGCGGTGCCGGTGCCCTCGATGGCGGGCAGCAGCGCGGCGCGGTCCACCCGATATTGCGCGCGTGCCACCTCGATATTGAGCGCGGCCACGCGTAGGTCGCGGTTATTGTCCAAGGCCAGCGCAATCACCTGCTGCAGCGCCGGGTCGGTGAAGACCTGGCGCCAGCCGATATCGGCAATGTACGCGGCGTCGGCGGCGCTGCCGCTATCGGCAGTGGCAGCCGGAGGGGCTGCCGACACGTCGGTGCCGGCAAATTGCGCTGGCACCGGTGCGTCGGGCCGTGTGTAGCGCGGCATCAGCGTGCAACCGGACAGCACGCTGGCCACGCCAAGCGCGCAGAGTGTCGTGCGAATCGTGGTCATGTCAGTGTCCTGTCGGTTGCGGTGCGGGCGAGGCAGGCTGTGGACGGCGCTGGAACAGGCCGCACACCAGCACGAAGAACAGCGGCACGAAGAAGATCGCCAGCACCGTGCCGGAGAGCATGCCGCCGATCACCGCCGTGCCCAGCGCGTGCTGCGCGCCGGCGCCGGCGCCACTGGTCAACACCAGCGGCACCACGCCGAGGATGAAGGCCAGCGAGGTCATGAGGATCGGCCGCAAGCGCATGCGCGCCGCTTCCAATGCTGCAGCCACCAGGCTCTTGCCGCCCTCGTGCAATTCCCTTGCGAACTCCACGATCAAGATCGCGTTCTTCGATGCCAGGCCAATGGTGGTGAGCAAGCCCACCTGAAAGTACACATCGTTCATTTTCCAGGTCAGCATCGCTGCCAGCAGCGTGCCGAACACGCCCAGCGGTACTACCAGAATCACCGAGAACGGAATCGCCCAGCTTTCGTACAACGCGGCCAGGCACAGGAACACGATCAGGATCGAGACGCTGTACAACAGCCCGGTCTGACCGGACGAGGCTTTTTCCTGCCGCGACAACCCGGTCCACTCGAAACCGATGCCCGGAGGCAGCTTGGCGGCTGCGGCTTCGACGATCTGCATCGCCTCGCCGCTGGAAGCCGCACCCGGCAACGCCATGCCCAGGATCTCCATCGACGGCACGCTGTTGTAGCGCTCCAGACGCGGCGAGCCGGATTGCCAGCTCGCGGTGGCGAAGGCGTTGAACGGCACCATGGTGCCGGCGCTGTTGCGCACGAACCAATGGTCGATGTCCTGCGGGTTCATGCGGTAAGGCGCATCGGCCTGCAGCATCACCTTCTTGACCCGGCCCTTGTCGATGAAGTCGTTGACGTAGGTGCTGCCCCATGCGCTGGAAAAGGTATCGTTGATGTCGGAGATCGACACGCCCATCGCCTGCGCTTTATGCGGGTCGATTTCCAGCTTGAACTCCGGCGTGTCTTCCTGGCCATTCGGGCGCACCGCCACCAGGCGCTTGTCTTGCGACAGTTCGGCCAGCAATTGATTGCGCGCCTGCATCAGCGCTGCGTGACCCAGGTTGGCGCGGTCCTGCAGCATCAGATCGAAGCCGGTGGCATTGCCCAACTCCGACACTGCAGGCGGCGCGAACGCAAACACCTTGGCATCGCGGATACCGGCAAAAAATGCCCCGGCCCTGGCCGCCACGTCGGTGACGCTCTGGCCCTTGCCGGTGCGCTCGTCCCACGGCCGCAACTTGACGAAGGCAAAGCCCACGTTCTGGCCGCTACCGGCAAAACTGAAACCGGTCACGGCGAAGACACCGGCAACCGAATCCTTCTGGTCGACCAGGAAATGATGCTCCACCTGCTTGAGCACCTCGCTGGTGCGCGCGTTGGTGGCACCGGGCGGCAACTGCACCAGCACGAACAAGGTGCCCTGGTCTTCGTCCGGCAGGAATCCCACCGGCAATTTCATGAACCCGAACACCACCAAGGCCAGCAACGCCGCGTAGGCGAGCATGTAGCGCCAGCCCTTGCCAAGCATGTGCCTCACCACGCCCTGGTAGCCGGTGTTGCCGCGATCGAACAGGCGGTTGAACCAACCGAAGAACCCGGTAGTCGCCAGGCCGTGGCCCTTGTGCACCGGCTTGAGCAAGGTGGCGCACAAGGCCGGGGTCAGGATCATCGCCACCAGCACCGACAAGGTCATCGCCGAGACGATCGTGATCGAGAACTGCCGGTAGATCACGCCGGTGGATCCGCTGAAAAACGCCATCGGGACGAACACCGCCGCCAGCACCAGCGCCACGCCGATCAACGCGCCGGAAATCTGGTCCATCGATTTCCGCGTGGCGTCCTTGGGCGACAACTGCTCCTCGCTCATCACGCGTTCGACGTTTTCCACCACCACGATGGCATCGTCCACCAGCAAACCGATCGCCAGCACCATCGCGAACATGGTCAGGGTATTGATGGTGAAACCGAACGCCGCAAGCACACCGAAGGTGCCCAGCAGCACCACCGGCACCGCAATGGTCGGGATCAGGGTGGCGCGGAAGTTCTGCAGGAACAGGTACATCACCAGGAACACCAGCACCACCGCTTCCACCAGCGTGTGCACCACCTGTTCGATGGAGATGCGCACGAACGGCGTGGTGTCGTACGGCTTTTGCACCTTCATGCCGGGCGGGAAGAACTTTTCCTGCTCTTCCAGGCTCTTGTCGATCGCGCGCACCGTGTCCAGCGCATTGGCGCCGGTCGCCAGCTTGATCGCCAGACCGGCCGCCGGCTTGCCGTTGTAGCGGCCCACCGTGTTGTAGCTTTCGCTGCCCAGCTCGATGCGCGCCACATCGCCCAAGCGCACCTGCGAGCCATCGGACTGCGTGCGCAGCAGGATGTTTTCGAATTGCTCGGCGGTCTTCAGCCGGGTCTGTGCAGTGATGGTGGCGTTGAGCTGCTGGTTGGCCACCGCCGGCAACGCGCCCAACTGGCCGGCGGAAATCTGCGCGTTCTGCGCCTGGATCGCGTTGCGCACATCCACGGGCGTGAGGCTGAAATTGCTCAGCTTGTTGGGGTCCATCCACACCCGCATCGCGTACTGCGAACCGAACAAGGTGGTGTCGCCCACGCCTTCGACGCGGCTGATGGTTTCCTGCACGTTGGCAGCCACGTAATCGGACAGGTCCGAATCGCTCATGCTGCCGTCTTCGGACGTAAAGGCCAGCACGTTGAGGAAGTTGGTGGCCGACTTGGTCACCGTCACGCCCTGCTGCTGCACTTCCTGCGGCAACAACGGCGTGGCCAGCGACAACTTGTTCTGCACCTGCACCTGCGCGGTGTCCGGATCGGTGCCGTTTTCGAAGGTCAGGGTGATGGTCACCGCCCCGCTGGATTCGCTGGTAGACGCCATGTAGCTGAGGTGGTCCAGCCCCTTCATCTTCTGCTCGATGACCTGGGTGACGGTGTCTTCCAGCGTCTGCGCCGAGGCGCCCGGGTAGTTGGCGGTGATGGCGACTGCCGGCGGTGCGATGCTGGGGTATTGCGCGATCGGCAAGGTGGCGATGGACAGGATGCCGGCCAGCATCACGATGATGGCCAACACCCAGGCGAAGATCGGACGATCGATGAAGAAACGTGCCATGACGTGTGATCCCGCCTTAGTTGGCCGCACGCGGTGCGGTCGGGGCGGCAGGACCGGCAGCATTGCCGGCGGCGGGTGTGGCCTTGGGCTGCCACGGCACGGTCTTGACCACGATGCCATCGCGTGCGCGCGATGCGCCTTCGACGACCACCTGTTCGCCGGGCTTCAGGCCGCTGCGCACCAGCCACTGGTCGCCCACCGCGCGATCGGTCTCCAGCACCCGCAACTGCAGCTTGTGGTCGGCGCCGACGACAAAGGCCGTGGGTTTGCCCGCGCCGTTGCGCGAGACCGCCTGTTGCGGCACCAGCATGCCCTGCTCCTTGACGCCTTCCTGCAGCACCGCGCGCACGTACATGCCTGGCAACAGCTCGGCGTTCGGGTTGGGGAAGACCGCGCGCAGGGTGATCGAGCCGGTGTTCTGGTCGACGGTCACGTCGGAGAACGCCAGGTGCCCCTGCAGCGGGTAGGTGCTGCCGTCTTCCAGCAACAGCGATACCTTGGCCGCACCGTCGCCGGCCTGTTCCAGATCGCCGCGCGCCATCGCCTGCCGCAGGCGCAACACCGCACTGCTGGGCTGGGTGACGTCGATGTAGATCGGGTCCAGCTGCTGGATGGTGGTCAGCGCCGTGGCCTGGTTGGCGGTCACCAGGGCACCCGGGGTCACGCTGGAGCGGCCGATGCGTCCGGAGATGGGTGCGTCGAGCCGCGCAAACGCCAGGTTGATGCGCGCGGTTTCCACGCTCGCCTTGCCGGCTGCCACGTCGGCCTTGGCCTGGCCTAGCGCGGCATCGGTGTCGTCGCCTTCCTGCTGGCTGATCGCCTTGATCTGCGCCAGTTCCTTGTAGCGCTCGGCCTTGAGCTGCGCGGTGCGCAGGGTCGCCTCGGCCTTGGCCAGGGACGCCTGCGCGCTGGCATAGCTGGCGCGGTACTGGGCCGGATCGATCTGGTACAGGGTCTGGCCAGCCTTGACGTCGCCGCCTTCGGTGAACTGGCGCGACTGGATGATGCCGCCCACCTGCGGGCGAATTTCGGAGATCAGGTACGGAACGGTGCGCCCCGGCAATTCGGTGGTGAGCGTCACCGGTTGCTGCTTGACGGTCAGCACGCCCATTTCCGGAGTGCCTTCCTGCGGCGGCGGGCCTCCCGGTGGGCTGCCGCAGGCACTGAGCAGGGCGGTGGCGGCAACGGCAACAGCAAGCAACGACAGGCGAAACGAGGCATGAGCACGCACGGGCAGTCTCCGCAGGAGGTGTGATGATTAAATCTAAACGGTACGGTTCGGTATCCTAATAAGCACATCCGTGGCCGTCAAGCATTTCTGCCCAGTCGGTATACTTATGAATTATTGGGAGAACTTGATGCGGGTCAGAACCGAAGAAAAGCGCGAGGCCATCGTCCAGGCAGCCAGCGAGGTCTTCCTCGAGCTGGGCTTCGAGGGCGCGTCGATGTCGCAGATCGCCGCCCGCGTAGGCGGCTCCAAGCGCACGCTGTATGGCTACTTTCCGTCAAAGGAAGAGCTGTTCGTGGCCGTTGCCAAGGACATGTCCGACCGCTATTTCGACCCTTTGCTGCATGCGCTTTCGCAAAGCAGCGGCCCGGTCGATGAGGCTCTGCAGCGCTTCGGCGAGGATGTGCTGACCTTCCTGTGCGCCCCGCCCAACATCACCAGCTGGCAGACCATCATCGGGGTATCCGGCAGATCGGCGGTCGGCGCACTATATTTCAGCGCCGGGCAGCAGGAAGGCATACAGCGCTTCGCCGAATACCTGCAGGCACAGGTGGATTGCGGCCTGCTCCATTGCCAAGACACCCTGCTTGCCGCCCACCAGTACGCGGCCTTGCTGGAATCGGAAACCTTGATGCCCTGCCTGTTTGGCGCACTCAAAGACCCCACGCCCGAGTTTCTGCGCGACGCGACGCGACGTGCGGTGCAGACGTTTCTGGCCGCGTATGGCGGCAAGGCAGGCAAGGCGGCGTGACGCCCTTTGCGACTTCACTGCATTGCACTGCGCGACGAGGCGCAGTGCGCGCGTACGGACGCCAGGCCTGCAATCCACTCAGGCGTCTAACTGCCTTGCCGCGCCGCTGGCTTGAGCGCAGCAGCATCATCACCGCATGACGCAACCGGGCAGCGAGGCTGCGCTGTACGGCCGGCACAGGAATGCTGCTGCAGCGATTGAACGGTGTTGCGCTTGCGCTTGAACACGTTGCCATCGCACGCATGTTGCCGCCCGGGCATTGCGCCACCAGCACCTTGGAACAGGCCGCGTCGAGGCACGACCTAGCGGCTGGTTACTCCGCCACTGCGCATTTCGCGCACAGGCCATGCACTTCCAGCGTCTGTGCCTGCGGCTGGAAGCCCAGCGCCTTGGCGCGGGCTTCCAGTTGCGACACCACGTCGCGATCTTCCAGCTCCACCGCGCTGTGGCAGCGGTCGCAGATCAGGAACGGCACCGAATGCTGGGCGCTGTTGGGGTGGTGGCAGGCGACGAACGCATTGACCGATTCGAGCTTGTGCACGAAGCCGTTGGCCATCAGGAAATCCAGCGCGCGGTACACCGTGGGCGGGGCGTCGGCGCCGACGCCCTTGCCTTCGCGCACCCAGTCCAGCAGTTCATAGGCCTTGACCGGCTTGCCGGCGTCGGCGATCAGCCGCAGCACGTTCGCGCGGATCGGCGTCAGCCGCAGGCCGCGTTCGCTGCAGGCACGCTCCACCGCGCGCACGAAACCGTTGGCATCGTCGACGTGGTGATGCGGTGCAGTGCAGGCGAGATCTGGTGCGTGGGTGTGCTTGGTCATACAGGCTCCGGCGTCAGGCCGCTCCAATCTTGATGAGTGCCGCATCGATGCGTTTCAAGGCACCCTCGCGTCCGGCCAGGTACACCGTTTGCGAAATATCCGGGCTGACCTGGGTGCCGGTGATGGCCACGCGCAGCGGCTGGGCGATCTTGCCCATGCCCAGTTCCAGCGCGGCAGCAGCGTCGTGTAGCGCAGCCGAGACGTTTTCGACGCTCCACGCATCCACGGCAGCCAGCAGCTCGCGCGCCTTGCCCAGCGGCACCTCGGCGCCAAGCTTGAGGTGTTTCATCACCGCCGCTTCGTCATAGGTTTCCAGCGGCTGGTACCAGACCACGGCTTTTTCGGCCATTTCCTTCAAGGTCTGCACGCGCTCGCGCAAGGCCACCACCACATCGGCGGCGGCCGGGCCGGCGGCGATGTCCACACCGAGCTTGGCAAGCTGGTATTCCAACTGCGGGGCGATGCTGGCCGGGTCGTCGGTCTTCAGATAGTGCTGATTGACCCAGCCGAGCTTGGCCATGTCCAGGCGCGCGGCCTTGGAATTGACGTCCTTGACGTCGAACAGGTCCAGCAATTCCTGCCGGGTGAACAGCTCCTGGTCGCCATGCGACCAGCCCAGGCGCGCCAGGTAATTGATCAGCGCATGCGGCAGATAGCCGGCGTCCTTGTACTGCATGACGTCGGCCGCGCCGGTGCGCTTGGACAGCTTGGCGCCCTGCTCGTCCAGGATCATCGGCATGTGCGCGAACCTGGGCACCGGTGCGCCCAGTGCTTCGTAGATATTGATCTGGCGCGGGGTGTTGTTGATGTGGTCGTCGCCGCGGATCACCTCGGTGATGCCCATGTCCCAGTCGTCCACCACCACCGCGAAGTTGTAGGTGGGGAAGCCGTCCGGGCGGAAGATCACCATGTCGTCGAGCTCGCTGTTGGCGATCTCGATGCGCCCCTTGATCAGGTCCTCGAACACCACCGTGCCGCCGACGGGATTCTTGAAGCGGATGACCCGGTTGGGGTCGTCGCGATACGGCAGGTTCTGCTCGCGGGCAGCGCCGTTGTAACGCGGCTTTTCCTGCTTGGCCATGGCGGCCTCGCGCATGGCGTCGAGTTCTTCGCGGGTTTCGTAGGCGTAATACGCCTTGCCCTGCGCGAGCAGCTGCTCGGCAACCTCCTGGTAGCGCGCGATGCGCTGGGTCTGGTAGATCGGGCCTTCGTCGTAGCCCAGGCCCAGCCAGTCCATCGCTTCCAGGATGGCGTCGATGGCCGCCTGGGTGCTGCGCTCGCGGTCGGTGTCTTCGATGCGCAGCACGAACTGCCCGCCGCGGTGGCGCGCCTCCAGCCAGCAATACAGGGCGGTGCGGGCGCCGCCGATGTGCAGGTAACCGGTGGGGCTGGGGGCGAAACGGGTGCGGCAGGTCATGGAGCGCTCGGCGGACGGGAGTCGGCCGATTTTACCTTGCGCGGCGTGGCCCTGCCCGGCCCGTGGCTCAGCGGTTGCGCAGCAGGTCGCCGTACACCACGCAATCGCCGCCGCTGCGTGCCGTGCCCGGGGCGTCGTACAGCACCAGCCAGGTGGGAATCTTGCCGGCCAGGTGCCTGGGCAGGTTGCAGATGGCCTCGGCGCGGTCGCAGTCCTTGCCATGCGGCAGCACTGCCGATTCCAGCAGGTCGTGCTGGAAGCGCACCGGTGCGCGGTTGGCGGCCAGCACGGTGCGCGCATCCGGCCATTTGAACAGGCGAATCTCGCCATTCAGCACCATTGTCGGCCCGGCGAGCAGGTACAGATCGTCGCCGGAATAATGCAGGTCGCGAATGCCCAGCCCGCCCAGTTGCAGGAAGTGCTTGCGCAGCAGGGTGCCGTCTTCGTCCAGCGGTGCCAGGCGCAGATGGTCGCCATGCGCTTCCACCTGGATCTCCAGCATTGCCGACCAGCCACGCAGCACCGGACCGCGCAGGCCCAGCAGCAAGCGCTGGCCATCGACCACGATGCCCTCGATATCGAAGCCGTTGTCCTTGCCGGGAATCTTCAGGAACGGGCCGAAATGCGGGTCGTCGGCAAGCAGGTCGGTAAGTTGGTTGTGCTTGGCATCGCCCTTGAGGCGAAGTGCGCGGCGGCCGTCGGCGGCTTCGCGTACCAGCTGCGGGCTGCCGTCTTGCGCCTGCTCGATCGGCAGGCAGGCAAGCAAGCGGCGGTTGCCATCGAGCTTCAACTTGGTCAGGCGCTTGGCGTTTTCGGCGTCGTCGCGGCCGCGCTTGGCGTTCTTGCGCTTGCTGCCGTGCGAACCGACGACCCACAAGAATCCGTCCGACAGGCCCATGCCTTCCAGGTCGGCTTCCTCGCCGTCTTCGCCCGGCAGATCCAGCAGGTCCGCCAACGGAAAGCTCTGCCCTTCGCCGAAGCGCAGCGTCTCGCGCTGTACCGGATCGAGCTTGCGCAGCCGATCCACCGCGCAGGCTTCATCGCCGGCCACCCACAGCCAGTCGTCGGTGAAGGCGGCGCCGGACAGATTACTGTGCACCAGTGCACCGGGCGCGAATTCGAGCCGGACGCTATGCGGAATCAGGGTTTTCTTGGCCATTGGGAACCTGTGGGTGATGAATCAACCGAACGCGGCCAGCTTGGCACGCACCACATCGGCCGCCAACTGCCCCGGCCAATCGCGGTCGTTGGCCACCTGCGCCTGCGCGCGGCTGGCCTCGAACGCCGCAAAGTCCAACTCGGCCAGTGCCCACACCGTCTCGCCCTGGGTCTGCGCCAGCACGCCGTCGGCGGGGAAGCCGACATTCATCGGCGCAAACACCGCCGCCTCGCCGGTATTGATGTCCAACGCCGGGCTCCACGGCGCTTGGCCTGCAGTCACCGATTGCGCGACGAACACGCGGTTTTCCAGCGCGCGCGCCAGGCAGCCGATGCGCACGCGCATGGCGCCGGCGGCGGTGTCGGTGCAGCTGGGCACGATCAACAACCGTGCACCGGCCTCGTATTGCGCACGCACCGGCAGCGGAAACTCGCTGTCGTAGCAGATCGCGATCGCGGCGCGAATGCCGTCCAGTTCGAACACCTTCAGTTCCTCGCCCGGCTCGATCAGCCCGGTGGCCTTTTCGAAACCGGTGAGCTGCAACTTGTCCTGCCAGCCGTGCAGACCCTCCGGGGTGAACCAGTCGCTGCGATTGCGGTAGCGGCCCTGCCCCAGATCCAGCAGAAAACTGCCGGCAATCAGGTGCAGCCGATGTTCCCGCGCCAGGCCGGCAAACAGTTCCAGCCACGGCGCGCGCAGCGCCTGGATGGCCGCCAGCGATTCGGGCAGGCCGGCAGAAATCTGCGTGTCGAACGTTGCGCCCAGTTCCAGCGACAGATATTCGGGCAGCACCACCACCCGCGCACCGGCAGCGGCGGCTTCGGCGATCAGGGCCGACTGGCGCGCCGCAAACGCGGCGAAGTCGACTGGCTTGCCGATGGGGTATTTGGCAACGGCAATTTTCATCTGGTGGCCTTTGGGGTGTTGGATCGAAGCGGCGAAGCAATCAGACCAGCTCGCCAACGCATTGTGCAGCGATTTTGCAGACCGTTCGTGATGCTTGTCGGTGGCTGTAGGGCGCTGGCCGCACTCACTGCGACAACGCACGTGTCCACACAACCAAGCTGTGGTCGATCTCGCCATGTTGCAACTCCGCCCACTGCAGGTGCACGCGCATGCCCGGCTGCGGGGCGTAGCCACGTTTGCGCCAGAACGCATCGTTGGGACGGTAGTCGGCTGGTTGGCGCGGGTCGTCGGGCGCGCGTTCCACCGAACAGAACGCGGTCGATGCAAAGCGGCCCAACGCGCGTGCATGCGCTTCGCGCCGGTCGAAAAATGCATGACCGATACCCTGCCCGCGATACGCCGGCAGCAGCACCGATTCGCCGAAATAGAACACGCCGGCCGGATCGATGCCTGCCGCACGGAACGGTGCGTGGAACGCGTCGCTGTCATCGAGCAGCGGCAAACCGGTCGATGCACCGATCACCGCATCGCCATCGCGCGCCAGCACGAAGACGCTGTCCGGCGATGCCGCATAGGCCGCCAGATAGTCGCGCTCGTACGCGGCATCGCCTTGGTACAGATACGGCCATGCGCCGAACACGCTGATGCGCAGCTGCGCCACTGCATCCAGATGCGGCAGCACCTGCGTGCCGCGCACCGTTTCCACCATTAACGAGGAGCCAGCCATGCCGCCATGGTAAGCCAGCAAGGCGTGGCTGCAATGCGATGCTTCAACGCAGCCAATGACCATGGTTCGAACCGCAGGTCTGCGGTTGTTGCCACAGCAACCACACCGCCGCTTCGTCGGTGGCCAGCAGTACCCCGAGCAGCGCATCGGTGCTGCGTGCCCAGTAGCTGCCATTGCTCAGCCGTTGCCACGGCCCATAGCTGGGTGCCCGGGCGTGGCCGGTGCGGGTGTGCTGCTGCGCTGCCGCCTGCAGGAACGCATGCCCGCCGCTGCGCAGTTGCTGCGCGGTGCGTGCGTGCAGCTGCAGGCCCACCACCCCGCGGCGCCTGTCGCGGTTCAGCGGCAAGGCCGACAGCGCCGAGCTCTCCCAAGCGTGCGGCAGCGCTGCGGGAAGCAGCGCCACCGTGTCGATACCGGCGGGCAGCAAACGCTGCGCGCGCCGGTGCAAGTGTGCCTGCGTCAGCATGCCGGGCTCAGCGCAGGCTATTGCCAAGCTCGTACCAATCGAGCTTGCGGGTGACCCACATGATGCTGGCCAGGATGCCGAACAGCAGCAACGATCCCATCAGCAGCGCGTTGTCCTCGGAGATCAACAGGCTGTAAAGCACCGCGTACAAGGCGGTGAGCATCACCGAGAAGCCAGCCGCACGGACCCAACTGCGCAACACGCCGGACAGATAGAAGAACTGCAGGCCGATACACGCCGCCGCCGACACCAGATAGGCCTGCCAGAACGCGATGTGTTCGGAAAGGCTGAGCAACAGCAGGAAGAAGATCGCCAGCGCCAGGCCCACCAGCAGGTACTGCAACGGATGGATGGGCAGGCGCTTGATCAGCTCGAACAGCACGAAGGCCACGAAGGTCAGCACCACGAACAAGATGCCGTACTTGCTGGCGCGGTCGGCCTGGGTATACACGTCCACCGGGTCGACCAGGCGCACTTCCAGCGTATCCAGCGCCGCATGGCTGGACTGCAACTGGGTCTGCGCACCGGTGGCCAGCGACGACAGCGACCAGCTCGCATCGAAGCCCTTCGGCCCGATGCTCGGCACATTCGGCAGGAAGCGGCCGCCGAAGGACGGGTGCTGCCAGTCCGAGCGCAGGGCGATGTCGTTGTTGTCGGCGATCGGCGCGATGGCCAGCCGGCGCGTGCCGTCCAGCACGAACTGCATGTCCACCACGTTGCCGTCCTGCAGCCGGCCGGCGAGCGGGTCGGCCAGCGGACCCAGTTGGGCGTGGATGCCGGCCGAACGGTCGGCCAGTGCGCCTGCGCCGCTCTCCAGCGCCAGCGCGCGGCCATCGACCTGCAAGCGCGGCGTGCCGACCAAGCCGCGCACGTCGGAAATACCGATTGCCAGATACGGCTGGCCATACACACGGGTCGGCGCAGCCGCGTAGTCGAAGGGGTCGTACTCGGCATGCAAGGTGGCCTTCCAGGAATACACCTGCACGCGGTACAAGCCCACCTCGCGCACCGAGGGCACCATTTCGCCGCTGAGTTTCAGGCGACTCGGCGTCTGCAGCAGCGTACCTTCGCGCTTGCGCCAGACCTTGCGCTGGTTGCCCTGCTCGTCCGGCTCGGTGACCTGCACGTCTTCGGTATACGGCAGCACCCGCACCGGCGCGATGAACTGCTGCTCGCCGGCCTTGCTCTGCGCTACCCGCTCCACCGCCTCGTCGCGGTAGCGCGCGCGGTCCTGCACCGCGCCACGGATCAGGAGCAGCGGAATCAACAACAGCAGGATCAGCCCGCCGATGGTGGCGAACCGCAACAACAGTTTCAGGGATTTCATCGGCCATCCTCATCTTGGGAGGTGGCCAGGGTGCGCTGCGCCGGTGTCGGCGGTTTGAGGCGAATTTGAAGCGAATGTGAAGTGGGCAACCCGGACATCCGGCGACCGGCACTGTGACGCATTGACGAAATACGGCTTTCAACGCTCCAAAGTGCCACCCGTTCCCAAGACGGGCTTCCGTTTGATCGGCAGCACTTCGCCTGGCCGCCGCACGCAGCGACTTCACGCGTAACGATGCACGGGCAGGTGCGCAGCCCCGAATCCCTCCTTTCATCTGATCGCAGCTTCCAGTTCGCCGCGCTTCGATGAGGTCTCGAGCCGCACGCATTGCATCAGCGCTGCCGTGGCCGCACGCCCACTCGGCAGTGATTTGGCAACTGCGCACGACTGCATTCCTCTCTTAACCTGGAGCTGCCTTCCATGAACTCGCATCGTTCGCTCGCCCTTTGCCTGCTCGCCGCCCTGAGCCTGACCGCCGCCACCGCGCAGGCGGCAGTGCACGGCATGGGCCTGAAGCCTTCATCGTTGATGCAGCCGGTCACCCCGCTGTTCGGTACCGCGAGCGTGAGCACACCGCTGCCTGCCAGTGTCGACCTGACTGCATGGGCGATCACGCCGGGCGACCAGGGCCAGGTCGATGCCTGCGTATCATGGGCGACCGCTCACACCCTGACCGGTTGGTATGCCAACGCCAACAGACAGGCCCAGACGCGCTTTGCCCCGATGTACCTGTACAGCCAGGTCAACGGCGGCGTGGATGAAGGCTCTACCCTGGAAGCGCCGCTGCAGATCGCGCTTGCGCAGGGCATCGACACCGAGCAGCACTATTCGTGGGGCAACTACGATTGGAAACACCAACCCACTGCCTCCGACAGGGCCAACGCTGCCAGGAACCCGACGCCGTATCGCCATTACACCGTGCTGTATTCGGGCAGGGGGAATGGGGGAAGCGCCCTGATCCAACAGATCAAGCTCGCCCTTGCCTCTTCCACGCCGGTGGCGATCGGCTTCTATGTGCGCCAGGGCTTTGAAGACCTGACAGCCCAAAATCAGGTCGATTACGACACCACGACGCCGATCCTGGGCGGGCATGCGGTCATCGCGCTGGGCTACGACAGCGAAGGACTGATCGTGGAAAACAGCTGGGGCACCGCATGGGGCAACAAGGGCTTCGGCAAACTGTCCTGGTCGGTGGTCGCCAAGGATGTGATCGGCGCCGACGTGGTGTACTAGCACGGCGCGGCCACGCGCCGTGCGCTGAGTGATGCAGGCGCGGCATGTGCCCTGGCGCATGCCGCCGCCTTGAACGCAGCTGCCACCGGCGCCAGCCAGCCGCGACAACGGCCTGCAGCGACTCAGCCAATCGGCAGGCGCAACACCGCACGCGCACCGCCACCATCGCGGTTGCCCAGCATCACGTCCCCGCCATGCAGGCGCGCAACCTCGCGCACGAACGGCAAGCCGAGACCGGAGCTGCGCTGGCCGGTCTGCGGGCGTGCCAGCGAATAGAACCGCTCGAAGACGCGCTCGAGCGCGTAATCCGGCACGCCACTGCCGCGGTCTTCAACCAGCAACTCCCAGTGTCCGTCGCGCAGCCGCGCCTGCAGGCGCACATGGCTGTCTTGCGTCGAAAACGCGATGGCGTTTTCGAGCAGATTGATCAGTGCCTGCCTGAGCAGAAACCCATCGCCCAGTACGTGGTGATCGCCTGGCGCGCCAGCCCCTGCGTCCACCTCCACGGTGATGCCCGCCGCCGCTGCACGCAGCGCCACCGCGTCCGCCGCAGCCTGCAGCAGCCCATCAATACCGATGGGCTCGCGCTTCTGCAGCCAGCCGTGCTGCTCCACCTCGGCCAGTGCCAGCAGCTTGTCGATGGCTTCGGTGAGCCGGTGTTCCTGCGCGCGGATGGTGGCAACGAAGTGCTGGCGGTCGGCCTCCGGCAGTGGCTCGGTCAACAACTCCGAGGCACCGCGAATGGCCGCCAGCGGGCTTTTCATCTCGTGCGTCAGCGACTGCACGTACTGCTCCACGTAGGCCTTGCCTTCCAGCTTGCGACGCATGCTTTCCAGCGCCTGGCCCAGATCGCCGATTTCATCGCCACGCGGTTTGGGCGGCGGTACCGGGATGCCGGCGCTCACCGCCTGCGCATAGCGATTGAGCCGGCCGATGCCACGCATCAACCACCAGGTCATCAAGATGCCGATCAACGCGGAAATGCCGATCAACCAGGCGCCGCGCTGCAGGATGTTGCGCTGGCTGGCTTCGATAAACGGGTCGATGCTGCGATTGGGCTGCGCCAGGGTCAGCACGCCGATCAGTTTGCCGGGGTCGTCCGGTGCGTAGATCGGCGCGGCCACATGCATCACCGTGGCGGCAGGGTCGCCATCGATGTCCGGGCTGGAACGCGCGCCATATTCGCCGCGCAGCGTGCGGTAGACATCGTTCCAGCGCGAATTGTCGCGGCCCACGTCGCGGCCCAGCGAATCGAACACCACCACGCCGCGCGCATCGGTGACGGTCACGCGGTAATCCACCGTGTTCTTGCGAAAGCGCCATACCCACGCCTTGGGGTCGCGCTGCTGGGCCCTGGCCACGTTGCGCGCGAAGCGGCCATCGGCAAGCGTGCCGGCAGCCAACTCGCCACTGGCCATTTCCGCCAGCACATTGGCCGCATCCACCAGCGTGGATTCCATCGCCTGGCGCACCCCTGGCTTGACCTCGTTGACGAACACGCGCATCACGAAGAACGCGGCCAGGCCCACGATCAGGAAGAAGCCCAGGAACAGCTTGAGACCAAGCCGCATGTCAGCCCGCGGCCTCGCTCAGTTCACCACATGCGTGCCGGCGCATGCCTATACCTCCAGCGCGTAGCCAAGGCCACGGTGGGTGCGGATCGGGTCGGCCGGCACGCCGGCCAGGCGCAGCTTGCCGCGCAGCGTCTTGATATGGGTGTCGACGGTGCGGTCGGCACTGTCGGCGCTGGCGTCCCAACCGCGGTCCATCAGCTGCGCACGGCTCAGGATCGCACCGGGGCGCTGCAGCAATGCTGCCAGCAGCGCGTATTCGTAGCGTGTCAGCGGCAGCAGGGTCTCGCCATAGCGGATGCGGCTGCCCTCGCGGTCGATCGCAAACGCACCGTGCGGCTGCCAGCCCGATTCGGCCGGCGCGCCGGCATGGCGTCGGCGCAGGCGCGCACGCACGCGCGCCACCAGCTCGCGCGGCGAGAACGGCTTGGCCATGTAATCGTCGGCGCCCAGCTCCAGGCCGAGCACGCGGTCGATCTCGTCGTTGCGCGCGGTCAGGAAGATCACCGGCACCTGGCTGAAACTGCGCAACGTGCGGCACACCTCGAACCCGTTGATGTCCGGCAGGCCCACATCGAGGACCACCACATCGGCCGGATCGGCGCGCAGACGCGTCAGCGCATCGCGGCCCAGCAGGCAATGCTCAGGCGCATAGCCCTCGCTGCGTAGTGCGTAGAGCACGGTATCGGCAATGGCGGCTTCGTCTTCGACGACGAGCACGCGGGCGGCAGACTCTGACATGCCGCGCAGCATACCGGCATGCGGGCACGGCCTACAGGTCGAGGTGGTCCACGCATGGCGTGGCACGACGGGTGCACACGCCGCATTGCTCGCGGCATCGCGCAGCCTCTGGATGTCGCCACCGTGCGCTTGCGCTGGGCCGCCCGCAATGGGCGGCAACAAATCGCGCCGCAGCCTCTACACTGCCGCGATGAACTATCGCCACGCCTTCCATGCCGGCAACCATGCCGACGTGCTCAAGCACATCGCCCTGCTTGCCCTGATCGACACCCTCAAGCGCAAGGACACCCCGTTCTTCGTGCTCGACACGCACGCCGGGCGCGGCCGCTACCAACTCGGGGGCGAAGAGAGCCGCAAGACCAACGAGGCCGATGCCGGCGTGATGCGGCTGATGGCAGAGGCCAGCTTGCCCGAGGTGGTCGAGCGCTATCTGCGCGCGGTACAGGCCGACAACCAAGCCGTCGCTCGCCCCGCCACGCCCGGCCAGAAGCCCACCCGCCCGACCGCCGGCATCCAGCTCAACTACTACCCCGGCTCGCCGCTGCTGGCTGCGCAAGCACTGCGCGAGCAGGACCGCATGGCATGTTGCGAACTGCAGCCCGACGAAGCCGAGGCGCTCAAGGCCCTGTTCGCCAGGGACAGCCGGGTACGCGTGCACGCCGGCGACGGCTACGCGGCCATCCGCGCCTTCCTGCCGCCACGGGCTGGCGAAACCAAGATCGGCCGTGGGCTGGTGTTGATCGACCCGCCCTACGAATCGCAGGACGCCGAATACCCGCAGATCATCCATAGCGTGCGCGAAGCGTTGGCGCGCTGGCCGCAGGCGATCTGCATGGTGTGGTACCCGATCAAGCTGCGCCGCAGCCTGCAGCCGTTCATGCGCAAGGCCGCCGCGTTGCCGGCCAAGTCGGTGCTGGTCGCCGAGCTGCAGGTGCGCCCGGACGACTCGCCGCTGCGCCTGACCGGCAGCGGGCTGCTGATCGTCAACGCGCCCTGGCAGTTCGACCAGATGCTGGCGCCGGCGTTGCCAGTGCTCAAGCAGCATCTGGGCGAGCCCGGCGCCTCGACCCGGCTGGAGTGGCTGCGCCAGGACGGCTGAGCCGGCAGGCGCGTTTGCCTACCATCACGGTGGGTAGCCCGGCGGCGTCGTTGCACCGCTGCAATGGCCCGCGCCACGCGCACCGCATCGGCAACGCGGCAGGTGCCGCGAGCACCTCCAGCGCAGCGTAAACAAACGGGCGCTGCGCCGGATGCCCATGTCCCAGCAAGGCCGGGCCAGGCGACGAATGCCTTCCGGCGGCCCCGCGGCGTCCACTCGGCTGCCACAGTGCGCGCCCCATCACGCTCACGACCGGCTCACGGCTCCGCTCGTTACAGTTGTGTGAGAAGCACTGCCACCTCCTGTCGGCCCCCGGCGGCACACCGGATTCATTCACGGTTGCGCGCCGGGCTGGTGCCAGAATCTTCCGATCTTTAAGGAACACCGGTCATGGCCATTCGCAATCGCATGCCTCCCTGGCATGAAAACTTCAGCCTGCCCAATGGCCGCACCCTTCTGCTTCGCCCGATCCGTCCCGAGGATGGTCCGCCGCTGCAGGGAGCCTTCAGCCTGTTGGGACCGGAGGAAATTCGCGCGCGCTTTGTGCGCTCCTCCACCGAAATCACCCCGGAGATGGTGCAGCGCCTGACCCATCCCAACCCCAAGAGCGAGATCGTGCTGGTCGCCGCCGAGCAACTGCCGCCCGGCGAAGCGCTGGTCGGCGCGGTCGCGCGCGCCGCACTGGTGCCGGGCACCCGCCAGGCCGAATACACCATCCTGGTCAGCAGCTTCGTCGCCGGCCAGGGGCTGGGACGGCAGCTGATGCGCAAGCTGGTCAAGTGGGCACGGCGCAAGTACCTGGACTGCCTGTTCGGCGATGTGCTGCAAAGCAATGTGCCGATGCTGCAGTTGGCAGAATCGCTGGGCTTCAAGCCGCAGGCGCATCCGGAGTCGCCGGAGCTGGTGCGGATGGTGTTGGAGCTGGATGCTTGAGGGGCCGGGATACGGGATACGGGATACGGGATACGGGATACGGGATACGGGATTTGGGATTCGTAAAAGCAGATCGCGGCTGCTTTGCGTGATCGGGGCTTGGGTCTTGCTTCATCACGGAGAGCCACCGTTGCGCGGCGGCCTGATGTTCTCGACGGTAAGCTGCAAGACCCCCGAAAGGATCGGCACACTGGCTGACACCTAAGGCCACTTACGGATCCTTCCCCTCGCCGCTTGCAGGATCCTGGGGTGGCATGGGTGCCACGCTTCATCCGCGCACGCCGCTTCCCGAAGGTAGACAGCCCGACGTTTCGCCATTGAAAGCTGCCACAACCGTCGAGAGTGTTGCCGTGCGGACGGGAGCGCTGTGTCTGGCTCATACCCAGGCGCCACGTAAAACCGTCTGCTGTGGTGGCCTCGCCGCTTGCGGGACCGTGTGGCGGCATGGATGCCGCCACCGAGCCTGCAGATACAGATTCATGGCGTGTCCCGCAAGCGGTAAGGGTCGCGCGCACTCGACCGAGTGGGGTCTTTGCCTCGCGAGCGTGCGCATGACTTGCACCCGCGTACCCAACCCCATGACCCGCAGTGCACATCCGGGCGGGTGGCCCACCACCAGCTTTCACACCAGATGGACCGGCCGCAGCGGGGGCTCTGATAAAATCGCCGGCTGATGCCGTCGCCTACCTTCCCCTCCCCGCCGCTGCCCAAGTCTGGCCAGCTCCGCGCCTACTGGCGCGCTCCGTCCTCTCCGACTGCGCTGGCCTGGTCGATTGCGCGGGCAGCCGAAGCGCATGCCGGCCCGTTGCTGGTCATCGCACGCGATAACCAGAGCGCGCACCAGATCGAAGCCGATCTGCATGCCTTGCTCGGCGAACAGGCGGCGCTGCCGGTGGTGCCGTTTCCCGATTGGGAAACCCTGCCCTACGACCAGTTCAGCCCGCATCCGGAAATCATCAGCCAGCGGCTGGCCGCCCTGCACCGCCTGCCCGGCCTGACCCGCGGCGTGGTGATCGTGCCGGTGCAGACCTTGCTGCAGCAGCTGGCGCCGCTGAGCTACATCGTCGGCGGCAGCTTCGATCTCACCGTTGGCCAGCGGCTGGATCTGGATGCGGAAAAGCGTCGCCTGGAAAGCGCCGGCTACCGCAATGTGCCGCAGGTGATGGACCCGGGCGATTTCGCGGTGCGCGGGGGCCTGCTGGACGTGTTTCCGATGGGCGCGGACACGCCATTGCGCGTCGAGCTGCTGGATGAGGACATCGATTCGATCCGCGTGTTCGACCCGGAATCGCAGCGCTCGCTGGACAAGGTGGACGCGGTCAAGATGCTGCCGGGCCGCGAAGTGCCGATGGACGATGCCAGCGTGGAGCGCGTGCTGGCCTGCCTGCGCGAACGCTTCGATGTGGATACCCGGCGCAGCGCGCTGTACCAGGACCTGAAATCCGGGCTGGCGCCATCGGGCATCGAGTATTACCTGCCGATGTTCTTCGCCAAGACCGCAACGCTGTTCGATTACCTGGACAAGCGCGTGCTGCCGGTGATCGCCACCGGCGTGTCCAACGCCGCCGACGCCTTCTGGGCCCAGGCGCAGAACCGCTACGAACAGCGCCGCCACGATGTGGAGCGCCCGCTGCTGCCGCCGGACGAGCTGTACCAATCGCCGGATGCATTGCGCGAGCGGCTCAACAAGCTGGCGCGTATCGAAGTATGGGCCAGCGATCATGCGCGCATCGATGAGGCCGCCCCGCTCGGCGACCAACCGTTGCCGCCGCTGCCGGTGGCCGCAAAGGACGCGCCGGCCGGCCAGGCGCTGGCGACGTTCCTGAGCCATTATCCGGGCCGCGTGCTGATCGCTGCCGATTCGGCCGGCCGCCGCGAAGCCTTGATGGAAGTGCTGGCCGCCGCGCAGTTGAAACCGGAGCTGGTCGCCGATGTGCCGGCGTTCCTGGCGGGCACGCTGCGTTTTGCCATCACCGTGGCGCCGCTGGAGGACGGCTTTGCGCTGGATCAACCGCAGATTGCGCTGCTGACCGAGCGCCAGCTGTTCCCGGAGCGGGCCAATCAGCCGCGCCGCACGCGTCGGGTCGGACGCGAGCCGGAAGCGATCATCCGCGACCTGGGCGAACTGTCCGAAGGCGCGCCGATTGTGCACGAGGATCACGGCGTGGGCCGTTACCGCGGGCTGATCGTGCTCGATGCCGGCGGCATGCCCGGCGAGTTCCTGGAGATCGAATACGCCAAGGGCGACCGGCTCTATGTGCCGGTGGCGCAGTTGCACCTGATCAGCCGTTATTCCGGCGCCTCGGCCGAGACCGCGCCGCTGCATTCGTTGGGCGGCGAGCAGTGGACCCGTGCCAAGCGCAAGGCTGCCGAGAAGGTGCGCGACGTGGCCGCCGAACTGCTGGAGATCCAGGCACGTCGCCGTGCACGCGCCGGCCTGGCGTTGCAGGTGGACCGCGCAATGTACGAGCCGTTCGCGGCCGGATTTCCGTTCGAGGAAACCGGCGACCAGTTGGCCGCCATCGATGCGACGCTGCGCGATCTGGGCAGCAGCCAACCGATGGACCGCGTGGTGTGCGGCGACGTGGGCTTCGGCAAGACCGAAGTTGCGGTGCGTGCGGCGTTTGCCGCCGCCAGCGCCGGCAAACAGGTCGCCGTGCTGGTGCCCACCACGTTGCTGGCCGAGCAGCACTACCGCAATTTCCGCGACCGCTTCGCCGATTACCCGATGAAGGTGGAAGTGCTGTCGCGCTTCAAGAGCACCAAGGAAATCAAGGCCGAACTGGAGAAGGTCGCCAGCGGCGAGATCGACGTGATTATCGGCACGCACCGCTTGTTGCAGCCGGATGTGAAGTTCAAGGATCTCGGCCTGGTCGTGGTCGACGAAGAACAGCGCTTCGGCGTGCGCCAGAAGGAAGCGCTCAAGGCGATGCGTGCCAATGTGCACCTGCTCACGCTCACCGCCACGCCCATCCCGCGCACGCTCAACATGGCCATGGCCGGCCTGCGCGATCTGTCGATCATCGCCACCCCGCCGCCGAACCGCCTGGCGGTGCAGACCTTCATTACTGCCTGGGACAATACGCTGCTGCGCGAAGCCTTCCAGCGCGAACTCAGTCGCGGTGGTCAGCTGTATTTCCTGCATAACGATGTGGAAAGCATCGTGCGCATGCAGCGCGATCTGTCGGAACTGGTGCCGGAAGCGCGCATCGGTATCGCGCATGGGCAGATGCCCGAGCGCGAGCTGGAACGGGTGATGCTGGATTTCCAGAAGCAGCGCTTCAACGTGTTGCTGTCGACCACGATCATCGAATCGGGCATCGACATTCCCAATGCCAACACCATCATCATCAACCGCGCCGACCGCTTTGGCCTGGCGCAGTTGCACCAGTTGCGCGGCCGCGTGGGCCGCTCGCATCACCGCGCCTACGCGTACCTGGTGGTGCCGGATCGCCGCTCGATGACCTCAGATGCAGAAAAGCGCCTGGAAGCGATTGCCTCGATGGACGAGCTCGGCGCCGGCTTCACCCTGGCCACGCACGACCTGGAAATCCGCGGCGCCGGCGAATTGCTGGGCGAAGACCAGAGCGGCCAGATGGCCGAAGTCGGTTTCAGCCTCTACACCGAACTGCTCGAGCGCGCAGTGCGCAGCATCCGCCAGGGCAAGCTGCCCGACCTGGATGCCGGCGAAGAAGTGCGCGGTGCCGACGTCGAACTGCACGTGGCCTCGCTGATTCCCGAGGATTATCTGCCCGACGTGCACACACGCCTGACCTTGTACAAGCGCATTTCCAGCGCACGCGACCCCGATGCGCTGCGCGAACTGCAGGTGGAGATGATCGACCGCTTCGGCTTGCTGCCGGACCCGGTCAAGCATCTGTTCGCCATCGCCGAGCTCAAGCTGCAGGCCAATGCGCTGGGCGTGCGCAAGCTGGACCTGGGCGAAAACGGCGGGCGGCTGGTGTTCGAGGCCAAGCCGGCGATCGACCCGATGACCATCATCCAGATGATCCAGAAACAGCCGAAGATCTACACGATGGATGGCCCGGACAAGCTGCGCATCAAGTTGCCGATGCCCGAAGGCGCCGACCGTTTCAATGCGGCACGCGGCCTGTTGGCGGCATTGTCACCGGGCTGAAGCGCTGCGGCGCCGGCAAGCGGCGACCGCACCGAGCACGATCACCACGTATAAAACGCGACCGGGCAGGCGGGCAATCCTCCGCCTGGTCGCATTTGCCAGTCATGACTACCGCAGCCTGCGCGCCGCGCATCCGGTTTGGATAAAAGCGCCCGCCGGTGCTTCACGCGCGCACAAGCCGGGGCGTCACCTGCAACGCCGTGCCGGAACGGGGCGAACTGTCCGACGTGACAGGCTCGATCAGTCCCCCTGAGCCTGCTTCCGACAAAGCTGAGCAATTAATCCACAGGCGGTGACGGGTTTCGCAAATCCGTCATTGCGCTGAATTTTGCCTAAATATTTCCAAAAGGCGCCGATACCTGCATAGACCGGCATGGCCCGTGTGCAGCGCTGCTCACACCCGTCCAGGCCGTTGCGACCTTCCCAGGCCATGGTACGCACCCGTGCGCCATCGCACCGCTTGAGGCACCAATGAACACGCCACTGTCCGATCTACCCGCGCCGCTGACCCTTGCCCTGGAGGGCGAGATGACCATTCGTCGCGCGGCCGAGCTCAAGCCGTTGCTGCAGCCGGCCTTGCTGCATCCGGGTGGATTGCATCTGGACCTGGCCGCCGTCAGCGAGATCGATACCACCGGCCTGCAATTGTTGCTGGCCACCAAGCAGGCGATCCAGGCCGATGGCCGGCCGTTTTCGCTGACCGATTCCAGCCGTGCGGTGGTCGATGTCATCGAGCTGCTCGGCCTGCTCGAGGCCCTGTACCCGCATGCGGTTGCAGGCCTGGGCGAACGAATTCACTAACGGACTGGTGACGCGCGCATGGACATGAACCAGCTGATGCAGACCTTCCTGGCCGAGAGCCGGGACCTGCTCGAAGACATGGAACGTCATCTGCTCGAAGCCGAGCGCGGCGAACCGTCGCCGGATGCGGTCAATGCCATCTTCCGCGCCGCGCACACCATCAAGGGCTCCGGCGGCCTGTTCGACCTGCCGCAGCTGGTCGGCTTCACCCATGTGGTGGAGAGCGTGCTGGATCTGGTACGCGACGAAGCGCTGAGCTTGAGCTCGGAACTGATCGGGCTGCTGCTGGTGTGCTGCGACCATATCCATGCCTTGGTGGAAACCGCCGCAGACCCGAGCCACGCCGACCCGGTCGCGCTGGCCGCCGAAGCCGAACCGCTGCTTGCGCAATTGCAGACGTATCTGCAACGCAGCGCCTGCGGCGTCACTGCAGCCGCGGTTGCGCAAGGCGCACCGGAAAAGCAGAGTGGCTACTGGCGGATCACCCTGAAACTGTTCGCCGACGCACTGCGCTTCGGCAATTCGCCGCTCAAGCTGATTCGCAACCTGCGCAGCCTGGGCTCGGTCGAATCGATCACCACCGATATCAGCCAGCTGCCGGCATTCGACGACCTCGATCCGGAAGCCAACTACCTGGGCTTCCAGATCCTGCTGCGCAGCGATGCCGACCGCGCCGCCATCGAAGAGGTGTTCGAATTCGTCCGCGAAGATTGCGATCTGGAGATCGTGTCGGTTCCGGCGCCATCCGACGCCGCTGAATTGCTCAGCGCCGAAGCGGCAGCCAGCCCCACGCCGAACAAGCCGCTTGCTGCAGTACCCAGCGCCGCTTCGGCCCCAGGCCGTGCCGCGCCGGACGCTGCCGCGCGCAGCGCCGACGCGCGTTCCATCCGCGTGGATGCCGACAAGCTCGATCGCATGATCGATCTGGTCGGCGAACTCATCATCGCCGTGTCCAGCACGAGTGCCAATGCGCAACGCACCGGCGATGCGCAGTTGCTGGAATCGGCCTCGATCCTGGCTGGCCTGGTCGAAGACGTGCGCGAAAGCGCGTTGCAGCTGCGCATGGTCAAGATCGGCGGCACCTTCAGCCGCTTCCAGCGCGTGGTGCACGACGTGGCGCGCGAACTGGGCAAGGACATCGCGCTGGTGGTGGCCGGCGAAGACACCGAACTGGACAAGTCGGTGGTGGAAAAGATCGGCGACCCGCTCACCCATCTGGTGCGCAACGCGATGGACCACGGGATCGAGCCGGCAGACGTGCGCGTGGCGCGCGGCAAGCCTGCGCGCGGCACCGTCGGGCTCAACGCATATCACGACTCCGGCAGCATCGTCATCCAGATCACCGACGACGGTGGCGGCTTGAACCGCGACCGCATCCTGGCCAAGGCGCTCGAACGTGGTCTGATCGAACCAGGCCGCCAACTCAGCGACCGCGACGTCTTCGCGATGATCTTCGAACCGGGTTTCTCCACGGCGGAAAAGGTCACCAATCTGTCCGGGCGCGGCGTGGGCATGGACGTGGTCAAGCGCAACATCACCGCACTGCGCGGCACGGTCGAGATCGACAGCGCCGCCGGCGTGGGCACCACCATCTCGGTGCGCCTGCCGCTGACGCTGGCCATCATCAACGGTTTCCAGGTCGGCGTGGGCAAATCGGTCTTCGTGGTGCCGCTGGACGTGGTCGAAGAGTGCGTGGAGTTCACCCCCGACTACGCCAGCGACTACATCGACCTGCGCGGCAGCGTGTTGCCCTACGTGCGCCTGCGCGAACTGTTCGCGCTGGGCGGCAAGACGCCCTCGCGCGAAAGCATCGTGGTGATCCGGCAGGGCGCACAGCGCTTCGGCCTGGTGGTGGACACCCTGCTCGGCGAATGGCAGACGGTGATCAAGCCGCTGTCCAAGGTGTTCGCGCAGGTCAAAGGCATCAGCGGCTCGAGCATTCTGGGAAGCGGCGATGTCGCACTGATTCTGGATGTGCCAAGCCTGATTCAGCAGTTGCATCCCAACCAGGACGCGTTGGCGGCCTGAACGTCCGCGCCCCCGCTCCGTCCGAACCGTCGTTTGTCGTTACCTGACCCCAGGAAGCTACCGTCATGTCACACCGTCTACCGATCGCTACGCAGTTGTGGTTCACCGCCGCGCTTGCAATCGCCCTGCCCGTTGTCGTGGTCGTCGCCGGCGTGGCGCTGGCGCTCTCGCACGCAGCCTTGCTGGGCACCAGCCTGGTTGCAGCATTGATCAGCGGCGCCTTGCTGGTCTGGGCAATCCGTATCGCCAGCGCGTCGCTGGAGATGGCCACCACCATGCTGGACGCGTTCTCGCGCGGCAACTTCGATGTGGCGCTGCCGCAGGTGCGCGAGGACCAGGCCAGCGATGTCCTGCGCGGGCTGCGCAAGGTGCAGAGCGGCATCCGCCATGTCAACGAGGAAATCAATCGCGTTTCGCGCGAACACGATGCCGGCGAGATCGACGCGCGCATCGACGTGGCGCGCTTCGAAGGCGATTTCCGCGCAATGGGCGACGGCATCAACCGCATGGTGGCCAGCCATATCGCCGTCAAGAAGCAGGCGATGGCCTGTGTGGCCGAGTTCGGTCGCGGGAACTTCTCCGCCGAACTGGAACGGTTGCCGGGCAAGAAGGCCTTCATCAACGAGATCGTCGACCAGATCCGCGGCAACCTCACCGGCATGGTCGCCGAGGTCAATCGCATGTCGGCCGAGCACGATGCCGGCGATATCGATGTGGTCATCGACACCCAGCGCTTCACCGGCGATTTCCGTCGCATGGCCGAAGGCATCAACGCAATGGTGGCCAGCCATATCGCGGTCAAGAAGCAAGCCATTGCCTGCGTCAGCGAATTCGGCCGCGGCAACTTCACCGCACAGCTGCCGTTGCTGCCGGGCAAGAAGCGCTTCATCAACGACACCATCGAACAGGTACGCGGCAACCTCACCGGCCTGATCGCCGAGATCAACCACATGTCGGCCGAACATGAAGCCGGCGATATCGACGTGGTCATCGACAGCAGCCGCTTCGATGGCGACTTCCGCAGCATGGCGCTGGGCATCAACCAGATGGTGGGCGCGCATATCGCGGTCAAGAAGCTGGCGATGGGCGTGGTGGCCGAATTCGGCCGCGGTAATTTCGATGCACCGCTGGCGCAGCTGCCGGGCAAGAAGGCTTTCATCAACGACACCGTGGAGCGCGCGCGCGGCAACCTGCGCAGCATTTCCGAAGTGATCCAGGTCATGGGCGCGATGGCCGAAGGCGACCTCACCCACACCGTGGAAGGCCGCTACGAAGGCGCCTTCGCCGACATGCAGCGCTACGTCAACACCACCATGAGCCGCCTCACCGAGATCGTCGATGAGGTCAACCGTAACGCCGAAAACCTGGCCAGTGCGTCGGAAGAGGTCAGCGCCACCGCGCAGGCGCTGGCCCAGGCCGCCAGCGAACAGGCGGCCGGCGTGGAAGAAACCAGCGCCTCGCTGGAGCAGATGACCGCCTCCATCGCGCAGAACACCGAAAACGCGCGCGTCACCGACAGCATGGCGGCCAAGGCGGCCAGCGAAGCGGCCGACGGTGGCGACACCGTGCGCGCCACCGTGGTGGCGATGAAGGACATCGCCAAGAAGATCGGCATCATCGACGACATCGCGTATCAGACCAACCTGCTGGCGCTCAATGCCGCCATCGAAGCCGCGCGCGCCGGCGAACACGGCAAGGGCTTTGCGGTGGTCGCCGCCGAAGTGCGCAAGCTGGCCGAGCGCAGTCAGATCGCTGCGCAGGAAATCGGCGAAGTGGCCGAATCCAGCGTGGAATTGGCCGAAAGCGCCGGCCGCGTGCTCGGCGAGATGGTGCCTTCGATCCGCCGCACCTCCGACCTGGTGCAGGAAATCGCCGCCGCTTCCGAAGAACAGACCGCCGGTGTCAGCCAGATCAACACCGCCGTGGGGCAATTGAACCAGACCACCCAATCGGCCGCCGCCAATGCCGAAGAACTGGCCGCCACCTCGGAAGAGATGAGCGCGCAGGCCGAACAGCTGCAGCAGCTGATGGGCTTCTTCCGGCTGGGCAATGGCGGCCGCGCCGCGTCGGGCAGCAACAGGCAGGGTCCGCGCAGGATCGCCGCGCATGCGCCTGCCACGGTGAGCAGCGCGCAGCCACGACGCACCAACGTGCGCCAGCTCAGTGCGGTCGCCGCCACCGCCGATGCGATCGACGAATCGCAATTCGCCAGCTTCTGAGGAGCCGACGATGCAAGCGCTTCCTGCAACCGACCGCCAAGTGCCGTCTTCGACGGCACCGCAGCAATACCTCACGTTTTTGCTGGGTGGGGAAATGTTCGGCCTGGGCATCCTGGGCATCAAGGAAATCATCGAATACCGCATCCCCACCGACGTGCCGATGATGCCGCCGGCACTGCGCGGGGTGATCAATCTGCGTGGAGCGGTGGTACCGGTGGTGGATCTGCAGCAACGCTTCGGCCGCAACGCCAGCGCGATCACCAAGCGCAGCTGCATCGTGATCGTGGAGATCGCGCATGGCCAGCTGCATCAGGTGCTCGGGCTCCTGGTGGATGCGGTCAGCGAAGTGCTGGAAATCGCGCCTTCCGACATCGTCGACACGCCCAGCTTCGGCGCCGGCATCGCGCGCGACTTCATCCACGCCATGGGCAAGATCGGCGAGCGCTTCGTGATCCTGCTCGATGCCGATGCCGTGCTGGGCAACGACACGCTCGCCCAGCTGCCGGCCGCCGAGCTGGCGGCCTGACCTCACGCATGCACTCAAGGACTCCCATGCGCCCCGCCCTTCTCTCCTGCAACTGCACGCTGGCCGGCCCCGTCCTGGTCGTGGACGACAGCGTGGTCCAGCGCGAACACGCCATGGCGCTGTGTCGCCAGCTCGGCGCAAGCGTGGTCGACGGTGCCGTCGACGGAAACGCGGCACTGGAATGGCTGACGCGCGCCCAGGCGCCATCGTTGTTGCTGGTGGATCTGGAAATGCCGGGCATGGACGGCGTGCAGTTGCTCGACGCCCTGGCGCGCGGCAAATACAGCGTGCCGGTGGTGGTGGTCTCGCAACGCGGCGGTGCCTTGATCGATGCAGTGATGCAACTCAGCCGCAGTGCCGGCGTGCGCGTGCTCGGCGGCATCGAAAAGCCGATGAACCTGCAAGATCTGGCCACCGTGCTGGATTGCGAACCGGAGCCGGCCGCCGATGCACCGGCATTCGCGCCGGTGGCGATCTCGCCGCTGATGTCCAGCGGTGGTGCCGCCGCCTCGCGGCTGGACCGTGCCATGCGCCGCGGCGAGATCCGTGTGGCCTACCAACCCAAGCTCGACCTGAAGGACGGCCGCCTGCGTGGCGTGGAAGCGCTCGCACGTTGGCGCCGCCCGCAAGGCGACATGATCGGCCCGGACCGTTTCATTCCGCTGGCCGAACGCGAAGGCTTGATCCACGCGTTGACGCAGCAGGTCATCGACAAGGCCATCGCGCAATTGGTGGACTGGCGCGCCGAAGGCTTGGACCTGAGCCTGGCCTTGAACCTCTCGCCCCGGCTCTTGGGCGAAGACCATTTTCTCGAAGAGCTGTGCGCCAAGCTGGGCGAGAATGGCCTGAGCCCGGCCGACCTGGTGCTGGAACTCACCGAAAGCGCCATCGTGGAGCCGGCCAATGCGCTGAGCATGCTGGCGCGTTTGCGCCTGCACGGGTTCGGCCTGTCCATCGACGACTACGGCACCGGCTTCTCCTCGCTGCAGCGGCTGGCCAGCATTCCCTTCACCGAACTCAAGCTGGACCGCAGCTTCGTGCATGCGGCGCATCGCAGCCGCAGCCAGCGCACCGTGCTTGAATCGACGCTGGAGCTGGCGCATCGGCTCGAACTCACCGCCGTGGCCGAAGGCGTGGAAACGCCCGACGACTGGCGGCTGCTGCGCGAACTTGGCTGTGACCTGGCACAAGGCTATCTGATGGCCTCGCCGATGCCCGGGCCGATGCTGTCGGAGTGGTGGCGCGAACACGCCATGCGCATCGCACGCCTGAGCGACAGCACGTTCCACAGCGATGCGGACGTGGCCTGAGCCGATGAGCACCGCGACCGCCATCACCGAACAGGAGTTCGGCCGCTTCCAGCGCTTCATCTTCGAAGCGGCCGGCATCACCATTTCCTCCGGCAAGAAGGCGATGCTGTGCGGCCGCCTGGGCAAGCGCCTGCGCGAACATCAGTTCAGCACCTATACGCAGTACCTGCAGCTGCTGGAAAGCCGGCAGGACCGCAGGGAAATCCAGACCGCGATCGACCTGCTCACCACCAACGAAACCTATTTCTTCCGCGAGCCCAAGCATTTCGAGCTGCTGCGCAAGCTGGCCGGCGAACACCGTGGCGGGCTGCCGTTCCGCTGCTGGAGCGCGGCCAGTTCCAGCGGCGAAGAGGCCTACAGCATGGCCATGGTGCTGGACGACACCTTGCAGGGCCGCCCGTTCGAGGTGGTAGGCACCGACATCAGCACGCGCGTGCTGGCCAAGGCGCGCACCGGCCATTACGCGCTGCAACGTATCGACGGCATCCCGCAGGCCTATCTCAAACGCTATTGCCTGCGTGGCCAGGGCGAGTACGACGGCACCTTGCTGGTGGAGCGGCGGCTGCGCGAGCGCGTACAGTTCGTGCACGCCAACCTCAATGCCGCGCTGCCGGCACTGGGCAGCTTCGATGCGATCTTCCTGCGCAATGTGATGATCTATTTCAACGGCCAGACCAAGCGCGAAGTGATCCTGCGCGTGCTGTCCAACCTCAAGCCGGGCGGGCACTTCTGCATCGGCCATTCGGAAAGCCTGAGCGAACTCGACATCGATCTGGTCCAGGTGGCACCCTCGATCTTCCGCAAGGCATGACCCAAGGATTCACCGTGTCCACAGCGCTCCATCGCCCCGCCGCCAACCCCACGACCATCAAGGCCATGGTGGTCGACGATTCGGCAGTGGTACGCCAGGTCCTGGTGGGCGTGCTCAACGACGCGCCGGGCATCGAGGTCATCGCCACTGCCGCCGACCCGCTGCTGGCGATCGAAAAAATGCGCCAGCACTGGCCGGATGTGATCGTGCTGGACGTGGAAATGCCGCGCATGGACGGCATCACCTTTCTGCGCAAGATCATGAGCGAGCGGCCCACGCCGGTGGTGATCTGCTCCACGCTTACCGAAAAAGGCGCGCGCGTCACCATGGATGCACTGGCCGCCGGCGCGGTGGCGGTGGTGACCAAACCCCGCCTGGGTCTGAAGCAATTTCTCACCGACTCTGCCGACGAACTGGTGGCGACCGTGCGCAGCGCAGCGCGCGCCAACGTCAAGCGGCTGGCTGCGCGCGTGACTGCCGCGCCGCTGGAAGCGGAGGTCAAGCACACCGCCGATGTCATCCTGCCGGCACAAAGCGGACGTGCGCTGGCGCAGACCACCGAACGCATCGTCGCCATCGGCACCTCCACCGGCGGCACCCAGGCCCTGGAAGAAGTGCTCACCGCGCTGCCGCGCGTCTGCCCCGGCATCGTGATCGTGCAGCACATGCCGGAGAAATTCACCGCTGCCTTCGCCGCGCGCCTGAACGGTCTTTGCCAGATCGCCGTCAAGGAGGCCGCCAACAACGACCGGGTGATGCCGGGCCGTGCATTGATCGCACCGGGCGGCAAACATCTGCTGCTGCGTCGTAGCGGCGCGCAGTATTTCGTCGAAGTGCTGGAAGGCCCACCGGTCAACCGGCATCGGCCGTCGGTCGATGTGCTGTTCCGCTCGGCCGCGCGCGCGGCCGGCAGCAATGCGCTGGGCATCATCATGACCGGCATGGGCGACGATGGCGCCGCCGGCCTGCTGGAAATGCGCCAGGCCGGCGCACGCACGGTGGCACAGGACGAACACACCAGCATCGTGTTCGGCATGCCCAAGGAAGCGATCAAGCGCGGCGGCGCAGACCGTATCCTGCCGCTGGGCGCGATGGCGCGCGAGATCGTGACGCAGCTGCAGTGACGCGACGGACGTCCACGTCACGCGCTCAACGCTCTGACAGAGCCACCGCGTCTACCGCGTCTTCCGCGCGACAGACCCACTGCACCTGCTGGACAGAGCCTGTGCACCTGCTGGACACAGCCATTGCCCATGCTCCAATGCAGCCATTGCGTCTGCTCCAACGCAGCCACTGCGTCTGCGCCGCATCGACGCGCGCATTCTCCTGTCCATGAAAGACCGCCACATTCCCTTCTCCCGCCAGCGGGAGAAGGTGCCCGAAGGGCGGATGAGGGCAACACGCTAACCAGCCAGCTACAGCTGCGACTCCAGCGGCAACCAGCCCATTACCGCTGCTGCGCCACGTCGCCACACGCTCGCCGCCGGCTCGCGCGACCACACCTCGGGCGGCTGCGCGGCATCGTCGTGCCAACGCAGCTCGCCCTGCTCAAGGGTCACGCGGTAACTCACCGGCGCACTGATCTTGTGGTTGTACAGCCGCTCCAGCTCCGCGGTGACCAGGAGGTCGTTGAACAGCAGGCCCATTTCGGTATTGAGGTTCATCGAACGCGGGTCCAGGTTGAACGAGCCGATGAAACCGCTGCTGTCGTCCACGACAAACGCCTTGGTATGCAGGCTGGCGCCGCTGGAACCGAACAGGCTGCCGTCCGGCTTGCCCATCGGCTTGAGCTCATGCAGGCGCACGCCCTGCTGCAGGAGCGGCACGCGATAGCCGGCATAGCCGCTGTGCACGGCCACCACGTCGTTGGCCGCCAGCGAGTTGGTCAGAATGCTCACGCGCACATCGCGCTGGCGTAGGTTGCCGATCCAGCGCATGCCCTCGTCGCCCGGCACGAAATACGGCGAGATCACTTTGAGCTCGCGCTGTGCGTGCGCCATTTCGCCGATCAGCACCGGCGTCATCCAGTCGGCTTGCGGCGGCGCACCTTCGGCTTTTTCCGGCGGGTCGGAGACGATGCGCGCCTGCGACACCCAGTGCACCGGTCGGTCGCCCTGCATCAGTTCACGCACGCTTGGCGAGCGCTTGAGCCGCTCCACGTACGGATGCGCGCGCACCGATGCCATGCCCGCGTCCAGGCTGCCACGCAAGGCCTCCAGTGCCTGCGGCTTTGCGGTGACCAGCGCAGACAGCGGCAAGGCATTGGGGCTGTTCCAGTACGCGTCGAACACCTGCTCGGCCTGGCCCACCGCCGGCCCCATCAGCGCCGCATCCATATCCATGAAGTTGGTGCCGCGCGCCGCATCGAAATATTCGTCGCCCACGTTGCGCCCACCCACCACCGCGATGCGGCCATCGGCAATCCAGGCCTTGTTGTGCATGCGGCGATTGATGCTGAACATGCGCAGCACCATCTCCACGCCGCGCATCAAGGTGCCTTCGCGCGCGCGCGTGGGGTTGAACAGGCGAATCTCGATCAGCGGATGGCTATCCAGGGCAGCCAGCACCGAATCGCTGCCATGGATATTCATGTCGTCCAGCAACAACCGCACGCGTACGCCGCGATCGGCCGCGCGCAGCAATTCGTTATGCAGCAGGTTGCCGGTGAAATCGGCATGCCAGATGTAGTACTGCAGATCCAGGCTGCGCCCGGCCGCACGCGCGGTGAGCGCACGTACCGCAAACGCATCGACGTTATCCGGCAGGATCACCATGCCGGTCTGATCGACGTGCGCCTGTTGCAGTGGCGCCACCACCTTGTCGATGGGCGTCGCCACCGCCGTGGCAGGCAGCACGTGACTGACCGGCCCGCGTTGGCGGTCGGCAAAGCGCCCGTAGCCGTACAGCGATAACGCGCTGGCCAGCACCAGCACCAGCAGCGCAATGCCGAACCATTTGAAAAATTTCCGCTTTGTCACTGCCGATTCCGCGATGCGCAGCGCGGCAGTGTAGAGCCCACGCGGGCAGGCCGGTGTGCAGACGCCGCCACAAGCAACCTCGACAATTCCCGCGAGAAACAGACGGGTGTCGTGAAAGTGCCGTGGACGCGAGTACTCGCAGCACCGCGTGCCGCACAGGGCGAACGTGGTGATTTACGGCGTCATCAGCGGTGTGGCGCGCCAGCTGCCGAAGCACCAGCGCGCGCCCGCGGCGCTTACCAGATGGTCACCCGCTCGTTGTCGCCACGTACCATCGCATCGCCGGGCTTGCACTGGAACGCCTGCGCAAACGCCAGCATGTTCGACGGCGCACCGTTGGCACGGAAATTCGCTGGTGCGTGCGGGTCGGTGTTCAGGCGCACGCGCAATTCGCCATCGGTGAAGTTGCGGCGCCAGACCGTGGCCCAGTTCATGAAGAACCGCTGGTCCTGCGAATACCCATCGATCTGCGTGTTGGCGGCCGGCTGCTCCTGCAACGCCATTTGCAAGGCATCGTACGCCACGGTCAGGCCGCCCAGATCGCCGATGTTCTCGCCCAGCGTCAGCTTGCCTTTGACGTGCACGCCCTTGATCGCTTCATAGCCATCGAACTGTGCCACCAGCCGGTCGGTGCGCTCGGTGAACAGCTTGCGGTCTGCATCGGTCCACCAGCTATCAAAGTTGCCCTTGGCATCGAACTGGCTGCCGGAATCGTCGTAGCCGTGCATCATTTCGTGCCCGATCACCGCACCGATGCCACCGTAGTTCAAGGCCGGATCGGCCTTGGGGTCGAAGAACGGCGGCTGCAGGATGGCGGCCGGAAACACGATCTCATTGCGTGTGGCGTTGTAGTACGCATTCACCGTCTGCGGGGTCATGTGCCACTCGCGCTTGTCGACCGGCTTGCCGATCTTGTCCAGCATGTCGCGGTAGTTGAATGCCTGCGCGGCCTGCATGTTGGCAAGAAAGCCGTCGCCACGCGTCTGAAGGCCCGACCAATCGCGCCACTGGTCCGGGTAACCGATCTTGGGAGTGAAGCTGGCCCATTTCTCCAGTGCGCGCTGTTTGGTGTCCGCGCTCATCCAGTCGAGCTTTTCCAACCGCGCCTTGAGCGCCGCCGACAGGTTTTGCACCAGCTGCTGCATCTGCTCCTTCGATTCGGCCGGGAATGCAGATTGCACGTACAGCTGGCCCAGGGCCTCGCCCATCGCCTCGTTGACCGCATTCAAGGTGCGCTTCCAGCGCGGCAGCATGTCCTGCTGGCCGCGCAGGGTCTTTGCGTAGAAATCGAAATTGGCCTGCTCGAACGGCTTGGCCAGATACGGCGCCGCTTCGTCCACCGTATGGAAGCGCAGATACGCCTTCCAGGTAGCGATCGGCGTATCGGCCAGCATCGCATCGAGCTCGGCGAAATAGCCCGGCTGGCTCAGCGAGAAGGTGCCGGCCGGCACCTTGAGCGCTGCGAAAAACGCCTTCCAGTCGAAGTGCGGCGTGATGGCGTTGGCGCCGGCCACATCGACCGGGTTGTAGCGCTTGGCCGGGTCGCGCAGTTCGATACGCGACAACGACGCATTGGCCAGGCGCGTCTCGAACGCCATCACCGCCTTGGCCTGCGCGGCCGTCTGCGCTGCCGGGATACCCGACAGCTCCAGCATCCGCGCGATGTAGGCCACGTACTGCTCGCGGATCTTTGCCTGCGCCGGATCGGTGTAATAGCCCTTTTCGGGCAAGCCCAGACCGCCCTGCCCTGCGTAGGCGATCATCTGCTCGGAATTCTTGTAGTCGGCATTGGCACCGAACGAAAACACCAAGCCCTGGCCTTGCGCATAACTGTTGCGCAACCAGGCGGCGATGGACGGCGCATCGGTCAATGCGTCGATGTCCTTCAACTGCGGCTGCAGCGGCGTAATGCCCGCTTTGTCGATCGCCGCTTCATCCGAGCCGGTCCGCCACAGGTCGGCGATCTTGGCATCCACCGAACCGGCCGACAGATTGCCGCGCGCCAGTTGCTCCACCAACGCGTGCTGGATGGTCAGCGAGCGCTCGGCCAGCACCTCAAAGCTGCCCCAGCTGGTGCGATCGGACGGCACCGGATTGGCCTTGAGCCACTTGGCGTTGACGAACCCGTTGAGGTCCTGACACGCAGCGATGCTCGGGTCCAGGTCGCTGCTGCTGAATGCCACGATCGGCGCATCGAGCTTGGACACATCCACCTTGGTCGATACCGCCTGCGGCGCGGCAGGCGCCACCTTGGCGGTGTCATCGGAGGCGCCGCACGCAGACAGCGCGACCACGATGGCGACCGCAAGCGACAGCGGAGCTAACTTGCGCAACTTCATTGAATTCTCCAGGGCATGACCGCGCAGGCGCGATCGAAAAAAAGTCGACATCCGGTCGGCAAGCGCCGGCGAAGAACCGCGCAGCGCAGGCGCCCGCCTCTTCGTCAGTCGCTCTGCAACCGGCCAGACCACATCCGTGCAGCGGCACCGCAACATGAAGTCGATGCCGTGCGCCATGAAAGTCCATTGCATCTGTACAGCACGTGCGCGTCCGTCATCGGCACCGCCACGCACTGCTTCCACTCCACCTGCATGCCGGCGCAACGCGCGCCATCGCATGCGCTCAACGCCGCGCGTAAAACGGCGCCATCACCAGATACACCGGATACGCCAGCACCATCAGCGCCAGGGCGACCTCGTGCCCCGACGCCGCATCGGCCCACGCTTCCATCTGTGGCGCCGGCCCAGCCACGCCAAACCCCAGCAACAGCGCCCCCATCGCGCAGATCAGCAGTGCCAGCGCCAGCCCCGCGCCTGAGATGTCGCCAGCAGCCAAGGCGACAAACGCAGCCCCGCCGGCCACCAGCATGCCGAGCGTCACCAGATACGCGCGACAGTAAACGGCAGTCATCTGCCGGGTTCTCCGTTTGCCGGACATCGTGTCTCGCCTGCGCCTCGGTGCCGAGCGCGTATTACCCTCTCGCACCGCTTCCATTCATCACCGCACGTAGCCGCTTGCAGCCTCATGCGCACAAGAACACGCGCTGCGCGCACCGCACGCAGCGCTGCAACCGCCGCCGGCGATTACTTCGCCTTGCCCTGGTTGGCCACCGCTTCGGCCGCGCGCTTGGCCGCTTCCGGGTCGCCCAGGTAACGGAAGCTGCGCACCTGCAGGTTGTCGTCCAGCTCGAACAGCAACGGGATGCCGGTGGGGATGTTGAGCTCGAGGATCTGCTCGTTGGAGACATCGTTGAGGTACTTGTACAGCGCGCGCAGCGAATTACCGTGCGCGGTCACCAGCACGGTCTGCCCGGCCTTCAATTGCGGCGCAATCGCGTCGTGCCAATACGGCAACACGCGCACCAGCGTGGTTGCCAACGACTCGGTCCCCGGCAGCGCGTTGCGGTCCAGGGTGGCGTAGCGCCGGTCGTGGCACGGGTGGCCCGGGTCGTTGACGTCCATCGCCGGCGGCGGGATGTCGTAGGAACGGCGCCAGATCTTGACCTGCTCCTCGCCGTGCTTGGCCGCGGTTTCGGCCTTGTCCAGGCCTTGCAGGCCACCGTAGTGGCGCTCGTTGAGGCGCCAGCTCTTGGACACCGGCAACCAGTCCTGGTCCAGTTCCTTCAATGCGCCCTGCAGCGTGTGGATGGCGCGCTTGAGCACCGAGGTGTGGGCGACATCGAACTGCAGCCCTTCGTCCTTCATCAGCTTGCCGGCCGCCACAGCTTCCTGGCGGCCCTGGTCGGTGAGTTCCACATCCACCCAGCCGGTGAAACGGTTGTCCAGATTCCATTGGCTCTGGCCATGGCGCAGCAGTACGAGTTTGCGGGTCACTACGGTTCTCCGATTGGGGCCGATCAGCCCGCGATTGTAGCGGCAGCGCGTGCATCGCAGGCGTGCACGAGATCGCCACAGGCAGCGCGCGATGCTTTCGCAATGCAGACCAACGATCCCGTCTTCGCCGGTTGGGACGGCAGCGTGATTCAGGCGCGACAGTTGCAGCAGCAACTGGCACGGCGCGTGGTGCTCGATGACGCGGTGAGCGCAACGCCGCAGTTGCTTGCAGGGTTCGATGTCGGTTTCGAAGACGATGGCCAGATCACCCGCGCGGCTGCCGTGTTGCTGGATGTGCAGACGCTGCTCCCGCTGGAAACGCACGTCGCGCGCGTGCCGACCTCGATGCCCTATGTCCCCGGCCTGCTCAGTTTTCGCGAATTGCCCGCATTGCTGCAGGCCCTGGCGCTGCTGTCGCGTACGCCGGATCTGGTGTTCATCGATGGCCAGGGCATCGCGCATCCGCGCAGGCTGGGCATCGCGGCGCACTTCGGCGTGGTCACCGGCCTGCCGTGCATCGGCATCGCCAAGCAGCGCCTGGCCGGCAGCTTCGCCGAGCCTGGGCCCGAACGCGGCGACCACACGCCGATCCTGCTGGGCGGTGCGCAGATCGGCTGGGCACTGCGCAGCAAACCGCGTTGCAACCCCTTGATTGTCTCGCCCGGCCATTGCGTGTCGATGCAAGGCGCGCTCGACTGGACCCTGCGCACGTTGCGCGCCTATCGCCTGCCCGAGCCCACGCGCCTGGCCGACCGGCTGGCCTCGCGCCGCGGCGAGGTGACGGTACCGGCAGCCTGCTCCGGTCAGCTGCTGTGAGCAGGCGTTCAAGCCGCGTCAGGCGCCGCATGCACGGGCGGACGCACTGACGCGGCGCTGAGGCGATCAATCAGTTTTCAGTGATGGCGATGCGACCGGCACCGTCGACCCGGAAGAAAACCATGTTCTTGTTGGATGGGGGCTGGAAGTTCACGGAATACCCGACTGCGTAGGGCTGATCCCTGCATGAGGAAGACGAAGAAACCACCTGATAGTTGACCGCACTGTTGAGGGTCGGCCCTGCAACGCTCCTGTTGGCATAGACCGCATAGCAGGCAACCGTCTTTCCATTCGCCGAGAAGGCCAGCGAGCGGACACCAGCGGCCACACTGATAATGCGGCTGGAGACGGCATGCTGGACGCTCTGGGCAGTACCAAGGGCTGGCACCGACGCCGCCATTACCAAGAAGAGCAGCGATTTGGTTTTCTTTCCTGAGATCGATGAGACCATGAAGGTAATTCCTCAGATTGGGAATGAGAATCTCAAACGCATCGAGTAAAACGTTAGAGCGCGAGCGGCTTGCCGCCAGGTGCGCACCGCGGACTCTGCGCCGCGAGCGACCGTTGCCGATCCGGCAGCCGTGGATCGTGCAAGGGCCGCCATTATTCATGGCGCGATGACACACGTGACTTGGCACCACGCATTTAGGTTGCGCCGGTACGCTTCCCGCAATGCAACTTCGCTCGTGTTGAAACTTCGCCGCTGCCAGAACCTGCCAACCGATGCTTCGCGGCAGCAACGGCGGCGAGGTCTGGACACGGCCGCTTGCGGTGGAAGATCAGGCCAGCCATGCTGGCCACAAGCGCCTCCGGCCTTGCCGATTGGACATGCGGAAGGGAATGGCGCCCGCGCCTACGCCTCAATGTTGCGGCCTGCCTGATCCCGGACCGCAGCGCTGGATGAGTCGTCTTCGCTGGCAACAATGTCCACGTTGGCAACGCATCTGCCTGCAAGGGACCAGGGCGTTCTCGCCACGAACCGCTGCTACGCCATGCCATGCCATGCCCGGATGGTGTTCGCGGTGCGGTGCCAGCTCGCGCCGATCGCGCATTCCCCGACGCGCATGAAGCGCCATGACTCGGACACTGCGTTTTACGCCACGCGCCCGCCTCGGCCATCGCGCATGCCAAGCTCGTGCCTACGTCATCACTCCACGAGACCGCGCATGACCACCCTGATCGCTCCACGCGTCCATGACATCGGCGGCCTGGAAGTGCGCCGCGCCGTGCCCACCCTGCAGGCGCGCAGCGTCGGTCCATTCGTGTTCGTCGACCACATGGGCCCAGCCGTGCTGGAGCCCGATCACGGCATCGATGTACGCCCACATCCGCACATCGGCCTGGCCACGGTCACGTTCCTGTGGGCCGGCGAAATCGGCCACCGCGACACGCTGGGCTCGGATCAGGTGATCCGCCCAGGCGACGTCAACTGGATGACGGCCGGCCGCGGCATCGCCCATTCCGAACGCACGCCAGGCCCGGAGCGCGCACGCGAACACGCCTTGCACGGCATGCAGACCTGGATCGCCTTGCCGCGCTCGGCCGAAGAAACCGCGCCAGCCTTCCATCACCACGCGGCGGCAAGCTTGCCGCAGCAGCGCCGCGACGGCGTGTGGCTGCGCGTGATTGCCGGCCGCGCGTACGGTGAGGAATCGCCGGTGCAGGTGTTCAGCGGCACGCTGAATGTGGCGCTGGATCTGGCGCCCGACGCCGAACTCGATCTGGACACCGGGCACACCGAGCGCGCCCTGTACATCCTGGAAGGCCAAGCGCAGCTGGATGGTGCCGACGTGCCAGCTCGCCACCTGATCGTACCCTCGCCCGGCGCCCGTGGCCGCTTGCGCGCCAAGACCCCGCTCAAGGCGATGCTGCTTGGCGGCGAGCCGCTGGATGGGCCGCGTCATCTATGGTGGAACTTCGTGTCCAGTTCCAAGGAACGCATCGAGCAGGCCAAGGACGACTGGCAGGCAGGCCGCTTCGGCAGCATTCCCGGCGACGACGAGGAGTTCATTCCGCTGCCCGAGTCACCGGCCCCGAAACCGGTTAATTACCCTTGAAACCGTGCGCTGCGCGGGTGGACCAACACGCGCGATCACCAGGTCTCTTACCGGAAGTGCCACGCTGCACATGCGATGCCAGGCACAGGTGCGACACCACTTGAGCTGACTCGCAAAACTGTGGTAGTGATGGCCCTGTAGACGGAGCGCGTTGCGTAGACGGCAGTCCTTGGACGGGGAGTTCGAGGCACTGCAACGGCACGAAATCGGCGCGCCCGCATCGTCATCCAATGCCGGGGAATCGTGTATGAAGTCTGCATCCTGCCTTGTTGGCCTGAGCTTGCTGCTGGCCGCTGCCACCGCCCATGCCCAGACCTCGCCGGTCTGCCCGCCGTTGCCACCGGCCTCCGGCCTGCAGTGGAACGAGCTCGCCGGTGCCGATTACCTGGTCTGCAAGGCCATGACTGCCGATGGCCGGCAGGTGGTCGGCGTGATGCTCACTACCCGCGACCCGGCGATGACACTGGCACGCGAGCGGCGCGCCGAAAAGGGCCAGATCCAGCAGGAAGACTTCTACTGGTACAAGCTCGATCTGGGCGGCCGCGACATGCCGGGCACGGAATCGCGCCGTGTCACCGTGGTCGAACTGGGCAAGAAGCGCTACGCCCAGCTGTGGATCGATGGCGCCAGCACCGAAGAACTCGCCTCGATGCAGTCGATGGTGCAGAACATGGATCTGCAGCCGGCCAGCCTGGCGCTGCAGCGCTGACGCAGCGCGCGTCACAGCCCCGCGCACTGCTGCACCCGTCTTGCAGCGCGCGGGTTTGCCGGCACGCTGCAGACAGTGTCTGACGGTATCTGCCGCGAGCGTGTCGCCGCAGATCACCATTGCGCACTGATGCTCGTGCCCTCGCGTGTCGCGCCGACGCGCATGAGGCGACGCCCGAGCAGCTTGCGCATGCACCAAGCGCGCCGATGCGTCCAGCCGCTCAACGATTTTGATTCCGGTGGCCACCACGTGCGGCGGCGATGGGCTGGAGAACGCTCACGGTTGCAAACGTTGGAGCAGTGGCGCATGCCATGTCGGCATACGCCCGGAATCGGGTGGACCGATCGCTCGTTCCGATTCCGATTCCGCACTCACCGAACCCAAAGACTGCCGGCAAGCGTCTGTCAGTCGCTTCGAATCGCCGTGTCTCCACCGCCGCCAGCCGCCTGCAACTGAGTCTCGATGCGCACCTCGCCGGTCAGCAGGCGATGGATCGGGCATTTGTCGGCCACCTCCATCAACCGTGCGCGTTGCTCGTCGTCGAGCGCACCGTCAAGCACCACCGCGCGGGCGATCGCCGTGCCGGCAGCGCCGCGCTGCGTGTAACGCAGATGCACGTGCACCGCCGTCAGCGGCCACTGCTTGCGCGCGGCCACCATCGACACCGTGATGGCGGTGCACGCACCCAGTGCGCCCAACACCTGCGATTCGGGATCCGGCCCGGCGTCGCTGCCACCATTGGCCGGCTGCGTATCGCCGCTCCAGGTGTGCAGCCCGTCGTGGATGCTGACCGTGTACGGCACCGTGCCGGTGCGCACGCTGACGGGCCGGTCACTCATTGCCGGCTCCTGTTGTCGTACGCGGGCCGGTTCAAAACCGGCCTTCCTGGAAATCGACGAACGCCTGCATCAGCTCCTGCTTGGTGTTCATCACGAACGGGCCATGCCGCATCACCGGCTCGTTGAGCGGGCGGCCCGCGACCAGGATCAGCTGCGCACCGTCGGCACCGGCTTGCAGGCGCAGGCGCTGTCCGCCACCCAGCACGGCCAGCTGCTGCGCCGGCAACACGCGCGCGGTGTCGCTCTCGCCCACCGTCAGCGCGCCCTCGAAGGCATACGCGAACGCGTTATGTCCGCTGGGCAGCTGATACTCCCATTCCACGTTCGGCTCCAACGCGATATCCAGGTACACCGGGCTCGTTGCAGGTTGCACGATCGGCCCGACCACCTCGCCGACCGCACCGGCAATCACCTTGACCGTCACGCCGGGCGCCGGATGCGCCACCGGAATGTGGTCGGGTGCGTACTCCTGGTACTTGGGATCGGTCATCTTCTCGCGCGCCGGCAGGTTTACCCACAACTGAAAGCCGCGCATGCGCCCGGATTCCTGCTCCGGCATTTCCGAATGGATCAGCCCGCGACCGGCGGTCATCCATTGCACGCTGCCCGGCGTCAGCAGGCCTTCGTTGCCGTGGTTGTCCTTGTGGCGCATGCGCCCGTCGAGCATGTAGGTCACGGTCTCGAAACCGCGATGCGGGTGGCTGGGGAAACCGGCCAGATAGTCTTCGGCCTTGTCGGTGCCGAATTCGTCCAGCATCAGGAACGGGTCCAGCTCCGGCAGCTGCTGCGTGCCGATGACGCGGGTCAGCTTGACCCCGGCCCCGTCGGAGGTCGGCATGCCGCGAATGGTGCGCAGTACGTGCGCTGCTGTGGTGGTCGTGGTGCTCATCGCTTGTCCCTGTGCCCTGTGGCGAAGCGCCAATGATGGGTGCGCGCGGGCCGCCGCCCAACCGCGACCATTGCAACCGATCGTTCCAAACGCCGCCAGCGTGCCAGCGCTCTAACCGATCTGTGACCGCAGCACCCTACGACCAAAGTTTTAACCCGTTGCGCCCGCCTGGCATTGACCGCAGCCGGGCGTGGGGGGACCCTTGAACGAATCGTTCCTGAGGGGCATGCATGAAAGGGTTCTCCAAGCTGGCCTGGGGCGCGTTGGCGCTGCTGGCCGCGTTCTGCCTGGGTACCGTTGCGCTGCGGCGTGGCGAGCACATCAACGCGTTATGGATCGTGGTGGCCGCGGTGTCGATCTATCTGATCGCCTACCGGTTCTACAGCCTGTTCATCGCCGACAAGGTGATGCAGCTGGACATCACCCGCGCCACCCCGGCGGTCGCCAACAACGACGGCCTGGATTACGTGCCCACCAACAAGCACGTGCTGTTCGGCCATCACTTCGCCGCCATCGCCGGCGCCGGGCCCTTGGTCGGTCCGGTGCTCGCCGCACAGATGGGCTACCTGCCCGGCCTGCTGTGGCTGGTGGTGGGCGTAGTGTTCGCCGGTGCGGTGCAGGACTTCGTGGTGCTGTTCCTGTCCAGCCGTCGCAACGGCCGCTCGCTGGGCGATCTGGTGCGCGAGGAAATGGGCCAGGTGCCCGGCACCATCGCCCTGTTCGGCGCCTTCCTGATCATGATCATCATCCTGGCGGTGCTGGCGATGGTGGTGGTCAAGGCGCTAGCGGAAAGCCCATGGGGCATGTTCACCGTCATCGCCACAATGCCCATTGCGATCATGATGGGCGTCTACATGCGCTACATCCGCGTCGGCAAGATCGGCGAGATCTCGGTGGTGGGGTTGATCCTGCTGCTGGGGGCGATCTGGCTGGGCGGCAAGGTGGCCGCGGACCCGACCTGGGGGCCGGCCTTCACCTTCACCGCCAAGCAGATCACCTGGATGCTGATCGGCTACGGCTTCGTCGCCTCGGTGCTGCCGGTGTGGCTGCTGCTGGCACCGCGCGACTACCTGTCCACCTTCCTCAAGATCGGCACCATCCTGGCCCTGGCGATCGGCATCCTGGTTGTCATGCCGGACCTGAAGATGCCGGCGCTCACGCAATTTGCCTCCACCGGCGATGGCCCGGTCTGGAAGGGCGGCATCTTCCCGTTCCTGTTCATCACCATTGCCTGCGGCGCGGTCTCCGGCTTCCATGCGTTGATCGCGTCCGGCACGACGCCCAAGCTGCTCGCCAACGAAGGCCACATGCGCTACATCGGCTACGGCGGCATGCTGATGGAATCGTTCGTGGCGATCATGGCGCTGGTGGCCGCGTCGATCATCGAGCCGGGCATCTACTTCGCCATGAACAGCCCCGCCTCGCTGGTGGGCACCGACACTGTCGCAGTGGCTGCCAAGATCAGCGAGTGGGGCTTCTCGATCACACCGCAGGTACTCGAGGCCACGGCACGCGATATCGGCGAGCACAGCATCCTGGCGCGCGCCGGCGGTGCCCCTACGCTGGCGGTGGGCATCGCGCAGATCCTGCACCAGTTGCTGCCGGGCGAAGACACCATGGCGTTCTGGTATCACTTCGCCATCCTGTTCGAAGCCCTGTTCATCCTGACCGCGGTAGACGCCGGCACGCGCGCCGGCCGCTTCATGCTGCAGGACCTGCTGGGCAACTTCATCCCGGCGTTGAAGAAAACCGAGTCGTGGACCGCCAACATCATCGCCACCGCCGGTTGCGTGGCGCTGTGGGGCTACCTGCTCTACACCGGCGTGATCGATCCGTTCGGCGGCATCCAGACCTTGTGGCCGTTGTTCGGCATCTCCAACCAGATGCTGGCCGGGATCGCGTTGATGCTGGGTACGGTGGTGTTGTTCAAGATGAAGCGCGACCGCTACGCGTGGGTCACCATCGTGCCGGCGCTGTGGCTGTTGTTGTGCACCACGTACGCCGGGTTGATCAAGATCTTCGACAGCAACCCGGCGCAGGGCTTCCTGGCGCAGGCGCACAAGTTCCAGGCGGCCATCGCCAGCAACACCATCACCGCGCCGGCCAAGACAGTGCCGCAGATGCAGCAGATCGTCACCAATGCCTACGTCAACACCGGGCTGACCGTGCTGTTCCTGTTCGTGGTCGGCTCGATCCTGATCTATTCGATCAAGACGATCGTGGCAGCACGCCGCAACCCGCAGCGCACCGACCGCGAAACCCCGTACGTGGCGTTGCAGCCGCATCAGATGGCAGACCTGTAATGGGCACGCAACTCGTCCTGGCCAGTCACTATCAGGCGCATCGCCGCATCTGGCGGCGTCTGATCCAGACCGCGCGGCTGTGCTGCGGCATCCCCGACTACGACAACTACGTGCGCCACATGCTGGAAAAGCATCCCGACAAACCGGTGATGGACTACCCCGCCTTCTTCCGCGAGCGCCAGGATGCGCGCTATGGCGGCAAGAGTGGGTTTCGCTGTTGTTGATCGGTGACGGTTGATTGCCTGGCCGGTCGTCGGCTGATCAAGAGGTAGAACCGCAGCAGGGCGCGATGCGAATCGCGCCCTGTTGCGTTGGCTCGACCGCAACTCGATAAAACGAATCACGTAATGGCGCATTCGCTCGTCGCAGCGCCTGTCGATGTGATGGCCGATCGATCCGCAGCAAAGACCCAATCGACGCCTGCAGGAACCTGTTCGCGGCAGCGAGCTGCTTTCACCAGGCGTCAGTCAACTGTCTGGTGCGGTGTCCTCGCCACTTGCGGGACCGTTGGCGGCATGGATGCCGCCAACGACTCCCATGGACGGGTTCACGGCGTGTCCCGCAAGCGGCGAGGAAACCGCGCACTCGACGACCCAGCTTTTGAATGCGTCAAGATTGGGCGATGACGCGAATCGCGATCACTCGTACGGATCGCAACGTCCAATCCATCAATTGCAGGACACTACCCGCGCGTTGGCTGCGGGCCCTCTCACGTTGGTCGTTACGCATGTTTCGAAAAGACAACCGAACACCTTGCGGCGCGGTGTCCTCGCCGCTTGCGGGACGGGGCCACTGCGTACCCATGACACCGCCCCCCCTCACCAAGCTGCCGCCTTACCCAGCCCGCTTTTGCGCCAACCGCGCGAACAGCGCAGGCAAATCGCGCATGTCGTCGAACACTTCAAGCACACCAATGCGGCGCAGGGTGTCGCCATGCCCCGGTGGAATGTGGCTTGCACCGGTAAACCCCAGCACCTGCATGCCGGCCGTCACGGCCGCGGTTGCACCGGTGGGGCTGTCTTCGATGACCACACAACGCTGCGGCGCGACTCCGGCGGTGCGTGCCGCCAGCAGATACACATCCGGTGCCGGCTTGGGCCGCTCCACCATGTCGGCACTGAAAATACGTCCCGCCGCACGCGCGGTGAGCCCGGCCCGTTCCACCGAGGCAATCACATTGTGGCGCCGGCTATTGGAGGCCACCGCCAACGGCAGTGGAATCTGCTCCAACGCCTCGCGTACGCCTGCGATCGGCTGCACCTGCGACTGGATCAAGGCCTCGCTACGCGCCTGGATCTGCGCGAGCAGGGTCTCTGGCAACTGCAATGCAAAGCGCTCTTCCACCCGCCGCAGCACCTCGCGCGTGGTCTGCCCGAAGGTGGTTTCCAGCAGCTGTTCCAGCGGCTCGCTTGGCACGAAAGACGCCAGCGCCTCACGCATTACCCGGTCGGCCAGTATCTCGCTGTCGACAAGAACGCCATCACAGTCACTGATCAGTAGCTCGTACGCCATCGCACCCATCTGCTCACAAAGCGCCATTATGCCGGCCCGGGTGTGACCGTCGGCTGTGGGGCAGCAGGCTGTGGCGATGGACACTTCGCCGCTTGCAGCATGCGCACCATCAGGACAGGCGGCCCCGAGCATGCGGCCCGCCGTACCGTCATGTCACAAAAAGCCATGTCACGAAATCTTACCGCAAGCGATTTTTCCAGCTGCTAGGATCTGCCCCGCTGCGGCGGGACTTGCTGCAGCGTCATCAGGAATGCGATCAGGAGAAGGAGATTTCGATGCAACCGCGATTCCCCGCCCTGCTCGTTCTTGCGACCTCGTTTTTCGCGGTCTCATGCACCGCCTCGCCCGGTGCCAAGGAGCAAACCACCATGTCAGCTACGCTGCAGGACCACACCGTCGCCTTCCGCGACCCCGCCCTGACCGATATCGCCCAGGCCATTGCGCACGGTGATGTGGCCCGGATCAAGGCACTCGCCCCCACTGTCGATCTCGCCGCGCATGGCGATCAAAACGTCACCTTGCTCGAATGGGCAATCTGGAACGAACAACCGCGCGCGCTGGCCGCATTGCTCGATGCAGGCGCAGACCCGTCGCTCCCCGGCATGGACCAGGAGACGGTCGTGCACATGGCCGCCATGGCGCAAGACCCGCAGTATCTGCAGATCCTGTTGCAGCACAAGGCGCCGATCGATGTCGTCAGCGCGCGGGCGGGCTGGACGCCGCTGTTTCGCGCGGTGCAAAGCAAGCGCGATGCGCAGATCGATTTGCTGATCGAGGCCGGTGCAGATGTACAGCGCGTCGACCACACCGGCAACAGCCTGCTGCACCTTGCGGCGCAAAGTGGCGCAGCCAGCCCTGCAGTGCTCACCCTGCTCAAGGCCGGTGTCGATCCCACCGTGCGTAATGCCCAGCAGAAGACCTTCCAGGCGTATTTCTTCACCACGCCGGACCGCCTGCTCAACGCCAGCGGCCAGCAGGTCAGGTCGGACGTACGCGCGTGGTTGAACGCCCATAACATTCCCGTGGAAAGCAGCCGCTAAGCGCGCTTTTCGCATGACGAACGCAAGGAGCCGCGCATGAGCCCGTCAGAATCCTCTTCTTCCACCCCATTCGCAGAATCGATGCGCGGGCAACAACCGCATCCGGAAGACCGCCAGCTTCCAGCGATGCTGCAGGACCTTTACGCCACCGCCGCGCAGCGACGCGAAGGCGGTGCCGAAACCTTTGCCGCCCTGCCCAATGGCTGGTCGCGCATGGACGACCGCGCGCTGCAGCAGGCAGGCATCGACCCTGCCCTGCTGCACGACGCCAAGAGCGGCTTCGATGCCGCGTTCTATCGCAATGATCAGGGGCAGGTGGTGCTGGGCTTCTGCGGCACCGACGAAGGCAAGGACTGGAAGCACAACATCGGCCAGGGCCTGGGCTTCGACGATGCGCAATACGCTTCAGCGATCCAGCTCGGTAGCCAGGCCAAACAGGCGTTCGGCGACCAGGTGGTGATCAGCGGGCATTCGCTGGGCGGCGGTCTGGCCGCGGCATCGGCAATGGTCAACGACATTCCGGCGGTGACCTATAACGCCGCCGGCGTCAACGACCGCACGCTGGAGCGCCAAGGTCTGGATGCATCGGCGGCCAAGGATTACGCCAACAGCGAATTGATCCGCGGCTACCACGTCAAGAACGAAATCCTGACCCATCTGCAGGAAGACAGCATCCCGCTCAAATGGGCCATGCCCAATGCGGCCGGTCATCAGATCGAACTGCCGGAGCCGGACCCGTTGTCCTTCGGCCAGCGCCTGGTGCCGGGCATGATGCTCAAGCATCGGCTGGATCTGCACGGCATCGATTCGGTGATGAAGGCGCAGGACATGCAGTCGCAGGACCAGGCGCGCGGCACCGCATTGCAGCCCGGCAGCCAGCTATTCAACGACGCGGTGGTGCAGTTGGATGGGCAACGCGACCGCCTGGGGCTGCGCGACGACACCGCGTTTCTCAATACCGCTGCCAGCGTGGCCGCGCGTGCAGGCAACGATGGCTTGCAGCGTATCGATCACCTGGTGCCCAACCGTGACGGCGACAGCCTGATCGCGGTGCAGGGGTGCATGGACGACCCGGCCCATCTGCGCAGCCATGTGCAGACGGCATCGGCAGCCAACGAGCCGGCGCAGACCAATGTCAGCCAGCTGCACCAGCACAATCAGCAACACACCCAGCAGCCGCCGCAACCGCAGGAAGAGCAGCGCCGGGTGATTCAGCAGTAAGGCGCCGGTGGCCCGCGCAATGTCGCGGGCCACTCTTCGCCCTGCACGCGGCTGGCAGCAGCGCGTCAAGGTCTTGCGCGCGATCGCTGCCGGCTTCGCGCAGTGCAGCGTGTCTTTGAGACTAGTGCGCGTGTTCGACCGCGGCGCGACGTGGCCGACACCGTGTCATCGGAGTCGTCAGCCAATCGCGCACGATGCGCAGACGCGGCATGCCAGGCGCGGCACATGACGCAACGCCGAGCATCGCCCAGCCGCACTGGCGATTGCACAGCGGTGTGATACCTCGCTCGGTCGCTTCATCGTGGCGTTGCAGATTGCGGCGCGAGTTATCCAGCGCCTGCCATCGCCCGCAAGGTAATGCCGACCAGATAGGCCAGATAGGTGCCGGTGGCGTAGCCCATCGTGCCCAGCAACACACCCACCGGCGCCAGAGCCGGGTGAAATGCCGCGGCAACCACCGGCGCGGAGGCCGGGCCGCCGATATTGGATTGCGAGCCGATCGCAAAATAAAAGAACGGCACCCGCAACAACCGGCCAAGCCCCCATAACACGGCAATGTGCACGGCAATCCAGATCAGGCCGAGCAGGAACAACCATGGCCGGTCCAGCAGCGCCAGCAGATCCATCTGCATGCCGATGCATGCGATCAGGAAATACAGCAGCAAGGTGCCGATCCTGGACGCGCCCGCGCCCTCCAGCGTGCGCGCACGGGTAAAGCTCAGCAGCAGGCCCAGGCTGGTCGCCAGCACCACCACCCACACGAACGGCGTGTCCAGGCTGAACTGGCTGGCCCAATCCAACTGCGCCTTGCACCACGCGGCAAGAGGATTGGCCAGGGCATGCGCAAGGCCGACACCGCCGAATGCCACCGCCACGATCACCATCAAGTCGGCCAAGCTGGGAATGCGCGCATGCTCGGCCTGGAAGCGCGCCATGCGCTCCTGCAAGGCATCCAGCGCCCGGGTGTCGGCACCGCTGCGTGCATCGATCTTGCGCGCGCGGCCGGCCAGGAAGATCAGCGCCGCCATCCACACATAGCCCACGCCGACATCGACCACCGCGAACTGCCCGAACGTGGTTGCGTCCACATCGAACACTTCGCGCATCGCCAGCATGTTGGCGCCACCGCCGATCCAGCTGCCCGCCAGCGCTGCCATGCCGGCCCAGGTATCGCCGGCCACGGTGGCCGGATGCAGCCAGCGCATCACCCAGAACGCCACCACCGCACCCAGCATGATGCTCAGCGATGCGCCCAGATACATCGCCACCAGCTTGGGGCCGAGCCGCAGGATCGCGCGCAGATCGATGCTCAAGGTCAGCAGGATCAATGCCGCAGGCAGCAGCACGTCACGGGCGATCGGGTTGTACAACCGGGTGTTGGCACCATCGATCAAACCGACCGTGTTGTAGATGCCGGGCAGCAGATAACACAGCAACAAGGCCGGCACCACCGCGTAGAAACGCCGCCAGAACCCCTGCTCCCGTGCAGACGTCCAGAACACCGCGCCCAGGGTGGCGGCGATCAGGCCGAACACGACGATATCGTTTCGAATCAGCGCAGCACCGGCAGCATTCACGACAGGCGGACATCCAGAGAAGTAGCCGCCAGAGCGCGGACCGGACCCAGGTGGCCGATCCCTCGAATCTAGCCGACCCGGACGTCTGCGCAAACCCCGCACAGCTGCGGACAGCCGCCACCGTGGGCAATGGTTTACTGCAGCAAACGACTGCGTTGCGTACGGCCTCAGCCGTAACGCCGCACCACCCGATCGCCGCCGCCGGTGTTGACCACCACGCCGCTGGGCTGACCGGTGGTCAGGCAGTGCAGTTTTGCCATCCATTCGGCAAAGTCCAGGGCGCCCTGCTCGCGCAAATACCGCAGCGGCGACCAGTGCGGGCGGGTTACCCACCAGCCGCCCTGTGCGGGGTGGATGCGTACGACATAACGAGACTCGTCCATCAGGCCTCCGGCCAGTGCGTCTAGCGGTCGAGCAAAGGCGCATGGGGCGTAGGGCCGCGATGCGCGAGGAATGGGAACGCCTTCTCCCGTCCGGTATGCCGGCGTGCCCTTACTCAAGGGGCCGCGGGAGAGTAGCCAATGGCCCCGCGTCCGGCATAGCCAGGATGTTCTTTTATGCATGCCAATGCCGTCGGGCTGACACTGGCAGGTCGGTAGGAAAATTCTTACGTGACACACATCACGTCCAGCGCTACATTCGGTCAGGACTGGTGAACGCCGCGTCATCAGCAACCGTCAGACGAGCGTGGACGGTGCGCAGTGGGTGATCAGTCGCTCTTGAAGACTGCCTCTGGGGAGGGGTTGCATGCATCTGCTTAGGAAATTCCAGTTTTCGGTCAAGACCGCCATGGTCATTGGCTATGTGTTGGTGATCAGGGAAGCGGTCGTGCTGTGGTCGTAAGGCTGTTGCACGGTTGAGCGTGTCGGCCAGGCATGTCGGTTGGCGGGCTGCAAAAAAGAGGTAACGCGCCTGGACCGGTGTCGGTGATCGGCACCGGTCACGTCAGCGTGCGTGCAGTGACGGTGCCTGCCGCTGACGGTGCGGCCGGCGCCGATCGTGTCAGGACCCAGGCTGCCAGAGATTTGCGTGCGTACCCGTCACGGCGTCTCAGTCCGCATCGACCCAGCCGCGCTGCTGCGCGGCGGCCAGATCCGTCGGCGTGTCGATATCCAATGCCAACGCCGGGGCGCTTACGCACCCCAGGCTCTGCATGTCCAGGCTGGCGAACAGGCCCCGCAAGCCGCTATCGGCCTGCAATGGCACATCCGCCCAGGCCGCATGCGTGACCACCGCGGGAATGCCGCGCACGCCGCTGTAGCCACTGGTTGCACACCCGGAGACGGCGCGATCGGCTTCTTCCAGCAGGGAGCGCAGATGCGGGGCATCCAGCGCAGGCTGATCGCACCCCAGGATCAGGCTGCGTCGCAATGCCGGGTCGCCCTGCACATGCCGGCGCAACGCGGCCAGGCTGGAGCCCATGCCCTCGGACCAATCGGGGTGCCGCAGTATTTCGACATCCAGATCCTGCAATACCTCGCTCAACGTATCAGCATCGGCACCCAGCACGACCACGCAGCGGCGTGGCGCAGTCAGTAACGCAATGCGAGCGGCGCGATGCAGCAACGGCTCGCCATCGCGCATCAGCAATTGCTTCGAGCGGCCAAGCCGGCGCCCTGCCCCGGCGCCCAGCACCAGTGCGGCGTGATCGCCACTCATGCGCCGTACGCTGCTGGCGTGGCGGCAGCAGCGTGCGGTGCTGGTTGCCAGACGGCGGGAGCGTGGCGCTTTCCGACGTCGTCACCACGTGCGGAATGGTGGGTGGCGAAGAAGCTAACGCGAACAGCATCACGCGAGACGTCGACGTGGCGATCCGGAACAGGGGTCATGGCGACGTGCTGCTTGAATGGAAGACAGCTGCAGCCTAGAGCGCCGGCTGTGCGTGCAAGGTGACTACCCTTTGCGTGCGCTGTGGATGCATTGGCGAAGGCCTGCCCATGGCGATGCAGATGACAGCGTGCTGTCGGAGGCCTGCCACGATAGTGCTCGAAAGCAGCTGTGTGCGACCCGACCGGCTGCGATGCGCCTTGATGACTCACGCACGCGGCAGGAGCAGCCAGCGACTTATCGGCTTGCGGTCACGGCCTGTAGATCTACCACCGCTTGCGTGGCTTCGGCGATGATGCCGAGCGCGATGGTGTGCGGTGACGAGCGCCCCATGCGCCAGCCCGCCGGCAAACGCAGACGTGCGAGTGCGGCATCGCCATACCCAAGCGCCCGCAAGGCCTGTAAGCGACCTTCGCGCTTCTGCCGGCTGCCGAGGATGCCGATGCAGGCAACAGGGGACGCCAAGCCGCGCTGCGCAACCTGCATGTCGATCTCGGCATCGTGGGCCAGGCTATACAGCGCGGTGTCGGCATCCAGATGCAGGTCCTGCAGCGCATCGCCCAACGCACGTCGGTCGTAGTGCTCGGGCGCCAAGCCCGGCGGCGGTTCGCCCGGACCATGCGGCCGCAACACGCGCACGTCGATGCCCATCTGGCTGGCCAACGACACCAGCGCCAGCAGCGATGGGTCAGCGCCGACCAGCACCAGCCGCAACGGCGGACGATGGCTGCGCACGAATTCGCCTGCACGCGCGTCCTGTGCATTTGCCAGGTAACGCACCGTGCCGGACGCACGATCCAAGGCCACATGAAATGCACGCCGATGCTGGCGCGCGTTACGCCAACGTGCGAGGTGCTCGCCCAGATCCGGCACCGGCCACACCAGCACGCCGATGCGCCCGCCGCAGCTGAGCTGGATGTCCAGCACCTGGCTGCCTTCGCCATAATCCAGCCAGCGCGGCTGACCATCGCGCAGCGCTGCCATGGCTTCATGTGCCACCGCCGCCTCGACGCAGCCGCCTGAGACATAGCCTGCCACGTTCCCATCGGCGCTGATGGCCATCTCGCTTCCCAACGGCCGTGGGGAGGAGCCTTGCACATCGATCAAGGTTGCCATCGCCACGCGCTGCCCTGCACGCTGCCATGCGCTCAACGTTGGCAACAAATCGTCGAGCAACGCGTAGCCCGGCCATGCCGGCCACGCCGGCGGCGCATGCGCGATCGGGGCAACCACCGCGCTCACGCGCGCAGCATCTCGGGCAGGTGCGGCAGCAATTTGTCCAGGGTCACCGGATAGTCGCGCACACGCACGCCGGTTGCGTTGTACACCGCATTTGCGATTGCTGCTGCCACGCCGCAGATGCCCAACTCACCCACGCCTTTGGCCTTCATCGGCGACGATAGCGGGTCGCTTTCTTCCAGGAACACCACGTCCTGATGCGGGATGTCCGCATGCACCGGCACTTCATAGCCGGCCAGGTCGTGGTTGACGAAAAAGCCCAGGCGTTTGTCCACTGCCAGCTCTTCCATCAGTGCCGCGCCGGCGCCCATGGTCATGCCGCCGATGACCTGGCTGCGTGCGGATTTGGGATTGAGGATGCGTCCTGCGGCGCATACGGCAAGCATGCGCCGGATGCGCACTTCGGCGGTGGCCACATCCACGCCTACCTCGATGAAATGCGCACCGAACGTGGAGAGTTGATGCGTCTTGCTGAGGTCGCCGAACTCGATCTTGTCTTCCACCACCAGCGCGCCACTGGCCACGGCATCGCCGAGCGCAATGCGCTTGCCACCGGCGCGCACATAGCCATCGGCAAATTTGGCCGCGGCCGGATCCAGGCCCAATTGCCTGGCCACCGCTTCACGCAACTTGACTGCGGCCGCATAGACGCCTGCGGTGGAACTGTTCGCGCCCCATTGCCCGCCGGAGCCTGCAGAGGCCGGAAAGCTCGAATCGCCCAGGCGCACATCCACCCAGTTAAGCGGGACCCCAAGCATTTCCGCAGCGGTCTGCGCAATGATGGTATAGGAGCCGGTCCCGATATCGGTCATATCGGTTTCCACCACCAAGCGCCCGCCCTGCTCCAGCCGCATACGCGCGCCGGAGGTCGTGACCGGCGCGTTGCGAAATGCCGCCGCCACGCCCATGCCGACCAGCCAACGACCGTCGCGCGTGCTGCCCGGCCTGGCCTTGCGCTTGGACCACTCGAATCGCTTTGCGCCATCTTCCAGGCACTTGACCAGCTGACGCTGCGAGAACGGGCGTTGCGGATTTTCCGGGTCCACCTGGGTGTCGTTGACGATGCGGAACTTGACCGGATCCATGTCGAGCTTTTCGGCCATCTCGTCCATGGCGATTTCCAACGCCATCAACCCCGGCGCCTCGCCCGGCGCGCGCATGGCGTTGCCTTCGGGTAGATCGAGCACGGCCAGACGGGTCGTAATCAGGCGGTTAGCACCAGCGTAGAGCAATTGCGTCTGTGCAGCGGCGTTTTCCGGGCTGCCGTCGGGCAAGTCACCCGACCAGCTTTCATGCGCAATCGCCGTGAGCTTGCCGTCACGCCCGGCCCCAAGCCGGATGCGTTGCACCGTGGCCGGGCGGTGGGTGGTGTTATTGGCGATCAGCGGCCGCGGCAACATCACCTTGACCGGACGTCCGACCTGACGCGCGGCCAGCGATGCCAGGACTACATCGGCACGCAGGAACAGCTTGCCGCCGAAACCGCCGCCGACGTACGGCGACATGATCCGTACGTTTTCGCGCGGGAGGCCCAGCGTCCTGGCCAGATCGCCGGCACCCCAATTGATCATCTGATTGGATGTCCACACGCTGAGCTTGTCGCCATCCCACATGGCAATCGATGCGTGCGGCTCCATCATCGCGTGCGAATGATCCGGTGTGGTGTATTGGGCATCCAGTTGCACCGGCGCTGTAGCGAAGGCAGCGTCGAAGTTGCCGACATTGCTGTTGGGCGCGTCGCCCTTCTTGGTCACCTTGGCGCCGGCACGGGCCTTTTCCAGATCGTAGGCGCCAACGTGCCGGCCGTAATCGACCTTGATCAACTGGCCGGCCGCACGCGCCTGCTCGAAGGTTTCCGCCACCACCACGGCAATGGCCTGGTGGTAATGCGCGATCTCGGGGCCGCCCAACAGCTTGGCGGTGTTGAACTTGCCCTTTTGCAACTTGCCTGCGTTCTGCGCGGTCACGATGCCCAGCACGCCCGGCGCCTTGCGCGCCGCGCTCAGATCGATGCTGCGAATGGTGCCCTTGGCGATGCCTGCGCCCACCACATGCCCGTAAGCGGGCTGGCCCGGCAAGTCGTGATGTTCGTAGGCATACGGTGCCTGCCCGGTGGTCTTGAGTGGCCCGTCGATACGGTCGACGGGCTTGCCGACGACAGTGAGCTGATCGATGGGATTGGTGCCGGCGGGAGTGTCGAATTTCATATCAGGCCCTCGTGTCGGCCAGGATCGCGGTCAAGGTGCGCTCGACCAGCGGCACCTTGAATGCGTTGTGTTCGGTGGGCTGTGCGCCGTCGAGCAACACGGACGCAATGGCGCGGGCACCCTCTTTCGCTCTGGCTTCGGCAGCTTCGCTGCGCCATGGCTTGTGCGCGACGCCGCCGACTGCGACGCGCGTACTGCCGTCGCGCTGAACGACGGCGGCCACCGACACCAGGGCGAAAGCATACGAGGCACGGTCGCGCACCTTGCGGTACACGTGCGTGCCACCGAGCGGCTTGGGCAAGGTGACGGCGGTGATCAATTCGCCGCGCTCCAGCACGGTTTCCAGGTGCGGCGTCGTTCCCGGTGCACGATAGAACTCGGACAGGGCCACGGTGCGCGTCTGCCCATCCGGGCGCACCGTTTCCACCACGGCATCGAGCAGGCGCATGGCAATGGCCATATCGCTGGGATGGGTGGCAATGCACGCCTCGCTGGCACCGATAACTGCCAGTTGACGGTTATAGCCACCGATGGCCGCACAGCCACTGCCAGGCAGTCGCTTGTTGCACGGCTGATTGGTGTCGTAGAAATAGGGACACCGCGTCCGTTGCAGCAGGTTGCCTGCCGTGGTGGCGCGATTGCGCAGTTGTCCCGAGGCACCGGCCAGCAATGCGCGCGACAACACAGCGTAATCGCGGCGCACGCGCTGGTCGGCCGCCAGATCGGTATTGCGCACCAGTGCGCCGATGCGCAGGCCGCCCTCAGGCGTGGCCTCGATGGTATCCAGGCTCAGGCCGTTGACATCGATCAGGTGCGACGGCGTTTCGATCTGCAGCTTCATCAGATCGAGCAGGTTGGTCCCGCCTGCAATGAACTTGGCACCGGGCTGGCGCGCGGCCTTGGCTGCCGCATCGGCTGGCGAGGTGGCCCGCTCGTAGCTAAAGGCCTTCATGCGCGGCCTCCGGCAACGTCGTTGATGGCTTCAACGATGTTGGAATACGCACCGCAGCGGCAAATATTGCCGCTCATGCGCTCCTGCAATTCGGGTGTGGTGAGCTTGGTCTTTCCGGTGAGGTCTTCGGTGACATGGCTGGGGATCCCGCGCCTCACCTCGTCCAGCACCGCCACTGCCGAACAGATCTGCCCGGGCGTGCAATACCCGCATTGGTAGCCATCGTGCTTGACGAACGCCGCCTGCATGGGATGCAGCTTGTCCGGCGTGCCCAACCCTTCGATGGTGGTGACCTTGGCGCCCTCGTGCATCACTGCCAGCGACAGGCACGCGTTCATGCGTTGCCCGTCGACGATGACCGTACAGGCGCCGCACTGGCCGTGATCGCAGCCCTTCTTGGTGCCGGTGAGATGCAGATGTTCGCGCAGCGCATCCAGCAAAGTGGTGCGGTTATCCAGCGTCAGCGCGACCGGCTTGCCGTTCACCTCGAAAGCGACCTGGCTGGATGCATTGGCAGGCTCGGTTGCCGGCCGCTGCGAGATCGCAGTGGCGGCGGTGGCGGCCATCGACTGGGTTGCGGCAACGCTGGCTGCCGATGCCGTTCCTGCGATCAATACCTCGCGACGGGTCATCTTGATGTCTCTCATGGCTGGCATCTCCAACAATGCTGGCTTTTACAGTTCTCAATCAATGTGCAGCGCTGCCGGTCACAAGCGCGTGAGTGCGCGTTGGCGACTGCACGCGTGAAGCAGTGGTATTGCCAGATTCTAGTTGCGCCTTTGCCCGCATTAGCGCTGGTTGCTGCATGCGCCTATGAAAGACGCTCATCACTGCGAGTAACCAGGCCCATGCGCCGATGACGTTGGAGTCGGACGGGCCGGCCGAACAGTTCTTGGAATGTGCACGTGCAGCACGCGGGTTGGCCGCCGTGGGCTGCGAACGAACGAAACTCGAGAAGTATTGGTTGCGCTCGCCAGCAGCGTCATGCAGGCGGCGGCCCTTGCACACGTCGAACTACGGAATTCACGCGCCGGCGCTGCGGACGCATCGCCCGCGCTCAGTACCGCGGGCTGGATCAGAACTCCAGCGCGATCTTGCCGAGATGCCCACCGGCCTTCTGCAGCGCGAACGCTTCACCGATCTCATCCAGCGCAAAGCTGCGATCGATCACCGGCCGCAGCGGCAAGCTGTCGAGTGCGCGCACCAGGTCCTGTTGATGCCTGCGGCTGCCAACGACCAACCCCTGCAGGCGTTGCTGGCGCCCCATCATTTCGGCAGTCGGAACCGGCCCAGCGGCACCGGTCAACACACCGATCAAGGCGATATGCCCACCTACGCGCGCTGCACGGATCGATTGCGTCAGCGTGCCCGGGCCACCGACCTCGACCACATGGTCCACCCCACGCCCTTCGGTGATGTCCAGGACCTGCGCCGCCCATTCGGGATGCTGCCGATAGTTGATGAGGTGGTCGGCGCCGAGCGCTCGCACCTTCTCCAGTTTCTCGTCGGATGAGGAAGTGGCGATCACGCGCGCACCCATCGCCTTGGCAAATTGCAGCGCGAAAATCGACACGCCGCCGGTGCCTAGTACCAATACGCTGTCGCCGGCCTTGAGCCCGCCATTGACCGCAAGCGCGCGCCACGCGGTAACGCCGGCAGTGGTCAGCGTCGCAGCCTCGGCATGGCTGTAACCGCGGGGCGCATGGGTGAATGCCTGCGCGTCGGCGACGACCGCCGAGCGCGCATAGCCATCGACGCCATCGCCTGGGGTGGTGGCAAAACCGGCATGCAAGGGCTCGCCGTCCAGCCACTGCGGGAAGAAGGTGGACACCACATGATCGCCCACTGCGAACTCGTCGACCTCCGGCCCCACTGCTTCCACCACGCCGGCGCCATCGGACATCGGAATACGCCCGTCTGCGGTCGGCATCTGCCCGAGCACAACGCCCAGATCATGAAAATTGAGCGAACTGGCATGCAGGCGGACGCGGATCTGACCGCGTGCAGGCTGCCCCGGATCGGGCAGTGCAACCGACTGCAGCGATGCGATGGCGGCGGGATGGCGAAGACGAATGGCGTGCATGGGGAACTCCTGAGCGTGATTCAGTACCCGGGATAGCATGCTGCCCGTTACGCAAACGCAGTCGAGCTGGCTCTGATATCTGTCGCGGTGCGTGGTGAAGCGCTGCAGCGAGCGCTGCTGCAGCGGCCAACGCGCATAACGATGCGGGCAAGCGGGCTGTTGCATACAACGTGAGGCAGCAATCACAGATCTGTCATTGCACGTGTTGCCGCACCTAGGCACGCGCGCCACGACGCGTAGGCTCGCACGGCGGTTGCATCGCCCTGGTATCCAGACAGGTAGCCACAGTGACGTCAACAAGCAAGCGGCGGCGGCAACGTGCTCAGCGCATCGCGCTGCATTTCGTGCTGACTGTGTCCTGGATGTTGTTGCTGGGCTCGGAATATTGGTCCATCCACGAAGAACGCGCGACCGCGCTGCGTAGCGCACAGGCGCAGTCGTTGAATCTGGTCAATTCGCTGGCGCAGCATGCCAGCGACACCCTGTCCATTGCCGACGCAGTGCTGTCCGGGCTGGTGTCGCGGGTCGAACACGACCAGGGCTCCAGCGCGGCGCGTTCTGCGATGCATGAGTTTCTGGTGCGCGAAGCGCGCCGCTCCGATCGCCTGCATGGCATCTTCATCTATGCCGCGGACGGCAGTTGGGTGAGCTCGTCGCTGGACAGCACCCCCAGGACCCACAACAACGCCGACCGCGCCTATTTCAAATACCACCGCGACCATCGCGACGCCTTGTCGCTGGTCGGCCCGCCCGTGCAAAGCCGCTCGGACGGCTCCTGGGTGCTGACCTTGAGCCGCCGTCTCAACGCCCCCGGCGGCGAGTTCGCCGGCGTGGTGCTGGTCACCCTGCAGCTGAAGTATTTCCACAGCTACTACAGCACCTTCGAAGTTGGCCCGCACGGCACCATCGGCATGACCAACGACGATGGCATCGTGATGGTGCGCCGGCCAGACAAACAGGGCGTGATCGGCACCTCGATCGCGGGGACGTCGATCTACGTGACCATGCGCGCGCGCAAGCACGGCACCGCCACCTATCGCTCGCCGATCGACGGCGTGGAGCGCATCTCCAGCTTTGCACCGGCGCGCCCCTATCCGCTGACCGTGCTGACCGGCGTTTCGGTCGACGATGCGTTGGCGAACTGGCGGGAAGCCGCGCGCCAGCGCATCGTGGTGGCCGCGCTGGGCTGCACCCTGCTGCTGGGCGTGGGGATCTGGCTGGATTTGCAACTGCGCCGCATGCATCGCAACGAAGCCAAGCTGAGCACCGAAGCCTGGGTAGACGCATTGACCGGCATCGCCAACCGGCGCGCCTTCGACCACCGATTATCGCGTGCGTTGCAGGACGCGGTTCGCCTGGAGGCGCCATTGTCGGTGCTGATGATCGACGTCGACCACTTCAAGCTCTACAACGACACCTATGGCCACGTGAACGGCGATGCCTGCCTGCGTTTGATCGCAGGCGCCATTGCCGGCTGCTCGCGCCGCAGCGAAGACCTCGCCGCGCGCTACGGCGGCGAAGAGTTCGGCATGATCCTGCCGCATACCGATGCCGCCGGCGCGCTGCGCCTGGCCGACGCCGTGCGCAATGCGGTCGCCGAGCTCGGCCTGATGCACCTGTCCAGCCCCACCAGCGCGCACGTCACCGTCAGCATCGGCGCAGCCACCTTCGAGCCGGGCGAAGCGCCGCTGAGCCCCAACGCCATCGTGCACGATGCCGATTCGGCGCTGTATCGCGCCAAGCAGAAGGGACGCAATCGCACATCGGCCTAGCGCTGCCGGGATGCCGACAACCTGCCGTAGAGGTCACGCTGCTGTCGTAAGGTGGATGTCGCGAGCCGGAAGCAACGCATGGACGGCGCACCCACTCCATGCGTTGCGCGCACGCCTGCGATGGAGGGGCGCTGCACGTACGACCCGCGCCTCCGAGCACGCGTGACACACGCGTGGCTCTTGCCGCCGTTCTGCCGAAACCGGCCAATGCCTGCGCGGACTTCCCATAACGCGGAAGGCCCGCGCAATGCGGGCCTTCCTGGATGAGGCAACGACGAGCTGCCCTCAGAACGGGATATCGTCGTCTGCGAAATCGTCCATCGGCGGTGCCGACTGCTGCTGGGCCGGCTGCTGACGGCGCGGCGCATAGTCCTGACCACCGCCACCGCCGCCGTATCCACCACCCTGCCCACCGCCGCCGCCCTGCTGACGCGGCGCCGAGCGCTGCGGGCGATCGCCGCCCATCCCGCCACCGCCGCCTTCACCACGGCCGCCGAGCATCTGCATCTCGTTGGCGACGATGTCGGTGCTGTACTTTTCCACGCCGTCCTGGCCGGTGTACTTGTCGTAGCGCAGTTCGCCTTCGACGTAGACCTGCGAACCCTTGCGCAGGTACTCGCCGGCGATTTCGCCCAGCTTTCCGAAAAACACCACGCGGTGCCACTCGGTGCGTTCCTGGTTATTGCCGTCGCGGTCCTTGCGCATGCTGGTGGTGGCCAGGCTCACGCGCGTGATTGCCATGCCGGCCTGGGTGTACTTGGTGTCGGGATCGTTGCCGAGGTTGCCGACGAGGATGACTTTGTTGATGCCGCGGGCCATAGGTGCTTCCGAGATGATGCGCTGGCGCCGGGAGCGCGCAACGATGAATGTCTGTGCGGCAATGTTACCGCACCTGCCGCTCGGCGGTCCTGGCGGGTTGCCGCGCGGCGCTGCCGGGCAAGTGCCTTGCCAAGGGTCGGAAATCCAGCCCGTACAGACCTTTGCGGGTCACGGCCCAGCTGCGCAGGGCGGCAAATGTGAAGACGCCGGATGTGCCCGGCGGGACGGATCCGGCCGGGGCACCTATAATCGGCCCACATCACGAATGCCTGCGCATGACCATCGCCGAAGACCTCCCCACCGTGCTGGGCCTGCCCCAGATCCAGTCCCTCGCCGCGCCCGACATGACCGCGGTCGACGCACTGATCCGCCGCCGTCTGGCCTCGGACGTCGTGCTGATCAACCAGATTGCCGATCACATCATCTCTGCCGGCGGCAAACGCCTGCGCCCGATGCTGGTGATGCTGGCCGGCCACGCCGCTGGCGGCTCCGGCCCGGAGCACCACCAACTGGCGGCAATCATCGAATTCATCCACACCTCGACCCTGCTGCACGACGACGTGGTGGACGAATCGGACCTGCGCCGCGGACGCAGCACTGCCAACGCGCTATGGGGCAACGCTCCCAGCGTGCTGGTGGGCGACTTCCTGTATTCGCGCAGCTTCCAGCTGATGGTCGAACTGGACCGCATGGAAGTCATGCAGATCCTGGCCGACACCACCAACCGCATCGCCGAGGGCGAAGTGCTGCAGCTGCTGCACGTGCATAACCCCGACACCGACGAAGCGGCCTACCTGCGCGTGATCGAGCGCAAGACCGCGGTGCTGTTCGCCGCCGGCACGCGTCTGGGTGCGCTTGCCTCCGGCGCCAGCGCGCAGGTGCAGCAGCAGTTGTACGACTACGGCATGCAGCTGGGCTTTGCCTTCCAGATCGCCGACGACGTGCTCGACTACGCCGCCGAGGCCGCGGACCTGGGCAAGAACCTGGGCGACGACCTGGCCGAAGGCAAGGCCACCCTGCCGCTGATCCACGCAATGGCGCACTCGGATGCCACCACCCGTGAGCGCCTGCGACAGATCGTCGAGCAAGGCGATGCGGCGGCGATGCCGGAAGTGCTGGCCGCCATCCATGCCACCGGCGGCTTGGACTACAGCCGTCAACGCGCGGCCGAATACGCCGCTGCCGCCGAACAGGCGCTGGAAACCCTGCCGCACAGCCCTGCCGTGGCGGCGTTGCGCGGCCTGGCGCGCTACGCGGTCGAGCGCACGCACTGATCCGGCGCGCAGCGCGCGCCGGCCGGGATTTGAGATTGGAGATTAGGGATTCGCAAAGGCGGCTTGATCGCGGTTTTGCGCGTCCCGACATCGGTTAGCCGAATGATTGATCAGCGCAACGCCCGAGCAAAAACTCGGGGGTTTGATTCGCTGAAGGACGGGACTTCGCTCTTGCGAATGCCAATCCCAAATCACCAATCCCGGTTACTGCCCAAAGCGCTCGTCGAAGAAATCGCCGAGCATGCGATACGCCCGCTTGGCCGCACGCGGGTTGTACAGGCAGCCCGGCGGGCTGTTGGCATCGGCCTCGGCAAAGCAATGCACCGCGCCGCTGAAATTGACGAATTGCCAATCCGCGCCGGCTGCATTCATTTCGGTTTCGAACGCGGCGATATCCGCCTTGCTCACGCTCTTGTCGTCGGCACCGTTGAGCACCAGCAGCGGTGTCTTGGCCGAGCCGGCGGCGGCCGGGCTGGGAGTCGCGATGCCACCATGCAGGCTCACCACGCCGGCCAGCTGCGCGCCTGAGCGCACCAGCTCCAGCACCGTGGTGCCGCCGAAGCAGAAACCCACCGCACCGATGCGCGCTGCGTCCAGCGGCGCCTTGCCGGCCTGCGCCTTGAGCACCTCTACCGCTTTCAGTGCGCGTGCGCGCAACTCCGGCGGATCCTTCTTCAGGGCGCCGGCGAACTGCCCAGCCTCGCTGTCGTTGGCCGGGCGCTTGCCCTTGCCATACACGTCGGCCACCAGCACCACGTAATCGTCGCCGGCCAGCTGCTTGGCCTTGGTCACCGCCGAGTCGTTGACACCGCGCCAGTTGGGCACCATGACCAGCCCCGGGCGCTTGGCATCGCCGGCATCGTCGTACACCAGCACGCCGCTATAGGTGTCCTTGCCGATCTTCCATTCCAGCGGCTTGGCCTGCATCGCCGCTGCTGCGGGGAAGGCCAGCGAAGCCAGAACACCGATCAACCCAATGCCACGCCATGTCCGTTGCTTGTACATGTGCTTGCTCCCAGGATGGTGCGGCGAGTGTAGGCGCTGCTGCCGTGCAGGAGAGGTCATCGTCGCCGCTGCCGGCCACGGTGGCGGCAGGCAGTCAGTCCGATCGCACCTGCGCGTTCGCATGCGCTGCGCATGCGTGCTTTCGAGGCGATCGCGCCACCGCGGCGGCGCTGGCGTTGGCGCGGCGACCAACAGGCAACGAACATCCATCTGGTGGCGGAGAACAGCGCGCAGGCACAGCGGTGTGCGAGCGGCACATACCATTGCCGAGCATCGGCCATGCCCACCAGCCGATGAGTGCAGCCGGTGCGTTAGCCGCCTTCAGTGCACACCCAGTCCGTCAATCGCGCTGATTGCCGCCGGGTCGAACCCTGCCAGCTGCGCGAAGTGGCGGCCGCGCGCAACATAGTCGCTGTAGGCGCCGAAGCTGGGCGCCCCGGGCGAGAGCAGCACCACACCGCCCTGCTGGCCCAGCGCAGCGCGCGCCAGTCCCATGGCGTGTTCGAGATCGTTGGCCGCATGCAGGCCGAAGTGCCCCGCCTCGGCCAGCGGCGCCAGCAATGCATGGATGCGTGGGCCGTTGGCGCCCATGGTCACGATTTCCAGCGGCGCCTGCCGCGCCATCTGCTGGGCGAAATCGTGCCAATCCAGCCCGCGATCATGGCCACCGACCAGTAGTGCCACGCGTCGCTGCGCAAAGCACGCCAGGGCAGCCAGCGATGCATGCGGCGTGGTGCTGATGGAATCGTTGACGTAGCTGATGCCGTCCACGCTGCCGAGCAACTGCAGGCGGTTGGGCAATGGACGAAAGCTCGCTGCCGCCGGCGCGAGTGCCGCCGCATCCAGGCCCAAGGCCTCTACCGCCGCCAGCACCGCGCACAGGTTGCGGCGGTTGTGCTCGCCCGGCAGCGGCACATCGGCGGTATCGAAAATGGCCTGTTCGCCGCGATAGACCACGTCGCCACGCAGATGCCAACCGGCGGAATGATTGAACCAACGCACCTGGCTATCCGGCAACTGCAGGCCGGCAAGCAGCGGGTCGGCAGCGTTGAGCAAGGCGATCCGCGGCCGGCCTTCGGTCACCAGCGACAGCTTGTCGCGCACATAGCGTGCCTCATCGCCGTGCCAGTCCAGATGCTCGGGAAACAGATTCAACACCAGTGCCAGTTCCGGGCGCGCGCCGCTGCGCCCGACATCACCGGTCTGGTAGCTGGACAACTCGATCGCCCAATACGCCGGCGGCGGCTGCGGTGCCAGCACTTCCAGCAAGGGCTGGCCGATATTGCCGACCAACGCGGTGCGATGCCCGGCCGCGCGCAGCAGGTGCGCCAGCAGCGCCGTGGTGGTGCTCTTGCCCTTGGTGCCGGTGACGCAGATGACACCGGGCACGCTGCCGTCCGCCTGCGCGTGTTCGGCAAACCACAGCGCGGTGCCGCCGATGAAGCAGGTGCCCTGCGCGGCGGCGGCCAATGCCTCGGCGCGATACGGGCTGATGCCGGGCGACTTCACGACGATCTCGAATCGCCCCAGCGCCTGCGCGCTGGCAGCGGTTTCCACCTGCAAGGCCGCATCTTCCAGCGCATCGATCTCGCGCGCCTCTTCGGCGTTGCAGAACACCGTCAGCGCTTGCGTCGGCAGGCGCGCCCGCAGCGCACGGTACGCCGCGCGTCCTTCACGCCCCCAGCCCCACAACGCAACGGTCTTGCCTTCAAGCTGCGAAATTCGCACGCACGCGCTCCCACAGCGCCGGCGGAATCCGGTGCTCGCCATCGATGGCCATGAGTGGCTCGACCTGCAGATCATTTGGGTCGAGCTGCGGCTGGATGTCGCGGATGAAGCGCTTCACCAACGCGTCCTCCTTCCACTCCGCGCGGCTGGCCAGCACGGCCATCGCCGCGCGCGATTCACGGCCTTCGCCCACGCATTCGAACGGCTTGTGGTCCTGGAATTCCAGCAACGCGTCGTAGCCGCCGGCCTGGGTCGCATCGTCGAGCAGATTGCGCCCGAAGATGTTGACCAGCCGTGTCTTGGGCATGAACGGCGCCAGCGCCAGGAACACGAAATGGCACTTCGGGCACACGCCGCACCAGCGATGCACGGGGCGCTCGCCCATGATGTGGAAGTTGCGGTTGCAGCTGGAAAAATGCGCGTCGTAGTGATCGGTCTTGGCGAACTGCCGCGCCACCGCCAACTCCGAGAGCGGCCGCAGCAACGAGTAATAGCGCAGATCGGCTGCCACGTGCCGCTGCACGTACTCGCCGAACGCCTGTTCGAAGGCCCAGCCCTTGGACCACTGGTGATTGACCTCGCCGGTGCCGGGAATCTGGCTGCCGTAACTGGCCGAGCGTTCGTTGGAGAACACCACCTGGTCAACACCAGTGAGCAGCGCTGCGAGCACCAGAATGGCCGAGTTCACCGCGGTCACCGGGATATGCCCGTTCCACGCGCCCTGGCGGTTGAGTTCGAACAATTCCGGTGCCAGCACGCGGCCGATGTTGAGTACCGGCAACCCGGTGCGCTCTGCGCAGGCACGGATGAGTTGCGAACCGCCGATCCAGCTCACGGTCTGCGCCAGGCCGGCCTGGCGCAGCGCCTCGATGCTGACCAGCGAATCCTTACCGCCGCCGATCGCCACCAGCGCATGCTCGCGCAACCCCACTGCCGGCGCGGCGGCAGAGGCCTGCGCCGCCACCGGAAAATGGATCTTGCCGTGCAGATCCAAGCCATTGCGGTAAGCAAATTCGCCCAGGCCGTGCAGATACACGCTTTCCACCAGCGCGGCCGTCTCGGCATCGATGCCGTAGCTGTCGATGGCGATGTTCGGCGGCACCGCGGCCTTGAAATAACTGACCCCTGCAATGAGATGCAGCAGCCGCAGCGCCTGTTGCACGGCAGTTGCCCGCGCGCCCTCCAGCACGAACGGAGCGCCCGGCACCGCAACGGTCTCGACCAGCTCCGGGCCTTGATCGAAGGCATACACCAGCGTCGCCACGCCGGTCTGCGCGTCGAGTGCGCAACGCACGAAACGGAAGGTGGACATCTGATGTTTGTCGAAAGCGCTCATGGACTACCTGCAGAAACACGTACACGACGCAGATAACGTCGGCACAGGACATATTCAATCATGGAAAACGGCACCGCCGCCCAAAGCAACGGCAGGCAACCGATCACGAACAACAGCAGCATCACATCCGAGCGAATCACCGTTGCGTCGCCGGTGATGGCCAACGCGACCAGCAGATACAGCAGCAACGCCGGCAGATAGCCAAGCGCACTCAACACCACGGTGCGCAATGCCATGCCGCCGGCGCGCTGCGCGCGTGCCTGCCGGGCACGCCGACGTTGCCAGAACGCTGCGCTCCACGCGCCGAGGCCGGCAGCGACCAATGCGGGGATTGCCCACTTCAAGCTGTCGGTCCACGGGGTCGGTTGCCCGGCGATATCGATGGCGGTGGAAAACACCATCGCCACGCCACCGGCCAACGTGCTGAGTACGACGAACTCAGCCAGTGGACGCATCGATCACCTCTTCGCGCGGCAATTCGCGCTGATTGTAGGTGCTGGCCATCGTGTAGCCGTAGGCACCGGCATCGGCGACCAGCACCACATCGCCCGGTGCAGTGGCCGCTGGCAGCCGGCGACGCTTGCCGAACACGTCCGACGATTCGCAGATCGGCCCGACGATATCGAACATGCCATCGGCCGGCGCGTCGAGTTGGCTGAGGTTTTCGATGTCGTGCCAGGCGTCGTACAACGCCGGGCGAATCAAGGTGTTCATGCCCGCATCCAGGCCCACGCGGTGCACGCCGTCCTTCTCGATCACCTGGGTGACGCTGGCCAGCAAGACGCCGGCTTCGGCCACCAGATAGCGGCCCGGCTCGATCGCCAGGCGGTAGCCAGGATGCACCGCCTTGACCTCGGCCAGACCCTTGGCCCACACCTCCAGATCGAACGGCTCGTCTTCGGCGCTGTACGGAATCGGCAGGCCGCCGCCGATGTCGATGGTCTCTACCGTGCCGATGCGACGCGCGAAGCCGGCCAACTCGTCGTACATCATCCGCCAGTGCTCGCCGGTCTCCACGCCACTGCCCAGATGCGCATGCACGCCGGTGATGGTGACCTCGAGCGTGCGCGCCACATCGACGAATTCATCAACGCGCGTGGACGACAGGCCGAACTTGGACGCCTTGCCGCCGGTGTTGACCTTCTCGTGATGGCCGTCGCCGTGCCCCAGGTCGATGCGCAGCCAGATCGTGCGGCCACGGAACACCTCGGGCCAGTTGCGCAGCGCTTCGACGTTGTCCACGGTCACCGTCACGCCCAGCGCGAAGGCCGCCTCGTATTCGGCCTTGGGCGCAAAGCTCGGCGTGAACAGCACGCGCCGCGGCGACAACTCCGGCAGCGCCTGGAAGACGCGGCGCAATTCGCCGTGCGAGACGCACTCCAGCCCGAAGCCGGCCTGTTCCAGCGCCATCAAGATGGCCGGATGCGCGTTGGCCTTGATCGCGTAATAGCGCTGATCCACCGCGGCAATCTGCGCCAGCGCATGCGCACGCGCACGCACCGTGGGCAGGTGGTACGCGTAACGCGGCGTCCCGGCCTTGGACAGCGACAGCAGATGCGCGCGCTCGGCATGCCACCACGGCGTGGGACGCGGACGTACCGAGCCGATGATCTGCCGCCAGCGCGGGCCGAACACCTCTCCCTCGCTGACCGGCATTGCACCGCTGTCGATCAGTTCGGCATGCAGGATCGGCAGCAAACCGTCGGCATCGGCTTCGTCGATGACGAAGGTCAGGTTCAAGTCGTTGGACGACTGCGAAATCATGTGCACGCGCTCCTGCCCGAACGTGGCCCACACGTCGGAGAGCTTGTGCAGCAGCGAACGCATGCCGCGCCCGACCAGGGTGATGGCCGCGCAAGGAACGATGATCTTGACCTTGCAGATCTGCGACAGATCGGCCGACAACGCCGCCAGCACGTCGGTGTTGACCAGGTTTTCCGAAGGATCCAGCGACACGGTGACGTTGGTCTCGGCCGAACCAATCAAGTCCACCGACAGGCCATGCTTCTTGAACAGCGTGAACACGTCGGCCAGGAAGCCGACCTGCTGCCACATGCCGATGCCTTCCATCGACACCAGCACGATGCCGTTGCGACGGCTGATCGCCTTGACGCCCAACACCGGCTCGGCATTGCCGTCGATGCTGGTGCCCGGCAGATCGGGGCGCTCGGTGTCCAGGATCGCCATCGGCACGCCGGAATCGCGGCACGGCTTGATCGAGCGCGGGTGCAGCACCTTGGCGCCGGTGGTGGCGATTTCCTGCGCTTCGTAATAGTCCAGCCGGGTCAGCAGCCGCGCGTCCGGTACTTCCTTCGGGTTGGCGCTGAACATGCCGGGCACATCGGTCCAGATTTCCACGCGGCTGGCGCCGAGCAGCGCACCGAAGTACGCCGCCGAGGTATCCGAACCGCCACGGCCCAGAATCGCGGTGCCGCCATCGGCATGACGCGAAATGAAGCCTTGCGTGATCAGCAAGCGTGTCGGTTGCGCGGCGAAACGCGTGCGCCAATCGGCATCGGACTGCCACTGGCACGACACCGACAGCCGCTTGGACCACTCGCTCTGATTCGGCTGCGGGGGCAGCGCCGACAGCCATTGGCGCGCATCCAGCCAGCCCATGTCCAGGCCGCTGGCATGCAGGTACGCCGCACCGATGGTGGACGACAGCAACTCGCCCTGCCCCAGCACCTCGGCCTGCCAGTCCAGCGTGCGCGTTGCAGCGCGCGCGTCGCCCAACAACGCATGCAGTGCGGCCAGTCGCTCGCCCAGCACCGCATCGGCGTCCAGTTCGAGCTCGGCCAGAAACTCACGATGGCGTTGGTCCAGTGCCGCCATGCGCTGTGCGCTATCGGCGGCGCCGTCGGCAATGGCGGTGAGCTCGTTGGTCACGCCCGACAATGCAGACACCACCACCAGCACGCGACCGCCGGTCTGGTTCGCCCGTTTGCCCGCCAGTTTTCCAATCGTGTCCCAGCGATGACGACGCGACACCGAAGTGCCGCCGAACTTGAGGACGATCCAACGATCGGTAGAGTGGGGAGCTGACATTGAGATAGGCGTTTAGGATGGGGGGGGAAGATGCCCGGGATGCCGAGCGGAACCTCCGATTCTACTGCCAATGCCGCTGACATGACCCCGCGTGCGATCACAGCGTTCCGGTCGCCACGTCCACTGCCGTATCGGTTTGCACTGCAACCATCGCCGCGCCCTCCTTCGATCGAGATGTCCCCACCATGAGCAAGCACCGCTATCTGCAACTGGATGTTTTCGCCGCCCGGGCCGGCAGCGGCAACCCGCTGGGCGTGGTCTTCAATGCAGAGACGTTGTCGTCTGCGCAGATGCAGCAGATCGCCGCTTGGCTGAATCTGTCCGAGACGGTCTTCTTCCTGCCGGTCAGCGTGCCCGATGCCGATTACCACATCCGCATCTTCACCCCACGTGCCGAGCTACCGTTTGCCGGCCACCCCAGCGTCGGTGCCGCGTGGGCGGCGGTGACCCACGGCGTGACCGCGTACAAGCCCGACGGCCGGCTGCGCCAGCAATGCGCGGCTGGCGTGCTGCCGGTGGACGTGTTCGACCGGCACGGCGCCTTGCTGGTGCGGCTGCGCGCCCCGCGCGCGCGCGCCATCGACACGGGCGACACGTACGCCGAGGCGCTGCGTGGCGCCTGCACTGGCCTGCGCGTCAGCGCGCAGCCGGCCGCACTCTGGAACAACGGCCCGAACTGGTGGTTGCTGGAATTGGCCGACGCGCAGGCGGTACGGCAGGCAGCCCCGGAGCTTGCCGCCATTGCGCGCCTGACCCAGGCCAGCGCCGCCGTTGGCCTGGCCATCTACGCGCCCGTGCACGATGGCGATGCCGACTTGGTCGTCCGCGCGTTCTGCCCGGGCGATGGCATTGCGGAAGACCCGGTCACCGGCAGCGCCAATGCCTGTATTGCCGCCCGCCTGCATGGCGAGGGCCGCCTGCCCGGAGCGCAGTCGCGCTACGTCGCCAGTCAGGGCCGCGAGGTTGGCCGCGACGGCCGCGTCCAGGTGGAAGTGGACGCGGAAGGCGAAGTCTGGATTGGCGGAGCGACGCTGCAGGTGATCGACGGCCGCATCGATTGGTAAGCTGCCGCGCCTTTACTGCGGATCGACGCCCATGACCACTCGCCGTTTCCTGCAACTGGATGTGTTCTCCGCCCGCCCCGGCAGCGGCAATCCGCTGGCGGTGGTGCTGGATGCGCAGGGTCTGGACGATGCGGCGATGCAGGCCATCGCACGCTGGACCAAACTGCCGGAGACCACCTTCGTCTTTCCCGCCGAAAGCGCGCACAGCAGCTACCGGCTGCGCATGTTTTCGCCGCAGAAGGAGGTGCCGTTTGCCGGCCATCCCAGTGTGGGCACTGCGCATGCCGTGCTCGAGGCCGGCCTGGCCGCACCACAGGATGGCGTCCTGGTACAGGACGGCATCGCCGGCCGGTTGCCGCTGCGTGTGGAGCAGCGCGGCGGCCACCGCAGCATCGCGATCCGCACGCCACGCGCACGCGTGGCCGAGCAGGTGGATGCCAACGATCCGCGCCTGCGCGATGCCTTGCAGGGCTGGCCGCTGGGGACGCTGCCGCCTGCGCTGATGGACGGCGGCCGCACCTGGTGGGTGGTGGAACTGGCAGGCGAAGCCGCGCTGCGCGGCCTGCAGCCGGACTGGGACGCGATTGCCGGGTTGGCAGAATCCACCGGCAGCATGGGCGTGTTTGCGTATGCACGCGCCGGCGCACCGGGCACCTACGATCTGGCAGTACGTGCCTTCGTCGGCAATGGCCGGCGCTTCGAAGATGCGGCGTCCGGCGCGGCCAATGCGGTCCTGGCCGCATGGCTGGACAGCCGTGACGCATTGCCCGGCACCGACCGTCGCTACACCGTCAGCCAGGGCCGAGAAATCGGCTTCGATGCCCTGTTGGAACTGCATATCGATGCCGACGGCGACGTGTGGTCGGGTGGCCAGGTGCAGACGGTGATTCGCGGCACGCTGGACTGGGCTTAGGGCGGCAGCAGCGCTGCTGCGCTGGATTCAACGCAGCGGGTGGACTGCAGGTGCTGCCAATTTCTGATCACCGCCGGTGCACCGCGAATCGGCGCGTGTGTGAAACAGCAAGGCGCCTCGCATCGATCAGCGCCCACGCCTGGTTGACGCGCCATTGCTGCCGGCAATCGCTCCGCCAAACGCAAGAACGCTGCGGTTGCCCGCAGCGTTCTGTTTAGCCCGATGCCGGAACCACCAGCGGCACCGCATGCATCCGGCACTGATCAGTCGGGGCGCACGTCGACGCGCACACGGATTCGGTCGCCCGGGTTGTAATCGCTACGCGTGTGGTACATGCGGCCGGCGTATTCGTAGGTGACGTCGTAGCCATCCACGCGGTCGCGTTCACGGCGGTAGGACACCGGCTCGCAGACCCTCACGTTGCCCTGGTAGGTGCGGTGATTGGCCTCATAGATCGAACGGCCCGCCGCGACGCCCGCCATGGTGCCCACGGCGGTACCGACCAGACGACCATTGCCGCCGCCGACCTGGCTGCCGAGCACGGCACCCGCAATACCACCGATCACACTGGCCACGCCACGATTGGACACACCGGCTTGGGCATAGCCGCCGTCGCGGTAATACCCGTCGTTGCTCGTGTAATAACCGTCGGCGGGACGATCGTAGCAACGTTCGCTGGTGCGTTCGTTGTACGAGTCGGCAACGATGATCGGATCCACGCGCACGACGCGCGCATATTCGTAACGGCCATCCTCGTAGCCGCTGCGGCCGTAATCGCGGTAGCCGCTGTCATAGCGCTGCGCCGTGGCATTGCCCGCCACGGCCAGACCCATCACCAGAGCACCAAGCACGAGAGTTTTCATTGCGGCAGCTTCATAGGGAGGACACGCTGCCGATGCTCGTCCTGCGCCAGTGAAACCGCACTGAACCAAACCGCCCGCAAAACGCCGTATTCAGGTTGCCGCCAGCTGCGCGCGCCAGGCGTTTGCGCCGACGCGTCGCAGCGGTATTGGCGCTAGCTGGAAAACTCGGTTTCCAGGCTGATCGGCACCGCGCTCAGTGCCTTGGAGACCGGGCAATTCTTCTTGGCGGCGTCGGCCAGCTCGCGGAACTTGGCCTCGTCGATGCCGGGCACCACGGCCTTGAGCTTGAGGCGAATCTGCGACAACTGCGGGCCGCCTTCCATCGACAGATCCACATCGGCGCGCGTGTCCAGCGAGGCCGGCGGAAAACCGGCTTCGGTCAACTGCGCAGACAACGCCATGGTGAAACAGCCGGCATGCGCGGCGGCGATGAGTTCTTCCGGATTGGTGCCCTTCTCGTCGCCGAAGCGGCTGCTGAAGGCATAACGGGTGTTGTCCATCAAGCCGCTCTGCGGCGTGCTGAGCTGGCCCTTGCCGGTCTTGAGGTCGCCTTCCCAGTGGGCGGTGGCGTGACGTGAAATACCCATTGCGATCTCCTGCGCTGAAAGGAGCGCTCACGATAGGTGAGAGGGTGTTAGCTGGTGGTGCGGGGATTCGGGATTCGGGATTCGGGATTCGGGATTCGGGATTCGCAAGAGCAGACCGCCAGGCACCTCAGGCAGCAAGCGACTGTTTGTCTGCACGCATGATGTTGCGCATCGAACGCCACCGCGCGACCGACCACGGTGCACGTTCGGCGAGAAGCGGCTGCCTCTTCGCAATCGACGCCTCATGGATCAAAGGCCACCGCGCATTGGTTGCGCGGTGGGGGCGCCGCTCCTGGAGCGACTCACGATCCGGCGGCGCAGCCGCGCTTAGCCGAGCAGGGTTTCCAGCACGGCCATGCGTACGGCAACGCCATTGGCAACCTGCCGCAGCACGCAGGATTGCGCGCCGTCGGCCACTTCATCGGTGATTTCCACGCCGCGGTTGATCGGGCCCGGGTGCAGCACCGCGGCGTCGCGGCCAGCACGCGCCAGACGCTCGCGGGTCAGACCATATTCGGTGTGGTACTGCTCCAACGAGGGCACCAGGCCTTCTTCCATGCGCTCGCGCTGCAGGCGCAGCATCATCAACGCGTCGGCGCCTTCGAGCATGGCATCGAAATCCTGGCCGACCACGCAGCCCTCCAGTATGCCGTCGTCCGGCAGCAGGCTGGCCGGGCCGCAGACGCGAATTTCGCCAGCGCCCAGCGTGCGCAGGGCATGCAGGTCCGAGCGCGCCACACGCGAGTGCTTGACGTCGCCGACGATGACGACCTTGAGCTTGGAAAAATCGGTGCCCTTGGCCTGGCGCAGGGTGAGCATGTCGAGCAGGCCCTGGGTGGGATGCGCACTACGCCCGTCGCCGGCATTGATCAACGCGGTGCCCTCGCCCGCGGCTGCCGCCAGCGCTTCCACCGCGCCGTCGTCGGGGTGACGCACCACGAAGCCGCGCACGCCCATCGCTTCGAGATTCTTCAAGGTGTCGCGCGCGGTTTCGCCCTTGCGGGTGGATGAGGTGGATGCATCGAAATTGAGCACGTCCGCGCCCAGCCGCTGCGCCGCCAGATGGAAGGAGCTGCGCGTGCGCGTGGAGGGTTCGAAGAACAGCGTGCACACCGCCGTGCCCGCCAGCACGCTGCGCTTGCCCACGCGCCCCACCGCCGCATCGCGGATCTGGCCGGCGCGGTCGAGCAATTGCAGCAGCGTGGTGCGCGGCAGTCCTTCCAGGGTGAGCAGGTGGCGCAAGCGTCCGTCCGAATCGAGTTGCATGGTGGTCATCGCAGGTCGGGAGTCAAGGAAGAGAGGTGGCTTGGTCGGGCGCGGCCAACCAGCGTTCGACGATCACTGCGGCGGCCATCGCATCGAGCGCTTCGGCGTCGCGGCGTCGCTTGCGCCCATCGGCGCGCTCGCGCGCGAAACGCTGCGCAGCCTCGACCGAACTGGAGCGCTCGTCGATCAGGACAACCGGCAGCGCATAGCGCTCGCGCAGCTGGCGGCCGAACGCGTGTGCGCGTTTGCGGGCGGGTTGGTCTTTGTCGTCCAGCGTGAGCGGGTCGCCGACCACCAGGCCGTCCGGCCGCCACTGCTTGTACACGCGGTCCAACGCAACCCAGTCCGGGCCGTTGGCATGCACATTGATGACAGCCACCGCGCGCGCGCCGGCACCGAGCGCGGTTCCGACCGCCACGCCGATCCGGCGCGACCCCACGTCGAAGCCCAGCACCGTGCCATCGGGGCGAATCGCGCCCGCCTCAGGCATGCCCGGAATAATCCGTGAGCCGGAACAGGTCTACGCCGATACGCCCGGCAGCGGTCTGCCAGCGATCTTCCAGCGCGGTCGCAAACAGCACGTTGGCATCCGAGGGCGCGGTGAGCCAGCTGTTTTCGCCCAGCTCGAATTCCAGCTGGCCGGCACCCCAACCCGCGCAGCCCAGCGCGACCAGCGCATTGCGCGGGCCGTTGCCGGCCGCCATCGCCTCAAGGATGTCGCGCGAGGTAGTCAGGAACACGCCCTGCCCCACTTCCAGGCTGGAATCCCATTCGCGCGCATCGTCATGGATCACAAAACCGCGCTCAGGGTGCACCGGCCCGCCGCTGAGCACGACCTGCTCGCGCAGCGGCTCATCGTCGGTGTCGATGCCCATCTGCGACAACACTTCGCCCAGGGTGTATTCGGAAGGCCGGTTGACCAGCACGCCCATGGCGCCGTTCTCGTCGTGCTGACAGATCAGCGCGACGCTGCGCGAGAAGGTGGGGTCGGACAGCGCCGGAAGCGCAATCAGCAGTTGGTTGGCCAGAGGCGTGGGCAAAACAGACATGGCCGCATTCTAGCCGTTCGCTTCGCCGCGCGCAGAGCCGCTGCCATACTGGGCCTTGCCGGCGCCGGAAACGTGCGATGCCGCCGATGCGGCAGCCTTCGCGGCAGACCGCATGCGGCGCCTGACCGACACGTTCAGCTTGACCGCGATGCGTGCGAGTTGCAGCGCTGCAGCGGCGCAAACGGCCTCCCGGCCTCTGCGCTACTGCCGCTCGCCCGCCACGGCAGCGACCGGCGCGCGACTGGCAAGCCTCGCCCCACAACCACAGGCATCCACATGAGCGGTTACTGCAGCATCGCCCCAGGCCATCCGGTCCATGGCCACTACCACGATCACGAGTATGGCTTTCCGCAGCGCGACGAACGCGAGTTGTTCGAACGGCTGGTGCTGGAGATCAACCAGGCCGGACTGAGCTGGGAAACCATCCTGCGCAAGCGCGTCAATTTCCAGCGGGCTTACGACGGCTTCGACGTGGACGCTGTTGCGGCATATGGCGACCAGGACATCAGCAGGTTGATGGGCGATGCCGGCATCATCCGCAATCGCCTCAAGGTGCTGGCGGCCATCCACAATGCACAGGTCATCCAGGCGCTACGCGCCACGCACGGCAGCTTCGCGCAGTGGCTGGACGCCCACCACCCGCTCGACAAACCGGCCTGGGTCAAGCTGTTCAAGAAGACCTTCCGCTTCACCGGCGGCGAAATCACCGGCGAGTTCCTGATGAGCCTGGGCTACCTGCCCGGCGCACACCATGCCCGGTGCCCGGTGTTTGCGCAGATCCGGGCACTGGCGCCGCCCTGGCTGCAGGCGCAGACGCCGGCGAAAACGCGCACGGTCCAGCGCGGCTAGACACCTCTTGCACGGCGCACGCGAAATGCTCGGGGTCATGGCTATTCGCATCGGCATTTCCGGTTGGCGTTACGCACGCTGGCGCGGCACGTTCTATCCGGCTGGCCTGGCCCAGCGGCGTGAGCTCGAATACGCCGCGGGATGCTTTCCCAGCGTGGAAATCAATGGCTCCTTTTATTCGCTGCAGCGCCCGGACAGCTTCCAGCGCTGGCATGACGAAACGCCCGAGGACTTCGTCTTTTCGGTCAAGGGCCCGCGCTTCATCACCCACATGAAGCGCCTGCGCGATTGCGAGCAGGCGCTGGCCAACTTCTTCGCTTCGGGAATCTTGCGGCTGGGCGCCAAACTGGGCCCGGTCCTGTGGCAGCTACCGCCGACACTCCGGTTCGATGCCGAGCTGCTGGACGCATTTCTAGGCAGCCTGCCGCGCGACAGCGAGGCCGCGTTGGCGCGGGCGCGCAAGCGCGACACCGCGCTGATGCAGGGCCGCAGCGCCCTGGCAATCGATCGCAATCGGCCGATCCGTCACGCATTGGAAGTTCGTCACGACAGCTTCTGCGATCCAGCCTGCATGCGCCTGCTGCGGCGTCACAATGTCGCGGTGGTGGTCGCCGACACCGCAGGCAAATTCCCGTACATGGAGGACGTCAGCGCCGATTTTGTCTATGTGCGTCTGCATGGCGATGCGCAGTTGTACGCCAGCGGCTACAGCGATACCGCACTGGATCGCTGGGCAGCACGCATCGCCGCGTGGGCCAGCGGAGCCGAACCGGACGATGCAGCCCGGGTCGGCGCACGCGCCCGCAAGCGCGCAATGCGCGATGTGTACTGTTATTTCGACAACGACATGAAGGTGCATGCACCGTTCGATGCGCGCGGGTTGATGCAACGGCTGCAGTTGCCTACCGATTGCCCGGCACGCGAAACCACCTAGAACTGCTGACAAACGACGGCGCTTGTCGCCAGACGGGCCTGGCCGTTACACGGAAAGCGGCATGCATCGCTGGCACGCTGCGGTTCTGGCCGCGCCAGCCGCGCCCGCTGACCGTCTGCCCGCGACATCGTGCTAGCCGCTCCCGGACGCATGCGAGCGATCTTCGGCACGTATCACACGCCCATATAGCGGTGCGGGCGGTGATTGAACATCAGCACCAGACTCAGCATCAAGGCGCCGATGGCCGAATACAGCACCTTGTCCGGGGTCAGCACGAAGAAGGCGACCAGCATGAGCATCGCGTCGAAGCTCATTTGCACCTTGCCCGCGCTCCAGCCACGCTCGCGCTGCAGGTACACCGCTAGGATGCCGATGCCGCCCAGGCTGCCGCGGTGGCGAATGAAGAACAAGATTCCCAGGCCAGACAGCGCGCCGCCGGCGATTGCCGAAAATGCCGTGCTCATGTGCGCGTAGTCGGCCCAGCGCGGCAGCAGGTTGGTCAGCACGCCGCACGCGCCGACTGCCGCGAAGGTCTTCAGGGTGAATTCCCACCCCATCCGGCGCACGCTCAGCCAATAGAACGGCAGATTGACCAGCACGAACACCAGGCCGAAATTCCAGTGCAGCGCGTAGTGCAACAGGAAGGCCACGCCGGCCATGCCGCCGATCATCAGCCCGCCCTTGGCAAAGATGGCCAGACCGAGGGATGCAACCAGGGTCGCCAGCACCATGCCTTGCGCATCCTCAGCCACCGAATGATGGAAGGCGTGGTCGTCGGCGGCAGTTCCGGCCGAATCCGGCGGAGGAGTGAGCGGGCCGGCGGTGACCACGGCACCATCGTCGGGCAAGGGTTCTTGCTCCGGTCGCAGATCGGAATCGGGAAGGCTCACGGGCTTGGGCACTGCAGTGGGGTGCGATATTAGACACTATCGACCTACCCGGTTACATCTGAAACCGGGACGACGCCTCGCCAGCTCGCTGCGTGACAGGGGCGCCTCGGCCGGCCGTCGACCGCCGCCTCCTCCGCAGCACCCGGGCATGCCGGGACGGCGCGGCAACGGTATGGCCGGGCTTCTCGATCGTCGGCAGATGCGCGGACGATTCGAGCCGGGCCGTCTTCTTCTTTGGCGCGCTCAGGCGATTCCTCCACGCGGCGGCCCGGGCCGCGTCGTCGGTACGATCCTGGCGCAACGCTGGTCGCCACGCCCGGCACGAAATGGCAGCGGCACGCAGACGGGCTGGCGTCGCCGCGGCGCCAGCAGGTCAGTTCCGTGCACGCCCGGGCAGGTATCCGCGTTTGTTATCCGTCGACACTGGCACCCGTGCACGCGGGCACCGAAGCGTGCTGCACTCAGCGCACTTCGGAAATTTCCACACCGTCCAGGCCCTGCGACAAGGTCTTGGCATCGCCACCCTGCGAGAGCTTGATGCGCAGGCGTACTTCGTTCTGCGAGTCGGCGTAGCGCAGCGCATCTTCGTAACTGATTTCGCCGGCCTGGTAGAGCTCGAACAGGCTCTGGTCGAAGGTGCGCATGCCCAGGTTGGTGGACTCCTTCATGATCTCCTTGAGCTTGTGGATCTCGCCATCGCGGATGTAGTCCTGCACCAGCGGCGTGCCCAGCATGATTTCCATCGCCACGCGTCGGCCGCGGCCGTCCGGGGTCGGAATCAGCTGCTGCGCGACCACGCCCTTGAGGTTGAGCGACAGGTCCATCAATAGCTGGTTGCGCCGATCCTCTGGGAAGAAGTTGATGATGCGGTCCATCGCCTGGTTGGCGTTGTTGGCGTGCAGCGTGCACAGCACCAGGTGGCCGGTTTCGGCGAAGGCGATCGCATGGTCCATGCCTTCGCGGGTGCGCACCTCGCCGATCATGATCACGTCCGGCGCCTGGCGCAGGGTGTTCTTTAGCGCATTTTCCCAGCTGTCGGTGTCGATGCCGACCTCGCGCTGGGTGATGATGCAGCCCTCGTGCTTGTGCACGAATTCGATCGGGTCTTCGATGGTGATGATGTGCCCGGTGGAATTCTGGTTGCGGTAGCCGATCATCGCCGCCAGCGAAGTCGATTTACCGGTTCCGGTGGCGCCGACAAAGATGATGATGCCGCGCTTGGTCATCGACAGCGTCTTGATCACCGGCGGCAAGCTCAGCTCGTCCACGGTGGGGATGCGCGTTTCGATCCGGCGCAGCACCATGCCCACCTGATTACGCTGATAGAAGCAGCTCACACGGAAACGCCCGACCCCGGATACGCCGATGGCGAAATTGCACTCGTGGGTCTTTTCGAATTCCTCGCGCTGCGACGGCGTCATCACGTTCAACACCAGGTCGCGGCTCTACTGCGCAGTCAGCGGGGTCTGGGTAATCGGGCTGATCTTGCCGTGCACCTTGATCGCCGGCGGCATGCCCGAGGTGATGAACAGGTCCGAGGCCTTCTGATGCGCCATCAGCTTGAGGAAGGAGGTGAAGTCGATGGTGCTCATGGCGTGCTCCTCTGGAGCAGGGATTCGGGAGTGGAGATTCGGGATTGGCAAGAGCGGGTCCGGCACGGGAAATCGCAGTTGCGAATCCCCAATCCCGAATCCCGAATCCCGGCTACTCGAATATCCGCTTGTCCTTGGCGTACTCGCGGGCCTGGTTGCGCGTGATCAGGCTGCGCTTGACCAGGTCCTGCAGATGCTGATCCAGCGTCTGCATGCCGTATTGCTGGCCGGTCTGGATCGAGGAATACATCTGCGCCACCTTGTCCTCGCGGATCAGGTTGCGGATGGCCGGGGTGCCGACCATGATTTCCCACGCCGCCGTGCGGCCGCCGCCGACCTTCTTCAGCAGTGCCTGCGAAATCACTGCGCGCAGCGATTCGGACAGCATCGAGCGCACCATCGGCTTTTCGCCGGCCGGGAACACGTCGATGATGCGGTCGATGGTCTTGGCCGCCGAGCTGGTGTGCAAGGTGCCGAACACCAGGTGGCCGGTTTCCGCGGCGGTGAGCGCCAGGCGAATGGTTTCCAGGTCGCGCAATTCGCCGACCAGGATGATGTCCGGGTCTTCGCGCAGTGCCGAGCGCAGCGCCTCGTTGAAACCGTGGGTGTCGCGATGCACCTCGCGCTGGTTGATCAAGCACTTCTGCGAGGTGTGCACGAATTCGATCGGGTCCTCGACGGTGAGGATGTGCCCGTACTCATTCTTGTTGATGTAGTCGATCATGCCTGCCAGCGTGGTCGACTTGCCCGAGCCGGTCGGGCCGGTGACCAGGATCAGGCCCTGCGGCTGGTCGATCAGCTGGCGGAAGATCGGCGGGCAGCCCAGGTCTTCCAGCGTCAGCACTTCGGACGGAATGGTACGGAACACCGCGCCGGCGCCGCGGTTCTGGTTGAACGCATTGACGCGGAAACGCGCCAGCGACGGAATTTCGAACGAAAAGTCGACCTCGAGAAATTCCTCGTAATCGCGCCGCTGCTTGTCCGACATGATGTCGTACACCAGCGCGTGCACCTGCTTGTGATCCAACGCCGGAATATTGATGCGACGGACATCGCCATCGACACGGATCATCGGCGGCAGCCCTGCAGACAGGTGCAGGTCCGATGCCTTGTTCTTGACAGAAAACGCCAATAGTTCAGCGATATCCATGCGCTGCTTTTCCCCTAGGCTGCGATTGGAAGGTACTCCCCGGCCGGCAGTATAGCGTTCTGGCTGCCGGCGGGAAGCAGCCCTGTTGCCGGTTCAGGTCGGCCGCAACGCGCCTGGCTGAAACCGTTGCCTTGCGCCCGGGTGCGGAACCGCCCAAGGCCGAATGGCTGCTGCTCGGTGGCTTCAAGGACTCGCTGGCGAGCGCAGCGCTGGCCCGAGAGTAGCCGGCCGCGCTGCCGTCAGTGCGTATCGCGCCGGGCCTTGGGCGGACCAGGGGACGGTCTCCCACCTTGCTTCCAGACACTCCTCTAAATACACGCAGCGCCGGCGCGCCGATCCAGGCGCCTGGCAGCCCCCAACTGGATGGAAGCGTCTGCGGCCGGCACTATAGCGCTCCCGCCTTTCTTCGGAATGCCACGTGCCGGCTTCGTCGCTGCAGCAGATTCTCGATGCCATCCACGCCGCGGCGGCCGCACACGCGCGTGCCGACGTGCGGCTGCTGGCGGTCTCCAAGACCAAGCCGGCCGACGCCGTCGCCGCCCTGGCCGCGCAGGGCCAGCGCGCCTTCGGCGAAAATTACGTGCAGGAAGCCGATGCCAAGATTGCCCAGTTGCGTGCGTTGGGTTTGGAATGGCATCTGATCGGCCACCTGCAATCCAACAAGGCCGAACTGGCGAGCCAGTGCTTCGATTGGGTGCAGACGGTGGACCGCGCCAAATTGATTCCGCTGCTGGCACGCCATCGCCCTGCCGACCGCGCGCCGTTGAATGTGTTGATCCAGGTCAACATCGACGACGAGGACAGCAAGCATGGATGCGCACCCGAAGCGATCGACAGCCTGGCCGAAGCGATCGCCCTGCAACCGCGTTTGCAGCTACGCGGACTGATGGCCATCCCTGCCCCGTTTCCGGATCAGGCACGACGCCAGGCCGCGTTCATGCGCATGCAGGCGCTGTTCGAGCAGCTGCAAGCCCGCCATCGGCAGGTGGACACCTTGTCGATGGGCATGAGCTCGGATTTCGCCGAAGCGATCGCGGCCGGCGCCACCATGGTGCGGGTGGGCACGGCGTTGTTCGGTGCGCGCGATCAGGCGCCGGCCGCCTCTGCCTGATCGCCTCGCCTCCCACATCGATTCGTCTTATGAAGGTGCCGCAATGAACACACCTGCCTCGTCATCGCCCTCGTCTTCCGCTGCCACGTCCATCGCTTTCGTCGGCGGCGGCAACATGGCGCGCAGCCTGATTGCCGGGCTGATCCGGCAGGGCACGCCGGCTGCCAGCATCCGCGTGGCCGAGCCGGTGGCCGAGCTGCGCGACGCCTTGGCGCGCGACTTCGGCGTGCAGGTGGTCGAGGATGCGCGCGCCGCTGTCGATGCGGCCACGACCTGGGTCTTGGCGGTCAAGCCGCAGGTCTTGCCAATGGTGTGCGCGCAACTGGCCGATCTGGCGCAGGCACAACAACCGCTGCTGGTTTCCATCGCTGCCGGCATCACCGCCACGCAGCTGCAGCGCTGGTCGGGCGGCGATATCGCGGTGGTTCGTGCCATGCCCAACACACCCGCCCTGCTCGGCGCCGGTGTCACCGGGCTGTACGCCAACGCGCGCGTGTCGGCGGCGCAACGCCAACAGGCGACCCAACTGCTGGACAGCGCCGGCGTTACCGTCTGGATCGACGACGAAGTGCAGATGGATGCGGTGACCGCGGTCTCCGGCAGCGGACCGGCCTATGTGTTTCTCTTGGCAGAAGCGATGGAAGCTGCCGCGCAAGCGCAGGGCCTGCCCGCCGCAACCGCGCGCACCTTGGTGCTGCAAACGCTGCTCGGTGCCGCACGCATGCTCACCGAATCGGGCGAACCACCGGAGGTCCTGCGTCGCCGCGTGACCTCGCCCAACGGCACGACCCACGCCGCCATCGAGACGTTCCAGGCCGGCGGCTTTGAAGCCCTCACCGCCCAGGCCATTGCCGCAGCGACCGAACGCGGCCGCAGCCTGTCCGCGGCCAATGACTGATTGAAACGCGGCGGGTCTGCATGTCGCGTATCGCGCGGTGCCTTCGCGTGGCGCGCATGGCACGCCGAAAACGATTCGAACATCTGCGCAAACCGCCGCGCCAGCGCCTGATCACCGGAAGGTGGATGCAGGGCAATACAAGGCCGAAGGCTGCATAGCGCCCAATAACCGCTCCATTTGCCGCACATGGAACGTGCGTCCACGTTTGCAATCGATGGCAGCCATCTTGTCGGCGCGTGGCCCCGTTACATGCATCCCCCAAAAGGCTGGCCTTATCGGCTCGTTGCATCGTCGCCCCGGATGCGTGTTGCGGCGTTTGCTCGCGCAAACGATCTGCTGCTGTGCGTCAGACATGCAGCCAACGCGCGCATGGCACGGGCAAGCCGATGCGTTTTGTGCGCTTTTTCTGCCGCTGGTGAACGAATCCCCGTCGAAAGATGCTTTTTTCGTGCTGTTTCATCGTTTGCCTATTGGCGGCGCGCAGCAGTTGCCCTACATTTCGCGTTGCCGACTGGGTCGGCAGACCCAACACCACCAACGAATACGGAACACATCACTCATGGCAAAAACCGCCGCTAAGAAGGCTGCCCCCAAGAAGGCAGTGAAAAAGGTCGCCGCGACCAAGACCGCAAAGCCGGCCAAGGCCGCTGCTGCCAAGTCCGCTGCGCCCAAGCCGATCAAGGAAGCACTGAGCAAGACCGGCCTTGTCGCGCACATTGCCGAAAGCACCCAGTTGGCCCCGAAGGACGTCCGCGCCGTGCTGGCTTCGCTGGAAGCCACCGCACACGCCTCGCTGAGCAAGAAGGGCGTCGGCAGCTTCACCATCCCGGGCATGCTCAAGCTGACCACCGTGCACGTGCCGGCCAAGCCGAAGCGCAAGGGCATCAACCCGTTCACCAAGGAAGAGCAGATGTTCGCCGCCAAGCCTGCGACCACCAAGCTCAAGTCACGTCCACTGAAGAAGTTGAAGGACGCGGCGCTCTAATCGAGCACGCATCCTGTATCACGAAGACGGCCTGCGGGCCGTCTTTTTTTTGCGCTCGCTCCGCAGAGAGCAGCACATACCGCTCATCGGCACTGCCCTACCCTGCATGCTGGTTCGCCATCTGCAGGTGCCTGTGACCGGTCCGTCGAACACCCCGCCATCGTCGCCACGCCGAGTTGCCACCCGTAGCCCGGCACGTCGCCTGCGCAGCATTGTTGTCTCCATTGCGCTGTTGTGCGTGCTGGCGGTGGCCGCGCGCTGGGCCTGGCAGCTGCCGATCGCCCATCAGCTCCGTACCAGCTGGGAGCTGTCGCAAATGCCGCCGCCTGCGCAGTTGCATGTGCCGGTGGAAGGCGTGCGTGCGCGACAGATTGCCGACACCTTTGGTGCACCGCGTGGCCGCGACCGTACGCATGCGGGCGTGGATATCTTCGCGCCACGCGGTACACCGGTGGTGGCGGCAACGCGCGGCGTGGTCAGCGCCATCCGCGACCAGGGCCTGGGCGGAAAACAGGTCTGGCTGCTGGGTCCAGCGATGGAACGGCATTACTACGCGCATCTTGACGATTGGGTTGCCGGCCTCGCAGTAGGCGATGTGGTCGAGCCCGGCACCCTGCTCGGCAAGGTCGGCAGCACCGGCAATGCGCGCGGCACGCCGCCACACCTGCACTATGGTGTCTATGGACGCAACGGTGCGTACGATCCGCTGCCGCTCCTGCGCAAACATGCCGCTCGGCCAGCAAACTGAGCACGTTGGAACACTGCGTCATGGGCCACCCTATCGAGACGGTTGCGTCCTACGCCTATGGTGAGCACAGCCCAGAACGACGCGACCCATATGTCCCGCAAACGCTATCGCATCACGGTCACGCCGATCGAAAACGACGGCCGCCCTTGTGACGACCGCTGCACCATCGAATTCGAACAACGCTCGCGCGCCGACTGGATGCGGCTGCTCGAAGAACTGCACCTGCGCCGCGACCTGAGCAGCGACGAATGCGCGGCACTGACCGTAGGCTCGCAGTTGCTGGAAGACCTGGCGGCCCGCCCACGCGCCCAGCCCAGCGATACGCTGGACGCATTGCGTCCCAAACTGCAGCTGCTGCTGGAACGCCTGCAGCGCGTACACCCCGCCACCGGCGCCTGAAGACGCATCGCCACACGTACCCGCTACACTGCGCACCTCGGGGATGGGACGCGCCATGCGCTGGATGGGAATGCTCGTTATCGCAGCCGCACTTTCCGGTTGCAGCTGTCATCGCACTGGCGATCCGCAGGCAAACGTCGCCTCGGCGACGCACGCTGCGAGCGCATCGCGCCCGCGCGATAACGCCGCTACCGGCACCGCGACCGCATCACCCGCCCCTGCGGCTGATCCCACCGATGCCATTACGTTGGCCAACTACGCCCAAGCAAGCGCCACCGTTCAACGCTACCTCGGCGCGTTGCCGGGAGCGGCGCGCGCGCAGGCCGATGCCTTATGGGCCGGCGGTCGCCCTCCCCCGGTACCGGACGATGCGGCCTTGCGTGCCATCCCCAATATCCAGTCGATGCGCATCAACAACGATCCGCCCTTTGCACTGGATCAGGCGCAGCCGCCACAGCGTATCGAAGTACCGGTGCAATTGACGGTACGCACCACCACCGGCACGCAACGCCTGGTCGGGGCATACCGGCTGCAACCCCGGGCCGGCAGCGATGGCTGGGAAATCTATTCGGCCACGCTGCAGCCGGTGTTGCGCTAACCCGTGGTTCACCGGCGCCGACTAAGGTGATGTCACCTGTTGCCGGAGTCACCCGATGAAACTGCGTTCGCTTGCCGGTTCCATGCTCGCCCTCGCCTTGGCAATGCCCATCACCAGCGCCTGGGCTGCGCCGCAGATCCAGGGAAAACAAATCAGCGTGCAGGCCAGCGACCTGCAGCACTATCTGGGTGGTCGCTTCCCACAGACACATGACACGCTGGGCGGGCTGATCGCGATGACGGTCAGCAACCCGGCGCTATCGTTGCCGCCAGGCGATCGGCTCAAGATGGCCTTCGATCTTGCCGTGGCGACCGCAGGCGGCGCTCCTGCACCGGTCGGCAATGTGACCTTGACCAGCGCACTGCGCTACGACGTGGCCAAACAGGGCTTTTATCTGGATCAACCCAGCATCGACGACTTCCGCCCCGCCCATGCAGGCGCAAAGCTCGACCACAGCACGCGGCAGCTGCTCAATACCTGGCTGGCCGACTATGCGCGCAAGGAGCCGATCTATCGGATCGACCCGGCCATTGCATCCGTGATGGGTGCGGTGCAGGTGGAATCGGTCGGCATCCAGAACGGGCGGGTTGCGGTCAACTTCAACCAGAACATCGAGCAACTGGTGCCCGCGGCAGCGCTGTCCGGGAAGTAGGTCCGCGTGGTATTGGCGTGGATGGCGACAATCCACGCAAGGCTACACATCAAGGCCCGACGCATCTGCGCCGGGCCTTGGTGTTTCGAGCTGACACTGGCCAGTGAAGAACCTATGCAGCCAAGGCCTTGGCCACGGCTGCGGCGAATGCAGGAATGTCGTCCGGCTTGCGGCTGGTAATCAGTTGGCCGTCGACCACCACTTCGGCATCCTGCCAGCGCGCACCGGCATTGATCAGGTCCGTCTTGACCGATGGCCATGAAGTGACCTTGCGGTCGCGGACCAAGTCGCTTTCGAGCAGCAACCACGGCCCGTGACAGATCGCCGCCACCGGTTTTTGTGCGTTCGAAAACGCGCGAATGAACGTGATTGCCTGCTCATCGGTGCGCAGTGTGTCGGGATTGAGCACACCGCCAGGCAACACCAGTGCGTCGTAGGATTCCGCCGCTGCATGATCTAGCCGCCGATCGACCGTTACCGAATCGCCCCACTCTGTGTGATTCCAGCCGCGAATTTGCGCGCCGTCGCCGGGCGCGATCACCTCGACCTTGGCACCCCAGCCTTCCAGCAGGCGCTTGGGTTCGGTCAGTTCGGATTGCTCGAAGCCATCGGTGGCCAGCACGGCGACGGTTTTGCCAGAGAGCGAATAAGACATGGGAGGCTCCTTGAAAAGAAGCCCAGACCCTAGGAATCATGCCGTTGCGCATCCGTGAACCGATGTGTGCGCGGCGTCAGTACGCGCCACATGGCTGCGTGCTCAGCGCTTGGGTTGCAGCATCGTTCCGGTGCAATTCTTCGAGCCGCACCGGCATTCCCAAATTTTCTTCAGGCGTGGCGTATGACGCTCGGCAAGGGTGATGCCGTAGTTATAGGTGAGCTCTTCGCCGGGTTTGATGTCGCGCTTGGCCTCGATGAAGATCTTGTCCTTGCGGCGGTCGTCGCCCTCGGCTTCTTCGATCACCGCCTCGCAATTGGGATCGCAGCTGTGGTTGATCCAGCGCGCGACATTGCCTTCGTAGTTGGCATCCAGCACGTAGTCGTCGCTGAGCGTGAACAAAAAGGTATGCCCGCTTTCCACGTCGCCGGTGTCGTCGGCATCCACTTCGGCATGCGTGCGCAGCCGCCCCTTGTATTGAATGATGCGCTCGCCCTTGCGGAGCGGGGCGAGGGCGAACATGCCATTGCCGTGGATACGAGACTTGCGGGCGGCAACTTTGCGCGACATGTAAGGGTCCAGTGATGGGGCCGCTCATTGTGACTGCAGCGCGCCACTGCGCCAAGCACAAGCGCAGCGTGCGCCGCAACGGGCCACACTTGCCGGCGGCTGAACCGCGCCGTTGGCCCTGCCCTGCCGGAAAGAGTACAATTTCGGTCCGCTTTCGGATTCTGCCTTCCCCATGTTGCGCGTCACCAAACTCACCGATTACGCCACCGTGGTGCTGACCGTCCTGGCGGCACGCTGCGATCAGGTGCTCAGCGCAAGCGAATTGGCCGAACAGGCCGGTCTGGAAGCACCGACTGTCAGCAAGATTCTCAAGCCGTTGTCGCAGGCAGGCCTGGTCGAAGGCTTGCGCGGCGTGCACGGCGGCTACCGGCTTGCGCGCGCCGCCAGCGACATCACCCTGGTGGAGATCGTCGAAGCGATGGAAGGTCCGTTGGCGATCACCGAATGCAGCCAGGACCACAGCCAGTGCGGTATCGCGCAGCGCTGCGGCGTGCGGTCGAACTGGCGCCTGATCAACGACGTGGTCGGCGATGCCTTGCGTCGCGTCACGCTCGCGCAGATGTTGCAGCCCCTCTCTCTCCCTGGCGACAGCCGTCGGCGTTCGATCGCCGCACGCGTCGCGACCACCTGACCTGTAGGCAGCCCAATGGCCACCGAACTTGCTCCTCCGCAGAATGCGCAGATCCTCGAACGGCTGGGTCGACGTTACGACGCCGGCTTCATCACCGAAATCGAATCGGACTCACTCCCGCCCGGCCTGGACGAAGACGTCATCCGTGCGTTGTCGGCCAAGAAAGACGAGCCGCAATGGATGACCGACTGGCGTCTTGAGGCCTATCGCCATTGGCTGAAGATGCCGATGCCGGAGTGGGCGAAACTGCAGATCTCGCCGATCGATTTCCAGGCGTTGAGCTATTACTCCGCACCCAAGGGCCCGAAGTACGCCTCGCTGGACGAGGTGCCCAAGGAATTGCTGGACACCTACGACAAGCTGGGCGTGCCGCTGCACGAGCGCGCCAAGCTGGCCGGCGTCGCAGTCGATGCGGTGTTCGATTCGGTCTCGGTCGGCACCACCTTCCGCAAGGAGCTGGCCGAAAAAGGCGTGATCTTCTGTTCGATGTCCGAGGCCATCAAGGAACACCCGGAGATCGTCAGGCAGTATCTTGGCAGCGTGGTGCCGGTGGGCGATAACTACTTCGCCGCGCTCAACTCGGCCGTATTCTCCGACGGCAGTTTCGTGTTCATCCCTGCGGGTGTGCGTTGCCCGATGGAATTGAGCACCTACTTCCGCATCAATGCCGGCCATACCGGCCAGTTCGAGCGCACCTTGATCGTGTGCGAAGACAAGGCCTACGTCTCGTATCTGGAAGGCTGCACGGCGCCCATGCGCGACGAGAACCAGCTGCATGCGGCGGTCGTCGAGCTGGTGACGCTGGAAGATGCAGAAATCAAGTATTCCACCGTGCAGAACTGGTACCCGGGCGACGAGGAGGGCCGGGGCGGCATCTACAACTTCGTCACCAAGCGCGCCGAATGCCGTGGCGCGCGCAGCAAGGTGACCTGGACCCAGGTCGAAACGGGCTCGGCGATCACCTGGAAGTATCCGTCGTGCGTGCTGATTGGCGACGATTCGGTGGGCGAATTCCATTCGGTCGCGCTGACCCACCACCGTCAGCAGGCCGACACCGGCACCAAGATGATCCACATCGGCAAGCGCACCAAAAGCAAGATCGTCAGCAAGGGCATCAGTGCCGGCCGCGGCCAAAATACCTATCGCGGCCAAGTCAAGGTGGACCGCAATGCCGATGGCGCACGCAACTACACGCAGTGCGATTCGCTGTTGATCGGCAAGCAGTGCGGCGCCCACACCTTTCCCTATATCGAGGTGAAGAACCCGGGTGCCACCGTCGAACACGAGGCCACCACCTCCAAGATCAGCGACGACCAACTCTTCTATTGCCGCGCGCGTGGCATCAGCCAGGAAGATGCGGTGTCGTTGATCGTCGACGGCTTCTGCAAGCAGGTCTTCCGCGAGCTGCCGATGGAGTTCGCAGTGGAAGCCAAGAAGCTGCTGGAAGTCTCGTTGGAAGGCAGCGTCGGCTGACACATCTTCCTTCTCCCCTCGGGAGAAGATGGCGCGCAGCGCCGGATGAGGGTACGAGCGAAGCCAAGTGCACTCAAACAGCACGATGCTTCGCACCAACCCTCACCCCAACCCCTCTCCCGGCGGGAGAGGGGCTCAATCACTGGATACGATTATGCTCAACATTCAAAACCTCCACGCCAGCATCGCCGGCAAAGACATCCTCAAAGGCCTGTCGCTGGACATCCAGCCCGGCCAGGTGCACGCCATCATGGGTCCCAATGGCGCGGGTAAATCCACGCTGGGCAATGTGCTGGCCGGTCGCGATGGCTATGAGGTCGGCGCAGGCAGCGTGCAGTTCGACGGCAAGGATCTTCTCGACCTGCCGCCGGAAGAACGCGCTGCCGCCGGCCTGTTCCTGGCCTTCCAGTACCCGGTGGAAATTCCCGGCGTCAACAACACCTATTTCCTGCGCGCCGCGCTCAATGCGCAGCGCAAGGCGCGCGGCGAAGACGAGCTGGATTCGATGCAGTTCCTCAAGCTGGTGCGGCAGAAGCTGGCCGTGCTGCATCTGAAGGACGAGCTGCTGCATCGCGGTGTCAATGAAGGGTTCTCCGGCGGCGAAAAGAAGCGCAACGAGATCTTCCAGCTGGCAGTGCTCGAGCCCAAGCTCGCCATCCTGGACGAGACCGATTCGGGCCTGGATATCGATGCGCTCAAGAGCGTGGCCGACGGCGTCAACGCGCTGCGTTCGCCCGAGCGTTCGTTCCTGGTCATCACCCACTATCAGCGCCTGCTCGACTACATCAAGCCGGACGTGGTGCATGTGCTGGCCGAGGGCCGCATCGTGCAGAGCGGTGGCCCGGAACTGGCGCTGGAGCTGGAAAAGCACGGCTACCACTTCCTGAAGGACCGCGTCGTGCCTGAGGTTGCCGCCTGATGAGCGCCCTGCTCGATTCCCTGGCGCGCGGTTTCTGCGGCAGTGACGCACGCCGCGCCGAGCTCGATGCCGCCCTGCAGACCGGCCTGCCCGGCCCGCGTGCCGAGGCCTGGAAATACACCTCGTTGCGGCAGCTGGAACGGCGCAGCTTTCAGCCTGCCCCGCTGGTGCCCACGCTGGTGGATGCCGCCGCGCTGGACGACATTCCGTCGCCACGCCTGGTCTTCGTCAATGGCCGCCCATCCGAGGCGCTCAGCGATCTGTCCACGTTGCCGGAAGGCGTGCAGTTGGACACCCTGTCTGCATCGTTGGCTGCAAGCGACGAGGCGCAGCAGTTGCTGGGCCGCCGCTTCGACGGCAGCGATGAAGTCTTTGCGCGTCTGAATGCTGCGCTTGCCGACGAAGGCGTGCTGGTGCGCGTGCAAGCCGGCGCGCAGATCGAGCTGCCGCTGCATCTGGTGTTCGTCGGCGTGGCCGGCGAGCAGGATCTGTCTTGGCATCACCGCCATCTGATCGAATTGCGTGCCGGCGCCGCATTGCAGGTGGTCGAGCATCATCTGCACGTGGGCGATGCCGCGCATCTGGCCAACAGCGTGATGCATGTGCATCTGGCCCAGGGTGCAGCACTGTCGCACGCGCGCGTGCAAGCCGGCAGCGCACATGCGACGTCGCTGCTGCGCACCGAGGCGGTGCTGGCACGCGACGCCCGCTACCAGCGTGTGGACCTGGAGTTGGGTGCCGGGCTGTCGCGGCACGAGCTCAACGTGCGGCTGGAAGGCAACAACGCCCAGCTCACCGCCAATGGCGTGCTGCTCGGCAACGGCCGCCGGCATGTGGACACGCGCCTGGGCATCGAGCACATCGCGCGCGACACCGCCTGCGAGCTGGTGTGGCGCGGTGTGGGCGCGGACCGCAGCCGCGTGGTATTCCATGGGGGCATCCGCATCCGCGCAGGTGCCGACGGCACCGATGCACGGTTGTCCAACAAGAATCTGCTGCTGTCGTCCAACGCCGAAATCGACACCCAGCCGGTGCTGGTGATCGATGCCGACGAGGTACAGGCCGCGCATGGTGCCACGGTGGGCCAGCTCGACGACAACGCCTTGTTCTACTTGCGCTCGCGCGGCTTGCCGCAGGAAGAAGCGCAGCGCCTGCTGAGCGCCGCGTTCTGTCATGAGCCCTTGCGCGTGCTGCCAGCCGCCCTGAGTGCCGTGCTGGCACTGCAATTGGACCGTGCATTGAATTCGGCAGGCGTGGCATGAACATGCCGGCCATTCCGCCCAGCGCAGCGCCCGATTGGGACCGTGTGCGCCTGGATTTCCCGCTGCTGATGCGGCAGGTGCATGGCAAGCCGCTGATCTATTTCGACAACGCCAACACCGGCCAGAAGCCGCTGCAGGTGATTGCCGCCACCGACGAGTTCTACCGGCGCCAGAATGCCAACGTGAGCCGTGCCGTGCATGCGCTCGGCAGCGAGGCGACGGACGCGTTCGAGGGCGCGCGCAGCAAGCTGGCGCGCTTTCTCAACGTCCGCGCCGATGAGCTGGTGCTGTGCAGCGGCACCACCTTTGCAATCAATCTGGTGGCGTATTCGTGGGCATTGCCGCGGCTGGGCGCCGGCGATGTGATCCTGATTTCGCGCATGGAACACCATGCCAACATCGTGCCGTGGCAGTTGGTGGCCCAGCGCACCGGCGCCACCATTCGCGTGGCCGAAATCACGCCCGATGGCGCGCTGGATCTGGATGCCTTGCGCAAGGCGATGACCCCGGACGTCAAGCTGCTGGCAATCACCCACGTGTCCAACGTGCTCGGCACGGTCAACCCGGTACGCGAGATCTGCCGCGAAGCGCGCAAGCGCGGCATCGTCACCATGGTGGACGGCTCGCAGGCGGCACCGCATCGACGCATCGACGTGGCCAGCATCGGCTGCGATTTCTACGCCATCACCGGGCACAAGATGTGCGGCCCTACCGGCACCGGCGCACTGTGGGCACGTCGCGAGCATCTGCAGGCGATGCCGCCGTTTCTGGGCGGCGGCGAGATGATCAAGGAAGTCAGCTTCGAGAACACGGTCTTCAACGATGCGCCGCACAAGTTCGAAGCCGGCACGCCCAATATCGCCGGTTTCGTCGGCCTGGGTGCGGCGGTGGATTACCTGGAGTCGCTCGGGCTGGCGCACGTGGAAGCACGCGAAGCCGAACTGCTCGCCCATTTCACTGAAGAGCTGCAACGCATCGATGGCCTGCGCATCTTCGGCACCACGCCCGACAAGGCCGCGGTGGTGTCGTTCCTGATCGAAGGTGCGCACTCGCACGACCTGGCCACCCTGCTCGACCTGGAAGGCGTCGCGGTGCGCTCGGGCCAACACTGCGCGCATCCGCTGCTGCAGTACTACGGTGTCGCCGCCACCTGCCGCGCGTCGCTGGCGTTCTACAACACGCACGACGAAATCGAGCGCTTTGTCGCCGCGTTGGTGAAGGTGCGTCGACTGTTGGGCTGATGGGAATCGGGAATCGGGAATCGGGAATCGGGAATGGAGAATCGGAAGAGCGGTTCTCCCGAACGCTGGTAACGCCGGTAACGCTCGATGCATGGAACATGGCTCATCGAGCAGCACGTGCTTTTCCCCATTCCCCATTCCCCATTCCTCATTCCCGATTCCTCATTCCCGATTCCTCATTCCCGATTCCCGATTCCCGATTCCCGATTAAACTGCCTCCATGCAGACCACCACTTTCCGCACCGCCACCGTCGCTGACATCGACGCCCTTGTCCTGCTGGTGACCTCGGCCTATCGCGGCGATAGCAGCCGCGTGGGCTGGACCACCGAGGCCGATATTCTCGAGGGTGCGCGTATCGATCCGGCCGTGCTGCGCGACGATCTCCTGCGCGAACGCAGCCTGGTGCTGGTGGTCGAACAGGATGAGCGGCTGGTGGCCTGTGCGCATATCGCCGATGACCACGGCGCCGGGTACTTCGGGATGTTCGCGGTGGATCCTTCGTTGCAGGGCAGCGGGCTCGGCAAGACGCTGTTGGCCGAAGCCGAGCGCCTGGCACATAGCCAGTGGCAGCTGCCGGTCATGCGCATGACCGTCATCGATGTGCGCGATGAACTCATCGCGTTCTACGAACGCCGCGGGTATCGCCGCACCGGCATCGTCAAACCCTTCCCGTACGGCGACGAGCGCTTCGGCATTCCGCTGCGCCAGGATCTGCGTTTTGAAGTGCTGGAAAAGCAGTTGGGCGGGCCAACCCCGTGAGCGACACCTGGACCTTCGTCTGTGCCAGCGATGCGCTGCTGCCCGGTGAAATGCAGACCGTCTGGGACGAGGTCACCGACACGCCGATCGTGGTGTTCAACCTCGATGGCGCCTTGTATGCGCTGGAAGACCGCTGCAGCCACGAAGACTACGAATTGTCGCCCGGCAGCTTCGATCCGGTTGCCGGCACCATCGAATGCCAGTTGCATAGCGCGCGCTTCGATATCCGCGACGGCCGCCCCTTGTGCGCGCCTGCCTACACGGCCGTGCCCAAGTTCCCGGTCAAGCGCGAACACGACGGCATCTGGACCCGCGACGATCGCTGACGCAGTGCATTGCGGCGGCCAGCGCTCCAGGGCGCCACGCGTGGCAGCGTCTGCCATCGATCATAAATATTGCAAAGAAGAATGATTTGCATTTAAGATCGCATCCTTAAGGCCTTCTTAACAACTGGCCTGTCTGCGACCCCATGCAACCAGTCCTGCTCGACACCCGCCCCGCTCGTTCGCTGCGCCTGTGCGCCCTCGCGCAGCGCTTCAGCTTGCCTGGCTTCGGCGACTGTCGGCGCAGCGCTTCGGGTTAGCCGGCGCAGCGTCCACGCACTCCATCCCGCATCCGCCGAGCCATCGCCAGGTGGGAGCCTCGCCTCCTCTTTGAGACCTTCCATGACGCCTAGCATTTCCCCGCTCGCTTCGGCCGTGTTGCTGACGCTGTCCGCCCCCGCTTTCGCCCAGCCCGACGATGTGTCGGCGCCTCCAGGGGCGGTGGATCTGGATGCGATCCGGGTGCAGCAGGAACGTGCGCAGAAGCCCTCTTCGCCCAAGTACACAGAAGCGCTGCGCGACACGCCGCAGACCATTACCGTGGTCACCAAGCAGACCATGGACCAGCAGAATCTGCTGTCGCTGCGCGATGTGCTCAGCACCCTGCCCGGCATCACCTTCGGTGCGGGCGAAGGCGGCGGCGGCTATGGCGACAGCATCAACCTGCGCGGCTTCACCGCCAGCAGCGACATCACCACCGACGGCGTGCGCGACAGCGCGCAGTACAGCCGCAGCGACACCTTCAACCTCGAATCCGTCGAGCTCATCAACGGTGCCAACTCGGCCATGTCCGGCGCCGGCTCGGTCGGTGGCAACATCAATCTGGTCACCAAGACTGCCGGCCAGGGCAACTTCACCAACGTCATGATCGGCGGCGGCAGCGACCGTTACGGCCGCCTCACTGCCGACAGCAATTACGATTTCGAAAACGGCACTGCCGTGCGCTTGAATGCGATGGGCCACACCCAGGACGTGCCGGGCCGCGATGAAGAATTCCGTCACCGCTGGGGGTTTGCGCCGTCGGTGGCGTTCGGCCTGGGCTCGGACACGCGTTTCACGTTGAGCTATCTGCACCAGCACGACAACAACCTGCCGCAGTACGGCGTGCCCTTCGCGCTCAGCCCCTTCAACGATGGCCCGCTGCCGGGCGTGGACCGCGAAACCTACTACGGTTATCGCAATGTGGCGCGTCAGGAGATCGACGTGGACATGCTCACCGGCGTGCTGGAAATGGACTTCGACGACAACGTCAAACTGCGCAGCCTGGCGCGCTTGCAGCGCGTGGATCAGCGCACCACCGCCACTGCTCCGGAGGGCACCTGGTGCCTGCCCAACAACACCAACGCCTACACCGGCCGCGCGTGCGTGGGCCAGCCGCCGTCCACCTGGAACCCCAACAGCGGGCCGCGCGGACTGGTGCGCGATACCGAAAACTTCATCGCGCACAGCCAGACCGACCTGACCGCCACGCTGCACACCGGTGCAATCGAACATCGCGTCGTCGCCGGCGTCGCCTTCAGCAAGGAAGACTTCGAGCTGGATAGTGGTTCGCTGTTCCGCAATGCCGACGGCTCCACCACCGGCATCACCTACCCGCTGCAGTCGTTCGACAACCCGTACAACATCTGGACCGGCCCGCAGAACTATTTCCGCACCGGCCGCAGCAAGGGCAGCCTGACCAACCAGGCGGTGTACCTGTTCGACACGCTGCAATTCAACGAGCAATGGATGCTCAACCTGGGCGGCCGCTACGAGCACAACGAGGGCGACACCACCACCTATACCGTCAACGCCACCGGCGGCATCACCGGCGTGACTGCGGGCTTCCCCGCCGGCAGCAAGGATGATCTGTTTTCCTATCGCGCCGGTCTGGTGTTCAAGCCGGTCGACAACGCCAGCCTGTACCTGTCCTATGCAAATGCGAAGACGCCTTCCAAGGCCTCGGTCAACGGCTCGTGCACGCCGATTGCCACCTCCACCGTGGGTGCCAACTGCAATGTCGAACCGGAAACCGCGGTCAATATCGAACTGGGCGGCAAGTGGGATGCGCTGGACGAGCGCCTGGCGCTGACCGCCGCGGTGTTCCGCAACGAACGCGAGAACTACAAGGTCAACAGCGGCGACCCGCTGGTCCCCGAGCAGGTGCTGGACGGCAAGGCGCGCGTGGACGGCATTGCGCTCGGTGCGGCCGGCTACCTGACCGAGCGCTGGTCCATCTTCGCCAACTACACCTTCCTGGACAGCGAAGTGCTGCAGAGCGTGTCCAACCGCACCGCCAGCCTGACAGGCGACCCCATCGCCGGGCGCGAGCTGGTGCAGACCCCGCGCAACGCCGGCAATCTGTGGACCACCTACCAGCTCAACCAGTGGACCTTCGGTTACGGCGTCAACTATCAGGGCAGCTTCTACCCGAACAACACCTCGACCGCGGTCTACCGCAAGACCGACGCCTATTGGGTGCATCGCGCCATGGTCGGCCTGCGCGTCAACACGTGGCTCAGCCTGCAGTTGAACGTCAACAACCTGTTCGACAAGGTCTACTACACCAGCATCCGCAACAACCTCACTGTCAATGCCGCAGGAACCGTCACGGCGGGCAGCGGTTGGGCATTGCCGGGGGACGGCCGCTCGGCAGTGTTGAACGCCACCTTCAGCTTCTAACCCTCAGGCACGCCGTGCGCGCTGCGCTGGCGACGTGGAGACCACCGCATGTTGCTGCCCATTCCCGATGTGCTCAGCCCCGCGCAGCTCAGCCAGCTGCGCGCACAGCTGGACGTGGCCGACTGGGCAGACGGCCGCATCACTGCAGGCCACCAGTCGGCACAGGCCAAGGACAACGCACAGTTGCCCGAAGACAGCGCCGTTGCACGCGAGGCCGGCGCGCTGGTGCTGGAGGCACTGGCGCGCAGCAGCACGTTCTTTTCCGCAGTGCTGCCGCGCAGGATCTATCCGCCGCTGTTCAATCGCTACAGCGGCGGGCAGTCGTTCGGCTATCACGTCGATAACGCAGTGCGCTACGACCGCAGTCGTGGCGGCGCCGAAGCAGTACGCACCGATGTCTCCGCCACGCTGTTTCTCAGCGACCCGGACAGCTACGACGGCGGCGAGTTGGTCATCGAAGACACCTACGGCACGCAGTCGGTCAAGCTGCCGGCCGGGCATCTTGTGATCTATCCGGGCACGAGTCTGCACAGGGTCATGCCAGTCACGCGTGGCGCGCGCGTGGCGTGCTTTTTCTGGACTCAAAGCATGCTGCGTGACGCTGCGCAGCGCCGCCTGTTGTTCGAACTGGATGTCTCGATCCGCCGCCTCACCCAGGACACGCCCGGGCATCCCTCATTGATCCAGCTCACTGGCGTGTATCACAACCTGTTGCGGCAATGGGCCGATGTCTGAGCCGGCGCTGGACATCACGCAGCTGAGCGCGTTGCTGCGCACGCAGCCGGAACAGGCACGTGCGCTCTTGCACAAAGCCGCTGCGAACCATGACGTAAGTGCACAAGTGCTGCTCGCGCAGATGTACGCCGAAGGACGCGGCATTGCCGCAGATCCGGCTGCAGCGATGCTGTGGTACGAAGTGGCCGCCAACGCAGGGTGTGCGGAGGCGATGAACCAGCTGGGCCGCTGCCATGAGCTCGGGTTCGGCACGGCCAGCAACGATGTGCTGGCCGTGCTGTGGTATCGCCACGCCGCCGAACATGGCCTGGTCTGGGGCATGTACAACCTGGCACACATGTACGCCTCCGGGCGCGGCGTGGCGCAGGACCACACGCAGGCATTGGCGCTGTACCGCCGCGCGGCCGAAGCCGGTCATGCCAAGTCGATGAACTTCCTGGCGCGCTATCTCGACCAGGGCCTGGCCTGCGCTGCAGATCCCCTGGCCGCATGCGTGTGGTACCGGCGCTCTGCCGAAGCGGGCGATTTCCGCGGTCAGGCCGGCTACGCCACCCAGCTCGCCGACAGCGGCGAGCTGGATGACGCAGAACAGTGGATGCGCCGCGCCATCGCAGGTGGCCACGCCGGTTTTCTGCAACAGCTCGCCCCGCTGCTGGCCCGCGCGCGCCATCCGCGCCTGCGCGCCCTGCTGCACGAGGTGGCTGCACGGCAGCGGCAGTTGCAGCCTCGCGTTTCTGACGTTATGGCCTGAGCGCAGCATGTCCACCTCAGACCACGCTCACCTCGCCAGCGCGCAGCAACGTCGCGGTTTCTGGCTGCGCATGCTGCATCAGTGGCACTGGATCAGCTCGGCGTTGTGCCTGATCGGCATGCTGCTGTTTACGGTCACCGGGCTGACCTTGAATCACGCCGCGCGCATCGAAGCCAGCCCATCGACCGAGCAACGCACGCTGACGCTGCCGCCTGCCCTGCTGCACACGCTGGGCAAGCGGCAGGACGGCAATGCACCGCTGCCGCCCCGTGTGGCGCAATGGTTGGCGCGCCAGCTCGACATCAGCATCGGCGCACGCAACGGAGAATGGTCGGCCGACGAGGTGTATGTCGCACTGCCCCGCCCAGGCGGCGATGCGTGGCTGAGCCTGGACCGTACAACGGGTGCAATCGAATACGAGCGCACATCGCGTGGCTGGGTGGCCTATCTCAACGATCTGCATAAAGGCCGCAACGCCGGGCCGGCCTGGGGCTGGTTCATCGATGTCTTTGCGATCGCCTGCCTGGTGTTCTGCATCACCGGCCTGTTTCTTCTTCACTTGCATGCACGGCAGCGACACATGACCTGGCCGCTGGTCGGCCTGGGCCTGCTGATTCCGCTGTTGCTTGCCCTGCTGTTGGTCCACTGAATCCTTCTACCGGAGACGATCATGCGCGCCACATTGACCATCGCCCTGAGCGGCCTGCTCGCCATGCCGGCATATGCGGCCACGCTCGACATCAACGTCGAAATCCCCAAGCTCAACGTCGCCGAATACCACCGCCCGTATGTCGCGATCTGGCTGGAAGGTGCCGATCAGAAGGTCGCCGCCAATCTGGCGGTCTGGTATCAATCCAGGGACACCGCCGAAGGCCACGGCACCAAATGGCTGCCGGATCTGCGCCAGTGGTGGCGCAAGAGCGGCCGCACCCTGAGCGTGCCGGTCGACGGCGTCACCGGCCCCACCCGGCCGGCCGGCGCGCATGCGCTATCGTTCTCCGACACCAAGGACGCATTGAAGTCGCTGCCGGCTGGGCAATACACGCTGGTGGTGGAAGCCGCACGCGAAGTTGGCGGCCGCGAGCTGGTCAAGGTGCCTTTCACCTGGCCGGCGACCTCCGCGCAGACAGCCAAAGCCAGCGGCAGCAGCGAGCTCGGTGCGATCAGCCTGGTTGCAAAGCCCTGAACGCTGCGCTGGCGTTGACGGTGCTCTCCAGCACGTCGATGTTTCCGCAGGTCACACCTGCCGCATGGCGGCAATGCGTGTTGCTTCACACCCGGCGCTTTCCACGCATGTAGACAGCGTTGCAGTCTCGCCCTGATCCCACATGCGTCCCATCGTTGTCATCGTCTTTCAAGGAGTCGTCATGAAACGCTCGCTCGTCCTGATTAGCCTGCTTGCCAGCCTGCCGCTCAGCGCACTTGCTCATAAGGCCTGGTTGCTGCCGTCGCAGACCGTCATCGCTGGCGACGCGCCGTGGATCACCGTGGATGCTGCAGTGTCCAACGATCTGTTCTACTTCAACCACGTGCCGCTGCGACTGGATAACCTGAGCATCACCGCCCCCGATGGCAGTGCGCTCACGCCGGAGAACCCGGCGACCGGCAAGTACCGCAGCGTGTTCGACCTGCAGCTCACCCAGCCCGGCACCTACAAGCTGGCCATCGTCAATGCAGGCCTGTTCGCCAGCTGGAAGGAAGACGGCAAGCCCAAGCGTTGGCGTGGCGACGAAACCCGCTTCGCCACCGAGGTGCCGAAGAACGCGCAGGATTTACAGGTCTCGCAGTCCTTCAATCGGGTGGAGACCTTCGTCACCCGCGGTGCGCCGACCACCACGGTCTTCAAGCCCGCCGGCAAGGGCATCGAGTTGATTCCGGTGACCCATCCCAACGATCTGGTTGCCGGCGAACCCGCGCAGTTCACCCTGCAGCTGGACGGCAAACCGGCCGCCGGGCTGGAGATCGACATCGTGCGCGGCGGCACCCGTTACCGGAATGCGCAAAACGAGATCAAGCTCAAGACCGATGCCAAGGGTGGCTTCAGCGTGACCTGGCCGGAAGCCGGCATGTATTGGCTGGAAACCACCAGCGAAGACACAACGACCTCGCTGCCGCAGGCCAAGCAACGTCGCCTGGGCTATGTCGCCACGCTGGAAGTGCTGCCGCAGTAATCTGCCGGCACGCGGCAGGAGCGCACGCAACGTGCATCCTGCCGCCCCATCTTCATAAGACCCGTCCATGCCCGCATCGTCTTCCGCCGACCACGCCATTGCCACGCTCGGCGGCCGCAGCATGGGCACCACCTGGAGCGTGAAGCTGGTGGCACCGCGCGGACGCGATCTGCACCCCTTGCATGCGTGCATCCAGGCCGCGCTGGATCGCGTGGTCGCGCAGATGAGTACCTGGGAGGTCGATTCGGATATCAGCCGTTACAACCGCGCACCGGCGGGCAGCTGGCATCACCTACCCGACGAATTCCACGCAGTGCTGAGCGCAGCATTGGAGATCGCACAGGCCAGCGAGGGTGCCTTCGACCCCACCGTCGGTCCGATGGTCGAGCTGTGGGGCTTCGGCGCCGCCGGCGCGCGCCGGCGTGTGCCGGAAGCGCAGGCGATCGCATTGGCGAGCCTGCGTTGCGGCTGGCAACGCCTGCAGCTGGATGGCAAGCGTGTGCTGCAGCCAGGCGCAGTGGCACTGGATCTGTCCGGCATCGCCAAGGGCTTCGGTGTGGACTGTGTGCATCGCGCATTGCTGCAGTCGGGTATCGACAGTGCATTGATCGAGGTCGGCGGCGAATTGTTCGGCTACGGACGCAAGCCCGATACCAGCGTGTGGCGCGTGCTGGTCGAATCCGCCCCCGACGAAGACGCCGGCAGCGCACTACCACCACGCGTGCTGGCGCTGGACGGCCTGGCGGTCGCCACCTCCGGCGATCGCTGGCACCGCTTCGATGCCGACGGCACACGTTATACGCACACCTTCGACCCACGCACCGGCGCGCCCGTTCCGCATGCCCCTGCGGCGGTCACCGTACTCGCGCCCGATGCGATGCAGGCCGATGCCTGGGCCACCGCGATGACCGTGCTTGGCGTCGATGCCGGTCTTGCCCATGCACGCAAGGCGGAACTGGCCGTGCGATTCCTGGCACGCAAAGACGGCATCCTGCTCGAATCCATGAGCCCGGCATTCGAACGCCACCTGTCCGCGTCATGAGCAGCGCCACCTCACGCGTGTGGCTGGGCAACGGGCTGGTTCTGCTGGCGCTTGCGGTCATCGTCGGCTGGCTGGCCGGCCTGCATGAGGGCGCATGGTGGAGCCCACCCACGCCGCATCGTTGGCAACTGGCCACACTCGGCCTGGCGCTGTATCTGGGCCTGTGTGCGGTCGTGCTGCTGCGTGCCCGCAAGCGCGTCGGCGCACAACGCGCAGACGCCAGCGGCGTGTTGATCGTCTGGGCAAGCCAGACCGGTTTCGCGCGTGAGCTGGCGCAACGCAGCGTTGCCGCGCTGCAATCGGCTGGCGTCGGCGCGCATGCGCTGCCGATCGAAGCCGTCGATAGCGATCAACTCGCACGCGTGCCGCGGCTGCTGTGCATCGTCAGCACCACCGGCGAAGGCGATGCGCCCGACCATGCGCAGGCCGCCGAGCGCGCCTGGCGTGCCGACCACGCGCAGGATCTGACGGCGGTGCAGTACGCAGTGCTGGCGCTTGGCGACCGTGGTTACGCGCACTACTGCGCGTTCGGCCGACGCCTCGACGGTCGCCTGCAGGCGCGCGGCGCCACTCGCCTGTTCGAACGCATCGAGGTCGATAACGCTGACCCGAACGCCCTGCAGCACTGGCAACGCCGTCTGGCGGAACTGGCGCCCGCAATGGCGACGCAACCCGACTGGAGCCTGCCCACCTACACCACCTGGCAGCTACGCGAACGTGTCCACGTCAATCCCGGCAGTGTGGGTGCGCCGATTTACCGACTGCGCCTGACGCCATGCGATGGCGCGTTGCCGCAGTGGAGCGCAGGCGATATCGCGGAGATCGCACCGCGTCACACCCCGGATGCGGTCGAGTCCTGGCTGCGGCGTAACCACTACGATGGCGCGCAGCAGATCGACGGCCGCCCCCTGCGCGACTGGCTCGGCGGCGCGCAACTTCCCGTCGATACCGATGCCGCTCTCGGTATCGATGTGGATGCCGGTGCCAGCCTCAGAGCTAGTGCTAGTACTAGGGCTGGCGCCGATGCCGATGCCGATGCCGATGCCGATGCCGATGCCGAAGTCAGAATCGACCCAACTACGGGCACAGGTAAAGGCACTGATACAGCTACGGGAACAGCCACAGGCACAACTTCACCACTGGACGCAGATGCGTTGGTGCGCAGTTTGGTCACCCTGCCCCATCGCGACTATTCGCTTGCCTCCATCCCCGAGGAAGGCCATGCCGAACTGCTGGTGCGCGAGCATCGGCACGCCGACGGCAGCCTGGGGCTGGGTAGCGGCTGGCTCTGCGTCCATGCACAGATAGGCGCGCCCATCGCGCTGCGCTTGCGCAGCAACCCCGGCTTCCACCCGCCCGCACCCGACCAGCCGATGCTGCTGATCGGCAACGGCACCGGCATCGCCGGTCTGCGCGCGCATCTACGTGCACGCATCGCAGCCGGCGCGCGGCGCAACTGGCTGCTGTTCGGCGAACGCAATGCCGCGCACGACGCGCTGTATGCCGACGAGTTGCAGCAGTGGCACCAGGACGGCTGGATCGAACGCCTGGAGCTTGTCTACTCGCGCGATCAACCGCAGCCACCGCATTACGTCCAACACGCACTGGCCGCAGCCGCCGACCGCCTGCGTCATTGGATCGATCAAGATGCCTGTATCTACGTCTGCGGCAGCCTGCGCGGCATGGCACCCGAACTCGACCGCACATTGGATTGCATCCTCGGAGCCGATGTCAGCCAGGAACTGCTGGGCAGCGGGCGCTATCGCCGCGACGTGTACTGAACCATCGCACGCGGCACCGCCAAAAGCGCTCAACAAAGCGATTACGCAGATACCCGCAGCGCGTCTGCTGCTGAAATCCGCAATATCCCTGCTTGCGGTGGCTGCGCGCTAGACGCGCCGGTTGATCCAGGACCGCGCTCCGGCTTCCCCATTCTCTCTCGATCACCGCATTACGCTGCCAGATCGACCAGATTGCTCGTTGTCGCGCTGCCGCCAATGCTGCGGTACTGCCCCACGGCCATCTGCATCAACGCTGCATAGGCCTGCTGTGTGCCGTCGCTGCTGGATGCATCGGCCGATGACGGCGGTCGCGGCGGCGGATCGCGTGGCTGCATCGCTTCCTGCAGTTCCTGCAGACTCAGCGCCCCGCTCTTGTCGCTGTCGAGCAGGTCCAGCAGCTGCGTGCTCGACGCACTGTCGCCATTGACCAGCGTGCTCAATTCACCGCTGCTGACACTGTCGTCGCCATCGCTGTCCAGGCCGGCAAACAACGACTGCACATCCTGTCCTTGCTCACCCGGCGGTGGCGGAGGCGGCGGCAAGGCCTGCGCCAGTTCGCTCTCGCTGACGGTGCCGCCACCATCCTGATCGAGCATGCTCAGCAGCCCGTCGATGTCGATCTTGCTGTCGTCATTGCTATTGGACGACAGCGCGGTCGACAGCTCGGACGCGGTCAGGCTGCCATCGCTGTCACTATCGATGGATTTGAACAACTGCGTCAGCGGATTGGTTTTTTCCGCCTGTGCGGCGGATGCGGCGTTGCCGGTGGTCGCACTGCGGCTTGCATAGGACGTGTAGGCGGCGTAGCCGGCTCCGACCGAGCTGATGGTACTCATTGGTTTCCCCCTGGAATTGCCGGAACCACTCGCGGCGCCTGCACTGTTCCCTAGCCAGGTGGCACAGCGATGCCGTCGCTTGTCTGCGTTGACACGAATGCATCCGGGCGCGTGCCAGGAGGCGCGCCCTGCTCGCAGATACGTGAAGAAGGCCCTAGACCGGACTCACCCGAATCGCCAGCAATTCGCCGCCACCGTCGAGTACGTAACGGGTGCGCGTCGCTGCACTCAACCACGCGGTATCGCCAGCCGCCAACGGCGGCAAACCGCTGTCGCGCCCGAAACTGGCCTGGCCGGCAAGCAGATGAATCGCCCAGGCGCTACCTGGGTCGGCAAAGAACAACATGGTGCCGACCAGAGGACGATGCAGCAGCTCGGTCTGCAGCACATCGCGCCGCCACATCAGGTTGAAATCCTGGGTAGGACCGTCCAGCAGCACTGCCTCAACCGCCTCTTCGCCGGCAAATCGCACGCGTTGATAGGGCGGTACTAAGTCCACCCATCGCCTGCTGCCCGAAGCATTTGCAGCAAGGCGCTCACCAGCGCTCAACGATCCATCGACAGCAGCATGCTCGCCAACACTCTCTGCGCCACTCGCGTCTGAACCAACACCCTTCCAGGCACCCGCAGCGGTTTCGGTTTCGGCTCCGGCATTCTCGGCGCTGACGGTCACACGAGCGCTGGCAATGTCACTAGCACCGGTATGGATATGGGTTTCGGCTTTGGGTTTGGCTTTGGTTGCGGCTTGGACATCAGTATCGCCACCGCCGAACGTCAAACGCATGCCATGACCCCGAAGCAGCACCAACTCACGATCGATGCCCGGGAATGCCGAGAACGCGGCATCCTGCTCGATTTCGGCAATCGACAGCCGCAATGCCCATTGCGCTGTATCGCCCACACGCAGGATCTCCCGCGTCCAACCCAACTGATTGCGCCACCGCTCACGGCGGTACTCATTGGCCGGGATCACCCGGCTGCTCAGGTCTGTCAGCTGCATCGGCGCATTGTGCCTCAAGCTCACGCCCCGAGATCAGGCTGTATCTTGCCGCTTCGTCTGTCTTTATCGGCAAGACGTATAGCCAGTGACCTGAACATCAAGCGGCGGGCTGACGCCACGACCCATCGCAAGGCGGGCTCTACCAATACTTGGTACGCATGAGTCACTCGAACACTTGGAGGCTTTGAAGCAGTCCACTCAGCCTGAAGACTGCCCACCAAGTTTTGCTGTCCATTTCAAAACACCTTGGCGATGCGCGATCCCAAGATCTTCACAGGTCAAAACGAAAAACGCCCGGCTGCACATCCAAGTGCAACACCGGGCGATTCCACGTCCTTGTCGGCTTCCAGCCATCCCCCAGACATCCTGTCCAGTTAGGTTGCGGCCACGCATCCTCGCGTCGAACCGTATCTCGGATCCCTTCCCCTTAACGCCGTCCCACCGGTTTCACCGCCGCCCCCTTGGCAGCCTTCTTGGCTGGAGCCATCGTGGCTCCAACTTCGATCAGGTCGCGATTCCGTTCGACCGTCTTGAGTCCGATGCCCTTGACCAGTGCCAGTTCCTCGGCACTTTTGAAGGGACCGTTTGCCTGACGGTGCTCGACGATTGCCTCGGCTTTTGATCGCCCGACATTCATCAGCACCTTGTCCAATTCCTCAGCAGACGCGGTGTTGATATCGACCTTGTCGAGCGCATACGCATTCGAGGACAACAACAACGCCAGTAGCAGGGACTTCAGGACTACGGTAAATGACTTCATTGCAACGCTCCTTGTGGCTTGGGTGATGGTCCTAGCCAGCATTCCTGCCGGCGGAGCCAGTGTCCCGCGCCACATGCAGCAATCCTATCGCCAACGAACTTTTCACACAGCCGGTGAACTGCGCGCCGCCTTGTAGGGAAATACCTACCCCCCGAGGCGGGCGTAGAATGTGCGGCTACGTCACGCATTCGGAGCCTCCATGGACAGCGCCAAGATCGATCAATTCATCCGCGACACCTGGGACCGCGAGATCGTCCCGCAACTGGTCGATTACATCCGTATTCCCAACAAGTCGCCGATGTTCGATGCCGATTGGGTGGCCCACGGCTACATGGAGCAGGCGGTCGTGTTGATGGAGACCTGGGCGCGTGCGCAGGCCATCGACGGCATGCAAGTCGAGGTGGTGCGCCTGGAAGGCCGCACACCATTGATCTTCATCGAGATTCCGGCCACCGGCCCCGAGTCGGGCGAGGACACCGTGCTGCTGTACGGTCATCTGGATAAGCAGCCGGAGATGACCGGCTGGGACCCGGACCTGGGCCCCTGGGAGCCGGTGTTGCGCGACGACAAGTTGTACGGGCGTGGTGGCGCCGACGACGGCTATGCCATCTTCGGGTCGCTGGCCGCGATTCTGGCACTGCGCAACCAGGGCCTGCCGCATGCGCGCTGCGTGGTGTTGATCGAGGCCTGCGAGGAATCGGGCAGCTACGATCTACCGGCCTATGTAGACCATCTGGCCGAGCGCATCGGCAAGCCGTCGCTGGTGGTGTGCCTGGACTCGGGCTGCGGCAATTACGAACAGCTGTGGTGCACGACTTCGTTGCGCGGGCTGACCGGCGGCAACCTGACGGTCAAGGTGCTGGAAGAAGGCGTGCACTCGGGCGATGCTTCGGGCGTGGTGCCGTCCAGCTTCCGCCTGCTGCGCCAGCTTCTGTCCCGCATCGAAGACGAAACCACCGGCCGCATCCTGCTCGATGGCCTGCATGTGGAGGTGCCCGCCGAGCGGCTGACCCAAGCGAAGGCCGCCGCTGGCACATTGGATACCGCGATTTTCGACAAGTTCCCGATGGTCGATGGCCTGGTGCCGATGCACGAGGACCTCACCGAATTGGTGTTGAACCGCACCTGGCGCCCGGCGCTGTCGATTACCGGTGTGGATGGCATGCCGCCGCTGGCGTCGGCCGGCAACGTGCTGCGTCCGCAGACCGCGGTGAAACTGTCGCTGCGACTGCCGCCAACGGCTGACGGCAAGGCCTGCGGCGAGTTGCTCAAGACCGCGCTACTGCGCGACCCGCCCAATGGTGCGCAGGTGACGCTCGAACTGGAAAAGGCCTCGTCCGGCTGGAATGCACCGGCGATGGCACCATGGCTGGAGAAGGCGATCGACGACGCCAGCCAGGCTTTTTTCGACAAGCCGGCGATGTACATGGGCGAAGGCGGCTCGATCCCGTTCATGGGCATGCTTGGCGAGAAGTTTCCCGGCGCGCAGTTCATGATCACCGGCGTGCTCGGCCCGCATTCCAATGCGCATGGCCCCAACGAGTTCCTGCACATCCCGATGGGCAAGCGCGTGACTGCCTGCGTCTCGAAGGTGATTGCCGACCATCACGCCGCCTGCCTGCGCGGCGAAACCAGCGGCTCGCCGGTGGCGGCCGATAGCGGCACCCGTCATGGTGGGCATGGTTGCTGTTGAGTTGTGGCTTCATCGATGCGTGCGGTTGGCGCGCATCGATTTCATGAAAGGTGGGGCTGCGCTTTAAGTGGGGATGAGCGGGTGCGCCGTGGTCGTCGGGCTGACCCGCTTTGGCGCTCAGGCTTGCTGGCGCAACCTGGCCGCCGGGCTCCACGTACTGCCTGGACCGCATCCTTACCCGATTCCCTCTGCCGCTGGCAGAGGGGAGATCGGTTGTTTTTCTTCGGGACGTGCCTGGCGCGCATTGCCCAGCGCAGAACTGGCGTTCTTTGCACACCCAAGTCGGCAAGGGTTCCCGCAGGGGTTTGTTTATCGAAAGACGGCTTCTTTCTGAAGGAAGACAACTTCCCGGGAGTCACTGCCCGAACCATGAGCGCTTGGTAGCAGGAGCCGATGACCATGTCATGCTGAAGGCAGTGCATCGGCCCGCGCGCTCCAATGCTCGCTGCGTGAGGCAGCGACATCCGAAATGCTAGTCTGCCGATCCCGTCCACCTTCGGTGCTGCGATGAATCATCTGTTTGGTAGCGACAGCTGGCTCTACATTCTGCTGGTCGGTTTTGTGGTTGGGCTGCTGGCGCGTTTCATTACGCCGGGTACCCAACGTCTGGGCTGCCTGCTGACGATCGTGCTGGGCATTGCCGGTGCCGTGGTCGCCAGCTGGTTTGGCCGCTACATGGGGTGGTACCGCGCGGGCGAGCCGGCCGGTTTCCTTGGCGCGCTGCTCGGCGCGATTGCCATCCTGGCGTTGTTGCGGTTGTTCAGTGGCAGCAAGCGCTGAGCGTTTCACCGCGTTTCTGCCGCGTCTATCCATCACTCCACTACGCCTTCTCTCTTCATGACGTCACTTCATCCGGATCCTGCGCGCGATGCGCTTCGCCTGCATTGGGCACAACAAGCGCTCGACGATCCACATGCCTCGCTGCAGCGCGCATCAGTCGATGCGGGGTTTCGCAGCTACTGGCGCACGCGCGGGCGTGGCGTGGATCGCATCTTGATGGATGCACCGCCAAAGCTGGAAAACGTGGCGCCCTGGCTGCGCATGCATGCACTTCTGGGCGCCCATGGGGTACGCGTGCCTCAGGTGCTTGCACAGGATCTGGAAACGGGCTTTTTACTGCTAGAGGATCTGGGCGTTCCGACGCTGGCACAGGTGCTCACCGATGCCAACGCCGACGACTTGCTGGATGGCGCGATTGCCCAGCTGCTGCTGCTGCAAAGAATTCCCCCACCTGCCGATAGTGGCGTGTTTGGCGAGGCGCTGCTCCAACGCGATGCCGGCTTGTTCGAAGAATGGTTTTTAGGCCGCCACCTGGGCGTGCAGCTGGACTGCGCCCATGCCGAGCAGTTGCAATTGGTGCAGCGCCATCTGATGGACAACGCGCTGGCCCAGCCGCGCGTGTTCACCCACCGCGATTTCATGCCGCGCAATCTGATGCCGGTGCCCGATGGCCCGGCGGTGCTGGACTTCCAGGATTGCGTGATCGGCCCGATTGCCTACGACCCGATCAGCCTGTTCAAGGACACTTCGGTGAGCTGGCCGATCGCTCGCGTAGACAGCTGGCTGCAGCACTATCACGCACGTGCCGCAGCGGCTGGATTACCGGTGCCGCCGTTGGCGAAGTTCCTGCGCGATGCGGACTGGATGGGCGTGCAGCGCCATCTGAAAAACCTGGGGATTTTCTCGCGCCTGAGTCATCGCGATGGCAAGCATTGGTATCTGGACAATGTGCCGCGTTTCATGGCGTATCTGGACGAAGTGCTGCCGCGCTACGCCGAGCTTGCGCCGTTAATCGGCCTGCTTGACGCGGTGATCAAGCCCGCGCTGGCTGCGCGTGCCCAGCAGGCCACGGCATGAAGGCGCTGATCTTTGCGGCAGGATTCGGCGAGCGCATGCGCCCGCTGACAGAGCACACGCCCAAGCCACTGCTGTCCGTCGGTGGTGCGCCGTTGATCGTGTGGCATCTGCGCAAGTTGGCGGCGCTGGGCGTGGACGAGGCGGTGATCAATACCTCGTGGCTGGCCGAGCAGTTTCCGCAGCTGTTGGGAGACGGCAGCGCCTACGGTCTACGGCTGACCTATTCCTACGAAGGGACCACGCCGCTGGAAACCGGCGGCGGCATGTTGCATGCGCTGCCGCTATTAGGCGATGCGCCCTTTTTGCTGATCAACGGCGACATCTGGACGGACTTCGATTTTTCCCGTCTGCCGCAGGTACCCGCAGGACTTGCACAGCTGGTACTGGTCGACCGCCCCAGCTACGCAGCGCGCGCCGACTTCGCGCTGGATGCGGATGGCAAGGTGCGCGCAGATCTGCCCGCGACGCTCACCTATTCCGGCATTGGCATGTATCGACCAGCGCTGCTGCGCGATTGGCAATCGGTCATTGGCCAGTTGCCGGAACAGACTGGTACTGCGCCGCGCTTTGCGCTGGCGCCGATCCTGCGCGCAAAGATGGCGGAGGGCCTGATCGATGGCATCCACCACCCCGGACGCTGGACCGATGTCGGCACGCCGCAGCGGCTGGCCGCGCTGCAGGGGGAACTGGCGGGACCCGAGAAAAGCTGACGCGCCAGGGCGTGGGCATTACCTGCCGCCGATCCACCGCAGCGTATCCAACACACGGCACAACTGCACCGCGACCCGCTTCGCTTCTGCGTTATCCGGGTCCCGGCATCCCCGCTACCACACGCCGCAGAAATGGCACGGTGATGCGGCGTTTTGCGGCCAACGATTCGCGATCCAGACGATCCAGCAAGGCCACCAGCCCCGCCAGTTCGCGCTCGCTGTGGGTCAGCAGCCAGTCGATCGCCGCTTCGTCCAGCGCCAGGCCGCGACGCTGCGCGCGGTCGCGCAGTACTGCCCCGCGTGCCGCATCGTCGAGCACGGGCAACCCGATCCGAATGCATTGCGACAGCCGCGAACGCAGGTCCGGCAACACCAACGCCAGCCCATCGGGCATCTGTCGCGCGGTGTACAACAGCGTGATGCCGGCCGCGCGCGCGCGATTGTGGAAATCGAACAACGCCACTTCGTCGTCGCGTCGGCCGGCGATGCTTTCCACGCCATCCAGAGCGACCAGGCCGCGGCCTTCCAGCGCTTCGAGCGCATCGCGCAAGCGGCCGGCGGCCGCCTGCAGCGGCAGATACGCGGGAGTGCGCCCGGCCTGCTCGGCGGCGGCGCACAGCGACAGCGCCAGATGCGTCTTGCCGGTGCCGGCGGGGCCGGAGAGATACAACCAATCGCTCACATGCCCCGCAGCCAGCGCCTGCAACTGCGCAAGCAGGCCGTCGGGCGCGGCGATGTAACTGTCGAAACGCTGATCGGGTGGCGCGCGCAACGCCAGCGGCAACTGCGGAACACTCACGACCGGTCCGGGTCCTTGCTGGGGTCGATGATCACGCTGCGCTCGGGCGTGGACTGCAGCACGATGCCGGCGCGCTCGCCCGCATACAGATCGCTGCGCGTGTACTGCTCATGCGCATAGCGCAACAGCACGTTGGCCACTGCCGCGACCGGCAATGCCAGCAACATGCCGAGGAAGCCGAACAACTGGCCGCCGGCCATCACCGCGAAGATCACCGCCACCGGGTGCAGGCCGATCTTGTCGCCGACGATACGCGGCGTGAGCACATAGCTTTCCAGCAGCTGGCCCACCGTGAACACGACACCCACGCCGACCAGCAATTTCAGATCCAGCCCTTGCGCCTGCACGATGGCTGCCAGTAGCGCCAGCACGATGCCTGTGGTCGCGCCCAGGTACGGAATGAAGCTGATCAAGCCCGCGATGATGCCGATCAACAGGCCCAGGTTGAGCCCGATGATGGACATACCGGTGGCGTAAATCGCACCCAGCGCCAGCATCACCAGGAACTGGCCACGGATGAAGCCACCGAGCACGTCGTTGGATTCCTGTGCCAGGCGACTCACGGTACCAATGTAGGCGCGCGGGATGACGGCAGCCACGCGTTCGACCAGGCGATCCCAGTCGCGCAGGAAGTAGAACGCCAGGATCGGCAGCAGCGCCAGGTTGATCACCCAGGTCACCATCGCAAAGCCCGAGCGCGACACGTAGCCGAAGAGCGTCTTGGCGGCGCCACCGGCCTGTTCCCAATGGCTGCGGATCCAGTCGATCAAGCGCTCCGGATCCAGCCAGGCCATCAGCTGCATGCCGGTCTTGGCTTCCAGCCACGGGATGGCCGTGCCAATCGCCCAGTTGCGCATCTGCGGCAGCGCATCGATCAAGGTCATGATCTGGCGCTCGATCATCGGCACCAGAATCATCAGCGCCAGCACGAACAGCAGCGTCGCCAGCACGAAGACCAGCATCACCGCGACATTCCGCGAGCGTCCGGCACGTTCGATGCGATCCACCAGCGGGTCGCCCAGCCAGGCCAGCAACAGCGCCAGCACGAACGGGGTCAGGATCGGCGCCAGCAGCGAGACCACCCACAACACACCGACAATCACCGCCGCCCACTTGAGGCGACGCAGGAACAGGGCAATTTCGGCTTCGGGAGTCAAAGTCATTTCAGACGGTACTCGGCGTGCTCGTTTTCGAGAATGATCGGGCCTTCGGTCGGTACCGAGACCGAGACCAGCGGGCTGTTGTCGCCGAGCATACGGTTGAGGCCGGAAATACCCGTGAGCAATTCCAGGTCCAATTCCATCCGGTCGCCATTGGCGCTGACCGGGCGGATGCTGCGTACCACCGAGACGCCCTGCAGCGCGGCCGACACGCGCAGGTAGTCGTCGGCGCTGCTGATGCCGGTGATCACCACGCGGTAGACACCGGGCACGCCCGAATCCACCCGCTTGGCGTAGCGCTTGACCAGCGCATCGGCGGCGCCGTCGGCGCCGGCCGCCATGGCGCGGCGTGCATCGCCGTCGCTGCTGGTCCAGCTGGACAGCACATTGCCGTTGTCCACGAAGACCCAATCGGCAGTCCAGCCGGCGGCGTTGCGGTAGAGCTTGCCGATCAACTGCATCGGTGGGCTGTACTTGGCCGAGGCGCGCGACACCGCGGCGGTGTCCTTGCGCCAGATCGCGCCAGCCAGCGCCTGCTCGGCGGCGGCGCCGCTCGGCAGCCCGAGGCGGTAGCCACGTTCGATCGCACGGTCCAGCACGCTGCGCGCGGCATTGGCCTGGGCCACGCCAACCAGGCGTGGGCCGCTGCCATCGTCGATGGCCAACCACAGCACCGGCTTGGGCCGCGGCAAGGGCCACACCGGCAGGCCCAGCGCGGCGATCAGGCCATCCACATCCGATTGCCGGAAACGTGCCACCAGGGTCGTACGGAAGGTCGGCGCGCCGGTGCGCGAGGTGCCCTGATCCTGGCGGTAGTCGTAGTGTTCGACGTAGTTCGGCGCGTTGCGCAGCGCCTGCGGAACGCCGGGGCGGCTCATCACGGCGCGGTCGCCGGAGACCTTGCCCAGCACGGCGCCGAGCGCACGTGCCAGTGCGCCGGGGCGATCGGATTCGCTCTGGCTATTGACCGGCACTTCGGCGTCGTAGGCACTTTGCGCCTTGGCAACGTCGCCTTCGGTGCGCAGATCTGCTTGCGCAAAGGCCGGAGCGACGGGCATGGCGACCACGAGGGCGAGAAAGAAAGCGAGACTGCGGCGCATCGACGGTTCCATGACATAAGCGTATCCGGGTGAATTGTTGCCCGAATGGGGCGCTAGCGCCAACGTGGCTGCTAAAATCGCCGCCTTTACCGCCGAGCCACCCCCGCCCGTGACCAGCCAGACGCCTTCCAGCCCCTCGCCCATGACCTACCGCGACGCGGGGGTCGACATCGATGCCGGCAATGCATTGGTCGAACGCATCAAGCCGCTGGTCAAGCGCAGCTTCCGGCCCGAGGTCATGGGCGGCCTGGGTGGCTTCGGCGCGCTGTTCGACCTGTCCGGCAAGTACAAGGAGCCGGTGCTGGTCTCTGGCACCGACGGCGTGGGCACCAAGCTCAAGCTGGCTCAGCAATTGGGACGACACGACACCATCGGCATCGACCTGGTCGGCATGTGCGTCAACGACGTGCTGGTGCAGGGCGCAGAGCCGCTGTTCTTCCTGGATTACTTCGCCACCGGCAAGCTGGATGTGGACACCGCCGCGGCGGTGGTGGGCGGCATCGCGCGTGGCTGCGAGCTCTCCGGTTGCGCGCTGATCGGCGGCGAAACTGCCGAAATGCCCGACATGTACCCGCCGGGCGAATACGACCTGGCCGGTTTCACCGTGGGCGCGGTGGAAAAATCGCAGCTACTGGATGGCGCGCAGGTGCGCGACGGCGACGTGCTGATCGGCATCGCCTCCTCCGGCCCGCATTCCAACGGCTATTCGCTGATCCGCAAGATCTACGAGCGCGCCGGTGCGCCGGCCGAACACGTGCTGGACGATGGCACCAAGCTGATCGATGCGCTGATGGCGCCGACCGCGCTATACGTCAAGCCGGTGCTGGCCCTGCTCAAGGCGCATGGCGAGGCGATCCACGCCATGGCGCATATTACCGGCGGCGGGTTGACCGAGAACATCATCCGCGTCGTTCCGGACGGGCTGGGTCTGGACATCGACGCCACCGCCTGGACGCTGCCGCCGGTCTTTGCCTGGCTGCAGCGCGAAGGCGCGGTGGCCGATGCCGAAATGTGGCGCACCTTCAACTGCGGCATCGGCTTCGTGCTGATCGCCTCGCCCGAGCAGGCCGCCACGCTGGAGCAGGCGCTGGATGCGCAGTCGCTGGCGCACTGGCGCATCGGCCAGGTGGTGCCGGCGCATGGCGACGAGCGCGTGCGGATTGGCTGAGAGAAGACCTGCATGGACGCGTCCCCGATCGCCAGCCCTTCCACTGCCGCTGCCAGCGCCGAAGATCTGCAGCAGCTCAAGCTGCTGTCGATCTTCCACTACGTGCTGGCCGGCATCACCGGGTTGTTTTCGTTGTTTCCATTGATCCATCTGTTCATGGGCCTTGCCATCGTGACTGGCCATCTGCCCATGGAGAGCACCAGCCCGGACGCGCCGCCAATGGACCCGCGCTGGTTCGGCTGGTTTTTCGTGGTGTTCGCGGCAGCATTTATCTGCTGCGGCCTGACGCTGGCGGGGTTCATCGCCTATGCCGGCCGTTGCATCGCCCAGCGCAGGCGGCATCTGTTGTGCCTGATCGTGGCCGGCATCTCCTGCTCGTTCATGCCGTTCGGCACCGTCGTCGGTGTGTTTACGCTGGTGGTGCTGCTGCGTCCGCAGGTGAAGGCTCTGTTCGGTGCCGGCAACGCTGCGGTTTGAGACGTTTGTGAGCCTACTCTCCAATGCCCGCACCTGAGGCCCCATTGCGCCTGGCCGTGCTGGCCTCCGGCCGCGGCAGCAATCTGCAGGCCATCCTGGATGCGATCGCCAGCGGACGCCTGCATGCCGAGGTGGTCGGCGTATTTTCCGATCGCCCGCAGGCGCCAGCCTTGCAGAAGGTCGAGCCGGCGCGTCGCTGGAGCGCCAGCCCGCGCGATTTCGCCGACCGCGCCGCCTTCGATGCCGCGCTGGGCGATGCCATCGCCGCCACGCAGCCGGACTGGGTGATCTGCGCCGGCTATATGCGCATCCTGGGTGAGCCGTTGGTGCGCCGTTTCGCCGGGCGCACGCTCAACATCCACCCCTCGCTGCTACCCAAATACCGCGGCCTGCACACGCACGCGCGCGCGCTGGAAGCCGGCGATGCAGAGCATGGTGCCAGCGTGCATCTGGTGGTGCCGGAGCTGGATGCCGGCGCGGTGATCGCGCAGGCACGCGTGCCGGTCCTGCCCGGCGACAGTGCCGAACAACTGGCCACGCGGGTGCTGGCACGCGAGCACCCGCTGCTCCTGGCCACGCTGGAGCTGCTTGCCAGTGGCCGCGTCGCGGTGCACGGCGACACCGTGCTTGTCGACGGTCAGTGCCTGTTTACGCCACTGCGACTAGAGTCCGCAAACACCGCACTCTCCTGAATGCGGAAGACATCCCCCTCATCCCGTCTCGGACATCCTTGCGGCCTCCGTGCCCGCCACCAGCGCATGAACGTCATCCCGATCGCCGCCGCGCTGTTAACTGTCGCCTTGCTGACCGAGGCCGGCCCCGGCCGTGCGCAGCAGGCGCCCGCCGCGCCTGTGCCAGCGGCGCCCGTTCCGGTCACAACTCCAGGCGCCGCGCCGACACCGCCCGCAGCCCTGCCCGCCAGCACCTGGACCCCGCCGCCACTGGAACCGTTCGTGGCGACCTACCAGGCGTTCTACCGTGGCAAGGAAGCAGGCGATGCCACCATGCAGGTCAGCCACGGCGAGGGTAGCCAGTGGCGCATCGACATGTCGGTGCGTGGCCGCAAGGGCTTCGCGAGCATTCTCGGCTTGAACCTGGAACAGAGCACGGTGTTCCGCGTCGATGGCGATACCTATGTGCCGCTGAGCCAGAGCACGGTGCGCAAGGCGGTGTTCTTCGGCAAGAAGGTCACCGGTGTCTACAACTGGCAGGCCGGCACAGCGCAGTGGAACGGTGATCTGAAGGAAGATCGCCAGCAGCCGATCCCCTTGCAGCACGGCGACCAAAGCGCGTTGTCGCTGAACCTGTCGCTGATGCGCGACGCGCAACCCGGGCGCAACCTCAGCTATCGCTATGTCGACGTAGGCAAGGTGCGCAAATACGACTACCGCGCAGCCGACGCCACCGAGGTGGTGCAGGTGGGCGATCTGAGCTACGACGCGTTGCGCGTGTACCGCGTCAACGGTGGCGACAACGAAACCATCCTCTGGATCGCCAACGGGGTCCCCACCCCGGTGCGCATCCTCCAACGTGACAAAGGTGAGGATCAGGTCGATCTACGCCTGGTCGAATACCAAGGAGCCTGATCGATGAAAACCCTCCCCCGTCCCAGCGCCATCGTTGCCGCCGCCGCATTGGCCTTGGCCAGTCTGCCTGCCTTGGCCATGCAGCCATTCCAGGCCGACTACTCGGCCAACTACATGGGCATGCAAGCCAATGGCACCATGACCCTGGCCGCTGCCGGCGCCAACCAGTGGCGCTATACGCTGACCATCCAGAACCAGCTGGCCAACCTGACCCAGAGCACGGTGTTCGAAGAAGCAAATGGCCAACTGCGCCCGGTCAGCAGCAACGACACCTCATCGATGATGGTCAAGCGCCGTAATGTCACCGCCAACTACGACTGGAAGACCAGTCAGGCGACCTGGGGCGGCGACATCAAGCCGGACCGCCGCGGGCCGGTGAAACTGCAGCCCGGCGACATGGACGCGCTGCTGATCAACCTGGCCATCACCCGCGATCTGGCCGCCGGCAAACCACTGAACTACCGCATGGTGGACGAAGGCCGCATCAAGCCGATGAGCTATAAGGTGGTCGGCAAGGAAACCATCACCGTCAACGGCAAGCAGGAGCAGGCCACCAAGGTCTCGCGCGTGGACGGCGACAAGGAATTGATTGCGTGGGTGGTCAAGGACCTGCCGGTACCGGCGCGCCTGCTGCAGAAGGAAAAGGGCCAGGATGCGCTGGACCTGACCATCAAGTCGCTGCGCTGAGCGTTTGTGCCTGATCGAGCGTGCCCAGGAATGCGCTGCGGTGCGCTACTGGGAGCCACTATTGAGCCGGCAACCCGCCAATAGCCATTCTGAAGCGTGGTGAACCGAGTGCGCGGTGCCCTCACCGCTCGCGGGACACGCCGTGAATCCGTCCGTGGAGGCTCGGTGGCGGCATCCATGCCGCCACACGGTCCCGCAAGCGGCGAGGACACCGCACCAGGCAGTTCGCGGGCTGCTCTGTTGAAAGCGAGAGCAGCAACGGCCGGTTGAAGGCACGGTGAGGACACCGCCTCAAACCTCTTGCGTGCGCCTCGATTGAAGAACCAAGACGCCACGCCAGCGCGCTGAGTGTTGTTTGGTTGAGACTGTGCACCCCGACCATCGTGACTGGTCCTTGCCCGCCTACCGTCGCGGGACCTTATGCGGCATGGATGCCGCATAAGAGCCTACACGGACGTACTTGCGGCGTGTCCCGCGATGGTGGGCGGGCGAGGACCCTGCAGCCAAGCCTCAGCTCAGCCGCTCTTCATGCACCGATCGGAGCCAGGCCGAGCTGCGACCTCTCAGGGCTTGGCCGCGGCCTTGTCATCGCCGCTGGAGAACACCGTGCGGCAGTCCACGCGGATCTGCTCGCCGGTGCTACGCCAGTAGAACAGGTCGCAATGGCGCTTGCCTTCAACGGTCTTCTTCACCGCCACTGCATAGAACGATTGTGCGATCTCTTCGCGGCTGGCAGTGCCGTCGTTGTTCCAGTCCATGTCCTTGAACTCCACGCCCTGGGTGATGGCCATGCCCACGCTCCAGGCATAGGCCAGCCACGCCAGGATCAGCACGATCACGCCGAGCAGGATCTTGCGCCGGGTGGTGAAACGGCCGCGCAGGATCATGCGGTGCGCTGGATGGTCGCGCCCAGCGCCCCCAGCTTCTCCTCGATGTTTTCGTAGCCACGGTCCAGGTGGTAGATGCGATCGATGGTGGTGTCGCCATCGGCGACCAGGCCTGCCAGGATCAAGGATGCCGATGCGCGCAGGTCGGTCGCCATCACTGGCGCGCCGCTCAGGCGTTCGGCACCGCGCACGATGGCGGTGTGGCCTTCGACCTGGATATCCGCGCCCAGGCGCAGCAGCTCGTTGACGTGCATGAAGCGGTTTTCGAAGATGGTTTCGTTGATCACGCCCACCCCGTCGGCCACGCAGTTGAGCGCCATGAATTGCGCCTGCATGTCGGTGGGAAACGCAGGGTACGGCGCGGTGGTCAGGCTGACTGCGCGCGGACGCTTGCCGTGCATGTCCAGCGTGATGCTGTCGGCGGTGGTGGTGATGGTGGCGCCGGCCTCGGTCAGCTTGTCCAGCACTGCATCCAGCGTTTCCGGGCGCGCGCGGCGGACGGTGACGCTGCCGCCGGTCATCGCCGCGGCGACCAGGAAGGTGCCGGTTTCGATGCGGTCCGGCAGCACCGCATGGTGCCCGCCGCCCAGCCGCTCGACGCCCTGCACCACGATGCGCGGCGTGCCGGCGCCTTCAATCTGCGCACCGAGTGCGATCAGACAGTCGGCCAGGTCGGTGACTTCCGGCTCCATCGCCGCGTTTTCCAGCACCGTGGTGCCTTCGGCGAGCACCGCGGCCATCAGCACGTTCTCGGTGCCGGTGACGCTGACCATGTCGAACACATAGCGCGCGCCCTTCAGGCGCCCGTGGCTGGTGGCCTTGATGTAGCCATTTTCCACGCTGATGTCGGCACCCAGTGCCTGCAGGCCCTTGATGTGCTGGTCCACCGGGCGCGAACCGATCGCGCAACCGCCGGGCAGCGACACTTCGGCAGTGCCGTAGCGCGCCAGCAGTGGGCCCAACACCAGGATCGAGGCACGCATGGTCTTGACCAGCTCATACGGCGCAACCTGATGGGTGACCGAGCGCGGGTCGACCAGGATCGAACGGCCCTTGGCCAGCGTGCCTTCGTCGATGGTGACCTCCGCGCCCAGCTCGCTGAGCAGCTTCACCGTGGTGATCACGTCGTGCAGGTGCGGCACGTTGCTGATTTCCACCGGCGCATCGGCCAGCAGGGTCGCGCACAGGATCGGCAGCACTGCATTCTTGGCGCCGGAAATATTGACTTCGCCATGCAGCGCTTGGCCGCCGGTCACTACGATTTTTGCCATGGGAATCTGAGAAATCCGAAAGTAGAAGGGATGTCGGGAATGAAATAAGGCGCGTATCGATCGTGGTGCACACGGCGCGCGGTGGAACCGAGGGATCGAGCCGCGCCGGATGGGGACCGGGACGCGCTGGACGCAATCATTGCGTGGGCGTGGACGACGCCGGCCCAGGCGATGCAGGGGCATCCTGCTTCCCGACCCCGTGCTGCGCACCGCTCCGGCCCAGCCCGCTCGGCGGCTGCGTTCAGCCTTCTTCGGGCGTCAGCGTCTTCAGCTGCAGCGCGTGGATCGCCCCGCCCATCAGCTCGCCCAGGGTCGCATAGACCATGCGGTGCCGCGCCAGTGGTGGCTTGCCGACGAATGCAGGGCTGACCACGGTGGCCTCGAAGTGCACGCCGTCGTCGCCGTGCACGTCGACGCGGGCTTCGGGCAAGCCGGATTCGATGAGTTTACGGATGGTTTCGGCGTCCAAAGGGCGTTTCCTCATAAAATGAGCGCACATTCTACTCTTCACCCGAGTCCTGCATGGCTGTCTCGCCCCTGCCCTCCGCCACCGTCAGCGACGCCAGCCTGGTCGCCAGCGGCCAGCGCGTGCTGCAGATCGAGCGCGAGGCGCTGGCCAGCGTGGGCGCACGCATCGGCAGCGAGTTCGCCGCGGCCTGCCGGCTGGTGCTGGCCTCGCGCGGACGGGTGGTCGCCACCGGAATGGGCAAGTCCGGCCATGTGGCGCGCAAGATCGCCGCCACCCTCGCCTCGACCGGCACGCCGGCATTCTTCGTGCACCCGGGCGAAGCCGGACACGGCGACCTGGGCATGATCACCGAGGCCGACATCGTGCTGGCGCTGTCGTACTCCGGCGAATCAGACGAAGTGCGCATGCTGCTGCCGGTGCTCAAGCGCCAGGGCAACCCGATCATCGCCATGACCGGCCGCACCGGTTCCACCCTGGCCCAGGCCGCCGACGTGCATCTGGACGTCAGCGTGTCGGCCGAAGCCTGCCCGCTGCATCTGGCCCCCACCTCCAGCACCACCGCCTCGTTGGCGATGGGCGATGCGCTGGCAGTCGCGCTGCTGGATGCGCGCGGCTTCACCGCCGACGACTTCGCGCGCTCGCATCCTGCCGGCAGCCTGGGACGGCGCCTGCTGCTGCACATCACCGATGTGATGCACGCCGGCGAGGACCTGCCGCGTGTGCGCGAAGACGCCAGCCTGAGCGAGGCGTTGATGGAAATGAGCCGCAAGCGGCTGGGCATGACTGCCGTGGTGGACGCCGACGACCGTCTGATCGGCCTGTTCACCGACGGCGACCTGCGCCGCGCGCTGGACAGCGACATCGACGTGCGCAGCGCCGGCATCGCGCAGGTGATGACGCGCAACCCGCGCACCATCGGCGCCGACCAGCTGGCCGCCGAGGCCGCGCGGCTGATGGAGGACTACAAGATCAACGGCCTGATCGTGGTCGATGCGCAGCACCGCGCGGTGGGCGCATTGAACATTCACGACCTGTTGCGCGCCAAGGTGGTTTAACAGGTTCAGTTTTCAACCGCCGGACCCCGTTCTCACCGATTCGTGCCGATGCCCTATTCCCCTTTGCAGCACCTTCCCGCCGAGCTGATCGAGCGCGCCGCGCGCGTCCGCCTGGCCTGTTTCGACGTCGACGGCACCCTGACCGACGGTCGCCTGTACTACGACCATGCCGGCAACGAGAGCAAAGCCTTCAACGTGCTCGACGGCCAGGGTCTGAAGCAGCTCGACCACGCCGGCATCCAGGTCGCGCTGATCACCGCGCGCGCCAGCCTGTCGGCGGAAAAGCGCGGCCAGGATCTGGGCCTGCATGTGCAGATTGGGGTGAAGAACAAGCGCCTGGCAGTGCTGGCGCTGTGCCAGGAGCACGGCCTGTCGCTGGACCAGGTGCTGTTCATGGGCGATGACCTGCCCGACCTGCCCGCCCTGCTCGCGGTCGGCCTGCCGGTGGCGCCGGCCAACGCGCATCCATGGATTGCCGAGCGCGTGCAGTGGCAGACCCGCGCCCGTGGCGGCGAAGGCGCCGCGCGCGAAGTCTGCGATGTGGTGCTGGCCGCACAAGGCCAGGTCGAACGCATCATCGAAGGGTTTTCGGCATGAATTGGAACTGGCGCACCACCCTGGGCGTGGTGCTGTTCGTCGCAGCCGTGATTTCCGGCTGGTCGGCCTGGAAACAGCGCGCGCGCCCAGCCGCCGCGGCCGTGCAGGAGTCCGGCGCCGACTACATCCTGCGCGACTTCGAGCTGATTGCCCTGGACAAGCAGAGCGGCAAGGAGTCGATGACGCTGCGCGCGCCGGAGATGCATCGCAACCGGGCCGACCAGACCGCTGACATCACCACGCCGGTGTTCCTGATGCCCGACAACGCCAATCTGCCGTGGACCCTACGCGCCAAGACCGGCTGGGTCAATCCGGACGGCACCCAGCTGCGCCTGCGCGGCGATGTCGAGGGCGACAGCCCGACTGGCGGCGCCACGCCGCCCACCACGTTCCGCACCCAAAGCCTGGACGTGTTCCCGCAACAGAATATTGCCAAGACCGACGCGCCAGTGACCATGACCCGCCCGGGTATCATGCAGAGCGGCGTCGGCTTCGAAGCCGACCTCAAATCACGCCAGTACAAGCTCCTCTCTCAGGTCAAGACCCGCTATGAACCGAATGCTGCCCGCTAAACTGGCGTTTGCCGCACTGCTGCTGCCTGCGTTGGCAATGGCCAAGACCAGCGATCGCAACCAGCCGATGGCGATCGACTCCAATGCCAACGATTGCAACATGCTCGACGACAGCGGCAAGTGCCGTTTCAGCGGCAATGTGGTGATCACGCAGGGTACGCTGGAAATCCACGCCGACACCGCCGATATCTTCCAGAAGAACGGCCAGACCGATCGCGTGGTGCTCAACGGCAAGCAGGCCACGCTCAAGCAGGAGATGGACGACGGCGCCATGATGCACGGCCAGGCCGATAACATCGAATACAAGGTCGCCGATGAGATCATCATCCTGACCGGCAATTACAAGGTGGATTCGCCCAAGGGCACCAACGCCGGCCAGCGCATGGTCTACAACACCAAGACCGGCAACATGCAGAGCGGCGGCGATGGCAGCCGCGTGCGCACCATCATCCAGCCGAAGAACCCGGCGCCTGCTGCGGCAACGCCCGCTCCGACACCGGCCGCCAAGCCCGCTGCCAAGCCGCAGGGGAAGAAGTAATGCTGGTCGCCACCGGTCTGCGCAAGAAGTACAAGCAACGCGAAGTGGTCAAGGAGTTCGGCCTCACGCTGGAGGCCGGCGAGGTGGTGGGCCTGCTCGGCCCCAACGGCGCCGGCAAGACCACCTGCTTCTACATGATCGTGGGCCTGGTCGAAGCCGATGCCGGCCGTATCGAATTGGATGGCCGCGACCTCACTGCCGAGCCGATGTACGCACGCGCCAAGCTGGGCGTCGGCTACCTGCCGCAGGAGCCCTCGATCTTCCGCAAGCTTACCGTGGCCGACAACATCCGCCTGGTGCTGGAGCTGCGCGAGGAACTGGACAACGCCGGCCGTGAGAAGGAACTGGTCTCGCTGCTGGAAGAACTGCAGATCACCCATGTGGCCGATCAGCTCGGCGCCAGCCTCTCCGGCGGCGAGCGGCGCCGTTGCGAGATCGCACGCGCGCTGGCGGCCAAGCCGCGCATGATGCTGCTGGACGAACCCTTCGCCGGCGTGGACCCGATTTCGGTCGGCGAGATCCAGCGCATCATCATCCACCTCAAGGAGCGCGGCATCGGTGTGCTGATCACCGACCACAACGTGCGCGAAACCTTGGGAATCTGCGACCGCGCGTATATCCTCGCCGAGGGAGGCGTGCTGGCGCAGGGGGCACCAGACACGTTGCTAGCCAATCCCGACGTCCGTCGCGTGTATCTGGGGGAAACTTTCCGCCTTTGAGCGCGTCGCCGCGCCAACGCTTTTTCCAGTCAGTGCCCGCATGAAAGCCCGGCTCCAGACATCGCTAGGACAGCAGTTGGTCATGACGCCGCAATTGCGTCAGGCGATCAAGCTATTGCAGATGTCCACCACCGAGCTGGAAGTGGAAATCGCCGAGGCAGTGGAAACCAATCCGCTGCTGGAATGGGCCGACGAAGCTGCGCATGCGGCCAACGACATCGCGGTGGACTCCTCGCCGTCCGCGTCCACCGAACAGCCCCAGCGCGAAGAAGTCGCGCCTGCCGAGCGCGACGAGGATTGGTCGCAGGACGAACTGCAGTGGACCGGCTCGGGCAGCGGCGGCAGCTTCGACGACGACGAGTCCGGCGACGCGGCAGAGCGCGTGGCCGAATCCGAAACACTGGCCGACCACCTCTTGTGGCAGCTGCATCTATCACCGCTGTCGCCGCGCGACCGCCAGATCGGCGCGATGCTGATCGACGCGCTCGACGAAGACGGCTACCTGCGCGAACCGCTGTCGGCCATTCTCGAGACCCTGTCGCTGGGCGCCGCGGTCGACGAGGCCGACGTGCTCACCGTCCTGCATCAGATCCAGCGCTTCGACCCGGTGGGCGTGGGCGCGCGCACGCTGGGCGAATGCCTGGCGCTGCAGCTGGGGGTGCTCGATGCGGACACCCCCGGCCGCGAGCTGGCGCTGCAGATCGTTGCCGGCCCGCTGGAACGGCTGCCGCGCAGCGGTGTGGCCGGGCTGGCGCACGAGCTCAAGCGTTCCACTGCCGACGTGGAACAGGCGGTGCAGCTGGTGCGTTCGCTGGACCCGCGCCCGGGCAAACAGATCGGCGACCTGTCGCAGGACACCTATGTCGTGCCGGACTGCGTGATCTGGCGCCAGCGCGGGGTCTGGCGGGCCGCACTGGCCGGCCGCGCGCAGCCCAAGGTCACCATCCACCGCGGCTACGAAAACCTGATCCGCAGCTGCGGCGAATCCGATGCCGGCTATCTGCGTGGCCAGTTGCAGGAGGCGCGCTGGCTGCTCAAGAGCCTGGAGGCGCGCGGCGAGACCCTGTTGCGGGTGGTGCGCTGCCTGCTGGAACACCAGGCCGGGTTCCTGGAGTTCGGTGCGCAGGCCTTGCGCCCGTTGACGCTGCGCGAGATCGCGGGCGAGCTCGGGCTGCACGAATCCACCATTTCCCGCGCGATCGCCCGCAAATACGTGCGCACCCCGCGCGGCACCATCGCGCTGCGTTCGTTCTTCGCCTCCGGCATCGACACCGACAGCGGCGGCGAGGCCTCCAGCACCGCCATCCAGGCCATGATCCGGCGCCTGATCGATGCGGAAAACCCGCGCAAACCGCTCTCCGACGCCAAGCTGGCCGATCTGCTGAAAACATCCGGCGTACCAGTGGCGCGGCGCACCGTTGCGAAGTATCGTGAGGCCATGAACATTTCCGCCTCCCACGAACGCGTGCGCATCGCCTGACGTTGCAACCACCGCAACGCCGGCATGCGCCGGGCTTGTCGGATCACCGGAACGGTTCATTGGCCCACCGACCAATGGAGGTATCCGATGCGTATCGAGACGTATGGCCACCAGCTTGAAGTGACCCCCGCCCTGAGGGAGTACGTGGCAAGCAAGCTGCAGCGACTGCAGCGCCATTTCGACCAGCACTGCGAAGTCCGAACGCAGCTGGCCGTCCGCAAGCCGGACCACCACGTGGTCGCCACCGTCAACCTGCCCGGTCGCACCCTGCACGCAGATGCCAGCGGCTCCACCATGTATGCGGCCATCGACCTGCTGGTCGACAAGCTCGACCGCCTGGTCCTCAAGCACAAAGAGAAGAAATGTAACCACCACGCCCGCGAGGTGCGCGACAATCCCGCATGACGCTTCCCGCTTGATGCCCTCATGCCCTTAACCGATCTGATGGCGGCCGTGCGCACCGTGGTGTCGCCGGCCGCCGATCGCGACACCGTCCTGCATGCCGCCGCCGACCTGCTCTCCTGTCGTCAGGCCGGCGCCGACGAGCTCTACGCCAACCTGTGCGAGCGCGAGGCCCTGGGCAGTACCGCCATTGGCCATGGCATCGCCATTCCGCATGGGCGCTGCCCCAACCTCACCGAGCCACGCGGGGCCTTGCTGCGGCTGGACACGCCGGTGTCCTTCGGTGGTGACGAGCCGGTGGACCTGGTCTTCGCCATGGCCGTGCCGGCGCACTACACCCACCAGCACCTGATGCTGCTGTCCGAGCTGGCCGAACGGTTTTCCGATGCCGACTTCCGTCGGAACTTGCGCGCCGCACCCAACGCCGATGCCCTGATGGCGCTGCTCGCCGACATGCCGCCCGCGCAGGCGAGCGCGGCATGAATACCAGCATCACCGCACGCGAACTGTTCGACCAGCAGCGCGACAAGCTGGCCCTGCGCTGGGTCGCCGGCCCCAAGGGCGAGCACCGCGAGATCCAGGCCGGCAGCAACAACGCACGGCGCCCGTCGCTGGCTGGGTACCTCAATGTGATCTATCCCAACAAGGTGCAGATCCTGGGCACCGAGGAACTGGCCTGGCTGGACTCGCTGGATGCGCGGCAGCGCTGGGAAACCATCGAAAAGATCATCCAGGTGCAACCGCTGGCGCTGGCGATCAGCAAGAACCAGTCATGCCCGGAAGATCTGCGTGCGGCGGCGGACGAATCCAATACGCCGCTGTGGATCTCGTCCAAGCGCGGCCACGAGCTGCTCAACCATCTCTCCTACCATCTGGCACGCACGCTGGCGCCGCGGGTCACGTTGCATGGCGTGTTCATGGAGATCTACTCGATCGGCGTGCTGATCACCGGCGAAGCCGGCTCGGGCAAGAGCGAACTGGCGCTGGAACTGCTCAGCCGCGGCCACCGGCTGGTGGCCGACGATGCGCCCGAGTTCACCCAGATCGCGCCCGATGTGCTCGACGGCACCTGCCCCGAACTGCTCCAGGATTTGCTGGAAGTACGCGGCCTGGGCGTCTTGAACGTGCGCGACATGTTCGGCGACACCGCGGTGAAGAAAAACAAGTACCTGCGCCTGATCGTGCACCTGACCCGGCCGATGACCGAGCCCACGCCGTCCGGCTACGAGCGTCTGACCGGCGATTCGGGCAGCCGCCATGTGCTGGACCTGGACGTGCCGCTGATCACCCTGCCGGTGATGCCCGGCCGCAATCTGGCCGTGCTGACCGAAGCAGCGACCCGGCTGCACATCCTGCGCACCAAAGGCATCGACCCGGCAGCGATGTTCATCGCTCGCCACAGCAACCTGCTGGAGCGACGTACGCCATGAGTGTTGCGCCCTCCACGCTGATGATCGTGAGCGGGCTGTCCGGCTCGGGCAAATCGGTCGCGCTGAAGACCTTCGAAGACCTGGATTACTACTGCTCGGACAATCTGCCGGTCGAGCTGCTGCCGGACTTCGTCAAAAGCCGTCTGCGTGGCAACCCGATCGGCGACCAGCGCCTGGCGGTGGGCATCGATGTGCGCAGCCGCAGCGACCTGACCCAGCTGGCGCAGTGGCGCCAGGCCGCGCAGGAATACGGCATCGAAGCGCGATTGCTGTTCTTCGAGGCCAGCGACGAGGCGTTGATCAAGCGGTATGCCGATACCCGCCGCCGCCACCCGCTCAGCCATCTCGGCCTGGCATTGCCGGAAGCGATCACCCGCGAGCGCCAGTTGACCGAACCGTTGCGTACGCAGGCCGATGCCGTCATCGACACCAGTACGCTCAACGTGCATCAATTGCGCCGCCGCGTGGTCACCGAGTTCGCGCTTGGTTCCCATGACCGGCTGTCGCTGCTGTTCGAATCGTTTGCCTACAAGCGCGGCGTGCCGGCCGAAGCCGACTTCGTGTTCGACGCGCGCGTGCTGCCCAATCCGCATTGGGATCCGGAGCTGCGCCCACTCACCGGCCGCGATGCCGGCGTGCGCGACTACCTGGACAACGAGGCGGACGTGCAGCGCTACAGCGCGCAGATCGTGGACCTGCTCGACACCTGGCTGCCGCGACTGCGCAACGACACCCGCAGCTACGTGACCATCGCCTTCGGTTGCACGGGCGGCAAACACCGCTCGGTCTACATGGCCGAGCGCATGGCCCGCCATGCGCGCGAACAAGGCTGGCCGGAAGTGGCGACGTTTCATCGCGAGCAGGACTGAGGGGCTGGGATTCGGGATTCGGGATTCGTTGCAGCGGCATCCGCGAGGTGAGCGTGCTGTACCTACGTTGAGGGCGACACGCTCGCTGGCCTTATTCTTAGGTTGGAGTGCTTGCGCGGTGGCTGGCGTGGGCGGACGCTACGCAGGCCGACGACGCTGTCGCTGATGCGACTGGCTCGCCGACGTCCCGAAAATCGCGTGGCGTTCTCCTTCGACGCGCCATGCAACGCTGCACCATCAACACGCTGGCGCCGTCACCACCAATGCGTCGGTGATATTCCGCCGCGCATGGCGACATGCCCCCGCGCGCTGCAGGGAAACGGCAGCGCCCGCTTGCCATGCAGGCCGCACTGCTGACGCTGCGCAAGCCACGGATCGCGCCACGTCGGCAGCGCGCGATGGCGACCCATGCTGCCGCCGCGTCGCCGCAGCGGTCCTAAACGGCTATTCAGTTCGCAACGCATCTGTGCAGGCAGACGCTATCGCGCAGTCATGCCGACCTGTTAACGTTTCGGCATGGCCTGTGGCATTCTCCTCATTACTCATCCCGGCATCGGCGCAGCGTTGTTGAACGTGGCGACGGGGCTGTTGCGGCAATTGCCGTTGAAGACCGAAGCATTCGACGTGCCGTTCGATGCAGACCTGGACGCGTTGCTGCCCCAGGCGTCGTCGGCGATGCGCCGGGTCGACAGCGGCGACGGCGTGCTGGTCATGACCGACCTGTACGGCGCCAGCCCCAGCAATCTGGCCAACCGTCTGGCCAAGCTGGGCACCCCGGTTCGCCGGGTGTCCGCACTGAGCCTGCCGATGCTGCTGCGCGTGATGAACTACCCCGAACAAGGATTGCAGGAGCTGCCCGCCACTGCGGCGGCCGGTACCCGCAACGGAGCGATCATCGACGATGCTTGAACGCGAACTCATAGTTTCCAACCGACTCGGACTGCATGCGCGGGCCACCGCCAAGCTGGTGCAGACGCTGTCGTCGTATCGCAGCAACGCCACCTTGGCGGCCAAGGGGCGCGAGGTGAATGCCAAGAGCATCATGGGCGTGATGCTGCTGGCCGCAGGCCAGGGCACCAGCGTGGTGGTGCGGCTGGATGGCGAAGACGAAGCCGAGGCCTTGCAGGCGCTGGTGGACCTGTTCGAGCGTCGTTTCGACGAGGACAGCTGAGCATGTGCGGCGTCGGTGCCGTTGCGACCGACACGGCGCCGCTGCGCCAGGGCCGCGCATGAGCCTGCGCCTGCGCGGACATGGCGCTGCACGCGGCAACGCGCTTGGCCGCGCACGCGTGCGCCAGAGCCATACCCTGGAAGTGGCCGAACAACGCGTGCCCGCCAATCAGGTGGAAACGCAGCTGCAGCGCCTGCATGCCGCCATCGCGTCGGCACGGGTCGAGATGCAGCAGCTGCGCGACCGCCTGCACGGCGCACTGGCGCGCGAAGTCGGCGAATTTCTCGAGCTGCATGCATTGCTGCTCGATGACCCCGAGCTGCTGCAAGGCCTGGATGAACTGATCCGCACCCACCGTTACAGCGCCGACTATGCCTTGCGCGTACAGCGCGACCGCCTGGCGGCGGTGTTCGACGGGATGGAGGATGCGTATCTCAAGAGCCGCATGGACGATCTGGATCACGTGATCGGCCGCATCCATGCGTTCTTGCACAAGCGCGCTCCCGACCTCAAGGGTGTGGCCGGCGAAATCCTGGTGTGCGACAACGTGGCACCTTCCGAGCTGGCGCAGCTGCAGGCGCAAGGCGTGGTCGGCATCGTCACCACCGCCGGCAGCACGCTGTCGCACAGCGCGATCCTGGCGCGCAGCCTGCACCTGCCGTTGGTGGTGGGCGTCAGCGACGCGCTGCAGCGCATCGAAGATGGCGATGTGCTGATTGTCGATGCCGGCTCGGGCCAGGTCATCGTCGACCCCAAGCCCGAACATCTGCGCGACTATCGCGAGCGCCTGCGTGCGCTTGCCAAGGAACAGCGCGAGCTGGGCCGGCTACGCTCCAAGCCCACGCGTACGCGCGACAACGTCGATATCACTCTGCTGGCCAACGCCGAATCGCTGGAAGACGTGGCCAACGCGCATGCGCTCGGGGCCAGCGGCCTGGGCTTGTACCGCACCGAATTCCTGTTCCTGCAGCGCAACGAACTGCCGGACGAAGACGAACAGTTCCACACCTACCGCGACACCGTGCTGGGCATGAGCGGCCGCCCGGTCACCATCCGCACCCTGGATCTTGGCGCCGACAAGGCCGACCGCACCGGCCTGACACTCAGCGATGAGGACAACCCGGCGCTGGGTCTGCGGGGCGTGCGCCTGTCGCTGGCGCGGCCGGCGGTGGCGCAGGCGCAATTGCGCGCGATCCTGCGTGCGTCCGGCTACGGGCCGGTGCGCATCCTGGTGCCGATGGTCAGCGGCCGCGAAGAAATCCTGCAGCTGCGCAAGCAGTTGAAGAAGCTCACCGCACAGCTGCGCGCCGAAGGCCACGAGATCGCCGAGCACATCCCGCTGGGTGCGATGATCGAAGTGCCGGCTGCGGCATTGGCGCTGGACTGCTTCATCGACGATATCGATTTCCTGTCCATCGGCACCAACGACCTGGTGCAATACCTGCTGGCGGTGGATCGCAACAACGAGGCGTTGGGCGAGCTGTACTCGCCCCTGCATCCGGCCGTCCTCCGGCTGATCGCGCAGGTCATCGCCACCGGGCGCACCTACGGCAAGCCGGTCGCGGTGTGCGGTGAAATCGCCGGCGATCCGCGTTTCGTACCGATGCTGCTGGCGCTGGGGCTCACCGAGTTCAGCCTGCATCCGGCCACATTGCTGGAAGTGCGCCGCGCGGTGCGCGACACCCATCTGGGCGAGTTGCGCGTGCACGGCGAAAAATTGCTGCGCGCCCGCGATCGCAAGGGCATCGAAAAATGGCTGACTGGCCATGCGCAGGGGCTGCTGCGGTAATTGCGGCACGCAGCGCCCGGCCGCGCGGCCGATGCTTGAAGACCTGGGTTTCCTTCAGCACGGCGTTCGATAGCTCGCAGTCCTGAGGCAGGCCCAGACGATGGCGCGAATCGGCATGCACCGCTTGGGCAGTGCGATTGCTGCGCGCACCAGTCACGCCCGCTCGCACCGCGTTGATCGCCTCCTTGTCGAAAAGCGCCGAAGATGCCGCCTGCATCGTCAATCGCATCCCGCTCCATGCACCTTGAGCAGCTCGCGCGGCTTGGCTGCGTCCACGGCGCACGCCCTGCGCAAGCGCGCCGCAGCGGCCCTGTATGTTTCGTCACCATGCGCAAGCGATAATGCCTTGCTGACCCAGCACCGCGTCCTTTACTGATGGCGCGTCCACTCTTCCGGGAAGCCGCGCATGGCCGAAGCCGTTCGCCACGACAAAACCGCGCGCCAGCTACGCCTGCTGTCCGACGCGCTGGATAGCGGACGCCTGGGGCCGGTACGCCGGTTGGTCAATACGCTGGCGCCGGCGGAAATCGGCAACCTGCTCGAATCGCTGCCACCGGGCAAGCGCGAAGTGGTGTGGGGGCTGGTCGATCCGGAAGACGATGGCGAGGTGCTGCTGCATGTCGGCGACGAAGTGCGCGAAAGCCTGCTGGCCGACATGGACCCGGACGAGATCGTGGCGGCGGTCGAAGACCTGGACATCGACGATCTGGCCAACCTGGTCGAAGACCTGCCCGACACCGTCATCGATGAAGTGCTCAAGTCGATGGACCGCGAAAACCGCGAGCGGCTCGAGCAGGTGCTGTCGTATCCGGAAGACACCGCCGGGCGTCTGATGAACCCGGACGTGGTCACCGTGCGCGCCGACGTCAATGTGGACGTGGTGCTGCGCTATCTGCGCCTGCGCGGCGAACTGCCCGACCACACCGATCATCTGTACGTGGTGAGCCGGCGCCACCAATACCTGGGCCGCGTGCCGCTGGCGGCGCTGGTCACCCACGAAGACAGCACGCCGGTCAACCGGCTGATCGACGACGAGCAACCGGCCATCGATGTCGGCGACGGTTCGGACGAAGTGGCGCGGCGCTTCTCCGACCACGACTGGATCTCCGCGCCGGTGGTGGACGACAACAACATCCTGCTGGGCCGCATCACCATCGACGACGTGGTCGACATCATCCGCGAGCAGGCCGAGCACCAGGCCATGAGCGCGGCCGGTCTGGACGAAGACGAAGACATGTTCAGCCCGGCACGGCGCGCATTCCGGCGCCGCCTGATCTGGCTGAGCATCAATCTGTGCACCGCGTTTCTGGCGTCCAGCGTAGTCAGCAGGTTCGAGGGCACCATCGAGAAACTGGTGGCGCTTGCGGCGCTGATGCCGATCGTTGCCGGCATGGGCGGCAATGCCGGCACCCAGGTGCTGGCCCTGATGGTGCGCGGCCTGGCGCTGGGCCAGATCGGCTCGTCCAACGTGATGACCTTGCTCAAGAAAGAGCTCACCGTCGCGCTGATCAACGGGCTGTGCCTGGGCATCGGGCTTGGCTTGATCGTGCTGGCCTGGTTCCGGCAACCGATGCTATCGCTGGTGATCGGCACCGCATTGACGGTGAACATGCTCACTGCCGCCTTCGGCGGAGTGCTGGTGCCGGTGACGCTGAAACGGTTGGGCTTCGATCCGGCGTTGGCCGGTGGCGTGATCCTGACCACCTTGACCGACGTGATGGGCTTTTTGAGCTTCCTGGGCCTGGCCACGTTGATCCTGCTGCCCTGACCTGCGGTGTCTGGCCTGGAGCGTGTCATGCATGCGATGACGACAAGCAGATGAATATTCGACAGGAATCGCCTCGCCTCGACACGCCAGCGCACCGGCATGCGGTAATACTGCACCCATGTGATCGGTCGGGAGAGCTGCGTGATTCGTCGTTGTCTTGTTGTCATTGCCTTTGCGCTACTGCTGGCCGGCTGCACCAGCATGGCTGAGCGCCACCACGACGAACGCCGCGGCCACTTCGTCACCCGCACGCTGAAACTGGAAGGGCGCCTGTACCGCTATCAAGTGTTCGTGCCCGCGTCCAAGGTGCCGCAGCCGCGGCCCATCGTGCTGTTCCTGCATGGCTCGGGCGAGCGCGGCGATAACGGGCGCGATCAGGCCGAAGTCGGCCTGGGCCCTTACTTGAGCGAACACACTGCCGATTTCCCCGCGCTTGTCGTATTGCCGCAAGTGCCCAATGACGAAGAGTGGATGGGCGTCAATGCGCGCATGGCAATCGCGGCGCTGGATGCAGCCAGCGCCGAGTTCGCTGCCGACCCGCAGCGCACCTACCTCACCGGCATTTCGATGGGCGGCTATGGCGCCTGGGAAATCGGGCTGATGCAGCCGCAACGGTTTGCGGCGATCGTGCCGATCTGCGGCGCGCTCAAGGCACCGCGCGATGAGCGCCGCACCTTGTACGTGAGCCTGGTGGCGAAGGAAGCGGACCCGTACACCGCGGCAGTGACGCAACTCAAGCACGTGCCGATCTGGATGTTCCATGGCGCCAAGGACGATTCGGTGCCGCCGCACGACGACCGCGCGCTGTACCGCGCCGCCAAGGGCGTCGGGGCCAATGTGCGCTACAGCGAATATCCGCAAGGCAACCACAATGCCTGGGACGCAACCTATGCGGACCCGGCGATGTGGGAATGGATGTTCAAGCAGCGCCTGCGCTGATGTTGTGCAGCGCCACGCCGGCCCTGCGCCCGCGTGGCGGCATGACATGGCCGGTGCGTCTCAGTGGTGATACCCGGTGTCAGCGGTGATCTTGCCGCGGAATACGCGGTACGACCATACCGTGTAGCCCAGGATCAGCGGCAGCAGCATGACCAGTCCCACCATCGCGAACAGTTGCGAAGACGGCGGCGCGGCAGCCTGCCAGATGGTGTAGACCGGCGGCACCAGATACGGCCACATGCCCAGCACCAGACCCAAAAAGCCCAGCACGAACAGGCCCATCGCCAGCAGGAATGGCAGCGCATCCAAGCGCGCGGCCTCGCTCGCACGCCATAGCACCCCCCCCGCGATGGCGACCAGCAGCGGCACCGGCATCAGCCACAGATAGTGCGTGCCACTGAGCCAGCGCTCCATCACATGCGACTGCAGCGAGGGCAACCAGGCGCTGACCAGGCCGATGAAGATCAACACGCTGATGGTCAACGGTCGGCTCAACTGCCGCGCCAACTGCTGCACGTGGCCTTCTGTCTTGAGAATCAGCCAGGTACTGCCGAGCAGCGCATAGCCGAACACCAAGGCGGCGCCCGTCAGCATCGCGAACGGGCTGAACCAGCCCCAGATGCCGCCGACATAGCGGTCGTTCTCGATCGGCAGGCCCTGCACCAGCGCGCCAAGGATCACGCCCTGCGCGAAGGTGGCCAGGATCGAACCGGCAGCAAACGCATTACTCCACAAGCGCCGCGAGCGATGCGCCTTGAAACGGAATTCGAATGCAACGCCGCGGAACACCAAGGCCATCACCATCAACAGCACCGGCAGATACAGCGCCGACAAGATCACCGCATACGCCTTGGGAAATGCGGCCAGCAGCCCTGCCCCGCCGAGCACCAGCCAGGTTTCGTTGCCGTCCCAGATCGGCGCGGCGGTGTTCATCATCAGATCCAGCTGCGCTTCGTCCTTGCGGAACGGCGCCAGGATGCCGATGCCGAGCACGAAGCCGTCCAGCACCACGTACATCAGCACCCCGAAGCCGATCACCGCAAACCACGCCACCGGCAATACGCTGTTCATCTCCATCATGCAGCTCCGTCGATCGGTGCATCCGCTGCCGACAGCGGGCGTGCGGGCGTGTGTTCGCCATGGTCCAGATGCGGCGCGTCGGCATGTGGGGTGGGGCCTTGCTTGCCGATCTTGACCAGGTACCAGATGCCCCAGCCGAACACGAACGCGTAGCCGGCCACATACACCGCCAGCGAGATGGCGGTCATCAGCGCAGACTGCGGGCCCACCGCATCGGCGGTGCGCAACAAGCCGTAGACCACATAGGGCTGCCGGCCGATTTCGGTGACGAACCAGCCGGAAATCAGCGCGATGAAGCCGCTCGGCAACATCCAGCGCCAGACCGCCAGCAACCAGCGCCATTGCACCAGCTTGCCGCGCCATAACGCGAACGCAGACACCCAGGCCACCAGCAGCATCAATGAGCCGATCCCCACCATGATGCGGAAGGCGAAGAACACCGGCGTCACCGGCGGGCGCTCGCTTGCCGGCACCGACGTCAGTGGCGCGATGCTGCCATCCGGGCGGTGGGTCAGAATCAGGCTGCCCAGGCGCGGAATCGCCACCTCATAGTCGTTACGCTCAGCCTGTGCGTTGGGTAACGCAAACACCACCAGCGGGAATCCCTCGCCCGGCTGTTCGGCATGCCAGTGCGCTTCCATCGCGGCGATCTTCATCGGCTGATGCTTGAGCGTGTTCAAGCCATGCATGTCGCCGACGACGATCTGCAGCGGTACGGCGATCGCGGCAAACACCACGGCCAGCTTCAGCATGCGCAGCCCTGCCTGGCGATGTACGCCACGATGCAGATACCACGCGCCCACTGCACCCACCACGAAGCAGGTGGTGATGAACGAGCCAAGCGCCATGTGCGCAAGCCGGTACGGGAACGAGGGATTGAAGATGATCTGCAACCAGTCCACCGGATGCACGATGCCGCCGATGACCTCGTAGCCGGCCGGGGTCTGCAACCAGCTATTGGACGAAAGAATCCAGAACGTGGAAAACAGCGTGCCCAGCGCCACCATGCAGGTGGCCAGGAAATGCAGGCGCTCGGAAATTCGACCCCAGCCGAACATCATCACGCCCAGGAAACTGGCTTCCAGAAAGAACGCGGTGAGCACTTCATAGCTCAGCAGTGGCCCGATCACGCCACCGGCCACGCGGCTCAATTCCGGCCAGTTGGCCCCGAACTGGAAGGCCATCACGATGCCGCTGACCACGCCCATGCCGAAGGACACGGCAAAGATCTTCTGCCAGAAAAAATACAGCTCGCGCCAGACCGGCAGACGCGTGCGCAACCAGCGCCATTCCAGAAACGCCAGCAGGCTGGAAAGCCCGATGGTGAATGCCGGAAACAACACGTGGAACGCAATGACGAATCCGAACTGGATCCGCGATAACAGCAGTGCGTCCATGGAGAACCCTCCAGGAAAAAAGTGATCGTCGGCGTGCAGGTCGCAGCGCGATCGCCGGAATGCATTGCATCGGGCGATCGCGCGCGCGCTGCTGCGCTACGCGATCATGATAGGGACGGTCGCGCCCGTTCCCGATGCGACACGGCGTCGCATCTGCGACAAATTGCCGCCCTTGTACTGCGGTACGCCACACCGCCCGCCTCTGCTGGGCAGTGTGCGTCGACAGGCGGTGCAAGACCGGCCATGCCGAGCGTCCCAGAGCCAGGCCGTGGCAACGCTATGGCCGCACCCGCTCCCAGATCCGCAGAAAATTGCCGCTATACACATCCACGATGCGTTGCGTGGGCCAGCCGGCATCCAGCATCGCCTGCGTGAGCTTGGGCAGATCCGCCCCGCTGCGCATCCCGGTCGGCAGGCTGGAAATGCCGCCATCGAAATCGCTGCCGAAACTCAGGTGTTTCCATGGATCTTCGACGATCCCCATGGCGGCAATCTGCCGGGCAAACGCTTCGTAATACGCAACGACAAAGGCAAGATCGGCATCCATGTCCGGCGTGCCATCGGCCAGATAGGCGTGTTGCAAGAAGTACGGTGCCAGGATGACGCTGATGCAGCCACCGGTCTGCACGATGGCACGGATCGCCGCATCGTCGAGCGCCCGGTCCAGGTGACGTGAGGGCCGCGTTTCCACACCACGCGTGACGCTGCGCGATGCGCCATGCGAGACGAAGGCCGGCACGTCGCGACGGATGCAGATGCCGCAAGCGTCAAGGATCCCCTGGCTCGAGGTATGCGAAAGATCCACAAGAAGCCCGGCATCGATGCAGCGCTCCACCACCTGCCGGCCAAACGCCGTCAGCCCCGCGCCCTTCTTCTCGCCCCACGGATTGAGCGATGCATAGCCAGCCTGGGAGATGTCGGTATGGCTGAAATGATTGAGCGTCAGATAGGCGGCGCCGTCCTTGGCCGCACTGTCCAGACGCGCCAGCCGCAGCGCCTGGGTGCGGCGCCCGCGTGGCCCAAGCATGTGCGCCCCCTCCAACGACAGGATGGCGCTGCACAGACCCGCTGCGCGAATCGCGCGGAGCTCGGCGGCGCTGCGTGCCAGCCGCATTCGCCCGCCGCTGGCCGCCACCATCTCCTGGACATAGCGCCGATGCTCCACCCAGTGTTTCCAGGGGTCGAGAAAAGGCACGCCGATGAGGTTTTCCCAGAGTGCATGGGCGCTGAAACAGGCACCGCCATAGCCGCCCGCGAGAAAGTCCGGGCCGCTCACGTGGTACATCAGCGGTTGGTTGCGACCTCGCGGCGAGGTCTTGGACATCAACCAGAGGATCGGAGAACGCCGATGTGCTTTCCAATCGCCCTTCCAGAAATCGAAGCCGCCTAGCCGCGACAGATACAGCGAATCCAGATGCGTATCGACCGGACACGCTAACGCATGCACTGCTTCCAGCGTGAGCGGCGGAACCAAGTCGGCCAGATTGTCGGAGGAAACTGCATGCATGGGCGAACCCCGGCAATGACGTCTGACGACGTCGCCAATAAAAGCGCGTGTTCCGCGTTGAAGATCCGGTCGCTATTCTTCGAGCGCCCTGATGGGTGGAGCATGTGCGTCCAAAGGAGAATAACCGAACTGGACCGTCAGATCCCCGGGGCGAGTGCCCGGCCCGAGAGGAAAGCGCAGGACTGCTGACGCGTTTCTCGTTTCGCAGCGCACCGCGTCGGTGCGGGGGTTTTTTCGTTATTGGACCGGCCGTCGTCTCACCAGGAATCGACGGGTCCTGGAGGCTTTTGGCGACGATGCCGCATGCCGGGATGGGGAGCCCGCCGATATCGGCTAAGAGCAGCAAACAGAACTGCTGCGCAGCCGCGGCGGCTCCTGGACAGTTGGGTTAGTGTGCGTGCGAGATTGCGGACGCACTGCCCTGATGCCGTGGTCCGTGGCCAGGCCGACGCCTGAACACATCAACGTCGCCAGCAACGACGGGGGCAATTGCCGGTTGCACTCGCGTCATGAGCGCTGGCCGCCGGTTACAGCTGACACGCCCGCCAGCGCACACAACGCACCAACACACTGCCACGCTTCCAATTCCTCACATCCGCGCACGCAGGCGCCGCGCAACTTCGCTGACCGCTGCGATGACTGCGGTCAGCGCGACCATCGAGAGGAATTGCGCGCGCGTATCGGCCGAAGAGGCCAACAACACGAAGATCACGCCCAGGATGACCAGCGCCAGCACGGTCAGAAACGGATAGCCGCGCATGCGGAACGGCAATGCAAGGCCGGCACGGTCCGCGCGGGCGCGCAAGATCAGTTGCGATACCAGCGAGATCGTCCACACCAGCAGACAGGTGGCGCCGACGATGTTGAGCAGCATTGGCAACACCTTGTTCGGATACAGCAACTCCAGCGCTGCGGCGGCGAAGCCGAACAACACGCTGGCGATCACCGCCACCAGCGGCACCTGTTCGCCGCTGGTCCTGGCCAGCAACCGCGGCGCTTCGCCGCGCTGGGCCAGCGAGAAGATCATCCGCGAGGCACCGTACAGATTAGCGTTGAGCGCCGACAGCAGCGCGACCACCGCCACCAGGGTGATCGCCGTGGCGGCACCGGGAATGCGTGCCACGTCCAGCACGGCCGCGAACGGCGAGCTGAGCGCGGCGCTGGTCCACGGCACCACCGCCACGATCACGCTGATCGACCCGATATAGAACACCAGGATGCGCCAGGCGACAGTGCGAATGGTGCGCGCCAGGCTACGTCCCGGGTCGGCGGTTTCCGCGGCGGCCACCGCCACGATTTCGGTGCCGCCGAAGGCAAACACCACCACCAGCAACGCCGAGCCGATACCGGCCAGGCCCTTGGGCGCAAAGCCGCCGTTCTGGGTGAAGTTGGACAGCCCGGGCGATGCCACTCCGGGCAACCAGCCCGCCAGCAACGCCACGCCGATCAGCAGGAACACCACGATCGCCAGCACTTTCAGAATGGCGAACCAGAATTCGAACTCGCCAAAGTTGCGCACGCCGAGCAGATTGATCGCAGTGAACGTGGCCATGAACAGCAACGCCAGCAACGGCACCGGCAACGCCGGCCAGACCGTGGCCAGCAGCCCGGCGGCACCTACCGCTTCGGCCGCAATCACCACCACCACCTGAAACCACCACAGCCAGCCCACGGTGGCGCCGGCCGTCGGGCCCATCGCATCGGCGGCGTACACCGAGAATGCCCCGCTGGCCGGCTTGGCGGCGGCCATTTCGCCCAGCGCGTTCATCACGATGATGACCAACGCCCCGGCAATCAGATACGAGATCAGTACCGCCGGACCGGCCGCGTGGATGCCCACACCAGAACCTAGAAACAGCCCGGCGCCGATCGCCGTGCCCAGGCCCATCATCATCAATTGCCGCGGCTTCAGCGCATGGCGCAATGCAGGCGCGGCGGGCGCAGCGGTCTCAGCAACGGAATCGGTCGGAAGCGGCATGGACAGGCTTGCATGGATGGAATCGCGACACGATACCGCGTCGCAGCGCCTGCCGCGCCTCTTGACGCCAGCCCGGGGAAGGAGTGGCGATGTCTCGCGATCGCGCCTTGCGCGCGGGTGTGCAGCAGCCACGCCCGGCAACCTGCCGGTGCGCGCCGTCACCTGACGGCCGATGCAGCGCGCGCCTGTCACCTGTCGTCTCCAAGAACCGGGCAAAGCACATCCCCGAACAAGCCGGGGACGTGCCTCGATGCCGCCAAGAGCCAAGAGCCATCATGTGCGCAGCTTCCGGATGGACGGCCGCTACTCGTCATCGGCTTGTCCCCCGGAAACGCTGCGCTTGCTGTGCGCCGCCCAGGCCCTCCTGACCAGCGCTTGCTACAGCTCATTCGCGACTCCGGGCGCTACCGGTCACTCCGCCAGGTTCTTGCCCGCGCCCGCGGTGGCGATCACCTTGGCCTTGACCTGTGCTGCCGGCGTCACGGTGTAGATGTAGCCCAGCGACTCCGGGAACACCTTGGAGCTCACCCAGTTGGTGGCATTGGCGTAGGGCTTGCTGCCGTCCGGCGTGCTCCAGGTGATGCCGCTGCCAACGTAGTTGTTGATCAGGTCCCAGTAGCCGATCTCGCTGCTATCGCGCGAAGTCACCGGGTTCTTGATGTTCTCGAAGTAGTTGGACTCGATCTTGGCCACCCCACCCATGCGCACGTTGATGCCCGAGGTAAACACATTGTTGAAGTAGTTGTTGTAGATGTGGCTCAAGCCGCGGCGCTGCAATGGCAAGCGCGATTCCACGTTCTCGAAGCGGTTGTGGTGATACGTGGTGCGCGCAGCCGAGTTCTTGGTGTCGCTGTCGCTGTAGCCATTGAGCGCGACCTTTTGATAGTTGTAGACATAGTTGTAGGACACGGTGACGTGGTGCACGCCCTTCTTCATGTCGATGCCGCCATCGAAGGAGGCATCGCCTGCACCGGAGCACTTGGTGAGCGAGGCGAAGATGGTGTTGTGGTCGATCCAGATCTTGGACGGCTCGCCGCTGGAGTTGCCTTCCAGCGAAATCGAATCGGCATCTTCGCCACCTTGCAGCAAGCCGATGGTCATGTTCTGGATGATCACGTTGTGCGCATTGCCTACCACACGCACGCCGAAGTTCGCCGACGAGCCGTTGGCGCCCTTGATGGTGACATCGCTCTTGTTCTTGATCTGCACGGTCTTGGCCGGCAGCTTCCATTGCGCGCACACGTCCTTGATGGTGCCGAAGTCGAACTGGCCGGTGTAGTTAAGCACCAGCCCGCCGCTACCGGAATAGTTGTCGATGGCGGCCTGCACTGCTTCGAACGTCGCCACGTTGACTGGTGTCTTGTTGCCGCCGCCGGTAGTGGCCGCACCGTAACCGACCGGGCCGGCAATCGCGCCCGCGGCGCAAGCGGACAGTGCAAGCGCGAGTGCGCCGTGTAGCGTCTTGATGATCATGGAGCCTCTCCCAATGAAGTCGACAAGCAATGCCGGCCGCCTGCGCAGTGGCGACGACAACGGCAAGGCGATGCGTGGGGGGGCTGCATTCTTCGCGCGATTTAAAACATAAAACAATTATTCATCTTCGAAACTTAGACACACCGCGGTGTTCTCTTTCCGGGACATGCAAAAGGGACAGCCAAGGACAGCCGGGACAGGACACGCCAATGCCATGCGATAGCCCTGTGTTGATCGACGCATGTGTGCATGTGCTGCAGACGCCGGCGATGCGCAGGCGTTCGGGCGTGCAGAGCGATTGCGCCTGCAACCGTGACGATCCACGTGCCGACGCAGCGACAGGCATGGGCGCACCCAGTGCATGCCTGGCGATGGCAGCTGGCCAACTGCAATGCAGTCATGCATTGCAGCACTGCATCTACATCGGCACGAAGATGCAAACGCAAGCTGTAGCGCCAGCGCCAGCGCCGTCGCGGCGCATCAGAGCGTTGACGTGCCTGCCCACGCTGCGGCGTGTGCCCTGCGACGCTCGCGCATCATCGTGCGCCGGCAGCCCGAAACGGGCTTGCGTCAAAGTGCGAACCTCCATCGACACAGCTGCCCGGAACAACGCGCGCAGCGCCACGCGTGCAGCGATGCAAGCACGCAAGCGCTGCAGGGCCGCTATCGCAGGCACGGATTGATGGTGTCCACCCACAGCGACATCATCGCGGCAGGCAGGCAGCCAAACGCAGTGCAGTTGATCGGCCCGCTGGCCACCGCCACACCACACTGCACGCTCAGACAGCGCGATTGGCCAGTGCTGAGGAGCGCAGCATTTGTCCACCGGGCCACGGTGTCTGATCGTCCAGGAAATTGCCGACCAGGCGCATGCACGCCGCGCGTTCTTCCACGTGCGGCATGTGGCTGGAGTTGGCGAACACGTGCCAGCGCGCATCCGGGATCAACCGCGCATAGGGCTCGACGGTTTCCGGCGTGGCTTCGTCGTACTTGCCAGAGAGCACCAGCGTGGGTGCGGTGATGCGGTGCAGGCGCTCGATGATGCTCCAGTTGCGCAAGCTGCCCACCACGTGGAATTCGGTCGGGCCGTTCATGGCGTGATACACGGTGGGGTCGGCGTCGATGGCGGCAAACGTCCGCGCGACCTCGGCAGGCCACGGCAGCACGCGACATACGTGCTGCGCATAGAACACCTGACTGGCTGCGCGGTAGGCCGGATGGTCCAGCGTACCGGCGGCTTCGTGCTCGTCCAATGCGGCCTGGATATCGTCAGGCAGGCGCGCGCGCAGACGCAGCGCAGCCGCGCGCCACAACCCCATCGAGGCGGGCGAATTGGCGATGACCAGCGCTCGCAGGCCGGCCGGCCGGCGCACGGCGTGCTCGGCGGCCAGCATTCCGCCCCAGGACTGGCCCAGCAATGCGTACTGCGACAGCCCCAGATGCGCGATCAACGTCTGCAGCTCGTCCAGAAACAGCCCCACTGTCCAGAAGCCTGGCTCGGCATTGCGCAGATGGGTGGAGTTGCCGTTGCCCAGCTGGTCGTAGTGGATCACCGCGCGGCCGTTGGCCGCCAGGTCCTTGAAGCTGTCCACGTAGTCGTGCGTGCATCCGGGGCCGCCGTGCAGCACCAACAGCGGGCAGGCATCTGCGCACAGGTCGCCGGTAATGCGGTACCAGGTACGGTAGCCGCGGAATTCGACGTAACCCTCGGTGCACTGCATGACCTGCGCCTGCCTACGGCAATGATGAGCCCCGAGCCTAACGAGCACGCCGAGCGGCGTTAACTGGCAAATTTCACAGGTTTGAACGCGCCCGGATGCGCGGTTGGCGCTGGCCGATAGCCGGTTCGATCGAACGCTTTGCATCGCCGAATGCGTCGGGTATCGCGCGACTCGACATCGCTCCTGGATCGAAATAGCTAGTTCGAATCAGCACATCTATCGCATCTGTCCGCGCCACTGGACTCCATTCGGACCAACAACAGATCAGCGTTCAGAACACAGGTGGGTCGCGCCAAGGAAACGACATGGCATGTGCGCTCTGCCGCTCCGAAACCTGTGAAGCCGCGCGTACCGCAGCGCGCAGGCACGCTCGAAGAAAACTTATGGCTCCAGCAACCGATAGTGCATACCACGCACCACCGCTTCCACGCGGTTGCGGGCGCCCAGCTTGCGCGCGGCTGAATTCAGATGCAGGTTCACCGTGGCGGTTGAACGGTTGAGTGCCGCGGCAATCCGTTTGGACGTCAGGCCTTTTGCCGAATACTGCAGGCATTCGCGCTCGCGACGGGTCAGCGCGATGTGGTGGCAGCGGCGTTCCTGCGGTTCCAGCAACTCCTGCGCGCGCGCCTGGAAGGCGTGCGCCAGCAACAGGAACGGCAGCACCTGCGCTTCGGCCAACCGCGGCGCTTGTGCAGCGGCGGCATCGATCGCGCCGCTGAAGGTGGCAAATGCGCCACCAGGCAAATGCAGCGGCACGGTGACACCGGTGCCCATGCCGCTATCGCAGAGATAGCGGGTCACTTGCCGGTGCTGCCCCCCCACATATTCCACGCCCGCGCAGTGGCCGTCGGTGCGGTACGACCATACGAATGGCGTGGTACGCCGCGTTGCGCGCTGCTGAACAGGGTCATGTTGGTAGTAGCCGTGCTCGCACCACACATGCTGCATATCGCCCGGCGCATTGCGCTGCATGAACACCGTTGGCGTGATCAGCGCTCCCTCCAGACTCAGGGGCACCGGCGCATAGTCGTACACCAGCGACTGGAAACCGAGCGCGCAGACATCGCGAAATACCCGGTCCAGGCAGCTATCGAGCGTCTGCAGTGCCTGCAGATCGCAGCCCAGGCTGGCCAGAATGTCGAACATGGTGCTCCTTCGGTACCGGTGGTTGCCAGCAGATGACATCCAGCATGGAAAACCTAGCACTTTTACCAATGGATGGGCTTGTCGGCCACATTATCGTCACAATGCCGGTCACATGACGGCAGCACGGGACGGGCGTTCAGGTCGTCCGGGCGCTTGCGCTGCGTGCCGGCATTCCTTGCAACGGACACCTGCATGACCGACACGCCCCGCCGCGACGATGCGGCCACGCTGCAACGCTTCGGCTACGCACAGGAGCTCAAGCGGCAGCTCACGCTGAAGGATCTGTTGATCTACGGGCTGGTGTGCATGGTGCCCACGGCGCCGTTCTCGATCTTCGGCGGCGTCTTCGACATCAGTGCCGGAATGGTGCCGCTGACCTACCTGGTCGGCTTCGTGGCAATGCTGTTCACCGCACTGAGCTACCAGCAGATGTCGCAGGCATTTCCGGTGGCCGGTTCGGTATATGCCTATGTCGGGCGCGGGCTGAGCAGCGGCATGGGATTTCTGGCTGGCTGGGCGATTCTGCTCGACTACCTGCTGGTGCCGACGCTGTTGTACGTGGTCGGCGCCAATGCGATGCAGACCGTATTGCCGGCGATACCGCAGCCGGCGTGGATTGGGTTCTTCGTGGTGCTCAACACGGTGGTGAACCTGCGTGGCATCGAAACCACCGCACGCGCCAATCGCTTTTTCCTGCTTGCGCAGTTGCTGGTCCTGGCGGTGTTCGTGGTGCTGGCGACGCTGGCGATCCAGCGCGGCGTCAATGGCGCGCACTGGAGCTGGCGCCCCCTGTATAACCCGCAGGCGTTTTCTCCGCAGCTGATCTTCAGCGCGTTGTCGGTGGCGGTGGTGTCGTTCCTCGGCTTCGATGCGATCTCCACCATGTCCGAGGAAGCGCGCGGCGGCAACCGCGTGGTGGGGCGCGCAACCTTGCTGGCCTTGCTGATCGTGGCAGGCTTGTTCATCCTGCAAACCTGGCTGGCGGCATTGCTGCAGCCTACCCTGCAGCGCTACCCAAGCGCGCAGGCATCCAACGATGCGTTCTTCGAGATCGGGCGGTTGATCGCCGGACCATGGCTGCAAATTGTCATTGCGCTCACGGTGGCGATCAGCGCGGCAATCGCCAATTCATTGGTTGCACAGGCGGCCACGTCGCGACTGTTGTTCGCCATGGCGCGCGACCGGCAATTGCCGGGCTTTCTGCGCTACATCCACCCGCGCACCGGCGTACCGCAGCGTGCGATCCTGCTGGTGGCGGGCCTGAGTCTGGTATTGGGCGAAGTCTTCGTCGGGCAGATCGCGCTGCTGTCGTCGCTGTGCAACGTCGGCGCACTGACCGCCTTCGTGTTGCTGCATATCGCAGTGCTGTGGCACTTCCGCACCCACGGCCGGCGTGTGCTGCATGGCATGGTGCCCCTGATCGGGATCGTCATCCTGGCCTACGTCCTGCTCAATGCCGACCTGCATGCACAACTGGGCGGCGCTGCGTGGATGGCGGTGGGGCTGACGGTACTGGCGTTTCTGAAACTCAGCGGACGCTCCACCGAATTGCGCGCCAGCGACGCGCTGGAATAGCCTCAACAGCAGCACCGTCTGTTGTGCTGGCGTGCTCCTGGCCCACCCGTGCTGCGGTGTGCGATGGATCAATCTCGTGCTGGGCAACCTCAAACACGTCATCAAGGTGATGCATCACGCCATCAGCGCAAATACGCAGGGCTTGACTTGCAGAGATGGACGATCGCTCACCGTCGATCCGCTTCACGATGCGCTGCCACGACTTGCCACGGGCATGTTGCAGTCCAAGCAGTGCCTGGAGCCGGTTTGACCTGCAGCGAGCGATCTTCGTGGCCAGGAGTCAGGATCAATCAAAAATTTAGAAACTCTCTCTTGGCCTGGAAAACTCATTCGCAATTTATTGCCGGCTATCTAATCCGCCCGCGAGTGGCCGGCGGCTGGCGGTACGGCAGCCACGAGGTGAACAATTGCCTGCGGGAAAGACGCCGGTCTTCGGATGTTCCCTGCGACACTTCCATGGGAGAAAAGATGCGCTGCAGATCGCCCGGCTCGATCTTGGACAGGAAATAAGAGCGCCACAACGTCAATTCGTGATTGTCCGCCAGGTTGACAGTGCTGGCCGGGCCGTCCGTCACGGTGATGAACTGAGCGAAGCGATCACCGCTGGTGCTGCCGGCGCGCTCGTCAGCAGCCCCGGGGTGATCCCAGTGCGGGTGATGCATGAAAAAGGGCACCGACTGGATCGGATCCAGGGCGCGCGCAAACTGGCGCAGCGTGAATCGCAGTTCGCTGTCGTTCGATCTTAAGCTTTGCATATAGCGTCTGTCGGCGCCCGCTGGCCCGAGGCGCGGTGGATTGAATGAATAAATGCTGATCTTACCCGGGGCTCCGGCCGCGCGCAGAAAGTGCGTGATGTCGAAGCCGGCGAGCGTGGCCGCTGCTGCGCCCAGACTGTGCCCCGTCAACGACATCGACAGCGCCTTGCCGCTCTCCCGCGCGCGATTCGTGTAGCGTTTCAACACGTCCTTCATGACGGTTCCGTCGGCGCGCGGCAACTGAGCTTCGGACTGCCACCATTCCTGCCAGCCTGCTCCAACCCTGCCCAAGGTCGGAAGGCGCTCGTCAAATACGTTGACGTGTACCTGTGCGATCTGGCTTTTCATATCGCATAACAGATCGTCGGTCGCATTCAGGCATGTGCCGGAAAAACCCAGCACCGCCACAATCACATCGTCGGTCTCTCGCTCCCAGAGTTTCAACCGCCGCGTGGACATCGGCACATTCAGATGCAACCCATCGATGTCAGCCACCGTCGCCGGATCGCCCTTGTAGGATTCGCCTGCGCATGCGCGCATGCTTTCGAGCACAGTGCGGCAGCGTATTTCCCATTGCGGATCCTGTCCGTGCGGCTGCGCCGATGCACGATCCACTTGGGCAATCGCGCTGACGAGATCGCATGCCTGGGTATCTACCTGCGGCAGACGCATGCCAGATGACCGCCAGGCACCTGCCGTGATCGATCGTGTCGCGTTACGTCCGCGTTTGACCGGCGCAGCACTGAGACCTGGAAACGCACTGGCGCTGTCACGCGCGTGCCAGGGGAAAGCGGTCGCGGAGGCAGGCACGTCGCTATCGCCGTCGCGCGATTGCGCGTGCGGCAGCCTTGGAAAAGAAGTTGAGGTGGGTCGCATGCGACATGTTTCAGGTGAGTGCGCAGAGATTCTGTTTATATCCCCACCTGGCACGCAGCCAGAGATGTCGTCCACCGCCGTGAAAACGAACGAAGGATTCACTGGCTCCACCATCGCTGTGCATCCCTCAAGGCCGGGTTGAGGTCGCCCGAGGCCCTAGGAGCGCTGATCGCCACCACGACTATGACGTGGATTGAACACACCAAGCTGCCACTGCGCAGCTGGATGCTGGACTTGCACCTGCTGACTAGAACCAACATGGCCGCCCTGGGAGCCTATGCACCGCCCGGGGCCGACGGCATGACGGCCCAGTGGATGACAGACGCGTGCGGGCACTATATCGATCACGACCTTTCATTCCCGAACGAGATTTTCAGCACATATTCAGCTTTAAAGTTTCGCTAGGCTCGTTCGGCGCCAACGATGGCGCCCGCTTGTTGCAGCCCCCGCTGCAGCCTGACGATCCCTGACGAGAAGGACTACCCATGAATCGCAAGAACGCGATGTATCTGGCGTTGTTTTCCGCTGTTTCCGGCACCGCAGCGGCCGCCCCGCCGACCGAGATGGATGCAGCGCCGGTCACCACCGCGCCGCAGGCGGCCAAGCTTGGTGCGGCCACGTTGCAGTCGGCAAGTTTACGCGGCGGCGTTCTGCCCACGCGCGTGGTGCAGCTCACCGCACCTACCAGCGCCGAAATGGGTCGTGTGCGCGAACGTCGTATTGCACAGGTCAAGCATGGGCAGCCGTTGCAGATCGGTTTTTCGCGTGCGGTTGCACAGCCGACGGTGAACCTGTCCAAGCTGGATTGGCAAATGGCTCCCGATGGCTCGCGCGTGGCCAGTCTCAAAGTCAGCTCCGCACAGGCGGCGTCGCTGCGTGCATCGCTGGTACTGCGTGGCGCCGGTGCAAGGCCTGGCGACCCATCCAAGGTGACGCTGCGCTTTGCCGGCAACGATGGTCGCGTGTTCGAGCAATCCGGCGCCAGCTTTGCTGCCAGCGGCAACGACATCGGTTGGTCGCCGACGGTGAGTGGCGAGGATCTGCTGGTCGAGCTGTCGCTGCCGGCCGGGTTGTATCCGGAAAACTTCAGCCTCAGCATTCCGCAGCTGTCGCATCTGGATATCAGCCCCACTGCCAGCCCGCGCGACATGATGACCATTGCCATCGGCGAAAGCGATTCCTGTCAGAACGACATCGTCTGCCGTGCCAACCCCACGACCGGCTTCACCAGCGCCGCAAAGGCGGTGGCACGCATGGTGTTCACCACCAGCCAGGGCTCGTTCCTGTGCACCGGCACGCTGCTCAACAATACCAATTCGCCCAAGCGCAACCTGTTCTGGACCGCGGCGCATTGCATCAGCACGCAGACGGTGGCCAACACGCTGCAGACCTACTGGTTCTACGATGCGGCCAGCTGCAATGGCAGTACGGTCAGCTCGCAGGCAACCACATTGACGGGCGGCGCGTTCCTGCGGCATGCCAACACCACGCGCGACACCGCATTGCTGGAGCTGAAGACCGCACCGCCAAGCGGCGCGTTCTATGCAGCGTGGAATAGCGCGGCGATCGGTTCCACCGGCACCTCGATTGTCGGCATCCATCACCCATCGGGCGACGTCAAGAAGTATTCGCTGGGCACGGTGAATGCACTGAGCAGCTCCATCGATGGCAAGAGCCCGCTCTATCGCGTGGTGTGGAGCGACGGTGTGACCGAAGGCGGCTCGTCCGGCTCGGGCCTGTTCACCGTTGCCAGCGGTGGCGCCTACCAGCTGCGTGGCGGCCTGTATGGCGGCTATTCGTTCTGTAGCGCGCAGACCGATCCGGATTACTACTCGCGTTTCTCGGACGTGTATTCCACCATTTCCACCTACTTCGGCCAGTAAGCGGTAAGCCGCGTGGCAGGCGACCTTGTGCCTGCCACGCTTGATCGCGCATCGCCGGGCAATCCGTTTGCCGGGCGATGCGTCTTCGACTCAGCGACCGTGCATGCGTTGATCCGTGCACTGAAGTGTCCGCAGGCTGTCCAATGCCACCACCATCTTCTTGCTACGCACTGACGGCAACGGCGTGACGTGCTCGCGCGAGACATCGCTCCACGGCTGTTTTTTGCAGCCTCGCTCAACACATTGATCGGTGTGCGGTTGCCGGCGCGATGGGTGTACCAGATCCACTTCGGCCAATCGGGCAATGCCTGATTGACGTCGACTGCACCAACGGCGCACTAGCGGCGGCGAGCGTCGCAATGATGCAGACTGATGGGGCCTGTTCCTTCACAACGGTCGCCCATGGTTCGCGCACGTGCCCCACTGCTGGTCATCACCCTTGTTGCCTTGGCGCTGCAAGCCCCCGCCCTGGCGGCCGGCAAGCCGGCTGATCGCGAGGACATCAAGGCCTATGCGCTGCAGCGGTGCCTGGATAACAACTACACGCGTAGCGGCAAGTACGCACCCGATCAGCTACGCGACCGCTCGTATCTGCTGACCACCTATGCGATGGACAACGCCAAGGTCGGCGCGACCGACCGCCTGCATCGCTTTGTCGACGCCAACACGGCGGGGTTTGACAAGCGCGAAGTCCCGATGAAGGACGAAGCGCGCCGCGGCCCGTTCAATCGCATCTTCGCCCAATGCATGGCGTTCTATCGTTCGCCGGCCTTGGATGAATTCATTGCACGCGAATTTTGAGAATGGCAGCAGGCGCAGCGAAAAAATAACGCCCCAACCGCTGTTGCGGATCGCTGCCAGCGACGCCTGCCGTATGGTGTGTACAGCACGCAAACTTGCATCGACACCCAACCCACGCACATCGGCACGAGCCGCAATGACCGCATCCCATCCCTTCCGCTCCCGCCGCACGCTGCTACGCACTGCATTAGCTGCGAGTTCGCTGACTGCGGTGGGGCAGCTCGGTGCTGCTGTGCGTCCGCCGGCACGACGAACATCCGCCAAGCCCGACTCCGCGCCGCCTGCACCCTTTCCGGCCAAGGGCAGCGTGCTGGTGCTGCTGGGCACCAAGGGTGGCCCGACACCTTCGCCATTGCGGGCCGCGGCCGCCAATGCCCTGGTCATCGACGGGCAACCGTATCTCATCGATTGCGGCAACGGCGTGGCGCAGCAACTGGTCAAGGCCGGCATGCGACTGCCCATGCTGCGCGATATCTTTCTGACCCACCACCATTCCGACCACAACGCCGATCTGCTCAACGTGGTGTGGCTGGCCTGGGCCAGCGGCCTGCAGACGCCGGTGCATCTGTATGGCCCACCCGGCATCGCCAGGATGGTGGACGCGTTTGTCGCCATGAATGCCATCGACATCCAGGCACGCATCCGTGAGGAAGGCCGCCCGCCGTTCGAAGCACTCATCCATGTGCATGAGTTCGACCAGCCCGGCACCGTTCTGAAGAACGATCAGGTCACCGTCACCGCCACCTTGGTGGACCATTACACGCTCAAGCCGGCCTTCGCCTATCGGTTCGAGGCGCCCGACCGCAGCGTGGTGTTTTCCGGCGATACGCGCTACCTGCCCGCGCTGGCCGAGTTCGCCAAGAACACCGACGTCCTGGTGCACGAGGTGATGTATCTGCCGGCGTTGCAGACGATGCTGAAGGCCAACGACAACGCACCCACATTGCTCGACCATCTGCTCAAGAGCCACTCCACCAGCGAAGAGGTCGGCATGATTGCGGCTGCGGCCAACGCGAAGATGCTCGTGCTCAATCACTTCGTCCCCGGCGGCGATGCGTCCATCACCGATGCGATGTGGAGCGAAGGCGCGCGCAAGCATTACACCGGGCCGATCGTGGTGGGCAAGGATCTGATGCGACTGTAGCGCGGCGCGCACTGCGCCCGCCCGCCGCGATCCAATGCCGGCCCCAGAGCGTGTTATGTACGTTGAGGTGAGTGCGAGGCGTCGTGTAGCGCGTCGAGTAAGGCGTGCGCCTTGTCCAGGCTGGCCGCTTGGGCAAGGCGTGCAACGCGGTCTCTGCGCGCCACAGGGCGCTTCCCGGAGGATTGGCCGCCAGCAGCACGGAGTGCGCGCCGCGCGGCTTGCCTTGACGCCACAGCCAAGCCGCCAAGCACCGCGACGCCGCACCCCTCCGCTGGCGGCCAACCACCTCATCTCAAGGTGCATGACCCGCTCTAGGCAGGCACCGGGCTACGCATCCCCCACACCTGTTCGCCTGCCTTGCAGTAGCGCTCGATGAAGTCCTGCTGCGAGGGCATCTGCTGCACGGCGTGCTGGATCGGCTGGGCGATACCGTCGAGCAGGCGGCGCAGGTCGTGGTCGGAAAATGCGCGCGTCAACGGGTGATGCTGCTCGGGCGCAATGCCCTGCCCCATCAGCACGTGCGTCCAGGAATCGACACGAAACAGTTCATCGGCACCCTGCCAGGCGTGCGCGCGTTCGCGCCAGGCACGCAGGCGCAGCGCGAGCGACTCGGGCAGTTCCATCTGCCGGCACTGCTGCCATAGCGGTTCGTCGCGCTGGGTGGCGTGGTAGTGCAAGGTGACGAAGTCGCGCACGTGCTCCATTTCAGCGCGGCTGACGTCGTTGAACAGTTGCACCTGCGAGGGCGCAATGCCGTCGGCCGGAAACAGCGCCAGCAGCCGCACCACTGCAGAGATGGTGAGATGGATGCTGGTGGATTCCAGCGGCTCGATAAAGCCGCTGGCCAGACCGAGCGAGACCACATTCTTGTTCCAGGCCCTGAGCCGGCGGCCGGTGCGAAACGGCACCATCCACGGCTCCTTGACGGCAGGCGCAGCCACATCGCGCAGCAGCTTGGCGTGCGCTTCGTCATCGGACAGGTGCTTGCTCGAAAACACCAGGCCGTTGCCGACGCGATGCTGCAACGGAATATGCCAGCGCCAGCCGGCTTCGTGCGCGATGGCGCGGGTGTAGGGCACCGGTGGGCCGAGGGCTTCGGTCTGCACCGCTACCGCACGGTCGCACGGCAACCAATGGCTCCAGTCTTCGTAGCCGGTGTGCAGGGTCTGCTCGATCAGCAGACCGCGGAAGCCGCTGCAATCGATGAACAAATCGCCTTCGATCACGTGCCCGTCTTCCAGCACCAGGCTGGCGACATCGCCGCTGTGCGGCTGCACGGTCACCTGCTGAATCCTGCCTTCGACACGCTTGACGCCGCAGCCCTCGCTGCGCGCGCGCAGGAACTTGGCATACAGCGCCGCATCCAGGTGATAGGCGTAATTGACCGCCGGCTCGCCATGCAGCGCAAAGCGGTCCACGCGCGAGGCCACCGTTTCCAGGCAGTAATCGCCGAAGCTGCCCGGCATGCCGCGGCGCTGGCTTTCCAGCCACAGGTGATGAAACGCGCACACCAGGGTGCTCTGCCCGGTGATGCCGAATGGATGGATGTAGCGCTCGCCCTGGCGGCACCAATGCTCGAACGAGATCGACAGCTTGAAGGTACCTGCCACCGCACGCAGGAATTCCTGCTCGTCGATCTGCAGGAACCGGTGGAAGGTGCGGATGGGCGGCACCGTGGATTCGCCCACGCCGACGGTGCCGATCTGCTCGGACTCGACCAGGGTGATGTCCAGCAAATTGCGGAATTGATGCGAAAGCGCACAGGCAGCGATCCAGCCGGCCGTTCCACCACCGGCGATCACCACCTTGCGAATCTGAGCCTGAGTCACTGCGCACTCCTGTGGCATGGGTTGAGGGCGGTGCTGCACATCAGCGGTTCAACTTGCCGATCAGCATGGCGCGCAGCTGCCGCGACAGCATGGGGTCGATGGGGCCGAGCGCATGGCGCGCCGGTTCGGGCAGATGCTCGCCGGCCTGCTCGGCAGGGCCGAACACGTAGTGATCGAACAACGCGCGCCATGCCTGTTTTTCGGCTGCCGGACGGTCGCGAATTGCCCACAGCGCGTGATACAGCGCCGGCATCGCGGCGGGCAAGTGCGCTGGCGCACTGCTCCACCAGTAATTGATCAGCACGTTGAACGGCTGCAGCGATTGGACGTGGTGCCACCACATGCTGGGAATGAACAACGCATCGCCCGGCTCCAGCACCACGCTGCGCGCATGCGGCAAGGCATCGGCAAAACGCGGAAAGCGTTGCAGGTCCGGATCGGCGAAATCGACCATGCTCACCACCTGCCCGCCCGGCGTAGGATCGAGCGGACCCGGATACAGATTGGCGACCTGCTCCGGCGGAAACAGCGTAAAGCGCCGTTGCCCGACCGCGCAGCACGCCAGGTTGTCCAGCGCATCGTAGTGGCACGAAGCGATCACCCGGTTACCGATCCAGATGCTGGGCTGCACGGGGCTGCCGTTGGCAGCCACATCCAGATCGTTGTGGGCGCGCAACCCTGGCAGATTGGCGTCCACCGGCAACGAGGCCAGGTAATAGGTGGGCGGCTGCGGGTCGTCACGATGTGCCGCAATGGCATCCAGCAAGGTACTCACGCTGCCGCACTGCACCTGGAAGTTGAGCGCGCTGCAATCGTCGCGATAAAACGGGCGGCTGCCGATCTCCGGGCCGCCATAGGAATACTGCAGGGGGCGGCCGGTATCGTGCGCGCGCAACAGCGCCATGGCCTCATCGGCGCCGCGCAGCCCGGCCTGCACCAGCGACCAGTGCCGCGCAACGCCACGCAGCACCACCGGCTCGGCGGCCTGGCAAAGTGCGGGCAGCGGCAATACCTCAGGATCGCAGTCGCTACGCTCGGCGATGGCGGCGCCTGCAGCGACGGACAGATCGGTAGCACGTGCGGCCATACGCTCAGGCGTACGCGGCAACAGGGGCGCTGTGCGACTGCTGCAGGCGGCGCTGCTTCTCGGCCATCAGCCGGCGCACGTTGTGCAGCGATGCCAGCATCAGGAAGGCACCTTCCAGATAGCCGGCCTGATGCAACTGCTGCAGCGCTTGTGCATCCAGGGCGGCCAGCCGCTCGCGGTCGATCGCGAACAAGCCCTGCAACTGCGTGGCATGGCTGGCATCCAGCGCAACGTCCAGCCGCACCGGCTGGATCAGGCCGAGCGCGTCGAAGGCGGCCGCCATCGCCTGTCCCGCGTCCACGCCATCGCGGATGCCGCGCAACACGCCGATGATGTGTTCCAGATACGGGCTATGGCCGCCTTGCGGCAGGAACACCGCCTCGCCCTCGCTGCGGCTGATACGCGGATGTTCCAGGTCGACATGGATCACCGGCTCCTGCACCAGGGCCCCATCGACGTGTTGCTCCTGGAAGCCGATCAGGAACGGCCCCTTGGCAACGATGCCCGGCAGATAGCTGGCATTCCAGCGCCCGTCCTGCAGGAACAGGTTTTCATCCTGTGCGAAGCCCAGCAGCGCCACCGGCTGGTAACCACTCCCGGCCGGATCCTTGCGGAAGAACAGCGGGTACTCGCGCTGCAGCTCGGCATATTCGGTGACGAAGGCCGGCACCACGCCGACCGCGTCGCCGAATTGCGCACCAAAGCGCAGGATCACGCGCAGGTCGTGATGCGCCACGTTGTTGAGCACTGCGTATCGCGTCATCTGAAACTCCAGCAGCCGTCCATCGCGGAGCGCTGCAGTCATGAGGGAATTCGGGCGCACGCATTCCCCGCGTGCTTATCGATGCTGAGCATTGCCAAAAATGCGTGCGCCGGCAAGCCGCAGGGCAGCAACGCACTGCATGGCGCCGAAGACCGGCGCGTGGCGCATGCGTGCGCATTGCAAGGCCGTTCGCCCACACACCGACGGCGCGAGCACTGCGGCAAACGCGGCTGCAGACCGTACGCGCGCAACGGCGCAATAACCGGTTGCGGCCGCCATCACACGATGGCGGCCGCAGGATTGACGGCTAACAACGCGTGATGGATCAGAACGCGTACCGCACGCCCAGCGTGTAACGCGGTTGCTGGTCGATCAGGCGGATGATCTGCTTCTCCGAGCGGCCGTGCCAACGGACGTCTTCACCGGTCAGGTTGATCGCCTCGAAGCCCACCGACAGCTGCTTGTTGAAGGCGTAGCTGACGCTGAGGTCGAACTGCTGATACGGCTCGACGTAGTACGGGTTGCGGTTGGCATTGTCCTGGTTGGCAGCGATCAGGTATTCGTCACGCCAGTTCCAGGCCAGGCGTGCGCTCCAGCCATACTTTTCGTACATCAGCATGACGTTGGCGGTGTCGCTCAGACCGAGCAAGGCAAACTGATCGCGATCGATCACGGTGTTATCGAACGCCACATCCCCTTCCACGATGGTGTAGTTGGCGTAGATGCCGAAGCCGGTGCTACCGAAGAAGTACTGGCCGCCGAGTTCCCAGCCGTGGATGTTGGCCTTGTTCTGGTTGATCGGCCGCGACACATCGAACTGATAAAGCGGGTCGGAGGCATTGCCGGCGATATCGTAGGCATTCTCCAACGCAAGGCTTTGCGCCGAACTGCCGTTGTAGGCGCTCAGCCCGCCGGTGGCAGCAGCATTGCGCAGCAGTGCCATGGCCGCAAACAGCGAGGTGTCGTTGGCCGAACACGCGCCCGCGACATCGTTGCCGGCCGCGCCCACCTGTGCGGCGCAGGCACCGCTTTGCAGGAACGCCAGCGCGGCCTGGGCATCCGGCCCCGAAGTGGGGTCGGTCAGTCCGTACAGCGATTCACGCGTGACGGTATTGCCGATGAAATTGCTCACGCGCTTGTTCCAAAACGTCGCCGACACATAGCTGGCGTCGGCGAAATACCACTCCAGTGCCAGATCGAGGTTGTCCGATTCCAACGGATCGAGCGTGGGCGTCTGCGAGTCGCCGCCGGCGCGGTTGGACGGGTTGATCAGGATCGAGCCGTTGGGCGTATTGGGCGTGGGTCCGGCGATGAGATTGTTGTACGGTGCGCGCGCGATGGTCTGGCCGAACGAGGCACGGCCTTTCAGCGAATCGGTGAAATCGATGCTGAAGTCCATGTTGGGGAGGACGTAGTTGTAGCTGGTCTTCTCGCTGAAAGGCTGCTGGTCGGTAGACCGGATCAACTGGAAGTCGTTGTTGGACAGCCACAGCAGCGCGGTGGGCGTGGCCACCTGCGAGGTGGACTCCACGTCGGTGCGCTCGTAGCGCAGACCCAGCCGCGTATTGGTGGTCATCCCGGCGATGGCACCGGCAAGTTCCAACTGCACGTAGGCGGCACGGGTCTTTTCTTCCACCCGGTTGTCTGCAGTGTATTGCGGGTTGTAGCGCGTGGTTGCGCCGTACTGGCTTCCGCCCCACAGCGCCAGCTGATCGGCATCGCCACGCCATGCACTGGACGCCGCGCCGCTGGGATTGAAATCCTTGAACATGCCGGTGATGCTCACCGGTTGCAGCAATGCGACCATGCCCGGCTCGTTGCCTGCATTGGCCACGCCCCAATCGCCCAGCGGCGAGTTGGTCTCGCTGACCCGGCGTTGCATGGTGGTGTTGGTCGAACTCACGCCAAACTGGAAGCGCCCGTCGTCGAAGTCGAACTTGCCGTCCAGGCGTCCTTCCTTGGTTTCGGTCACCTGCTTCTGATAGAAAATGCGCAGCACCTGCGAGCCGAGCTCGGCGGGCGTGAATGCGGGATTGACCACGCCATTGGTGTTTGCCAGCGAATCGGCCGCAGTGGGATACCAGGTGCGTGCGCCGATCGGCAAGGAATTGTTGAACCACAATTCCTGCCCCCATTGGCCGCCGCAGTACGGCCCATTGGTGCAGTTGTTGGTGCCGGCGAAACTGAAGTAGGTCGCGCTGCCGCCGGTGGTCGGGTCGTTGGGCAAGCTTTGCGTCTTGGAGTTATGCGCATCGAAGCTCAACTGGAAGCGGTCGCTCACTTGCCAGTCGGCATTGAAGCCCAGCGAGCCGAGCGTGTACTTCTGCTCGTTGCGCTGTTGTTCCATGCCGAAGTCCTTCGCGCCATTGGGCACATCGCGCAGATAGACCGGCGTGGCCACGGCCTGGCCGGTATCGAAGGTCAGATCGGTAAAGCTGTTGGCGCGCTGCAGCCAGATGCCCTGCTCGCCGCGCTCTTCGCGAATTTCGTTGGCCGAGTAGGTGTAATCCAGGGTCAGGGTCAGGCTGTCGGTCGGTGCGAACTGCATCACCGCCTGGCCGTTCATGCGTTCGCGCTGGAAATCGGCGAATGCGTAGCGCAGATCGTTGGGCATGCCATACAACTGGCCGATCGCCGGGGCATTGGTCACCACCGCGTCCGGGCGCAGTGCCGGGTCGGTACCGGTCCAACGCTGGATGTTCCAGGTGTTTTCGGTGGCTTGGACCGAACCGCCATGGCGCTTCTGGTAGCTGGCGCTCAGGCCGATACCGAAGGTCTTGTCCGGGTTGGTATAGCTGAAGATGCCCGACACTTCCGGGGTGAGCGAATCGCCGAAGGGCTCGGAGCGGTCGGACACCATCTTGGCACCGGCGTTGGCCACCACGCCATCGTGATTGAACGGCTTGTCGGTCTGGATATTGATCGTCGCACCGATACCGCCGCTGGGCGCCGTTGCGCGGCTGGTCTTGAACACCTCGATGCCGGTAATGGCTTCGGAGGCGAGCTGGGCGAAGTTGAACGCGCGCGTGCCGACATCCACGCCGCCGATCGGCGTCTGGCCGGGCGCACCGAACGCATCGGCACCGGGGATCAGGCGGCCGTTGAGGGTGACGGTGTTGAACTGCGGGCCGAAGCCGCGTGCGGTGACCTGCGCGCCCTCGCCATCACGGCGCTCGATGGAAATGCCGGTGATGCGCTGGAGCGATTCGGCCAGGTTGGTGTCCGGAAACTTGCCGATGTCTTCGGCGCTGATCGCATCCACCACGCCGGCGGCATCGCGCTTGATGCCCATCGATTGGTTGAGACTGTTGCGGATACCGGTCACGTTGACGGCATCCAGGGTGGTGGCGGAATCACTGCTGGATTGCGGCGCCGGTGCAGGCGGCGGAGCGACATCCTGCGCAAAAGCGGGATTGATGACCAACAGGCCACCAACGAAGGTGAACATGGCCTTCGACTTGAAGCTGTTCAACGTACGACGCATCGATGTGTCCTCGGGAGTGGAGTCCAACCGCCAACGGCCGGTATCGCGGCATGCGATACGGCGGAATCGTGGCCACTGCCCGACAGGCCGTGGCCAACGCTGCTGCAACTGCTGGAGCCACCAATCCAACGCCATGCATTTGTCGTGCGGGCGCAGCCGGCGCCTGGATCGGACATGTCCTGATGGCATCTCCCTCCTTGCACCGCGCCACACGCACCACGCAACAACCGCTTGACGTTGTCTCAGTTGCCCTCGATCTGTCCCCTAGCACGCAGGCTGCCGATCGCCCCTTCGACCGTCGACCTGCGATGTGCGTGCACGTCTACCCGCCGCAGCAAAGGCGTTGCCACGCCATTGTTGCGTTTGTTGCAGGTTCTTTGCACGACGTGTCAGCCAGTGATAGCGCTAACATGCCGCGCAGCCTAGTCAGGGCATAAAGGGCTTGTCACCGTGCGTTGCAGCATAGTGATGGCTGTGCACTGTTACAGCCGATACCGCAGTCGCTTGAGCCCGCATGCGGTTTTCAATACTGGCGGGGCTGTAAGCGTTATCACGGCATTACGCAAAAACCGTCGGGTCGAACGGTGAAATTTGCACAATGAACGTGTCGCAATGGAGTGGAATGCGGCGATTGCGCAAACCTGGGTTCACGACCAGTGCCGGGCGTCTGGATTGCGCATGTAAAAGTCGGCGCTGCACAGGACGCGGCAACGCACTGCATGCGCCTGCCGATTGCACGTCGCCTGTGTGTCAGTGCAGCGACGAGCACTGCGCGAAGAAGAAGGTGCACGCTTCTCGAGGGTCGGCAGGGATTCGTGTAAAACAAGCCAAAAGTTAGCTAAGAGCAGCCGGCAAAACTACTGCACAGCTGCCAGGCGGACGCGGCCGGTGCTCGGATCCTCATACCACTCGTACACTGCGGTTCTGAGCGCGCCGTCAGCGTCCACCTGACGGCCGCTCGATGCGTTTTGTTAGCCACTTTGAATACCGTAAGTAAAAAGATGTTTGCACGAATCCTGCCGAGCCTCAATTATCTCAGGGGCACCTCGCGGGCTCCTGGAGCGCTTAGCTCCCATACCCGGAGTCGGCGAAAAGCAGCGCATCCCTCAGGTACTTGAGCCTCTCTTGCTGGATGGAGGTGTTGTACGCCCTGCGCTTGCCTCCCGCCTCGATCTCCCGGAAGTTCTGGGCGAAGCTCTCTTCCAATGGTTCCCGGATATGCGCGGGAAGATCGTCGAAAACGTCCTTCGACGTCGTATGCCGGAAGAAGCTCGCATCGAGCACGTCGGAGCCGCGCGCGATCGTGACGTCCACGTCATTGATGGTATCGCTCGTCCCGACAATCTTCCCGCTAAAATTCTTCTTGTGGAGATCCACAATCAAGTCATCGTTATTCGCCATCGCCTTCGCATTCGCCAGGGCGAAGGTCTTGCAGTTGATGACATCCTTCTGCGTGCCCGTGTTGAGGATGGTCAGCGTCGCGTTCTTCACGCCCTTCAACGCGGCGGTCATGACGGACAGCGTGTCGGTGCATCCCCATACGCTGTCGACCGCCAAGATGGACACCTTGCCACGACCTCCCGATACGTCCACCGCAATGCCATGGCTAGGCGCTCCCTTTCCATGGATCCGCTCCACGTTAACGACGGCGCGCCACCGCTGACCCCGCCTGGTATTGACAATAGCTTGCCGCAAGGCATCCGGCTCGGATGCCGACGCATCGAAGACCTTCACCTCGAGAGTGGGGTGGATGTGATTCTGGGCCACCACCACCTGTGGCTGGAACTTCTGATCTAGTTCGGCCGCCGGATATTGTTTTCCTTGACGCTCGGCGTGCTCCAGCGCGTCAATGAAGTCCTGCAATTGAGCCGCGAGCGTAGGTCCGGGCGGCGAATAAGGAAAAGACACTTGCCCTGCAATGATGCCGGTGCCGGAGGGACTGGCGGATGTCCCCGAGCGGGCCCGCCTCGCTCGGGGAGAGCCGAGTGCCGCCAAGTCATGCAGGCTGGGTGACATGGACGTATCGGGAGATGAAGGCCTAGGAGGGGTGGTCTGCTCTGTGGCGATGTTTGGATAATGCTCAAGTGAAGTTGCTGTAGGTGAGCCTGCCACCGAGCCTGCCACGCTCTTTGAATTGCATAGTCCCATGGTGATCTCCTGCAGTAACCGTAGAATGCAAGTTTGGTGACTAGTTCTCCGATTCGCTTGGCCTCACCGAAGTTCTGGCTGGGACGACGAAGGCATTGCCGCGAAAGTTGAGGGTCGGCAGGGAGTCAAGACGGCGCTGATTTGGGAATCCATCAGTTCGTATCCAGGCAACTGTCCTTGCCCCTATAACACAGCGCGTAATTGAAGCAGCTGTGGGGGTAGGAGCGCATATAGCCGTGGCGGCGGTTACGCGCCCCTTTGCTATCCGAAAGACGTAACGGCCGAGATGGCTGCTCAATACCGCGCCAGATAGCAGTTCAGTGTGTGACCATGCTGAGAGTCGGCAGGGATTCGTGTTAATGCCCTTTGCTTACAGCGGGTTAGCTCACCTTTGGCTGTTTTCTTACACGTATCCCTGCCGACCCTCTTCGCAATCGACTGCGCGGCTTTGGGCAGCTGACATACGCAGTCAGTCGTCGTCGGGCAACCCATCCTCATCGCACAGGAGCCACGTCGTCTAATGCCGATCGATGCCAGGCAACTGCTGCGCTCGCCCGGTGATCAACGCAGGCGCTTGTTTCCGTTTTCGTCGGCGGTTGCCGCACGCAGCCACCGACGCGACCGCGCTGCGGCCACGTCGGCACCCACGCCTCGCGCAATGCTCAGCCGCTCACGTCCGCGCGCGCGTCGCTGCGGTCGGCATCTGGCAGCACATGGTCCGGGTCCAAGGTGACGTGCAGCACTCTCTGGGTAGTTGGCACGGTGACTGTGGGGGTAGTGGTCTGCAGCCATGTTTCCACCGGAATGCGTCGGTCCAGGTGGCTGCCATCGGCCAGGTCCGCACGCAGGGTCGCCGGCATCACCAACTTCTGCCGGCTGCGCAATGTGACTTGCACTCCCTTGGCCGGGTCGTGGTCGACGTAATGCGCGTCGGCGATGCCCATGTCCAGCTGCCAATTGTTGAGATACCAGCCGCGCCACCACCAGGACAGGTCCTCACCGCTTTCGCTTTCCATCAGCCGGAAGAAGTCCGAGGGCGTGGGATGCTTGTAAGCCCAGGTGGCGATGTATTTGCGAAATGCAGGATCGAAACGCGCCGGTCCCAGGATCTGCTCGCGCAACAGCACCAGGCCGAGAGCACCCTTGAAGTAGGTCAGCGGATGGCGATAGGTCTCGCTGGTGGAATCTGCGTTGTCCATCAACGTCGGCGCGTGGGTGTCGGCCAGTAACGGCAGGATTTCGTCGACCGGGTTGCCACCTTTGGGCGCATATTCCGAATCGCGCTTGGGCGCGTATTCGCCCTTGTTGAACGCATCCGATGCATACACGTCGATGAAGGTATTGAAACCTTCATCCATGAACGCATGCCGGCGCTCGTTGGAGCCGACGATCATCGGGAACCAGGTGTGGCCGATTTCGTGTGCGGTGATCCAGAACAGGTCCTTGCCGCCGTCTTCGAAACCATCGAAGACGATGCCCGGATATTCCATGCCGGCCCCATAGCCGCCCAGGTTGATCGCTGCCGGCCACGGATACGGATACCACTGCGAAAAATGCTCGATGGCGCCTTTGACGTATTCGGTAGAGCGGTTCCACTTGTCTGCGCCCACGCCTTCCACCGGGTACACCGACATCGCAAGCGCGTGCTTGCCGCCCGGCAAATTGATGCGCGCCGCATCCCAGACGAACGCCGGCGATGCGGCAAATGCGACGTCGCGGGTGTGATCCATGTGGAAGCGCCAGGTTTGCGTGCCCTTGCCCGCCGGTTTGGCCGTACCTGCGGTTACCTCGGCAGGCGTGCGGATCAGCACGGTGCGGTCGCTGCTGCGGGCGTGTTCCAGGCGTTGCTGTTCGGTGCGGCTGAGTACGTCCTGCGGATTGGTCAGCGCGCCGGAGCCGGCGACCAGAAAGCCCACCGGCACGGTCACGGCATAGTCGAAATTGCCGTACTCCAGGTAGAACTCCGATCCCAGATACGGTTGCGTGTCCCAGCCACGCAGATCGTCGTACACCGCCATGCGCGGATACCACTGCGCAATCTCGTAGATCTCGCCTTGCTTGCTGGCACTGACCGCCGTGCGCCCGCCCCAGGTGCCGGGAATCGTGTAGCGGTAACGGATGTGCACGGTGAGCGCCTTGCCCTGCCCGGCCAGCGGTTGCGGCAGATCCACCCGCATGCGGGTGTCGTCGACGATGAAGCGCGCCGGCTGGCGGCGCCCGCCTTGATCGATCTCGACGCTGGCGATCTGCATGCCATCGGTGAACTGCTTGCGCTTGAGCGGCCGGCTGGCGGCAGCGCGCGCGTCGGCGCGGTAGATGTTCTGGTCCAGTTGCAGCCACAGCACGTCCAGCGTGTCGGGGCTGTGGTTGGTGTAGGTGATGGCGGCCTCGCCGCTGAGGGAATGCGTTGCCGGGTCGATGCTCGCGTTGAGATCGTAATCGGCGCGGTTCTGCCAGAACGCCGGGCCAGGTACGCCGCTGCCGCTGCGGTAGCTATTCGGAGCGTCGGGCAATTGCAGGGGCGCGAACAAGGCCAGCGGATCGAACACGCTCGCCGGCGCAGGCGTGGCAGCGGGAGCGGCGCGGGCTGGCGCGGCAGCGGCAAGCGCCGCCGCAGCGACGCAGGCCAGCGACAATGCAACGGTGAGTGATCGGCGCACGGTGGGGGTCATGCGAAATCCTGCGGCGGAGGGAATTCCCATCCTACGGCGCAGTTTGCCGCGCGCGGGAATGCCATTGGTCCCGGTTGCGGCTGCCTGAGGTTTGGGAGGTAGCCGCCGATGGCTGCTCTGGTGGAGGCCCAGGCACGCGCCGCACGCGCAGAGCGCCCGCGCGACGCCGGCCCTCCCCGCTCGGCCCGGTGCGCCGCGCCGGCTGGCCAGGCTGACTTACTCCGCCATCAGGCCACCCAATCGCAACGCCCCCTCACCACGGTGGCCCATGGCATCGTCCGGATTGCTCAGGCGGCAGCGGCGCAGCGACAGGCAGCCGCAGCCGATGCAGTCGGTGAGCTGGTCGCGCAAGGCCTGCAGTTCATTGATGCGCGCGTCCAGCTGGCTCCGCCAACGCGCCGACATGCGCGCCCACTCCGCACGCGTGGGCGTGCGTTGGTCCGGCAGTACCGAGAAGGCATCGTGCACCTGCTGCAACGGCACACCGAGCCGCTGGGCCACGCGGATCACCGCGATGCGCCGCAGCACATCGCGCGCATAACGACGCTGGTTGCCGGCGGTGCGCAGGCTGCTGATCAAGCCTTTGCGCTCGTAGAAGTGCAGCGCCGACACCGCAACACCGCTGCGCTTGGCGACCTCGCCCACGGACAACTCACGTTGCATTGCCTTGACCTCAACTTAGGTTGAGGCAGGATGCTGCGCGGCCTTCACCGGTGCAAGTACCGGTGAAGGCTCGATACACGTTTCCTTCCTGGATGTTCGATGCCTACCGAAAGACCGATCACTGCCGCAGTGCAGTCCATCCAAACGCAGCCCACCTCCATCCTGGCCGCGCCTTACCGCGCGGCGACGCTGGGCATGGTGGCGCTAGTGTCGCTCAACGCGTTCGAGTCGCTGGCGGTTGCCGCCGCCATGCCAACGGTGGCGCGCGAGTTGAACGGGCTGCCGCTGTATGCGTTGGCGTTCGGCGGCGCGCTGGCCACCAGCGTGATCGGGATGACGGCGGCCGGACGCTGGAGCGACCGTGCCGGTCCTGGCGGTGCATTGGCTGCCGGCCTGTTGTGCTTTGTGGTCGGCCTGCTGGTCGCCGGCCTGGCACCGAGCATGCCGATGTTGATCGCCGGGCGCTTGCTGCAGGGGCTGGGGGCCGGCGCCTATTCGGTGGCCCTATACGTCATCGTGGGGCGGCTGTACCCGGAGGTCTTGCGCCCACGCGTGTTTGCCGCGTTTTCGGCGGGGTGGGTGGTGCCCTCGTTGATCGGGCCGGGCATCAGCGGATTGATCGTGCAGCACCTGGGCTGGCGCTGGGTATTTTTGTCGGTGCCGCTGTTGGCGATTCCGGCTGGATTACTGCTGTGGCCGGCGCTGCGCGGACAGGCCTGGACACGCGACGGGTCCGAGGCGCCAACCGCCTCGATGGGGTGGGCTATCGGAGCGGCGATGGGCGTGCTTGGCGTGTATCTGGGCGGGCAACTGCACGGCATGCTGGCGCCGGGCGCAATGCTGCCGGCCGTGTTGCTCACCGCGTATTGCGCCTGGCGCCTGCTGCCGGCTGGTACGTTGCGGCTTGCGCGCGGCTTGCCGAGCGTGATCGCGCTGCGTGGCATTGCGGCGGCCGCCTTCTTCGGCTTTGAAGCCTTTTTGCCGCTGCTGCTGTCGCGCGAACGCGGGCTTTCGCCGCTGCTGGCCGGCGTGGCACTGAGCGTGGGTGCGTTGGGCTGGTTTGGCGGATCGTGGTACCAGGGCCACAGCCGCGCCGGTTGGTCGCGCCCTCGCCTGCTCAAGAGCGGCGCGCTGTTGATGACGCTGGGCATTGCGATCAGCGCGGGTGCGGTGTGGCCGCCGATTCCTGTGCCGTTGGCAATTGCCGGCTGGGCGCTGACCGGCCTGGGCATGGGCCTGCTGTATCCCAGCCTGTCGGTGGTGATGCTGTCGCTGTCGCCACCGGCCCAGCAAGGCGCCAACAGCTCTGCCTTGCAACTGAGCGAAGCCATCGCGGTGGCGGCCATGCTGGCGCTGGCGGGCGCAGTGTTCGCCGCGCTGCTGACATCGGCCACGCGCGCCGCCTACCTGAGCGTGTTCGCGTTGGCGTGGTTGCTGGCGGTGGCGAGCTTTTTTGTGGCGCGGCGGGTGTGATGGCGTCCGCGGCGACTACGCGGCATCGACGTAACGCCATACCACATTGCCGAGGCAACGTGGCCGGTCGATGGCAGCACGCGAATGAGCCCCAAGGCTTGGCGGATCGCAACGACCGAGGTGATCTCCAGGTTCACCACATGGAGAGGGTCGCTCGATGCCGGCCCGAGACCACAGCGTTAGCAGCGCCGACCACTTTGCCGATCCTGCCGGGATCGCATGGACCCGCACACGAAAAAAGCCCCCCTCGAACCGCTGGTCATTTTTTCGCCACCCATCTTGACAGCGTTGCAGGCCGGGGCCTGCACGCACTTGTCCACAGCCTTGTGCAACTTCCATCCACAGGGGATGTGGAAAAGATGCGTCGCCTTGCATGCGCCTGAGGCCTTGCGCGGCGCTGGCGCATCTGTCATGCGCGACCGGCGGAGCCAACGCGGTGGCGTTGTCGCCGCCGCCCCCCCCCTGGGCATGCCTCCCCACACCCGTCTGCAGGTGTGCCGCAAAGGACGGCCTGCTCCAATTAGCGACACCGCCACTTCGCACTGGCGATGCACCCGCCGATACACATCAATCGGTGATGACGTGCGGCACGAAGCGCGAGGTGTCGCGGGTGATCGGGCCAGCGTCGTCGCGCATGCCCAATCCGGCAGGACGATCCGCCACAACCCAGCTGCCCACCAACGCATGGCGCCCGTCGAACACCGGCAGCGGGTGATGCGCCTGCAGAATCGCCGGGCCGTCCACGTACGGGCCATCGGTGTGCGCGGCCTCGCCTTGCGCCGTCACCAGCGCGATGTTGGCGCCCTCGCGCGACAGCAGCGGCTTGCGCACCCAGCCTGCGGTTGGTGCCTCACCGGCCTGCGCAAAGCGGGCAGGCAGCAGATTCGGATGACCCTGATGGCGGTCCCACAGCAGCGGCAGGATGCCCTTGTTGCTCAACACCGACTTCCATGCCGGCTCGATCAGGCGCACCCGGTCGGCGATCAATGCCGGCCCGAAGCGTTCTTCCATCATGAATTCCAGCGGATACAGCTTGAACAGCGTGTGGATCACCCGGTCCTGTTCGTCGGTGAACCAGCCCTCGGCGCTCAGGCCGATGTCCTCGATGGCCACTTCCTCGGTGCTGATGCCCACCTGGTGCGCACAGTCGCGCAGGTAACGCACGGTGGCGCGATCCTCCAGCGAATCGCGCACCGCCGCAAAATGCATCTGCGCGCCGATCGCGCCATCGACGGCCAGCGCGCCCAGGGTTTCGCACAGCAGGTCCTGGATCAGGTTGTACTGATCGGTTCCCTTGGGCAGCGCACCGCTGGCGATCTGCTGTTCCAGCCACAGCCACTGGAAGTAGGCCGATTCGTAAAGCGATGTTGGCGTGTCGTAATTGAGTTCGTACAGCTTGGCCGGGCCATCGCCCGAATATGCCAGGTCCATGCGGCCATATAGATGCGGGTCGCGCCCTTTCCAGGAGTTGGCGATCCAGTCCCAGTAGAACGGCGGGATGGCCAGCTGGGTCATCAGCGCTTCCGAGCCCACCACCTCGTCCACCAGCTGCATCGCCATGTCGTGCAACTCTTGCGTGGGCGCTTCGATGTCGTCTTCGATCTGACGCAGCGAAAACGCGTAGTAGGCGCTTTCGTCCCAATACGGTTCGCCGTCGATGGTGTGGAAGTGGAAGCCCAGCGATTCGGCCTGCGTGCGCCAGTCCGCGCGTTCGGGAATCAGGATGCGTTGCATGTCAGCCGCCGAAGCCCGAGCTGCGCCCGCCGCTGCCGAACGAACTGCGCGCCGCCGCGCTGGAACCGAAGCCCGAACGCGACACGGTGATGGCGCGCGTGGGCATGTCGATGGCGCCGCTGCGCCCACGCACCGTGCCAATGCGGTTGCTGGCCAGATCGCCATTGGGCTTGTAGTAACCGCCGCTGCGGTAATCGCGGTACAGCGGAATCGAGCCGCCATAGCGGTAACCGCCGCCGCTCATGTTGCCCAGCGCATAACCCAGCAAAAAACCGCCCATCGGCGGGATCCAGCTCTGCTGCCCCTGCGGGTTGGTGATCGCCGTGCAGCTGCCGAACTGTTCATCGCACTCGTAGCGCGTGGTGAAGCGCGGCGCGGCCTGCTGATGCTTGGCCACCGCCTCGTCGTAGGCCTTGAGGCATTGCTGGATATCGGACTGTTCCTGCTTGATCTGGTAACAGTCCGACGCCGATTGCAGCACCACACCGGTCTCCGGCTCCGAGCCGCAGCCGGTGACGAAGGCGGCCGGCAGCGCAGCCATCAGGGTGAGTTTGAGATTGCGTGATCGCTTCATGCCTGCGCTCCGTTACGGCGTGATCGCGGCGGCATTGATCAGCCCCACTGCGATCGACACGCCGGCCGAAAAGATACCGGCGGCGGTGATGTTGTCGGTGATCTGCCGCGAGATGCGCCCAGCCACCAGATTGGCCAGCAGGTAGGCCACCACCTGGATGCCGCAGGCCACCAGGCCCCAGATCAGGGCGTCGATCAGGCTCACCGAATGGGTGATGGCCGAATGCAGCGGCAGCGCCACGCCGATCAGGTTGCCGGCCAGCGCGGTGGCCGCTGCCACATTGCCCTGCCGCAGCAAGGTGAAATCCTTATGCGGGGTGACCAGGGTCACCAGCACCACCGAGACGATCAGCACACCCAGGCCGGTACCGAAATAGGAAAGAAACGCGAGAAAACTCTGCAGATTGATCGGATTCATGACAGGACCAAGGTGGGTGGAAGACGCGCGGGCGCGCTCAGGTGATATCCAGATCGGCAACGGTGACATCGATACCGACCGCATAGGTGACGCAGAATTCGTTGGGGCCGGAATCTTCGCCGGTCACCAGCAGGAATTCTTCGCGCTGCAGCTCCGGCACATCGCGGCTGTAGAGCATGGCGTAATGGGTCAGATCGCCATCGCGGCGCGGCGGCTGGTAGCGGTACAGCACTTCGTCGTAGGCGATCGGCGGAATCCGTGACGCGTCATCGGTGGATTGCGTTGCGCGCTGCCACTGTCTGCCGGCGTACTCGATCTGCGCCGCGCCCAGGTGCGGGTGCTGCATCACGAACTCCTGAAACGCCTGCTTGCTGGGCGGGTTCACCGTTTCGCAATACACGAAGGCCTTCATCGCTTCCAGATCGCCCCCCACGGTGGTGACCTGCAGGAACGCATCGTCGTCCAGGTAGAAGCGATGCAGCGCATAGCCATCGCCCAGATTGACGTGACCGTAGCAGGGAATGCCCTGGTGCCCGCCCGGCAACTCGGCGGTCATGGCCTCCGGCGCCATGCGGTACAGGGTGGTGTCGATCTCCACCTGACCACCGACACGCAGCCCCAGGGGCAGCGCGTGACCGATCGCGCCACTTCCGGAAGTGGGCAGCGGCGGCGGTTGCGGTTGACCGAACAACTTGCTGAAAAAACTCATCGTCAGACACCTTGTGGCGATGGGGGAAGGGAAGCTGCCTCGCTGCGCATGGCCTGCCAGGCGATGGCGTGCGCCGGCACGCGCTGCTCGGACAGGTAATACAGCATGGCACCGGCGGCGACGGCGGTGCGTGCTGGCGGGTTCAAGCGCAACGCGCCGTCGGGCGCGCGCAGGCCCAGCAGCAATGCGCCACGCTGGCCAAAATCGGCCGCAAGCCGGCTGTAATCCAGCGGTTGCACATTCGCAGGCACAACAAGACTGAACTGGGTGGGACCATCGTCCACCGACAGCAGCTCGGCGGTGAGCGCCGCACTGCCCGGATCCTGCGCCGCACGTGCCAGGATCTCGGCGGTCATCGGCCGCGTGCACTCGATGGCCGGGTAATGGCAGTTGACCAATCGGGCCGCGCTGGCCGAATCGAAGTGCGCCACGACATGCGCGGCCGGCGCATGCGCCATCAACGCGAACACCGCCGCCAGGGTCTGGTCGTCGGAGGGCGGGTTGACGATCACCCGCGCCGCGCCGGCAATGCCGGCACGCAGGTACACCTCGGTGTGCGTGTACGACTCGGCGGCGATGAAGCGCATGTGGTCGGGCATCGGATTTTCCGCCACGCCCTCGGCGATCAGCACCACGCCTTCGTCATCGGTGGCGGTGTCGGACAGCAGCAATTCCAGCAGGCGCGTGGAGGCGGCGCCCTGCCAGCCGATCAGAATGGTGTGCCCGCGCAGGTCTGCATAGGCCATCTTGCCCATGTGGTGGCGCCTCCAGAAAGTGATGAGCACGCCGCTGGTCTTGGCCAGCACCGTGGCGAACAACGCCACCGCGCCCGGCATCAACACGAACGCGGCGATATAGCGCCCGGCCACCGAACCCGGCGACAGGTCGCCGTAGCCGATGGTGGTGGCAGTGGTCATGTAGTAGTACGGAAATGCGTCCAGGCCGACGAGCTTGTGCTCGCCGGCCCACAGCAGCAGCAACCAGCTCAGCCCCATGTGCGCCAGCAGTGCCAGCGCCACCATGCCCCAGCTGACGCGGCGCACGTGGCGCCGCAGGACCCGCAACAGCCGTCCAACGATGATCATGGCGCATCCTGTGCCGTGCGATGGATCAGCTGTCGCTGCGCGGAACCTGCTGCACGTCGCGCACCTGGCCAATCAGCGGCGCGGTGCCGCCGGCGTTCTCGTGACCCAGCTGCGCGGCCGGCTTCTTGAAGCGTGCCAGCACCGCAGCGGCGTTGGATTCGCCTTCCATCAGGCCGGCCGCCGCCAGGCGCCGATTGAGATCGCCATCGCCGGTGGACGCTTCGAGTTCTTCGGCCGATTCGATGCGCGCCGAGGTTTCGGCCTGGCGCGCCTTGATGCGCTCCAGCGATTCCAGCGCCGAGCCCATCTTGCTGCTGGCGCCGGAGTGGCGCGCGGCAATGGCGGCCTGCGCCTTCTGCACCGCGTCGGTGGCCTTGACCGTATCGATCTGCTGGCGCATGCCGCGCAGCTGGTTCTCGGTCTTCTGGATGGTGGCCTTGAGCGTCACCACCGACTGGTCCAGCGCGGTCTTGGAGGCCTTGTCGCCGGCATCCTCGCTTTCCAGGGCGGCCAGCTTGACCGCCACATCGTGTGCCAGCGCTTCATCGTTCTTGGCCAGCGCGCCTTCGATGTAGCGCGTGTATTCGGCCATCTTGCCGGCGCGTGCGTCGATCTTCTGCTGGGCCAGCTTGCTCTGCGCCATCAGCTTGGTGAGCTCTTCGCGCGAGCGCGTGAGCTGGGCGCCGGCATCGCGCATTTCCTGATCCAGGATGCGCAGCGCATTGGCGTCGACGGCCTTCTGGCCGGTTTCGTGTGCGGTACCACGCAGCAGCGTGATCAGCTTGGAAAAGATACTCATGACAACACGCCTTTAGGAAAAGAACGGCTTGAGAGATTCGGCGGCATCCAACGTATTGGCCGCCAGGGTCTGGATTTCTTCGTCGATCTGGTCGAGCGTCGAGGAGGCCGACAGTTCGCCAAACACCACGTAACGGTCCTTGCCCTCGACCTGGACCAGGCCCAGGTTGGACAAGGGGTTGAGCGGATTCAGGCGCAGGCAGGCGTCGTTGAAGGCGGCGCGGTCGTTGACGTGCTCGGCATGGGCCAGCAGCGTGGACACGAAAACCTGCGAGCCGGAAGCGGCAACCTGGATCTGCATGTCGCCGTGGTCGGCCAGGGTGAGATTGATGGCCGGCTCCAGGCCGTCGATCAGTTCGACCTGGATTGGCTGGCCACGGTAGCGCTCGGCCAGCAGGCCGTGCAATTCGACGGTGGTGTACTGCGTCATACGATGTCCTGTCCTTTGGTCATGCCGTGGTGGTGATGCAGCGAATGTCCTGCAGCGACCGGACATACTACAGACTGCCCGTGACCGGCAGAAAGGGCCGGAAGTCAGCTGGTCAGGCGCGCGGCAGGCGAGCAAACCGCCCGTTCAGCTGGCTTGTCGCCCCCTGCCGGGCGGCTGCCTCACGGATACAGCATCCGCTTGCTCCAATGGCTGGCCGCGTCGGCCTCGTAGCGCCAGCGCTCGTGCAGGCGGAACTTGGCGCCGTACCAAAACTCGAACGCCTGCGGCACCACCCGGAACCCGCCCCAACCATCCGGGCGCGGCACCTCGCGCCCTTCGAACGTCGCTTCGACCTTGGCAATGGCCGCATCGAACTCTTCGCGCGAACCCAGCGTCTGCGACTGCCGCGAGGCCCACGCGCCGATCTGGCTCATGCGCGGGCGCGAGGCGAAGTACGCATCGGATTCGTCCGCGCTCACCAGCTGCACGCCGCCTTCGATGCGCACCTGGATGCCGGCCTCGCGCAGGCTGCGCCACAGGAACAGCAGCGCCGCCTGCGGGTGGGTCTGCAGGTCGCGGCCCTTTGCGCTGTCCAGATGGGTGTAGAACACGAACCCGCGCGCGTCGAAGGCCTTGAGCAACACGGTGCGCGCGCTCGGCCGGCCATCCACGTTGGCGGTGGCCACGGTCATCGCGCTGGCTTCGGGTTCGGCGCTGTTCTGCGCCTCGGCATACAGCGCGGCGAAGGTGGCAAGAGCTTCTGCGTACAGATCGGTCATGACGGTGCGTGGCAGCCAGATGGACGCCTATTGTGGGCGCATCGCCCGCGCTTCGCCTATGCACCGCGATCCAATCGCCGAAACGACGCGGGGTTGGCGGGATTGGAGACGGCAATTGCGCCGTGCCATCGGCCCGGCCCGATGGCGTGAATGCTACGATCCCTGCGCATGAACCCCGCACCCAATCTCGTGATGGTCGGCCCGATGGGCGCCGGAAAAAGCTGCATCGGCCGTCGCCTGGCCGAGCGCTTCGGGCTGGAATTCGTCGATGTGGACCAGGCCATCGTCGACCAGGTGGGCAGCAGCATCCCGGCCATCTTCGAGCAGCATGGCGAAGCCAGGTTTCGGCAGTACGAGGCCCAGACCCTGCAGGCGCTGCTGGAACAGGACAACAAACTGATTTCCACCGGCGGCGGCGCCGTGCTGGATCCGCGCAACCGCGAGCGCATCTGCGCGCGTGGCTTCGTGGTGTACCTGCATGTCAGCGTGCCGGCGCAACTGACGCGGCTGGCGCGCGATCGCAATCGCCCGCTGCTGCAACGCGCCGACCGCGAGCAGGTGCTGCATGCGATGGCCGCGCACCGCACGCCGCTCTACCGCCAGGTCGCCGATCTCAGCCTGGAAACCGATCATCTTTCCCCCGCCGAGGCCACCGCGCAGCTGGTGCTGCGCCTGGCCGCGCAATGGCGCATGTCGAGTAACCCCGCATGACACTTCCCCGTTCCTCGCGCAGCGTCGATGTCGACGGTGTGCAGCCTTACACCATCACCATCGCCCCGGGCCTGCTGGCCGACGGCGCGCGCCTGGCCGGCCACGTGCGTGGCCGCCACGCGCTGCTGCTCAGCGACTCGCAGGTGGCTCCGCATTACGCGGCCGGCGTACGCACCGCCTTGTTGAACGCGCGGCCGGACCTGCAGGTCGGCGAGTTGGTCATTGCCGCCGGCGAAGCCTCCAAAACCTTGGAGACCTTTGGCTCTGCAATCACCGCGCTGGCCGAACTCGGCGCCACCCGCGACGCCTGCGTGTTCGCGCTGGGCGGCGGCGTGGTCGGCGACCTGGCCGGCTTTGCGGCAGCGTGCTGGATGCGCGGCGTGGACTGCGTGCAGCTGCCCACCAGCCTGCTGGCGATGGTGGATTCATCGGTCGGCGGCAAGACCGCAGTGGACATCCCGCAGGGCAAGAACCTGGTCGGCGCCTTCCATCCGCCGCGTGCGGTGATCGCCGACACCGACACCTTGCGCACGCTACCGCCGCGCGAACTGCGCGCCGGCCTGGCCGAGGTGATCAAGTACGGCGCCATCCGCGACCCGCTGTTCTTCCAGTGGCTGCACGCCGAGCGCCGCGCCCTGCTCGATGGCGATGCAGCGGCGCTGGCGCAGGCCATCGCCCGCAGCTGCGAGCACAAGGCCGAGATCGTGGCGCGCGACCCGCTGGAAAAAGGCGAGCGCGCCCTGCTCAACCTGGGCCACACCTTTGGTCACGCCATCGAAACCGAGCAAGGCTACGGCGCGCCCGGCAACGACAACCTCAACCATGGCGAGGCCGTCGCAGTGGGCATGGTGCTGGCGGCGCGCCTGTCGGCCGCGCTGGGCATGAGCGATACACAGGACACCGAGGCCTTGCGCACGCTGCTGCACGACTTCGATCTGCCCACCGAGATCCCGCCCGGCCTGACCCCTCAGGCCCTGCTCGCACGCATGCGCCTGGACAAGAAAAACATCGCCGGCCGCCTGCGCCTGGTGTTGTGGCGCGGCATCGGCAAGGCCGAGATCGTGCCGGATGTGGAAGAGGCAGCGGTGCTGGAGATCCTGGCGGGATAAGGCCAGCCGGCCGAAGGCACGGAACGCTGGACGCCGGCACCCAGCTGCCGTCGATCGCCACGACGCTCACTCTTTGTAGGAGCGTCCCCGGCGCGATGGGGCCTTCCCGACAATCCCTATCGCGCCCAGGTGCGCTCCTACGCACTGCCTGCCGCCGTCTGCACGGCGGTCGGAACCTCGCGCAGGAGCGCACCGGCAAGCGTGGACGCCCAACGACGCTCCCGGCGCAACCAGAACACCCGGACGCGCCACTGCTCTCAGCCTTCAGCAGCGCCCGGCTACAATCGGCCGCATGCGCATCCTTCTACAACACGATCCCGGCGGTAACGCGCCGCTCCGCTACGTCCAGCTGACCCTGCAACCGGATCTGTTCGGTGGTTGGGAATTGCTGCGCGAAACCGGGGAGATCGGCGGACGCACGCAACTGCGACGCGACCAGTACCTGCAACAGGAGGAAGCGGACCGCGCCTTCGACAAGGCGCGCGACACCCAACTTAAACGCGGTTTCCAACTCATCACCGGCGGCGCCGACGACGCGCCGCGCTGAGGACATACTTTCCCATGCTCAAGAACGATCGCCTGCTGCGCGCGCTCAACCGTCAGCCCGTGGACCGCACCCCTGTGTGGTTGATGCGCCAGGCCGGCCGCTATTTGCCGGAGTACCGCGCCACCCGCGCGCGTGCCGGCAGTTTCCTGGGCATGGCCAAGAATCCGGACATCGCCTGCGAAGTGACCCTACAGCCGCTGCAGCGCTTCCCGCTTGATGCGGCAATCCTGTTCTCCGACATCCTCACCATCCCCGATGCGATGGGCCTGGAGCTGTACTTTGTCGAAGGCGAAGGCCCCAAGTTCCGCCACCCGGTGCGCGATGCCGCCGCAATCCACCGCCTGGGCGTGCCGGACATGGAAACCGAGCTGCGCTACGTGATGGATGCGGTGCGGGTGATCCGCCGCGAACTGGATGGTTCGGTACCCTTGATCGGTTTCTCCGGCAGCCCGTGGACGCTGGCCTGCTACATGATCGAAGGCGGCGGCAGCAAGGAATACGCACGCATCAAGGCCATGGCCTTCAACGCGCCAGAGCTGCTGCATCACCTGCTCGGCACCGTCACCGACGCGGTGATCGCCTACCTGGCCGCCCAGCGCGCGGCAGGCGCGCAGGCGCTGCAGGTATTCGACACCTGGGGCGGCGTGCTCTCGCCGGCGATGTACCGCGAATTCTCGCTGCCCTACCTGACCCGCATCGCGCGTGAACTGGAGCGCGGCACCGGGGCCGAGCGCACCCCGCTGGTGCTGTTCGGCAAGGGCAACGGCGCCTACGTGGCGGATCTGGCCGCCAGCGGCGCCGAAGCCGTGGGCGTGGACTGGACCATCTCGCTGGCTGACGCCGCTCAACGGGCGGGCGGCCGCGTTGCCCTGCAGGGCAATCTCGACCCGGCCACGCTGTACGGCTCGCCCGACGCGATCCGTAGCGAAGTCGCCAAGACCCTGGACAGCTACGCCCAAGGCAATGGCGGCTCACGCGAAGGGCACGTCTTCAACCTCGGCCATGGCATGTCGCCGGATATGAATCCCGAGCACGTGGGTGTGCTGGTGGACGCGGTGCAGAGCCTGAGCAAGCGCTAAGCCGCCGCGGCGAGCGGACCGGGTCGCACGGACCCGGCCCGTGCCAGTGCCAGTTCCCGCGTGCATGTAGGCACTGCCGAGCCAGCTATTTCGCAACTGAACCGACCCACTGGCTCTGCGCGTTCACCCCGCCGCCAGATATATATATGTGCCGGACGCGTTGTGTCATGAAACGCGTCGCGCGATTCACACCGCACCCAAGCCGCCAATGCGATGACGCGATCTGCCTGAGCGTGCAGCGTCGGCCTTGCGCCCGCACGCGGCGCAGGCTGCCAACGCAGGCATTCCCGGGCGTCGCACACAGCGTTCCGTGCCGTGCACAGCAGGGAGACGATAATGCAGCGTTCCCCCGGCCAAGCCCCCATGTCTCAGCCCGTCCCCACCTTGCGCGCCTACGCCACCATCAAGCCGCTGCTGTGGCTGGTGTCGCTGGCCATCTTCATGCAGATGCTGGATGCGACCATCGTCAACACGGCGTTGCCGTCGATGGCGCGCAGCCTGCGCGAAAGCCCGCTGCAGATGCAGTCAGTGGTCTTCAGTTATGCGCTGGCAGTGGCGATGTTCATCCCTGCCTCGGGCTGGATCGCTGACCGCTTCGGTACGCGGCGCACCTTCCTCGCCGCGATCATCGTGTTCACCTTGGGCTCGCTGCTGTGCGCGGCAGCCCAGCACCTGCCGCAGTTGGTGGCCGCACGCGTGGTGCAAGGCATCGGCGGCGCGATGCTGCTGCCGGTGGGGCGGCTGGCGGTGCTCAAGACGGTGGCACGCGCAGACTTCCTGCGCGCGATGAGCTTTATCGCCATTCCCGCCCTGATCGGCCCGCTGATCGGCCCGACCCTGGGCGGCTGGCTGGTCGAAGTCGCCTCGTGGCATTGGGTGTTCCTGATCAACCTGCCGATCGGGGTCCTCGGGTTTATTGCCGCGCTGAAGATCATGCCCGACCACTATGGCGATGCACGCAGGCGCTTCGATCTGGTCGGCTACCTGATGCTGGCGTTCGGCATGGTGGCCTTGTCGCTGGCGCTGGATGGCATCTCGGAACTCGGCCTGCGCCATGCGTTCGTGATGTTGCTGGCCATCGGCGGACTGGCTGCACTGGCCGGCTACTGGCTGCATGCGGGCAACACCGCCAACGCGCTGTTTCCGCTGGCGCTGTTCAAGGTGGCGAGCTACCGCATCGGCATTTTGGGCAACTTGTTCGCGCGCGTGGGCAGCGGCTCGATGCCATTCTTGATCCCGTTGCTGTTGCAGGTGGGCCTGGGCATGAGCCCGATGAATGCCGGGCTGATGATGGTGCCGGTGGCACTGGCCGGTATGGCCGCCAAACGCGCGGCGGTCAAGCTGGTGGGGCGCTTCGGCTACCGGCGCGTGCTGATGCTCAACACCGTGTTGGTCGGCGTGGCCATGGCCAGCTTTGCGCTCATCGATATCGGCCAGCCGCTGTGGCTGCGCCTGGTGCAACTGGCCTGCTTTGGCGCGGTGAATTCACTGCAGTTTACGGTCATGAACACCGTGACCCTGCGCGATCTGGACCGCGACCAGGCCAGCCCCGGCAACAGTCTGCTGTCGATGGTGATGATGTTGGCCACCGGTTTCGGCGCTGCGGCAGCGGGCAGCCTGTTGGCGGCATTCAACACCCATCTGGGCGATACGCATGGCGCTACCGCCGCCTTGCATGCCACCTTCCTGTGTGTGGGCGGCATCACCTTGTCGTCGACGTTGATCTTCTGGCAGCTGGCCGAGACGCGCCCCCACCCCAAGGAAGTGGAAGCGGTTGCCGAGTAGGTGCTGCGCTGGGGCACTTTCACTTCCGCCGCGGCTACGCCCCATCGCGCGCGCGGGCATGCCGCAACGCCTCGGCGATGGTATTGGCCAACATCTCGCCGGTGAGTGGCTTGCGCAGGAAACGGTCGAAGCCCGCTTCCTGCGCGTTCGGTTCGGCGGCTTCATCGGAGCGTGCGGTCACTGCGATCAACGGCATCTCGTAGCCGAAGACGCGCAACTGCCGCGCCAACGCAAAACCATCCAGCCCGGGCAGGTCCAGATCCAGCAATGCCAGATCGAACGTGTTGTCGGCCGCTTCGGTCAACGCCGCCAGCCCGTGCGGCGCATGCACCACCGAGTGCCCCTGCGCGCGCAGCAGGCCGATGATGACCTCGGCGATGGTCGGGTCGTCTTCCACCAGCAGGATGCGCTGCGGCTCGACGGGGCTGGCGGCATGTGCCACCTCGCCGTCCAGCGTTGCATCCGACGCCACCCAGCGCAGCGGCAGATCCACCACAAAGCGCGTCCCGGCGCCGAGCCGGCTGATCACCTCGATATGCCCACCCATCGCCATCGCCAGCTCCTGACAGATGGCCAGGCCCAGGCCACTGCCGCCATAACGTGAGGTGGTCTTGGCACCGTCGCCCTGCTCGAAGCGCTGGAACAAGCGCGCCTTCTGTTCGGCATTGATGCCCGGGCCCGTGTCGGCCACTTCGAAGCGCAGGCCTTGATAGGAACCGAGCGTGGTCAGCTTCAGCGCGACCACGCCGCGCTCGGTGAATTTGATCGCGTTATTGAGCAGGTTGAGCAGGATCTGCCGGATACGGGTGGAATCGCCGCTGGCGGTGATGTCGCCCAGCAGCCCGATGTCCAGGCTGAAACGCAACCCGCGCTCTTGCGCCAATGGCGCCATCAGCGCTTCGACTTCGGCCACGAGCTGACGCACCGAAAATGGCTGGAAATCCAGTTCAAGCCGGCCCGATTCGATGCGCGCCAGATCCAGCGCATCGTTGACCAGCCGCAACAGATGCGCACCCGCACGACGGATCGACTCGGTGTAGCTGCGCTGCGTGGCGTCCTGCGTGGTCTTGAGCAGCAATTCGCTCATGCCCAACACACCCGTCATCGGCGTGCGCACCTCATGGCCCAGCGTCGCCAGAAACCGGGTCTTGGCCAAGGACGCCTGTTCGGCCAGCTCCTGTTTGTGCACGGCCAGCTGCCAGGCATTCAGGCGCCGCAGCCGACGGCGATACAACAATATGGCCGCGGCGATCACGCACACGCTCAGCACCGCCAACAGGCCCAGACCCCACGGCGATAGCCACCACGGCGGCAATACCTGGAAACGGACGATCTGGCTGGCCGACCAGATGCCATCTGCCGTGCGCCCCTGCACTTCCAGCGTGTAATGCCCGGAAGGCAGGCGCGAAAACAGGCGTTCGCCGGTGGAGCCCACGTCGACCCAGTCCGGATCGTAGCCACTGAGGCGGAAGCGGTAACTGGTGGATTCGGGATTGGTGAACGTGGGCATCCGCGCCACGATATGCAGGTCGCGATCGCCGTCCTGCACCTGCAGCGGCGCCTTGCCGGTGACATCCAGTTCGCGCTCGCCGCGTCGCAGGCTGACACGTTCGATCAACAGCTGCGGTCGGCGCAGATTCGGACGCATCGTGGCCGGATCGAACACCACGATGCCATCGGATGTGCCGCCCAGGATCTGCCCCGTGCTTGCCTGCACCAGCGTGGCCACCTGCATGGGCGAACTGGGAAGTCCGTCGTGCACGTCGTACACGCGCACCAGCTTGCTGCCGGGGTCGACCCGGATCAGCCCACGATGACTGGAGACCCAGGCCACGCCACCGGCATCGATCACCAGGCCGGTCGGCGAGACCATCGGAAATTCCTGGTCCTTTCCCACCGTATCCAGATGCGTAAGCTGCTTGCCGTCCCAGAGATAGCGCCGCAATTGTCCGGCCAATCCGATCCAGACGATGCCGCCATCTCCCTGGCGAAACACATAGGTTGGCAGGGACGGCGCGCCGCGTACCGGAACGAACTGGTCGGCAAGCGGATCCCATCGCCACAGCCCGGCATTGTTGCTCAGCCAGATCTGCCCATCGGGCCCGATCCGCATGTCCAGGACCGTCAGCGCCTTCAGCCCGTGGCTTCCGTAGTCGAGCGTCCTGAGCAGCTGGCCCTCGCTGCTCCACAGCTGCACCCCGTGCGTCAGCAGCGCCACCCAGATGCGACCCTGTGCATCTTCGGCCATCCTGCCAGGCCTGCCGACATCTTCGAGATCGGCTGCGGAATCCTGGTGCCCGAGCAGTGGCCAACGCCTGGCCTCGCCCGTCTTCGGGTTGTACCGAACCAGCCGTTCCTGCACGCCGATCCAGACCATTCCCTGCCTGCTTTCGATGACCGTATCGGGAATGCGTTCCGGATCGACCGGGGCCAGGCGTGGCTCCACGCGGCCGGTGACGGGATCGAAATGCTCAAGCGTTCCACGCGTGCCGACCAGCCAGATGCCGCCGGTGACCGAAGGCGCTGTGGCAACAACCGAGGGATTGGCGAGCGAGTGCGGATCATCTGCGCGATGCGAAAACAACGCGAAGGTGTCCCAGCGCGGAGGCAGGTGCCACAACCCGCCCTCCAGGCTGGCGAACCACAGACCTCCTTCGCGGTCCTGGTAGGCGGTGATCCAGTTCCGGTTGACCAGACCGTGCGCTGAAAAACTGTAGACCGGCACGCGTTCGACGCCACCGTCGCTGGAACTCATGCCCAGGCCGGTGGCGGTATCCAGCCAGTAGCGCCCGAGCCGGTCACGCAGCAGGACGCCCCGGACCTGCGCGGTGTCCTTACCGCTTTGCCAGCGGCGGGCCACGGGCCGCCCGACCGTGTTGAACTGGACGGGGTTGCCGTCGAAATCGGCAACCCAGAGCACCTTGCCGTCGGGCTCCTTGTACATTCGGTTGACCGACTGGGACGGGCCCGGAAGCGGCACGCGCTCCAGGCGCCGACCATCCCAGTGCGCAAGCCCGCCCCAGGTGCCGATCCACAGGCCGCCGTCGGGCGCGACTTCCAGACCGACGATATTGTCGGACGGCAAGCTAGCGGCATCGCCCGCCTTGGCAGAAAAGTGCTGCATGCGCCCGTCGGGGCGGTAACGATAGAGGCCCTGCTTGGCGGTGCCGATCCAGATATCCCCGTCCAGCGTTTGTGCCAACGACCACAGGGTGGCATCGCGCAATTCCGGGAACCGCGGATCTTCCAGTCGTTTGAACGTGCGCGTGTTCGCTTCCAGATAGCCGACGCCGCCGTCCTCGAAGCCCATCCACACCCGATCGTTGGCGTCGACACAGATGGTCCAGACCACGTTGCTGGTCAGGCCATCTTCCATCCGCCAGATCCGGTAGTTGCGGCCATCGAATCTGGCCAGACCGTCATCGCTGGCAAGCCACAGATATCCCTGTCTGTCCTCGGCTAACTGATTGATCGTGTCCGACGGCAGCCCGTCGGCGATCGTCAGCTGGATAGGCACCGGTGTTGCAGGCGTCCGCGCCTGCACCGGAAACACTGCCAGACACAGGCATACCCAGAGCACAGCGAGCAGCCGATGGGGCAAGCAGGATAGAAAGCGCACCGGATCAACTTCACGACAAGTCGGCGCATAGTGCGGGCCACGCGCGGTGCGGGCAAGCGCGCTCTGCCCGTTGTGCGCACGCGCTCAGGCTGCAAGGCGCCCGCGCGGCAGCGTCATTGGTCAGTCCGTTGCACGTTGCAGGGCTTGCGAAAAGCGGGCCCGACAATTCTTTCCGCCGACACTTGCTTGCGACGCAACCGCTTGCCGCGCCCCGGGTGGCAGGGCACCTGCAGCGCCCTTCCGCCTGGCCAGACCATCGCGACCCGCATCGCTGTTCGAGCGGCCCAAGAGCGGACGAACACGCCGCGTGATACTTGGATGCCTGCTCCGGTGACAGAGCATCCGCAGCGCTTGTCAGCGCTTGCTGCGTAACGCTTCGGCAATGGTGGAGGCCAGCATGTCGCCAGTGAGCGGCTTGCGTAGGAAGCTGTCGAAGCCGGCTTCCTGCGCACTTGGTTCGGCGACCTCGTCGGCGCGTGCAGTCACGGCGATCAACGGCATGTCGTAGCCGAAGACGCGCAACTGCCGCGCCAGCGCAAAACCATCCAGCCCGGGCAGGTCCAGATCCAGCAATGCCAGATCGAACGTGTTGTCGGCCGCTTCGGTCAGCGCCGCCAGGCCATGCGGGGCATGCACGACCGAATGCCCTTGCGCTTGCAGCAGGCCGACGATGACCTCGGCGATGGTCGGGTCATCTTCCACCAGCAGGATGCGCTGCGGTTCGATAGCCGTCTCGGCATGCGCGGTCTCGCCACCGAGCGCGGCGTTGGAAGCCACCCAGCGCAGCGGCAGATCCACCACAAAGCGCGTCCCCGCACCGAGTCGGCTGATCACCTCGATCTGCCCGCCCATGGCGATTGCCAGCTCCTGGCAGATCGCCAAGCCCAGACCACTGCCGCCGTAGCGCGAGGTGGTTCTGGCACCATCGCCCTGCTCGAAGCGCTGGAACAGCCGCGCCTTCTGTTCGGCGTTGATGCCCGGCCCCGTGTCGGCCACTTCAAAGCGCAGGCCTTGATAGGAACCGAGCGTGGTCAACTTCAAACCGACCACGCCGCGCTCGGTGAATTTGATCGCGTTATTGAGCAGGTTGAGCAGGATCTGCCGGATGCGGGTGCAATCGCCACTGGCAGTGATATCACCGAGCAGCCCGATCTCCAGGCTGAAGCGCAGGCCACGCTCCTGCGCCAGCGGCGCCATCAACGCCTCCACTTCGGCCACCAGCTGACGCACCGAAAACGGCTCCACATCCAGCTCCAGCCGCCCGGATTCGATGCGCGCAAGATCCAGCGCATCGTTGACCAGCCGCAACAGATGCGCGCCTGCGCGGCGGATCGACTCGGTGTAACTGCGCTGTTTGAGATCCAGCGAAGTCTTGAGCAGCAGTTCACTCATGCCCAAGACGCCCGTCATCGGCGTACGTACTTCGTGGCCCAGGGTCGCCAGAAAACGCGTCTTGGCCAGGGACGCCTGCTCGGCCACTTCCTGTTTGTGCACCGCAAGCTGCCAGGCATTCAAGCGACGCAACCGCCGGCGGTACAACAAGATGGCTGCAGCAATCACGCATAAGGTCAGCAGGGCCAGCAGGCTCAAGCCCCACGGCGACAGCCACCATGGCGGCAACACCTGAAAACGCAAGGTCTGGCTCGCCGACCAGATCCCGTCTGCAGTGCGCCCCTGCACTTCCAGCGTGTAACGGCCTGAAGGCAGACGCGAAAACAGGCGCTCGCCACTGGGCCCGACATCGATCCAGTCCGGGTCGTAGCCGCTCAGGCGGAAGCGGTAGCTGTTGGATTCGGAGTCGGCGAAGCTGAGCAGGCGGGCGACGATATGCAAGTCGCGATCGCCGTCCTGCATGACCAAAGGCGTGACATGACTCAGATCCAGCCCGCTCTCGCCGCGACGTAGACCCACACGTTCGATCACCAACGGCACCCGATGATCATTCGGCTTGAGTTCGGCAGGATCGAAGATCACCAGCCCATCCGGCGTCGCGCCGACGATCATGCCCTTTGACGATTGCACCAAAGAACGCGCAACGAATTGCGGATTGGGCAGGCCGTCATGAACCCCGAACACGCGCACGCCCCGCGTGGCCGGGTCAACGCGAATCAGGCCACGCATACTGGACATCCAGGCAACACCGTCGTGGTCGACCACCAGTCCCTGTGGCGCAAGCGCAGGGAAGTTCTGCTCGGGGCCCACTGTATCTAGATGTTGCAGGGTGCCGTTCTTCCACAAATAGCGGCGGAGCTTCCCTAGCCCGGCAAACCAGGCGATCTGGTTGTCGCTGAAGCGAAAAGTGAAGATAGGTTCGTCGGGTGCGCCGGCAATGCGCTCGAAGCGCGCAACCGACGCGTTCCAGCGCTGCAGACCACGATTACTGGCCAGCCAGAGCGCTCCGTCCGGCCCAGCCTGCAGGTCGTAAACCACCAGATCTGCTGCAAGGCCGTGGGTCCCGCGCAACATGGTGCGCAGCAAGCGACCTTGTTCGTCCCGCTCTTGTAGCCCAAGCGTGGCATGGACCCAGATGTGACCATCGGCGGTCTGCTGCAGCGCTTCCAAGGAAGCGTCCAGTGTCGCGTCCTGTGCAGCCGCGTCCGAGCCGCTTGCTGCAGCCTTCCAGTGCTGCACCTGGCCAGTAGCGGGATCAAAGCGCACCAGCTCGGCAAACTGCCCGACCCAGACGTTACCCTTGCGATCCTCCAGCACGCTATTGGACCAGCTGGCAGACCCCAGGGTGGGCAATACACGCTCGATTTTGCCGGTGGCAGGATCTACGCGTTCGAGCACGCCCGAGGTGCCCACCAACCACATCCGACCATCGCGCGATTTTGCAGTGCCCTGGATCGCCAGGTTGCCACCTTGGCCACCGTCGTCCATGTAGTTGAAAACAACCGCGAAACGATGCCAATTCGAGGGGAGATGCCAGAGCCCGCCGTTGGGGCTGGCAAACCATACACCGCCCTCGCGATCCTGATATGCCGATTCCCAGTTGGGACGGATGCGCCCGTGCGCAGACAGACTGTACAGGGGGACATTGCGCACCTCCGCACCAGTCGTATGGCCTAGGCCGGCCAGGGTGTCCAGCCAATAGCTGCCGTCCTGGTCGCGCAACAACACGCCCAATACCGGATATTCTGCAGGTGCCTGCCAACGGTGCGGACTGAGATGACCACTTGGATCGCGCCGAAACAGCTTGTCGTCGCTGGTCCCGATCCAGATGCTGCCATCGGCATCGGCAGTTAGCCGGGTGATGATCTGTGCGGTGCCATCCGGAAATGCCTGCCGCTCGAAGTCATTACCCGTCCAATGCGCAGCACCATCGGCGGTACCGATCCAAAGTGTGCCGCGGGTATCGACATCGAGCCGATAGATCGCGTTGTCGGGCAAGCTGCGCGGATCGTCGGCACGATGTGCGAAATGCTCCAGCGAACCATCCGGCCGCAGCCGGTATAGCCCACTCATTTCAGTGCCGAACCATATGCTGCCGTCGTCGGTAGACTTGATGTTCCAGATCGCAGCGCCGCGAAGTTCCGGATAGCGCGCACCATCATAGAAAGTGAATTGATGGCGTGCGGGGTCCAGCATCGCAAGGCCTGCCATGCCGGTCCCGATCCAGACCCGGTTGCGCTTGTCGACGTGAACCGCCCAGATCTGGTTGTCGCGCAAACCGTCTTCGATGCGCCAGATACGGAAGTTTCGCCCGTCGTAACGCGCTAACCCATCGCTGCTGGCCAGCCACAAATATCCATTGGCATCCTCATCGAAGCCGTACACCACGTTGGATGGCAGCCCGTCGGCCACGGTCAGCTGCCGCGGCTGCGGCAGTACCGGCACGCCGGCCAGCGTAAGACTCGGCCAGCCTGACACGACGGCCAGGCAAAGCAGTAATAGAGCCCGCGTCATCAAGGCTTTCAGCGGCATGCGACGACTGGGGTGTTGTGGTGGTAGCAGCATGCGCTCGCGTGTCCTTTGCACGCATAGTGCGGACCTTGCCTGATGCTGGCAACACACAGAAGCGCGCCAACGGTGATCGTTTACAGCAGGCAGGCATCGTACGGCCGTCTTTACGCGATGCGATGCCCGATGAGCACCGGCATCGTCAACGCATCGGGGCCGTGCACCCACGCTAGGTAGTGGCCTGCATGCCGGCGGCTGCGCGCGCAGCCGTAATCGCTTCCACCAGCAGATCGGCAGTGACCGGTTTGCGCAGGAATCCGTCGAAACCTGCGGCCTTGGCCTGGGTCTGCGCGGCGCTGTCAGCGCGTGCCGTGACTGCCAGCAGCGGGAAGCGATGGCCAAGTTGGCGCAGCTGCGATGCCAGGGCAAAGCCGTCCAGCCCGGGGAGATCCAGATCCAGCAGCGCGATGTCGAACCTGCCATCCACCGTTTCCGACAATGCAGCCAGCCCATGCGCGGCATGCACCACGCGGTGACCTCGATTGGTCAACAAGCCGCTGATTACCTCCGCCACGGTCGGGTCGTCTTCCACCAGCAGGATGCGCAGCGGCTCGCCTGCAGGCGCCTGCACCTGGCCGGTGGCGATACGTGTGCCGGAGCGGTCGATCGGCAAGGGCAGATCCACGGTGAACTGGGTGCCGACGCCAAGCCGGCTGCGCACGCGGATTCGGCCCTTCATCGCCACGGTGAGTTCCTGGCAGATCGCCAGCCCAAGCCCGCTGCCGCCGTAGCGCGAACTGGTGCGCGCACCCTCGCCTTGTTCGAAGCGCTGGAACAGTCGCTTCTGCTGTTCCGACCCGATGCCAGGACCCGTATCGCGCACCTTGAAGCGCAGGGCATCGCCGTGCTGGCTGACGGTAAGCGACACCTCGCCGCGTTCGGCAAACTTGATCGCATTGCCCAGCAGGTTGATCAGGATCTGACGCACCCGCGTTGCATCGCCCACGACCACCACATGCGGGGGAAGCTGATTGCGGTACTCCAAGCGCAGGCCGCGCGCGTCAGCGATGGGATGCATGAAATCGGCCAGTTCCTGGGTGAGCTGCGCGGGATCGAAGGGCTGCTGTACCAGCTCCAGCTTGCCGGCCTCGATGCGTGCCAGATCCAGTGCATCGTTGACCAAGCGCAGCAGATGCGTGCCGGCCTTGCGGATCGCATCGACATACCCGCGCTGCTTGGCATTCAGCGGCGTGGCCAGCAGCAACTCGCTCATGCCCAGCACGCCGGTCATGGGTGTACGCACTTCGTGGCCAAGCGTCGCCAGGAAATGCGACTTGGCGATCGATGCCTGCTCGGCCAGCTGTTGCCGCTGCTGTGTCAGCACCCACTCCTGCTGCCGCCGCACGCGCTTTCGCCAGGCCCAAACACTTAAGTACAGCAGCAGCATGCAGAGCGCTGCCGCGGCCAATTGCGCGGCCGTGCTCAACCACCACGGCGGCCGCACCTCCAGTTGCAACACCGGCGCAGCGACCCAATCGCCATCGCCGGCACGCGCCTGGACTTCGATGCGGTAGTCGCCAGGCGGCAATCGCGAGATCACGCGCTCGCCGCTGGCACCCTGCTCCACCCAGCGTTCGTCGTAGCCATTGACACGGTAGCGGTAATGCGCGGAGGCCGGATCGACAAACGACAACAGCCGTGCGCTGATGCGCAGATCGCGATCGCGCGCCTGCAGGATCACCGGCGCGTTGTGGGCAACCGTCTGCGGGCGCTCGGCATCGTTGCGCCGCACCTGCACCGATTCGATCACCAAGCGGGCCAGCGGCGCTGGCGCAAATGGCCGCGACGGATCGAACAACACGATGCCGCTGGTCGTCAGCGCCAGCACCTGGCCGTTGGGACCAATCGCCGGCGGACGCATCGAAAACTCGCTATCTGGCAGGCCGTCGCGTGGACCGAACCGGCGGACCTGCGGCTGGCCGCGCTTGTAAGCGAACAGGCCCCGCGAGGTGGTGGCCCAGACCGTGTCGTCGCCGCCCAGCGCCAGGCCGCGTATCTCGGTAGGAGGCAGGCCGTGTTCGTGCCCGACCCGCTCCAGCAGGCGCGCCTGCCGCCCGTCCCAGCCGTAGCGTTCCAGCGCACCGGAACGCCCAACCCAGAACTCGCGCGGCGACACGAAGGCCAGCGCATAGACTTCATGATTGGCGTCCTTGATCACTGCGCGAAAGCGTTCGCCCTGCCAGACCCACACACCATCCCCGGCTGCGACCCAGGCGGTGCCATCCGGCCGCACCGTCAGTTGCTGCACCATGCCGCCGACTTCACTGAGATCGGTGCCGAAGCGGAACGTGGCCAGCAGCCGTCCATCCGCGGCACGTCGCTGTACGCCACCTTCCACGATCGAAACCCAGAATTCGCCATCGATGCCGGGTGTCATCAGTTCCACCCGATGCGTTTCGGAAACACCGATCTGCATTGCGAGCTTCTGCTGCTGGCCGGTCTCCGGGGTATAGCGCGTCACGCCATCGCGCAGCGCGATCCACAAACTGCCGCCGCCGGCCGGCAGCACCGACTGCACGGTGCCGCCGCCCAATGCGTCGCTATGCAGGACCGGCACCAGCTCACCGTCATTGCCGAGCCGGTAGACGCCTTCGCCGGTCGTCACCAGAAAGCTGTCGCCATCGGCCGCAGCGTTGACCAGATACAGGCTCTCCAGCGGCTTGCCCTGGGTCTGGAAAATGGTGGAGAACCGCCGCCAGTCCGGCGGCAAATACGCCACGCCCTGCGAAATCAGTCCGAGCCATAGCCCGCCCTGCCGGTCCTGCATCACATCGAGCACGCCGCTATGTGCGGTGAGGAAGCCGCTGCCGCGATCGCCTTCCATCAGGCGCAGCGCGGTTTCTCCCGGCGCCACCCGGAAAAATCCGTCGGCTGCACCAATCCAGTAGCCACCGTGCACATCGTGTACCACGGTCGCGGCACGCAGGGCATCGGCCCCGCTCCAGGGCGCGCGTTCCAGCGCACCAGCAGGCGTCACCCTGTACAAGCCATTGCTGGTCCCGACCCACACCGTACCGTCGGCATCCTTGCTGAGCTTGAAAACCGTCGTGCTCAGTCGGTCTGGCGCGATGCGCACGAAGCGCTCGCCGTCGCGCATCACCAACCCGCTGTCGGTGCCGATCCATAGCCGGCCGCGCGCATCGGTCAGCAGGCTCATGATGGTGTTGCTGGGCAGTCCATCCGCCGCATCCGGTGTGGCACGGAACGCCGTCACCCGACCATTTTCTTCGCGCCGGCACAGCCCGGCACTGCTGGTTCCTACCCAGATCGCATCTTGTGCCTGGGCCAGTGCCCAGACCTGCCCATCGCATGCGCTGCCAACGTCGGGAAATGTCGTAAACGCCGAGCGCGCCGCATCCAGCATGCTCGGTGGCGAGCCGTTGATGCCAACCCATATCCGGTCGCGATCATCGACGAACAGCGTTTCCACTTCGTTGCCCGGAATCGAACTGGCGACATGCGGATCGTGCTGCCATACCTGCAAACCGATGCCGTCATAGCGCGCAAGGCCATCGCTGGTCGCCGCCCAGACATAGCCTTGCCGATCCTGGGCCAAGGCCAGCACCATGCGCGAAGGCAGGCCTTCGGCACTACCGAAGCGGCGCATGCGCGGGGTCTCGATCTGATTCACCGCCGCCGCATCCAGCCCGCTCAGCAGCAAGAGCACGGCCAGCACCGACATCAGCACGTTCTTCATCGTCATCCGTGTCCCCATCGCCGCGTGTGCGCCCGGCGTTCCTTGTTGGGACTGCACTTTACCCGCTACGCCGCAGTTCTTGGTCCCAGGAACTGGCTCGCTCCCTGGCCGAGTTGCCGTTCTGCTGCCCGCTGCGACTGACCCGGCATGCGACCAAATGCTTGGCCGGCCAGTGCAGCAGGTATCTGCTGCGCATGGCACTGGTCGTGGCGAACGCACTGCCGGTTTGCTGTCTGCCATGGAACCAAGACAGCGCCGGCGCGAGGCTGCTGTCGCGTCCTCGCCTGGCTTGCACCTGGACCTACGCGTCGCCGGCCTCGCGATCGCGCTGGCCATCATCGACATCGGCAAGCACCCGCGCCAAGGCCTGCGCCAGCAAATCGCCAGTGACCGGTTTGCGCAGAAAGCCATTGCAGCCGGCGGCCATCGCCTGCGGTTCGGCATCCGTGTCGGCACGTGCGGTCACGGCCACGATCGGGAAGCGCACACCGCGCGCGCGCAACTGCGCCACCAGCGCCGCACCATCGAGGCCGGGAAGATCCAGATCGCACAATCCCGCATCGAAACTGCGCGTGCTCACCTCTGCCAGCGCGGCAAGACCATGCAGCACATGCGTGACGTGATGCCCACGCGTCTGCAGCAGGCCCACGATCACCTGCGCCACGGTCGCATCGTCCTCGACCAGCAGCAGCTGCAACGGCGCTTGCTCACGCAGCGACGGAGCGCGCACTGCAGGCAGCGTGACCGCAGGCAAGGTGGACACCCAGTGCAACGGCAGCTCGACCACAAAACACGCGCCCTGCCCCAATTCACTGGTGACCGTCACCGCGCCGCCCATTGCCGCGGCAAGTTCGCGGCAGATCGCCAGCCCCAGCCCACTGCCGCCGTGCCGTGCCAGCGTGAGCGCGCCTTCGGCCTGTTCAAACCGCTGGAACAGCCGTCCGCGCTGCTCGGCGCTCATGCCCGGCCCGGTGTCGCGCACTTCCACGCGCAGACCCTGCCGGGTGTACTGCGGCAACGTGGTAAGGCGCAGGTGCACGCTACCGCGCTCGGTGAACTTGACCGCATTGAACAGCAGATTCAGCAGGATCTGCTGCACGCGACTGGCATCGCCATGCAATGCCGGTGGCAATGCCTCGTCGAGCTCGCACTGGAAGGCCAGCTGCTTCTGCTCGGCACTCGGGCGCACCAGTTCCACCACCTGGCCGACCAACTGGCGCAGATCGAAATCGCGGTAATCCAGCGGCAATTTGCCCGCTTCGATCCGGGCCAGATCCAGTGCATCGTTGACCAGACGCAGCAGGTGCTTGCCGGCCAGCTGGATCGCGCTTGCATAGCCTTGCTGACGGCCATCCAATGGGGTCTGCAGCAGTAACTCGCTCATGCCCAGCACACCGGTCATCGGCGTGCGCACCTCGTGACCCAACGTTGCCAGAAAGCGCGTCTTGGCGAGCGACGCCTGCTCGGCCAACTCGCGCTTGTGTTGCGCCAGCTGCCATTGCGCGCGCATGCGGATACGTCGGCGATAAGCGGCGGCCAGCAAGGCGCTCAACAGCAATCCGGAAAACCCAATCGCCGCAATCCCGATCTCGCTACGCCACCAGGGGGGCCTGACCGAAAATTGCAGCGAACGTACCTGCGAGCGATTGCCCAGCGGGTCGATGCCCTGCAGCGCAAGCGTGTAGTTGCCGGCAGGCAGGCTGGCGAATTCGCGGATGCCGGTGTTGCCTATGGTCTGCCAGTCAGTATCGAAGCCTTTCAGGAAGCTGCGATACCGATTGGACAGCGGGTCGCTGTACGACAGCAAGCGGCTGACGATCTGCAGCTGGCGGTCCTCCGGGCCCAGCTGGAACGGGCGGTCCATCGGCAAGGCGATGCGTGCGCCATTGCGCAGCACGCTGACGTGTTCCAGCTGCAGTGCCGGCACGAACGGGGCAACATCCGGCATTGCGGTATCCAGCAGCACGGTAGAGCCATCGCTGGTTGCCCCGATCAAGGTGTCGCCCGAAGTCAACAGGCAATGCTGGATGAACTCCTGACTGGTGAGGCCATCGCGCGTGCCGATATTGCGGACCCGTGCCGGATTCACCGAGGGATCGATCCGCCAAAGCCCGCGCAGACTGGAAATCCAGACACGCCCACGCGGGTCGATCTGCATGGCAGAGGCATCGAACCCGCTCAGTCCATCCGCTTCGCCTACCTGACGCACGCGCTTCCAGCCGGCGGCGCGCTTTTGCCACTGCTCTGCACCGGAGGCGCGATATACCCAAAGTGTGTCCGCAGACTGGCTGGCGAATGCCTGGATCGGCGTCCCCTCAAGCCCTGCCACCGGCACGAAGCGGCCTGTCGCGTCGTCCCATGCGAACATGCCGCCCTCGCCGGCCACCCAGACGCGTCCGTCGGGGCCCTGGTCCAGTTGTTGGATGTCGATCGCGCGTAGGCCATGCAGGTCTTGTTGGGTCATCCGCTGCAAGACCTTGCCGGTGCGCAGGTCGCGCTGCTGCACCATGTCGATGAAGGCCATCCAGACGGTGTCGCCATGCTCCATGATCCATTCCGGCGCCGACAACGCCGATGACGGCTCGGGCCCATCGGACGGCCAGTGCACGAAGTCACCGGTACGCAGGTCCATCCGCGAAAGGCCAAAGGTCAAATTCCCCAGCCACACCCGTTGCAGGCGATCTTCCAATGCCGACACCAACTCCATCCCTTTGAGCTGCGGCGACTGCAGGCCTGTCTGGAACGAATCGCCGGTGCTCGGATCCACGCGCAACAGACGCCCCTGCGCATCGACCTGCCATAAGCCCCCTGAGCGCTTGGCAGGCGCCAGGTTGCAATAGATCGCATCGCCCATCGGCACCGCGGGCTTGAGCACGGCACTGCGTTTCCAGTCGGCTGGCAGATACCCAAGCCCGGTGCCATGCATGGGCACCCACAGGCCGCCATCGGCCGCCCCCATCAAGCCGATCACGTTACGACGCGACAGCGGCCCCTCCCCGCTCAGGGCGGGCACCGGTGGACGCTCTCCGCGCGTGCGCCAAAGACCACGTCCGCTGCCCAGCCAGAATTCGCCATCCGGCGTCGCGACTGCGCCCCAGAACTCATTACCGTTGCCGAACATCGTTGACCAGGCAAGCGGCTGCCAGCGACCGTCGGCGCGCAGCACGTGCAATCCCGATTCGCTTCCCAGCCACAAACGGTCCCCGGCCCACTGCAAACCGAAGATGGCCGCTTCCCGGTTTGGCTCGTCCGCGACGTATTGGCGGTGCAGTTGCGTGCCGTCGTAATAGGCCAGGCCATTGCTGGTGCCGATCCACAGGCGGTGCTGGTTGTCCACCGCCAGGTTCATGACCATGGCGTGATCCAGCGCGCCTTCGATCCCGCCCAGGTTCACCGACGACATTCCTCCGTCGGCACCGATGCGCACCAGCGCACCGGTGGTGGTGCCGGCCCAGATGCCGCCATCGAATGCGGCGATGCTGAAGATCTCGCCGTCCTTCAGCAATGGATAGTCTGCAGCGCGATAGTGAACAAAGCGCCTGCGGCCGGCATCCAGCACGCTCAGCGTCTTGCCGCAGCCCACCCAGACCCGGTCCAGCGCATCGATATGCAATGCCTGCACCGCGTTGCAGGGCAACGACCCGGGGTCGGCCGGATCGTGCCGCCAGGTCCTGAAGCCCGCGCCGTCGTACCGCACCAGACCGTCGAGCGTTCCAAGCCATAGATAGCCGGCGCGATCCTGGCTGATGGCAACCACCATCGTCGAAGGCAATCCTTCGCTGGGTCCCACGATCCGAAAGCGTGGCACTTCCGGAATCTTTGCCGCGCACGGCCAGATCGCCAACAGCACGGCCAGCACCACGATGAGTACACGCATGGGGGAATCCTTTCCTCGTCCAGCCGGCATGCTCGCAACGGATCGTTGCGAGCGCAAGCCGAGCGCGCGTTGCCGGGATATGTCTAGAATCCGCCCATGACAATCCTCGCCCGCCTATTGGTGTCCTCTGCCCTGGTTGCAACCAGCCTCGCCGCCACCGCTGCGCCTGTGCGGTATGCGCTGGATCCGGTGCATACCCGGGTGTTGTTCGCGGTGGAACATGCCGGCTTTTCCAAGGCATTGGGTACCGTTTCCGGAAGTAGCGGCACCTTGGTCTTCGACCCGGACGACTGGGCCGCCGCCCGGCTGGATGTCACCGTGCCGCTGCACCGCGCAGACCTGGGCGATGCCAAGTGGAACCAGGCCACCCTGGCACGCAACCTACTCGACGCCGAGCGCTTTCCCGACGCGCATTTCGTCTCCACGCACGTCGAGGCCAGCGGCGAAAACCACGCCAAGGTCAGCGGTAACCTGACCCTGCACGGGGTCACCCGCCCGGTCACCCTGGACGTCACCCTCAACGCGCTCAAGCGCCATCCGCTCCCGCCGTTCCGCCGTACGGCCGGTTTCTCCGCCACCGCCACGCTGAGCCGTTCCGAGTTCGGGATTGATGCCTGGAAATCGATGATCGGCGACAGCGTGGAGTTGCGCATCGAAGCCGAAGCCGTGCGCGAAGGGCGCGCCGACGAGGAGACCCACGAGCCGCAAGCCGCACCCACGCCTGCGGACGCCGCCGCCACCCAGGAATCGGGCACATGAGCATGAAGAACCTCGAGCGCTGGGGCGGTGTGAGCCAGACCCTGCACTGGTTGATCGCACTGCTGATCCTGGTGCTGGGCATCGTCGGCCTGACCATGGGCGAGCTGCCCAAGACCCCGAAATACTTCTGGGTGTACACGGCGCACAAATCGGTGGGGCTGACTGTCCTGGCCTTGGTGATCGTGCGGCTTGGGTGGCGCATCTACGCCGGCGCACCGCCGCCGGTGGCCGGTACGCCGCGCTGGCAGGAGCGCATCGCCGGGTTCACCCACTGGCTGCTGTACGCCATGATCTTCGCCATGCCGCTGTCGGGCTGGTTGTACGACTCCACCAGCGGCCTGCGGCCGTTTCGCTGGTTCGGCCTGTTCAATGTGCCCAAGCTCAGCCCCCCGGACGAACAATTGCGCGCCATTGCGCACTTCGTCCACGAATGGGGTTTCTGGTTGCTGATTGCCGTGGTATTGGCGCATGCCGGCGCTGCGTTTTACCACCACCTGTTCCAGCGCGACGCCACCCTGGCGCGGATGTTGCCGCGTGGCTGGCTGGCTCCCAAACCATAAGGATTTCCCATGTCGTCCAAGTTGTTTGTCTCTCCGATGCTGGTCGCGGCCTCGCTGGTGGCCACGTTCGCCGCCGCGCCGGTGCTGGCCGCCGATTACGTGCAGGCGCCCGGCTCCAGCCTGGTATTTGCCAGCAAGTACGACGGTGAAGTGTTCACCGGCAAGTTCCCCGGCTTCGACACCACGCTGAGTTTCGATCCGGCCAATCTTGCCGGGGCCAAGCTCGATGTGCGTATCCCGCTGGCCAGCGCGGTCAGCGGCAACAACGATCGCGATTCCACCCTGCAGGGTCCGGATTTCTTCAATGTCGCCAAGTTCGCCACTGCGCGCTACCGCGCCGACAAGTTCCGCGCCCTGGGCGGCAACCAGTACGCTGCCGACGGCACCTTGGAACTGCGCGGTGTCAGCAAGCCGGTGATGCTGACCTTTACCTGGACGCCCGGCGCGCAGCCGGTGCTGTCCGGCAAGGCCGTCGTCAAGCGGCTGGACTTTGGCGTGGGCGGCGGCGACTGGGCCGACACCAAGACCATTCCCAACGAAACCGCGATCAGCACCAAGGTCGTGTTGAAGGCGAAGTAACGCCACAGGCTGCAACCGGACGCAGCCACTGAGCGGCGGACTACTCGTCGGGTCCGCCGCTTTTTTGTGCCCACATGGCGTGGAACAGCGAGCCGGTGCTCACCGGCTGCTATAGATTGCGGAGCCGGCGCGTTGTCTTGCCGCTCCTACCGCTCGGCGACGTCGTCGTCCAGCCATGTACGCAAGCGCACGCGATCGAACGGCCAATCCAGCTCGCGTCCACGCGCATCGCGCAGCACCGGCACGCGCGCGCCGTAAACGACCTCAAGCGCCGCGTCGTCGTCGATGAACACGCTGTCGAAATCGCCTGCACGCGCCTGCGCCAGCACTTCCACGGCCTGGTCGCACAGGTGGCAATCGTCGCGCTGGTACAGGGTCAGGGGCATCGGCCGGGCTCTCATGCTGCGCTGCAGCCGTGCCGCAAGCGCCGAACGACTAGAATAGCCGCCTTTACGCTCACCTCTCCGGCACGCATGGCTGTCAGCACGTTCGACCTGTTCAAGATCGGTATCGGCCCAAGTTCCTCCCACACCGTGGGGCCGATGCGCGCCGCCGAGCGCTTCGTGCATCGCTGGCTGCTCAATGCCGGGCGCCTGCAAGACGTGGTGCGCATCCGCGCCGAAGTCTTCGGCTCGCTCGCCCTGACCGGCCGCGGCCATGGCACCGACAAGGCGGTGCTGCTCGGGCTGGAGGGCCACCGCCCCAACCTGATCGACCCGGACATCATCCCCGCCACGCTGGAGCGCATTCGTACCAGCAAGCGCATCACCTTGATGGGCCAGCACGCCATCGTCTTCGACGAAAAGCGCGACCTGCCGATGAACAAGCGGCAGAAGCTGCCGTACCACACCAACGGCATGCGCTTTACCGCCTACGATGCCGATGAAGCCGTCATCGCCACACGCGATTACTATTCGGTCGGCGGCGGCTTCGTGGTCAATCAGGACGACGCCGCAGACGACCGCATCGTGGCCGACGAAACGCCGCTGCCCTACCCGTTCCTCAGCGGCGACGAACTGCTGGCGCAGTGCGCGCGCAGCGGCCTGAGCATTGCCGCGCTGATGTTCGAGAACGAAAAGAGCTGGCGCAGCGAAGAGGAGATCCGTGCGGGCCTGCGCGAACTGTGGAATGCGATGCAGTCCTGCGTGAAGCGCGGCATCCGCGAAGAAGGCACGCTACCGGGCGGCCTGAATGTCTCCCGCCGCGCACCAGCGCTGTACCGCGAACTGTCCTCCAAGCCGGAGGCGGCCATGCGCGACCCGTTGACCACGCTGGATTGGGTCAACCTGTACGCACTGGCCGTCAACGAAGAAAACGCCGCCGGCGGCCGCGTGGTCACCGCGCCGACCAACGGCGCGGCCGGCATCATTCCGGCGGTGCTGCATTATTTCGACCGCTTCTGCGCAGGCGCATCCGAACAACGCATCTTCGATTTCCTGCTCACCGCAGCGGCCATCGGCATTCTCTACAAGGAAAACGCCTCGATTTCCGGTGCCGAAGTCGGCTGCCAGGGCGAAGTGGGCGTGGCCTGCTCGATGGCCGCCGGCGGCCTGGTTGCCGCACTCGGCGGCAACCCCGGGCAGATCGAAAACGCCGCGGAAATCGGCATGGAACACAACCTGGGCCTGACCTGCGACCCGATCGGCGGGCTGGTACAGATTCCGTGCATCGAACGCAACGCCATGGGCGCGGTGAAGGCCATCAACGCCAGCCGCATGGCCATGCGTGGCGACGGCAAGCACAAGGTCTCGCTGGACAAGGTCATCAAGACCATGCGCGACACCGGCCGCGACATGCAGGACAAGTACAAGGAAACCAGCCGCGGCGGGCTGGCGGTGAACGTCATCGAATGCTGAGCCAATCGTAGGCGGAGTGCTGCTCAACCCAGCGCGCGCAGCGACGAAAAAACCCGCTCCACGGATGCATGCCCTTGCATTGCCGTTCTCGTGCACGCAGGAAGAAGATGCGCGAAATGCAGATGAGGGGACGCACCAGCCGCGGGGAACGCGCTGCCCTTCTCCCCGCACGGGGGAGAAGGTGCGCGAAGCGTGGATGAGGGCAATAGAGGTCGGCGCACGCATCGGAGCCGGGTCGCCAGCCATCGTCAGCAACGCGCCTGCAGCGCCCGACAACCGTCACCCGGCTGTACGTTCCCACCACATTCGCCGCTGTACCGTCAGGGCCTGGATTTGGATGGAGATCACGATGCGAAAGCGTGTTTGCACCCTCATGCTCGCCCTGGCCAGTAGTCCGCTCCTGGCGCAGGAAGCCAGTTATGGCGCGCGGCTGGAAGGCTTCGACTACCCACATCCAGTCAAGACTTATGCATTCACCTCGCAACAGCAGCCGCTGGAAATGGCCTATCTGGATGTTGCGCCAACCGGCACACCCAATGGCCACACTGCGGTGCTGTTGCATGGCAAGAACTTCTGCGCCGCCACCTGGGAAGACAGCATCGCCGCGCTAAGCAAGGCCGGCTACCGCGTCATCGCGCCAGACCAGATCGGTTTCTGCAAGTCCAGCAAGCCGGCCGCCTATCAGTTTTCGTTCGCGCAACTGGCAGACAATACGCATGCGTTGTTGAAGACGCTCGGCATCGAACGTGCGGTGGTGGTCGGCCATTCGATGGGCGGCATGCTGGCCATTCGCTATGCGCTGATGTACCCGCAATCCACCGAGCATCTGGCGCTGGTGGACCCCATCGGGCTGGAAGACTGGAAGGCCGAAGGCGTCCCCTGGCGCAGCGTGGATGCGTGGTACGACAACGAGCTGAAGACCAGCTTCGAACGGATCAAGAAGTACCAGATGGACGTGTACTACGCCGGTCAATGGAAGCCGGCATTCGAACGCTGGGCGCGCATGCAGGCCGGTATGTCGCTGGGCAAGGGCAAGCAGGCCGTGGCGTGGAATCAGGCGTTGACCTACGACATGGTCTTCAACCAACCGGTGGTCTACGAGCTGCCCAAACTTGCGGTACCTACCACGCTGTTCATCGGCCTCAAGGACCGCACCGCCATCGGCAAGGACACCGCACCGACCGAGGTCAAGGCACGCGTGGGCGATTACACCAAGCTGGGCAAGCGCGCGGCAGCCGCGATTCCGAATGCGAAACTGATCGAGTTCGCCGATCTGGGCCATTCGCCACAGGTGCAGGACCCGGCCCGCTTCAATGCTGCGCTGTTGAAGGCGATCGCGCCGTAATGCTGTGGGTCTATGCGAGGGCAACGGTCGGTCGCCCTCGCATCTTCACCGCCGCCGGTCGAAACCGGCTGCAGCCAGCACCGATGGGCAGATCGCGCCGGCACGGCAGTTAGTTGTAAACACGCACGCGCCAACTTTCATCCATCACGCACCCATCTCCGGCATCCGATCATCTTGCGACCACGCCCAGATCGAACGAGCGGTCGCCTGCAACCCGCACATTCGAGGCTCCAAGGTGTCGGCACGCGCCGCGTTGATATCGCGCGCGCGCCGCAGCGCCGCAAGGCGCACGGCAACGCACCGGCGTCAGCTCGGTCGCGCCATCAGCCGGCCACGATCCGCAGCACGTCATCCAGCAACGCCGCTGCAGTCACCTCGGCGCCCGCGCCCGGGCCCTGGATCAGCAGCGGCTGCGCGCGATAGCGGTCACTGCTGATCGCCACGCGGTTGTCGGTCCCGGCACCGCCGGCCAGGGGGTGGTCCAGCGCCAGCTCACGCAATCCCACGCTTGCACCGTGTGCGTCCACACGGCCGACAAAGCGCAGGCAACGCCCTGCCGCACGCGCCTGTTGCCAACGCGCGCCCACCACCGCATCCAGCGCGCCCAACTGCGCATCCAGTTCAGCAAGCGGCGCCTTGGCAATGACGGCAGGCACCAGCGATTCCACATGCACCTGCTCGGCTTCCAGTTGCCACCCCGCGGCACGCGCCAGGATCAGCAGCTTGCGCCGCACATCCTCGCCAGAGAGATCGATGCGTGGATCCGGCTCGGTATAACCAGCCGCCATCGCTTCGCGCACGCAGGCGGAAAACGCGCCACTGCCGTCGTAGCGATGAAACAGCCACGCCAACGATCCGGACAACACGCCTTCGATCGAATGAATGCGATCCCCACCGGCAACCAAGGCGCGCACGCTGCTCAACACCGGTAGCCCGGCGCCCACAGTGGCGCTGTCGCCGTAATACGCGCCGCTGGCATGGCGGGCCGCATGCAGCGCCTGCGCACGCGACAACGCGGTGCCCTGGCCCAGTTTGTTGGCGGTGACCACATGCACACCGCGCTGCAACCACTCGACATGCCAATCGGCCACGACATCGCTGGCAGTCGCATCCACCAGTACATCGCCGGCACGCAGTGCGGTGGTTTCTGCCCAGGGCTGCAAGAGCGTTTGCCCGCGCGGCGCCGCATTGGCGTGCTGCAGGGCCTGCTCGGCGCTGACGCCACAATCCTGCGCAACACGCGAATTGGCCAGCCAATCGAAGCGCGGCAAGCGCAGTTGGCGCTGCTGCAGCGCGGTGTAGCGCGTCACGAACGCGCGCCCCACGGTGCCGGTCCCCAGCAAGGCCAGGCGCGGTGTGGGCGTCACTGCTGCGACCGGAGCGCGGCGCGAAACGGGCAGGACATTGCTCACGCGTCGACCTGTTTGCGGCTGGCGGTGGTCAGGGTCGCTTCGGCACGGGCCAGGCCGGCGCGCAGATCGATCAGCAGATCGTCGGCCGATTCGATCCCGATCGACAGGCGCAGCAAGCCATCGGAAATACCGGCTGCCGCACGCGCTTCGGCGGTCATTGCCGCGTGCGTCATCGAGGCAGGATGCGCGATCAGGCTTTCCACTCCGCCCAACGATTCGGCCAGGGTGAAGTAACGCAAGCCATCGACGAACGCACGCACGGCCGCTTCGCCGCCTTCCAGTTCGAAACTCATCATCGCCCCGAAGCCCTTCTGCTGACGCGCGGCCAGTGCATGGCCCGGATGCGAGGCCAGCCCCGGGAAATACACCCGATTCACCGCCGCATGCCCGTCCAGCAACGCAGCGATCGCATCAGCGTTTTCCTGATGCACGCGCAGCCGGGCATCCAGCGTGCGCAGACCGCGCAAGGTAAGGAAGGCATCGAACGGCGAGCCGGTCAGGCCCAACGCATTGGCCCACCACACCAGTTGCTGATGCAGTTGGGCATCGCGTGCCACCACCGCACCGCCCACCACATCGCTATGGCCGTTGATGTACTTGGTGGTGGAGTGCAGAACCAGATCGGCACCGAAATCCAGCGGCTTCTGCAGCGCCGGCGACAGGAACGTGTTGTCCACCACCGTCAATGCGCCGACCTTCCTTGCAGCTTCGATGACAAAGCGCAGATCGGTGATGCGCAGCAGCGGGTTGGACGGGGTTTCGATCAGCACCAGCTTGGGCGACTGCGCCAATGCGTCGGCCAGCGAACGCGGATCGGTCAGATCCGCGGTGATCAGCGCGAAGTGGCCTTTCTTGGCCAACGCATTGAACAGGCGCCAGCTGCCGCCGTACGCATCATGCGGCACCACCAGCGTATCGCCGGGTTGCAGCACCGCGTTGAGCACCAGATTGATCGCGCCCATGCCAGTGGAGGTGATCACGCCGCCCGCGCCGCCTTCCAGTTCGGCCAGCGCTTCGCCTAACAGGTCGCGGGTCGGATTGCCGCTGCGGGTGTAGTCGTACTGGCGCTTGTTGCCGAAACCATCGAACGAGAAATTCGACGACAGCACGATCGGCGGGGTCACTGCCCCGTAGGCGGTGTCGCGATCGATACCGGCACGCACGGCGGCGGTGGCAGCAGTACAGGGGGCGTCGGTGGGGTCACGAAAGCTCATGCGGTTTCTCCGGTGCTGCGAAGGGCGGTAGTGAGGATTGCGTCGATGCGATCGATTTCTTTCAGGAAGGCGTCGTGCCCATACGGCGAGCGCAACACGCGCAGGCTGCCGCGCGGGCCGAGGCCTTCGACCAGGCTGACCATGTCGGCCAGCGGCACCAGGCGGTCGCCCTCCACCGCCACCACCACGGTGGGCACGCGCACTTGCGCGGGGTCGATGCGATGCAGGTCGATCGATTCGGACAGGCGCAGATACGCGTTCACCGGCGTGCGCGCCACGTACTGCGCACCGGCGGCGTCCAGATAGTCCTCGGCGGCCACACGCACGCGGCCGTTGATGACCTCCGGCGGCGCATCGAAGCGCTCGCTGAATTCTTCCGGCGTGCGGTAGCTGAGCATGGCGAACTGACGCGCCAGCGCCAGGCCATGCTGCTCCGCGCACTGCAGCTGGCCCAGCGCCACCGCGCGGCGCTGCAGGGCACGCCAGGCCGCCGCATACGGATGCGCGCGGTGCGCGCCGCTCACCGCGACCAGGGTGCCGACACGGGCCGCATGGCGAATTGCAAATTGCAATCCCACCAGCGCACCGTAGGAATAGCCGACAAAGCCATGCAAGCGTCCGATGCCCAGCGCGTCCAGCAAGGCGGCAATCGCATCGGCCTGATCGGCGGTATCGATCGGCGCGTCCAGGTTGCCATCGGCACCGAGAAAGTCGAATGCCAGCAGGCGACGCGCGGCAGGATCCAGTGCGCGGCCATCGCCGACCAGCCCATCCACCCAGCCCTTTTCGGGGAACAGGTCGCTGGCGGCCAGATGGCGGTGCGCGGAAATGCCGCCGGCCACGAAAACCACCGGCGCATTGGCCGCGCCGATCAGTTCATAGCGCAGCCGCAGCTCGCGCATGCCGGCATGGCGCATCGGCAGGGCGATGACGCGTTCGCCGCGCACGGCAGTGATGCCGTCGTCGCTGCTGGCGGGGGTGTCAACGAAATCGTTGGTAGACGGCGATGCTGTGTTCACGAGGCTCATGGCGGTATCCAGGTGGATCGGCCATCGAGCTTCGCGGAGCTCGCGTTCGACGTGCGCAAGGCACGATTCGAACCATCTTTCGGCGGACGCGGAGGTCCCCGCAGGATTTGGCACCAAACGCGGACGCTTGCGCGCTCCGCTGGCTGCCCCGGCATCAAAGGGCCTGTCCCTCCGCCGGTCTCGATGGTGAGGCTAAGATGCCACCGGAATTTTGCGATGTCAATCTCTTCATACGGATGGAAAGATATATTTTCATCCGTTACCACTCGGGTCGATGCTGGGCCGCATACTTGCGCCCCCTTGCTCGAGTCGATGGCGTGCCCTACCACGTGTCTCGTACTGCCCTGCCCGCCCTGATCGCGGCATGCGTCCTGCTGCCGGCCTGGGTACCTGCGGCACACGCACAACAGCCTTGGCACTGGCCCGGCGCTGCAAAGCACTCGCCCCAGGCACCTGGCGCACAACCCGCGACGACAGCCACAGGCACTGGCGCCTCGCTGCAACTGGAATGGCAGGCACCGGTGTATCTGGCCTGGGTCACCAATCCACTGGCCGGGCCTGCGCAACTGCGCCTGAGCGCACCGCCCAGCGAGGATTACCGCGCCGTGCCGCAATTACCGCTGACGCTCGAGTTGGCCGCCCACGAGCGCCGCCTCGTGACCCGGCTGTATCCAGCCAGCAATCAGCGCACCCTGGGCGGTTTCGGCCTCACGCTCGAGGTGGTGCCGGGCGATCCGAGGGCCGCCCCGCAGCCTGTGCGCTATCAATTGCCATTCCACAACGTGCCGGTGCAGGTGGCGCAGGGCTTTGGCGGGCAGTTCAGCCACGCCGATCCGCCCAACTGGTATGCGGTGGACTTCGCCATGCCGCAGGGCACGCCGGTGCTGGCAGCGCGCGAGGGCGTGGTCATGGAAGTGCAGCGCGATGTCCTCGACAGCACCCCAAGCGACCCCGCCGCTGGCGGCGGCAACCTGGTGCGCGTCCTGCATGCCGACGGCAGCATGGCCCTGTACGCCCACTTGGCGCCCGACGGCGTGGCGGTGCGACCTGGCCAGGCGGTGCGCACCGGCGAACGGCTTGGCGCCTCAGGCAATACCGGCTTCAGCACCGCGCCGCATCTGCATTTTGCAATCCAGCGCAATGCCGACATGCAGTTGCTCTCGTTGCCGTTCCGCATGCTCGGCCCGCAGGGCGAGCTGCGGTTTCCCTCGCCGGCGCCCTGACCGGCGCAGGCTTGACCGACGTCCGCCGCCCAAATCGCCGAGCCCAACCCCTGCCGCAAAAGCGTGTCGCAGCGAAGCCGCTATAATCATCGGCTTCCTCAGTTTCCGCAGGCGTCCGACCGGGCGCGCGCCCCGCCCATGTCCGAAGTCTCCAACGAAGCCGCGCGCCGGCGCACCTTCGCCATCATTTCCCATCCAGATGCCGGCAAGACCACGCTGACCGAAAAGCTGTTGCTGTTCGGCGGCGCGATCCAGATGGCCGGCTCGGTGAAGGGCCGCAAGGCCGCACGCCATGCCACCTCGGACTGGATGGCGCTGGAAAAAGAGCGCGGCATCTCGGTGACCTCCTCGGTGATGCAGTTCCCGTACGAGGGCAAGATCGTCAACCTACTCGACACGCCCGGCCACGCCGACTTCGGCGAGGATACCTACCGCGTGCTCACCGCGGTGGACTCGGCGCTGATGGTCATCGACGTGGCCAAGGGCGTGGAAGAACGCACCATCAAACTGATGGAAGTCTGCCGGCTGCGCGACACGCCCATCATGACCTTCATCAACAAGCTCGATCGCGAGGGCAAGAACCCGATCGATCTGCTGGATGAAGTGGAAACCGTGCTCGGCATCCAGTGCGCACCGGTCACCTGGCCGATCGGCATGGGCCAGCGCCTCAAGGGCGTGGTGCACCTGATCTCCGGCGAAGTGCATCTGTACGAACAGGGGCGCAATTTCACCCGTCAGGATTCCACCATCTTCCCCTCGCTGGAGGCGCCCGGCCTGGTCGAAAAGATCGGCGAGCAGATGCTGGCCGAGCTGCGCGAGGAGCTGGAACTGGTGCAAGGTGCCAGCAACCCGTTCGATCTTGACGCGTACCGCGCCGGCCAGCAGACCCCGGTGTTCTTCGGTTCGGGCGTCAACAATTTCGGCGTGCAACCGTTGCTGGATTTCTTCGTCGAACACGCACCGCCGCCGCAGGCGCGCGAAACCACCGGCCGCCGCGTGGAGCCGACCGAAGCCAAATTGAGCGGCTTCGTGTTCAAGATTCAGGCCAACATGGATCCGCAGCATCGCGACCGCGTGGCCTTCATGCGCGTGTGCTCTGGCAAGTTCACTGCCGGCATGAAGACGCTGCATGTGCGCAGCGGCAAGGACGTCAAATTGGCCAATGCACTGACCTTCATGGCGTCCGATCGCGAGATCGCCGCAGAAGCGTGGCCGGGCGATGTCATCGGCATCCATAACCACGGCACCATTTCCATCGGCGATACCTTCACCGAAGGCGAATCGCTGTCGTTCACCGGCATTCCCAACTTCGCGCCGGAACTGTTCCGCCGCGCGCGCCTGCGCGATCCGCTCAAGCTCAAGCAATTGCAGAAGGGCCTGGCGCAGCTGTCCGAAGAAGGCGCCACGCAATTCTTCCGCCCGTTGATGAGCAACGACCTGATCCTGGGCGCGGTCGGTGTATTGCAGTTCGACGTGGTCGCGTACCGGCTCAAGGACGAATACGGCGTGGATGCGATCTTCGAGCCGGTGAGCGTCACCACTGCACGCTGGGTGCACTGCGACAATCCCAAGAAGCTGGAAGAATTTCGCGAAAAAAATGCCGGCAACCTGGGCATCGACGCGGCCGGCCAGCTGGTGTACCTGGCACCGACTCGCGTGAATCTGCAGCTGGCACAGGAACGCGCGCCGGATGTGCGCTTTTCGGCCACCCGCGAACATGCGCATGTCAAGGCGATCGATTGACCTGCACATGACCTGCGGCAAGCGTGCGGTACCGCTGGCGATGCGAATTGCTCGCAATTGCGGTACCTTTTTGGCATGAACGCAGACGCCTCCCCCTCGACCGACCTGCGCGACGAAATCGCCAGTGCCGTCACGCACGGCCTGGGTGCGGTTGCCGCACTGGCTGGTGGTTCGGTGCTGATCACGCTGGCCGCCATCTATGGCGATGGCTGGCAACTGGCCACCGCCATCGTGTTCAGTGCCACGCTGGTATTGCTCTACGTCGCCTCCACGCTGTTCCATGCCATTCCGCATCCGGGCGCCAAGGCGCGCCTGCAGGTGCTCGATCATTGCGCGATCTATCTGCTGATCGCCGGCACCTACACACCGTTTACGTTGATCAATCTGCGCGGCCCCTGGGGCTGGGGATTATTCGCCGCCATCTGGACGATCGCCGCCGCCGGGGTGATCTTCAAACTGTTTTTTACCGGTCGCTTTCGATTGCTCTCGACGGTGCTGTATCTGGCGATGGGCTGGCTGATCATCGTGGCCATCGAGCCGCTGCTGCGCTCTGTCGACACCTGGTCGCTGTGCTGGCTGCTGGCTGGCGGGCTCTTCTACACCTTGGGCACGTATTTCTATCAGCGCGACACCCAGCGTTACTTCCATGCCATCTGGCATCTGTTCGTGCTCGCCGGTAGCGCTTGCCACTTCGTTGCGGTGACCGCGCAGGTGATGTGATCTGTGACCGACAGCGCGTTCGCGCGCCGTGCACGAGCCATCGCCAACCATTGCGCACGTGAACAACGTGCCCTCCTCTCCCGCTCATTCGCCCGCCCGCGTCTCGCGCCGTCGCCGCTGGTGGATCGGGCTCGGCATCGTTGCTGTCCTCATAACGATCTTCGTCCTGCTGTTCGACTGGAACTGGTTACGCGGGCCGGTCGAACGCGCGGTCAGCGCGAAGACCGGGCGCGAATTTCATCTGGGCCATCTGGATGTCGATCTGGGCCGTATCACCACGGTACGCGGCGAGCGATTGAGCTTGGGCAATGCATCGTGGTCCAAGCGCGGCGCGATGGCAGAAATGAACGCGGCCGAGATCGATGTCGAATTCTGGCCATTGCTGCGCGGCAGTCTGCGGCTGCCGGAGATCCGGCTGGAGCACCCCACCCTGTTGCTGGAAGCCGGCAACGACAGCCATCCGGGTAACTGGGTCTTCGACCAGAGCGATGGCGACGGCAGCATGCCGCGCCTGGGCCGCCTGTTGGTGAACAACGGGCGGCTGCAATATATCGACGATGCCAGCCGCTCGGACGTGGATGTGGCGATCAACAGCCTGGCGCCGCCCAGCAGCGACCAGCGCGCTGCGCCGATCGGCATCGATGGCAAGGGTCGCTGGAAAGGCTACCCGTTCTCGCTCAAGGGCAATACCGCCTCGCCACTGGAATTGAGCCAGACCGAACACCCCTTCCGCATCGATCTGCGCGGCAGCGCCGGCGCCACGCGGACGCACGTGCGCGGCACCTTGACCAATCCGTTTCAGTTCCGGGTGTTCGACCTGCAGATGGCGCTCAGCGGGCAGGATATGGAAGACCTGTACCCGCTGATCGGCGTCGCGATGCCCTCCACGCCGCCTTACAAGCTGGACGGCCGCCTGCGCCGTGACGGCGATGTCTGGCGCTATGAAAAGTTCACCGGCACTGCCGGTGACAGCGATCTTTCCGGCACTGCAGAGATCGACCTGCGCAACAAGCGCCCGTTCCTGCGCGCAGACCTGGCGTCCAAGCGGCTGGATTTCGACGATCTGGCCGGGTTCGTCGGCGCGCCCCCAAAGACCGGAACCAACGAATCGGCAAACGCCGAGCAGAAAAGGCAGGCCGCGCAGCTTGCCGCCAGCCCTCGCGTTCTACCGGCAACGCCTTACGACTTGTCCAAGTTACGTGCGATGGATGCCCAGGTCCGTTGGCGTGCGCAGCGCATCAACGCGCCGTCCTGGCCACTGGACGACATGGATGCCGCGCTGACTTTGAAAGACGGCTTGCTGCGGTTGGACCCATTGAACTTCGGCGTTGCCGGCGGCGACATCCGCTCCACCATCGGCATGGATGCGCGCAATGCAGTCATCACCACCCAACTGAAGGCCAGCATTCGCGGCATTCGTCTGGATCAGCTGTTTCCCGATGCCGCGCTCGCCAAGCAGGCCTCGGGCGCGATCGGCGGCGAGCTGGATCTGCGGGGCCGCGGCAACTCCATCGCCGCGATGCTCGGCAGCGCCGATGGCAGCATCGGCGTCGGCATGGGCCGCGGCCATGTCGGCAACCTGATCATGGAGCTGGCCGGCCTGGACATCGCAGAATCGCTGAAATACCTGCTCACCAAGGACCGGCAGATCCCTGTGCGCTGCATCTTCGGCGACTTCGGCGTGCAGGACGGGCTGATGCAGTCGCGGGCACTGGCCTTCGATAGCACCGACACCATCATCGTCGGCGAAGGCAACATCAGCCTCAAGAACGAAACGCTCGATCTGCTGCTGCGCCCGCGCCCGAAAGATCGCAGCATCCTCAGCCTGCGCTCGCCGCTGCGGATCGGCGGCACCTTCAAGGACCCAAGCTTCCGCCCCGACTTCAAGGCGTTGGGCGTGCGCGGCGCGATCGCGGTCGCGCTCGGCAGCATCGCACCGCCCGCTGCCCTGCTTGCGACCTTCGAACCAGGCCCGGGCAAGGACAGCGATTGCGGCGGCAAGTACGCGCAGTAAGGCAGCGCAGCGTCAGCTGGCGATGTAACGCTGCAGCTGGTCGATATCCTGCCGCTGCGCTTCGATCACCGCCTTGACCAGGTCGCCGATCGAAATCACGCCTTGCACGCGGCCGTTTTCGACCACCGGCAGATGGCGAAAGCGTCCGTCGGTCATGAGTTGCATGCAGCGCTCCACCGTGTCCGACGGCGTCACTGTCACAACCTCGGCGCTCATGATCTCGGCGACGCTGGTCGTGGAAGACGCGCGATCGCGCAGTACCACCTTGCGTGCGTAATCGCGCTCGGAAACGATACCGACCAAGCGCGTCCCTTCCATCACCAGGACCGCGCCGATGGCCTTCTCGGCCATCAGGCGAATCGCCTCGATCACCGCGGCATCGGCGGCAACCGCAAATACCTCAACCTGCTTGGTCCCCAACAGCTGTCGTACGGTCTGCATGGCCCGCTCCGCGCTTGGTCTGGTGATCGCAGACTACTCCCACCGCGCCGCGGTGGGTATCGACCAGATACAGCGGGCGCTGCTTGGCCTCGTCGTACAGGCGGCCCAGGTATTCGCCAATCAGGCCCAGGGCAATCAGCTGAACGCCCCCCAGAAACAGGATCACCGACATCAGCGTCGGCCACCCGGCCACTGGGTCGCCCATCAGCGCAGCCTTGATGACGACCCACGCGCCGAACAGGAACGCCAGCACCGCGGTCAGCAGGCCCAGATATGTTGCCGCGCGCAGCGGCACCGTGGAAAAACTGGTAATGCCATCGAGCGCGAAATTCCACAGCCGCCATACCGTGAACTTGCTGTGCCCAGACAGACGCGGCTCACGCCGATACGGCAGCGCTACCTGGCGAAACCCGACCCAGCCGAAGAGCCCCTTCATGAAACGGTGGCGCTCGCGCAGCTGCTGCAAGGCTTGCACGACACGCGGCGACAGCAAGCGGAAATCGCCGGTATCGGCAGGAATCGGGGTACGCGACAAGCGCCGGATCACCCGATAAAACGCGTGCGCAGCGCTACGCTTGAGCCAACTCTCGCCCTCGCGAATGACCCGCGTACCGAAGATGTTGTCGTAGCCGCCACGCCATAGCGCAACGAATTCCGGGATCAGCTCCGGCGGATCCTGGCCATCGGCATCGAGCAACACCACCGCACCCGGGAGCACGTGGTCCAGTCCGGCAGAAATCGCCACTTCCTTGCCGAAATTGCGCGACAACCGCACCGCACTCACCTGCGCATCCGCTTCGGTCAGCGCATGCAACACCTCCCAGGTGCCATCGGTGCTGCCGTCGTCGACATACAGCACGTGCGTCTGAAGTCCGGGCAGCTGCGCCAACACCGCGCACAGGCGCGGATGCAGCAGCGGAATGCTGGTTTCTTCATTGAAGGCCGCGATGAGCACCGTCAGGCGTTCGGGTGCCGGCGGCAGTTGCGCAGTCTCGATCGTGCTCACCGTGATGGCCCCTGCAGATAGGCAGGGCCGCCCAACTGGCGCGCCTGCCGCTGGATCCACGTCGCACGCCGCTGCACGAATGCACCAGGACGACGCGCGTCATAGCGCCGTGGCGATGGCAACACCGCTGCCAGGCGTGCCGATTCGCTTGGCGACAAGCCTGCCGCATCCTTGCTCCAGAACTGCTGTGCAGCCGCCTGCGCGCCATACACCCCGTCGCCGAACTCGGCCACGTTGAGATACATCTCCAGGATGCGTTGCTTCGGCCAGAACAGCTCGATCAACACTGTGTACCAGGCTTCCAGACCCTTGCGCACCCAGCTGCGGCCCTGCCACAGGAACACATTCTTGGCGACCTGCTGACTGATGGTGCTGGCGCCGCGCACGCGTCCACCGCGGGCATTGTGATCGCGCGCCTTCTCGATCGCCTGCAAGTCAAAACCGTGGTGCATCGGAAACTGCTGATCCTCCGCAGCCACCACCGAAATCGGCAGGCTTGCGGCGATCTTGTCGTAATCACGCCACTGCTGATGCAGCGAAAAACGCCAGTCGCCCTCGCCCCAGGCTTCCAGGTAACGCCCCACCATCATGCTGCTGATCGGCGGATCGACCACCCGCAAGATCAGCACCTGCAGCACGCTCGCCGCTGCAAACAGCAGCGGTGCCGCCATCAGCCAGCGCAACCAGCGCCGCGCGCGCCGCGGTGGCGCCGCCTGCTTGCCATCCCATGCATCCGTCCCCATTGTTCGCTACGACCTTCAATCCCGATGCCTGCCGCATTATCCGGCAACCCGCGTCCCTTACGCCCGATGTTTCCATGACCGATCACGATCAGCTTTCCCGTTTCCTGCTGCCCGCCGCCGGCGTGCGCGGCGTCCATGTGCGCCTGACCAAGGCCTGGCACGACATCCAGGGTGCCGCCGCCTACCCACCCGCCGCGCGCCAGCTGCTCGGCGAAGCTGCGGTGGCCGCTGCACTGTTCACCGGCCACACCAAGGTCGACGGGCGCCTGTCGGTGCAACTGCGCGGCAACGACATCTTGCGCACCCTGTTTGCCGAATGCACCGCCGCCGGCACCTTGCGCGGCATCGTGCAGCTGGCCGAGGATGCGGATGCGCCGACCGACCTGCGCGAACTGGGCGAGGCCGCGCTGCTGGCGATCACCATCGAGAACCCCGGCCTGGACCCGCGCGAGCCGCAGCGCTACCAGAGTCTGGTCGGCATGCAGGCACCTGATCTGGCCGAAGCCTTCGAAACCTATTTCCAGCAGTCCGAGCAGTTGCCGACGCGCTTGCTGCTGGCCGCTGGCCCGGATCAGGCCGCCGGCCTGCTGCTGCAGAAGCTCCCCGGCGATGACGGCGATAACGATGGCTGGACCCGCATCGGGGCCCTGTTCGACACCCTGGGCGCACCGGAGCTGCTCTCGGTCGCCGGCCAGGACCTGCTGCATCGCCTGTTCCACGAAGAAGCGCCGCAGTTGCTCGGCAGCAAGCCACTCAGCTTCGGCTGCTCCTGTTCGCGCGAGCGGGTTGCCTCGATGCTGCAATCGCTGGGCGAAGAGGAGGCGCGCGCGGCCGCCGAGGCTACTGGCGAAGTCGAGGTGCGCTGCGAATTCTGCGGTCGTGAGTATCACTTTCCGTTGACCGCGCTGGACGTACTTTTCAACGCGGCGCAGCCCTCGCAGGAAGCGCCGGAAAGGTTGCAATAGATAGGATGACGGTTGCGTTCTGGGGGCACGCGACCACTTGTTAAATAATCATAAACACCCTAGCATCCTACTTGCCCGCTCTCGGGAACTTAACAACTGCCCCTGGGTCTGACCTCTGGTATGCGATACCTCCTGCGCCTCCCGCTAGCTTTGATGGTTGCCCTCGCGGCGGCCACAGGCGTGCATGCGCAGTCGGCGCAACAGTTGCGCGAAAGCACGATCCTGCCGGTGTGGAACAAGGGCAGCGGCAAGGTGGAAGCCTTTCTGTACCTGGAGCCGACCGGTGAGCAGAAAGCCGGTGCACGCTGGCATTTCGGCCGCAACTCGCTCGATGCGGCGTTTGGCCTGAGCTCCGGCGACTCGCTTGGCCTGCTCTGCAACAGCAGCCGCGGCACCAACATCAGCGGTCTTGCCAGCCACTGCCTGCTTGCAGGCATCGGCGATGACGAAGAAGACAGCGCGGCTGCCTCGCGCCGCGTGTCCGGCACGCTGGGCTTCAATCGCGGCACTGGCCGGGTGGGCGTCACTGCCGGCACTGGCCGCGACACCCTGCCCGCCTGGCTGATCGGTGCAGGCAAGGCCCCGCTGACGCGGGTCGAGCAAAACGACCTAACCGTCTTCGGGCAGAAGAACATCGGCCGCGAAGGCTTTGTTTCGATCGGCGGCACGTATGCTCGCGCACGCCTGGTCCCGCTGGCCGACGTGTCCCCGGCCATTGCCGACCAGTGGGACAGCAAGACCTTGAGCGTTGGCGGCGGCTACGGTGCCTTTAGCGCAAATGTCATTGGTCGCGTCGTCGATGTCCCGGGCCAGCCCGAAAAGTGGGAAGGCCTGGGCCTGGGCCTGACGTGGCGCACCCCCTGGAGCGGCCAACTCACCGTTGGCGCCGAGAACGTCATTTCCCGCGGCAAGAACCCGTTCGCACCGAGTAACGAGAGCAACAGCGACGGTACGGTTCCGTACGTCAGATACGAGCAGGACCTGTAACCCACTGATTCCATAGCAATTCTCATAACGCCATCGGCCCGCAGCCGGTGGCGTTTTTCGTTGCGGATCACGCGCCCGGCTGCCACTTTCACAACCTTCTTCTTTTTCGTTAACGGGACTTTAATTTCTCTCGCAACGCATATACCATCGGTTCACCCTGACGTTTTGGATCCGCTTTTTTCGGAACCCCCGGCAGGCAAACAACCCTTGGCAGTACCCAAGATCACTTGGAGAGAGAGCTAATGAATTGCAAGTCCAACAAGCTGCGCGATGCAGTTGTCCTCGCGCTCGTCGTGGGTGTGGGCGGTACCGGCACCGCCATCGCCCAGGAAGCCGGCACCACCAACCTCGACAAGATCGAAGTGACGGGTTCGCGCATTAAGCGCGCCGACGTCGAAACATCGCAGCCGGTCTTCAGCATGAGCCGTCAGCAGATCGAGTCGCAGGGCTTGACCTCGATCGGCGATGTGATCCAGAACATCGCAACCAATGGTTCCGCGCTCAACACTAACGTCAACAATGGTGGCAACGGCGAAACCCGCGTCAACCTGCGCAACCTCGGCTCCAACCGCACCCTGGTGCTGGTCAATGGTCGCCGCTGGGTTGGTGGCACGGGCCTGGGCGGCGCGGTCGACCTCAACACGATTCCGACTGCTGCCGTCGAGCGCATCGAAGTCCTGAAGGACGGCGCCTCCACCATCTATGGTTCGGACGCCATCGCCGGCGTCGTCAACATCATCCTGCGCCAGAATTTCGATGGCGCGGAAGCCAACGCCTATTTTGGTCAGTACGACAAGGGTGATGGCAGCCGCGAATCCTACGACTTCACGATTGGCTCGACCGGCGACCGTTGGCACGCCACCCTGGGCGTGGGTTACGTCAAGGAAGAGCCGGTTTGGGCAGGCAATCGCGAGATCTCCTCCGTCCCGGTGTTTGGCGCTGTGCCCCGTACCGGCAACAGCACGACCATTCCGGGTGGACGTTTTGGCATTTTCGGATCGACTGGTCCGGACCCGACTACCGGCGCACCGACATTCGGCTCAACCCGCTTCAATGGCACGCCCGGCTTCTCGATCACCACCGATGGTGGCACCACCTCGCGCAACTACACCGCGGCCGACAGCTACAACTTCGCACCCGCGAACTACTTGGTGACGCCGCAGGAGCGCAAGTCGGTCTTCGCTGACGCTGGCCTGTCGATCACCGACAATGTCCGTTTCAAGACGACTGTTACTTATAACGAACGCGAATCGACGCAGGTGCTTGCACCGATGCCGATCGTTCTCGGTCGTTCGGCGCCCGGCACCAACGGTGCTGACATCGTCATTTCGGCTGCAAACATCTACAACAACACCGGCCGCGATATCGACTACATCCAGTATCGCGCCGAGGAAACCGGCGGCCGTATCTTCACCCAGAACGTAAAAACGTTCGGCTTCAACGGTGCATTCGAAGGCGACTTTGAAGTTGGCCAGCGCTTCTTCAGTTGGGAAGCAGGCATGTTCTACGGCAAGAACGACCAGACCGAGCGCACCACCGGCCTGTTCAATATTTCTGCGCTGCGTAACGCCCTCGGTCCGTCGTTCATCGACGCCTCCGGTGCAGCGCGCTGCGGCACTGCAGCAAACACCATCGATGGCTGCGTCCCGATGGACATGCTCCACGGGCCCGGGTCGCTCACTCCGGAAATGCTGCGGTATGCCGGCTTCAATGCCCATGACCTTTATGGCTACGAGCAGAAGACCTACTACGGCAACGTCGGCGGCGAACTCTTCGATATGCAGGGAGGCGCGTTCGCTTTCTCGCTGGGTGTCGAGCACCGCGAAGAATCCGGTTTCGACGATCCGGATGCGCTGATCAATTCCGGCGATACCACCGGCAACGCGCGCACCGCCACCAGTGGTGGTTACAAGCTCGACGAAGCCTATCTTGAATTGGCCGTGCCGCTTCTCGCCGATCTGCCGGGCGCTCAGCTGCTGGATTTCAGCCTGGCTACCCGTTATTCGGACTACAGCAACTTCGGCGACACCACCAACAGCAAGTTCGGTTTCCGCTGGAAGCCGATCACTGACTTGATGATCCGCGGTAACTGGTCGCAAGGCTTCCGTGCACCTTCGATCAGCGAACTGTTCCAGGGCGTCAGCGATACGTTCGAGGACGTCCGCGATCCTTGCGCAGGCTCGTACGATACTGGCGCAGTGAATACCTCGCGTCCTGGGTCTTGCGGCTCGGTGCCGGCCTACGCGCAGGCGAACCCGCAGGTCCGTACCGCGACTGGTGGCAACCAGCGTTTGAAGCCTGAAACGTCCACCTCCAAGACGTTGGGCTTCGTTTTCAGCCCGGGCTGGGTGACCGGCCTGGATGTTTCGCTCGATTGGTGGAACATTCAGATCGAAGATGCGATCGACACTCAAACCGTGCAGGAAACGCTCAACAGCTGCTACTTGGCTGGCGTGGCGAACGCCTGCTCTCTCATCCAGCGTGAAGCCACCGGTGAAATTTCGAACCTGCTGGCGGTCCCGAACAACATCGCCAGGATCGAAGCAGAAGGCTACGACCTGACGATTGGTTACCGCCTGCCCGATACGGCCTGGGGCAATTTCAGTTTCGTGTGGGATTCGACCTACCTCAGCAAGTTCGTGGTTGAGAAGCCGCTTCAGGATCCGGAAACCCGCGTTGGCCTGTATCGGGGCGGCTCGGCGCAGGACAATAACTGGCGCATCCGCTCTAACCTGATGGCCAACTGGGAATTGGGCGACATCGGCAGCTCTGTGGCGATGCGTTACTACAGCTCGCAGGTCGAAAACTGCATCGGCGCCAACGTCAGCAACCCGGTCAACATCGGCCTGCTCTGCTCGGATCCGAATCGTGTCACCAGTGCAGGTGCAGCACCTCGCAACCACATCCCGAGCGTGACCTATACCGATATCAGTGCGTACTGGAAGGCTCCATGGAATGCGCGTGTCACGGTCGGCGTCAACAACGCGTTTGATCGGGATCCGCCGCAATCTGCTACGGCGTTTGCAAATAGCTTCGATCCGCAGTACGAAATCCCGGGTCGCTTCTATTACATGCGCTACACCCAGAAGTTCTGATAATTGATTTAGAAAAGTCAGTAATCAAAAGGCCGCGATTCGAAAGAATCGCGGCCTTTTCGTTGGTCCTCACTCTCAAACATCTCGCTGGCGCTGCTACGCACGCCCAATAGCTCCCCCCGGAATCAACGTCTGGATCACATGCTCGACGTAGGCTTCGAAATCTTCCCGGGCCGGCTTGGGCTGTTGCAATTGCAGCGAGAGTTGCAGGAAGCCGACATAGGCGGCGTAGGCCAGGCGTGCGCGGTGCTGGGCGTCGGTGCGGGTCAGGCCGGCCTGGCGGAACGAGGCGATCAGGTAATCGAGGCGACGTTGCGAAACGCGGTCGATGACCGGGCGCACGGCCGGGTGGTCGAGTGCCTTGAGCAGTTCGCTATAGATGACGTGCGGTTTGACTTCGTGGGCAACCAGCTGAAACAACGCGCGCAGGCGAGCGCTGGGGTCGGGTACGTCTTCCAGGCTGCCGAACACTTCTTTTTGCTCGAAGATTTCCCAGCGCTCAAGGGCCGCCTGCAGCAGAGCGTCGCGCGAGGGGAAGTGCCAGTAGAAGCTGCCTTTGGTGACGCCGAGCCGGCGCGCCAGCGGCTCGACTGCAACCGCGCCCACCCCTTGTTCGGCGATCAGGTCGAGCGCGGCCTGTGCCCAATCGTCCGCGCTGAGGCGATTGCCGCGACCGGAGCTGGCGCGGGGCGTGGTGAGGCTGGAGTCGATGGTGTCGTTCATGCCGCGATTTAACCATACGCTTGTGTCAGTTGCAGTATGCATCACGAAATTGACATATCAGCGCCATGATTCAGTGGCTTAACCGTCCATACGATTGAGTATTGACAGTCGCCATCGTGCATCCATACCATTAAGTATGGTCATCTCACCCGCTAGCCTCGCCTCCACTGCGTCCCTGTCCAGCGTCAACGCTGGCGACGCAGTGCTCGCGGTGTCGATGCGGGGTGCCGAACACGCGCCGTCGGTACTGTTCGCGCATGGCTTTGGACAGACCCGACATGCCTGGGACGCCACTGCCGCGACGCTGGCTGACAGGGGCTACCGCACCCTGTCGTACGACGCGCGCGGGCATGGCGATTCCAGCGCCAATGCGGCGGATCACCCCTACTCGGCAACGCAGTTCACCGACGATCTGATCGTGCTGGCCGGCGAGCAGCCCGAGCCACCGGTGCTGGTTGCTGCGTCGATGGGGGGCTTGTTCGGGCTACTGGCCGAAGCGCGCTGGCCCGGCCTGTTTCGTGCCATCGTGCTGGTTGACATCACGCCACGCTGGGACACCACGGGTGTGGAGCGCATCCTGCGCTTCATGACCGCGCATCCGGACGGCTTTGCATCGCTGGATGCGGCCGCCGATGCGATTGCCGTCTACCTGCCGCATCGGCCGCGCAAAACGCCGGGGCAACTGCAGGCATTGCTGCGGCAGCGTGCCGACGGGCGTTGGCATTGGCACTGGGATCCGCGCCTGGTCGACGAGCTCGCCGGCCAGGACGCCCAGCTCCAGCAGCATGCATTGCTGGAGGCGGCAGCACAGGTGCGTTGCCCGATGCTGCTCATCAGCGGCGGACGCAGCGATCTTGTGACGCCAGCCAACATCGCCGAATTCCTCTCCATCGCGCCGCATGCGCAGCACGTGCATCTGCCCGATGCCACGCACATGCTGGCAGGCGACGACAACACCACGTTTACCGCCACCGTGTTGCATTATCTGGACGCACTGCCGGCGGCTTGCACCATCGCAGCGTCCAACACTACCGAGCATGTCACTGGAGCAAGACCATGAGCATCATTGCACCGTTCCTCCTCGTCATCCTGGCGGCGGGTATCGCTGCCTATCACCGGATGCGCCTTGCCACGTGGGTTGCGATCAGCGCCTGTGTGCTGGTGGCGTGCTGGCTGCTGGGTGCCAATCTCACCGCCACCCTCGTGGCCGCCGCGCTGGTGGTGCTGGTGTCCGCACCGGTGCTGCTGCCGTTCCTGCGCAAGCCGCTGCTGACCACGCCGCTGATGGGCTTCTTCCGCAAGGTGCTGCCGCCGCTGTCGCAGACCGAGCGCATTGCCCTGGAGACCGGCTCGGTCGGTTTCGAAGGCGAGCTGTTCACCGGTGACCCGGATTGGCAGAAGCTGCTGAACTATCCCAAGCCGCAACTGACCGCCGAAGAGCAGGCCTTCCTGGATGGCCCGGTGGAAGAGTTGTGCAAGATGATCAACGACTGGGAAATCACCCACGTCCACGCCGACCTGCCGCCGGAGCTGTGGGATTTCATCAAGAAGAACAAGTTCTTCGGCATGATCATTCCCAAGCAGTACGGCGGCCTGGGTTTCAGCGCGCTGGCGCACCACAAGGTGATCCAGAAGCTGTCCTCGATCTCCAGCGTGGTCAGCTCCACCGTGGGCGTGCCCAACTCGCTCGGCCCCGGTGAGCTGCTGCTGCACTACGGCACGCCGGAACAGAAGGACTATTACCTGCCGCGGTTGGCGGTCGGTGCGGAAGTGCCGTGCTTCGGCCTGACCGGTCCGTTCGCCGGCTCCGATGCCACCTCGATTCCGGACTACGGCATCGTCTGCAAGGGCGAGTGGAATGGCGCCAATGTGCTGGGCGTCAAGCTGACCTTCGACAAGCGCTATATCACCCTGGCACCGGTCGCCTCGCTGATCGGCCTGGCGTTCCGCGCCTACGATCCGGATGGCCTGATCGGCGACAAGAAGGACATCGGCATCACCCTGGCGCTGCTGCCGCGCGAAACCCCGGGCGTGGAAATCGGCCGTCGCCACTTCCCGCTGAATTCGCCGTTCCAGAACGGCCCGATCCATGGCGAAGAAGTGTTCATCCCGCTGAGCCAGCTGATCGGTGGCGTGGAGATGGTGGGCAAGGGCTGGAACATGCTCAACGAGTGTCTGGCTGTCGGTCGCTCGATCACCCTGCCCTCCACCGCCAGTGGCGGCAGCAAGGCCGCGGCGGTGGTCACCGGTGCGTATGCGCGTATCCGCAAGCAGTTCGGGTTGTCGGTGGGTCGTTTCGAGGGCGTGGAAGAAGCGCTGGCCCGGATCGGCGGCAAGGCCTATGCGATCAGTGCGCTGTCGCAGGCCACGGCCGCGGCGGTGGATCGCGGCGACGTGCCGTCGGTGCCGTCGGCGATCGCCAAGTACCACTGCACCACCATGGGCCGCGAAGTGGTCAGCGACATGATGGACGTGATCGGCGGCAAGGGCATCATCCTGGGGCCGCGCAACTTTGCAGGCCGCGCCTGGCAGGCCGCGCCGATCGGCGTGACCGTGGAAGGCGCCAACATCATGACCCGCAGCCTGCTGATCTTCGGCCAGGGCGCCATCCTGTGCCATCCGTGGGTGTTGAAGGAGATGCAGGCCGCACAGGATCCCGATACCCGTCGTGGCCTGGAGCAGTTCGACCAGAGCCTGTTCGGTCATATCCGCTTCGGTATTTCCAACGCCGTGCGCTCGTTCTGGTTCGGTCTGACCGGTGCGCGCATCGGTGCGGCGCCGGGCGATGCGTATACCCGTCGGTTCTTCCGCAAGCTGGATCGCTATTCGGCCAATCTGGCCTTGATGGCAGACGTGTCGATGCTGATGCTGGGCGGCAAGTTGAAGTTCAAGGAGTCGCTGTCCGGTCGCCTGGGCGATGTGCTGAGCCATATCTACATGACCAGCGCGATCCTCAAGCGTTATCACGACGAAGGCGCGCCGGCGAGCGACCAGCCGCTGCTGGCCTGGGCTTTCCACGACAGCGTGCACAAGATCGAAACCGCGCTGTCGGCGGCGCTACGCAACTTCCCGATCCGCCCGGTGGGCTGGTTGATGTGGGTGTTGATCTTCCCGCTCGGCCGTCGCGCCGAAGCGCCTGGCGATCGCCTCGGCCATCGCGTTGCTTCGCTGTTGATGACGCCCAACGAGGCGCGTGACCGTCTGGCCAAGGGCGTGTTCCTGACGCCGTGCGCCAACAATCCGGGCGGTCGTATCGCCAGCTACCTGACCAAGGCGGTGATGGCCGAGCCGGTGGAGCGCAAGTTCCTGAAGGCGCTCAAGACCAAGGGCATCGAAGCGCTGGATTTCCCGGCGCAGCTGGACGAAGCCGTGGCCGAAGGCGTGATCAGCTTGGAAGAGCGCAAGCTGCTGGAAGAGCTGCGCGAGATCATGATGGACACCATCACCGTGGACGACTTCGATCCGCATGAGTTGCGTGCGGCCAGCTTCTACGACAAGCCGCAGGCGCAACAGCCGCGCGAAGCCGCGTAAGGCGTCAAGCTTGGGCGAGAATGGACGACGGCGGGCTTCGGCCCGCCGTTGTTGTTTGTGGAGATGGGTGTTGTCTCCGGCATGCTGCCTGCAGACCTGATCAGCTGCAGTTTTCGACAGCACGCATGTGTGAGCGACGCCACGCAGTTGGCGGCCATCGAATGAGCGGGTGTCAGGGGCCGAACGCGCGCGCAAGTCGTGCACTTGAGGCAGTCAGGCACTGAGGCTACGAAGAGCTCATCGCAGCAGTGCCCCACTCCTGCGTGCAGCGGACAACTGCCGCAACCGGATCAGAACGGCAGCCACACCAGCGCCAAGGCGATCAACGCCGGCAGCGCCTGCACGAAGAAGATACGGCGGTTGACGCTATAGGCGCCGTAGCAACCTGCCACGACCACGCAGACCAGGAAGAAGCTCAGCACGTCGGCGCGGGCGGCCAGTGCGCCCCAAAACAGGCCAGCGGCCAGAAAGCCGTTGTAAAGCCCCTGGTTGGCCGCGAGCACGCGGGTGGCCTGCGCCTTTTCGAGGCTATTGCGGAAGGTCTTCAAACCCAGCGGGTGCGTCCACAGCACCATTTCCAATACCAGGATGTAGACGTGCAGCAGTGCGATGCACAGGCCGGCAATGATGGCGAACAGGGACATGGCAGACCGCCTCGGAAAATGGTGCCGCCAGCATAGCCGCGATTGCGGTCGTTCTGTTCGGCACACCTGCACTACCGGGCTGGCGCCTGCGCTTCTGGCGCTGCCAGTGTGAGACGCAGGCCCCCTGCCTGGTCGATGCCGAGCGCCAAGCTGCATCTGCGCATGTGCTGTCGCGGTGCTTAGTCGGAAACGCGCTTGTCCGTCTCCACGTCGCGCTCGGCGGGTAGCTTGCGCGCTTGCCGCAACAGGCCGAACGCACCGACCGTCATGCCGGTCGCCACGACCAGGCCGACGCCGAACACCGCGCTGGAGCCGAACGCAGAGACCAGCTTGTGCACCCAAACGAAGGTGAGATCGCCACCGCGATAAACCACCGTATCGATCGCGGCGCCGGCCTTGTAGCGCCACTCGCGATTTACCCGTGTGTACAGCGTTTCGCGCGCGGGCTTGGCCAGTGCGAATTCGCTGGAGCGGGTAATCACCTGCACGATCGCAATCATTAGTGGCAACGGCGACGCCGCCAACGCCGCATAGCCCAGCATGATGGCCACACCCGGGATCAACAACGCCGGCGCGATACCAAAGCGCGACAGCAACGCGCGCGTCACCAGCAGCTGCAGCACCAGCGCGAGCGCATTGATCGCCAGGTCGATGCTGGAGTAATAGGCGGTGGCCGCCGCTGCATCGGTGTAAAGCCGCCGCACCAGCGCCGCCTGTTCGTTGTAGAGCAAGGTCCCCACGCCCACGCCGAACAACACCATGAAGGCCAGCCAGCGCAACAGCGGTTCACGCACGATCAGCTTGAGGCCGCCGAGCACATCGCCGCCCATGGGCACTTCGCCGGAGCTCAGCTGGCCCTCCTGTTCGCGCGCAACGGCCCACAGCCGCAAGCGCAGCACGCAGAGCACGCATACCGCCAGGAACCCGGCCGACACCAACATCAGATGTGCGATGCCGATACGTTCGACCAGTACGCGCGTCAGGACCGGGCCCAGAAACGCACCCAGCGTGCCTGCCGCGCCGATATAGCCGTAGTAGCTGCGCGCTTGGGCATTGCTGAAGACATCGGCCATGAAACTCCAGAACACCGCCACCGCAAACAGGTTGAAGACGGTCACCCACAAAAAGAACGCCATGCCACGGCCCGGCACGCCGGTGTCGAACAGCACGTAGAACAGCAGCAGGGTGGCGATGAAGAAGCCATACACCCCCGGCAGGAACACCCGCCGCGGATAGCGGCTGACCAAAGCGCCGTAGACCGGTTGCAGCAGCACCATGATCAGGAAGGTGCAGGTAAACAGCACCTGCAGCGTGAAGTCCTTCAAGGGCACACCGTGCGCGGCGAAGAACGCGATCATGCCAGTGGGAAAGAGCGCCTCTACGTCGGCCGAGGCGCCCATCGCTTCGCGCACCGGGCGCAACACGTAGTAACCGCTGAGCAGACAGAAAAAGTAAAGAAACGACCACGCCAATGGTGGCGAGCTACGCAGTGCCGCGCTCAAACGGCCAGCCGCAGATCGCGGCGCAGAGGGGCTGGTCATGGGGTAACGGCCGCTCGCACAGGCGGGCCCGACAGAAAAAACATGGCAACGGCAGCACCTGTGAAAGAAGCGCGCAAGTTAGCCGATGCGAGGCAGCGCCACCAGCGACCAGTCGCAGGAGCCTGCGGCCCGGGTGCCCTCCGCGCCGGCACGCTGCTTGCTTCTTGTATCGCACCAGCGCGTGGCAACGCTTCGGCGGCACCGGACTACTCGAATTCTGAATCTAAAATCATCAATAGGATCAATGCGATGCCCATTCATCTTCCGGCAGTTTGTGCTATTGCAAAGCGCGGCGCTAGAATCGCCGGAGGCAGCGGAACAGGCGGGACAACCATGACAGAAATGCGCACGCGCCGACGGTTCCGACCGTTGGCTATCGGGCTGTTCGGGGCGTTGTTGCCCCTGGCCCTCTCTTCCACCGCGCAGACACCCGCGCTCACCGCTACTGCATTGCAGGCGGCCACCGTGGCGCAGTCGCCCACCGCACCGCTGCCCTATCGCACCTCGCTGCCGGCCAACCAAGTGTTGGCACCTGCTGCCGGTTTCGATGTGGCGGCATTCGAATCGATGGCGGACCAGCTGACCTACGGCAACCGGGTGCCCGGCATGGCGATGGCCATCGTGCAGGGCGGCAAGGTGCTCAGCGCGCGCGGCTATGGCGTCACCGATGTCAATCATCCGCAGCCGGTCGATGGCCACACGGTGTTTCGCCTGGCTTCGCTGTCCAAAGCCTTCGCCGGCACCATGGCCGGCCTGCTGGTCAACGATGGCGTGCTGCGCTGGGACAGCAAGGTGGTCGACTATGTGCCGGGCTTCCAGCTCAGCGACAACGCCGCCACCCGTCAACTCACCGTGGCCGAAGTGCTCAGCCATCGCGTCGGCCTGACCCGCAACGCCTACGACCGCGATATCGAATCCAACGTCGATTACTACTCGCTCAGCCATAAGCTGGCTGCTGCGCCGCTGCGTTGCGCACCGGGCGATTGCTACGCGTATCAAAACGTCGCCTTCAGCCTGGTTGGCGATGTCGTGTTCGCCGCATCGGGCAGCTTCTACGAGCAATCGGTGGAGCGCCGCATCTTCAAGCCGCTGGGCATGAACGACGCCAGCATGGGTCTGGCCGGTATCCAGGCCAGCCCGCACTGGGCACGTCCGCACGTGCGTAGCCGCAATGGTTGGGTGTCGCTGACGCCCAAGCCCACCTACTACCGCCTGGCGCCCGCTGCGGGCGTCAACGCCAGCGCCAGCGACATGGCGCAGTGGCTGCTCGCGCACACCGGCCATCGCACCGACGTGCTGCCTGCACCGCTGCTGGCGACGCTGCACGCGCCGCTGATCTCCACGCCGGGCGAAATGCGTTCGGGCTGGCGCCACGAGCGCGTGGATGCGGCCAGCTATGCGCTGGGCTGGCGCGTGTTCGACTACGCCGGCCATCAAGTGGTGTTCCATGCCGGCGCGGTGCAGGGTTATCGCGGCTTGGTCGCACTGCTGCCGGAGCGCGACCTGGGTGTTGCGATCCTGTGGAACGGCGAAAGCGGCCTGCCCTCGGGCATGCTGCCGACCATCCTGGACCGCGCGCTTGGCCTGCCGGCCAAGCGCTGGCTGGACATCGATGTGGATGGCGACTTCGGCAGCGAAAACATGCTGGCAGAAAAGCCCGACCCGGCTGGCAAGGGCGCGTCTTCCGGCAAGTCGGTGGCTTCGCCGCGCTGAGTGGACGTCGTGCACTGACCTCGTGTCGGTGACGTAGGCAAAGGCGGCTTCGGCCGCCTTTGCTGTTTCTGTGTTTCCAATGCGCGTTGGGCGGCTCGCCGATGGCATGCCTGCCGGGCGCGCAAGAGCAAGGCCGTGATTGCACGCTATGCCCGAATTCTTTGGCTGGCGTAACGCCCATTGCCACCAACGCTGAGACTGAGCCGATCTGTTCGGCGTGCCGACGTGGCGAGCCCGAACGGTTGGCTCTGGAATCTCCTGGCTTGGTCCGCCGCATGATCTTGCTCTGCGACCTGCTGCATTGCCGGCCCACCATCAAGTCAGGCAGCGGCGGCGTGCTGTCGTGCCCTCGCGCGAAGGACCGACAACTGTCCAGGTTGGCCGGCAGAGCCAGAATGATCGCGCGGCGACGTCTGCACTGCCGACCGGCATGCGCGTCTGGCGCCTCGATGCCGCGAACTTGAATCAGCGACGTTGCTCGGCCGCAACAGCTACACCGTTTGCAGACTGGCAACGCGCAGCCTGGCACCGACCACGCCAGTGCCAGGCACATAAAAAAGCTCCCTCCCCGCTGGGCGTCGGGGAGAGAGCTCGATGTTTACGGCGATCGGGTATTACAAGATCAGATCAGCGGTGCCGGGGTTGCGGGCAGCGCGACCGGAGCGGCCTTCTTCTTGCGAACGGCCGGCTTCTTCTTGGCGACCTTCTTCACGGCGGGCTTCTTGGCAGCGCTCTTCTTGGTGGCGGACTTCTTGGTCGCCTTCTTCGCGACTGCCTTTTTGGCGGTCTTCTTGACGGCCTTCTTGGCGGTCTTCTTGGCGGCTGTCTTCTTGGTCGCCTTCTTTGCAGTCTTCTTCACTGCCTTCTTGGCGGCAGTCTTCTTGGTTGCCTTCTTCGCAGTCTTCTTGACTGCCTTCTTGGCGGTTGCCTTCTTTGCAGTCTTCTTGACGGCCTTCTTGGCAGCAGTCTTCTTCACTGCCTTCTTGGCGGTTGCCTTTTTGGCGACCTTCTTGACTGCCTTCTTGGCGGCAGTCTTCTTCACTGCCTTTTTGGCAGTGGGTTTCTTTTTCGCAGCTTTTGCAGTGGCCATGTAATTGGCTCCTCGTCAGTGAACTATGGAGGTGAAACGCCCAGTTGAACCAAACCCCGCGACGGCATGCCGTCGTCGGGAACCGTCCGCAGATGATGCGCGACGGAACGGATACAGAAACACCCGCATCGAACGGCGACACGGGTGCGTAGTCGGAACGACAACTGCTTTCTTGGAGAGAAGCGGACCCGACTCCACCGTGATTAGCGCTTCGGTGGACATCCGGAACAAGCTTGTCGGCGCGATGTCGATTCTGCTCACTCTCTTCCGCAGCAATGTCTGCTGGGCGAAACCTAATCACGCTTTTTTTTACTGTCAACACTCTTTTGCAATTTTTTTTTTGCCCACCATCGCTGCGTGCCATGTCCACGCCAGCCAATCACCCCGCGTCTGCACATACTCGTCCAAGCGAGAAGCGCGCTCGCCCAACAGCGTTTTCAAAAAAGCGCTTCTTTTCCGCTGTTTTTTTTGTGTCGCGCGTTTGCGTGCCTGCCTGGGCGCTTGGACGGCACGGCGGTCAAGCCGATGCGATGGCATTGCTTGCCGCCTGTCCGCCAGCTGAAAATTTTTTATCCAACGGCTGCACTTCCGGCGTCGCATGAGCAGAAATGCGCAAACTTATTGAGCGCCTAGAGCGTCATGCACGCACCCGCGCGCACCGACGACCGCATCCATCGCGTGCACCAACCGATGATCGAGACAGGCGCCATGGCGCAGAATTTTTTCACCGGGCACACGCCAAACCCTCACGAACGACTCACGTCAGAAATCCGGCGCAGTGCAGGTGGGCCAGCAGTGGATGCACGTTGGATCGTGCCGAGCCACCGCATCGACATGCCACCGACGGCGTCGCGGTCGGCGGTCGACCGAACGACGCCTCCCTCTCTGCGATTGCGCGCCGGCTCGCGCCGCATCGCTGCACCAAGGCACGCATCACCGACGCAGGCGCGCTCAAAAAAAATGGCCGCTCCATGAGCGGCCATCGGATACCGGCTGCAACGACACCTGATCAGTGATCGTCGTCTTCGAGCAGCTCGGCATAGTCGTCCGGGTCCAGCAGGTCGTTGAGCTGTTCCTTGTCGTCGATCTCGACGACGAAGATCCAGCCTTCGCCATAGGCGTCTTCGTTGATGGTTTCCGGCTTGTCGCTCAACGCGCTGTTGACCTCGACAACGGTGCCGCTGACCGGGCTGTAGACGTCGGAGGCGGCCTTGACCGATTCCACTACCGCAGCGCCGTTGCCGACCTGTACGGTGTCGCCGACGCCCGGCAGTTCGACGTAAACCAGGTCACCCAGCAAGCCCTGCGCGTGGTCGGAAATGCCGACGGTCACGCGACCGTTGCTTTCGACGCGGGCCCACTCGTGGGATTTGAGGAACTTGAGGTCGCCAGGGATCTCGCTCATGGGTGTGCTCCGGGAAAGATGATGGTTGGGGACAGGTGGCTAGTTTAGACCGCGCGACAAGACAGGTGCACGCACGGCGATGGGGCGATGGCGATATGGATACGGACCCGGGCGCAGCGCCGCGCGCAATACGCGGCGCTACACGAGTCAGTCGCCGAGCACGCCGGGCTGTGCCTGGCCATCGCGCACGAACGGAAACTTCACTGCGCGCAGCGGCACCTGCTTGCCGCGGATGTCCACCCGCAGCTGCTCGATGCTGCCGGCCGGCACGCGCGCGAAGGCGATCGCCTTGCCCAGCGTGGGCGAGAACGTGCCGGACAGGATCTCGCCTTCGCCACTGGCGGTGAGCACGGTCTGGCCATGCCGCAACACGCCCTTCTCGTCCATCACCACACCGATCAGCTGACGCGGTGCGCCCTGCGCCTTTTGATATTCGAGCACGCTGCGACCGATGAAGTCGCGTCCTTCGTCCAGGGCGATCGTCCAGGCCAGCCCGGCCTCGTAAGGGGTAACGCCATCGTCCATGTCCTGCCCATAGAGATTCATGCCCGCTTCCAGACGCAGGGTATCGCGTGCACCCAGGCCTGCGGGTTTGACGCCCTGCGCGAGCAACGCATTCCAGAATGCGACGGCAGCCTCTTGCGGCAACACGATCTCGAAACCGTCTTCGCCGGTGTAGCCGGTGCGCGCAAGGAACAAATCAATGCCGTCGCGCGAACGCGTCTGCAGCGCGGCGAAACGGCCGAGCTTGCTCGCCGCTGCGGTGTCGGCCGGGTCGAGCAGATCGATGACCTTGGTACGCGCGCTGGGACCTTGCACGGCAATCATGGCGAAGTCGCTGCGCTCTTCCACCCGCACGTCGAAGCGTGCGGCCTGCTCGCCGATCCACTGCAGGTCCTTTTCGCGGGTGGCGGCGTTGACCACCAGACGGAAGAAATCTTCCGTCATGTAGTAGACGATGAGGTCGTCGATCACACCGCCCTGGGGATTGAGCATGCAGGTGTACAGCGCCTTGCCGGAGACCTTGAGCTTGTCCACCGAGTTGGCGAGCAGGTAACGCAGAAACTCGCGCACGCGCGCACCGTGCAGGTCGACCACCGTCATGTGGCTGACGTCGAACATGCCGGCGTCGCGGCGCACCTGGTGGTGCTCGTCCAGTTGCGAGCCGTAGTGGATCGGCATGTCCCAGCCGCCGAAGTCGACCATCTTGGCGCCAAGCGCACGATGGGTGTCGTTGAGGATGGTCTTCTGGGTCATGTGCGCCGTTCCAAAGGAAAGACGGCCATTATCGCCGTCCTGTCACGCTTGGGGGAACGGCATACCGCTGTGTGGTTGCGCCGCCTGCGGGCGCGAACGCAGCGCGACGCTACGCCGCGCTGCAACAACGCCGAGGTCGGCACCGCAATGCCCTGCCCTGCCCGCATACATCAACCGGCCGGCTGCACCAGCAAGCCCATGCCATCGGCGCCGACGATGCGCACCGGCGTGCCGGCCGGCAGATCCGGGCCGGCCACCACCCAGAACGCATCATCGACCTTGGCGCGGCCGCGACCATCGTGGATGGCCTGATCGAGCAGCACGCAGCGGCCGATCAACTGCTCGGCACGCCGATTGTGCAGCGGCGATCACTCTGGCGGCCATTGCCGCGGAACCAGGCGCGATACACCTGCACTGAGACGATGCTGAGCAGCACGAATGCCACGATCTGCCACAGCAACGCGATGTTCGGCAACACCAGCACCAATACGCACACCGCTGCGGCAGCGATCCCCATCCACAGCAGGAAGGCACCCGGCACAAGGGTCTCGGCCGCAATCAGCAGCAGCGCCAGCATTGCCCAGACCGCCACGTCCCAGCGCATGGCACAGGCTCCCGCGCGCGGCGGCATCGGCGGTACGCGCACGGGCGCGTCGGGCTTGCCGGCCGCCTCCTTGGCCAGCTCGGCAACGCCGGCGATCGAACCGATGATGCCGCTGGATTCCATCGGCATCAGCACAAATTTCCGGTTGGGCGCGGTGGCCAGCGCCGTGGACGCTTCCACATACTTCTGTGCGACGAAATAGTTGATCGCCTGCACGCTGCCGATGGCGATGGCGATGGCGATGGCGTCGGACACCATCTGCGTCGTGCGTGCTTCGGCTTCGGCCAGACGTTCGCGCGCTTCTGCGTCGCGGAAGGCGGCTTCCGTGAGTATGGCTCAGCGCTCCCGGCGACCAACGCCGGCCACGTGCGGGGCAGGCCCGGGCGCAGCCGCTGCATCCGGCCGCTGTCGCAAGGCAATCAACGTGTGCGCGCACATGCAAACGCGCTCAGGCGCTACGTGGCGAGAACATGATCACCGCCATGCCGAGCAGGCAACAGGCGGCGCCGAGCAGATCCCAGCACGTCGGCGTCACGCCGTCCACCCACCACAGCCACAGCAGCGCGCTGGCGATGTAGACCCCGCCATAGGCCGCGTACACGCGACCGCTCGCTTCCGGATGCAAGCTCAACAGCCAGACGAAGACGGCAAGGCTCAGCGCAGTGGGCAGCAGCAGCCACACGCTGCCCCCTTTGCGCAGCCAGAGATAAGGCAGGTAGCAACCGACCAACTCGGCGAGCGCCGTCGCGGCAAACAGCAGTAGCGTGGTCGGCGCGATCGTCATGCCGGCCGGGGCGTATCGGAGGCGGCGCCATCAGGGCCGGTTTGATACCCCGGTGCGCTGCGGGAAGCCTCACCGCCAACGGACGGGTCACTGCCGGCAGCGCTGTCTACAGGCGGTGCGTGGGACAGCGGGGCGTGCAAGGCCGATGCGTCGCCCGCGGAACCGTCGATGGCCGGCACATCGCCGCTGCGCTCCTCGCGTTTGACCTGTTGCCACAACGCTTCCTGCTCGCCCAGCGACAACGCGTTCAACGGCGTGCCGGCAGTACGCGCCCGCGCTTCCATCGCACGAAAGCGACGTTCGAATTTCAGGTTGGCGTGCCGCAACGCGGCGCCGACATCCACCTTGGCATGGCGCGCCAGATTGGCGCAGACAAACAACACATCGCCCAATTCGTCTTCCAGCCGGGCCTGATTGTTGGCCACCGGGCCGCGTGCGAATTCCACGCGCAACTCTTCGATTTCTTCCTGCAGTTTTTCCAACACCGGCACCGGGCCAGGCCAATCGAAACCCACGCGCGCCGCGCGCGACTGCAGTTTGGTGGAGCGCTGCCATTCCGGCAGCCCGCGCGCGATGCCGGCAAGTGCGGAGTCGTCCTGGTTGCCAGCGGCACGACGCTCTTCGCGCTTGATCTGCTCCCAGTTGGCGCTCACCGCCTGCGCATCGGGCGCCGGTTGCGCGGCGAACACATGCGGATGGCGACGTATGAGCTTGTCGCTGAGCGTGGCGACCACGTCGGCGAAGCCGAACGCTCCCTGCTCGGCCGCCATTTGCGAATGGAAGACCACCTGCAGCAACAGGTCGCCCAACTCGTCGCGCAGGCCAGCCAGGTCGTTGCGATCGATCGCATCGGCCACCTCGTAGGCTTCTTCGATGGTGTACGGCGCGATGCTGGCGAAGGTCTGCTGTACATCCCAGGGACAGCCGTGTTCGCGATCGCGCAGACGCGCCATCAAGTGCAACAGCTGCTGGATATCGCCGGTGGAAGGGGTCTGAGACATCGTGTATTCCTGGAACCTCTGAGTGAGTGCGCCGCCAGCGCATGTCCCACGCGAGGCAAGCGACGTACGCGGCCGTTGCACACCACCGCAACGGCGCGCGGCACGCAAGCGCGTGCGGGGATACCGGAGTGTACCTTTCAGGGCGTCAGGGCCTTGCACAGCCATGCCGTCGCCAAGACGGCACGCATGCCGCTCAGGCCAGCCAATCGCGCCAGGGCAGATTGGGGTCGCCCAGTGCGATGAAGTCGCCGTTGAGCAAGGTGTCGCGGCGGTTGTAGCGGAACGGTTTGCCGCTGGCGCCGGCCAGCAACACGCCACCGGCCGCATGCAGCACGCACTGGCCGGCGGCGGTGTCCCACTCGGAGGTGGGGCCGAAGCGGGGATACACGTCCAGATCGCCTTCGGCGATGCGGCAGAACTTCAACGACGACCCTTGCGCGACCACGTCGATCTCGCCCATCCGCTCCAGCGCGGCGGCGGTACGCGCGTCGCGATGCGAACGGCTGGCCGCCACCCGCAAGGGCGTGGCGGCCGGGGTGCGCGTGTGCAGCATCTCGTCGCGGTCGCCATCGCGGCGGAAGGCATTCTCGCCGCGCGCGGCATACCAGACCCGCCCGTCGACCGGCGCCTGCACCACCCCGAGCACCGGTGCACCCATATGGATGAGTGCGATGTTGACGCTGAACTCGCCATTGCGCTTGACGAATTCGCGGGTGCCATCGAGCGGATCGACCAACCAGTAACTGGTCCAGTACTGGCGTTGTTCCCAGGCCACATGCGCAGACTCTTCCGACAGCACCGGCACGTCCGGGGTGACACGGCGCAGGCCTTCGACGATGACGCGGTTGGCTGCCAGGTCGGCCTGGGTCAGCGGGCTGGCGTCGTCCTTGATCTCCACCGAAAAGTCCTGGGCGTAGACCTCCATGATTGCGGCGCCGGCATCGCGCGCGATGGCGATCACGGTTTCGCGCAGCTCCATCGGGATGCGGATCATGGATTGCGCTCCAGCCACTCGCGCGCAATGAACAAGGCGGCCAGCGAGCGGCCTTCGGAGAAATCTTCGCGCAGCATCAATTCGTCCAGACGTGCGATCGGCCACGGCACCACGTCCATCTCTTCCGGCTCGTCGCCCACCAGGCGCTCGGGGTAGAGGTCGCGTGCCAGCACCAACCAGGATTGGTGACTCATATAAGTAGGAGCAAGCGTCATTGCGCGCAGCACCTGTACCTGGCGTGCGCCATAGCCGGCTTCTTCCTTGAGCTCGCGGTCGGCGGCCTGCTCGGGTGTTTCGCCGGCGTCGATGCGGCCCTTGACCAGACCGAGCTCATAGCGATGCACGCCGGCGGCATATTCGCGCACCAGCAGTACGGTTTGCGCATCGAGCATCGGCACCACCACCACGGCGCCGTGGCCCTGGCTGAGTTGGCGTTCGTAGATGCGGCGCTGCCCGTTGGAAAATTCCAGATCCAGCTGCTGCCGACGGAACGGTCCGTCGCCCAGATCGGTGATCTTGTGGATGATCGGCAGACGCGAGCTCATGCGTCGCACGCAGCCGCAAAGCGGACCGATAGAATAGGCGGATGCATCGACATGTCCATGAACCCGAAATCCTAGCAGACCCTGCAGCCGCACAAACTGCCGAACATTGGCGACAACGCGATCTCGGCGTGGTGTGGCACCCCTGCACGCAGATGCGTGAGCACCCGCACACGCTGCCGCTGGTGCCGATCGCGCGTGGCGAAGGCGCATGGCTGGTCGGCCATGACGGCCGCCGCTATCTGGACGCGGTGAGCAGCTGGTGGACCAACCTGTTCGGTCATACCGAACCGCGCATCGGCGCGGCCATCGCGCGCCAGGCCGGCGAACTGGAACAGGTGATGCTGGCCGGCTTCACGCATACGCCGGCCGTGCAACTGGCCGAGCAGTTGCTGGCGATCGCGCCACGCCAGGCCGGGCGCGCGCCGTTGTCCAAGGTGTTCTACGCCGACAACGGATCGGCGGGCGTGGAGGTGGCGCTGAAGATGGCCTTTCATTACTTCCACAATCGCGGCGACCACCGGCGGACGCGGTTCATTGCACTGGAGAACGGCTACCACGGCGAAACCATCGGCGCGCTATCGGTGGGCGATATTCCGCTGTACCGGCGCGTGTATGCGCCGCTGTTGCTGGAGGCAATGTTCACGCCCTCGCCCGATGCCTACCTGGCCGAACCGGGGCAAAGCGCCGAAGACTATGCGCTGCAGGCAGCCGATGCGTTGCAAGCACTGTTCGAACGCTCGCCCGGCGAAATCTGTGCGCTGATTCTGGAGCCGCGCGTGCAATGCGCGGGCGGGATGCGCATGTACCACCCGGCGTATCTGCGCCGCGCACGCGAATTGTGCGATGCCCATGGCGCATTCTTGATCGCCGACGAGATCGCCACCGGCTTCGGCCGTACCGGCACCCTGTTCGCCTGCGAACAGGCCGGCGTGATGCCCGACCTGTTGTGCCTGTCGAAGGGGCTGACCGGCGGCTTCCTGCCGCTGTCGGCGGTGCTGGCCACGCAGCAGTTGTACGACGCGTTCCTGGACGATTCGCGCGAGCGTGCGTTTCTGCATTCGCACAGCTACACCGGCAATCCGCTGGCATGTGCGGCGGCGTTGGCGACCTTGAAGATCTTCGCAGACGACGACGTGATTGCGCGCAACCAACCCATCGCCGCGCGCATGCGCGAGCTCGCTGCGCAGATCGGCGCACACCCGGCCGTGGCGGACGTGCGCCAGGCCGGCATGATCGTGGCGTTCGAGCTGACCCAGGGCGGCGACAAGCGCACGCCGTTTGCGTCCGCCGCGCGCGTCGGCCTGAAGGCGTATCGCGCGGCGCTCGAGAAAGGCGTGGTGCTGCGCCCGCTCGGCGACGTGCTGTACTGGATGCCGCCGTATTGCGTGGACGAGGCCCAGCTTGCGTTGTTGGCCGACACCACCGGCCATGCCATCACCGAGGCGGTCGCATGCGCCTGACCCGCTCGCATGTCGCGCTGCCGCTGCACTGCGACCAGGAAGTGACGTTGCCGGAAGAGTCGGCCAATCACCTGCTGCGGGTACTGCGGCTGCGCGAGGGCGATGCCTGCATCCTGTTCAACGGCGACGGCAGCGACTACCACGCACGCATCACCGTGGCGGGCAAGCGCGATGCACGTGCGCTGGTGGAACGCGCCGAGCCGCTCTCCAACGAATCGCCGCTGCGCATCACCTTGATGCAAGGCATCGCGCGCGGGGAAAAGATGGATCTGATCCTGCAGAAGGCCACCGAGCTGGGCGTTGCGGCGATCGTACCGGTGATCGCCGAGCGCACCGAGGTCAAGCTCGATGCGGCGCGCACCGAAAAACGCGTGGCGCACTGGCGCAGCGTGGTGGTGTCGGCCTGCGAGCAATCCGGGCGCGCACGTCTTCCCAGCGTGGCCGTGCCGCAGGGTCTGCAGGACGCGGCGCAGGCTAGCGACGCGCATGCGCTCCGGCTGACGCTGGACCCACAGGGCGAGCATCGCCTGGGCACGTTGGCATCGAGCATCCAGCAACACGTCGTCGTGGCGATCGGGCCGGAAGGCGGCTGGTCGCCGTGCGATCGCGCGCTACTTGCCGAGGCGGGCTTCAGCGGCCTGCAGCTGGGGCCACGCATCCTGCGCACCGAAACGGCGGGACTGGCGGCGATTGCGGCGCTGCAGTCGCGGTTCGGGGACCTGTAGCACCATGGCACTGTAGGAGCGCACCGGTGCGCGACAGGGCGTTTATCGGTAACGCCTCATCGCGCCCGGGTGCGCTCCTACGGGATGCGGAGGTGATCGATCTGGTGCAGCCGGCTTACTGCACCGGCCGCTGTACGAGCGCTCAGCGGCCGTGCTGCAGGAACCAGCTGGCAGCACCGATGACGCCGAGCTGGCCGTGCTCGACGATGCTCACCGGCACCTGCTCCAACGCGGGACGCAAGGCGCCCTTGTCGAGCAGGCGCGCGACAAAATCGCTCTCGGCGATGAAGCTGGCGATTTGCGGCAGGAAACCGCCGGCCAGATAGACGCCACTGCGCACGCCATACAGCAACATCAGGTCGCCGACCACGCTGCCCATAAATCCGCAAAACGCTTGCAGCGCGTCGTGCGCCAATCCATCGTTGCCGGCCATTGCGGCCGCGGTGATGTCGGCCGGGGTGGCATGCACCACGCTGTCGCCGCGCAAGGCGGCCAGCACGGTGTACAGATTCAACAGGCCCGGGCCGGACAACAGCGTTTCGGTACCCACGTGAGTACGCGTGCGCCGCAGTTCCTGCAGCAACGCCATTTCCAGATCGCTGGCCGGCGCCAGTGCCGCGTGGCCGGCTTCGGTGGGCAGCACCACCGGATGGGCACCGTTGGGGATCCACAGCGCCGCGCCCAGGCCCGTGCCCGGACCAAGCACCAAGGCCGGGCCCGCGGCACCTTGCGCCGGGCCAGACAACTGCATGACCTGGTTGCCGATCATGTAATTGGCCGCGTAGGCGACCGCTTCGAAATCATTGACCAGATGCAGGGCCTGCATGCCGAGCTGCCGGCGGATCTGCTCGGGTGCCAGCACCCAGGGCAGATTGGTGGTGATCACGCTGCCGTCTTCCAGCGCGTAGCCGGCGCTGGCGATCACGCCCCGGCGGACTGGTGCACATCCCAGTTCCGCGAAGAACGTGGTCATGATGTCGGCCAGACCCGGATACTCGGCGCAGCGGTACTTGCGGTAGTCCAGCACCGTGACCGGCTTGCCTGCGTCATCGCTTTCGCACACCAGCGCCAGGCGCACGTGCGTCCCGCCCACATCGGCGGCAACGAAGGTTTCGTGGCGCGGAAAGGCCACCGCTTCCATTGGACTGCTTGCGCTCACGCATTCTCCTGATCAGTGGCGGCGGCTGGCGTCGTCGCGCGTTGTCCGACGAACGGCCAACGGGTAGACAACGTTGTCAGCAATCGCCCTGTAACGCAACCGTGGCAACCGCGACGCGTCCCGGACGGGACGGCGCGCGTCATTCGCCAAAAATACGCAGGCGCAACGGCGATTCCTGCACAACCCCAGGGCGAACCGGGGCAGCTGCGACATTTTCGATCGTACGCGCCGATGGTAGCAGTCGCGCTCGCAAAGCGTATTGCGCAAACTGCTGCGAGGCAAAGTCGGCTTTCGCCTGAAAATGCTGCATTGCAGCGCAATCGCAGCCACATCAGAGATCTGTGACGACGTGTTGACAACGCTGTCAGGGCTACGCGAGACTCGATTCAAATCGGAGTTCTGGCAGGAGGGGCCATGGACTGTTCGGTACTGAAGAACGGGCATTCCCTCGCCTGGCATTCCAGATTCGCGAGTCGTGCGTCGCCCGACGTTCCCGCTCGCTGATGTGCGTTTAGCTCCACCGCTTCACCACACGGGGGACACCTCCTTCACCACGCGAATCGCCTGCACCCTGCTTCGAAACAAGCGTGCCAGCGCAATCATCGCGATCGGTCAGGGCGTGTTGTTTTGCCGGCCACGCCGAGCGCGTTTTGTCCTATTGCAGGGCAGCACGCTCACAGCACTAACCAATGAGGTTTAGCCATGCACAGCCGCACCACGACGTTAGCACTCTGTATCACCGCCGCTCTGTACTGCTCCGGCTCTGCAATGGCTGCCGGACAAGAACAACAAGCCCCGGCCAGCACGCCGTCGGCCACCACCGAGCTGGATACCATCACCGTCACCGGCTACCGCGCGTCGCTGGAGAAGAGCCAGGCAGTCAAGCGCTCGGCCAACTCCATCGTCGATGCGATCAGCGCCGAAGACATCGGCAAGTTCCCGGACGTCAATGCGGCCGAATCGCTGTCGCATCTTCCGGGTATCAGCGTCGACCGCCAGTTCGGCGAAGGCGAAAAGGTCAGCATCAACGGCACCGACCCGGCCTTGAACCGCGTGCTGCTCAATGGCCAGACCATCGCCTCGGGCGACTGGGGCGGCAACCCGACCGATACCAGCGGCCGTACCTTCAACTACACGCTGCTGTCGCCGGAAATCATCGGCTTGATGGAGGTCTACAAGACCCCTGAAGCGCGCATCGACGAAGGCTCGATCGGCGGCACGGTGATCGTGCACACCCGCAAGCCGCTGGACCTGCCCAAGAACACCATCCGCGGCTCGGTCGGCTACAACTACAACGACCGCTCCGAAGAGGGCAATCCGCGCGGTTCGGCGCTGTGGAGCTGGAAGAACGACGACGAAACCTTCGGCGCGTTGATCTCCGCCACGCACGACAAGCAGGACTTGGCACGCGCCGGTATCGAATACTTCGGCTACACCACCGGTGCCAACATTCCGCCGACCGCCACCATCACCGGCGACGGCAGCGATGTGGCCACCGCGCGCGTGCCGGCCGGTATCAACAGCGCATTCTTCCAGCAGACCCGCGAACGCAGCGGCGTGCAAGGTGCGTTGCAGTGGAAGCCCGACGAGCAGAACGAGTTCAACCTGACCGGCCTGTACATCAAGGGCAAGTACAACAACTTCAGCGAGTCGCGTTACGTCTGCCCGGCCTGTAACAACGACATCCAGAAGATCACCAGCGCCAACGTCGAGAACGGCGTGGTCTCCTCGGCCACGGTATCGGACAACACCCGCGGTGGCGTCAACGATCAGCCATACGCGCAGCTGGATGCGAACTATCGCGAGAGCACCGTCACGACCAAGAGCCTGAACCTGCGTCACGACTGGTCGGGTGAAAAGTGGGTGTTCACCACCCAGGTTGGCGACACCCAGGCAACGGGCGGCAAGAACCCCGAATACCTGATGAAGTTCCTGATGACCGATGGCGGCTATAACTACGACTTCGACGGTTCGCACACCGCAGTCAATTACGCCAATGGCGGTGCATCGAACTGGACGCTGCCCGGCTCGCCGGCAGGCCTTGCTCCGGGTTCGCAGGATGCCAGCGCCACGCAGGCTGGCGGCATCTTCTATCAGAAGAGCAAGGATGAAGAGAAATATTTCCAGTGGGATGCAGCACGTGACCTGGCGGTTGGCCCGTTCACCAAACTGCTGTTCGGCTACAAGTACATCAACCATAACAATGGTGTAGACGCACGCGGCAACCGCATCAACACCACCGATCCGGTGTCGCTGACCCAGTTCAACCCGGGCACCACCCCGAGCGGTCTGTATGACGGTTTGGGTGCAAGTGGCGATCTGACCACCTGGCCAACCGCCAGCCTGAGCTCGGTCCGCAACTATCTGCTGTCGCAGCCGCAGGGACCGTACCGTACCGACTTCGGCTCCTCGTTCGACGTGAAGGAAATCACGCAGAACTTCTACACGCAGTTGAACTACGAGACCGGCAAGTGGCGCGGTAACGTTGGCGTGCGCCTGGTCGACACCACCGACAAGTCCGAGTACTGGCAGAGCCAGGACGGTGGCACCACCTTCAGCCGTGTTGCCGAAACCAACGACTACCGCAAGGCGCTGCCGAGCTTCAACATCGCCTATGACGTCACCGACGACACCGTGCTGCGCTTCTCGGCTGCCAAGGTCATCGCACGTCCGCGTTATGCCGATCTGGCCGGTTCGTTCACCATCAACAGCGGCAACGGCAACCTGACCGCCAACGGTGGCAACCCGGATCTGAAACCGTACGAATCCACCAACTACGATCTGGCTGCCGAATGGTATTTCGCGCCGTCCAGCATGTTGTCCGGTGAAGTCTTCTATCGCGATATCAGCTCCTACATCGTCAATACCACGGTCAGCCAGCAGCTCAATCCGGCGCCGCCGGCGGTGGCGGGCGTCTACCAGGTGACCACGCCGGTCAACGTTTCCGATGCGAAGGTCAAGGGCGCATCGATCAACTATCAGCAGGCGTTCGGCCTCGGCTTCGGATTGCAGGCGAACTACACGTTTGCCAAATCCGATGCGAGCACCGGCTTGAACCTGCCCTACCTGTCGCGCGATACCTACAACGTGATCCCGTATTGGGAACACGGCGACTGGACGGTGCGTGTGAACTACAGCTACCGCTCGAAGTACTTCACCCAGATCGGACGCCTGGGCTCGGAAGACTTCGCAGACAGCTACAAGCAGCTGGATTTGACCGCCTCGTATCAGATCACCGACTACATGGGCCTCACCTTCGGCGCCACCAACCTGCTGGATTCCACCTACCGCTTGTACAGCGGAACCAGGGACACCCCGACAGCGTTCTACAAGAACGGCCGCGGCTACCAGGCCCAGCTGAACTTCAAGTTCTGATGTAGTCCCGGCGCGCCACCGACCCTCCACGGTGGCGCGCTTTTTTTTGGACCTGTCGCTGTCCGCAGCGGCAGGTCGATGTCGCAACAAGGAGTGGTACTGGCCACGCCCCTTCGCCGCCGAGGGGGCGTGGCCAGGCCCGCTTTCGCCATCTACGCGCGGCCGCAGCATGACCGACGCGTTTCGCTTACAGGAGTGCAGTTCCCATGACGACCGATAGCCGCCAGTTCGCGGCTCCATCCCGCCGCCACGCCGGAGCTGCACCCAGGAGCCGAATGCTCGCGTTCGCTCTGTTGCTCGCGCTGCCCGCGCTGCACGTCAACGCGGCGCAATCGCCCACCGCCCCTACCGCCACTACGCTCAGCCCCGAGGCGATCGACCAGCAGTGGCTCGATGCCACCGCTGCCTATGCGCCCGAACGCGAGCGTCTGGTGCGCGAAGCCGAAGCCGGCGCACGCAAGGGCCCGTTCCGTCCCGACTGGGCCGCACTGAAGGCCTATCAATCGCCGGCGTGGTACGACAACGCCAAGTTCGGCATCTTCATCCACTGGGGCGTGTTCTCGGTGCCGGCGTTCGGCAGCGAGTGGTATTCGCGCAACATGTATCTGCAAGGCTCCAAGGAATTTGCCCATCACGTGGCGACCTACGGGCCGCAGGCGAGTTCCGGCTACAAGGATCTGATTCCCAAGTTCACCGCGCCCAAGTTCGACCCGAATGGCTGGGCCAAGCTGTTCCGGCAATCCGGCGCGCGCTATGTAGTGCCGGTGGCCGAGCACCACGACGGTTTTGCGCTGTACGACTCCAAGCTATCCGACTGGACCGCAATGAAGATGGGGCCCAAGCGCGACCTGCTGGGCGAGTTGTCCAAGGCCATCCGCGCACAAGGGCTGCATTTCGGGCTGTCATCGCACCGTGCCGAACACAACTGGTTCTTCGATGGCGGGCGCACCTTCGATTCGGACGTCAACGATCCGCGTTACGCCGCGCTGTATGGTCCGGCGCAGGTGCGCCTGCCGGGCAAGGACGATGCCGATGTGGCCAACGACTGGACACCGGTCTCGCAGGCCTGGCTGGACGATTGGCTGGCGCGCACCACCGAGTTGATCGACACCTATCAACCGGACCTGATCTATTTCGATTGGTGGATCGCCCACCCCACCTTCCGCCGCAGCCTGCCGACGATGCTGGCGTATTACTACAATCAGGGCGCGGCGCGTACCGAAGCAGACCGCGGCGTGGTGGTGAACTACAAGCTGGGCGCCTTCCCCGAAGGTGCAGGCACGCTGGATATCGAGCGCGGCCAGCTCACCGGCATCCACCCCACGCATTGGCAGACCGACACCTCGGTAAGCAACGCCTCGTGGGGCTATATCGAAAACGACACCTACAAGTCGCCCACCTTCATCATCCACATGCTGGCCGACGTGGTGGCCAAGAACGGCAACCTGATGCTCAACATCGGCCCGCGCGCCGATGGTTCGATTCCGGAGACCGAGCGCGGCATCCTGCTGGCGATCGGCAAATGGCTCAGGACCAACGGCGGCGCGATCTACGACAGCAAACCGTGGCGCGTGTATGGCGAAGGCCCCACCGAAGTGGTGGGCGGCACTTTCCAGGACATCAAGACCAAGCCGTACACGGCCGAGGATTTCCGCTTCACCACGCGCGATGGCGCGCTGTATGCGATCGAACTCGGCTGGCCCAGCAATGGCGAGGCGGTGATCCGCTCGCTCAAGGCCGCCGACGGCGTGCGCGCGGTGACCTTGCTGGCAAACGGCAAGAAGATCCCGTTCGAACAACGGGCCGACGGCCTGCATCTGCGCCTGCCGGTCAAGCCGGTTGGCGAGAGTGCCTACGTCTTCCGCATCGACCTCTCCTCCCCCACTCCCTGACGGATGTTGTCTTTCATGAGCAAGCGATTGACCTGGATGTTGCTCGCGCTGGCATTTGCCTGCGCCCCGGCCTTGGCCAAAAACCCCACGGCGTTGTTCTATCTGATGAACACGCAGAAATCGACCAACTCGTTCATTGCCAACGTCGACAAGATCGATGTGGTGGTGCCCACCTGGTACGGCGTGGACCAGAACGGCCTGGTCAACGGCACCCCCAACATGTACCTGTACGACATCGCCAAGCAGCACAAGCTGCGGGTGATGCCGATCCTGTCGATGACGACCGGTCGCGAAGGCTTCCACAAGCTGATGCATGACGAAGCCGCCAAGAAGCGCATGATCGAATCGCTGCTCATCCACGGCAAGCAGCACAAGTACTACGGCTTCCAGTTCGATTTCGAAAACATCGCCTGGACCGACCGCGACGCCTACACGCTGATGGTCAAGCAGACCGCAGATGCGCTGCACAAGGCCGGTTTCAAGATGTCGGTCGCCGTGGTGCCGAATGCACCGGGTCATGCCGAAGGCGGCCAGTTCTCCAAATGGATGTGGGAATACTGGCGCGGTGCGTACGACCTCAAGGCGCTGGGCCAGGCGGTGGATCTGGTCAGCCTGATGACCTACGACCAGCACACGCGCTGGACCACGCCGGGCCCGGTCGATGGCATGGTGTGGATGAAGAAGCACCTGGATTACGCCATCACCCAGGTGCCAAAGGACAAGCTGTCGCTGGGCATCGCCACCTACGGCTACCGCTGGTACACCGGCAACCCGGTGAAGGAAGACGGCACCGAGGCATCGAACATTTCCGCAACGTATATCGATGCAGACGAGTCATTCCCGCTGGCGCAGGAACAGAACGCCACCGTGCAGTGGGATCCGGTCGAGCAGGAATCGTGGTTCTACTTCTATCGCGACGACATGCGCGAGTGGGTGTTCCGCCCGGACGCGCGCAGCTTCAAGGCACGTTACGAGCTGACCAAGCAATACGGCCTGGAAGGCTTCAGCTGCTGGGTGCTGGGCGCCGAAGACCCGAAGGTGTGGGACGAGCTACCGACCGCGCAGCGCTAAGCGCAGCCGACGCTACGATGGCACAGTGATCAGGCGGGCGCGGCTGGTGCAAGGAATCGGACTGCGTGGCTGCATTCCGATTCCAGCGTTGCCCGCGCCCGTTTTGCAGCGACCGACTCCCCTGACGTGATCGCATGACCACGCGGTGCCCACGCTGCCCAGCGGGACCAAGCGTGCGCCAGTCACTGCGTCTTCCGACACGGCTTTGCTACTGTGCGTGGCTGCCGTGTACCGCCGCCATACCGGGATGTGATTGCATGACGTCGAACTCCGCACCCACCGCACGCCTGACAGCCGTCGCGCCGTTCTCCTCGCGCCTGCTTGCGCTTGCGTTCGCAGCAGTGTCGCTGGCCGGCTGCGGTCAACGTGCGCCAGGCACCTCGCCGGCCGCTGCCACCGCCGGCGCACCTGCTGCCGCAACCGCAGACACTGCGGGTACCCCGTTGCCACTGATTCCCGCAGCAGTCGAGGTCAAACGCGGTAGCGGCAGCTTCACGGTGGGCGCCGGCACGGTGATCTCGATCGTACCCGGCGATGCCGATGCACGCCGCAGTGCCGAACATCTGGCCGATTTGCTGCAACGCACACGCGGGCTGCGGTTGGAAGTGCGCGCCGAAACCAGCGCATCGCCGGGCAGCATCCGCCTGGAGCGCAGCGCGCAGGCGCCGGTAGCGCACAAGGAAGGCTACAGCCTGGAGGCCGACGCCAGGGGCGTGCGCATCGCCGCGCGCGATGGCGCCGGCTTGTTGTACGGCGCAATCAGCGCCTGGCAATTGATGACACCGGATGCACGCAAGGGCGAGGTCCGGCTGCCGGCGGTGACGATTCGCGACTGGCCGCGTTTCAGCTGGCGCGGCCAGCACCTGGATGTGGCCCGGCATTTCCATGACGTGGACACGGTCAAGCATGTGCTCGATACGATGGCCCTGCACAAGCTCAACGTGCTGCATTGGCATCTCACCGATGACCAGGGCTGGCGCATCGAGATCAAGCGCTATCCCAAGCTCACCGAGGTAGGCGCATGGCGCACACCGCCCGGCGCCGGCCAGCACGGCACGCCGCAGCGTTATGGCGGCTTCTACACCCAGGAACAGATCAGCGAGATCGTCGCCTATGCGGCGCGCCTGCATATCACCGTGCTGCCGGAACTGGACATGCCCGGCCATGCACAGGCAGCCGTTGCCGCCTACCCCGAAGAAGTGGGCGTACCCGGCGCACGCACGCAGGTGGGCGTGGACTGGGGCGTCAACCCGTACCTGTTCAACACCAGCGAACGTAGCCTGACCTTCATCACCAACGTGCTGGACGAAGTGCTGACCTTGTTCCCATCGACCTACATCCACATCGGTGGCGATGAGGCGGTGAAGGATCAATGGGAAGCCTCGCCGGCGGTGCGCGCGCAGATGCGCAAGCTCGGGGTCAAGGACGCGCATGCGATGCAGGGCTGGTTCAACGAACAGCTGGCGGCCTACCTCACCCAGCACGGCCGGCGCATGATCGGCTGGGATGAAATTCTGGAAGGCGGCGTGCCGGCCAGTGCGTCGGTGATGTCGTGGCGCGGCATCGAAGGCGCGGTGATTGCAGCACAGCAAGGCCATGATGTGGTGCTGGCGCCGGGCGACTGGCTGTATCTGGACAACCTGCAGACCACGCGCAGTGACGAACCGAACGGTCGCCTCACGGTGTTGCCGCTGTCGAAGGTCTACGCATTCGACCCGGTACCGGCCGAGCTCAGCGCCGAACAGGCCAGGCGTGTACTGGGCGCACAAGGCGCGTTGTGGTCCGAATACATCCCCTCGCAGTGGCATGTGGATCACGCCTTGTTCCCGCGGTTATCTGCAATAGCGGAAGTGACCTGGTCGCCGCCGGCAGCGCGCAACTGGAACAGCTTTCTGGCCCGCATGCCGGCGCAGCTGCAGCGCTACAAGGCGCTGGGCATCGATTACAGCGACGGCGCCTTCGCTGCCGATATCGCGCTGGAAGGCGGACCCAATCCGGTGCTCGCCGGCGGGCCGGCCAAGGTGACACTGAGCACGCAAGCCGGCGCGGGCACGCTGCACTACACCATCGACGGCAGCGAGCCCACGCCGGCATCGCCGCGCTACAGCGCGCCGTTGACGATTCGCTTGCCGACCACGGTCAAGGCCACGGCGTTCGATGCGAACGGCACGCCGCTGGCGGCCACGCGCAGCCGTACCTTCGATCGCGCCAGTTTGTTGCGGGTGGATACGCAGGGACTGCAGCACTGCGTCGAAACCGGCGCGCTCGGCTTGCGGCTGCCGCTGCTGCCGGAGATGACCGGCGCCGACACGCCGGTGTACAACGTCGACCTGTTCCATGCCTGCCGCCTGTATCCGCAGGCACGGCTGGACGGTATCGGCGCAATCCGCATCGACGCCGCACGCCTGCCCAACAACTTCGGCCTGGCACACGAGCAATCCAAGGTCGTGCAATACCCGGCCAAAACCCGCGGCGGTGAGCTGGAAGTGCGTCTGGGCTGCGACGGCGATCTGATCGCCAGCGTGCAGCTGCCGCGCAGCGACACCCTGGGCGAACAATTCACCCTGGAAACCGCACTGCCTGCACGCACCGGCATCCACGATCTCTGCCTGCGCTTCACCGCGCCGATCCGCGGCCCCCTGTATGCCATCGGCGCCGTCCAACTGATTGAAACCACTGCGCAGGCGCCCCCCGCCGCCACGCGCTGAGCCACCCTAGGAGAGTCACGCATGCCCCTGTCCCGTCATCGTTTTGTTCCCGCCCCCGCCCGTCTCGGGCTTGCCCTGGCCTTGGCCATCTCGCAGGCCTGGGCAGCACCGCCGACGGCAGTGACGCTGGACAGCGGCTGGCAGGTGCGGCTGGTGCCGGGTCAGGAGCAGGGCAAGACGTATCCGAAGGCAGCGGCGTGGCTGCCGGCGCAGGTGCCCGGTGCGGTGCAGACCGACCTGATCGCCGCCAAGATCGTGCCCGACCCGTTCTATCGCGATAACGAAGGCAAGATCCAGTGGGCGGGCCTGAGCGATTGGCAGTACCAGACCCGTTTCAACATCGATGCGGCCACGCTCAAGCGCGAACATGTCGAGCTGGTGTTCGACGGCCTGGACACGTTTGCCGAGGTCACCCTCAATGGCAAGCAGCTGCTCAGCGCCGACAACATGTTCCGGCAGTGGCGCGTGGATGCGAAATCCTTGCTCAAGCGTGGCGATAACGTGCTCGAGGTCAAGCTGTATTCGCCGATCAAGAAGATCCAGCCGTGGCTGGCCAAGCAACCGTATGCGCTGCCGGGCGCCTACGATTCGGCGTTCGGGGACGAGCCGGAGGCACGCCACAGCTCTACCTACGTGCGCAAGGCGCCGTACAACTTCGGTTGGGATTGGGGCCCGCGCATGGTCAATGCCGGCATCTGGAAGGATGTGCGCGTGGAAGCGTGGGACGCCGTGCGGGTGGATGGGCTGCATATCGCCCAGCAACGCGTGGATGCCGATAGCGCGCAATTGCAGGCGCAGCTGGAACTGCAGGCCGGCCGCAGCGGGCCAGTGCAGGTGACGCTGGATGTACTGGGCCCGGATGGGCAAAAAGTCGCCCAGTTCACCCAGGACGCGGTGGTCGATCCCGGGCAGAACCGCATCGACCTGGCGGTGCGCATCGCCAAGCCCAAGCGCTGGTTTCCGGCCGGCTACGGCGCGCAGGACCGCTACACCTTCGTGGCCAACGTACGCGATGCCGATGGCGACAGCCAGCAGATCAAGCGGGTCACCGGCCTGCGCTCGGTGGAGCTGCGCCGCGAAAAAGACCAGTACGGCAAGAGCATGGAGATCGTGATCAACGGCATCCCGATCTTCGCCAAGGGGGCCAACCTGATTCCGCTGGATGCCTTCCCCGCACGTGTCACGCACGCGCGCATGCGCAGCACCTTGCAGGACGCGCGCGATGCCAACATGAACATGCTGCGCATGTGGGGCGGCGGGCATTACCAGGACGACTATTTTTACGACGTCGCCGACGAGCTTGGCATCATGATCTGGCAGGACTTCATGTTCGGCGGCGCGGTGCCGCCGTACGACGTGGAGTTCCGCGAGAACACCCGGCAGGAGGCGATCGAACAGGTCAAGCGGCTGCGCGATCACCCCAGCATCGTGTTGTGGTGCGGCAACAACGAAGTGCAGACCGGCTGGGAAAACTGGGGCGACCGGGTCAAGTTCAAGCAGTCGGTGGACCCGGAAGAACGCGCCCGCATCGAACGCGGCATGACCACCTTGTTCGGCACCGTATTCCGTGAAGTGGTGGCCACCTACGATAACGACGTGCCGTACTGGGCCACCTCGCCGGGCACCGATTTCGATGGCGCGGCCGACCAGACCAACGATGGCGACATGCATTACTGGAAGGTGTGGGGCGGCCCTGCCCTGCCGGTCACCGAATACCTCAACGTCACCCCGCGCTTCATGTCCGAGTACGGCCTGCAGTCGTTCCCCGATATGCGCACCGTGCGGGCGTTTGCCGAGCCCGGCGACATGGATCCGGAATCGCCGGTGATGCGCGTGCATCAGAAGTTTGACAAGGGCAACGGCAACAAGCGGCTGATGCTGTACATCCGCCGCGAATTCGGCGAGCCCAAGGATTTCGACAGTTTCGTCTACCTGAGCCAGCTGATGCAGGCCGAAGGCATCAACATCGCCGCTTCGCATCTGCGTGCCTCTCGCCCGCAGTCGATGGGTTCGCTGTACTGGCAGCTCAACGATGTGTGGCCGGGCGCGTCGTGGTCCAGCGTGGATTACTACGGCCGCTGGAAGGCGCTGCATTACCACGCACGGCGCTTCTACGCGCCGGAAATGATCGCCGCATTGCGCAGCGACAAGGGCCAGACCGAGGTGTCGCTGGTCTCCGACCGCACCACCCCGCTGGCAGCGCGCTGGCGCATGCGAGTGATGGGCATGGATGGCAAGGTGCTGAGCAAGCGCGAAGAAAAGGCCAGCGTCAAACCGCTGAGCAGCCTGCAGGTGGGCAACTTCAGCGACAAGCAATTGCTGGGCAGCGCCGATCCCAAGCGCACCTACGCGGTGTTCGAGCTGCTCGACGGCGACACGTTGCTCTCGCGCGAGGTGGTGTTCTTCGCGCCGGCCAAGCAGCTTGCATTGCCGGCCGCGAAGATCGACAGCCAGTGGCGTGCCGATGGCGATGGCTACGCACTCACCCTGACCAGCAACACGCTGGCGCGCGAGGTGTGGCTGTCGTTCGGCGATGTGGATGCCACGCTGTCGGACAACGCCTTCGACCTGCTGCCGGGTGAGCCACTGACCGTGCGGGTGAGCAGCAAGGCGGCACTGGCGCAGTTGCAATCCACGCTGCAGGTGCGCGACCTGGCCGCCACGCTGGCTGGCGCGCCGCCGGAGCCTGCCGAAGCAAAGTAAACCGCCAGGAACAGGTCTCAGCAGACGACGCAGCACGCGCGTAAGCACGCTGCTTTATCCGCGAAGACCGCATGTAGCGCTGACGGCTCCATGCAATGCATCGCACGCAAGGCAGTCAGCGATTTGTAATGACCACTGCCCGCAGCATCACTGCGGGCGACCCAAGCGCAACGCGTGACGGCCATGGCCGCCGCGCAGGAGTGAACCGATGTCGTTGTCCGTCTTTCCGTGCCGTCTTGCCGCTGCACTCAGTGTGAGCCTGGCCCTGCCGCTCATCGCTGCACCGGCAGTGGCCGCAAAAAACACCGATGCAACGCCCGAACAGCGCGCCGCCGCCCTGGTCGCGCAAATGAGCCGCGAAGAAAAAGTGGCCCAGGCCATGAACGATGCACCGGCGATTCCGCGCCTGGGCATCCCCGCCTACGAGTGGTGGAGCGAAGGCCTGCACGGCATCGCGCGCAACGGCTACGCCACGGTGTTTCCGCAGGCCATTGGCCTGGCGGCGAGCTGGAATACCCGCCTGATGCAGCAGGTGGGCACGGTGGTGTCCACCGAAGCGCGCGCCAAGTTTAACCAGGCCGGTGGTCCGGGCAAGGACCATAAACGCTACGCCGGTCTTACCATCTGGTCGCCCAACATCAACATCTTCCGCGACCCGCGCTGGGGCCGTGGCATGGAAACCTACGGCGAAGATCCGTTTCTCACCGGGCAGATGGCGGTGGGCTTTATCCGCGGCCTGCAGGGCGAGGACCTCAACCATCCACGCACGATCGCCACGCCCAAGCACATCGCGGTGCACAGCGGCCCCGAGCCGGGCCGGCATGGCTTCGATGTGGATGTCTCGCCACGCGATGTGGAAGCGACCTATACGCCGGCCTTCCGCGCTGCCATCGTCGAAGGACAGGCCGGCTCGGTGATGTGTGCGTACAACTCGCTGCACGGCACCCCGGCGTGCGCGGCCGACTGGTTGCTCAACGGCCGCGTGCGCGGCGACTGGGGCTTCAAGGGCTTTGTGGTGTCCGATTGCGATGCGGTCGACGACATGACCCAGTTCCATTATTTCCGCCCGGACAACGCCGGCTCGTCGGCCGCCGCGCTCAAGGCCGGGCACGATCTCAACTGCGGGCATGCCTATCGCGAACTCGGCACGGCGATCGCGCGCGGCGAAGTGGACGAAGCCTTGCTCGACCAATCGCTGGTGCGCCTGTTTGCCGCCCGCTACCGCCTGGGCGAGCTGGAGGCCCCGCGCAAGGACCCGTACGCGCGGCTCGGCGCGAAGGACGTGGACAACGCAGCGCATCGTGCGCTGGCCTTGCAGGCGGCCGCCGAGTCGATCGTGCTGCTGAAGAACGATGCCAACACGTTGCCGCTCAAGGCCGGCACGCGGCTGGCGGTGATCGGCCCGAATGCGGACGCACTGGCTGCATTGGAGGCCAACTATCAGGGTACCTCGTCCGCGCCGGTGACGCCGCTGCTGGGCCTTCGTCAGCGCTTCGGTGCGCAGCAGGTGAGCTACGCACAAGGCGCACCGTTGGCTGCCGGCGTGCCCGGCATGATCCCGGAGACGGCACTGCGCAGCGATGGCAAGCCGGGACTGCGTGGCGAATATTTCGACAACGTCGACATGAGCGGTGCTGCACGCGTGGTGCGGCAGGACCGCACGGTGAGCTTCAACTGGGATCAGGTCGCCCCGGCAAAGGGCGTACCGGCCGACCGCTATGCCGTGCGCTGGAGCGGCGAGCTGCTGCCGCCCAGCGCTGGCGATTACACCCTGGCAGTGCGCGTGGCGCGTTGCTTCGACTGCAGCGGGCACGACCCGGTACGCCTGTATATCGACGACAAGCTGGTGGTTGCCGGCAACGCCGAAGACAAGCACGTGCCGGCCGGCATGCACAACGCCGACGGCCGGAGCGTGGAAACCGTGCTGCATTTCGACGACACCCGCCCACGCAAGATTCGCCTGGAAATGGAGCATCGCGGCCAGGATCAGGGCGTGCGCCTGGAATGGCTGGCTCCTGCCGCCGCGCAACTGGCCGAAGCCGAGCAGGCCGTGGCACAGGCAGACGCTGTGGTCGCCTTCGTTGGCCTGTCGCCGGATGTGGAAGGCGAAGAGTTGCGGATCGATGTTCCCGGCTTCGACGGTGGCGACCGCAACGACATCGCCCTGCCCGCCCCGCAGCAAGCGCTGCTCGAACGGGCAAAGGCGTCCGGCAAACCGCTGGTGGTGGTGCTGATGAGCGGCAGCGCGGTGGCCTTGAACTGGGCCAAGACGCATGCCGATGCGATCGTGGCCGCGTGGTACCCGGGCCAGTCCGGCGGCACCGCGATCGCGCGCATGCTGGCCGGCGACGACAATCCCGGCGGTCGCCTGCCGGTGACCTTCTACCGCTCCACCAAGGACCTGCCGGCCTACGTCAGCTACGACATGAAGGGCCGCACCTACCGTTACTTCAAGGGCGAGCCGCTGTTTGCGTTCGGCTATGGCCTGAGCTACACCCGCTTTGCCTATGACGCGCCGCAGCTGTCCACCACCACGCTGCAAGCCGGCAGTTCGCTGCAGGTAACCACGACCGTGCGCAACACCGGTGCACGTGCCGGCGACGAAGTGGCGCAGGTGTATCTGCAATATCCGGACCGTCCGCAGTCCCCGTTGCGCAGCCTGGTCGGTTTTCAGCGCGTGCATCTTGCAGCGGGCGAGCAACGCACGCTGACCTTCAACCTGGATGCACGCGCGTTGAGCGACGTGGATCGCAGCGGGCAGCGCGCGGTGGAAGCCGGCAACTACACGTTGTTCGTCGGCGGCGGGCAGCCGGGTACCGGCGCGGCCGGCAATACCGCGCCGTTTTCGATCCAGGGGCGTTCGCCGTTGCCGAAGTAGGCGCCGCATCGCGCTGACGCACGCAGTCGCCGGCCATGCCGGAGCAGGTGGACAACAGCGGCGCGGGTGTCGATGGCGTGTCGACGAGGCACCATGCTGCCGGAGGCAGCGACGTGCATGCCTACGCGCCCTTGTCGGCGTGTTGATCGGCGCTGACGATGCCGCTGGAGGGCGGCCGGACGAGTGCCGACGTGCGGGCTGCAGGCCGGAGGTCGTGGTGCCCAGCGTGGCGTTGTCGAAGGCGGTTTGCGGCCCGCATCCAGAAGGGCAGACCGCGGACCGGCCCGCGACTGCGCCATCGAATAGTCCACATGCGGCAACGAATTGTGCGACCGCACTATGCACATTCGGCGCACACGTTGTATGGTCATCGGGAATTGGTCATGCATAGGTCTCATCCTCAGCCGGCAGGTCGCGCGGCTCTGGAGCGGCACTGGCGTGCGGGCCTGCTGTCGACATCCAAGGAGTTCCAGGTCATGCATACCCGCCGCGACATCCTTCAGTTGCTCGGCGCTAGCGCCGGTGCCGGCTTGCTGGCCAGCGCCCTGCCCGCGTTCGCGGCCGCGCCCGCCACCGGCGCGTCCAGTGCAACCGGCCGCTTTGTCAGCAAGCGTCCGCCCAGGGCGCAGCGCCGCTTCGTCAGCAAGGCGGTCGAGCAGCAGATCGCGCAGATCAAGGCGCGCATCGCCGACCCCGAACTGGCCTGGCTGTTCGAGAACTGCTACCCCAACACGCTCGACACCACCGTGGAAACCGGCACCCGCAACGGCAAGCCGGACACCTTCGTCATCACCGGCGACATCCACGCGATGTGGCTGCGCGACTCGTCCGCACAGGTGCACCCGTACGTGCCGCTGGCCAGGCGCGACCCGGCGTTGCGGCGCATGTTCCATGGCCTGATCCAGCGCCAGGCTGCGTGCATCACGCTCGACCCCTATGCCAACGCGTTCCTGCCCGACGGCCAGACCCAGCGCCTGAAGTGGTCGCTCAACGACATCACCGAAATGAAGCCGGGCGTGGGCGAGCGCAAGTGGGAAGTGGATTCGTTGTGCTACCCCATCCGCATTGCGCACGAATACTGGCGCGCCACCGGCGACACCGCACCGTTCGACGACGACTGGCGCGCGGCAATGCACGTGGTGGTCAAGACCTTCCGCGAGCAGCAGCGCAAGGACAACCGCGGCCCGTACGTGTTCCAGCGGCCCTCGCCACTGGCCACCGAAACCCTGGTGCTGGAAGGCTACGGCCAGCCGACCAAGCCCAACGGCATGATCCACTCGATGTTCCGCCCCTCCGACGATGCCTGCGTGTTTCCATTGTTCGTGCCGGCCAACCTGTTCGCAGTCACCTCGCTGCGGCAGCTGGCCACGATGAGCACGGCCTTGCATCGCGACACCGCCTTCGCCGCCGAGTGCACCGCGCTGGCCGACGAAGTGGAAACCGCCACCCGCCAGTTCGGCCAGCAGCGCGATGCCGACGGGCAGGCGTACTGGGCGTTTGAAGTGGACGGCTTCGGTAACCAGTTATTCATTGACGACGCCAATGCACCCGGTCTGCTCAGCCTGGCCTACCTGGGCTGCTGCGATCGCGCCGACCCGGTGTTCCTGCGCACGCGCCAGCTGGCCTGGAGCGAACGCAACCCGTATTTCTCGCGCGGCAAAGCGGCCGAAGGCGTCGGCAGCCCGCACAGCGGCATGGGCACGATCTGGCCGATGTCGATCATTCAGTACGCGCTGGTCAGCGACGACGACGCGCAACTGCGCCAATGCCTGCAATGGTTGAAAACCACCCACGCCGGCACCGGCTTCATGCACGAGGCCTTCGACAAGGACAACCCGAGCACCTTCACCCGCGACTGGTTCGCCTGGGCCAATACCTTGTTCGGCGAACTGATCATCGACCTGCATCAACGCAAACCCCAGCTGCTGCGTAGCGCCTGACCTTCCCCTCTCCCATCGGGACCTCGGTCCCCTTCATGGGAAGAAGGTGCCCGAAGGGCGGATGAGGGTACGGCGCACCCACCTCGCGACATCAGAGATCACACACATGGCAACACGACGCGGTTTTCTCCAAGGCGCCATCGCCGCAGCCCTGTTCGGCAGCGTCGGTCTGCCCGGCCGGGGGCGCGCGCGCGCCGGCAATTACGCGCTTCCGGCCGACGCGCGTGCCCGCGCCGACCTCACCCGGCATGTGGATGTGTTCATCGGCACCGGCGGCCACGGCCATACCTTCCCCGGCGCCACGCTGCCGTTCGGCATGGTGCAGCTCAGCCCGGACACCTATAACGCGGTGTGGGATTCGTGTTCGGGGTATCACGAGTCCGATGGCTCGATCATGGGCTTCTCGCACACGCACCTGTCCGGCACCGGCATCGGCGACATGCTGGACGTCCTGCTGGTGCCCGCCACCGGCGAGGTCAAACTGGTGCCCGGCCCGCTCGACAACCCGGATGCCGGCTACCGCTCGCGCTACGACCACGCCGACGAAGCCGCATCGCCCGGTTACTACCGCGTGCGCCTCAAGGACAGCGGCGTGCATGCCGAACTCACCGCCACCGCGCGGGCCGGCCTGCACCGCTATCACTTCCCCAAGGGCAAACCCGCGCACGTGTTGCTCGACCTGTGCCACGGCATGCAGGACAAGCCGGAAATTGCCACCCGCGTGAGCGATGCGCAGCTGCGCGTGGTCGACGAACGCACCCTCACCGGCGGACGCCGCGTCTACCAATGGGCCAAGGGCCGCTACATCTATTTCGCCATGCGCCTGTCGCGCCCATTCAAGCACGTGCAGCTGTACAACGAAGACCAACCGCTGGCCGCCGGCACGCGCAGCACCGACGGCACCCACCTCAAGGCCGCGTTGCATTACCCCGATGCCGCCGATGCCCCGCTGCTGATCAAGGTCGGCATCTCGGCCGTCAGCGCCGACAATGCACTGGCCAACCTGGACGCCGAATTGCCGGACTTCGACTTCGCGCGCGTGCATGCGCAAGCGGTCGCTGCCTGGGAAAAGGAACTAGCCCGCGTGCGCATCGACAGCGATGACGACGCGCAACGGCGCATCTTCTACACCGGCCTGTATCACAGCCTGCTGGCGCCCACGCTGTTCTCCGATGTGGACAACCGCTACCGCGGCATGGACCTGCAGATCCACACCGCGCCGAAGGGCTACAACAACTACAGCACCTACTCGCTGTGGGACACCTACCGCGCCGCCCATCCACTGCTCACGCTGGTCCAGCCCGAGCGCGTGCCGGACCTGGTGCAATGCCTGGTGCGCGGCGCCAACGAATGCCCGGACGGCGTGGGCATCTGGCCGCTGCAGGGCGTGGAGACCGGCTGCATGATCGGCTATCACTCCGCCGTGGTGCTGGCCGAGGCGCATGCCAAGGGCTTTACCGGGATCGACTACAAGGCCGCCTGGCCGGCGTACCGCAAGCGTGCGATGGACGACACCACCCACGGCCTGGGCGAGTACCGCAGGCTCGGTTACATCCCCGCAGACAAAGTGGACGAATCGGTCAGCCGCACGCTCGAATACGCCTACGACGACTGGGCCTGCGCACACCTGGCGCAGGCCGCCGGCGCCAGCGCCGATGCACGCGCATTGCGCAAACGCTCGCGCAACTACCGCAACGTGTTCAATCGCGACAGCGGCTTCGTGCAGGCACGGCTTGCCGACGGCAGCTGGGCCACACCGTTCGACCCGCGCGGCATGGGCCACATCGCCAAGTGGCGCGATTTCACCGAATCCAACGCCTGGCAGGCCACCTTCCTCAACCAGCACGATCTGTACGGCTACATGGATTTGTACGGCGGCCGCGACGGTTTCGTCGCCAAGCTGGACGAGCTGTTTTCCACCAGTTCCGAACTGCCCGCCGATGCACCGCCGGATATCGACGGCATGGTCGGCCAGTACGCGCATGGCAACGAGCCCAGCCACCATGTGGCGTATCTGTTCGCCTATGCCGGCCAGCCGTACAAGACCCAAGCGATGGTGCGCCGGTTGCTGCGCGAGCAGTATCACGACGCGCGCAACGGCCTGTCCGGCAACGAAGACTGCGGGCAGATGAGCGCCTGGTTCGTGCTCAGTGCACTGGGGCTGTATGCGGTGGATCCGGTCAGCGGCAACTACATCGTGGGCAGCCCCTTGTTCAAGCGTGCCACGCTGGACGTGGGCAATGGCCGCACGCTGCGCATCGTGGCCAAGGACAACAGCGCGCAGAACGTTTACGTGCAGTCGCTGACCTTCAACGGCAAATCGCTCACCCGCGCCTGGCTACGTCACACCGAGCTGGCCGCCGGCGGCACGCTGGAGTTTGCGATGGGGCCCAAGCCTAACCCGGCCTTCGGCGCAGACAAGAAGGATCTGCCACCGTCGTTCGCGTAATGCCAGTACGTCGCTTGCACAAGCGGCGCGTTCGGTGCTTGCTGCGCGAATGGGGAACGCCCTTTCCCGTGTACGCAAACAGGGATCGCTTGTTCATTTGCCAGTGGAAGTTGCTTTCTCATTCCGCAAGCGGGGATTGCTCTTCCCTTCTCCCGCAAGCGGGCATTGCTCCTCCTTCTCCCGCAAGCGGGCATTGCTCCTCCTTCTCCCGCAAGCGGGTATTGCTCTTCCTTCTCCCGCAAGCGGGAGAAGGTGCCCGCAGGGCGGATGAGGGCAGAACGCAAACACCGCCGCCTGCCATCCACCCGCACCACCGGCCCCACCTACATCGAGACCTCCATGCTGCGTACCACTCTTGCTCCCCTGGTTCTGGCCCTGGCGCTCGCGCTACCCGCCGCCGCTGCCACACCCGAGCCCTGGCCCGCCTTCGGCACGCAGGGCACGCAATTCGTGCGCGCCGGCAAGCCGTACCAGCTGCTCTCCGGCGCCATCCATTTCCAGCGCATTCCGCGCGCCTACTGGAAAGACCGCCTGCAAAAAGCGCGTGCCCTGGGCTTGAACACCGTAGAAACCTACGTGTTCTGGAATCTGGTGGAACCGCAGCAAGGCCAGTTCGATTTTTCCGGCAACAACGATGTGGCCGCGTTCGTGCGCGAAGCCGCCGCGCAGGGCCTCAACGTCATCCTGCGGCCCGGCCCTTACGCCTGTGCGGAGTGGGAAGCCGGCGGCTACCCGGCCTGGTTGTTCGGCAAGGGCAATATTCGCGTCCGCAGCCGCGATCCGCGCTTTCTCGCCGCCAGCCAGTCCTATCTGGATGCGTTGGCCAAACAGGTGCAGCCGCTGCTCAACCATAACGGCGGGCCGATCATCGCCGTGCAGGTCGAGAACGAATACGGCTCCTACGCCGACGATCACGCCTACATGGCCGACAACCGCGCCATGTACGTCAAGGCTGGCTTCGACAAGGCCTTGCTGTTCACCTCCGATGGCGCCGACATGCTCGCCAACGGCACCTTGCCCGACACCCTGGCGGTGGTGAACTTCGCACCCGGCGAGGCCAAGAGCGCATTCGACAAACTGATCAAGTTCCGCCCCGATCAACCGCGCATGGTCGGCGAATACTGGGCCGGGTGGTTCGACCATTGGGGCAAGCCGCATGCCGCAACCGATGCCAGGCAACAGGCCGACGAGTTCGAGTGGATCCTGCGCCAGGGCCACTCGGCCAATCTCTACATGTTCATCGGCGGCACCAGTTTCGGCTTCATGAATGGCGCCAATTTCCAGAACAATCCCAGCGACCACTACGCGCCGCAGACCACCAGTTACGACTACGACGCCATCCTCGACGAAGCCGGCCACCCCACGCCCAAATTCGCGTTGATGCGCGATGCCATCGCCCGCGTGACCGGCGTGCAACCGCCCGCATTACCGGCACCGATCGCCACCGCCACGCTGCCGGCCACGCCGCTGCGCGAATCGGCCTCGCTCTGGGACAACCTGCCCGCGCCGATCGCCATCGACACCCCGCAGCCGATGGAACAGTTCGGCCAGGATTACGGCTACATCCTCTACCGCACCACGGTCACTGGCCCGCGCAAGGGCCCGCTGTATCTGGGCGACGTGCGCGATGTGGCACGCGTGTACGTGGATCAACGGCCGGTCGGCAGCGTTGAGCGGCGTTTGCAGCAGGTGTCGCTTGAGGTAGAGATTCCTGCAGGCCAGCACACCCTGGATGTGCTGGTCGAAAACAGCGGCCGCATCAACTACGGCACGCGCATGGCCGACGGCCGCGCCGGGCTGGTGGACCCGGTGCTACTGGACAACCAGCAGCTCACCGGCTGGCAGGCCTTCCCGCTGCCGATGCGCACGCCCGACAGCATCCGCGGCTGGACCCGCAAGGCAGTGCAAGGCCCGGCGTTTCACCGCGGCGCCCTGCGCATCGGCACGCCGACCGACACCTATCTGGACATGCGCGCCTTCGGCAAGGGCTTTGCCTGGGCCAACGGCGTCAACCTGGGCCGCCACTGGAACATCGGCCCGCAGACCGCGCTGTATTTCCCCGCGCCGTTCCAGCGCAAGGGTGACAACACGGTGGTGGTCTTCGACCTGGACGATGTCGCCACCCCCAGCGTGCGCGGCCTGAAGCAGCAGGTGTGGCTCACGCCGAAAGAGTGAGTCTTGCAAGGCGGCTGCAGACGCGTGCTCGCTCGCACAGCCGCCATCAGGTGGTGGACGCAGGGGCTGCGGCAGCCGCCTGTTCGCGGATGCGTGCTGCCTGGACTTCGGTCGCCAGCAGCGTGCCGCGCACATGGGTGGTGTGCTGACGGGCCTGTTTCATGCAGAACCGGGCGAACCCTGCAACACCTTCTTGCGGCACGATCGCGTTCGAGGTCAGCACCCGGATCAGGCGCTGCTGCAAACCGGGCATCCTGGCGGCGGCGCGCGCCTGACTTCGCACATCTGGGCTCGCCAGTTCCTGCTCGGCCATCTCCAGTTCCTGCAGCATCAGGCTGATCGCGCGCTGTTGGGTGGCGTCGCGCGTGCGCACCTGGTGCAATTGCGCCAGTAAACGTTCCGAAGCCTGATCGACCGTCGCCACCGGCGTTTGGTCATGAGAATGCGGATCATCGTGCACGTCGGGCTGCGGAAGGTCCGCCTGCGCGCTGAGCTTGGCGTCGAGATACTTCTTTTGCAGTTCGAGGCAGCATTGCATGTAGGCAATCTGCGACTTCACCGAGCCGGGCGTTTGCAGCCACTGCGCAAGCGCGGTTTCGGTCAGCACCGCGCTGTGCTTGGCATGGCTGCGCATCGCCTTGCCTCGCGCCTCCTGCGGCTTGCCGGTCAATACCGCGCGTCCATAGTTCGCTGCAGCGCGCAGGGCTGCATTGATGCGCCGACCCAGCGGCGCCGCCGGTGCCGATCGACCCGAGCCCTTGCCCTGATCCGTCGAGCGCGGCTTGGCCGGATGCAATTTCTGCAGGTCGTCGGCACCGGCCTGCACAAACGCGTCCAGCGCCTTTTCCTGCCCGTCGATGCAGGCGTAGAGCGCGCTCCGCAACTCGAATCCATGGTGGGGCACCACGTCATCTGCTGCTGTTGCGCCCGACCTGTCGGCAGTCGAAGCGGCGGGTTCCGGCATTGCCGGTTGCGCATCACCTGCGGCAGAGGCGCCTTGGCGATGCTTCGGCTCCAGGCCGGGATCGGGTTCTGCAACGATATCGTCTTCATCGCTCCCCTCCGCTTCCTCCGCCACTGGCGTCAGTGCAACGTCCACCGCGGTTGGCGGCAACTGGTCGGCGACGTTGGGCGCTTCCCGGGATGGCGCACCCTCCGCCTCGCGTGCAGGCAACAGATCCGCCACCGCCAGCAGCGCGCGATCGACGCCGGGCATGTCCTCGGTCTGGTACCTGCGATAGCGCTTCTGCTTGCCGTGCGCCAGCAGGAACTGATGGCTGCCGACCCCCATCGTGGCCGCACCGAGCAGGCCTGCGCCGATGATCAGGCCGGTGCCCACCGGGGCGGCCACCGTGGCGCCGGCAACGACGGCCGCGCTGACGCCGACCTTGGTCAACGTACTGGCGGTGTAGGTGACTCCACCCACGACAAAGCCCTTGTTCCACTGGTTGAACCGATGCGCAAAGCGGTCGTACTTGCCCAACTTGGTGTTCACAAAGTGCTGGTAGCGCTGTGCGCCAGGACTGAGTTCGCCAGGTTCGAGATCTTGCAGGAAGCGCTGGACCCTGCCGACATCCACGGCAACACGCGTCCTTTCCCGACGCGACTGGTGCAGGAAGGTGCCCCCCAATGCGGTGGCCGCCACGCTCGCCAACGGCGCGAGGACGAAGCTGCCGGCGATGCCCGCCGCAGAGGCCGCACCTGCGGCCGCGGCACTGTGGCCCACCAGGCCCGTCGCATTTGCGCTCTTGCTGGCGATTGCCAGCCCGCCCTGGATGCCGAGTTCGCTCGCTGCCTTGGTGAAGATCACCCCGGCCGAGGCCATGGAGGTTGCGGCAATGGCGCCGTCCCGCGTATTTCGCCGCTGCAGGTAGGCGTTGGTCTCGATCGCCTCGCCCAGTGCATGCGCGTAAGCATTGGCAGCGCCTGCCGGCGCTGTCGTGCCCAAGGCGGATTGCAGTGTCGCCTGCTCCGCGCGCAGGCGGCGTTCCTGCTGCCGCAAGTGCGTGCGCTGCTCGGCAACTTCGCGGGTTTCCTTGTACGCGGCATAGATCGCAAGACTCGACAGCGGCAGCATCGCGCCGCTGATACCCAGGCTCATCGCCAGATCGAATGTGCCTGCCGGCGCGCCTTCCTCGGCAAGGGCGTGCAGGACGCCGTCCTCCGCTGCATGCCCAACCACGTGCGGATCCGCCGGATGCCCGGCGTCGGCGTGTGGCCCATGGTGCCCTTCAGGCGTCGGCGCATGCGGGGCATCTGCAGCGTGCGGCTGTGCGGGATGTGCGCTCTGCGGTGGGTGTGGCAGGTGGTGGCCATCCGGTGCCGCTGCATGCTCGGCCGGTGAGTGCTCGGGTGGATGCGCCGAGTCCCCAGCGTCCGCGGACTGCTCGGGTTCGCCGCGGCGGGGAATGTCGTTGATCAATTCGGCCGTTTTGTCCGCGGTTCCATGCAAGGGGTCGGCCACGTACTTGGCGACCACGAAGACGTCATAGGCGGTCTCCGCTTCGGCAACCCGGGCATTGGCGTCTCCGTGGTGCGCTTGTCGCTCGCTCTCATCGCGGCGTGTGCGTCTGCGCAGTGGCCGGGTCTGCAGCACTTTCAACCCAAGTGGCCAACCCTGTCGATCTTGCGGCGATTCCGCTGCGGGCGGCGTTTCAACGGCCGCAGAATCGCCTGTGACAAGGTGCTGTGCAGTGGATCGTTGGACACGCATGAGCAAACTCCAACCGGTGCGAAGCGGCGATGGTGCGCCTGTCCTCTCCAGCCAGTCTTGTTGCGACGAACACGCGATTCCGTAAACGAACTCTCCGGCCCAACCACGCGTCGTGCGATTTATCCCGGAGAAAGCCGGCCATTGGGTACCTCCATGCCGGATGGGCAAGATGCAAGACGTCGCACCGATGGGCTGGCGGAGTTGGCACTGCGCCACACAGGCGCGGGCACGGATCCTGCTGTCGAGCCGCCGCGTTCTTGCACAACGCCCCCGGCCCTGTTGCGCAATCAGAAATAACCGCCGGAACAGTTTTCTGCCGATGGCGCTTTAGACCTGGCCGCAGCCGCCGTTATCAGAACGTCCGGTGCCGCTGCGCCGCCCGCATACCGTCGAGGTATCGGACGGCACAGATTCCAGGCAATATCACCGGCTGACTCCGTTACGGATGCGCTTGCTTGCGACGTAGACGGCTTGATTGCAGGTTCCAGGAGCGTTGCATGTCGTCGTCCACCGTTGCACAAGAGTCCGTTCCCGCCGTTGCCGAGCACACCCAGAACGCCTTCGCCGAGCAGATCCACAGCAAACCCATGGGCAGTGCAGAAGCCGCACACCTGATGACGTTCCTGTGCCAGACCGAATCGGCCAAGAAGCCGCAAACGCTGCTGCCGCCGCAAGCACGCGACGAGAACGCGGCCTGAGCGAGGTATTTGCGCAGGCAAGCATGGCGACAGCCGTGACGCTGTCGCCATCGGCGGTTACTTTGCAGTGTCGAACGAGGTGAGCACGGTGAGCAGACTGTTCAGATTGTCTGCGGCACCGCCTTGCGCAACGTTCTCGACATCTGCCGCGCAAGCGCCGGTATCGACACCGTAGGTCTGCATCACGCCTTGGTTGTTGGCCGCCTGCGCCAAGGGGGTTTGCTGCTGTTGTGCAGCGAGGGCATTCTGAAACAGGATGCCGGCCGAATGGGCCACGCTTTGGTAAATCGAACCCATCGCAAACGCTGGCGCTTCGCCAACGACCTTGACGTTGGCCTGGGTGACGGCATCGGTGATCTGCGGATTGACTGCGGTTGGAAAAGCCATCAATGCACTCCTGAGTGAATGGATGCACGGCGGTCTGCGTTGTACCGGCCCAGCGGCGCTAACAACGCATCGCGGTCATATCCCCGCAACGCCCCGCTGACAAACCGCCACACCACGCTCGCGATGCCATCTCGATAGCGGCCGGCCCGCGCGCAACTCGACCCTCGCATCGCCACGCTTCAGCGCACGTCGCAACATCTGTGTGATCGTGCGCGCGTGCGCACAGTCGCGCCCAGTTAGGCCAAGCGCCACCAGCCAGTAGAGGCCGACGCATAGCGGCCACATCGCTGTAAGTCTGGCAGTGCAATTCGACCAAGCCGCCCGAAGGACGGACCACGTGGTATTTAAGAGATAATAAAAAGGTCTTTCAAACTTCGCACAGGACCGGACCACGATGCATCCGCCACGCCTGCTGAGCCGCCTCGTTGCGAGCCTTGCTGCAAGCCTGGGTGTAGTTGCTGCCCAAGCCCAATCGCCTGCGTCGCCGCCCTCGCCGATCGTGCTCAGCGAGTTCATCGCCGACCCGGCTCCTACCCCGCAAGCCCACGCGTCCACCTTGCTGGAAACGCGCGATGGTCGCCTGTTGGCCGCCTGGTTCGGCGGCGAGCACGAAGGTGCGGCCGATGTCGGCATCTGGCTGGCTCAGCGCGGCCCGCAGCAATGGCAGACACCACGCCGCATTGCCGATGGCGCGCACGCAGGCGTCGATGGCGTTGCAGTGCCGGCCTGGAATCCGGTGTTGTTCCAATCGACCACCGGGCCGGTGCAGCTGTACTACAAGCTCGGACCCACTCCGCGCCAATGGTGGGGGCTGCGTCTGCTTTCCACCGACGATGGCGCGCACTGGTCGCCACCGCAGCGGTTGCCTGACGGCATTCTCGGGCCGATCAAGAACAAGCCGGTGCAATTGCCGAACGGCCGCATCCTGGCGCCCAGCAGCAGCGAAGACCGCGGCTGGCGCGCGCACCTGGAATGGAGCGACGACGACGGCGCGCACTGGCAACGCGGCATGCCGCTCAACGATGCGAAGGCGATCGGTGCGATCCAGCCCAGCCTGCTGCTATATCCGGATGGCCGTCTGCAGGCGTTGGGCCGCAGCCAGCAAAACAAGCTTTTCAGCACGTTCTCGCTCGATGGCGGCCTGCATTGGCAGCCCATGCACTTGCTGGACGTGGAAAACCCGAACTCGGGCACCGACGCGGTGATGCTGCGTGACGGCCGTGCGTTACTGGTCTACAACCCCGCCATTGCCGGCAAGGACTGGTGGGACGGCCGCGGTACCCTGGCCGTTGCCGTCTCCAACGATGGCGTGCACTGGCAACGCGTGCTGACGCTGGAAGACAGCGCCCATGATGAATTTTCTTATCCGGCTGTGATCCAGACCCGCGATGGGTTGGTGCATGTCAGCTACACCTGGAAGCGGCGACGGATCAAGCATGTGGTGCTCGATCCCACGCGGTTCGGCGCATGCAGCCCCTGCCAGGCGCCCGCCCCCGCAACGCTGTCTGAGCGCTGCACAACGGCATGCGGCCACGCGGCTGATCCTTCGTCATGATGACGATGGCTTCGCCCCTGGCGATTCGCCCATCGCGTTGCGTGCCAATCATCGTCATCGAGCGACAGCCAAGACGAGGAATGCGATGCGACGCGTCGATCAACCACGCCCGCCGGGCGCGCCTTTCGGACTGCGGGAGCAGACTACGTCCAATGCGGATGCGCCCGCGCGCACTGCCCCACCCGCACACCCCGCGCCCGAGCGCCCTACCGGCATGCTCGGCGGCCTGACCAGATATGTGCCTGGCGACCGGTCCGGGCGACCGCCAGCAATGCCTGCCGCTGCCGAGACCTCTCGCCGGCCAACCACCTCCGCCCGCCCGCTTCCCTACGGCGGATCCGGCAGCGCCGCGCGGATGAACGAGGCGGCTTTACATCCTTTGCGGACGCCTCAGTTGCCACAGCTCAGCGACATAGAACGCGCTCGCTTCCACTCCGTCACCACCGACTCGCAACACTTGCGGCCGGTGCGCCCCCGTATGCCACCAACCGAGGGCGCGTCACCCTTACGGCGCTCCACAGCGCTTCGCCCGTACCGCGACGTCCTGTCGCAATGGCAACGCCACTACAACGCAGATCGCAATCGCTGGCACAGCGCATGGCGCCAGGCCAACAGCAACAACCCGCAGATCGAGACACGCACAGGCCGGGCGCTGAAGGCGACAGCCGACCTGCTGGAGGACGCAACCCAACCGGGTCGGGTCGCGCTGGAGCTGCGCTCAGTTCCGCTGCCGCAATTTCCCGACCAGGCATTCCGTCTTTCGCATCTGCAGCACATGACGATCGACGCGGCAGGGTTGATGGAGCTCCCGGACGCCATGCAGCAATTTGCGGGTCTGGAAACACTGACGCTGGCGCGCAATCCGATTCGCTCGCTACCGGCATCCATCGCAAGCCTCAGCCGATTACGCGAGCTCTCCATCCGCGCCTGCCCGGAATTGACGGAACTTCCCGAACCCCTGGCAAGCACCGATGCATCCGGCGAGCACCAGGGCTTGGTCAACCTGCAGAGCCTACGGCTGGAACGGACCGGGATCAGATCGCTTCCGGCGTCCATCGCCAACCTGCAAAATCTGAAAAGCCTGAAGATACGCAACTCGCCGCTGTCCGCCCTTGGCCCGGACATCCATCACCTGCCAAAGTTGGAGGAGCTTGATTTGCGGGGCTGTACCGCGCTGCGCAACTATCCGCCGATTTTCGGCGGCCGTGCGCCACTGAAGCGACTGATTCTGAAAGACTGCAGCAACCTGCTCACGCTGCCACTGGACATTCACCGCCTGACGCAGCTGGAAAAACTCGATCTGCGAGGTTGCGTCAACCTTTCCAGACTGCCCTCGTTGATCGCCCAATTACCTGCCAATTGCATCATCCTGGTGCCGCCGCATCTCCAAGCGCAGCTCGACCAGCATCGTCCAGTTGCGCGCCCCGCCGAACCAGGGCGGACCGGACCGACCACCCCAGCTCTCTCGCCCTCTGCTGCCGGCGACCGCGCCGGGCCATCCTCTTCGGCGACCGCCAGCGAACTGCTTCGTACCGCTGCGCTCGAACGCATCGAAGACACCGCACAGGCCATGCTGAGCACGGTCATCGATGAAGAAAGAAATCCCTTTCTGGAAGGTGCCCCTTCCTATCTTCCAGAAAAGCGCCCGCCCGACACTCCCACCACCTTTGGCGAGATTCCGGCATTGCAGAAAATGCTGCAAGAAAGCAGGGATCGCCACTTCCTGCAACGGGTGAGCGACATGGCAGGCCCATCCCCCAGAATCGAAGACCCGAGCGAGGAAGGCCTCGCCCGCCACTACACGAACGTCAGCAACTGGAAGGCGCAGAAGAGCGCACACCTGGGCATCGTCGATCATCTCGGGCAGTTCGTTTATCACGAAGGAAGCCCGCTCGACGTAGCGACATTGGCCAAGGCAGTGCAGATGTGGAAGACCCGTGAGCTGATCGTCCACGCACACCCGCAAGACCGCGCGCGCTTTCCCGAGCTCGCTGTGCACATTCCCGAGCAGGTCAGCGACGACTCTGATAGCGAACAGCAGACAAGCCCGGAACCCCCACACCAACAGTAGAGGGCAAACACGAGATGCGCCGCAGCCCATCGAGCATCGCCGCCATCGTGCTTGCGCAAGTCAGGTAGCGGCTCGCTCGCCGAGCGGGGCGTTGCGCGCGTCTCACGCCCGTTGCAACGCGTCTACCATCCGTTGTACCCGCGCGGTATCGGTCCGTTGGTAGTCGCCGCCCAGATCGCGGATATACGGGTGCGGCGACGGTACCTGGGCGGCGATCACGCCACGCGCCGACGCATGGAATTCGTGGGCGCCGGTGTGCTGCCGCAGGGTGCGGATGTTGTGCTCGGAAAGCCCGGCACCGGGCATGATGCCGATGCGCCCGGCTGCCTGCCGCACCAACGCGGCAATGGTGTCGACTCCCTCCAGCGCACTCGCACGTGCACCCGAGGTCAGCACCCGCTCGCACCCCAGCGCGATCGCATCCTCCAGCACACGCGACGGATCGGCACTGACATCGATCGCACGATGAAACGTCACCCCCAACGACCCTGCTGCCTGCATCAACACGCGCATTGTCGCCAGATCGACCTGCCCATGCCGGTCCAGCGCGCCAAGGACCACGCCATCGCAACCAAGCCGCACGCACTGCTCCACATCGCGGCGCATCACCTCGACTTCTGCAGCGTCGAACACGAAGTCGCCCACGCGCGGACGAATCAGCACATACAACGGAATCCGCAAACGCTCGCGCACCACCGCCAACGTGCCGAACGATGGTGTCAGCCCACCGCCATCCAGCCCGCCGCACAGCTCCACGCGCATTGCACCGCCTGCTTGCGCGGCCAATGCCGAGGCCACCGAATCGGCAGCCACCTCCAACCCGAACCCGCTCATGCCGCCGGCTCGCTGGTGTAATGGCTCTGCCCAGGCACCAGCAGATCCTGCCGCTGCGCGTCGCACACCGCGTAACTGAAGCCCTTCTGGATCGCGAACGCACCCACTTCGCCGCGCTTGTTCATTGCCAGAAAGCCGACCTGCAATGTGCGCGTCAGCTCCGGCTTGCGACGGATCAGCCGCATCACCACCTCGCGGCAGGCATCGGCCGGCGACTTGCCCTGCCGCATCATTTCCACCACCGCAAAACTGCCGACGTTGCGGATCACCTCCTCGCCCACACCAGTCGAGGTCGCACCGCCCACTTCATTGTCCACGTACAGGCCCGCACCAATGATCGGGCTGTCGCCCACGCGGCCGTGCATTTTCCACGCCATGCCGCTGGTGGTGCATGCACCGGATAGGTTGCCGTGCGTATCCAGCGCCAGCATGCCGATGGTGTCGTGATTGTCCTTGCCGCCGGGCAACTTGGCATCGCGCCAGGCACGATTTTCGACATTGGCTTCTGGCGAATACTTGGAAGTCTTCAACCACTCTTTCCAGGCCGCTTCCGAGCTTGGGGTCAACAGCTTGGTTTTCGGAAACCCCTGTTCGAAGGCGAATTGACGCGCACCATCGCCTACCAACATCACGTGCGGCGTTTTCTCCATCACAGCACGCGCCACCGAAATGGCGTGCACCACGTCTTCCAGCGATGCCACCGCGCCGCAATTGCCCAGGTGGTCCATGATGCAGGCGTCCAGGGTGACCCGGCCATCGCGGTCCGGATAACCGCCCAGGCCGACGGTGGGATTGCTCGGGTCCGCTTCCGGCACTCGCACGCCGGCCTCCACCGCATCCAGCGCAAGACCGCCGCTGCTGAGAATCTTCCAGGCTTCCTGATTGGCGGCAACGCCAAAATCCCAGGTGGAAATCACCCGCGCCGCTCCACGCGGCAGCGCCGTCGGCCGCGCGCCCGGCGTGGCGCCTGCCGCGGCTTGCGCGCGGGCGCCCCAGCCGGCCAACCCGGACGCAATCGCGCCCAGCGTGGCGCTCTTGAGGAAGTGACGACGTTGAAGCATGCGGATGACTCCATGACGGAAACGGGCGGCCGCGCAGTGCGGTACCAGCCTTCCATCATGCGACAGCATGACGTGCGGATAAACCTTCTTGCGGTGTTGTCGCATGCGGATCCGTGCACAACCCTTGCTTGGCTGGGCTAACCCTGTCTCGGCCGCCGCGCATCCGATGCATGGATGTGGCTGGCGGCAAGCGACGGACGATGTGGTGCGCAGCCACGCTTGGCTCAGGGCTGGAGCAGCGGACGAGCCAGCCTGGGCCTTCCCCTTCGTCGCCCAGCATCCGCGCTTCGCGCCAGCTCCGTCGGAGCGAGAGCCCCTTGTCGTCAGACGGTTGGGAGTGAGGTCCGCTGCACCGCCGCAGCCCAGGCATGGCCGGCAAAAAAATTTTTCGACCGGTTAACCCCATTCACCGCACTCGCTCGTTTTACTGACAGAGGCGCAGTGCACGGCGACCTCGGGCTGTCCGGTTGTCCATCCATCCCACCTCGCCACGCAAAGGATTCCCATGTCACGTCACAGCCTGATTGCGCTCGCCTTGTTGCTGGGCGCCTGCTCGCACGAACCCACTGCACCGCCGCACGAACCATCACGCAGCGAGTCCGCACCACCACCCGCGCCAGCGCAGCCACCACAGACACCTGACCAGACCGACGCGCTTCCTGAAGTCAGGCCGCAAGCGCAGCTCGCAGCACCTGCCCCCGCGCATGCACTGCAAGCGCCATCGGCGCCTAGCCCGCCGTCGCCCCCCATCGAAGCGATGCCGGCCCCGGTCAGCGCCAGCCACCTGTCACGTCAGGCACCGGCAGCGATGCTGATGGCCCATCGCCCGGTTCTCGATAGCCGAATGCCGATGCCGCCAGTGGCACCCGCGCCTGCCCAAGACCGCGAGCGCTACCAACACATCGACGACAACGCCATCGTACAAGCCGCGCAACACCCGATCTCCACCTTCAGTATCGACGTCGACACCGGCAGCTACAGCAATGTGCGGCGGTTCCTCAACGCAGGCAGCCTGCCACCAGCGGATGCCGTCCGCGTGGAAGAATTGATCAACTATTTCCGCTACGACGACCCGGCGCCGACCAATGGCCAACCCTTCGCCGTGCGTACCGAACTGGCGACTACACCATGGAACAAGGACAGCCTGCTGCTGCGCGTAGGCATCGCCGGCCGCGACATCGCCACCGCCGATCTACCGCCCGCCAACCTGGTCTTTCTGGTCGACGTCTCCGGCTCGATGGACGCGCCGGACAAGCTGCCGTTACTGCAATCCTCGCTCAAGCTGCTGGTGCGCCAGCTGCGCGCGCAAGATCGCATCACGCTGGTGACTTACGCCGGCAACACATCGGTGGTGCTGCCGCCCACGCCGGGCGATCAGCAGGGGCGCATCGTCGAAGCCATCGATGCCTTGCAATCGGGCGGGTCCACCGCCGGCGCCAGCGGGATCGAGCTCGCCTACAAAGCCGCGCAGCAAGGCTATCTGCGTGGTGGCATCAATCGCATCCTGCTCGCCACCGATGGCGACTTCAATGTCGGCGTCACCAACTTCGATCAGCTCAAGGGCATGGTGGCCGAAAAGCGCCGCTCCGGTATCGCACTGTCCACGCTCGGCTTCGGTACCGGCAACTACAACGACAACCTGATGGAGCAGTTGGCCGATGCCGGCGACGGTGCCTACGCCTACATCGACACCGCGCTGGAAGCGCGCAAGGTGCTCACCCACGAGCTGGGCGCCACGCTGGCGACCATCGCGCGCGACGTCAAGATCCAGGTCGAATTCAATCCGAACACCGTCAAGGAATATCGCCTGATCGGCTACGAAAACCGTGCGCTGCGCGATGAGGACTTCAACAACGATCAGGTCGATGCGGGCGACATCGGCGCCGGCCATACCGTCACCGCCTTGTACGAAATCACCCCGACCGACGGCACCGCATCGGTCGACCCGCTGCGCTACGCAAGCGCTGCACAGCCTACGCAGGCGCGGCCCCTCAACGGCGAGCTGGCGCACGTCAAACTGCGCTACAAGCGGCCCGATGCACAGCGCAGCCAGTTGCTGGACACGGTGGTACGCAGCAGTCAACGCAAGGCACTGAATGCCACCAGCGATACCTTCCGTTTTTCTGCAGCGGTGGCCGGTTTCGGGCAGCGCCTGCGTGGCGGCAACCAGCTGCGGGGCTGGGATTACCCGCAGGTGCGCGCCCTGGCCGCCGGCAGCCTGGGCAGCGACCGTTTCGGCTATCGCGCCGACTTCCTGCAACTGGTGCAGCAGGCCGACGCACTGAGCACCCGGCCACTCGCCGACACCGACTGATGCGCGCAGCGCCTGCCTATACTGAGCGCATGCATCCTGCCGATCTTGCGCATCTTCCCGACGAGGAGCTCATGCTCCTCGTCGCCAATGGCTTTGTCGAACAACCGGCGACCGAATTGTTCAAGCGCCACAACCGCGCCTTGTTCAACTTCCTGGCCTGGTTGTGCGAAGGCAATCTGAGCGAGGCCGAAGACCTGGCGCAGAAAACCTGGGTCAAGCTGATGACCCGCTGTAGCGACTATCGCCCCGGGCAGGCCGCCTTCACCAGCTTTCTGTTCCAGATCGGCCGCAATGCCTGGCGCGACACCCGGCGCAGCGCATACCACGCCACCTCGGTGGCGCTGGACGATGTGCATCTGCAGTTGCCCGACGACGATCTGAGCGCCGAGCGCCTGGCCATGCTCGGCCAGCAACAACATCGCGTGCGTGCCGCACTGATGGCACTGCCGGATGCGCAACGGGAAGTGGTGGTGCTGCGCTTCTTTGCCGAGCTGGGCGTCGAAGAGATCGCGCATGTGATCGGCGAAGGCTTCGAGACGGTCAAGAGCCGGCTGCGCTACGCCTTCGCAAAGCTGCGCGTGAGCCTGGAGGCCGCGCCGTGAGCACGTCCTTCGATCGTTTCCTTGCCGGGCATGATGGCCTTGCTGCCTTGCTGCGTGCGCTGCCGCTGCATGCCCCGCCCGCGTCGATGGATGCCTGGTTTGCACACGCCGCGCAAGAGGCAGAAGCCGAGCGCGCTGCAGCGACCGCGACACAGGACACCTTGCAGTTTGAAGCGCCTGCCACCATGGCCAGCCTGTTTGCTGCCGCAGCAGCGCAAGCCGAACAGACGCAGGCTGCACAACGCGCGGCCGTGCAGGCACGTCTTGCGCAAGGCGACACCGCCGACCACACACTGGGCGCGCCATTGAGCGAGGCTGCACGCGAATGGATTGCGCAACAGATGCGCAATGCTGCCGATGCTGTGCCGGTCATGCCTGCTGCGCCTGCCGTGACAGGTACGTCGAACCCTGAATCGGTGGCTGGATCCGTGCCTGCAGCGGCCTCGGCTGGCACATCCAACCCAGTGCCGCTTTCCTCGCTCGCCGATGCCGGCAGATCTTCGGCTCAGGGAGCCGGCTCGATTCCGGATTCTTCTGACGCTCCCGCTTTTCATGCCGCTGCTGCTTCAACTTCGACGCAGGGTTCAACCCCGGCATCGGCTGCTTCGTCAATGCAAGCCCCTACACGGGCGCCATCGGGCATCGGCCCAGCGCCTGTTCGACGCAGTGCCCGACGCCTGCGCTGGATGCCGCCTCTGGCGCTCGCCGCGTCGGTCACGCTGGCCGTTGGCGTCGGCCTGCAATGGCAGGCCAGTCGACCGGTGCCGGATGCGCTCACACCGGCTGCGGCGGTCCCTGCGGCAGCCGAATCGGGAAGAGTTCCCGCGCGCCCCGCTGCGGCAGACGGAGCAGATCGTGCCTCAGAAGGCAGCGTCCAAGATGTTGCGCAGCGACCTGCCTTCGCATCCGCCGACAAACCCACTTCCGCGCAGCAGGTGGAGAGGCAGCCGGCACCTTCACTGCAGGAGCTCGCGCCAGCCGCCATGACGGCCCCGGTCAGCGCGCCCCTGCCTGCACGTGTGGTGACGCCTCCAGCTTCCGCGCGCCCCACCGGGATGACGTCCACCCAACCGCCAACGGTGCCGGAGCCGACGCAAGACGATGCGCACGTCGCGATGGCGCCGCCCCCACCGCCCGCCCCCATCACCGCGAACAACGACGATGTACAGGCCAGTGGTGCGCCCGCGGCAGACATAGATAACAGCGCACCTGCCCCGCGACCCACCGAGCGTGCGCCAGCGCCTGCGGCGCCCGCGGTGGCTGCGGAATTGTCGGTGTTGCCGGCGTTGCCGGCACCGTCGCAGGATCCATCGTTGCGGATCGAACGCATGGCCGCCAACGCACCTGCGACCACCGAGCTAGTGATATCGCGCAACACCTCGCGTGCCGCGCCAACAGCTGCACCTGCACCAAGACCGGAACCGCAGGCCGGCAAGCCGCAGCCCGCAGCGTCTCGCGACAGCTGGTCGTCCACCTCGGCCACCCGCATTGCGACACAGCAGGCACAGCAACAGCGCGAGACAAACACGCGCGAGCAGACACACCGCGTTGTATCACTGAAACTTTCCACACCACCAAGCGATTGGCTGGCGGACCGTGCTGCTTCCGGGAACACGCAGACACCGATAACGATCCGCATTCTGGCTGCCACGCCGAATGCAGCGGCCGTGCAGACCTGGGCGGCGCAGTTGCGCGATCAACTCAAACAACGTGGCCGGCCAACGCAGATCGAGCTTGCGCAAGACAGCACGCTAGCCGCCGATGAATTACGGCTTGAGCTCTCGGGCGCTGCGCCCTGAACCCGGCTCATCATCCACCGCGCCTTCACCAGGCGTGCCGTCGTCGCGCAATCTGCTGGTGAGCACATGATCGCGCCAGTGGCCATTCAACTGCAGATAGCGCCGCGCATAGCCTTCGATCTGAAAACCCAGCCGCCGCAGCACGCGCGCACTGCGCAGATTCTCCGGAACGTATTGCGCCATCACCCGGTGCAGGCCGAGCTGGCCGAAGGCAAAAGCGATCCCTTGCGTGGCTGCCCACTGGATCAAACCCCGTCCCTGCTGCGCCGCGTCCAGGCCATAGCCCATGTGGCACGCCTGGAAGGCGCCGCGCTGGATCTGCGTGAACCCGGTGGTGCCGATCACCTGCTCGCCCTGCAACAAGACCAGTTGCAACTCGCGCTCGCCAGGGATCGCGCCGCGGTATGCCATGCACAGACGGCGCCAGCCTTCGACGGTGTAGAACGCGGGCGGCCGCAGCGGCATCGCATCGGCCAGATGAGCGCGGTTGCGCGTGTGGTAGTCGGCCATTGCAGCCGGATCGACCACGGCCAGATCGCACAGCACCACGCCGTCGGCGCGGCGGATCGGCGCAAACAGCGGAGGACTCATGGCAGCCACGCCTCAACCACGCGTGTCGCCTTGCTGCCAGGTGCATCCGGCTGATGCATACCGATCATGCTCCGCAAGCCGTCTCCAAAGCAGGGCGTCATCCAGTGCGTGAGATGGAACGCCCGACAGTCAGCAACATCCTCCCTGTGCATCGCTCAATGCGCGGCAGCCTCCGCTGCACGGTGGCACTGCACCTGCCTGACGGCAAGCACAGCAGGCGGCCTCCCGCTCTCAGGCGGCAGCGACCGCAAGCGCCTGGCCGACCTGCGCTTCGATGGCGTCCAGGTTCGGCAATAGCGCGCTTTGCTCGCCCAGCAGCACGCGCATGTGCACACCGTCGGGCAGCGCATCTTCCGAGGCATCGGCCAGCAGGCCATCGCGCGGCACCGAAATCAGCTGCGGGAACGAGGCGGTCAGCAGCGCGAAATACGGCAATGCCGGGTTGCCACCCAGCGCCTTCAACACGATGACCTTGTTGTTGACCGCGGTGGGCTCATCGCCCATGCCGCTGAGGCGCGCGAACGACAGCAGCGGCACCTTCCAGCCGTACCAGTCGATGCGCCCGACCACCCAGCGCGGCATGTCGGGCAGCGGCTCGACCGCCACCCGCGACATCACCTCGGCCACCGTTGCGTTCGGCAGCAGCACGCGCTCGCTACCGGCCTGGATCAGGACGCCGCGGATTTCGTCGTTATTGGCGTAGCTCATCGCATGATTCCGATTCGAATGGGAGCGCCCGGCTTATGCCGGCCAACGCTGCGCCAGCGCCTGCGCCAACTGCGCAGGGTCGCCGGTCAGAATGCCTTGCCGCGCCAGACGCGCGGCGGCGGCCGGGTCGTAACAGCCGTCGGTGGATTGCCCGGCCAACCAGCCGCCTTGCTCGGCCAATGCCAGCGATGCCTCCACCAGCGCCTCGTTGGCACCGCTGAGCATCAGCACCGCACTGTCGGCCGGCGGCAGCGCGGCGATCAGCCCGGCCGGATCGGCCGGTGCCACGAACGCCAGCGCGCCGGCATGCTGTTGCACGCCGACCTCGTCGGAGAGCACATACACCTTGCCTGGTGCGACCACCTGCCCCGCTTCACCCAGTTCGACCGGCAACGCAGACACGCGCCCCATCTGCCGCACCAGGTTGCCGTACTGGCCGCCATCCAGGGTCATGCGCACCAGCACCGCACGCGGGAATTCCGGCGGCAAGGCGGCCAGCAGGCGACGGATCGCATCCGGCCCACCGATGCCAGCGACGACCAGCACAGCGCCGGTGACGCTGCCGCTGTGCTCCAGATCCACCAGCGACAAGCCGCCGGTGGACAGGGCCGCCACATCGGGTTCGGCGCGCGGGCGCACCACCACGGCCACCTCGTCCACCAGGCCCCAGGTACTGGAATCGCCCAGCGTCAGCCCCGGCTTTTCCACAGCGGCCGGTGCCGCCTCCTGCATGGAGGCATGCGCGAACAAGGCATCGCCGGGCACGCTGTCGAACGCGTGCGCGGCCGCTTCCAGGTGTTGATCCAGTTGCAGGTCCGAATGCTGCTGCGGTGCCAGCGTCAGGCCGGGCTCGGGCTGCAGCGAGGGCTCGCTTTCGGTGCCCGGCGGCAGCACGTCGGCGTGGCCGTGTAGCTTGGCGGCCAGATGGCGCACCCAGCGCTGCGCTTCCCAGCCCTCGCGGCGCACCGTCAGTTCGGCCTCGTCGAAGATCACGGTGACGCCGGGCATGTTGAAGGCCGGCTCCAGCGCTTCGAGCGCGTCTTCGATCGACGGTTCGAGTGCGACCAGCACGGCCACCGGCTCGGCGTCGCGCAGCATCTGCACGTCGACCGCCGCTGGCTCGTCTTCCAGCACCACCTGCGCGCCGGCCAGGCCAAGCGCCTCGCGCAGGCGCTCGCGCGCCTGACCGGGACGACCCAGCAAAGCAACCGGAGTTCCCATTGCGCCATTAGTCTCGGACACGGGCGATCCCCAGCAGGTCATACACGTTTCGCATCAGATCCAACTCTTGGTAAGGCTTGCCCAGGTAACGCTGCACGCCGATCTCGAAGGCGCGCTGGCGATGCTTCTCGCCACTGCGCGAGGTGATCATCACGATCGGCACCGCCTTGAAGCGCGGGTCGGCCCGCATCGCGGTCGCCAGCTCGTAGCCGTCCATGCGCGGCATTTCGATATCCAGCAGCATCAGGTCGGGCACGCGCTCTTCGAGCAGTTCCAGCGCCTCGACACCGTCGCGTGCGGTCGTGACATCCAAGTTGTGGCGTTCCAGCACGCGGCTGGTGACCTTGCGCATGGTCAGCGAATCGTCGACCACCATCACCAATGGCACCTGGCGCTGCGCTTCGGCCTGTGTTTCCAGCGACGGCCGCGCCGGCTGGGCCAGGAAACGACGCACCAGCGGGGCGACGTCCAGGATCACCACCACGCGGCCATCGCCGGTGATGGTGGCGCCGTAGATGCCCGGCACCGAGGCGATCTGCAGGCCCACCGGCTTGACCACGACTTCGCGATTGCCCAGCACCTGATCGATGGCCACCGCGGCACGCAGGTCGCCCGCCCGCACCAACAGCAACGGCACCTGCGCCTGGCCATCGGCACGCGCGGCGGCCTGGCCGACCAACGAGCCGAGGTCGTGCAGCACGTACTCTTCGCCGGCGTAGTGATACCCGCCCTCGCCCGACTCGTAACGGGTGCGCGAGATGCGGCCGATACCGCTGACCGAGCCCACCGGCACCGCGAACGTCGTTTCGCCGATGCGCACGAACACCGCCTGGGTGACCGCAAGCGTTTGCGGCAGACGCAAGGTGAAGGTGGCGCCCTGCCCGCGTACCGAGTGGATATCCACCGAGCCGCCGAGCTGACGCACTTCGTTGCGCACCACGTCCATGCCCACGCCACGGCCGGCCAACTGGCTGACCTGCTCGGAGGTGCTGAAGCCGGAAGCGAAAATCAGGTTATCGAGTTCGGCCTCGCTCAGCTCCTGGCCCGGTTCGATCAGGCCGCGCTCCTCGCCGCGGCGACGGATCGCCTCGCGGTCCAGCCCGGCGCCGTCGTCGGCCACTTCCAGCACGATTTCCGAGCCTTCGCGGCGCAGACGGATCGCAATGCTGCCTTCTTCCGGCTTGCCTGCGTCGCGGCGTTGCTCGGGCGTTTCCAGCCCGTGCGCCACCGAGTTGCGCAGCATGTGTTCCAGCGGCGCGACCATGCGATCGAGCACGTTGCGATCCAGTTCGCCCTGGGTGCCTTCCAGCACCAGGTGCACCTGCTTGCCGGTGTCGCTGGCTGCCTGACGCACCACACGACGCAAACGCGGCACCAGACCGTCGAACGGCACCATGCGCGCGCGCATCAGGCCATCCTGCAGCTCCGAACTGACGCGCGACTGCTGTTGCAGCAAGCCGTCGTACTGACGCGACAGATCTTCCAGCACACCCTGCAAGCCGCCCAAGTCGGCTGCCGATTCGTTCAGCGCGCGGCTGAGCTGCTGCAGGGTGGAGAAGCGGTCCAGTTCCAGCGGATCGAAGGTGCGATCGCCCTGGTCCTGTTCGCGCTGATAACGCGCCACGATCTGCGCTTCGGTTTCCAGATCCAGACGTCGCAACTGGTCGCGCAGACGGGCGTTGGTGCGATCCAGTTCGCCCATGGCGCCGCGGAACGCGCCCAGCTGCTGCTCCAGGCGCGAGCGGTAGATCGCCACTTCGCCGGCGTGGTTGACCAGGCGGTCGAGCAGGTCGGCGCGCACGCGCACCTGCTCCTGCTGCACGCGCGGCAGGAAGTCTTCTTCGGCCTGGCCTTCCACCGGAACCGGGGCGGACAGCGGCGCCGGTTCCACCGACGCCTTGGCGATCGCGCGGACATCTGCGTCGCTAGGCGGTGCGGCATTGCGGCCACGGGTACGGGTTTCGAAGGCTTCCACCAGATCGGTCGGCATCGTCACCGCACGGTGCATGCCGGTGCGGGTCAGCAACTGATGCAGGCGGTCGAAGCCACGCTCGAACAGACGCACGTCGTCGCGATCGATGTCGGTGCGGTTGGCCGCCACGGCTTCGAGCAGCGATTCGATTGCATGCCCCAGATCGCCGATGGCGTTGATGCCGGCCATGCGCGCACCGCCCTTGAGCGTGTGCAGATCGCGCTGCAGTCCATTGAGGACATCGCGGTCTCCCGGCACTTCGCGCATGCGGGCGATCAGGCCGTCGCAATGGTCCAGCAGGTCGCGACCTTCTTCGACGAAGATGTCGACCAGCTCGCCGTCGAGTTGATCGAAGTTCAGCGGGCCGGCATCGAATGCCGCGCCGATATCGTTGCTGGCCGCACCGGCACGCGCCGCATCTTCGACTGGGGCGCTGAACGCAGCGGTGGTGGTGTCTTCCGGCTCGTCGGCGCTGCGGTCGGTTGCGTGCTGATCTGCGGAGTCGTCGGCATGCTGATCGGCACCGGCGTGGTCGCTGGCTTGCGTTGGTTCCGCGTGCGCGGCGTGTCCTGCGCTTTCGAACTGATCTGCGTGCGCGGCATGATCGGCGTGATCGGCCACGGCAAACGCATCGACTGCGGCCTGCTCATCGGCCTGCGCCGCGTCGTCGGAGGTGACAGCCTGCGTGTCGTGCAGCTCCGGCGCGGTATCCGATTGCGGATCGCCGGTCTCTTCCACCTGATCGGCCGCATGCGCCATTTCGAATGCCTGCACCGATTCGACAGTGTGATCGGGCAGGACGTCGGCACCGGCCTGTGCGGCGTCAACTCGGTCGGCGTCTGCATGCTCGGCATCGGAATGCGCCGCTTCGGTCTGCTCGGCAGCCACATGCTCGGCGTCGGAATGCTGCGCTTCGGTATGCGTGGCTTCGGCGTCCAGGTGTTCCGTCGCGTGCTCTGCGTCGCTGGCATGTTCGTCGGAATGCGCGTGCGTTTGCAGCTGCTCACCGGCGTCGACGTACTGGTCAGACGGCACTTGCTCGTGGACGTGCGGCTGCGCATCGGCAGGCGCGTCATCGCCCGAATCCATCTGCTGATTCGAAGATGGTTGCGCTTCCAGCTCTGCATGCTCGCCCAGCTGCGCGGCTTCTTCCAGCGGTTGCTGTTCGCCCGCATACGGCTCGCCGGCATGCGGCAACGCTGCCTCGCCGTGCTGCGCCGCCTGGTCTACCGACTGCTCGCCCGCGTATTCCTGCGTGTCGGCATGGCCAGACTGATCGGACGACACGCTGTCCAGCGCTGCGGTTTCCGGGGTCCAGTCTTCCGCGGTCGTTGCATTGGCGTCATCAGCCAACGCTGCGTCGGCGTGCACGGCCTCCAGCGCTTCGATGCTCTCGACCGCCTCGTCAGCGCCTGCTGCAACTTGCTCGTCGTGCGCGGGCGCCTGCTGTGCCTGCCCGTCCACTGCCTGCTCGGCATCGGCTGCAGCCAGCGTCTGCGCATCGCCCAAGGCAGCTTCCGCATCGGCCAGCTCGTCTACCGCAATGCTGTCGGCGTGCGTGCTGGTGGCGTCGGCGTCGTGCTCGCCGGACACACGCTCAGCAAATGCCTCACCGGGCACCTCTGCTGCGTGCTCGCCCGGTACGTGATCGTGCGGTGCGGTCTGCGCATGCTGCAGTTCGGTGGCATCCCAGGCCTCGGCTTCAACCAGCGGCTCGTCGGCCGGCAGGTCGTGTGCGTCGATGCCCTGCGATGCGGCCCGGTCTGCCTCTTCGGCTGGCGCAGCATCGTCGTGCAGCGCATCGGCAAGCTGCTCGGATTCGGCAATCGGTACCAGCGCGTCGTCGCTCGATGCAGGCACGGACTCGGCAGAGGCGTGGACATCTTCGTGCACGGCGGCATGACCGGCATCGTCGACCGCATGCGGTGCAGGCGCGTCCAGTGCGAGTGCCGAATCATGCTCGGATTCGGCTTCGGCCAGCTCGTCCACGGCAATCGGCGCATCGTCCGGCTGCGGCTGCGCGTCTTCGGCATCTTGCGCCGATGCGGGGGCGTCGGACGGTAGCGCGCCGGCATCCAGGTACTGCGACAAATCCTGCGCACCGGTCAGTTCGACCGAGGCAACGCTGCCGTCTACCATGGCGCTCGGGGCGTCGACATCGTCCAACTCGTCCAGGAACACCTGCGGCGGCCACTGCGCTTCCGGCAAGCTGTCCACCAGCGTGCGCAAACGCTCGGTCAACGGTGCGAACGACGGAATCAACGGCGCATCGGCACGCAGCGCGGTCACCGTGGTGGCAATCGCAGCAGCGGTGGCGGTGAGTGCTTCGAGCCCTTCCGCCGACGGCATGACCGAGGCGGCCAGCAAGCGCTTGACGTAGCTTTCGGCCGGCGTCGTCACCAAGGTGATTTCCGGCACGTCGGTCATCGCGAACGCGCCACTCATCGTGTGCACGGCGCGCAGCACGTCTTCGGTCGCCAACTGCGGCTCGGCCTGGCTGGCCTGCAGCCACCCGTTCACCGTGTCCAGATGCGTGGCGACCTCGGCTTCCAGGATCTCGCGCAGCACGCTGTCCACCGAAGCCGGCGTTCCGCCGCTGGCGACAAACACGCCTGCGGCTGCCGCCGGAATCGCCACGGCCTCGGCCACCGGTGCCGCGGCTGCGGGCACGTAATAGACCTCTTCGCCAGCAGCAACGCGTTCGGCAATGCCCTGGATTTCAGGCAGATTGGCGCTGATGCGGCCCTGGTCGCGCAGCGCGGCGTTGAATTGCGGCAACACCTCGTAGGCCAGTTCGACCATCGACACGACCGCCGGGCTGGCCGGCCGCGAATTATCGAGCACGCGGTTAAGCATGCTCTCGATCTTCCAGCTGAACTCGCCGAGCACGCTGGCGCCAACCAGACGCCCACTGCCCTTCAGGGTGTGGAAGACGCGGCGGATCGGGCGCAGGGCTTCCGGGTTGGTGGGCGCGGCGCGCCACACCGGCAACAGCTGCCCCAGGTTGACCAACTCTTCGTCGAATTCTTCCAGGAACACGTCGCGGATATCGTTGTCGATATCGCTGTCGCCGAAGCCGCCGAAAATGCCGGCATCGGCAGCCTCCTGAGCGCGTTCGCTGGACACCGGTTCAGAGCTTGCCTGCGCGGTGTGCGCATCGGCGGCCGGTGCCGGCGCCTGCGGGCGCTCCACGTCGAACTGCGCGGCTGCTGCATCGAGCTGGGCCAGGAACGCAGCGGAGGCGTCGTCCAGCTCGAATTCGCTGACCACTGCCTGTTGCACGCGCGGGGCAACCGGCCCGGATGCCGCTTCGGACGGGACGTCCTGCGGCTCCTGCACCGGCTCGACGAACGGGTCGTCCAATTCCTGCGGCGGACTCGGCGGCGGCGAGAAGGCGTCTTCGATGCTGGTCTGCGCGCGACGCGCTGCGTTCTCGGCGATGAACTCCAACGGTGCTTCGGTCTGATCGGCGTCGCCCGGCAGGTCGATCTGCTCGATCTGCAGCGGCGCGTCCTCCGCAAGCACCGGCTCGGCGGCGTGCTCCTGCTCCAGCGCGCTCAGATCCACCGTGTAGCTGACCTGCGCGACCTCGTTGCCATCCTGCTCGGCCGACACCGGGTCGAACGCAGAGGTGGCGATCGGCGCGGCCTGCTCCGTGGTTTCCAGATGCCAGTCGCCAGGCGCCTGCGCGCCGTCGTCCGAAAGATCCAGCGGCGCCACGGTGAACGGCACTTGCGACTGGCCGGACACGGTTTCTTCGGCGGCGACCGGGTCGAAGGAGAACACCGTATCGGTCGCGGCAGCGCCGGTGTCGTGCACCACGCTGGCAGCGAACGGCGTCTCGACGACGGTTTCGTTCGCCCATTCCAGCGACGGCAAAGACGCATCGTTGGCGGCCTGCGGCGTGTCGGCGTGCTGCAACGGCGGGGCGGCCACCGGCTGCGGCTCGGCCGCGCTGCCCGGCTGGTCCGTGCCGACCGGCAAATCGGACGGCTGGCCCGACGGCAGCGGCCAGTAACGCAACGTTTCCAGGCTGTTGCGGGTGATATCCAGAATCTCTTCGCGGCCGGGACGGCGCTCGCGCAGGGCTTCCAGGTAGTACTCCAGGCTGGCCATCGCATCGGCCAGGGTATCCAGCTGGCGTCCGCTGGGCACGCGCTGCTTACCGATCAATTCCAGATCGACGTAGCGACGCACGCCTTCCAGATAATCGGCGGCCTGCGGCAGCTCGAGAATGCGCAACGCACCGCCGACTTCGCCGAGCAGGTGCGGCACCTCGGCCAGACGCGCGTGGTCCCAGTTGGTTTCGATGAAGGCGACGAAATGTTCGCGCGCCGCTCCGAAGTTGGCGATCGCCTCTTGCGCCAGCACATCGACCGTGCGGCGTACTTCCGAGGAGTTGGCACTGTTGCTGACTTCGGTACCGTCGCCCGGGTCGGCGCCGAGGCTGGCGACCTGATCGTCTAGCGAGGCATCCACGTACAGCAGCGCGCCGGCAATGTCCAGCAGCACGCTTTCGTCCATCTGGGTCTGGCCATCGACCACACGCGCCAACGCATCGCGCTGCTGCACGACGACGCTGCGCGCCACGCCCAAGCCCATCATGCCGAGGGTGTCGGCAACACTGCCCAGATCGTTGACCTGGGTCTGCAGCTCGCCGATCTCGCCGCCGGTGCGCAGATGCAGGTCCAGCGCGTCTTTCACGCGCAGCAATTCTTCCTTGACCGCATTGCCGACGGTGTCAAGCAACTCGCGATTGCGTCCGCTCAGACTGCCGCGCGCGTGATCCAGCTCGGCCTCGGTGGCAACACCGGCCTGCGGGTCGAACGCGAACAGCACGCTTTCGCTCAGACCCGGCTGGCCACGGGTGGCACGGATTTCATTGAGCAGCGGCAGCAACACGATCGGAATGTCGCGATGCCCGTTCTGCAAGCGCTCCAGGTAATCGGGCAGCAACACGGTGCCGCGCATCAGCATCGCGCAGGCCTCATCGCGGTCGGCGACCTCCCCTGCCTGCACGGCCTGGGCCAACAGCTCGAGCTCTTCGGCCACCATCGCCGGCGCATACAACTCGACCATGCGCAGCGTGCCCTGCACCTGGTGCAGGTAGCCGGCGCAGAACCGCATCCGACTGGTGTCGGAAGGTTCTTCGGCAAAGTACTCGATCTCGTTGCGCGCCTGGCGCAACGTCTCGTCCAGCTCTGGCTTGACCCAGCCCAGTGCGGCGTGACTCATCGCATCGCGAAGCGCGCTCATTGCAGCCCCCTGACTACGACCGACTCGCCGCCAGCGCGGCAACCGGTCACTTCCTGCATCGACGTAACGCTACTACGCGCCATCTGCTGATCCTTTCCCGTTCCGCGTCGTGGTCACGCCGGCAGCTTGAAGTCGGCGACCGAACGGCGCAGATCGGCAGCGAGCTGAGCCAGGTTGCCAATCGATTCGGCCGTCTGCTCCGCACCCTGCGATGTCTGGCTGGTGATCTGACGGATCACGCCCATGGTCTGTGTGATATCCGTCGCCGCGGCCGACTGCTGGTGCGCAGCGATGGAGATGTTCTTGATCAGGTTGTTCAAGGCGTTGGACACGCGCTCGATTTCGGTCAGCGCGGTGCCGGCGTCTTCGGCCAGGCGCGCACCGGACACCACTTCAGAGGTGGTCTGTTCCATCGAACTGACCGCTTCGTTGGTATCGGCCTGAATGGTCTGCACCAGACCTTCGATGCGTCGGGTCGCACTGGAGGTGCGTTCTGCCAGGCGCTGCACTTCGTCGGCCACCACAGCGAAACCGCGACCGGCTTCGCCGGCCGACGCCGCCTGCACCGCGGCGTTGAGCGCCAGGATGTTGGTCTGTTCGGAAATGTCGTTGATCAGTTCCACGATCGAGCCGATTTCCTGCGAAGACTCGCCCAGCCGCTTGATGCGCTTGGAGGTTTCCTGGATCTGATCGCGAATCTGGTCCATGCCCTGGATCGTCTCGCGCACCACGCCGGCACCCTCGGCGGCGATGACCACCGAGCGCTGCGCCACTTCGGCCGACTCGGTGGAGTTGCGCGACACCTGTTCGATGCTGGCGGCGATTTCGCTGATGCGCTCGGAGGCGGTGGTGATCTGGTTGGCCTGCTGGCCGGCGGCTTCGGCCAGCTGCATCGCGGTGGCCTGGGTCTCCTGGGTCGACACGGCGACCTTGGCCGAGGTGTCGTTGATCGTGGTCACCAGGTGGCGCAGCTCGTCCACCGCGTAGTTGATTGCGTCGGCGATCGCGCCGGTCATGTCCTCGGTCACCGACGCCTTGACGGTCAGGTCGCCCTCACCGAGCGAGCTGATTTCGTCCAGCAACCGCATGATCGCCTGCTGGTTGCGGCTGTTGAATTCCACCTGCGACTGGTAGCGCACGTCCTGCTCGCGGGTCCGCACGCGCACCGAGCTCCACACGAAGCCGATGATCGCCAGCAGCGCGACCAGGCCGGACACCACGCCCAGCCAGAAGTTCGGGAACAGGCGCGTGTCGCGCACCGAACCGAACGCCGAAAACGCATCGAACAGCTTCTTGCTGTCTTCGAGCATCTTGCCGGAGCCGGCCGTCAGCGCGGCGGCCGAGGACTGTGCGGCGAACAGGTTGCGCGAGCTGGCGAGGATGGCGTCGACGTCTTTCTTCATCGTCGTCCACTGCGCCTGCGACTGCTCCAGCGCCGACAACGCGGCCGGGTTGCGCACCGCGGCGATGCCGAGTTCTTCGTTGCCCGTGCGCAGGCCTTCCAGCATCTGCGTGAACACCACCGAGTCGCGTGCCAGTGCGTCGCCCGAGGCGGCCGCATTGGCGCCACCGGCGCGCATTTCCGTGACCCGGCGTGCCATGGTGCCGGCGACCACCACCTGCTGCAGCGTGTTGTAGATCTGCGAGGCAGGCGCGCCGCTGACCGTCATCGCGCGCACCACTTCGTTCAACTGCGCCTGCAGCTGCGGCACGCTGCCGGAGAAGCGTTCGGCGTTGCCGGCCAGACCGAGCACCGCCGGTTCGCTGGCGATGACCTGATCGGCGTTTTTGCTCAGCGGTACCCAGGTCGCCTTGAGTTGCGCCATCGAGCTTGCGATCGAGCTTTCCTGGCCGTAACGGCCATCCAGCTCGCTGACCGTGCTGTCGATACGGCCCTTGGTTTCCTTGAATGCGGCAAACGCCTTGGCGTCGCCGGACACCGCTTCGCGGCCCTGGTTGGCCAGCTGCTGCGAGAGCACCTGCAAGTCGGCCGCGCCGGTGCCGGCACCGGCAAGACGACTGCCCTGCCAGGTCGCGACGCCGGTATTGGCGCCAAACACGATCATCGACAACACCAGCAAGCCAAGCCAGAAGCTGGTGCTGACGCTGCCGAGCTTGTTGGTCTTGCGGGCGTCCGGGGCGGTACTCATGGTTCGACCTCGATCTGTATGACGTGGCGGGGTCGCGGATTAGGCCGCGGCCTGCCGGAATTCAGGAGTGCGCGACAGCAACGCCAGGGAAAACACACCCCAGTCCTGCGTCTCGTTGCGGAAGGCACGGTCGATGAAATGGGCGTAGCGGCCTTGCGCCAGCTCGCCGGGTTCCACCGCCTGGACCTGCTCGAAGCTGCGTTGGCCGTACAGCTCATCGATGGTCAGCGCGACGTCGCCGCCGCTCTGACGCATGATCAGCACACGCTGGCCTTCCTGCAGCACCGTGCGACGGCCCTCCAGGAACTGCTTCAGATCGATCACCGGGAACAGATTGCCGCGCAGGTTGCCCACGCCCAGCAGCCAGGGCTGTGCGCCCGGCACCGGAGTGACCGGCGGCATCGGCACGATTTCCGCAACTTCGCGGAAGTCCGAGACCAGTCGCCGGGTCCCGACGCGATACCCCACGCCGCGCCAGATATCGGCCGAGAACTGGCGTTCCGGCAGCGGCGTGGCGTGCGCCAGACTACGACGCTCGTAGTCTTCGAGAATGTCGAATGGAGAGCGCATCAACGCACCAATTGTCTGATGCGCGCGATCAGATCGTCTTCGCGCGGCGGCTTGACGATGTAGTCGCTGGCACCTTGTCGCAGACCCCAGGCCCTGTCGGTTTCCATGCCCTTGGTGCTGACCAGCAGCACGGGAATGTCCTTGGTTGCCTGGTCGCGTGCGAGAGCACGGGTTGCCTGGAAGCCGCTCATGCCGGGCAACACCACATCCATCAACACAAGATCGGGCGCCTGGCTGCGAACCAGCTCAAGCCCCTCTTCTGCATTATCGGTGGCGACGACCGTATGGCCTGCTTTTTCCAGCCATTGACTGAAGACTGCCCTGTCGGTGGGCGAGTCCTCGATCAATATAATTCGAGCCATGTTGCCTTTCCCCCTGGTCAGGCGTGGACGTACGTGCGGATCGCGCTCAGTAGTTCTTCACGGGTGAACGGCTTGGTCAGATATTGCTCGGAACCGACGATGCGGCCGCGAGCCTTGTCGAACAGGCCGTCCTTGGACGACAACATGATCACCGGCGTCGATTTGAAGAGCTGGTTGCCCTTGATCAACGCGCACGTCTGGTACCCATCCAGGCGCGGCATCATGATGTCGACGAAAATGATCTGAGGTTGCTGGTCCGCAATTTTGGCCAGTGCCTCGAAACCATCCGTTGCTGTCACTACTTCACAACCTTCCCGCTTCAGCAGCGTTTCGGCGGTGCGGCGAATGGTTTTCGAATCATCGATCACCATCACCTTCAGTCCTGCGAGTTCCCCACCCGCAGCAATGTTTTCACTCATGCAAATATCCCCGGGCGCGCGACGCTTCATCCCTTCCGACGTCGCTACGAAACTGCATGTATATCCCAAGACCCGCATCGACTGTCAAGGGTGCATTGCCGGGGCCCCGCCAGGCGGACGTTCCGACCACGTCTGGGTGCGTCCCGGCCGGCAAGTCGCGCACTACGACCCACCGGGCGCGCCATCGCCCATCGCTTGAAGTTACCATCGGCAGCTTGTTCGAAAGGTTTAGCCCCATGTCGCTCGACGTCGTTGTGGTGATGGATCCCATCGCCTCCATCAAGATCGCCAAAGACACTACGTTTGCCATGTTGCTGGAAGCCCAGCGCCGTGGTCACCGACTGCACTACGTGCGCCCCGGCGGGCTCAGCCTGCGCGAAGGGCGCGCGGTGGCGCAGGTGGCGCCGCTGAGCGTGCGCGAGGACAAGACCGGCTGGTTCACGCTGGGCGAGTTCGCCGAACGGGCGTTCGGGCCCGGCCAGGTGGTGCTGATGCGCAAGGACCCGCCGGTGGATGCGGAGTTCGTCTACGACACCCAGGTGCTGAGCGTGGCGCAGCGCGCCGGCGCGCAGATCGTCAACGACCCGCAGGGCCTGCGCGACTACAACGAGAAGCTGGCCGCACTGCTGTTTCCGCAATGCTGCCCGCCGACCCTGGTCAGCCGCGATGCCGCCGCGCTCAAGGCCTTCGTGCTGGAGCATGGCCAGGCGGTACTCAAGCCGCTGGACGGCATGGGCGGACGCTCGATCTTCCGTAGCGGCAGCGGCGACCCCAACCTCAACGTGATCCTGGAAACGCTGACCGACGGCAACCGCAAGCTGACCCTGGCGCAGCGCTTCATCCCCGACATCACGGCCGGCGACAAGCGCATCCTGCTGGTGGACGGCGAGCCGGTCGATTACTGCCTGGCGCGGATTCCGCAGGGCGACGAATTCCGCGGCAACCTGGCCGCCGGCGGACGCGGCGAAGGCCGGCCATTGTCCGAACGCGACCGCTGGATCGCCGCGCAGGTGGGTCCGGAAATGCGCCGGCGCGGCATGCGCTTCGTCGGCCTGGACGTGATCGGCGATTACCTGACCGAGGTCAACGTCACCAGCCCCACCTGCGTGCGCGAGCTGGATGCGCAGTTCGGCCTGAACATCGCCGGACTGCTGTTCGACGCGATCGAGGCCGGCACCGCGCAATGAGCACGGCCGCGGCCCTGCCGGCACCGATGGACGACGGTCGCCGGCTGATGATGACGCTGGTGATCTCGCTGCTGCTGCATGGCGTGCTGATCCTGGGGGTAGGCTTTGCGGTCAGCGAGGACGCACCGTTAGTGCCGACGCTGGATGTGATCTTCAGCCAGACCAGCACGCCGTTGACGCCCAAGCAGGCCGACTTCCTGGCCCAGGCCAACCAGCAGGGCGGCGGCGATCACGCCACCGCGCAACGCCCTCGGGACAGCCAGCCGGGCGTGGTGCCGCAGGACCGCACCGGGCTGGCGCCACAGGCGCAACGCGCCACGAGCGTGAACGCACCCGAGCCCACCCAGACCCGCGTGGTGACCAGCCGTCGTGGCGAGCAGGCCGTGCCGACGCCGCAGCCCAATCCGCAGACCGACCCGCTCACCCCGGCCGAGGCGCAGCGCATCCAGCGCGATGCCGAAATGGCCCGGCTCGCCGCCGAAGTGCATCTGCGCTCGGAGCAGTACGCCAAGCGCCCGAACCGCAAGTTCGTCTCCGCCAGTACCCGCGAATACGCGTACGCGAACTATCTGCGTGCCTGGGTGGACCGCGCCGAGCGCGTGGGCAACCTGAATTATCCGGACGACGCGCGCCGCCGCCGGCTGGGCGGCAAGGTGGTCATCAGCGTGGGCGTGCGCCGCGACGGCAGCGTGGAAAGCAGCCGCGTGCTGGTCTCCAGCGGGGTTCCGTTGCTGGACGATTCCGCATTGCGCGTGGTGCAACTGGCGCAGCCGTTTCCGCCACTGCCCAAGACCAAGGACGACGTGGACATCCTGCAGGTCACGCGCACCTGGCTGTTCCTGCCCGGCGGCGAGCTGCACGACGATCGCTGAGCCCCCTAGGCGTGTACTGCCCCATGCACTGCGCCACAGCCGAGTGGCACAGGCCTGAAAGAAGACAGACGCGCAGGATCAGCGGCGCTGCGGCGCGCGCGCCTCGTGCCGTGATGCCGGCGGCCTGAGCGTGGACGCCAGGCGGGCACTCCTGCGCAGCCTGGTCACCCTCTTGCACGCCTGCGCGACAGCAACCCGCCATAGCGGCGCGGACATGCAGCAAGCCGGCAATGACGACCTGCGATCGGCTGGCGCACAAACCTGGACCGCGCGACGACATGGCCGATTGCGCCATCTGCTGCGTGCAGCAGACGGCGCGGCAGGTCCGCGGTGGCCAGTGTCTCAGGCCACCTGCGCCGCAGCGTGCAACCGGTCGGCCAACGCCATGATCTCGGATGCATCCTGCACGCGTTCGCGCCAGGCGGCCGGAATGCCCTGGACACCGTAGAACGCGCCAGCAAGCTGGCCGCAGATCGCCGCGGTGGTGTCGGCATCGTCGCCCAGGTTGGCCGCGCGCAACACCGCATCGGCGAATGTGTCGGTGGTGGCGAAGCACCACAGTGCGGCCGACAGCGCGTCGACCACGTAGCCGGTGCCGCGAATCTGCACTGCCGGCACCGCTGCGGGGAGGTGTTGCCCCATCTAGCCGATTTGTCGGTTGTCCTGCCCGATCCGCAGATGCGCTACGCGACCCATGTGCGGTTACAGAATGCCTGCGGCGAATTATCGCAGGATGACATCTCCAAAAAGAATGAAATCGCGGTCGCGGTGCTGCTGCGTTTGGCCAGCGCATTGCCGCAACAGCCAGCAGACAAACGCGTGTTGGCTGCTACATCATTGCTCTTTCAAGCGTCGCGCCTTGACCTGGAAAGGGACAGGTCGGTGATCGTTGCTATCCGTGAACAAGCCGAAGCGGTGACACCACAAGTCGTCGAATTCAGAGCGCATTGCGACCGATTACTCGGAGAGGTGGATTCCAAACTTGCGGAAAAGCGTGCGGCAGGTCAGAGTTTTTGGAGTCGCTGGCGTTTCTGGTAGATGTCGATGCGAGCAGCCGTACGCGAGGTTGCGGTGACGTATTGCCGAACCGGGCGACTAGGATCGCGGTGAGCAGCATCTGCGTACAGGCAAATCGCCGATTGGGCTGATTCCATCGCTTCCAGAGCATCAGCGTCCCACAGAACCCAACGGCTGGGTCGATCCCGTCGTAGGGCGTCCTGTAGATGTCGGCTTACGCAGCCTGGGTACGCATGCCGTCGTGTTCGCGTGGGCGAGCGCGCCTTCTGACTGTGCCTGCAGACAGGCCTCGCTTTGGCGAAAGCTAAGCGAAACATCCAACCCGCTGCCGCCCCGCGGCGCACCTTCAGGAGACCCGAGATGCCGATTACCAGTACAGGCCTATCGCACGCTGTGGCGTCCACCAGCCACACGGAGGAGGGGCAGCCTTCCCAGGCGCAGGCCAGCACCCAATTGCCGAATCCGCACTTCGTAGAAAACAAGCGGTCCCCGGTCTTTGACAGACTCTCCGCACTGCCGCCCACGCTTCGCCAGAACATCGTGGGTCGATTGGACCATAGAAGCAAGGCGCGGCTCGGATCAACCTCGCGGCGGATGGCCGCTGAGATCGGTGAACGTACGCACACCCTGCAGGCACCAGCCGCACGCCGCAACCCAATCGCCGATTCGAGTGACGTCGATAGTGTATTTCCTATACACAACATCGCCCGAGTGATGGCACCGCTCTGTGCTGATGCGCGTCAAACGGGTGATAGGAAATTGAGGCTCAAGCGCATGGAAAACCTTGGCTCAGCCTCGCCTGAGAAAGCGGCGATGGCACGGGAGAAATTGCAAGGGTTCCTGGCGGCAAATCCCGACTACAACCCAATCGCCGATTTCGGTGAAGTCAGAAGTCTTGAGCGCTTGCATGCCGCCATGCAACTGGTGGAGCACCTGCCGTCTGTGGGCGATGAGGGGTGCAGTGCGCGCGCGCGCGCATATTTCGATCTGGCTTACTGCATCTGGAACCTGCCGGAATCCGAGCGTGGCGAAGCGTTCACGACGTTGTTTGCGCATCGCGACAAACTTCCCGGGCAAGCAGGGCGGGCTGTGCTGGAGCCCTTCATATTTCAATTGAGCCGCTTGCCCGGAGGGCAGCCCGGAGCGCCTCTGACAGCGTCCGAGCGCGGTCGGGCGTTCACGACCTTGTTGGCGCACATCAACGCACTTCCCGCGCAGTCTGGGTTGCGTGCATTGGAGTACTTGGCCGAGTCACTCGTTAATTTGCCCGAATGCGAGGCGGCGTTACGTGCGGTATTGCAAAGTCCCCTGGCTGCCCACGACCAAGTGGCGCCGGAGGTGATGGAGCAGGCCGAGAAGACGGGACTGGGGGCGCTATCTCCTCACGCGCGCTTGCTGGTGCTGGCACTGACTCGCCTGCCACTACCGGAGTGCATGAATGTGATCGTTGAAGTGGCTGCACAGCAACCAGGGCCGCGCGCGCGCGCGGTGGCGATTCTCTATCACCAGGCCATTTTGAAGGAGGGTGAGAATTTGAGGGACAGTTACAAGGCAGTTGCTAAAAAGCTTGCGTCGTCGATGAACGGACGAGATGTGTTGCCGCATCTTGCCGAGTTGTCGATTAACCTGCCTTTTGCGCAGATGCGCCTTGATGCTCATCAGTCCTTGGTGAATGCCTGCTCCAAGTTTTATTGCGATGGAATGTCCAAGCAAGAACGTATGGCATCGCATGAAATCACCGCCTCGGTCCTGATGCGTTTGACCGACGGACTGTCGCAATTACCTATTGAAAAGCGCTTTGAGGCGGCTTGGCAATTGTCAGAACAGGCAAAATCTCTCGATCCGGCAAGGCACCGGTCGGTGCTCCTCGCAATCCGTGAGAGAGCTGACACCATCTTGCCACGATCGGTCGAATTCAGGAATTGGTGCGATGAAATACTTGAAAAGCTGATTTCCAAACGTGCGCCAGGTTTGCGGTTCTGGTAGGCGAGGGTGTGAGCAGTCCCATGCTGCACTCGGACACGCCACTGGGCGGCATCGCATTGGCCTGCTGATGTCCGGCCTGTGCATGCATACAGGCACTATGATTCAGAGGTGAGGCGTCGATGTGCCTGAGGGTCGCGTAGGCCTCAGGCACGCGCATCGTAATGACGTTCCTAGGCTCCGCAGAGATTTCGGTGTGTCTGCGGTATCGCATTCGGGTAGACAAACGCAATTTTCGGCGCCGCCCGACGCCGCCTCCTCACTTAATAGAAAGATGTATGCGGCGCTCCAGATCGAACCGCTGCTGTCGCCACGCTCAGGAGATTCAAGATGCCTATTAACCGAGCCGGTTTGCCGCACGCTGCCGCATCTACCAGCCGCAGCGACGAGACGCCGACGACGTCCCGGACGCCGCCACGCGGACCATTGCCCGATGCGCAGCCGTCGCAAAACAATCCAGCCGCGGTCTTCGACGGACTCTCTGCAATGCCGCCCGAACTGCGCCAACAAGTCGTGAGTCGACTGTCAACAAGAAGCATGGCGCGACTTGGTGCAACGTCACGGCAGATGGCCGCTGACGTCCGCGAAGGAATGCAGACATTCCTCACCGAGCACCCGCACTACGACCCAGTTGCCGATGTCGGTTACGTTGATAGCGCCGCGCGTCTGCGCGTTGCCTTGCGCATGATCAGGAATCTCCCATATCGGGACGGTGAGGGTCGCGGCCCGCGCCTGCGTGCCTACGCAATGTACGTGGAACGCCTGCGAACGCTAGCGCAGTCCGAACGCATGGAGGCTGCCGTGATCTTGGCCGAACATGTCGGCCACCTCCCTGATCCGGTAGCGCTGCCTGTGCTGGAGAACTTGGCATGTGATATGAGATTCGTGCCAGAGGCGCACCGCGAAATGGTCGCGCGCGGCCAGGACATGCACCGCCGGGGAGACCATTCCGTCGCAAGACGTGCGCAGCACCTGCTCGCGCGTTGCGCCGAGCAAGGCGGCCCGCACCTGGGCCGCGAACAACCGGCAGGCGTCCAGCGCCTCGGCGGCGGCATGGGTGGTGCGCGAGCTGTCGGCGGCACGATCGCCCAACTCGTCGGGGCGATGCGCGTAGTACATCGCCACCGGCGCCAACCGCATCAGGGATCCATTGCCGGCCGCGCGCGGATCGGCGCTGCCGCTAGAGCACGTCATCCACTTTGAGATGAGGTGCGTTGGTCGTCAGCGGTGCGGAGCGGGTGTTGCGTGGCGCCGGCTTGGCTGGCCGCCAAGGCAAGCCGCGCGGCGCCCGCTCCGTGCCGCTGACGGCCAACCCTCCGGGAAGTGGCCTGTGGCGCGCCGATACTGCGTTGCGCGCTTTGCCCAGGCAGCCAGCCTGGGCCGCAGCGCACGCCTTGTTTCAACGCGCCACAGGCCGCTTCGCACTCATCTCAAAGTGGATGACACGCTCTAGGCGGGGCCGCCATCGAGATAGCGCTCCAGCGCCTGGCGGACGGTGTTGCCGATATCGAAACAGTGGCCGGTGCTGCTGAGGTAGCCGTGCTGATACCAGTTGCAATAGCGATTCATCTGGTCGGCGGGGTCGAAGCCTTGCCGATGCAGCAGGCTGTGCGCCAGGCACAGCGCCATCGAGGTGTCGTCGGTCCACTGCCCTGCACGCAGGGCGAACGGACCACCGCCGTGCATGTCGTCGATCGGCGTGAAGCTGCCGGGCGCCTGGAATTCCAGCGTGGTGCCCAGCGCATCGCCGACCGCCAGACCGAGCAGACAGCCGCGAAACCGCGCGCGTTCGAGATCGCCGTGTGTCATGGCGCGGCGGTGGCCGCCTTCGCTGCGCGGGCGGCCTGCTGCTCGACCAGGGTGAGTGCAACGTTGTCGCGCAGGTACGCCGGTTCCACGCGCTCTGGCGCCAGCCCTTCGCCCCGCTGCAGCGCGGGCACCGCAAGCGTGAGCAGATCGGCGGCATGCGGCAAGGCGCTGGCATCGACGCTGCTCAGCTGCGCGGCTAGGCGCTGCTGCAGCAGTCCGTCGGCGGCCGCAAATCCGGTTCCCACCCCAGCCACGCGCTGCACCGTCTCGGGCATGACCACCGCATCGGGCGTGCACACGCGCTCCGGGGCAAGTTCCAGCAACCCATTCTCGTTACGCGCGAATACCCCGGCGTAGACCTCGCCCATGCGTGCATCGATGCAGGCCAGCACCTGGCTCGCCTCGGCAGGCGCACGCAAGGCCAGCACCTGCAGCGTGGAAACGGCCAGCACCGGCAGATCCAGCGCCAGCGCGATGCCCTGCGCAATGCCGATCGCCAGACGCACGCCGGTGAACGCGCCGGGGCCGCGGCCGACCGCAATCGCATCGAGCTGGCGACGGGTGATGCCTGCCTCGGCCAGCAATTGTTCGGCCCACGGTAGCGCCAGTTCGGCGTGGCGGCGCGGCGCCAGTTCGAAGCGCTCGATCACGCGCCCGTCGACCTGCAAGGCGACGGAACAGGCTTCGGTGGATGTCTCGAAGGCGAGGACGTTCATTGGGGGAGCCGGGACCGGGGACCCGGGACTGGGGACCCGGGAGGGCGCAAAGTTTAACTGATCGATCCGAGTGGCCGGCACGGACCTGGGATGACAACCGCTGCACACCCGCCAACCAACCGGCAACGACGCCCACCCGGGTGCCGGAAGCGGTACGCACGCGTCTACCCGGGTGCCCGCTCCCGGCCCTCCGGTTCCGGCGCGAAAAACGCCTGCACATCGGCAATGGCATGCGTGCGCGCAAACGGCGGCAGCGATTTCATGAAGGTGCGGCCGTAGCTCTTGTTCACCAGCCGTGGGTCGCACAGCACCAGCACGCCACGGTCGGTTTCGCTGCGAATCAGCCGGCCCACGCCCTGCTTGAGCGCGATCACCGCCTGCGGCAACTGCTCGTCGCGGAATGGGTTGCCACCCTCGCGACGGATCGCATCCAGGCGCGCTTCGAACACCGGGTCGTCGGGTGCGGCGAATGGCAGCTTGTCGATCACGACCACGCTCAAGGCATCGCCCACCACGTCCACGCCCTCGCGGAAACTGGCCGAGCCCAGCAGCACGCCATTGCCGGAATCGCGGAAGCGCTGCAGCAAGGTCGCGCGCGGCGCCTCGCCCTGCACGAACAACGGCCACGGCGCGCCGCGCAGGGCTTCGGCGGCTTCACGCAGCGCGCGGTGCGAGGCAAACAGCAAGAACGCACGGCCGTTGGAGGCTTCCAGCACCGGCGTCAGCGCGCCGATCAAGGCAGTGCCGAACCCGCGTGCGGCCGGATCGGGCAGGTTCGGCGGCAGGTAGCACAAGGCCTGGCGCGCCCAATCGAAGGGGCTGGGTTGCAGCAATGTCACCGGATCGCTCAAGCCCAGCCGCTGCGCGATGTGGTCGAACTCGCCGCCCACCGCCAGCGTGGCCGAGGTGAATACCCAGGCCGCCTGCGATTTTTCGCGGTGTTCGCGCAGCGGGCCGGACACATCCAGCGGCGTGCGCTGGCAACGGAAGCCGCGCGGGCTGAGTTCGTACCAGAGCACATCGTTGTCGACCACCTCTTCCGGCGGGTCCTGCGCGAAATCGGCCACCGGCAGGTCTTCGCCGAGCCAGCGCGACAGGCGGTTCAACGCTTCCTGCGCACGTGCCGTGCAGCCGTCGAAACCCGGTGAGGCCTCACGCAACGGCAGCAGGGATTCACCCAACCGTGCCAGCGACGACAGCACGGCGTCGAACCCTTCGCGCACCTGCGGCTTGGCCAGCGCACGCCATTGCGTGCCGCGCGGCGGCAGCCCTTCCATGCCGGCACGCAGGCTGCGCAAGGCTTCGTCCAGCGCCAGGATCGGTGCCTGCAGGCTGGCCTGCGCGCCGGCCACCAGGCGCGCTTCGACCATGCAGTCGCGCGCCAGCTCCTGCCATGGCCGCATGCCGAAACTTTCGCCGAAGAAATTGGCCGCCAGTTCCGGCAACTGATGTGCCTCGTCGATGACGAAGGCCTGCGCACCGGGCAGGATTTCGCCGAAACCTTCCTGTTTGAGCGCCAGATCGGCCAGCAGCAGGTGGTGATTGACCACCACCAGATCGGCCGCCTGGGCACGCTGGCGCGCCTGCACCACGAAGCATTCGCTGTAGAACGGGCAGTCGGTGCCCAGGCAGTTGTCGACGGTGGAGGTCACCATCGGCAGCAGCGGCGAGTCGTCGGGCAAGGCTTCCAGCTCGGCCATGTCGCCGAACTGGGTGCGCCCGCTCCAGGCCACGATGCGCTGGAACTGCGAGACCTGTTCGGGCGTGGCAAAGCGCGGTTCGCCGCGCGCCTGCTGGGTGCGGTACTTGCACAGGTAGTTGGCGCGCCCCTTCAACAACGCACTGCGCAGCCCCACGCCCAGCGCGGCGCGCACGCGCGGCAGGTCGCGATGGAACAGCTGATCCTGCAGCGCGCGCGTGCCGGTGGAGACGATGGTCTTGAGCCCGGACAGCAGGGCCGGCACCAGGTAGGCGTAAGTCTTGCCGGTGCCGGTGCCGGCCTCTGCCAGCAGCACGTCGCGTTGTTCGAACGCTTCGGCGATGGCTCCAGTCAGCCGCAACTGCGCAGCGCGTGGCGCGAACGCGTCAAGCTGGCGCGCAAGCGCCCCGCCCTCGCTGAGCGCTTCGATGCTGGCAGTGGCAAGTTGGGACATGGGACCGAACGAAAAGCGGGCAGGAAGCACGACAGCCTAGCGCGTGCGCGATGACGCTGCCTGGGTTGGGCTTGTGCGCACATCCCTACGGCTGCGCCAGCAACCGTCGGGCGCCCTGCTTGTGCTTGCTGAAACCGCACCACGCAGCCAGGAGTACCTCGTCAGCTTGACCGCGACGTGCTCGGGCATCCAAAGCGCGCGACGACACGGCCACACCAGGCATCCACCGCCGCCCGCCTTGCGGCGTGCGCAGTCGCTCCGATCGCCGGCCTCAGTACCGCTTCACGCCTGGCACGGTGCAACCGGCAATCTGCGCCTTGGCAGAGGCCGCGTTTTCCTTTTCGCCACGCGCCAGACGCGACTGCTCGATGGTCGCCCAATGCCGACGGCACAACGGCCCGGTCCTGGACCCCAGGTCGATCGCCTGCTTGGCGAAGCGTTCGGCCGCCGGCCAGTCGGCCTGCAGCACGGACACTTCGGCACGTTCCTGCAGAATCGCCGGGTCGCCCGACACCAGGCCCAGCGCCTGATCCAGGGCCGCAGCGGCGCCGGCCAGATCGCCGGCCTGGCGTTTGCTCTTGGCGGTGTCGCGCAAATCATCCACCTGCGGGTCGCGCAGCGGCTGCACCGACAGTTCGGTGTCGTCTGCGCCGGCCTCGCGTTCGATCAGCAACAGCCGCTGGGTCGGAGTGGTCGGGTCCACCGGGGTCGGCGGCGGCGCGGGCGGTGCGCTGATGCAGGCAGTGAGTGCGGCCAGGACGCCGATCAGGGCGAGCAAACGGTGCAGTCGGTTCATGGGGTCATTCCAATCAACGCGTGGGTTGGGCCGCTGCGGGGGCGGCGGCAGGGTCTTCGGGCTTCTTTTCCAGGCCAAAGAAGCGGCGCCAGCCGCCGCCGCCGCTGGATTGTTCGGCAGGAGCGGCCGCTTCGCCGGGCGCAGCTTCGATCGACGGCGCATTGCCCGCGCACGGCGCGTAGGCCGGTGTGAAGCCGACCACGAACGGGAACTGGCGCGCGCCCGGGCAGCCCGGGTCGGTCACGCCGGTGCCGCTGGCGTCCACCCACTGCCAATCCAGGCCTTTCCCACTGACCTTCAATGGCGCACTCGGCAGGCGGGCAAAGATGCTCGACCACACCCGCATCGCACCGGTGGCGCCATACAGGCCGGTCTCTGCGTTCTGGTCGTTGCCCATCCAGATCACTGCCAGATGGTCGCCGGTGTAGCCGGCATACCAGCTGTCGCGACCGTCGTTGGAGGTGCCGGTCTTGCCGGCCGACGACAGGCGCCCCAGGCCATCGCTCAGCAACTGGCGCGCGGTGCCGCCGCTGACCACCTGCTGCAGGCCGATGCTGATGAGGTTGGCGGCCACCGAGTCGCCTTCCTGGGCCGGGGCCGGGGTCTTGTCGTAGCGCTTGAGCAGCTTGCCCTGCGGGTCGAGCACACCGCGCACCGCATGCAGTGGCTGGATCTCGCCGCCGGCTGCCAGGAATTGGTACAGCTGCGCCATGCCATACGGGCTCTGGTCGGTGGTGCCCAGGATCAGCGCCGGATTGGGCTCGGCCTTGATACCGGCCAAGACCTGGATCAGCTGCGCGATGCGGTCCGCGCCGACCTGCATGCCCACCCGCACCGTGGCCTGGTTGTAGGAATGCGCCAGCGCATCGACCAGGCGCACCGTGCCGTGGCTGCGGTTGTCGGAATTGCCCGGCGACCAAGTCTTGCCGCGGCTGAGCTGCACGGTCACCGGCGAGTCGTCGACCCAGCTGGACAGCGCCCAGCGGTCCGGCGAAGCCAAGGCCAGCATGTAGACGAACGGCTTGAGCAACGAGCCCACCTGCCGCTGCGCTTCCACCGCACGATTGAAACCCGGCTTGGCCACATCGCGGCTGCCGACCACGGCCAGCACATCGCCGTTGTGCACGTCGGTGAGCACCAATCCTGCCTGCAGCGGCGGTCGCTTCTTGTTGTCCAGCCGCTTGATGGTGCCGGTCACTGCACCTTCGGCATACGCCTGCGCAGACGGCGACATGCCGGTGAGCACGCTCATGCCGGCGCCCTGCAGCACGCCTTCCGGATAGTCGTGCGCCAGCTGGCGTCGCACCAGGTCCACATACGCCGGGAAGCGGTTGGCGGCGACCAGGCCGGGCTCGGTCGGCACACCCAACGGCGCAGCCAGTGCGCGCTTGTATTCGGCGTCGTTGATCAGGTTGTTTTCGTGCAGCTTGCCGAGCACGAAATTGCGCCGGTCCAGCGCGCGTTCCGGGTTACGCCGCGGGTCGTAGTACGAGGGCCCCTTGACCAGCCCGATCAACAATGCGATCTGCTCGGTGGTCATTGAATTGAGGTCGCGGCCGAACCACAGCTCTGCGCCCGAGGAAACGCCGTGGATCGCCTGGCCGCCGCGCTGGCCCAGATAGACCTGGTTGAGATAGGCCTCCAGGATGGTGCGCTTGTCGTAGCGCGCCTCCATGATCACCGCATACAGGATCTCGTTGAACTTGCGCGTGAGCGTCTGTTCCTTGCCGATGCCGAGCAGGCCGCTGCGGGCCAGCTGCTGGGTCAGGGTGCTGGCGCCCTGGCGGACCTGGCCGCCGGAGCGCGCCATGATCCAGGCCGCGCGCACCATGCCGCTCAGGTCGATGCCGTGGTGGCTGTTGAAGTCGCGGTCTTCCACTGCCTGCAGGCCGGTGACCAGCAGCTCGGGCACTTCTTCCATGCGCACCAGGCGGCGCTCTTCCTGCTTCTGGCCGTACAGGGTGGCGATGCGCGCCGGGTCCAGGCGTGCGCTTTTGAGCGCCTTGCGGTCGCCGGCGTCGCGCAGGCTGGCCACGCGCCCACCGGCCAGGCTGACTTCGACCCGGCGCGCCGGCACGCGTCCATCCACATCGATGTAGCCGCGGCTGGCGATGGTGAAGCGGCTGCCGTCCTGCTGGTAGGTGCCGGCCAGCTTCGCCTGACCGTCGTCGCGGTACGACGCCGCGTCCAGCTCGGTCTTCAGGGTGGCCGCATCCAGTGCGTTGCCCGGCACGAGCACCAGCGGCCGGCCGTATACGCGGGTCGGGATCTGCCAACGCAGTTCGCCAAAGCGCTGGGTGACCTGCTTGTTCAGATACATCGTATAGGGAATCAGGAAACCGAGCGCCAGCGCGAACGCGGCAAATCCCCAGACGATGAGTCTGCGTTGCCAGCGGGAGCCTTGCGCGTTGGTGTCGTCCTCGAAATCGTCGGGAGCGTCGTTGTCGTGGCGTCGGGGCACAGGAATGCGAGAATGTAGAGTCCGGCGAGTCTAGCAGCGCTGTCATGGCTGTGACCTGCCGGCCCCGTCGGCCGTTAAGAGCGGCTAACAAAACGCCCGACGCCGCTTCGCCAAGCGCGACGTGTTCTCGGCAGCAGCAGGCATGGTTCGTACACTGCGCGGGCAGATGCAACGATTGCCTCGACCCGCGCGCTGCTCGCACCGTTCACTGCCATACCACGCTGGAGTTCCAACGCAATGTCGATGTCTTTGGCCGATGCGCGCTATCTGTTCAATCGCGTCCTCGGCCTGATCCACCGCAGCGTGGCCAGCATGCGCACGCGCGGCTGGCGCGCCACCTGGCAGCGCATTCGCGTACACACACAGGCGCCTCCGGTCGCCCTGGGCACGCCGCTGTGGCTGCCGCAGGCCGCCCCATTTGCGGCGTTCGCACTGCCGCACAGCGCTACCCCGCGGGTGACGGTGGTGATTCCGGTCTACAACCACATTGCGCACACCCTGGCCTGCCTGCGCGCGCTGGCGGCGCATCCGCCGCTGCCGAGTGTGGAAATCATCGTCGTGGACGACGGCAGCAGCGACGCCACCGCTGAACAGTTGCCGCAGATCGCCGGCCTGCACTACCACGTGCGTGCGAGCAACGGCGGTTTCATCGCGGCCTGCAACGACGGCATCGCGCTGGCGCGCGGCGAGTTCGTGGTGCTGCTCAACAACGACACCATTCCGCAGCCTGGCTGGCTGGACCGGTTGATCGACACCTTTGCCCGGTATCCGGCCGCCGGTCTGGTCGGCGCGCAACTGGTGTATCCGGACGGGCGCCTGCAGGAATCCGGCGGCGTGGTCTTCGCCGATGGCAGCGCCTGGAGCTACGGCCGCTTCGAATCGTCCGAGGACCCGCGCTATGCATATGTCCGCGCGATGGACTACTGCTCGGGCGCGGCCATCGCGCTGCCGCGCGCGCTGTTGCAGACACTGGGCGGGCTGGACCGGCGCTACATGCCGGCGTATTACGAAGACACCGATCTGGCGTTTGCCGTCCGCGCGGCCGGATATCAGGTGCTGGTGCAGCCGGCCAGCGTGGTGGTGCATAACCAAACCCATGACACGAAGAAAGAATCAGTGGTTGCGGAGCATCAAAGGCAATTTGCTGAAAAATGGTCACCGCAACTCAGCGAACAAATTCAGCAGCCGGTGCTGCCCGGGCCTGCGCTGCTGCACCGCCACCAGCGACAGGTCTTGATCCTGGACGAGTGCGTGCCGCAGCCGGACCGCGACTCAGGCTCGCTGCGGCAGTTCAACCTGATCCGCCTGCTGCGCGAGGAAGGCGCGCATGTCGTCTTCGTGCCGACACGCCGCGAACACGCCGGGCGCCACACCCAGGCATTGCAGCAACTCGGTGTCGAAGTCTGGTACGCGCCGTTTCTCGAAGGCATCGGCAGCTGGCTGCGCAGCCATGGTGCGCGGTTTGCGGTGGTGCTGCTGGTACGCCACCACGTGGCGCATGCCTGCCTGCCATTGCTCAGGCAATACGCGCCTCAGGCGCGCACCTTGTTCGACACCGTCGACCTGCATTACCTGCGCGAACGCCGCGGTGCCGAGCTGGCCCGCGATGCCAATCTGCTGCGCAGCGCAGAACGCACCCGCCTGCGCGAGCTGGAGATCATGGCGGCCACCGATGTCACCGTGCTGGTGTCGGCCGCAGAACAGGCGCAACTGCGCGCAGATGCGCCGCACATCCGCACCGCGCTGCTGTCCAACCTGCATGAAGTCGCCGGCAGCGGCCATCGCTTTGCGCAACGCCGCGACCTGGTCTTCGTCGGCGGCTTTCGTCATCCGCCGAATGTGGATGCGGTGCAATGGTTCATCAGCGCCATCTTTCCGCAGGTCCGTGCGCAGCTGCCCGAGGTGCTCTTCCACTGCATCGGTGCCGACCTGCCTGACGCCCTGAAATTGCTGGCCGATGAGTGCCCCGGCGTGCAGTTGCATGGTCATGTCCCGGATCTGGTTCCGTTCATGGACAGTGCGCGTATCGCAGTGGCACCGCTGCGTTTTGGCGCGGGCGTGAAAGGCAAGATCAATCTGAGCATGGCGCACGGCCAGCCGGTGGTCGGCACCACCTGCGCGGTGGAAGGCATGCACTTGCGCGACGGCGAGGATGTGTGCGTCGCCGACGATGCGGACGCCTTCGCCGCTGCAATCGTGCGGCTGTATCAGGACGCAGCACTGTGGCAACGCCTGGCCGACAACGGCTTGCGCAACGTGGCCGAACATTTTTCGCTGGACGCAGCACGGGCGACGGTGCGCGAGTTGTTCATTGCGGGGTGAGCAGGTGGCTAGGGATTGGCGTCTGAATCGTTTGCATCACCAAACGCCGCAGTACACGCAATGATGGGCGATTGATCCGCTCGCGCCGCATCACGCTGCTGCGCTCGCACCCTCATCTGCCCCTCGCGGCATCTTCTCCCGGTGGAGAAGGGAGTGTGCATCGCAGCTTGATCGCGTACCGGTTGAAAGGCTGCACAGCTTGGTTCACCTGCGTCTGCAGCACGCATTGCATCTGATGCAAATAGGGGGGCTTGGAGCGTGGGACTGTGCCTGTACCTGATGCAACACGGGCCTGAGACCTTGGGACGACACACGCTCGGCGGGCTTCCACGTTACCCACATCACCAGCAACTGCTCACCGCTGTTCGGCCACCGCCTTGACCCGTCGCGTGAATTCGGCAAGTTCCGGCAAACCCGGATCCAGCTGATGCGCCTCGTCCTGCGCACGGCGGGCGAAGGCTGCGTCCTCCTGGCCCAGCCGTTCGCTCCCGACCGCCACCCAGCGCTGTGCAAGGCGGCGTCGCGCACCGGCCAATGCATCGGCATTGGGCGTCAGCGCCTGCCAGGCATCCAGGCACCCGCGCGCGGCGCGCAGGCGGTTGTTGCGCAGTTCGTCCTCGAAACAACGTTGGCTGGCCGGTACCACGCGCGCCGCGGCCTGCAGCACACGCGGATCGCGTGGCGCCAGCGCCTGCGCGGCACGCACGGCGTCATAGGCGCTGGCGCCAGGCGGTGTCATCCAGCGTTGCTGCGCTTCGGCATCGGCAACGCGCTGCAGCAATGCCCGCAGGCGGCGCTCGCGCGTGCCCCGCGACAGGCTCGCGTCCGGGCCGCGCTGGGCGTCGCGCGCGCGCGCAATCGCTTGCTCGGCCTGCACGATCGATGCGGCGCCAGGCACCAGGAGCTGTGCCTGACGCAGGGATTGCAGCGCATCGTCGAAGTGGAAATCCGCCGCCTGCCGGCTGGCCTGTGCGGCGTACTCGTCCGCGACCTGATCGCGGCCGCGCTGGGCGATTGCATCGTCCGGTTCGGCGGCCAGCACCGCGTTGAAATCGCGCGCAGCCGGGGCCAGGCGGCCACGTCGCAGCAAGGCCTGCGCGCGCTGACGTCGCTGTTCCAGCAGGCGGTGGTACTGGCCTTCGGTCAGCGGCATGTCGACATGCCCGGGGTCGTAACGCTTGGCCGCGGCCAGCAACGCCGACGCCTCGCCGAGCGCATCGCGCGCCAGTGCGTGGCGTGCCTGCGCCAACAGATCGGTCAGGGCGTCCTCGCGGCCTTCCAGTGCGTCGGTGCGGTCGGGCGCCAGGGTCAGGATGCGTTGATAGAGCGGCAACGCACTCTCCGGCGTGCCGTCCAGGCGACCCTGCTGCTGCGCGAGCGCGGCCTGCGCCAGCAAGGCATCCAGCCCGACCCGACGCGCCTGCAGCGCGCGCAGCCGCGCCGCAACCGGGGCGATCTGCGCCTGCGGCGTCTCCAGGGCGGTGGCCAGCGCCAGCGCGCGCTGCGCTGCTGCGGCATCGCCTGCCGCAACCGCTGCACGCGCCTGCGCTACCGCAGCAGCGCCGGTCCGCGCCAGCCCGGTACGGGCTTCCCCACGGTCGCTGTCCAGTGCAAGCGCGGCGGCGAACAGTTCGCGCGCACCGTTGCCGTTGGCGGCGCTGAGCTGGCCGCGTGCCAGGGCCGCATCGCCCCGCTGCAACAATTGCTGGATGCGCGTGTCCGGCCACAGCCAATCGGCCAGCGGCTTGCGCAGCACGATCACGGTGAGCAGCAAGCAGGCGCACAGCGCCAACACCATGCGCCAGAGCGCACGGCTGCGCAGTGGCGCCCAGAGGCGGGGCGATCTGGCCCAGCGCGGGAGCGGAGACATACGGTGGCGTCCATCCTTGGCGCGACCTGACGGGGACGCGTTCACCGCATTATGGTAGCGGTGGAGGCTGCGAAGGCGGTGTGGGCTCTTCGGGAATCGGGAATCGGGAATCGTCAGGCAAGCACAGCTCACCTCTTTCATGTGCTGTCTGTTTTCAACCGCGTGCTCTTGCCAGGTGCGCGGCGTCCTCAGCCCAGCCGCCGCACCTCGCTCACGCCGGGCAGCGCATCCAGCTTGCCGAGCAGGCCGGACAGCTGGTCGTAATCGCTGACCTTCAAGCGCAGCCGTAGCTGCGCCCTGCCGGTATCGCGCACGTTGTCGCTGTTGATTTCCAGCACGTGCGCGTCTTCCTGGGCGATCAGGTTGGTGATGTCCTTGAGCAGCCAGCGGCGGTCCACCGCGCGCACCTGCACATCCACTTCGTAGCCGCTGCCGGCCTTGCCCCACTCCACCGGCAACACGCGCTGCGGGTGGGCGGCGGCCAGGCGCGCCAGTGCCGCACAGTCGGTGCGGTGCACGGTGATGCCGCGACCGCGGGTGAGATAGCCGGCAATCGGTTCGCCGGCCACCGGCTGGCAGCAACGCGCCAACTGCACCAGCAAATTGCCCACTCCCTCGACGGTGAATTTGGATTTCCCCAACCCATCGCGCCGCGCGGTCGGCCGCGGGGGCGCCGGTACCGCCGGCTGGGACGCGGCACGTTCGGCTTCCAGCAACGCACGGCTGACCTGGTTCGGGCCGGTATCGCCCAGGGCGACCTGGATATACAGCTCGTCGACGTTTTCGGCGTGGAATTTGCGCGCGGCCACGCTCAGATCCGCATGCTGCAGGCCCAGGCGCTTGAGCTCGCGATCGAGCAAGTCCTTGCCCGCCTGCACATTGCGCGCGCGGTCCAGCTTGTGGAACCAGGCGCGTACCTTGTCGCGCGAGCGCCCGCTGGCCAGAAAGCCGTTGGAGGCCAGCAGCCAATCGCGGCGCGGGTCCGCTTCCTTGGCGGTCATGATTTCCACGCGGTCGCCGCTGCGCAGCCGGTAGGTCAGCGGCACGATGCGGTCGTTGACGCGTGCGCCACGGCAGCGATGCCCGACCATGGTGTGCACGTGATACGCAAAATCCAGCGGCGTGGCACCTTGCGGCAGATCGATCACCTCGCCCTTGGGGGTGAGCGCATACACGCGGTCTTCGATCAGCTCGGCATCCAGCGCGCCGGCCAGTTCGCCATGCTCGCCCTCCTGCACCTGCTCCAGCAGCTGGCGCATCCACAAAATCTTGCGATCGAACGCTTTTTCGCCGCCCTTGCCGCCTTCCTTGTATTTCCAGTGCGCAGCCACGCCGAGTTCGGCCTGGGCGTGCATTTCGAAGGTACGGATCTGGATTTCGATCGTGCGCCCTTCCGGGCCGACCACCGCGGTATGCAACGAGCGGTAGTCGTTGGCCTTGGGCCGGGCGATGTAATCGTCGAACTCGCTCGGCACCGGCGCCCACAACGAATGCACCGCCCCCAGCGCGGCATAGCACGCCGCCACGTCCTCGACCATGACCCGCACCGCGCGGATGTCGTACAGCTGATCGAACGACAGCCGCTTCTTCTGCATCTTTCGCCAGATGCTGTAGATGTGCTTCGGCCGTCCGCTCACCTCTGCGCGCAGGCCCTGCTGGGCAAGCGCTGCCGACAGGGTGCGCTTGACCGCTTCCAGGTAGCGCTCGCGCGCCACGCGGGTTTCGTCCACTTCGCGGGCGATGCGGCGATAGGTCTCCGGCTCCAGATGCCGGAATGCCAGGTCCTCCAACTCCCACTTCACCTGCCAGATGCCCAGCCGGTTGGCCAGCGGCGCGTGGATGTCGCGCGTGAGCTGGGCCAGCGCGCGGCGCTCATCTTCGCTCAGACGATCGGCCACGCGCATGCGCGCCAGCTGCCGTGCCAGCAGGATCGGCACCACGCGCAGGTCGTGGATGATGGAAAGCAGCAGACGCCGCAACCCTTCGCTGTTGCGCCCGGCCTCGCGTCCGGCATGCAGCGCCCAGACCTGATCGGCTGCATCCAGGCCGTCCAACAGGCCTTCCACCGCCACCCGCCGCTCCGCCGGTTGCCACGGCAGGCCCGCGATCGCGCCGCGCAAGGCAGGCAAGTCGAACAGCAACGCCGCAATCAGGGTGGCTTCGTCGGCGGCCAGCAGCGCCAATGCATCCAGGGTGTCGCCGAGCAATGCCCACGGCACGCGATCGGTCTGCGTAGGCGGCAGGTCCTGCCAGGCCTGCGCCAGCGCGTCGCGCACTGCCGGCGCGATCGAGGCCACGGCAGGCCGCTGCAGCAGCGCCTGCAGACGATCAAATGAGGAACTGGTCACAGCGGTGGACACGGCGGCGGGCAACAACGGGAGGCTGACGACTACGGTAACGTGCGCGTCACCTTCTCCACAACGCGTTTTACCGCGGCGCTCGCCGTGCGGGAGGACGCGCGTGCTTAGGCCAGGTTCACCCCGCAACGTCTTGATTCGTAACCGCCGGGCGCGAAAAGCGGCACGGCGCTGCGCACGGGAATCGGAACCTACGCACCTTTTTACGTGCCCTTTACAACTGCGCCAGACCGCCTGCCTATGCTCGGGGCACGTCGTGCGTTGCATCCTGCAGCCAGCGACGTTTTTCCCAACTGCTGAGGTAGCCGTATGAAGACCTGGAAGAAGCCTGTCGTTCGTGAAGTCAATTGTGGCGCCGAAATCAACTGCTACGTCTCCGGCGAGTTTTGATCCTGCACGTTTCATGCTTACCTTGCCGCCTTTCCTCTTGATGCATGACCGGCAGTTGCCGGCAGATTAGGTCCAGTTCTCCATGCGTATCATCGTCTTGGGATCGGCGGCCGGCGGTGGGCACCCGCAGTGGAATTGCCACACCCCCGCGAGCCTGCGGGCGTGGCAGCAAACAGACGGTGCCCAGCGTCGTACCCAGGCCAGCATCGCAGTCAGCGCCGATGGCGAGCGCTGGGTGCTGATCAATGCCTCGCCAGATTTCCGCCAACAAATTCTTGCGACACCGGCCTTGTGGCCGCAGCACGGGCTGCGACATTCGCCGATCGAGGCGGTGCTGCTGACCAGCGGCGAGATCGACCACATCGCCGGCCTGCTCTCGATGCGCGAAAGCCAGCGGTTCTCGTTGCATGCCAGCAGCCGCGTGTTGGGCCTGCTCGCGCAGAACCCCATTTTCGACGCCGTCAATCCGCAGTACGTGAGCCGGCAGCCGTTCGCGCTGGACACTCCGCTGGTGCTGTGCGGATTACAGCTCACGCCCTTCTCGGTGCCCGGCAAGGTGCCCTTGTTCATGGAGTCGCGCAGCGGCGGCGACCTGGCGGGGTCCGATGAAGAAACCCTCGGGCTCACCATCGACGATGGCCGCCACCGCATGCATTACATTCCCGGCTGCGCTGCGATGACCGACGCCTTGCGTGCGCGCCTGCAGGACGCCGAACTGGTGTTCTTCGACGGCACGTTGTGGCGCGATGACGAGATGGTGCAGCTGGGCGTCAGCCAGAAGACCGGCCAACGCATGGGCCACATGAGCATCGATGGCCCCGATGGCACCATTGCCGCGTTCGCGCCGTTGAACGTGGCGCGCAAGATCTTCATCCATCTCAACACCACCAATCCCGTGCTCAACACCCTCTCGCCCGAGTTCGCCAGCGCGCGCGCCAGCGGTTGGGAAGTTGCCCACGACGGCCTGGAGATCGCCCTGTGACTGCGCTGCTCAGCCCCGACCAACTGGAAGCAGACCTGCGTGCCATCGGCGCGCGCCTGTATCACGACCAGCATCCGTTTCATGCGCTGTTGCACCACGGCAAGCTCGACCGAGGCCAGGTGCAGGCCTGGGCGTTGAATCGCTTCGAGTACCAGCGCTGCATTCCGCTGAAGGACGCGGCGATTCTGGCGCGCATGGAAGACCCCGCGCTGCGGCGGATCTGGCGGCAACGCATCCTCGACCACGACGGCAATAGCGCCAGCGACGGGGGTATCGCACGCTGGCTGCATCTCACCGACGCGCTGGGCCTGGACCGCACGCTGGTGGAGTCCGGGCGCGCGCTGCTGCCCGGCACGCGCTTTGCGGTGCAGGCGTACCTGCACTTCGTGCGCGAAAAAAGCCTGCTCGAAGCGATCGCCTCGTCGCTGACCGAATTGTTCGCGCCCAACATCATCGGCCAGCGCGTGGCCGGCATGCTCAAGCATTACGACTTCGTGTCGTCCGAAGCGTTGGCCTATTTCGAGCATCGCCTGACCGAGGCGCCACGCGATTCGGATTTCGCGCTGGATTACGTCAAGCAGCATGCCGATACGGTCGAAAAGCAGGCACTGGTCAAGGCCGCCCTGCATTTCAAGTGCTCGGTGCTCTGGGCACAGCTGGATGCATTGCATGTGGCCTACGTGAGCCCAGGCATCGTGTGGCCGGACGCCTTCGTGCCGGACCGCGACGCCAGCCGGGTCGCGGCATGAGCGGCATTACCCGCCATAGCCAGCCGGCCCTGCGTGCAGGCGTGCGCCTGCAACATGACCGTGCGCGCGACCAGTGGGTATTGCTGGCGCCCGAACGCGTGGTCGAGCTGGACGACATCGCCTTGGTGGTCGCGCAGCGCTACGACGGCACGCGCTCGCTGGCGCAGATCGCGCAGGAGCTGGCTGCAGAATTCGATGCGGACGCGGCCCAAATCGAAGCGGACGTGATCGAACTCACCGATACCCTGCATCAGAAGCGTTTGCTGCGGCTATGAGCATCGCGCCGCCACCGCTATCGGTGTTGTTGGAATTGACCCACCGCTGCCCGTTGGCGTGCCCGTATTGCTCCAACCCGATCGCGCTGGCAGCGCTGCGCGAGGAAATGGACACCGCAGGCTGGCGCTCGCTGCTGCAGCAGGCCGCCGACATGGGCGTGCTGCAGGCGCATTTTTCCGGCGGCGAGCCCATGTTGCGCAAAGACCTGCCCGAACTGGTCGCACATGCGCGCGCACTCGGGCTGTACAGCAACCTGATCACCTCCGGCGTCGCCGGCGGCGAGCCAATGCTGGACCAACTGCAGGCGGCCGGGCTGGAACATGTGCAGTTGAGCGTGCAGGACGTGGATGCGGCCGGCGCCGACCGCATCGCCGGCTACCGCAACAGCTTGTCCAAAAAGCGCGAATTCGCCGCCGCGGTCCGCGCCCGCGGCCTGCCGCTGACGATCAACGCGGTACTGCACCGCCATAACGCCGAACGCGTGCCCGGGATGATCGCGCTGGCGCTGGAATGGCAGGCCGAGCGCATCGAGGTGGCGCACACCCAATACTACGGCTGGGGCCTGCGCAACCGCGCTGCGCTGATGCCCAGCCGCGAGCAACTGCTGGCCACCATCGACGCGGTGGAAACCGCGCGACGCCAACTCGGCGACCGCCTGGCGATCGATTTCGTCACGCCCGATTACTACGCGCGCCAGCCCAAACCCTGCATGGGCGGCTGGGGCCAACGCTTCGTCAATATCTCCCCGCGCGGCGACGTGCTGCCCTGCCATGCCGCCGAAACCATCGATGGCCTACGCTTTGACAATCTGCGCGAGCGCTCGCTGGCCGATATCTGGAACAACGGCGAGGCATTCGTGCGCTTTCGCGGCACCGCATGGATGCCGGAGGTGTGCCAGGGCTGCCCCAAGCGCGAGATCGATTGGGGTGGCTGCCGCTGCCAGGCGCTGGCGCTCAGCGGCGATGCCGCCACGCTGGACCCGGTCTGCGAACGTTCGCCCATCCATGCGCAGGTGCGCGCAACCGCCGAGCAGGAGTCGGCATCGCCGGCACCGGCCTTCATCTATCGCCGCCCAGAACGCCCCGCAGCAGCCACCGCAGACCCGCTGGAATAGGCAGCGCCGGCATGCGCCAACAGCGTCTACACTAGCCCTCTCTTCTTCTTCGGATGGCTTCCATGTCGCTCGCGCGCCGCATTCCCTTGCTGGTTTGCCTGACCTTGGCGCTGCATGCCGCCCCTGCCCTGGCGCAACGCGCGGTGCAAGGCGACCTGCAGTCGCAGATGAGTGCCGAACAGTTCAAGGCCGCCGGCCTGGACAAACTCAATGCGAGCGAACTGGCTGCGCTCAACGATTGGCTGCAGGGCAAGGTCGCCAAGGAGGCCGCAGTGGTGGTCGAACAGGCCAAGGAAGCCGGCCGCCAGGAAGTGATCGTCAAGAACCGCGGCTTCTTCGACTTCGGCAGCAAGGAGCCGATCGAGAGCACCATGGTTGGCGAATTCAAGGGCTTCGCCAAGGGCCGCGTTTACACGCTGGCCAACGGTCAGGAGTGGGAACAGACCGATGCCGCCAGCCTGTCTGGCGTGCGCAAGGACGCACCCAAGGTCAAGATCAAGCCGGGTCTGGTCGGCGTGTGGTATCTGCAGATCGAGGGTTACAACACCCCGGCCAAGGTGCGGCGGATCAAGTAAGCGCCTCCGCCGAGCTTGCGCGGCTGCCGAAAGCGGTTGCCACCCACGGCATCGGCATGCGCCGCGCGTATCCCGCCGCTGCGCGTTGCGCATGCGACATTGCAACCAGCCGCTGCAATGTGCTCGCCGTAGAGCAACGCATGCGCAAGGCGGCGCCGGTGCGGCAGACAGAGCGCAAGCGTCAGTGCGCACCCGCCATGCCCAGGCGCAGCCAACGTTGGCGCGCCGAATCATCGTACTCAGCATCGCGCACACGCAGCCATTGGCGGTAGCGATAGGTGCCGTCCTACTGACCGATTCCGACCACGCGTACACTCCTGCACACACCGCGCCCCCCACCCGTCGCTGACGCCACTGCTAACCGCGTTTTTCCCACGCAATTGGTCGCAGCAATCGCTGGCCACACGCACGGACTCTGGAGAACCTGCATGCGCTCGAAGACCTATTGCAGCCTTGCACTGCTATCGTCCCTGACACTCTTTGCAGGCGTCGCGCCCGCTGATCCCATCGCGTCCGCTGCGTCGCCGGCGGAGCGCTGCGCCAATGCACCGGACGTTGGCTTCGGGCAAGCCCTGGTGTGTTACCACGATGCCATCGAACAGCAACCGCTGACCTATACGCGCGTTGGCACCAGCAGCGTGGCCGGTGTCGAGCGGCGCGATTACCTACTGACCTCGCAGGACTGGTCGCCCGAGGGACTGGTCATGCCGGCGCGCTGGCAGCATGACGTGGCGATTTACGTGCCGACAGAGGCCTTGCCCACGCGCGCGGTGTTGATCTCAACCAATGGCACGCGTCACCCGGCGGATGGCAGTGCGGCGCAGCCGGCCAGCGAGTTGGCGCCCGAAGCGCTGGCCGCCTTGGCGCAACGCACCCGCACGGTGGTGATCGCGCTCAGCGACATCCCCAACCAGGCGCTGATCTACCAGGGCGATGCCACCCCGCGCCGCGAAGACGACAGCGTGGCCTATAGCTGGTCGCTGTTTCTCAAGGCGCCGCAGCAGCGCAAGACATTGCCGCTGCATGTGCCGATGGCGGCCGCGATTGCGCGCACCATGAGCCTGGCCGAGCGCGAACTGGCCCCACTGCGAATCCATCGCTTCGTCCTTGCCGGCGCCTCCAAACGCGGATGGGCCAGCTGGCACGCCACCATCGCAGACCGGCGCGTGGAGGCGGTGGCGCCATTGGTGATCGACATCCTCAACATGCCGGCCGTGCTGGAGCATATGTCCCGCACCTATGGCGGCAACTGGCCGATCGCCTTCAATGCCTATGCAAAGCAGGGCATCACCTCACAACTGCAGACCCCCGCCTTCGCGCAGTTGGTGCAGCTGCAAGATCCGCTAAGCTATTTGCACACGCCGTACCGCACGCGGCTGGCGGTGCCCAAGTACATTGTCAACGCCAGCGGCGACGACTTCTTTTTGCCGGACAACACCCAGTTCTTCTATGACGCACTACCCGGCAGCAAGGCGCTGCGCGTCCTGCCCAACAGTGCGCACAATATCCGCGCCTCCGTCGTCGATACCCTGGCGCCGTTTATCACGCGCCTGCAGCAGCAGCGCCCGTTACCGCAGGTAAGCGATGTGTTGCGTATGGGCCAAGCGCCGCAGATCCGCTTCCGCTCCTCCGAGCGGCCAACGCAGGTGCAGCTGTGGAGTGCACATAATCCGCACGCGCGCGATTTCCGCTACGCCTGCGGCATACGCTACAGCGCCGCGCCCATTGCGCTTGCTGGCGGCAGCACGGTCCCGGTACCGGTGCAGATTCCGGAGAACGGCTGGAGCGCGTATTTCGTCGAAGCCACTTACGCGGACGGATTCGTTGCCACCAGCCAGACCTATGTACTCGGCAAGCAGCGTTACCCCACCCAGGCACCGCCCACCGATAACGCGGCCTGCAGCACGTTGCCCGGCGTGACCACCGCTGCCGCCGTGCGCTGACGCAGTTCTTGAACGATGGCGATCGCCGGCTGAAGCACCTCGCGGGCAATTGAGCGCCATGCGCCAGTTGCCGGGTCGGCTTTTCGGCAACCACCGCGCCACGTTGGACGCATTTGTCCACGTTGCGCATTGAAGTCCGCACAGACAATGCCAAATGGCACGTTTTTGCACTTGAGCACGCCACCAAGATCGATCCAACCCGACTGATCCATTGACATCGTTGTCACTAACTCCTACACAGGCCCCTACTCGCTGACGGCATCGGCCGGTCAGACGGACCAAAGGACTGAATGTGGCTGCGATTTCGCGTTCCGCTTACGCCTCTGCCTCGCCCGATGTCCCCGTTGCCACCAGCTTCGTCGCTGCCGATGTCGGTGGCACGCATGTGCGTGTCGGGCACATGCTGCAGACGCGCGATGCAGCCATCGAGCTTTCGCATTACCGCACCTATCGCTGCGCCGAACACGCCAGTCTCCAGGCCATCCTCGAGGACTTCCTGCAACAGCGGCGCCGCGTCGATGCGGTGGTCATCGCCAGTGCCGGCGTAGCGCTGGACGATGGCAGCTTCATCAGCAACAACCTGCCCTGGACGATTTCGCCCAACCGCATCGGTACCGCACTGGCGGTGCGCAACGTGCACCTGGTCAACGATTTCGAGGCGGTGGCCTACGCAGCGCCGCAGATGGAACAACGCGCCGTGCTGCAGCTGAGCGGACCCACGCCGCGCCATGCGCGCGCCAACGGGCCGATTTTGGTGGTCGGCCCCGGCACCGGTCTGGGTGCAGCACTGTGGATCGATGCCAAGCCACGCGCAATCGTGCTGGCTACCGAAGCCGGCCAGGTCGCGCTGGCCAGCACCCACCCGCACGAATACGCCTTGCTGCAACGCCTGTTGCGTGGCCGGCACTATCTGCCGCTCGAGCACGTGCTTTCCGGCCCGGGCTTACTGCATCTCTACGACGCGGTGTGCGAGCTGCATGACGCAACGCCGCTCCATCGCCTGCCCGCCGCCGTGACGCACGCAGCGCTGCACGAAAACGATGCGCTTGCGCGCGAGTGCCTGCAAATTTTTTGCGGCCTGCTGGGGAGCGCGGTCGGCGACATGGCACTGGCCTACGGCGCTGCCGGTGGCATCTATCTGGCCGGGGGCTTCCTGCCGACGATCGGCCAGTTCCTGGCTGGCAGCACATTCGCCGAGCGCTTCCTGGACAAGGGAAACATGCGCGCGGTGCTCGAACGCATCCCGGTCAAATTGGTCGAGCACGGGCAACTGGGCGTGCTCGGCGCGGCCAACTGGTATCTGCAACACCACACCGAGCTGTCGTAAGCGATCTACCACGCGTTCCACCCCGAGCGCGCGTCTGCAAGACCCCGCATCCGGCGAGCGGCAGCCCGCCGTCCATCCCTGTGCGTGATGAGGAGAGACATCATGAAATACAGCACCACCCTGCTGTCCAGCGCCATTGCACTATCGCTGGCATTCGCTGCGCAAGCCCAGGACGGCGCTGGCACGCAAGCCACCGACCTGGATGCCGTCCAGGTGGTCGGCATCCGCGCCAGCCTGGAAAAATCGCTCGATACCAAACGCAACAACGCCGGCGTCTCCGAGACGATCACCGCCGAAGACATCGGTAAATTCCCAAGCACCAACGTGGCCGAAGCGCTCTCGCAGATTCCCGGCGTCACCCTGGACCGGCGCTTCGGGCAAGGCGAGCGCGTGAGTATCGACGGCACCGACCCCAGCCTCAATCTGTCGTTCCTGGACGGGCATCCGGTTGCGCAGGCGATCTGGCTCTATGGCGAACAGCCCAGCCGCGGGTTCGATTACACCCTGCTGGCCCCGCAGATCCTGGGCCGTGCGGAAATTCTCAAATCCTCCGAAGCGCGCCTGACCGAAGGCAGCCTGGGCGGCACGGTGCTGATGCACACGCGGCAGCCGCTAGATCTGAAGGCCAACGAAGTGGCTGCGTCCATCGGCTACAGCTACAGCGACCAGGCCAGCCAGGGCAAACCCAACGCGGCACTGCTCTACAGCTGGAAGAACGCGGCGCAGACCTTCGGCATTGCGGTGTCGGCGCAGCACTACGAAGAACGCGTCGACCGCCGCGGCATGGAAGTGTTCGGCTACGTACCGGCCAGCACCTTCGCCAATGCCGCAGGCAGCGTGCCTGCCGATGCGGATGTACCCAACTCGATCAACGCAGCCTGGTTCCAGCAGGATCGCGAGCGCGACAGCGCCGTGGTCAACCTGCAACTCAAGCCCAGCGAGGCGCTGGAGTTCAATCTGAGCGGCCTGTACATCAATGAGAACTTCGACAACTACAACCAGTCGATGTACAGCTTTTTGACCTGGAATGCCGGCACCGTGGCGGCGGTGGACCAACTTGGCGGCGTCCGTAACGGCGTGGTCACCAGTGGCCACTCCAGCGCCAATGCGATCCCGCTCGGCGGCACGGTGATCTACGACAACAACGTGCGCGAATCGGAGGTGACCACCAAAGGACTGGACCTGCGCGGCGCCTTCCGCGGCGAGGGTTGGGGCTTGAACGGACAGGTGGGCCAGAGCAAGTCCGAGAACAACGATCTCTCGCAATACTTCATCGAGCCGTTCTACAACGGCGGCTTCAGCTGGGACACCCGCCGCGGCATCCGCTTCGACGATCCGGCAGCGGCACGTAATCCCGCCAACTGGGGTTCGGCCGGCGGCTGGTTCGGCAACAACGGCATCTTCTCTACCGAAAGCAAGGACACCTACGGCCAGCTGGATTTCAATCTGCAGTTCGATGGCGTGTTCAATCAACTGCTGTTGGGCGTGCGCCACGGCAAGCATGACGAGCGCTTCGAGCTCAATGTCTATGGTGGTGTCACCCCCGGCACCCTGGCCGACGTGGGCACGATCGGGCTCACCGATCTGCAGGGGTTCTATCCCGATCACGGCCGACATATACAGGCAGGTCGCAACAACGTGCTGAACTGGATCCGCAACAGCCCGGTCGATTACAGCGCGCCGGATCCGGCCAGCTACCTCAACAACAGCTGGGCGCTGGAGCAGACCAACAATGCGGCCTACGCGCAGCTGAATTTTTCCGGCGGCGGTCTGCGCGGCAATCTCGGCGTGCGCTACGTGGATTCCAAGACCGAAGGCAGTGGCTTCGTCTACAGCGGCACGCCCTCCCTCGCCGAGGCCGGCAGCCTGTGGCAGACCCGCACCCGCAAGGAAGACTTTCTGCTGCCTTCGCTGACGCTGTCGTACGACACCAGCGACGACTGGGTATTCCGCTTCGCTGCGGCCAAGGTCATCGCCTGGGCACCGTACAACCAGATGGTCAACAACACCTTCCTCAACGACACCACCTTGACCGGCAGCGGCGGCAATGCAGACCTGTCGCCGTATGAATCCTGGAACTTCAATCTCTCTGCCGAATATTATTTCGCGCAGCAAGCGGTGGTGGCGTGGTCGGTGTTCTACAAGAAGATCGACAACTACATCGACACCAGCGCCAGCGTGGAGCGCCAGTACAACGCACTGCGCGACACTGCGCCGCAGAGCTGGGCGCAATTGCTCGGCAGCAACGGCTGTACCGCCGATGGCTATTGCGACTACAGCATCCAGCGGCCGCGCAACGCCGGCGATGGCAAGGTCAAGGGCTTCAACATCTCCTTCCAGCAACCGTTCGGCGACAGCGGCTTCGGCCTGACCGCCAACTACACCTATGCCGCCGGCGAAAACAACACCGGCGATGCCCTGCCCTACCAATCGCGCAACAGCCTCGCCTTCAGCCCCTACTACGAAAAAGGCCCACTCAATGCCCGGCTGACCTACAACTGGCGCGACAGCTATCTGGCCGGCGGTTATGTGGCCGGTGCGGCACCGGCAAGCGTGGACGATTACGCCGAACTCGGCGCCAGTATCGGCTATGCCTTCAGCCCGAACTGGTCGCTGCAGGTCGATGCGCAGAACCTGCTGGACGAGCAATACCTGCAGTATCTGGGCGACAAGGACCACCTGGCCGGACGCTACAAGAGCGGACGCCGCTACATGGCCAGCCTGCACCTGAAGTTCTAGCGCAGCTAGCAACGACTGCGCTCACCGCCAGGCGGGCGCGGTCGGTGCTCGTAGCCGGGCGTACCGCTTGTACGCCCCGGCTTCGAGCGCACCGTCTGCGCCGATCTGCCGACTGCTCGCGACGATATACGGGCCGTTCTCAGCATCGGAGGCGCACGCCGCGTGCCTTATAAAGACGCACGCGGCTTTGTTCGGATACATGCCCGACCGAAGGCTCAACTGCGCAGTGCAGCGACCCGTTGCGACAGTTTCTTCGCCGAAACGCCGGATTTGGCACCCAGCTCCTGCGCAAAGACCGACACGCGCAGTTCTTCCAGATCCCAACGCAGCGCCTGCCACTCTTGGCGGTCTTGCAAACCGTGCGCAGCGGCGGCTTCCACTGCATCCACGAACGGTTTGAGCTCGAGCATGCGCGCCTGGTCGCGCGCAGGATCGCGCTTTGCGCGCTCGGTACGCAGGATCATCGCCCTGAGGTAGCGCGGATAATTGGCCAATGCATCGGCCGGCGTGTCGCGCAGGAAGCCTGCATGCACCAGCGCGCGCAGTTGCTGCTCCATGTCGTCCAGGTTGCCGCGTGCCCAGCCCATCAACGGCGCCTCCAGCAGTGGCTTGAGTTCGGCCACGGCGCCCAGGATGCTTTCGGCCAACTTCAAACGCTCCATCGCTTCGCCGAACAGCCGCTTGCCCGCATCGTCGCGGCGCTGCGCAAATGCGCCGGGGTCGCGAATGGCGCCCAGGCCATCGGCCAGCACGGCATTGAGCGCCGCATCGACCAGATCGCCACGCAGGCGTTCCTGCGATTCGATCGCCGCATACAGCAGACCGGTCTTGGGCGATACCGGCAGTTGCTTGCGCGCCTGCTTGATCTTGTCGGCCAATGCGATTTCCAGCAAGCGCCGCACGCCGCGCGGATGCGCCCATGTAGCCTCGTTGCGGTCTGCAAAGATACGCAGCGCCGCATTGTCGCCTTGATCCACCAGCGCCGGGTATGCCGGCACGCCGGCCTCGCCGGCCACCTGTTCGGGAATCGGCGCACTCGGAAAGTCGCGCAGGCCTTCGGCGGCCAGCGCGCGCCCGGCCCGTGCGGCGAATGCCTGCCCCGCGCGCTCGCCGAAGCGCGCACGCAGCCCGTCCAGATCGCGCGACTCGGCCAGCACCTTGCCGTCGTCATCGCGCAGGCGCAGGTTCATCAGCAAATGCGTGTCCAGCGCCTGCTCATCGAAATCCAGCGCTGCCACTTGCGTCCCGGTGGCCTTGGTCAGAAAGCGCGCCAGTTCGCCGCGGATATCGTCGGCCGAGGCAATGCTAAATGCCTCGTAAAACGCACGTCCGAAATCCGGTGCCGGCACATAGTTGCGGCGTTGCGCCTTGGGCAGGCTACGAATCAACGCAGACGCCTTGTCGGCGACGAAGCCCGGCGCCAGCCACGACAGGCGCGCCGGATCCAGCGCATTGAGCAGGTGCAACGGCACCTCCAGCGTCACGCCGTCGTCGATGGCCCCCGGCTCGAAGCGGTAATGCAACGGCAAGCGCGCATCGCCGATTGGGAAATATTTCGGAAAGCGATCGGCTTCGCTGCCTTCGCCCGGCAGCAGATCGTTCAACGACCAATGCAGGCTGCGGCGCTTGTCCGGCGGCAAGGTCTTCCACCACGCATCCAGACCGCTGGCCGAATGCAGCTCGGCCGGAATGCGATCCAGATACCAGCGCGCCTGCCAGCCTTCGTCGGCAACGATACCGGCACGACGCAGCTTGGCCTCTTCTTCGCGCGCCTGCTCGAGCACCTTGAGATTGTCGGCCACGAATGCGGCCCGCGTATTGATTTCGCCCGTCACCAGGCCTTGGCGCACGAACAGGTCATGCGCTGCGGCCGGATCGATCTTGCCGAAGTGCACGGGCTTTTTCGGCGCCAGCACCAGCCCGAACAGGCTGATCTGTTCCGAAGCGACCACCTGCCCCTGCGCACGCGACCAGTGCGCATCGAAATGCTTGCGCGCCAGCAGATGCGGCAGCTCGGCAATCGCCCAATCCGGCTCGATCGCGGCATTGGTCATGCCCCACACTTTCTGCGTGTCCAGCAGCGTGGCCGCCAGAATCCACGGCGGCGGTTTGCGCGCCAATGCGGAACCCGGAAACGGCACGAAGCGGCGTTGCCGCGCGGCCAGATAATCGCCTTTTTCGGTGCGATGACCGATCTGCGTCGGCAGGCCCGCCAGCAGCGCGCGATGCAGCGCCTGATACGCCGCCGCACGCTCGCGCTCGGTGGTTCGCGCCGAGGCTTCGGCAGCCTCGGCCTGCTTGTTCGTCGCTGCAGGTGCAGGTTGCGCAGGTGCTGCATTCGGATCCGGCTTGCCTTCGCGCGCCAGCCGCGCAGCACGGTGCAGTTGGCCACGCGTGGGCCGGTTGACGTTGTGGCCGTCCTCGCGGGCGGGCGCGCTGGCACCGGCCAACAACGGCGCCAGCATCACATTGGCCGGCTCTTCGCTCCAACCCAGTTCTTCGCACAGCAACCGCAGCTGCCGGTGCAGCTCGCGCCACTCGCGCATGCGCAGGAAACCGAGGAAATGCCGGTTGCACCAGTCGCGCAGCTTGGATTGGGTGAGATCTTCATGCACCTGCCGGTACGCATCCCACAAGCGCAGGATGCCGACGAATTCAGAGCGCGCGTCGGCAAACAGCGCATGCGCGTTATCGGCGGCCTCGCGCGCTTCCGGCGGGCGCTCGCGCGGATCCTGGATGCCCAGGAATGCGGCGATGATGATCATCTCGCGCAGGCACCCATGTTGCTGCGCGGCCACCAGCATGCGCGCCAGCTTGACGTCCACTGGCAGGCGCGCCATCTGGCGCCCGGTGGCGGTCAGACGCCGCTGCGCATCGATGGCGCCCAGCTCCAGCAGCTGTTGCCATCCATCGGCCACCGCACGTTCGTCAGGTGCCTCCAGGAACGGGAAGTCTTCGATCCTGCCCAGCCCCAACTGCAGCATGCGCAAGATCACCCCGGACAACGAGGAACGTCGGATTTCCGGATCGGTGAACGCCGGACGCGCGGCAAAGTCCGCTTCGGCATACAGCCGGTAGCAGATACCCTCTGCAATGCGCCCGCAACGGCCCATGCGCTGGTTGGCGCTGGCCTGCGAGATCGGCTCGATATGCAGCCGGTCCAGCTTCTGGCGCGGGCTGTAGCGCTTGACGCGGGCAAGCCCCGGATCCACCACATAGCGGATGCGCGGCACCGTCAGCGAGGTCTCGGCCACGTTGGTGGCCAGTACCAGGCGCCGGCGCGGGCCCGGGTTGAACACACGGTCCTGATCGGCCGCCGACAGCCGCGCGTACAGCGGCACCACTTCGGTTTCGCGGTATTTGCGCCGTTCCAGCGACTGGTGCGCATCGCGAATCTCGCGCTCGCCCGGCAGGAACATCAGCACATCGCCGCGCGGGTCGATGCGGGTGATTTCGTCGATGGCCGCCACGATCGCATCGTTGACACTGCGCTCGCCGTCGCGGCCGCTGCCGTGTTCGCCGTCGTCGCTGTCGCCCGTATCGCCTTCCAGCGGGCGATAACGCACCTCGACTGGGAAGGTGCGGCCTTCCACGCTGATCACCGGCGCGTTGTCGAAATGCTGGGCAAAGCGCTCGGTATCGATGGTGGCCGAGGTGACGATCAACTTGAGGTCGGAGCGCTTGCGCAGCAACTGCTTGAGATAGCCGAGCAGGAAATCGATGTTGAGGCTGCGCTCGTGCGCCTCGTCCACGATGATGGTGTCGTAGGACGACAGCCAACGATCGCTGGCGATTTCCGCCAGCAGGATGCCGTCGGTCATGAACTTGATGCGCGACTGATCGCTGACGCGATCGGTGAAGCGCACCTGGAAGCCCACCGTCGTGCCCAATGGCGTCTTCAGCTCGTCGGCCACGCGCGCGGCCACTGCACGCGCGGCGATCCGGCGTGGTTGGGTGCAGCCGATCATCCCGGCGGCTCCGCGTCCGGCCGCCAGGCACAGCTTGGGCAGCTGGGTGGTCTTGCCCGAGCCGGTTTCGCCGGCGATGACCACCACCTGATGGTCGCGGATCAGCGCGATGATGCGCTCGGCCTCGCGTGCGATCGGCAACTGGTCGTCCAGCGTGATGGCCGGCTGCTGCTCGGCCCGCGCCTGGCGTTGCGCCTGCGATGCCGCCAGCGCCTGCTCGAACGCATCGCGCACCTGCGGGTTGCCCGGCTTGCCCTGCCAGCGCGACCATAGGCCCAGCAAGCGGCCACGGTCGCGGCTCATCGCACCATCCACGGCACGGCGGCGCTCACGCAAGGTGTCGGCAAGGGTGGAGTCGATAGCGCTCATTGATGGAAAAATGTGAAAAATTGAATGACGTTTGATCCTTTAGCCTGTCTATTGTGACGCCATATCAGTTCCCCAAGACATCCACCCTGCAAGGACCATCCCATGTCCAAGAAAAAAAACGCCAATAAGCCCGTCGTCGTCAGTGAGGCCCTGCCGGTCGCTGCTGCGTCGGCACCGCATATCGATATCGGGATCAAGGACAGCGATCGCAAGCAGATCTCCGACGGTCTGGCCCGCTACATGGCTGACGCCTTCACCTTGTATCTGAAGACCCACAACTTCCACTGGAACGTCACCGGGTCGATGTTCAACTCGCTGCACACCATGTTCGAAACCCAGTACACCGAGCAGTGGGCGGCGCTGGACGAGGTGGCCGAGCGCATCCGCGCCCTTGGCTACAACGCGCCGGGCTCGTACCGCGAATTCGTCGCGTTGACCTCGATCCCGGAAGAGCCGGGCCTGAGCGACAGCGCCGACTGGCGTGAAATGGTGCGTCAGCTGGTCAGCGGCAACGAAGCCGTCTGCCGCACCGCACGCAAGGTGCTGGGCACCGCCGACGACGCCGGCGACGACCCGACCGTAGACCTGCTGACCCAGCGTCTGCAGACCCACGAAAAGTACGCCTGGATGCTGCGCTCGCTGCTGCAGTAAACCCTCTGGGCTTCGCCCCTTCGGGTTTGAGCCCCTCTCCCGCCGGGAGAGGGGTTGGGGTGAGGGTACGGTGCGAAGCCCACGTCATCCCAACCGCATAAGGCTTCAGTGCGTCCCCTGCGCGCCGACATACAGCACATCGCGGCAATCTCCGATCTGCCATTGCGCGCAGCTGCTCCCATGCCATCCGGCCAGGGCTTGACCCGCACGGTATCCTAGGTCGATGTCTTCCCCCGCTCACGAACTGCTCAGCCGCGTCTTCGGCTACGACGACTTCCGCGGCCCGCAGCAGGCCATTGTCGAACACGTCGCTGCCGGCAACGATGCCCTGGTCCTGATGCCCACCGGTGGCGGCAAGTCGCTGTGCTACCAGGTGCCGGCGCTGCTACGCGACGGCATCGGCATCGTGGTCTCGCCGCTGATCGCGCTGATGCAGGATCAGGTCGAGGCCCTGCGCCAGCTCGGCGTACGCGCCGAGTTCCTCAATTCCACCCTGGATGCAGAAAACGCCCAGCGCGTGGAACGCGCCCTGTTGTCCGGCGACCTGGATCTGCTCTACGTTGCGCCCGAGCGCTTGCTGACCCAGCGCTTCCTCTCGTTGCTGGAACGTAGCCGCATTGCGCTGTTCGCCATCGACGAAGCCCATTGCGTCTCGCAATGGGGCCACGATTTCCGCCCGGAATACCGCCAGCTCACCGTGCTGCACGAGCGCTGGCCGCATATTCCGCGCATGGCGCTGACGGCCACCGCCGACCCGCCGACCCAGCGCGAAATCGCAGAGCGCCTGGATCTGGTGGACGCGCGCCACTTCGTCAGTTCCTTCGACCGCCCCAACATCCGCTACACGGTGGTGCAGAAGGACAACGCGCGCAAACAGCTGCAGGAATTCCTGGGCCGTCATCGTGGCTCGGCCGGCATCGTGTATGCGATGTCGCGGCGCAAGGTGGAAGAAACCGCGCAGCAACTGTGCGCGCAAGGCTTCAATGCACTGCCCTATCACGCTGGCCTGCCGGCAGAGGTGCGTGCAGAAAACCAGCGCCGCTTCCTGCGCGAGGACGGCATCATCATGGCCGCCACGATCGCTTTCGGCATGGGCATCGACAAGCCGGACGTGCGCTTTGTGGCGCACGTGGATCTGCCCAAATCGCTGGAGGGCTATTACCAGGAAACCGGACGCGCCGGCCGCGACGGCGACCCCGCCGACGCCTGGCTGTGTTACGGCCTGGGCGATGTGGTGCTGCTCAAGCAGATGATCGAGCAAGGCGAAGCCGCCGAAGAGCGCAAGCGTCTGGAGCGCGCCAAGCTCGACCACCTGCTGGGCTATTGCGAATCCATGCAATGCCGCCGCCAGGTGCTGCTGGCCGGCTTCGGCGAGACCTATCCCAAACCCTGCGGCAACTGCGACAACTGCCTGACCCCGGCCGCCGCCTGGGACGCCACGGTGGCCTCGCAGAAGGCGCTCAGTTGCGTGTATCGCAGCGGGCAGCGCTTTGGCGTGGGCCATCTGATCGACATCCTGCGTGGTAGCGAAAACGAACGTATCAAACAGCTGGGCCACGACCAGCTGAGCACCTACGGCATCGGCCGCGACCTGGACGAACGCACCTGGCGCGGCGTATTTCGCCAGCTGGTGGCCGCCAGCCTGCTGGAGGTGGATAGCGAAGGTCATGGCGGCCTACGCCTCACCGATGCCAGCCGCCAGGTGCTCAAGGGCGAGCGCCAGGTCATGATGCGCCGCGAAAACCCGGCTGCCGGGCGCGAGCGCAGCGCGCAGCGCACCGGCCTGCCGGTGCAGCCGCAGGATCTGGCGCTGTTCAACGCCTTGCGTGGCCTGCGCGCGGATCTGGCCAAGGAACAGAACGTGCCGGCTTTCGTGATCTTCCACGACAGCACCTTGCGCAACATCGCCGAACAACGGCCAACCAGCATCGATGCGCTGTCGCGGGTGGGCGGCATCGGCGGCGGCAAGCTGGCGCGTTATGGCGCGCAATTGATCGAGATCGTGCGCGAACAGGGCTGATGCAGCAGCATGTGTCAACACAACACCGCAGACGGCACAAAAATCCGCAGGATCGACAGCGCGCATTCAATCAGCCGTTGCTAGTTTCACAAAGCGAGCCGGCACGCGCCGCCAGCCCCTCTTCGTAGAGTCCAACCGATGAAACGCAGCCTGCTTGTTCTGGTCACTCTGTTTGCCACCGGCAGCGTCGCCGCTGGAAGTGCGTTGGCCCAAGCCAGCGACGGCAATCCCGAAACGGCGAGCGCACGTTCGCTGGACCTGAGCATTCCGCAAGCCCCGGTGCAGCTCCGCTCCGACCCGGAATACAGCAACGACCCGCCGGGCACCTTCTACGGCGACAAGAGCGGCCCCAAGCCGGCGCTAGCCCGGCCAAGTGCCGCTTCCATCGCTGCCGAGCGCGCCGAGCAATGCCAGGGCAAGCTGCATGGTGCTGTCGAAACCGGCCTGGGCTACTCCAGCCGCGGCGGCAACAGCAACTGGCAGGCGGTGAATTTGAATTCCTGCAAGACCTATTATGACGACGACGGTAAGGCGCACCAGATTGGCGTCAGCATCAGCGTCGGACGTGGTGAGGGCTCCATTTTTGGCCCGCGTTATGCACCCGGCGGCTATGGTCCGGGCCCGTTCGGCTGGTAACCATACGGCGAGGTGTGCGTTGACAGAGGGTTCACTGCCGCATCGCTGAGAATGTGGCCTGCCTTACGAGACCAGCTCATGCCACAGAACAAGGAACGGCCGGTTGTCTTCGTTGTCGAAGACGGCGACGGAACCCGACAGCTCAGCTGCCTTGTGCTGGAGAGCTATGGGTTCACCTGCCGTAGCGCCGGCTCGGTCGAAGAAGCTTTGGCCTTGATCGAAAGCGACCCGCGGGTGGACGTGCTGTTTTCCGATATCCATTTCCCGGGCGGCTTGACCGGTGTGGATCTGGCGCTCAAGACTGCACATGCGCCGTACAACCTGCCGGTGCTGCTGACTTCGGGCCTGGCGGTCGAATACGTGGAAGAGATCCTGCCCGACGGCGTGGCCTTTCTGGAAAAGCCGTATACCCCTGAGCAACTGCTCAGTGCGATCCGCAGCGTGATGGCCAAGCACCGCGTGCTGGCCACCCCGGTCGCGTAAACACGAGCGGCCGCGACTGGACGGCCGCCCACAATCCCGGTATTAAATGCCAGCCCTCGCGCGATGCGGCGACAACGGGGATCGACCACACCACGGTAGTACCACAGACGCGGCGTAACGCCCGGCTGGCCGTACCGTGTCCTACGCCAGGGGAAAACATGAGACATCTAGTGACCGCAGCCATTGCCATGGTTGCGCTAAGCGGTTGCGCCACGGTCATGAACGACGCGACCCAGCCAATTCGCATCGACACCAAGACGGCCGATGGGCAACTGGTTTCCGGCGCCGACTGCGCCATCAGCAACGACAAGGGCCGCGTCACGGTGAAGTCCGGCCAGACCGCACAAGTGCATCGTTCCGCGCGCGATCTGGAGGTGACCTGTGTGCTGCCCGGCCAACGTGATGCCGCCGGCCGTTCCATCTCGCGCGCCAACATGGGCATTTGGGGCAACATTCTGATCGGCGGGGCGATTGGCGCCATCGTCGATCACAGCAAGGGCACCGGCTATACCTACCCGAGCTGGATCCAGTTGGTGTTCGGGCAGACGCTGAGCTTCGACCGCCATCGTGAAGACCGGGGCCAACCGTTGCAGGGCGAGAACGCGCACGGTGTGGTGGTTGCAGGCAATCCCAGTTCAGGCAACTCCGCGCACGGGTCGGCGGTCACCCTGCCATTGGCGAGCGAACCGGCAGCCGCCGAGCAGGCAGACGTTGCGGCAGCGTCTGCCAGTGTCGGGGGCAACGCTGGGCCTGCAAGCCCGGCGATGTCGACCGCGTCGGCGGCAAGTCGCGCCCAGGGCATCAGCAATGGCCTGCAATGCGGCACCGTGCAGGCCACCAGCGCCACGCGCTTCAGCGCGGTCTGCAGCAGCGGCAATACGGTGCAGATCGATTGTTCCGGCTTCCGCTGCACCTCTACGTTTCAGTGATGCAGTGAGCTGGGCTGTGGGCACAAGCCCACGGTCATGCGCAGATCGTCGCGACGGCTGTCGGGTACGCCCCGACAGCGTGTCGGCTCGCTCCCGATTTACGTGATAGATGTCGCATTTAAACTGCAGCTACCGGACGCGAGGCCTGTTGGGCCGCTCAACTCGCGGGGCGCAGAGCACGCCCCTGCCGGGACACGGATGAAAAGGCGCGACAGAACGGCCGAGCCTTCCCTGCGATCTGCGCGTGCGTTCGTCCGTGCAGTCGCTTAGCACCAAAGAATTGGCGCCAGGTTCGATGCCTGGAAGACCTGCCCCGTCCTGCGATTGACCGCAGCTCTACCGTCGTTGCGATTGCGCATCACTTTCATGGCACTCAATCAGCGCGGCATGCCGATGAGCGCATCATTGCGCAAGCGCCTGCTTGGCCACCCGCTCATGCACCGGGCCATCCTTTCCCGAATCACGCTGCACAGGCACGCTCCCACACGTGCCAGGTGGCTGATTGATTGCTGCATGGATCGATGCAAGGCAACGCCAGCTTCCGCGCCAATTACGTCGATGCGCTGATCATCGAATGCGGCGGAACCATGCGCCCGCTTCTGCGGCAAGCCATGCATTTCACGCGATCAAGCAGGCCGCTCGCTAGGCTAACGTCATCGCAGCGCTGTGCTGCGCAAGACTGTCAGGAGTTCCGCATGGGCGACAATTCGTTTTTATCTCCGGCCTTCATCATCCTGGTCATCGGTGTGATTGCCGTTGTGCTGTTTCTGGTCACGCGTGCCAAGAAAAAGCGCAACAAGAAATAATCGCTGCATGCGCTGCTGGCCGTGACTGAGCACGCTTGCACACAGCGCGACGTGATTCCAGCGGCTGCAGCCGCATACTCCGTGCTGCAGTCAGAACCGCTCACCTGCCGGCAGGTAGCGCCATTCACCGATCGCCAGCTTGCCCAGCGACACCCGGCCCACGCGCAGGCGGCGAATGCTCACGACCTCCAGGCCCACTTCGCCGCACATGTAGCGCAATTGGCCTGGCTGCACGTGCTTGATCGCAAACCGCAGGCGGTCTTCGTTTTGCCAGCTCACCTTGCAGGGCGACAGACTGCGCTGCTGATAGACCAAGCCATGCGCCAGCCGCGCCATGCCGTAAGGGCGCAATTCACCGCGCACTTCGACCAGAAATTCCTGCTCGATCGCGCTGGCGTCAGCGCTCAACCGGCGCAGCACGCGGCCATCCTGGCTCAGGATCAGCAGGCCGCTTGCGGCGTCTTCCAGCGGCAGCGGTGCGTGCAAGCGTAGGAAGTGCCGTTTCAGCACACGTACTTCCGCCTGATCCAGTGCGCTGCGCGTTGCCGGCGTGGCCAGCGCCAGCGCGGCATCGACGCAGATGCCTGCCGGCTTGTGCAGCAACAAGGTGGCGGGCTCGGCAGGCGCCAGTACCGCATTTTCGGCCAGGGTAACCTGCGCCGCGGTAGCCAGCGTCTGCGGTTCTTCGACCACCACGCCGTCCACGCTGACCCACCCACCCTCGATGTACTGCTGGGCCTCGCCACGCGAGCAGCCGAACGCGGCAGCTACACATTTATCGAGACGGATCGGATCGGACATCGGGCGAGCTCAGCATCAGGGGACGGCAGTGTACGTGCTGGCTGCTCGCCCGCGTGAGTCGTTGCACGGCAACGATGGAGCGTTGCCCAATGCATTGGACGGTGCGCCTGCGCAAGTTGCGCATTACCCGCCACCAACGCAACGGCAAACGCCGTGTGCACGCAGGCACCGGCAAACGCTTCTGCACCGCACGACAACGTGGGAAACTCGAAGCTCACACAGGAGATCGCAGATGTTTATCCAGTTCGGCACCGCCCGGGTCCGCCTCAACCATATCTCTGTCATCAGCGACCCATTCAATGCTGGCGAAAGCTTCGGGTCGTACTGCCACTCGGTTCGGGTCGGGCTGATCTCCGGCGAAGAAGTCTTTGCGCGCTTCAACAGCGAGAGTGGCGCCAAGCAACTGCACGCAGACGTGGTCGCTGCGCTGGAAGCCTGAGCAAAGAGTGATCGCCATCGCATCGCGCCGCTGCGCACGCGATGGCTCACGCTGCAGCACGCGGTGCTTACTGGCATGCATGCTGCGGCGCGGCAATCCGCTCGGCATACAGCGTGGCACACCTCCAATGAGGTAGCGCGCACGACCTATCCGCTCACGGGCTCGCGGCAGATCGTTGCCCAGCGTTCGATGCAGCACTGGCCCTGCATGCAATCCGGTGACCGGTCATACGCGTCTGTCGGTCAGCGCACATGTCGGCAAAACGTCGGAAAATCGCTGCATTCCTGGCACGCTTCGATCCGGCCAGAAACATCCGAATTCGCGCCCTGGGGCACCCATGTCAGGACACGGGAAACTGCTGTCAGGAAACTTCCGATCTGTAATGAATCAGCGGTAAGTATTTTCGATCGACGGTCTTTAGCTCCCTCAAATCCGGCCGCTAGCTGGGCAAGACGCTTGAGTCGATGCACCCCGCATCCACCGAGCTGCTCAGCTGTACTACCTGGAAGCGGTCATGAATGACTTTCTGCAACGCCTCAATGTCGGCCGTCGCCTCGGAATGGCCTTCGGCATCTTAATTCTGCTGTCGGGCCTGCTGGTGGCGACCGGCCTGATCACCATGTCCAATGCGCGTTATGAGCTGGACACCATCGTCAACAACAACATGGAAAGGATCCGGCTGTCCTCCGATATGCTCGACGCCAACACCAACGTGGCGATCGGCTTGCGCGACGTGGTGATGGTGTCCGGCGATGCGGCCAACCGGCGCGCGCTGCACATCATCGAAAAGAGTCGTGCGCGCTACAAGCAAGCCCACGATGCCTTGGCTGCGATGCCAAGCAGCGAACTCGAGAAAAGCGCGCTCGCACTGGTGCAGGAAAAGCGCGACGTCTCGGTCAAGTTCAACAACCAGATTCTCGACTACGGCATGCGAGACCAGAATCAGCAAGCGCAGGCCTTGTTGCAAGGCGCTGCCGCTGCGGCGATGGACGAGCAACAAGCCGCAATTGCTGCAAATGCGGCCTTGGAGCGCCGCCTCAGCAAAGACGCATACGCGGCAGCGGTTGCATCGATGCACAACGGCAAGATCATCCTGGCCAGCGGCGGTATCGCTGCGCTGGTGATCAGTGCGCTGCTCGCATGGTTGATCACGCGCAGCCTCACCACGCCGTTGAGCCAGGCCACGCGCACTGCCGAAGCCATCGCCGCAGGCAATCTGCGCAACGATGTGCACACCACCGCAACGGATGAAACCGGTCGCCTGTTGCAGGCCATGGACAAGATGCAACTGCAGCTGCGCAACCTCATCGCGGCGCAGACCGACATGGCCAAGCATCACGACAACGGCCAGATCAGCTTCCGCATCGACGCAACCGTGTTCCCGGGCGACTACGGCCGCATGGCCAACGACACCAACGCGTTGGTGGCCTCGCACGTGGCCGTGCAAAACGATCTGGCGCGCATCATGGGGCGCTATGCCATCGGCGAACTCTCCGAAGACATGCAGCCCCTGCCGGGCGAAAAAGCCGCCTTCAGCAACACCATGTCGCAGGTCAAGCTCAACCTGTCGGCGATGAATCACCAAATCAGGCACCTTGCACAGGCGGCTGCCAATGGCGACTTCAGCGCCCGTGGCGATGTCGAACGCTTCCAGTTCGATTTCCGCATCATGGTGGAGAGCCTGAACCAATTGATGTCCACCGCGGACGGAAATCTGCAATCGCTGTCGGCACTGCTGCAGTCGATCGCAGCGGGCGACCTCACCGCACGCATGAGCGGCGACTTCCGCGGCGTGTTCGCACAGATGCGCGATGACGCCAACGCGACGGCGAGCCAGCTGGCGCAGATCGTCGGCAACATCCAGCAGTCGGCCGTGTCGATCAACGCGGCTGCCAGCGAGATCGCCGCGGGCAATCAGGATCTGTCGCAGCGGACCGAGCAGCAGGCCGCCAACCTGGAAGAGACCGCCGCTTCGATGGAAGAGCTGACCTCTACCGTCAAGCAGAATGCCGAGAGTGCGCGCCAGGCCAATCAACTGGCGATCGGCGCCGCGCGCGTGGCCTCGGAGGGGGGCAATGTGGTCGGCAAGGTCGTAGACACGATGAGTGGTATCGAAGCCTCGTCCAAGAAGATCGCCGACATCATCTCCGTCATCGACGGCATTGCCTTCCAGACCAACATCCTGGCGCTGAACGCCGCAGTGGAAGCTGCCCGGGCAGGCGAGCAGGGCCGTGGTTTTGCGGTTGTCGCCTCGGAAGTGCGCACGCTGGCGCAACGCTCCTCCGGCGCAGCCAAGGAAATCAAGGACCTGATCGACGATTCCGTCCAACGCGTGGCCGAAGGCTCGGCACTGGTGCACAGCGCCGGCAAGACCATGGGCGAGGTTGTGGCCAGCGTCCAGCGCGTCACCGACATCATGGGCGAAATTTCGGCGGCCTCGCAGGAGCAATCTGCCGGCATCGAACAGGTCAATCACACCATCACGCACATGGACGAGACCACGCAACAGAATGCGGCGCTGGTGGAAGAAGCCACTGCCGCGGCGCGCTCCATGGAAGAACAAGCCGTGCACCTCACCGACGCGGTCGCCATCTTCAAGATCGATGCACGGCACGCGCGCCGCGCAGACACCCGCGCTACCGCGCCGGTCGCGCATCTGTTGGACAAGGTACGCCACGCCTGAGTGGCGTGGCCCGCTGGCTGCCCTGCAGAGGCGCAGCTGGCCTGAGCGCACCGAAGCCGTTGCCGGCGGCAATCGCAACACGCCACTGACCTCGTCCCAAGCGCGCCCTGAGAGGCGCGCCTGGATCTTGCAACGGCGCCGTCCACATCCCAGGGACACCATCCACGGCAATGCCGCCTGTTCGCTGCCAACGAAACGGCCCAAACACCGCGAAGTGGCGCGCAATCGCAGCATCAGCGACGATCCGGTGGCCCTGGCCTGGCGGTGTACGGCAGCAGATCACGATGGATCGGGATACCCAGCTCCGATGTGTCGCAAGTCATGCGCAATGACTGCATCACACCGTCCAGCCAGAGCGATCAGCGCAGCGCCGCGTGCTCGGGTAGCAGCAACAGCACACACAGCAGCAGCATGAAGACCGCGATCAGTCCATCCAGTCTCCGCCACGCACGCGGATGCCGGAACACCGGCTGCAACAAGCGGGCCCCATAGCCCAGGCCAGAGAACCAGCTCACGCTGGCGATACACGCACCCAGTGGAAATGCCCAGCGCAACGCGCCGGGGTAATGCGTGGCCAGGCTGCCGAGCAAGAGCATCGTATCGAGATAGACGTGCGGGTTGAGGAAGGTAAACCCCAGGCAGGTGAGCATGGCGCGTTGCCAGCGGTCTTCGCCGTGTTCTGCCGGCGACATCGCGCCATCTCCGCGCCAGGCACGGCAGGCGGCCATCCACCCATACACCGCCAGAAATGCGGCGCCCGCGTAGCGCAACAGCTGCAGCAGGCCCGCGTATTGCTGCGCCAACGCGCCGATTCCAGCGACGCCGAGCAGGATCAGCGCGATATCGCCAAGTGCACAGATCGTCACCACCAATCCCACGTGCTGGCGCTTGAGCCCTTGCCGCAGCACGAACGCATTCTGCGCGCCGATCGCGACGATGAGACCGGCACCGGCAAGAAAACCGGCCACTGTTGCTTGAACGATCATGGTGGTGTCTCCGAGGCAGGCGCGCATCGTGTGCCCTTCCATCGAATTAGGAAAACTAAATAATCTGTATGCTGATTAGCATTTCTAATGCGGGTGAACGCATGGATCTTCTGCATCCGCAATTGGCCGCCTTCGCAGCCGTGCTGGACGAAGGCAGCTTCGACGCCGCCGCGCAGCGTCTTGCACTGACGCCCTCGGCGATCTCGCAACGCATCAAGGCGCTCGAAGACCGACTCGGGCAGGTACTGGTCATGCGCACGGCGCCTTGCCGGCCCACGCCGGCCGGCGAACGGCTGCTGCGCCGGCTCAAGCCCATGCAGGTCCTCGAAGCCGAAGCGATCGCCGACTTGCTGCCTGGCGATGGCATCGCCGGGCATCCACGTACCCTCGCCATCGCGGTCAATGACGACTCGTTGCAGACCTGGTTCCTGCAGGCGCTGTCTTCGCTGTACCAGGCGCACGGCTTCTTGTTCGATGTGCAGATGGACGACCAGGACCACACCCTGGAGTTGCTGCGCGCTGGCAGCGTGCTGGGCGCAGTCACCTCCGAGCGCGCGCCACTGCAGGGTTGCAATGTCCAGGCGTTGGGCGTGATGCGTTACCACGCGATCGCATCGGCGGCGTTCGTCGCTGCGCATTTCCAGGGTGGCTTCACTGCCGACGCGCTGGGAAAGGCGCCGATGCTGGTGTTCAATCGCAAGGACACCTTGCAGGCGCGTTTCGTCAGGCGGATCACGCGTAGCCCGCTGAGCCCGCCCACGCATTACCTGCCCACCTCCACCGGTTTTGTCGAAGCCGCTGCACGCGGGCTGGGCTGGTGCCTGGCGCCCGAAGCGATGGTGCTGCCTGCGGTGCGCAACAAGCAGGTCGTCATCGTCGACCCCACCCGCTGGCTCGATGTTCCGCTGTACTGGCAGTACGCCGCTGTGCGCTCGAACGTGTTGCAGCAACTCAACCAGGCACTGCGCGAGGCCGCTGCCACCAGCTTGCGTGGCAGCAGATAGACACCACGGCCACCGTTCTCACCGCCTGCCCGTCGCCGGGCTGCCATGCATCTGCATACGCTGCGAATTCCGCACCCATCGCCACATTGGCTGCACCTGCCACGCTAGCCGGGTAATCGCTGCGCATGCACGCGCAAGTACCGATCCCAGTCACTGTCCGAACCGGTTGAATGCCTGCGGTGCCATGCACGCCGGAGCATTGCGGCGGTCGGCGATATCGAACTTCTCAGCGCCCCCATGTCGTTCAACTGCAACAAGACCCGCGCTGATCACTCGGCGCTGCGCTGCTGCAACAGCGATAGCGCATGTTTTAGATCACGAAAATGGAAGGGTTTCTGCAGGCCATGCCGGTGCCGGTACTTTTCGGGAATCCCACCCTGCGCATAGCCGGTCACGAAGATATACGGAACACCGCGCGCATCCAGTTCTTCCGCAATGGGAAACGACAAGGTGCCGCCAAGATTGATATCCAGCAGTGCCAGGTCGAGGTTGCCTGCCTGCACCGCTTGCAACGCAGCGTCCACGTCGGCCACGGTTGCCACCACCTCGTAGCCCAGTTCCGCCAGGCAATCCTCCAAGAGCATCGCCACCAACGATTCGTCTTCGACCAAAAGTACGCGCATGGTCATGGCCGTGCCTCGGCATGCTCGGGCGGCAACGGGATGGAAACGCGGAAGCACACGCCAGCCGGATCGAAGGACAGCTCAACGTCGCCCTTGAGGTCGTGCTTCAAGCCACGCTCTAGAAGACGCGTGCCGAACCCCTTGCGCGTGGGTGGCTGCACGGGCGGCCCCCCGGTTTCCCGCCAGATCAATTCAAGCAGTTCCTGCTCGCCACGCGTGCTGCGCTCCCACGAAACCAGCACATTGCCAGCTGGCAAGGATAAGGCGCCGTGCTTGAGCGCGTTGGTGCACAGCTCATGCAGCGCCATCGACAGCGCCAATGCCCGCCGCGGATCAAGCCGACAGGAATCACCCTGCAACGTGAAGCGCTGGCTGTCGTGCGACTCATACAGCGCGGCAGCGTCGCGGGTCAGTTCCAGGATGTCGGCGCTGACCCAGTTTTCGCGCGTCAGCGTGTCGTGTGCCCGCGACAGCGCCAGCAAGCGCGCGTCGAGCTTTTCCTGTGCGTCGGCCAGGCCACCGGCGTTGGTGAACGACTGCCGCGCCAACGATTGCACCATCACCAACGAGTTCTTGACCCGGTGGTTGAGCTCGTTGATCAACAGCTGCAGATGCTGCTCATGCTGCTTGTGTTCGGTGATGTCGCGCGTGGCGCCGGCGATCGCCTCGACTTTGCCGTCGGGTCCGAACACCGGGGTAAAGATGTAGTCGTAGATGCGCAGGCCCTTGGTCGTATGCGGGAATGGCACTTCGCCGCGCACTAGCTGGCCTGTTGCGATTACCTGTTCGATCTCTTCATCGTGCATGGCCGCATGCCAGGGCTCGTAGCCCAGTTCCAGGCAGGTTTTGCCGCAGGCGTCTTCCCAGCGCATGCCCCACATCGTCAACAACGCCTGATTGGCGTAGACGAAGCGATGCTGGATATCGAACACATACAAAAGATCCGGTGTTGCCTGTAGCAGGGCCTCGTAAATGCGCGATTTCGCTGCGTCTTCCTGATGCTCGGCCATTGCGTCATGGTTCCAAAATTGAAGCGAACGATAAATGGACTTACGTGAACGCCTGATCATGCGTATTTGACGTCGGATCCAGCTCAACGAAAACGCGCGCCGTCGCCGGACAAAGCGGTTGCGATCGACCAATACCGCAAGCGCATTCCACTGTTTCGTGCCTGCACCGGCCAACCCCGCGCCAACCGGAGCCGGATCGAAGACCGGTCCCTGGTCGCCCTGCGCCATCGTCCCTGATAGCCTTCGGGCTTATTCCGCAGTGATCGCCGATTCGCCATGAAAAAAGCTGTTGTTCTGTTGTCCGGTGGCATGGATTCCGCCGCCGTCATCGCACTCGCGCAGGAGCAGGGCTTTGCCGTCTACGCGCTGAGCGTGCGCTATGGCCAACGCCATACGTCCGAACTGGACGCCGCAGCGCGCGTCGCTGCCGCGCAGGGCGTCGTTGCGCACAAGGTGGTCGACGTGGACCTGCGCAGCATCGGCGGCTCGGCATTGACCGACGACATCGACGTCCCCGACGCTGGCGGCGACGGCATCCCCGTCACCTACGTGCCCGCGCGCAACACCATCATGCTGTCGCTGGCGCTCGGTTGGGCCGAGGTCGTCGGCGCCAACGACCTGTTCTGTGGCGTCAATGCGGTGGACTACTCCGGCTACCCCGATTGCCGTCCCGAGTTCGTGCGCGCTTTCGAGGTGCTGGCCAACTTGGCCACCAAGGCAGGCGTGGAAGGTGCAGGGCTGCGCGTGCACGCACCGCTGCAGTTCCTCAGCAAGGCCGACATCGTCCGTGAAGGGGTGCGCCTGGGTGTGGACTTCGGCCTCACCGTCTCCTGCTACCGCGCCGATGCCGATGGACGCGCCTGCGGCCACTGCGACGCCTGCCGCCTGCGCGCGGCCGGCTTTGCCGATGCCGGCGTTCCCGACCCCACGCACTACGCCATTTTGTCTTGACGCCCGCGTAGGGTAGAATGCGCACCCCGACGCAATGTCGGGGTCAGTGGGCCGTTAGCTCAGTCGGTAGAGCAGAAGACTTTTAATCTTTTGGTCGATGGTTCGAATCCATCACGGCCCACCATCTCCAGCAAGGCTTTCAGCGAACTTCATCGCTCCGCAGAAGGCATCCGCTCCGCAATTGCGCAGTATTCGCTCGCCCGTACGAGCGCGCGGACACCGGTGCGCCGTTACGCTAACGCATCACCGCATAGCGGCTTACAGGTCTTTGCCACGTTGCGGGATCGCCGGCTACCTGAGCAAATCAAAACACCGTCCGGACTTTTTGCCAGCGCAAGGCAGTCGCCTGATGCACTGCGCTACGCGCCTGATCCTCACCGCCCAGGCTCGTCGTTCCACAGCAGCTTGTGCAGCTGCATCTGGAAGCGCACCGGCAAGCGGTCTGCCACGATCCAGTCGGCCAATTGCCGCGGGCTCACCTCGCTTTTGCTGGGCGAAAACCACACCGTGCAGCGGCGATCCAGTGCATGCGCGGCGACGATCTCGCGCGACCATTCGTAGTCGGCGCGGCTGCAGATCACGAACTTGATCTGGTCGCGCGCGGTCAGCAGCGGCAGGTTTTCCCAGCGATTGCGTGCCTCCTCGCCGGATGCGGGCGTCTTGATGTCGACCACGCGCGAGACGCGCGGATCAACGGCAGACACGTCCAGCGCACCGGAGGTCTCCAACGAGACGTCGTAACCGGCGTCGCAGAGCTTCTCCAGCAGAACCAGGCAACGCTTCTGCGCCAACGGCTCGCCGCCGGTCACGCAGACATGGCGCACGCCATGACTGGCGACTTCGGCGACGATTGCGTCAATGTCATGCCACTGCCCGCCATGGAACGCGTACGCGGTGTCGCAGTACAGGCAGCGCAACGGGCAGCCGGTCAGGCGGACGAATACCGTGGGCCAGCCAGCCGCTTCGGCCTCGCCTTGCAGGGACAAAAAGATTTCGGTGATCTTCAACCGCGGCAATGGCGACTGGACGATCTCGCTGGGGACGGCGGCGGCATTCATGGGCAAAGTATGCGCCGTGCCGGCAGGCACGAACGCGAGGCTCAGCGCAGTTGCTGGCCGAGACGGATGGACTGCAGGCGCTCCTGCGCAACGCGTGCCGCGTCGGAGCCGGGGTACTGCGAAGCAACCTGCTGCAAGGTCTGCTGGGCCTCGTTGTTCTTGCCTTCGCCGTACTGCGACAGGCCAAGCTTCAACAAGCCGCCGGCGGCCTTGTCATGCGTGGGATAGCGGCTGACGAGATCGCGGAACTGCGCCTCGGCAAGCTGGAAATTACGGGTGGCGTAATAGCTCTCGCCCAGCCAATACAAGGCATTGGGGGTATAGACGCCGTTGGGATAGAGCTCCAGAAAGCTCAGGAACAGCTGCGACGCATCGTCGTACTTGCCGTTCTTCAATGCATCGAAGGCCACGTTGTAGGCCGTACGTTCGTCGTTGCTGACGGCCAGGGTGCCTGGGTCGCCATGGACGGTTGGCGGCTTCTCGGAAGTTGCCGCCGCTGCGGGCCGCGCGGCAGGTGCCGGGGCCGGGGTCACGCTGCCGGTCGCTGGGGGCAATGGCGGTGTTGCGCCACCTGCGCCTTCCAACCGGTTCAAGCGTCCATCCAGGTCCAGATATTGGTCCTTGGACTGCTGCTTGAGTTGCTCATTGTCGTGCTGCAGCTGTTCGACGGTCGACCGCAATGCCTGCAGGTCCGAACGCGCCTGCTGCAGCTGATTGAGGAGATCGTTGTTGGCCTGACTATTGGCCTGCTGCTGCTCGAGCACGGCCACACGATCAGCGAGACTGGCTCGCTGGGCGTATGCCGGCGCGGCGACCACGAGGGCCGCCGCGACGAACAGGGATGTCACTCGAAAGCGCATCGCTTCTTACTGAGCCGTGTACACGATTTCGACGCGGCGGTTCTGCGACCAGCAGGACTCGTTCGACTCGGTGCAGACCGGACGCTCTTCGCCGTAGCTGACGACGGTCAGCTGGCTGGCCGAGCCACCGGCAGCCTGCAGCGAGGACGACACGGCATTGCCGCGACGCTCGCCCAGACCCATGTTGTACTCACGCGAACCACGCTCGTCCGCATTGCCCTGCAGGGTGATGCGCGAGGAAGGACGGTCACGCAGGTACTTGGCGTGGCAAGCCATGATGGCCTGGAATTCCGGCTTCAGGGAGTCCTGATCCAGATCGAAGTAAACAACACGCTGACGCAGGCAGGCATCGGTATCCAGGTCGCCCGGGCCGTACAGGCCAGAGGTGGACGGGCCGGTGGGAACCGAGGAACCAGCGGTGGTATCGGTCGCAGGAGGCGGAGTTTCCTTCACCTTCTTCGAGCAACCAGCCAGCACAGCAACGGACAGCAGGGAGACAAGCAAGACGCGGGTGGACTTGTTCATGGGGTACCTATGGAGGCTCTGGGCCAATGAGTGGTTTAACGCAGCGAAATATTAACATTAATGCGCGGTTCGGTAAGGCCCCCATGCGGGTTCTCTCACATCGCCGTCGGCCAGCACCAGGCGCTGGCGGACCCGAGCGTCGGAAGAGACCGCGTACAGCACGCCACGGCCGCCTTCGCGTGCGGCGTACAACACCATGCTGGCGTTAGGCGCAAAGCTCGGCGATTCGTCCAGCGACCCCGGCGACAGCGTGCTCCAGCTGGGCGAACCCAGGCTGCGGTCCATCATCGCGATACGGTAGGTGTTGCCGCTGCCCTGAGCCACGGCAATCTTCTTGCCGTCGAACGACACGCTGGCGGTGGCGTTGTAGTTGCCCTGGAAGGTCACGCGGTTGGCGCTGCCGCCGCTGGCTGCCACCTGGTAGATCTGCGGACGGCCGCCGCGATCGGAGGTGAAGTAGATGCTGCCGCCATCCGGCGCCCAGGTCGGCTCGGTGTCGATGCCGAAGTGGTTGGTGAGCTGGGTGAGCTGCTTGCTGCCCAGGTCCATCACGTAGATTTCCGGGTTACCGCTGCGCGACAGCGCCAGCGCCAGGCGACGTCCGTCCGGCGAGAACGACGGCGCGCCGTTGATGCCACGGAAGCTGGACACCAGTTCGCGTGCACCGGTGGCGATGTCCTGCAGGTAGATCGACGAGTTGCCGCGCTCGAAGCTCACATATGCCAGCTTCTTGCCGTCCGGGCTCCAGTTGGGCGACAGCAGCGGCTCGGCCGAACGCACGATGGTCTGCGGGTTGTAGCCGTCCGAGTCGGCCACCATCAGCGCATAACGCATGGCGCCGCCCTTGCCGCTGGCGGTCACGTAGGCAATGCGGGTCCAGAAGGCACCGCGTACGCCTGTGATTTTCTCGTAGATGGCATCAGCCATCTGGTGCGAAACATCACGCATTGCGTTGGCACGCGCCGTCATCGCCAGGCCCAGCATGCGCTCGCCCTTGGCCACGTCGAACAACTCGTATTCGACCCGGTATGCGCCTTCGCCGGCGTCCATGACGCGGCCGACCACGATGTAGTTCTGCTTGAGGGTGCGCCAGGTCTGGAACTGCACCTCGGTGCCGCGGGTCGGCTTTTCGACGATCTGCGCGGCCGGCAACGTGCGGAACTGCCCGGAACGATCCAGGTCGGCGCCGACCACGGCGGACACGTCGGTCTGCGGCGCGGTGCCCGAGCCCTGATACGGCATCGGAATGACAGCGATCGGCGTGGCAGACGCGCTACCGCCGACGATATCGATGGTGAGACCTTGCTGCTGCGCGAGTGCGCTCAGCGGCAACAACAGGGCGGTCAAGGCGGCTAGCCAACGCAGCGGTTTTTTCATGGACGGCTCGGATCGGGCAGGAAAAGTGTGCAAGGGATAGCAATCAACGAGTGAACATACTCGCAATCGTGAATGAGTTGACGTGAAAACGGAGCGAGCGATGGTGTAGCGACATGGACAGCCCCATGGGCGATCACGCGGGGTGGCACCAGGCTGCGGCGCCAGTGGCCGCCGCAGCCCGACAACGATTACTGATCCTGCGCAGTGAACACAAAGGTCAGGTTGCGCTGGAACACCGACTCGAACCCGCGGTAAGGCAATGGCTGGGCGCTCAACACGGCCGCTTCGATCGAACGCTGGCCAGCCTCGTCGTAGGGGCAGCCCGGCGCCACCTTGGCCTCCATCACGCTGCCGCCCGGCAGCTGGCGGATGTTGATGGTGCATTTCTGGCCTGGCGGCACCGACGGCGGACGCACCCACTGCGCCAACACTTTCTGTTGAATCGCCGCGGCGTATTTGGCCGACAAGTCGGTACTGGTACCGCCCTGCCCTGCGGTCGGTTGCGCGCTGGTCGCCGCGGCCGCGGAGGCCTGCTGCGCACGTGCGGCGGCGACCTGGCGCAACTTCTGTTCGGCCAGCGCCATCTCCTTATCGGCTTGCGCGCGCTGACGACGGATGTCGGCGATCTTCTTCTGGCGTTCGGCTTCTTCCGCCGCCTGCTGTGCGGCCGCCTGTTTCTTCTTGGCGTCGGCCTCTTCCTGCTGCTTGGCAAGGCGCAATTTCTGCTCGGCCTCTTCCTGGCGTTTCCGCTCGGTCAGGTCGATCTGCTCCTGGCGACGCTTGGCTTCCTGTTCCTGCTTGGCCTTTTCGGCGGAAATGGCCAGTGCATCCACGCGCTCCTGGTCGACCTTGTCGGGCTGGGCTATGCGCTCCTGTGCCTGCGCCTGCTGCGGCGTAGGCGCATCCTGCGGGCGCGGCTCGGGGATCGGCTGCGGCGGTGGCACGCTGTCTTCCGGCGCGGGCTCGGGCAATGGCGCAGGCGGGGGCGGGGGCGGCGTTTCGACCGGCGTGGCCTTCAGTGCCTGGCGCGCAACCCGCGCCTCGGCAGCCGACACGTCCAGCGAGGCCTCCATGCTGGGGTCGCCGGCCGCCGGCTCCACCGAGCGTTCGGGCGACCACAGCCAGCCGGCGATAAACACCAGCGCGACCAGGACGTGCACGACCAATGCCAGGACGACCGGTCGAAACCAGCCGTCATCGCGCGCCGTCTGCGTGGGGAGTGCGTCAGCGTGCATCGCTGCCTGCGGTGCCGCCGGAGTCGGAAATCAGCCCCACTTTCTCGACCTTGGCCTGCTTGAGCACGTCGATGGCATCCATGATCTTCTGGTACGGCGCGGCGCGATCGCCGGCCACCACCACACGTGCGTCCTTGTCCTGCGCCACGATGGCAGCCAGCTGTGCCTGCAGCGCAGCCACGTCCATCGCCTGCGGCTTGCCCTTGGGCAGCTGCAGCGCCAATTTGCCATCGGCAGCGACCACCACCACGACCGGGTCCTGCTTGCTTTCCAGCGCCTTGGCGCGCGAGCTGGGCAGGCTGACGTCGGTACTCAGGGTCAGCAACGGTGCGGTGACCATGAAGATGATCAGCAGCACCAGCATCACGTCGATATACGGCACGACGTTGATGTCGGATTTGAGCTTGCGCTTCTTACGACGGGAAATACCGGAGATCATCGCGAAACGTTCCTAATTAGTCCTCGGCGCCGGCTGGCAGTGCGCTTGCACGGTGCCCCGAAAAGGGACACCTGCACGTGGCACTGCGCACCGACGCGACTGGCCCTGCCGGACACTTCCCGCGTCACGCCATGCGGGGGCATGCCGGCAGCGCGCATCACTCGTCCGCGCCGGCCTGGCGCTGCAGGATGGAGCTGAACTCGTCGGCGAAGGTCTCATAGCGCACCGACAGCCGTTCCACGCGGGTGGTGAAGCGGTTGTAGGCCCACACGGCCGGAATCGCCACGAACAGACCGATGGCGGTGGCGAACAACGCTTCGGAGATACCCGGCGCCACCGCGGCGATACCGGCCTGCTCGCCGCTGCTGACCATGTCGTGCATGGTCACCATGATGCCGAACACGGTGCCGACCAGGCCGACGTACGGCGCAGTGGAGCCGATGTTGGCCAGCAGTTCGAGGTTGCGCTCGAGCTGGTCGACTTCGCGCGTGAACGCGGTGCGCATGGCACGCTGCGCGCCTTCCAGCTGCACGCGCGCATCCAGACGGCGGCGGTCGCGTAGACGCGAGAACTCGCGGAAGCCGCTTTCGAACATCGATTCCAGACCGCCCACGGTGCGGTTGCGGTCGGTGGCCGAGGCGTACAGCTTGGCCAGGTCCGCACCGGACCAGAACCGGTTCTCGAACTCGTCGGCCTCGCGATTGGCCAGCTTGAACGCACGCGCCTTGCGGAAAATGATCACCCAGCTGATGAACGAGCCGATCAGCAGCAGCAACACGATGATCTTGACCGGGATACTGGCGCGCAGGATCAGGTCTACATAGTTGATGCTGCTGTTGTGCGCCACGCTGGCGGTCTGCGCCGCGGCAGCGGCGACGTCCTGCGGCAGTGCTTCCACTACCGTGTCCTGCAGGGCCAGGAGCAATGCAATCGACATCCGTTCGTTCCTCAGTAATCGGATTCTGGGGTTTCTAGAGCTTTCAACACGTCATACAGCGCATCGTCCATGCCACGCGGACGGAAGTCGCTGGTACCGAGCGCGGCAATACGCACCTCGGCGGTCAGCAGCACTTCGCCTTCGCGACGGACCGATTGCGCGAACAGCAGGCTGGCCCGTCTGCATCGCAGCAATACCGCCGACACTGACAGCGCGTCGTCGAGCCGGGCCGGCTTGAGGAAATCCAGTTGCATCGAGCGGACCGCAAACACCAGGTCGTGCTCCTGGCGCATACGCTCCTGCCCGTAGCCGAGCGCACGCATCCACTCCGTGCGCGCACGTTCCATGAAGGCCACGTAGCGCGCGTGGTAGACCACCCCGCCGGCGTCGGTATCTTCCCAGTAGACGCGTGTCGGCCAACTGAATACAGGCAGGGATTGGGGATTGGAGAATGGGGATTCGATGGTCATGGGCACGGAATTTCGGTCGTGACGGCCCAGGTTGGCGACCAGCAGAGCGTCGTCAAAACAGATCTCCCGGTTCGCCGATGCCCGGGGTGCGCTCGCGCGGCACCTTCAGGCCCAGATGCAGATAGGCCTTGGGCGTGACCATGCGGCCGCGCGCCGTGCGGATCAGAAAGCCCTGCTGGATCAGATACGGCTCGATGACGTCTTCCAGCGTGCCGCGCTCCTCCGACAACGAGGCGGCCAGCGATTCCACGCCGACCGGGCCGCCATCGAAGTGTTCGACGATGGTGCGCAACATGCGACGGTCGAGCTCGTCAAAGCCTTCCGGATCCACTTTCAGCATCTGCATGGCCGCCTGCGCCACCGGCAGATCGATATGCCCGGCCGCCTTGACCTGGGCGTAGTCGCGCACGCGACGCAGCAGCCGGTTGCCGATACGCGGGGTGCCGCGCGCGCGGCGTGCGATTTCCGCCGCGCCTTCGGGCGTGCAGTCGATGCCCAGGATGGCCGCCGAGCGAATCACGATGCGGGTCAATTCCTGCGGGGAATAGAATTCCAGCCGCTGCACGATGCCGAAGCGGTCGCGCAAGGGCGCGGTGAGCAGGCCGGCACGGGTGGTGGCACCGATCAGGGTGAACGGCGGCAGGTCGATCTTGATCGAGCGCGCGGCCGGGCCGTCGCCGATCATGATGTCGATCTGGAAATCTTCCATCGCCGGATACAGCACTTCTTCCACCACCGGCGAGAGGCGATGGATTTCGTCGATGAACAACACATCGTGCGGCTGCAGGTTGGTGAGCAACGCCGCCAGATCGCCGGCCTTTTCGATCACCGGGCCAGAGGTCACGCGCAGGCTCACGCCCAGCTCGTTGGCGATGACGTGACTCAGCGTGGTCTTGCCGAGCCCGGGCGGCCCGAAGATCAGCACATGATCCATCGCCTCGCCACGCGCCTTGGCCGCCTGGATGTAGATCTCCATCTGCTCGCGCACCGGCTGCTGACCGAGATAATCGGCCAGGCGCTTGGGACGAATGCTCGCATCGGCGGCGTCGTCTTCGCGGGTGGAGCTGCTGGCGATGATGCGCTGCTCAGTCATCCGGCCATCTTCTCATGCCGCGCGCGGATGGCCCAACATCTAGACATCAAGCTCGGCCTGGCGCAGCACTGCGAAGAAGGCATCGAAGCGCGCGGCGCGCCAGGTCGGCACCAGCCCTTCCCAGTTTTCGAAATAGACGACCTCCGGCTCGCATTGCGGGCCGCGCGCGCGGTAGTCCAGGCACAGCAGGCTATCGACGTTATGGCAAGACAGCACCAGAACCTGATCCAGGCCGGCGTGCAGGCAGGCCGCAGCGCGGAAGTCACTCCGGTCTTCGAAGGCATCGGCAAAATCCAGCACGCTGCGGATCTGCGCCAGCGGCGATAGATCGCGATCAACCAGCACGCATTCCCAATCCACGTAGTGATCGGACGGAAAACGGGTACGCGGCACCCAGCACCAGCCGGTATCGCCCCCGTCCTGGACACTGTAGAGACGCTTGAACAATGCCGGCAGGCGCACGCCCAGGCGTGCTTCGGCCTCAGCGAAGGCATCGGCGTCCGCTGCGGCTCCGCCGTCGTTCCGCCCATCGGCGCCGCTCCAGAACGTGGTCAATGCCGGCGGCTGCGGCTGCCACTGCACCACATCTGCGTCGTGCTTGGCCTGCAACGCGGGGGACCAATAGTGGACATCGACCAACTGCGCCAGCAGGTCCTCCACGTTGGCGAACACCGCCAACCGGCGCTTGTCGCCTGCATCGACGTAGACCAGTGTGGGCTCGGCACCGAATGCGGAGTAGTCCAGGCACAGCGCCCGGCTCGGCGAACGGTCATCGGCCGCGATGACGATCAGATGGCGATCATCGCCACCGGCAGCAAGCCCGGCAAACGCGTCGTCGCGGTACTCCTCGCGGGCACGCACTTGCGCAAAGGAAAACAGCTCCGCACTGCCGAGCAGGCGCGCGCGCGGGAACAGCCATTCGGCCTTGAGCCAGTTGTCCGGCTCCTCCAGGGACTGACCACGCGCCATCTGCACCGCGCCGCCGTCGTAGCGTGCGTACAACTCACGCAGCCAGGCCGGCAGGCGGACACCGAGCCGCGCTTGCGCCGCCGCGATCGCGGCCTCGGTGGCCGGCACGCGCCCGAGGTTGAGTGCGTCATCCCAGAAGGTGTCCAGGCTCGGTGAGCGCCCGTAGACCATCCACTTGAGCGCGGCCACGCTCAGATCTCCACTTGCGCGCCCAACTCCACCAGGCGGTTACCGGGGATGCGGAAGAATCCGGTGGCCGGGGCGGCATTGCGATGCATCAGGGCGAACAGCTTGTCGCGCCAGATCGGCATGCCGCGATTGGCGCTGGCCACGATGGTTTCGCGGCTGGCGAAATAGGTGGTGTCCATCGGATCGAAATAGATCCCGCCCTGATCGCAGGAGCGCATCAGCGCCAGCGGCACGTCCGGGGTCTCCATGAAACCGAAGCGCACATGCACGCGGTAGAACTCGTCGCCGATCGCGTCGATCTTGAGCCGTTTCCCGGCGGCCGCGTACGGCACCTGCAGGGTTTCCACGGTCAGGAACACGTTGCGCTCGTGCAGCACCTTGTTGTGCTTGAGGTTATGCATCAGCGCGTGCGGCACCACCATCGGGTCGGCGGTCAGGAACACGGCCGTGCCGGGCACGCGCACCGGCGGCGCCAGCATCAACCCGGGCAGGAAGGTGTCCAGCTTGATACCGTCCTTGCGGATCTCGTCGTGCAGCAGCTTGCGGCCGCGGCGCCAGGTACGCATCAGGGTGAACAGGATCAGACCCAGCAACAACGGGAACCAGGCGCCGTCCAGGAACTTGATGATGTTGGCGTAGAAGAACGCGCAGTCCACGGCCAGGAACACCAGCGCGAACAACCACAGCAGCGGCGCCGGCACGCGCGGGTTGGCACGCGCGTAGATGATCATCAACACGGTGGTGATCAGCATGGTGCCGGTCACCGAAACGCCGTACGCGGTGGCCAACGAGGCCGAGTCGCCGAAACCGATCACGGCCACCGCCACCAGCGCCAGCAGGCACCAGTTCACCGCCGGCACATAGATCTGGCCGATGGTGGAGTGCGAGGTATGGCGAATGTGCATGCGCGGGATGTAGCCGAGCTGCATGGCCTGGCTGGCCACCGAATAGGCGCCGGTGATCAGCGCCTGCGAGGCGATCACCGTGGCTGCAGTGGCGAGCACGATCATGGGGTACAGCGCCCACTCGGGCACCGCCTCGTAGAACGGGTTGCTGACCGCGGCCGGATTGCGCAGCATCAGCGCGCCCTGCCCCAGGTAGGTCAAGGTCAGCATCGGCAGGACCACGAACTGCCACGAGCGGCGGATCGCCTTGGCGCCGAAATGGCCCATGTCCGCGTACAGCGCTTCGCCACCGGTCACCGCCAGCACCACTGCGCCCAGCACGAACACCGCATGCCAGTTGTGTTGCGCGAAGAAGCGCACGCCCCACCACGGATTCAGCGCATGCAGCACTTCCGGTGCGCGGGCCATGTTGTAGACGCCGATCGCGCCCAACGCGAAAAACCAGAGCAGCGTGATCGGCCCGAATGCCTTGCCGACACGTTCGGTACCGAAGCGCTGCGCCAGGAACAGCATGCCCAGCACCACCAAGGTGATCGGCACCACGAACGGCTCCAGCCTGGGCGCAGCCACCTCCAGGCCCTCCACCGCCGACAGCACCGAAATCGCCGGGGTGATGACGCCGTCGCCAAAGAACAGCGAGGCACCGAAGATGCCGAGGATGCCGACCACGTACATCGAGCGCGAACCGCCCGGCAGGGTGCGTTGCGCCAGCGCGGTCAGCGCCATGATGCCGCCCTCGCCGTCGTTGTCGGCGCGCATGATCACGGTGACGTACTTGAGCGTGACCACCAGCATCAGCGCCCAGAACACCAGCGACAGGATGCCCAGCACGGTGTCGTGGTCCGGGGTCAGCCCGTAGTGCGGCGAAAACGCTTCCTTAAGCGTATACAGCGGGCTGGTACCGATATCGCCGAAGACGACGCCGATCGCGCCGATGACCAGGGCGGTCTGGCTGTTGGCGGGCGCGTGGCTGGAGCCGGCTGATTTGGGGGTGTGGGACATGAGGTGGGCAGTTTTCGCCAGACAGCGTGAAGATGATGAGGGAGCCAGCACCTGTCGAAGGTGCCTGCACTGACGTCACAGACACCCAAGGTACGGGCTGGCCGCGGGCAAGGATGCGCAGTGTACGGGCCGCCCCTGTCGATGCCGAGTGCCGGCCGCGCCCGCTTTGCGGCCAGGCGATGGTTCGTGGCCGCGCTCAGCGCAGCGCGGCTTGCAGTGCCTTGCGGATGACCGTGGCGACCTCGTCGCCTTCTGCACCGGCGTCGCGCGCCATGCGGGCGGCCTCGGCCGGCTTGTAGCCCAGCTGTTGCAAGGCCACGGTGGCTTCGGAAACGGCGTCGGGCCCCAACTGGCCGGTGATCGGGGCGCCGCTGCTGAAATCGGCCGCGCGGTCGCGCAGTTCCACCACCATGCGCTCGGCGGTCTTCTTGCCGATGCCGGGAATGCGCGTCAGCGCGGTGATGTCGCCGCTGGTGATCAGGCGGGCGAACTCGTCCACGCTGACCCCGGACAACACCGCCAGCGCAATCTTGGCGCCGATACCGGTGACCTTCTGCACATCGCGGAACAACCGCCGCTCGCCTTCGCGCAGGAAACCGTACAGCGCGACGCTGTCTTCCTTCTGCGCGTAATGGGTGAACAGGATCACGTCGCGACCGACATCGGGCAGGTCGTAGAAGGTGCTCATCGGCGCCTCCAGCTCATACCCCACCCCACCCACGTCGATCACCAGCCACGGCGGCTGCTTGTAGGCCAGGATCCCGCGCAGACGGCCGATCATTGGGCACCGCCGTTGTGGTGCCGGGATTGGGGATTCGAGATTGGGGATTGGCAAGAACCCTCGCTGCCGTCAACAACGGTCCCAGCCCGACGAAGCGGCACAGCGCGCGCGGACTCGCGGTTGCGAATCCCCAATCCCAAATCCCGAATCCCGATTATCATTTCTTGCGGCTCCAGGCCTGTTGGGTATTGACGCCCAGGCGTTGCGCGGTGGCGCGCACGTGGGCGTGAGTGATGGCGACCGCCAATGCGTCGGCGGCGTCGGGCTGCAGCTTGCCTTTCAGGTTGAGCATGATGCCGACCATGTGCTGGACCTGCACCTTGTCCGCGCCGCCCTTGCCGACCAGCGCCAGCTTGACTTCGGTGGCAGCGTACTCGTGCACCGGCAGGTCGCGCATGACCACCGCGCAGATCGCCGCGCCGCGCGCGTGGCCGAGCTTGAGCGCCGAAGCGGCGCTCTTGCCCATGAACACCCTTTCGATCGCCACCTCATCCGGCCGGTAGGTCTCGATCAGCTCGCCCAGCCCCTGCAGCAGCCGCTTGAGCCGCTGGGAGAAATCACCCTCCCCCAGCAGCATCAGCGGCGCGTGGTGCACATGCCGGCTGCGACCGCCCTCGTCGATATCGATGATGCCGATGCCGGTGCGCTGCGAACCGGGATCGATACCCAGGATGCGGGTCATCTGGAAGCCGGGATTGGGGATTGGGGATTGGGGATTGGCGCAACGCACACAATGCAGCGGTCGCTTCGCTGTTGCGAATCCCGAATGCCCAATCCCGCCATCCCCATCTTCATTTACGCGCCAAGCGCCGCTTGATCGACGTTCGAATACACGTCCTGTACGTCGTCCAGGTCTTCGAGCATGTCCAGCAGCTTGCGGACCTGCACGGCGGTCTCGCCGTCCACGGCGATGTCGTTGTCGGCGCGGAAGGTGATTTCGGCGTGCGCCGGTTCCAGCCCGGCAGCGACCAGGGCGTCCCTGACCTGGGCGAAGGCGTCCGGGGCGGTCAGCACATCGATGGCGCCGTCTTCCGGGTACACCACCACATCGTCGGCGCCGGCTTCGATGGCGGCATCGGTGAGGGTGTCCTCATCGATGCCGGCGGCGAAGCTCAGCACGCCCAGGCGCTTGAACATGAAGGCCACCGAGCCCTCGGTGCCCATGTTGCCGCCGCATTTGCTGAAGGCATGGCGCACGTCGGCCACGGTGCGCACGCGGTTGTCGGTCAGGCAGTCCACGATCACCGCCACGCCGCCGGGCGCGTAGCCCTCGTAGCGCACTTCTTCGTATTCCACCCCTTCCAGCTCGCCGGTGGACTTCTTGATGGCGCGCTCCATCACGTCCTTGGACATGTTCGACGACAGGCCCTTGTCCATGGCCGTCCGCAGCCGCGGATTATTGGACGGGTCGCCGCCGCCGGCGCGGGCCGCCACGCTGATCTCGCGGATGATCTTGGTAAACATCTTGCCGCGCTTGGCGTCGGAGGCGTTCTTGCGGCCTTCGATCGAGGGACCTCTACCCATGGGTGGTTCCAGACTGGCTTCAATGACAGGGCGCGGATTTTACCTGATTGCCCGCCCTCACCGGGGCAGCGACATCCGCCTGCGCATGTTCACCACTGGAAGCGGCCGGTGCGCAGAAAGGCCAGCGCCTGTGCGGCGGCCTCGGGCGAGCGCAACAGGCCGCTGTGGCTTGCCTGCACCACGCAATGATCGCGCAGCCCGGGCAGGCGGGTTTCGGCCAGCGCCACGGTGCCGTCCGAGCCGCCGTCGAGCGGGGCGAGCCAGCGGCCGATCCCACGTGCCACGTTGCCGGCCACCTGACCGATCTCGGCCTGGCCGTCCCAGCGCACAAAGCCCTGTTGCAAGATCGCGGCGCTGCGGCCCAGCGCCCATAGCCCGCCACGTTGCGCCAGCCCGCGCGCGGCGGCGCTGCCGCACAACGGCGAGCCCAGGCAGACCACGCGACGCACCGGCAGGTCGGGGGCATCCTGCAATGCCTGCAGGGCCATCAGCCCACCCAGGCTATGACAGATCACCAGCTGCGCGCGGCTGGCGCGCAGGCGCTCGATCAGACGCGGCACCGCATGCGCGGGGCCGCCGAGCACGCTGGCGTAACCGAACAGCGCAGGCGCCAGCCCGTTGGCACGCATCCGCCGCGCCAATGGCAGCAGCCAGTGCGCGGTGTTCCAGATGCCGTGCACCAGCAGCACGTCGGCGGTCGCGGCGCGCGTACCGTCGCGCGGACTGCGCCGCGGCGCCGCCGGGCCGATGGAGGATGCGCTGGACACTGAGATGGTTACCTGCAGAGGGCATCAACTGCGCGTGCGTTGCGCGCTGACGCCAAGCGAACGCGCAACCGCAACGGGCGGCAGCACGGGTGCGATCAGTCCGCTGCCAGCACCGGGCTGCGCCGCAGGATGTATTCGCGGTCGACGATCTTGCCCACCGGAAAATCGTATTCGCCCACCTTTTCAAAACCATAGCGGGCGTAGAAGCGTTGCGCGCCGAAATTCTCCGACCACACGCCGATCCACAAGGTGCGTGGGCCGTCGCGCTCCAACCATTGCAGCGCAGTTTCGAACAATCGGCTGCCCCAGCCGCTGTTCTGATAGTCCCTCAGCAGATACAGCCGCTTCAGCTCCCCATCGCCGGGACGCACCTGATCGTGCGGCAGCCCGCAGGGGCCGGCGGCCGCATGGCCGACCAGCAGGTTCTCCATCTCCAGCAGCCAGATCGCGTAATCCGGATGCGACAACACGGTGCGCGCGCGCTCCACGGCATAGGTCTCTTCCAGAAAACCGCGCAGGTCCTCTTCCGGATACAGATGCCCGAAGGTTTCGGTAAAGGTCTGCGCGGCCAGAAGCGACAGCGCTTCGGCATCGTCCGGCGTGGCGCGGCGAATGCGGGTCATGCGGGCCCCTCTGGCAAGTCGACGCGGCAGCTTCTCGCATGCTGCGGCGTTGCTGCAAGTGGGGAATTGGGAATGGGGAATGGGGAGTTGTCGAGCGCCTGCGGGTCGGACATCAGATGCGTCTGCCCGGCTGGTGGTCTTACCACCCAGAGGCCTGGTTGCCGCGTGCGTTGGAATTGCCGCGCGTATCGGAGCGGCATGCAAAAAACGCGCTGCGTCACCTGCTAGAGCTTGGGCGCAGTTGCTGACAAGCACTCAGGGTTACGGAAAGTCGCGGTGCGCGATTGCTTGGCAGTTAGTTACGCACGCCACGCTGCGCATGCAGTGGTTCGACACGCGCGTTGCGTCAGCGCAGATCGGCCAGCAACGCCTTGCGCCAGCTGCCCGCTGCGCATGAACAGCACGGCCACGCAATGGGCGTGGCCGTGTGTTCGATGACGGGTCAGACCTGCTTCGGGCGCACCTGCACGTGCACTTCGGCGAGCTGGTCGGCAGCGATCGGCGACGGGGCGTCGGTCATCAGATCCTGCGCGCCGGTGGTCTTGGGGAACGGGATGACGTCGCGAATCGACTCGGTACCGGCCATCAGCGCGGCGATGCGGTCGATACCGAAGGCAATGCCGCCATGCGGCGGCGCGCCGTAGTTCAACGCGTCCAGCAGGAAGCCGAACTTGGCGCGCGCTTCTTCGGCGCCGATGCCGAGCAGTTCGAACACGGCGCTCTGCATGTCCGGGCGGTGGATACGGATCGAGCCGCCGCCGATTTCGTTGCCGTTGAGCACCATGTCGTAACCACGCGAGACCGCGGTGCGGGCGTTGGCGCGCAGGTCGGCAATATCGTCCACCGCCGGTGCGGTGAAGGGGTGATGCAACGCGACGTAACGCTGCGCCTCCTCGTCCCATTCGAACATCGGGAAGTCGGTGACCCACAGCGGCGCCCAGCCGTCGGCGACCAGGTTGAAGTCCTTGCCGGCCTTCAGGCGCAGCGCGCCCATGAAGTCGGACACCTTGGTGTAGCCGCCGGCACCGAAGAACACGATGTCGCCATTGCTGGCGCCGACATGCTTGAGCAGCGCGGCGAAGGATTCTTCGCTGAAGAACTTGGCGATCGGCGAACTGACCTCGCCGGTCTCCGACAGCTTGATGTAGGCCAGACCCTTGGCGCCGTATTTGGCGGCGTGCGCTGCGTATTCGTCGATCTGCTTGCGCGACAGGCTGGCGCCACCGGGAATGCGCAGCGCGGCAACGCGGCCATCGGCATCGTCGGCGGCAGCGGTGAACACCGGGAATTGGCTGGCCTTGACCAGCTCGGCCACGTCGACCAGTTCCAGCGCGATACGCAGGTCCGGCTTGTCCGACCCAAAGCGGCGCATCGCCTCGGCCCAGGTCATGCGTGGGAACTGCGCCGCTAGGTCGACATCCACCACTTCCTTGAAAATGGCGCGGATCATGTCTTCGACGAAATCCTGCACGTCGCGCTCGCGCACGAAGGCGAATTCCATGTCGAGCTGGGTGAATTCCAGCTGGCGGTCGGCACGCAGCGCTTCGTCGCGGAAGCAGCGCGCGATCTGGTAGTAACGGTCGAAGCCGGCCACCATCAGGATCTGCTTGAACAGCTGCGGGCTCTGCGGCAAGGCGTAGAACTCGCCCGGATGCATGCGCGCCGGCACCAGGAAGTCGCGCGCGCCTTCCGGGGTGGCCTTGGTCAGGATCGGGGTTTCGATGTCCTGGAAATCGCGCGCATCCAGATGCCGCCGCAGCGCCTGCACCAGCTTGATGCGGGTGCGCTGCATGCGCTGCATTTCCGGCCGGCGCAGGTCCAGGTAGCGGTACTTCAGGCGGGTTTCTTCGCCCGGGTTTTCGTGCGCGTGGAACGGCAGTGGCGCAGCCTTGTTGAGGATGCTGATGCGCGTGGCGATCACTTCCACCTTGCCGCTGCGCAGCTTGTCGTTGACCGCATGACGCGCGCGCACCACACCTTCCACCTGCAACACGTCCTCGTAGCCCAGGCTGGCGGCCACCTTGAACAGCTCTGCGCTGGCGTCGTCGCCGGCCACCGGCTCCACCGTCACCTGCACGATGCCTTCGTGGTCGCGCAGGTCGATGAAGCACACCCCGCCCAGGTTGCGGGCCACGTCGGTCCAGCCGGCGAGAGTGACGGTTTGGCCGATCAAGGTCTCGTCGACCAGGCCGCAGAAGTGGGTACGCATCGAAAGCTCCGCTGAAAACCCGACGCAGGACAGCGCCGGAAAGCCGGATATTCTGGGGCCGGCGAGCGGCAGGAGCAAATGCGCGGGCGCTCATGGGCGCTTAAGTCGGTGCCCGGCTGAATAGGCGCCACGCCCCTCCTGCACCAAGGACGACACGATGCTGCGCACTGCCCTGCTGCTCTCCGGCTTCGGCCTGATCACCCTCACCGGCGCATTTGCCAGCGTCACTGCCAGCGCCCAGGAGCGTGGCTGGAATGGCCCCAGCATCACCTGTTCCAGCAACGACAACCGCCGCCGCGAGTGCGATACGCCGTTCCGCGGCCGCGCGGTGCTGGTGGAAAACATCTCCGGCACGCGCTGCATCGAAGGCCGCAACTGGGGCAGCGAGCGCGGCCGGATCTGGGTGGACAATGGCTGTCGCGGCCGTTTCGTCGACGCCCGCAGCGGTGGCGGCTGGGGCGGCGGCTATGGCCCCGGCGGCGTTGGCGGGATCGCTGGAACGGTGCGCTGCGAGAGCAACGATCAGCGCCAGAACATCTGCGATACCGGCTGGCGCCGCGCCAATTTGGTGCGCCAACTCTCCAACACGCCCTGCGTGGAAGGCCGCAACTGGCGCCAGGAAGGCGGCCGGATCTGGGTGGACGACGGCTGCCGGGGCGAATTCGCGCAGGCCCGCGGTGGCGGTGGCTGGGACGGCGGCTATGGCGGCCGCGATGACCGCCCCGGCAACGGCTATGCGATCACCTGCGCCAGCGACGACCGGCGCCTGCGCACCTGCGCCTGGGATGGCCGCTATGGCCGCCCGGTGCTGACCCGCCAGCTGTCGGACACCCGCTGTGCGGAAGGTCGCACCTGGGGCTACGACGATCGTCGCGCCACGGTGTGGGTCAACGACGGCTGCCGGGCGCGTTTCGAGGCGCGTTGATGCACTGGCCGCGCAGGCTGGCTGGGTGAGATAGGCCTGCGCGCGTCGGCGAGACACCGGCGCCAGCGTTCTGGACCACGGCACGCATCCAGGCGGATGCGGCTGTAAACCTCAGTCGGGGCGATCCATAGAAGGGCGGCAAACCGCACGCGCAACGCGTGCGTCAGAGCCTTGCAGCCTCGCGGCTACCCGCCATGCTTCACCACAGTTTGCCGGGACTGCACTTGGCCCGGCTGACGTGGGTGTATCGACACCGGCCCGGCCAGCGAGATCGTCCACCGCGCATGCCGGGCGCTACCGGGGAACGCAGTCCTGGCCGCGGCGAACGGCGGTGGGATGTCACAGCCGTCCGGGTTGGCGGCAAGCACCCATGCAATCCTCCGCGACACAGCCGGCAGCACGGTGCTCGACGTGGAGTCGTTGCAACGCGCAACCGCGCTGTGCGGCGCAACCTGCACGCCGCGGCCACTTATGCCGGATCGGACGCGGGCTTGGCGGCCGGCTTGCTCTCCGCGGTTGCCGCCGGTTTGGCATCGCCGCCGGCGCTGCTGCTTTCGGTGAGGTTCTTCTTTTTCTCGCCGGCCGATTTGAAGTCGGTCTCGTACCAGCCGCTGCCGGACAGGCGGAACGACGGCGCGGTGACCTGGCGCTTGATCGTGGCAGCGGCGCAGGCCGGGCAGGTTTGCGGATCGGGGTCGGCCATTTTCTGCAGGCGGTCGAATGCGTGGCCGCAGGTAGTGCACTGGAAACCGTAGATGGGCATGGCAGGGATCAGCTGAAGACGTTGCAAGGGGCGCAAATTCTAGACGCATGCGGGCAGGCAAGGGCAGCGCGCCGCCTGCGACGGGCAGCAGGCAGCCGGTGATGCGTCTACTTGGCCGGCGCCAGGCGACGGCGGCAATGTGCAGTGGCCGCTTCGACGCCCCGCACACTCCGATGGGCTGCGCGCACCGACGCAATGCCGCCCCACCCTGCGCGCAGGCGTGGCTGGCGGCAGCGTGGGGCGAGCGCAGCGCACAACACCTCTGCGTGCACGCCATGCGATCGACACATGCATGGGTTGCGTATCCAAGCAACGCAACGCACGAGCAATCGCAAAACACCACCTGCGGCAATCACATCCTCACGCACAATCGCCGAAAAACGCGCACGCGCCAACGGCGCTGATCGAGCCGCACCGACCAGGCTGTTACACTCGAACACGTGATCGACGCGCCTTTTCCCCCCCGAGGGCCGCATCCATGTTGCGGTTGACTGCCTTACTGCTGGGCGTTGCCCTGCTACTCACCGGTAGCGGGTTGCTCGGCACGCTGCTCGCCGTGCGTGGCGATCAGGCCGGCTTCGATGCGCGGGCGTTGGGGTTGATCATGTCCGGCTACTTCGCCGGCTTCTTTCTGGGCACCTTCTTCGCACCGCCGCTGATTCGCCGCATCGGGCATATCCGCGCGTTTGCGTTTTATGCGGCGCTGGCAGCCATTGCGGTGTTGCTGCATCCGATCTGGTTGAACGCCTGGGGCTGGGGCGTGCTGCGCCTGGTGACCGGCGCGGCGTTGGTCGGCCTGTACACCGTGATCGAAAGCTGGCTCAACGCCGAGCCCGACGCGCGCCGGCGCAGCCGGGTGTTTTCGGTCTACATGGCGATCAATCTGTCGGCGCTGGCACTGGGCCAGGTCCTGCTCACCATCGGCGATGCAGGCGCACCGGCGATGTTCACGCTGACGGCGATCCTGTTCTGTGCAGCGGTGATGCCGGTGATGACCACGCGGCTGATCCCGCCCGAGGTGCCGCATGTATCGCGCCTGCGGTTGGTGACGCTGTATGCCCTGGCGCCGGTGGCCACGATTGGCGCCGGCCTTTCCGGCCTGGCGATGGGTGCGTTCTGGGGCTTGCTGCCGGTATACGCCAACCGGATCGGGCTGGATTCCGACGGCGTGGCGATGTTCATGCTCACCGCCATCGTGGGCGGTGCGGTGCTGCAGTGGCCGATCGGGCGCATCAGCGACGGGCATGACCGCCGCATCGGCCTGGTGACCGTGAGCGTGCTGGCCGCCGGCATCGCGATCGCTGCCGCGTTGCCGATGGTGCAGACACAGACCACCGTGCTGTTCGTTCTGTTTTTCGTCTATGGCGGATTGGCGTTTTCGCTGTACCCGTTCGCGGTGGCGCACATGCTCGATTACCTGCCGCGCGAAGACCTGCTTTCCGGCAGCAGCAGCTTGTTGCTGGTGCATGGCGTGGGTGCAGCGATCGGCCCTGCATTGGCCGGCGGCGCGATGCAGAAGTTCGGCCCGGCCGCGTTGCCGGTGTACTTCGCGGTGATGTTGTTGGCCCTGGCGGGCTTCACGTTGTCGCGGCTGCTGCGCTTCACCCGCCGCCGCCCCCATCCGATCGCCTTCCGCCCGATGCTGCGCACCACGCCGTCGGCACTGGAGTTGATGCCGGAAACACAGCAGACCGAAACGCCACCGCGAACCAAGTAACGCTGACCGTGCTCTCTCGCGCTGGCTTTAGGATGGTCGAACAATTCGATCAGCGGACTGCACACCTGCGACTGCGGCCAGCGCGGTTGTGCTGGATCTCGAAACTTCGCTCGCTGCCTGGTGCGGTGGCCTCGCCAATTGCGGGACCGTTGGCGGCATGGATGCCGCCATCGAGTCCCCAAGGGATGGGCTCACGGCGTGTCCAGAAGCGGTGAGGCATCGCGCTATCGACCGACTCCGCGTTTGACCCAGCCCGTTGACCAGCCCACATCCCGCTTGGCCCAAGATCTCGTCAGCTCGGCTGGAAGCATCCGAACGCCGCTAACCAAGCTAACCAAGTCTTCGCTCTGGCCATGAGGTTGCATACATCCGGCGCGTGATCGCGACCTCGCCTGTAGCGCGGTCATGATCACGCAACGCAAGCGCGGCAGTCTTTCCAGACCCCCTCCCCCGCTGTGGATTTCAATGGATTCGATGTCCTCCTTGCGCGTGCGCCGTCCTGCCACGCTGGCGTTACTGCTGGTTTCGCTCACCCTACCGGCGTATGCACAGCAGGTTCCCGACGGCGCAACGTCCGACCCGGCCGTCACCGATGAGCAAGTATCGACGCTGGATCAGGTGCAGGTGGTCGGCCAGGCAATGACCTATTCCAAGACCACCGTCAGCAAGGAAATGCTGGACCGCCAGTTCGTGCTCGGCAGCGTCAACGATGCGCTCAACGAACTGCCCGGCGTGGTGGTGACCGAAGCCGATGCCTTTGGCTCCTCGGATTGGGGCACGCAGATCAGCATGCGCGGCTTCGTCAGCAATCGCGATACGCAGCAGATCGGCACCACCATCGACGGCGTACCCAATGGCGGCTCGGCGTACGGCGGTGGCTCCAAGGCCAATCGCTTTATCGACATGCCGGATCTGGAAACGGTGGAAGTGAGCCAGGGCACCGCCGACATCGCCTCGCGCTCCAACGAAGCCCTGGGCGGCACCTTGAATTACCTCACCAGCGAACCGCTGGAAACGCAGCGTGTGCGCGTGATCGGCGGCATTGGCGATAACCAGGCGCGCAAGTACTACGCGCGCTACGACACCGGCCTGATCGGCGGCAATACGCGTGCCTGGGTCAGTGGCTCGTCGGCACGCAATGACGACTGGATCGACGGCAGCGGGCACACCAGCCGCGATCACCTGGCCGGCAAATTCGTCAGCGTGCTGAATCAGTGGACGCTCAGCGGATACGCCTCCTACGACGATGCCGACGAATCCGAATACACCAGCGTGACCCCGGAGCAATTCGCGCGCGACCCGGAGCACGACCTGTTGACCGGCACGCTCACCGGCATTCCGTACCTGGACCAGAACTACCGCTCCGGCTCGCGTGCCTTGCGCAAGAACACGTTCGGCTACCTGCGTGGCGCCTTCGATGGCGGCAATGGTTTCAAGACCACGCTGACCGGCTATGCGCACCGCATGCAGGGGCGCGGCGACTGGATTCCGCCGTATCTGGTGGATGTCAGCAACGATGGCGCCGGCGCACCCGAATCCGAAGCGCGTGGCGGCAACACCGTGTATGGCGGCAGCGATCTGGGCAAACTGTATTACCTCACCCCCGGGGGCGCGGCTGCCGCCATGCTGGCCGGTTGCGCCGGCAGCGACGCGGTGCCGGCCGAATCCAATCCGGCCTGCTATCCGGCCGGTTCGATGCCGGTGCAATCGTATCGACATAGCCACTACGACAATCACCGCGCCGGCGCGATGGCCGATGTGGAATGGCGCACCGATCTCGGCGCCATCGACAACACCGTGCGTGCCGGTGCCTGGCTGGAACGCGTTGAACGCAGCGTCACCCGCGACTGGCACCGCCTGCTCAACGTCGGCACCAACATCAGCTTCGATCATCAGGCGTACTGGGTGCAGTTCAAGGACAACTACCAGACCGACGAGCAGATGTATTACGTCGAAGACGTGATGCGTTACGGCGCATTCGCATGGCGCGTGGGCGTCAAGCAGTTCTTTGTCGACCAGACCCGCGACCGCCGCATCGGCGATGCGCAGCATGTGGAATCGGACTCGCATTCGGACCCGTTGCTATCGGCCGGCCTGACCTGGACCACACCGGTGCAGGGCCTGGAAGCCTTTGCCGGCTACTCGCAGAACTTCGCCGCGATTGCGTCCGGCGTGCTGGGCGAAACCGACCCGGTGGCGCTGAGCCGGGTGAAACCGGAAACCGCCGACAACATCGAACTTGGCCTGCGTGTCAGCCGCTGGCCGTTGACCGGCAGCGTCACGCTGTACGACATCCGCTTCGACAACCGCATCGTGTACGTGCCGGCCAACTTCGTCACCGGTATCGACTACCTGGGCGAAACCGATGGCGTGTACGAAAACTTCGGCGGTGTGCATGCGCGCGGCGTGGAAGCAGCGCTGGGCTACGGCTGGGACAACGGCTGGCGCATCAATGGCGCCTACACCTACAACAAGGCCGATTATCTCGGCAGCGGCGATGCCGCGCGCGATACCGCCTTGGAGATCACGCCCGGTGCGCAGGTGATCGGCCAACCGCGCAATACGCTGGTGGTGTCGGCCGACTGGCGCGGCCAGGCATGGCGCTTCGGTGTGTCCGGACGCTACCTGGGCAAGCGCTACCTAGACGCATCCAACCGCGCCGCACTCGATGGCGTGACCACCTTCGATGCCAATCTGGGTGTGGAACTTTCGCAACTGACCTCGCAGCTCAAAGGCCTGCAGCTCGCGCTCAACGTCAGCAACCTCACCGACAAGCGCTATCTGGAAGGTGTGGACGGTAGCGACAGTGCCTTCATTGCCGCCCCGCGCACCGTCGGCCTGACCCTGACGCTGGACCTGTAACGGCGAACTGCCATGCTATGCGATGCCCGCACCAGGCACCGGCGCGGGCAGTCCTTCCGATGCGATGAGCCCACATGATCGATCTGCCCCGACGCCGCCTGCTGCAAGCCGGCCTCACCAGCGGCGCGGCCGCGTTGCTGCCCAGCATCGCGCGCGCCGCAGCCATCGCGCCGGACCGGCGCAGCGGCACGCTGGAGGACCTTCGGCATGTGGTGATCCTGATGCAGGAAAACCGCGCGTTCGATCATTACTTCGGCGCGCTGCCCGGCGTGCGGGGTTTCGGCGACCGTTTCCCGATCCCTGCGCCCCCCTTGCCGGGCGCACCGGCGCGCACGGTGTGGCTGCAACCCAGCGAGGACGGCCGCCAGTGGTTGACGCCATTCGCGTTGGACACGGCCGCGCAGTTCGGCTTCATGCGTGTCAAGGGCACCCCGCATAGCTGGCCGGATGCACAACAGGCCTGGGACCATGGACGGCTCGGGCACTGGGCTGCCGCCAAGCACAATCATGCACTGGGCTATTACACGCGCGCGGACATTCCGTTTCAGTACGCGCTGGCCGACGCCTTCACCATCTGCGATGCGTACCACGCTGCGATCCAGACCGGCACCAATTCCAATCGCGTGTTCCTGTGGACCGGCGGCAACGATCCGCAGGCGCGCGCAGGCGGCCCGGTGATCGGCAATTCGCACGACAACTTTGCGGAACTGGGCGGCTTTGCCGAGCCGTATCGTTGGGGCACCTACGTGCAAGCCCTGCAGAACGCCGGTGTGTCCTGGCAGATCTATCAGGACATGGCAGACAACTTCACCGACAACCCGCTGGCCGGCTTTGCGGCATTTCGACAGGCGTACAGCGCCGCGCCCGGACATGATCCGCAATTGCGCGCGCGTGGCGTGAGCACGCGCGGTCTCGCGCAGTTGCGCCAGGACGTACTGGGCGGGCGCCTGCCTGCAGTGAGCTACATCATTGCCGACGCGGCCGGCAGCGAGCATCCGGATCCGTCCAGCCCCGCCCAGGGCGCGGCCTACACCGCACGCGTGCTGGATGCGCTCACTGCCGATCCGGCGGTGTGGAGTCGCACCGCCTTGCTGGTGATGTTCGACGAGAACGACGGCTTCTTCGACCATCTGCCGCCGCCCGCACCGCCGTCGCCGGATGCACGCGCAACGGGCGGGTTTGCCGGCGCATCGACGCTGGCCACCGACGACGACTATCACCGCCACCCGGCGCCGGGCGAGCAGAACGTGGATCTTCCCGAGCTACGCGGGCGGCCCTATGGGCTTGGCCCGCGCGTGCCGATGTATGTGGTCTCGCCATGGAGCCGCGGCGGCTGGGTGGATTCGCAGGTGTACGACCACACCTCGGTGCTGCGCCTGCTCGAACGCCGCTTCGGCGTGCCCGCGCCGGAAATCACGCCCTGGCGGCGTGCAGTGTGCGGCGATTTGACCAATGCCTTCGATTTCCGCCAGGCCGATACGCGCGCGTTCGTCGCCGCGCTGCCGGATGTCGGTGCAACCGCTACGCGCGCGGCCGCCTTGCGCGAACACGCACTGCCGCCGTTGCCGGCCACGTTGCAGCCGCCCGAACAACCGTTCGGCGTGCGCCGCTCGCGTGGGCTGCCATATCGTCCCAGCGTGGAGCTGGCCCACCTGCCCGAGCGCGGCGAAGTGACGCTCCGCATGGCCAATGCGGGCGCGGCGGCGGTGCTGCATGTCTACGACCGCTTCGATCTAGCGGCAATTCCACGCCGCTACACAGTGGGAAACGACGCCATCGTGGACGGCACGTGGACCACCTACGACGGCCGCTACGATCTGTGGCTGCTCGGCCCCAACGGCTTCCATCGCCATTACCGCGGCGACCTCGATGCAGCGCCGCTGCTGGCCGAGATCGCGCAGGACGCCGACGATGCGCAAGTGCTGTGCCTGACCTTACGCAATCCCGGCGACCGCCCACTGCAGGTCACGCTGGAACCTGGTGCCTACACGCAAGCGCAACCGCGCGAGCGCATCACCATCGCTGCCGGCAGCGAGCACCATGAGCGCTGGAGCGCTGCACCGACCGGCGGCTGGTACGACCTGTGGCTGGTCCAGGGCGGAGCGCGCCAGCGCCTGGCCGGGCGCGTGGAAACCGGTAAGCCTGGCATCAGCGACCCAGCGCTCGGGGGGCCGGCACGGCTGTATCAGGACGATCCTCCCCGCATCGACGGCCCAGGACCTGCCTGAAACGCGCGGGATTGGCAGCGGGGATGCGGCACGAAGCGGATCGGTGTGCCGTCATCGGCTCGCCATCGTGGCGTCGCGCCCTGCATATCGGCGTCGCCGATGGCCTTGTTCCGTGCGGGCGGCAACAGGGTCTGCTGCCGCGGTCACACCATGCCTGGCACGGCAAGGACAGCCATCGATGCGCTGCCCCTGACCGCCCTTTGCCAACACACACCGCGTCGCCGGCCAAGCCGCCGGCGTGCACTACCAATGCAGCCAGTACCTGCAGTCGCCGATCGTCTGCGGCTGCGCGCCCGCGGAATAACGCTGCACGATCGCCGCGTGCCACTGCGCCCGTTGCGGCGTGCTGCCCACCTTGTTGGGGCAATCGACCATCGCCGCCAGCGGCAGGCCACCCAGCGCAGTGTCGGTGCTGGCCAGCGACTGCAACGCCTGATCGGACGCCCAGTCGGCAATCATCACCGCGCGGCGCCCGGACCGATAGGGTAGTTCGGAAGACCAGTCATCGCCGAAAGCCACCACCACGCCCTGCTCGGGGGTCGCGGCACGGATCTGTTCGGCGATCTGCGAGATCGGCGTCGGCGCACGCGCTTGCTTCATGTTCTTCAGCGAACTCACCAAGCCAGAGCCCAGTGACAACAGGCACAGGAACACCGCCAATGCCACACCGCGGCCGGGTTTACCGATCGCCTGGCCACGCTGCACCACCCACCAAAGCACCAGGCCGACGATCGACGCGGCGAACACCACCTGCGCGTACTGGTAATAGGGATGCACCACCTGCAGATTGGTGAAGGCCAGCATCGGCGCCAGGTAGGCGAGCAATAGCACTATCACCGCCGCACGGATCTGGCGGATCGACAAGCCGGCGATGAGGATGATCAGGAACACCCAGTTCGAACCGACCGGTCCGGCGAAGCGCTTCTTGAAGATGGTCCCCCACCAAATGGCCGGATCCAGGCGCTGCTGCAAGGTGCCGTAATTGAAGCCCGACAGGCTATCGGACGTAACTTGCTGACCCAAAACAGAGTGTGCCTTCAAGGCATCGGCGTGGTGCAGCCAGAGCAGCAGCGCCACCAGCGCTGCCACAGCCGCCACAGCGCCCCAGCCCAACAGCTTCCAGTGACCGACCAGCCACTGTGGACGCCAGCCATGCTCATGCAGCGCCACCCAGGCCAGGGCCAGGACGGTGAAGACAGCAAAACCGAAGAAGGTGGTGATCTTGATCAGTGCTGCCAGTACTGCGGCGGCAACGGCGGCCCCGCCATGCCAGGCCCGCGGCTGCACGTATAGCCGTGCCATCGCCCAGACGAACACCAGGCCGAAGAACACCGCGGTGGATTCCATCATCACCGAGCGCCCCCACAACTGGGCCAGCGGCGACACCGCGAACGCACCAGCGATGCACAGTGCCAGCACGCGGTCGGGGCGCAGTACCAGGGCAATGCGATAGCTCATCCAGATGCAGCCCACGTGAAACAGGGTGGACAACAAACGCCCGCTATTGTCGGCGCTCATGCCGGTGATTTTGGACAGCAACGCGGCCAGCCACTGGAACAGCGGCAGCTCGAACGGGATCGACCACGGCGCGCCGAGCACCGGCGTGAGATACGACAGGAAAGGGCCACCACGCAGCATCCAGTCGATCGAGAGGACGGTCTGCGTCTGCCTGAAACCGGACGCATCGATGGGCGGCATCGACCAGCTGAAGACCAGCATGATCAACAGCGCGATGGCCGAATAGCACAGCAGGATCCGGGCCGGCAGCAGGCCACGGTCGGGAGTCAGTTGCTGGGTCACGCGTCGCGCTCCTGTAGGCGCCGGCCATCAGGCACAAGGCGGCCGGGCGCGCAGTGTCGGTTCTGCGGGCAGCGAGCGCAAGCCGTCGCTGGCACCGGCAGCTACCAGGAACTGGCCGCAGCTGCCGGTCCAGCAATGCCATCACACCTGCGATCACCGTGGCGCACGCAATGATCGAGCTGCCGCCCCTTCAGCAGCGCGGACCGCTCGATGCAGCACGCCGATCGTGTGCAACCAGGTTTCCACCAACTGCGGCCACTGCGCGATCGGCAGCCCTTTGGCGCGCAGACCGAAGGCATGGCCACCCTGGGCGTACACATGCATTTCCACCGGCACGTCGGCATGGTTGAGCGCGACGTAGTAGGCCAGCACCTGCGAAACGCCGTCCACGTGATCGTCCTGCGCCTGCAACAGGAAGGTCGGCGGGGTATCGGCGACGACGCGAATGTCCGGACGCAGGTCCAGGTGGGTGGGATCGCGGGTGTCGTCATCCTCGTCTTCGTGCGCCCACAAATGGCCCGGATACACGGCAATGGCGAAATCCGGGCGACAGCTCACGCGATCGGCGGCATCCACCGGCAGATACGTGCGCGCTGCAAAATGGGTACTGATCGCGGCCACCAGGTGACCACCGGCAGAAAAGCCGAGCACACCGATCTTGTGCTGATCCACGGCCAACTGGTCCGCCCGCGCGCGCACCATCCCCAACGCTCGTTGGGCATCCTGCAGGGCTGTTTGCACCTTCGGATAATAGCGGCGGTCGTTGACCCAGGTCGGCCCCGAGTTCGGTACACGGTATTTCAACAGCACACAGGTGATACCGCGCGCGGTCAGCCAGTCGCAGATTTCGGTCCCTTCCAGATCCATGGCCAGGACTTGATAACCACCGCCGGGAAACACCAGCACCGCCGCGCCGGTGTTGTGAGCCTTGGGCTTGTATACCGTCATCGTCGGGCGGCTGACATCGCTGAGCTTGGTCCATGGGTAACGCCCCTCGCCGGTGCCCACCGATTCGGGCTTCGGGTGGCGCACCGCATCAGGCACCGCGCGCGGCCAAAGCGGTATTTCGACCTGACCAGGCGCTGGCTGCCAGGCGCGCGCCGGTGCGAGCCCATGCACAAGCAGCAGCGCAACTGCCATCCACCCATGACACGACCTGATTTGCACGATTGGACCTTGAAGGGTTGAAGAAACAGAAAGCACGTCGTGAACTCATGCGCGAATGACGCGCGTGAGACACCGGAGCCTTGCACTCACGCCGCGATGCTCTCGCGCACCGCGACCGCCACCGCCTTCAACGCCGCATCGCGTGCCGCGTCGTCGACCTTGGCACCGTTCAAGTACGTGGTCAGCAACAGGGGCGCGCTTCCCTTCGGTGGCCAGAGGATGGCGATGTCGTTGCGCGTGTCGGTGCCGTTGCTGCCGGTCTTGTCGCCGATCTTCCAGCTGGCCGTGAGCCCCGCACGCAGGCAATCGTCGCCGGTGCGATTGTCGATCATCCAGTCGGTCAGCTGCTTGCGCGAGGCTGGCTGCAGCGCGTCGCCAAGCAGCAGCGTGCGCAGCGTGGCGGCCATTGCCGCAGGCGTGGTGGTGTCGCGGGGGTCGCCGTCGGCGAACCGGTTCATCTGCGGCTCGTAGCGGTCGGTGCGGGTCTGGGCATCGCCGATACCGCGCAGGAACGCAGTCACCCCGGCCGGTTCGCCGACCAGCGGGAACAGCAGATTGGCGGCCGGGTTGTCGCTATAAATCATCGTGGCCCGGCAGAGCTCGCCAACACTGAGCGAACCGCCGACATGGCGTTCGGTCACCGGGGCATGCTCCAGCATGTCGGAGGCACGGATCCTGACCTGCTGCGCCAGCGTCAGCTTGCCCTGGTCCACCCGCCGCAGCACCGCGGCAGCCAATACAAATTTGAAGGTGCTGCACATTGGAAAGCGCTCGTCCTCGCGCTGCCCGAGGCGCTTGCCGGTGGCGCTGTCGAGCAGGCAGATGCCCAGCCGGCCTCCGGTGCCACGTTCGATCTGCGCCCACTGTGCCTGCAGCATGTCGTCCACGTTTACCGCGGGGGTGAGTGCCCATGCGGGTCTGGACGCTGCAAGCAGCACGCCAGCGCCGGTTGCGTGCAGGAACTGTCGCCGATTCAACATGCGGTTGCCTCCTTGAGAGAGCCCGCAGTATCGATGCGCAGGATGCAGCCGACCATCGCGATGTTTCGATCTCAGGCATGAATTGAACTAATCTCTACCCATGCCCCGCCCCCGCCTGCCGCTCAATGCCCTGCGCGCGTTCGAAGCCGCCGCGCGCCATCAGAATCTGACCCGCGCGGCCAATGAGCTATGCGTCAGCCAGGCCGCGCTGAGTCACCAGATCAAGGCGCTGGAGCAGCAGTTGGGCACCAGCCTGTTTCACCGCCTGCCGCGCGGTGTAGCGCTGACCGACGAAGGCGCCGCGCTGGCGCCGGTGCTCGGCGAGGCCTTCGACCGCATCGCCGCCACCTTGGAACGCTTTGCCGATGGCCGTTACCGCGAGGTGCTCAGCGTGGGCGTGGTCGGCACCTTCGCCACCGGCTGGCTGTTGCCACGGCTGGCTGCATTTCATGCAACGCACGCGGATATCGAACTGCGCCTGTCCACCCACAACAACCGCGTCGACCTGGCCGGAGAGGGCCTGGATCTGGCCATCCGCTTCGGCGATGGCGATTGGCAGGGCCAGGTTGCCGAAGCCGTGATGGAAGCGCCCTTCGCGCCGGTGTGCGCGCCGGCAATGGCGCGCGGCTTGCGCGTGCCGGAGGATCTGGCGCGTGTGCCGCTATTGCGCTCGTATCGCCTGGATGAGTGGCCGCAGTGGTTCCGCGCGGCGCGTGCGACGGAGGTGCCTGCGCGCGGCAGCATGTTCGATTCGTCGCTTACCCTGGCCAGCGCAGCGGCAGCCGGCGCCGGCGTGGCGTTGTTGCCGTTGCCGATGTTTCGCCAGGACCTGGATGCCGGGCGCCTGGTCTGCCCGTTCCCGATCACCATCGACGCCGGGCGCTACTGGCTGACGCGGCTACGGTCGCGGCCGCAAAGCGATGCCGGGCGCCGGTTGCGCGATTGGCTACTGGCCCAACAGCACGTCAGCAGCTGAGCAGCGCTGCCACTCTCAGAGCGCCTTGGATGTCTTTCCCACCCGCAAGGCCAACTGGCGAAACGCCTCGAACTGCGCCCTGTCGGCGAACCAGTGCGGGCAGAACAGCTCGAACAGCCGGTCGTTGTGGTACAGCAACAGCACCCGGTCGTTTTCGCGGATGCGCATGTAATCGGACCAGGGCCGGCGGAAATGCCCGTCCGCCCAGGTGACTTCCAGACCGTTTTCGTCCCACGCATAGGTGTAGGTATGCCGCAGCGAGGCCTGCTGCGCATGCAGGCGTTTGATCCGCCGCGGCAGGCCCCACACGTGCAACGCCACCAGGCCGAGCAACCCACCGCCACCGCCGCCGATCAGCACCGGGCCGATAATCTCGCTCGCGCCGCTCAGGTGCAGCAGCCCCGCTCCGATCAACAGCAGGACTGCCAGAAACACGAGCAGGCGTTTCGCATCGTGACGCGCATGCAAGCGCTGCGCGGCCAGATGGTCTTCCAGACTGATGGTGACGCTGATCATGCGCGCGACATCCGTGTGTGGCTCAACGCGCAGCGTAACCCACGCGCTTTCATCGTGGCCAACACGACGCAGCGCGCAGGCAGCCGCTAGGTGTAGACCAGGCGCGGCAACCGCGATGTACGCCTGGTACATCTCGCAACGACCATCTGACACGCCATCGTACGGTTGCGCAGGCGTTTTTGTCAGTGACGCTTACGCACCGTCGATCAACTCCATCCATGCGGTCTCGGCTTCAGCCAGCTGCTGCGCGGTTGCTTCGCGGTCGCGTCCGAGCACCGCCATCTTTTCGCTGTCGGCGTAGTTGCCGGGATTGGCCAGCTCGCGATCCAGCGCAGCGAGCGCCGCTTCCAGCTCGCCGACGCGCTTTTCGGCACTGGCCAGCTTGTGCGGGTTGACGGCTTTTTTCGGCGGCAGCGGCTTGGTCGGCGGTGGCGGGGTCGGCGCCGCCTCGGCCATCTTCTGCTTGGTCCCCTGCGCGGCCGGGCGGCTCCGCAACCAGGCGGCGTATTCGTCCAGGTCACCGGCGAACGGCTCGACCACGCCATCGGCCACGCGCCAGAAACTGTCGCAGACCAGGCCGATCAGATGGCGATCGTGCGAGACCATCACGATGGCGCCTTCGAAATCGCTCAGCGCCTCGGCCAGCGCTTCGCGCATTTCCAGGTCCAAGTGGTTGGTCGGTTCGTCCAGCAGCAGCACGTTCGGCTGCTGCCAGGCGATCAACGCCAGCGCCAGGCGCGCGCGCTCGCCGCCGGAGAAACCATCCACCACTTCGAAGGCGCGGTCACCGGCAAAATTCCATTTCCCCAAAAAGTCGCGGAACGCCTGGTTGGAACCATCCGGCGACAACTCACGGAAATGGTCCATCGGCGATTGGCCTTCGTGCAGCGACTCCACCGTGTGCTGGGCGAAGTAGCCGATGCGCAAATCCGGATGTGCGCTGCGCTCGCCTGCCAGCGGTGCCAGTTCGCCCACCAAGGTCTTGACCAGGGTGGACTTACCCGCGCCATTGGGCCCAAGCAAACCAATCCGGTCACCCGCCTCTAGCCCGAATCCAACATCATGCAGCACGGTAATGGCATCGCTGGAACCACGCTTTTGCGATTCCCCATTCCCCATTCCCGATTCCCGCGGCACAGCGGCATAGCCGCAAGCCGCATGATTCAACCGGATCAGCGAGAACGGCAGCCGGCTGGGCTGCGCGAACTGGATGCGGAACTCGCGCTCGGCGCGCACCGCCTCGGTGCCGGCCATCTTGGCCAGCCGCTTCATGCGGCTCTGCGCCTGGGTCGCCTTGCTGGCCTGCGCCTTGAAGCGGTCGATGAAGCTCTGCAGATGCGCGCGCTCGGCCTGTTCCTTCTCGTGCGCGATCTGCTGCTGGCGCAAATGCTCGATGCGCTGGCGTTCGAAATCGGTGTAGCCGCCGACATACAGCTTGGCGGTGCCGCCATGCAGGTGCAGGGTGTGGGTGGCCACGTTGTCGAGAAATTCGCGGTCGTGCGAAATCAGCAGCAGCGTGCCCGGGTACTTGAGCAACCACTGCTCCAGCCACAGCACCGCATCCATGTCCAGGTGGTTGGTCGGCTCGTCGAGCAGCAGCAGGTCGCTGGGCATCATCAGCGCGCGCGCCAGATTCAGCCGCACCCGCCAGCCGCCGGAGAACGACGACACCGCGCGATGGTGCGTGTCGGCCGGGAAGCCCAGGCCGTGCAGCAACTTGCCGGCGCGCGCTTCGGCGTCGTAGGCGCCGATCTCGGCCATCTTCTGGTGTGCATTGGCCACTGCCTCCCAGTCCTCGCGCGCGGTAGCTGCGGCTTCTTCCTGCAGTACCGCAGACACCTCGATGTCCCCGCCCAGTACGAACGACAGCGCCGGGTCGGGCAGCGAGGGAGTTTCCTGCGACACGCTGGCCGTGCGCACCTTGCCGGGCAGATCGACATCGCCCTTGTCGGCCTCCAGCTCGCCCTTCACCGCAGCGAACAGGCTGGACTTGCCGGTGCCGTTACGGCCCACCACACCGACGCGGTAGCCGGCGTGCATGGTCAGGTCGACGTTGGAGAGCAGCAGACGCTCGCCGCGTCGCATGGAGAAGTTACGCAGGGAAATCATTGATGGACAGTCCGATAGAACGAAAAGGAATGAGCAGATGAGCAGCATTCCTGCGACGCCATTCTAGCGTTAACGAATAATTAGCGCCTTCAGCGTGGCCGCCGTCTTGTTCGCCCTCCCGCGACCGCCGCCTGCCTAGCCTTGCCTGGTCCTGCCTGGACCCACGTTTTCGGAGTTGTCATGAACGCCCCCCTTTCCGCGCTTGCGACCGCCGTGGTCGCTGCACTGCTTGCTTCCCCCGCCCTGGCCCAGACCGCCGCCCCGGCCAACACCCTGGATACGGTCATCGTCACCGGTACCCGCGTGTCGGACCGCACCGTGGCCGAGTCGCAGTCGCCGATCGACATCATCAGCGCCGAATCGCTGCAAGCCACCGGCACCCCGGAACTGGCCACCGCACTGGCGCGCGCCCTGCCATCGCTGAACTTCCCGCGCCCTGCCCTGAGCGACGGCACCAGCGCGATCCGTCCCGCGCAGCTGCGCGGCCTGTCGCCCGACCAAGTGCTGGTGCTGGTCAATGGCAAGCGTCGCCACACCTCCTCGCTGCTCAACCTCAACGGCACCATCGGTCGTGGCGCGGCGGCGGTGGATCTGAACACCATCCCGGTCGCGGCCATCGCGCGGGTGGAAGTGCTGCGCGACGGCGCCTCGGCGCAGTACGGCTCCGACGCCATTGCCGGCGTGGTCAACATCGTGCTCAAGGGCGCAGAAAAGGGCGGCAGCCTGCAAGCCGGCTTCGGCCAGTATTCGGCTGGCGACGGCAACAACTACGAGCTCTCCGGCGACACCGGCGTGGCCTACGGCGGCGACCGTGGCTGGCTGCACGTGGCCGCCCAGCTCAACCAGCAGGACCCGACCGACCGTGCACGCGCCTACGCCGGCGCGCCCAGCGTCTCGCAGCCGGCAGTCGGCCAGAAGGCGTTCAAGATCGGCGACCCGGAGGTCAATGCGCAGGCGGTCTCGGCCAATACCGAATTCGCCTTCAGCGACAGCATCACCGGCTATGCGTTCGCCACCGCCAGTAACCGCGACATCACCTCGTTCGCGTTCTTCCGCGCGCCGGGCAGCAGCCAGAACATCCTGTCGGTGTATCCGCAGGGCTTCCTGCCGGAAATCCAGACTTACGCCAAGGACCGCTCGCTGGTGGCCGGCGTGCGCGGCTCCACTGCCAGCGGTTGGGACTGGGACGCCAGCTACAACTACGGCTACAACCGCATCGATTTCCACACCCGCAATACGCTCAATGTCAGCCTGGGGCCGACCTCGCCCACGGCGTTCTACGACGGCGCGCTGGAAACTACGCAGAACATCGTCAACCTGGACGTCAAGCGCGGCTTCGATTGGGGCCTGGCGTATCCGGTAACGGTGGCCTTCGGCGCCGAATACCGCAACGAAAAGTGGAACCAGTCGCCGGGCGAAGTGGGCTCGTATTTCCAGGCAGGCACGCTGGCCGGTGGCGCGCAGGGATTCGGCGGCTTCGCTCCTAGCGTGTCGGGCCGCTACTCGCGCGACAGCTACGCGTTGTACGCCGACATCGAAGCCGACTTCACCGACAAGTTCTCTGCCGGCCTGGCCGGCCGCTACGAGGACTACAGCGATTTCGGCAGCCAGGCCTCGGGCAAGTTCTCCGCGCGCTATGCGTTCACCGACAGGATCGCATTGCGCGGCACGGTGTCCTCGGGCTTCCGCGCGCCGTCGCTGGCGCAGCAGTATTTCCAGTCCACCAGCACCACCTTCCTGGCCGGCAACCCGAACCCGTTCGAGATTCGCACCTTCCCCGCCGACAGCACCGTGGCGCGCGCGCTCGGCGCCGAGCCGCTGGATGCGGAAACCTCGCTGTCCTACAGCCTGGGCCTTGTGCTGCAGCCCACTGATGCGCTCTACCTCACCGTGGATGCGTACCAGATCGATGTGGACGACCGTATCGTGCTGTCGTCCAACCTGACCGGCGCGGGCGTGCGCAGTCTGTTGGAGTCGCAGGGCATCTTCGGCATCAATGGCGGGCGTTACTTCACCAATGCGGTGGATACGCGTACGCGCGGCGTGGACGTGGTGGGCAGCTACCGCTGGCAGCTGGCCGCCAGCAGCGTGGACCTGACTGCCGGCTATAACTATTCGGAAACCGAAGTGCGCAGCGTGGCCGCCAACCCGGCCGCGTTGTCGGCCAACGGGCTGAGCCTGGAGCGCATCGACCGCACCGAGCGTGGCCGCATCGAAGCAGGCTTCCCGCGCGACAAGTTCCTGATCAACGGCAGCTGGAACTCCGAACACTGGACGCTGGCCCTGGGGGCCACGCGCTATGGCAAGTACAGCACCCGCCCAGCGGACGCGAGCAACGACCAGACCTTCGGCGCCAAGTGGGTGGTGGATGCATCGGCCAGCTACAAGATCGATCGCTGGACGCTGACGCTGGGCGCAGACAATGTGCTGGATCAATACCCGGACGAAAACAACTTCGCCAATTCCACCAGCGGACAATTCCCGTACAGCAATCTGTCGCCGTTCGGCTTCAATGGTGCGTACGTGTATGGGCGCATCAACTACCGCTGGTAAGCGCTGCGCTTGAGCAGCCGAGGTTGTCTTTGTGATCGTGAGGCGGGCGATGCGATCGGCCATCTCGCGATCAGCGCGAGACATCCGCCGCATTTGCTGTGATCAGCAAATGCAACTTCGCTGCATGCATGGCGTGTCGCCATTGCATCCTTCGACATCCAGGGTCGACCACGCGCCCCGGCCAGCCCGGGGCGTGTGCGCATCTGCCTAAGGTCTTTTTGGAACGGCACACAAACTCGCTGCCGGCACCAGGCGGACGCGGCCGCGGCATCGACTCTGTATGCACTGCGGTTGGTGTCGCCGTCGGCGCGCACCTGACGGAATACGCGCGACGCGTTGGTCGCCACTATGCGCACCGTATCGCTGCGAGGTGAAGACCTGCCGGCAGCTGCGGTGGTATCAACGGTGCTCCCGTCATTGCCGGAGCACGCTCCATGGAAACATCGCAGCTGTCGCGCGGACGCTTGATCGACCATCTGCACCTGGTGGTGCAGGACCTGCCGGCCAGCCGGCGCTTCTACCAGGCTGTGCTGGACGTTCTTGGGATTCCGGTCGGCGGCGAAGGCGATGGGTTCTTCTGGGCCGACGAATTATTCGTTTCCGACCGCGACACGGTGGCACAGGGCGTGCTCACCGGCCGCCACCACCTGGCATTTCAGGCACGCGATGTGGCAATGGTGCATGCCTTCCATCAAGCGGCGCTCGCCCACGGTGGTCGCGACAATGGTGCGCCCGGCCTGCGCCCCTATCACCCGCAGTACTACGCCGCGTTCGTGCTCGATCCGGACGGCAACAACATCGAAGCGGTCTTCCATGGTGTTGCGCAACGCAGTGCTGATGCGGTGCAGATCACATTCTGATGCACAAGTTTCATAACTGGTATTGCCGTCCACTATGGTGCAAGCGAGCGCCTGCCCCAGCAGGTCTGGTGCAGGCGTCGCATCACTTTGGTGCACGATGACAACGTTGCCAGTAGCACGTCAGAGATGACAGTTGCTTGCGCAACGTAACCAAAATTTGACATGCGGTTACACGTGGTTAATGGTTGAGAACGCACCGCAGCTGCCGCGATGGACGCGGCCCGGGAGGGGGCCCCTGCGATGCATCCGTTCCCCACTCGGAGTTGTCACCGCATGAATTGCAAGACCAGTCCACTCGCAGTCGCCGTTGTTCTTGCACTGTCGTTTTCCGCTTCAACCGCGTCTGCGCAATCGCAGGCGCCGGCCCAGAAAACACTGGACACCCTGATCGTGACCGGCACGCGTGTGGCCGATCGCACGGTCGCCGAATCGGCATCGCCGATCGACATCATCTCGCCGCAGGCACTGGAATCGACCGGCACCACCGAATTGGCGACCGCGCTCTCACGCGCGATTCCCTCGCTCAATTTTCCGCGCCCGGCCATCTCCGACGGCTCCGACGCGGTGCGCCCGGCACAGTTGCGCGGCCTGTCGCCCGATCAGGTGCTGGTGCTGGTCAACGGCAAGCGCTATCACAGCACGGCGTTGATCAATCTCAACGATACCCAGGGGCGTGGCTCTTCGCCGGCAGACCTCAACACCATCCCGATCGCCGCGGTGGAGCGCATCGAAGTGCTGCGCGATGGTGCGTCTGCGCAATACGGCTCGGACGCCATCGCCGGCGTGATCAATGTCGTGCTCAAGGGCAGCGGCGAAGGCGGCAGCATCAATGGCCGCTACGGCAAGTACAGCGCTGGCGACGGCGAGCAGTACCAACTGTCCGGCGATGCCGGTTTCAGCTTCGCCGGCACCGGCAAGGTGCACCTGGCCGCACAGGCCGGGCACTCGGATCAGACCAACCGCGCGTTGCCGTTCCAGGGCCGTGTGGAGCAGCGTTATGGCGACCCCGACATCGACCAGGGCGCGCTCTCGTTCAACGGCGAATACAGCCCCACCGATTACCTCACGTTCTATTCGTTCGGCATGGTGAGCCGGCGCGAAGTGCTGTCCAACGGCTATTTCCGCTTTGCCGGTGATAATCGCAACCGCCCGGAAATCTATCCGGACGGCTTCCTGCCGCAGATCTACAACGTCAGCAAGGACGTCTCGTGGGTAGGCGGCTTGAAGACCTCCACCGAAGGGGGCTTGAACATCGATCTGAGCTACAACTACGGCCAGAACAATCTCACCTTCGATGTGCGCAACAGCTTGAACAACAGCTTGGGGCTGGCCAGCCCGACCGACTTCCACGCCGGTACGCTGGAAGTGACGCAGAACGTACTCAATGCCGATTTCACCAAGACGCTGGATTGGGGCCTGGCCTATCCGGTGACGCTGGCCTTCGGTGCCGAATGGCGCGGCGAGAAATTCAACGAATCGCCTGGCGATGCGGCTTCCTCGGCCAACGGCGGTATTCCCTCGGCCAACGGATCGTTGATTCCCGGCGCGCAGGTGTTTCCGGGCTTCAAGCCCTCCGATGCCGGTTACTACAACCGCAACAGTCATTCGTTCTACGCCGACCTGGAAACCGATTTGACCGAGAAGTTCTCGGCCGGGCTGGCCGGGCGCTACGAGAAGTACAGCGACTTCGGCGACACCGCCACCGGCAAGCTGTCGCTGCGCTATGCCTTTACCGACAAGGTGGCGGTACGTGCGACTGCATCCACCGGCTTCCGCGCGCCGTCGCTGCAGCAGCAGAACTTCCAGTCGATCGCCACCCAGTTCCTCAACGTGGCGCAGCCCAACGGCACGGTGACCGCGATTCCGTTCGAGATCGGCACCTTCCGTACCGACAACCCTGCCGCGATCGCGCTCGGTGCCGAACCGCTCAAGGCCGAAGAATCCAAGAATTACGGCCTGGGCGTGGTGTTGCAGCCGGTGGAGAATCTGTACATCACGGTGGATGCGTATCGCATCGATATCGACGACCGCATCGTGCTGTCTGAAAACCTCACCTCGACTGCGGTCCGCAACTACCTGCAGGCCAATGGGTTCCCGGGCATCGGTGGCGGGCGTTACTTCACCAATGCGGTAGACACCAAGACGCAAGGCGTCGATGCGGTCGGCACCTATCGCTGGAACCTGGATGGCGGCAGCGCAGAGCTGACCTCCGGCTACAACTACAACAAGACCGAAATCAAACGCATCGCCGATAACCCGGCAGCGCTGATGGCGATCGATCCGAGTGCGGTGCGCATCGGTCGCGCCGAAATCGGCCGTATCACCGAAGGCACGCCGCGCGACAAGTTCTTCCTTGGCGGGACCTGGTCGCCGGGCAACTGGTCGTTCACCGGCACCGCCACGCGCTGGGGCGAGTTCAGTACGTTCGGCACCAACGCCGGCAGCGACCAGACCTACGCGGCCAAGTGGACGCTGGATCTGGCCGCGTCCTACAAGTTGGGCGCGTGGAATTTCACCATCGGTGGCGACAACGTGCTCAACGAATATCCGGACCGCCAGCAAGCCGGCTTGGGCACGCGCACTTACCTGCCCTACAGCAGCGCCTCGCCGTTCGGTTTCAACGGCGCGCTGGTCTATGCAAACGTGAACTACAAGTGGTAACTCCCAAATGCCGGTCGGTCACGGCCGGCATTTGAGTCGCGCGGCACTGCATGTCTGACGTGTCGCCGACGTCACCGTCCCTGGCCACCCTCGCACACATGAGGTGGCCAGGTTAGACGCTCTCCGCTGCACGTTGCACCGCTTCAGCAAGGATGCGCGCAGCAAAGTGCGCAAGGCGCCACACCGCGCATTGCCGGTTGCTGCCCTCTTCGCGCGCACTGCTCCGTCCTGCGGACGCATGCGGCGCGCAGGCATGGCCGATTACCCGTTCGCAGTTGCATTCCCCGGTATTTACGGTGCTTCGTCGCTACGTCCATCACTCCTTTCGAGCCTTGACTCCCATGCACAACTCCAACGCACTTTCGCTGGCGATTTCAGTCGCACTCACCGTCTGTTCCTTCGCTGCCAGTGCGCAGTCGCAATCGACCCAGCCGCAGAAAACCCTCGACACCCTGATCGTCACCGGTACGCGCGTCAGCGACAGGACCGTGGCCGAATCCGAATCGCCGATCGACATCATCTCCGAGGAGTCCCTGCAGGCCACCGGCGCCACCGACGTCGCCACCGCGCTCGGCAAGCTGTTGCCGTCGCTGAACTTCCCGCGCCCGGCCATCGCCGACGGCAACGACGCCGCCCGTCCCGCCACGCTGCGCGGGCTGTCGCCGGACAACGTGCTGGTGCTGGTCGACGGCAAGCGCTATCACACCTCCTCGCTGGTGAACTACAACCCCTATGTCGGTCGTGGTTCAGCGCCGGCCGATCTCAACTCGCTGCCGATGTCGGCGATCGCCCGCATCGAGGTGCTGCGCGATGGCGCGTCGGCGCAATACGGCTCCGACGCGATCGCCGGCGTGGTCAACATCGTGCTCAAGCATGGCGCCGCGGCCGGCAGCAACAGCATTTCGGTCAATGGCGGCATCATGGACAAGGGCGACGGCGCACAGAACGGCGTCGACGGCTCGGTCGGCCTGCCGTTCGGCGCCACCAGCGGCGACACCGCGCCTGGCTGGGTGCGGCTGTCGTGGAATTACCAGAATTCGATGGACACCAACCGCAGCGAGAACACCAATCGCGCCACCACGCTTGCCGGCGCCGCCAATCCCAGCGGCGTGCCCTACCAGCGCCATGGCGATCCGGATGCCAGGTTCTACCAGGGCCTGGTCGCGTTCGGTTATGACTTCACGCCCAACGTCGAGCTGTATGGCCATCTGAGCCTCAGCCGCCGCGAAGTGACCTCCAACGGCTACTACCGTGCCTACGACAACACCGACCGCAACGTGCAGGCGGTGTATCCCAACGGCTTCCTGCCGCAGATCTACAACCCGATCAACGACCGCTCGGCGGTGCTCGGCGTCAAGGGCACCACGGCCAGCGACTGGCATTGGGACGTGTCGGCCACCTATGGCAAGAACGACATGACCTTCAACATCCTCAACAGCATCAACACCAATCTGTACTGGAGCACGGGCAGCTCGCCGACGAACTTCAATTCCGGCGGTTTCGAAACCGAACAAGGCACGCTCAACGCCGACTTCAACAAGTCCTTCGATTGGGGCCTGGCCTATCCGGTCAATCTGGCCTTCGGTGTGGAACATCGCCAGGACCGCTACGAGATCGTCGCCGGCTCGCCGGCGTCGTATTTCTTCGACCCCGACACCATCAACCCGGAAACCGGAACCCCGTACCCCGGCGGTGCGCAGGTGTTCTCCGGTCTGGAGCCCTCGGTAGCGGGCAAGTTCGGCCGTCACAGCAACGCGGCCTATGCAGCGCTGGAAGCGGACCTGACCGACAAGCTGTCCGGTGGCATCGCCGGGCGTTACGAGAACTACAGCGATGCCGGTTCCACCCGCTCTGGCAAGCTGTCGGCACGCTATGCGTTCACCGATACGTTCTCCATGCGTGCCACGGTTTCCAACGGCTTCCGTGCGCCCTCGCTGGCGCAGCAGAACTACGCCTCGGTGGTGACCCTGCCGCAGGACGGGCAGCTGATCCAGGTCGGCACCTATCGCACTTCCGACCCGATCGCCGTGCAGCTGGGCGCGCGCCCGCTGAGCCCGGAAAAGTCCACCAACTACGGGATCGGCAGCGTCTGGCAGCCGACCGCCAACTTCACCTCGACGCTGGACGTGTACCAGATCCGCATCTGGGACCAGATCCTGTATTCGGACCAGATCCAGCTCGCCCAGCCGATCGGCCAGGTGGGTGCGGTGCAATTCTTCGTCAACGGCGCCACCAGCCGCACGCGCGGCGTCGACTGGGTGAACAGCTATCGGGCCGATCTCGGTGCCGGCGGCAGCCTCAACCTGAGCGCCAGCGCCAATTACAACAAGACCAAGATCCTGGAGCTGTCCAATCCGAACTTCGGACGTGCCAGCCAGGGCCTGTTGACCGAATCCACGCCACGCACCAAGTACATGCTGGCAGCAGACTGGACCTTGGGCGGCTTCTCGCTCAACGGCAATGCCACCCGCTATGGCGCGATCAAGCGCATCGGCGATCCGGCCGACGGCAGCCAGGACCAGACCTATTCGGCGCGCTGGATCCTCAATCTGGCGGCCAACTACACCTGGCAGGCGCTGACCTTCACCGTGGGTGCCGACAACGTCACCAACCAGTATCCAACCAAGGCACAGCTGACCACCGGCTACGATGATCGCGCCAGCGGTCTGCAGTATTCCTCGTTGTCGCCGTTCGGCTTCAACGGTCGCTACTGGTACGGCCGGGTGACCTACCGCTTCTGATCGGCCGGCTCGAGCGAACCTGCCGATCCGCGCATGTGTATACGCAAACACCGCCGAGTGATCGGCGGTGTTTGTCGTTGTGGGCATCTCGATTCGGGTGCCGCGGCCGTGCCTCATCTGCCGCGACGATCGCCAGCGCAGTGATTGCCGCTGCGATGCCGTCCCGGCAGGTCACGCCACTGCACTGCCTGGCCGCGGCTCACCAGGAGGCGAGCAGCGTATCGACACCGCGCAGGTTGGCGCGGTCGTTCCAGCTCAGCGTGTCCAGCTGCTCCAGCCGAAGCGCCGGCAGACGCGCCAGCAGGCAGGCCAGTGCCGCTTCCACTTCGATCAGGGCCAGCCGGTTGCCCAGGCAGTGGTGGATACCACCACCGAGCGACAGCGCGCGGCCCTGCTGGCGGCGGATATCCAGCACCTGCGGGTCGGTGAACTGCAGCGTGTCGTGATTGGCCGCGCCCAGCATCAGATACAGCATGGCGCCCCGGGGAACCGCCACGCCCTCGATCTGGAAATCCTGCAAGGCGGTGCGCGTGGCCATCTGCACCGAGCTGTCGTAGCGCATGCATTCGAGCACTGCATTGGGCAGCAGGCCCGGGGTTTCCTGCAGCAGGCGCAATTGCTGCGGATGCCGATGCAGCGCGACCAGCGCATTGCAGATCATGTTGGAGGTGGTTTCGTGGCCGGCAAAGAACAGCAGGATCACGTTGGAGACGATCTCCTCCTCGCTCAGGCGGCGGCCGTTGTCCTCGGCCTGGATGAAGCGCGCGATCAGATCGTCGCCGCCAGCGCTGCGACGTTGCGCGATCACGCCGTGGAAATATGTTGCCAGCTGGTCGTACGCAACGCTGGTGGCCTGCAGTTCTTCCGCCGTCATCATCGGATCGAAGACTTTCGCCAGCGCGCTGGTCGCGTGACTCAGCGCGGTGACATCGGCTGCATCGATATCCAGCATCCGGTAGATGATGGCGATCGGCAGCGGGAACGCGAACTCGGCCAGCAGATCGCAGTGCCCGTTGGCCTGGAAAGCGTCGATCAACCCGGCGGCGGTATCGCTGGCTACCTCACGCATGGACTCCATCTGCCGCGCACCGAAGGCCTGCGTCATCAGTCCGCGCAACTGCGTGTGCAGCGGCGGATTGAGCAGCAGGAACATGCGGCTCATGCCCTGGAACAGCGGCAGGTGCACCGCCGCCTCGCCGTAACGCAGACGAATGCTTTGCAGATAGTCGCGACCGACCCGACGGTCGCTGAGCAGGCGATCGACCACGGCGTAGCGGCCGGACATCAGCCGCCCGTCCGCCACCTGCACCAGTGGGCCTTCTTCGCGCAGGCGTGCGTATGTCGGATAGGGATCGTGGCGGAACTGGGGTGTTGCCAAATCGCTGAGATGCATGGCCTGGCTCATGTGGCATCTCCCCCGAAATAGGGGCGATGCATGCGTACACCTGCCCAAGGACGCAGGTGCTCCACGGAATGCCCGGATTATCTGCATGCGTCGCGCCCCGGCCTTGCGCAAGCGCGAAGCGGTGTCGTCAATGTTGACTCGGCATGCCGGACTTGCGCCGTGCGTCTCAGCTCGCAGGCGCAGGCGACAGCGGTTTACGCGCCACCTGACGCATGCATCTGTCTGCACGCATGCGCTGCGTGTCGCATCGCGTTAATCATGCGCTGTGTACTATGGGCGTCCGGCCAACCGGACCTGTCTTGCGGTCCAGTTCCCCCTGCCGGACTCCAGCCATGACCACGCAATGCCCGCAGGCGACGCCCGGCGCAGTGCCATTGGCTGGCTCGACGATCTCCCGGACACTCTCACAACGGATTGGAATGCATCACGACACCAGCCTCATCGACATCATCGCCGTCGGCCTCGCGGTCGCCTTCATCCTTGGCACGCTCGCGCAGAAGGTGAAGCTCTCGCCGTTGGTCGGCTACCTGCTGGCCGGCGTGTGCGTAGGGCCGTTTACGCCGGGATTCGTGGCCGACCAGACCATCGCCAACCAGCTGTCCGAACTGGGTGTGATGTTGCTGATGTTCGGCGTGGGGCTGCATTTTTCGCTCGACGATTTGATGGAAGTGAAGTGGATCGCGGTGCCCGGCGCATTGGCGCAGATCGTGGTGGCCACCCTGCTCGGCTGGGCGCTGGCGTGGAGCATGGGCTGGTCGCTGATTCACGGCTTGGTGTTCGGCCTGGCGCTGTCGGTGGCCAGTACGGTGGTGCTGTTGCGTGCGCTGGAAGAACGCCGTTTGCTGGACACCCAGCGCGGCCGCATCGCGGTGGGCTGGCTGATTGTCGAAGACCTGGTGATGGTGCTGGCATTGGTGTTGCTCCCGGCGCTGGCGGATGTGCTCGGTAGCGGCGCAGCAGCCGCGGCGCACGATGCGCAATCGCCCTCGCTGCTGGCCGCGCTGGGCGTGACCTTGCTCAAGATGGTGGCGTTCGTCGCGGCGATGCTAGTGATCGGCCGGCGCGTGATTCCCTGGTCGTTGGAAAAAGTGGCGGCAACCGGCTCGCGCGAACTGTTCACCCTGGCCGTGCTCGGTATCGCGCTGGGCGTGGCATTCGTGTCGGCTACGTTGTTTGGTGTGTCGTTCGCGCTCGGCGCGTTCTTCGCCGGCATGCTGCTCAAGGAATCGGAACTCAGCCATAAGGCCGCCAACGATTCGCTGCCGTTGCGCGACGCGTTTGCGGTGTTGTTCTTCGTGTCGGTGGGCATGTTGTTCGACCCGATGATCCTGATCGCGCACCCGTGGCAGGTTCTGGCGACCTTCCTGACCATTACCGTGGGCAAGTCGCTGGCGGCATTTTTGATCGTGCGCGCGTTCGGCCACCCCACCGGCACGGCGCTCACCATTTCCACCAGCCTGGCGCAGATTGGCGAGTTTTCCTTCATCCTGGCCGGCCTGGGCGTGCAACTGGCGATCCTGCCGGAAACCGGGCGCGACCTGATCCTGGCCGGCGCGCTACTGTCGATCGTGGCCAACCCGTTCCTGTTCTCGTGGCTGGACCGCTGGCAGGCCAAGCAGGCGCAGGACGCGCCCGCCGCCGTGGAACCGGAACTGCCGCCCGGCCCGCCGTTGCCGGCCGATGGGCATGCCATCGTGATCGGCTACGGCCGCGTCGGCAGTTCGCTGGCGCAATTGCTGCGCAGCCGCGGCGTGCCGGTGCTGGTGATCGACGACAACGGCGACCACGTCGCCAAGGCCCATGCGGCTGGTATTCCCGGCATCCGGGGCAGCGCAGCGGCCGACCGCGTGCTGGCCGAGGCACGCCCGGAGCATGCCAAGATCGCAATCCTGGCCATTCCGCAGCCGCTGGAAGCCGGCGAAGCACTGGCCAAGCTGCGCGCCATCAACCCCTCGCTGACCCTGCTGGCGCGAGCCCACAGCGACGCCGAGGTCAAGCACCTGCTCGAACACGGCGCCGACGGCGCGGTACTGGCCGAGCGCGAACTGGCCTATTCGCTGGCCGAAATGGTGATGTCCACCCCGCCGTACCGCGCGTTGAACGTGCCGGCGTCGTGACAGTTGCTGGTTCGATGCCCCCAGTGCTCAGCGCCAAGACGACGCACATTACCCAATGGACTCACTATGGGGTAGCTACTGCCGATTGCATCGCCACGCGGCCGTCACCAAGACACACGACAGCCGCTATCAACATCAGCGTGGCTTGACCGGTCGGTACTGACGACGATCGCCGTACGCAGCGCCCTTGGTGTCCACGTTCGCGCATAAACGGTCGCCGCAAAGCATTACGTCGGCGCCGTTGTAAGCGCGCAGCAACTCGGCACGCAACCGATTGTCACGTATTTCCTGACGATATTGGGTCAACAACCACCCACCGCCGCCCAACAACAGCAGTAGACCTCCCAGGACAACCGCAGCGCCTTTCCACAGCAGCAGGCGCTGCCCGCGCTCGATGCGCTTGAGCTGATCGGACAATGATTGCGCGCCTTCCCCGATCAAACCACCGGCCTGCTGCAGCCGCTTTTCGAAACCGGCGACAGGTTGATCCAAGCCCTGCTGAATGCTCCGAATCAAGGTGTCGGGTACGCGCTGCAGCGTCTGCTCGGCCGAACGGGTGACCACGTTTGGCAACGACTGGGCGACTTGCTCCAACTGCTGGGCAAGGCGGCGTTGAAGTTGTTCCAGTTCGGCGCATCGACGCTCGAACTGTTCCATCAGCATGGCGGCTTTGCTGACCAGCGCCATCGGGTCTTGTACGTCCATCGTGCCTCCAGTCTTCCTGGTGATGACGACTACAGGCTGCGTGCGCCGATGCGCATGGTCTCTTGCTGCTGCGACTCGGCCTGTTGCCGCTGTGCCTGCATCGCCTGCCGGGCCGCCTGCTGTTCCTGCTGGTTCACCGTCTCGACGGCCTCGGCGTGCAATGCGCGGCCATGCGGCTCATTGGCAAGGCTCTGCGTCATCTGACGGAACTGATCACGGTCGCCGCTCTGTGCGGCGGCCAACATGCGATCGAGAAATGCGCTTGGGTCGTCCTTCAACGAGGGCATATTTCCGCTGTGAGTCGGCGACATCGCACGCGCATCATGCGCTCCCTGCGCCTCTCCCTTGAGCGGCACCTGCCACGCCTGCGGCACATGGCTGCGCTCGCGGTCATGCTGGAATTGCTGCATCTGCTGTTGCCAGGTCGGCGCATCCATCTCTCGACGTCCTGTTCCCGGTTCCAACGGACCGCGCAGGTGATCGACCCCATCGCGGGCCAGCCCAGGGATTCCACGCGAGTACACCGTCAAGCCGGACCGTAGCGTCTCGATGTCGCCGCGATACTTCTCGATCATCGGCGCGTACCGCCGAGCGAGCTGCTGCGTTGAAGGGTCTTCCAAGACGGAGGTATCCGCTTTGCCGGCCCCATCGACTGGCAGGAAGTTATGCATGCGATGCGATTCACCCAACCTGACAGCCGCCGAAAGCGGATCACGCGCGTCCAGCGCACTGCGGTCGTTGACGTAGTCCGCGGCCTTTAGGACAGCAATTTCCTGCGGTATGGCATAGACCTTGACTTGGCCGTAATGGCGGCCTGCGGCGCTGACTGCATCGCCGGCCATAACGTGATTGATCACATCGCTGCCGCCTTCCGGAATCCGCCGATCCAGACTGACCGCGCCGTAGGCGTCGAAGGTCTGCCCCTTAAGGCCGAAGTGATGCGCAGTGACTTGTGCCAAATTGCCACCGAGCGAGTGGCCAGCAACCGTCACATCGGGGATTGGTAGACCGGTACTGAGATGCTTTTGCTCTGCATATTTCAAGGCGCGCTGCGTAAACGTGATGGCGTCTGCTACCTGCGCATTGTGGCGAGTCGCGACCATCCCACCGTCGGCCAGTGCACCGTCCAGTAAGGGCTGGCGATCAAACTCGCTTCCTCGGTGGACAACCACTATTTCCCTGGTATCGGCTCTCTCGTAGATGACGCCTTGGTAGCCTGACGGCTTGTCCACGTATTGCAAACGTCGGACAGGTAGACCGCCGATATTTACAACAGCGCTTCGCTCTCCGGTATCTTCAGGCTTGTCGTAGCCATCGCGGGTCAGTGCGGCGTACTGCTGGCTGGTGAGACTCATGGGGCGCCCTTTCCGCCTTGAGATTTATACGAAATAAGTTACTTCGATTTGGCTCTGCGTATTTGTCAGCAGACTCTTCGCCAAAATCGACATAGTCTTCCAAATTACTCCTGGGATACCCCCCTGACCAAAAAAAAGTTGTTTTTTGCTTAAGTTCGTCAAAGTATTTTTTTTCTAGACTAGGCGAGAAAGCTGTTTCCGCCCTGCCACCTGTCGCCTTCAGGGAAACACCGAAACCTCCAAATTCCCAGTGGCAGACGCCCTTGCCGTAGTAGTCAGCATCGACCATGCCATCCATATAAATCATCGCCGTGAAAACCGTATCGTTGATCTTCTGAAAAGCAACAGGTATCGCGTGTTCTTTTGGCTTTGTCGACATCCCCAATGAAGCATCGAATGGCGCGCACTGATCACGATCCTTCATGTCGTAAAACGCTTTAGCTGACGCAGCCCCAAACGGCCCCGGCGCATTCTCAATGGTCATGGTCACCCTATAGGCCTGCTTCGGATGCTGGTTCTTCCGATAGATCGGATCGCCGTCTTCGTCGCGCGCCTGCGCGTCCCTCGATTGCATCGTGGTCTCCTTTGCTCCGCACGCGCACAGCGAAATCGTCAGAGAGATGTATAGCAGCGCGGCTGAAGTGCGGTACATAGTGGTTGGCCGATAAACGCCTTGTTTCCTCAAGGCTACGGCGTTTCCTGGGCAGCAACAACATTGGGTTCGGCGTAAGACACGTGCTGTTGAACAGTTCCAAGTGCGCAGCAACGATCCGGGTGTGGGGGATGACTGTCTACAGGCTCCAAGCTAACCCATCGGAATCACGCCGCAGTGGTTACCCAAAAAGACCGCTAGACACACTTGATAATCATTCCCATCAAGTGCAGGATGAGCGCCCGTTTCCTCGGCGGCCTCTTCCATGGCGGTTGCAGTCGGCATCCTCAATGCATTGCCAAGCGTGCAGCTCTGCGAGTTGCTGGGCCGCCTCGGCTATGGCTTCGTGGTGCTCGATCTGGAGCATGTGCTGCACGCGCCCGACACGCTGGAGCATGCCATCCGCGCCTGCGAGTTGTCGGGCTGCGAGGCCTGGGTGCGCGTGCCGGAGGTGGACGAAAAACTGATTGGCCGCGTGCTGGATGCCGGCGCGCGCGGAATCGTGGTTCCGCGTACCGAGTCTGCGGCGCAGATCGGCGACGCCATCGCCGCGGCGCGCTTCCCGCCGCTGGGCCGGCGCGGCATCACCGGCGGCCGTGTCACCGGCTTTGGCAATGTCGATCTGCCCACCTACATCGCGCATGCCAATGCGAACACCCGTATCGTGCCGATGATCGAAAGCGCCGCCGGCGTGGCTGCCCTGCCGGAGATTCTTGCCATCCCAGGCGTGGCCCTGGTGATGGAAGGTGCGCTGGATCTTGCGCTGGATCTGGGTCTGGGCCCGCAGCCCACTCATCCGCAGGTGTGGGAATTGCTGCTGCAACTGCATGCGCAGTGTCTTGCTGCAAACGTCCCGTTCTGCCCCAACCCGCGCACTGACGCGCAGCGTGCGCACTGGCTGCAGCAGCCGGAGCTGCGCTGGCTGCTGGCCGGCGAAGACCGCGCGCTGATCCAACGCGCCCTGCGCGGCCATTTGGCCAGCCTTGCCGTCCCCCAATCACCTCCCGCCTGCAGGAGCACGCCGTAGATGTCGACGTTCCGTTTTCACGCCCTGGCCATCGCTATCGCGGCGAGCACGCTGACGCTGCCGCAGCTGGCGCGCGCAAGCGATACGCCGACGACCGATGCGCTTGATGCCAGCGGTGGCGGCACGCCGATTCGTGCGCTGGATGCGATCCAGGTGCAAGGCAGCCTGCTCGGTCGCTCCAAACCCGACGATGTGCAGCGTTACGCCGGCAGCCGCCAGGTGATCGACCGCGAGCAGTTGCGCAATGGCGGCAACCGTTCGCTGGACGATGCATTGCAGCGCGTGCCCGGCATCAAGATCTTCGACGAAACCGGCACCGGCGCACTGCCGCAGCTGATGCTGCGCGGTCTGTACGAAAGCCGCAGCGGTCGCGTGCAGGTGCTCGAAGACGGCATTCCACTGGCGTTGGCCCCGTATGGGCAGACCAGCCTGTCGCTGTTTCCGGTGGGGCTGAACCAGATCGACCGCATCGACATCGTGCGCGGCGGCGCAGCGGTGCAGTACGGGCCGAATAACGTGGGCGGAGTGATCAACCTGGTCAGCAAGGAGATCCCGAGCGCGTGGAGCACCACGCTGGCGCACAAGGTCACTGCCGGCGGCCAGGGCCGGTTCCTGCAGGACAGCGCGCTCAGCAGCGGCGGATATCTCACCGATAACTTCGGGATGCAGGTCGATGCCAATCGCACCTATGGCGAGTACTGGCGCGCGCATAGCGACACCGACATCAGCAATCTGCGCGTCCGTGCCGAATGGTGGCTGGACGACACCAAGCTGCTCAAGGCCAGCGTGCAGCGTTATCTGGTCGACATGGACCTGGCCGGTGCCCTCAGTCCGGACGATTACCGGCGCGACCCGCGCCAGTCCACCCGCCCGCTGGACAGCTTCAACGGCCGCACCACACGTGCGTCGCTGAGCTACGAACAGCTGCTGGGCGATTGGGGTCCGATGCAGGAGGTGCGCCTGGATTGGAGCAACTTCAGTGCACGCAGCAGTCGCAATTTCATTGTCGGCATGCGCCAGGCCTCCACCGAAACGTGGCGCTCGGACCTGCCGCCGCAACTGCGCCAGACCGCACCGCGCGATTTCCGCGTGGTCGGCAGCGAGCCACGGCTGAGCTGGAGCATGGGCGATGCCGGTGGCGTGCGTCAGCAGTGGACTGCCGGGGTGCGTGCAGTGCGCGAGGACATCGATTTTCTCGTGGGCAATCTGCGTCTGCGCGACGGGCTGTTCACCACCGTGCGCGATTGGCGGTTCGAAGACCGCGCGTTGGCCGCATACCTCAGCAACGCCATCACCCTGCCGGGCGAGCGCGTGACGATTACGCCGGGCCTGCGCTACGAACGCCTGGATTCGCGCTATTTCAATCGTGCCACCGGCGTCAGCACGCTCAACCAGACGCGCGATGTCCTGCCGGGGCTGACGTTGGGCTTCCAGGCAAACGAGCAATGGTTTTTCTACGCCGACGGGCAGCGTTCGATGCGTGCGCCGCAGGTCACCCAGATCATCTTCGGCGACAACCTGGATGCCGAACTGGCATGGAATTACGAGGCGGGCGCGCGCTATCAGCCCAACGAGCGGACACGTGTCCAGCTGGGCGGCTACCTCATCGATTTCGATCAGCAGATTCAGCTCGACAACACCACGCGCGTGTTCCGCAATCTCGGCAAGACCCGCCATCAAGGTGGCGAGCTGGAACTGCAATGGAGCCCGGAGCAACTGCGTGCGCTCACCCTCAACGCCAGTTATGCCTATCTGGATGCCAGCCAGGAATCGGGTGCATTCCGCGGCTTGCGCGTGCCTTACACCTCGCGCAACCAGATCACGCTGGGCGGCACTTACGCGCTCGGTCACACCACTGTCGCGCTTTCCGGCTATTACTTCAGCAAGGCCTTCAGCGACGCTGCCAACACCGTGCAGGAGAATGCCATCGCTTCGGTGGGTCAGTTGCCGGCCTACATGGTATGGAACACGCAAGTGAGCCATACCTTGTTCGAACGCGATGGACAGAAGTTCAGCGCATCGTTGGCGATCAACAACCTGTTCGACCGGCAATACTGGTTCCGTGGCGTGGACACCAGCCCCTGGGGGCGTCAGGCCGCGCCTGCGCGCACCGTCACTGCCGGACTGGAGTACACGTTTTGAACCTGCATCACCTGGCAAGCGCTGCACACGACCGACGCACACAGGCGTAGGTTGCGCGCGAAGCGACGGCGGTCGTACTGACAGCCGCCAAGACAACACGGCGTGCATGAGGCACGCATCATTGCCGCAGCACGCGGCATGCGATCGACGTATCGCAGGCCACCCAACGCCGCCATGGCGCCAGGCAGCCCGTTCAGTACCGGTTTCCCCCACCGTCCTGTCGAACGAGAGCTGCCATGACTGCGACATCCGCTGCACCGTTGGTGATCCTCACCCATGTCTGCCATCCGGCCATCACCGAAGGTTTCCTGCCCGCCGCGCGCGCGCTGGGCCTGCCCGTATGGTTGCTGACCGACCACCGGCTCGATCACCTGGCCTATTTCCGCGAGCATCCCGCCCATGCACCGCAGCGGGTGATCGAATGCGATGTGTTCAATCCGCTCGGCGTCCTCGACGTACTGCACGATGCAGACATCACCCCGCGCGCGGTGTTCAGCAATAGCGACCATCTGCAGACCAGCACCGCGCTGGTGGCCGCAGCGCTTGGCCTGCCGGGCAAGGACTGGCAGGTGTGCTACGCCGCCAAGAACAAGGCTGCGATGCGCCAACGCTTGCGTGCGCGTGGACTGCCCTGCCCGTGGTTTTGCACGCTGGCGCCGGGCGCGGCGTTGCCGGCCCAGATTCCATGGCCTGTGGTGGCCAAGCCCCGCGAGGGCGTGGCGAGCCTGGATGTGCGCTGCTGCACCGATGCAGCGCAATTGCAGGCGTACCTGGACGATGGATGGCAGCGCCATCCGCAGCGCACCGTGCTGTTGGAAAGCATGCTGGAAGGTGCGCTGTTTACGCTGGAAACGCTGGGCGATGGCAAGCACCTGCAAGCCATCGGCGGCTTCAAGGTGCGATTGTCGCCGCCGCCGCATTTCGTCGAATGCGAAGCGCAGTGGGATGCCAACGTGGACACGCCGGTGATCGCGCAGGCGCTGCAACAGCTGCGCGCGTTCGGTGTCGGCTTCGGGCTGTGCCATAGCGAATTCATCCTCACCGCCGATGGCCCGGTGCTGGTGGAAATCAATTACCGCAGCATCGGCGATCGGCGCGAATTCCTGCTCGACGAGATGTTTTCCAAGCAATGGTTCAACGCGGCGCTGGCACCGCATCTGGGCCTGCCGTTGCCACAGCTCCGCAGTGCCCATGCGCATGCTTTGCTGCGCTACTACGTGGCCGAACACGACGGCGAATTGGTCGCCGCCAGCGAAGACCGCCGCCAGCGCGATGCGCACAGCGACGTGCAGTACCGGCGGATGCGCGCACCGGGCGAGCGCATCCGCCTGAGCCATTCCAACAAGGATTACCTGGGCGTGCTGAGTGCGTTGGCACGCGATGCGCAGACACTGCAACACGCAGTGGTGCAGGCCGAAGCGGGCCTGCAGTGGCGCATCGACGGCGCGGAACTGCGCGCATGAGCAGCACGGACGACCAACGCTACATCGCCACCCGCATCATCGATGCCTGCCTGCGCGAAGACCTGCGTGGGATTGCGACCCGCGGCAGTGCGGCGGTGCCGGATGCGCAGGTGCTGGCGCAGTGGACCGACCCCAGCCCGGTGCATGGATGGTGGCGCATCGCTCATCTGCCCGGCGGCACGATGTGGGTGCCGATCCATCGTCAAGGCGTGCTGCAGGACATCGGTGCCTGCGGCGACAGCTGGATTGTGCGCAGCGACGAGGGCGTGCATGTCGAACGTGGCGCGCACGCCTGGCTGCACCGCCTGAGCGCAGAACTCGACAGCGAAACGCAACAGCTGCATCGCGCCTACGCCGACGAAGCCGACTGCGCCGCCGCGCACCGCGGGCTGGCGCGGCAGGCCTACCACGCGCAGGCACCGGCGTTGCGCACTGCGCTGCATCACCGCGATGCCGCCGAGCGCGCCTACCGCTGCGACCAACTGGCCAGCTACCGCGACCATCCGTTCTATCCCACCGCGCGCGCCAAGGCCGGGCTGGATGCGGCCGAGCTGCGCCACTACGCGCCGGAATTCGCGCCGACCTTCGCGCTGCGTTGGCTGGCGGTTCCGCAGGCGTTGGCGCAATGCACCAGCGCCCCGCCGGCCGAGCTGTGGCCGGATTTCGCCAGCCTGGGCCTGCCGCCCGAGTTGGCCGCCACGCATCTGCCCTGGCCGGTGCATCCGCTGGTGTGGGAGCGCCTGGAGCAGGAGGGCTTCGCACTGCCCGAGAACGTGCTGCGAGCGCCCAACGCCTGGCTGGACGTGCGCCCGACGCTGTCGGTGCGCACGCTGGTGCCGCTGCGGCTTCCGCACCTGCATCTCAAACTGCCCATTCCGATGCGCACGCTGGGCGCCCTCAACCTGCGTTTGATCAAGCCGTCCACGCTGTATGACGGGCACTGGATGGAGCGCGCGTTGCGGCGCATCGATGCGCTGGATCCTGCACTGCAAGGCCGCTGCGTGTTCGTCGACGAGTCGCACGGCGGGCATGTCGGGCAGACGCGGCATCTGGCCTATCTGGTGCGGCGCTACCCAGCGCTGGACGATGCCACGCTGGTCCCGGTGGCTGCGCTATGCGCGCCCATGCCCGATGGCCGTCCGATGGCGATCCATCTTGCCGAGCGTTTTGCGCATGGCGACCTGCTGCATTGGTGGCGCGACTACACCGAACTGCTGCTTGCCGTACATCTGCGCCTGTGGCTGCGTTATGGCATTGCACTGGAAGCCAACCAGCAGAACAGCGTGCTGGTGTATGCCGATGGCCAAGCCACGCGCCTGTTGATGAAGGACAACGACGCTGCGCGGATTGCGCTGCCGCAGTTGCGCGCGGCGCTGCCGGAGCTGGATGCAATGGGCCCGCTGCAGGATGCGCGTATTGCGGTGGACGATCCGCAGGCGTTGGCGCAGATGTTCTGCACGATCGTGCTGCAGCTGAATCTGCAGGCGGTGCTGGAAGGCCTGGCCGAATGGCAACCCGCATTGCGCGCACCGTTATACGCGCAGCTGCAGGACCAGTTCGCTGCGACGCTGGCGCAACTGGACGCCGATGGCATCGATACCGGCCCTGCGCGCCGGCTGTTGGCTGCGCCACGGCTGCCGGTGAAATACCTGCTCAGCGCCGGCAGCCTGCTCAGCAAGCACCTCACCGGCGCCACCGACATCAACAAGTTCTACGGCGACAGCGCGCCCAATCCATTCGGCGATGCGTTCGCCGATACGCAACAACCGCCGCGCAGGCAAGCGGGCGTGCCGCGATGAGGCGCATCCTGGGTCCGGTGCTGGCTGCGCATTATCTGGCGGCATTCACGGCGTTGGGCATGCCGCTGTTTCTGCCGCAGGTGTTGGCCGAACTCGCACCCTCGGCCGCGGTGGGCTGGAGCGGCGTGCTGTATGTCTTGCCCACGCTCTGCACCGCACTGACGGCAAGCAGCTGGGGGCGGTGGGCGGACCGCCATGGACGCAAACGTTCGCTGCTGCGCGCACAACTGGGCCTGGCGCTGGGCTTTGCGATTGCCGGCTTCGCGCCGTCGCTGACCTGGCTGGTGATCGGCCTGCTCGTACAAGGCACCTGTGGTGGTTCGCTGGCGGCGGCAAATGCGTATCTGGCCAGCCAGCCGCAGGCCGGCCCGTTGGCGCGTGCATTGGACTGGACACAGTATTCGGCCCGCCTTGCCATGGTAAGCGCACCGGCACTGCTGGGCATGGCACTGGCGCTGGGTCCTGCGCAATCGCTGTATCGCGCACTGGCGTTGCTGCCATTGATGGCGTTTGCGTTGACGTGGCGACTGCCGGCCGATCGGCCTGCTGCGCGAGAACACACTGCCGGCAAGGCTGCTACGTCTTCCGGGCACGCAGCTTCATCGCCTGCATCGCCGCGCACCCATGCCGCGCCGTTGTGGCCAGCCCTGCTGCTCGCGCAGTTCTTGTTCTGCTTTGCGATGGTGGTGACATTCCCGTATTTCATTCCGTATGCGCTTGCGCGCGGCGCCGGCCACGATGCGCTTGCCGGTTTGCTCTACAGCCTGCCGCATCTGGTCTATCTGGTGGTGCTGCCCTGGTGGCGACGCGGCGATAGCGAGGCGTGGCTTGTGCCGGGCCTGGCGTTGTTCGCGGTGGCCTGCGTGTGGCAGGCGCTGTTGCACGATGCCCTCGCACTGGCGGCAGCGCGGCTGTTGTTTGGCTTCGGCATGTTGTTCGGGTTGCGTGGGCTCAACCGCAGCCTGGCGCACATTGCCAGCGGGCATGGCGCCGGGCGCCTGTTCGGCCGCTTCGATGCCTGCGGCAAATGGGCCGGCGTGTTCGCCGGTGCCGCTGCCGGTGCACTGGCACAGGCGTCCGGCCCCGCCACCCCTTTCCTGGCTGCGGCGCTGGCTGCGGCCGCTGCTGCGCTCACCGTTCTGGTGCGCTTTCCTTCGAGGAGAACTGCCGATGTCGCCGCACACGATGCATGACCCCTGGTACGACAGCATGGCCGACGCGCAGGCCTGCAGCTGCTGGTTGAACTGCTATCTGCGCGAATTCGCGATTCCGCAGCATGCGGTGCAGTTCGACTATCGCGGGCTGGATCGACCCGGCCCGCGCGTGGCCGAACAACGCTGGCTGCGCATCGATCTGGGCGAGGTCGGGACGCTGTGCGTGCGCATCGCCTATGCCGATCGCCTGGGCCGCTGCCGGTTCGCCTCCGCGCCGTTTCTCAAGAGCGCCGGCAAGCCGTGGCATAGCCTGGATGCGCAAACGCTGGCACGCTGCCTGTTGCAGGCCCTGGGCAGCGCGCAGGACATCAACCCGGAGCTGCTGGCGCAAAGCGCCAATAGCGTGGCCGTCACCGCTGCGTTATTGCGCCAGGCCCAGGTCGCCGCCGCTACCGGCGAGGCGATGATCGACACCGAACAATCGATGCTGTGGGGGCATGCACTGCACCCGACGCCCAAGAGCCGCGAGGGTGTGGATCTGGATCAGGTGCTGGCCTGCGCACCGGAAGCGCGCGCGTCGTTCCAGCTGTTCTGGTTCCGCATCGACCCGCGCCTGCTGCGCATCCAGGGACGCGACGTGCGCGCGACATTAAAGCAGCTCAGCGGCAGCGACGATCTCTATCCCTGCCACCCCTGGGAAGCGCAGCGGCTGCTCGACGCCCCCTTGCTGCGCAGCTTGCAGGCACGCGGCCTGATTACGCCGGTCGGCCCATTAGGCGATGCACTGCGGCCCACCTCGTCGGTCCGCACGCTGTACCACCCGGAACTTGCGTATTTCCTCAAGTGCTCGGTGCATGTGCGGCTCACCAACTGCGTGCGCAAGAATGCATGGTACGAACTGGAGAGCGCGGTTGCGCTCACCGAGCTGTTGGCACCGAGCTGGCGTGCCCTGGCCACACAGGTGCCGGGCTTCGATGTGATGCTGGAGCCGGCGGCGACTTCGCTGGACGTAGCGTCGGTCGATCCCGCATTGCATGCCGCCGACCCGTTGGCGGCGCGCACCTTGTCGGAGAGCTTCGGCATTCTGTACCGGCAAAACATTCCCGCCGCGCAACGTGCACGCTGGCAACCGCAGGTGGCTGCGGCCTTGTTCACCTGCGATGCGCAGGGCAATAGCGTGTGCGCCGCGCGCCTGCGGGCGCTCGGCAGCGCGCAGATGGGCCACCGAACCGCAACGCTGCTGTGGTTCCGCGCCTACGCCGGCCTGCTGCTGGACGGAGTGTGGAGCGCGCTGTTCCAGCACGGCATCGCGCTGGAGCCGCATCTGCAAAACACCGTGATCGGCTTTGCCGACGGCTGGCCGACGCGGGTGTGGGTCCGCGACCTGGAAGGCACCAAGCTGCTCGCCCATCACTGGCCGGCGGCGCGCCTGCGCGGCGTCGGCGAACGCGCACGCCAATCGCTGTACTACACCCCAGAACAGGGCTGGAACCGGGTGGCGTATTGCGCGCTGGTCAACAATCTGGCCGAGGCCATCTTTCATCTGGGCGAAGGTGATGCCGCACTCGAAGCGCGGCTATGGCAATGCGTGGGCGAGATCGCGCTGCGCTGGCAACAACGCCATGGCGCGCAAGCGGCGCTGCAGGGTCTGGTCGACGGCGCGCCGCTGCCGGGCAAGAACAATCTGGGTACCCGTCTCTGGCAGCGTGCCGACCGCCAATCCGACTACACCGCGCTGCCCAACCCCATCCCCCGCATCACGGCGCAGCGGCAGGTGGCGGCGTGAGTCTGCACATCGACACCGCCGCACTGCTTGCTGCCTTGCCGCAGGTGCGCGACCGCTGCGAAGGCCCGATCTGCGCGTATGTCTACGATCTGGCGGCATTGGACACGCATGCGGCCTGGATGCGTGCGCAGCTGCCGGCGCAGTGCGAGCTGTTCTATGCAGCCAAAGCCAATGCAGAACCGCCGATTCTGCAAACGCTGGCAGCGCACGTGGATGGCTTCGAAGCCGCATCCGGCGGCGAACTCGCCTGGCTGCATGCGCAGCAACCGCAGGCACCGTTGTTGTTCGGTGGCCCGGGCAAACTCGATACCGAACTCGCCCAGGCAGCCGCCCTGCCCGACTGCACCGTGCATGTGGAAAGCCTGAGCGAACTCGAACGCCTGGCAGCAATTGCAGCGCACGCCGGCCGCTGCGTGCCCGTATTCCTGCGCATGAATATCGCCGTACCCGGCGCGCAGAGCACGCGCCTGATGATGGGCGGGCAACCCTCGCCGTTCGGCCTGGATCCAAGCGATCTGGATGCAGCAATCCGGCGAGTGCAGGCCAATCCATCGCTGCGCCTGGAAGGCTTCCATTTCCATCTGATGTCGCATCAACGCAGCGCCGCCGCGCAGCTGCATCTGGTGGCCGCCTACCTGCACACCGCGCAGCAATGGCGACAGACCTATGCGCTTGGTCCACTGCGGGTAAACGCCGGTGGCGGCTTCGGTGTGGACTACCTGGCACCGGACGCGTCGTTCGACTGGGCCCGCTTCTGTGCCGAGCTGCCTGCCGTGCTGCGCGAACACGGTACAGACCTGCGCTTGCGTCTGGAGCCGGGCCGTTACCTCAGCGCCAGCTGCGGTTGGTACCTGATGGAAGTGCTCGATCTCAAACGCAGCCACGGCGCCTGGTTTGCGGTTGCGCGCGGTGGTACCCATCACTTTCGTACGCCGGCCGCGCAAGGCCACGATCATCCATTCCGCGTATTGCGCGGCACCCGCACCCCCGTGATCAGCGACACGCCGGTCACCCTGGTCGGCCAGTTATGCACGCCCAAGGACGTGCTGGCACGCCAGCAACCGGTGGCCGCACTCGCACCCGGCGATTGCCTGGCCTTCCCGCTGGCGGGCGCGTATGCGTGGAATATTTCGCACCAGCAGTTCCTGATGCACCCGCCGCCGCAGATGGTGTTCTTGCCGGCGACGCATTATCTGGGTGACGCGACCTCGCCCGACCGCTGCACGGGCAACCGAATGTCCGCACGCAACTCGGCCTCGGCGACGGTTTCCGGATCATCGAGATAGAGATAATGCAGCGGTGCCTCGCGCAGTGTGTAGCCGCTATCCGGCAGCCAGCATGCCAGGACGTGGTCGAGTGCGTCTTCCAGTCCCGCGTAATTTCCCACACGACGCACGACCGCATGCAGGCCACCGCTGAGTTGGCGCAGGTGCAGGGGCGCTGACGGCGCCACGGCGGTGTCGAATGCCATCGCGCAATCGAACAGGTGCTGCGGCGGCGGTACATCGCGGTGGTCGCTCAGCGGCAGCCCGATCAGCGCCTGCAAGTGGTCGATCACTGCACTGCGCTCGGCCCATGCGGCGATGCGGCCGAAGCCACGGTCCAGGTCATCGAACGCGCCACGCCTGCGCAGCACCACCACTTCCAGGGGGTCGAGCACCTGCACCAGCACCTGCACCTGCAATGGCGCGTCGTGCGCCTGCGCTGGCAGCGAAGGGCCGGCCAGTTGCTGCAACTTCTGTGCGCGCAGCTGCGGTGCGTTACGCAGGCTTGAAGGGCTGGCCTGCAGCACCGTCCGAAACGCGCGCGCCAGCGCCTGCGGGGTGTGATAGCCGACGGCCAATGCCACCTCGGTGACCGAGCGGCCCTGCTCGCCCAGCAGATGCAGCGCATAACTCAGACGCAACCGCGCGGTGGTGGCGCCCAATGTCTCGCCCGCCAAGGCCCGGTAAACACGATGGAAATGCGGCGGCGATTGATGCGCCAGCGCGGCCAGCGTCGCCAGGTCCGGCAGCGGTTCGCCCGCGCGGATGCTGGCCTGCAAATGGGCCACGACGCGCTCGACTGCACGCTGCCGATGGAAGACGACCGAGGTTGCTGCTGGCATGGGCGACTCCTCTGGAAGGCGGTGAGCATCGCGCACAGGGGCATCCGGCGCGGTCCCGATCTTGCGCATTTGCGGCACCTGGCCGCGTTGGTCGGGTCTAGCGGCATACAGTGGTTGGCACCCGTTCGCCAGTCGTCGGGCAGCTGCGGCGTTGAAACAAAGCAGCGATCCAAACACTCCACGCAGCGGGCCTGCTTGCCCGTTTTCAGCGCAATCGCGTCGCACCCAGCCTTCAGCTCGTTTGCAGCGCCAAGGCCACCAGCACCGCTGTTTCGCTGATCTCCACCAATGCACCGCAGGTATCGCCGGTCATGCCGCCCAGGCGCTGCAGGCAGGCACGACGCCACATTACCAACACCACACTCGCCACTGCGCAGGCCAGCATGCCGCGCAAGCGCCCGACGGCGAAGGCGCAGGCCAGCCCGAGCAGCAACGACAACAGCAAGCCAGCACGCGAACTGCCAACCAGGCCACTGCCAAGCCCGCCGGCACGCACGTACGGCGTCGTCAAAAAAGCCGCTACCAGCGCCGTGCGCGCCAGCAGCGGAGCAAGCCACACCCCACCCGGCGCCGTGGGCAACAGGGCAGCCAGCGCCGTGTATTTGAGCAGCAAGATCAGCACGATCGCAGTCACCGCCATCGGGCCGCTGGTGGGATCTTTCATGATCGCCAGGGTGCGCGTGCGATCGCCCATGCCGCCGACCCAGGCATCGGCGGTGTCTGCCAGGCCGTCGATGTGCAAGGCGCCGGTAAACCAGACCCAGCTGCTCAACAACATCGCGGCCCCGAGCAACGCCGCCGCATCCCGCAAACACCACGCCAACGCGCTCACCACTGCGCCGATCAGCAGTCCGACGGCCGGGTACCACGGCAGCGAACGCGCCTGCGCGCCGGGCCGGGTGAACACCCGGGCGGGCACCGGGATGCGGGTCAGGAACCCGATCGCCGCCAGCAACCCGTCGATCATTCGGTGTCGTGCGCCAGTGGCAATGCCGTGGATGAGACCGGCGATCTCAAGCCGCCAGCCGCGTCGGTCGGCGGCCAGGCCAGCGAATGCAGCGACGCATGCGGCACTGCCAGTTCGGTCATCCGGCCGAAGCCACTCCCGGCGACCAGGCACTGCAACGCGCGGATGGCGCCGCCGTGGGTGACCACCAGCACGCGCTGTGCCGGGTAGCGGGCGACGATGGCATCGAGCGCGGCCGACAGACGCGCGCAGAAGTCGGTAAACGGTTCGGCCTGCGGTGGCGGATGGCGCACCGGGTCGGCCCAGAAGCGGCCCAGCGCTTGCCCTTCGTCGCGATCGATGTCGGCCACGGGCACGCCCTGCCAGCGGCCGAAGTGATATTCGCGCAGGCGCCGGTCCAGCTGCAGCGGAATGGCACGCGCGTGGGCAAGCTCGGTGGCGAACAACGCGCAGCGCTGCAACGTGGACGCCACGACTGCGTCCCACGTGCCATCGGCAGTGGCCGCACGCAATTGCTGCCAGCCCAGTTCGGTGAGCGGGTCGTCGAGCTGGCCGCGATAGCTGCGTTGCCCGGTGTCGCCATGCCGCAACAAGGTGATTTGCGCGCTCATGCGTCCGACACCCCGGCTTCGGCAAACGTCGCCATGCCGTTATGCAAGGCGCAGGCGCTGCGCAGCAGCGGAATCGCCACCGCCGCGCCGCTGGCTTCGCCCAGACGCAGGTCCAGTTGCAGCAAGGGCTCGGCATCCATTGCGCGCAGCAGCGCTGCATGCCCACGCTCCTGCGAGCGATGCCCGAACAACAACCACTCGCGCACGCCGGGATTCAGGCGAGTGGCCACCAGTGCCGCCGCCGTGGTGATGAAGCCATCCACCAGCACCGGGATGCCGGCCTGCGCGGCGGCGATATAGGCGCCGACCAAGGCAGCGATTTCGAATCCGCCCAGCCGGCGCAGACGCTCCAGCGGGCTCGATGCATCGGCATGCAAGGCCAGCGCACGCGTGATCACGGTGGCCTTGTGCGCGATGCCTTCGGCATCCAGGCCGGTGCCTGCGCCGGCCATCGCCTGCGGAAACTGCGACAGCAGGGCGCAGCCCAGCGCCGCGGCGGCGGTGGTGTTGCCGATGCCCATCTCGCCGCCGACAAATAGCTGGGTATCGCAACTCTTGGCCTGCGCGATGCTGTCGGCACCGGCGGCGAGCGCATCGCGCAATTGGGTGGCCGTCATCGCCGGCTGCTCGCAGATATTGGCGCTGCTAGGCGCAATCCAGGCACGCCGCACCCGCGGCAGGTCGCCGGGGTCGTTGACCACGCCCAGATTCACCACTTCCAGCCGCGCGCCCAGCTCGCGCGCCAGTACCGCAATGGCGGCGCCACCGCGTGCGAAATTGCGCACCATCTCGCCGGTCACTGCCTGCGGAAAAGCCGAGACTCCTTCGGCCGCTACGCCATGGTCGGCGGCATACACCGCGATCCAGACCCGCTGCACTCCGGGCCGGTCGGTGCGTTGCCAGGCGGCCAGCTGCACTGCCAGGTGTTCCAGCCGGCCCAATGCGCCGGGCGGCTTGGTCAGCTGTTCCTGCCGGGCAAGCGCGGCAGAGCGCATGCGCGCGTCCGGCACTGCGCAGGCACCAAAGATCCAATCGCTACTCACACGCGCTCTCCTTCAACACCATCGGCAATCCTGCCACCACCAACACCACACGCTCGCACTGTAGCGCCAATGCCTGATGCAGCCAGCCAGCCTCGTCCACAAACCGACGCGTGAGTTCGCCCAACGGCACGATGCCCTGCCCCACTTCGTTGCTGACCAGCAGGATCTGCCCCGGCAACTGCGGCAGCGTTGCCAGCAGCGCATCGCGCTCGCGCGCGAACACGCCTGCATCCGGGTGGCTGAGCAGATTGCTCAGCCACAGGGTCAGGCAATCCACCAGCACGCAGCGATCCGGCGCGGCATGCGCCTGCAACGTCGCCGCCAGCGCGATGGGCTCTTCCACGCACTGCCAATGCGCGGGGCGTTGGCTGCGGTGATGGGCAATGCGCCGATGCATTTCGTCATCGAAGGCTTGCGCTGTGGCCAGGTAAGTCACTGCGCGCCCGGACGCTGCCGCGATGCGCTCGGCCAGTGCGCTCTTGCCCGAACGGGCGCCGCCAAGAATCAGTTGCCGCATGCCGGTTCCCTGCTGATGAGGCGTGTCAGTGCCGCGGTATCCAGATGCGTGTGCACCGCATCGGCCAGACGCTCCAGGCTGGCTTCGCGCAGCGCGGCAAGATCCAGTGGCGCGGCCTGCGCCAGACCGGCCCACGCCAGCAATGCAGCCAGTGCCTGCGGGTGGTCGAACACCCCATGCACATAGGTGCCGAGCACCTGGCCGTCGTCGGAGATGGCGCCATCGGTACGCCCATCGTCCAGCTGCAGCAATGGCCGTGCCAATGCGGCGCCGCTGCTGAGACCGCAGTGAATTTCATAGCCGCTGACACTGGCATCGCCCAGCAGCAGGCGCCCGTGCACGCGAAGCAGTTGCTTGTGCGGCTGCAGCGTGGTTTGCAGCGACAGCCACCCAAGACCGGGGCTGCTGCCCGCTGCCCCCTCGATGCCATCCGGGTCGTGGAGATGGGTGCCCAGCATCTGCAGTCCACCGCAGATGCCAAGCAGTTTTCCGCCGTAGCGCAGGTGACGGGCAATGGCGGCGTCCCACCCGTGCGTACGCAGCCACTGCAGATCGTGCCGGGTGGATTTGCTGCCCGGCAGCAGGATCAGATCGCACGGCGGCGGCGTCTGCCCGGGACCGATCAAATGCACATCCACCTGCGGATGCGCCAGCAACGCGTCGATATCGGTGTGATTGCTGATGCGCGGCAGCACCGGCACCACCACGCGCAATTGCGACTGTGGTTTCTGCGGCGCGTTGCGTGGCACCGCATCTTCGGCATCCAGCTGCAGGCCGTGCAGATACGGAAGGACGCCGAGCACCGGCTTGCCCGTTTCGCGCTCCAGCCACGCCAGGCCGGGCTGCAGCAGCGCCAGATCTCCGCGAAACCGGTTGATCACAACACCGGCAACGCGTGCGCGCTCGCTGGCCGAGAGCAACGCCAGCGTGCCGACCAGATGAGCGAACACGCCGCCGCGGTCGATGTCGGCCACCAGGATCACGGCGCAGTCCACCGCTTCGGCATAGCCCATGTTGGCGATGTCGTTGTCGCGCAAATTGATCTCGGCCGGGCTGCCGGCACCTTCCACCAGCACCACATCGAAGCGCTCGACCAGGCGCGTGTGCGAGGCCAACACGGCGTTGAATGCGGTCGCCTTGTAGGCGTGATAGCCCACCGCATCCAGGGTGGCGACCGGATGCCCGTGCACGATGACCTGCGCACCGGTATCGCTGTCGGGCTTGAGCAACACCGGGTTGAAATCGGTCTGCGGCTCCAGCCCGCATGCCTGTGCCTGCAATGCCTGCGCGCGGCCGATTTCGCCACCGTCCACCGTCACTGCCGAATTCAACGCCATGTTCTGCGGCTTGAATGGCGCCACCGCAATGCCCTGCCGATGCAGCCACCGGCACAGCGCGGCCACCAGCGTGCTCTTGCCCGCATCGGAGGTGCAGCCCTGCACCATCAGGACGCGCGCGCTCATGCCAGCACCTGGCGCAGTGCCACGCCCAGGCGCGCCTCGCCCGCGGCGTCGGGTGGAAGACCCAGGCGCAGACTGTTCGGTGTGTCGAACAGCCGCGTCAAAATGCCGCGTTGCGCCAGCGCGACGTGCAAGGCAGCCGCGTCGTCGCGCCGGCACCACTGAAAGAACGCCGTGCCTGCGGTAGGTACGATCGCATGCGCATGCAACAGCTGCGCAAGCCGCTGCGAGGCCGCGTGCAGACGCGCACGTGCCTGAACCTGCCACGGCGTATCGGCCAATGCCTGCTGCACGGCCCATCGCGCCGGCCCGCTCAGCGTCCATGGTCCCAAGCGTTCGCGCACGGCATCCAGCAATGCGCGATCTGCGCAGACAAAGCCCGCACGTGCGCCTGCCATGCCGAAGAACTTGCCCACCGAGCGCAGCACCACCAGACCGGGCCGCTGGCTGAAAGCGCAGACGCTGTGTCGCGGGGTCGCATCCATGAAGGCCTCGTCGATCACCAGCCACCCGCCGCGTGCTGCAAGCCGCGCATGCAACTGCAGCAGCGTGTCGGGATCGAAGCACTCGGCGCATGGATTATTGGGATGAATCAGCACGGCCACATCCAGCGTCTCACCTGCGTGCAGCAATTGCGCCGCGCTCATCGGCACGACCTGATGCCCGGCACGCCGCCATGCCTGTGCATGCTCGGCGTAGCCAGGCGTAAGTACGCCGACGCGGCCGGGCGCGCGCAGCAGTGGCAAGGCCTGAATCGCCGCCTGCGAGCCGGCCACCGGCAGTACCTGCGGCGCGCCGTAATAGGCAGCCGCGCACTCTGCCAGGCCATCGTCGTCTTCCGGCAAGCGCTGCCACGCATGTTCCGGAATGGCGGGCACCGGCCAGGCGAACGGGCTCACGCCGGTGGACAGGTCCAGCCAGTGCGCGAGCGGAATGTTGTAAGCCTGCGCAGCGCGGCGCAGGCGCCCGCCATGTTCAAGCATTGCGCACTCCCGGCGATGGAACGGCGCTACCTGCGCCGGCGTGAACGGTGCGCCGGTGCGTGTTGGTGCAACGCCAGGCCATCCGCGTGCCGATCATCGCATCGCCAGCGCGGTTGCCAGCGCGCCCAGCAGCAGCCAGAACGCGACCCCGGCGCGCACCAGCCGCAATGCGCGTTGCACGCTGTTTGCGCTTGCTGCCGCGCCCTCGCCCAGCGCGGGGCGCGGCTGCCAATGGCCGTGGTACGGCGCAGGCCCGCCCAATCGGACATGCAGCGCGCCTGCGCCCGCCGCCATCACGGGGCCGGCATTGGGGCTCTTCCAGCCGCGTCCCTGCCGCCACGCGCAGCGCATGCCCGCACGGGTGCGACCCAGCACGGCGTAGGTCGCTGCGGTGAGCCGCGCCGGCAGCCAGTTCAACGCATCGTCGATGCGCGCCGCGGCCCAGCCGAAGTTGACGTAGCGCGGCGTGCGATAGCCCCACATGGCATCCAGCGTATTGGACAGCCGGTACAACACCGCGCCCGGTGCGCCCAGCGCGACGCCCCAGAACAGCGCGGCGAACAAGGCGTCGCTGCCGTTTTCCAAGACCGACTCGGTCGCTGCGGCAGCGACTTGGGTGGCGTCCAGCGCAGCCGTATCGCGGCTGACGATACGACCCACTGCAGCGCGGGCGGCAGGCAGATCAGTGACCTGCAGCGCATCGATCACCGCTTGCGCGTGTTCGCCCAGGCTACGCAGGCCCAGCGCCAGATACAGCGTGATCGCGGCGAACGCGGCCGCCGCCCAGGGCGACACGCACCACAGCCCCCATTGCACCACTGCAGCGACACAGGTCAACGGCAACACGCTCACGCACCACGCCAGGACGCCCGCGCTGCGTCGGTTGGAGTGCAGGCGCGCTTCGATACGTTGCGCCCAGGTGCCGAACAGCACCAGCGGATGTCCGCGCCGCGGCTCGCCGAGCAGCAAGTCCAGCAGCACGGCAACGGTGGCAGTCACCAGCAGCATGGCGTGCAGTCCCGGCGCATGCCAGCCAACATGCCGAGCCATGCAAGGCATTGCGCGCGCACGCCCACGGCTACAGCTCGATGCCGAGTTGCGCCTTGATGCCGGCATTGAAGGCGTGCTTGACCAGGCGCATCTCGGTCACGGTGTCGGCGACCTCGATCAACCCGGCCGGCGCGCCGCGCCCGGTAATCACCACATGCTGGCCGGGCGGCCGCGCGGCCACGGCAGCAAGCACCTCATCCAGCGCGATGTAGTCCTTCACCAGGGCGATGTTGAGTTCGTCCAGCAGCACGAAGTCGTAGCGCGCATCGGCCAGCATGCCGCGCGCGCGCTGCCAGGCCGCCTGCACGGCGGCGATGTCGCGTGCGCGGTCCTGGGTTTCCCAGGTGAAGCCTTCGCCCATGACGTGATAATCGAGCAGATCCGGAAAGCGACGGAAAAACGCTTCTTCGCCGGTCGAAAACGTGCCCTTGATGAATTGCACCACGCCGCAATGCAGGCCATGCCCAAGCGAGCGCGCCAGCATGCCGAAGCCGGACGAGCTCTTGCCCTTGCCATTGCCGGTATTGACCAGCAGCACACCGCGGTCGATCACTGCACGTGCAATGCGCCGGTCGACCAATTCCTTCTTGCGCTGCGCGCGTTCGCGGTAATGCGCCTCATCGTGCTCGGGGGCGGTCATGCGCGTGCTCCCATGGGTGGACGTGCACCAGCGGCGCGGTGTGCAGCCAACAGGGCGAAAGCCAGGCCGATATAGCCGGCCAGTGTTGCAAGTGCGTGTGGATAGTCCGCCGGCACGCGCGCAATGAACCCGCTGAGCGTGGCATGCGGGTAGCGACCAGACAGGAAATAGAAACCGGCCTTGGAGAGCACATAGGCGGCGCTGCCGCTGATCAGCAAGGCCAACAGCGGCCCGGTGACGCGACGCCAGGCCTGGCGCTGCAGTTGCGATGCAAACAGCAGCCCGCCCCACCACAACGCGGCGTACGCCAATGCCAACGCCCAGTACGCCGGCGACAGGCACCAGTCGCTGCTGCTGCCCGAGGCCAGGCCGATCAGATCCAGCAGCGATACGATCCCGAACAGCAGCGGCAACATCCACAGCGGGCGTAGCAGCGCACCGGCCAGAAAAAATACCGCCCATGAGGCCGTGGGCAAGGCATCCACATTTGCAAAATGCTCGCCGCGCGCACAGACCATCAAGCCGGCAAGTGCGATGCCGCACGCTCTGGCCGCTGTGCCGTGCAACGGCAACGGCAACGGTGTCGCTGCAGCGCGCCGCGCCACCATCACGACACATCCGATGGCGTGGACAACGGCGCTGCGGCGTGCAGATGACGCCAGCGCAGCACGCACCATGCGGCTGCCAGCACCACCGCCAGATACAGCGCTGTGGTGCGCACGAACAACGGCCCCCACTGCCAGGCGCGCTGCAGGTACTGCGCCCAGTGCGGGTCGGCATAGCGCCCGCCCCACCAGTAGAACGCGCCATTGGAGATCAAGAACGACAGCACGGCGGCCAAGGTGCCCAGACCCCAGGCGATGCTCAGCGACGCAGCGCCTGGCCGCCCACGTGCGAGAGATGCGCGCCCGGCGTACCAGAGCACGCCATAGGCCACCGGCAAGGCCGCGTAGGCCGCCGTGATGCAGAAGTCGCTGACGCCGGCCAGGCGCACTGCAGCCCAATCGATCGCCACCGACAACCCCAGCAAGGCAACGAAGTCGCCGTGCCGCCGCAATGCCAGGCCACCGAGAAAGAACACCGCCATGGAGGCATCCGGCAGGTGCAGCCAGTCACTGACATGATGGAAGCGGGTCGCGGTCATCAGCAGCATCGAAGCGATGAACACCAGGCGTTCGCACGAGCGGGATAAAGGCGGCATCGATAGTTTCCTTCAGATTTTCGATCGCCACCCGGATGGCGCAACAGACATCTGGCAAATGATCGCCCCCTGCAAACCGTAGCGATCCTTGCACCCAGCGGCAAGCGCCGACTGCGCAGCCGGTGTCGGCGGCGCGCTTGGATGGGCTAACACAATGTCGCGCGCACTCGCCAGGCGCATGCAGACAGCATGAGCAGACGCAGTATCCGCCTGGTCCATGCGGATCCGGGCACCGCCCGCAACCATGCGGTGGCTGCGCGGTCGTGTCGTCGGCTGCTCTCAGTGCGCCGGTTGGTAGCGGAAGGTCAGCAGATAATTGCGGCCTGGCTGGGCATACCAGCGTGCGGTTTCGTAGTGGCGGTCGAACACATTGTTGGCGGCAAATTGCACCTTCCAGTCCGCATTCACTGCATAACTCACGCGCAGATCCAGCAAGCCGTAGCCGGCCAACCGATCGGTATTGGCCAGATCGTCGTAGCGAGCACCCGAACCGAACAGGCTCGCGCCAATGCCGAATGCACCGATGCTGCGGTCGGCATCGATACGCCCGCTCTGGCGTGCACGCCGCGGCAACCAATTGCCATGATTGACTTCACCATCGGCCTGCGGCGCAAGCCAGGTCAACGCGCTGCGCACGGTCCAGCCGGCCAGCGCGGTGTCGTAGCCGGCTTCCACGCCGCGGATGCGCGCCCGATCGATATTATTCGGCTGCCCGAACGGGTGCGTGGCATCCACCAACGACGCGTCGTAAGCGATGAGATCGTCGATACGGGTCTGGAACGCGCTGAGCGTCCAGGTGCCCCAATCGTAGCGACCGCGCAGACCGAGCTCGGCACTCCTGGAGGTTTCCGGCCCGAGCAGCGGGTTTCCGTAATCGGGGTAGTACAACTCGTTGAAGGTGGGTGCCTTGAACGCAGTGCCGTAGCTGGCCGTCAAGCGCAGATGCTCGGCCAGATCCCAACCCCACAGCAGGCTGCCGGTAGTCTTGCCGCCGAACTGGCTGTTGTCGTTGCGGCGCAGGCTGGCCTGCAGCGATTGGCTGCCAAAGGTCTGCTGCCACTGCGCAAATGCGGCGCGGTCGATGCGGCTGTCGGCATCGTAATTGTCGCTGCTGGCGATGGCGTCGCGCTGCCAATCGAAGCCGACCGTGAGCAGACCGGGGCCGGTGTCGAGATCGGCCTGCAACGCACCCTGCTTGCGGCGGGTGTCGTAGGTCGACAGGTAGGCGCCTTGGTAATACGCATCGCTCAGATCGGCGCTGGCGCCCACGCTGGCAGTGAGCGTGAGCGCCTCGCTCGGCGCATAGCGCACGCGGCCGCCGATGGCCTGCTGCACGCCCTTGCCCAGATTGCCGCCGAATGCCGAACCGTCGTATTCGTTGCGGCTCTGCGCGCGCATTGCATGCACATCGGCATCCCACTGGCGATTGAAACGCCAGCCGCCCTGCGCGCTCAACGAATCGTTGCGATAGCCGTCGCGGTCCGGGTCATAGGCGCTGGAGCTGGTATCCAGATACGCGTTGATACCGTCGGTTTCGTCGTGCACGGCGTTCACCGAATACCAACCACCGGCATCGCTCAGATCGCCCGGGCTGCGCCCGGCGATGCCCGCGCCGTAGCGGCGCGCGTTGTCGCTGCCGGCCGCCACGCTCAAGGTCGGCACGACACTGCCTTGCGGGCGTCGGGTAAAGATCTGGATCACACCGCCCAGCGCTTCGGAGCCATACAGGCTGGAAAACGGGCCACGCACGATTTCGATGCGTTCGATCTGCTCGATCGGCACATCCTGCAGCGCCGCACCGCCGGCGGTCGCCGAGCCGATGCGCACGCCATCGATCAGCACCACCACCTGGTCGGCCTCGGTGCCGCGCAGGAACAGCGAGGTCGCCTTGCCGGGTCCGCCATTGTTGGCCAGCGACACGCCCGCTTCGCCGCGCAACAGGTCCTGCAGCGAATTGACCTGACGACGCTCGATCTGTGCGCGGTCGATCACCGTGACCGGTGCCAGGGCCTGGTCCTGGGTCTGTGCGGTGCGCGAGGCGGTGACCACGACTTGGTCCAGATCGATGGCGGCCTCGGCCTGGGCCGCAGTGGCAGCGCACAGCGACAGCCCCACGACGAGCACGGCACGACGCGGCGAAACGGAAGAAAGGGACATCAACTGCTGCTCCTGGAACCGCGCCAACCCGCGCGTGGGCAATCGGGCGGCAAGCAGCAACGGGCCAGGCGTCCGGCGCGCAGCGTCAGACGAGCAAGGCCACGCCCACCGCATGCCGGGTCAATCCCTCAGGCCGGTCTCCGGGCTCGCGAGTGGAAGCTGGTGCTTCCGATGCCGCGCCTTCCCATGCGGCTGCACAGTGGCATGTTGCGGCACCTGGCCTCGCCCACCGTTGCGGGGGCAGCTCCGGAATTGCGCCTGGCCCAAGGCGACGCGCGCACCGGATTCCCGTTTAAACCGCCGGCCAACCGGCAGTCACCTCAGGGGCGCGCATGGTAGCAGGATTGGCGCACCGCGCCGCCGAGATCGGCGGCGACGGCCAGAAGCACGTTCCAGCTCGACGTAGGAGCGCACCTGGGCGCGATGGGCGTTCCCGGTAAAGCCATCGCGCCCAGGTGCGCTCCTACGCCGTGCGGGCCGCGTACTCAGTCCTTGGTAAACACCAGCCGCCCGCCGTCGGCGCGCACGCGCACGCTCTCGCCGCTGAGATACTGGCCGGACAGGATCTGCTGCGCCAGCGGGTTCTCCACCTGCGACTGGATCGCGCGTTTGAGCGGGCGGGCGCCGTACACCGGATCGAAGCCGACATTGCCCAGCACCTCCAGCGCCGCATCGTCCAGGTCCAGCTTGAGTCCGCGCTCGGCCAGGCGTTTTTCCAGGCCTTGCAACTGGATGCGCGCAATCGACTTGATCTGCGCCTTGTCCAGCGGATGGAACACCACGATGTCGTCCAGCCGGTTGATGAACTCCGGGCGGAAGTGCGCCTGCACCACGCCCATCACCGCGGCCTTCATCTGCGTATACGCCTCGGCGCTATCGTCGCCGGACAGCTCCTGGATCTGGTGCGAGCCCAGGTTGGAGGTCATCACGATGACGGTATTGCGGAAGTCCACGGTACGGCCCTGGCCATCGGTCAGGCGGCCATCGTCGAGTACCTGCAGCAGGATGTTGAACACATCCGGATGCGCCTTTTCCACTTCGTCCAGCAGGATCAGCGAATACGGACGACGACGCACGGCCTCGGTGAGGTAACCGCCCTCTTCATAGCCCACATAGCCCGGAGGCGCGCCGATCAGGCGTGCGACCGAATGCTTCTCCATGAACTCGCTCATGTCGATGCGGATCATCGCCTCGGTGCTGTCGAACAGGAAATCCGCCAGCGCCTTGCACAGTTCGGTCTTGCCCACGCCGGTGGGACCTAAGAACAGGAACGAGCCACTGGGGCGGTTCGGGTCGGACAGGCCGGCACGCGAGCGGCGCACCGCATCGGACACCACCTTGATCGCCTCGTTCTGACCGACCACGCGATGATGCAATTCGTCTTCCATGCGCAACAACTTGTCGCGCTCGCCTTCGAGCATCTTGTTGACCGGAATGCCGGTCCAGCGCGACACAACTTCGGCGATTTCCTCGGCGGTCACGCGGTCCTGCACCAGCTTGAAATCGTGGTGTTCCACCTCGTTGGCCAGCAGCATCTGCTTTTCCAGTTGCGGCAGCACGCCGTACTGGATCTCGCTCATCTTGGCGTAGTCCTGGCGGCGCTGTGCGGCCTCCAGTTCCAGCTTGGCGTGCTCGATCTGCTCCTTGATCTTGGTGGTGCCCTGCAGCGCGGCCTTTTCCGACTTCCACACTTCATTGAGGTCGGAAAACTCGCGTTCGAGCTTGTCGATATCGCTTTCCAGATCAGCCAGGCGTTGCCGCGAGGCCTCGTCCTTTTCCTTCTTGAGCATCTCGCGCTGGATCTTGAGCTGGATCAGGCGGCGCTCCAGGCGGTCGAGTTCTTCGGGCTTGGAGTCGATCTCCATGCGGATACGCGATGCCGCTTCGTCCATTAGGTCGATGGCCTTGTCCGGCAGCTGGCGGTCGGTGATGTAGCGGTTGGACAGCGTGGCCGCGGCCACGATGGCCGGGTCGGTGATCTCCACGCCGTGATGCACCGCGTAGCGCTCCTTCAGGCCGCGCAGGATCGCGATGGTGTCTTCCACAGTCGGCTCGCCCACGAACACTTTCTGGAAACGGCGCTCCAGTGCGGCGTCTTTTTCGATGTACTTGCGGTATTCGTCCAGCGTGGTGGCGCCGATGCAATGCAGCTCGCCGCGTGCCAGCGCCGGCTTGAGCATGTTGCCGGCATCCATCGCGCCATCGGCCTTGCCGGCACCGACCATGGTGTGCAGCTCGTCGATGAACAGGATGATCTGGCCCTCGTTCTTCGACAGGTCGCCGAGCACCGCCTTCAGGCGCTCTTCGAATTCGCCGCGGAATTTGGCGCCGGCGATCAACGCGCCCATGTCCAGCGAGAGTACGCGCTTGCCGCGCAGGCCTTCGGGCACTTCGCCGTTGATGATGCGCTGGGCCAGGCCTTCGACAATGGCGGTCTTGCCCACGCCGGGTTCGCCGATCAGCACCGGGTTGTTCTTGGTGCGCCGTTGCAGCACCTGGATGGTGCGGCGGATTTCCTCGTCGCGGCCGATCACCGGATCGAGCTTGCCGCTCTCGGCGCGTGCGGTCAGGTCGATGGTGTATTTCTCCAGCGCCTGGCGCTGTTCTTCGGCGTTTTCAGACTGCACGGTTTCCCCGCCACGCAGCTTGTCGATGGCCGCTTCGATCTTCTTCTTGTCGCCACCGGCCGCGCGCAACGCCACGCCCAGCGGGCTGGCATCGTCGGCAGCGGCCAGCACGAACCATTCGCTGGCGATGAACGCGTCGCCATGTTGCTGGGCGAGCTTGTCGGTCTGGTTGAGCAGGCGATTGAGATCGTTGCCGATCGACAGATTGCCTTCCTGCCCGGACACCTTGGGCAGCGTGTCCAGCGCCTCGCCCAGGCGCTCGCGCAGCAGCGGTACGTTGACGCCGGCCTGCGACAGCAGCGGGCGCGTGCTGCCGCCGCTCTGGTCGAGCAGCGCGGCCAGCACGTGCACCGGCTCGATGATGTTGTGGTCGCGGCCCACAGCCAGCGACTGCGCGTCGGCCAGCGCCTGCTGGAACCGCGAGGTGAGCTTGTCCATCCGCATGGGAGATCCTCTGAACAGGTGGCCGGCACCGCCGGCGATATCGTGCAGATGCGGTTGGCGAGCGAGGTTTCAAGGTTTGCCGGTGCTGGAGATGCAAGCGGCCAGGCCGGCGCTGCCCAGGCGGCTCGGCGAAGCGGTGTAAGTGGCGGTGTAAGTGCAGGTGGCTTCCGCAGGGTGACGCACCCGCCAGCCACGCCGCGTGTCGCCCTGGGCGGTGGGTGAAACGGCGCGCAGGGGCCGGTATGGTCGCGGGAGCTGAGCCCCACACGCGCGGGGCTGGGGGATGCGTTGCAACGGCGAGGCTTCCTGTGCCGTCGTCTCGCGGGGTGCCGCATGGCGCATCTGCGCCTTCGGGGCAGCTGGCTCCGGCACCTGTGTCGCGCCCAGCAGACGCGACAGCACCTGTGCCTGGATCGTCGCCAGCGCCGGCAGCCCGGGCGCACGCGGATGCGGCACGGGCCCGCCACATCCAGGCCGACCTTGCCGTGATCGAGCACCACGATGCGATCGGCCAGCGCGCTCGCCTCGGCCACGTCGTGGGTGACCAACACCAACGCAAACCCGTGCTGCCGCCACAACCGCACGATTTGCTGCTGCATCACGATACGGCTCGATGCATCCAGCGCCCCAACGGTTCGTCCAGCAGCAACAGCCGCGGCCGATGCACCAATGCACGTGCCGGCGCCACCGGCCGACGTTGGCCGCCGGACAGCGTGGACGGCCACGCGTTGCCGCGCATGCCCAGGCCCACCGCGTCCAGCGCCTGCTGCGCCTGCGCGCGACCGGCCCGGCGCCGCACGACTGGCGTGCAGGCAACAAGACCAGCTCGACCGAGCGATGCGATACGGCATGCTGTTTGCCGGCGCCCCAAGCGTCCAGTAACCAATGCTCAGGTGGTTATTCAGTCCGGTGCGTTGGCGGTAGCGAATGCACCAAGCTCTGGCATGCATGCACGCTGCACAATCGCGCATGAGTGGCGATAATGCGCCGATGGATGCTCCCAAGCCCTGGCACCTCTACCTGCTGCTATGTCGCAACGGCAGCTATTACTCCGGCATTACCAACGATCTGGAGCGGCGCTTCCAGGCCCATCTGCGTGGTACTGGTGCGCGTTACACGCGTGCCAATCCGCCCGTGCAGCTGCTCGCCAGCCACCGGTACCCGGACCGCGCCAGCGCTTCGCGCGCAGAGTGCGCGCTCAAGCGCCAGCCACGTGCGCGCAAGCTCGCCTGGCTGCAGGCACAACCGAACGGTGCGGAGTCACAACCTGCTGACGCATCGATCACGCCCGTCTAGCCGTCGTTTTTCTACCCTGCAGCGCCCGACATGCGGAGCGGCGCATGCATTATCAGCTGTACTACTGGACCGGTCTGCAAGGCCGCGGCGAATTCGTGCGACTGGCACTGGAAGACGCCGGCGCGGCCTACACCGATGTCGCACGTATCCAGGGCGACGAGGTCATGACGGCGTTTTTGCAAGGCGAGCAGGTGGGCGCGCAGCCGTTCGCACCACCATTTCTCAAAGCCGGCGACGTGGTGGTGGCACAGGTCGCGGCGATCCTGCACTTTATCGGGCCACAGCTGCAATTGGTGCCCGATTCGGAACCACAGCGGCTACAGGCGCTGCAATTGCAGCTGACCATCGCCGATCTGGTGGCCGAGGTGCACGATACCCACCACCCGATCGCAACCGGCCTGTATTACGAAGACCAACAAGCCGAAGCGGCCAAGCGTGCGCAGGACCTGCGTGAAAACCGCTTGCCCAAATTCCTGGGCTATTTCGAGCAGGTCCTGCAACAGGCTGGCGGCACGCACGTGCTCGGCACGCATTCGTACGTGGATCTATCGTTGTTCCAGTTGGTGAGTGGCCTGGAGTACATGTTCCCCAGACGCATGGCGAGGTTGGCAAAAAACTTGCCAGGGCTGAAGGCGCTGCAGCGGCACGTGGCGCAACGGCCGCGCGTTGCGGCCTATCTGGCGTCCGAACGACGCGTGTCCTTCAATACCAACGGCATCTTCCGCCATTACCCGGAGCTGGATGCGGCATAGGCAGCGGCAGCGAGGGCGCTGCGGCCGGTCGCAACAGGCTGGCGCCGCATAAGGGTGCGGCGCGGCCCGCGGTGCTGATTGCCGCGATCGATCACGCAACCACGCCACCTGACCCTGAGCGACGCGTGCAGCGTTACGTCGTGTACGTACGCACCCACCCAGGTGCGAAGGCCGCAGGTCGCCTGACATGCGGCGTTCGCTCTCCGGTAGCGGGAAGCCAGCGGCCTCAGCGCCCCTGCAGCAAGGCCGTGCGAATCCGCTGCAGTTGCGCCTTGACTGCAGCCGCTTGCGTCGGCCCCAGGCGCAGCAGTGCCTTCTGCCCCACCGACAGCGATTCCAGCGATGGGTCGACGAAGCGGTAGCGGCCACGGTCGTCGCGTTGCACGCCGATCGGCTGCGTCGGCTCAGGCGTGCGCAGCAAGTGGTCGATCACATCGATGACGCGGTCGTTGAAGTAACGATCCGGCGCGCCCAGATCCGCGTACGCCTGCTGAAACAGTGGATAGAAGCGCACATAGCTGCGCGCCATGGCCTGCGCATCCACGCTGGTGAATGCGGCCACGTAAGGTGCATAGCGCGCCGCATTGGCCTGATCGAGCACCGGATGATCGCCTGTGCCGGCCACCTGCAACTCGCCAGGCACCGGCTGCAGCACCAAGGCACGGCGGCTGATGCTGGGTTGGGTGAGGTTGTCGATCATCACCACCACGCGTTCGATCAGGTGCTTGCGCAACACGATCGACAACGCGTCATCGTCCTGCACCAACGCCCGCAGCGCTTGCCACGCGGCATCGTCGCTTTGCGCCAACGCAGGAATCGCAGCATCGGCAGCGTCGGCCGATGCTGCCGGCACCGGATGACGCGGCTCGCCACTGGCCGGCGTCGGCTGTGGGCTGACCGCAGCGGCCACAGCACTGGCGGTACGGCTGATGGGTGCAGGCAAGGTGCCCTGCGGATCGGGCGGGCCGCTGAACAGCCACCACGCGGCGCCAGCGATCAAGGGGACCGCCAACAACCACGGCCAGCGCGAGGATTTGCTTTGCATCGTGGAACTCCTGACATCGACAACATCCAGTGTGTGACCGTGGGATGCTGCGGTGGTTCCATCGATTTACGGTGTCGCTCGTTGAGCCGCTTGACGCTGGACGCGGCGCACTACGCCCGCGACCACGGGAAACGCAGCGCCCGGCTCGCCGGCTGTCTTACTGTCGCGGGACTCTTGGCGGCATGAATGCCGCCGAGGAGCCACAGGGACGTACTTGCAGCGTGTCCTGCGATGGTGGGCGGGCAAAGGCCGTGTAGCGGACCGGCAGAAGCTTCGCTGCGCGATCCACGCCGCTTAGCCGACGAAATCCAATCGCGCGTTCACCCAAGCCGCGACAATTGCAGCGGCAACCTGTTCGGCCTGCCTGGCCGGCATGTGCTTTTCGCTTACCAGCCAGGCGGCCGTCTCTGCGCGCACCTTCGGCAACAGCGCGCGCGCAGCGTTGCGCTCGGCTGCCGGCCAGTCGCTGTCGTCGCCGGACCACGCAGCAATCGCCTGATCCGGATCGTTGCCGTAGCGCTTGCGCAACTCCGGCTGCAGGTACAGTGCCGGCGACACGGCAGCCCGGAGCGCGATGATCTGCCACTCGGCGTAGCTGGCATAGCGAATGGTGCCTGCGTCCTTGCTCAAGGCTTCGATCAGTCCTGCGAATCCGTCATCCAGCTGTTTCCAGCTCGGTCGCGCGAACAGCCCACCGGGCGGCTCGCAGATCGGCGCGAAACTGTCGCGTGTCGAACCATAGAGCGGGCCGAACGCCTCATAAGCCGGCTCGCCCACTGCAGCGAAGATGAAGCAATGCACATACGGCCGCTCGGAACGATCTTCGCGCTCGATCCACATGCGCAACAAGGTCAGCACACGCTGTTGCTGTTGCATGGCGGGCGCGCCTTCCACATCGTCGAGCAAGGACGCTGCGAAATCGTCGGTCTTGCGCAACGCCTTGCGTGCGCTTTCAAAACGCGCGCTCGCCAACGCCGCATCCACGCCAGCGGCAGGCACGAAGTCATGCAGATACGCCAGCCATGCCGATGCCAGCGGCGCGTCGTAGCCCTGCAACTGGCGCGCAGCGTCCGCTGGCGTTTTCGGGATGCTGGCGATGATGCGGTCCAGCGTTTGCTGCTGGGCGTCGAGTGTCTTGCCCAGCGCATCGACCCTGGTCTTCAGACTGCGTTGCAGGCAGGCATCTACCTTGGCGTCCTGCGCGCAGGCATTGCGCTGGCGCAACCAGGCGCGTTGCTGATCGCGCACTGCGGTGAGCGAGGCGCGCGGTGTGGTGTCCAGCACGCCGCGGTAGGCCTCATCCAGCTGATCTTCCAGCTGGCCGAGCGCCGGCACCGCGCACAGCCGCTTTTCCACCGGCGTGCCCGCCTGCTTGCAGTCGAACGACGCCGACCATGCGGCGCCAGCGCTCAGCACCAAAGCGCCAGCCACAATGCTCTGCACGACACGCATCCGATAAGTCACTGCAACGCCTCCTTGCGCGCCGGCAGCAGCGACAGCAGCAGCAGCGTCGCCGCCAGCGCCACATAGGCACCGACGAACTGCCAGCTGATCACCCGCGCCAGGCCTTGCAGCGACCACGGCAGGTAGATGCCGCCGCGCGGGTCCACCGAGTGGATCAGGCCGAACAGGGTCAGCCCGGCAGCTACCAGCAGGAACGCCGCGCCGCGTCGCAAGCGGCCGTCGATCATCGCCGCCACCGTGGCGATCCATAGCATCGCGGTGATGATGAAGCCATTGCCCAGCGCGAAGATCACTGCCAGCTCCGGCAACCCGTGGCCATCGACCTTGGTGGTCAGCGCGACCAGCTGATCCGGTGCAATCCAGCCCGGCGCCTTAATCGTCAGCAGGTACGCGACCGACGGCAGAAAGCCCAGCACCATCGCACCGGCATGCTGCCTGGGCGTGGCCTGGAATGCCTGGGTGGTGATGTCGATGGAGACATACACGATGATTGGCGCCAGCACGGCCAGCGGCAGCCACTGCACCAAGCCGCTGATCACGCCAAGCATGCCGCCGATCCCGATGAACACCCCGGTCAGCAGCGTGTAACCGGAGCGCGCGCCCATGTGCTTGTACGCGGGCTGGCCGATGTAGGGCGTGGTCTGCGCAACGCCGCCGCAGACGCCGGCCACCAGCGTGGCCAAGGCTTCCACCAGCAGGATGTCGCGGGTGCGGTAATCGTCGCCGGCCGCGCGCGCGCTCTCGCTGACGTTGATGCCGCCCACCACCATCAACAAGCCGAACGGCAACAGCAACGGCAGGTACGCCACCGTGGCCGGCAGGCCGTCGATAAAGCCCAGCGTCGGCAGCGGCAGCACGATCTGCGGCGGATTCCACGCCGGCAAGGCGAAGCCGGGGGCACCCAATCCCGCCAGGCCAAGCCCGTAATACAACGCGGTGCCGATCACGAACGCCACCAGCACGCCGGGCAATTTGGTCGGCAGGCGGCCCTTGGCGAGCAGCACATACAGCAGCAGGCCCAAGGTAACGAAGCCGGCTACCGGCGAACGGAGCGTTTCCAGCAATGGCAGCAAGCCCATCAGCACCAGCGCGATACCGGCGATGGAACCGAGCAGGGCCGCCCGCGGCAGCGCGCGCGTCACCGCTTCGCCTGCGAAGGACAGCACCAGCTTGAGCAGGCCCATCACCACCAACGCGGCCATGCCCAGTTTCCAGGTGGCGATCGCGGCGGCCTGCGGGTCCAGCCCTTGCGCTTTGAAGCCGGCAAATGCCGGGCCGAGCACCAGCAGCGCCATGCCGATGCTGGTGGGCGCATCCAGACCCAGCGGCATGGCAGTGACGTCGTCGCGCCCGGTGCGTGCGGCCAGCCGCCGCGCCATCAGGGTGTACAGCAGGTTGCCCACCAGCACGCCGAACGCGGTGCCGGGGAACATGCGCTGGAACACGACGTCGGCCGGGAACTGGAAGATGCCGACCAGGGCCATCGCGATGAAGCCAAGGATAGACAGGTTGTCGACCACCAGGCCGAAGAAACCATTGAGATCGCCAGCGACGAACCAGCGCGGCGCAGCCGCAGGACGCGAAGAGGGAGCCGACATGAGAACCAGAGAAGCGTGGGGGTCGGCCGATGGTAGCCGCTGCATTGCGGGGACGACAGCGGCGCGGTGGATCAGAGCGTGTCGTGGCCAGGGGCCGTCGGGCTGTCCGTGAGCAGGCAGCCCGGCGCCATCGCCCGCTACTGCATCGCCGCATCCACCTCGATCCAGCCCACGCTGTCGCTGCGGCCGGCGCTGCGATAACGCACCTGCAACCGCGTACCATCGGCGCTGACGTCCAGCGCATCGGCCTGATCGCCGCGCACCAGATAGCGTTTGGTGACGGTGGCCGTCGGCGTGGCGTACAGCGGCAAACGCCTCACCTGTACGTGCAGTTGCACCGGCATCGGTTCCTCGAGCGTGGTACCGATTTCGCTTGCCACCTTGACGCCGCGCGGGTCGTACATCGGCCACACCGACAGCGGCATGCCATCCTCGCTTCCCGAATCCAGCAACGCCTGGATCTGCGGCGACTCGATCCGCTGCTGCGTCCGCCAAACGTACAACCGCCCGCCAGCGTCGTAGCGGTAGACATCCGCATACCACATCGGCCCACCGCGGCAGGAACTGGTCAGGCTGCGCTGCTGTTGATCGGCAACCAGATTGAAGAATCCTTCGCACTGCACCGCCGGGCGCGTCGGTGCAGCAAGCGCATGAAAGCGGCGCTGTGCAGGATCGAACACAAAGACCCAGACCGCCTCGTTGACCTGACCCAGCATCACCGACACCGCAAGATCCGGGCGCCCGTCGAAGTTGTAGTCGTCGCTGCGCAGCTGCACGTCGCCTTCGCCATCGTCCACATTCGCGTCGAACCACTGTTCGGCATCGCCGGGAGACAGCACCACATGCAGGCGCTGGCCGACCAAGGTGGCGGTCGCACGGGTCTGCGCATCCAGCGTCAGACGAAGGCTTGTGTCGTCTGCCGCAGCGCCGAACGCCAGCCCGCCTGCCATCGCAACCAACAGTGCGCGAGCGGCGCGGACGGGCGACAAATGCAAGAAGCCAAGGCGCATGCGCAGCTGGCTCGAAGCGGTGCGCAGACACTCGCTCGCCGGCTGCGCACGCGATGCCCGCCAATGCATGAAGACGCGCGACATACGCCGATCGACGCTGGCGAGCGTGGCGGTCGGCAACTGCACGGACCTGTCGGTGCGCAAGCCGGCCAGCGGACTCAGAACGACACCTCCACCGGCTGCCGCGACCACAGCACCGACTGGTGCCCGGTGGCCTGCTTCCAGGCCAGCCGGATCGCTTCGATGTCGTTGCGCCGTTGCGGGGTGTCCTCGTGCAGGATCACCAGCACCTTGGTGTCCAGCCGGTTCGGCTCCTTGGCGCCGCGGAACAACCATTGGCCGTAGGCGTCGAACACGGTCAGACCATCGGGAAAGCGCGGGGTCACTTCCTTGTCCAGAAACGCGCGCCATTGGGTTTCGTCGATGGTGCGGGTCTGCGGGCGGTCGGCCGGGCCGGATTCTTCGCCCACGCCGAAATACAACTCGCTGCGCACCCAACCCCGTGCCGCCGCCGGCCGCGCTGCATCGCCCTGCAGGCTGGCAGTGGTCGCGGTCGGCACGGTGCCGGGCGTGGTGGCGCAAGCGGTCAACGCCAGCATGGCGGCAAGCAGGCAAGACGGCAGCAACTTCATCGACTTCTCCACAACAGGTCTGGGGGGGCACTTGGGGCAGGCTCATGCAAGGCCGATATCAGCTCATGCCGGCGCGCACGCACTGTGCCATCTCGCGCCGCCCTGAACAACGCGATAATATCTTTCCATCCGGATGAATGTGGACGATCCGCCCCCTTGCGCCCCAGCCCGGCCGGATGCCGACCGCGCGGCGCGTTGCAGTTGCAGGAGAGAGAACAGCATGACCCGCCCCACCCTTTCGGTGATTGGCCTGGCCATCGCCGCCGTGCTCAGCGCCAACGCGCAAGCCCAGCAGGCCGATGCCGGTGCCACCACCCTGGACACCGTGATCGTCACCGGCACCCGTGCCAGCGACCGTACCGTGCTGGAATCCACCGTGCCGGTGGACGTGCTCACCGCCGAAGACATCCGCAAGGCCGGCGTGGTCAACGGCGAGTTGGGCAGCGCGCTGCAGGCGCTGCTGCCTTCCTTCAACTTCCCGCGTCAGTCCAACTCCGGCGGCGCCGACCATATCCGCGCCGCGCAGCTGCGCGGGCTCTCGCCCGACCAGGTGCTGGTGCTGGTCAACGGCAAGCGCCGCCATACCTCGGCGCTGGTCAACACCGACAGCAAGATCGGCAAGGGCACCACGCCGGTGGATTTCAATTCCATCCCGATCAACGCGATCAAGCGCATCGAAGTGCTGCGCGACGGGGCCGGCGCGCAATACGGCTCGGATGCAATTGCCGGCGTCATCAACGTGATCCTGGACGACAACCCCGAGCGCGGCGAACTGGAAGCCAGCTTCGGCGCCTACAACACCGACGTGAAGCCGATCGACCGCCGCGTCACCGACGGCCAGACCAGCTATGCCAGCGCAAAAGTGGGCACGCTGCTGGGCGACGACGGCGGCTTCTTCAAGGTCGGCCTGGAGCTGAAGAACCGCGAGGCCACCAACCGCGCCGGCTTCGACCAGATTCCCTCGTTCGAAGAACAGACCCCGGCCAATCTGGCGCTGCGGGGCCAGCGCAATTACGTGCTCGGCGATGGCGCCACCAAGGGCCTGAATGCCTGGCTCAACACCAAGGTGCCATTCAGCGCCAGCGGCGAGTTCTACGCCTTCGGCACCTACAACCAGCGCGATACCGAAGGCGCCAATTACTTCCGCTACCCGGACGGCAGCGCCAACTGGCGCGAGATCTACCCCAATGGCTACCGCCCGATCTCCGAAGGCGAGAATCGCGACCTGCAACTCGTGGCCGGTGCGCGCGGGCAATGGGGCAGCTGGGATTACGACGCCAGCGTCAACTACGGCCGCAACGACTTCACCTACCGGCTACGCAATTCGCTCAATGCATCGCTGGGACCCGGCAGCCCCACACGCTTCAAGACCGGTGATTTCGCCTTCGCGCAGACCGTGGGCAACATCGACCTGACCCGCGTGTTCGACGCCGCCGGCGCCACGCACACGTTCGGCACCGGCGCCGAGTTCCGCCGCGAGCAATACCGCACCCACGCCGGCGATCCGGCCAGCTACGCGGCCGGCCCGTTCACCGATCGTCCCACCGGCTCGCAGGCCGGCGGCGGGCTCACTCCGCAGGACGAAGCCGACCTGTCGCGCAACGTGGCCAGCGCCTACGCCAACGTCTCCAGCCAGTTCGGCGACAAGTTCTCCACCGACCTGGCTGGCCGCTACGAGCATTACCAGGATTTCGGCAGCCAGTGGACCGGCAAACTGGCCGCACGCTACGCATTCGCACCGGCCTTTGCGCTGCGTGGCGCCATCTCCAACAACGTGCGTGCGCCTTCGCTCAGCCAGATCGGCTATGAAGCCACTTCCACCGGTTACGACGCCGCCGGCCGCCTGACCCAGGGTCGCCTGCTGTCGGTCAACAACCCCATCGCGCGCGGACTGGGCGCCACCGATCTGAAGCCGGAAAAGTCGGTCAATTACAGCCTGGGCTTCACCAGCAAGCTGGGCGATCACTTCGACGTGTCGCTGGACTTTTTCCAGATCGATATCGACGACCGCATTGCGCTGTCCGAAGACATCACCGGCGATGCGCTGACCAGCTTCGTGCAGCAGAACTACGGCGTCACCGGGGTGCAGAGCGCCAGCTATTTCCTCAACGCCGCCGATACCCGCACCCGCGGCGCCGAGCTGGTCGCCAACTGGCGTCAGTACGCCTTCGGCGGCGACCTGCTGCTGACCGGCACCTACAGCTATGCCAAGACCGAGTTGGAAAACATCATCGCCACCCCGGCCCAGTTGCTCGCATTGAACCCGGAGTACGTGCTGTTCGGCGTGGAAGAAAGCAACACGCTCACCGACGCCGCACCGCGCACCCGCGCCTCGCTTGCCGCGAACTGGAGCAACGAGCACTGGAACCTGCAGACTCGCGTCAACCGCTACGGCAGCGCCACGCGCGTGTTCGATTTCGGTGGCGGCTTCGTGCCGCGCCAGACCTACGGCGCCGAGTGGCAACTGGACCTGGAAGCCGAATATCACCTGGGCACGCAATGGACGCTGGCCATCGGCGGGCAGAACATCCTGGACAACTACTCGGACCGTTCCATCGACGACATCGCCTACTTCGGCAACCTGCCCTACGACGTGCTCTCGCCGATCGGCAGCAACGGCGCGTATTGGTATGGGCGGGTGCGGTACAGCTTCTGATTCGGGATTCGGGATTCGGGATTCGGGATTCGGGATTCGGGATTGGCAAACATCGTACTTCGTGCGAATCCCCAATCCCGACTCACGAATCTCCGCCGTTCCATAACCTGAATCTCACACCCCATTGCGCACACTAGCGCAATGGCAGACGCGCATTCCCCCCTACCGTCGCCGCCATTGCTGGACGATGCCTGTGCATTGTTTCTGGACGTGGACGGCACCCTCATCGACTTTGCCGACCGCCCCGAGGCGGTGAAGCTATTGCCCGAAGTGCGCGAGGCCATCGGCCTGCTGAGCGAGCGTCTCAACGGCGCCGTTGCGCTGGTCAGCGGCCGGCCGCTTGCCCAGCTGGACGCCCTGTTCGCGCCATTGCTGCTGCCGGCCGCCGGTCTGCACGGGCACCAACTGCGTAGCGATCTCGCGGCACGCGCGGCAATGCCGCAAGACACGTCCGAGTGGCTGCACGGCCTGCATCAACGTGCCGCGGCGCTGACGCACCAGCATCCAGGCGTGCTGGTCGAAGACAAGGGTGCCAGCGTGGCACTGCACTGGCGCGCCCGGCCGCAGGCCGGCCCCGAGGTGCTCGCCTTCGCGCAGCAGGAAATTGCACAGCTTTCCGGTTATCGCCTGCAGCCAGGCGACCACGTGGTGGAATTCGTGCCCGAAGGCAGCAACAAGGGCCTGGCGGTCGAGCAACTGATGCAGCACGGCACCTTCGCCGGCCGCACGCCGGTGTTCGTCGGCGACGACCTCACCGACGAATTCGGCTTCGACGCCGCCAACCGGCTCGGTGGCTGGAGCGTGCTGGTCGGCGATCGCGCACAGACCAGCGCGCGCTTTCGCGTCGGTGGCACCGCCGACGTACACGCGTGGTTGCAACGCAACGCACGCAGCCGCTGAGCACAGCGCACCTTCTCTCATTCACTTCAACAGGATCGTTTGCACTCCATGACCGAGCCAAACCTGGATCTGGGCGTCATCGGCAACTGCAGTTTCGGTGCATTGGTCGATCGGCAGGCACGTGTGGTGTGGAGTTGCCTGCCGGCATTCGACGGCGACCCGGCCTTTTGCACGCTGCTTTCGCCCAAGACCGAAGGCGGCGACTTTGCCGTGGAACTGGAAGATTTTGCCAGCAGCGAGCAGCACTACCTGCCCAATACCGCCGTGCTGCGCACAGTGTTGCGCGATAGCCACGGTGGCGAGCTGGAAGTCATCGACTTCGCGCCGCGCTGGCGCAACAACGGACGCTTCTATCGGCCTGTGAGCATCATCCGCCAGATCCGGCCACTGAGCGGCAACCCGCGCATCATCGTGCGCGCCCGCCCGCTGGCCGACTGGGGCGGCCGCACGCCGGACACCACCTGGGGCAGCAATCACATCCGTTGGGTGTTGCCGGAATTCACCCTGCGCCTGACCACCGATGTGCCGGTGCGCTTCGTACGCGACGGCTTGCCGTTCGTGCTCAGCCATCCGGTGAGCCTGGTGCTGGGCGTGGACGAATCGCTGACCCGCTCGCTCACCGGTTACGTGCAGGAAGCGCAGGAACGCACCGAAGAATACTGGCGCGAATGGGTGCGCTACCTGTCCATTCCGCTGGACTGGCAGGAAGCGGTGATTCGCAGCGCAATCACGCTGAAGTTGTGCCAGTACGAAGACAGCGGCGCGATCATCGCGGCGATGACCACCTCGATTCCGGAAGCGCCCAACACGCCGCGCAACTGGGACTACCGCTATTGCTGGCTGCGCGACGCCGCCTTCGTGGTGCGTGCGCTCAACCGGCTCGGCGCGACCCGCACGATGGAGCAGTTCATCGGCTACATCTTCAATATCGCCACTACCGACGGCACCATGCAGCCGCTGTACGGCATCGGCTTCGAATCGCAACTGGAAGAACACGAAGTCGATACCATGGCCGGCTACCGCGGCATGGGGCCGGTGCGGCGCGGCAACCTGGCGTGGATCCAGCAGCAGCACGATGTCTATGGCAGCGTGGTGCTGGCGTCCACACAGCTGTTCTTCGACCTGCGCCTGAAGGATCAAGGCGATGCCGACACCTTCCGCCGGCTTGAACCGCTGGGCGAGCGCGCCTATGCGTTGCATAACGTGCCCGATGCCGGCCTGTGGGAATTTCGCGGCCGTGCCGAAGTGCATACCTACACCGCGGCGATGTGCTGGGCGGCCTGCGATCGCCTGTCCAAGATCGCCGACCGGCTGGTGCTGCCCGAGCGCAGCAGCTACTGGCGCGAACGTGCCGACAGCATCCGCGAACGCGTGTTGAGCGAGGCCTGGAGCGAGGAGCGCGGCCATTTCACCGACACCCTCGGCGGCCACCGGCTCGATGCATCGCTCTTGCTGCTGGCCGATATCGGCATCGTCGCCAACGACGACAGCCGCTTCGTGCGCACGGTCGAGGCGGTCGGTCGCGTGCTCAAGCACGGCGATGCGCTATACCGCTACATCGCACCGGATGACTTCGGTGAGCCGGAAACCAGCTTCACCATCTGCACCTTCTGGTACATCGATGCACTGGCTGCGATCGGGCGCAAGGACGAGGCGCGTGAATTGTTCGAGCGCATCCTTTCGCGCCGCAATCACCTGGGCTTGCTGTCGGAAGATCTATCGTTCGAGGACGGCGAAGCCTGGGGGAATTTCCCTCAGACCTATTCGCATGTTGGCTTGATCATCGCAGCGATGCGCTTGTCGCGGAGCTGGCAGGAGGCGTCATGAGTCGTTTGGTGGTGGTATCCAACCGCGTTGCGGTGCCCGGCGAAACCCGCGCCGGTGGCCTGGCAGTTGGCCTGTTGGCGGCGCTCAAGGAACGCGGCGGCATGTGGTTCGGCTGGAGCGGCAAGACCGTGCGCGGCGACAGCGGCGGCATGCACGAGCAGACCGAAGGCGACATCACCTTCGTCACCATGGACCTCAACAAGCGCGACATCGATTCGTACTACAACGGCTTCGCCAATCGCACGCTGTGGCCCTTGCTGCACTTCCGCCTGGACCTGGTCGATTACGATCGCGCTACCCGCGAAGGCTATATGCGCGTCAACCGGCTGTTTGCCGAGAAACTCGCGCCGCTGCTGAAAGACAGCGACACGCTGTGGATCCACGATTACCACATGATTCCGCTCGGCGCGATGCTGCGCGAGCTGGGCGTGGGCTGCAAGATGGGCTTCTTCCTGCACGTGCCGATGCCTTCAGCCGATCTGGTGCAGGCCATGCCCGATCACGCGCGCCTGTTCAGTACCTTCTATGCATACGACCTGGTCGGCTTCCAGACCCAGCGCGATGCCGAACGTTTCAAGGCCTATGTGCGCCTGTTCGGCGGTGGCCGCATTCTGGAAGGCGACCTGGTGGAAGGCCCGGGTGGACGCCGCTTCACCGCCTCTTCGTTTCCGATCGGGATCGATACCGACCTGATTGCCCACCAGGCCAAGGCCTCTGCCGGCAAGCAGGCGGTGCGTGATCTGCGCGAAAGCCTGCGTGGCCGACAGTTGGCCATCGGCGTGGACCGCCTGGATTATTCCAAAGGGTTGCCGGAGCGCTTTCAGGGCTTCGAGCGTTACCTGGAGCGGTATCCGGATCAATCCGGCAGCCTGACCTATCTGCAAATTGCACCGGTCTCGCGCGGCGATGTCACCGAATACCGTCAATTGCGCAGCCAGCTCGAACAGATCGCCGGCCACATCAATGGCGGACATGCAGAGCCGGACTGGACGCCGCTGCGCTACGTCAACCAGAACTTCAGCCATGCCACGCTGACAGGCTTCTATCGCGCGGCCTCGGTGTGTCTGGTCACGCCACTGCGCGATGGCATGAACCTGGTTGCCAAGGAATTTGTGGCCGCGCAGGACCCGGCAGACCCGGGCGTGCTGGTATTGTCGCTGTTTGCAGGTGCAGCCGATGAAATGAAGGAAGCGCTGCTGGTCAACCCGCACGATCTGGATGGCGTGGCCGACGCGATCGCCACAGCGGCAAGCATGCCGTTGGCAAGCCGCATCGAACGCTGGCACGCAATGATGGACCACCTGCGCAAGAACAACATCAACCACTGGCGCCAGCGCTATCTGCAAGCGCTCTCTGAGGTGTAGGACAAACCTTCTTCCGCCGCGACATTGCCCTCCTTCATGAGGAAGAAAGTGGCCGAAAGGCCGATGAATGTACGGCGCAATTTGCCTGAAGTCCGTAGTTCCCGGAGGACTTCCTGCATGATGCAGCCACATCGGGCCGCTGCGATGTCCGACCAAGCTGCCCCGACGCGCAAGGGGATGAATACCTCGGACCTCGATAGCCTGTCGCTGCACTCGACACGGCAGTCACAGGCAACGTGCGCCGCTACACCCTGCGCTTCCATCGTGGTCGCGCTCAGTAGCAGCGCATGTCGACCCGGCTCTGCAGGCAACGGACCGCACTTGGCAAAGCGTTCGACAGCCACATGTTTCCGCTATGCCAAACGTGCAGGTTGGAACGCTGGTTCCTATTCCGTCACGGACAAAGGGCGTGTGGGGGTCTAAAATATTCACATGATTAGCGCTGAGGACCCTGGGAGGGGCTGCGCGTTCATAGCGTTCAACGTTCGTCTCTGGATCCGGGCCGCGTGATGGCGCCTGCGATCGCTCTCCCTCCACGACTCGCCACCGCTCGCTGGTGCCCGAGTCCTTCCTGACATCTCAAAATGACTGATCAATCCTCAAAACGTGGGCTAGGCACCTGGTTGCTGGTGGCCTATGCCGTGGTGATCGCCGTGCTTGGCGCGGTGCTCGCCTATCAAGGCGGCCGCCTAGTGGCCGTCGGCGGCTCCTGGTATTACCTGATCGCGGGTATTGCCCTGTTCCTTGCGGGCGTCCTGCTCGCGCTGGGCAAGCGCGCCGGGCTGTGGCTGTTTGGCGCCACGTTGGCCGGCACCATCGCCTGGGCACTGTGGGAAGTGGGCCTGGATGGCTGGGGCTTGGTACCGCGCCTGGCCATGATGTCGGTGCTGGGGCTGGTGTTGCTGCCGTTCTGGGGTGTGGCGCGTCGTCGCATGCAGCCATTGTCCGGCCTGGGCTATGCGCTGGTGACCGGCGTGCTGCCAATCCTGGGTGCGGCGCTGATCCTGTGGCCGCTGCTGATGCCGCGCAATGTCGAGCTGGCCGATGCCTCCAAGCTGCCGGCCGACAGCGCCACGGCCTTCAGCCGCGGCACCGTGCCCAGCCCCGACGGCAACGTCGCGGCCAATCACGACGCCAGCAACTGGACCTCCTATGCGGGCTCCAATCTGTCCAACCACTACACGCCCGGCGCGCAGATCACCCCGGACAACGTGAAGAATCTCAAGGTTGCGTGGGAGTTCCACACCGGCGACCTGAAGCCCAAGGACTCCAAGCTGGGCTACGCCTTCCAGAACACCCCGCTCAAGGTCGGCGACCTGCTCTACATCTGCACCCCCACCCAGAAGGTGATCGCGGTGGAAGCAGCCAACGGCAAGGAGCGCTGGCGCTTCGATCCGCAGACCAACCCGAAGGCGATGGCGGGCGTGGCTGCCACCACCTGCCGTGGCGTGTCGTACTACCAGGCGCCCGAAGGCACCGCCGAGTGCCCGACCCGGATCTTCTGGCCGATGGTCGATGGCCGCCTTGGCGCGCTGGACGCGCAGACCGGCAAGCTGTGCACCAGCTTCGGCAGCAACGGCTATGTCGATCTGAATGCGGGCACCGGCAACACCAAGCCGGGTTTCGTCGGCCCGACCTCGCCGCCGGTGGTGATGCGCGGCGTGGTAATCCAGCCGACCGGCCAGGTCCGCGATGGCCAGGAAGGCGATGCGCCGTCCGGCGTGGTGCGCGGCTTCGATGCGCTCACCGGCCAGCTGCGCTGGGCCTGGGACCTGGGCAACCCGGCGATCACCGCCGAGCCGCCGGCCGGCCAGACCTACACGCGCTCAACCCCGAACGTATGGTCGCTGATGGCCGCCGACGACGAGCTGGGCCTGGTCTATCTGCCCACCGGCAATGCATCCGGCGACTTCTTCGGCAAGGGCCGCACCCCGCAGGACGAGGAATACACCGCCTCGCTGGTTGCGGTGGATGCCGCCACCGGCAAGGAACGCTGGCACTTCCGTACCGTCAACCACGACCTGTGGGACTACGACATCGGCCCGCAGCCGAACCTGGTCGATTGGCCGATCGCTGGCGGCGGTACGCGTGCTGCGGTGATCCAGGCCACCAAGTCCGGCCAGGTGTTCGTGCTGGACCGCGCCACCGGCGAGCCGATCATGCCGGTCAAGCAGATCCCGGTACCGCAGGGAACCGACCACGGCGACTGGACCGCTGCCACGCAACCGATCTCGCCGGGCATGCCCAACACCGTGGGCGCGCCGAGCCGCGAGTTCGAAAAAATCATCGAATCCGATGCCTGGGGCATGACCCCGTTCGACCAGTTGGTCTGCCGTATCCAGTTCAAGCAACTGCGCTACGAAGGCATGTTCACCCCGCCCACCCTGCAGGGGTCGCTGGCCTTCACCGGCAACCACGGCGGCATCAACTGGGGCGGTGTTTCGGTGGATCTGCAGCGCGGCATCATGGTGATGAACAGCAATCGCCTGCCGTACACCCTGCAGGTGTATACCCGCGAAAAAATGAATGAGCTGGGCGTGGTGTCGGTGTTCGACGGCAAGAGCAAGACGCCCGGCTACATGGCGCAGAAGGGCCTGGCCTACGGCGCCCGCAAGGAGCCGTGGATGTCGCCGCTCAACACCCCGTGCGTGGCCCCGCCGTGGGGCTACATCGCCGGCGTGGACCTGCGCACGCAGCAGGTGATCTGGCGCCGTCCGCTGGGCACCGGTTACGACCAGGGGCCGATGGGCATTCCGTCCAAGACCAAGTTCGAGATCGGCACGCCCAACAACAGCGGCTCGCTGGCCACCGCTGGCGGGGTGACCTTCATCGGCGCGACCCTGGACGACTTCATGCGCGGCTTCGACACCCGCACCGGCAAGCAGGTCTGGGAGACCCGCGTCCCCGCCGGCCCGCAGGCAGCGCCGATGAGCTACACCATTAACGGCAAGCAATACATCGTGGCCGCCGTCGGTGGACACGACCGCATGGAAACCAAGTCGGGCGACAGCGTCATTGCCTGGGCCCTGCCGGACGATGCGCAGGCCGCGCCTGCCAAGTAACGGCAGCGCTCCAAGCACCACGCGGCCAGGCGGTACGCCGATGCGCATGAGCGCATGCAGTCTGCACTGCCTTGGCCGCTGCGCATCACCGCCTGGCTGCGCTCTGGCGCATAGGCCACCTGCCGTCGGTCCAGGGCCGACGGATGCACCAATCAACCGGTCGTCGCGAGACGGCCGGTTTTTTTGTGCGCGCTTGCCGCTACGGCGAAGGCACGTGGGGGCAAAGCCGGCGATGTCGGCCCAGCGTATGACGCGCGGCTAACGCGCTTGCTGTCGGAGCTGAGTTTCAGGCGTCCGAACCCAGGCCAACCTCCCAGGATGGCGCTCCCATGCGGCAGTCAGATGCTGCGCAAGTGCGAATCCAGCGCGCAGGCCGTTGGCAACCGAATCAGCCCCAACTTCGATGGGATTTGCCCGCTCCCAATAGCAGTTCGCTGACATGCCGGGCATTCGCTCGCGCGGGCGCTTTTCACGCAGAATTTACAATTGAGTCGACGTACTCGCGCGTCGATCGCCACGGGCACGCATACCCTGCCGAACTGAAATCGCTTTCATATCAAGGACATCACGCCATTTCGGGACCTGGTTGTCACATTCCGACGAACGGCACCTTCACATCATCATGATTCGGACTCAGCCGCCGATACCCCCATTGCGGGCCATGGACTGCCGATGCCGCTCCCCCTTCTCAGATCATCCAGCTGGACTCAGCCTATGTCGCTTGCACACGATGCCGCCCCCGTTGCCCAACCGCCCGCCGGTCGGCACGTTGCGCGCGCCACCTGGACTACATGGCTGCCCGCCGCTGCACATGTCGCGCTGATGGCATTGCTGGCCTGCTATGCCGCCACGCTGGTACCCGGCAGCTTCCTGAGCGGGCTCGGGCGCGTGCTGCCCGCCCTGCTGGTGTTGGGCGCGGCAAGCGCCGGGCTCTGGTGGTGGTCGCGCCGTCGTCACGACACGCAGTTGCAGCAGGCAATGCGTGCGGTGGTGGCGATCGGCGACGGACGCACCCAGCGTCTGGACCTGCGCAACGCCTCCGGCGACCTCGCACCGTTGCTGCACGCGCTGCAGGATGCCCAGGACAAGCTCGCCATCCGCATCGATGTGATGGAGCAAGGCCTGCGCCATGGCCAGTTCGTGATCAAGGCGCTGGACGATCTGGACACCATGATCCGCATCGCCGACGACGATGGACAGGTGCTGTTTGCCAACCGCAAACTGCTCGCCATGCTCAAGCTGATCGAGCCGGATGTGCAGAGCTTCCGTCCCAGCTTCCATGCCGAAGGCTTCGTCGGCGGCAGCATCGGCGACATCTATCCCGACAGCCAGGCCGCGATCGACCGCATGCGCGCGTTGAATGCCTCCAAGGCCGTGCGTGCGCCATTCTTCGGCCGCCAGATCGACTTCGTGTACAGCCCGATCATCGCCGCCGACGGCACCAAGCTTGGCACCATCGCGCAGTGGATGGACGTCACCGCGCAGGTCAACGCCGAACAGGCACTGATCCAGATCATCGACGCCGCCTCGGCCGGCGATTTCAGCCGTCGCATGCAGATCGATGGCATGGACGGTGTGTTGCTGACCCTGGCGCAAGGCATCAACCGCATCTACGACTCGGTGGAAACCCATCTGGCCGCATTGGCGCGCGTGATCGGCGCGCTGGCCGAAGGCGACCTGACCCAGCGTGTGGACGGCGATGCGCACGGTATCTTCGCGCGCTTGCGCGATGACACCAACCAGACCGTCACCCGCCTCACCGAAATCATCGGCGGCATCCAGGCCGCATCGGACACCATCCGCCAGGCCGCAGTGGAAATTGCCGCCGGCAACATGGATCTTTCCGAGCGCACCGAGCAACAGGCGGCCAACCTGGAAGAAACCGCCAGCTCGATGGAAGAACTCACTTCCACCGTGAAGCAAAACGCCGAGAGCGCGCTGCAGGCCAATCGCCTGGTCGTCGGCACCGGCGACGTGGCGCAGAGCGGCGGCCAGGTGATGGACGAGGTGGTCGCCACCATGGGCCAGATCAGCACCGCCTCGCGCAAGATTGGCGAGATCATCGGTGTGATCGACGGCATCGCGTTTCAGACCAACATCCTGGCGCTCAACGCCGCAGTGGAAGCCGCGCGTGCCGGCGAACAGGGCCGCGGTTTTGCGGTGGTTGCCTCGGAAGTGCGTGCATTGGCACGGCGCTCGGCCGATGCGGCCAAGGAAATCAAGACGCTTATCGCCGACTCCACCGACAAGGTGGAACTGGGTTCGGGCCTGGTGCACCGCGCCGGCGCGACCATGCGCGAGATCGTCGGCTCGGTCAAACACGTCACCGACATCATGAGCGAGATCACCTCGGCCAGCGCCGAGCAGTCCAGCGGCATCGAGCAGGTCAACCGCACGGTCGCGCAGTTGGACGAGGTGACCCAACGCAACGCTGCGCTGGTGGAAGAAGCCACCGCCGCTGCGCGCAGCCTGGAAGAACAGGCCGTGGAACTGGCCGATGCAGTCTCGATCTTCCGCCTGCAATCCGACACCCGTCCCGGCGCTTCCCACGTCGCGCGCGCCAGCTTCCACAACGCGGCATAAGCCTGGCATGCACAGCGATTCGTAGGAGCGCACCCGGGCGCGACCGGGTTTCTGCGGAAATGCCATCCATCAACAGGTGCGCTGCTGAGGCCAGCCGAGCGATGCGCCGCGTCGCCTCGTTCCGGCGTAGGTTCGCAGTGAATTGCATCGCAATGCGATGCAGCGCGCCTCAGGCCAGCGCCCCGATGCCGGGTGCACTGCCTCAGTCCAGAAACCGCGCGTGCTGCTCGGGCGTGGGCAGCATGCAGTGATCGCTGCGGCCGAACCAGCGATAACGATTGCGTGCGATCAGCCGGTAGCCGAGATCGCGCACGCGACGCGGGATCAGGCGCAGCGCCTCGCTCAGCCGCCAGAGCCCGCCCAATCCCGCAAGCACGCGCACGATCGCGTCGCTATCGGTCCAGGCACCGGTGGTGTCCACCAGTAGAAACGACAAAGGGTCGTCCGGATCCAGACCGTGCTGCTGCAACAGTGCGCGCCCGGCTTGCCCCTGCATGGCAGCAAAGCAATAGCGCCCACGCCGATCGTGGCGCAGCAGGAATTTGACCCAGCCATTGCAGAGCAGGCACACGCCATCGAAGACGATGGTGGCCCGCGCCGCAGGTGGGGCAACAGGCGATTGATCAGCGCGGTTCAAGCCAGCCCTCATAACGAATGAACGGTCCTACCAGCGGCAACTGCACGTCCACCAGAAACGCATAACGGCCGCCGTCGGCATGCTCGCGGCAGCGCACCTGCCGGAACCAGCGGGCAGGTAACCGAATCATCCCGAACGCCCACACGCCGGTGGCCTGCCAATACAACGATTGCGCATCGGCCTGCAGCGAAAATTCAAAGCGCACCGCGCCCAGGTGTTCGCGCAAGCTGGCGCCATGACGCCATAGCCGCGAATGCATCGGCATGCCATCAAAGCGCCGATGCCAGCGCTCGCCGCGCGCGTCGGTCAGAAAATCCACTTCCACCGCCACCTCGCCACTGCGCGGCAAGCGGCTCAGCAGCGCCAGCAACGGAACCAGCGCATGCGTGCCGCGTTGAATCCTGGCCCGGCCGGCGAAGGTCTGCCGCTGCTGCACCGAATGCAGCGCGCGCACCGGCGCAGGCAGTTGCTCGAACGCGTCCTGCCCCAGCACCTGTGCGAACAGCGGCACGCTCAGGGCGCGATCCAGGCCAGCGTGGCCATGCGTCCGCTGCGGCGATCGCGGCGATGCGAGAAAAAGCGCTGCGGATCGGAAATGGTGCACAACCCGCCGCCATACACCGCAGCGGCCGGCACACCGGCCCGCTGCAGCCGCTGACGTGCCAGCGCATACAGATCCACCCGCCAGTGCCCCGGGCGCGTGGCGACAAACGCCTGTTGCGCCTGTGCATCGTGCGCAACGAAGGCGCCGAACACGTCCTCGCCGATCTCATACACCTGGGGCCCCGCGGCAGGACCCAGCCAGGCCACCAGTTGCTGAGGTGGCGTCCGCATCGCCGCCACGCTGCGCTCCAGTACGCCGTCGGCCAGCCCGCGCCAACCGGCATGTGCAGCAGCGACCTCGCTGCCATCGACGGCAGCGAACACGACCGGCAGGCAATCGGCCGTGAGGATTGCCAGTACTACGCCAGGCGCCGAGGTCACCGCAGCATCGGCAACCGGTTCGTGCGCGCCTGGCGGCTGATCCGCCGCGCAGTCGGTGGAATCGGGTGCAGCGGGCGGTGCATCCACCCGTACCACGTCCACGCCGTGCACCTGCCGCAACCACTGAGGCGAGCTCGGCAGTTGCAGTGCCGCGGCAAGCAGTGCCCGGTTGCGCTCCACCTGCTCGGGCACATCGCCTTCGGCGCTGTTGCGGTTGCCAAGGTTGAGCGTATCGAACGGCGGCAGCGAGCCGCCCAGACCGTGACGCAGCGTGGTGAGCGCACGGATGCGCGGTGGCGCCGGCCAGTCGGCTGGCAGGGTGAAGGGCGCAGCCATGGGCATCTCAGCGGCGTGCCAGCTCGGCGGCGCGTGCGCTGTCTTCGCGCAGCACGGTCATCAGGCGCTGCAGATCGGCCGGCACCGGCGCACTGGCGCGGACCGGCTCGCCGCTGACCGGATGCAGGAATTCCAGGGTTTCGGCGTGCAGCGCCTGGCGCTTGAAGCTGCGCAGTTCGTGCACCAGCTCGTCGGTAGCGCCCTTGGGCAGCTTGAGCGCGCCGCCGTACAGCGGGTCGCCGACGATCGGCGACTTCAGGTGCGCCATGTGCACGCGAATCTGGTGGGTACGCCCGGTTTCGAGCCGGCACTCCAGCGCGGTGTGCGCACGGAAACGCTCGCGCAGGCGGTAATGGGTGACCGCATCGCGGCCGTCGTCGCGCACCGCCATCTTCAGGCGGTCGCGCGGGTGGCGATCGATCGGGGCGTTGACGGTGCCGCCGGAGACCAGCGCGCCCACCACCACGGCCAGATACTGGCGATGCACCTCGCGCGCGGACAGCTGCTCCACCAGCGCGGTCTGCGCCTGCACGGTGCGCGCCACCACCATCACGCCACTGGTGTCCTTGTCCAGGCGATGCACCACCCCGGCGCGCGGCACCGAGGCCAGCGCCGGGTCGCGGAACAGCAGCGCATTGACCAGGGTCTGGTCCGGATTGCCGGCGCCCGGATGCACCACCAGGCCGGCCGGCTTGTCGATCACCAGCACCTGCTCGTCTTCGTACAGCACGCTCAGCGGAATGTCCTGCGGCGCGGCGTGGGTCTGGGTTTCCAGCACCACCTGCAGCTGCACGCTCTCGCCGCCGCGCAAGGTATCGCGCGGGCGCGCCATTTCACCGTCCAGCAGCGCGTCGCCGGACTTGATCCATTCCGACAGCCGCGAGCGCGAAAATTCCGGGAACAGCTCGGCCAGCACTGCGTCGAAACGGCGTCCGGCGGCGTTGTCGGGCACGATCGCCTGGCGGATGGACGGGTCGAGGGGTTCGGCAGATGGGTCGGACATGGACACGGGCACTCGGGCAAAAAGCGGGAATTTGGGGTCCGGGCGGCGGGAGTCAGTCGCCGGACAGGCCACTAGGCTATCATCGCGCTCTCGTTTTCCTGATGCGTCCTGCCCAGACCCATGATCCGACGGTCCACGTTTTCCGCGCCTGCGCGCCTGATTGCCCTCATGCTGGTCATGGCGTTCGTCGTCACCGGCTGCCACCGAGGCGCCAAGGACAAGAATCCCGACGAGGGCATGCCGGTCGAGCAGCTCTACGGCAAGGGCCATAACCTGATGGAGAAAGGCAACTGGGCCGGCGCAGAAGCCAGCTACAAGCGCCTGATCGCCCAGTACCCGTATGGCCCGTACACCGAGCAGGCGATGATCGAAACCGCCTACGCCCAGTACAAGGCCGGCAAGCACGACGACGCCGTCTCCAGCGTCGACCGCTTCATCCGGACCTACCCGACCCACCGCAACATCTCGTATCTGTACTACCTGCGCGGCCTGGCCAACAGCAACCGCGACACGGTGTTCCTGCGCCGCGTGTGGTCGCTGGACCCGAGCCGCCGCGACCTGTCTTCGCCGCAGCAGGCCTACAACGATTTCAATACCGTCACCGATCGCTACCCGAACAGCCGTTACGCCGCCGACGCACGCAAGCGCATGATCGAGCTGCGCGACATCTTCGCCCAGCACGAATTGGACAACGCGCTGTACTACCTGCGCCGCGACGCCTGGGTGTCGGCCGCCGGCCGTGCCAACTACCTGCTCGAAACCTATCCGCAGAGCGCCTTCCAGTACGACGCGGTCGCGGTACTGGCCGAGGCCTACACGCACCTGGGCAACAAGACCTTGGCAGCCGACGCACGCCGCGTGCTGGAGCTCAACGACCCGCAGCATCCGTGGCTGACCGGCAACTGGCCGAAATACCCGTGGGCCATCCGCAAGCTCAACCCGTTTGCCGGCGAAAAATCCGCCGCGACCGGGCAGAGCAATTCGCAGATGAATCGCGACTGAGATATCAGGCGCAGCGCACGACGAAAAGAGGCCGAAAGGCCTCTTTTTTGTTGCCGCGACGATGACGGCAGCACGAAAGTGCCGGACCGACGACGATACGGCGGCGATTGCCGCCGCTGATGCGCCCACGCGAGCAATTGGTTCCCACGCGCAGACGCATGGCCGGAGCCGGTGCGCGCATTCTGGAACCGGCACCAGGTCACCCAATGCCCTTGGGTCTGCTGTCTATACTCATCCCGAACCAGCTCCGACTCCTTCGAGCGCCAGCCAAGGAAGCCGCATGTCTCGTGCCACCATCGCGTTGCTGCTCATGCTCTCGCTGGCGGCCCTGACCGCCAGCGCCACCGCGGCCCCCATCGTCTACGGCGTCAACGCGCACGACAGCCGTTCCGGCTACGCCATGACCCAGGCCGAGGCACGCTTCAAACTGCTGGCAGCGCGCAACCTGGGCAGCTACCGGTTCGATATCGATCCGCGCGATTACGCCACGCTGGATGCGCTCGTCCCCTTGGCGCGCAAGTACGGCATCACCCTGCGCCCGATGGTCTACCCGATGTCGCGCGAGATCGGCTACCAGCTGGCACGCCGCTATGCCGCAGACATCAAGGTCTGGGAAATCGGCAACGAACAGGATCTGGTCCGCGCCGAAGCCGATACCCGCATCGCCGCAATGACCACGATGTATCTGGGCATGCGCCAGGCTTCCGACGAACTGGGCGCAGGTTTGCGCTTCACCATCAACATCACCGCCTGCAATAGCGACGATCGCAGCGCCAACGCGCGTTGCCCGGGCGATCGCAACGGCTCGCTGTGGTTTTTGGCAAAAGCCAAGGCGGCCGGCTTCAACTTCGACCACATCAGCTTCCACTACTACGCGTTCTACCAGGATGCCGGCTATTGGACGGACCTGTATCTGGGCCAGCTGCGCACTGCCGCGCGTACCTACAACACCCCGGTGTTCTTCAACGAGCTGAACTGTGCGGAGATCTATACAGGCAGCACCACTGGCGGCACCGCAGGTGATCGGGGCTGTTACGACAGCCTGGCGCAACTGTTGCGCAACGTGCGTGACAACTACGCCGACGTGGTGGCCGAGGTGAATGTCTACGAATTACTGGACCAGGCCACCATCCAGGGGCCTGAAGGCCACTTTGGCCTGATGTACGACCTGGCCCGACCAAAACCGCCCCTGGATCTGCTCACGCGGTTCGCCCAGCCGCCAGCCAGCGCAGCGGCAGCCACTGCGTCAGCCGAGTGACCAGACTAGCCGTCCGGATTACTGCCCGCGATACCCGTTGGTGATCGGATAGCGCCGTTCGCGACCGAATGCACGCCGCGATACCTTGGGCCCGGGCGCGGACTGATGGCGCTTCCACTCGTTGAGCCGCACCAGGCGCAGCACATGCTCGACGGTATCGGCCGCGTAGCCAGCCGCAACGATGTCGTCGCGCGACTGCTCCTGGTCGACGTAGCGATACAGGATGCCGTCGAGCACATCGTACGGCGGCAGCGAATCCTGGTCGGTCTGGTTGGCGCGCAACTCGGCCGACGGCGGGCGCGAGATCACCGCCGGCGGAATCACCGGCGCGCCGCCGACGGTGTTGCGCCATTTCGCCAGGCCGAACACCTCCGTCTTGTAAAGGTCCTTGAGCGGCGCATAGCCACCGCACATGTCGCCATAGATGGTGGCGTAACCCACTGCGTATTCGCTCTTGTTACCGGTGGTCAGCACCAGCCCGCCGAACTTGTTCGACAGCGCCATCAGGATCACGCCACGGCTGCGCGACTGCAGGTTTTCTTCGGTGATGTCCGGCTGGGTGCCTTCGAACATCGGCCCCAGCGCGCCGAGCAGGCCTTCGAAAGCCGGTTCGATCGCGATGGTCTCCAGCTTCACGCCCAGCGCGCGGCATTGCTCGTCGGCCAGGTCGTTGGACAGGGTGGCGGTGTAGCGCGACGGCAGGCGCACGGCGGTCACGTTGTCGCCGCCCAGCGCATCCACCGCCATCGCCAATACCAGTGCCGAGTCGATGCCGCCGGACAAGCCAAGCCAGACCTTGCTGAAGCCGTTCTTGCGGCAATAGTCCTGCAGCCCGCGCACCACCGCACGCCAGGCCAGCGCATCCATGCTCTCGTCGCCGTCATCCACCCACACCACCGGAGTGAAGCTGCGCTCGCCGGCCGCGTAGTCCACCACCAGCCACTGGTCCACGAAGGCTGCAGCGGCGGGATGCACGGTGCCGTCGCCATCGGCCACCACCGAGGCGCCATCGAACACCAGTGCATCCTGCCCGCCCACGACGTTGAGATAGGCAATCGCTGCCCCGCTCTCGCGGGTGCGTTCGGCCAGCAATGCATCGCGTTGGGCATGCTTGCCACGCTCGTACGGCGAGGCATTGGGCACCAGCACCAACTCCGCGCCCGCCCGTACCGTGTTGGCCAAGGGCTCGGCGAACCAGAGGTCTTCGCAGATCACCACGCCCACCTGCACGCCCTTGACCGTGACCACGCAGCTCTCGCCATCCGGATCCACGTCGAAATAACGACGCTCGTCGAACACCGCATAGTTGGGCAATTCGCGCTTGCGGTAGGTGGCTTCGATCCGCCCGTCGCGCAACACGCTGGCGGCGTTGTAGACCACGCTGCCGGCGCTTTGCGGCCAGCCGACCACTGCCACGATGCCGCGCGTGGCCGCCGCAATCCGCGCCAGCGCCTGTTCGCAATGAGCGAGGAATCCCGGTCGTAACAGCAGGTCTTCCGGCGGATACCCGCTGATCGCCAATTCGGGAAACAGCACGATGTCGGCTTCGAACTCGTCGCGCGCCGCTGCGATGTACTCGATGATGCGATCGGTATTCTGCGTCACGCCGCCGACCGGGAAGTCGAACTGGGCCATGGCGATGCGGAGGGTGTGTGCTGTCACTGCTGACTCCATCAAAACAGGCTTTCAAGGTAACCCGCTTCGCGCTGCGAACGGATCGCCAGCACGTACACGGTGTCGTCCAACGGTGCGTAACGATAGAGCGCAAGATAGCCGCTGGCATCGCGACCGATGACCAGTTCGCGGAATCCGCCCTGCACCGCGCGCCCTATCAGTGGATTGTCCGTCAATGCATCGATGGCCTGGAAGACACCTGCGAGTTTTCGCTGCACATTGGCTGCATCGTGTTCCAGCAGATAGGCGACCAGACGGCGTGCATCGTCGGCAACGCGCGCGGCAAGCACGATCCTGGTCACCTGTCAGCGCTCGACGGCGCTGGCCACCGGTGGCGCGGGGTCGTCTCCATCGGCAAGTTGCTGCATGTACTGGCGTACGTCCGCCCAGGACAGCGTGTTGGCGCCCTCCTGGATGGCAGCCCAGCGTTGCTGCGCCTCGGCATGAAATGCCGTGCGGCGCTCGTATGCATCGATTTTTTCCGCGATGGCGTCGACGATAAAGCCGTGCGCCGTGGTTCCGGCATCTTTCGCCGCCCTGGCGACACGCGCTTTCAGTTCGTCGGGCAGACGGATGGTGGTCGTGGACATGGCAACCTCGGGGGACCGAATGGCGGACCCAAAGTAGCACACTTGTGACACACTTTGCATGACACGCTCCTTGTGCAATTCAGGGCTTTAGCATCGACATAGGCATGGAGCCGAACAGTCGGCCCAGCGTGCGTCGTGCAGTGCGCAATCCCTGCCATCTGCATCAGGTATCCCCGTAAACGCAGAAAGCCGCCCGAAGGCGGCTTTCTGCGACACCACACTGGTAAGACTTACTTCACCAGCGCCGCAATCGCCGCACCCAGATCGCCCGGCGAGCGGACGGTCTTGACGCCGGCGGCTTCCATCGCCGCGAACTTGCCTTCGGCCGTGCCCTTGCCACCGGACGCGATCGCACCGGCATGGCCCATGCGCTTGCCGGCCGGCGCGGAGGCACCGGCGATGAAGCCGACCACCGGCTTCTTGACGTGGTTCTTGATGTACTCGGCACCGGCTTCCTCGGCGTCGCCGCCGATTTCGCCCACCATGATGATGCCTTCGGTCTGCGGGTCTTCGTTGAACAGCTTGAGGCAGTCGACGAAGTTCAGGCCGTTGATCGGGTCGCCACCGATGCCGATGCAGGTGCTCTGGCCCAGGCCCACTTCGGTGGTCTGCTTGACCGCTTCATAGGTCAGCGTGCCCGAACGCGACACGATGCCGATCTTGCCCGGCTTGTGGATGTGGCCCGGCATGATGCCGATCTTGCACTCGCCCGGGGTAATCACGCCGGGGCAGTTCGGCCCGATCAGCACGGTGTCCGGATGCGAACGGGTCAGCACGTTCTTGACGCGCAGCATGTCCAGCACCGGGATGCCCTCGGTGATGCAGACGATGACCTTGATGCCGGCCGCAGCCGCTTCCAGGATCGCATCGGCCGCGTACGGCGGTGGCACGTAGATCACCGAGGCGTCGGCGCCGGTGGCCTGGACCGCATCGGCGACGGTGTTGAACACCGGCAGATTGATGTGGGTGGTGCCGCCCTTGCCGGGCGTCACGCCGCCGACGACCTGGGTGCCGTACTCGACCATCTGAGTGGCGTGGAAGGTGCCCTGCTGGCCGGTAAAGCCCTGCACGATCACCTTGGTGTTCTTGTTAATCAAAACGGACATGGATAGTTCCTTCGGTATCGTGGATCAGGCGGCGTTCTTGACAGCTTCAACGACTTTCTTGGCGCCGTCGTTGATGTTGTCGGCCGGGATGATGGCCATGCCGCTATCGCGCAGCAGCTGCTTGCCTTCTTCCACGTTGGTGCCTTCCAGGCGCACCACGACCGGAACCTTGACGCCCACTTCCTTGACCGCGGCGATGATGCCTTCGGCGATCATGTCGCAGCGGACGATGCCGCCGAAGATGTTGACGAAGATGCCTTCGACCTTGTCCGAGGACAGGATCAGCTTGAACGCTTCGATGACGCGCTGCTTGTTCGCACCGCCACCCACGTCCAGGAAGTTCGCCGGCTCACCGCCATTGAGCTTGATCACGTCCATGGTAGCCATGGCCAGGCCTGCGCCGTTGACCATGCAACCGATGTTGCCGTCCATGGTGACGTAGTTGATGTCCAGCTCCGACGCGGTCACTTCGGTCTCGTCTTCCTGCGTCTTGTCGCGCATGGCGACCAGCTGCTTCTGACGGAACGCGGCGTTGTCGTCGCTGTCGAACTTGCCGTCCAGCGCGTACAGGTTGCCGTCGTCCAGGATCGCCAGCGGGTTGATTTCAACCAGCGCCAGGTCCTTTTCGTTGAACAGGCGATACAGGTTCACCATGATGCTGGCGAACTGGCCGGCCTGCTTGGCGTTGAGGCCGAGCTTGAAGCCGAAATCGCGGCCATGGTAGCCCTGCACGCCTTCGACGAAATCGACGTTGAGGGAGTGGATCAGCTCCGGCGTCTCGGCAGCCACCTGCTCGATCTCCACGCCGCCTTCGGAAGAGGCGATGTAGGTGATGGTCTTGGTGCCGCGGTCGACCAGGATCGACAGGTACAGTTCCTTGACGATCTCACCGGCCGTGGTGACCAGCACCAGGTTGATCGGCAGCTCGACGCCGGCGGTCTGGTAGGTGGACATCTTGGTGCCGAGCATCTTGGCGGCTGCGGCCTTCACGTCGTCGGTGGTCTTGCAGAACTTGACGCCGCCAGCCTTACCGCGGCCGCCCGCGTGGATCTGCGCCTTCACCATCCAGGGGCCATTGCCCAGGGAATTGGCGACTTCAACCGCTTCGTCCGGGGTCGCCGCGACCTTGCCGGCCGGAACGGGGATGCCGTACTCGGCAAGCAGCTGTTTTGACTGGTATTCGTGGAAATTCATGCGTCACCGTGGGAAAAGGAAACGACCGCTGCGTGCAACGCAGACCGCCGGGGCGGCACGTCATGGGACGCGAACGGGCCGCCTATTGTGGCCGACCACGCCGTGCGGCGCAAAATTGCCCGGGATTGGCCGCCCGATCGCAGCGCTTGCGCGCAGGCCGACTCTGTGCGCAAGCGCTGCGCAGGCCGCGCACCTGCCTATACTCGCGGCTCGCTCCAGCGGGGAATCGGCTTGGCATCCATCGCATCGCTCATCGCCCGGATCCAGTCCGCGCCGCAGCGCGAGCTGTACTTTTTCTCGTTGTACCGGGTGCTGGTGGCCGGCCTGATCGCCGCGCTGGTGTTCAGCCCCTTGTCCGACGCCATTCCCGATCCGCGCTACCCGCGCCTGGCCGCCGGCGTGGCGATCGGCTACCTGTGCATGGCGATCCCGCTGCTGTTCTGGGGCCGCGGCGAACGCCGCCTCACCCCCACCGTGCTGTGCGCGGTAGTGGCCGACATCCTTGCAGCCACCCTGGCCACGCACGCCCTGCCCGGTGCCAGCGCCGGGATTGCGATGATGCTGCTGTTCAACGTGGCGGCCGCCTCGATCCTGTTGCGGCTGCGCTACGGCATGAGCATCGCGGTGCTCGCCAGCGCCGCCATCCTGCTGGAATACCTGTGGACCCTGCTCGAAGGCGGCGGCGCCACTCGTCCGGTGGCCGAGCTTGCGATGTTTGCCACCAGCTACGTCGCGGTGGCCTTCATCTGCGAACAAATCGCCGCCCGCGCCCGTCGCAACCAGATGCTGGCCGAAGAACGCGGCGCCCAGGTCGCCAATCTGTACGAGATCAACGAGCTGATCATCCGGCGCATGCGCACCGGCGTGCTGGTGGTGGATACCCACAACCACATCTCGTTGGCCAACGAAGCAGCGCTGAGCTTGCTGGGCGATGGTGACCAACGCACCCCGTCCACCGACCTGTCGCTGGTGGCGCTCACCCCGGAGCTGGCGCGCCGGCTGCAGCGCTGGCGTAGCGGCTGGCGCCAGGAAGAAGCCCCGCTGCAACTCGGCGCCGACCGCCCGGAAGTGCAGCCGCGCTTCGTGCGCCTGCTCGCCGACAGCGATCTGGTGCTGGTGTTTCTGGACGATGCCACGGTGGTGTCGCGCCGTGCCGAGTCGCTGACCCTGTCGGCCATGGGACGCTTCTCGGCCAGCCTGGCGCACGAGATCCGCAACCCGCTGGCCGCCATCAGCTACGCCTCGCAGTTGCTGGAAGAATCGCCGGACATCGGCGATGCCGACCGCCGCCTGCTGCAGATCATCCACCAGCAATGTCAGCGCACCAACGGCATCGTCGAAAGCGTGCTCGCACTGGCACGCCGGGAACGCGCCACCCCGGACAACCTGGACCTGGCCGCATTCGTGCGCCGCTTCGTGGTCGAATATCGCCAGACCTTGTCGATGGAAACCGACATCCTGGAGGCCAGCATCCAGGGGAGCTCCGTGCATGCGTTGGTCGATCCCAAGCACCTGCATCAGATCCTCACCGCGCTGGTGCACAACGCACTCAAGTACGGCCGGGTGTTGGACGAGCCGGCGCGGGTCAAGCTGCACGTCGAGCGCCTCGAGCGCATGGCTGTGATCGATGTGATCGACCGCGGCCCAGGCATCCCGGAGGCCGTGGCGGCGCAACTGTTCCGCCCGTTCTACACCACCTCCGAGCACGGCACCGGCCTGGGGCTGTACATCGCCCAGGAACTCTGCCGCGCCAACCAGGCGCAACTGGACTATGTCGCGGTCCCCGGCGGCGGTGCGTGCTTCCGGATTTCGTTGCAAGGACCCAATGGATTGCTTGGCAAGTGAGCTCTCGGCTATCGGCTGAGTGGGATGTCTGATGTGACGATATCGCGCAGCGCGGCACTTGTTCGATAGCAGAACGTTGCAACTGGCGAAGACGCACACCCAACGCGGTGCCTGGCTGCGGGTCGTGCGGGCTTACGCCAGCAAGGCTGTCGGAGGCAGACGCGTTTGGCAACGCAGCCCATCGACAGCCCCGCATCGCCGACTGGCATCGGCGCCTTGCAAACGCGCTGAATGCCGCAGTGATGCACCCGCGTAGCAGGTGAATCGGTGGGCCGCGACCTGCTCGACAATTGTCGACCATCATCACGCTGGGCTATCGTGCGTCCCATGAACGAACCCAAAAGCGCCCTGGTTGTCGATGACGAGCGTGATATCCGCGAGTTGCTTGTTCTCACCCTGGGCCGCATGGGCTTGCGCATCAGCACCGCGGCGAACCTGGCCGAGGCGCGCGAGTTGCTGGCCAACAACCCCTACGATCTGTGCCTGACCGACATGCGGTTGCCGGACGGCAACGGCATCGAACTGGTCACCGAAATCGCAAAACACTACCCGCAGACACCGGTGGCGATGATCACCGCCTTCGGCAGCATGGACCTGGCCGTGGAAGCGCTGAAAGCCGGCGCCTTCGATTTCGTCAGCAAGCCGGTCGACATCGGCGTGCTGCGCGGCCTGGTCAAGCACGCGCTGGAATTGAACAATCGCGACCGTCCCGCTCCGCCACCGCCGCCACCGGAACAGGCCAGCCGCCTGCTCGGGGACTCCAGTGCCATGGAAAGCCTGCGCGCCACCATCGGCAAGGTCGCGCGCAGCCAGGCGCCGGTCTACATCGTCGGCGAATCCGGCGTGGGCAAGGAACTGGTCGCACGCACCATCCACGAACAAGGCGCACGCGCCGCCGGCCCGTTCGTGCCGGTCAACTGCGGCGCCATTCCCGCCGAATTGATGGAAAGCGAATTCTTCGGCCACAAGAAGGGCAGCTTCACCGGCGCGCATGCCGACAAGCCCGGCCTGTTCCAGGCCGCGCACGGCGGCACCTTGTTCCTGGACGAAGTGGCCGAATTACCGTTGCAGATGCAGGTCAAGCTGCTGCGCGCCATCCAGGAAAAGTCGGTGCGACCGGTCGGCGCATCCAGCGAATCGCTGGTGGATGTGCGCATCCTCTCGGCCACCCACAAGGACCTGGGCGACCTGGTCTCCGACGGCCGCTTTCGGCATGACCTGTACTACCGCATCAACGTAATTGAGCTGCGTGTGCCGCCGCTGCGCGAACGCGGTGGCGACCTGCCGCAGCTGGCCGCTGCCATCATCGCGCGCCTGGCGCACAGCCATGGCCGCCCCATTCCGCTGCTGACCCAGTCGGCGCTCGACGCATTGAATCACTACGGCTTCCCAGGCAACGTGCGCGAACTGGAAAACATCCTCGAACGCGCCCTGGCCCTGGCCGAAGACGACCAGATCAGCGCCACCGACCTGCGCCTGCCCGCTCACGGCGGCCACCGTCTGGCCGTCCCCAACGGAGGTGCCGCGGCCGAACCGCGCGAAGCCGTCGTCGACATCGACCCGGCCTCAGCCGCGCTGCCGTCCTACATCGAGCAACTGGAGCGCGCCGCGATCCAGAAGGCGCTGGAAGAAAACCGCTGGAACAAGACCAAGACTGCGGCGCAGCTGGGCATCACGTTTCGCGCGCTGCGTTACAAGTTGAAGAAGCTGGGGATGGAGTAGAAGAGCCGGAAATCGGGAGTGGGGAATCGGGAATCGGGAATCGGGAATCGTAAAAGCGCAGTCGCCGGCTGCGATGGTTCTCGCGGGAGACGCCGCTATGGATTGGCTCACGCATCATCTTGCGGTGGCCCGCTGTAATCCTTGGCCCAGCTGTCCAAACAAAAAGGCCTGGGACGTAGAGTTCCCAGGCTTTTCGATTCCCCAATCCCGATTCCCAGCCCTTAGTCCTTGGTCACCCGATTGATCTCGGCCAGGCTGGTCACCCCGTGGGCAGCCTTCATCAAGGCCGACTGCCGCAAATCGCGGATACCGATCGCCTGCGCGGCCTCGGCGATCTGCATCGCATTGCCGCCCTCCAGCACGATCGCGCCGATCTCGTCGGTCATCGGCATGACCTGGTAGATACCGGTACGCCCCTTGTAGCCTTCGGTGCACTCGTCGCAACCGACCGCCTCATACAGCTCGATCCCGGCGGCAAGCTGTGCGGGCGTGAATCCTTCAGCCAGCAAGGCGTTGTCAGGCAGCGTCGACTTGCGCTTGCAGTTGTTGCACAACCGCCGCGCCAGACGCTGCGCGATCACCAAGGTCACCGACGAGGTAATGTTGTAGGGCGCGATGCCCATGTTCATCAAGCGTGCGATGGTCTGCGGCGCATCGTTGGTGTGCAACGTCGACAACACCATGTGACCGGTCTGCGCCGCCTTGATCGCAATCTCGGCCGTCTCCAGGTCACGGATTTCGCCAACCATGATGATGTCTGGGTCCTGACGCAGGAACGAGCGCAAGGCTGCCGCGAAGGTCATGCCACGCTTGTTGTTCTGCTGTACCTGATTGACGCCAGGCAAGCGGATTTCGACCGGATCCTCCGCGGTGGAGATATTGCGCGTCTCGTCGTTGAGAATTCCCAGCGCCGTATACAACGACACCGTCTTGCCCGAACCAGTCGGCCCGGTCACCAGCACCATCCCGTACGGCTTGTGGATCGCCTCCAGGAACAGCTTCTGCTGATCCGGCTCGTAGCCCAGCTTGTCGATGCCCAGCTTGGCCGCGCTGCCGTCCAGGATACGCAGCACCACCTTCTCGCCGAACAGCGTCGGCAAGGTGCTGACGCGGAAGTCGATCTGCTTGGTCTTGGACAGGTTGAGCTTGATGCGCCCGTCCTGCGGCACCCGCTTCTCCGCGATATCCAGCTGCGACATCACCTTCAAGCGAGCCGCGATGCGCTGATTCAGCTTCACCGGCGCCTTGGCCACATTCTTGAGCAGCCCATCGATCCGCAACCGCACCCGGTAATCGTCTTCATAGGGCTCGAAATGGATGTCCGAGGCTCCCCGCCGGATCGCATCCACCAGCACCTTGTTGACGAACTTCACCACAGGCGTGTCGTCGCCCTTGGCATCGACCCCGGCATCCCCGCCGGCGCCCATGTCCTCGTCGCCGGTGGAGACGTCCAGATCCCCCATCTCATCGTCGTCGTTGCCAAGCGACGAACCCAACGACGCGTTGCTGGCCTGCCACTGTTCCAAGGTACGACGAATCTGGTCCTCGTCGACCAGGATCGGCTCGACCACCAGATTGGTGTGGAACTTGATGTCGTCCAGCGCCCGGGTCTGGGTCGGGTTGCTCACTCCCACAAACAACCGATTGCCGCGCTTGAACAGCGGCAGCACCTGGTACTTCTGGAGCAACTCCTCGCTGACTAGCTTGACTGCGTTCTGGTTAGCGTCGAACGCAGACACATCCATCAGCGGCATGCCGAATTCCACTGCGTTGGCCGCCGCCAGCTGCGACGCCGACACCAGCCTCTTCTCGGCAAACCACTGCGGCAGCGGCACCTTGGCAGCGGCCGCCTGTTCCATCGCCGTCCGCGCTGCGGCTTCCTCCAGGGCGCCATCCTGCACAAGGCGACGCGCGATGCCGGTGATGCCAACGAGATTGGTGGTAGCTACTGAATTCATCGTTTGATTCCCGCTGATGTCCCCATCCTCCCGATCATCGGGACGACGCCCCATATTTATACTCGGTCAACATTCTCAGATCAGTATTGACCTCGACTGGTCGCCCGGCCCGCTCTTCCACCACATCAACGCCTAGGAGATCGGCCGCGGTGACCTTCCGCACAGCGGCCGCATCAGACGCATTGGCCGGATCAAAGACCGGCCGCCCATGCATTCGGGTCGCGTAAATGGCTTCGCCACCAGCGCGAAGCGTATCGCGGAAGTCGCGTCGTGACATGATGACACTGTTGCCAAACAGATAGGCCTGTGGAAACTCCGAAGCTGCCGTCTTGAGGACCTCTGGAGACCCGGTGGCATTCACCAACGCTACGCCTGAATCGGAAAGATGCGCGCCAACCAGGCGAAAGAACTCCTGCGAAAGAAGCGTCGTTGTACCAGAACGCCAGTGGAAGGTACTGTTTACCACGACCGCATCGTAGCGCGCGCCCCCTTGTGCCCTCAACCAGCGACGACCATCGTCGATATGGATGTGGACACGCGGATCCCGCAGGATCGGTGCGACCTGTGGGTGACCGGCGATCAACTCGAGATAGCCCGGATTGATCTCGACAACGTCCACGCGCTCCACAGTGGGGAATGATGCAATCACACGCGTCCAGCTGCCTCCGCTAAGACCGATCACGAGCACACGCTTGGGATTCGGCACAGCCGCCATGGCTGCATAGACACGATCGATCTTGTTGCTGTTCGATCGCAGATCGACGTTGATGCGCCCGTCGTACACATTGCCGCCAAATACGATGTCTCCCTGTGGGTCGGCGACCGTATGGATGATTCCTTCCTTGCGCTCCAGCAGCCAGTCGGCCGGAGCCCCCCCCGTTGCCATCACGATGCGGCTGGCAAGCGCTGGCAATGCAGGCTGGAGTAGAAGTGTCGCAAGCGCGACCACCATTGCAGGCACCGCAAGTAGGCGAAGGCCGACCAGCCACATCCCTGCAACCGCGGTGACAGTGGCGACACCGACGAAAAGCTGCTCCATTGCCATCACGTCCATCAGCCAGAGCGTGACGATCAGTGGACCGAGGGTACATCCCGCCACATTGGCGAAGTAGACCTTGGAGAACGACCCGCCTTTCCACGCCACTGCATCATTGCTGCCGAGATGGTGCACCACCGGGAATAATGCACTCTTCAGTGCAGCGGTTGCGATCACCAGAGGCAGCATTGCCAAAGTCACGGGAAGAAAACCGATCCCCCAAGAAAACAGGAAAGGGGCGGCGATATCGACCAGCGCGGACAGCAACAGCACGAACGAGGCGCGACGCCTGATGTCCAGGACCCGGCCAACGCACAGACGACGCCCAAAATGCGCTCCTACCGCGATACCCAGAAGATACAACGCAAGGATCATCGCGAATGTCTCTGGCAGACCACCGGTCGCGAATCCCGCAAGCCGCACCCACAGCACCTCCTGCACCAGACTCGCCGCGCCCACAAGGAAAGCAACACCCCGCGGCATCCATTTCAAGCTCATGCCGCCGCTCTCCGTACCAGAAACCATCCACCGAGGGCGACCGTTGCATTGATGGCTGCCGCCAGCCAGGTGACCTGCCGCAAGTCCATGATATGAAAAAGATAAAGACCGGTCCCGATGGCCCCCGATGCCGCGCCCATCGTATTGGCAAGATAAAGCAAACCTGTTGCCTCACCTACGTTGCGGACAACACGGTCCAGCAGGATCACCAGGATCGGCAAGGTCATCCCCATCAAGGTTGTCGGCACGATCAACGCAAACAGTGCACCGAACACGACGACCCCATGCCCAAGCCCACCAGCATGCATCATGACCAGATCGATTACAGCGACACTACATACGCCATAACACGCAATACCAAGCTCCACTGCGAGGAACCATCGCAGTGGACTTGTGGCACGGTCCGCGGCCCAGCCCCCGATCAGCGCCCCAAGCCCAAGCCCTAGCATGAATACCGAGACGATGACTGCGACAGACAGCGTGTCCGCTCCCAGACCCGAAACAAGGACACGCTGCCAGCTCACCTGGTAGATCAATGCCGCAGCACCGGAGAGGAAAAACAACACGCCCAAGGATGAAATCCACCCAGCTTTTTCGGACACATTGGTTGATGAACCGTTCAACACGGACTCCTATTCAGTGACAGCGGGGAACATCGAGCGGCAGCGACGCGATATCGATCGGAATACCAGGCTTTGCTGAGGAAAAATCCTGCGATTGGCGGTAGCCGGGCACGTCGATACCCGCCAATCGGGTCGTGGTGTCGAAGACCATGGAGGTAGATAACATCGCGTCGGCATTCGCGCGTAGATTCCGAACGGCCTCCGGCGCGTGCTTGAGGTACGCCTCAGATCCCCACCATACCGCCGCGACGTGATGGGTCGCTGGTGATGATTGACCATGCCCGCTTTCGGCGCGACAGTCATCGAACAGCGCCTCGCCGTGATCGGCGACATAGAACATCCAGGATGCAGCATCAAGTTTCCCGAGCTGACCGATCAGGCCATCAAGGAAACGATCGGTGGCGCGGATCGAGTTGTCGTATCCATTGACCAGGTACTCCTTGTGATCCGGATCATACAACCTGGCATCGCCATGTTCCGGCTTGTCCGGTAGGAAGACCGCATCCTTGGGGCGGTATCGGTCCCGATAGCGGAAGTGACTGCCCATCGTATGGATCACCAGGAACAGATCGCGCTGGTCGGCGGCAAGGAGACGTCTGACGTGCGGCAGCAGATCCTCGTCGCGGACGCCTGCGTGGCGATAGTCGACCGGGCTGACAAAGCACACCTCATCGGCATCCTTGGCCAGAACCGTAATAGGCGAATCATGGAACCCCATCGGCGCCTGATTGGAGAGCCACACCGTGTGATAGCCAGCTTCGCGGGCCGCCTGCAACAACGAGCGCTCACCGAAGGTAGCTTCGACCGAACCCGGCGGCTTGCGGCTCAGAATCACGGGCACCGACAGCCGGGTGAAGGTGGCTCGCGAGTAGAACTTTTTAAAGCTGATCAGGTCATTGCGACTCGAAAGCCGAGGCGTACTGTCACGGCTGTAGCCGTTCAGCGCCCAATGATCGGCTCGACCTGTCTCGCCGATCACCAGCACATGCACACGCCGTGGCCAGCCCCCCACCACCGAGCGGCTGGCTCCGAACCGAAAGCTTTCAAGGCCGGCATCAGCAGCGACCAGCTCTCGACGCTGCCGGAAATACTCCCAGATGACCAACGGCATCCCCGTCGGGTACCCCCGCCGCAAGGCCTCCATGCGTTCCAAGGATGGCTGATCGAAAGCAGCATCCACCGTCGTCTCGTGCCAGCCTTCGAATGCGACGACGATTGCCAGCAGCGCCGCACATACGCCACCGCCGAATAATGCAAGCCGCCTGCCCGGCCATCGCAGAAGTTGCGGCGGCCATAGCATGAGCCCTGCCCAGATCACAACAATCAGTCCCCAGCCAGACAGAAGGCGTACAGGCACCGAGTGCAGCAACGGCAAAGCTTCGCCACTGGTGGTCTCGGAGACTAACGCGAGCGCGTTGACGTCCACCATTCCCCCGAAGCGCAGCAGCATCTCCACCTGCAGAATCGCGCCGGCACTGATGAGTGCCAGCCAAGTGCAGGTTAGGCGGGGCAGCCTTCGTAGGGGCGAGACCGAAACAACCAGGCCCGCCAACGCATATAACGCAGATATCCCGACGTTATCGCCCCCGTTCATGATCAACATGACAACGGGGGTCAAACTGACTGACACGAAAAAAATTGCCCCTACTAGCGCCCGTTTGCCCCGCAACACGATATGCCCCCAGAAAAAAAGAGGCCCCGCGTCGCGGGGCCTCTACAAGGTACTCGTCTGAACCTATCAGGTGCCCGAGTTACGGCACTCCGCCGGCAGGTACTTGGTGTTGATGGCGGAAGAGCAGGTCCACTTCAGCTGGCCACCACCGACATCAGTCGGGGTCAGCAGGATGTCACCGGTAGCGTTGGGCACCGTGGAGGTCACAGTGACGCGACCCGTTGCATTGGTGATGGCGACATTGCTGACATACTTCGTGGCACCCGGGAATACGTAGCCCGAATTCGCAGCAGTAACATTAGTAACACCGCCGAGCGACGATGCAGTCTCAGTTACCGCAAGCTTGGCAGGCGCCGACATCGTCAGCGCTTCACTGAGCTTGGCGCGAGTGGTGTAGTCCTGATAAGCCGGCAGCGCGATGGCAGCCAGGATGGCGATGATCGCGACCACGATCATCAGTTCGATAAGTGTAAAGCCTTGCTGCTTCTTCATGGATGCATCCCCTAGTAGGTTGTGAGTTAACCAAAATCTCCGGCCCGGGCACTTGGTGCACCCGAGCAGGGCGTGTGTGCAAATCGGTACATGCAGATTACGTGCCAATCAGCAGTCCCCGTTCGCGTCTTCTCCCCGGGGCAATGATGCCAGGCATTTCGGAAAATGAAAGCTGCTCTACCTTCAAGTGCGACGGGGATGACCATGTGACGCGCAAGGTCAGATTCCGACTACGAGTGGTCACTTCTCAAGACGCCGCAGGTCCATCGATCGATATGATGCCCTTGCCTAGCAAACACGCTACCATCACTGCATATTCCGGCCTGGGGATGGCTGGATTTGGGGGAGACGACATGTCAATCGCGCGTAGCGCCATCAAGAAACAACCGGTCGACCGGAGCACCAGCATGCTACAGACCTTCATTTGGGAAGGGGCTGACAAGCGTGGCGTGAAGATGAAGGGAGAGCAGACAGCCCGTAACGCCAATATGTTGCGAGCAGAGCTGCGCCGTCAGGGCATTGTGCCCAGCATGGTGAAGCAAAAGCCGAAGCCTCTGTTCGGAGCGGCGGGGAAGAAAGTTACCCCCAAAGACATCGCGTTCTTTAGCCGCCAGATGGCGACGATGATGAAGTCGGGCGTGCCCATCGTCAGTTCGTTGGAGATCATTGGCGAGGGACACAAAAACCCACGCATGAAAAAAATGGTCGGCCAGATCAGGACAGACATCGAGGGGGGATCCTCGCTCTATGAGTCCGTCAGCAAACATCCCGTTCAGTTTGACGAGCTCTACCGCAACCTTGTCCGCGCGGGCGAAGGTGCTGGCGTTCTGGAGACAGTCCTCGACACGGTTGCTACCTACAAAGAAAACATTGAAGCCCTAAAGGGCAAGATCAAAAAGGCATTGTTCTACCCTGCCATGGTGGTTGCGGTGGCAATTATCGTGAGTGCGATTTTGCTCATCTTCGTGGTGCCTCAGTTCGAAGAAGTATTCAAGAGCTTCGGTGCTGAACTACCGGCATTCACTCAGCTCCTCGTCAACGCATCGCGCTTCATGGTCAGCTATTGGTGGTTGATGCTGGTAGTCGCGGTTGGATCTGTCGTTGGCTTCATCTTTGCCTACAAACGTTCTCCACGGATGCAGCATGGACTTGATCGATTGATCCTCAAGGTGCCCGTAATCGGGCAGATCATGCACAACAGTGCGATTGCACGCTTTGCACGGACAACTGCAGTGACATTCAAGGCAGGCGTTCCTCTAGTGGAGGCACTTGGGATCGTAGCTGGCGCTACTGGCAATAAGCTTTATGAGGAGGCTGTTTTCAGGATGCGGGACGATGTGTCTGTGGGTTACCCGGTCAACATGGCGATGAAACAGGTGAACCTATTTCCACATATGGTTATTCAAATGACTGCGATTGGCGAAGAGGCCGGCGCGCTTGATGCAATGCTCTTCAAAGTGGCTGAATACTTTGAGGAAGAGGTCAATAATGCCGTGGACGCACTCAGCAGTCTGCTTGAACCACTGATCATGGTGTTCATCGGCACCATCGTCGGTGGCATGGTCATCGGCATGTATCTTCCGATCTTCAAACTCGGCGCAGTGGTTGGATAAGACGTAATGGCATTTCTCGACCAGCATCCCGGTCTCGGCTTTCCTGCCGCGGCTGGACTGGGACTGCTGATCGGCAGCTTCCTGAACGTGGTGATCCTGCGCTTGCCCAAGCGCATGGAGTGGCAGTGGCGGCGCGATGCGCGCGAGATTCTGGAGCTGCCGGACATTTACGAGCCGCCACCGCCGGGGATCGTGGTGGAGCCCTCGCACGACCCGGTGACAGGCGACAAGCTCAAGTGGTGGGAGAATATTCCGGTCCTGAGCTGGGTCATGCTGCGCGGCAAGTCGCGCTATAGCGGCAAGCCGATCTCGATTCAATATCCATTGGTCGAGTTGCTCACCTCGATCCTGTGCGTGGCCAGCGTGTGGCGCTTCGGCTTTGGCTGGCAGGGCTTCGGCGCGATCGTGTTGAGCTGCTTCCTGGTGGCGATGTCCGGCATCGACCTACGGCACAAGCTGCTGCCTGACCAGCTGACTCTGCCGCTGATGTGGTTGGGTTTGGTCGGCTCGATGGACAACCTCTACATGCCGGCCAAGCCCGCCCTGTTGGGCGCGGCGGTTGGCTATGTGTCGCTATGGACGGTGTGGTGGCTGTTCAAGCAGCTCACCGGCAAGGAGGGCATGGGCCATGGCGATTTCAAGCTGCTGGCCGCGCTCGGTGCCTGGTGCGGCCTGAAGGGCATCCTGCCCATCATCCTGATCTCCTCGCTGGTCGGCGCCATCCTCGGCTCGATCTGGCTGGTCGCCAAGGGCCGCGATCGCGCCACCCCGATCCCGTTCGGCCCCTACCTGGCCATTGCCGGCTGGGTGGTGTTCTTTTGGGGCAACGACCTGGTGGACGGCTACCTGCACTTCGCAGGCCTGCGTTGACCCTGGCGCGACGATGAGCGATTTCATCGTCGGCCTTACGGGCGGCATCGCCTCCGGCAAGAGCGCGCTGGCGGTGGAGTTCGAGAAGCTGGGTGTACCGGTCATCGATGCCGATGTGGTAGCGCGGCAGGTCGTCATGCCGGGTCCTGTTCTCGATTGCATCATCGACTACTTTGGACCAGGCATCCTGCTGCCGGATGGCACGCTGGATCGCTCCGCGCTGCGCAAAATTGTTTTCGCAGATCTGACGCAACGCAAAGCGCTCGAAGCAATTACGCATCCGGCTATCCGTGCAGAGTTGCAGCGCGCGGCACAGGCGGCTGAAGGTCCTTATGCCATCGTCGCGATCCCTTTGCTCACCGAGGCGGGTGGCCGCGCAGCCTATCCCTGGTTGGATCGCGTGCTGGTGATCGATGCGCCAGTCGAACTGCAACATGCAAGATTGATGCGCCGCGATGGAAGCACGCCGGAATTGGCGGATCAGATGATCGCTGCGCAGGCGTCCCGCGAGCAGCGTCTTGCGCTGGCGGACGATGTCGTGGTCAACGATGGCCAGCCGGCGCATCTGATTCGAACGGCGCACGAGCTCGATGCGCGCTATCGCCAGCGTACGAATTAGCGCGTCATTCCTGTAATTCCGCGCACCCCACCGACGGGAGCGCAAAACATGACAGGTCGCAATGCCGACCTAGCGATGAAACGCCAATGTCGCAATCACGCCCCGCTCCTGCCCTGGCCGTACGCTGACCCGCCAGCCGTACAGATCACAAAGACGACTGACGATCGACAAGCCGATGCCGCCGCCTTGCGAGTGGCCGGCGTGGGTGCCGCGGTAGCCGCGTTGGAACAGTTTGGCGGCGTCTTCTTCGCTCAGGCCGGGGCCCGAATCGATCACTTCCACTGCATCGCCCAGCACGCGCACGCGCACCTGGCCATCCTGGGTGTATTTGACGGCGTTGCCGATCAGGTTGCCGAGCGCGACCGACAGGGCCGATTCTGGGGCCTCGATGACCAGATCGCGCACGCCTTCCAGCACGAGCTCCAGGGGTTTTCCACCGAGCTGCGCGCGGTGCGAGTCGATCAGTTGTTCGGCCACCTTGGCGACATTGCTGCTGCCCTGCCCGCGCTCGTTGCGCGAGAGCAACAGCAGCGAGCCGATCAAATCGCTGCATTGCTGCTCGGCGCGCTGGATGCGTTGCAGCCGCTGCAACACCTTTTCGTCCAGGTTCGGTTTGGTCAGCAGCAGCTCGGTAGCGCCGCGGATCACCGCCAGCGGCGTGCGCAGTTCGTGACTGACGTCGGCGTTGAATTCGCGGTCGCGCTGCACCACTTCGGTCAGACGCGCCGAGTAGTCGTCCAGCGCTTCGGCCAGCTGGCCGACTTCGTCGTCCGGAAAATGCGCCGCCAGCGGTTTGGGTTGGCTGGTGCCGCCACGATAGGCCCGCAGGCGCGCAGCCAGATCGGAGACCGGGCGCATCACCTTGGACGCAGACCACCAGCCGATCAGCAGCGAAAACCCGCTGAACACCAATACCGACAAGATCAGGGTGCGCTTGAGCTGGATTTCGCCCTTCAACGCCTGGGTCATGTCGTAGGCCAGGAAGAACCATTCGCTCGGCGTTTTGCGCACCGCCAGCTTGTACGAATAGGTATTGCCGCTTTCGTCGACGCCGGTGATGGTGTGGATGCCGTCGGGCAGCTGGTACCACTCCGGTTGTTCGCGGCGCAGCGCTTCGAACTTGTCGCTTTTGACCACGCGCCCGCGCATCTGCTGCAGGGGCAGATCGGGATTGCGCATCGGATCGGAGTAAAAGCGTTGCGCGAAGGCGTCGATGTTGCGGTTCATCACGTCTTCCACCAACTGGTTTTCCACGCGCGAGCGCGCCCAGTTGGTGGCGAAGGCGAACAGCGTTGTCAGGCAGAAGCCCAACAACACGAACGACAGGATGATGCGGCTGCGCAGGCGCCGCCGATAGCGGCCGCGCCTGCGCGCCGGCCGCGTCTCGCCCGTACTTTCAGGCATCGGGCGAGGCGATGCGGTAGCCGATGCCGTGGCGGGTCTGGATCATCGGCACATCGAACGGCTTGTCGACCACGGCGCGCAGGCCGTGGATATGCACGCGCAACGAATCCGAATCGGGCAGTTCTTCGCCCCACACGCGGGTTTCCAGTTCCTGGCGCGTAACCACCGCCGGCGAGGCTTCCATCAGCGCCTGCAGGATCTTCAGCGCAGTCGGGTTGAGTTGCAGCAGCTTGCCGCGGCGACGCACTTCCAGCGTATCCAGGTTGTATTCCAGATCGCCGGTTTCCAGCACGCGGGTGTGCACACCCTTGCCGCGACGCGACAGCGCGTTGAGGCGTACCTCCACTTCCTGCAGCGCGAACGGCTTGATCAGATAGTCGTCGGCGCCGGAGTCGAAGCCGGCCAGCTTGTTGTCCAGCGAGTCGCGCGCGGTCAGCATCAACACCGGGGTCTGCTTGCGCGCCTCGTTACGCAGCTTGCGGCAGACTTCGATGCCATCCATGCCAGGCAGGTTGAGGTCGAGCACGATGGCGTCGAACTCGTGCACCACGGCAAGGTGGAGGCCAGTCACCCCGTCGGCGGCGAAGTCCACCGTATGACCACGGTCTTCGAGGTAATCGCCGAGATTTGCGGCGATATCGCTGTTGTCTTCAATTACTAGAATTCGCACTGGAACCTCGTTCGTTAAGCTGTTTTTAGCGCTGGCGCCGAGAAATTTCGTCTTGACTCACCGTGGTCTGACGGCGCCGCTGGGCAGCCGTCATGCACTGTTTCGTACTCATCTGCGACCCAGTCGCGCGCTCGCGCCGACAAATCAGCCGGCTATCTTCGCGTGCCTTGGTCAAAATTCGGGTGACGAGCTCCTGATCGTTGCGAACCGCTGCCAATTGCTCTGGCTGCAGTGCCTGGATATCTGGCTGCGTCTGGAATGCTGCTTCGATTCGATCCAGCGCAGCGTTCACCTTAGCGCGCTCATCCTGACTGATCTCGGAGTACTTCTCGCCGTCGGCAAGATCGGTACGGACCTGCGCCGCCTGAGGCTCGAACGGCTTGTCCAGATCGAGCACCACCGCCGATGCATGACCGCTCATCAGGCCCGTCGCGAGCAGCAGTCCCGTAACACTCCATCGTTTTGCCATGCGACGCCTCCTTGCCCGACCGATTTAACATTGGCGAATGTAGACGCGAACCCCTACAGCGGCAAGCCGTCCATAAAAAGGCCCAAGTGCGACACCGCACTTGGGCCAAAAGTTCATCCCGATCACCGTCACTGCCGAGAGCGGAGCTACGGTCGGGAGAGGCTAGCGAGGCCGTAATTAGATTTTCGTTAATTTTTTGGTAAAGCCGTTAGCCGGCCGATCGGCGGACGGACTGCTCAAGGTGCTGGACAATCGCCGCGGCGACGTCCACGCCGCACACGCCTTCCACTCCTTCCAAACCTGGGGTGGAGTTGACCTCCAGTACCAGTGGGCCGCGTTTTGACCGGATCAGGTCGACCCCTGCCACTGCCAGGCCCAAGGCGCGTGCCGAGCGCACCGCCACCTCCTGCTCCTGCTCGGTTGCCTCGGCCACGGCTGCAGTGCCACCCAGGTGCAGATTGGACCGGAAATCGCCTTCGGCCGCCTGGCGGCGCATTGCTGCGACGACCTTGTCGCCGACCACGAAACAGCGCAGGTCGGCCCCTTCGGCTTCACCGATGAACTCCTGCACGATGAAGTTGGCGTACAGCCCGCGCAGCGCTTCGACCACGCCGCGCGAGGCGCTGGCCTTTTCGGTCAGGATCACCCCGGCGCCTTGCGCCCCCTCATTCAACTTCACCACATGCGGCGGCGGGCCGAGCATGGAGAGCAGGTCCTGGGTGTCGTCGGGGTTGTCGCCGAAGACGGTGACCGGCATGTCGATGCCCTGCGCGGCCAACAATTGGTGCGCGCGCAGTTTGTCGCGCGAGCGCAGGATGGCGTCCGACGGGTTGGGCGTGTAGGTGCCCATGAACTCGAGCTGGCGCAGCACTGCGGTGGCATAGCGGGTGACCGAGGCGCCGATGCGCGGGATCACCGCATCGAAGCCGGTGATCGCCTTGCCCTTGTAGTGCAGGCTGAAGCCGTCGGCGGCGATGCGCATGTAGCAGCGCAACGGGTCGAGGATGCGCACGGTGTGCCCGCGCTTGCGTCCGGCTTCGATCAGCCGCCGGGTCGAATACAGCTTGCTGTTGCGGGAAAGGATGGCGATTTTCATCGCGGCGGGTACGCGGCGCGGCTTGGACATGGGCAGAGTCTGATGACGAAGTGACCCAAGTCCGTACAGTGCAGGCCGATTGCGCGTTCGCGGCAGGCCCGCGATGTACGCTGCGATCAGGCCGACTGCGACGGCCCCGAGAATGAAAGAGCGAAGTACCGCGACAAGTCCAACAACGCTGTGGCTGCACGGCCTCAACCGGATCGATGCTAGCAGGGCGTTGGCGCGTCGCTCAAGCAACGCAGACGCGTGGTTGCGCAACGCACTTCGCGCGTGCCTTATCCAGATCGCAACCCGTCGGTGGCCTTGCCCGATTGCTTGCGCATGGCCGCACTGTGGCGCGCGTGCGCGCCGACGGGACGTTGCGAGGGCACGCCACGTCAACGATTCCGACGGCCGCCCTCACGCCACACCCCTGTTGCCGTAACGCGTTTTGCACAGCTGTAGACGCAATGCTTGAGGCCCCTCAATGCCGGCGTGCCGGCGCATCCGAGACTCTCCATGCGACGTCCAGCAAGCGCGGCCTATGCCAATCCCTCCCGCATCCGTCAGGGGCGCCCGTTCCCACGCGGTGCCGTCTTCGACGGCAAGGGCACCAACTTCGCGCTGTTTTCCGCGCATGCCACGCGTGTCGAGCTGTGCCTGTTCGACGAACAGGGCAACGAAACCCGCGTCGACCTGCCGGAGTACACCAACGAAATCTGGCACGGGTATCTTCCCGATGCCAAGCCGGGCCAGCGCTATGGCTATCGCGTACATGGTCCCTATGCGCCGACCGAAGGTCATCGCTTCAATCACAACAAGCTGTTGCTGGACCCGTATGCGCGCGAGCTGGATGGCGACCTGATCTGGTCCGACGAGCTCTACGGCTACACGGTGGGTCATCCCGATGGCGACCTGAGCTTCGACGAGCGCGATAGCGCACCCTTCATGCCCAAGTGCGTGGTGGTAGAAGACACCTACGACTGGGGAGACGACACGCGCCTGCTCAAGCCGTGGAATGAGACGGTCATCTACGAAACCCATGTGCGCGGCTACACGATGCGCAATCCGCAGGTACCCGAGGCGGTGCGCGGCACCTTCGCCGGCCTGGCCCAGCCGCAGGTACTCCAGTACATCAAGGACCTGGGCATCACCGCGGTGGAGCTGTTGCCGGTACACGCCTACCTGGACGACCAGCATCTGCTCGACAAGGGGCTACGTAATTACTGGGGCTACAACACCATCGGCTTTTTTGCGCTGAAGTCGCGTTACCTGTCCAGCGGACATCGCGATGAATTCCGCGACATGGTCAAGGCCATGCACAAGCAGGGTCTGGAAGTGATTCTGGACGTGGTCTACAACCACACCGCCGAAGGCAGCGAGCTGGGGCCGACCTTGTCCTTCAAGGGCATCGACAACGCCAGCTATTACCGCCTGGCCGACGACAAGCGCTACTACATCAACGATACCGGGACCGGAAATACGCTGAATCTGAGCAATTCGCGGGTGATCCAGTTCGTCAACGATTCGCTGCGCTACTGGGCCGGCGAAATGCATGTGGATGGTTTCCGCTTCGATCTGGCCACCATTCTTGGCCGCGAGCCGAGTGGCTTCGATCAACGTGGCGGCTTCCTGGATGCCTGCAACCAGGACCCGCTGCTGTCGGAAGTCAAGCTGATTGCCGAGCCGTGGGACTGCGGCCCAGGTGGTTATCAGGTAGGCCACTTCCCGCCGGGTTGGTCGGAGTGGAACGACAAGTTCCGCGACAATGCGCGCGAATTCTGGAAAGGCGAAGACGGCAAGCTGGCGGAATTTGCGACCCGCTTCACCGGTTCGGCCGATCTATTCGATCGCCGCGGCCGGCGCCCGTGGGCATCGGTGAACTTCATCACCGCACACGATGGCTTCACCCTGCGCGATCTGGTCAGCTACAACGAAAAGCACAACATCGATAACGGCGAGGACAATCGCGACGGTTCGTCCAACGATGGCTCATGCAACTACGGCGAAGAAGGCGACACCGATAACGCCGAGGTGTTGCAGATCCGCGAGCGGCAGATGAAGAACCTGCTTGCCACGCTGCTGCTATCGCAAGGCACGCCGATGATGCTCAGCGGCGACGAGCGCGCGCAGACCCAGGGAGGCAACAACAATACCTATTGCCAGGACAACGAGATCACCTGGCTGGATTGGGAAAACGATCCCACCGACGGCCGCCTGACCGAGTTCGTGAAATCACTGACCCGTCTGCGCAAGCGATACCCGATCCTGTCGCGGGGCCGCTTTCTCAACGGCCAATACAACGAAGAAGCCGGTCTGCGCGATCTCACCTGGCTCAATCCGGGCGGCATCGAAATGGACGATGCGCATTGGACCGACCCCGCCGCACGTTCGGTGGGCCTGCTGCTGGAAGGCAAGGCGCAGACCTCGGGGGTCAAGGAACTGGCCAATGACGACACCTTGCTCATCGTCATCAATGCTTATCACGAGGGCGTGACCTTCACCTTGCCCTCCTCCGATGAGCCGGTGCACTGGAAGCTGGTGCTCTCCACCGACGAAGCGCTGGAAGTGGACATGATGCCGGCCGGTGCCAGCGAATTCCTGGCCCCGCCGCGCAGCGTGTCGGTCTTCGAGTGCAAGAGCGACCAGTAAAGCCGTCCCAGCAACGCGCACTCAGGAGCGATGCTTGCTTCCTACCGGCATCGGAGAGGCAGCAAGCGTTTTTGTTTCCGACGATGGAATGACGGAGGGGTCTTGCGTGCGCTACGCGGGTTGCGCGTGGCCAGGGTCATGGTGCCGATGGCAACACCCCAGCGAGTCTGTGCGATCTCTCACGTTGGGCCACGTCCTCATTGCTTGCTCCCTGGATCAGGAATCAGTAGGTCAGCATCCATCGCCGGGATTTGCGCGGGAAACACGGCGAACGCTTTCTCGCAATGATTGAGCGCGTGGGTTTTGCTTGAAATCGGGAATTGAATGTGTGGTTTGAAGACACGCGGCTTGCGGCACTCGAGCGTTCATTGCACGGCCAAAAGCCAGCAGATGCCACCAAAAAATCTGCGGCCAACCGGACTTGAAGCGTGCAAACACCACAACATCTATCGCTGCCAGATCATCAAAAGTCCGGCATGGCTCCGCAGACCACCGAAATCAGCCAAGTGTCTTGGAATAACACGCGCAAAGCAGGGCGCTGTGCGCCAGACATTCACCAAAAGATCGAAGGCCAAAAGCAACGCCTTGCCCATTGCGGGCCTTCGACATCCCTTGTGGGGTGACTCAACCCGGATACAGCGGGAAGCGCTTGTCCGGATGATTGGCTTTCCACTCTTTATAAGAGCTGGTGCCTTCCCAGGCCTTGAAGGCGCGCGGCGTACGACCACGGCCGGACCAGGTTTCGCCGGAATGCGGAATCCAGTACTTGGCGACCACTTCGCCGGTGGAAGACAGCGGCCCCTTGGTCTTGCCGGTCATCGCCAGCGAGGCGATCTGGGATTTTTGCTTGGCATTGAAACGGTTGCCGAACTGGGTAAGCACCTCGATCACCTGGTCGAAGGCTTCCAGCGTCTGGGCGTATTTCAGCTGCGCTTCTTCCTGCTCAAGCTTGCGCAGCTCTTCCAGCAGTTGAGCCCGGGCGGCGGCGGTGGGTGAAGCGGGCGAATCCTGGCGCATTGGCAAAACATGAGGTATGGGCGGGTCAACGAGTATTGCCGCTGGGCCGCCCAGCGTAAAGCGCCCGGGCCCGTGCGGGTCTGCTGGCGCTCAGCGATGGCGCAGCAGGGCGTGCTCGCGGGCCATGGTCAGGACCGGGCCGATTCGCCCGGCGCGGATCAGTTCGCTGCAGTGCTTGCCGACGAATTCCACCCGCGGCGTGCGAAACCACTGCACCACCCGATCCAATTCGCCGGCATTGATCGACCAGGCGTGGTAGACCGCCTCGCCCAGCTCCTCCACCCCAATCAGCCCGAGCTGGCGGATCTGTTCGGGATCGAGCGCGAACATGTCCAGGACCTTGCCTGCATTGTCCGGCGTGACATGGCCGGTGCGCACGTGCCTTGCCAGCCCAGCGCCGTAGGCGATCGACGCCACCCACGCAGACTCGGCACGGCGCATCCCCTTGATCAGCGCGCCGACGAGTTGGGAATGGGTGGTCATGCCTGCACTATGCGGCGGCGCTAGAGCCGGCTCAATCGGGATCTCCCCGACTCTGCGCAAGAAAATTCAGAAGCCGGGAGGCCGGCGGGCCTCGGTGCGCCGCAGCGCCATCACCGCCGCGCCGGTCTCCACCCCGCAGCGGCCGCTTCATTCACCGAACAGAAGAAGCGCTCGCCCTTCGCCGGCGAGATGCGCGTCTTTGCATAATCGCGCTGGCCCGGCATATGAAAGATCTTCTTGCCGTCACTGGAGATATTGCCCTTGATCCTGCAGTTGATTGGCGCCGATGCTGCAACCTGGCGCGTGGTTGCTGTCCGCGCCTTCTTGTCGCGGCGGTAGTCTGCCGGCATCTGAAACGCGCCCTGCCAGAGATTGCGGCGCTGCTGCTGCGCGAGGCGCTCGTCTACCTCGAACGCGGTAGCGTATTGACGATAGGCGACCGCCCAGCCAGAGCGCACCATCCAGGCATTGACGGACTGCCCCTGCACGAAGCATTCGGCGACCGTGCGGCCATAACGATCGGTATCTTTCGGCTGGCAATGCACGGTCTTGTCCAGCAGATAGCCATCCAATGCCGCTGCAGCGCGGCGGCCGCACGGCCAGGCGCTGCCATCGTGTGCATTGCACTGTTGCGCGCTCTCCGGCGCATCGAGGCCCCACAGGCGGATGCGCTGATGGGCAACGGTGATGGTGTCACCATCGGTCACCGTTGCACGACCAACCAGCTCTGCAGCACTTACAGGTAAAGCAATAAGCACCAGTACCGACAACACCCAGCATTTCAACAACTTCAACAACTTCAACAGCCACTTCCTTTCCAATCGGCAGACTGCGCTCCGCGTGTCTTGCCTTAGTGCAACTGCAGCCGGTCGGCCTGGTCAAGCATTCCATCGAACCTGACATCTGCGCCGGCAACCAATGCCAGCGCAGGGGCGGGCACTGTATGCCAATCCATCCGCGATGCCCATCCTTTTTGCTCGTTCTTTGTGCAGGCTTCAGATGTCTTCCATGCGCAGAGCGGGCACGCAGTGTGATGGATGGCGCGCAGGCAGATAAGCGCGCTCTGTCGCTATTGATGACACGCGAAAATTCGCTGGAGGATATTCAGCCGAAGCAATGACCAGACGGGTGCCAGAGGCGAACTTCATCAGCATGCACATTGCGCCGCTCGTTGCGCACGATGCGTCATGTACAGCGCGGGACGCTGCCAACACCGAACGCGCGATGACCAACGTCGATGCGCTGTGGCTCAGAGTGATGCGCAATCGCGTAGCGCCGATCACCTGATCACCGGCTGCATCAATCGGGGAGAGTGAACTGCGGAGCGATGCGCTCGGCAAGAAAACGTGCCGGATATGGAGCGGGCGATGGGAATCGAACCCACGTCAGTAGCTTGGGAAGCTACAGCTCTACCATTGAGCTACGCCCGCCTGGCGCTGACAGAGTTTATGCGGGCGCAGGTGTCCGGCGCAATGTGCGCAGATAGAACGAGGGCCGGTTGCCCGGCCCTCAGATGTTGCGTGTGAGTTATCTGTGGCTTGCCGCGCCTCAGAAGTTGCCGCTGAAGTTCACAAACAAGGTCGCGTCGCGGGCGCTACGCTGGGCGGTGGTGGTGCTCAGGCCGATGTTGCTCTGCAAGCCCCACAGCCCGGTGCGGGCACCCAGGACGACAGTGGCGTAGTTGCGATCGAAGTTCTGACCAGGAACGGTGTACATGCCCACTTCCGGCATCGACTGCAGCCAGGCGCTGGCTTCGCCGCCGTCCTTGAACTCGTGGTCGTAGGTTGCCTGCAGGTACGGCTTGACCATGGCGCCGTCCAGACGCACCTGGAAGCCAACGCGGCCCACCAGCGAATCGATGTCCTGATTGGCGTAGCCCAGCGCGGTGGCGCTGTCGTTGCTTTCGGTATAGCCGTCGAGCTTGATTTTCTGCCAGGTCAGGCCGGCCACCGGGCCGTACTTGAGGTTGCCTTCGCCCAGCGAATACCCGGCGTTGAGGGCGGCGGTGAGGTTGCTGCCGTCGGGGGAGCCGCTGTGCACGCGGGTGGCTGGCCCAAGCTGGACTTCGCGGTCCACGTCGTAGCTCAGCCAGCTGTAGCTGACCTGCGCATTGACCCACACCGGGCCGGTGTACCAGCCGAAGAAGCCGCCCAGGGTGGTGTCGTCCTGCTTGAAGCTGCCGTTGCGGTTACCGAAGTCGGCGTCCATGCGGCCGAAACCGGCAAAACCACCGAACACCAGGTCGCCTGCAGTCCAATCCACACCGAACAGGCCGGCCGGCGCCATGCCGTCGTACAGGTCCGCGTGGTCGTAACGCTGCATGTCGCCGCGCACGCTGCCCCACCAACGCATGCCGTCGGCGTCCGGCTTGCCGTCCAGATGCCAGGCCACCTGGTCGGCGCGCGCGCGGCCGCCGGCCTGCGCCGAATGCGTCAGCACCTGCTGCAGACGCGGCGCTTCCAGCAACGAGATGGCGTATTCGCCCAGGATCTGGTGCACCGCCGTGGTCGGGTGGATGCCATCGGCGAACACATAGGTGTTCTGCGCATTGGCGGCGACCAGGCTGGTCGGGTTACAGGCCGGCAACGGCACGGCCGGGTTGCAGGCGGTGCTGGTGACATTGCTGAAACCATAGGTGCCCGGGTTGGCGACGATTTCCTGCAGCATGTGGAAGGTGTCGACCGGAATCACGCGCAGGCCAGCGGACTGCAGGCCATTGAACAAGGCGGTGTTATAGGCCGTGGCCGCAGCGGTGCCCTGCGCCATCCCCACGGCGCCGCCGGCGCGGAAGCGCGGGGTGAGGCCGACGTCCGGAATGGTCGGCACCATGACGTAACGCGCGCCGGCATTCTGCAAGGTGGCCACGGCACCGACCTGGGCGGTGACTGCGCTGCCGATGATGGCCTGGGCCTGGGCCGGAGCGAGGGACGCGGCGAGCAGGTCGTTGGCGCCGCCCCATACGGTGTACAGCGCATTGGGGTTGGCACGGCCGCCGTTGGCGGTGAGATAGGTGTTGATCTGGCTGGTCACCGACGGCGCAGCGCCGAGTGCGCTGACCGAGCTGGCCTGGATGCGCGCACCGCCGGCAGCGTAGTTGTCGCCGGTCTGGCCGTTACCGTTGGGCGCGGCGTTGGTGCCGAAATGGTCGCCGACATATTCGGCCCACACCCAACCCGGGTTGGTGGTGAACTTGCCGGTGACCGCGCGCGAAGCGGCCGGCAGCAGCGGGTTGTAATACCCGCTGTCGGTGAGGCTGTCGCCGAAGAACACGGTCTGGTCGAAGGCCGACTCGGCCATGGCCGGGGCGGCCGCAATAGCGATGGCCATAGCCATCAGGGAGCGGATCGGGCGAAGTGTGGAAGCCATCGGAATGCCTGCTTGAAGTGAGTGGGACCGGACCGGCGTGCATACGTACGCTGGCGAATGGCACATGGTTTCACCCTGGCCGCCCGCGCTCACGCTGCATTGCCGCATAACGCAAAAACGCGCGCCGGAGCGGCACGCGATGCAACAATGATGACATGAACATCCAACTCAACGGCACCCCGCGCACGCTTCCGGACAATTTGCCGCTGGCCACCCTGCTGGAGCAGGAAGGCCTAGCACAACGCCGCGTCGCGGTAGAGGTCAATGGCGAAATCGTGCCGCGCGGACGGCATGCAGATCACGCATTACGCGAGGGCGATGTGGTGGAAATCGTGCACGCGCTGGGCGGAGGCTGATGCGCCGCGCAAGCCGGCGCATCCGCGTCCGATCGGTGATAATTGCCGCATGACGAATCCCGCCCCCTCTGATGCGCTGGTCATCGCCGGCAAACACTACCGTTCGCGCCTGCTCACCGGCACCGGCAAGTTCAAGGACCTGGACGAAACCCGCCTGGCCACCGAAGCCGCCGCAGCCGAAATCGTCACCGTCGCCATTCGCCGGGTGAACATCGGCCAGGATCCCAACGCACCCAGCCTGCTGGATGTGCTGCCGCCGGAGCGCTACACGCTGCTGCCCAACACCGCCGGCTGCTACACCGCCGAAGAGGCGGTACGCACCTGCCGGTTGGCGCGCGAACTGCTGGACGGCCACAACCTCACCAAGCTCGAAGTGCTCGGCGACGAGAAGACGCTGTACCCGGATGTGGTGCAGACGCTCAAGGCTGCCGAACAACTGGTCGCCGATGGTTTCGAGGTAATGGTCTACACCTCCGACGACCCGATCCTGGCCAAGCGCCTGGAAGAGATCGGCTGCGTGGCGGTGATGCCGCTGGCCGCGCCGATCGGCTCGGGACTGGGCATCCAGAACAAGTACAACCTGCTGGAAATCATCGACAACGCCAAGGTGCCGATCATTGTCGACGCTGGGGTGGGCACCGCCTCGGATGCGGCAATCGCCATGGAGCTGGGCTGCGATGGCGTACTGATGAACACCGCCATTGCCGGTGCGCGCGACCCGATCCTGATGGCCAGCGCGATGCGCAAGGCGATCGAGGCCGGACGCGAGGCGTTCCTGGCCGGGCGGATTCCGCGCAAGCGCTATGCATCGGCGTCGAGCCCGGTGGATGGTGTGATTGGATGAGTGGGCGGTCTGCGTTGACATTGCAGCCGAGGCGCAATGGTTGGCAGTGCGGAGTGCCGGATATGACCGCGGCCAGATCGCGCGTTGCTGCGAGCGCCCCCCCTCACGCCGTACCCTCACCCCGACCTCTGCCCCGCTCCGCGCCCCGGCCCGTGCCTGCGTCGTGGGCGCTCCCAGGCACGCGCGCCATGGCGCGCAACTGTGCCTCCTCGCTCCGGTGGGAGAGGGGCTTTCGTTTTGCCGATGACTTAATTCATGACTGATCCTTTCACCAGCGACGGCGCCAAGATGCCGCCCAAGCCCTTCACCATCGAAGAGGGCCGCCGGCAGGTGCGCAGCTTCGTGCTGCGCCAGGGCCGTTTCACCCCCGCGCAGCAACGCGCCTTCGACGACCTGTGGCCGCGGTTCGGGCTGGACTACACCGGTGCGCCGCGCGATCTGGCTGCCACCTTCGGACGCGATGCGCACAAGGTGCTGGAGATCGGCTTCGGTAATGGCGCCGCGTTGCGCTTTGCCGCGCAGCAGGACCCAAGCCGCGATTACATCGGCATCGAGGTGCATGCTCCTGGCGTGGGCCGCCTGCTCAACGCGCTGGACGAAGACGGCAGCCCCCATGTGCGCCTGTATCACCACGACGCGGTGGAAGTGCTGGAACACGAAATCGCCGACGGCGCGCTGGACGAAGTGCGTATCTATTTCCCCGATCCATGGCACAAGAAGCGGCACAACAAGCGCCGCCTGATCCAGCCGGCATTCGCGCAGTTGCTGGTGCGCAAGCTGCGCGAGGGCGGCCGCCTGCATGCGGCCACCGACTGGGCCGATTACGCCGAACAGATGTGGGACGTGCTCGATGCCACCCCGGGCCTGGTCAATCGCGCCGGCCCACGCGGCCACGTCGAACGCCCGGCCTGGCGCCCGCAAACCCACTTCGAGACGCGCGGCCAGAAGCTTGGGCACGGTGTGTGGGATTTGCTTTATGACCGGGAATCGGGATTGGGGATTCGTAACAGCGGCATCCCCGGCAACCAGACGCTTCAGCGCTTTTAACCAATCTCCACTCCCGAATCACGAATCCCGGCCCCCAATGGACACCGCGCTGACGCTGACCAACGATATGAAGCTCGTCCTCGGGCTGGTCGGTTTCACGATGGCGATGTTCCTGTTCGAGCGCATTCGCGCCGACGTGGTGGCATTGATCGTGCTGGTGGTCTTGGGCGTCACCGGGCTAGTGGCGCCGGAAGAACTGTTCGGCGGGTTTTCCGGTAATGCGGTGATGAGCATCATCGCCACCACCATTCTGGGCGCGGGTCTGGAGCGCACCGGCGCGTTGAACCGGTTGGCCAGCTGGCTGTTGCGGCGTTCGCACGGCAGCGAGCAACGCCTGATGATGATGACGCTGGCCATCTCCGGCTTGAACTCCTCGTTCATGCAAAACCCCTCGGTGATGGCGTTGTACCTGCCGGTCGCCTCGCGCCTGGCCGCACGCACCGGGCTCACCTTGCAGCGCATGCTGCTGCCGATCGCCGCGGCCATCGTGATGGGCGGCGCGCTCACCATGGTGGGCAATTCGCCGCTGATCCTGCTCAACGACCTGCTGGTCTCGGCCAACAACAACCTGCCCTCGGGCATGGCCAGCATCGAGCCGTTGACGATGTTCGCGCCGCTGCCGATCGGCGTGGCGCTGCTGATCGCCGCACTGCTGTACTTTCGCTTCTACGGCGACCGCAAGCTGATCGAAGAAGAACGCCTGATCAACGAAGGCGTGACGCCCTCGCGCACCGAAAGCTATTTCGCCAAGACCTACGGCATCGACGGCGATGTGTTCGAGCTGACCGTCACCGCGGAAAGCCCGCTGGTGGGCATGACCCTGGGCGAGGCCGAAGCCTTGCACGATGCACCGTTGCTGCTTGCGCTCAAGACCGGTAACGACACCCGCCTGGCACCGCCGGCCGATATGCGCATCTGGGTCGGCAGCGTGCTCGGCGCGATGGGCCCGCGCCAGGAAGTGGCCGACTTTGCGCAAAACCAGTTCCTGCGCATGTCCTCGCGCCTGCGCAACCTGGGCGATTTGTTTAATCCCAGCCTGGCCGGTATTTCCGAAGCGTTGATTCCGCCGAACTCGCGGTTGATCGGCAAGAGCGCCGGCGAATTGCGCTTGCGCAAGCAGGCGGGCATCAGCCTGTTGGCAATCAACCGCGACAAGCAGGTCATCCGCGAAGACGTGCGCAACGTGCCGCTGCGCGCCGGCGACATGCTGGTCTTCCACAGCATCTGGCAGGACCTGGCCCAGGCGGCGGAAAGCCGCGATTTCGTGCCGGTGACCGACTTCCCCAAAGGCGAGCAGCGTCCGCACAAGTTCAAGATCGCGATGGCGATCTTCGCCTTCACCATCCTGATCGCACTGACCTCGCGCCTGCCGGTGGCGCTGACACTGATGACCGGCGTGGCCTGCATGCTGGTCAGCGGCGTGCTGCGCATGGACGAGGCCTACGCCTCGATCAACTGGAAGACCATCTTCATGATGGCCGGGCTGATTCCGCTGGGCTGGGCCATGGACAGCAGCGGCACCGCGGCCTGGGTTGCCGGCCACACCATCGACCGCCTGCCCGAAGGCGTGCCGGTGTGGGCGCTGGAAATCAGCCTGGCACTGTTGACCACAGCTTTTTCCCTGGTGATCAGCCACGTGGGCGCGACCATCGTGATGGTGCCCATTGCAGTCAATCTGGCGCTGGCCGCCAACGGCAACCCCACCGCGTTCGCGCTGATCGTGGCGTTGTCGGCGTCCAACAACCTGATGACCGCGTCCAACCCGGTGATCTCGATGGTGGCCGGCCCGGCCAACTATCAACCGCGCGAGTTGTGGCGCGTGGGCGCACCGCTGTCGCTGATCTACATCGTGGTGATGGTATCGGTGATCAACCTGATGTTCTGGTGGGCGGCGCGCTGATCCGGCGTTGCGCTTTTTTCGAGCGGCCGACAAAGCGTCATCGGCAATCGTTGCTGGCGCTTACCCCAGCAGCACCTGCTCATCTTCGACCCGCACCGGCACCGCAAACAGCGATTGGCCGCGGCATGGGCCGCTGACGCATTCGCCACCGCTGAGTTCGAAGGCCGCACCGTGCGCGGCGCAGACCAACTGGCCTTCCTTGGTCTTCAGGAACTGCCCCGGCGCCCAGTCCAGCCGGCGGCCGGCATGCGGGCAGATATTCAACCACGCACGGACCTGGGTGCCTTCGCGATACAGCACCAGCGATTCGGCACCGCTGTCCAGCAGTGCTTCCACTTCCAGAAACCCGGCATCGGGAATCTGCATCAACGTGGCAAGCGTGGTGGGCGATGGCAACGACATGCAGGGAACCGGGAACGATGGCGATGGGGCCTGGATTGTGGCATGCGCGCCTGGCCAGCACGGGGAGCCTCAGACGGCGACTGCGGGACAACGCCATGCCCAGCCAACCGGCCACAACTGGCCGCATACGCTGTCATCACCGCCTGCCGCACGTGATCGCCTTCGCAAATTGCAGTGTCAATTAACGAACTTTTCACTCAATGACATGAAACCGCAACGATACTGCGCCCTCGTTTCCTGCCCGGCAGCCCACCGCCATGCCTGCACGCCTCTTCCAATTCGGCAACTTCCATCACCTGTTTGCGCCGCGCAAGCCGCGTCACCCATTGGTGCGCGTTGCCGCCGGCCTGGCTGGTCTGGTGATCCTTGCGGTGCTGATCTTCTTCAGCGTGTTCGTTGGCGCAGCGATGATCCTGGGCGGCATCGCCTGGAAGCTGTTGAGCAAGCCGAACCGCCGCACGCCGCAGCAGGCACGCGTGGTCGACGCCGAGTACCACGTGGTGCGCAAGCCCGCGTTGCCGTTGTCGCACTGACACCTGGCCGACTGCATCGCTGCGCCGCGGTCTCGACCTGCGCAGCAGTTGCGGGGGTTGGCCGATGCCTGCATCGATGATGATTTGATTCCAGCACGCCACACCTGGCGTGCGACGGCTTGCCGCGCGTTGAGCAGTGCCATGTCGCCGGGTGCTGCGCTGCGCTGATGGGCCACAGGCGCATTGGGTGCTGCTTCGAGCACCAGTTCACCGCCCTGCGCGCACGTCTTCTCACAGCCGCATCAATGCACACCGCGCTCGCATCGAACGCCAGCGGCGCGCTGCCAGTCCTGTGGTGGGTTCGCAATCGTCTGGTTGTATCCATTGCCACTCACGCGTCGACGCTTCAGAGGCCTCGCAGCGCTGCCAAATCGGCCATGTCATGCACTGGATGCAAGCGTCATGGTTCCGTCGTACACAGGCGAACCGCTAGACTCACCTGCCCGTATGTTGAGGATGCGCGCATGACCCACGATGTGATTCCCGCCGCCGATGTTCCGCGCATTCCTGTGGTGGGTGGTGGTAGTTTTCCGGTGCATCGCATCTACTGCGTGGGGCGCAACTTTGCCGACCATGCGCGCGAGATGGGCGCCACCGCACCAGCCTCCAAGGCCGAGCGTGGCCAGCCGACCTTTTTCATGAAGCCTGCCGATGCCATCGTGGTCGGCCACGGCGACCGCATTCCCTACCCGCCCGGCACCAAGGAACTGCACCATGAAGTGGAACTGGTGGTGGCGCTGGGCAGCGATGCGCCGGCCGGCGAGTTGCCGGTGGAACAGGCCGAGCGCCTGATCTACGGCTACGGCGTGGGCCTGGATCTGACCCGTCGCGACCTGCAGGCCGCGGCCAAGGCCAAGGGCTTGCCGTGGGATATCGCGAAGGGCTTCGATCACTCCGCACCGATCAGCGAGCTGGTGCATGCCGGCGAAGTCGGCGCGCTGGAGGCGCTGAATCTGTCGCTGGAGGTCAACGGCCAGGTGCGTCAGCAGTCGTTGCTGGATCAAATGATCTGGAACGTGCCGGAGATCCTGCATGAGCTTTCCAAACTCTACGCACTGCGCGCAGGCGACCTGATCTTCATGGGCACGCCGGCCGGCGTCGGCCCGTTGCTGCCGGGCGACCAGTTCAGTGCGCGCCTGGAGAACGTCGCCGAGCGCCACGGCATCATCGCGGGCTGACATCGAGCCGGCTACGATCGGGCTGCGGCAGTTGGTCCGCGACCGCAGTTGGAGTGCACTATGGGAATGGTCAGCGAATTCAAGCAATTCGCAATGCGCGGCAATGTCATCGACCTGGCGGTCGGTGTGGTCATCGGTGCGGCGTTCGGCAAGATCGTCACCGCGCTGGTGGAGAAAATCATCATGCCGCCGATCGGTTGGGCCATCGGCAATGTGGATTTTTCGCGCCTGGCGTGGGTACTCAAGCCGGCCGGCGTCGATGCCACCGGCAAGGAAATCCCGGCCGTTGCTATTGGCTACGGCGATTTCATCAACACCGTCGTGCAGTTCCTGATCATCGCTTTCGCGATCTTTCTGGTGGTCAAGTTGATCAACCGCGTGACCCATCGCAAGCCGGACGCGCCGAAGGGCCCGAGCGAAGAAGTACTGCTGCTGCGCGAGATTCGCGACGCGCTCAAGAACGACACGCTCAAGCCGCCGGGCGCGCTGTAAGCGGGCACAACCAACTGGCGCATCCTGTGGCGCAACTTCGCGCAGAAGGATGACCTTTCGCACGCAGACGGGGGACCTGGCGCTGATAAGCTCGAGGTCCCCTTGTCGTTGGAGCCGCCCTGCATGCGTCGTCTCGCTGTTGCCATCTCTGCCCTACTCGCCTGCTCCTCCGCACTTGCCGCGCAGACCAGCATCCCCGACAGCGCATTGCGTACCGCAGCGCAGCTACGCGAGCAGGCGCTGGCCGATGACACCGGCTTTTCGGTGGTCCAATCGTTGACCACCGAGGTGGGCCCGCGCATTGCAGGTGGCGAAGCAGACCCACGTGCGGTGGCCTGGGCCAAGGCGAAATTCGCTTCACTGGGTTTCGACAAGGTATGGACCGAGCCGGTGACCTTTCCGAAATGGGAGCGTCGCAGCGAACACGCTGTCGTGATCGGGGCGCATGCGCAGCCGTTGACCATCACCGCATTGGGCGGCAGCCCGGGCGGCACCGTCGAGGGCGAGGTGGTGCGTTTCGAAACGCTGGCTGCGTTGCAGGCCGCGCCAGCCGGCTCGCTGGCCGGCAAGATTGCCTTCGTCGATTACCAGATGGTCAAGGCGCGCGACGGCAAGGATTACGGCAATGGCGGCGCCGTGCGCAGCAAGGGGCCGTCCGAAGCGATACGCAAGGGTGCCATTGGATTTGTCATGCGCTCGGCCGGCACCGACTCGCACCGCGTGCCGCATACCGGCATCACCCGTTTCGATGAGGGCCTGACGCCGGTGCCGGCTGCAGCGCTGTCGGTGCCCGATGCCAACCAGCTCGCGCGGCTCACCGCACTGGGCAGCACGCGCGTGCGCCTGAAGTTGGATTGCGGCTGGGACGGCACGGCCACCTCGTACAACGTAATCGGCGAAATCACCGGGCGCAGCAAGCCCAAGGAAGTGGTGGTGATCGGCGGACATCTGGATTCATGGGATCTGGGCACCGGCGCCATCGACGACGGCGCCGGCGTGGCGATCACGATGGCTGCCGGCCACCTGATCGGCCAACTCAAGCAGCCACCCAAGCGCACCATCCGCGTGGTGGCCTTCGCCAACGAAGAGCAAGGCCTGTACGGCGGCAAGGCGTATGCCGCCGCGCATGGCACCGATGCCAAGGACATGGCACTGCATCAGATCGGCGCGGAAAGCGACTTCGGCGCCGGACGCATCTATGCGTTCAACACCGGCGCGGCCGCACCGGACGACTCGCGTGCAGCGACCAGGCAGATTGCCGAGGTGCTGGCACCGCTGCGCATCGCGTATGAACCGGGCAAGGGCGGCCCTGGCCCGGATGTCGGGCCGATTTCCGCCAAGGGTGGAGCCTGGGGGTGGCTGGCGCAGGATGGCACCGACTACTTCGACCTGCACCACACCGCCGACGACACGCTGGACAAGATCGACCCGAAGGCGCTCGCGCAGAACGTGGCCGCCTACACCGTGTTCGCGTATCTCGCCGCAGAAGCCGATGGCGATTTCGGCAGCCGCGCGAAGAGCGTGCAACCGCCGAGCGAGTGAATGGCCAGGATGATGCGGGGCATGCGCCGAACGCTCGATTCGGCCGTGATTTGCCGGTTTTCAAGCGCCAGGCGCATGCAGGAATCGCACGATGCCTGGCGCTGCTGCTTGCGCAGATCGGCGCGTTCGTCTGGCAAGTGCGCAGTTGCGATGAAGCGGCTGCCACTGGCCGCGGGTCGTACCGGGTAGAGGCACATCACTTGCTCGGCAGCGGTGCGTAGGCGGTGGATTCGGCGATGACCGGCAGCCGCCGCTGGTACTGCGTCAGGTGATGGGTCGGTTGTTTTTCGTGGTCGCTTCACACGTCGAACCGGTAGCGCGCGCATTCGCTCTTACTCCAGGATGAGCACACACAATGGTGGCCAAGCGCCAACGCAGTGCGAACAATGCGGCGACGTTGTTGGATGTCGCCAAACACGCCGGCGTCTCGCCGATGACCGCTTCGCGTGTGATCAACCGTCACCCGCATGTGGGCGAAGCGATGCGCGCGCGCGTGGAGGCCTCGGTACAGGCATTGGGCTACCGGCCCAACCTCGCCGGCCGCTCGTTGCGGACCAGCGGGCTGCTGCGTATCGGCGTGCTGTACAGCAACCCGAGCGCCGCATACCTCAATCAATTCATGCTCGGCCTGCTTGAGCAGAGCAGCCTCACCGGCAGCCAGGTCATGGTGGAGAAGTGCGGCGCCATCCGCAGCCAGCGTGCGGCCACCGAGCGCCTGCTCGCTGCCGGCGTCGATGGGGTGATCCTGCCACCGCCGTTATGCGACTCGCGCCAGACCATCGCGGAACTCGATGCGCGCGGCATTCCGGTCGTGGCGGTGGCCAGCGGCGCACCGATGGCGCAAATCAGCTCGGTGCGGATCGACGACTACCAGGCCGCACGCGCCATCGTCGACCACCTGATCGAGCTCGGGCATCGTCGCATTGCGTTGATCAAGGGCGACCCCAAACACACCCCGAGCGCACTGCGCGCCAACGGCTATCTCGACAGCCTGCACGCTGCCGGCGTGTCGGTCGCAGATGGCTTGATCGCCGAGGGCCTGTTCACCTATCACTCCGGTCTTCTGGCCGCACGCAGCCTGTTGGCGCAGCGGCCACCACCCACGGCGATCTTCTGCAGCAACGACGACATGGCGGCCGCAGCGGTGGCGGTCGCGCACGGACTGGGCTTGCGCGTGCCCGAAGATGTCTCCATCGCCGGCTTCGACGATACGCCGGTGGCCACCACCATCTGGCCCGAACTCACCACCGTGCACCAACCGGTCACTGCGATGGGTCGTGCTGCTGTGTCACTGCTGGCCGACGCGGTTCGTCAACGCCGCAAGGGCGACACCGCACCCGGCGTGCATCAGGTGATGAAGTACACGCTGGTCAAGCGTGGCTCGACGGCAGGGCCGCCGAAGACATAGCGCCACAGCGCGCCATCACCATCCCGGTTCGGCATAGACGCATCACCTCAATCTATGCGCACGCTGCGCCGTCGCGGCCGACCGCTGCCGTTTCAACAGCAATCAGACTGACAGTTGCAGCATTCAACTGCCGGCGTGATTGCGCAGACGCCCGCCCAATCACGCAAAAAAACGGCCACATCGCTTCCCGACGATGTAGCCGAATGGGAGGGTATTCGACGTCACCGCCGAACGTACTGCAGCGCCGTATCAAACGGCGACGGGAAGAACGCGTAAGGACCGCTCGGAGAGGAGCGAGGACAACCGCATGTGCGGCACGGCGCGGGGACACACCGTGCCGCACAGCAGTGTCTTGCATCAGTGCATGGCATCAGAAGCGCAAACGCAGACCCGCGTAGTAGCGACGCTCGAAGATGTTCTGGTCGAAGTAGTGATTGGTCCACTGTGCGTAACGGCGTTCGCTTTCGCCAGTCAGGTTGGTGGCCTGGGCGTACAGGGTCAGGTGATCGTTGACGTCGTAGCTCAGCGACGCGTCCAGGTAGCCGACGTCGTCGTTCCAGATCGCCAGCTCGTCGCCCCATGCGGAACTGTTGACCTGGCTGAAGCGCTTGCTGCGCCAGTTGTAGGCCACGCGCGCCTGCAGCTTGTCCTTTTGATACCACAGCACCGCGTTGGCCTGGTGCTTGGAGTTGTCGCCGATCGGCAGCGTGTTGCCGTCGATATCGGTGTTGTCGGTATCGGCATCGGAGAAGGTGTAGTTGATGTTGGTGCCGAAGCCGCTCAGCCAGCCCGGCAGGAAATCGAAGGCCTGCTGGTAGCCGATTTCAAAGCCCTTGATCTTGCCTCCGCCGCCATTGACGATGCGCTCGACCGGGCCGCCCGCGCGCACGACGCCATCGGCATCGGGCAAGGCTTCGATATTGGTAACGGTGGTGGGGAACGACTTCACGTCGATCAGAAACGCACCCACGCTGATCAACGAGGCATCGGCGAAATACCATTCCCACGAGGCGTTGTAGTTGGTGGCGCGGTACGGATCCAGATCCGGATTGCCCGAACGGCCATTGAGGAACAGCACCGCATCCGATGGCAGCGACGGATTACGCGGCGGCGTGCCGTTGACCGCATAGAAGCTCACCAGACCACGGCCCAGATCGGGCAGGTCCTGACGCGCAACCGCCTTGTTGTAGGCGAAACGCAGCTTCTGCGCGTCGGTGACGTCCAGCGACAGGTTCGCGCTGGGCAGCACATCGGTGTACTGGCGATTGAGACGGTTGGTGCCGATCGCGGGACTGACGCCGTTCCATTCGACATTGCCGATATAGACGTTGCCGCTGCTCAGGTACTGGTCGATCGCCAGCTTGGTCTGCACGATGCGCGCGCCGATGTTGGCCGTCCACGGCACGCGCGTGCCGGTCCCGCCTTCCAGGTTGGCCATGAAATAGGCCGAGCTGGTTTTTTCGGTGACCTGGTAGGAATCGGCTGCCTGCTGATACGCCACGTTGCCCGGATACAGGCTGTTGAGATAAGCAACCGGGTCTTTCATCGCCTGTGGGTTGATCGCCGGTAGGCCCTGACTGCCCAGGCCGGTGACCTTGAGCGGATCGAAGTCGTTGAAATACGCCCAGTAGCCGGGAATCGAATTGAACGGCAGCAAGCGCGCTTCGGACACGCCGCTGCATGTATCGACGATCAGCGGATCCTTGTAGTAGTACAGCGAACGGTTCGGGTCGGCACAGCTGGACGACACCGGCGACAGATACCGATAGGTATCGAGCTTGAAATCGCGCTCACCGTAGCGAATGCCGAACTGGAAGCCGCGTACCACGCCCTCGTCGAACTCGAAGGTGCCATCGGCGCGGAACGCGTCCATCTTGGCGTCGATCTTGTTGCCCTGCGCCCAGGTGGACATCAGCTGCCAATTGTCTGGATTGGACACATCGGTCGCGAGGTTGACCGCCGGGTAGGTGCCACGGAAATCCACCGATGCATCCACGGTGGGCAGGCCATTGACGTTAGCCCACTGGGTCACGCCGCCGGCACGTGGGATCTGGTCGCCGCGCGTCACTGCTGCATCGGCACGCGCTTCGTCGTAGGTGCGCTGCGCATCGCCATGCACCCAGCGGAACGAGGCACGGAATGGGCCGCCGTCGTCGTAACGCAATTCCAGATTGGTATTGAGCGCATCCGAATCCGCCACCCCGGCCATCGAATGCGCCTGAAAGCGGTTGTAACGAAAATTGCCGTACTCCAACACGCCGTTGGGATCGACCACAGATCCCGGCTGCAACTGATTGGTCGCCCAACCGGTGTGCAGCTGCGCGGCAACCGAGGTGTCGTGGTCTTCGAGCTTGGTGTAGGCCGCGTCCGCCAACACGGTCCACGAATCGTTGATGTTGAACTGGAACGAGCCATTGATGCCGGTGCGCTGGCGATCGGTGCTGCGGTTATCCAGCTCGGTCGCCACCCAGTTGTAGAAGTAGTCGCGCGGCAGATTGCCCGGGTCGGTATTGCTGCCGATACGTCCATCGCCGTTGAAGTCGAAGCCGACATTCTGTTCGGTGGATTTCTGTGCGCCGTTGGAATACACGCTGGGGTGCTTGTTTTCCAGCGTGGCATCCGAATACGACACCGCCAGCAACGCGCCCCAACGCGCGGTGCGAAAACTGGCCAACCCCGAATACAACGCGTTGGCTTTCTGCACGCGGTCGCCGTACGAGCCTTCGGCCTGGCCGCTGAAGGTCCAGCCTTCCGGCAGATCGAATGGGCGCCGCGTCTTCAATGAGACCGTGCCGCTGATGCCGCCATCCAGATCGGCGGCAGTGGGCGACTTGATCACGTCCACGCCACTGAACAGCGTGGGTGGAATGTCCACGAAATCCGGCTGCGCGCGGCCGATGTTCGGCTGACCATATTGATCGCCGCCGCCTGCACTCAGGTACAACTCGCCGTTCATGGTGGTCTGCACCTGCGGCATGCCGCGGATATTGAGCTGCGAACCTTCGCCGGCCGACCGCCGGATCTGCACGCCAGGCACGCGCTGCAACGAATCGGTGATGGTGACGTCGGGCAATTTGCCGATGTCTTCGGCAGAAATCGAATCGATGATCTGCGCCGCGCTGCGCTTGTTCTCGATAGCTTCGGCCTGCGCGCCGCGCACGCCCTTGACCATCACCTTGTCCAGTTCGGTGACGCCTGGAGCGGTGGCGGTGTCTTGCGCGCTTGCGCCGCCGGCAAGCAGAGTGAGCGCAGCCGCGAGCGCGGCGGCCAACGGGGTATGGCGGGTATTCGAATGCAGCTTGTTCATGGTCCCCTCCCAGGGATGACAAATCCACGACCGTTTCGACTGGCATTGCCGGCACGGCAATGCGGTATTGGCTGACGTACCAGACGGGGCGTCAGTGCGAGGCACCGTGCATGGCACGGCGCGGCAACACGCAGACGTCGCTACGGAGCCCCGTTGGCGACGCCTGTCGATGGTTCGGCATTCCAGCCACGCAGTTGCAGCGTGGCGTTGCGCAAGGTGGCAGCGGACGGCCCGCGAATTTCCACCACGCGCTCTTCGCCTGGTACCAGGCTCAGATAGTTGTCGCTGTAATAGGCCGGCAGGATGCGTTGGCCTTGCGCATCCACCAGGGTCAACTTGGTGTTGAGGGCCACCTGCTGCGACCGGTTGCGGACAGTGGCGCGCAGCATGGCCTCGTTGCCCTGCTGCAATTGTGTGGTGAGCTGCAACGGCACCTTTGCGAGCGCATCCAGCCCACGCATCGCCACCGCATCGCGCGCCACCCAGTAGAAGTTGCGCGAACGCACCACCGCGTCGCGGTCGAGCAACTGCAGCCGCACAAAGCCCAGCCCGTTGGTGTCCTTCAGCAACGGCGCCAACTGCAGCACGGGTGCCGACACTGACACTGCCGCGGCGTCCAGCGGCTGTTCGCGCTGTTGCAGCAGCGTGCCGTCGTGTGCGTACACCTGTGCACGCACACGCAATCCACGCACCGGCGTGGCAGCGTTGTTGACCACGACCACTTCGTGCCCCGGCAGATTCATCTGCACATGCAGCGTCTCGGCTGCAGTGCGCACGCCGTAATACGCGGCGTGGGTGTCGTAATCGTGGCTATACACCTGCCACATGTTGCTCGGCCACGCCGGATGGCTCATCCACAGCAGGCGGCCGCTGTTCTTGCTCCACAGTTGCGCGTTGAAGCCTTCGAAGATGGCGCGATGGGTTTCGTAATTGAGCAGCTGCGCCTTGCGCTCGAAATCCTCTAGGCTGGTCGGTGCGCCCAGCTTGTCGGTCAGCGTGCGCATGAAACTGTTGGTATCGCCATTACCGGACTGGTGCCAATCGTGGTACGCCCAGGCGTCGCTGATTGGCCATTGGTCGCCAACCGCCGGCACCGAGGCCTTGAACGACTCCAGCGTGGAGAACGATGGCGTGCCCACTTCCACCGAGAAGCCCTGCGCCAGCTTGTTGAAGTAGGCCACCGGCTCGCGATAGTTGTACGGCCCACTGCCTTGTAAATTGATCTCGTTGGAGCTTCCTGTGTACCAGCGCGTGCCGTCGAGTTCGGCGACCAGCTTGTCCAGGCCTTCGTTGAGGATGGGGGCCGGCACGCCTTCGTTGCGCCCGAACCACAACACGATGGACGGATGATTGCGGAAGCGCTTGATCACCTCGGCCGCGTTGTCCAGGAACAGCGCCGCGTCGGCCGGTTCCATGTTGTAGTTCTGCGTGGACTGCCAGAAATCGTTGAGCACCAACATGCCGTATTCGTCGGCCAGCTCGAAGAAGCTTGCTTCGGTGTTCTGCCCCACCCAGTTGCGCACCACATTGAAGTGCGCATCGCGCTGCAGGCGAAAGTACGGCTCCAGCCGCTCACGCGACACGCGCTTGCGCCAATCGTCCATGCCCCAGTTACCGCCCTTCACCGCAATGCGCACACCGTTGATGCGGATGACCAGATGCGGGGCCAGCGTGGAATCGTCCAGCTGCTGAACTGCCGGCGAGCCCAGCGCACCGGGATACAGCGACTGCGCGTTGCCGCCGGGTACCGGCCGGATCGCCGCATGGCGTACATCGACGATGCGTTCGCCACGCTGGCGGGCCTGGTTGAGATCGACCAGCACACGGCGCAATGCGCCCTCGTCGTCGAATAACGACAGCTCGTAGGTCACTTCGCGAATACCGAAGCGCAGCTGCTGCGCATCCGAGCGCGCGCCTTCCACATCGACGCCCACTTGCAGCGTGTACAGCGCAGGCTCGCCGTAGCCGTTGGGCCACCACAGGCGCGGGTTGACGAGGCGCAACTGCGGCGTGTCGGCCGCGGTGAACCTCAGCGTACTGCCGCCGGCCGGCACCGTGACCTGGCGCTGGATGGTCACATCTCCGAAGGCCAGCTGCACATTGCCCTGCACTGCGGCAGGCGTGTCGTTGCGCAGCGGCACGTTGATTTCCAGTTCGGCGCGTTGATGATCCGGCGCCAAGCGCGCGGTCAGCACCTGGATGTCGCCAAGTGCGAGCGGGCCGCTGGCGTGCAACTGCACGTCCTGCCACAGACCGGCATTACGGTCGCGTACCGCGGGAATCCAGTCCCAACCCTCGCTGGCGATAAAGGTCGGCCCATCCAGGGCCTGCATGCCGCCGTTTTCGCCGACGCCTGCGCGCATCGATTGTTCGTGCGCAATGCCCGGATGCGGTGGCGGCGACACCCGTACCGCAATGACGTTGCGACCTGGCTTGAGCTGCCTGCTGACATCGAAACGACCGCGTGCGAATGCGCCGCGCGTGCGCCCGACCTGCACGCCGTTGACCCAGATTTCGCCGGCATAGTTGATGCCGTTGAACAGCAGTTCCAGACGCTTGCCTTGCGCGGCGGCAGGCAGATCGAAACTGCTGCGATACCACCAGTCCTGACGGCTCAACGCTTCGGGAATGGCCATATTGTTCAGGCCGATGTCCGGATCCGGATACACGCCACGGTCGACCAGCGTGGTGAGCACGGTACCGGGCACGGTCGCCACATGCCATGACGCATTGCCGGTGGTGTCATCACGACGCGACAGCGTGGCGCCGGTCGCTGCACCAAGCTCCGGTGCTGCGGCCAGTTGCCATGCATCCACGCGCCAGGATGTGGCATCCAGCGATTGCAGCGCAGGCGCATCCGGTACTGGCTGTGCAACCGGCGCCGAGAACGCTGCGCTGCTGCGCGGCAACGTCGCGGCCGGCTGCGGCGCAAGCTGGCCGGCCATCTGCTTGACCTGCAAACGCCAGCCTGGCGATGCGTCTTCGAAGCGCTGCAGTGCCGGATCCGGCGCGTTTGCGGCAAGCCGTGCAATGGCCTGTGCATCCAGCGCGCCCGCCTGTGCGGTAAAGCCCGCGATATCGCCGCCGAAATGTTGCGTATACGCCGCAGGTTGCTGGCGTGGACCGAAGACGAGCGTCGGCGCGATGGCCGTCTGTTGCACACGACCGCTGGCGACCTTGCGGCCGTTGGCGTACAGGGTCAGGCGTTCTCCCTGGGCAACTGCGGCCACTTGCGTCCAGCTGCCTGCACGCAAGGTCTGCGTACTGCGCAGCACATTGTCGGCGCCCTGCGCAAAGTCGAGTGTGCCGCCATCGATCGCAAAGTAGCGGCCTGCGCCTTGCGGATCGCCGACGCCTGCAATCAATGCAGGACCTGTAATCGACCGTGATGGGCGCACCCATCCAACCACGCTCCAGTCCGCATCGGCAGACAACCACGGCGTCTGGGCGGCGAGCTTCTTGGTCAGCGCAACGCCACCGGCAAGCACGCGCACGTCATACGGACCGGGCGGATCGTCGGCAGGCGCTGCCTCCACTGCAGTCCAACCCATGCAAGCACACAACACCCACAGCGCTCCGCGGCGGAACGCCTTGCGAACCATCAGCATTAGAGGCCTCTCCCAAGCTCTACTGCCACACAACGGTGCACACCGCTTCGATGCAATCGGCAACCCGTCGTGCAGACGTTCTGCGTCATGACCTCCGTGATGCCGCCCGTGGCTGCCGCCCCTGTTTCAGCGGCCATGGTGCGAGGTAACGTTACCCCAGCTGGATATCGACAACAACCTTTCTGCGTTAGGGTTGGCAATCCCAGGAGGAGGGAATCATGCGAAACCTGATCCAGTCCGCAGTCCCCGCGGCATGTGCATTGTTGTGTTTGATCGCTGCACCCGCTGCAGCACAGAGCTTGCGCGTACAGTCGCCCGATGCACGCACGCAAGTGGAATTCACGCTGCGCGACGGCGGCGTGCCCAGCTATCGCGTGCTGTATCGCAACACGTTGGTGCTCGACGATGCACCGCTCGGGCTGGATCTGGGCCGAGGCAACAAGCTCGGCCGTGACATGACGCTAGAAGGCAGCACGACCGAACTGCACGACAGCCGCTTCACCTTGACGGTGGGAAAGACGCGCCAGGCACGCGACCATTATCGAGAACTGCGCGTGCAACTGGCCGATACGCAACACCGCAAGCTCAGCATCGAACTGCGTGCCTATGACGACGGCGTTGCACTGCGTTACGTCCTGCCGGATGCGGGCCAGGTGCGCATTCGCGACGAACTCACCAGCTTTGCTTTCCCGCACGATTACCGCTGCTGGAACTTGAATCTGGGCCGCTTCGGGACCAGCCACGAGGGCGAATACGATGCAATCGCCGCATCCAGATTGCGCGCGCATCATCTGCTCGAGTTACCGCTGGTGTGCCAGACCGATGCCAACGGCACCACGCTTGCGATCGGCGAAGCGAATCTGCGCGATTACGCCGGCTTGTATCTCACCGGTCGTTCCGATGGCGGCCTGGGCGTGTCGGCAAAACTCTCGCCGCGCCTGGACGACCCCACGGTGGCGGTCAGCATCGATGCCAAGGGACGCGATTTCGCCACGCCATGGCGGGTGATCATGCTGGCCGACAACCCCGCGAGCCTGATCGAATCCAATTTGATTTCCGCGCTGAACCCGCCACCTGCCTTCGATGCGAGTTGGGTGCGCGCGGGCAAATCGGCGTGGGATTGGTGGTCGGGCAGCCTGGCCAGCGGGGTGGCGAACCCGGGCATGAATACCGCCACCATCCAGCGCTATATCGATCATGCGCGGGATTTGAAGCTGCAATACATGCTGATCGACGACGGCTGGTACTACGGCAGTACCGGCGATGGCCAGTACAACGCCGATGCAGACATTCTCCGCCCGGTCGAGCAACTCGATCTGCCTGGTCTGGTGAACTACGCACGCAAGCGCGGTGTGGGGCTGTGGCTGTGGGCGCACTGGCGCGCGCTCGATGCGCACATGGACCAAGCGCTCACCTGGTACCAGCAGCTGGGCATCAAGGGCATCAAGGTCGATTTCATGGACCGCGACGACCAGCAGATGGTGGACTTCTATCATCGTCTGCTGAGCAAGGCCGCCGAGCACAGGTTGCTGGTGGATCTGCACGGTGCGTATCACCCGACCGGGCTGACCCGCACCTATCCGAACTATCTCACCCAAGAGGGCGTGCTCGGCGCCGAGTACAACAAGTGGAGCGCACGCATCACCGCGACCCACAACCTCACCTTGCCGTTTACGCGCATGTTGCTTGGACCGATGGATTACACCCCTGGCGGCTTTCGCAATGTCCACCCGGCCGAGTTCAAGCCACAGCACTTCGGGCCGCAGGTGATGACCACACGCGCGCAGCAATTGGCGATGTACGTGGTCTACGAGAGTCCGTTTGCGGTGGTTGCCGACAGTCCCGAGCAATACGAAAACGTGCCCGCCGCGCAGTTCCTGCGCGATGTGCCTGCAAGCTGGGACCAGACGCGCGCATTGGATGGCGCCATCGGCGAGCACATCGCACTGGCGCGGCGTAGCGGCAAGGACTGGTATGTGGGCGCGATGACCAACGAGCAGGCGCGCACGCTGACCCTGCCGCTCTCGTTCCTGGGCGAAGGCAGCTGGACCGCCACCATCTATACCGATGGAGAGACCCCGAGCGACGTACGCATCGACACACGCAGGCTCACACGTAACGACACATTGCAGCTTGCGCTTGCTGCAGGCGGCGGCGCTGCAGTGAGGCTGCAAAAAAAGTAAGAGCAGCCATGCTGATAGTGGAGTGAACTGGCACACCTTTGCGCAATAGCAAACGCCGTACGCAAAGGTGTGCATGACCATTGACATGGCATCCGCTTAGCGCATTGCGCTTGCTTCGTGCCTGATGTCACGCAATGCATTGTTGCCCATCCAGTTGTTTTTTGCGCAGCTAGACTGCGCACGCCTTCAACGCAGGCATGCGCCCCGAACGGACCTCGGAATGCACCTGCGGACTGAAGCTGCTGTCCTGCATGGTACGCCGCCGCGTGCAGGCAGTTTCATTCCGGCGCCAAGGGACAACACATGACCTTCCGTTCTCATCGGCCGATATCGATCAGCCACGCGATTGCTGCGCTTTGCGTTTTTGCACTGGCTCCCACAGCCGGCGCTGCCACGCTGCTATCGCCATCGATCTCGACGACCAGCGACCGCAGCATCGATACACTGATGCCACCCTTGCTTCTTACACCGGCCACCGTAAGCGTCGCACCTACCCAACGCGACGCGCTTGGCACGTCGCTGGCTGCATCGCGGGCATTCCCGCAGGTCACGCGCGACTTCAAGGCGTTTCTGGATGCGCAGGCGCAGCTCAGTTACGCAACACGTGGTGCTGCGGCCAAGGTCAGCGACCCCACCGCCTTCGCCGAAATGCAGCGTTATCTGTTCAATCGTTACAACGGTCTGACCGTGCTGCGCAGCGTGCAACAGGACGGCAAGGTGTTCGATTGCATTCCAAGTGCGCAGCAACCTGCCTTGCGCGATGGCAGCACGCCGGCGGCACCCCCCTCCCTCTCAAGTAACAAGGGGACGGTGGCGCCGGTCAACCCGGGTCAACGTTGCGACACCGGCAGCGTGCCGTTCGAACGCATCGGCTTGGCCGAGATGAGCAAGCATGCGAATCTGCGTAGCTTTCTACGCGGCACAACCCCGCGCGCGATCGCTCCCAGGCAGGCTGACGCTGTGCCGGCGGTGCAGGAAGCGGCGCCGGTAACGCATTACTACTCCATCGTCTTTCTGGATACCGCCGGCACATCGGTCACAGGCGCGGGAGCCGACATCAATCTTTGGGCACCCACGTTACGCTCCACCAACGAGAAACAAACCATCAGTCAGATATGGATCGTTGGTGAAAGCGCAAGCGAGCAAGTGCAAACACTTGAAGTGGGCTGGGAGATCCAGCCAGACGCAGGCTGGGGCAACAAGCCGATCGTTTTCATTTATTCCACCCAGGACGGTTACGTCACTACAGGTTGTCATAATCTGGATTGCAGCGATTTCGTGCAGACCAGCACGCGACATGTCCTGGGCGCTCAGCCGGCCGCAGGATTCAGCATTGCAGGCGGCAAGCAGACCCTGCTGGGTGTCGAATTCCAGAAGAATACCGACGGCAACTGGTGGCTGCGCCTGGACGGCGAATGGATCGGTTACTACAAAGCATCACTGTATTCGGGCGATCTCGCCGATGGACGCGTTGCGTACGTGAGCGCAGGCGGCGAGGTCTCGACCAACGGCGGTGTAGCCAGCACACGCATGGGGAGCGGTCAGTTCGCAGCGGCCGGCTATCGCCAGGCCGCATTCCAGGCCAACCACTTCTACCGCGATGCGGCGATGGTCACCCATCCCGTGCAGCGCCTGTCATCGCTGAGCGTGGAGCATCCGTCCTGCTACACGCTGGCGATGGCCGGTTACAGCTATCCGTATGCCTTGGATGCCGGCGTCACCCGCACCGGCTTGTCGCCGGAAATGCAGAATGGTGGTTTCTATTTCGGTGGGCCGGGCTGCGAACGCTGAATCGAGTTGCGTTGGGTCGATCGCGCGCACCGTTTGGTGCGCGCGATCGATCAGGGCAAGTCCACGCCTGCACATACCGCCGGACGCGCGTGCTTGATGGGTTGCACGCCACGCGCATCGAACTGCAGCCCCGCCTGTGCCGGCGCAAATGCCGGCCAAGCCGGCAGGCCCTTGGCATTCGGATTGCCCTGCTGCACGAACGCGGCCCAATAGCGCTGCAGGGACACCGGCGGCTGGCCGATCGGCAGATTCTTGAACAGGAACGGCAACTCGGCGCTATGTGTCACCTGCCCACCGGGCACCGCCGTATCGAACACGTAATGCCACACCGGCACGCCCAGCGCAGCCTGGCGTTGCGCCACGGTCACCGCCGGGCAGCGGAAGGTGAGATCGGTGGACAATTGCATGGATGCATTGCCTTGCCGCGCGGCGCGCTGCGCGATAGCGGCACGATGCGTTTGCAGGATGGTGTCGGCGTGGTCGGGATAGTCGCGGCGCACCCGCTTCTCGGCGCCGTCCTCGCCGCCATAGCGCAGTTCCTGCACCACGTAACCGATCAACAGTGGCACCTTTGCCTGCGCGCCGGCAGCCAGCAGTTCGGCCGGCGCACGTGGCAGCACGCGCCCGTCGACCACCGCCTGCAACCAGATATAGCCGTCGTCATCCAAGGCCGGCACATCCACGCCCTGCGCGGCCTTGAGCAGTTGGTCGGCCGGCAACGCGCGTAGTTGCGCCAGCCGTGTGGCCGAATCGTCGATGCCGGCACGTTTGGCAATGCTCACACCCAGCGCGCGATTGTCTTCCAGGCTGCGCGCCGGCAGGCCGAAGCCGGCAGTGCCGCTCTGTTCGATGGCTGCCGAGAACAGGCCACGTGCGAGCGGGCTGAGCATCAGCAAGCCCACGTCCTGGCCGCCGGCCGACTGCCCGGCAATCGTGACTCGCGCGGGGTCGCCGCCGAACTGCGCGATGTTGTCGCGCACCCATTGCAGCGCCGCGATCTGATCGAGCAAGGCGACATTGCCGGCGGCTTCGTTGTCGCCATCGGTCAGCTCCGGCAACGACAGGAACCCCAGCGCGCCCAGCCGGTATTGCAGCGTCACCACCAGCATGCCCTGCGCCACCAGGTTGGTGGGCAGATGTCCGTCGGCGCCGCCGGCCACGTTCGCGCCACCGTGGATCCATACGAACACCGGCAGCGGCTTGGCCGGATGCAACTGCGGTGTCTGCACTTCGACATAGAGGCAATCTTCGGTGCCGCGCCTGGCCATGGCGTTGTTCCAGCCCAGCGCCGGCTGCACGCACGGCGTGGCGGCCTGAGTGGCGTCGCGCACCTGCGTCCATGCGGCGACCGGTTGCGGCGGGCGCCAGCGCAGCGCGCCCAGTGGCGGCGCAGCGAAGGGGATCGCGCGGAAGACCGCACTGCCGTCGTCCTGCCATTGGCCACGCACCACACCATGATCGGTGCGCACCTCGGGAGGTGCCGCCGGCGTAGCGGCAGACGCGTTGGCACTGAACAGGCAACCGGTCGCAAGCAACAACGCACAAAAACGCACCATCAGTGTTCTCCGTTGAGCACGCGCGCGTGCCAGGCGGCCTGGAAGACCGCAGTGGCCGAGGCGACGTTGAGACTTTCCACCTTGCCGCTGCCGCGGATCGACAACTGCAGATCGCAATCGCGCGCGAAGGCGCGGTCCATGCCTTCGCTTTCCGCGCCCATCACATACACCAGGCGCTGCGGCAGCGCGGCGGCGAAGACGTCCTGGCCACCATCGACCAAGGTCGCGGCAATCGCAAAACCGGCCTGGCGCAGCTGCGCCATCGCCGTTGCAGTGTCGGGCAGTTGCACCAGCGGTACCGCTTCGGCGCCGCCTTCGGCCACGCGTGCCGCCGCGCCCGACAGGCCCAACGTGGAGCCGGCCGGCAACAACAGACCGGCCACACCGAAGTGCGCCGACGAGCGCAATATCGCCCCGAAGTTGTGCGGGTTGCCCACCCCGTCCAGCCACAGCGCCAGCACCGGGCCCTGCGGCAACGCTGCCAGCCATTCCTGCAACGGTTGCGGGGCGACGCGCAGCACCTCGGCGACGATGCCTTCATGGTGCGCACTGGCAGCGAGCTTGCTCAGATCGGCCTCGTCCACCACCCGATAGCCGATGCGCTGGGTCACGCACCAGGCCAGCAGCGCCTTGAACTGCGGAATGCGCGCCTCGCTTAGGTACAGCTTGCGCAGCGCCTGCGGGCGCGCCTTGAACACGGCCTGCACGGCGTTGATGCCGTACAGCCGCACCTCACGCGCGTTGCCGCTTGCTGCAGCGGCAGGTGGCGTGACAGCGGAAGTGTGCTGCGCTGGAGCGCGGGGTGCGGCACTGCGCGGTGCAGGTGTGCGCGGCGCAGCGCGGCCCCACGGGTTGTGCGAGGGGCCGGAGCCGCCGTCGCGTGGCGGCCGTCCGCCGCGTCCATCATGCTGTGTCATTGTCGGATCCAGGAGTTCGAGTTGCTTGCAGTGCGGAACGGCTGCTTCCGGCCGTTTCGCCGTCTGCGTGTCGATCGTGTTGCAGCACCGGAAGGCCGCTGCCGCACAGGCAGTGACGCCGATGGTAAGCCACCGGCGCGATGGTCCGTACATGGCGGCTGTACCGAAGCATGTTGAACGTTGCGCCGCCCTGCGGGGGCGAGGTTGAGGTGGCCGACTGCGCGCAGCATCTGCAAGACTCCTGCGGCGGCCATTTCCCGTCCTGCAGCTGACCATCATGTGCATGCAATCACGCAGGGGCGGATGCGCACACCGGTACGCCAACCGCAACGGGTGGATTCACCCGCGCGAACACACGCAGATCGTGCAGCCCATCCGGCTTGAGTAGCGCACAGCGGCTGACGCCTTCTTCGACGAAGCCATTGCGCAGCAACACCGTGGCCGATGCAGGATTGCGATCGAGCACAGTGGCCTGCATGCGATACAGCGGTCGTGTCTGCATCGCCCAGGCGACATACGTGCCCACGATGCGTGTCATCCAGCCGCGGCCCCAGTACGTGCGACCGATCCAATACCCCAGCTCGGCCGAGTAGCGACGTTCGCCCTGCCCTGGGCGCACTGCGATCGTGCCGCAGGCCTGGCCATCGATCTCGATGGCCAGCACCGGGTCTCGCAAATCGACAACCCTACCCGCTAGGAACGCTTCGCCATCGGCACGGGTATATGGGTGAGGGAATCGCTCGCTCAATCCGCGCGGCACCAACGGGTCTTTGGCATGCCGCACCAAGGCATCCAGGTCGTCTGCACGCCAGCGGCGCAATACGAAGCTCTCGCCTCGCAGGTGTATCGCCTGATCCATACCGGCACTCGCGGTGGCGGACGCGCCATGCTGCTCCCACCGCCGCGAACGCGCATTCTGCGCTTGCGTGCCTGCGCGCGAGCGGATCGATTCGCCAGAGCCGACAGCCGTGCCTGCATTGGCGTGAGGTGTGTGGCTGCTCCGACACCTGAGTCGATCAAGCTCCACGCAGACCACCTGCGCGCCGCGTTTTGAGACGACTCGCTGCAAGCGCCCATTCGTCTCGGTACGAGAACCAAACGGGGTTAAATATGCGAATGCGATACAGCGCATGCTTGTCGAAAGTATGCGTATTTGAGCGCTTAATTCGACGAAAAACCACAAGCGGAACTTTCATAGCCCGGTCATCTTCAGCGCCCCTTTGGCCGCATAGCAATCATCTCGACGAACAATCATCCATTCCCCCCGTCTACATCTCGCGACTGTGCCAGGCCGATGTGCATTCGTGTGCATAGCTCTGGCGGCACAGCTCGACTTCTCAACTTTTTTAACTCGCTTTGGAGAGGCTCTTGAATTCCGAATCACCGACCCAGCGCTCCGCGTCACGCCGTTATGCGAGCGCTGCAGCGCTTCTGTTTCTAACTCTGGTTGGCATGAGTACTACCGGCACCGCGTTTGCGCAGACCCAGGCGCCGGACGCACGACTCACGCGCGTGGCCAATCTCGCCGGCCAGCACAAGCCTGCTGGTGTCCCGCAGGACTATGTGCAGACGCCGTTCGGTTATTTCGCGCCTGCCTGTGTTCGTCATATTGGCGCTAGCGAACGTATTCTTGCCGACGGCACGCTGCAAAAAGCCAATGGTATCCAGGAACAATCTGCGCGCTGCAGCCAGGATAATTTCACCTCCAACGGCGTTCGGGTACGGCCCAATGGTCTTGGTCTGGACGGTCAGGAGGTCCGCCGCGGCGCGTCCAGCGCTGCCTTCAAAAAGCGCAGCCCCGTCCCGGCTGCCATCGACCACGCCTACATCAGCTCAGCCGGGTACTACAGCGGGGTGTCGCCCGGACGCATCGTGGCGAATTGGAAAGTGCCGCCGAACCCAACCAACGTGGCGAGGCAGACGATCTACTTCTTTCCGGCATTGCAAAGCGATACGCCTGTCATTCTGCAACCGGTACTGGGTTACCGCGGCGAAAGCAACAGCTGGGACCTGAGCAGTTGGAACTGCTGCAAGGAGGGCGTGGTCTGGTATAGCGATTTCATTCCAGCCAAGAGCGGCGACCAGATCAACGGGGACGTCTATGCGACATGTGCTGCCGGAAGCGTCTGCTCAAGCTGGAACATCGATACCCGCAATGTCACCAGCGGACGCAGCGTAAGGCTCAGCACTACCTCCTATGGCGATCTGACCCAGATCATGGCGGGCGCACTGGAGGTGTACTCGGTGGACAGTTGTGACGAGTATCCGGCGAGCGGCAATATCACGTTCACCGGGGTGGCCGTATACGACTACCGGATGAAGCAGGTCAGGTCGCCGCCGTGGGAGGAGATCATCGATAACTCCGGCCTCGATTTGCAATGCAACTACCAGTTGGACACTACCTCCACCACGGCAACCATCCACTACTAAAAGCGTAATTTCGCGCCGCCGCTAGAAACCGGCGGCGCTTCACGCTCGCAGAGAAACCGAGGGATGGCAACGCCGCAGGTCGTGCGGTCCTATAGCTGAGCCGCTTGCTGCATCGCCAGTGGCGGCCTTGGCTAACATCGGCTCGGCATGAGGAAGCAATCACTCCAACCTGGCACGTTGTTGTGGCGCCCGTGCCACATCAACGCGTGTAGCACTTTCGCCTGCGGCCGATGCAGTAGAACCAACCTCACTGGATGAGTGATGATCCCGAGTCGCTCACGCCAGGCCGGTGGGATCTTGCGTTGCCACCGGAGCGGATGGCCTTTAACGCTTGCGGGCCTGCGCCTGCCGTAGCGCAGCGCACAGGCGGATGGTCTCGCCGGTCTGCGCCAGGCCACGGTCGGCGCCACTGAGCTTGGCCAGGCGCGGCTTGAAGAACGCATCCAGGCGATCGGCCTCGTCCACGCTGCAGCCACCGGAAGCACCCAGCGCCGGCAACCCGCCACCATCGAACGAGCCACTGCGTTGCACGATGCGGTCGAAGTTGGCGGTGAACCAGGCCCACATCGACTCATGCGAACGCTCATCGCTGTGCCCTCGCATCAGCAGGCTCTTCATCTCGCCCACCTTGATCGCGTCGGTCAGCGCGAAATCGCGCACCTGCTTCAGCAGCGCCGGGTCCTGCACCGCACCCAGTGCGGCGATCATGGCGTTGCGCTGGGCCGGGTCGGCATGCGTGCGCAATGCATCGATCAGCGCCTGCACTGCCGGTGCGCCGCGTTCCTGGACAGTCACTGCCAGCACGGTGCCGAGCAGGTCCGGGTTGGCGGCGGAGAAATCCAGCGCACCCTTGCCGCCGGCCAGCACCGCATCGCCTTGCGCCAGCAGGGCCTTGCGGACCTCTGCGTTCTGCAGACGCAAGGCGAACACACTGGCCAACGACGTGCGCAGTGCGGTGTCGTCGATCGACTCACCGCTGCGCCGCGTGTAGCCCAGCGCACGCAGACGCGGCAGGTACGCCTGTTCGGCGGCCTTGCGCAATGCGCCGCGCTGGGCCTCGGTGGTGGCCTGGTAACGCCAGATCCACCCGAAGCGGTCCAGCAACGCGGTGGACACATCGGCCGATGCCGACGGCGCCAACTGCGCGAGCGCTGCCAGCACGGCCGCGTTGTCGGCATCACCGTGACGGTACGCCGCATTGATCGCATCAGCGTAGGCGAGCTGTTCGTTATCGTCCAGCTGGCCGACCTGCTTGCCAAGCGCCGCCAACTGCTTGCTGGGCAGCGAGAAACGGTAATAGCCGGCGCCACGCGCATTCGGGAACACCCAGGTGTTCTTGCCGGCGCCTTCCAGCACGATGCTGCCGCTGCCGCCTTCAAGCAACTGGCAGGCGGTGCCAACCTGGTTCTTGCCCTTGCCGTACTTCACGCACACCGGCACGCCCCACTGTTGCGCGGCAGAGCCGCTGGAGCCCAGCGGCAGGTAGCGTTGCTGCTGCAGCTTGACCACGGTCTTGCCGCCTTCGCGCGCCACCTGGGTCTGCAGATACGGCACGCCCGGCTGGTTGAGGAAGCTGCGGAATGCGGCCTTGAAATCATCGCCCTTGCCGGCCGCTTCTGCGATTGCATCGACCAAGTCATCGGCGGTGGCGTTGCCGAACTTATGCTTGGCGATATAGGCGCGCATGCCCTGGCGGAACACGTCTTCGCCAACGAAGGCTTCGAACATCGCCAGCACCGCCGCGCCCTTCTGGTAGGTGATGCCGTCGAAGGCGGTTTCGATATCGCCATTGCCGGTGATCGGCTGGCGAATCTTGCGTGCGCTCACCAGGCTGTCGTTTTCCATCGCATGCTGCGCACCGCCGATACGGTCCAGATTGGCGTGGTATTCCGGATGTAGCTGCATGGTGATCTTCTGCTGCATCCAGGTCGCGAACGCTTCGTTGAGCCACAGGTCGTCCCACCACGCCATGGTCACGGTGTCGCCGGTCCACTGATGCGCCAGCTCGTGCGCATTGACGTTGAAGGAGCGCTGCACGTTCTCGGCCGGCGAATCCTTGTCCAACAACAGCAGCCAATCGCGGAAGGTCACAAACCCCGGGTTTTCCATCGCGCCGGCGCTGAAGTCCGGCGCTGCGACCAGATCGAGCTTGTCGAACGGATAACCGAAGGCGTAGTAGTCCTCCAGCGCGGCGATGATGGCCGGGGTCTGGTCCAGTGCGGGGGTGATGCGCGGGCCCTGGCCCTTGGCGGCAATGCCGCGCAACGGCGTGGCGTTGGGGCGCTGCGGGGTGGCCGGCATCGGCGCCACATCCACCACGTCCCACGGGCCGGCGGCGTAGGCGACCAGATAGGTCGGCAGCGGCACGGTCGGGGCGAACGTCACCGTCTTCCAGCCCTTGCCGGCCGGCTTGGTCGAGGTCGCGATGGTGTTGGCCAGCGCCTGGTCATCGCTGGGCACGGTCAGGCTGATGTCGAACGGCGTCTTGAACGCCGGCTCGTCGAAGCCGGGGAACGCGTAGCGCGCACTGATCGGCTCCATCTGCGTCATCGCATACGCCTTGCCCTGGTATTTCACCTGGTACAGGCCCTGCAGCTGTTGGTTGAGCGGCGCGCTGTAGGCGATCTCCACGGTAAGCGTCTGCGGCGAGAGCGTGCGGCCGAAATCCAGCCTTGCCATGCCGGTTTGCGCATCGGCTTCCACGTAGCGTGCAGTCAGCGCCTTGCCCTTGCCCTTACCGGGCTTGACGGTGACCTTGCTGACCTTCAGCTCCTTGCCGTGCAGCCAGAGATGGTCGGACGCCTGCTTGAGCTGCACGCGGATGGTGGTGCGGCCGCTGAATTGCGTCTGCTCCGGGTCGATCTTGAGCGCGAGGCTGTAGCGCTCCGGTACTGCCCAGGTCGGCAGACGACCATTGGGAACCGGCTCGCCGGACGACTGTGCCAGCACGTTGCCGCAGCACAACGCGAGAAGGGAAGGAGCAAGCAGGCAGGCAAGACGACGCATCGACAACTCCGAGGATGGCAATCGTCGAAGTGCACCATATCCACCCGTGACTGTCATGGGCCATTGGTTGGCGACTGGCGCGCACCCGTGCTGTGCCGCGCCCACAGGACCGGCCACAATGCGCGCCCGTCCTGGCTGGGCACCGTTATGAGGCTCGCAGCGACGGCCTACCGTGCACAACCATATGAGACGTATCGCAGCACGCGGCATCGCCGCCGCATGCAACGTACCGCGCAGCGCAGCGACACCGGCCGCTCAGATGGACGAATGCACACACCGGCCCAGCACGTCGATGGCCTGACACATTCCCCTGCATCGACGAACGCCGGCAGCCGTTGCGCTGCCGGCCGCGCTCACGCATGCCCACCCACCGACGGCGTCTGCGCTTCCAGGGTTTCCAGCTGGCGTGCCACCGCTTCGGGCGACTTGGTAAACGGCGCGATCAGGCTGTAGAACGCCGGCACCACGTACAGCGACAACAACGTGGACAGCGAGACGCCGAAGATCACCACCACGCCGATGGTGGCGCGGCTGGCCGAGCCAGGCCCACCGGCTACCACCAGCGGAATCGCGCCGACTACCGTCGCAATGGAGGTCATCAGGATCGGGCGCAAACGCACCGATGCCGATTCCACGATGGCCGCATGCACACTGCGCCCTTCGTCGCGCAACTGGTTGGCGAATTCCACGATCAGGATGCCGTTCTTGGCCGCCAGCCCCACCAGCATCACGATGCCGATCTGACTGAACAGATTGAGCGTGCCGCCGGTCAGCCACAGCCCCACCAGCGCGCCCAGCACGGCCAACGGCACGGTGAGCATGATCACCAACGGGTGCGCAAAGCTTTCGAACTGCGCGGCCAGCACCAGATACACCACCAGCAGCGCCATGCCGAAGGTCAGCAACACCGCACTGCCCGATTGCTGGTACTCGCGCGATTCGCCTTTCCAGTCCACCTGCGCATATTCGGGAAGTTCTTCCTGCGCGGCCTGCTGCGCCCAGGCAATGGCATCGCCAAGCGGGTAGCCCGGGGCCAGGCCGGCGGTGATGGTGATCGCACGCAGGCGATTGAAGCGATTCAAGGTGCCGGCTTCGGCCACTTCGCTCAAGGTCACCAGGTTGGAGAGCGGGATCAGTTCGCCACGGTTGGAACGCACGCGAATGGCGGTGAGGTCTTCCGGCGACATGCGGCCTTCGCGCCCGGCCTGCAGCATCACGTCGTATTCCTCGCCGTTGTCGACGAAGGTGGTGACGCGGCGCGAGCCCATCAACGCTTCCAGCGCCCCGCCGATGGCAGTGACCGGCACGCCCAGATCGGCCGCGCGCAGGCGGTCGATATTGACGCGCATCTGCGGGCGGGTTTCCTTGTAATCAGAGTCGGGGCCGACCAGACCGGGGTTGGCTTCCATGCGCTGCAAAATGCGGTCGCGCCATTGCGCAATCTCCGCGTAATCCGGCCCGCCCAGCACCAGCTGGAACGGTTGTCCACGGCTACGCACCAGCCCGCCGCTCACCTGCGTGCGCGCACGCACGCCGCTGAGCACATTGAGTTTCTGCTGCACCTCATCGGCCACTTCGGTGGTGGGGCGGGAGCGCTTTTCCCAATCCTGCAAGAACACGCTGACCCGGCCGGTGTGCATTTCCTCACTGCTGCCAAAGCCGCCAGGCACGCGCGGGTTGGCGCGCACGATGGGTTTGTCCGGCCCCACGAAGGGGCGCAGGATGTCTTCCACCTGATGCATCTGCCCAACCGTGTAATCGAAGCCGGCCCCTTCCGGGCCGTCGATCATGATCTGGAAATTGCCGCGGTCTTCGGCCGGCGCCAGTTCGGAAGGAATGCGGCCCATCAGCCATGCGCTGGCGCCCAGCGCCAACAGCATCAACAGCGCAAAGATCCAGGTGCGGTGCACATGCCGCTCCAGCGAGCGCCCATACGCACCGGATACCGCCTGCATGCGCCCATCGAACCAGCGGTGGAAGCGATTGGGCTTGGCCTGCCCGTGCGCGCGCAACAATTTGGACGACATCATTGGCGTCAGCGTCAGCGCCACGAAGGCCGAGATCGCCACTGCCGCCGCCAGCGCCACCGCCAATTCGCGGAATAGCCGCCCGGTATTGCCTTCCAGAAAACCGACCGGCAGAAACACCGCCACCAGCACGGCCGTGGTCGCAATCACCGCGAACGCCACCTGCCCGGTGCCGCGCTTGGCGGCCACCAGCGGCGGTTCGCCCAGATCGATCCGGCGCTGGATGTTTTCCACCACCACGATGGCGTCGTCCACCACCAGGCCGATACACAGCACCAAGGCCAGCAGGGTGAGCAGGTTGATCGAAAAATCGAAGGCGTATAGCGCAATGAATGCGGCAATCAGGCACACCGGCACCGTCACCGCAGGAATCAGCGCGGCACGCGCGCTGCCCAGAAACACCCAGATCACCACCAGCACCAGCACCACCGCTTCCACCAGCGTGTGATACACGCGCTCCACCGCCGCATCGATGAAGGTGGTGGTATCGAAGGCAACGAAGATGTTGGTGCCCTTCGGGAGCGACTTCTGCACTTCTTCGGCCTGCGCGCGCGCTTCGCGCGCCACGTCCAGCGCATTGGCGGTGGAGTTGCGCACGATGCCCAGCCCCACGTTGGGCACGCCATTGCTCTGGAAATAGGCGCGCCGCTCGGCCGAGGTCAGCTCCACCCTGGCCACATCGCCCAGCCGTACCACGTAACCGCCCTCGCCCTTGTTCAACGGCAACTTGGCGAAATCTTCGGGCTTGAGATAACTGCGCTCCACGCGCAAGGTGAAATCGCGCTGCGCCGATTCGATGCTGCCGGCGGGCAGCTCGACGTTTTCGTTCTGCAGCGCCGCTTCCACATCGGCCACGGTGAGTTCGCGTGCCGCCAATTGGTCGCGGTCCAGCCAGATGCGCATCGCATAGCGCTGGCGCCCGCCGATCCGCACCTGCGCCACGCCATCCAGGCTGGAGAAGCGGTCGACCACGTAGCGCTCGGCGTAGTCGGACAGCTGCAGCGTGTCCATCGTGCTGGAGCTCATGTTGAGCCACAGGATGGGGTCGGCGTCGGCTTCGACCTTGGAAATCTCCGGTGGACGCGCCTGGTCGGGCATGCGGTCGGACACCCGGCTGACCGCATCGCGCACGTCGTTGGCGGCCGCTTCCACATCGCGCGATTGCACGAACTCGATACTGATGTCGGAGGAGCCATTACGGCTGCGCGCCTCGATGGTGGAGATGCCCTCGATGCCGGCCAGCGCGTCTTCCAGCACCTGGGTGATGCGGCTTTCCACCACTGCGGCAGAGGCGCCGGTGTATTCCACATCCACTGAGACGATGGGCGGGTCGATGGCCGGCAACTCGCGTAGCGTGAGGCGGGTGAACGACATCACCCCCAGCACGATCAGCAGCAAACTCATCACCACCGCCATCACCGGGCGGGTGATCGACAGGTCGGAGAGTTTCATTGTGCGGCCGCCTGCGGGCGGGGCGCTGCGGGCGCGGCCTGATCGGCAATCTTCAGGCCCGGGCGCAGCTTGCCGGTGCCGTCCACTACGATGCGCTCGCCGGCCTTGATGCCTTCGAGGATTTCCACCTTGCCGTCGCGGCGCTCGCCCAGCCGCACATCGGCGCGCTCCACGGTGCTGTCGGGCTTGACCCGGAAGACGTACGATTCGCGCCCCACCTGCACCACCGCAATTTCCGGAATCACCACCGCCTGCCGCGCCGGCTGGAACAGCCGCACATCCAGCAGCATGCCCGGACGCAGCCGGCGATCGTCGTTGGGGAAATCCGCACGTACCGTCACCGAGCGCGTGGTCTCATCGATCCGCGAATCGATGGTCACCACCTCGCCCTGGAACTGCGCGCCCGGATACGCCGCCGCGCTGCCGCTCACGGCATTACCGAGTTGCACCAGGCCGAACTGCGATTCCGGCACCTGGAAATCCACGTACATGCGCGCTACATCGTCCAACGTGGCGATCACCGTGCTGGAGGTGATCAGCGAGCCAGGGCTGATCTGGCGGATGCCCAGCACACCGGAAAACGGCGCGCGCACTTCGCGGTCGGTGATTTCCGCGCGCATCTGCTGCACCCGCGCCTGTGCGGCATCGCGCAGCGCGCGCTGCGTGTCCACGGTGGACTTGGCCACCAGTTGCTGGCCAACCAGACTCAACTGGCGGCGGTACAACTGGTCGGTCTCTTCGAAGGTGGCCTGTGCGGCGGTCAATGCCGCCTGCTGCGAATTGCCGCGCAGACGCAGCAGCAATTGCCCGGCCTTGACCTCGTCGCCGCTGTCGAAATACACCTGCTCCACCACATCGCTGACCGCGGCGGTGAGCGCCACCGATTCGCGCGCACGCACGGTGGCGATCGACTGCACGGTCGAGTTCCAGGGTTGGGTGGCCACCGTCTGCACCGAGACCGGAATGGGTTTGGCGGCGGCCGGCGTGCTGGCCTGACGGCTACAACCGGCCAGGACAGCGGCCAACAAGAGCGCGGCGCAAACGCGCGCGCTGGGCAGAACAGGCATCAGAACATCCTGGCGGGGTACGTCGAAAGTTTACCGACCTAGCCGCCATGAATTGACAGAAAGGGCGCGCTTTGCACCATGACCAAAGACCCTTGCTGTCCTTGGCACGATGCGCTGGTCAGCGCGGCCAGCACCTGGCCGCGCATTCGCCAGACGGGCGCCGCCGGTATGCAATAACGGCGTGTATGGGGTCATACACCGCCGCTGCGTACACGCACCGCGTTTGCCTGACGACCGCATGCCCTGTCGTGTTCGCCGCGCTTAGAGCGGCGAACAAAACGTAGCGAGCAGTCGTCAGGTGGGTGCGGACGGCGCACAGGACCGGAGTGTACGAGTGGTACATGCCGATTCCGAGCACCGGCCGCGCCCGCCTCGCGGCTGCGCAGGAGTTTTACTAGCCGCGCTTAGCGTTCCAGCCCCAGATATTCGAGCACATGGTGCGCCAGCGCCTCTACGTTCTCACCATCGGCGTGAAGATGGATCTCCGGGTTCTGGGGTGCCTCGTACGGCGAGTCGATCCCGGTGAAATTGGGAATCTGCCCGGCGCGCGCCTTGCGGTACAGCCCTTTCACATCGCGCGCTTCGGCAACGGCCAGCGGCACGTCCACGAAGACCTCGACGAACTCGCCCTGGTCGAAGCGTTCGCGCGCCAGCTGCCGCTCGGCACGGAATGGCGAAATGAAACTCACCAGCACGATCAGGCCGGCATCGGCCATCAGCCGGGCCACTTCGGCCACGCGACGGATGTTTTCCACGCGGTCTTCGTCGGTGAAGCCCAGGTCGCGGTTGAGCCCGTGGCGCACGTTGTCGCCGTCCAGGATGAAGGTGTGATAGCCCAGCGCGTGCAGGCGCTTGTCGACCAGGTTGGCGACCGTGGACTTGCCGGCCCCCGACAGCCCGGTAAACCACAGCACGCATGGCGCTTGGCCCTTGATGCGCGCACGTGCGCTGCGATCCACGTCCAGATGCTGCCAGTGCACGTTGCCGGCGCGGCGCAACGCGAATTCCAGCGTGCCGGCGGCCACGGTGGCATTGCTTTGGCGGTCGATCAGGATGAATCCGCCGAGCACGCGGTTGCGCGCGTAAGGCGAGAACGCGATCGGTTCGTCCAGTGCCAGGTTGCAGTAACCCACCTCGTTGAGTTCCAGGCGCTTGGCAGCCAGCCGCTCCTGCGTGTTCACATCGACCTTGTGCTTGATCTCGCTGATGCTCACGGTCACGGTGCGGGTGCCGATCTTGAGCCAGTACGGGCGGCCGGGCAGCAACGCAGCATCGTCCATCCACAGCAGATGCGCGGCGAACTGGTCGGCCACCTCCGGCGGGTCGTCGACGGCGGCAATGATGTCGCCACGGCTGATGTCGATCTCATCGCGCAAGGTCAGCGTCACTGCCTGCCCGGCGCGTGCGCTGTCGACCTCGCCGTTGGCATCGCGCACGCTTGCCACCTGCGTGCGGCGCCCGGACGGCACGACCACCACCGCATCGCCCGCACGCACCTGGCCGGCGGCAATCGTGCCCGCATAGCCACGGAACTGCGCGTTGGGGCGGTTGACCCATTGCACCGGCAGGCGCAGGCCGCTACCAGCATCCGGCGACTCCAACTGCACGGTGTCCAGGTGCTGCAGCAGATGCGGGCCGCCGTACCACGGCATCTGCGTCGAAGCGCTGGACAGATTTTCGCCCGCCAGCGCCGACAGCGGAATGCACTGCACCTGGGCGATGCCCAGCTGCGCGGCAAGTGCGGTGTAGCCTTCTGCGATGTCGGCGAACACCTGCGCGTCGTAATCCACCAGGTCCATCTTGTTGACCGCCAGCACCACATGCCGGATGCCCAGCAACGACACGATGTAGCTATGCCTGCGGGTCTGCGTCAGCAGGCCCTTGCGTGCATCCACCAGCACCACCGCCACATCGGCGGTCGACGCGCCGGTGGCCATGTTGCGCGTGTACTGCTCGTGTCCGGGGCAATCGGCCACGATGAATTTCCGCCGGTCGGTATCGAAATAGCGGTAGGCCACATCGATGGTGATGCCCTGCTCGCGTTCGGCCGCCAGCCCGTCCATCAGCAGGGCATAGTCGATGCCCCCGCCCTGGGTGCCATGCCGTCGGCTATCGCTTTCCAGCGCGGCAAGCTGATCGTCGAACAAGCGCTTGCTGTCGTAGAGCAACCGCCCGATCAGCGTGCTCTTGCCGTCGTCCACGCTGCCGCAGGTGATGAAGCGCAGCAGCGGCTTGGATTCGTGTTGCTGGAGGTAGGCGCCGATGGTGCCGGGAATTGGGAGTCGGGAATCGGGAATCGCAAAAGCGTTCTCCGCCAACGTGACGTCTTCCGGCAACCGCTGTTGCGATTCCCCATTCTCCATTCCCCATTCACTGCCCATCAGAAATACCCCTCAAGCTTCTTCTGTTCCATCGATGCGCCCGGGGCGTGGTCGATCATGCGGCCCTGGCGCTCGGAGCTGGTGCTGACCAGCATTTCGGCGATGACCGCTTCCAGCGTGTCGGCCTCGGAGTCGATGGCGCCGGTGAGCGGGTAGCAGCCCAGCGTACGGAAGCGCACCGAGCGCAGTTGCGGGGTTTCGCCAGGGCGCAGCGGCAGGCGCGCGTCGTCGACCATGATCCAGGCGCCGTCGCGCTCCACCACCGGGCGCGGGGCGGCGAAGTACAGCGGCACCACCGGAATCTTCTCGCGGTAGATGTACAGCCAGATGTCCAGCTCGGTCCAGTTCGAGAGCGGAAACACGCGCACGCTTTCGCCCGGACCGGTGCGCGCGTTGTACAGATTCCACAACTCCGGGCGCTGGTTCTTCGGGTCCCAGCGGTGGCGTGCGGTACGAAACGAAAAGACGCGCTCCTTGGCGCGCGATTTCTCTTCGTCGCGGCGTGCCCCACCGATCGCCGCATCGAAGCCGCCGTGCTCCAGGGCCTGCTTCAGGCCCTGGGTTTTCATGATGTCGGTGTGCACGGCGGCACCGTGGCTGATCGGGCCAACGTCCTGCGCAACGCCGTCGGGGTTGATGTGCACGCGCAGGTCCACGCCGGTCTCGGCCGCGCGGCGGTCGCGGAAGGCGATCATCTCGCGGAACTTCCAGCGTGTATCGATATGCAGCAGCGGGATCGGCGGCCGCGATGGCGAGAACGCCTTGAGCAGCAAGTGCAGCAGCACCGAGCTGTCCTTGCCCACCGAATACAGCATCACCGGAGCCCGGAACTCGGCGGCGACTTCGCGCAGGATGTGGATGCTTTCGGCTTCGAGCCGGTCGAGATGGGACAGCGGCGGCAGGGTCATCAGAATGTCGTGGGTGTCGGCGGGCAGACCAGCCGATGGTAGGGCAAGGCGCTGCAGTGTGTGCCGCCCCGATGACTGCGCGAAATAAGCGCCCGGCATAACGCGATAACGGCAATTCCTTTCTGGTGGGCGCAACGCTTCCCTAACATCGTCCCTCTCATCAAATCCCCCGGATCCGAATGACCGCCGCCAGTTCCGCGCTACCGCCCAGCCCCTTGCCCGACGAGCGCAAGGCGCTGCTGGACCGGTTGGTCGACGGCCTGGATACCGCATCGCTGTGGTGGCTGTCCGGTTACACCGCCGGGCTGGCGCAGGGCCATCCGCCGCGCGCGCTGGCCGTGTTGCCGGGCGGACAAGCACAGGCAATCGCCCTGGAAGGCCAGCGCCTGACCGTGGTGTACGGCAGCCAGACCGGCAACGCGCGTCGCCAGGCAGAGCACCTGGCCGCCGAGGCCGAAGCCGCAGGTCTGAGCGTGCGCCTGTTGCGCGCCGACGCCTACCCCACCCGCGAGCTGGCCAGTGAGCGGCTGTTGTATGTGGTGATCAGCACCCAGGGCGAAGGTGACCCGCCAGACGATGCGATCGGCCTGGTGGAATTCCTGACCAGCCGTCGCGCGCCCAAGCTGCCCGAGCTCAAGTACGCAGTGCTGGGGCTGGGCGATTCCAGTTATGCCGATTTTTGCGGTATCGCCCGACGCATCGACGAGCGCCTGGCCGAACTGGGCGGCCGCCGCGTGCAGCCGCGCGGCGAAGCCGATCTGGACATCGACAGCGTCGCCGCGCCATGGCGCGCGCAGGCGCTCACGCATGCGCGCGAGCAACTCAAGGGCGGCCTGCACTCGGCCACGGTCACGCCACTGCGCAGCACCCCGGCCACGCCGGTGTGGTCGCAGCAGCAGCCGTTCGCCGCCGAGCTGTTGTCCAATCAGATCATCAGCGGGCGCGATTTCAAGGGCCCGGGATTTCGCGTCTACGCGGTCCCCGGCAAGCGCGTGCGTCATCTGGAATTTTCGTTGGAAGGCAGTGGCCTGAGCTATGAGCCGGGCGATGCGCTGGGCATCCGCCACCGCAATCCGCCTGCGTTGGTCGATGCGGTGCTGCAGACATTGCGGTTGGACGGCAACGCCGTCGTCACCGTCGGCGAGCAGACACTGGCAGTGCATGCATGGCTCGCCACCCAGCGCGAACTGACCAAGCTGTCGCGGCCGTTTCTCACCGCACATGCCGAGCGCGCAGGCGCGCAAGAACTGCAAGCGCTGCTCGCCCCCACCCAGACTGCCGGCCTGGCGTCGCTGCTCGCCGATCATCAGGTGATCGACGTGCTGCGCCGCTGGCCGGCGGATTGGGACCACGCCGGCCTGCTCGCCGCGCTGCGTCCGCTCACCCCGCGGCTGTATTCCATCGCCTCCAGCCGCAAGCGCGTGGGCGATGAGGTGCATCTGGCGGTGGACGAGGTCGCCTACCAGGCGCATGGGCATGCGCATCTGGGTTCGGCCAGCGGCTTTCTGGCCGCGCTTGCCGAAGGCGACACTGCGCCGGTGTACATCGAACCCAACCACCGCTTCCGCGTGCCGGCCGATACCGATCGCGACATCCTGATGATCGGCCCGGGCACCGGCGTGGCACCGTTCCGCGGCTTCGTGCAGGAGCGTGCGGAAACCGGCGCCAAGGGCCGTAACTGGTTGTTCTTCGGCGCCCAGCATTTCAATACCGATTTCCTGTACCAGGCCGAATGGCAGCTGGCCCTGCAACGCGGCGAGTTGCATGCGCTGGACCTGGCGTTCTCGCGCGACCAGGCCGAAAAGCTCTACGTGCAACACCGCCTGCGCGCGCGTGGCGCCGAGGTCCATGCCTGGCTGCAAGGCGGCGCGCACGTGTATGTGTGCGGCGCCACCCGCATGGGCAAGGACGTGCACGCCGCCCTGCTCGACATCGTCGCCACTCACGGCGCCCTGGATGCCGAGACCGCCGCCGCGTATCTCACCCAATTGCAGGTGGAGGGGCGCTATGCGCGGGATGTCTATTAGTGCCGGGATTGGGGAGTGGGGATTGGGGATTCGTGAGAGCGGGTGTCCGCGATCTTTGTGCTGTGTGGGTAATGCCCGCGCTTTGCTGTTGCTAATCCCCAATCACGAATGCCGAATCCCGTTATGAGCCACTCCGTCGAAGACATCAAATCCGAAAGCCGCCGTCTGCGTGGATCGTTGCAGCAGAGCCTGGCCGATGCGGTGACCGGGGCGTTGCGTGAGGACGATCAGACCCTGATCAAGTACCACGGCAGCTACCAGCAGGACGACCGCGACATCCGCGATGAGCGGCGGCGGCAGAAGCTGGAGCCGGCGTACCAGTTCATGATCCGCACGCGCACCCCGGGCGGGGTGATCACGCCCACGCAGTGGCTGGCACTGGATGGCATCGCCACCCGTTATGCCAATCATTCGCTGCGCGTTACTACGCGCCAGGCCTTCCAGTTCCATGGCGTGATCAAGCGCGAATTGAAGGCCACCATGCAGGCCATCAATGCCACCTTGATCGATACGCTGGCCGCCTGCGGCGATGTGAATCGCAACGTGCAGGTGGCCGCAAATCCGCTGCTGTCGCAGGCGCATGCCACGCTGTATGCCGATGCGGCGCGCGTGTCCGAGCACCTGCTGCCCAACACGCGGGCGTACTACGAAATCTGGCTGGACGAAGAGCGCGTGTCCGGCTCCGGCAGCGAGGAGGAGCCGATCTATGGCGAGCGGTATCTGCCACGCAAGTTCAAGATCGGTTTCGCCGCACCGCCGCTCAACGATGTGGACGTCTTCGCCAACGATCTGGGCTTCATCGCCATCCTGCGCGATGGGCAATTGCTGGGCTACAACGTCAGCATCGGTGGCGGCATGGGCGCCTCGCACGGCGATGCCGAGACCTGGCCGCGGGTGGCCAACGTGATCGGCTTCGTCACCCGCGACCAGTTGCTCGATATCGCCACGGCCGTGGTCACCACGCAGCGCGACTTCGGCAACCGGGCGGTGCGCAAGCGCGCACGCTTCAAATACACCATCGACGACCACGGGCTGGACACCATCGTGGCCGAAATCGCGCGCCGCGCCGGCTTCGCATTGCAACCGGCGCAGCCGTTCGCGTTCGACCACAACGGCGACCGCTATGGCTGGGTCGAAGGCGAAGACGGGCGATGGCACCTGACCCTCTCCTTGCCGGCCGGTCGCATTGCCGACACCGACACCGCTGCGCATCTGAGCGGGTTGCGCGCAATCGCGCAGTTGAACGTCGGCGAATTCCGCATGACGCCCAACCAGAACCTGGTGATCGCCGGCGTACCGGCCAGCGAGCGCGCACGCGTTGACGCGCTGGTGGCGCAGTACGCGCTGGATGCCGGCAACCGCGCCGCCACCGCCCTGGCGCGCGGCGCAATGGCCTGCGTGGCACTGCCCACCTGCGGCCTGGCGATGGCCGAGGCCGAACGCTACCTGCCCGATTTCAGCGCCGCGCTGCAGCCGCTGCTGCAACAACACGGACTGGCCGACACGCCGATCGTGCTGCGCGTGTCCGGCTGCCCGAACGGCTGCTCGCGCCCGTATTTGGCCGAAATGGCGCTGGTCGGCAAGGCCCCCGGGCGCTACAACCTGATGCTGGGTGGCGACCGCCGCGGCCAACGCCTCAATACGCTGTATCGCGAAAACATCACCGAGCCGGAGATCCTGGCTGCATTGCAACCGCTGCTGGCGCGCTATGCCACCGAAGGCGACCACGCCAACGATGAAGGCTTCGGCGATTTCCTGCACCGCGCCGGCGTGATCGCGTTGCCGCCCTACCCCACGCACCGTCGCCTCGACCTGGAATTGCTCGCATGACCGCGCTGCCCGCTGCATCGATTACCTCTTCCGCGTTCGACGATCTGGACGCGCTCAATGCGCAGCTGGAAGGGCTGCGCGCCGACCAACGCGTGGCCTGGGCGCTGCAGCATGGCCCGCAGAACGCGGCCTTGTCGTCCAGCTTCGGCGCGCAATCGGCCGTCACCTTGCATTTGCTCAGTCAGCAACGCCCCGACATTCCGGTGATTTTGATCGACACCGGATATCTGTTTCCGGAAACCTACCGCTTCGCCGATGCCCTGACCGAGCGACTCAAGCTCAACCTCAAGGTGTATCGCCCGCTGGTCAGCCGCGCCTGGATGGAAGCGCGCCACGGCCGCCTGTGGGAACAGGGCATGGTCGGCATCGATCAATACAACAACCTGCGCAAGGTCGAACCGATGCGGCGCGCCCTGGACGAACTCGAGGTGGGCACCTGGTTTACCGGCCTGCGCCGCAGCCAGTCCGGCGGCCGCGCGCAGACGCCGATCGTGCAGAAGCGCGGCGAGCGCTACAAGATCAGCCCGATCGCCGACTGGACCGATCGCGATGTGTGGCAATACCTGCAAGCACACGATCTGCCGTATCACCCGCTCTGGGAACAAGGCTACGTGTCCATCGGCGATTTCCACACCACCCGTCGCTGGGAGCCCGGCATGCGCGAGGAAGACACGCGTTTCTTCGGCCTGAAGCGCGAGTGCGGCATCCACGAAGACATCTAGCGGCAGCGGTCACGTGCACCTGTGCGGGTGACGCTTGACCAGCATGCGCTGCAGCTGCATGGGCAGGCTGCATCCAGGATGCAATGGTGGTGCACTGCGCGCCGTGCTCATGCACCGGCGCGCCCGTCACCGCGCCGAGGCACCGGCGTGCGTGCGCCGCATCCAGTAACGATCGAACGCCCACATCAGCAACAACGACAGGCCGACCAGCGGAAAGATCAGCCCGCACAGCACCAGCAGCACCATCAAGCCGCGTAGCGTGCGCGGGTCGGCCGGCAACGGCGGTACACCCAGGCCCCCGCTGGGGCGGCGCTTCCACCACATCACCGCCGCGCTGACGCACAACAGCACAATGGCGATGCAGGCGAACAACAGGATCAACTGGTTGGCAGTGCCGTATTGCTGCCCCAGGTGCACGTTGATGCCCCATTCCAGCAGCTTGGCCAGCGGCCCGTAGTCGCGGTAACGCATGTCCAGCAGCACCGCACCGCTGTATTGATCCAGGTGGATCACGCGCTGCCGCTGCAGATCGGCCGGGTACACCGACGCGGTATAGACCCCGGTCGCACCACGCGGCGGCGCCACGCTATATCCCGGCTGGATGCCGCGTGCCTCGAAACGCGCCATCGCTGCATCCAGACCGATCGCGCCGCGTCCCGGCGCAGCGAATCCAGCGGAATCGCCGTGATCGGCATGCGCGTTGTCTGCCGAATGCGCGTGTTGGGCCGCGTGCTCCGCCTGGGCCAGGTGCCCTGCGTGTTCTTCATGGCCTGCATGCGCTGCGCTTGTCGTGAGCGCTCCCTGCCGGGAACGCTCGGGATGCTCGTCGCCCACCTGCAACGCACGCGCGTGCTCGCCATGCGCGTGCTCATCCACCGCGCCAGTTGGCTGTGCAGGCACCACAGATTCCGGCAGGCGCGCCTGCCGCAACGACCATGCCGGCTCGCCACTGTCGGTCAAGCGCTGCTGCGACATCGGCTGCTGCACGCGCAGCCCGGCGGGATAGCCGAAATCATGCCCATTGACCCAGCGATTGACCTGCGCACCCCACAGCCACGACCACGGCATGCCGGTCAGCGCCAGGAACAGCAGGATCGCACCAACCCCGGCACCGGTCACTGCGTGCAGGTCGCGCCAGAACAGCCGCTGTGTCGGCTTGCCGCGCACGCTGATCACGCCGCCGCGTCGCCCGCGCGGCCACCACAGATACACGCCCGTGAGCACCAGCACGATGGCCCATCCGCCGGCCATTTCGATCAGGCCGCGGGCATATGGCCCCACCAGCGCAAGACTATGCAGCCGGCGGATGGTCCAGCTGAGCGTGCCGTGCTCGGGCAAGGCGCCCAACACCCGTGCACTGTACGGATCGACATACACCACCTGCCGCACGCCGTGCGCATCCACCAACCCGATCTCCGCGCTCGCATCGGCGCGTTTGGGCGTGGTGTACACGAACAAGCGGCCGCCATAGCGCCCTTGTGCAGCGGCAACCAACTGCTGTGCGGGCAAGCGCACATCGCCTACCGGCACCACCTTCAACCCGTGGTGCACGCTGCGGTCGATGGCGTCCTGGTACAGGAACGCGGCCCCGGTCACCGCCAGCCAGATGATGAAAGGCAGCACAAGCAGCCCGGCATAAAAATGCCAGCGCCACACCGCGCGATAGAAGCGCCAGCGGCTGGCTTGGCGCGACTCGTCCACGCCACCGTGGTCAATCGTTGCATGCATCAGAAGCTCCAATCCCACGACACCGACAACGCACGTCCATCGCCGGGCGAGTAACCGGAGCTGCCGCTGTCGTACCAGGCGTACACATACGCGCGATCGGTGACATTGCGTAGCTGCAGGCTGAGCGCATTGCGCGCGTCCACCGCCCAGCGCGCGCCCAGGTTGAGCAAGGCGTAGCCACCGGTGCGGCCCAACGTGTTGGTGCGTTCCAGGTAGTAATCGCCTTGTGCGTTGCCCCAGGCGCTCACCTGCACCGACGAACTGACCTGCCACTCCAGCCCGGCGGTGGCCAACCAGTGCGGCACGTTTTCGATCTCCTTGCCACGCGTGGCCGGGGCGCTCGGATCGGGCGTGACGATGCTGGCCTTCTGCCGCGAATACGAAACCCATGCACGCCAATGCTCGGCCGGCTGCAGGTTGAGCTGCGCATCCCAGCCGCGCCGCAGCGTACGGCCGACATTGGCCACATCGCCGATGCCGACCACGCCATTGACGCCGAGAACGGTCGCCACCTCCCCGGATGCGCGCTGCTCCCAATACGCCAGGCGCCCATCCAGCAGGGACGACGGCGCGAACTTGAAGCCGGTCTCCCAACCGTCGTTGATCGAGGGCCCGAGGTTGCCGGGCTGGCGACGGTAGGCGCCATCGCCGCTGCCGATCTGGAAGGTGCGCCCCCAGTTCGCATACACGCTGCTCTGCTCGCCCACGCGGTAGCTCGCACTGAACTTGGGTTGCTTGATGGTGCCGTAGTCGTAGACCGGCGCAATGCTGCCGGCCAGCACGTCGTGCAGCTGTCCATCGACACGATCGATGCGATACCCCGGCACCAGCTGCAGGCGCGCAATGGGGGTCAGCACCGCCTGCACATACGCGCCACGCGTGCGCAGGTCGTAGTCCCAATCGCGCAGCTGTGCCCCGCGCACACGGGCCACCGTGCGATACCGCTGCGATTGGTTGGCCTGCCACTGCGCATCCACCCCGGCTTCCAGGTTGGCCTGCAGCGCACCCCAGTCCGGCTGCCAGTTGCTACGCAGCAGCAGCCCGCGATGGGTTTCGTCGGTATCGCGTTCCTGCTGCAGCCCGGCCGCAGAAAACCGCACCCAGCGTTGGTTGCGGTAGTCGTTCTGGTAGGCCTTGGCGCTCCATTGCGCCTGCTCACCGAGCGCACCGTCCGCATGCAACGCAGTCTGGCGCAGACGACGCTCGCTTCGGTCGTTCTGCGCATAGTCCGGCGAACTGCGCGGCGCCGCACGCGCGGTGGCGGCATCCAGATAGCCGGCTTCCAAGGCATGGTTGTCGTAGTACCGCGTGGTGAGCCCCGCGCGGAATGCGCCGTCCGGGTCGGTGTAGAACCACTTGCCCGCCACGCTGCGCTTGCGTGCGTCGGCATGATCGCGATACCCGTCCGAGTCGCGCCAGGCCAGCACGTAGTTCTGGCTCCAGGCGCCCTGTTCGAAACCTTTGCTCAGTTGCACCTCGCGCGCATCGAAGCTGCCGGCCGTCACGCTCAAGCGGCCGTCGTTGCCGCCGGTACGGGTGAGCACGTCCACGCTGCCGGCAATGGCATTCAGGCCATAGCGCGCGTCGTTGGTGCCGCGCACGATCTCGATGGCGCTGATGTCCTGCGGGAACACCGCGTCCAGGTACGGCATGGCGCCGGCGTTATCGTTGCTGGGGATGCCGTCGATCAGCAGCTTCACCGCATTGATGCGCCCCTCGCCATTGAATCCGCGGAACGAAAAGCGCCCCGCATCGGTGCCCATGCGGAACTGGGTGACCTGCACCCCGGGCGCGCGCATCAGCAGTTCCCAGCTGTAGTCCACATGTTGATCGTGCAGCAGCTCGCCGCCGATCACATCCACCGAGCTCAGCACGCGTGCCGTGCTCGGGCTGCGCTGCGCATGTTCGCTCACCTGCACCTTGCCCAGCGTGAGTGCGGCGTCTTGCGCCTGCACATCGCATGCAGGCCCCCACACCAGCGCCAACGACGGCGCATACCACATCGTTTTCAACAACCGCAAACGCATGACCAACCCTTCGCCGTGACTGCACGGCCGCACAGCCGTGCGCTGCCACCATCGCGGCGCACATCGGCATCACTCGATAAGAAGCGAGTCGCCCGCACTGCCCGGCAGGGCGCCGACAACCTCAGGCGCGTACGGGGCCTTGCTGCGTGGACGCCCGCACAGGGGCCACCTTATGCGCCCAATGGTGGTCCACGTGCGCCGAGTGCGGCCCATCGAAAGACCGAGCGTGCGCTTGCCTGGGTAAACACCGGAGCCGGCGTCGGCCGCAGTTGCAGCAGGCACAGCAACGCCACGATGAGCAATGGCAGCAAGCGTGCGGCCAGGACGCAGTAATCGCAGGCTTCGCCATGCGTCGCTGCATCATGGGTGCCGGCGTGCGGCATGTTCACTACGGCGCCGGAGTGCGCGTCCGCAGCCAGACCGGGCGGCTGGGTTCGATGACCGGCATGCAGCGCGCGCTCTGCAGACAGTGCCGCAGCACCCATGCACATCGGCTCGATCGGCTGCGCCTGGCTCCAGCGGCTGATCAGCGGAGCGACCAGCATCAGCACCACCGCCAGACAGGCAAGCAGGGGCAACAACCGGTGGCGACGGGACAAGCGCAGCATGCCTCGAAGTGTAAGCCGCCACGCAGGCCGGGGCGATGGTCGCGGCCGATGCGCGACCGCATGTCGCACCTGGCTGTCCCGGTCATCCCCGGATGACCCGCGCCCAAGCATGCGCCGGAGCCGGCGCGCCAGAACCGGATGGGCCTGCCGCTTCAGCCCCAGGCCCGTTTACCGCATGCCGGCCCCGTCCACGCGCCGCCGTCCTGGTCGGCAGTCACACTTTCGTCCCGCCTCTGTGACCGCAAGCACACGATCGGCCTTGGCATGCCCTATGCTTGCCGCTTCCACCCTGTAGCCGCGCGCATGAGTACCGTCCTGTCCGATCGAGCGGCCGAACCGCTTCCCTGCGCACCCAAGCCCCCCAGCGAAGCATTGCGTCTGCAGGCGCTGCGCAGCTACGGCATTCTCGACACCCCGCGCGAAGCGGCCTTCGATGACATCACCCGGCTTGCCTCGATCATTTGCCAGACGCCGATCGCACTGATCAGCCTGGTCGATGCGGACCGCCAGTGGTTCAAGAGTGAGCTCGGGATGGGCGAGCGCGAAACCCCGCTGTTCAAGTCGATGTGCGCGCATGCGCTGCTCGAGAACGATGTGCTGGTGGTGCCCGACACGCGCCATGACATCCGCTTCGCGCGCAACCCGCTGGTCACCGGCGAGGCGCCGCTGCATTTCTATGCAGGTGCCTTGTTGAAGACACCCGACGGCCTGCCGCTAGGCACGGTGTGCGTGCTCGACCGGCAGCCGCGCCAACTCACCGAGGAGCAGGTGGAAGCCCTGCGCGCATTGGCACGCCAGACCATGGCGCAGCTGGAATTGCGCCGCGCACTGGCAATCGCCGAGGAATCCGATCGCTACCGCAGCCGCCTGATGGCCATCGCCGGGCACGATCTGAAGACCCCATTGCGCACTGCCGCCTACGCCATCGACAAGATGCGCCGGCACGCCGACGTCGACGCCGTTCCCAACCTGGTCACCGCGCGCGATGCGATCAGCCTGGTGGGCCGCAGCCTGGACGAGCTGGCCACGCTGGCGGCCGCGAGCAAGGCCGCCATGCCGGACCTGCAGCCACTGCAGCTGGAAGACGTGCTGCATTCGATCCTCGGCGTGTGGCGTCAACCGGCCATCGACAAGTACCTGGCCCTTCGCTATGTGCACACCTCGCTGCGCGTGCGCAGCCACCCCACACTGCTGACCACCTTGATCGGCAACCTGGTCGGCAATGCCATCAAGTACACCGAGCGTGGCCGCGTGCTGGTCGGCACCCGCCGCCGCCCCGGTTTTGCGGAAGTGGAGATCATCGACAGCGGCATCGGCTTGAACATGGACCAACCCGAGCAGGTCTTCCAGGCGTTTCGCCAGGCCGACCCGCGCAGCGACGGTTTGGGCATCGGCCTGTGGATCGTGCATCGCACTGCCGAGACGTTGGGCTGTGAAGTGGACGTCCGGCCGCGGCCGCAGGGCGGGACCTGTTTTTCGGTGCGGATTCCGTTGGCCTAAAAATGTGTGGCCCGCTGCGTATTCGGGCTGCGCGGCAAACGCCTGGGTCTCACCTAGTGGGGCACCGGTCTGTGGCCAGACCTCAACGCGCGAACCCTCCATCCCGTCGGCCCGACGTTGCAGCTGCCCGCGCCACGCCAAGTCGCGCCTCGGTGGCGACCGCTCAGACCCGGCAACTCGCCGCAGGTGTCAGAATCCAGCACCGGCTCCGATCGCGCACTGCCTGCCGTGCATGGGCAGGACTTGGCGCTGTTCCATCTTCAACCGATGCTCGCTGCGGAAATAAAAAAGGCGGACCCGGGCTCCCGACCCGGGTCCGCCGCCAAGCACGCCAGGCCTCTCCCCAGGGACCCGGATGCGCCAGCCGCTCTGTGCACAGCCTCGCGCAACAGTGATGCGACAGCGCTAGCAACCCTTCGACGACACCGCGAAACACACCGGCAATGCGATCACCTGCATCGCCAGCTCTGCGCCGTCCACCCCTAGACGTTCGAGAGTGTCGCGTCATGGTTGCTATAAGGGTTTTCGACAACGCAGCGCGCAACTTGATGCGCCCGGTCGACGCCGACTGCATCGCCCTGACACGGGTAGGGAAAATCACCCACAGCACGCATGGCAGCGCTGCCGGGCAGGCACGCATCCCATTGATCCTGCGGATATTTTTTTGCGGCGATTGCGCTGCAGTGCAGCACCAAGGTCATCGCGAACGCACCGATCACACGGCCAAGCCGCCACCGTTTGGAAGGGGCATGCACGCACGTCCACTCCGGCTCCCTCCCGTGCGCCGTCCACATCGCCTGACCACTGCCCGGTGGGCTGTGCTAGCCGCCCATATCCCGGCCTCAGACGTCGGACGCATCCGCATCCTGGCGCGCGAACCACTCGGCCGAATGCACATCCTCGGCCGCAACGTCCAGCGCCTTGCGCAGCACTTCCAGCGGGATCTGCACGCGCGTGCTGCCCGCCTGCACCGCCACCCATAACGCTTCGTCGCGCGGGTCGGCCAGCACCGTCAGCACCTCATGTTCGCGGCCGGCGATGCTGGCCGACAGCTGCAGCGACATGCCGCCGTCCGGCTCGGGCGACCACAGCCTGCTCAGTGCGGGGCGCAAGGGCTCGGTCATCGTGCCGCTCAACTGGTGATGGTCTGGGTCAACGATTCCCAGGTCGGCGGCAACGGCCAGTTGGGCGCCTGATTGCCGTCCAGCACGCGGCGTAGGTCGCGCTTGTCGATTTGCGGCGCGAGCACATGCACCAGGTCCAGCGCGTAGTCGCGCAGCACGCGGTCGCGCGGCAGCACCGCCCAGGCGATGCACTCGGCGATCGGCGCCGGCGCCGGCCAGGCGCGCAGGTCCTCGTCGAAGGCATTGACCGCCATTTCCGCGACCAATCCCACGCCAAGCCCTGCGCGCACATAGGTCTTGATCAGGTCGGCATCCAGCGCGGTCAGCGCGATACTCGGCTCCAGCCCCACCTGCGCAAACGCGCGCTGCAGCGAAGAGCCCGGCCGAGTGGAGGATTCGTAGCTGATCAGCGGATGCTCGGCCAGCGCCTGCATGTCCGGTGCCGTGCGCGGGTGATCCAGTGCATGCCCCCGCGGCACCACCACCAGCCGCCGCCAGCGGTACAGCGGCACTGCGATGCCGGCGCTCGGCTCGCCACCGGCGGTGCTGACCACCGCGATGTCCGCATCGCCCTGGCTCAGCAGATCCAGGGCCGCACTTTCGGCGGCCTGCTGCAGATGCACGCTCACTTGCGGGTAGGCATTCTTGATCTGCGCCACCGCCGGCGGCAGCACGAAGCGCGCCTGGGTATGGGTGGTGGTCAGGGTCAGCTGGCCCTGGCTTTCGCGGCGCTGGTTGGCCGCATAGGTGCGGATGTTGTTGGCCTCCGACAGCACCGCGCGCGCGCGCTCGATCACTTCCACACCGGCCGGCGTCACTGCGTCCAGGCTACGTCCCTTGCGCACGAACAGCAGAAAGCCCAGTTCGTCCTCCAGCTGCTTGAGCTGCTTGGACAGGCCGGGCTGGGTCGCGTGCACCCGCGCGGCGGCCAGGGTGATGTTCAGCTCGGCATCGGCAATGGCCACCAGATAGCGAAGTTGGGTCAGCGTCATGGCTTATATCCAAAAAAGCGCGAGGCGCTACAAGGACTTCGACTGTAGAGGAGTTCTGCGGGCCAGCTTATAACCGAACGCTATTTTTAGGATGGATGAAGTCATTTCCGACGGCTATAAGCCGGCGTTACGGTCTGGCCCTCCCTCAAGGATGCTGCCGAACCGTGACTCCTGCGTTCCCGCTGCTTGCCGACCTGCGTGGCCGTGCCGTCCTGGTGGTCGGCGGCGGTGCCGATGCCGAACGCGCCACTGCCCAGCTGCTGCAGGCCGGTGCGCTGCCGCTGGTGGGCGCGCCCGAGCTCACGGCGCAGCTGCGGCACTGGGCGCAGGCCGGGCAGCTGCGCTGGTTGGCCGGTCGGTTCGACCCGGCATGGCTGGCGCAACCCGACCAACCGCTGTGGCTCACCATCGCCGCCAGCGAATCGGAAGCGCTCAACGACGCCCTGCGCCATGCGGCCAGCGCCCGCCGGCTGCTGACCCACATCGCGACGCCTGCGGCGTCCGCAACGGCTCCTGCGCGCTCCCCCGCACCGCGCAGCCCGATCGGCACGCTGGCACCCGGCAACGTGAGCCTGGTCGGCGCCGGCCCCGGCGATCCCGGCCTGCTCACCCGGCATGCGCTGCGCGCACTGCGTCAGGCCGAGGTGGTGCTGCACGACCGCCTGGTCAGCCCGCAGATCCTGCGCCTGGCTCGGCATGGCGCGCACCTCATCGAGGTGGGCAAGTCGGCGCAAGGCCATAGCACCCGGCAGGAACAGATCCACGCCCTGATGCTGGACCACGCCCGCGCCGGTCGCCGTGTGGTGCGGCTGAAGGGCGGCGACCCGTTCGTGTTCGGCCGCGGCGGCGAAGAGCTGGAATTCCTGCGCGCGCACGGCATCGGCTTTCAGGTGATTCCCGGCATCACCGCCGCCATCGCCTGCGCTGCGTATGCCGGCATCCCGCTCACCCACCGCGACCACGCGCAATCGCTGCGCCTGATCACCGCGCACTGCAAGGATTCGCTGGACACGCTGGACTGGCAGGCGCTCGGCCAGGAGCGGCAGACGCTGGCCTTCTACATGGGCGTGGCCGGCCTGGACGCCATCCAGCAGCGCCTGCTGCAGGCCGGGCGCGCAGCCTCCACCCCGTTTGCGCTGGTCGAAAACGGCTCGCGCCCGCAGCAACGCATAATCACCGGTACGCTCGCCAGCCTGGCCGCCAGCGCCCGGCAGCATGCCGTGGCCGCCCCGGCGCTGCTGATCCTGGGCGAGGTGGCGACGCTGGCGCAGACGCTGCACTGGTTCGGCAGCGCGCCGCTGAGCGCCTTGCCGCCGTACTCACCCGGCGCAACGCCCCACACGCCCACACTGGCCCACGCAGCCTGATCCCGACGGAGACCCCATGGCCCTGTACGACAACATTCTCGACACCATCGGCCGCACCCCGGTGGTCAAGCTCCAACGCCTCGCCCCGGACAACGTGACCTTGTACGTCAAGGTCGAATCGTTCAATCCCGGCGGCTCGGTCAAGGACCGGCTGGCGCTGGCGATCATCCTCGACGCCGAACAACGCGGCCTGCTCAAGCCCGGCGACACCATCGTCGAAGCCACCTCCGGCAACACCGGCGTGGCACTGGCGATGGTGGCCGCAGCGCGCGGCTACAAATTCGTCGCCACCATGGTGGAAACCTTCTCCATCGAACGCCGCAAGCTGATGCGTGCCTACGGCGCGAAGGTCATCCTGACCCCGGCTGCCGAGCGCGGCAGCGGCATGGTGCGTAAAGCCAAGGAACTGGCCGAACAGCACGGCTGGTTCCTGGCCAGCCAGTTCGCCAATCCGGCCAACCCGGCCTACCACCGCAACACCACCGCTGCCGAAATCCTGCGTGACTTCGCCGGCCACCGGCTGGACCATTTCGTCACCGGCTGGGGCACCGGCGGCACCCTCACCGGCGTGGGCGAGGTCCTGCGCGTTGCGCGACCGGAAGTGCGCATCACCGCCTCGGAGCCGGCTGGCGCCGCCCTGCTGCAAGGCCAGGACTGGAAGCCGCACAAGATCCAGGGCTGGACGCCGGACTTCGTGCCCGAGGTGCTCAACCGCGAGGCCGCCCACCAGGTTCTGAGCGTGGAAGACACCGACGCCATCACCGTCGCGCGGCGCCTGGCCGCCGAAGAAGGCATCTTCACCGGCATCTCCGGCGGTGCCACCGTCGCCACCGCGCTGCGCGTGGCAGAAGGCGCCGCATCTGGCGCCGTCATCCTGGCGATGCTGCCGGACACCGGCGAACGCTACTTCTCGACCCCGCTCTTTGCCGACATCAACGAAGGCTCCGACGACGACTGGCTGGCCGGACTGCCCTGATCGGGCGCAGTCGATGACCAGGCCCGAAGCCGCGCAATGCGCGGCTTTTTTTGGCCCCGGCCGAACAGTGCACTTGCGCCGAAAGACGCGGCGTCGCGGCGGCCACGTCGTGCCCACGATCCGTGACCGCCCCGAGGTGAAGGCGCACGCGGTATTGCCGAGACCAGGCGTGACACGTGCCCGGCACGCCTCGCGCTGGGCGCAGCATCCGCCCGGTTTTCCGGATGTCGGGACGCCCGCACTCCCGTCCATGTCAAGGAAACGTTAGGATGGCGGCCGTAATGTAGGGAGAGATGTGTGAGCAACCAGCCGTATGGACACAGCGAGACCCGTGCCGCACGGGCGCCATGGCTGGTAAAAATGACCTCCCCGGTCCACTTTGCGCTCGCCCTGGGGCTGGGCGCGTGGTTGCAAGAGGCGCTGGACCTGCCTCTCCCTCCTCCCGCGCCGCTGGCCTGGATCGAATTGGCTGGCGGCGGCATCGCCTGTCTCGGCCTGGGGTTGGCGGTGAGCTGCTTCGTGCTGTTTGCGCGTCGGCGCACCACCATCATGCCCAGCGGCCATCCCTCGCGCCTGGTGCTGGACGGCCCGTATCGCGTCACCCGCAACCCGATGTACCTGGCCTTGGTGCTGAGCTACGTCGGCCTGTGCCTGCAACTCGGCTTGCTGTGGGCGGTTGTGTTGGTGCCGCTGCCGTGGCTTGCGCTGCAGCGCTATGTCATTCCGTTCGAAGAGGCGCGGCTGCGCGCCGAATTCGGCCGCCACTACAACGACTACTGCGCGCGTGTCCGCCGCTGGTTGTAGACCCGACATGCATCGCCTCGTGCGTTGCGAAGGTTGTCGCCGATCGCTCCGAGGCAGCGCCCAGATGTCGCGGGGCGGCATACATTCCACCCCGTCGGACAGTCGCAGCAGATGAGATGAATGGCCGATAGCGTGCGGATTCCGCAGCGTGCTCCCCATCACGCGCCCATCATGCAATTCGCATAATTATCGCGCTATGAGAATCGAAGTCTGGCAAGGCGACATCACCGAACTCGACGTTGACGTCATCGTCAACGCCGCCAATGAATCACTGCTCGGCGGTGGTGGCGTCGATGGCGCCATCCACCGTGCCGCCGGCCCGCGCTTGCTGGAAGCCTGCGAAGCGTTGCCGCAGGTGCGCCCGGGCGTGCGTTGCCCCACCGGCGAAATCCGCATCACCGACGGTTTCAATTTGAAGGCACGCCACGTCTTTCATACCGTCGGCCCGGTGTGGCGCGACGGCAAGCACAACGAACCCGAACAGCTGGCCAACTGCTATTGGCAATCGCTGAAACTCGCCGAACAGATGATGCTGCACTCGATCGCGTTCCCGGCGATCAGCTGCGGTATTTACGGCTATCCGCTGTATCAGGCAGCGCGCATCGCCGTGACCGAAACGCGCGATTGGCAGCGCTCGCACAAGGTGCCCAAGCACATCGTCCTGGTGGCCTACAACGAGGCGACCTACAAGGCCTACCAGCAGGCGTTGGCCACGCAGGAAACTGCGGCGGCCTGAGATTGGATTGACGTTGGCGGCCTGCCGCATCGACCGGCTGGACTGCGCAAGCCATTGAGCGATTCTGATTAAGCAAAGGGCGCCGAAAGGCGCCCTTTGCGTTTTTTGGCGCGGCATCAAAGCGCACCTGTGGATGCGCAAACAAAAAACGCCGGCATCGCTGCCGGCGTGTTTGTTTCATCGATGCGGCGGCCTTGCAGCCGCCATCAATCGATCAACCCTTCCACTTACCCAGCGCGGCCAGGCCGTTTTCCTTGGCGCGCTCGTAGATGACCTGCTGCGCCTTGGCGAAGTTGCCGGTCATGTCTTTGGCCCACAGCTTCAGCGCGGCCTGCTGCATGGCGCGGCCGTAGGAGAAGCTCAACGGCCAGGGCAGATTGCCGAGCTGGTGCATTTCGTTGAGGTGGGCGGTGGACTGCTCGTCGGTCTGGCCGCCGGACAGGAACACGATGCCCGGCAGGATCGCCGGCACGGTGGACTTCAGGCACATCACGGTGGACTCGGCTACCTCTTCGATGCTGGCCTGCTCTTCGCAGCTCTTGCCGGAGATGACCATCGACGCCTTCAGGATGGTGCCTTCCAGCACGACATTCTGCTCATACAGCGCGCCGAACAGCGAGCGCAGCGTGGCTTCGGTGACTTCGTAGCAGGTTTCGATGTCGTGGCTGCCGTCCATGATCACTTCCGGCTCGACCATCGGCACCAGGCCTTGTTCCTGGCACAGCGCTGCGTAGCGCGCCAACGCATGCGAGTTGGCCTCGATGCAGGTGCCGGACGGAATGTCTTCGCCGATGTTGATGACCGCACGCCACTTGGCGAAGCGCGCACCCAGCGTGTAGTACTCCTCCAGCCGTGCACGCAGGCCGTCCAGGCCTTCGGTGACCAGTTCGCCCGGCATGCCAGCCAGCGGCTGCGCGCCCTTGTCGACCTTGATGCCCGGGATGATGCCGTGGGCGGTCATGTACTCGGCGAACGGCACGCCATCCTTGGTCTTCTGACGGATGGTCTCGTCGAACAGGATGGCGCCGGAGATGTAGTCGCTCAGCTTGGGCGTGGTCAGCAACAGTTCGCGGTAGGCGCGACGGTTCTCTTCGATGTTCTCGATGCCGACGCTGGCAAAACGCTTGGCGATCGTACTGGTCGATTCGTCGATGGCGATGATGCCCTTACCCGGGGCGACCATCGCCTGGGCGGTTTCGGCAAGCTGTTCGATGCTCATGTAGTTCCTGTGGCAGCTGCGGGGGAGAACGAAAGTATAGCGACGAAAGTCGTACACATTCCTTCACGGAATGCCTGCAACCGATTACACGTGATCTGCGTGACAGGATGTGTGGTGATGCTCGCATCGCGGGAATCGGGAATCGGGAATCGGGAATCGGGAAAGCTGAGCATGGTGCGCGGCGCGGCGCTTGCGGTGCCGTGATGCATGGCTGCAATGACTGCGCTGGCGCGTTGATATGGAGCCATGCGTGAGTCAGCCGGCATTTTTGAGGGTTGGCCGCGTCGCTGCTTCGTCCGTCGCAATAGCGCTGCGCCTGCGGCGTACGTTACATCGTAGACAGCGTCTTGTTCCGCCATGACCAGCACCGTTGCGGCAGCGCGCGTGCGATGTGGTGGGGACCGGGTACCTGCCGGATCCGGCCGTTGACCAACGATCCGGCCACGACCGGGTGCGCGTCCAGCGGCCAGGTCGCCACACAGCACGACGGCGGCCCTGGGGCCGCCGTCGTGTGTCGCCTCTGTTCCGGCTCAGGTCATGCGCCGGATGCAGTCCACAGGCGTTAGAGCTCGCCCAGCCCGGTGGCGCGACCGTCTTCGCCCACTTCCAGCAAACGCAGCGTATTGGTGGCGCCGTGGGTTTCCATGTGCTCGCCACTGGTGAACACCACGCGGTCGCCAGGCCCCATGCGCTCGTTCTCCACCAGCAGACGGATCGCCGCACGTGCGGCTTCGCGCGGGGTCAGGCCGCGGCTGTCGAAGCTGATCGGGAACACGCCACGCATCATGGCCATCTGGCGGCGCGCGCCATCATGACGGGTGAAGGCGTAGATCGGCATATTGGAGCGGAAGCGCGACAGGAAGCGCGGCGTGCCGCCGGATTCGGTCAACGCCACCACGCCGCCCAGGCCGATGTGCTCGGACAGGAACATGGTTGCCATCGCAATCGCCTGGTCGGCGCGCTGCAGATTGCGTTGCGCCGCTTCGAAGTCGGTGTCGAATTCGAACTGGTGTTCGGCTCCCAGGCAGATGCGCGCCATCGCTTCCACCGCACGCACCGGATAAGCGCCGGCGGCGGTCTCGGCCGAGAGCATCACCGCATCGGTACCGTCGATGACCGCGTTGGCCACGTCCAGCACTTCGGCGCGGGTGGGGATCGGGCTTTCGACCATCGACTGCAGCATCTGCGTGGCAGTGATCACCACCTTGTTCTGCGCCAGCGATTCGCGAATGATCTTCTTCTGCAGGCCGGGCAATTCAGCGTCACCGATCTCAACGCCCAGGTCGCCACGCGCCACCATCACCACATCGGAGGCTTCGACGATCTCGACCAGGTTTTCGATCGCCTCGGTGCGCTCGATCTTGGACACCAGTTGCGCATCGCAGCCGTGCTGCTGGGCGATCTGACGCGCGTCGTGCATGTCCTGCGCATTGCGACAGAACGACACCGCAATGAAGTCCACGCCGATCTTGGCCACGATGCCGATCAGTTCCTTGTCGCGCTCGGTCAATGCGCCCAGCGACAGACCACCGCCCTGCTTGTTGAGGCCCTTGCGGTCGGACAGCACACCATCGTTCAACACCTTGGTGACGATGCGCTCGCCCTGCACATCGGTCACCTGCAACTGCATCAGGCCATCGTCGAGCAGCAGCACGTCGCCGGCGGTCACGTCCTGCGGCAGCCCCAGATAGCTGACGCCAACCTGCGTCTGGTCGCCAGCCGGCGCGTTGGCATCGGCCACCAGGTCGAAGCGATCGCCCATGGTCAGTTTGATCTTGCCTTCGGCAAACCGTTCGATACGGATCTTCGGGCCCGGCAAGTCGGCCAGGATGCCGACCTCGGCACCGACGCGGGCCGCAGCGGCACGTACTTCGGCGGCGCGCTTGGCCTGGCCGGAGGGGTCGCCATGGCTGAAGTTCAGGCGCACCACGTTGACGCCCGCCTTGAACAGCGTATCCAGCACACCGGGCGCATCCGTTGCCGGTCCGAGGGTGGCGAGGATCTTGGTGCGGCGTTGACGTTCTTTCATGATGGCCTCCCTGTAAAAGCCGCGAAACTTAACACACACGTCACGTACCGAGGATGGCATTGCGGCATAGCCTTCCTCCGATTCCGGCATGTCTTATAGACAGTGCGGGACAGTACGTACGCCTGCGCCCGCGCTGCCATGAGCAATGCGAACGGTCGCCACCCTAACCCGGCGACGGTGAAGAGTGTTCTGCGCGCTGCGAACCGCAACTGCAGGCGCGGCGACCAAGCGAACGCAACGGCCGACGCGCACTGTCCATCACTGAAGCAACGCCGCCAGTTCAGCCGGCGTGCGTGCCAGCGCACCGGCACCGGCGGCGCGCAATTCGCCCTCGTCGCCGAAGCCCCACAACACGCCAATGCTGTGGATGCCGTGGTGATTGGCGCCATCGATATCCATGCGCCGGTCACCGATCATCACGCAGCCGGCCTTGTCGATCTGCAAACGGCGCAGCGCTTCGGCAATGAGGTCCGGCTTGAAGCGACGTTCGCCGTCTTCGCTGGCACCGATCACCTCCTCGAAGCACGCACCGAAGGGCAGATGCTCGACGATGCGCCGCGCGTAGCGCTCATTCTTCGAGGTCACCACGGCCAGACGATGACCGGCGCGCTGCAGGCCGGTGACAACCTCGCCGATGCCGTCGAACACGCTGAGTTCGGTCCAGCCTACCGCGTCGTAGCGTGCGCGGTAGAGCCCGAGCGCGCGCTGCACCAACTCCGGATCGTCCGGAAAACACTCGGTGAAGCTGTCGCGCAACGGCGGGCCGATCCAGGCGCGCAAGGTCTGCGCCGACGGACGCGGCTGGCCGAGTTCGTCGAAGGCGTGCACGATGCTGGCAACGATGCCTGGCTCCGAATCGACCAGCGTGCCGTCCAGATCGAAAAACAGCGTGGCTGCACTCACTGACCGCGGGCCTGGAGTGCGGCCACCGCTGGCAAGGTCTTGCCTTCCAGAAACTCCAGGAACGCACCGCCACCCGTGGAAATGTAGGTGACGTCCTTGGCGATGTCGTACTTGTCCACGGCGGCCAGGGTGTCGCCACCGCCCGCGATCGAGAACGCCTTGGAACCGGCGATCGCGCGCGCCAGCGTTTCGGTGCCGTGGCTGAAGGACTCGAATTCGAAGACGCCCACCGGCCCGTTCCACACCACGGTACCGGCACTGGCGATCAGCTCGGCGTAGCGCTGCGCGGTGTGCGGGCCGATATCCAGGATCAGATCGTCCGCGTCGACCGCGTCCAGCGACTTCACGCTGGCCTGCGCATCGGGCAGGAACTGCTTGGCAACGACCACATCGGTGGGCAGCGGAATCTCGGCGCCACGCGCCTTGGCATCGGCCACGATCTGGTTGGCGGTCGGGATCAAGTCCGGCTCGTTCAACGACTTGCCCACGGCATGCCCGGCCGCGGCGATGAAGGTGTTGGCGATGCCGCCGCCGACGATCAGTTGGTCGACCTTGTTGACCAGGTTGGATAGCAACTCCAACTTGGTCGAGACCTTGCTGCCGGCGACGATCGCTAGCAGGGGCTTGGCCGGGTTGTCCAGCGCCTTGGCCAGGGCGTCGAGTTCGGCCATCAACAGCGGGCCGCCTGCGGCGACCGGCGCGAAGCGGATCACGCCATGCGTGGAGGCCTGCGCACGGTGCGCGGTGCCGAAGGCATCCATCACGAACACGTCGCACAACGCGGCGTACTTGCGCGCCAGCGTCTCATCGTCCTTGCCCTCGCCGACATTCATGCGGCAGTTTTCCAGCAGCACCACCTGGCCCGGCGCGACGTCCACGCCGTCGACCCAGTCGCGCACCAGCGGCACGTCCACGCCCAGCAACGCGGCCAGGCGCGTGGCCACCGGCGCCAGCGAATCTTCTTCGGTCCAGCTGCCTTCCTTGGGGCGGCCCAGGTGCGAGGTCACCATCACGGCCGCGCCTTTTTCCAGCGCCAGCTTGATGGTGGGCACCGAGGCGGTGATGCGCTGTTCGGAGGTGATCTGGCCGTTGTCGATCGGCACGTTGAGATCCTGGCGGATCAGCACGCGCTTGCCGGAGAGATCGAGGTCGGTCATGCGGACAATGGACATGGGCTCAGCTCGTTCGGTCTAGGGAGGGGGAATGGGGAATGGTCATGCAGACGCACCCAGCAGAGGCGCCGGTGCAAACATGTGAGCGCTTTGCCTTAGCGGCAACCGGCTGTGGATCGCCATCGCGCCTTCGTTGCGCCCGCATGTGGACCGCGCAGCGCCGGTTGCCCACCACGCGCCAGGCCGCCAGGACGGCTGGCAAGGCGCGGGATGCTTGGTCGAACACGACGGGCAATACGGCTGCCTTGGTCACGGGGGACGCCCATTGTCCGACCTTCGCGCCGCAGCGGCAAACCGCCATGCGAAGCGGGCGCGATCAGCCGTTGCGATTGGCCGATGCGCTACGCAACAGGCTCACCGCGAAACCGCCGACCAGCAAGGCGCCACCGACCAACAGACCCCACAGCAGCCAACGCTTCCAGTCGCGCGGCGCGGCGGCCGGTTGCAACGCGGCATCCCCCGCCAGCGGCTGTGCCTGCGCAGCCAGGCGGGCCTGCGCCGGCTGCCACCGTGCGCCGCGTTCGCGCCGCAGTGCCTGCAGCATTGCGCCCAGTGGTGCGTCGGTGCGCTGCGCACGCGCACTGCCGGCGACCAGCGCATATGGCGGCTGGCCCTGGGCGAGAAACATCAACCGCTCCGGTTGGTACCCGACGCGCAGCGTCGGCACGGCGGTGCTGCGCCCCTGGGCGGCGACCAACCGCCATTGGCGATCGCGCACGGGGGCAGTCAGCAGTTGCGGCGGCGACGCGGCTGCCGTGCCCTGGCCCAGTCGATACGCCAACCAGGGGCCGGCACGTTGCAGCCACGGCGCATCGTCGCTATCGCGACTTGCCACGATCCACTCGACCGCCTCGGCCTGACTGCCGCCGACATCCAATTGGCTGATCGGAAAGCGACCGGGCAAGGCATACACCAGCGCCGCATCTCTTGCGGTGCCTGGCAAGTCCAGCCACTGCGGCGGTGTGGACATGGCGACGCCATCCAGCTCCGCCTCGACCACGCGTAATGCCGGCAGCTCGCCCGATGCGGTAACCAGGCGCAAGTAACGCGCACCATCGTCCAGGGCGATACGACGCTGCTGCAGTCGCTGCGCCTGATTGTCCAGCGCCATGACCGTGGCGCTGGAGACGAGCACGCGCCAGTCGCGCAGATCGTCGCTGCCTTCCACACGCACCTGGGCCTGCACCGGCATGTCGCCCTCCCAATCCAGCACCAGCGCACGCGGGCGATCGCGCAGCGCGCTGGCATCGATCAGCCAGCTCACACCACGGCCCGCAGCGACAGCCCCGGTCGCAAAGCGACCTTCCAGGCGGCGCACCGCACCACTGGCGTCGCGCTCGGCAATCAACTGCAGGTCGCCGTTGGCCGGCGCGGCACCTGCCGGCAGCGCAAACAGGGGCAGGCGCTGATGGCGTACCGCAGCCGCCGGTGCTGCATCCATCGGCAGCCAGGCGGTGGGCAGCTCTTGTCCAAGCGCATCGATCACCGTGACATCGCGCAACGCCGCGTCGTGCGCGGTGCGATACACCGCCGCATCCAAGCTCACCTGATAGAGGCCGACATCCGCGCCGGTGACCTGCAGCGGCCACTGCTGGCGGTAGTCCTGCCGCACATCGGCGGCCTGCGCCAGCAGCGGCAACAGTATCAGCAGCAGTGCCCATCGCATCGTGTTCATGCCTGATCCTTTTCGACGCCGTTCTCTTGGACAGCATGACCTTCGGTCGCGACCGCACGCGGCGGCGCCGGCGCCAGATAGCCCACCACGGTGCACAACAGGCCATAGGCCATGAACGAGCCGATGCCGAGAAGATTGCCCAGATGCTGGCGGTCGACCAACACCAACTTCGCCAGGACCAGCCCCATCAGCAGCGCGCCGCCCAGCCACAGCCCGCGTTGACCACGACGCGAGCCGATCACCCAGCCCAGCACGCCGAGTACGCTCCAGACGATGGTGAGGCTGGTCTGGGACAAGGTGGCGCCGATCAGCGCCGAATCCCACGGCACACCGCCCCAGTGGTGCACGCTGTGCAAGGTGCTGCCGGTGATCAACGCCCAACCCAGCACACCCAGCGCGGTCACCCGCCAACGCTGCAGCACTGTCGGCGCAGCTGCCGACCAGGCCCAGCGCGCAAGCAAGGCCAGGACCGCCAATTGCGCCAGCTCGGCGGGATTGAGCAACGGCAACCATGGCAACGGGGCGGCGCTCACCGGATCCAGCAATGCGAGCAGCCAGCCGAGTCCCAGTACCGCGAACACGCAACTCAGCAACGCGTTGCGTGCAGGGTCGAAGCCGGTTCCCTGCGGCCAGGCCAGCCATGGCCAACGCAACAGCCCCAGCGTCGCCACCAACAACCACGGTGCCGCCAGCAAGGCGCAACGCCAGCCATTGGACAGCAAGAACGCGTCGGCCAGCCAGGCCGTGCCCAACGAGATGACCAACGGCCACAGCAGCCACCAGATGAACTGCGCCGCCATCGCGCCAGCGCCCTGCTGCGTGCGCAAGCACCACAGCGCACGCGCGCCCGCCACCGCAAACACACCCCATGCCAGCGCGCCCCAATGCGCGAATGGCTGGGTGTGCGCAGCGCCCTGCCACAGCGCCAATGGCGCCGCCAGCGCCAGACCAGACATCACCGTCCATACCAGCGCCGCTGCAGGACGGCGGCGATGCACTTCGGCCGCCAGCCATACACTGAGTGCGACCAAGCCCAGCAGCAGATCCGGCTCGCTGCGCAGATCGGCAAAACGCACGATCTCGTGCACGCCGCACAGCGTCCACCAGCCCAGTCCCCACAGATATGCCAGTAGCGCACGCCGCCGATGCCCGGCATCGCGCAGGAACCAGGCACTGGCCCAGCCGGCAAGCGCCAGCAGCACGGTACTCATGCAGGTTGCGTTGGCCACCGCGACCGCATCGTAGCGCCAGGCATCCACGCCGAACGCGACACCCACCGCCGCAAACACCTGCAGCGCGACACCGCTGACCTGCGAGACCCGCCGTTGTTGGCCAAGCCCCAGCCACAGCAACCCCACGCCTTCCAGCGCAAACACGCTCGCAGTGGCACGTGCCGACAGCGCCAGCGGTACGGCCAGGGTTGCGAACCCGACCGCCAGCATCGCGTGCGCCTGGCCCAGCACGCGCGTAGGCGCGCGGCGCAGCAGCCAGCTGCCCAGGCCCGCGTACAACGCTGCCACCGCCACCGCGCACAACGCCAATGGCAGCCGATCGCCCTCAAGCAGGCGCGCCTGCAACGCGAAGGCGACGAGCGGCGTTCCGAACAACAGGCTGCCATCGATGAGCCTGCCGGCACTGCCGTCGCCGCGGCGCGCATGCAGGACCGGAATCGCCACGTACATGGCGAAAAACAGCAACAGGAACGGCTCGGTCGTGGCGAATTTGGCCGGGGAGTACTGCAGCGCCCCCCACACGGTGCCGATGCCGAAGGTGAAAGCAAACCCCAGCAGGTTCAGCACGCGCCACGGGCGTGTCCATGCAATCGCCACGATGCCGGCGTTGAGTACGGCGTAGTACGAAAACAGCGCGACATGATTGCCGCTGCCGGTAGACAACCAGATCGGCGCAAGAAAACCCGCCAGCACGCCCAGCACCGCCAACGTGCGCGAATCCTGCAGCACCGCCAGCACGCACATGCCCGCGATCAGCACCACGCTGATGCCCAGCGCCGTTCCGGCATCGAGCAAGCCGTACAACTTGAAGGCCGCGAACACCGTCAACAACAAGCCGCCGATGGCGCCGCCCTGCAAGGCCAACGCAAAGCCCGGCCGCTGCGCGCGCTGCTTCCAACCGAAGATCAGACCGGCCAATGCCAGGACGCTGATGCCGGCCAAGCGCAGCTCGATCGGCATGCGCATCCAGCCCTGGTCGCTGGCGTACTTCAACAGCGACGCCACGCCGGCCAACAACACCAGCATGCCGACCTTGACCGGCACATTGCCCTGGGTGAACCAACGCTTCAAGGCGCTGGCCGCGCGCGCGATGGCGCTGGGCGCGGCCGGAGGCTGGGGTGGTTGCGATTGTGCGGATTGCGGTTGCGCCGGCTCGGCGCGCGTCGCCTGCGCTTGCGGGCTGGGACGTTCCGACCCCGCGATCGCACTGTGCGCCATCGCCTCTGCGGGTGCCTGCGCCGGCAACGGTGGCGGCACCGCCGAGGCAGACACGCCAACCGCGTCGTGGTCCGCGCCCGGCGCCTGCCAGCCAACGGCCTGACGCGCTGCATCGGAGGTGCGGTACCCAGGTAGATCGCCGTCGGCAATGGAGCCCGGACCAGTGCCGACAGCGGACGCCTCGCCCGGTCGTTCCCATGCCCTGCCCTGCGCGTCCGCGGGTGCTTGCGCTGGCGCATCCGCAGGCCCGGCACCACTGCGCTGCCACTGCGCAAGCCGCTGCTCCAGCGCCGCCACCCGTCTCCGCAGCCCAGCCATCCACACCAGCGCGATCACCACACCCACCGGCACGGCGAGCAGCACCAGGGCCACCAACACGATTATCGTTTCCAACGCAGCAATCCCCGAGCCGGCGTCCAGCCGAATGCGCGCACCATACAGCCTCGGGCTACGGCTGGGCAGCCAGCCTCTCGCTCAGACGACGGATGGAGCGTCGGCAAGCTGCAGTCGCACGCGTGCTTGCGTGGATGCTTCACACAAGAAAACGCCCGGAAAACCGGGCGCTTTGAACGATTATTCGCGGTAACCGCTGTCGTTCTTGTTATGGATGATCCAGATCAGGTTGCCGCCGGTCCCCATCGACTTGCCCGCGAACACCAGGCGTCCCTGGCCCTTGTAGGCCATTTCATAACGGTAGCGGTCGCCACCGAAGAAAAACGGGATAAATGCCTTGCCGGTCACGTAAGCACCCTGGTCGTCCGGCTGACCAATCAGGTCGGTGACCTGCTTCATCGGCATACCGATTTTCAACTGGGTGAACTTGCTGCCAGGCGCCGGCTTGCCGGTGATTTCGCCTTCGTAATCGTTGATGCCCTTGACGGTCTCGCCGTAGCCCGCCTCGACATCGGACGACTTGATCACCTCACCATCGGCATTCATCCAGGCCGGCGTCCCGGTCTGCTTTTTTGCAGCCCAGCTGGTCGACGGCACGGAACACGCAACTACCACGCTCAGCGCCAGGGCGCCTGCCAAAAACTTATTCATCACTCTTCTCTCGATCCATGGAGTTCCCCGATCCTTCGTACACGACACGGGAACGGCCGCCGTGCATGCAAATTAGCGCACGTGAGTCCAGCAAAGTCCACTTCCGGGCAGCCGCCGAAGGCGTCGCAGTGCAAGAAACGCAACATCCATCGCTTACAAATGAAAAAGCCCCGGCATGCCGGGGCCTGTTTCATCACTGCGCCAGACACTTACTTGGCGACAACCCGCACCATCTCCAGGCACTTGTTGGAGTAGCCCCACTCGTTGTCGTACCAGGACACCAGCTTGACGAAGGTGGAGTCCAGCGCGATGCCAGCGTCGGCGTCGAACACCGAGGTGCAGGTTTCGCCGCGGAAATCGGTGGCCACGACCTTGTCTTCGGTATACCCCAGCACACCCTTCAGTGCGCCTTCGCTCTGTGCCTTCACTTCGGCGCAGATTTCGGCGTAGGTGGCCGGCTTTTCCAGTTCGACAGTGAGGTCGACCACCGAGACGTCCGAGGTCGGCACGCGAAAGCTCATGCCGGTGAGCTTCTTGTTGAGCTCGGGGATCACCACGCCCACGGCCTTGGCCGCGCCGGTGGAGGACGGAATGATGTTCTCCAGGATGCCGCGACCACCGCGCCAATCCTTGTTGGACGGGCCGTCCACGGTCTTCTGCGTCGCAGTGGCCGCATGCACGGTGGTCATCAGGCCGCGCTTGATGCCCCACTTGTCGTTGATGACCTTGGCCAGCGGCGCCAGGCAGTTGGTGGTGCACGAGGCGTTGGAGATGATCGCTTCGCCCTTGTAGGTCTTGTCGTTGACGCCGTAGACGAACATCGGGGTGTCGTCCTTGGACGGCGCTGACAGGATCACTTTCTTGGCGCCTGCATCGATGTGCTTCTGAGCGGTTTCCTTGGTCAGGAACAGGCCGGTGGACTCGATCACCACGTCGGCGCCGACGGCATCCCACTTGAGGTTGGCCGGGTCGCGCTCCTGGGTCAGGCGGATCTTCTTGCCGTTGACGATCAGCGTATTGCCGTCGACCGAGACGTCGGCCTTGAAGCGGCCATGCACCGAGTCGTACTGCAGCATGTAGGCCAGGTAGTCGGGCTCGAGCAGGTCATTGATGGCCACGATCTCGATGTCATTGGCGAAGTTCTGCACCGCAGAGCGCAGCACGTTGCGTCCGATGCGACCGAATCCGTTGATGCCAACCTTGATTGCCATGTTCACTAGCTCCTGCGACCGCGACAGCGCGGCGGATGGAAAGGGGCTGTCATTCTAGCAGCGTCACTGTCGGCAGCCGTGTTGTTGTGGGCCGGGATTGGGAACGGGCATTCGGGATTGGTTGGCGGTTCGCCAGTGCTCTGTGCGTCGCCTGGTGAGCCACCGGGCCGCAACTGCGCTCGGTCCCTGCAGGAACGCGCGTGAGCGGCCGATCCGCGCGCCACGGCATCGATGACCGACGGCGTCCGGATGCACCCATGCCGGTCGCATCAAGCGACATGCATTGGGCACGATAAAACGGTCACACGCCCAAACATTTCAATCACTTAAGGAATAATCGGATACGCTGAAGAGCATATTCAATGCTATGCCGAACAGCAGAATTTCGGCACCCCGTGGATTTCGATACTGGCCCTGCCCGCTGAGGCACCCCCATCAATCACACGGAGATTTCCCATGCGTCGCACCCTCTTCTCTCTGGTTCTGGCTCTGGCTGCCACCCCGGCGCTGGCTGGCGGCGTGATGCATTACACCGACAAGGCCAAGCTGCCGGCCGGCGGCGAAGAACGCGAAGTCGCTGCGCTGTTCGACACGTGGAACGCGGCGCTGGCCACGGGCAACCCGCACAAGGTGGCAGACCTGTACGCACCGGACGGCGTGTTGCTGCCGACGGTCTCCAACGAAGTGCGCGCCTCGCGCGAGCAGATCGAAAACTACTTCGCGATGTTCCTGACCAAGAAGCCGCAGGGCGTGGTCAATTACCGCACCGTGCGCGTGCTCGATGACGACAGCGCCGTGGATGCCGGCGTGTACACCTTCACGCTGACCGACAAGCACGGCAACAAGAGCAACGTGCAGGCCCGCTACACCTTCGTCTACGAAAAGCGCGACGGCAAGTGGCTGATCATCAACCACCACAGCTCGGCGATGCCGGAAGTGGATGCACCCAAGGTCGCCAAGGTCAAGTAAGCGGTACATCGCACCGGCGATCGATCGCTGTCGACGCCACTGCGCACGCAACCGTCGGCGTCCCTCCCGCCGCCGACAGCTGTGCCAAGCGCATCGCACGATGCCACGCGTGCGATGCGCGCTGCGAGCCCCAGCAAGGCGCGCAACGCCGTGTTCCGCGCAGAGTGTGGCAACAGCCATTGCAGGCCCGCACACCTGGGCGCACGGCCAAATTGATCAGGATCAAGGCAGCGGCGACGCCAAGCGCGAAGACTTCCCACGTCCATTGCACCCCACGAGACTTCTCATGCGTATGCGCTCTACCCTTCTGTTCGCCGCTCTGGCCGCTTCTTGCGTCAGCCTCCCCGCACTGGCGCAATCCAAAGGCGACTGGACCGTTGCCGTCGGTGCCCACCAGGTCGCTCCCAAATCCGACAATGGCAGCCTGGTCGGCGGCACCCTCGACGTGGATGTGGGCAAAGACATCAAACCCACATTTACCGCCGAATATTTCGTCGCAGACAACCTGGGCATCGAGGTGCTGGCTGCGCTGCCGTTCGAGCACGATATCGCGCTGCGTGGACTGGGCCGCGTCGGCAGCACCAAGCACCTGCCGCCGGTGGTGTCGCTGCAGTACCACTTCAACAGCCAGGGCAAGGTGTCGCCCTTCTTCGGCGCGGGCATCAACTACACGCGCTTCTTCGACACCGATACCGGCGGCGCGCTGGCCGGCAGCACGCTGGAGCTGGACGATTCCTGGGGCCTGGCACTGCATGCAGGCGTGGACTACAAGCTCAGCGACCGCGGCGCGCTGCGCGTCAACCTGCGCTGGATCGATATCGATACCCGAGCGCGCCTGGACGGCAACCGTATCGGCACGGTCAATATCGACCCGCTGGTCTACGGCCTGGCCTACGTGCACCGGTTCTGATCCCCGCGGCGTGGGCGGCGCATCTCTGGCACACTTGCCGTCCAGGGACGTGCATCACCGCCGGAGTTGCGGACAGGTCGGTCACGTCGCCCGCCTGTCCGACCTACCGGGGATTCCATGAACACGCTGACTCGCACCGCCCTCGCCATCGCACTGGCCGCCTCGGCCGCACCCGCCCTTGCACAGTCGGCCGGTCATTGGACGACCGGTTACGGTGCCGGCTATGTCTCGCCCAAGTCCAATAGCGGCACCTTCGGCGGCACCCAGGCCGAGATCAAGGGCGCGCCGGCACTGTCGTTCACCTACGAATACTTCCTGCGCAACAACCTGGGTATCGAAGTGCATGCGGCAATTGCAGGCAAGCACGACCTCGAGCTGCAGGGCATCGGCAAGGTGGGCAGCTATTGGACGGTGCCACCGAGCGTGCTGCTGCAGTACCACATCAATGGCTACGGCACGGTGTCGCCGTTCGTGGGCATAGGCATCAACTACACCACGTTCCTGGGCGAAGACACCGAGCCGACGGTTACTAGCGGCGATCTGCGTTTCGACGATTCGGTCGGCGCCACTGCGCATGTCGGCGTGGACTTCATCTTCAACGACCGTAGCGGCCTGCGCGTGGATGCGCGCTGGACCGATTCGCGCAGCAACGTCGACCTCAACGGCGGGCGGCTGGGCAAGGCACGGATCGATCCGTTGACCTTCGGCGTGTCGTACCTGGTGTATTACTAAGAGCGCCTAGCAACACGACTGCGTTCATCGCCAGATGGGCGCGGCCAGCGCCCACTACGGCATGCCCCCACGCGGATGCTGCAGTTGCCGCTTGCGTGCAACTGTTTGCTCCATCCGGGCGCGCTCCAGGCACGTGCCGGCACCATGCTGAGGCGTGGCTGTCGCAGCTCCGGGAGGGCCATCAAACCGTCCCGGACCGATGCGTACAATCGCCGGATGAAAACACGTTCCCTCTCTGCATTCGTTGTTGCGACGGCAATGGCCGCCGCATTCCACCCAAGCACCGCCCTGGCCTGGGGCCCGCAAGGCCACCGCCTGGTGGCGCGCATCGCCGAAACCGAGCTGAGCCCGCAGGCACGCACGCAAGTGGCGCAATTGCTGGCCGGCGAGCCGGACCCGACCCTGCACGGCGTGGCCACCTGGGCCGATGAGCTGCGCGAGCACGACCCCGACCTGGGTAAGCGCTCCGGGCCGTGGCACTACGTCAACCTGGGCGAACACGACTGCACGTACTCGCCACCGCGCGACTGCCCGGACGGCAACTGCGTGATCGCCGCGCTCGACCAGCAAGCCGCCCTGCTCGCAGATCGCACCCAGCCGTTGGACGTACGCCGCAAGGCCTTGAAGTTCGTGGTGCATTTCGTCGGCGACATCCATCAGCCGATGCACGCCGGCTATGCGCACGACAAGGGCGGTAACGACTTCCAGCTGCAGATCGACGGCAAGGGCAGCAACCTGCATGCGCTGTGGGACAGCGGCATGCTCAACGACCGCCATCTGAACGACGATGCGTACCTGCAACGCTTGCTGGCATTGCCGGCCGCCACTGCGGGGTCTGCGGCGCTGCCGCCGCCGGCTGCGGCATGGGCGCAGGCTTCGTGCAAGATCGCCATCACGCCGGGCGTCTACCCGAGCGCACACGTGTTGCCCGCCACCTACATCGCCACCTATCGCCCGATCGCCGAAACCCAGCTGCGCATCGCGGGTGACCGGCTTGCCGCCATCCTCAACGCGGCGCTGGCCGGCCCCTGACGTGGAGACGCCGATGCAGCCCCAGGTGCTTGCCTTCTTTCATGCCGACAGTAACACCTTCACCTACGTGGTCGCCGATGCGGCCACCGGTGCGGCGGCAGTGATCGACCCGGCGCTGGACTACGCGGCCGATAGCGGCAGCGTCGGCAGCCAGGCGGCGCAGGCCATCCTTGCGGCCATCGAGCAACACGGATGGCAGGTGCAATGGCTGCTGGAAACTCACGCGCATGCCGATCACCTGTCTGCAGCGCAGTGGCTGAAGCAGCATTGGCCGCAGGCGCGTATCGGTATCGGCGAGGGTATTTGCCAAGTGCAACGCACCCTTGCCGCGCAGTACGCATTGCCGGCCGACTTCCGCGCCGATGGCTCGCAATTCGATCATCTGTTTGCCGACGACGAGCGCTTCAAGCTTGGCGATATCGAAGCACGCGTCATCGCGGTGCCCGGCCACACCAGCGACAGCATTGCGTATCTGATCGGCGATGCGTTGTTTCCTGGCGACTCGTTGTTCATGCCGGATGCGGGCACGGCGCGTTGCGATTTTCCCGGCGGCGATGCACGCCAGCTGTTTGCCTCGATCCAGCGCCTGTATGCGCTGCCGGAAAGCACCCGCGTGTTCGTCTGCCACGACTATGGCCCGGGCGGGCGCGCGGTGGCGCATCAGACCAGTATCGGCGCGCAGCGGCGCAGCAATATCCATGTGCGCGACGGCGTGGATGTAGAGACCTTCGTGGCGCAGCGGCAGGCGCGCGATGCCACCTTGCCCGAGCCCAAGCTAATCCGCCCGGCCCTGCAGACCAATCTTCAGGCCGGGCGTTGCGCCGGAGTGGTCCTGTAGCGCGCGCAGGCTCGCCACGCGGTACGCATCGCGTAGCCGCTATGATCGGGGCCCTGTCCTGGTGAGGAGCCTTCGATGCGCATGATCGGTTTCTGGCAGCGCGCGTTGTGCGTGCTGATGCTGGCGTTGCCCCTGCTGGTGAGTGCGCAGACCGCACCGGTGACGGTGTTTGCGGCCGCGAGCCTGAAAGAATCGATGGACGAAGCCGCGGCCGCGTACGAAAAAGCCAGCGGCACGCCGGTGCGCGTGTCGTATGCAGCGAGTTCTGCGCTGGCACGCCAGATCGAACAGGGCGCGCCGGCGGACGTGTTCTTTTCGGCCGACCTGGAGTGGATGGACTATCTACAGCAGCGTGGGCTGGTGCTGCCGGCGCAGCGGCACAGCCTGCTCGGCAACACACTGGTATTGATCGCGCCGGCGAACAGCAAGCTGCACGTTGACCTGCGCACCCCCGGCGCCATTGCCAAGGCGCTTGGGCAGGGCGGACGCCTGGCCGTAGGCCAGACCGCCAGCGTGCCGGCCGGCAAGTACGCAGCCGCCGCGCTGCGCAAGCTCGGCCAATGGGACAGCGTCGGCAACCGGCTTGCCGAATCGGAAAGCGTGCGTGCGGCTTTGATGCTGGTCTCGCGTGGCGAAGCGCCGCTGGGCATCGTGTATGGCTCGGACGCGCGCGCCGATGCCAAGGTGCGCGTCATCGCCACCTTCCCCGACGACAGCCATGGCCCCATCGTGTATCCGGTTGCTGCATTGAAGAACAGCAACAACCCCGCCACCGCCGCATTCGTCAGCTGGCTGGGAAGCAAGCCGGCCAAGGCGATCTTTGCGCGCCGTGGTTTTTCGCTGAAGGATTGAGGCACACCGTTTGTCGATGTTCACCCCGGAAGAGCTGACCGCGATCGGCTTGAGTCTCAAGGTCGCGATCGTGGCAGCGCTCGCCAGCCTGCCGCCGGGCATTGCCTGCGGCTGGCTGCTGGCGCGGCGCCGCTTCCCCGGCAAGGCCCTGCTGGACGCGCTGCTGCATCTGCCCCTGGTGATGCCGCCAGTGATCACCGGCTATGCGCTGCTGGTGGTGTTGGGCACACAGGGGCCGGTGGGCAGCTGGTTGCTGGAACATCTCGGTATCCAGTTCGCCTTCCGCTGGACCGGCGCGGCGTTGGCGTGCGCGGTCATGGGATTTCCGCTGATGGTGCGCGCGATCCGTCTATCCATCGAAGCCACCGATCGTCGCCTGGAAGCGGCCGCCGCCACGCTGGGGGCCGGGCCGTGGCGGGTGTTCTTCAGCATCACCTTGCCGCTGGCCTGGCCGGGCCTGGTCGCCGGCATGGTGCTCGCGTTCGCCAAGGCGCTTGGCGAGTTCGGCGCCACCATCACCTTCGTGTCCAATATCCCTGGCGAAACGCAGACCTTGTCGTCGGCCATCTACGGGCTGATGCAGGTCCCGGGGATGGAATCGGGCATCTGGCGGCTGGCCGGCGTGGCGCTGGCGATCTCGCTGGCGGCGCTGCTGCTGTCCGAATGGCTGGTGCGCCGGCCGCATCCGCGCGAGGACGCGTGATGCTGGATATCGACCTGCAGCTGCAGCGCGGCGCCTTTGAACGCCGCATCCGCATCCACGACGATGCGCGTGTCGTGGCGCTGGTGGGGCCCTCCGGCGCGGGCAAGACCACGGTGCTCAATGCAATTGCCGGCTTGGTGCGTCCGCAGGCCGGGCATATCCGCATCGATGGGCGCTGCCTGTACGACGCCGGGCAAGGCATCGACCTGCCGACGCATCAGCGCCGGATTGGTTATGTGTTCCAGGATGCGCGGCTGTTTCCGCATCTGGATGTGCGGCGCAACCTGCGCTACGGCCGGCATGCGCGCGGCAAGGCACCGTTCGGCTTCGACGATGTGGTGGCCTTGCTCGGCATCGCACCGCTGCTGCAACGCCGGCCGCGCAACCTCTCTGGCGGCGAAGCGCAGCGCGTGGCGATTGGCCGCGCGTTGTTGGCGCAACCGGCGATTCTGCTATTCGACGAACCGCTGTCGGCCCTGGATCAGGCGCGCCGCGAAGAATTGATTCCCTACCTGCAGCGCGTGCGCGACGAGATTCGCCTGCCAATGCTCTACGTCAGCCACAACCCCGATGAAGTGCAGCGCATTGCCGACAGCGTGCACGTGCTGGATTGAAGGCGGTGTGGGCGGTGATAGGGCGTTAGCGGTTGACGCGTTATGAGAGGGCGCCGCGTTGTTGGTGACTGGACATGCTGCGCAACGGCTGCAGCAGCTATCGGACCACCTTCCCGGTCCGCACGCTCACCTTGCCTTGCCGCACCTCGAAGGTGAACGCGAACGACAACGTCACCGGTACCGGCTCGATCTGGGCGGCGCCAGTGCAATCGTCTGGCACTGACGGTTGCGCAGCGCCTGATGGATACGTGCACATCGCCGCCGGAACAAACTGCCATCGCAGCGCGGCGGCGCGCACCGCTTGCATGAGATCGGCGTTGTCCGGCAGCAGCCCGGCGGCGCATTCGTCGCGGTCGGACATTGGATCCACGCGCTGCACCGTGCCCTCTGCGCTCAGAATGAGATGCGCGCAGACGGTGGTGGGCGCCAGGCTCTGGCGTGGCGAATCGGGGGGCAGCACCGGGGCGTCGCTGCGCGCCGCGCGTGGCATGCGAAAGCGTTGCGTTGGTGCCAGCGTATAGGATTGGACGCCCGCAGCGCCGCCGCCGTCCGGCTGTGGAGGCAGCATGCGTTGATCCACCGAATCCTCGCGCTGGCTGCGTTGCTGCTCGGCCAGTTGGCGCGTGGCGCAACTATTCATGGCCAGCATCAGGGCGAGGCTACCGATCAGGCAGCGGTTCATTGCAACGCCCCGCGTGAGGCGCATCCCGCAGGTGCGCAGCTGGCCACACGTTCGGACCGGTCGGCAGCGTGTGGGCCTGCAGCAGCTTCGGTACCGGAATGGATATCTGCAACTGCCGATGCCGCATCTGGTGGATCCAGTTCGAATTTCACCGGCACGCGCACCTCGGACGCGACCGCCTTGCCATCCTCCAGCGCAGGTGTGAAGCGCCAGTGGCGTGCTGCGTCGAGCACGGTCTGATCGAACACGCCTGCCGGCGTGCTGCGCACGATGGCGATATGGTCGGGTGTGCCAGTCGGGCTCACTGCGATCTGCAGTTCGACAAATCCCGCCAGGCCTGCAGCGACGGCGTCAGGCGGATACCTGGGCGGCTGCATGGTGCCAAAATCCAGCGTATTGCCAGGCACGCGCATGCCATGCAATCGCGCAGGCTGGAATGCCCAGCAGGCGCCACTGACCATCACCGCTAGTGCCACCACCACGCGCAGGTTCCATCGCGCGCGGGGCGCCTCCACCGTAGGCTTCAGCAAGGCTGCCACGCGTTGGGTGAGCGCATGCGGCGCATTCCAACGGCAGGCCGTCGGCGTCCAGCCGGCACCACAGTGGGTCTTGAGCATCGCGGTGGCGTAACTGCGGCGCTTGCCCGGATAGCGCGTCAGCACCTCTGCGTCGCACGCCAGTTCCTGATCCAGCCGGAACGCGCGCAATGCCAGATGCATCAACGGATTCCACCAGCCGATGCACAGCAACAGCGCGGCCAGCAGATTGGCATACAGATCACCGCGCCGCAGATGCAGGCGCTCATGCGTCAGGATCAAGGTGCGTTCGGCGGCGCTGTAGCGCGTATCGAAATCCATCGGCAGCACGATGCGTGGGCGCCAGAGTCCCAACGATACCGGCAGGCCTACATCGTGCGTTGCCGCCCATACTTCGCCCTCGAGCGCATGCAACGCGCCCAAGCTGCGTACGAATCGCCGCTGTCGCCACCAGAGCGCTACGGTCATCGCGACCGCACCGGCCAGCCAGGTGGCCATCAAGGTCCCCGCCCATGCGTGATCGCCCTCCTGCAGGTTGAGCGGCATCGCGACCATCGCCGGCATCTTCGGCAACGCTGACGCGAGCGGCGGCCCTGGTATTGCAGCTGCCAATACGGCAAGTGGCACGGCGAGCCAGATCGCATACGCCGCTGTTGCGCCCAGCCAGCCACGCAGTGCGCGCCGCAGCAGCAGACAGGCCACCAATGCGGCACTGCTATACAAGGTGACGCGCAACAGCAATGGCAGCTCAAGGTGCATCGTCCAACTCCTTGAGCAGACGCTTCAATTCTGCGATGTCCGAGGCACTGAGTTGCCCGCGTTCGCTGAAGTGCGCCACCAGCGGTGCAACGCGCCCGCCGAACAGCCGCTGCAGCAATCCTTCGCTCTGCTGCTGCACCCACTGTTCGCGCGCCAGCAGCGGCGCGTAGTGATACCTGCGGCCGTGTTTTTCTGCCGCAACGGCGCCCTTGGTGAGCAGCCGATTCAGCAAGGTCTTGATGGTGGGCTCGGCCCAGCCGGTGTGCGCCAACGCGGCGATCACTTCTTCTGCGGTGCGCGGCGCACCATCCCAGAGCACTTGCATCACCACCGCTTCGGCGTCGCTGATCGGCATGCGATTACATCCGCAATTTTTATCGATTACGCGCGTAAACAGATTGCTTGTCAAGCAGTGATCGAACGGGCTCCCGACACCTGCCCGCATTGATGGCGGCCAAGCATGGCGCACGAGTATCGGAATGCAGGCAGCACGCGACCGGCTCGGCTACTCTGCGTGGATGACCGAGCACCTCACCGACCTGAGCGCCGCCGTGGAGCGGATCCTGCAACGCATCGACGGCCCGCTGCGCGTGGGCGCGCCGCTGGGCATCGGCAAGCCGCACCGTCTGTTGAACGCGCTCTACGCACAGCTCAAGGACACGCCGTCGCGGCCACTGGCAATCTACACGGCGCTCTCGCTCAATCCCCCCAGGCCGGGTACCGGACTCCAGGCGCGCTTTGCCGCACCGTTCATCGCGCGCCACTTTGGCGAGGATTTCCCTCGCCTTGCCTATGTCGACGCCATGCTGCGCGATGCCTTGCCCGCGCATGTGCAGGTGGAAGAGTTCTACATGCAATCCGGCGGGCTCTTGCATTCCACCCAGGCCCAGGCCGACTACACGAGCCTCAACTACACGCATGCCGCTGCAGCGGTGGCGCAACGCGCGCCCAACCTGATCGTGCAGAAAGTGGCGCGCGAACCGGGCAGCACGCGGCTGTCGTTGTCGTGCAACAACGACATCACCCAGGACACGCTGGACGCGGTGCAGGCACTCGGCTTGCCGCGCCCGATGCTGGTGGCGGAAGTCGATCCGCTGTTGCCGTGGATGGGAGGCACCGCAGCGGTAGATGCCGCATTCTTCGACTTGGTCATCGATTTGCCAGGCCCGTTCCCACAGCTGTTCGGCTTGCCGCGGCAAGCGGTGAGCAGCGTCGACTACGCCATCGGCTTGTATGCCAGTGCCCTGGTGCGCGATGGCGGCACCTTGCAGATTGGCATCGGCACGCTGGCCGATGCACTGAGCCATGCACTGGTGCTGCGGCATACCGATAACGCGACCTATCGCCGTGTGCTGCATGCGCTGGATCCGGCACTGGAACACCACCCGGCCGTGCAGGCCAGCGGCGGCCTGGAGCCGTTTGCCGTCGGCTTGTACGGTTGCAGCGAGATGCTCAACGAAGGCTTCAAGCAATTGGTGGACAGCGGCGTGATCCGTCGCAAGGTGCACGACGATCTGCCGCTGATGCAGCGCATTGCCGATGGCAGCGCCGACATAGCCGATCACGCACGTCTTGCCGCCGAAGGCGAGTTCCTGCATGGCGCGTTCTATCTCGGCTCGCCCGCGTTCTATCAATGGCTGCGCGATCTGGATGCCCCGACACGCGCGGCGATCGGCATGCGCCGCATCAGCGAGATCAATCAGCTCTACGGCGGCAACGAGACGCTAAACCGCTTGAAACGCAAGGATGCACGCTTCTTCAACTCCTGCATGATGGCGACCGCGCTGGGCGCGGCAGTCTCCGACGGGCTGGAAGATGGCCGCATCGTGTCCGGGGTCGGCGGGCAGTACAACTTCGTGGCGATGGCGCATGCACTGCCGCAGGCACGTAGCGCCTTGATGCTGCGCGCCACCCGCGAGGCTGGCGCACACACCGCCAGCAACCTGCGTTGGAACTACGGACACACCACCATTCCACGCCATCTGCGCGACCTCTACATCACCGAATACGGCATTGCCGATCTACGCCACAAGACCGACCAGGACTGCGTGCTGGAAATGGCCGCCATCTGCGATGCCCGCTTCCAGGGTGAATTGCTTGCCCAGGCGGAACGGTCGCGCAAGTTGCGCACAGCGCCGGCAATGCCGGTAAGCGCGCAGCGCAACACACCATGGGCACTGGAACAGGCACTGGCGCCATTTCGACGCGACGGCAGCCTGCCCGATTACCCGCTCGGCAGCGACTTCACGAAAATCGAACAGCGTCTGCTGCCCGCATTGGGCTGGCTCAAGGGCGCAACTGCCAGCACTGGCGGAAAGATCGCCACGGTGGCCCGCGCACTGCTCACGCGCCAAGCGCCCGGTGCCGATGATGTTGCTTGCCTGCAACGCATGGCACTGGATGCGCCAAACAGCCTTGGTAATCGCCTGCAGGCGCGGCTGCTGATCTATGCCTTGCGACAGACCGCCGCGTCATGAAGAAACAGTGCCGCGATTTGCCACCGGCTCGAACGCACCGCGGCAAGCACTGACGCATCACGGAAACACAGCGGAAAGATATGCGTCAAACTGGGCCGTGATGATGGCGACCTCGTCGCTTTCCGGCTGTGCTGCATGCATCTTTTTCGCGTATTTACTGCTGTCACGTCAGGGTTCGATCGCAAAACGAATTTGGTGCGCGCAAAGCGAAGAAGGACGCAGCGCACCGCCATCTTCGCCGCGCTGTTGCTGAGCAGTCTTGTCGCGCAAGCCGCACCGCGCCTGACCGACCTGCAGTACATCGGCAGCCACAACAGCTACCACGCCGGCTTTGCGCCCAGCGAAGCGGCGTTATTGAAGCAACTGGACCCGACACTGTTTGCCGCGCTGGATTACCGCCATCCCGCCTTGACGCAGCAACTTAACGATGGCGTGCGCCAACTTGAACTGGACGTCTTCGCCGATGCACAGGGCGGGCGCTACGCACATCCGGCCATCGTTGCGCAGATCGCCAAGGCCGGTCTGCCGACCGCACCGGCAAGCGCGCCCGCCGGAGTGATGGACAGGCCCGGCTTCAAGGTCATGCATGTGCAGGATCTGGACCAGCGCAGCAACTGCCAGCCGTTGATTGCCTGCCTGCAGGAAATCCGCACCTGGTCGAAGCAGCACCCGGGCCACGTGCCCATCTTCATCCTGCTCGAAACCAAGCAGGCGCCGATCCAGTTGACGTTTCCCACCGTACAACCCGAACCCTTCGATGCAAAGGCGATGGATGCACTGGATGCCGAACTGCGTTCGGTCTTCCAGCCCGGTGAATACATCAGCCCCGATCAGGTGCGGGGCCGCGCGCCTACGCTCAACGCAGGCGTGCTCGCGCATGGCTGGCCGTCGTTGGCCCAGGCGCGCGGCAAGGTGGTATTTCTGCTCGACCAACGCGTTGCCGGTGCCAGCTACCTGCCCGGCCACCCATCGCTGCGTGGCCGGGTGTGTTTCACCAATGCGGTGCCAGGCGAAGACGATGCGGCCTTCGTCGAACGCAACGACGGCCCTGCCGATGACATCAAAAAGCTGGTCAAGGCGGGCTATCTGGTACGTACACGCACCGATGCGGATTTGCAGGAAGCCCAGCACAACGACACCGCCCGGCGCGACGCCATGCTGGCCAGCGGCGCGCAATTGCTCAGTACCGACTTCCCGATCAACGAGCCGGCCGATAACGGCTACGTGGTGCGCTTCGATGGCGGCGCGGTGGCGCGTTGCAATCCGCAACGACCGGACCCGGGTTGCCACGACATCGACCTGCACCACTGAGGGCAGCAACGCGCACAAGCGGCCCTACGCATCAGCCCTGTCGCAATGGAAGCGTCGGCGATCCATGGCCGTGCCCGCTGCCCGGGCGCGAGCCTCCCCTCCCCCATCACGCGAGCATCAAGATGCAGTTTTCCCGCCCCCTCCATCGCTTGACCTGCGCCATTGCCGCGGCGCTTTGCGCGCCATCGCTGGCGTGCGCTGCAGAGATGACCACCACCACGTTGGACTCGGTCAACGTGCAAGCCACCCAGGCCGCGGCGCCCGGTTCGCTCAACGAACAGCGCCTGTCCAATAGCGTCAACAGCGTGATGAGCAAGCAGCAGATCGATGCAATTCCCTCCGGCGGCATTGCCGATGTGGTAGCGCACATGCCGGGATTATCGGCCTACAGCGACATGCATCTTGGCCAGGCCACCACCGGCGAGAACGCCTACGTCAGCATCCGCGGCATGGACGCCAGCTATAACGCATACACGCTCAACGGCTTTGGCATGCCGGAAACCGACTCCTCGACGCGCGCCATTTCCTTGAACATGCTGGCGCCATTCGGCATCCAGTCGGTGCAGGTCTCCAAATCGCCGACGCCCGACATGCCCGGCGATTCGATCGGCGGCGCGATCGATATGCGCACCCCCAATGCATTTGATTTCGACCAAGACCTCTATGCCAAGAGCACCGCGCAAGGTCAGTTCAATGCATTGGCCCACCACCTGGGTGGCAAGGACAGCGGCGGCACCTTCCAGCAAGAGCTGGCCTGGAAGTTCGGGGAAGGCGATGCCTTCGGCATCTACGCCTCGGCCTATTACGGCAAGAACAACAACATGGCGCAGGCCCCTGCGCCCAACAGCAAATACGTGCCCGCCGACCCTGCGCTCGCCGCCGCCACCGATTTGCGCGATGTCGGCCCGCTGATCAGCACCCGCTACAAGTACAGCCTCTACGCCAGCCAGATCGAACGCTATGGCGGCAACCTGTCGCTGGATTGGCAGGGCGACACGAGCGCGTTGTATGCACGTGCCATCTACGGCAGTTACGGCGTCACCGGCACGCAGGACCAGTCCAGTGCGCGCCTGGAGACCTATCGCAACCAGCCCACGGCGGTGCGCGGCGGGTACTTCAATACCCACGATATCGACGAGACGCTGGCCACGGTGCAACTGGGCGGGCAGACCACGCTCGACCGGCTGCACCTGGACTACGGTACCTCGTTCGGCCGCGGCACGCGCAGCCGGCCGGATTATGTGTCGGCCAGTCTGTATGGGTTTACCCCGGGCAGCTTCGCCTTCGACCTCAGCGACCCCACCTACCCGAGCATCGGCCCAAGCTCGCCGGCGTTGAAGGACTTCTTCTACAACCTGGATTCTTCGCTGTTGTGGAAGGTGCAGGGCCACGACGCCGGCAGCCACGATAACCGTTTCAACGCGCATACCGACATTGCGTACCAGGTCGATGGCGCTGTGCTGGACAGCGTCAAACTTGGCCTGTCGGCCGATCACTCCGAGCGCGACGCCTATGACCACCCGTTCTTCCACAAGGATGGCAACTTCGTCACCAACGGCCCGTACTTTGGCGGCCCCAATTACGCGTTTCCCACCGCCGGTGGCCCGCCGCTGAGCGCGATTCCCGGCCGCATCACGTACAACGCATTCGATGGTCACTATGCGGGGCCGTTCAAGCTGCTCGATCGCGGCTGGATGCGCGCGCAGGCGCTGCCTTACAAGTACATCGACGACCCGAACGGCGCAGGCATCTATACCGCCAACGACTACAACGCCAACACCACCTCCAGCACCGAAGCGATCTATTCGGGCTATGCGATGGCGGCGCTGCATCTCGGCAAGGTGAGCATACTGCCCGGCGTGCGTTACGAACTGACCCAGTATTCGGCCGACTCCTGGCAATCCAACGGCGATGGCAGCACCGGCAGTTTCGTCGGCAGCGGCAGTACCTATGGCAAAGTCTTGCCAGGCATCAGCGTCAACTATCGGCCGGACGATCTCACCGTATATCGCGCGTCGTTGCGCCGCAGTTTCAGTCGCCCGGCATTCGGGCTGATTTCCGGCGAGACGGTGTATTCGATCGACGACACCCAAAGAGTGGTCGGCATCTCCAAGCCCAACCCCAACCTGCAGGCGAGCACCGCCGACAACGCCGACCTGTCTGCCGAATTCTACGACCACGAGGGCGGTGTGCTCAGCGCCTCGACGTACTACAAGCGCATCAATGGGTTCATCTATACCTCGCAATCGGCCACCAGCAACGACAGCACCCTGGGCGGCCTGGTGCCAACCGGCACCACCTTCGAAAATGGCGTGCCGGTGACCATGCCGCAAAATGGCGGCACCGCAAAGCTCTATGGGCTGGAGTTGGCGGCGAGCAAGCGCCTGCAACAGTTGCCCGGCCTCTGGAGCAACTTCGGCGTCACCGCCAACCTTACGCTGCAGCACAGCCAGGCAGATAGCAAACGCAGCGACCAGCCGGAAAAGACCTGGCTGCCGCGCGCACCGGAACGCATCTACAACCTGGATCTGTTCTACGACGACACGCACCTGCGCACGGACCTGAGCTACAACTACACCGGCCTGCAACTGCTGGGGCTCACCACCGACCGTCTCAATTACTACCTGCAGCCGGTGAAGTCGCTGGATTTCAACGCGACCTATCACTTGCCGCACCATATCGATGTCGGCGTGTCGGCAAAGAACCTGCTCAATGCCGCCACGTTCTACGAAACGCAGGGCAAGTCCAAGCGCTACATGGCCTACGATCCCGGCGCCGACGGTGCCTATGTGCAAACCGGACGCACCTACATGCTGACCTTGGGCTACACGTACTGATCCATAGGCCGGCACGCTGCAGCGGTGATCTTTCAACGGAAAGTACGCCGCTGCGGCGATTGCCACCTGCTATCCAGCGGCTGTCGCAGTGCCATTGCTGGATCCGCGATTGCGCAGCCGCATCATCGCGCCGCGGTATCGGTATCGGTATCGGCAGTGAGGCTCCGTCACAACGGTGTGCTGCGTCAGTCGATTGCGCAGCGCGCAATGTCCACCGCAATGCCGCATCGCACCGCTTGCCCAGTCAGTACCGGTGCAGCGATTTCACGCAGAAAACGCAGGCGGCTGCGGCAAGGTGCGCGCATGCCTCTTTCGGACCTGCACATGCCACCACGCCCCTACGCTCGCGCCTGCTTGCTTGCCCTTGCATTGGGTACTTCCTTGTCTGCGCTGGCGCAGGCGCAACAGCCCGCGCCTGCCGCTGCGCCTGCATCGGCCGCAGCTCCCGCGGCCAAGGTTGTTCCTACCGGTGCGCGCTCGGACCTGCACGCGCAGGTGTTGCTGGATCGCGCGCATTTTTCGCCGGGCCAGATCGACGGCGAGCGCGGTTCCAATCAAAAGCGCGCAGTGTCAGGGTTCCAGGCCGCCCACAACATCAAGGCCACAGGCGAGCTGGATGACGCGACCTGGCAAGCCCTGCAGGCCGACACCACACCGGCCCTGGTGCAGTACACGCTTACCGACGCCGATGTCGCCGGCCCGTTCCAACCCATTCCCAAAGGGCCTGCCGAGCAGGCCAAGCTGACTGCGCTTGGCTATGCCTCCGTCGACGAAGCGCTGGGCGAACGTTTCCACGCAGACCCCGCGCTGCTGGCCCAACTCAACCCTGGCGTGGATCTGAGCAAGGCCGGCAGCGTGATTCAGGTACCCAACATCGACGGGGTGCCGCCCCTGGCCAAGCCAGCCAAGCTAGTGGTGGATAAGTCCGATTCGACGCTGCGGCTATTGGACGCCGACGGCAAGGTCTATGCGCAATTCCCGGTGTCTTCCGGCAGCAAGCACGACCCGTTGCCCATCGGCCGTTGGAAAATTCTCGGCATCTCGCGCGACCCGGTGTTCAAGTACAACCCCAAACTGTTCTGGGACGCGAAAAAGGGCGATCAGAAGGCCACCTTGCCAGCGGGCCCAAACAATCCGGTCGGCCGTGTCTGGATCGATCTGTCCAAACCGCATTACGGCTTGCATGGCACGCCCGAGCCCGGCCATGTCGGCAAGACCGAATCGCATGGCTGTGTGCGTCTGACCAACTGGGACGTGGTCAACCTCGCCAGCGTGGTGGGCCCGTCGGTGCCGGTGGTGATGCAGGAATAGACATGAAACTGCTGTTGACCTTGGTGGTGGGCGTCGTGCTGGGCGCGGCCGGCTATTGGTGGCTGGAACGCACCGCGCCGGAAGCGAAAGTAGAACCGTCATCCAGCGCTGCACCCATCGCAACAGATCGCAGCTCAGCGAGTGCTGCGCCGATGGCAGCCCCTGCAGCGGCCGCCACGGCGGCACCGATGGCTGCCTCAGCACCACTGTCCGATCCCGCGCCCGCCGGCATGCCTGCCGCAACAACGCCAGCGCAGCCGCCTGCCGCTGCGGCACCGGGCAGCGACTTGCTGATTCCGGTACAGGGCATCGGCGCCAGCCAGTTGCAGGACACCTTCACCGATGCGCGCAGCGAAGGCCGCGTGCACGATGCCATCGACATCCTCGCTCCTACCGGCACACCGGTTGTGGCAGTTGCCGACGGCACGGTGGAGAAACTGTTCACCAGCGAGCGTGGGGGCCTGACGATTTACCAGTTCGAGCCTGGCGGCAAATACTGCTATTACTATGCGCACCTGGAGCGCTACGCCGACGGCCTGGCGGAGAAACAATCGATCAAGCGAGGCCAGGTCATCGGCTATGTCGGCAGCACTGGCAACGCCAATCCTGCCGCACCGCATCTGCACTTCGAGATCCATCGGTTGGGGCCGGAAAAACAATGGTGGAAGGGCGAGGCGCTCAATCCCTATCCGGTGTTGCACGGGGACCAGCCCCTGCAGTGAGATGGTCGCCCAAGTGTGTCTCGCTACGGCCTGCGTTTTTCGCATAGCGCCGCCATCTGCCGCAACGCCTGCGCGCCTTCATCGACTGGTTGGCAGAGGTCATGGCACCGTATCTGCAGCCGCTTTTGCAATAAGCAGCAGGTACATCGGCGCAGCGCGCTACGCCGATCGGCAGTCATGCACAGCGAACCCCTTGCATTGCGGACTTCGCAGCGCACGTGTGGCGCTGATGTCTAGTGCATCGCATGCATGTTGACTCGATGACGCGACACGCTGCCTCACGACAATCGAGGTCTCGATGCACCGCGCGCCCTGATCGCGCAATCAGCGCGGCTGACAGAGGCCCTGTTCGGCAGTGCAATTCCCTGCAATCTGCTGAAACTCGGAACACCAAAAAGCACAAGCATCTTTCGCAAGATGCCCGTGCCATGGCGTAATCGCAGCGAGCGTTGCAGACGCCCGATGTCGCTTCAGATCAGAACGTGTAGTTGAAGGTCAGCATGCCGTTGCGCGATGCGCCCCACGCACCATAGCCATTGTTGAACTGCGCGTAATAACGCTTGTCGAGCAGGTTGTCGATATTGAGCTGCACCGAAAACTGCGGCGACAGGCGATAGCGCGCAAACGCGTTGACCACTGCGTACGGGCTCTGCTGGAAGGTGCCATACACCGGGTCCACATAGTACGAACGGTTCTGCCAGTTGACGCCACCGCCCACGGTCAGATCGCTCCACGCGCCCTGTGGGGTGTAGCTACTGAACAGCTTGATGGTGGTGCGCGGCAGTTGCGTGTTGATCGAGGCACCGCTGTCGTCGCGTGCGGTGTAATGCGAGGCGCCCAAGGTCGCGTTCCAGCCCTGAGTCAGGCGGCCGGAGAGTTCGAAATCGAAGCCTTCGCTGACCACACCATTGGCAGCGACGTAAGCAAAATCGCTGCTGCCCGGCACCAGCGTGCTCGTCGCCACACCCAGATTGTCCTGCTCGATGCGGAACAGGGCCAGCGAGGCATTGAGCTGGTCGTCGAACCAGGCCGCCTTGACGCCGGCTTCGTAGCCCTTGCCGCTCAACGGATCCAGGTAGCCGCCATTGGCATCGCGCAAGGTCTGCGGGTTGAAGATCTCGGTGTAGCTGACATAGGTCGACCAGACATCGTCGATGTCGTAGACCAGCCCGGCGTATGGAGTGACTTCGGTCTGGGTGTCGGAGAACGGCACCAGCCCCTGCGTCGCATCGGCGTTACGGCCGTCAATCTGCCAATCGGTATAGCGCGCGCCCACCAGCAACGTCAGTGGATCGGCCAGCGAGAAGCGTGCGGCCACGTAGGCGGCCTTCTGCTTGATGGTGCCATCGCTCTGCACCGTGCGCGGGCTCCAGTTGGGCTCCGGATACGCGCCATTCCAGCCCAGGTAGCTGTCCAGGGGTGCGGGGAAGTCGAAGGTACCGTTATTGACGTACTCGCGCCGGTTGTAGCTGGCGCCGGCGACCAGTTGATGTTCGCGGCCGAACAGCTGGAACGGGCCCTGGGCATACACGTCGGCGCCGTCGGCCTTGCGCTCGGTCTGGTAGTTGCCCGAATACGGCACCACCCCACCGCCGGTGGTGCGGTCGAAGCCGAAGATGGTGTAGAACGGATAGAACAGGTGGTTCGTCGCTTCGGTGTTTTCGTGGCTCACATTGGCCTTGAGGGTCCAGCCGTTGTCGAAGCTCTGTTGCAGGCTGGCGAAGGTGCGCTGCAGGCGCGTGTCCCAGAACGTCCAGTCGGCCGCCGGATTGAACGAGCGCTTGTAGTCGGTACGCGTGCCATCGCTGTAGAACAGCGGGAAGCCGCCCCAGGTGACATCGTCCGATTCCTTTTTCTGGTACTCATAGCCCACGCTCAACAGCGTGCTGTCGGTGAGGTCGGCATCGATGATGGCCGAGCCGATCTTCTTGCGCAGGCTGTAGCGATCCATGTCCGATTCGCCGTCCTGATACACGCCCACTACGCGTGCGCGCACGGTGCCTTCGGGACTCAGCGGCACGGTGAGATCGGCCACGCTGCGGGTCTTGTTGAAGTCTCCCCCGCCCACCGACACGGTGCCGGTGAAGTCGCGGCTGAGCGCATGCTTGCGTACCAGATTGATCGAGGCCGACGGATTACCCGAGCCGGTCAATAAACCGGTTGCGCCGCGCACCACTTCCACCCGGTCGTACAGCGCTACGTCCAGTGCCGAATCGCCGTAGCTCCACGCCTGCTCCATGTAGGCCGGGATGCCATCGAATTGGTAGTTATCGATATAGAAGCCGCGTGCATAGAAGTCCAACCGTTCGCTGTCATTCTGCGAAGCCGAGATACCGGTGACGTTGTTGAGCACGTCGGTGATGCTCTGCAGGTTCTGGTCGTCCATGCGCTCGCGGGTGATCACGGTGACCGACTGCGGAATCTCGCGCAGCGCCAGGTTCATCCGCGTCCCGGCAGAGGTTTTCTCCACCGTATAGCCCTTGGCCTGCTCACCCTGCACGGTCATCCGGTCCAGTGTGGTGACCTCGGCATCGGCGGTGGGCGCTTCTGCCAAGACCTGGCCGGCGGCCAGCGTACAAAGCGCAGCGAACAGTGCGCGGGGCAGGGCGTGGCGGCGTGCGCCCACAGAAATAAGACGCATTTCGGTACTACGGATCATCGGGTGACTCCAACGCAGGCGGATCGGGCCGTACGCACCGCATAGGCGCAGCGCCGGCAACAAGGGGGAGGAACGGTGCGCCATACCATCGGCAGCGCATCATTTTAATGGGAATGATTCACATTTTAAATAGCCCGCGTAGCACCTCGTTGGTATCGACCGCCACAAGGCGAACGCTGGCTCCCTGGCTCCCTGGCTCCCTGGCTCCCTGGCTCCACGCCCTGCCGGGTCGCGATATCACGCGTGGGAGACCATGGCGTGCAAGAGCCGCCGCGTACGCATCGGCTCGCCGGCGCCAGGTCCACGGGCCGCAGCTGTCCCGCTTCTGCCATCAGCCGTCATACGTGGCGGGCATGGCCTCGCGCGTTGGCGCCACCCTGTGCAGGCCCTCCCGCGCAGCCATTGCGGTTACACATGCATCTGGCAACCCGTCGGCCGCCACGGTTGCCGCAATGATGCATGCCGCGGGTTTGCGTACTGTTGCGATGGCGATCGTCCCTAAGACTGCGGCGCTCCGATCCACCGCTGCAGGAAGCGCTCGCATCGAATTGCGCAAATTCTCGCGACATGCGGCGTTGCCAGAGATGCGGGCGCCCCCCCTCCGCCGGCCACGCAGCACTCGAAATGGAGACATCGCACCGCGAGTGCGCGAAACGCAGCGCGTTGGGACATCCGCCACAAACAAAAACGCCGGCTTTCGCCGGCGTCTTTGTGACTCATATCAGCGCGCTACAGCGCCTTCGCTGCGGCCACCACGTGCTCGGCAGTGATCTTGAAGTACGCATACAGCTGATCGGCCGGTGCCGAGGCGCCGAAGGTATCCATGCCGACGACATCGCCATCCAGGCCGACGTACTTGCGCCAGAAGCCGGTCACGCCCGCTTCCACCGCCACGCGCTTGCGCACGGCATTCGGCAACACCGACTCGCGATAGGCCGCATCCTGGCGGTCGAACACATCGGTCGACGGCATCGACACCACGCGCGTCTTGAGGCCGGCCGCATCCAGCGTCTGCTTGGCTTCCACCGCCAGGCCTACTTCCGAGCCGGTGGCGATCAGGATCACGTCCGGCGTACCGCCTTGGGCATCGGCCAGCACGTAACCACCGCGTTCGATCAACTTGATCTGCTCGGCGCTGCGCGGCTGATGCTGCAGGTTCTGACGGCTGAAGATCAGGCAGCTCGGGCCGTCCTTGCGGGTAATGGCCGCCTTCCAGCTCACTGCCGATTCCACCGCATCGCCCGGGCGCCACACGTCGTTGTTGGGGATGTAGCGCAGCGAGGCCAGGTGTTCCACCGGCTGATGGGTCGGGCCGTCTTCGCCCAGGCCGATCGAGTCATGCGTGTACACGTGAATCGCATGCGCCGGGTTCAACGCGCTCATGCGCACGCCGTTGCGTGCGTAGTCGCTGAACACCAGGAAGGTGGCGTCGAAGGGAATGAACCCGCCATGCAGCGCCAGACCGTTGGCAATGGCGGTCATGCCGAACTCGCGCACACCGTAGTACACGTAGTTGGCATCCGGGTCGTCGGTGGCGACCGACTTGCTGGCCTTCCACAAGGTCAGGTTGGAGTGCGCCAGGTCGGCCGAACCACCGATCAACTCCGGCAGCAGCGGGGCAAACGCTTCAATCGCCAGCTGCGAAGCCTTGCGCGAGGCAATGGTCTGGCCCTCTTCCTGCGCCTTGGCGATGTAGGCATCGGCCTTGGCGATGAAGTCGGCCGGCAACTCGCCGTGCGAGCGACGGGTCAGCTCGTCGGCTTCGCTGGCGTACTGCTTGGCATACTTGTCGAACAGCTGCTCCCATTCGGCCTGACGCAAGGTACCGGTACCGCCGGCACGCCAGCCGGCGTAGATCTCTTCGGGAATTTCGAACGGGCCGTACGGCCATTCCAACGCCTTGCGTGCGCCTTCCAGTTCGTCCTTGCCCAGCGGCGCGCCATGCGAGGATTCCTTGCCGGCCTTGGTCGGCGCACCGAAGCCGATCTTGGTACGGCAGCAGATCAGCGTGGGCTTGTCGGTGTTTTCCAGCGCCGCCTCGATGGCGGCCTTGATCTTGTCGGCGTCATGCCCGTCCACATCGCGGATCACGTGCCAGCCATAGGCCTCGAAACGCGCCGGGGTGTCGTCGCTGAACCAGCCGGCGGTATTGCCGTCGATGGAAATCTGGTTGTTGTCCCAGAACGCCACCAGCTTGCCCAGGCCCCAGGTACCGGCCAGCGAGGCGGCTTCGTGCGAAATACCCTCCATCAGACAACCGTCGCCCATGAACACCCAGGTGCGGTGATCGACGATTTCCAGCTCCGGGCGGTTGTAGCGCTGCGCCAGCAACTTCTCGGCCAACGCGAAACCGACCGCATTGGCGAAGCCCTGGCCGAGCGGACCAGTGGTGGTTTCCACGCCGGGAGTTTCGCTGCGCTCGGGGTGGCCGGCGGTCTTGCTGTGCAGCTGGCGGAACTGCTTGAGCTGCTCGATCGGCAGGTCGTAACCGGACAGGTGCAACAGCGCGTACTGCAGCATCGAACCGTGGCCGTTGGAGAGCACGAAGCGGTCGCGGTTGAACCACTGCGGGTTGTTCGGGTTGTGCCGGTAGAAGTCGTTCCACAGCACTTCGGCGATATCGGCCATGCCCATCGGCATGCCGGGATGACCGGACTTGGCGGCTTCGACCGCGTCTGCGGCAAGAAAACGGATGGCGTTGGCCAGCTGGCGGCGGGTGGGCTGGGTCATGGGCGTCTATGGAAGCGGAGGGAACACCGCTGGAAGCGGAGGCCCCTATTCTCCCACACAGCGCGTTAGGGGAATCGGGAATCGGGAATAGAGAGTCGGATGCAGTGTTGCCGATTGGTCGATGCAATCACATGCGCGCCTAATCACCGTAGCCATCCGTGAAGCGCACCGTCACACCCCACCCTCGCACCAGCCCGCCTTACCCATTCCCGACTCCCGATTCCCTATTCCTCGCCCTTGGCCACCAAGGTCGTCAGCGCCAGATCCCCGGTCACGTTCAGCGCCGTGCGGCACATGTCCAGGAAGTGGTTGACGCCCAGGATCATGCCGATACCCACCGGGTTGACCCCGACCATCGCGCAGATCAGCGCCACCACCGGCAGCGAGCCGGACGGCACGCCGGCCGTGCCGATCCCGCCCAGGATGCAGACCAGCATCACCATGAACTGCTGGCCCAGGCTCAGGTCCACGTTGAAGAACTGCGCCAGGAAGATCACCGTGACGCCTTCGAAGAGTGCGGTGCCGTTCTGGTTGGCGGTGGCGCCCACGGTCAGCACGAAACGCGACACGCGCGCCGGCAGGCCCATCTCGTCGGCCACGCGTAGCGCCGTCGGCAGGGTCGCGTTGCTGGACGCGGTCGAGAACGCCATCACCGTCGCTTCCTGGGTCTGGCGGAAAAAACCCAGCGGCGAGCGTCCGGCGAATTTCACCGCAATGCCGTAACTGACCACCATGTGCAGGCCCAGCGCCAACACCACCACGCCCACGTAGGCGCCCAGACGAATCAGCAGATCGAAGCCGAACAGCGCGGCCAGGTTGAACATGAAACACGCCACCGCATACGGCGCCAGGCGGATCACCAGCCCGATCAAGGTCATCGAAATCTCGAAGACCCCTTCGATGCCGCGCCGCAATGTGGCGACCTTTTCGTCTTCGGTCAGCACCATGCCCACGCCGAACATCACCGCAAAAAACATCAGCGACAGAATCGCGCCGTTGCTCGACGCGGCGGCAATCACGTTGCTGGGCACGATCGACAGCAGCATGTCCATGCCCTGCGGCTGCGTGCCGGAGCTGGAAATGATCTCGCGGGTGCGCTCGGCATTTTCCTGGATCAGCTGACTGGCCAGTTGCGGGTCCACGCCCGCACCGGGCTTGAGCACGTTGACCAGCACCAGCCCCAGCAACACCGCCACACCGGACAGCACCACGGTATAGCCCAGGGTGCGCCACCCCACCCGCCCGAGCGCGCGGATGTCGCCCATTTCGGAAATGCCCATGACCAGCGCCGAGAACAGCAGCGGCACGATCAGCATGAAGATAAGATTGAGGAAGACCTGCGAAAACGGCGTGGTGACGTACTTGGTCGCCAGGCGCACCCACTCAGCGTCGCTGCCGGCCAGGTAATAGACAGCCAGGCCCAACAACAGGCCAACGGCAAAGCCAATTCCCATCTTCCAATGCAGGGGCAGGCCCGGGCGGCGCGTGGCTGGGGATGCTGTCATCTGGTCAGGCCTTGGTGGACACAAAGACCGGAGCTTAACAAACGCCATGGATGCGGCCACCTACCCGGGTGCTGCTATATGCCTGGTGCGGGTAGGCGAGCTTCTCGCTGTCGGGTGAGGCAGGCGTTTTGCAGTTGGCTGCAGGAGTTGCTGTTTAGGCGCAAAGCAGGACAGCCGGCATTTCGAGCCGTCGCGGCGTTCAGATGAAATCAGATGGCTGAAAGCGAAAGCCCGCCTGTCGAGTGCGCGGTGCCTGCCCTCGCCGCTCGCGGGACCCTTGGCGGCATGGATGCCGCCACCGAGCTTACAAGGACGTACTTGCAGCGTGTCCGGCGAGGGGGCGGGCAAGGGCACTGCGGCTAACCCAGCGCCAACGCTCCTTGCTCTGTGCCCCATAGTTTGCAGATCACGCGCATCCAAAATCGACGCGTTATCCGCGCTGGAAGGCAATGTCGCCGCTCAGAGCAAGTAATGGCGGCCAACAAAATCTAACGAGCCACTGTTAGGTGTGCAGATCCCCCACCAGCAATCGAAGTACCGTTGTTGCAGACCCTTCGTCACCCCGGCTGCAACTGCGCGGCCAATATGTCAGTCGTTCCAGGCCGCCATCAATGCGACACCGTCAATCAAGGCGCAGGCGGATACAGCGGCGCCAGCACCTCCGGTTCGGCCGCACTTGCATGCCGCCAGCGCGGCCCCTTGGCGAACGCTTCACGCAAGGCAGCGCGCGCGCCGGTCACATCGCCGTCGCCGCCCCAGCGTGCCCGCTGCATGCGCGCCACGGCTGCACGCTGCGCCGGGTCGGCCAATGCCGCCATCACTGCATCGATATCGGCAACGCCGGCCATGCCGCAGAGCACCGCCGCTACCTCGTCCATGCCGCCGGTGTCGAGCGCGCGGCGCAACTCGGCAACGCCGTGGGTCGCACGTCTGCCCTGGGCTGGCACGTTGCTGCCGTTGCCCTCATTGCCGCCTGATGCACCGCGCGGAGCACCGCGCCGACGCAATAACGCCCACACCAGCGTGGCGATCCACAAAAGCGCAAATCCGATCGCCGCCGCGATCCATCCCCACGGCGTTCGCGCGGGAGATGGTGCTTGCAGGGTGAGCGTGCGATCGGGTGTCGGCGCCGATTGATCGGGTGCCGGAGTCGGCGCCGATGCCGGCGCAGGCGTCGCAAACGCACCGCTACCTGCCGCCACATCAAGCGTCAGGTCGGGCAGTGACGCGGTCTTGGCTGCGCCTGCCCCCACATCCCACCATGCCATCTGCAGCCCGGGCACCACCAACGGACCGGCGCGGTTGGGCACGATCGAATAGCGCCGGGTCAGTCGCAGTTGCGGCGAGCCGTCCACAAAGCGTTCCTCGAATTGCGGCGGCTCGGCGAATACCTGCGCGTCGGGCACGCTGGGCGTGGGCAATTCGGGAAACTGCGCCTGGGTCGCGCCGCGCGCACTGGCTTCCACCACGAATTGGGCCGCCTCACCGGCTCTCGCCCGCTGAGGCGTGGTCGTGTAGCGCAACTGCAGGCTGCGCAACGGCAGCCACGGCTGCGGCGCATTGGCCGGTTGCGCGCGCACCTGCAGCGGAATGCTCGCACTGCGCGCACTCAACTCACCGTTGCCGCGCCCGAAGTAATCGTCGAAAAACCCGCCTACCGAACGCCCGTTGAAACGTGCCGGCGGCAGTAGCAGGCGACCGCTGCGCTCGGGCACCAGCAGGTAGCGCCGCTCCACCACATTATATTGGCGTCCATTGACGACCTTGACCGAGCTGACGTCGTCGCCGACGCGCTGCATCGATGCCCCATCGGGTGCCTCAAGATCCAATTCGCCCGATGCCAGTTGGGTGGCGAAGTACAACCGCACCACCACGCCCACGCTTTGCTGCACGTAGGGTTGCGGGTCGTCCACCTGGGTTTGGACGAAGGCTTCTTCATTGCCCTGCGCCGCACTCGGCGCGCCGGCAGCGTTGCCGGAGCTGCTCGCGGGATCGTTCGCCGCGCCAACCACCTGCAGGCGCAGCGGTTCGGTGCGTTCATTGCCCACGCGTATCGCCGGCACGATGAGTTCGCCGCTCCTGCGCGGCGTCAGTACCACGCCGAACAAGGCGCGCACCGTCACCGACCCATTGGTCACCTGCATCTGCTGATTGGCGCTCTTGGCGCCCAGCGAAAAATCGCTGCGCAGCGGCGTGTAATCCGGGTCGACGCCGCGTTGGTCGGTTTCGATATTCAACATCGCCACATCGCCGGCATTGACGCTGTCGCGATCCAGCCACGCGCGCGTGACCGCACCTACCGGCGCGCACGCCAACAGTGCCACGCTGGCCAGCATGCCGATTGCCGCGCGACGTAAATGCTGTCTGCCGATCATCGTCCGTCCCGTTGCCTGCGTTCGTATTCCAGCCTGAATTTGGTACGCAGCAGGCTGCCCGGATCGTCCGGCACCCGCCGCAGCCATGCGTCCACCGCCTGACGTTGCTCGCGTTGTTCCGGCGTCTCGCCGGCGACGGCGGCCTCCTGCTTGCCGCTGGCATCGGCCTGCTTGTTGCCCGCCTGCGCCATGGCCTGCTGCATCTTGCGACGCTGTGCCTCATCGGCCTGCTGCTGCGCCTTGGCATCGGCAGATTGCGGCGGCGTGTCCTGCTTGCGTTGCTCGCCCTGCCCGTTCTTGGCCTGCGCATCTTGTGGCCTGCCGTCCTGTGGCGGCTGCCCCTCAGAGGGCTGGTTCTTGCTGTCGTGCTGGTTCTGCCCATCCTGGCCGGATTGCTTGTCCTGCTGATTCTGGCCCGCCTGCTGTTGCCCCTTCCCATCCTGGCCGGATGGCTTCAGGTCCTTGGACTGCCCCTTGCCATCCTTGTTGGTCTGCTGCTGGCGCTTGCGCGCCGCATCGACCGCCGCGCGATTGGCGATGGCGTCCTGCTGATTCGGATGTTGCTTGAGCGCACGGTCGTAGGCCGCGATCGCCGCGTCGTACTGGCCTTGTCGCGCCAGCGCGTTACCGAGGTTGTACAGCCCCTCATCGGTCGGTACCGCTTCGAAGGCCTTCTGCGCCGCTGCGAAATCGCCCTTGCGATACGCCTGCACCCCGGCATCCAGGCGCTGTTGTTGCACCTGATCGGCACGCTGCCACAAGGTGCCATCGGCCGCGTGCGCGGGCTGCGCCAGCGGCAGCACGCACACCATCGCCAGCACGGCCACCACCGCGCGGCGACGAAACGCCAGCAGGGACAGCAGCATCACCGGCAGCACCAGCCAATAGCCTTCGTCGAGCCAGCTCTTGCCGCCATCGGACTCGGCGGTTTCATCGGCCAACGGCTGTTGCGATGGATCGAGCACGCCCAACGCCCGCAGGTCTGCATCGTCCGGCGCAATGCGCGCATAGCGCCCGCCCCCCTGCGCGGCCAGGGTGCGCAGACTGCCCTCGTCGAGCTTGGCCTGTGCAATTTCACCGCTGGCCGTGCGATACGCCGCACCGCGCTCGCCGCCCACACCGAGCGCCGAGACACTGAAGCCGCGCGAACGTGCCACCCGCGCCGAACTTTCGGCGGAGCGATCTGCGCTATCGCTGACAAGCAGGATCTCGCCTTGCTTGAAGCCGGCCTGCTGCAACAACTGCGCGGCCGCATCGATCGCCCGGTCGGCACGCTTGCCATCGACCGGCATGACCGACGGCGACAGCGCATCCAGAAACAAGGCCACGTTGGCACTGTCTTCGGTCAATGGCGCAACCGTAAAGCTCTCGCCTGCATACACCAGCAATGCCACCTCGCCACCGGCACGTTTGCGCAGCAGCGTCGCCAGCTTGGCGCGCGCCTGCAGCAGGCGCGAAGGCGGCAGGTCGGTTGCGTTGGCACTGGACGACAGATCCAGCACCACTACCAGCGGCATGCTCGATTGAAACACCGGACGCTCGGTCTGCCGCCAGCTCGGCCCGCTCATCGCAAGCACGGCCAACGCATAGGTCAGCGCAGCCAGCACGAATCCCAGCCATCCGCGCCGACCGCCGGAGACCAACAGCTTCGGCAACAGATGCGCATCCACGCTTTGCCGCCAGACGTCGGCATCGCGGCGACGCCAGTGCCACAGCGCAGCCGCCGGTACGATCGCCAACAGCGCCCACAACAGCGTCGGGCGCAACAGATGTAACGACTGCAGCCACCCCGCCAGCTCGGTCAGCGCGTCCATTGCCACCTCCGCGGCAGCAGATAGGCCAACAGGGCAACGACGATTGCCGCGCCCAATGGCCAGTAGTAACGCTCGACGCGCGGCTGCACCGAAGGCCCCAGTCCCTTGACCGGTTCCAGCCGATCCAGCTCGGCATAGATGCCGGCAAGCTCCTCAGTATCGCGGGCGCGGAAGAAGCGCCCGCCGGTCTGCTGGGCGATCTTGCGCAGCCCGTCTTCGTCGATGTCGTCGTTGCCGCCGGCCGGAATCGGCACCCCGAACAAGGAATAGCCGCCACTGCCGCCAAAGGCAATGGTGTGCACGCGCACGCCTTCGGCCTTGGCCAGTTCCGCGGCCTTCAGGGGATTGAGTACGCCGGCGGTGTTGACGCCATCGGTGAGCAACACCACCACGCGCTGGCCCTGCTTCTGTTCGCGCAGGCGCTTGACCGACAAGGCGATCGCATCGCCAATCGCGGTTTCGCGCCCGGCCAAGCCCACCACGCTGTCGCTCAACTGATCGCGCACGGAGGTCAGATCCGCGGTCAACGGTGTCAGCGCATACGCGCGTTGGCCAAACACCAGCAGACCGACGCGGTCGCCGTCGCGCCGATCCAGAAAGTCCGACAGCACGGCCTTGGCGGCGGTGAGCCGGTCCACCACCTTGCCACCAAGCACCATGTCGGGCTCGCTCATGCTGCCCGAAAGATCCACCGCCAACATCATCTGGCGCGCCTCGCGCGGTGGTTGAATCACCTCGCCCAATTGCTGCGGACGTGCCAGCGCAGCACACAACAAAAACCAAGCCAGCCACGCCAGCCAACGCGGCATCCGCAGCACCGGCGCGCTTTTGGCCTGCGCCACCGCCTGCAACTGCTCCGCATATGGCACGCGGAGTGCGGCCGCATCGGCGCGGCGTTGGGGCCAGAACCACATCAGCAACGGCAAGGGCATCAGCCACCACGCCCACGGCCAGGCGCAGTGCGCCAACGCATCCTGCCATTGCGACCACTGCAACCAGTTCATCGCCGGCCCCGCATCAACGCCACAAAGCGCTGCCGCGCCAACGCTTCTACCGCAGGCAGATCGCTGATGGTGGGTGCGCGCTGAAAGCCGCCTTCCAGTACAGCCCGGCCCGGCCCCTGCGAAAACACCTGGTCCTTGCGCTTGCGCCCATCCAGAAACTGCAACCACGCCTCGCCCTGCAAGCGGTCGGCCTGCGGGTCGACGCGCCGCGCCGCACGTCGCAGCAACACCGACACGGCCGCCAAGCGCTGCGCAGGCGTGGTGGCGCGCGCTAGTTCCGCATCGAACGCAGCCAGCCAGCGGCGCTGGCACTGACGCCGGCGCCACCACCAGACCCATGCGCTCCCCACCACCAGCACGACAACCGCGATCACCAGCCACCAGCCCGGTGCCAGCGGCCACCACGACGGCGACGGCGGCAGGTGCACATCACGCAGCGGCAGCGACTGCGGGGACATCGTCAGCGACTCCGCGCGGCAGGGCTGCCGCCCAACCACGCATCGCTGGCATCGTCGGTGGACAGGCGATGCAAGCGCACGCCGCGTGCCTGCAGGAGCGATCCCAAATGCTCCAGCGGCGCGACGAATTCGGCCTGCCAGCGTGCACGTCCGGCCTGGGTCGACAGATCGATCGCGATGCGCTCGCCACGCACGTCGAAGGTGACTGCACGTGCCGGTGGCGCCAGTTCCAGCGGATCGACCAGCACGATCACCACCACCTCGTGATGCAAGGCCAAGCCCGACCAGCGCGTGGCAGAAATCCGGCCGGCGCTGCGCGCATCGGCCAGCACGGTCAGGCGCGCGCCGGGGCGCAACAGGCGCGCCGCATGATCCAGCGCCACCTCCAGCCCCGCATCGCCGGACGGCGGCTGGGCATACCAACGCGCCAAGGCATCCAACACCGGCAGCACACCACGCTGACCGGACCGCGGCGCAATCGGCGCCTCGCTCGCGGTGCCGCGCAAGGCTGCAATGCGATCGCCCCGGCGCTGCGCCAGCCATGCGGCGACCGCGCCGGCGCGTGCGGCCTGCACCGATTTGTAGCGCACGCGCGTACCGAAGAAGAGCGCAGGCGAGGTATCGGCCACGATCAGGCTCAAACGCTCGCGCTCAGCCTGAAACAATTTGGTGTGCGCTCGCCCGGTTCGCGCGGTCACGCGCCAATCGATATGCCGCGCATCATCGCCAGCCACGTACTCACGCGACTCGGCATATTCCATGCCGCGCCCGCGCGTGGCGGCCGGCACCGGCCCCACCACCCCGTGCCGGCCACGTCCCGGTTGACCGCGATGGATTGCAGTACCGCGCAGCGCAATCAGTTCTGCAAGCGCTGGGCGCACTCCATCGCCAGCGACTGGCGAGGGGGCGGCTGCAGGGGACGAGAACGGCATCGAAGACATCGGTGTCTGGCGAGAGTGCGGCATACCTCAGCGACGCTGCCCGATCAGGGCAGCGGAATCTTTTCGAGCAATGCAGCGATCAGGCGTTCGCCGTCCCAACCCTCGGCGGTGGCCTCGTAGCTGGGTAGGACGCGATGCCGCAGTACGTCCGGGGCAACGGCGCGGATATCGTCCGGCGTCACGTAGTCGCGCCCGGCCAGCCACGCCCTTGCGCGCGCGCACCGTTCCAGTGCGATCGAGCCACGCGGGCTGGCGCCCCAGGCGATCCTCCGTGCCAATGCCGGGTCGTAACGCTTGGCATCGCGCGAGGCCAGCACGATTTCGATCAGATAGCGTTCCAGCTGCGGTGCCAGATGCACGTCAAGCACCACACGGCGCGCGGCGAAGACATCTTCCAATGGAATCTTGTCGGGTACGGTCTCGTGCTTTTCCAGCGTGTCGCGGGCGGCCTCGCGTGCCAGGCGCAGGATTTCCGCCTCGGCGTCGGCCTGGGGATAGCCGATGCGCACATGCATCAGGAAGCGATCCAACTGCGCTTCGGGCAGCGGGAACGTACCCTCCTGCTCGATCGGATTCTGCGTCGCCATCACCAGGAACAACTGCGGCAGCGCATAGGTATGCCGGCCGACCGTCACCTGCCGCTCGCCCATCGCCTCCAGCAGCGCGGATTGCACCTTGGCTGGTGCGCGGTTGATTTCGTCGGCCAGCAGGATCGGGTGGAAGATCGGCCCGGGCATGAACTCGAACCGGCTGTCCTGCGGCCGCCAGATTTCGGTACCGGTCAGATCGGCAGGCAGCAGGTCCGGGGTGAACTGCACCCGGGCAAAATCCGCTTCCAGCCGCGAAGCCAGCGCACGGATCGCGGTGGTCTTGGCCAACCCGGGCGCGCCCTCGACCAGCAGATGGCCATCGGCCAGCAAGGCAATCAACAGCCGCTCCACGAGCGCTGCCTGGCCAACGATGCGCTGCGCAAGCGATTCGCGCAGCGAGGTGAATTGACGGTGCAGCCGGTCCTCGGCGGGCGCGGCAACGGCTTCGGGGGGGAGCAGTGGCGGTGCGTTCATAGGTCCAGTGTGACTGATTCGAACGCGATTGGTTCACTCGGCGATGGGGCCAGGTTCAGTCAAGGCCAAACATAGCAGTACGGCACGAAGGTTGAGCTGGAGCAAATTTCCACCTAAGGGCTGGTCCTGAGCCCCAGGATAACGTATCGGCACTTTTCTCCATCGCTTGGCGTCATGCCCTCATTCAATATTTACAAATCAAAATAGTTCATATTTAGAAATTATACTTTCAAAATTAGCAGCCAATCGCCATGCCCGGGATAGCGGGACGCCTTAAGCAGACTCCTGATTAGCCCTGACTCTCAGCCATGAAAATTGCTCGCTGCACGCAGGACCGGCTCTGGACATGGGTTGGATTGCATCATGGCCGTGGCAAGTCGCGGCAGCATCTCGCGCAAGCGGAATCGACGATTAAAACGATAGGCCGCTTCTCCCAGGTAGCGCCTTGCGTATTTGCCTTGCGCGATAGCGTGATACACGCCGCTGATGGCGCGTTTGAGATTGCCCAGCACCACGTTGAGCCAACGTGCACCGGCCGTTTCGGTCGCGGCACGACCACCGCCAGTGTCCAGCGTGGTGTGCGCGTGGCCGGCGTCTTCCAGCCGGCGGAAGCAGGCCAGCCCATCGGTGTAGACCTCGCATTCGGGCGCCAGGCGACGGGCAATCCAGTCCTGCAGCGAGGTGTTGTCGAAGCTGCGCACCGGCTCAATCACCACAAAGCGCGGCGCGGTGAAGGTGGCATCGGTCTGCACCGCAATCAGGAACGCTTGTTTGTTCTCTGATCCGCGTCCGGCCTTGCCACCGTTACGCTCGCCGCCGAGATAGGCATCGTCGATCTGCACGAAACCCGCCAATTTCCGCGTGGCTTCACGCTCGGCCATGACCTGCATGATCTTGTGCTTCATCCGTCAGGCCGTCTTGTAGTTAACCCCCAGATGACGCATCAGCTCCAGTGCGGCCATGTTGGTTTTGGTCGAGGTCAACAGGTGCAAGGCCAGCATCCAGGTGCGCAGCGGCAGTTTGGTGCCTTCGAACATCGTGCCTGCCATCAGACTGGTCTGATGCCGGCACGCGCTGCATTGGTAGTAGATCGCAGCACGCCGCTTGAAACGCGAGCGCACGCGCCCGGCACAAACAGGGCAACGAAAGCCCTGCGGCCAACGCCACGTGTAGAGCGCGCGATAGCACTTGGCCTCGGTGCCGTAGAACGCGAAGAACTCAGGCATCGACAATCCAGCCTGGAACTGCACCGCATTGATGCTCATCACGTCACCTCGTTGGCTTCAGAGTGACAGCAGCATCCACCCAGCGCGGCGCAGATCCTGCGACTGGCGGCTGAAGGTCAGGGCTAATCAGGAGCAGACTTGGCATTGCCTAACGCTAAGTAAATTTCGACGCGGCACATAGAAATAAGTGCAATGCACACCTTGGCGCACACTTACGCCTCAAAAAGTAAAAAGGCCGCTTTCGCGACCTCTTTACTTTAAATATTTAAGTCTTAGCGGGCCGCGCTTGCCACACGAAGCACCTTGGGCGTTACAAACACAAGAAGCTCTGCCTTTTCCTTGCTACGACCACGCTTTTTGAACAAATTCCCCAAGAATGGAATATCGCCTAAGAACGGAACCTTGGCCACGCTCTCACGATCAGTAAACTCATATACACCGCCGATAACAACCGTCTCACCATCTGCCACCAGGACGGCAGTGTTGACCTCGCGACGATTAATTTCGGGAACAGTACCGTACTGCGGCAGAGTAATAAATCGAGCCACCTCATCTTTTTTGACATTCATGTTAAGGAAAACACGATTATCGTTAGTGATTGTTGGAGTGACTTTTAGCTCGAGCAAGACCTCTTTAAACTGAACATTAGCCTGTGAGCCACCACCCGCGGCGCCAGCACCACTAATGGTGACGTAGCCAATTTCACGACCTTGCTTGATCACGCCTTCGCGTTGATTTGCAGTCACGATGCGAGGGTTGGAGACGACTTCACCACGCCCTTCCTCCTGCATTGCGGAAAGCTCGATATCCAGATTGAAGTTCGAGCCCAACAAGGTATAGGCCAGACCAGCGGCGCCACTGTTCGTAAAACCGCCAGCTCCAAGATCAATATTCAAGCCTGACGGAAACAGAAATTGCGGGATGGTATTGCTAGTTCCAGGCGAGGTTGCAGTCGCAGTACTAGCGAGTTCGTTGGCGCGCTGGGCCGAGGTGTTTTGGTAATTCACATTACTTTCCAGCGAACCGCTCAGAATTCCGCGCCCAGTCGCGCCCGAGACACCAAAGCGCGCACCCAAATCACGCGCAAAAGTATCCGTCGCAATGACAATCCGGCTCTCGATCAGCACCTGATCCACTGGGCGGTCAATATGCGAAATCAGCTCGCGCATTTGCGCGACCTTCTTCGGAATATCGCTGATCATCAATGTGTTGGTGCGTTCATCGGCAACCAACCGACCACGTGGCGAAAGGAAACCATTGTCCTGCTGCCCCGCACCACCTTGTCCGCCCTGGCCGCCACCTTGCCCGCCACCAATCCCCTTGGCCTCTGTCAGCGCTTTGAAGATCACCGCAGCGTTGTGGTAATTGATCTGCACATAATCGGTGATCAAGTCCTCGCGGTTCTCGATCGCGATGCGGGCGTCTTCCTTGTCCTGCTCGAACTTGGCCAGCTCCGGTTGCGGGGCGACCCACACCACGCCACCATCGCGGCGCTTGTCCAGGCCCTTGGCACGCAGCACGATGTCCAGCGCCTGGTCCCACGGCACGTTCATCAGGCGCAGCGTGACGTTGCCCTGCACGGTGTCGGAAGCGACGATATTGAGGTTGGACTCCTCGGCGATCAGCTGCAGCACGGTGCGCACCGGCACGTCCTGGAAGTTGAACGTCACCGGGCGGCCGCTGTAGCCGCGCGCAGCGATCTGCGCGGCAGCCTGCGTGACCGCCGCCGGGCTCACACCGCCAACCGCCGGCTGGCCCTTGCGCGGGGTGATTTCCACCACGTATTCGTTGCCGGTCTGGTAGGCCAGCGAGTCGAAGGCACCCTTGGTCGACAGCACCAGCTGCGAACCGGAGCCGGACGGCTTCACTTCAACGCGCCGCACCGGCGTGGCGAAGTCGGTGACATTGAGCGGGCGTTGCAGCTCGGCGGGTAGCTTGGCATTGCTGATGTCCACCAGCACGTTGTCGCCTTGCGTCCGCAGGTCCGGGCTGGCGCCCTGGCCGTCGAACTGCAGGATCAGACGGCCAGCGCCGTCTTCGCCGCGCTTGAAATCGATTTTGGACACCGCCAGGCTCGCCGGAGCGACCTTGGCCGGATCCTGCGCGGGCTGAGTCAGCGCCGCGGCGGCGAACGCGCTGCCGCTCGCCAGTGCCAGCGCGAACCCCAACGCGCAGGCCTGGAAGATCGCGTGGCGTCGTACCGGACGCAGCCGCTGGGCATTGGAAAACGTCATCGTGCTATCCCCTATCACTTTATTGATCATCCAATGCGAGTGCGGCCGGCCGTTCAAGCCATCCACCCGCACCGTCCGGCACAAGTTCAATCAGCTCGATGCGGTCTTCGTAGACCCCGGTCACCCGGCCATCGCTCTGTCCCAGATACACACCCGGCCGCACCCGGTAGGTCACCTTGTCAGGCGCCATCACCAATGCGATCAGGCCCGAACCGCCGCCAATGGTCCCCACCATGTCGAGGGCGTCGAGCGGAAAGGCTTCCAACGGTTCCTTGCGCCGGTTCGGATCCGGACGCGTGCCGTTGCCACCTTCCGCGCTGACCCAGGCATCGCTGAACGGGTCGCGCATCGCCTGCGCTGCATATTCGAAGGTCTCGAATTGCTGCATCACCGGCAATGGCTCCAGCGGCGGCGCAGGACGCGCGCGCACCTCGGCAACCCAGGCCTCCAGATTCGGCGCATCGCCCGGTGTGCTGGTCACACCGCGCGTACACGCCGGCAATACTGCAATTAACGCCACACAGGACAGAATCTTGAGCAATTTCATGGTCATTGGCCGCCCTTCTTCGCAGCGTTGGCCGCAGCCTTTTCCTGCTCGGCCATTTCCTCATCGTCCAGATAACGATAGGTCTTGACCGTTCCGGACAGCTCCAGCGCACCGCGCGGGCCGATACCGGCCTTGGGGTCCTTGGGCTTGAGGTTGATGTCGTGCATGGTCAGGATCACCACGCGCGGCAGCGAGGCCACACCGCTGACGAAGGCACCGAACTGGTGATAGCTGCCCACCATGCGCAGAGCGATCGGCTTTTCGGCGTAAAACTCCTTCGGCGATTCCGGACCGGGCTGGAACAGCTCGTTGGACAGGCCGCTGGACAACGCGGTCTGCGAAATGTCGATGATCAAATCCGGCATTTCGGTCTTGCTGGGCAGCTGACGCAGCATCTGCTGCAGCACTTGTTCCATCTGCGCGAGCTGCTGCTTGAGCGGCTCCAGGTTCACCGCGCGGCCCTGTTGGGTCTCGAACTCGGTGCGCAGCTGGGATTCGGTGCTTTCCAGGCCTTCCAGTTCATCGCGCTTGCTGCTGATCAACAGGAACCAGGCCAGCACCATGATGAACAAGCCGACCACCACGCAGAACACGATGCGCGCCTGCTGCGGCCAACCGCCGATGTTGTTGAAATCCAGATCGCTGAGCTTGAATGATTTCTTACTCATGACGCCGCCCCCTCCTGCGGCCGATTGGCTGGCGCCGGTGCTGCCTGCGTCGGTGCAGGAGCAGCGGCCGGCGGCGTTGCGGGCGCAGGCGCCGCGGCCGGAGCGGCAGGCGTCGCACCGGCAGGCGCAGCACCCGGTGCTGCGGTGCCCGGCGCAGCCGGATCCGCTGCGCCCGGCGCGGTGCCGTTCTTGTCAGCCTCGTTCGGGTTGGCCAGCTTGACCTTGAGCGTGAACACGTACGGCAGCGTCTTGGTGTCCATCGACGACGCGGCAGGTTGACCGGCCTTGTCCTGACTCTTGGCCTCGATGATCGACAGGTCCGGATTGGTCATCCAGCCCGAGCTTTCCAGGTTGCGCATGTATGCACTGACCCGCGCATTCGATTGCGAGCGACCTTCCAGCGTGAGGATGTCGCCATCCTGCTTGATGTTGGTCAGCGCCACGCCATCGGGAATGGTGCGCACCAGCGAATCGAACAGGTGCACCATCTGCGAGCGGTTGGCTTGCAGTTCCTCGATCACCTTCTTGCGGGCAAGCAGGCGGTCCTTCTTCTTGTCGAGTTCCTTGATCTCTTCGTTCTGCGCCTTGACCTTGTCGATCTCGGTGGTCAGAAACGCATTGCGCTCGGTCTGGCCGCTGATCTGCGCGTCGTAATAGAACCAGATCAACGCCGACAACAGCACGCCGCCCAATGCGGCGAAGCCCAGCATCGAATAGAACTCGCGCTCGCGTGCCTTTCGGCGCTCCGCGCGCCAGGGCAATAGATTGATTCTTGCCATCAGTCGAAGCTCCTCAGGGCCAGGCCGGTGGCGATCATCAATGCAGGCGCATCCAGCGCCAGCGCATGGGCCTGAACCTTCGGACCAAGCGTCATCTGGGCAAGCGGATTTGCAACGACCGTGGTCACGCCGAGCTGCTCTTCCACCATCTCCGGCAGGCGCGCCAGCGCGGCGCAACCGCCGGCCAGCACGATGCAGTCGACGCGGTTGAACTCACTGCCCGCATAGAAGAACTGCAGCAGACGGCTGATCTGCTGCACCGTGGCTTCCTTGAACGGCTCCAGCACCTCGACCTCGTAACTTTCCGGCAGGCCGCCCTGACGCTTGGCAAGGCCAGCCTCTTCATAGGTCAGCCCGTAACGGCGCATCACTTCGTCGGTGAGCTGCTTGCCGCCGAACACCTGCTCGCGGCTATACAGACTGCGACCGGAGCGCAGCACGCTCAGCGTGGTCATGGTGGCGCCGATATCCACCAGCGCCACCACCGCATCGGCGGCCACCGGCAATTCGCTGGCAACCAGCGCGAAGGCGTTTTCGACCGCGAAGGCCTCCACGTCCATGACCTTGGCGGTCAAACCGCCGAGTTCCAGCGCCGACTGGCGCAGTTCCACATTCTCCGAACGCGAGGCGGCCAGCAGCACCTGCACCATATCCGGGCTGTTGGGCATCGGGCCCAGCACCTCGAAATCGAGATTGACTTCCTCGATCGGGTACGGAATGTAATTGGTGGCTTCCAGTTCGACCTGGGCTTCCAGGTCGCTATCGTCCAGATCGGCCGGCATCGGGATCAACTTGGTGATCACCGCCGACCCGGCGACAGCAGCGGCCGCGTTCTTGGCCTTGCTGCCGGAACGGTTGATGGCGCGGCGAATGGCTTCGCCCACCGCCTCCACTTCGACGATGTTCTTCTCCACGACCGCATTCGGCGGCAATGGTTCCACCGCGTAATGTTCCACGCGAAAACGGTTCCCACTGCGCGATAGCTGCAAGAGCTTCACGGCAGTAGAACTAATGTCGACACCAATCAGTGGCGACTGACTCTTGGGTAAAAGCCCCACGGTAACTCCCCTGCCGACGGGCACTTGGACGCACGTGCGCCCTCGTATTAATAATCAAATTTTAACAGTTGACAAGCCCTTCACGCGCTAGGCAATGACCCGGCGACGCGACCCCAGTACTGTCTTCTGCGATCCCCAGAGTTCGGCCCCAGCCAAACTCGGCGTCATCTATACTCTGTGACCAAGAAATCTGCAATCGGAATCTCTCTTACATGCCCCGTATTCGCCGTTGGCTGGGCTGGATCCTGGCCACGATCGTCGTGCTCGCACTGCTTGGCGCAATTGCTGCCGGCGGCCTGTATTACGCCATTTCCTCGAAGTTGCCAGACGTTCAATCGCTCAAGCAGGTCGAGCTGCAGGAGCCGATGTACGTCTATTCCAGCGATGGCCGCCTCATGGCGGTTTATGGCGAGACCCGGCGTTATCCCATCCAGATGAAGGACGTGCCGCTGCGCCTGAAGCAGGCCTTCCTGGCCACCGAGGACGCGCGCTTCTACGAGCACGGCGGCGTGGACTACAAGGGCATTGCCCGCGCGGTGTGGCTGCTGACAACCACCGATGCCAAGCGCGTGCCGGGTGGTTCGACCATCACCCAGCAGGTGGCGCGGCAGTTCTTCCTGAGTTCGGAGTACAGCTACACCCGCAAGCTGGCGGAGATCCTGCTGGCGCGCAAGATCGAAAGTGAGCTGAGCAAGGACGAGATCTTCGAGCTGTATCTCAACAAGAGTTTCTTCGGCAACCGCGCCTACGGCGTCGGGGCCGCTGCCGAGTATTACTACGGCAAGAAGATGAGCGAATTGAACCTGGACGAGATGGCCTCGCTGGCCGGCATCCCCAAGTTCCCGTCCAGTGGCAACCCGATCAGCAACCCTGAGCGTGCGCAGGAGCGTCGCGACTATTACGTGCTGCAGCGCATGGCCGACCTGGGCTTTGTCAGCCAGGCCGAAGCCGACGCCGCCAAGGCCGTGCCGATGCACGCCAAGCCGCATGAGCCGCCGGTGGAGGTGTACGCCCCTTACGTGGCCGAGCTGGTGCGTCAGGAAATGATCGCCAAGTACGGCGGCGATGTGCTCAACAAGGGCTATCACGTCACCACGACCATCGATGCGACCCTGCAGACCGGTGCGGATGTGGCAGTCGCCGACGGCTTGCGGGTCTACGATCATCGCCATGGCTGGCATGGCGTCGAGCAGCACTTCGACGTGCCCGCCGATGCGGACGCGCCTGCACTGGCCAAGCACCTGGCAGGCGCGTTCACCCAGGGCGGACTGCGTGCGGTGATCGTGGCGCGCACCAATCCCGATGGCGGGGTCACGGTCGTGCTGAGCGACAAGACCGAACTGACCCTGCCCGCCAGTGCCAGCCGCTGGACCGGCAAGACCCCGGCCAAGCTGCTGACCCGCGGCGACCTGACCCGCATTCGCGCCGGCGAAAAGGACGGCGAGTGGATCATCGACCAGTTGCCGCGCGGCCAGGCGGCATTGGTTTCGCTGGACGCCAATAGCGGCGCCCTGCGTGCCCTGGTAGGCGGCTTCAGCTTTGCGGGGAACAAGTTCAACCGCGCCACCCAGGCACGCCGCCAGCCAGGGTCGAGCTTCAAGCCGTTCGTCTACGCAGCCGCATTCGAAAAGGGCTTCAACCCGGCCTCGATCGTGCTGGACGCGCCGGTGGTGTTCCGCGACCGGCGTGGCAAGACCTGGTCGCCGCAGAACGATGGAGGCGGCTTCCGCGGGCCGATGCGCCTGCGCGAAGCGCTGGTGCAGTCGCGCAACCTGGTGTCGGTGCGCCTGCTGGACGCGATCAGCGTCGATTTCGCACGCAAATACATCAGTCAATTCGGTTTCCAGGAGGCCGAATTGCCGCCGAACCTGTCGATGTCGCTGGGCACCGCTTCGCTCACGCCGCTGTCTGTGGCACGCGGCTATGCGGTGTTCGCCAATGGCGGCTCGCGGGTGGACACCTGGATCGTGGATGAGGTCAAAGACCGCGAGGGCAATGTCATCTTCAAGGAAGTGCCGGCCGTAGCCTGCCGCACCTGCGCCCTGCAAGGCGGCAATGTGGCGCCCGTGAGCCAGGTCGTCGATGGCTTCAACTTCGGCGCGCAGGCACCGGAAACACCGCCTGCCGCGCCGGCCACGGCCACGCCGACGCCGGCGCAGACCGCCCCTGCGGCAACCGCGCAGACCAAGATCGCGCCGCGCGCAATCGACGAGCGCACCGCCTACCAGCTGGTGTCGATGATGCGCGACGTGGTCCAGCGCGGCACCGGCACCGCGGCCAAGGTCCTCGGCCGCGAGGACGTGGGCGGCAAGACCGGCTCCACCAACGAGCACCGCGACGCGTGGTTCTCCGGCTTTGGCGGCCCCTACGTCACCACCGTATGGGTGGGCCGCGACGACTTCCGCTCGCTCGGCTATCGCGAATACGGCGGCAAGGCGGCGCTGCCGATCTGGATCGACTACATGCGCGTAGCGCTCAAGGACAAGCCGATCGCCGCCAACGATCCGCCCGATGGCATGACCCAGGCCACCATCAATGGCGCCGTCGAATGGGTCAAGAACGAAGATCTGGACCGCTTGCAGGATTACGACTACGGCCTGCAGGAACAGCAGGACGAAAAGGCGTTCGACATTTTCTGAGGAGCCGGGATTGAGGAATCGAAAGCGGCGTGGCTGTTCGGTTCCCCAATTTGTTGGCCCCCGTTGGATAAGCGCCAGCCATTGCCGACCTGATGGATCGCTGGCGGCATCGTTGCCGGGTCGGCGCAGCGCTCACCTGCCCGCCACGGATATCGCACGCGCCTTGCGCCTTGCCCGTGCATACCCGCACCTGGACGATCGCCCGGTCACCGCTGCGTGATCGTTCCTTTGCAATGACATGACGCATTCGCCATGTCTTCATGCAGCTGTTGTAGAGTCCAGATCAGGTTCATTAGGGGAGCCCGGTCATGCATCACGCACGCGCGCACGCCGATACACGAACCCGGGAACGTCGCCATCGTCTGGCGCACGAAGCCGCACGCCTGATGGCCGAAGGCGGCATCCGTGATTTCCATCAAGCCAAGCTCAAGGCTGCCAGCCGGCTCGGCATTCATGACGATGCGTCGCTGCCACGCAATCGCGAGATCGAAGATGCGTTGCGCGAGTACCAACGCCTGTTCGCCGGACCTGCGCACGGTGCGCGTCTGCGCCAACGTCGCGAAGCCGCGTTGCGGGCGCTTGAGTTTCTCAGCCCCTTCCAGCCACGGCTGACCGGCCCGGTGCTGGACGGCACCGCCGACGCCAATGCACCGGTGCACCTGCAGTTGCACAGCGACGATGCCGATGCCGTGCAGCGGTTTCTGGAAGAACACCGCATTCCGGCCGAGTCGCGCACGCGCCGGCTGCGCCTGGATCGCGAGCGCAACGGCGAGTTTCCGGTGTGGCTGTTCAGCGCCGAAGACCTCACCTTCGATCTCACCGTGCTGCCCTACGACGCGCTGCGGCAGGCGCCGCTGTCGCAGCTGGACGAAAAGCCGATGCAGCGTGCGTCGGCCGCGCAGGTGCGACAGTTGTTGACAGACGGCGACGGTTCCACCGGCTCACCGCTGCTGCGCTGAGTCGGCCATATGACGCGGAACCTGACTACGCGGGCGAGCTCTGTGCTTCTTTAACCGGCGTCACGACGCCGCTACGCAGCGGTCGTTTATTCGGGCCCAGCCAGCCGGACGAACCGTCGTGCAACACGACGCTGCCAATCGCCACGACAGCAGCACGCTGTGCTGGAAGGCGACTGCCGCGCAACCATCCAAATGCAAACGCCCCGCACTGCGGGGCGTTTGTTTACGCAGGTACGCGTGGACCGATCAGCGCTTGGCGCTGTCGGTGTAATCGCGCTTGTCGTAACCGGTATAGATCTGGCGCGGACGGCCGATCTTCATTTCCGGGTCGACCTGCTGCTCCAACCAATGCGACACCCAACCTGCGGTGCGTGCGATGGCGAACATCACGGTGAACATTTCCACCGGGATATTGAGCGCCTTGTAGATGATGCCCGAGTAGAAGTCGACGTTCGGGTACAGCTTGCGCTGCACGAAATAGTCGTCCTTCAGCGCGGCTTCTTCCAGCTTCAGCGCCACTTCCAGCAGCGGGTCGTTGACGCCCAGCTCGCCCAGCACCTTGTGGGTCATCTCGCGGATGATCTTGGCGCGCGGGTCGAAGTTCTTGTAGACGCGGTGACCGAAGCCCATCAGACGGAACGAGGAATTCTTGTCCTTGGCCTTGGCCACGGCCGATTCGACGTTGTCGGCGGTGCCGATCTCTTCGAGCATCTTCAGCACGGCTTCGTTTGCGCCACCGTGTGCCGGACCCCACAGCGCGGTGATACCGGCGGCGACCGAGGCATACGGATTGGCACCGGTCGAGCCGACCAGACGCACGGTCGAGGTCGAGGCGTTCTGCTCGTGGTCGGCGTGCAGGATGAACAGCAGATCCAGGGCCTTGGCAACGACCGGATTGATCTCCAGCGGCTCGCTCGGCACTTCGAACATCATGTGCAGGAAGCGGTCGACGTAGTTCAGGTTATTGCGTGGGTAGCGGATCGGCCAGCCGATCGAATAACGGTACGCCGCAGCCGCCAGGGTTGGCACCTTGGCGATCAAACGGATGGCGGCCTGACGGCGCTGCTCCGGATCGTTGAGGTCCAGGGTGTCGTGGTAGAACGCCGACAGCGAGGCGACCGAGCCGGCCAGCATGGCCATCGGGTGCGCGTCGTGACGGAAACCGCCGAGGAAGTTCTTCAGCGACTCGTGCATCATCGTGTGATGCGTCACTTCGTGGTCGAACTTCTTGAATTCGTCCGCCGTCGGCAGTTCGCCGTTCATCAGCAGGTACGAGACCTCAAGGAAGCTGGACTTTTCGGCCAGCTGCTCGATCGGGTAACCGCGATACAGCAACACGCCATTGTCGCCATCGATGTAGGTGATGGCCGACTTGCAGCTGGCGGTGGCGGTGAAGCCCGAGTCGTAGGTGAACAGACCGGTTTCTTTGGTCAGCTTTGAGATATCGACGCAATCATTGCCAAGCGTGGGCTTGAGAACCGGCAGAACGACCGACTTGTCGCCGGCGTTGAGCGTGACCTGATCAAGATCGGACACTGTGTACGCTCCTTCAGTGGAAGGCGCCTGATCCCACATGGGCAGGCACGTGATGGAAGTCCAAGGCATCGCCCCGGATCAGACCATTATCGCACAGCAGCATTTTGGCCGTCGCTTGGACAGAAGTCGTAGACGCATCGCGCCAGGCATACAGGCGAAGCGTTCAGCGCCCCAAAAAACAACGGCCGCGCAATGCGCGGCCGCTGCCGGTACAGCCCGTCCTGCAAGTTCAGCGCGCGTAGCGCTTCTGGAACTTGTCGATCCGGCCGCCGGTGTCGATCACCTTGTGCTTGCCGGTATAGAACGGGTGCGAGGACGAGGAAATTTCCACCTTGATCAGCGGATACTCCTGGCCGTCTTCCCACTTCACGGTCTCTTTCGAGGTCATGGTGGAACGGGTCAGAATCTTGAAATCGGACGTCACGTCGTGAAAGACGACGTCTTTGTAGTTGGGATGAACGTTATCTTTCATGGACTTGGCGCCGGGCTGCCTGGATAAGCCGGGTATTATAGCTGCGCCCAGGCAGCCGGCGCAAGGTCGCCTCAGTTCGCCGCCAGGGCGGCCCCGACCAGCGCGTAGAACTGCTGGATGTCATAGGCCAGCAGCAGATTGGCATTGTCGGGCGCCCCGCCCTGCCGGTTCCAGTCCACCAGGGTCATGCCACGGGTATGCGCACCGGACAGTTCGATATGGACCGGGCGCTGTTCCAGCCGCTGCGCGCCTTCCGGGTGCAGTGCGAACGCCATCGCCAGCGCGTCGGCGGCATACCAGTACTCGCCGCGGCTGTCTTCGGACCACAGCCGGGTCTTGCGCGAGATCTCCTCGTAGAATCGGGCGCGGCCAGAATCGGCCGCCAGCCATTGCTCCACGTCCCGGTGCAGCAGGCCGTGGGCAATGGTGGCTTCCCAGTCGGCCACGTCGAACTGCGGAAAACCGCCGAACACGATATGCGCCGCTTCCGGGTCGAATCCGATATTGAACTCGGCCGCAGCGGTGATATTGCCGTGCCCGGTCAACGCTCCGCCCATCACCACCAGCCGCGCCACGCGCTGCGGCAGGGTCGGGTCCAGGGTGAGCGCCAGGGCAAGATTGGTCAGTGGACCGAGCGCCACCAGCAGCAGCTTGCCGGCGTGTTCGTGCGACAGACGCAGGATGGCGAGCGCGGCGTGTTCGGCCTCGGCCGTGCGCTTGGCCGGTGCCAGGCCCACATCGCCGAATCCGTCGAGACCGTGCACGTGCGCCGCATCCACCGACGGGTGCAGCAACGGCTGTGGGCAGCCGGCGTAGACCGGCACATCGGTACGGCCAGCGATCTCGCAGACCTTCAAGGCGTTGCGCACGGTGTGCTCCAGGCCCACGTTGCCGGCGGCGATGGTCAGGCCGACCACCTCGTGGCGTGTGTCGTTGAAGACCATCAGCAGCGCCAAGGCGTCGTCCACGCCAGGGTCGGTGTCGATCAGCAGCGGTATCTTGTCAGTCATGGGATTCGGGATTGGGCATTCGGGATTCGTTGCCGCATCTTCGCAAGGATCGGCCGGCCACGCGAATCAGCAGCACGCAGCCGCCACGCTGTTACGAATCCCGATTCCCGACTCCCGGCCGCTCAAGCGGCCGCATACCGCACCGCGCCGCCGATCCAGCGTTCGACCACGCGGTCGGCGATTTCCGGCGCCTCGTCCAGCAGCCGCTCGGCCAGTACCTGCACGCGCGGCAACAGCCCGGCGTCGCGTGCCAGATCGGCGATGCGGAAACTGGCCAGGCCGGTTTGCCGGGTGCCAAGCAATTCGCCCGGGCCACGCAACTCCAGATCCTTCTCCGCGATCACGAAACCGTCGTTGGTCTGGCGCATGGTTTCCAGACGCTGCCGCGCCATCATCGACAACGGCGCCTGGTACAGCAGCACGCAACTTGAGGCGGCTGCGCCACGCCCGACCCGACCGCGCAACTGATGCAATTGGGCCAGGCCCAGCCGCTCGGCATTTTCGATGATCATCAACGAGGCGTTAGGCACGTCCACGCCGACTTCGATCACGGTGGTGGCCACCAACAGGTCGCTGCGGCCCTGCTTGAAATCCAGCATGGCCTTCTGCTTTTCGGCCGGCTTCATGCGGCCGTGCACCAGCGCCACCCGCACGCCCGGCAACTGCGCCGACAAGGCCTCGAAGGTGACTTCGGCGGCCTGCGCTTCGATGCGCGGCGGACCGCCTTGCTGGCCTTGCGCGCCTTTCTCGGGTTCTTCGCTTTCTTCGATCAGGGTGCACACCCAATATGCCTGCCGTCCTTCGGCGCAGGCGGCGCGAATGCGTTCGACCAATTCGGGCCGGCGCTCTGCGCTCAGCACGATCGTCTGCACCGGCGTGCGGCCGGGCGGCAATTCGTCGATGGCCGAAACATCCAGATCTGCGTAAGCCGACATCGCCAACGTGCGCGGAATGGGCGTGGCGGTCATCACCAGTTGATGCGGCACGCTGCCCGCCGCCGCTCCCTTGTCGCGCAACGCAAGGCGCTGATGCACGCCGAAGCGGTGTTGCTCGTCGATGATGGCCAACGCCAGGTCGTGGAAGACCACCGCTTCCTGCATCAACGCATGCGTGCCGACCACGACCTGCGCCTGACCGGAGGCGACCTCGGCCATCACTGCCGCGCGCGCCTTGCCGGTGACCTTGCCCGCCAGCCAGACGATGCGGATGCCCAACGGTTCCAACCAGCCGCGCAGATTGGTGAGATGCTGCTCGGCCAGCAATTCGGTGGGCGCGGCAAGTGCGACCTGCTTGCCCTGCTCCACCGCCAACATGGCCGCCAGCGCCGCGACCACGGTCTTGCCGCTGCCGACATCGCCCTGTACCAGCCGCAGCATCGGCGAGGGTTGCGCAAGGTCATGCGCAATCTGTTCGAACACGCGTTGTTGCGCGCCGGTCAGCTGGAACGGCAGCGCCTTGCGCAATTGCTGCACCAACGTGCCGTTGCCGGGCAGGCTGGGCGCGTGCAGACGCTGCAACGCGATGCGTTGCCGGCGCAGGCTGAGCTGGTGCGCCAGCAATTCCTCGATTGCCAGGCGCTGCTGGGCCGGGTGGCCTCCGGCGAGCAGTTGCTGTGGATCAGTGCCAACCGGCGGGCGATGCATGGTGAGCAAAGCCGCGCGCAATGAGGGCAATCGCTCGTCCTGCAGCCAGTGCGGTGGCAACAATTCCAGCGCACTTTCGGGCGGCAGACGCTCCAGCGCCTGGCCGATGAGCTTGCGCAACGTCGCCGGGCCAACGCCTTCGAGCACCGGATACACCGGATCCAGACTGTCGCCCAACCCGGCATCTTCGTCCGGTGCGAGCACGCGGTAACTGGGGTGCACGATCTCCCAGCCGTGCTGGCCGGGCTTGGGTGTGCCGAACACCCGCAGCCGCGTACCGACGGCGAACTGCGCGACCTGCGCCGCACGAAAATGAAAGAAGCGCAGCACCAGCGTCCCGTGCGAGGCGTCGGACACTGCCACGCGCAGCACCGGCCGGAAGCGGAAGCCGCGCTCCACCGCATCCACGCGTCCTTCGACCTGCGCCGGCACGCCACCTTGCAGCTGCGCGATGGTGGTCAAGCGCGTGCGGTCTTCGTAACGCAGCGGCAGATGCAGCCACAGGTCCTGCACGCTCAGGATGCCGCGCGCAGCGAACTTGTCGGCCACTTTCGGGCCGACACCGGGCAGGCTGGACAGCCGAGCCTGGCCGGCGACGGCCAGACTCGGTGTGACGACGCGCGTGCGCGACACGGCCGATCAGCGGCGCAGGATCACTCGATCACCATCACTGCATCGACTTCGAAGCCGGCGCCCTTGGGCAGACCGGAGACTTCGATGGTCGAACGCGCCGGGAACGGTGCCTGGAAATACTCCTGCATCACCGCGTTGACTGCAGCGAACTGCCCCAGGTCGGTCAGATACAGACCCAGACGCACGATCTTGTCGAGCGAGCCGCCGGCCGCTTCGGCCACCGCCTTGAGGTTGTCGAATGCACGGCGCGCCTGCGCACCGATGTCGCCCGGCACGATCTCGCCGGTGGCCGGGTCCAGCGGGATCTGCCCGGAGAAATACACGGTGTTGCCGGCACGCACGGCCTGCGAATACGGGCCGATGGCGGCAGGCGCCTGGTCGGTATGGATGATCTGGGACATGGACACTCCACTGCAAAGGGTTGCCGCAGTTTAGGCCTTTGTGCGGATTTGCTCGACTGTTGCGCGAGTGCGCCAGGCGCTACTGGCGTCCGACGCTCTGCACCACGTGCAGACGCCGTAGCCGGCGCATCACCTCGGCCAGGTGGCGGCGGTCGCGCACCTGGATGTTGAAGCGCAGCACGGCTGCGTTGAAGTCGCGGTCCAGATAGTCCACGCGCTCGATATTGGACTGACTCTGCGCGATGGCTGCCGCCAGCTGCGCCAGCACGCCGGTGCGGTTTTCCACTTCGACCACCAGCGCGGTGTCGTAGTCGCCGGTCACGTTGGAGTCCCAGTCGATCGGCACCCACCGTTCGGGCGATTTGCGCAGTTCCGCCAGGTTCGGGCAGTCCAGGCGGTGCACCACGATGCCCTTGCCTGCGGTGTGATAGCCCATGATTTCGTCGCCGGGAATCGGCTGGCAGCAATTGGCGAAACTGATCACGCCGCGCTCGCTGCCGTCGATCAGGATCTTCTCGTGCGAATGCTTGGACAGACCACCGCCACGCAGTTCTGCGTAAGCCATCAACGCCTGCGCGGCCTGATTGGGCATCCAGTTGCCAAGCGCCACATCGGCCAGCAGCGCTTCCAGACGCGGGTAGCGGTGCTCGGCAAGGAAGGCGTCCAGGCGGCCCTTGGGCAGCCGTTCCAGCGAAGAGTCCATTGCTTCCAGCGCGCGGTCCAGCATACGGTGGCCCAACTGCACGGCATCTTCGTGCTCGAGTTGCTTGAGCTGATGCCGGATGGCGGTGCGCGCCTTGCTGCTGACCACAAATTCCAGCCACTGCGGTTTGGGCGTGGCCGAGCGGGCGGTGATGATCTCCACCGCCTGCCCGCTGACCAGCTTGGTGCGCAACGGCACCAGCTTCTTGTCCACGCGCGAGGCCACGGCGCGATTACCCACGTCGGTATGCACCGCGTAGGCAAAATCCAGCGCGGTGGAATTGCGCGGCAATGCCAGGATCTTGCCCTTGGGCGTGAACAGATAGACCTCGTCCGGGAACAGGTCGACCTTGACGTTGTCCAGGAATTCCAGCGACGAGCCGGCGGCGCGCTGCGAATCGATCAGTTCCACGATCCAGTCGTGCGCACGACTCTGCGCGCTGTTGGGCGAGGCCGAGCCGACCTTGTAGGTCCAGTGCGCCGCTACGCCGCGTTCGGCGATCAGGTCCATCTCTTCGGTGCGGATCTGCACTTCGATCGGCGAGCCGTACGGTCCGAACAACACGGTGTGCAGCGACTGGTAACCATTGGCCTTGGGGATTGCGATGAAATCGCGGAAGCGCCCGTCCAGCGGCTTGAAGCTGGCATGCACCGCGCCCAGCGCGTGATAGCAATCGGCCACCGTGCGCACCACCAGGCGAAAGCCGAACACGTCCATCACCTGGTCGAAGGACTTGTTCTCTTCGTGCATCTTGGAATAGATGCTCCAGGGCGTCTTGATGCGGCTGACCAGCCGATGCTCCAGCCCTTCCTTGGCCAGCCGCTGGGACAGCTGCACTTCCACCTGCGCCATCGATTCGCGCCGCACCACCGGCTGGCTGCGGATGTGCTTTTCGATGATGGCGTGGCGCCACGGATACAACGCGCGGAAGCCCAGATTCTGCAATTCGGACTTGATCAGGCTCATGCCCAGCCGCTGCGCGATCGGTGCGTAGATCTCCAGCGTCTCGCGCGCGATGCGGCCGCGCGCCTCGGTGCTCTGCGCGCCGAGCGTGCGCATGTTGTGCAGGCGGTCGGCCAGCTTGATCATGATCACGCGCAGGTCGCGCGACATCGCCAGCAGCATCTTGCGGAAACTTTCCGCCGCCGCTTCCTGGCGGTCGCGGAACTTGAGCTTGTCCAGCTTGGTGACGCCATCGACCAGCTCGGCCACCGCCTCGCCGAACTCCGACGCCAGTTCTTCGCGCGTCAGCGGCGTATCTTCAATGGTGTCGTGCAGGATTGCGGCGATCAGCGATTCCATGTCCAGGCCCAGCTCGGCCAGCACGCCAGCCACCGCCACCGGGTGGGTGATGTAGGGCTCGCCCGACTTGCGGGTCTGCCCGGCATGCGCGCTGGCGCCCACTTCCCAGGCACGGCGCAGGATCGGCAGCTGCTCCTTGGGCAGGTAGCTGGCCGCGCGCTCGAGATGCAGGACGTAGTCGGGGATGGCCTGGTCGGAAGACGGAGACGTCACGACGGTCGCCTGGGCAGTGGGGCCTGGGTTCATGCCGGAAGACTATGCCAGCCGTGCAGTCTGGGCAAACATTTGCACACGCAGGCGTATTGCCGGGACCGAAAACGAAAACAGCCCGCATCGAGGCGGGCTGTTCTGATCGATCGCAGCGATGCTGGGATCAATCGTCGTTCTTGGACATGTCTTCGTCGGCGACCACTTCGGCGGCGGCCCATTCCAGCGCTTCGCGCTCGGCGCGTTCGCGCTCGGCCTTCTCGACTTCATCGATCAGCGCGTTGTCGATCCGGCGTGCGGCGATCTCGCGCAGTGCCATCACGGTGGGCTTGTCGCTGGCATCGGCATTCTCGATCAGCGGCTGCACGCCGTTGGCGAGCTGACGGGCGCGCTTGGAGGCCATCATGACCAGCTCAAAACGGTTGTTCACGACTTCCAGGCAATCTTCTACGGTAATGCGGGCCATGCGGGCTCCCGGCGACCAGCAACGGCCGCGCATCGAATGAGGGAAAGGGGGCGGAGTGTACGCTCCGGCCGGCGCCGCAGCAACCGCCACCCATTCAGTTTCCTTTGGAATCAGCGGTTTGAGCCGCTTGGAGCGACCAGGAAACCTTCCTGAGCAGTCGCTGGTGCAGCCGGCGCGTGTCAGGACCGCGGTCTACGCGCGGTGGATGCCGTCGCGCGGCGGCGCCCGTCCGGTGACCAGCCCCGCGCTGCTAGCGGCGCTTACTCCAGCAGCGCCTGGATCAATCCGGCGTGCCGCTGCTGTTGTGCCTGCCGACGCAGCCGACTGGCGGTGAAGATGGCGCACATCTCCGCCACGGCGATGTCGAAGGTCTCGTTGATGATCACGTAATCGAACTCTTCGAAATGCAGCATCTCTTCACGGGCGGCGGCCAGGCGTTGCGCCATCACGTCCTCGCTGTCCTGCCCGCGCTTGCGCATGCGCTCGTCCAGCGCCTGGCGCGACGGCGGCAGGATGAACACGCTGACCGCATCAGGCACCTTCTGGCGCACCTGACGCGCGCCCTGCCAGTCGATCTCCAGCAGGACGTCGTGGCCGGCGGCCAGCTGCGGCTCCACCGACTGCCGCGCGGTGCCCTTCCAGTCGCCATGCACCAGCGCATATTCGAAGAAATCGCCCGCCTCGATCATGCCCTGGAACTCGTCGGCGGAGACGAAATGGTAGTGCTCGGCATGCCGTTCGCCCGGCCGCGGCGCGCGCGAGGTGAACGAGATCGACAGGGCGATCTTCGGGTCGCGTGCCAGGGTGGCGTTGACGATGCTGCTCTTGCCGGCGCCGGAGGGGGCCGCAACGATATAGAGAGTGCCGCGCATAGGATCAGGGATTCGGGATTGGGGAGTCGGGATTCGCGAACGGACTGCGGACCGGTGCCACCGGGGTCGACATGCTACCGGGATTGGCCGCAGCCCGCTGAAACGCGAGGTTGCCGTCGACCAATCCCGAATCCCCAATCACCAATCCCGGCTACTCGATGTTCTGCACCTGCTCGCGGATCTGGTCGATCAACACCTTCAGATCCACGGCGGCATTGGAGGTGCGGCTGTCCACCGACTTGGAGCCCAGCGTATTGGCTTCGCGGTTGAATTCCTGCAGCAGGAAGTCCAGGCGGCGACCGACCGGTTCGCGCTGCCTGAGCACGCGACGGATCTCGGCGATGTGGCTGGACAGGCGGTCCAGCTCCTCGTCCACATCCAGCTTCTGCAGCCACAGCACCAGCTCCTGCTCGGCACGGCCCGGGTCGACCGGATGCGGCAGGTCGGCCAGGCGCGCGGCCAGCTTGGCGCGCTGACCTTCGCGAATCACCGGAATCAGGACGCGCACCTCGGCGGCGATGCGTTCGATGGCATCTACCCGCTCGCTGATCGCCTCGGCCAGCTTGGCGCCCTCGCGCTCGCGCGCGATCACGAAGCTACCCACCACCTCCTCCAGCAACGCCAGCGCCTGTGCCTGCAACGCGGGGGCGTCCACGTCCTGCACCTGCAGGACGCCGGGCAGCTGCAGCAGGTCGGTGAAGCCGACCTGCAATTTGGGGAACAGACCATCCAGCCGCGTGGCCAGCGCACCCAATTGCTGTAGCAGCGATTCGTTGACCGCCAGCGTCTGCGCGTTGTCGGGCGCGCGCAGGCGCAGCGTCAGATCCAGCTTGCCACGGCTGTTTTTCGCCGCCACCCGCTCGCGTAGCAACGGTTCCAGCGCACGCAATTCCTCGGGCAGACGCACACCCACTTCCAGAAAGCGGTGGTTGACCGAGCGCAGCTCGCAACCGAGCGTGCCCCAGGGTGTGATGCGTTCGCTGCCAGCGAACGCCGTCATGCTTCGGATCATCGTCAATCCCGTGCCGTCAAAGCGCGAATGGTACCCTAGCCGCCCTCGCCGGCTGCCTGCACGCTGCGCAGTGGCGCCAGACCCACCTCCCGACTTCCGGACTCATCGCATGACCTTTTCCCGTCCCAGCGGCCGCACGGCCGACCAGCTGCGCCCGGTGCGCATCGAACGCGCCTTCACCCGCCATGCCGAAGGCTCGGTGCTGGTCAGCTTCGGCGACACCCGCGTGCTGTGCACCGCCAGCGTGGAAAACCGCGTGCCGGGCTTCCTGCGCGGCAAGGGCGAAGGCTGGGTCACCGCCGAATACGGCATGTTGCCGCGCTCTACCCACACCCGTTCCGACCGCGAGGCTGCACGCGGCAAGCAGGGCGGACGCACGCTGGAAATCCAGCGCCTGATCGGCCGTGCACTGCGCGCCTGCGTGGATCGCAATGCACTCGGCGAACGCACCATCACCCTGGACTGCGACGTGCTGCAGGCCGATGGCGGCACCCGCACCGCGGCCATCACCGGCGCATACGTGGCGTTGGCCGATGCGGTGAACCTGCTGATCAAGCGCGGCGACATCAAGAAACACCCGCTGATCGGCGCGGTGGCTGCGGTGTCAGTCGGCATCTATCGTGGTGAACCGGTGCTGGATCTGGATTACCCGGAAGACAGCGACTGCGATACCGACATGAATGTGGTGATGAACGACGGCGGCGGTTTCATCGAGCTGCAGGGCACGGCCGAAGGCCATGCGTTCCGTCGCGACGAACTCAACGCGCTGCTTGCCCTGGCCGAGAAAGGCATGGGCGAGTTGTTCGCACTGCAACGCGCTGCGCTGGCCGGATGAGCCGTCGTATCGCCCTGACCACCTTGCTGGTTGCCGATTACGATGCGGCCATTGCCTGGTACGCCGGCGCGCTGGGTTTCCACGTGCTGCAGGATCGCCCGCTCGATGACGGCAAGCGCTGGGTCGTGATCGGCCCGGGCGGTGCAGACGATGCCGCCCTGCTGCTCGCGCAGCCGGCCAACGCCACGCAACGCGCGCGCATCGGCGACCAGACCGGTGGGCGGGTGGATCATTTCCTCTACACCGATAACTTCTGGCGCGACCACGCGGCCATGCAGGCGTTCGGCGTGGAATTTCTGGAAACCCCGCGCGAAGAGCCGTACGGCACGGTCGTGGTGTTTCGCGATCTGTACGGTACCAAGTGGGATCTGCTGGAGCCCAAGCAATGAAACAACTGGTCCTGGCCAGCGGCAACGCCGGCAAGCTGGAAGAACTGCGTGCCATGCTCGCCGGCCTGCCGCTGCGCATCGTCGCGCAAGGCGACCTGGGCGTGGAAGATGTCCCGGAAACCGGCCTGACCTTCGTCGAGAACGCGCTGATCAAGGCGCGCCATGCCAGCGCGGTGACCGGTTTGCCGGCCCTGGCCGATGACTCGGGGCTGATCGTGGATGCATTGGATGGCGCGCCCGGTCTGTACAGCGCGCGCTATGCCGGCAGCCCAACCGATGCGCAGGCCAACAACGCCAAGTTGCTCGATGCGATGCGCGAGGTTCCGACCGATCGCCGCAGCGCGCGGTTTTATGCGGTGATCGTGTTGCTGCGGCATCCGGAAGATCCGCAGCCGCTGATTGCCGAAGGCAGTTGGGAAGGGGTGATCACCACCGAACCGCGCGGCGCTGGCGGCTTCGGCTACAACCCGGTGTTCCTGGACCCGGTGTATGGCCTGACCGCCGCGGAGATGGACACCGCGTTGAAGAACCGCCTCAGCCATCGTGCGGTCGCCCTGGCCACGCTGCAGCACAAGCTGCATGCGATGGCGCTGTAAGGCACGCCTTGCGCAATGCCCCAGCTGATTCCGCCGCCGCTGTCGCTCTACGTGCACCTGCCCTGGTGCGTGCGCAAATGCCCGTACTGCGATTTCAACTCGCACGCGGCCAAGGGCGTGCTGCCGTTCGAAGAATACGTGGATGCGCTGATCCGCGACCTGGATGAGGATCTACCGCTGGTGTGGGGCCGCGTGGTGCATTCGGTGTTCTTCGGCGGCGGCACGCCCAGCCTGTTTCCGCCGCAGGCGATCGACCGCTTCCTGCAGGCCGCGGCGGCGCGGCTGCGTTTTGCCCCGAATCTCGAAATCACCCTGGAAACCAATCCCGGTACCGCAGAACACGGCCGTTTCGAGCACTACCGCGCTGCGGGCGTCAACCGCCTAAGCTTCGGCGTGCAGACCTTCGACGACCTGGCACTGCAGCGACTTGGCCGCATTCACGACAGCGCCGAAGCCGAGCGCGCGATCAAACTGGCGCAAGACGCCGGCTACGATAATTTCAATATCGACCTGATGTACGCGCTACCCGAGCAGACGCTGATGCAGGCCGAGCACGATCTGGAGCGCGCTTTCGCGCTGCAGCCGACACACCTGTCGCATTACCAGCTCACGCTGGAGCCGAACACGGTGTTCTTCGCGCGGCCGCCCAAGGGCATTCCCGACGACGATGCCGCCTGGGATATCCAGGAGCACTGCCAACGCCTGCTGGCCGACGCCGGCTACGCCCAATACGAAGTCAGCGCGTACGCCAAGCCCGGGCGACAGTGCGCGCACAATCTCAATTACTGGCGCTTCGGCGACTACCTGGGCATTGGCGCGGGCGCGCACGGCAAGATCAGCTCCGGTGCCCAAGGGCACGTGCTGCGGCGCTGGAAGCACAAGCATCCGCAGAGCTATCTGGCCAGTGCCGGCACCGCCGCATCCATCGGCGGCGATGAAATCGTGCCGGGCGAACGGCTGCCGTTCGAATACATGCTCAACCTGCTGCGCCTGCATGAGGGCTTCCGGCTCAGCGACTTCGAGGCTTCGACGGGCCTTGCGGCCTGCGTCATCGAAGCGCCGCTGGCGCGCGCAGTGGCGCAGGGCTGGATGAGGCGGCAAGACGGGCGCGTGGTGCCGACTGAGTTGGGACGGCGCTTTACCAATGATGTGGTCGAGCTGTTCCTGGTCTAAGCGCAGCGAAGAGCTGCGTTCACTGCCAGGTCGGCGCGGCCGGGCGCCTGGCATCGGCATGTACCGCCTGCGTCCAGTACGCCATCACGCCTGGCTGACCCGTGCGCGAGGTGTGAGCGGGCCTGGGCGCGTTGGCAGTACCGATGGATCGGCCGTCCGAGCTGCCGCACACCCGCATGACCACCGGCTGGCACACCGCAGGCCGCATGCGCCGATGCCGCGCGGTCAGCGAAAAAACATGCTACATAGCTCACGCTTCGAACCGAGCCCACCTCCCCCGGATGTCCATGCACGTGTCTTCCATGCAACCTGCAGTTAGCGGCCCGATTGCCGATGCGCCGGTGTCCGCGCGCGGCCGGCGACTGCTCGGCATGCTGCACGCGCAGTGCGTGCAGGCGTTGAGCGGGCCGCTGCGGCTGACCGTCGTCGAGCTGGAACGCGAGCTGTTGCATCAGGCCGAGCATGCACGCAATAGCCAGATCCAGGCCGAAACCTACGCACAGATGCGCGGCCTGCGCGACCACATCGACCGGTTTCCGCAGGCATTCCTGCAGGAACTGGCGCACGCGCTGGCAAGCCTGCGTGAGCGCCCGGTGCTGACACCATTGACCGATGTGCCTGCGCAAACACAGATGCTGACCCTGGTCGAAGACACCGATATCGACCGCGACATCGTATTGAGCGACATCGCACGGCGCGAAACGTCGCGGCGTGCCGATGCCCTGCACCTGCTGGCGCAGCGCTTGGCAGTGATCGGCGCGGTGGCCGAATTCGAGCTGGAAGAATTGCCGATGGGTCCCTACGCGCTGTGCCGCATCGTGCGCCAGTGCGGTCAGACGCTGGGGCTGAACCTGGATGGGCAGCTGACGCTGTACAAGGTGTTCGAGCGCCAGGTGATGGACCGCCTGGGCGACCTGTTCGAAAGTGCCAACGGCGCGCTGGCCCAGGAAGGCATCCTGCCGGGGCTGATCTATCACCCGTATCTGGTCAAACCCACGCAGGTGCAGTCGCGGCGTGCGCCGCCGGCAGCGGCGCATGGGTCGAAGGACGCTGCCGCAATGAGCACGCCCGGTGCGGGCCCGCGCACACCGCGACCGGCCACCGGCTGGGCGGGCCAAGCCGCACCGACGGCGTGGCAGAGCGCCTTGCTGGATCCCGCTGCCGCGCCACCGGCCATGGCAATCGCCGCACCTGCGCAGGCGCTGTCGCCGGCGCTCAACGACGCAGTCCAGGCGCTGGGCGGCTTGATGGCGTCGGCACGGCAGTCGCAGGCAGCGGTGCACGCAAGCCACGCAGGCGCGGGGGCGCCCGCCCATCACGAGGTCATGGCGCCCTCTCCCACCTCGCTCGCCGCTGTGGCCCAGGCATCGCAGCACAGTGCCGCCGCTGCGGTGCCCAAGGCAGCGCTTGGCGATGCCTTGGCCAGCCTGCAAGGCGTGCTGGCCACGCAGGCGGCAGCAACGCCACATGCATCCGGCATCGATGCGGTGCAGCGGCAGGTGCTGAAAGTGCTGCGCCGTCAGCACGGCCCCGATGCCGCGCTATCGCCGCAGGACAACGACACCTTCGACCTGCTCGGCCTGCTCTATGCGCAAATGCAGCGCGAAGTGCGCGAGCAAGCTCCCGCCCAGGCGCTGCTTGCCAAGTTGCAGGTGCCGGTGGTGCGCGCAGCGTTGGCCGACGCGCATTTTTTCGTGCGCGACCAGCACCCGGTGCGCGAACTGCTCAACACCGTCGCCGAGTCCGGGGCCGTGTGGCTGGGCGAGGACGATGCCGACCCGCAACTGCTGCACAAGCTGGGCAGCGCGGTCGACAAGATCGTCAACGACTATCAAGGCGACGAGGCTGTTTTCGCCGCGGCCAACGACGACATCCAGACGCATCTGCGCACCCTCGCGCGCAAGGCCGAGGTGGCCGAGCGGCGGCATGTGGATGCTGCGCGCGGAAAGGAGCGGCTGGAATCTGCCAAGCAGCAGGCCCAAGCGCGCATCGAGCAGCTGTGCGAACAAAGCGCGCCGCCGCGCTTTGTGCAATCGCTGCTGCGCCAGGCCTGGTCGGACGTGCTCACGCTGACATTGCTGCGGCAGGGCGAGCAGTCGCCCGAATGGGACGAGCGCCAAGCGCTGACCGCACGCATTGGCGAGGTCACCTGCCGCAGCAAGGGCCAACCCACCGACATCGCGCTGGGCACCGACGTGGAAACCGCGTTGCTGCAGGTGGGGTATCACCACGACGAAGCAGCGGCGATCGCACGGCGCTTGTCCACGCCCGGTGGCGAGGACGAGGTGACCTCGCGCACCGAGCTTGCCGCCAAGCTCAAGGCACGCGCGCGGCTTGGCGACCAGGGCGACAACGCTGCGCGCAAGCAGGCGGCTACGCCGCGCACGCCCGCCGAAGAGGAGTGCTACCTGCAGGTGCGCAGCTTGCCGTTCGGCACCTGGTTCGAATTCGTGGTCAACCAGCAAGGCGACCTGCGCCGGCAACGCCTGTCCTGGTACAGCCCGATGACCGGCAACGCGCTGTTCGTGAATCAGCGCGGGCAGAAGGTTGGCGAGCACTCGCTGGACAGCCTGGCACGGCTGATGGCCGGTGGGCAGGCACGTTTGGTGGTGGAAGAGAAATCGCGTCTGATCGATCGCGCCTGGCATGCCACCGTGCGCACGCTGCGCAGTCTGGCCGGCCAGTCGCCTGTTGCCGAGGCCCAGCCATGATCCAGGACACCCGCCGCGCACCGCGCCGCCAGCCGACCGACCTGCTGCCGGTCATCGATATGCTCAGCGAGGCGCAGATCGGCCGGGTCGGCAATGTGTCCGAAACCGGCATGCTGTTGTTGGCCTCGGTGCCGCTGCACGACGACGCCCTGTACCAATTGCGCTTTTCGCTGCCCGAACGGGTTGGCCGCGCGACCGAGATCGATGTCGGCGTGCATCTGCTGTGGTCCGAAGCCGCACACGCACCCGGGCAGGCCTGGGCGGGCTTCCGCTTCCTGACCATGTCCGAGCCGCACCGGCAACGCCTGCGCGCCTGGATCGCCGAAGAACATCTGGCCGGGTAAGCGCGGCCGACACACGGCCACGCAATGGCCAAGCGGGCGCTGCCGCTGCCTGCCGCTGCAGGCCCATACGTCGCCTGTTGCTCCTTCGCGCCGGCGGTCGTCCACGGACGATTGCGCCCTGGTTGTCGGCCGTATCAGACACAGCGCCGTTGCAGGGATTGCGGCAAACTGCGCATCGCCTTTGCATTGCCGATCGAGCCCCGCATGCCCCAACCCTCCTTGAGCAGCCTGTACTCCGACCACCTGCGCACCCTCACCGCGCGCGCCGACGAAGCGCTGCAACGCGGCGGCTTCGAGCATCTGGTGGTTCCCAGCGGCAGCACGCATTACCAGCTGTTCGACGACCGCGATTACCCCTACGCGGTGAACCCGCAGTTCAAGGCCTGGGTACCGCTGACACGGGTCCCCAACAGCTGGCTGGTCTACACGCCGGGCAAGCGCCCGACGGTGATCTTCTATCAGCCGTTCGACTACTGGCATGTGGTGCCCGACGCGCCCAGCGGCTGGTGGGTCGACCACTGCGACATCCACATCATCCGCACCCCGGAGCAGGCGCTGGCGCTGCTGCCCAAGCACGCTGAGCGCTGCGCGATCCTCGGCGAGCCGCAAAGCACGCTCGGTGCATACGTGCCGAACAACCCGCAGCCGGTGCTCGATTACCTGGAATACCAGCGCGCGTTCAAGACACCCTACGAGCTGGCATTGCTGCGCATCGCACAGCAACTGGCGGTGCGCGGCCATCGCGCTGCGGAAGCCGCGTTCCGCGCCGGCCAAAGCGAATTCGGCATCCACATGGCGTATTGCGCGGCAGTGGGCCAGGACGCCAATGACTTGCCGTACGGCAACATCATCGCGCTCAACGAACACGGCGCGGTGCTGCACTACACCGAACTGGGCCAGCAGCCGCCGCAACCGCTGCGTAGCTTCCTGATCGACGCCGGCGCCTCCGCATACGGCTACGCCAGCGACATCACCCGCACCTACGCCGCCGACCCCGGCAGCGACTTTCAGGCGCTGATCGACGCGGTGGACGCCTCCCAGCTGCGCATGGGCCAGAACGTGCGCGCCGGCGTGGACTACAAGCAGTTGCACATCGAGGCGCATCTGGCGTTGATGGGCATCCTCAAGGAGTTCGGCGTGCTGACCGTCTCGCCGGAAGCGGCTTTGGCCACCGGCGTCAGCGCCGCGTTCTTCCCGCACGGCCTGGGCCATCTGATCGGCCTGCAAGTGCACGATGTGGCCGGTTTTGCCGCAAGCGACCGCGGCGGCCGCATCGAACGCCCGGCCGGCCACCCGTATCTGCGCCTGACCCGCGTGCTGGAACCCGGCATGGTGGTGACGATCGAGCCCGGCGTGTACTTCATCGACATGCTGCTGGACGAAGTGAAGAAGAACGGCCACGCCGCCAGCGTCAACTGGCAGCGCGTGGAAGCCTTCAAGCCCTACGGCGGCATTCGCATCGAAGATGAGGTGGCGTGCACCGACGGCAGCGCGGAAAATCTGACCCGCCCGGTCTTTGCCTCCGCATGAGCACCAGGCGCAACTGACGGCACTACGGTTGCGCTGAAGTGGGCTCTCAGCCGCGCCATCCACCGCCCGATCACGCCCGGCAACGTTTGGGCATCACCCTACGGAACATCGCCATGAACGACCCACGCCAGAGTTCGCACCCGGACCACCCGATGTATCAACAGATCGAACGCGGCGTGCATGCGATCGATGCCGCGCATGGCCGCGTCCCCGATCAGACCAGCGCACGCCTCACCGCCGCCTTGCTGCCACTGGCCAAGGAAGGTGGGCTCGTGCGCGTGGATCATGTGCTGATGAGCGAAGCGAACGATCGCGGCGTGCACGGCGGCGAAAACGTGTTCGTGGTGCAAGGCGACCCGGCCAACCCCGCGCATCTGCGCGCGCACATGAAAACCGAACAGGCGCTGGGCACGCCGGAAGAGCAATCGTTCGAGCGCGCCCGTCAGCTCGGCGGGCAGAGCGCGCCCGTGCAACAGCCCGAACGCACGCAGGCGCCGCAGCTGGGCCAATAACCGCCAGCCAACCCACGCCTGCGCAGCCGCCCGGCGCGCGCGGCCGATGCCCCGAACCGGCGTCCGCCATGGCACTGCTGCGGCAATTGCGCTGCGGCAACGTCTGCGTCATGACGCCAGCTGCAGCGTGTCGGTCCTTGTCAATGTCGTGCACGCCGGCGCTCATGCGCCGCCGGCCATCTCCGCTTCGATCTCGTCGGCACTGCGCGCCAGCGCATCGGTCAGCACACGGTGGCCATCGGCAGTGATCAGCACATTGTCTTCGGTGCGAATGCCGATGCCGCGCCACTTGGCCTCTACCGAAGTGTCGTCGGCCGACACGTAGAGCCCCGGTTCGATGGTGAACACCATGCCGGGCTCGAGCAGCCGCGAATCGCCGGCCAGCCGGTAGTCGCCCACATCGTGCACATCCAGGCCCAGCCAGTGGCCGGTCTTGTGCCGATAAAAGCGTTTGTAGTGTCCATCGGCGATGTTGCGCTCAAGTTTTCCCTTGAGCAGGCCCAGGCGCAGCAGGCCTTCGGTCAAGGTTTCCACCGCCGCCAGATGCCCGGCTTCGTACGCTACGCCGGGGCGCGCCTGTGCAAGCGCAGCCGCCTGCGCAGCACCGACCAGATCGTGCAATGCACGCTGCGCTGGCGTGAAGCGGCCGTTGACCGGAAAGGTGCGGGTGATATCGGCCGCATACCCACGATATTCGGCACCGGCATCGATCAGCACCAGCTCGCCATCGCGGCTGCGCGCATTGTTGGCACGGTAGTGCAGCACGCAGGCGTTGCTGCCGGTGCCGACGATGCTGCCGTATGCCGGCCATGCGTCGGCAGCGCGGAATTCGCGCTCGACCTCGGCCTGCAGTTCGTATTCGTGCACACCCGGCCACGCCATCCGCATCGCTGCACGGTGCGCGCGCACGCTGATGTCGGCAGCCTGCTGCATCAGCGCGATTTCGTCGCGTGATTTGAACAGGCGCTGCTCGTGCAACAGATGCCCGAGCTCGAGGAATTCGTGTGGCGGCTGCGCCCCGTGGCGCACCTGCTCGCGCACGCGCTTGAGCCAGCCGATCAATTTGAGATCGAAATCGACATCGCGCCCGAAGTGGTAGTACACGCGGCTACGCCCTTCCAGCAGGCCGGGCAGGATCTCGTCGACATCGTCGATGGGGTACGCATCGTCCATGCCGTAGCGTTCCACCGCACCTTCCTGGCCCTCGCGCGGGCCATCCCAGGCTTCGCGTTCGGCATCGCGTTCGCGGCAGAACAGAATCGCTTCGCCATGCTTGCGGCCGGGCACCAGCACCAGCACCGCCTCGGGCTCCGGAAACCCGCTCAGATACCAGAAATCCGAATCCTGTCGATACGGGTAATGCGTGTCGTGGCTGCGCACGCGCTCAGGCGCGGCCGGCAAGATCAAAATCGCCTGCTCGCCCGCCATCTGCATCAGCTGCTTGCGCCGGCGCGCGTACTCGGCCGCGCCAATCCCGGTGAGCTTCTTCATGCCGGCAATCAGTTCAGACGCTGGCGAAAGCGCGGCCCCATCACGCAGTCGCCATGCAGCAACAGCACCGCCACGCGTACGAATTCTTCGATCTCGGCCAATGCGGTGTCGTCCTCGTCGGCCGCGTCGAAGTCCTCGCTGGAGGCCTGCGCCAGACGCGCCAGATCCTGCAGCGCTTCCTCGCCTTCTTCGCTCAGTGCCGGACGCTGCTGCGCAGCCAGGCCGAAGCCGCCCAGGAAGGCGCGGCACCAGTCGAACAATGCATCGGTGCGCGCCGGCAACGGGGCGCCGTCTTCGACCAGCAGCAGCTCGAAGGCGAAATCGCGGTCTTCCAGTTGCGCCACGGTGGCCTGCCGCAGCTGATCCAGCGCCCCACCCTGCTGGGGCGCCACCTGACCGCTGTCGGCCAGAATGCGCGCCAGCCAGTCGGCGCTGTCGGCACCGCCGCCGGAGAGCCACCCGCACAGTCCACCATGCAACTCCGCCGCAGAGGACGCCAGCGCGAGCTGACGGCTTTCGTGTTGCACAGCGGTTACGTCGGGCAGATCCATCGGGTCATCCAGGCTGAAGAGCGAAAGGTGCCGGCGCACGGCCGGCGATATGACTTCCCAGTGTACCAAGGCGGCCTGCGTGGGCCGCGACCTGCGCGTTTCAGAGCGCGTTCCCCTCCTGCAATGCCGGCCTGCCTGGATCGGTGCCAGGCCTTGCAGGGCTTGGACCGACGCCAGGGATTGGGGCAAGCGTGGGCGCTTGACCACCCCGCGCACGCGCCCCTATCGTGAGCGCATGGACAACGCTGCCGCCCTCGCCCAGATCCGCGCACTCGCTGCCCGCGTGGAGGCGTTGGTGGAGCGTACCCAACGGCTCACCGACGAGAACCGCAGCCTGCGTCACCAACAGGAGCAGCTCATCGGCGAGCGCTCCCAACTGTTGACCAAGAACGAGCAGGCGCGCTCGCGGGTGGAAGCGATGATCGCCCGCCTGAAGTCATTGGAGCAGCACACGTGAGCAACAACGAACCGGTCAGCGTGCGTATTCTGGATCGTGAATACACGGTGGGCGTGACGGCAGACGAGCACGAAAGTCTCACCGCCGCCGCGCGGCTGCTGGATCTACGCATGCGTGAGATCCGCGGCAGCAATCGCATGGCAGCAGTGGACCGTGTGGCAGTGCTTGCTGCGCTCAACTTGGCGCACGAGTTGCAGCAACTGCGCGAACAACAGGCGCTCTACGATCGTGAATTGGCAACGACGCTGGACACCTTGAATCGCCGGCTCGACAGCGTTGCCGACACACCGCGCTGAGTGGAATTCGCACTGCCATCGCAAATATGAATCCTCAAGCCCGCCGACCGACGAGTGGGCTAGCCATCGCGGCACAGAGGTCTATAATTCACCTGCGTTCTCTGCTGTAAACGACAGCGTGCAAAACATTCGCCTTGTCCCTTAATTACGACCACGGGGGCGCGACGAAGCCGGGTGTGCAAGTCCGCCTTGTAGCGGGAAGCCCGATGGCCTCACAACGTCCCCACTTGAACCCCGGGTTCAAGGTCGTTTCGCCCGCATCGTCACGGCGGAGAATGCAAATCTGAAACGGCGCCTTCGGGCGTCGTTTCTTTTTTGTGCGTCTGACGGTCTGACATGCGGCAGTTGAAGCGGCCCTGCGGATCTGTTGCGCTCGCGATGCTGGTGCCGTGTCGGTGGCGTTGCCGCGCGCGGCAATGCGCACGCTGTATCGCCCATGCAGATGCAGATGCAGATGCAGATGCAGATGCAGGGCATAGTCCGGGTAGTGCGCACACCGTAAGGCTCTATCGGCACGCCCATAGCGCAGGCGCAACTGCGGGCCGCATGGCACGCCATGCTAGGCAGGCGCGTGTGCGCATTCGACAATGCAACACCATTGCGCTGCGAGACACCGATGACCGAGGACCGAGATGCGTTGCGCCAGCAGTTGCGCGCACACCGCCGCAGCCTGCCGGCAGCGCAGCGCCTGGCCGCAGCCGATGCGTTGGCACAGCGTTTGCTGGCGCTGCCGTTCGCGCCGCAACAGGGCGCCGTAGCGGGCTATTGGGCGATGGACGGCGAAATTGCGCTGCACCGCTGGCAGCTGACCTTGCCGGCGGGAGTGCGCTACTGCCTGCCGGTGCTGGACGGGCGCGTGCTGCGCTTTGCGCCGTGGCGGCCGGGCCAGCCGCTGGTGAGCAATCGCTACGGCATTCCGGAGCCGGATGTGGCACGCGCCGACACGTTGGCACCGGAGGAGATGGCACTGGTGGTGACGCCGCTGACCGGCTTCGATGCGGCGTGCCGTCGGCTGGGAATGGGAGGCGGCTGGTATGATCGCAGCTTCGCGTTCCGGCATCGCCAGGCGCCGCCTCCCTGGCTGGTCGGTGCTGGCTTCGCTGCGCAGCAGGTGCCCGCCCTGCCTTCCGAAGCATGGGATGTGGCGGTCGACGCCATCTGCACCGAACGCGCCACCTTCCTGAAAGACGACACCGTTTCCGAATGACTGCCCGCAAGCGCTACTGGTTGATGAAGTCCGAGCCGGACACGTTCTCCATCGATGATCTGGAACGTGTCGGCACCGAGCCCTGGAACGGCGTGCGTAACTACCAGGCGCGCAACTTCATGCGCGATGGCATGCAGGTGGGCGATGGCGTGTTTTTCTACCATTCCAACTGCAAGGTGCCCGGCATCGTCGGCATCGCCAAGGTGGCGAGCGCGGCGTATCCGGACGACACCCAGTTCGACCCGTCTTCCGACTACCACGACCCAAAATCCACCCGCGAGGACCCGCGCTGGATGCTGGTGGACGTGGCGTTCGAGCGCAAACTCGCCCGCACGATTTCGCTGGATGAAATCAAGCAACAGGCCGATGCGCTGGGCGAAGGCTTTGCGCTGATCGCACGCGGTAACCGCCTGTCGATCCTGCCAGTGACCGCCGCGCAGTGGAAGTTGCTGCTGGCGATGGAAACGCCGTGATTGGGGATTCGGCAGTTGGGATTCGCCCATTGCCACCCCGCGTGACCGGCTTTTACGAATCCCAAATCCCCAATCACTAATCCCGAGCTCTTACCCATGTCCGAAGCAAAACGCCTGGCCGCCGAAAAAGCGATCGATTACGTGGAAGACGGCATGATCGTCGGAGTGGGCACCGGCTCGACGGTGGCTTACTTCATCGACGCGCTGGGCCGCATCGGCCATCGCATCAAGGGCGCAGTGTCCAGCTCCGAACAGAGCACCGCGCGCCTGCGCCAGCATGGCATCGAGGTGCTGGACCTCAATCACACCGGCAATCTGTCGCTGTACGTGGACGGCGCCGACGAGTGCGACCCGAACCGTTGTCTGATCAAGGGCGGCGGCGCAGCGCTGACGCGCGAGAAGATCATTGCCGAAGCCAGCGAGCGCTTCATCTGCATCGTCGACCCCAGCAAGCAGGTGCCGGTGCTGGGCAAGTTCCCGCTGCCGGTGGAAGTGATTCCGATGGCACGCAGCCTGGTGGCCCGCCAGATCCTGGCATTGACCGGCGGCCAGCCGGTGTGGCGCGATGGCGTGGTCACCGACAACGGCAACGTGGTGCTGGACGTGCATCACCTGCAGATTACCGACCCGGTGGGCCTGGAGCGCAGCTTGAACCAGATTCCCGGCGTGGTCTGCGTGGGTTTGTTCGCGCGGCGCCCGGCCGATGTGGTGATCGTGGGCGGCGAGCCACCGCAGGTGATCTGAAGATCGCGTGCGGGCCTTCGCATGCGCAGTGACGGCCCGCATTGCGAAGCGATGGCGGGTCGCACATATCCCGCTTGCAGCAACCGCACGACGCACCGCAGCCGCTTGACGCACGCGGCCGCTTGGCAGATGGTGCGGCATCCTCGCCAGTCGGTATGCCGCATGCGTTGTTCTGGTCTTCTAATCCTTGCGCTTCTGATGCTGCTCGGCGGCTGCGCCAGCAGCGACGACAGCTGGGTGGAACTGGCAGGCACGCGCTACAAGGTGGAACTGGCGCAGAACGATGCCGATCGCGCCAAGGGCCTGATGTTTCGCGATGCCATGGACCAAGACCGCGGCATGCTGTTCATCCACGACCGCCAGGAGCCGATGGCGTACTGGATGAAGAACACCAAGATCGCGCTGGATATCCTGTATTTCGATGAACAGCGCCGGCTGGTCTCCCAGCAGCGCGATGTGCCGCCGTGTTCGGCCGGCGACGCCTGTCCGCCCTATCCCAGCAGGCAGCCCGCGCGCTATGTGCTGGAGCTGAATGCCGGCCAGGCCGCCAAGCTCGGCCTGAAGGATGGGGCAACGCTGCGCTTCAGCCCGGACATCCCGACGCCCGAATAAGCGGCTGCAAGCAGGTCCTGGGACCATACCAGCCAGGCGCATGGGGCCTGCCGACGGGTGAGACCTGCGCGTCACCTTTCCGAACGGCGTTTGCGACCGTCGGACGCAGGGCCGCCTGTCAGCGTTACGCGTTCATGCGCCCCGCGTCCCTGTCAGGAAGTACCGGACTTGAACCCTGCGCCGCTTGCCGACACTCTTGGCAGCATGGTCGACATGCTCCCACTTCCCCATTGGACCGCGCTCGCCAGCCTGGACGACGATGCGGTGCCGTTGATGTCCACCGCGCTGCTGATCGCGCGCGACGAGTATCCGCAGCTGGATGCCGAGCTGTACGACACGCTGGTGCAGAGCCACGTCGAGCATCTGCGCCGCGAAGTGGACGCAATCGATCTATGGCCGCTGAAGATGGCGGCGGTCAATCGCTACTTATTCGACGAGCTGGGCTATTCGGGCAATCACGACGAGTATTACGACCCGCGTAACAGCTACCTCAACCAGGTGTTCGAGCGCCGGCTGGGCAATCCGATTTCACTGGCGATGGTGCAGATCGAAGTGGCGCGCCGGCTGGGCATCCCGTTGGCGGGGGTGTCGTTTCCCGGCCATTTCCTGGTGCGTCTGCCGGTGGATGACGGCGTGCTGGTGATGGACCCGTTCAACGGCGGCCGTCCGCTGGGCGTGGATGAGCTGCGCGAACGTGCCCGCCCGCATCTGGGCGGCGAAATTCCCGACGACCGCGCGCTCGCGCAGATTCTCGACCCCGCCCCGCACCGCGCGATCTTGATCCGCATCCTGCGCAACCTGCACGGCGTCTATGCCGATGCCGAGCACTGGGACCGCGCTGCCCGCAGCGCCGACCGCATCCTGAAGCTGGTGCCCGACCAACCCGAGGCCCTGCGCGACCGCGGCATGGCCTATCTGCATCTGGGCCACCGCAACGGCGCACGCCACGATTTATCGCGCTACCTGGTGCTCAACCCGGGCGCGCAGGACGCGGCCCATCTGCACGAACACCTGGTGGAATTGAATAGCCAGCGCGCGCGGGCGCATTGAGCGGGTAGACGCGCCGGCTGGCTAGGCCAGTCTGCCCGGATAGGCCACCGCCGCGTGGTTCTCGGCAACGCGCGCACTGGCCGGCCCGCATCGCAGCAGCATCGTGGTCGCCGACACTGCCTGATTGCACGCCGTTGGCGGCGCTCAGTCGATCTCCACCATCTCGAAGTCCTCCTTGGTCACGCCGCAATCGGGGCAGGTCCAGGTGTCGGGGACGTCCTGCCAGCGGGTACCCGGGGCGATGCCTTCTTCGGGGATGCCGTCGGCCTCGTGGTAGAGAAACCCGCAGACGACGCACATCCAGGTGCGGTAGGTGGTCGTGGATGTCTCGCTCATCGGATAATCGCGGTCATGCAACAGTGGGCCTGCATTGTCCCATCCCATCCACCGCTTTCGGAAGCGTTGCCATGCCCAACCGTCTCGACGTTCGCGGCGTCTATCTGATCACCCCCGACGAGCCCAACACGCAGCGCCTGCTGCTGCGCACGGCGCCGTTGCTGGGGTCGATCACCTGGCTGCAATACCGCAACAAGCAGGCGGATGCGGCGCTGCGGCTGCGCCAGGCCGGCGCCTTGCGCGAGGCATGCGCGGCCCATGGCGTGCCGTTGATCATCAACGACGATGCGCAGCTGGCGGCGCAGGTCGGTGCGCAAGGCGTACATCTGGGCGAAGACGATGGCGATGTGGCGGCAGCGCGCGCACTGCTGGGCGAGCAGGCCATCATCGGGGTGTCGTGCTACGACGAAATCGAGCGCGCGCGCGCCGCAGCGGAAGCGGGCGCCAGTTACGTGGCCTTCGGTGCGTTTTTCCCGACCACCACCAAGCAGACCACCCGGCGCGCAACGCCTGCATTGCTGCAGCAGGCTGCCGAACTCAACCTGCCGCGCGTCGCGATCGGTGGCATTGCGCCTGCGCAGGTGCCTGCGCTGGTGACTGCCGGCGCCGATCTCATTGCGGTGGTCAGTGGCGTGTACGCGGCGCCGGATCCGGTCTCAGCGGTGCAGGAGTATCGCGCAGGGTTTGCGGCTCAGCGCGGCAAGCTTTGAAAGTTGTTCATCCAAGCGCTTCAATCGATTTGAAGACAGCGCGTTTTTCATTTCGCTGCATCGCTTGGGTGAAAAACCAGGTGCGTCGCGCGCGCGGTGCCCTCGCCGCTTGCGGGAGACGCCGCAAATCCGTCCTTGGAGGCTCGATGGCGGCATCCATGCCGCCAACGGTCCCGCAAGCGGCGAGGACACCGCACCAGAAGGTTGGCTGGCGGCCAACCGAGCGGGTCGTTGCGTGCGCGGCCACGCTGCTGCCGATTGCTTCGTGATGGCACTTGCCGGGCACGACGAGAGAATGACCAGAGAAGCGGGTGATTGACCGATGTGGAAAGCGCCTCGAGCGCTGCTCCCACATGCACAGCAACCAACGCGACAGGCCCTTGCCCGCCTACCGTCGCCGGACCTTACGCGGCACGGATGCCGCGTAAGAGCTTACAGGGACGTACTTGCAGCGTGTCCGGCGATGGTAGGCGGGCAAGGGCCCTGCAGCCAAGAAGCAGATCTAAGGCTCCCAGGCTTGGCCATACAAACCGTCCAATCCACTTCAAGACCGCGACATGTATTTCACTGCATCGCGTTGCCTCGAACATCGCGTGCGCGGTGCCTTCGCCAGACGGTTTGCTGGCAGTTTTATTGAAAGCGATGCAGACACGCGATCATGACGTACCCCTGCTAGCCGAACGCCGAGATCAAGTGCACTGCGCTCAGCCAAGTCGTCGCTCAGGCGGCGTGTTCCCGCTCATCAGAATGATGTCGACTTGAGCGCCATCCCCAAAAAAAAACAGCGACGCGTGCCATCACGCGTCGCTGCCGGGACTGCCGTTATCGCGTGGCGCGATTAAAAGTCGTAGCTCAACGTCACCCGACCCGAGCGCGGCGCCTGATAGGCGACGACCTGGTCCCATAGCGGGTTGGTGGTGTTGTCGGGCAATTGCGAGAACGGGTAGATGTTGGTCGCGGTCTGCTCGTTGGTGATGTTGAATACGTCCAAGCGCAACGCCAGCTTGCCATCTGCAAATGCCGGCTTGTAGGTCACGCCCATGTCCAGCTGCGCGATCCAGCCCAAACGCCCCTGCGAGCCGGGAGGCGATGCCACGCCGGTGCCGGTCTCCGGGTTGTAGCAGTAGTGATACGGGCCGCCGGTAATTGCACTGCCGCCGTAGCCGGCCGGATCGCGGCCGCTATATTCGGTCCCGTAGTAGTTGCCCAGGCAGTTGTGCGGAGCACCGGAAATCAGGCTGAAATTGGCCGATGCGCCCCATTGCGGAGTGAATTGGTAGAAGCCGAACAGCTTGAGCTGATGGCGATGATCGTTGGATTGATCGCCATTGAAGTGTTCCATCAACGCAGGGTGGTCCCAGCTTTGCGTGGTCGAGACCGAGGCCTGGCCCTGATAGCTGCCCAGCGCGCCGCCGGTGCGCCACAGATCCGAACGCACCTGGCCCTCGGTGGTGCCGTAGCTATGCGACCAGACGTAATTGACCTTGGCATACCACTTGCCGTCGAACGGACGCTCCAGATTGAACTCCACCGCCGAATAATTGCGCTTGAACTTCGGGAAACCTGCCGCCTCGCGGCTCACCGATATTTCGTGGAACTGGCCATCGGTGCCGATCACTCCCCAGGTATTGGTCTGGCCCGGATTGATCAACGATGCGCCCGCCACCTTGGAGAAATCGATGGTCACGCCTTGCGCCGCTGCCGCATCGATCAACGCGGTGTTGGAGACGTCATAGTTCTGGTCGTCGATGCCGGCATTGAGACGGCGATGCGTGCCGCGCACGCCCAGCACCCAGCCGCTATCGAGTTGCTTGGTAAATCCGAGGATGAGTTCGTCCTGGTTTTCGCCTTCGATGTCCTTGGCCACCGCGGTACGTACATCGGCGATGCGACCGAAGCGCGAATTGGCCGACACCGCCGAACCCAGCTGCTGCGCCAGGATCGGCGTGCCGTCGGCATTGATGCCGCTGTAGGTGAAGTAGGTATCGGTGGTCGTGGCCGGGGTGAACAGACTCACCGCCGATAGCGGCAGACCGAGGTAGTAACGGCCAAGGTTACCGAACACCTTCAAGCTGGAATCGCCATTGACGTCCCAGCTAAAGCCCAAGCGCGGCGCCCACGCGTTGTCGATTTCGATGTAGGGATCACCGAACGGGGTGTAGTTGGTGAACTCGTCCTTGCGCAGGCCCAGGCTCAGCAGCAGATTGTCGGTGACCTGCCACTTGTCTTCGATGTAGTAGGCGCGTTGCTTGGCCTCGTACGAATACAGGCTGGTGTTGATGTTGCGCACCACGTAGTAGCCACTGGATCCATTGACCGGATCCACCAAACCCGGGCTCGGCGCACCGATGCCGCCGGCTTCGTTGGCCGACTGGCTGACCAGGCCGCCAGTGGCCAGCCCGTACGGGTCATTGGTCTGTCCGTAGGTCCAGGCAAACCCGGGGCCAGAGAGGATCGAGCCGACATCGATGCCTTCTGACTTCTGGTTATCGAGACCGAAGTTGAGCGTGTGGTGGCCGATGCGCCATTCCAGATTCAGGCGCTGGTTGTCTTTTTTGTACTCGCGGTCCGGCGAGCTGACCGAGGTGACCAGCTGGTTGCCGATGCGCGGTGTGCCGCCGGTGTAGGCAGGGTTCTGCAATGCGGCGCTGTTGATCACCGGACCGCCAGCAGCGTCGTAGTTGAACGGCGTCAGTTCGTCCGGCGTTCTCATCTTGCCGTACAGGGCGGTCACGGTGAGGTTGTCGCTCAGGTAGCCGGTGTACTTGCCGGTGAACAGCGTCGGCCCGGTTTTCCAGGTGGATTCGTCGGTGAAGTAGGCGCCACGCTGACGCGCAACATAGTCGTAGCGATAGATCGAGCCATTGGTTTCGGCGACGTCGCTGGCACCGGTCACCTCGATCAGGTGGTTGTCGGTGATGTTCCAGTCCACCTTGGCGTACCAGCGCTTCTGCGTGTAGTCGTAGTCGGTGAGGCCGCCGGTGCGGCCGTTGTCGGTGTCGCGATTGGTGCCCACGCGCACGCCGTCGGAGTTCACCTGCTCGGCGGCCAGGAAGAAGAACAGCTTGTCCTGGATGATGGGCCCGCCGACATAGGCGCTGTAGGTGGTCTGGTTGGCCTCGGCCTCGCTGGCGGGCTGGTACAGGCCATTGGCCGCACGCGCATAGCGGTAGGCGGCGTTGTTGATGGTGCTGCCCTGGCTGTCCGGGCGCCAATAGATGTCGCGCTGATTGGCCTTGAGGCCGTTCGGCTCCCAGATCACTGCAGCGCCGAACTTCCACTCATTGGTGCCGCGCTTGCCGATCTGGTTGATCACGCCGCCGTTGGCGCGGCCGTACTGCGCGCCGTAGCCGCCGGTAAAGATTTCCTGTTGGTCGATGGCGCCGTACGGCAGGGTCAGGCCGCCCAGGTTATTGCTGATGGTGGTGGTGTTGAAACCGTTGAGGTAGTACGCGTTTTCGCTGGCGGCCGAGCCGCCGAAGCTGGGGAGCGAGCCGCCGAGCGGGCCGTTGTCGAAGCCGCCGCTGTTGACCACCACCCCCGGTGCCAGCAGCGCGATCGCTTCGGCGGTGCGGCCCAGCGGCAGTTGCTGCAACTGTTCGGCGGTGACCACGGTGCGCGTATCCACGCTGCTGACGTCGATGGTGGTGAGGCTAGCGGCGCTGACGGTGACGCTGTCCAGGGTCTGCACGCCGCTCCCCGCGGCTGCGCTGGCAGCGAAGGACACGTCTGTATTGGCCCCGACGGTGATGGCGACGTTCTCGCGCGTCTCCACCACTGCGCCATCGCGCTTGACCGTCACCTTGTAGGTGCCCAGCGGCAGATTGCCGGCGGTGTAGCGGCCGCGTGCGTCCACCGGCACCTCGCGGCTGAAGCCGCTATTGTTTTCCACCAGCACGCTCGTGCCACTGCCCTGCCCCACGCTGCCGACGATGCTGCCGGTGGTGGACTGCGCGTGGACGCTGCCCATGGCCACGACCAATGCCAATGCCAAGGCACGCTTCTGGATACTACGGTTCATGCTCTCTCCCCAGGTCTTGAACTGTCGGCAAGGCGACAAACGAACGGTGCCAATGGCTACCGAAATCACACTTTCTGAACATCTGCAGCGCGATGCCAATGACTGCGCGCCATCAGCTCATTCCAAACTGTCGATCACGTCGCGTTCGATCATAGGCAGCCAAGTTCCCCCATCCGCCCACTTCGACGGGTAGGCGGGTGTCCGACGGGTAGGCGCGCAAGGCCGCAGGCCTGACAATGGCGCACGCGATGCCCGCTGCCGGGCGTCGATGCCCCCAATCGGTATTCCTCAAGGATTTGCGCATGAACCATTCCCGCTCCCACGCCCTGTTCGCCCAGGCGCAGACCTTGCTACCCGGCGGCGTCAACTCGCCGGTGCGGGCGTTCAAATCGGTCGGCGGCGAGCCGTTCTTCGTGGCGCGCGCCGATGGCCCGTATCTGTTCGATGTCGACGACAACCGCTACATCGACTACGTGGGCTCGTGGGGGCCGATGATTGCCGGACACAACCACCCGGCCGTGCGCGAAGCGGTCGAGCGGGCGATCGGCAACGGGCTGTCGTTCGGTGCGCCTTGCGCAGCCGAAGTGACGATGGCGCAGACCATTACCCGGCTGGTGCCCTCCTGCGAGATGGTGCGCATGGTCAACTCCGGCACCGAAGCCACGCTGTCGGCGGTACGCCTGGCGCGTGGCGCCACCGGGCGCAATCGCATCATCAAGTTCGAAGGCTGCTATCACGGCCACGGCGATTCGTTTCTGGTCAAGGCCGGCAGCGGCATGCTGACCCTGGGTGTACCGACCTCGCCCGGCGTACCCGCAGGGCTGAGCGAGCTGACCGCCACGCTGAGCTTCAACGACTTCGAGGGCGCCACCGCGCTGTTCGACGAGATCGGCGCGGAGGTGGCGGCGGTGATCATCGAGCCGGTGGTCGGCAACGCCAACTGCATTCCGCCGCAGGCCGGCTATCTGCAGCATCTGCGCACGCTGTGCACGCGGCACGGCGCGTTGCTGATCTTCGACGAAGTGATGACCGGCTTCCGCGTCGCGCTCGGTGGTGCGCAGGCACATTACGGCGTGACCCCGGACCTGACCACCTTCGGCAAGATCATCGGCGGCGGCATGCCGGTGGGCGCGTACGGCGGCCGCCGCGACTTGATGGAGCAGGTTGCTCCGGCCGGGCCGATCTACCAGGCCGGCACCTTGTCGGGCAACCCGGTGGCCATGGCCGCCGGCCTGGCGATGCTGGAGCTGGTGCAGGAGCCGGGCTTCCACACGCGCCTGAGCGAGGCCACCAGCCTGCTGTGCGAAGGCCTGGAAGATGCCGCACGCGCGGCCGGCATTGCCGTCACCACCAATCAGGTCGGCGGCATGTTCGGGCTGTTCTTCACCGACGACATCGTGGAAAGCTACGCACAGGCCACCGCGTGCGACATCACCAGCTTCAACCGCTTCTTCCACGCGATGCTGCAGCGGGGCGTGTACCTGGCGCCCTCGGCGTACGAAGCCGGCTTCATGTCCAGTGCGCACGACCAGGCGGTGATCGAAGCCACGCTGGCGGCAGCGCGCGAGGCGTTTGCGGAAGTGGCGCGCTGATTGGCCGGGAATTGGGAATTGGGAATCGGTGAGCGCGGAGGCGTCGCTGGTTTGCTGCTTTGCGATGCGGCGTGATCGTGCCGCACTGGCAGTGGCGCAGGACACTGGCGAGGTAGGCATCACCGGGGTTCCTGGTGAGCCTGCGCGTACGTGCAACCGGTTTCGTTCGTAGCAACGGCGACTGCACGGCGGTGCGCGTTGCCAGACTGTGCGCCATGCTCGCAGCGAACTGTGGATGGCGCTGTCTTTGCACAGGAGCGGCTGCCACAACGCAGCGGGTAGCCGTCAGCCGGGCCTGGGCGGGGCGCAGGACCGCGGTGCGTGGTCCACGCCGCATCGCGCATCGGCCGCGGCTGTGTGGTAGCGAGCGTAGTCGCTTTGGCAATTGCTTTTGGTCGCTGCTCTCTCACCACCGCGGCCACGCGCAGGCGACCTCTAGCGTTCCTTGACCGAGTGCACGGGCCGGCGCTTCGGCCGCAATGCCTCCTCGACTCGGCGCAACACGCTTTGCTTTTGTCGTGTGGCTGTCATACCTTTCTGAAAAAGGTGCTCAGGGACGGGCATGGGTGGGGACCCTCGAAGCAGCCGCTGCACCTGCGTCGCCGAATCCGGCGATGACGCTGCATTGCCGCTGTTTCACCCCGATCTGCAGCGTGTCGAGTCGGCACGCTGTCGACGCTCGATACGGCCGCCCTCGCCTCATGCTCAAGCCTGTTGCGCTGCTCACCCCGCGCCCGACACCGTCGCGCGACCCCGTGAATCCCGATTGGCTGCTTGCCGGCAAGCTGGAGCCTGCGTTGCCGCCCCCCAGCGCGGTGGTGCGTGGCGCACTGCTGGCTGCGCTGGATCAGGCGCAGGCACGTCCGCTGACGCTATTGCTCGCCCCGCCCGGATTCGGCAAGACCACGCTGCTGGCGCAGTGGCATGCGCACCTGAGTACGCGCGAGCAGAGCGCGGTGGCATGGCTGTCGCTGGACGAAGAAGATGCCGACGCCGGGCGTTTTCTCGGCCATCTTGCGTATGCGCTGCAGAACGCAGGCGCCGACCACGCGCTGTGCGCGGCCGTGCTGCACAACCGCGATCACGACCCGCGCGACGCGGCGGCATTGCTGATTCGCGCGCTACGCGCAGCGCCCCGGCGCATCAGCGTGATTCTCGACGACTACGACCGACTCGGCAGCAGCCCTGTCGATGAACTGGTGCTACGCCTGATCGAACACAGTGGCGGGCGTTTGCATCTGGCACTCGCGACCCGCCGCGTACCCAATCTACCCCTGGCGCGGCTGGATCTGCACGCGCAGCTCAGCCGCATCGGCAGCACGCAGCTGGCGCTCGACGACACCGAAGCGCAGGCGTTGCTGGGCCCGCACGTGACCGCACCGGTGGCGGACGAACTGCGGCGCTACACAGAAGGCTGGCCGGTGGCGCTGCAACTGGCACGGCTGTGGTTGGAAGGCGATACCCAGCGTCGGCAGGAAGTCACCGTACGTTTCTCCGGGCGCAGCGCGCAGATTGCCGCGTACCTGGCCGAACAAGTGGTCAACGATCTGGACCCAGACACCCGCGAACTCCTGTTGCGCACCAGCCCGCTGGAACGCTTCAACGCCGCGCTCGCCGACGCGGTGCGCCAACGCCAGGACAGCGGCCGCTTGCTGGCGCGGCTGGAGCATTTCCATGGTCTGCTGGTGCCGCTGGATGGCGAGCGCGAATGGTTCCGCTACCACCCGCTGTTTGCCGACTTTTTGCAGCAACTGCTCGACCGCGAACATCCAGGCCTGAGCGTGCAGCTGCATCAACGCGCAGCGCGCTGGTTCGGCGATCATCAGCAGCTTGCCGAAGCGGTGCGGCATGCTTGGCGCGGCGGCTGCGGCGATCTTGCCGCCAGCTACATCGCACGCGCCGGCACCTGGCAGCTGCTGTTGACTCACGGCACGCATGAAGTACGCGCACTGCTGCGCCATTTCGACCACCGCACCATCCGCGACACACCCGCGCTCAATCTCACCCAGGCGCACCTGCACATCAAGCTGGGCGAATTCAGCCATGCACGCCTGTTGCTGGAGCGCTTCCGCGATTTTCCGGCTGCGTTACGCGAGCCGCTGCAGCGCGACTACACCGTGGTCGTGGCGCTGCTGCGCGACCGTCTGGATGAAATCTGCGGCAATCCGCATGGCCTGACCCAGATTGCCGCCCAGGCTGGCGCACTGGACGAAGACGACCATCTGGGCCGCGGCATGTTGCTCTGCATCTGCGCCACCACCGCGATTGCGCAGGGCGCGTTCGCGGTTGCCGAGCGCTACGCGCGCAACGCGCGCGACACCATGCAACGTGGCGGCAGCGAGGTCGGTGCCAGCCGGGCCATGTTGTCGCTGGGGCAGAGCCTGTTCTATCGCGGCCGGCTCAGCGATGCGGAAGCCTGCTATCAGCAGGCACTGAGCTGGTGCGCACGTACCCCGCAGCCGGATCGGGTGCTGGAAGCCGCCGCTCAGTGCCTGCTTGCGCAGTTGCACTACGAACGCGGCCATCACGACGACGCAGCCGACCTGCTGCATCCGGCGCTGGAATTGCTGGAGCAGCACGATGGCGGCGTGGACGTGCTGGCCGCCGGATACGGCACTGCGCTGGGGCTGGAACGCGTGCGCGACCATAGCGGACGCAGCGCGTTGCTGTTGCTGGAGCATATCGAACAGATCGCACACGGACGCAAATTGGCGCGCTTGTCGGAACTGGCTGCAGCATGGCGGCTGATGCTGTTACTGGAACATCCAGGCAACGCCGCCATCGATGTGCTGATCGCACGTACCGGCGGCGAATCCGGCCTGGCGCATACCTTGCGCTCGCCACACCGCTGGCACGATCGCGCGGCGATGGGCTTCGCACTGGCCCGCTGGCATCGCCTGGCCGGGCGCAGCAGCGCCGCGCTGAGCATCCTCGGACAGATCGAGCAAGCCTGCCTGGCCAACGACAATGTCTGCCATCTGGCGCGCGCCCGTGGACGCATCGCGCTGGTACTGCAGCAACGTGGCGAACTGGTTGCCGCCCTGCCGTATCTGTACAGCGCATTGGACCATGTCGCGCTCACGCAAAGCTGGCAGGCGATCGTGGAACTGGGCTTGCCGGCCAAGGCGATGCTGCGCTCGCTACGCCAGCACGACCCGCAGACCGTGGGCGGCACCACGCGTGCCTTGACCATCCAGGCCTTGCTCGAACGCCTTAGCGGCAACGACGACCCGGCCGGTGACATCTTCAGCGAGCGCGAACTGGAAGTGCTGGCGCAACTGGCGCGTGGCTATTCCAACAAGCAGATCGCACGCTGCCTGCACCTGTCGGAAAACACGGTCAAATTCCATCTGAAAAACCTGTACCGCAAGCTCGACGCGCGCAGCCGCGAAAGCGCGCTTGCGCAAGCATTGCAGCGCGGGTTGTTGCGTGGAAGCGGCCCGCATGCAGATCAGCCGCTGCGACCTGGCTGAGCCAGGTCGCATGCATCTTGCGTTCAACGCAGGTTTGCACGTGTGGCGGCCAGGCCTGACAGCGTTGGCCGCCCGCACGCATCACCCGAACGTCAGCGTGCCCTTCATCATCGCCCAATGGCCGGGGAACGAGCAGAAGAACGTGTAGTCGGCGCCCTTGCTCAGTTTGCTGGTGGGAAAACTCACCGTGGTGCTGTCGCCGCCGCCAATGACCTTGGTGTGCGCAATCACGCGTGCGTCGGCCTTGGGCAGATAGCTGTCGGCGATGGTCGAACGTACGCCGGCATTGGCCACCGCCTGGAAATCGGCAGACTTGGTCAACACCCAGTTGTGCCCCATCACGGTGGCAGCCATCTTGCCGGAATGCTTGAGCGTAAGCTCCACCTGCGTGCACTCGGGCGCTAGCTTGATCGCGCTCTGGTCGAACTTCATTTGATCGTTGCCGGTGATGGTCACCGCGCACGTCCGTGCCCATGCCGTCGGCGCCATCAGCGCCAGCGCACACACAGCAATCGTGGAAAACAGCTTCAAGAGAACACTCCTGCGTTGGGAAGGTGCAGCACATCGCACGCGGCGCACCATTGCAACAGCGACGTGGTCAGAGGTGCTGATAGTGCCAGAGTAACGCGGAGTCGCAATCAACAAGGCATCACGCGCCAGCCCACTGCATACGCTCGCGCATCGACCAACGATGCCAGGCGTCCTGCTGATTGCAAGCAGACCTTCGGCCGCATGCGTGCTTCACGCGTAACGGAAAAACGCATCCATCGGATCTGCTGCTGCGGACGCGATGGCCGGCACCGGCAACGGGCCGCGCTTACCGGCGATCACTTGTACGAACGCCTGCTTGAAACGCGCCATCTCCGCATCGGTGCCCACAGTGATCCGCGACCAGGTTGGCCACACCGGCCAGCTGCGGCCGATGAACACGCCATGGGTGGCCATGTCGTCCTTGAAACCGGCGGCAGGCCGCTTTACATCCACCATGAAGCAGTTGCTCTCCGAGGCAGTGCACGCATAGCCCTGCCTGGCGAGAAAGTCCATCACATCCGTGCGCGTCGCGGCCGTACGTGCGCGCCGTTGCGGCACCAGTGCAGGATCACGCAGGCTGGCCAGCCCGGCAGCGGCGGCTGTGACCGGCAAGCTGTTGACGCTGTAGAACTTCAGCTTGGCCAGCAGGTCCGGACGCGCGGCCGCATAGCCCAGGCGGATGCCGGCCATGCCATAGAGTTTGGAGAAGGTGCGCAACACCACCACGTCTTCGCCTGCAGCCACCATGTCGACCATGCTGCGCGTGTTTTGCGCGAAGTGGATATACGCCTCATCCACCACCAACACGCTGCCTTTGGGCTTGTGCGCCAAAGCGTAGTCCAGATCCTTGCGTGCGGTGACCGAACCGGTGGGATTGTTGGGGTTGCAGATGTAGATCACGCCCGCGTTGGCGTCCGCCGCGCACATGGCCTGTACATCGTGCGAAAAGTCCTTGCGCAGCGGCACCTTGATCAGGCGCGCACCATTGCGGGTTGCCGCACGCCAACCGGATTCGTAGGTGGGGTCGGCCGTGACCAACGCGGCGCTGGGCGAAGTAAATGCCAGCATCGTGTAGTCGAGCGGTTCGGTGGACCCGGCATACGCCATCAGGTGATCGACCGGCAGCGCGAGCTCGGCAGCCAGGGTGGTCATCAATTCCATCTGTACCTGCCGCAAATACCGCCCGCCTTGCGGGGCGATCTGCGCGATGGCCTTTACTGCGGCAGCCGACGGTCCATCCGGAAATTCATTGGAGTCGATCATCACCGGTGCCAGCGCCGTTGCCGGTGCGGGCGCGATGGCAGTGGAGCGTTCGACGGCGCTGGCCAGCAGCGGCAAGCTGCCGGCACCGGCGGCGCCGGCAAACAACGCGGAGTCGCGTAGAAACGCGCGGCGCGAAAGAGCAGTGTTCATGACAACCTCCAGCAGGATGACAACGCGGATTCAGGGACGCACGGCAACCACTTCGATCTCGACCCGATACAGCGGGTTACCCAGCGCTGCGATCTGGAATGCCGAGCGCGCCGGCAGGTTGGGTTGCTCCTTGGTGCCGAAAAACTGGCGATAGCCTTCCATGAAGCCGTTGAAATCCATCTTGCCGCCCATCGCCGGATCGCCGACCAGAAACACCTGCATCTTCACCACATCGCCCATGCCCAGCCCCAACGTGGCCAGCTGCTGCTTGATCTGGTTCAACACGCTCACCGTCTGCGCCTTGGTGTCGCCATAGGCGGCCGCCGAATCCTTCGGCGCACTGGTATCGATCACCGCCGGCACCTTGCCACTGACATACACCGTGGCCTTGCCGGCCGGAATTTCCACCGCGGCAGCGATGGGAAAATCGCTGTTGGGAATCTTGTGGCGGATCACCTCGGCCGCGTGTGCGGCACCGAGACTGGAAGACCAAAGCACTGCGGCGGTGAGAACGGTCGTGATGGAACGGAGCATGGCAATTCCTTGTAGGAGAGAAGATCAGCGGCGGAGTGATCTGACGTCGTCGATGGTCACGCGCTCGGCATAGTCGTTACCGAAGTGCGTGCGCACATAGCTCACCACTTCGGCCACCTGGCGGTCGTCGAGCATGTCGGCGAAACCCGGCATCCCCGCGTGGCCGTCGAGCACCATCATGGTCACGTACGGGCCGGCGGCCAGTTTCGGGTTGCTGGCAAGCGCAGGATAGTCGCCGGCACCTTGCGCGCCACGCCCGGCCGGCATATGGCAACCCTGGCAGATCGCCTGGTAAACGTCCTGGCCGGAGGCCTTGGCGAAGCCTTGCTGCGGAAACAGCTGGGTGGCATCGGAACTCTGCGCCTGCGCATCGCGCACGTTGGGCGGCAGCAACAAGGCGAGAATGGCGAGCGCAACAGTGGCGCCGCACGCTCTTGGCAGCAGACTCATGCGCGCGCTCCCTGGGCAATGACCTTGCGATGCAGGCGGCCAACGACATCGTGCGCCGACAGAATGGCACCCTCCTGCCAGGCCGGAATGTACGACACGTGCTCGCCGGCCAGTGCCAGCCGTCCGTCGATCTGGCACAGCGGTTGGTAATGCTCGGCGCGCGCCTGCTCGCTCCACATGCCGAAGCAGCCATGCGTGAACGGCACGCGGTGCCAGCCGACCGCAATGCCGTTTTCGAATTCGCGCGGATACTGCGGATGCAGCTGGGTGCCGTATTCCACTGCTTTACGCACGCGCTGCTCCGGGGACATCGCGGTGAACTGGTAGGCATCCAGCCCCCACACATAGGCGCCGAGCAGCACGCCTTTGCCAGGGCTGTGGTAGTTGGTGCTGGGGTAGCTGATCAAGGTGATCGGCAGATCGGTGTAACTGATGCCGCCGTAGATCGCTTCGTCTTCTTCCCAGAAACGGCGCTTGAATTGCAGCCCCACTTTCACCGAGGCCGCATACGGCACCTTGCCGATCGCCGTGGTCATCGCATCGCTGGCGGTGACCGGTATGCGGCTGAGCACCGACAACGGAATGGTGCAGATGCACCAATCCGCAGTGGCGAGACGTTCTTCGCCACCACGCGCCGCATCCTGCCAGGACACGCGCACGCCGCTGCCGTCTTGGTCGATCTTGGTGACCTTGGCGTTATAGGTGATGGCATTGCCCAGTTGACGCGCGAACGCCTTGCCGATCTGGTCCATGCCTCCCACCGGCTGGAACATGGTGGCCTGCATTTCGTAGTTGTTGCCGGCTGCCAGTGTGGTCCACAGGCGCGAGCGCAGCACGTCCTGCACGCTGAAAGGATCGGAGAATTCCGGCTTGCCCGACAAGCCACCGCCGGGATAGCGCGCAAACCCGCGCCGCTCGCTGCTGTCCTTGCCTTTGACATATCCGAACTTCTGGTCGAGCGCGCCCCAGGTACGCAGTGATTCCAGCAGCAGCTCCTGATCCTCGCGGCTGACGGCCGTGTCCAGGGCGCGTTGCTGCGTGCACTTGGCCAGCAACTCGGACACATGGCCCTTGTAGTCGGCGTCGATGGCACGAAAGCGCTGCGGTTTGCCGCCGAAGCCGTTCTGGCTGTGCAGCAGCGCGTTGTAATTGACCTGATTGAACGCTTCCAGCGCCACGCCGAACTGCTTGCAGTAACTCAGCACCGCCTTGTGGTGATGCGGAATGCGCCACGGCCCGGGATTGAGATACAAACCCTCGTCGAACTGGCAATGCTGCCTGGCCCCGCCCAACTCGGCATAGCGGTCGCCGCCGCGCAGGGTCCAGTTACGCCCGCCGGGGCGGTCGTTGTATTCGAGCAGTTGCACGCGGTAACCGGCCTTGCGCAACTCGAACGCCGCGCTCATGCCGGCCAGCCCGGCACCGAGGATCAAGACCGATGCCCCCTTGGGGTCGCCATCCAGTTGCAGTGGGCCTTTGAAACTGGATTCGGCCGCCATGCCCAGGCTGCTCATCGCCTGATACATCATCGCGCCACCGGCGGTCATACCGATGCGCGCCAGCAATTGCCGCCGCGTCATCGCTCCCGTGTGATTGCCTTGCATCAACGCACGTCCCCTGCATGTCGTGGACTAACGCACGCGACCGGCAACCCTGCCGGCCGCGGCTGCACTTCAGAATGTGTAGGCCAGGCTGGCGAACAGCTGCCGTGGTGCGATCAACTGATACGAGCCCGAGCTTTCGTTGGGAAATACCGCCCCGATCGCATCGTCCTTGTCGAACAGGTTGTAGACCGACAACTGCAGCCGGCCACCGGCAAGGAACCCGCCGTCTTCGCCCTGATACCCGACGCTGCCGTTGACGATGAAGGTGGCATCTACCCGATCGGTATTGAGCGTATCGCCGTAGCGCTTGCCAGTGTATTTGGCATCGAGGTTGGCAAACAAATGCGTGCCTTCCCAACCGCCGTTGACGCTGAACATCACCTTCGGCGCATCCGGCACCTCGTTGCCTTCCACCTGCACCAGGTTGCCGCTGACCGGGCCGAAATAGTTGTCCTGGAACTCGGAGTTGTTCCAGGTCAGCGATGCGCCCAGCCGCCAGCCTGGCGCCGGCTTCCACATGCCGGACATTTCGGCCCCGTACGTCTGCACGTCGCCGACGTTGGCGTAGACGGTGGGCGCCACCACCAGCGGGTCCGGGTCGGTCAGCGCGATGATGCGGTTCTCGTAATCGATCCTGTAGGCGGCGATGTAGCCGCTCCACTGCGTGGATTCGGCGCGGATGCCGATATCGATGTTGGTGGACTCTTCCGGTGCGATATCCGGGTTGAACGCACCCGAGGTCAGCGCCAGCCGCGGCGCCGAGCTGAAGTTTTCCGCATAGTTGGCGAACACCTGCACGCCCTCGGCAAGCTGGAAGCTGGCGCCGACCTGGGGCTGGAACCAGTCGCTGTTCTTGATGGTGACATCGCGGCGCACGCCGACATTGAAATCATCCAGATTGGCGATGCCGTCGTAGTCGCGTTTGACATCCAGCCCCTTGGCACCGAACTCCATCGTCAAGCGGTCGTCGAGCAGGCGCAGCGTGTCCTTGATGTAGAGCTGCTTCACTTCGGTGGAGAAGTGGTTGTCGTAGTAGATGACGATCGGCAGCGCGCCCTTGAGCAGCTCGCCGGTGGCCGGGTCCAGGTTGTACAGCGGGCGCACCTGATCGAAGTCGTAGTTTTCGTACCACGCGCCGACTTCGAGCTTGTTGTGCTCGGTCTCCCATGACACCGCTGTGGTGAGGCCATAGCGATCGCCCCCCATGATTTCTTCGCGCCGCGTCATCGCACCGACGTGGGTGACAGTGCCGGTGGCATCGACGATCTGCGGGTCGTTGATGGCGATGTCGGTGCGCCCCGGCGTGCCGGCGATGGCATCGTTGTACAGGCCTGTCGCCGTGCTCGGCGGAGTGCCGCCGACGCCATACCCATGCTTGTTCTCGTAATAGCCGGTAAAGGTGAAGCCGATTGCATCGTTGAACAGGAAATTGCCGTGCAGGCTGAGCAGCGAGTCGCGTCGCCCGTTCTGCCATTCGCTGTAATGCTCGGCATCCACTTCCGGGTTGCCGGTGATGCGCTCATGCAGGTCCCACGCCACCGAACCGTCGGAGTTGTACGACTGCACGTCGTAGTCCTTGCGGTTGTTGTAGATCCATCCCAGCGTCAGGCTGCCAGCGTCCCAGGCCTGGCGAATCTTGGCTTCGAAGTGATCGCTCTTCTGCGTGGCCGGCTCCATGTCCCACACCCCGCCTTGCGTGCGCGAGGCGGACAGATACGCGCTGGGGCCGCCTTTCCACCAGTCCGGCGTATCCAGGCGCACGAAGCTGCGCACCAGATCGTCCGAACCAATCGTCTGGGTGAGATTGCCGCTCCAGCTGTCGCCGCCCTTTGGTGGCAGGCTGGTGTAGCGGATCGCACCGCCCAGTGCATGGTAGGAAGGCTGGGTGACATCGCCCGAACCGGCGGACACCGTCACATCGAGCAGGTTTTCGCTGGAGACGTAGCGCGTAATCGGCCCGCCTTCGCGGGTGTCGAAGGTTTCGATCGGAATGCCGTCCAAGGTCACGCCGATCTGGTTGGCGGAAAACCCGCGGATGGTCATCGAATCACCGAATTCATACAGCCCGAACGGGTCGGTGGTCTGCACGTTCACGCCGGGCAGGCTGGCCAACAGCTGCTGCGGCGCCACCCCTGGCACCTGCGCCTGGATCTCGTCCGCCGAGATGGACGCGGTGGTGCGGGTGGAGCCGGTGCCCACCACGCTGACCGCATCCAGCGTGCGTGCGTCTTGCGCCAGCGCAGGCAAGCTCTGCGCGCCGGCCAGCAGCAAGGTCATTGATGCCAGCGCGCGGCGCGGGCGGGTGGTGGCGAGGATGTCGGCGACCGAGGCCGCCAATCGATCGGTGTTCGAGCACTTTGGCATGCAATCAACCCCTGGAGACGTGTGGCGTGCTGAGTGACCGGGCGCTCCCCCGAGACCGGCTGATACCGCGGATGCGGCGTGCAGTGACCATAACCAGCGCGATTGCTGCCTAACCTGGGTGCGGCGGGTGGGCTCGGCGCAGGCGGGTAGGTCGCTACCGAATTCAAAACTCTGAATAGGTAGCGCAGCCACCTACCTGCGCGAATGCCCTGCATTGCAGCTCTTGCGCGCTTGCCATGCCGCGCCGAATCGACAACGCTGCGCAGCCGCCGTACGAGCACGCATATGTCGCCCGCACCACCATCGCTGCTGTTGCTGGATTTCGACGGCGTGCTCGCGCACTACGCGCGGCCACGGCGCCTAGCCGCGCTTGCAGCAGCGGCGCAATGCTCACCGCAGCGCGTGCATGAGGTGTTGTTCGTGCAAGGTCTGGAGCGCGCCTACGATGCGGGTGCGATCGACACGCAGGCGTATCTGGCGCGTCTGAGCGAAGGGCTGGGGCAGCCAATCGATCGCACTACCTGGATCGATGCGCGCGTGGCGGCCTGCCGCGCCGACCCGTCGGTGGTGACACAGGTGCTGGCGGTGTCGACGACTACGGCGGTGGCGGTGCTCACCAATAATGGCCCGTTGATGGCAGAAGCGATCGAGCGGATCGTGCCCTCGCTATTTCCGTTGTTGCGGGGCCGCGTGCTGTGCAGCGGTGCACTGGGCGGCCGCAAACCGGATGTGCCGGTCTATCAGCGCGCGCTTGCGCAACTTGAGCAACGCGCCGAACGCACGTTGTTTGTCGACGACCTGTTCGTCAACGTGCGTGGCGCACGCGCGGCCGGCCTGCACGCCGACACCGTGCGCGATGCGCGTGCACTGCGGCGAGTGCTGAAGCGATACGGACTTGCATGAAACCAAGCCCCTCTCCCGTCGGGAGAGGGGTTGGGGGTGAGGGTACGGCGGAAGACAGCCATCCCCTCCGGGCAATGGAAAGACCGGGCACTGCGTCAGCGCGCTACATGCCACACACCACGCATCTCCAAGGCCCTTGCAGCCGGCTGCGGGCCGGCCAGGGGGCGCGCAAGCACCGCCCGACATCACGCCTGGGCGACATACTCGGCAATGGCCAGACGCAAGCGCGCCAGGCCATCGGCCAGTTCGGCATCGGTGAGATTGAGTGCCGGCACGAAGCGCAATACATCCGGGCCGGCCTGCAGCAGCAGCAAGCCATGCGTGGCCGCCAGGTCGAGGATCGCCCCGGCCTGCCCCGCGTGCGCAGGAGCCAGTACCGCGCCCAGCATCAGGCCACGCCCACGAATCTGCGCAAACAGGCCAAAGTCGGCATTGAGCGCTTCCAGCCCGGCGCGCAATGCCGCAGATTGCCGCACCACGTTATCGGCAATCTGCGGCGAGGCCAGCTTGCGCAGCGCCACGCGCGCCACTGCCGCGGCCAGCGGGTTGCCGCCGAAGGTGGTGCCGTGCGCGCCGAACTGCATGGTTTCGGCGACCTTGGGCCCGGCCAGCATCGCGCCGATCGGGAAACCGCCACCCAAGGCCTTGGCCAGGGTCACGATGTCCGGCGTCACCTGCTCCTGCCAATGCGCGAACAGCGTGCCGGTGCGGCCCATGCCGCATTGAATTTCGTCCAGCACCAGCAGCGCATCATGCTGGTCGCACAGCGCGCGCACGCGGCTCAGAAAGCCCGGCGCGGCCGGCATCACGCCGCCCTCGCCCTGGATCGGCTCGACCATCACCGCCGCCACATCGCCGCCGGCCATCGCCGCTTCCAGCGCCGCGACATCGTTGAAATCCACATAGCGAAATCCACCCGGCAGCGGCTCGTAGCCTTCCTGATACTTGGGCTGCGCAGTGGCGGTGACCGATGCCAGCGTACGGCCATGAAAACTGCCGCGGAAGGTGACGATGACACGCTTGTCGGCCGGACGGCCCTGGCTGCTGGCCCACTTGCGCACCAGCTTGATCGCCGCCTCGTTGGCCTCGGTGCCGGAATTGCACAGGAACACCTTGTGCGCGAAACGCGAGGCGCTCACCAGTTCTTCGGCCAGTTTCAGCGGCGGCGCGCTGAAAAACACGTTACTGGTGTGCCACAGCTTGCCGGCCTGCTCGGTGAGCGCAGCCACCAGATCGGGGTCGTTATGGCCGAGCCCGCTCACCGCGATGCCCGACGACAGATCCAGATATTCGCGCCCGGCATCGTCCCACACGCGGCTGCCCTGGCCGCGCTCCAGCACCACCTGGCGCGGGCGATACACCGGCAGGTAGTAGTGCGCGAGGGACAGGGGCGAATCGGCAGCGGTACTCATGAGGATGGGTCGCAGAAGCGGAGGGAGAAGCGGCATTCTCGCGCATTCGCCGGCCTGCGGCACAATGCGCGCATGCGCCCCTTCTCCGATCCGCAACTCACTGCCGCCACCGACGATGGCTGGCGCCGGCAGTGGTTCGACATCATCTACCGCCACGACACCCGCCCCTCGCGCAATTTCGACCTGATGCTGGTGGTCGCGATCCTGGCGAGCGTGGTGGTGATCATGATCGACAGCGTGCCGCGCATCCATTCGCATGCCGCGGACTGGCTGGTGCCGCTGGAATGGGCGTTCACGGTGATCTTCACCATTGAATACGCGCTGCGCCTGGCCGTGGTGCGGCGCCCGCTGCATTACGCGCTCAGCGTGTGGGGCGTGATCGACCTGCTGTCGATCCTGCCCAGTTATCTCTCGTTCTTCGTGCCCGGCGCACAGACGCTGTTGGTGGTGCGCGTGCTGCGCATCCTGCGGCTGTTCCGCATTCTCAAGCTCACCCGCTACATCGAAGAAAGCGGACAGTTGCTGGATGCGCTGTGGCGTAGCCGTCGCAAGGTGTTGGTGTTCCTGTTCACCGTGCTCACCATCACCGTGATCGCCGGCGCCACGATGTACATCATCGAAGGCCCGCAGCACGGCTTTACCAGCATCCCCACCAGCATGTACTGGGCCATCGTCACCATGGCCACGGTGGGCTTCGGCGATCTGGTGCCGCAGACCACGCTGGGTCGCTTCGTCACCTCGGCCCTGATCCTGATCGGCTACAGCATCATCGCCGTGCCCACCGGCATCTATACCGCCGAACTGGCCAGCTCATTGCGCGACGGTGGCCACACCGGCAAACGCGATGCGCGCAACTGCGCCCGCTGCGGGCTGGAAGGCCACGCGGCCGACGCACGTTATTGCCGGCAATGCGCCGAGCCACTGCCGGAGCTGGGCAATGGCTGAGGCGCTGGAGCAGCCAACGCCACGGCGCCGCCGTCAGGCGGACGCGGCCGTTGCTCGGCAGTGCGTGTGCCACGCGTACACGGCGGTTGCGCCGTGCCGTCCACGCTCACGACAAGTGCGTACCCTGTGGTTAGCCGCTCTCAGTCCAGAAACAGATCCGGCAACAGCGCGCGCGATGGATCCATTGCATAGCCGCTCAAGTCGGTGATGCCAGCCTGGGCGAGCACCTCGTCATCGATCAGGAACCGGCCGTAAAACCCGGCTGCGGCGCGCGTCAGCACCGCATGCGCGGCGTCGGCCATGATCTCCGGCCGACGGCAGGCCGCCGCGTCCACGCCGGCAAGCATGTTGATGGCATCAGTGGCGATCACGGTACGCGGCCACAACGCATTGATCGCCACGCCTTGCGGGCCGAATTCCGCGGCCAGCCCCAGGGTGACCAGACTCATGCCCATCTTGGCCAGCGTGTAGCCGGTGTGCGCGCCCCACCACGCCGGGTTCAACGAGGGCGGCGGGGCCAAGGTGAGGATGTGCGGATTGGCCGCCTGCAGCAGATGCGGCAGGCACGCCTGCGCGCACAGGAAACTGCCGCGCGCGTTGACCTGCTGCATCAGATCGAAGCGCTTCATCGGCGTGTCCAACGTACCGCGCAACCAGATCGCACTGGCGTTGTTGACCAGGATGTTGATCCCGCCGAACGCATCGACCGTTGCCGCCACTGCCGCACGCACCTGAACTTCGTCGCGGATGTCGCACTTGAGCGCCAGTGCCTGCCCACCGGCCGCCGTCACCGCCGTGGCCGCGCTATGGATGGTGCCAGGCAATTTGGGATTGGCCACCGCCGACTTGGCCGCAATCGCCACATTCGCCCCATCGCGCGCCGCCCGCAACGCAATCGCCAAGCCAATCCCACGCGAGGCACCGGTGATGAACAGGGTTTTGCCCGATAACGTCATGGGATTAGAGAGTCGGGATTGGAGATTCGTAAGAGCTTATTCCTTCATTGCTACCACCAACCACCCACCGCTCAAGCAATACGCTCTTGCGAATCCCCAATCCCGAACAACCAATCCCCGCCGCTCAGGGCTTGGGCCCCTGCCCTTCGTTGTCTTCCCAGTGCAGCACGCGGCGGGTCACGAAGCGGTAGACCGGTTTGCCGGTGGCAAACCACAGCTCGCGAACCCAGGAGGTGCGCTTGAGCACGCGGCGTTCCACCGGGGTCAGTGCGGCCGGGCAGTACATGCGCTTGTGCTTGAGCAGGTGGCGCAGATCCTCGCGGGCAAGCAGACGCATCCAGCGCGCGCGCGGGTTGCCGCGCACCGCCAGCTGGAAGTCGATCACCGCCGGGCTGCCGTCCTCCTGCACCAGCCAGTTGGCTTCCTTGGCCAGATCGTTGTGGGCCACGCCGCGGCGATGCAGCTGTTGCAACAGCCGGCGCGCGCTGCGGAAGTAGGCCAGATCGCCGCGCGGCGGTCGCTGGTACATCGCAGCGCCGTCCAGATAGCTGCGGTCCAGGTGCCGCCCGTCCCAATGCAGCAGCCGCGGTGTGCGCGGCACGCCATCCAGCTGGCGCAAGGCCAGCGCTTCGCGGCGTGCCAGCCACCAGGCCACGCCGCGCAACAGCCACGGCGCCACGCTCAGGTCGCGACGCACGAACATGCGTTGGTCATCGCGGATCAGCAGAATGCGTCCGAACGTATCGGACTTCAGCGGCAGATTGGCTGCAGGGTCGTGAGTCATCCCCCATTGTAGGCGGCAGGTCTGTCTCGCTGCCCACCTTTGCGGCGCGCGCGCGTGCGGCAGCTGCATGGCCGCAACCTCAGGTGAAGCCGATCCCCCGATGTGAGGACGATGCAGGTCAGGCGCCGCCGCGCCCACCTATAATTCAGGTATGAACTCATGGATCGACGCCACGCTGGAGTGGATCGGACACCACCCCACCTTGGCTGGCGTGGTGATCTTTGGCATCGCATTTTGTGATGCGGTGATCGTGCTGGGCGCCATCGTGCCTGCGTTGCCGTTGCTGTTCGCCATTGGCGTGCTCATCGGGCTCGGGCAGATCAACGGCCCCTATGCGGTGGTGTGCGCCACCCTGGGCGCCTTCGTTGGCGATGCGCTGAGCTTCTGGGTCGGCCATCGCTGGGGCCATCAGCTGCACACCTACTGGCCATTCCGGCGTTACCCGCAACTGCTGGAACGCGGCGAGCTGCTGTTCCGCCGCAATGCCTTCAAAAGCATCCTGATTGCGCGCTACGTGGGTGCAGTGCGCCCGTTCGTGCCGGCGATTGCCGGCATGTCGCGCATGCCCTTCAAACGGTATCTGGTCGCCAGCGGCCTGGCCTGCGTGTCGTGGGCGTTGTTGTTCCTGGTGCCCGGCTGGGTGCTGGGCACGGCCTACGACGCAGTGGCCGCGGTGGCCGGGCGCCTATTTGTGGTGGTTGCCTTGCTGGCGGCCGTGATCGGGCTTGCCTGGGCGGTGGTGCTGTATTCGTATCGCTGGTCGGCCGGTCACCTGGATGCCTTGCTGGCGCGCCTGCTGGAGTGGTCGCACCGGCATCCGGTCCTGGGGAATTGGTCGGTCGGCGTCTTCGACCCACGCCGTCGCGAATCGGTGCCGCTGGCCATGATGGCCTTGATGCTCTTGCTGCTCGGCTGGGGCTGGTTTGTGCTGCTGATGGTGGTGCTGGCGCATGGCGAGCCGCTGCGCGTGGATCTGGCCGTGCACGACCTGATGCTGGCGCTGCGTAATCCGTTGGCCGACTACCCGATGGTGGCGCTGGCCTCGTTGGGCGACTGGCAGGTGCTGTTGCCGGCCATTGCCGCCGCGATGGGCTATCTGGCCTGGCGCCGTCGCTGGATGGCCGTGGCCCATTGGGTCATCGCGCTGGCGTTCGGCCTGGCGCTCACGCAGCTGCTTGGCGCCACCGTGCAGGTGGTGCGCCCGCCTGCGGCCAGCAGCGGTTTCGGCTTTCCGTCGGTTGCGGTCACCATGGCCACGATCGCCTTCGGCTTTTTCGCGCTGTTGATCGCGCGCGAGTTGCCTGGCCGCCGCCGCGTGTGGCCGTATCTGGTCAGCGGCGCCATCGTCTCGCTGATCGGTTTTGCGCGTTTGTACCTCGGTGCGCACTGGCTCAGCGACGTCGTCGGCGGCATGTTGTTCGGCATCTTCTGGCTGCTGGTGCTGGGTATTGCCTACCGTCGCCGTGCCACGCGCGCGTTCTGGGTCAAGCCGGTGTCGTGGATCTTCTACGGGGTGTTCGTGAGCTGCGCAATTTATTTTGCGCCGCGCAACCTCGACCTCAAGCTGGCCAAGTTCGAACCGCCGCCGCCGGCAGTGATGGAGTTACCCGCAAACGCGTGGTGGGAAGACCAATGGCGCCTGCTGCCGGCACGCCGCAACGAATTCGACGACGATCAGCGTTGGCCGCTGGACGTCCAGTTGGCCGGCCCGCTCGCCCCGCTGCAGCGCCAGCTCCAGGCGCGCGGCTGGCGGGTCCAGCCGCAGGCGGGCTGGGAACAGGCGCTGCACCTGCTCGACGTCAGCGGCCGCCCGGACGAAGTGCCGATTCTGCCGGCCACGCTGGATACCCAGGTCGAGGCCCTGTTGATGGTGCGCCACGCCGCGCCCGGCCACGTGCATGTGCTGCGTCTGTGGCCGGCGGCAGCGCGCCTGCAGCCGGATGCACAACCGCTGTGGGTGGGCAGCACCCAGACCTTGCGCTACAGCCGCCATTTCAGCCTGATCGGGCTGTGGTACCCGCTGCGCGGCGTCGATCCTGCACTGAGCGCATTGCGCGAGGCACTCGGCCCGCTGCCCCATCGCATGGAACAGCGTCGTCGCTCGCAGGTGCCGGTGATCCTGATCGACAGCACCTCGGGCAGTGCAGTGCAGTGCGTGGCGAGAACAAAGACAACGCCGCGCCGGGGACGGATACCGCTGCGTCCGATCCTGCTGCATCGGGTCCGCCACAACAACGCCGTTGATCGATCGGGCAACAGGCGATTGGCCGGCGATCGCGTGGTTGGGTCGAGATGGGGTGTCAGCGACAGCTGTTGAGCCCTGTCTCGATGGTGACGTGCTGGCGCCGTCTGGAGGCCGCTGAATTTTCAGGGTGAACGCTTAGTTCGTCGAGCACGGCGCCCTCGCCGCTTGCGGGACACGCCGTGACCCATCCGTGGGGCTCGATGGCGGCATGGATGCCGCGTAAGAGCTTACAAGGACGTACTTGGCAGCGTGTCCCGCGATGGTGGGCGGGCAAGGGCCCTGCAGAAAACTCGCCGTTGGCCGCTCCACAGCTGCCTGCACCGTTCAATCGCCTCTCAAGGCAAACGATAAGATGCGAATCAGCGCAGTTCGGCGATGCAAAGGCCGCATTGGTCTGGCGCGCGACACCTCACCACAACACGCCATCCACTGGCTGCATCGGCTCCGGCGCTTGCTCACCAATTGCCTGAAGCGCATCGATCTCCACCGTGCGGCACATGGTATCCAGCGGCAGGTCGTGGATAGTGTTGGCGAATGGGTCGACCAACTCGTCGCCGATCTTCAGCACCGCCAGAAACATCAGGCCGGCCACTGTCGATCCCACCGGCGTGGCGTACTGCAGCGTTTCCACCAAGCCGATTGGCAGCAGCACGCAGAACAGCCGCGTAAACAGGTTCGGATAGAAGCGATATTGATACGGCAGCGGCGTATTTTTCAGGCGCTCCATGCCGCCTTGCGCGTTGGCGATGTCCACCAGAATGCGTTCGACGCTGGCCTGCTGGATGCTGTCGATCCAGCCCTCACGACGCGCCTGCTCGACGCTGCGCCCGGTGGTATCGAGCAACCCGTTTGCCACGTTGGTGCGCACCACCACCGCCGCCGCTTCGTCGGCATCCACATGCGGGGACAACGCCATCACCACCGGCAACCGGCGCAGTTGGCAGCGCAGCGCGTTGACATAGGCAATCTGGCGCAGCGCAATGGTGCGCCCAAGATCGCCGGCTTCCGGTGTGGACAGGATACTGACGCTCAAGCGCACCAGATTACGCGAGGCATTGATCATCTGGCCCCACAGCACCCGCCCCTCCCACCAGCGTTGATAGGTGGAATTGGCGCGAAAGCCCAGGAACAACGCCAGCGCAGAACCAAAGATGGTCAGCGGCAACGCCGGCGCACGGAACGGCAGCACGTAGTAAATGATGGTGATCAACACATCCCATACGAACAATACCGCCAGGGTCCGCCAGACCTGGCTGATCACATCTGCCACACGCGGCTTTACATCGACAATCAAAGGCACACCCCATCAAAAGAAACGAGTGACGCCATTGCGCGCATCCAGTGCATGGATGCGGTCGGTAGCGCACTCAAGCGTGCGCAGTGTGCCGTTGCCACGGTGCAAGCACGGTGATGGGGCCGATCGAAACCATTGCCCACGCGGCCGGCGTGATGGAAGGCGTCGCGAGTGGCCATCCGTTGGGTGTGCACGGCGTGCGGGAACACAGCGCACACGTGGCGCATGAAAGTTCGGAGCGCAGCCCGTACCCATGTGGCGGGCGCAGCCGTGTTAGCAGCCGCTCTTAAGGCATCCAGGCCAGCAATTGGTCCAGCCGCCGATGCGGATCGTCCTGCTGCAACAGCGAGAGCCGCTGCTGCTCGGTCAATGGCAGCAGCTCGGCCAACCGCCAACCAACCCAGGCGGCCTGATCCATCAACCCCGGTCCCACCGATGCAAATTCGCCACCCACCTGCTCCAGCATGCGCTCCAGCACCGTGGACAGCAGGCCGTGCTCGGGCCGCAATTCGTCGTCCGGATCCGGTTCGCGCCAGGCGACATCTCCCACCACCAGACCGTTATCGCGAATGCGCGAGCGCTGTACGTGGAAACGCCGCGTGCCACGCAAGCGCAGCACCAGCACGCCGTCGGCGCCCACATCGAAATCCTCGATGCGTACTTCTGTACCGAACGCGGCCGGCGTAGCCGGCACGCCGACTTCGTTGCCTTCCAGGATCAGGCACACGCCGAAGCTTGTGCCGTTACGGCCGCATTCGCGTACCAGATCCAGATAGCGGCGTTCAAACACGCGCAAGCCCATCGCCGCGCCAGGCAACAGCACGCTGTGCAAGGGGAACAGCGGCAACGCGCTGGTGTCTGCAGTGGCGGGGATCGGCACCATCAGGACAACTGCGCCAGGAAACGACGCGGCGCACCGTCGAAGCCACCGTTGGACATGAACACCACATGGTCTCCGGGCCGGGCAATTTCGCCCAGCGCGCGCAGCAAGGCATCCACGTCCTGCACCACGCGCGCCTCGCCGCGCACCTTCGCAATGATCGGTGCCGCGTCCCAGGCCAGTTCCGGCCGATGCAGAAACACCACTGCATCGGCATCGTGCAACGACGGCGCCAGTGCCTGGGCATGCGCGCCCAGCCGCATCGAATTGCTGCGCGGCTCCATTGCCACCACAACACGCGCCGCACCGACCTTTGCACGCAGACCCTGCAACGTCGTCGCGATGGCGGTGGGATGGTGCGCAAAGTCGTCGTACACGGTGATCGCGCGCGCGCTACCGATGACTTCCAGCCGCCGCTTGACGCTCTGGAACTGTGCCAGTGCCGGCATCACCGTCGCCGGATCCACACCCACCGCCTGCACCGCCGCCAGCGCCGCCAACCCGTTCAGGACGTTGTGCCGCCCAACCAGGGGCCACTGCACCTGGCCAATTTCCACGCCACGGTGCAGCACCGCAAACGCGCTGCCATCGGCCGCGATCAACCGCGCGCTCCAGTCCAGCGACGCATCGAACCCGAATCGCTCCACCGGCGTCCAGCATCCCATCGCCAGCACCTCGGTCAGGTGCGCGTCTTCGCCGTTGACGATCAGGCGACCGCGCGCGGGCACCGTGCGCACCAGGTGGTGGAACTGGCGCTGGATGGCCGCCACGTCCGGGAAGATGTCGGCGTGGTCGTATTCCAGGTTATTGAGGATCGCCACCAACGGCCGGTAGTGCACGAACTTGCTGCGCTTGTCGAAAAACGCGGTGTCGTATTCGTCGGCTTCCACCACGAATTCGCGCCCCTGGCCCAGTCGCGCCGACACGCCGAAATCTTCGGCCACACCACCGATCAGAAACCCGGGCGCGCGCCCGGCCGCCTCCAGCAGGTAGCTCAGGATGGTGGTGGTGGTGGTCTTGCCGTGGGTGCCGGCCACGGCCAGCGTGTCGCGGCCGGGCAATACCTGCTCGGCCAGCCATTGCGCGCCGGAGGTGTACCGGCGGCCGGCATCCAGCACCGCCTCCACCGCCGGATTGCCGCGCGAAAGCGCATTACCGACAACCACGTCGGTCGCATCCGGCGAAATATTGGACGGCGCATAGCCCTGCGCCAACGCAATGCCCAGCGTTTCCAGCTGTGTGGACATCGGCGGATAAATGGCCTGGTCGCTGCCTTCCACCTGCCAGCCCAGCTCACGCGCCAGGGCGGCCACACCGCCCATGAAAGTTCCGGCGATGCCGAGAATGTGGAGTTTGCTCATGCCGCCCATTGTCGCCGATCGCCGCAGTTGCCGGACATTCCATTCCAGCGCACGCCCAAGTGTCGGGGATTTCCTACCGTACTGTCGGGAATTTCCCGATGTGCGAACCCGGTCACATCCCTCACTATGCTGAACGCCAGTCGCAGCATCCCTTTGGTCCTACTCCCCAAGAGGCCAAATCCCCAGGGAGCTCATGCTGTTGGGGCTCTGAGCAAGCCTACTACTGGCGTTATTCTGCCCCGGGCGTCTTGTACGTCCGGGGTTTTTCTTTTGGCACCACTGCCCGGGCGATCACGGCGAGAACACGGCGCGACCAGACGCCGCGCCTGCGGCCGGGCCTTGCGCCCGGCCCATTGCCGACTCAGCGGCCGAGCGCCTTGCTGATGCGTTCCAGCACTTCGTCCAGCGAACCCACGCCGTCCACGCGCGCCAACTTGCCGCGCTGCTCGTAGAAGCCGATGACCGGTGCGGTGGAATCGGTATAGACCTGCAGCCGCTTGCGCACCGATTCGGGGTTGTCGTCTTCGCGGCCTTCGGCCTTGGCACGACCGGCGATGCGCTCGACCAGCAATTCGCTGGCCACATCCAGCTGCACCACGGCATCCAGCGGCTGGCCGATCTTGCCGAGCAGCTCGTCCAGCGCATTGGCCTGGGCCACGTTGCGCGGGTAGCCGTCCAGGATGAAACCCTTGGCCACATCGGCCTGGCCGAGGCGCGCCTCCAGCATGCCGAGCAGGATGTCGTCGGACACCAGGTCCCCGCGTGCCATCACTTCCTTGGCCTTCAACCCCAGCGGCGAGCCAGCGGCCACTTCGGCGCGCAACAGGTCGCCGGTGGAAATGTGCGGAATATCAAACGTGTCTTTGAGACGTGTCGCCTGGGTGCCCTTGCCCGAACCGGGCGGTCCCAATAGAACCAATCGCATCAGTGGACTCCACTTTCGAATAAAAACGCGTTGCGGTGGGCGGCGTTAGACTCACGTCTTCGCCGGCGCTGACCGTATGGTCGTGCAGCTTACCGCATCCGGGGAATGTCCCGGCACTGTCCCCTGCGCCATGTCCCCATGTGAGGAGTCTGTCCCCCTATGACCACTGGCAACCTGCTCTATGCCCAATCCGGCGGCGTCACCGCCGTCATCAACGCCACTGCAGCCGGCGTCATCGCCGAAGCGCGCGCACGCAAGATCAAGGTGCTGGCCGCACGCAACGGCATCCTGGGCGCCTTGCGCGAGGAATTGATCGACACCTCCAAAGAGTCCGCCGCCGCCATTGCCGCCCTGGCGCAGACGCCCGGCGGTGCATTCGGCTCGTGCCGCTACAAGCTCAAATCGCTGGAAGAAGACAGCGCCAAGTACGAGCGCCTGCTCGACGTGCTGCGCGCGCACGACGTCCGCTGGTTCCTCTACAACGGCGGCAACGACTCGGCCGACACCGCGTGGAAGGTCTCGCAGCTCGCAAAGGCCTATGGGTACCCGCTGCACTGCATCGGCGTGCCAAAGACCATCGACAACGATCTGGCGGTGACCGACACCTGCCCCGGCTTCGGCTCGGCGGCCAAGTACACCGCCGTCTCGGTACGCGAGGCCGCACTGGATGTCGCCGCCATGGCCGACACCTCCACCAAGGTCTTCATCTATGAGGCGATGGGCCGCCATGCCGGCTGGCTGGCCGCAGCGGCAGGCCTGGCCGGGCAAGACCCGGACGACGCCCCGCAGATCATCCTGCTGCCCGAACGCGCCTACGACCAGGCTGCATTCCTGGCCAAGGTGAAACAGGTCGTGGACAAGGTGGGCTGGTGCGTGGTGGTGGCCAGCGAGGGCATCCAGGACGCACACGGCAAGTTCGTCGCCGATGCCGGCGGCGCGGCCGACTCGTTCGGCCATGCACAGCTCGGCGGCGTGGCCTCGTTCCTGGCCGCACAGGTCAAGCAGGAGCTCGGCTACAAGGTGCATTGGACGCTACCCGATTACCTGCAGCGCTCCGCGCGCCATCTGGCATCGAAGACGGACTGGGAACAGGCGCAAGCGGTCGGCAAGGCCGCCGTGCAGTACGCGATCAAGGGCATGAACGCGGTGATCCCGGTGATCGAACGCGTCAGCGACGCACCATACCGCTGGAAGATCGTGCCTGCACCCCTGCACAAGGTGGCCAATCACGAAAAGAAGATGCCGCCCAGCTTCCTGCGCAAGGACGGCTTCGGCATCACCGAACGCGCCCGCCGCTATTTCGCCCCGTTGATCAAGGGCGAAGCGCCGCTGGCCTACGGCAGCGATGGCTTGCCGAAGTATGTGAGTTTGAAGAATGTCGCGGTGGCGAAGAAGTTGCCGGCTTGGGAAGGGTGAACCGGAAGCGATCGTCTTCAGCCAGAGCTGCCACTATCGCAAGCCTTGCGCAGGCGGAACCGGTGTACTGTCGAGAACCGGTGCACTGCCGCCGATCTGCAATGTCCGCACTCCGCACCATGGTCAAGCTACGGCCAACCTCGGGCGCCACCCGGCCGCCCATTGGTATCCGAGAGATAGGCCGCGCCGGCAAATGCCGCGATTGACTGTAGGACTTTTCCTACAGATGCCCGGCAGACCAAGACAGGCGTGCGACTTGGCGGGAGTGAAGGCGGGGGCGCCCCATTGGCTCGGTAGAAATTTGGTTAACTGTGTGCCACAGTTCGCACCAAACCTGCCTCATCGCGCATAAGGATCATGGCTTCAGCAGGCAATCCTCTCCAACGCCCCAAGGCGGCAGTTCCTGTCGCAGGCTGCCTGCGTGCGGAAAGAAGCGGCCTCACTCATTCGCGACGAGCCGATGATTTATAACGCCAGCGCTGCTTGCTGACCAAGCGAGCGGCCCTCACGTCTGTTCCCGCTGCACTGTTCCTGCCACCTATCTACACCGTAAAGATCGACGAGACTCGCCATGACCGCACGTTCCCGCCGCCTCCGCCATCCGATTTCCCGCCTTGCCGCCAGCTTGCTGCTAAGCATCGGGCTGTATGCAGGGTCTGCCAACGCGCAGGTCGTCGTGACCAACCCGACAGGCATGGCAAAGGATCTCAAGGAATATGCAGAACAGGCCAAGCGCTGGACCGAAACGATCAAGCAGTATCAACAGCAGTTGCAGCATTACCAGCAGCAGCTCATCAAGTTGCAGCGCCTGCAGTTCAATGAGCTTCCACTCGAAAACAACTTCGTTTTGCGCGATTCGAATTTTGGGATGGACGCCTACTGTCCCGGAGCCTCTGGCATTGGGGGCATCGTAGAAAAAATGGTGCCGATTTCGTTGGGTTCGCTGACTGGTAACGATTTGCGAGAAAAGCAGACCGAAGTTTGCAGGCAAATTGTGATTGCACAAAACGCGCAATACAACGAGGCGGTCTTGATGATCCAGCGCCTGGTGGAACGCGCCAGAGACTTCGAACGTGTGCAACGCCAGCGCGATAGCGGGGGAGACAAGCAAGGAGCGCTCGCTGCAAACGACAACGAAGTTCAGCGTTATGCGGCACGCAACGCGATGGAGCTCAGCCACTGGGAAGCCAGGATGAAGGCCTATGACATCTACATCGCAGGCCTCAAGGATGACCAGAGCCTGCTAGCCAAGCGCGCGCTCGAAGGCGACAAGAACAACCTTTTCGGGCAGGTCATCCAGGCAGCCGCACTGAAGATTGCGCTGTCTAAGTAAATGCATTGGCGGGCAACCGAAGCCTCATCACGGTACATAGGCAGATAGCAATGGACGTTTTGTTTCAGGGCGGAATGAACTGGTTGCAGCCCTTGGCGGATGCCAATCTCGGCGACTTCGTTTTCTTCAAGTTGGTCAACGACTACTTCAACAGCGAAATCCAGGACTTCGGCATGGACCTGATGAAGCGGGCCATGCGCTGGGTCAGCGCCATCGCGTTGACCGTCACCACGCTGTGGATACTGATTCTTGGCTACCGCATCGCCACCGGGCAATCGCGCGAGAGTGCGATGGCCACCATGATCAAGGCCGGCAAGGTGGCCCTCATCATCAGCTTTGCCTCGGCCCTGGGCGCCAATGGCGCCATGCTGCATCAAAGCATGACCCAGAATCTGGACAAGGAGATCCACACCCTGTTCACCGGCAAGGAAAGCACCGCTGCCGATGCCATCGACGAGAACCTGGCCTACACCCAGATTGCGCTGGCCACGTTGGATGCGGTACGGGTGGAGTCCACTGAGCCGGAAATGTTGGAGAAAAAAGGTCGCGCCATGCTGATGGCTGGCTTCGGCACCGCCAGCCCACCGATGGCCGCGGGGGCGATGCTGCTGCTGTTCAAGTTCACCATGGCCTTCTTGATCGGCATCGGACCCATCTTCATCCTGGCGCTGGTCTTCGACCAGACCAAGGATCTGTTCAAGAAGTGGCTGTTCTACATCATCGGCACGCTGTTCTCGATGGCCATGCTGTCGGTGGTCACGTCCATGGTGCTCAAGTTCACCGCCAAGGTGGCCGCGGCGTACTGGGCGGTCAAGTTCATTCCATTCGGTAATGCCGAAGGCCTGTCCAGCCAGGCGCTGCAGCAAGGCGGCATCGGCCTGATCATGACCATGCTCATCGTCACCATACCCACCATCGCCGCCGCGCTATGGCAGGGCAATATGGGCACGTTCTTGACCTACACAGCATTCAATAGTGCGGCATCCCCAGGCCCCCAGGGGCAGCCGGCTGGGTCGTATATGCCGCAGCAGGCGCCTAGAAATAACAGTCAAGGAGATGAGCGCAGCACAGAGACAGCAAACGCTACTAAGGCAATCGCTGGAGGTTCAACTCCAACATATACCCAGGCACCAGGCTCACGAGGGAACGCCAGCAGAAGTGAAGGTAGTGCTACGTAGCCAACCTGGTTACTTAGTTATTGGAATGCGGTGAATTTTCTAATGAAAATATATAAATTTTTATTTTTACTCTTTTTTATAAATGCCTTCCCTGCTCTGGCAGAACAGGGGTGCCCCCCTGGGCAATACCCTATCGGAGGACAGGGTGTAGCGGCATGCGCACCAATTCCTCAAGGGAACTCTAGCAATCAAGCTCCTCGACCACTCGGCAAGTGGCTTAAGACTTGGGGCGCTGTCGCCCATGATCCCGTTGATGGGGTGCTAGGTGTCTCGTCAGGAAAATTGTCTAAACGAGATGCTGAAAAAGATGCGCTTATGAAATGCGCCGAAGCTGGAGGAACTAGGTGCAAAGACTGGGTAAGCTACCAAAATCAGTGTGCCGCAGTGGCCGGCCCGCAAAAAAATGGGGTCAATGTTGCTGGAGCATTACAATTTTCCAGGGGTCCATCTCTCGAAGATGTGAGACGCAAAGCGGAAAACGAGTGCACCTCTTCAAGCGGATTTGCATGCACCATTCTTTATTCGAATTGCTCGGAACAAGTATTCAAAGCCTATTAAACCCCAATTTTCTACTAAATATTATTTAATTGGGAACCTTATAATTCTATGGTGTTGCTGCCCTCAACCATTAGTTTCACATCTCTCGCAAAATACTACTAAGCCCATCACGAATAATGACTTGGACTACCGGCACCTATACGACCACTAGTCCAGGCCAGTGCAGTATCAGCTTAGATATTCTGGCGCACCACCCTATTGCGATTAGGCGCAGCAGCCTAAAATTCGAGCAGCGTCACAGTGCAGTAGCTGACTTCAAACCCGTGGATGACTTGCAGCTTCCCCGACAGCTTTAGTCAACTCGGGCGTGTTAGACGATAGCCGACCTTGAATTTACGGACCCTGCTAATTTGCGTTGGCAGATGTCAAGGGTAGTACGGTCGCACCCACGGCGGACCAAACTGTATTTTTATCGCAGAATCTGTGCGAGCAGCAAAATTATATCCAATGATGCCAATAACTGTCAGTCGTTTCGCCTTCCTCCTCATGCCATTCTTCTTTGCAGGATGCAAGCCCATGAATGCCCCCGGTGAGCCCTCGTCCCCCTACAACGTAGACACCGATCCGATCTATCGGAAGAACCCGCATCCGGCGCAGGCTTATCGCATTACCATGACGATTGACGATGCGCCAGGTCCCTTTGACTGGATCTCGGGTACGGCGTTTTACGAAATGACCAACCGCGATGCGTGCACTCCCTTTGATCGTTCGCTAGGCATGTCGACAAAGCCTAAAGAAGATGGGATTCCTATCCACTTCGAGAAACGGGATGCATCCACCTATGTTGCGACGATCTATGCCGATGGCATGGTCGATGCAGACTATTACGGCAAGGGCGTGTGCGTCTTTGAACTCAATGGAGTCGGCATCTCGTTGAAGGCCACTGGAAGAAAAGAGGAGACGCGGTTTCAGCCAGTTCTTTTTAAAAGCGAAATCCATAGCTCAGCGCCCAAGATTACCTATTTCTGGAAAGGTCGTTACCCCAAGGAAGATATGGAAAACTTCCCTGATGGCGGTCGACTTTCTCTCGATCAATTCAATGATGACGCGCGAAACAATATTTTCAAAGTCACCTTGATCGCAGAGAGGATTCAGTTATGAGCCTCACGAGCCAGCAGTATGCAGCGCTTTCGAAGGATGTTTACGACCGTCCCGAGCAAGTCGGAGCGAACAGTAGCCCAGTAGATATTGGCGGAATCTCTTATCGCCGCCTAGAGTACGCCGATACCGCATCAGGCTACCAAGGAATTATTTATCAACGTGTCGACACAAACGAAATTATCGTTGCTCACCGAGGAACGGAATTCGAGCGTCAGCCAAAACAAGATGGTGCCTACGCGGATGGTGGCATGGTTGCTGCACGTCATAACCGCCAGGTGGATGATGCGCTTGAACTGACACAACATGCTTTGGCTTATGCGCAAAAAATGGGCAAAGATGGAGCGCTCCCCGAAGTCACAGTCACCGGCCACTCGCTCGGCGGCGACTTGGCGCAAGTTGCGGCACATCACTACAGCCTCAAGGGCGAGACCTTCAATGCGTACGGTGCGGTCAGCCTGGACCGGCGCATTCCCGAAGGTGGCACCGATGTCATCAATCATGTGATGGCTGGCGATGCCGTCAGTGCTGCCAGCAAGCACTACGGTCAGGTGAAGGTCTATGCCTCCTCCCGTGAGATCGCCTTGCTGGAACAGGCTGGCTACGACAATACCCACAGCGCTTTGGATGCGCGCAATCCAGCAGTGGCCATCCCGCTCGGTGACTCGCACCGCATCCATAACTTCCTACCTGTCGATGGCAACGGCAAGCCGGATCGCTCAGTGCTGGAAGACCCCAAGTCGCAGCAGCTGGCGCAGCAGTACGCGCCGATGATCGACAAGTACCGCGACGATGTGGCGCTCTTGCGCGGCGGCTTGACGCTGGCATCGCGGCAAATGCAGTCCATGAACGTGGTCGATGGCATCAATCATCTGCGCGGCCCCTTGGCGCCAGGTGCCGGTGCAGCTGAGATGGCAGCCGAGCGCTGGAAGGAAACGCAGCAACGCATGGAGCGCGAAGACAAGCCGGTCTACGTGGCCCCTGGCTGGAAGCTGCCACTGGGCACTACTCCCGAGCGCTGCGTAGATCCCGGCGCGGCGGCCATGTCCAATGATCCGTTGTACCGCTCCATCCACAGCAAGTTGCCGCAGGGCACGTCCGATGCCGTGGCCCTGCATGCCACTTTGGAAGCCAAGCGCGCCGGCATCGTCAACGTCGACCAGCTGCGCAGCGTCACCGTGCAAGACGGCAACGCCTGGATCGTCGGCAACACGCCGGGCTTCCGCGCCAAGGTCGATCTGGCAGCGGAAGCACCACCCGCGCAGGAAAGTTTGCGCCAGTCACAGGCTTTGGATACGCAGCGCTCGCAAGAGATTTCCCAGCCCTCGCCTGCGCGTGTACTCTGAGAATTGTTGCCCTTGCAGCAGAGCGCACGATGCGTATGCAAGCAATCACTGCATGTCCCAGCTTTAATCCCTCTGCCAGATCTGAGGGAGGCGGCATGGATTTGATGAAGCGCGCCATGCGCTGGGTCAACGCCATCGCGCTGACGATCACCACGCTGTGGGTGCTGATTCTGGGTTACCGCATCGCCACCGGGCAATCGCGCGAGAGTGCGATGGCCACCATGATCAAGGCCGGCAAGGTGGCCCTCATCATCAGCTTTGCCTCGGCCCTGGGCGCCAATGGCGCCATGCTGCACCAAAGCATGACCCAGAACCTGGACAAGGAAATCCATCGCCTGTTCACCGGCGATGAGGGTACCGCCGCCGATGCCATCGACGAGAACCTGGCCTACACGCAGGTCGCAATGGCCACACTGGATGCGGTGCGCGTCGATCCAGCCCAGCCGGAAGTGCTGGAGAAGAAAGGCCGCGCCATGCTGATGGCAGGCTTCGGCACCGCCAGCCCACCGATGGCCGCCGGCGCGATGCTGCTGCTGTTCAAGTTCACCATGGCCTTCTTGATCGGCATCGGGCCCATCTTCATCCTGGCGCTGGTCTTCGACCAGACCAAGGACCTGTTCAAGAAGTGGCTGTTCTACGTCATCGGCACCTTATTCTCGATGTCGATGCTGTCGGTGGTCACGGCCATGGTGCTCAAGTTCACCGCCAAGGTGGCAGCGGCCTACTGGGCGGTCAAGTTCATCCCCCTGGTCAGCGCCGAAGGCCTCTCCAGCCAGGCGCTACAGCAAGGCGGTATCGGACTGATCATGACGATGCTCATCATCACCGTCCCCACCATTGCCGCCGCGCTATGGCAGGGCAATATGGGCACGTTCCTCACTTACACAGCGTTTAATAATGCGGCATCCCCTGGCCCGCAGGGGCAGCCGGCGGGGTCGTACTCAGCTCCCGCGAAAAATTCTGAGACTTCTCGTAGCTCAGAAAATCTTAGTACATTGAATAATGGTGGAGCTTCTACTGGATATTCCCAACCCCCAGTTCAACAAAATCCCGGAAGTCGTGGCTTAGCAAGTCAAAACAGTAACGACCGCCTATCTTCCTAAGACTTTCATTAATCTAGTACTAAATTCCGCCTTTAAAATAGGTCGAAAAGTTAGCAGTCATGAAAATTTTCACAAGCCCTTATAGTGCATTTACGTTGTATTTCTTAATTGCATATTCAACAAACGTGCTTGCTGAAGGCAGCTGCCCGCCAGGCCAATATCCTATAGGCGGCCAAGGAATAGCCGCCTGCGCTCCAATTCCGCAAGGCAATTCTAGCTCTGAGCAAAGCTACCCAAGCGGAAAATGGGTTAAAACTTGGGGCGCGGTAGCAGTTGGAACACTCAATAACACCCCTTATTACGGGGTTCCGACTGGGAGAAAATCAAAATCAGATGCAACCAAGGATGCGTTAAATCTTTGCGCCAAAAAGGGCCCCACTAACTGCAAGGTAACATTGACTTATTTTAATCAATGCGCAGCCATAGCTGAGCCACAAAATGCATCAGGCGAGGTTGACATGAAAGGAAATGTGATAGCGGTCGGAAAAGCATCACTAGAAGAAGCGAAGCAATATGCAACAGAAGAGTGCCAAAAAGACAATAAAACCTCCGAATGCAAAGTTATATATAACAAGTGCTCAGAACCTTTCTTTAAAGAGTTCTGATTTCACAGAATCTAGGCAACTAAAAATTTAGGTAGATACAACGGAAGCGTGTCACAAAATTGCCTATCTTTCTCTTAGATTTTACTAAGCACCTTAACTTAACAGTCTTCAGCACAGATGGGTGAGTAATGATGACACCCCTTACTATATTAAAGCAACGATCTATTCAGTTCCTGGGCGCTAGGCCCCTCTATCACTTACTGGTTTCTATCGACCCAGGCACATCCACCTGTACAGTGGCTAATTCGTATCGCCTCAATGAGAGCATGCGCTCAGATCTTTGCGCACATGGACCATCTTCTATCAGCACTATAGCCAGAATAGTCCAACTAGCGGCATTGAATAGTAATTGGTGACTGACGCATTCATGGCTTTGGTGTTTTTTAAGGCCTTACTTTTCCACCTGTAACGTGTTGATCGACATATTGGCTGCTTGGCGCCCGCTGATCCAGCCAATTGCATTATCGCGGTGGCGCGACGCCAGAAGTAGCGTGGACCACCTCCATTTGGGCCTAAACTGCGCATCTTCATTGCATAGTGCGCGCAGGCAGCAGAAGCATCCCAAATGACCCCCATGATCATCAGCCGTTTCGCTTTACTCCTCATGCCCTTCTTCTTTGCAGGATGCAATCCCATGAATGCCCCATCCTCACAAGCTGACGCAACGCACAGTCGTCCCGATCCGGTCTATCAGAAGAATCCGCATCCTACTCAGGCGTATCGCATCACTTTGACGATTGAAGATGCGCCAGGACCGTTTGAATGGATCTCCGGCACGGCCTTCTACCAGATAACCAACCATAAGCAATGCACGCCCATCGAGCCCATTGCCGGTGTATGGAGCAAGTCTGATGAGGATGGCATACCTATTCACTTTGAGAAGCTAGATGCCTCCACATATACTGGGACGATCTATGCCGACGGCATGGTTGATGCTGACTATTATGGCAAAGGCGTGTGCGTATTTGAGCTAAATGGGGTTGGCATCTCGCTAAAGGCCACCGGGAAAAACGAGGAAACACGGTTTCAGCCAGTTTTATTCAAAAGCGAAATTTATAGCTCAACCCCTAAGATTACTTATTTCTGGAAAGGCCGTTACCCCAAAGAAGATATCGACAACTTCCCCGATGGCGGGCGTCTTGCAGAAGATCAGTTTAATGATAGCGCAAGAAAAAACATCTTTAGGGTGACATTGACCACGAAGAAGGCAACGCCATGAGCATAACAAGCCAACAGTATGCAGCGCTCTCGGACGATGTCTATAAGCCCCCTGGGGAGACGGGCTCCAACAGCACACCTGAAAATATTGGTGGCATTTCCTATCGCCGTATCGAATACGTCGATAGCCCCTCGGGTTACCAAGGCATCATTTATCAGCGTGTCGATACAAACGAAATAATTGTCGCTCACCGCGGCACAGAGCCAGAACGACAGCCAAAAGAGGATGTCGTCTACGCCGATGGCGGAATGTTGGCTGTGCGCCACAACAACCAAGCCTTAGAAGCGATTGAGTTGACGCGACATGCGTTGGCTTACGCGCAAAAAACAAGCAAGGATGGAGCGCTCCCCGAAGTCACCGTCACCGGTCACTCGCTTGGCGGCGATCTAGCCCAAGTCACCGCACATCATTATGGCCTCAAAGGCGAGACCTTCAACGCCTACGGCTCGGTCAGTCTTGATCGTCGCATTCCAGAAGGCGGCACACATGTAATCAATCACATAATGGCAGGCGATGCAGTCAGTGCTGCCAGCAAGCATTATGGCCAGGTCAAGATCTACGCCATGCCAGAAGAAATCGCCGCTTTGCAGAAAGCCGGTTATGCCAACGACCGCAGTGTGCTGGATGACCGCAATCCACTTGTCGCAGTGGAGTTGGGCGACTCGCATCGCATGCATAACTTTCTGCCCGTCGATACCAACGGCAAGCCAGATCGCTCGGTGTTGGAAGATCCCAAGTCGCAACAGCTGGCACAGCAGTATGCGCCGATGATCGACAAGTACCGTGACGATGTCGCGCTCTTGCGCAGCGGCCTGACACTGGCATCGCGCAGCGCCCAATCGATGAACCTAACCGATGCCATCAATCACTTGCGCGGCACGCTAGCCCCTGGTGCCGGCGCGGCGGAAATGGCGGCAGAGCGCTGGAAGGAAACGCAACAGCGCATGGAGCGCGAAGACAGGCCGGTCTATGTGGCTCCTGGCTGGAAGCTGCCTCTGGGCAATACCCCGGAGCGTTGCGTAGATCTGGACGCGGCGGCCATGTCCAACGATCCGCTGTACCGGTCCATCCACAGCAAACTGCCGCAGGGCACCGCCGATGCCGTGGCCATGCATGCGACTGTGGAAGCCAAACGCGCTGGCATCGTCAACGTCGACCAGCTACGCAGCGTGACCGTGCAGGATGGCAATGCCTGGATTGTTGGCAACACCCCGGGCTTCCGCACCAAAGTGGATCTGGCAGCGGACGTCCCTCCGTTGCAAGAGAGCCAACAGCAGTTGCGCGCGCTGGATGCGCAACGGGCGCAGCCGGAGATGACCACACCGACACCGACGCGTGTAATGTAAGACCATGACCGCGCGGATCGCACCGATGACTGACCCGATGCCCACTGCTGCGGCAGCTTGGTGTGCACCGCGTGCGGCAAACTGGTATCCGCCCTTGGCGGATGCCAATCTCGGCGACTTCGTTTTCTTCAAGTTGGTCAACGACTACTTCAACAGCGAAATCCAGGACTTCGGCATGGACCTGATGAAGCGGGCCATGCGCTGGGTCAGCGCCATCGCGTTGACCGTCACCACGCTGTGGATACTGATTCTTGGCTACCGCATCGCCACCGGGCAATCGCGCGAGAGTGCGATGGCCACCATGATCAAGGCCGGCAAGGTGGCCCTCATCATCAGCTTTGCCTCGGCCCTGGGCGCCAATGGCGCCATGCTGCATCAAAGCATGACCCAGAATCTGGACAAGGAGATCCACACCCTGTTCACCGGCAAGGAAAGCACCGCTGCCGATGCCATCGACGAGAACCTGGCCTACACCCAGATTGCGCTGGCCACGTTGGATGCGGTACGGGTGGAGTCCACTGAGCCGGAAATGTTGGAGAAAAAAGGTCGCGCCATGCTGATGGCTGGCTTCGGCACCGCCAGCCCACCGATGGCCGCGGGGGCGATGCTGCTGCTGTTCAAGTTCACCATGGCCTTCTTGATCGGCATCGGACCCATCTTCATCCTGGCGCTGGTCTTCGACCAGACCAAGGATCTGTTCAAGAAGTGGCTGTTCTACATCATCGGCACGCTGTTCTCGATGGCCATGCTGTCGGTGGTCACGTCCATGGTGCTCAAGTTCACCGCCAAGGTGGCCGCGGCCTACTGGGCGGTCAAGTTCATCCCCCTGGTCAGCGCCGAAGGCCTCTCCAGCCAGGCGCTACAGCAAGGCGGTATCGGACTGATCATGACGATGCTCATCATCACCGTCCCCACCATTGCCGCCGCGCTATGGCAGGGCAATATGGGCACGTTCCTCACTTACACAGCGTTTAATAATGCGGCATCCCCTGGCCCGCAGGGGCAGCCGGCTGGGTCGTATATGCCGCAACAGGCTCCTAAAGATAATTCAGTTACACCGCCATCATCTCTAGGTTCAGCGGATCAGAGGGTTTCCGGCACTCCGCAAGCACCTCCGCCTCAAGAGGGTAGTGGTTCTAGAGGTGTCGCTAATCAGGGCGCCAGTCGGCTGACTTGAGTCGAATTGAGGTATTTATGAAATTGGGCTGGGCATTGATTTTTTCCACGCTTTGGACAGCGAATATTGCTAAGGCGGAGCAGGGCTGTCCGCCGGGCCAGTATCCTATTGGCGGCCAAGGTGTAGCTGCGTGCGCACCAATTCCGCAAGGAAATTCGACCGAACAGCAATCTCGCCCAAGTGGTAAATGGATAAAAACGTGGGGAGCTATAGCGATGGGGTCTGTCGACTCTGTTTTTAGCTACGGCGTAACTACTGGCAAGCTGTCGAAATCTGAGGCTGAAAAGGATGCACTGAATCGTTGCGCCTCCCATGGCGAAAAAAACTGCCAGATTGGGCTTGCCTACAAAAATCAATGCGCTGCTATCGCTGAGCCAAAAGTTAACGGGAAACCATTTTCAAGTGGCCTTTCGAATTTTGTCGGTGCGGGCACTACCATGGAAGCAAGTAATGTCGCTTTGGAAAGGTGCAGAATTGAAAATAGATCCACGCCGGGAGTGGAGTGCAAGATTATCTATGAGGCATGCTCGGAGCCTATATTCAAAGCTTATTGATCAATATTTTAACTAGAGGCTTTACTGCGGGCATTTCTCAAAGCTAGGTCTGCCGGCCGACTACTGCTCCCTGTTGGCCAGCCACCGGAACGGTTACAGTTAGGAACTTTTGCCGGCTCAACGCAGTGTCTGCTCAGATGTTTGCGCGCTTCTACCCTGTCGCATACGACCCGAAAATCTGAGCTAGGTACCGGTAATAGTTGGCTTCTAGTGTATTAATTTCGCGTAGCCTTGCAGGCAGTCATGGCTCATGCGGACCGCTTATTTGCAAGTGCACTCTTGAATTTCTGCGGATCTTGCTAATACGCGCTGATACGATGTCAAGTATAATGCGCATCACCTCAATTAGAGCCAAAAACTCCGCATCTTCTATCGCGCAATGCGTGCATGCAGCAGAGGCATCTCCAATGGCTCCCAAGATTATCGGCCGTTTCATTTTCCTCCTCATGCCCCTCCTCGTTGCAGGATGCCAACCAATGGCTACGCCATCCTCAAAAGCAGACGCGACGACCAGCGATCCGACTTACCAGAAGAACCCGCATCCGATGCAGGCGTACCGGCTCACGATGACGATCGAGGATGCGCCGGGTCCGTTTGAATGGATCTCGGGCACGGCGTTCTACCAGATGACCAACCACAAGCAATGCACGCCAATCGAGCCCATTGCCGGCGTGTGGAACAAGTCTGATGAACACGGCATTCCAATCAATTTTGAAAAGCGCGATGCATCCACCTACGTTGCGACGATCTATGCCGATGGCATGATTGATGCGGACTACTATGGCAAGGGCGTCTGCCGGTGGGAACTCACTAGCGTGGATGTTTCGTTAAAGGCAACAGGGAAGAACGAAGAAACACGGTTTCAGCCAGGTCTATACAAAGATAAAATATCGAGCGGCCTCCCGACTACGACCTATTTCTGGTCAGGCGGATATCCTAAAGATGAGATGGACAACTACCCCGATTCAGGTCACTCAGACCCGACTCAATTTAAGGAAGATTTACGCAAACAGCTGTTCAAAGTGACTCTGATTGCCAGAAAGGACGCATTATGAAGCTGACCGCACAACAATATGCTGAGCTGGCAAGCGATGTTTATAGAAAGCCAAACGAAACGGGTGAGGATAGTCAAACGGCAAATATAGGCGGCATTTTGTATAAACGGCTCGAATACATTGACACACCTTCGGGCTATCAAGGCATCATCTATCAGCGCATAGATACGAGTGATATTATTGTCGCCCATCGGGGCACCGAATTTGATCGTCAACCCAAACAAGATGGTGCCTACGCCGATGGCGGCATGGTCGCAGCTCGTCACAACTACCAAGCTGCCGATGCAATTGAACTCACCCGACATGCAATGCAGATAGCTGAGCGTCAAGGCACGCGTGACGGGCATACGCCCGAAGTCACCGTCACCGGCCACTCGCTTGGCGGCGACTTGGCGCAAGTCACGGCACATCACTACGGCCTGAAAGGCGAGACCTTCAACGCCTACGGCGCGGTCAGCCTGGACCGACGTATCCCCGAAGGCGGCACCGATGTGATCAATCATGTGATGGCTGGCGATGCGGTCAGTGCTGCCAGCAAGCACTACGGCCAAGTGAAGGTCTATGCTTCGTCTCAAGAGATCGCCCTGCTTAAACAAGCTGGCTACGAAAATACCCCCAGCGTGTTGGATGCGCGCAATCCAGCTGTAGCCATCCCGCTCGGTGACTCACACCGCATCCACAACTTCCTACCCGTCGATGGTAACGGCAAACCAGATCGCTCGGTGTTGGAAGATCCCAAGTCGCAACAGCTGGCGCAGCAGTACTCGCCGATGATCGACAAATACCGTGGCGATGTTGCGCTCTTGCGCGGTGGCCTGACCCTGGCATCGCGCCAATTGCAGTTCATGTACATAGCCGATGGCGTCAATCATCTGCGCGGCCCCCTCGCCCCTGGTGCCGGCGCGGCAGAAATGGCGGCAGAGCGCTGGAAGGAAACGCAACAGCGCATGGAGCGCGAAGACAAGCCTGTGTATGTGCCACCTGGCTGGAAGGTGCCAATAGGTTCCGTTACCGAGCGTTCCGTCGAGCCAGGCGCGGCTCCCATCTCGAACGATCCGCTGTACCGCTCCATCCACAGCAAACTGCCGCAGGGCACCGCCGATGCCGTGGCCATGCATGCGACTGTGGAAGCCAAACGCGCTGGCATCGTCAACGTCGACCAGCTACGCAGCGTAACCGTGCAGGATGGCAATGCCTGGATTGTTGGCAACACCCCGGGCTTCCGCACCAAAGTGGATCTGGCAGCGGACGTCCCTCCGTTGCAAGAGAGCCAACAGCAGTTGCGCGCGCTGGATGCGCAACGGGCGCAGCCGGAGATGACCACACCGACACCGACGCGTGTAATGTAAGACCATGACCGCGCGGATCGCACCGATGACTGACCCGATGCCCACTGCTGCGGCAGCTTGGTGTGCACCGCGTGCGGCAAACTGGTATCCGCCCTTGACGGATGCCAATCTCGGTGACTTCGTTTTATTCAAGTTGGTCAACGACTACTTCAACAGCGAAATCCAGAACTTCGGCATGGAGCTGATGAAGCGGGCCATGCGCTGGGTCAGCGCTATCGCGTTGACCGTTACCACGCTGTGGATACTGATTCTGGGTTACCGCATCGCCACCGGGCAATCGCGTGAGAGTGCGATGGCCACCATGATCAAGGCCGGCAAGGTGGCCCTCATCATCAGCTTTGCCTCGGCCCTGGGCGCCAATGGCGCCATGCTGCACCAAAGCATGACCCAGAACCTGGACAAGGAAATCCATCGCCTGTTCACCGGCGATGAGGGTACCGCCGCCGATGCCATCGACGAGAACCTGGCCTACACGCAGGTCGCAATGGCCACACTGGATGCGGTGCGCGTCGATCCAGCCCAGCCGGAAGTGCTGGAGAAGAAAGGCCGCGCCATGCTGATGGCAGGCTTCGGCACCGCCAGCCCACCGATGGCCGCCGGGGCGATGCTGCTGCTGTTCAAGTTCACCATGGCCTTCTTGATCGGCATCGGGCCGATCTTCATCCTGGCGCTGGTCTTTGACCAGACCAAGGACCTGTTCAAGAAGTGGCTGTTCTACGTCATCGGCACCTTGTTCTCGATGTCGATGCTGTCGGTGGTCACGGCCATGGTGCTCAAGTTCACCGCCAAGGTGGCCGCCGCCTACTGGGCGGTCAAGTTCATCCCATTCGGTAATGCTGAAGGCCTCTCCAGCCAGGCGCTGCAGCAAGGCGGCATCGGCCTGATCATGACCATGCTCATCGTCACCATACCGACCATCGCCGCCGCGCTATGGCAGGGCAATATGGGCACGTTCATGGCCTACTCGGCGTTTGGGACTGCAGCAAGTCAAGGACCGCAAGGGCAGCCTGCTGGGTCGTATATGCCATCACGTATTGAGGCAAACAATAATCAAGTAGGTTCTGAGGCGAGCCCGTCGAGTTTCTCTGCAGGACGGGTTTCTGGCCCCGCGCCTTCTAGTTCCGAAACTCCTCAAGTAGGGACAAGAGGAATTGCTACTCAACGAGATAGTAGCCGTTTGGGCTAATAGATGCACTTACTCTACTTTTGATATGTAACGGCTATTTAGGGTTTCAGGAAAAAAATGCTGAAGATTACTTTACTCAGTCTTGGCTTGTTAATTTATACTTTTTGTGATTATGCTGCCGCCGAAGGAAATTGCCCCCCCGGCCAGTTTCCAATCGGCGGCCAAGGAGCTGTTGCTTGTGCACCCATGCCGCAATCAGGCTCCGCCACGCCTCAGGAGTCACGTCCACTTGGCAAGTGGATTAAAACTTGGGGAGCGATTGCTCTTGGCACTGTTAATTCCACTCCTTTTTATGGAGTGCCGACAGGCGCGTTATCAGAATCAGAAGCCAAGCAACAATCTTTGGAACGTTGCGCGAAACTTGGGCCAAACAACTGCCGTGTTACTCTGACTTATCAAAATCAATGTGCTGCCATAGGTGAGCCACAAATTAATGGAAAACCAAATCCAGATGGATTGATTCAATTCATAGGCAGGTCGTCCAAAGAAAAAGCCGCCGAAGATGCTTTAACTCAGTGCAAAAAAAGAAATCCTGAAATGCAATGCAAGGTTATCTATGAGGAATGCTCAGAACCCATCTTTAAAAGATACTAGCGGAGTATCCCTGAGCTAGGGCACCGGTAATAGTTGGCTTCTAGTGTATTAATTTCGCGTAGCCTTGCAGGCAGTCATGGCTCATGCGGACCGCTTATTTGCAAGTGCACTCTTGAACTTCTGCGGATCTTGCTAATACGCGCTGATACGATGTCAAGTATAATGCGCATCACCTCAATTAGAGCCAAAAACTCCTCATCTTCTATCGCGCAATGCGTGCATGCAGCAGAGGCATCTCCAATGGCTCCCAAGATTATCGGCCGTTTCATTTTCCTCCTCATGCCCTTCCTCGTTGCAGGATGCCAACCCATGACTGCGACATCCTCAAAAGCCGACGCAACGACCAGCAATCTGACTTACCAGAAGAACCCGCATCCTAAGCAAGCGTACCGGATCACTATGACCATCGAGGATGCGCCTGGGTCGTTCGAGTGGATCTCCGGCACGGCCTTCTACCAGATGACCAACCACAAGCAATGCACGCCAATTGAGCCCATTGCCGGTGTGTGGAACAAGTCTGACGAAGATGGCATTCCCATACACTTTGAGAAGCGTGATGCATCCACCTACGTTGCGACAATCTATGCCGATGGCATGGTTGATGCTGACTATTACGGAAAAGGGGTATGCAAATTTGAGCTAGATGGGATCGGAATCTCTCTTCGGGCGACTGGCAAGGAAGAGGAAACACGGTTTCAGCCCGCACTCTTCAAATCACAAATACACGACACAAGATCGGTAAAGTTTTACTTCTGGAAAGGCGGTTATCCACGAAGTGAGATGGACAACTACCCAGACACCGGCGAATACAGTGCGGACAAATACTCAGAACCCAACAGAAGCAACTTATTTCAGATAACGCTAAAGTCTGAAAAGGTGTCTAAATGAGCCTGACACATCAGCAGTATGCACTGCTTGCAAGCGATGCGTATAAAGAGCCTAACGAGACGGGCCCTAATAGTAAGCCAGTGAATCTCGGCGATCTCCTAGTTAGGCGCCTTGAATACATGGATCGTCCCTCAGGTTATCAGGGTGTCATCTATGAGAGGATAGACACAGGCGAGATTATCGTAGCCCACCGCGGCACAGAGACCGAGAGACAGTTAAAAGAAGATGGCGTGTATACCGACGGCGGCATGGTTGCAACACGTCACAACAACCAGATCGATGATGCGATCAAATTGACCCGTCATGCGTTGATGTATGCAGAGCAAAAACATCTCAAGACCGGCCAATCAGCCCCTCAAGTTACCGTCACCGGCCACTCGCTTGGCGGCGATCTGGCCCAGGTCACCTCGCATCACTACGGCCTCAAGGGCGAGACCTTCAACGCCTACGGCGCAGTAAGCCTAGACCGGCGCATCCCCGAAGGCGGTAACGATGTCATCAATCACGTGATGGCTGGGGATGCGGTCAGTGCTGCCAGCAGGCATTACGGCCAGGTCAGGATCTACGCTGCAACACAGGAAATCACTGCTCTGCAGAAGGCAGGCTATGCCAACGATCGCAGTGTGTTGGATGACCGCAACCCGCTTGTCGCCGGGGCGTTGCGTGATTCGCATCGCATGCATAACTTTCTGCCGGTCGATGCCAACGGCATGCCGGATCGCTCGGTGTTGGAAGATCCCAAGTCGCAACAGCTGGCGCAGCAGTACTCGCCGATGATCGACAAATACCGTGGCGATGTTGCGCTCTTGCGCGGTGGCCTGACCCTGGCATCGCGCCACTTGCAGTTCATGTACATAGCCGATGACGTCAATCATCTGCGCGGCCCCCTCGCCCCTGGTGCCGGCGCGGCGGAAATGGCGGCAGAGCGCTGGAAGGAAACGCAACAGCGCATGGAGCGCGAAGGCACGTCGGTATATGTGGCTCCTGGCTGGAAGCTGCCTCTGGGCAATACCCCAGCGCACTGCATGGATTCGGGCGCGGCGGCCATGTCCAATGATCCGCTGTACCGGTCCATCCACAGCAAACTGCCGCAGGGCACCTCCGATGCCGTCGCCATGCATGCCACCGTCGAGGCTAAACGTGCAGGCATCGTCAACGTCGACCAGCTGCGCAGCGTCACCGTGCAGGACGGCAACGCCTGGATCGTCGGCAACACCCCGGGCTTCCGGGCCAAGGTGGATCTGGTGGCAGAGGCACCGCCGTTGCAAGGGGGCCAGCAACAGTTGCACGCACCGGATACACAACGGACGCAGCCGGAGATGACCAAACCGACACCGGCGCGCGTGATCTAGAACGATGGCTGATCAAAAACGACGATGTCAGCAATATGCTCCAGGAGCCTGGCCTGAGATACAGACGACGAACAGTATTGGAACATGGAAGTGGTGCTTGCCAAACATCAGAACTCGCCGCATCGCCCTGAGTGCTATGAGGCGAGCTTGCTCGCCGCTCTCTACTGACACGCCTTGCCTTCCACCGTCATCTGCGCAGCGAACATGGGCACCTGCGGGATCTTGCCGGCGGCGGCTTGTTGCTTGGCGTCTTCCAGATAGATGCGCGACTGGCCCTGGCCATCGAGCTGCGGCTTGGCATCCACCGGCTTGCGCCATACGCGTACCACCGCTTGCTGTGACGGGCAGGCTGCGCTTGGCACGCGGATCACATCGTTGAAGATCCAGCCCGAGGCGACACTGGGCGCGGCCTTGGCGAAATCCACGAAGCGTGCGCGTGGTTGACAGGTGGGGCTGCTGCGGACCACCGACAATGTATACGGCTGTGCAGCATTTCCGGTAAACACGCCTTCCAGTCGTGCGCAGGCTTCCGGGATCTGACGCAAGGTGTGCACGGCGCCGACCGCTTGCGCGGTGCCGGGTGCGCGCGGCTTGAGTTCGGGCGTGGGATCGGCCGCAAACGCTTGGCTCGTCAGCAACAGCGTTGCGAGCATCGCGGCGTATTTTTGCGCAGCATGGTGGGACATGGACACTCCTGGGTCGACCGAATCACGTTGGCCGCAGGCTGTCACGCCGCAACTGAACGACGCGCCAAAGCCATAACGCTGGTCGCCACGCAAGGCGCGGCGCATACTCGGTCGCGATCCGGCCACCTGAACATTCGCGACGCGCATTACGGCCCAGGCGGCCGTCGAGTCCGTATTCGTCAGTCCACTCGTTGTGTGCATCGCCCTTGGTTCGTCCCGACCGGACGACATCCATTCTCTTGGGAGGGGTCATGCTGGAACACTATGGGTTGTGGCTTGCGCTGGGTTGTGCGGTCTTGGCAATCGTCTATGGAATCGTGTCGGCGCGCTGGGTGGTCGCGCAGCCGAGCGGCAATGCACGCATGCAGGAGATCGCCGCCGCGATCCAGGAAGGCGCGCGTGCCTATCTCAACCGGCAATACCTCACCATTTCGGTTGCTGGGGCAGTGCTGTTCGTGTTGGTCGGGCTGTTCCTGAGTTGGTACACCGCGATCGGGTTTGCACTGGGTGCGGTGTTGTCCGGGTTAGCCGGCTATATCGGCATGAACGTCTCGGTGCGCGCCAATGTCCGCACCGCCGAGGCGGCGCGGCATGGCATCGGCAAGGCGATGGATGTGGCGTTCCGCGGCGGCGCGATCACCGGCATGCTGGTGGTCGGCCTCGGGCTGCTCGGCGTGGCCGGCTACTTTGCTGTGCTGCAGGCCATGGGGCTGCCACTGGAGCAGAACCTGCATGCCTTGGTGGGCTTGGCATTCGGGTCGTCGTTGATCTCGATCTTTGCGCGCCTGGGTGGCGGAATTTTCACCAAGGGCGCAGATGTGGGCGCCGATCTTGTCGGCAAGGTCGAGGCCGGCATTCCCGAGGACGATCCACGCAATCCGGCAGTGATTGCGGACAATGTCGGCGACAATGTGGGCGACTGTGCCGGCATGGCCGCCGATCTGTTCGAAACCTACGCAGTCACCGTGATCGCCACGATGCTGCTCGGCAGTCTGACGCTGGCCGAAACCGGTCCGCATGCCGTGCTCTATCCGTTGGTGCTCGGCGGAGTATCGATCATCGCTTCGATCGTGGGCGCGGCCTTCGTCAAGGTCAAAGGTGGCGGTTCGATCATGGGTGCGCTTTACAAAGGCGTGATCGTGTCGGGCGTGCTGGCGGCGTTGGCTTACTGGCCCATCACCCAATCGCTGATGCGCGACAACACCCACGGCGCCGCGGCGTTGTACGCCTGCGCACTGATCGGCCTGGTGCTCACCGGCCTGATCGTGTGGATTACCGAGTACTACACCGGCACGCAGTACACCCCGGTGCAGCATGTTGCATCGGCCAGTACCACGGGGCACGGCACCAACATCATCGCAGGGCTCGGTATTTCGATGAAATCTACCGCGCTGCCGGTGATCGCGGTCTGCGCAGCAATCTGGGGTGCGTTTCACTTCGGCGGCTTGTACGGCATTGCGATTGCAGCAACGGCCATGCTGTCGATGGCCGGCATGATCGTTGCGCTGGATGCGTATGGACCGATTACCGATAACGCCGGCGGCATCGCCGAGATGGCCGAGCTCCCTCCCGAGGTCCGCAACATTACCGACCCGCTGGACGCGGTGGGCAACACCACCAAGGCAGTGACCAAGGGCTACGCGATCGGATCGGCGGCGCTGGCGGCGCTGGTGCTGTTTGCCGACTACACGCACAACCTGCAGGCGGCCAATCCCGACCAGGTGTACGCCTTCGATCTATCCGACCACACGGTGATCATCGGGCTGCTGATTGGCGGGCTGATTCCCTATCTCTTCGGCGCGATGGCGATGGAAGCGGTCGGCCGCGCCGCGGGCGCCGTGGTGGAAGAGGTGCGCCGCCAGTTCCGCGAACTTCCCGGCATCATGGCCGGTACCGCCAAGCCGCAGTACGACCGCGCCGTCGACATGCTGACCCGCTCGGCGATTGGCGAAATGATCGTGCCTTCCCTGCTGCCGGTGGTGGTTCCGATCATTGTCGGGTTGCTACTGGGTCCGCGTGCACTGGGGGGCTTGTTGATCGGCACGATTGTCACTGGTTTGTTCCTGGCGATTTCGATGACCACTGGCGGCGGCGCGTGGGACAACGCCAAGAAATACATCGAGGACGGCCACTTCGGCGGGAAAGGCAGCGAGGCGCACAAGGCTGCGATCACCGGCGACACGGTCGGTGATCCGTACAAGGACACCGCGGGGCCGGCGATCAACCCGCTGATCAAGATCATCAACATCGTGGCCTTGTTGCTCGTGCCCCTGCTGTAACGCTGCGATGACCGCAGGGCACGTGACCTGCGGTCATGACGTCGGGAAGCAGCCGACCGACCGAACGCGTCGCGGCAAGTCCGAACCGGTCACTGCGGAAAGCGGCAACTGGGGCATAGGGACCGGGCCAATAAGGCGTCGCCGGGCCGGGGCATTTGCCCTTCCCAGCTCAGGATCGGCATCGCGCCGGGGCCCGCTGGCGGCCCCCATCGTCGATAAGAAGATGGCGCCATCAGGCAGAAGGGGCTGGCCTGTGCCGGCAAGCCCCCGTCCCGCCCGGCCTACGATCACAGGCAGCCGATCAGGCCGTCATAGATCGGCGGTGCGCCGCCCGGCAGTGGCTTGAACAGCGGATTGGCCACCGCAAGCGTGCGATACATCTCATCCAGGCGGGTACCGGCCTTCAACGGTGCCGTGCAGCGCCACACCCGGCTGTCCGACCGCAAGTAACCGCTACGCGGGTCGACGCTGACCTCACTGGCGCCGAAGGTCCAGATGCAGCTCCGCACCACCCCGGTGACGCGATGCACCGAGCAGCGGAAGCGCAGCGGCTGGTAGTCGCTGAAGTCGCCGCCACAAAAGGTGTCGCCGCAGATATTGTCGAAATCGCGGTCCAGCCGCTGCTCCAGATCGATGAACGCCTCCCAGCCCTCGCCATTGGCGGGCCAGTCCACCGCATCCACGAAGGTGGGCGGAGGCGTCGCGGCGGCAGCGAACTGGGCGGTAAGGGACAGCAGCAGGAGAACCAGCAAACGCGCAAGCCTGGACATGGGCAATTCCTATGCGGTGGATGAGCCTGCAGCGTGCGCCTCCGGCCGGGCCGCAACGATCAGGCAGCCACCCGCGATGAACGCGGGCTATGCCGCACGCAGCGGTCAGGACATTGCCCATTCAGTGTCGCTGCAGCGCAACAGCCGAACGCGTAGAATCGCGCTCCACACACTGCTGACGCCTCGGAGCTACCCGCATGGGCCTTGAACTGGTCACCTCTGGCAAGAATCTGCCGGAAGAAATCAACGTCGTCATCGAGATCCCCAAGGATTCGGAGCCGGTCAAGTACGAAGTCGACAAGGCCAGCGGGGCGATCTTCGTCGACCGCATCCTGTCGACCCCGATGCGGTATCCCTGCAACTATGGCTACGTGCCCAACACCCTGTGCGGCGATGGCGACCCGGCCGACGTGCTGGTGGTGCTGCCCTTGCCATTGGTGCCGGGCTCGGTGGTGCGCTGCCGTCCGGTGGGCGTGCTGCGCATGAGCGACGAGGCCGGCAGCGACGAAAAGATCCTGGCTGTGCCGATCGAGAAGATCTTCTCCGGTTACGCGCACATCGAAGACATCAACCAGGTGTCCAGCCACTGGATGGAACGTATCGGCCACTTCTTCGAGCATTACAAGGACTTGGAGAAGGGCAAGTGGGTCAAGCTGGACGGCTGGGGCGGCGCGGCCGAGGCCAAGCGCATCCTGACCGAGTCGGTGGAACGCTACAATTCCGACGCACCCTGATCCATCGATCGTGATGCTGCCCTGCGTGTAGGGGGCGATCGGGATCACGCTTCTGGCGTGATCCCGGTGACCGCAGTCGGCAGATTGGGTACATTGCCGAAAGCGTTTGGCCGGTGTCTGTCACCGGTGACTTCTGGGGAAGTGTCTTGCGTATTCTGTTTGTTGGGGACGAAGCCAGTCTTCCGTCCGACCTTGACGACTACGTCGCCGACCTGGGCGACCAGTGGCAGGCGCAGCGGGTGGCCGATGGCAATTCGGCGATCGAAGCTGCCGCGCTGTCGCCGTTCGACGCCGTCATCGTTGCCCCGGTCCTGCCGGACCTGACTGCCGCCACCTTGCTGGGGCAAATCCGCACGCTGCGCCCGGACACCATTCGTATTGCGTTGATCGATGCGCAAGGCGGCCAGCGCACGCCGCCGGCCCGCATCATCGGCGTGGCGCATCGCTTCTTGCCGATGCCGCTGGCGCCCGAAGTGCTGCTCGAGGCGGTCACCAGCCTGGAGGAACTGCGCGAGCTGCTCAGCAATCCTCGCCTGCGCGCGGCGATCGGGCGGATCGAAAAGCTGCCCTCGCCCCCGCATTTGTACCTGAGCCTGATGCATGCGCTGGAAGAGGACGACGGCGCCGACGCGGCCGATATCGCCAAGCTGATCGCCGGCGACCCGGCGATCGCAGCGAAAGTGCTGCAATTGTGCAATTCGGCGTTCTTTTCCGGTGGCCGCAGCATCACCGACCTGCGCACGGCGGTGACCCGCCTGGGCGTGGCGACGCTGCGCGACCTGGTGCTGGCCAGCGAAGTGTTTTCGGTCCAGACGCTTACGCCGGCCGAGCGCAACGCGATGCAGCGCCGCGCCCTGCTCTCTTCGCGCCTGGCGGCCAAGGTGCTTCCGCCGACCAGCGCAGAACTCGGTTCCACCGCCGCACTGCTGGCCGACATCGGCTTGCTGCTGCCGGGCGTACGCGACGAGCGCGAGGCGCCGGCCGAAGGTGGCGACGAACGCCTGGGTCACACCGAAGCCGGCGCCTACCTGCTCGGCCTGTGGGGCTTGCCGATGCCTATCATCGAAGCGGTGGCCTTCCATCGCCATCCGCTGCGTTCCAGCATGCGCAGCTTCTGGGTCACCGGCGCAGTGCATGTCGCCACGGCATTGGCCAGCGGCGAAAGCGTGGACGAAGAGTACCTGACCAAGGTCGGCGTCATCGCCCGCCTGCCGAGCTGGCGCGAACAGGCCGATACGTTGCTGGGGCTTGCCGAGGCGTAAGTCACTCGCTTGCGGCATCCCGAAAGAAGCGCGGCCAAGGCCGCGTTTTTTTATGCCGTTTCTTCGACCGCCCTGCATGGGGCCGTTGCGCCAGGGCCGCGCATTGCAAGCCTTGGTCTGGGCGATGTGTCACGGCACTCACCCCAAGCGCACCGCACTACAGGCAGACGATGCGCTCAAGCGCTGTGGAAGCTGCCCGAGAAGAAAGACTGCAGTTCTTTGCGAGCGGAGTCGCTGAGCAACTTCCACATCCTGCGCGCGTTTTTCGCGGAACTGCCGCACCGCTTGAGTCGCGCAGCGATGACTTCGCATCTAAATCACGCGCCGCATGCGCATTGCCTCATCGCAACAGGGCACTGCATAAAAAAAGACGGGCCTTGCGGCCCGTCTTTCATTTACTACGCGCGTCGATGGATCAGAAGCGCTGGGTGTACTTCATGTACATGAAACGACCGATTTCGAAGCCGCCGTAGTAGGCAAAGCTGCTGTTCGGTGCCGAGTACTGCAGCGGACCGCGGTGATCGAACACATTGTTCGCGCCGAGTGCGATCGTGGCGTCCCACGGCGCCTTCCAGTTGACCTGCAGGTCGTGGAAGGTATTGGCGCCGGTGTGACGCAGCGGGTCGGACTCGCCGTTGGCGATATGGTCCGGCGCATCGCAATAGCCTTCGGCCAGCGTGATGCAGCTTTCCTTCATGCCCGAGTAGTAACGCAGGGTGTAGTTGACGCCGAAATCACCCAGCGACCAGTTCACGCCAACGTTCGAACGCACGCGGAAGATGCCCGGCTCGCCGACACGGCCAATCATGATGGCGTTGCCTGCGCTGTCCTGGCCGGCTTCGTCGTACTTGCTGACGTAGCTGGTCTGCCAGTCGAAGGTGAAGGAACCGATGGCCGTTTCCGGCAGGCGGTACTTCACACCCAGGTCGTAGCCTTCGGTTTCCATCTGACCGAGGTTGGCCACGCCGTAGCTCATCGCCGAGATATGACCATCGGCTGCACGTGTGACATTGGCGCAACGTTCAGCGTCGCCGAGCACATAGCAGTCGCGCAGGATGCGGTCGACGCTATCGGCGATGATCATGTCGTTGATCTCGTAGCGGTACCAATCCAGCGAGATGTCCAGACCCTGCACCCAACGCGGGCTCCAGACCAGACCGGCGGTCTTGCTCGTGGAGGTTTCCGGCTTCAGGTTCGGGTTGGCGCCGCTGATGAATTCATCAGGCGTCTGGCACGGATAGGTCGTGCAAGGCACGAAGCCCTGGCCGAGCTGGGTGTAGCCCAGCGGCACGCCAGCGTTGGTGCAGGCCGCGTTGCCGTTGACGCTGTTGGGGGCGCCGACGCCGCAAGGATCGATGTAATCCTCGAAGCTGCTGCTCAGGCCGCCGTACAGGTCGCTGATGGTGGGCGCACGGAAACCTTCCGCATACGTCGCACGCACCAGCAGGTCTTCCAGCGGACGCCAGGTCAGGCCGAACTTCGAGTTCAGCGTGTTACCGAAGTTGCTGTAGTCCGAGTAACGCGTTGCAGCGTTGAAGGTCAGTTCCTTGGCGAAGGCGACATCGCTCAAGAGCGGAACATTCAATTCGAGGTAGACCTCGTCCAGCGAGTACTGGCCCTGCGTGGTCTTGGCACCCAGACCGGTGCTTTCGCCCGACTGCGCAAACGCATCCGGAGAGAAGCGACCTTCTTCCTTACGGTGTTCGTAGCCCACCGCAACGCCCAGATCGCCAGCCGGCAGCTCAACCACCGAACCGGACAGGTTTGCGGTGAAGCTGGTGGTCTTGGTCAGGCCGGTATCGGTGAAGGTCGGGAACAGGAATTCCTGCAGCGCCGGGTCGGCAAGCGAGCCCTGACCTGCAACGTTGTACGGCAGCAGCGGATTCCACGGACGGCAGGCCGACAGCGAGATCGGATCTGCAGCGGTACCGCACTGCGCAACGCCCTGGCCGTTGATGAAGGACGGGCCCAGCGCCTGACGCGACGCGATGAGGCTCATGTCGCCACGGCTACGCTTGGTGTTCTCGTTGCGGTTCCACAACGCACCCACATCCCAATCCCAGGTCTTGCCGCCGATGTCGAAGTAGCCACTCAAGGTCGGCGCGAAGCGCAGGGTCTTGAGCTGGTTTTCGCTGGCACGCGGCACTTCCCAAAGACGACGACGGAAGTCGACATCCTGGCCGATCGGATTGAATGCGCTGCTGCCTTCCAGCGGAGTGCCGAAGGAACCGGACTGATACGGGTAGCCCGCGATCTGCCCGTCGGTCGTGCGCTCGTTGTAGGCAATATCGGCGTTGAAGGTGATGGCATCGGCAACGTCGTAGTTGACGTTTGCAAATACCGACTTCCGCTCGATACCGGTCTGCACCATCATCTGCTGGTTCGAGTTGGCGTACTCGGCCGGCGTGATCGGGTGATAGTCGGCCGGGTTGTTCGGGTTGCCGCCGGCATTGAGCGTCTGCCACACCGCGGTGTCCGGATCATCGCAGTCCACCTGCAGCGGATTGCACCACGAACCGTTCTGGCTGATGGGGCTCCAGCTGTTCGGGGTCGAGTTGGGACCGCGCGAACCATCGCGGCTGAACCAGCGGTTCTTGGCGAACACCGGGTCCTGCTTGGAATATTCGGCAGACAGCGTCACGCCACCGCGCTCGCCCTGCGAGCCAACAGTGAAGGAGTACTGCGTGGTGTCGCCGTCGCCCTGGCCGAACTGGCCGAACTGCACGCTGGCTTCAGCGCCGTCGAAACGCTTACGCGTGATGACGTTGACCACACCGGCGATCGCGTCGGAGCCGTAGATGGACGAGGCGCCGTCCTTCAGCACTTCAATACGCTCGATTGCCGACATCGGAATCTGGCTGAGATCCTGCAGACCGGAGGTCGACGCACCCAGACGCTTACCGTTCACCAGCACCAACGTACGCTGCGCACCGAGGTTGCGCAGGTCGACGTAGTAACCGCCAACGTCTTCGCCGGACGACAGCGCGTCGGCACGCGAGATGGCCGGGGAGCCGGCGGAGGTCAGGTTCTGCAGCACATCGGCAACAGACGTCAGGCCCTGCTTTTCCAGCGCTTGACGATCAAGGGTCAAAATCGGCTGCTGCGTTTCGACGTCGGCGCTGCGGATGCGCGAGCCGGTGATCTCGATACGGTCAAGCGTGGTGGTCGACTCTTGTGCGGCGGCAAAAGCCGGCGTCAACGCGATCGCAATACCGGCGGGCAACAGGCCCAGCCGCACTGCGGAGGTGCGAAGGTTCATCAATCTCTCCAGGGTTCGTTAGTGGCGCGTTAAGCGCCCCTGTGCAAATTACGATTGCGTGAACGCCGTCGCTTTGCGCGTCACGTTACGTGGCTTTGCCGAATCTGGCGGATTTGCCGTTTGGTCGCGGTAGTGCGATGCGGAGACACCGAAGCGCGCACGAAACGCACGCGCGAAGCTGCAGCAATTGTCGAAGCCGCTTGCGGCTGCAACCTCGCCGATCATCATCGAGGTATCGCGCAACAAATCGGATGCACGTTCCAGACGCAAGCGTGCGGACAGCGCCTGCGGGCTTTCTTCGTACAAACTCTGAAACGTCTTGGAGACGTACCAACTGGAAAAGTTGGTCAGCTGCGCCAGTTCGCTGATGCGCACCACGCGGTCGCTGTTGCCTTCCAGGTACAGCCGTGCACGCTGCATACGCCCAAACACCTGACGCCGACGGCTGCGCGAGCGGCCCGGGCAACGCTGTTCCTGCGCAATAAAATCGCGTTGCATCGCGGCCAGGTGCAACAGCAACGGCCGCGCGGACGCACTGCCGCTTTGTGCGGCGGCATTGCGCCACAGGCGCAAGGCAATGCGCAGATCGCTGCGCGACAACTGGGCGCGGCCGGGATACAGCGTGGCATCGGTCAGTTCGGCAAGCGACTGCAGGCTCTCGCCATCCAGACCGACGCCCACGCATAGCGCGCTGCGATCTGCCTGCAAGGTGGGATGGGAATCCTTGTCGAAGGCGATCCAGTCGCCGGCACGCAGACGAAAGCGGCCCTCCTTGGATTCCACCCATGCGCGTCCGCGTAGCTGTATCCACAAGGTGAATGTCGCCGCGTTGGTACGGATGCTGCCGAGCCGCGAGACTGCCAGACAGATAGTCGATGTCGACTCGTTGGCGTTATCGAGCGCGAGCGCAAGCCCACGATCCGCGGTGATGACCTGTTGCATGTTGGCAGCCCCCTGTACAAAAGAGGGCGTAGTGTTTTGCCGACTGTGGCGTCAGTCAGGAAGTTTTGACGAAACTGCGCCGAAATTGCCACGAAGCCTTCCCGAAGAACTTACGAGGCGATTTTTCTCAATACCGACAATAAGTTAGCAATGACGCCAATAGGCGCCACGGAATGCTGTGGCAATGGCATATACGCGATGGCGCTGCCATCTTCTTCGGCCAGCGACACATACAGCGTCCCATCGCGCTGGTTCAGGCTGAAACCGTTGATGGTGGTGAATTTGACCGCATCCAGGCACTGGCCGCGGCCGCTGCGCAACTCGCGATCGTAGGCAGCGCAACTGTCGGTGGACGACAGGTAATGCAGCTGGCCATTCACGCCCGGCGCCCAACTGCGATACCGCCAGCGCGATGGCTGTTGCGGATCGACAGCATGCAAGGTGTCGGCGGCCAGCGATGGAGCGACCTGCCACACACCGCCCCCGCTGAGGCGGGTCAGCAAGACCTGTCCGCTGGCGCGGTCCAGTCGCAATTGCGAGACGTCCTGCAGCGTCGCCAGCGCACGCCATGGGCTGCTGCGCCGGTCGTACAGCGTTGCGAAGGTATGCCCGTCGTCGGCAGCAGCAAGGACAAGCAGCCGGTCCGGATCGGGAAGATGGATCGCCTGCAGCGGGCGCGGCTGCGGCACGGGTAGTCGCACTACCTGGCCGCTACTGGGGGTCACTTCGAATAGCGCCGCATGCCCGGCCGCATCGCTGCCGCTGACCAGCACGCGTTGCGAATCGGCTGACCAGTCGGCGGCCTGGCGCGAATCCGGGCGCAGCCCTTCGATCAAGCGCACCGAACCGGGCTTGCTGACATCGCCCCACCACAGTGCGTACGCACCGGATCGATTGGATGCAAAGATCAGCTGGCGCCCATCCGGCGCAATCATCGGCTGATCGTCGCGCCCGCTGGATGGAAACAGTCGGCGTCGAATGTAGCCACCGTTCATCGTGTCGCCAATGACCTGATAGACGCCAAACTGCGGTTTGCGTTGCACGAACACCAGATGCCCATGCGCCACGTCCGGTGCTTGCGCATCGTCCACGCCCACATCGTGCAAGCTGTGGTCCCGCAGATCGAGGCGATACAGCCGCGCCTCGCTGTCCACGCGACGCCCGAAGATCAAACCGCTGCCATCGGGCAGCCAACTCCATCCACGGATATCGGCGTTGTCATGGGTGAGCCGTTCGGCGACGCCGCCCTCGGCCGGAATCCGCCACAGGTCCCCGAGCTGCGGATTACGCAGGAACACGATCCAATTCCCATCGGGCGAATACCGCGGCGCGTAATCGAAATCACCCGCCTGCGCCGGATAGTCAAGCGTCTGCCACTGCCCGGTTGCCAGATCCAGGCGACGCATGCGGGCCGCACCGTGCGTGCCGGTCATGCTGCCGAACACCAGCGCGCGCCCATCCGGCGACCAGCTGAAACTCAGCATGTCGGCACCATCGCACCGCATTACCTCGCGCGACGCCGCAGGCCCGGTGGCTGCGGCAATCATGACCCGGCAGCTGCCATCGGGCGCCTGCCTGGAAAACGCGATCTGCCGGCCATCCGGCGACCACGCCGGCAAACGATCGGAGACGCCGGGCGCAGGCGTCTCCAGTACCCGTGGATAGGCGTTGTCGGTGGTCTTGACCAGGATCGAGGTGCCGGTGCGATCGCTGGTCAATGAGGCGTACGCCACCCTCGCGCCATCGGGCGACAGGCTTGGCGTGAGATCGAATCCACCGCCTGCGGTAATGACCTGATACGGCCGTTTGGGGCTGCCCAGCACCGCATGCGCTTGCGCGGTCTCAGGTGCCGGAGCAGGTCGCCATGAGGTCCATACCGCAAGGCTCAGCACGACCAGCAACGCCACGCTGGCGACTGCCAGCGCCATCGAGCGCCGGTGTCGTGGCGCGGCCGGCGCCGCAACGACGGGCGCTACAGGCTGGCCAGGCGCGGTGCGGACGGGCGATGCGGTAGCGTCGGACTCGTCGGGGACGGACGCCACGCCTTGGTCTGGCTGCGCCGGCTCGAGCGTATCCGGACCCAGTGCTTCACCAGGCAGCGTCGCCGATGCAGGTGCCTGCGCTTCCCACACAACCGCCGCCATCAAGCGATACCCGGTCTTGGCGATGGTCTCGATGTGCTCCGAGCGCTGCCCGCCGTGGCTGGCAAACGCCTTGCGCAGCTGCGTGACCGCCTGGGTCACCACATCGTTGGTCGGCAAGGTATCGGGCCAAACCTCGGCAAGCAGTTGCTCGCGCGTGACCACCTGGCCCGGCTGCCGCGCCAGGGTCAGCAACACCGCCAGGGATTTGGGCGCCAGCCGCAGCGGACGCTTTGCGCCAGGTGCGTGCACCTCGCGCGAGGCAACGTCGACCACGCACTGACCGACACGCAGCCGGCCCGATGGCATTGCAATAGCGGGAGGAACACTCATCGGCAAAAACACGCGTCGGCATGCAAGAACAACAAAGAGCGCCCCGCGCCTTCCGCGAAACGCCAAATTCAGCAAAGGACGACGACCAACTGTGTCATGCATCCATTTGGTGCAAATTTTACGCTATGCCCGTTGCTTCCTAAGACAGGCGGCAGCGTCAGGCTCTCTCTCTCTCGCCGACGAATTCGAATAATTACGACGTACCCTTCGCGCCTTCTGGCGCGATTTTTTTATCTGCGATTCAGCTAAATCAGCTGAAACCCTTATTTACTGGAATCGCTTGCAACCCTGCCATAGCGCGGCACTTGCGGACCGCGCCGTAATCTGTTCAGTACAAAACTGAACTTTTCCTAAGCAGGCGCCACATCACGTTTTATGAAACGCTGCCATGTAACGCGTCACGTGGCGCGATAGACCTGCGCGCCCTGCGCGACAAATTGCGCGGACTTTTCCTGCATGCCCGTCGACAGCGCTTGCGCCTCGCTCATGCCGTGCTCGGCCGCGTAGTCACGCACGTCCTGGGTAATCTTCATCGAGCAGAAGTGTGGCCCGCACATCGAGCAGAAGTGCGCCAGCTTGTGCGCGTCCTTGGGCAGGGTTTGGTCATGGAACTCCTTGGCCTTTTCCGGATCCAGGCCAAGATGGAACTGGTCGTCCCAACGGAATTCGAAACGCGCCTTGCTCAAGGCGTTGTCGCGCACCTGCGCGCCCGGATGCCCCTTGGCCAGGTCGGCGGCATGCGCGGCGATCTTGTAGGCCATGATGCCGTCGCGCACGTCCTGCCGGTTGGGCAGGCCCAGGTGCTCTTTCGGAGTGACGTAGCAGAGCATGGCGGTGCCGAACCAGCCGATCATCGCCGCACCGATCGCGCTGGTGATGTGGTCGTAGCCCGGCGCGATGTCGGTAGTCAGCGGCCCCAGGGTGTAGAACGGCGCCTCGCCGCATTCGCGCAGCTGCTTGTCCATGTTTTCCTTGATCAATTGCATCGGCACATGGCCGGGGCCTTCAATCATGGTCTGCACATCGTGTTTCCAGGCGAGCTTGGTCAGCTCGCCCAGCGTTTCCAGCTCGCCGAATTGCGCCGCGTCGTTGGCGTCGGCGATGCAGCCGGGGCGTAGGCCATCGCCCAACGAAAACGCCACGTCGTAGGCCTTCATGATCTGGCAGATGTCTTCGAAGTGCGTGTAGAGAAAATTCTCCTTGTGATGCGCCAGGCACCACTTGGCCATGATCGAACCGCCACGCGAGACGATGCCGGTCACGCGCTGTGCGGTCAGCGGTACGTAACGCAGCAACACGCCGGCGTGGATGGTGAAGTAATCCACGCCCTGTTCGGCCTGTTCGATCAAGGTGTCGCGGAAGATGTCCCAGGTGAGTTCTTCGGCGCGTCCATCGACCTTCTCCAGCGCCTGATAGATCGGCACCGTGCCGATCGGGACCGGCGAGTTGCGGATGATCCATTCGCGCGTCTCATGGATGTGCTTGCCGGTGGACAGATCCATGACCGTGTCCCCGCCCCAGCGGATCGACCACACCAGCTTCTCGACCTCTTCGGCAATGCCTGAAGACACCGCGCTGTTGCCGATGTTGGCATTGATCTTGGTCAGGAAATTGCGGCCGATGATCATCGGCTCGCTCTCGGGGTGATTGATGTTGTTGGGCAAGATCGCGCGGCCCCGTGCGATCTCTTCGCGCACGAACTCCGGTGTAATGCGTTGCTGGATCGAAGCTCCGAACGCCTGGCCCGGGTGCTGCCTGCGCAAGCTTGCATCGGTCACCGCTTCCAGGCGCTGGTTTTCGCGGATCGCCACGTACTCCATTTCCGGCGTGATGATGCCGCGGCGCGCGTAATGCATCTGGGTGACGTTGGCGCCCTGGCGCGCTACCCGCGGCAGACGCCGCGCCGGAAAGCGCACTGCATCCAGACGCACATCGTGCTCGCGGCCACGCCCGAAGCTGGAGCTCAGCCCGTCCAGGGCGACGGTGTCGCCACGCTCGGCAATCCACTGCGCACGCAGCGGTGCCAGACCGGCTGCCAGATCGATCGCCACCCGCGGATCGGTGTAAGGTCCGGACGTGTCGTAGACGCTGAGCGGCGGATTCTCTTCGCCGCCGAACAAGGTGGGCGTGCGCGTCAAGGCGATCTCGCGCATCGGAACCTGCAGATCGGCGCGCGAGCCTTGCACGAAGATCTTGCGTGAACCGGGAATCGGCTGGGTGACAGCCTCCGACAACGACTGGGCTTGTTGTTGCAAAACGGTGGGCGCGGCATTCATGGCATTCGTCCTGTGTGCTGGCCCTGCGAAGGAGTCGCAGTGCGGACGAAGCGGCGGCGCTCGATACCGACTGCCCGTGCACGCACGAACCATCGCATCTGACGAAGCTTCCCTACGCCGGTATCAGCCGGATCAGGTTCGAAGGGACTATCTCAACCGCAGCACGCTGCGGTACCCCCACTTCGGCGGCGATTAAACCACATCGCACCTGCGCAGCTAAACAAAATCCGCCACATACCCGCAGCGCGCACGGCCCGCGCTAAACCCGTAGGGCATACCGCACTGACGCAGCGGCCGCACCGGCCTGCTGTTGCGCGTCGCAAGGTTGTCGCGTTCGGCGGCGACATATGTCCGCACAGGTCATCTCACGTCGCTGCAGCACACGCCCAGCGTCGCCCGGGCATTACATGGCGCGCCGATGCATTGCGCGCGTCGCCACGCAACAAGGCGCCGATTGACGAAAAACGGCGGCGAAACCCGCTCGTTAAATTCCCGCTAAGCCTGCGTGGCGTGCCGAAGACGCCGCACGCATGCAGGTGTCATTCACGGGGATCGCGCTGTCGCTCCTCCTCTACCGGGAACCGCCGTACATATGACTAAGACAACGCTCCACCCGACGATGCGTCGGGGCTCGCTCGCGATCGCCATCAGCCTGTGCGTCAGCACGAGCGCCATCGCCCAGGAACAAACCGACAAGAGTCCGACCAACCTGGACAAGATCGAAGTCACCGGCTCGCGCATCCGTTCGGTCGATGTGGAAAATTCGCAACCGGTACTGGTACTGACGCGCCAGGACATCGAAAAGCAGGGCCTGACCTCGGTTGCCGACGTTCTCAAGCGCATTCCCTCCAATGGCGCGACGATGAACAGCACCGTCAACAACGGCGGCGACGGCTCGGCCACGGTGAGCCTGCGCAACCTGGGCGCCTCACGCACGCTGGTGTTGGTCAATGGCCGGCGCTGGGTCTCGGGCCTGTCCGGTTCGGTGGATCTGAACACCATCCCCTCGGCCATCGTGGAGCGCGTGGAAGTCCTCAAGGATGGCGCCTCGTCGATCTATGGCTCCGATGCCATCGCGGGCGTGGTCAACATCATTACCCGTACCAATTTCGATGGCGCCGAAGTCAACGCCTACGTTGGCCAATACGGCCAGGGCGACGGTCAGCGCACCTCCTTCGACGCGACCGTGGGCGCCACCAGCGAGCGCGGCAATCTGGTCATCGGCTTGTCCAGCGTCAAGGAAGATGCGGTGATGGCAGGCGACCGGGAGATCTCCGCCGAGCCGGTGTACGGCGCGGGCTCGTCGGCCTATAGCAGCTACTCGGCAAGCGGCCGCCTCCGTGCAAATGGCACCAGCGGCGCCTGGACGGTATTGCCCGACAGCGCCACCGCGAGCGGCGACAGCAGGTATCCGCGCTATGGCCTGGACCAGTACACCGCCTTCAACACGTCCGAATATGGCTACAACTACGCCAAGGACAATTACCTGGTCACGCCACAGAAGCGCGACGCGTTGTACGTGCAGGGCAACTACGCACTCACCGACAACGTGCGCTTCAAGTTCGATGGACTGTATAACCGCCGCCAGTCGTCGCAGCAATTGGCAGGCTTTCCGCTGGCCTCCGTCAACACCGGCATCCTGTTGAGCGGCGAGAGCTACTACAACCCGTACAACACTGTCTACGGCGGCGACGGGCGCGATGTGGGCTGGTCGCACCGCTTGACCGAATTCGCGCGCACCTATCAGCAGGACGTCAAGACCTCGCACGTGTACACCGGGCTGGAAGGCGACTTCCAGTTTGCCGACAGGCAGTTCAGTTGGGATGTGGGCTTTGCGCACAACCAGACCGACCAGACCGAAACCCAGTATGGCGATGTCAATCTGCTCAACCTGGGCAATGCGCTCGGTGCATCGGGCATCGTCAATGGCACCCTGGCGTGCCTGGACAGCGGCGGCGCCGTCATTGCCGGCTGCGTACCGTTCAACCCCTTGTCGCCGGCCGGTGGCGTGACCCAGGAAATGCTGGACTACATCCTGTTCACTGCGCACAACACATATCAATATAAAAACAACAGCTTCACCGCCAACCTCACCGGCGAGCTGTTCGAGCTGCCCGCCGGCTGGATGAGCTTTGCCGCCGGTGTCGAACATCGCGAGGAAAGCGGATTCTCCTCACCGGATGCCTTGATTTCGGCCGGCTATACCTCGGGCAATTCGTTCACGCCCACCTCTGGCTCGTACACGCTCAACGACTACTACACCGAAGTGGCGATTCCGCTGCTGAAGGATGTGCCCGGTGCGCAGTTGCTGGAATTGAGCGCAGCAGTGCGTTATTCGGACTACAACACCTTCGGCAGCACCACCAATAGCAAGTTCGGCTTCAAGTGGAAACCGGTCGCCGACCTGCTGATTCGCGGCAATTACGCCACCGGTTTCCGCGCGCCATCGATCGAAGATCTGTATCTGGGCGCCTCGGACAGTTTCGACACCTATTCCGATCCCTGCTCGACCAATAGCACCTCCTACACAAGCGCGATTGCAGCCGCATGCGCAGCCCGCGGCGTGCCTGCCAATTACGTTGCCGAATACAACAGCGCCAGCGGCAACTCCGGCCAGACCATCTATCCGTTCACCTACACCAGCAACGCCAACCTGCAACCGGAAAAATCCAAGAACACCACGCTTGGCTTTGTCTACAGCCCGGCTTCGGTACAGGGCCTGGACGTATCGCTGGACTGGTGGAAGATCGAAATCACCGACGCCATCACCGAATTCAGCGCCAATCAGATCCTGTCGCAGTGTTACCAATTCAACGTCTCGGCGTTCTGCGATCTGGTGACCCGCGATGCGACAGGCGCCATCACCGGCCTGGTGATCCAGCCGGTGAATGTCGGCGAGCAACGCATGCAAGGCTACGATTTCACCGCGCGTTACAAACTGCCGCAGACCGCAATCGGCCAGTTCATGCTCACGCTGGATTCGACCTACGTGGCCGTCAACGAGCAGAAGCAGGACGACAATTCTGCGTGGGAAAGCTACAACGGCATCTACCACACCAATAATCCGAACTGGCGCACCCGCGGCACGCTCACCCTGGACTGGAGCTACGGCAATCTGGCCGCCAACTGGGCCGTGCGGTACTACTCGGGCATGAAGGACTACGATTCGGAACTGGACGACAACGGAAACTATCGCCACGTTGCGGCGACTGCGTTCAACGACATGCAGGTGTCTTACCAGCTTCCATGGAATGCGACCGTGCGGTTGGGTCTGAACAACGTCTTCGACCGCGACCCGCCGGTCGCGCTCAGCGCCTCGGCCAACTCGTTCGATCCGGCCTACGCCATCCCAGGACGCTACAGCTATCTGCAGTACACGCAGCGCTTCTGAGCATGCTGTCCTGATCCACATGTTGTCACAACGACCTCCTGCGGGAGGTCGTTGTCTGTGTGGCACGGCTAACACGCAATCAAGCGCTTGGCACACGGCACGGCGATGGCGACATGCACAGACATTTCCAGGGCACATCGCACCGCTAGCCTGCAGCCACTACAACAAGAAACCTGCTCTCTCTCCCTGCCGCCGATCTTCGGCGGCTTTTTTTTGTTGTCCGGGTGGAGGCGCAGCAGCCAAACCCCGGCCGGGCGACGCCATCACTCCAGCGTATAGCCCACCCGCAAGCCGCCCCAGTGCTTGCCGCCGACGAAGATCGGCGTGGACAGGTCGAACATGATCTGGCCGGTATCGCGGCGATAGACCTGCAGGCGGTAAGGATCGGTATGCGCGCCCACGCTGCGCCCAACGCGGTCGGTGAACTTGCGCTTGGTGCGGTTGCCGACCAGATCGCGCTTGGCATCGCCGGTCAACGGTTGGGTGAAGCGCAGGTTGTGCGTGGGCACATACCCATCGGGGTTGGCGCAGATGGCGAAGACAATCCACGGGTGCGCGTCCAGCAGCGGCTCCTGCAAAGCGGGCAGTAGCTGGTCGCAGAGCGCATCGAAGTCGGTACTGAACTTGGGCGGCTCCACGCCGGCGATCGGCGTATAGGTGCGCGCGAACAATGCGGCTTGCTCGATCTGCCCGCGCGCAATGGCTTGCGCCAGCGCACTGCCGATCTTGCCGGCCGTGGCAACGGCCAGCTCCTTGACCCGTGCGTGCCTGGGCACCTGCAGCGGGTCCGGCGGCAACCGGAACAAGCCCACGCAATCGCGCAGGGTTTCGGTGCCGCGCTCCAGCGCTTCGCTGCGTTCGGCCACGTGCGCGGCATGCTGCAGATTGCTGCGGCCCAACGCCACCACGCCATCTACCGCACGCTCGATCCCGCGAATTTCCCCGTCCTGCGCCTGGATGCGCCCGGCCACGGTGGTCATCGCGCTGCTGGCCTGCCCGAGCACACGGGTGATGCCATCGAGCACCGCTTCTGTGCCACGTGCAGAGGCTGCGCCCTCCCCTACGGCGGCGCTGGTTTCGGCCAGGATCGCGCGTACGTCGCGTGCCGCCGCTGCGGCGCGTTCGGCCAGCCGCCGGATCTCGGTGGCCACCACCGCAAACCCGCGCCCGGCATCGCCGGCATGCGCGGCTTCGATGCTGGCATTGATCGACAGGATATTGGTCTGGAACGCCACCGAATCGATGACCTCGATGACTTCGCCCGCACGTGACGCTCGGCGCTCCACTTCGTGCATTGCTTGGCCCAGCGCATGCGCGGCAGCCACACCTTGCCGCGCACTGTCGTCGGCGCTGGCGGCCAGCGCAATCACCTGCGCCAGCTCGGCATTGACGTCCTGCAGGCTGGACGACAGCCGCTCCACCGCGGTGCGCGCACCGTCCAACGCCTCGTTCTGCGCCTGCGACTGGCGCACCATTTCATCGTTCTCGGCCACCAGCGGCGGCACTTCGGCAGCGATCTGCACCGACAAGGCCACTGCCTGGCGGATGGCCTCGGCCAGATTGCCGAACCCGGCTTGCAGGCGCCGGCCCATCTCGGTTTCCGCCAGTCCCGGCGGCAACAGGAGTTCAAGCTCGCAGCCGGCCAGCGCCTGGGCAGTGCGCTCGAGCACCGTGCGGTCTTCGTGCTCGGCCTGCAGGCGTGCAACCAGCGGCTGCAGCAGGGGCGAGATCGGCACCGGCCGGCTGCCGTCGGCCAGACGCGTGGCCTCGCGCAGCAGGATTGCCGTTTCCACATGCGGCAGCGACAGCATCCAGCCGCCATGCGCGCGGTCGCGCACATAACGCACGCGCCGCGCCGGGTCGTCGCCCGGGGCAGCCCAGACGCCGTCTTCGCCAACCAGATCGGCCGCGCTCAAGCCCCACACCACCGAGGCCGGCGCGCCCTGCAGCTCAAGCGCCGTTTTGCCCAGCACATCCAGGCCGACGCGGTTGCAGGCCACCACACACGCCTCGGCGGACAACCGCAGCAAGGCCACGGGCGCATCCGGGAGCACGGCCGTCTGGGTCTGCGACGGCGGGTCGGGCTGTTGCATCGAATTCATGAGGGGCTCCTGCTCCATCCCGTGATTAGCGGCGTGCGGCGGCCGGAGTTGAGCGGCAACCTCAACCGTGTCGCGCGCTCAGTATCCGGCCGCCTGGCCGTCCTTGCGGCTCTCCGACGCACCGTAGTACACGCCGCTGGCCGCATCGCGGGCGATGGCCTGATACCCGCCGTACGGACCGTCGGCAAAGATCACCCGGTGGCCTTTGCGCATCAGCGCGCGGATGGTGTCGTAGGAGAAGCCGGTTTCCAGATTCACCTCGCCGCCATCGCGCATCGCGGTGGCCTGCCCGGTCGGTTCGGTGGAGCCCTCGTGCTGGATACGCGGCGCGTCGCCGGCTTCCTGCAGGTTCATGTGGAAGTCCACCAGGTTCATCACGATCTGCACGTGCCCCTGCGGCTGCATCGCCCCGCCCATCACGCCGAAGCTCAGCCAGGGCTTGCCGTCCTTGGTGACGAAGGCCGGGATGATGGTCTGGAACGGCCGCTTGCCCGGCGCGTAGCCGTTGGGATGATCCTTCTTCAGCACGAACATCTCGCCGCGGTCCTGCAGGATGAAACCCAGCCCCGGCGGCGCCATGCCGCTGCCCATGCCGCGGTAGTTGGACTGGATCAGCGAGACCATCATGCCGTCGGCATCGGCCACGGTCATATAGATGGTGTCGCCTTCTTCCAGTTGCCTGGGTGTCCCTGGCTGTACTTCCTTGAGCGCCTTGTCCATCGAAATCAGCGCGCGCCGCTGGTTGGCGTAGTCCTTGGAGATCAGCCTGGCCAGCGGTGCCGGCTGAAACGCCGGGTCGGCGTAGAAGCGCGCGCGGTCGGCGAAGGCCAGCTTCTTGGCCTCGGTGAACAAGTGCACGTGCTCGGCCGAGCCGAACGGAATCTTGGAGAAATCGTAACCCTCCAGGATATTGAGCATCTGCAACGCGGCGATGCCCTGGCTGTTGGGCGGCAGTTCCCACACATCAACGCCGCGATAATTGGTGGACACCGGTTCGACCCACTCGCCCGTATGGCTGGCCAGGTCCTCATAGCTGAGGTAGCCGCCGTTGGCCTTGAAGTAGGCACCGATGGTGCGCGCGATCTCGCCCTTGTAGAACGCGTCGCGGCCGCCGTCGGCGATCTGCTGCAGCGTGTTGGCCAGGTTCGGGTTCTTCCACAGCTCGCCCTTGCGCGGGGCGTGGCCGTCGATGGTGAATTGCTCCTTGAACCCGGGGTATTGCGACAGGCGCGGCACCGAACGGTCCCAGTAATAGGCGATGGTCTCGGCGACCGGATGGCCTTCGCGCGCGTAGCGGATCGCCGGCGCCAGGTTCTGTGCCATCGGCTTGCGCCCGAAGCGCGCGTGCAGCGCGAACCAGCCGTCCACCGCGCCCGGCACCGACACCGGCAACGGGCCGGTCGGCGGAATGTCCTTCAAGCCACGGCGCTGGAATTCGGCCAGGGTCAGCGATTTGGGCGAGCGGCCGGAGCCGTTGTAGCCGTAGAGCTTGTGGGTCTTGGGGTCCCAAACGATCGCAAATAGATCCCCTCCCACGCCATTGCCGGTGGGCTCCATCAGGCCCAGCGCCGCATTAGCCGCGATCGCTGCATCCACCGCCGAGCCGCCATCCTTCATCACGTCCAGCGCGATCTGGGTGGCCAGCGGTTGCGAGGTCGCGGCCATGGCATGCGGCGCAATGACTTCCGAGCGGGTGGCAAACGGCTGCCCGGTGACGCGGTCGGCAGCGCCGAGGGGCGGCGCGAGCAACGCCAGAGCAGACACCAACAACACAGGTACGCGACGCATCACCGAGGGCCCCTGACACTGAGAATGAGGTGCCAACCATACCAGCGGGCCGCGTCCTGCCGTCCGATCGACACTTGGCAGCGCGCTCAATGCCGCGCAGATGGTGATCCCCGTCGGCGCTTGTTGCGCCGTCCCGATCAGGTTTCAGCAGTAACCATGCAGCTGCGACGGGGCTTTGCATGCCACTCGGCACATCGATGCGGATGTTTCATGCGCAAGGGTTGACACCCTGGTTGCCGCGGTGGTTATCTCAGGCCCATGCCGCACCACTTCACCACCTCGAACGCCCCACTGTCCGCGCCCTCCGGCGCGTTGGCTGCGTCGCTTCTCGTGCTCGTACTTATTACCTCGCCAACCGGTGCGGGACGAGACTTCGTGTAGGCAACAGACACACAAGGCTTCGATCAGACCCCGCACCGGCAACGGCGCGGGGTTTCGCGTTTCAGGGATCACCAAAAGTTTCGAATGACATGAACGACATCACTGCCACATCCGCAACATCGCCATGCGCCCAGCTGCGCATGAGTGCCTGTGGTTGCCTGCGCACTGTCATCGCGCGTCCCCGCTTTGCTCAGCCGGCCAGTGCACGCACTGCCGGCTGATCCATTTATCCACTGCCCATCTCCACTGCCAACCCCGCAAGGACATTCCATGAGCAACGACACCCAACCGAAAATCGCGATCATCGGCTACGGCAGCCAGGGCCGCGCACATGCGCTGAACCTGCGCGATTCCGGCTTCGACGTCACCGTCGGCCTGCGTGCCGGCGGCCCGACCGAAGCCAAGGCGCAGGCCGATGGCTTCACCGTCGTGGCGCCGTCCGAAGCGGTCAAGAGCGCGGACCTGGTCGCCATCCTGACCCCGGACATGGTGCAGAAGAAGCTCTACGAAGAGGTCATCGCCCCGAACATGAAGCAGGGCGCCTGCCTGCTGTTCGCGCATGGCCTGAACGTGCACTTCGACATGATCAAACCGCGCGCCGATCTGGACGTGGTGCTGGTCGCGCCCAAGGGCCCGGGCGCATTGGTGCGTCGCGAATATGAAATCGGCCGCGGCGTGCCGTGCATCTATGCGGTGTACCAGGACACCAGCGGCAAGGCCGAGCAGTTCGCGCTGACCTATGCCGGCGGCCTGGGTGGCGCGCGCGCCAACATCATCAAGACCACGTTCAAGGAAGAAACCGAAACCGATCTGTTCGGCGAGCAGGCCGTGCTGTGCGGCGGCGCCTCCTCACTGGTGCAGGCCGGTTTCGAAGTGCTGGTCGAGGCCGGGTATCAGCCCGAAATCGCATACTACGAAGTGCTGCACGAATTGAAGTTGATCGTGGACCTGTTCTACGAAGGCGGCATCACCCGCATGCTGGAATTCGTGTCCGAAACCGCACAATACGGCGATTATGTCAGCGGCCCGCGCGTGATCGATGCCGGCACCAAGGCGCGCATGAAGGACGTGCTGACCGACATCCAGAACGGCACTTTCACCAAGAACTGGGTGGCCGAATACGACGCCGGCCTGCCGAACTACAACAAGTTCAAGCAGGCCGATCTGGAACACCCGATCGAGGAAGTGGGCAAGAAGCTGCGCGCCAAGATGGTGTGGCTCAACGGGCAACAGCAAGCCGCTGCCGCACCTGCGAATCAACAGGCGGCATAACGCCGCCGCCTCCCCCACCGCTTAAACCGAAGGTCCGCAACGCATGAACACCTCCGCACACAGCACGCCCCGCAATGGCGCGCGCTGGCTGACGCAGGCCCTGGAAGCCGAAGGCGTGGAAACGCTGTTCGGCTATCCGGGCGGCACCATCATGCCGTTCTACGACGCCCTGGTGGATTCCAGGCTCAAGCACATCCTGGTCCGTCACGAACAGGGCGCCGCACTGGCTGCCAACGGCTATGCCCGTGCCAGCGGCCGGGTCGGCGTGTGCGTGGCCACCTCAGGCCCGGGCGCGTCCAACCTGGTCACCGGCATCGCCGACGCGATGCTGGACTCGGTGCCGATGATCTGCCTGACCGGCCAGGTCGCCACGCCGCTGCTGGGCACCGACGCCTTCCAGGAGCTGGACGTGTTCGGCATGACCATGCCGATCGTCAAGCACAGCTTTCTGGTGCGGCGTGTGGAGGAGCTTCCGGAGATGGTGCGCGAGGCATTCCGCATTGCGCGCGAAGGACGTCCCGGGCCGGTGCTGATCGACCTGCCCAAGGACGTGCAGGTGGCCGACGCCTCGCATCTGCCCCTGCATGTTCCGGCAGCGGTGCAGCCGCCGCCGGCGCCGGCGGACGCAAAGCTGGCCGAAGCACTGGCGGCGATCGCCAGTGCCGAGCGCCCGGTGGTGTACGGCGGGGGCGGAATCGCGCTGGCCGGCGCGGTGGAGGCGTTCCGCCGTTTCGTCGAAGCCACCGGCATCCCGACCGCGCTGACCTTGCGCGGCCTGGGTGCATTGCCGCATGCGCATCCGGACTACCTTGGCATGCTGGGCATGCACGGGACCCGTGCGGCCAATATGGCCATCCAGGAATGCGATCTGCTGGTGGTGGTCGGTGCGCGTTTCGACGACCGTGCCACCGGCAAGCTGAGCGAGTTCGCTCCGTTTGCGCGCGTCATCCATCTGGATGCCGACGCGTATGAAATCTCCAAGCTGCGCACTGCCGATATCGCGGTGCCCGGCGACGTGGCAGTCAGCTTGAAGGCCTTGAGTGCGGCGCGCGGCAACTGCCAGGCCTGGCGCACGCGTTGTTTTGCCAACCGCGAAAAGTTCGGCGCGCGTTACGACGCGCCCGGCACCGATATCTACGCACCGGCGCTGCTGAAGCGCCTGAGCGAAGTGGCTCCGGCCGACACCATCATCGCCTGCGATGTGGGTCAGCATCAGATGTGGGTGGCGCAGCATTGCCGCTTCAACGATCCGCGTAATCACCTCACCAGCGGCGCCCTCGGCACCATGGGCTTCGGCCTGCCGGCCGCGATGGGCGCACAGTTCGCCTGCCCTGACCGCACCGTGGTGCTGGTCTCCGGCGACGGCAGTTTCATGATGAACGTGCAGGAGCTGGTGACGATCGCACGCTGCAAGCTGCCGGTGAAGATCGTGCTGCTGGACAACAGCTCGCTGGGCATGGTGCGGCAGTGGCAGGAACTGTTCTTTGCCGAGCGTTACAGCGAAATCGACCTGTCCGACAACCCGGATTTTGCGGCGCTGGCGCAAGTGTTCGGCATTCCGGCCAAGCGCATCATCGCCCGCGGCGACGTGGATGCGGCACTGGCCGAGCTGCTGGCCCAGCCCGGTCCAGGCCTGCTGCATGTCGCGATCGACGCGCGTGCCAATGTGTGGCCGCTGGTGCCGCCCAACAACGCCAACAGCACCATGCTGGACAGCAATCCCGCACATGCGGCCAAGGAGACATCGCATGCGTTACCGGCTTGATCTGGTGCTGAAGCCGGCAGAAGGCGCGTTGGTGCGGGTGATCGGCATGACCGAACGCCGTGGCTTCCGCCCATGTGCGATCCAGGGCGCAGCAGCGCCGGACGATGCCGGGCGCTGGCATCTGCTGCTGGATGTGGACAGCAACCGTCCGCCGGAAACGCTGCGCCTGCAGCTTGAGAAGGTCTACGACTGCGAATCGGTGGTGATCACCGCACTGGAATCGGTCGAGGCTGCGGCATGAGCATGCAGACCTCGCGCGACCATCAGACTGCCGTCCGGAGGTGTCTTCTTCCGGATCGGCCGCGCGCGTGCCGCAATGCCTGATTCCGGCCGCCCTTCCGCACAGGAGCCAGAGGTAGGCGACGTGGCCGTCAGCGTGGCCGACGTGCTGGCCGCACAGGCGCGCCTGCGCAAGTACCTGTCGCCCACGCCGCTGCACTACGCCGAACGCTTCGGTGTGTGGTTGAAGCTGGAGAATTTGCAGCGCACCGGCTCCTACAAGGTGCGCGGCGCATTGAATGCGTTGCTGGCCGGGCTGGAACGCGGCGACGAGCGCCCGGTGATCTGCGCCTCGGCCGGCAACCACGCGCAAGGTGTGGCTTGGTCGGCGTACCGGCTGGGCGTGCAGGCCATCACGGTGATGCCCTACGGCGCGCCGCAGACCAAGATTGCCGGTGTCGCGCATTGGGGCGCCACCGTGCGCCAGCATGGCAACAGCTACGACGAAGCGTTCGCGTTTGCGCGCGAGCTGGCCGACCAGAACGGCTATCGCTTCCTGTCCGCCTTCGACGACCCGGACGTGATCGCCGGCCAGGGCACGGTGGGCATCGAGCTGGCGGCGCATGCGCCGGACGTGGTGATCGTGCCGATCGGCGGCGGCGGCCTGGCCTCCGGCGTGGCGCTGGCATTGAAGTCGCAGGGCGTGCGCGTGGTCGGGGCGCAGGTGGAAGGTGTGGATTCTATGGCGCGCGCCGTCCGTGGCGATCTGCGCGAGATCACCCCGGTGCCGACGCTCGCCGATGGCGTGAAGGTCAAGATTCCAGGCCTGCTCACGCGCCGCCTGTGCTCGAGCCTGCTCGATGACGTGGTGATCGTGCGCGAGGCCGAATTGCGCGAAACATTGGTACGCCTGGCACTGGAAGAACACGTCATTGCCGAGGGCGCCGGCGCCCTCGCCCTGGCCGCCGGTCGCCGGGTTTCCGGCAAACGCAAATGTGCGGTGGTCTCTGGCGGTAATATCGACGCAACCGTGCTGGCCACACTCTTGTCCGAGGTGCGGCCGCGTCCGCCACGCAAGCCGCGCCGTCGCAATACCGAGCGGCTGCGCAACGAACGCAGCGCCAATCCGCCACCCGCCACACACGTTCATTCCCGCCCATCCGCAGTCGCTTCAACGCCTGTCACCGCCATCGCCGTAGAGGAGTCTTCCTGGTGAACACGACCGTATCCAACCAGACCCCGCGTATCCGAATTTTCGACACCACCCTGCGCGACGGCGAGCAATCCCCCGGCTGCAGCATGACGCCCCAGCAGAAGCTGGTCATGGCGCGCGCGCTGGACGAACTCGGCGTGGACATCATCGAAACCGGTTTTCCCGCCAGTTCGCATTCGGACCGCGAAGCGGTGGCGATGATGGGCCGCGAACTGCGCCGCCCCACCCTGGCGGTGTTGTCGCGCTGCCTGCAGGCCGACATCGAAACCTCGGCCAAGGCGCTGGAAACAGCCGCAAACCCGCGCCTGCATGTGTTCTTGTCCACTAGCCCGCTGCATCGCGAGCACAAGCTGCGCATGAGCCGCGAGCAGGTGCTGGAATCGGTGCACAGGCACGTGACGCTGGCGCGCGGCTATATCGACGATGTGGAATTTTCTGCCGAGGATGCAACTCGCACCGAAGAAGATTTCCTGGCCGAGGTCACCCGCGTGGCGATCGCCGCCGGCGCCACCACGATCAATTTGCCCGACACGGTCGGCTTCACCACGCCGGAAGAAATCCGCGGCATGTTCTCGCGCCTGATCGCCAGCGTAGAAGGTGCCGACAAGGTCATCTTCAGCGCGCATTGCCACAACGATCTGGGCCTGGCGGTGGCCAACTCGCTGGCGGCCATCGAAGGCGGTGCGCGCCAGGTGGAATGCACCATCAATGGCATCGGCGAGCGCGCGGGCAATTGCGCGCTGGAAGAAATCACCATGGCGCTGAAGGTGCGCGGTGCGTTCTACAACATCGATTCGGCGATCAATACGCCGCGTATCGTCTCCACCTCGCAATTGTTGCAACGCCTGGTCGGCATGCCGGTGCAGCGCAACAAGGCGGTTGTGGGCGGCAACGCATTCGCGCACGAATCGGGCATTCATCAGCACGGCATGCTGCGCCATCGTGGCACCTACGAAATCATGCGCCCGGAAGATGTGGGCTGGGAATCCTCGCAAATGGTGCTGGGCCGCCACAGCGGCCGCGCCGCGGTCGAGCAGCGCCTGCGTGCGCTGGGTTATCTGCTGGAGGAGGAAGAGGTCAAGCTGGTGTTCGAACAGTTCAAGGCGCTGTGCGAGAAGCAGCGCGTGGTCACCGATGCCGATCTGCAGGCATTGATGCAGGACGCTACCGTGCAGGAAGGCTACCGCCTGGCGTCGATGACCATCAGCGATGTGGGCAGCCGCGCGAATGCACTGGTGGAGTTGTCCGACCCGGAAGGCAATCGCGTGGCCGAAACCGCACAGGGCAATGGCCCGGTGGATGCGCTCTTCGGTGCATTGGCCTCGGCCACTGGCGTGAAGCTGGAGCTGGACAGCTACCAGGTGCACAGCGTGGGCATCGGCGCGGACGCACGCGGCGAAGCCAGCCTGAGCGTGCGCCACGACGGCGTGGAATACGAAGGCACCGGCACCAGCAAGGACATCATCGAAGCCAGCGCGCTGGCGTGGCTGGATGTGGCCAACCGCTTGTTGCGTCAGCGCGAACGTGGCGTGGTCGCCGGCAAGACGGCTGCGGTGGCGTAACGCTGCGCATTGGATCGATGATGCAAGCCTCACGGCCAGCAGAGTGATCTGCTGGCCGTTTCGGTTTTTGCGTGCGAACTTTTTTACAAGTGTGCCGGTTGGCTGCTTGCGTGCTTGCCGACGTGGCAAAGCTCCGGCCTGCTGCAGGCACTTGCACGCATACCGGCCTGGGACACGCCGCAAGTACGTCCATGTAGGCTCTGGCGCGGCATCCATGCCGCTCAAGTTGCCACACCGGCACACGCGCAGGTACCACCGGCTGCTGTCGGCAGCTGAGGACACGGATGCGTTATTGCGCTGGCGACCATTCCCGCGCACTACAACGCTCCGGGACTGCGAGCGCTTTTACAGCGCAGCCACCACCGCATCGCCCATTGCCACGGTGCCCACCATCGTGGTGCCTTCCGACCAGATGTCGGCGGTGCGCAGGCCTTGATCGAGGACCTTGCCCACGGCGCGCTCGATGGCGTCTGCGGCATCGGCCTGCGCGAAGGTGTAGCGCAACATCATCGCCACCGACAGGATCGTGGCCAGCGGATTGGCAATGCCCTTGCCGGCGATGTCCGGCGCCGAACCATGGCACGGCTCGTACATGCCTTTGCTGTTGGCATCCAGCGAGGCCGACGGCAGCATGCCGATGGAACCGGTGAGCATGGATGCCTGGTCGGAGAGAATGTCGCCGAACATGTTGTCGGTCACGATCACATCGAACTGCTTGGGCGCGCGCACCAACTGCATCGCCGCGTTGTCCACGTACATATGCGACAACGCGATATCCGGGTAGTCCTTGGCCACTTCCTCGACCACTGCACGCCATAGCTGGCTCGATGCCAGCACGTTGGCCTTGTCGACCGAACACAACTTCTTCCCGCGCAGGCGTGCCATCTCAAAACCTGCCTTGGCGATGCGACGAATCTCGCTCTCGCTATACGGCAAGGTGTCGTACGCCTGGCGTTCGCCGTTGTCCAAGGTGCGGTTACCACGCGGCTGGCCGAAGTAGATGCCGCCGGTAAGCTCGCGCAGGATCAGCAGATCCAGTCCGGCCACGACCTCGGGCTTGAGCGTGGACGCATCGGCCAGCTGCGGATACAGCAATGCCGGCCGCAGGTTGGCGAACAAGCCCAGCTGCGAGCGGATCTTGAGCAAACCGCGCTCCGGGCGCAGCGACGGGTCGATGGTGTCCCACTGCGGGCCACCCACCGCGCCCAGCAACACCGCATCGGCGGCGCGCGCGCGCTCCAGTGTTTCATCGGCCAACGGGCTGCCGTATTTGTCGTACGCAGCGCCGCCCAGCTCGTCATACACCAGCTCGAAACCCAGACCGTGTTGCGCGTCGATGCGCTTCAATACCTTGACCGCTTCGGCCATGATCTCCGGGCCGATCCCGTCGCCGGGAAGAATCAGAATCTGCTTGCTCATGCCACCCTCGTGAAGTGACGCCGCAGCGTCATTGAATTCAATGCAATACACGCACGCGGCACGATCGACGCACGCGCGTGCGGCTCAACCTCACTGCAGCGCGCCAAACAACCACGGCTGGCGCGCGCGATGGTCTTGCTCGAAGCGCCCGATGGCATCGGCGTCCTGCAAGGTGAGGCCGATATCGTCCAGCCCGTTGAGCAGGCAGTGCTTGCGGAAGGCATCGATGTCGAAGCCGTACTCCACGCCATCGGGGCGGCGCACGCGTTGTGCGGCCAGATCCACGGTGAGCTGGTAGCCCTCGGTCGCCAGGCATTGTTCGAACAACGCATCGACCTGCGCTTCGGCCAGCACGATCGGCAGCAGGCCGTTCTTGAAACTGTTGTTGTAGAAGATGTCGGCAAAGCTCGGCGCGATTACGGTGCGAAAGCCGTACTCGTCCAGCGCCCACGGCGCATGCTCGCGCGAGGAACCGCAGCCGAAGTTTTCCCGGGCCAGCAAGACGCTGGCGCCCTGATAGCGCGGGAAATTGAGCACGAATTCGGGATTGAGCGGGCGCGTGCTGTTGTCGCGACCAGGCTCGCCGATATCCAGATAGCGCCACTCGTCGAACAGGTTCGGACCGAAACCGGTGCGCTTGATCGACTTCAGGAATTGCTTGGGAATGATCTGGTCGGTATCGACATTGGCGCGATCCAGCGGCGCCACCAGTCCGGTGTGTTGGGTGAAAGGGGTCATTGAGAGAGGCCGGGATTTGGGATTGGGGATTGGGGATTCGAAAAGGCTGCGGATGGGCGGAGCGCTTCTACGAATCCCGAATCCCCACTCCCGAATCTCCAAGTTCACGCACATCGACAAAATGCCCGCTCACCGCCGCAGCCGCCGCCATCGCCGGGCTGACCAGATGCGTGCGGCCGCCGGCGCCCTGGCGACCTTCGAAGTTGCGGTTGGAGGTGGACGCGCAATGCTCGCCGCTGCCCAGCTTGTCCGGGTTCATGGCCAGACACATCGAGCAGCCTGGCTCGCGCCATTCGAAGCCGGCGTCCAGAAACACCTTGTCCAGGCCTTCGGCTTCGGCCTGGGCCTTCACCAGGCCCGAGCCCGGCACCACCAACGCCTGCTTGATGGTGGAAGCGACCTTGCGGCCCTTGGCCACTGCGGCGGCGGCACGCAGGTCTTCGATCCGCGAATTGGTGCACGAGCCGATGAATACGCGATCCAGACGGATGGCGGTGATCGGCTGGTTGGCGGTCAATCCCATGTATTTGAGCGCGCGCTCGATCGAATCGCGCTTGGTCGGGTCCTGCTCGGCGGCCGGATCGGGCACGTGCTGATCGATGGCCAGTACCATTTCCGGCGAAGTGCCCCAGCTGACCTGCGGCTTGATGTCTTCGGCACGCAACTCCACCACGGTGTCGAAGTGCGCGTCCGGGTCGGAGACCAGCGTGCTCCAGAGCGCCACCGCCGCATCCCAGTGGGCGCCCTTGGGGGCGAACGGCCGCCCTTTGACGTAGGCAATGGTCTTCTCGTCCACCGCCACCATGCCCACGCGGGCACCGGCTTCGATGGCCATGTTGCAGATGGTCATGCGGCCTTCCATCGACAGCGCGCGGATGGCGCTGCCGGCAAATTCCAGCGCATGCCCGTTGCCGCCGGCGGTGCCGATCTTGCCGATCACCGCCAGCACGATGTCCTTGGCGGTCACCCCGAACGGCAGCGTGCCTTCCACGCGCACCTGCATGTTCTTCATCTTCTTGGCGATCAGGCACTGCGTGGCCAGCACGTGCTCGACTTCCGAGGTGCCGATGCCGTGCGCCAGCGCGCCGAATGCGCCGTGCGTGGACGTGTGCGAATCGCCGCAGACCACGGTCATGCCCGGCAAGGTGGCGCCCTGCTCGGGGCCGACCACGTGCACGATGCCCTGGCGGGTATCGTTCATCTTGAACTCGAGGATGCCGAAGTCGTCGCAGTTCTCGTCCAGGGTCTGCACCTGCAGGCGCGAGACCTCGTCGGAAATCGACTCCAGACCGCCCTGGCGCTCGGCGCGCGTGGTCGGCACGTTGTGATCGGGCGTGGCGATATTGGCGTCGATGCGCCATGGCTTGCGCCCGGCCAGGCGCAGGCCTTCGAAGGCTTGCGGCGAGGTCACCTCGTGCAGGATGTGGCGGTCGATATAGATCAGCGACGAACCATCGTCACGGCGTGTGACCTCATGCAGGTCCCACAGCTTGTCGTACAGGGTCTTGGCAGTCATCGCGGCAATCCGAGTGGCGGATGGTGGGTGCGCCCACCTGGCTGAGATCGATGCTAGGAGCTTGCCTTGGATTACGCAAATTCATATTGTTTATTCAAGAAATGAATTTTAGGAATAGCAATGGACCTGGCGAGCCTCAATGCATTCGTGGCGATCGCCGAGAGCGGCAGCTTTTCGGCAGCCGGCGAGGCCTTGCACCTGACCCAGCCAGCGGTAAGCAAGCGCATTGCACTCCTGGAAGCGCAATTGTCGGCGCGGCTGTTCGATCGCCTGGGCCGGCAAGTGGTGCTGACCGAAGCCGGCCAGGCGTTGCTGCCGCGCGCGCAACGCATCCTGGCCGAGCTGCAGGACACCCGCCGCGTGCTGGAGCATTTGGGCGCAGCCGTTGGCGGCCGCTTGAGCCTGGCCACCAGCCACCATGTGGGTCTGCACCGCCTGCCGGCCTTGTTGCGCGGCTTTGCCACGCAACATCCGCAGGCGGCGCTGGACATCCAGTTCCTGGATTCGGAGCTGGCGTACGCCGCGGTGCTGCGCGGCGAGGTGGAGCTGGCAGTGACCACCCTGGCACCGGACACGCGCGCTCCGCTGCGCGCGCAGCCGATCTGGCACGACCGCCTGCAGTTCGTCGTTGCACCCGATCACCCGTTGGCGGCACTGCCTGCAGTGTCGCTGGACGATGTGGTGGCGCACCCGGCGGTGTTGCCCGATCCGGGCACCTTCACCCATCGCATCGTTGCCAACCTGTTCGCCGAGCGCGGCCTGGTGCCGAGTTTGCGCATGACCACCAATTACCTGGAAACGATCAAGATGCTGGTGTCGGTGGGCCTGGCCTGGAGCGTGCTGCCCGAGCGCATGATCGACCACCAGATCGTGGCGCTCCCGCTGGCCGATGTCGCGTTATCCCGCGAGCTGGGATGCGTTACCCATGGCGGGCGCACCTTGTCGCGTGCGGCGCAGGCGTTTGTTGCGCTGTTGCATGCGCAGGCGGATCCGGCGCAGGCGTAGGCTGTGGGCGAATGTCTGCAGCGTGCTGCACGTGTCGGCGAAAGATGACGTCAGCAGTTTGATCTCGGCACGAGCGCACGAGAGGTGCGATGCGTCCTGCGCACGCGGCTTGCTGACTCGGCGATGCCGCGGCCCGGCCGGCAACGCTGCGCTTCTTCTTCGCCACGCACCGCCCGTGCAATGTAACAACACCTGTCTTGCATCGGGCCCGCATGCAGCAGTCCACGGGCCTCAGCAACGTCTTACGGCCCGATCAAACGATCCCGCCCCTGCCGCTTGGCTTCGTACAGACGATGGTCGGCCAACGCCAGCAATTCGCGCCGGCTGGGCGCCTCCTCGCTCATCGCCATGCCCATGCTGGCGGTACAACGCACGGTCATGCCCTGCGCATCGACTTCGATGTCGGCCAGTCGCTGTCGCATGCGCTCGAACAGCGCGCGCGCCTGTACCGCATCCAGCCCGGTGGCCGCCAGCAGGAATTCTTCGCCACCATGACGCGCGGCAAAGCAGCGCGCCTGATCCTGCTCGCTCAACACCTCGCCGATGGCCGACAGCACCGCATCGCCAACCTCATGGCCGTAGTCGTCGTTGATACGCTTGAAGTGATCGATATCCATCAACGCCAGCGCCAACGCCGCGCCACCGGCGTGCGCCTCATCGAACCATTGCTGCAGTACACGCTCGGCTTCGCGCCGGTTCGGCAGCGCCGTCAGCACGTCGTGGCTGGCGCGGTATTCCAGCTGGCGCATCAACGCTTCGCGTTCCTGGCTGGCCTGCTGCAGCGCCAGGTTCTTGTCGCTCAGTTCGCGCGTGCGCCGGTCGATGACGGTATTGAGCTGGCGCTGACGCAGGCGATAGCTGGCGGTACGCCACAGATACAACCCGTAGATCACGCTGGCCAGGCCGAGGATGCCCAGGCCGATCACTTCGCCGCGGCGCCACCACGGCGGCGCCAGTTCGATGACCAGGCTGGCTTCGCCCAGCAGGTCGTTCTGCCGCCAATCCACCGGTAGCGACATCGCTTGCACGCGGAAGCGGAAACGGCCCGGCGGCAAATTGGTGTAGACCGCTTCGCTGGCATTGTCGGCATCCACCCACTCCGGGTCGAAGCCCTCCAACCGGTAGCGATACCGCACCTTGTCCGGGCCGCGGAAATTCAGTCCGGCATACACGATCGCGATACGCCGGGTCTCGGCGCCGAACCGGTGCGGGCCACTGAGCGGCTGCACCATGCCATCGACCAGCAGGCGCTCGAAGACGATCGGCACCCGATGGCCTTGTAAGGTACCCACGCGGGCCGGGTCGATCACGCCCAGGCCTGCGGCGGTGGGGAACAGCAACTGCCCGGACTGGGTCAGCCAGCCAGCCGGCGCGCTGCTGCCGTTGCCCTGGTTGCTGGGCATGCCGTCGCTGCGGTCGACCACTTCCACGCTCAATTGCTCGCGCGTGCCCGCATCGAGCTGGTCGAAGTTATCGCGTGCGATGCGGAACACCCCGTGGTTGCTCGACAGCCAGAAATAGCCACGGCCGTCGTCGATCACGCGAAACACCTTGTCGCGCGGTAGCCCGACCCGGTGGTCGTAGACGCGGAAGCTGTCGCCGCGCAACCGCAGCAGGCCGCGATCGCTGGCAATCCACACATCGCCAGCGGCATCGCGCAGGAAATCGAAGGCGTTCTGCCCGGGGAAATCCTGCTCGCCCAGCCAGGCGCGGGTACTGCCGTCCGGCGACAGCGCAGTCACGCCGCGATCGGTGCCGATCCAGACGATGCCCTGCGCATCGCGGTACAACACCTGCACCGAGCCATCCGGTACGCCGTCGGCTGCGGTGTAGCGGCGTGCCTTGCCGTTGCGCCACCGCACCAGCCCGGCGGTGGTGCCGATCCACAGATCGTCGCCGTCCGGCAACACCGCACGCACCGACATGGAGGGCAGGCCATCGGCCGCGCCGATGCGCACCAGCACGTGGCCTTGCGCGTCCAGACGCACCACGCCCTGGCTATAGGTACCGGCCCACACGCCGCCATCGCCAGCATCGGCCAGCGCCAGCACCGATTGCTCGAGCACGCGCCCTCCTTCGCTGGGCGACAGCGACACGCGGCTGATGGTGCCCTCGCGCCAACGATCCAGGCCGACGGCATTGCCCACCCACACCGTGCCCTCGCCGGTCTGCAGCACGCAGCGCACGTAGTCCGAACTCAGACCCTCGTCGTGGGTGACGCCGTGCGCGGCGCCCTCGGCAATGCGGAACAGCCCGTGGGTGCTGCCGACCCAGATCAGGCCTTCGGCGTCTTCCAGCAGCGCCGGGCTGGCGACGCCGGAAATGGCGATCTGCTCGTCCGGGTCGTTCGGCCCGCTGTGCACCACCAGCGTGCCCGAAGACAGGCTCATCCACAGGTGCCCGCGGCGGTCCAGCAACACCGAGTCCACGCGTTGGCCCTGGCGGAAACGCTGCAGGCCACCGCCACGGCTCCACCACCACACGCCATCGTCGCCGGCGACCAACAGGCCGCCCTGACGGTCGCTGGCCAGCCGCCGCACCGGCGCATCGCGCATCCCGTGCCCCCTTCCCCAGGCCATCGCCTGGACGCCATCGTGCGGCAGCCTATACAGCCCGACCTCGGTACCAACCCACAGGTCGCCGCGTTCGTCCGCAGACAATGCCGTGACGCGCGCGCGCGGCAAGCCGGTCTGGCGGCCGACGTCGACCACCCGCCCGTCGCCCTCGATGCGGTACAGCGTCTGCGGCGTGCCCACCCACAGCGCGCCATCGGCACGCCGCAGCAGGGCGCTGACCGCAAGATGCCGCGCCGACGCATCGCCCAGTTGCTGCCAATGACCGTCCTGATAGTGGTAGACGCCGTCGAACGCAGTGCCGAACAGCATGCCGCCGGTGCTGTCGCGAACCACCACAAATACCCCGCCCAGCTCGACGCCGGGAGTGTTCTGGCGGTCGTACACGGTGAAATCGCGCCCGTTGAAGCGCGCCACGCCTTCCCAGGTACCCAGCCAGATCAGCCCGTCTTCGCCCTGGGCCACCGCGTGCACCAGGTTGTGCGGCAGGCCGTCGTCCATGTTCCAGCGCGTGACGGTGTGGTACGCGGCGTGCTTGAGCACCTGCGCGGCCGCGGGCCAGGCGTTGAGCAGTGCGCAACACAACAGCAGCCACAGCCACGCCTGCCCGATCCGCCGCACGCACGTGCTGCGAACGCAGCTTATGTGCGCCTGCGTACCGCCCCTTCCCACGCTCCCCGTCCCCTCGTCCGTGCTCGCTGGAGATACCTGCCCGTATGCACCGGCAGGCCTACGGCCAATTTATCACCGGGGTTTTTGTGCTGCCTTCGGTGGATCCCTGACAGCTGCCGGGAGCGGCACGACACCGGGAACCGGGCAGGCGGAACCGTTAACGTAGCGGTCGGGCGCCGAGTATAAATATAGAACCCGATGGTCTAGTATTGACGGCATGTCCAGCTCGTCCCCCCTCAATTCCAAGACCAAGAGCAATGGCCCTGGTCGTCCCAAGGATCTTGGAAAGCGTGCCGCCATCCTGGGTGCCGCCCGCACCATGTTCATGGAGCAGGGCTATGCAGGGGTCAGCATGGATGGGATCGCCGCGCAGGCCGGCGTCTCCAAACTGACCGTGTACAGCCACTTCGGCGACAAGGAGAGCCTGTTTTCCGAGGCGATCCGCGCCCAGTGCCAGCACATGATGCCGGACGACCTGTTCGATCACGCCCCCAAGGGCGCATTGCGCGACCAGCTCACCGAGATTGCCCATGCGTTCTTCGCCATGGTCAGCACCGAATCGGCCATCTCCACCCACCGCATGATGATGGCGCCCGGGACCGGCGACGTGCATATCCGCGAGATGTTCTGGGATGCAGGCCCCAAGCGCACGCAGCGGGCGCTGGCGGATTTCCTGTCTGCGCGGGTGGCCGACGGCCAGCTGGAGATCCCGGACGTGGCGCGCGCTGCCTCGCAATTCTTCTGCCTGCTCAAGGGCGAGCTCTACGCCTTGATGATGTGCGGCCTGCACGGCCAGCCCACCCGCGCCCAGGTCAATGAGCACATCGACACCAGCGTGGACTTCTTTTTGAGGGCCTATGCGCCGCGCTGAGCGCCCCCGGCCTTTGGTGGCGATGACTTCCGGCACTGCGCCGGATGGCAGCGCGCGGCGATGCTAGATGCGCCAGGTGCCTCGCGCACCGGTAAAATGTTCGCCCCACCGCGTTGGATACCCGCACCATGACGATCGATTTCACCCAGGCCCGCGAAAAGATGGTCGAGCAGCAGATCCGGCCGTGGGACGTGCTGGACCTGCGCGTACTCGACGTGCTGGCGCGCATGCCGCGCGAAGCCTTCGTGCCGGAGGCCTACAAGACGCTGGCCTATGTCGACGTGGAAATTCCGCTGTCGGCCGGTCACAAGATGATGAAGCCGGTGGTCGAAGGCCGCATGTTGCAGGCACTGGACCTGCAACCGGGCGAGGACGTACTGGAAATCGGCACCGGCAGCGGCTTTGCCACCGCCTGCCTGGCCGCACTGGCGCGCGAAGTCCTCAGCCTGGAGATCGACCCGGCGCTGGCCGCGGCTGCGCGCGCCAATCTGGACCGCACCGGCCTGGGCAGCAACGTCCGTATCGAAACCGCCGATGTCTTCGGCTGGCAGAGCGAGCGTCGCTTCGACGCCATCTGCGTGACCGGCGCGGTCCACACGCTGCCCGTCCAGTGGCTGCAGTGGTTGCGCCCGAACGGCCGGTTGTTCGTCGTGCGCGGTCACGACCCGGTGATGGAAGCGGTCCTGGTCCGTGGCGAGGTCAACGCCCCGCGCATCGAATCGTTGTTCGAAACCGACCTCGCCTATCTCCAGGGCGCCGCACCGACGCCCCGATTCCAATTCTGATTCCCAAGGAAGCTCCCCCGATGATCCGCCGATCCCTCGTCCTGGCCCTGGCCGCCGCCCTGTCTCCGATGGCTGCGCACGCCACCGACCTGCTGCAGGTCTACGAAATGGCCCGCAACGGCGATCCGCAACTGGCCGTGGCCGAGTCCACGCGCCTGGTCAATCGGGAGGGTCAGGTGCAGGCGCGTGCGGCGTTGTTGCCGCAGCTGGACGGTAGCGCCGGCTACACCCAGTCGCATCGTGAGCTGGAGGGCGTCGATGGCCGCTCCACGACCAAGCAGCGCCAGTACGCGATTCAGGGCAGCCAGACCATCTTCAATTGGGCGCAGTTTTCCAACCTGCGCGCGCAGCGCGAAGTAGCCAAGGCTGCGGATTTCACCCTGGCATCGGCCAACAACGACCTGATCACCCGCACCTCGGCAGCGTATTTCCAGGTGCTGGTGGGGATCGAGTCGCTGGCGGCAGCCGAGACCAACGAGGCGGCCGCAAAGAAGCAGTTCGACTACGCCGACAAGCGTCTGGAAGTGGGTCTTGCACCGATCACCGACGTGCACGAGGCCCGCGCCCAGTACGACCAGGCACGGGCAGACACCATCAACGCGCGCAATACGCTCAAGGACTACTACCAGGCACTGACCGAGCTCACCGGCCAGCCTGTGGTCGGCTTGCGCGCATTGCCAGATGAGTTCCGCCCCGAAGTACCGGCCGCCTACAGCAACGTGGATCAATTGGTTGCCACCGCGATCGCCGACAATCCGGCGCTGAGGGCGCAGCAGTTGCAGGTCAGTGCTGCCGAGGCGCAGGTCAGTGCCGCCCGTGCCGGCCATCTGCCCACGCTGAGCCTGGGTGCCAATGTCGGCCGCAGCAATAGCTGGGGTGGTCAGGGAACGGTGGATGAGGCGGCGGGCAACTTCACCACCGCAGGCCGCGACATCGACACCGATTCCGTGGGCATCACGCTGACGATCCCGATCTTTGCCGGCGGCGCGACCCAGTCGGCCGTGCGTCAGGCACTGTCGCAACGCGATATCCAGCAGGACACCTACGAGCAGCAGAAGCGCGCGCTGGATCGCAACACCCGCAATGCCTACCAGACCGTTGTTGCCGGTATCAGCGAAGTGGAAGCCCGCCGCCTGGCCGTGGTGTCGGCGCAAGCCGCCTACGACGCCTCGCAGGTGGGTCTGGAAGTGGGCACGCGCACCGTGCTGGACGTGGTGCAAAACCAGCGCACGCTGTTCCAGGCGCAGCTGAATTACGCACAGTCGCGTTACAACTTCCTGCAGAACCGCCTGCTGCTGGGCCAGGCCATCGGCAAGCTCGACATCACCGATCTGCAGGACGTCAACCGCCTGCTATCGCAGGACGCCGAATCCAAGCTGCAGGGCAGTGGGTCGTTGCAGTAAGGCGAGCTGGATGCGCAAAAAAAAAGCGGTCCGAGGCCCGCTTTTTTTTGCGCGATGCAACCGCATGCGCACCTGTCGTGACGGCGGCTGCAAGTGCGCTAACCCGGCCACGCAGGCGTGCAGCATCCGGTGCAAGTGAACCCACCACGCGTCTCGCTGCCCGGCGCAAGTTCTCACCGTTGAGCGCAACGAGGGCTGCACGCCGGCGCCAGGCTCGGCGGAGTGCGGCACGCCCATGCACGCAGCCACGCAGCGAGCGACAAACCTCATGCCACAACGCCCGCGCTCGCCAGCGGCGGCAGATCGGCAGCGATCTGCACCAAGGTGCGGGCCACCGCGCCCTTGCCGTTGGCGACCAGCGCCAGGCCTGCAGTGGTCATCGCCTCGCGTTGTGCGGGGTCGGCGAGCAGGCGCGCCAAGGCCTGGTAGACGCACTCGGCATCCTCGCAGATGACAACCGCATCGGCTTGGCGCATGCGCCGCGAAATCTCCGAGAAGTTATGCAGATGCGGGCCAGTGATTGCCGGCGTTCCGACGGCGGCCGGCTCAAGCAGGTTATGCCCGCCGATCGGCTGCAGACTGCCACCGACGAAAGCCACCTGCGCGCACGCATAGAAGCTCATCAGCTCGCCCAGGGTGTCGATGACGAATACCTTGTCGCCCGCCTGCGGCCATTGCTGCGCCTTGCGCGTGGCAACGCGCCAACCGCGCTCGCGTGCCAACGTCTCGACCTTGGGAAAGCGCTCGGGATGGCGCGGTGCCCACAACAGCAGCAAATCCGGAAATTGCAGCAGCAACCGTGCGTGGATATCGGCAACGGCGGCCTCTTCGCCTTCGTGCGTGCTGGCGGCGATCCACACCGGGCGCGTGGCTGGCACGTGCATGCGAAACTGCGCGACCAACGCCTGCAATTGCGCTGGCGCGGCGATATCGAACTTGAGATTGCCCAGCGCGATCACCTGATCCGGGCGCGCGCCCAGGGTGACGAACCGCTCAGCATCGTCCTGCGACTGCGCCGCCACGCAGGTGACGGTGCGCAGCGCGCGACTGATCAACGGCGCCAGCAACCGATAGCCGCGCAACGAGCGCGCAGACAACCGTGCGTTGAGGATGTACACCGGAATCTGGCGATCGCGGCAGCCGAACAACATGTTTGGCCACAGCTCGGTTTCCAGGATCAAGGCCAGGCGCGGGCGGAAGTGTTCGAGAAACCGCCCCACGCTGCCCGGCACGTCGTAGGGCAGATACACATGGTCCACCGCATCGCCCCACAGCGCGCGCACGCGCTCGGAGCCGGTGGGGGTGATGGTGGTGATGACCCAACGGATATCCGGGCGCTGCGCTCGTAGCGCATTGACCAGCGGCGCGGACGCGTTGACCTCGCCCACCGACACCGCATGCACCCACACCCGCGGGCGCCCGCAGGCGTGCGTGTAGGACGCATAGCGCTCGTTCCAGCGATTGAAGTATTCGCGCACGCGGAAACCGCGCCACACCAGGTGGTACACCGTGACCGGCAACAACAGGTAGAGCAGCGCCGAGTACAGCCCGCGCAACAGCCATTCGATCGGATCTTTCCGCATCCGTGCAGGATACGGGAGCGTCCGTGCGTGCGCATGTGCACGCTGCCTGCTGGGCGCAATCCCTTAGAGCGTGTTATGCACGTTGGGGTGAGTGCGAAGCGTCTTGTGGCGCGTCGAGACACCGCGTGCGCCTTGCCCAGGCGACCAGCCTGGGCAAGGCGCGCAACGCAGTATCGGTGTGCCACAGGGCGCTCCCGGAGGGTTGGCCGTCAGCGGCGCGGAGCGGGCACCGCGCCGCTGACGGCCAACGCATCTCATCTCAAAGTGCATCACACGCTCTAGAATTGACGCATGTCCGAGCCCGCCAACGTCGCCGTCCGCCCTTCCCTGCGCAACCCCAAGCACTGGCCGATGTATCTGGGCCTGGCGGTGATGGTGGTGGCAGGGCGCCTGCCCTGGACGCTGCAACGTGCCGTGGGCCGCGGCGTGGGCTGGATTGCCATGCGCCTGGCGGGCACGCGTCGGCGCGCGGCCGAGGTCAACCTGAAACTGTGTTTCCCCGAGCAGGACGATGCCTGGCGGGCGCGGCTGTTGCGCGACAGTTTCGACGCGCTCGGCGTGGGCCTGTTCGAGTTCGCGCGCGCCTGGTGGGGCAGCATCGATGTCATTCGACCAGGCGTGCAGATCGAGGGCCTGGAGCATCTGCAGCAACTGCAACAGCAAAAACGTGGCGTGTTGCTGGTATCCGGCCACTTCATGACGCTGGAAATGTGCGGGCGCCTGCTATGCGACCACGTGCCGCTGGCCGGCATGTACCGCAGGCATCGCAACCCGGTGTTCGAGTGGGCGGTCAAGCGTGGGCGCTTGCGCTATGCCACGCACATGTTCGCCAACGAAGACCTGCGCGCCACCATCAAGCATCTCAAGCGCGGCGGTTTTCTGTGGTATGCGCCGGATCAGGACATGCGCGGCAAGGACACCGTGTTCGTGCCGTTCTTCGGACATCCCGCCTCCACCATTACCGCCACGCATCAGCTGGCACGGTTGACCGGCTGCGCGGTCGTGCCGTACTTCCATCGTCGCGAAGGTGGCCGTTACATCCTCAAGATCGCACCGCCGTTGGCCGACATTCCGTCCGATGACGTCATCGCCGATACCACGCAGGTCAATGCCGCCATCGAAGACATGGTACGCGAAGCGCCGGACCAATACCTGTGGATCCATCGGCGCTTCAAGCGTCAACCGGGTGGACGTAGCGATTTCTATCGCTGACGCCGGCTCGGCGAACGCCTGCAACGCATGTGTGGGCGTTGCCGCCGCAGCTCGCAAAAGGGAGGAAGTGCCGATCAACCGCATGCGCCACGCTACTGCGGCGCGCGGTCCGCATCGTCGTTGAGCAAGGCGCCGGCATACAGCCCGGCCAGCATCAGGCTCAGCCCGCCCCAGAAGCTGGAATAGAACGCCAGATGGGTGTTGAACGGAAACACCGTGGCCACCAACGCAATCATCGCCGGCCGCGCCTGCTCGCGTGCCACCACGCTTGAGTAGCGCCACGCACGCCATGCCTGCGCCGCGCCAGCCAGCCACAGCAGCAAGCCGATCACGCCGGTTTCGGCCAGGATCTCGAGCATGATCTGATGCGCATGAAAGGCCGGCCCGCCGCCCCAGGCCGGCGCTTGGCCAGGTGCCGGATTGCAGGCCGGATAGGCCTGCCGGAACCCGCGCACGCCTACGCCGTTGAGCGGATGCGCGCGGATCATGCACAGCGACGCGCCCCAGATCTGGGCACGCCCGGACAAGGCCTGGTCCACGCCCTGTTCGCCATTGCCGAACGCCAGCGTGGTGCGCTGGATGCGCTCGCGCGCCTGTGGTGCCACCGCCACCACCGCCACGGCCAACAGTGCGCCGACCACCGCCGCGGCCAGCAAACGACGCCCGCCCAGCAGCTGCCAACCGGACAGCAGCATGATCACGCCATAGGTGATCCACGACGCGCGCGAGCCGGCCAAGACCAACACAATGCCGACCGCCGCCGCGCCGACAAGCCAGGCCAAGACATGACGCCGCCCCAACGCCAGCAACAGGAACGGCGACAGGCTGGCCAGGGTCTGCCCGAATTTCAGATTGCAGGGGCCCAGCACGCCGCTCAACCGGTCCACCAGCGCCAGTTCCTGGGCCGTGCACAGGCCATGGCCGCTGATCAGCTGCTTGATCTGATCGATGCCAAAAAACAACGGGCTGGTGCCGAAGGCGGCCTGCAGCAACGCGTCCAGCGTCCACACCCCACCGATGACCGCCAGCCCGGTAAAGGTGCGACCCCGACGCTGTGCATTGGCCACGGCGATGGCGCATAACCACATGAACGGCAGGTAGCGCAGATCGGTGGCCGACTTGCGTAGTGCGCGGCCGGCATCCATCGCGTCGAACGCCGACAGCATCTGCGGCAACCAGTACGCCAGGAACAACACGCTGGTCAGCGCCCAGGCTGCGCCGCTGAGCAGGCGCGTGCCGCCGCGAAAGCGCGCGTGCAACAGGCGGTACGCCGCGAACAACGCGCCCAGCGACAACACCGTTTCGGCCAGGCCGGGCGTAGGCCATAGCGCCACGAACACGATCACCCACAGCGGCGCCCAGCGGCCGGCATCGGGCGTCAACACGGGCGCCCGCGGGAGGGCCTCAGCGGCGGAGTTCGTCATAGACCTTCAGGGTGGCCGTTTGCATGGCCTGCAACGTGTAGGGGATCACGGCCGGCGCTGCCGGGGCGTGCTGCAGCAACTGCAGCGCCTGCGTGCATAAGGCGCGGGCATCGAAAGCGGCGACCGCACCACCGGGCTGCAACTCGGCCAGCAATTCGCCAACACCGCCGTGTGCCCAACCCAGCACCGGACGGCCGACCGATAGCGCCTCCACCACGGTGCGACCGAAGGCTTCCGGCTTGCGCGAAAGCTGCAGCACCAGATCGCTGGCCGCATAGGCCTCGGCGATGCGGGCAGTGGGCTCGGTCAAGGCGATTGCCTCGGCAATGCCCAGCCTCGACGCTTCTGTCTCCAGCTCCCGCACATATGCCTCGCGCCCGGGCTCGCGTGCGCCGGGCAACCACAAAAAGGCCGGCACGCCGGCTGCTCGGATGTCGGCGAGCAGCTGCAGGCCATCAGCATGCCCCTTCAGGCGCGTGCCGCGGCCCGGCAGCAATAGCAGCGGTGCATCGGCCGGCAGAGCGGGCAGCAGCGTCTGTGCCCAAGCACGTGCGCGGCGGTCCGGCTGCAGCCGGCGCGGGAACTGCGCGATATCCACCCCACGCGGAATGGTGCGCAGCCGCGCCGGATCGGTCTGCGGGTAATGCGTGCACACGTATTCGCGCACCGTCTTGGACACGCAGATCACGCGCTCGCCGTAGGTCATCACTGCGCTGTAGCGGCTAGGCGAATTAAGCCCGTGCACGGTGGTCACCAGGCGCGGCCGCGTTGCCTCGGGCATGCCGCGCAGCGCGTACCAACCCAGCCAGGCCGGCAGCCGCGAACGTGCATGCACGATGTCGGCCCCGAGTTCGGCGAACAAGCGACGCAAGCCGATCACATGCCGCAGCGTCAGCAACGATTTGCGGCCGATCTCTAGGGTGAGATGCTCGCCACCCACATCCAACAGCGGCTGCACCAGGCGTCCGCCGGCCGACACGACGACGGCGCGATGACCGGCGCGCACCAGCGCGGCAGCGATTTCCAGGGTGGAGCGCTCGACGCCGCCGGACTGCAGTGCCGGCAGCAGTTGCACCACGGTCAGGCGGTGCATCCGGCCAGTATCAGTCGGCGAGCACGAACAGCGCGCCGCAATACGGGCACTTGGCTTCGCCGTTGGGCTCGTCTTCGATCGGCAGGTACACGCGCGGATGCGAGTTCCACAGCGCCATCTGCGGCGTCGGGCAGCTCAGCGGCAGGTCGCCGCGGTGCACGGTGTAACGCTTTTCGGCATTGGCGGGCGCGGTGGCGGTCTGGCTCATGGCGGTGCGATCGGAAGGCAAAGGCAGAGCGCGGATTCTAGCAGCCCGCGTGGTGATCGGCCCATCGACCGGGCGGTACAGGCCCGCGCGGGGGTGAGTTGCAAGAGTTGCCAATCCAATCGCCGAGGCCGCTATGGAATCGGCGATTCTGCAGCAGCCCCCAATCGGCGGCGCGACAGCGCAACGACACCGCACCGCGCATGCCGCCTATCATCGGGAGCCGGCGTCTATCCAACCGGCGACGTGAACCATACCGGGCGCAACATCGGCCCAGCGCACGTGCCGTTACGTGCCCCAAGGAGACACTGCCCCGTGACCTTGCCTGTTGTCCTGCTGCATAAGCGTGGTCTGCCGCGCACCATCGCCATTGCCCTGTTCTGTCTCGCTGCGCTGCCGGCGATGGCCGCCACGCACTTCGCAAGCGCGTTCGAGGACGGTGACCCCTCACCGATGCCGGTGACCGACACTGCCGTGCAGGTTGCCGTCGGCGCCGGCCCGGCAGCGCCGTACGCCGCCAAGCCAAATGCCGGCTACAGCGGGGCGCATGCGCTGCGTTACGCGAGCAACGGCGCAGGTGGGCGACGCGCGTTGTTCACCACCGATCTGCTGATCCAGACGCAGACCACGCTGTCGTGGATGGTCTTGCCGGAAAGTGTCGGCAACGACCATGTGGCATCCACGTATGTCTCGCTGGACCTGCTGCTGGACGACGGCACACATGTCTCTGCCAGCGCAGCGCGCGATCAACATGGCGTGGCATTGGGTGCGCAGGCGCAGGGCGATTCGAAGACGCTGTACCCGCAACAGTGGGCGCGCAAGCAGGTGCGGTTGGGAGATGTGCCCGGGCTGCGTGGGCGGCGTGTGCGTGCGATCGAACTGGACGTGGCGCCGCCTGCGGGCGCGCGCGCTGCCGGGTGGATCGACGATATCACCATTGCCGAGGTGCCGCTGGCAACGCCGGCGCGGCCCTCGGATCGGGTGCTGACCACGCGCGGCACGCAATCCAATGGCACGTTTTCGCGCGGCAATAATTTTCCCGCGACGGCCGTGCCGCACGGTTTCAACTTCTGGACGCCGGTCACCGATGCGGGAACGCTGACCTGGCTATATCGCTGGAACGAGCACAACGGTGCAGACAATCGCCCGCGTCTGCAGGCGCTGTCGCTGAGCCATCAACCGAGCCCGTGGATGGGCGACCGGCAGACGTTTCAGGTGATGCCCTCGCTCACTGCCGGCGTGCCGGACGCCGATCGCAGCAGGCGTGCACTGGGGTTTTCGCATGACGACGAACAGGCCCGCCCCTATCGCTACGCCGTGCAACTGGACAACGGCATCCATGCCGAGATCGCACCGACCGATCACGCGGCGCTGTTTCGTTTTCGCTTCCCGGCGCGGGGCGATGCCAACCTGCTGTTCGACAACGTGGACGCGCGCGGCGGGCTAAAGTTGGATGCTGCGACCCAGACACTGTCCGGTTACACCGATGTGCGCAGCGGTTTGTCGACGGGCGCAACGCGCATGTACGTCTATGCCAGCTTCGACAGGCCCTGGCACAGCAGCGGCCTGCTCGACACTGGCCGCCCGACCGGATGGATCAAGTTCGATGCCGGCAGCACGCGACAGGTGCAGATGCGCATTGCCACTTCGCTGATGTCGGTGGATCAGGCAAAACACAATGCAGAACTGGAAATTGCCGCAGACGCGAGCTTCGAGCAGGTCGCCGCGCGCGCGCAGGAGGCCTGGGATGCATTGCTGGGGCGCTTCGAAGTGCCCGATGCCACTGCCGACCAGGCAACCACGCTGTATTCCAACCTGTACCGGTTGTACCTGTATCCGAACTCGGCGCATGAAAACGTGGGCACTGCGACTGCCCCGGATTGGCGCTACGCCAGCCAGAACAGCTGGTCGGACGACACTATCGACGGCAGCGCGGTGCGCAGCTTCGCACCGATCCGCGATGGCCGGGTGTACGTCAACAACGGGCTGTGGGATACGTTTCGCACGGCCTGGCCTGCGTATGCGCTATTTGCGCCCGATGATGCCGGCGCCCTGGTGCAGGGGTTTGTCGAACAATCCCGGGCGGGCGGCTGGATTGCGCGCTGGTCGTCGCCCGGTTATGCAGACCTGATGGTGGGTACCAGCTCGGATGTGGCGTTTGCTGATGCCTGGCGAAAAGGCGTGCAAGGCTTCGACCCGGCCGAGGCCTACGCCGCTGCACTGAAGAACGCCACGGTCGTTGCGCCGGACCGGCATGTCGGGCGCAAGGGCATGGCGCGCTCGACCTTCCGCGGCTATACCGATACCGACACGCATGAAGGCATGTCGTGGTCGATGGAGGGCGCCCTCAACGACTTCGGCATTGCCAACATGGCCGAGGCGTTGTCCATCCAGGCCAACACTGCCGCAGCGCGCGAGCGCTATGCGACCGAAGCGCTGTATTTTCGCTACCGCGCAGCCGGGTATGCGGCGCTGTTCGACCCGGCGGTCGGCTTCTTCCAGGGGCGCAAACCCGACGGCACGTGGCGCGTGGACGCGGCGCAGTACGATCCACGCGTGTGGGGCAACGATTACACCGAATCCAGCGGGTGGACGTTTGCATTCACCGCGCCACACGATGGCGAAGGCCTGGCTACGCTCTACGGTGGCCGCGCGGCACTGGCCGCCAAGCTGGACATGTTTTTCGCCACGCCCGAGACTGCCCAAGCGCAGTTTGCAGGCTCGTATGGCAACACCATTCACGAGATGACCGAAGCACGCGATGTGCGCATGGGCATGTACGCGCACAGCAACCAGACTGCGCACCACATTCCATGGATGTATTTGTATGCAGGGCAACCGTGGAAGACACAGCGCATTACGCGCGAAGTTCTGGCGCGCCTGTACTTGGGTAGCGAGATCGGCCAGGGTTACCCTGGCGACGAAGACAATGGCGAGATGTCGGCGTGGTATCTGTTCGCTGCGCTGGGGTTGTATCCGTTGCGGATGGGAGCGCCGGAGTATGTGATCGGCTCGCCGCTGTTCAAGCAGGCGCGCGTGCGCTTGCCGGGCGGCGGTACGCTGACGATCAATGCGCCGCAGAATTCGCCGGAAAATGTGTATGTGCAATCGCTCAGGCTCAACGGCAAGCCATGGCGCAAGACCTGGTTGCCGCATGCGGCGATCGCCAAGGGTGCCACGCTGGACTTCGAGATGGGGCCCACGCCCTCGCGCTGGGGCAGCGCACCAGAGGATGTGCCGCCGTCGTTGACCGCGCCAGGCAAGCGCCCTGCCCCGTTGCGTGACCTGCTGGGTGCCAGCGCACGCGTGACGCAGGCCGATGGTCGCGCGCTGACGGCTTTGCATGACGACGATGCGGGCAGCGCGAGCGCGGTGTCGCCCGCCACGGTGCTGACGTTGAGCGGTCTTGATCGCGGTGAGGCCATGCTTTACACCGTGACCAGCGGCGACGCTGCGATTGCGTCGGCCGCGTGGACGCTGGAAGCACGCACTGCAGGAGGCACGTGGCGCCTCGTCGATACGCGCCGCGAGGAGCGCTTTCAATGGCCACTTCAAACGCGCCCGTTCCGGATCGCGACGCCCGGTTCGTATGCGGAGTATCGGCTGCATTGGACCGCGCCTGCGCGTGCACAGGTGGCGGAGATCGAGTTACTGGGTGCGGTGCCGGATGGGCGCTGAGGACTGAGGTTTTGGGCGTGATCGCTGGGATGATGACGCCCCGCGACGCCTGCTGTTTGCGTCGCTCGTCAACGTTTTGGATGGTCGACGCTGAGTCGCTGCCAAGGGTAGGCCGTACCCTCACCCCAACCCCTCTCCCGCGGGGAGAGGGGCTTGTGGGTTATTGCTGCAGACTGGGGACTAAGAGCAGCTAACAAAACTACTGCGCTACGTTTTGTTAGCCGCTCCAAGTGCCTGGGCGCCTTGCAACACCCTATCGAGGAAGACACTTCTCGGCCGTTGTCTTGCCGGCCGAGCGCTTGCTGCTTCAAATCAAGCAGCACTCGGCCAAGTCTTGGACACCTGGCAAGTCTGAACATCTCGAGTCAGTCGGTGCCCTTGTCGGCTGCCGCCTTTTCCGCATCGCGCTGCCTGCGGATCTGCGCATCCACCGCTGCGATGGCGGTCATGTTCATCACCCGGCGCGAGGTGGCGCTGGTGGTGAGGATATGCACCGGCTTGGAGATGCCCATCAGGATCGGGCCGATCGCCACGCCATCGGTGAACACGCGCACCAGGTTGTAGGCGATGTTGGCCGCTTCCAGGTTCGGCAACACGAACAGGTTGGCGCGGCCCTTCAAGGTGCTGTTGGGCATGATCTGCTTGCGTAGCGCCTCGTCCCAGGCGGTGTCGCCCTGCATTTCGCCGTCGATGTTGAGCTCGGGCTTGCGCTTGAGCAGCGCTTCGCGCACCTGGCGCATCTTCAGCGCATCGCGCGAGTCGTGGCTGCCGAAGTTGGAGTGCGACAGCAGCGCGATATTCGGCTCGATGCCGAACAGCTTGAGGCGGTACGCGGCCTGCAATGTGGCTTCCACCACCTGCTCCACCGTCGGGTCTTCCTGCACGTGGGTGTCCAGGAAGAAGAACACGCCGAGCTGGTTGATAACGCCGGTCATCGCCGAGGTGGAGCTCACCCGCGGTTCCAGCGGGATCACGCTGCGCGCGTAGCCCAGCTTCTTGTGGAAGCGGCCAACCACGCCGGACAGCATCGCGTCGGCTTCGCCGCGCGCCACCATCACTGCCGCGATCAGGGTCGGGCGCGAGCGCATCAACTCCTTGGCCGCGGTGACGGTCACGCCACGACGCTCGGTCAGCGCGTGGTAGTACTGCCAGTAATCGTTGAAGCGGGGGTCGTCGAGGATGTTGGTGATCTCGAAATCCACGCCGGCGGTCAGGCGCAGGCCCATGCGTTCGATGCGTGCTTCGATCACGTCCGGGCGGCCGATCAGGATCGGGAAGGCCAGGCCTTCGTCGACCACGTTCTGCACCGCGCGCAGCACCACTTCTTCCTCGCCCTCGGCATACACCACGCGCTGCTTGTCGGCGCGCGCGCGGTCGTAGACCGGCTTCATCATCAGGCTGGTGCGGTAGACGAACTGGCCGAGCTTGTCGCGGTAGGCCTCCATGTCGGTGATCGGGCGCGTGGCCACGCCCGAATCCATGGCCGCCTGCGCAACCGCAGACGACAGTTCCACCAGCAGGCGCGGGTCCAGCGGACGCGGAATCAGGTAGTCGGGGCCGAAGCTCGGGGTCTCGCCGCCATAGGCCGCACCCAGGTCGGAGGCCTCGCGCCGCGCCATCGCCGCGATCGCCTTGACGCAGGCGATCTTCATTTCCTCGTTGATGCCGGTGGCGCCCACATCCAGCGCGCCGCGGAACAGGTACGGGAAGCACAGCACGTTGTTGATCTGGTTCGGATAGTCCGACCGACCGGTGCCGATGATGCAATCCGGGCGCACCGCCTTGGCCACTTCCGGGGTGATTTCCGGATTGGGGTTGGCCAGCGCGAAGATCACCGGCTGGCGCGCCATGCTGGCGACCATCTCCGGCTTGAGGATGCCGGCGGCCGACAGGCCCAGGAAGATATCGGCGCCTTCGACGATTTCGGCCAGGGTGCGCTTGTCGGTATCGCGGGCGTAGCGCTGCTTGTCCGGGTCCAGATCGGTGCGGCCGGTGTGGATCACGCCATCGCGGTCCAGCGCCAGGATGTTCTCCGGCTTCAGGCCCAGCGATACCAGCATGTTGACGCAGGAAATGCCGGCCGCGCCCATGCCGGTGGTGGCCAGCTTGACCTCTTCGATCTTCTTGCCAGTGACCACCAGCGCATTGAGCACGGCGGCGCCAACGATGATCGCGGTGCCGTGCTGGTCGTCGTGGAACACCGGGATGTTCATGCGCTCGCGCAGCTTGCGCTCGACGATGAAGCATTCCGGCGCCTTGATGTCTTCCAGGTTGATGCCGCCGAAGGTCGGCTCCAGGCTGGCGATGATGTCCACCAGCTTGTCCGGGTCGTTCTCGTTGATTTCGATATCGAACACGTCGATGCCGGCGAACTTCTGAAACAGCACGCCCTTGCCTTCCATCACCGGCTTGGAGGCCAGCGGGCCGATGTTGCCCAGGCCCAGCACCGCCGTGCCGTTGGTGATGACCGCCACCAAATTGCCGCGCGCAGTAAGCTCGCTGGCCTGGGTGGCATCTTCGACGATGGCCTCGCAGGCGAACGCCACGCCCGGCGAATACGCTAGCGACAGATCGCGCTGGGTCAGCATCGGCTTGGTCGCGGTGACCTTGATCTTGCCGGCCGGCTGCTGGCGGTGGTAGTCGAGGGCGGCCTGTTTGAAGTCGTCGGTGGACATCGGTGGTGTGGTTCTCGAAGGCGCAGGAGGCTGAATTCTACCCTCCTGCCTGAACAAGGGCCTGTCGCGCAGCTGTCAGCGCGGCAGGGAAATCACGGATGCGGCGTGGCGCGCAGCGCAGCCGGCGTGGAGGCCAGACAAGAACGGCCCTGCATCCCGTCGCTAACACCGACGGAAGACAGGGCCGTAGGAAGCATCAACGCAGGCTGGCAGGTGCCACGCCGGGTTGGCCGACCGGGGCCAGCAGCGGCGGTTCGCCGCCGTCCAGCACCAGCTTGAGCCGGTCGCGGTCCAGGGCGTTTTCCCAGCGCGAGACCACCACGGTGGCCACCGCGTTGCCGATGAAGTTGGTCAGCGAGCGGCATTCGCTCATGAAACGGTCCACGCCCAGAATCAGCGCCATGCCGGCCACCGGCACTTCAGGCACCACGGCCAGCGTGGCGGCCAGGGTGATGAAGCCGGCACCGGTGACGCCGGCCGCTCCCTTGGAGCTGAGCATCGCCACGGCCAGCAGTGCGATCTGATGGCCCAGGGTCAGTTCGGTATTGGTGGCCTGGGCGATGAACAGCGCCGCCAGCGTCATGTAGATGTTGGTGCCGTCCAGATTGAACGAGTACCCGGTTGGCACCACCAGGCCCACCACCGACTTCTCGCAACCGGCCTTTTCCATCTTCTCCATCAGCGACGGCAACGCCGACTCCGACGAGGACGTGCCCAGCACCAGCAGCAGCTCGGCCTTCAGGTAGCGGATCAGCTTGAGGACCGAAAACCCGCACAGCCGGCTCACCAGCCCCAGGATCACCAGCACGAACAGCAGGGATGTCAGATAAAACGAACCCACCAGCCAGGCCAGGTTGACCAGCGACTCCACGCCGTACTTGCCGATGGTGAAGGCGATGGCGCCGAAGGCACCGATCGGGGCGGCACGCATCAGGATGTGTACCAGCTTGAACACCGGGGCGATCAGCGCTTCCAGCAGGTTCAGCACCGGCTTGCCGCGCTCGCCCACCAGCGCCAGCGACACGCCGAACAGCACCGCCACGAACAGCACCTGCAGGATGTTCGGCCCGGTCAGCTTGCCGTTGACGACCTGATCGCCGGTGAACGCGCCGATCAGCGAGTTGGGGATGATGTCCATCAGGAAGCCGACCAGGGTCAGGTCATGCGACTTCTCGACGTAGCTCTTGACCGCACTCTGGTCCAGATCGGCCGGATTGATGTTCATGCCGGCGCCGGGCTGCACCACATGGGCAACCACCAGACCGACCACCAGGGCCAAGGTGGAAAAGAACAGGAAGTAGGCCATCGCCTTGCCGAACACCCGGCCCACCGTCTTGAGATGGGTCATGCCGGCGATGCCGGTGACGATGGTCAGGAAGATCACCGGGGCGATGATCATCTTCACCAGCTTGATGAACGCGTCGCCCAGCGGCTTGAGGCTTTCGGCGAAGGCGGGCTCGAAATGGCCCAGCAGGGCACCGAGAACGATCGCCACCACCACCTGAAAATACAGTTGGCGATAGAAGGGGACGGATGCCGGCAGGGGGCCGGCAGGCTTGCTGATGTGCATGACACCACTCCGAGAGACGAGAGAGGGTGCCGAGCAGGCACCCGTTGCACGCATTCTGGCCGCACGTCACAGCCCCGGCCGATAGCCCATTGGTACTACCCCGTGTCCAGCGGCTGAACGGGGGCTTACACTTCAGCCGCGCCGCCGCCGGCCGTTAATTCCGTTTAACGCAGACACCGTTTCTGTGCTGCCGTCGTCCGGACCCTGCGCGCTTGCTGAAGACATTCATTGCGACCGCCATGGCAGGACGCCCGGCCCCTTTTCATTGCCGAAGACCATACCTATGCGCCTCAATCTGCTTGTCCTGGCGTTGGCTGCTGCCATCGTCCCCGCCGCTGCCAATGCAGCCACCTCGATCGAAAACTGGCCGACCAAGTACACCTTCGGTGACGGCACCGAGCTTGGCCTGACCGGCAACTACGCCTACGACGACAACAACTTCTCCGGCGACGACCGCCTGGAAGACCGCAACGACTTCCGCCGCAAGGAATTTGGCGCCACCATCAAGAAGAAGGGCGTCTACGACGCCATGGTGTACTACGACTTCGAGTCCAAGCTGTGGCTGGACGTGTTCTACCGGTTCGAGACCAAGGCCCTGTTCGGCCAGGATTACGGCCGCGTGCGCCTGGGCTACATGAAGGTGCCGGTGGGCCTGGAAGCGGTGCAGAGCTCGCGTGCGGGCAGCTTCATGGAACTGGGCCTGCCGATCCAGGCGGTGTTCCAGGGGCGCCGTACCGGCGCGGAATGGACGCTGGAACGTCAGCAGTACCTGCTGCAGGCCGGCGCGTACGGCGGCAAGGATCTGCAGGGCGACAACCCGGGCACCACCCAGGCCGTGCACGCGGCATGGACCCCGATGAAGGCCGAAGGCGACGTGCTGCACCTGGGCATCGCCGGCTCGATCGAAAACCCGCGCGGTTACAGCGACGGCCGCGGCGTGTCGTTCAGCCCGCGTGTGCGCCTGCGTGCGCGCCCGGAAGCCGGCCTGACCGATGTGCGCCTGATCGATACCGGCACCATCCTCGATGTGGACCATGTGATCCGCACCGGCCTGGAAGCGGTCTGGATCCATGGCCCGTTCTCGCTGCAGAGCGAAGCCCTGCGTGCCGAAGTGGCGCGCAACGCGAACCAGCCGCACTTCATCGCCCAGGGCCAGTACGTCTACGGCACCTGGACGCTGACCGGCGAATCGCGCAGCTATGCCGGCGGCGTGCCGGGCAACATCAAGCCGTCGCACGACTACGGCGCGGTCGAGCTGACCGCCCGCTACAGCCGCCTGAACCTGGAAGACAACAATGTGCATGGCGGCCGTCAGCACGACACCACCATCGGCGCCAACTGGTACCTCACCAGCCACTTCAAGTTCCAGGCCAACTACAGCTGGGTGGATTCCTCGCGCAATGGCGTGCATGAAACCCCGCACGTGATGGAACTGCGTGCGCAGGTGCAGTTCTAAGCTGCACTGAGCAAAAGCAGCGCGCCGGCGATTCGCGCCGACGCACTGCCGCGTCATGGCCGCGCGCCGGTTCGCCGACGCGCCGCCGGAACCGCACCGCCACAGGCATTCGACACGGCCGCATCCATCCCGGGTGCGGCCGTTGTCGTATTCGGCGCTTGCTCAGCGTGCGATCAGAGCGGCTGACACAGATCGCGAGCAGCGGCCAGGCAACTGCGGGCCGAGCGCCCGGAACCGTCGTCGACGCGTGGCACATGCGGCACCGAGCGCCGGCTGCGTCTGTCTGGAGGTGAGCGCAACCGTTTCTTGTTGGCCGTTACGCGCTGATGGCTACGCGATCCGGCAGCAGACCGCATACTTGCGCCCATGTACGCATCGCAACGCCGTCGCCTGCTGCTCACCTTGTCCATCGTGCTGGGCGGGATGGTGGTGGCCATGGTGGCGGCCGGGCACTTCGTCGAACAGAGCGCGCTGCACGATGAAAGCGCCACCGTGCGCCGCCAGCTGCGGCTCTACGCGCAGGCGCTGCAGCAGCGCGTGGACCGCTATCGCACGTTGCCGCAGATTCTGGCGCTGGACCCGGAGTTGCGCGCGGCCGTGTCCGGCCCGCTGTCGCCGGCACAGGTGGATGCGCTCAACCGCAAGCTCGAACGCGCCAACAATGTCACGCAGTCGTCCACGCTGACCTTGATCAACCATGACGGCGTGGCACTGGCCGCCAGCAACTGGCGGGCGCCACGGAGCAACGTGGGCGTGGATTACGCCTTCCGCCCGTATTACCAGCAGGCGCTGGCCACCGGCAGCGGCAGCTTCTACGGCATCGGCATGACCACCAGCGAGCCAGGCTATTTCCTGTCGCAGGCCATTGTCGATGGCGCCGGCCGGGTGCAGGGCGTGGTGGTGATCAAGATCGCGCTGGCTGCGCTGGAGCGCGAGTGGCTGCAGACCCCGGATATCGTGCTGGCGTCGGACGCGCACGATGTGGTGTTTCTGGCCAGCCAGCCGGAGTGGCGCTACCGCGTGCTGGCCCCGCTCAGCGACCGCGATCGCCGCGAACTGCAGAGCACCCGCCAGTACGCCGACCAGGAATTGCTGCCGCTGCGGCGCCGGCTGATCGAGCAGACCGGGTACGGCGGCGTGCTGGCCGACGTGCGCGACCCGCCGCTCGGCGCGCAGGTGCTGTGGCAGACCCTGGAAGTGCCCGAAAGCGGCTGGCGCCTGCATCTGCTGCACGACACCCGCGCCAGCGCCGCTGCCGGTCGCGCCGCGGCGATTGCCGCCGCCGGCGCGTGGCTGGCCTTGGCACTGCTGTGGTTGTTCGTGCAGCAACGGCGGCGGCTGTCGGCGTTACGCCAGCGCAGCCGGCACGAACTGGAAACCTTGCTGCAGCAACACGCCGAAGAACTGCGCACGGCCCAGGACGGCGTGGTGACCGCCGCGCAGCAGGCCAATGCCGGCCTGAGCCGCAGCCTGGAACATCTGCCGCAAGGCGTGGTGGTGATCGACGAGGCGCTCAACCTGGTGGCGTGGAATTCGCGCTATGTGGAGCTATTCCGGTTCCCGCCGGAACTGCTCAAGATCGGCCGCCCGATCGAAGACCTGTTCCGCTTCAATGCACGCCGCGGCCTGCTGGGACCGGGGCCGATCGAGGCGGCGATCGAGCGGCGCCTGAATCATTTGCGCAGCGGCAAGCCGCATATGCGCGAGAGCGAAAAAGAAGACGGCACCGTGCTGGAAATCCGCGGCAATCCACTGCCCGATGGCGGCTTTGTCACCAGTTACGCCGACATTACCAGCTACAAGAACGCCGCACGCGAACTGCGTTCGCTGGCCGACGCGCTGGAACACCGCGTGGCCGAGCGCACCCGCGACCTGGCGGCGGCCAAGCGCGAAGCTGAAAGCGCCAACCGCTACAAGACCCGCTTCGTCGCCTCGGCGGTGCACGACCTGCTGCAGCCCCTCAACGCCGCGCGCATGTTCGTCTCGGTGCTGCGCGGGCAAGTGCGCGAGGCTGGCAGCGCACGCGTGGTCGACAACATCGACGGTGCGCTGGCTGCGCAGGACGCCATCCTCAACAGCCTGCTCGACATCTCGCGCCTGGAAGCGGGCAGCCTGAAGACCCAGGTGCGCGACTTTGCGCTTGCGCCCTTGCTGGACACCCTGGCGCGCGACTTCGGCATCCTGGCCGAAGACCGCGGGCTGGTACTGGAATCGGTACCGACCTCGGCGGTGGTATTGAGCGATGAAAACCTGCTGCGCCGCATCCTGCAGAACTTTCTGTCCAACGCCATCCGCTACACGCCGCGCGGGCGCGTGCTGATCGGCTGCCGTCGCCGTGGCGGCTGGCTGCGTATCGAAGTGCACGACCAGGGCCCCGGCATCCCCGACGCCTTGCAACACGAAATCTTCGAAGAATTCCGCCGCCTGGACGACGGCGTGGCCAACGATCGCGGCGCAGGCCTGGGCCTGGCCATCGTCGAGCGCATCGGCCGTCTGCTCGGCCATCGCATCGGGCTGCGTTCCACCCTGGGCGCCGGCAGCGTGTTTTCGGTGACTGTCCCGCTGGGCGATCGCACCGCCATCGCACGGCAACTGCCAGCGCCGGCCAGCACTGCCGAACACGGCAACGACCCCATCCTGCACGGCTGCCGGGTATGGTGCGTGGACGATGAGCCATTGGTGTGCGAAGCCACCCGCACGCTGCTGGAACGCTGGGAATGCCGGGTGGATTTCGCCGGCGGCCCGGATGAGGCATTGAGCGCTGCCAATGCCGAGGAGGTGCCGGAACTGCTGCTGCTGGATGTGCGCATGGGCGCACACCACGGCCCCATGCTGCTGTCGCAGTTGGTGGAACGCTGGCAACGCGAGCCACGGGTGATCCTGGTCACCGCAGAACCCGACCCTGTCCTGCGCGAGCATGCGCTGGATCTGGGTTGGGGATTTTTGTCCAAACCGGTCCGCCCGCCTGCCTTGCGTGCGCTGGTGACGCAGATGTTGATGCGGCGCGGGTAGCGCGCTGCCAGCGCTGCCTGCTTGCTCTCACGCGCCCAAGACCGGCAGCGCACGCACCAATCTAATCGGCACATCGGCAGGCCGCCAGCGCACCTGCGGCGACGGCATGGACGGATCGACCTTCAGGTCAGGCGGCAACGCCAGCGGCCGCTGGCGAATGCGGCATGCGCATCGTGGCGAGGGTACTGCGCGTCGCGCACTGCAGCCGCGCGGGCCGATGTTCAATGCGCATCAATCGATGAGAAAGCAGCAATTATCAACATCGACCATCTGGACCAGAATCGAGTGCCTCAGGTGTCAGACGTCCATGCATACCTATCGTGGAGGGCGATTTATGCACAGTTCCAGCGGTGAGGCAACGCAACAGTCCAAACTCGGGATGGTGCTGAGGGTGACCTCGGGCAACTTCCTCGAGCAGTTCGACTTCTTCCTGTTCGGCTTTTACGCAACGCAGATCGCCGCGGCCTTCTTCCCGGCGAGCAACGAATTCGCGTCCCTGATGATGACCTTCGCCGTGTTTGGTGCGGGCTTTCTGATGCGGCCGCTGGGTGCGGTGATCCTGGGTGCCTACATCGACGATGTCGGGCGCCGCAAAGGCCTGATCGTCACCTTGGCGATCATGGCCAGCGGTACCGTGCTGATCGTGCTGGTGCCAGGCTACGCCAGCATCGGCTTGTGGGCCCCGGCCCTGGTGCTGCTCGGGCGCTTGCTGCAGGGCTTTTCGGCCGGCGCGGAAATGGGCGGCGTGTCGGTGTATCTGGCCGAGATGGCGACACCGGGCCGGCGCGGCTTCTATGCCAGTTGGCAATCGGCCAGCCAGCAGCTTGCCATCGTCGCGGCGGCCGCGATCGGGTTTGCGCTCAACCAGCTGATGGCGCCGCAGGATCTGGCGCAATGGGGCTGGCGGATTCCGTTCGGCATCGGTTGCGTCATCATCCCTTTCATCTTCTTGCTGCGGCGAAGCCTGGAAGAGACTGCCGAATTTGCGCAGCGCCGGCAGCCGGTCACGATGAAGCAGGTGATGCGTGGGCTGGCGAACAATGCCGGCATCGTGATTGCCGGCGGCTTGATGGTCGCGCTGACGACGACCGCGTTCTATCTGATCACCGTGTACGCACCGACGTTCGGCAAGACCGTGCTCAAACTCAGCACCGGCGATGCATTGATCGTGACGCTGCTGGTGGGCGTGTCCAATTTCATCTGGCTGCCGATCGGCGGCGCGCTCAGCGACCGCTTCGGCCGCAAGCCGCTGCTGGTGACCATGGCGGTGGTGTGCATCGCGACGGCCTATCCGGTGCTCGCGTTGCTTGCGGCCGCACCGAGCTTTACGCATATGTTGCAGGCGCTGCTGTGGCTGTCCTTCATCTATGGCCTCTACAACGGCGCCATGATCCCGGCGCTCACCGAACGGATGCCGGCGCATGTGCGGGTTGCGGGATTCTCGCTCGCCTACAGCCTGGCAACCGCGGTGTTTGGCGGTTTTACGCCGGTGATCTCCACCTGGCTGATCCATGTCACCGGCGACAAGGCGGCGCCCGGCTATTGGCTGGTCTTCGCGTCGGCGTGCGCGCTGGGGGCCACGCTGTTTCTGTATCGCCGCCAAGGCAATCCAGCGACGGCGACCGGCCTGGATTCTGCGGCAGGAGCGACGAAATGATGCGGAGCAGGTGGAAAAAATGGTTGGCTGCGATCATTGCAACGGTTTTGCTGTCCACAGCGGCGGGCGCACAGGAGTTGACCGTGATGACCTCCGGCGGTTTCACGGCCGCCTTCGATCGCCTGGCGCCGCAATACACCAAGCAGACCGGGGTGAAGGTCACCACCCTGCTCGGTCCTTCGATGGGCGAAACGCCACAAGCCATTCCCAACCGGCTTGCACGCGGTGAGCATGCCGATGTGGTGATCATGGTCGGCAGCGCGCTGCAGAAGCTGATCGATGCCGGCGTGGTCGACCCGGCATCGCGGGTGGAACTGGCCGATTCCAGGATCGGCATGGTGGTGCGCAGCGGTGCACCCAAACCCAAGATCGACAGCGTCGAGCACTTCAAACAGACGCTGCTGCACGCCGATTCGGTGGCCTATTCCGACAGCGCCAGCGGCGTCTACATCGAAACCACGCTATTCAAAAAGTTGCAGATCGAAGGCCCGATGATGGCCAAGAGCAAGAAGATTCCGCGCATCCCGGTGGGCACGGTGGTGGCCGATGGCAGCTATCAGCTCGGCTTTCAGCAGGTGGCCGAGCTGCTTCCGGTGGCAGGCGTGGAGTTTGTCGGCAAGATCCCCGAACCGCTGCAGTCGATCACGCGCTATGCGGCAGGCGTTCCGGTCAACGCGGAGCACCCCGAGGCGGCCAAGCGCCTGCTTGCGTACCTGCAGTCGGGCGATGCGCAGGCGGTGGCGCGCGCGAGCGGTCTGGACCCGGTGTCACCCTGAACGTGCGGGCATCCGTCGCACCAGTTCCGCCAGTTCCAGCGCGGTCGGTGTCAGCGTGCGTCCGCGACGTTTAAGCAGCCCCACGTTGCGCGACACCTCCGGTTCGACCAGCGGCACCGCCGCCAGCACCGGATGCGGGCCGGACGGCATGGCAATCGACGGCACGGCGGCAATACCGACGCCGGCCTCCACCAACCCCAGCAACGTGGTGACATGCCGGGTCTCGCAGATGCTCGGCTTGTCCGGCGTGAATGCAGCCAGCGCCCGATCCAGCACCAGCCGGTTGCCCGATGTCTTGTCCAGCGTGATGTAGTCGTAACCGTAGGCTTCCTGCCAGCTGACCTGCGCGCGCCCGGACAGCGGATGGTCCTGGCGGCAGGCAATCACATAGCGCTCCTGCAACAACGGTTCGAACTCCACCTCCGGCGCCAGGTTGCCGCTGAAGCTGACCCCGAAATCCGCTTCGCCGGAGGCTACTGCCGCGCTGACATGACTGGCGCTGCCGTCGAACAGCCGGATGCGGATCTTGGGAAACAACTGATGCAGCCCGTGGATCGCCTGCGGCATGAAGTAGTACGCCGCAGACGGCACGCAGGCCACGGTCACCGTGCCCATCCTGCTGGACCCTGCATCGCCGATGCTCATCAGCGCCATGTCCAGATCGTCGAGCATGCGCTCGACCTGCGGCATGAACGCCTGGCCGACGGTGGTGAGCGTGACCTTGCGTGTGGTGCGCTCGAACAGTTTGACGTTCAACGCCGACTCGAGCTTGTCGATCCTGCGGCTGAGTGCCGGCTGCGTGATGCGGATGCGTTCGGCAGCGCGGCGAAAGCTGCCGTTTTCGGCAACCGCACGGAATGCCTGCAGATCGTTGAGGTCGAATTTGATGGTCACGGTGCCGCGGCTTCAGTGTTCGATGGCGGTCGCCATAGCATAGACGCTTGCCTGCGGTGTTGCGTCTGACGCCAAGAGAGCCGCTGCATTCGGGCGCAGTGCATGCATCGGCATGGGAACAGCCATGACTGGCCGCGGCCATTCGGACGATCAGGCAAGGATGCCGGATAACCAGGCTCACGCTCGCCCCCCGCGCCGCTGCACAGTGGCTGGCAACACGCACCACGTCGCTACCGGGAGACATCACGCATGCATCAGCCACGCTCACTGGACCACTACCGCTTGCTCGGCCGCTCCGGCCTGCGCGTCTCGCCCCTGTCGCTGGGCACCATGACCTTCGGCGAAGCCTGGGGCTGGGGCGCAGATGCAGGCGAAGCCAAACGCATCTTCGACGCCTATGCCGACCGCGGCGGCAACTTCATCGACACCGCAGTGAACTACACCAACGGCGGCTCCGAACGCATCCTCGGCGAGTTGATCAAGGACCGACGCGAACGCTTCGTGCTGGCCACCAAATTCACCATGGCGCGCGATGCGGACAACATCAATTCCGGCGGCAATCATCGCCTGAACCTGATTCGCTCGGTTGAAACCAGCCTGCGCCAACTTGCCACCGACCGGATCGACCTGCTGTACCTGCACGCCTGGGACTTCACCACCGCACCGGACGAGGTGATGCGCGGGCTGGAGCATCTGGTGCAATCGGGCAAGGTGCTTTATCTGGGCATCTGCAATACCCCGGCCTGGCGCGTGGCGCAATTGCAGACCCTGGCCGACCTGCGCGGCTGGTCGCCGTTGGTGGCGCTGCAGATCGAGTACAGCCTGGTCGAACGCAGCGTCGAACACGAGCTGCTGCCGATGGCGCGCGAACTCGGCCTGGGCGTGTTGCCGTGGTCGCCGCTGGGCGGTGGCATCCTCACCGGCAAATACAGCCGCGCCGATCTGACCGACGACAATGCGGCAGAGGTGTCGAGCAGCCGCAAGGGCGTGATCGCCTCGACCGGGCATCTCAATGCACGCGCGCTGGAGATCGCCGATGTGGTCGGTGCGGTCGCCGATGAACTGGGCGCATCGCGCTCGCAGGTGGCGCTGGCCTGGACCTTGCGCAACCCGGCCGTCGTGTCGCCGGTGATGGGCGCACGCACCTTGCAGCAGGCCGAAGACAACTTCGGCGCGCTGGAGATCGTGCTCAGCGACGCGCATGTCGCGCGCCTGGACGCGGTCAGCGCAGTGCCGCCGATCTTTCCCGAACGCTTCATCGGCAGGCCGATGGCGCAGCAGTTGATCTACGGCACCCATCACGTGCAGCTGCGCACCTAACCACCACGGAGCAGCCATGACCAGACTCCCAACCATCACGTCAGCAGCGCTGCTTGTCGCCGCAGCGTTCGCAGGCAATGCCGGCGCCACATCCAAGGATGCTGCATCCACAGACACCTGCGCAGAGCAACTCGTGCCCATCTGCAACAAGCGCATCGTCGAAGCGGCCTTTGCGCAGTGGCGAAACGGGGGCAGCGGTATCTTCGAGACGCTGCTGTCGCCCGAGGTGGTGTGGACCATCGAAGGCTCCGGTCCGAGCGCCGGCACCTTGCGTGGTCGCGAGGTGTTGGTCGACGCCGCGGTGCGTCCGCTGAGCGAGCGCCTGGCCTCGCCACTGCGGCCCGTGCAGCAACGCATCTGGGCCGATGGCGAGCACGTCATCGTGCAGTGGGAAGGCGTGGCCACGCTGCGCGATGGCGGCAGCTATCGCAATCGCTACGCATGGATCATGCGGATGGCCGGTGGCAAGGCGGTCGAGGTCAACGCGTTCCTGGACCTGCCCGCCTACGACGCCGTGCTGCAGCGCGGTCGCAGCCAAATGCAACGCAGGGCCAGCCCATGAGCGACAGGCCGATGAAAGCCGCCATCGCGGTGGCGCTGGGCGCCGGCTCGGCGCTCGCCTGCCCGTTCGCGGCAGCTGCGCAACCGCCTAAGGCGCCGACCACTATCGCGACCCAGCAACCAGGACATCCGATGCAAGCACACCCCTATCTCGGCATGTGGGTCACCGGCGACGGACGGATCCGGCAGGAACTCCTGCCGAACGGCCGCTACGACGAGGCCCGCGGCACGCGCCAAAGCGCCTACCAGGGCCGTTACGAAATCACCGGCACTCACATCGAATACTGGGACGACACCGGCTTCACCGCCGATGGCCGCTTCGTCACCGACGACGAGCTGCATCATGGCGGCATGGTGTTCTATCGGCAGCCGCCGGCCTAGAGCCAATAGACACTGCGGCAGTCGCCATGCGGCTGGTGCTCGCTGCCGCATGTAGCTGTGCGTGCACTGAGGGTCTGAGTACGCAGTCCATGCTCACCTGACGACTGCGCGCTGCGTTTTGCCAGCCGCTCTTGATGCGCAGGCGCAATGCCTGCATGCGTTCTGCGGGATGTGTCATGTGGGCTGCAGACGGCAATGCGCGGCCACCCGTCGCGCAGGCTAGCTCAGCCCTCGCCTTCCGGCTCCAGCGCCTTGACCAACACCGCGGCCTGGGTGCGGCTGTAGCAGTCGAGCTTTTTCAGGATCGCGGTGACATGCACCTTGACGGTGTTCTCGGCCAGGCCCAGTTCGTGCGCGATCTGCTTGTTGAGCAGGCCATCGGCCAGGCTCAGCAGCACACGGAACTGTTGTGGCGTGAGCTGGGCGAGTTTGGAAGCCAGTTGTGCGTCGGCCTCCGAACGCTCGGCGGTCATCGGCGGGAACCAGGTGCCGCCTTCCAGCACGCTGGCCACCGCGGTGCCGATCGATTCGGCCGGCGTGGATTTGGGAATGAACCCGGCCGCGCCGAACTGCTGCGCACGCCGGATCACACGCGGATGATCGTTGGAGGAGATCACCACCACCGGAATGTCCGGGTGTTCGCCACGCACGTGCAACAACGCCGAAAAACCGCGTGCACCGGGCATGGCCAGATCCAGCAGCACCAGCTCGGCCTGCGGATGCGAACGCAACATGGCACTCAGGGTGGCAGCGCTGGAGGCTTCCACCACGTTGGCCTGCGGCAGGGTCTGCTGCAGCACGTGGATGACGGCGGCGCGGAACAGCGGGTGGTCGTCGGCGACGAGAATGGTGAGATCAGCCATACGCCAAGTCTGGCACAGGGCCGCCGCCGATGCCTTGCACTGGAGCGTGTCATGTACGTTGAGGTGAGTGCGAAGCGGAGGGTTGGCCGTCAGCGGCACGGAGCGGGTGCTGCGTGGCGCCGGCTTGGCTGGCGCGCCAAGACAAGCCAAGCGGTGGCCGCTCCACACCGCTGACGGCCAATGCATCTCATCTCAACGTGCATCACACGCTCTAACGCGGCGGCTGCGTGCTCGCCCGCCAGGCGTCCAGGAACTGGCGGCGTTTGAGCTTGTCCAGATACACCAGCAGACCGGGGCCGAGCGGGATCGGGCGGAACGGTGGCTGCGCCGAACCGCCGCGGCCACCGGCGGCCGGCAGGATCGGCATCAGCCGCGCCTCGCGCGACAGCACCTGCTGGCCGCGCGGCGAAAGCAGGTAGTCGAGAAACCGGCGCGCCTCCGGCGCATGCGGCGCCGTCTTGGGGATCACCGCCGTGCGCAGCGCCACCAGCGTGTAGTCCTGCGGCTGCACGATGCCCAGCGGCGCGCCCGCATCGATGCGGGCCTGCGCGTAGGAGCCAAGCACGTTGTAGGCCAGCAGGAGCTCGCCACGGCTGACCCGATCGAGCAGGCTGCCGGTGCGCTCCTCCAACACCACCCGGTTGGCCCCCAGCGCCGCGAGCAGCGCGCCGGCGATACTGCCCACCTGGCCGTCCTGGGTCGCGAACAGATACCCCACGCCGCTGCGTTCGACATCGTAGGTGCCGACCTTGCCGCGCAGCGGTGCATCGGGCGCGCGCAACAACGCCAGCAACTGCCGGCGCGTGCGCGGCACGCGGGCGGCATCCAGCTTGCGCGTGTTGTAGACGATGGCCACCGGCTCGTAGCTGATGCCGAACACTTCATGGCGCCATTGCGCCCACGCCGGCAAGGCTTCGGTCTGTGCGGAGCGATGCGCCAACGCGTGGCCGTCGTTCACCAGTTTGGTCTGCAGATCCATGCTGGCGCTGATCAGCATGTCTGCAGCAGGTGCGCCATGGCCTGGGTGCAGATAACGGTCATAGATGTCCCAGGCAATCACGTCTTCGTAGATCACCTCGGTGCCCGGATGCAGCCGCTGGTAATCCCGGATGACTGCGCCGAACACTTCCAGGTCGGTGGAGCCCTGCACGCGCAGCTGCACACGCACCGGGCCCTGTGCAGGAAAGCGCCGCACATCGCCGGGCGCCGCGCAGGCCAGGCCATGGACCAGCAGCAACAGCAGCATCCACATCGCCCGCATCACGCGTCTCCTCCGGGAAAATGCAGCGAGGCGATCAAGCCGCCACCGATGCGGTTGGACAGATCGATGCGCCCACCATGCGCTTCCACCACGCGCTTGACGATGGCCAACCCCAGCCCGGCGCCACCGGCCGGCGCATCCGCCCCCCGCACGAAACGCTCGAACACACGCTCGGCTTCGGCCGCCGGAATGCCCGGGCCATGATCGGCAATGGTCAGCACGTGGTGGTTGCCGTCGCTGGTGAGCGCCACCTGCAGCGGGGCACCGGCACCGTATTTGCAGGCGTTGTCGATCAGGTTTTTCAGCGCCTCGCGGAGCAGCAAGGCATCGCCGCGCAGCAGCGCCGGTTTCGGGTCGATCGCCAGCTGCACGCGCGGTGCGCCTGGGCTGCGCGGCAGCGCTTCGTGCAGGGCCTGATGCAGTACATCGGCCAGATCCACGGTGGCAAAGCGCTGCAGGTTGGCACGGTGGATCACGCTGGCATCGCTGAGCAACTGATTGAGCAGCCGGCTCATATGGCTGGCGTTGCGCTCGATCGCCACCAGGCTGCGTTGCATCTCGTGCGGGTCATCGTCGTCCATCGCCAGCTGCGCCTGCGCGCGCAAGGCCGCCAGCGGTGTGCGCATCTGGTGCGCGGCTTCGGCCATGAAGGCGCGCAGGGTTTCGTTGCTGGACGATAGCCGCGCCATGAAGCGGTTGAGCGCGGTCACCATCAACTGCATTTCCTGCGGCGCCGGCACGTTCAGCGGCTTGAGGTCGGAGGGTTCGCGCCGCGACAGATCGCGCTCGATGCGCTGCAGCGGCCGCAACGCGCGGTAGACACCCAGCCACACCAGGCCCAGCGCCAGCAGCGACAGCACGCCGATCGCCACCAAGGCGTTGAGCACCACATCGCGCGCCACCGCATCACGTGCGCGCCGGGTCTGGCCCACCTGCACGCGCACCTCGCCCTGCCCCGAGGCCGACGCCACCCGATGCATCACCACCGCAAAGCGCACCGGCTCGCCGCTGTACTGCGCATCGAACAGCAGCGGCCGCTCGTCGCGGGGCGCACGCGGCGGCGGCGGCAGCGTGTCTTCGCCGGTAATGGTGCGGCCCTGCGCATCGAACACGCGATAGAACACGCGGTCTTCCGGCGCCATGCCGAGCAGATCCAGCGAGGCATACGGCAGATCCACCTGCCAGTCGCCGCCGACCAAGGCCACACTGTCGATGATCGACAGCGCCGAGGACACCAGCAGGTGATCGTAGGACCGATTGGCCGCCCGCTCGCCGTAATCGCGTGCGGCAAAGAACAGCACCACTGCACCCAGCAGCGACAGGCTGCCCAGGTACAGCAGCAAGGTGCGCCGGATCGACGGTGCCACCACCAGCGGCTCAGCCATCGGCGCCCGGCTCCACCGGCGCATGCGGGTCGGCTTCTTCGAGTTTGTAACCGGCACCGCGCACGGTGACGATACGCAACGGCGCGGCGGCCAGCTTGCGCCGCAGCCGGCCGACATACAGCTCGATCGCATTGGGGCCGGCGTCGTCGTCGAAGCCGAACAAGCCGTTGCCGATCTCGTCCTTGCCAACCACCTGTCCGAGCCGTCCGATCAGGATCTCGAACAGGCGATATTCGCGATTGGGCAACTCGATCGGCACGCCATCCAGCAGCAGCGTGTGCGCGGCATTGTCGAAGACGAATCCGCCGATCTGCACCACCTCGCTGGCCTGCCCCCGGTTACGCCGCAGCAACACGCGGCAACGCGCTTCGAACTCACGAAAGTCGAACGGCTTGCCCAGGTAATCGTCCGCACCGACATCCAGTGCCTGCACGCGGTCTTCGATGCCATCGCGCGCAGTCAGCATCAGCACCGGCGTGGTATCGCCCCGCTCGCGCATGCCGGCCAGCACCCGCAGCCCATCGAGTTTGGGCAGACCGATGTCCAGCACCACCAGATCGAAGCTCTGATACCGCAGCACGCTGGCCGCCGCCAACCCATCGGCCTGCCAATCCACCGCATGCCCGCTACGGCGCATACGCCGCACGATGGCATCGGCGAGATCGGCATTGTCTTCGACTAGCAGAAGGCGCATGGGGCAGGGATTCGTGAATAGGGATTGGGGATTCGGAACAGCGGTTGGTCGCGGCCGGAAGGTAACAGGCCACGCGTACAAAAGCTCGCCGCTGTTGCAACTCTGCTTTTGCGAATCCCAAATCCCGACTCCCCAATCCCCGCCCCCAAACGACAGGTCCATGACAGCTTCGCCGGACTAGGCTGCTGCCAACGCGCCGCGGCGGTTGTGCGGTGCATTGCCAAACGTGATTCACACCTGTACCTGGGAGGGTCTGTGAGCAACGACACCTTGCGTTTGCGTGCCTTGGGCGCCTGCGCGGCGATCTGCCTGGCACCGGCGGCACATGCAGCCGACGAGGCCGGCCCGGTCACTGCCGAAGTGGGCGGGCGCGTGCATTGGGACTTCACCATGTTCGACAACGACGACCGTGGTGCACGCGAGCGCAACGACACCCAGTTCCGCCGCGTGTGGCTGGACGTGTCTGGCAAGTTCTACGGTTTCAACTACAAGGCCGAGGCGGATTTCGCCGGCCTGCAATACGAGGCGGGCAGCCGCGGCATCCTGGCGCGCGATGTCTATATCGCCAAGAAGTTCTCGGCCGGTACGTTGACCGTTGGCCAATTCAAGCAGTACTTCTCGCTCGACGATCGCACCGGCTCCAACTACGGCCCATTCCTGGAACGCGGCTACGCCTCGACCACGCTGGCGCCGATCTACCGCAAGGCCATTTCCTGGCAGACCAGTCGCCCGGATGCAACCTGGTCAACGTCCGCCTACAGCCTGGAAAGCATCGACAATTCTTCGACCAAGGGCGGTGCGCTCGGCACGCGCCTGACCTATGCGCCGGAGATGGGCCAGGCGCGCTTGCGCCACCTGGGTGTCTCGCTGGCGCACGAGCGCTATTCGCATCCGGGCAGTGGGGGCGCTTCATCGCTGCTGATCCGCCCACGTCCGGAAAACGATCTGGCCAACAATAGCCGCATCACTCTGGCGCGCTTTGCCGATGGCCGCGATACCGATTTCGACAAATGGTCGCTGGAATATGCCGAAGTGCTCGGCCCGTGGTCGTGGCAGAGCGAATTCAGCGGTGGCCTGCTCGACGATGGCGCGCAGCACGCCAAGGTGTTGGCCAGCTATGGGCTGGTCAGCTGGTTCGTCACCGGCGAATCGCGCGGGTACGACCGCAAGACCGGCCGCTTCAGCCGCATCGCCACGCCCAACCGCCCCTCCGGTGCGTTCGAGCTGGCATTGCGCTACGACTACATGCGTGGCGGCCAGCATCTGGACGGGCAGCCGGACTTCATCAACGCCAGCACGCAGTCGTGGACGCTGGGCGGCAACTGGTATTTCAAGCCGAACCTGCGCGTGATGCTCAACGTGATCGATAGCCACAACCGCGACCGCATCGCCAACGCAGTGGTCGACCACACGCTGGCGGTAACCGGCCGCTTTCAGTACGACTTCTGATGCGCAACTGCATCGTGTCGGCAATCAGAAACACCGACGTGCGCACGCTGTTCGCGCATATCTGCGCAACGCGCCGCTACGTCGATACGCCCGCGCGCAACGCCGCGCTTGCGCCACCTCGCGTGCGTCCAGCAGCAACCGCGCACCTGCATCGTCGGCGCTGCGCACCCTGCGCAACGCTGCGCTCCACTCTCCCCCTGCTGTACGCCTCAAAGGATTCGCCCGCATGCTGACCGCGCTCGGTTTCGGAATGGTGATCACCTTCATGTACCTGATCATGAGCAAGCGGCTATCGCCGTTGGTGGCTCTGATCACGGTACCGATCGTGTTCGCGTTGCTGGGCGGCTTCGGCACCGGCATCAACGAGATGATGCTCGAAGGCATCAAGAAGATCGCGCCCACCGGCGTGATGCTGATGTTCGCCATCCTGTATTTCGGGGTGATGATCGATGCCGGGCTGTTCGACCCGCTGGTCGGCCGCATCCTGCGCCTGGTCAAGGGCGACCCGCTGAAGATCGTGATGGGCACGGCGATCCTGGCGATGCTGATCTCGCTCGACGGCGACGGCTCCACCACCTACATGATCACCGTCTCGGCCATGTTGCCGCTGTACCAGCGCCTGGGCATGAACGCGCTCAACCTCACCTGCGTCACCATCCTTGCCAGCGGCGTGATGAACCTGACTCCGTGGGGCGGCCCCACCGCGCGTGCGGCCACCGCGCTGCATGTGGAACCGGGCGATGTGTTCGTGCCGCTGGTGCCGGCCATGCTGTTGGCGATCGCCGGCATCCTTGCGCTGGCATGGTATCTGGGCATGCGCGAACGCCGCCGCCTGGGCGTGGTGCGCCTGCCGGCGGACGGCAACTGGCTGGACACCAGCATCCCCGAAGACAACGACGCCCTGCCGCGCGTGGAAGACACCGAGGACATGAAGCGGCCCAAGCTGCTGTGGGTGAATCTGCTGTTGACGTTGGTCTTGATGGGCGCGCTGGTGAAGGGCGTGCTGCCGATGCCGGTGCTGTTCATGATCGGCTTCGCGCTGGCGCTGATGATCAACTACCCCAATCTGGCCGAACAGCGCCGCCGCCTGGTCAACCACGCCGGCAACGTGCTGTCGGTGGTGTCGCTGATTTTCGCTGCCGGCATCTTCACCGGCATCCTGTCCAACACCGGCATGGTCGAAGCGATGTCGCGCAGTTTTCTGGCCGTCATTCCCGACAGCTGGGGCCCGTATCTGGCGGTGATCACGGCGATCGTCAGCATGCCGTTTACGTTCTTCATGTCCAACGACGCGTTTTATTTCGGCGTGCTGCCGATCCTGTCCGAAGCCGCGGGCCATTACGGCATCACCCCGGTGGAAATGGCCCGCGCCTCGCTCGCCGGCCAGCCGGTGCACCTGCTCAGCCCCCTGGTGCCATCGACCTATCTGCTGGTCGGCCTGGCCAAGGTCGACTTCGCCGACCATCAACGCTTCACGCTCAAGTGGGCGGTGCTGATTTCGCTGTTGATGCTGGGCGGCGGGTTGTTGTTTGGTCTGTTCCCTTTGGCGCGCTAGCCGCGCGCCGGGATTCGGCACTCGGGATTGGGGATTCGCAAAAGCGAATACCGCTGCCCGCTATTGCGAATCCCGTCATCCCCAATCCCGAATCCCAACTCCGAAGGAGTGACACCCAATGACTCTCCGCATCGCATACGTCACCAGTGGCATGGGCAGTGTCGGTACCGCGATCTGCCAGAAACTGGCGCGCAGCGGGCACACCGTGGTTGCCGGTTGCGGGCCCAATTCGCCGCGCAAGGCGTCGTGGCTGCGCGAGCAGCGCGAGTTGGGCTTCGATTTCGTGGCATCCGAAGGCAATGCCGCCGATTGGGAATCCACCGTGGCTGCGTTCGCCAAGGTCAAGGCCGAAGTCGGCGAGATCGATGTGCTGGTCAACAATGCCGGCGGCAGCCGCGACACCTTGTTCCGGCAGATGAGCCGCGACGACTGGAATGCGGTGATCGCCAGCAACCTGCATTCGTTGTTCAACATCACCAAGCAGGTGGTCGATGGCATGACCTCGCGCGGCTGGGGGCGCATCGTCAATATCGGCTCGGTCAGCGCGCACAAGGGGCAGATCGGCCAGATCAATTTCGCCACCGCCAAGGCGGCGATGCATGGTTTCAGCCGTGCGTTGGCGCAAGAGGTCGCCTCGCGCGGGGTCACCGTCAACACCATCTCGCCCGGCTATATCGCCAGCGCCTCGATCAGCAGCTTTCCGCCGGATGTGCTCGATCGCCTGGCCACCTCGGTGCCGGTGCGCCGGCTCGGCAAACCGGCCGAAGTTGCCGGACTGTGCGCCTGGCTCGCCTCCGATGAGGCCGCCTATGTCACCGGCGCCGATTACGCGGTGAATGGCGGGCTCTACATGGGCTGAGCGAGCGCGCAAACGAGGCCGGTTGCGCTGTACGCACAAAACGCTCTCGCCGCGCACCGCTACATGTCTCGCTGCCCACCTGCCCCGCACGTCCGGCGCCCGATTTGCGGCAGCGCCCACAAGGCCAGCAGATCCGTGCGCGTGCGCGCCGCGCCCGCGCGTACAAGCAGCCGCCACCGTGCGAACAACCCGCCTCTAGTGCGAACTGATTACACTCTGGCTTTTCCGCAGCGCGCTGCCATGGCCAAACCTTCAGACCGCACCACGCTCACTGCCCGTCCGCAGATGGCCGACATCGCGCGCATGGCGGGCGTGTCCGAATCCACCGTGTCGCGGGCCCTGGCCGGCAGCCCGGTCGTGGCCGAACGCACGCGCGCCTATATCAAGCAGATTGCGGCCGATGCCGGCTACCAGGTCGACCCGGTGGCGCGCAGCCTGCGCGCCAAACGCTCCAACACCGTGAGCGTGGCAGTGCCGATGATGCATGCGCTGGATCAGCCGCTTTCGGACCCGTTCCTGATGACCATGCTGGCGCTGCTGGCCGAAGAACTCACCGGACGCGGCTACAGCATGCTGCTCTCCAAACTGGACCGGCATCAGGATGGCTGGGTGGAACAACTCGCGCGCGGCAGCCGCTCCGACGGCGTGATCGTGCTGGGGCAAAGTTCCGAACACGCCGCGCTGGATGCAGCCGCACGCGACGGCCTGCCGATGGCGGTATGGGGCAGCCGCATCGATGGGCAGTCGTACATCAGCGTGGGTAGCGACAATTTCCAGGGCGGCGTGCTCGCCACCGACCATCTCATCGCCAGCGGCCGCCAGCGCATCGCCTTTCTGGGCGACGACCAATTGCCCGAGGTGGCACCGCGGTTTGCCGGCTATCGCCACGCGCTGGAGCGACACGGGCTGGAATTCGATACGCGGCTGCACGCGCGCAGCCATTTCGTCAGCGAAGATGCCTACCGCCTTACCCGCGCGATGCTCAAGAAAGCCGACCCGCCCGATGGCCTGTTCGCCGCCTCCGATGTCATCGCCGTGGGTGCAATCCGCGCCCTGGTCGAGGCCGGCCATCGCGTGCCGCAGGACATTTCGCTGGTGGGCTTTGACGACATCCCGCTGGCCGCCTACAGCCAACCGCCGTTGACCACCGTGCAGCAGGATCTGGGCCTGGCCGCGCGGCTGTTGGTAGACCGGCTGCTGGCGTTGATTGCAGGCGAGCAGGTGCAATCGGTTGAAATGCCGGTGAAGCTGGTGGTGCGCGAGTCGGCGTGAGGCGGAGATTCGGGATTCGGGATTGGGAGATACCAGACCGGCAACCCGCTTCCTTCTCCCGCCTGCGGGAGAAGGTGCCCGAAGGGCGGATGAGGGCCGGCGGCCAGCCGATCCACCGTACTCGCCACCTCAGGCAACCCGGCAGGCACTCGCGTCTGGCATCTGCGGCAGCCAGCGATGTCAGCCCCGCATTGCTACGCCCCTGCCGGGATCGTCCCCTGCTTGCGGCCCCGCACGCACAGCATCGCCGCTGCCGCTGCCAGCATCAGCGCGCCGGCCAGGCGGACCACGTTGCGCGGGTCGCCGTGCAGCACATGCTCGTAATACAGCGGCAAGGTGACGATCTGGATCAGCATCGGCAGCACGATGAACAGGTTGAACAAGCCCATGTACACGCCGGTGCGCTCGGACGGGATGCTGTCGGCCAGCATCAGATACGGGTTGCCCATCATGCTGGCCCAGGCCAGGCCAATGCCGATCATCGGCAGCAGCATCAGCCAGCGATTTTCGATGCCAGGCAGCAGCCACATGCCGATACCGGCGGCGACCAGGCAGGCCGCATGCGTGTACTTGGGACCGAAGCGACGCACCACCGGCACCATCGCAAACGCCGCCAGAAACGCAACGAAGTTATAGAACCCGCCGATCTGCCCATTGACCAGGCCGGCCTCGCGGAAACCATGCGAGGTGGGGTCGGTGGTGCCGAACAATGTGGTCGACAGCGACAGCACGATGTATTGCCAGTAGCAAAAGATCGCGTACCACTGAAACAGCATCACCGGGGCCAACTGGCGCATGGTGGGCGGCATCTCGCGCAGCGCGCTGCCGATTTCGCGCACCGTCGCACCCAGCCCGGCGCCGCGCTGGCGGATGCGTGCGATCTCTGCCGGCGCGATCGCCGGCTCGCGCACGCTGCGTGCGGTGAGCAGGATCGAGCCTGCTGAAAAGCCCGCGCCGATCACGAACGCGGCAATGGTGACGTAAGGGATGTGGTGTGCGTTGGCAGCGTCCTGGTTCATGCCCATCCACACCAGCAACGGCGGCGTGAGGTAGGCCAGCGTCTGCGCAAGGCCGGTAAATGCGCTCTGGGTGAGATATCCCAACGGTCGCTGCGGCGGCGCCAGGACGTCGCTCACCAGCGCACGGTAGGGCTCCATCGCCACGTTGTTGGCCGCATCCAGCACCCACAGCAGGCATACCGCCATCCACAGCGCGGTACTGAACGGCATCGCCAGCAGGCACAGGCTGCACACCAGCGCGCCCAGCACCATGTACGGCATGCGCCGGCCCCACCGCGTCACCGAGCGGTCGCTCCACGCCCCTACGAACGGCTGCAGCACCAGGCCGGTGATCGGCCCGGCCAGCCACAGGTACGGCAGGTTGGCGTGGTCGGCGCCCAGATAATTGTAGATCGGGCTCATGTTGCTCTGCTGCAGCCCGAAGCTGTATTGCACGCCAAAAAACCCGGCGTTGAGCGCCAGGATGCGCGCGAAGGAGAGCTTAGGAACGGTCGACGACATGCAAGGCCCTGGGCATCGGTGCGGCTCCCGGTGGCCGCAGCGCACTGTACCCTGCCGTTGATGCAATCGATTGTAACGCTGCATCGCAGCACGTTTCCCCATCTGAAATAAATCAGATGCAACTTGCCATTTATGTTGCGACGCAAGATTGCAATCGATTGTATTACAGCGTATCACTGCGCTCGCACTGCAGGCCACATGGCCACTCCCTGGGAGGGGACGATGCAGGCGTCGGCACACCACCATCTGTGAGAGAGAGAATCGCAATGTCCACCTTGCACACCATGCGCCTGCATGCCCTGGCCTGCGCGGTCGTCTCCTGCCTGTGCGCGCCCGCCGCGCTGGCCCAGGACACAGCCGCCGCTGCGCCGGCCACGCCGCCGGCTGCCGACAGCGCCGCGGTCAATCTGGATTCGGTGTTCGTCACCGGCACCTCCACCGCCACCACCAAACTGAAATCCAGCGTCTCGGTCAGTACCGTCGGCGCCGAGGCGATCGAACAATCGGCGCCGCGCAGTACGGCAGAAATCTTCCGCAATATCCCCGGCATCCGCTCAGAATCCAGCGGTGGCGAAGGCAATGCCAATATCGCCGTGCGCGGTTTGCCAGTGGCCTCCGGCGGTGCGAAATTCCTGCAACTGCAGGAAGATGGCCTGCCGGTGATGGAGTTCGGCGATATCGCCTTCGGCAACTCGGACATCTTCCTGCGTTCGGATTTCACCCTGGACCGCATCGAAGCCATCCGCGGCGGTTCGGCGTCCACCTTCACCAGCAACGCGCCCGGCGGCATCATCAACTTCATCAGCAAGACCGGTGACACCGCAGGCGGCAGCGTCGGCGTCAGCCGCGGCCTGGACTACGACAACACCCGCATCGACTTCAATTACGGCGCACCGTTCGCCGAGCAATGGCAGTTCAACATCGGCGGCTTCTTCCGCCAGGGCGATGGCGTGCGCGATGCCGGCTACACCACCGACAAGGGCGGCCAGCTCAAGGCCAACCTCACCCGCCTGTTCGACAACGGCTACGTGCGCCTGTACGGCAAATACCTCAACGACCGCGCCGCCGGCTACCTGCCGGTGCCCACCTCGGTGCGCGGCCGCGATGGCTCGCCAGACCTGGGCGGCTTTCCCGGTTTCGATCCCGGCAACGACACCTTGTACAGCCGCAACTTTCGCACCGACGTGGGCCTGGACGGCAACAACCAGCCGCGCCGCACCGAACTGGGCGACGGCATGCACCCCATCTCGCGCACCATCGGTGCCGAGGCCTGGTTCGACCTGGGCAATGGCTGGAACCTGAGCGAGAAGTTCCGCGTCGCCGACAACAGCGGCCGCTTCGTCAGCCCGTTCCCGGCCGAAGTCACCGACGCCGCGTCGCTGGCCGCTTCCATCGGCGGTGCCGGTGCGCAACTGGTGGAAGCCGGCGGACCCAATGCTGGCCAGGCCTACACCGGCAACGCGATTCGCACCCACCTGTTCAACGTGGCCATCAACGACCTGGGCAACGTCACTAACGACCTCAGCGTCTCGCGCGAGTTCGGCGGCGACGGGCGCACGCTGAACCTGCGCATGGGCTATTACAGCTCACGCCAGACCATCGACATGGACTGGACCTGGAACTCGTACGTGCAGAGCCTGGGCCGCAATTCGCGCTTGCTCAACGTGGTGGACGCGGCCGGCGTCTCACGCTCGCAGAACGGCCTATACGCCTACGGCACGCCGTTCTGGGGCGACTGCTGCGTCACCCGCAGCTACGACGTGCGCTACGACGTCAACGCGCCCTACGTTGCGCTGACCTTCGACAGCGGCAAGTTCAGCGTCGACGGCAGCCTGCGCTACGACATGGGCGATGCGCGCGGCAGCTATAACGGCACTGCCATCGCACAGAACCTGGATGTCAACGGCGATGGCGTGATCCAGCCGGTGGAACAGCGCGTGGCCACGGTGGACACCGCCAATTCGCGCCCGGTGGACTACGACTGGAATTACCTGTCGTACTCGCTGGGCGGCAACTATCTGATCACCGACGACCTGGGCGCGTTTGCGCGCATCAGCCGCGGCGCACGCGCCAACGCAGACCGGTTGTTGTTCGGCGTGGTGCGCGACGACGGTTCGGTGTCTTCCGAGGAAGGCGTCAACGTGGTGCGCCAGGCCGAAGCCGGCCTGAAGTGGCGCCGCGACGGGCTGAGCCTGTTCGCCACCGCGTTCTCTGCACGGACCCAGGAGCAGAATTTCGAAATCACCAGCCAGCGGTTCTTCAATCGCAGCTATGAAGCGCACGGCGTGGAACTGGAAGCCAGCTATCGCTACCAAGGTTTCACCCTCAATGGCGGCCTGACCTGGACCGATGCAGAAATCTCGCGCGATCAGATCACCCCGGAAAACACCGGCAACGTGCCGCGTCGCCAGGCCGATGTGGTGTGGCAGCTCACGCCCAGCTACCGCGGCGACAGCTACCAGTTCGGCGTGAACCTGATCGGCACCACCGACGCCTACACGCAAGACGCCAATCAGTTGAAGATGCCCGGCTATACGCAGGTGAACCTGTTCGGCGACTACCGCGTCACCGACGCGCTCACCGTGGCGCTCAACGTCAACAACCTGTTCAACACCTTTGGCCTGACCGAAGCCGAAGAGGCGACCATTCCGGCCAATGGCATCATCCGCGCGCGCTCGATTGCCGGCCGTACCACCAGCATTAGCCTGCGTTACGACTTTTAAGGACCCCGCGCCGGGCCCTGCCCGGCGGCCTCTGATGAGCACCTCCCCGATCGATTCCACCGCACTGCGCGCGGCCTTCGCCGCGCCGCTGGACCCGCAACGCGCCGACGTGCTGTTGTCGCGCTACGACCAGCACGCGTCGCGTTTGCTGGATGCCTTGCACGCGCTCTACGGCCAGCGTGCCGACTATGCATCGTGGCTGGCGCAGTGGCTGGGCGAGGTAGGCACGATCGCCCGGCAACGCCCGCAAGCCTTGCAAGCGCTCGACAGCACCCGGCACGCCGGTTGGTTCGGCGAACAGCACATGCTCGGCTACAGCGCCTACGCAGACCGCTTTGCCGGCACGCTGCAGGGCGTGGCCGAGCGCGTGCCGTATCTGCAGGAACTGGGCGTGCGCTACCTGCATCTGCTGCCGTTCCTGCGCGCACGCGCTGGCGACAACGACGGCGGCTTTGCGGTCAGCGACTACGGCCAGGTGGAACCCAGCCTGGGCACCAACGACGACTTGATCGCACTCACCACCCGCCTGCGCGAAGCGGGCATCAGCCTGTGCGCGGACTTCGTGCTCAATCACACCGCCGACGATCACGCCTGGGCACAGGCGGCCCGCGCCGGCGATGCACGTTATCTGGATTACTACCACCACTTTGCCGACCGCAGCCTGCCCGACCGGTACGAAGCCACGCTGGGGCAGGTGTTTCCGCACACAGCGCCTGGCAACTTCACCTGGGTGGACGACACCGCGCAGTGGATGTGGACCACATTCTATCCGTATCAATGGGATTTGAACTGGAGCAACCCGGCCGTATTCGGCGACATGGCCCTGGCGATGCTGCGGCTGGCCAACCTGGGCGTGGAAGCATTCCGCCTGGATTCCACGGCCTATCTGTGGAAGCGTATCGGCACCGATTGCATGAACCAGCCCGAAGCGCACACCTTGCTGGTGGCTCTGCGCGCGGTGACCGATATCGTCGCGCCGGCGGTGGTGATGAAGGCCGAAGCCATCGTGCCGATGGCCGAACTGCCTCCCTACTTCGGCAGCGGCACGGACCAGGGCCACGAATGCCATCTGGCCTATCACAGCAGCTTGATGGCAGCCGGCTGGTCGGCACTGGCGTTACAACGCGGCGACATCCTGCACAACGTGATCGCGCACAGCCCACCGCTGCCGCGCCACTGTGCATGGTTGAGTTATGTGCGTTGCCATGACGATATCGGCTGGAATGTGCTGCAGCACGAAGCCAGCGGCAATGCAGCGCAGCCGCCGTTTTCGCTACGCGATGTGGCGCGCTTCTATGCCAACGCGGTGCCTGGCAGTTACGCGCGCGGCGAGAGTTTCCAGAGCAGCGGCGACGGCGTGCATGGAACCAATGGCATGGCTGCTGCACTTACGGGCATCCAGGCCGCGCAGGAGGCAGGCGATGCGGCGGCGTTGGCGGTTGCAGTGGACCGGCTGGTGTTGCTGTATGCCATTGCGCTTGCCATGCCGGGTGTCCCACTGATCTACATGGGCGACGAATTGGCGATGGTCAATGACCCCGGCTATCGCGACGATCCGCTCCGCCAGCATGAAGGCCGTTGGCTGCATCGGCCGGCGATGGATTGGCAGCTTGCCGCGCAGCGTCACGATGCCAACAGCCTGAGTGGCAAGGTGTACCGACGTTTGCGTGGATTGATCCGGCAACGTACCGCACTCACCGCGTTGGCGGCGGATCGGGCACTGGGCAGCATCGCGTTGAACGATGCTCGCGTGTTCGCGTTGACGCGTGGCGAGAGCTTTATCGCCTTGCATAACTTCAGTGACCAGCCGCTCGACGTGGAGCTTGCGGCGGTCGGCGTCGATGGATGGATGCTGCTGGCCATCGACGACGCGGTTGATGCCGCGGCCATGAGCGACGATGTATCGATCGTGCTTCCGCCTTACGGCGTGCGTTGGTTGCAGCGTAAGGGCTGAACATGCACCCGATAAGCGTAAGCGGTGATTGGCCGCGCGTTTAGTGAGCCGCATCTTCGCGTAAGCTCGCTCCGCGCAATCACCTACTAATGCAAGCGCAGCATGGCCCGCGCACCAGGAGCGCGCGGGCCATGCCTTGAGCTCCGACGGGAACGGGGCTTTTTCAAGACCCGTCAATTGCCAGGAATCAGCGCTTTGCCAGCGCCAGCAGCGTTTCTGCGGTTTTCTCCGAAGACGCCGGGTTCTGACCGGTGACCAGGGTGCCGTCGGTGACCACGTACACGCCCCAGTCGGCGCCCTTTTCGTACTTGCCGCCGAGTTCGGTCAGCACGTCTTCGACCAGGAACGGCACGATCTTGGTCAGGCCCACGCCCTCTTCTTCGCTGTTGGTGAAACCTGTGACGCGGCGACCATTGACCAGCGGCTTGCCGTCGCTGCCCCTGACCCGACGCAGCGCGCCTGGTGCGTGGCACACCAGACCATGCGGCTTGTTGGCCTTGGCGAACGTCTCGATCAGCGCGATGGAATCGGCGTCTTCGGCCAGATCCCACAGCGGGCCGTGGCCGCCCGGGTAGAACAGCACATCGAAGTCCTCGGCCTTGATGTCGGCCAGACGGTGCGTGCTAGCAAGGGCCTTCTGCGCATCCTGGTCCTGCTTGAAGCGCTTGGTGGCGTCGGTTTGTGCGTCGGGCTCGTCGCTCTTGGGATCCAGCGGCGGCTGGCCACCCTTGGGCGAGACCAGGGTAATGTCCGCGCCTGCATCCTTGAACACGTAATACGGCGCGGCAAATTCTTCCAGCCAAAACCCGGTCTTCTTGCCGGTGTCACCAAGCTGGTCGTGGGACGTCAGCACCATCAAAACTTTCATCGCATTGCCTCGTGTCATGGCCCAACTGGGCAAGGCGGCCAGTGTGCAGTTCAGCCCGTTGCAGCCTCGTGTAGAGCGCGTGGTGCCCGCTGCATGTGTTCATGAATGTTGCGATCGCGTCCAACAAGCCAATGCAGTTGACAGGCGCGCCGCCGGTGCTCCGGGCGCCGCACGTGTCTTTTTACATGCCGGCTTTTGCGCGCCATTCGCGCCCACCCAACAATGTCTCGCCAGCTGTGTCAGCAACTGTCGGGCGCTGCGATGCGCCGCAACGGCAGCAAACGCCTCGCCTCACACATTCATTGCCGGCGGCTGCAGCTGATCCATGCGGATGCGGTTGGCGAACAACGAAAACGCCAGCATGCCGGCCAGCCCGCTGACACGGCTCACCCACGGCGGCAGCCAGCGTGGCGCGACCAGCACGCCGCTGTCGAACAACGGCGCAAAGCGCGCCACATCGCCCAATGCCATCTTGCCGGCGAACAGGTAACGGCACAGCTGCAGCTGGTCGCGCTGCAAGGAATGGCGGAAGAAGGTGTGCACCGCGACCAAACCACGCAGATACACGGTGTCCTTGGTGAACGCACCGCCGCCACTGGTCGGCACGCCGCGGAACACGCGCTGCGCCGACGAAAAACTTTCTGCAGCGCTCTGCCCGCCTGCGGTGAAATAGCGAAATACCTCGATGAAATCCGCACCCGAGCGTGCCATCGCAATCGCTTCGATGCGCAGGCTGATGCGCTTCATGCGCTCGATATCGATGCTGCCGGTGATCTGCTCGGCAAACGTGGCCAGGCCCTCCTGCGTTGCGGTCGTGCGCGGGGACGAAATGCCCAGGCTGGGCAGATGCACCTGCGCGCGCCCGTTGAGCGCGGTCAGCGAATGCACCAGCGCTTCGTGATGGAACAGCTGCGCGCGGTCGTAATCGCTGAACGTGGCACCGGTGCGCAAGCGGATGCGATGCGCGCCGGCCGCCGCCTTGGCGAGCAGATCCGGATCGAGCGTGACAGTGATGACGCGCCCCTCGAAAAACCCGTCCAGATCGTTCTGCAACTGCATGCGCAAGGCGGTGGCCGAGACCGGCACCTGCTCTTCCGGCGCCATCAGTTCGCGATCCAGCTCTTGGGCGATCTGGATGAAATGCTGCGCCGCTTCGCGTGTGCTCGGCCCGTTGCCCGGCATCGGGTCCTCCGGCACGCCGAACAATTGCGCCGAGTACTCGCTCACCGCCGGGGTGCCCAACGACTCCAGCAAACCTGCTGCAAGACTCCAGCTCTGCGCCGAATCGATGAGGTATTCACCCAGCGGATGATGCGGGTCGGCGTCCTTGGCGATGGCGGCCAATTCGCGCCGGGTGTCGCCGAAATCCAGCGACGGATACTCGACCTGCGGCAATTCCGGCTGCCCGCGCGCCACGCTGTTGAGAAACGGCTCCTGCAGCGAGCGCGGCCAGCTGGCCAGGGCGAGCAGGCGCACACCGCGCACGGCCTTGACCAGCCGCGCATCCAGCGCCGCGTGGTGGACGATGTCCGGCGGCCCCTTGCGCGCTGGCATCAGCGCCGTCCGGGACGATCGACGCTGGCCGGCCGCTTGCCCGAGCCCTTGCCGCGATTGTTCTGCGCAACGCGGGTGGCGAGCTTCTCGGCGGCGCTGGCCACTTCCACCCGCAGCTTCATGTAGTTGGCAACACGCTCCGGGTCCAGCTCGCCTGCGTCGATCGCCGCACGCACCGCACAGCCCGGCTCGGCGATATGCGCGCAATCGTTGAAGCGGCACTGCGCCGCCAGGGCCTCCACGTCCGAAAAACCGCCTTCGGCCAGATCCTCTTCGCCGGTCGGCTTGAGCTCGCGCATGCCAGGCGTGTCGATCAGGCACGCCCCGGACGGCAATGGAATCAACGCGCGATGCGTGGTGGTGTGACGGCCGCGCGAATCGTTCTCGCGCACCGCATTGGTCTTCATCTTCTGCGTGCCGAGCAGCGTATTGGTCAGGGTCGATTTACCCGCACCGGACGAGCCCACCAGCACCGCCGTGCGGCCATCGCCCAGCCACGGCCGCAACGCGGCCACGCTGTCCGGATCCTTGGCATTGACCGCGCGTAACGGAATGTTCTGCGCCTCCAGCTCTTCCAGCACCGCCAACGCATCCTCGGCGTATTCGGTCTGATCGGCCTTGGTCAGCACCACCACCGGCTGCGCACCGCCGCCGCCCACCAGCAACAGATAGCGCTCGATGCGGCGTGGATTGAAGTCCGCATCCAGCCCGCACACGATGAACACCGTATCGATATTGGCCGCGATCACCTGCTGGTGGTAATGCTCGCCGGCCGCCCCCCGCTTGATCGAGGTGCGCCGCGGCAGCAACGCCACGATGCGCTTGCCCTCCATCAACACCCAATCGCCCACCGCCGCCCGCTCATGGCTCGGGAACCGCGGCCGCTGCCACTCCGGCAATGACTCGGCCTTGAGGCTGGCCTCCGGGGTATCGGCCACCACATAGCCGGTACGATGCTGCTCCACCACCCGCGCCGGCAACGCCTGCGGATGCGCAGCAAAGACCGCCTGCCAGGCAGGGTCCTCCGGCGGCCCAGGCCAGGGCCAGCCGATGGATTGGAGGATGGGGTAATCGGGAGGTGCGTGGGTCATGCAGGAATTCTACGCTCCCGTCTCATTGGGCGAGCACCCAGACGGCGGCGGCGCGCTTTCCAGCGCATTCTGCACCTTTAGATTCCATGCGTTGGGTGTCGGCGGTTCGGAGCGGGTATTGGTTGTCTCGGCTTTGCGTTGCCGATACCCACCCCTGCGCGCAACAGATGCTGGAGCTGCATGCCTGTAAACGGCAGGGGTGAACGGAAACGATCCCCCACCCCGACGCATCGGTCACCAAATCATGAGATCCACCTGCCGCACGTGACCGGTGCCATGGAAGGCGCCCACCTCGAAACGATCGGCGATCGCTATGGCGTTGACAAGATTCTGCCCCTCGGACAGCGAACTGGCCATTGCGCTCACGTCGAACGCGGCCAGACTCACCGCAAGCCCTGAACCGAGCGTCCTCGCGGACACGGATTGTTCGCGCCAGGTCTTGGCGAAGGTGGGATTGAGCGCCGTACGCTGGCTGGCGGTCAGCGTGGTCTGGCCTTGCGGAGGCGCCGTCATTCCCGCCATGGCGCTGACCAAGGCCTGGACGTCGGCGGCATGCAGCAGCCTTGCGCCATCGTCGGTGCGGATGCTTTCCACACGGTACTGCTCCCCGAGATACCAATCCTTGACCACCAGCTTGTCCGGCGTTCCGATGACCGATATTTCCAGGTTGTTGCTCCCGGAAGGCCGCTTGAACCAGAGTTGGTCATAGGCAACGCCAGCAACGAACCTGGCGATGTCGGCATTTCCAGCCGTGGCATCGTTCTCGACCACGGTATCGGTTCCATAGCCACGCCCGAACAGATACACATCGTCGCCCGTTCCACCTGTCAGCGTATCCGTGCCGGCCCTGCCGTCCAAGACGTCGTTTCCGCCAAGCGACGATAGCGCGTTGTTGCCACTGTTTCCGACCAGAAGATTGGCTAAGGCATTGCCGGTGCCATTGATCGCCGAGGTCCCGGACAGGCTGAGATTCTCGACGTTGGAACCCAATGTGTAGCTGATGGTGGACAGCACGGTATCCGTGCCTTCGCCAGCGAGTTCGGTGACCGTATCTCCGGTCGCTCCGACCATGTAGTTATCGTCGCCCGCGCCACCCAACATCGTGTCGTTGCCGGCTCCGCCATCGAGTGTGTCGTTGCCCTCGTACCCGGTGAGGGTGTTGGCGCCGCTGTTGCCGGTCAGGACATTGTTACCGCTGTTTCCAAAACCAGCCAAACCGCTGCTGCCGGTCAACGTCAGGTTCTCCACATTGTCGGTTAGCGTATAGCCAATCGAGGACTGGACGGTATCGACACCCTGCGCCTCCCATTCCTCGACGACATCGCCTGCGCTTGCGACCACGTAGGTGTCGTTGCCCTCCCCGCCCCACATGCGATCGGAACCGGCTCCGCCATTCAGCATGTCGTTACCCGACCCACCTTCGATGACGTCATCGCCGTTGTTGCCGAGCAGGGTGTCGTTGCCGTCACCTCCGGTCAGGACGTTGGCGGACGCGTTGCCGGTGATGACGTTATCGAGGGCGTTGCCGTTTCCGTACTCGGCCGATCCCAGCAAGGTCAGCCGCTCCACGTTGGCCGTCAGATCGTAGTCGACATACGCATTCACCAGGTCGTTGCCTTCCGCCGCGAACTCTAAGACCCGATCCCGGTAGGCATCCACCGTATAGACATCGTCGCCGAGTCCGCCGTACATCTCGTCGGCCGATAGCCCTCCATTCAAGGTGTCGTTACCGGCCAGGCCATACATGATGTCTGGCGCATCCGTGCCGACCAGGGCGTCGGCGGCCGAGGTCCCGTCGATCCGGTTCATGACATCGATCGATACCAGCACCTGGGCTGACTGCCCCAGCGGATCGGTCGCGGTGAGCGTCAATGTCGAATTCCACTGCGAAGCGGAATCGGGCGTTCCCGAGAATGTCGCAGTGGCGGAGTCGAACGTCAGCCATCCCGGCAGATCGCTCACCGAATACGCGAGCGGCTGGTCGTCGACGAAGGTAGTAGCGGGCAAGGTATATGCGAACTGCGCGCCGATCACCGCCGAGCTCCAAAGCATGCTGACGTTCACAACCGGAGGCGCATTACGCAACTGCTCGAGCGTCGTGCCTTTGCGAGTTGATTGATCGCCATGGAAAAAAAACGCATCGACCACGCCCGTCGCGACGTCGCCCGCATCGCTCTGTGCCCAATAGTTGCGAACCGTGATCGAATCCGATGCCCCCCCCTGGAATGAGATCACCAGATCGTTCTCATAGCGCGACCAGATCACATCCTGCGAGCGTATTTCGCTGGAAAACATGATGGTGGCGGAACCGCTTTCCGTATTCCCATCCGCCAACCGGATCAGATCGCGCCCGTCGCCGCTCGCGTAGAAGACACTGTCTTTTCCCTGAGCCAGCACTATTTCGTCGTCTCCCCTGCCACCGGACAAGGTAACCAGCCCATAACTCGAGACAAGCAGGTCATCGCCTTCGTCGCCAGATAAAACATCGCTATAGCCGGATAACGAATTCCCGCCTGAACGCAGCTCGTCGTCCCCGGCCCCGCCATAGAGATAGTTCCCCGAGGCGTTCCCGATGAGCACATTCGCTTCACTGCTCCCCCTCAGGATGTTGTTCCCGTAGAGGGCCTCGCCAATCCGGTAGATCTCTACATTCCTCCCTTCCGCAACAGTGAAACTGCGCGACTCCATGCGCATCACGATCGCAGTGTCGACACCGCCCATCGCGTCCTCGACGATCGTGTCGAGATTGTCGATCACATAGACATCATCCCCACCCCCGCCGATCAGCGTGTTGGCTCCATACGCCATTGCACCATCCAGTCGGTTGTTGTCAGTGTTGCCGGTGGCGCTGGTTCCATCCGCGGTCAGCTCGATGTTCTCAATGCTCTGCAGGCCTTCGAGGGAGTAGGAGATGGAGGCACGGACCGTATCGATGGAGTTGTACCCGGGCACGGTGGGCTCGATGATGACGTCACCCAGGCTGTCCACCACATAAATCTCGTTCGCGTCGCTTCCCATCAGCACATCGTCCCCGCCCTTTCCATCCAGCAGATAGGACAGTCCGCGATGGCTATAGATACCGGTCGGAGCGGCGATGCTGATCCTATTGGCCAGATCGTTACCGATCAGATTGCGCGGGATGTACTGTCCGTTCTGTAGATATGCGAACTGGCTGTGTTCGGCCACCAGATTCTCGACGTTGGCCGCGAGCGTGATGTCGTAGAAGATACTGTAGATGGTATCCACGCCGCCGTCGGCCGACTCTTCGACCTGGGAAGTCGGCGCGGAAGGAATCGCCGGCATGTAAGAGAAGTTGTGCCGGAAATAATAGGCATCATCCCCGGCACCGCCGATGAACCTGTCGGCGTATTCATCCACCTCCACGTGGAAGACATCGTTGCCGTCATCTCCATACACGATGTCCAACCCCTTGCCATCGACCAGCGTGTCGTCGCCGGCGTTTCCGTGCAGGATGTCGTCCCCGTCGCCGCCATTGACCTGGTCGTCGCCCATTCCGCCCGATAGCACGTCATTGCCGGCATACCCGACGATCTGATCGGGAGCCGCAGTGCCCTCGTAGACATCGTCGCCTTGCGTTCCCTGCCAGGATTGCCTCTTGAAATTGGCCGCAGTCATAGTGACGGCATCAGAGAACTCCAGCGTGTGCGCGGGGGCCCCCTTGGCCAGGAAGCCCTCGAGCCGCAACATGTTCTCCACGCTTTGCTGGCCGACCATGACGTACAGATCGTCCCCGGCGACAATGAAATTGTTCACCATCGTGCTGGCAATATTGTCCAGCACGATGCGATCGCTACCGGCGCCCTGCACTCCCAGGTTCTTAATGAAATCCGCACCGGAGTACCAGCTGACATGGTAGATGTCATTACCCGCGCCGCCATCGGCTATATCCACCTCGTCGGCGGGACCCTGCGCACCGAAGTAGATGACATCGTTGCCGGCGCCACCCAGCATCACATCGTCGCCGGCCCCATCGGTCAACGTATCGTTGCCGCTGCCGCCATTGAGCAGATCGCCTGCGCTGCCCGCATGCAGTGCGTCGTCCCCGGCCATACCATAGATCCGCCCCGCCTGGCTCGCGCCTTGCAGACTATCGCTTCCAGAACCACCACTTACCAGTCCGCCCTGCATGTAATCCGATGCGAACGAGGATGCGGTGTAGACCTGTCCATCGGCGCTGTAGACGGCCGCCTGGCTGCCCGCAACGAAGAACCCTGCGACCGTGAGGCGGTCCGGCTGACCTACAACCTCGACAAGTAGATCATCCCCGGATCTTGCGAACGTCAGTTGCTCGGATCCCAGCCCACCCTGGAAGAAGATCCGCTCGATCGCGCCCGCAGTCAGCGTGACAACGTCGACCCCAAAACCGCGGTCGAACAGATAGCGGTTGTTGCCGGAGCCGCCGGACAGGATGTCGTCACCCGCACCGCCAACCACGGTGTCATTGCCCGTGCCACCGGAGACAGTGTCGTTACCATCGCCGCCGTCCAGGGCGTCATCGCCACTGTCGCCGTACAGTTGATCGTTCTTTGCTCCACCGGAAACGGTGTCGTTGCCGTCGCCTCCTGACAGAATATCGGCGCCGTCGCCTCCGCTCAGGGTATCGGCGTCGCCACCACCGGAAAGCGTGTCGGCGCCGTTTCCGCCAACGAGCATATCGGCACCGCCATCTCCGGATAGGGTATCGTCGCCATCGCCGCCATCGAGCGTATCGACGCCCAGGCCGCCCCACAGCACGTCGTTGTCAGCTCCGCCATCGAGAACGTCGCTTCCTTCCCCGCCGAACAGTTCATCTGCTCCTGCACCGCCCAGCAAGCGGTCGTCGCCGGTCTCACCAGACAACATGTCGGCCCCGATCCCACCATCGAGCAGGTCGTTGCCACCGCCACCCCAGAGCTTGTCCGCGCCGGCGCCGCCATAGAGCGAGTCGTCACCGTGATACTGCATTGCAATTTCAGAGGCGTTGGCATCGCCGATCAGTTGATCGTCGCCGTCGTCGCCGTAGATGACATCGCTACCTCCCATGCCGGCAGCGATGTCGTTGCCCGCACCGCCCTTGAGGAGGTCGTCAGCGTGCGCCGCAGCGTCGATCGACAGGCTATCGCCGAGCAAGGTGTCTGCGCCGTCTCCTCCCAGCAATGTGTCTCTTCCACCAAATCCTTCAAGCAGATCATCGCCGGCACCGCCGTCTATCAGATCGTCGCCATGATTCGTCAGAGGCACTTTGTCGTTGTCACCAGACACGACGTCATCGCCAAGTCCACCCAGCAGGGTGTCGTTGCCATCACCGCCACTGATCCTGTCATTGCCTTCCCCGCCGTCGATATAGTCGGCGTCTGCATCCTCTCCATCTTTGGTCTCACCGTAAACGAAGCCTTCGAGCTGATCGTTACCGAGGCCACCATATATGACGTCATTGCCACCAGATCCAATGACGATATCGTCGCCCTCGCCCCCATTCAGAACATCGTTACCATTGATATTTGCATGGTTCGAGACCGTGTAGGTAAGAAGCCCCCTAGACCCAGCAACGCCTCGCGGGTCGCCTACGATAATGTCGTTACCATCGCCACCTTCGATGATGTCGTGACCATGCCCGCCATAAAGCATGTCGGCACCCGTGCCGCCGCTGACGATATCGTCACCTTCGCCGGCCAGTACATAATCGTCGCCATCACCCGCATCGATGATATCGTCGCCGCTCGGATGGGCATTCGGGTCCAGGTAGCTCCAGTTCAACCCATTCACGCCGTCCAGCAGCCCTCCCCGCACGACGTACCAGCCCGACCCGCGCGCCATGAGCTGCCCTGCGCCAAGGAACTGACGGATCTCTTCATCCATGTCCGCCCGCTGCCGATCGGTCCATTCGCGCATATTCGCAAGCTCCGACCCGTCGAAAATATGGTCGTTACCTGCGCCGCCATAGAGATGATCGTCACCGGAGCCACCCAGCAGCAGATCCTCACCATCACCGCCATAAATGCGGTCGTCACCGGCGCCTCCTTCGACGCCGTCGTTGCCGGCAAGCCCCTGGACGATGTCGTTGCCGTCGTTAGTCCCGAACTCGCCGAAAGTGTCGTCGCTACCGCTCAGAATCGTCTCTGCTGGCTCGGTCACGGTCGGCACTTCGCCGGACAAGCTGATGCCCAGCTGGCCGTTCTGCCACCGCTCAACATGGATCGTGTCGCCGCTAAGCAGATTGGTGATAATCAATCTATGGACCGGGTCTGCAATCATGGTCAATCGCAAGTTACCGGTGGAATCGACCCACGTCGTCTCCGTCAGGCGGACACCTGCCGTCACTGCTACGTTGTCGACATACACAGCGCCATCGCCGCCGCTGTCGTAAATGCGATCTGTACTGACTAGAAGGGATTCGTTGGTAAGAAAGCGGTACGTGTCGAATCCTGCGCCACCGTACAGGAGATCATCGCCCGATCCACCACTGATATCGTCGTCGCCGTTGCCGCCCAGGACCAGATCGTCGCCGCCACCAACTGCGATGGTGTTGTTGCCGTGTAGAGCCACCACCACGTCCGAGCGCACGTCGAAATCGGAGCCGACATAGTGCATGGCAGCACCATCCTGAACGCCCCAGCGCGCGCGCTCCAGAAGATTCGTATCGAGGGCAAGGTTTTGTGTTCTTGCAGAGACATATTGGCTGAGTGAGTCGACGCCTCGCTTCCGTTCATCGCCAAGAGTCTCCGCATCGAAACCGAGATAGCCGTCAGCGCGGATCAGGACGTCGGCAAGCAGGCGAGTAAATCCTTGCTGCTGCCGCCTGCCATTGGCCTGTTGATAGAGCCCCGCCAACACGACATCGATGAGCGCAGCGGCCAGATTGAGCTGCTTGTCGTCTCCGTTTTCATTGACAAAAAACAAACTATCCGTGCCGCGCAGTTCGGTACCCACGATCTTCGCCACGTCGGCCGCGAGCGTGTCGAGCGCGCCTTCTCCTACGATCTGGCGCTGGACCAGCAATTCAAGCAAAGTACTAGCAGTACGATTTGTCGGCACAACATTTTGATATGCCCCCCGAAATACTCTTGGCAGCAACTCTTTGAAATTCTTGGAGGCCTCAAGAAATATTTCCGAATTCATGAACCCAGCAAGCAGTGTCATCGAATGCAGGTCGACTGCCTTGGCGAAGTCAGCCGCTACGCTTCCGCCCCAGCCAAAGATATCTTCCGCTTCCGGATCGAGCACAAGCGGATTTCCATCATTTATCTTGAACAAATTTTCAGTGCCATAGCTGAGTACCTCGCCCGCCACCACAATCTGTTGCACGTTCGATTTCCGCTCGTTGTAATGGAGCAGATCGTAGTCTTTAAATTCCTGAGGAAGGGTATAGCCTGCGTACTTCAATGGTTCCAGATACAGGTCGTATGTAGACGTTGCCGCCGACTTCTCGAAAGGCGCCTGATCGAAGACAGTCGCTTTTTTATCGAAATAAACCGCCATCAACGAAGCGAGCCCGCCACCTAGCGAATGACCGGTGAAACTAGTCTTCGCTGAGTCCACGACCGGCAAGCTCAGTACATTCAGATAGAACTCTATGGCTTCGAAGACCTGTTGGGAGAACCCGCCTACGCCTGCTGGTACATTTCCCGTGATCCAGTCATCGAGCGCTTGACCTTCTTCTAGCGTCGTCCCTGCATAAGCGACCACTACCTCCCCCGTGGCTGCATTGCGATAGGCCCTAGCCATGAATCCGCTCTGCGAGATCTTCTCGTCGATCTGGCTCCATCCTTCGGGGAGCTGAACAGTATTCAGTTCCGACCTCACACTGGACTTCGATCCATAGACATTCGCGGCCAGCTGCGCATAATCAAGAATTATATTACTGAATTCCATTTCCATTCACCATTTAGTTATTGATTAATTTATTTACAAACCGCATAGCCTTGTCTTTTCTTATAAAACTCGGAAAGAAGTTTTGGAGGCCCTGAGCTAGGTTGCCCTGTCACATAAGCAATGTCATCCCAAGAAAGATAGGTCACAGGTCTGTCCGCATGACGAAAGCCCCAATTCCCCGTTCCCGACAAATTTATACCCATGCGGGTGATGGGTGCTTCATGCTGATTTACCTCCTGCATTTCCCGATTGCGCCAACGATAGACACTCATCAAATAAGTTCCTTTCGGCTTGCCAACACAGAATTCTTCGAGGTCTTCATCAACAACGACCAAGTAGGCGTCACCATCCACGATATCGAAGGAAAGCATTTCCGGAACTCCCTTCACCCCGCTTTTGGCAGACCAGTGAACTCCTAAAGGCGCATAGTTGATTTCCTGATAAATAGGTGGCCCATCGGTCGAGTTGGGAAAGCCACTCTTCAGAGCTACTGAATATCGATCTACATCGATGCGCCGCCCATCGCTGAGCCACACCTGCTCCTTCCAGCGCATTGTGTCTTTGTTGCTGCAACCGCTCAACAAGGCAGCAGACATCAGTCCAGCAACCATCGCCCACCTACACATCTTCATCGCGTCGCACCTCGTTGATTACTTCTTTTTTGAAATTAACCAGCACTCACACCGGTCCAGCGAAAGTGCATTCACGCAATGCCCGCTGCATTGCGTGGATGCACTTCATTGGTTACAGCAGCCTAGCCAAATCACTTCGCCCCTCCTTAATTACAAGATAGGTTTGGTGTTCTAGTATAAAAATCAGAGACCGACCTTGGCGGCTGGTCGTCAAATTGCCCAGTGACTCTCGCAATTTCTTTCCATGACAAGTGTTGCGCCCCCCCCGCCCAGCCATCCTTACGAAGGATCCAGTGCGCATTCCCGGAAAGATTCATCCGCATCTTATCTAGGGGTGCTTCGTGCTGGTCGATCTCTTGCACCTTCCCATTGCGCCAGCGCAAGACATTCAAAAGAAATTCGCCTTGACGTCTTCCCATGCAGAAATTATCGCGACTTTTCCCGGCAGTTGTAACGAGATAAGCATCGCTGCCAGCGATGTAAAAAGACTTTACTTGCGCCGCTCCTTCTTTCTCCCAGAACACTTGCAAAGGGTCGTATCTAAATTCTTGATGGCGGGTGACGATTGACGAAGAATTTGGGAAATCAATTGTCCCTTCTGCCTGACGCTCCACCTCCACAAAGCGGCCCTCCTCCAACCAGACCTGCTCCTCCCATTTCATCTTTTGCTTGCAGCCAGACATACACGTCATGACCAAGGCCAAACCGACGAGCATCAACAGTTTCATAAATTCATCTCTCCCTCAAGGATTCCGAGCCATGCATTCGTAAGGGACTCAACAAGTAATCAATCACCCGCCGCTTCCCCGTTTTTACTTCCGCACTCAAGCTCATCCCGGCACTCATCCGCACCTTGACCCCATCGATCTCCAGCGTGCTGCCGTTCAATTTGATGCGCGCGGGGAATACCAGACCCAGCTTTTCGTCCTGTGCGGCATCGTGGGACACGCTGGCGACCGTGCCGGTCAGATAGCCGTAGCGGGTGTAGGGGAAGCTGTCGACCTTGACGGTGACCGGCTGGCCCGGGCGCATGAAGCCGATGTCCTTGTTGAGGACGGTGACTTCGACCTCCAGTGCTTCTTCGGCCGGCACTACGACCAGTAACGGCTGTGCAGGCGTGACCACACCGCCTACGGTGTGGACGGCCAGCTGCTGGATCGTGCCGTCGACGGGCGCATGCAGGGCCATCAGCTTGTCGCGCTGGCCGGTCTTGGCGACGTCCTGGGTCAGCTGGCCGGCTTGCTCGCTTGCCTGGCGCAAGGCATCCAGTGCCTGCTGGCGTGTGTCGGTGACAAGCACGCGCAACTCCTCTTGCGCCGCGCTGGTCGCCGAGCGGATCTCCTGCAGGCGATTGCGCTGGGTGGCGAGCTGGCTTTCTGCGGCGATGCGTTCCTGTTCGCGCAACAGGTAGTCATGGCGGCCGACGTACTTGCCTTCGACCAGGCGGGCGTAGTCCTCTGCGCGCACTTTGGAGATGCGTGCGGATTCGGCCAGCGGTTCGATCGCGTCCTGGGTGGTCTGCAACTCGGCCTGGCGTTGGGCGATGCTGGCTTGCAGGTTGTGTCGGCGCGCCTGGAATGCGTCGAATTGACTGCTGACCAATTGCTGCTCGTTGGCTACGCGCTCGGCGGGTAGATCCGGAGCCGGATCCAGCTGCGGCGGCTGCCCGGTCGCAATGGCGGTCGCCAGCGCTGCCTGGCGAAGCGCAGCGAGACGTGCGTTGACCAGTGCGTCGCCGGCCTGGGCGAACTCGGCGCCGGTGGCGGTGGCATCGAGTTCGACCAGCAGCTGGCCTTTCTTCACCGCCTGTCCGTCGCGTACCAGGATCCTGCGTACCACCGCGGTTTCTGCGGTCTGCACCACCTTGGTCCGTGAGTCGACCACGGTCTTGCCTGGTGCCACGGCGACGATATCGAGCTTGCCCAGGCACGCCCACAGCAGCGCGACGCAGAAGAAGCCGATGATGATGCGCATCGTCCAGCGCGCGGTGGGCGAGACAGGCGTTTCGGTCAGCTCAAGATGGGCGGGCAGGAACGCGCGCTCGTCGGCGCTGCGCGCGGGCGGGTCGAGCTGGCGGCGCACCGCCCAGGCCGATTTGAAGATGTTGAAATAGCGGAGAAAGAAATCGCGCCATCCCTGGAGCAGGTGCTTCATGGTGTCCCCTGTTGCAGTCTGTACAGATGTGCGTATTGGCCTTCCGGGCGGTCGACCAGCTCGGCATGCGAGCCGCTCTCGACGATGCGTCCCTTCTCCACCACGACAATGCGATTGGCCTGCCGCACGGTGGACAGGCGATGGGCGATGATCAGCACGGTGCGGCCCTTGCAGATGGCGCGCATGTTGCTCATCACTGCGTGCTCCGATTCGTAATCCAGGGCGCTGGTGGCTTCGTCGAGAATCAGAATGCGTGGGTCGCCGATCAGCGCGCGCGCGATTGCAATGCGCTGCCGCTGACCACCAGACAGGCCGGTACCATGCTCGCCGACTTTGGTGTCGTAGCCTTCCGGCAATTCCAGAATGAAGTCGTGGGCACCTGCCAGCTTGGCCGCATGGATCACCCGCTCCAGCGGCATGCCGGGATCGGTCAACGCGATGTTCTCGCGCACGCTGCGGTTGAACAGGAAGTTCTCCTGCAGCACCACACCCAGCTGACGACGCAACCAGGCCGGATCGGCCAGTGCCAGGTCCTGGCCATCGATCAGCACCCGCCCGCGCTCGGGCGTGTAGAGCCGCTGCACCAGCTTGGTCAGCGTGCTCTTGCCGGAGCCGGAACGGCCGACGATGCCGATGATTTCGCCTGGGCGGATATCCAGCTCGATCCCGTTGAGCACCTCGGGCGCATCCGGCCGATAGCGGAACGTGACCCGCTCGAACGTCACCTGCCCGCGAATCGGCGGCAATGCCAGGCGACTGCCCGGCAACTCGGTGCGGGTATTGAGGATGTCGCCCAGCCGCTCGACCGAGATACCGACCTGCTGGAAGTCCTGCCACAACTGAGCCAACCGAATGATCGGCGCGGTGACCTGGCCGGACAACATGTTGAAGGCGATCAGCTGGCCAATCGACAGCTTGCCTTCCATCACCAGCTTTGCGCCCCAGAACAGCACCGCCACGGCGGTGAGCTTCTGCACCAGTTGCACGCCTTGCTGGCCCAGCGTGGCGATGCGGGTGACGTTGAACCCGGCGCTGACATAGCCGGCCAGCTGGTTGTCCCAGGTGCGGGTCACGCGCGGATCCACCGCCATCGCCTTGACCGTGCCGATGCCGCTGACCGTCTCCACCAGGAAGGATTGGTTGTCGGCGCCGCGCGCGAACTTGTCGTTCAGGCGTTTGCGCAGCACCGGGGTGATCAGGCCCGAGATGGTCGCGTACAACGGCAGCGACAGCACCACGATCAAGGTCAGCCAACCGCTGTACCAGAACATCACCGACAGAAAGACCACCGTAAAGAATAGGTCCAGCACCGAGGTCAGCGCCTGTCCGGTCAGGAAGTTGCGGATGTTCTCCAGCTCGCGGACGCGCGCGATGGTGTCGCCGACCCGCCGCGATTCGAAATACGCCAGCGGCAGCGACAGCACATGCCGGAACAGCCGGGCACCCAGCTCCACGTCGATCTTGCTAGTAGTGTGGGCGAAGACGTAGGTGCGTAATCCGGACAGCAGCACGTCGAACACCGCCATCGAGACCAGCCCGATCGCGATCACGTCCAGCGTGGTCAGGCCGTTGTGCACCAGCACCTTGTCCATCACCACTTGATAGAACAGTGGCGTGATCAGCGCGAACAGCTGGATGAAGAACGAGACGATAAAGACCTCGATCATCAACTTGCGGTACTTCACCACCGCAGGAATGAACCAGCTGAAGTCGAACTTGGCCAGGTCGCCGAGCACCGAAGCCCGCGAGGCCACCTGCAACAACCTACCCTGGTAACGCGCCTCGAACTCGGTGGGCGAGATGGAGCGCGGACGTTTCTCAACCAGATCGTGGACCAGGATCTGGTCCGCACCGACCTTGGCGACGATAAAGGCATCGCCATCCGGCACCAGGGCCAGCGCCGGTAACGCCGCCATGCCGATCCGCGCGGCCGGCTGGGCCACGACTTTGGCTTTCAGTCCCAACTGCTTGGCTGCCAGCAGCAGCGTGGTTTCGTCGAACGGCTCGCCGCCTCGTCCGAACCCATGCGCCAGCTGCACCGCGTCCGCGGCAACGCCATGAAATTGCGCCAGCAGGACCAACCCCTGCAGCCCCAGATCCGGCCGGTCTTGCACCGACGAGCCGCCCTCGACTAACGAGAGCGACGCACTTCCCCCTGACATACGCGTTCCTTGCTGTAGAGCCCGAGCCGGGCTCAAGTGATGGAATAGAATCTGGAGATGTTAAGAAGCTGTCAATCAGCCAACCCCTCGCTGACGATCTATTTTCTCAATCAGCCGTCTCCTAGGTTGAGATGCGCCCACTGATGTCCGGCCGTCCAATTCCCAAAGGTCATACCTACCATTAGTGAGTCGAAGGGCGCAGCCGCTTGACATCGTTGCCGATGCAAGCATGTCCGCTTGTCATATTTCCGATACCATGCCAAGCCTCACGCCTACAACCGGCCCGTCGCATGTCCACTGCCCCGCAAAAGCCGCTCGCCATCCGCGAGCGTCTGTCCGAAGTCCGCTACGAAATCCGGGGCGAACTGGCGCGGCGAGCGCGGGAGTTGGAGGCGCAGGGCCGCAAGCTGATCAAGCTCAATATCGGCAACCCCGGTGCGTTCGGATTCCGTGCGCCGGAGCATCTGCAGCGCGCCATTGCCGACGACATGGGCCGCACCGACCCATACACCCATCAGCAAGGCCTGCCGGAGGCGCGCGAGGCCATCGCCACCGCGTATGCGCGGCGTCAGCATCCGGACGCGCATCCGGACCGGATCTTCATCGGCAACGGCGTCAGCGAGCTGATCGATCTGTCGCTGCGGGCGCTGCTCAATCCCGGCGACGAAGTGCTGGTGCCCTCGCCCGACTATCCGCTGTGGTCGGCGGCGACCATCCTCAATGACGGCCGCCCGGTGTATTACCGCTGCGCGCCGGAAAACGGCTTCCAGCCGGACCCGGTGGAGATCGAGACGCTGGTGTCCTCGCGCACCCGCGCCATCGTGCTGATCAATCCGAACAACCCCAGCGGCGCCAGTTATTCGCGCGAGCTGCTGGAGCGCATCGTGGCGATCGCCACCAAGCACAATCTGCTGCTGATGGTCGATGAGATCTACGACCAGGTGCTGTACGACGACGCGGCCTTCGTGCCGGTCGCACCGCTGGCCGGTGCGCACCCGTGCATCACCTTCAGCGGCCTGAGCAAGGTGCATCGCGCCTGCGGTTGGCGCGTGGGCTGGGCGCTGCTGTCGGGCGACCAAGCGCGCATCAACGACCTGCGCAATGCGATGGACCTGCTCGGCGCGCTGCGCCTGTGCGCCAATGTGCCAGGCCAGTACGCCATCGATGCGGCCGTGAACGGGCCGGACACCATCTCGGCGCTGTGCGCGCCGGGCGGCCGCCTGTATGAAACCCGCCGCGCGGTGATCGAGGCCTGTGCGGCCAGCGAGCATCTGCAGCTGGTGGCACCGGCCGGGGCGCTGTATGCGTTCCCGGCGGTGGTGGGCGCAGCGGCGCGCAACTTCGACGATCATGCGTTCGCACTCGATCTGATGAACGAAGAAGGCGTGCTGGTGGTTCCCGGCTCCAGCTTCAACGTGCCGTATCGCCACCATTTCCGCGTGACCCTGATGCCGGAAGCCGGTGTGATGCGCGATGTGTTCGCCCGCATCGACCGTGCATTGGCACGCCGCGCCGAGGCCATTACCAAGGTGGTTCCACTCAAGCCACGCAGCGTGGCCTGATGACTGCGCCTGGCGCGCCGCTGCGCTATCTGGCGCTCGGCGATTCCTACACCATCGGCGAGGGCGTTGCGCCTGCCCAGCGTTGGCCATCGCAACTGGTCGATGGCTTACGTGCATACGGTTGGAACGTGGCGCCGCCGCAGATCATCGCCACCACCGGCTGGACCACCGACGAATTGCAGGCCGGGATCGACGCGGCAGCCCCGCAGGGTCCGTTCGACCTGGTGAGCTTGTTGATTGGCGTCAACAATCAGTATCGCGGGCGCCCGTTGGACGAGTATCGCCAGCAATTCGACGCCCTGCTGCTGCGTGCAATTGCATGCGCGAACGGCCACCCGGCACGCGTGTTCGTGCTGTCGATTCCCGATTGGGGCCTGACCCCGTTTGCGCGCGCGTGCAGTGGCGATGCCGCGTTGATCGGTGCGCAGATCGACGCGTTCAATGCAATCGCTGCCGACCGCTGCAGTGCGCATGCGGTGCGCTTTGTCGACATCACGGCCACCAGCCGCGATGGCGGCGATGCGGTGGACATGCTGGTGGACGACGGCTTGCATCCTTCCGGCGCAATGTATGCGCGTTGGACGGCACTGGCGCTACCGGCAGCGCGCGATGCGTTGGGCGCAACTGGGTCGTTGGACACGATCGTCTAAGCGTAGCTGGGCAACACAGACCGGGCTGCCGCCAGGTGGCTGCGGCCGGCGCCCGGAATCAGGATTCACCAACCGTACGCTGCAGTTCTTGCATGCGGCCCAAGCCCATCTGCTGGCTGCGCGCAACATCTTGGCAAGGCACCAAGTCACAGCGTTTTGCTGCGCTTCTCTGCCGCGGTTGTGCGCGCTTGGGTTTGCACCTGCCTCCACAGCGCGAGATGTCGCACGCGATCACTGCCAGCCCTCTTTACGTCGATGCGGTAGCAACAGGCGTTGCAGCCAGGTCTTTCGATCCGCGCAGGTCGGATACCAGCCACCGATGCATCCGTGGGCACGTATCGCAAACTGCCAACCCGCCCTACCCCAACCAGCCCGGCAGGCCCTAAGCTAGCCGCGCAGCACGCCTGATTGCCAAGGAACGACATTGCACACCACTGCCACCCAACCGATGAGCCGCGCGCAGGCGTTGACGATTGCACGCGCATTTCTGCCGGCGCATCCGCTGGGCAACCGCTACGACTACTACTACACGCAAGCCAAGCTGCGCACCGACCCGCTGTATCCGGGCGTGCTGGCCGAGCTGCGCACGACCACGGCGCCGGTGCTGGATCTGGGCTGCGGGCTCGGCCTGCTGGCCCATGCACTGCGCGCCGATGGCCAGGCCTTGGCCTATCACGGCGTGGATGTGGATGCGTCCAAGATTCGCCGCGCACAGCACATCGCGCAGCGCTCGAACCTGGGCGCTACCAAGTTCGAAGTGGTCGATCTGAGCGTGGCGTGGCCGCAGCATCGGGGCAGCGTCACCATCCTGGATGTGCTGCAGTATCTGCAAGCGGACATGCAGGCCAGTCTGCTGCGCAGCGTGGCGCAGATGCTCACGCCCGGCGCGAAGCTGGTGATTCGGAGCGCGCTGGGCGATGCCAGCAGCCGTGGTCGCACCAGCCGTGTCACCGACGTCCTGGCGCACCTGAGCGGCTGGATGCAGCGGATGCCGCGCAGCTATCCCACGCGCGAGAGCCTGCAGGCGCACCTAGACGCGGCCGGCCTGCGCGCCACGTTTGCGCCGCTGTATGGCAACACGCCCTTCAACAACTGGCTGATCGTTGCAGAGCCACGCTGAGCGCAGCAGGCGACGGGGCACACGTTGCGAGCAATCGTCGACCAGACGTCGAAGGGGGAAAGGAACTGTCATGTCCGGGCGGCGCATGCAGCGCCAACACCGGCAGCGCCCGCCAGGCGGCGACTGCAATTGTTTTGTCCGTCGCGCTTAATCCGGCCGCCGCCCCACCAACCCGCGCGCCTGCATCGCCTCCAGCACGCCGCGCAGGATGGTGAGGTTGTGGCCGTGCGCCGCGCCTTCATGCAGCAGCACGATGGCGCCGGGTCGCAGGTCGCGCACGATGCGGGCGACGGTGGTGTCCGGCTCGCATTGCACGCCGTCGAAGCCGCGCGCGCTCCAGGCCACCCGGGTCAGCCCGTGCGCGCGCAGCGGCGAGGCGACGAAGGGGTTGGTCATGCCGACCACCGAGCGGTACAGCCGTGGCGCCTGGCCGGTAATGCACGCCAGCACGCGCTGCGCCTGGCCGATTTCCTGCGCCATCCGGCGCGGCCCCAGCGCCCAGAACCAGGCTTGCGGATGGGTGTGGCTGTGGTTGCCGATGCCATGCCCGCGCCGCACCATGTCGCGCACCAGCTCGGGCCGCTGCTCGGCACGCGCGCCGACCAGGAAGAACGTTGCCTTGGCGTCGTAGGCATCCAGCAGGTCGAGGATGGCTGGGGTGTCATCGGACGGGCCATCGTCAATGGTCAGCCAGACATGCGGCGCGCGACCGGGTAACCGCGCCAGCACCGGCGCATACAGCCGCGCGCGCGGCAGGAACACCGGCACCACGAACAGCGCGTGCGACAGCAGCAGCGCAGGCAGCCCCCAGGCCCAGCCCAGATGCCACCACAGCAGTGCCACCGCTGCCTGCGAGAGGGCCAACAGGCCCACCCAGCGGTAGGGGCGCGAAGGGGTGCGATACAGCGTTTCCGGCGTGGTCATGCCCAATGATGCCATGCGGCGTAGAATGCCCGGTCTCCACGCTGCCACCCAAGTGCTGCCATGTCTCTCGATCCCGCCCTGCGTTCCCGTATCGATACGCTGCTGCAATCCAGCCGCGTGGTGCTCTTCATGAAAGGCCAGCCCGGCATGCCGCAGTGCGGTTTTTCGGCCAAGGCGGTCGGCGTGCTGGACGGCCTGGGCATCGACTATGCCCACGTCAACGTGCTGGCCGACCAGGAAATCCGCGAGGGCATCAAGGCCTATGGCGACTGGCCGACCATCCCGCAGCTGTACGTGGACGGCGAGCTGATCGGCGGCAGCGACATCATCGTGCAGATGGCCGACAGCGGCGAGCTGAGCAGCATGCTCGGCCTGCAGGCGCCCGACCGCAGCCCGCCCAAGATCACCATCACCCCCGCCGCGGTCGAGATGCTCAAAAGTGCGCTGGCCGATGCGCCGGATGCCTCGCTGACGCTGGCCATCGATGCCAATTTCCAGCCCAATTTCCAGCTGGCGCCGACCAACCCGAACGCCATTGCGGCTGAATCCAACGGGCTGCGCGTGCAGTTCGACCTGGCCAGCGCGCGTCGTGCCGACGGCATCACCATCGACTGGGTCGACGACATCCGCGGCCGTGGCCTGGCCATCGATAACCCCAATGCGCCCAAGCCGGTGCAGGAGCTGTCGGTGCGCGATGCCGACGACCGTCTCAAGGCAGGCAGCCTGACCCTGGTGGACGTGCGCCCGGCCGACGAGCGCGCACTGGCCACGGTGGCCGCACCGTTCCGCACGCTGGATGCGCACGAGCGCGCCGCCATCGAACAGTTGCCCAAGGACACCCCGCTGGCGTTCCTGTGCCACCGCGGCGGCCGCAGCCTGCAGGCCGCCGAACATTTCCGTGGGCTGGGCTTCACCAATGTCTACAACGTCACCGGCGGCATCGATGCGTGGTCGGACGAGGTGGACAACGGCGTGGCGAAATACTGAGCAACACATCGGCGGTCGTCGCACGGTTGCGGCTGCCGCTCGCCGGTCATGCGTCCTGGGTAGACTGCTGCGCTTGCGACAACCGCGTGACCGCGGTTCGCCAAGAGGCAACCTAGGCCGGCGCACCTCAGACCGAAACGGGCGCTCCCTGGAGCGCCCGTTTTTTCATGGATCACCCTGCACAAGGACATCGCTGCAATGCATACCCGCCTGCTCTCTGTCGCCCTGGCCGCGCTGCTGCCGTTGGCCACCCACGCCGCCGAACCGTCGCGCGCGGTGCTACTGGTCCAGACCTACGACAACCAGCCGACCGACGATCCGCTGGAATACATCCCGGTCTGGCTCGGCGAGGGTATCGCCAGGGAATCGACCCTGCCCGAGGCGCTGCTGGGCCAGCCGTTGCGGGTCTTCAACGCAGGCGTTTCCACCGGCAACGTGCGGCTTGCGGCACTGACGGTAGACGACAACAGCATGTGCGGCGGCACCGCGAAGCTGCGCATCAAGGGCAACCCCACGCTGTCCGACTCGCCGCTGCTGTCGACCGTGGATGTGAATCCCGGCAAGCGCTTTGCCGGCCGCGCAGCCACCGCCAGCGAACAGGCCGAGCTGTTTGCACAGGTCAACAACGCCGCGCCGCTGCGCAAGCGCGTCAAGCCGGCAGCCCTGGCGCAGGCGCTGGCCGCGTTCGATGCCGATCGCGCGCAGGATCTGGCGGCGCTGCAGATCGTCACCGATACGCAGCAACCGCAGCGACGCGTGGCGATCCTGACCTCCAACCATCCCATCGAGACCGGCAACCCGGACAACCCCACCGGCGTGCTCGTCGTCCTTGCGATCTTCGAGCATGACGGCAGCCGTTGGCAGTTCCGCAAGGGTCACGCTGCCAGCGGCTGCGACGATTGCGAAGACCTGCCGCTGCGCACGCATCTGCTGCAGTTCGGGGATATCGACGGCAACGGCACGCTCGATTTCGTGCTGGCCGAAAGCGGCTACGAAAGTTACGGGTTTTCTCTGCTGCTCGGCGAAGGCGCCAGCTGGCGGTCGGAAGCATTGCCGGGCGGCTGCTGATCGGTGTTGACTGCTTGCACGCTGCCCGGTGCGGCATGCGCAGGGCGGCATCTTCTGCGTTGCGATGCCCACCTGTGCCCGGCTGCAGCAGCGTCGTTACCCACGCTGCACGGCAGACCTCGATCATCGGCATGCAGATCGCCGATGCAGGTCTTCAACCGGCAAATCCACCCTCATCCAGAAACTGCTGCTCTTCTGCCGTGGTCTCACGTCCCAGCACCGCATTGCGGTGCGGGAACCGGCCAAAGCGCTCAATGATGCGCTGATGCTCCAGCGCCCAGTGGGTGGTCTGTGCATCGCCCAGTGCAGTGATCAGCTGCACCGCGCGCGCCTGCTCATCGGCGTGTTCGGCATGCTCGAAGGGCAGATAGAAAAACAGACGCAGTTGCGCCGACACCTGTTGATCGAAGCCGCTGGCGAGCGCCTGTTTGGCGTACCGCAGTGCCAGGCCATCGGTGGCATAGGCATGCGCACTGCCGCGAAACGCATTGCGTGGAAATTGATCCAGCAGGATCAGCAAGGCCAGTGCATCTTCGGCGCGTGCCATCCACTGCGCGTACTCACCCCGTGCGGCGGCAAAATGCTGCTCGCTGAAGTGTTGGCGAAAATTGGCATCGAAGGCGTCGTTGTGCGTGAACCAGCGCGCCGCGCCGGCAAGCTCCCAGAAAGCCAACACCACATCGGCCTGCTTGTTGCGCTCTGTTTTGGCAATCATCGGCACATCCCCTGACGAATTCGGCATAGCATGCACGGGTGCATGTGATGAGCCCGCCGCTCTCGACCTCCAGCACTTGGCAAGCACGCCGCCGACGACTAGGTTGGCGGCTGACGTTTTCGTGTTACCGGGGAAATCCATGCGTTCCATCCTGTTCGCCGCGCTGGGCGCGGCGGTGCTGTGCGGGCCTGCGTCTGCGGCATCGGCCGCATCGCGCTTCGTGCAAGATCCCTACCCCAGCACCTATCGCGCGCTCGCGTCCGCTCCGGTGCTGATCCAGCACGCCACCGTGCTCACCGGCACCGGCGAGCGGCTGGACGATGCCGACGTGTTGCTGCGCGACGGCAAGGTGGCTGCGGTGGGCAAGGCGCTCCAGGCGCCCGCTGAAGTGCGCCGTATCGACGGCACCGGCAAGTGGGTGACGCCCGGCATCATCGATGTGCACTCGCATCTGGGCGTGTATCCCAGCCCGGGCGTCAGCGCGCATAGCGACGGCAACGAGATGACCGCGCCGGTGACGCCCAACGTGTGGGCCGAGCATTCGATCTGGCCGCAGGATCCCGGCTTCGGCACTGCGCTGGCCGGCGGCATCACCTCGCTGCAGGTGTTGCCGGGCTCGGCCAATCTGATCGGCGGGCGCGGCGTCACGCTCAAGAACGTTGCTTCCACCACCTATCAGGGCATGAAATTCCCCGGTGCACCATGGGGCCTGAAGATGGCCTGCGGCGAAAACCCCAAACGCGTGTACGGCCAGAAAGGTGGCCCCGGCACGCGCATGGGCAACGTGGCCGGTTACCGCGCTGCGTTCATCGACGCGGCCGAGTATCTGCAGAAGAACGCGCCGAAAAAGAAAACCGCCAAAAAGCGCCATTGGTGGAGCCGCGGCGGCGACAACGACAGCAGTGGCGATGCCGGCGGCAAGCGCGATCTCAAGCTCGACACACTGGCCGGTGCCATCAACGGCGACATCCGCGTGCACATCCACTGCTACCGCGCCGATGAGATGGCGACGATGCTGGATCTGTCCAAGGAATTCGGCTTCCACATCGCCGCCTTCCATCACGGCGTGGAGGCCTACAAGCTGGCCGACCGCCTGGCGCAGGACAACGTATGCGGCGCGCTGTGGGCCGACTGGTGGGGCTTCAAGATGGAAGCCTTCGACGGCATCCAGGAAAACATCGCACTGGTCGATCGCCCGGCCAACAGCTGCGCCATCGTGCATTCGGATTCGGAAGAAGGCATCCAACGACTCAACCAGGAGGCCGCCAAGGTGATCGCCAACGCGCGTCGCAGTGGCATGGAGATCCCGCCGGAGCGCGCCATCCGCTGGCTAACCAGCAATGCCGCCAAGGCGCTCGGGATCGAGCAGCAGACCGGCGCACTGGAGCCGGGCAAGATGGGCGATGTGGTGGTCTGGAACGGCAACCCTTTCAGTTCGTATGCGCTGGCCGAGCAGGTGTATATCGACGGCGCGCAGGTCTACGACCGGCACAACCGCGCACTGCAGCCGGTGTCGGACTTCATGCTCGGCCAGGAGGTGGCACGATGAGCCGCGTCACGCACATGCCCCCGCGGTTGCGCGCGATCGCGGCATTGGTGATGGCCACGCTGGCATTGCCGGCCTTCGCGCAGCAGGTGCTGATTCGCGGCGCCACCGTGCACACTGCCACCGCGCAAGGCACCCTGCAGAACACCGACGTGCTGGTGCAGGGCGGCGTGATTCGCGCCATCGGCCGCAACCTGGCAGTACCCAACGACGGCCGCGTGGTCGAAGCAAACGGCCGCCCACTGACGCCGGCATTGTTCGGCGGCATTACCGAAATCGGTATCGAAGAAGTCTCCGGCGAAGAAAGCACCGTGGACAGCGGCGTCAAGCTGGCCGATCAACCGATGCGCCCGGAATTCGACGTCACCCTGGCCTACAACCCCGATTCGGTGCTGGTGCCGGTGGCGCGCGTGGAGGGCATCGGCTTTACCGCGTTGGGGGCGACCACCAGTGGCGCCTTCATCGCTGGCCAGGGCGGCATCGTGCGGCTGGATGGCAGCCCGGATCCGGCCGGCCCGCACGCCTTGTTTCTTCGCATCGGAGCGGCGGCGTCCGATCTCACCGGCAGCTCGCGCGCCGCGCAATGGATGTTGCTGGATCAACTGGTTGCCGAAGCACGCGGGCGTATCCCGGCCGATTCGCCGCATGCATTACTGACCCCGGTTGGACGCGGTGTACTGGCAAACTACCTGGCCGGCCAGGGGCGCATCGTGGTGCAGGTGGAACGCGCAGCCGACATCCGCCAGCTGTTGCGCTGGGCGCAGCGCGAAAAGGTGCGCATTGCCATTGCCGGCGGCGCCGAAGCCTGGAAGCTTGCGCCGCAACTGGCGCAGGCCAAGGTCCCGGTGTTGGTCGACGCGCTGGCGGATCTGCCATCGACCTTCGACCAGATTGGCGCGACGCTGGAAAACGCCGCACGTCTGCGCGCTGCCGGCGTGGAGGTCAGCTTTACCCAAAACGGCGATGCCTCGCACAACGCACGCAAACTGCGCCAGCTCGCCGGCAATGCGGTCGCCAATGGCTTGCCATGGGAAGCCGGCCTGGCCGGCCTGACCCGTGTGCCGGCAGACATCTTCGGCGTGGGCGATCGCATCGGCAGCATTGCGATCGGCAAGCAGGCCGACCTGGTGCTGTGGGAAGGCGACCCGCTGGATGTGGCGCATTATGCCGAGCAGGTCTGGCTGGGCGGCCGCGACATGCCGATGCGATCGCGCCAGAGCGAGCTGCGCGACCGCTACATGCAGCAGGCCGGCCCGCTGCCGCGCGCCTATCTGAAGTAAGCGTGCGGTGGGTTGCTCAAGCGCCACCTGAGCATGGTCTTTCATCGTTGGTGTGCCGGCACAGCGGGTACCGGCGCACCGCTTCACCGCTTCGCTGCTGTGCACAGGTGATGTGCTGTCATGGCGTCCTGCCGCATCTTGCTGGCGGCCTTCGCTGTTGTGATGTTTCCCACTAGGCCTATCGCATGTTTTCGGTTTCGCTCTTGATAGCGCTTGGCCGCCTTGGCGTCTTGCTACGGCATATGCCGCGTGCCCACCTCGCCGTTGCACGACCGTGAGCTCGCTCTTCCACGGTAGCGGCTTGCGTTCGATCGATCGGGCGGTATTGCGCCAGGCACCTGCCAATCTGCAGCGCGGGATGGAAGCGGTGGGCGGGCGTCTGATTCTCACCGCCGATGCGCTGCTGTTTCAGCCGCACGCGTTCAATGTACAGCGCCAGACGCTGAGCCTGCCCTTGCGGCAGATCGTGGCGATTCAGTCCTGCTGGACACGCCTGTTCGGCCTGCTGCCGATCGCGCCGACATCGCTGGCAGTGCGGCTGGAGGACGGAAAGCGATACCGCTTCGTGATCGGCAAGCGCACGCAATGGATGGCGGACATCGCCTCGGCGCGGGATGCCCTGCGCTGAGCCGTGCAAGGACGCCGGTGCGTCGCAGAGGCAGCTGGCAAGGCGACTGCGTCACCGCCAAGCCGGAGGCGGCCGCCGAGCCGTGCGGCATGTCCCGCTCGTGCAGCGCGGTGGCCGTGCGCCGTCCACGACAACCGACAACCGACAAAGGCTCTCGAGGTTTTGGTAGCCTCTCCATGGCCGATGCCGGAACTGCGTATTGCAGTTGCCCACTGCGGCGACAGTCAGCGATGCCCGCAGGTAACCAACGACGCCACCCTTGATCGCTGGAATTTCGAACAGTGCGTACATTCTCTGTCTTCGGTACTGGCCTAGCATCGCGCGCACGCATCGCCACCATGCCTTGCTTCCGACAGCTCACCCGCATGCCTCGCAATCTTCGACATTACTTCGCCTGCGCACTGCTGCTCTATGCCGGCATCAGCGCACCTGCACTGGCCGACTTCGGGATCAGCCGCAGCGGCAACCGCGTGATCGTCGACAGCGGCGCCGAGCTGGTGTTTGCGGTCGATGCCCGAAATGGCGACATCGTGTCGATGCGCTATCGCGACAACGAACTGCAGACCACCGAATCGAAGGGCTCGCACATCGCTTCGGGGTTGGGCAGTGCCAGTGTGGATGCACGCATCGTTGGCGGGACGATCGTGGTGTCGGCCAAGGCCGGCGACTTGGTCCAGTACTACATCGCACGCAAGGGCCGCAATGCGATCTACATGGCCACCGATGCGCCCACCTTGCTGCCAGTGGGCGAATTGCGCTTCGTCGCCCGCTTGAACGTGTCCAAGTTGCCCAATGCGCAGCAGGAGCCCGATTCCAATGTCGGCAGAGCGATCGAAAGTGAGGATGTCTTTCTATTGCCGGATGGGCGCACCAGTTCCAAGTTCTATTCAGCACGTCGAATGATGGACGACCAGGTGCATGGCGTCAGTGGCCCTGGCGTTGCCGTGTTCATGCTGATGGGCAACCGCGAGCACAGCGCGGGCGGCCCGTTTTTCAAGGACATTGCGACGCAAAAAACCAGCCTGACGCATGAGCTCTATAACTACATGTATTCCGATCACACCCAGACCGAAGCCTTTCGCGGCGGCCTGCACGGGGTATACGGGCTGCTGTTCACCGATGGAAGCTTGCCGTCGAGTGCGCAGCTGGACACCGCGTTCGTCGATGCCACGCTGGGCCTGAGCGGTTATTTGCCGGCAAGCGGGCGCGGCACCGTGAGTGGGCACGTCGGCGGCGTGCTGCCGGGCCAGCCGGCCGTCATCGGCCTGCGCAACGCGCAGGCGCAGTACTGGGCCACCGCCGACGGCAGCGGGAACTACCAGGTGACGGGTGTTCGCCCGGACGGCTATCGCATGACGCTCTACCAAAACGAACTGGAGCTCGCACAACGCAACATCGAGGTTTCTGCCGGTGCCACTGCGCACGCCGCACTGCAGGCGGTCGTTTTGCCGGGCACGGTGAAGTGGCAGATCGGCATTCCCGACGGCACGCCGGCGGGGTTCAGCGACGCGGACCTGCTGCCGCGGGCGCACCCTTCCGATGCGCGCATGCACTGGTCTGCGGTGACCTACACCGTGGGATCGAGCAGCGTGAGCAGCTTTCCGGCAGTGCAGTGGCGCGGCATCAACACCCCGAGCCGGATCGACTTCACCCTGCCCGCCAACGAGGTGCGCGGCTATCGCCTGCGTCTTTTCGTGCCGTTGGCACAGGGCGGCGCACGTCCGCAGATCAGCGTGAACGCACGCTGGAACGGCCCGCTGCCTGCCGCGCCCACGCAACCAAAGACACGCGGCATCACGCGCGGCACTGCGCGCGGCAACAATACCCTTTACGAAGTGGACATCCCTGCCTCGGCCTTGCAGGCCGGCAACAACCGCATCGAGATCGGCATTGCCTCCGGCTCCCCGGATAACGGCTACCTCAGCCCGGCAATCGTGTTCGACAGCATCCAGTTGGTGGCGTTATAGCAACGTCCGAACACACGATTCGCGCAGTGGCAGGCGCGCGCGGCTGGTAGGTGGCATCGGCATGCAGCGCTCAGCCGTTCCGATGTTTCGCGCCGGCACCGGCCGCGTAGCGGCGCGTTGTTCGCCGCTCTGGATCTGCGCGCCAGCGCATCCGCGGCCACGCGCGGCGCAGGCGCAGTGATCCATGCACATCGCTCACGTGAGCTCATCCAAGATCCGATGCCGAGGCGACAGGCGCCACACACGGCACGTGACTGTCATGTGCGCAGCGCTGCGCCGCCAGTCGCTCGAACAATGCACAGGCGGCGACTTGTCCAACGTTGAAAAAACCTGCGTGCGTGCCGACCGATACCGCCGACACGCACGATACAGCGGGGCTGCGCTTACTTCGCATCCAAGGTCGCGCTGACCTTGGCCCATCCATTGCCGCGTACCACTTCAAAGCCCGCTTCGGCCGCATGCAGGTACATGCTGTTGCTGTAGCGGCCATCCTTGGCGCGGTTGTTCTGCAGCCAGGTCAGGAACGGCTTGGCATCCACGTTGAGGCTGCCGCTGGTCTTCAGCGTCGGCTGGCCGGCGGTCCCGGTCGGGATGAAGGTGTAGACGTAATAGCCGGCGCCGGAATTGAAGCCTTCCCACAGATCGAAAGTGCGCCCGCCCGCGGTGATGACCTTGGTCGCGGTCACGGTGCCGACCGGCCAGGAATTGTGGTCGCCCCAGATCATCACTTCCAGCTGCGGATTACCCTTGGCGGTGTCCCAGCGAAAGAAGATGTCGTAAGCGAAATCACCGGCCAGATTGGTGCCGCCTGCGCTGTAATTGAATTTGAATGGCAGCGAGCTGATCGAGGAGATCTGCTTGGGGAACAGCGTGTCGGTGGTCGGATTCCAATTGTAATGCCAGCCGCGCACGATCGCCGGATAGCCGTAGAGGTTGTAGTCGGCGAAGTTGAAGGTGACCGTCAGCTCCGGCGTACTGCCGGTGCCGAACGTGCCCTGGATGATGTTGTTGGGATCGTTGAAATTGTTCACCCACGCATAGTGGTTGCCAAAGATCTTGTACGGGCCGGCGAGCGCCGCCGGGGCGAGTGCGACCAGACCGAAAGCAAGCGCCGCGGTCCACCAGCGCGAGGCGCGCCGCCGCGTGGTCGGCGCCTGGGCGCACGTCTGGACAAGGGAGCTGGATGGGCAGTTGTGCATGGTGACTCTCCGTATGATTCAGCGCGGCGGCGCTGGTGCAGCGTCGTCGGGACCTGCCGTGCGGCAGTCGGGTCGGACCGTAGCAGCGGCGCCACGCGGGGAGCTATAACGATTCCGGCGGCGCCACCCAGCCAAGCGCGATAGCGGGCGCCACCTTGCACTTGGAGCGTGCGCTGGCTAGCACTTAGGTCACCGGACACGGGCGTAGCGGCGGGTTTCGCGCCAAAGACGCCCGCGCGTGGGGCGGTAAATGGTGCACAGCCACATACGCATCGCCCGTGTCCGCACGTGCCGGCGGCGTCGCTTGCGCGTGCAATGCCTTTCAACGCAGTGCGGCGTCGCTGCCACCGGCCTGCATCAGTCCGGTCGCCATCCGCGCGATCGGCGCCCGCAACACGCTCCACCTCAGGCCTACGCGGCGGAGCCGTTTTGCGATAGCGTTCGCACTACAGACAACGCAACAGCCGGAGGGGGCGACGATGCGTATCGGAATCGTGGTGGACAGTGCGTGCGATCTGCCGCAGGACTTCATCCAACGTCACAACATCATCGTATTGCCGATCAGCGTGCGTATCGGCGAGGCCGTGCTGGCCGATCATCGCGACGAGGAAGCCACGCTGAGCTTTTTGCAGGCGCATGTGGCCGAGCGCGGGCACGAAGCGGAAACCACGCCGTTTTCGGTCAACCAGATCCGCGATCTGTTCCTGCAACAACTGGTCATCGACTACGACCATGTGTTCTGCCTGACCATTTCCAAACTCCGCAGCCAGATCTTCGACAATGCGATGCAGGCCAGCTTCGCGATCCTCAACGACTACAAGCCGATCCGGCAGGCCGCAGGCCACACCTCGCCGTTCGCGCTACGGGTGATCGACACGCTCAACCTGTTCGCCGGCCAGGGCATCACCGCCGTGGAAGCAGTCCGCCTGCGCGACCAGGGCCAGAGCGTGGCGGCCATCCGTACCCGCCTGGAACAGCTGGCCGAGCACACCTATGGCTACATGATTCCACGCGATCTCTATTACCTGCGCGCACGTGCACGCACCAAGGGCGATCGCAGCGTCGGCCTGATCGGCGCCGCGCTCGGCAGCGCGCTGGACATCAAGCCGGTGCTGCGCGCCTACCGCGGCGTTACCGAGCCAGTGGCCAAGCTCAAGGGTTTCGAACCTTCGGCCGAAAAGCTGTTCGGCTTCACCGTGCGCAAGATTCGCGACGGCCTGATGACGCCAACGGTGTGCGTGGGCTACGGCGGCGAGCTGGCCGAGCTGCATGCCCTGCCCGGCTATGCCGCACTGCAGGGCGCCTGCCAAACCCACGGCGTGGAACTGCTGGAAAGCGTGATGAGCCTGACCGGCATGGTCAACGTCGGCAAGGGCGCCTTGGCAGTCGGATTTGCTGCCGAGCCACACGCGTTTTCGGCCTGAGGCATGGGCGGGGGTGCGATGCGCTCACCAGACACGCCGTCATCCATCACGCGAGTCGATTGCTACGTTGATGCCGCCAACGGTGCCGCAATGCCGAGGCACCGCGCCAGGCAGCGTGCTGATGATTGCCTTGAATGCGGCGCAGTCCAGGACGTGGCTGCCGTCCATGGCGGCAGCCACGCCGCATTGGACACAACGAAGGACCTGCTACAGGTCGTAAGACAACACGTCTTCGAAACCGAATGTGTCGAAATTTTCGATGCGCGAGGGATACAGGCGACCGACCAGATGGTCGTATTCGTGTTGCACCACGCGTGCGTGGAAACCTTCGGCATCGCGCTCGATCGGAGTGCCGTCGGGTGCGAAGCCGCGGTAGCGAATGAAGCGATAGCGTGGAATGACTGCGCGCAGGCCGGGAATCGACAGGCAGCCTTCCCAGCCGTTTTCCATTTCTTCCGAAAGCGGTTCGATCTGCGCGTTAGCCAGGGCCGTGCGCGGCACTGCGGGCGCTTCCGGATAGCGCTCGCTGGCGTCGAAACCGAACACCATCAATTGCAGATCCACCGCGATCTGCGGTGCTGCCAGACCGACGCCACGCGCAGCGTCCATGGTTTCGAACATATCGGCCACCAGCGTGTGCAACTCGGCGCTGCCCAGGTTGCTGACCGGTGGCGCCACACGTAGCAGGCGCTTGTCGCCCATGCGGATAATTTCGCGAATCATGCGGGTGCTCCTGACGATCGTGGCGTGGATTCTAGGGCGGCTGCCGGCCGGTAGCGAACAAGCGCCGGGCGGTGCAATAGTCCGCAGGCGCTGCAGTGTACGAGCGGTCGCTGCCGCGGGTTGTGCATGCCGGCACCGGGCAACGCTCGCGCCAGCGCACGGTGCGTGCAGCCGGCCTGCTGTGCCGCGCTCAGCAGGTGTCGTGCATGCGCAAGTGGACGTGCAGCAGGCTTGTTCATCGCGCTGTGAATAGGCGCACTGCATCTATCGCCAGCGCTGCGGCCAGCGTGATGGCGCAACACCGGCTTGGCGCCGGTTGAACCGGCTCAAACATGTCAGCGGCCAATGCGTTGACCGGCCTCGTCCAGCACGCGTTCGCCGTCTTCCTTGATGAAGCCGTGCGTGGCTGGCGGCAACAGATCGAGCACCAATTCGGAGGGGCGGCACAGGCGTGTTCCGCGCGTGGTCTGGACGAATGGGCGGTTGATCAGGATCGGATGGGCGAGCATTGCGCTCAACAACGCCGCATCGTCCAGGGTGGGATCGTCCAGTCCCAGTTCCAGATAGGGCGTGCCTTTCTGGCGCATGGCCTGGCGGACCGTGATGCCGGCAGCGGCGATGAGCGCCTGCAGCGTCTGGCGGCTTGGCGGATGCTGCAGGTAATCGACAATCTGCGGTTCGATGCCGGTGTGGCGGATCAGGGCAAGGGTATTGCGGGAGGTTCCGCAACCGGGATTGTGGTAGATGACGGCGTGCATGGTGGCCTGGCGCTGGGTTGGCTGGTGGCTGGTGGCTGGCGGCGCCGGCAACGGATGACCGAACGACGCCCAGACCGGCCAGTGTACGAGTGGCGCCCGGGCGTGCCGAGCGCTGGCCACGACGTGCGCAGGCGCCTTGGCGACGATGCCTGGGGTGAACTCCCAGACTGCAACCCTGCCGATAACTTTTTCAGGTTGCCGCTTCGCATTCGACGGCGAATGTGTCAAAAGATTGACACGAATCACGGATTCATGATTCAGTCATGAACAGACTGAAATGGAAGGATTCTCCCGAGCGCCGGTGTCAGCACGGCGTTTTTTCCCCTGTTGGACCCAAGGAAACCCCAACGATGATGAGCTTTCGCAAGCCCGGATGGATGCTGTCCGGTGTGTTGTGTGTCGCATGCCTGCCGGCGATCGCTGCAGCGCAGGAAGCAGCTACCAGCAGTTCCAAGGTCGGTATCGACCCTGCCACCGGCAAATTGCGCCCGCTGACCGACGCCGAGAGCGCGGCACTGGATCAGCAGGCGGCTGCAGCGGCCTCCGCAGCACGCAGCAGCGCCGCACGCAGCTCGGTTCCGCAGACCGAAGCGGCCGCGCGCGCGACCGAGCGGCGCCTGCCCAATGGCACCGTGGCGCGCAAGTTGCCGGCCACCCAAATGAGTTCGCTGACGGCAACCCGCCAGGCCGATGGACGCATCGTCATCGAACACAGCGACGACGCCGACACCACCCAACCCACCCACGCCGAGCACGGAGCGCTGCCGCATGAATAAGCCCTTGTTGCTGTTGTCCCTGGCCGTGGCGGCCGCATTGGCACCGCTGCACGCCCGGGCAGCCAATGTCACGCTGATCAATGGCGATGCCGGCACCGTGGTCGGTTTGAACGACCCGACCGCTGCCGCACCGCTGGGCGGCAACCCGGGCCGCACGATCGGCGAGCAACGCCGCATCGCATACCAGTACGCCATGGACCTGTGGGGCGCGGTGCTGCAGAGCAATGTCGAGATCAAGGTGTATGCCTCGTTCGCACGGCTGACCTGTACCGCCACCGGCGGCACGCTGGGCCAGGCCGGCCCGAACTGGATCGTCAACAACTTCCCCGGCGCCAAGGCCGATACGCTGTATCCGTCCGCGCTGGGCGATGCGATCGCCGGGCAAGACCTGGTGCCGGATCCGGCCGATCCGGCCGACGTGTTCTCGCAGTTCAACGGCGACCTGGGCAAGGACGATTGCCTGGCCGGTTCGGGCTGGTATCTGGGCCTGGACGGCAAGACGCCCGAAGGCCAGATCAACTTCCTCAACGTGGTGATGCATGAGATCGGCCACGGTCTGGGCGCGGCGGGCTTTCTCAACAAGACCACCGGCGTGCTGGGCTCGGGCAGCGGCCTGACCGACGTCTACACCTCGCAGGCCTACGACAACGTCCAGAACAAGCGCTTCGACGACCCGACCATGACCAACGCCCTGCGTGCCGAAGCGATGCGCACGCCCGGCCGTACGGTATGGGCCGGGACGCGCGTGAACCGCGAGGCGGCGCTAATCCTGGATCCGCGCACGCTGCTGCGCGTCACCGCACCGGCCAGCGCTGCGGGCAAGTTCGAAGTGGGCTTTGCCAGCTTCGGTCCGCTGGCCACCGCGGCCAATTTCCCGGCGCGTTCGGTGGTAACGGTCAATGACGGCGTGGCGGCCGCATCGGCCAGCGATGGCTGCGAAACCCCGTTCGTCAATGCGGCCGATGTGGCCGGCAAGGTGGCGCTGATCGACCGCGGCACCTGCGCCTTCGCGATCAAGGTGAAGAATGCGCAGCTCAACGGCGCGGTGGGCGTGATCGTCGCCAACAACGCGGCCGGTGTACAGACGATGGGCAACGCAGCACCGCCGATCACCGACATCACCATCCCCGCCATCATGGTCTCGCAGGCCGACGGCGCGCGCCTGAAGGGCAGCACTGCGGTGGTTGCGTCGCTGTACGAAGATCCGCAACTGCTGCAGGGCACCGACAGCGCAGGCCGCACGCGGCTGTACTCGCCCAGCGTGGTGGCCGGTGGTTCGACGTTCTCGCACTTCGATACCGATCTGCAGCCCAATGCCTTGATGGAACCTTTCGACACGCCGGAAGTGCAGGCGCACGTGAACATCGACCTGACCCCGGCGCTGTTTGCCGACATCGGTTGGACCTTGAACACCGGGCCGGCCAAGTTGGGCACCTGCAACACCCTGGTCCCGACGGTGGAAACCGGCGGCCTGATTCCAGGCGCGAACGTGTCTGCCGAAAGCAGCCTGTGCAAGACGCAGAACGCCGGCAACCGCCTGGGTTACCTGACCTGCATGGACGAACACGCGCGCGAGCTGCAGAGCCAGGGCGTGATCAGCCGCGTGCAACAGGCAGCGGTCTTCGTCTGCGCCACCAAGGTGCGTCCGTAAGCGCCGAACGCGTGATGGGATGCAATGCGAACGGCGCCGGAAGGCGCCGTTCGTTTATCTGCTGCCGCGTTGTGGCGCGCAGGCCAGGCGGTCCCTGCAGCGTGGCGGCGATGCACACCACGTCGCAGGCGAGCATGCGGACCCATGCACGCGCGTCATCCCGTCGCCTGCGTGCATCCGCTGCAGCCCCTGCTGCGCGCCTTCGGAGCGAGGCACCAGGTTTGCCGTCACCTCAATGCTCCGCCGCATACGGCGAGGTCAGCACCTGCGGTGCACGCCCCAGCGCAGCACCCAGGCGATCCATCACGAAACGCAGGTAAAGGTTGCTGCTGAACTGGTTGTAGTCGCGTGCATTGTTGAAGGTCAGCCGCCCGCCCAGAAACAGCTGCGGGGCCACCTGCCATTCGGCCGCGCCACTGAGGTTGTAGGACACGCCGGTGCGGCTTTCGCCCGCATACACCGGGTCGGTGTAGCGATTGACCAGACCGAGCAGCGCGGCCAGCGACGCGGCGTCGTAGGCGGCCTGTTGCAGGGTCGGGTCGGTAGGGAAATACGGCGAGGCCGCGGTGCTGAAATGCTGCACACCGACGCTGGCGTCGACCTTCCAGTTCACCGTCTGCCCGGCCGTGCGCCCGCTCCAGTGCACCGGGAACCCCAGGTCCACATAGTCCTGCGGACTGAAGTAGCCACCGTGCCCGTAAGTGAAGCCGCTGAGATTCTTGTCGTACTGCATGGTGGTCAGATTGACGCCGGCGGTGAGCGATTGATGCTCGGTCTCCAAGGCATGCACGTAGAAGCCCAGGTCGACCTGGCGATGGTCGTTGTCGGCCACGTGGTTGCCCTGCAGGCGGTGCGCGGCAAGGTTGGCGTAGCCGCCGAGCAGGCCGTTGTCGGCAGTGGCCGACAGCGAAAGACCGGTGCTGGTCACACCGCCCCATTCGCGCCCGCTGCGCGCGTCCTGCGCACCGGCAAACGACAGCACGCTATCGGTGACTGCACGCCGCGAGGCATCGGCCGACCAGCTGACGGTGTCACCGAGCTCGCCGCGATAGCCCACGCCACCGATGAGGTTGTGCTCCTGGAACCCGATCGGCGTGCTGCCCACGTCGGCACTGAAACCGCCATTGCGATACCGCACGCCGACGCCCACGCCGGTGTCGTCCTGGCTGAGCCGGCGGCTGCCGTTGCCGCTGGCGGCCATGGCATTGAGCGTGTCGGCCAGGCCGGTCGGCGTCTGCTGCGCGGCGGCCGTGCTGCCGGCCAACGCGCGCAATGCGGCCGCATCGCCTGCACCCAGCTGTTCGCTGAGCGCGGCATTGCCCAGGATGTCGCGTGCCAGCTGCGCAATCGGCGTGGTGGAGGCGTTGATGCTGAGCAGGTAGGCCGGCAGCGGCTCGTTGGCCAACGCCGCCAGCGCAGCGGCATTGCTGTTGTTGTGCTCCACCAGCAGTGCATTGAACAGGCCGGTATTCAAGCTGTACCGGCGCAGGCGTTCGCGCGTGGCGGCGGTATCGCCTTCGGTGGCGAGCAGCTGATACACCGGCGAATCGACCAGCGTGTCGATCGGGCCACGGTTTGCGGCCAGCGCATCGCCGATGGCGCTTTGCGGGCCGGTGCCGAAGCGGCTGGCGGTGGCGTAGTCGGTGCCGAGCGTGCCGGCATCCACCACGGTTGGTGTCAGCGTGACACCGAGCTTGCCCTCGCCGACTGCGAATTCGGCCTGCACCGGCATTTCGATGTCGTCCAGACGGCCCAGGCCGTCTTCGCCGTCGCGTGCGCGATACAGCGCGCCGCCGGCAAGGCCGCCGCTGTTTTCCGCCTGCACGGCGCGCAGTTCGTCGAGCACGCTGTTGCCGCTGCTGCGCGCAGGCAGTGCTTGCGCGAGGTTGCTGCGCGGCTGCAGATCGCTGCCCGACACAGGCGGCAGCGTGCCATGCGAGGAAGCGCGCAAGCGGCTGCCGGGCGCAGGCAACGTGGAAGGCACGGTGCTGGCGCGCACCGGTTGCGGCAACGCGTCGCTCCTGATGTCGGCGGCAGCATTGACGGGTGCGGCAGGCGCGACAGGTACGACGCTGGGCTGCATGGCGAGCGGCGCGATGGATGCGACAGGCGCGGTTGCGACATCGGTGTAGGCGCTGCCGGCGTCCATGCGTTCGGACAGCACCGCCGGCGCACGCGGCATGGCGCCGGTCATGCCGGAGAATGGGTTGAGCGGGCGACCGGATGCGGCGACGGCGGCCAGGCCACGTGCAGACGCCAGGCCATTGTCGAGCTGCCCGGCCTGACGTTGCTGCGCGGCCAGCGCTGCACGGAAATACTGCTCGGCCTTGCGGTTCTTGCCGGCACTGCGATACACGCGGCCGGCGGCCGCGAGCACCTCCGGCGACTCCGGTGCCTGCGCCAATGCGCGTTGCAGATAGCTCTCTGCATTGCGCAGGTCCGATTGCGCGGCGGCGCTGTTGGCCGCTGCGGTGAGCGTGTCCAGATCGCTGGGCTGACGTTGCAGGAGCTGCTGGTAGATCGCCAGCGCCTGGCGGTGCTCGCCGGCGGCCGCGTACAACCGCGCGAGCGCGGCCTGTGCATCGCGGTTGTCCGGCTGCTGGGCCAGTATTGGCGACAACGCGTCGTAGGCGCCTTCCAGATTGCCGAGCTCACGCAATGCATCCACCTGCCGCAGCGTGTAGGCGCTGCGCAGGCCTTGGTAGCGGCGCAGCTGCTCCGGGGTCAGGGTGGTGGCCTGCAGCTGACGCAACACCGCCGAGAGCTCGGCGTCCTGATGCGCGCGCAGCAGCACGCTGGCGTATTGCAGGCGGTCTTCGGTGCGCGGGTTGGCGCCGGTGACCAGCCGCTGGGCCAGCACCAGCGCGCGCTGGGTGTTGCCGGCGTCGGCATGCGCGCCGGCCAGGGCGGCCAGCAGTTGCGGATCGTCGAGCTGATTGCCCAGCGCCGTTTCGGTACGCGCCAGCAACTGCTGCGCCTCGCCCACCCGGCCCTGCGCAACCAGCTGCCGCGCCTGACGCGCCTGCAATTCGATCCAGGCGGTGGCGCGCAGCTGAGCCATCGCCGGCGTGCGTGCCGCAGCTGGAATGCGGTCCAGACTGTCGTAGGCGCCCTGCCAGTCGCCGCTTTCCTGCGCCAGCAGCGCATTGGCGTGCAGCGCCTCGGGTTGGTCGCCATGGACCGCGAGCAGGCCGTCCATCACGCTGCGCGCCTGATCCGGGCGGCCAGCCTGTTGGTACAGGCGCGCCAGGTCGAGACGGATCCAGGCATCGCCGGGGCGTTCGACCATGGCCGCTTCCAGTTCGGTTTGCGCGCTGACCGCATCGCCGCCATCCAGAAACTGACGCGCACGGGCGCGCTGCACGTTGGAGCGCAGCAAGGCTTGGCCACCGGACTTGGCGCGCTCGGCCGCTGGCAGCCGGTCGAACAAGGCGCTGGCTTCCTGCAGACGGCCCTGGCGGCTGTACAGCCCGACCAGGCCCTGCAACGCGCCGGCATTGTCGGCCTCGCGCGACAAGGCTTTGCGATAGCTGGCTTCGGCAGCAACCGGGTCGCCGGCGGCCTGCACGTCACCCAGCGCCACGTGTCCGGCCGGCTCGTTGGGCAGCAGCTGCACCGCCTGCTCTACCAGCTGGCGCGCCTGCGCCAGATCGCCGCGCGCGCGCGCCGCTTCGGCCTGCTGCAGCTGCTGCCAGTAACGGGCACTCTCCAGCGCGCTTTTCCATTTGCCGTTGCTGGCCGCGGCCGGTCGCAGCAGTTCCTGCGCCTCGGCAAAACGCTGCTGACGCAGACGTACCGAGCCCAGGCCGCCGAGCGCTTCGGGGTCGCGCGCACGTGCACGCAAGACCTGGGTAAAGCGTTGTTCGGCGGCGCTCAGATTGTTGGCGCTCAACGCGCGAAAGCCTTCGCCCAGCAGCACGCCGTTGGGATCGGCCGGCGTGGCCGCGGCAGTGCGTTGCGCGCGCAGCTGGCCGAGTTTGGCGGCCACTTCGGCATCGTTCGGGGTACCGGCAAGAAACGCTTGGTACAGCGGCGCATCGGCCATGCCGGCGTTGAGCCACAGCAGCGCCTGGCGCCAGCTGCTGCGTGCCGGCCCACCCACGTCCGCGCGCTGAGCAAGCGTGCGCAATTGCGCAATGCCGTCGCGGCGGGTGGGTTCGCGGTAACTGAGGACCTGCGCCAGCGCCAGCTGCACGGACGGATTGCCCGGGTCGCTGGATTGCAAGCGTCGCAGGCCGTCGCGGGCGCGCTCCCAACCGGTGGGGGTGCCGGCCAGCGATTGGTAGTACTCCAGCGCCAGGTTCGGCGGCGGCGACTTGCCGGCGAAGGCGGCTTCGTAACTGCGCGCCGCTTCCACATAGCGCCCGGCAGAGGCGGCACGACGTGCATTGCGCAGATTGGAATCTTCGCCCGCGTTGCTGCTACCGCGCGCGCCGATCGCCACGCGCAGGCGCTGCGCCTGCGGCGATTGCGGATGCGCGCCTTCGAGTTGCTGCAGCCGCTTGCGCGCTTCGGATTGGCGCCCCTGCGCCAGATCGATCTGGGCCAGGCCGAGCAATGCGTCGGGTTGGTCCGGGTCGATGCCGAGCAGCTTCTTCCAGGTGTCGGCGGCCAGATCGTCGCGACCCTGGTCGTGCCAGTAATTGCCCTGCTCCACCAGCTGCTGGGCGGCGCTGGTCTGCGCGTGCGCTGCCGGTGCGGCGAGCAGGCACAGCGCGAGCATGCCGGCGAGGTAGAACGGCTTCAGGTCGTTGCGGCACATGCAGGGGTTCTCCAGGCGGGCAACAGGCGCCCGTCTGCGGCGAAGCGGTAGCGGTTCTCAAGCCATCCCTGTCCGAACAGGGCCAGCGTGCGTTCGAAATACGGCAATGCAGCGGCGGCCGGTTGCGTGGCGGCGGGCACCCGCTGCGCCTGCGCCTTGAGCAGCGCGGGCTTGCCCAGTGCGCTCAGGTACGGCAGCAACGCCGCAGAAAATCCCACCGGCAGGGCGCCGGTGCCCACACCGCGCGCGGTGTCGATCTTTTCGGCCGGCGTCTGCTGCGCGGCGAGCAGGTCGGCCGGTCCGGACAGGTCCTTCAGCAATCGCGCGCGCAGCGGCTCGCCAGCGTCCAGCATGCCGGCCCACAGGTACACGCGGATGGCGTCGTAACTGCCGACATTGCCGCGCTTGGGATCGGCATTGAAGGTCTTGCCGTCCCACACCGTCCAATCCGGGGCAAACCCCACCGGCGCGCTGTCACGCAGCAGGCGCGCGCTGTTGGCGGCAATGGCAGCCCATGGGCCCTTGGGGTCGGCATTGGCGCAACGACGCAGCACCTGGATCGGCAGATAGCTGGGATTGAGCGTCCAGCGCCCGTTGTCGACGAAACCGGTGCGGCCCGGCAGCAGCATCGGGCCCAGCCCGGGCAGCGTGCCCACTTCCTGGGTGCGGATCAGCTGCAGCATCTGCTGGCCGGCCTTGAGGTAGCCCGGGCGGCTCCACAACCGTCCGGCTTCCAGCAGCGCATAGGCAATCCACAACTCGCCATCGCTGGCAGTGTTGGCGTCCAGCACGCGCCAGGCGCCGCTGCCATCGCGGCCCCACAGCCATGCCGGCAGGTTGAGATCCGGGCGGCCGCCGCACAGGTTGTGGCGGGTCCAGCTCAGCACCTTGTCGAACAGCACCTGGTCGTTGTTGACCAATGCGAAGAACAGCGCATACGACTGCCCTTCGGAGGTGGAGCGTTGATCGGGATTGAGAAAATCCACCACCCGCCCATCGGGCTGGATGTGCTTGTCGACAAAGGCGCTCCACAGCGGCCACGGCCCGCACTGGCTGGGCGCCGCCAGCGCGGCTGCCGGCAGCAGCGCGGCCACGCCGGCCAATGCGCCTGCATGCAGCAGGCGACGGCGCGTCATGCCACCGGTATGTGCGTGCGCGCTCATGCACCGCCACCGTCGTTGAGGCGCTCGGCGGTGTGCCTGCGCAGCAGCACGCGTGCGGCCAGGGCCAGCAACAACGCCAGCAGCACCACGGTAAGGGCCAGCCACACCGGGTGGTGCGAGAAATACCAGCGCAGCCAGGTCGGCAGCGGCAGATGCCCCACGTAATAGGCCTGGTTGCCGACCAGACTGGTGACTTTGTTCTGCTGCAGCACCACCACGCTGCCCTGGAAATCCTTGAGCAGGGTCGGGTCGAACCAGGCATCGAACAGGCGGCTCATGTTGGCCGGGTCCTCGGTCTGGAAGGCGACCACGCTGCGGCCGGCTGCCAGTGGCGACTCGAAGCCCATCAGCAGGACGTCGTCCGGCTGCGGCTGCAGGGCGATCTCGGCGGTGGTGGGCAGGTCGGTGCGGCGCGCATCGAAGGAGAGAAAGCGCGGCAATCGTTCGAACAGCCAGTCGGTCAGCGCAAAGCGGGTCGCCCGCCCGTCCTGGCCGATCGGCAGATGCGCGCGCCACTGCTTGAACAACGGTTGCGATTCGGCGCTACCGAGCAGCAACAGATCGCGGCCTGCATGCTGCTGCACTGCGCCGGCGCCGATGATCTGCGCATGCAGCGCCGGGTAACCGGTGGAAGCCCCGAAATGCCCGAGCAGGGTCAGCACATTGCTCAGGTCCTGATCGCCGGGATTGTTGGGCAGCACGATGGTGGATTCGGACAAGTCCGCCAGGCGCGTGAACGGGTAGCCGGCATTGGCGAACGCCGCCAGGTTCGGCATCGCCATGTAGTGGTGGAAGCCGCTCAGGTCGATGGTGGAATCGGCATCGATGGCACCGGACACATCCGGGAAGGTGTTCTTGCACGCTTCGCCCTGCGGGCGATCGAAGAAGAAATGGAAGCGCAGTTGGCTGTTGGCCGAAAACGCACCCACCGGCAGTGTCAGGTCCTGATGCACCGGCATGCTGCCGCGCGTCCCCAGGCTGTTCCACCAGCGCATCGGCGTGGATTGAGCGAATGGGCGACCGGTCAGCGGCAGCGTGGTCACGAACGATTCGTTGATGCTGACATTGAGCGCGGATTTGTTGTCCTGCTCCGGCAGCGTGTAGCGGTAGTTCAACGCAACCGGGATGCCGTCGCGTTCCCACACGAACAGGTCCGGCGGCAGTTGCAGGCCGACCCGGATCAGGTCGGGGTGATAGCCGGTGACGTTGAGCTGGCTGGGCTGGGTGACCAGATCGCCGAAGCGTACCGGACTCTCGCTCGACACCCAGTTGGGCGCGTCGTAGGGCCGCCGCGGCGCAGGCGCGCTGATGTCGCCGATGCGGGCCACCGCACCGGTCAACGGTGCGCGCAAGGCCAGCGCGGTGGCGGCACGCTGCAGGTCTTCGCTGTTGCGGCCGAGCACCAGCAGCAGCTTGCCGTTGCGATCGTTCGGGTTGGCCAGCACGGCCACGGTGGGGCCGCGGATGTCGGCCACGCCGCTGTCGGCGGTCGCAAATTGCGCGGGCAAGGTGCCGGGCGTGGCGAAGACGACCGCGTTCCCGGACGCCGGCAAGGCCTCGGTGGAGGCCGGGAACACCGCGCCACGGTAGCCGGCCAGGCTACCGAACCACGAGGCCACCGTGCCGGCCGCCTGCAACGTGGCCGTGTCCGGGCGCTGCGGGAAATAAAACGGCAATTCCAGCCGGCGCGTGTCGCGTACATCGAAGAACGGCACCGGCAGCAACGCCAGATTGTTGGCCAAGGCCAGCGGCGTGGTGGTCAGCGACAGGCTGGTGGCCGCATCCACATTCGCCCACAGGCTGCTGTGGTCGGGATCTTCGCAATCGCGCGTGTAGTGGCCGATCAACTGCAGGTTGAGCTGGTTGTAATCGGTGACCAGGCGCGGGTCGATCGGCAGATCGGCCGAGAGCAACTTGCCGGCGTTGGCCTTGTCGGTGGGCAGCGTGGCCACGGTGACGCCGTTGATGGTGACCTTGAGGTGCGACAGGTCGGGCAACAGCGAGGGCGAGTAGCTGTATTTGAGATTCAACGTGGCCGCGGTGACGATCTCATCGCTGCGCACGCTGAAGGGCACGCCGGCGCTGCCCTGCACCCCGCGCAAGGTGATTTCGTAATCGATGCCCAGCTCGCGCAGTGTTGCCGCACGCGTGCTGCCGCCTGGCAACGGTGCCGCTGCGAAGGCGACGGGCACCTGCGCTGGGGTGACTGCCTGCATCTGGCTGCCTGCCTGCGCAGATGGCGTTGCAGGCATGGGCTGCGCCTGCGCCAGGCCTGCCAGCAAGGTCAACGCACAGCTCAACACAGCCGGGAACATCCGCATCAGCGGCATCTTGGTAAAGGAAAGGGAAACACCACGCATCACACTCACGACTCCAGATCCACCGGGCGCCTCGGACGAAAGCCCTGCCGCGCGCTGTCCACGATATGCCCGCCCAGTCGCCCGAATCCGCGTGCACTGGCTTCCAACACCTGGCCCATCGAGCGCCAGAACGCATCGCGGTCGTGCTGGCCCCACTGCGACAGCCAGATGTCGGCGCGCGCGAAGGTCGACGCCACCAGCCAGCGCTCCTGTTCCATCGACATCTGCGTAAACTGGATGCTGACCTGTCCATCGCGATCCTGGCGCACCACCGCCGGCAAGGTCTGCTCCACGCCACGGTGGCTCAGGCCGATCTGCACCGGCAGACCCGGCTCGATCGGCTGTGGCTGCGCGAGCGTGATCGCCATGCCGCCCGTGGAAAAATTCACCGAGCGACTCGGCAGCACACCGCCGTCGGGCAGATACAGGGTGACCGGCACATCCAGCGGCACACGGTGTGCGCTGCGCACCTGGCGCGTTTCGCTGGCGGTGGCAATCGTGGCGCCCAGCAGCACCATGTTGTAGAGCGTCCAGGCCAGGTTGAACCAGATGGTCTGCTGCTCGCCGCTGCCACCCACATAGATCAACCGCAGCACCCCAGCCACCACGCCCACCACGTTGAGCAACAACAGGAACAGATACGGCTTGGCGATCTGCGCGTCGAAATAGCTGCGCGACACCAGCCCACCCTTGGGAGTGACGTTGAACTTGCCGAGTTTGGGATTGAGCAGGGCCACCAGCGTGGGACGGAAGATGTACCAGGCCAGCGTGGTTTCGTAGACCTCGTTCCACAGCAAATGGCGGAAGCGGCTCTGCACGCGCAGGTTGGTCAGGTTGGCCTGCAGGATGTGCGGCAAGGCGTAGGCCAGGATCATCAACGCAGAGGCCTGGATCACATGCGCGCCGAAGAACAGATAGGCCAGCGGCGCAGTCAGATAGATGATGCGCGGCAAACCATAGAAGAAGTGCAGCATCGCGTTGAGGTAGCACAGCCGCTGCGACAGTTTGAGCCCGCGCCCCAGCAAGGGGTTGTCGATGCGCGCGATCTGCGCCATGCCGCGCGCCCAGCGGATGCGCTGCGCCACGTGGCCGGACAGGCTTTCGGTGGCCAGACCCGCAGCCTGCGGCACGGCCAGGTAGGCGGTGCGGTAACCGCGGCGCTGCAGTTTGAGCGCGGTGTGCGCATCTTCGGTGACCGTTTCCACCGCCACGCCGCCCACTTCTTCCAGCGCGGTGCGCTTGATCACCGCACACGAGCCACAGAAGAACGTGGCATTCCACTGGTCGTTGCCATCCTGCAGCAGGCCGTAGAACAACTCGCCTTCGTTGGGCACCTTGCCATGCGTGTCCAGGTTGCGTTCGAACGGGTCCGGCGAAAAGAAATAGTGCGGCATCTGCACCAGTGCCAGCTTGGTGTCGTGCAGGAACCAGCCCATCGCCACCTGCAGAAAACTGCGGGTGGGAATGTGGTCGCAATCGAAGATGGCCACATAATCGCCACTGCACTTCTTCAACGCGGCATTGATGTTGCCGGCCTTGGCATGCGCGTTGTTGGTGCGGGTGACGTAATTGATGCCGACCTCGGCGCAGAACGCGCGAAACTCGTCGCGACGGCCGTCGTCCAGCAAATGGATGGTGATCTTGCCGGCCGGCCAATCGATCACGCTGGCCGCCAGCACGGTGGTGCGCACCACCGACAGCGGCTCGTTGTAGGTCGGGATGAACACGTCCACGCTGGGCCACAGGCGCTGGTCGGCCGGCAGCGGCACCGGCTTGCGGTTGAGCGGCCACAGCACCTGGAAATAGCCCAGCACCAGGATCACGAAGGCATACAGCTCGGCGCCAAGCAGGCCCAGGCCGAGGATGAAATCCACCGCGCTGCCCACGCCCATGGTCTGGGTCATGCGCCACCAGATGTAGCGGCACGACACCGCCAGCGACATCCCCATCATCATCAGGATGACCACCCGCCCGCCGCGGTTGCGCACCGCCAGCGCCACCGCGAACAACACGCCGGAAAACACCAGCTGCTGCGTCACATCCATCGGCACGGCCACCACGAACACCAGCAGCAACGCACCCAGCAACCACAGCGCCCAGGTCGCCAGCGTCGGCAGCGGTGATGCGCAATGGCGGTTGGCAGCGGTCATCAATCGTCCTTCAGGCATGGCGGCGTGCGGCACAACAAGCGACAAGCGCACCGGCGCCTGCAGCGGGAAACAACGGGCAACAGCTCAACGCGAGCGCAGGCGCTTGAGCGGGCTTTGCGCGCAGCTGCGCGCATCGGCCTGCAACAGGCGCTGGAACAAGCGCTCCAACGGCGTCTGCGCCGGCCGATCGGCCGGCTGCACGCCGCGCGGCGCAGGTTCGTCGAGCTGACGCAATTTGCGCAGCGGGGCGAGCGCATCCGGCACCGGGTCTGCTGCCGTCACGACGGGTTGCAGCGAGCGCTCTGGCGCCGGTACGGCGGCCGGCATGCCCAAGTTTGGCGTCGGCGCGGCAACCGCCACCGGCGGCTGCACGGCATCGGGCGCAACGGTGACCGGTTCGACCGCTACAGGCGCACCGGCCTGCGGCAGGCTGCAGGTGCGCGGCGACAGCTGGGTGTAGGCGAAATCGTGGTACCCCTGGCTGGCCGGCGTCCCCAAACGCGCGAACAGGCCCGACACATCGTCATGTTGGGGTGCGTCCTTGCCCTTCCTTGCTGTCATCACACTCTCCTTGCCCGATCAGACATGCTCATGCCGTGCGCGCCAACACCAGGCGGCGCAGATCGACGGTGTCGCTCGGCACGCTCTGCACCGCCAGACCCGCCAGCATCCCCAGTTGCTGAAACCACCCCTCGTAGACACCCTGCAAAAACCCATCGCTCCACGCGGCGCCATTCAGCGCGACGCTCAACGGCGCCCCCGCGTGCCGGATCTGCACATGGTCGGTGTATTCCTCCAACACGCACTGGCCCCAATCGCAGCGGTCCCAGACCGCATTGGCCGCGAGCTGCGCGTCGTCCAGCGTGGCGCACGGCGCAAGCCGCTGTTCGCGTGCGAAGCGCTGGCCGATTCGCGCCATCAACAGGGCCAGATCGTCCTCGGGCAACTCGGCGCCGAACTCCTCGGCCATCGCGCGCACAAACCCCAGCCATTGCCGGGAGCAACTGCGCGTACGGTATAGCGGCAGCGGGTCGAGTGCGCTCATTCAACAGACTTCGCAAGGAAAAAAGGGCCGTCACATGCGACGCATGCACCCGATGTGATGCATGCGTGATGACATGTTAGCGGCCGCCATCCTCGAATCGAGATCTGCGTCTCACTTTTCTCGGGCATTCCCCGACAGCGTGTAGGGAATTTCTGTAGCGGGTGGCGACGCGCGCCAGTCAGTCCCCGCCGGCATCGCCCCGAACAATCATCCCTCTGCCATCGGCGGCAGTCCGAACACGTCGCGCAGATAGCGCAGATACCCGATGTCCTCGCACATGCTCTTGCCGGGCGAGTCGCTGAGCTTGGCCACCGGCTGGCCATTGCAGCGGACCATCTTGATCACGATCTGCAGCGGCGTCGGCCCCAGATCGTTGGTCAGGCTGGTGCCTACCCCGAAGGCCAGCCGGCAGCGCGTGTGGAAGTGCTGGTACAGCCGCATCACCTTGTCGATATTGAGCCCGTCGCTGAACACCAGCACCTTGGTCCGGGGATCGACGCGGTGCGCTTCCAGATGCGCGATGACGCGCTCGCCCCATTCGAACGGGTCACCCGAATCATGGCGCATGCCATCGAACAACTTGCAGAAATACAGATCGAAATCGCGCAGGAACGCATCCAGCCCAACCACGTCCGACAACGCGATACCCAGATCGCCACGGTATTCGCGCGCCCACGATTCCAGCGCCGCCACCTGCGAATCGCGCAGCCGCGGCCCCAACGCCTGGAACGCCTGCAGATACTCGTGCGCCATCGTGCCCAGCGGGGTCAGCCCGTACTGCTTGGCGAAATACACGTTACTGGTGCCGACGAACTGTTCGCCCAGGCCATCGCGCAGCAGCGGCAGCAACTCGCCATGCCATTGCCGCGAGTAGCGCCGCCGGGTGCCGTAGTCGGCGATCTTGCAGCCGGCCGGCATGCTGCGCAGGCTCGCCACCTTCTCGCGCAGGCGGCTGCGGCCCTCTTCGAAATCCGGCTCGGAGGTATTGCGAAACCACACCTCGTTGATGATCGCCAACAGCGGCACCTCGAACAGGATGGTGTGCAGCCAGGGGCCACGGATGGTCAGCTCGATCTCGCCCGGATGGGTGGCCGATGCGGTCAGGCTCAGATACTTGCGATCCAGATGGAACAGCGCCAGGAAGTCGGCGAAGTCCGGCTTGATGAAGCGCAGGCTGCGCAGGTAATCCACTTCGTCCTCGCGCAGCCGCAACCGGCACAGCGCGTCGATCTCGCGCGAGATCTCATCGACGAACTGCGCCAGATCCACGCCGGGGGTGCGGCACTTGAAGCGGTAATCCACCTGCGCTGCCGGGTGCTGGTGCAGCACTGCCTGCATCATGGTGAATTTGTACAGGTCGGTGTCGAGCAGCGAATGGATGATCATGCCGCCGGATTATGCCCTTGGCGGCGATGACAGCGCGTGCAGTGCGCAAGCCGCGTGAGAACGCAGCGCACCGCACCGGCGGGTCCTTGGCAAGGTTGGCCAGCGCGTTTCAACCCGTTCTGCGCAGCGCAGCCGCTGGCGGAAGGAGCACGTCGGAAGGCATGCAACGTGACGCCAGCACGTGCAGCTGCGCCCGTCTGACGCACAGCACAGGCGCACGCCATGCACGTGCAGCGCGATCTAGCGCGACCGGCAACCAGAGCGAGCCCGCATCACGTGACGTGGCCGGCGTCAGAAGCCCAAGCGTGCGAGCGGGTTCTGGCGATCCCGGGCACTGGCCGCGCCCCGACGCTGCGGCGAACGCAGCTGTTCGCCAGTCGCCCTCAGCGCGCCAGCACCTGCTGCGCCGGCTTGCCCTGCACGGTGAAATCGCTGTCGCCCGGGCCGCCGGCCTTGGGGTCGGTATACCAGCACCACAGCGCAATGCCTTCCACGCCATGCGCCTGCAGTACCTTGCGCCACTGCTGCAACACCTGCAGCTGCAGGCGCGTATCGACGGCGGCCGTGCGCTGCTCCGGGCTTTCCCACGGCGCCGCCAGACTACCGCGCGCCGAACGCAACCCCAGCTCGGCCACCCACACCGGCTTGCCCACGCGCTGACCCAACTGCTGCAGGCGTTGCGCCGCGGCGGTCATTTCAGCGCTGCGTGCGTCGGCAGCTTCGGACAGGCGCGGATACAGGCTGGTGCCCACCGCATCGAACAACGACCAGTAACGGAAGCTCTCGGCATGCTCCATGCCGTCGGCCACGTACAACAGTTTTCCGTGGTAGACCTTGCGCACTGCCGCGACCAACGCCGGCCATTGCGGCGCGTCCTGCAACTTGCGCAACTCGGTGCCGATCACCAACGCTTCGGCGTGTTCGTCCTGGGCCAACCTGGCCAATGGCAGCAATGCCTGCTGATAGGCCGCAAACCACGCCGCCGGGTCGGTGGGCGCGGCATCGCCGGCCCAGTGTCCCGGAATCCAGACATGCACCTTGAGCGTCGGCTGCAATCCAGCCTGCAGGCTTTGCCGCAACGCAGCGCGCATGGCGTCCACACTGCTGTCGCTGCCCAGCACCGGGTCGTTGGACTGCGGGTTGGCCTGCCACACGAACGCGACCAGCAACGCCTTGCTGGCCCCCGTCTTGGCCAGTGCGTCCAGCGACTGCGCTGCAGCCTGACTTTCCCACGGGGCGTTGGCGGACACCTTGACGTTGGCGCCCATCCAGGTCGGCGCGGCGGCATTGCAGCCGTTTGCCAGCAGACACACGCCGATCAACGTTGCGACGCTTAGAACGCGCTTGAACATGCAGCAGACACCTCGGCATTCGGCGGCGCCGCGTGCCGGGAGCACGCCGTCGCACGCAAGGATGCACTGTTCTTGTCCTGCGGCACCGCCGTGACCGCTGCCGGGTTGGCCGGCTCGGCAGTGTCGGCAGATGCCGTTGCAGCCGGGGCCACCGCAGCGCTCTGGGCCATCGCCGGCTGCATCACCCCAGCCTCCTGCGTAGCGGGAGCGGCCGCCGCACGCACCGGCAACGATACCGGCGTCGTCATGACAACGGCCTCGCCCTGCATCAGGGCCTGTTCGTCGGGCGCTGCGGCACGCATCCAGCTACCCCAACCCTGCGGTTGTGCCCAGATCGCACCCACCAGGCCCAACACCAGCAATCCGGCCGCCTGGCCGCGCTGGTCGGCGTGCAGCGCACGCAGCAACAACGCCGCCGGCACCCACAACAGCAGCAGGGCATCGAAGCCAGCCCAGCCGAACGCGAACGACAACGCAGCCGCGCAGATCACGGTGCCGGCACTGGCCACCACGCCACGCGCCAACGCACCGCTGCGCGCACGCGCCACCAGCGCAAGCACCGGGAAGCACGCCACGGCCGCCACACCCCAGCGGACCGCCGGCAACCAGCCGTCGGCATGGCCGGCCAGTGGCAACGGCAACGGATGCGACGCCTGGGCAATGCTGGACAGCGTCGGCCACGGCGCATTGAACACGACCAGATTCACGTAGGCCCACATGCCGACCAGGAATGCGAACGGCAGATAGCACACCAGATAGAACGAGCCTGGTGCCTTGCGCAGCATCTGCGGCGGCATGACCAGCAGCAGCCACGGCGCGACCATTGTCGACAGCGCCAGCGTCTGCAGATCCAGGCACAGCAAAATGCACAACCAGCCCGCAATGCGCAGATAGGTGAAGGCTTCCACTGGCGCCTGCAAGCGGCGCAAGGTGCGGCACAAACCATAGAAGGCCAGCAACCCCACTGCCTGGCTGCCGCCGGCAGCGATCGGCAGCAGGAACAGCGGGTTGCAGCCCACCAGCAGCGTCAGCGCACTGGCCCAGCCGCGCCCGAACACGCCAGCCAGATCGCGCCACAGCAGCGACAGGAACAGCGCGTTCGCAGCCACCGCGACACATGGCCAGACCTGGAACGGCAGATTCCAGCGATGCAAGGTGAGATCGACCGCCCACGCCAGCAACCCGGTCGCCGGCACGCCGATGTCCGGCGCAAGCGCGGGCGTCGTGGCCACCGACTGCACCAGCAGCGGCTGGCTCAGCAGCGACAGCGCCACCACGGCGATGAGAAACGCCGGCAGCCCGCTCTCGCGACGCTGCGCAACCGGCTCACTCTTCGAGTGCGGCGCGGCGCTCGTTTTCCGAATGCTTGCTGATGCCATGCGTGGTCTTCTCCCAATAGAACGGATTGTGGATCAGCTGCCAGAGACCCTTGTAGGCGGCGATCGACTGCAACGCCCAGTAGAACGGCACCGTCAGTGCGTACGGCGCCAGCTTGAAGTAGTCGCGCTTGAACGCTGCAACCAGCGTGATGTAGATGAAGAACGCATTGGCCAGCAGCAGATTGACCAGCGAGACCCCCGCCAGCCACGGCGGGAAGAAGCGTTCGAACATCGTGGTGCCGGTCAGCGCCCACGCCGCGTACAACGCCCAGAGCACCGGCACGCCCAATGCGGTGAAAAAACCGCCGCCGATGAAGAACTGGAACCCCCAAAATCCCTTGAAGCCGGTGCTGCGATACAGATGCACCGGGTCGCGCATGTGCACCAGCCAGGTCTGCATATAGCCCTTGAGCCAGCGCGACCGCTGCCGGATCCAGTTGGGAATGCTGACGTTGGCTTCTTCGAAGGTGGTGGAATTGACCACATTGACGCGGTATCCGTTCTGGATCAGCCGCACGCCCAGATCGGCGTCTTCGGTGACGTTGTACGGATCCCACGCGCGCACCTGGCGCAATACGTCCAGACGGAAGTGATTGGAGGTGCCACCCAACGGAATCGGAATGCGCAGGTATTCCAGCGCCGGCAGGTAGAAGTCGAACCAGAGCGTGTACTCCAGCGTGAACATCCGCGTCAGCCAGTTTTCGTCGGCGTTGTAGTAGTTCAGCCGCGCCTGGATGCACACCACATCCTTTTCGGCCTTGCGGAATGCCGCCACCACGCGCTTGAGCTGGTCCGGCTCGGGCTTGTCTTCGGCGTCGTAGATGGTAAGCAGCTGCCCACGCGCAAAATGCAGTGCGTAGTTGCAGGCCTTGGGCTTGGTCTTGGGCTGCGACGGCGGCACCCGGATGATTTCGAAGAACGCTTCCAGGCCGAGTTTCTTGGCCGCTTCGATGGTGTCCAGGTCGTCCGCTTCCAGCACCAGCTTGACGTCCAGCTTGCTGATCGGGTAATCCAGCTTGCGCAGCGCGTTGGCCAGGATCGGCAGGACTTCCGGCTCCTTGTACATCGGCACCAGCACGGTATAGACCGGCAGGTCGTCGTCGCGCAGCGCGGCCACCTCGTCTTCGGTGACCTTGATGTCGATGCGATGGCGCGAGCCGAACCACACCAGCAGCAACTTCAACCCGAAGGTGGCCAGAAAGCCCAGCGCCACCAGCACGTTGACGGCAATCAGGGCCGGCACCGGGAACAGCACCAACGTCGCCAGCATCACCGCCGCCAACGCCCACAACGCGAACTTCTGCCCGCGCGTGATGACCTGGCGTGCCGAATACGTCGGCGCATGCGCCGCAAGCAGGTTCAGCGCGTTGTCGGTGAGCTGCTCGTCGGCATAGCGCTGCAGGCTCCAGATGATGTCGAACTTGGCGGTACCGACAAAGCGCACGTCTTCGCCGTAATGGGCACGTGCCCAGGCGAACAAGGCCGGATCCGGATCGGCTACCGCCAGCACCAGCACACCGTCCTCGCGCCGCCACGGCAACACCAGGCGCTGCGCGTAGCTATCCAGGTCGCCGGGGGTGAGCAGCGCAGGATTCGGCGGCTGCTGCACCAGATCGATGAATTGCAGCCCGAAGTGTGCGGCAACGATGGCGTAGAACCGCTGCGCCGGCACGCCGCGCTGGGCCAGGATCACATCGCCAAGGCGCGAATTCCAGCGTTGCTGCAAGGCCAGCGCCGAGCGCAGCTGTTCATCGGTGATGACGCCTGCAGACACCAGCGCACGACCCAGCAGACCGCGTTCGCGGCCGATGTCCGGTGCTCGTCCCAGCGCGTCCGTTTCGCAAGTGACCGTCATGTGCGGCCCCTCAGAAACGCCACCAGGCGGCCACGAATGGCCCGCCCGCGGCACCGGTGTTGCGCCCCATCACCGGCTGCTGATACCCCACCTGCCATTGGCTGCCACCCGGCGCCGTGTACAGCGTGGACAACTGCAACTTGGTGAGATCGTAGTTGGTGCCGGTGGCGACGAAGCCCACGCCGCCACCGCTACCGGCAACATCGAAGTTGCCACGCCCGTTGCCCAACCCCTGGATCACATTGAGTTCGCCCAACAGCAGCCAACTCGGGGTCAGACTCAGACCTGTGGACGCGTCTACCCGCAGTTCGTCGGACGCCGCGCTTCCGCGCAGGCGGACCGCACCCCCCAGATCGACATAGCCGTTGCGGCCGCCCAGCGTGTAGCCACGGCCGCGGCTGTAGCGCAGCTCAAGGCCATAGTCGCCCAGGCCAAGCGCAGGGTCGGAATTGGCAGAAGGATTGTTCGGGTGGTAGGTCTTGCTGCGCCCATACGCGGGGATGCTCACCAGGGCCTGCACGGCACTGCGCCAGACATCGTTCTGCGCGCTCGGCAACGCATAGCGCAAGCCGATTTCCTGATCGGCAAAACCGGTCGTCGTGGTTTGCTGACGGCCGTTGACGGCATCGTGGTTGCTGAAACCCACGTCGTTGAAATAGAAGTTGCCGATGAAGCTGAGCTTTTCGGTCAGACCATGCTCGACATAGACGTTGAGCTGGTCCTGACGGCTGCGGCCATTGCCATCGAACTGCTGGCCGTCGCCGAAGGTCGTGCGGTGGTGGCTGTCGTCGAACCACCCGCGGCCATCGCTATGCAGCGCCTTGACGATCACCAGGGTGTCGCCCTGCGGCTGGGTCCACGCACCGGCCAATGCGGTGCCTGGCAATGCGGCCAGCACACAGCTCAGTGCAAGCGCCGATGCCAGGACCGACAGCGCACGCGGTTGGGTTGGATGGGGATGACACGGCGAGGCAATCGAACTGGACTGCAGCGGGGTAGCGCACGACCGACGTACCCGCCTTTGCGGGTCGTTCTGTAAAGACATTGCACGATTCCTGATGGGGGACCCGGAAGGGACAGGAAGCTAGGGTTGATCACACTTCGGGGCGAAACGTATCACAGTTGCGGCCGGCGCCCCATCACCGACTTATCACAAATTTAACGCGATCCAACTCATTTGTTTTGCAACAAACGCGGCACCTGGGCCACTGCGTGGATCCAGATCGCAAGCCACACGCCAAGCCGCGTCGGCAGCCCGCGTCGATCGGCCTCGAATTTACGAAAATAGCGCCACAATCCACGATGTTTGTGCCACTCCACAAAGAACGGCCGCGCGCGGCTGGAGACCCCGCGTACGTGGAGCACCTGCAGATCGTTGGCCACCGCCACCAGGGCACCGGCCTGGCGGGCGCGCCGGCACAGATCCAGGTCTTCAGCATGCAGCCGGTAATTGCCGTCCCAGCCGCCCAGCCGGTCGAACAGGCTGCGCTGCATCAGCATCAACGCCCCGGAAATGGCATCCACCGGCTGCAGGGCGCGCGACGGATCGGCCGGCACCGCCAGATTGGCGGCGGCGCGCGGCGCGCGCAGCATCGCGGCGAAGTCAGGGTCGCGGCGGCGCACGGCCGCATCCGGGCGCCCCTGCTCATCCACCTGCTCCACCCCCAGCAACACCGCCGGATGTCCCGCTGCCCGGTCGTACAGCTGCAGCAAGGTATCGCGCGCGACCATCAGGTCCGGGTTGATGAAGACCAGCCAGGGTGCCTGCGAATCGCGCGCGCCCTGGTTGCAGGCAGTCGCAAAACCAGGGTTGTCGGGATTGGCGATGAAATGCAGCCGCGCATCGGCCAGGGCATGACGCTGCACCACTTCCAGGGTGTCGTCGCTGGAAGCGTTGTCGACCACGCGGATCTCGCTGATGCCCTCGGCCGCGCGCAATCGCGACAGGCACGCATCGATGGTGCTGCTGCTTTCATAAGTGACGACGACGGCGGCGATCTGGACGGGAGTCATCCGGCCATTATCCGGTGCCGGAGCGGCGCAGCGCCATCTTGGATTGGCCGACGCTCGCTGCGCGACAGGCGCTGCCGCGGCCGCATCGCGCCGACGTCCGGACGCGATTGGAACTGCGCCACGCTTCCGCTTGCACGCAGTGCCCGGGCGCGAACGCGCCTTGCAGCATGGCGACCCACCGCCGCAAGGCGCATACTGCGCGCCCGGAGCCGCACGCGGTTTCCGTTGCCACACTTTTGTGCAACCGGCAAACCGACTGCGCAGCCAGGCAAGCGCGGGCAGCACGCGATGCATGTACCAGGAGTACATCTGCGTCAGAGCGCGTCGCCCGCTGCACCTGATCGCCAGCCGGGTTGCAGGTTGCTTTTGGTGCACTCCCACACCTGATTGTTGAGATGACGGTTAGCGACCTTGCGGTTTCGCGCTGCCTTTTCATTGCTTGCATCGCCGCGACCTGATGGCGGATGCGATGCGACAACGGCCCGGCAGCGCCGTTCTTGTTCTTGCCGGCGCGCGCGCCGCGTCCGCCGCCTCACTCCCGATAACCTGGTCTATACCACTCACCGGCGCAGCACGGTTGCCGCGCCCGTCGGGAGTCAGGCCATGAACGTGCCGCATCAGGTGCATGGCATGAGCCTGGAACTGGCATTGCCGGACTGGCCAGTCCTGACCACCGATGAAATCCATCGCGTGCTGCAGCGGTTTGCGGCGGTGGGCCACCTCACTGCGGTGCGCTGGCATAGCGCGCGCCCGTTCTCGGCAGCGGCCTGCGTGGACACTGCAAGCGGCCCGGTCATCGTCAAACGCCACCACTGCAGTGTGCGCAGCGTAGCCGCGCTGCGCGAGGAACACAGCTTCATGGCCCATCTGCGCTGGGCCGGCGCGCCGGTGGTGGAGGTGCTGCACGACGCCCGGGGCCGCACTGCGCTGGCGCACGCCGATTGGGTGTACGAAGTGCAGCGGGTGGGTGCGGGGCACGACCTCTACCGCGATGCATTGTCGTGGACGCCGTTCTCCGATGTTGCGCATGCGCGGGCGGCCGGCGCCGCGTTGGCGCAACTGCATTGCGCGGCCCAGGGTTTCGATGCGCCGGCACGCTCCACCAGCGTGCTGGTCGCCAATCTGCGATTGTTTGCCCAGGCAGACCCCCTGCAGGCGTTGCACGATGCCTTGCCAACGCGGCCGCACCTTGAAGCAGCCCTTCAGGACCGCCCCTGGCCAGACGATCTGGCCACCCACGTGCTGCCCTGGCATGCCCAGGCGTGGCCGCTGCTGTCTGCGCCAGGCGCGCTACCGCCGCTGTGGACCCACGGCGATTGGCATGCGTCCAACCTGCTGTGGGACACCACCGACGGAGCCACCCGCGTCAGCGCCGTCTTCGATTTCGGATTGAGCGATTGCAGCAGCGCGCTATTCGATCTGGCCACCGCGATCGAACGCAACCTCATCCCCTGGTTGCGGCTGGACACCGGCGCACGCGCACAGGCCGAGCTCGACCAGCTCGACGCGCTGCTGGAGGGCTACGCGCAGCATCGCCCACTGGACGCAAACCACTTGCACCGCCTGGCTGCGCTGCTGCCGATCGTGCATGCCGACTTCGCCTTGAGCGAAATGGAATATTTCGCCGGCATCACGCGTTCGCCCGCCAATGTCGATATCGCCTATCACCGCTATCTGCTCGGCCACGCGGACTGGTTCGCCAGCACCGATGGCCAGCACCTGCTCGCGCATCTGCACGCACGTGCGCGCCGGCTGCCGTGAGCACTTTCCTTTCTCTGTCGAGTCCTGCCCAATGTCCGTTGCCTTCCCCCTGCTGTCCCGCTGCCCACTCGCGCTTGCACTGGCATTGTGCTGCGCCCCCGCACTGGCGCAGCAACAACCCGGCGCCGATGCGGTCGAACTGGACGCGGTCAACGTGCGTGGCGAGCGCGCGCAGACCAGCACGGCATTGAGCGGATTTGGCGCCACCCGGCTGCTGGACGCCCCCGCCTCGATCGCGATCATCGATCGTGCGCAATTGCTCGATCGCCAGGCGCGCGTACTCAGCGAGGTCTTGCGCGCCGATGCATCTGCCGGCGATGCGTATGCGCCGATCGGCTATTACGAAAACTTCGTGGTGCGCGGCTATTCGCTCAATGCCGCCAACAGTTACCGCATCAACGGCATGAGCGCGGTGGGCGAACAATCGATCGCACTGGAGAACAAACAGCAGGTGCAACTGCTCAAGGGCCTGGCCGGGCTGCAATCGGGCGTCAACGAACCGGCCGGACTGATCGACTACCGCACCAAGCGACCCGAGCACGTGCGCAGCGTCACCCTGGGCACCGACGAACAGGGCTCGCGCTATGTTGCCGCCGATCTGGGCGACTGGTTCGGTGCCGAACGCACGCTGGGCTTACGCGTCAACGCCGCACGCGAAGACATCGACAGCTATGTCGATCACGCCGACGGCTACCGCAATTTCCTGTCGCTGGCCGGCGACTGGAAGATCACCCCGCAGGCGCTGCTGCAGCTGGACGTGGAGTATCAGCACCGGCAACAGCGCTCGGTGCCCGGCTATCAACTGCTGGGCGGCACGCAGGTACCGCGCGATATCGATGTGCACCGCCTGCTCGGCTACCAGCCGTGGGCGCGGCCGGTGGAAATGGATGCGCTCAACGCGCAGCTGCGTTACGCCTACCAGTTCAACGACGACTGGCGCGCCACCGCCGAAGCATCGCGCAGTCGCTCGAAGATCAACGATTTCTCTGCATTCGCCTGGGGCTGTTATGGCGCGGCAAGTTGCGCCGACATCGCCACGCCGAACTTCTTCAGCGCGCAGGGCGAATACGACATCTACGATTACCGCAGCCCCGACGACACCCGCATGCACGATCAGCTGCGTGCCACGCTCGAAGGACACGTCGCGACCGGCGCGTTTGAGCAACACCTGAGCATCGGCGGCGAGTGGCTGCGCCGCACCATCGACCGTTTTGGTTCGGTCAACGAATTCGTCGGCGGCGGCAGCATCGATCGCGACCCGGAGGTCTTTGCGCAGACCGATGTTGCGCTGGACCCCAAGCAGCGCCGTCTGGACAGCCGCCAACGCGCGCTGGTCATGGCCGACCGGATCGGCCTGGGCGCGCAGTGGGAACTGTCGCTTGGCGCGCGCTACGTGCAACTGAACGAACGCAGCTTCGATCGCGACGGCCTGCTGGAGCGACGCACGCGCAAAGACACGGTACTGCCGCAGGCGGCGCTGCTGTTCAAACCGCAGCAGAACATGTCGCTGTATGCCAGCTACGCCAAGAGCCTGGCGGCCGGCGGCACGGCGCCGTGGTTTGCCGATAACGCCGACCAGATCCTGCCGCCCACCAATGCGTACCAACTGGAAACCGGCGCAAAGATCGACCTGCAGGGCCTGCGTCTGGGCGCGGCACTGTTCGACATCCGCCAGGCCTATCAGTTCACCCAACCGCAGGCCGACGGCGGTCTGCTCTATGTGCAGCAGGGCCGCCTGCACAACCGCGGTCTGGAGCTATCTGCCGACGGTGCAGCGACCCGGCAGCTGCGTCTGTTCGCCAGCGTCGCGGCAATCCGCGCGCGTGCAGAGGACACCGACATTGCCGAGTACGAAGGCCATCAGGCGATCAACGTGCCCAAGCTGCGCGCCAGCGTGCAGGCCGATTACAGCGTGCCCGGTATCGATGGTCTGGCCCTGCTGGGCGGTGTGCAATACAGCGGGCGCAAGTTTGCCGACCGCCTCGGCAACGCCAACGTGCCGGCCTATACCGTAGCCAACCTGGGTGCCCGCTACGCCACGGCGCTGGGCGGGCTGGCGACCACCTGGCGCGTGAACGTGGACAACGTGTTCGACAAGCGCTATTGGCGCGATTCCGGCGAATATCAGGGCGATGCGTATCTGTTCCCCGGTGCGCCGCGCACCGCACGGCTGACGGTGCAGGTGGATTTCTAACCTGCAGTGTAGGCACACATTGTCGGGCAGCGTCGACAGCCGGTCACCGGCGCTGCCAGCTCGCCTGCGGATTGTGCTCGTGGACGACGAGGTGCCGTGTTCCAAGGCTGAACTGTATGCACCGTCGTCCCAACGCCTCCTACGCCGCAACACGTTGACCTATCACGCACCAGGTACCGCATGTCGCTGCTCGAATCCATCGCTGTCGTGATCAACCTGCTGGGCGTGTGGCTCACCGCGCGGCGCATTCGCTGGTGCTGGCCGGTGGGCATCGTGGCGGTGGCGTTGTATGCGTGGCTGTTCTACCAGTGGAAGCTGTACTCGGACATGCTGCTGCAAGGGGTCTACGTGCTGACCCAGCTCTACGGATGGTGGCACTGGCAACCCGGCAACGCTGCAGACACGCGGATACGCCCGCTGCCGATGCCGTCCGCCGAACGCTGGCTTTCGCTGGGCATCGGCGCGGCGTTCGCTGCGGCGCTCGGCGCCTATATGCATTACCGCACCGATGCGGTGCTGCCGTGGCTGGACGCGGCGCTGGCCAGTTTCAGCCTGGTGGCCAGCGTATGGGCAGCACGCAAGCGCATCGCCAACTGGGTATTGTGGATCGTGCTCGACTGCGTCTACGTCGGCGTCTTCATCAGCAAGGGGCTGTACCCTACTGCCCTGCTCTACGCAGGCTTCGTGGCGCTTGCGGTGTACGGCTGGCATAGCTGGAAAACCCAACAGAAACAGAACCTGGCCGTCGCACGCTAAGCCGGTCGCGGTTTGTGCGCGCGTTCTTCTTTACCATCGCAACATGCACGCCTGCCACCTCATTGCCTTGCTCACGCCCTGCGTCTTCCGCCTGCGGTTCGCCGCATGAGCGTGTCGCGCCAACACACCATCACCGAAGCGATCTCCGCACAAATCTCTGCCGGCGAATGGGGACCGGATCAACGCCTGCCGGTGGAACGCGCGTTGGCCGAGCGATTTTCCTGCACCCGCATCACGCTGCGCGAAGCGCTGCAGCAGCTTGAAGCCGAAGGCCGCATCTATCGCGAAAACCGCCGCGGCTGGTTCGTCAGCGCGCCGCGCGTGCGCTACGACCCCACCAGCATCGCCGGCTTCATGCAGTACGTGGCGGCGCAAGGACGCAAGCCGCGCACTGAATTATTGAGCGCCACCCGGCAGGTCGCGGGCGCGGCTTACGCCGCGGCGTTGCGACTGGACAGCCCGTACGACGAGGTGTTCGTCCTGCAACGTCGGCGCTGGATCGACCGCCGCGCAGTGCTGCTGGAAACCAATGTGGTGCTTGCGGACTGGGCGCCGGGCCTGCTCGAACACGATCTGGCAGGGTCGCTGTCCAGCGTGTTCAACCAGCGGCTGGGACTGTTCCTGAGCCGCGCGCAGCTGTCGATGCATCCGGCCGGATTGGACGCGACACAGGCGATGCTGCTGCAGTCCACGCCCGGCACGCCGTGTTTTCGGCTGCAGCGGATCAGCTTTGCCGAAGACGGCCGCGCGGTGGAACTGGATATCGAATCCTGGCGCCACGACGCATTGGATGTGGTGGTGCGGACCGAGGCGCCGACGCGGTCTGCTTTTTAGGGCCGGGAATTGGGAATGGGAATTGGGAATTGGGAATTGGGAATTGGGAATCGTTGAAGAGCGTGCCGCATTGCTGCGTTCGTGGTGTGTGCGGCTTTGCTGCCACCTCGGTGTCATCAACAGCAGATTCGAAGCTACTTGATAGGCCGGATGACGTTTCGGCCAGAACGCATCGGTGACGTGCCGGCGGCATCGACGGGGCACGGCTGCTGATTGGGCGGTGGTTCCGCCTTTCGCCTGATGCAGGCATCACGACATCGATCCGGTCATGCGACAAGTGCGATCGCGAGAGCAGCGAGTGCGGCAGCGGAGTGGAACCTGCAGTTGCGATGTGCGCATGATCGGATGACGAACGTCGTCGTGCCTGCGTGATCCATGTAGATTGCGGACGATCACCGTGCCTGGCGGTGGGCAGGTCGTTCCGGCGGCGACGCTAGGCGTCGAACAACGCGCGTTGCAGATCCGGTGGCGGGAGGTGCGCCAGGAGTTGCGTCAGCTGGTCGCGCTGCGCGCGCAACGGGTCGTGCATGAGGAAATTGGCCAGGCGCGCATGCCAGGCCGGCCAGCGGGTAGCCAGCGCGTCCACGTCGCCTTCGGCCGGGCGGCCCTCGTGCGGGGAGGCAACGAAGGCGGTGTCGCACAGCACGTTACGCCAGCCCAGCCCACCCATGCGCAGGCTCAGATCCACCAGCGCCGCGTACCAGGAGCCGTAACTGCTGGCGTCCAGGCCACCGGCCTTGCGCCGCGCCGTTCCGCGCAACAGCACCGCATGCCCGATCGCCGACGGCAGTTCCGGGTGCAGCGGCGGCATCGCGGCACAGGCAGCCGCAAGCCGCTCGGATGAATCCGGCATCGGGTTGAGTTCGCCCAGCCGCGGCCAGCTGCAGGCCTCGCCCACATTGCTCCATGGCGTGGCGGTGGCGATCGCGGCGTCGCGTGCAAAACACGCGGTCAGCTGCCGCAACCACCCCGGCAACGGGCAAGCATCCAACCCCAGCACCACCACGTCGGCATCGCCGCAGGCGCTGAGCATTTCGTCCAGATGCGCCACCTCGCCCAGCATGCGCTGGCGACGGGTGTAATGCGCCTGCAATGGCGTGCGTGCCAGCCAATGTTCGATCACTGCGCGCCCGCGCGGGCCGGCCTGCGCATCATCGGCCAGCCACACGCGTGTTCCTGCAGGCGTGGCCGCATCCAATGCGCCCAGACACGCATCCAGCGCCTCGTCGTCGGTGCCCACCGGCACCAGCACGACCGGCAGCGCTGCACTCATTGCGGCTTCTGGTTGGGTTTCAGAGGTTCCATGGCCTTGAATTTCTGGCCATATTCGTCGGTGAGATTGCGCGCTTCCTGCGGGTTGCGCACGATCGACGGGGTGATCAGCACGATGACTTCGCGGCGGTTGCTGGTGCGGCTCTTGGTGCCGAACAGCGCACCGACCACCGGCAACTTGCTCAGGAACGGCACGCCATTGCTTCCATTGGTGGTGCTGTCGTCGATCAAGCCGGCCAACATGATGGTGTCGCCGCTCTGCACGGCGGCCTCGGTCTTGACCCGGCGCGTATTGATGTCGACATTACAGGCGGCCGCGTTGATGGTGGCGGTTGCAGACAAGCACGCGGTCGGTCGATCGCCCGGGCTGCTGACCTCCTGCACGATATCCAGGAACACCATGCCGTCCTTGGTGACACGCGGGCGCACCTTGAGGATCACACCGGTATCGATGTACTGCACCGACGAATAGCTGCTATCCACACCGATGCCGGTATTGATCGAGGTGGAGTTGATGGCGATGCGCGAGCCGACGTTGAGCGTGGCCTCGGCATTGTTGCGCACGAATACCGACGGGGTCTGCAGCAGACGCACGTCGGTGACCTTGTCCAGCGCAGTGATGATTGCGGCGGCATTCTTGCCGAGGAAGCTCCACGCCACCCCGTCACCAGTGACCTTGCCGGCAATATCGCCCCAGATATTGCGCCCTGCAGCACTGGGAAGTCCTGCACCTCCACCGAAGCCCGGGCCGTTGCTATTCGAGTCAGTGGCCGCATTGACCGCATTCTCGAAATACCAATTGACGCCATAGCTCAACTGGCCCGTCAGGTTGACCTCGGCTACCTGCGCCTCGATATGCACCTGCATCGGCATCACGTCGAGCTTCTCGATGACGTCGCGGATCGAGCTCCATGCCTGCGGCGTGGAGCGCACCAGCAAGGTATTGGTCTCGGCCACCGCCGAGACACCCACCTTGTCGCCGGCCACTTCCAGCGTCACTGCGCCGTTGCCATTGCTGCGCGGCGACAGCTGCAGGCTGCCGTTACCCAAACCACCACTGCTGCTACCGCTGGTGCCGAAACCGCTGCCCGACGAACTGCCATCGCTGCTGTCGCCGATGCTGCCGCCGGTCATGCCGGAGCTGCTGCCCAGGCTGCTGTCGCGGTTGCCGAGCGTGCCACCGAGCACGCTGGTTTCCGACCCCGGCGCCAGCGACGCATTGGAATCGCCACCGTTGCTGCGGCCACCGAACACTTCCGAAAGCCGATCGGCCAGGTCCTTGGCCTTGATGTACTTCAGCTCGTAGGAGAACAGCCGCACGCCGCCACCGGCGCTGTCGATACGGTCCAGCCATTGCTGGATCTGATCCAGATAACGCGGCTGCGGGGTGATCACCAGCACCGCGTTGGCGTTTTCCAGCGGCATGAAACGGAACATGCCGGCGCTGGGGGTCTTGCTCTGCTCGCCGAACACCTTTTCCAGATCCGCACTGACCTTTTCGGCCTTGCCGGACTGGATCGGAAACACGCCCACCGACATGCCCGACAACCAGTCCACGTCGAAGATCTGCACGGTGCGCAGATAGTTTTCCAGCTCGGCGCGAGTGCCGCCCAGGGTGATCACATTGCGCGCCGGGTCGGTGCCGACGATGGCATTCGGGCGCGCGTACGGCTCCAGCACCTTTTTCATTTCGCTGGCGGAAATGAACTTCAGCGGCACCACGCGCACCTCGAAACCGCGTGCGGCAGAGGGCGATGCGGTGCTGGGCGCCACGGTGCCGGCCAACGCCTGGTCGGCCGGCACGATGTTGTAGCGGCCACCGCTGAATACCATGCGGGCGTTGTTCCAGCCCAGCACCATCTCCAGCAGGTTCAGCGCCTGCGCGGGCGACACCGGATTGGGCGTGGCCAAGGTCACGGTGCCCTGCACGCCGGGCGCGATGACGTAGTTCTGGCCGAGCATGTCGCCCAGGATCGCCTTGACCACCGCCTGCACCGATTCGCCTTCGAAATTGAAGGTGGCACTGCCGCTGCTGGCCATGCCCAGCGTGGGCGCCGGCGCGGACGCGGCGCCCTGGTTGATCATGGTGCCGCTGCCGCGCCGGATCACCGGACTGGGCTTGGCACTGGCGTTGGCGTTGCCATCGGCAGCCTGCTCGGCGGCGGTCTGGGTGGCGCCGGCAGCACCGACTTGCGGATCCAGGCGCGCGTTGCGGCGCACGTCCGGCGGCGGAGTGGTGGCGCAACCGGCCAGCAGGCCAATCAGCAGGGACACGGGAAACAGGCGCGGCGTCATGCGTTCACTCATTGGGTCTGACCGGGGGTAGAGCCGCTCTGGCGCTGCTGTTGCAGCTGGCGGCGTCGGGCTTCGATGCGTTCGCGGATGGCACGCATCTGATCGTCGGAGGGGCGTGGGGCTTCCTGCGCGCCATCGCTGCGCTGCGGCGGCACGGTTGGCGGTGTCTGCCCGCCTGGCTGCTGCTGTTGCACCGGCGCGACCGGTTGCGGTTGCGGCGGCTGCGGCGGGGCAAGTGCGGCAGCGTCGGGGGACGGTACCGGCGGGGTGGCAGTGGCGGCACCCCGTGCGGCGGCATTGGCGGTGGGCGGCTGCCCGCCCTGGCCGTTGAACACATGCAATTCCAGGGTTTGCGTGCCGCTGGGGCCTTCGATGGTTGCGCTACGCGGCTGCAGGGCGAGCAGGCGCCAGCCTTTCACCGCTTCGCCGCCCAGCTGCACGCGCACCGAATCCTGCGGGTCCAGGGTCAACGTCGCCATCTTGAAGTTGTCCGTCAGCAGCACGCCGGTCAGGCGTACTGTCGAAGCGGCGCTGCTGCCATCGTTGCCGGACAGGAAGAACGGATGCGGCAGGCGGTCTTCGGCAAACGCCGGGTGCGCGGCGATTTCCGAATATTTCTCGAATGGGCCCAGGCGCTCCGGCGCCGGTGCCGGCAACGTGGGCAGACGCTGCACCAGCGCCGGGTCGTCGGGCAGCAGCTCGACGCGCTTGCCCAGGCCGGCGACGGCCAGCACGCACACCAACAGCGCCCAACCGACCACGGTGGCCAGCAGCCAGGTGCGCAGGCCGATCATGTCAAGGCGCATTGCTGGCCTCCGCCGCGTTGGGGGCAGCAGGTGCGGCCTCGTTGTTCAGCGGTGCGGCGCTGGCGCCCGGGCGCAGATAGCCGGCCAGCTCGAAGGCGATATCCAGGCCGTTGCCGCTTTCGTTGGGCGAGAGCTGGTAGCGCTGCGCCATCACGTTGAGGTTGTCCACGAACAAGCGCGGCGTGCCGTTTTCCAGGCTGTACAGCACCGAGGCCAGTTCCGGCGTGCCGCAGCGCAGACGCACCTGCACCGCCACGCGGGTGAAGCGGTTCTTGCTCTCCGGCTGCAACGGCGAGCGATTGCTGATGGCGCAGCTGCGGTTGCCAGGACTGGCCTCCACCACCGCGCGTTCCAGCCGCTGCACCAGCCCGGCGGAGGCGAGTTCGGCCGAGGTTTCCGGCAGGAAGCCCGGGCGGCTTTCCAGCGTCTGCCGCGCCTGCTGCAGCCGCTTGCTGACTTCCGGCGCCTGCTGCAATTGCACGCGCACGCGCAGCTCGCGTTCGCGCAGCGCCTGCAGGTCGTCCTGCACCGCGATCATCGGTTGGGTGAACCATGGGTGCACCAGCACCAGGTAGGCCACGCCGATCACCAGCAACAGCAGGCCCAAAGCGATCCAGCGATCGCGCTTAACGCTGCGTGGCATCGGCCGCCTCCTTCGCATCGGGGCCGGCAAGCTCGGCGGTGATGGTGAAACGGTCGACATTCCGGCCGGCATCGCTCTGCAGCACGCCGGTCAACGACGGCGTACGCCACAACGGCGAGCCTTCCAGACGACGCACCAGCGAAGAGGCTTCGTTGCTCAATCCGATCAACTGCAGTTGCCCGCCTTCGACCGAAAATTTTTCTAGATACGTGCCACCGGGCAGGCGCCGGCTCAGTTCGTCCCAGATTTCGACCGAGGTCGGGCGGGTGGCGCGTTGCTGCTGGAAGAACCGCGCGCCTTCGACCAGGTCCATCAATTGCTGCCGTTCGGCAGCGACCTTGCGCGCGCGCGCGGCGTTGGCCTGCACCTTGGCGCGCAGATCGTCGGCGGCCTGACGGCGGTTGTCGAGCAGCAGCCAGCCGGCAACGGCCAGCAGCACCAGCGCAGAGGCGGCCAGCAACAGGTTCCAGCGCTGCATCGGGTCGCTGCGGCGCAGGCGTCGCGTCGGCGGCAGCAGGTTCACGCCCAACGGCAGGCCATTGGCGTCGGTCACATCGATGCCCGACAGCGCGCTGTTCCATGCGTCCGGCACACCGGCCGGGCCATCGATCATGCGTCGCGGCACCACCACCAGTTCGGCATCGAGCTGGCCGTCTTCGCGCACATCGAGCACGCGCGCATCGAAATACACCTGGTCGGCAGTGAACGGGGTTTGTCGATCGATCTCGAAACGCGCCACGTCCTGCAGGCGTGCCGCTGCCGCTGCGGGCAGGCGCAATGGCCGGCGCAAGGCGTGCGCGGCCGGCAACAGCCAATGCCGCGGCAGGCCTTCAAGCGCTGTCGGCAGCAAGCCATTGACTTCCTGCGGATGCACCGGCCACGGCAGGCTGGCGACGGTGTCGCAGCTGTGATCGCGCTGGCGCAGCAACTGCAGCGTGTCGCCATCCTGTTGCAACAGCAGGCGTGCCTGCGACAGGCCCAACTGCCATTGCCACCGCTGCGGCAGCCAGGCCAGCAGCGATTGTTGCCACCAACGCCAGAAGCCTCCGGCTCCCGGCATGGCGCGTACGCCGATACGACCCAAGGTATCCCGCCATGCGGTCATTGCACTGCTGCTCCCTCTTCCCAACGCAACACGGTATAGGCCGACCCTGGTAATGCGGACGCGCTGGTCGACACCACCGCCCGCAACACGGCCTCGCGTCCCTGACTCAGTCGCGCCCGGCTCTCGATACTATAAGTGTCAGACCCACCGACCGTCGCCTCGCTGCCCGGCAAACCCAGCGGCGCGTCACGCTGGGCCAGCAGTTGCTGCGCGTCCAGACCCATCGCGGTGAGCACCGGGGCGGGCGCAAAACGCGCTTCAGGCCGCGAACGACCGCTGTACAGCGTGACGTTGGGCAACAGCTTGCGATACAGCTCGCCGTCGATGCCCAACACCAGGCGCAGTTCGCCCAGGGTTTCGAATGGACTGTCTTTTGCGCCATACGGCAGCCCGGCATCGGCGTAATCGCGATCTTCCGCGCCACCGCCGGGCTGGCTCAATGAATCGCCATCGCGCCAATCGACGATGGCACCGGCGATGCGCCCGGCACTGGCCTGCTCGCCGCCCACCGCGCGCACCAGACCGGCGAGCAAGGTGGGCTCGGCCATGTTCAGATCCACCTTGCCGCTTTCATCGGTGATACGAATCTCCACGCTGGCATCGTCCATCTGCCAGCGATAACGTCGGCCGTCCGGGCGCCAGCGTGCCTGGGTGTCGGCATCTTGCAAGCGAAACAATGCGTATTCCAGGCCAGAACGTGCGTACTCCTGCGCCTGCGCGCCGTTGCGCAGCATGCTGCCCTGCAGCGCTTCCACGCGCGCGGTGAGCGCGAACGCACCGATCATCGCGGTAAGCAATGCGATCAACCACAACACCAGCACCAGCGCGGCACCGCGCGAACGACTCATTGCCCTGCCCCCGGGTTGCTGGATTGCGGCAACGCCACCACCAGCGGCGGCCATGCGGCATCGTCGCTGCGGATGTCGATGCGCACCATCAGCGGCAAGCGGTCGTGCCATTCCCACTGCGGCAGCCATGCGCTCAGGCGCCCGGTTTGCGGATCCATCCCGCGATACCGAAAACTCACCTGTTGCACGCCTTGGGCAAGGGTCTCCGGCGGCAGCGGGCTGCTTTCTTCGATCGACTTGCCGGACTGCAGCATGGTCAAGGCAATCAGCAGGTTGCGCCGATCGCCATCGCCGGCGACCGACAGGTCGTGCAGATACGGCCCGCCGCGGCCCAGGTAATCGGGCACGTCTGCGGCAAAGCGCAGGCGTTGCGGCTCGCCGATGAACAGGATCGGCTGCTGGCTTTGCGTATCGATGCCCATGGCGATCGGCAATGCGGCGGCCAGCCGCCGCCGCAGGAATTCTTCCACCGCACGTACGCGCTCGCTGCGCTGTGCGATCGCTTCGCCGCGCTGACTCACCGCACTGGCCGAGCGCAAGGTGGCAAACGCCAACGCCAACCCACCGACCAGCAACATCGTGGCCAGCAGCACTTCGATCAAGGTGAAGCCTGCGCTGCGCGAACGGCTCATGGCGGGCTGCCCTGCGTGTTGGCCGCCACCAGCCGCAACGTGCGCCATTGCAGCATCTGATTGGGCTGCTCGCCCCAGCGCACCACCAAGGTCAATTGCAGCAGCCGGTGCGCGCCGGGCGACATCGGCGCCTGCGGGTTGCGCCGTGGCTCGTCGTACGGGCGCACGTCCATCGACCAGCGAAAGTGGCCGTTTTCGAACGTGCCTTGCTGCTGCTCGGGCTGCAGCGGCTTGTCGATGCCCTGCACGGCCAGCAGCGACTGCGCGTGCAAGGTGGCGCGCGTGCTTTCATCGGCCGCGCGCACCTGGCGTGCGGCGCCGGACAACGACCCCAGCAACAGGGTCAATGCCAACGCCAGCAACGCGAAGGCAACGATCACTTCGATCAGGGTGTAACCGCGCTGACGCTTCATGGCGCCGGCGTCCGCAAGGGGCCCGAACGCACCTCACCGGTGATCCAGCCCACGTCCACGCGCCATCGGGCGTCCTTGACCTGCAGATCGATGCGCCCGCCGGTGGACGCACCATCCGGAAAGAACTGGATCGCGCCCTGATCCTGCCGCGATTGCACCTGGCGCGCGCCGGTGAAGCGCACTTCCAGCGACGGCGGCAGATCGCCGTGATGGCCGCCGGGTGCTTCCCAGCGCCGCTGCTGCGGGTCGATCAGAAACCGCTGCGGTGTGCCGGTGGCAATCGCCTGGGTGCGCGTGTAGCGCAGCTGCGAGGCGATGGCCTTGCCGGCAGTGCGCAGGCGCATGCCGTCGATGCCGCCGTTCAATGCTGCGGCAGCAAGCACGCCGGCTATTGCGATCAACGCGATCACCAGCAGCATCTCCAGCAACGAGGTGCCACGCGCGCGTGCCCGACCAGGGCCGACCACTTCATGCCGATGACGCAACGGCTGACACGCAACGCGCATGGCGAGCGCTTATTGGTACTTGATGTCCGCGTCGTAACTGCTGCCACCGGGCTTGCCGTCCTTGCCCAGGCTGATCAGATCGAACGGCTGACCGTCGCCGGGCGCGCGGTATTCGATGGCGTGGCCCCATGGGTCGTTGAGTTCGGCCGGCTTGGCGTACGGGCCCAGCCAACCGCTGCTGTCGCCGGGCTGGGTGACCAGGTCATCGAGTTTGCTCGGCAGCTTGCCGGTGTCGAGCTGGAAATTCTCGATCTTGCCGGCCAGCGTCTGGATCTGCGACTTGGCCAGATTGGCCTTGCCGCGATCGGCACCGCCCAGCACGCGGCTGCCGACCAGCGTGAGCACCGCACCGATCAGCACGATGACGATGATGATTTCCAGCAAGCTCATACCGGCCTGGCCTGCGCGCGACGGACTGCGGGTGATGGAACGCTTGATCATGAACGATTTCCTTGCACGTCGATGAAGGATGCTGCCGCCAACACATGACACGGCGGGCATTGCAAAGGTTCCCGCATGGGTGTCGTGCGGTCACCGGAACGTTGTGGTGAATACGCTGCCCGGTCAAGCGCGTGGCTGACAGGGCATTGCGCGCGCTTGGCCGTTGGACGCGGCACACGCGCGGGATGTGCAGTGTACGAGCGCGCCATGCCGATTCCGAGCAGCGGCTGTGCTCGGGTGAAGACTGCACCGTTGCACAGAGCTCCGCTCTCAGCCGATTGCATTGGTGAGGTCATACAGCGGGACCAGGACCGAAATGATGACAAGCCCCACCACCGAGGCCAGTACCAGCGTGATGAACGGCACCAGCGCAGCCAGTGCGCGGTCGATGGCCTGCGCGGTTTCCAGCTCGAAGGTGTCGGCGGTCTTGAGCAGCATCGTGTCCAATGCGCCGGACTCTTCGCCCACCTGGATCATCTGCAGCGCCAGCCGCGGAAAGCGCTTGCCGCGTGCCAGCGACATCGACAGGCCATGGCCGTTCTTGACGTCGTCGGCCGCATTGGCAACATCCTCCACCAACGCCAGATTGGACATGACGTTGCGCGCGATGCCGATCGCCGCCAGCAACGGCACGCCATTGCGCAGCAAGGTGCCCAGGGTGCGCGTCAGGCGTGCGGTTTCCAGCCGGGCAATCAGGCTGCCGACCACCTTCTGGCGCAGCAGCCATTGGTCCAGCGATGCACGGAACGCGGCATTGCGACGCTTGCGATCCAGCCACAGCCCCAGCACGCCCGGCACGACGATCAGCACGATCCACCAGTCGCGCACCAGCAGGCCCACGCTCAACACCGCCTGGGTAAACCATGGCAGTGCCACATCCAGGCTTTCGTACATCTGCGCAAATTGCGGCACCACGTAACCGAGCAGGAACAGCAACGCACAGCCCACCACCGCCAGCAGGATGGCCGGGTAGATCAGCGCGTTGATCACCTTGCCCCTGAGCGCACGGCTGCGCTCCAGATAATCGGCCAGCCGCTGCAGCGTGTCCTGCATGCTGCCGCCAGCTTCGCCGGCGCGCACCATGTTGATGTACAGCTTGGAAAACAGCCCGTGCTGGCGCTCGAGTGCGGACGACAACGGCGCACCGCCGCGCACGGTATCGCGCACATCGCCGATCACCCGCCGGCTTTTTTCGTCTTCGGGCAGATCCATCAGAATCGACAGTGCACGGTCCAGCGGTTGCCCCGCGCCGATCAACGTGGCCAGTTGCTGGGTGAATTGCACCAGCGCCGCATTGTCGAACGGCTTCTTGCGCAGCAGCATGCGCAGCGACGGCGAATCGTTTTCGCCGGTGGCCAGGCGCGTTTCCACCGGCAGATGGCCCTGTTCCTGCAGACGCAACGCCACCTCGGCATCGCTGGCCGCTTCCATCTGGCCGTCGAGCATTTCGCCGTGGGCGTCCAGGGCCTTGTAGCGGTAGAGGGGCATCAGGCTGGGAGGCCGGGATTGGGGAATCGGGAATCGGGATTCGGGAAAAGCACATCGCTGCGTATTGGCGACATCGCGCACGCATCGCTGTGCACGCACAGCGGAGCCAGCGGGTGGCCGTGCTGGCGGTTCGTTGGTCCGGTGCCTGCCAGGCGTGTTTCTGTCGCGTTACCGATCACGCATCCTCCGTGACGCGCAGGACTTCTTCGATGGTGGTTTCGCCGCGCAGGGCCTTGGACAGCCCATCTTCGTACATGGTGCGCATGCCGGCCTGGCGGGCGAGTTGTTCGATTTCGCCCATGCCGGCACGGCGCATCACCGCACGGCGCAATTCGTCGTTCATCACCAGGAATTCGACGATGGTGGTGCGGCCCAGATAACCGGTGGGCGCGGTGGCCGAGGGTCGCGGGCGATACAGGAAGATCTCGCCCTCCGGTTGCAGGCGACGCAGGTCGAACCTGGCGATTTCTTCCGGCGAGGCGGCGTAGCGCTCGGCGTTGGCCAGGTCGAGTTTGCGCACCAGGCGCTGCGCCAGGATGCCGTTGATGGTGGAGGTGAGCAGATAATCCTCCACGCCCATGTCGAGCAGACGGGTGATGCCGCCGGCCGCGTTGTTGGTATGCAGCGTGGACAGCACCAGGTGGCCGGTGAGCGCGGACTGGATCGCGATGCGTGCGGTTTCCAGGTCGCGCATTTCGCCGATCATGATGATGTCCGGATCCTGACGCACGATGCTGCGCAATGCGTTGGCGAAATCCAGCCCGATCTGCGGCTTGGCCTGGATCTGGTTGATGCCTTCGATCTGGTATTCCACCGGGTCTTCGACAGTGATGATTTTCACATCCGAGGTGTTGAGCTGGCTCAACGCGGTGTACAGCGTGGTGGTCTTGCCCGAGCCGGTGGGGCCGGTGACCAGCATGATGCCGTGCGGTTGCTCCAGCACCTTGCGGAACTGCGGCAAGAAGTCTTCGGTAAAGCCCAGCTTGTAGAAGTCGAACACCACCGTTTCGCGATCCAGCAGGCGCATCACCACGCTTTCGCCATGCGCGGTGGGCACGGTGCTGACGCGCAGGTCCAGCTCCTTGCCCTGCACGCGCAGCATGATGCGGCCGTCCTGCGGCAGGCGGCGCTCGGCGATGTTGAGCTTGGCCATGATCTTGATGCGGCTGATGACTGCAGCAGTGAGCTTGGCCGGTGGGCTTTCGCCTTCCACCAGCACGCCGTCCACGCGGTAACGCACCTTGAGCCGGCTTTCGAACGGTTCGATATGGATGTCGGAGGCGCGCAGTTCCACCGCGTGCTGGATCACCAGGTTCACCAGCCGGATCACCGGCGCTTCGGAGGCCAGATCGCGCAGCGCTTCGATGTCGTCGCTGCTGTTGGCATCGCCATCGGCGGTTTCCACGATGGTGCCCATCGCACTGCGGCCCTGGCCGTACCAGCGCTCGATCAGGTCATCGATTTCCGAACGCAGGCCCACCTGCAACAGCAACGTGCAGCCGGTGGCAAGACGCACCGCATCAATGGCGTAATCGTCGTAAGGATCGGCGATCCACAGCTCCAGCCGGCCATCGCGTTCGCCGACCGGGCACAGATGAAATTGCTTGAGAAAGCGCAGCGACAACCCCTGTACTTCCGGCAGCATTTCCGGCGGCGTGTCGCCGAGCTGGCGTGCGTCCACCAACGGCAAGCCAAGCACATCGGCGCAGGTTTCTGCATGATCGCGTTCGGACACCAGACCCAAACGGCCGAGCAAGGCGAGCAGGCCCATGCCGGATTCGGCCTGCAATTGGCGCGCGCGCAGCAGATCGGTGTCTTTCAGACGACGGCGTTCAAGCAGCGCATCGACGATGCGCGTCTCCGCACTTCGATGCTCGATTGGATCGACGGCAACCGCGTTCACACTCGTCTCCACTGGTCCGGCGCCGACTGTAGCAGTTTGCCGCGACGATCAACCGCACGCATTTGAAACGCCCTGAAAAACAATGCCCCCGGCGATTGGCCGGGGGCATCGGTCACACTATTTCGCTACTTACTGTCGTGCAACGAGCGTCAGCTTCGCGTAGCTCGCCGCGCCGACCAACTTGATGTAGTAGGTGCCGGCCTTGGGGGCAGTGAAACGCACGGTTTCGCTGTTGCCCGGACGGGTCGACTTGGCGTCGTAGCTTGTGGCGCTGGGCTCGGCCTCGAAGCTGACGTACATCGACACATCGCCGGTGCCGCCGTAGGTCATGAAGCTGAGCACGGCGCCGGCCTTGGCCTCGAAGCTGTACAGCGTGGAGCTGCCGGCGGTACCGCTCAATCCAGCAACAGGCGCCTTGTTGGTGAGCGCAATGGCGCTCGGCGCGCAGCTCTCGGTGGCCGGGTCGCACGGCTCCTCCAGCACGGCTTCCAGCGCGGCCTTGGCGTCGACGATACCGCTGCCGATCGGGGTGCTGGCCGGCGGAGTCACCGGGAAGGGGCGACTGGTCTGCTTGAGCAGGGCTTCGACCGCAGCCGGGGTCAGCGGGCCATCGCCCAGACCGATGGCTGCGCTCTGCACCAGCGCCACGACGCCGGCCACGTGCGGCGAGGCCATCGAGGTGCCGCCTAGACCCATATAGGTATAGCTACCGGAGGTCGGCGTGGTCGCACCGGTGTACCCGGCCTGCCAGACGTAACCGCCCGGATTGCCGTCCACGCTACCGCCGCCGCCCGGGCCAGAGAGGTCGACCTTGCTGCCGTAGTTGGAGTAGTAGGCGATGCCACCGGTGATGCGCGTGGCGCCAACGGTGATGGTGTTGTTGCAGCTGGCCGGCGAATGGTTGGCCGCATCTTCGCTGCTGTTGCCGGCCGCGACCACGACGGTGGTGCCGCGCGACACCGCGCCATTGATCGCCAGCTGGGTGGCCGAATCGCAGGGCTCGCCGCCCCCGAGGCTCATGTTGATCACTTCGGCCGGATTGGTGTTGGCCGGCACGCCGTCGACGCTGCCGCCGGAGGCCCACACGATCGCATCGGCGATGTCGGAGGTGTAGCCGCCGCAACGGCCGAGCACGCGCACCGGCAGGATGGTCGCCTTCGGCGCGACGCCCGCCATGCCCACGCCGTTATTGGTCGCCTCGGCCACGGTGCCCGAAACGTGGGTGCCGTGCCAGGAACTTTCCTGCGCCTGCGAGCCCGCGTAGCAGACGTTGTCGGCCTCTTCCCAGTCACCGTAATCGAGTGCGCCCGGCACGCGCGCATCGGTGGGACGACGCGAGACTTCGGCGTCGGTGATGAAGTCGTAGCCCTGCAGGAGATTGCCGGCAAAATCGGGGTGATCCGGCAGGATGCCGGTATCCAGCACCGCCACCACCACGCCTGCGCCCTGCGACAGATCCCAGGCGCCCGGTGCGTTGATGCCGCCGTTGGGGTTGCTCAGGTGCCACTGGTACTGGGCGTAGAACGGGTCGTTGGGAACCAGCTGCGGGCTCACGTCGGTGGCAGGAAGGCTTTTGCTGATATCGATCGGGCGCAGCATGCGGTCGATCTGCACGTCGGCCACGGATGGGTCGTTCTTGAGCTCGACCACCACCTTGTCCACCTGCGCGGCGGTCAGCGTGCTGGACAGCTTGATCAGGTCCGAGCCGATGCCCAGCTTGCGCACATACGTCGCCTTGGCGGCGGCAGCGCTGCTGCGCGCGCCGGTACTGGCGCCAACGCGGCCCACCGCGGCCTGCACGGCGCTCAGCTTGCTGCTGCGATCGGTTGCAGCGGCGGTATTGTCCTTGTAGCGCACGATCAACCGGCTACCGAACGCTTCGCCGGCCGGGGCTGCCTGGGTCGGTTCCTTGACCAGCAGTTTGGGGGCGGCAGCGAGCGTGCCAGAGGCACCGAGGGCCATCATCAGGATGGCGCCGGTCAGCGGGTTGAGACGGAAATTCTTGTCGATCACGGTGAAGTCCTCTTCGTATTTTTCGTGAATCAGGCTTGGCGCAGCCGGCGCAATCGCTGCGTAGCCGCGGTGCGGTGCGCTGCGTCCTTGTCGGCCACCCCTGGTACGGCCATCACTCCATGCGAATCCGTTGGCCGGCCCAGCCACGGTCCTTGCCCGCCCCCTCAGGCCTTGCAGATCGCGACGGCGCACCTGGCGCCGCCGCGCTTGATGCGAGAACGCCTTACCAGCCGAAACCGGCACCCACGCCGATCGAGCTGTCGTCGCCGCTGAGTGCGCCGCCCACGGTGAGGGTGGCGCGCGGGCTGATCGCACGCTGGTAGCCCACCGACAACGCCGACTCGCCGTTCTGGAAACCGACACCGGCACCGATGCGGTTCTGCGAGGCGATACCGGCCACGCTGGCGGACATGTTCAACATCGCCGAGCTCATCGCGCCCTGGCGATCCAAGCGACGGTTCTGCCGGCGCAGGCGGTCTTCGATATCGCCCTGGTAGCTTTCGAAGCTGTCGGCCATCGCGTTGTAGCGGCTGTCGGTGTAGCTGTTGGCGGCGGCAACGCCGCTGTCCAACTGGCCCTTGTTGACCGCATCGGTGGCACGCGTACCGGCCGCCACATTGGCCACCTGACGCTCGCCGCCCACGCTGCCCACCGACACCGTGTTGGCACGGTCGGCAACCGAGCCCTGGCCCAGTGCGACGGCGCCTTGTGCCGTGGCACGGGCGCCCTGGCCGATCGCCGTGCCCGACGCGGCCGTCACCTGCGCGCCTTCGCCCATCGCCACGGCATTGGTCGCCACCGCCGCGATCTGCGTATTGGCACCCACCGCCGTACTGCCGTCGGCATTGACGCGGGCATTGCTGCCGATGGCGGTGTCGTTGGGACCATGCGCATACGCGCTGCCGCCAATTGCAGTACCGGTGACGTGGTTGGCCACTGCTGCCGTACCGACTGCCGTGGACGTGGCCGCCGGCGTGATGCTGCCGTCCATTGCGGCGGTGGGCGTGCCCTGCACCGCGGCCGTTGCATTGCCCGCAGTGCTGGCGACATTGCTGGACATATCGCTGACCGCAGTCGCCGCCACTGCCGGTACCGTTGCGGTGCGCAGCGATGCGGTGCGTGCGGCGGTGCTGGTCGGCGTGCTGCCACTGCGTGCATCCAGCTCGCTGACCTTGCTGTCCAACGCCGTCAATGCCGCACCGACATTGTTGTAGCTGGCCCCCTGAATCACGTAGGTCGGCGCAACAAATACGCCTTGCGCACCGATCGCCGCACCGCCGCCGAGGAAGCTGGCCGCATTGCTCAACGACTGGAACAACTGGCCGCCATTGATCGCATCGGTGCTGGCACTGGCAATCGTGCCCGCACCCACATTGACGATACGGCGCGTGGCCGGGCCGCCGCGGCCGTCGCCGCTGCCCACCGACACCGTATTGGCATCGTAGGTGCGCGAGCCCGAGCCCAATGCCACCGAATCGGCACCGCTGGCGCCAGCGTTGGCACCCAGTGCCACGGCATTGCTGCCGCTTTCGCGCACGAAGGAGTTGTAGCCCAGCGCAACGCCGTTTTCGCCGATGGAATTGGTCTGCCGGCCCATCGCGGTGCTGTTCACGCCGCTGGCGCTGCTATCCACACCCATTGCGCTGGCACCGGTGGCCGAGGCACGGCTGCCGGAGGCAACCGCCACGCTGCGTGCGCCACTGGCGGTGGCGCCGGCACCTGCCGCCGTGGCGCGATCGCCAGTGGCCGAGGCCACGCCGTCGCCGGTGGTCTTGAGCATGCCGCTGGTGGTCTGCACATCGGCCGCCAGCGCATCCAGTTGCCCCTTGTTGACCGCGTCGGTGGCCGCCTGGCCGGCGCTGACGTTGACGATGCGGCGCGTGGCCGGACCACCGCGGCCATTGCCGCTACCGATCGACACCGTGTCGGCTTCGTAGGTGCGCGAGCCAGACCCCAGTGCCACCGAATCGGCACCGGTCGCACCCGCATTGGCACCCAGTGCCACGCCGTTGACCGCGCTTTGGCGCACGAACGAGTTGTAGCCCACCGAGACTGCATTTTCGCCGATGGCATTCACCTGACGACCGACGCCGGTGCTGTTGATGCCGGTCGCCGACGCATCCACGCCAACCGCACTGGCGCCGACCGCATCGGCGCGGCTGCCGCCGCCCAATGCCAGGGTGTTGTCTGCAAGCGCCGCCGCGCTCTGGCCCAAGGCGCTGGCATTGACGCCGTCGGCATAGGAATTCCAGCCGATGGCGGTGGTGTAGTCCGCGGTGGCCCAGGCACCGGCACCGAATGCCGCTGCGCCCGTGCCGGAGGCACGTGCCGGGATGAACCCGAAGAACGTGCTGCCGCCCACGGCCACGCTCTCGTCGCCGGTGGCTTCGCTGAATTCGCCGACGGCGACCGCGCTGGCACCGGAGGCCAACGCAACGGCGCCGACGGCGGTGCTGTAATCGCTCGACGCGACCGCGCCATAGCCCAGTGCCGACGACAGGCGGCCGGTCGATTCGCTGTAACCGCCGAAGGCGGCGCTACCGACATTGGATGCGGTACTGCGGAAACCCGCAGCGATGGCCTGATTGTCGGACGCCACCGCTTCGCTGCCCAGCGCTGTGGTGTAGGTCGAAATCGCCTGCGCGCCTGCACCATTTGCCGTGGCGCCGATATCGCTGGCCAACGCGTTGCTGCCGACCGCGCTGCTGTTTTCGCCCAGCGCCTGGGCATTGCTGCCCAGCGCTGCCGCGCCGGTGCCGCCAGCCAATGCGCCTACGCCCACGGCCGTGGCGTTCTCCACCACGGCCTGCGCGCCCGCACCCAATGCGGTGGTGCCGGTACCGGTGGCATTGGCACCCTCGCCTGCCGCCAGCGCGTTATCGCCCTCGACGTAGGCACCTGCATCGCTATCGGCGCTGCCGCTGGCCTGGAAGTATTTGCTCGTGGCTGCGCCGGCTTCGGCAACGGCGTTGAGCTGGTCCAGATTCACCGCGTCGGTGCCCTGCGTGCCGGCCGCCACGTTGGTGATCTGACGCTCGTTGCCGGCACTGCCCACCGACACCGCGAAGTCGCGATCGGCCACCGAATCGGCGCCGAGCGCCACGCTGCTTTCGCCGGTTGACTCGGCAAAATTACCCAGCGCCGTGCTGTTGAGACCCGGCGCCCACGCCGCGCCACCGACGGCAGTGGAGTAATCGCCGGAGGCTTCGGTCGGCAACAGACCGAGCAAGGCGCCGCCGACCGACACGCTGTGGTAGCCGCTGGCCACACTGCCCTGGCCGGCGGCAACACTGTAGGCACCCGTGGCGGCCGCATCGCCGCCCACGGCGACGGTATTGGAGCCGCTGGCAGTGCTGAAATTACCCAGCGCGGTGCTGTTGAAACCGCTGGCGCTGGAATACCCGCCCAAGGCGGTGGAGTAGTTGGACGTCGCCTCGGCACCGAAGCCGAATGCCGCCGCGCTGGTGCCGTTGGCAACGCTCTCCGCGCCGACGGCAGTGGCCGATTCGCCGCTGGCGCTGGCGAAATAGCCCATCGCGGTGGATTCGCTGCCCTGCGCTTCGCTCAATGCACCGACCGCCAGCGCGCCATCGCCATACGCACCGGCGGCGGCGCCGAGTGCGGTGCTCTGCGCACCGGCCGCTTCGCTTTCGCCACCCACGGCCACGGCATAGTCGCCGCTGGCCTGGCTGAAGGCGCCATTGGACACGCTGCCAAAGCCGCTGGCCGCTGCGTTGTAACCGGCCGCATTGGCGTATTGCGCAGTGGCGCTGGCGCCGCTGCCGATGGCCACCGCACCGATGGCGGTGGCCTGGCTGCTGGACCCGAACGCACTGCTGTAATCGCCGTCGGCCGTGGCATTGGAGCCGGCGGCGGTCGCGTCTTCGCCCTGCGCATCGGCGGTGCCGGTGCCGGTGCCGGCGTACAGGCGCGCGGTGTTTTCAGCGGCGCCAGCCACGGCGTTGAGCTGATCCAGGTTCACCGCATCGGTGCCCTCGGTGCCGGCCGCAACATTGGCAATCTGCCGCTCGCTGCCGACTGTGCCAACCGACACCGTGTTGGCGCGATCGGCGAGCGAACCTGCACCCAGCGCAACGCTGTTGTCGGCAGGTGTATACGCACCGCTGCCGAGACTAATGCTCTGCTCGCCCGAAGCATTGGATTGCCAGCCCAGCGCGACACTCTCGGTACCAAGCGCAAAGGACTGGCTGCCAAGCGAAGTGGTGCTTGTCCCCACCGCGTTTGCGTAAGTGCCCAAGGCGGTTGACGAATAGTTGTTCGCCCGCGCACTCGCGCCCAGCGCTGTACTGTAGTAACCATCGGCCAAACTTTCGGTACCGATTGCGGTGCTGTTAAAACCCCGCGCAACACTGGCGGAGCCCAGCGCTGACGATGCGACACCGCTGCTGATACTTGCCTGGCCGATCGCCGTTGCATCACGCTCATTGGCGACACTGAAACCGCCGATGGCCGTACTGGAATCCCCCGACGCCATGCTGACGATACCCAGCGCGGTAGCGTTGTTAGCAACAGCACTGCTGTTGTTCCCCACTGCCGTGGCAGAAGAGGCACTGGCGCTGGCGTAGTTACCAATGGCCGTGCTCATCTCACCGGCTTGGCTGCGCGCGCCGAGCGCAATGCCCTGGTCGCCTTCAGCCTGCGCTTCCCAACCCAGCGCAATGCTCTCATCGCCGGTCGCCCTGGATTGGCCGCCGAGCGAAATGGCACGCGGACCATATGCATTTGCGTAGGTGCCCACCGCAATCGAGCCGGTATCGGCCGCAGCCGCATTCGCGCCCACTGCCGTGCTGTTGTCGCCGTAGGCGAGACTTTCGGTACCGATGGCGGTGCCACCGTCACCCCACGCCACACTGGCAAAACCCAGCGCGGTCGATGCAGTCCCATTGCCGATGGTTTCGTAGCCGATCGCCGTTGCACCGCGCCCATTGGCGATGCTGGTGCCGCCCACGGCGGTGCTGAAATATCCCGATGCGTTGCTGTCGCCGCCGAGTGCGGTGGCGTAGTCATCGCCGGCACTGCTGTTGAAACCGACTGCAGTGGCATTGGCGATGCTGGCGTTGGCATTGCTGCCGACGGCCGTGGTGCCCAGCGCAGCGGCCTGACTGCTCGCACCGAGCGCAATGCTGTCATCGCCCGACGCGTTGCTGGCGCCGCCCAGCGCAACGGTGCGCTCGCCGAAGGCGCTGCTGTTTGCGCCGATCGCCGTGGATGCAGTGCCGCCGGCCGCGGCATTGGCGCCGAAAGCAGCGCTGTCGGCACCGAAGGCCACGCTTGCACCACCCACGGCGGTACTGGTGTCGCCGAATGCCACGCTACCCACACCCAGTGCCGTGGCGTCCGCGCCATTGGCGATGCTCTCGTAACCCAGCGCCGTCGCGCCGCTGGCGGTGGCCTGGCTCGCGCCGCCCACTGCGGTGCTGGCATCGCCCGAGGCGCTGCTGTTGCCGCCAAGCGCCGTGGTGTTCTGCGCCACCGCAGTGCTGTTGAAGCCGACTGCCGTGGCGTTGTCGGTGGTGGCATTGGCGCCACTGCCAACGGCAGTTGCACCCTGCGCAGATGCCGCACTGCTGGAACCCAGCGCGGTGCTGTAGTCGCTGTCGGCCAATGCGTTGGAACCGGCAGCGACGCTGTCGGTGCCTTGTGCGATCGCAACGCCATCGCCGGTTGCGACGAAGGAGCGCGCAGTGGTGGACGCCACATCGGACACCGCAGTGAGCTGATCGAGATTCACCGCATCAGTGCCCTCGGTACCTGCCGCCACATGGGTGATCTGGCGCTCTGCGCCATCAGCACCCACCGACACGGTATTGGCGCGCGTGGCGACCGAGTTGGCGCCCAACGCCACCGAATTGGCGCCGCGGGCAGTGCTGTAATAGCCCAGCGCCGTGCTCAGTTCGCCGCTGGCCCACGATTCCGGACCCACGGCAGTTGCGCCTTCGCCCGGTGCATACGCGAAGTAGCCCACGGCGGTGGCTTCGGTGCCGGAGGCTTCGCTGAGCGTGCCCACTGCCGTGGTGTAGGCGCCTGATGCGATCGCACCGGCGCCGAGCGCGGTGGAGGCTTCGCCGCTGGCCTGGGTCTGCACGAAGAAGCCCAGACCCGGGATGTAATCGACCGGACCACCGACCGCGGTGCTGCTGGTGCCGCTGGCGCTGGTCTGCGTGCCCACGGCGGTGGCGTAATCGCCTGCCGCATTGGCCACCGCACCGAACGCGGAAGACTGCGTACCGGCCGCATAGGCACCGACGCCGAACGACGAGGCGGCGAAACCATCGGCATTGGCGCTGGCGCCGACTGCGGTTCCGCCGACGCCGGCACTGGTGGCGCCGGTGGTAACCGGCACGCCGCCGTTGGTGACCAACGGCTCGCCGTCTTCGTCCACGGCAGCGCCGCCCACCGCCACGCTCGCCGGACCATTGGCCTGTGCGTTGTGACCGAATGCTGCGCTGTTCTGCCCGGAGGCCAGCGCGTTTGCGCCCACCGCAGTGGCGTTGTTGGCTACCGCATTGGCACCGGTTCCCAGTGCCGTGGTCGCCGTGCCGACGGCATTGGCGCCGTCGCCGGCAGCCAGGGCGCTGTCGCCGTCGACATACGCGCCCACGCTGTCTTCGCCCGGAGAGGCCTTGAAGAACAGCGCGGTGTCTTCGGCCACATCGGCCACGTCGCGCAATTGCGCCACGTTGACCGCATCGGTGGCATTGACGCCGGCAGTGACGTTGGTGATGCGGCGCGTGGCCGGGCCACCGCGGCCATTGCCGCTGCCCACCGACACCACGTCGTCTTCGTGGGTGCGCGAGCCTGCGCCCAGCGCCACCGAATTTGCGCCGGTCACGCCGGCATTGGCGCCGAGCGCCACGCCGTTTTCGCCGCTCTGGCGCACGAAACTGTTGTAACCGATGGCCACGGCGTTTTCGCCGATCGCATTGGTCTGGCGACCGATCGCGCTGCTATTGACGCCACTGGCGCTGCTGTCGGCGCCGGTGGCCACGGCACCGGTGGCGTTGGCATGGCTATTGGCGCCGATGGCGGTGGCCTTGCTGGCCGGCGCCGCGGCGCCGCGGCCCACTTCGACCGATTGCGCATTGGCAGGAAGCGGCGTGGCCAATCCGGCGCCACCCAGCGCAAGGGCGATGGCGGCGGCCAGTGCCAGGCTCTGGCGACGATCGATGAATGCGGCTGAGGCCACCGCTCCGGGGCTGTCGCCGCTGGCCAATTCCGAGGCTACGGCCCACACGCCAAGCGATTTGTTCCAGACCTTGCGATAAATCCGATTCATCGACGCACGACTCCTGAGTTGTTGGACTGGTTTTTGTGGCGAACACCCGGCGGCAGAAGGCGTTCCAGCCTGCAGTGACCGCAGTGATTCGCGCCATGGGCCTTGCGGCGGAGCGGCTCGCGCCTGCTTCCTGGATAGTCAAAAAGTGAACGCTACCCAACCATAGAACTGAGCGGAGTGTTAACAGCCGTCATTTCGGGCGTCAAGTTTTTGACAGAAAGCGAAGAGAAGTGCGCGATTGATCACACTTCGGCTTGCTTTTATTAGATTTTTGATAAATCTTTGGAAAACAGCGACCTAGATCATGTCCTTCGAGACATTTCAGGGCTGAATAGGCGGAACTGGAAAAGACAAAAAAACCCGCTGGCAGGACGCCAGCGGGCTTGGTTGCGCAAAATGCAGGGGTGGCCGGTCAGATCTGCGGCCAACATGCCCCACAGCCAGCATGCGCGGTCGATCGGCGCGCGAGGTGGCCGTGTTTCAGGCGTTCACCGCCAAGGAAATGACGATTTCGCCGAACCGATGGCGACGTGTCGGATCATTGGCGCGCCAGCAGGCTCACCGCGTCGAAACCGCTGCCTTCCAGCTTGAGGATGTAGGTGCCGGCACGCGGCGCAGTGAAGCGCACCGTCTGGCTGGTGCCGCGACGCGTGGACGCGCCGTCGTTGTCGGTGGCGGTGGGCTCGCGCCCGAATGCCACGTACAACCCCGCCTGGCCGCTGCCACCGAAGCTGATGAAACTCAGCACCGCACCCGCCTGCGCTTGGAACGTGAACACCCCCGCATCGCCCGACAGATTGGAGATGCCGCTTTGGACCACGCCATTACGCAGAGGCTGCGCATCCACCTGACACCCCACATCGCCCCTATCGCAGCGACGTAACGCGCGCGCAACTGCGGCTCCGGCATCCACGATGCCGGCCCCGGCCGGCGTTGCCACCGGAATCGACACCGGGAATGCGCGCGCAGTGCGCTTGAGCAGGCTCTCCATTGCGGCCGGCGACAACGGCGGTTTGCCGTCGGCGATCAATGCGCTCTGCACCAATGCGGCGGTGCCGGCCACATGCGGCGACGCCATCGAGGTGCCGGCGTAACGCGTGCCGCCATAGGTGAACTGCCCGGAGGTTGGTGTGGTTTTGCCGGTGTAGAGGGTTTGCCAAACAAAACTGCGGACCGGGCCATCGTTGGTGATGAAGGACATCGAGCTGCCGCCCGGGCCGGCCAGGTCGATCTGACGGCCGAAATTGCTGTAATCGGCAAGCGCACCGGTTGCGCGTGTGGCGGCAACGGCAATCACATTGGCGCAGTTGGCGGGAGTCGTCGTCGATACATCGGCCGTTGAATTACCCGCCGCCACCACCACGGTGGTGCCGCGCGCCACTGCGCCATCGATCGCGGCCTGCATTGCCGAACCGCATGCGCCGCCACCGCCCAGGCTCAGGTTGATCACTTCGGCCGGATCGCGGTTGTCCGGTACGCCATCGACGTGACCGCCGGACGCCCAGACGATGGCATCGGAGATGTCGGAGAGTCGCCCGCCGCAGTGCCCGAGCACGCGCACCGGCAGCACTTTCGCCCTGTAGGCGACGCCTGCCCCGCCAATGCCGTTGTTGGTGGCTTCGGCAACCGTGCCGGCCACGTGCGTGCCGTGCCAGCTGCTGTCGCTGGCCACCGAGAACAGCCCGCAGTCGCCGTCTTCGGCGATCCAATCGCCGAGGTCCAGTGCGCCGGGCACACGCTCGGCCGTGGCGCGACGCGAGAAGAACGGGTCGGTGATGAAGTCGTAGCCGGTGAGCAGATTGCCGGCCAGGTCCGGATGATCGGGCAGGACGCCGGTATCCAGTACCGCCACCACCACGCCTTCGCCCTGCGTTGTTTTCCAGGCTTGGGCGACGTCGATGCCACCCACCGGGTCGATGAGATGCCATTGATTGGTTTGCAGCAGCGGATCGTTCGGCAATGCGCCGCTGGTTTGCAGCGGATACATGCGCAGATCTACCTGCGCCGATTCGACCGCCGGGTCTGCGCTCAATTCCTGCACAAGCCGGTCGGCATCGGCACGACTGAGCTGGGCGGGCAATTTGATCAGTTCGCCGCCCGCGGCAAGCGTGCGCAGATAGGTTGGCGCTGCGGTGGCACTGGTGCGTGCGGCAGGCGCAAGACGGACGGATGCGCGCGAGGCGGCCGCACTGACTGCCGCCGAGGCACTGCGGCCGATATCGCGCGCGGTACCGACTTGCCCGCTGCGGTAGCGGACGATGATTCTGTCAACCGGCGCATTGGCCATGGCCTGTTGGCGTTGGGCACTGGCTGCTGCCGCATCGGCGTTGGCATCGGCGTTGGCGGCCAACGCTGTACTGCACGACGCCGCCAGGACACAGCAGGCAAGCACAAGGACCTGCGTAGAAGAACTCTGGATCACGATGGGATTCCTTCGAGGTGAGTGCGAAAGGGCATGACGAAGAAAGCGCGCCGCCCGGCAACGGGCGGCGGGAATGCATGCGACCGCGTGGCCGTGCTGCGGCTACCAGCCGAAACCGGCGCCCAGCCCAACCGATCGGTCATCGCCGCTGAGTGCGCCGCCCACGGTGAGGGTGGCGCGCGGGCTGATCGCACGCTGGTAGCCCACCGACAACGCCGACTCGCCGTTCTGGAAACCGACACCGGCACCGATGCGGTTCTGCGAGGCGATACCGGCCACGCTGGCGGACATGTTCAACATCGCCGAGCTCATCGCGCCCTGGCGATCCAGGCGACGGTTCTGCCGGCGCAGGCGGTCTTCGATATCGCCCTGGTAGCTTTCGAAGCTGTCGGCCATCGCGTTGTAGCGGCTGTCGGTGTAGCTGTTGGCGGCGGCAACGCCGCTGTCCAACTGGCCCTTGTTGACCGCATCGGTGGCACGCGTACCGGCCGCCACATTGGCCACCTGACGCTCGCCGCCCACGCTGCCCACCGACACCGTGTTGGCACGGTCGGCAACCGAGCCCTGGCCCAGTGCGACGGCGCCTTGTGCCGTGGCACGGGCGCCCTGGCCGATCGCCGTGCCCGACGCGGCCGTCACCTGCGCGCCTTCGCCCATCGCCACGGCATTGGTCGCCACCGCCGCGATCTGCGTATTGGCACCCACCGCCGTACTGCCGTCGGCATTGACGCGGGCATTGCTGCCGATGGCGGTGTCGTTGGGGCCATGCGCATACGCGCTGCCGCCAATGGCCGTGCCGGTGACGTGGTTGGCCACTGCTGCCGTGCCCACTGCCGTGGACGTGGCCGCCGGCGTGATGCTGCCGTCCACGGCAGCGGTGGGCGTGCCCTGCACCGCCGTGCTTGCGGAAAGCCCAGTTGCAGTGGCCGTCGCTGCAGACGACAAGGCACTGTCGGCTGTGGCGTCGGTTGCCAGCGCTGCCGGCTGCACGCCATCGGCTGTTGCGTCGACCGCTGCAGTGCGCGCCGTTGCCAGGCGTGCGACAGATGCACGTGAGGCAGCTGTTGCCGCGCCGCCTCGGGCATCCAGCTCGCTGACCTTGCTGTCCAACGCCGTCAGTGCCGCACCGACGTTGTTGTAGCTGGCCCCCTGGATCACGTAGGTCGGCGCAACAAATACGCCTTGCGCACCGATCGCCGCACCGCCGCCGAGGAAGCTGGCCGCATTGCTCAACGACTGGAACAACTGGCCGCCATTGATTGCATCGGTGCTGGCACTGGCAATCGTGCCCGCACCCACATTGACGATACGGCGCGTGGCCGGGCCGCCGCGGCCATTGCCGCTGCCCACCGACACCGTATTGGCATCGTAGGTGCGCGAGCCCGAGCCCAGAGCCACCGAATCGGCACCGCTGGCGCCAGCATTCGCGCCCAGTGCCACGGCATTGCTGCCGCTTTCGCGGACGAAGGAGTTGTAGCCCAGCGCAACGCCGTTTTCGCCGACGGAATTGGTCTGCCGGCCCATCGCGGTGCTGTTCACGCCGCTGGCGCTGCTGTCCGCCCCTATCGCGCTGGCGCCGGTGGCCGCGGCACGGCTGCCGGAGGCAATCGCTACGCTGCGCTCGCCGGCAGCAACCGCACGGCTACCCAACGCAGCACTGCCCTGGCCAACGCTGGAGGCATTGAAGCCCACCGCGGTGGCAGATGCGCCAAGCGCGCTGCTTGCGCCACCCAGTGCCATGGCGCCCTGTCCCTGCGCAGATGCCGCCGCTGCGTCCGTGGTGGCCGGCGTCACTGCCAGATAGCCATCAATGCGTGACGTGGCGGCGCGCACCGTATCGAGCTGGGCCACATTCACCGCATCGGTGGCTTCGGTACCGGCTGCAACGCTGGTGATCTGGCGCGTCAAGCCGGCTTGCACATCGCCGACCGACACCGTATTGCTGCGAAACGCATAGGAGTGCGCACCCAGCGCAACCGCGCTGGATGCCGAACGATTCCAGGCATCGTCGACCCAGGATCCCACCTTCGCGCCGTAACCGATCGCCACGGCATCCACGCCGTTGGCCTGCGCGTCCGCACCAATGACGGTGCTGTCGCCATTGAACTGCGAGGTCATCGCACGCGCGCCTAACGCCACGCTATTTTCGTTGTAAGCGGTGCTGCCATGTCCGATCGAGATGCCGCCATCGCCGGACGCCAGGGCAAAGCCGCCCAATGACACGGTGCGTGGTGCGAACGACCCGGCGCTGTGCCCGATCGCTACCGCATCGGTATTGCCGGGCGCATTCGGAAACACGTTGGAATCGTAGCCAATGGCAATCGCATAATCGGATTGGCTTTGCGCACCCGAGCCCAGCGCAATGCCGCCAAGACCGGTCGCTGCGGTAATCGAGCCGAAGTTGCTGACGCCGCCCACGACAACGCTCTGTGCTCCGCTGGCCAATGCGGTGTCGCCAACTGCGACGCTACTGGCACCGTCGCTTCGCGCCCTGTAACCGAATGCGGTCGAGGTGTCTGCGCTGGCGCGCGAGGAATAACCGCCGGCAGTGGAAAGAAAGCCACTGGCGCTGGAAAGCCCGCCCACGGCGGTGGCACCGTCGCTGGAAGTCTGTGCGCGATACCCCAGCGCCGTGCTCTGCACGCCACTGGCGCTGGCGCCGCTGCCGATGGCGCTGGCATACGGCGTGCCCGCTACCGCACCACCGCCCACAGCCGTGGCGCCCACACCTGAGGCCTGCGTGGCCTGTTCGCGTTGGCCGATGACGAAGCCGTTGGCATCGTAATCAAACACGGTCGTCACGCCGCCAACCGCAATCGCCGATTCTCCCGCGGCCGCAGCGTTATGACCGATCGCGGTCGCGTCGCGGTCCAAGGCCAGGCTTCCACCGCCCAATGCCATGGTTCCATCGCCTAGCGCATTGCTCGCATTGCCCAATGCCAGCGCATCCTCGCCGTCCGCGAATGCCGGGATCTGCGCATCGGCGGCGGATATTGCTGCCACTTGCGTGGCGCTGTCGTTGGCTCCTGCAGTAGCGACCTGAGCCACCGTGCCCGCCTCGCCCGGGCACTGTCGCCTGCCATCGATCACCTGGCACTGCGTGGTCGCTGCCGCCGGCGTGGTCGTGGCGCAGGCCGCCCCGGCCATGCCGAACAACACGATCACCATTGCCGTGGCCAGCACTCCGCCGGCATGGTCGCGCGGCAGTCTCCCCTGCGTATTTCCCACCGTGCGAGCACGCGTCACCGTTTGGTCGTGAGCACAAGACGCGCGACCAGCCTCCAGATAAATTCGCTTCATTAACGCCTAACTCCCCATTTTGGTCTGGTGTGTAAAAAACCGACCACCGCACGAACAGATCGCACGGTCCCCCTGAGGTTTTATATTCGCGCGCACTTGCTTCAGCGATGGAGTTTTCCACCGCGAAAGATTCAACACAGTAAATAAGAAGATGCGGAGATCGAAAGATCGATAACGCCGGATGAATTTATTGAAAAAACCAACTTTCAAATGCGATTGCCGTCACACATAGCACGCAATCAGTCATGCGAAATAAATAACTAATACTTTTGTTAGTTATTTCAAAATGACCAGGTGCCGATTAATTATTTAGTCCCATCTTCGCTGCCACCACAAAAATAGTCTCGAAACAATTCCGAGGCGCATGTGGGTAATCGCGCGACCATCGTCATCGAGCCGCTCCATCGCCTGATTCGAGCGCGCCACACGCGCCACCGGTCGCGTGTGCCCGATGCTGGCGAGGCCGGCAACCACGCATGGGTTTGCAATGGGCACCGCGCAATGGAGTGGTAGCGGCAGCGCGCGACGAGCCTGCAACCGATTCCAATTGCAGATTCAGCGCGCCTGCCAAAACGACAACGGCCGTGTGCATCGCTGCACACGGCCGTCGGATCATGCGTCAGCGGCTGCCGATCAGCCGCACGCCATCAACCGCACCACACCCGCGCGTTGCGGAACATCCGCAGCCACGGCGAGTCGTCGCCCCAGTCGGCCGGGTGCCAGCTGAGGTTTGCGCTGCGTGGCGTACGCTCCGGGTGCGGCATCAGGATGGTGACGCGGCCGTCGCTGCTGGTCAGCCCGGTGATGCCGTCCGGGGAACCGTTCGGATTGAGCGGGTACTGCGAGGCCACCGCACCATCGCCATCGATGTAACGCAGCGCCACGCGTGCAGCGGCCTGGTCCACGGCGCTATCGAACGCTGCGCGGCCTTCGCCGTGCGCCACCGCCACCGGAATCCGCGAGCCCGCCATGCCGCGCAGGAAGATCGACGGCGACTCCACCACTTCCAGCAGCGCGGTGCGCGCCTCGAACTGCTCGCTGCGATTGCGCAAAAAGCGCGGCCAATGCTCGGCACCGGGAATGATGTCCTTGAGCTGGCTGAGCATCTGGCACCCGTTGCACACACCCAGCGCGAACGTATCGCTGCGTGCAAAGAACGCGGCGAACGCATCGCGCAACGCCGAGCGTTCCAGGATGGATGTCGCCCAGCCGCGGCCGGCGCCCAGCACGTCGCCGTAGCTGAAACCGCCGCACGCCGCAAAGCCCACGAACTCGCCCAGGTTCACGCGGCCCTCGATCAGGTCGCTCATGTGCACGTCGTAGGGACGGAAACCGGCGCGCTCGAAGTTGTAGGCCATCTCGATCTGCCCGTTGACGCCCTGCTCGCGCAGGATCGCCACCTTGGGCCGCGTACCGGTAGCCACGAACGGCGCCGCCACATCGTCGGAAGGGTCGAACACCAGCTTCGGACGCAGGCCTGGCGCCTTGAAATCGCGTGCCAGCGCGCGCTCCTCATCGGCGCTGTCCGGGTTGTCGCGCAGCTTCTGCATCGCATGGGTCACCGACCACCAGGCGTCGAACAACTCTTCCCAGCGCCACTCGGCCAGCACGCGGCCCTGCCCGCTCACGCGGATGCGCGGCGCGCCGGTGGGGCGTGCGATGCGCTGCGCGCACTCGGTCAGCGCATGCCGCTCGACCAGATCGGCGAACGCGGCGCGGTCCTCGCTGGCGATCTGCACCACCGCACCCAGTTCTTCGTTGAACAGGCTGCGGAACGCATCGTCGCCCCACGCATCCAGCGTGATATCCAGGCCCTGCCGCGACGCAAACGCCATCTCGCACAACGCAGCAAACGCACCGCCATCGCTGCGATCGTGATACGCCAGCAACAGCCCGGCCTCGCGCGCGTCGCGGATCAACTCGAAGAAACTGCGCAGACGCTGTGCATCGTCCAGATCCGGCGCCTCGCCGCCGAACGCCGGCAGCGCGCTGTCGTCGGCATACACCTGCGCCAGCACCGACCCGCCCAGCCGCTGCTTGCCGCCCCCCAGCCCGATCAACCACAGCTCGCTGTCTTCCCCGCTGCGCAGCAACGGGGTCAGCTGCGTGCGCACATCGGTCACCGGCGCGAACGCACTGATGATCAACGAGACCGGCGAAACGCTTTTGTGAGAGACGGGATTGGAGATTGGAGATTGGGGATTCGCAACAGCGGCGGATTCCGGTGTGTTGCCAATCCCGAATGCCGAATCACCAATCCCGGCTTCAGCCCACTGCGCCTGCATCGACAGCGAATCCTTGCCCACCGGAATGCTCAGCTCCAGCGCCGGGCACAACTCCATGCCGATGGCGCGCACCGCGTCGTACAGCAACGCGTCTTCGCCGCTGTGGCCGGCGGCGGCCATCCAGTTCGCCGAGAGCTTGATGCTGTCCAGCCGCTGCACCGGTGCCGCGCACAGGTTGGTGATGGCTTCGCCCACGGCCATGCGCGCGGATGCGGCGGCATTCAACAGCGCCAGCGGGGTGCGTTCGCCGATCGACATCGCTTCGCCTTCGAAGGTCTCGAAGCCGGCCAGCGTGATCGCGCAATCGGCCAGCGGCAGCTGCCACGGGCCGATCATCTGCTCGCGTGCGGTCAGCCCGCCCACGCTGCGGTCGCCGATGGTGACCAGAAAGCTCTTGGACGCCACGGTGGGATGCGCCAGCACACGCAAACCGGCCTGCTGCAGGTCCAACGACGCGGTCTGCAGCACCGGCCACCTGGGAGCGGCCGGATGCGCGGCATCGCGATGCATCTTCGGCGCCTTGCCGAAGAGCACGTCCATGGGCAGATCGATTGGAAGCTGGGATTGGGGATTCGGGATTCGGGATTGGTTAGAAGCGGCATCGGTTGCCGGCAATGCGCCGTTGCGAATCCCGAATCCCGACTCCCCAATCCCGTTATCCAGGACGCCATACCCCACCACCAGCCGCTCCTCTTCCGTGGCCACACCGACGGCGGCAAACGGGCAGCGTTCGCGGGCGCAGATAGCGGCGAACTCTTCCAGGCGCGCCTGCGGCACGCCGAGCACGTAGCGTTCCTGCGATTCGTTGCACCACAGTTCCAGCGGCGACAGCGACGGGTCGTCGGTGAGCACGCGGCCCAGGTCGATGATGCCGCCCACCCCCGAATCGTGCAGCAGCTCGGGAATGGCGTTGGACAAACCACCTGCGCCCACGTCGTGGAACCAGCGGATCGGGTTATCCACGCCCAGCGCCACGCAGCGGTCGATGACCTCCTGGCAGCGGCGTTCCATCTCCGGGTTTTCGCGTTGCACACTGGCAAAATCCAGCGCCTCGGCGCTGTCGCCGGCCGCCACCGAACTGGCCGCACCGCCGCCCAGGCCGATCAGCATCGCCGGGCCGCCGAGCACGATCACCGCATCGCCCGGCTGCAGGCGCAGCTTTTCCACCTGGTTGCGATCGATCGCGCCCAGGCCACCGGCCAGCATGATCGGCTTGTCGTAGGCGCGGGTCAGGCCCTGGCCTTCGGCCAGCTCGAAGCTGCGGAAATAGCCGAGCAGGTTCGGGCGACCGAATTCGTTGTTGAACGCGGCGCCGCCCAGCGGGCCGTCGAGCATGATGTCCAGCGCCGGCGCCATGCGCGGGTTCAGCGCGCGCGGCGCTTCCCACGGCTGCGGCAGGGTCGGAATGCGCAGGTGCGAGACCGAAAACCCGGTCAGCCCGGCCTTGGGCTTGCCGCCACGCCCGGTGGCGCCTTCGTCGCGAATTTCGCCGCCGGCACCGGTGGCCGCGCCGGGGAACGGTGCGATCGCGGTCGGGTGGTTATGCGTTTCCACCTTGATCGCAAACGCCGACGGCAGCACCGCTTCGCTGCGGTATTGGCCGGTGGCCGGATCCGGGCGATAGCGCGCGGCCGGCACGCCTTCCACCACCGCCGCGTTGTCGCTATAGGCCGACAAGGTGTGCTGCGGGGTCTGCTGATGGGTGTGCTTGATCATCCGGAACAGCGAGCGCTCCTGCGGCTTGCCGTCGATGGTCCAGCTGGCATTGAAGATCTTGTGCCGGCAATGCTCGGAGTTGGCCTGGGCGAACATCATCAGTTCGACGTCGGCCGGGTCGCGGCCCAGCGCGCCGAAACGTTCGCGCAGGTAGTCGATCTCGTCCTGCGCCAGCGCCAGGCCCAGGTCGCGGTTGGCCTGCTCCAGCCCATCCAGCGGCACGCGCTGCAACTGGCCCGGGTCGGGCACGTTGAACAGCGCTTCGGCGGCAGCGGCCGACCCGAGCAGCGATTGCGTCATCGGGTCGTGCAGCAGTTTGGCCACGGCGGCCTGGGCGGCTGCGTCGTCCGGCCAGCCGGCCAGGTCGATGCGGGTGCCGCGCTCCACGCGCTGGATCGGCTGCCCGGCCCCGCGCACCAGCTCGGTGGCCTTGCTCGACCACGGCGACAAGGTGCCCAGGCGCGGCACCACGTAGCGCGAGGAGGCATCGGCATCGCGCGCGGCGGGCGCGGCGTTGGCCTGCAGGATCCGCTGCAAGGTGGCCTGGTCGGGCGACTGCCCGGCCTCGGCACGGATGAAGTACACGTGCCAGGCGCCAGTGAGACGCAGCGCGGGAACGAGGGTTTGCAGGCGGGTTTCGAGCCGAGCGCGGCGGAACGGCGAAAGGGCGGAAGCGCCCTCGAGGACCATCATGTCCGGGGAACCGTGTCAGAAACGGGGCTGCAGATTGTAACGGAGCTGATGGATCGACGCCGGACCGGGCGTGCGATGGCCGGGAATCGGGAATCGGGAATGGGGAATCGTCGGGCGGGAGCGTTGTCGCCGCTTCCGTGCCAGCGAGTTGCGCCGGCCAGCATGAAGGAGGCGGCCAGATGGCGGCTACCCCTCAGAAACGGCAAAGGCCCGGATGCAGTCGCACCTGGGCCCTTGTCGTTGCGCAAACGACCACCGCAACGTCGCCATCGGCGACGCCACGATGATCAGAGCCGAGACGGCCTCAGCGGCTGCCGCCTGCCGTGCTCACGGCACGCTTTTCCAGCGCCTCACGCAACTGCGCTGGCGGCAGGTAGCCACCGAGCTGGGTGCCGTCGGGCGCGAAGATCGCCGGCGTTCCGTTGACGCCCAGGCGCTGGCCAAGGTTGTATTCCATCGACACCGGGTTCTTGCAGTCCTTGGAGGCGACCGGCTGACCCGACTTGGCAGCGGTGAGCGCCTGCTTGCGATCGGCAGCGCACCACACCGCAATCATTTCCTTATGGTCCTGGCTGCCCAGGCCCATGCGCGGGAACGCGAGGTATTCCACCGCGATGCCCTGCTTGTTGAGCTCGCCGATCTCGCTATGCAACTTGCGGCAGTAGCCGCATTCCACATCGGTGAAGACGGTGACGGTGTACTTCGGGTTGGCCGGCGCGAACACGATGCGGTCGGCCTTGGGCACGGTGTCAAGCTGCTTGCGGCGGTAGGCCAGCAAGCCCGGGCTGGCGGCGAACTGCTTGTTCTGGATGTCGAACGGCTGCGCCTGGATCAGGTAACGGCCGTCGTCGCTGACGTATAGCACCTGCCCGCCGACGACCACTTCGCGGAAGCCGGGGAACGGCGCAGCACCGATGTAATCGGGCTTGAAATCCGGGTCCAGCGCCTTGAGCGCCGTGCTCACGCGCTGGTCCACCGTGCCGGTGGCGGCGGGCGCGGCGGCGGGCTTGGCGCCGGCAGTGCTTGCCGCAGGCTGCGAGGATTGTGCGCAGGCGGTAAGGCTGATCGCGCCCAGCAGCGCGGCGATGGCAAGACGATACATTCACGCATCCAGATGGAATGAGGTGCCCAGATTCTCGCACAGCGCAGATGAAGCCTGGCCGCGGCCGCGACAGATTGTGAACGCTACAGGCACCCCGTTGCTGCACCTGCTGGACAGACGCAATACGGAGCGTGGCCTGCCGGGTCTGGCGGCGGGCTGGGCACTTTCGCCGTCGCAAGGCGCCTTGAAGGTGCCCGTAAGCGTCGTCCCCCGCTCTGATTGTTTCCTGGAGTGCACCGCCGCGTGACGTCCGGCGCTGAGCGTCAGCTCGAGGTATGACAACCAGGAGGTCACGCCAGCCGATGCCAGCCTGACCAGCAACGCCGCCGGAGCCGCCGAGCGTGTCTGGCGAGCCACCCAGCAACGTCGGCTGGCGATGTTGGTGCGGCCGCCAGCGCGGCGATGACCTGTTGGCAGTTCTGCCGCAACCGCGACAGGTGCGTCGCCGGCACGCATGCGCATGGCAGGGCGCTGGGCCGACTAACCGCGCGGATGATGGCTGGCGTGCAGTTTCTGCAGATGCTGGCGCGCCACCAGCGTGTAGATCTGGGTGGTCGACAACGAGCTGTGGCCCAGCAGCATCTGCAACGCGCGCAGGTCGGCGCCATGGTTGAGCAGATGGGTGGCAAAGCTGTGGCGCAGCCCGTGCGGGCTGACCGTGTCCGGGTCGATACCCGCGACCGCCGCATAGCGTTTGACCAACGCCCAGAACTGCTGTCGGCTGAGCGGCCGGCGCGCGGCGTCGATGAACAATGGCACCTGCCCGTCCACCGCCGCCACCGGCTTGTTCGCGGCCAGCAGCGGGCGCGCCTCGCGCAGGTAACGCTCCAGCCAATGCTGGGACTCCTCGCCCAGCGGCACCAGCCGGTCCTTGCTGCCCTTGCCGGTCACCCGCAGCACGCCCTGGCGCAGGTTCACCCCCACTGCCGGCAGGTTGACCAGCTCGCTCACACGCAGGCCCGCGGCGTACATCAACTCCAGCATGGCGCGATCGCGCAGGCCTGCCGGGGTGTCAACGTCCGGCGCGGCCAGCAATGCCTCGATCTGACTTTCGGTCAAGGCCTTGGGCAGCGAGCGTGGCAGTTGCGGCGGATCGATCAGGGCGGTGGGGTCGTCGCTGCGCACGCCATCGCGCAGGCACAGCCCGTAGAACGCACGCAAGGTCGACAACAGCCGCGCCGTGCTGCGCGGGGAATAATTGGCCTGGGTACGCCAGCGCAGATAGTCGAACAGGGCGGCACGGTCGATGCCGAGCAAGCCGCCATGTGCGCCGTCGCGCCAACGCGCCAGCCCTTCCAGGTCGCGCCGATAACTCTCCAGGGTCTGCCGCGCCACGCCTTGCTCGGCCCAGAACCGGTCGAGAAACCGTTCGATCACGCTGGCATCGGCCGCCTGCACCGGTGGCAGCTGGCGGGCAAGTTGGCGGCGTTCGGCGGGGCTGCTGGCAGACATCGCCACAGCATAAAACGCGGCGCGCGTTTTGAGCGCCAATGCGCGTGGGTTGCCGGTAGGTGTGTTGCCTGCGCGCGCGGGGCGGTAGATGTGCGCGTCATTGTTCTGCCTGATCAGCACGCGTCGGCCGCAGGCGCAAAGGCGACCCGGATCGCGACGCCAGCGCCGCCATGGCCGGTAGGTCCCGGCATGGGCATACGCCCGATTGAACACGCCGCGTCTGCGCACCAGCCGTCGCGCCAGGATGCGATTGATCGCCGTTCGATGCGTGGCGTGCGTCAGCGCGTGCAGGCACCAGAGCGCGGCTACTGCAGCGCGGCGTTGCGCCGTGCTTGGCGACCGTTATGCTCGCGCCATGACCTCGATCCCTTCGCCTCGCGTTGCGCGCCCCCCTGCCCTGGTGGGCTGGCGGCTGCTGGCGTTGTGCTACGACGCCTGGCCGGTGCTGGCGCTGTCGATGCTGATCTCCACCGTGTTCACGCTGGGCTTTACGCTCGCCGGGCACCCCGCGCGCGAAAACATCGCGCCTTTCAGCGGCTGGCAATGGCTGTTGTGGCTGTGCTGCTGGATCGCCGCAGGTATCTACGCCACCGTGAGTTGGCGGCGCGGCGGGCAGACGCTGGGCATGCGCCCCTGGCGGCTGCGCTTGATCGACCCACAGGTGTCATGGCGTGCGCTGTGGATCCGCTATGCCGTCGGCACCTTGTCGCTGGCGCTGGGCGGGCTGGGGTTCTGGTGGGCGTGGCTGGATCGCGACCGGCTGACCTGGCACGACCGTGCGAGTCACACACGGCTGGAACGGATTGCCAGGCCATTGAAGTAATCAGGTCGGCAGTCCATCACCCGCATATCCAGGCTCCGGCATGTTCCATGCATGCGACTTCTACCTGGAGTGGGACGGGGCCGGCGGCAGTGACCAAGCCAGGCTGCGGCTTATTTGGCGCCCAAGAAGACGCGCGCAATCAGCCACTGAAACGCATGCCCAACTGCATACAGCACTGCCAGAAATGGCGGAACCAACAACGCATAACTTGTCGCCCAAGGCATGTTGGTCAACCAGGCATCCGCGTGGAGAGCATCCAGTGCGATCAGCTGAGGCGTCAACGGCAGTTGCAGCAGAACGAAGTGGCCCTTGGGATCGCCCTGAGCGCTGAGCGCTCCCCACACGCAAAAAGCAGCCGCCGCCAGATACAGCAGGCAGAGCGCCACACCCAACACGCTTACCCGCCGCATGCGCTCAGCTACTACGCCTGCGGAACAACCACGCCGACACACCCAGCATCACCATGGGCGGCAGCGCATAGGCAATGCGGTAATCCAGCTTGAGGGCGCCGGCCATGCGGCCGAAGAACAGCTGCAGCAGCCAGAAACCCAGCGCGAACAGGATGCCCAGGAACAGGCGCTTGCCCAGGCCACCGCTGCGCAGCGAGCCGAACGAGAACGGGATTGCCGCCATGCACAGCGCCAGCACGTTGAGCGGATAGAACCACCGGCTCCAGTACTGATCTTCGTAATCGCGCGCGTCCAATCCATTGCGGCGACGGTATTCGATGCTCTGCTCCAGATCGTGCGCAGAAAGATTGCGCGGCTTGGCCAGGCCAGCGGCCAGCGCGGCAGGATTCAGTTGCGACTGCCACGGCAATTCGGGAAAGGTTTCGCGCTGCACCGAGCGTTCCTGGAAGGTGTCGCGACGGACCTGACGCAGGGTCCAGCGGCCGTCGCGGTGTTCGGCCACCGAGGCGTAGGTCAACTGCTGCATCCTGCCACTGGAATCAAGGTGGTAGAGCCGCACATCGTGTAGATCGAGTGCGGTGCCACCGCCATCGAGCAGCTTCTCTTCACCGCTCAATGCATTGAGGAAGGTGTCGCCCTCGCGTGCCCACAGCCCGGCGTAGCGCGAAGACGCCATATCGCTGTTGAAGCGGGCACTGGCCTTGAGCGTGTCGGCCTGGTTCTGTGCCCACGGCCCGATGGTTTCGCCACTGATCACCATGCTGGCGGTCAGCAGCGCCATCGCTGCGACGACCGATGCGGACATGCGCTTGCGCGACACGCCCAGCGCGCGCAGCGCCGTCAGCTCGGAGGTGGCGGCCAACTGGCCCAGGCCCATCAGCGCGCCAATCACCGCGGCAGTCGGGAACAAGGTATAGGCCCGGCGCGGCACGGTGTAGGCCACGTAAGCCACCGCGTGCCCGAAGGTGTAGCTGCCCTGCCCGATGTTCTTGGCTTCGCTGGCGAAGGCGTTGACCAGATCCAGCCCCAGCAGCACCGCCCAGGTCAGCAGCACGGTGAACAGCACCACGCGACCGACATACCAATCGTGGACCCGCGGCGTCAGCTTCATGCGCGCGCCCCCGGCCGACGCACGCGGCCATCGCGCGCATACGCCCACACCGCCACGGCCAGCAGCGGCAGCGTCAACCACCACAGGCCCAGCGCCGCCGGAGTCTTGCCATTGGCGATCCACTGGGTGCCGACGATCATCAGATTGGTGCCCACCATGTAGGCCAGAAACGCCAGCATGATCCGGCCATAACGCTGTTGCCGCGGCGCACTGCGCGACAACGGCAAGGTGAGCAAGGCAAACGCCAGTGCCAGCAACGGCGGCGCCAGGCGCTCATGCAGCTGGGCGCGCGCGGCAGGGCGCTCGTCGGACAGCAGCTGGGTGGTCCACATCACTTCGGGGTCGTTGGCATCGTGCACGCGGGTGCGATCTGGCAAGGCGATATCGCTGCTGGCGAACTTCATCAAGCGGTAGTCCAGGGTCGCGCCGCTCGCCGGGCCCTCGGTGCGGTAGCCATCGTCCAGGCGCAGGTAACGGTCGGTCTTGCCTTCGAAGAACATCGCGCCGCGGTCGGCGGTGACCACATCGATGCGGTCGTTCTGCTGGCGCTGCATGAAGACCTTGCCCAGGCCCTTGCCGTCGGCAGAGATCGTTTGCAGGTAGACCACCCCGCCGCCGGACAACGGCGTGAACTGGCCCGACTCCAGGCCGGCCATCAGCACGCTGCGGTTGGCATCTTCCAGCATCGCCTCGGCGGTACGGCTCGCCCAGGGGCCCAGCCACAGCGAGCACAACCCGATGACCACCACCACCGGCACCACCAGCATCAGCATCGGCCGCAGCATGCGCCTGGGGCCCACGCCAATGGCGGTAATGACGGCCATTTCTGAATCGCGGTACAGCCGCGCCAGTGCCAGCAGCAGGCCCAGCATCAAGGCCAGCGGCAGGATGATGGGCAGATACGCCACGAATTGCAGCCCTACCTGCGACAGCAGCAAGCGCGCCGGGATGCGGCCGTCGGCGATATTGCCGAGGATATCCACCAGCACGCCGCCGACGCTGACGACCAGCAGCACGATCAAGGTGGCCAGGAAGCTCTGGGTGAAATCGCTAAGCAGGTATCGATCGAGCTTCGGCATGGGGTGGGCTTGTTTTAAACTCTCGGATTCGTTCGCGGCGCCGCCAGCCTAGTCCGGTTGGCGTAAACAGCCCGCGATTGTACGGATTTGCCTACGGAATCTGATCAATGGCCCTGCAATTCACCCTGAACCAAGACGCGCCGGCAAGCGCTGCCGTCGACTGCATCGTGGTTGGCGTGTTCGCCGACAAGACCCTTTCGCCCGCTGCCCAGGCGCTGGACAGCGCCAGTCAGGGCCGCTTGACGGCCTTGGTCGCGCGCGGCGACGTGGCCAGCAAGACCGGCAGCACCACGCTGCTGCACGACCTGCCCGGCGTCACCGCGCCGCGCGTGCTGGTGGTCGGCCTGGGCGAAGCCGGCAAGTTCGGCGTGGCGCCCTACCTCAAGGCCGTCGGCGATGCGACCCGCGCGCTGAAGACCGGCGCGGTCAGCACCGCCCTGCTCACCCTGACCGAACTCAGCGTCAAGGCCCGCGATGCGGCCTGGAACATCCGCCAGGCGGTGACCGTCAGCGACCATGCCGCCTACCGCTACACCGCCACACTGGGCAAGAAGAAGGTGGACGAGACCGGCCTGACCACCCTGGCGATTGCCGGCAACGACGCCCGCGCGCTCGCCGTGGGCGTGGCTACCGCCGAAGGCGTGGAATTCGCCCGCGAGCTGGGCAACCTGCCGCCGAACTACTGCACCCCGGCCTACCTGGCCGAGACCGCCGCGGCATTTGCCGGCAAGTTCCCGGGTGCCGAAGCCGAGATCCTGGACGAGGCGCAGATGGAAGCGCTGGGCATGGGCTCGCTGCTGTCGGTGGCACGCGGCTCGGCCAACCGCCCGCGCCTGATCGTGCTGAAGTGGAACGGCGGCGGCGACGCGCGCCCGTACGTGCTGGTCGGCAAGGGCATCACCTTCGATACCGGCGGCGTCAACCTCAAGACGCAGGGCGGCATCGAGGAAATGAAGTACGACATGTGCGGTGGCGCCAACGTCATCGGCACCTTCGTGGCCACGGTCAAGGCCGAGCTGCCGATCAACCTGGTGGTGGTGGTGCCGGCGGTCGAGAACGCCATCGACGGCAACGCGTACCGCCCGTCGGACGTGATCACCAGCATGTCCGGCAAGACCATCGAAGTCGGCAATACCGATGCCGAAGGCCGCCTGATCCTGTGCGATGCGCTGACCTACGCCGAGCGCTTCAACCCCGAGGCGCTGGTGGACGTGGCCACGCTGACCGGCGCCTGCATGGTGGCGCTGGGTCACCAGACAGCCGGGCTGATGAGCAAGCACGACGACCTGGCCAACGAGCTGCTGGCCGCCGGCGAACACGTGTTCGACCGCGCCTGGCGCCTGCCGCTGTGGGACGAATACCAGGGCCTGCTGGATTCCACCTTCGCCGACGTCTACAACATCGGCGGCCGCTGGGGCGGCGCCATCACCGCCGGCTGCTTCCTGTCGCGCTTCACCGAGAACCAGCGCTGGGCGCACCTGGACATCGCCGGCGTGGCCAGCGACGAAGGCAAGCGCGGCATGGCCACCGGTCGCCCGGTCGGTCTGCTGACCCAGTGGTTGCTGGATCGCGCCGCCTGATGTCGCCGCGCGCTGCACTGGCGCTCATCGCTGGCTTCTCCGTCGTGAACGGAGCCGCCAGCGCGGTGCCGGGCTGGACCAGCCCCGGCATCGATCTGCTCTGGATCGTCGTGCAGCTGTTGCTGTTGTTTGTGTGGCTGGCGGCCGACAGCCGCCGGCTTGGCTACCGCCGGCCGGCCTGGATGAATATCGGCATCGTGGCCTTGGCCGTGCTGTTCCTGCCGGTGTACCTGTACCGTTCTCGCCCGCCCGGGCGCCGCCTGCGCGCATTCGGCGGCCTGCTGTTGGCCGTGCTTGGCTGTGCGGCCCTGTTCGTGGCCGCCGGCATGACCACCGAATTGTTGCTCTCCTCCCGCTTTGTGACCGCCTGATGCCCCGTGCCGACTTCTACCTGATCGCCAAGCCGCGCTTCCTCAACGAACCGCTGCGGCTGGTCTGCGAGCTGGCGCGCAAGGCCAACGACGCCAACCTGCCCACCTTGATCCTGGCCCGCGATACGCAGCAGGCCGAGGCGCTGGACGACCTGCTGTGGGCGTTCGACGACGAGGCCTACGTGCCGCACCAGATTGCCGGCACCGATGAGGAAGACGAACTGGCCCCGGTGCTGATTGCCGCCCCGGAGTTCGCCGCCCCCTCGCGCCCGCTGGTGATCAACCTGCGCGACGACCCGTACCTGGGCGCCTGCGACCGCGTGCTCGAAGTGGTGCCGGCCGACCCCGCTGCCCGCGAACCGCTGCGCGAACGCTGGAAACAGTACAAGGCCCTGGGCCTGGAACTGACCAAGTACGACATGTGAGTGCGGCGGGGATTGGGGAGTTGGGATTGGGGATTCGTAAAGCAGATCTTGCGTCTCCAACGACTGCATCCAACCTCAGACAGCCGATCTTCGCTCCGCAGCACGAACACCGACGTTGACGAGTGGATTGCCGGTGACTCTCGCCGGCCCCATGACGCAACCAATCCCGAATCCCGAACAACGAATCCCGGCGCCCCTATGACCACCCTCGCCTCCAGCTACGACCCCTCTTCCTTCGAATCGCGCCTGTACGCGCAGTGGGAGGCAGCCGGTTATTTCGTGCCGTCCGGCAAGGGTGAGCCGTACACCGTGTTGCTGCCGCCGCCCAATGTCACCGGCACGCTGCACATGGGCCATGCGTTTCAGCAGACGCTGATGGATGCGTTGGTGCGCTATCACCGCATGCGCGGTTACGACACCTTGTGGCAGGTGGGCACCGACCATGCCGGGATCGCCACCGAGATGGTGGTCTCGCGCAATCTGGCGCTGGAAGGCAAGGGACAAACACGCGATTCGCTGGGGCGCGAGGGCTTCATCGCCAAGGTGTGGGAGTGGAAGGCCGAATCCGGCGACACCATCGAGCGCCAGATGCGCCGGCTGGGCACCTCCAGCGATTGGTCGCGCAGCACCTTCACCATGGACCCGCAGCCATCGGCCGCAGTCAACGAAGCGTTCGTGCGCTGGTACGAGCAAGGCCTGATCTACCGCGGCCAGCGCCTGGTCAACTGGGACCCGGTGCTGAAGACCGCGATCTCGGATCTGGAAGTGGAAAACGTCGAAGAAGACGGCTTCCTGTGGTCGATCCGTTACCCGCTGGCCGATGGCGTCAGCTACGAACACGTCGAGCACGATGCCGACGGCAACGAGACGCTGCGCGAAACCCGCGATTATCTGGTGGTGGCCACCACGCGCCCGGAAACCATGCTGGGCGATACCGCGGTGATGGTGCACCCGGAAGATGCGCGTTATCTCACGCTGCATGACGCCCGCATCGTGCTGCCGCTGACCGGCCGCCAGGTGCCGGTGATCACCGACGATTATGTCGACCGCGCCTTCGGCACCGGCGTGGTCAAGGTCACGCCGGCGCATGACTTCAACGATTACCAGGTGGGCGTGCGACATGACCTGCCGCTGATCAATCTGTTCACCGTCACCGCCACCATCAACGAGAATGCGCCGGAGCGCTATCGCGGCCTGGATCGTTATGACGCACGCAAGCTGGTGCTGTCGGAACTGGAAGACCTGGGCGTATTGGTCGAAACCAAGCCACACAAGCTGCAGGTGCCGCGCGGCGATCGCACCGGCCAGGTGATCGAGCCCTACCTCACCGACCAGTGGTTCGTGAAGATGGATGCGCTGGCAAAGCGCGGACTGGAGCTGGTCGAAAGCGGCCAGATCAAGTTCGTGCCGCCGAACTGGATCAACACCTATCGCCACTGGATGGAGAACATCCAGGATTGGTGCATCAGCCGCCAGCTGTGGTGGGGCCATCGCATCCCGGCGTGGTTCGACGAGGCCGGCAAGTGCTACGTGGGCCATGACGAAGCGCAGGTGCGCGCCAAACATGGCCTGGGTGCGGAGATTGCGCTGCACCAGGACAGCGACGTGCTGGAAACCTGGTTCTCCTCGCAGCTGTGGCCGTTCTCCACGCTGGGCTGGCCGGATGCGCAGGCGATGGCCGAGCGCGGCTTCGCGCGTTATCTGCCGTCGTCGGTGCTGGTCACCGGCTTCGACATCATCTTCTTCTGGGTGGCGCGCATGATCATGGCCACCGACAGCTTCACCGGCCAGGTGCCGTTCCGCGATGTCTACATCACCGGCCTGATTCGCGATGCGCAGGGCCAGAAGATGTCCAAGTCCAAGGGCAACGTGCTCGATCCGCTGGACATCATCGACGGCATCAGCATCGAGGATCTGGTCGCCAAGCGCACCCATGGCCTGATGCAGCCGCGCATGGCCGAGAAGATCGAAAAAGCCACGCGCAAGGAATTCCCGGACGGCATCATCGCCCACGGTGCCGATGCGCTGCGCTTCACCATCGCCGCGCTGGCCACGCATGGCCGCGACATCAAGTTCGATCTGGGCCGCGCCGAGGGCTACAAGAACTTCTGCAACAAGCTGTGGAACGCCACGCGCTTCGTGTTGATGAACACCGAAGGCGCACGCTTTACCGGCGTGCCGCAGCCGCGCACCGAAGCGGAAAAGTGGATTTTGGCGCGCCTGGACAAGGCCACCGCAGAAACCCACGCGCATTACGCCAACTATCGCTTCGACCTGCTCGCGCAGTCGTTGTACGAATTCGCCTGGAACGCGTTCTGCGACTGGTTCGTGGAGCTGGCCAAGCCGGCGCTCAACAACCAGGACGCCGACGCGGCCGCCAGCACGCGCCACACGCTGCTGTATGTGCTGGAGTCGTTGCTGCGCCTGTTGCACCCGCTCACCCCGTTCGTCACCGAAGAGTTGTGGCAGCAGGTCGCGCCGCGCCTGGGCATCACCACTGCGACGATCTCGTTGCAGAGCTTCCCGCAGCCCGGCGATGTCGACACCAGCAGCTATGCCACCGCTGAAGCCGATGTCGAATGGCTCAAGTCGATGGTGTCGGCGCTGCGTCGCGTGCGCAGCGAATTGAACGTGCCACCGTCCAAGCAGGTGCGCCTGCTGCTGCAGGCCGGCACTGCCGACGACCGCCCGCGCGTTGCCCGCTTCGCCTCGCAGCTGTCGTTCCTGCTCAAGCTCGAACGCATCGACTGGCTGGACGCTGGCCAGGACACACCGCCGTCGGCAGCCGCCATCGTCGGCGAACTCACGCTGCTGGTGCCATTGGAAGGCCTGGTCGACATGGATGCCGAACGCACTCGCCTGGACAAGGAAATCAAGCGCGTGGAAGGCGAGATCGCCAAGTGCAACGGCAAACTCGGCAGCGCCACCTTCGTGCAGAACGCACCGGCCGCCGTGGTCGAACAGGAGCGTGCGCGCTTGAACGACTGGACCACGCAGCTCACCGGCCTGCGCGAGCAGCGCGCGAAGATCTGAAGCGGTTGATCAGCTGCTAGCGTATCGAGGGCGTAGTGCCCTCGCCGCTTGCGGGACCAGCCGTTACATCAGCATGTCCGTCATGTCTTGATTGCAGACATACGCACCGACCAGCTCGACTGGTCCTTGCCCGCCCACCGTCGCGGGACCCTTGGCGGCATGGATGCTGCCAAGGAGCCTACAAGGACGTACTTGCGGCGTGTCCTGCGATGGTGGGCGGGCGAGGACCCTGCAGGAAAGCCGCAGCGCCAGTGCCGTTTTGCCAACGCATCGCACCAGCCAGGCACCGTTGGACTAGAACTTCAAATCCACACGCGCATACCAGAAGCGTCCGCCGGGAATATCGTAGGTGGATGCGTCGTAACCATTGAGGGAGCACGACAGGCAGATCGGTGGATCCTTGTCGAAGACGTTGTTCAGGCCGGCCGTGAGTTGCAGGCCCTTGAGCCAATCGATGCGATAGCCCACGTGCGCGTCGTGATAGGTGATCGCATCCAAGCGGTTGGTTCCCACCGACGGATCCGAACACACCGCAAACTCCACCGCGTCACCGCACTGCTCGGTGAGCTTGGAAATGTGCCGCGCAGTCCACGAAGCCGTCCAGTTACCCAGCGACCAATCCAATACCGCGTTGCTGGTCCACTCCGGAATTGCGCTGTCCACCACCTCGATGCCCGGCCCTTGCGGCTGTCGCTGACCCGCCGCACCCAGCGCCTCGTAGCGGCCTACCAAGGTGTTCTGCCACGATAGCTTGAAGCGCCCGAATGCGGTTTGCGGCAAGGTCCAGAATAGATCCACGTCCCAGCCGTCGGTCTTGATCGAGCCCAGGTTGGTCAAGCGGTTATTGAAGGCGTTGATGCCGCCGGTGGATGCCCGCCCGATGCCATCGCAGTACAACGCATCCAGCGTATCCACGCACAGATCCAGCTGCGTCTGCGCATTGATCGCCTGGATCGCGCCATCTACATGATGGCGATAGAAGGTCACCTCCAGGTCGAGGCGGTCGGACCAGCTGGCATCGCTCGCAAATCCCGGGCTGAAGACGAAGCCCGCACTGAAACTGCGCGAACGCTCTGGATCGAGTTGCGCGTTACCGCCGGTGGTGACCGAGATCTGCTGGTTGGCCTGCTGATAACCGGCAGGCACACCGAGTGCTGCGCAGTTGGCCGCACTGCCGCGCGGCGCCGTACCGCCCAGACCGATCGAGCACGGGTCCGACAACTGCAGGTCCGCACGCGCCGCCGAACCGAACAGCTCGCCGATGGTGGGCGCACGGAAGCCCTCGGCATAACTGGTGCGCAACACGAACTCATCGGTGACCTGCCAACGCAGGCCGTACTTGGGCGTGAATTCGCCACCGAATGTCGAATAGTCCGAATAGCGCCCGGCGATATTCAGATCCAGTTTGTCGCCCAATGCGGAGTTGGCGAAGATCGGAATATTGAGTTCGAGATAGGCTTCGTTGACGTCGTAGCTGCCTGCCGTGGGCAAGGAGGGCACGCCGTTGTAACGCCCGGCCACGGTGAGCGGATCGGGCCGATAAGAGCCTTCGTACTTGCGGTATTCGTAACCGCTGGCGAACGACACCGCACCGCCGGGCAACTGGAACAACTCGCTGCTGAGGTTGGCGGTGAACAGGCTCAATTCGTTCTGGCTGCGGTCGCGCACCACCGGTTGGATCCAGCGCAACATCTCCGGCGTGATGCTGCCGGCACCGCTGAAGATATCCAGCGGCACGCAGCCGGCCACGGCCGCGCAGGCAGCCGGGTCGCCCAGCGCCAGGTTGATGTTGTAGAGGTTGTAGCTGCCGTAGTTGGTCTGCTCGGCCTTGTTCTTGCTGTACATGCCGTTGACGTCCCAGAACCAGGTCCGCCCTGCGCCTTCGAACGTGCCGACCAGGCCGGTGCCGAAATATTGGGTATCGACCTGTTGCTCGTAACGCCGCGGCCCGCCTTCCACCGGCCTGCGACCGATCTGGATCAGATTGGTGGCCGAATCCAGATCGAATCCGAACGGGTTGAACGGATTGAGCGCGGAGATCACGATGTTGTCGGCCAGCGGGTTGCCGGTACCGGCATCGGGCCCGAGGAAGATGGGCTCCGGTGCGGCCTGGTTGGTCGATTCGCGCCGGTTGCCCAACGCCTTGACGTACCACTGCACGTCGTCGTTGAAGTAATAGCGGAACTGTGCAAACACGCCCTTGCGCTCGGACGGCGTCAGCAACAGGTTCTGCTCGGCAAAGTTGTAGCGGTCTGCGGTGCCGAAGCAGTGATAGTCGTCGCTGCGCGTGCAACCGCCGCTACCATCGTATTGCGGTGTGCCCACGCCGGCATTGGGCGTAAGGTTCTGGCGCACGCCGGTGTTGGGATCGACGAACTGGAAGCGGCCATCCGGCGTTGCCGAGCTGGCGAAGGTCAGCCCGGTGCCAGGAATCGGGAAGCGGGCCTGCGCACGATCGCGCGCATAGATCGGATCCTGTTTGACGTAGCTGGCGCCCAAAAACAGGCTGAAATTCTCTCCGCTTTTACCCCAGGCCAGATCCATGCCCTGGTTGGCGCCATCGCCCTTGCCGTACTGCCCGTAGTTGAGCGTGACCTGCGCACCGTCGAACGTGCGACGGGTGATGATGTTGACCACACCGGCAATCGCATCCGAGCCGTACAGCGACGAGGCGCCGTCTTCGAGCACTTCGATGCGCTCGACGATCGCCAGCGGAATGGTGTTGAGATCGGTGGACGAACCCACGCCGGAGGCGGAGGATTCATTGACCCAACGAATGCCATCCACCAGCACCAGCACACGCTTGGAACCGAGATGGCGCAGATCCACCTGCGCCGAGCCTGCACCCACGCCACTGCCATCGGGCGGAAAGCCGAAGTTGCCGGACGAATTGAACTTGGCGTTGAGCGCCGAACCGGACGCGGTGAGCTCCTGCAGCACTTCGCCGATGGAGGTCAGGCCGGTGCGTTCGATATCGGCGCGATTGAGCGTCTGGATCGGTACCTGGCCCTGCAATTCCGCGGTCTTGATGCGCGTGCCGGTGACCTGCACGCTGTCGAGCGTGCGCGTGTTCGGTGCGGACTCGGGCTGTTGCGCCCAGGCCAGTGTGGGAATCAGACACAACGACAACTGCACGGCCAGGCATGACCGACGGGGGCCAATCAGACGCTTCATCCTTTCTCTCTCCAGAAGGATTCTTGAGTGTCCGCACGCCCCCGTGCCCTGCGGTCCTTCCCAATTCTTAAACGAAACATTAACGCACCGCAACTGGCGGTGCAGCAGCGCACCGCGCGGCAGCGGTCGCAACAAGGTGTCATCTGCACGCACACGCGTGCTCGACCCATAGCGCTTGCAAGCGAAGACCTTCCTCACCATCACGCGCAAGCGACGCGCATTCACTCAGGCGCTCAGGCGTGCTTGGGTATCATCACTTCATGACTTATGCCCCCCGCCTTGCCACTGTTTTCATCGGCCTGCTGTGCCTTGGCAGCACCGCATTGCACGCGCAAACCCTCGACCCGCAGTTGACTGCCATGCGCGATGCCATCGCGGCCGCAGAGCGCGGCCAGACCGATGCCGGTCAGCTCGCTGCGCTGAGCCGCCATCCACTGTATGGATGGCTGGAATTTGCCGCGCTCAAGCGCACTATCGACACTGTCTCCAACGCGCAGGCGCAAGCATTCTTGCAGCGTTACGCCGGCCAGCCCGTGGCTGAAAGCTTCCGCAGCACGTGGTTGCCGGCAGTGGCGCGGCGGCAGGACTGGAACACGCTGCTGGCCAACTGGAAGTCCACCGACAACGTCGGCCTGCGCTGCGCGCAACTGACCGCGCGCCTGGCCACTGGCAAGGCCGATGCCCAATGGAGCCGCGATGCGCTGACGCTGTGGCGCAATGGCAAGGCGCTGCCCGATGCTTGCGATGCAGTGGTCGCCGGGCTGGAATCGCGCGGTGAACTCACGCCGGCGCTGCGCTGGGAACGTGTGGAAGCTGCTGCCGATGCACAACAGCCTGCGATCATGCGTACGGCCGCACGCGGGCTACCCGCCGCCGATCTGGCCCTGGCCACCGATTACGCTGCATTTCTCGACAAGGTCCACCCGCGTGCACTAGGTTGGCCCAAGACCGAGCGCAGCCGCCGCATCGCGGTGGACGGGCTGGCCAAGTTGGCCAAGAGCGATCCCGACGCTGCCGAGCAGCAGCTACCGCAACTTGCCGGTGCGCTCGGCTTCAGCCAGGCGCAGCGTGGGCAGGTGCTGTACCAGATCGCATTGTGGACCGTCGCCTCGTACCTGCCGGATTCGGCGCGTCGGCTCAATGCCGTACCGGACGCGTCCTACGACGAACGCCTGCACGAATGGCGTGCACGTGAGGCGATGTCGCGCGGCGACTGGCCGGCGGCATTGGCCGCGATTCGCAAGATGCCGGCGAGCCAGCGCAGCGACTCACGTTGGCAGTACTTTGAAGCCCGCCTGGCCGAAAAGACCGGCGCTGCTGCGGCGGCCCAGCCGCTGTATCGCGCCGCCGCGCAATCGCCGACCTTCCACGGATTCCTGGCCGCCGACCGCCTGCAGCAGCCTTACCGGCTGTGCCCCTGGGAGCCCAACGACAGCGCGCAGGCGAAGGCCGCTGTTGCGCGCGACCCGGCCCTGGTCCGCGCAATCGCGTTATTTCAGATCGACCGCCCCGGTTGGGCCGTGGCCGAATGGAACGATGCCGCCACCCGCTTCGACGACACCCAGCGCCGTCTGGCAGTGGAAGTTGCCGGCGACAACGGCTGGTTCGACCGTGCGGTGTTCGCGCTCGGCAAGCAGCCGGACGAACAACGGCTGTATGCGTTGCGTTTTCCGCTGCACCACGACGACAGCATTCGTCGCGAGGCCGCCAAGAATGCGATCGACCCCGCCTGGGTGGCTGCGGAAATTCGTGCCGAAAGCATCTTCAATCCGCGCGCGCGCTCGCCGGCTAACGCAATGGGCCTGATGCAGGTGTTGCCTGGCACTGGCGCGGCCGTCGCCAAGGGGATCGCCCTGCCCGGCTATGCGGGTGCCACCAGCCTCTATGAGCCGGACACCAACATCGCCATCGGCACGGCGTATCTGCGCCAGTTGCTCAACACCTACGGACTGCCCTACCTCACCATTGCCGCCTACAACGCAGGTCCAGGCCCCACCGGGCGCTGGCAGTCGCAGCGGCCGAATTTCGAGCCGGACTTCTGGATCGAAACCATCAGCTACAAGGAAACCCGCGACTATGTCGCGCGCGTGTTGGCCTTCAGCGTGATCTACGACTGGCGCCTCAACGGCGACATGCTGCCGCTCAGCGACCGGCTCATGGGCAAGCTGGTGGACAAGCGCTTGAAGCCGGTCTGTACCCCGGGCCAGGCAGCCAATAACACCGCGCAGGATTGAGCGACGCCAGGCGCCCTGCACGGTTGCAGGGCCTTGGCGAGTGCGTAGCGCCGTCATTGCGTACGGCAGCTGACGCAGCATGGACGCCACGCAGGGACCGGCAAGGATGTACCTGCAGCGCGTCCAGCGATCATGGATAGGCATGGATGGGTAAGAGTGTTGCAAGCAGCTCCCGACTGCCCGTTGCAACGCCGCTACTTCCGTGAGACCCCACATCGCCACGCGGAACGCACAACGCCCGCATCACTGCGGGCGTTGTGCAACGACGTGCGGCGCTGACTTTGCAGCCCTGCAACCAGTGGCGGTTAGAGCTTGCCGGCGCCTGCCTTGGCCTTGACGTCTGCAGCGACCTTGTCGGCCGAGAGCAGGTTGTAGGTATAGGGCGGGGTCCAGCCGATGTTGGTATTCCACGAGCACGACAGCGCCTTGCCATTGAGCAGGGAACCCTGATCGCGATACACGCTGCCACCATAGTCGGCGGCAATCTTGTCGCAGCTGCTGACACCGCTGATCTCGAACACGTTCCGCTCGGAGAAGATCTTCGACTCCTTGCCCACGCCATGCGCGTAAGAGAACGGATAGACCTTATTGCTGGTGCTGCCGACGTGGTAGTTGTTGTACAGATGCACCTGACCGAAGCGCACACGCGGAGCGCGCGCGGAAATGTTTTCGAACAGGGTATTGTGAATGGTGACCTTGAGCTTGCCGCTGTCGGTACTGGACGCGCTGTCGCTGGAGCCGATCAGGTTGTTCTTCTCGTGCGACTTGAAGGCCGAATACGAGACGGTGACGAAATTGGCGCCTTTCTTGATGTCCATTGCGCCGTCGTGGTGCTGCTTCGGACGGCCATTTGCGGTGCCGTTCTGATCGTCGGTCCTGCGGCCATCGGTGAAGGTGACATGGTCCACCCACACGTTGCTGGCGCCTTCCACGGTCAGGCCATCGTACTCCGCATTCCAGTTGCCGGCACTGCCGTCATCCGGGTCCCAGACCGGTTCCGGGTCCCATGGATTTTCGATGGTGAGGTTGCGGATGATGACGTCGTTGGCCTTGACGTACATGTAGCCTTCGCGGATTTCCGCGTTGCTGGTGATGCCTATCAAGGTGGTCTTGGTCGGAATATCCAGGCGCGCACGTGACTTCATGTCCGAGGTCTTGGTGTACGGCTTGCCTTCGCTGATATCGATGATGCCGCTGACCTTGATGATGCGTCCGTTGCTACCGACGCTTGCGCTCAATGCAGCTTTCAACTCGGCGGCATTCTTGACGGTGTAGATATTGGCGGCAGCCGCTTTGGAGCCGCCCTTGGTGCCGCCGTTCTGGGTTGCCCAGCCCGTGGTTGCAACCTCCAACGCCGCATCGGCATAGGCAACGCCGGTGAGCAGCAACGACCCAACGAACAGCGACGCGGCGGCCGCCGTCGAAAATTTCGGCTTCATCTTGATCTCTCCCTCAGATGGGTTCGATGCGCCGCGCAGCGGCGCACCCCTGGTCCAGCAGACTCGGAACGTATTATTCAGCTGTGGAATATTCCATTCCGCGGAGCCGATACTAGGAGCATTGCAACCGCTTGTATCTAGACGTTTTTCGGATATGCATGCGTAATCACGCAAACGCTTGCGAGACACAAAAGAAGAGACAAAACGCTGCGATCAGGACACGCGGAGACAGCGCAAGGACACTGCAACGCAGCAAGATTGGGTGTCACGCCATGCGGGGTGCCACGCGAGAAGGCACGCCACCGTGCAAATACCTGTATTTTTCGACGTGCTCGTCGTTGCAATCCATTGCCGCGCTGCGGCATTGGACATACACCGCAACGAAAAAAGCGCTTATCGCCCCATGGCGAAACATTCGCCACCTCGCAGACGGACGTATCTGCCAACGCCCTGCGCGAAGCGCAAACCCATCGCCGCAGTGTCGCCGGCATTCCACATGACCACGTTGGGATCGATTGCACAGGCGCAGCATTGTGTTGACCCCACGCGTTTTGATACGCATGGGTCAGCGCTGCCCTTAATCAATTGGGCTACCGTGTCGCTGCGGACCTCATCAAGCCCGGTGGTAGTGCGCAAGACCAGCCCGTTGGGCAAGCGTGATGCCGCACGCGCCATGCGCAGGTGCGTCATGCAACCGCTCAGCGCAAGCATCGAATCGAAAAACCATCAGCGCCGGCATCCAGCGCAGCAACCGCACCGCAGCGACGCCAACCAGCCGCATCCTCAACGACGAGTGCGTGCGCTCAGGAAAACCCTTCGAAGAACAATTCGATCGCCATCACCAACGCGTCTTCGCGCCCGGTGTGGGATGGGTAATAGCGCGGGCGCCGGCCGATTTCGTTGAAGCCTTCGGAGTGGTACAGCGCGATCGCCGATGGATTGGACGGGCGCACTTCCAGGAACGCGCGCCGCGCACCGCGATCGCAGGCGCCCTTGATCAGCGCGCGCAGCAACACGCGACCGTGTCCTTGCGATTGCGCCTCCGGTGCGATGCAGACGTTGAGCACGTGCGCCTCGTCGGCGGCGATACTGATCACGCCATAGCCGATGACACGGCCGCCCTGCTCCATCACCCAGCCGGGGTAGCCGGCCTGTAGGCAGTCGCGAAAGATGTTGCGCGTCCACGGAAATGGATAAGCGCGCAGCTCGATCTCCATCACCGCATCCAGGTCGCTCTCGCGCATGGCGCGCAGCGAGGTGGGTTGCGGCGCGTTCAATGCGCTCACGCCGGGTCCCGGCGCCGACGCAGCGCGCGCAGCTGCGGCCACAGCGCGCGCTTGGCGGCCGGATTGCCGCGCAGTTCCGCCAGCGGCCAGGAGGCCATCAAGGCCTGGGTCGCAGGATCGCCCGGATTGCAGCCGGACGCGCGCAGCAAGGCCATCTGCAGGCGATCCGGCATGCCGACACGGCTGCGCCGTTGCGGCGCCGACGCTGGCGCAGTGCTGGGCGCGCGGGGCGCTTGGGCCGGTGCCGCCGGTGCATTTCGCCGCGCAACGGGCGCATTGGCCGTTGCAGGGTACGGCGCACGTTCCATACGCGTCGGTGCGGCCGTGGGTGCGCGCTCGGCAACCTCGACAGGCGCCGGCAATGCATCGACCGCAGCGCGGTCCAGATACACGGTGTGCCCCAACGCCTGCAGATACGATACCTGCAGTTCGGACCACATCGGCTCGCTCATCGCCTCGCTCACAAAAACCGGCTCATGGCAGCTCGGGCACGCGCCGCCAGCGTCGCCACAACCACATCAACGGACCCGACAAGGCGTACAGAACCCCGATCACCAGCAACGAGCGCGCCAGATCGATCACCAACAGCGCAATCACCACCGTGGCGATCGCCAGCGCCAGGAACGGCACGCGGTCGGCACGCGGGCCGCGCGCGCCGCCCTTGAAGCTCCAGAACCGGATCCGGCTGACCATCAGCAACGCCGCCACCACCGTGACCGCCAGCGCCACATAGCGCAGCTGCTCGCCATCGAAGCCCAGGCTGTCGTCGGCGAAGGCCCAAACGAAGGACATCATCAGACCAGCCGCCGCCGGGCTGGCCAGGCCGATGAACCAGCGTTTGTCGACCACGCCGACCTGGGTGTTGAAGCGCGCCAGCCGCAGCGCCGCGCAGGCCGCATACAGGAAGGCAGCCGACCAACCGACCCGGCCCATCACGCTACTGTCGTACTTCAGTGCCGACAGCGACCAGTGGTACATCACCAGCGCGGGCGCCATGCCGAAGCTGACCAGATCGGCCAGCGAGTCGTACTGCACACCGAATTCGCTGCTGGTATTGGTCAGACGCGCCACCCTGCCATCCAGCCCGTCCATCACCGCAGCCACGAACACCGCCATGGCGGCCTGGACGAACTGCCCATTGGCGGCGGCGATGATGGCGTAAAAACCGGAAAACAGCCCGGCGGTGGTGAACAGGTTCGGCAGCAGGTAAATCGTGCGCGAGCGCGGGGGCGGTCTCATCTCATCCATCCGCCAAGTGTAGGGCCTGAGGTCTGTCCGGCGGTAGCGCGCTAGCTGGTTCAGCGCCCTGCGCGCCCATCACTTGCCAGCGCCCGCTGCGGATGCTGCAATCGCGGCGGGAATCATCCAGGGGAAGCCACATGCAGCTGTCGTCCGGGCTTTGCGCCCTGTTGATGCTGGTCAGCGCCGCCGCCGGCGCGACCGATCTTTATAAGTGGAAGGACGCCAAGGGCGTGACCCACTACACCGAAACCCCGCCACCGACCGGCCAGCGCTATGAAGCGCGCCGAATCGATGCGCGCAGCGGCACCGCCGCCATCGCTGCAGCAGAGACGGCCGCGCCCGAATCGGCCGACTGCCTCACCGCGCGCCGCAATCTGGAACTGCTCAGCGGCAAGGGCGAGGTCTCCATGGCGGCCGGCGCCGATGGCAAGCCTGGCGCCGTCCTGGACCAGGAAGCCCGGGCGACCCAGAGGAACCTGGCCGACGCCGCCGTCAAGGCCTATTGCAAGCCGGCAGCCCCAGGCGGCCCGGCCACCTGAGCCGGGAAAAGCTCCCAGGGGGACGGGAGTTGCCGTCCCGCCGCAGGGCTGGGGTTCAACGCCTGGTGCCGCGACCACCTGCAGAGCCAGCGCGCCCGACCTGATGGCAACACATGCGTAGGTGGTAGAAAGCGCGCCCCCGGGGCCGCATGAGCGCCCGGCACCGGTGATGGATACGTGCGGACGACTGCGCGGTCTACGGCGCACGTGCGCCGGCAAGCCGGCCACTCGAGCCGCCCCGCAGGGGCCTGCGCCGGCCAGCGACAACCGGCAACGCGCGCCTGGCGATGACCGGCAGGGCGCGAGACTGGCAAACTAGCGGCTTTCCGCCCAAGCGAAGCCCGATGCGTCTTTCCCAGTTCCACCTGCACACCACCAAGGAAACCCCGGCCGACGCCGAGTTGGTCAGCCACCGTCTGATGCTGCGCGCGGGCATGATCCGCAAGCTGGCCTCCGGGCTGTACACCTGGTCGCCGCTGGGCCTGCGCGTGTTGCGCAAGGTCGAAGCCATCGTGCGCGAAGAGATGAACCGCGCCGGCGCAGTGGAAGTGCTGTTTCCCACCATCCAGCCGCGCGAGCTGTGGGACGCCACCGGGCGTTGGGAGAAGTTCGGCGGGCAGCTGCTCAAGATCAAGGACCGCAAGGAACAGGAGTTCTGCTACAGCCCCACCGCCGAAGAGGCCGCGGCCGAATTCGCGCGCCAGGAAATCAACAGCTACAAGCAGCTGCCGCTGAATTTCTATCAGATCCAGACCAAATTCCGCGATGAGATCCGCCCGCGCTTCGGCGTGATGCGTGCGCGCGAGTTCCTGATGAAGGACGCGTATTCGTTCCATCTCACTGACGAGGACATGGCACGCGAATACGACAACATGCGCGCCGCCTACACGCGCATCTTCACCCGCCTGGGACTGGATTTCCGCGCCGTGCAGGCCGATTCCGGCGCCATCGGCGGCGATGCATCGCAGGAATTCCACGTCATCGCCGACTCCGGCGAGGACTCGCTGGCGTTCTCCACCGGCTCCGATTACGCCGCCAACGTGGAAACCGCCAGTGCGGCACCGCCGGCCCCGCGCGCCGCGGCCAGCGAAGCAATGCAGCAGGTGGCAACGCCCACCCAGAAGACCTGCGAAGACGTGGCCCAGTTGCTCGGCATCGCGCTGCAGCGCACGGTCAAGTCGGTGGCGGTGATGACCCAGGCCGGCTTCGTGCTGGTACTGGTGCGTGGCGACCACGCGGTCAACGAGATCAAGCTGGCCAAGGTGCCCGGGCTGGCCGATTACCGCCTGGCCAACGAAAGCGAAATCCGCGAACACCTCGGCTGCGAGCCGGGCTTCCTGGGCCCGGTCAACACCGCGCGTCCGGTGCGCGTGGTGGCCGACCGCGATGTCGCCGCACTGGCCGATTTCGTGGTCGGCGCGAATGTGTCCGGCGCCCACCTGGTCGGCGTCAACTGGGGCCGCGACCTGCCCGAACCGGAGACCGTGGCCGATGTGCGCAACGTGGTCGAAGGCGAACGCGCGGCAGACGGCGGCGAACTGCGCCTGGCTCGCGGCATCGAGGTGGGCCATGTGTTCCAGCTTGGCAGCCAGTACGCGCAGGCGCTGCAAGCCACTGTCATCGACGAAGGCGGCAAGGCGGCGGTGATGAAGATGGGCTGCTACGGTATCGGCATTTCGCGCATCGTGGCCGCGGCGATCGAACAGAACCACGACGATGCCGGCATCATCTGGCCCGCGCCAATGGCGCCGTGGCAGGTGGTGGTCTGCGTGATCAATCCCAAGCAGGACCCACAGGTGCTCGCCGCCGCCCAGGCCTTGCTGGACCAATTGCTTGCCGCCGGCCTGGATGCCGCCCTGGACGATCGCGGACTGCGCCCGGGCGCCATGTTCGCCGATATGGAACTGCTGGGCATTCCGCATCGGGTGGTGGTCTCGGAACGTGGATTGGCGGCTGGCACATTTGAATATCGCGCCCGTACCGCCGATGCAGCGGAAAGCCTGGATAAAGCAGCGTTATTCTCCCGCCTGGCGCATTGATCAAACCCCGGGTATCGGCTTCAAATGGATGAACACAAAGCGCCGAATTATTTCGGCGCATTTGTCACACCGGTTTTCTCACTTTATGATGGCCACCGCTGCCATGGACCGGCATTCTTTTTCTCTCATCTTCCGGAGCAGTGATGTCGATCGATCTTAGTGGCCTGTCGGCCAAGCAGTTGAGCGCCCTGATCAAAAATGCAAAGAAGCAGCAGACCGTGGTTGCCAAGCGCGCGCCGATCGCCAAGGTCCGCACGCAGCTGGTCCGCGCTGCAAAAGCCCAGGGTTATTCCATCGAAGAATTGTTTGGCGCTTCTGCCAGTGCCGGTCCGGGCCGTCCGGCGGGTGCCGGCAAGCCGGGTCCGCGTGCCGGCCGCAAGCTGGGCAAGGTGCCGCCGAAGTATCGCAACCCCGCCAACGCCCAGGAAACCTGGACCGGCCGTGGCAAGCAGCCGCGCTGGCTGGCCGAGTTGACCGCCGCCGGCAAGAAGGTGGAAGACTTCCTGATCAGCAAGGTCGGCGGTGCGAAAAAAGCAACCGCCAAGAAGGCCTCGCCGCGCAAGGCCGTCACCAAGCGCGCCGCCAAGAAGTCCAAGGCTGCCTGATTCAAACCAATAAAAACGCCGGCCATGCCGGCGTTTTTATTGCGGGGTGTTTGCCCTTATAAATTCTTGCGGGCCGGAATGAGCAGATTGCCAAACAGCAATCCGGCCATCAATGCCATCACGATATTGGTCACCGCCAAGAGTGCGGCTTGTCCGACGCTGACATCCTGTTGCTGCACCAAGGTCAAAAAGCCACGCAAACTGACGCTCCCGGGAACCAGCATGATGATGCCGGGCAACCGGATCAGCGCACCGGGCTTGTGGACCACGCGCCCGAATAAATTGCCCGCAGCGGTCAATGCCATTGCCGAAGCGAATACCCCGGCCGGACCACCCCAGGCATGTCCTGCATAACGCGCGATGACATAACCTGACATGGCCGCCGCCATGATCCATAAATAATCGCGTCGATTGGCCTTGAACAGCACCGCGAACGCATAAGCGGCCACCACCAGCGAGGCCCATTCCACCCAGCCGGCCTGCGGCCGCAGCGCGGCCACCTGGGGATGCAGGCCAACCAGCTGGGTCAGGGTCACCGCAATGACCGCACCTACGGTCAGCTTGAGCACCGTGGTGACCGCACCGGCCAGACGCGCGGTGCCGGAGACCCAGTGCTGGCTGGCCAGCTCGTTGAACGCATTGGTCAATGACATGCCGGGCAGCAGCACCACCAGCGAGGCGATGATCACCGTGTTGAGGTTCAACGGCCCGATCAGCGAGGCCACCAGCGCGGCCACCACGCCCGCCAGCAGACCGGCCAGCGCCTCGCCGGCTTCCTTGGTGGCAGCGCGCTTGTCGGTGTACTGGGTGAGCAGGCCGATTGACATGCCGATCGCCCCGGCCGTGGCGATATCCAGCCATGGCAGCTTCCACAGCCCGGCCACGCCGGCGGCGGCCAGCCCGAACGCCAGCACCTGCAGGGTCTTGCCGCGCCGGTCCACCTCGCGGTCCAGCCGGCGCAATGCGGTATGTCCTTGCGCGATGCTCATGCGGCCGTTGGCCACGCTGTCGGCCACATAATCGGCCACGCTGAGCTTGTAGAGATCGTTTTCGCCCGGCGCCAGGCGAATCACCCGGGTGATGTCGCTGGAACCGATCGCCTTGGTGGGGTCGCTGAAGCTCAGGATGATGCCGGTGGGGTTGGACCAGGGCTCGCAGTCCAGGCCCAGCTTCTGCGACAACCCCACCACCGCTGCTTCCAGCCGTTGCGCGGTGGTGCCATAGGAATGCAGGCGCCCGGCAATTTCGGACACGAAGGCGACGCGCTGGGCGTAGGTGGCGCTGGCGGACGGGAGGACGACGGTGGCAGCGGACATGCGTGGCGGGTCGGATCGGAGAAACGCCGTGTCCGGCGAGGCCGCCAGTGTATGCCGCAGCGCGCGTAGCCGGCGCCCTCATCGACGGCCATCGGCACACCGCTGCGGTTGCGTCCCCATCCGTCGCTCACATTGGCCCTGTATGCTGGCGCCACGGACAGGCCACCCATGATCAAACCGCAACCTCCACGCATCGAACAAGACTCGCAGGATCAGGCACAGGTCCGCCTCGCTGGCAGTTGGGTCCTGGCGACCGCCCTGCCTCAGGCAGAACTGCTGCAGGCCGTACCTGACGGGGTGCGCCGCATCGACGCGCGCGGCATCCAGCAGCTGGATTCGGCCGGCGTACTGCAGCTGCTGCGCTTTGCCGGCCGCATGGGCCTGAAGGAAGACGCGATCGATTTCCGCGATGAGCACCAGGCACTGGTGTGCACCATCGAGGAACTCAACGACGAGCGCCCCAAGCCCAAACGCGATTACGGCTTCGTCGCCGCGCTCGACCGCCTGGGCCGGGCCACGCATCGCGTCGGCCAGGACATCTTGGAGTTGAACAGTTTTCTGGGCGAAAACCTGGTCAAGATCATGCGGCTGATCCACGAGCCGCGGCGCTTCCGGCTGACCTCCACCGTGCATCACATGGAGCAGGTGGGCCTGGACGCGGTGCCGCTGGTGGTGCTGCTGTCGTATCTGGTGGGCGCGGTGATCGCCTTCCTGGGCTCGACCATCCTGCGCGACTTCGGTGCGGAAATTTACGTGGTGGAGCTGGTGTCCATCGCCTTCCTGCGCGAATTCGCGGTGCTGCTGACGGCAATTGTGTTGGCAGGCCGCACCGCCAGCGCCTTCACCGCGCAGATCGGCGCGATGAAATCGCGCGAGGAAGTGGACGCGATCCGCACCCTGGGCCTGGACCCGATCGACCTGCTGGTGATCCCGCGCCTGCTCGCGCTGATCTTCACCCTGCCGCTGCTGACCTTCATCGCGATGATCGCCGGCCTGGCCGGTGGCGTCACCGTGGGCGCGTTCGACCTGGATATTCCGCCGCAGATGTATCTGGCGCGCATGCACGAAACCATCCAGTTGCGGCATTTCCTGGTCGGGCTCTCGAAGGCGCCGTTGTTTGCGCTGGTGATCGGCCTGATCGGCTGCCTGGAAGGGCTCAAAGTCAGCGGCACCGCGCAATCGGTGGGCGAACGCACCACGTCCTCGGTGGTGCAGACGATTTCCCTGGTCATCATCCTCGACGCGATCGCGGCGTTGTGGTTCATGAAGATGGGGTGGTGATGAAGCCGGGATTAGACATGCGTGATTCGGGATTCGTACAAAGCCGCAGCGCGGCGCTTGCACTGGTATTGGAGAGGAAGGTGCTGTGACCACTCCCGAATCCCCACTCCCCAATCCCGGCCCACAGGCCGAGGCCGACGACGAACAGCTGGCGATTTCCGTGCGCGGGCTCACCAACCGTTTCGGTAGCCAGACCGTGCACGAAGACCTGGATCTGGATGTGCGGCGCGGCGAAATCCTCGGCGTGGTTGGCGGTTCGGGCACCGGCAAGTCAGTGCTGATGCGCAGCATCCTGGGCCTGCGCGAACCCGATGCCGGCAGCATCCAGGTGCTGGGCGCGGACGCGCGCTCGGACCGGTTCGCCGACCGCCAGCATATCACCCGCAACACCGGCGTGCTGTTCCAGGACGGCGCACTGTTTTCGTCGATGACCGTGGGCGAAAACGTGCAGGTGCCGCTGAAGGAACACCATGGCGAGTTTCCCGAGCGCTGGTATTTCGAACTGGCGCTGCTGAAGATTAAGCTCGCCGGCCTGCCGGCCGATGCGCTGGACAAGCTGCCTTCGCAATTGTCCGGCGGCATGCGCAAGCGTGCCGGCCTGGCACGTGCGCTGGCGTTGGATCCACCGTTGCTGTTCCTGGACGAACCCACCGCAGGGCTGGACCCGATCGGTGCGGCCGCCTTCGACCGTCTGATCCGCACCTTGCAGCAGGCCCTGGGCCTGACCGTGTTCCTGATCACCCACGACCTGGATACGCTGTACGCCATCTGCGACCGCATCGCGGTACTGGCCGACCGCAAGGTGATCGCCAACGCGCCGCTGGCCGAGGTCGAGCAGATCGATCACCCCTGGATCCAGGACTATTTTCACGGTCCGCGCGCCCGCGCCGCGCGCGCGGCCAAGACCGACTCCACCGAGACCGCCTGAGCATGGAAACCAAAGCCAATTACGTCCTGATCGGCGCCTTCACCATCGTGGCCGGCCTGGCCCTGCTGCTGTTCGGGCTATGGGCCGCCAAGTACTCCTCCGACCGCACCTGGCAGCAATACCGGGTGGTGTTCCGCGAGGCAGTGACCGGCCTGTCGGTCGGCAGCCCGGTGCAGTACAACGGCATCGCGGTCGGCTCGATCACCGAGCTGACCCTGGCGCCGAACGACCCGCGGCAGGTGGTCGCGCATGTGCGCGTCAACTCCACCACGCCGATCAAGAGCGACACCCGCGCCAAGCTGGCGATCACCAGTCTGACCGGCCCGTCGATCATCCAGCTCTCCGGCGGCACGCCCGAAGCGCCGGCGCTGACCAGCATCGACAAGAGCGACGCGCCGATCATCCAGACCACCCCGTCGGCGCTGCAGAACATCACCGACACCGCCAATCGCATCGTCGAGCGCATGGACCAGATGCTCTCGGACAAGAATGTGGCCAGCATTTCGGCCACGCTGCAGAACCTGGAGAAGATCAGCGGTGGCATCGCCGATCGCGACGAAGGCATGCAGGCACTGATCGTCAGCGCGCGCGACGCCGCGCGCAATCTGGACACCACCCTGACCACCACCAACGGCACCATCAAGCGGCTGGACCAGAACCTGGTGCAGCAGCTGCCGGGCATCCTGGAAAAACTCGATGCCACCCTGGTCAAGCTGGATTCGGCCGCCGGCAATGCCGACAACATCCTTGGCGAGAACCGCGCGGCCATCAATAGTTTTGCCAACGATGGGCTGGGCCAGCTCGGCCCCACACTGACCGAATTGCGCGGCCTGATCCGCGACCTGCGCCGGGTCAGCGACAAACTGGACAACAACCCTGCGCGCTACCTGCTCGGCCGCGACGCACCCAAGGAGTTCGAACCGAAATGACTGCCATGCGTGTGTTGCGTCCCCTGTTGTGCGTGTCGTTGCTGGCGCTGGGCGGCTGCTCGGTGCTGGCCGGAGGCGACAAGAAGCCGGCCACCATCTACGCCCCGACGGTGCGCGTGACGCCCAATCCCACCTGGCCGCAGGTGACCTGGCAGCTGGTGGTGGCCAAGCCCAGCGCCGCACGCGTTATCGACAGCCCGCGCATCAATGTGCGCCCGACCCCTGGCGAACTGCAGGTCTACCACGGCGCTGGCTGGGCACAGCCAGCCACCGACATGCTGGAAGACAGCGTGGTGCGCGCGTTCGAAGACTCCGGCAAGATTGCCGCGGTGGCCCATATCGGCACCGGCATCCGCTCGGACTACAAGCTGGCGATCGACCTGCGCCGCTTCGAATCCGATTACGCCGGCCAGTCGCTGCCCTCGGCCACGATCGAGCTCAACGCCAAACTGCTGCATTCGACCGACCAACGCGTGGTCGCCTCGCGCACCTTCCTGGTCGCGCGCCCGTCCACCGGCACCGATACCGCCGCAGTCGCGGTGGCTTTCGAGCAGGCGCTGACCCAGATCACCACCGAGCTGGTCGGCTGGACGCTAACCGCCGGGCAACAGGACAGCCAGAACGTGCCGCGTTCGTTGTAAGCGCAAGCGACAGGCTTGAAGCGGCTGACAGGCGACGTCACGCCGGTCTCTTGCAGAGCGGCTGATCTGTGCCATGGCTGCAGGGCGCTTACCCGCCCACCATCGCCAGCCACGCTGCAAGTACGTCCCTGCATGCTTCCTGGCGGCATCCATGCCGCCAAGGGCTCGGCGAGGCTAGGCGGGCAAGGACCAGTTGAGATGCTCGGTGTGCACAGCTTTCAAAAAAGCACGTAGCGGCTTCTCGACGCGGTCTGCTCGTTCTTCAACACAGCAGCCAGTCGACTGTCTGGGCGGGGCGTCCTCGCTCTTCAATCACGTCATCAATGCACTTTCTGGTGCGGTGTCCTTGCCGCTTGCGGGACCGTTGGCGGCATGGATACCGCCATCGAGCCCGCATGGATGGGTTCACGGCGTGTTACGCAAGCGGTGAGGGAACCGCGCACTCGATCCACTCATCGTTTGACCTGGATTGCTGGTTGCGCCCACGCAAGCTGCGGCCGACACGCCCACCGGGCTCACTGCCCAGGCGAGCGCGCTGCAAGTTGCTAGCCGCTCATGGCTGGGACACGCGCACCGCGATCTGACGAAAGGTCAGATTGATGCGCTCGTCGACCGGCTTGGCGGTGCGCGGCAAAGCGTGTTTGTAGTGGCGCTGGGTGTCGCCGCCCATCAGCAACAGGTCGCCGTGACCGAGCTCCAGCATTTGCTTCAGGGCCGCATCGTCGCGGTGCTTGAACGCAAAGCGCCGCGTCGCACCCAGGCTCACCGAGGCAATCAATGGCTGCGCGCCCAGCTCAGGCTCGTCGTCGCTGTGCCAGCCCATCGCATCGCTGCCACTTCGGTAGCGATTGACCAGCACGCTGTTGAACCGGTGACCGGTTTCGTCCTCCAGCCGCATGCGCACGGGCTGCAGCACCTCCAGCCAGGGCTGTGGCGAGAACCGTGTGCCCGAGTAGCGATAGCTCGCCTCCGGATCGCCGATCCAGCTGCTCAGGCGCGGCGAATCCACCATGCGTCCGAACATCCGGATGCGGTGCACCTCCCAGTGCGCCTGCGCCAGCAGCGCCTGCATCAGCGCATCGGCCTGCGCGGGCGGCAGCCAACCGCGCCACCAGTTGATCTCCGCCCCCGGCAATGCCACCCGAATCTTCATTCCGGAAACGCTAGCACGCAGCCCCGCATGGCGCGGATGAATCGACCCGATTTGCCGCCGTCACATGCAATCCCGGAAAATGCGCAACAGCCATCGAGCCAACGGGAGCGGAGCAATGTCGGAAGCGGGAGTGGGCGCACACGCGTCAGAGGCGGTCGAGCGCGACGTCATGGAATACGACGTCGTCACCGTCGGTGCCGGTCCGGCCGGGCTGTCGTTCGCGATCCGGCTCAAGCAGCTCGATCCGAACATCAGCGTCTGCGTGATCGAAAAATCCAGCACCATCGGCGCGCATATCCTCTCCGGTGCGGTGATCGAGCCCGGCCCGCTGGATGCATTGCTGCCAGGCTGGCGCGACAATCCGCCGCCGATCTGCGTGGCGGCCACCGACGACGAATTCTGGTTCCTCGGCAAGGACAGCGCACGCAAGTTCCCGGTGGTGCCGCCGGGCATGCGCAACCATGGCAACTTCATCGTCAGCCTGGGCGCGATGTGCGCCTGGCTGGCGCCGCAGGCCGAAGCGCTGGGCGTGGAAATCTATCCAGGGTTCGCCGCCGCCGAAACGCTGCACGACGACAGCGGCCAGGTGGTGGGCGTGCGCATTGGCGACATGGGTATTGCAAAAGACGGCACGCACAAGCCCGGCTACACCGCCGGCATCGACATCCGCGCCAAGGTCACCGTGCTGGCCGAAGGCGCGCGTGGCCACCTGACCAAGCGGCTGCTCAAGCGCTTCGACCTCACCGCCGACAGCGACCCGCAAGGCTATTCGATCGGCATCAAGGAGCTGTGGCAGGTGCCCGAAGGCCGCGTCACGCCCGGCAAGATCGTGCACACCATTGGCTGGCCAGCCGACAACCGCACCTACGGCGGCAGCTTCGTCTATCACCTGGACAACAACCAGATCGCGCTCGGTTATGTGAGCGGGCTGGACTACAGCGACCCGGCCTACCAACCGTGGGAAGCCTTCCAGCAATGGAAGAACCACCCCATGATCAAGCCGCTGCTGGAAGGTGGCAGCATTGTGTCTGCCGGCGCCCGCGCACTGGTCAGCGGCGGTTGGCAATCGCTGCCGAAAGTGGACATGCCCGGCGCCTTGCTCATTGGCGACACCGCCGGCCTGCTCAACGTGCCCAAGATCAAGGGCACCCACCAGGCGATTCGCAGCGGCATGCTGGCCGCCGAACACCTGGTGCAATCGCAGCTGGCGCCGCAGGGTTTCGATGCCACATTGCGCGCCTCCGACGTCATGGCCGAGCTGAAGCAAGTCCGCAACATCAAGCCCGGTTTCAAGAAGGGCCTGTGGTTCGGCCTGCTCAACGCGGCCTGGGAAACCGCGCTCAAGGGCGCTTCGCCGTGGACGCTGAAGAACAAACCCGACTGGTCGGCGCTGCACAAGCTCGGCGAGTACGAACAGCCCAAGCGCGACTACGTCACCCGCGATCTCGCCCCGCGCGATCGCCTGCAAGCCGTATATTTCGCCGCCACCGAGCACGATGAAGACCAGCCGGTACATCTGAAGGTGTTGGACACCGATGTATGCGCCACCCGCTGCGTGACCGAATACGACAACCCCTGCACCCGTTTCTGCCCGGCCAACGTCTACGAAATGGTCGCAGACACCGCCAGCCCCTCCGGCAAGCGTCTGCAGATCAACGCGGCCAACTGCGTGCACTGCAAGACCTGCGACATCAAGGACCCGTACGAAATCATCACCTGGGTCACGCCGGAGGGTGGTTCTGGTCCGAACTACCAGAATCTCTAAAAGCCAGGGGCCTGACAGGCCCCTGCTTATTTATGCGGCAATGAATGCAACGCCTGTTTTTTTGCGCAGTTCCTCCAGCTCCACTCCATCGGCGTGTTCAACCAGCACCAATCCATCTGCAGTGACATCGAACACCGCTAGATCGGTAATGATGCGGTCCACCACGCCGACGCCGGTCAGTGGCAGGTCGCATTCGCGCAAGATCTTGTGGCTTCCGTCCTTGGCGACGTGCTCCATCAACACCACCACGCGTTTGACGCCGGCCACCAGATCCATTGCACCGCCCATGCCCTTGACCATCTTGCCGGGCACCATCCAGTTGGCCAGATCGCCACGGTCGGTGACCTGCATTGCGCCGAGAATCGCCAGGTCGATGTGGCCGCCACGGATCATCGCGAATGAATCGTGGCTGCCGAAATAGCTGGCACCGGCGCGGGCGGTCACGGTCTGCTTGCCTGCATTGATCAGGTCTGCATCCACTTGGTCTTCGCTTGGAAACGGGCCGATGCCAAGCAGGCCGTTCTCCGACTGCAGCCACACATCCACACCGTCGGGGATGTGGTTGGCGACCAGCGTCGGCAGGCCGATGCCCAGGTTGACGTAGGCACCATTGGTCAATTCGCGTGCCGCGCGTGCGGCCATCTGGTCTCTGGTCCAGGCCATCACTGCTGTCCTTCGCGCACGGTGCGCTGTTCGATGCGTTTTTCCGGCGTGGCGTTGAGCACCAGGCGGTCCACGTAAATGCCGGGCAGATGGACCTGATCCGGATCGATATCGCCCAGCTCCACGATGTCCTCGACCTCGGCGATGCACACGCGTCCGGCCATGGCGCAGGCGGGATTGAAATTGCGCGCGGTCTTGCGAAATACCAGGTTGCCGGCGGTATCGGCGCGCCATGCCTTGACCAGCGCCACGTCGGCCTGCAACGCGGTTTCAAGCACGTAATGCTTGCCGTCGAACTCGCGCGTTTCCTTGCCCTGGGCCACGATCGTGCCGTAGCCGGTGGCGGTGTAAAACGCAGGAATGCCCGCGCCACCGGCGCGCAAACGCTCGGCCAGGGTGCCTTGCGGATTGAACTCCAGCTCGAGCTCGCCCGCCAGGTATTGGCGTTCGAATTCCTTGTTTTCGCCCACGTAGGACGAAATCATCTTGCGGATCTGCCGGGTGGCCAATAATTGACCAAGCCCGAATCCGTCGACGCCGGCGTTGTTCGAGATCACGGTCAACCCGCCGATCCCACTGTCGCGCACGGCTGCAATCAATGCCTCCGGGATTCCACACAACCCAAAGCCGCCCACCGCCAGGGTCTGACCATTGGCCAGTACCCCGTCCAGTGCTGCCTTGGCATCGGCATAGCGTTTGCCGCTTGCCGCACCACGTCCGTCACTGCGCATCACCGCCCTCACCTCGCTGATGTGAAGCGCCCATTCTATCCGCTGACTGTTCCCTGTCCCCGGTCGCAATTCCGCCACACCCAAGACACGGCGCAGCCGCTAAACTCGGGCGTCCCCCACTTCAGGATTTGCCCATGACGCTACCCGCCTTCAAGGCCTACGACATTCGCGGCCGTGTGCCGGATGAACTCAACGAGGACTTGGCCCGCCGCATCGGCGTGGCGCTGGCGGCGCAGCTGGATCAAGGGCCGGTGGTCCTGGGCCACGACGTGCGCCTGGCCAGCCCGGCGCTGCAGGAAGCGCTTTCGGCCGGCCTGCGCGCCAGTGGCCGTGAAGTGATCGACATCGGCCTGTGCGGCACCGAGGAAGTCTATTTCCAGACCGATTACCTCAAGGCTGCCGGCGGCGTGATGGTGACCGCCAGTCACAACCCGATGGACTACAACGGGATGAAGCTGGTCCGCGAGCAAGCGCGACCGATCAGCTCGGACACCGGTCTGTTCGCCATCCGCGACACGGTCGCGGCCGATACCGCAGCGCCGGGCGAGCCCACCGCCAGTGAGCAGAGCCGCACCGACAAGACCGCGTACCTGGAGCACCTGCTCAGCTACGTGGACCGCAGCACGCTCAAGCCGCTCAAGCTGGTGGTCAATGCCGGCAATGGCGGCGCCGGTCTGATCGTCGACCTGCTTGCGCCGCATCTGCCGTTCGAGTTCGTGCGCGTGTTCCATGAGCCCGATGGCAACTTCCCCAACGGCATTCCGAACCCGCTGCTGCCGGAAAACCGTGACGCCACCGCAAAGGCGGTCAAGGACAACGGCGCCGATTTCGGTATCGCGTGGGACGGCGACTTCGACCGTTGTTTCTTCTTCGATCACACCGGCCGCTTCATCGAAGGCTATTACCTGGTCGGCCTGCTGGCCCAGGCGATCCTGGCCAAGCAGCCGGGCGGCAAGGTCGTGCACGACCCGCGCCTGACCTGGAACACGGTCGAGCAGGTCGAAGAAGCCGGCGGCATTCCGGTGCTGTGCAAGAGCGGCCACGCCTTCATCAAGGAAAAGATGCGCAGCGAAAATGCCGTCTACGGCGGCGAGATGAGCGCGCACCACTATTTTCGCGAGTTCGCCTACGCTGACTCCGGCATGATTCCGTGGCTGCTGATCGCCGAACTGGTGTCGCAGTCGGGCCGTTCGCTGGCCGATCTGGTCGAAGCGCGCATGCAGAAATTCCCCTGCAGCGGCGAGATCAACTTCAAGGTGGCCGATGCCAAGGCCTCCGTTGCCCGCGTGATGGAGCATTACGCGTCGTTGTCGCCGGAGCTGGATTACACCGACGGCATCAGCGCCGATTTTGGCCAATGGCGTTTCAACCTGCGGAGCTCCAATACCGAGCCGCTGCTGCGCCTGAACGTGGAAACGCGCGGCGATGCCGCACTGCTGGAAACGCGTACGCAGGAAATTTCCGCCTTGCTGCGCGGCTGATCTACCATTCTCCCCCACCTTTGACGCACTGGAGTTTCCCCCGCCCATGAGCGACGTCCTACCCATTATCTTGTCCGGCGGCTCCGGCACGCGCCTGTGGCCGCTGTCGCGCGAGTCCTATCCTAAGCAATTCCTGCCGCTGGTCGGCGACAAGAGCATGCTGCAGTCCACCTGGTTGCGCGCGGCTCCCGTCGCAGGCCACGCCCCCATCGTGGTCGCCAATGAAGAACACCGCTTCATGGCCGCCGAGCAGTTGCAGCAGTTGGGCGTGAAGCCTTCGGCCATCCTGCTGGAGCCCAAGGGACGCAACACAGCGCCGGCAATTGCCGTTGCAGCGCTGGAAGCGACCCGTGACGGTGCCGACCCGCTATTGCTGGTGCTGCCTTCCGATCACGTTATCGGCAACGAAGCTGCATTCCAGGCTGCAGTGAAGGTTGCCGCAGATGCGGCGGCGCAAGGCAAGCTGGTGACCTTCGGCATCAAGCCGACTGCGCCCGAAACCGGCTATGGCTATATCAAGGCCGGCGCCGGTACCGGTGCAAGCGCAGTCGAGCGCTTCGTCGAGAAGCCCGACCTCGCCACCGCACAAAGCTACCTGGCAAGCGGCGAGTACTACTGGAACAGCGGCATGTTCCTGTTCCGTGCGTCGCGTTACCTGGAAGAGTTGCGCAAGTTCCATCCGGCCATTGCCGATGCGTGCCAGAAGGCGTGGGAAAACGGCAAGCGCGACGCCGATTTCACCCGTCTGGACAAGGACGCCTTTGCCGCCAGCCCGTCGGATTCGATCGATTATGCCGTGATGGAAAAGACCGCCGATGCGGTTGTGGTGCCCTTGGACGCGGGTTGGAACGACGTCGGTTCGTGGTCTTCGCTGCTGGATGTTTCCAACCAGGATGCGCAAGGCAACGCGCACCATGGCGACGTGATCCAGCTCGATTGCCAGAACACGTATGCGTACGGCTCGCGCCTGATCGCCATGGTTGGGCTTGAGGATGTGGTGGTCGTTGAAACGCCGGACGCCGTGCTGGTCGGCCACCGCGACCGCATCCAGGAGGTCAAGGACGTCGTCAGCCAGATCAAGACCGCTGGCCGTTCCGAGGCCACCTGGCATCGCAAGGTCTATCGCCCATGGGGCGCTTACGATTCCATCGACATGGGCCAACGCCACCAGGTCAAGCGCATCACCGTCAAACCGGGTGCAGTGCTGAGCCTGCAGATGCATCACCACCGCGCCGAACACTGGATCGTGGTGAGCGGCACGGCCGAAGTGACGCGTGGCGAAGAAGTGCTGCTGCTGACCGAAAACCAGAGCACCTACATCCCGCTGGGCGTCACCCATCGCTTGCGCAATCCGGGCAAGCTGCCGCTGGAATTGATCGAGGTGCAGTCCGGCAGCTATCTGGGGGAAGACGATATCGTGCGCTTCGAAGACACCTACGGCCGCGCTTGATCGCGCGTCTCACCGTAGACGGCAATATCGACGGCGGCCTTCGGCCGCCGTCCTGCGTTATCCGTGGCCACGTTTATCGCGATACGGTTCGCGCGCGGATCAGAGGCCACACGCCTCATTGGCTGTGTCGCACACCTGTGAATGCGGGCAACGCAGCTGCATCGCCCACGGTTCGCCACCGCGGGTACCTGCCTGCGAGGCGGTAAATAGCACCGCATCGCCGTGAATCCCATGGGCGGCCTGGCGGGTGGCATCGCCACCGCCAGGACTTAATAAGCGCCTGTCTGGCTCAGTTGTCGCCGAACAGGTCGCGCGTATACACCTTGTCCTGCACATCCTGCAGCGCGTCGGCCATGCGGTTGCTGATGATGACATCGGCTTCGCGCTTGAAGGCCTCCAGGTCGTTGACCACGCGCGAGCGGAAGAACTCAGGATCGCTCAGCGTCGGCTCGTACACGATGACGTCCACGCCCTTGGCCTTGAGGCGCTTCATCACCCCCTGGATGCTGGACGAACGGAAATTGTCCGATCCGGCCTTCATGATCAGCCGATAGATGCCGACCACCTTGGGATTGCGCCGTAGCACGTCGGCGGCAATGAAGTCCTTGCGGGTCGTGTTGGAATCGACGATCGCCCGGATGATGTTCTGCGGCACGCTCTGGTAGTTGGCCAGCAACTGCTTGGTGTCCTTGGGCAGGCAGTAACCGCCATAGCCGAAGGAAGGATTGTTGTAGTGACTGCCGATACGCGGATCCAGGCAGATGCCCTCGATGATCTGGCGGCTATCCAACCCATGGGTAAGCGCGTAGGTGTCCAGTTCGTTGAAGTAGGACACGCGCATCGCCAGGTAGGTATTGGCGAACAGCTTGATCGCCTCGGCCTCGGTCGGCTCGGTGAACAACACCGGCACGTCGGGCTTGAGCGCGCCTTCCTGCAACAGCCGCGCGAAGGTTTCCGCACGCGCCGAACGCTCGCCGACGATGATCCGGGACGGATACAGGTTGTCGTACAACGCCCGGCCTTCGCGCAGGAATTCGGGCGAGAAGATGATGTTGTCAGTACCGAACTGCGCGCGCAGCTTGGCGACGTAGCCGACCGGAATGGTCGACTTGATCACCATGGTCGCCTGCGGATTGATCTCCAGCACCTTGGCGATCACGACCTCGATCGACCCAGTGTTGAAATAGTTGGTGTCCGGATCGTAGTCGGTGGGCGTAGCGATGATCACGAACTCTGCGCCGGCAAACGCCTCCTTGGCGTCCAGGGTGGCCTTGAAGTTCAAGCCACCCTGGGCCAGCGCGGCTTCGAGTTCCTTGTCGACGATCGGCGAGCGGCCTTCGTTGAGCAGCTTCACCTTGGACTCGACGATGTCCAGCGCCACTACCTCATGGTGCTTGGCGAGCAATACGCCATTGGACAGACCGACATAGCCGGTACCCGCGACAGCGATCTTCATTGGAATTCCTTGCGACATTGGATGGGGGAGGATGTAGCGCGCTGCATGCAGGTCGCGGCGTAATGACGGGACGGCCGAGCCCGCAATGGGGCTGGCGCGCCCGCTGGGGGATACGCGAGAACCTGCACGGTGCCGGCTGATGCGATACAGCGCACACCTGCATGCATCCAACGTATGCATCGTGCGTGGCATCCGCTTCAGCGGCACATCCACGTCGGCCGCGACCTGCGTGGAGCAGATCGCCGGTCCGGCGCGGATCAACCCTGATGGTAGCCGAAGCGAAGTGCAAGCTATGAGTCGGTGCTGAAGCCGCACCGATCGATGGCACCACCGACGACGCTCATCGTTGGGCGAGCGTGTCCAGCACCTGGCTCAGTCCATCCTGCCAGTCCGGCAGGCGGACGCCGAAGGTGTCCTGCAGGCTGTGGATATCCAGTCGCGAATAGGCCGGGCGCGTGGCCGGCGTGGGATAGTCGGCGGTGCTGATCGCCTCCACGCGCGGCGCACGGGCGAGCAGGCCGCGCGCGCGCGCCTGCGCGAAGATGGCTTCGGCGAAGCCGTGCCAGGTGGTCTGCCCGGCGGCGGTCAGATGCCACAAGCCGGAGGGTTCGCCTGGCTGGCGCAGCGCGTGCGCCGTGATGTCGGCGATTAACGCCGCTGGCGTTGGCGTGCCGATCTGGTCGGCGACCACGCGCAGCACGTCGCGCTCGGCGCCCACGCGCAGCATCGTGCGCAGGAAATTGTGTCCATGCGCCGCGTAGACCCAGGCAGTGCGGAAGATCAGATGACGGCCGCCGGCCGCCTGCACTGCCTGCTCGCCGGCCAGTTTGCTTTGCCCGTACACGCCGAGCGGCGCGGTGGCATCGTCCGGCCGATAGGGGTGCGTGCCCTGTCCATCGAAGACATAGTCGGTCGAGTAATGGACCAGGGGCACACCGGCGCGCGCGCACCATTGCGCGATGACCGCCGGCGCCTCGGCATTGGCACGGAAGGCGGCATCACGCTCCTGCTCGGCACGATCGACGGCCGTATAGGCGGCTGCGTTGACGACGCAACTTGGCTGCAAGCGGTCTAGCAAGCCGGGCAATGTTTCCGGCGCATCGAAATCCGCGGTCTCGCAGGTCGTACCGTCAGGTAGCTGCCCGCTACGGGTCGCTGCCACCACCTCTGCCCCGCCCCTTGCAAGTGCACGCAACAGCTCTGTACCGACCTGTCCGCTGGCACCAACCACCAACGTGATCATGCTGGGAAGGTTGGCAAGCGATCAGGCGGCACATCGGCCAGAAATGGTGCAGCTGCGTCCTTGGTAGAGAGCACAGGATTGCTGATCGGCCAGTCGATACCGATCGCAGCATCGTCCCAACGAACGGCGGCATCGGCCTCCTTGACGTAGATATCGGTGCACAGGTAACTGAACAGTGCTGTTTCCGAAAGCACTGCAAAGCCATGTGCAAAGCCCTCCGGTATCCAGACTTGGCGACGGTTCTCAGCGCTCAGCAGGACAGCTGTCCAACGCCCGAAATGAGGCGAGCCAGACCGCAGATCAACAGCAACGTCATACACCTCACCGGCAAGGACGCTAACCAGCTTGCCCTGTGGACGTGGCCACTGATAATGCAGACCACGTAGGACACTCTTGGCGGAGGTGGAGACATTACTCTGCACAAAGTTCTGCGGCAGGCCGTGCTGCTTGAAACGCTCGGCATTCCACGTTTCGAAGAAGTATCCCCTAGCATCTCCAAAGACTGTTGGCTCTATCACAACGCAGCCAGGCAACGTCGTTTCGATCACTTTCAACGGACCACTCCGCGCTTGGCTAGGGCGTTTAGATACTTACCGTAGTCATTTTTAGCCAGCGGCGCCGCAAGGCGCTCCAGCTGTTCGGTGTCGATCCAGCCCTGACCAAATGCGATTTCCTCAGGACAGCACACCTGCAGACCCTGCCGCATCTGGATGGTTTCGATGAAGTTGGCCGCTTCATGCAAGGACTGATGCGTACCGGTATCAAGCCACGCATAGCCACGCCCTAGCGGCTCGAGATGCAGCTTGCCGGCTTCCAGATAGCAGCGATTGAGGTCGGTGATCTCCAATTCGCCGCGCGGCGATGGCTTCAGGGCAGCCGCATAGTCGCTTGCTCTTCCATCGTAGAAATACAAACCCGTTACCGCATAGTTCGAACGGGGCTTCTCAGGCTTTTCGGCGATATCGATCACCTTGCCCTGCTGATCGAATTCGGCAACGCCGTAGCGCTCCGGGTCGTTGACCCAGTAACCGAACACGGTCGCCCCCTGTTCACGCGCATCGGCGCGGCGCAGGGTCTCGGTCAGGCCATGACCGTGGAAGATGTTGTCGCCCAACACCAGGCAGCTCGGCTTGCCGTCCACGAAGTCGCGGCCGATCAGATACGCCTGCGCGAGCCCGTCTGGACTCGGTTGCACGGCGTACTGGATATTGACACCCCATTGCGAACCATCGCCCAGCAACGACTGGAACAGCGCCTGCTCGTGCGGTGTGTTGATGATCAGGATGTCGCGGATGCCCGCCAGCATCAGCACGCTGAGCGGGTAATAGATCATCGGCTTGTCGTACACCGGCAGCAGCTGCTTGCTGACGCCCTTGGTGATTGGATACAGACGGGTGCCGGAGCCGCCTGCCAGGATGATGCCTTTGCGTTGTGTCATGAGAGCTTCCTTGGAAGGTCGGCACGCACCTGAGCGGCCACCAGAGAGAGGGATGTCAGGACGCCGCGCCGATACGTTCCAGACGGTAGCTTCCGTCCAGCACGCCCTGTACCCACGCCTGATTACCGAGATACCACTCCACCGTCTGCGCGATGCCCTGCTCGAAGGTATAGGCAGGCTCCCAACCCAATTCGTTCTTCAACTTCGAAGCATCGATCGCGTAACGACGGTCGTGCCCGGGCCGGTCGGTCACATGGGTAATCTGGCTCGCGCGTGGCTTGCCGTCTTCGCGCGGACGATGCTGATCCAGCAATGCGCAGATGGCCTGCACGACCTCGATGTTCTGCCGCTCGGAATTGCCACCGACATTGTAGGTTTGGCCGACCCTACCGTTGCCCAGCACCGTACGGATCGCCTCGCAGTGATCGCTGACGAACAGCCAGTCACGCACCTGCTTGCCGTCGCCGTAGACCGGAAGCGGCTCGCCAGCCAGCGCCTTGGCGATCACCAGCGGGATGAGCTTTTCGGGGAAATGATATGGGCCGTAATTATTCGAGCAATTGGTGGTCAGCACCGGCAGCCCATAGGTGTGGTGGAATGCGCGCACCAGATGATCCGAGGCGGCTTTCGACGCGGAGTACGGTGAGTTCGGCGCATATGGCGTGGTCTCAGTGAACTTGCCGGTCTCGCCCAGGGTGCCGTAGACCTCGTCGGTGGACACGTGCAGGAAGCGGAACGCATCCCGACTCGCATCCGGCAACGCCTTCCAGTAATCACGCACTGCTTCGAGCAGGGCCAAGGTCCCGACGACATTGGTCTGGATGAAGGCGCCAGGCCCATCGATCGAACGATCGACATGGCTCTCGGCAGCGAAATTCAGCACCGCATCGGGCCGGTGTTCTTGCAGCAGGCGGGTGACGAGCGCACCGTCACCGATATCGCCCTTGACAAAGACATGGTCAGGATTGCCCTCCAACGACGCCAGTGTGTTCAGGTTTCCCGCGTAAGTCAGGGCGTCCAGATTGACCACGCGGACGCCGCGGGACACCGCTTCCAGCACAAAATTGCCGCCGATGAAACCGGCGCCGCCGGTTACAAGCCAAGTCGTCACTGTTTACCCCTTGTGTGCTGGTCACGCGAACCGTGCCGCGCTTTTTAAACCACACAGGATATACGGTCCCAGCCGCATCCGGCTTAAGCGCGGCACGTGCTGCGGCAAGCTTGGTGGTGCACCGCACCACCCATACGCCATCGCATGGTTCGCTTCACCCGGTTAGAATGCCCCCACTCCCGTGCCTGCCGCCGCGGCCGGGCCTTCCCGCAATAGCTGAAGGATCTCGTACACGATGAAAATCCTCGTCGCCTACAAGCGCGTGGTGGACTACAACGTCCGCATTCAGGTCAAGCCGGATGGCTCCGGCGTGGTGACCGAGGGCGTCAAGCTCTCGCCCAACCCGTTCGACGAAATCGCCCTGGAAGAAGCATTGCGCCTGCGCGATGCCGGCATCGGCACGGAAGTCGTGGTCGCCACCCTGGCGCCGGCCGATGCGGCTGCGCACCTGCGCAACGGCCTGGCCATGGGCGCAAATCGCGCAATCCATGTGGTGACCGATGCGGCTGTTCAGCCGCTGACCGCCGCGCGCGCGCTGCTCAAATTGGTCGAGAAGGAACAGCCGGATCTGGTCATCCTCGGCAAGCAGGCCATCGACGACGACGCCAATCAGACCGGCCAGATGCTCGCCACCCTCTGGGGCCGCCCGCAGGCCACCTTCGCCGGCAAGCTCGTCGTTGCCGATGGCAAGGCCACGGTGACGCGCGAGGTCGATGCCGGCCTGGAGACGCTGGAAGTGGACCTGCCGGCAGTGATCACCACCGATCTGCGCCTGAACGAGCCGCGCTTCATCAAGCTGCCGGACATCATGAAGGCCAAGAGCAAGCCGCTGGAAACGCTGGCGTTTGCCGACCTGGGCGTCGACGCGCATGACAGCCTGACCACCACGCACTACGCCGCGCCGTCCAAGCGCAGCCGCGGTGTGATGGTCAAGGACGCCGCCGAGCTGGTGGCCGCACTCAAGCAGAAGGGGTTGCTGTAATGGCCAAGGTTCTCGTTGTTGCCGAACATCTCAACGGTCAGCTCAATGCGGCCACCGCCAAGACCCTCAGCGCTGCGCTGGCGATCTCGGCCGACTCAATTGATGTGGTTGTGCTGGCTGCCGACCCGGCCGCGGTTGCAGCGCAAGCCGCGCAGTTAGCCGGTGTTGCCCGAGTGCTGACGGTGGCGAACGCCGCAAACGAACACGCCATCGCGCAGGTGCTGGGGCCGCAGATCGCCCAGCTTGCCGGCCAGGGCTACACGCATGTCTTTGGACCCTCCACCACCTTCGGCAAGGACCTGATGCCGGTCGTGGCTGCACTGCTGGGCGTCAACCAGATCTCCGATCTGATGTCGGTCGAAGACGCTTACACCTTCAAGCGTCCGATCTATGCAGGCAACGCCATCATCACCGTCAAGGCCCCGGCCGAGCAGATCGTGGTCGCGACAGTGCGCAGTGCCTCTTGGCCGGAAGCGGCCGGCGGTGGAAGCGCGACGGTCGAGGCGGCCACGGTGGAGGCCGCGTTGCCGACCCATACCCGTTTTGTCGGTCTGGCAGCAGGCAGCTCCGACCGCCCCGACCTGCAGAGCGCAAAGCGCGTGGTCTCTGGTGGCCGCGGCGTCGGCTCGGCCGAGAACTTCCAGCATATCTACAGCCTGGCCGACAAACTCGGCGCCGCCGTAGGCGCCTCGCGCGCGGCAGTGGACGCAGGCTACGTACCCAACGAGCTGCAGGTCGGCCAGACCGGCAAGATCATCGCTCCGGAACTGTATGTGGCCATCGGCATCAGCGGCGCCATCCAGCACCTGACCGGCATCAAGGACGCCGGCACGATTGTGGCGATCAACAAGGACCCGGAATCGCCGATCTTCGAGATTGCCGATATCGGGTTGGTGGGAGATTTGTTTACGCTGCTGCCGGAGTTGGAACAGGCACTGGCCTGAGTGTAGCCGCCGCGGGCGTTCAGCTTCGCGGCGCCTTCAGAATTGTGTGGAATGGCGGGCAACCTTTCCGCCACGTTGGCTCGTGCCGCTATAATCCGCGATCACTTCGCGGGATACCTTGGATGCCCTTTCTGAGCTTCCAGGCCCCGGCCATTCGACGGCTGAAATCCCCTCAGCACTGCGTCGCCGCTTTTGCTGCTGGAACTGACGACTCGGCAAATCCAGATGCTGCGGATGAAGATACGATAGACAGCGTGGCAAAGAGTCAGTATTTGCCGGCCGGCATGGCATACGGACTGTTTCAATCATTCCAGGGCGGGCGCTTGTGCTCGCTTGAGCGCGTCGCCCCATACCGCAGGTTTGGCGCAATACCAGATAAGTGGGGTCGGCACCCCCGCTCACTAGCCGAAGTCAGCTAGCCCGCTGACACCTGCCGCACACGATATCCTTCCGGTCAAAGATCCCTCCTGCGGCATGCCGCAGTATTTCAATCCAACCGCACATCACTTGATACTTCGGATTCCATGGACGCCCTGATTCCCGTCAACTCGTTATCCCGCCACATTGCACCCATACAGGATGCACTGTCTCAGATTGCAACCACGATCGTTGCAAGTGGCTACTATGTGCTTGGTCCGAACGTCAAAGCTTTTGAGCAGGAGTTCGCCAACTACTGCGGCAGTCGTCATTGCGTCAGCGTTGCCAATGGAACCGACGCTCTTGAGCTATCCCTAAAGGCACTGGGCGTCGGCCCCGAGGATACGGTGGCGGTTGTTGCCAATGCGGCGATGTACGGCACCAGCGCGGTCCTGGCCTGCGGCGCTTCACCGGTCTTTGTCGATACGGAAGCGGGGACCGGGCTGATGGCCGTACCTGCGCTGGAAGCGATGCTCGCCGGCGACTGTGCACCGGCAGCTGTGATCGTGACCCATCTCTATGGCCAACTGGCTGACATCGAAGCGATCGTCGCGCTGTGTCAACCGCGTGGCATAAAGGTCGTAGAAGACTGTGCACAGGCACATGGCGCAGAACGAAATGGCCGCCGCGCTGGTAGCTTTGGTGATATTGCTTCCTTCAGTTTTTATCCCACCAAGAATCTGGGCGCCCTGGGAGATGGCGGCGCGATTGTGACAAACCATGACGACTTGGCTATCCGTGCCGCACAACTGCGCCAGTATGGATGGACGGCCAAGTACACCAATACCCTGCGTGGGGGCCGCAACAGCCGCCTCGACGAATTGCAGGCAGCCATGCTGCGCCACATGCTTCCCCTGCTGGACGGCTGGAACCAGCGTCGCCGGGATATCGCAAACCGTTACGCTCAGGGATTGTCCAATCCAAGAATCGAAGTTTGCGGCGTGGTAGGGGCCGACAATGTGGCGCATCTGTATGTCGTGCGCTGCGATGACCGCGAGCAGCTGCGGTCGCACCTGCAATCCGCCGGGGTGCAGACGGAGATCCATTACCCGCTGTGCGACCATCGTCAACCCTGCCATGAGGGTGCATTCGATTCAGTGGTGTTGCCAAACACGGAAGCCGATGCGGTGCGCGTGACGACGCTGCCATGTTTTCCGGAGCTGACCGATGAAGAAATTGATCGGGTTGTCGAAGCATGCAACCGGTTCTGAGCAAGGTGCAGTCACCTTCCCTCAGTCTGGTCGTCCCGATCTACGGCAATGAAGGCTCGATCGACGACCTCCTGCAGGCTGTCGATTCGATCGCTCGCAGCGTCAACGGGAAGTTTGAAGCCATCTTCGTGGTAGATGGTAGTCCCGATCGCAGCTACGCCCTGCTGCGCGATAAATTGCCTGCCGTCGCTTTTAGTGCGCAGCTGGCGACCCTGACCAGAAATTTCGGCGCTTTCCCGGCAATCCGCACCGGCTTGCAACTCAGCCGCGGCGAATTGACCGCGGTAATGGCGGCCGACCTACAGGAACCTCCCCAGTTGGTCATCGATTTTTGGCAGCGCTACGCTAGCAAGCGATATGACGTTGCCTTCGGCGTGCGCGAGGCGCGGAGCGATCCTGCGGCCTCGAAGCTGGCGTCGACCCTGTTCTGGGCGACCTATCGGCGCATGGTCATCAAGGACATTCCCAAGGGTGGCGTGGATATCTTCGCTGTCAGCCGTGACTTCCTCGAACGGCTGTTGCTGTTGAACGAAGCTCATTCCAGCCTGCTCGCGCAACTATTCTGGCTGGGCGGCAAGCGCGAATTTGTCAGTTACCAGCGACGCGAGCGGCAGCACGGCAAGAGCGCCTGGACCTTGAGCAAGAAACTGCGGTATCTGTCCGATAGCGTCTTTGCTTTCACCGACCTGCCAGTCCGCATGCTGACGGCGCTGGGCCTGATCGCGCTGGCATTTACCACGTTGCTCAGTGCGCTGGTGCTGGCTGCGAAGTTTTCCGGACTCGTCGCAGTGCCGGGCTATACCCTGACTATCTTGACCATTCTCTTTTTCGGCGCACTCAATTCATTGGGACTGGGTATTGTAGGTACATACGCTTGGCATGCCTTCGAAAATACCAAGGCACGTCCATTGTCAATCATGCAGTCAGTCGAAAACTTCGAAAAGGATAACCAGTGAGCTATTTCGTGCACCCCAATGCTCTTTGCGAGAGCGCCACCATTGGCGAGGGCACCCGCGTCTGGGCATTTGCCCACGTACTGCCAGGCGCTCGCCTTGGTCGTGACTGCAACATCTGCGATGGCGTATTCATTGAGTCCGACGTCGTGATCGGCGATCGTGTGACGGTCAAGTGCGGCGTGCAACTATGGGATGGCGTGCGCTTGGAAGACGATGTCTTCGTAGGCCCTAATGCAACCTTCACCAACGATCTGTTCCCCCGCAGCCGGGTATATCCCGAGAAATTTCTCGGCACTTTAGTGGAATCAGGCGCGTCGATTGGGGCCAACGCGACAATCCTGGCTGGCACCACTATCGGCAGTGGCGCGATGATTGGCGCAGGTGCAGTGGTCACGCGCTCGGTGCCGCCCAATGCCATCGTAGTTGGCAATCCTGCGCGCATTGTGGGTTATGTATCCGACAAGGACGCGGATCAAGCGGCTTCACTGCCCGTCGTTCAGGGCATCACCGACACCATCGTTCCCGGCGTCAAGCTTTACCAGATGCCCAGCTTTTCCGACATGCGCGGATCTCTGTCAGTCGGAGACTTCGACAGCTTCCTTCCCTTCAATGCGCGGCGGTACTTTCTTGTCTACGGTGTACCCACCCAGGAGACCCGTGGCGAGCATGCGCACAAGCGCTGCCATCAGTTTCTCGTATGCGTTTCCGGTTCGGTCAGGGTGCTGGCAGACGACGGTGCGCGCCGCATCGATGTCGAACTCAACTCACCGAACCAGGGCATCCATCTGCCGCCGATGATCTGGGGCACACAGTACAAGTACTCCAAAGATGCCGTGCTGCTGGTGTTTGCGTCCGAGCCCTACGACACCGATGAGTACATTCGCGATTACGCGTCCTTCAAGAGTCTGGCGAATGCGGGCGGATGAGTCCCCACATGCCGATGCCCTGCTTCGGCGGCATCGGTCATTGTTCGCTGTGGCCCTACGCTTCCTGTTGGGCGGAGCACTCAACACGGGCCTGACCCTGGCACTGTACTGGGTGCTCCTTGATTTTATGTATTACCAGTGGGCTTATCTTGCGAGTTTCTGTGCAGGCATATTGCTCAGTTATCTAATCAACACCCGTTACGTCTTTCGTGCTCAACACAGCTGGTTGAAATTTGCAGCGTTTCCGGTCATCTATCTGGTGACCTACGCAGTTGGAGCCCTGGCGCTGAAAATCAGCGTAGGGCATCTAGGCGTGCCGGCGGCAGTCGGCCCGCTGATCTCCATCGTTGTCACGCTGCCAGTGTCGTTTATCCTGAGCAAGTTATTGTTGCAGCCTCCCAAGCCAGACTCCCACCAAGGCTGAGACATACACAGCGTAGAATGTTGCCCTACCTCCCGCCTGCCTGCCTGCCTCCCGTTGGCGCGGCGCATCCATTCTTGAATCGTGGATTACATGATTACCCTATTTCCTGCCACGGCGCCGGCCAGTCCCCTGATCAAGGCCGAATGGCTACCCCTGCTGTTAGGTGCCGTTATGTCCGTCGTGGCGGGCAGCCTCCTGCTGGTCGGCTGGCCGGCTGGCCTCTTGTCCTTGCTGGATTACCCATTCTCGTATAAGGGCGACGCCTTGAGCAGCCTCTGGCTGACGCAGCGAGCGATGGAAGGATGGATTTTTGAGAACGACCGCAGCGGATTCCCATTCGGCTCCTCCTTCCTGGATTATCCTGGAGCAGATTCCGGCAGCTTTCTGTTCCTGAAGCTCGCCGGCATGCTGACCGGCAGCAGTGCCGCCGCAATCAATCTGTTCTTCCTGCTGGGTTTTGCCGCGAACTTTCTGACGGCATATTGGGTAATGCGCTGGCTGCGCGTCGGTCGTTCGCTGTCCTTTACCACTGCCATACTCTTTACGTTGGCACCGTTCCATTTCCTGCGGTTGCAGCACATCTTCTACACCTGGTATTTCGGCGTCCCGATCTACTTCATGCTTGCGATTCGAATTGTGCGCGCCGATGTATCGCTGGATTTCTGGAGCGCGCGGCCCGCACGTAAGATCACGCTTGCCGCGCTGTACCTGATCCTGAGCTGTTTCGGCGTTTACTACACAGCATTCGGTCTGATCCTGATTGGAACGGCTTGCCTCATGGCGCTGTTCCAGAAGAACTGGACGTCCATCAGCCGCCTCGCAGCACCCGTCATTTTCTTCCTCGCGCTCGGTACGCTGGCAAATGTCGCACCCAATGTGATCAACGATCAGATCAACGGTCACAACCCGGAAGTCGCTGCTCGCGCGCCAGCAGAGTCCGAGATCTACGGCGTGAAGTTGATGCAGTTGATCCTACCGCGCCCCGACCACAGGCTACCCAAGCTGGCCAATGTCACGGCCCGGTACATGGCCAGCACACCGTTGATCAACGAGAACACGACCGCCTCCCTGGGCCTGATCGGTTCCATCGGCCTTGCCATCCTGGCGCTGGTCACGTTCGCGCGCCTGGCCGAGCAGCGCAATGAAGAACGCATTGCCCTGTTGGCGATTCTCTCCGGCGTCCTTCTGGCATTCATGACCATCGGCGGACTTGGCTCACTCTTCGCGCACCTTGTATCGCCCTCCATCCGCGGCTGGAATCGGGCCAGCATCTTCATCACATTTAGCACGCTGGCTGCGGTGGCCATTGCAGTGCAGATGTTATCCGACAAGGTGGGGCGTCGACACCACATGACCATTGCCTCGATCGCTGCGGCCAGCATGCTGGTCATCGGCATCTGGGATCAGACCTCAGCTGTGTGCGGCCAGTGTCAGTCCAGCGCGCGCACTGCGTACGAGCAGGACAAGCGTTTCATCCGCAGCATTGAAGCTGCCCTCCCTTTCGGTGCAGCAGTTTACCAGTTGCCCTACATGCCCTTTCCTGAAGTGCCGCCTAAGAATGCCTTGCACACATATGACCTTGCGGTGGGATTCGTCCACTCGCAGCACTTAAAGTGGAGCTACGCAGGCATGAAAGGCCGTGAGGGCGACCTGTTCTACCGGAATCTGGAAACCCAACCCGCCGCAGCGCAGCTCCAGGCAATCGGTCGCTTCGGCTTCGACGCTATCTATATCGACAAGCGCGGTTATGCCGACCAGGGAGCGCAAGTCATTGCTGAATGGACACAGGCCATTGGCGCGCCGCCAGCAATGACTCGCGAAGATGGAGCGGTTGTGGTCTTTCGTCTCCCAGGGGGGGCGAAGCCTGCAAGCATCGAAGCTGCCAAAGAGGCGGCGTTCGCCGAGCCTGCCGTAGATACCAGCATAACCCTCCCCTCGCTGCGCAGCCTACTGACACAAGGCTGGTCGTCAGATGAGGCATGGGGCGTCTGGTCCGCAGGTACAAGCTCATCGCTGAGCTATCGTGTCACCCCGACAACAGTCGGCAGAACAACAGTAATTTTGCGTGGTAACCCGTTTCTGGCTGGCCCCCATCAAGCGCTTCGCATCCGTGCCTCGGTCAACGGCGTTCAAGCGCTCGACACCCTAGTCACTCCAGCACAAGCCCTGCCGCTGGCACTACGGATTCCCGTCACAAGCCGCCAGCCGGGTGAAGTGGTGCATATCGTCCTGAACTACGAAACACCGGTCTCTCCCGCTAAGATCGGCATATCCGCAGACCAACGGCTGCTTGCCTTCGGGCTGACAAGTCTTGAAATCTGCAAGGCCGATTGCGACAGATAAGCTGCCGTGGCCGCACGATCGCCAGTGTCGCCTGCCACTTTCAGCTGGCGCAGCTCCTCGCGGCCGGCGGTTCATCAGTGCTTACCATAACGCCGAACCAATTCGCAAGGCGGGGCTTCGGCTGAATTTTCCAGCCGAAGCTCGATTGCCTTCAATTCCCTTGGATTGTTCTAACTGCCCAGTCCTAGTGCTGGCAGCTAGCTTCGAGCATCCAGCGCAGCGTGTCCTCTAGCGCAAGACTCTGCCAATCGCCGATCAGCTCCTGCAATCTGGCATTGCTGCCAAGCAACTTCTTGACTTCATTCTCTCGAACGAATGCAGGGTTCACCTGGACGTCAATGTCGTGGCCAGTGATTTTCGAGCAGATCCCGATGATGTCCCCCAGCGAACTGGCGACACCCGAACACACATTGACGATCTGCCCTTCGGCCGCCGGTGCCTGCAGGAGCTTCCGGTAAGCCAGCACGACCGATCTGACATCGCCGAAATCGCGCCACACTTCGGTGTTGCCCAACTCGATGGAAGAGGCATGAGATGCGAAATGGGAAACGATCTTGGGAATCAGGAAATTGGTCGCCTGACCGACCCCGGTATAGTTAAAAGGGCGGGCAATCACCAGGGATAGCCGCTCGCGCCACAAGCTGGCGACATATTCCATGGCGAGCTTGCTCACCGCGTAGTCGTTCGCGGGCGCGGGTGTGACCGCCTCGTCGATCACGCCCTCAGTTGCATTGCCGTAGACATTGGCACTGCTGGCGATCAGCACCCTTTCCGGACGGTGGCGGCTTGCGGCCAACGCCTGCAAGAGGTTCCGGGTGCCGAGCAGATTGACACGATAAAAATCGTCAGCATCCCCGTGACCGACAAAGGCCACTGCCGCTAGATGTACAACGTAGTCGGCTTGGGCATGCGCAACGATGCGAGCGACGTCGGCAGCGTCGCGCAGATCCATCGGCCAGAACTCGTCGGTACCAGCCGTGCCGGTACCATCCGAACGCGTTCCGACGCCGATGACCGTGCAGCCCTGTTCCTTGAGCTGCTGGGCCATGTAGCGCCCGGTGAACCCGGACGCTCCGCTTATCAGAACCCGCTTACCCGTCAGGTCAGAATGAGAAGCCACGCTCGTTCCTCTTCAGATCAGCCTCGACCATCATCTGGCACAGCTGCTCCAGCGTGGTTTCAGGCTTCCAGCCGAGGATACGGGCCGCCTTTTCGGGATCGCCGATCAGCAGCTCCACTTCTGCAGGGCGGTGGAACTTCGAGTTGATGCGCATGACCACCTTGCCGGTGGCAATGTCCACCGCAGTCTCTTCAGCGTCCTCTCCACGGAACTCGACGTCGATGCCTGCGCCCTTAAACGCCATGCCGACAAAATCACGCACGGTTTCGGTGCGATTTGTCGCGAGCACGAAAGTGTCCGGCTCCTCGGCTTGCAGCATCCGCCACATACCTTCCACATACTCGCGCGCAAAGCCCCAGTCACGCTTGGCGTCCAGGTTTCCCAACTCCATGCAGTCCAGCAGCCCGAGCTTGATCTTAGCCACCGAGTCGGTGATCTTGCGGGTAACGAATTCCCGGCCGCGCAGTGGACTTTCGTGGTTGAACAGAATTCCGCTGGATCCGAAGATATCGTAGCTCTCGCGATAATTCACCGTAATCCAGTGGGCATACAGCTTAGCAACGCCGTATGGGCTACGTGGCCAAAACGGCGTGTCTTCCTTTTGAGGGACTGCCTGGACCTTACCGAACATCTCCGAAGTCGATGCCTGGTAGAACCGGATCTTCGGGTTCACCAGACGAATCGCCTCAAGCAGGTGCAGTGCGCCGATACCGGTAATCTGCGCTGTCGTTGTCGGCTGATCGAAACTGACTCCGACGAAGCTCTGGGCAGCGAGATTGTAGATCTCGTCGGGCTGGATCTTCTGGACCATCGCGATCGTCGTCCCCAGATCCGTGAGGTCGTACTCCACCAACTCCAGATTCGGATGTTTCGCGACACCAACCTCCTCGAGGCGCCAGAAGTTGACTGAACTGGTCCGTCGGTACGTGCCATATACCTTGTAACCCTTGCCAAGCAACAGCTCGGTCAGATAGGCACCGTCCTGCCCGGTGATGCCGGTAATGATTGCAATCTTGTTAGTCATCTACATTCTCTTCGGAAATTGGTGAAAGCAGCCCCGCTCTGGATCACGCCCATACGCGTCCGGAGCATCGCCGTGCAGGAAAGCAACGGCGCCATCATAACTTGCCTGACCTCAATCGGCCTCCTGGATCGGATATACCAGACTGGCGGCCGGCTTCAGAAGTGCGGCGGCAAGCTGATCGGCGCTCTGCGCCCAGGTCAACCAGGACAGCTCGTCAGTCCGCGGATGCGCGTTCTGTGCATGCAGTTCGAGCCATTTTTCGATGGCGCTCGCTATCTCCACCGGCGTGTGTCCTGCGAAGTAGGTTGCATGCTCGCCAGCAACCTCGCGGAACACCGGGATATCGCGGACCAGAATTGGCAGTCGTCGCTGTCCCGCCTCGATTAGTGGCAAGCCAAAACCTTCACCCTCAGAGGCGGCGATGAGGCAGGTGCAGGCCTGGTAGAGCTTTTCCAAGAGTTCGTCGCTGGCGGAGCTGAGCCAAAAAAGATTGCGATGCAGCTGGGGATGCGCTTCCAATTTTTCGCAAAGCTCGTCCACCATCCAGCCCTTCTTGCCGACGATCACCAAGGCGACCTCCTGCCCTGCAGACCATAGATGCTCGAATGCGGCCAACACGCCGGCATACCCCTTGCGAGGTTCGAGCGTACCCACCATCAAGAAACTCCTCACCTGCTGCAGGCGAGAGAGAAGCGCGTCGGCATGATCCGGCATGCCCCGACTGGGAGCACTTCCTTCAAGATCAGCGCCAAGGTGGAACCACGCGACGTCCGGCTGCTTGCCGATTCCATTCTCCAGCATCCATGCAGTCACATCATCTGCAACGGACTGCGAAATACAAATCAAACGATCAGATACATCAATGATGCCCCGCAACCAACGCTCGTGATCCCGGCCACCTTGGCCTGGCCACCACTGCGGATGTTGCACGGGCAGAATGTCATATACCACGAAACTAATCAGCACTCCCGTCAAACGGAAGTATTCGAACCAATCGGGAACCAAAGCAACAGCATCCCCAACGAGATCGAGACCAAGGAACACATCGCCGGCATGACATACTAGCGGAGAATCCTCCCCCATCTCTTGGCCAAGTAGGCGGCCAGCAAAGGTGTTGGCACACACATAGCTATGCGAATCGCGATCTAATCTGACTAGCTGGATCCGGTAGCCATTGAGTGGCCTGCGCAGCCACTCGTTTGAAATGGCACGCGTCACTCGCTGGATCCCTGTACGTAAATCATGCGCTGCTAACTCACTGACATCCAGCATGATCATCCGCGCCCCTGGAGCGATACTGCGGTCTAGCGCATCAGCCGCCGCGACTAGCGAGAGCACAGGTGTTTTTTCCTTTCCTAACGCGGCAATTGCCTGATCAAGCGCCGTCTCAGCGTCCATGCGCGCCAATGACTGTGCATGTACGCTTTCACATGCATCAAGGAATGCACCTGCGCTTTTCTCCCATGAAAAATATCCGACACGATGCGAGGAGAAATCGCGCGACTTCGAGACGGCCATATCATCCTGCAGCATCCAGCGGATCCTCTCAGACATCTCGGCGGTGTCGTGAGGATCGAACAGCATTGCGGGATCAGTGACAATTTCCGGGATGCTCGACGCATTTGCCGCAATAACAGCCGCACCACATGTCATTGCTTCCAGTACTGGCAGACCAAATCCTTCGTGCCAAGACGGAAACACAAAAAAACGACACTCGTTGTAGAGCGCCACCAATTCTTGATCAGTCACATAGCCGGTAAATATGATTTCGTCAGGTTGCAATCCTTCTATGGAGGCAACCTGCCTCAGCTCCTCGACGAGCGGCCCCGGCATACGCCCTGCCATGACTAAGCGAGCCGTCTTACGGATTGACGGCGGTAGTACAGCATATGACTCGATCAGCCGGCTGAGATTCTTACGACGATCCGCCCCGCCCGTATACAAGAAAAATTCGCCCTCAATTCCGAACTTTCCGCGAACCAATCGACGCGCTGGATGCAGTGCTTCCAGTTGAGCAAAAATAGTGTCACATCCTGCAGAAATATTGTAGATTCTATCGCCATCGAATCCTCCGATACGGCGTGCTTCTTCGACCGAACTCTCGGAAATTGCCAGCAGTGCGTCTGCTTTCTGCAGAAACGAGAACTTCTGCTCATATGACTTGCGATAGATTGGATCGTGATCGAGATAAACCTCGGGGTTTATCATCGGGATCAAATCATACATTGTTACGACAGTAGGAATTTGACAGACACGACCGACGCTGCTCACTGCGTTGTCATCGTAGCCCTCAAACAGGCTTGATACATGTAAAACATCTGGCCGCAGCGCCGCAAGCGCCGCCTCGCGAACGATCTCGGCCTGGCTGCGGCGCGCGTTATTTGCAGGATTGCAGGCCCGTACGGGAAGAGGAACGTGCCACACATGGATATTACTTTGTGGAATAAGCCGACTTAATGTGGTCCGGATATCTTTCACAGCATCGGGAAAAGCGCCATTCAGTGCGATATGGATATCGTGCCCCCGTGCGTCGCGCGCTACTGCAAGCGCCAACGCCAAGCTATAGCGCCCGATACCCCGGAAACGACTCTCCGACTGCGCTCCCTGCAGATCCATCACGATTCGCATCAAGCAGACTCCCCATTGCGTATGGCCAACATGCGCTCATAGATCTTATGACCACGGGCAGACAGCTTCGCTGCCGCGACCGGCTCGGCAACCACGGTGACATCCACGACCTGGCCGGGACGCGGCCGATCCTCCATCACTGGCTGAATCACGCGATCAATCCCAATATCCGCCGCGACGGCGCCCCTGACCCTGGCATGGACGGAAGGCGCCATACGCAACCAGTTATTCAGCACACGGGCAAGCGCCGGGCGCTTGAGAACACGACGAACCAGAGCAAGCAGGATCCGCTTCAGCGATGCACGAGGCCACCTCACCAAACGCGCCATCCCTCGTAAAGGACGCGTCAGACGCCATGACGCACTAGCCTGGACATCGTGCAGATTTTGCTCGGCAGTGCTGGCACGCAGGTACCAGTGGTGGGCATTTTGAAGTGAAGAATCGAGCTGCATGCGGAGTTCATCCAGCTGCTCACGGACGACCGTGAAGCTGGCACCGGAAGTCTCCAATCTCCGGCGAAGGTCGTGCATGTTCGAGGCGCCCGACAGCTGCAGATGATGCAACTCGCCGATAGTGCTTTTTAGCTCATCGACCTCACTGTTGAGCTTGTCGATGGCTTCTTCTCGCTCATTTGCACGCAGATACCAGTGATGGGCGTTACTCAGCGACTCACTGAGCTTGGCATCGACTTCTGCCAACCGTGCTTCGGCTGCCCGGATGGAGCGCTCATAGATGAGCAATGCGTGCTCCTGCTTTCGCAGCAGCCATACCCAGCCGGCTCGCTCTGCCTCGTCATCCTTCTGGCCGATCGCCTCTCTCAAAGCGCGAAATGTCCATTCCGCACGGGGGCGATTGAATATCGTGTAAAACCCGACCCGATAACGAGCCGGCAGCATGGAGATATCAAGGAGCGGACGGCGAACCGGCAATGGCGGCGCGATCTGGCCCTGCACCAATTCCCGCAGTGTTATCAAGAGCGAAAGAAGCAGGTCGTCTGGCCAGACGCAATCAACTGCGCTCGTCGAGACGGCACCATAGTCGATAAAGGTGGCAGTGCCGTTGTCATTGACAAGCAGGTTCCAACAGCGCAGATCGTTGTGGTAAAGCCCGGCCGCCTCCAGCGCAACAAGTTGCGCAATGATGGAATCGGCTATCTCCTCATAGGAATACGGGGTCTTGTCTTGGATCATCTCCGAAAGCAGACGCCCTGGCAGCTGCTCTCGCAGAATCCAGACGTCGCGACTGTCCTGCAGGTTGTGCATCAGAGCCGGCACAACCACTCCAGGAGGCGGATCGCGCAAGAAGCTCACTTCGTTTTCGTATTCTGCGAGATTGATCTTCTTCCTCGACGCCTCAACCAAGGACATCTGCTTGAGAATCACGCCATCGGCAAAGTAGTAGCGTCGCGTCCCTGCGTGACTGTTCATCGCATGAGCGTGTGATTCCGTGCGCCACGACAGAAATTCGCGGAAATCATTGCCAAGCAGCCAGTAACGGCTGCTTGCGAAATACAAGGGCCTGGCGATACCTGACAGATGCGTTCCCTGATGGGCCAGTACTCGGAGAAACGCATAGCGCTGCAGCAATTGCGCCGGGTCACCCGGCTGCGATGCACCCCAATACAGTGGTTCTTCCCGCACAGCAAGCTCGTATATGCCAACTGCAATGCAAGCGTCGATCTGCCCAATCAACCCGACAACAGGCTCCAGGCCATGCTCATGGATCAGGTGATGAAAGACGCTCAGCCCGAGGACGAGATCATATCTGCCAACCTCCAGCCCCCCGACGATGTCCTCGATCCGGGCGCATTCGAAGGTGGCGGCCACAAAGCCCTGCTCTTCCGCCAGCGCCCGGCAGACCGCCACATTGCGATCGAGAAAATCCGCACCATGGACGATGGCCCCCCGCGCCGCCAGGTTGAGGGAGAAATAGCCTTGTGCGCATCCAAGATCAAGCACCCGAATCGGACGCCCCAATGCAGTCCGCAGGTGGCCGACCACATCGAGGATGACCTCCAGGCGGTCCTCGCAACCACGTGAGCTACCGTCGGAGATTTCTGGATGGCCCAAAATGGGCTGATATTTTTCGGGTAGCGCAGCAACGAGATCGGCGATAGAACTGTTGCCCGGGGAAACGGAATGCGTCATCAATGGAAACCTGGAATTAGCGGCACGCCGGCGGCGCGGACACGGACACGGACGGCAATCAAGGAACGTCGGCGGAAAATTCGGCATTCAAGTCAACGATGCCCCAGAACTGCATGGGACGACTGACATCCAGCAAGATGGCATCATAGCGCCTGTCCAGGGGCACCAACTCGCCGAGCGGATCGCCGCTCGATATCCCCAACGACACCATGTAATGCCCCTCATTGACGCTCAGCGGCAATGCGAAATGGCAGGTAACCACATCGCCTGCGCGTGGAGAAAGCGTCTTCCGCCCGTCGCTCGCCAAAAATGAGTTTGTCCCATAGAGGAACAGCCCTTCGAGCGTCTTCAACAGCAGGCCTGGGACCACGTTGTCGAAGTCACGCTCGAAAACGATCTTCATGTGGAATTTCGTGACCGCACCGCTGTCGATACGCGCGGGAAAACGCTCACCACTACTCGTCACCGCATAGTCGACGATCTTCGCTCCGCCCTGACCCCAACGGTGCTCGTTGCGGTTATACGAAGGGCGGGTGTGGAATACGTCATCGATGCTTTCGCCCGGGATCGCTTCGATCGGAGCGTCCGCACGCGCAGGGTCCGAACTGCTCTTTCGCCCGAAAAGCTCGTCCAGATACAGATTGGAAACTTCACGCGCCGGGCCGTCGGCATAGACGCCGCCATCCTTGATGAATAGCACGCGTTCGCAGTGCTTGACGATGTCACCTACTGCGTGGCTCACCAGGATCAATGTGGTGCCCTGCTCCTTGAATTCCTGCACGCGCTTGAAGCACTTCGCCTGAAAATAGGCGTCTCCCACAGAAAGCGCCTCATCGACGATCAGCACGTCGGGGCGGAACGCCGTCGCTACGGCGAACGCCACCCGCACCTGCATTCCGCTGGAGTAGGTCCGCACTGGCGCATCGAAGTATTCGCCAACTTCGGCAAACCCCTCGATGCCGGGCATGGCCGCATCGATTTGCTGTTGGGAGTACCCCATCAAACCTGCTGAATGGTAGGCATTCTGCCTGCCTGTCAGGTCCGGATTGAATCCCATGCCCAGCTCCAGGATCGCAGCGATTCGCCCCGACCGGGCAATGACGCCTTCAGTAGGCTGCACGGTTCCGGTGATCAGCTTCAGCAGCGTACTTTTACCCGCACCGTTGCGCCCCACTACGCCAACGGATTCGCCGGTCTTGATCGAAAACGACACATTGCGCAGGATCCAATGTTCCTCGCGTGCCTGCACTGGAGCACCGAACCAACTGGCCGCCCGCAACCATTGACTGTTCCAGACCCGATAGGCCTTGCCAACGCCCTCGACACGCATTACCACATCGCTCATAGCGCATCCACCATTTCTTGACTGGCACGTCGGAACACCACCAACGACATCAGGCCCAATATCGCAGTGGCCGCACACAGCGGCATCAATGAGCGCCATTCCGGCGTTGTGCCGTAAAGCAGTACCTGCTGATACGCCGTCACCAGCGGAAACAGGGGGTTGAGTTTGAAGACCCTGGCGACGTCCTCGGGAAGAATGCTGATGTTGTAGACAATGGGCGTCAGCCAGAAAAGCGCCTGCAGCACCACTGGCACGACTTGGGCGATGTCGCGCATGAATACATTGAACACCCCCAGCAACAAGCCCAACGACATCGCGAAGGTCAATGTCAGCACCATCAGGAACGGCAACCAGAGGACCTGCTGCCCCGGATAATGACCAAGCACCGCAAACACGATGAAAATGGCGAGCAGCAGCAGGAGGTTGTTCACCAGCATCGCTCCTGCGGCAATGAAGGGAAGGCATATTCTTGGGAACGCCATTTTCTTCATCAGGTTTCCGTTTTCCACGAATAGCGAGACACATTTATTGATAGTCTCGTTAAACAGGCTCCAGCATAGTGTCCCAGACATCAAATACAGCGCATAGGCATATTTATTGTCGATTCCAGGCAGCTTCGCTGCGAGGACCTCGGAGAGGATCGTTGCGAAAATCAGTACCTGCATCAGCGGATGGATGATCATCCACAACGCACCAAGCTTGCTTTGGATAAAGCGCATCCTCAATTCGTTCTTGATCGAAGAGAAGATGAAGTATCGGTATACCCATAGGGGTCGCAGCAGGTCTTTCATGAGATTAAGCTTACCGAAGAGAGCGGGATCAAAATTGCCACGATCGCGGAAACCGAAAGAGAGAGGCCGAAAAGGATGACCATCACGAGCAGACCACCTCTGCAGGCCGCGGCGAGAAAATCGAAGGATCAGCATGCCGCTGCCACAGCAGTGCCCGGACGATGCTCCATAAGCGCAACGCAGATTGCTGGATCTCCACGTTGCCCCCAAGGGTCGGCAGGATCGCCGTGTTCGCACTGACGCCCTGGCTCTTGAGCAGGTTGAGATCGGCAACCCCCGCGACCAGGACGCGATCGCATCGCCTGAACGCACGGATCAGCGCAGGCTCCCAAGGATCGGATGCGGCAACTCGGCGCAATAGCACAACGACAATCCGGCCACGATCGAGTTGATCCTCCAACAGGCCAGCGAACCAATGACCATGATGCAGGATGTGAGGATAATCGATTACCACCGCATTGGTCAGCTGATGGCCGATGACAGGAAGGGAGCGGGTTGGGCAATGGCGCGGTTCAGACAGGGAAACCAGGCCTGCCGGCATCGTCGCGCCTGAATATATGATCGATGCGTCGATCTCAAATAGCGTTAACTCGCCAGCTAGGCCACTGAGCTCAGCGAAAACGCCACCCGAGCTCTGAGCTGGCGCGGAGGGCGCAATCCACGCGATGAGAGGCGTGGCAGTGCGAATCGGCCGAGCCCACAGGTCGCGAACAAACGCCAGGAGCCGCTGCGCCACATCCGCCCATTTGAAGTGGCCCTGCAGGAGCTGTCGACCACGACGGGTCCGCTCGTTGCGCTGCTCGGCGGGGAGACGGTGCACTTCGCGCAAAAGTCGGCTTAGCCCTGTCCGGGAGGGTTCAGCCCAGACCGAGTGAGGGAGCCCAAATACCGTCTCAGCAGGCGCGAATGTGTAATCAATCAACCAGGCGGTCTGGTCGTTGCAGAAATCGCATTGACCACCCCACGCAGTGGTGATGACAGCAAGACCAGACAACATCGCCTCTGCCAATGGCAGCCCAAAGCCCTCGGCCCGGCTTGGCGCAACCATCACGTCGCACTGCGAGTAAAGACGTTTCAAGCTGGCACTGTCGAGATCTTCCTCGATCAGAATCACATGAGGAAAGTCGGCCCGGGCGCGTCGTGCGCCATGCAGCAAACGACGAACTTCGTTCTGAGGGTTGGCGAAGGTCTTGATGATCAGCGATACGTCGTCGCGATCGCTGAAGGCATCGCCGTAGGACTGCAACAGGACGTCCACACCCTTGCGAGGAAGGCAGGAAGACACATGGAGAAAACTGAAACCACGTTGCTGCAACGAAGTACCCTCTGCCGCAGCAATTGATTCCCAGTGATCCACCCCGGCGCCACAAACGCCGAGTGGGATCGCGACCCCACTGTCCACCAATGCCTTGACCACATGTGTGGAAAGCGCGGAAATGCCTTGGACGAACTCGTTGAAATCGGCAACCCAAGCCTCGGGCACGGCCGATTCTTCCCAGGCATAGGCATGCAGCAGGTTGAAGCGGGAGTCCATGTCGGCAACGCGAGGCGGATACAGCAGCCTGCTGCACACGTCGGCCGCAACCGGCGCGCTTCCAGATGCGCGCGAATGAAGCCGCGCAATCTGCTGATCGGAAGCGAGGAATTCTGGATCGGCGTCGAAGTCTCCCGAGCCATCGGTCGAATGCAAGAGCACATTCAGCCCCTGCGCATCAAGCGCACGCGCCAGTTCACGATTTACCAGGGCGAGGCTATAACTGCTGTCAAACGGCCCTTCCACACGCCACGAGGGGAACTGGGGGAGCGGATGTTGCCTTCGCAACACGTCGCGCAGCAGATCTTCATTTGCATCCATGGCGACGGCCACTTGCACCAGGTCCGTATCCGCAACTGGCACGCGGCTGCCGCATGCGTGCGCCAAGTCCGTGACGAGCGCAGCACGCTTTTTCTGCAACGCCTCGCTCGTCTCTCGCCAGCCCCACTTAGCGGCCGGATGTAACTGGCCGTAGGCCTCGAACGCATCTAGCGCGCGCGACGCACTGCCTGCCCATGAGAATGCACGGGCGCGTTGTGGCCCATGGTGGCGGAGGCTGCGCGCAAAGTCCGTGTCTTCCAGAACGCGCCGCATCGCTCCAGCGATAGCTGCAGGATCGGTCGGATCGAACAAGGCATCGTCGCGCCCGATCACCTCCGGAATGCTACTTGCGCGTGCACCAATCACGGCGGTTCCACAGGCCATCGCCTCGAGCAACGGTAGGCCGAATCCTTCCTGCAAAGAAGGCAGGACGAACAGCTCAGCACCGCAATACAGTTCGACCAGCGACTGATCAGTCACGTGTCCCGTACAGACGATCCGGTCCGGCGACAACTTCAATCGACGCGCAACTAGCGCAAGCCGCGCGCGCTCCAACTCGTCCAGGTGGCCGGTGACCACCAGCTGATAACGTTCCTGCTTCTCTTTACCCAGCAGCGCATAGGCTGCGACCAAGGCCTCGAGATTCTTGCGAGGATCCATTGCCCCGCTGTACATCACGTACCCGCCGACAATCCCATGCTCGTGCGCAAATCGTCCACGCAGCACGCTATCGACATGGATCGGCCTGAAGATCTGCGAGGCCGCAGACGAGATATTGACCACGCGCTCCGGCGCTACCGACAACCGCTCGATTGCATCGTTCCGAACGTAATCGGAGATCGAGAGCAATACATCGGCCCGCTGCAGCGAGGCGACCTTATCTGCATACCATTCTGCGGCCCATGGGGTGGCAATGTATCGCGGATCATGGAGCGGGATGAGGTCGTACAAGGTTGCAGCAGTGCGTGCCCCCCCCGTTCCACGACCGATGGAGGTCACCGCTCCATCGCTCGCACCCTCGATCACGCTAGTGACGTGGACGATATCCGGCTGCAAGGCCTGCAGGAACGACTCGCGCATATGCTCGGAGGCCGTTCGCCGCCACGCGTTTGCCGGATCGCGCCAATGCACGGGCTGAGCCGTGCGGAACGCCACCACGCGCTCGCGTGGCAACAGAGCAGCAAGCGAATCGATCGCGTCGCTGGCAATATCGCCATTGATGACCAACCAGAACTCATGCGCGCGCGGCTCACGCAGCATCGCCTCAGCCAATGCAAGCGAATAACGCCCGATCCCTCTATGCCTGCTGGCGGTCTGGGCTGCCTGTAGATCGATGGCGATGCGCACGACTCAACGATCCCTGGCGGCCATCGCCCGACGCAGATCTTCGTAGATCCGGGCGGCACGCGCAGTCATGCGTCCTTGCGACGCCAGACCACTCGCCCTTCCATTGATCGCCAGGTGACCGGGCCCCATCAGGCCGCCAAATCCGAAACGTACCCCAAGGCGTTTGATCGCCATGAGTAGGCCCGGTGTCGCTGACAGCGCACGCATCAACCGGCGTTTCAGCGACGGTCGCACAAGGACATAGCGAATTGCCCCAGCCAGGACCGCACGTAGAAACCCGGTGCTCGGCAAAACTCGCGACGTGCGCGCCTTCATTTGGCCACTGCCAAGCCGCGCGATGAGCGCCAGGTTTCCGTTACGTGGATGTGCTGCTTAACGCGCAAGCGCCCACTCCAAATCCCCACGCAAATCCCCCACATCTTCAATCCCCACGCTCAACCGCACCAGCGCATCGTTGATACCAAGCTGGTCACGGCGGGCAACCGGAATGGAGGCGTGGGTCATGACGGCGGGATGGTTGAGCAGGCTTTCCACGCCGCCGAGCGATTCGGCCAGGGTGAACAATTCGGTCTTTTCGCAGAAACGCTTGGCTGCGTCGAAGCCGCCCTTGAGGACGATGGAGACGATGCCGCCGAAGCCGGACATCTGGGTTTTCGCGAGCGCATGCTGCGGGTGCGAAGCAAGGCCGGGGTAGATGACCTTTTCGATCGCAGGGTGGGTTTCCAGCCATTGCGCGAGCGCCAGGGCATTCTCGCAATGCGCGCGCATGCGCAGCGGCAGGGTCTTGAGGCCGCGCAGGGCAAGGAAGCTGTCGAACGGGCCCTGGACGCCACCGATGGAGTTCTGCAGGAACGCCATCTGCTCGGCGAGCTCGGCGTTGTCGCCAACCACCGCGATGCCGCCGACCATGTCCGAGTGGCCGTTGAGATACTTGGTGGCCGAGTGCACGACGATATCCGCACCCAGGCTGAGCGGGCGCTGCAGCATCGGGGAAGCGAACGTGTTGTCGACCACGATCAACAGGCCGTGCTTGCGCGCGATCGCGGCAATGGCAGCGATATCGACCAGTTTGAGCATCGGGTTGGTCGGGGTTTCGATCCACACCATCTTGGTGTCGGGGCGGATTGCAGCTGCGAAAACGGCCGGGTCGGTCAGGTCGACGAAGCTGAAATCCAGGCCGGCGGTGCGACGGCGCACGCGCTCGAACAGGCGGAAGGTGCCGCCGTACAGGTCGTCCATCGCCACCACGTGGCTGCCGGCATCCAGCAACTCCATCACCGTCGAGGTGGCGGCCATGCCGGAAGCGAACGCAAATGCGCGCGTACCGCCTTCCAGCGCGGCAACGCAACGCTCGTAGGCGAAGCGCGTGGGGTTGTGGGTACGCGAATATTCGAAGCCCTGGTGCTCGCCGGGGCTGGACTGCGCATAGGTGGACGTCGCATAGATCGGCGGCATTACCGCGCCGGTGCTCGGATCTGGCGACTGCCCTCCATGGATCGCCAGCGTTGCGAGCGACAGCGCGCGCTCGCCGTCATGGCTATGAGTGGTGCGATTGGACATGGAGGTTCCCGAAAAAGTGGGCGATTGTAACAAGCAGGTCTGAATGGCCCGTGCCGCGCGTCTCATCCGAGCGCGCGGCAGTGCCGGATTACTGCACGATCACTGCACGCGACGGCGCAGGTAGTTGAGCAGGTCGATGCGGGTGATCAAGCCAAGAAATTGCGTGCCGTCCATGACGATGGCGACCTGGCCACGGTCGAACACCGGCAGCAGCGCTTCGATCGGCGACGCGACGTCCAGACGATCCAGCTTGCTGACCATGGCAGTGGAAATCGGGTCGCGGAAACGGGATTCGTCGCCATAGACATGCAGCAGCACGTCGCTTTCGTCCACGATGCCCACCAGTTCGCCGTCGTCGATCACCGGCAACTGCGACACGTCGTACAACTTCATGCGCTGGTAGGCAGTAGTCAGCAGATCCTTCGGGCCCACCACCACGGTGTCGCGCTTGTTGTAAGGGCGCAGGATCAGGTCGCGCAGATCGCCATGTTGCGGGCGCTCCAAAAAGCCGTTGTCGAGCATCCAGTAGTCGTTGTACATCTTCGACAGATACTTGTTGCCGGTATCGCAGACGAACACCAGCACGCGCTTGGGCGTGGTCTGCTCGCGGCAATACTTCAGCGCCGCGGCCAGCAGGGTGCCGGTGGACGAGCCGCCGAGGATGCCCTCCTTGGCCAGCAGCTCGCGCGCGGTATGGAAGCTTTCCGCGTCGCTGATGGAATAGGCCTTCTTGACCCGCGAAAAGTCGGAGATATCCGGCAGGAAATCCTCGCCGATGCCTTCGACCAACCAGCTGCCGGACTTTTCGCTGACCGTGCCCTCTTCGATGTATTGGGTCAGGATCGAACCGACCGGGTCGGCCAATACCAGTTCGGTGTGCGGCGAGGCGCTGGCGAAGGCGCGCGACAGGCCGGTCATGGTGCCGGAGCTGCCGCAACCGAACACGATGGCGTCCAGTTGGCCGCCCATCTGCGCCAGGATTTCCGGGCCGGTGCCGAATTCGTGCGCGGCCGGGTTGTCCGGGTTGCCGAACTGGTTGATGAAGTAGGCGCCGGGAGTCTCGGCTGCGATCCTGGCAGCCAGGTCCTGGTAGTACTCGGGGTGGCCCTTGGCCACATCCGAGCGCGTCAGCACCACGTTGGCGCCCATGGCCTTGAGATTGAAGATCTTCTCGCGGCTCATCTTGTCCGGCACCACCAGGATCAACTGGTAGCCCTTCTGCTGCGCCACCAGGGCCAAGCCCAGACCGGTGTTGCCGGCGGTACCCTCCACCAGGGTAGCGCCGGGCTTGAGATCGCCGCGCTGCTCGGCCGCTTCGATCATCGACAGACCGATACGGTCCTTGATCGATCCGCCAGGATTATTCGCCTCCAGCTTGAGGAACAGCTCGCAGACGCCGGTGTCCAGGCGCTGGGCCTTGACGATCGGCGTGTTGCCAATCAGTTCGAGTACGGAGGAATGAATCGCCATCGGGATATCGTCGCTGCGCCACGCGGGCTAGACCGGTCATTATCCGACGAACCGCCGGGGAATGCTCATTCAGCATTGAACCGATTGCACAGGCCGATGAACGAACAGGCTCAACCGTTCGCCGATGTGCCCTCCGCCAGCAAACGCCGCTCCAACTAAAGACGCGGACGGTGGCAAGCCGACGAGGAGGCCGCCACCGCCCGCGACGGTGAACTTGTTCTAACGGTGGGGAAGGATCAGTGGGTGAGCTGGTCGTACATCCGGGTGAGCTTTTCTTTTGCCTGCAACTTCTCGCGCTTCATCTGGCCCAAGGTCACGTCGTCGATCGGGAGCACCCCGAGTTCGGCATCCATGCATTTCTTGTTCAATAGCTTGTGGCGTTGGTAGAGCTGCTTGAACTGGGGATCGGACTTCATCAATGCGTCGATTTCGGTCTGCGGTTGCCCTTCGAACATGGCGTTACCTCCTTCACTTAAAACAAGAACGCCCCGGCCAGCGAAGGCACGGGGCGCAGCTTGGGGATGGAAGACCAACGCGTTGCAAAGGCCGACACACCGGCGGAACCACCAACAACTGCTCCACCATGTTGTCTCGTTGCGTGCCTCTGCATCACTGGCCCGGCCCTCCGTACTTCCCGGGCCGCGGAGTTGCTGCCCGGAGGTACGACCCTACGCCGGTCGCCCAGGGGGTTCAAGACCGAAACGGCCGCATTTGCCGTTCCCTGCCTCAATCAGTGACCGCGGTTCAACCAGGCGTCATGCACGGGTTAAAAGACCTTAACTTCCAATCACTTGCAACAAATGACATCAGGGCGCGACAACGACCTCGGCCGCGCGGGTCTTGCTGGCCGCGCCTTTGGTGCCGGTGACCTGCAGCCGCGAGGCCGACACGCCGCCTGCCACCAACGCATCGCGCAGTGCTTCGGCACGCTTCTTGGCAATGGCTGGATCGGTGTCGAAGCCGACGATGCTGACCCGGCCCTTCTTGCCGATGTTCAGATATTCGGCCAATGCCTTGGCCTGCCCGGCGGCATCCCCGGACAACGCCGCCTTGCCACCGAAGGCGCCACTGCCCAGGGAAAACACTTCGCCGCGGCTGTCGAACTTGGCGGCCGGCAGCTTGGCCCCGGCGACCAGCTCGGCCTCCTCATGCGCCAGTTGCACCGCCTTCTGCTGGGCCGCGTTGAGCTTGGCGGTCTGCTTGCCGGCCACGCTGGTCAACGCCAGCTCGGCGTCCTGGCGGGCGAGCGCTTCCTGTTCGGCGGCCTGGCGTGCCTGCTCGGCGGCCTCGGCCTGGATCTGCGCCTGCACGCGCAGGCGTTCGGCTTCCTGGCGCGCCCGTGCGGCATCGCGGCGACTGGCTTCGATCAGCAAGTCGTTGCGCGTGCCTTCCAGGCGGTCCAATTCGCGCCGCGCCAGCGCGGTACGGGCGGTGAGTTCGGCGATTTCGACCCGCCGGTCGGCCAGAAACACCAGCTCGTCGCGGTCGCGGCGTTTGGCCTCGGCCAGCGCAGCCACGCTTTGCTGCGCCTGCAGCCGCTCAAAGCGCGCCAGATCATTGGTCTGCGGGTCGTTCTGTAGTGCGGCCAGGCGCCGGTTGAGCGCGTCGGCCTGCGGGTCGTCCTTGGCCGCCATCGCCAGCGGCGGCAACGTGACCAGGCTCAACACACCGAGATACAGCAGGGGGCGCAGTTTCATCGGCCGCCCTCCCCGGTATTGAGGGTGTTCTGCAACTGCGCCACTTCCTTCCTGCGCTGTTCCAGTTGAGCGGCGACCACCGCTTCTTCGCTGCGGGCCTTGGCCAGGTCGGCGTCGGCGGCGGCGCGCAAGGCGATCTGGGGCACCTGCTTGCGCTGGCGCTTGTCCAGTTGCGCCTGCTGGGCCTGCATCAATTCCTGGCGGGCCAGGTTGACCAGATCCGGGGCGTATTGGTCGGCATCGGCCTGGGTGGCGCGTTGCACGGCCTGTTCGGCGGCGGTGAGCTCCGGTGCCACCTGGGCGGCGGCCGGAGAGGAAAGGACCATGAAACAGGCGATGCCATACAGGGATCGCCGCAAGTATGCGAAGCTAGCCGTCATTAGGGGAGCCGTAGCGAGAAGTCTCGAGCACGGCCATTGTCGGAAGCCTGCGGCGGACTTGCAACGAGACGCTGCTGTTTGTTGGGGAACCATTGCGCATGGATATCGGCTACTTCCTGAAGCTGATGACCGAAAAGAATGCCTCGGACATGTTCTTGACCACCGGCGCGCCGGTGTACATCAAGATCGAGGGCAAGCTTTACCCGCTCGGCAATACGGGGTTGCCGCCGGGAATGGTCAAGAAAATCGCCTACTCGTTGATGGACGAAGGCCAGGTGCCGCAGTTCGAACGCGAGCTCGAGCTCAACATGGCCATCGCCCTGCCCGATGCCGGCCGTTTCCGTGTGAACGTGTTCAAGCAGCGCGGCGAGGTGGGCATGGTGATTCGCGCCATTCGCAGCCGGATTCCCAGCATCGAAGAGCTCAACCTGCCGCAGGTGCTCAAGGACGTCATCATGACCCCGCGCGGGCTGGTGCTGGTGGTGGGTTCGACCGGTTCGGGCAAGTCGACCTCGCTGGCGTCGATGATCGACCACCGCAACAGCACCACCACCGGGCACATCCTCACCATCGAGGACCCGATCGAATACCTGCACAAGCACAAGATGTCGATCGTGAACCAGCGCGAGGTGGGCCTGGACACGCACGCCTTTCAGAGCGCGCTGAAGAACGCCATGCGCGAGGCGCCGGACGTGATCCTGATCGGCGAGATCCTGGACGCCGAAACCATGGAGGCGGCGATCGCGTTCGCCGAAACCGGCCACCTGTGCCTGGCCACGCTGCACTCCAACAACGCCGACCAGACCATCGAGCGCATCCTCAATTTCTTCCCGGAAAGCGCGCACAAGAACGTGCTGATGAACCTGGCGCTGAATCTGCGCGCAGTGGTCTCCCAGCGCCTGGTCAAGGGCGTGGACGGGCGCCGCCGTCCCGCCACCGAGGTGTTGCTCAATACTCCGATGATCCGCGACCTGCTACGGCGCGGCCAGGTGCACGAGGTCAAGGCAGCGATGGAAGAGTCGCTGGAAGAAGGCATGCAGACCTTCGACCAATGCCTGTTCCGGATGGTGAAGTCGGGCGAAATCGAGCAGGAAGAGGCACTGCGCGCGGCCGACTCGCGCGACGGCCTGGCGCTGAAGTTCCGTCTCTCCGAGGGCGGCTCCGGCGAGCACGACCCGTATGCGGATTACGAAGCGGCCGCGGCACCGAAGATCAGTCACGGGTTCATCTAATCGGTTTAGCGGCGACGATCGGTGATCTTGCGTCACCGGGGGGCTGCTGGATCCTGGTGGTTAAGAGCGAACTCTGCGACGTGCTCCGCATTCGCGATGCCGATGCAACCGGCGCCCTCATCCGGCGCTGCGCGCCACCTTCTCCCGCTTGCGGATAAGGACGAGATCGGCGCCCCGCTTGCGGCAGGAGGAAAAGGCCGGCGGCCTCCCTCCTGCGGGAGAAGGGAGGGATCGGCGCTCGCACGGTGCTTTCAGGTGCCGGTGCCGAAGCTCTCAAACTTGCATTCCTATTCGCCTGGCGTGACGCCGACTGCCCGAACCGGGTGATTGCCTGCCCTTTTCCCGTGGCACGGAAGAAGGTCCCGAAGGGCGGATGAGGGCTGTGACAGCCTGCCCTCAGCCCACCGCGTCGGCCTGCATCTCCGGGCGCGCCGCGTCGAAGGCCGGTAACTGCAGGCAGGCCTGCTCGATGCGCCGCAGGGTCGGATACGGCGTCAGATCGACCTCGAACCGGTGCGCGTTGTAGAGCTGCGGGATCAGCACGCAATCGGCCAGGCCCGGTGCATCGCCGTGGCAGAAGCACCCGGTCTGCGCATCGCGCGCCAGCTGCGTTTCCAGTGCCGCAAAGCCCCGCTCCATCCAGCGCCGTGTCCACTGCTGGCGTTGTGCGCCCTCCAGCGCGAACTCGCGCTCCAGCACCTGCATGACGCGCAGGTTGTTGAGCGGGTGCACATCGCAGGCGATGAGCTGCGCCAATGCGCGCACCCGGGCGCGTTCGGCAGGCGCGCGCGGCAGCAGCGCCGTGGTGCGCGCGAATGCCTCTTCCAGATACTCCAGAATCGCCAGCGACTGCGTGATGACCACATCGCCATGCCGCAACGTCGGCACCAGTTCCTGCGGATTGAGTTGCGCATAGGCCGGCGCGTGCTGCTCGCCCCCATCGCGCACCAGATGCACCGGGCGGGCGATGTAATCCAGCACCTTCAGCCCAAGACCGATGCGCACGCGATACGCCGCGCTGGAGCGCCAGTACGAAAACAGCTCCAGGGCCGCGCTCATACGCGACCGCCTGTCGTCGCTGCGCCGCAGGTCATGGCAGCGGCTGCCGCTCGACGCGCTGTTCGATCGCACCGAAGATGCTGGCGCCACTGGCATCGAACATCTCGATCCGCACCATGTCCCCGAACGCCATGAACGGCGTGCTGGGCTTGCCGTCGCGCAGCGTCTCGACCACGCGTTGCTCGGCAAAACACGAGGCGCCCAAGGCGGTGTCCTGGTTGGCGATGGTGCCCGAGCCCACGATGGTGCCGGCCGACAGCGGACGGGTCTTGGCGGCGTGGGCGATCAGTTGGGCGAAGTCGAACTGCATGTCGTTGCCGGCTTCGGGCGCGCCGAACCAGGCGCCGTTGACGTGCGTGACCAGCGGAAGATGCACCTTGTTGTCGCGCCAGGCATCGTCCAGCTCGTCGGGGGTGACGAACACCGGCGACAGCGCCGAACGCGGCTTGGATTGCACGAAACCAAAGCCCTTGGCGAGCTCGGCCGGAATCAGGTTGCGCAGCGAAACATCGTTGACCAAACCGATCAACTGGATATGCGCGGCCGCCTGCTCGGGCGAGGCACCCATCGGCACGTCGTCGGTGATGACCACAATCTCCGCTTCCAGGTCGATGCCGTAGTCCTCGCTGATCACCTTGATGGCATCGCGCGGGCCATAGAAGCCGGCGCTGGTGGCCTGGTACATCAGCGGGTCGGTGTAGAAGCTTTCCGGCACTTCGGCATTGCGTGCGCGGCGCACCCGCTCCACATGCGGCAGGTAGGCACTGCCGTCGACGAACTCGTAGGCGCGCGGCAAGGGAGCGGCCAAGGCCTGCACATCCAGATCGAACACGCCGTCGGCGCTGCCATCGTTGAGCGAGGCCGACAAGGCATTCAAGCGCGGCGCCATATTGCTCCAGTCCTCCAGCGCGCGCTGCAGCGTGGGCGCGATGCCGGTGGCGCGCACGGCGGTGCGCAGGTCGCGCGAAACCACGATCAGGCTGCCGTCGCGACCGCCTTCCTTCAGGGAACCTAGCTTCATGACCATCCTGTGCTGTGGCTGATCGGACGATTGTACGGCCTGCCGCACTACTGGTTGCACCTGAAACAACTGACCGTGACCACAACCGCGAAACCGCGATTTTGTGCAGCGCGCCAAACGCGAGTACACTTGCCGGGTCTGCATGCGGCCGTCCGTTTCCCTTAGGGACAGCCGGCGAGGCCAGGATCGATCGATCCGCTCGCCCGCCCCACCCGACGCCTTTCGTGGTGCCGACAAACCCATCGCTCCTTGATCGGGTTGATCCACCATCTCGCAGCGCGGTTCACGGGAACGCTCCGAGCCTCACCTTCTTGCATCTGCAATGCGTTTGCGCTCCGGGCTTGGCTTGGCGGCGACGCTTTACTTGGAGCTTCCTGATGTCTTTTGAATCCCTGGGCCTTGCGCCCTTCCTGCTGCGCGCGTTGGCCGAGCAGGGCTACGAAACCCCCACCCCGATCCAGCAGCAGGCGATCCCGTTGGTGCTGGCCGGTCACGACCTGCTGGCCGGCGCGCAGACCGGCACCGGCAAGACCGCTGCCTTCGGCCTGCCGCTGCTGCAGCACCTGGGCACCGCGCCGCAGACCGTCAACGGCCCGCGCAAGCCGCGCGCGCTGATCCTGACCCCCACCCGCGAACTGGCCACCCAGGTGCACGACAGCCTGCGCGGCTACAGCAAGTACTTGCGTATCCCCAGCGCGGTGATCTATGGCGGCGTGGGCATGGGCAACCAGCTCGATGCGCTGCGTCGTGGCGTGGACCTGCTGATCGCCTGCCCGGGCCGCCTGATCGACCATATCGAACGTCGCAGCGTGGACCTGTCCGGCATCGAAGTGCTGATCCTGGACGAAGCCGATCGCATGCTCGACATGGGCTTCTTGCCGTCGATCAAGCGCATCCTGACCAAGCTGCCGCGCCAGGACCGTCAGACGCTGCTGTTCTCGGCCACCTTCGAAGAGAACATCAAGCAGTTGGCGCTGGAGTTCATGCGCAACCCGATGCAGATCCAGGTCACCCCGAGCAACACCGTGGCCGAGAGCATCACCCACCGCGTGCACCCGGTCGATGGCGCCCGCAAGCGCGATCTGTTGCTGCACCTGCTGGCGCAGGACAGCCGCGAGCAGACCCTGGTGTTCGCGCGCACCAAGCACGGCAGCGACAAGCTGGCGCTGTTCCTGGAGAAGTCCGGCATCAAGACCGCGGCGATCCATGGCAACAAGAGCCAGGGTCAGCGCATGCGCGCACTGAGCGACTTCAAGGCAGGCCGGGTGACCGTGCTGGTGGCCACCGATATCGCCGCGCGCGGGATCGATATCGACCAGCTGCCGAAGGTCATCAACTACGACCTGCCGATGGTGGCCGAGGACTACGTGCACCGCATCGGCCGCACCGGCCGTAACGGCTCCACCGGCGAGGCGATTTCGCTGGTGGCGCAGGACGAAGCCAAGCTGCTGCGCCAGATCGTGCGCATGCTGGGCCGCGACGTGGAAATCCGCGACGTGCCGGGCTACGAGCCGCAGACCCCGATCCGTTGGGGCAACAGCGCGCCGGGTCGCGCCGAGCAGCCGGGTGGCGAGCGCGCGCCGCGCAAGAGCCACGCCCGTCGTCCACATGGCGATGCACCGCGTCAGGCGCATGCGCATGCCGGCCCGAAGAAGCCGGGTGGCCAGCGCAGCGGCGGCCCGCGTCAGGCCAACGCTGGCGCGGGCGCAGGCCGTCGCGATGGTGGACGTGGCGGCAATGGCCGTCCGGCCAACCGCGGCGCCTGAGCGCTGGGCATGCGCTGAGAACAAGGGCCGCGATGCGGCCCTTGTTCTGTCCGTCCCGGCCTGCCCGGGCTCTTGCGGGATCCTGCCCTGTGCAGTCACGCATCTCTCCTTCTTCCTGCTTGCCGAATCACCATCATGGACATCTTCAAGGTCTTCACCCTGGAAGCCGCGCACCGGCTTCCCAACGTGCCGCCTGGGCATAAATGCGCGCGCCTGCACGGCCATTCGTTTCGCGTTGAGCTGCATGTCAGCGGCGAACCCGGCGCCGAGACCGGCTGGATCATGGATTTCGGTGACATCAAGGCGGCCTTCCAGCCGATCTACGACCGCCTGGACCACCATTACCTCAACGACATCGAAGGGTTGGAAAACCCCACCAGCGAACGCCTGGCGATCTGGATCTGGCAGCAGCTCAAGCCGGCGCTGCCGCAGCTGAGCGAGATCGTGGTGCACGAGACCTGCACCTCCGGCTGTCGCTATCGCGGTTAAGCGGCAGCGCAGTGGGGTGACCTGAAGCCGCCAGCTGGCGGCTTTTCTCATTTGAGCGGCCGCCTAAGCTGTTGATCTTAAAGCGCTTCTACGCACGTTTGGAAAATCTTCAGGAAACGTGTTGCATCGCAGCAACATCGGCGTATGCTGCAACGCAACAAACGGTCACGGCTTTCCCCAAGGGGTTCGCAATGTCGGCGCAGTTCGAAAACAGCTTCACCAATCAGTTCGCGTCTGTCGCAGCACGTGCCAACCAGTTGGCCTTGGAGACGCTGGAACGCAACGTCAACGCGACCAGCAGCTTCTTCGGCGAGTTCGCGCAGGCGCGCGATCTGGGCGCCTACCAGACGCTCTGGCCGAAAGGCTTGCAGGTTGCGCGCGACAACCTGGAACGCCTGGCCTCGGTCAATCAGGAAGTGGTCGGGCTGGGATTGAAGATGTCCAGCGAACTTGGGCAGTTTGCCAAGCAGCAGTTCGAAAACGGCAGCGACCAGGCCGGCGCATCAGGCAAGACCCGGCGTAAGTAAGCGCCAATAAATTCAGCGTCTTTGCATGGGTCCCTCCCCCCGTGCAATCCGGCCCGACAGATCCCTCCCTCTGTCGGGCTTTTTTATTGCCCGCGCGAGCGCGCCGTGCCAGCTAGCGCGGCAATTGCAGCCCGTGTGCCTGGGCGGCAGCGTCGGCGCCCGGTCGCCACGGGATCCGGCCCCAGCACGGCATCGCCAGGCGCTGGCGCAGCATGCCGATGTTCTCTTCGATGCGCTCCATCTGCGGATCGATTTCATTGGCGATCCACCCGATGCACTGCAGCCCATCGGCGGCGATGGCCGCAGCAGTGAGCCGCGCGTGGTTGATGCAGCCCAGCCGCACGCCGACCACCAGCACCACCGGCAGCTGCAAGGCGCGCACCAGATCGGCTTGGTCCAGGGTCGCGCTCAGCGGCGCGGCCCACCCGCCCACCCCTTCCACCACCACCACCTCGGCCTGCGTGCGCAATTGCGCGAACGCGTGTGCGATGGGCTCCAGCGCCAGCGTTACGCCGACATCGGCCGCCGCCAGTTCCGGTGCCAGCGGCGCCGGCAAGGCGTAGGGATTGAGCGTGGCGTAGTCCGGCTGCGGATCGCTGGCCGCCTGCAGCGCCAGCGCGTCTTCGTTACGCCAACCCTGCGGCGTGTGCTCGCAGCCGCTGGCCACCGGCTTCATGCCGACGGCGCGATGGCCGCGTGCGCGCAAGGCGTGCAACAGCGCGGTGCTGCCCATGGTCTTGCCGATGCCGGTATCGGTGCCGGTGACATAAAAAGCTGGATGCTGCATACGCCTGATCCTGCGGCCGCGCCGCCATTGCCGTGAGGGCGCGCAGCATACCGTGCGCACTGCACGTGCGGCTGAGGACGGTTGGTTGTCGTTTGCCTGCGGGGCCACGTTGCCCCTGTGCGCGCCGCTGGCTGCCTCGGCCAATGATCGCGACTCAGTGCTGGAAAGCTCCTGCGCGTTACCTGCCCGTCGCAACCACGCTGCAAGACGGCCACTGCTAAACTTTGCCGATGTTCGCCACCTCTTCGCTGACCGGCAGCAAGCCGGAACAATATGCCCAGCTCACCGCCCAGGCCCAGGCACTGGTGCACGGCGAGCCGGACCGGATCGCCAATGCCGCCAATCTGGCCGCGCTGATCTTCCATTCGTTGCCGTCGCTCAACTGGGCCGGCTTCTACTTCTACGACGGCCGCGAGCTGGTGGTGGGGCCGTTCCAGGGCCTGCCGGCGTGCGTGCGCATTCCGCTGGACAAGGGCGTGTGCGGTGCGGCTGCCAGCACCCGGCAGAGCCAGCGCATTGCCGATGTGGACGCGTTCCCCGGGCATATTGCCTGCGATTCGGCATCGCGCTCGGAGCTGGTGATTCCACTGGTCAAAGGCGATGCGCTGATCGGCGTGCTGGACCTGGATAGCCCGGAGCTGGACCGCTTCGATGCCGACGATCAACGTGGCCTGGAAGCCATTGCGCAACTCTTCGTAGACGCGCTGGCGTGACCACCGAGCGGATGCGCAACATCGGGCCCAAAAGCGCGGCATGGCTGCGCCAGGTCGGGCTGCGCACGCAGCAGGACCTGCAAGCGGTGGGTGCGGTGGGCGCATTCGTCAAGGTGCGCCGCGCGGGCTTCAAGCCCAGCCTCAACCTGCTGTATTCGTTGGAAGGCGCGTTGGCCGATTGCCATTGGCAGGACGTGCCCGAAGCGCGCCGGCATGCCTTGCTCGCCGAGTACGAAGCGGCCAGCGCGCTGCTGCCGGTGCGCGGGCGTGCCGTCGGCGGGCCGGTGGAAACCGTGCACTATGCGCGCGCCGACAACGACGATACGCACGGCGACGCGGCTACGGCAACCGACCTTTACGACGCTGCGGATGCAGAGCGAGCAGGCGAGGATTGAATCGGCCGGCAGCGCCCGGCAATCGGCTGATCGATGCAGCTGGCCCATGCGCGCGCTCATGCATGCAGCCTCGCGTCGCACTACGCATGGCTCGTTTCAGAGCCTGAAGCGCAAGGTCCTGCGACGACACGCACCGGTCGGCATGCATGGCTCACCACCGTGTCTTGGGTGCTGGCCGCTCAGCGGCACAGGTCGCTGTTGCACAATCTCCCGCTTCAGCGCAGACGCCCGAGCTTACGCCTACGGCCGTAACGCACGCCGCCGCATCGGTCGATCCGTGGTGCGCGCGTAGGTCAGCGCAACGCGAGCAGTTCACGCATGTCGTCGACGATGGTCACGGCACCGGCGCGTTGCACATCGAAACCGCGCAGGTAGCCGTAACGCACCATCGCTAGCGGCATGTTCGCGGCGTTTGCGGCGGCGGCATCGGTGGCCGAATCGCCAACCATCAAACACTGTTGCGGGCTGCGTTGAAAGTGACTGGCAAGCTGCAGCAGCGGTGCCGGGTCAGGCTTGCGCTGCGGCAACGAATCGCCCCCGAGCACACGGCTGAAATGCGCGGCGATACCCAGATGCTCCAGCAACGGCGCGATAAAACGCGCAGGTTTGTTGGTGCACAATGCCAGCGTGGCGCCCGCATCGCGCAGGCCGGCCAGCGCCTCGGCAACGCCCGGGTACAACTGCGGGTCGTGCAGCAGGCTCGCCTCGTAATGGCGCATCATCACCGGCATTTCGGCATCGGCATCGCGCGTGCTGCCGGCTTCGCGCAATGCGGTGGCAAGCAATACCTTGACGCCTTCGCCGATCCAGCTGCGGATCGTGGCTTGGCTGAACTGCTGTAGCCCCAACTCCTGCAAGGTACCGTTGAGAGCCTCGGCGATATTGGGTGCGCTGTCCACCAGCGTGCCATCCAGGTCGAAGATCACCAGCGGATACGGAAACATTCGGACGGCCTCGTGCGTGGGAGAGCCGCAGTGTACGCAGTGCAAGATTCAGCGCGTGTCACTGCCAAGCGCTGGGGATTGCTCGCCACCTGCGTTAGATGCAGTCATCGCCGCATGCGAGACGCAATGCAGCACGGGCCGCTCACTCCAACGGCGGCATCTGGCCGAACAACTGCCCCTGCACGGCGCCATCCTCGACATCGCTGAAACCGCTCAAGCCCACACCGACCAGGCGATAGCGCGTCTGCGTGGGCAGCTCCACGCGGCGGGTCAATGCCAGGGCAATCTGCGCCAGCGCCTCCTGCGAGGTAGGCGGCTGCTCGGGCGTGTAGGAGCGCGTCAGGATGCGAAAATTCGAGGTCTTCAATTTCAGCACGACCGTGCGCCCGATGCGTTCGGTGCGGCGCGTGGCGAGCCAGGTCTTTTCGGCCAGCCGCAGGATGTGCGGGTCCAGTGCATCAAGCGCCAGATCTTCGCTGAAGGTGTCTTCCGAGGAGACCGATTGCACTTCCTGATCCGGCTCGACCGGGCGCTCGTCGATGCCGCGCGCGCGGCGATACAGGCTCTGACCGAAACTGCCGAAATGCGCCTGCAGTTCTTCCAATGGCCGCTGGCGCAGATCGGCCACGGTGACGATGCCCAGCGCCGCCAACTTGCCATCCATCACCTTGCCTACGCCGGGAATGCGATTGACCTTGAGCGGCAACAGAAATGCATCGACGCGGCTGGGCGCAATCACGAACTGGCCATCGGGCTTGCGCCAATCCGACGCGATCTTGGCCAGGAACTTGTTGGGCGCGATGCCGGCCGATGCGGTGAGCTGGGTTTCCTCGCGGATCTGCGTACGGATCAACTGCGCGACCTCGGTGGCCAACTGCATGCCGGTTTTGGCGTGCGTGACGTCCAGATAGGCCTCGTCCAGCGACAACGGCTCCACCAAGTCGGTATGACGATGGAAAATCTCGCGTACTTGCCGCGACACCGCCTTGTAGCGCGCAAAATCCGGCGGCACGAAGATCGCGTCCGGGCACAGGCGCTCGGCACGCACGGCCGGCATCGCCGAGCGAATACCGAAGGTCCGCGCTTCGTAGGAGGCCGCGCACACCACCGAGCGCGCGCCGCGCCAGGCCACCACTACCGGCTTGCCGCGCAGGCCAGGGTCGTCACGCTGCTCCACGGACGCGTAGAACGCATCCATGTCCACGTGCACGATCTTGCGCATCAAGCGGGGTTCTCTGTCGCAGGTCTGCGCCCATGATAAGCCAGCGCCGTCTCACCCCTTGCGTCGAGAGACATCGCCACGGATTGGCGAAGCGAACACGAGCGCGTACTCAATAGCAAGGTAACGCATCCGACGACAGCGCCTGCACGGCCAACCATGCAGGCCTGCCACGCATGTGCCGACGGCGGTCCCGAGCACCGTGACTTCGCCTGCAACAGTGCATCTGCGCACTGCACACTCAGCGGAAAACAGCACGCATGCGTACGGATAAAACGTTTGATTGAACCGCGCGACCTCATGCACCCTTCCCCGCCTCGCCTCTCGCTCCTTGCAGGACACGTTCGTCATGACTCGTCAAAGTACGTACTCGCGCGACCAATTGTTGGCCAGCGCGCGTGGGGAATTGTTTGCGCCCGACAGCGGCCGTCTGCCCAACGATCCGATGCTGATGTTCGACCGCATCACCGAGATCAGCGACGCCGGCGGTACACATGGCAAGGGGCTGATTCGTGCCGAACTGGATATCCGCCCGGACCTGTGGTTCTTCGGCTGCCACTTCATCGGCGACCCGGTGATGCCAGGCTGCCTGGGCCTGGATGCGATGTGGCAACTGACCGGCTTTTTCCTCACCTGGATCGGCGCGCCGGGCCGTGGCCGCGCGTTGGGCTGCGGCGAGGTCAAGTTCACCGGCCAGGTGCTGCCCAGCGCCAAGCTGGTGCGCTACGAGGTCGATGTCAGCCGCGTCATCAACCGCAAGCTGGTGATGGCGCAGACCGATGCACGCATGCTGGTGGATGGGCGCGAGATCTACACCGCCAAGGATCTGCGTGTGGGCATGTTCACTTCAACGGAGAATTTCTGATGCGTCGCGTCGTCATTACCGGAATGGGCATCACCTCATGCCTGGGCAACGATCTGGACACCGTCTCCAGTGCACTGCGCGAGAGCCGCTCCGGTATCACCGCGCTGCCCGATCACGCCGAAGCAGGCCTGCGGAGCCAGGTCGGCGGTGCGGTGGCGCTGGATCTGGACAGCCTGATCGACCGTAAGCTCAAACGCTTCATGGGCGATGCCTCGGCCTATGCATACCTGGCAATGCGCGATGCGATCGCCGATGCGGGCCTGGATGCCGAGCAGGTCAGCGGCCTGCGCACCGGCGTGATTGCCGGCTCCGGTGGCGGCTCCAGCCAATGGCAGGTGGAAACCGCCGATCTGCTGCGCAACCGTGGCGTGCGCAAAGTAGGCCCATACATGGTGCCGCGCACGATGTGTTCGTCGGTGTCCGCATCGCTGGCGACCGCGTTCAAAATACGCGGGCTGAGCTACTCGCTGTCTGCCGCGTGCGCGACGTCTGCGCATTGCATCGGTGCGGCGGCAGATTTGATCCGGCATGGCGCGCAGGACGTGATGTTCGCCGGTGGCGGCGAAGAACTGCACTGGACCATGAGCGTCATGTTCGATGCGATGGGCGCGCTGTCCACCGGCTTCAACGATCGCCCTGCCGTAGCCTCGCGCCCGTACGATGCGCAGCGCGATGGCTTCGTCATCGGCAGCGGCGGCGGCATGCTGGTGCTGGAAGACTACGAACACGCCATCGCGCGTGGCGCACGCATCCATGCCGAACTGCTCGGCTATGGCGTGACCTCCGACGGTGCCGACATGGTCGCGCCCAGCGGCGAAGGCGCCGTGCGCTGCATGCACATGGCCATGCAGGGCTTGCAGCGCCCGATCGATTACCTCAACACGCATGGCACGTCCACGCCGTTGGGCGATGTCACCGAACTGGGCGCGGTGCGCGAGGTATTCGGCGACAACGTGCCGCCGCTGTCGTCGACCAAGGGGCTCTCCGGGCACTCGCTGGGCGCGGCCAGCGTGCACGAGGCGATCTACAGCCTGCTGATGCTGCGCGATGGCTTCATGGCCGGCTCGGCGCATATCGACGAACTCGACCCGCGTGCCGAAGGCTTTCCGATCCTGCGTGAAACGCGCCAGGCCACGTTGAACACCGTCATGTCCAATAGCTTCGGCTTCGGTGGCACGAATGCGGCACTGGTGTTCGGCCGGATCTAAAACCACGCGCGTTCCGTACTACGTCTGAGCCGGTAAAGGCGCACGGACAATCTAGTCGGTTCGCACAGCAACACTCATGTTCGCGCGTGATGGGAGCCTTATCCGGAACTATCGACCAGGCTGCGGTCATCAGGCGGCTCGGCCGACGCAGACGGTGCTTCGCGCGGTCCCGCCAACCATGCCGATCCAAATGCAGCCGCAGCACCGACACCCCATGCCACCGACGAAGCAGTACTGAGATTGACGGCCTTCAGCGGCGCATCTTGCTGAGCGGCCGCAGTGGAGGCGGCGGCCAGCCCGGCAGCCGCGATATTGGCCGCGCCGCTGACACCTTGCAGCACCCGGCTTGGCAGAACGGAGGCGGTGTCGCTGACAGCGCGCACGAGACTCGCTCCTCCATTCAAGGCCCAAGCGGACGCCGACGCATACGCCACGCGACTACTGTCACTTCCACTCAACGACGTCGCCACCGAACTGAGTACGCCAGCGGCGGCGCCTACCGCATTGGCAGTTGAGACAAACGCATTGGCAGGCACGTTGCCGAACTGGTTGACGACCGCGCCACCAGCCCACAATGCGCCGCTGACGATGCCCGTGAGCTTGGCTGATTGCTGCTGCGAAACGGACAGTCGCGCAGCGGCTACCGAGAGACCTGAGGCTGCCGCGTCCACCAGCGGGCCGCCATAGGCCCCTATCTGCTGCAACATGCCCGGCACATTGGCAGGGGAAGGCTGCGTCGATGCGTCCGTACGCACTCGAGCCAGCGACCGGGAGGGTGCTCTACCAAGAGCAGACAACACCGTATCGCCAGGCGGCGTGGTAGAGGCGGATGCTGTCTGGACGGCGGCGCCCAATTCCAAGTCGGTGAATTCCGTGGCGGCGCCAGCGCCAACGTGCGATGCCACCAAACACGGGTTGCTAGTAACCATCTCTACTCCTAGTGGATTAGGACGGCGGCAAATCTAGCGGTTTCGGAAACAAAAAGCAGTAAACCCACGCCTGCCAGGCGTCAATTCTACGTAAATTCTACGCAGCGCTGCGCGCCTCACTGCAGGTGGTTCATCAGCGGAATAGGGCGCACGGGTGGCTCATTCCATGGCTCAAAGCGTCCGAGCGATTACCTTGACAGTCACGAGACTTACAAGCTGCTCGGCGAGGTCACAGATTGGGCGCGCCACGTGAGCTTAGGCGATGACCTGCCGCCGCAGTCGTCCAACAAAGCGCTATCGTGCCATCCGCTGAGTGCAAAAAGTGCGCACGAGGCGATCCTCGGCTTGCTCAGGCCATGCAAACACCGGCAAGTCCTAAAGCATCGGCTTCTGCGACCATCTAATGATCGCTCTGGTCGCGAAGCTTCCGTTCCCGAACCGATTGCTCGTAGTCAATGCTTGCCTGGTCGATACAACTCTGCAAGCTTCCGCTCTGGATTTGCGAGCTTTCGCACCGTTGCCGAACCGATTGCTCGTAATCGCTGCGTGCCTGGGAGATACAGCTCTGCACGGTGCTGTCCTGACTTCCCGAGCGTTCGCACCGATGTATCTTGTCGTCCCGCCTGTCGGCATCTATCCGATTCAGCGCAGCCCGGTCGATCACGGCCCGCTCGCGCTGGGTGCGCTCGGTTTCTGCGCGTGTTTCGGCCTTGGCGCGCCTTGCCAGGGACTGTACTCCGTCCGCCGTCACGCCCTCGCCAGGTGCCAGCAGCTCTAGTGGCAGCGAGTCCCCGGGAGTGTGATCGCGCCAGTAGGCGCGCTCGCTCTCGACGGTCCATTCGCGGCCGCGATAATGCGTGTCCCAGTAGGCATCCAGCGAGAACGTCACTTTCGGCACCACCTGATTCAGGGCGCCGTGAGCGAGCACGATCGAGGCCGCAGGAAGCCAGCCGCGTGCCTCCGGTGAACGCACATCGCACCAGGCGCCGCTCTTGAGACAGCCATAGACCTGCAGCGTACCGCCGGGCTGAACTTCGCCCACGCGCCGGTACTCTTCGGAAGGTCCGGCGCGCAGGCCAACCAGACCGTTGGCGTGGCCGGTGTGCTGCGCCCAAACCGGCAGGGCCGCGGCCATCAGCCATAGTGCACTCCATGAAAAACGTCGCTGCATTGCGCTCTCCTTGTGCCCTATCCCACCGCATGCTGCGCCTCCCGAAGAGGCGCCAGGTCGCGGTTATAGGACAGCTCACCTCAATGCAATGCGAACGCCGTGGCGACGGTAGCAGGTGACGACTGCGCCATCGGCGCCGTCAGCCCGCCATGCCGTTATGCCGTAGCAGCGCATCGATGGTCGGGGCCCGACCGCGGAACGCGCGGAAGTTCTCCGCTGCCGGACGACTGCCGCCACGCGCAAGCACCTCGGCGCGGAACCGTGCGCCGGTCTGCTCCAGTTGGTCGGGCGCCTCTTCGAATGCGGCATAGGCATCGGCGCTGAGCACTTCGGCCCACTTGTAGCTGTAATAGCCGGCCGCATAGCCACCTGCAAAAATATGGCTGAACTGATGCGGGAAGCGATTCCATGCCGGCGGCCGATTGACCGCCACTTCGTCGCGCACGCGCTCGATCAATTGCAGCACGTTGTCCTGCGACGGGTCGTAGGTGCTGTGCAGTTGCATGTCGAACAAGGCGAATTCCAGCTGACGCACGGTGAACATGCCGCTCTGGAAATTGCGCGCCGCCAGCAGGCGATCGAACAGGTTCCGCGGCAGCGGTTCACCGGTCTGCACGTGCGCGGTCATCGCCTGCATGCGCTCCCACTCCCAGCAGAAGTTTTCCATGAACTGGCTGGGCAGCTCTACCGCGTCCCACTCCACGCCATTGATGCCGGCCACGCCCAGCTCGCCAATCCGCGTGAGCAACTGATGCAGGCCGTGGCCCATTTCATGGAACAGCGTGGTGACTTCGCCGTGGCGGAAGGTGGCCGGTGCATCGCCGCTGCCGCGCCCGAAGTTGCACACCAGATACACCAGCGGCGTCTGCACGCCGTTGGCGGTGTTGCGGCGATTGCGGCAATCGTCCATCCACGCGCCGCCGCGTTTGCCTTCGCGCGCGTACAAGTCCAGATAGAACTGGCCAACCAGGGTGCCTTGCGCATCTTCCAACCGGTAGAACCGCACGTCCGGGTGCCACACCGGCGCGCTGTCGGGCTTGACGGTGAGCCCGTACAGGCTGTGGATCACATCGAACAGGCCGGCCAGCACCTTCGGTTCGGTGAAGTACTGCTTCACCTCCTGCTCGGAAAAGCTGTAACGCGCCTGCTTGAGTTTTTCCGAGGCGTAGGCCAGGTCCCAGGCCTGCAGTTCATCCAGACCCAACTCGTCGCGCGCAAAGGCTTCCAGCTCGGCGCGGTCGCGCTGTGCATGCGGCTTGGCGCGCGCGGCCAGATCGCGCAGGAAGCCCATCACCTCGTCGGGGCTCTGCGCCATCTTGGTGGCAACCGAATAGTCGGCGTAACTGGCAAAGCCGAGCAGCTGCGCCAACTCGGCGCGCAGGGCCAGGATGCGATCGATGTTGGCGCTGTTGTCCAGCGTGGCATCGCCGAATTCGGACGCGCGCTCGGCATTGGCGCGATACAGCCGCGCGCGCAGGTCGCGGCTGTCGGCATCGCTCTGCACCGGCAGATAGCACGGCATCTGCAAGGTGAATTTCCAGCCCGGCACGCCGTCCTTTTCGGCGGCGGCGCGTGCGGCGGCGATCACTTCTGCCGGCAGGCCCGACAGCTGGGTCTGGTCTTCGGTCACGTACGACCACGCATCGGTGGCGTCGAGTACGTTCTGCGAGAACTTGGCTGCCAACGCCGAGAGTTCTTCCTGGATCTGTGCGAACCGCGCCTTGGAGGCATCATCGAGTTCTGCACCGCCCAAGCGGAAATCGCGTAGCGCATTTTCCAGCACCTTGCGACGCGCCTCATCGAAGTGTGCGGCTTCCGGCGATTGCGCCAGCGCCTTGTATTGCGCATACAGCGCCAGATTCTGCGCCAGCGCGCTGCCGAAGCGGCTCACCTTGGGCAGGTTGCTGTTATAGGCCTCGCGCAGCTCGGGCGTGTTGACCACCGCCTGCAGGTGACCCACCTGCCCCCACGCACGCCATAGCCGCTCGGTGGCATCGTCCAGCGGCGTGACGAAGCTGTCCCAGCGCACCGGGCTGACCTGCTCGGCTGCCTTCACCGCCGCCTCGGCCTCGGCGAGCAATTGGTCGATCGCCGGGCCCACGTGTTCGGGGCCGATCGCATCGAAGGACGGCAGTCCGGACAGATCGAGCAGCGGGTTGGTCATGGAGCGCTCCGGCAATGGACTGGATGAGTGGATTCAAGGATCGGCAAACGTGGCAGGCAACCGTCAGCAGGTGAGCACGGCACCGAGGGCACGGTGCCGTGCTCACCTGCCGACTGCGAACACCGATCGCACAGGCGTGGCGGTGAGCGCAGCGCCTTGATGCCTACGTCCCGGATATGGCGGTCATTCCAGCGCCGCACAAGGCAAGGCAGGCAAATCGCCGCCGTTCACGGCCAGCGCAATGGCTGTATCGCTGTCGCTGACATCGATCGCGCGCGCCTGGTACCAGGCCGGGTCGTAATAACTGTGCGCGTATCGTTCGCCGGCATCGCACAGGATGGTGACGATTGAACCCTGCCGGCCTTCGTCGCGCATGCGCCGGGCAGCCTGCAACACGCCGACGAAGTTGGTGCCGGTGGAGCCGCCCACGCGGCGGCCCAGCGTGGCGCTGACGTGGCGCATCGCCGCCAGGCTCAGCGCATCGGGCACCTTGATCATCACATCCACGCAGCTGGCAATGAAGCTCGATTCCACCCGCGGGCGGCCGATGCCTTCGATGCGCGAACCGCCGGTGATGGCCAGCTCCTTGGGGCATTGGCCGTCCACTGCGCGGCAATAGCCGTCGAAGAACACCGACACTTCCGGGTCGGCGCACAGGATGCGGGTGGCATGGCGCCGATAGCGCACGTAGCGGCCCAGGGTGGCGCTGGTACCGCCGGTGCCGGGGCTGCAGACGATCCAGTCCGGGATCGGGTGCGGCTCTTCGGCCAGTTGCTTGAAGATCGATTCGGCGATGTTGTTGTTGGCGCGCCAGTCGGTGGCACGCTCGGCATAGGTGAACTGGTCCATGAAGTGCCCGCCGGTCTCGCGTGCGAGCTGGTGCGAGGCGCTGTCCAGGTCGCAGGCGCGTTCGACCAGGTGGCAGCGGCCGCCCTGGAATTGAATCGCGGCGATCTTCTCCGGCGAGGTCGAGGCGGGCATCACCGCGATGAAGGGCACGCCGAGCAAACGCGCGAAATATGCTTCGGAAATGGCCGTGGAGCCACTGGACGCCTCGATCACCGGGCGCCCGGCGCGCAGCCAGCCATTGGTGAGCGCGTACAGGAACAGCGAGCGCGCCAGGCGGTGCTTGAGGCTGCCGGTCGGGTGGCTGGACTCGTCCTTGAAGTACAGGTCGATGCCCGGATAGCCCGGCAGTTCCATCGGAATCAGGTGGGTGTCGGCCGAACGATTGAAATCGGCCTCGATCTTCCGGATGGCGGCGGCCACCCACTGGCGCTGCGACATGGCAGGACTTGGCTGCGAAAGTAGCCTCAATTCTACCGCCCCCACCTGCCCGCTTACGCACCCAGCGCATCGGGCGGACAGCTGGGGGCCGATGCTATGCTCGCTGCACCTGTCACTGCCGCGACTACCTGTGCTGCATCGCCTGCTCCGCCTGCTGCTGTGCCTGAGCCTGGTTGCCAATACGGCCACCGGCGCGTGGGCGTCGGTGGGCATGGCCATGCCGGCAATGGCGTCGGGCGCGATGCCCGCCGCGACCATGGCGGGAGGCACCGCCGCGACCCAGAGCGAGTCGCCGGCAGCCCTGCCGTGCCATGAGGCGATGCCTCCACCGACAGCCATGCAGGGGCACGACAAGGCCACGCGTGCGCACGCGCCCGACTGCTGCAAGCTGGGCAGCTGCGATTGCCTGCAGCACGCCAGCCTCGCCTTGTTGACCTTGCCTGCCGTAGCCGCCGGCCTGCTCGGCCACCCGGCGGTGCCGGACACCCTGACCGAGGGGCGCAGCAGCCCGCTGCCCGACCAACCGGTACGACCTCCCATCGCCTGAGCGCCGACGGCCCTGCCTTGGCCGTCCTCGGCCCCGCGCGTGCTTGCGCGGGTTTCCTCAGTTTTGCGCTGCGCTCCATCTTGCCGATGGAGCGCGCAGGAGATGTCATGTCTTTCGATCCCCCGTTTTCCCACGGCTCAACCGCCAGCGGTCTGAGCCGGCGCCGCTTCGTCCAGGGCCTGGCCCTGGGCGGCGTCGCCGCAGCCAGCGGCCTGTGGCGCTACGACGCGCGCGCCGCCGCCCAGGCCACCACGCCGGTGCTACGTGGAAGCAGCCAGTCGCTGCAGATCGGCCGCCTGCCGGTGAACTTCACCGGACACACCCGCTCCGCAATCACGGTCAACCAGAGCCTGCCGGCGCCCACCCTGCGCTGGCGCGAGGGCGACACGGTGGGCGTGCGCGTGCGTAACGCGCTGGCCGACCAAGCCACCTCGGTGCATTGGCATGGCCTGTTGCTGCCGGCCAACATGGACGGGGTGCCGGGGATGAGTTTCGACGGCATCGCGCCGGGCCAGGAGTATCACTACCGCTTTGCGCTGCGCCAGTCCGGCACCTACTGGTACCACAGCCATTCGATGTTTCAGGAGCAGTCCGGGCTGTATGGCGCCATCGTCATCGACCCGCTGACGCCGCCGCCGTACCGGCACGATCGCGAGCATGTGGTGCTGCTCTCGGACTGGACCGACCTGGACCCGGCCGCCCTGTTCCGCCGGCTCAAGCAGATGCCCAGCCACGACAATTACGCGCAGCGCACGGTCGTCGATTTCCTGCGCGATGCGCGCGACGACGGCCTGCGCGCCACGCTGGCCGACCGCGGCATGTGGGGGCGCATGCGCATGACCCCGACCGACCTGTCCGACGTCAACGCCAACACCTACACCTACCTGCTCAACGGCGTGGCGCCGGCCGGCAACTGGACCGGGTTGTTCAAGCCAGGCGAAAAGGTGTTGCTGCGTTTCATCAACGGCTCGTCGATGACCTACTTCGACATCCGTATTCCCGGCCTGCGCATGACCGTGGTGGCCGCCGACGGGCAGTACGTGCATCCGGTCAGCGTGGACGAACTGCGCATCGCCGCGGCCGAGACCTTCGACGTGATCGTCGAACCGCTCGGCCAGGATGCGTTTACGTTATTCGCGCAGGACATGGGCCGCACCGGCTTTGCCTGTGGCACGCTGGCAGTGCAACACGGCTTGCAGGCGCCGATTCCCGCACTGGATCGGCGCGCCATCCTGACCATGCAGGACATGGGACATGGCGATGGGACGCACCACGCGCTACCCGCAATGCACGGCGCGCCCGGGATGCTGGCGGCGCATGGGACGCACACCATGCACTCGCACGACGATGCCCAGGCACACGACAAGGCGCCGCATCATCCCGCCAGCGAAACCGGCAACCCGCTGATCGACATGCGCAGCAATGCCACCGCACCGCGCCTGGACGACCCCGGCGTGGGCCTGCGCGACAACGGCCGCCGCGTGCTGTGCTACGCCGATCTGCATAGCGTGTTCGAGGATCCGGATGGGCGCGAACCCGGGCGCGACATCGAGCTGCATCTGACCGGGCATATGGAAAAATTCACCTGGTCCTTCGATGGCATCGCGTTCGCTTCCGCGCAACCCTTGCGTCTGCAATACGGCGAGCGGCTGCGTATCGTGCTGGTCAACGACACCATGATGCAGCACCCGATTCACCTGCATGGCATGTGGAGCGACCTGGAAGATGCACACGGCAACTTCCAGGTACGCAAGCACACCATCGACATGCCGCCGGGCACCCGCCGCACCTACCGCGTGCGTGCCGATGCGCTCGGCCGCTGGGCCTATCACTGTCATCTGCTGTACCACATGGAAGCAGGAATGATGCGCGAAGTGCGGGTGGAGGCATGAGTCGCTTTCGCACACAGGCCTGGTTGGCTGCTGCGTTCCTGGCGAGCGCATCTGCACTTGCGCAGGAGCATCAGCACGATGCGCTGGAGGACGCACCGCAGGACATGCAGGACCATGCGATGCAAGTGACCGATGGCATGCAGACGACCCCTGCCTCATCTCAGGCCGCTCACATGGACCACGCTCACATGGCGCACGCTGACACGGGTACCGGCCCCATGGACGATGAATCGATGAAGCATGGATCCATGGGCGATGCATCCATGCACCACCAGGCGATGGATCACGCGTCGATGGATCACTCCAAGATGCACCACACGCAGCCCACACACGCTGCACAAACTCCTGCATCACCCGCCGAGACACGCAGTCACCCACTCCCTCGCGACCCCATTCCCCCACCCACGGCGGACGACATCGCCGCCGCATTCGCACCATTGCACACGCATACGATGCACTCGGCAGGTATCAACCACTATGTCCTGCTCGATCGGCTTGAAGCGTCCAACACGCATCGCGGTAGCGGCCAGGCCTGGGAATCGCGCGCATGGATCGGCGGCGACATCGACCGGCTCTGGCTGCGCAGCGAGGGCGAACGGCACGACGGGCGCACCGAACCTGCCTCGCTGGAGGCGTTCTATGGCCATGCCATTTCGCCATGGTGGGATGTACTCATCGGCGCGCGCCAGGACATCGGCGCAGGCGAACATCGCAGCTGGGCCGCTTTCGGCGTGCAAGGCCTGGCGCCCTACAAGTTCGAAACCGAAGCCACGCTGTATGTGGGCACTGGCAGCCGCGCGGCGCTGCGGCTGGAAGGCGAATACGAGGTACTGCTGACCAACCGTCTGATCCTGCAGCCGCGTGCGGAAGCCGACATCGCGCTTACCGACGACAACCGCCGCGGCATTGGCAGCGGTCTGGAAGCGGTGGAACTTGGCTTGCGCCTGCGCTACGAGATTACCCGCCGCTTCGCGCCGTACATCGGCTGGGTGCACAGCCGCAGCTTCGGCGATAGCGCACAACGCGCCGCGATGGACGATGCCCCCGCACGCGACAGCCGCTTTGTTGCCGGTGTGCGCGTGTGGTTTTGAGGCGATGGCATCGTGCACGGGCAGATGCAGTTGGCCCTCTCCTCCAACGCCAGCGCATTCGAACCGCTGCCCTTTCGCCATGACACGCCGACAACCCTGCCCTGGCTACCATCCCCCTTCGCGCAACACCCCCCACCCGCAATCCACACCAGGAGACCGCCATGCCTTTGAACGATCTGCAACACGTGCCAGGCGCCAATGCCGCGCCCGCCGACACGCACGGCTTCGTGTTCAACCACACCATGCTGCGCGTCAAGGACGCAACACAGTCGCTGAATTTCTATACCCGTGTCCTGGGCTTCCGCCTGCTCGACGCACGCGATTTTGCCGACGCAAAATTCAGCCTGTATTTTCTCGCGCTGCTGCCCGAAGGCACGGCCATTCCCGATGACGACGCGCAGCGTCGCCTGTGGATGGCCGGCATCCCCGGCGTGCTCGAACTCACCCACAACCATGGCACCGAAACCCAGGATGGCCCGGTCTATCACGACGGCAACAGCGACCCACGCGGCTTCGGCCATATCTGTATCTCGGTGCCGGACATCCATGCTGCCTGCGCACGCTTCGACAGCCTCAACGTGCCGTATCAGAAACGCCTGGAAGACGGCCGCATGAAGCACCTGGCCTTCATCAAGGACCCGGACGGTTACTGGGTGGAGATCATTTCCAATACGCCCTTGGCGTAAGTCCGCCGCTCAGCGGCAAGCTGGCGCGTCAGCGGATGCACAGGCCGAACGCAGCGCATCCGCGACGTGGAAGCCCCGCGCCGCAACGACGTGCGGGAGCCGCCAGGCCCGGTGCAACGACTGGACACAACGGCGGGCTGGAGTAGACTTTCGCCGCCCTCCGCAATGGATGCACCCCAATGCTCGTCAGGAAGATTTCACTTGTCCTTGCGCTAGCAACGATCGCCGCCTGCACACAGGCGACACCGGACGCCACCGCTCCGAAGACCGCCGCAGCCGCGGCCGGCACTCCTCCAAAACCGTCAGAAAAGGATGCACCTCCCATGCAGGACGCAACCCAGGGATCGACCCAGCAATTGCAGCCGCCGCGGACCGACAGCGTGTTGTATTTCATCAGCAACGTGGACGGCGATGGCGCAACCTCCTACGAGGTCGCCAATGGCAGCTGGATCAATTATTGGTACGGCTTTCAATTCGAACTCGGCGGTACGCGGTATTACACCGGCTTCGCCTGGGAAACGCCCGAGCTCTATGGCGCCGAGCGCGAGAATCACGATGCTGCCCCTGGTACCAAGGTGACGCTTGCTCACGCCACGTTTGTGGCCAGCGAACCGGGGAGCAAGTCTCCATGGAAGCTGCTTGGCGCAGAGCCCTACATCGGCGAATTCGGCGGTATGGAGCAGGGCAACACCGTCGATACGACGCGTCAACCACAGACCTTTGTCACCGATGACGGCAGGCTGGTCCTGGCCGTGCCGACGTGGAGCCTGCAGTCGGGCGTGCGCATCCTTTCCTACGACGCACTCGTGTTCAACCCGAAAGAAACCGATAACGTCAACGACAAGCATTGGACCTATATCGGCAACATTCCGGCGGGTGAGGACAACAGCGCCAACTGTGGCGAAGATGCGCCCGGCAAGATTGCCTGCGTCAAGAACACCAGCACGCTTGCGTTCGTGAAGCAGCCAGGACTGCCCGCATTGCGGGTAACGGTCTCTGCCGTTCCCCCGACGAGCGGGGGTGACGCGACGGTTGAATACCGCTACGATGCCGCCAGCAAATCGTATTTGCCGACCCTTTGATACAGGACCAAAGGAATTGGTTCGGGCGGCGTACCGCTGCAGCCGCGTGGCTGCAGCACTCAATCAAGGACCTTGAGCGATGCCGACGAACTACTCACGAGCCCAAGTGCTCGACATCATCGAACGCGAAGCGGCCGAGCGGAATATTCCGCGTGACGACTTCCTGCGTTTTGCCCACGTAGAGACTGGCGGCGCCTTCGACGAGTTGGCCAGTCGCGGCCCCGGCGGTGCGAAGGGACTATTCCAGTTCACGCCGCCAACTGCCCAGCAGTACGGCATTGCCGGACGCGAGCTGGACGCGGTGGCCAATACCGACGCAGCAGCGCGGCTGTATCTGGACAACCGGACGAGCCTGGTCAATCGGCATGAACGCGATGGGCGGCCGTACCTGTCGGGCAAGCCCGAGCCCGATGGCCTGGATATGTATCTGGCCCATCAGCAAGGCGCCGGTGGCTATCGCTCTTTGCAGACCGCGATCGCCACGGGATCTTTTGGCCTGGAAAGCACACGCGCCAACATTCTCAACAATGTCGGCGAGAAAGAGCTGAAGTCCCTGACCGGCGTCGATTCGGCGACGTTCCGGCGCATGTCCGACAAGGACATGGCACAGACCTTCGTGCAGTACTGGGATACGAAGATGGACCGTATCCGGATTCCTGAAAAAGGCATCGAGCCGATTTCGACCACGCAGCAGGCACCCTCGCACGCTGCGCCAGCGCACTCTGCGCCTGCCCAGCCGGAAAAACCCGCAGCGCAAGGCATTGCGCTTCACGCAGCCTATGACCTCACCAACAAATACGATCACGTCAAATACGGCCTGGGCGCGAAAGATCCCGACAAAGGCAGGGTCGATTGTTCTGGCTGGGTGGTCGAGATGCAGAACGCGACCATGGACGAGATCAACAAGGGCGCCGGCAAGGCCATCTTCACCAAGGACGAAAAGTTCAGTCCTGGTTTCGACAGTGCATCCGAACTGCTGCGCAAGGCCGAGCTGCGCTCCGGCGTGCTGATCCAAGGCAAGGATGTGACTGCCCAGACCCTCAAGGAAGGCATGATCATCGGCGAGGACAATGGCCCGCAGAGTTGGGACAAGGGGCGCTACAAGGGCATCGACCACATCACGATGGTGGTGCGTGACCCCAAGGATGGCCAGCTCAAGATCAGCCAATCCCGTGGCGGCGAGGGTGTCGAGCTCAGTTCGCTGGATTCCTACCTCGAGCGCAAGCACGCCAAGGGCGTCAAGCTGTATGCGAGCGACCCGCTGTCTGAGGCGCGCGACCTGCTGCAGGAGCGCAGCCAGAACAAGCAGCAATCTCACGCAGCGACCGAGCACAAACCCAGCCAGGCACACGCCGCCGCTGATGCGCCGGGTGTCCTGCGCGAAAATGCGCGTGGCGCAGAAGTGCGCACATTGCAGCAGGCGTTGCAGCAACTGGGTTACAAGGACGCAGGCGGTAACGAACTCAAGGCTGACGGCGCCTATGGCCAACGGACCAGCGAGGCGGTCAAGGCATTCCAGCGTGCGCATGGGCTGCAGGACGATGGCGTGGTTGGCCGCGATACGCAGGCTGCGTTGAAGCAGGCGGAAAAGACGCCCCTGCTCTCGGAGAAAACCAATCCCGACCACCCGCTGTTCAATCAGGCCGTCAACAAGCTGGAGCAGCTCGGTCCGAATGCCTTCGCCAATCGGCAGCAGTTGGTAAATGCGGCCGGCCACATGACCTTCGAAGCCAAGGTCAGCGGCATGCAACGCATCGACATGGTGGCGCAAAGCAAGGACGGCAACGGACTGTTTGCCGTGCAGGGTCAGCCAACCGACCCGGCGCATCAGCGGATCTACACCGACAAGGCAACCGCTGCGGAACGGCCGCTGGAGCAGAGCAGCAATGCTGTGCGGCAGGAAGCGCAGACGCAGGCTCAAGACCAGCAAGAGCAACAACGCAGCCAGGCGCGCAGCGTCGGTTGATCGTCGCGCAACACAAACACAGAAGGGGCACCGATCGATGGATCGGTGCCCCTTCTGGTTTACGCCTGCATTACGCGCTGTTTCCCATCACATCGGGCGCCGGATATCCGGCGCCACCAGCATTGGTCCGTCAGTTGGACGTCGCAACAGCTTCTCTGTCAGGGAACCACTGCGGCAACTGCTCGGCGAATTTCGCTGCGCATTCGTCGCTGTAGGCTTGTGCGGCTGCTTTGACCAACGCGTAATCGTTGGCTTCCCATTCTTCCAGCGAGGCAGTACGCGGTGTCGGCGCGCAGTCCAGACTGACCGGGCTCGCCTTGCGCTTCAAGAAGCCGCTGCGCTCCCCACCGATCGTCACTGCGTAGCGCAGCTCGTAAGGCGACTTGGTATCGGCCAGGCTTTGATACACCAGCAGCCAGTCCGACATCAGCACCTGCAACGGGAACGGTTCTGCCGGTATGGCCCGCGGATGCCCGGTGAAGTAGGTCTTCAAACGCGCGTTGACCGCATCGCGCTGCAATTGATAGCCGGGATTCCCCAGGGCCTCCATCTTTTCGCCTTTCAGCTGATCTTTTCCGAAGGCAGAGACCGCAACACCGCGCGCGAACAGGCTGGTGGCAATCTGCAAACCGACGACCATCCCGGTATGTCCGCGGCGGACGACACGCAGCATTTCGTCGCCGTTGGGCAGGCCGTTCGAGCCCACCCGCATGCTCGAATGCAATGGGAGCTGCAAGGCCCAATCTGCCGAGGGCGTCATGGCAACGCCTGCATCGGACTGCGGACTTGGTTGCGCCTGTGTTGCGGCAACCGCCACAGTGCCTGCAACTGCAGCAGCCGCATAGGCAGTTGCCGTGGAGAAATCCCCGCCTGCAAACGCAGGCACCACCGCAGTGGCTTCGGTCACGCGCGCAGCGGTACAGAAGGTACCAGCCGCCCGCATCTGTGCCTCATGGAAGCCAATGCCGTTGATCTGGTGCACGCCGGCATCCTTGCCGTACTGCTCCACCAGCTTGCCGATCAATGCATCGGACGGCGATTGCTGTTCGCAGACCTTGGCAGCTGCGATGCGCGACCAGGCGAATTGCAGCGCAGGATCCCAGCCCATCGCATCTTCGCCCACGAATCCGTGGTCGTAGTGATACGCATAAATGGCAGGGTCGATCTCCTGCAGCGTCATTCCGCCCTGTCCGGCATAGCCCAGCGGCACGTCTTGCGCAACAGCAAGCCCCGGCAGTGCCAATAGCACCGCCGCGATACACGTCTTCATGAATCCCTGTCCCTATGGATAAGTGCGACGCGCTGCATGTCCCCCATGCAGCGCGACCGATGCGCCACCGCTCGCACACGACGGCTTCCCACATGCAGGGCGCTGATCGACGGGTAATGGCACAACGCACCCGGCCGTTCGTCCTGCAGGGATAGTGTGCCCGCACACGGCAGCCATCGCAGTCGGGGCGGTCCCCACGCATGTGTGGGGACCGCCCCTCAGATGCTCACTGCTTAGGCATGCAAGATTCCGCCTGGGCCTGGTTGCCAATCGCGTGGCGTGCGCAATGCGGCCAATATACGCACCAGCTCGCGATAGCTCTGGGCCAGTTGCGCGAACAGACCTGCATCGCTGCAGCGGGTGTCGGCCACTTCGGAATACGCGCCCCTGCCCAGATCGATGAAGTAATCCACACTGAGGCGCCGGCGTTGCGCCACGCCCGGAAACAGGCCTGCAATCAGCAGGCAACCGTCTCCCACGTCACGCAATGCGTCGGCCCGCACGCTACCGATCTGGTCCTGCGCATGCAGCCATGCCAGCGCCTGCGTGCGCGAAAGCAGATGCGCATCGCGCTGGAAGCGCAGCAACACGAACACCAGATAATGCTCGCGCGATTCGTCCAGCGGACGCGCAATCCGCTGCCCCGCCTCGCGCACCAACGCCTGCCACAACTCGGCCGGCGCCCCCTGTTTGAAAGACTCGTGCATACGTCCTCCTGCGTGGTGTGGACCCTCGCCAGGAGCTTATGCATAACTTGGGCCACTGCGTTGGCAGAGGCTGTGGTGGAGCGCTAAGGACCGGCCGCTGGCAGTGCGACCGCGCCTTCGCCAGACGGATACGGCCACTCCTGGAAGCGGCATCGCCACGTGCATAGGCAGGACGTCGGCGACTGCTTTGCGAGGAGCTGAACCTCGCGCGTTGCGCGTCAGCGCAACCAGCACGACGTTGCACGCAATCGCCATCCTGGAACATGACAGCGATAGAGCCGAACATGCACTGCGTGCATGCATCGACTGCATGCAGCTGGCAGTGCGCGCAGACGACACCGCGGCAGCGCTTACTCCACCGTCACCGACTTGGCCAGATTGCGCGGCTTGTCCACATCGGTGCCGCGTGCCAGGGCGGTGTGGTAAGCCAGCAGCTGCACCGGGATGGTGTGGATCACCGGCGACAGCACGCCGGCATGGCGTGGGGTGCGGATGACATGCACGCCTTCGGAGTCGCTGAAGTGGCTGTCCTGGTCGGCGAACACGAACAGCTCGCCGCCGCGTGCGCGCACTTCCTGCATGTTGGATTTGACCTTTTCCAGCAGGCGGTCGTTCGGTGCGATCACCACCACCGGCATCGCCGCATCCACCAGTGCCAGCGGCCCATGCTTCAACTCGCCGGCCGGATACGCTTCGGCGTGGATATATGAGATTTCCTTGAGCTTGAGCGCGCCTTCCAATGCAATCGGATAATGCAGGCCGCGACCGAGGAACAGCGCATTCTCCTTCGGCGAAAATCGTTCGGCCCAGGCCATGATCTGCGGTTCAAGATTCAATGCATGCTGCACGCTGCCGGGCAAAAAGCGCAGCTGCTCCAGATACTCGGCTTCTTCGGCGTCACTGATGCGGCCCTGCAACTTCCCCAGCACCATGGTGAGCTGGAACAACACCGCCAGCTGGGTGGTGAAAGCCTTGGTCGAGGCCACGCCGATCTCGGCGCCGGCACGCGTGTAGCAGACCAGCTCGCTGGCGCGCGGGATCGCACTTTCCGGCACATTGCAGATCGACAGCGTGTGCAAATGCCCCAGCGATTTGGCGTATTTCAGCGCTTCCATCGTGTCCAGCGTTTCGCCGGACTGGGAGATGGTCACGATCAGATGCTTCGGGTTGGCATACGCGGCGCGGTAGCGGTATTCGCTGGCGATCTCCACGCTGCACGGCAGCCCCGCAATGGCTTCGATCCAGTAACGGGCGGTCATGCCGGCGTAGTAGCTGGTACCGCAGGCCAGGATCTGCACGCCTTCAATGTCGCGCAACACCGCTTCTGCGTTGGCGCCGAACAGCGATGACGGGAAACCCTTGGCATCGATCGCCGCCTCGATGGTGTCGGCCAAGGCGCGCGGCTGCTCGTGGATTTCCTTCTGCATGAAATGCCGGAACGGGCCCAGTTCCAGCGAGGCCAGCGACACGTCCGACAGGTGCAGCGGGCGCTCCACCGGTGCATCGTTGCCGTCGAAGATGCGCACGCCATCGCGGTGCAATTCGGCGGTGTCGCCTTCTTCGAGGAAGATCACCTGGCGCGTGGCCTGCACGATCGCCGACACGTCGGAAGCGACGAAGTTTTCCCCCTCGCCCACCCCGATCAGCAATGGGCAGCCCATGCGCGCGCAGACGAAGCGTTCCGGTTCGGCTTGGCTCATCACCGCCAGCGCATAGGCACCGGTGAGTTCCTTGACGGTGCGCTGCAGCGCGGTGAGCAGGTCGCCGGCGCTGCCCAGATGATGATGGATCAGATGCGCGATGACCTCGGTGTCGGTCTGCGACTCGAAGGTGTAGCCAAGCGCGCGCAATTTTTCGCGCTGCTCCTCGTGGTTTTCGATGATGCCGTTGTGCACCAGCGCCACGCCGGCGCTGATGTGCGGGTGCGCGTTGGCTTCGGTGACGCCGCCATGGGTGGCCCAGCGGGTGTGGCCGATCCCCAGCGTGGCGCCGAACTGTTCGGCCTGCGCGGCCTGCGCCATCTCGGCCACCCGCCCGGTGCGACGCACCCGGCGCACCTGCACGCCATCGAGCACTGCAATGCCGGAGGAATCGTAGCCGCGGTATTCCAGGCGCTTGAGTCCTTCGATCAGGACCGGGACCACATCGCGCCCGGCGATCGCTCCGACAATGCCGCACATAGGACAGCTCTCGCAAAAGAAGTCGGACATTTTAGCGTGTCCGCTCTTGTCCGCTGCATGACCGTGCCCGGACAGCGTGTCCGCCCCCAGTGTCCGCGGACACTGCGGACACCGGTCGCCACACTAACAAAACCATCCATTTCAATGACTTGAACGTTGGCACGGGTCCTGCTTTATCGCAGTGACGCCACCGAGCCAGCCGACCATGATTCGCGATACCTCTGCCCAGGACCAGGTTCTCCGCACACCCGCCCAGCGCGCGCCATGGCGCCGTTGGCTGTGGCCTGGCGTCGCCGCGGTGACGGTGCTTGCCGGGATCGGCTGGGCCGTGACTGCGTGGAGCGCCGGCAGCCGCTCGTTCGACGCCAGCCGCGTGCGCGTTGCCACCGTCACCCGAGGCGACCTGGTACGCGACATCGCCGCCGACGGCCGCGTGATCGCCGCCAACAGCCCGGTGCTGTACGCCATCTCTGCCGGCACGGTGACGCTGAGCGTGGTGGCTGGCGACGTCGTCAAGCAGGGCCAGGAACTGGCGCGCATCGACAGCCCCGAGCTGCGTAGCAAGCTGGCGCAGGAGCAGGCCACCCTGGCCGGCCTGGAGGCCGAATCCAGCCGCGCGGCCCTGGATGCCACCCTGGCGCGTGCCAACGCCAGCAAGCTCACCGACCAGGCCCAGATCGACAAGCAGGCTGCCGCACGCGACCTGGAGCGCTACCAACGCGGCTACGACGGTGGCGCCGTGCCGCAGGTGGAACTGGCCAAGGCGCAGGACACCTTGAAGAAGACCGATATCGACCTGCAGCACGCCCAGCGCGATGCCGCGTTGAAGAGCCAGGGTGCGGACCTGGATTCGCGCAACAAGCGCCTGCTGGCAGACCGCCAACGCGCAGTGGTGGCCGAAGTGCAGCGCCAGGTGGACGCGCTCACGCTGCGCTCGCCCTTCGATGGCCAGGTCGGCCAGGTGCAGGCGGTGCAGCACACCCAGGTGGCGGCGAACGCGCCGATTCTGGGCGTGGTGGATCTGTCCAAGTTCGAAGTGGAGATCAAGGTGCCGGAGAGTTTCGCCCGCGATCTGGCGATCGGCATGCCGGCCCAGCTCACCAGCGGCAGCGGCCAACCGTTCGCCGGCGCCATCTCGGCAGTGTCGCCGGAAGTGGTCAATGGCGAAGTCACCGCGCGCATCCGCTTCACCGACAAGCAGCCGCCAGGCCTGCGCCAGAGCCAGCGCATGAGCGCACGCGTGTTGATGGACACGCGCCGCAACGTGCTCAAGGTCGAACGCGGCCCGTTTGTCGAACAATCCGGCGGCAGCTATGCCTATGTGATGGATGGCAACACCGCCGCGCGGCGCCCGGTCACGCTCGGTGTCAGCAGCCTGGGCGAAGTGCAGGTGCTCTCCGGGCTACAGGTCGGCGACCGCGTGGTGGTCTCCGGTGCAGACAACTTTGGCGACGCACCGCGCGTCACCGTCCACTGATTCACTCATTTCCACTCGTCGCACACTCTCTTCGCAAAGGAATCGGCAATGCTCAAGATGCAAGCGGTCTCCAAGGTCTTCCGCACCGAACAGGTGGAAACGCATGCGCTGCGGTCGCTGGACCTGCATGTGCGCGAAGGCGAGTTCGTCGCGGTCACCGGCCCCTCCGGCTCGGGCAAGACCACCTTCCTCAACCTGGCCGGGCTGCTGGAAACCTTCACCAGCGGGCAGTATCTGCTCGATGGCGAAGACGTCAGCCATCTGTCCGACGATGCACGTTCGCGCCTGCGCAACCGCAAGATCGGCTTCATCTTCCAGGGCTTCAATCTGATTCCCGACCTCAACCTGTTCGACAACGTCGATGTGCCGCTGCGGTATCGCGGTATGGCGGCAGCCGAGCGCAAGCAGCGCATCGAAGAGGCACTGACCAAGGTCGGCCTGGGCTCGCGCCTGCGTCACTACCCCACCGAACTCTCCGGTGGGCAACAGCAGCGCGCTGCGATTGCGCGCGCACTGGCCGGCAGTCCACGCTTGCTGCTGGCCGACGAACCCACCGGCAACCTCGATTCGCAAATGGCGCGCGGGGTGATGGAACTGCTGGAAGAGATCAACAGCCAGGGCACCACCATCGTCATGGTCACCCACGATCCGGAACTGGCCGCACGCGCGCAGCGCAACGTGCACATCGTCGACGGGCAGGCCACCGACCTGGAACGCAATCCCAGCCTGATGCGCACGCCTGCCGCCGTTGCAACCCTGGCCGACTGAGGAGCCCACCCATGTTCGGCTACTACTTCAATCTTGCGGTACGCAGCTTCCGCCGCAACAAGGTACTGACCGCACTGATGGTGCTGGCCATCGCGCTGGGTATCGGCGCCAGCATGACCACGCTGACGGTGTTCCATGTGTTGTCGGGCGACCCGATTCCGCAAAAGAGCGATCGGTTGTTCTATGTGCAGGTGGATGCGGAACCGAAGTCCGGCTATCAGCCGGGAGACGAGCCCGATTACCAGTCCACCCGCTTCGACGCCGAGGCGCTGCTGCGTGAGAAGCGCGCCATGCGTCAGGCGATGATGTCAGGCGGAAGTGTCGCGATCGAGCCACAGCGCAGTGGATTGAGCCCTTTCAAGCTAAACGCTCGTTTCACTTCGGCCGATTTCTTTGCGATGTTCGACGTGCCCTTGCTCTACGGCCAAGCGTGGTCCGGCACAAGCGACGAGCGGCACGAACGTGTCGCGGTGATCAGCAAGTCGCTGAACGAAAAGCTGTTCGACGGTGGCAACAGCGTCGGGCGCGAAGTGCGCGTGGACAAGAACACCTTCCGTATCGTCGGCGTCCTGGATACCTGGAAGATCGACCCACGCTTCTACGACATCACAGACACCTACGGCTCGAACGAACAGCTGTATGTGCCGTTCAGTACGGCGATGGATCTGAAATTGACCCACGCCGGCGGGACCAACTGCTCCGGCAAGGTCGAGGCAGGCGACACCACCGCGCTGAATGCGCCCTGCACCTGGGTGCAGTACTGGGTGGAGCTGGAAAATGCCAAGCAGGCGGGCGACTACAAGGCCTACCTCGAAAACTATTCCGATCAACAACGTGCCGCCGGGCGCTTTACCCGGCCCAACAATGTGCGCCTGCGCAACGTGATGCAGTGGCTGGACTACAACAAGGTGGTTCCCAGCGACGTCCGTCTGCAGTTGTGGCTGGCCATGGGCTTTCTGCTGGTGTGCCTGCTCAACACGGTCGGCCTGTTGCTGGCGAAATTCCTGCGCCGCAGCGGAGAGATTGGCGTGCGGCGTGCGCTTGGCGCGTCGCGCGGCGCAATCTTTGCGCAGTGCCTGGTGGAGGCAGGGACCATCGGCCTGGCCGGCGGCATCGGCGGACTTGGGCTGGCGTGGCTGGGGCTGTGGGCCGTGCGTCAGCAACCGGTGGATTACGCCGCGCTGGCGCACCTGGATATCACGATGCTGCTGCTGACATTCGCCATTGCGATCGCCGCGAGCCTGCTCGCCGGCATCCTGCCGTCCTGGCGCGCCATCCAGGTCGCACCGGCACTGCAATTGAAGTCGTCCTGAACCTCCTGCCCGCCGCATCGCGGCGAGCCACGCTTCCTATCTTCAAGGTCAGCCCATGGACATCCGACCCATCATCTCCACCTTGCGCCGCCATAAGACGGCCGCCGCACTGATCGTGCTCGAGATCGCACTGGCTTGCGCCATCATCTGCAATTCGCTGTTTTTGATCGGCAATCGCCTGGACACGCTCCGGACTCCAAGCGGCATCGCCGAACAGGAGTTGCTCAGTATCCAGCTGGACGGCATCGGCCCACAGGCCAATGCCGATGCACGTACCCGGGAGGATCTGGCAGCGCTGCGCGCGGTACCCGGCGTGCGCAATGCAGTCATCACCAATCAGATCCCCTTCGTCAATTACTCGTCCAACACGGGGCTGACCCTGACCCCGGAGCAGGAACGCCCCACACTCAATGCCGCGCAGTATCTGGTCAGCGAAGGCAGCCTGGATGCACTTGGCCTGCAATTGAATGCCGGCCGCGACTTCAGCCCCGACGAATACATCAGCCAGGAAAAGGCTGATAACGACGATGAAGTCCGCAAGAAGGGTGCGGCGGTCATTCTGACGCAGGGGGCGGCGGACAAGATGTTCCCCGACCACAGCGCGCTCGGCAAGACCATCTACTCTGGCGACGTCCCGCTGCGTATCGTCGGAATCGTGCGCACCCTGGCGCGGCCGAACAATGTCAATGGACTGTCGGCAAAGGACTATTCGATGCTGCTGCCCATCCGTCCACCGTATAACAACGGGCAATACATCGTACGTGTTACCGATCCCTTGCGTCGGGCGGAAGTGCTGAAGGCGGCAGTGGCGGCCTTGATGAAAGTGGACAACAGCCGGTTGGTGCTGAAACAAGAGACCTACACCGAAATCCGCGAAAAGTATTTCCGCAATGATCGCGCCATGATCTGGCTACTCGGCGCAGTGTGCATCGCACTACTGATCGTCACCGCCTTGGGCATCGTCGGCCTGGCGAGTTTCTGGGTGCAGCAACGCACCAAGCAGATCGGTATCCGCCGTGCGCTGGGTGCAACGCGCAGCCAGATCCTGCGCTACTTCCAGATCGAGAATTTCCTGCTCGCCTCGGTCGGCATCGTGCTCGGCATGCTGATGGCCTACTCGATCAACGTCTGGCTGATGGCACGCTATGAATTGCCGCGACTGCCGGCAATCTACCTGCCGATTGGCGCGCTGCTGCTATGGATGCTCGGCCAGCTGGCGGTGTTCTGGCCGGCCCGCCGCGCAGCTGCAGTGCCGCCGGCTGTTGCCACCCGCAGTGCATGATGGCCGGCGTTGCTTTCCCATCGCTTGGCAGTGGGGAAGCAACCAGGCTCGCCATCCACCGTGCGTTTTCACCATCGTTACGAACCGGATTCCCTCATGTCTCGCTCTCTTGCATCATCGGCATTGATCGCCCTGACCGCCTGCTGCCTCCTTCACCCCGGCCAGGCCGATGCGGCAACGCGGGCGCACGCGGCGTCGGCCTCGTCCAGCACTTCGACGCAAGAGGTGCTCGCCATCGACGACACCCGGCTGAACTGGCGCCATGACGATCAAATTCTGGAGCTCGTCGCCAGTAGCGACGGATTGCTGGTGACCCAGGCCAGCGCGTCGCTCAGCCTGCAGTTGCAACGTGGCGACCGCGTGCGCACGGCAGGCCGAACCCAGATCACCACAATCGCAACATTGCTGGCCGCACTGCAGGCTGCTGCAGGCAACCCCATCGCCGTGGATGTCATGCGCGATGGTGTGCAGGTGCACCTGATCTGGACAGCGGCCACGTACACACCGCTGTTGCCGCCCGCGGCTCCATAACCAGCGCCGTGCCGGCAACAGCCGATGCACCCTGCATCGGCCGCTTGAGTCCGCCGACCTTGCCGCCCGGCGATCTGCCGCCCCCGCCGAGCAGCGCGTTGTCGCTGCGTGTTGCCAGTATTCTGTGCCGATCCCATCCCGCGCCTTCTTGAGCAATGCGATGCCGCACATCCTGATCATCGACGACAACACGGCCGTGGCCACTGCATTGGAAGTGCTGTTTTCGTTGCACGACATCGAGGCGCGGCACGCGCATTCGCCGCAGGCCGGGCTGGCGCTGCTGGACGAGCAGGCGTTCGATCTGGTGATCCAGGACATGAACTTCACCGCCGACACCACCTCCGGCGAAGAAGGCGAGGCGCTGTTTACCCAACTGCGTCAGCGTCATCCGGACCTGCCGGTGATCCTGCTCACCGCCTGGACGCACCTGGGCAGCGCGGTGGGCCTGGTCAAGGCCGGTGCGGCCGATTACATCGCCAAGCCCTGGGACGACACCAAGCTGCTGACCACGGTCAACAACCTGCTGGAACTGTCCGAAGCACGCCGCGAACTGGAACGTCGTCGCGAACGCGAACGCCGCGGCCGCGAGCAGCTGACCCAGCGCTACGACCTGCGCGGCGCGGTGTTCGCCGATCCGGCCAGCGAGCGCGCAATCGCCCTGGCCTGCCAGGTCGCACGCTCGGACTTGCCGGTGCTGATCACCGGCCCCAATGGCAGCGGCAAGGAAAAGATTGCCGAGATCATCCAGGCCAATTCGGCCACCAAACATGGCCCGTTCATTGCACTCAACTGCGGCGCCTTGCCAGGTGAATTGATCGAAGCCGAATTATTCGGGGCCGAAGCCGGCGCCTACACCGGCGCCAACAAGGCGCGCGAAGGCAAGTTCGAAGCGGCCGATGGCGGCACGCTGTTTCTCGACGAGATCGGCAACCTGCCGCTGGCGGGTCAAATGAAGTTGCTGCGCGTGCTGGAAACCGGCCGTTACGAGCGGCTGGGTTCCAACCGCGAGCGCCACGCCAAGGTGCGCGTGATCAGCGCCACCAATTCAGATCTGCCGGCGATGATCCGCGACGGCAGTTTTCGCGAGGATCTGTATTACCGGCTCAACACGGTGGAAATCGCACTGCCCGCACTGGCCGAACGCCCCGGCGATATCGGCCCGCTGGCCGAGCACTTCCTTGCCGGTGAAAAGCCGCTATCCGCGCACGCGCGCGATGCCTTGCAACGGCATGCCTGGCCCGGCAACGTGCGCGAGTTACGCAATGTGCTGCAACGCGCCGCCTTGCTCGCGCAGGGCGCGCGCATCGAAGCGGGCGATCTGAATCTGCCGCGTGCAACCGCGCCACGGCCGGCGACGCCGGCTGCAGGCGAGCCGGATCGCGCGCGTATCGAACAGGCGCTGGCACGCGCGCAAGGCGTGATCGCACAAGCGGCCGCCGAGCTGGGGTTGAGCCGCCAGGCGCTGTATCGGCGCATGGACCGCTACGGCATCAGCTCGGAATGAACCTTCGCATGCGGAACCGCTCTTTCACGTTTTCGCTGTTTTTACGCTTGCTGCCAGTGCTTGCGCTGGCGGCTGCATTGCCATGGTTCATGGCGTACTGGCTGGACCACGGCTGGCAGGTGGCGGCGATTTCGGTCCTCGTCCTGCTGGCAGCGATGTGGTTCAGCCTCAACCGCGCCACCGCACCGATGCGCTCGCTGTTTCGTGCGCTGGCCGGCACCACCAGCAGCTACCGCGATGGCGAATACAACTTCGGTGTGTATTGGCGCGGCAACGACGAACTGGCGCAACTGGTGCAGGCGCATGCCGAGCTTGGCGATGTGCTGCGTGCGCAGCGTAGCCATCTGGTACAGCGCGAGCTGATGCTCGACACCATGCTGCAGAACACACCGGTGGCCATGCTGCTGGTGGTCGCCGGCGGCGATGGCCTGCGGCGGATCGGGTTTTCCAACAATGCCGCACGCAAGCTGCTGTATGAAGGACGCAAGCTGGAAGGCCAGCATCTGGACGATGTGCTCGGCCGCATGCCGGCCGAATTGCGCGATGCGCTGGCACGTGGCGGGGATTGCCTGTTCGCGGTACGCGAAGATGGCGACGACGAAGAAGACGAGCAGATCTATCACCTGTCGCGGCGTAGCTTTCACATCAACGGGCGCGGGCACGAGCTGTTGTTGATCCGCACCTTGACCACCGAGTTACGCCGCCAGGAAGTGCAGACCTGGAAAAAAGTCATCCGTGTGATCAGCCACGAATTGAACAATTCGCTGGCACCGATCGCCTCGCTGGCGCATTCGGGCGCCGAGCTGCTGCGCCGCGAACGCACCGATCGCCTGGGGACGGTGTTCGAGACCATCGAAGAACGCGCGCGTCACCTGGAAGGCTTTATCCGCGGCTATGCGCGCTTTGCCAAATTGCCGCAACCGCAGCTGCAGACCATCGAATGGGCGCCGTTTTTGCAGCGCTTGCAGCAGCAGATTCCGTTCCAGATACAGGGCACGCTGACCGATGTCTCCAGCCGGATCGATGCAGCGCAGATCGAGCAGGCGCTGCTCAATCTGCTGAAAAATGCCCACGAGGCCTGCAGCGAAGCACAGCCGCCCAATAGCGATGTCGCCCTGCGCGTCACGCGCGTGCCGCAGTGGCTACGCATCGAAGTGCTCGACCGCGGCAACGGCATGAACGAAGCGGTGCTGCACAACGCACTGATGCCGTTCTATTCGACCAAGCGCAATGGCACAGGTCTTGGGCTTGCCCTCACCCGCGAAATCGCCGAAGCGCACGGCGGCCGCATCTCGCTGCACAACCGCGAACACGGCGGACTGTGCGTGACCTTGCTGTTGCCATTGGCGGCTTGAACGCAGCAAGGCTTGCAGGACTTGCGATGCAATCCATGCGTTGCATCACGCCTTCCGTCAGCGCACGCGCCCCGCGCATGTCATGGCAGCACCCCTGGGCGCGATGGACGGCCGGTCGCGCCCGGGGGCGCTCCTGCACGTTGAGCGCTCCGCCAGCGGCCGGGCCGCCTGGGCCCGCAAGCAGCCTTGACGCGTCGCGCCGAGAACGGCGGAGCTGTTGCGCGCTTCCGATGCATCGGGCCACCAAGCGCAATCAGCGCCGATGCGGCGCTGTTCCCTGCGATCCAGCGTGCACCGCAGCCTATTTCTTGGTCGGCCGCTTCCAGCCTTCGATCACGGTCTGCCGCGCACGCGTCACACTGAGCTGGCCCGCCGGCGCATCGCTCGTGATCACCGAACCGGCACCGATGGTGGAATTGGCGCCAATCTCGATCGGTGCCACCAACGCGCTGTTGGAGCCGACAAACGCACCATCGCCGATGGTGGTCTGCGACTTGTTCACCCCGTCGTAGTTGCAGGTGATGGTGCCGGCGCCGATGTTGACCTTGCTGCCGATCACCGCATCGCCCAGATAGGTCAGATGGTTGGCCTTGCTGCCGACGCCCATGGTGACCTTTTTGGTCTCCACGAAATTGCCGATATGCACGCCATCTGCCAACACGGTGCCGGGGCGCAAACGCGCGAACGGGCCGATCTGCACCGCGCCTTCGGTGACCACGCCTTCCAGATCGCTGTGCGCACGCACGTGCGTGCCGGCACCGAGCGTGACGTCGCGCAAGCGCACGAACGGGCCGATCACCACATCATCGCCCAGCGTCACATTGCCTTCCAGGATCACATCGATATCCAGCTGCACATCGCGCCCCACCCGCACGCTGCCGCGCTGCTCCACACGCGCCGGGTCGGCCATGCGCACGCCCTGCAGGCAAAGCGTGCGCGCGGCGCGCAGTTGCCAGGCACGTTCGAGCTGGGCGAGTTGCCACGGGTCGTTGGCACCCTCCACGTCCTGCGGGTCGGCCACGTGCACCATGTCGGCCGGCGTGAAATCGGCTGCGGCGCTGGCGAACACGTCGGTGAGATAGAACTCGCCCTGCGCATTGTCGTTGGACAAATCAGCCAGCCAACGGCGCAGCGCAGTGGATTCAGCGGTGAGGATGCCGGTATTGATGGTACGAATGCGGCGCTGCTCGTCATTGGCGTCCTTCTGCTCGACGATCGCGGCCACCTTGCCCTCCGCATCGCGCAGGATGCGCCCATAGCCGGTGGGATTGGCCAGTTCAGCAACCAGCACCGCCATGCGGCCCGGTGCATGCAGCAACTGCAACAGGCTTTCGCTGCGGATCAGCGGCACATCGCCATACAACACCAGCACCGTTGCCGCATCGGGTATCGCAGGCATCGCCTGCTGTACGGCATGTCCGGTGCCCAACTGCTCGCGCTGTTCGGCCCACTGCAGATCGCCTTGATCGGCGAAGGCTGCCTGCACCTGGTCGCCACCATGCCCGTACACGATATGGATCGCCGCCGGCTGCAGCTGCCGCGCAGTGGCGATCACATGCGCCAGCATCGGCTGGCCCGCCAGCGGCTGCAGCACCTTGGGCAGGGACGAGCGCATGCGCTTGCCTTCGCCTGCGGCCAGGATCACAACGTGCAGGGGCAGGGTCATCAAGACATTCCAGGCATAGGGATGTCCAAATTCTAGTCGCTGCGCCCCCTCACGTCGTTGCCCGGATGCAGCGTTCGCCCGCACTAACAACGTTTGCGCCTCGCTGCCGCTAGGATGGGCGCCCCTTTCCTTTGCCCCGCACGCATGAGTCTGTTCCGCCAAGGCAGCCAGTTCATGATCATTGGCGCCCTGCAGCTGGTCGTCGATTGCGGCATCTTCATCGCCGCCACCGCCGCAGGCATGCCTGCGGTGCCCGCCAATCTGCTCGGACGCATCGGCGGCGCCATGCTCGGCTTTTGGCTCAACGGCCGCTACACCTTCGCCCAGCAAGGCGATGCGCGGCTGGGTTGGCGACGCTTCGGCCGCTTTGCGGTGATGTGGCTGACGCTCACGCTGATCAGCACCTGGCTGCTCTCGACCACGGTAGACCTACTCGGCCTGCGTCAGGCATGGCTGGCAAAACCGCTGGTCGAAGGCGGGCTGGCGGTCGTGTCGTTCTTCCTGGGCCGGCATGTGGTGTATCGCTGATCGAGGCATGCGCAGGCGCCGAGCGATTGCTCGATCGTGTGGCGATACGACGCAAAAGGGGACACCGCTTGCGCGCAGACATCGCGCAGCACAGGCGCGGCATCTGTTCCAGTGCTGATCGATCGCGCGGATGTCCTTGTCGCTCTTATGCGGCATCCATGCTGCATCGGGTCCACACCCGGTCGGGGAACAAAAACCAGTCGCGTCGGCCGGTGTGCGTGGCATTCAGCCAGGCTGCCAGCGACCTTTCTCGTGCAGCGTCCTCGCCGATTGCATGACAGTTGACGGCATGGATGCCGTCATCGCCTCTCCAGGACGGGTAGAGGGCGCGCCTGGCGAGCGCCGAGTGCACCGCGCCTTGGACACGCTCAGCGTTCGATCTGAACGCCTGACTGCATCCACCAGGATGCGGCCGACAAAACCGCTGCAATCGCCACCAAGCGAACGCGCACACGTGTTGTCGGCCGCTCCAACCGCATGACAGCGCGTTGGTCTCGCAGACACGTTGCCGCTATGGATCAGTGGCAAAAATCGCCCAGGCCGCGCACCAGTGCCGCACGATGCAGCGCATCCAGCTGCCACTGCTCTGCGTAATGCGCAGCGGCACGCGCGGTGCTGGCCGGGCAGTCGGGCGCGCTGCGCGTCGAGGCCACATCGGCCAGCGCATCGAGCAGTTCGCTCTGCAGTTGATCCAGGCGAGCGCGCAGCGCGCTGAGATCCGGACGTGCGGTGTTCGGCGCATGTCCGCGCTCGTGCCAATGGTTGAGCAGCGCGTACTGCACCGACTTGTTGGCCTCGATTTGCGCGCCGAAGAACCGCGCCGCGTCGTCGGCATCCAGCCCATGCGCCGGCGCCTGATCGCGCACGCTCTGCAGCACCGCCGCCTCGCGCGCCTGATCCAGCACCGGCTTGCCGCTGTCCCACTTGCTTAGCGCTACCGCATCGCCAATGGCATTGCGCTGCACGATGCGATCCATCAGCAGATCCAACGGCGGCTGGCTGCGCGCCGGCCATGCGCACCCCAGCAGTCCGGCGGCCAACAGGCCGCTCACCATGTAAGCGCGAATGCCATCGATCGAACGGGTCATGCCATCTTCCTCAACGTGCCGGGATAAGCTTGCCATGCAGCGCTGCGGTGCAGCGGTGCGCCAAGGCACGCAGTGTGCCTGCCGCGCGCCACCGCGGATTCACGCACCCGCACGCGGCGCTCCAAAAACGAAAACGCCGACACGATGGTCGGCGTTTCGAACTTCATATCTGCAGACGAACTTGCAGCAGTCGGACGTGCACGCCCACCCTGGAGGTGGGCAGCCCACCGCTTAGTGCTTGAGGTTGCGACGCAAGCGCTCCAGCGCCTGCAGCTGTACTGTCGCTTCGGCCAGCTGACGCTGTGCCTCGGCCACGTCCACCGTGTTGCCACGGTTGGCCAGCAGCCGCTCGGCCTCTTCCTTGACCTTGCGCACGGCCGCCTCGTCGATGTCCTGCGCACGCACCGCGGTGTCGACCAGGATGGTCACCACCTGCGGCTGCACTTCCAGGATGCCGCCGGAAATGGCGAAATCCAGCTGTTCGCCATTGGCGGTGGTCACCACCACCTTGCCCGGCTTCAGGCGTGTGATCAGCGGCGCGTGCTTGGGCGCAATGCCCAGCTCGCCCAACTCGCCGGTAGCCACGACCAGCGTCGCCTCACCGTGGAAGATTTCCTTCTCGGCGCTGACGATGTCGCAACGGATAGTGCTCATGCTGCCTCACTCTGTGAGGCGGGGATTGGGGATGCGGGATTCGGGATTGGCAACCGCAGCTTTCACTGTGGTCACTCACCTCGTTTCCGCTCCCCAATTACCGCCGTACCAAATCCCGAATCCCGAATGCCAAATCCCGGCTCTTACGCCTTGGCGCTCATCTTGTTAGCTTTCTCGACCGCTTCTTCGATGCTGCCGACCATGTAGAACGCCTGCTCCGGCAGGTGGTCGTATTCGCCGTCGCAGATCGCCTTGAAGCCGCGGATGGTGTCCTTCAGCGACACGTACTTGCCCGGCGAACCGGTGAACACTTCGGCCACGTGGAAGGGCTGGCTGAAGAAGCGCTCGATCTTGCGCGCGCGCGACACCGACTGCTTGTCTTCTTCGCTCAGCTCGTCCATGCCCAGGATGGCGATGATGTCCTTCAGTTCCTTGTACTTCTGCAAGGTCTGCTGGACGCGCTGGGCGGTGTCGTAATGCTCGTGGCCGATCACCAGCGGATCCATCTGGCGGCTGGTCGAGTCCAGCGGATCCACCGCCGGGTAGATACCCAGCGAGGCGATGTTACGGCTCAGCGTGACGGTGGAATCCAGGTGGGCGAAGGTGGTCGCCGGCGACGGGTCGGTCAGGTCGTCCGCAGGCACGTACACGGCCTGGATCGAGGTGATCGAACCGCTCTTGGTCGAGGTGATGCGCTCCTGCAGCACGCCCATTTCCTCGGCCAGGGTCGGCTGGTAGCCCACCGCCGACGGCATGCGGCCGAGCAGCGCCGACACTTCGGTACCGGCCAGCGTGTAGCGGTAGATGTTGTCCACGAACAGCAGCACGTCCTTGCCCTTGCCGCTGGCATCCTTCTCGTCGCGGAAGTACTCGGCCATGGTCAGGCCGGTCAACGCCACGCGCAGACGGTTGCCCGGCGGCTCGTTCATCTGGCCGTACACCATCGCCACCTTGTCCAGGACGTTGGAGTCCTTCATCTCGTGGTAGAAGTCGTTGCCCTCGCGGGTACGCTCGCCCACGCCGGCGAACACGGACAAACCCGAGTGCGCCTTGGCGATGTTGTTGATCAGTTCCATCATGTTGACGGTCTTGCCGACGCCGGCGCCGCCGAACAGGCCGACCTTGCCGCCCTTGGCGAACGGGCACATCAGGTCGATCACCTTGATGCCGGTTTCCAGCAATTCGGTGCTGGAGGACTGGTCTTCATACGACGGTGCGCCGCGATGGATTTCCCAGTGGTCCGAGGCCTGCACGTCGCCGGCTTCGTCGATCGGGCGACCCAGCACGTCCATGATGCGACCCAGCGTACCGGCACCGACCGGCACCGAGATGGCGCGTTCGGTGTTGGTGGCGACCAGGTTGCGCTTCAGGCCGTCGGTGGAGCCGAGCGCAATCGTGCGCACCACGCCGTCGCCGAGCTGCTGCTGCACTTCCAGGGTGATTTCGGTGCCGTCGACCTTCAGCGCGTGATACACCTTCGGCACTTCATTGCGCGGGAATTCGACGTCGACGACCGCGCCGATGATCTGAACGATCTTGCCCTGACTCATTTTGCTGCTCCGGTTAGCTTTGTTCTGTCCGAGTGGCCGATGCCATCTCGTGGAATTTGTGATTTGGGATTCGTGATTGGGGATTCGCAAGGGCGCACTTCGCTGCGCTCCAACCAATCCCGAATCCCCAATCCCGGCGTACTTATACAGCCGCTGCGCCGCTGACGATTTCCGAAATTTCCTGGGTAATCGCCGCCTGACGTGCCTTGTTGTAGACCAGTTGCAAGGTGCCGATCATCTTGTTGGCGTTGTCGCTGGCGGCCTTCATCGCCACCATGCGCGCGGCATGTTCGGACGCAACGTTTTCCAGCACGGCCTGGTACACCAGCGACTCGATGTAGCGCGTCATCACGTGCTCCAGCACGGTGGCGGCATCGGGTTCGTACAGGTAGTCCCAATCGTGGTGCGCCACCTTGTGTTCGGCGGCCGGCAGCGGCAGCAGCTGATCGAAGCTGGCCTTCTGCGTCATGGTGTTCACGAAGCGGTTGTAGACCAGGTAGACGCGGTCCACCTTGCCTTCGATGAAGGCATCGATCATCACCTTGATCACGCCGATCAGCTGCTCCACCTGCGGGCTGTCGCCCAGGTGGGTCACGCTGCCGACCATGTTGACCTTGATGCGACGGAAGAACGCCGAGGCCTTCTGGCCGATGGTCACCACGTCGATCTCGGCACCGGTGTCCTGCCACGGGCGTACTTCGCCCAGCATCTTGCGGAACAGGTTGTTGTTCAGACCGCCGGCCAGGCCGCGGTCGGACGAGATCACGATATAGCCGACCCGCTTGACCTGTTCGCGCTCGACCAGGAACGGATGCTGGAAATCGGTGCTGGCCTGCGCCAGATGCCCGATCACCTGCTTCATCGCCTGCGCATACGGACGCGAGGTCTTCATGCGCTCCTGCGCCTTGCGGATCTTGGAGGCCGAGACCATTTCGAGCGCGCGCGTCACCTTGCGGGTGTTCTGCACGCTCTTGATCTTGGTTTTGATTTCGCGTCCGCCTGCCATACTCGCTCGCTTCGCTCGCTTAGTGAGATTCGGGAATCGGGATTGGGGATTGGCAACAGCCTCCCTACCTCACCGCTTCCGCGAACCCCGGATGCCTAACTTCTGGGATATGGGAACAACGATTCGAAATCGGCCAACGCCCCGAACCATCGCTCCTACGAATCCCGAATGCCCAATCCCAAATCCCGGCGACTGGCTTACCAGCTGCCCGTGGTCTTGAACTCTTCGATGCCTTTCTTGAAGCTGGCTTCGATGTCGTTGTCCCAACCGCCGGTGCTGTTGATCTTGGAGACCAGCTCGCCCTGGGTGTTGGCGAAGTGCGCGTGCAGGCCTTCCTCGAACGCCAGCAGCTTGTTGACCGGCACGTCGTCCAGGTAGCCCTCGTTGACGGCGTAGATCGACAGCGCCTGGTTGGCGATGGACATCGGCGCGTACTGCTTCTGCTTCATCAGCTCGGTGACGCGCTGACCGCGCTCGAGCTGCTTGCGGGTGGCTTCGTCCAGGTCCGAGGCGAACTGCGCGAACGCCGCCAGCTCGCGGTACTGCGCCAGCGAGATACGGATGCCGCCGGACAGCTTCTTGATGATCTTGGTCTGGGCGGCGCCACCGACGCGCGACACCGAGATACCGGCGTTGACGGCCGGACGGATACCGGCATTGAACAGGTCGGTTTCCAGGAAGATCTGGCCGTCGGTGATCGAGATCACGTTGGTCGGCACGAACGCGGACACGTCGCCGGCCTGGGTTTCGATGATCGGCAGCGCAGTCAGCGAGCCGGTCTTGCCGGTCACCGCACCGTTGGTGAACTTCTCCACGTATTCCTCGGACACGCGCGCGGCGCGCTCGAGCAGGCGGGAGTGCAGATAGAACACGTCGCCCGGATAGGCTTCGCGACCCGGCGGGCGCTTGAGCAGCAGCGAGATCTGGCGGTAGGCCACGGCCTGCTTGGACAGATCGTCGTACACGATCAGCGCGTCTTCGCCGCGGTCCATGAAGTACTCGCCCATGGTGCAACCGGCGTAGGGGCTGATGTATTGCATCGCGGCCGATTCGGACGCGGTAGCAGCCACCACCACGGTGTGCGCCAGCGCGCCGTTTTCTTCCAGCTTGCGCACGATGTTGGCAACGGTCGAGGCCTTCTGGCCGATCGCCACGTACACGCACTTGATGCCGGTGCCCTTCTGGTTGATCACCGCGTCGATCGCCAGCGCGGTCTTGCCGGTCTGACGGTCACCGATGACCAGCTCGCGCTGGCCACGGCCGATCGGAATCATCGCATCGACCGACTTGTAACCGGTCTGCACCGGCTGGTCGACCGACTTGCGCCAGATCACGCCGGGCGCAACGCGCTCCACCGGTGCGGTCTGGGTGGCGCCCAGCGGGCCCTTGCCGTCGATCGGCTCGCCCAGTGCGTTGACCACGCGACCCAGCAGTTCCGGACCCACCGGCACTTCCAGGATGCGGCCGGTGGTCTTGGCCACGTCGCCTTCGCGCAGGCTTTCGTAGTCGCCCAGCACCACGGCGCCGACAGAATCGCGCTCCAGGTTCAGTGCCAGCGCGAAGGTGTTGTTCGGCAGTTCGATCATTTCGCCCTGCATCACGTCGGCCAGGCCGAAGATGCGCACGATGCCGTCGGACACGCTGGTCACGGAGCCTTCGTTGCGCGACTCTGCGGACAGCTTGACCGCTTCGATGCGGGTCTTGATCAGGTCGCTGATTTCGGAGGGGTTGAGCGTGGTTGCCATCGTTCAGTCCTAGGTGCCGGCCGCGAGGGCCGTGCGTTTATGTGAATTCAGTGGGCGAGCGAGCTTTGCAGACGCGCAAGCTTGCCCTTCAGCGAGCCGTCGATGACCACGTCGCCGGTGTCGATCACCGCGCCGCCGATCAGCGACGCATCGACTGCGGTGGTGATGTCCACGTCGCGGCCGAAGCGCTTCTTCAGCGCAGCAGCGATCGTGTCGAGTTCGGTCTGGCTCATTGCAGCGGCCGAGGTCACCGTCGCCTTGACGACATGTTCGGCCTCGGCACGCAGTTGTTCGTACAAGCCTGCCACTTCCGGCAGCAGCGACAGCCGCTGCGCATCGGCAAGCACGCCGAGGAAACGCAGATAGTCCTCGCCCGCCTGCGGCGGGGCCAGCAGCGTCACTGCCTGTTCCTGGCCAAGGGCCGGGTTGAGCAGCAATGCGGCCACGCGCGGGTCGCCGGCCACCTGCGCCGAAAACGCCAGCGCATCGGACCAGGGCGCGAAGTTGCCGCCCTCACGCGCGATCGCAAACGCGGCACGGCCGTAGGGACGGGCAAGGGTGAGGGCCTGACTCATCGCTTAAATCTCCGCCGCCAGCTCGTCGAGCAGCGCCTTGTGGGCGTTGGCATCGATTTCGCGCTTGAGCAGCTTTTCTGCACCGCTGACGGCCAGCACCGAGACCTGCTTGCGCAGCTCCTCGCGGGCACGCGTGGCGGATGCGTCGATTTCGGTCTGCGCCAGATCCTTCTGACGGTTGGCTTCGGCAATTGCCTCCAGCTTGGCCGCTTCGATGATCTGGTTGGCGCGCGCATGGGCCTGATCGATGATCTCGTTGGCCTTGGTGCGTGCGTCCTTCAGTGCTTCGTTGACCTTTTCCTGCGCCTGCGCCAGGTCCTTCTGACTGCGGTCGGCCGCAGCCAGACCTTCAGCAATCTTTTGCTGACGCTCTTCGATCGCCTGCAGCAGCGGCGGCCAGATCTTGGTCGCGACGATCCAGATCAGACCGGCGAAGGCCAGCGCCTGGGCAAAGATGGTAAGGGTGATATCCATGGGTCGCTCAATCGCTGTTTAGGGGTGAAAGCGCCACCGCGCGGGCGGCGCTTTCCGACCTTCATCCGCGGATGCAACCGCCAAGGGCCGCATCCACATCCTGCTACCGCTGGATCAGCCGGCAGCCTGCGACAGACGCTCGATGAACACCTGGGCCAGCGGGTTGGCGAAGGCGAACAGCAGGCCGACGGCGACGCTGATGATGAACGCGGCGTCGATCAGGCCGGCGGTGATGAACATACGAACCTGCAGCACCGGGATCAGTTCCGGCTGGCGCGCAGCCGATTCCAGGAACTTGCCAGCCATGATGGCCAGACCGAGGCCGGCACCCAGCGCGGCCAGGCCGATCATGATGCCGACGGCGAGGACGGTGGAGCTCTGGACTTGAGCGAGGTTGGTCAGGACGGCGAGGTACATGGTGATCTCCGAACGAAAGTTTCTAAGGGTGATGGATGAAGCGGAATAAAGCAGATGAAGGGTGACGCAAACTCAGTGACTGTCTTCAGCCAGGCTCAGGTACACGATCGACAGCATCATGAAAATGAAGGCCTGCAGCGGAATCACCAGCAGGTGGAACAGCATCCAGCCCAGGCCGAATGCGCCGCCAGCAACCATGCCGGCGATGCCTGCACCGCCCAGCACCCAGATCAGCAGGAAGACGATCTCGCCGCCGAACATGTTGCCGAACAGTCGCATCGCCAACGAAATCGGCTTGCTCAGCCACTCGACGATGTTCAAAAGCAGGTTGAACGGCATCATCCACTTGCCAAACGGCGCCGTCAGGAATTCCTTGGTCATGCCGCCCACGCCCTTGGAGCGCAGCGAGAACACGATCATCAGGAAGAACACGCTGATCGACATGCCCAAGGTGGCGTTGACGTCGGCGGTCGGCACCGGCTTCCAGGCGTGCACGCCGGCCCAACCCAGCGGAATGGCGATGAAATCGGCCGGGATCATCTTGATGAGGTTCATCAACAGGATCCAGAAGAAGATGGTGATCGCGATCGGCGTCACCAGCTTGCTGCTGCCGTGGTAGGTGTCCTTGGCCTGGCGGTCGACGAACTCCAGGCAGATTTCCACGAACGCCTGCCACTTGCCCGGCACGCCGGCCGTGGCATTGCGGGTCGCCGTCCAGAACGCCAGGACCATGACCAGGCCCATCAACACCGCCATGATCAGGGTGTCGAGGTGGATGGTCCAAAACGTGCCGCCACCATCGCGAACCGGAACGATCAGGTTCTGCAAGTGATGCTGGATATAGGAGGTAGGTGTTGCTGCCTCGCCCGCCATGTGTCCGGAGCCCTTTAAGTTCGAATCAACGCCTGGCCAGAGCCAGAACCTGAAAAATCAGCCCGATGGCGATACCCGCCAACAAAGCCAGAGGAGGCAGCCGCCACAGGCCGAAGCCCAGCGCCAGCGCCACGAAAACCAACACCCACTTCAGCACCATCGCCAGGATCAGCCGCACCATGGCGATGCCCGCTGCCTGGATACCGCCACCTAGCGCGGTACGTGCCGCAACCCAACCGCCCAGCACCGTCGCAAATCCGGTCAATGCCAGACCGGCAGCGTAACGGGGACCGACCAACAGCAACCCCAGACTGGTTATAGCTACGGCGGCGAGCGGATATACCGCAGCGCGCAGCATCAACCGCCGACCCGCGTCAACGGAGTTCAGCACTACGGTTACCTTACGTGTGAATGAGTGGGAAGCGCAGCTGCGCCTCGTCGAGCCGCGAAAGTATAGCAATGGGACAAATTGCGAGACAACCGGCAGAGGTCATCGCTTGCTGCAACGCACCACATGGCTGCCCCGTCGCGGGTGGGAACTTTGCCACAAACCAGCGGTCAGAACTTGCGAGGCCTGCACATCCTCGTCGAAAGGTAGCGCCGCAGGCCGCGTCTGGGAGCCCTGGGAGACCGGGGCTCCTGCTTTTGTACGCATTTTGTCGCACCCTGCGACCTTCCCATCGGCGGTCCAATCGATTTCCTGGTTTGCGTTGCCTCCGAACGACCCTTGGCAGCGCCGCTGCACGTGTTCCGTGACTCCACCAAAGAATTAGCAAAGCGGACCGTTTTGTCCGATTGCTACGGCCGCCTTCACGCCCACTGGACGGCCCCTTCACTTTTGAAAGACGCGCGCTTATCGACTATGCGCTGCACAGGCCGAACCGCCTGACCATTCCAAGAATTCGGAGCCCCCATGAAACACCTCCTCGCACTGGCGATCCCGTGCGTCCTGGCCGTCGCCTATGTCGCGCCCGCACACGCCGAAGACACCGATGATCGCTTCCAGCTCCGCCTTGGCGCGATGAATGTCGACAACGACAACACCCTGCGCGGCAACACCCTGCTGGCCGGCAACAATGTCTCGGTCAACGAAGATTTCAAGTTGGGCGGCAAGGAATGGGAGCCGCGCGTGGATGGCGTGTTCCGCATCAGCACCCGCCAGCGCCTGATCTTCGACTACTTCAAGTACGACAAGGATCGCCGCGAGACCCTGAGCCAGGATCTGAGCGCCGGCGGCGTGACCGTGCCGTCCGGCAGCTTCATCAAGGGCGAGCTGAAGTACCAGGTCGCCACTTTCGTGTACGACTACTCGGTGATCGATTCTCCGGAATTCAGCCTGGGCCTGCAGATTGGTGCCGAGTACGCCAAGGTCGAGGCCAATGCCTACGCCGATCTGGGCACGCTGTTCAGTGGCGACGTCTTGGACGAAAGCGAAGACGGCGTTGCGCCGGTCGTCGGTATCCGCTTCACCGCGCGTCCCAGCGAACACTGGCTGTTCAATGTGCAGGGCCAGTACCTCAACACCAGTTGGGGCGACTTCGGCGACTACGATGGCGACCTGAGCCGCGCCAACGCGATTGCCGAATACCGCTTCACCAAGAACTTCGGCATTTTCGCCGGCTACGACTGGTTCAAGCTGGACGTGGACCGCGAGGGCAGCGACGGCCTGGTCGGCCTGAAGCAGGAGTTCAAGGGCCCGGTGGCAGGCGTGACGTTCGCGTTCTGATCCTCTCGGGCCCCGGGACCCGGGACCCGAAAAGCAGCTTCATGCAGAACCCCGCAGCGATGCGGGGTTCTGTCGTTTGACGGATGCGTGGCACGTAACCGACGCGGCGCCGGCCACAGGGCAGCGGCGGACACAGGCTCAGGGCGGCTTGGTCGCACCCGCTACCAACAGATGCTGGTGCGTGATGCAGTAGCACTCGTCGTGCCACCCGTAGTGCGGATCGGTGCAGATCGCATGCTGCACCGTCGCCGGCAGCGACGCCACGTCGCTGCGCAAGTCGCGCTTCAGCGAGACGAACACCGAGCCCGGATGGGGCCAGTCGGTCCTCCGCGGCGGCTCGGCGATACGGTTGCCGCCGGCCAATTCGCGCTGCAGCAGCGCCTGCAGTTCGGGACACAGATTGCCCTGCCCCACGGCGACCTCCGTGCGTGGCGTCACCGCCGCGGCGACCGTGCCACACGTGGCGGCACGGTCGTGCGGAGCGGCGTCACTTCTTCTTGGGGATGTACAGATCGGTGATGGTGCCGTCGTAGACCTCGGCGGCCATGCCGACCGACTCGCTCAGGGTCGGGTGCGCGTGGATCGTGTGGCCGATGTCTTCGGCCTCGGCACCCATTTCGATCGCCAGGCCAATTTCAGCCAGCAGGTCGCCGGCATGCACGCCGACGATGGCGCCACCGATCACGCGATGCGTCTGTTCATCGAAGATCAGCTTGGTGAAACCTTCGGTACGGCCGATGCCGATCGCGCGGCCGCTGGCGGCCCACGGGAACTTCGCCACGCCCACCTTCAGGCCCTTGGCCTTGGCTTCGGTCTCGGTGACGCCGACCCAGGCGATTTCCGGGTTGGTGTAGGCCACCGACGGGATCACCCGCGCCACCCATTCCTTCTTCTCGCCGGCAGCCACTTCGGCAGCCAGCTTGCCTTCGTGGGTGGCCTTGTGCGCCAGCATCGGGTTACCGACGATGTCGCCGATGGCGAAGATGTGCGGCACGTTGGTGCGCATCTGCCGATCGACCGGAATGAAGCCGCGCTCGGTGACGGTGACGCCGGCCTTTTCCGCACCGATCTTCTTGCCGTTCGGGCTACGGCCCACGGCGACCAGCACGCGGTCGTACGTGGTGGCCTGCAGGCCGGGCTTTTCGCCTTCCACAGCCGCTTCGAAGGACACGGTGATGCCGGCCTTGTCGGCCTTGACGTCGGTGGCCTTGGTCTTGAGATGGACCTCGACGCCCTGCTTTTTCAGGCGATCGGCCAGCGGCTTGACCAGGTCCTTGTCGGCGCCCGGCATCAGCTGGTCCATGAACTCCACCACGGTGACCTTGCTGCCGAGCGCGCTGTACACCGTGGCCATTTCCAGGCCGATGATGCCGCCGCCGACCACCAGCAGGGTCTTGGGAATGTCGTGCAGCTCCAGCGCGTCGGTGGAGTCCATCACGCGCTTGTCGTCCCATGGGAAGTTGGGCAGCTTCACCGCCTGCGAGCCGGCGGCGATGATGCAGTGCTCAAAGCGCAGCAGTTGGGTCTTGCCGTCGTCGCCGACGATTTCCAGCTCGTTGGGCGAGACGAAGCTGGCCACGCCGGTGACGGTGCGCACCTTGCGCTGCTTGGCCATGCTGGCCAGGCCGCCGGTGAGCTTGCCGACCACTTTTTCCTTGTACTCGCGCAGTTTGTCCAGGGCGATCTTGGGCTGGCCGAAGTCCACGCCGAAGTCGCCGGCATGGGCCACTTCGTCGATCACCGCGGCGGCATGCAGCAGCGCCTTGGACGGGATGCAGCCGACGTTGAGGCAGACACCGCCCAGGCTGGCGTAGCGCTCGATCAGCACCGTCTCCAGGCCCAGATCGGCCGCACGGAAGGCAGCGGTGTAGCCGCCGGGGCCTGCGCCGAGCACCACCATCTTGCATTCGATGTCGGCCGGCTTGCCGCTGGCCAGCGCCGGCTTGGGCGCGGCCGGCTCGGCCGGGGCACGGTGCGACGGCGTCACCGGCGGCTTGCTGCCCGGTGCGGCGGCAGGCGCTGCAGCGGCCGGGGCAGCCTTGGGTTCGGCCTTGGCCGGCGCGGCAGCCTCGCCTTCGGTTTCGAGCAGCAGCACGAGCGCGCCTTCGGACAGGGTGTCGCCGACCTTGACCTTGAGTTCCTTGACCACACCGGCCGCCGAGGACGGCACTTCCAGCGTGGCCTTGTCCGATTCCAGCGTCACCAGACCCTGGTCCTTGGCCACGCTGTCGCCGACGGCGACCAGCACTTCGATGACGGGGACATCGCTGTAATCGCCGATGTCGGGAACCTTGATTTCAATGACCGCCATTTGCTTCTCCTGTAGCTCAACCGGCCGTGCCGGCAAGCGTCTGCTGGAGTTCATCCAGCGACGATTCGATTTGGGTCCAGCGCTTGTCGCGCTTCTTTTCCTTGCCTTCGCTGGCTTCGATCAGCAGCGCGGCCTGTTTCAGCAGCAACTCGCCGGCACCGCAGCTGGGGCGCGCGCCGCTGTAGCGCACGCCATCGACCTGGAACGAGAGCACTTCGCCCTCGCTCACCGGCGCGGTGCGTCCGTTCGGTGCGAGCTGGGTCAGCGTGTTGGTCCAGTTGCTGACCAGGCGCTTGGCCAACGGCGCCGGGATCGGGACCTCGACCGTTTCCGGGGTCTGCTCGGTGCGGAACTGCACGCTGCCGCGGTCGGTCTGGCTGACCCAGCTGTAGACGCGCTCGTCGGCGCGGCTATGCCGCAGGGTCCAGTCGGCGCCTTCCTTGCCCGGCACCAGCGACACCGCGCTCTCTACCCCACGTGTGGGCAGCGTCAGCAACGACAAGGCCGGCTTGGTGCCGCCATCCAGCAGCGTGGTCACGGCAGTGCCGTAGTTGCCCACGGCCGGCGGCCAGCCGCGGCCGAGCGTGCTCTCGCATTCGCGTGCGGCCGCGTTTGCCCACGGCAGCACGCCGAGCGCGGCGATGGTCAGCAGCGCGGCCCTCACAGCAGGACGCGACGCATGTCGGCCAGCACCTGGCTGAGGTAGGTGGTGAAACGGGCTGCCAGGGCGCCGTCGATGACGCGGTGGTCATAGCTCAGCGACAACGGCAGCATCAGCTTCGGCGCGAACTCCTTACCGTTCCACACCGGCTGCATCGCCGACTTGGATACGCCCAGGATCGCCACTTCCGGCGCATTGATGATCGGGGTGAACGCGGTGCCGCCGATACCGCCGAGCGAGCTGATCGAGAAGCAGCCGCCGCTCATGTCGGCCGGGCCCAGCTTGCCGTCGCGCGCCTTCTTGGCCAGCTCGCCGCTTTCCTGCGCGATCTGCAGCACGCCCTTCTTGTCGACATCGCGAATCACCGGCACCACCAGGCCGTTGGGCGTATCGGCCGCAAACCCGATGTGGAAGTACTTCTTCAGGGTGAGGTTTTCGCCGGCCGCATCCAGCGAGGCGTTGAACTCGGGGAACTTCTTCAGCGCCGCGGCGCTGGCCTTGATCAGGAACGCGAGCATGGTCAGCTTGATGCCGGCCTTCTCGTTTTCCTTGTTGAGCGCCACGCGCAGGGCTTCCAGGTCGGTGATGTCGGCCGACTCGAACTGGGTGACGTGCGGAATCATGGCCCAGTTGCGCGCCAGGTTGGCACCGGAAATCTTCTTGATGCGCGACAGCGGCTGGGTTTCGGTCTCGCCGAACTTGCTGAAGTCCACCTTCGGCCAGGCCAGCAGGTTCAGGCCGTTGCCGCCACCGGCAGGCGCAGCGCCGGCTGCGGCCGGTGCGCCGCCGCTGAGTGCAGCCTTCACATACCGCTGTACGTCTTCACGGGTGATGCGGCCGCCCTTTTCGCTGCCCTTGAGCTGGTTCAGGTCCACGCCCAGTTCGCGTGCGAACACGCGCACCACCGGGCTGGCGTACGGCACCTTGGACGGCAGCACGCTGTCGGCATCGAAGGTCACCGGCGGGCTGCTCGGGTTGCCCGCGGACGGTTGGCCACCCTGCGCTGCCTGCGTGCCAGCGCCGGAACGCGCGCCCTGCACCTGCGCGATTTCGCGCTGGGCCAGCTTGTCCGGCTCGGCCGGGACGGCAACCGGCTCGACCTTGCCCGCGGTTTCGGCGGTGTCGGTGGTGGGCTTGGCCGGCGACTGCGCCGCACCGGTGCCGCCATCGCTGGCCGCAATGATCGCCACCACATTGCCCTGCGAGAGCGTGTCGCCGACCTTGACCTTGAGTTCCTTGACCACGCCGGCGGCCGAGGACGGGACTTCCATCGTGGCCTTGTCCGATTCCAGCGTGACCAGGCTCTGGTCCTTGGCGACGGTATCGCCCACGGCCACCAGCACCTCGATCACCGGGATGTCGGTGTAGTCGCCGATATCGGGCACGCGCGCTTCGATCAGGCCGCCGTCCGAGGAAGCCGCTGGCGCAGCAGATTCGGCCTTGGCGGCCGGTGCCGGGGCGGCGGCGGGCGCCGCCTTGGCCGGTGCGGCGGGCGCCGCGGCAGCGGCGGGCTTGGCGGTCTCGGCGCCGGCATCGGCCACTTCGATCAACGCCACCAGCGCGCCCTGCGAGAGCGAATCGCCGACCTTGACCTTGAGTTCCTTGACCACGCCCGCCACCGACGAAGGCACTTCCATGGTGGCCTTGTCAGATTCCAGCGTGACCAGGCTCTGGTCCTTGCTGACCGTATCGCCGACGGACACCAGCACCTCGATTACCGGGACGTCGCTGTAGTCACCGATATCGGGGACAAGTGCTTCCTTGATTTCGGCCATACGGGGAACTCCGGCAACAGAATGGGGAAACCCCTATTGTGGCCGGCTGCGGGCCGCAGCGCCAACCATTGCCGTGCAAAAAATCGCGCGCCCGGCGAGATGCAGCGTCCGCATGCGTGCGTACGCCGATCATTTCGCCGCGCGCCGATCGACCCGCAACAGTTGCAGTGGCTCGCCCGACGGCAAACGATACGCTAGCGCATTGTCCAGCGCATCGAGCGCTTCCAGGCGCTGGCACAACTGGTGCGCGCGTGGCCGCAATGCACGCGCCTGCGGCTCGACCAGGCGCTCGATGCGCGCCTCCATGCCATCGAGCGAACGCAGCTGCACGTCATTCCCGGTGATCGCGGACTGCACCGCACCGGCCACCACATCGCCGATCAGCTGCGGCAGCAACTCGGCCACCAGCGCGCCGATGTCGTCGTCGATATCGATCGGGGTCAGCTGGCTCTTGCCGAAGCTCTGCTTCAAGCGCACATCGATCTTCTCGCGCACGTTTGCCAACTGCGCGCGCCTGGCGTCGGGGCTGCGACTGAAGCCGGCGGCCACCTCGCCCAATGCAGTGACTGCGATATCGGCCGCTTCGCGCCCGACTGCCTGCGCCAGCGGCACCACATCGCGGGTCTGGCGCTCGAACTGGACCAGGCGGGCGCGATCGTCTGCGCTCAATGCCACCCAGCGGTCGTCGACGAACAGGGCGCCCTGGCGCATCACCAGCCGCTGCGGCGTGCCGGATTCGCGGATCAGGATCAGGCTGCGGGCGTTGAGCGTGAGGTCGTAATCGCTGCTGACCTCGCAGTGCAGGTCCTGGTCCTTGGCAGCGGCCACCCCTGCGCCGCTCAACAGCCCGAACAGCGCAGCTGCTGCCACCGTGATTGCGTGTTTGATCGCCATCTCGCCACTCCGTTGCGGACCGGTTGCAGCATGCCTGCGCCTGTGGCACGCAGACCTGTGCCGGAGGCTGGCATGACTTCTGGCCAATGGCCGCCACGCGCGCAGCGCGGTGTCGACCGCAGGCAGGCAGGCAGCGTGCGTCAACGATCAGTGCGGGGGCACCGCGACGGCGGCGCGGTCACTGCGACGCTGGCATTCCATATCGACCTCGCGGCATCTCACCTTGGCTAGCGCAGCGCATCGCACAGCGGCTGCCAGGCCGCGGCCAGCCGCGGCAGCGACCAGGCCGCATTGGCCGGGCTGGTGGATGGCAACGCGACGACTGGCAGCGCGCAAAGCTGCGCCGATAGCCGCGGCTGTACATGCCGGCGCCAGGCCTGTGCTGCCGCAGCGCCATTGCAGGCCACCATGCGCAGCTGCGGCAGCGTGGCCAGCAACGCGGGCAGCGGATTGACCACGATGCTCGCCGCCACAATGGACGTATCCAGACTGCCGCGCCGCTCGCATTGGCCGATGACGTCCCACAGGCCCACGCGATGGTCGAGCAATGCTTGCAAGCGCAATGCATAGCTTGCGGCCGCATCAATGCCCAATAGGGCATGCATCAGCGGCCAGAAACGATTGCGTGGATGCGCGTAGTAACGCGCGGCTTCCAGTGACGCGACACCGGGCATCGAACCAAGCAGCAACACCCTGCAATCGCTGCGAACGTGCGCTGGCAAGCCTTGGCTGAGGTGTTTTTTCGTCACGGCAATCGCATCTGCGTGAATGTCTTTTTCAGACTGCATGACGTAACGACGGCCTTCTTGGGGGAATTCCTGAACAAACGAAATTTTAGCGGGCCGCAGGTGGGCGTGGATTCAGATTTTTAGGAATAGTTTTGGCGCGGCCCACTCCACGGGCCCAACAACAAGACGAGGAGACCCTCATGCGTTCCATTTCCATCCTGAGCCTGGCTGCTGTATCTGCACTTGCGATTGCACCGTCCGCGTTCGCGCAGGACACCACCTATACCGGCGACACCTCCTCGACTTCTTCCAGCACGATGTCCACCAGCGGCGATACCGCTTCTGGCAAGCATTGGGCCGTGGTCGGTGGCGTGGCGCTGCTGAACCCCAAGAACAACCCGGCGCCGGGCCTGGACGTCGATGGCGGCCCGGCACCGACGCTGAGCGCCAGCTACTACATCAACGACAACTGGGCCGTTGAACTGTGGGGCGCCGCCGACAAGTTCAACCACCGCGTCAACGCCGATGGCGTGGGCAAGGTCGGTACCGTCGAGCAGCAGCCGATCGCCATCAGCGGTCAGTATCACTTCGGCGAAGCGGACAACGTGTTCCGTCCGTTCGTGGGCGTGGGCTACTACGAGTCGAACTTCAGCAACGAAAAGATCGACGCGGCGTCGACCACCGGCGACCACGTGGGCCTGAGCACCGCCAAGGGCGTCATCGGCACTGTTGGTGTGGACATGAACATCAACTCCACCTGGTTCGCACGTGCCGACGCCCGCTACATGCGTTCGCGTCCGGAACTGCGCGTGGGTGGCCAGGGTACCGGCAGCGAGCTGGAACTGGATCCGTGGACCGTTGGCTTCGGTATTGGTGCGCGATTCTAAGCAGAGCGCTGCCCACCAGGGCGTTGGTTGAAGAAAAAACGGGCCGAAAGGCCCGTTTTTTTTGTGTGTGGCGTGAGATGTGGGGTGCGGGCCGTTACGACCGAGGCCTGAGGTGCCGTGTCAGCTCTCCGGTACGAATGCGAATAGTGGCGTGACTATTTGCCTCCGACTCTGCTTCATCGCTTCCAATGCGTCTGCAACTCCGTGCACCTGCATGCGTCGACACCCCCGTGCATGCGTCGAACACAATCGCCTGGCGCGCGCTTTCAAACGCCCTCACCGCCAATAAACGCTGCCGCGCAAACGTGCGCTGCGCCAGCGCCACCACAGCAAGGTGGCATAGGCGAGCGCATAACCGAGCAAGACGCCCGCAGCGCCGAGCAGGCTGGCATGACTGAGCCACCCGTCGGTTGGCCAGGCCACCCCCTGCCAGGCGCTACGCCAGCCCTGCACCATCCCGGCGATCACCCGGACCACGACCAACGCAGTCAAGCCCAGCACCAGCCACAGGTTGGGCCGGTAAAACAGGCCTTGCGTGGTGCGTTCGAAACGGGTCAGGCGCAACGCCAACGCACCCAGCGCCAACCCGCAGGCCCAGCCGAATGCGGCGTGGCTGATCGCGCCGGGCCAGAACGCCGCCGCGATCAAGCTGAAGATCACAAACAGCACGCTGGAGATGCCCGCCGACACCAGGTTGATCAGCAGCAGCCATCCACGCGCCTGACGACGTGCAGTACTCATGCGGAAGCGCTGCAGCAGCGACAACGGGAACACCACCACGAACACTGCCAGGGCAATGATCACAGCCAGCGGAATGGCAAGCAGCAAAGGCATCGGGAGACTGCCGTAGAAAGATGGCCGATGACGCTACTACGTATACGTGCAGCAGCGCGTGTTCGGTGCCAATTGCGCCCATCTGCAGCACGGCGAACGCGCTCGGCTCGGGGCGAACGCGCCAACGTGATACGCATTGGGAAGGATCGAGCGCGTCCTGCCGAAGATCGGCAGCGACCACGGAGACATCGTCGGCAATGTTGCCGCAGAGCTGCGATCTGGACGCCCTTTGGCAAGAACGGGACACCCGCCTGGCGAGCTGCAACTGGATCGTTGGGCTGTTGATCCCGGTACCGGCGCGCTTCCAGGCGATCAAGACGCGATGTTCGAAGAAGCAGGCCTCGCGCATCCGTTTTCGTCCAAGCAGAACACTTCGTTTTCCAGTCCCATCGGTTCGGCAGCGGGCGTGCCCTCATGCAGGGGCGATGCGAGGATCCAGACGTGTATCGCGGGTGGTCCTGACTCCATGAAGCCGGCTTCCATCAGACCCGACACATCCACCAGCACCGCTTACACCGCGGAGCCGCCGCCGTCGGCCGATCCAGCCGACGGGATTGCGCAATGGCCTGCGCCCCACCCCGACTGCCAGGGGTTGCCGCGCCAACGACCCAGAAAGCGTGTTGCCGACACCGCGGGCGATGGCGATGGCGCACGGGCCGGCAGCCGTGCGCGCCCCTACGGCAGCGACGCATTCGCCATCCCGGACGGCTTTACCCGGGAGCAGATCCAGCCATTTCACGATCTGGAACGACAATACGCCGCACTCTTTTGCACGCCCCACATCCGCGCCGTCCGGTCTGTACGCGATATCCAAGCCAGCCGGACAATGGATGTGGATATGGACGCATGTGTCGTCATCAATCTTGCGCAAGATGGATTTGATTCGATCGGCACGCACGGTTTGTCTTCATGCGTCTGCATTTGTGCAAAAGGAAAAAATCCTCGCGGCCACGACATCCTGGGCCTGCTGCATTATTCGGGGATACAGGATGCACAAGATGCACTTTCCGAAATCCGCGACGATATGCGCGAAGAAGGCGTGCGTAAGCCCGACATATTCCTGGTAGGCGGCATGATCTCCAACCAAGACGAGCTGGGCAGCTTCGAAATCGAGAGAGACCTGCTGGCGCTCGGGCACGACTTCAATATCGTAGGCGCCAAGCTGCACCCCAGCATGAGCGATCGCAACGGCGAGGAGAATGCCATCAACCTGGTCATGACGGCCGATGGCATCTATTACTACAAGTCGTGGTGAAGACGCCTGGGTGTAAAAGCGCCGCTGACCGCACTCAAAACGCCGGCAGCACCGCGCCCTTGTACTTCTGCTCGATAAAGGCTTTCACTTCCGGGCTGGTCAGCGCTTTGGCCAGTTTCTGCACGCGCGCATCGTCCTTGTTGTCGGCGCGCGCCACCAGGAAGTTGACGTACGGCGAGTCCTTGCTTTCGATCGCCAGCGCATCGCGGGTGGGATTAAGCCCGGCGTCGAGCGCGTAATTGGTGTTGATCAGCGCCAGATCGACCTGGTCCAGGACGCGCGGCAGCATGGCCGAATCGAGTTCGCGAAATTTGAGTTGCTTGGGGTTTTCGACGATGTCGCGCTGGCTGGACAGGGCGTTGCTCGGGTCCTTGAGTTTGATCACCCCGGCCTTGTCGAGCAGGATCAGCGCGCGGCTGTTGTTGCTCGGGTCGTTGGGGATCACCACATCGGCGCCGGTGGGTAGCTCGGCCAGCGCCTTGAAGCGGCGCGAATAGGCACCGAAGGGCTCGATATGCACGCCGACGACGGTGACCAGCTGGCTCTTGCGGTCGCGGTTGTACGCATCCAGATAGGGCTCGGTCTGGAAGTAGTTGACGTCGATCTGCTTCTGCACGACCTGGTCGTTGGGCTGCACGTAGTCGTTGAACACCCGTACATCGAGCTTGACGCCCTGCTTGGCCAGCAGCGGTTCGACCACTTCCAGGATTTCGGCATGCGGCACGGCCGTGGCGGCCACGGTCAGGGTGTCGCCGCCGCTGCCGCCACCGCCACCACAGGATGCCAATGCCAGCGTGGCTGCCGCCAGGAGGGAACGAAACGCGAATGTGCTCATGTAGGGATCCGTGGGAGGAGGATGCGGACCTGCCGCAGGCGCTCAACCTACCAGACGCGGCGTGTGGCAGCGATGCACCGCGCGGTGCGGACGGGGCAGCGATGCAGCTGTTGGGTCACGTGCGCTCCAACGGCCGCGCACCGGCTCAGCGCCGGCTGTAATGCGCCACCAGGCGGTCGCCCAGCATCTGCAGCACCTGCACCAATACCAGCAAGGCGATGACAGTGATCAGTGCCACGTCCGAGTGCGAGCGCAGGTAGCCCTCGCGATAGGCCACATCGCCCAGGCCGCCGGAACCGATCGCACCGCCCATCGCGGTGAAGCCGATCAGCGCGATGGTGGTCACGGTGGCACCGGCGATCAGGCCGGGGCGCGCTTCGGGCAACAGCACCCGCAGCACCAGTTGCCGGGTAGTGGCGCCCATTGCCTGGCTGGCTTCGATGATCCCGCGGTCGACTTCGCGCAGCGCGGTTTCCACCAGGCGTGCGTAAAACGGCGCGGCGCCGACCACCAGCGGCAGGATCGCGCCGCGCACGCCCAGCGAAGTGCCCATCAGCATCAGCGTGAGCGGGATCATCGCGATCATCAAAATGATGAAGGGCACCGAGCGCAGCAGGTTGATCAGCGCCGCGAGCGCGCCGTACAGCACCGGGCGCCGGCGCAACTGCGGCGCGCCGCACAGGAACAGCGCAACGCCCAGCGGCAGGCCGATCAGCAATGTCAGCGGCAACGCACCGGCCAGCATCAGCAAGGTATCGAGGGTGGCCTGGCCGATGTCGCCCCACTTGGCGGCATCGAGATTACGGAAGAAACCACCGGCTGCAGCAACGATCGGGGTCATACGCGCAGATCCTCCACCTGCACGCCGGCGGCGACGAAACCGGCGCGTGCAGCGTTCTGGTCGCCGCCGGTCAGGGCGACGATGAGCTGGCCGTAGGGCGTGTCCTTGATGCGATCCACCCGCCCGGACAGGATGTTGTAGTCCACCCCGGTTTCGCGGGCGATGCGGCCCAAGACCGGTTCGTAGGTACCGTTGCCCAGGAAGGTCAGCCGCACGATGCGTCCGCCGACTGCGGCGAAATCGCGATGCAGCTCGGCTTCGTCCACATGTTCGGCTTCGGAGACGAAGCGCCGGGTGGTGGCGTGTTTGGGATGCAGGAACACCTCGGTCACCGGGCCGGTTTCCACCAGCTTGCCGGCGTCCAGCACCGCGACGCGGTCGCAGACACGGCGGATCACATCCATCTCGTGGGTGATCAGCACGATGGTCAGGCCGAGCTCGCGATTGATCTGCGCCAGCAGCTGCAGCACCGAGGCGGTGGTCTGCGGGTCCAGCGCGCTGGTGGCCTCGTCGCACAGCAGGATCTGCGGGCGGGTGGCCAGCGCGCGCGCAATGCCCACGCGCTGCTTCTGCCCGCCCGATAGTTGCGCCGGATACTTGTTGGCGTGCTCCTGCAGCCCGACCCGGGCCAGCAGCTCGGCCACGCGCGCATCGATCTCGGCACGCGGCGTGCCGGCCAGTTCCAGCGGGAAGGCGACATTGCCGGCCACGGTGCGCGAGGACAGCAGGTTGAAGTGCTGGAAAATCATGCCGATGCGGCGGCGCAAGGCGCGCAGGCCCTGGCCGTCCAGCGCGGTCACGTCCTCGTCGCCGATCAGCAGACGACCGCCGCTGGGCTCTTCCAGCCGGTTGATCAGCCGGATCAGCGTGGATTTGCCGGCGCCGGAATGGCCGATGATGCCGAACACCTCACCCGGGCCGATCCGCAGATCGAGCGGGTGCAGCGCCACGATCTGGCGACCGTCGACGGAATAGGACTTGTGCAGGCGCTGAAACTGGATCACCGCGCGTGGCCGGTTGGGGGGTCGTGAAGCCTACCATCGGGATTGGGGATTGGGGATTGGGGATTGGCAAAGGCCACGGCGGCCCCGCTGTTGCCAATCCCGAATCGCGAATCCCGAATCACGGCCGCCAGGGATTCGCAAAGGCCACGGCGCTTCGGCTGTTGCGAATCCCGAATCCCGAATCCCAAATCCCAAATCCCGAATCCCGAATCCCGTCCTCACGGCCTCTCAAGCGGCAACGGCCTGTCCGCCTGGCGTATCCGCTCCCGGCGCAACAAATACAGCCCGCTGGCGACGATGATGCCGGCGCCGGTCCAGGTCCAGCTGTCGGGCAGGGTCTGCCACAGCAGCCAATCCCAGCCGATCACCCAGACCAGACCGGTGTATTCCAGCGGGGCGATCATCGAGGCCTCGCCGCGCATGAAGGCCTGGGTCAGCGCAACCTGGCCCAGCGCACCGGCCAGGCCCATGCCGGCAATCAGCCCGGCGTGCCCGGCCTGTAAGGGCACCCAGCCGGGGATGGCCAGCAACCCGGCGCCGATCGCCATGAACAGCAAGAACCACACCACCATGGCCTGCGGGGTGTCGGTACGGGTCAGCAGGCTCACGGTGATCGCCGCGACGGCATAGGCGGTGGCGGCCAGCAGCACCATCAGCCCGGGCAGCGAGATCAGCCCGTCCACGCCCGGGCGCAGCACCACGATCACCCCGACCAGGCCAATGCCGATCGCGGTCCAGCGGCGCGGGCCGACGTGCTCGCCCAGTAGCGGCACCGACAGCGCGGCCACCAGCAGCGGCGCCACGAAATACAGCGTGTAAGCGGTGGACAACGGCATGCGTTTGATGCCGAAGACGAAGCAGCCGATCATCACCATGCCCAGCACCCCGCGCAGCAGGTGCAGGCCCCAGCGCACCGGCACGATCGCGCGCGGCCCGGCAGTGGCGAACACCCACACCAGCACGAACGGCAACGAGGCAGCGCCGCGCAACAAGGTGACCTGCAGCGGCGGGTAATGCGCCGACAGCAGCTTCATTCCCGCGTCCATCAGCGAGAAACAGGCCACGGCGGCCACCATCCAGGCGATGGCGGGAAGCGGGGAGCGGGTGGTGGGCATGCACGCATTATCGCCGCGGCACTGGCACGCCCGCCAAGGCCCACATGACGGCCGGGCCGGCACGATGGCCTAGAATGGCGGCTGTTTTTCAATTGCAGGAGCTTTGCATGCCTTCCTTCGACGTTGTGTCCGAAGTAGACAAGCACGAACTGACCAATGCGGTGGATCAGGCCAACCGCGAGCTGGACACACGTTTCGACTTCAAGGGAGTCCAGGCCAAGTTCGAGCTGGAAGACGGCAAGGTGATCAACCAGTCCGCGCCCAGCGATTTCCAGATCAAGCAGATGACCGACATCCTGCGCGCGCGGTTGCTGGCGCGCGGCATCGACATCCGCTGCCTGGAGTTTGGCGAGGTGGAAACCAACCTGGCCGGCGCGCGGCAGAAAGTGACCGTCAAGCAAGGCATCGAGCAGAAGCAGGCCAAGCAGCTGGTGGCCAAGTTGAAGGAAGCCAAGCTCAAGGTCGAAGCGCAGATCAGTGGCGACAAGCTGCGCGTCACCGGCAAGAAGCGCGACGATCTGCAGGACGCGATCGCGCTGCTCAAAAAGGCCGACTTCGAACTGCCGCTGCAGTTCGACAACTTCCGCGATTGAGTGCGGCGGGGTGACCGCAACGATCGGGACGGCGCTGCGCGTGCGCGCCGTGCGGCCGGGTGAGCCGGAGTGGCGCCTGCGGCCTGCGCGCGGCACGCGGCGCGGTGGCGCCCGTCACCTCGCCGCACTGGCCTAGCCTGCGAGCATGCGCGACCTGTTCGCCAGCCTGTTGCAACGCCTGCGCATGCACGGGCCGGCCAACGCAGCGGGCGAACATGCCCGGCACGCCGCCGCCCATGCGCAACCACGCATCGAGACCGGCTCGACGCTGCACACCATGGCCGACCTGGATCCGGTGGCGGCAGCGGCGTTTGCCGATGCCTTCCTGGTGGAGATCGAACATGCCATCGCCACCTGCACGCTCGGCGATGCCGGCACGCCGCAGGCGCAGGCGCTGCAGCAGATCCATTCGTTGAAAAACACCATCTCGCTGACCGGCTCGCAGCAACTGCTGAAGGCCTGCGACCAGTTGCGCGATGCCGCAAGCCATGGCGCGCTGGGCGAAACGCTTGCGCAGCGTTTCACTGCGGTGGCGAACGCGGCTGGCCTGCTGGTCAAGCAGTACCGGCGTACCCTTCCCTCCGACGATGCGGACCCTCATGCGTAGCACTCCCAACCGCGCAGCGCCCGGCCTGATCCTGGCCGCCAGGCAGTTGCGCAACGACAGACTGGTGCGGCTGTTCGAGTCGTTCCTGGAATATCGCGCCTGCGTGGGCCGCGTGATCGTGCAGAGCATCGTCACCGCGTGGTGCCTGGGCTGGCTGTACGGGCCGCAACCGGTGCTGGTGGCCGACGCGCACCATGTCTTTCCCACCGCGGTCGGCCTGTGGGTGCTGTCGGTGGTGTGGATGCTGCTGGTACGTCGCCGTGTCATTGCGCCCAGCGAATGGCTCGATGCGATGGACTTTGCGATGAACCTGCTGTTCATCGGCATCCAGACCTACTTGGCCTTCATCCTGTTGATGTCGTTGAATGCATTTTTGCCGTTCATCACCATCGCGGCGGTGGCGCGTTACGGGCAACGCGCGATATTTCCGGTGTTGCTCAGCACCTTCGTGCTGATGCTGTTGACCGCACCGTCAGGCTATTGGCTGTCGCGTCCGGCGTATTTCGTCTATGCCGTGGCGCTGATCATCGTGCTGCCGTTGCTGGTGGCGCGGATCGTGCTTGCGATGCAGGAAGTGGCACTGCAGGCACTGGCCTCGCGCGATGCGCAAAGCCGTTTCATCAGCACCATGAGTCACGAATTGCGCACGCCGCTGAATGCGGTGATCAACTGCGCCCAATTGATCGAAACCGAGCAAATGCCGGCACAGCAACGCGAGCTGCTGCAATCGGTGACCGTCAATGCAACCGCGCTGCGCCATCGTGTCAACGAGGTGCTGGATGTGGCCAGCATCGACGGCGGACGCCTGCAGCTGCATCGCAAGCCGTTAAACCTGCTGGACGTGGTCACCACGGTGAAAGCGGTCTGCGCCACCGCAGCGTCCAGCAAGGGCGTCACGCTCGATGTGCGTGTCGATAGCCCACAGGCACCGCACGTGATGGGCGACGAAGGCCGCATCGAACAGGTGATCAGCAACCTGGTGATCAATGCGATCAAGTTCACCCCGGCCGGCGGCACGGTGGATCTGCTGATCGACGCGACCCAGGTGCAGGAGCGCTGGAGCATCGCGGTGACCGTCACCGACACCGGTATCGGCGTACCGGACGATCAGAAGGCCTACATCTTCACTCCGTTCACTCAGCTCAGTACCGGCTTCAGTCGCGTCGAAGGCGGGGTGGGCCTGGGGCTGTACATCGCGCTGTCGGTTTCCGATGCGATGGGCGGCAGCCTGACCGTGAGCGACAACCCCGCCGGTGGCAGCATCTTCCGCTGGATGTTCGAACTGCCCGCCGCCGCGTCCGGCAGCCATACGCTCGCGCTGCGCGATGCGCTGGCCCAGCACGCAGAAAACGTGCCTTCCCTGCATTGCCTGGTCTTTGAAGACATGGATACCAATCGTCTGGTGATCGGCAATCTGCTGACCCGCGCCGGGCATCGGGTGAGCTTCCAGGTCGATGGCACCGACGCGGTGCAGCGCATCCGCGAGGCAGCGCCGGACCTGGTGTTCCTGGATCTGCACATGCCGGGCACGTCCGGCTGGGATGCGCTGCGGGAGGCGCGCGATGCGATGTCGGCGCTGCCGCCGATCATCGTGCTGACCGCCGACACGCGGACCGATTCGATGCGCGACGCCAGCGCGGCGGGCGTGGCCGGCTATCTGCCCAAGCCGATCAATGCGCACGAGTTGCTGGCACTGCTCGCCCGGCATGCCAGCCATGCACGCCCCTGAGCTCAAGCCGGGCAACGCCGCACGCGCCTACTGGCAGCATGCCGCACACGCCGGCACGCCGCTGGTGGTGCTGTACCTGCACGGCTTCAGCGCCAGCCCGGGCGAAGCAGGCGCGCTACCCGAACAGATGGCCGATGCGCTGGGCGCCAACGGTTACGTGCATCGCTGGCCCGGGCACGGGCTCACCGCCGCCGATGCAATGCAGGGGCTTACACCGGCGGTGTTGCAGGCCTCGGCGCTGGAGGCACTGGCCCAGGCGCAACGCATGGGCGAGCGGGTTGCGATTGTCGGCTCGTCGATGGGCGCGACACTGGGTTTGTGGCTGGCCGCGCGGTACCCGGACGCGGTGGCCGGCGTGGTTGCCTGGTCACCCGGCATCCGGCCAGCCGACCCGGCATTGCTCGAACAGATCTGCGCCGCGCAGGCGCCGTTGATCGACCCGCGCACGCGCACGCCTGCCGCGCGTGCGTTCTGGTCGGAGACGATCCATCCGGACGGATTTCGCGCCTTGCGTGACCTGTTTGCGCTCATCGCCGCCGACCCGCCGTGGCCACAGGTGCGCTGCCCGGTGTTTCTAGGCTATTACCGCGCTGCCGACGGCCGCGAAGACGGCGTTGCCTCGGTGCCGGCGATGCTGCAGATGTTCGCAGCGCTGGGCACTGCGCCGGCACACAGGCAGGCGCTGGCCTTCGACACCGGCGCGCATGCGATCGGGTCGCCGCACAAGACCCCGCTGGCCGGCGCCGTCGCGCAGGCGTCCATCGCGTTCTTGCAGGCACAGCTCCGTGCTGCGCCGCACGGCCTAAATGCGTGAGCGCAAGCTGGTCTGCGCGCGCGGCGGAAGAAACCTGCCGCCTCGCTGGCAGCGTCGCGATGGTGCCCCGCTAGCGCCCGCTGCTGCCAACCACGCGCGCGGTCCGCTGCATGGCGATCGCATACACTGGCGCGCCAGCCCGCTGCCGCCACGATGACCACCACGCCCGCAACCTCCGATCCGATCGCCGACACCCGCAAATGGATCGAACGTGCGGTGATCGGATTGAACCTGTGCCCGTTCGCCAAGGCGGTGTACGTCAAGGAACAGGTGCGGCTGGTGCTCAGCGATGCCAGCACGCCCGAAGCCTTGCTGGAACAACTGGCCGAGGAACTGGTGCTGCTGCGCGATACGCCGGCCGAACAGATCGACACCACGCTGATCGTGCATCCGGACGTGCTCACCGACTTCCTGGACTACAACGACTTTCTCGACAACGCCGATGCGGCGGTGGAAGCGCTGGACCTGCAAGGCGTGTTGCAGGTGGCCAGCTTCCATCCGGATTACCAGTTCGCAGGCGCGGCGCTGGACGATGTGGCCAACTTCACCAACCGCTCGCCCTTCCCCACCTTGCACCTGTTGCGCGAAGACAGCGTGGAGCGTGCGGTGGCGGCGTTCCCGGATCCGGATGTGATTGTGGAACGCAATATCCAGACGCTCGAACGCCTGGGCAGCGATGGCTGGGAGCGCGTGCTCAACGGTGCAGAGCACTGAGTGCTGCACCTGCCGTCCGGGACTGCAGCGAGTGCGATTTTCGCCACTTGCGCCCGCAGGTTGTTGGCATAAAACAGGGCGGAAGTTCTTCAGCCGCATGCGGATCGCGTGCTCAGCGTCGAACTGGTCGAGCGCCGCATGCCGCCGGGCACGCTGCACACGTGTGGCACCGGGCAATTGGGTGATTGAGTGCAGGCGCAGCAGCACCGGCGGCACCGGCGGCACCGGGACATTGCGGAACGCACGCGATCCGGGCAGCTGCCCGGATCAGCCTGCATCCGTCAGGTTCAATGTGGATGACATCGAGCGCACGCATGGCACGTGCGCCGAATCCTCATCCGCGCTCCACGTTGCTGCGACGACGACAGCCCGCGCGCTACAGTGCCGCCACCCTCACCCGTGCCGCATGCCATGGCCTTGATCCCCGCAATTTCCGCATGGAACCCGTCGCCGCTGCAGGACCGCGTGGTGGTGATCACCGGTGGGGCGCAAGGTATCGGCCGCGGCATTGCCCAGGCGGTGCTGGGCGCGGGCGGCAGCGTGGTGATTGGCGATCTGGATGCCGATGCCGGCAAGGCCTGCCTGCAGGAGTGGGCACTGCCGCGCCGTAGCGCTTTCGTCCGCTGCGATGCCGCGCGCCAGGCGCAGGCCACGCGCCTGGTCGCCACGGCGCTCAAGCGCTTCGGGCGCATCGATGGTCTGGTCAACAATGCCGGCGTGCCCGATCCGCATATCGCGGCACTGCCGCAACTGGACTGGGACACCTGGAACAGCCGGCTGTCCAGCCTGCACGGCGCCTTCCTGTGCAGCAGGCAGGCGCTGCCCGCGCTCAGGCAGGCGCCAGCCGGTGGGGCGATCGTCAACATCGCCTCCACCCGCGCCTGGCAATCGGAGCCGCACAGCGAAGCGTACGCCGCAGCCAAGGGCGGCCTGGTGGCCTTTACCCACGCGCTGGCGCTGAGCGAAGGACCGCATGTACGCGTCAACAGCATCAGCCCGGGGTGGATCAGCACCGATGCGTGGCGCGCGCCGCAGCGCCGGCGGGCACCGAAATTGTCGCGTCGCGACCATGCACAGCACCCGGCCGGGCGCGTGGGCACACCCGAAGACATTGCGCAGCTGGCGGTGTATCTGCTTGCGCCGCAGCTGTCCGGTTTCGTCACCGGGCAGGATTTCATCGTCGACGGTGGCATGTCGCGCAAGATGCACTACGCGTAAGCGCAGCGAGGCGGTCGGCAGCACCTGCGTGATCACAGCCGGGTTGGCGCATGAACTGGCCCCGCGACGTATCCACCCGAACCCGTCACCCCGACAAGCGTGCTTCCAGCAAGCGTTGCGCATCACCCAGCGAGGGCAGGATGCGGTGGCCGAGCGCACGCACGGTGGCGTCGGGCTCGAGCAGGTCCGGAATCTGGATCGGTGTCATGCCGGCCGCCAATGCTGCACGCACGCCGGTGGGCGAGTCTTCCAGCACCAGGCAGTGCGCAGGGTCTACCGCCAAGGTGCGCGCAGCCAGCAGGTAGATATCCGGCGCAGGTTTCGGATGGACCACATCGCTGGCCGTGCACACGGCATCGAAGCGCCACAACAGATCGGCCGCTTCCAGCTTGCGCAGCGCCAGCGGGCGCTGGGTGGAGGTGGCCACCGCGCGCGGCATGCGCTGGGCTGCCAGATAGTCCAACAGCGCAACGATGCCGGGCCGATGCGGGACGCCGCGCTCGACCGCAGCGGCATACAGCCGTTGCGCATGCGCCAGCATGGTGTCGGCCGCGGCCTCGCCGATCCGTTCGCCGAGCAGCCGGCGGCAGGCCGCATCGCCGGTGCCCACCATGCGCAACCAGAAGGCCGGTTCGATCTGCAGACCCTGGTCGTCGGCGGCCTGCGCCAGACAGGCCGTGATGGCGCGCTCGCTATCGAGCATCAAGCCATCCATGTCGAAGATCACCGCCTGCGGGCGAAACGGCAGCGCTGCACTGTGGGTCATGCCGGAGCGCCGCGGCCCAACAACACCTCAAGATCGTTCGCTTCCAGCGCACGCCATTGCCCCGACGGCAATCCATCCAGCGACAGGCCGCCGATGCGGCTGCGGTGCAGCGCGACCACGTGGTTACCGGCGGCAGCGAACATGCGCCGCACCTGGTGATAGCGGCCTTCGTGCAAGGTCAGCCGCGCCTGGCGTGGGCCAAGCACCTCCAGCTCGGCCGGCAGCAGCGGCTTGGTTTCGCCGTCCAACAGCAAGCTGCCGCTGGCGAACAGCGCGGCCTCCTCGCCACGCAGGTCCTCGGCCAGGGTGATGTCATACACCTTGTCCAGGGCCGATTTAGGCGAAATGATCCGGTGCAGCAGCGCGCCGTCGTCGGTCATCAACAGCATGCCGCTGGTCTCGCGGTCCAACCGACCCACTGGCGCCAACACCGGCGCGCGCAGGCGGAAACGTGGCGGCAGCAATTCGTAGATCAGCCGGCCGGTGTCCTTGGTCGAGCAGGTGTAGCCGCTGGGTTTATGCAGCAACAGGCTCAAGCCCGCTGGCGGATCGAGCGGTTCGCCATCGATGCGGATGGCGTCGTGCTCCACCTGGTCGTCGGCATACAGCACCTCGCCTTGCGCATCGGTGATCGCGCCCTGCCGGAACAGCTGGGTGACCTGCTTGCGGCTGCCGTAGCCGAGATTGGCGATGTGTTTGACCAGCTTCATGGGCGCGCTCCGCGGCCGCGGATCGCCGCGATCAGCTTGAACCCATCGCGTTCGGCAGCCACGCGGACCTGTCCGAAACTGTCGTTGAGCACCTGTTCGTAAGGCAGGTGCCGGTTGGCGACCAGTATCAATTGCCCGCCCGGGCGCAGTGCCTGTGCGGCCACCGCAATGAAGCGCTGTCCGATGTCCGGGCGGTCGGCACGCGACGGCGTATGGAACGGCGGGTTGCTGACGATGAAATCGTATTGCGCCACCAGCCCGGCGGTGACATCGCGCCAGTGGTAGTGCAGCTGCGCCGGATGCGCGATGTCCTGCAGGTTGCGCCGCGCCAGCGTCAATGCGCGCGCCTCGGCTTCGTACAGATCCAGCGCGGTGACCTTGGGACAACGCGCCAGCACTTCGGCCGATAGATAACCAAAACCAGCGCCCAGGTCGGCGCCATGGCCGGCCAGCGTGGTCGGCAGATGCTCGACCAGCAGCGCGGACGCCGGGTCGATGCGATCCCAGGCGAAGACGCCGGGACGGCTGACAAAGCGGCCGTCCAGAATCTTGCGTGGCGCATCCAGCGCGGCCCAGCGCGCCTGCAGCGCGGCATCGGTGTCGGCCGGCAGCGGCGCGCTCCAATAGGTGCGGCAGTGGTACTTGGTCAGGCTGCCGGCCAGCCCGGTGAGCTGGCGCAGATCGGCTTCCCCCGAGCGTGCGCCTTCGTTGTTGGACTGGCAGGCCACCACACGGCCACCGGGCGCAGTCAGCGCCACCGCACGTGCGAACAGCGCGCGCGCCTCCTCGCGCTGCCGCGGAGGCAGCACCAGCACCAGGGCATAGCGCGTACTGTCGGCCTCGATCTCGCTTTCTTCGCGCACGGTCCACCCATTGCGCTCCAGCGCTTCGGCGAACGGACGGAAGCTCTGCTCGCAGGTCAGCGTTTGGGGGCTTGCCTGCTCGCGCAGCGGAAAACCGTCGCGCGCGCGCAGGAACAACACCGGTCCTTCCGACCATGGCAGCGCGCCTTGGGCAAAAGGCAGGAACAGGGCTTGAAGCGGGGCGTCGTGCGGGCCAGCCATTGGTCGTCGGAGCGGAAATGGGCGGCCATTGTAAGGGAGCGGTGGCGGTGTGACGCCCGCTGCGGTTGCATACTGACTGTCCGGAACAGAAGGGGGAGGCTTGCGTGGCATCCAGATGATTCCATTTGACTGATAAGTAACAAATATGGTGTTGAGCGCAAAGTGATAATGCGATAGCGATCACGTGATTCAATCTCATCCACAGGCTGCCTTCGAATGGCTTACCGAGGCTTGGATGGCTTCTTTAATGAGCGCATTGACAGCGGCAGAGCAAAGGCCCACGCTTGAGCTCGCAGGAAGACCTGCCGATCATTAATAGGAATACTGGATATGAGATATAGGAAATATTTCGGACTGTTTTCCGCAACACTATTTTTGGCGACGTCCGCATATGGTCAGAATTATCGTGCGGCGACGACGCCATCCAGCTCGCTGGTAACAACGCAGAAAAGTTTATATCGCGCCGGATCTAACGAATCGCAATCCATCGTCGCTTGGATCAAGCAGCACTCACCAAAGTATCCGCCGCTGTTACCGACGAGTAGCCTGAGTGTCTCCCGCAGCATAGTCTCGACCGGATTGATTAGTATTCAGTCCGGGCCGGATGGTCCACCGGTTCCTTTGCCCGCCAGCGGCGTCCCTGGCGAGAAAATTACAATCCGTAACGAATTTCCTGGCGGGGCATTTGAACAATGGGATTACGAATGGGCTGGTCAGTCAGGTGGATCATGGCAACTGACAGGCTATCAATTCAGTGCCCCGACAAGTAAAGGCGACAACGACAACCCGCGTCAGCCTTTCTGATTTCTTTTCCTCCGCATAATTGTCGGCCAGCTCCTCTCGCTTGTTTGGGAAGAGGAGCATGGGATATTTGCAGAAGTTCCGGCGAGGCCCAGCATCGCGTCAGAGTCAGCGCTTTCAGTCAACTTTGCGCAGCACTTGGCAATAGACCGTCTTGCGGGCCGGCTATTGCAGGGGATCGATGGAGTTACACCGCCCACTGTGTTGCCGCGCCTGCACAGGCCATTGATGCGCACGCAACATTCCTCCACCTAGGCTGAGGTCAGGCACACACCGGAGAAAGCATTATGACGCGCGCCTTATTCGTAGGTGGAGTGGTCGATAACAGCGAAATGGACTTGGACGACATGCCCCCGCCCATGCACTACCCCGCCAATACCGGCGCAGGTCGCCCCCGATACCGCCTGCACCAGATCGGCGAGCGCGCCGATGGCAGCGTGGCCTACGCAGTCTATGGCGCACCAGAATTGGCCGACGAGGAAATCCAGCGCGTTGCCGAAGAAAGGGGATATGCGCGTCGCTTCTGCGCCTCGCCGGAGGTGCCTCGCTGAAGGGGCTAGTCCACTTGGCCACGCGGCCCGCTGCCCGGCTCAACGCGCCTTCGGCGTCACCCGCCAGATCACATTGCCCACATCGTCGGCCACCAGCAGTGCGCCGCGACTGTCCGACGCCACACCCACCGGGCGGCCCTGCGCATTGCCTTCGGCATCCAGGAATCCATCCAGCACCGTGATCGGCGGGCCGTTGGGTTTGCCATCGGCGAACTGGACAAACAACACCTTGTAGCCGCTGGGCGGGTCGCGATTCCACGAGCCGTGCTGGCCGATGAAGGCGCCCTGGCGGAAACGCTCGGGCAGCAAGGTGCCGCTGGCGAAGCTCAGGCCGAGCGACGCGGTATGCGGGCCGAGCGCGTAATCGGGCTTGATTGCCTTTGCCACCAGTTCGGCATTCTGCGGTTTGACCCGCTCGTCCACATGCTGGCCGTAGTAGCTGTACGGCCAGCCGTAGAAACCGCCGTCGCGCACCGAGGTGAGGTAGTCCGGCACCAGGTCGCTGCCGATTTCGTCGCGCTCGTTGACCACCACCCACAGCGATTTGCTCTGCGGCTCCCATGCGGTGCCCACCGGGTTGCGCAAGCCGCCGGCGAAGATGCGGCTGCTGCCGGTGGCCGGGTCGATTTCCAGGATCGCCGCACGATTGAGCTCGGCTTCCATGCCATTTTCGGCCACGTTGCTGTTGGAACCGACGCCGACATAGAGCTTGCTGCCGTCCGGGCTGGCCAGTAGCGACTTGGTCCAATGATGGTTGATGCCACCGGGCAGATTGGCCACGAAAGTCGGCTTGGCGGTGAGATGCGTGTCGCCGGGCTTGTACGGAAAACTCACCAGCGCATCGGCGTTGGCGACATAGAAGCGGTCGCCGATCAGCGCCATGCCGAACGGCGAAAACAGCCCGCTGACGAACTGCGTGCGCACTTCCGCCACGCCGTCGCCGTCGGCATCGCGCAGCAAGGTGATGCGATTGGCGCTCGCCACCGCCGCGCCGGCCTTTTTCATCATCGCGCCCTGCACTTTCTTGCGCAGCCCACCACCGGCTTCGGCATCCTCGGGCTTGGGCGGCTCGGCCGTTTCGGCCACCAACACATCGCCATTGGGCAGCACGTAGATCCAGCGCGGGTGATCCAGATCGCGCGCAAACGCAGCCACCTGCAGATCGTCGGCCGCGATGGGCTTGGCATTGGCTGCCCAGCGTTTGACCGGCGCCACCTTGACGGTGGGAATCAGACGCTTCACCGGCTCGGGCAATTGCGGGTCCGGCCCGGTCCCCTGTTCGATCGCCAACGTTGCCGTGTCGCCGCACGCGGCGAGCACGGCCAGCGCCATCAACGACAGCGGCCAGCGAGCGAACTTCAATCGGGATGCATTCATTGCGGGCAAATCCTGGACGGTTGCGTCAGCCAGCGATCATGCCGCCAACGCGACGGCGAGAAGTAAACACACCGTCAACACACCACCATCACGGCATGACTTGCGGATCGGCGCCCAGCAACAACGGGTGCACCGCCACGATCCGGTCCATCCAGATCCATTGCGGCTCTTGCGATGCATCCAGCTGGTCCAGCCGCAGCTGACCGTTCAATCCCTCGTTGTCGTGGTCGTCCAGATAGGTCTGCAGGCTTGGGCGCACGGCAACCGTGCCGCTGATCATGCTGCCGTCGTCGAGCTCGATGCGCACACGCTCCTGACCATCGAGCAGGGACACCCAATGTTCGAGCGTGGCGATCTGGACCTGTTCGGAATACACGTGCGGGGCATGCTTGGGCATTGCGCGATCTCCGTGAGCTGAGCGCACCACGCTAGGCCAGCATGCGTGAAAGAGGCAGAAAACGTGTCGTGTGCCGGTGCTCGGCATTGGCGCGGCATTGGCGCCAAGCATGCGCACGCATCCGTCTTCCAGCGCGGCCGCGCTGCAACGGTGGTGAAAGGCTCATCCACGAAACCACCTGTGCGTCGCATGACGATCGGTTGTTCTGGGGTAGATCGGCGCCTCATGGAAAGACGCCAGGTACGCAAGCCACACACACGCTACTGCGCATCCAACGCGTCGCCTCACCACCTTGCGGTGACCCGCTGCGCGGCTGTGCGCTGCGCGCCGGTTACTCCACCGCCTGGCGCGCGGCACGCACGGCCGTGACCAGTTGCGCCACGCTGTAGGGCTTGGCCAGATGTTCCTGAAACCCGGACTCCAGCGCGCGCTTGCGGTCGTCTTCGCGGGCCAGCGCGGTGACTGCCACGGCCGGCAACGCGGTGGCATCCAGCCCGAGGTTTTCGCGCACGGTACGGATCAAGCCGTAACCGTCCATGCCCGGCATGCCGATATCGGTCAGCATCAGATCGAAGCGAGCGTGGCCACGATGATCGATCAATGCCAGCGCATCGGTGGCGCTGCCGGCGACCACCACTTCGGCGCCCTGCTCTTCGAGCAGACGCCGCAGATAATCGAGCATGTCCGGTTGATCTTCGACCGCCAGCAGGCGCAAGCCGTTGAGCGCGCGCGCTTCGACGATCTGTTCGGACATCAGACGCCGCCGCAATTCGCGGCGTGGGCGCTTGGCCTGGTCGGGAATATGTTCCGGCAGCCGCACGGTGAAGGTCGCGCCCTTGCCACGGCCGCCACTGGTGGCGCCGACCTGTCCGCCGTGCATTTCCACCAGCTGCTGCACGATGGCCAGGCCCAGACCCAGCCCGCCATGCTGGCGCGTGGTGGTGCCGTCGGCCTGGCGGAAACGACCGAACAGGTGCGGCAGGAATTCGGCTGCAATGCCATCGCCGGAATCGCAGACCGAGACCACCAGATGCCCATCGTCGCGCTCGATTTTGACGTCGATACGACCATGTGCCGGGGTGAACTTGATTGCGTTGGACAGCAGGTTCCACAACACCTGCTGCAGGCGCGTGGCATCGCCAAGCACCAGACAGGGCGTGGGCGGCACGTGCAGCTCCAGGACCTGGTCCTTGCCTTCGGCAGCCAGTTCCTGGGTGTTCAAGGCTTCACGCACCTGCTCGACCAGATCCAGCGATTCGACTTCCAGCTGCACCTTGCCCAGCAACATGCTGCTGAGATCGAGCATGTCGGAAATCAGCCGCTTCTGCGCGCGTGCGCTGCTGGCGATCACCGACAGCCCCTTGTAGTACGGCTGGCCTTCTTCGACCCGCTGCAGCAGCAACTCGCTCCAGCCCAGGATGGTGGTCAGCGGGGTACGCAATTCGTGCGACAGCGTGGCCAGGAACTCGTCCTTCAACCGCGCCATGCTTTCGGCCTCGTTGCGCGCGCTGCGCTCGGATTCCAGCAATTGCTCGCGCGCCAGTTCGATCTCGCGCTGCTCGGTCACGTCCGGGCTGCTGCCGGCCAGCCCGATGAAGCGGCCGTCGGCCGAATAGCGCGGGGTTGCGGTCATTTCGATCCAGCGCCACTGCCCATCATGGCGGCGCGCACGCACCAGCGCGCGCAGGCCGCGCTGTTCCTGCAGCGATGCGGCCAGCTCGAACTGGAACGTCGGCAAGTCGTCCGGATGCAGCAGTTCGCTCCACGCCGACACCGTACCGCTGGAAATATCCAGGCCAAAAAATTCGCCATACGCGCTGTTGACGAAGCGCACCACGCCTTGCGCGTCCAGCACCCAGACCGGCATCGGCAAGCCGTCGGCCAGCGCACTGAAGCGCGCCTCGCTCTCGGCCAGCTCGCGCTCGACGCGTTTGCGCTCGGTGATGTCCATGAACAGGATCGCCACCCGTGCCTGCTCCGGCTGCCCGACCCGGAACGCATCCACCGAATACCAGCGCTTGAGCGCCTTGGCCTGCATTTCGAAGTGGATGCGGTTGCCGGTGCGCGCGACGTGGCCGTAGCGGTCGAACCATTCCTGCTCGTGCTCGGGGAGCAGGTTGCGGATGGAGACGTTCAGTGCGTTGGGCGACAGGCCGGTGTAGCGCTCGAAGGCACCATTGGTGGTGCGGATCACATAGTCCACCGCCTGCTCGCCGTCGAATACCATGTCGATGACGCAAAACCCGGCATCGATGTTGTGGAAAATCTCGTGATACATCGCCGGGTCCAGAAACGGCTCGGCGATGGCGGCCGGCAGTGCGGCAGCCAGCGTGGGGCTGGAAGAAGGAGTGCTCAAATCGGAAACCACGGATGCTGCCGGAGCGGATGACGGGCAGATGAAACCATGCCTGATGTCGTCAGCGGGTGCACGTGGGGCTGGGCAAGTTCACGCTTTCCTCGCCCAGCCCCGTGTTCACCACAAGGTGGTGGCGGCGAATCCGATGCAGGTTGCCAGCACCACGATGCCGGCGATCACGCCGCGGAACACCCATTCGCCCTCGCGACGCAGCTGTTCGTCCATCCAGCGTTGCGCTTCCTCGCGCCAGGCAGTGGACCGTGCGTAATCGGAATCCAGCAGCAACAGGCGGACCCGCGCCACCCCCATCTGCGCGCATTCCTCGCGGCAGCGCTGGCTGAAGCCGTCTTCCCCACCGGCAATCTGCGCGCCCACCGGCAATTGCAGTTCGAGTTCATGCCTGGACATAACGGGGACGCTCCTGATCAAGCTCATGTTCCAGCGCCATGCGCGCCAGCTGGGTGTAGTTAGCACGCGGACCCTGCCCACGGCCGGTGAGCATTCCCTGATAGTCCAGGTCGTGCCAGACCCGGCCGGTCCACTCCACGCAATCTTCAGCAATGACCAGCATCAGCGAGTAGCGGTAATCCAGGCCATTGGCCGCGGTATAGGTGTAGACCGGCGGGAACTGCACGGCCACATCCACCTGGCGCGCCAGTGCAGCCAGATGCTCGCGAAGCGCCGCGCGCGAATCGGCACCGGGCTCCAGCTGCAGCGCGCGTGTGGCCAGGTCCAGGTCGACCTCGCTCTGCAGTGCCACGAAGGCGGCCGCGCCGGAGGCGGGGTTGTGCCCGTGCTGCTTGGCCCAGTCGATGAATTGCAAACGCACATCCGACGGCATGTGAGCCGGCGCCGAAGACGCTGATTTTGTGCGGAAAGTGTGGGTGTCCATGCTGGCGATCTTCCGGGCTGTGCCGTGAAGCGCGGGCGCAGGCGCAGTGAACCCGCCGTCATGGTGTTCCGCAAGCTGATTAACCGCGCGGCAACGTGGTGACGAACCCAGGCGTGCAGCGCGTTGCGGGCGTTCCGAGGCGCCCCCACACTGCGAAAACAGCCGGTACACACCGTACCTTCCGCTTGGAGGCTTTCGATGAAACTTTCCAATCTTTCCGGCGCCAGCCTGCTGCTGGCGGGTGTGCTTGCCGCGACCGGTGCGCAGGCCGGGGTGCGCAACGTCACCGACCCCGATGCGCCGCGCGCGCTTGGCAGCGACGGCAAGGTGGACGTGCGCTGGACCGACCCTGCGCAGTTCTCCGAGATGCGCTTCAGCGGCAACCGTTGGGAGGCGCAACGCGGCGATTGGGTGACCCAGCTGGCCACCCACTTTCAGAAGAGCGCAGCGCGCCAGTTGCCCGATGGCCAGCATCTGAGCGTGACCATTACCGACATCCGCCGCGCCGGCCAGTACGAGCCCTGGCACGGGCCGCGCATGCAGGACGTGCGCGTGGTCAAGGACATCTACCCGCCGCGCCTGAGCTTCACCTACACGCTTACCGGCGCCGATGGCCGCGTGATCGACCAGGGCGAACGCAAGCTGGTGGATTCGGCCTTTCTGATGAGCGGACCGCGCCTGACCGACAGCGATCCGCTGCGCTTCGAAAAGGCGATGATCGACGATTGGGTGCGCAAGCAGTTCCGTGGCGATCGCAGTACCGCCAGGTTGTGAGTTGCCGCTGAAAGCCCCTCTCCCGTCGGGGCGCCACGGCACAGCTTGCGCGCCACTGGCGCGCGTGCCTTGGTGCGCCTGCGCCGCTGGCGCAGGCCGGCGCGCGGAGCGGGGGTTGGGGGAGAAGGTACCGCGCGCAGCACGCCTGGCATTCAAACTGCACGCAGCTTCGCTCGCACCCTCATCCGGCGCTACGCGCCACCTTCTCCCTGGGGGAGATAGGGATGCACCTACGCTGAAAGTTTGCTTACTTCCGCCTCACCCACATAGATCCGCGGTACCCGCTTGAGCCCGCACAGCAGCTGGTAGGCGCTGACGTTGCATTGCGCTGCCAGCGCGCTGACCTGCGGTGCGTCGCCCCACAGCTGCACCGGCGTGCCGATGTCGGCCTGCGGGTGGTCGGTGAGGTCCACGGTGAGCATGTCCATCGAGACGCGACCGATCAACGGGCAGATCTGCCCGTCCGCCAGCACCGGGGTGCCGTTGGGCGCGAACTGCGGATAGCCGTCGGCATAGCCCATCGCCACCACGCCGACACGCGTGGGTCGTTCGGCAACGAAGCGGGCGCCGTAGCCCACCGGCTCGCCGGCCGGCAACTCGCGCACCGAAATGATGCGCGAGCGCAGCGTCATCACCGGACGCAGCTGCGCGGTGTTCTCGGTATGCTGCGGGAACGGGTTGGCGCCGTACAACATCAACCCGGGGCGCGACCAGTCGTTGCGCAGCGCCGGCCAGCCAAGCAGGCCGGGCGAATTGCGCAGGCTGGTTTCTGCGCGCATGCCGCCGGCGGTGAGCGCAAAGGCCACCGCCTGCTCGTCGGTGCGGCTGCAGTCCAGCTCGTCGGCACGTGCCAGGTGGGTCATCAGCACCAGCGAGGCGATCTGCGGTAGCCCGCGCAGGCGCAACCAGGCGGCGCGGAAATCCTCCGGCGACAGGCCCAGCCGATGCATACCGCTGTCCATCTTCAACCACACCCGCAACGGCCGCGGGCTCTGGAACTCGGCCAGCGCGCGCACCTGCTGCGGCGTGGCCGCCACCGTCCACAGATCGTGCTCGGCGATCAGGCGCAACTCGTCGTGTTCGAAAAATCCCTCCAGCAACAGAATCGGCGCACGGATGCCGGCCTGGCGCAGTTCCAGCGCCTCTTCGATGCAAGCCACCGCGAAGCCATCGGCCTCCGGTTCCAGCGCCTGCGCGCAACGCACTGCGCCATGCCCGTAAGCATCGGCCTTGACCACCGCCAGCGCCTTGCTGCCGCCCAGGCGCCTGGCCAGGCGGTAGTTGTGGCGCAACGCTTCCAGATCGATCGACGCTTGCGCAGGACGCACTACGCGGCCTCCCGCTGCGGGCGTGCGCTGCGTGGCGACAGGTACCGGAACACGTCCAGACCTTCGGTATCGATCTCCGGCGTGCGGCCCTGCATGAGATCGGCCAGGTAGCGTCCGGAGCCGCAGGCCATGGTCCAGCCCAGCGTGCCATGCCCGGTGTTGAGGAACAGGTTGGCATAAGGCGTGGCGCCCACCACCGGGGTGCCATCCGGGGTGGCCGGGCGCAGGCCGGTCCAGAACTCGGCCTGGGCCAGATCGCCGCCGCCGGGGAACAGGTCGTTGACGACCATTTCCAGGGTGGCGCGGCGACGCGGATTCAACGACAGATCGAAGCCGGCCACCTCGGCCATGCCGCCGACGCGGATGCGGTCGTCGAAACGGGTGAGCGCGATCTTGTAGCTCTCGTCCAGCACGGTGGAGGTCGGCGCGCGTTGCGCATCGACGATCGGGATGGTGAGCGAATAGCCTTTGAGCGGGTACACCGGCAGGTGCAGGCCGAGCGAGAGCAGCAAATCGGCCGAATAGCTGCCCAGCGCCAGCACGTAGCGGTCGGCCGTTTCCACGCGGCCATCGATCTGCACGCCGCTGACCTGGCCGCCGCCGTGCTCCAGCCGCTCGATCTGTTGCCCGTAGCGGAACGTGACCCCCGCCTGCGCGGCCAGTTCGGCCAGGCGCTGGGTAAACAGCCGGCAGTCGCCGGTCTGGTCTTCGGGCAGGCGCAGCGCGCCGGCCATCTGCGCGCCGCCGCCGGCCAGGCCGGGTTCGAACTGCGCGATCTGCGCCGGGCTCAGCAGCTCGTACGGTACGCCGTACTGGGCCAGCACCTCGATGTCCTGCGCGGCCGCATCCAGCTGCTGCTGGGTGCGGAACAACTGCGTGGTGCCAAGCTGGCGGCCTTCGAATTCGATGCCGGTCTCGGCGCGCAGGGCGTTGAGGCAATCGCGGCTGTAGTCGGACATGCGCACCATGCGCGCCTTGTTCACCGCATAGCGTTCGGCGGTGCAGTTGCGCAGCATCTGGCTCAGCCAGGCCAGCTGGCGCAGGTCGCGGGTAGGGCGGATCGACAGTGGTGCGTGCTGCTCGAACAGCCATTTCACCGCCTTGCCGGGAACGCCGGGCGCCGCCCACGGCGAGGTGTAGCCGAACGACAGCTGGCCGGCGTTGGCGTAGCTGGTCTCCAGCGCCGCTGCCGGCTGGCGGTCGACCACGGTCACTTCGCAACCGGCCTGCGCCAGGTACCACGCACTGGTCACGCCGATGACGCCGCTACCGAGAATGAGCACACGCATGTCGTTCTCCTGAAAAGGGCATTCCCCCACAACCAAGCGCCGAGGGGGACAGTTAGACGCAGTATATTGCGAGCCAGGCAGTGCCATTTCTGGAATCGGCACGGCTTTGCAGTGAAACTTCCTGCCAAACCCTGCGCAGACAAACCCCATGAGCACCCGCGCCCGCGAGCTGGACAAGATCGACCGCAAGATCCTGCGCATCCTGCAGCAGGAGGGGCGGATTTCGTTCACCGAACTGGGCGAGCGGGTCGGCCTGTCGACCACGCCGTGCACCGAGCGCGTGCGCCGGCTGGAGCGCGACGGCGCCATCACCGGCTATTACGCGCGGCTGGACCCGCACTATCTCAAGGCCAGCCTGCTGGTGTTCGTGGAGATCAGCCTGGCCTACAAGTCCGGCGACATCTTCGAAGAATTCCGCCGCGCCGCGCTGAAGCTGCCCAACGTGCTGGAGTGCCACCTGGTCTCCGGAGACTTCGACTACCTGCTCAAGGCGCGCATCAGCGAGATGGCGTCCTACCGCAAGTTGCTCGGCAGCACCTTGCTGACCATGCCGCATGTGCGCGAATCCAAGAGCTATATCGTGATGGAAGAGGTCAAGGAGACGCTGGCGTTGCCGATCGCCGATTGAGGCGGGGATTCGGGATTGGCGATTGGCGATTGGCGGTTGGCGGTTGGCGGTTGGCGCCATCAGATCGCGCTGCTGCTGTCAGCGCACCACGCGCATGCCATCGCCCGCCGGCACCGCGTCGTAGTAGCGGCCGGTCTTGGTATCCAGCACCCGGTTGGCGCCGGCCGGCTGCATGCCATGCAGCAGACGGCCGTTGCGGTCGTAGACCATCGCCTTGGTCGGCGCCACCTGGCTGCCGGCAGGCGCGACCGGCATTTGTGCCGGCCCATGCGTGGGGATGCTCGGCGCGACCGGGCGTTGCCCCAGTTGCGAAGGCACCGGTGCGGCCGAAGGCGCCGGCTGCAGCGCGCGCGGCGGCGTTACCGTGGGCGGGACGGGCGTCGGCGTGGTGATGGGTTGCAAGGTCGTGGATGAGCGCGTGGTGGTGGCCGACTGCGCCGCCACCGCGCCGGTCAGCGCCAGTAGAACGCATAGCAGAACGCGGCGGCTTGATGCGTGGATCGCCATGACAGGCACCTTGTGTGTTCGAGGGTCATGCAGTGATTGGGGCGCAAGGACGCTGCGGCAATGCATGCGACCGGCCAGGGGATGAACGCTTTCGCAAGGTGGTTGCGGTGCGAAGAAGGGCTGCCCCTCCGCCGCAGTGGCGGGCCGCTGGCTGCGTCTCACCGGTTGAACCACCCCGACACTGCCCACATCACGGAAGCAGGCGCCGGCACCCCGCTGGCGAGCGCATGCGAGAGCCCCATGAGCCAGTTCGATCTGACCCCTCCCTCCCCCGCCCAACGCGATGCCCTGATCGCCGGGCTCAGCGACGAGGAACAGCGCGTGCTGCTGCACCATGGCACCGAGGCGCCATTCTGCGGGGTGTTTCTGGACAACAAGCTGGACGGTGTCTACACCTGCCGGCTGTGCGGGCTGCCGCTGTTCCGTTCCAGCGCCAAATTCGAGTCCGGCACCGGCTGGCCGAGCTTCTTTGCGCCCTACGACCCGGCCCATGTGCGCGAGATCCGCGACACCAGCTACGGCATGATCCGCACCGAAATCGTCTGCGCGCGCTGCGACAGCCACCTGGGCCATGTGTTCCCGGACGGCCCGCCGCCCACCGGCGAGCGCCACTGCCTGAACTCGGTCTCGCTGGGCTTCACCGAAAACGGCCAGGCCCTGCCGAACCCGCTGCAGCGCCAAGGTGCCGAGGCGCAACCGGCCTGATGGCGCCGCGTCTGTGGGCCACCGCCGTTGCAATGCCCGGGAGGAAGTAAACAACGCCTGCCTGCGCTTTTGCGCGCCATGACAGGCACCGCCTGCACGCGGCTCGAGCCGGCAATGTCGATGTGCAGATCGGTTGCCGGCGCGCGAGACGCAGATACGGCTTGATTTCCATACGGCCGCCCACACGCAGGCTAGGTCCCTGCGGTAAAGCGGTCGCATGCTTAGTCGTAGCAGGCCGTCCCGGCCCCGGCGCGCAAGATGCAGGCCCTTGGGGCGCCGGGCCCGGCGCCCCAGGTCCCAACCGCCGCAAACACGGCGGCAATCCGAACCAGGCAGGAGTACGCAGATGCACACGTCCTCATCCCTGATGCTCACCGGCCTGCTGGCGGCCGCACTCGCCGGCTGCAGCGCAGGTAGCCCGCCCCCGGCAGCGCAGGCGGGCAAGCCCGCACATGCCCAGCCAGCCGGTGTCCAAACCGATGCCCGCCCGCTTGCCACAGGCACCGACGCCAGCGTGACCGGCCCGCTGCCGCGTCCGGCCAAGACGCCCGCTCCAGCGGCGGCGGCGGCCGACCCCGCGCTTCCCGCGCAGACGGTGGCCTGGCGCTGCGGCCCGCGCACGGTCGCGACACGTTTCGATGCGGCCACCGATGCCCTGCAGCTGACCCTCGACGACCGCAGGCTGATCCTGCTCAGTGCCCAGGCAGCATCCGGGGCGCGCTTTGCCGATGCACAGGGCAACCAATTCTGGGAACACGCCGGCGAAGCGACACTGTCGCTGGCAGGCGGCGAGGCGATCAGATGCGTGCATGAGACCGCCACCACAATCGGTTAGACATTCAGCTACAGCGCACGTCTTCACGCCACGCGCTTCAAGAATCGGCCGCGCAAGCCGAAACCACTAGCAACCCCAGTTTGCTTCCGGCTGCGCCATGCTCATCATCGTTGGCTTCATCGTCGTCATCGTCAGCGTCCTCGGCGGCTACGTGCTGTCGCACGGAAAGCTGGGCGCGCTGTGGCAGCCGTACGAGCTGATGATCATCGGTGGCGCAGCGCTGGGCGCGTTCCTGGTCAGCACGCCGGGCAAGATCGTCAAGGAAACCCTCAGCGGCATCATGGGCGTGTTCAAGGGCCCGCAGTACAAGTCCGAGGACTACAAGGACACCCTGAGCCTGATCTACGAACTGCTGAACAAGGCGCGCCGCGACGGCTTCATGGCGCTGGAAGACCACGTCGAAAAGCCGCAGGACAGCACCATCTTCGGCAACTACCCCAAGGTAGTGGCCGACCATCACCTGCTGGATTTCATCACCGACTGCCTACGCCTGATGATCGGCAGCAACATCGAGCCGCACGAGCTGGAACCGCTGCTCGAACTGGAACTGGAAAAACACCATCACGAAGCCCTGGCGCCGTCGCATGCGCTGAGCAAGGTCTCCGACGGCCTGCCCGGCTTCGGCATCGTGGCGGCGGTGCTCGGCATCGTGATCACCATGGGCTCGATCGGCGGGCCGATCGAGGAGATCGGCCACCACGTCGGCGCCGCGCTGGTGGGCACCTTCCTCGGCATCCTGCTGGCCTACGGTTTCGTCTCGCCGCTGTCGGCGGCGATGGAAGCGCGGGCCGAGCAGGACGGACGCATCTACGAAGCGGTCAAGACCGCGCTGCTGGCCTGCCTGCGTGGCTACAACCCGAAGATCGCGCTGGAATTCGCGCGCAAGACCCTGCCCTCCAACGTGCGTCCGAGCTTCGGCGATTTCGAAACGCACCTGAAAACGATCAAGTAGGGCCGCGGTCATGGCCGAGGCCAAATCCACCGTCATCATCCGACGGGTCAAGAAGGTACAGGGTGGCGGCCATCATGGCGGCGCCTGGAAGGTGGCGTTTGCCGACTTCGTGACCGCGATGATGGCCTTCTTCCTGGTGCTGTGGCTGATGGCGGCCACCACCAAGGAACAGCGCGCGGCGATCTCCGAATACTTCCGCAACCCCAGCCCGCTGTCCGGCAAATCGCCGGCGCCTTCGCCCGGCATGAACGGACCCGGTGGCGCCAGCACCTCGATGATCAAGCTCGGCGGTACCGCCGACATGGCCAAGGGACAGAAGGACGAAATGGGCCGCAAGCGCGACAACGCGGCCGATACCGACGTGGACAGCCGCGCCAAGGACAAGAGGCGCCTGGAAGCGCTGATGCAGGACCTGAAGGAGGCCATCGACAAGAGCCAGGCGCTGGAGCCGTTCAAGGACCAGCTGCTGCTGGACCTCACGCCAGATGGCCTGCGCATCCAGATCGTGGACAAGCAGAACCGCCCGATGTTCGACATCGGCCGCGACCAGCTCAAGCCGTATACGGTGGCGATCCTGCGCGAGCTGTCCAGCTTCATCAACCAGGTGCCCAACCACATCAGCATCACCGGCCATACCGACACCACCGCCTACAGCAGCGATGCCGGCTACACCAACTGGGAACTCAGCGCCGACCGCGCCAATGCCGCGCGCCGCGCCCTGGTGGCCGGGGGCATGTCCGATGCCAAGGTGACGCGTGTGGTGGGGCTGTCCTCGTCGGTGCTGTTCGACAAGACCGATCCGCAGAACCCGATCAACCGCCGCATCAGTATCGTGGTGATGACCCAGGACGCCGAAAACGCAGCGCTGGCCGGCGCAGACCAGGGCGTGGCACTGGGCAAGTCGCTGCACGATGCCGACACCCAGGTGCCGGATCTGAGCGGCGCCGCGGCCACCGGCACCGCCACCGTGGGGACGCCTGCCGAAAGCGCAAAACCGGCCGCGGCCCCGCCGGTCGCCGCCGCCGCGGCTGCGACCCCGGCTCCGGCCCTGGCATCGGCAGGAACTGCTGCTGCGCGTCCGGCAGGACCACGCATGTCGTCCAGCGCGCAGGTGGCCTCTGCCACGGCGCTCGCCAAAGCGGCCGAAGCGGCGGTGGAGAAGCGGTAACGCAGGCCGGCAGGCTTGGTGGCGCGGGCCGGGATTTTCCGGATTCGCCAGGCACTCGACACCGGGAGATGGCCTGCGGCGGTTCGGGCTTGGGGCGTCCTGGTGGCGGCTCTCAGGTCGGTGCCTGCGGAGACGGTGCCCCCCCGGCGGCCGGTTCGCATCCACGGGCCAACTCCGCTACGCATCGCATCGTGCGGCGCACGCTCTAGAATGGCCGGCCATTCCCAGCGTCGAGAACACCGTGTCCCGTAATTCCAAGGCCAAGCGCGACAAGCGCAAGAAGCAGCAGCCCAAGCGCCCCTTCGTCCGTCTGGGCCAGGCGCCCCAGGTCACCAACCATGCCGTGCTGCAGGACGCCGATGGCCGCGTGGTCGCCGCGATCGGCCTGCAGGGTGGCAGCGAGTGGATGCTGTCGATCGGCGGCCAGACCATGGGCAGCGCCGACAACCCGGTCCCGATGCTGGCCATGCTCAAGCACCTGGCCAACCTGCAGGAAGCCGAAGGCAAGACCATTTCGCTGGAATATTCGACCCAGCTGCAGCAGATGATCGACGACCTGGCCGCCGACGAAGGCCAGACCGCCGAGGAATACCTGACCAAGCTGGTGTCCGAGTTCCAGAACGCCGATGCGGATGAAGACGGCGAGGCGGAAGACGCAGCACAGGACGCCGGCACCGAGGCCGGTGCTGACGACGCGGCTGAAGACGACACTGCCAGCGCCACCGACAGTGCTGCAGATGCCAGCGACCAGGCTTCCGACGCTGCAGCGGACGCGCCCGACGGCGACAGCGCCGGCAAGAAGCCGAAGAAGTCCAAGAAGGCCTGACCCGGCCGATGGCCGTCTACGTCGACGATGCGGTGCACCTGTGGCGCGACCAGCGCTGGGCGCACCTGCTCGGCGATACGCTGGACGAGCTGCATGCCATGGCGGCGCGGCTGGGCATTCCCCGCCGCGCCTTCCAGAACAAACTCAGCGGTGCGCACTACGACGTGCCCGCGCCGCTGCGCCTTGAGGCCATTGCCCTGGGCGCCATTCCCATCTCCCGCCACACCGACCGCGCGCTGCTCAAGGGCTTGATCGCCAATGCGCGGGCGCAGGCGCGCGGCCAGGCGCCTTGAAAACCGGGATTGGGGAGTGGAGATTCGGGATTCGCAAGTGCCGGGCGATTGCGTCGATCACGTGCGCATAAGCACATCGGGAGGCCTGATTTGAACGCACGAGCAAGGCCATTTCCATCACGCGTCATGCCGGCAAGCGTGCTCCCAACCAAGCAGCGCATCTGTCTTGCTGCCGCTTGCCCAAACTTTCCGACCAGCCAGTGCGCGCATCAGCGTGGCGAACAAAACGTTGTGAACAGCCGTCAGGCGGATGCGAACGCCGCGGTGGTCCACCGATTCCGAGCAACAGCCGCACTCGCTCGGCGTCCGCACAGCCTGATGAGTGCGGCTTTACGTTTGTCGCAATTCAGCGCGCGCAAAGATCGACTCACGCGACAGCAAGCACGGGACCGCCCCTGCGAATCCCGAATGCCAACTCCCCAATCCCAACCCTCAGAACGCCTCATTCCCGAGCCGCACTTCCACCCCCAGCAACGAGGTTAGCGCCAGCATGGCGTCGTCGTCGCGGCTGAGCGCAATCCAGCCGGCGTAGGCGTCGCCACCGGTGTTCCAGTTCCACAGCGAGTAGCCGTGCTCGCGCAGGCGATCGAATGCCACCGCCATCAAGTCGGGGACCTCCAGGTTGCCGGCGAAGTCTTCGTCGTCCAGGTCGCCGCCCCAATCGATGCGCAGGTTCCAGCGCGCACTGAGTTCGTCGATGGCGGCGATGAACGCATCGGCGTCCTTCCAGTCCACATAGAAACCCGAGCGCCAATCGATCACGTCCTTCAGCGCCCACAACCAGGCATCGTCGCCGTCGTCGCCATCGGTCTCGGCCTGCGTTTCGCGCCAGGCGTCGAACTGGGCCAGCGCGGTGTCCTCGTCGCCGGGGTTGATCAGCACCAGCAGGTTCCACACCCGCGCCGGATGGTCATCCACATCGTCTTCGTCGCCCTCGGGCTGCAGGCCTTCGTCGTCTTCGTAGTCGGCACTGTTGTCAGGCATTGCGGTCTCGTTTGCTGGAGTGCAGGGCATAAAGTGTGAGGCCTGACGGCGCGCAAGCAAACCGATGGCGCACGTCGCTGCGTCGCCGGGGCTGGTCTTCCCGGCGCAGGCCCGTATCCTGTGCGGCCGAAGACGGCTATCCCGGCCGCCATGACGCCTTTCCCATGAGCGATACCCCTCCCGATCACCTGGCCATCGACGCACGCAGTCCGTTCCACAACGCCGATGCCCTCAACCGCGGCGTCGGCGTGCGCTTCAACGGTATCGAACGCGACAACGTGGAGGAATACTCGGTCAGCGAAGGCTGGATCAAGGTGCAGGTCGGCAAGGCACGCGACCGTCGCGGCAACCCGATGACGATGAAGATCAAGGGCGATGTGGTGGCCTATTACCTGGACACCAAAGACGGCGCCAAACCAGCTGCCGAGTAAGAGCGGCTGACCAAACGACTTCACGCTGTTCCATTGCAGAGATGCTGAGCGGCGAGTTTGCTGCAGGCTGCTTACCCGCCCACCATCGCCGGACACGCTGCAAGTACGTCCCTACAAGCTCTTACTCGGCATCCATGCCGTGTAAGGTCCGGCGACGGTAGGCGGGCAAGCACCTGTCGAGAGTGTCGGTCCGCAGGGTTCAAGCAAAGCAATCGACCAACTTTCTAGCGCGGTGCCCTTGTCGCTTGCGGGACCGTGTGGCGGCATGGATGCCGCCACCGAGCCTACATGGACGTACTTGCGGCGTGTCCCGCGAGCGGCGAGGGCACCGCGCCCTCGCCTCGCTCACCGTTCGACCCGGACCTCTGGCCGCATCCGCCAAACTGCAGCGACAAACACCACTGCCTTCACCACTCACGCCTTGAGCCGATAGCCGCTGCGGAAGATCGCCGCCACCACGCCCAGGCACACCAGCAGGAACAGGAACGTCATGCCGGTGCTCACCGCGATATGCACATCGGCCTTGCCGTAGAAACTCCAGCGAAAGCCGCTGATCAGATACACCACCGGGTTGAACAGGGTGACCTTCTGCCACAACGGCGGCAGCATGTTGATCGAATAGAAACTGCCGCCCAGGAAGGTCAGCGGCGTCACCACCATCAGCGGAATCACCTGCAGTTTTTCGAAGCCATCGGCCCAGATGCCGATGATGAAACCGAACAGGCTGAAGGTCAGCGCGGTGAGCACCAGAAAGCCCAGCATCCACACCGGGTGCGCGATCTCGTATGGCACGAACAGCCGTGCGGTCAGCAGGATCAACAAGCCCAGCATCACCGATTTGGTCGCCGCCGCGCCCACGTAGCCGATCACGATTTCCCACCACGCCACCGGCGCGGACAGCACCTCGTAGATGGTGCCGGCCCAGCGCGGCATGTAGATGCCGAACGAAGCATTGGAGATGCTCTCGTTGAGCAGCGACAACATCACCAGGCCGGGAATGATGAAGGCGCCGTAGCTGATGCCGTCGATATCGCCCATGCGCGAACCGATCGCCGCGCCGAACACCACGAAGTACAGCGAGGTCGACAACACCGGCGAGGCGATCGACTGGTTCAGCGTGCGGAAGGCGCGCGCCATTTCGAAGCGGTAGATCGCCGCAATCGCATGCAGGTTCATGCGCGCACCTCCTGCTGACGTGCGCCATGCACCAGGTTGACGAAGATCTCTTCCAGCGAACTCTCGCTGGAATGCAGGTCCTTGAAGTCGATGCCCTGCTCGTTGAGCCGGCGCAGCAGCGCACCGATGCCGGTCTGCTCGGCCTGGGTATCGAAAGTGTAGATCAAGGCGTTGCCTTCGGCGGCCAACTCCAGCGGCAGGTCGGCCAGCGCGGCGGGCAGCGCCTGCAACGGCGCCTGCAGGCTCAACGTGAGCTGTTTCTTGCCCAGCTTGCGCATCAGCGTGTGCTTGTCTTCCACCAGCACCAGCTCGCCGCGATTGATGACACCGACGCGGTCGGCCATGTCTTCGGCCTCTTCGATGTAGTGGGTGGTCAGGATGATGGTGGTGCCCTGCTCGCGCAGCCGCCGCACCATCTGCCACATGTCGTGACGCAGCTCCACGTCCACACCGGCCGTGGGCTCGTCCAGGAACAGGATGCGCGGCTCGTGGGCGAGCGCCTTGGCGATCAGCACACGCCGCTTCATGCCGCCGGAGAGCGTGGAAATCTTGTTGTTGCGTTTCTCCCACAGCGACAGCTCGCGCAGGATGGTTTCCAGGTACTGCGGATTGGCCGGCTTGCCGAACAGGCCGCGGCTGAAACGCACCGTGGCCCACACCGTTTCGAACGCATCGGTGGCCAGTTCCTGCGGCACCAGGCCGATGCTGGCACGCGCGGCGCGGTAGTCGCGCACGATGTCGTGCCCGTCGGCCAGCACAGTGCCGGTGCTGGGGTTGATCAAGCCGCAGATGATGCTGATCAAGGTGGTCTTGCCGGCGCCGTTGGGGCCGAGCAGCGCGAAGATCTCGCCGCGCCGGATCTCAAGATCCACCTGTTTGAGCGCCTGGAAACCGCCGGCGTAGGTCTTGCTCAAGCCCTGGATGGAGACGATCGAAGTCATGGGTCTGGCACGGGAGGATAAGCGCCACAGGGTAGGCCGTGCGCCATGAAAATGGCAGCAGTGCGAGTGGGATGGTGTCTCCCGACACACGCGCAGGAGCGTGAGCGAACTGGGCTGCGCACGCACGCTGCATCTCGGTGTTGGCGTATCTCTATGTAGGAGCGCGCCTGAGCGCGACGGGGCTTTCCCGCCAACGCCCCATCGCGCCCAGGTGCGCTCCTACCCAAACACGGCAACCGCCTTGGCTCTTGCGATTCCCCACTCCCGATTCCCGATTCCCGATTCACGCGCGTCAGCGCGCTCACGCGCGCTTGCGCGACTCGATCAGATCCAGATTGCGCACCAGCCGCCGCGACAGGTCGTCGGAAATTTCGCGTCGTCGCGCAAGCTTGAACAGCTCATTGCGCTCGGCCACCAAGGCCGCATGGCGAAACTGGCGCAGCGCCTTTTCGTAGGCAACCGCCTCTTCCGGATCGGTCTCGGCCATGTCCACCGCGCCGAGCTTGCGCTGATAGCGCTGGCTCACCTGGTTGGCCGCCGCGTTGTAGCGCTCGGCATGCTTGCTGTCTTCCACCAGCCGCTGGCGCAGCTTTTCCACTGCATCCAGCGCCGCCTGCGAAGCGGCCTTGACGGCCAGGTCTTCCTTGAGCTGCTCGTCTTCTTCTTCGGGCAACTCCAGCCCACGCAACAGCCGCGGCAACGCGACGCTGGCCACCAGCAACGACACCAGAATGACCGAGGCCGCCAGGAAGATCGCCAACTGACGGGCCGGGAAGGGCGAGCCGTCCTCCAGCATCAACGGCAGCGTGAGCACGCCGGCCAGGGTGATCGCACCGCGCACGCCGGCCAGCGACACCGCCACCACGATGCGCCACGGCGGGCTGACATGCGCCTCGCCGCGTCGCTGCGCCTTGAAGATGTTCCAGCGCAACGACAGGAACACCCACACAAAACGCAACGCCATCAGGCTGAGACTGATGGTGGCCACGTACACCGCCAGCCACCAGGGATTGAGGTGCCCGGCCTCCTGCACGCTGCGCACCGCACCGTCCAGGATGCCCGGCAACTGCTCGCCCAGCAGCACGAAGATGATGCCGTTGAAGGTGAACTGCACCGTGTCCCACACCGCCGAACGCTGCAGGCGCATATTGCCCGGGGCGTTGCCGGCCATTTCCACGTAGCTCATGGTGATGCCGGCGGCCACTGCGGCCAGGATGCCGGAGGCATGGAAGGCTTCGGCCAGCAGATACGCCGCAAATGGGGTAAGTAGGTTGACCAGGATCGCCGAACCGGGCTCCTCGCCGAAATGCCGCCAGATCCAGGCCTGGATGCGGCTCAACCCAAAGGTCGTCGCCACGCCCAGGGCCAGGCCGGCCAGCGCCACCCACAGAAAGGTCAGCGAAGCGGCCGCCACCGAGAAGGTGCCGGTCAGCACCGCTGCCACCGCGAACTGGAAACACACCAGGCCCGAGGCGTCGTTGAGCAGCGACTCGCCTTCCAGGATGTGCATCAGGCGCTTGGGGATCGGCACCTTGGAGGCGATCGAGGACACCGCCACCGGGTCGGTTGGCGAAATGATCGCTGCCAGCGCAAACGCCACGGCCAGCGGCATCGCCGGTATCAGCCAATGGATGAAGAAGCCGGCCCCAATCACGGTGAAGATGACCAGCCCCAACGCCAGTTCCAGAATGGCCGCCTTGTCGCGGAACAGGCCTTGCTTGGGAATGCGCCAGCCATCCAGAAACAGCAGTGGCGGCAGGAACAACAGGAAGAACAGCTCCGGTTCCAGCTCGTGCCCGGCATCGAAGACGCCGGAGACCACCGCGCCCAGCGCGATCTGGACCAACGGCAGCGGCAGCGAAAACGGCAGGATGCGGATGAGGTAACCGCTGGCCGCGACCGCCAGCAACATGGCGAGGACGACATCGATCGAATGCATGAAAAACCCGGAATGAAGAAACGGCCGCACGCGCGGCATCGCATATTGCGACGCACAACAACGCACCTACCGGACCATACCGTGTTGCACCCGGTGATGAAAACCACCGCATTGCCTCGCACCTTGGCAGGTTGGGCGATGCGGCAGGGTTGTTGCGGATCGGTTCAATCGGCCGGCGTCCGATACGCTGGCGAATGGAGGCAGGCGCGGTGACGCGCTTCAAGTGCGCGCCCTGCGGCAAACCGATCGTGCAGCGACGCGGTGGCGAGCGGCTGCGGCTCGATCGGTGACGAACGATGCAATGACGCACAGGCGTTTCCGCAACCGCAGCCGGCATGTTGGACACAGGCACGTCTGCGTCGGCCGCAGTGCATGAACGCTCGATCCGATCGAGCCGAAGGCATGTCGCGCCCACGGCATCGAAGGGCGTTGCGCATCGCCTTGCCGCTTTCTTGGAAGGGCACGAACCATCGCGCTATAGCCACGGATGACGCGCGAGCGCGTGCGGGTGCAGCGACCGCTGTCGTATCGCTGTCGGTCGTGGCCCACGCGGGCACCAGCCACCTGTGACGCCACCATCACCACGCCAAACGTGGTGATGAATGTCAAAACAGCGTGATGCATCCGGCCGTTTCGCAGGCGCGTATTGACGTTACGGTTGCCATCCAGGCGATCGCCAACCCAAAAGGATCGATGCCTCATGAAGACTTCATTCCAGTCGCTTGCCGTTGCCACCGCCATTGCCCTGAGCAGCGCCATGGCTCCCGCCTATGCTGCGTCCAATCCGACCGTTGGCGGCGCGCCGATGCTGGCGACCAAGGATATTGTCGACAACGCGGTCAACTCCAAGGACCACACCACGCTGGTCGCTGCCGTCAAAGCCGCCGGCCTGGTCGAGACGCTGAAGGGCCCGGGCCCGTTCACCGTGTTCGCACCGACCAATGCGGCCTTCTCGGCACTGCCGGCCGGCACCGTCGACACCTTGCTGAAGCCCGAATCCAAGGCGACGCTGACCAAGGTGCTGACCTATCACGTGGTGCCGGGCAAGGTGGATGCGGCTTCGCTGATCGCCAAGATCAAGGCCGGCGGCGGCAGCGCCACGCTGACCACCGTGCAGGGCGAACCGCTGACCGCAAAGCTCAATGGCAAAAAGGTCACCATCACCGACGTCAAGGGCAATACCGCCAACGTCACCATTGCCGACGTCACGCAGAGCAATGGCGTGATCCACGTGGTGGACAAAGTGCTGATGCCGTAATGGCCTGCCGTCGCACTGCGACGCGTCGCGGCTGACGCAGGCACGCTGCCATCGGCGGAATGTGGTTTTTCCGCCGATGGCGCAGCGCTTTCATGCAGCGTCATGGCCTCAGACGCGCTGTCTTGAAGAAGTTTCCGTCGATGAGGCGACCGTTTAGCAAGCGCAGACCTTATGCGACATCGACACACAAGATGTCTCGGCTAGTGCGGTATCGGGCAACCAGAGGCACCGCATGACGGCTGCCCTGTGGGTTCTGTTTGTCGCTAGTGGATCAGCAACTCCAAGCCACCGATCGACGGTGGAGGGCAGTGGATCTGCGAACGTCCTACCGAAGGCAGGTCTTCGTTCAACATGCTGTGCGTCGCGCGAGCCAGCCTCCAGCGACCGCAATCAAACCGTCAAGCGGCGGTGATGGAGTGACCGGCGTGCCGGTGGCTCCGCTTGGTGTCCTGATTCTCCGACACCGTGCGCGTGCCCTTGCACGCGTATTTTTTTGCCCGTGCGACGCGCGGTTTCCCTATCTCGACTGATCGCTGGACGGCGGCGGTGGATCCAGCAATCGACGGAGATCTTCGACAAATCCGCGATACCCTTCTTCGCGCGCATCGGTCGATGGCTGGCGCAACACCCAGGACGGATGCACCGTGGTCAACACCGGCGTGCCGTCGTCCAGGCGTTGCCATTGCCCGCGCTCGCGCATCAATCGGAAGCTGCTTCCCAACACCGCTTGCGCCGCAGTCGCGCCCAGGCAGACGATCTGGGCCGGACGCAATTGCGCCCGTTCGGCCTGCAACCACCCGCTACAGGCCTGTACATGGGTGCGCTCGGGATTGCGATGCAGCCGCCGTTTGCCGCGCTGCTCGAAACGGAAATGCTTGACCGCATTGGTGACGTAAAACTTCTCTCGGTCCACACCCAGCTCGCCCAATGCCATGTTGAACAGGCGCCCGGCAGGCCCGACAAACGGACGACCGCTCAAGTCCTCTTCATCGCCAGGCTGCTCGCCGATCACCATCACCGACGCATCGTCGGGCCCTTCGCCGAACACTGTTTGCGTTGCTGGTTGCCACAGCTCGCAACGCCGGCAATCGCGTGCGGCAGTGCGCAACTGGGCCAGGCTTTGGGTGACCACGTCCGGCAGTGGCGCAGGCGCCGCCGGCACCCGTCGCCGTACCGGCTCGGGCGCGCGCTCGGCCATCTCGCGCACGCGCACGCCGGCTTCGCGGATCAGCTCCGGCAACAGCGTGGCTTCGGGCAGGTTCTTCCAATATTTCTGCGGCATTTCCTGCCGCATCATGGTCGGGTTGAGCCGCGCCGGGTTGAAGATGTGCGCGTAGTACGTGCGCCAGAGCGTCTCCTGCGCATCGTCGGCCGGGACCTGGGTGCGCACCGCGCCTTCGCCAAAGGCCAACGCCTGCCCATCCCAACGCACGCTGCGGTACGGGGTCAGGATCGCCCAGCGCATGCCGGCAAACCGGCGCGCAAAAAACGGCGCCACGCGATCCACGATCCAGTGCTCGGGCTCGAACCAGGACACGAAGTCTTCTTCTTCCCCGGGCAGGCGGCGAAAGCGCACGAAGGCCTTCATCTTGTGCGTATCGCGCTGCACCGCTTTTTGCCACTGCCGTAGCCGGTGCACATCCACATCGGTGGCGCGCTCCAGCAAGGCTTTTTCTCCAGAGGCAACGCGCCACAGCAAGCGATACAACACGGCATGCCGTTGCGGGTCGCGGTGACACAGCACCGAGGCCGCCAGCTGCATGAAATCCGCAGAGACCCGTGGTGGTGGCACCACAGCCGGCAAGGCCAACAGGCCCTGCCCCATCAACAAGCCGCCCTGCGCCCCGCCATTCCAGGCCACATCGTCCGGCTCCACCTGCGCGCACCAGCCCGCCCGCGCCAACGCGCGCCACGCCTCAAAGCTCCACGGCGGCTCCACCTCAGCGCTGAACATCGCTCACACCGCACTCCCCAGAGACTAACGCCACCATCAACACCAAGACCCTATCGCCGCTGCTATTGCTATTGCCGTGGCCGTGGCCGTGGCCGTGGATCTTGCTTCACCCCGTCGCCTTAAAGCGAGCCGAGCACCGCAGTCATGCGTGGCCGAAGCGGCGCCCTTGTTTGAGCGTAGCGAGTTTGGGCGCCGTGCCGCGCGTGGCGAGGAGCGCAGGGGACCGGTGCGGCCTTATCGCAGAGGCACTAATCAAACAACCCCGCCTGCCTAGGCGCAGGTGCCAATTGCGCCCGCAACCGCACAGGATCATCCAAGCGTTGACGCGGATGATGATCCAGCACACTCACAAACGGCAGCAACTTCTTCATTGGCACGCGCAGCCGTGCCAGATCCCCAACCCGCAAGCGCGCATGCCGCCGCGACAACAACAGACGCTCCACGTTGCGCGTGCCCAGGCCAGGTACGCGCAGCAGCATTTCGCGCGGTGCCGCATTCAGATCCACCGGAAACCGCTCGGGATTGCGCAATGCCCAGGCCAGCTTGGGGTCCACGTCCAGGTCGAGCATGCCGCTGGACTGCGCCGGCGCAATGTCTTCCACGCTGAACTCGTAGAAACGCAGCAACCAGTCGGCCTGGTACAGCCGGTGCTCGCGCTGCAGGGGCGGCGCCTGCAACGGCAGCTTGGACGAGGCGTCCGGGATGGGGCTGAAGGCAGAGTAATACACCCGGCGCATGCGGTAATTGCCGTAGAGGTTGTGGCTGGTGTCCAGAATGCTGCGGTCGTTGGCATTGTCGGCGCCGACGATCATCTGCGTGCTCTGCCCGGCCGGTGCAAAGCGTGGCGGCTTGGCGCGGCGCACCGTTTCGGCCTTGCGTTCGAGCTGGTTTTCTTCGATGCGCCAGCGCAACTCGCCCATCGCCGAGCGAATGCCGCCCACGCTTTTTTCCGGCGCCAGCAGCGTCAGGCCCTGTTCGGTGGGCAACTCCACATTGATGCTCAAGCGATCGGCATAGCGTCCGGCCGCTGCCAGCAACTCCGGGGCCGCATCCGGGATGGTCTTGAGATGGATGTAACCGGCGAAATGGTGCACCTCGCGCAGCTGCCGCGCCACTTCCACCAGTTGCTCCATGGTGTAGTCGGAGTTGCGGATGATGCCGCTGGAGAGAAACAAGCCTTCGATGTAGTTGCGCTTGTAGAAATCCAGCGTGAGCGTGACCACTTCCTCCGGCGTGAAGCGCGCACGGCGCACATTGCTGGACACGCGATTGACGCAGTACGCGCAGTCGAAGATGCAAAAATTGGTCAGCAGGATCTTCAACAGCGACACGCATCTGCCATCGGGCGTGTACGAGTGGCAGATGCCCATGCCCTCGGTGCTGCCGATGCCGCCGGTGCCCAGCGAGTTGCGCTTGTTGGCGCCACTGGAAGCACAGGAGGCATCGTATTTGGCGGCGTCGGCGAGGACGGCGAGCTTGTCGAGGATTTTCACGCGGGCAGCATGCAGCGGTGGCGTCTCAGCCTATGAGACTCGCATGCACCCGATCGTGAATGCTTCAGAGCGCTGCGGGTTGGCGCGATCCGGCGCTCGCAACTGCATGCGTCCCCGCCCTTGCCGACCGTGCGATTGCACCATCCCGATCGGCATTGCAGCACTTGGCGCAAACATGCCGATGCGCCCACGTCCGCACCCCGGCGCTATGCCGCGATCGGCTCCGCCGCCGCTGCAGGGCCATCGAAGCGATACAGATCCATGGCCATCAAACCCGCATCGATGCCGGCGTCGATGCGCTGCGCACCAAGCCGGTCATCGCCGGCCGCCCCCATCGCCACGTACAGCGGCAGCCAGTGCTCGTCGCTGGGATGCGCGCGTGCGGCATGCGGCGCCTGGCGGCGGTAGTCCAGCAGCGCGGGGATGTCGTTGTCCAGCAGCTTGCGTTCGGTCCATTCGATGAAGGGCCGCACGTACGGCGCTTGCCGCTCGGCGCTGTAGCCGTGGCGCAAGTCGTGCAGGTTATGGGTGATGCTGCCTGAGCCGACCACCAGCACGCCGTCATCGCGCAATGGCGCCAGCGCACGCCCCAACGCGAACTGGTGCGCCGGTCCCAGCTCGGGCTGGATCGATAGCGACACCACCGGGATGTCGGCGTCCGGATACAGCAGGCGCAGCGGCACCCAGACGCCGTGATCGAAGCCGCGCTGCGGGTCCAGCTGCGGATGCAGGCCGGCCTGTTCCAGCCGGCGCACGATCTGCTGCGCCAATGCCGGCTCGCCGGGCGCCGGATAGTCCAGCGCATACAACGGCGCCGGGAAGCCGCCAAAGTCGTGAATGGTCGGCGGCCGCAGCGCACCGCTGACCAGCGGGCGACGGCCCAGCCAGTGCGCGCTCGCCACCACGATGGCACGCGGCCGCGGCAACGCGTGCCGCAGGTCGGCCAGGCGCTCGCCGACCTGCCCCGGCTGCAGCGCAGTCATCGGCGAGCCGTGCGAGATGTACAGGGAAGGCAAGCGGGTCATGGACAGCTCCTTGATCGATGAAAACAGCATCGGCGCGACGGCCTCATGGCGAATGCGCCTGGTCGGGCAAGGCCCGGGCGATCACCGACTCCGCCCATGACGCCAGGTCCCCGGTCGCCGCCCGGGTTTCGGGCGCCAGCCACGGTGACAAGCGTGTCTGTCGGCGGCGGCAAGCCCACAAGCGCCAGGCAGCGCGTGCGAGTGCCGGCCGGAGCGCACGCCATCACTCGGGTCATGCCGGGCACTGCAAACGCCCACGCTGATGCAGACAGGCGTGCCGATGGGGACGCGAAGATGCAAGGCCAGCCGTCATGGCGGACTCCAGTAGGCACCACACCAGCCTATTCATTACAGAATTCTGATAAATACAGTTACTTCAGATAAATTATTTCACTTAAGGTAACAATCGGACCCGCCATGGATACCCTCGATGCGATGCGCGTGTTCGCCGCGGTGGCCGAGCGCAACGGCTTCAGCGCCGCCGCCGATGCATTGGACCGCTCCACTGCCAGCGTCACCCGCCAGGTCGCCGCGCTTGAACAGCGGCTCGGCACCCGCCTGCTCAACCGCACCACCCGCCGGGTCAGCCTGACCAGTGCCGGCAGCGCCTACTACCAGCGCTGCCTGCAGCTGCTGGCCGATCTGGACGACCTGGAGGCCACCATCGGCGCGCAAGCGCTGGAGCCGGCTGGCGTGCTGCGGGTGAACGCGCCGGTGAGCTATGGCATCGAGCGCCTGGGCGCATTGCTGCCGGGCTTTCGTGCACGCTACCCGCAGGTGGAACTGGACCTGTCGCTGTCCGACCGCCTGGTGGACATGGTCGAAGAAGGCTTCGACGTCGCCATCCGCATCACCCGCCAGCCGGCGCCGATGTTGATCGCCCGGCAGTTGGGCAAGGTCCGCATCCTGGCATGTGCATCGCCGGCCTATCTGGCGCGTGCCGGAACACCCCGGCACCCATCCGATCTGGCCGGCCACGAATGCCTGCTCTACCACTACTCCCCCAGCGGCGACGAGGTGCGCTTTCAGGGCCCGGAGGGCGATATCGACGTGCGCCTGCGCGGCGGCCTGCGCGCCAACAACGGGCATGTGCTGAACGCTGCCGCGCTGGCCGGGCAAGGCATCGTGATGCAGCCGGATTTCCTGGCCGAGCCGCACCTCGCCGCAGGGCGGCTGGTGCGCATCCTTCCGGACTACGCACTGGACGAAATCGGCATCTTTGCGGTGTACACCAGCCGCAGCCACCTGGCACCGAAGGTGCGCAGCTTCATCGATTACCTGATCGAATGCATGGCCGAGCCCGGACCTGGTTGAGCCAGCGGCGACGCCAAGAAACAGGTCGCTGATCCGGCACGTGAGCCAATGCGGCCGGGATGTGGGATCGGGGAACTGGGCGCGCAAGCACGCGACATTTCGACAAACGCATCCCGGTTCACCCGCGGCGGCAAACGACCGCGGCAACAGTTCGTCCCGTGCGTGGTCATTCTGCTGTCGCGACCGGTGTGCGCACAATCCGGCTCCCCGTTCAACAGGAGTGCCCATGAGCAAGATCGCCATCGTGTATTTCAGCGGCTACGGCCACACCGTCAAGCAGGCCGAAGCCGTGCACGCGGGCGCGGCCAGCGTTGGTGAGGCCACGCTGTACCGCATCGACCAGGACGGCAACCTGCCCGACGACGCGTGGGATGCCATCAGTGCCGCCGACGCCATCATCTACGGCAGCCCCACCTACATGGGCGGCCCGGCGTGGCAGTTCAAGAAATTTGCCGATGCCAGCTCCAAACCGTGGTTTGCGCAGGCCTGGAAGGACAAGGTCGCTGCCGGCTTCACCAATTCGGCATCGGCCAACGGCGACAAGGCCACCACCATCCAGTACTTGTGGACGCTGTCGCAACAGCATGGCCAGATCTGGGTCGGCACCGGGCTGCCGCCGGCCAACACCAAGGCGCATGGGCCGCAGGACGTGAACTGGACTGGCGGCTGGGGCGGTGCACTGGCGATCTCGCCATCGGACGCGTCGCCGGACGAAGCGCCGCGTCGCGGCGACCTGGAAACGGCCAAGCTGTTCGGCAAGCGCGTGGCCGAAGTGGCCGCCAAGCTCAAGGGCTGATTGCACGCCGCGCCGGCCCGCGCAGATCGCAGCATGGCCTGCCGATCTGCGCGGGCCGTGCGTTAGCGCGTGGGCCACATCGCGCTAACGCCTTTCACGCCATTGTCTCCCGACCTTTTGCTGCACGGAGTCCCCCCATGCAAACCCGCACGCTTGGCCGTTCCGGCCCCACCGTTTCGGCCCTGGGCCTTGGCTGCATGGGGATGAGCGCGTTCTATGGCGACCGCAGCGACGAGGCCGCCTCGATCGCGGTGATCCACCGCGCGCTCGATCGTGGCATCAGCTTGCTCGACACCGCCGACATGTACGGCCCGCACACCAATGAAGTGCTGGTCGGCAAGGCGATTGCCTCGCGCCGGCATGAAGTGTTTCTGGCCACCAAATTCGGCATCAAGCTCGACCCCAACGACCCGTCGGTGCGCGGCATCGACGGCAGCCCGGCGTATGTGCAGTCCGCGTGCGAAGCCAGCCTGCGTCGGCTGGGCGTGGAGCATATCGACCTGTACTACCAACATCGCGTCGACCCCAACGTGCCCATCGAAGACACCGTAGGCGCGATGGCGCGCCTGGTCGAACAGGGCAAGGTGCGCTTTCTCGGTTTATCGGAAGCGGCCGCAGCCACCATTCGCCGTGCGCACGCGGTGCACCCCATCACTGCGGTGCAGACCGAATATTCGCTGTGGTCGCGCGAGCCGGAAGACAACGGCGTATTCGCCGCGGTGCGCGAACTCGGCATCGGGTTCGTGCCGTACTCGCCGCTGGGGCGCGGTTTTTTGACCGGCGCGTTTTCGTCGCCGGACGATTTCGATGCCGACGATTACCGCCGCCATTCGCCGCGTTTTCAAGGCGAAAACTTCACCCGCAACCTGCAACTGGTGGAGCAGGTCAAGACCATTGCTGCCGACAAGGGCATCACACCGGGGCAACTGGCATTGGCCTGGGTGCTGGCGCAAGGCCAGGACCTGGTTCCGATCCCGGGCACCAAGCGGTTGGCCTATCTGGAAGAAAACATCGCTGCGCTGGATGTGGCCCTGATGCCGGACGAACTGGCCCGCATCGATGCCATCTTCCCGCCGCAAGCTGCGGCTGGCACGCGCTACCCGGAAGCGATGATGGGCGCAGTCAACCGCTGAGCCGTGCTGCGTGGCCTAGGTTGGCTGACACGCAGCGGCCGCTGCCAGGTGGGTGCGGACGGCGCGCTTGGAACCGGCGTGTACGAACGTGGCACATGCCGATTCCGGGCACGGCCGCGCCCGCATGGCGGTGAGCGCAATCGCCTTGCGGTGTGCCGCGGGTCCTCGCAGCGCACCGCCAGCGCTGCGGCACTGCGTTGGCGCCGGTGGAGCTTGCTGCGCGCCACTGCTGCCATCCAACTGTCACACCGCAATCGATAGACGCGTGTGTGTTTCGCAGCGCTCGTTCGATCGCGCGCACTGGATGCTGACCGCCCCTGCTCACACTCCCGCTTCGCAGTCCCTTGCACACTGGCTGCAGTTCACACGCCTATTGCCCCATGCTGTCCTTCGTGATTCCCGCCCATGACGAGGCTGCCCTGATCGGCGACACGCTGCAGTGCCTGCATGCCTGCGCGCAGGCCATGCAGCTGGACTATGAAGTGATCGTGGTGGCCGATGCCTGCGAAGACGCCACGGCAGCCATCGCACGCAGCCATGGCGCGCAGGTGCTGGAGGTGCAGTTGCGCCACATCGCCGCCACGCGTAATGCCGGCGCACAGGCCGCACGAGGCGAGCGCCTGTTGTTTCTGGATGCCGACACACTGATCAACCCGCACGTCGTTGGCGCAGCACTGGCTGCGCTCGATGCCGGCGCGGTAGGCGGTGGGGCGCAGGTGCATCTGCAGGGCAAGCGGGTGTGGTCCGAGCGCATGGCGCAGGCGGTGTTTGGCTGGTTTTTCCGTGTTTCCGGCATTGCGCCCGGGTGCTTTCTGTTTTGCACGCGGGTGGCCTTCGTCAGTGCAGGGGGCTTCAACACGCGCTACTACGCCGGTGAAGATGTGGCACTGAGCCGCGCCCTGGCACGCTGCGGACGCTTTGTGATCTTGCGCCAGACCGTGCACACCTCCGACCGCAAGCTGCGCAGCTTTTCCAAGCGCGAGCACCTGAGCCTGCTGTTGCGGTTTCTGTGGCGCGGGCGGCGCATGCTGCAGACCCGCGACGCGCTCGGCTTCTGGTATCAACGCCGGCGCTGAACCGAGCGTGTCCGCATCACCGCGATCCGCGGCGAAGCCTACGCTGGAACCGGCACCCGGCACTGCAGGCCACTACACTGTGCTGTCCGTTTTGGTTATACGAGCTGCGCCGCATGGCTTCTTTGCATCGCCCCGTCCTCATCGCCGCCATGTCTGCCGCGCTGCTGACCAACGCCGCATGCCACCGCGATGGCGCGACACCGGCCGCGAGCACGCACCCCGCGCCGCCCCCTAGCAAGCCCAAGCTCGGCGATTTCGGCTTCGATGCGGCCGGTATGGATCGCAGCGTGGCGCCGGGCGACGACTTCTTCGATTACGCCAGCGGCAACTGGGTCAAGCGCACGCAGATCCCGGAAGATCGCGCCAGCTTCAACAGTTTCGTTTCCATCGCCATCGAGACCGAGCGGCATAGTCGCGACATCATCGAAGGCGCTGCCGCCAACGACCGCGTCACCGGTGAAGACAAACAGATCGGCGACTACTACGCCGCCTACATGGACGAAGCCAGCATCGAGGCCAAGGGCGTGCGCCCGGTGCAACCGGAACTGGAAGCGATCGCCCAGCTCGACGACAAGCAGGCCCTGGCGCGCACCTTGGGCGGCCAGCTGCGTGCCGATGTCGATCTGCTCAACGCCACCAATTTCCATACCGACCGGCTGTTCGGCCTGTGGGTGTCGCAGGACCTGCATCATCCGGGCCGCTACGTGCCCTATCTGGTGCAAGGCGGCCTGGGCATGCCCGAGCGCAGTTTCTACCTGGACGGCGGGCGTATGGCGCAGCTGCGCGAAGCCTACCGCGCGCACATCGTCACCTTGCTGGAGCTGGCCGGCATCGACGATGCGCCCGCCAGGGCCGAGCGCATCCTGGCGCTGGAAATCGCCATGGCACGCGTGCACGCGACTCCCGAGCAGACCAACAACGTGCAGGCCGGCGCCAATGCCTGGAAGCAGTCCGATTTCGCGCGCAATGCGCCCGGCCTGGACTGGGCGGTGTTCTTCGAGGCAGCCGGCCTCAACGCACAACAGGATTTCATCGTATGGCAGCCGCGCGCGGTGAGTGGGTTGTCGGCGTTGGTGCAGTCCGAGCCGCTGCAGACCTGGAAGGATTACCTGAGCTTCCGCGCGCTGGATCGCGCCTCGCCCTACCTGTCCAAGGCCTTCGCCGACGAGCGCTTCGCGTTTTACGGCACCACGCTGGAAGGTACCCCGCAGCAGCGCCAGCGCTGGAAACGCGGCATCGACGCGACCAACGCCGCATTGGGCGAAGCGGTCGGCAAGCGCTACGTGCAGAAGTACGTCAGCGCGCAGACCAAGACGCGTGCCGAAGAGATGGTGAAGAACATCATCATCGCGTTCGGCAAACGCATCGACGCACTGGAGTGGATGAGCGCCGAAACCAAACAGCATGCCAAGGCGAAAATCGCCGGCCTGACGGTGGCGGTCGGCTACCCGGACACCTGGCGCGACTACAGCGGGCTGGACGTGCGCCGCGATGATGCGCTCGGCAACGTGCAACGCGCCGAGGTCTTCGAATACCGCCGCAACCTGGCCAAGCTGGGCAAGGCAGTCGATCATCGCGAGTGGTACATGCTGCCGCAGGAGGTCAACGCGCTGAACGTACCACTGGAAAACCGCCTGATCTTCCCGGCGGCGATCCTGCAACCGCCGTTCTTCGACCCCGCCGCCGACGATGCGGTGAACTATGGCGCGATCGGCGCGGTGATCGGCCACGAGATCAGCCACAGCTTCGACAACATGGGCGCGCTGTTCGACGAACACGGCGAGCTGCACAACTGGTGGACACCGCAAGACCTGAAAAAATTCGAGAGCGCCGGCAACGCCTTGGCCGCGCAGTTCAGCGCCTACCAACCGTTCGACGACTTGTCGGTCAACGGCAAGCTGACGCTGGGCGAAAACATCGCCGACGTTGCAGGCCTGGCCACTGCATATGACGCCTACCAGCTGTCGCTGCAGGGCAAGCAGCCCCGGACCCTGGACGGTTTCAGCCCGGATCAGCGCTTTTTCCTTGGCTTTGCACAGGCCTGGCGCGGCAAGTATCGCGACGCGGCACTGCGCAATGCGCTACTCACCGATGTGCATGCACCTGGCCGCTTCCGCGCGCAAACCGTGCGTAACCTGGATGCCTGGTACCCGGCCTTCGATGTGACACAGGGTCAGCAGCTGTATCTGGCGCCGGAGCAGCGGGTCAGGATCTGGTAGGTGCTGGTCGAGGTCGATGCAGCGCCAATGGAGCTGGTGTCTGCGGCATTGTTTGTCGTGGCGCGCGGCAGTGCCATGCCGGGGGATGGCGAAGTGCGTGAGTACCCACGTCGTGGTTGCCGTCGAAAAAGCGGCACGACCAGCGATTGCCTATCGCGCCACCAGCGCACCTCAGAACACCCGCTCCGCCCGGCCCACCGCCGTTACACGCTGTCAGGCCACTCCAGCAACATCGCCGGCGGCAATTGCATGCGCCTGCATGCGCGCGCAGACAGTCCGTCGCGCAAGGCCGTGCGGAACAGCGGCGACAGGCTGCGCAGCAACCGTGCCGATGCGCGCGCCTGCGCGCGTTGGGTGGTGGTGCGGCCGAGCATGTCGCTGGCCCAGCCGGGCAACAAGGCCGTGCCGGCGCCGAGAAATACCCCGCGCGACAGACCCGCGGCGGGCACCGGCAGCTGGATGCTGGTGAGGATGTCGAGCACCTCGCGCGAGCGCGCGTCCATGCGTAACTCTCCCAGCACCGATGCGAAATACGCATCCACCTGCGCCTCGCTGGCCGGCACATCGGCTGCGCCCAACGCCTCGGCCACGCGTCGCGCTTCGTCGTAGTAGCGGTCGGCGATGGCAGCAGGCACCTGGCGGCAATAACGCCGGCATCCCTGCAAGAACCCATAGGCCTCGGTGACATGCACCCAGGTGAGCAACTGCGGGTCGTTGGCCTCGTAAGGCACGCCGTCGGCAGTGTGGCCGCGAATCTGCGAGTGGATCTTGCGCACGCGCGCAATCAGCTGTTCGGCTTCCGCGGCTGGCGCGTAGGTGGTGCCGGCGACGAAGTTGGTGGTGCGCCGCAGCCGTCCGATCAAATCGGTGCGGAAGTTGGAATGGTCGTAGACCCCGGCCAGCGCCCGCGGATGCAACAACTGCAACATCAATGCGCACAGGCCGCCGGACAGCATGCCCGGAAATTCGGAGTGGATGCGCCAGGTGATGCTGTCGGGCCCGAAGATGCCGGGATCGCCCAGCGGCTGATCGTATTCGATGGTGCTCTGACCACGCGGAAACGCGTCGAGCACCCAGCGATGGATCTGTTTGGCGGCGGGGGCAGTGAGAGTGCGCAGGACGGCTGACATGCGGCAATGATACGCAGCCCATCTGCAACGCCAGGTCAGCGTAGCGCTGACCGGCATCCGTTCGGCACGTCAGCGCGGCGGTGGCGACCAGATGCTGACGGGCATCGTGACCGCGAAGCCGGAAGAACGCGACCTGGCATCTGGGTGGGGTACTGACCATCCGGGCAATCAGGCCCGCTGAGCTTTCTACCAACGGGCCCGGCGTCGCCGAACGCCCTTCCAGCATGTCCGGCAAGCCAGCTTGCCTGTCCTTGGAACCCGGCAATTGCCGCAGCGCCGAGTGTGCAGTGCAGCAAGATCGAAGGCGCCGCGCAGGCACGCGGCGGCGGCATGACCGCAAATCCGCCTGAATTCAGCAATTTGTGCGCGTCCGCGCAAAATTGCGCGGCCAGCGCTTCGTTTGAGGCATTGCCATGCACAGCGAAAGTGCTAGAACTAAGGCCGTCCGTCGACGCACTGCTTCGCCAGCACGTTGAGGACGCTCCAGGGCACCGGCCGCGGCCAGTGCAGCAAGTCGTTCGTACCAGCCATCCGTCAGGAGCTTGTCATGATCGCTTTGTTCCAGGGTTTAGGCCTGCTATTGCAGGACAACGCACTCCATCGGCTCCCCTTCGACGAGCAGGTGGCTCACTGGCGCGACAAGACCGACGCGCAGCTCGACGAAGAGCTCTCGCTGCTCAAGGTGGCCAAAAAGCAGTGGGTGATCGCCTCGATCATCGGCTGGCAGGCGATCTCGCTGATATTGTTGGGCGTGATCACGCACCAGCTGTGGCAGAACGACTACCACCTGACCTTCAGCCGGGTGGTGATCATCTTCACCTCGTGGGCGTCGATCCTGTTCGTGATGTGGTACATCGCCGACCTGTTCGACCACAGCGCCGGTTTCGAACGCTGGCTACGCGCCTTCAACAGCCGCGCGCGGGTGACGCCGGACGCCGACTCGGTCGAATGCGTTGCCGACGCGCTGGACATGACGCGCCGCTACCCGGAGGTGCTGCGCTACAAGCAGGAGGTCACGTCCAAGCGCGAGTTGCGCCACGAAGACATCGTCAACATGCGCGAAATGGGCCGGCTACGCCGCTATACCGAACTGCTGCGCGACCTCGACCGCTTCGATGGCGCGCCACGGCTGGTGGTCAATTCCTGACCAGGGCCCCCCGTGGCGATGCAGCGACGCGTTGACCGAGAAACACGCTACCTGCAGCAATGATTCGGCTGCAAACAGGAACGGCCGGTGCGCACTGCGCCGGCCGTTCTTGTTTATTCCCAGCGGTGACCGCCAGCCGGTTTCCGGGAGTCGGCGCCGGCTAGCGCCTGTGAACATTCACGCCTGCGCAACCGCCTTCTCCACCGAGGGTGTCCGCCAGCCGCTGCGCACGCCCCAGACGTAGAACACCGCGCCCACGACTGCGACCACGACCAGATCGGTGCCGTAGCTGAGGTAGCCATGGCCACCGAAATCGGTGCTGCCGGCCCACGAGACCAGTGCGATGGTGGGCAGGTAGCAGATCATCCAGGCCGCACCCTTGAGGTTGCGGCGCAGATCCGGCCAGCCTTGCTTGGCCTGGTAATAGCAATACACCGGCAGCGCCACGACCATCAGCAGGATGATCTCGCCGGTCAGCGGCCAGCGTGCCCAATACAGCAGTTCGGTGGCCATCACGAAGGCCACGCCGGCCAGCACCGGCAGTGCGGCGATACGCAGCGGGCGGTGCAGTTCCGGCGCGTGCCGGCGTAGCGCCATCGCGCTGATCGGGCCGGTGAGGTAGGAAATGATGGTGGCCACCGAGATCACGGCCGCCAGCGTGCCCCAGCCGCGGAAAAAGAACAGGAACACGAACGACACGGCCAGGTTGAAGAACATCGCCATGCGCGGCACGCCCCAGACCGGGTGCAGCTTGCCCAGCACGGCCGGCATGGTGCCGTTCTTTTCCATGCCGTAGACCATGCGTGCAGTGGTCGCGGTATAGGTGATGCCGGTGCCGCTGGGGCTGACGAACGCATCGATGTAGAGCAGCATCGCCAGCCAATGCAGGTTGACGATGATGGCCAGCTCGGCGAACGGCGAGCGGAAATCGATACCGTGCCAGCCGGCCTTGGCCAGCAGATCCGGCGGCACGGCGCCGATGTAGGCCACCTGCAGGATCACGTACACCACCGTGGCCAGCGCGATCGAACCCAGCACCGCGAACGGAATGCTGCGGCCGGGGTTACGCGCCTCGCCAGCCAGATTCACCGGGCTCTGGAAGCCGTTGAAGCTGAAGACGATGCCGGCGGTGGCCACCGCCGTGAGCACCGCAGCCAGGTCGAGCACATGCGAATCGCCGTGGATGCCGACGCTGAAGTTCTCGCTGTGGAAGCCGCTGGCGATCAGCGCCACGCCAGTGGCGGCAGGCACCACCAGCTTGAACACGGTGATCAGCGTATTGGAGCGGGCGAACAGCTTGACGCTCCAGAAATTCAGAAAGAAATACACCAGCACCAGCACCGCGGAAATCAGCAGGCCGGGCACAGAGAGCTCGCCTGCCCCACCAGGCGCCTGCACATACAAGCCCTGCGCCCAGGCCCATGGCCAGGACGCCATGTACTGCACCGAGGCCTCGGCCTCGACCGGGATCACCGAGACGATGGCGATCCAGTTGGCCCAGCCGGCAATGAAACCCACCAGAGAGCCGTGCGAATAGTGGCTGTAGCGCACCATGCCGCCGGATTCGGGGAACATGGCGCCCAGCTCGGCATACGACAGCGCGATGGTGGTGATGATCGCCGCGCCCAGCACCCAGGCCCAGATCGCGCCGGGGCCGGCCAGGCCGGCCGCGCGCCAGGCGCCGAACAGCCAACCAGAGCCAATGATCGAGCCCAGGCCGGTGAGCATGAGGGCGAAGGGGCCAACGTCGCGGCGTAGCGAGTGTTCGGACATGAGGAGCCTGGCAGTGAGGACGCCGTGAACCGGCAACAAGCCGGTAATGATCGCAGAAGCGACCGCTTGCCGTCAGTGCGTATTCAGGCATGACCGGATTGTCGCTACCGACATCCTGCCGATCCGGCAGTGCGCAGCCGATCCACGCACGCCAGTGCTCGTTATCTGCAGCAGCGACCAGCAGTGCCTGCACAGCCGCCAGGCTGGCCCCGCCGGTGCCCGGAACCCGCAGGCACCCCGCGATGGGCACTAAGGCTTCTGCGCGTGGCCTATGCACACGCACGCACGCCCCACCACAGCTCGGTGCGTGCGTGTGCCTTCCTCAGCCGTGGCAATCGGCCTGCGGTGCGGTGGTCTCCACGCAGGTGTGCGCCTGGCCGGGAACGCCGCGCACTTCGCGCACTTGCCCTGGCACCAGCGCAAAGCTGTCCAAGGTCTTGCGGGCACACGTCGGTGTGCTTGCGCCATCGCCGCTGCCGCGCGCGCCGCACTGCTCCTCAAAGATCAGGTAGTAGCAATGGCCGGTATCGCTGGCCAGGCAATGCACGCTGGTACTGCTCGCGGTGATCAGCGTCTTGCTGAAGATCACATCGTGGCCATCGCGGGTGGCACGGGTGATCGAGGTGGTGCCATTGCGTTCATGGCAGCCGGCCAGGGCAAGCAGGCAATACACCAGGGAGGCGATCAGGCGCATGGAGACAGTCCTTTCAGTCGATGCAAACGGGGGAATCAAAGCAGGCTGCAGCGCGTCAGGCAGCGGTTGTCGGTCATCGGAACGCTGTGGCACTCACGCGCATACGTAGGTTCCACGCGCGCTGTCCGCATCCATCCGGGACTGCGCGCGATGTCTTGCAGTCGCACTTACATGCCGCGGAACAGGCTCATGAACGGCTGGCTGACGGTCAGCGTTTCGCTGCGGCCGCGCAGCGCCAGCCGGCCCTTGCCGGTGTCCTCGCGCACCACCGAGGCAACTGCCTTCATGTTGACGATGGTCGAGCGGTGGATCTGTTTGAACACCTGCGGGTCCAGCACATCCAGCAGTTCGCGCAATGGCGTGCGCAACACCGCGTCGCCGGCCGCAGTCATCACCGTGGTGTACTTCTGATCGGCCTGGAAATACGCCACCTCGTCCAGCGCGATCAAGCGCGTCTCGCGCCCGCTGCTGGCGGTCAGCCAGGCGAGCGGCGGCGTGTGGCTGGCAGCGGCCGGGCGCGCGGACAGACGCTGCAGCAAAGCCTCCAGCAGCGCGCCATCCGGCTGGCCGGCAGTAGCGCGTTGTTGCACGCGCTGCCAGGTGGCCTGCAGCCGCTCGCGGCCGATGGGCTTGAGCAGGTAATCCACTGCGCCGTGTTCGAACGCATCGATGGCGTACTGGTCGTAGGCGGTGACGAACACCACCTGGCTGCGCGGGCTGACCTCGCGCATCGCACGCGCCACCTCGATGCCGGTGAGGCCGGGCATGCGGATATCCAGAAACACCACCTCCGGCTGCTGCGCGGCGATGGTCTCCAGCGCGCTGGCACCGTCCTCGCAGTCGCCCACGATCTGCAACTGCGGGCACACCTCGGCCAGCAGCGTCAGCAACGACTGCCGCAGCAAGGCCTCGTCTTCGGCCACCACGGCGCGCAGCGCGCTCATGCCCGCACCTGTGCGGCGTGTGCGGCCTGCGCGCCCGCAACGGGCAACGGCGGCGGTGGCGCGGCACCCAACTGCGTCGGCAGCGGCAGGCTCAAGGTGGCCGCCACCCCGCTGGGGAAGTTGGACACGATGGCAAAGCTCGCCTTGTCGGCATAAATCAGCTTCAGCCGCTCGCGCAGGTTCTTCAAGCCGATGCCGGTGCCGTGGCTGTGCGTGTTGAAGCCCTGGCCGTCGTCGGCCACGGTGAGCGTGACATGGTCATCGTGGCGACGCGCCAGGATCCACACGGTGCCGCCACCGGGCTTGGCTTCCAGCCCGTGCTTGATGGCGTTTTCCACCAAGGTCTGCAACATCATCGACGGTAGCGGCAACGCACGCAGTTCGTAGGGCACTTCCACCTGCAGGGCCAGCCGCGTGCCCATGCGGATGCGCAGGATCTCCAGATACGCCTGGGTGCGTTCGAGTTCCTCGCCCAGGGTGGCGATGGCACCGTCGGCGCTGGGCAGCGAGCTGCGCAGGTACTGGATCAGATGGCCGATCATGATCTCGGCGCGCGGCGGGTCGGTGCGCGCCAGCACCTGCGCGCTGGCCAGCGTGTTGTAAAGAAAGTGGGGCTCGACCTGGGCGTGCAGCAGATTCAGGCGCGCCACGGCCAGTTCCTTTTCCATGACCGATTGCTCGGCGGCGGCCTGTTCGTCACGACGTTGCTCACCGACCCGGCGCACCACCGCGCGATTGATCGCCTCGGCGTTTTCGTAGTTGCTGCCTTCGTCCACCGCGAACAGATCCACCCAGGCGCCAGCGTCGGGCTCGCACAACACGGTGACGCTGCTGGTGCCCTGCCCCGGCGCGATCGTCGCCAGGATCTGGTTGTGGGTGATGGCAAAGCGCGCGAACAGGTTCCAGCGCGAGGGCTGGCGACCTGCGTACGGGTCGATGCGGCGCACCTTGGCGCGAATCAGCAGGCTGCCCGGCGCGCATTCGATGTCCTGCACACGCGGTAGCGCACGCACCGCCTCTTCCATCACCGCGAAGCTGGCCTGCACATCCAGCGGTACTTCGATCTGGCGGCGCTGGCGGGTGGACAAGGTGGTGTGGTCCAGCCGATCGGCGATCAGGCGCACGCGCCGCACATGGGTGACCGAACTCATCAACGCCAGCGTCAGCAAGACCATGCAGGCCAGCGCGAAGATCGGGCCGATGGAGCCGAACAACTGCGTCCACATGATCCCTGCCACCACCAACGCGGCGGCCCAGGCGAACACGATGCGCACGATCAGGAAGACACTGGCAGACACGGGTGGGCCGCTCGTTGAGATGGGACGGGAGCGAGCATAGCCGGCGCGCGCCACTGCGAAAGCCCCGGGCGACGAATGGCCGCCAGCGTGGCATCAAACGCCAGGATTGCGGTGCGAAACCCTGGTGCCGGGCCATGGCCGCGGCAGATGCGCGCGCTATGCTGGATGCACGCTTGCGCTGCGCATGCCGCGCTCGGTTGCTGCCACGCGGCAGACAGCATCTGAAGATGGCCTCGGCATGCCTCCGCGCAGGCGTGGCGAGCCGCATCATGGCGACCCCATCACCCACCACACCTTGTAAGGGAGTTGCATGCACCGTCGTCATTTTCTACGCAGCGCCGGTGTTGCGCTGGCGGCCGCCTCCACCGCGAGCTGGGCAGCAACGAACAAGGCGCTCGCCGTCCCGCCCGCCACCCAGCCGGTCACGCCGCCGGGTGGTCTGCCTGCGCCGTTCGCAGCTGCCTCGCCATTGGCACCGATGCGCGCCTCGGTCGATCGCATCATCGCCATCAACGGGTGCACGCGCCCGTTCCGCGTGCAGGGGCCGCGGATCGAAGCCGAGCGCATCGGCCGCAAGACGGTGGTGCACAACTATGGGCATGGCGGCAGCGGGTGGTCGCTCTCGTGGGGTGCCGCCGAACAGGCATTACGGTTGGTGCGTGCCGCCGACCCGGCCGCGCGCGCGCTGGCGGTGATCGGCTGCGGCGCGATCGGCTTGACCACTGCCCTGGTGGCGCAACGCGCCGGCCTGCGTGTGCGCATCTACGCGCGCGAGCGCCTGCCGGATGTGCGCTCGTTCTATGCCACCGGCGTGTGGTCGCCGGATTCGCGCGTGTGCACCAGCGAACACGCCACTGCCGACTTCAAGAGGCGCTGGGAAGACATGGCGCGCACGTCGTTTCGCCGCTACCAGACCTTGCTGGGCCTGCCCGGCGAGCCGATTGAATGGCGCGATGGCTACGTGCTCTCGGACGTGCCCTTCGATCAACCTGTCGCCTCTGCCGAAGCGCATGAGCCGGACTATCCGCCGCTGGAGCGCGAACTGCTCGATGATCTGGGCCCGCGCTCGCAGCCGGTGGCGCCCGGTGATCATCCATTTCCGGTGGCGTTCGTGCGCCGCTACAGCCAGCTCACCTTCAACCTCAGCGCGTATGCGCGCTTGTTGATGGATGACTTCCTGAAGGCAGGCGGCGAGCTCTACACGCGCGAGTTCGAGCATCCGCGCCAATTCGGCGATCTGCGCGAGAAGATCCTGATCAACGCCACCGGTTACGGGGCGCGCGCCTTGCTGGGCGACGACAGCGTGATTCCGGTGCGCGGGCAGACCGCACGCCTGATCCCGCAGCCGGAAGTCACCTATGGCCTGGTCTGGCGCGGCCACAATCTCAACGTCGTGCCGCGACGCGACGGGTTGTTGGTGCAGGCGCAAGGCGCACACGACTTCAATAACGCAGACGCCATGCCCGACCGCGCCGCAACGGAAGCGGCGGTGCGCGAACTGGCGCGGCTGTTTGCCACACGCTGAGCGACGCGAGCGCGGTGGTGGCCTGCGTGCATTGCAGAGCGCATCGGTGCTGGCAGTAACGTGCAATGGCCTCTACCGGACGCCGGCATTGCAGGTGGTCGTGCCGAACCAGCCATTGCACTTGTTCTGGTCGTTGGAAGGTCGAGCCACGCCAAGCGCAGCGTCGACCACCATCAAGCACGCCTCAGGTCGGCATGGACGGCGCAGGTGAACCGCGGAGGACGCGCGACCGCACGGTCACCAGCCGCGCCCGCCAGGCGGTGCACGCAGTGGTTCCATTCGCGCTTCACACGCTGCCCGGCACCGCCAGGCTAACGGTCTTCAAGCGAAGCCTGCAATGCACTGGCCAGCGCAGCGTCGCCGCTGACCAGTTCTTCCCAGCGGAAGGTCACGCCTTTGCGCCTGCCTTTTTCGACCAGTTTCAAACCTTGCGGATCGATGATCAAGGTATATGCCTGATCGCCGATCTGCAGTTCGCGACGTAAGGGTTTGTCCAGCGGCGTCATCGCACGGTCTCGCAAAAGGTTCGATCGTCGTTGTACCGCATCGACGTGGATCGATGCTGGAGTGCAGCGATGCGCAAAGCCTAGCCGCATCGGCGCCGAGGTGATGGCTGTAGTAGGTGCGCCATTGCACCCCTTCGTTGCAGGCGCAGCGAGCGCGGCCTGCTCCACAGCACAGCTCGCCATCGCATCGGGATCACCGTTTCCACCAATCCCGCTAACACTCGCAGGGCTAGCGTAGCGACCACGCGGTACTGCCTGGAGATCGACGCGATGACCACGGTGTACTTCGAAGAACGTCAGGTGAAGTGCGCACGACCCTGCGCTGCAGGCGAGTGACACGCACCAGAACGATTTCGGAGTTGTCGCACGTGCTGCATCGGCACGCTTGTTCGCAGGCGTGCAACGCGAGCTCATCAAGGCATCGCCACCAACATGGCCAACCGCAGCAACCCATCCTCTGACCAACCCCAAGGAGCCACACATGGCGATCAAGACTGTCGAAGAACTTTTCATCCACGAACTGTCGGACATCTACAGCGCCGAGAAGCAGCTGACCAAGTCGCTGCCGCGTCTTGCGCGTGCGGCCACCGAGCCGAAACTCAAGCAGGCCTTTGAAACCCACCTGGAAGAGACCCAGGGCCAGATCGAACGCATCGATCAGGTCGTGGAAACACTGGGCATCAAGCTCAAGCGCATCAAATGCGCTGCGATGGAAGGCTTGATCGAAGAAAGCCGCGAGGTCATCGACGAAATCGAGGCCGGCCCGGTGCGCGACGCTGCACTGATCGGCGGCGCGCAGAAGGTGGAGCATTACGAAATCGCCTCGTACGGCACCATTGCCGCCATGGCCAAGCAACTCGGTTATGCCGATGCATTGCCGCTGCTGCTGGCCACGCTGGAAGAAGAAAAGGCCACCGACGAAAAGCTGACCCTGCTCGCCGAGCAAGGCGGCAACCAGAAGGCATCCAAGGCCAGCAAGGCCGCCTGAGTCACCGCGCAGGACGCTCGCCGCCGTCCTGCGTCGCTTGCATCCCTGCGGGCATCCCCCCGAAGCCAAAGCCCCACGTTTCTGCCCGCTCGTTGAGTGGTCGTAGTTGCCGGGCGTCAGCCATGGAGCACCACCCATGTTCATGCACAACAAGCGTTTGATGTACACCGTCCGCGTCGCCCAGCCCAATCCGGATCTGGCCACGCTGATGTTGGAACAGTTCGGCGGACCGCAGGGCGAACTCGCCGCTGCAATGCGCTATTTCACCCAGGCACTGGGAGAAGACGATCCGGGCCGCAAGGACCTGCTGTTCGACATCGCCACCGAAGAGATCAGCCACCTGGAGATCATCGGCTCGATCATCGCCATGCTCAACAAGGGGCCCAAGGCGGTGCTCTCCGAGGGCATGGAAGAAGCCATGGACATGCGCAACATGACCCAGAACAGCACCAGCCATACCCAGCAGATTCTGTATGGCGGTGGCCCGGCCCTGGTCAATTCCAGCGGCGTGCCGTGGACGGCGGCGTATGTCGACAGCATCGGTTGCCCCACGGCCGACATGCGCTCCAATATCGCGGCAGAAGCGCGTGCCAAGCTGGTGTATGAGCGCCTGATCAACGTCACCGACGACCCGGGAATCGTGGATGCCTTGCGTTTCCTGATGACGCGCGAAGTGGCGCATCAGAAGTCGTTCGAAAAGGCCTTGTACTCGATCGAGCCGAATTTCCCGCCGGGTAAGCTGCCGGGCGATCCGCGCTTCACCGACAAGTACTACAACACCTCCCAGGGCGAAGGCGACATGATCGGTCCTTGGAATGCCGGCGAGCAATGGGAAGTGGTGGCCGACCGCGAGGCACAGGCCGCCGTCGATGGTGGCGACGGCTCTGCCACGGTCGCGCTGGATGCCACGCAAACCGCGGCACTGGATGCCATGTCCGAGCGGCTGCTCTCCAACCCCGAGCTGGACCGCGTGACCGGCGCAGACCTGGGTGCAGGCCCGGGCGCCGGTTCCACCACCGGCGATATCCAGCGTTAGACCTGATGGGTGCAGCTGCACCCATCACCAGCCTGGAGCCAGTACGCTCCGGGCTTTTTCATTGCACTGCACAGGAGTTGCCATGAACGAAAAATCCACGCTCGACACACACGACGAACGCCAATCGGCCTATCGCGGGAACGGTACCGACGCATCGGTGGATGGCCAGGGCCGCAACGATCCATCGGCTGTCCAGACCCGCGATGCACTGCCGCCGCGTGGCGACGCGCCGGAAGCGTTGCATCAACGCGGTCATGGCCGCGGCGGCACCTTGGGCGAAGGCGAACCCGACGGCCACCCAGAACGTGACGGCAGCACGCAACCCAATTTCGGCCAGAGCGGCACTTACGGCAAGCAGCAACACATCGACGCGCAGCAACGCGCCCTGGACGACAACGCCGAGGAAGCAGAAGACAACTGATCGATTGCGAGCCTGCCGTCGGTGGGTTGACCTGTTCGCGGCGCGATCGTTAGCAGGCAGCGATCAGGATCGACCCACACTACCGAAACGATGAAGGGGCCCGCTGGGCCCCTTCTTTGTTGGCTGCATGGCGCACGCGCTTATGCTCGCGCAATCGGTGCCGGGGCCCCTTCGCTCGCCCACTCCGGGCGTACGCCTGCCGCAGCGGCGCAGCGTTCCAGCCGCCAGGGCGTGAGATGGCGCATGGCTTCGGCGCCGCCCATGTGCAGCCACTTGCTCAGGTCCGCGTCGATACACAGCGGCCGGTAGGTGGGCATGCTCGCCGATGAGGCGACGAGCAGCGAGAATCCCATCTGCAGGCGTCCGCCGATGTCCATCACGTTGCGCAATCCGGCGGCATACACCGCGCTGCCATCCTGGCTCAACCAGGTCGCGGCGGTGGTGCCATCCGCCGATGCAGTGCAGACGAAACCGCATAGCGCAATGGCGCAGCGTTGGGTTTCCCAGATGGCCAGATCCACGCCGCCCAATCCGCCGGGCTCCTGCAAATGGATCGAACGCTGCTGCCCCGGTGCGCGGCGGCCGAAGGTCGCGCGCTCCTCGCGTTTGCCGCCACGGTCGGCGACGAAGATGTCGGCATCGGCGCCCACCCCGACTTCGACCCATGCGTTGCTCGCCATGCGGGCGGACAACTGAAGAATGCGCGTAATCATGCCTACTCCACTATGTGCATCTCGATGACCTCAGTGGCTACGCACAATGCGCGCCAACTTTTTGACTTCGGCAAAGCTCGGTGCTGCAAGAGTTTCAAGTAACTTCAGTTGCACTACACGCACAGCGGAAGCCGAATAGGCCGCAGGATCTGCATCATCGCGCAGTATTTTCCGTGGGCTGTGCGTGTACACGCAGCGCTACATTGCTAGATGTAGATGCACGTGCAGCAGAGTCTGCTATCAAAGGCACGCTCAATGCATAGGCGTCTTGTGTGCAGCACAGCGCTCTTTCACTAGCCGTCTCGATGGTCGCGCAAGTCTCATCGTTGCGAGGGCGCGTGCGTGCCCGGCACTCAGACCTGCGCATCGCGGCGTGGGCGGGCGGTGCATGTGCATACGTTGCTCACCCAGCGGCCACGTCCATGCAGGCCCGAGGTCTACGGTCCACTCACCCGTTCACAGGATTGAGCGGCAACTGGATTTCGCATTCCAGGCGCGTATCGCTGAGCTCGTAGCGCGTCTGCGCGCCATGGCTGTACGGCAAGGCCTTTTCGATCAGGCGGCGACCGAAGCCGCTGACTTCATCACGGTCGCCGCGCAGCTGATTGTTGGCGCCTTCTTCGATCCACAACAGCTTGAGGCGCGCAGGTATTTCGCTGTCAGACACGACCTCCCAGCGGATCGACAAGGTGCCGGTGTCCACCGCCAGTGCGCCATGCTTGACCGCGTTGGTGGCCAATTCGTGCAATGCCAATGCAAGCGTCTGCACGGTGGATTTACGCAGCGCCACGTTCTGACCTTCCAGCACGATGCGTTTTTGATCCGGCTCTGCCCCCAACGCATCCAGCTCCATACGCAACAACGCGCCGATGGTGGTGGGCATATTGTCCGATTGCGACAGCAGCCCCTGCACGCGCGACAATGCGGCCAGCCGATCCTCGAACTTGGCCGCAAACTCGGGCATGCTTTGGGTGGTCTGTACAGTCTGCTTGGCTACAGACTGCACCACCGTGATCAGATTGCGCGTGCGGTGCTGCAACTCGGCCACCAGTACACGCTGTTCTTCCTGCAGCCGGCGCAGGTTGTCCGATTCGGTGGAGGTACCCAGCCATTCCAGCACCTGGCCGCGTTCGTCGCGTACCGGAGCGCTGCGCGTTTGAAACCAGCGATAACCCTGCTCATCCGCGTTGAAAAGGCGGTGTTCGATATCCAGCCCGCCACTGGACGCACTCCCCAGCCAGGCGTTCATGGTCAGCTCGCGATCGTCCGGGTGCACCGCCTGCAACCAGCCCAGGTCAAGGCTCTCAGCATCGCTCTGGCCGGTGTAGCTGGACCATTGCGGGCTGGACCAGGTCCAGCGGCCGCCATCGAGCGAGCGCCACACCAGCTGCGGGATGCCTTCCATCAAGGTGCGCAGGCGTTGCTCGCTGCTGCGTAGCGCACGCTCGGCGCGCGTGAGCGGGGTGACGTCCATGAAGGTCAGCACCGCACCACCGATGAAATTGTCCACGGTGCGATACGGCAGCACGCGCACCATGTAGCGCGCATGCGTGGTGGGGTTTTCGACCTCGCGATCGAGCACCGCCAGGGTGCGGATCACCCGGCGCGCATCGTCTTGCAGTTCGTCGTAATCCACATGCAGCTTGATGTGGCTGATCGGGCGATGGATATCGCTTTCCACCAGCGGCAGGATGTCGGTGACGGCCGGCGTGAAGTTGGTGACGCGCAATTCGTTGTCCAAAAACACGGTAGCGATCTGGGTGCTTTCCAGCAGGTTCTTCAGATCGCTGTTGGCATGCGCCAGCTCCTGCACGCGATGGGCCAGCTCACCGTTGACGGTGGTCACTTCCTCGTTGACCGATTGCAGCTCTTCCTTGGAGGTTTCCAGCTCCTCGTTGGCGCTCTGCAGTTCTTCGTTGAGCGACTGGTATTCCTCGTTGGAAGACTTGAGCTCCTCGTTGGTGCTTTCCAGCTCTTCGATCATCGATTGCAGGCGCTCGCGGGTGATGCGCAGCTCGTTCTCCAGCACTTGCACATGCCCATCGTCGTGCACGCTGTCGTGTGGGGCGGGCAGCTCCACCGGTTCGCGCGCTTCCACTTCCTGGAACAGCACCACGTAGCCGCGCGGCACCTCCGAGTCGGCGGTCGGCTCGACGAACAGGTTCACCGCCCAGGTCGCCGCATCTTCGTGCACCTGGATGCCCTTGACGTGCACCGGTGAGCGGTCGCGTTCGGCGCGGCTGAGCGCGCTGCGCAAGTCCAGGCGCAAATCGCGATGAATCAGGTTGAGCAGGTTGAGGCTGGGGGTGCCGCCGCCAGGACGGATGAAGCGCCCCGCCTGCGACGAGAAATGCAGCACCTCGAACTGCTCGTCCAGCACCGCATACGCCGGCGCATAACGGTCGGCGATGCGCTCGCCGGCGCGCACCAACGCATTGCTGGACGTGCGCTGCCGCTGCGGTGGTGCAGGCACCCTGGCGGCCGCAGCCGGCTGCATGGTCGGGAATGTTGCATGCACGTTGCTCTGCGCATCGATGCGCTGAAACACCCGAAAGCTGCGCTCGACCGGCGTAAACAACTGCGCGTGCCGCGAGACGTTTTCGGCATTGCCCAGGAACAGGTAGCCGCCCGGACGGATGGCGAAATGAAAGATCGGGATCACCCGATTCTGCAATTCGGCATCCAGATAGATCAGCAGATTGCGGCACGACACCATATCCAGCCGCGAAAACGGCGGGTCCTTGACGATGCTGTGCTGGGAGAACACGCACAGCTCGCGCAGCTCCTTGCTCACCACATAGGTGTCGCCTTCCTTGACGAACCAGCGCCGCAGCCGTTCGGGTGCAACTTCACCGACGATGCTGGAGGCATAGCGCCCCACCCGTGCAGTGGCCAGTGCGCGCCCGTCGATATCGCTGGCGAAGATCTGGATGCGTGGCGCGGTGTCCAGGGTTTCGGCGTGTTCGCGCAGCAGCATCGCCAGCGAATAGGCCTCTTCGCCCGTGGAGCAGCCCAGCACCCAGATGCGCAGGCTGTCGCCGGTGTGCTTGCCCTGGAACAACCGCGGAATCACCTGCTGCTCGAGGAATTCGAACTCGCGGCGGTCGCGAAAGAACTTGGTCACGCCGATCAGCAGGTCGTTGAACAGCTGCAACGGTTCGTCGAAACGATTGCGCAACACCTCCAGATACTGCTCCAGCGTTTCCACCTGCGCGACCTGCATGCGCCGCTGCACGCGGCGCAGGAAGGTGGCGCGTTTGTAGCCATGAAAATCGTGGCCGGTGGTATTGCGCAGGATGGCGGCGACCTGGCTGAGCTTGTCGCTCTCGCTGCCATTGCGCACGCCGGTCGGCACCGGATGACCGTAGCCGTGATGGCGTTGCATGTGCGCCGCGATACGCGCGGCGATCTGTGGCAGGGGCAGGATGTCGTCGGTGATGGCGGCCGGGTTGCTGGCGCTGCGCAGGTCCAGCCCATGCAGTGCGGCATCGTCCACGGCCAGCGCCAGACCGCCGCACTCACGGATCGCCGCGGTCCCCAGCGTGCCGTCGCCGTCGAAGCGCCCCACGATCAGGCCGATCACATTGCCGTCCTGATCGTGCGCCATCGAGACGAAGAAGCTATCGATCAACCCGTGGTCGCTCTCCCCACCGGGCAAGGCGCGCAGACGGATGCGCCCTTCCTCCAGCGTGACGACCGTATCGGCCGGCGGCAGATAGAAGCGCCCCGGTTGCAGCCGGTCGCCATCGCTGGGTACCGACAGCAGGGTGGCCTGACTGCCAAGCAGTTCGCGCAGGCGTGCCTCATCCAATAATTGGCGGTCGCGCAACAACAGCATGATGGCCAGATTCGACGCGCCAGCAATCGCATCGAGCAATTCTGCCAGGCGATCGGCGTCCATACCGGCGGCGCCCACGCCAAGCACGAACAAGGGCGGCTGCGTATTCGCATCCGTAGCGATGTCGTTATTGGAAGTTTCGTCGTCGGTCATGGCGGCACTATCGTTGCAACGCTGGATTCAAGCGCAATCGGCCATGATCGCGTAAAGCGCGGCGGACTACCATGCAGCACATGCGTCATCGCGTGCGCACATTGCAGAGACCGGTCCTGGAAGCGTCTGCTTGCGCGCGGTGTTAACCTGCAGTGCGAGCACCATGCGCACGCGTGTTGTCCGAAACGCCACTGCTTTGGAGCCTGTCATGCACGACACTGCACTTGCCGGCCGCCGCATTCTTGTTGTCGAGGACGATTACTTGCTGGCCGAATCGCTCAACGACTTGTTGGTGGAAGCTGGCATCAACGTGGTGGGGCCGGTCGGCAGTGTGCCTGACGCGCTTTCGCTGGTAGCGTCAGGTCAGGCCATCGATGGTGCCTTGCTGGATGTCAACGTGCGCGGCCAGGCGGTGTTTCCGGTCGCCGATGCATTGATGGAGCGCGGCGTGCCGTTTTCGTTCTGCTCCGGCTACGACCGCTATACGCTGCCGCAGCGCTTTGCGCATCTGTCGTACTGCATGAAGCCCTACAACCCGCGCACGATCACCAGCTTGCTCAGCCACCAGACCGAGTTGGCCGATCACTGATCGGTGCAGGCGGGCTGGGCGCTCTCGCCCGGTTCCACGCCGGGCTGCTGCAAGGCGCGCTCCTGCTCGCCAAGCTGGTTGAGCAGTTCAACGGCGGACTGATGCGCCGTGCGCAGCGTCTCCAGCGGCTTGGACGTTTCGTTGCGCAACGCATACAACGCAAAACCCATCACGTTGAGCCGGTTGCGCAACTGGTGCAGCAGCTCACGCCGCTGCCCACGCGGTGCCTCGCTCACTCCGCACCCTTGTCGCTGAGACGGTTGTGCAAGGTGCGCACGCTGATGCCCAGTTCGCGTGCGGCGGCCTTCTTGTTGAAGCGGGTGCGCGCCAGTGCCGATTCGATCATCGCGTCTTCGGCCTGACGCATGGTCCAGCCGGCAGGAATCAGCAAGCCGTCCTGGTCGGCCTGCGGCACGGTCTGCTCCACATCCGGGGCGCTCAACAGATCGCCATCGGAGCGCAGATACAGGTAGTGGATGAACGAGCGCAGTTCGCGCACGTTGCCTGGCCAGGCATGGTATGCCAGGTAGCGCAGCAACGACTTGGTCGGCAACTTGCGCTTGCCATACTTGACGTTGAGCTCGTCGATCACGCGTAAGCCAAGCAGGCGCGCATCGCCGCGGCGCTCGCGCAGCGGCGGCACCTGGATCGGGTATTCATTGAGACGGTAGAACAGGTCTTCACGCAGCACCGCCTGCTCGCGCTGCACGTGCTGGTGGGTGGCTGCCACCACGCGCGCATCCAGTGCGATTTCCTCGTTGCCGCCCACGCGCATGAAGCTGCGCGATTCGATCACCCGCAGCAGATACACCTGCAGCCGCTTGGGCATCTCGCCGATTTCATCCAGGAACAGCGTGCCGCCTGCGGCCTGCTCCAGGAATCCGGCATGCCGACGGTCGGCGCCGGTGAAGCTGCCGCGCTCGTGGCCGAACAACTGGCTGGCCAGCAACTCTTCCGGAATGGCACCGCAGTTGACCGGCACGAAACGGCCGCGGCGACCGGACACACGGTGGATGGCGCGCGCCACCAGATCCTTGCCGGTACCGGTTTCGCCGGTCACCAGTACATTCAGATCGGTCGGCGCCACGCGCACGATGTCCTTGCGCAGCATGACGATGCTGTCGCTGTTGCCAACGATGCCCAGGTTGCCCTGCTGCGCTTCGCGCAGTCCCCCGAGCACCCGCTCCAGGCGTTCGGGCGCGAACGGCTTGGTCAGGAATTCGCTGACCCCGAACTGCTGCGCCCGACCCTGGGTTTCGCGCGCGTAATCGCCCGAGACCACGACGATCTGCGGGGTGTGGTCCGGGTCGAGCCGCTCGATCAGGTCGAAACCGCTGCCGTCCGGCAGGCCAACATCCACCACCAACAGGTCGGGAAAGTTGCTGTCCAGCCAGCGGCTGGCTTCGCCAAGGGTGTGGATGCCCTTGGCACGGAAGCCGCTATCGGTGGCGAGTTCAACCACCTGATCGCAAAACTCCACGTCGTCGTCGATGATGGCGCAGGAAAGACGGTCCATGAGCGCTTCTGTCCGCAATGACTGATACATGTTCAGTTGAGAATTGTGACGGCCGCGCGAAATGCGCTGACACACCACATCGGAAATTGCCTGCTGCTGTCACGTTCTGTGGTGCGGCGCTCTTCCCCCAGTCGAGCCCGCCCTGACGGCTGTGGGCGAAGTACGCATGGAAGCGCTCGATTGCGCCAGTGCCAAGCGTCACGCTCTGGGTCGGTCGCCGCTTCGAGAATGCCGAAACGCCAAGGAGTGCAAGGTTTGCCGCGGCAGCCGCCGGTCCACCGACGGGTGCGGTCTTGATCGAGCGCTGGCTGAGCTCGCTTGCGTGCCTGCATCGGAGCCAGGATATCAGCCGGGGCTGACGTAAGCCGACGCCACCATGGCGCCGCATGAACCCGTCAGGAAACTGCATCGGTCCACTGGGTTACCCACAGCCTACGCACCGCTCGTGGAGAGGGCGTGCACAACGCACTCACGCGTTCCTTCCACGGTGCGGCGAACACTCGCTCGATCCAGCGAGCGAGGTGTCCCATGCACGCAGTCTCGGCGCCCGTGCAGGCCGATGTGCAAACCGAATTGGAGTACTGGCGTGGCGAGCACCGCCGGGGCCAGCTTGGCTATCACGCCTTCGACGGCATTCCCGAAGGCACGATCCGGGCGGTCTGCGCGGCATACAACGCACGCCCCGACCTGACCGATGCAGAAGCGGTCAAGGCCGTGCGCGATGCGCTGTGCCTGACTCCCGGCTCGATGAATGCCGTGCTCGCCGATTGGCTGGCGCCGCGTTGCCTGCGCCACCTCCGCCAGGCGTGATGCAGCTACAGGTTGGGCCCGCTTGATTAGTGCGGTGCACGCCTGCCGTGCTCGGAAGGGGCTCTTCGGGCCTGCAAGGTATCGCACGGTGCGTCAGTTCACTCTTTTTCGCGCGTGATGGGCGCAGGCTTGTCATTGGCACCACGCGTCTGCACGCGGTGGCGGCATGCGTGCCCAGGTGCCCGTTGTTCGCGCACGCTGCAGGTGCCAGCTGCGCTTGCCCGGCCTGCGCCGCATGCCGCGGCCGTGGTGTCGGCGCCGCCGCATACCGCCAGGCATAGGAGAAACCTGTGGAAGCGCTGCTGCTGTCCCGTATCCAGTTCGCCTTCGTCATTTCGTTCCATGTGCTGTTTCCGGCCTTCACCATCGGCCTGGCGAACCTGCTCGGGTTTCTGGAATGGCGTTGGCTGCGCACGCACGACGAGGCCTGGAAGCGGCTGTACTTCTTCTGGTTGCGGATCTTTGCGGTGTCTTTCGGCATGGGCGTGGTCAGCGGCATCGTCATGGCCTTCCAGTTCGGCGCCAACTGGCCCGAGCTGAGCCGCATTGCCGGCAGCGTGATCGGCCCGCTGCTGAGCTATGAAGTGCTCACTGCCTTCTTCCTGGAAGCCAGCTTCCTGGGGGTAATGCTGTTCGGCTGGGGCCGGGTCTCCGAACGCCTGCACTTTTTCGCCACCTGCATGGTGGCGATCGGCACGCTGGTGTCCACGTTCTGGATCTTGTCGTCCAACAGCTGGCTGCACACCCCGCGTGGCTACGCGATGGTCAACGGCATCGTGCAGCCGGTCAGCTGGCTGCAGATCATCTTTAACCCGTCGTTTCCGTATCGCCTGGTCCATATGGCGCTGGGTTCGTTCATCACCACCTGCTTTGTGGTTGGCGGCGTCGGCGCTTACTACCTGCGCAAAGGGCTGCATGTGGATGCCGGCGCCCGCATGTTGCGCTTGTCGGTGGCATTTGCCGCCATCGTGTTGCCCATCCAGGTCCTGGTAGGCGACCAGCACGGGCTCAACACATTGGAGCATCAACCGCTCAAGGTCGCCGCGATGGAGGCGCACTGGCACAGCGAAAGCGATGGCGCCGGCGTGCCGTTGGTGGTGTTTGCGCTGCCCAACGCACAGGCCGAGCGCAACGACTATGAGGTGGCCATCCCACGCCTGGGCAGCCTGATCCTGACCCACAGTGCAGACGGCGACATTACGCCGCTGACGTCGGTGCCGCGCGATCAACGCCCGCCGGTGGCTCCGGTGTTCTTTGCCTTCCGCATCATGGTGGGCCTGGGGATGGCGATGTTGTTGCTGGCGTGGATCTCGGCCATTGCCTGGTGGCGTGGACGCCTGCATGCCAGGCCGCTGATCCTGGCCTGGAACCTCATGCTGCCGGCTGGATTCATGGCGCTGGTGGCCGGCTGGTTCGTCACCGAGATCGGGCGCCAGCCGTGGGTGGTGTACGGGTTGTTGCGTACTGCCGATGCGGTGGGCCCGCAATCGACTGCGACAGTGGCGGTCTCGCTGCTGGTGTATCTGCTGGGCTATGCGTTCGTATTCGGCTTCGGCATCTTTTATCTGACCAAGCTGGTCCGTGCCGGGCCGCAACCAAGCCGCGACGGGCCGGATGTGGCCGGCGGCGAACACACGCCGGCACGCCCGCTGTCCGCAGCAGATACATCACTGGAACAGGAGAACACGCCATGGAACTGAACTACTGGTTGCCGGTGGTGTGGTTTGGCGTGATCGGTTTCGGCGTGCTGATGTACGTGGTGCTGGACGGCTTCGTGCTCGGGCTGGGCATGCTGGCGCCCTTCGCGCGCGACGAACAGGAAGTGGACCTGATGATGAACACCGCCGCGCCCATCTGGGACGGCAACGAAACCTGGCTGGTGCTTGGCGGCGCCGGCCTGTTCGCTGCGTTTCCCACGGCGTATGCGGTGATCCTGTCCGGCCTATATCTGCCGGTGCTGTTGATGGTGATGGCGCTGGTGTTTCGTGGGGTGGCGTTCGAATTCCGTTTCAAGGCGCAGCGCTCGCGTCGATTGTGGACGTTATCGTTCATCGCCGGCTCGATTCTGACCGCCTTCGCGCAAGGCATCATCCTCGGCGCGCTGGTGGAAGGCATGCCATTGGACAACGGGCGCTACACCGGCGGCGTGTTCGGCTGGTTCAGCCCGTTCACCATCCTCACCGGTGCTGCGCTGGTGTTCGGCTATGCGCTGCTCGGCAGCACCTGGCTGATCCTCAAGACCGATGGGCGCACCCATACCTTGGCGCGGCAATTGACCAAGCCGCTGGTGGGCGTGGTGGTCACCTTCGTCGTGCTGGTCAGCGCGTGGCTGCCGTTCCTGAGCTCGCATGTGATGGCGCGCTGGTTCGAACATGGCAATTTCTGGTGGCTGTCGCCGATTCCGCTGATGACCGCAGCCGTAGCGCTTGCGCTCTGGCGCAGCAGCGACAGCTCGCGCAGCGACGCATGGCCCTTCCTGTTGACGCTGGCGATCTTCGTGTTGGGCTTCATCGGCCTGGTGTTGGGCATGTGGCCGTATCTGGTGCCACCGAGCTACACGATCTGGCAGGCGGCCTCGCCACCCTCTTCGCAAATCTTTCCGATGGTGGGCCTGGTGGTACTGCTGCCACTGGTGCTCGGTTATACGGTGTGGTCATACCGCGTGTTCCGCGGCAAGATCACCGCCGATGTGGGCTATCACCATCATCACTGAGCGAGAGTGCGGCACGCAGGCGTGTGCACCATGCGAGGCGTTGCGGCAGATGTCTTCAGACAACCCAACAGCGCCCGCGTTGCGGGCGCTTTGGCGATACGGGCGGTGTGCTTCAGCGTTTTTCCGAGCCGTCCGGCCGTTCGTAGTCGTGTTCGGGGTCGGCCTTGTTGACCTCGGGATCTTCGTCGGGCATGTCGTGCACCTTCCATGCGACATCCTCGTTGCGACGCTCCTGTGGCGTAAACGGCTTTTTCTGATCGTCTTCCGGGCCCCATGGCTTTTTCGATTCGCTGCCCATGCTCATCTCCTGCGTGGTCGTCATGACCCAACGCTAGGCGCGCAGGCATTGCGAGGTGGTGAACGAAGCCCGGTGGTGGCGTGAAGTGCGTGTGGCAATGCACTCCCCGCACCGGAGAGCACAGGCTCCGGCTGCGTACCCTTCGCCGCCTCGCAAAGGGCTCAAGCCGCGTTACCCGCCGGTCTGCGAATGCGGCGCCTCGACCGGCTTGGACTGCGGCGAATCCTTCTGCCGCAACCAGATAGTCAACACCACCAGCGAGAACACCGCCAGGAACTCGCTCTGCCAGTTCTGCATCGATTCGAACCAGAACGCTGCGCTGGTGAAATGCTCCAAGACCGTGATGGGCGGCAAGCCCTTCTGCGCACGTTCCACCACCTCCAGTCGCCAACTGCCGACCAGATGCAGCGCAAAGCTCATCAGGAACAGCGCTCCGAACGCGATGGCCAGCGAATGGTCGTACAGCCGTCGCCATATCCCGCCGGCACGCACCGGCCAGGGCGTGGTGCCAGGCTTGATCTCAACGCTTTCTTCAGCCGGATCGAGCGGGCGCGATTCGGCAGAGCCCACCTGCCGCAACTTCACGGTGAGCAACACGTACATGCCCATCTGCAGAAACTCGCTCTCCCAGTTTTCGAACAGTGCCGACATGAAATGCGGGCTGTGCAGATACGCAGACAGCAGCAGCGTCGGCTGCCCCTGCTCGCGCAATTCGTCGTTGTATGCATGCAACCCGGCATAGATCTGGCAACCGATGAAGAAGATGGTCAACGCAAGCAGACACAACGACAGCCCGTTACGACGCAAGAACATGGATGACCTCCTGACGATGCGCGCAGTATCGAGCGTCCTGGGCAAAACCGCATGAAGTTTGCGTGCAACCGCGCTGTTCCGCATGCCGCGCGATGGGTGACTGCCACGCACAGGGCGCAACCCGCAACACACCACGCGCACATCGTTTAGCCCGGACGTTTACGTTTGCGCGACCACACTGGCGTGCAACCAACGACTTCCACTGCCAGGAGACCACGATGCCCGTACCCAACTATCCACGCCCCCCCTTCAAGCCACAGCAGCAGAGCTTTCCCGGACGCACCGAGAAGATGGACCCGCGCCCGGACCATGGCGAAGACAGCTACGTTGGCCACGGCCAGTTGAAGGGCAAGCGCGCATTGATTACCGGTGGCGACAGCGGCATCGGCGCTGCGGTTGCCATCGCCTATGCACGCGAAGGCGCAGACGTGGCCATCGCCTTCCTTCCCGACGAGCAGGAAGATGCAGCGCGCATTGGCGCGCTGATCGAAAAGGCCGGCGTCAAGGCGCTGCTGGTGGGATGCGACATCAGCGACCCCGGCCAGGCAGCGGCCTTGATCGACAAGGTCAACAGCACGCTGGGCGGCCTGGATATCCTGGTCAACAACGCCGGTTACCAGAAGTACTTCGAGACCTTCGAAGACATCACCCTGGACGAATGGCGCAAGACCTTCGACACCAACGTGCATGCGGCCTTCAATCTGGTACGCCTGTCGGTACCGTTGATGACCGATGGCGGCTCCATCATCAATACCGCCTCGGTGCAATCGAAGAAACCCACGCCCAACATCCTGCCCTACGCCGCGACCAAGGGTGCGCTGGCCAACCTCACCATCGGCCTGGCCGGCGTGCTGGCGGAGAAGAACATCCGCGTCAATGCGGTGCTGCCGGGCCCGATCTGGACACCCTTCATTCCCTCCGGCATGGATGAAGAGTCGGTGGAAAACTTCGGCGGGCAGACGCCCATGGGGCGTCCAGGTCAGCCGGTCGAGCTGGCATCGGCTTACGTGATGCTGGCGGCCGACACGGCCAGTTACACATCGGGCACCTTGCTGACCATCTCTGGCGGCGCAGTCACGCTGTAACGCTGTAACGCTGTAACGCTGTCGCATTATTGCCACGCCCGCGTCGCTGATCGAGCGACGCGGGCTTTTTATTGGCTCAATCTTTTAGGTGAACGCTCAGCGCTCACCAGCGCATGCCACGTCGCGTCTGCTTGCCCGTGCAGTCGTTCGGGCGCATTGCGACAGCGCGCAAAAAACGCACAGCCAAGGTGAGTTTCCGGTCAACGTTGCGCTCGCGTGGCACGCACCCGTTCCTGCGATTGCTCTCACGGTCGGCCTCCTACCGTAGGTGGCGTTGGAACGTGATGCACCACACCTCTCCAAACAGTGCTGCCCGCCACGCCTGCGTGGCGCAGGCGCGAACCCACTGCTGGCGCAACGACATCGCCCACATGCATCGACGCATGCGGCGTGATGCATCCGCGCCATTGGCAGGCCAGCGCAGTAGCGCCCCCATAAGGCAGACAACAATGCGAATTCTGGTCACCGGCGGCACCGGCTATATCGGCTCACACACCTGCGTGGAACTGGCGCGGCGCGGTCATGACGTGTGCATTGTCGATAATTTGAGCAACTCCTCCGAGCGCGTGCTCGACCATCTGCAGCATCTGATGGGGTTCCGCCCGGAGTTTCATCGCATGGATGTGCGTGCGCCCGAGCTTGCCGACTTGTTGATCAGCGAGCGCATCGACGCCGTCCTGCATTTTGCCGCACTCAAGGCCGTTGGCGAATCGGTGCGCGAGCCGCTGCTGTACTTCAACAACAACGTCACCGGCACGCTGGCGCTGCTACGCGCGATGCGGACTGCCAAGGTGTGCAACCTGGTGTTCAGCTCGTCGGCCACCGTGTATGGCGACGCCAACCGCAGCCCGATCGACGAAAGCGCGCCGCTGAAGGCGATCAACCCCTACGGGCGCACCAAGCTGATGATGGAAGAAATGATCGGCGACCTCAGCGCCGCGTGGCCGGATTTCAACGCGGCGTTGCTGCGCTACTTCAACCCGGTGGGTGCGCACCCCAGCGGGTATCTGGGCGAAGATCCGCGAGGCGTACCGAACAACCTGATGCCCTATATCGCACAGGTGGCAGTGGGGCGTCGCGCGGCATTGCAGGTCTTCGGCGACGACTATCCCACCGACGACGGCACCGGCGTGCGCGACTATCTGCATGTGATGGATCTGGCGCGCGCGCATGTGGATGCCATCGATTACCTGCAGCGCGAGCGCAAGGGCCTGGTGGTCAATCTGGGCACCGGGCGCGGCTACAGCGTGCGCGAGGTGGCGGCCGCGTTCGCGCGCGCCAGTGGCAGGCGCATTCCGCTGAGCATCGCGCCACGTCGCGGTGGCGACGTGGCGGTGTACTTCGCCAGCACTGCGCTGGCCAACCGGCTGCTGGGCTGGACCGCGGAATACGACCTGGACCGCATGTGCCGCGATACCTGGCGCTGGCAATCGATGCACCCGGATGGCTACGCCGGTTCGCGTCTGCCGCGCCCGCGCTCCGCGGCGGCCGTGCCCGAACGCGACAGTGCGCGCGAGCTGCCGACATCACCGCGCCGGCGACCGCCCGGTCCGGACACGCGCCGTCGCAGCGAGCCGGTACGCACGCTGGCGGTCGCCGATGGTTTCTCCGGCGCGTAATGCGCAACGACCCGTTTCTTTCCTACGAGGGTATTCCATGAGTTGGGCTGGCCAGTTCCAATACGCGATCGGCAAGACCCGCCGCGCGGTTCCATCCGACAGCACGCCACAGTTCGATCCGGCGCGGCCCACACTGTTGTGTCTGTCGCATCTGCGCTGGAGTTTTGTCTATCAGCGCCCGCAGCACCTGATGTCGCGCTTTGCACGCGATGCCAATGTGCTGTTCTGGGAGGAGCCCATCGCCTGCGATGCAGCCGAACCCTGGCTGGAGGTGCGTGGCCAAGAGCACGGCGTGCACGTCTTGGTGCCGCGCCTGCCCGTCGGGTGCGGGGGCGAGGAGGCCGTGCAGGTGCAACGTCGCCTGCTGGACGGCTACCTGGCCGAGCTTGGCGTACGCGACCTGCTGCTGTGGTACTACACGCCAATGAGCCAGAGCTTCAGTGCGCATCTGCGTGCGCGCATGGTCATCTACGACTGCATGGACGAGTTGTCGGCCTTTCGTGGCGCGCCCCCGGAGCTGGTGCAACGCGAGCGCGCACTGCTGCAGCGCGCCGATGTGGTCTTCACCGGCGGCTACAGCATTTGGGAGGCCAAGCGCGCGTTGCACGCCAATGCGCACGCGTTCCCCAGTAGCGTGGACGTGGCGCACTTCGCCGCCGCGCGCACGCCGCAGCAGGAGCCTGACGACCAGGCCGGCATCGCGCACCCGCGGCTGGGTTTCTATGGTGTCATCGACGAGCGGTTCGACGTCGAGCTGCTACGCGTGATCGCGACGCAGCGGCCGCACTGGCAATTGGTGATGATTGGCCCGGTGGTCAAGATCGACCCCTCCGAGCTGCCGCAGGCCACCAACATCCACTATCTGGGCGGCAAGACCTACGACGAACTGCCTGGTTATCTCTCCGGCTGGGAGGTGGCGTTGATGCCGTTTGCGATGAATGCCTCCACCCGCTTCATCAGCCCGACCAAGACACCCGAATACCTCGCTGGCGGCTGCCCAGTGGTGTCCACGCCAATCCACGATGTGGTGCGCACCTATGGCGACACCGGCGTGGTGCGCATTGCCGCGACCGCCGACGCGTTCGTCGCCGCGTGCGAAGCCGCACTGCAGGACAGTGCAGATCGCGCGCAGTTGCTCGACCGCGCCGATGCCGTGCTGGGCGATATGTCCTGGGACCACACCTACGACCTGATGAAGGAGACGCTTTCTTGGACGCAATGACCCCGCCGGCCGCCGCGCCGCTCGCCGCCCGTCGCACGCGCGGCAATGCACGGCGTGGTTTCGATTACCTCATCGTCGGCGCAGGATTTGCCGGCAGCGTGTTGGCCGAACGGCTGGCCGCCGGCCTCGGCAAGCGTGTGCTGGTGGTCGACCGTCGCCCGCATATCGGCGGCAACGCCTACGATTTCCATGACGATGCCGGCGTGCTGATCCATCGTTATGGTCCGCATATCTTCCACACCAACGCGCAGCGCATCGTGGATTACCTGTCCAATTTCACCCAATGGCGTCCGTATGCGCACCGCGTGCTTGCGCAGGTGGGAGACCAGCAGGTGCCGATCCCCATCAACATGACCACGTTGAACCGTCTGTACGGCCTGCAACTCAGCAGCGAAGAACAGGCCGCAGCGTTCCTGGCCAGCCGCGCCGAGCCGGTGGCCGATATCCGGACCAGCGAAGATGTGGTGGTCAATCAGGTGGGCCGCGAACTCTATGAAACCTTCTTCCGCGGCTATACGCGCAAGCAGTGGGGTCTGGATCCGTCGCAGCTGGACAAGTCGGTGACCTTGCGCGTGCCCACCCGCACCAACGACGACGACCGCTACTTCACCGACACCTTCCAGCAGATGCCGCTGCACGGCTATACGCGCATGTTCGAGCGCATGCTCGATCACCCCAACATCAAGGTGATGCTCAATACCGACTACCGCGAGATCTGCGACGAGCTGGAGTACGACCAGCTGGTGTACAGCGGGCCGGTGGACGAATACTTCGACTATTGCTACGGCAAGCTGCCGTACCGCTCGCTCAGGTTCGAGCACAGCACGCTCGATCAGGAGCACTTCCAGGCGGTGGCCACGGTCAATTATCCGGACGAAGCGGTGGCCTACACGCGCATCACCGAATACAAGCACCTCACCGGCCAGCAACATCCCAACACCAGCATCACCCGCGAGTATCCTTCGGCCGAGGGCGACCCGTATTATCCGATTCCACGCGCGGAGAACGCAGAGCTGTATCGGCGTTACGAACGCCTGGCCGCCGAGACGCCCAAGGTGACCTTCCTTGGCCGGCTGGGTACCTACAAGTACTACAACATGGATCAGGTGGTCGGCCAGGCGTTGGCCTTGTACAAGCGCATCGAAGACGCCGAGCCGCGGCGCGCCGAGCTGGCGGTCTGACAACGCACGCCCCGCCCTGCAGCACCGTGGCTGCAGGGCAGTTATCGACGCATCGCTGCAACCCAGCGGCGCGCGCAGCAGGATGTTGGATGCATACCCCCACACTGTTCGAAAGTTTTTTTATGGCGGGGTTCGAGTGTTCGACCCATCGCCGCCGCGACGGGCGCAGGCTCGACTTGATTGCCGCCACCCGGCATGACCGTTGGGCCGCCAAGGACTACGCGGCGTTGGCGGCGCATGGCCTACGTACCGCGCGCGATGGCCTGCGCTGGCATCTGATCGAACCACGCCCCGGGCATTACGACTGGTCCAGTTTCCTGCCGATGCTGCACGCGGCCGACAGCGTGGGCACGCAGGTGATCTGGGACGTGTGCCATTACGGCTGGCCGGACGATGTGGACATCTGGACGCCGCAGTTCGTCGACCGCTTCGCGCGCTTTGCTGCCGCCGCCGCACAGTGCATCAAGGACGCCTCCGACGCCGTGCCGTTCTACGCGCCGCTCAACGAGATCTCGTTCTGGGCATGGAATGGCGGCGATCACGCCCGCATGCATCCGATGGCGCGCGGGCGTGGTTTCGAGCTCAAGCATCAATTGGTCCGCGCCACCATCGCCGCGATCGACGCAATACGCCAGGTGGATCCGCGCGCACGCTTCCTGCAGGTGGACCCAGCGATCCATGTGGTGCCATCCAACGACCGGCCCGGCCCGCGCCGCGAAGCCGAACGCCTGCGGCTGGCGCAGTTCGAAGCCTGGGACATGATCTGCGGCAAGCAGTGGCCAGGACTCGGCGGGGCGCCGGAGTATCTGGACATCATCGGCCTCAACTACTACTCGGACAATCAGTGGTATCTGGGCGGCGTGCCGATCCTGCGCAACTCGCCCGACCACCGCCCGTTCTCGACCATCATGCTGGAGTTCTGGCAGCGCTATCGCCGCCCGATGATCGTCTCCGAAACCGGTGCCGAAGCCGATCAACGCGCCCCCTGGCTCGATCATGTCGGCAGCGAGGTTGCGCTGGCCCTGCAGCACGGCGTGGCGATGGAAGGTGTCTGTCTGTATCCGGTGCTGGACTACCCCGGTTGGGACAACGACCGGCATTGCCCCACCGGCGTGCTCGGCTATGCGGACGAGCACGGCGAACGACCGCTGCACCAAGGCCTAGCCGACCAACTGCGCCGCGAGCACGCGCGTTTCGGTCTGCGCGCACCGCAGTTCGCGCTGGCCGATATCGCCCCGTGAGTACGTCCGCCCACTCCACCTTGCTGCCGGACACGCCGGCGCGTTTTCTCTGGCACTACGTGGGCCGACGGCCGTGGCATTTCAGTGGCTTGCTGCTCCTGATCGTGGGCGCGGCCGGCTGCGCGGTGTCGGTGCAATACGGCATGAAAATGCTGGTGGACGCGATGGCCACCGATCAACGCAGCCAGGCAAACGTGTGGCTGCCGCTGGGCCTGTTCATCAGCCTGATCGCGGTGGAAAACCTGCTGTGGCGCCTGGGCGGCTGGCTGGGCTGCCGCACCGTGGTGGCCAGCGTGGTGGACATCCGCGTGGATTTGTTCCGCCATCTCACCGGCCACCCGATGCGCTACTTCACCGAGCATTTTGCCGGTGCGCTGGGCAACCGCATCACCGCGCTCGGCAGCGCCGCCGGGCAGATCTTCGGTGGACTGGCGTGGAAGATCGTGCCGCCCATCGTGGATTTCGTCGGCGCCATCGTGCTGCTGTTGACGGTGGATTGGCGCATGGCCGCCACGCTGGTCGGCTTCATTGCGATCGTGGCGGCCATCATCACCAGCTTCGGCATTCGCGGCCGCGCCAAGCATCAGCGCTTTGCCGCGCAGGCCGCCCGGGTGGGTGGCGAGCTGGTGGATGCGGTTTCCAACGTGTGGACGATCAAGGCGTTTGCCGCGCGCGATCGCGAAAGCGCGCGGCTGGCCGAACAGATCGGTCACGAGGCCGTGGCGCATCGGCGCAGCTGGATGTACGTGGAAAAGGCGCGGGTGATTCACGACATCTGCCTGTCGCTGATGGCCGGCGGCATGCTGATCTGGGCCATCGGCATGTGGCGCTCCGGAGCGGTGAGTGCAGGCGATGTGGTGTTGGTCAGTGCGCTGACCTTCCGCATCCTGCATGGCTCGCGCGATCTGGCGCTGACCTTGGTGGACACCACCCAGCAACTGGGCGCCATTGCCGACACCTTGCAGATCATTCTGCAACCGCACGCCATCGTCGATGCGGACGTGCCGCTGGCCTCGGCCGAAGGCGATGTGCGTTTCGAACAGGTGCGTTTTGCCTATCCCGAGCGCGCCGCGGTGCTGGAAGGATTGAATCTGCATATTCCGGCCGGCCAGAAAGTGGGCATCGTGGGGCCCTCCGGTGCCGGCAAATCCACCTTGATTGCCCTGATCCAGCGCCTGGACGATGTGGAATCCGGACGCGTGCTGATCGACGGGCAGGACATCCGCGGGGTCAGCCAGGACAGCCTGCGCGAAAAAATTGCGGTGGTGCCGCAGGAAACTGCGTTATTCAATCGCAGCATCGCCGACAACATCCGCTACGGCCGTCCCGATGCCAGCGATGCCGAGGTGCACGACGCGGCGCGGCATGCATTCTGCGATGGCTTCATCCGGCAATTGCCCGAAGGCTACGACACCCAGGTGGGCGAGCGCGGGGTGATGTTATCGGGCGGACAGCGGCAACGGCTGGGGATTGCCCGCGCCTTTCTCAAGGATGCGCCGATCCTGATTCTGGACGAGGCCACCTCGGCACTGGACACCGAATCGGAAGCGGAGATCCAGGCCGCACTGGATCACCTGATGCGCGACCGCACCGTGTTGGCGGTCGCCCATCGCCTGTCCACGGTGATTAGCTTCGATCGCATCGTGGTGCTGCAGGACGGCCGTGTGGTCGAAGATGGCAGCCCTGCGGAACTGCGCGGCCGCGGTGGCGTGTTCGACAGTTTGTGGCAGCGCCAGGCTGCCGGATTCGAGACGGCACCGGAAGCACCGTGAGGCGGCTGCGCCCAGAAGCGCTGCTTGCCTTGCGTCATGCGCGGCGAGGCAGGCGCAGCCAGCGGCTGGCCCAGTGCGACGAGCATGGCATGAGATGTACTTTCCGGCCTGGCAGCAACCACGTTTGCGATCGCTGGCGCGCAAAAAAAACAGGCAGCGTCTGGCTGCCTGTTCCACTTGCTGCGCAACGCCTCAATGCGGTGGCCGATAGTCGCGCAGCCTGGTCGTCACGTTGCCGACCTCTTGCACTGCGCGTTTGAGGTCGTTTTCGGACATCCCCAGTTCGCGCGCCCAGTACTGCAACTCCCATTCCTCGCTGATGCTTACATTGTGCATGTCAATGGGTTGACGATTTGCATCCCGTGGTTCGCCCATGGCGATCTCCCATGTAGGACAGCTGGTGAGCCGGCTGCGACGCCGGCGCTTCGCACGGTTTGCCGGCTGCCGCATCGACGCGTTGTCTGGCGAGCTGTGGTCAGTGGGGCTGGCCCTGCTTGGCGCGCAGCGCCTTGGCGTGTTCCAGATGCTCGGCGATGGTGTCGCGTGCGCGCTGCAACTCTTTACCCAGGTCGCTGGAGCCCGGCTCGCTGCTGAGCTGTGTGTCCAGCAGGGCCAACGCCTGCTCGTGGCTGTCCACACTGGCTTGCAGATACTGCGATTCGAACTGTTGCCCGTGCAAGTCCTGCAGGCGCTTGCGCACGCCCTCGGCGCCCGCGGTGGCGGCCTGGGCCAACGTGCCATTGCGATCCGGCGCAAACCGGCTGAGATCCGTCAACGCAGCGCTGTGGGCTTCGTCCATCTTGCGTGCGAAGGCCAGCACCTCGCCTTCCACACCCTTGACCACCGCCAGTTGCGCAAGCGTGCGTTCGTTCTCGTTGAACACTGCCAGCGCGCCAAGCGCCTGCTTGCGGTCGCGGGCATCGCCCACGCTATCGCGCAACGGGTCGCCGTGAGGCGGCGTGCTACCGACCACCGTGGCTACGTTGCTCTGTAGATCCTGCGGATCGCTCGTGTGCCCCTGCCGGCGCTGCCAGGCCTTGTACGCCACATAGCCCACCGCGCCGGCGGTCACCATCTTGAAAAGTCCCATCGCTGTCTCCTGTTGATCGCGATCTTTCATCGCGTCTGGCGGTCGTTGATTGTTGGGTTCGCAGGGACGGCGAAGGCGGCATGCCTGCGTCCCAGCGCGTCATATGAGCCTGCGAGCGCGGGGGTTATCCAGACGTGACCTGCGCATCAACGCCACGTCGGCGATCGGGCGCGTCCACACCGCGCCCACGCAGTGTGCTGACAGGTTTAACACCGCTGCACGAACACTGCAGTGCGCCGCCGCGTCTAAATGCCCACAGGAGACAGACATGCTTGCCCTCAACTACCACGGTTCACGCGATGTGCGAGTGGAAACCGTGCCCGATCCACTCTTGGTCGAACGCGACGACCTGATCCTGCGCGTCACTGCCACCGCCATTTGCGGCTCTGACCTGCATCTGTATCGCGGCAAGATTCCCGACCTACGCCCCGGCGACATTCTCGGCCACGAATTCATGGGCATCGTGGAAGAGGTGGGCCCGGATGTCACGGCGGTCAAGCCGGGCGACCGGGTCGTGATTCCGTTCGTGGTCGCCTGCGGGCGGTGTTTCCACTGCGTGCTGCAGGAATTTTCCGCGTGCGAAACCACCAATACCGGCAAGGGCGCGGCGCTCAATCACAAGGACATGCGCCCGCCCGCCGCGCTGTTCGGCTTCAGCCATTTGTATGGCGGATTGTCCGGCGGCCAGGCCGAATACGTGCGCGTGCCCAAGGCCAATGTCGGCCCGCTGGTGGTGCCCGATGCCTTGCACGATGAGCAGGTGCTGTTCCTGTCCGACATCCTGCCGACCGGGTATCAAGCCGTCGTCGATGCAGGCGTCAAACAAGGCTCGACCGTTGCCATCTTCGGCGCCGGCCCGGTCGGCCTGATGGCCGCGGCGTGCTGCCGCATGCTGGGCGCAGAGCGCATTTTCATGGTCGACCGGCACGCATACCGGCTCGATTTTGCGTCCAGGACCTATGGCGTGATTCCGATCAATTTCGACGAGGTCGACGACCCGGCCGATGTGATCGTCTCGCAGACCGATGGCCGGGGGGTCGATGCCAGCATCGAGGCGGTCGGCTTCGAGGCCGAAGGCAGCGCCATCGAAACCGCACTGACCAACCTGAAACTGGAAGGCAGCAGCGGCGTGGCGATCCGCCAGTGCATCGCCGCAACCCGTCGTTGCGGTGTGGTGAGCGTGCCCGGCGTGTATGCCGGCTTCATCCACGCTTTCATGTTTGGCGATGCATTCGACAAGGGCCTGACCTTCAAGATGGGCCAGACGCATGTGCAAAAGCATATGCCGCATCTGCTGGAATGCATCGGCAATGGTCAGCTCAAGCCAAGCTCGATCATTTCGCATCGCATGCCGCTGGCTGACGCGGCGCGTGGCTACGAACTCTTCGACAAGAAGCAGGACGATTGCCGCAAGGTGGTGCTCACGCCGTAAAAGCGTGAGTGGGATCTACGCAGACGGCGCGATCTTCGACCGCGCCGTCTGCATGTTGTATAGCTGTTGAGTGTTGGCAACAGACTCAGTCCAGCGGCTTGGCCGGCACGAACGGGGACACCGGGTCGCTGGCCGGGAAGGTCTCTTCCACCGCTTCGTCCTGCAGCGCGTCCTGCTTTTTCTTGTCGTGCTGCGTTTGGTCGTGCGGCGCTTGATCGCGCTGTTCGGCGTGGTCGTTTGCAGAGGAAATCTGGTTGGATGTGCTCATGTGTTTTCCTACGACGTGATGCGAGCCACTACGCTACGGTGCGCTGCGTTGGCACAGGTGAAAAGCGTCTTCGCACATCAACGACAAAGGCAACGGATGTGCTGCACTGTGCATGCCGGGCCATGCAGTGCATTGGGTGCGGTCTCGCATTCCTTCCCATGCGGTGCAACCATGGTCCCTCTCGATCACGCGCGGCGCCCGGGCGCGACCTGTGCTTGCGCAGATGAAGTCAGGCAGCGCTGTGGCGACCAGCAGTGTCGCCGAACGCGGCATCCGGCACCCACGCAGTTGCACCTGCACGGCCGCCATGCGACGACGCGCCTTGGGTTCACATCCGCACGCGTCCAGGGTGTATGGTGCATGGGCGGCCGGAATCCGGTATCGCCCTCATTTCATCTGGCCCTTTCCATCGACAATCTCTGCGAACGCTGCGACGCCGTCTGCTGCCGGCTCACCGTCATGGTCGATCCATCCGACCGTATCCCACACCATCTCACCAGCGTGACGCCGCAAGGCTGGCATGTGATGGCGCGCGACGAGGAAGGCTGGTGCGTGGCCATCGACGCTGCGCGCATGTGTTGCTCGATTTACGAGACGCGACCGGCGATCTGCCGGCGTTTCGTCATGTCCGGCCCGTATTGCCGCGACGTACGTGCCACCTACGACGATCAACGCCGCCGGGGCATTCCCTTGACGCTGTACAACGCATGAGGATTTGCGATGCATCATTCCCGCCGCCAGTCGATGACCGTCAGTAACCAGCCGGGCAAGCCGCGGTTGTCCGAACAGCGGTTGGCCGCCGATCTGCAGGCATTTCAGCAATCGGGCGGCGCAATCGAGCGCCTGGGCGATACACCGCTACGTCGCGAAAAAAAGCGCGGCACGCCAGAGGCTGCGCCAGCCGCCGCAGTCACACCGGCCGTCGCAGCCGAGGCCGAGTAAGACAGCAACGGATGCCTCGCGGGCGCCTACGCGCATCCGTCCGCCATTACCGACGCGATGCGACGTAGTCGGCCATCAGCTTCAACCACGCGATCAGGGCAGCTGCAACTCTGGGCCGCACTGCAGAAGCTGCTTGGGCAGTCAGCGCACGCGGACTCAGTGCTCAACAGATCAGGCACCGCGCGCAGGCGTCGCCGCCCGCACGGACATGGGCAGTTACAGCAGTTGCGCGCGCTTGGTCGCGCCAAGCCCTTGTGCCAGTGAGGCCATTTCGTTGGCCAAGGCGACCATGTTGCCGCCGGCCTGCGCCGCGATGCCCATGATGCGCTGGTAGGCGTCCCAGAAGTCGGGCCCATTGCCATAGGCATCGTGGAACCCTTGCAGCTCCAAGACCAGCAGATCGGACACTTGCATGTCGGAGCGGTCCATTGTGTTACCTCGATGGGGTATTCCCCGGCCCGCAGCTTATACCCGTTCACCTTACAAAATCGAGTCAGCCGGATGGCCGGAGGCCTGGACCTGAATTGGTTAGAAAGCCTGGCGGATACTGCATGTCGGGCGTCTGGTTGGGGCTGCTTGCTGCCTCCTGAGTGCGCCGGTGGCTGGCAGCGCCGCAGGTCAGGCCGTCCGCCATACCCGGGCCTGCCGCCCGCCTCGGACCGGCTGAATGCCAGCACGCAAGCTTCCGGCAGCGTGCTCGCTGCTGCCGCCTGACGCGCCGACCGGCATGCGTTCCCGTGTAAAATGCCCGGTTTTTGACCGGAAGAATGGCGAAAGTTGCTCCACGGGCGCCCTTGTCGGGCCCGGCGTTCATTCGCCTGCTTGCTCGCCTCAGCGACGCGCACATCGCTCAGTCCAACCACGCGCTGGCCGACCGGCTGAGCCAGTGGATCGACTGGACGCGCGCGGTTGCCGTGTCCAAGGCGCTGGACGGCAAGCTGCCCGACACCGACGACCTGCCCGAACCGCGCCCGCTCGATGCGGAGGCTTGCGCACGCGTGCGCACCGGTCTTGCTGCCAGCAGCGTGACCGAGTTGGACGCGCTGGTTGTGCGCGTGCGTGCCGAGGCGCGCAACGCCGCGCTCGCAGACGCACCCGTCGCCGCGCCGGATTTCGCACCATTCCGGCAGCACTACTTGGCCATGCAACGCGCCATGCGTACCGCCACCGGCGATCTGCGCGGGCGCCTGCGCGACCTGCTCGCATTGGCCTCCACCGACATGGCGCGGTTGGCCGAAGTGGATGCGGTGATGGAGCTCACCCTGAGCCCGCGCGAGCAGAGCCTGTTGAACACCGTGCCGAGCCTGCTCGGCGCACATTTCGAACGCCTGCGCGATGCTGCACAGGCGCAGCACCGGCCGACCGATGACGATGCCGCGCCACGCGCGGTGCCCGATGGCTGGCTGGATGTCTTCCGCAAGGACATGCAGAGCGTGTTGCTCGCCGAACTGGATGTTCGTTTTCACCCGATCGAAGGCCTGCTTGCAGCGCTTCGTACCCGCTAACTGGGACGTCATGTTCAGAACTCTCGTACACGTGTGTGTGTTTCTCGTCGGCCTGCTGGCGGTTTGCTGGGTCGGCATCGGTTATCTCGGCTCCAACCCGCTCGGCGCCTGTGTCGCGGCGGTGATCGGTGCCTGCTATGTGGCCGGCGCGCTGGAGTTGTATCGCTACCGCCAGGCCACGGCGACGCTGGAAGCGGCAGTCGATGGGCTAGCCACGGCGCCTTCTGCCCTGGGCGATTGGCTACAAACTGTTCATCCTGGCCTGCGTAATGCGGTGCGCCTGCGTATCAAGGGCGAGCGCGTGGCGTTGCCGGCCCCGGTGCTGACGCCGTATCTGGTCGGCTTGCTGGTGTTGCTCGGCATGCTCGGCACCTTGCTCGGCATGATGGCCACGCTCAAGGGCACCGGCTTTGCATTGCAGAGCGCCACCGACCTGCAGGCCATTCGCGGCTCGCTCGCAGCGCCGGTGGAAGGCCTGGCGTTCGCGTTCGGCACCTCCATCGCCGGTGTGGCGACATCGGCCATGCTGGGATTGTTGTCGGCGCTGTGCCGGCGCGAGCGCCTGCAGGTGGTGCAACGGCTGGACCTGAAGATCGCTGCCGAACTGCACACGCATTCGGACGCGTACCGACGTGGCGAAGCATTCAAGCTGCAGCAGCAGCAAAGCGCCTTGATGCCGGCCTTGATCGACCAGCTGCAGACGCTGGTGCACAGCATCCAACAGCACAGCATGGCTGCCGAGCAGCGCCTGGCCGCCCAGCAAGCCGATTTCCAGGCCAAAAGCGAAGCGGCGTATGCGCGGCTGGCCACGGCCATGGAGCACGCGCTGCAAGCCGGTGTCGCCGAAAGCGCACGGGCGGTCGGTGCGGCATTGCAGCCGGCGATGGAAGCCACCATGGCCAGCATCACACGCGATACCGCCGCATTGCAGGAACACGTCACGCAAGCCGTGCAGCAACAGCTGGACGGCATTACTCATGGCTTCCAGACCAGTGCCAGCACCACGGCGCAGCACTGGAGCACGGCATTGGCGGCGCAGGAACGCGCGCAGCAGACCCACAACGCGCAGTTGCAGACCGCGCTGGAACAGATTGCCGCGCACAGCGTAGCCGTGCAGGACAGCGTGAGCAGCGCCGTGCAGCAGCAGTTGCACGGCGTCAGTGCAGCCATCGAGCAGAACGCGCGCACGGCGACCGAGCACTGGCAGGCGGCACTGGCTGCGCAGGAACGCACCCAGGCCACGTTGGCCGAACAGTTGCAGGGCACACTGGAACAGATCGACCAGCGCAGCGTTGCCGTGCAGGACAGCGTCACCCAGGCCGTGCAGCAGCAATTGAGCGCACTCAACGATGGCTTTGCCAGCACCACCGCGGCCAGCGCCGCCAGCTGGGCGGCCGTGCTTGCCGAACAGCAGCGTGCCACCGAAACGCACAGCGCGCAGTTGCACGCCACCCTCGAACAACTGACCCAGCAGACCAGTGCCCTGCACGAAGGCGTGCAGCAGGCCGTGCAGCAGCAGCTGGACGGGTTGAGCAGCGGCTTCGAAGCCAGCACCGCCACGGCAGCGGCCACCTGGACGGCTGCGGTGGCCGAGCAGCAGCGCGCCAATCACGCGCTCACCCAGGAGTTGCAGAACACGCTCACGCAATTTGCCAGCACCTTCGAGACACGCTCCGCCGCGTTGGTGGATGCGGTCTCGCAACGCATGCAGCAATCCAGCACCGACGCTGCCAGTGCGTGGCGCGATGCACTGGCTCAGCAGCAACACGCCAGCGCCACATTGTCCAGCCAGCACCACAGCGCACTTGCCGCCGCCACCGCCAGTTTCGAGGCGCATGCGGCGGCTCTGGTCGGCACCTTGCAGCAATCGCACACCGACCTGCAGGCGGCACTGGAAGCGCGCGACACCCAGCGCCTGGCGCTGTGGAGCGAGCGCTTCGGCGCGATGAGCACGGCCCTGACCGCACAATGGGAACAGACCGGCGAACACGTCGCCCGGCAACAGCAGGCCATCTGCGACACCCTGGCCAGCACCGCCAGCGAGCTGTCCACGCAGGCGCAGGCGCAGGCCAGCGCGACGATCAGCGAAGTGTCGCGCCTGATGCAGATCGCCTCCGAAGCGCCCAAGGCCGCGGCCGATGTCGTGGCCGAGCTGCGCCAATCGCTGTCCGAGAGCATGGTGCGCGACACCGCCATGCTGGAAGAACGCAGCAAGCTGCTTGCCACCCTGGACACCTTGCTCAACGCAGTCAATCACGCCTCCACCGAACAACGCGAAGCGGTGGATGCCTTGGTGACCACCTCGGCCGACCTGCTGCAGCGCGTGGGCAGCCAGCTCACCGAACAGATCGGCAGCGAAACCGGCAAGCTGGGCGCAGTGGCCGCGCATGTCAGCGGCAGCGCAGTGGAAGTGGCCAGCCTGGGCGAAGCGTTCGGCATGGCGGTGCAGTTGTTCAGCGGCGCCACCAGCGAGCTCAATGAGCGCCTGCAGCACGTTGCCACGGCACTCGATGCCTCGCTGGCACGCAGCGACGACCAACTTGCTTACTACGTGGCACAGGCGCGCGAAGTGGTCGACCTCAGCATGCTCTCGCAGAAGCAGATCATCGAAGAACTGCGCCAGCTCGATCGCGGGCGTGGCGAACCCGGCCAAGCAGAAACGGCATGAGCGACGAGATCGAAAGCGACGGCGAGCTGGGCACGCCCATCTGGGCGGCATTCGGCGACCTGATGTCGGTGTTGCTGGGCGCGTTCGTGCTGATCCTGGTCGGTGTGATCGGCGTGCAGTTGCAACTGTCCAGCCGCCTGGACGCGGAGGTCAAACAACGCCAGGCCGAAGCGCAACGTCGGCAGACGCTGGAACAGGCACTGGCCGCACCGTTGGCTGCCGGCCGCGTGACCCTGGTCGATGGCCGTATCGGCATTCGCGGCAATGTGCTGTTTGCGTTCAACTCCGACGAACTGCAGCCGGAAGGACGCGAGGTGTTGAAGTCGCTGGCCACGCCATTGACGCACTACCTGCGCGCGCGCGACGAGATCCTGATGGTCAGCGGATTTACCGACGACCGCCCGGTGCTGGGCGGCAATCGCCGCTACGCCGACAACTGGGAACTGTCCGCACAACGCGCACTCACGGTGACCCGTGCCTTGATCGCCGAAGGCGTGCCGGCGTCATCGGTGTTCGCCGCCGCATTCGGCTCGCAGCAACCGGTGGATTCCAACGCCGACGAAGCCCGCCGCGCGAAGAACCGCCGCGTGGAGATCGCGCCGATCGCGCGCCCGTCGTCGCGCGCAGGCGCATCGGCGCCGCCCGCAGCAACCGCTGCACCGCGATGAGCAAGCCGGCACTGCCCGCACGCGCGCAACTGGAGCGCTGGCGCAGCCAGGGCGCCGATCGGTTGGATCCGGTGCGCTTCCATCTGATGGAAGCGTTGGCAGCGCGTGCCGATGCGCAGGCCGATGCGGTGCGTGAGGTGCTGGAACACAAGCTCGGCGCGATGGTCGATGGCTATGCGACAGCGCTGCAGCAGACAGCGCGTCGCCGTGCCGGGAGTCGTGCAGTGCCTTCCCCGACGCCGGCGTCGCCGCAGCCCAGCGCCTTGGGTGCGCTCACCGCGCAGATGGCCGGGCATGCGGCGCTGATGGAAGTGGACAGCCGCAAGACTGCCAGCGCAGATGCCATGCTGTTTCCGGAGCTGCCGGCGCTGGACGACTTTCGTCGCACCTGGACCACCGTGCGCACCGCCAGCCAGGTGCGGCAGTCGCTGCAGGATGCGCCCAAGGACGCCGGCCCGCTCAACTCCAGCGTGCTGGTGCATCGCTGCATCACGCTGATGCGCGAGCGCTCGCCGGGCTATCTGCAGCACTTTCTCGGCTATGTGGATGCGTTGTCATGGCTGGAGCAGCTGCACACCGGCGGCGCCTTGGCCAACGAGGAGGCTGCGCCGGCGACGCCGGGCAAGAAACGCAGCAAGAGTCCGTCGAAGCGACGCAGTTAGATCCTCGATCGGTCCGGATCTACGTCGGGCCGACTGACGCAGGCTCCGATCTCGGAGATGCAGCCCATCACCGCGTGTGGCAGGTCACCCGCCGTGAGCATGAGGTCACTGCACGCCTCTGGCTGCGAACCGCGCTGCACTTGCTCACGCGGCAGCGGCAGCTGCATGCAAGCGCACAACGATGTCCAGCAAGCACTCGCCGGCGCGTTGCAGTCACTCACTGCAGTCACGCCCGAGCGCGAAGCGTATTCAACTGGAACGTGGCGGCCGTCGGTAACGCTGGCATCCACCACATTGGCGCATGCGCCGATCGCCGCTTCGGCTGTCGTGGAGCATCGCTCAAAACCGCAATTGCGCACCTACCGTCCAACTCCGCGGCGCACCGGGATACACCCATTGCTCGCTGTACGAAAACGCCGCGTAACGGCGGTCGGTGAGGTTTTCCACCTTGGCATACAGGCGTAGCCTCTGGCTCAGATCGTAATGGCCAACCGCTCGCCACACGGTATAAGCCGGCAACACGAAATCGGTGTTGCTATCCACCGAGCCCAGCCGCTCGCCGGTGTGCAAGACGCCCACACCCAGCGCCGCGCTTCGTTTGCCGGTCAGCGGCTGCTCGTAGTTCAGGAACGCGTTACCGCTCAAACGCGGCACATTCGGAAACCGCCGGCCTTCAGCCAGCCCCGTACTGGCGGCAGCAGCACTGCTGCGCGTCACCTGCGAATCGGTATAGGTCAGGCCCACCGACGCGGCCAGGTGCGGGCTCAACCTGCCCAGCAGATCCAGCTCCACGCCCTGGCTGCGCATCTGGCCCACCGGCAGCGAAAAACTGGTGTCGGCCGGGTCCAGGCTCAACACGTTTTTCTTGTCGATGCGGAATGCGGCCACGGTGGCTTCCAGGCCATCGCCGGGCTGCACGTATTTCAAGCCGGTCTCCAGCGAGCGGCTTTTCTCAGGTGCAAAGCTTTGCCCGTTGGCGCCCACACCGCTGTTGGGGCGAAAACCCGCCGCCGCACTGGCGTACAGCGACAGCGCATCGTCGACATGGAAGGTCATGCCTGCACGCGGGCTCGCCACGCCGTCGGATGACCGCTGCGTGGTGCCGCGCAAGTGGTTGTCCAGGCCTTGCCGATAGTGGTCGTAGCGCAGGCCAAGCAAGGCCTTCCAGCGCGCGCCCAGGTCGATCTGGTCCTGCGCGTACACACCCCACACCTGCTGGCGTTCGTCGGTATCGGTGATGGTGGACAGCCGTCCTGGCTGTGCCAGGCCATAACGCGGCGCCAGCACATCGATGCTGTAGGGCGTGGCCGCGGAACGGGCGCGCTGCTGAAAGCGGCTGTCGTCGAAGCGATTGCCATCGATGCCGAACAACACATTGTGCGTGACCCTGCCGGCCTGAAGACTGCCAAGCACTTCTGCACGCGCTGCGATATCGCGGCCCTGGTAGTCGCGGTAGCGGCGTTCGCGGCGCAAGCTGCGCTGGTCGGCCTGCAGCGTCCAGGGTTCGGTGGAAAATCCGCGCATGCCACTGTCGCGGTAAGTCGCCCCACCCTGCACCGACCAGGTCTGATCCAGGCCGTGCACCACGAACAGCTGGTGCCCGGTGGAATGCAGGTCGATATCGCCATCGCGCGGCTCGCCCAGAAAGCGCGAGGCCGGCAGCCGGTTGGCATCGCCACCGATGGCCGTCACGCCACGATCGAAGGGCGTGTGGAGGCGCACCGCTTCCAGCTCATACGACACCGTCGTATCGGGCGTCGGCATCCACAACAGCGACGGCGCCAGCAAGGTGCTGTCGCTGTCGACGGTATCGCGAAAGCTGTGTTGATCCTTGTGCATCACATTCAAACGGTACGCCACGTTCTCGCTCAGCGGGCCGGTGCTATCGATGGCCGCGCGATAGCTGTCGAAGCGGCCTGCCGATACATCCACGCTGTGCTGCGGCTGAAACAGCGGCTTTTTGGTGACGATGTTGACGGCCCCGCCCGGCTCGCCGCGCCCGTACAACGCCGACGCCGGCCCCTTGATCACCTCGATGCTCTGTGTATTGGCCGCATCGCGCAGGCCGTTGTAACCGCGGCTGGCATTGAAGCCGTTGACCATGTAATCCGAACTGAAATTCGGGTCGCCGGTGAAGCCGCGCATCGAATAGCTATCCCATAGGCCGCCCAGGTTGTTGGCCTTGGTGATGCCGCTGGCCAGTTCCAGTGCGCCAGCCAGATCGGTGACGCCTGCATCTTCGAGCAAGGTCCGGTCGAGTACCCGTGCACTGATCGGCAGGTCACGCAGCGGCGCATCGGTCTTGGTGGCACCGGTAATGCTCAGCGCGCGGTACGGCGTGTATTGGCTGCGCACCTGCACCGCATCCAGGTCGCGCGCCTGCGACTGCGCAGCCTGCGCGCAGGCAGTGCCGCAGGTGCAGGCCAGCAGGCTGAGCAGGGGCAGCGCGTGCAGCATGCGGTGGCGCGGGAACACGGGCATCGGGCAGAACTCCTGAAGCGCCCCGGCGCAGTGCATCCGGGGCGCAAGTAAAAGACGCAACGAAAGGTGAAACGCAGATACCGCTATGAAGCAGGGCCGGCCGTTGTTTCGAAGCGTGGCGCTCGCCCGAAATCGTCGCGCGTGAACGGCCGGTCGCGGAACAGATAGCCGTAGTAGAACGTGCGCAGCGCCCGGTGATAAGCGCGAATGCGATCCTGATAGGCCAGCTGTGCCTGCAAATCGGTGTCGGCCAGGCGCGTCAGCGCCGCCTGCAGCGCAACCGGGGGCAGCACGCTGGCCACGCGTTGCGCCAACGCTTGGCGACGCTGCAGCCCCTGGCGATACGCTGCCACCTGCGGCGCCACCTGCTGGTCGCCATTTTCATGAAATGCGAAGTACCACTTGTAGTGGAACGCCGTGGTCAGCGGCGCCGAGTCGGCCCATTGCCGATTGCGCGCGTAGAACGCCTGCATGGTGTCCTGGCGCGGAATGTCCCAGGCATGGTTGACCGCCTCGCGCTGCAACCGCGCAATCTCGGTACCCTGGTTGACCGGCACCGCCTGATTGATTGCCACGTGCGCCAGCGCCGGCGCCACCAACGCCAGCACAACCCAGCAGGTGGCCAACGCCGTGGCATGCGCGGCAGGCCGCCACTGGAGGCGCCCGACCAGCACCGACAGCAGCACCCAGAACAACAGGTACGCACCGCCCAGTGCCAGCACCGCCAGTTGCTGCAACCACGGCACCGCGTTGAACGTGGCGAACATGACGAACGGCACGCTCAGGCACACAAACACCGCCGCTGCGCGCACCACCACGCGCCGTACCAGCAGCGCAGCGCCCGCCCCGGGCAGTGCGGCAAGCATGCGTGCACGCCCCGCTTCACGCTCGCCCGAACGCAGATCGAACAGCAGCGCGATCACGAACAGCGGCAGCAGGAATACCAGCACGAATGCGTAGTCGAAACGGCCAGCCAATGCGAGCTCGGGGTTGTAGCTGTCCCCGTCATGGATCTGCGCTTCCAGCCCCAGCGCGCGCACGCGCAAGATATACGGCGAGACATCGCGCATGCCGACCGCCGCAAACGCCAGCGGCGATGGCGGGTCCCAGGTGGGGTGGAAGCTGTAATAGGCCGCGCTGCCGGCATCGTTGGAACGCGCCACATAGTCTTCTACCGCCGCGCTGTCTTCGCGCTGCAGCGCTGCAATCCTGGCGATGTTGTCGCGCTGCGTCGCCATCACATGTTGCCCGGACAGCAGGCTGCACACGGTGAGCAGCGCAAGCAACAGCAATCCGGCGAGCGCCGCACGTGCGCGTAGCAGCAACAGCAGTTCGTATTTCCACAGCACCATCAGCGCGCCACTCCCACACCTCGCCCGGCTGCCACCAGCATGCACAGCGCAGCAAGCAGCCAGCCCCCGATCAGGCCGAACGCCGCACCTGCCGTGCCGATCACCTCGGTCGCCGGCGCCGGCTGGAACGCAAACACCGGAATCTCATGCCAGTGCTCGGACGAAATCCGCTTGCGCCGATCGGCGCCTGCATCCTGGGCGGTGTCGTCGGCCATGCTGACCGCGTCGGCCTGCAGTTGGTTGAGCTGCTGCACCAGCGTGTAGCGGTAGTGCTCTGCCTGGGCCAGGAACCGCAGATGCGCGCGCAGGTCGGTTTCTGCCAGCGTCATCGACACCTCGCGCAGCGCCACCGTCGGGCTGAGCAAGGAAAACGCACGCACCAGCAGGTTCTGTTGCTGCTGGATGGATGCATCGCGGCCCGCATACCGCTCGAACAGGCTTGCGCTCAGCCGCTCGCCTTCCAGTGCCAGCAAGCCCTTGTAGTTCACCGGCAGGTCTTCCACGCGCTGCACGCCGTAATGGGCCAGCGTCTGCTGCTTGAATTGCGCAAAGTGCGGGTCGTCCGGATTGTGGCTGTCGCCGAGCGTGCGCAGGTCGCGCTGGATCGCCACATCGGTTTCCAACCGGGTCGGCAGGCGGTACGCGGCACTGGCCGCGTCCGGCGCCACGCGCGGTACCAGCAAGGCCAGCCACACCCATACCGCCAGCGACACCAACAGCGCATCGCGGCCGCGCCGGCACCGCATCGACACCGCCAGCACCAGCGCACACCACACCAATAGATACGCGCCATAGGCCAGCACCAGCAGCGCAACCAGCGGTGCTTGCCCTGGCAACAACGCGATCGGTGCCAGGCCGATCAAGGCCGGCAGCAGGCAGGCGCCGGCCACCGTCGCCAGCGCCAGATACTTGCCGCCAAGCAACTGCCGGCGCGTGGCGCCCTGCAACAACAGCGCGCGCAAGGTGCCGGTTTCCTGCTCGCGCGCCACTGCGCCATAGCCCAGGAAGACCAACATCAGCGGCGCCAGCACCTGCAGCACGAAGGCGGGCGTGAGCTGACCGAAACGCACCAGCAACGAGCTCTGACGCACATCGCCGAAATTGGCAGTGTTCTGGCGGTGCCCTTCCAGAAACATGCTGTTGCCGGTGAACGCATCCACGCCGGAATCGAATGCAGCCAGTGCCGGCAACGGGCGATAGATGAAATGGCCGTAGTGCACCACGCGGTGCGGATGCCGGTCCGGCTGCGCTTGGAACGCCTGCTGCGCTGCCTGTTGCTGCCGCGTGCGGAAATCGGCCACTTCGCGCTGGTGGTGCGCAGCGGTCAACGCCGCCACCAGGGTGAGCAACATCAGCAGCACCACACCGATGGCAGCGGACCGGTTGCGCGCCATATAGCGCAGTTCTTCGCGTGCGACCAGCAACGCCGGGCTCATACGTGCAGCCTCACGCAGCGCGATCCTGCGGGCGCGCGAAACGCGCATGCAGGGTGCGCACGTCGAAGCCGCTGTCGCCGGCACCGATCTCTTCGGCAATCCGGCCGTTTTCCAGAAACCCGATGCGGTCGGCCACATCCACCGCACCGAGCAGATCGTGGGTGACCATCAGCACCGCGGCGCCGCGTTCGCGCACGCTGCCGACCAGGCGATTGAAGTCGGCGATGGCGCGCGGATCCAGCCCGGAGGTGGGCTCGTCCAGCAGCAGCACCGGCACCTCGCGCAATGTGGCCACGGCAATGGCCACCTTCTGCCGCATGCCCTTGGAGAACCCTGCCAGCCGTTGCGCCCAGGCATCGCGCTGCAGGCCAGCGGCCGCAAATGCCTCGCCAATGGCGGCCTGGCTGCGACGCTGGCCGGCCAGGGCAAGCAGATAGTCGGCATTTTCCAATGCGCTCAGATGCTCGTAGAGCGCCACGTTTTCCGGCAGATAGGCCAAGCGCGCGCGCGCCTTGCCGGGGTCGGCGACCGGGTCCACGGCGTCCACGCGCAGGCTGCCGGAGACGGGTTTGACGAAGCCCAGCAACGTGGACAGCGTGGACGACTTGCCGGCGCCATTGCCGCCCAGCAAGGCGTAGACGCTGCCGGGCGCGACGCCGAGGTTCAGCCCCTGCAGCACCGCGCGGCCACGGTAGGCCACGTACAGGTTGGAGATTGAAATCGCGTGGGTCATTGAAGAATTGAAGGGCGTGGACACAGACATATCAGGAAGTGATACGTTATCACATTGCTTGCACCGCCAAAATCCGCCCGCCGTCGCAGGCAGGAGCCCGGCCGGCACTAATAACCGCCGCGCCGCGCATCGCGCCTGCGGTCAGCGCCTTGCGGCGCGAACGTCCAGCCAGGCGCCTGCGCCGACACGGCTGACCCGCACAAGCAGACACCGTCGCCCACCACTCGAGACCCTCACACCCCAATGACCTTCGAAACGCGCAGCTGTCATTCGCCCGATGCTTTCCATGACTTCGACCGCCACGCTCCCGCTGACGCCAAGGCCTGCAACACCGCGCGCAGCACCCGACGCCTCGCCAACGGGCTGGCCATCGCATTGTTCGCTGCCGCACAGCTCAACGCGCAGACCATCGATACCAGCGCCCCGTTGCCGCCGGTCCGCGCATGGCACGGTGCCAGCGAAGCATTGATCGTGGCACCGGACGATCCGTGGATGACGCCGGCCGAGCGTAGCGACTTTGTCAGCACGCCCAGCTACGCGCAAACGCGTGCGTGGCTGCAACGGCTGGTTGCTGCTTCGCCGCTGCTGTCGCTGGAGGTGTTCGGCAAGACCGGCGAAGGACGCGATCTGCTGCTGGTACGCGCGCGCAAGGGCAAGCCCGGCAAACCGGTCGTGCTGGCACAGGCCGGCATCCATGGCGGCGAGATCGATGGCAAGGACGCCGGCCTGATGCTGCTGCGCGATATTGCACAACGCGGCAAGGACGATCTGCTGGACGAGGTCGATTTCGTATTCGTGCCCATCCTCAACAGCGATGGGCACGAACAACGCGGCCCGCTCATCGGCGCCGCATTGCGCGGCCCGCAGCAGATGGGCTGGAATACCACCACGCGCGGCATCAACCTCAATCGCGACTATCTCAACCTGGAAGCGCCGGAGACGCGCGCGATCGTCAAACTGCTGCACACGCTCGACCCCGCCTTGTATATCGACCTGCATGTCAGCGGCGGGCTCGATCATCAGTACGACATCACCTTCACCTTCGCCGGCTGGGGCACCTACGCGCGCTCGCGCGCCACGGCCGGTTGGCTGCAGCAGCGCTTCACGCCAGCCGTCGACGCCGCACTGCGCCGCCAGGGTCATGAACCTGCGATCTACCCCAGCCTGATCGACGAAGACGCGCCGCGCTCGGGCTTGCGCTATTCGCCCGAAGGCCCGCGTTATTCCACCGGCTATGGCGACTTCGCCGGCATCCCCACCGTGCTGGTGGAAAACCACCGCCTGAAGTCATACCGGCAACGCGTGCTCGGCGATTACGTGCTGCTGGAAGAAGCCCTGCGCGTGGTCGGCCGCGATGCACACGCCATCGATGCCGCCAAGCGTGCCGATCGCGCGGCGCGCCCGCAGGAATTGATGGTGGCGTGGGAACGCCTGCCGCAGCCGATCGACCATATTCCGTTCAAGGGCGTGACCTACACCCGCGCCCTGTCGCCGGTGTCCGGCCGGCCGGAATTGCGCTGGGAAGGCCGCGACGAAACCTGGACGATGCCGGTGATCGGCTACCGGCAGACGCAGGCGGTGCAGTACCCGGTGGCGTGGTGGATTCCGCCCGGCAACGACGATGTGCTCGCCTTGCTCGATGCGCATGGCATCGGCTACGACCGTCTGCAACAGCCGGCCCGGCGCGCGGTGCAGCAGATACGCATCAGCAAGACCGGCAGCGATCAGATCCCGCACACCCATGACGTCGAAGAAGTCTTTCCCGCCGGCAGCGTCCGCGTGCCGGCCGATCAACCGATGCGCATGTTGGCCGCCGCCTTGCTGGAACCGCGCAGCAACGATTCGCTGCTGGCCAGCGGACGTTTCCGCCATGCCGGCAGCCCCGACAGCGGGCTGTACGCCACCGAGCTGGTTGAATTCAGCGAACGCGTGTTGCGCAGCGATGCCGCGTTACGCAGCGCGTTCGAGCAAAAACTGGCCAACGATGCAGCGTTCCGCGCCGATGGCGATGCGCGCCTGCAGTGGGTCTATGCACGTTCGCCCTATGCAGCGATCAGCGGCTGGCGGTATCCGGTGCGGCGCGAAGTGAGGCAATAGCGCCGCGCATCCCTGTGGCGCTCACCGCGGTGCGGGCGCCATCACTGGCGCATGCTCGGCCATCAGCGCAATCACCCAATCGATGAACACACGCAGCTTGGCGCTGACATGGCGGTTGGGTGGGAAGGCGATCGACAGCGGCATCGCTTCCAGCTGCCAGTCCTGAAAGATCGCCACCAGTTCGCCGCTGGCGACATGCGCGTTGGCCATGTACACCGGCAGCCACAGCACACCCATGCCGGCCAGGCCGGCGGCCAGATAGGCATTGCCATCGTCGGCGGCCACCACGTGGCGGCCATGCACGCGCACCGCCTCGTCGCCGCGTTGCATCACATATGGCACGGTTGTGCTGCTGCCCCAGCGCATGAAGCCGACGCAACGATGCCGTGTATTTTCCAGCTCGGTTGGATGCGTCGGGGTACCCAGCCGCTGCAGGTAATCGGGCGCTGCGTACACGCCGGCCTGCAGGTCGCCCACGTGACGCGCGATCAGCGACTGGTCGGTGATGGTGCCGCCGCGTATCACGCAATCGACGTTTTCGCCGATCAGATCCACCCGGCGGTCGCTCACGCCCATGTCCAGCTGGATCTCCGGATAACGCGCATGGAATGCCGGCAACGCCGGCATCAGGATCAGCCGCGCCAATGGGCTGGGCACGTCCACGCGCAGGCGCCCGCGTGGCAAGCTGGCTGCAACCGACAGACTGGTTTCGGCATCGTCCAGGTCTGCCAGCAGGCGCAGCACGCGCTCGTAATAGGCCGCGCCATCGGCAGTGACCTGCACCCGGCGCGTGGTGCGATTGAGCAGCTTCACCCGCAGGCGCGCTTCCAGTTGCTGCACCAGCTGGGTCACGCTGGCGCGGCTCATGTCCAGGTGTTCGGCCGCCTTGGTGAAACTGCCGGTCTCGACCACGCGCGCAAACGCCTGCATTGCATCGAATCGATCCACCACTGCTCCCGCGGCCAAGATTGTTTGGATTCTACAAACAGTGTTGGTCGATGCTGCCGATTTATCGCAACTGCAGACCCGCCTAACGTGTGCCTTCGTTCTGATGCACTTCGATGGAGAGCCACATGGCCACACGCGACGTCGTTTTCCCGCAGGGGCGCCACGCCCTGTACGAGCGCCACCATTACTCGCCGGCGGTACGCGCCGATGACCTGCTGTTTGTCGCCGGCCAGGTCGGCAGCCGCGAGGACGGCTCGCCCGAGCCCGAGCTGGACGCGGAAATTGCCCGCGCCTTCGTCAACCTGGATGCCGTCCTTGCCGCGGCCGGCTGCACTTCGCAGGATGTGGTCGACGTCACCTTGTTCATGGTCAACCCCGAGGTGGTGTTCGAGGCAATGTGGGACAAGTGGGTCAGCTACTGGGGCCCGGCCCCCTACCCCACCGTCACCGCGGTCGGCGTGACCTGGCTGGCCGGCTTCCAGTTCGAGATCAAGGTGGTGGTCAAGCTGCCGGCGAAGGCTGCATAACACCTCCCATTGCCTGCGCGGCAGTCATCGCGCCATCCCACCTGCAGCAGATCTGCGCCTGCGCAACTCAACCAGCGCGCGCAGGCGCGCGTCTCGCATTCGATCGGCCACGCCTGGCTCGCCAGCGCGTGGCGTTGCCTGTGTCCACGCCGCGCGACGTGCCCATCGCACCGTGTCAGATCTCTAAAGATCAGCGAAGAAGATCGCCGAGAGCATCAGCCTCATCAACGGCATCGCCTCCAGACCGAATGCCAAGCGCTTGGCTACACGCCGAAACAAGATCTGGGCGACCGCACGCTGCTCGGGCCCAAGTCACCAACAAGCAACATTCGTATGCGATAGCTGTAGCGCTCGCCATGCCGCGAGCCCTCTGTTCCCCTGGCGCGTTGTCCAACGTCGATGTGCTGACGCATCGCGGCGGCGGCTTCGTGCGTCCGATGATTTCAAGGAGATTGACTTCCATGCGCTTGAAGACCTTTTTCGTCGTTGTGCTTCTCACCGCCTTCAGTGCCGCCGCACAGGCGCAGGTGGTGACCCTCAACAAGGGCGGCTATACGCTGACGTACGACTGCACCAACCGCACCGCACTGCGCTACGAATACGTGCTGCAGGCCGACACGGGCTCGGCTGCACGCCCGTCCAGCTTCAATCTGGATACCGAATTGCCCAGCGGCTGTGCCGGCCAGACCTCCACGGCCTCGTATGCCAGCGTGCGTTCCGGCTATGACCGCGGCCATCTGGTGACCTCCAACCACATGGACTACAACGCGACCTACATCCGCCGCGCCAACCTCATGAGCAACATCGTGCCGCAGGTGGCCAGCTTCAATCAGGGCATCTGGGTACAGGCAGAGAACGTGGCCGAGTGCTATCGCGACATCGCCAGCGTGCAGGTTTACGGCGGCGTGATCTACAGCGACACCAGCAACGATTACTTCCTCAGCAGCCACGGCATCCGCACGCCGGATTTCTTCTGGAAGACCATCATCACCGCCAACCCGGGCGGCGGTTCGCGCGCCATCAGCTGGCTGATTCCCAATAGCGCCAACCTGGGTGCGTTGGACAGCTATATCGTCAGCATCGACGAACTCGAAGACCTCTACGGCGCCAGCACCATCGGCATCAGCGCACCGGCGGCTGTCAAAGCCATGCTGCCGTCCACCACCTGGCCGCAGCCGAGCAATTGCGATCTGGGTTGAGTCGCGCTGCATCCACGGCATGTCGCCCAGCCCGGCCTGTGCCGGGTTGGGTCACGGCGCGGCGGGCACTGGCTGCGTGGCGCCGCGCCGCCTGCGTGACAGCCTGCGCGCGGCTCGACATCTCCATCGCAGAGCCGGCGTGCCGGTGCAATGGACTGCGGTCCCGCGGGCGCCAGCCATGTGTCAGGTGTGTCAGCGCTGCCACATTTATTGGCGAGGTCTGCGCTGTTTTGACGGCCAACGGCCGACATATGCTTGATCGCACTCTCGGTCCCCTCTTGCAATCGCGCTCATGCCATCCCCCTTGTCTGCCAACGCCGGCCTCGCCTTGCTGAGCGCCCTGTCGATCTTCGCTGCCGGCCCGGCAACCGCCGCACCTGTGCAGAGCCTGCCTACCATCGTGCTGGTGCATGGCGCATTTGCCGATGGCTCCAGCTGGTCTGGCGTGATCGAGGCGTTACAGCGCCAGGGCTATCACGTCACTGCAGTGCAGAATCCGCTCACCTCGCTGGCCGACGACGTCGCTGCGACCCGCCGCGTGCTGGAGCGACAAGCTGGCGACGTGCTGCTGGTCGGGCACTCCTGGGGCGGCGCGGTGGTGACCGAATCGGGCAACGCCGACAACGTCAAGGGCATCGTCTATCTGTCGGCCCTGGTACCCGATACCGGCGAGTCGGTCGGCACGCTGCTGGCACGCCTGAAAGCGCCGATGGAAGGTTTGCAGCCGGATGCGCAGGGCCTGGTCTGGCTCGACGACGCGGCGACCTACCAGCACGTGATGGCCGCCGATGTGCCGCTGGCCAAGGTCCGGCAGCTTGCCGCCGTCCAGCAGCCGATGACCGCTGCCGCGTTCGGCGACGCGGTTTCGCAGGCCGCGTGGCATCGCAAACCGACGTGGTACCTGATCACCGACAACGACAATGCGTTGCGTCCGGATGTGCAGCGCGCCATCGCCAAGCAGATCGGTGCCACCAGTACCACCATCGCATCCAGCCATCTTTCGCTGGTTGCGCAGCCCGCCAAGGTGGCCGAGTTCATCGCACGTGCCGCGCGTACCATCGGTACGCCATCGCGGTGAGCACCAACACGAACCTGGCGTGTCGCGGCGGCCCTTGCATGCGCTCAGGTCGGCTAACAAAACGTAGCGAGCAGTCGTCCGGCGGGTGCGGACGGCGCGCTCAGAACCGCCGTGTACGCGTGGTATATGCCGATTCCGGGCAGCGACCGCGCCCGCCTGGCGCTGCGCAGTCGTTTTGTCCGCTGCGCTTAGCCTGATACGTCGTGTTCGGCGCTCTCCAGCACCGCAGGCAGGACGTCGACCAGGAACTCGATCAAGGCGCGCACGCCCGGCGCCAGTCCGCGACGCGAGGGATACACGGCGTGTAGTTGATGCACCGGCAACGTGTGGTCGCCCAATAGCACCACCAGTTCGCCGCGGGCGATGCTGCCCCTGCACAGGGCCAGCGGCAACTGCGCCACGCCCATGCCGGCCAGCGCCGCGTGGTGCAGCAGCTCGACATCCTCGGTGAACAGGCGCGAACGGTAGTCCACCAGTTCGCTGGTGCCTTGCGGGCTGGTGAGCCGCCACCGGGGCGGCTCGCCATTGACGCCACGCGGGCCCATTCCCAGTACCTCATGCAGTGCCGCGGCAGAGGCGAACGGCCCATGCGCGTGCACGAACCCGGGGCTTGCCACCAACGCCTGCCGGCTGACGCCGAACGAGCGCAGGATCAAGCCGGAATCGTCCAGGCTCGAACGCACCCGTATCGCCACGTCGATGCCTTCGGCAATCAGTTCCACCCGTCGACTGGTCAGCTCCAGATCGACCTGCACATCCGGATGCGCCAACAAAAACCGCGGCAAGAGCTCGGCCAGAAACAGATGCGCCACACCGGTCGGGCAGCTCACGCGGATCCGGCCGGAGGGATGCTGCGTGGCGCGCTCGGCCACATCCAGCGCCCATTGCGCCGAGCGGGTGATGGATTTGCAGTGCGTATAGAACTCGGCACCGACCTCGGTGAGGCTGACCGCACGGGTTGAACGCTGCAACAGCCGCACGCCCAGGCGTTGCTCCAGATCTGCCACCCGCCGACTGACCTTGGAGCGGGGAAACCCCAACGCGCGACCGGCCGCCGAGAAGCTGCCGTGGTCGACCACTGCCACCAGCAGCGCGAAGTCGTTGAGGTCTTCCATCTGAATCCAACCCCACGCAAGGAGGCCGTCATTGTCCTGCCAGGCAGGACAGTTTGTCATCCGCCAGCGGCCTACCTGCGCCCGAGGGCGCTTCGTAGAGTGCCGCCACCGACCACAGCACACGAGCCCACCATGCGCTTGCTCCATCTCGATTCCAGCATCCTGACCGACACGTCGGTCTCCCGCCAGCTCACCGCCCAGGTGGTGCAGGACCTGCACGCAGCGATTGACGATCTACACGCCACCTATCGCGACCTTGCCGCGGTTCCCATCGCGCACCTTTCCGGCGCGATTGCTGCCGGCTTCCGCCCGCTGCCGCAACCAGCCAGCGACGCGGCATTGGTGGCCGAACATGCATTGTCCGAGCAACTGGTGGACGAATTCCTCGCCAGCGACATCGTGGTGATCGGCGCGCCGATGTACAACTTTTCGGTGCCGACCCAACTCAAGGCCTGGATCGATCGCATCGCCCAGCCCGGCCGTACGTTTCGTTATACCGCTAACGGGCCCGAAGGCCTGGCCGGCGGCAAGCAGCTGATCGTGGCGTCCTCGCGCGGGGGCATGTACACGCAAGGGCCGATGGCCTCACTGGATTTTCAGGAGGCGTATCTGACCGCAACGTTCGGCTTTCTGGGCGTGCGCGACGTGCACTTCGTGCGCGCGGAAAATCAGTCGCGTGGTCCGGAGCCGGCCGCGGCCGCATTGATCAGTGCGCAGGCCTCCATTGCCGATGTCGTGCGCAGTGTCGGGCGCAGTGTCGGGCGCAGTGTCGGGCGCGGGGTCGCGCGCGCGCGTGGAGGCCTGAGCCATGTTGCATCTCATCACCCTCACCTATCGCGTCGCCCCGCCGGCACTGGCCGCACATCTGGACGCCCACAAGCAGTGGTTGCGGGAGCACATCGATACTGGGCTATTCCTCGCGGCCGGCCCATCGGCCGATGGTCTTGGCGGCATCGTGCTAGCCCACCACACCGATGCGTCGGCACTGGATCGGGTTGTGGCGCAAGACCCGTTCGTGCTGCATCAGTTGGTGGATGTCGGCATACGCCGTTTCGAGCCAGCACTGCGCGCCAAAGGGTTTTTGCCCGGTTGAACGAGACCATGCCGGTGGAATGCGACGCCGCGGTCAGGGCATTCGTCGTAGCGACACAGGCGTCGTTGTCAATCGAGACCTGCAGGCGTGTCGACGCTTGCAGGCCGGGGCGCGGGGCCGCTTGCCGCAAACCACGCAGCGTACGGGGTGTTCTTGACCAGATGCCGGTTGAAATCCTTGGCACCATCGGTCCACCACACCGCGCCGCGTTCACCCAAGGCGACCTTGGCTGCATCGACCGCACCGCGCGCGGCCAACAGGCGTTGTGCATCGTCGTCGCGCTTGGCGGCCTTGACCGCGCGTCGCGCATCCATGAGTGCACTGACCAACGCGGCACGCACCTCTTCGCTCAGGTGCGGGTTGCTGGTGCGCCACAGGCGCTCTCGCACGATGAGGTAACGGCCGTCGGGCGTCGTGAGGGGCGTGGTCGCGGCAGTCATCGCGCGCTCAAGGCCAGGCGTACGGTTGCCGCATCGCGGCAGTGCGCGCGGCACTCACTCCACGCGTTCGAAGCGAGCGCGGGCAACACCGTCCACCTCGACCTGCTCGACGAACATCGCATACGGGCGCACCCACAACCCGATATCGCGCTCCAGTGGCCGATACAGCACCAGCGGCTCCAGGGTTTCGCTGCTGCGCACCACACCGAGCACCTCATAGCGGCCGCCTTTGAAATGACGGTACTCGCCCAGTGCGATGGAAGGTAACGGCGGCAGGGTGTCCATGGCGGTATCAACGCGATCGAAAGGCCCTGGAGTTTAGGACCGCACGCAATGTGTGGCGAGCCGGCTTGTGTTGACGCTGGCCGCCGGCGGTCGATGACGGACATCCACAAGCCTTGCATTCTCGGCAGGCCGGGTCCGCCGTGTCGCTGGCGCCTGCCTTGAAAGAGGCGCACCGGCCGCCACTGCAGCGACGGCCATGGCACCTCGCGCCGTCGACAGCATCGGGGCCTGTCGTGCGCCGTCGGGGCTCGCCGCAATCGCGTGCGTCCCGCAGAGCCAACCTCAGGTGTCCTCTTCGTCCTCTTCGTCCTCATCCAGTTCGTCCTCGATGCTGTCGTCGTCATCGATTTCGCTGTCCTGCGCAGGCCCGTCCTGCAGCAGATCCTCATTCTTGCCCGGCGCCTTGACGCCGTTGGGTGGCGTCGGGTCGTCGATACCCCGGTTGGCATTCTGGTTGTTGCCCATGGTCAGCTCCCGCGGCAGAAGACCGCCTGCCCACCCTCCTCCCGGCCCTGTGATGCGCACGTGTGCCGCACCCAAAAAATGCGCCGTTCATCGCAGTATCTGAACCATTGTGGCTCAGCGCAGGGTCGCCCCGCGCCGGCTTGTATCCGCGTATCGCCTCTCCCCGTAGACAGCAGGACGCCTACCGAGGAAACACCATGCCGAGCTTGATCTGCGATCTGGAAGACCTGCTCGCCTCCTGGAAGGCCGAGGCACGCACCTTCGACGCCTGCGACATGCCGGCCTCTGCACTGGCCTTCCGCGATTGCCATCGTCGACTGTCCGCATTGCTGGACGCGCATGCACGCCAATCGGCCTCGCCGACAGCCGCGCTGGCTGGACGCGAGCAGCCCAGCTCAGTGACCGAGCTGGAGCCGCGCGCCATCGCGCCGATGGGTTCCTAGGGTGTCGATCAGCGCGTCGCTGGCCTGATTCGCGCCAGCCACCTCGACCTCGGCGCCGTGCGCACGCAATTTGAACACCACCCGATCCAGCGCCGCTACCGCACTGATGTCCCAGAAATGCGCCTGGCTCAGATCGATCAGCACCTTCGGCGGCGTGCCGAGGAAATCGAAGCTGGCGACGAATTGCCCGGCCGATGCGAAGAACACCTGGCCGCGCACCGCATACACGCGTACCCCATCGTCACCATCGCTGGCCTGCACCTGCAGCATGCGCCCGACCTTGCGCGCGAAGAACAGTGCCGACAGCAGGACGCCGGCCAACACGCCGCGTGCCAGATCGTGCGTCCAGACCGTGACCACGACGGTGCCCCACATCACCACCGACGAACTTGCCGGGTGCCTGCGCAGATCGCGCAGCGACCTCCAGTTGAAGGTGCCGATGCTGACCATGATCATCACCGCCACCAGTGCCGCCATCGGAATCTGGCGCACCCAGGCCGCGCCGTACACCACCATCAGCAGCAGGACGACGCCGGCCACCAGGCACGACAAGCGCCCACGTCCGCCCGAGCGCACATTGATGACCGACTGCCCGATCATCGCGCAGCCAGCCATGCCACCGAAGCAGCCCGCCACCATGTTCGCCAGTCCTTGACCTGCGCATTCGCGGTTGCGCTGCGATGGGGTATCGGTCAGGTCTTCGACAATCTGCGCCGTCATCAACGACTCCAGCAAGCCGACCACCGCCAGCGTCGTCGATACCGGCAGCAGGATGCGCACGCTGTCCCATGTCAGCGGCACGTCCGGCAGCAAAAATACCGGCAGGCTATCAGGCAGGTGGCCCATGTCGCCCACGTGCCGGAGATCGAGGTGCCAGTACGCGCATGCCGCCGTCAACACCACAATTGCGACCAGCGGCGAAGGAATCGCCGTGGTGACGCGCGGGAGCAGATAGATGATGACCAATGCCGCTGCACACACCGCATACACCGGCCATGGCATGCCGACCAACTCCGGCAGCTGTGCCAGGAAGATCAGAATTGCCAATGCGTTGACGAAGCCGGTGATCACCGAGCGCGAGACAAAACGCATCAATGCGCCCAGACGCAATGCGGCTGCAATCAGCTGCAGCACGCCCGCCAGCACGGTCGCCGCCAGCAGGTACTGCACCCCATGGTCCTTGACCACATCCACCATCAACAACGCCATGGCACCGGTGGCGGCAGAAATCATGCCTGGCCGACCACCGGCGATCGAAGTCACCACTGCAAGACAGAACGCCGCGTAGAGCCCAACCTTGGGATCAACGCCGGCAATGATCGAAAACGCGATGGCTTCGGGAATCAGCGCAAGCGCGACCACGATGCCGGCGAGCACATCGCCACGCACGTTGCCGAGCCATTGCTGGCGCAACGGGAAACTTCTGGACATTGAACGACTCCATGCGCCGGCAACCACACGGCGCATTACATGCACGTCAAACACCTGGACCTTCGCAGCAACTGCGAGCGCGTAAGGCCTGAGGTCAGGGTGGTGTCATGTGTCCAAGGAGATCGTTCTTGAGCAGTGGCGATACTAACGCGCTCAGGCCAGCCCGAACAACCCGACGCTGCGCCTGTGCCTCCGCATCGAACATCAGACACAGATCAACGATGCGCACGCATGCGCGCAGCCGTTGCTGACAGCACGCGGCTCAGTCGTCGCTAGCCACGCGTTCGCCCATCAGTTCGCGCTCGCGTTTTTCCAGTTCTTCGGCGTAGCGCTTGCGCACGAATCCCTCCGACAGCACGCCCAGTACCTTGCGATCGCTGTCGATCACGGCCAACTCATCGGCCTGTGTCGTATCGAAGACCTTCATGATCGCCACGATGTCGGTGTCGGCCAGCAGCGCCGCATCGCGGTGCTTGGCATAGTCGCCGACCGGGGCGTCCAGCTGCACATTGTCGGCGTACAGCACGGCCAGCGGCACCACGCCGGCATAGTGTCCGTCTGCATCTTCCAGCACCACGCGTTGCGTGGAGCCCAACGGGAACCGCCGGCGGAATTCGGCCACGCTGATGTCGTGCGCGGTGTGGTTGGCATCCTTGCGCATCATCTTGCCAGCCGACAGATTGCGCACCCAGCCCACATCGCGCGCACTGCGGATGTTTTCGCCACGCAGATGCAGCCGCCAGGTGGAGAACGAATAACCGAACACCTGCCGCACCACGGTATTGGCCACCAGCACCGCCGCCATCACTGCGCTGGCCAGCACGAAATCGTGCGTGCCTTCCAGGATCAACATGGCCATGGTCATCGGCGCGCCAACGATGGCCGCCGCCAATGCAGCCATGCCCACCAGCGATGCACTGGTGGTGTCCACCACCGCAGCGCCCAGCAACAGGTTCAGGCTCACCGCGAACAGGCTGCCCACCAGCGAGCCCATGAACAACGATGCGAAGAACAGACCGCCGCGGAAGCCGAAACCCAGCGAAATTCCCGACGCAATGCACTTGAGCACCAGCAGGATGGCGAGCACCTGCAAGGTACTGCTGCTGGTCAGGTCCAGATGCAATGCGCCATGCCCCGAGGACAGCACCTGCGGCGAATACAGCGCCAGCGGAATCAGCAGCAACCCACCGATGACCGGGCGCCCCCACACCGGCAGATTGATGCGGCCCACGCCGCGTTCGATGCCGGCGACCAGGCGCATCACCGCAATGCCGATCAACGCGCACGCCAGGCCCAGCGCGATGTAGACCGCATAGTCGCGCGGCTGCAATTGGTAGGCCACCGCAGCAGGCAACGAGTACGGCGCTGCGCCCAGGGCATTGGCCATGAACGCGCCAGCCAATGCGGCGGCGGCCACCGGTGCCAATGCCGATGGCGTGTAGGCACCGATGACGATCTCGAACGCATAGAACGCACCGGCCAGCGGCGCGCCGAAGGCGCCGGCAATCGCACCGGCCGCGCCGGCGCCCACCAGCGTGCGCATGTCGGCACGCCGCACCCGCAACACGCGCCCCAGCTGCGAGCCGGCACCCGACCCCATTTGGGTGTAGGTCGCCTCCAGTCCCACCGACGCACCGAAGCCGTTGGACAACAAGGTCTGCACCGCAACGATCAGGTTGTCGCGCATCGACATGCGCCCGCCATGCAAGGCATTGGCTTCCACCGCATCCACGAGGGGCCGCTTGCGCCGCCGCGCCATCAGCGTCACCAGACCAACCAGCAAGCCGCCCAGCGGCAACACCAGCAACTGCGTTGCCGTCATCGAGGTGGCCGTGCTGAGCCGCTGCTCGGGCGCGAGCGCGTACAGCCAGCTCTGCAGGCCATGCGCGATACCGGCCTGCAGCACCATCAATCCAGCCGCGATCAGCCCCACCAGCGCGGCCAAGGCGATGAACCAGAGATCGTTGGCGCGCAGCTGCCTGCGCAAGCCGTCCAGCGGCCGGCGGAGTTGCGCCGCCATGGCGTGCACGGCCGGCAAGGTGTGGGAAAGTGGCTGCATGGGACCAGTGATTGCGGGATCGGCACCGGCAGAGCCGGCGTCCGCTGTGGGGCCTAGTGTGCATGAGCGCCGCTGACCTGAGCCAATCTGGCGCGGCGATGAAACGCGCGCCGCGCCGCAGGCGTGATTGCAGGGCCAGGCATTCAGGCGCCAGAATCGGAGCCGGCACGCGGCGCACCTGCGCGTGCGATCGTTGAGCCACTCGAACAGGGATGCACGATGCTCTACCTGCTGCTGGGCTTGATTGCCACCGAAGGCCTCTTGCTGATCACCTGGAACCGCCCCTACTTCAGCTGGGGCCTGCCGGTGTTTACACGGCGTATTGCGGTGACCCGCGATGCGTTGGCCTGCTTTTCGCTGGCGCAGGTAGAAAATGCGGTCGAGCCATCGCGCTGGCCCGACTTGCGGTTCCATCGCCTGTCCGAAGACGTGTATGCGTTTCGCGAAACCTTCCTGTTCGTCGGCGGTGTCTATCCGATGATCATGCGCGGGCGCATCGTGATCGACCGTCGGCAACGCGAGATCATCGTGAGCGGTTTCTGCAACTGGACCGTAGTGATGATGGTGGTTGGGTTCCTGGTTCCGGCAACCGTCGTCAGGCCAGGGGCCACGCTGATGTTCGCGGGGCTTCTCATGCTGTCCTATCTGCTGCAACGCAGCCGTTTCATCAGTGTCGAAGCGGCCGTGCGCATGCTTCTGCACACCAACACCACCCCGCTGATTCCGCGCCGACCAGAGGCGACGCCGCGCGTGCAGGCCGACTGACAGCCGCCTGACGCCATGCGTTGCGGTGCGTCACTCCACCACGCACAGCGGCACTTCGGCGGGCCGCAAGGTCAACACACGTACGCCAGTGCGCGTCACCGCCACGGTATGTTCGAACTGCGCCGACAACCTGCCATCGCGCGTATGCACCGGCCACTGATCCGGTTGCGAACGGATCGCCGCACGGCCCTGGTTGATCATCGGCTCGATGGTGAACACCATGCCTTCCTGCAGTTCCAAGCCGGTGCCCGCGTGGCCGTAGTGCAGAATTTGCGGGTCTTCATGCATCTCACGGCCGATGCCGTGCCCGCAGTATTCCTTGACCACGCTATAGCCGTGCGCACGCGCGTGCCGCGCAACGGCATGGCCGATATCGCCCAAGCGCGCGCCAGGGCGCACCGCTGCAATCCCTTTCCACATCGCCTGATACGTGGCCTGCACCAGGCGACGTGCCGGGTAAGCGACCTCGCCCACCAGGTACGTGGTACTGGAATCGGCGATATAGCCGTTCTTTTCCAGCGTAATGTCCAGGTTGACGATCTGCCCGCTGCGCAACACGTCGTCTGCCGATGGCACGCCATGGCAGACCACATCGTCGATGGATGCGTTGAGTACGAACTCGAAACCGTACTGCCCCTTGCTCGCAGGCCGTGCGTCGAGCTCATCGACAATCATGCGCTCGACAAACCCGTTGAGTTCCAGCGTGCTGCGACCTTCCAGGGGCAAGCGATCCAGCGCATCGAATACCTGCGCCAGGAGCTGGCCAGACACCGCCATCAGCGCGATCTCGTCGGGCGACTTGATCACGCCCGGCCCGGTTTCAAGGCTTGCGGCCGTACGCCCGCCGCGCGCAATTGTTCGGCCACGATCTGCTGAAACGTCGTGTCCGGATGCATCTCGCACAGCATGCCGACCTTGATCCAGAAATTGGCCTGCGCATTGATCGAACGGCTACTCACCGTGCACGCACGGCGCAGTTGATCGTGCAGGTCGTCGTCGATATTGACGATGCCCATGATGGATCCCGTTTTGCGTCGATATACGAATCGTATATGAAACGTATATTTGCACGCAATCGCTCCGGGGCGGGGCGCCGTCGAGGGCGATGCCTGTCCGGCGTGTGCTGCATGCCTTGTCGGACAGGCCCGGCAACCTCGCAGTACGGTGAGCACGGCGCAAAAGCGAACCGGCCCCGGGCCGATGCGATGCCACAACGCCCGGAAGCAAACGCCGCACATCACGTGAACGCCACAGGTTGCGTTCGTCAGCGCTCGATTGCCGAATGTGTCTGCCCGCTCCGGGCATAGATTTCGCTCACCCACTCGATAAACACACGCACCTTGGTGCTCAGCTGTCGGCTGGGCGCATAGGCGATGAAGACATCCAATGGCGCCGGGCGCCAGTCCTGCAGGACCGGCACCAGCGCGCCGCGTTCGATGGCCGGCCGCACCATGAAATCGAGCGTGTGGATCAGCCCGAGCCCGGCCAATCCGGTCGCCAGATGCGCGTTGCTCTCGTTGACCATCATGCTGCAGTTGGGAACGATCTCCAGCGGCGCGCCATCGTCCAGGAAATGCAACGGCGGCGCTTTGCCGCTATGCGCGGAGAAGTAGCCCACCACGGGAAACGCCAGGCTTTTCAGCTGTTTCGGATGGGTCGGGACACCGTAGCGTGCGAGATAGTCAGGGCTCGCGCAGGTGGTCCAGGCAAGGCTGCCGATCTTGCGCGATATCAGCGCGCCGTCGTCTGCCGTGCTGCGGATCGCGCAGTCGATGTTTTCGCCGATGACATCCACCGTGCGATCGGTGACGCCAAGCTGCAGCTGGATATCCGGATAGCGCGCACAGAACTCCGGCAATGCGGGTATCAACAATCCGCACGCCGTCGAGCCTCCCGTATCTACACGAAGCCGGCCCTTGGGGCTGCCCTGGGCACGCCCCAACGTGGCTTCCACGTCGTCCAGCTCCGTGAGCAGGTGCCGCACGCGCGCGTAATACGCAGCGCCGTCGTTGCTGACACGCACGCGGCGCGTGCTGCGTTCAAGCAATGTGACTCCCAGATGTTTTTCCAGCGCGCTGATCGACTTGCTCAGCGTGGCATTGGGCATCTGCAGCGATTCCGCCGCACGGTTGAACCCACCGGTTTCCACAACGCGCGCAAAGGCGCGGATTGCCTGCAGGTGATCCATTGATCGCTCCGTCTAGAGCGCCGGATTATTCCCACAGGGGAATAAAGAATCAACAATGCGCCCATTTATCGCCGCAGCGAGGGTCAATAGACTGCCTGCAACGCGGGAACTCCGCTCAAGAGGCAAACACCATGCACGTCCAGGATCTGGCCAACATCCACCCCACCAAACACGCCGGGAAGATTGCCCTGGTCACCGGCGGCAGCTCGGGCATCGGCCTGGCCGCCGCAAAGCGGCTGGCGCTGGAGGGCGCAACGGTGGTCATCAGCGGCCGCCGGCAGCAGGAACTGGACCGGGCGGTCGTCGAGATCGGCCATGGCGCCACGGCGGTACGCGCCGACATTTCCGTTGGTGCAGAGCTTGACGCCGTCATGGACGTCATCGCCACCGCGCATGGACGACTGGACCTGCTGCTTGCCAACGCAGGCGGCGGCGAATTTGCGCCAATCGAATCCATTACCGAAGCAGGCTTCGACAAGTACTTCGACATCAACGTCAAGGGCACCCTGCTGACCGTGCAGAAGGCGCTGCCACTGATGCGCGCCGGCAGCGCCATCGTGGTGACGGGCTCCATCGCGGCCAATCAAGGCGTCGCCAATTTCGGCGTGTATGCCGCAACGAAGGCGGCACTGCGCTCTTTCGTCAGGACATGGGCATCGGAACTGAAAGGTCGCGACATTCGCATCAACCTGATCGCGCCCGGCGTCGTGGTCACACCCGCCTATAAATCCGAATTGGGCATGAGCGACGAAGACATCGACGCCTACCTGGCCGAAATCCAACTGAAGGCCCCGCTGGGCCGCGCAGCGAGCCCGGATGAGATGGCCAAGGCGATGTCCTTCCTGGCATCGGACGATGCCTCCTACATCACCGGCATCGAGCTGACAGTGGACGGCGGCCTGACCCAGATCTGACCATACGTGCAGCGCGCTACCGTGAGTGCACTTCCAGCCCACCAGAGACAAACAAGATGAGCATGCAAAACAATTTGGCGATTGCGCAAAACTTCCTTGAAAAGATCGGCTCCGGTGCATCGCCTGAGACGATCGCGGCGATGTTCAGTGCGGATCTGCAATGGCATATCCCAGGCGATCCATCCGCACTGCCGTGGATTGGGCGACGCAGCGGGCGCGGCGCGGTGGAAGCGTTCGTGCGTGATTCCGGCACCCTGATGGAGCGCATCCGGTTCGAGGTGCATGACCTACTGGCCAGCAACGACCGCGCCGTCATCGTGGGCGAGCTCGCCAGCCGCATCACCGCCACCGGAAAGCTCATCGAGACGCCGTTTACGATCGTGCTCACCATCACGGGGAACGAGATCTCGCACTTCCTGATGCTTGAAGACAGCTTTGCGGTGGCTGCCGCGGCGCGGCGCTGATCCGCCCACGTTCCGAGTGCGGCTGACGCGTTACGAACCTGCTCTTCCAAGGGATTGTTCGAGGAAGCGGATCAATGCAAGAATGCGCGCGACGCGAAAAACGTTCGCCTGTGTGCCGTCGGCACCAAGAGATCGAATACACGCCATCCAGCATGCTTGCTAAGTTGGCCAGCGCCCCTCGCCGAGATCACCCGGCCTTTCTTCGAGCTGCCGCCTGTGCGAACGCTCGTTGTATTTGGAGCGCTCATGACAGCCAACAACACCAACCCACGTCCATCTTCAACTGATCAGATCGCTATCGTCGGTGCTGGTCTGGGCGGTTTGACACTCGCACGTGTCCTCCACATCAACGGCATCTCCGCCACCATCTATGAGGCCGAGGCTTCACGCAACACCAGATCACAAGGCGGCCTGCTAGACATACACGAATGGAACGGGCAGCTAGGCTTAACCGCGGCAGGCCTCCACGACGCCTTCCTGTCCCTCGTCCTCCCGGGCGAGGATGCCAAGCGCGTCAGTGACAAGCACGGCACGATTCTGTTCGACAGACAACGCTCTGTCGGCTCTCTCAGACCGGAGGTGGACCGCAGCGCACTCCGCCGGCTGTTGATTGACTCTCTGCCCTCCGATGCCATTTATTGGGGTCGCAAGCTCATACGGGCAGCACGCAATGCGGACGGAGCGCTTGCCCTCACTTTTGCCGACGGTTCATCGATCACGGCGGACCTGGTTGTCGGAGCGGACGGCGCATGGTCGAAGGTTCGGCCGTTGCTGTCGACCGCACCCCCCGCATACGTGGGCACCACTTTTATCGAGACATCTCTCACCGATGCCAGCACCAAATGTCCGGCTAGCGCCAAGATGGTCGGGCCCGGCACATTGATGGCTGTAGCCCCCGGCCAAGGCATCTTTACTCACAGATACGCAGACGGCGCGCTACGCAGCTACATTGCGTTGACCAAGCCCGAAGCATGGTTTCGCGAGCTCGATTTTGGCCGGCCTACAGCCGCGATGCGCCGCATTGCCAAAGAGTTCGAAGATTGGGCTCCAGCTCTGTTGGCCATGATTACCCACACTGACAGCGCGCCCATCATTCGCCCGATTTATGCATTGCCGATCGAACATGCTTGGGCACGCACTCCCGGCGTAACGCTCGTCGGCGACGCTGCGCACCTGATGTCACCGTTTGCGGGAGAAGGTGCAAACCTCGCCATTTACGACGGAGCCGAGCTCGCACGTTCGATCATTGAGAACCCGGGCCAGATCGAGGCGGCACTGAGTGCCTATGACAATGCGCTGTTCCCACGTAGCACCGCTCTCGCGGAGCAGAGTGCGAGCAATCATGCACAGTTCTTCGGCTTCAATTCGCCTGCCAGCGTGGTGAACTTGTTTTCTGCCCACGAGGTGTAACGGAAGTAGGTGGCGTTCAAGCGCGACGCGCTAACCGCGGCGGTCTTGCGTCGGCGGAAACTAGCTTGGCGGGGATCCTCAAGCCAACTATGCCTACAGGAACAGGAGAGCGCTACGCATGCGCAATTGGTGGGCCCACCAGGATTCGAACCTGGAACCAAAGGATTATGAGTCCTCTGCTCTAACCGTTGAGCTATAGGCCCGAGTGTCTGGCGGCGAGATGGCGAGCATGTCGGGCCGTGCCGCGGACGCGAAAGTTTACCTGTGTGGACGTTGCCGTGTCTGCTATGCGCCCTCTGCCTGCAGCGATACAGCGCTCACTGCCACGAGATCACGTATCGGCTGCCCACAACAAAAAGCCCAGCGGCGGCTGGGCTTTGGCATCAGATTTCCTAGCGTGATGCACGCGATCGCGTCATCTAGACGCACCCAGCAAACCTACCCATCCCGAATCACCAATCCCAAATCCCCGCCCCTCACGCATCAGCCGTCTCAAACTGCCCATCAATCAGCTGCCGACCCGCGCGGAAGCCGTGTGCAATGGCCTCCTGGTACGTCGCATAGGCCAGCCCATTGCAGCCGATACGCGGCTGGCGCTTGCCGCCGAGCGCGTACACGTCCACCCAGAGCGTCCACTTGGCATCAGGGGAAGCCTGCTCGGCGCGTACGCGGATCTCGTGTTCGCGGTACGTGGTGGTTTCAAAGCGGCTTTGCCTGCTCATAAAGCAATCTCGTCTCCATTCGTCGGCCAACTTAGAAGTCGCGGTCAGAACGCCACGTGAGGTTTGCAGAAACATCGGTTTAATGTTGCGTGGCCGTGTAGCTTCGTCGGCGGTACGTGAAACATCGCGGCGCTACCTCACTGACGCATGCCTTGCATGCGACCAACCGCTACCCGCTACCAAGCATAGCCAACTGCCTGCGCCATAACGCAACAGCCCCGCATGAGCGGGGCTGCTGTGTGATCACTGCACGGTTACGACCGCGGCATCAGTCGATATCCAGAAACGAGCGCAGCTGTTCCGAACGGCTCGGGTGACGCAGCTTGCGCAACGCCTTGGCCTCTATCTGACGAATCCGCTCACGGGTGACGTCGAACTGCTTACCGACCTCTTCCAGCGTGTGATCGGTGTTCATGTCGATACCGAAGCGCATGCGCAGCACCTTCGCCTCGCGCGGGGTGAGGCCGGCCAACACGTCACGCACCGTCTCGGAGAGATTGATGTTGGTGGTGTTGTCGATCGGGGACTCCACATTGGTGTCCTCGATGAAGTCGCCCAGATGCGAATCCTCGTCGTCGCCGATCGGGGTTTCCATCGAGATCGGCTCCTTGGCGATTTTCATCACCTTGCGGATCTTGTCCTCGGGCATGTCCATTTCCTTGGCCAGCTCCTCCGGCGTGGCCTCGCGGCCGAACTGCTGGAGCATCTGACGGGAAATGCGGTTCAACTTGTTGATCGTTTCGATCATGTGCACCGGAATACGGATGGTGCGCGCCTGATCGGCGATCGAACGGGTGATGGCCTGACGGATCCACCACGTGGCATACGTCGAGAACTTGTAACCGCGACGGTATTCGAACTTGTCCACGGCCTTCATCAGGCCGATGTTGCCTTCCTGGATCAGGTCCAGGAACTGCAGGCCGCGGTTGGTGTACTTCTTGGCGATGGAGATCACCAGACGCAGGTTGGCCTCGACCATTTCCTTCTTGGCCTTGCGCGCCTTGGCTTCGCCATAGGCCATCGCACGGCTGATTTCCTTGATCTCGCCCAGGGTCAGGTAGTTGGCCTTTTCCATCTCGATCGAGCCCTGCTGCTCGGAGATGATCTGGTCCTTGACGTCGCGCAGCGCCGACGACCACTTCTGCTTGCGCTTGAGTGCGTCTTCCACCCATTCCAGGTTGGTCTGGTTGCCTTCCCAGGAGCGGATGAAGTCCTTGCGCGGCATGCGTGCCACGGTGGTGGCCAGGTGCAGCACCTTGCGCTCGTGATCCTTGATGCCATTGACCACACCACGCAGCTGGGTGACCAGCGCGTCGGTCAGCGGCAGCGGCAGCTTGAGCGTGGTGAAGATGGCGGCCATGTCTTCGCGGGCCTTGACCACCAGCTTGTGCTCGGCGCCGTTCTTGGCATAGGCCTTCTTGAACTTGGCGTATTCGTTGGCCAGGTTCTCCATGCGCGTGGCCACTTCCACCGGATCCGGACCGGTCGGGCCGGCCTCTTCTTCGGCGGCCTCGTCATCGCCGTCTTCGTCGTCGTCTTCGTCGACCGCTTCATCGTCGGACACGGCGACCGGGCCGGCCGCGGCGAGCGCAGCAGCGGCTGCATCGGCTTCTTCGATCAGGTCGTTGAAGCCAACCACGATCTCGGCCAGACGCTTCTTGCCTTCCTTGTGCGCTTCGTAATCGGCCAGCAGCATTTCGGTCGACAGCGGGAACACGCCCAATGCGGCCTGGACCTGGCTGAGGCCTTCTTCGATGCGCTTGGCGATGGCGATTTCGCCTTCGCGGGTCAGCAGCTCGACCGTGCCCATCTCGCGCATGTACATGCGCACCGGGTCGGTGGTGCGGCCACCTTCGGTGTCCAGCGCGGTCAGCGCGGCGGCAGCTTCTTCGGCGGCGGTGTCGTCAACCTCGCGGTTGCCGGTGTTGCCATCGTTGAGCAACAGGGTTTCGGCATCGGGTGCAACTTCATGGACATCGATGCCCATGCCGTTGATCATGCTGATGATGTCTTCGATCTGCTCCGGGTCGACGAGGTCGTCGGGCAGATGGTCATTGACTTCGGCGTAGGTCAGATAGCCCTGTTCCAGGCCCTTGCTGATCAGTAGCTTGATGTCGGATTGCTGGGCAGGACGTTCGTTGGCCATGAGTGCTCGCGCCACCGGCTTTGAGATTGGAAAGAGAACCTAGCATTATACCAGCGTGAAGCCCGGTCTGCCGGATTCAAGACGGGACCGCTGGTGGACGTGGTGTATCTAGGGTCTGAGAAGGAAGGTCACCGGGCCATCGTTGACCAGGTCGACAACCATATGGGCACCAAAACGCCCGGTTTCCACCCCACCGCGATGTTTTTCGCGGCAGATCGCCACCAATTGATTGAACGCCGGTTCAGCCTCCAGTGGTGGCGCGGCGGTGCTGAAGCCTGGGCGGTTGCCGGAACTGGTGTCCGCAGCCAGGCTGAACTGGCTGACCAGCAGCAGGCCGCCGCCGGTATCGGTGAGTGAGCGGTTCATCTTGCCGGCGTCGTCGCCGAATACCCGGTAGCTCAGCAGCCGCTCGGCCAGGCGCCGGATCTGCGCGTCGCTGTCGCCGGGCTCCACGCCGATCAGCGCCAGCAGCCCGGGGCCGATCTGCCCGACGATCTGGTCATCGACCGTGACGGCGGCGCGGGTGACGCGCTGGATCAGTGCAAGCATGGGCATTCTCGGGCGGCAAACTGTGCCGCGCAGCATGCCCAGCGCTGCCGGCACTGTCACGCGCGGGCCTTCGTGGTCTGCGCTGTTTAGAATTGCGCCGATGACACCTGATGTTCGCGCTCGCCTGTTGTATGCCACCGCCGCCACCGTGGGCCGCTTGCCGTGGCCGCTGCTCAAGCGCGTGGCCGACACGCTGGCCTGGAGCTGGCGCAAGCTCAATGCACGCGAATCACGCGTGGCGCGCCGCAATCTGGAGCTGGCGTATCCGGAACTGAGCGCCGAGCAGCGCGCGCGCTTGCATGCGCAGATCCTGCAATCGACCGCGCGGCAGACGCTGGAAGTGCTGCGCACCTGGACCCGCCCGCCGGCGGAGAACCTGGCGCGCCTGCAGCGCAACGGCCAGGAACTCTACGACGCCGCGCTGGCCTCCGGGCGCGGGGTCATCGTGGCGGCGCCCCATTTCGGCAACTGGGAATTGCTCAACCAGTGGCTGTCCGAACGCGGGCCGATCGCGATTGTCTACCGGCCGCCGGAGTCCGAGGCGGTGGATGGCTTCCTGCAGTTGGCACGTGGTGGCGACAACGTGCGCCAGGTGCGCGCCGAAGGCCCGGCAGTGCGGCAGTTGTTCAAGGTGCTCAAGGACGGCGGCGCGGTCGGCATCCTGCCCGACCAGCAACCGAAGATGGGCGATGGCGTGTTCGCGCCGTTCTTCGGCATTCCGGCCTTGACCATGACCTTGGTCAACCGGCTGGCCGAGCGGACCGGGGCGATCGTGTTGTACGGCTGGTGCGAGCGCGCCGGCGACGATCTGCAGTTCGCGCTGCATGTGCAACCGGCCGACCCGGCAGTGGCCGATGCGGACCCGGTGCGTGCGGCCAGCGCGCTCAACGCCGGCATCGAACAGATCGCCCGGCGCGACCCGGCGCAATATCAGTGGACCTACAAGCGCTACACCCTGCGTCCGCCGGGCAGCGGCGAGGCCAACCCGTATGCGACCGAGCGGCATCCGCACTAGCGACCGAGCTCAGTCGTCGTGCGGATCGGCAGGTGTGTCCAGGATGCGTTGGTAGAACGCCAGGTCCAGCCAGCGCCCGAACTTGAAACCGGCTTCGCGCACGGTGCCGGCGTGGGTGAAACCGAACTGTTCGTGCAACGCGATGCTGGCCTGGTTGCTGGCATCGATGCCGCCCACCAGCACGTGCACGCCGCGCACTTGCGCCGCTGCGATCAGGGCCTGCAGCAGCAGACGTCCCAGGCCCTTGCCGCGATGGTCGCGATGCACGTAGATCGAATGCTCGACGCTGTACTTGAAGGCGGGCCAGGCGCGAAAGGTGCCGTAGCTGGCAAAGCCCATCAGGGTGCCGTCGTCGTGCTCCACGCCGATCACCGGAAAGCCGCCCGCCTGCTTGGTGGCGAACCAGCCGACCATGCTCTCCGGTGGCCGGGGACGGTAGTCGTACAGCGCGGTGGAATTGGCGATGGCTTCGTTGAAGATGTCCAGGATGGCACTGGCATGGCGCGCGTGGCTGCAATCGACAATGTGCATGGGGCCCGACGAACATGGAGGTGGCCCGATTAGAAAGCATTGCCGCACCCTGAACAACGCGGGCCGCAGGGCAACCAAGCGGCCCAGGCCCGCCCACTCAATCGGCAGCGGCTGGATGCAGCGTTCTACCCGGTTGTGGCGACTGCCTGTTGCCAGGCGCGCGACAATGGGCAGATGCGATCAGGCAGTGACCGCGGCGGCGTCCGCCTTGAAGCGGCCGTGGCAATCCCCATTTGGAGTCGTGCATGAGCAGCCCCCTCCCCTCCCCCAGCGCACAGGCCTTCGGCGATCCGGCGGCCATTCGCTGTGAGCGCGCCGCCTCCGAACTGCGCGCCGGGCGCCCGGTCCTGCTGACGGCGGCGGATGGGCAGGCGCGTGCGGTGCTGGCGCTGGATAGCAGCACGGCGCAGTCGTATGCGGCTTTCGCCCGCGCCGCGCGGGGACGCCACTATCTCTTCGTGACGCCCACCCGCGCCCATGTGCTGGGGCTGAGTGCGCCGCAGGGCGCGCGCGTGGGCTTGCTCGATCACAGCTACGACCAGCTCGCCGCGCTGGCCTACCTGCGCGACACCCCGGTGCCCGCGCAGTGGACGGCCGGCGATGCGCTGGATGCCGGCGGCGTGGAGATCGCGCGGCTTGGCCTGCTGCTGCCGGCGCTGCTGGCGGTGGAGCTGCGCGATGTGCACGACCATGCCGCGTTCGCCGGCTGCCAGTCGCTGGCGCTGGACGATCTGAGCCGCGGCTGTGCCACCTCCTCGGCTGCCGGCTACGAGTTGGTGACCCGCACTCCGGTGCCGCTGCGCGGCCTGGGCATGAGCGAGTTCGTGGTGTTTCGCGGCGGCGTGGCGCAGCGCGATCAGGTGGCGATCGTGGTCGGCCAGCCTGACCTGAGCACTGCCGTGCCCGTGCGCGTGCATTCGTCGTGCCTCACCGGCGACCTGTTCGGCTCGCTCAAATGCGATTGCGGCGACCAGCTGCGGCACGGCCTGGCCAAGCTGAAGGAGCTCGGTGGCGGCGTACTGCTGTATCTGGACCAGGAAGGTCGCGGCACCGGCATCGCCGCCAAGATGCGCGCCTACGGCTATCAGCATGCGGGCCTGGACACCATCGATGCCGACGCGCAATTGGGCTTTGGTCCGGACGAGCGCCGCTACGGCAGTGCGGTGGCGATGCTGCGCGGGCTGGGCATCAGCCGGATCCGGCTGCTGACCAATAACCCGGCCAAGGCCGAGCGCCTGCGCGCGGCCGGCATCGTGGTCGAAGACCGCATCGCGATCACCGGCGACATCACCGCCGAAAACGAGCAATACCTGCGCACCAAGGCCGCACGCGCCGGCCACGCGCTGGATGTGGATGCGTTGATCCTGGCCGCGCAATAACGCGCCCGGCGCCGGGTGCGCCTGCACTGGGCAGCCGGCTATGCTTGCGCACCGCTTCTGCAGGCCAGCCACGTGCACGACGCTCCACCGCCGCACCCCGACGTCATGGTCCAGCCCGCTCCGGCACAAACCCCAGCCGTGACGCACTGCCAGTGGCAGTCGCTGCCGCGTCGCGGTGCGTATGTGGCGGCGATCAATGGCGCACTCGGCGGCGGATGTGCGGGCCTGATCGCAGCCGGCGTCACGATTGTCTGGCTGCACGCCTGGCGTTACTGGCCGATGGCGCTGGGCGTGACCGCGGTCATTGCCCTGCTGGGCGCCTGGCTGGCGGTCAAACGGCATCGGCTGACACATTGGAAACTCGATCAGCACGGCCTGGCGCTACAGCGCGGCCATCTATGGCAAAGCGATACGCGCGTTCCGATTTCGCGCGTGCAGCATGTGGACCTGCGCCGCGGGCCGATCGAACGCGCCACCGGCCTGACCACGTTGGTGGTGCACACCGCCGGCAGCCGGCTCAACGCGGTGGCGTTGTCGGGGCTGGATCAACACGATGCCGAGCGCCTACGCGACCGCCTGGCCCGGCAGCTCGATCACGACGACGACGCGCTATGAGCGCCGTTGCACATCCCGGCAACGACGAGCAGCGCCTGCATCCGTTGTCGTGGGTGTTCGTGTTGCTGCAGCAGATCCGTCAGTTCCTGATTCCGCTGGCTGCGCTGATCCTGTTCGGCAGCCGCGACGGCAATCGCGATGTTGCCGACCAGATCGCCACCGGGGTGGTGATTGCGGTGCTGGTGGCCATCTCGGTGCTGCGCTACTTCACCTACCGCTACCGGATCGGCAGCGATAGCGTGGCCATTCGCAGTGGCCTGCTGGAACGCAGCCGGCGCGATATTCCGTTTGCGCGCATCCACAACGTGGTGGTGCATCAATCGCTGCTGCACCGTCTGGCCGGCGTGGCCGAGGTGCGGCTGGAATCGGCCGGTGGGCACAAGCCGGAAGCGGAAATGCGCGTGCTGCGGCTGGATCAGGCGCTTGCGCTGGAAGATCTGATACGGCGCCGTGCAACCGAGGCAGGCGTGCCGGCGCCGCAGATCGAGGAAGACAGCGGCAGCCTGCTGCGCCTGCCGATGGCCGAGGTCATCCGGCTGGGCCTGATCTCCAATCGCGGCATGGTGGTGGTGGCGGCCGGCTTTGGCGTGATCTACCAGATGATTCCGCGCCGCACGGTGTCCAATTTCGTCGAGCATAACGGCGAGCTGGCCTATCGCTACGTCAGCCAGATCCATCCCGGCGTCGCGGTCACGGCAACGCTGGCGATCCTCGCCACGCTCGCCCTGTTGCTGGCGATGCGCGCGCTGTCGGTCGCCCTGGCGGTGACCCAGTACCACGGCTTCCATCTGAGCGAATCCGAGCGCCGCCTCACCGTGGAGCGCGGGCTGCTGACGCGGATCCGCAGCAGCGTGGCGTTGCGGCGGATCCAGTCGTGGACGTTGTACGAGGGCCTGCTGCATCGCCTGTTCGGTCGTCGCCAGTTGCGGGTGGACACCGCAGTGGCCGGCACTGGCGACACCCACGGCAGCGCGTTGAAGGAACTCGCGCCCATTGCCGACCCGCAACAGTGCGACGCCTTGCTGCAACGCCTGCTGCCTGGTATCGCCTGGCCGCCGACGCAATGGCAGACGATCGCCACGCATTGCTGGTGGCGATTGAGTCTGCCCGCCGCGCTGATGCTGCTGCCGCTGACGGCGGGCCTGGCGTGGCAGCTCGGCAGCCAGGCCTTGTGGTTGCTGGTGTGGCTGCCGTGGAGCGCGTTCAAGGCGCAGCGCCAGGTGCAGCGCATGGCCTATGCGGTGGATGCGCGTTACGTTGCGGTGCGCGGCGGCTGGTGGAAGCGCTGGTGGCGGCTGGCCGAGCTGGACAAGCTGCAGGCGCTGCAACTGCAGCGCTCGCCGCTGGATCGCCTATCCGGCACCGCCACGCTATGGCTGGATACAGCCGGCGCCAGTGCCACCGGCCCGGCATTGCGGCTGCGCTTTGTGCCGCTTGCCCAGGCGCAGGCGCTGCAGGCGCAACTCGGTGCCGCGCTGGCACGGCGCAAGCTGCGCTGGTGATCAGCGTTAGCGCTCAGTAGTTGCACTGATCAACATCCGCGATCAGCCTTGGTGCTGCTCGTCAGTCGCAATCCGGGTCAGTGATCTGATCAATGACAAGGACGTAAGTTCGGCAAAACGTCGCCGATCATCACCACCCGCTCGTTGCCGCTGATCGCGCTCAGCGCTGCGCCGGCCCCCAGTAGCCCAACTCGCGACGGATCTGCAACCCGCGCCACACTGCACCCAGCGGTTTGCGACGCAGCCCGCCGAGCTTGCCGGCAATGAAGTCTTCAGTGGCGGCAATCACTCGTTCGGAAGAATGCCCGTCGCGATACGGGTGAATCGCATCGGCGTAACTGGCAAGCGCGCTACGCAATGCCGCATCCGGCGCCAGCGCGCGCGCCAGCTGCTGCGGCAAGTGCTCTGCCTGCCGGAAGTCGAGCATGTGCGGCTGCGGCACACGGTTGCGAAAGGTCACCACCGGTTTGTGCTGCACCACGAACTCGGACACGATCGACGAGGTATCGGAAACCAGCACATCGGCCGCACGTTGCGCGGCCATGACCTCTTCGGGTTCGATGAAGCGTGCGTTGGCGCCTGCCAGTGCGCGATAGCGATCGAACAATTCCTGCGCGCACTTCGGGTGCAAGGTCAGCAACCAGTAATGCGCGCCGCGCGCGATGTCGGCGGCGATCTCGTCGTAGAGTGCGGGCGCCGCGCTCAGGCGCTCGGTAAAGGTGGAACCGAACAGGATCACCGGGCGGCCGGCGGCCGGTGCACGCAAGGCCGCGCTACGGCCGCCATCGTCGCGAAAGACCGGGTCGAGCTTGGGCCAGCCGGTCTCCACCACGGCAAAATGGCCCTCGCGCTGCGCCAGCGCGCGGAACGGCGCGGTGGTGGCGGGGCCTTGCGTGCAGTACAGATCGAACAGGCCACGCACCCGGAAATGGCCGCGGTTGTCCTCGCGCTTTTGCACATTGAAACCGTGAAACAGCTGCACTTTCGCGCCCGACACAAACGGTGGCACCCAGTTGGCGGCACTGAATACCGCACGCGGGCGCAGCGCCAGCGCCTCGCGCAGGCCAACCTCACGCACGCCCGGCAGCGCCAGCCCGCGCGCGCCACTTTCGAACCAGGCCGACACCACGTGCCCGCAGCCCTGTAACGCCTGCGCCAATGGCGCCAGAATAGGCAACGCGTAACGCTCCGTTGCGAACAGCAGGTAATCGGCCATCACATGTCCTCTTCGACCGCACCCGACGAACGGCCGCGCATCAGCGCCTGCATTATCGCGTTCAACGAGGCCGATCGCCTACGCGACTGTCTGGCCTCGCTGGCGTTCTGCGACGAGATCGTGGTGGTGGACTCCGGCTCCACCGATGCCACCACCGCCATCGCCAGCGCACACGGCGCACGCGTGCTGCAACGCACCTTCGATGGCTACCGCAGCCAGAAGGCATTCTGCGTTGCGCAGGCGAGCCACGACTGGGTGTTGTGCCTGGACGCCGACGAACGCGTCAGCGATGCCCTGCGCGCGGCGATCATCGCTGCGCGCGACGCCGGTTTCGCCACGGCGGCCGGCTACCGCTTCGCACGCCTGTCCGACTACTTCGGTCGCTTCCTGCGCCACGGCAATGCGTATCCGGACCGGGTGCTGCGCTTGTTCGATCGCCGTCGCGGCGGCTGGCGCGGCAAGCGCGAGATCCACGAGGCGGCCAGCGTGGATGGCCCCGTGGAGACCTTGGCGGGCGATCTGATCCATTACCCGTACCGCTCGCTGATGCAGCAGCTGGCCAAGACCCAGCGCTACGCGCAGATGATGGCCGAGCACGAACATGCACGCGGCAAACGCGCCACCTGGAGCAAGCTGGTGCTGGCGCCGGCCTGGCGCTTCTGGCGCGGCTACCTGTTGCGCGGCGGCTTTCGCGATGGCTGGCATGGGCTGATCTACGCCTATGTGCGCGCCAACTACGTCCGCCAGAAGACCATCATGTTGTGGCTGCTGCAAAACAATCAGCCGGTGCAGGACCCGCCACGGGCGCCGGATCGGCGCAGCGAATAAGAACCGGTAAAAACTCCGAGCTGCAGGCACGCTGCTGCGACGCCGCCAACGGTACGTGGAATCGGTCTGTGCAAGCCAACGCATGCCGACTCCGGCAACGATCGCCCCCCTTCTGTTTGTGCACGGGCGTGTGCCCAGGCACCGAAAGCGCGCTGCCAGGGCATGCGCCACATGCAGCCGGTGGATCATCCGCCGCTATCGAGCGCGTGCCACGTCCGACTGCACCTGTTGCGCCTGCCGCGCCGACAGACCCACCAGCACGCCGACCATGGCCGTGTAGAAGCTCGCCGCCACCTGGTGCGCGAACATCGATTGGGTCAGGCCGCACAAGGCATAACTGATCACGAGCATCACCCCGGCCGCCGCCGGGCCGCGGAACTGCTGCTGTCCGCTGCGCCGATGCAGTCGCACGAACATCCACAGCGGCACGCCGTAGACGGCAAGCAGCAGCAACAGCCCGGGCACGCCCTGGGTGGCACTCCATTCGGCCAGATCGTTGTGCGCATGCCCCAACTGGCAACGGAACAACGACGGATCGGCGGCACAGGCCGGCAGGTCGTGCATCGCATCGTCGAAACGCCCAACGCCCACACCGGTCAGCGGATGCGCCGTCACCGTGTCCCAAGCCACATGCAGGCGTTCGATACGGGCACCGGCCGACGAATCGGTGTCGCCCACTTCGTAACGCTGCAGGTCACGCTGCAATTCGCCCAGGCGCATCTGGTCGGTCAGCGCCGGCACGCTGAGCGCGACGCCCACCGCCAGCACCGCGCCGCCGATGAAGGTCAGCAGGCGCACGCGCGTGCTGTGCCAGGGCGCACCCCAGATCAGCACGCCCAGCGTGGCCAGCATCGCCAGCCACACCCCGCGGCTGCCGCTGAGCACGATCACCACCACGGTGGCGACCCCAGCGCCCACCAGCCAGCGCACGCTGCCGAGCGGGCGGCAGAACACCGCCACCACCAGCAACATCAGCACGATATCGGCAAACACAATGGCATTGGTGAAGCCTTCGGCGCGGTCGGCACCGTTCATCACCTGCAGCAGCGCGATCAGCATGGCCGCAAACACGCCGACCAAGGCACCGCGCCACAACCACAGCTGGCGCGGCTGCAACGCATAGGCCCACAGCGCCGCCCAAGGCAGCACCAGGAAGCGCGAGCGATTGCCCACATCGCGCAGCCCGTGCTCGAACAACGCGATCGACAGCAGCGACATCGCAATCACCGCCACCGTCAGCCAGCCCACCACGCGCAACGACCACTCGCGCGCGGCAATGGCCTCACGCAAGCTGCGCCAGCCCATCAACGAACCAAGCAGCAGGCACAGGCCGAACGGCAGCAACCCGCTCGGCATGCTCACCACCAGCGCAGTCAATGCGAACGCGCCCAGCTCGGCAATGCGCACGCCTGCCCGCGAGGTGGTCGGGGCAGAGGGCGACAGTGACGCGGGTTGGGGACGCAAGGAATTCATCTACAAAATCGGTGGGAAAAGGGGGGCGACGCAGTGCGTGGGCTTCGGCAGCGCCGGCCAAGCTAACGATGCGACGCATGAATCCCTGCTAGACAGCGACCGGCCGCTGCATTGACGCCGTGCCAATGGCACCTGGTACGCGCGTGTGCCGGTGGAGTCGGCCGGCTCATTCGGTATCCAGGTTGCCCTGCTCCTTTGCTTCCACCGCACGCTCGCTGGAGCTGGCCACGCAGGGGCCACGCACGGCATCGGACGGCACCAACCACCAGCGCCGGCGATTGGCCACGCCCACCAACTGGCTGCGGCTGCGATCCACGCACGCCAGCAATGCGGTCTCCTGTGCCATCAGCCAGCGCTGGCCGGGTTGCTCTGCCTGCCAGGCCACGCCGCGCTGCAATTGGGCTTCCCACGGCACCTTGAAGCCGAAGGTCTGCGCAGGCCGGTCGGCCATCAGCAGGTTCTGCTCCTTCCACGCCACCAGCCCGAGTTGCGCATCCGGGCCGATGCGGCGCCCGGCCTCGCGCATCACCGCACCGGCCGAACTGGAATCGTTGAAGATCGGGTAACACACCAGCCCGAACGCCACCCACCACGCGCCAAGCAGCGAAACCACCGCGAACGCGGAGCGGCGCACGCGCACCAGCAGCAGGCTGACGATGCCCCAGCTACCCACCGCCAGCAGCAGCCAGCCCAGCGGGTCGGTGGCTTCGCTGCCGACCCCGCGGCTGTCCATGATCTTCTGCTCGAAGCCCGGGTGGCCGATCAGCATCGCCACGCCGCCCGCGCTGAACGCCACTGCCAACAGCAGCCCGAACCCGAACAGCAGCCGCTGCACGCCAGCCCGGCGCAGCAGGCCCGGCACCAGCGGCGCCAGCGCCAGGCAGAACATCGGCAGCGCCGGCAGGATGTACACATCGCGCTTGCCGCTGGGAATGGTGAAGAACACCAGCACCAGCAGCCACCAGGCCAGCAGCAGCAGATAGCGCGGATCGCGTCGCTTCAGCCGGCGCCGCCACGCTGGAATCGCCCACGGCAGCAGCAGGATGGTCGGCAGCCACATCGTGGCCATGCTTTGCAGGTGGTACCAGACCGGCTGCGCATGATCCCAGGAGTTGGCGTAGCGCTTGGCGGTCTGGCGCAGCAGGATGTCGTTGAGATACACGCGGTACTCGGGCTGGCCGGCGGTCAGCGCGGTCACCATCATCGGCACGAACCACAGCGCGATCGCCACGAAGAAGAACAGCGGCCCCAGCCAGAAGCGCCGGGCGCGCACGTGCACGCGCACGCCCGGCCAGCCACGCGCCGCTGCAATCCCGGCCGGGATCAGCAGCAGCAGCGCGATGATGCCAACGCCCTTGGTGATCACGCCCAACCCGGCGGCGAACCAGCCCAGCGTCCACCAGCGCCAGGCAGGACCCATCAGCAGATGCCGCAACAAGCCGTAATTGGCCAGGGTGATCCAGAACACCACCAGCGGGTCGATCTGCGCCTTCTTGGCCTGAAAGGTGAAGTGCAGCGTAAACAGCAGCATCCAGGCCGCATACACGCCCACGCGCCGGGTCCACAGCCGCCGGCCCAGATCGTAGACGCAGGCCAATGTGCCCAACGCGGCCAGCAACGACGGCAGCAGGAACGCCACCCGCCAATTGCCCAGCAGCGTGTAGAACAGCGCCTGCAGCCACATCAGCATCGGTGGCTTGTCCGAATACAGCTCGTTGCCGCGATGCGGGAACAACCAGTCGCCGCTCAACACCATCTGCTTGGCCACCAGCGCAAAGCGCGGCTCGTCCGCCGGCCATGGGTCACGCAACCCCAGGCCGGCTCCAATTACCAGCACGGCGGTCATGGCCAGCAACCAGACATCGGTGGAAGCGCGATTCTTGAACATGTCGGGCGGCAGGCGGACGCAGAGGGTGGAGCGCTGGACTTCGCGCGATCAGGAGGCTTTTAGCAAAAGCGCGTAGAAAAATCCGTCGCAGTGCGCCTCGCCTGGAAACCGCTGACGTCCGGCGCCGGCGGCATGCCCGAACTGCGCACCCAAAGGCTGCGCCTGTGCATCGGGAGTGCGCTGCAGGAATGCCTCGACCTGCGCCTGGTTCTCGCGCGCCAACAGCGAACAGGTGGTGTACAGCAATTGTCCGCCCGGGCGCAGCATGCGCCAGGTCGCATCCAGTAGCCGCGCCTGCAGCGCGCACAGCGCATCGATATCGTCGGCGCGCCGGTGCAGCAGCACATCCGGTTGACGACGCACCACGCCGGTGGCCGAACATGGCGCGTCCAGCAGCACCGCATCGAACGGCCGGCCGTCCCACCACGCGTCCGGATCGGCGGCGTCGGCCGCCTGCAATGCAACCTGCGCGTCGGGAACTGTGCGCTGCAAGGTCTGCTGCACGCGCTCCAGGCGGCGCGCATCCACATCCAGCGCAGTGAGCTGCAAGCCGGGGTGGCGCTCCAGCAGATGCGCCGCCTTGCCGCCCGGCGCCGCGCAGGCATCGAGCACGCGTGCCGACGGCGCCAGGGTCAACGCATCGGCCACCTGCTGGGCAGAGCCGTCCTGCACCGAAACATCGCCTTCGGCAAAGCCCGGCAACTGGCTCACCGGCACGGCGTTGTGCAGGCGCACCGCATCCGGCAGTACCGCGTCGGTGTGCGCGACGATATCCAGTTCGGCCAGTCGCGCGACATACCTCGCAGGGTCGGTGCGCGAACGCTGCACGCGCAGCCACATCGGCGCCATCTGCGCACTGGCGGTAAAAATGGCTTCGGCACGATCGCCCCAGTCCGCGCGCAGCTGCTTGCGCAGCCACGACGGCCAACCGGCATCGTCGGCCACCGCCGGAAATCCTTCGCGCTGGGCGCGCCGCAAGATCGCGTTGACCATGCCGGCCTGACGGGGCCGGCCCAATGCGCGGCACGCATCCACCGTGGCCGACAACGCGGCGTGCGCGGGCAGCTGCAGCACGTCGAGTTGGGCGAAACCGACCATCAGCAGCGCCTTGAGTTCCGCATCGCGGGGCGGCAACGCACGTTCCAGCCATTGCCGCAACGCGACGTCATAGGCCGGACGCCGGCGAATGACCGCAAAGCAGATCGCCTCCACCAGCGCACGATCGCGCGGATCGCCGATGCTGGGCAAGGTGGCGGCAAGTTCGGCCTTCAACGACCGGCCCTGATCGAACACCGCCGTCAGCACGCGTGCGGCGGCCAGACGCGAGGCAACGCCGGCGGTTGCGGTATCGGCCGACATCAGCGCAGCGCCGGCAGGTCGCGTCGCGCGTTGAGGTAATCGGCGGCGGTGATCGCCTTGCCGCCCTCGCGCTGGAGCACGCGCACCCGCAGCGCACCCTCACCGCAGGCGATATCGATGCCCTGCTTGCTGGCCGCCAGCAGGGTGCCCGGGGGGTGTTGATGGGCCAGTTCAAGCGCCACCGCGCCATGCAGGCGCACGCGCTCGCCCGCCAGGATCGCCTCGGCCACCGGCCACGGGTTGAACGCCCGCACGCGCCGCGCCAGTTCCTGCGCCGGCTGCGCCCAATCCAGCCGCGCCTGCGCCTTGTCCAGCTTGTGCGCATAGGTCACCCCGTCGGCCGGCTGCGGTTGCGCCACCGGACGGATGCCGGCGCGCAACAGACCCAGGCCATCGGACAGCACCTGCGCGCCCAGCGCGGCCAGCCGGTCGTGCAGCTGCCCGCCGGTTTCCTGCTCGCCAATTTCGATGCGCTGCGACAGCAGCACCGGGCCGGTGTCCAACCCGGCTTCCATCTGCATCAGGCACACCCCGGTCTCGGTGTCGCCGGCCTCGATCGCACGCTGGATCGGCGCGGCGCCACGCCAGCGCGGCAGCAACGAGGCATGCACGTTCCAGCAGCCGTGCGTCGGCGCGGCCAGCACTGCCTTTGGCAGGATCAACCCGTAAGCCACCACCACCATCAGGTCCGCATCCAGCTTGCGCAACGTCGCCAATGCTTCGGGCGAACGCAGCGTCTGCGGCTGGAACACGGGAATGCCGCGCGCGATCGCCTCCAGCTTGACCGGCGAGGGCGTCAACCCGCGGCCACGCCCGGCGGGGCGATCCGGCTGCGTGTACACCGCCACCACCTCATGCCGCTGCGCAGCGGCACGTAGCGACGGAACGGCAAAATCCGGCGTACCGGCGAAGATGATTCTCATAAGGCTGGGAGTCGGGATTTGGGATTCGGGATGGGCAACGGCAGGTGTGCTGGCCGGGGCGCGAATGGCGTGGAGCTGAGAGGTAGGAGCAGATTTGTGGGGGATTTGGAAACCTGGCGCCAGAACCGGCGTTGCCCGTCACCATCGAGCGCAAGGCGGAAATCGCAGCCGGCAATTCGATGCCTGCTACGGCAGTGCCTTATCCAATCCCGAATCCCGATCTTTAAGAGCATCCGGCTGCAGACTGGCCGGTATCGCGATGCGCGGGCAAAGCCCATGAGCCAGATCGCAGCAGACTTCGCATTCCAGGATTCGACACCAGCAGATTCAAAACACTGCAAAAACCCGCTTTTGCCAATCCCCAATCCCCAATCCCCAATCCCGGCCCTCAAGCCACATGCTTGCGCTGTTTGGCCAGCTTCTTGCGCACCATTTCGCGCTTGAGCGGCGAGAGATAATCCACGAACAGCTTGCCGTCCAGGTGGTCCATCTCGTGCTGGATGCACACGGCCAGCAGCCCGTCGGCCTGCAGTTCCTGCGCCTGGCCCTGGCGGTCGAGATAACGCACGGTGATCGCGTCGGCGCGGCTGACATCGGCATAGATGCCGGGCACCGACAGGCAGCCTTCCTGATACAGCTGCTCGCCCTGTTTGCTCACGATCTCGGGGTTGACGAACACCTGCGGCAGGTTTTTCTCGTCGCTGATGTCGATCACCATGAATCGCTTGTGCACGTCCACCTGACTGGCGGCCAGGCCAATGCCGGGCGCCTCGTACATGGTCTGGAACATGTCGTCCAGCAGCGTCTGGAACGCCTGGCTGGTGACCTCGGCAGCATCGACCGGCACCGCCTTGGTGCGCAGCCGCGGGTCGGGAAACTCAAGAATTGGGAGCAAAGCCATGGGGTTACCCGTCTGGAAACACCGGCGCGGCGCCGGCAAGACGCTGTCATTCTAGCGCAATGCTTGCGTGACGCCCCGGTTTCTAGACTATAGTGCGCAGACCTGTTGGGGAATCAGGCAAGAAGGCACCTATGTTGAACCGACTTCGTACGGTCGTCGCTGCGGCGATGCTGACCGTCGCGACCTACGCTGCCGCGCAAGCGGTGGGCGAGCATCCAGACACCTATGTGGTCCGCAAGGGCGATACCTTGTGGGACATCGCTGGGCGTTTCCTGCAAAAACCATGGCTATGGCCGGAAATCTGGCAAGCCAATCCGCAGATTCAGAATCCGCACCTGATCTATCCGGGTGACGTGATCAGCCTGGCCTATCTGGACCGGGTCGGCAAAGGCACGATCCAGCCCGGCCCGCGCCAGGAAGCGCCGATCAACGCCATTCCGCTGGCCGACGTCGAGCCGTTCCTGAAGAACCTGCGCGTGGTCGACGACTTCGACCAGTTGCCGTATGTGGTGGGTCTGGAAGGCGGTCGCACGCGTGCCACCACCGGCCAGGTCGCCTACGTGGTCGGCCTGGAAAACGCGCAGCCGGGCCAGCGCTTTGCGGTGGTTCGCCCGACCGTGAAGTTCAGCCTGCCCAAGCACAACGAAGATCTGGACATGGCCGGTAACATCACCGCCGGCTCGGGCAACATCTGGAAGAACTTCATCGCGCCGAGCACGCGCCGCGAGTTCCTCGGCTACGAGATGGCGCAGGTCAATGTCGGCACCATCACCCGCAGCGCGGCAGGCGGCAACTCCAAGGCGGCGACCCTGCTGTTGCAGGACAGCGGCCGCGAAGTGCGCGCCGGCGATCGCATCGTTGCGGTCGAAGCGCAGCCGTACGATCTGCAGTTCATCCCGCATCCGCCGTCGGAACAGGCGCTGCAGACCGAACTGCGCGTGCTGGCCATCTCCGATGCCTTCACCGTCGGCGGCACGCGCGATGTGATCGCCATCTCCGGCGGCGCCCGCGAAGGCATCAACAACGGCACGGTGTTCTCGATCTGGCGCAAGGGCCGCACGGTCAGCGACCGCGTCAAGCACTCGCGCTTCTCGCGGACCGACGACGATTTCAGCGGCCCGTCCGGCTCCACCGTCGGCCTGCCCGACGAGTACGCCTCGCATGCGATGGTGTTCCGCACCTTCGACAAGGTCAGCTATGCGCTGGTGATGGAAAGCGTCAAGCCGACCGGCCTGGGCTATTTCGTCAAGCATCCTGACGCGCAATAAGCGAAAGATCCGATGCACCAACGCGACGGCGCCCGAGGGCGCCGTCGTCGTTTGCGGCCTAGCCTGGGTGTATGGCCCAAACCGCTCCCGACCTGCGCGCACTGCTCATCCTGCTGCTGGCAGGCGGCCGCAGCCCGCCGCGCCGAAAATTGCTGACCTCGTACGGGTCAGCGTCCGAAATGCTGGCAGCCGGGCCTGGGGCGTGGCGCGCCGCTGGTTGCGATGAGGTGCAGGCTGCGCTGCTGCAGGGCCCCGATCCACAGGCGCTGGAGGCCGGGCTGCGCTGGTGCGAACAGCCCGGCCACCACCTGATCGGCTGGTGCGATCCGGATTACCCGGCCCTGTTGCGGCATATCGCCAATCCGCCGATGGCCTTGTTCGTGGACGGCGACCCCAATGTCCTCTGGCACCCGGGCGTGGCGGTGGTCGGCAGCCGCTCGGCCACTGCCGGCGGCCGCGACCATACCCGCGCATTCGCCTCCAGCCTGGCCTGCGCCGGGCTGAGCATCGTCAGCGGCATGGCCGCCGGCGTGGATGCGATCGCACACGAGGCCGCATTGGCCCAGCACGACGGCATCACCGTGGCGGTGGTCGGCACAGGTGTCGATGTCGCCTATCCCGAGCGGCACCAAGGCTTGCGCGATCGCATCGCCGAACGCGGCGCGGTGGTCAGCGAATATCTGCCTGGCACTGCTCCGGTCGCGGCGCACTTTCCGGCCCGCAACCGGATCATTGCCGGGCTGGCACTGGGGACGCTGGTGGTCGAAGCGGCGATGCGTTCGGGCGCACTGATTACCGCCCGGCTGGCGGCCGAAGCAGGGCGCGAGGTGTTCGCCCTCCCCGGCTCGCTGCACAATCCGCTCGCGCGCGGCTGCCATCACCTGATCCGGCAGGGCGCCACGCTGGCGCAGGAGCCTGCACAGGTCATCGAAGGACTGGGCCAGCTGTCTGGCGAATTGGCCAGCGCCTTGCGCGAGCGCCTGGCCGCCCCCACTGAATTGCCCAGCAAGGCAACCACCAGTGCTGGCGCCGGTCCCGCCCGCTCCGATCCCGACTACCAGCGCTTGTGGCAAGCGCTGGGCCACGACCCAACCCCTATGGATTCATTGGTGCAGCGCACCGGATTGACGGCCGCCGCGCTGTCCTCCATGCTGCTCATCATGGAACTGGAGGGAGACGTGGTCACCGAGCACGGTCGCTATACCCGCAATCCTTAGTTTCTTCACCTCCACAGCGTCGCGCGACGCAGGCCGAGGGCAATGAAAGAGAGCATTCTCGATGTACTGCTGTACCTGTTTGAACATTACTTCAGCGAAGACGCGGACCTGGTCCGTGACCGTGACTCGCTTCAAAATGGCCTGATCCAGGCCGGTTTCAGTCCCGCAGAAATCAGCAAGGCCTTCGATTGGCTGGACGCGCTTTCCGAGCAGCGGCCCAGCGTCGCGCGGCCGCATGTCGATGGACCGGTGCGTATCTATCACGGGCCGGAGCTGGACAAGCTCGATGTCGACTGCCGCGGGTTTCTGCTGTTCCTCGAGCAACACCGCATTCTCGACGCCGACCAGCGCGAGTTGGTGCTGGACCGCGCCATGGCGCTGGATCAGGACGAACTGGATCTGGACGACCTCAAGTGGGTGGTGCTGATGGTGTTGTTCAACCAGCCCGGGGCGGAAGCGGCCTATGCCTGGATGGAAACCCAGATGTTCCTGGACGAGCCTGAATCCGTACACTGAGCGTTGAAGCCGCCACGGATGTGCGTGCAGGGGAACGGGGATGCGCAGTTGGTATTACGCCGATGGCCACCGCCATCGGCATGGTCCGGTGGCCGACGACGTCTTGCTGGGCCTGTATCGCGATCGCGTGATCGCCCTGGATACGCTGGTCTGGCGCGAAGGCCTGGACAACTGGTTGCCGCTGTCAGCGTGCGCCGACACCCTGGGCCCGCCAGTCTCCACGGATGTGCGTGCGGGCGCGGTTCCGCCGCCGTTGCCGCCTGCCGCGGCGCACATTCCGCCTGCCCAGTCGTCTGTCGCGCCACCAGTGCAGCCACGTCGCAATGGCCCCGGCTGGCCGCTGGTTGCAGTGCTGGGTGCGCTAGCCGGTGTTTTCGTGATGGTGGGCGTCATCGGCATCCTCGCTGCGATCGCGTTCCCGGCCTACAACGATTACCTGAGCCGCGCCAAGGTCGCCGAGGCGGTCGGCGAACTGGCCGCATTGAAGCCGCAGATCACCGGATTCCTGGCCAGTGAGGGCCGCTGCCCGGTCAATGACGACGCGGGGTTCAAGCCACCCGAGCAGTACGCGAGCGAGCGGCTGAGCAGCGTGCGCATCGGCCGTTTCGAGGGCAGCGAATGCGGCATCGAAGCCGTGCTCCATGCGCCCAAGTCGGCCAGAATCGACGGCAAGGCCGTGTGGCTGGAGCTGGATGCGGATGCCGGCAGCTGGCACTGCAGTTCCGAAATCGACGACACCCAACTTCCACCGGATTGCCGCGGCTGACTGCCTGCTGCATGCCGATCGCTACACGTTAAGGGGACAACATGACGCAGTGGTACTACGCCGACGCACAGCGGCAGCGCCAGGGGCCGGTGGACACGGACACGCTTCGCGCGCGCCTGTCGCAGGGCATCATCGACCGTTCCAGCCTGGTCTGGCGCGAAGGTCTGGCGCAGTGGGTGGCACTGCACGAGATCGAGGGCGAGCTGGGCTTGGACAGCGCGGCGGCGGCCGCGGCCCCGGAAGCCGGCGGGCAGATGCCGGCGGATGCGGCAAGCCATGCACCATTGTCGGCTGCGCATCCCGGCCACGACGCGCCGGCGACAGGTTCGCCCACCGCGACCCTGCCGATCGATGACCACGCCAGGGGGACATCGCACTGGCAACCGGCAGCTGCCGATGGCGGCATTGCCGGTGCGGGTGCAGGCACCAGCGCCAGCGATGCCGGCGCGGCTGCCGGTGCCGATCACCGCCCGGCAATCGCCCCATTACACCGGCCACACGATCAATCCCCTTCATCAGACACCTCGGCATGGTCCAACACGCCGCTGGCGTCAGATCCAAGCCCGACCACGCCCTCGGGCACCACGTGGCCACCGGGTTACACCGCGGCAGCGGCGACCACGCCACCTCCAGGGGCCTGGGATGCCCCGGCCCTCGCCGCGCCCGCCGCAGACACGGCGCTGCAGGATGCGCCAGTGGTCTACGCCGGGCTCTGGCGGCGCGTGGCCGCCAGCATTCTCGATAGCCTGATCACCACCTTTGCGGTGTACCTGATCGTGATTCCGCTGGTGTTCGTGGTGGCGCTGGTCACCACGCGCGGCGATTCGGGTTCGGCGCTGGACGACGGCAGTGCGCTCGGCATCGCCATCGTGGTGATGTCCTACGGCATCGGCCTGGCCATCCCGACGCTGTATTTCGCCTGGATGCAGTCCAGCCGGCATCAGGCCAGCCTGGGCAAGCTCGCCTGCGGCATCAAGCTGGTGCGCGCCGACAGCAACGGCGGGCGGGTCGGATTCTGGCGCAATGTGCTGCGCTATCTGGCCTACATGCTGATCAGCGTGCTCACCCTGGGCATCGGCGTGATCGTGGCGGCCTTCATGGCCGGCATGACCGCGCGCAAGCAGGCTCCGCACGACAAGGTCTGCGACACCCTGGTGGTGGACCGTTGGGCATTCACCGAGCATCCGGAGCGGCAATCCAGGGGTCTGGATACCGTGTCCATCGTGGTTCTGGCCATTTACGCGGTGATCCTGGTGCTCTCGGTGGTGGCCGTCGCCTTCATGCTGGCGGCGATCGGAATGAGCCAGCGCTAGCAATTCGCGGCGCCGGCCGCTTGACACGGCGGCGTCCGCCGTGATCTTTCTAATAAGAGAACTGAACGCCCGGGAGTCCTTCCCGGGCGTTAACGCGTGGGAAACGGTCGATCTGCTTCCCTCGACCGGCCAATTAGGCCACGCTACCCGCCCCCCGGGCTCCGCCCCAAGAAGTTGCCACCATGCCCAAGCACCTGCTCATCGTCGAATCGCCCGCCAAGGCCAAGACGATCAATAAATACCTCGGCAAGGACTTCACCGTCCTGGCCTCGTATGGGCACGTGCGCGACCTGGTCCCCAAGGAAGGCGCGGTTGATCCGGACAACGGCTTTGCGATGCGTTACGACCTGATCGAGAAGAACGAGAAGCACGTCGAAGCCATTGCGCGTGCCGCCAAGAGTGCCGACGACATCTTTCTGGCGACCGACCCGGACCGCGAGGGCGAGGCGATCAGCTGGCACATCGCCGAGATCCTGAAAGAGCGCGGCCTGCTCAAGGACAAGCCGATGCAGCGGGTGGTGTTCACCGAGATCACCCCGCGCGCGATCAAGGAGGCGATGGCCAAGCCACGCATGATCGCCGGCGACCTGGTGGATGCGCAGCAGGCGCGCCGCGCGCTCGATTACCTTGTCGGCTTCAACCTCTCGCCGGTGCTGTGGCGCAAGGTGCAGCGCGGCCTGTCCGCTGGCCGCGTGCAATCGCCGGCGCTGCGCATGATCGTCGAGCGCGAAGAAGAGATCGAAGCCTTTATCCCGCGCGAATACTGGTCCATCGACGCGCACTGTCGGCATCCCTCGCAGGCGTTCAATGCGCGGCTGATCAAGCTGGACGGGCAGAAGTTCGAGCAGTTCACCGTGACCGACGGCGACACCGCCGAGGCGGCGCGCCTGCGCATCCAGCAGGCCGCGCAAGGCGTGCTGCATGTCACCGACGTGGCCAGCAAGGAGCGTAAGCGCCGCCCCGCCCCGCCGTTCACCACCTCCACGCTGCAGCAGGAAGCCTCGCGCAAGCTCGGCTTCACCACCCGCAAGACCATGCAGGTGGCGCAGAAGTTGTACGAAGGCGTGGCACTCGGCGACGAAGGCTCGGTCGGTCTGATCAGCTACATGCGTACCGACTCGGTGAACCTGTCGCAGGACGCGCTGGCGGAAATTCGCGATGTGATCGCGCGCGATTTCGGCACCGCTTCGCTGCCCGACCAGCCCAACGCCTACACCACCAAGTCCAAGAACGCGCAGGAAGCCCACGAAGCGGTGCGCCCGACCTCCGCACTGCGCACGCCTGCGCAAGTGGCGCGCTTCCTGTCCGAGGACGAGCGCCGCCTGTACGAGCTGATCTGGCGCCGCGCAGTGGCCTGCCAGATGATTCCGGCCACGCTCAATACGGTCAGCGTGGACCTGTCGGCCGGCAGCGAGCACGTGTTCCGCGCCAGCGGCACCACCGTGGTGGTCCCGGGCTTTCTGGCCGTGTACGAAGAAGGCAAGGACACCAAGAGCAGCGAGGACGAAGATGAGGGCCGCAAGCTGCCGCTGATGAAGGCCGGCGACAACGTCCCGCTGGACCGCATCGTCACCGATCAGCACTTCACCCAGCCGCCGCCGCGCTTCACCGAAGCGGCGCTGGTCAAGGCGCTGGAGGAATACGGCATCGGCCGTCCTTCCACCTATGCCTCGATCATCCAGACCCTGCAGTTCCGCAAATACGTCGAGATGGAAGGCCGCAGCTTCCGCCCCACCGACGTCGGCCGGGCGGTGTCCAAGTTCCTGTCCGGGCATTTCACCCGCTATGTCGATTACGACTTCACCGCCAATCTGGAAGACGATCTGGATGCGGTGTCGCGCGGCGAAGCCGAGTGGATCCCGTTGATGGAGAAGTTCTGGGGCCCGTTCAAGGAATTGGTCGAAGATAAGAAAGACTCGCTGGACAAGACCGATGCCGGCAGCGTGCGCGTGCTCGGCACCGACCCGAAAAGCGGCAAGGAAGTCAGCGCGCGCATCGGCCGCTTCGGCCCGATGGTGCAAATCGGCACAGTCGAAGACGAGGACAAGCCCACCTTCGCGTCGCTGCGTCCTGGCCAGAGCATCTATTCGATCTCGCTGGAAGACGCGCTGGAACTGTTCAAGATGCCGCGCCTGCTCGGCCAGGACCAGGACCAGGACGTCAGCGTGGGCATCGGCCGTTTCGGCCCGTTCGCGCGCCGCGGCAGCACCTATGCCTCGCTGAAGAAGGAAGACGACCCCTACACCATCGACCTGGCGCGCGCGGTCTTCCTGATCGAAGAGAAGGAAGAGATCGCACGCAACCGGGTGATCAAGGAATTCGACGGCAGCGACATCCAGGTACTCAACGGACGCTTCGGCCCGTACATCAGCGACGGCAAGCTCAATGGCAAGATCCCCAAGGATCGTGAGCCGGCGTCGTTGACGTTCGAAGAAGTGCAGCAGCTGCTGGCCGACACCGGCAAGCCCGTGCGCAAGGGCTTTGGCGCCAAGAAGGCCACCCTGAAGAAGAATACGGTCAAGGATTCGGCGCCGAAGAAGCCTGCCGTCAAGAAGACCGCGACCAAGACCGCAGCCAGCAAGACCGCCGTCAAGAAGGCGCCGGCCAAGAAGACCGCTGCCAAGAAGGCCGCCAAGCGCGTGGTCAAGAAAGTCGTGAGCAAGGCCGCAGGCTGAGAGGCGCAGCATGACCGACACACTCGACCTGGATCGCGCCGTCGCCGCACTGACGCAGGGCGGCGTGATCGCCTACCCGACCGAAGCGGTGTGGGGACTGGGATGCGACCCGCGCCAGGAGGCGGCCGTACTGCGGCTGCTGGAGATCAAGCGGCGCCCGGTGGAGAAAGGCGTGATCGTGGTGGCGTCGAGCGTGGACCTGCTGCGCGACTGGGTCGACATCGACGCACTGGAGCCGGCACGCCGGCAGGACGTGCTGGCCAGCTGGCCCGGCCCGCACACCTGGATCCTGCCGGTCACCGCTCGGGCGCCGCGATGGGTCACCGGCGAGCATGATGGGCTGGCGGTACGCATCAGCGCGCATCCCGTGGTGGCAGCGCTGTGCGCGGCCTGGGGGGCGCCGCTGGTGTCGACCAGCGCCAACCTGGCCGGCGAGCCGCCGGCGCGCAGCCGCGCCGCCCTGGATCCGGCATTGCTGGCGACGATCGACGGCGTGGTGGATGGCGAGACCGGCGCCCTGGCGCAGCCGACCCAGATCCGCGACGCACGCAGCGGGCAGATCCTGCGCGACTGAGTGCGGCCGAGAAACGGCCGCGCAGCCATGAGGCGCGCGCGGCGGGTCCATTGGTCGTCTATCCCCACGCCGAATGTTCCGGGCCGTCGCCCTTGGCGGCCTACCCGGCCACTGCTGGCATTCCGGAAGCAGGCCGCAGCCATCCGGCGCGTTGTCGCCTCGCCCCTGCACAGCGTTCGTTCAGCCGCACCCCCTTTGCGGCGGCCGCACAGACGCGCACACTGCAGCCATGCGTACCGTCCTGACTCTTCTGCTGCTCGCCGCGGCGCTGCCGGCGTCGGCCGCCACCACCGCGAGCAAACCCGACCCGAATGTGCGGGTCTATCGCTGCGTGAGCAGCACCGGCACTGTCGCCCTGCAGGATGCACCCTGCAGCAGCGGTCGCCAGCAGGTGCTGGATCTGCAACGGCCGCAAGACCCGCCGCCGCGTCCAGCGCGCGTGGAGCCGCCGGCACCGGTCGCCGCAGCGCCCACGCATGAGGTCCGCATCGTTACCGTGCAACCGCCACAGCCGATGTACGAGTGCACCACCGAAGACGGCAACCGCTACACAAGCGACAGCCCGGAAGGCAATCCGCGCTGGGTGCCGACCTGGGGGCCCGCCTATGTGGGCAACACCATTGCTCCCCCGGTCCGCGGCGGTGGCGGCATCCAGCGTCCACCGATCTCGGTGAGCCCGCGTCCGACGATCTCGGTGCAGGGTGGCTCCGGAAGAGGAAGCGTCCGCGGCAGCGCAAGCTTCGGCGTAGATAGCTACCAAAGCGGCTATCAGGGCGGTTACAACGGCGGCGGATACGGCGGCACGGTCATCGTGCCGTACGGCAACGTGCAGATCCGCGACGAATGCCACGCCCTGCCCGCACAGGAAGTCTGCGCGCGGCTGGCCGACCGCCGTTGGGAGCTGATCCGCCGCTACAACAGCGCGCTGCAGAGCGAGCGCGAGGATCTCAGCCGCGAACAGCGCGGCATCGAGGCACGCCAGCAACGCGACTGCGGCGGCGCATGAGGCGCTGGCCGTTATTGGGCGCAATGACGCTCAGCATGATGGCGCTCGGTTCGCTGGCCGGCGCGCAGGAAGTGGCCATCTATCGCTGTACCGATCCGACTGGCGCACTGACGGTGCAGAACATGCCGTGCCCAAAGGGCATGCAACAACAGAAGAAGCTGATGACCGCACCGGCGGCGGTGCCATTCGCGCCCGGCGGCGCTACCAACCCAGCGCCTGCACCTGCGATGCCAGCGGCGCAACCACGGGCTGCTGCGCAGGCGGCTGCATCGGCACCCGCCGCACCGGCCACGCCCGCCGCACCGCCAGCACCGACGGTTACCTCGACATCGACCCTGCCACCGCCGCCGCTGTTCGAGTGCACCGCACACGACAACGGACGTTACTTTACCGAAGACCGCGAACCGGCCACGCGCTGCCTGCCGATGCAGACCACCAACCTGGCCGGCGGCCCGGCCACCGGGGGCGGCAGCGCCTGTGAGGTGGTCACCGACCGCTGCGCGCCGGTGCCGGACCAGAGCCTGTGCGAGGCCTGGCGAAAACGCGCCGAGCAGGCCGAATCCACCTGGCGCTTCTCCGATGAAGCGCAGTCGGCCGAACGCAAACAACGCTATGAGCAGATGCGCCGGGTTCTCGACGAGAGCCGTTGCGCCAATCCGGCCGCCACGCCCTGAGCACGCCTGTCGTGCGATGAGCCAACGGGTCTGGACGGTTGGCGGGCAATCGCCATTTGGCTGAAAGACGACGCGCAGCATGGGCGGGTGCATGAGCATGGTGCATGAACATGCCGGCTCTGCGTCCATGCGCATCCACTCGGAACCAGGCGGTATGTGTCGCCTGCGCTAGAACCCGTAGCGCAAGAAGCCGCCGTCCACCGCGATGCATTCGCCGGTGATGTAACTGGCAGCCGGCAGACACAAAAAACCCACCGCCGCGGCAACTTCTTCCGGTTCGCCAATGCGACGCATCGGCGTGCGTTCGATGACCTGTTCGTAGTAGTCCGGATCCGACAACGGACCGGAGGTGCGGCGGGTGCGGATGTACCACGGCGCCACCGCGTTGACGCGGATGCCGTCTTCGGCCCACTCCACCGCCAGGTTGCGCGTCATTTGCTGCAACGCCGCCTTGGTCATGCCGTACGGCGCGCCGCTGCGCACATGGGTGATGCCCGAGACGCTGCCGACGTTGACGATGGCCGAGGCTGCGTGTTGCGCCAACAACGGGTGCGCATAACGCGACAGTTCGAATGCGGAAAACACGTTGGTTTCGAAGATGCCGCGCCACTCGTCTTCGGTGTAATCGATCGCGGCGCGGGTCACGTTGCCGCCGGCGTTGTTGATCAGCAGATGCAGGCCGTCGGCGTGGTCTTCCACCCAATCCAGGATCGCGCGGCGCTCTTCATCGTCGGAGACATCGGCGGCCAGCCCGTGCAGTTCGCGCTCGGGAAACTCGTCGGCAAGCTCATCGCGCGCCTGCGCCAGGGCATCGGCATCGCGCGCCACCATCAGCAGGTCGGCACCGAAGCCGAGCAGCTCGCGCGCGATGGCAAGACCAATCCCGGCACTGGCGCCGGTGATGAGGGCGGTCTGTCCATCCAGCCGCCAACGGTGCGTTGTCACGTGGTAATCCTCTTCAAAGCGCAGGAAACGGCCGCTGCAACGCAGTTGACGCGCATGCGTGGCCCGGGCGTTAGAGCGTGTTGTGCACGTTGAGATGAGATGCGTTGGCCGCCAGCGGTGCGGAGCGGGTGCTGCGCGGCGCCGGCTTGGCTGGCGCCAAGGCAAGCCGCGCGGCGCCTGCTCCATGCCGCTGGCGGCCAACCCGCCGGGAAGCGTCCTGTGGCGCACCGATACCGCTTTGCGCGCCTTGTCGCGACGCGCCAGGACGCTTCGCACTCACCTCAACGTACATAACACGCTCTAGGATAACGCCACCCCAAGCGAGGTCACGACGATGAAGATGCATTGGATGCTTGCGGTTGGTCTGGCGTTGTCGCTGGGCGCCTGTCAGCGGCCGCAGCCCGCGCCCACCGATCAGAAGCCCGATCCGCAAGCCACCGCCTTGCGCGGCCACATCCAGCAACCGTTGAACAAGGCGCACGCGGTGCAGGCCGCAACCGACCAGGCGGCCGACGATCAGCGCAAGGCGATCGATGCCGCCACGCAGTAGCAAAACCTCGGCAACCGGTGAACTGGCGCCCTGAAGCGCCTGCAGTTGGTGCCAATCAGCGCACGGATGTGCCAATAGCCACCGGTGAACGCCTGCCAAGGCTGTAACTGCACTCAGCACGACATGCGCGATGCGAGTGGCTGATGGTTGCGCGCTCGACGATTGCTGCGTGGGTCTTGCCGTCTGCTTCGTTCGTTCGGCCGTTCAAACCACCGCATCATCCGCGCGCGCACAACAACGCCGGCACATGGCCGGCGTTGTCGATGCATCAAGTGCGCACTGAGCGCAACGCGTCAGAACCCGCAGAAGCAGTAGGCCAGCGACTTGACCGGCGTGCCGCCTGCCTTGCTGTCGTGCACGGCGCTTTCGACAAAGCGCAGCTGCGTATCCACTTCCGGCAACGAGCGGGCCAGCAGCGCGCGCGCCATGCCCGAGTCGCCCAGCATCCAGGCGCCCATGCGGCTGCCGGCAAACCCGCTCATGAACTGCGAGAACGGCGTGGCCGGCTTTTCCACATAGCGCACGCGGAACTTGCCGCGGCTCAGCTTGGCGCGGTCGGCCGCATCGGCCACCGCTTCGGACATGCCGCCGAACGCGTCCACCAATCCACGCTCCTTGGCCTGCGCGCCGCTCCACACACGGCCACGCGCCACCTTGTCGATCGCCTCCACCGACTGGTGACGCGCCTGCGCCACCTTGCCGGTGAAGTCTGCGTAGCCCTTGTTGATCACTGCCTGGATGACCTGGCCGGCAGCCGGATCCAGCGGACGGGTGATGTCGAACGCACCGGCGAACCGCGTGGTGGCCACGCCGTCGGTGTGCACGCCGATCTTGTCCAGCGCGCGGGTCAGGTTCGGCACCATGCCGAAGATGCCGATGGAGCCGCTGATGGTCGACGGGTCGGCGTAGATGCGATCGGCATTCATGCTGATCCAGTAACCGCCGGACGCGGCCAGATCGCCCATCGACACCACCACCGGCTTGCCGGCCTGCTTGAGCGCAACCACTTCGCGGCGGATCTGCTCGGAGGCGAAGACTTCGCCACCGGGCGAATCCACGCGCAGCACCACCGCCTTCACTTCCTCGTCGTCGCGCGCCTGGCGCAACAGCGCCGCCGTAGACTCGCCACCGATGCGTCCGGCCGGCTGTTCGCCACCGCTGATCTCGCCCGCTGCCACGACCACCGCCACCTGCGGGCGACTATCCATCGGCGAACGCTGCGCCTGCAGCTGGCTCAGATAATCGTTGAACCCGATATTGCGGAAACCGCTGTCGGCATCGCTGTCGGCCACACCGCGCTTGACCAGCAGCGCATCGACTTCTTCGCGCGTCTTGAGCCCGTCCACCAGCTTCTGTTGCAGCGCGAACTTGGCCAGGTCGCCACCGGCGGCGGCCACGCCTTCGGGCAGCGTGTCGATGCCGGCAGCCAGCTGCGCCGGGCTCAGCTTGCGCGCGGTGCCCACGTCGGCCAGATAGCGCTGCCACACATCGTTCATCCAGAACAAATCCGCTTCCTTGGCATCGGCCGAGGCCGCGTCCAGGATGTACGGCTCGGCTGCAGACTTGTACTCGCCGACGCGGAACAGATGCACGTCCACACCGAGCTTGTCCTGCAGGCCTTCGCGGAAGTACTGGCGATAGCGGCCAAGGCCTTCCAGCAACACGCTGCCCATCGGGTCCAGATACACCTCGTTGGCCTGTGCGGCGAGCAGGTACTGGCCCTGGCTCATGCTCTCGCTGAAGGCCACGATCTGCTTGCCGGAGGCGCGCAACTTCTGCAATGCGACGGCCACTTCGCGTTGGGAAGCAAATCCGGACGGTTGCAGCTTGTCCAGGTTCAACAGCACGCGCTCGATCTTGCGGTCCTTGCCCGCCGCCTCGATCACGCGCACCAGGTCGCGCAGTTGCACTTCTTCGGCGCTCTTGTCGCCGACCGCCTTGGCCAGGGACCGGCTGACCGGGTCTGCACTGAATTGTTCGACCAGCGTGCCTTCCGGGTTGATCACCAGGGTGGTGCGCTCGGCCAGCGGCTTGGTGCCATCGCCACGCGCCAGCGCCACCACGAACACCAGCAGCAGCAGGAACAGGAAACCGAAGAACACCAGGTTGAAAATCAGGCGCCGGGTGAAATTCATCACATCCCACAGGCCGACGAAGAAGCTGGCGATGGGATTGCGACGCACGGGGTGGTTCATGGAAAGCTCCGTCGAAAGACGCTGCATACAGATCGATGGTGCCCAGCATACCGGCTGCGCAGCGCGCGCGGCATGCGCTGGAAGTCAGGGTGTCACGGTGGCGGTCAGCCGCCGGCTGGTCTGGCGGAAGCGCAGCCCCATCAGGATCGAGGCCACCGTCAGGCCCAGGATCAGGCCCACCCACATGCCCTTCGGTCCCCAGCCCAGCCCCAGGCCAAGCCCGGCGCCGATCGGCATGCCCACGCCCCAGTACGAAAACATCGCCAGGAACATCGGCACGCGGGTGTCCTTGAGCCCGCGCAGCGCGCCGGCCGACAGCACCTGGATGCCGTCGGGAAACTGGAACGTGGCGGCAAACAGCAGCAACACCGACGCCAGCGCGGCCACGGCCACGTCGTCGGTATAGACGCCGACGATGGCATCGTGGCCCAGCAACAGTGCGCTGGCCGACAGCGCTTGGGTGCCCAGCACGATCGCATAGCCGGCCCAGGCCGCGCGCCGCATCGCCAGCGGGTCGCCGCGGCCCACTGCGTGGCCCACGCGCACGGTGGTGGCCTCGGCCACGCCCATCGGGATCATGAAACACAACTGCGCGACGTTGATCGCGATCTGGTGCGCGGCCGCTTCGGTGGAGCCCAGCCGGCCGATCAACAACGCAGTGACGATGAACAACCCGCCTTCCATCAACACGGTGATGCCGATCGGCAAGCCGGTGCGTAGCAACTCGCCGATGGCGCGCCAGCGCGGTCCTTCCAGGTGGGCGAACAAGTGCAGATGCGCAAACCGCCGTGCGCGCCACAGATACAGCGCAAACACGCTCGCCTGCACCCACATGGTGATGGCCGAGGCGATGCCCAGACCTTCGGCACCGTGTTCGGCGAAGCCGAACTTGCCATAGGTCAGCGCATAGCCCACCGGTGCCAGCACCAGCAGGCCGCCAAAGCCCAGCAGCATGGTCGGCAGCGTCCAGTGCATGCCCTCGCTGAGATAGCGCATGCAGAAGTAGAAGGTCAGCGCCGGCACGCCCCAGCGCACCGCGTGCAGGAACGCGGTGGCGCCGGGCACGATGTCCGCTGCAATCCCGAAGGTGGGCAGCAACGGCGGCACCACGCTCAGGAACACGAACATCAGCGCACTCAGCCCCAGCGACAGCCACAGCGCCTGCCGGAACAGCGGCCCGATCTCGCGCTCGCGGCCGGCGCCGAGCAATTGCGAGACCGAGGCAGTCAACGAGATCAAGGTGCCGATCGGCACCAGCATCGGCAGCCACAGCAGCGAGGTGCCGATGGTGACTGCAGCCAGCGTGGCGGTGCCGTGGTGGCCGGCGATGACGTTGTCGACAAAACCGATCAGGCCGGTGGAAACGTGGCCGAGCACCAGCGGCAACGCAAGCAGGCCGGTGGTGCGCACTTCCGAGGCGAAGCCTGGCGTCGCGGACGGGGGTGCAGAAGAAACAGACATGACAACCGATCGCTGCGCGGACTACGGCCGTGCCGGGAGGCGCTGGCACCGGGTCGCGCGGGCCGGCTATCTTACGCCTACTTTCCGACTGCGGCCTTGCCGCGCAGCTGGGTAGAGCCCGCTGCGCGACTGTGTGTGCGGGCAAAACGCGAAGGCTGCTGCAACCGGGCCGGCGCGGGAGACCGTTGTACGCGTGCGCCAACGCCGTTCTTTCGGGATCAGGTCGACGGCAACGCGCCTTCCCCGACTCGCCAACCGGACCTGGCTCATGTCACCGCATTCGACCGCGCACCCTCCCACAGACTGCGAAAATTGTGCCACTGCCTTGCAGGGGGCGTACTGCCACGCCTGCGGGCAAAGCGCGCACAACCCGGTGCGCAGCGTCGCCCATGCGGTGGAAGAAGTCTTCGAATCGTTCTGGCATCTGGATGGGCGCATTTTCCGCACCCTGCGCGACCTGCTGGTGCCCGGACGCGTGGCCCAACGCTTCCTGGGCGGCCAACGCGTGCGGTACGTGGCGCCGATGCGGCTGTTCCTGGTACTGAGCCTGTTGACGTTCTTCATCGCGCGCATCGCCGTGCATGCGTCCGCCGCAGACAGCGATATCGCCGCCGCGCCCGGCACCAGCCAGACCACGGTTTCCAAGGATTTCGCACAGGCACGCACGCCGGCGCAGGTGGAAGCGGTACGCAGGCAGTTGGTCGACGCGCTGACGCAGACGCGCGCGGCCGTGCCGAGCGGCATCGCACGCGAGCGCGTGGACGCCGGCATCGCGCGTGCCAATGCGCAAGCGCAACGTCGTCTGACGCAGCTGCAGGCCGACGCGCGTCCGACCAGCGCCGTGCCCACCGCAGAGGCAGACAGCGATAGCACGTTCTTTTCGGTCATGGGCAAGCCGTGGGACCCGGTGAGCAACCCACTGCACTATGCGGCACTACCGCAGTTCGCCAACCGCTGGATCAATACCCAACTTCGCCATATCCGCGACAACCTGCCTCGACTGCGCAGCGACCCGCAACTGCTCTACAACGCATTCTTCGCAGCGGTGCCGTCTGCATTGCTGGTGCTGGTGCCGCTGTTTGCACTGCTGTTGCGGGTGTTCTACGTGCGCAGCGGGCAGGTGTATCTGGAGCATCTGGTGGTGGCACTGTATAGCCACGCCTTCCTGTGCCTGAACCTGCTCACGCAACTGCTGTTGTCGCTGCTCAGCGATGCGCTGGCGCACGTCGCCAGCCCGATCACCTGGAGTATCGGAGTCGTGCAGTTCGGGCTGACGCTCTGGATGCCGGTGTATCTGCTGTGGATGCAGCGGCGTGTGTACGCGCAGTCCTGGCTGGTCACCGTGCTCAAGTACATCGGCCTGAGCGGGGTGTATCTGGTGTTGGTGACGGTGGCCGCGGCGCTGTTGATGGTGGCCAGTCTGGCGCGTCTTTGACGCGCTGACTGCGCAGACGGTTGCGCGAAGACAGCCACATTGCAGCGCGACGCAGCGATGCCGGGCCTGGGTGCGGCGCGTCTGAAGCGGCGCTATGGGGCAGGCACCGCTAGAACGGATATGACCGGCGCAACACTGAAAGGCATTGCGCGCGCCGACGGCACGCGAGCGATCAACGCGCCAGTTGGCGCTTCAACCAGATGCTGCGCGTGGCCGGCGCTTCGGCCAGGAAGGCCTCGCGCAGGCTGTCGCGCTCCTGGGGCGGGGTGCGCTGTGCCAGCACCGCCAGTTGCTCCAGCTGGCCGGCGTCCAGGCTGCGCAGCGCGGCCAGCATGGCCTCGCGCTGGGCGGGCTGCACGTAGCCGATCAACGGCTGCAACTGGGCATAGAACGCCCCCACCTGCGAGCCCAGGCGCCAGCCGTCGCGATGCAGGCGATCCATCGCGCCGAACTGGGTGCGCAGCGCGCGTTGCTGATCCTCGGGCAAGGCCTGCAGCCGCTCGCGTGCCTGGCGCAACACCACGCGGTCTGTGGCCGTCAGCCCCTTCCAGGCGGCATAGCGGGCACGCAGCTCGGCTTGCTGCGCAGGCGTCATCGCCGCCCAGCGTGTGCGTTGCTGCGCGGCGCTCGGCGATGTATTCGGCACTGCGGCAGCGGAGGTGGACGCGGCCGGCGCAGCGGCCGATTCTTCCAGCGGCGTCGGCAAGCGCTGCGCGCCGGCGACGCCGGCAAACGCGCAGAGCACCAGGCCGCACCAGTCAGTTGGTTTCATCATCGACCGTCTCCAGAGGGGCGGAAGGTTGCTCGGCTGCGGTGGCATGCGCACCGGATTCATCAACCGGCACCGGGTGGCCGGCGGCATACCAGGCGTAGAAGTCCGCAGCGCGGGCCAGCTCCAGATCCGGGTCGGCCAGCATCGCCTGGTCGCGCGGATCCAGGCCCGGCGTGGCCACGGCATCCGGCAGGTCGGCCGCCGGGAGTTCCTCCACCAGCACCGGCGCCGCGTCGGTCACGTGCAACACGCCGGCAGGCGCCTGCGAGACAGGCTCGGGAGGAAGCGCGGGCCGGCGGTGGGCCCACCACCAGCCCAACCCCGCCAGCAGCAGTGCCACCGCCAGCACGCCGAGCGCCATGCCGGCGTGGCGGCGCTCCAGCTGCGGCCACCGCCATTGCCGTCGGGCCCGGGCAGCGGCAGGACGGCCCGGTGCCGGCTCGGCCGGCGCGGCAGTGAGCGGCATTCCGGCCAGGGCCGAATCGCGGAGCTGGCTCAGCCGGGTCAACTGGGCCGGGCTCAGGTCGCGCAGTTCCACTTGCGCCGCTTCTGCCAGGGCCCGCCAGGCCTGGGCATCCGGATTGCCGGCGGCATCGCGCGGGCAGGCACGCGCCAGCGACTGCCGGTAGTCCGCCGCTTCGACGCCTTGCACCTCGCTGGCCACGCCTTCTTCCAGCCCGGCCACGATCCGCAGCAGCAGCGCCAGGCGGTCGGCAGTCTGCATCCGGCCCAAGACAGTGAATGGGGGCAGCCACGTGCCCGGCATCGGCTCGCGCCGCAGCGGGGGCGCGGTGGCCAGCAGGCTCCAGAAGCGCATCGGCCAGCCTGCCATCGGCCGACCTGCCGCCTGGCTGCTGAAGGCGCGCAAGGCCGCTGCGAGGGCGCGCTCGGCGGCGGCCACGTCGCCGCATTGCAATTGTGCGAGCACCAGACCCCGGCGTTCGACACCGCGCAAGAAGGCAGATAGCGCGGCAGGGGTCACGGGGGCGTCGGGGACTACGGTCATGAGAACTCCAGCATCGGCCGGCATGATACCGACGCGATTGGCCCCCGCCGACGGCTTGACAGATCGGCCCGGCCCCGCTCCGCCTTCACACCGGCCGTGCCTGCCGCCGCGGCGGGTTGTGCACAGCGGCAGACATACCGATACGCAGGCGTCTGTCAACTGTTGTTTTTTCTTTGTTGCATTCGTGTTTCACGCCTAAGTGATTGAAATTTATTGACTTATGCATGTTGGCTAAAAAATGTCCAAGAGGTTGCAGAGGCTAGTGAATCCATCGTCACAGCGTGGAGCACGACACTAATTCACAGGTTTATCCACAGTCAGTGTGGATAAACCCGTTTCCTTAACCCTCACATAGGTTTACGTCGTATTTATCACTTCCGTCACAGAAACGCGGCCGCTGCCTCGGGTTGGATTCGGGCCGATTCGGGGGCGGCCGCCGGCCTCTGGACAGGGTCGGTAGACTGGTCGGATGACTTCGACCGTCGCCACCCTGCGCGTCGCCTTGCCGGTGCCGCTGCCCCAGTTGTTCGACTATCTGCCTCCGACCGATGCGCCGTTGACGGACCCGGCGCGGGTCGGCTGCCGGGTGCGGGTGCCTTTCGGGCCGCGCGAGTTGGTCGGGGTGGTGGTGGACATCGGGCAACTGCCCGCGGCCGACGGCTTGCGCCCGGCACTGGCGTGGTGCGACCAGGCCCCGCTGCTGGTCGATGAACTGGCCCGCTCGCTGCACTGGCTGGCCCGCTACACCCACGCTCCGCTCGGCGAGGCCCAGACCAGCGCCTTGCCCGGCCCGCTGCGCCGCGGCGAACCGCTGGCCGACACCCACGCCTGGGCCTGGCAGCTGACCGAAGCCGGCCACAGCGGTGCCGCCAGCCTGCGCGCGGGCAGCCGTCCCGCCCTGTTGGCGACCCTGCTGCTCACCGGCGCAGTGGGCGAAGAGCAACTGGATCCACTACTGCCGCAATGGCGGCAGGCAGCGCGCAGCCTGGCCAAACGCCACTACGCCGAGCGCGTGGCGGTGCCGGCCGACAGCATCCCGCCCCGTCCCGGCAGCGGCCCGCCGCTCAACGACGAACAGCAGGCCGCCGCCACCGCGATCCGCGCGCACAGTGGCTTTGCCACCTACCTGCTCGACGGCGTCACCGGCAGCGGCAAGACCGAGGTCTACCTGCAGGCGATCGCCGACTGCCTGGCCGCCGGCAAGCAGGCGTTGGTGCTGGTACCGGAGATCGGCCTGACTCCGCAGACCCTGGGCCGCTTCCGTACCCGCCTGGGCGTGCCGGTGCACGCACTGCACTCGGGTCTGTCCGACGGCGAACGCGCGCGGGTATGGGCGGCGGCCTGGCGTGGCGAGGCAAAGCTGATCGTCGGCACCCGCTCGGCGGTGTTCACCCCGCTGCCCAACGCCGGGCTGATCGTGATCGACGAAGAGCACGACGGCAGCTACAAGCAGCAGGACGGCATCCGCTATCACGCGCGCGATTTCGCCTTGGTACGCGGCAAGGCGCTGGATGTGCCGGTGATACTGGGCAGTGCAACGCCATCGCTGGAAAGCCTGCACAACGCCTATTCCGGCCGCTACCAGCATCTGCGCCTGTCGCGGCGCGCCGGCGAAGCGCGCCCGCCGCGCGTACGCGTGCTCGACGTGCGCAAGCGCCCGCTCAAGGACGGCCTGTCGCCCGAGGTGCTGGCCGGTATCGGCGCCACCCTGGCGCGCGGCGAACAGGTCCTGGTGTTCAAGAACCGCCGCGGCTATGCACCGGTGCTGCTGTGCCACGACTGCGGCTGGACCGCGGCCTGCCAGCGCTGCAGCACGCCGCTGCACCAGACCCCGATGACCGTGCATGCCGGCGGCCGCCGTCTTCAGTGCCACCATTGCGGCGCGCGCCAACCTGCACCGCTGGCCTGCCCGGCCTGCGCCAGCCTCGCGCTGCAGCCGCAGGGCATCGGCACCGAGCGACTGGAAGAACGCCTGACCGAGGCGTTTCCGGACGTCCCGGTGGTGCGCATCGACCGCAGCACCACCCAGCGTCGCGACGCACTGGAAACCCAGCTCGCCCGGCTCGGCAGCGAGGCCGGCATCCTGGTGGGCACGCAGATCCTGGCCAAGGGCCACGACCTGCCACGGCTGACCATGGTGGTGGTGGTCGGCATCGACGAAGGCCTGTTCTCGGCCGACTTCCGCGCCGCCGAAAAACTGGCCCAGCAGTTGATCCAGGTAGCCGGACGCGCCGGGCGTGCCGACCGGCCGGGCGAAGTCTGGTTGCAGACCCATCACCCCGAACACCCGTTGCTGCAGACCCTGGTCAATGGCGGCTACCACGCCTTCGCCGACGCCGAACTGCAGCAGCGCGAAGCGGCCGGATTCCCTCCCTTCGCGCACCTGGCCTTGTTCCGTGCCGAAGCCAAGGATGTGGCCGCAGCCAATCAATTCCTGCTGGCGGTGCGCGGTTTGACCAGCGCCGACCCCGGCACGCAATCGCCGGCGTTTGCCGCGGTGGAATGCTACGGCCCGATGCCGGCACCGATGCCGCGCCGCGCCGGTTTCCAGCGCACGCAGTTGCTGTTGTCGGCGCAACAACGCGCGGCATTGCATCGCCTGCTCGACACCCAACTGCCGGCCATCTATGCGCTACCGCAAGCCCGCCGTGTGCGCTGGTCGCTGGATGTGGACCCGATCGACTTGTATTAGCGCACGGCGTCTCGACCATGGAGCAGAAGCCAGACCCACGTCTTGCGCGCTGTGCCCAGGTCATTGAGCGCACGTGGCGTGATCCTTGGTAGCAGCGCACACGGGCGCGATGTGGCATGACGGGAATGCCCTCGCGCCCGGGTGCGCTCCTACGACACTGCAGGCTACCTGCCTGCGTGATGTACAAGGCCCACTTGCTTGCAGCACGTGCCGGGTCGGCAGCTCAGGCGGTGCCTGTCATGAATCGCATTGACTCAGCGTCGGCGCGACACTCAGGTCAGCGCGGTCATTACCGCGCGCCGGTATGCCGGCCGCGCACGCAGGCGCGCATACCACGCCTGCAGATGCGGCAATTCCGGTCGCTCGATCGGCATTTCGAACCACGCGTAGATGAAGCTGCCCAGCGGAATATCGCCCATCGCGAACTGCTCGCCGGACAGGTACGGCTGTTGCGCCAATGCCGCATCGGCACGTGCGAGCAACTCGCCCGAGTGGGTCAACGCCGCAGCGATGCGTGCGTGATCGCGCTCGGCCTCAGGCGTGCGCAAAACGCCCCAGAACAGGTCGCGAAACACTCCAGCGAAAGTGGAAGTGGTCCAATCCATCCAGCGATCGCCCAGCGCGCGCTCGGCCGGCGCATGCGGATACAACGCCGGCGCATATTGCGCGGCCAGATAGCGCACGATCGCGTTGGATTCCCACAGCACCAGCGCGCCATCCTGCAGTGTCGGCACCAGCCCGTTCGGGTTCAGCGCGCGATATTCCGGCGTGGTGTTGCCCCCGAACGCGCCGCCCACTTCGATCGAGGCGTAGGCCACGCCGGCTTCTTCGGCGCACCACAGCACCTTGCGTACATTGCTGGAATTGCGACGCCCCCACAGCGTGATCGTCGGCGGTGTGTGGTCGCTGGCTGCATGCGTCATCGTCATTTCCCCGGAGCAGGTTTGGCGGGCGCGCGCGCCGCGCGCTTGTTGGCCGGTGACGGCGCCGCTGCGGCAGGCACTGCGGTTTTCGCGCCGCTGCCGCCACCCTTGGGCGCGTCGCGCACCCACAACGCCTGTTCGTCCTGCCTGATCTCGAACAAGCCGATCGCGCGTACCAGATCGCTGAGTTTGCGATAGCCATAGTTGCGTGGATCGAACGAGGCCTGGTTGGCCACCTGCTTGCCGACCGCACTCAGCAGCGCCCAACCATCGTCTTCGCAGGCGCTGACGATCGCATTGCGTAGCATTTGGACCAGACGCGTATCGCTGCGTAATGCGGTGGCGTCCTTGCGACCGGCAGCCGTTTCGCTGGCCGCTGCAGCCTGTTGCCCGAGCGCCTCGACATAGGTGAACTTGGAGCACGCATTGACGAATGGCGCCGGTGTCTTCTTCTCGCCGAAGCCGTAGACCTTCATGCCGTCGGTCAGCAGCCGCATCACCAGCGGCGTGAAATCGGCATCGCTGGAGACGATCGCAAATCCATCCAGATTGCGCGCGTACAACAGGTCCATCGCATCGATCACCATCGCCATGTCCGAGGCGTTCTTGCCGGAACTGTAGGCAAATTGCTGGATCGGCCGGATCGCGTAGTCGTGCAATGCCGCCTCCCAACCTTTCAAGTGCGGGCTCTTCCAGTTGCCGTAGGCGCGGCGCACGTTGGCCACGCCGTAGCGCGCCACTTCGGCCAGCACCACGTCGATCTTGCCGGCCGGCGCATTGTCCGCATCGATCAGCAGCGCGATGCGTTTGTCGGGGTTGTCGATCATGCTCATTGCTCCAGGGAGTTCGCAGATTCGGTCTTGAAGTCGGTGTCGGTGTCCATCTCACTCTCCTCCACGTCGGTCTCGGCCGGCAATGTGTACTCGGTACCATCGCGCAGCGTGAGCACGCCCGTACTCAGGATCTCGCGTTCGGCACCGTCGCTGACCCAGGTGGCGTGCACGCGCCCGGTGCCGCGATCGCCTTGCACATCGAACACGAACTCGTCGCTCCCCGGTGCCAGACTGGTGCGATACAGATCCACCCGCATGTCGCGGATCTGCCCGATATGTTCCTGCACCACGGCATCGGCCTGTAGCGCACTGCGCGCCTGATCGGCAAACAACGACCAACCGGTCGACATCAGCCAGATGAGCGCGCCAAACACCAGCATCGCCATCAGCACCACGCACGTCGCCACGCCAATCAGCCCGATCGCCACACTACTGAGCGACTTTGGGGCGACAGCTGCCGGCGACGGTGCAGCAGGTTGCACAGACGACAACGGCGGCAACGGCGGCGGGAGCGAGGACATGGGCTGGCCGGAAGCGGGAGATGCGACATGATGCCGCAGGCGGGCCGCGCTCACGCGGCATGTTCATTGCCGATGCGGCATCCTGATGGGCCCGCGTCGCACTCCATCGGACCTCACGATGACCTCTCCCCCCTCCCAAGCTCCGCTGCATCTGGTTGTGGTTGGCGGCGGATTCGCCGGCTTATGGGCGACCCGCGCGCTCGACGACCCCGGCATCCGCATCACCCTGGTCGACCGTCAGAACCACCACCTGTTCCAGCCGTTGCTGTACCAGGTGGCCACCGCCGGTTTGTCGGCACCGGACATCGCCGCGCCGCTCCGGCACATCCTGCGCGAGCAACGCAATGTCGAAGTACTGCTCGGCGATGTCACCGATATCGCACCAGACCGCCGCGAGGTGGTGTTGGCCGATGGCAGCACGCTCGGCTACGACATGCTGCTGCTGGCCACCGGCGCCACCCATGCCTATTTCGGTAACGACCAATGGGCCGAACACGCCCCCGGCCTGAAAACGCTGTACGACGCGCTGGTGCTGCGGCGCAAGCTGCTGCTGGCCTTCGAACGCGCAGAAGCCGAATCCGACCCCGCCGCACGCGCCGCCTGGCTGAGCTTTGCCGTGGTCGGCGGCGGGCCCACCGGCGTCGAACTGGCCGGCACCCTGGCCGAAATCGCCCGCCACACGCTCAAGAACGAGTTCCGCCACATCGACCCGCGGCAGGCGTGCGTGCGCCTGGTCGAAGCCGGTCCGCGCGTGCTGCCCTCGTTTCCGGAAGATCTCACTGCCAAGGCGCGCAAGCAGCTGGAACGTCTGGGCGTGGAGGTGCACACCGGAACTCCGGTCACGCAGATCGATGCCTTGGGCTACCAGCTCGGCGACACCTTCGTGCCGGCACGCACCGTGGTGTGGGCCGCCGGCGTGGCCGCCTCGCCGTTGGCGCGTACGCTGGGCGTGCCGCTGGATCGCGCCGGCCGCGTGCTGGTCGAGGCCGACCTCAGCGTACCGGGCCACCCGGACATCTTCGTCGGCGGCGATCTGGCCTCGGTGCAGCAGGACGGCCGCCCGGTGCCGGGCGTGGCGCCGGCCGCCAAGCAGATGGGCAAGCACATCGCCAAGGCGATCCGGGCGCGGCAGCGCGGCCAGACCGCCCCGGCGTTTCGCTACCAGGACTACGGCAACCTGGCCACGATCGGCCGCATGGCCGCCATCGTGCATGTGGGCAAGCTCAAGTTGTCCGGCATCGTCGCCTGGTGGTTCTGGCTGGCTGCGCACGTGTACTTTTTGATCGGCTTCCGCAACCGGTTCGTGGTGCTGGTGAACTGGGCGATGGCGTACTGGAGCTACCAGCGCGCCGCACGCATCATCTTCGGCGGCGCCGCCGACGACCCGCCGCCCAGCAGCAAGGACGGGTGATAGCGGCGCAGGCCGTGCGATGCTGTGCGGCCTGATTCGACGACCCGATCGTGGCAACTGTCCTGTTCCTGCTGGATCTGCTCGGCACCTTCGTGTTCGCCCTGAGCGGAGCGACCTTGGCGGTGCGCAACCGCCTGGACCTGTTCGGCGTGCTGGTGCTCTCCTGCGCGGCAGCGGTGTCCGGCGGCATCGTGCGCGATGTGCTGATCGGCGCCACCCCGCCGGCCGCGCTGGTGCAGCCGCAGTATCTGCTGGTGGCCTGCCTGGCCGGCGTGGCCGGGTTCTATTGGCATGCAGCGGTGGAGCGGCTGCGCAACCCGGTGCAACTCTTCGATGCGGCCGGATTGGCGCTGTTTGCGGTCTACGGCACCAGCAAGGCGCTGGACTATCACCTCAGCCCACTCAGCGCGACGCTGCTGGGCATGCTCAGCGGCATCGGCGGAGGCATCGCGCGCGATCTGCTGGTGGCACGCACGCCGGTGGTGTTGCAGGCCGAACTGTATGCGGTCGCCGCGCTCGCCGGTGGCGGGCTGGTCGCGATCGGGCACGTCCTGGATGTGCCGCAGGCCTGGTCGTTGGCGACCGGCGCCGGCGTGTGTTTCGGCCTGCGCTTCATGGCCATCCGCTACGGCTGGCATCTGCCGGTGGCGCGCCCGCCGGAGTAGCAATCGCGTAACACCACATATGCAAACGGCCCGGAAAACCGGGCCGTCTGTACAACCACTCGCGCAAGACCGACAGGGTCAGGCGACGAACAGCGCCTTCATCTTCTTCAGCGCATTGGCTTCGATCTGGCGGATACGCTCGGCCGAGACGCCGTATTCGTCTGCCAGTTCCTGCAGCGTCACTTTCGAATCGGAATCCAGCCAACGGCGCTTGACGATGTCGCGCGAACGCACATCCAGTCCAGCCATGCCTTCGCGCAGCAGCTGCAGCTGGTTGTCTTCGCTGTCGTGACGCTCGTACGCCTGCGACGGGTCTTCTTCATTGGCGACCAGATAGCTCACCGGCGACGGCGGGCCGTGATCGTCGTCTTCGTCCGACGACGCGTCGAAACCGATATCGCGACCGGACAGGCGCGACTCCATCTCCATCACTTCACGCTCGGAGACGTTCAGGTCCTTGGCAACCGCAGTCACTTCCGACGCATTGAGCCAACCCAGACGGGTCTTGGACTTGCGCAGGTTGAAGAACAGCTTGCGCTGCGCCTTGGTGGTGGCGACCTTGACGATGCGCCAGTTCTTCAGGATGAACTCGTGCATCTCGGCACGGATCCAGTGCACCGCGAAGCTGACCAGGCGCACGCCCATGTCCGGGTCGAAGCGCTTGACCGCCTTCATCAGTCCGATATTGCCTTCCTGGATCAGGTCGCCCAGCGGCAGGCCGTAGCCGTTGTAGCCGCGAGCCACGTGCACCACGAAGCGCAGGTGGGAATGGACCAGTTCGCGCGCGGCGTCCAGGTCCAGCTCGTCGCGGAAGCGACGGGCCAGATCCTGCTCCTCATCGACCGACAGCACCGGGATCTGGTGCACGGCACCGATGTAGGCGTCCAGCGAACCGAGCGCACTGGGAATCGGGAGATTGTTTGCCACAAGGGCAGTTGAGGTAGTCTGGTTCATAGGCACCATCTTAGCAGTCGAACTATTGGACTGCCGGGTACAGAAAGAGTTCCCAGCATTCCATTTATAGAACGTTCGGGTGTTTGGCATCACCGGTGTTCTACAGCCCGGCACCCCAAATTCGAGGCTTACGGTATCACCAAGCCCCTGTGCAAACCGTGACAAATTGGTTGCGCAACGAGATGCCGCCAGCGTCGTTCAGGCGCCGGTGGAGGTGGTGTCCAGCGCGCTGCGCGGTGGCAGCGACCAGTCGATCGGGCTCAGACCACGCCGCCGCAAATGGTCGTTGGTCTTGGAAAAATGCCGGCAGCCCAGGAAGCCGCGGTGCGCCGACAGCGGCGAAGGATGCGGCGCCTTCAAGACCCGATGGCGTGCCGGGTCGATGACCTTGCCCTTGGACTGTGCATAGCTGCCCCACAGCAGGAACACCAGCCCTTCGCGCTCGCGGTTGAGGGTGTCCACCACATGATCGGTGAAGCCTTCCCAGCCCTTGTTCTGGTGGGCGCCGGCGCGTCCCTGCTCCACCGTCAGCACGGCATTGAGCAGCAGCACGCCCTGGCGCGCCCAGGGCATCAGGTAGCCGTGATCCGGCCGCGCGATCCCCAGGTCGTCCTGGATCTCTTTGTAGATGTTGAGCAGCGACGGCGGCACCGGCACGCCGGGCAATACCGAGAAGCACAGCCCATGCGCCTGACCTTCGCCGTGATACGGGTCCTGGCCCAGGATCACTACCTTGACCTGCTCGAACGGGGTGGCGTCGAAGGCGGCGAAGATCTGCGGGCCGGGCGGAAACACCCGTGCTCCGGCCGCCTTGCGCTGGCGCAGGAATGCCGACAGCTCCTGCATCTGCGGGCGCAGCAGCCAGTCGCCCACTCTTGCCTTCCACGACGGTTCCAGCTGGATGCGTCCCTCCCCTTCAGTCATAGCGTGACAGCCTGATCCTCCAGGCGTGCCAGGCGCAGCTGGAACAACACCTTGGTCACCAGCAGGCGCTCTTCGATCGGTTTCTGCACCAGATCGTTGGCACCGGCGCGCAGCAAGTCGGATTGATTGCGCGGGTTGGTGTCGCCGGTCATCACCAGCACCGGCAGGCGGCGCTTGCCGTAGGCGAAATCGATGCGGATACGCTCGACCACGTCGCGGCCGTTGAGCTCGCCTTTGAGGGTCACGTCGGTGAGCACCACGTCGATGCGGCGCTCGGTGCGGCCCAGCGATTCGGCGGTGAGCAGCGCAAAGGCATCTTCGGCGGTGAGCACGTGCACCACTTTCAGGCTCTGGCGTTCGAGCATGCGCTTGGTCGCCTCGGCCACCACACGGCTGTCTTCGATGTAGAGCACGGTCGCGCCCACCACCGGCTCGGGCTGCACGTAGCCGCGGATGAAGGTCGCCAGGGCTTCATGGCCCAGCGCCTTGTCGAAATAATCGGTGACGTACTCGGTGAATCGGCGCTCCACCAGATGCTGCTGCGCATCGCCGGAGACCACGATCACCGGTACATAGGCCTGCCCGGCGGTTTCGCGCACGCTGCGCGCCAGGGTCAGGCCGTCGCCATCGGGCAGCGACAGCGAGGTGGTGACCAGATCCACGGCGCCGGCTTCCAGCGCCTGCCGCGCTTCGGCAATGTTGGAACAGCCGATCACCTGCACATTGGGCAGGTCGCGCTTGAGCACGTCGGCAATCAGCTTGCGCACCAACTTGGAACCATCGACCACCATCACGCGCGGTGCGTCGCTGATCAGGTGTTTGAGATCTGGTGGATGCATGGCAGGCCTCAGGTCTCGGTAGGACGGGTCTGGCGAAGGAAATGGCCGGTCACCAGCCAGGCACCCAACCAACCCAGGACTAAGGTGCCGACCAGCACCATCGCAGAATGCAACAGATCCAGCCCGTGCAGGGTAAAAGAACTGCCGTAACTGTCGGCCAATGTCGCCAACGGCGCACGCAATGCCAGGCCCGAGGCGGCGATCAGAGCGAGCGCGACAGCGCCGGCGCCGAGTCCGTACCACGCGCCCAGATACAAAAACGGGCGGCGGATGAAGCCATCGCTGGCGCCGAGCAACTGCAGCACGCCGATTTCTTCGCGCCGCGACTGAATGTCCAGCCGCACGGTGTTGCCGACCACCAGCACCGCACCGATCCCGAGCAGGGCAGACAACACCTGGACCAGGCGCTCGCCGAAGTGCAACCAGCCATCCAGGCGCTTGCGCCACAGCGCGTCGTGCTGCACCTGATCGGTCTGCGGCAGCGCCTGCAGCGCACTGGCCAGCTGCGCGTCGTCGGTCGCATCGGCGGGAGTGACGATCAGCAAGGTGGGCAGCGGGTTGTCGCCCAGCGCATCGGCCGCTTCATCGAGCTTGGCGCTTTCGCGCAGCTCGGCCAAGCCCTGCTCCGGCGTGCGCAGCGTCACCTTGGCGACATCCGGGCGTGCACGCAGCTCGCCGGCCAGCGCCTGCGCCGCCTCGGCAGCCACGTCGACCTTCAGAAACAGATTGATCTCGCGCGACTGCTGCACGCTGCCGGCCAGCAGCTTGACGTTGTCCAGCGCGATCGACAGCCCCAGCGGCAGGGCCAGGGCCAGGGCCATCACCACGATGGTCAGCAACGTGGCCCACGGCTTGCGCATCGCACGGCCCAGGCTGAAGGCAATGCTGTGCAGATGGTGGTCGATCCAGACGCCGAGCCGCGACGGCGCGACGGTTTCGGTATTGGCGGGCTTGCTCATTCGGCCAGGTCCTGCGGCGAGATGTCGTCGACCAGGCGGCCGTGATCCAGGATCAGCACGCGCTTGCGCATCTGCTTGAGCAGCGCCAGGTCGTGGCTGACCACCAGCACGCTGGTGCCACGGGCCGGAAGTTCGGCGAACAACTGCATGATTTCCGCGGCCAGTGCCGGGTCGAGATTGCCGGTGGGCTCATCGGCCACCAGCAGCCGCGGTTCGCCGACGATGGCGCGCGCGATGCCCACGCGTTGCTGCTCGCCGGCAGACAATTGCGACGGCAGGGCTTTCTCGCGATGGGCCAGACCGATGCGCTCCAATGCCGAGCGCACGCGCTTGCCGATCTCGGCACGCCGGGTGCCGCGCAAGATCAGCGGCAGGGCCACGTTCTCGGCGATGCTGCGGTCGTTGAGCAGACGGTGGTCCTGATAGACCGCACCCACCTGGCGCCGATGCAGCGGAATCTGCCGGCCACGTACCTTGAGCAGGTTACGTTCGCCCAGCAGTACCGCGCCCTGACTCGGGCGTTCGCTGAGGTGGATCAATTTGAGCAAGGTACTTTTGCCGGCGCCGGAGTGGCCGGTCACGAACAGCATCTCGCCATCGGCCACTTCGAAGCTGACATCGGTCAGCGCCTGGTGGCCACCGGCGTAGTGCTTGCTGACGTTGTCGAAACGCAGAACGGTCATTCAGCGATTATGCCGGAGCGTCAGTGCTTGCGTCGCATCGCCGATGCGCGGCGATGCGATCAGTGCCGCAAACGGTCAGTTGCCTGAGACCAGCGAACGCAGTCGGCGGCCGATCCGGCTGAGCAGCGAGGGGCTGCCCGACGGCTTGGCGGCGGCACGCACCGGCTTGGCAACCACCTGGGTGGGCTTGCGCGGTGCGGCAGGTGCGGGAACCGGCGTGGATGCCACTGCCGGCTCGGCACCCTCGACCGGACGACCGTTACGACGACGCCGACGCTTGCGTGGCGCGCGCTCGGCATCGGCCACGCCCGCGGAAGGTGCCTGTCCCGCCGCTGCGGCAACGACCGGATGTTCGGTCGACGCCGCAGTTGCAGGCGCCTGGCCTTCCACCCGTGGCTTGCGACGCGGACGCGGCTTGCCATCGGCACCGGCGCCTTCGCGGCGACCACCGCCACTGCCGCTGCGCGACCCGCCCGAGCCACTGCGCCCGCCACCGCGACGCTGTTCTTCGGCGGCGCGCTGCTCGCGCGCTTCGCGGAAGATCGTGCCCACGCTGTCGCCAGCGTCGTCGTCGGCCTCTTCGCCTTCCACCGGCACGCGTGGCGCACGCGGCAGCGGCGTCAGCAGTTCGGACGTCACCGGCTCGACCGGGATCTTCTGCTCGATATAGGCCTCGATGTCCGGCAGGCTCATCGCATAGCGTTCGCAGGCGAAGCTGATCGCATCGCCTTCTTCGCCCAGGCGTGCGGTGCGGCCGATGCGGTGCACGTAGTCTTCCGCGTCGAACGGCAGGTCGTAGTTGTAGACGTACTTGACGCCATCGATATGCAGACCGCGCGCAGCCACGTCGGTGGCGACCAGGATTTCGAGCTGGCCTTTCTGGAAGCGGTTGAGCAGCGACTCGCGCTTCTTCTGCGGCACATCGCCCGACAGCACGCCGACCCGGTAGCCGTGCCGCTCCAGGGTGCGCGCCACGCGCTCCACGAACGCCTTGGTATTGACGAACACCATGGTGCGCGCGCCTTCGCTGCGCGACAGCAAGCCCAACAGCAGCGTCTGCTTCTCTTCGTCGGAGGGGAAATAGATGCGCTGGCGCACCCGCGCAGCGGTGATGCTTTCGGTTTCGACGACCAGCTTTTCCGGCTCGTTCATGTGCTCGTAGGCCAGCTCCAGCACGCGGTGGCTGAGCGTGGCCGAGAACAACAACGTCTGCCGGGTGCCGCGCTCGGGCATGCGCCGCAGCAGGAAGCGGATGTCTTTGATGAAGCCAAGGTCGAACATGCGGTCGGCCTCGTCCAGCACGCAGATCTCGCAGGCGTGCAGCGAGACTACCTTGTGCTGCTTGACGTAGTCGATCAGGCGGCCCGGGGTGGCGATGATCACGTCCACGCCCTGCTGCAACAGTTCGCGCTGTTTGTCGTAATCCACCCCGCCATAGACCAGCGCAAAGCGCAGGCCAAGGTCGGCGCCGAACTTCACTGCGTCCTTGTGGATCTGGATCGCCAGCTCGCGGGTCGGCGCCAGGATCAGCGCGCGCGGGTCTTCCGGCTTGCGGTCGGCCAGGGCCGGGCGGATCAGCAGCCGATTCATCACCGCGACCAGGAACGCCAAGGTCTTGCCGGTACCGGTCTGGGCCTGGCCGGCGACATCGCCGCCCGGCAGCGCGACCGGCAAGGTCAGCGCCTGGATCGGGGTACAGCGGGTAAACCCGGCGCTCTCCAGCCCGGCGATCAAGGCCGGATGCAGATCGAACGAGGAAAAGGTCACATCGGTCAGCGGTTTGTCGCTCATTATTCCGTCTTCGTGAGGCGCCCTGGGCAGCCCGGGCGCGGCTTGCATCGATGCCGACAGCGTCGCAAACTGCGGCTGTTGTGGCGGACAGCGCGGCTTCAGGACTGACACTTGATTCAGTCGCGCAATGCCCCAGTTTAGCGCAATGTAGCGGCCTGCCCGTTCGGGTGGGCCGTTTTGGTTTCCAGGAGACCCAAGGTGAGCGATAAGGTTCAACATGTCGGCGATGCCGACTTCGACACAGCTGTACTGCAATCGGGCGAACCGGTTCTGGTGGATTTCTGGGCCGAGTGGTGCGGCCCGTGCAAGATGATCGCCCCGGTGCTGGACGATCTGGCCGACACCTATCAGGGCCGCCTCAAGGTCGCCAAGGTGAATGTGGACCAGAACCGTGCGCTGGCCATCAAGTACCACGTGCGCTCGATCCCGATGCTGTTGCTGTTCAAGGACGGGCAGGTGCAGGCGACCCAGATCGGCGCCGTCGGCAAGGGCCAGCTGACCCAGATGATCGACAAGACCCTGGGTGGCGCGGCCGCCTGAGCAGGCGGGCGTCCAGCAATGGGCGCCCGATGATGCGCCGGCAGTTAAATCATGCCCGGGAAGACGCTTGCGCGGTCACGCGCGGCGGTGATAGTGTCAGTTGGTCCGGCGCACGTTCGTGCGCCGCCGCACCCCTCTAGAAGCTCTTCTAGACTCCCATCTACCACCAGTTCGCCCCTAGTTGGGCGCTCGCACCTTAGCGAGGAATCACGCACTTGTCCGATCATCCTTCCTCCGATACCGGGAGCAGCGTCGACGCTCCCGTCGAGAAGCGCGTGCGCAAGCCGCGCGTGAGCAAGACCGCCGCCGCCACTGAAGAGGCTGGCGCACAGCAGCCCAACCTGCCCTTGCCCACCAGTTCCGCACCCGAAGCACCCCGTGCCCCGCAGGCACCGTCGCGCGCTGCCGATCCGGCACCGGCGCAGACGTCCAGCGATGGCGCACACGCCGGTCAGGCGCCCAGCGCCAGCCACGGCGGCGACACCCACGGCGAGCCCCGCGAGGGTGGCCAGTCGCAGCAGCAGCGCTTCAACCAGGCGCAGCAACAGCAGAACCAGAATCAAGGCCAGAACCAGGGCCAAGGTCAGCAGCAGGGCCAGAACCAGAACCAGAACGCCGGCCAGAATCAGCAAGGCCAGGGCGGTCAGGGTCAGGGACAAAACCAGCAAGGCCAGAACCAGCAGGGCAACCGCCGTGACCGGTTCCGCAACCGCCGCGACCGCGGCCCGCGCGACCGCTTCGGCAACGACGGCGGCATGCCCTCGTCCGACGGCAGCAACGAGCCGTTCATCGCGCGTCCGCATCCGGCCGTGCCGGAAGGTTTTCCGGTGTATTCGCTGAGCGACCTCAAGCGGATGCCGGCGCAGAAGCTGCTGGACATCGCCGACCAGCTCAACATCCAGGAAGGCGTGGCGCGTGCGCGCAAGCAGGACGTGATCTTCGCCCTGCTCAAGGTGCTGACCCGTCACGGTGAAGGCGTTGCCGCCGACGGCGTGCTGGAAATCCTGCCCGACGGCTTCGGTTTCCTGCGTGCCGCAGAAGCCAGCTACCTGGCCGGCCCGGACGATACCTATATCTCGCCCAGCCAGATCCGTCGCTTCAACCTGCGCACCGGCGACCACCTGTCCGGCCGCATCCGCTTCCCCAAGGACGGCGAACGCTATTTCGCGCTGTCGATCGTCGACACCATCAACGGCGAGCCGCTGGAAGCGAGCAAGAACAAGGTCCTGTTCGAGAACCTGACCCCGCTGTTCCCGCGCCGCCGCTTCCGTCTGGAGCGTGGCGATGGCTCCACCGAGGACATCACCGGCCGCATCCTGGATCTGATGGCACCGCAGGGCAAGGGTCAGCGTGCGCTGATCGTCTCCCCGCCCAAGGCCGGTAAGACGATGATGATGCAGCAGGTGGCCACGGCCATCACCACCAATCATCCCGAAGTGCACATGATCGTGCTGCTCATCGACGAGCGTCCGGAAGAAGTGACCGAAATGCAGCGCACCGTGCGCGGCGAAGTCATCTCCTCAACGTTCGACGAGCCGGCTGCGCGTCACGTGCAGGTTGCCGAGATGGTGATCGAGCGGGCCAAGCGCCTGGTCGAGCACAAGAAGGACGTGGTGATCCTGCTGGACTCCATCACCCGCCTGGCGCGCGCTTACAACAACGTGGTGCCTAGCTCCGGCAAGGTGCTCACCGGCGGTGTGGACGCCAACGCCCTGCACCGCCCGAAGCGTTTCTTCGGTGCGGCGCGTAACGTGGAAGAAGGTGGCTCGCTGACCATCATCGCCACGGCGCTGGTGGAAACCGGCAGCAAGATGGACGAGGTGATCTACGAAGAGTTCAAGGGCACCGGCAACAGCGAAGTGCACTTGAACCGTCGCATCACCGAAAAGCGCGTGTACCCGGCAATCGACATCAACCGCTCGGGCACGCGCCGCGAAGATCTGTTGATCGAGCCGGAACTGCTGCAGAAGATCTGGATCCTGCGCAAGCTGCTGCACCCGATGGACGAAATCGCGGCAATGGAATTCCTGTTGGACAAGATGAAGACCACCAAGTCCAACGACGAGTTCTTCAGTTCGATGAAGCGCTGAGTCCAGTCGGTTCATCGAGACGAAAAAGCCCCGCATTGCGGGGCTTTTTTGTGCGAGGCGACCGTTGCGCAGGCTTTAGCCTTCTCTGTCAGCTCTGTGAGCCGCGCTCAACTTCCTTGCAGCGGCGTGACCAGGCGAACACCTTCCCCGCGTGCGGAGAACAACCCGCTGGCAGGCAGGGCATCCGGGCTGTCGCTCGATGTCGCTGCGCCGCGCTGTTCATCCCATGGGGCGGCCTGACGGGGGCCAGGCAGATACGAACGCCATTTCTGGACCTGTTGTGCGGCGATCAGATCGCGTGGCGACGTTCCGATGTCGAAGCTGACCGGAACACGCATGACCCAGTACGGCGCCTTGACGTCCGGACCCTCTGTCGGCGGCAGAAACGTCCATGCACGCGCCTTCGTCGAGGCCGCATCGGCAAACGCCTGGCGCAACCGTGCACGTTTGGATTCCGGCACGAGGGATGTCAGGTTGACTTGCTCTGCGATCAGATCCTGGACCTTGCCGTCGCGCCCGATCTTGAGCATCAGATAGACCACGCCGGTGGCACCGGCCCGAAACGCCGCTTCGGGGTAGCGCGGCGGCCGCATGTCGTTGGTGCGCACACTCGTCGCGTCCTGCGCCTGGCCGCCAAAATGCGCACTACGGATCGACACCAGATAATTTTCCCCTTCCCCCTGTTTGGCGACCAGCAGCAGGCTCATCGGCAACTGCGCGGGCAAGGCGCTTCCGTTGTCGCGCACAGGGTCGAAGCGCCACGATGCGACCGAACGCTTGATCCGCTCGCGCACTGCCGGCGGCAAGCTCGCTTCGTCGGCAAGTTTCACTGCCGTGACGGTACCGTCCGGGGTCAGGGTCAACTCGCCTGCCACATTCATGCTGGCCTCAATTTGCATGTGCGCCTGTTCTGCGCCTGGACGTGCCTGCGTCGCTGCGATGCTGCTCAATGCCAACAAGATGCCAAGACTGAAACGCTGCTTCCATTGCATGACCGCACTCCCTGATGATGTAGCGTGCGTTGTACCAGTGTTGCCGCTGCCGGTAAATCACTAGAGCGTGTCATGCATGTTGAGAAGAGATGCGTTGGCCGCCCGCGGTGCGGAGCGGGTGCTGCGTAGCGCCGGCTTGGCTGGCGCCAAGGCAAGCTGCGCGGTGCGCGCTGCCGCTGACGACCAACCCTTCGGGAAGCGCCCGGTGGCGCGCCGATACCGCGTGGCGCGCCTTGTCTCGACGCGCCACGGGACGCTTCGCACTCATCTCAACGTACATCACACGCTCTAGGCCAGCCTGCGCGACTCCGCATAGGGCGGGGTGTCGGGATAATCGTCTTCGCGCAGCCGGCTCTGCAGGTCGCGCCACCAGCGTGGGTCGAACAGTTCCGGGTGCTGGTGCTTGACCGCTTCCAGTTGCGAGGCGGGCAGGCCCATGAACAAGGCGAAGCGCTCGGGAAAGACGTCGCGCGGGCCGACATGGAACCAGGGTTCTGCGGCCATCTGTTCTTCGTAAGTGGTGGGCACTGGCCAATCGCGGAAGTTGCATTCGGTGATCAGGCATAGCTCGTCGTAGTCGTAGAACACCGCGCGCTGATGGCGGGTAATGCCGAAATTCTTCAGCAGCATGTCGCCAGGAAAGATGTTGTTGCGCGCCATGTCCTTGATGGCCTGGCCGTAGTCCAGCGCTGCGGCATGCGCGGCTTCGGGCAATTGTTCGCGCAGGTACAAATTCAACGGGCGCAACCGGCGCTGCACATAGCACAGTGCGATCAGGACATCGTCGCCGTCTTCGCTCAGGCTCATTGCGCAGCTGGTCTGCAGTTCTTGCAGCAACGCCGGTGAGAAGCGCGCCTTGGGGAAGCGCAGGAAGCGATACGGCTGCGCGTCGAGCAGGCGGCCGATGCGGTCGAGCTGGAAGACCAGTTCGTACTTGCCCTCTACCTGCGCGCGGCTCATGGTTTTGGGATACGCAAAGCGGTCGCGAATGAGTTTGAAGACCAGCGGATAACTGGGCAGCGTAAACACCACCATGACCATGCCGGGAGTGCCATCGGCGTGCACCAGCTGTTCGGACGGATGCGCCTGAAAATGGCTGAAAAACGTGCGGTAACGCTCGGTCTTGCCCTGCTTGGCGCGACCCAGCATCGTGTATAGCTCATCGACCGGCTTGTGGGTGAGCAGGCTGCGCAGGAACACCACCGCGTCGCCGACAGTGGACAGGTCGGCTTGAAAATAGCTACGCGAGTTACTGAACAATTGCGCGACATCGCTGCGCCGGGTCAACACCGCTTCGGCGCGCAGGCCCGCCTCGTTGTTGATCAGCGCGATCACGCACGGCGAAAAGCGATGTTCGCCGAACACGCGTCCGACCAGATACGCGCGCCGCTCGCGATAGAACACCGTCTCCAGTAATTCCACGCTGCGCACCGGATGCTCGCCCCAATGCGCAAGGTCGTCGAGCAGACGCACCGCGATGGCGGCCGCGCAGCGGGTGCGGTGCGCATACGGTACGGCGAACGCGTAGTCGCCGAGCACCCGCACCAGCATGTCGGTCAGGCGGCCGGGCGAGACCGCATAGGTGTGGCGCGCAACAGGCACGGTGATGGCGTCGGTCGGTTCGATATCCAGGGCGATGAATTCGATATCGGCATCGACGCCGTGGGTACCGAAGTAGCGCCGGGTCAGGGTGTTGTAGAACGTCTTGTACAACTCCTGGTCGATCAACCCGCTCAGCAAGGCGGCGTAATGATCGCGCGCACGCATCCACAGCGCGCGATCGTGCGCCTGGCCCAGCAGTACTGCACGCAGGCGCAACATGCATTCGGCGATGTATTGGTCGTACAGCGCGATGCGCGCTACCGCGTCTTCGCGCGCGCCGCTCCAGTCGCGTGCTTCGAACCGCTGTTTGGCGCGTGCGGTGATTTCGGAAAAGCGCGCGTGATAGTCCTCGAACGCTTCGTACACGGCCTGGGCGATCGCCAGCGCGCGGCGCTCGGATTGTGGTGGCAAGGGTGGATGGCTCATGGCGGCAGTGTCCCGGAGCGCTTGCGGCGCGCGGCAAGTGGTATGGCCGTCGCCTGTTGCGCATGCGCGGCGTGTTCGCGCGCCTGGCCCTGCAGCCAGGTGCGAAACGCGAGAAATCCGCCATGCGTGCTGGAACGTGGCGGATACACCAGGTAATGCGACCAACTGGTCTTGAGCCGTTGCGTGGACAACGCCACCAGCTGGCCGGACGCCAGCAACAGACGTGCGCGCGTCACGCGGCCCAGTGCAACGCCGACGCCATCCAGGGCGGCACGGTGGTGTGCCTCCGATTCGTCGAGTACGGCGACATAGCGTCGCGGCACATCGCCGCCGAACGCGGCAAACCAGCGCAACCAGGCGTCATCCGGGTCGCCCAGCAATGGCCACTGATGCAATGGTGGCGCCTCCACGCCGCCCATGCGGGCGATCAGGGCCGGGCTTGCCATCGGCACCAGCCATTCGTCGAACAAGGGCTCGGCGATGACGCCAGGCCATTGCCCGGCGCCGATGCGCATGGCGGCATCCACTTGCTGCTGGCGCTCGAAATCCACCAGCCGCTCGCTCGACAGCAGGTTGATTTCGATGGTGGGATGAATGGCCAGAAATTCGCCCAGGCGTGGCACCAGCCAGGCCGATGCCATCGACGGCGTGAGACTTAGGGTCAGGGTGTCTTCGCGACGCGCACCGAATGGCTCGAATGCCTCGGCGATGGCGTCCAGGTGCGGTGCGATGCGGTCGAGCAGTTGCTGGCCCTGCGGCGTGGCGGTGACGCCGCGCGCATGCCGTTGCAGCAGCGGATACCCCAGCCGTTGTTCGAGCGCGCGCATCTGGTGACTAAGTGCGCTGACGGTCAGATGCATCGCGCCAGCAGCGCGCGACAGGTTGCCCAGGCGTACCGCGCTGACGAAGCCTTGCAATGCGTGAAGCGGCGGACGCGACATGGCCAACCCTTGAATGGATTTCAAGACTCACTTGTAAAAGTCTCGCTTTTACGTCCCCTAGCCTGCGCCTACCGTGGATTCCACTCAAGTGGAGGTGGGTCATGCGCATCTTTAGCGAACTGTTGTTTCAGCACGGCCACATTGCCGATGTGGCGCTGGCCCAGCGCCTGGCGGAACCGGACACGGCAGTGGAGGCGATGCAAGCGCACACCTCGATGGAATCGCCGGAATCTCCCGCGGAGCCACGGCAAGACGTTCAGACAATGACCGATCCGCCTTCGCAACGCCGGCGCGAGCGACGCATGGCGCGGCTCAGCCGGCGCCTGCTGCGTGGCGTGACGGCATTGTCGCCGTTTCGCTGAAACGACAAGGCCCGCCTCTTGCGAGACGGGCCTTGAACACACCATGCGGAAACCGCAGGCGGTGCGGCGACTCAGGCTTTCAGCGTGGCCAGGATGTCGTTGAAGGTCTTGCTCGGCCGCATCGCCTCGCTAACCTTGGCCAGGTCGGGATGGTAGTAACCGCCAATTTCCACCGGCCTGCCCTGCGCGCCGTTGAGTTCGCCCACGATGGTGGCTTCGTTCTCGGTCAGGGCCTTGGCCAGCGGCGCGAACTTGGCCTGCAATGCCGTGTCTTCAGTCTGCGCGGCCAGGGCCTGCGCCCAGTACATGGCCAGATAGAAGTGGCTGCCGCGGTTGTCGAGCTCGCCGACCTTGCGCGCGGGCGACTTGTTGTTGTCCAGGAACTGTCCATTGGCGACATCCAGCGCCTTGGCCAGCACCGTGGCCGACGGATTGTCGTAACGGTTGCCCAGATGCTCGAGCGACGCGGCCAGGGCCAGGAATTCACCCAGCGAATCCCAGCGCAGGCAGTTCTCTTCGACGAACTGCTGCACATGCTTGGGCGCCGAACCACCGGCACCGGTTTCGAACAAACCGCCACCGGCCATCAGCGGCACGATGGAGAGCATCTTGGCGCTGGTGCCGAGCTCCATGATCGGGAACAAATCGGTGAGGTAGTCGCGCAGCACGTTGCCGGTGACCGAGATGGTGTCCTGGCCCTTGCGGATGCGCTCCAGCGAGAACGTGGTCGCTTCCACCGGCGGCAGGATGCGGATATCCAGGCCGTTGGTGTCGTGATCCTTCAGATACTGCTCGACCTTGGCGATCACCTGCGCATCGTGTGCGCGCGCCTTGTCCAGCCAGAACACGGCCGGCGTCTCGCTCAGGCGGGCGCGCTCCACGGCCAGCTTCACCCAGTCCTGGATCGGCGCGTCCTTGACCTGGCACATGCGCCACAGATCGCCGGCTTCCACGGCGTGCTCGAACACCGTCTTGCCGTTGCCATCGGTGACCTTGACGGTGCCGGCAGCGGCCATCTGGAAGGTCTTGTCGTGCGAGCCGTATTCTTCGGCCTTCTGCGCCATCAGCCCCACGTTGGGCACCGAACCCATCGTGGCCGGATCGAACGCACCATGCGCCTTGCAGTCGTCGATCACCGCCTGGTATACGCCGGCATAGCAGCGGTCCGGAATCACCGCCTTGGTGTCCTGCAACTTGCCTTGGGCATTCCACATCTGGCCGGAGTCGCGAATCATCGCCGGCATGGAAGCATCGACGATCACGTCGCTGGGCACATGCAGGTTGGTGATGCCCTTGTCCGAATTGACCATCGCCAGGCCCGGGCGCTGCGCGTATTCGGCCTGGATATCGGCCTTGATTTCGGTTTGCTTCGCTTCCGGCAGCGACGTGATACGTGCGTACAGATCGCCGATGCCGTTGTTGGGATCGAAGCCGACCGACTTGAGCGCATCGGCATGCTTGCTCAGCGTGTCCTTGTAGAACTCGCCGACCACCACGCCGAACAGCACCGGGTCGGAGACCTTCATCATGGTGGCTTTCAGATGCACCGAGAACAGCACGTCGCGGGCCTTGGCATCGGCAATCTGCGCGTCGATGAAGCTGGCCAGCGCACGCTTGCTCAATACGGCAGCGTCGACGATTTCGCCCGCCTTCACCGCCACCTTGTCTTTCAGCACGGTGCTGCTGCCATCGTTGCCCACGAACTCGATCTTCAGCGTGCCGGCCTCGGCCAGCGTGGTGGACTGTTCGCTACCGAAGAAATCGCCAGACTCCATGTGCGACACGTGCGACTTGGAATCGCGGCTCCACTTGCCCATGCGGTGCGGATGCTTGCGCGCATAGTTTTTTACCGACAGCGGTGCACGACGATCGGAATTGCCCTCGCGCAGCACCGGATTCACCGCGCTGCCCTTGACCTTGTCGTAGCGCGCCTTGATGTCTTTTTCCGCGGCATCCTTGGGTTCATCCGGATACGCCGGCAATGCATAGCCCTGGCCCTGCAGTTCCTTGATCGCGGCCTTGAGCTGCGGCACCGAGGCGCTGATGTTGGGCAGCTTGATGATGTTGGCTTCCGGCGTGGTGGCCAGCTCACCCAGTTCGGCCAGGTCGTCGGCGATCTTCTGCGTGTCGCTCAAATGCTCGGGAAACAGCGCCAGAATGCGGCCGGCCAGCGAGATATCGCGCGTTTCGACCACGATGCCGGCGGTATCGGTGTAGGCATCGATGATCGGCAGCAGCGACTGCGTGGCCAGGTAGGGTGCTTCGTCGGTGAGCGTGTACAGGATCTTCGGTGTCTTCGACATGAGGTGCGATGGCTCTTGTGGTCGGGAGGAGCGCCGGCATTCACGGACGATGGCAGTGGTGCGCGCGACGGGGTCGTTGATGCACACCGGTTAACCAGCGCGTTGGATGCGGCGATGGATCAGCACGGCATTGTCGCGTCTGAGCCGCGCCCGGGTAAAGCGACCACAGGCGGATGCTTCGTCCCGTCACCAGGGCAATCGACATGGATGCAGCTGTAACAAATGCGATGCAAAAAAAAGCGCGACGTCATCGGTCGCGCCCTGCTTGGGTGGCTTGGTGCCACGTCGAGCCACCCGTTGACTGAAGCAGTGGCGACGCGCGGCCAAGGCTGCACATCCCACTCCATCACCCATCCTTACTTGACGGTGATGGTCTGCGGATTACCTGCAGGCTTGCCGTCCACCATCACCTGCGCGGTGTAGGTGCCGGCCGGCCAGCCATCGGGCTTGCTGAAGCTCAGGTTGGTGGTTTCCGCACCAGTGGTATTCAACGTCGCATTCTGTTCGCCGGCCACCTGGCCATCCTGGTAGGTCAGCTTCGCCGACACGGCCACGTTGCTGGCGCTGCCGTCGGTCTTGACCGAGACGATGATGGTGTCCTTGCTGCCGACACTGGTGGCCGGCGTCACCGTCTTGTCCGCCGCGGCCTGGGTGCCGACCGCCACGCTGGACACCGTCACTGCGCTGCCCATCGCAGCACCGCCATCGGTGCTGGCCGCACCGGTGGCGCTACCCTGGGCAGCCTGATCGCTCCCCGGCGGGGTGGCAGCCGGGCCGGGCATCGCGTCGGTTGCGGCACCGGACGTGGGGTCCTTGGAAACGCTGTCGTCGTCGGCTTTCTTGCTGCAGCCGGACACTGCGAGAACGCCGGCCAGGGCAAGGGCGAAGCTGCTCGAAACAGAGGTGATACGCATAAATCGATTCTCCGGTAGCAGAACATCTGCAGTCGCAGTGCTCGAGTGGGTGTCTAGGTGTGTTGAATCGTGCCGCCGCCAGCGAGACTGGACGCCGACCTGCGATTACGACTTTGCAGGCAAGCGCAGTACCTGCCCGGGAAAGATCTTGTCCGGATCCTGCAGCGTTTCGCGATTGGCTTCGAAAATACGTGGCCACAGATTGCCGTCGCCCAGATGGCGCTTGGCAATACTGGAGAGGCTGTCGCCGGCCTGGACGGTGACCAATTCTTCAACAAGCTGCGCGGTGCTTTGCACACTGGTGCGCACGTTGGAAAAATCCGGCGCAGGCGTCACTTCAGCGGTGCTATCGACCGATGAGGTGACGTTGGAGAAATCTGCTTTCTTGTCGACACTCATTGCTGCAATCCCTGTGCATCGCGGTGTCAGCAGGGTGCGCGGGGCGCTGTTAAGCGTGGATCGCGCCGCCGTGAAGCCCGCGCGATCCCGCATGAGCGCGATCTATTGGCGCAGGTCGCGGAAGATCGACAGCGGCGTCGGCACGCTGGCCGAACTGCGCAGCGGGTTGATGTCCAGGCCGCCACGACGTGTGTAGCGCGCTTCCACCACCAGCCACTGCGGCGCGCACTGGGTCAGCACGTCGTTGAAAATGCGCTCGACGCATTGCTCATGAAACTCGGCGTGGTCGCGGAAACTCACCAAATAACGCAGCAATCCCTCGCGATCGATCGGTGCGCCGCGGTAATGCAAGGTGACGCTGGCCCAATCCGGCTGACCAGTCACCGGGCAATTGGATTTGAGCAAGGCCGAGGTCAGCACTTCTTCCACCGCTGGCTGCGCGCGTGCGCAGAGATAGGCCGCGTTCGGCGGGCCGTAATCGTCGATGCTGACATCCAGCGCATCGATCGATTCGCCCTCGCCCACCGCGTCGATCGGCGGTAGGCCGAACTCCACCGCCACATCGGCACCAGCGCGCGTGGACAGGTCGGTGGCAATGCGCGTGCGTACCGCTTCGGCGCTGTTGAAGCGGGTGGCGTTGAGCGAGTTGAGATACAGCTTGAGCGACTTGGATTCGATCAGCGAAGGCGAATCGCAGGGCACATGCAAGGTGGCGGTGGCCACGCAGGGCTTGCCTTGTGCATCGAGCCAGCTGAGTTCGTAGGCATGCCAGCGATCGCGGCCGATAAACGGCAGCTCACCGGTCAGCCCGATGGCCTGGCGCCCGGCCGCACGCGGAATCGGAAACAGCAACGACGGGTCGTAGCCGCTCGGATAGGCGACCTCACGACCGAGGGTGGAATCTTCTGGGGTATTCATGCCGCCATTTTAGGCCGCACGGGCTGGCCGTGAGGTGTATGGCGAGGCGTATCACGGGCCAAGGGAGCACTCGCAGAGCATCGCTCGTGCCCAATCACCCCGCACCGCCGCCGGAAGCGAGAATCGCCCAGCCGCAGACGATTCCCGATTCCCGATTCACCCCTGCTGCAGATAATCCAGCGACACCTGCAACAGCGCGCGCAAGCCCACATCCAGCGACGACTCGTCCAGCAGGAACTGCGGCGAATGGTTGCTGGGTGCGGTGGCCGGATCGATACCCTTGGCGGTGGAGCCGACGAAGAAGAACATCGACGGCACCTGCTGGGCGTAGAACGAGAAATCTTCCGCGCCCATCTGCAACGGCGGCTCGTACACATTGTCGGCACCCACCACGGCCTGCAGGCTGGGCAGCATCTTCGCAGTCAATGCAGGGTCGTTGACGGTAGCCGGGTTGCCTGGCTGATCCGGCACCTGCGCCTGGACCTTGGCCCCGTGCGCGGCGGCGGTGTGTTCGGCCACGTTCTTGAGATCGGCAAAGATCTGCTGCCGCATGCCCTCGTCGAAGGTGCGGATGGTGCCCACCATGTCCACATCATCGGGGATGATGTTGTAGCGGATGCCGCCCTTGATCGCGCCGAAGCTGAGCACCGCCGGCTGCTTGGAGAGGTTGGCGCGGCGGCTGATCACCGTCTGCGCGGCGCCGATCATGTCGGCGCTGGCCACGATCGGGTCGATGCCGTTCCACGGCGCCGAGCCGTGGGTCTGGCGGCCGATCATCTTGATCGCGAAGCGGTCCGAGGCCGCCATCAGCGGGCCGCTGCGCACCGCGATCTTGCCGGCCTGCACGCTGGAGAACACATGCAGGCCGAACACCGCCTGCGGCTTGAAATCGGCGAACAGGCCTTCCTTGAGCATCAGCGAGGCGCCGCCCTCTTCGTTGCCGGGCGCGCCTTCTTCGGAGGGCTGGAAGATCAGCATCACTTCGCCGGGCAACTGCTCGCGCATGCCCACCAGCGCTTCGGCCACGCCGAGCAAGATCGCGGTATGCGCATCGTGGCCGCAGGCGTGCATCACCCCGACCTGCTCGCCGCGGTATTCGGCGGTGGCCTTGGAAGCGAACGGCAGCCCGGTCTGTTCTTTCACCGGCAGCGCGTCCATGTCGGCACGCAGCGCGATCTTCGGCCCCGGCTTGCCGCCCTTGATGATGGCCACCACGCCGTGATGGGCGATGCCGGTGCGCGGCTTGAGGCCCAGCTTGCGCAGCTGCGCGGCCACGGCGGCGGCAGTGCGCTCCTCGCGGTTGGACAACTCCGGATGCTGGTGGAAGTCGCGGCGCCATTGCACCAGCTTGGCCTGCAGCGGGGCGGCAGCGGCCTGAACTTCGGGCCGCTGCGCGGTCTGCGCGGTGGCGAGCGTGGGCAGGGCGAGCAGCAGCGCACTGGTCAGCAGGCGGGAGGGGCGCATCGGTAATCCTCGATAGATGGTTGCTTAATGTAGTGCAGGCGCGCGCCGGATGGGCTGCAGTGGGGCCCGATTCAGCCCGGCGGTCAACCGCGGCAGCCGTGGCGCGTTGCCGCTGCAGTGCACCTGTGACCGTTGCGGTCATTTCGCCAGCCGAGCCGTTACTTCAGTAACGCTCAATTGGCAGAGCGCAACGATATGCTTTGCACCGCCGCCCCCACGGTCGCATCCACGCGCCCGGCCCGCCCTCAGGAGTTGTCGCATGTCGCGTTTTTGGAAGATCACACTGCTGGTTGTCGCGGTGCTTGTCGTGGTGTTCGTCGCAATGCGGATGATGGGTGGGGGCAATCACGGCAAGCGCGCGGGCGCACCGGACGGCAATGACCCGGACAACAGCGGCCCGGTACCGGTGACGGTGGTGGCGGCCACCACGCAGGATGTTCCGGTCTATGCCAGCGCGCTGGGTACGGTCACCGCGCTCAATACGGTCACCGTCAGCCCGCAGGTGGGCGGCCAGCTGATGAGCCTGAACTTCAAGGAAGGCCAGGAAGTGAAGAAGGGCGATCTGCTCGCGCAGATCGATCCGCGCACGCTGCAGGCCAGCTACGACCAGGCGCTGGCGGCCAAACGCCAGAACCAGGCGCTGCTGGCGACCTCGCGGGTGAATTACCAGCGTTCCAACGACCCGGCCTACAAGCAGTACGTCTCGCGCACAGACCTGGACACCCAACGCAACCAGGTTGCCCAATACGAGGCCGCGGTTGCGGCCAACGATGCGCAGATGCGCTCGGCGCAGGTGCAATTGCAGTTCACTCGCGTCACTGCGCCGATCGACGGCATCGCCGGCATCCGTGGCGTGGACGTGGGCAACATCGTCACCAGCAGCTCCACGATCGTCACCCTGACCCAGATCCGCCCGATCTACGTGTCTTTCAACCTGCCCGAGCGTGAGTTGCAGGCAGTGCGTACCGGTCAGACGGCGGCGCCACTGGCCGTGGCGGCATTGGATCGTGGCGATGCGCATGTGATCAGCAGCGACGGCAAGCTGGATGTGATCGACAACCGCATCTCCGCCGACAGCGGCACGTTCGGCGCACGCGCGATCTTCAACAACACCGACAACGCGCTGTGGCCGGGCCAGTTCGTCAATGTGCGCCTGCAGCTGCGCACCATCGCCGGCGGCACCGTGGTGCCGTCCCAGTCGGTGCAGCGCGGCCCCGACGGCGATTACGTGTACGTGGTGGGCAGCGACAACACCGCACAGATGCGCACCGTGGTGCAGGGCGTGGAGGTGGACGACAGCCATGTGCAGATCACCAAGGGCCTCAAGCCCGGCGAGCGCGTGGTGACCGAAGGCCAGTTCCGCCTGAAACCGGGCAGCAAGGTCAGCGCGCTCAAGCCGGGCGAGACGCCGCCGGAACCGACCGAGGCCGAACTCAAGGCCGCGAAGGACAAACAGAGCCGTGGCGGTGGCCCAGGCGGCCGTCGTGGCGGCGGTCCGCGCTAATCCTCGACCACCGGCGACGGAACCTCCGTCGCCGATGTGCGCCGGCGCTGCATGCGCCGGCTTCGCTTGACGTCTTCAGCAAGGACACCCCCCGTGGGCTTTTCGACCATCTTCATCCGCCGCCCGATCGCCACTTCGTTGTTGATGGCCGGCGTCCTGCTGCTGGGCATCCTGGGCTACCGTCAATTGCCGGTCTCGGCGTTGCCGGAAATCGACGCGCCCAGCCTGGTCGTCACCACCCAGTACCCCGGCGCCAATGCGACCACCATGGCCTCGCTGGTGACCACGCCGCTGGAGCGCCAGTTCGGGCAGATTTCCGGCCTGCAGATGATGACCTCCGATTCGTCGGCGGGCCTGTCCACGATCATTCTGCAGTTCTCGATGGAGCGCGATATCGATATCGCCTCGCAGGACGTACAGGCGGCGATCCGTCAGGCCACCCTGCCCTCCTCGCTGCCGTACCAGCCGGTCTATAACCGGGTCAATCCGGCCGATGCGGCCATTCTCACGCTCAAGCTCACCTCCGATTCGCTGCCGCTGCGCGAGGTCAACCGCTACGCGGATGCGATCCTGGCCCAGCGCCTGTCGCAGGTGCCCGGCGTGGGCCTGGTGTCGATCGCCGGCAACGTGCGCCCTGCCGTGCGCATCCAGGTCAACCCGGCGCAGCTGTCGAACATGGGCCTGACCATGGAGTCGCTGCGCAGCGCGCTGACCCAGACCAACGTCAGTGCGCCCAAGGGCTCGCTCAACGGCAAGACCCAGTCCTACAGCATCGGCACCAACGACCAGCTCACCGACGCGGCGCAGTACCGCGAGACCATCATCAGCTACAAGGACGGCCGCCCGGTGCGGCTTGCCGACGTGGCCAACGTGGTCGATGGGGTGGAGAACGATCAGCTGGCCGCCTGGGCCGACGGCAAACAGGCGGTGCTGCTGGAGATCCGCCGCCAGCCCGGCGCCAACATCGTGCAGACGGTGGAGCAGATCCGCAACATCCTGCCGCAACTGCGGTCGGTGTTGCCGGCCGATGTGCATCTGGAGGTGTTCTCCGACCGCACCGAAACCATCCGCGCCTCGGTGCATGAGGTGAAGTTCACCCTGGTGCTGACCATCGCCCTGGTGGTGGCGGTGATCTTCGTGTTCCTGCGCCGGTTGTGGGCCACCATCATTCCCTCGGTGGCGGTGCCGTTGTCGCTGGCCGGCACCTTCGGGGTGATGGCCTTCGCCGGCATGTCGCTGGACAACCTCTCGTTGATGGCGCTGGTGGTGGCCACCGGGTTCGTGGTCGACGATGCGATCGTGATGATCGAGAACATCGTGCGCTACATCGAACAGGGCAAGAGCGGGCCGGAAGCGGCCGAAATCGGCGCCAAACAGATCGGCTTCACCGTGTTGTCGCTGACCGTGTCGCTGGTGGCGGTGTTCCTGCCGCTGCTGCTGATGCCGGGCGTCACCGGGCGGTTATTCCACGAGTTTGCCTGGGTGCTGTCGATCGCGGTGGTCATCTCGATGCTGGTGTCGCTGACGCTGACGCCGATGATGTGCGCCTACCTGCTCAAGCCCGATGCCTTGCCCGAAGGCGAAGACGCGCACGAGCGCGCAACCGCCGCCGGCAAGACCAACCTGTGGACGCGCACCGTGGGCGCCTATGAGCGCAGCCTGGACTGGGTGCTTGCCCATCAACCGCTGACCCTGGGCGTGGCGATCGCTGCGGTGGCGTTGACGGTGGTGCTGTATGTGGCCATTCCCAAGGGCTTGCTGCCCGAGCAGGACACTGGCCTGATCACCGGGGTGGTGCAGGCCGACCAGAACGTGGCGTTCCCGCAGATGGAGCAACGCACCCAGGCGGTGGCCGCCGCGTTGCGCAAGGACCCGGCGGTGACCGGCGTGGCAGCCTTCATCGGCGCCGGCACCATGAACCCCACGCTCAACCAGGGCCAGCTGTCGATCGTGCTGAAGACGCGCGGCGACCGCGAAGGCCTGGACGAGGTACTGCCGCGGCTGCAGAACGCCGTGGCCGGCATTCCGGGCGTGGCCTTGTTCCTCAAGCCGGTGCAGGACGTCACCCTGGACACGCGCGTAGCCGCCACCGAATACCAGTATTCGATCTCGGACGTGGACAGCAGCGAGCTGGCCACCTGGGCCGGGCGCATGACCGAGGCAATGCGCAAGCTGCCCGAGCTGGCGGATGTGGACAACAACCTGGCCAACCAGGGACGTGCGCTGGAACTGAGCATCGACCGCGACAAGGCCAGCATGCTCGGCGTGCCGATGCAGACCATCGACGACACGCTGTACGACTCCTTCGGCCAGCGCCAGATCTCCACCATCTTCACCGAGCTCAACCAGTACCGCGTCGTGCTGGAAGTGGCGCCGGAATTCCGCACCAGCACGGCCCTGATGAACCAGCTGGCCGTGGCCAGCAACGGCAGCGGCGCGCTCACCGGCACCAACGCCACCAGCTTCGGCCAGGTCACCTCGTCCAACTCGTCCACCGCCACCGGCGTGGGCGCGCAGAACACCGGCATCGTGGTCGGTGCCGGCAGCATCATTCCGCTGGCCGCGCTGGCCGAAGCCAAGGTCACCAATACACCGTTGGTGGTGAGCCACCAGCAGCAGCTGCCGGCCGTCACCATCTCGTTCAACCTGGCGCCGGGGCATTCGTTGTCGCAGGCGGTGGCGGCAATCGAGAAGGCGCGCGAAGAACTCAAGATTCCGACCCAGGTGCATGCGCAGTTCGTCGGCAAGGCCGCCGAATTCACCGGCAGCCAGACCGATATCGTGTGGCTGCTGCTGGCCTCGATCGTGGTGATCTACATCGTGCTGGGCGTGTTGTACGAAAGCTACATCCACCCGTTGACCATCATCTCCACGCTGCCGCCGGCCGGTGTCGGTGCGTTGCTGGCGCTGATGCTGTGCGGGCTGAGCCTGTCGGTGGACGGTATCGTCGGCATCGTGCTGCTGATCGGCATCGTCAAGAAGAACGCCATCATGATGATCGACTTCGCCATCGATGCACGCCGCGAAGGGGCGAGCGCGCACGATGCGATCCGGCGCGCCTGCCTGCTGCGCTTCCGCCCGATCATGATGACCACCGCTGCCGCCATGCTGGGCGCGTTGCCGCTGGCGCTGGGCACCGGCATCGGCTCGGAACTGCGCCGCCCGCTGGGCATCGCGATCGTCGGCGGGCTGCTGCTGTCGCAGCTGGTCACGCTGTACACCACCCCGGTGATCTACCTGTACATGGAACGCGCCGGCGAGCGCCTGCGCGCCTGGCGTGCGCGCCGCGCAGCGCGCCATGACGGCGCAACCCCGGCATCTACCTCGGAGCGATCGGCATGACGACTGCTGACGTCTCCGCTGATCGCTCTGCCTGCCCACCGCATCGCCTGCGCACACGCACGCGTGGAGGCCGCGCTGGCTGTTGCCTTTACCGATTCCCGAATCCCGATTCCCGATTCCCGGCAGTCACCCGATGAACATCTCCGCGCCCTTCATCAAGCGCCCGATCGGCACCTCGCTGCTGGCGATCGGTTTGTTCGTGATCGGATTGATGTGCTACCTGCGGCTGGGCGTGGCGGCGCTGCCGAACATCCAGATTCCGATCATCTTCGTGCACGCCACCCAATCCGGTGCCGACGCCAGCACCATGGCCTCCACCGTCACCGCGCCGCTGGAACGTCACCTGGGCCAATTGCCCGGGATCGACCGCATGCGCTCGTCCAGTTCGGAGAGCAGTAGCCTGGTCGTGCTGGTGTTCCAGAGCAGCCGCAACATCGATTCGGCCGCGCAGGACATCCAGACCGCCATCAACGCATCGCAATCGGACCTGCCTTCCGGGCTCGGGACGCCGATGTACTCCAAGGCCAACCCGAACGACGACCCGGTGATCGCCATCGCGTTGACCTCGGAGACGCAATCGGCCGACGAGCTCTACAACGTGGCCGATTCGCTGCTGGCGCAGCGGCTGCGCCAGATCACCGGCATCAGCTCGGTGGACATCGCCGGTGCGTCCACCCCGGCAGTCCGCGTGGACGTGGACCTGCGCGCACTCAATGCGCTGGGCCTGACCCCGGACGATCTGCGCAATGCGGTGCGCGCGGCCAATGTGACCTCGCCGACCGGATTCCTGTCCGACGGCAACACCACCATGGCCATCATCTCCAACGATTCGGTGTCCAAGGCCGCCGATTTTGCGCAGCTGGCCATCTCCACCCAGTCCAACGGACGCATCGTGCGGCTGGGCGATGTGGCCACCGTTTACGACGGCCAGCAGGATGCCTATCAAGCCGCCTGGTTCGACGGCAAACCGGCGGTGGTGATGTACGCCTTCACCCGCGCCGGCGCCAACATCGTCGAAACCGTCGACCAGGTGAAGGCGCAGATTCCCGAACTGCGCAGCTATCTGCAGCCCGGCACCACGCTCACGCCCTATTTCGACCGCACGCCCACCATTCGCGCCTCGCTGCACGAGGTGCAGGCCACGCTGATGATCAGCCTGGCGATGGTGATCCTGACCATGGCGCTGTTCCTGCGCCGGCTGGCGCCCACCCTGATCGCCGCAGTCACCGTGCCGCTGTCGCTGGCCGGCTCGGCGCTGGTGATGTACGTGCTCGGCTTCACCTTGAATAACCTCAGCCTGCTGGCGTTGGTCATTGCGATTGGCTTTGTCGTCGACGATGCGATCGTGGTGATCGAAAACGTCATGCGGCATCTGGACGAAGGCATGTCGCGCCTGGACGCGGCGTTGGCCGGTGCGCGCGAGATCGGGTTCACCATCGTGTCGATCACTGCCTCGCTGGTGGCGGTGTTCATCCCGATGCTGTTCGCCAGCGGCATGATCGGTGCGTTCTTCCGCGAGTTCACCGTGACGTTGGTGGCGGCGATCGTGGTGTCGATGCTGGTGTCGCTGACCTTGACGCCGGCGCTGTGCAGCCGTTTCCTGTCGCCGCACGCCGAGCCTGAAAAACCCGGCCGTTTCGGCGCCTGGCTGGACCGCATGCACGAACGCATGCTGCGCGTGTACACGGTGGCGCTGGATTTCTCGCTGCGCCATGCACTCCTGCTGTCGTTGACGCCGTTGTTGCTGATTGCCGCCACCCTCTTCCTGGGCAGTGCGGTCAAGAAGGGCTCGTTTCCCGCGCAGGACACCGGCCTGATCTGGGGCCGCGCCAATTCCAGCGCCACGGTGTCCTTCGCCGATATGGTCAGCCGCCAGCGCCGCATCACCGACATGCTGATGGCAGACCCGGCGGTGAAAACCGTCGGCGCACGCCTGGGCTCCGGCCGTCAGGGCTCCAGCGCATCGTTCAATATCGAGCTCAAAAAGCGCGATGAGGGCCGTCGCGACACCACCGCCGAAGTGGTCGCGCGCCTGAGCGCCAAGGCCGACCGTTACCCGGACCTGGACCTGCGCCTGCGTGCGATCCAGGACCTGCCCAGCGACGGCGGCGGCGGCACCAGCCAGGGCGCGCAATACCGCGTGTCGCTGCAGGGCAACGACCTGGCGCAGCTGCAGGAATGGCTTCCCAAACTGCAGGCGGCGCTGAAAAAGAACCCGCACCTGCGCGATGTCGGCACCGACGTGGATACCGCCGGCCTGCGCCAGAACATCGTGATCGACCGTGCCAAGGCGGCGCGCCTGGGCATCTCGGTGGGCGCCATCGATGGTGCGCTGTATGGCGCGTTCGGCCAGCGCTCCATTTCCACCATCTATTCCGACCTCAATCAGTACAGCGTGGTGGTCAATGCATTGCCGTCGCAGACGGCCACCCCCAAGGCGCTGGATCAGATCTTCGTGCCCAACCGTGCCGGCCAGATGGTGCCGATCACCGCGGTCGCCACCCAGGTACCGGGCCTGGCGCCGCCGCAGATCATCCACGAAAACCAGTACACCACGATGGATCTGAGCTACAACCTGGCGCCGGGCGTCAGCACGGGCGAGGCGGATCTGATCATCAAATCCACCGTGGAGGGCCTGCGCATGCCCGACGGCATCCGCCTCAGTGGCGATGACAGCTTCAACGTGCAGCTCAGTCCCAATTCGATGGGCATCCTGCTGCTGGCCGCGGTCCTCACGGTCTACATCGTGCTGGGCATGCTCTACGAGAGCCTGATCCATCCGGTGACCATCCTGTCCACCTTGCCGGCCGCCGGCGTGGGCGCGCTGCTGGCGTTGTTCATCACCAACACCGAATTGTCGGTCATCTCGATGATTGCGCTGGTGCTGCTGATCGGCATCGTCAAGAAGAACGCCATCATGATGATCGACTTCGCGCTGGTGGCGCAGCGCGTGCACGGCATGGATGCGCGCGCAGCCGCACGCGAGGCCTCGATCGTGCGCTTCCGCCCGATCATGATGACCACGATGGTGGCGATCCTGGCCGCCGTGCCGCTGGCGGTGGGCCTGGGTGAAGGCTCGGAGCTGCGTCGTCCGCTGGGCATCGCGATGATCGGCGGGCTGGTGTTCTCACAGAGCCTGACCCTGCTCAGCACCCCGGCGCTGTACGTGATCTTCTCGTGCCTGAGCGAGCGCTGGAAGGCGCGTCGCGCCCGTGCGCGCGCACGCCGTGCAGAACGCGCGGCAGCGCGTCGCCCGGCCACCCCGGCGCATTGAGGTTTCGCCTCGACTGACCCACCCGGCCCGGCAGCGAAGCCTCGGTGCGAAGCAACCGGAAACACGCAGGCGCTCGTCTGCGTGTGGACCCATGCCGTGGGGCGAGGACACCTGCGCAAAGCAAGCACAGACGCATGCGCTGAGCCCGGCTTGATACCGCCGACGCATGCGGCATGCGGCATGCCGCGATGCTACGCAAGCAACCCCTGCAAGGACTCCCGCTCCAGCTGCGCATACAGCGCGAATTCGTCGTGCACCTGCGCACCGAGCGCCTGCTCGAAACTGCGCTTGCTCGAATGGGCGGCATAGGCGCGTTGCTCGGCACCACCGAGGTTGGATTGGAAGATGCCGGCCGCGCTGACCGGCAAAAAATCTTCGTAAATGATCGGGTCGGCACTGACCAGGCCGAGCGCGATCGCGGTTTCTGCCGGCATGGCGGCCACCTGCGCTGGGTCGGCGCGGCCGGCATCGGTGAGCGCATAGCGGAAATAGCCCAGCCCTTCCTGCCGCAGCAACGCCTCGTCGTCGGGGAAGGCCACGAAGGCAGTCTGCAGCCGGGTGGCGTAATCGGTGCCGGTGCTGCCGGCGCCATCGGCATCGCGCGCCTGCGCCAGCAGCGCGTCGTACAGCGCGCGACCCTTTGGCGTAAGGGCAAGGCCGCGCTGCTCGATCTCGCCGAAGCGTGCGGTATGCGTGCCGTGTTCCGCTTGCCCGCCATCGCCGACAAAACGCACCGGCTCTTCCAGCGCCTTGAAACTGGTCTGCCGCAACAGGATCGGTACGCGCCGACGCGGCGGCCCCTCGATCACCGCCTTGGCATCGATACCGGCGCGCTGCATCTGTTCCTGCGCGGCATCGATGTCCAGCGTGCGTGGCGTGAGGTGATTGATGTGCGGGCCGTGGAAGCTCACCACATCGGCAATCAACTTATGCGCCTGGCTCAGCGCGCGATAGGTCGGCAACGACACCGTGGCATCGCCATGCCAGCGGAAGGTTTCCAGCGCTTCGGCCACGAACTGCCGTGCCTGATCGGCATCCAGCCCGCCCTGCTGTTCGTAGCGCTCGATCAACTGCAAGGCGCCGGCGGTAAAGATCTGGCGCTGCTGCAGGATCTGCTCGGCCTGTGCGCGCAGGGCGGCGTCTTCGATCAGTTCCAGCCGCAGCAGCGAGGTGAACACGCGAAACGGATTTGCCGACAGCGCCGCCTCGTCGATCGGGCGGAATGCGGTGGAATGCACCGGCACGCCGGCCACCGACAGGTCGTAATAGCCCACTGGCTGCATGCCCATCACTGCGAACAACCGACGCAAGGTCGCCAGTTCGGCCGCCGTGCCGACGCGGATGGCGCCGTGCCGTTCCAGATCCAGCCGCGCGCGCTCGTCGTTGCGCTGCAGCCGCTGCGCCAGCGCCGGATTGGCTTGCAGCGTCTGCGCGTTGACCTGCGCCACCAGCGACATCAGGTCGCCATACAACGGCACCTCGGTGCGATACATGTCCGACATCGCCTGGGCGAACCAGCTGCGGATCTGATCGGGAGAGACAAAGGCGGTATCGCGCATGGGCTGGTCTTGGGCAGGTGCCGGCCGAACGCCAGCGGTAGCGCATTCTCGCCGACCGCGGCCTGGGTCGACCAGCGGCACGGCAGCATCGCAGGCGACGTGTTGTTGCGCAGACAGCCGCGCCATGCCGGCAAGTGCATGGCGCGACGACGCAGCGACCGCGTCAGAGCCCGGCCTGCACCGCCGCTTCGGCCGCTTCGCTCGCCTGGCGCGCCGCTTCCAGGCGCTGCGCATGATCGCCGAGCTGGCGCCGCAGCAATGCGTCCAGGGTGATCGGACGTTCCCAGCGGTCGTAGCTGGCCACGATGGCATGCCGCAGTGCGCGCATGTGCAGGTTGTCCGGTGCCACCGACAGCCGCGTGACCACACCCTCCCAGCCATCGCGATGGTCGCGGCTGTAAGCGCGTACCGTGTCCCGGCACGACAGCTGCACGGTCTGCGCCCAGAAGCACGCGAAATAGATGTCGCCGGCATGCCAGCCGTGCACTTGCAGCAGCGCCTGCACATACGCGCGCGGCGTGCCGGTATAGCGCGCCACCTCGTCGATGAAGCTGGCCGGATAGCGCTGCGCATAACTGCCCATATCGGCCAGGTGCTGATCCACCCAGACGTCGCCGGTGCCTGGCGTCACCGCTGGCGCCGCTTCTTCCGTTGCAGCTGCGGTCGCCGATGCCGGCGATGCCTGCGCTGCGCCCAGCGCCGGCCACAGCGAGGCCACCAGCAATGGCACGGAGCGCAACACGGATGAGCAAGAGACAGGCATGCAGCGATGATGCCGCATGCGTGCGGTGCTGTCAGGCGGGCGCCGGGTCAAGCGCCGCTGCTGGGCGCCAGGCACACCCGCGTATCAACAGACCACGCCTGGCGAGAAAGCGCAGCGCAGTGCCCCAGGTGCGCTATCGGCCATAGATCAGCGCGTAGGCCGCAGCGGCCCCGTGCGCACTGATTTCAACCAGCCATTGCAGTGGTCGTCAGCCGCGGCGCGCAGTCCAAGGTCCGGCGAAAGATCGGCCACGGCGATCTGCGCGGCAATGACACGGTACGTCCAATGGATGGCGTTGGCCGCGCCCTGACTCCTAGCGCAGCTCGTAAAACCCGAACTGGTGAACCTCGCGGCAACCGCTCAGATCGCAGGAGCCGATGTAGCCGGGGCCGATGTAACGCTGGCGTGCGTCGCGATTGTGCGGACTGCTGTACGGATCCGGACCATACAGACCATTGCCATAATACATCTGGCCGTAGGGGCGGTTGCGCGAGGCACCAAGGCGAAGTGGGCCACCAACGGCCCGATATCCGCCATCGCCCACATCCCGGTCGTCGTACCCGGCGCCGACAAACCCGTCGCTGCGATCGCGCTCGCTCGGTCGAGCCTGCAACCTGGCGACACTCTCGCCGTGCGCATCCACATAGCCCTGCTCGCGATCGAAGCGCACCTTACGGAAATACACCAGCTCACCGCCCACACGGCGCGTTTGCAGGCGTACGTAATCGCCGCCGTCGTCGTAGTAAGGCTGCCCGTCGCGAAAGGTGACTTCGCTCGGGTTGATGATTTCCTCTTCCAGCTCAGCGGCAGCCAGCGGTGCGGCGCTCGCTAGCAGCCCGAGCAACAAGGCCAAACCGGCGCGCTGGGCAACGGACACCATGGTCATCGGCACTCCCTCCAAGCTCCGGCCGCGCACGCATGCACAGCCGTAAACATCCTGTCGTTGGGCGCGTGAGGCGCCCGCGCGTTGACGCATCAACTTACCAAACCAGCATAGCCGCAACAACGGCGCCCCACCCCAGCTTAGCCCTGCCGCCGCGCCAACGCATCCAGCGCCTGCACCGCTGCCGGCCAGCCGGCGGCGTCGGGCACTTCGCGCATGCGCGGTTCGTCGGCCGCGACCCCGTGCTCTTGTTCGTGCGCCCAGGTCACCGCGTACGGGGTGTAGATGCCCCAACCACCGATGGCCAGTACCGGTTCCACATCCGAACGCAGCGAATTGCCGATCATTGCAAACTGCTGCGCCGGCAAACCGAATTCGCCGAGCACGCGCGCATAAGTCCGGGGATCCTTTTCGGACACCACTTCCACCCGCGGGAACAGATCGGCCAGGCCAGATTGCTCGATCTTCTGCTCCTGGTGAAACAGGTCGCCCTTGGTGATCAGCACCACTTGGTACTCGGCTGCAATCGCACTGACTGCCTCGCGCACCCCGGCAATCACTTCCACCGGATGCTGCAGCGTGGCGCGGCCGATCTCGACGATGCGCTGGATATCGTGCGCGGCGATGCGCGCCTGGGTCAGTTCGATCGCGGTTTCGATCATCGACAGCGTCATGCCCTTGGCGCCATACCCGAAGACCTTGAGGTTGCGCCGCTCCACCGCCAGCAAATGCTGCTGCATGCGGCTGTCACCCAGATCCAGGTACCCGGCCAGGATCGCTTCGAAATCCGCTTCGGCAGTGCGGTAATAGTCCTCGCTTTTCCAGAGGGTATCGTCGCCATCGAAGCCGACCAGTTGGATCGCCTGGCCGTCGCGCTGTGCAAGTGAGCTCATCGGGCAAGTTTAGCAGCGCACGGGTATGGCACCGTGCTCAATCGCCTGCAGCATCGCCCGGGCCAGGCTGATAGCTGGCGAATTCCTCGCGCGACAGACGCCCGTCGCCATTGCTGTCGAAGCTGGCGAAGTTTTCGCGCAACACCGGGTCGGCGCTTGCTTCGGCCAGCGTCAGCGATCCGTCGGCGTCTGTATCCAGGCTACGGAAACTGCGCGGTGCCAGGCTGCCGGCGGCGGCAGCGGACGCCTCGGCACCGCTCGTGGACTTGGCGGGCCCGGGTGCCGTCGGCAGCAGGGGCGTGGTGGCCGGAGCCGGCGGATCGATCGGCAACGGCGACATCGCCGGTGTGGTGCTGCCAGCGGTTGCCGGCACCGACGTCGTCGGGGTGGCGGGCGGCAACACCGGCGGTGCGGCGAGCGCAAGCACGGGGTTCGCCAACCCGAGCAGAAGGGCAAGACGTAAGTGCGACATGATCGATGAGCGCTCGACACGGAACGGCTCACCCTAACGCGGCAGACGTCAACAAAACGGGAGCGACCCTGGCAGATCGCTCCCGCGTGTCCATCCTGTTGCTGGTGCAGGTCAAGCTGGTCGCTGAGCGCCGACGGGACTCTGTGCCGGCGCATTGCTTGCCTTACTTCCTCAAACCAGCGCTATGTTGAACGTGGCTTAGTTGCCCTGCGAACCGGTGGCACCGCCACCCTGCTGCTTGGCGACGAAGGCCTTGTACTCATCCGGGGTCAGCTTGCCATCGGTGTTGCCGTCGGCCTGATCGAAGATCTGCGCGAGGCCGGCGTTGACCTGCGCTTCCTGCTTGCTGATGGCGCCATCGCTGTCGGTGTCCACGCTGGCCCACGTCTGGCCGCCACCGGAGCTTGCACCGCTCGATTGTGCGGAGGTGGCCGAACTGCCGGACTGCGCCGCTGCGTCCTGAGAAGTGCTTTGCGCCATCGCCGGCAGCGCCAGGGCGGCAGCAAGAGCGGCGGTAGCGGCGAGCAGCGAGGTGCGGTTGCGATTCTTCATTGGGGTGGTCTCCTTATGCTTGGGAATGCGCGGTGTCGCCGCACATGGCACCACCCTACCCATCGCAAATGAACGCCCAACCCGGCGCAATTTCGCGCGAAACAGGCTTTTAACCACCGCCTGAATATTTGCGGCTAAGCGCCTGTTAGGCGTAAGTGAGTCAAACCGAAGCGCCTCATTCAATGCATGGAATTTTGCGACCTGCCCCGCACTTTATGCCGCATGCTCAGGCACTTGGCGGGTCGTTTTCCCAGCTCCCGGAACTGAACAGTTTCCAACCCAGCACCACGCCAGCGAGCGCGCCGGCCACTTCCAGCACCACGCGCGAGCCCAATTCGTTGGGGTCGTGGATCTTGGCCAGCGCCAGGCGCGCATACAACGGCGATTCCAGCCGCACGATGCTGGTGTAGACGAGATGCCAGATGTCGTATCCGGCACCGATGGCCACGGCCAGCAGGCACGCAATGCCCAGCGTGTGGCCATGGTTGAACTGCAACCGTCGCCCGCCCCGCTCCACTGCCGCAAAGACCACCACGCCCAGGACGAGCGCAATCAGCCCGGCCTCCAGTGAACCGAGCAGGCCGAAATGCAGGGGCAGATTCATTGTGACGATCCAGGCAGCAGGCGCACCAGTCTAGCGGCTGCAGCGCCTGGATCCGCGCGCCTTGCAACGCGGGTGCCCTGAACGAACCGGAGGCTGCCAGGCCCATGGCGCGGCCGTGACGACCTGCAGATGACAGGCGATTGCCGGCATCCGGACGCCGCCGGGCGCGCTACTGTCGCGCATCGCAACCACAGGCGGGCCAGATGCGGCCGCCCGCACAATGGCTCAGGCGTCGTCCTGACCACGCGCAGTCACCTGCGCTTCGCCTTCTTCGTCCCAGCGCACGCTTACCGCAATCGGCTTGCAGCAGACCTGGCAATCTTCGATGTAATGCTGATCGCCGCCCGTCAGGTCCAGCGCCAGCGTGATCCACTCCCCGCAGTACGGGCAGGCGATATCGACAAAGCGTTCCGGGTCGGACATGACGGTTCCTTGGATCTATCGAAGCCAGTGACCGGACGTGGCGGGCGACCCCGGCCGATGCTGCTGGCGGACATCGGAGTGTACGACCGGCGCTGCGCTGGTGCTTGCGCCGTGCCGGTGAGGTGACCGATGCCAGCACGATCTGCATGAGGCGAGCGCGCGCCCGACCATGTAAGTGCGGCCGACGTCGACACGATGCCTGCCTCCACGGCTCTCGCGAGCGGCCAACCGATCGCGAGCACGACCAGATCGATCAGCGACCAAGAGCGTGTTGCCTGGTCGCTGTCAGTCCACCGGAACATCGTAGGCCGTCTCGGGCGTGGGTTCGGGACGCAACGTGAAATGCCACCATTCCATCGGATAGTTGGAAAATCCTTCGGCCGCCATCGCCTGCAACAGGCGCTGGCGGTGCGCGCGTTGCGCTGCGCTGATGTCGGGCGCGTGGGTGTGCGCCCGCGCATCGAAGAAGTCGAATCCTGTGCCCATGTCCACTGCACGGCACCCGCCCGGCCGGCACTCCAGCAAGCCCAGGTCCAGCGTCGCGCCACGGCTGTGCCCGGAGGTGGGCGCAATGTAATCGCCCAGCAGTGCGCGCTTGTCCACCCGCGGGTAGTACTGCGCCTTGGTCGATTGATCCTGCAGATCCGCAGCCCAGGTGACGAATGCCTTCACCGACCGCACCGGCCGATAGCAATCGAACACCTGTAGCCGATAGCCCTCGGCCTTGAGCGTCTGCGCTACTCGCGCCAATGCGTCGGCAGCCGGCCGCAACAGGTAACACCGCGGCGCGTCATAGCCCGGTACCATCCGCCCAGTGAAGTTGTTGCTGCTCGCATACCGCATGTCCAATGCGATATCCGGCGCGAGGGCGTGCACGTCCACAAGGCCGGCCTCTGCCGCGGTCCTTGCCGAGGACATATGCACCTGGCCGGCGACCAGCGCAAATGGCGCCACGGCGCTCATCAGCAAAGCGCCTTGAACAAAGCACTGCCGCCAGCAGCGCCCATTCCGGAACAGCAGGTTGTCGGTCATTTCGGTTCCCTTGCAAGATGCCGCATTTGCGCGGCAGATCAAGCCGCGCGTCTTTCGCCCCCTGCTACAGCATGGCGCGATCCCTGTGAGCCTAGTGGTCGTCGCCTTCAGTTGGCTCAAGCGCCGGTCGCGGGCTGGAAGGTCTCGCGTGGTGGGTCAACGCAGACAAGATGCGCAGGTCTTCGGCATCCAGGGTGGTGGCGCTGTTGCCGCGATAGTGGTGGTGAAACGCCTGCAGGGTGGCGGCCGGATCGTCGATGCTGTAGCCGATCAGGGCAAGCGCCTGCCACGGGTCGAAACCTTCCGGGGCTGCGGGCGCGTCGGCAGCGGGCCAGCGGCCGAAACCGGCGTCGGCCAGGCGCTTCCAGGGGAACAACGGTCCGGGGTCGTTCTTGCGCGTCGGGGCCACGTCTTCATGGCCGACGATCTGCGTACGCGGGATACGCAGGCGCTGACACAGATCGTCCAGCAACACCAGCAGGCTGTCGATCTGCGCCGGCGCGAATGGCTCGCTACCGTCGTTGTCCAGTTCGATGCCGATCGAGGCCGAATTGATGTCGGTGATGGTGCCCCAGCGCCCGGCCCCGCCGTGCCAGGCGCGCTGCCCATCGCTGACCAATTGGTAGCGCTGGCCGTCTTCGCCGATCAGGTAGTGCGCACTGACGCGCCCGCCACTGTTGCGGCCGCGCAGGGTACTCAGGCTTTGCCGGACTGACTGCTGGTCGGTGAAATGCAACACGATCAGGATCGGTCGCCGCGTGTCGTAGTTAGGCGATGGCACCCACTGCGCCAGCGGATTGCGCTGCGGTGCGTGGGCACAGGCGCCCAGCGACAGAGCGGCCAGGCAAACGGCTGCACGCAGCCAGGCCGATGACGAGAGGGAAAAGCTGGGCAGCACGGATTGCTCCTGGGAAGGCCGGACGACCTGCGCAGCACCATTATCGGCCGAGTCGTGCTTGCGCGGCCGTCTGCCGATGGGACCGTCGGCAGCGCGGTGGCCTTGCGCGCTGCCATCGGTGAGTCGCAGGTGGTGTCTCCCAGCTTGGCAAGCATCGCCGTTGCGGAGACGGCAGTAGCGGCCACTCGCGTATCTACGGCTGCGGCAAGGAGGGTCACGGGCTTCCTGCACGCTCTGCACCGACGCGCCCCCACACGTCCCCTGCCGGCAAGAGTCGCCACGCAGTTAGGACATGTGGATACGCTCTGCGCCGCATGCCACTATCGGCCTTGCCTCGCAGCGCGCCAGCGGCTGCCTTCCTCCCGAGCCCTGCATGCCATTGTCGCGCCACCTGCTGATGTTGCTGCTGATCGCGCTTGCCCTTCCCAGCGGCGCCGCACCAGCGCCTGCTGCCACGCCGGCCGCGCAAGCACCGCCCTTTGTCGTCAGCGATGTACAGTTCACCGCAGAGTACTGGATCCGGCGCAGCCGCAACGCACAGCTGCCGCGGATCGACCCCGCGCAGATCGCCGACGTCAATACACGCCTGCTGCGCGACGATGCATCGATGCATGACATCGCGCAACTTCCCCAGACGCTGCCCGCAGCCGATGTGAGAGCGCGTATCGACGCGTTATCGGCAATACCGACGCGTCCGCTCTACGACGCAGACGGGCGGCGTCTGGATACCGCACGCTTGGCGACATTGCGCACGGCCTTGGCATTGGATGCGATACCCGCACAGGTGCCACTGCGCTTTGCGCTGGTCGTCACACGTGGCGCATTGCGCACCTTCCCCACTGCGCAGCGTGTGTTCACCAGTACCGACGACCGCGATATCGACCGCTTCCAGGAATCGGCGCTATACCCCGGCACGCCGGTGGCGGTCCTGCACAGCAGTGCCGATGGCGCGTGGAAGTTCGTGATCGCCGCCAACTACGCTGCCTGGATCGCAAGCACGCAGCTTGCCGAAGGCAGCCGCACCGAGGTGCTGAATTACGCACAGCGCAGCCCGCGCCTGATCGTCACCGCAGCCCGCGCGCAGACCGCCTACACACCCGAACGTCCGGCAATTTCTGCACTGACCCTGGACATGGGCACCAGCCTGCCCTTGATCGGCGACTGGCCGCCGCAGCAGCCAGTCAACGGACAGTTGCCGCTAGCGGCGCACGTGGTGCAATTGCCGGTGCGCAGTGCCGATGGGCGTCTGCAGTTGGTGCCCGCATTGATGCCGCGCGGTGCCGATGTGCGCATCGGCGCGTTGCCCGCCACCGACGCCGCATTGCTCCAGCAGGCCTTCAAATTCCTTGGCGAACGCTATGGCTGGGGCAACGATTACGATGCGCGCGATTGCAGCGGCTTCGTGCTGGATGTCTATCGCAGCCTCGGTCTCGCGCTGCCTCGCAATACCGGCGATCAGGCGCGCAGCGCGGTGTTGCACGGTGTTGCGTTCGACGCTGGCGCGCCGTTGGCGCAACGCCTGCAACGGCTCGCACAGCTGCAGGTTGGCGATCTGATCTACATTCCAGGCCATGTGATGCTGGTCATCGGGCATGCAGATGGCACGCCATGGGTGATCCATGATGTGGCCGGGGCCAGTTACCGCGCCGTCGATGGCAGCGTGCAGCGCGCGCGTTTGAATGGTGTGTCGGTTACCCCGTTGCTGCCGTTGCTAGCCAGCGATGGCACTGCATTCATCGACCACATCACCCGCATTCAACGCGTTTTTCCAACGGCCGCCTCATGAAGATCACCGGCTTGCGGCTTGGCATGCTGCGCGTGCCCTTGAAAACGCCATTCAAGACCGCCGTGCGCACGGTGCAGGCAATCGAGGACGTGGTGGTGCTGTTGCAGACCGACAGCGGCCATATCGGGTACGGCGCCGCGCCCGCCACCGCGCCCATCACCGGCGACACCCATGGCAGCATCATTGCCGCGATCGAACACTGCATCGGCCCCAAGCTGATCGACCAGGACGTGGCCGATCTCAACCGGCTATGCGGGCGCGTCCAACACGCGATCGAACGCAACACCAGCGCCAAGGCCGCCGTGGAAATCGCACTGTACGATCTATGGGCGCAGGCGTTTGGTGCGCCGCTGTACCAGTTGCTCGGTGGCGGCACGCCGCGTATCACCACCGACATCACCATCAGCGCCGATGCGATCGACACCATGGTGGCGCAGGCGCAGGCCGCGCTCGCACGCGGCTATCGCGCACTGAAGATCAAGGTCGGCAAGGACATCGAGTCGGATGTCGAACGCGTCACGGCAATTCATGCGGCAGTGGCCGGGCGCGCATCGCTGCGGCTGGATGCCAATCAAGGTTGGACGCCCAAACAAGCGGTGCGCACCATGCGCACGCTGGAAGATGGCGGCGTCGCGCTGGAGCTGCTGGAGCAGCCGGTCAAGGCCGCCGACCTCGACGGGCTCGCCTTCGTCACCGCACGCATCGACACGCCGGTGATGGCCGACGAGAGCGTCTTCTCGCCCACGCAGGTGATCGAGCTGATTCAGCGTCGCGCCGCCGACATCATCAACATCAAACTGATGAAGACCGGCGGGCTGTCCAATGCCATCCGCATCGCCGACATCGCCGGGGTGTACGGGTTGCCATGCATGATCGGTTGCATGATCGAATCCAGCATCAGTGTGGCCGCCGCGGTGCATCTGGCGGTGGCCAAGGCCGACAGCATCACCCTGGCCGATCTGGATGCACCTGCGCTCGGGCAGTTCGACCCCACCGAGGGCGGCGCGCATTTCGACGAGGCGCAGATCCACATCGACGATTCGCCGGGACTGGGCATTCGCCGCATTCGTGGGCTGGAGCTGTTGCCGGCGTGAAAGCGGCCGACGCGGTGCAGCGCACGGCTCCCAAGTGGAGCAGACCGCGCTGAAACGTTGGTATGACCGGCGTTACTCGCCGATTCCGGGCAACGGACGCGCCTGCCTGCTGCGCGGCACGCATATGCACCACCGGGCGGCATTGCTGAGTACAGTAACGACAAGGCGGCGTCGATCACGCGACACCTGCGTGGCCCCGTCTTCAGCAACGTGTGTCGCCCCTAGATTCATCCCGCTCGACCCAACACCCGGAGCCTGCATGCGCCTTGCCACCGTGTTTCGATCCTTTGTGCTGTTGGCGCTGACAAGCTGTAGCAGTCTCTCCATCGCGGCCAGCCCGGTCGATGCGTTGAATCAGGCACGCACATTGATCGTGGTGACCACCGCGGACTGGAACAGCACCCAGGCGCGTCTGCACACCTTCACCCGTGTGGATGGCAAATGGCAACCGGCTGCCCGGAGCTTTACCGTCGCGCTCGGGCGGCATGGCAGTGCCTGGGGCGAGGGCCTGCATCCGGCGCAGACGCAAGGCCCGCAGAAGCGCGAACGCGATGGCCGCAGCCCTGCCGGCGTCTTCGCCATCGGCCCGGCGTTCGGCTATGCCTCGAAGATCGACACCGCGATGCCGTACCAGGCGATGAGCGCCACCCATTACTGCATGGATGTGCCCAGCTCGCCGCTGTACAACCGCATCGTCGATGCCGCGCAAGTGGGCGAGGCCGCCGTCGCCGGCTCGACCGAGCCGATGCGTCTGGATCTGCGCCACCCAGGCGATGCGCGCTACAGCGAGGGTTTCGTGATCGCGCATAACCCCAAGGCCATTCCCGGGCGCGGCAGCTGCATCTTCGCGCACTTGTGGCGCACGCCGGGCCAGTTCACCGCCGGCTGCACTGCGATGGCGGCGGCCGACATGCAACGCCTGCTCGCCTGGCTGAAGCCGGAAGATCGCCCGTTGTTCGTGCTGCTGCCACGCACCGAATACGCACGCCTGCACACTGCATGGCAATTGCCTGCACTGACCGAGGACGCGCCATGAGCACGCCGCAACCTGCGCCGGACGCGACGGGGTTGGTCCGTGTCGTCAGCCGATGGCAGATCGTCGGCCTGTCGATCAACGATGTCATCGGCAGCGGCATCTACCTGCTGCCTGCCGCAACCGCCGCGCTGCTCGGGCCGATGAGCCTGTGGGCCGTGATGCTGGCCGGCCTCGCGGTCGCCTTGCTGGTGCTGTGCTACGCGCAGGCGGGCAGCTACTTCGATACGCCGGGCGGCAGCTATCTCTATACGCGCGAAGCATTCGGCCCGTTCGTCGGTTTTCAGATTGGCTGGATGATCTGGCTTACCCGCATCAGCTCGGCCGCCGCCTTGAGCAATGGCCTGGCCGACGCAGTGGCGCGGTTCTGGCCCACCGCCTCCACCGATCCCTGGGCGCGCTTGCTGGTGGTCGTCGGCTCGCTGGGACTGCTCACCGCCATCAACGTGATCGGCGTGAAGTCGGCCGCGCGCACCGGCATCGCGCTGGTCATCGGCAAGCTGGTGCCGTTGTTGCTGTTCGTGGCGATCGGCCTGTTCTATGTCGATTGGTCGTGGGCCTTTGCCGGCACCGCTCCCGATCTGCGCGACCTGGGCAATCTCGGTGAAGCGGCCTTGCTGCTGCTGTTCGCCTACGCGGGTTTCGAAAACATTCCGGCGGCCGCTGGCGAATACCGCAACCCGCGGCGCGATGTGCCATTTGCGTTGATCACCATGATCGTCACCGTCACCCTGATCTACGCCGCCGTGCAGGTGGTGGCGCAAGGCACCCTGCCCAACCTTGCGGCCTCGCCGACGCCGCTGGCAGATGCCGCAAGCCGATTCGGTGGCGAAGCGTTGGCACTGATCCTCACCGTGGGTGCCACCATTTCCATCCTCGGCACCACCAGCAACACCGTGATGCTCGGCCCGCGCTTTCTGTTTGCGCTTGCGCGCGATGGCTATGGCCCTGCGTTTCTCGCACGCGTGCATCCGCGCTTCCACACGCCCGCCGCGGCGGTGCTGACGCAGGGTGCGTTGTCGCTTGCATTGGCGTTGTCGGGATCGTTTACGCAGCTGGCATTGCTGTCGATGGTCACCCGCCTGTTCGCCTACATCGGCACCGCCGCAGCAGTGATCGTGCTGGCGCGCAGGTACCGGCAGCGCACCGACACGTTGCGCCTGCCCGGCGGCCCGGCCATCCCCATTGCCGCCTTGGTGCTGTCGCTGGGCCTGCTGGCCAGCGCCAGTTGGCAGAATCTGGCCGCAGCAGGCGTCGCACTTCTGGTCGGCTGGGTGTTTTATCTGTTTCCGCGCAAGCAGGTCGAAAGCGGCTGAGGGCACGACGAACTGCGGTTGAGCAGCCTTCGAGGCGGCATGCGCGCACGAACGCATGTTTGCTGCACGTTCCCGTCCATCGGGCAGTGAGCCGCGCGCCCGGCGATGACCTGCGATTTCGCGGCATGCTCGCGCAGCGCTCACGCACACCTAACCGCGCGCACCCAACGCTGCGCTTCTACCTGCATGGGAGCTTGCGATGAAACTGCGCCATGTCTACAGCACCGCCGATCTCGACAGCGCCCAGCGCGTGCTGCAGGCCGCGCGCAGTACCGGCATCGACAATGATGCGCTCTCGTTGATTGCCCGCTCCGATATCGAGCTGCAGGAGGTGCCGGACGAACGTAAGGACGTCAAGACCGACTTCCTTCCCGCTGCCGCACGCGGCGCCGCCACCGGCGGTGCCGCCGGCCTGGTGGCTGGCCTGGTCGCCATCGCAGTACCGCCGATCGGGCTGACCTTGGCCGGCGCGGGCGTCATGGCACTGGCTGGTGCGCTGGTCGGCAGCTGGTCGTCGGCGTTGATCGGCGCCACGGTGCCCGATCCGGTGCGTCGTCAGTTCGAAGATCAAATCCAGGCCGGGCGCGTGCTGGTGATCATCGACGCAGAGCAGCCGGCGCTCCAGGACGCCGAGGCCGCCCTGGTGGCGGCAGGTGCCACCCCATTGCCGTATGAAGCGGCCTCAGCGACCACGTGAAGCGATCGACCAGAATCTGCCACGCAACGCTGCAGCGATAGCGCGTTGAAAAGCGTGGCCGACGCCGCCCTTTGAGCATGCTGCATTGATGTACTCCTCACCTGCCCTGGCAATGAAATTAACGGCGATCGGCCTAGGGTAACCCGCACATCCACCACGGAGACAGGCATGAACGTGCCGTATCAGATTCCGGGCCGGGCACCGGACGAAGACCTCAGTCAGAACGTATCGACGTATTGGCGCGAACGCTTCACCGAAGAGCCGTATTACACCGAAGGCGATCGCTACGAAGACTACGAAGGTGCTTATCTGGCAGGCCATGAAGCGCGTATCCGCGACAACGCGCGCGCGTACGATCAGGTCGAAGCCGAGTTGCATCGCGATTGGGAAGCCAAGCGCGGCACCTCGTCGCTGAGTTGGAGCAAGGCGCGACATGCCGTCAAGCGCGCCTGGGAAAACGCAGCCGATTTCGTCACCGGCGACGATACGCATAAGCGCTGAGACGACAACGCCACCGTCAAGGTGGCGTCGTTGCATCTTACGATCTGCAATGGTTCAGTCGAGTTCTGGCGGCACGCTACGCGCACTGCGCGGCGCGTCGGTGATCTCCATCGCATCGCGGGTATTGTTCTGCACCGCAACCGCACCGAACAGGCTCAAAGCATATGCCATGGCATAAAAGCTTTTTCGCTCAGCAACAGCGTGGCATTGATCAGGCCGATGGTCAGCAGCACCAATGCGACGATCAGCGAAAACCAGCAAATGGCGTAGTACAAGCCAGTGACCGGAATCCCATCGGCACGGTCACGCACGCTCTTCTGCAATGATACCGATGCGAATAAACCGAACAGTAGCAGCGTGAAGTAGTAACCCTTTTCGTTGAGCAACCTCTCGGCATTCCACAACTCGATCAGATATGCCGCACTGCCTAGCAACAAGGCGGTCCAGGATGCAGTGATAAAAGCAGGCGAGGTTTTTGCGTGGCTATGGAAACGTCTTTCCATGGTGAAACGATGCACGACATACAACGATGTGAGACGCGGGCGTCGTGCAGACAGTGATCTGCAACAAGGGTGCCCCCGGCGACGTCGTGTAAGGTACTTGAAAACCCGACGCGGGACACGTTGCGGGAGGGCTGCAACGTACCGCGCCCATCCCCAGGAGGACCCCATGTCTGTCCGTCGTCTGCTTGCCCTGGCCTGCTCGGCCACCCTGTTTACTGCCGGCACTGCAGTTGCTGCGCCCGCAGCCGCCCCCGCGGCCTCCATTCCCAAGGCACAGTGGCCATTTCAGGCCACCACGGTCGCCGATTTCGACGAACCGTGGGCAATGACCTTTCTGCCCGATGGCAGCTTGCTGGTCAGCGAAAAGCGCGGCGCCTTGATGCGACTGGACTTAAAGACCAAGCGCAAGAGCGCCATTACCGGTATTCCGGCCGTTGCTTATGGTGGCCAGGGCGGTTTCGGCGATGTGCTGGCGCATCCGCGCTTCGCCAAGAACGGGCTGGTCTACGTGAGTTATGCCGAGCCCGGCGAGGGCGACACGCGGGGCGCCGCGGTGGCGCGCGCCAAACTCACGCTGGATGCAACCGGCGGCGGCACGCTGTCGGACCTGAAGGTGATCTGGCGCCAGGATCCCAAGGTCACCGGCAATGGCCACTTCGGGCATCGGCTCGCGTTCGGGCCCGATGGCAAACTGTGGATCAGCTCCAGCGAACGGCAGAAATTCACTCCTGCCCAGGACATGAAAGCCAACCTCGGCAAGCTGATCCGGCTCAACGACGACGGCAGCGTACCGACCGACAACCCGTTCGTTGCGCAAGGCGGCGTTGCTGCGCAGGTGTGGTCGTTGGGTCACCGCAATATTCTTGGCCTGGCCTTCGACAGCAGGGGCCGCCTGTGGGAACACGAAATGGGCCCGCTCGGCGGCGATGAGTTGAACCTGATCCAGCGTGGCGCCAACTATGGCTACCCGATCGTCTCCAACGGCGACAACTATGACGGCACGCCGATCCCCGACCACTACACGCGCCCGGAGTTCGCCGCGCCCAAGATCAGCTGGACACCGGTGATTTCGCCGGCAGGCTTTGTGATCTACAGCGGCAAACAGTTCCCGGCGTGGCGCGGCAATGGCTTCATCGGTGGGCTGTCGTCGATGGCGCTGGTGCAGGTGTCGCTGGGCGACCAGCCGCGCGAAGTGGCGCGTTACGACATGGGCGCACGCATCCGCGAAGTGGAACAAGGTCCGGACGGCGCGCTCTGGCTACTGGAAGACGAAGCCAGTGGCAGCACCGGACGTCTGCTGAAGCTGACGCCCAAGAGCAAGGCCGCGGTCGAGAACGACGCCTGATCGATTCCGCAGCATGAGCCGGTGTAGCTGACGCAGCGCACCGGCAGACGCGATGACGACATGAACAGTCGTCATCGCGTCTGAGCACCGCATCAGCGGGGGCTTCGTGTTGTAGCCGTGGTCATCCGTTCGCACGATAGCCGCTGGCTGTCGGTGCCATGCGCGCCGCTATCAGCGTTCCAGCAGCTCGAAGCTGACGGCCTCGCCGCTCTTGGCCGACGCGCACACCCATAGATCGAACAGACCCGGCTCCGCACCGAAGATGCCCTTGTGGTTGGTGAATGCCAGCGCGTCGCGCTCCAGTGTGAACACCACCTCCTGGCTCTCGCCGGGCTGCAGCAACACCTTGCGAAATCCCTTGAGTTCGCGCACCGGGCGCACGCGGCTGGCCACGCGATCGTGCACATACAACTGCACCACTTCCTCGCCGGCGACCTTGCCGGTGTTGGTGACGCGCGTGGTAATGGTCAGTGTCTCATCCCAGCCGAGTTGCGCCGCGCTCAACTGCGGCTGCGCATACGCAAAGGTGGTGTAACTCAATCCATGTCCGAACGGATACAACGGTTCGTTTGGCATCTCGCGCCAACGCGCCTTGTACTCGGACAGGGCCGGCAATTCCGGGCGCCCGGTGCGCAGATGGTTATAGAAATACGGCTGTTGCCCGGTCACCTGCGGGAAGCTGATCGGCAGACGCGCCGACGGGTTGTAGTCGCCGAACAGCACATCGGCCACGCCGGTCCCGGTTTGCGTGCCCAGATACCAGGTCACGGCAATCGCATCGGCATCGCGCACCGCACCACTCAAGGCCAGCGCGCGGCCATTGCGCAACAACACCACCATCGGGGTACCGGTCGCTGCAATCGCTTCGGCCAGTGCCTGTTGCGCCGGCGGCAAGGTGATTTCGGTGCGCGATTGTGCCTCGCCACTGAAACGCTGCGGCTCGCCCAACGCCAGCACCACCACATCGGCCGCCTGCGCTGCATCGATCGCAGCGGAAATGCCACCCGGCAGCGCCTCTTCCAGTCCGCAACCGGCCACCACGCTCAGATCTTCAGTGCCGACCACCGCACGCACGCCCTGCTCCAGGGTCACGTAGCGTTCCTTGTCGCCGAACAAGGTCCAGCAGCCCTCGATGTTCTCGCGGTCCTGCACGAATGGGCCGATCAACGCGATGCGCTGGCCGCTCTTCTTCAGCGGCAACACGCCGCCTTCGTTTTTCAACAGCACGATCGAGCGCCGCGCCGCATCGCGCGACAGCGCATCGTGCGCCGGCAGGTGCGTGGTGTCGGCTTCGCGCGCCGGGTCCAGCGAGCGATACGGATTGTCGAACAGCCCGATCGCGTCCTTCAGCTGCAGGATGCGCCGCACGCTGGCATCCAACGTGGCCATCGGCACCTCGCCGCTTTCCACCAGCGCAGGCAGATGCGCGGCATAAAAGCCGCTCTGCATGCTCAGGTCCAACCCGGCCAGGAAGGCTTTCTTGGTCGCGTCGCGCTCATCGGCGGCATAGCCATGGGCGATCAATTCCATGTCGGCGGTGTAATCGGAAATCACCACGCCTGGGAATTGCCATTCCCCGCGCAGGATCTCGGTCAGCAACTCATGGTTGGCGCTGGCCGGCACGCCGTTGATGTCGTTGAAGGACGACATCACGGTCAACGCGCCGGCCTCGAAAGCGGCCTTGAACGGCGGCAAGTGCACATCGCGCAGCGTCTGCGGCGCGATGTCGACGGTGTTGTATTCCATGCCCGCCGCCACTGCGCCATAGGCGGCGAAATGCTTGGGCGTGGCCAACAGGCAATCGTGGGCGGTCAGGTCGCTGCCCTGAAACCCGCGCACACGGGCAGCGGCAAAGGCGGCGCCCAGCATCACGTCTTCGCCGGCACCCTCGGCACCACGGCCCCAGCGCTGGTCGCGGGCGATGTCCACGGCCGGCGCGTAGGTCCAGTGCAGGCCGGCAGCGGTGGCCTCGATCGCGGTGGCGCGCGCGGTGCGCTCGGCCAACGCCGGCTCGAAACTGGCCGCCTCGCCCAGCGGGATCGGGAACACCGTGCGCATGCCGTGGATCACGTCGGCGGCCAGGATCACCGGGATCCCCAGGCGACTCTCTTCCACCGCGACTTTTTGGATCTGCACGCCCAGCGCGGCGCCCACCCCGTTGAACAGCGAGCCGACCCGACCCAGGCGCACCTGCTGCAACACCTCGTCGGCATTGAGCACGTTGGCCTCGGGATTCACGTCCGGCGCGAACGGCCGCACCATGTCGGCGAACACACCTAACTGTCCGACCTTCTCTTCGACGGTCATCCGGGCAATCAGGGTTTCGATGCGATCAGCAGCCATGAGATCCTTGAGAAAACGTTTACATGGCCGTCAATTCTAGCCTGACGCACCTGCGCGCAGGCAAGTTTCGAGGGCCGGGAGTGGGATTTGGTGATTTGTAGAGGCCGGTTGCAACGCACAGTGCGCGCCAGAATGCCGCAGCGGCGCAGCCCTCTCCGCCAGGCGCCTCCAGCCCTCCCGGCTTCCGCCATGGAGTGAATGGCCGGCAGGCGGGTGCGCAGGCGGCGATCAGACCGCTCGTTCCCGTTCGATGATCACGCCCACCGCCTGCGCGCCGCGCACCGCCCCCGGCTTGCTCAGCTTCAAACGCAGCCAGTGCACGCCGAATTCGTCCAGCACGAGCGCCGCGCAGCGCTCGGCCAGCGTCTCCACCAGCCCGAAGTCCGAGGTTTGCACGAACTCGATCAAGCGCTTGCTCACCGCCTTGTAGTTCAACGTATCGGCGATGTCGTCGCTGGCCGCCGGAATGCGGTTGTCGAACCCCATTTCCAGATCGAACCGCAAGGTCTGCCGGATGCGCCGTTCCCAATCGTAGATGCCGATCAGCGCATCGATGTCGAGACCTTCAATAAACACTTTATCCATGGGGAATCGGGAGTCGGGAATAGGGAATGGGGAGGAGCAAAGACAACAGCGCACGTACGGACAGGATCGGCGTAAAGCTCTTCACTATTCCCGATTCCCCACTCCCGATTCCCGCGCCGCCGCCAGCGGCGGCAAGCCCGCCATATCCCACCGCGGCGTCACATGCACCGCCGCATCCGCATGTTCGCCGGCCTGCAGCCGCAGCGCGCCGGCGAAGGCGATCATCGCGCCGTTGTCGGTGCACAAGGCCGGGCGCGGGAAGCAGACCCGGCCGCCGCGGCGCTGGGCGGCCTCTTGCAGGCGCGCGCGCAAGCGCTTGTTTGCGCCCACGCCGCCGGCCACCACCAAGGTGTTGCAGCCGGCCGCATCCAGCGCGCGCAGGCACTTGATGGCCAGGGTTTCCACCACCGCGTCTTCGAAGCCACGCGCGATGTCCGCGCGGGTGGTGTCGGAATGGTCGCTGGACCGCCAGGCCAGCAGCACCTGGGTCTTGAGCCCGCTGAAACTGAAATCCAGGCCAGGCCGGTCGGTCATCGGACGCGCGAACTTATAGCGCCCCGGCGTACCGGTTTCGGCCAAGGCCGCCAGCTGCGGGCCGCCCGGGTACGGCAGGCCCATCATCTTGGCGGTCTTGTCGAAGGCTTCGCCGGCCGCGTCGTCCAGCGTCTCGCCCAGCACTTCGTAGCTGCCCAGCGCCTTCACCGACACCAATTGGGTATGCCCGCCGGAGACCAGCAAGGCCACGAACGGCGCCTGCGGCGGGTCGTCCTCCATCAACGGCGCCAGCAGGTGGCCTTCCATGTGATGCACGCCGATCGCCGGCACATCCAGTGCCCAGGCCAGCGAACGCGCCACTCCGGCACCGACCAGCAAGGCCCCGACCAGGCCCGGACCGGCGGTGTAGGCCACGCCATCGAGTTCGTCGATCCTCAACCCGGCTTCGCCCAGGGTCTGGCGGATCAGCGGCAGCAGTTTGCGCACATGGTCGCGGCTGGCCAGCTCGGGCACTACGCCGCCGTATTCGGCATGCAGCGCAATCTGGCTGTACACCGCGTGGGCGCGCAGCGCCGGCACGCCCGACAATGCGGTGTCGTAGACCGCCACACCGGTCTCATCGCACGATGATTCGATCCCAAGGACTTTCACGGCAGCTCGGCATGCAGGGAGATGCCACTATTTTCGCAGCTTTTGCACTGCGCAGATCGGCCGATTCCCAGATGCTGCTCCGCCCTGCCCTGCCGTGCCGGCCGCATATGGCCCGGGCGCACGCTTTATCAGTGTCGCGGCGGGAAATTCTGCAAGGGGCTTGCAGGTCGTCGGCAAGTCGTTATAATGCGCGGCTCGCCGGGGCAACCCGGAAATTCCGTCACGCGAGTCCGCTCGCACCCGCCCGGGGCTCCCGGACGGAAATCCCATTTCTGGAGAACACATGCCCAGCGTTAAAGTCCGCGAGAACGAGCCCTTCGAATTTGCGCTCCGTCGTTTCAAGCGCACCTGCGAAAAGGCCGGCGTGCTGGCCGAAACCCGCAAGCGCGAGTTCTATGAAAAGCCGACCCAGGAGCGTAAGCGTAAGGCTGCCGCTGCCGTGAAGCGTCAGCTGCGTCGTTCCTCGCGCGACGTCACCAAGCGCCAGCGCTTGTACTGATCGAACGCGGTTCCTTGCCGGTAGGTCTGCGCTGAAGGCGCGACCTAGCGGGAGCGAACCCAAGAGCCGGCACGCGCAAGCGTCGCCGGCTTTTTGTATTGGCCTGCCACAAGGCATTGCGCTGGAGACATCAGGCAGTCTGCGCCGCGCGCGAGGCGCTGCAAGACATCTCTCCACGCACGCCCTGCCTCCGTTCGGCCGAGGTACCCAGCCCGCTTGGGCGCCTTGGCCACCACTCGATCCCTACACTCAGGAGTTACCGCATGTCCCTGAAGCAGCAACTCACCGATGACATGAAGGCCGCGATGAAGTCCGGCGACAAGCACAGCCTGGGCGTGATCCGGCTGATCAACGCCGCCATCAAGCAGAAGGAAGTGGACGAGCGCATCGAGATGGACGATGCCGCCGTGATCGCCGTGCTGGACAAGATGGTCAAGCAGCGCAAGGACTCGGTCACCCAGTTCCAAGCCGCCGCGCGCGACGACCTGGCGCAGATCGAGCGCGAGGAGATCGTGGTGATCGAGCGCTATCTGCCGGCCAAGATGGGCGAAGCCGAGATCGTGGCCGCCATCCGGGCCGCGATCTCCGAGACCGGGGCAAGCAGCCCGGCCGATATCGGCAAGCTGATGGGCGCACTCAAGCCCAAGCTGGCCGGTCAGGCCGACATGGGCCTGGTCTCGAGCCTGGTCAAGCAGCAGCTGGCAGGCTGATGGATCGCCGCAGCGCCCTGTGCCACGGCCAGGGCGCTGCGACCGGTGCGCAGCGCGCGCTGCGGCACTGCCTGCCGCATCACCGAGCGGCTTTTCCAGTGGAAGGCGGACCTTCCAACGAACAGTGATGGTGCAAGACGCCGCTGGAGCGCCACGGCCGTTGCACATCTGCCACGCGCAACGCATCAGGCAAGGCGCAATGCCGTCTTCAGACGCGTCTAGCCCAGTATGCGGACCAAGCGCTCTGCACAGTCTGCGCTCTCGTCATCGCGTGGACAGCCGGCAGTGCCTGGCGCGGTCTGATACAGGTAGATCGGCACCTGGCGCACATTGAATGCGCTGACAGACACACCGCGCACCTTGCTCCCGACGAGCAACAGGACTGCGCCTACCAGATGCGCCGCCTCCTGCTTTACCCACACCGCGTGCGCGCTTTCACCCGTCCTTCGATCCGGCCCTGCTAGAAAGGGTGCGCCAGCGCAGGCATGGGCAAGGTCCTTCCGCATACCGACCTTGCCCTGACGTCGCCTGCGCGCCAACGGTATGCGCCAAGGATTCTCCCGCCGGTGACGACGCTTTCATCCGCCTATCTGCACAAGCATCTGAGCCGTCTGCAGCGCAGCGTGCCGATGGCGCTGCTGAACCGCTTCATCGAGATCGACGTGATGACGCAGGCAGCGTCGCTGTCGTTCTATGCGCTGCTGTCGCTGGCCCCGTTGCTGGTGCTGCTGTTGTGGCTGACCGCCTCGCTCTATCCGCCAGCGCAAGAAGCGTTGGTGCAGCAAATCGGGCAATTGGCCGGCGGCAGCGCGGCCGAAGTCGCCCAGACCATCATTCGCAATGCCACCGATCAACCTGGCGTTGGCTCGCTGGCCGGCGTGTGGAGCACGCTACTGCTGTTCATCGGCGCCACGGCGGTGTTTGCGCAGTTGCAGAACGCCTTGAACCTGATCTTTCGCACCGACAAGCAACGCCTGGACGGCTTGATGGCCTGGCTGCAGAAGCGGGTGTTCTCGTTCGGGGTGATCCTGGCGCTGGGCTTCTTGCTGATCGTGTCGATGATCGCCACCACCGCACTACAGGTGGTTTTTGCGCGCTTGCCCTCGGTCCTGCCGGCGGTCGGCTACGTGACCACGCTGGCCCTGTATTCGCTGGCGTTCGCGTTCCTGTATCGCTACCTGCCCGATCGCACCGTCGACTGGCGCCAGGCATTTTTGGGCGGCGTCATCACCTCGGTGTTGTTCGCGCTGGGCCGCTACGCCATCGGCGTGTACATCGCCACCGCCGCGCCGGGTAGCGCCTACGGTTCGATGGGGACATTGGTCATTTTGCTGGTGTGGATGTACTACGCCTCGGTGGTGTTCTTCGTCGGCGCCTTGATCACCGCGGTGATCGACGAGCGGGTGCGCTCGCATCGCAAGCTGCGCGAGGCGGGCGTGGACCCGGAGCATCCGCCGGTGATCGTGCCGCCTGCCGATGCGGCGCCTGCATCTTCAACGTCGGACTCGCACGCACTGCCACGCGGCTGAGGACTGCTGCAAAGCCTGTCTCGCCGGCCTCGTCAGCGAGGGCGACGAAGTGCTGGCAGGCCGCTGGGATATCCTATCGGGATGGCCCGCATCCCCGACGCGTTTATTGACGAACTGCTAGCACGCACCGACATCGTCGAGGTGGTGGGCGGTCGTGTGCCGCTCAAGCGTCAGGGCAAGGAATACTCGGCGCGCTGCCCGTTCCATGACGAGCGCTCGGCCTCGTTCACGGTCTCGCCGACCAAGCAGTTCTATCACTGCTTCGGCTGCGGTGCGCACGGTACCGCAATCAGTTTCCTGATGAATTACGACCGCCTCGAATTTCTCGATGCGGTCGATGAGCTGGCCAAGCGCGCCGGCATGGACATCCCGCGCGAGACCCAGCAACGCACCCCGCAACAGCAGGACGATAGCCGCGAGCTGTATTCGGCACTGGACGCGGCGACCAAGTTCTTCCAGCGCCAGCTCGAGGGCAGCGAACGCGCCCGCGACTATCTGGACGGTCGCGGCGTGGATGCCGACAACCGCGCGCGCTTCCAGATCGGTTACGCGCCCGATGGCTACAGCGCACTGAAGGACACCCTGGGCACCGATGCGCGCCGCATGAGCGTGCTCGAACGCGCCGGGCTGTTTTCCAAGAACGATCGCGGCCATGTGTACGACAAGTTCCGCGACCGGGTGATGTTCCCGATCTTCGACCGCCGCGGCCGCGTGATCGCCTTCGGCGGGCGCATCATGGGCGTGCCGGCCGATGGCCGCGACCCGGGTCCGAAGTACCTCAATTCGCCGGAAACCGCGCTGTTCCACAAGGGCCGCGAGCTGTATGGCCTGTGGCAGGTGCGCCAGGCCAATCAGAAGATCGAGCGGCTGATCGTGGTGGAGGGCTACATGGATGTGGTCTCACTATTCCAGTTCGGCGTGACCCAGGCGGTGGCCACGCTGGGCACCGCCACCACGCCCGAACATGCCGAGCTGCTGTTTCGCAACGCGCCGGATGTGTATTTCTGTTTCGATGGCGATAACGCCGGGCGCAAGGCCGGCTGGCGCGCGCTCGAATCGGTGCTGCCGCGCATGAAGGATGGCCGCCAGGCGTTTTTCCTGTTCCTGCCCGATGGCGAGGACCCGGACACCATCGTGCGCAAGGAAGGCGCGCAGGCCTTCGATCAGCGCCTGAAGCAGGCCACGCCGCTGTCGCAGTTCTTCTTCGACGAGATGTCGCGTGAAATCAACCTGCACACGCTCGACGGCAAGGCGCGCCTGGCCGAACGTGCGCGCCCGCTGTTGGCGCAGATCCCCGAAGGTGCGTTCGGCGATCTGATGAAACAGGAACTGGCGCGCCTGACCGGAGTCGGTGCCACTGCGTCTGCGCAGCAGTCCGCACCCAGGCCACGGCTGCCTGCGCGCATGGGCGCGCCCACGCAGAAACGCAGCCTGGTGCGTGCGTCCATCGCCATCCTGCTGCAACGGCCGTCCTTGGCGATGAGCCTGGAGGGCGTGCATGATTTTTCCGGGCTGCGCCTGCCCGGGATCGACTTGTTGATGGAGTTACTGGACCTGGTGCGGCAACGCCCGGAAATCAGCACCGGCGCGCTGCTGGAGCACTTCGCCGAGCGCCAGGAGCTTGCTGCCTTGCAGAAGCTGGCGGCGCAGGAGCTTCCCGGCGACGAGCACAGTTGGACGCTTGAACTGCATGACGTCGTCGCGCAACTCGACAAGCAATTGCTGCGTCAACGCGTGGAGGAGCTGCAGGCCAAACAGCGCGCGCAAGGGCTGGACGACACCGACAAATACGAAATGCGCGAACTGCTCAAGGCGCTCGCAGCGTTGTGATGCAGTGCTGCCTGGCCGAAGGCCGCGCAGGCCATCGCGCACTGCCGTGCCGTTTCAGGCCTGACCGGTGACGTCGATGCCACAGCCAGGGCCTGCACGCATCGTAGAATGGCTCATACCAGGCGCAAGATCGCGCGCTACCGTTGGACCTCGATGAAGAAGCTGCTGGCGCGGTTGCGCATTGACCCCTTCACCCTCGCGCTGCTGTGCACAGTTGCACTGGCCTCGTTTCTCCCGGTCACGGGCACGGCTGCGGCGGTCATGGACGATGTCACCGACGTGGCGATCGCGGCGCTGTTCTTCCTGCACGGCGCGCGGCTGTCGCGCGAAGCGGTGAAGGCCGGCGCGTTGCACTGGCGCCTGCATCTGGTGATTCTGGGCTGCACCTTCGTGCTGTTCCCGCTACTGGGGCTGTTGTTCAAACCACTGGCGCATCTGGCACTGACGCCGGAGCTGTATGTCGGCGTGCTGTTCCTGTGCGCGTTGCCGTCCACGGTGCAGTCCTCGATCGCGTTCACCTCGATGGCGCGCGGCAATGTGCCGGCCGCAGTCTGCGCCGCTTCGCTTTCCAGCCTGCTGGGCGTGTTTTTCACCCCGTTGCTGATGGGCGCACTGGTCGGCAGTCAGGGCGCCATGGCGCATCCGGCCGAAGCGATCGGCAAGATCCTGCTGCAGTTGCTGGTGCCGTTTCTGGCCGGCCATTTCATGCGTCCGTGGATCGGCGGCTGGGTCGAACGTCACCGCGCCGTGCTGCGTTACACCGATCAAGGCACCATTCTGCTGGTGGTCTATACCGCCTTCAGTGCATCGGTGAACGAAGGGCTGTGGCAGAAGACGCCGCTGCCTGCACTGCTGGCGGTACTCGGCGCTGCAGCGTTGTTGCTGGCCATGGCGATGCTTTCGATCACCTTCATCGCCCGGCGCCTGCACTTCAGCCGCGCCGATGAAATCGCCATCGTCTTCTGCGGCTCGAAAAAGAGTTTGGCCACCGGCGTGCCGATGGCCAAGGTGATGTTTGCCGGCGGCGGGTTGGGTGCGATCGTGTTGCCGATCATGCTGTATCACCAGTTGCAGCTGATCGTCTGCGCCGTTGTGGCCGCACGGTATGCGCGCAGCGCATCGGGCCAGCCGCAAGGCGCAGCCGAGCGTCATTGACGCTGCGCCACGCCAGCACCTGCCCGCTGCGTATCGCATGACAGCAGTTCGCATCGCCGCACATCCGGGTTGTAAGCAGATGTACAACGGTGATGACGCACGCCCGCCCAGGTCCGCCAGCGGCCGCTAGAGTGCGCGATCGACCTTCTGCCGCCCCACGGTGATTTGCCATGACGCTGTCGCTGCCACGCCCTTCCCCTTCCTTGATCGCGCTGCTGGCCGTGCTGGCTGCGCTGACTGCCTGCGACAAGCCAGCACCGCCTGCGGCGCCCGCACCACCCAAGACGGCGTCCACGCCGGCACCCGTTGCCGGCATCGCCTGGCGCGAGGGCGACGTGGAAGACGCCTTTGCCGAAGCCAAGGACAGCGGCAAGCCGATCCTGTTGTATTGGGGCGCAGCCTGGTGCCCGCCCTGCAATCGCCTCAAGGCCACGCTGTTCAAGGATCCGGCCTTCATCGCGCGCACCCAGCAGTTCGTCGCCGTGCACCTGGACGGCGATTCGGAGGGCGCGCAGGCCTGGGGCGAGCGCTTCGGGGTCAAGGCGTATCCCACCATCATCGTGCTGCGCCCGGACCGCAGCGAGATCACCCGGCTGGCCGGCAATGCCGATAACGCGCGCCTGGCCGAGGTGTTGCGGGTTGCGGCCAAGAGCACCAGTACCGCCCAGCAATTGCTCGACAAGGCGCTGCACACACCACAACAGCTCAGCGCGGACGATTGGGCCGTGCTCGGCAACTACGCCTGGGGCACCGACGATACGCTGGTCAAACCCGATGCCGCCGCCGACGTGCTCACCCGGCTCTCCACCTCGGCGCCACAGCCGGCACTGCAACGCAGCTTCGCCCTGGCCGCCATCAGTGCCGCCAGACACCCACCGGCTGCCAGCAGCGCCAACCGCACGCTGTTGGAAGCGGTGTTGGCCGACCCGGCAGAAGTGCGCGCCAATCTCGGCACGCTGAACTATGTGCCGGCACGCCTGGTCACCGCCGCCAGCAACGAGGCCGGCGAGCGCAGCACGCTCTCCAACGCACTGAATCAGGCCTTGGACAAGGTCTACGCCGATCCTTCATTGCCGATTTCCGACCGGCTTGGCACCGCATACGCGCGCATCCAGCTGGCACGCCTGGCACAAGGCCAGCCCACCGAAACCGAAGCCGAAGGCCCGCAACCACCGTTGCCGAAAGACGTGGCGGAGGTGGTGCACCAGCGCGTGCAGTGGGCCACCGACACCGCCAAGACCGACGAGGAGCGCCAATCCACCATCAGCATGGCCGCCGCGTTGCTGAGCGAGGTGGGCGATCGCAGCGCGGCAGAGCAATTGCTGCTGGCCGAGTTGTCGCGCAGCAAGACGCCGTACTACTACATGCCCGAATTGGCGGATCTGGCCGAACAACGCGGCGACAAGAAGACCGCCCTGTTGTGGCTCAAACGGGCCTACGACAGCGCGCAAGGTCCCGCCACACGCGTGCAGTGGGGCGTGATGTACGTGGATGGGCTCATCCGGCTCAGCCCCGATGACACCGTCGGCATCGAGGGCGCCGCCACCCAGGTGATCGGCGAGTTGGCCGGTCAACCGGATGGTTACCGGCAACGGACCCGTCAGCGCTTCGCCACCCTCGGCACCGCATTGAAGACCTGGAGCAAGCAGCATCGCCGCGAAGGCAGTGCAGTGCTGGCGCGTCTGCAGCAGAAAATGCAGTCCAGCTGCGACAGCAAAACTCCCAGCGAGTGCGCCAGTTGGCTGAGTTGAGTCGACACAGTGCCGTGTGCCGGCAACGCATGATGATCAGAGCGTGGCAAGCCGCAAACCGCGGCGTCTGCTGACATGGACGCCGCTGGTGACCTCGACGCGGCGCACGCGGCACGCATCCGGCACCTTTCGCCACGCGCTGCAGGCGCTGCAGGCGTGATCCATCCATCCGCCTGATTGCCACGCAAGTCATCGGGGCAGAGCTACCGCATTGCCGCTCGTCTCGCTTCGGCGACTAGCGCACCCACGGCAGCAGCAGATGGTCGACCATCAGGAAGGCGAACAACGCCATCAGGTACACGATGGAGTACCCGAACATCTTCATTGAAAACAGTTCGTCCGGCGGGTTCAGCATGCGCCACGCGTACCAGAGGAACACCGCATTGAGCACGATCGCACCGCCCAGATAGAACACCCCGCTCATGCCCACCGCCACCGGCGCCAAGGTCACGATCGCCAGCAATACGGTGTACACCAGGATCTGCTTGCGCGTATGCGGCACGCCATGGGTCACCGGCAACATCGGGATCGCGGCCTTGGCGTAATCGGCACGGCGGAAGATCGCCAGCGCCCAGAAATGCGGCGGCGTCCAGATGAAGATGATCAGCACCAGCAGCGAGGCATTGATCCAGTCGGCGCTGGTCGGCAGCCCGGTCACCGCGGCCCAGCCCAGCATCGGCGGGGTGGCGCCGGCCAGGCCGCCAATCACGATGTTCTGCGAGGTCGCACGCTTCAGGTACACGGTGTAAATCACCGCGTACCCGATCAGCGAGGCGAAGGTCAGCACCGCGGTGATGACATTCACCCACACCACCAGAATGGTCATGGAGATCACGATCAGCGCGCCGGCGAACACCAGCACCTGCCAGGGCCGCACCTTGCCCACCACCAGCGGGCGCCATGAGGTGCGCGCCATCTGTGCGTCGATCTTGGCGTCGAGCAGTTGGTTGATCGCTGCCGCCGCTGAAGCCGCCAGCCAGATACCCAGGAAGCCCAGCGCGCCGGTGCGTACCTGCAGCCAGGTCGGCATGTCGGGAATGGCCAGGAACATGCCCACCAACGCGGTGAACACGATCAGTGCCACCACCTTGGGTTTGGTCAGATCCCAATAATCGCGTGCGCTGACAGCCATGCTCACTCCGGCGCGCGCAGCCGCGCCAGCAGCGAGACCAGCACGAACAGCAACGCCACCGCCCCGCCGTTATGCATGACCGAGACCTCCAGCGGCAGCGCCAGCTTCACGTTGAGCATGCCCAGGGTCACCTGCACGGCCACCAGCAGCGCCAATGCGCCGGCCCACACCCGCATGCCCGGCGAGCGCGACAAGCGCCAGGCCAGCCACCATAAGTACAGCGCGGTCGCAATTGCCCATAGCCGGTGCGCCATCTGGATCGCGATACGCGCCGCACCGTCCAGCACGCCGCCTTCGTAATCCACTCCGATGCCGCGCCACAGCGTGAAACCTTCACGGAAATCGTGCGGCGGCCACCACTGGCTGACACAGCGCGGGAAGTTGTCGGCCGACCAGCTGCCGCCGCCACACGCCAGCGCGGCGTAGTTGGCGCTGACCCAGCCACCAAGCGCGATCTGCAGGCCCAGCACCGCCACGCCCAGGCGCAGCAGCCACTTCAAGCGCGATGCATCGGCCAGGGTGATCGGCAAATGCGTCGCGCGCCAGGCCATCCACACCAGCAGCGAGAACATCAGCATGCCGCCCAGCAGGTGCCCCATCACCACGATCGGCTTGAGCAGCAACGTCACCGTCCACATGCCCAGCAACGCCTGGAAAATCACCACCGCCAGCGTCAGCACCGCTGCACGCGCCAGATCGATGTTGCTCCAGCGCAATGCCGCCAGCAGCAGGATGGCCTCGCCGGCGATCGCCACGCCGAAGGCCATGGCGTGCCAGCCGGACATATAGAGCGGGATCGACAACGCCACTAGCACCGCGGCCGACACCACCTGGGCAATGCCCATGCGACGGCGACGCACCGCCAGCAACGACAGCACCAGCACTTCCACGCCCAACGCACCGGCCAGGAAGCGGTGGACCTGTTCGCGCCAGGCCTTGTGCGATTCCAGCGGGCGGATCTTGCTGGCCACGTGCGTGTTGGCTTCGTCGCTGGTCTGCGGCCAGGTCACGCGGCCGTAGCAGGTCGGCCAGTCCGGGCAGCTCATGCCGGCATCGGACAAACGGACGAACGACCCGAACAGGATCGTGCTCGCAGTGAACAACGCGGCCAGCCAGGCCATGCGATGGAAGTGACGGAACAACGCCGGTGGCGCAAACAGGTTCATCGAAACGGGCTCACATCAGTTTCAGCAGCTTGACCAGATCCGACCGCAGGCCGGCCGGGTCGAAACCCGGGGCATACCGCAGGATCACAAAGCCATTGGGGTCGATCACATACACCGGCACGCCGGCCGCATCGGTGCCGCGCGGCAATGCCTGGCGCAGGCGGGCATCGTCGCGTAGCACGCGCAATGCAGGCATCGGCGGCAGCCCGGCCGGCGGCGGGCCGATCCACAGCACCTCCACCTTGTCGGCGCGGTGCCCGAGCAACTGCCACACCTTGTCCAGTTCCGCGGCCAACGCCACGCACTGCTGCGTGCAATCGGCCGGCGGCGCCACTGCAATGCGCCAGATGCGCTCGCTCGGGGCCCATGCATACGGTTGCCCGTTCGCACGGACCGGCACCAGCGCCCGCAGATCCGCGGGCGGCTTCAGCAGCTCGCCGTGATTGCGCATCGACGCCGGCTGCCATCCGGAGAAGCGCAGCACGCCGGCCAGCAACATCGAGCCGAAGAACAGCACCGCCAGGGCAATCAGCATCCTGCGGCCGCGTTTGACCGAATGCGGCGTGGCCGATGTGGAGGAGGTCATGCCGGCGATTTTCTCATGCCGCAGGCGTCAGTGCCCGCGGTCGCGGCGGCGCGCACCCCATGTCAGCAGCATTGCGGTCGCCAGGACCGCGACGGCCAACCCGAACCATTGCACCGCGTAACCCAAGTGCCGCGCGGGTGGTAGCGTGTTTGGCAGCATGTCCAGATCGCGTGCGTAGCCAACCGGCAGTGCAGGGTCCAGGCGCAGGACCTGCGACGAAATGTCGCGCCTGCCCAGCGTGCTGCGTAAGGCCTGCAGATCCAGTCGCGTGGCCAGCCAGGTCTGCGCCGCAGCCCCCGGCGCCAGCGCCGGTCCGATCGCCAGCCCCGCCGACGGCGGAGCGCTCAAGAGCCCCTGCACGGTCTGCACGCCTTTCAGCGCAACGATGCCGGGCAACTGCCGATCGGCCGGTAATGGCAGCCAGCCCAGATCCACCAGCACGTCTGTCGATCCACCTTCCGGCGCTGCCAGTTGATACACGCGCACACCGGCACGCCCGTCATGCAGCTGATTGTCCAGCAAGACCAGCTGCGGCAAAAAACGCACTTGCCCGCGTACCCATGCCAACTCATTCTGCGTCGCCAGCGCCGGTGCCAAGGGCAGCGTGGTGTCGCGCACATGTGCGGCACGGTCCAGCAAGGCTTGCTTGCTCTGCATGCGCTGCAACTGCCAATGCCCAAGCGCCGCGAAACCCGCGCTCACCAGCAGCGCCAGACACCAACCGATGACCGCCGTGTGCTTGCGCGTCATGACAAGCGGCGCAAAAAAGCGTGCAATGCCATCACCACGCCGACTGCACCCGGGGCTGTTGTGAACGATTCGCTCAAGACGCTGCTGATTGTCGCCTTCCTGATCGTGATCCTATGGAACCTGGGCGCCGGCCTCTACTACCTACTGACCGACCGTGGCCAGACCAAGCGCACCGTCAACGCCCTGACCTGGCGCATCGGTCTATCGGTGGCGTTGATCGCCATCGTGATCCTCGGAATCTACACCGGCTGGATCAAGCCACATGGGCTTGGCCGCTGAGGAGCCGGGATTGGGGATTCGGCATTGGGGATTCGTGAAAACTAAAGCCTTCCGCTTTTACGAATCCCAAATCACCAATCCCGAATCCCCGCCTCAAAGGACATACACGAACAAAAACAGCGCCAGCCACACCACGTCGACGAAGTGCCAGTACCACGCGGCCGCTTCGAAAGCGAAGTGGTTGTCGCGGCTGAAATGCCCCTTCGCCGCGCGCAGCCACATCACTGCCAGCATGATGGTGCCCAGCAGCACATGCATGCCGTGGAAGCCGGTCAGCATGAAGAAGGTCGAACCATAGATGCCCGAGCCCAGGGTGAGATTGAGCTCGGTATAGGCGTGGATATATTCCTCGGCCTGCAGGAAAAGGAACACGCAGCCCAGCAGCACGGTCAACCCCAGCCACAACAGCAGCGCGCCACGGCGCCCGCCCTTGAGCGCGTGGTGGGCGATGGTCAAGGTCACGCCGGAACTGAGCAGGATCAGCGTGTTGATCAGCGGCAGGCCCCAGGCCGGAATGGTCTGGAACTGCCCACCGATGGTGCCCGGTCCATTGGTCGGCCACGCAGCGGAATAACCATTCCATAGCAGCTCGTTGGTCATCACGCCGTCGCCTTCCCCGCCCAGCCAGGGCAGCGTCAGCACACGCGTGTAAAACAGCGCACCGAAGAAAGCGCAGAAAAACATCACCTCGGAGAAGATGAACCACACCATCCCCATGCGGAACGAGCCATCCACCTGGCGGTTGTAATGCCCGGCATTGGATTCGCGGATGACATCGCCAAACCACATGAACAACGTCGCCAGCAGCATCGCCACGCCGGCGAAGAAGGTCCAGCGCCCCCATGCCGCGTCGTTGAGCCAGCTGGCCACGCCGATCATCATCACGAACATCGCAATCGACCCGACAAAGGGCCATTTGCTCTGGCTCGGGACGAAATACGCATCGGCGTTGGGACTGTGATCGGCCATGGCGTTGCTTCCGTGTCGTGGTACGGGTGGATGGAAGGTTACGGCGCAGCGCGTGGCGCGCCAGCTGCGCCTCCGCCCTGCAGTTCGGAGGTCAGCGCGTCGTTGCGATAGAACGTGTAGGACAGGGTGATCGTAGTGACTTCCGGCGGCAGTGCCGGGTCGACGATGAAACGCAGCGGCATGTCGCGCGTTTCGCCGGCCTGCAAGGTCTGCGCGGTAAAGCAGAAGCACTCGGTTTTATTGAAGTAGCCCGACGCACGCGCAGGTGCAACCGAAGGCACCGCACTGCCCACCACCGCACGTGCACCATCGTTGCGCGCGAAATACAGCGCCTCGTTGAGCTCGCCCGGCACCACATCCATCGTCATCTGTTCGGGATGGAAGGTCCACGGCAGTTTGGAATTGACCCCTCCATCGAACTCCACGCGCACCGTGCGCTTGCCGGCGGCAGGCGGCGCGCCCGCGTTTGTGCGATTGCTCCCAGGCGCACGCTCCATGCGGATGCCAAACACTTTCTCGCAGGCGATGCGGTAGAGCGGCACCAGGGAAAACGTCAGCACGAACACGCCCAGCACCACGCCCAGCAGCTTGAACAAGCCGGCTGTGGGTGCGTGTGCGGGCGCGCGTGCACTCACCGCCCGATGACTCCCGAGGCGATGAAGCCCGCATAGATCAGCAACGCGATGATGCCGACCGTGATCGCGGTGCGGCGTACCGCACGGCGCTGCTGCGCCTGCCGTTCCGCAGCAGATAACAGACGCGTCACCGCCGGCTCCGAGGCGGACTCAGTGGCCGATGTCTTCATGTGCAAGATCTCCAGGCTTGATCACCGGCGGCACGGTGAAGGTATGCGCCGGGGCAGGTGACGGCACCGTCCATTCCAGACCCTTGGCACCTTCCCAGGAGCGGGCCTGTGCACGCGCGCCACTGCGCAGCGAGGACAGCAGGATCGCGGCCATCAGGAACGGCGTGACGAACATGCCGAACGCACCGATCGAACTGACCAGATTCCAGTCGGCAAACACCACGTTGTAGTCGGGAATGCGCCGCGGCATGCCGGCCAAGCCAAGGAAGTGCTGCGGGAAGAACAGCAGGTTGACGAACACCATCGTCCACCAGAAGTGCACCTTGGCCCAGGTCTCGTTGTACATCCGCCCGGTCCACTTGGGCCACCAGTAGTACACCGCCGCGATCAGCGCGAACACCGCACCGGTCACCAGCACGTAGTGGAAGTGCGCCACCACGAAGTAGGTGTCGTGGTACTGGAAGTCGGCCGGCACGATCGCCAGCATCAGGCCGGAGAACCCACCGATGCTGAAGAGGATCACGAACGCCACCGCCCACAACATCGGCGATTCGAAGGTCAGCGAGCCCTTCCACATCGTGCTGACCCAGTTGAACACCTTCACCCCGGTCGGGATGGAGATCAGCATGGTGGCGAACATGAAATAAATTTCGCCGCCCAGCGGCATGCCCACGGTGAACATGTGGTGGGCCCAGACGATGAAGCTCAGGAAGGCGATCGCGGCAATGGCGTAGACCATCGCCTGGTAACCGAACAGCGGCTTGCGGCTAAAGGTCGGAATGATCTCGCTGACCACGCCGAACGCCGGCAGGATCATGATGTACACCTCCGGGTGCCCGAAGAACCAGAAGATGTGCTGGTACATCACCGGGTCGCCGCCGCCGGCCGCGTTGAAGAAGCTGGTACCGAAGAACTTGTCGGTCAGCAGCATGGTCACCGCGCCGGCCAGCACCGGCATCACCGCGATCAGCAGGAACGCGGTGATCAGCCAGGCCCAGCAGAAGATCGGCATCTTGAGCAGATCGATGCCCGGCGCGCGCATGTTCAGCACGGTGGCGATGATGTTGATCGCGCCCATGATCGAGCTGACGCCGGCCACATGGATCGCAAATACGCTGAAGGCGACGTTGTAGCCGCCCTGCAGCGACAGCGGCGGGTACAGCGTCCAGCCGCCTGCTGGCGCGCCGCCCGGCAGGAACAGCGTCAGCAGCAGCAGGGTAAAGGCGACCGGCAACAACCAGAACGACCAGTTGTTCATGCGCGGCAACGCCATGTCCGGCGCACCGATCTGCAACGGAATCATCCAGTTGGCCAGGCCGACGAAAGCCGGCATCACGCCGCCGAAGATCATCACCAGTGCATGCACGGTGGTCATCTGGTTGAAGAACTCCGGTTTGACGAACTGCAAGCCGGGCTGCATCAATTCGGCGCGAATCACCACGCTCATCGCCGCGCCGATGATGAACATCACGAAGGAAAACAGCAGATACAACGTGCCGATATCCTTGTGATTGGTCGAAAAGAACCAGCGCTCGACGAAACCGGGCTGGTGGTGTCCGTGGTGATCGACTGCGGTATGCGCCATGACGGAACGACCTCTGCGAAGCGAGCGGTTGCGGGCGATTAAAGAGCGGCGGTCGGTGTTGCGGCCTGGGCCGGTGCCGCCGCAGGCACGGCGTCACCTTGCGGAGCGGCCTGTGCACTGGTCGGCGTCGGTGCGGCCGCTGGCGCCGCTGCTGGAGCAGTGCCTGACGCACTACGACGCGACGCCAGCCAGCGCTGGAAGTCAGCCTTGGGCAGCGCCTCCACCACGATCGGCATGAAGCCATGATCCTTGCCGCACAACTCGGCGCACTGCCCGCGATACACGCCCGGTTGTTCGATGTTGGTCCAGGCTTCGTTGACGATGCCGGGAATGGCATCTTGCTTCCATCCCAGCGCCGGCACCCACCAGGCGTGGATCACATCGTCGGCGGTAATCACGAAGCGGATCTTGGTGTTGACCGGCAGCACCAGGCGGTTATCGACATCCAGCAGATAGTGCGGCTGCGAGGCCGCGGTGGGGCGCTCGCCGCTTTGGCGGATACGATCGGATTCGCGTGCCAGGCGGCTGGTAAATTCCACGCCCTGGCCCAGATATTCGTACTTCCACATCCACTGATAGCCGGTCACCTTGACCGTCATTTCCGATTCGCGGGTGTCGTACATCGCGATCAGTTTTGCCGTCGCCGGCCACGCCATCGCAATCAGCACCAGGACCGGAATCACCGTCCACAGCACTTCCGCGGTGGTGTTGTGACTGAATTGTGCGGCCACCGCGCCCTTGGACTTGCGGAACTTGAACATCGCATAGCCCATCGCCGAGAACACCAGCGCGCCAATCACCACGCACACCCACAGCGCCACCATGTGCGCCTCGTAAGCCATCCGCGCGGTCTGGGTCACCCCGCGCCCCATGTTGAGCTGCCATTCCTTGGGATCGGCCGATTGCGCCCAGGCCACCGGCGCGCTCAGCAGCGCCGCCATCGCCAGGCCCACGTGTGTGCAGGTGTTGATCGACTTCCAGCTGCTGCGTTGCGTCATTGCCTAGACCCTTACGTCATCGGTGACGGCCATTGGCGGCCGCGAGCAAGCGTTTGAGCGTTGTTGCCAGTTCCACACGTTCGGCCGGCCCGAGAAAACTTCCGATCTCGATCTGCTTGCCGCTGCTGACCAGCAACACCCTGTCATCGCGTTCTATGCAAAGCCGCACCCAGTGCGGATGTGCCTGAAACGCTGGTGGCGCATGCCCGGACGGAAACACCTCAACAACGGCTTCCCCCACCCGGATCGCTTCTTCGCGCTCGCCACTTCGCCACAACTGCCGTAGCGCCAGCGCCACCACACCACTGTGCACCAGGGCAAAGACCGGCGCGAACGCATTGCCGGTCCACCACCCCAGGCCTGCAAATAACCACATCGTTCCCGCCAGCACTGCGAACAGTTGCACAAATTGCCTGGCCGACAGTGCCCGCGGAGGCCGCAACCGCAGCTGCGTCCCAACCCCTTCGGACATCAACGGCAGCACTTCGATCATAAACAGCACGCAGCGCACTGCGGGAATAGCCCGATGGTAGACCCGCGCCAACGCATGCGGCAAGCATTTCCGACGATCAAGAATTTGCTGCAGTGCAGCTAAAAATGCGCACAAATCAATCACTTCCGCATTGTTCGCCAAGGGCCGTGCCGTCACTCTGCGCGATGGCGGCATGCACAAAACGGCGGGAAAGCCGCCGCTTCCACACAAGTGCGCAAGCCGTCTGGCTCACTAGAATGAGCACGGAATCCAAGGCACCTTTCGCATGAACGCACAGCTCGACCCGCTTGCCTCCACCTCAGTTGCGCGCCCGCTGTTGGCGCCCGAACTGCCCGCCGCACCTGGCGCATTGCGTGCCGCCATCACCGCGGCCTGGCTCAAGGACGAAGCCGAACACGTGCGCGAATTGCTCGACCAGGCACGCCTGCCCGCCGCTGAGCAAGCCAAGGTGCATGCGGTCGCGGCCGACCTGGTTACCCGTGTGCGGGCACGCGCGCAGGACCAGGGCGCCATCGAAGCCTTCATGCGCCAATACGACCTGGGCAGCGAAGAAGGCGTGCTGCTGATGTGCGTGGCCGAGGCACTGCTGCGCATTCCCGACCAGGACACCGCCGACAAGCTGATCCGCGACAAGCTCGGCGATGCGGATTGGAAGAAGCATATGGGCGGCAGCGATTCGGTGCTGGTCAACGCCTCCACCTGGGGCCTGATGCTGACCGGCCAGCTAGTGCAGCTCAACGACCTCACCCGCGCCGATGTGCCGGGCGCCTTCAAACGCCTGATCGGCCGCGTCGGCGAGCCGGTGATTCGCCTGGCCGTGCGCCAGGCCATGAAGATCATGGGCCATCAGTTCGTCATGGGCCGCACCATCGGCGAAGCGCTGTCGCGTTCGCGCAAGGGCGACAACGCCAACTACCGTTATTCGTTCGACATGCTGGGCGAAGGCGCGCTCACCATGAAGGATGCGCAGCGCTATCTGCAGGCGTATCGGGATGCGATTCATGCGATCGGCCGCAGCGGCAACTTCGTCGGTACCGATGTATTTGCCGCGCCCAGCATCTCGATCAAGTTGTCGGCGCTGTATCCGCGCTACGAACATGCCAAGCGTGCGCGAGTGATGGCCGAGCTAGTTCCGGGCGTACTGGAGTTGGCGCAGCTAGCCAAGTCCTATGGCATCGGCTACACCGTCGACGCCGAGGAAGCCGACCGGCTGGAACTGTCGCTAGACATCATCGAGGCCACCTTCTCCGACCCGTCATTGGATGGCTGGGAAGGCTATGGCCTGGCCGTGCAGGCCTATCAAAAACGCACGCCGTACACGATCGATTTTCTTGCCGATCTGGCGCGCCGTGTCGGGCGACGCATTCCGGTGCGCCTGGTCAAAGGCGCGTACTGGGACGCAGAGATCAAGCGCGCCCAGATCGAAGGGCATCCCGGCTACCCGGTGTTTACGCGTAAGCAGAACACCGACGTGTCGTACCTGGCATGCGCACGTCGCATGTTCGCGCACAGCGACGCGCTCTACCCGATGTTCGCCACGCACAACGCGCAGACCATTGCGGCGGTACGTGCGATTGCGGCAGGCAAGACCTACGAGCACCAGAAACTGCACGGCATGGGCGACGACCTGTATGCCGAGGTGATTCCTGCCGATCGTCTCGATCTGCCGTGCCGCGTCTATGCACCGGTCGGCTCGCACGAAGATCTGCTGCCGTATCTGGTACGTCGCCTGCTCGAAAACGGCGCCAATTCCAGCTTCGTCAATCGCATCACCGACGAGGATGTCGCCATCGAAGACCTCATCCGCGACCCGGTCGAGGCAGTGACGTCATTTACTTCCATCCCGCATCCCAAGATTCCGCTGCCAGCTGACTTGCTGCGTAGCCAGAACCAGAACAGGAAAAACTCCATGGGCGCCAATCTCGCCAACGACAACGATCTGCGCCAGCTGGCCGAGCAACTCAACGCCGCGATCAAGCCGTGGAAGGCCACGCCCCTGGTACCCGGTGCGCTGATCAGCACGCCCGGCCAGGCGGTGTTGAATCCGGCAGATCGCCGCGAGACGGTTGGACAGTGGCACCCGGCCGATCCGGATACCGTCCAGAAGTCGCTGGCCAGCGCTGCGGCCGCGCAACCGGCCTGGAACCGCACGCCTGCAGCGAGCCGCGCCACCATCCTGGAACATGCAGCCGATCTGCTCGAAACGCGCATGCCCGACTTCATGGCGATCTGCGTCAAGGAAGCCGGCAAGACGCTGCCCGACGCAGTGGCCGAAGTCCGCGAGGCCGTCGATTTCCTGCGCTACTACGCCGGCCAGGCGCGTGCGCAGTTCGGTGCGCCGGAGCGTCTGCCCGGACCGACCGGCGAATCCAACGAGCTGCAGCTGCACGGGCGCGGCGTCTTTGTCTGCATCAGCCCATGGAACTTCCCGTTGGCGATCTTCCTCGGTCAGGTCGCCGCAGCGCTGGCGGCCGGCAATACGGTCATCGCCAAGCCGGCCGAGCAGACCAACCTGATCGGCTTTGCAGCGGTCAAGCTGCTGCATGAAGCCGGCGTGCCGGAAGCGGCCGTGCAGTTCCTGCCAGGCGATGGCGCTACCGTTGGCGCTGCGCTGACCAACGACCCGCGCGTTGCCGGCGTAGCCTTCACCGGCTCTACCGAAACCGCGCGCATCATCAACCGCACCCTGGCCGCACGCGATGCTGCCATCGGCGTCTTGATCGCCGAAACCGGCGGCCAGAATGCCTTCATCGCCGACTCGTCCTCGCTGCCCGAAGCAGTGGTCAAAGACGCCATTTCCAGTGCCTTCATCTCGGCCGGGCAGCGCTGCTCCGCGGCGCGCGTCCTGTTCGTCCAGGACGACATCGCCGACAAGGTCATGACGATGCTGGCCGGCGCGATGGGCGAGTTGAAGATCGGCGATCCGGGCCTGCTCTCGACCGACGTTGGCCCCGTCATCGATGCTGATGCGCTCAAGATTCTCGACGATCACGCGGCACGCATGGATCGCCAAGCGCGTCTGATCGGCAGCACCACCTTGGACGCCAGCACCGCGCATGGCAGCTTTTTCGCTCCACGCGCCTATGAGCTGACATCGCTGTCCCAGCTGCAGCGCGAGATTTTCGGGCCGGTGCTGCACGTGATTCGCTGGAAGGCCGACCAGCTCGATGCCGTCATCGAGCAGATCAACGCGACCGGTTACGGCCTCACGTTGGGTGTCCACTCGCGTATCGATGAGACGATCGACCGCATCACCTCGCGCGTGGCGGTAGGCAACGTCTACGTCAATCGCAACCAGATCGGCGCCGTGGTCGGCGTACAACCGTTCGGCGGGCAGGGCCTGTCCGGCACCGGTCCCAAGGCGGGCGGCCCGCATTACCTGCTGCGCTTCGCAACCGAGAAGGTCGTCACCGTCAACACCACCGCGGCAGGCGGCAACGCCTCGCTATTGACGTTGGGTGACTGATGCCGGCCAGCAGATAGCGGCGTCCGCCCGCTGGTCGGTCCGTCATGACCCGATTGCAGCCAGATGTACCGACTGTACCAACAAAAAAACCCCGCTCAGGCGGGGTTTTTTTGTTGGTTGGGCGCAACGTTTCAAGCCGTCAGTCGTGGTGAGTATCCCAACGACATAAAGCATCGCCCCAGCATGGCGAAAACGGGGTGCCTTCGCGGTGCTTTGCCAGCTGTTCGAGTCGACGGCTCCAGGCGTGCGCCCCGCGATGCACATCGCTGGCTTCAAACCGAGATTTATCGAACACCTTAACCACGCCTGGCGCTGCCACTGGTCTTGCATTTGGTCTCAACAAAGATGTGTGAAACATCTGCCTTGCGTCTTGTCTCACCAAGGATGTGGGACCCATCACTGATGCGTGATCGATCCGCTCCAGGCCGTTCTTTGTATCGAGGATATGCGCACTAGGACGTCGGCCGAGCGAGGCTGTCATGGGCGATGTCTGTTATCAGCTCCAGCCATTACCGCACCCGTGCATCTGGCATTGGCCAGGCAGGTTATTTGGCCAACAGATGGATCGCGCCCCTTTTCTCCAAGAGATGGGCGCGTGGCTTGTGTGGCGAGCGGTACTGCACGCACAGCACGACATCGGTACCGGTCGGCAAGCGGGGCGGAATGCAAGGCGCATTTACGCGCGGCGCAGCCCAGCGCTTGCGCAAAAAAGAAACCCTCAGTCCGTTTGGACTGAGGGTTTCGGGGTAAAGCCCCTGGCGATGACCTACTCTCGCATGGCTTGAGCCACACTACCATCGGCGCAGCTGCGTTTCACTTCCGAGTTCGGGATGGGATCGGGTGGTTCCACAGCGCTAATTTCACCAGGGAGACGGTTGGAGCGTCGCCATCCAAGAAACGGATCAAGGCGCCCAGTCTCGCAGAGTTAACTTGTGACGTAGCTTGCATTTGATGATCTACCAACGTTCGTTGGGACCAAGGCAACTTGAGGTTATATGGTCAAGCCGCACGGATCATTAGTATCAGTTAGCTCAATACATTGCTGTACTTACACACCTGACCTATCAACCACGTAGTCTACATGGTTCCTTTAGGGGGCTTGTGCCCCGGGAAGTCTCATCTTGAGGCGCGCTTCCCGCTTAGATGCTTTCAGCGGTTATCGCTTCCGAACATAGCTACCCGGCAATGCCACTGGCGTGACAACCGGAACACCAGAGGTTCGTCCACTCCGGTCCTCTCGTACTAGGAGCAGCCCCTCTCAAACTTCCAACGCCCATGGCAGATAGGGACCGAACTGTCTCACGACGTTCTGAACCCAGCTCGCGTACCACTTTAAATGGCGAACAGCCATACCCTTGGGACCGACTACAGCCCCAGGATGTGATGAGCCGACATCGAGGTGCCAAACACCGCCGTCGATATGAACTCTTGGGCGGTATCAGCCTGTTATCCCCGGAGTACCTTTTATCCGTTGAGCGATGGCCCTTCCATACAGAACCACCGGATCACTAAGACCTACTTTCGTACCTGCTTGATCCGTCGATCTTGCAGTCAAGCACGCTTATGCCTTTGCACACAGTGCGCGATGTCCGACCGCGCTGAGCGTACCTTCGTGCTCCTCCGTTACTCTTTAGGAGGAGACCGCCCCAGTCAAACTACCCACCATACACGGTCCCTGATCCGGATAACGGACCTAGGTTAGAACGTCAAGCACGACAGGGTGGTATTTCAAGGATGGCTCCACTGCAGCTAGCGCCACAGTTTCATAGCCTCCCACCTATCCTACACAGACGAACTCAACGTTCAGTGTAAAGCTATAGTAAAGGTTCACGGGGTCTTTCCGTCTTGCCACGGGAACGCTGCATCTTCACAGCGATTTCAATTTCACTGAGTCTCGGGTGGAGACAGCGCCGCTGTCGTTACGCCATTCGTGCAGGTCGGAACTTACCCGACAAGGAATTTCGCTACCTTAGGACCGTTATAGTTACGGCCGCCGTTTACTGGGGCTTCGATCAAGAGCTTCGCCTTGCGGCTGACCCCATCAATTAACCTTCCAGCACCGGGCAGGCGTCACACCCTATACGTCCACTTTCGTGTTTGCAGAGTGCTGTGTTTTTGATAAACAGTCGCAGCGGCCTGGTTTCTGCGACCCTCTTCAGCTATAGCTCGCACGAGCCACCAAAAAGGGTGCACCTTCTCCCGAAGTTACGGTGCCATGTTGCCTAGTTCCTTCACCCGAGTTCTCTCAAGCGCCTGAGAATTCTCATCCTACCCACCTGTGTCGGTTTACGGTACGGTCTTCGTGAGCTGAAGCTTAGGAGCTTTTCCTGGAAGCGTGGTATCAGTGACTTCGCCATAAAGGCTCGTCTCGGTGCTCGGTCTTAAAGGATCCCGGATTTGCCAAAGATCCAAACCTACCGCCTTTCCCCGGGACAACCAACGCCCGGTACACCTAACCTTCTCCGTCCCTCCATCGCACTCACGCGAGGTGCAGGAATATTAACCTGCTTCCCATCGACTACGGCTTTCGCCCTCGCCTTAGGGACCGACTAACCCTGCGTCGATTAACGTTGCGCAAGGAAACCTTGGGCTTTCGGCGTGCGGGCTTTTCACCCGCATTATCGTTACTCATGTCAGCATTCGCACTTCCGATACCTCCAGCAGACTTCTCAATCCACCTTCGCAGGCTTACGGAACGCTCCTCTACCGCGCATAAAACAAGTTTTATGCACCCCAAGCTTCGGTTCACTGCTTAGCCCCGTTAAATCTTCCGCGCAGACCGACTCGACCAGTGAGCTATTACGCTTTCTTTAAAGGGTGGCTGCTTCTAAGCCAACCTCCTGGCTGTCTATGCCTTTCCACATCGTTTTCCACTTAGCAGTGAATTTGGGACCTTAGCTGTGGGTCTGGGTTGTTTCCCTTTTCACGACGGACGTTAGCACCCGCCGTGTGTCTCCCATACAGTCCGTCTCGGTATTCGGAGTTTGCAATGGTTTGGTAAGTCGCGATGACCCCCTAGCCATAACAGTGCTCTACCCCCGAGAGGATACATATGAGGCGCTACCTAAATAGCTTTCGAGGAGAACCAGCTATCTCCGGGTTCGATTAGCTTTTCACTCCTAATCACAGCTCATCCCCGTCTTTTGCAACAGACGTGGGTTCGGGCCTCCAGTACCTGTTACGGCACCTTCACCCTGGCCATGACTAGATCACCCGGTTTCGGGTCTACTGCCCGCGACTATGCGCCCTTATCAGACTCGGTTTCCCTTCGCCTCCCCTATACGGTTAAGCTTGCCACGAACAGTAAGTCGCTGACCCATTATACAAAAGGTACGCAGTCACTCTTGCGAGCTCCTACTGCTTGTACGCACACGGTTTCAGGATCTATTTCACTCCCCTCTCCGGGGTTCTTTTCGCCTTTCCCTCACGGTACTGGTTCACTATCGGTCGGTCAGGAGTATTTAGCCTTGGAGGATGGTCCCCCCATATTCAGACAGGGTTTCACGTGCCCCGCCCTACTCGTCTTCACTGGAGTGGCCCTTTTAAATACAGGGCTATCACCTTCTATGGCCAATCTTTCCAGATTGTTTTTCTAAAGCCATTCCAGCTTAAGGGCTGCTCCCCGTTCGCTCGTCACTACTTAGGGAATCTCGGTTGATTTCTTTTCCTCCGGTTACTTAGATATTTCAGTTCACCGGGTTCGCTTCCAGCAGCTATGAATTCACTGCAGGATACTGCCGAAGCAGTGGGTTTCCCCATTCGGATATTGCCGGATCAAAGCTTGTTGCCAGCTCCCCGACACTTTTCGCAGGCTACCACGTCCTTCATCGCCTCTGACCGCCTAGGCATCCACCGTGTGCGCTTATTCGCTTGACCATATAACCCCAAGTTGCCTCAGGGTCATATGCCGTGTTGTGTGGGGTACAAAGCCACCAACGCGAACATACGACTCAATTATTTAGGGACTCGAAGTCCCCGCCTTAGCCTCAACGACACGTTTAGATAGATATCTCAAACGCTCGCTACGTCACAAGTTATAAAAGAACATGTCTCAGCCTCAACGCTGAGCCATATAAATTCTTAAGTGTGCACTACATTCAGAGTGGTGGGTCTGGGAGGACTCGAACCACCGACCTCACCCTTATCAGGGGTGCGCTCTAACCACCTGAGCTACAGACCCAAAGTCGTTTCACTCAAATGGTGGAGCCTGTCGGGATCGAACCGACGACCCCCTGCTTGCAAAGCAGGTGCTCTCCCAGCTGAGCTAAGGCCCCATGATGGGACTTTCGCATACCGGCCTGTGCCGATACGCATCTCTGAATGCAGGTAATTTGTGAGGACGCCCGACAGGACGATGACGTCATGCTCAAAAGGAGGTGATCCAGCCGCACCTT